>NZ_CP096393.1:0-5015652 GCF_054131575.1 Enterobacter sp. SA197 | reverse complement strand
TCGGCAAGCGGTGCGCACTGCCCTGGAAAACCAACCGAACTTGATGATCTTCCAACAGGCCGTTGAAGATTTGATCGTGGAAAACGATCGTGTTGTGGGTGCGGTTACGCAAATGGGATTGAAATTCCGTGCCAAAGCAGTCGTGCTGACGGTCGGGACTTTCCTGGACGGCAAAATTCATATTGGTCTGGATAACTACAGCGGTGGCCGTGCTGGCGATCCGCCATCCATTCCGCTTTCACGTCGACTGCGTGAACTGCCGCTGCGCGTAAGCCGCCTTAAAACGGGTACGCCGCCGCGTATTGATGCGCGCACCATTGATTTCAGTGTACTGGCGCAACAGCATGGCGATAACCCGATGCCGGTTTTCTCGTTCATGGGCAATGCGGCCCAGCATCCGCGTCAGGTGCCTTGTTACATCACGCACACCAATGAGAAAACGCATGACGTGATCCGTGATAACCTCGATCGTAGCCCCATGTATGCCGGCGTGATCGAGGGGATCGGCCCACGGTACTGCCCGTCGATCGAAGATAAAGTGATGCGCTTTGCCGATCGTAACCAGCACCAGATCTTCCTTGAACCGGAAGGGCTGACCTCAAACGAAATTTATCCGAACGGTATCTCCACCAGCCTGCCGTTCGACGTCCAGATGAAAATTGTTCGCTCTATGCAGGGCATGGAAAATGCGAAAATCGTTCGTCCGGGCTATGCCATTGAGTACGATTTCTTCGACCCGCGTGACCTGAAACCAACGCTGGAAAGCAAATATATTCAGGGGCTGTTCTTTGCCGGACAGATCAACGGCACTACCGGTTACGAAGAAGCTGCTGCACAAGGATTGCTGGCTGGCCTGAACGCCGCACGCAGCTCTGCCGAGAAAGAGGGGTGGGCACCGGCGCGCTCTGAAGCTTATCTGGGAGTGCTGGTGGACGATCTGTGTACGCTGGGGACCAAAGAACCCTACCGTATGTTCACCTCTCGCGCTGAATATCGCCTGATGCTGCGTGAAGACAATGCCGATCTGCGCTTAACCGAAAAAGGTCGCGAGCTGGGGCTGGTGGATGACGAACGTTGGGCGCGCTTCAATGAGAAACTGGAGAATATTGAGCGTGAGCGTCAGCGTCTGAAATCCGTGTGGGTTAATCCCACCTCTGAAACCGCGCCGGAAGTGAATAAAAATCTGACGGCACCCCTGTCACGTGAAGCCAGCGGTGAAGATTTACTGCGTCGCCCGGAAATGACTTATGACCAGCTGGTGCAACTGACCGCGTTCGCACCGGGCCTGACGGATGTGCAGGCGGCCGAACAGGTTGAGATCCAGGTGAAGTACGAAGGGTATATCGCCCGCCAGCAGGACGAAATTGAAAAGCAGCAGCGCAATGAGAATACGCTTTTGCCTGCTTCACTGGATTATCGCCAGGTTAGCGGGTTGTCTAATGAGGTGATCGCTAAGCTTAACGATCATAAACCTGCGTCTATCGGACAGGCGTCACGTATTTCCGGTATTACGCCTGCGGCCATCTCCATTTTGCTGGTGTGGCTGAAAAAGCAGGGCATGCTGCGCCGTAGCGCGTAACATGTCACTCTTACCCGGTGGCGCTATGCTCACCGGGTAGACAAACTCTCTGAAGCGGGTGAACATCGCGTTACCCGCCTGGCATCTTTAACAGGTATTCACTGTGTTTAACAAACTTTCCCGTCTGCTGGATGAAGCCGCTATTTCGCTCACCGATCACCAGAAACATAAACTGGTCGCCTATGTCGAAATGCTGCATAAGTGGAACAAAGCCTACAATCTGACATCGGTGCGTAACCCTGATGAAATGCTTGTCCGCCATATTCTCGACAGCATTGTGGCTGCTCCGTATTTGCAGGGGGAACGTTTTATTGATGTGGGGACGGGGCCGGGTTTACCGGGAATCCCTCTCGCCATTGTGCTTCCTGATGCACATTTCACCTTGCTTGACAGCCTGGGTAAGCGGGTACGTTTCCTGAAACAGGTTCAGCATGAGCTTAAGCTGACGAATATTGCTCCTGTCCAGAGTCGTGTTGAAGATTTCCCTGCCGATCCGCCGTTTGATGGCGTGATCAGTCGTGCCTTCGCGTCGCTCACGGACATGGTCAACTGGTGCCATCATTTACCTGCCGAGAACGGGCGCTTCTATGCACTTAAGGGCTTGATTCCTTCGGATGAAATCGCGCTCCTGCCTTCGGAGCTTGCCGTGGAATCAGTTATTGAATTAAACGTGCCTCACCTTGATGGCGAGCGCCATTTGGTAGTCGTTAAGATAAACAAAATTTAAATTTTCTTAAAAAATGTAGAATTTGTGCTGTTTTTAGATTGTTAAAAATGGGCACCCGTTACGGTGATACGTTCGGTTACATTTAACGCAGTTGTTACCGATAATTTTCCGGATTTTAACGTGCAGATTTTTATTAACCCTTAAAATAGTCAACCCTGAAAATATCAGGCTGCTAAAAATCGGCAAAGTCACGCAAAATGAGATGTTAAATAATTATTATAATTGTCAATAAAAGGTTTTTTAGGTGTACCAGGCTGTTTTAAAAAGAGTTGAAGATAATCGACTGAAATATCAAAACCTTGAAATGGCGCATTTTCCGCAGGGCCCTCTTCAGGCGAACGCATAAATGTTTAAATTGTGATCTGGTACGCACTTTAATCTCAGGGTTTTCGCGTTATTTGAGATTTTGCTTAAAGGTTCACAGTTTCCCTAAAAGTTGAAAAATAGGCGTCGAGAAAAATATTTAAACATTTATTCACCTTTTCGCTACTTATTGTTTGAATTCACGGGGCCGCACCGTATAATTTGACCGCTTTTTGGTGCTTGACTCCGGGCGTTAAAGAACGTTTTATACGACACGCGGCATACCTCGAAGTGAGCAGGAGTGAATACGATGTCGGTGTCGCTATTAAGTCGAAACGTTGCTCGCAAGCTTCTGCTTATTCAGCTTCTGGCTGTGATTATTTCAGGAACGCTGTTTAGCCTCAAAGACCCCTTCTGGGGCCTCTCCGCCGCGTGTGGGGGGATGGCAGTATTTTTGCCAAATATGTTGTTTATGATTTTTGCCTGGCGTCATCAGGCACATACACCTGTCAAAGGCCGCATGGCCTGGTCCTTCGCCTTCGGTGAAGCGTTTAAGGTGTTGGCAACATTCGTGTTGCTGGTGGTGGCGCTGGCGGTTTTTAAGGCGGAGTTTTCACCGCTGATAGTCACGTGGGTTTCGGTGCTGGTTGTTCAGATACTGGCACCCGCTGTAATTAACAACAAAGGGTAAGAGGCATCATGTCTGCAGGAGAAATCTCAACACCGCAGGAGTACATTGGCCACCATCTGAACAACCTTCAGCTGGACCTGCGTACGCTCTCGCTGGTGGATCCGCATAACCCCCCGGCCACTTTCTGGACGCTCAACATCGACTCCATGTTTTTCTCGGTGGCGCTGGGTCTGTTGTTCCTGGTGATGTTCCGCAGCGTAGCCAAAAAGGCGACCAGCGGCGTACCAGGGAAATTCCAGACTGCAATTGAGCTGGTTATTGGTTTTGTCAACGGTAGCGTGAAAGACATGTACCACGGCAAAAGCAAGCTCATTGCGCCACTGGCCCTGACGATTTTCGTCTGGGTATTCCTGATGAACCTGATGGATTTGCTGCCTATCGACCTGCTGCCTTATATCGGCGAGCACATCTTTGGTCTGCCTGCTTTGCGTGTGGTGCCGTCTGCGGACGTAAACATTACACTCTCCATGGCGTTGGGCGTATTTATCCTGATTCTGTTCTACAGCATCAAAATGAAAGGCCTCGGTGGTTTTGCTAAAGAGCTGACACTCCAGCCGTTCAACCATCCGGTGTTTATTCCGGTCAACCTGATCCTGGAAGGTGTTAGCCTGCTGTCCAAACCGGTTTCTCTCGGTCTGCGACTGTTCGGCAACATGTACGCCGGTGAGTTGATTTTCATTCTGATTGCTGGTCTGTTGCCGTGGTGGTCACAGTGGGTTCTGAATGTGCCATGGGCCATTTTCCACATCCTGATCATTACGCTGCAAGCCTTCATTTTCATGGTTCTGACGATTGTCTATCTGTCGATGGCATCTGAAGAGCATTGATTTTTAATACACTACTACGTTCTAACTGAAACAATCTGGAGACTGTCATGGAAAACCTGAATATGGATCTGCTGTACATGGCTGCCGCTATTATGATGGGTCTGGCGGCAATCGGTGCTGCGATCGGTATCGGCATCCTCGGGGGCAAATTCCTGGAAGGCGCAGCGCGTCAACCGGATCTGATCCCACTTCTGCGTACTCAGTTCTTTATCGTTATGGGTCTGGTGGATGCTATCCCAATGATCGCTGTAGGTCTGGGTCTGTACGTGATGTTTGCTGTCGCGTAGTACGGGTTGCTTAACAGCAAATATTGAAGAACGTTAACCAGATAAGAGGCATTGTGCTGTGAATCTAAACGCAACAATCCTCGGCCAGGCCATCGCGTTTGTCCTGTTCGTTCTGTTCTGCATGAAGTACGTATGGCCGCCGTTAATCGCAGCCATTGAAAAACGTCAGAAAGAAATTGCTGACGGTCTTGCTTCCGCTGAACGGGCTAAAAAGGACCTGGACCTTGCACAGGCCAATGCGACCGACCAGCTGAAAAAAGCGAAAGCTGAAGCTCAGGTCATCATTGAACAGGCGAACAAACGCCGTGCTCAGATCCTGGACGAAGCGAAAGCTGAAGCCGAGCAGGAACGTACTAAAATCGTGGCGCAGGCGCAGGCGGAAATTGACGCTGAACGTAAACGTGCCCGTGAAGAGCTGCGCAAAAAAGTGGCTCTGCTGGCTGTTGCCGGTGCCGAGAAGATCATCGAGCGTTCCGTGGATGAAGCTGCTAACAGCGACATCGTGAATAAACTGGTCGCTGAACTGTAAGGAGGAGGGGCTGATGTCTGAATTTGTAACGGTAGCTCGCCCCTACGCCAAAGCAGCTTTTGACTTTGCCGTCGAAAACCAGAGCGTTGACCGCTGGCAGGATATGCTGGTGTTCGCCGCCGAGGTGACGAAAAACGAACAGATGGCAGAGCTTCTTTCCGGTGCATTAGCGCCGGAAACGCTCTCAGAATCGTTTATCGCAGTCTGTGGGGAGCAACTTGACGACAATGGCCAGAACCTGATTCGGGTAATGGCTGAAAATGGTCGTCTTAAGGTGCTTCCTGATGTTCTTGAGCAGTTTATTCAATTGCGTGCAGCCAGCGAGGCTATCGCTGAAGTCGAAGTGACTTCTGCGACCGCACTGAGTGAAGAACAGCTTTCGAAAATCAGTGCCGCGATGGAAAAACGTCTATCACGCAAAGTGAAGCTGAATTGCAAAATCGATAAGTCTGTAATGGCAGGCGTAATCATCCGTGCGGGTGATATGGTCATTGATGGCAGCGTACGCGGCCGTCTTGAGCGCCTTGCAGACGTCTTGCAGTCTTAAGGGGACTGGAGCATGCAACTGAATTCCACCGAAATCAGCGAACTGATCAAGCAGCGCATTGCTCAGTTCAGTGTTGTGAGTGAAGCTCACAACGAAGGTACTATTGTTTCTGTAAGCGACGGCGTTATCCGCATCCACGGCCTGGCCGATTGTATGCAGGGTGAGATGATCTCCCTGCCGGGTAACCGTTACGCTATCGCACTGAACCTGGAGCGCGACTCTGTTGGTGCAGTTGTGATGGGCCCCTACGCTGACCTTGCCGAAGGCATGAAGGTCAAATGTACTGGCCGTATTCTTGAAGTTCCGGTTGGCCGTGGCCTGCTGGGTCGCGTGGTGAACACCCTGGGTGCGCCAATTGACGGTAAAGGTCCGGTTGATAACGATGGCTTCTCGCCAATCGAAGTTATCGCACCGGGCGTTATCGATCGTCAGTCCGTCGACCAGCCTGTTCAGACGGGTTATAAGTCCGTTGATGCCATGATCCCAATCGGTCGTGGTCAGCGTGAACTGATCATCGGTGACCGTCAGACCGGTAAAACCGCGATGGCTATCGATGCCATCATTAACCAGCGTGATTCCGGCATCAAATGTGTATACGTGGCTATCGGCCAGAAAGCGTCCACCATTTCTAACGTGGTACGTAAACTGGAAGAGCACGGTGCACTGTCTAACACCATCGTGGTGGTAGCAACCGCGTCTGAATCCGCAGCACTGCAATACCTGGCACCGTATGCGGGTTGCGCAATGGGCGAATACTTCCGTGACCGCGGTGAAGATGCGCTGATCGTATACGATGACCTGTCTAAACAGGCTGTTGCTTATCGTCAGGTTTCCCTGCTGCTCCGTCGTCCGCCAGGACGTGAAGCCTTCCCGGGCGACGTGTTCTACCTGCACTCCCGTCTGCTGGAGCGCGCATCCCGCGTTAACGCGGAATACGTAGAGAACTTCACCAAAGGTGAAGTGAAAGGTAAAACCGGCTCCCTGACTGCGCTGCCGATCATCGAAACCCAGGCGGGTGACGTTTCTGCGTTCGTTCCGACCAACGTAATCTCTATTACCGATGGTCAGATCTTCCTGGAAACCAACCTGTTTAACTCCGGTATTCGTCCGGCGGTTAACCCGGGTATCTCCGTATCCCGTGTTGGTGGTGCTGCTCAGACCAAGATCATCAAGAAACTGTCCGGTGGTATTCGTACCGCACTGGCACAGTATCGTGAACTGGCTGCGTTCTCTCAGTTCGCATCCGATCTGGATGAAGCAACCCGTAAACAGCTGAGCCACGGTCAGAAAGTGACCGAGCTGCTGAAACAGAAACAGTATGCCCCTATGTCTGTTGCACAACAGGGCCTGGTGCTGTTCGCGGCTGAACGCGGTTACCTCGAAGATGTGGAACTGGCGAAAATCGGTAGCTTCGAAGCCGCTCTGCTGGCTTACGTCGACCGTGATCACGCTCCGCTGATGCAAGAGATTAACCAGTCCGGTGGCTATAACGACGAAATCGAAGGCAAGCTGAAAGGCATCCTCGATTCCTTCAAAGCAACCCAGTCCTGGTAACGTCTGGCGGCTTGTCTTAGGACAGGCCGCAAGGCATTGAGGAGAAGCTCATGGCCGGCGCAAAAGAGATACGTAGTAAGATCGCAAGCGTCCAGAACACGCAAAAGATCACTAAAGCGATGGAGATGGTCGCCGCTTCCAAAATGCGTAAATCGCAGGATCGCATGGCGTCCAGCCGTCCATATGCAGATACCATGCGCAAAGTGATTGGTCACCTTGCAAACGGTAATCTGGAATACAAGCACCCTTATCTGGAAGAACGCGACGTTAAACGCGTGGGCTACCTGGTGGTGTCGACCGACCGTGGTCTGTGTGGTGGCTTGAACATCAACTTGTTCAAAAAACTGCTGGCGGATATGAAAGTCTGGTCTGATAAAGGCGTTCAAAGCGACCTCGCTATGATCGGCTCTAAAGGCGTCTCTTTCTTCAATTCCGTAGGTGGCAACGTTGTCGCTCAGGTAACCGGTATGGGGGATAACCCTTCCCTCTCCGAACTGATCGGCCCGGTAAAAGTCATGCTGCAGGCTTACGACGAAGGTCGTTTGGACAAGCTTTATATTGTCAGTAACAAATTTATCAACACCATGTCTCAGGTACCGACGATCACTCAACTGCTGCCGTTACCGGCTGCAGAAGATGAAGAGTTGAAGCGTAAATCCTGGGATTATCTGTATGAGCCTGATCCAAAGGCGCTGCTGGATACCCTCCTGCGTCGCTATGTTGAATCTCAGGTTTATCAGGGTGTTGTTGAAAACCTGGCCAGCGAGCAGGCCGCACGTATGGTGGCGATGAAAGCCGCTACCGACAATGGCGGCAGCCTGATTAAAGAGCTGCAGTTGGTATACAACAAAGCTCGTCAGGCCAGCATTACTCAGGAACTCACCGAAATCGTCGGTGGTGCATCCGCGGTATAACCAGGTTAATTCGTAGAGGATTCAAGATGGCTACTGGAAAAATTGTCCAGGTAATCGGCGCCGTGGTTGACGTCGAATTCCCTCAGGATGCCGTACCGCGCGTGTACGATGCTCTTGAGGTAAACAATGGTAACGAGACGCTGGTGCTGGAAGTTCAGCAGCAGCTCGGTGGTGGTATCGTTCGTACCATCGCTATGGGTTCTTCCGATGGTCTGCGCCGTGGTCTGGAAGTTAACGACCTTGCGCACCCGATCGAAGTCCCGGTAGGTAAAGCAACACTGGGTCGTATCATGAACGTCCTGGGTCAGCCGATCGATATGAAAGGCGACATCGGTGAAGAAGAGCGTTGGGCTATCCACCGCGCAGCACCGTCCTACGAAGAGCTCTCCAGCTCTCAGGAACTGCTGGAAACCGGTATCAAAGTTATCGACCTGATGTGTCCGTTCGCGAAGGGCGGTAAAGTCGGTCTGTTCGGTGGTGCGGGTGTAGGTAAAACCGTAAACATGATGGAGCTGATCCGTAACATCGCGATCGAGCACTCCGGTTACTCCGTGTTTGCAGGCGTGGGTGAACGTACTCGTGAGGGTAACGACTTCTACCACGAAATGACCGATTCCAACGTACTGGACAAAGTATCCCTGGTATACGGCCAGATGAACGAGCCACCGGGAAACCGTCTGCGCGTTGCGCTGACCGGTCTGACCATGGCGGAGAAGTTCCGTGACGAAGGTCGCGACGTACTGCTGTTCGTTGACAACATCTATCGTTACACCCTGGCCGGTACTGAAGTATCTGCACTGCTGGGTCGTATGCCTTCAGCGGTAGGTTATCAGCCGACGCTGGCGGAAGAGATGGGTGTTCTGCAGGAACGTATCACCTCTACCAAAACCGGTTCTATCACCTCCGTACAGGCGGTATACGTACCTGCGGATGACCTGACTGACCCATCCCCAGCCACCACCTTTGCTCACTTAGATGCAACCGTGGTACTGAGCCGTCAGATCGCGTCTCTGGGTATCTACCCGGCAGTTGACCCGCTGGACTCCACCAGCCGTCAGCTGGATCCACTGGTTGTTGGCCAGGAACACTACGACACCGCGCGTGGCGTACAGTCCCTGCTGCAACGTTACCAGGAACTGAAAGACATCATCGCCATCCTGGGTATGGATGAGCTGTCTGAAGAAGACAAACTGGTGGTAGCACGTGCGCGTAAGATTCAGCGCTTCCTGTCCCAGCCGTTCTTCGTGGCAGAAGTATTCACCGGTTCTCCGGGTAAATACGTCTCCCTGAAAGACACCATCCGTGGCTTTAAAGGCATCATGGAAGGCGAATACGATCACCTGCCAGAGCAGGCGTTCTACATGGTCGGTTCTATCGACGAAGCTGTGGAAAAAGCCAAAAAACTTTAACGCCTTAATCGGAGGGTGATATGGCAATGACTTACCACCTGGACGTCGTCAGCGCAGAGAAACAGATGTTCTCTGGTCTGGTCGAAAAAATCCAGGTAACGGGTAGCGAAGGTGAACTGGGTATTTACCCGGGTCACGCCCCGCTGCTCACCGCCATTAAGCCTGGTATGATTCGCATCGTTAAACAGCACGGTCATGAAGAGTTTATCTACCTGTCCGGCGGCATTCTTGAAGTGCAGCCTGGCAGCACGACCGTTCTGGCTGATACCGCTATTCGCGGCCAGGATCTCGACGAAGCGCGAGCCCTGGAAGCGAAGCGTAAGGCTGAAGAGCACATTAAGAGCTCTCACGGTGACGTGGATTACGCTCAGGCGTCTGCGGAACTGGCTAAAGCCATCGCGAAACTGCGCGTTATCGAGCTGACTAAAAAAGCGATGTAACACCGGCTTAAAGTCAAAAAGCCAGTCTGATAATCAGGCTGGCTTTTTTTATAGCCTACGTCAGCCATGTCGTACGTTTTGATGAGGCTTTATTCAGGATTAAAAAGAATAGCAAAAACAGGATCCTGTCTTTTATTTACCGTTATGGTCTGCTTTTTCTCAACACATTTACCCGTGAATTACCCGATAATATGCCCTAAATTACCTGTTCTGCGAGACAGGTTGCGTATTTCATCTTCAGGCCAATTCGCATCAAAAAAAATGTAGAAGTTTCAAAGTGAAACGGTAAAAATTCCACTCTAATTATAGTCAGGGCACGTATGTTGAACACGAAAATGAGTGTGGTGATCCTTGCTGCGGGCAAGGGAACACGCATGTATTCCGATCTGCCGAAAGTACTGCATACCCTCGCCGGAAAGGCGATGGTTCAGCATGTGATTGATGTAGCTAATAATCTTGGTGCCAGCAATGTGCACCTGGTGTACGGTCACGGCGGCTCCTTGTTAAAACAAACACTGTCCGACGACAAACTCAACTGGGTTTTACAGGCCGAGCAATTCGGCACCGGCCATGCTATGCAGCAGGCGGCACCTTTCTTCGCTGATGATGAAGACATCCTGATGCTGTACGGCGATGTGCCACTGATTTCAGCCCAAACCCTGACGCGTCTTCGAAATGCTAAACCGCAGGGTGGCATAGGCCTGCTTACGGTTGAACTTGACGATCCGACCGGCTACGGACGCATTACGCGTGAGAACGGCAAGGTCAGCGGTATTGTCGAGCAAAAAGATGCCAGTGAAGAGCAGCGTAAAATCCGGGAAATCAATACCGGCATTCTCATCGCCAATGGCGGCGATTTAAAACGCTGGTTAAGCAAGCTCACCAACAATAATGCTCAGGGTGAATATTACATTACCGATATCATCGGTTTTGCTTACCAGGAAGGACAAACCATCGCGGCAGTTCACCCGGATCGCCTGAGTGAAGTTGAAGGCGTTAATAATCGTCTGCAGCTCTCCCGCCTTGAACGCGTGTTCCTTGCCGAACAGGCAGATAAACTTCTGTTGGCTGGCGTGATGCTGCGCGATCCAGCGCGTTTTGACCTGCGCGGTTCGCTCACGCATGGCCGTGATGTTGAGATTGATGTTAACGTCATTCTGGAAGGAAACGTGACGCTGGGCAATCGCGTCAAAATCGGGGCGGGCTGCGTCATTAAAAACAGCGTCATCGGCGACGATTGTGAACTCAGTCCCTACACTGTTATCGAGGATGCGCATCTTGATGCGGCCTGCACCGTTGGTCCTTTCGCGCGTCTGCGTCCGGGCGCTGAGCTACTAAAAGGTGCCCATGTCGGCAACTTTGTCGAACTGAAAAAAACGCGTCTGGGCAAAGGCTCGAAAGCGGGACACCTGAGCTACCTGGGTAATGCTGAAATTGGCGATAACGTGAATATCGGTGCCGGTACGATCACCTGCAACTATGATGGTGCTAATAAACATACAACGATTATTGGTGATGGTGTGCATGTGGGCTCAGACAGCCAGCTGGTGGCACCCTTGACCATCGGTAACGGAGCGACCATTGCAGCAGGCACCACCGTGACACGTAACGTTGCCGACAACGAACTGGTATTAAGCCGCGTTCCGCAGACCAATAAACAAGGCTGGCAGCGCCCGGTAAAAAAGAAACAGACACCCTGACGGTGCAATCTTTATCTCCTTCCCTTTCGGGAGCGGAGCGGGTTGAGGGGATAACATAATCCCCCACCCACTGGCAGTACTATAATAATAACCCCACTCTCTACAAGGCTCGGGGCGCCTGGAAACAGGCATACAGGTTGACCGACAACGCATGGCGTAAAGCCAAAATCGGAATCAAAAAAATATGTGTGGAATTGTTGGCGCTATCGCGCAGCGTGATGTTGCAGAAATCCTTCTCGAAGGGTTACGTCGTCTGGAATACCGTGGCTATGACTCAGCGGGTCTGGCAGTGGTTGATGCTCAGGGTCATCTGACCCGTCTGCGTCGTCTCGGAAAAGTACAAATACTGGCGCAGGCGGCGGAAGAACATCCGCTCCATGGCGGCACCGGTATCGCGCATACCCGTTGGGCGACGCACGGCGAACCTTCAGAAGGCAACGCCCACCCGCATGTGTCTGACCACATTGTCGTGGTACACAACGGTATTATTGAGAACCACGAACCGCTGCGTGAAGAACTGAAAGCGCGCGGTTATACCTTCGTCTCCGAAACTGACACCGAAGTGATTGCTCACCTTGTGCACTGGGAGCTTGAACAGGGTGGGACGCTGCGCGACGCGGTGCTGCGCACTATCCCTCAGCTACGGGGTGCCTACGGTACGGTGATCATGGATTCCCGTGATCCGTCCACGCTGCTGGCTGCGCGCTCAGGTAGTCCGATGGTTATCGGTTTAGGCATGGGCGAGAATTTTATCGCCTCCGATCAGCTGGCTCTGCTGCCCGTAACGCGTCGTTTTATTTACCTTGAAGAAGGTGATATTGCCGAAGTGACGCGCCGCTCTGTCTCCATCTTTGATAACACCGGCACCAGCGTGAAACGCCAGGAGATTGAATCTAATTTGCAGTATGACGCGGGCGACAAAGGCGCTTATCGTCATTACATGCAAAAAGAGATTTATGAGCAGCCGAACGCGATTAAAAATACCTTGTCCGGGCGAATCAGCCACGGTGAAGTGGATTTAAGCGAGCTGGGTGCCCAGGCTAATGAACTGCTGAGTAAGGTTGAACATATTCAGATCATTGCCTGCGGAACCTCTTATAACTCCGGGATGGTCTCCCGCTACTGGTTTGAGTCGCTGGCGGGCGTGCCGTGCGATGTGGAGATTGCCTCTGAGTTCCGCTACCGCAAATCCGCAGTGCGGCGCAATAGCCTGATGATCACGCTCTCTCAGTCTGGTGAAACGGCAGACACCCTCGCAGGGCTGCGTCTTTCCAAAGAGCTGGGCTATCTGGGATCGCTGACAATTTGCAACGTACCGGGCTCGTCACTGGTGCGCGAATCCGATCTGGCCATCATGACCAATGCGGGTACGGAAATTGGCGTGGCCTCCACCAAGGCGTTTACCACTCAGCTCACGGTGCTGTTGATGCTGGTGGCAAAACTGGCCCACCTTAAAGGGCTGGACGCTTCCGTGGAGCATGAGATTGTTCACGGTCTTCAGACTCTGCCGAGCCGCATTGAGCAAATGCTGTCGCAGGACAAACGCATTGCGCAACTGGCGGAAGATTTCTCCGACAAGCATCACGCGCTGTTCCTCGGGCGTGGCGATCAGTACCCGATTGCGCTGGAAGGGGCACTGAAGCTGAAAGAGATTTCCTACATTCACGCTGAAGCCTACGCGGCAGGTGAGTTGAAACATGGCCCGCTGGCGTTGATTGATGACGACATGCCGGTGATTGTGATCGCGCCCAATAACGAACTGCTGGAAAAACTAAAATCCAATATTGAAGAGGTGCGCGCGCGCGGTGGCGTGTTGTATGTCTTTGCTGATAAGGATGCCGGTTTTACCAGCAGCGACAATATGCACATCATTGAGATGCCGCACGTTGATGAAGTGATTGCGCCGATTTTCTACACCGTACCGCTACAGCTGCTGGCTTATCACGTTGCGCTGATTAAAGGCACGGACGTGGATCAGCCGCGAAACCTCGCCAAATCTGTGACGGTCGAGTAACGCCTCAAACGCCCCGCCAGCCGGGGCGTTTTTTATCTCACCGGCTGGCGAGATACCTCTTTTTTTCAACGCTAACGGGTGACATTCTCAGCGCATCAACTACGTTTTAACTGTCACAAAACTAAAACCTTATTGAAAACTAAACGTCATCAACTTCAGCATCCCCATGATGCTGCAACTATTTTTACTCGCATTCCGACTTTAATGGCCATTGTCATCAAACAGTAACAATCCTTGCATATAACTGTCATCAAAGTGTCCTATTTTGCTCATCGTAGCCACTAAACAACGATTTACGATTCCTAGCAGGAGACATTATGAACGTTATGCGTACCACTGTCGCAACTGTTGTCGCCGCGACCTTTTCTCTGAGCGCTTTTGCAGTTAATGCCGCTGCAAGTCTGACGGGTGCGGGTGCAACTTTCCCGGCGCCGGTGTATGCCAAGTGGGCTGATACATACCAGAAAGAAAACGGTAGTAAAGTAAACTACCAGGGTATCGGCTCCTCTGGCGGCGTAAAACAGATCATTGCTAACACCGTTGATTTCGGTGCGTCTGATGCTCCTCTGGCTGACGATAAACTGGCTCAGGAAGGTCTGTTCCAGTTCCCTACCGTTATCGGTGGCGTGGTGCTGGCCGTTAACCTGGAAGGTTTCAAATCGGGTGAGCTGGTGCTGGATGGTAAAACCCTGGGCGATATCTACCTTGGCAAAATCAAAAAATGGGATGACGCAGCAATCGCTAAGCTGAACCCAGGTAAAAAACTGCCTTCTCAGAACATCGCCGTCGTGCGTCGTGCTGATGGTTCCGGTACTTCCTTCGTCTTTACCAGCTACCTGGCAAAAGTGAATGAAGAGTGGAAATCCTCTATCGGCGCTGGCTCTACCGTTAACTGGCCGACGGGTCTTGGCGGTAAAGGTAACGACGGTATCGCTGCATTTGTTCAGCGTCTGCCAGGCTCCATCGGTTACGTTGAATACGCCTACGCTAAGCAGAACAACCTGACTTATACCAAGCTGCTTTCTGCTGATGGCAAGCCGGTCTCTCCGACTGAAGAGAGCTTCTCCAACGCGACGAAAAACATCGACTGGAGCAAATCCTTCGCGCAGGACCTGACCAACCAGAAAGGCGAAGACGTGTGGCCGATTACCTCCACTACCTTCATCCTGGTGCACAAAGAGCAGAAAAAACCTGAGCAGGGTGCTGAAGTTCTGAAGTTCTTTGACTGGGCTTACAAAAACGGTGGCAAACAAGCCAACGAACTGGATTACGCAACGCTGCCAGAAAGCGTTGTTGAGCAGGTTCGCGCAGCATGGAAAACCAACGTGAAGGACAGCAGCGGTAAAGCGCTGTATTAAATACCCGTCATCACTTCGCGCGGCAGCAGTAGTGGCTGTAGCGCGAATTATCCAGGGTATGGCATTACGTTAGCCAGGAAGCACGATAAAATGCGCGCTTCCTGGCCCAAACTTAAAGAGTGATATATGGCTGCAACCAAGCCGGCTTTTAGCCCTCCGGGCAAAAAAGGTGACATGATATTCAGCGCGCTGGTAAGACTGGCTGCGCTGATTGTGCTATTGCTGCTCGGTGGCATTATCGTGTCGCTGATTTTCTCCTCCTGGCCGAGTATCCAGAAATTTGGTTTCTCCTTCCTGTGGACGAAAGAGTGGGATGCACCCAACGAAATTTTTGGTGCACTGGTGCCGATTTACGGCACGCTGGTCACTTCGTTTATTGCCCTGCTGATAGCAGTGCCGGTCAGCTTTGGGATTGCCCTCTTTCTGACTGAGCTGGCTCCGGCCTGGCTTAAGCGTCCTTTAGGCATTGCGATTGAGTTGCTGGCGGCTATTCCGAGTATCGTTTACGGCATGTGGGGCTTATTTATTTTTGCGCCGCTGTTTGCGAAATATTTCCAGGAGCCGGTCGGTAATGTCATGTCCGCCATTCCTTTTGTTGGCGCGCTCTTCTCCGGCCCGGCATTTGGCATCGGCATTCTGGCCGCTGGCGTTATCCTCGCCATCATGATTATTCCTTACATCGCAGCAGTAATGCGCGATGTGTTCGAACAAACCCCGGTGATGATGAAAGAGTCGGCCTACGGTATTGGCTGCACCACCTGGGAAGTTATCTGGCGCATTGTTCTGCCGTTTACCAAAAACGGCGTGATTGGTGGTGTGATGCTGGGTCTGGGCCGTGCGTTAGGTGAAACCATGGCGGTGACCTTTATCATCGGTAACACGTATCAGCTCGACAGCGCCTCGCTCTATATGCCGGGCAACAGTATTACCTCTGCGCTGGCGAATGAGTTCGCGGAAGCAGAATCCGGGCTGCATGTTGCCGCACTGATGGAGCTGGGACTTATCCTGTTTGTGATCACCTTTATCGTTCTGGCGATTTCTAAAGTAATGATTATGCGTCTGGCGAAGAACGAGGGGGCACGCTAATGGCGACTCTCGAAATGCAAACCTCTACAGAACTGGCCGAATCCCGCCGTAAAATGCAGGCAAAGCGCCGTACAAAAAACCGGGTGGCTCTGACGCTCTCTATGGCGACTATGGCCTTTGGTCTGTTCTGGCTGATCTGGATCCTGATGTCGACCGTGACGCGCGGTTTCGACGGCATGTCTCTTGCTCTGTTTACTGAAATGACTCCGCCACCCAATACCGCAGGCGGCGGGCTGGCGAATGCGTTGGCAGGCAGTGGATTACTGATTTTCTGGGCAACAGCTTTCGGTACGCCGCTTGGCATTCTGGCCGGGATCTACCTTGCGGAATACGGCCGCAAATCTCTTCTGGCCGAAGTGATCCGCTTTATTAACGACATCCTGCTATCTGCTCCTTCTATCGTTGTCGGTCTTTTTGTCTACACCATTGTGGTGATGCAAATGCAGCACTTCTCTGGTTGGGCAGGTGTTATTGCCCTGGCGCTGCTACAGGTTCCAATTGTGATTCGAACTACCGAGAACATGTTGAAACTGGTGCCGGACAGTCTGCGTGAAGCGGCTTATGCACTGGGGACGCCAAAATGGAAGATGATCTCTGCAATTACGCTGAAAGCCTCCGTATCCGGCATTCTGACCGGGGTGCTGCTGGCAGTGGCGCGTATTGCGGGTGAAACGGCACCCTTGCTGTTTACTGCGCTGTCGAACCAGTTCTGGAGCACCGACATGATGCAGCCTATTGCCAACCTGCCGGTCACCATCTTCAAATTTGCCATGAGTCCGTTTGCGGAATGGCAGCAGCTGGCCTGGGCTGGTGTGTTGCTGATTACCCTGTGCGTGTTGCTGCTGAATATCCTGGCGCGCGTCATTTTCGCGAAGAAGAAACACTAATTTTTGCGGCACGGCGCAAGCGGTGCTGATTGAGGAAAGAGACAAATGAGTATGGTTGAGACAACGCCGGACAAAATTCAGGTTCGTGATTTGAACTTCTATTACGGTAAATTCCATGCCCTGAAAAACATCAGCCTGGACATTGCCAAAAATCAGGTCACGGCTTTTATCGGGCCATCAGGCTGTGGTAAATCCACCTTACTGCGCACGTTTAACAAGATGTTCGAACTGTATCCGGAACAGCGCGCAGAAGGTGAAATTTTGCTGGATGGGGACAACATCCTCACCAATACCCAGGATATCGCGCTACTGCGCGCTAAAGTTGGGATGGTCTTCCAGAAGCCAACGCCGTTCCCGATGTCGATTTATGACAATATCGCCTTCGGTGTGCGCCTGTTTGAGAAGCTCTCCCGCGCGGATATGGACGAACGTGTGCAGTGGGCCCTGACCAAAGCCGCATTATGGAACGAAACTAAAGATAAGCTGCACCAGAGCGGGTACTCTCTCTCCGGTGGCCAGCAGCAGCGTCTGTGCATTGCACGCGGTATCGCAATTCGCCCGGAAGTGTTGTTACTGGACGAGCCCTGCTCTGCTCTGGATCCTATCTCAACGGGTCGCATTGAAGAGCTGATCACTGAGCTTAAGCAGGATTACACCGTCGTGATTGTTACCCACAACATGCAGCAGGCTGCACGTTGCTCCGATCACACAGCGTTTATGTACCTCGGCGAGTTGATTGAGTTCAGTAATACTGACGATCTGTTCACGAAGCCGAAGAAGAAACAAACCGAAGATTATATTACTGGCCGCTACGGTTGATATGCCCTTCATCTTTCAGGCCGTACCCGCGTTGGCTGTCTTTGCTCACTCCGGTCACGTAGTTATCTACGCTTTCGGAGCTCCGTGCAGTTGCCGCCTTGCTACAGCCAGAAATCTTTTGGGCATCTGGAGGAACGATGGACAACCTTAATCTTAATAAACATATTTCCGGCCAGTTCAACGCCGAGCTGGAAAGTATCCGCACTCAGGTCATGACCATGGGTGGGATGGTGGAGCAGCAGCTTTCTGATGCGATCACCGCGATGCACAATCAGGACAGCGAACTCGCGCAGCGCGTGGTTGAAGGTGACAAACAGGTCAACATGATGGAAGTTGCCATCGATGAAGCCTGTGTGCGCATTATCGCCAAGCGTCAGCCGACGGCAAGTGACCTGCGTCTGGTCATGGCTATCATTAAAACCATCGCAGAACTGGAACGTATTGGCGATGTGGCAGACAAAATCTGCCGCACCGCGCTTGAGAAGTTCTCTTCGCAGCATCAACCGCTGCTGGTAAGCCTGGAGTCGCTGGGTCGCCACACCGTTCAGATGCTACATGACGTGCTGGATGCATTCGCCCGGATGGATATCGACGAAGCGGTGCGTATTTACCGTGAAGATAAGAAAGTGGATCAGGAATATGAAGGCATCGTGCGTCAGCTGATGACCTACATGATGGAAGATCCGCGCACAATCCCAAGCGTGCTGACGGCGCTGTTCTGTGCCCGTTCCATTGAGCGTATTGGTGATCGCTGCCAGAACATTTGCGAATACATTTTCTACTTCGTAAAAGGTCAGGATTTCCGTCACGTTGGTGGCGACGAGCTGGATAAACTGCTTGCCGGTCACGACCCGAAAGAGTAATTCTCCGCCTCATCCTCTGAACGCCAGCGTATGCTGGCGTTTGTCTTTTGACCTCAACCTTTTTAGCTTCCCGTCACACTTCAACGGATTGCGTGTTGTTCAGCGACGTCCGTCCACTATGCTTTAAGGCGGATTGCTACCGCGTTGCGGGCTAAACCTGACATCTCGTTCACCGGGATGCCAGGTTTTTTTGTTTCTGGCTCACGCACAGGATGCGCGCTAACTGAACCACACGACAAAGGAGACGATATGAAAAGACAACTTAGCTGCCTTGCCGTTGCCCTGGCTGCCCTCTCCGGCGCTATGGCGGGGCCCGGCGTTGCCGCGCCGTTCCCGGTCACGCCAGAACAGTCTATACCGGTAAGTCAGTACGTTACTCAGGTTAACGAAGACAAGAGCATTACCTATCGCCTGTTCGCGCCGGGGGCGAAACGCGTATCCGTGATTACGGGTGCCACGCCGGACAGTTTCGCTTCCCATGATATGACCAAAGACGAAAACGGTGTCTGGTCATGGAAGAGCGAGAGCCTGAAGCCAAATCTCTATGAATACTATTTTGATGTGGACGGGTTTCGATCGGTGGATACGGGAAGCCGTTTCCAGAAACCCCAGCGTCAGGTGAATACCAGTCTGATTCTGGTTCCGGGAAGTATTCTGGACGATCGCGCGGTTTTGCACGGCGATCTGCTGACGGTCACCTATCACTCAACAGCGCTGAGCGCTGAACGCCGCGTCTATATCTGGACGCCGCCGGGCTATGACGGTAAAGGCGAGCCACTGCCGGTGCTCTATTTCTATCATGGATTCGGTGATACCGGCCTTTCAGCTATCGATCAGGGGCGTTTGCCGCAAATCATGGATAACCTGCTGGCAGAAGGCAAAATCAGGCCGATGCTGGTGGTCGTGCCGGATACCGAAACCGACATCGTGCAGGCGATTCCTGAAAACTATCCGCCGCAGGAGCGTCGCAAAACCTTCTATCCACTCAATGCGAAGGCGGCCGATCGCGAATTAATGCATGACATCATTCCGCTGGTCGACGGACGCTTTAATGTGCGTAAGGACGCGGAGGGCCGCGCGCTGGCCGGATTGTCGCAGGGAGGGTACCAGGCGCTGGTTTCAGGCATGAACCACCTGGAGAGCTTCGGCTGGCTGGCCACCTTCAGCGGCGTGACCACCACAACGGTGCCGGATGCAGGGGTTACGGCACAGCTTAATCAACCGCAGGCCATCAATAATCAGCTTCACAATTTTACCGTCGTGGTGGGCGAAAAAGACCCGGTGACCGGAAAAGATATTGCCGGGCTCAAGACCGAACTGGAAAAGCAGGGCATCAGGTTTGACTATAAAATGTACCCCGGCCTGGGGCATGAAATGGATGTCTGGCGTCCGGCCTATGCTGAGTTTGTTCAGAAGTTATTTAAGTAAGGTGTTACGCCTCTCTTTTCGCAGGTTGAGGGATCCCCACAGAAAATACGAGCACGGAAGGTTCCCTCTCCTCTCTGGGGAGAGAGTCAGGGTGAGGGGAACATGCAGCTCTGAGGGTCATGTCCTTCACCTTATGTTCCTTGCTTTTCTGTCACGCCAGAACCCGTGAACGTGCGAGGGCGGTGAACCGCCCTCGCCCTGCATTCCTGAGCGTCGCCCCGGCCTTACAGATACGCGTCGTCGATTTTCAGCCGGACCCTGTCATCGCCGCTACTTTTTTCCATTGCACGGTGTTATCGCTGTAATGCGTTGTATTAATGGAATTAATAAGTTTAGCGGGTGATATTCCAGCCGCGGGCGCGCCAGAGTTCCGGCAGTTGTGAAAGCGCCGTAAAGGTCGTGACCTGCGGGTGCGTAACAGGCTTGTTATGCGGATCGGCGCAGAAGTAGAACACCTCCATCCCCGCCGCAATACCGGACTGAACGCCGGCGACGGAATCATCGATCAGCAGGCAGTGCTTCGTGTCTACCCCCAGCGCTTTCGCCGCGTGATGCATCAGTGCCGGGTCCGGCTTCCAGCGCTGAATATCGTAACCACTGAACAGCAAATCCGGGAAATGGTGCAAAATGCCGGTTTTTCCTAATGAATGCTGCATTTTGCTGACCGGGCCATTGGAAACCACGCAGACGGGCACGGTAATGGCATCCAGTAGCTCCTGCGCACCGGGAATGATTTCCAGTTCAGCATCAAACAGACGAGCAACTTCGCTGCGGAACACCGGCTCCAGAGCGGTTTTCTCAAGCGCCACGCCATGCTCTTCGCCAATCACCTCAATGATTTCGTAAAGCTTCATACCTTTGAAACGTTTGAACACCTCCTCCAGGTCGAGATCGATGCCAAATTCTTTAAACATATGCACATACGCGCGCGAACAAATGACTTCACTGTCGACCAGGGTGCCGTCACAGTCAAAAAATACAGCTGCTATTTGAGACATGCCTTTTCCTGTTACTTGCAAGTTTAACGTTTACTTAAGCCTGATTACCCCACGCAATCGTTGCCGTATAAGCAAATTCAATGAAAAAAAGTGGGCGATAACGGTCAATAGTGTCTCATTTTGGTATAGGATAGCGACGAATTTTCCCTCCCTTGTTCGGAAATTGATAATGAGCCAACAACAGACTACCCAGGCGTCGGGCCAGGGGTTGCTTGAACGCGTGTTTAAACTGCGCGAACACGGCACATCGGCACGCACCGAAGTGATCGCCGGTTTCACCACCTTTCTGACGATGGTGTACATCGTTTTTGTAAACCCGCAGATTTTGGGTGTCGCTGGCATGGATACCAGCGCGGTATTCGTTACCACCTGCCTGATTGCGGCGTTCGGAAGCATTCTGATGGGCCTGGTTGCTAACCTGCCGGTGGCACTGGCACCTGCGATGGGTCTGAATGCGTTTTTTGCGTTTGTGGTTGTCGGGGCGATGGGCCTCTCCTGGCAGATTGGCATGGGCGCGATTTTCTGGGGCGCCGTTGGCCTGCTGCTGCTCACCATCTTCCGTGTGCGTTACTGGATGATTGCCAATATTCCGGTCAGCCTGCGTGTGGGTATTACCAGCGGCATCGGTCTTTTCATCGGCATGATGGGGCTGAAAAACGCGGGCGTTATCGTGGCGAACAAAGACACGCTGGTGTCGATCGGTAACCTGACCTCACATAGCGTCCTGCTGGGCGTGCTGGGCTTCTTTATCATCGCGATTCTGGCTTCCCGTAACATCCATGCTGCGGTGCTGGTTTCCATCGTTGTGACCACCCTGCTGGGCTGGTTGCTGGGCGATGTGCAGTATCACGGGATTGTCTCGGCTCCGCCGAGCATTACAAGCGTGGTGGGTAATGTTGATCTGGCCGGTTCTTTTAACATTGGCCTCGCCGGGGTGATTTTCTCCTTCATGCTGGTGAACCTGTTCGACTCCTCCGGTACGCTTATCGGTGTGACCGATAAAGCAGGGCTGGTGGACGAAAAGGGTAAATTCCCGCGTATGAAGCAGGCGCTGTATGTCGACAGTATTTCGTCCGTTGCCGGCTCCTTTATCGGCACCTCTTCCGTGACGGCCTATATTGAGTCCTCTTCCGGTGTCTCGGTGGGTGGCCGCACGGGTCTGACAGCCGTTGTCGTTGGCATCCTGTTCCTGTTGGTTATCTTCCTTTCGCCGCTGGCGGGTATGGTGCCGGGTTACGCTGCCGCAGGCGCGCTGATTTACGTGGGTGTGCTGATGACCTCCAGCCTCTCTCGCGTAAAATGGGATGACCTGACAGAAGCGGTTCCTGCGTTTATTACTGCGGTGATGATGCCGTTCAGCTTCTCAATCACTGAAGGTATCGCGCTGGGCTTCATCTCCTACTGCGTGATGAAGATTTTCACTGGCCGTCTGCGCGACCTGAGCCTGTGTGTGATTGTCGTTGCGCTACTGTTCCTGCTGAAAATCGTCTTTATCGACCATT
Source organism: Enterobacter sp. SA197 (assembly GCF_054131575.1). NCBI lineage: Bacteria > Pseudomonadati > Pseudomonadota > Gammaproteobacteria > Enterobacterales > Enterobacteriaceae > Enterobacter > Enterobacter sp. SA197. The sequence goes on along the minus strand of NZ_CP096393.1, from coordinate 4,993,190 downwards.
AATCTCAGCCACGGCAGTGAAACAGGCCCGGTACGCGATGATGCGACCGGGCTTTTTTTATCAGATTTTAACGCGCTGAATATAATCGCTAAACGCCGCGAGCTGCTTGGTCAGGTGATCAAGGATACTTTTGTCTACGACGACTCCCCTCTGCGGGTCGACCTTGTTCTGAATGGCACCGCCCATAAACTCCGGTTTGTTCATCACCATCGCATCCAGGAACACCAGAATCTGGCGCAAATGGTACTGACAGCGCGCGCCGCCAATGGTGCCCATAGAGCTGGTCTGAATCAGCACTGGCTTACCCGCAAAAGGCTGGACAGGCAGGCGGGAGAGCCAGTCGATAGCATTCTTTAATCCACCCGGTACCGAATAGTTATATTCCGGGGTTACGATCACCACCCCATCGGCTTCACGAATCTGCTGCGCCATCTCTTCCACGCTTGCCGGAAAACCCTCATCTTGCTGAAGATCGGCGTCATAAAGCGGAAAAGTACCGATCGAGGGTAAGGGGGAGATCGTCATTTCCGCCGGGGCGAGCCCAGGCAGCGTGCGGGCAACCATTGCATTGAATGATCCTTTGCGCAGACTTCCCAGTAATGTCACAACTTTCAGGGGTGCCGTCATTATCTGTTCCTTGCGATAAAATCAGTGAGAGTGGAGAACTTTTTCCGCAGGCAAGCTGGTAAAACGCATTAAACGGGAGGCAGGATCGTTAGCCCGGGTCTGTACATCAGCGAGATAACGCCAGCCATTTTTACTGTCATATTCCCAGATTTTCAGGCTCTCTATTGCGGGCGTCGCAGCGACCGACCAGATAAGGACATCTTCGGCATCGCACAGCACTTCTACCTGGGCCAGCTGCTGAACGCGCAGGCGCCCGGCACCGGGCAATAGCTGCAGCATGTCAGGCCCATCCTGTATCTGGCTGATGAGCTTCAGTACGCTTTGCCGGAGGGTGGAGAGCTGCGCCTGGGCTTCGTTCGGATCGTTCTGGTTGTTAATCCAGAGCAGTTCATTGCTGGAAAAATGCTTGCCCTGCCGGGCATGTGGGCTATGAAAGCTACGTGTTGCACGCTGGAGTTCCATATCCAGGCCGCATTCACCTTCGGTCGTGATGGCAACACCCACCATGTTCCCGGCATAAGCCAGCGAAAAGTGGGGTAGATCGGGATCGGCAAATTTGGGGCGTCCTGAGGACTCCGTCATGATGTCCGGCAATTCACTGACGCCATATAGCATAAACATGAGCTCGGCGAGCAAGGCTCTTGAGGCCAGGAAACGCGACTGCTGGTGATCGGGAAGTTGCCTTGCACTGTCACGACAGAGTTGTGACAGTCGGGCTGAATCTACACATCGTTCTGAGAGGATCCCTCTTGCAAAATGCATGGCCATTTTTCGCTCCATGATAATGGTCTGGTACTGAAAACGATAATTCGCATTATCGCGTATATCGCTTAGGTTTTAATGTGGAAAAACCTATCTGAAAAGCCCCTGGGGGCGACTTTTACAATTAATTTAGTCAATAGGTACTCATCTACATATTTCCTTCACAATTGGATTAGCAGGGATATACCTGCGTCCAGTTGTAGTTCACCTGAGCCAGGATCACGCCTCCCGCTACGCTGCCAAAGCGCTGATGCCGATGCTGCATAAAAAAGTGCCGAACTGGCAGGGGAAGGAATTGTGCACGATATCGTAACAGTGTGGTGTGCCAGAATGGCGGTGGCAATGGGGTATGTGCATGACGGGCGATCAGGCGATCGCGCCAGGGAGAAGCCAGCAGCGCCTCGCAGAATGCCTGACGTGAACGCAGGCTTTCCTCATCAGGTATTCCTGCCAGTAAAAGCTGACCGGGCAGCGCGACCAGCCGCAGATCACGGATCTGAACCTGTTGCTGACGCCAGGTCTGCCAGAGGGTAAGCAACGGCGCGATATCCTCAGGCTGACCATACTGCTCATAGAGCGGGAGGGTGACGGGCAAAAAAGTAAAATGGAAACCGTCCGGGGGGAGCACATCTGCCCGCTCGTCACCCTGCGTCAGCGAGGCCAGGGCATGGCGCAACGCGGAAATCCCCTCCGGCATTGCGGGCTGAAATCCCGTTGCCAGCGCCAGTTTATGTGGATCGTAATAGGGCTGATGCATGGGCGCGCCGCAATCAGGCGCCGTCAGCCAGGCGGCCAGCGTTTTTTCACTGGTCGCCTCGTAGAGGGCGCTAAGCAACTCCGCGGTCGTGGTCATTTCCCGATACAGAAGCTGGAGAAAATACGCCCCAGCAGATCGTCGGAGGTGAAATCGCCGGTAATCTCGCTTAACGACTGCTGTGCAAGGCGTAGCTCCTCGGCCAGTAACTCGCCAGCCCAGGCGCCCAGCAGCTGTGCTTTGCCTTGTTGCAGGTGATTTGCCGCCTCTTCCAGCGCCTGAAGGTGACGACGGCGAGCAAGGAAGCCGCCTTCCATGTTGGTGTCGAACCCCATACTTTGCTTAAGATGGTTTCGTAACGCCTCTACACCCTCGCCGGTCCGTGCGGAAAGACGAATAAGTGAGTGACCATTCACATCGCTGATACCCAGCGTCTCGCCTGTGACATCGGCTTTGTTACGCACAACGGTAATCGGCAATTTTTGCGGCAGACGGGCAATGAAGTCAGGCCAGATTTCAGCGGGATCCTGCGCATCGGTCGTGGTGCCATCCACCATAAACAGCACGCGGTCGGCTTGCTCGATCTCCTGCCAGGCGCGTTCGATACCGATGCGTTCAACTTCATCACTGGCATCACGAAGGCCGGCGGTGTCGATAATATGTAGCGGCATGCCGTCAATATGGATGTGCTCACGGAGTACGTCGCGTGTAGTGCCGGCAATGTCCGTCACGATCGCCGCTTCACGGCCCGCCAGCGCGTTCAGCAAGCTTGATTTACCGGCATTGGGGCGACCTGCAATCACTACTTTCATCCCTTCACGCAGCAGGCTACCCTGACGCGCTTCAGCGCGTACAGCGTCCAGATCGACAATGACCGTATTGAGCTGGGCTTCAATTTTGCCATCGGAAAGAAAATCTATTTCTTCATCCGGGAAGTCGATAGCCGCTTCAACGTAGATCCGCAGGTGAGTGAGTGCTTCCACTAAGTGGTTTACGCGGGCAGAGAATGCACCCTGCAACGAGTTCAGCGCGGAACGTGCCGCCTGCTCAGAGCTGGCATCAATGAGGTCAGCAATGGCTTCCGCCTGGGCTAAATCCAGCTTGTCATTAAGGAAAGCGCGCTCGGAGAACTCGCCCGGATTGGCGATGCGCACGCCCGGGATCGTCAAAATACGCTTCAACAGTAAATCCAGAATGACCGGGCCGCCGTGTCCCTGTAACTCCAGCACATCTTCGCCCGTAAACGAATTCGGGCCCGGAAACCACAGGGCGATCCCCTGATCCAGCGCCTTGCCGTCAACGTCATTGAACGGCAGATAATCGGCGTAACGAGGCTTTGGCAGCTTGCCCAGAACGGTCTGGGCTACTTCACGGGCTTTCAGGCCAGAGATACGCAGGATACCGACGCCGCCGCGGCCGGGTGGGGTTGCCTGGGCGATAATGGTGTCGTTATGGCTCATGATAGTTCTCTTTAAATGTAAAAAAGGCGGTCTAATGACCGCCTTCTCTGGCATTAACTTTACCGTGAATACTCAAAATCATTCAAGCTGCAGCAAGGCGGTAAGTGCATGCAGCTAACGCCGCTGCGGCTTGAAAAATAAAGCGTATCAGGAGCTTTTCTTCTCGCGGCTATGCAGGCCACGCTTCTCCAGACCACGGTAAATCAGCTGCTGCTGAAGGATGGTTACCAGGTTGCTGACGATGTAGTACAGCACCAGACCTGACGGGAACCACAGGAAGAACACGGTGAAGATGACCGGCATGAAGGTCATGATCTTCTGCTGCATCGGGTCGGTTACGGTGGTCGGCGACATCTTCTGGATGAAGAACATCGTCACGCCCATCAGAATCGGCAGGATGTAGTACGGGTCCTGTGCAGACAGGTCATGGATCCACAGAGCGAAAGGCGCGTGGCGCAGCTCTACAGAGCCCATCAGCATGTAATACAGCGCCAGGAAGATTGGCATCTGAATCAGCAGTGGGAAACAACCGCCCAGCGGGTTCACTTTCTCCGCTTTGTACAGCGCCATCATCTCCTGACTTTGACGCTGTTTATCATCACCCAGACGCTCACGCATTGCCTGGATCTTAGGTTGCAGAATACGCATTTTCGCCATGGAGGTGTACTGCGCTTTAGTCAGCGGGTACATGATGCCACGAACGATAAAGGTAATAACGATGATGGAGAAGCCCCAGTTGCCGAGGAAGCTATGGATCCATTTCAGCAGTTTAAACAGCGGCTGAGAGATGAACCACAACCAGCCATAATCCACGGTCAAATCCAGGTGTGGTGCAGCGGCAGCCATTTTGTCCTGAATCTCCGGGCCCACCCACAGGGTGCTGTTCAGCGCGGCGGTCTGGCCTGGTTGTACCAGAACCGGCTGGGATTTGTAGCCGATAGCGGCAACGCCGTTACCCAGGTTGCTGGTATAGAAGTTATTCGCGCCATCAACACGCGGGATCCATGCGGTAGCAAAGTACTGTTGCAGCATGGCTACCCAGCCGTTGTTGGCACTGATGTTCAGGTTTTCGTTATCAGCAATGGTATCGAATTTGTATTTCTCATACTTCGCATCCGGCGTGGAGTAGGCCGCGCCACGGAAAGTATGCAGGGCGAAGTTGCTGCTGCCGGTATCGCGGTGCGATGGCAGATTGATGGATTGCTTCAGCTGACCAAAGGAAGAGACTTCCAGCGGTTTTTCGCTGGCGTTCTGCACGTTGTAGCCCACGTTCACCGCATATTCACCACGTTTCAGGGTGAAGGTTTTGGTGAAGGTGTTACCCGCTGCATCTGTATAGGTCAACGGAATCGCCAGTTCGTTCTGGCCATCCGCCAGTTCGAACGCATCTTTATCAATGTTGTACAGCGGACGTGGTCCATTCGCCGGATTATCCGGGCCGTCACGACCGGTCAGACCGCTCTGCGCCTGATAGATAAACTCCGGGGTGGTTTCCAGTAACTGGAAAGGCTCGTTAGAACCCAGTTCTTTCGGATAACCCAGAAGCAGTGCCTGCTCAACATCACCACCACGGGTGTTGATGGTGAGGGAAAGCACGTCAGTTTTAACCGTAATCAGTTTCCCCTGGCCACTGGCTGGTACGCCCTGGTCGGCTGCGCTACCCGCTGCGGTGGTCGTAGTCTGCGTGATCTGCTGCTGAGGTTGAGGATTTTTATCCTGCTCCCAGGCTTGCCAGATCATGAAAGACACGAACAACAAAGCGATGACAAAAAGATTGCGTTGCGAATCCATCGTTAGTGTTCTCTGGTATTAAAGGGTCCTGGCGGGACGGGATCGTCTCCACCCGGATGTAAAGGGTGGCATTTTAATACGCGTTTCACTGTCAACCAACTGCCTTTTATCACTCCAAACCTGCGCAATGCCTCAATTCCATAGTGAGAACAGGTTGGGGTGAAACGGCAACGCGGCCCGAGTAGCGGACTAATCAGGATTTGATAGACCCGGATAAGGCCTATCAGGAGCCGTGAGCCAGGCGACAATGGCGGCGCCATAATTTTTCCAACGCTTCCGAGAGAGCACGGTTATCGAGATCGGCAACCCCCTTTTTCGCTACCACCACGAAATCCATTGCTGGAAGCTCGTGCTGACGCAAACGAAAACTTTCACGCGTCAGACGTTTAATCCGATTGCGCTCGTGAGCTCGTTTAACATTTTTTTTAGCGACGGTAAGACCGATACGGGGATGCCCCAGCGAATTCAGGCGGCCGAGGATGGTGATTTGCGGCGTGCCAGCCCGTTGTGGCTGCTGGAAGACGAAGGTGAAATGATTGGGAGTTAACAAACGTAACTCCCTGGGAAAAGCGAGCTTAACCACTCAGGGGTTAGCTTTTATTACTTGGAAACGGTCAGACGTGCGCGGCCTTTAGCGCGACGACGAGCCAGAACCTGGCGACCATTTTTAGTAGCCATACGAGCACGGAAGCCGTGAGAACGGTTGCGCTTCAGTACGGACGGTTGAAAAGTGCGTTTCATGGCGATTTCTACCTAAACTTGAATGAATTCACTGACTTTTGCGTATGCCCGTAAGGCTAAGCGAACGACTAACGCTTCAGTGTGGGTGATTTAAGAGGCCGGATTGTAATAATTGTACACTCCGGAGTCAATTCTCTTTCCTTATAACGCGTCTATTTTTGCACATTTTAGGGTGAAAAACAGTCAGCGTCCGACGGTTGAAAATGAGCTTAACGCGCCGGGGGGAGGATTATACGACCCAAACAGGAAATCGCAAGGATCGTCCAGGATCTTCGTTAGATCGATTAAGCCCCATTTCGGGATTACTCATTAAATTTTCCAATATGCGGTGTAAATCGTCCCGCACCCTATCCGGGATCGTTTACACTTAGCCGATTCCCGATTGCCCTGTGGATAAATCGTGAAGAATCTGTGAGAAACACAAGATCTCTGAAGCAGTTTAGGCTATGATCCGCGGTCCCGATCGCGATCCAGGGATCAGCGCCGGGCATTACACTATCCTTCTTCGTCGCGCAAAGAGCCGCCTGCAACATGGCAGCCGGAAGGATGAAGTGTAAAACCGCAGATAGCGGTTCGCACGTCACCCCTGCTGGGTCTTATCGACGTGTGTCAACAATCATTAATGTTTCTGTCTTTTATTTATCGATTTTGTTCGAGTGGAGTCCGCCGTGTCACTTTCGCTTTGGCAGCAGTGTCTTGCCCGATTGCAGGATGAGTTACCAGCCACAGAATTCAGCATGTGGATCCGCCCTTTGCAGGCGGAACTGAGCGATAACACGCTGGCTTTGTATGCGCCAAACCGTTTTGTACTCGATTGGGTCAGAGACAAATACCTCAATAATATTAACGGGCTGCTGAACGATTTCTGCGGCACGGATGTGCCGCAACTGCGTTTTGAAGTCGGGACAAAACCCGTTACGCAACTGCACCGGGAGCCTGCTCATGTAGCCGCTCCGGTACAAACGCCTCACGTGCAACAACCGCAGCGTGTTGCCCCGGCAGCGCGTTCTGGTTGGGATAATGTGCCGGCACCAGCGGAGCCCACCTACCGTTCTAACGTTAACCTCAAACATACTTTTGATAACTTCGTCGAAGGTAAATCTAACCAGCTGGCGCGTGCGGCGGCCCGTCAGGTGGCAGACAACCCGGGCGGCGCGTATAACCCGCTTTTCCTCTATGGGGGAACGGGCTTAGGTAAAACCCACCTTTTACATGCGGTAGGTAATGGCATTATGGCGCGTAAGCCCAATGCCAAAGTGGTTTATATGCACTCTGAACGTTTTGTACAGGATATGGTTAAAGCCTTACAAAACAACGCGATCGAAGAGTTTAAACGCTATTATCGCTCAGTGGATGCGCTGCTTATCGATGATATTCAGTTCTTTGCTAATAAAGAGCGCTCGCAGGAAGAGTTTTTTCACACCTTTAACGCTCTGCTTGAGGGCAATCAGCAGATCATACTGACGTCGGATCGTTATCCCAAAGAGATCAACGGGGTTGAAGATCGTCTGAAATCCCGTTTTGGTTGGGGACTGACGGTAGCGATCGAGCCGCCTGAACTGGAAACCCGCGTGGCGATCCTGATGAAAAAAGCGGACGAGAATGACATCCGTCTGCCAGGCGAGGTGGCGTTCTTTATTGCCAAGCGTCTACGCTCTAACGTGCGTGAACTCGAAGGTGCGCTGAACCGTGTGATTGCTAATGCCAACTTTACAGGACGCGCAATAACGATAGATTTCGTGCGCGAGGCGCTGCGCGATCTGCTGGCATTACAAGAAAAGCTGGTCACCATCGACAATATTCAAAAGACGGTGGCGGAGTATTACAAAATTAAAGTGGCGGACCTGCTGTCTAAACGCCGCTCCCGTTCGGTGGCTCGCCCGCGTCAGATGGCGATGGCGCTGGCGAAGGAACTGACCAATCACAGCCTGCCGGAGATTGGCGATGCGTTTGGCGGTCGGGACCACACTACCGTGCTCCATGCCTGCCGTAAAATTGAGCAGTTGCGTGAAGAGAGCCACGATATCAAAGAAGATTTTTCCAACTTAATCAGAACATTGTCTTCCTGATGCGATGAAAGTGACGCTATGAAATTTACCGTTGAACGTGAACATCTTTTAAAGCCGCTGCAACAGGTCAGTGGCCCGCTGGGCGGCCGTCCGACGCTGCCTATCCTCGGTAATCTGCTGTTGCAGGTGGCAGACGGTATCCTGTCGTTGACCGGCACCGATCTCGAAATGGAAATGGTTGCCCGCGTCAGCCTACAGGCGGCGCATGAGCCTGGTGCGACAACCGTACCGGCACGTAAGTTTTTTGACATCTGCCGTGGTCTGCCGGAAGGGGCGGAAATCGCCGTGCAGCTTGAGGGTGAACGTATGCTGGTCCGTTCCGGACGCAGCCGTTTCTCGCTTTCCACCCTGCCAGCCGCTGACTTTCCGAATCTGGATGACTGGCAGAGCGAAGTGGAATTCACCCTCCCTCAGGCCACGATGAAGCGTCTGATCGAAGCGACGCAGTTCTCGATGGCCCATCAGGATGTGCGTTACTACTTAAACGGTATGCTGTTCGAAACTGAAGGTGAAGAGCTGCGCACCGTCGCGACCGACGGTCACCGTCTGGCGGTCTGTTCTATGCCAATTGGCGTCAGCCTGCCCAACCATTCAGTGATTGTGCCGCGTAAAGGCGTCATCGAACTGATGCGAATGCTCGACGGCGGGGAGAATCCGCTCCGGGTGCAGATTGGCAGCAACAACATCCGCGCGCACGTCGGTGATTTTATCTTTACCTCGAAGCTCGTTGACGGTCGTTTCCCCGATTATCGCCGCGTATTGCCGAAGAACCCGGATAAACATCTTGATGCCGGCTGCGATATTCTCAAGCAGGCTTTCGCCCGCGCGGCGATTCTCTCTAACGAGAAGTTCCGCGGTGTGCGCCTTTATGTCAGTGAAAATCAATTAAAAATCACGGCGAATAACCCTGAGCAGGAAGAGGCAGAAGAGATCCTTGATGTCACTTACGCGGGCAGTGAGATGGAAATTGGTTTTAACGTCAGCTACGTGCTTGATGTGCTTAATGCGTTGAAATGCGAGAATGTGCGCATTCTGCTGACGGATTCGGTGTCGAGCGTGCAGATTGAAGATGCGGCATCGCAAAGCGCGGCCTATGTTGTCATGCCCATGAGACTGTAGTATCTGAAACGGGGCTGGTTTACTTGCCATTTCGCCTCCCGGCAGTGCTCGAAATGCTCACGTACTTCGTGTACGCTCCGCTTTCGGCGCGCTGGCGGTAGACGAACTGGCTGCGACACTCACGCCCCCTGGACGATGCTCTGAAATATGTCGCTTACCCGATTACTCATCAAAGACTTCCGCAATATCGAAAATGCGGATCTCGCCTTGTCTCCTGGCTTTAATTTCCTGGTAGGTGCCAACGGCAGCGGCAAAACCAGCGTGCTGGAAGCCATCTACACGCTCGGTCATGGCCGGGCATTTCGCAGCTTGCAGATTGGTCGTGTGATCCGCCACGAACAGGAATCCTTCGTATTGCACGGGCGATTGCTGGGTGAAGAGCGAGAAACCGCCATTGGTCTCACTAAAGATAAGCTTGGTGACAGCACGGTGCGCATTGATGGCACCGACGGTCACAAGGTGGCAGAGCTGGCGCTGTTGATGCCGATGCAGCTCATCACGCCCGAGGGCTTTACGTTACTTAACGGTGGCCCTAAATACCGGAGAGCCTTCCTTGACTGGGGCTGCTTTCACAACGAGCCCGGATTCTTTACCGCGTGGAGCAATCTCAAAAGGTTGCTCAAACAGCGTAATGCCGCGCTGCGTCAGGTGGGGCATTACGGGCAATTGCGCCCCTGGGACAAAGAACTCATCCCGCTGGCCGAGCAAATCAGTAGCTGGCGTGCCCTGTACAGTGCCGCCATCGCGGCTGATATGGCGGACACCTGCAAACAATTTTTACCGGAATTCAACCTGACCTTCTCTTTTCAGCGCGGCTGGGAAAAGGAGACCGATTACGCCGAAGTGCTCGAAAGGGGCTTTGAGCGCGATCGTATGCTGACTTATACCGCACACGGCCCGCATAAAGCGGATTTCCGCATTCGTGCAGACGGTGCGCCGGTAGAAGATACGCTTTCCCGTGGGCAGTTAAAACTGCTGATGTGTGCTCTGCGACTGGCGCAGGGCGAGTTTTTAACCCGTGAAAGCGGAAGACGGTGCTTATACCTGATAGATGATTTTGCCTCCGAACTTGATGATGAGAAGCGCGGACTGCTTGCCAGCCGCTTAAAAGCTTCGCAATCACAGGTTTTTGTCAGTGCCATAAGCGCTGAACACGTTATGGACATGTCGGACAAAAATTCGAAGATGTTCACCGTGGAAAAGGGTAAAATAACGGATTAACCCAAGATAAAATGAGCGAGAAACGTTGATGTCGAATTCTTATGACTCCTCCAGTATCAAAGTCCTGAAAGGGCTGGATGCGGTACGTAAGCGCCCGGGCATGTATATCGGCGATACGGATGACGGCACCGGTCTGCACCACATGGTATTTGAGGTTGTGGATAACGCTATCGACGAAGCGCTCGCAGGTTACTGTAAAGACATCGTTGTCACTATCCATAGCGATAACTCGGTTTCTGTACAGGATGATGGTCGTGGGATCCCGACCGGTATTCACCCGGAAGAGGGTGTCTCTGCCGCGGAAGTCATCATGACCGTACTGCACGCGGGCGGTAAATTCGATGACAACTCCTATAAAGTTTCTGGTGGTCTGCACGGCGTCGGCGTTTCAGTGGTTAACGCCCTGTCGCAGAAACTGGAGCTGGTTATCCAGCGCGATAATAAAGTGCATCGCCAGATTTACGCGCACGGCGTTCCGGAAGCGCCGCTGGCAGTCACCGGTGAAACCGAAAAAACCGGTACTATGGTGCGTTTCTGGCCGAGCTACGAAACCTTTACCAACGTTATTGAATTCGAATACGAGATTCTGGCAAAACGCCTGCGTGAGCTCTCCTTCCTGAACTCCGGCGTATCTATTCGCCTGCGTGACAAACGCGACGGCAAAGAAGATCACTTCCACTATGAAGGCGGCATCAAGGCATTTGTTGAATATCTCAACAAAAATAAAACCCCGATCCACCCGAATATCTTCTATTTCTCTACCGAAAAAGACGGTATCGGCGTCGAAGTGGCGTTGCAGTGGAACGACGGTTTCCAGGAAAACATCTACTGCTTTACCAACAACATTCCTCAGCGTGACGGCGGTACGCACCTGGCGGGCTTCCGCGCAGCGATGACCCGTACCCTGAACGCCTACATGGATAAAGAAGGCTACAGCAAAAAAGCCAAAGTCAGCGCCACCGGTGACGATGCCCGTGAAGGCCTGATTGCCGTTGTCTCGGTTAAAGTGCCGGACCCGAAATTCTCCTCCCAGACCAAAGATAAGCTGGTCTCCTCTGAGGTGAAATCGGCGGTTGAACAGCAGATGAACGAACTGCTGAACGAATACCTGCTGGAAAACCCCTCTGACGCCAAAATCGTGGTGGGTAAAATTATCGACGCAGCGCGCGCCCGTGAAGCGGCACGTCGCGCCCGTGAAATGACCCGCCGTAAAGGCGCGCTGGACCTGGCAGGCCTGCCGGGCAAACTGGCGGATTGCCAGGAGCGTGACCCGGCACACTCTGAACTCTACCTGGTGGAAGGGGACTCTGCGGGCGGCTCTGCAAAACAGGGGCGTAACCGTAAAAACCAGGCCATTCTGCCGCTGAAAGGTAAAATCCTGAACGTTGAAAAGGCGCGCTTTGACAAAATGCTCGCCTCGCAGGAAGTCGCTACGCTTATCACCGCTTTAGGCTGTGGCATCGGCCGCGATGAGTACAACCCGGACAAACTGCGTTACCACAGCATCATCATCATGACCGATGCGGACGTCGATGGTTCGCACATCCGTACGCTGCTGCTGACCTTCTTCTATCGTCAGATGCCGGAAATCGTTGAGCGTGGCCATGTTTATATTGCTCAGCCGCCGCTGTACAAAGTGAAGAAAGGCAAGCAGGAGCAGTACATCAAAGATGATGAAGCGATGGACCAGTACCAGATTTCCATTGCGCTGGACGGTGCGACTCTGCACGCCAACGCCAGTGCGCCGGCTCTCGCCGGTGAGCCGCTGGAGCGTCTGGTTTCCGAATACAACGCCGCGCAGAAGATGATTGGTCGTATGGAACGTCGCTTCCCGCGTAGCCTGCTGAAAGAGCTGGTCTACCAGCCGACGCTGAGTGAGAGCGATCTGGGTAATGAACAGACCGTAACACGCTGGGTCAATGCGCTGGTCACTGAGCTTAATGAGAGTGAGCAGCACGGTAGCCTGTGGAAATTCGACATCCGTGAAAACGCTGAACAGCAGCAGTTTGAGCCGATTATCCGTGTCCGTACCCACGGTGTGGACACTGATTACCCGCTGGATCATGAGTTTGTGACCGGTGCGGAGTATCGTCGTCTCTGTACGCTGGGCGAGAAGCTGCGTGGTCTGATCGAGGAAGATGCGTACATTGAGCGTGGCGAGCGCAAACAACCGGTTGCCAGCTTCGAGCAGGCGCTGGACTGGCTGGTGAAAGAGTCCCGTCGTGGCCTCTCGATTCAGCGTTATAAAGGCCTGGGTGAGATGAACCCGGATCAGCTGTGGGAAACCACTATGGATCCGGACAGCCGCCGTATGCTGCGCGTCACGGTTAAAGATGCAATTGCGGCAGACCAGCTGTTTACCACCCTGATGGGCGATGCCGTCGAACCACGTCGTGCCTTTATCGAAGAGAACGCCCTGAAAGCGGCGAATATCGATATTTAATCGGTCATCGTCTGCATTAAAGCCTGGTGGCATCCTGCCTCCGGGCTTTTTTTTGCCCGCAAAAGAGGAATCTTTCGCTACGATCCCGGCCCCTTTTCCCCCGACTCTTTTGCTGTTTTTTGAGCTAAATCGCGTTAGCATGAGTCTGGAATCATTTACTCCGGGGATCTCATGGCTATCAAACTTATCGCAATTGATATGGACGGAACATTGTTGTTACCGGACCATACCATCTCTCCTGCTGTTAAAAATGCTATTGCGGCCGCACGTGAACGTGGCGTCAAAGTTGTCCTGACCACCGGGCGTCCTTACGCCGGTGTGCATGCTTACGTCAAACAGCTGCATATGGAGCGTGACGGGGATTATTGCATCACCTACAACGGCGCGCTGGTACAAAATGCCAGTGACGGTAGCACGGTGACGCAAACTGCGCTGAGTTATGACGACTATCTGTATCTGGAAAAACTGTCCCGCGAGGTCGGTTCTCACTTTCATGCGCTTGACCGCAACACGCTCTACACCGCTAACCGCGACATCAGCTTCTACACGGTGCATGAATCCTTTGTCGCGACCATCCCGCTGGTGTTCTGCGAGCCGGAAAATATGGACCCGAACACCCAGTTCCTGAAAGTGATGATGATTGACGAACCAGAGATTCTGGATAAAGCCATTGCCCGTATTCCGGCGGAAGTGAAAGAGAAATATACCGTGCTGAAAAGCGCGCCCTATTTCCTCGAAATACTCGATAAGCGCGTGAATAAAGGCACCGGCGTGAAATCACTGGCCGATGTGCTGGGTATCAAGCCGGAAGAGGTCATGACCATTGGCGACCAGGAAAACGACATCGCTATGATCGAATACGCTGGCATGGGTGTTGCGATGGATAACGCTATTCCGTCTGTCAAAGAGGTGGCTGACTTTGTCACCAAATCTAATCTGGAAGATGGCGTGGCTTACGTCATTGAGAAGTTTGTACTGAACTCCCCCGTCTGACTAAAAGCTTGACGCCGGCAGAACTTGAGTACATCCGCGAAGGCGGTGGTCTGATTGACGGTGATGCGCCGGTGAAAAAAGAGGCGCGCCAGCCGTTAACCCGAGCGGACTGGAAGCGGATTTTCCACCGCAAGCTGGTGGGGCTCTCTCCTCTATCCTGTTGGCCGGGGATGTAAAACGGGTAGGTTAATCCCTCTGCCTTGCGATACCCTGATGCAAAACATGGCATCAGGGTTATCCAACACATGAAACAGATCACCACAGCTCCCCGTCATCATCAACTTACCAACATTCATACCTGGACACCGGACAGCCAGTGGCTGGTGTTTGATGTGCGTCCGTCCGGCGCCTCCTTTACCGGAAAAACCATTGAGCGCGTCAATATTCATACTGGCGAGCTTGAGGTTATCTATCAGGCACCTGAAGGCGCGCATGTCGGCGTGGTGACCGTTCATCCCCATGACGAGAAATATGTGTTTATCCACGGCCCGGAAAACCCGGATGCCGACTGGCACTATGACTTTCACCACCGCCGGGGCGTCATTACCACCCAAGGCAACACCGCGAATCTGGATGCGATGGATATCACCGCCCCCTATACTCCAGGGGCATTGCGCGGCGGCAGCCATGTGCATGTGTTTAGCCCCAACGGTGAAAAGGTCAGCTTTACCTATAACGATCATGTGATGCATGAATGGGATGCCCGCTGCGACCTGCGCAATGTGGGGGTGGCGGTGCCGTATGGCCCGGTGGTGCCTGGTGGTATGCATCCGCGTGAATATGCAGGCAGCCACTGGTGCGTGCTGGTCAGTCGTACAACCGTTAACCCCATGCCGGGCAGCGATGAGATTAACCGGGCTTACGAAGAGGGATGGGTGGGTAACGGCAGGATTGCGTTTATTGGCGATACCCTGTCAGAAAAAGGCGAGAAAGTGCCGGAGCTGTTTATTGTGACGTTGCCTGAGAGTGCGTCCGGCTGGAAACAGGCGGACGATGCACCACTGGAGGGGACGGCAACCACCCTGCCAGCGCCGCCGAAAGGCGTTATTCAGCAGCGACTGACGTTCACCCATCGGCGCACATGGCCTGGGCTGGTTAACGTTCCGCGACACTGGGTGCGCAGCAATCCGCAGGCGACACACATTGCTTTTCTGATGCGAGACGACGCGGGCGTTGTGCAACTCTGGCTGATATCCGCCGAGGGCGGTGAGCCACAACAGCTGACCCAATTAACCACTGGCATTCAGTCCGCGTTCAATTGGCATCCAACAGGTAAGGCGCTGGGTTTTATTGTTGAAAACCGTATTGCGCTCTGCGATGCCCAGAGTGGTGAAATCACCTTTTTGACTTCCGATCACGCAAATCCCCCCTCCGCCGACGCGGTCGTGTTCTCGCCTGACGGGAAACGCATCGCCTGGATGGAAGAGGTGGAGGGTTTCCGTCAACTCTGGGTAACGGAAACGGGTCTGTAAATCAGGGCGCGGGCATTGGTGCTGGCGGAATGACGTTATTCGTCGCCAGGCTGTCATGCTCGCTTTTTTCAACGCGTGATTTTATGGAGCTGTCGGTGCGGTACATGTCCCACGGCAGCAGAAGGGTATCCATTACCGCCGTGAAGGGCATATCCAGAACCACCAGGGATTTCATGCCGATATGGGTGTCATCATCTGAGAGCATCGTCGAACTTGCTTTCATTCCAGGGTAAACACCCTCTTTACCACCGGTGTGCGACATGACACTGGAGCATCCGCTGACACTCACCAATCCGCTAAGTAACGTTGAAACTATCAGAATTTTTTTCATCATAAGTTAATCATAGTTATGTGCAGTATGAGGACTGCTTCAGGCATTGTAGCTACCCTGCAGAGAAAAACAGACTTCGGGGCTCGCTCTGTGGCGGCCATCGCAATTTGGCATTTTGTGCTGTGATTCCAGTCTATGCAAAGCGTGCGAAACTGCAAAAAAAAGTCAGAATTTGACCCTTGAAAAATCGATCCTCAACCCTACTTTAAGAGTGTAGCCGGAGACACGCCGCAAGGGTGTTGCGCTACAGCAGCCTGTCCATTATGGAAGGCAATTGATTATCTCGCTGATTTCAGGAGCTTTTATTTATGCGTAACTTCGACCTTTCCCCGCTTTATCGTTCTGCTATTGGTTTCGACCGTCTGTTCAATCTGCTGGAAAATAATCAGAGCCAAAGTAACGGCGGCTACCCCCCGTACAACGTTGAACTGGTTGACGAAAACAACTATCGCATCGCGATTGCGGTTGCCGGTTTCGCAGAAAGCGAACTGGAAATCACTGCTCAGGACAATCTGCTTATCGTTAAAGGCGCACATGCCGCCGAGCAGAAAGAGCGCACTTATCTGTACCAGGGCATTGCCGAGCGCAACTTTGAGCGCAAATTCCAGCTCGCCGAAAACATCCATGTAAAAGGCGCGAACCTGGTCAATGGCCTGCTGTATGTAGATCTTGAGCGGGTTATTCCTGAAGCGAACAAACCGCGCCGTATCGAAATCAACTAAGCGACAGAATCTTCGTAAATTACTTTGCTCGCCGTCAGGGAGCAGATGCGAGCCGCAAGGCTTGCAGGACCTTACTCGCTTCTCAGAAGGAGAAACAGACTATGCGTAACTATGATTTATCCCCATTACTGCGTCAGTGGATCGGCTTTGACAAACTGGCGAACGCCCTGCAAAACACCGCTGAGCAACAATCATTCCCGCCTTACAACATTGAAAAAGGCGATGATAATCACTATCGCATTACCCTGGCGCTGGCCGGCTTTAGCCAGCAGGATCTGGATATCCAGCTTGAAGGTACGCGTCTGGTGATTAAAGGGACGCCCGAAAAACCGGCGAACGAGCCAAAATGGTTGCATCAGGGGCTGGTGATTCAGCCTTTCACCCTGAGCTTTACGTTGGCCGAACATATGGAAGTTTCCGGGGCGACCTTTAACAACGGCTTGCTACATATCGACCTGACCCGTAACGTACCGGAAGCCATTGCCCCGCAGCGTATCGCCATCAGTGAGCGTCCTGCGTTAAATAGCTAGTCATAGCAGAACTTATCCTCTTAAGCCCCGCCTCGCGGGGCTTTTTTGTGCGCCATAGCCCATACATCCCGCGGCAGCTCTGAGAGAATCCCTTGTGTTTACAATGTTATTCACAGGGAATTCTTATGAGTGATATAGCGTTAACTGTAAGCGTACTGGCTCTGGTCGCGGTAGTGGGATTATGGATAGGCAATATCAAAATTCGTGGCGTGGGGTTCGGGATAGGCGGTGTCCTGTTTGGCGGGATTATCGTCGGCCACTTTGTTGACCAGGCGGGCGTGACGCTCAGTAGTCCGATGCTGCACTTCATTCAGGAGTTCGGCCTCATCCTCTTTGTCTACACCATTGGTATTCAGGTGGGGCCGGGCTTTTTTGCTTCGCTGCGCGTCTCGGGGCTGCGCCTGAACCTGTTCGCCATCCTGATTGTTATCCTCGGTGGGCTGGTAACCGCCATCCTGCATAAACTCTTTAACATCCCGCTACCGGTGATCCTCGGCATCTTCTCCGGTGCCGTGACCAATACGCCGGCGCTGGGTGCCGGGCAGCAAATCCTTCACGACCTCGGGACGCCGACCACTATCCTCGATCAGATGGGGATGAGCTACGCGATGGCCTACCCCTTTGGTATTTGTGGGATTTTACTCACCATGTGGCTATTGCGCGTGGGCTTTCGGGTCAACGTAGAGCGCGAAGCCGAACAGCACGATGCTGGCACCAGCAACGGTAACGCCCTGATCAAAACCATCAACATTCGCGTCGAAAACCCGAATCTGAATAACATGGCGATTCAGGACGTGCCCATGCTCAACAGCGACAAGATTATCTGTTCGCGCCTGAAACGGAATGAAACGCTGATGGTGCCTTCTCCCGGCACGCTCATTCAGTTAGGTGACTTGTTGCATCTGGTGGGATTACCGAAAGACCTGCACAGCGCGCAGCTGGTGATGGGCCAGGAAGTGGAAACCTCACTTTCAACACGCGGTACGGATTTGCGCGTCGAACGCATTGTGGTCACTAATGAAAAGGTGCTCGGCAAACGCATTCGCGATCTGCACGTTAAAGAGCGTTACGATGTGGTGATCTCCCGCCTTAACCGCGCCGGGGTAGAGCTGGTGGCGAGCAGTGACGCCAGTCTGCAGTTTGGCGATATTCTCAATCTGGTGGGACGGCAGGCGGCCATCGACGCGGTTGCGTCCGAGCTCGGCAACGCGCAGCACAAGCTTCAGCAGGTACAAATGCTACCCGTATTTATCGGCATTGGCCTTGGCGTTTTGCTGGGGTCGATTCCGCTCTTTGTCCCGGGGTTCCCGGTGGCGCTGAAGCTCGGCCTGGCGGGGGGGCCGCTTATCATGGCGCTGATCCTTGGGCGTATTGGCAGCATCGGCAAGCTTTACTGGTTTATGCCGCCGAGCGCAAACCTCGCGCTACGGGAGCTCGGTATTGTGCTCTTTCTGGCGGTCGTGGGGCTGAAGTCAGGCGGTGGTTTTATCGCCACGCTCACTCACGGCGACGGCGTGAACTGGATGTGCTATGGCATCTTTATCACCGCCATCCCGCTATTAACCGTCGGTATACTGGCGCGCCTGCTGGGTAAAATGAACTATCTCACGCTGTGCGGCATGCTGGCCGGATCGATGACCGATCCGCCAGCTCTGGCATTCGCGAACGGCTTACATGCCACCAGCGGCGCTGCCGCACTCTCCTACGCTACCGTCTACCCGCTGGTCATGTTTCTGCGCATTATCACGCCGCAACTGCTGGCGGTACTGTTCTGGGGAATGGGTTAGCTACATCAGAAGGGAGAAGTTCCTGTGAAAAAGGCGATGATGGCGAGGATGAGGAGAATCGTAAAAACCACACCGATGCCGAACAACAGGGCATGAAACGCAAGGGTGCCGCCGCCGAAACAGAGGGCGCCATAGATCCCCCAGCGATTCTCTTTGCGAATGCCTGCAATAAACGCGCAAAGCAGCGCCATAACGGCCATAACGAGACCCGTATTATCTACTATCTTGTCAATATCCGCAGGCTTATTCACGACGGTGTAGGTCTGCGGCTCTTCGCCTTTTAACCCGGCAACAATCCCTTTTTTCACGGCTGTGATTTTTTCAGCAATGACTTTTTCTACGGTGGGGACGGGGCTGGAAAAAGGACCCATCGAAGAGTGGATAAGGCCCATCAATAATGCAATGACACCCAAAAACAGGCCAAGTGAACCAAACTTATTCTGTATGACCATTACGCAAAACTCCATGTCGCTGTTTGTTTCTGTTCTGATAGTAGCACCAGGAAGAGCAAGTGCGGCAAAACCGTTATCCCTCACCTTTGGCCAGGTACTGCGCCATCTCTGCCTGCGGCACCATGCCGCCACCGGTCGCCCAGACCAGGTGTGTGGCCTTCGCCATCTGTTCTGTCGTTAAGCCTTGCAATTGATGATATTCATCGCTGGCACTTACATGCAGCGGCCCCGGCATTCCGGCAAGCGCCGACGGCTCAAGCAGAATTCCCTCTTCCTGCGCCAGTAACGCGAGCAGATTGTACATCGTCTGATCATCGAGCGTATAAATGCCGTCCAGCAGCCGCTCCATTGCACGGCCAACAAAGCCCGATGCCCGACCAACCGCGAGGCCGTCCGCTGCGGTAAGGTTATCAATACCAATATCCTGAACAGCGATGTTATCGTGCAGACCGGTGTAAATCCCGAGCAGCATACAGGGCGAATGAGTCGGTTCGGCGAAGAAGCAATGTACATGGTCGCCAAAGGCCAGTTTCAGGCCAAAGGCGACGCCGCCGGGGCCACCACCGACCCCGCACGGCAGGTAAACAAACAGCGGATGAGACGCATCCACCATGCGGCCCTGCTGTTCAAATTGCGCTTTCAGACGCTGCCCGGCAACGGCATAACCGAGAAACAGGGTGCGGGAATTCTCATCATCAATGAAAAAGCAGTTGGGGTCGGACTCCGCCGCTTTACGTCCCTGCTCAACCGCTACGCCGTAATCCTCTTCGTACTCCACCACCGTCACGCCGTGGCTGCGTAGTTTGGCCTTTTTCCATGCGCGGGCGTCAGCGGACATGTGCACCGTCACCTTAAAGCCAATACAGGCGCTCATGATGCCAATCGACAGCCCCAGGTTGCCGGTTGAACCAACGGCAATGCTGTACTGACTAAAGAACCGTTTGAATTCAGGAGAGAGCAGCACGCTGTAGTCCGCTTCTGTGCTGAGCAGTCCTGCTTCAAGCGCCAGCTTTTCTGCGTGAGCCAGTACCTCATAAATGCCACCACGCGCTTTAATCGAGCCGGAAATGGGCAGGTGGCTGTCTTTTTTCAGCAGCATCTCCCCGCTGACAGGTTTCCCGTACTCCTTTTCCAGCCGCTTCTGCATTCGTGGAATGGCGATTACCTCGGATTCAATAATCCCACCGGTGGCCGCCGTTTCCGGGAACGCCTTCGCCAGATAAGGGGCGAAACGGTCCAGTCTGGCGTGGGCCGCGTTAACGTCCTGCTCCGTCAGCCCTACGTAAGGCAGGCCCTGTGCAAGAGAGGTGGTGCCAGGATTAAACCAGAGGATTTCCTGTAATCGTTGCAAAGAGGAAACCAGCGGGAAACGGGCGATGAGGCGTTCAATATCGTCGTGATTCATGGTGTCTGCCAGGCGAAAGTGAAAACCCTACCTTCGGCGATTTTTACCCGGAATGCCACTGTTAACAACAGGGGGTGACTGATATCCTCACCGATGACCATCGGGCAGTGAATTTTTACGCTTTCATGCTGCACCTCTGGCTTAAAAGCATGTTAAATACATCTCATCACCACTGATTTTGGCAAGGTCAATCGTGTTTAAACCTCTGTTAACTGTTGCTCTGCTCCTGTCCGGGCTTTCTGCGTTTGCTGCCGATACGCTGCCTGCGGCGGCGCGTTATGCCCGTGAGTTGGGGGTGGGCCTGGATGTGGACTGGGCGCGGACCGATCGCGGCATTCGGGAGTTCGACCCGCTGGTGGCCCGTGACTTCTATGCAGAAGGGATCCGTCATGTCCGCATTCGCGTCGCGGATACCCTGACCGAAGCACGATTAATCCATTTACGTAAGCTGGTTGAAGCCTGTGAGCAAAATGGCCTGATCCCCATCATTTCCTATCAGGCGGACGCTTTCAAAGCGGACCCCAGTGTAAAAAACGAAGCCCAGCTGGTGGCATGGTGGAAGACGGTTGCTACCTGGTTTGGTAACGAACATCCACAGTTGGGGTTTGACCTGATTTATGACCCGGCGGATAAACTTAACCGTGATCAGGCGGTCCTCGGCCGGGCGTATGAAAACATCATCAGAACCGTGCATGAGATAAACCCGCAGCGGATGATTTTTATTGCCCCACGCCTGCGTGCCGCACCGGAGGAGCTTAATACCCTGAAACTGCCGCCGCACAGCCAGAACTATCTGTTGGCTGAATGGCATATTTTTCCCTGGGGGCCGCAGAAGAATAACGGAAAATACCCGTGGACCTCGGGCACAGCGGCAGAGAAAGCGGCTATCCGCCAGCGTATTAATACCGCGGTTCGCTGGCAGCAAAAAACGGGGCATGCCAGCTGGGTGGGCGGCTGGTCGGTGGGTGAGACCATTAAAAATGCCCCCGCTGAATCGCAAATCGCCTTCGCAACCTTTATGGCCTGTGAACTCAACAGAGCGCATATTCCCTATGCAATCAACGCTGATACCCAGTTTTATGACGGTGAAGAGGGGGACTGGCGCCCTACTACGGAGCCGTTATTAAAGCTGATGATCGCCCCGACGTGTGAAGCGCCCGACGTTAAGCCGGGCCATCGCAACACTAAACTGTCTGCTCATGCTGCCCCTGGCGCATCGCCAGCGGCAGCCAGCTCAGCAGAATCAGCAGCCCCGCGAGCGTCATCAGCATCCCGAGACTAAACTGGCTGGTCTGCGGCAATTTTGCCGAGAGCCATGCCAGCCCGCCGGAGCCCATATTTTGCAGCCCGCCGACCAGCGCACCAGCGGTGCCTGCGAGGAACGGGAAAGGCTCCATTGCGCCGCTGGTAGCAAGGGGGAAAAGCATGCCCGCGCCAAAGAAAAAGAGTGCGGCGGGCAGCAATAATGTCCAGAGGTTCATTATCCCCAGCCAGCCGGGTATCCACATCATCACGCCTGCCAGCAGGCAACTGCCGACGGCCTGCCACATCAGCGTTGAGAAGCGCTTGTTTTGCCGACCAGCAAACCAGGCGCCAAAAAAGGCAGCGGGAATGGGCAGAATAAACAACACACTGACAGCCATACTGGACAGCCCCAGCACCGAGCCCATCAACACCCCGGAGCAGGCTTCAAACACTGCAATACCTGCCAGGCCACCAATCAGCATCAGCAGATAACCGCTGAACATGCCGTTGCCGAGCAAGGTTTTATAGCGCGCTATGATGCTCATGTTCAGGGTGCCAGTAGGGCGGGTTTCCGGCATCCAGCGCGCCATGCTCCAGGTAATACCCGCGCAGAGAAGGAGTAAAAAGAGGTAACAGGCACGCCAGTTCCACACCGTAGTCAGCAGGCCGCCGATCAGCGGAGCCAGCAGCGGACTGACCAGAATCCCCATATTTAACAGGCTGTTGGCGTGGCGTAGCTCAGTGCCGGAATAGAGGTCGCGTGGCAGTGTACGTGCCATGACACCACCCACGCCGGTGCCCATTCCCTGAAAGGCGCTGGCGATGATGAGCACCGTCAGGCTTTGGGTGAAGAGGGCCACGAGCGTAGCCAGCATAAAAATGCTCATGCCAAACAGAATGGCCGGACGGCGTCCCGCGCGATCGGCCAGCGGGCCATAAAACAGTTGTGACACGCCGTAGGTGAGCAGATAGGCGGCCATTACGCTTTGCATCGCGCCTTCACGCACGTTCAGATCCTGCGCCATGCCAGCAATGGCCGGGATATAAATGGTTTGCGTCATCTGCCCGACTGCCACCAGCAGTACCAGCATCAGAAGCAAACTGACATTACGTTCTCTTTTCATTCGTCGATTACATGGTAAAAAGTAGATGTTAAAGGAGAGACTGCTGCCATAACCGTGAAATTCGAGAGGAATCTACCACGGTAATGTGACAAGACAAGACGGGCGGCAATAAAGCGGCATACGAAACAGGCAGGTTTTGTAAACGATTTTCGGCAAGATTTATTGCCAGTCTGCTATCAGGACAGACGCAGCAGTATCGCACCCAGCGCAATGCCGCAGGCTGCAACTATTCGCAGGGCGGAGACCTTCTCTTTAAGCAGCACGAAGGCAATGAATGCCCCAAACAGGATTGAGGTTTCGCGCAGCGCAGCCACCACCGCCAGCGGAGCCTGAGTCATTGCCCACAATGCCAGCCCGTAGGAGCCCATTGTACCAATACCCCCCGGCACGCCCATCTTCCAGTGCGTCAACAGGTAGCGTGATACCGCCTGGCGGCGCGTTGTCATTGCCCAGAGCAGCAGACAAAATCCGTTCAGGAAAAACGTCCAGAGGGTATAGCCCAGCGCAGTACCCGAGAGGCGGAACCCGGTGCCGTCGACCAGCGTATACCCGGCAATAAAGCAGGCATTGAGCAGTGCCAGCCAGATGCCCTGCCGCGATCGATGACGACCGTTGCAGGCCATACCGAGAATTGAGAGGCAGATGACCGCAATGCCCGACCAGGCCTGAAGCGAAAGGGAGTCGCCGAGAAAAATCACACTCACCATCGCCACCAGCAGCGGTGCTGTACCGCGCATGAGCGGATAGGTCTGGCTCATGTCAGAGACCTGATAAGTCCGGGCGACGAGTACTGTGTACACCACCTGTAACACGCAGGACACTGCCAGGTAGGGTACGCTGGCGAACGCCGGCTGGGGGGCGAAAGGGAGCATCACGAGCGCTATTACGGCGGCGGAGCCGCTCACGCTGATGGCGGCGTAGAGCTTATCACTGCCCGCTTTAACGATGGCATTCCAGCTGGCGTGAAGCAGTGCAGCGAACAGTAAGATGCAAAAAACCGTGAGGGTCATAGGGAAAGATTCGCGTTGAACGTCATAAAAATGTAACACGAATGTCTCTGACCGCCAGGCTTTCCTGTAACACCACCGACAGGGGAGGTTATTAAAGGGGGGCAGTTTCCTGCCCCCCTTCGGTGCGACTTGAACCTGAATTACTGCAGGAACTTCAGGACGGCATCAAGCAGTTGCAACAACGCAACAATGAGTTTCAGGATAAGAACAGTCATATCCATGTTGCTCATACGCTTCTCCTTTTGGCAAAAGGAGCACGACCGGCTGACGTACCTTTCCGCTGCCTGTTACCAGCCGTTTTGTTGGCGTAACACAGTGTGCTCTCAAGGGGTTAAGGCACTGACGGCACCACCCGTTTCAGCCAGGACTTGATATGCGCCGGTATCAACGCGGCCCCTTATTCACACTGTGAAAAGCAATATCAGTATAAATAATCACTGTATATATTTACAGTTATTTCTGGACGAAATTTCTATCCTGTCACATACTCAGACTGCCTGAATTGCGCGCTGAAATTGCGTACAAGATGAATTAATCGTATAGTTTCACTGTTGACGTAACACAGTGTGCTTTGCGGTTACCACCCGCGAAAACCTGGCTAAAAACCTCGCTCCGGCGGGGTTTTTTGTTTTCATGAACTGACAGATGAAATGTGACCGGTAGCCCACTTTCTTTGCGGGCCATAAAAACCGGTTGTTCAAAAGGGTTTCCTGTGGTTGTATAAATCCTGTTAATCATTCAGACACGAGTTCCTAAATGAACGCTTCCACTATGACGATGAACCTACTAAAAACCGCGCACAACGCCGCGGTGGTCGTCGTGCGTGTGGTGGTGGTCGTCGGCAACGCGCCGTAGGGACTGGAACAACACACGATTCCAAAACCCCGCCGGCGCAAACCGGGCGGGGTTTTCTGTTTTAACCAGCCCGGAAAGTCGGCCCAGAAGAAAAGGACTGGAGCATGGCAAGTTCGGGCACAACTTCTACAACACGCTTTACCGGCGCGCAGCTGATCGTTCATTTACTGGAACGTCAGGGGATCACTACGGTCACCGGCATTCCCGGCGGCACGGTTCTCCCTTTATACGATGCGTTAAGCCAGAGCACGCAAATCCGCCACGTTCTGGCGCGTCATGAGCAAGGCGCCGGGTTTATCGCGCAGGGCATGGCCCGTACTCAGGGCAAACCGGGCGTCTGTATCGCCTGTAGCGGACCGGGTGCCACCAACCTGGTAACCGCCATTGCTGATGCGCGCCTGGACTCCATCCCCCTGATTTGCATTACAGGCCAGGTGCCGGCCTCGATGATTGGCACCGATGCATTCCAGGAAGTCGACACTTACGGTATCTCTATCCCCATCACAAAACACAACTACCTGGTCCGCGACATCAGCGAGCTGCCGCAGGTGGTAAGCGATGCTTTCCGTATCGCACAGTCCGGCCGTCCTGGCCCGGTGTGGATAGATATTCCTAAAGATGTTCAGACTGCCACTATCGAACTGAGCGAGCTGCCTGAACCTGGCGAGAAAGCACCCGCCCCGGAATTCGAACCGCAGCGCGTACAAGAGGCGGCGGCGATGATCAACGCGGCAAAACGCCCGGTGCTCTACCTGGGTGGGGGCGTCATCAATTCACCCGAAGCGGTGCGGGCCCTTGCAGAAAAAGCGAATCTGCCGACCACCATGACCTTAATGGCGCTGGGCGTGCTGCCAAAAGCACACTCGCTGTCGCTGGGGATGCTGGGGATGCACGGCGCACGTAGTACCAACTTTATTCTGCAAGAGTCTGATTTGCTGATTGTTATGGGCGCACGTTTTGATGACCGGGCGATTGGCAAAACCGAACAGTTCTGCCCTAACGCCAAAATCATTCACGTGGACATCGACCGCGCCGAGTTCGGCAAAATCAAACAGCCGCATATCGCCATTCAGGGGGATGTCGGTGAAGTGGTTGCGCAGTTACTGCCGCAGATTGAAGCCCAGCCGCGTGACGACTGGCGCAATACCGTCAGCCAGTTGCAGCAGGAGTTCCCGTCTGCCATTCCGCAGGCGGGCGATCCGCTCAGCCACTATGGGCTGATCAACGCTGTTGCCGCCTGTGTTGACGACAGCGCCATTATTTCTACCGACGTCGGTCAGCACCAGATGTGGACCGCGCAGGCCTATCCGCTGAACCGCCCACGCCAGTGGCTGACCTCCGGCGGCCTGGGCACCATGGGCTTTGGTCTGCCCGCGGCTATTGGCGCGGCGCTGGCTAACCCGGACCGTAAAGTGATCTGCTTCTCCGGGGACGGCAGCCTGATGATGAACATTCAGGAGATGGCGACCGCCGCCGAGAACAATCTGGATGTGAAAATCATCCTGATGAACAACGAAGCGCTGGGGCTGGTGCATCAGCAGCAGAGTCTGTTCTATAAGCAGGGCGTCTTTGCGGCGACCTATCCGGGGATGATCAACTTTATGCAGATTGCCGCCGGTTTTGGCCTGCACAGCTGTGATCTGAACGCCGAGGCCGACCCGCATGCGGCGTTGCAGGCTATCATTTCGCGCCCCGGCCCGGCGCTCATCCATGTGCGCATCGACGCGCATGAAAAAGTGTATCCGATGGTGCCGCCGGGTGCGGCAAATACTGAAATGGTGGGGGAATAAGCCATGCAACAGACAAATTCTGACAACGTCATTCTTGAACTCACCGTGCGTAACCATCCGGGTGTCATGACCCACGTGTGCGGCCTGTTTGCCCGTCGCGCTTTCAACGTCGAAGGTATTCTCTGTTTACCGATTAAAGAGAGTGAACAGAGCCGAATCTGGCTGCTGGTGAATGACGACCAGCGCTTACAGCAGATGATCAGTCAGATTGAAAAGCTGGAAGATGTGGTTCAGGTGGTACGCAATCAGTCTTCGCCGGGCATGTTCAATAAACTGGCGGTCTTCTTCGAATAAAGTACCGACTTCACCTCCCTGGCCCGGTCTGACCGGGCCTTTTTATGAGCGCACCCGTTCACCTCACTCCTCTGCCCGATTTTCATTCAACGATAAAATCCCTGACCTGCGGTTAAGGCTGTCCTTTTTGCCTGATTTACTTTTATGATGTCCCGTAAAAGTTCACAGGAGTTTTCATGATTTGGTTGACGCTTGCGACCCTGATTGTTGTTTTTATTATTGGATTCAGAGTGTTAACCTCTGAGCCGCGCAGGGCAATCCGCCGCCTGAGTGAACGGCTTTCCATCACGCCCGTGCCGGTAGAAACCATGATCGACCAGATGGGCAAAACGCCAGGCAGCGAGTTCATTCGTTACCTGGCGCGCCCGGACGAAGCCCATCTGCAAAATGCCGCTCAGGTACTCTTCATCTGGGAGGTATTTATCGTCGATGGCAGCGAACGCCACCTTCAGTACTGGCATCGTTTATTGCAAAAAGCCCGCCTGGCCGCCCCGATTACGGATGCGCAAATCCGACTTGCGCTGGGTTTTCTGCGTGAACTTGATCCTGATACATCAGAGCTCAACGCTTTTCAGATGCGCTATAACACCCTGTTTGTCACCGAAGAAGGGGTTCACTGGCTGCACTGATCTCTTTTGCGCAAAGCGGCAAAAAAGTTGCCAAACTGTTAAATGAATCACATCTTTGTTTGTTACACTGCGCGACTTTCACGCAAAAACCACGGCAGGTAACAAAAAAATGATTGAGACATCCGCTACGCAGCCCATAAGCAATGGCGTCACCCGCCCCAACTGGTCGGCGGTTTTTGCCGTAGCGTTTTGCGTCGCCTGCCTGATTACCGTGGAGTTTCTTCCGGTCAGCCTGCTCACGCCAATGGCCCAGGATTTGGGGGTTTCTGAAGGGGTGGCCGGACAGTCGGTAAGCGTTACGGCGTTTGTCGCTATGTTTGCCAGTCTGTTTATCACCAACATTATTGGCAAAACAGACAGGCGCTACGTGGTGATTGCCTTTTCCATTCTGCTGACCCTCTCCTGCCTGCTGGTCTCGTTCGCCAGTAACTTTTCATTGATGCTGACAGGACGTGCTCTGCTGGGGCTGGCTCTGGGGGGCTTCTGGGCGATGTCCGCCTCGCTGACGTTAAGGCTGGTGCCTGCGCGCACCATCCCGAAAGCGTTGTCGGTGATTTTTGGCGCCGTATCGATAGCGCTGGTGATTGCCGCGCCGCTCGGCAGCTTTCTTGGCGGCATTATCGGCTGGCGTCATGTGTTCAATGGCGCTGCCCTGATGGGGGTGTTGTGCATTGCCTGGGTATGGAAGGCGTTGCCGTCGATGCCGGGGCAGACGGAACATCATCAGAATATGTTCGGCCTGCTTAAACGCCCTGGGGTGTTTGCCGGCATGATCGCCATCTTTATGGCCTTCGCCGGGCAGTTCTCCTTCTTTACCTATATTCGCCCGGTTTATATGAACATGGCTGGCTTCGACGTCGACGGCCTGACGCTGGTGCTGCTTAGCTTTGGTATCGCCAGTTTTGTGGGCACCTCGTTTTCGTCACATATACTGAAGCGCTCGGTGAAGCTGGCGCTGGCCTGCGCCCCTCTGGTTCTGGCGATAAGCGCCCTGGTGCTGATTCTGTGGGGGAGCGATAAGGTTGTCGCATCCGGCATAGCCATTGTCTGGGGGCTGGCGTTTGCGCTGATTCCGGTTGGCTGGTCGACGTGGATCACCCGCTCGCTCGCAGACCAGGCTGAAAAAGCCGGGTCAATTCAGGTGGCGGTGATTCAGCTGGCCAATACCTGTGGTGCCGCTGTGGGTGGGTATGCGCTGGATAACCTGGGGTTACTGTCACCGCTGGTGCTGGCAGGTTCGCTGATGCTGCTCACTGCGCTACTGGTGGCGAGCAAAGTGAAGGTGAAGTGAGATTCTGCTGCGAGCACGGACGACGCCCTCACCCTGAGAGCTGAGGAAACCCCAAAAAATAATACGAGTACGGAAAGTCCCCTCGCCCCTTTGGGGAGAGGGCCAGGGGGAGGGGAAAATGCCGCTCTGATTAACTCAGGCAGAAACCTGAACGCGCTTTCTCGAATCGAGTGAAATCAGCAGCACGGACGAAACAATCAGCAAGGTGCCCAGCCAGTCCGGCAGGGTGAACGCGATACCCAGCAGGACCACCGACAGCAGGGCGCTACTGAGCGGTTCGGCACAGCTCAGAATGCTGGCGCGTGAGCCGCCTATCATCTGCGCCCCCTTCAGATACAGGCTAAAGGTCAGGGCAGTGCCGATCATCACCAGGTAGAAGAAGGCCATCACCAGATTGCCATCAATGACAAAGTCATTGCCACGTCCGGCATAGAACGGCGTCATCATCATCCCCGCCAGAAACATACTCCAACCCACAATCGGCAGCGTACCGTAGCGGGCAATCAGCGCTGAGGGGTAGGTAGTATAAAGTGCGGCTGAAAAAGCCGAAGCAATACCCCAGATAAGGGCCTGCGTGGAGACGGCAAGCGTAGTCGGATTACCATGCGTGACCAGTAAAAACGTACCCAGCAGCGAGGTGCCAATGGCCGCCGTAACCAGCAGGCTGGGCCGGGTTTTACGCACCAGCGCAAACCACATCACGATGATAGTCGGGGAAAGAAATTGCAGCACGGTCGCGGTGGCGGCGTTAGATTTTTCGATAGTGACCAGGAAGGTCAGCTGTACGATCAGCGCGCCAAACAGCGAGAAAAAGAGCAGGCTCAGGGTGTCTTTGCGGTTTTTAACAATCGAGAAGATTTTATCGCCGTTAAAGAACGAAAGGATAAGCAGCACCATGCCGCCAGAGAGCAGACGTACCATCGTCAGCCAGGGGGCATCAATATGACTTCTCTCCATGATGTACTGCGCACATACGCCTGAACTACCCCATAAAACGGCGGCTACCAGTACGTAAAGCATCCCTTTTTTTGTGGAACCCATTTTCAGTCCTGCCATGCTGATTGCTTATTATTAAGCCGCGCATCATAGCATAAGCAGATTGTGATCGGGGTTGCATCTGTGCTGGCTTACAATGCGAGCAGGGACAATTCCCTCGCCCCTTTGGGGAGAGGGTCAGGGTGAGGGGAATATGCGGCTATGATGGTCATTCCGTTCACCTTATGTTCTTTGCTTCTCTGTCACACCAGAACCCGTGAACGTGCCAGGGTGGTTCACCGCCACCACCCTGGCGACCCGGGCTCCCGGCCACGAAAATCGCCGCTGCGCGGTCCACAACGCTTAATCCTCCAGGCTTATCGGGGACGGGCGGAGGAAACGTCCCTGTAAAGCCGCCCTCGCCGCGCATCCCTGCGCGGCGCCCCGGCCTTACGGATACGCGTCGTCGATTTTCAGCCGGACCCAGTCATCGCTGTCACAGATTTATTTCATGACACAATGCTGGCGCTGCTGAAAGAAGCCAGGCAATCAGAACCAGGCTTCCCACATTGCGCCGATGTTGAGCGAATCCAGCGTGGTGTCGTCTGTTCCGTTCACGCGCGCGGTGCGCTTATTGTCTACCTCACCACCGGTTACGTAGAAGCGCAGCATCGGACGGAATTCCGGCCCCATATCGATAGAGATATTCTGCGACAGGGTCGCTTTCCAGCCATTGTTATCGCCGCCATTGTCATAAGAGACTTTCTGCCAGCCCAGTTCGAGCCAGGTGGAGTGAACATCGTTCCACCAGTACATCGGGCGCACGATGGCGTTATAGTTCTTACGGTTGTCGGTCTTAATCGCGCTGTTGTCGTAGTCGTGGAAGGCGAGCAGATACTCCACCTGCATCTGACGACTGAACTTATGCAACCCCTCAAAGCTGGCGTAAATAGCGGTTAAATCGTCGGTTTTGTTGTAAACGCTGTTATCTGAGTTATCAGAATAACGGGCAATCACCTTGTTCACGCCGCTGTCGTTAGTGTGGCTCAGGACCACGCCGCCCTGCCAGGCTCTGAGACGCTCATCGCGATCGATAGCTTTGGAGTCGAAGCCATAGTTGGCGTAGATTTCCAGATCCAGTGGACCAACCTTCATACCATGCACTTTTGAGGTAACGGCATAGTTACCTTTATCGCCCGTGCCGGAGCCACCGGTACAGGAGATACGTGACGGGTTATCCCCTTCATCGATCATTTCAGGATTACAGGACTCGACGGAGGCGACGGTAGCGACGTCAAACTGAACACCGCCGATGTCGAAGTTTTTTACCCCGGCGCCCTGGCCGTCGTGGTTCATCCAGAAGTAGTCGTTGATGCCCTGCTGCGGACGCTGGTGGAAGTCACGACCTGCCCAGAAATAGGCATTAGGGTTGGATTCCAGCAGGTTGGTGACGCCCGCATAGGCTTTTTTCAGGTTCACTTCATCGCCCCAGTGGTCAAACATGACGTTGACGTCCCAGATGGCACCGTGCGAACTCCTGAAGGCTTTGGACAGCTGGAATTCGCCGCCGTTGCCTTCGTTGCCCAGACGACCAATGGCGGAGGAGCCGTTATAAGAGCCGTCGACCCCCACGTATTTCTGATCGCCGGTCTGATAATGCGCGCCATAGCGGGCATAGCCGCTGAATTTCACGCCGTAGGGAATGGCCAGATCCGGCGTTTGTGCCGTTGTTTCTGGTTCCGTTATGACATCCGCTTTTTTGTTAATTGCGGCGTCCATTTTGGCCTGCCGTTCCGCCAGGGCCTTATCCACCGCTTTCGCGACGATGGCGTCAATTTGTTCCTGAGTAAATTCTTGTGCTATCACCGAACCAGAGCAAAGTGCAGCCGCAACCGCCAGCGCCACTGGAAGTGTTTTATTTAATTTCATGATTATCTCAGTATAGTTTGTTATTTTCAGACAATAACCATCCCGTCCTGATGAGACAGAACAACATGCCTTTATCAAAACAAGCTGATTTTGTTATTTTTAATTTGGGTACAGATTAAACTAATTTACCGTAATCACTTCTCCACGCTTAACGCTGATAAAGATGAATAATCTCCTCCGATAATTCGCGCGCCAGTAATGACGTCATTAAATGATCCTGCGCATGTACCATAATTAATGTCATAGGCTGCCGGCCTTCCCCGGCATCCTGTTCAATCAATTTGGTTTGCATCTGATGCGCCTGGCGTGAATAACCGTCGGCTTCACGTAGCAAGTTATTCGCTTCGGTAAAGTTACCCAGACGGGCCTCACGCAGGGCTTCAAAGCACAGGCTGCGTGACTGACCGGCGTTAACGATAATTTCCATTACCGCTTCTTCTAATGCGACCATTTTCATTTACTCTTCATCAAAACCATTATTGCCTGCGGTGGCAGTAAACCATTCGCCGCTTTTCTTAATGGTACGTTGTTGGGTTTTCAGATCTAATTGCACAAAACCGTAGCGGTTTTTATATGCATTACACCAGGACCAGTTATCAATAAATGTCCACATATGGTAACCAAGGCAATTACATCCCTCACTGATCCCTTTATGTAGCCATTTGAGATGATCGGAAATAAACGCAATACGGTATTGATCGTTTATTTGACCATTTTCAATAAAGCGTTGTTCGTTTTCGACGCCCATGCCATTTTCAGAAATAAAGCAGCGCGGGTTGCCATAATTATCACGAAGGTTAACCAGAATATCGTAAATACCGGGTTCGTATATTTCCCAGCCACGATACGGGTTCATTTTGCGCCCCGGCATTTCGTAATAATCAAACAGCCATTCGGGCATAAACGGGGAGTCCGGATTAACCGCATTTTCCCGGCACTTCACGCGGCGCGGCTGATAGTAGTTAATGCCTAACAGATCGATTTTCCCTTCCGCAATCAGCGCCACATCTTCTGGCCGACAGGCGGGAAGCTGGTCGTATGCTTTGAGCAGCGCCACCAGATCCGCGGGATACTCGCCACGCAAAACCGGGTCGAGAAAGCTGCGGTTAAACAGCAGATCGGCATAGTGCGAGGCCTTCACATCTGCCGGATGCTGCGAGCGCGGATAGGAGGGCGTCAGGTTCAGTACGATGCCAATTTCACCGCCGTGGTGGCCGGCGCGAAATGCCCGAACAGCGCTGGCATGTGCCAGAACGGTGTTGTACGCGACGGTAGCAGCCCGTTTGAAGTCCACCACGTTCGGGTAATGGAAATCATACAGATAGCCGCCTTCCACCGGCACAATCGGCTCGTTAAAGGTGAACCAGTGATTAACCCGATCACCGAAAAGCTCAAAGCAAATCTGCGCGTAACGGCTGAAGGCATCTACCACTTCACGGCTCTCCCAGCCTCCTTTCTCCTGCATTACCATCGGCATATCGAAGTGGAACAGGGTAATAAATGGCGTGATCCCCT
Source organism: Enterobacter sp. SA197 (assembly GCF_054131575.1). Classification (NCBI taxonomy): domain Bacteria; kingdom Pseudomonadati; phylum Pseudomonadota; class Gammaproteobacteria; order Enterobacterales; family Enterobacteriaceae; genus Enterobacter; species Enterobacter sp. SA197. The sequence goes on along the minus strand of NZ_CP096393.1, from coordinate 4,959,854 downwards.
GCGCCAGCAGCTCATTGATGACGTCGTTATAAAAGGCCACCGCCTGTGGGTTTACCTCACCCGTGCCATCGGGAATCAGCCGCGCCCAGCTCAACGAGGTACGAAAGCTGTTGTGGTTGAGCTGTTTTAACAAAGCGATATCCTGACGCCAGTGCTGGCAGAAGGTCGAGGTCTCCTGCGGCCCAATCTGACCGTGGAAGCGCCAGGGCTGGCTGGCATACCAGGCGTCCCAGGTTGTCGCGCTTTTCCCGCCCTGCGAACTTTCCCCTTCCGTCTGGAGTGCAGAACAGGCGCTGCCCCACCAGAAGTGTTCAGGAAATGCGTATTTCATGCTTCTCTCCTTGTTCAGTTACTGCCGACGGTTTCCGCCATCGGTGCGCTGGTCTGCGCTTTTTGTTCTTCCGTTTTCATCAGCGTGCGCTCATAAGCACGCAGGAACGGCAGGTACATCAGGGCAGACATCACCATACAAATCAGGCACATGACGACCGGACTCAACGCCCAGTTGGCCGCCCAGGAAGCGCCGATAGGTGCAGGTGTCGTCCACGGCGTCAGCGAAACCACCTGCGCCAGCCAGCCCATACGGGTCGCACCGTAGGCAAGAACGGCATTCACCAGCGGGACGCAGACGAACGGCAGGAACAGCATCGGGTTCATGATGATCGGCGCGCCGAACAGAATCGGTTCGTTGATGTTAAAGAAGCTTGGTACTACGCCCATCTTGCCGATAGTACGCAGGTGCAGCACGCGACTGCGCAGCAGCAGGAAGGCCAGTGGCAGCGTGGAGCCTACGCCGCCAATCAGCAGGTAGTGATCCCAGAAACCCTGCAGATAGACGTGCGGGAGTGCCGCACCTGCGGCCAGGGCCGCCTGGTTAGCAGAGAGGTTCGCCATCCAGAAAGGGTTCATGATGCCGGTGACAATCAGCGAGCCGTGGATACCAGCAAACCAGAAAATCTGACACAACAGCACTGAGAGCAGGATCGCTGGCAGGGAGTCAGAGGCAGAAACCAGAGGTTCCAGCAGGTGCATAATTGCCTGCGGCAGGATCATGCCGGTCTGGGCTTCAATGAACAGGTTCAGCGGGTGCAGCGTACCGATAATCACCAGCACCGGGATAAGAATTTCAAACGAGCGGGCAACGCCGGTTGGCACCTCTTTTGGCAGCTTGATGGTGATGTTGTGCTGCTTGAGCCAGGCGTAAACGCGAGCGGAGTAAATTGCCGTCAGTAGTGCAGTAAAGATGCCCTGACCGGAGAGATATTGCGTTGAAATCTGCCCTTCATGATAGGGCGCAGCCACCAGCAGAAATGCCATAAACGCCAGCAAACCGGTCATCACCGGATCCAGACTGAACTGACGACCCAGACTGGCGCCAATCCCCACCGAGATAAAGAATGTCATCACGCCCATGCTGAGGTTAAACGGCAACATCAGTTGTTCACGGTACTGCGTGGAAAAATCCAGCCAGGCACGGGCAAAACCATTGGTGGTATCCGGCGAGAACGGCGGGAAAATAAAGACCAGCATAAACGAGCCGATGATCATGAACGGCAGCGCGGCCGTGAAGCCGTCGCGAATGGCGATAACGTATTTCTGCTGTCCCAGCTTGCCCGCCAGCGGAGTAATGGACTGCTCAATAACGCCAATCATAGACTGATATAACGAACTCATGGGTTCACCTTTTAGTGCGCCGCTTCAATAAGCGACAGGGCATAGTCCAGAACTTTATCGCCACGCTGCATTCCGTAGTCCATCGGATTGATGGGCTGCACGGGGATGCCGGCGGCAGCGGCCTTTTCTGACAGCGTGTTTAACATATATTTCACTTGCGGTCCGAGAAGCACAACCTGGTATCGCGGGAATTGCATATCAAACTCGGCAACGCCAAAGGCGTCGATCTCGACCGGTAAATTCCGCTCCTTCGCCTCATCCAACATTTTTCTCACCAGCAGGCTGGTGGACATCCCTGCGGAGCAACACAACATAATCCTGAACATCGTTGACCATCCTCGAATGTAAAAAGTTATTGCGGAGATGATTGGATAACATATGGAAACCGGTTTCCATTTGATCGCAAAGGAAGTGTGATAGTCATCAAAGTCTCGATCATATAAGCTCTTTTTTCTGGATTCAGCTCACGGAATTGGGCGGCTTTTTGATAGCAAAGCGGCAAAACGGAAAATCGGTTTCCATGAAAAAAAGAAAAGGATATACTGCGAATGGTTATATTATGAGCCGTTGTGGTACTTGGTTTTTGCAGGCGCGAGCATGTCGCCTGCCAGGGGAGAAAGATGTCTACAATCAACGATGTATCACGTTTAGCTGGGGTGTCGAAAGCCACAGTCTCACGGGTGTTGAGTGGTTCGCGCGGGGTTAAGGAAGCCAGTCGCCTCGCCGTACTGAAAGCGGTTGATGAGTTGAATTACCGGCCCAATGTGATTGCCCAGTCCTTACTCAGCCAGTCAACAGGCTGCATCGGCGTTATTTGCGCTCAGGAAAACATTAACCAGACAACCGGCTATCTCTACGCGCTGGAAAAACACCTCAGTCAGAGCCAAAAACACCTGCTGCTGCGCTTTGCAAATACCAAAGCGGGCGTGATGAATGCCCTGGACGAGCTCACCTGCGGTTTGTGCGATGACATCCTGATCATTGGTGCGCGTTTCCCGCTCGATATTAACGAGGAAAACGTCATTCTGGTGGATTGTGCCGAAGCTGACACGCCAAACAGTATCCAGTTTGATCACGCCTTCGCCGCCGAGACGGCCTGTAATTTCCTGATTAGTCAGGGACGTCGGCAAATCGCGCTGATCCACCCCGATGCCCGTGGTTCTGCCGACCAGGTGCTGCTCGGTTATAAGCACGCGCTGGAAAACAATTTCCTGCCGTTTAACCGAAACCTCGTGTTTATGGATGACACCTCGTCATCGGTGGCGCTCCAGGTGCTGCTCAATAACGCGACAACATTGAATTTCAATGCGTTGCTGGTGGCCGATGAACAAGAGGCCCAGCGCGTGATCCCGCAGTTGCAGGCATTTAATAAATCGGTTCCGGGCGACATCATGGTCTTTAGTCTGGCTGGTTCGCTGCATCTGCCGGGTATTCCGAAAATTCCGGCGATTGAGTACTCCATGGATGCTATGGCAGCGCGCATCGTGGCATGGCTGAATGAAAAAACCAAAAGCGTGCTGGGTGCCTGCGTGGTGCGCGGGGATCTGATTATTCCTGAGCGCTAACCCTGAAAAAAGCCTCCATCAGGAGGCTTTTGTTTTGCTGGGCAGAATGCCCCCCGACAAACAGTCTTTAAATAAAGGTAAACACCGCTTCACGCGGCAGGCGGGACTTTGGCAGTGCTGCGTTGAAATCTTTCTCGCTGCGATATCCCAGGGATACCAGCACTACGCTGGTCAGCCCTTTTTCACGCAGGCCAAGAGACAGGTCAAGCTCGCGCTGATCAAACCCCTCCATCGGTGTGGCGTCAATACCCAGCATGGCGGCACCCAGCAGCAGGCCCCCAAGGGCCAGATAAACCTGCTTTTCCATCCACTGCGGCACATCACGTGATTCATAGCGGTGCATATCCACATAGGAGCGACGGCTCTTGTCCTGACCGGCCTGCGCACCGTCCGCCACGAAACGGCCATCCTCACTCTCCTGAGCGAGCACGTTTTGCAGATGCTCCTCAGTGATGTCGGTACGCATGCAGAGCGCAATCACATGGGACGCATTCAGCACTTTAGGTTCGTTATAAATAAAGGCGCCGGCGGTGGATTTCGCGATGGCGGCGCGGCCTTCTACGGTGGAGGCAACCACAAAATGCCACGGCTGGGAGTTCACCGAGGAAGGGCTGTTATGCAGCACGTTCAGCAGGGTATCAATCAGATCCTGGGGTAGCGTTTTCCCGGGTTCAAAAGCCTTCACGGTATGACGGGCAACCACTGCATCATCTAAAGTCATCATCTCTCTCCTGGCGCAAAAATGAAAAATCGAGGGGCGTACCGCCCCGTCTGGTGTGCCGAGAATAAACGCAAACGACGGTGAGATAAATTGCCCTGATTAAGCAGCACTTTCACACCCGCAGTGAAAATAACGCCGTTCCCTCTGTGCGGCGCGGACGTTTTCTGGCACAAAAGAGGCTTCTTATGATCCGGCGAGGGAGCCGTCATGATCCGCCTGGAAGATGTCACCTTATTCGTTCGTTCTGCCGCGCTGGGCAGTTTTTCCAGTGCGGCGCGGGAAGCAGGCCTGCTGCCGGGGCAGGTCAGTGCTGCCGTCCATCGGCTGGAGCGCACGCTCGACAAACGCCTGTTTGTGCGCTCCACCCGCAGCCTGCGTCTGACGTCAGAAGGGGAAAAGTACCTGCCTTTCGCACAGGAGATGCTCGCCGTGGTGCAGGCAGGTGCGGAAAGCCTGCACAGCAGTGAAGATGACCTCCAGGGGGAATTGCGCGTGGCGGTACCTTCAGATATTGGCCGCAACGTGCTGTTACCGCTCATTACCCGTTTTTGCGAACAGCATCCAAAAATTTCGCTGCGCTTATCGCTCTCGGACCAGATCAGCGATGTCTTTCGCGATCCGGTGGATATCGCCATTCGTTATGGCGTGCTGGATAACAGCAGCTACGTGGCACTGCCGCTGGCGGAAGATAACCGCCGGGTACTGGCGGCCTCCCCCGCTTACCTGGCGAAACATGGCAGGCCGCAGACCCTCGACGATATCGTTAACCATCACTGCCTGCTGTTCACCATGAACAGCCACGTCTATGACAAATGGAGTTTTCCGCAGGACGGGATGCGTCGCCAGCTGATTGTAAAAAGCCGGATGCTGTGCGATGACGCCGACGTTGCCCGCCGGTGGGCCATCGATGGCATGGGGATAGTTTATAAATCCTGGATTGATATCAGTGAGGATGTGCAGGCTGGCCGTCTTGAGGTGCTCCTGCCGGAGCAGCCTGGTGAGGCGGCACCGCTGAACCTGATTTGCCCGCACCGTAAGCAGTTCTCCTTGGCGATTCGTCAGCTGCACAGCACGCTACGCGAGCCGCTGCGTGCGATAACCGCGCAGCTTAAAACGCTGTCTCTCTTTCGCTCACCGCGCTAATTATCGCATCAGCATATCCGAATCGATATGGCGTAAACGGATGATTGCCTGTGGACAACAGGCGCTATTTTCAGGCCAGAATTAGGTACGCGTCACGTTGTCAATCTACTGCCCTTAGCCGACTGATGTTATGATATTCCGTGTTATTTTCGCCGCCAGGCGGACATCTTCATAACGATGAATGGCAAGGATTCCCGGCATGAAACCGAAGTCTGTAACCCTCTACGACGTGGCCGAAAATGCCAACGTTTCTTACCAGACCGTCTCCCGGGTCATCAACCGTGCCGCCCATGTCTCACAGAAGACACGCCTTAAGGTTGAAGCAGCGATGGATGCGCTGAACTACATTCCTAACCGTATGGCGCAGCAACTTGCTGGCAAACTGAGCCATACGCTCGGTTTTGCCACTAGCAATTTGGCCCTGCATGCACCGTCGCAGATTGTGGCAGCGGTGAAATCGCGTGCCAGTGAGTTACACTTCAATGTGGTGATATCCATGACCGAGAAGCCGGGGCTGGAAGCCACTAAAACAGCCGTCAACCAGCTGCTGTCTCAGCGTGTGGACGGCATCCTGGTCAACATTCCTATGGAAGACGAGCACACCCAGGAAATTATGCGACTGTGCGGCGCCATTCCAGTGCTGTTTCTCGATGCCTCTCCCTCTAGCGAGATGCACCATATTGTCTTCGACCCGCTGATGGGGGCGAGGCTTGGTGTGGAGCATCTGGTGGCGCTCGGGCATCAGCAGATTGCCCTGCTGGCCGGGCCGCAAAGCTCAATCTCTGCGCGCCTGCGCTACGAAGGCTGGCTGCAATATCTGGCTGCTCATCAACTCGAACCCGTGGCGGTGATGCACGGCGACTGGAGTTCGCTTTCTGGCTATCAGCACGTGACCCGTCTCCTGAATGAAGGGATCATCCCGACCGCCATTCTGGTGGCCAACGATCAGATGGCCCTTGGGACGTTGCGCGCACTTTCGGAGTTTGGCCTGGCGGTGCCGAGTGCGGTGTCGGTTGTCGGTTACGATGACACTGAAGACAGCGCCTGCTTTACGCCACCACTCACCACCATTAAGCAGGACTTTAAAACGCTGGGTAAGGTGAGCACCGAGCGTCTGCTGGCCTTAATTGAAGGGAAAGAGACCGCCTCGGAGCTGCTGCCGGTGAGCCTGATTGAGCGTAAAACCACGAGCAAACCGCAATCGGAAGCCATCTCGCCGCAGCATCTTTCCGAAGAGTTAGCACGTCTGGCCCGCCAGGTCGCTCGCCTGAAATAACCCCTCCTTACAGCCCCACCGCCGGGGCATTTTAATTGTGAATCCCATCACCTTATCCTGTGATGGGGCTTTACAAACTTCGGGTATCTTCGCATAGTAATTTAAATTGTGAGCGAATAACAAAATTAAACAAGGAACCCAGACTATGTGTCAGAATCCGCTATCTTTAGCCGCTGTGCTTGCCCGCCGCGACTGGGAAAACCCCGCCGTCACCCAGCTTAATATCCTGGCTGCTCATCCGCCATTTTCCAGCTGGCGCACGGCTGAGGATAGCCGCCTGAATAACCTGTCGCCCGCCAGACAAATCCTTAACGGACGCTGGCAATTTAGCTATTTTACGCAGCCTGAAGCGGTACCGGAAAGCTGGCTGGAGCAGGATCTGCCCGACGCACAGAGCATTGAAGTCCCGTCTAACTGGCAGATGGCAGGCTACGACGCGCCAATTTATACCAACGTAACCTACCCAATCCCGGTTAATCCTCCTTTTGTTCCAAAGGAAAATCCGACCGGTTGTTACTCGCTCACATTTAATGTCAACCCTGCCTGGCTTGAGAAGGGGCAAACCCGCATTATCCTCGATGGCGTAAATTCGGCGTTCCATCTGTGGTGTAACGGACAGTGGATTGGCTACGCTCAGGACAGCCGCCTGCCCTCGGAGTTTGATCTTAGCCAGGTGCTGGTCGCCGGGGAGAACCGTCTGGCGGTGATGGTGCTGCGCTGGAGTGATGGTACCTACCTGGAAGACCAGGACATGTGGCGCATGAGCGGTATTTTCCGCGACGTTACCCTGTTGCATAAACCTGACACGCGTCTGGCGAATGTACAGATCGCCACGCACCTTAACGACGATTTCACTCGAGCCACCCTTGAAACGCAGGTTGTGGTCGAAGGTGAGATTAGCGATGACACGCACGTGGCGGTGCAGCTGTGGCGCGGCGATGAGCTGGTGACCGAAGCAGAGCAGCCTCTTAAGAGTGAGATTATTGACGAACGCGGCCGCTATGAGGATCGCACCACCCTGTGCATGGCGGTAGAAAAACCGGCGCTCTGGAGTGCGGAAGTCCCCACCCTTTACCGCACCGTGGTGCTGCTGAAGCAGGCGGGCGCGCTTATTGAGGCGGAAGCCTACGATACCGGCTTCAGAAAGGTGGAAATCAGCGGCGGTTTGCTGAAGGTTAACGGCCAGCCGATCCTGGTTCGCGGCGTGAACCGTCATGAGCATCACCCGGACAACGGCCAAGTGATGGATATCGGGACGATGCGCCAGGATATCCTGCTGATGAAGCAGAACAACTTTAACGCCGTCCGCTGCTCCCACTACCCGAACCACCCGCAGTGGTACCGGCTGTGCGATGAATATGGTTTGTATGTGGTGGATGAAGCCAATATTGAAACCCACGGCATGGTGCCGATGAACCGCCTGAGCAACGATCCGCGCTGGCTCCCGGCCATGATCGAACGCGTTACCCGCATGGTGCTGCGCGATCGTAACCATCCGTCGATTATTATCTGGTCGCTGGGCAACGAGTCGGGTCACGGTGACAATCATGACGCGCTCTATCGCTGGATCAAATCCAACGATCCGACGCGCCCGGTGCAGTACGAAGGCGGCGGTGCCAACAGCCCGGCCACTGACATCATTTGCCCGATGTATGCTCGTGTCGACCAGGACCAGCCCTTCCCTCAGGTACCAAAATGGTCAATTAAAAAGTGGGTTGGCATGCCCGAAGAGACCCGCCCGCTGATCCTCTGCGAGTATGCCCATGCCATGGGCAATAGCCTCGGGGGGTACCATAAGTACTGGCAGGCCTTCCGCCAGTATCCGCGACTGCAGGGCGGATTCGTCTGGGACTGGGTAGACCAGTCACTGAACAAACGTGATGAGAATGGCACTGTCTTCTCGGCCTACGGCGGCGACTTTGGTGACACGCCGAACGATCGCCAGTTCTGCATGGATGGCCTGGTGTTCGCCGATCGCACGCCGCACCCTTCGCTGTATGAAGCACGTCACGCGCAGCAGTTTTTCCAGTTCCGCTGGCTGGCGGGTAACCAGCTGGAGGTCACCAGCGAGTATCTGTTCCGTTCCACCGATAACGAACAGCTGTTCTGGTCGCTTAAGCTGGATGGCGAATCCCTCGCCAGCGGTGATATGGCCCTCGCTATCCCGCCGCAGGGTCAGCAGACGTTCACTCTGGATCTGCCGACCGTCACCCGTAGCGGTCAGCTTTGGCTGAATGTGGAGGTGCGCCAGGTTGCCGCCACGGCCTGGAGCGATGCGAACCATCTCTGTGCCAGCGAGCAGTGGCAATTGCCTGGCATACTGTCCGGTGAGCCTGAGTCCATCGAAGGCAGCGCGCCGTTGTTAAGGAGCAATGATACAGGCTATGAGGTTCAGCATGGCGACGAGCGCTGGCAGTTTGACAGGGCCAGCGGCCTGCTGACCCAATGGATCAGCCGCGGGCATAACCTGCTGTTGGCTCCGCTTCAGGATCAGTTCACACGTGCGCCACTTGATAACGACATTGGCGTCAGCGAAGTCACTCGTATCGACCCGAACGCCTGGGTAGAACGCTGGAAAGCCGCCGGTCATTATGCGATGACCTCTCATCTGGTGAGCCTGCATGCCGACGCGCTGGCCCATTCAGTGCAACTGCGTTCGGTGCATCACTGGCTGGGGCACGGAAAGCTGCTATTTATTAGCCGTAAAACGTACGAAATTGATAGCCAGGGCGAGCTGCGGATCAATGTGGAGGTTGACGTTGCACAGGGGACGCCTCCTCCGGCGCGTATCGGACTGACATGCCAGCTGGCGGACGTGGCGTCACAGGTTAGCTGGCTGGGCCTGGGTCCGCATGAAAACTACCCGGATCGCCGTCACTCAGCGCGCTACGATCTCTGGCAGCGCCCGTTAGCGGAAATGTATACCCCGTACGTTTTCCCGAGCGAAAACGGCCTGCGCTGCGGCACGACGCGCCTCGAATACGCTGAAAACTGCTGGTCCGGCGATTTTCAGTTCAACCTCAGCCGTTACAGCCAGGCCCAGTTGCGTGACACCTCGCACCGCCACCTGCTGGAAGAAGAGCCGGGCAGCTGGCTGAACATTGATGGTTTCCATATGGGCATCGGCGGGGACGACTCCTGGAGCCCGAGCGTGTCTGAAGAGTATTTGCTGCAACAGCCGCACTACCACTACAGCCTGTGCTGGACGCGTCGTTAATCTCACCCTTCGTCAGTCGATGGCGGCCCTTGTGCCGCCATCGCCCCGCTGACCCACATCAACACTACAATAAATTGTTCTTCGCTCACAAATTATAAATAATCCATTAATATCAAAGGCATATTATTTTTTATTGAAGGTTAACATTACCTTAATGCCTTGATATTTTCTTAAAAATATATGGCATAACAGCAAATGGGTGAGCGGTCACAATTACATTTTGTAATGAGTGTTACTGTCTTCGCGATCATAAGGAATAGTGACAGGACAATGTGATGGAACAAACACGCTTTCTTTCAGGAAATACCTCTACGCTGTGCGTCGATACCGCCTCTGGGGGCGAGATCCTCTATTGGGGTCGCAAGTTAGCCCCGTCTAATGCCGTTAAAACAGCCCTTGCTCGCGCCGTCCCCTACGGCAGGCTGGATGTGGATACGCCAGTATCGCTGATGGCTGAAAATGGTCGCGGCCTGTTCGGCAGCCCTGGCATCGAAGGACATCGGAGCGGGAAGCATTGGTCGCCGGTGTTTAGCATCGTCAGCTTCGAAGAGAGCTGTGAAGGTTTACAGATCCACAGCGAAGATCGCGCCGCCGGTTTACGGGTTGATACCCAACTGCAGTTTGACTGCGACAGTGACGTCATCAAAATCAACCACACCTTAACCAATACCGGTAACGGCCCTTATGAACTCTCGCGTCTCGCGATCACCCTGCCCCTGCCAGAGCGCGCTAATGAATGTCTCTCGTTCTATGGCCGCTGGGTCTATGAATTTCAGCAGCACCGCCATAGCCTGCTGCACGGCGGCTATCAGCAGGAAAACCGTCGCGGGCGCACGTCGCACCAGCACTATCCTGCGCTGATCGCCGGTACCGAAGGTTTTAGTGAAAACCACGGTGAGGTGTGGGGCGCGCATTTCGCCTGGAGCGGTAACCACCGTATGCGTATTGACGTTAAGGCCGATGGTCGTCGCGTATTGCAGGCGGAAGCCCTGTATGTCCCGGGCGAAGTGGTGTTGCAAAGCGGGGAAAGCATCGCGACACCGTGGCTTTATGCCACCTGGAGCGATCGGGGTCTGAACGGTATGAGCCAGCAGTTCCACGCTCACCTTCGCCATCAGCTGCTGAGCTTCAGCCCGGCGCAGCCGCGACAGGTTCACCTCAATACCTGGGAAGGAATCTATTTCGACCACCAGCCGCAGTACATCATGGACATGGCAACAGAAGCCGCGAAGATGGGCGTGGAACGCTTCATCATTGACGACGGTTGGTTTACCGGTCGCAACGACGACAAAGCCGCCCTGGGCGACTGGTTTGTTGATGCGAAAAAGTACCCGCAAGGGCTGGGGCCGGTGATCGATCACGTCCTGAAACAGGGCATGAGCTTCGGCTTGTGGGTTGAGCCAGAGATGATCAGCAAAAATTCCGACCTCTATCGCCACCACCCGGACTGGTTACTGCAACTTAGTGACTATCAGCAGCCCATCGGTCGTAACCAGTATGTGTTGGACCTGAGCAACGATGCGGTCTTTGACTATCTGTTAGAGCGTCTTGATACCCTGCTCAGCCGTTACGCTATTTCGTACCTGAAATGGGATATGAACCGTGAAGTGGTTCAGCCTGGGCATCAGGCACGCCCGGCGCAGACCCGCCAGGTTGAACGGCTGTATGCGCTGATGGCAGAACTTCGCGCGAAGCATCCGACTGTGGATATTGAGTCCTGCGCGGCTGGTGGGGGGCGTATTGACTACGAGATCCTGCGCCATGTGCAGCGTTTCTGGCCATCGGACAATAACGATGCACTCGAACGCCAGACCATTCAACGCGGCTTCAGCTACTTCTTCCCACCGGAAGTGATGGGCGCGCACATCGGGGCGAAAAAGAGCCACTCGACCCGCCGGGTTTCGGATATCCATTTCCGCGGTATTACCGCCCTCTTCGGCCATCTGGGGATCGAACTGGATCCGTTAAAGGCTTCGGACGAAGATAAAGCCGGCTTCAGCCGCTATATCGAATTGTATAAGCAATACCGTTCTCTCATTCATACAGGCACACTTTACCGTCTCGACAGTGACGATCCGCAGGCGCAGATGCTGACCTCAATCGTCTCGCCCGACCGCCGTCAGGCGCTGGTTGCCATTGCCCAGATTGCCATGCCGACCTGGGCCATGAGCGGAACGCTGCGCCTTCAGGGGCTAGATCCGCAGTGCGAATATGATGCGCGCGTTATTGACGCTGCCGAAAACTTCCGTGACGGCATCGTCAGCACCCAACCGACCTGGGTTGAGGAGGGTGTGACGCTGTCAGGCGAATGGCTGCAACATGCCGGGCTGGCCATGCCGGTACTGGATCCCGAATCTGCCGTGCTGCTGCTGCTTAACGCGCGGCCTTAATATTACCACTGACCTGTTACCATAAAAAAATAAGGGACCTGTATGAGTATTAGCAATACCAGTAAGCTCTCCTATGGCATTGGAGCGCTGGGCAAAGATCTTGCCTGCTCAATTATTTATTTATATCTGATGTTTTATTATACCGACGTGGTGGGCCTTTCTGCCGCCTTTGTGGGTTCGCTATTTTTATTCGCCAGGATCTGGGATGCGATAACCGACCCGATCATGGGTCTCATTGTCGACAACACCCAAACCCGTTGGGGTAAATTCCGCCCGTGGATTTTAATTGGCACTATTGTCAATTCCGTGGTGATGGTTGGCGTATTTATTTCCCATGAATTTGAAGGCATCTGGCTCTATATTTACGCCTCGATCTCCTATGTATTATGGGGCATGACCTACACGATGATGGATATTCCTTACTGGTCGATGATTCCGTCATTAACCAAAGAAAAGAAAGAGCGCGAAAGAATTGTCGTAATCCCGCGTCTGTTCGCTAGTATTGCCTGGCTGCTGATGGGTGCCTTCGGCCTGAAAGCGATTGAATTGCTGGGCGAGGGTGACAGTGCTGTCGGTTTCGTTCGCGTCAGCATCGCAATTGCTATCTTCTTTATTTTCAGTGCCATCATCACCGTGGTGAACGTCAAAGACGTGGTCGACGTGAAGATCAGCAAACCCAAAATCCGCCTGAAAGATATGGTCAATATCATCACGAAAAATGACCAGCTGAAGGCCCTGATTGGCATAGTGTTGACCTTCAACATGGCGATGCAGCTGGCGGGTGGTTTTGCTATTTACTACTTCGCCTATGCTATCGGTAATAAGGATCTATTCCCGGTATTTATGATGCTGGCGGGCGCGGCGGAAATTGCCGGTCTGGTGCTTTTCCCGAAAGTGGTGGCCAGTGTTTCCCGGCCAACGGTATGGCGTCTCGCCTGCCTGTTCCCGGTGTTAAGCTGCGCTATCTTGCTATTATCTGGGATGTTTATGCCGGAAAACCACATCCTGGTTGGTCTGTCTGGTGCGCTGCTCAAACTGGGCTCTGGCTTCTCGCTGGCAATGGCGACCGTGATGCTGGCCGACGTGGTTGACTACGGCGAGTATAAAACCGGTATGCGCAGTGAAAGCGTGATTTTCTCGGTACAGACTATGCTTGTCAAAGCTGCTTCAGCCTTCGCGGGCTTCCTGATTGGTATCGGGCTGACGGTCATCGGTTACGTGCCGAATGAGGTGCAGGATCCGGGCACCATATTTGGGATGCGGGTGTTAATGATCGGTATTCCTTTTATTCTGGTTGCCGCTAGCTTCTTTATTTATCGCCGCTATTACAAACTCAACGGTCAATATCATGACGAGGTCATGGAAGCATTAGTGCAAAAACGTGCCTGACCGGTAATACCTGTCAGCAGTCGCTGAACTGCTGGCAAATAAAATCAAATATTAAAAAATATGGAAATTACTATGATTATACGCCGTGGTTTTTTACCTCTGCTCGCGTTAGCTTTGCCTTTTTCTGCCTCTGCCGCTCTCGAGAACTTCACCCCAATGGGCTATGTAAAATGGGGGAATATCTACACTGACAACAAAGACAGAAATGAGGGCAAAGGAAAACTGAATGATGTTATTCGCGCCTCAGAAGGTTTTGGTAATTATCGTTTAGGTAATGAAATGAACTGGTGGGAAGGCGGATTTAAAACCGACATCACCACCAGCACTGACGCCATTTTTGATTTTACCTGGTATATCGGCAGCGGAGAGTCCTGGGGCGACGTGGGCACGTTGCAGACCTGGGCCTCGGTCTACAATATTTTGCCGGGACAACCGGATGCCAAAATCTGGGTCGGTAAGCGTTTTTACCAGCGCCATGAAGTGCATATGATCGACATTAAATACTGGGATGTCTCCGACAACGGTATTGGCCTCGAGAACGTTGATTTAGGTTTTGCGAAAGGCCACGTGGCCTGGCTGGCGCCGGAGTCCAGTGCCGATCAGCGTGCGCTGCACAATATCGACCTTCGTCTGAGCGAGATGAAAATCAACGATAATGCGGACGTTACGACGGGTCTGAACTACGTTTTCGCCCAGAACGACAGCTACGACGAGAGCAACATCACCACCAACGGCTCCATGCTGTCGGTTGTCTATCGCCAGGCCTGGTCGATGGGCAGTAACACCCTCGCCTTACAGTACGGGCGCGATGCGCTGGCGGGTGGCCTGATGAGCGCAGAAGGTGCCAGTGCCATGAAATACAATACCGGTGTCGATCATGGGGGCGACAGCTGGCGTGTCTTTAACTACGGCGAGATTAACTTCACCGACAATATCCAGAGCATGTACTCGGTAGCCTGGCAGGATATTAACCTTGATAACAATACCGGGATGACCTGGTTCAGTGCCGGTTTGCGTCCGCAGTATAGCTGGAACGACTACCTGTCTACCGCCCTGGAGTTCGGCTACGAGCGTGTTGACGCGCAGAATAATGCAGGCGTTAACCACCTGTATAAAGTGACACTTGCACAGATGATTCAGGCAGGGAAAGGCGTGTGGGCACGTCCGGCGTTGCGTCTGTTTGCTACCTGGTCAGACTCCGATACCCAGTGGGAGCGCCTCAATCGCTACGGTGACCACGATAAATATGCCGCACCGGTGAAGAGCGACCGGGGAAGCGTAGAAGAAGTGACCTTTGGGTTTAACTTTGAGCTTTGGTGGTAATGGAAAACAGAATTCAGGAGCGAACTATGAAAAAGATTATCCCGATGGCGTTAGGCCTGCTGTGGCTGACTGGCTGCGCGCAACTCGTCACCACGGACCCCGACATCGGTGTGGTGACCCCGGCCAATTGCTGTGTCACCTTAGACCAGCTTCCGGCACAGAGCCTTAACAGCAAATACTCACTGACGCTGACGTTCGACGCGAATACCCCGCGCGTTGTCGAAGGCAATGGCAACCCGCACGCGCAGGTGGTAGCTCTTCCGGCATTCAACGGCGACTATACGCTTGAATTTACCACCCCTCTGGACGACGATCGTTTCCTCGCTGCTCAGGCGGTGGTTTATGACGCCGACTGGAAACCGTTGCAAAAGCTGGGATACGCGGATTTTGAGTATCGTCAGCCTGCCCTGTTGCAAAGCCATCGTCTGTTTGCCCGGATGCTGATTCAGCCGGGTGTGAAGGCTCCACGTTGGCTGGTTATCTCCACCGTGGCGCAGCCTGAACCCGCTCGCCTGAGGCTGGTGGCGGAATCAGAAATTTATTCCAAAAAAACGCAGGTCGAACCGCCGCTTGAGAAGGCCAGATATGCCATCGCAGGCGCAGAAGGAACGATTCATGTGCATGTCAGTCGCTTCACCCAACTGGCAAATGAGTTGATTGATGCGGTAACAGGAAACTAACCTTCCACCCGATGACGATAAATCCTTGCCCTGGGGCGGATTTATCGTTATCGGACACTTCGCAGCCCTTAAGATCCCCGAAAACTCATGAACCCATCTAATAAGCCCTAAAAGCCACGTTTTGCTAACCCCATGTGTGACGATAGGCGACTATTGTTTAAGTCACACAAAAATCAGGGTTCCGGTTCAGTGATGAACCGCTCATTGTTGTCCTGGCTGAACAGGCATGGAGCGCCCACGTCAGCCCGCCCTTCATCTTGAGGTTACTCATATATGACTTTACGAACGCTTGGTACCACAGGGTTACAGATCCCCGCGCTGGTTTTTGGCGGTAACGTTTTTGGCTGGACCGTCGATGAGAAGCAGAGTTTCAGTTTGCTGGATGCGTTGCTGGAAAGAGGTTTAACCGCCATTGATACCGCTGACGTCTACTCCGCCTGGGCACCCGGCAACAAAGGCGGTGAGTCCGAAACCATTATCGGTAAATGGCTGGCGGCCCGACCAGGCGCACGGGACAAAGTGACGCTGTTTACCAAAGTGGGTTCCGATCTTGGCGAACCGGGTAAAAAAGGGCTCTCCGGTCGCTGGATTGCGCAGGCCGTGGAAGACTCGCTGCGTCGTCTGCAAACCGACCATATCGATCTCTATTTCTCCCACTGGCCGGACGACGATACGCCCTATGAAGAGACTCTGGGCGCCTATGAAAAACTGCTGCAGGCCGGGAAAATTCGTGCGGTCGGCGCCTCCAACCTGAATGCGGAGCAACTGCAGGCGTCCCTGAAGGTGGCAGATGAAAAATCCCTGCCGCGCTACCAGGTGCTGCAACCGGAATACAATCTCTACAATCGCGAAAGCTTTGAAGGCGCATTGCAGGATTTGACGATACGGGAAAATATTGGTGTTGTGACCTATTTCAGTCTGGCCTCAGGATTCCTCACCGGTAAATACCGCAGCGAAAACGATCTGGGCCAGAGCCAGCGTGGCGAGGGTATCGGTAAATACCTCAATGACCGTGGCTTCCGCATTCTGGATGCGCTCGACGAGGTAGCGGCAGCACATGATGTGAAACCGGCAGAAGTGGCGCTGGCGTGGCTGATTGCCCGACCGGGCGTGACCGCGCCTATTGCCAGTGCGACCAAAATTCCCCAGGTGGACAGCTTCGTCACCGCGCTTTCCCTGACGCTCTCCGCCGATGAAATGGCAGCGCTGAACAACGCAGGCAAGTAAACCGGATAACGCACCTGGCGTTGCGTCAGGTGCTTTTCGCGCTTACCGGCGGTACTGTTCGTCAGTCACCTGCTCAAGCCAGGAGACGGGGCTGCCATCTTGTGACTCGGCAATAGCGATATGGGTCATGGCATTATCAGGCGTTGCGCCGTGCCAGTGTTTCACCTCCTCCGGTATCCAGACGATATCTCCCTGATTCATCTCCTCAATTTCCTCGCCTTCACACTGGATCCAGCCTTTGCCGTGGGTGATGATCAGCGTCTGGCCGAGCGGATGAGTGTGCCATGCGGTGCGCGCACCGGGCTCAAAGGTCACAATGGCACCGCCGACGCGGGCAGGGGGTTGCGCACTGAAAGGGGAGTCGATACGTACGCGACCTGTGAAGTAATCTTGCGGGCCAGCGGCTGAGGGCACGGATGCACTGCGGGTAATCTTCATTTGCTTCTCCGGAACGCGAAATATCATGATAATAAGCTTACGCAGCGTGGCGAAAATGGGTTAGCAGGTAAATCAGAAAGGACCTGTGAGGCAAATTCATGAATATTTTATATATACTTTTTTACTTTCCCGTACCCCCGGACCTCCCTCGTGCTAAAAGAAAATTTTAACGATCTTATCGCCTTCCTCGTCGTTGCTCAGGAGCGCAGTTTTACCCGCGCCGCTGCCAGACTGGGGGTATCGCAGTCGGCACTGAGCCATTCCATGCGCGGGCTGGAAGAGCGGATGGGGATTCGCCTGTTGACGCGCACCACGCGCAGTGTGTCGCCCACCGAGGCCGGAGAAACCCTGCTGGAACGCATCGGGCCGCATTTTCGCGACATCGAAACCGAACTCAACATCCTCAAAGGGATGCGTGACGTCCCCGCCGGGAATATCCGCATCACCGCGGGCGAACACGCGGTGGACGCGGTGCTCTGGCCGGTGCTGAAAGATTTTCTCGTCCGCTGGCCGGACATCAACGTAGAGGTGACCGTTGATAATGCGCTGATGGACATCGTCACCCAGCGCTTTGATGCCGGCATTCGCCTTGGCGAGTCGGTGGCAAAAGATATGATTGCTATTCCCGTCAGCCCGCCGATGCGCATGGCGATTATCGGATCGCCGGACTACTTTCGTCGCAATCCGCCACCCCAAACCCCGGCAGATCTACAACATCATCGTTGCATTAATATGCGAATGGCGACGCTCGGTGGCCTGCTGCCCTGGGAGTTCTCAAAGGAGGGTAAGGAGCTGAAAGTGCGGGTTGACGGACAGCTGACTATCAATGCCTTACGTCATCGCATTGAGGCGGCGGTCTCCGGCGTGGGGCTGGTTTACCTGCCGGAAGATGCGGTTGCCAGAGAAATTGAGCGTGGCGACGTGGTTCGGGTGCTGGAAGCCTGGTGTGAACCCTTCCCCGGCTACTATCTCTATTACCCCAGCAGACGCCAGCACACGGCCGCCTTTTCACTGTTTATTGAGGCGATGCGCCTTAAGGATGACGTGGCAGAACGATAATCGCGGCGCTGGCGAGGGTAAAGAGCGCCATGATCCACGCCATCGTCCAGGGGGTGCCATCGTTAAACAGTGCCAGCAGCGAAGACGAAATAATGCCGCTGCCATACTGCAGGGAACCGACTAATGCCGATGCGGAACCGGCTATAGTGGGCACCTCATCCAGCGCCGCGGCGGTCGAGGTGGCGGCAATGACCCCGTTCATCGAGAAAAAGATAAATACACAGGCGACCACGGCCGCGATGCCACCGACGTGCCACTTCACCGCCACAACCAGCATCACCACAGCGAAGGCCGCGACGGACACGGCCGCCTTCAGCAAAATATCAAGTGAATACCGCTGTACCAGCCTGCGATTCACCATGCTCATACCCACGACCCCGATAATATTCACTGCGAACAGCCAGCCGTAATACTGCGGATCGATGCCATAGAAGCTGATGTAGACCCGTGGCGAACCGGTAATAAACGCATAGGCTGCGACGTAAAAGAAGGTCAGGCACAGGGCGTAACGCATAAACAGGCGGTTTTTCAGCAGCACACCGTAATTACGAAATGCGCCGCGAAGCGAGGCCGGGGTGCGTTTCTCTGCGGGCAGGGTTTCCGGCAACAGCCACAGCGACAGAAACATCAGTACACCAATCGCCGCCAGCAGCCAGAAGATGGCATGCCATGTGGTGACGCGGATAATCTGCCCGCCCATCAACGGGCCTGCTATCGGAGCTATCGCCATCACAATCATCAGTGTGGAGAGCATCCGGGCGGCGTGGGTGCGGCTAAAGAGATCGCGAATCATTGCCCGTGCCAGCATAGGCCCTGTGCAGGCTCCTATCGCCTGAAAGACGCGCCAGAAGACAATCTCGTTGATGGAGGTGGAGTGGGCGCAGCCCAGCGAGCCAATCACGAACAACACCATGCCAATAAAGAGTGGCAACCGACGACCGAGATGGTCGCTGATGGGGCCCCAGACCAGTTGCGCGAAGGCAAAGCCGATAAGAAAGCCGGTGACGGTGAGTTCAACATTGCCCTGCAACTGAGCGGCCATGACCGGCATGGCGGGAAGATAGATGTCGGTCGACAGTGAGGTGAACGCCATTAACGCGCTCAGGATCGCGACAAACAGCGGCCCGTTTGTGGATTTAGTCATAGGATCTCAATTAATTACGTCAGAATGTACCGGCAGGGGAGAAATGCACCGGTGCGTGATGAGGATAAGTTTAATGAGATTCGGTGCGGTGATAATCCCGCGAAATCATATTGTGGTTATGAGGTGAGTTCATGAATAGAATCCCCTCACCCTGTCCCTCTCCCCAAAGGGGCGAGGGGATCGCCCGCGCGGTTTGCGGCTTTCACACAGGTTTTTGCTTATTTCCCGGACTCTGGCAACGTGGTTTTTCCCTCCAGAGCGGCAAGGTGCGGGTTTTCTCTCACTCCGGAGAGGCAAAGTGGGATGGGTTTTCTCCCTCGCCCCTTTGGGGAGAGGGCAGGGATGAGGGGAGACGTTAGCAGGATC
Source organism: Enterobacter sp. SA197 (assembly GCF_054131575.1). Taxonomy (NCBI): domain Bacteria; kingdom Pseudomonadati; phylum Pseudomonadota; class Gammaproteobacteria; order Enterobacterales; family Enterobacteriaceae; genus Enterobacter; species Enterobacter sp. SA197. The sequence continues at coordinate 4,940,242 of NZ_CP096393.1, read as the reverse complement.
ACAATCTTTTTAACGCCGTAAACGACGCGGCCTTTCCGGCCTTTTGCGACGTGTTTTTTCCCTCCTGAGAGACAAAGGGGCGGATTTTCTCTTACTCCGAAGAGACAAAGGGACGGGTTTTCTCCCGCTCCAGAGAAGCAAAGTGGGATGGGTTTTCTCCCTCGCCCCTTTGGGGAGAGGGCAGGGGTGAGGGGCGACATTGGCAGAATCACAACCTTTTTAACGCCGCAAACGACGCGGCCTTCCCGGCCTTTTGCGACGTGGTTTTTCCCTCCTGAGAGACAAAGGGGCGGGTTTTCTCTTACTCCGAAGAGACAAAGGGACGGGTTTTCTCCCTCTTCGGAGAGGCAAAGGGACGGGTTTTCTCCCGCTCCAGAGAAGCAAAGTGGGATGGGTTTTCTCCCTCGCCCCTTTGGGGAGAGGGCAGGGGTGAGGGGCGACGTTGGCAGAATCACAACCTTTTTAACGCCGCTAACGACGTGGCCAGACTGTCAATCAGTGCCCTGACTGCGGGCGGCAGCCCTTTGCGGGTGGTGAACACCAGGTGGACAATCCCCGGCACGCTGCGCCATTGCGGGAAGATCTGCACCAGCTCCCCTTTCTCAAGGGCCTGATGGCAGTAGTGCTGCGGCAGAAAAGCGATACCCAGCCCCTCCCGTGCGGCGGTGCGCACGGCGGAGAAATCGCTACAGCTCATCACTGGCATATGGCGCAGCGGCAGGCGCTGTTTCTCCTGGTTTTCCAGCGGCCATTCCACTTCCGGGTCGTCATCATTGGTGCCGAGCGTGGGCAGCGCAGTGCTGCTCCTCGCCTCCGATGAGCAAGTTATATCAATGATATCGAACTGTTCATTGACGACGGACTGGCGCAGATTTGATGAAGAGAGTGCCCCATGTGGTCAGTATGAAATACGAGACAGCATGTATATCCCGTTGACATATCCCACGTATGCTTTACGCTTATCGGATAAATTTTCATCAAAGGAGGGAACATGGAAAAAACGACGCTTTTTAAAAGTAATCGTAGTCAGGCAGTGCGTTTACCTAAAGCCGTAGCTTTGCCTGACGATGTAAAACAGGTGGAAATTGTAGCGCTGGGTCGGACTCGTATTATTACGCCAGCAGGAGAAGCATGGGATAGCTGGTTCGATGGCGAGAGCGCCAGTCCTGACTTTATGAGCGAGCGTGAGCAATCAGCAGAGCAAAGCAGGGAAGAATTGTAATGCTTAAATACATGCTGGATACCAATATTTGCATCTTTACCATCAAGAACAAACCGCAAATTGTTCGAGAGGCTTTTCAGCAACATTATGACCGTATGTGTATCAGCTCAATCACCATGATGGAGCTGATTTACGGTGCAGAAAAATCCGTTATACCAGAAAAAAATCTACGGGTTGTTGAAGGATTTGTCGCCAGGCTGGAAGTCCTCAATTATGGGATTGAAGCCGCAACCCATACCGGGCAAATTCGAGCAGAAATGGCAAAATTGGGTACGCCGATTGGCCCCTACGACAGTATGATTGCTGCCCATGCGCGTGCACTGGGGCTGGTTCTGGTCACCAATAATACGCGCGAATTCGAACGTGTCCCGGGTCTACGGCTGGCTGACTGGACTGTGCAGGCCTGAGTTTATTGAGGCTAACGTTAACTACCCGTTTATGTCTGGCTGTAACGGGTAACCTGGCTGTTATAAAATCCTCTCTTTATATCTTAAACGCATAAACATTCTTTGTATCTCTGGATACGCCCCGAATTACCCCGTGTTGGCTCCGTCTTATTTATATACTTTATGTCGTTTAACTTATTGCCATTAAAAATAATAATTTCAGGGAAGGAGACGTGCGCCTGATGGGTTATCTTTAGTGCCCGATTCTTTTTGGCCGATGCTGTATGCCGGGCTGATATTTACTATTCCATTACCGCTTATTGTTTTTTTTGTTTTAATTCATGTGGTTAGTTTTGCATTAATTCGCTGATAGGGTCCTGCGCCGCTGGAAAATCTTATGCGCTTTTATGTCTGGATTATTCGCGGCACATCTTTACTGGTGCAACAGTTCCTTATTTCCTATGCGCTGCCTAATGCCGGAATCACCCTGACTGACACCCTTCCCGATTCCTGGTAAATTTAAAACAATAACACGGCGATCGGAACGTTTAACGGTCTGAAAGGGAAGAAATCTGTCCACACCCTGACCAGTCACTATGTGCAGCTGGCGCGTAAACGACGTCTTAAAATAAGCCGCTCCCCCCTGTTATGGCGGAGAGCCTTTTCGAGGTCAATGAAGAAGACAGGCATACCCATGCGGGTTAAAAAAGGCGGCAATTATCCAGAAGGGGGGAGTCCAGACTGCCGCCAAACAGACACTGCAGTTACTACGCTCTTTCTCTTATTATCATTGCAAGGATAAGGAACACGACCACGAAGGCGATGATGAAATTAAACCCGGTAGCGATACCGTAACTGTCTGATATAAGCCCAATTACCGAACCTGCCAGCGCGCCACCGAAGCCGGAGGCGACATAAATCAGCCCCATCACTGAACCGCTTTTGGTAGTTAAACGGGTAGCAATGGCCGCCGCCGTTGGGAACAGCACCGACATGGCAAATCCGAACAGCATAAACAGATAGACGAACTCCACGACCAGCATGCGGCTGGCAATGATGGAGGCCAGCGACAGTACCGAGAATCCGATCAGCGTCCTGCGCTCTCCCAACTTCAGAGTGATAAATCCGCCGATCACGCGTCCAATGGTAAACAGACCCGCAAAGGAAGAGATCACATAAGCAGCTTTGGCGGCTTTGCCAGCGGCATCCAGTCCGTTAATATCCAGGGCTGCATAGAAAATCGGGAAGAAATTCAGGAATGCGGCTTCGGCGGCCACGTAGAACAGTAAAAATGCGATAACAATCATCACATCTTTCTGCCCCAGCAGTTGCACAAAGTCACTGATCTTCATGGAAGACTGTGCCGTATTTTCTAATTTCAGGGTGCTCAGCACCAGTACCAGTACCACCACAATCACTGCGATGCCGACATAGAAGCTGCGCCAGGAGACGCTGTTGGCAAACAATTGATGCAAAATCAGCGGGGTCACTATCATCCCGACGCCGAACATCGCATTCGAGATATTGAACATCATCCCAGCTTTTTCTTTATAGAACGTCGGGATGACGGTCACAATCGACACCATCATTGAGCCAATTCCCAGTCCGATAACCAGATAGAAACCGAAGAACAGTGCGACCGTGTAGGCCAGACTGGTCCCCATCAGGCCGACTATCATCAGCAATGAGCCAATCAGCATCATCACCTTGAGGCCTTTTTTATCGGTCAGGTAGCCGGTCAGTAAACTGGAGATCAGGAAGCCAATCTGGAACAGCGTGATAAGCGTACCCACCTGGCTCAAATTGAGGTCGATACTGTGTTGCACCTGTTCGAGAATCAGCCCTTTGGTGTTTTGAATGCCGCCAAGTAAAAACATGGTCATAAACAGCAGGAAAAAGACCTTCCACTTCTGCGCGTTAGTCATTGTTCAGCTCCTTTGTTTTTTTCTTCCTCGCCGATAGCGTCAAACAGCGCCTGGTCGGCCCATCCATAGCAGTAGTAAAGCAGGTCATCGCAGGCACTCGCTTTGGCTGCGTGCACAGCATCAAGCAGTTCGTCGGGCGGTAAATTCCACATCTGTATGCCGCTGAAAATAAAGGTGCCCGGCTGAGAAAGTTGCCGCACCCGGTCGTTTTGTTCTTTGACGAAACGAATCGGGAAACCAGACCGTTTGAAGTCGGCGTAAGTCAGGTCGTAGGGCAGGTCGAACAGTTTTTTCACCGCCGAGAAGGCCAGCTCCTGGGTGTCTTCATCGCTGGCGAAGAAGTTAACCAGTCCCTGCACATCCGCGCCCCCACCCAGCTTATGATAGGGAAAATGTTTGAGCGTATCCGCATGACGGGTCAACGCGTGGTAGTCCTGACCGAGGATCCAGCTCCAGGCGGGTGGCCAGAGATCGAGCCAGAAATGGATGTCGCCAATGTTCTCTTTGGCCTGTTTCAGAATGCGCTCTACCAGTCCGGTGACGCTCTGCTGGCGAAAGGCAATCCAGCGTGCGATAAGCGGGTTGTTGCGAAATGCCTCGACCGGAACATCAAAATTGCCCTCTGCAAGCGCGTCGGAAAGGGTTTCCAGCTCTGCTTTTACCGCTTGCGGGTCAATCCCCTGTTCCTTCATGGCGTTCTGGCAGTGTGGGCAGAAGCAGGTGAACAGTCCTGCCGGGTTGACCTCTTTACCCGCCCAGTCCGGGAAGCGAATGCGGTCAATCAGGAAAGTGTCATATCCGTATCTTTCCTTGATACGACTGAAGGTTTTTTGCCAGTAATCCGCGACGTCCGGCGCGTTCGGGCACAGCCAATATTTAATAATCCGCCCTCGGTAATCAATAACATGGTTACTTTTTACATCGCCAGCAAAGTCGCCATTCAGAATATTGACCCACGGAATGACCTTAAAACGTGTGCCCTCGGTGGCATGCTTCACGGCTAACAGAGGGTCATTTCCGGCGAGGACGCCAGCATCGATGCTTTGCTGGATACGTGCGTCACCGCTGTAGATATTGACGTGTAGCATGCCGTTACCCATCACCGAATCGTGAACGGGGTTATGCGGCAAGACGCCTGTCGGATAGGGATTGCGCTCGAAAATGGTATTGAGCTCGACGAAGAGATGTTCAACACTCTGCATGCCGTCAATGCGCTGCAGAATAGCGTCCATGCCTTCGTCCAGAATATCGTGCGGGTGTAAGTGGATTCCTGCCATCCTATTCTCCTTGTTAACTCGCCAGCATTATTAAAGCTGCGTTTCTGGAATAAACTCGATTGAGGGGTAAAGCGTTGAAAGCGCCAGAATAGCAATGCCGTGAAGCGGGGCTTTTTCCCGAAGTTCTGATAATTCAACCGTAACGTGCATATTGGTTGACAATTGCCTGTCGAGAACCGTCTGTACCCGTGGCAGGAAATAATCCGCTGCATGGGTAACGCCTCCGGTTAAAATGACTTTTTGCAGATTGGCTATAGCGGCCAGATTAATAATGCCCATCGCCAGATAATCGGCCATTTCGTCAATCAGCGCGCAGGCGAGCGGATCGTTCTGCTCAACGCTCTGAATTACCTGCTCTAATGTCATCGGCTGGCGAAGCAGCGTCATAGCACGTTCACTTAGACCCGAGCCGGAGCAGTAACTTTCAAAACAGCCTTTATTTCGCCAGTCCTGAAAGAGCTGTTCACGGCCAAAAATCATATAGCCAATTTCGCCAGCTGCGTTATTCGCCCCGCGAATGATTTTACCGTCAATCAGCAGGGCTGAACCGAGGCCGGTGCCAATACCGATCAGGGCAGCACTACTGATATCACGGCATTTTCCACACCACATTTCGCCTACCAGCGCCGCCCGAATATCGTTTTCCAGTACCACCGGAATATAAAGACTCCGGGTGAGTGCGTCGGCGAGGGCAAGATTGCCCCAGTTGGGCAGATTGGGGGACCCTTCCAGTACCACGCCGCGGTTGATATCAATAATCCCAGGCGTTGCGAGGCCAATGACGCTTATCCTGCTCTTGTCCACGCCGCTTTCCCGAATAAAGCTGGCCACACCGTTGATCAATTGCTCAATAAAGATGTCCCGATCGCTGGTTTTCCACGTAGCTTCACGCTTCTTATATAAGATTTCGGCGTCCAGATTGAAGACGGAATAAGTTATCTTGGTTCCGCCTAAATCAATCCCCACCCCCAGTCTGGCAAAGGGATCAAAATTAAGCAGGATGCCTTTTCTGCCCTGGCCGGTTTGCGCGCTGACACCGCCCTCATAAATGGTGCCTTCATGAATTAAGCCGCTAATAATGTCAGAGATCGTGGCTTTGGTTATGCCGCTTATTTTGGCTACCTGCGCTCTGGATAGCGGTCCATGCTGGCGAATAATATTTAACACCAGAGTGGAGTTCATCTGCCGTAAGGTATTGGGGATGCCTGCATTCATCATGAATACTCTTTTAGTCTGCTTTCCATACTTAATCAAAGAAATGAATCTTCCCTGATGTCCTTTTTTGCGTATTTATTGCCTGAGATGCACAGCTTGTAAAGCTATTTTACTTATTTAGTTTGTATTCCATACTAATTTATTGAGGTCGGTCACATGCTTAAATTATGGTTTTTTAGTTATTTATTTTATGAATTAAATGAAAGAGTGATTGAGCTTTGCTTTATATTTTTTTTGTGAATAAATAAAAGGGTAATTATTTATTTTTAATATGCGCAAGTGGAGAGGGGCGGTTTTCTCCCTCGCCCCTTTGGGGAGAGGGCAGGGGTGAGGGGCGACGTTGGCAGAATCACAACCTTTTTAACGCCGCAAACGACGTGGCCAGACTGTCAATCAGTGCCCTGACTGCGGGCGGCAGCCCTTTGCGGGTGGTGAACACCAGGTGGACAATCCCCGGCACGCTGCGCCATTGCGGGAAGATCTGCACCAGCTCCCCTTTCTCAAGGGCCTGATGGCAGTAGTGCTCCGGCAGAAAAGCGATACCCAGCCCCTCCCGTGCGGCGGTGCGCACGGCGGAGAAATCGCTACAGCTCATCACCGGCATATGGCGCAGCGGCAGGCGCTGTTTCTCCTGGTTTTCCAGCGGCCATTCCACTTCCGGGTCGTCATCATTGGTGCCGAGCGTGGGCAGCGCAGGTAGCATGGCGATATCCTCTCCGGCGCGGCGCGCCAGCTCAGGACTGGCAACCAGAATCCGGTGCGAGATCCCCAGGGTGCGCATAATCAGCTCCGCATCACTGTTCAGCTCGGTACGTACGCGCAGGGCAACATCGATACGCTCGTTAATCAAATCAACGGCGCGATCGACGGCGACGATTTGCAGTCGCACCTTCGGGTAGCGGTGCATATAAGCCATCAGCGTGTCGGACACCACCTCCACCATGCCGGTCGGGCAGCTAAAGCGTACCAGACCCTGCGGCTCGGCGTTGGCATTGACGATCAGCGCTTCTGCCTGCTCCGCCTCCTGCAAAATGGCCCGACAGCGCTGATAAAAGGCTTCACCTACTTCGGTAACCCGAAAGCGGCGGCTGGTGCGCTCAATCAGCCTTACGCCCAGGCGCGACTCCAGTTCAGCAACGCGACGGCTGAGCTTTGACTTTGGTTCATGTAAGGCTCTCCCCGCAGCGGTGAACCCACCGTGGCGGACCACCTCGGCAAAGTAGCGGTAGTCATTCAGGTCAGTACGCATCGTCTTCTCATCGTTCTGTTATATGAACGATAGGTAGCATATTTGCTGACTTATTGCACCATCGTTCCACTGATATGCTCCTTACCACTAACCCAACGGAATAAACCGGAGTATGAAATGAACAGATACAACAACAAAGTGGTGGTGGTAACGGGCGGCACCAGCGGTATTGGTCTGGCAACTGCAAAAGCATTCGCTGCAGATGGCGCACGGGTTTACATCACCGGGCGTCGTCAGGACGCACTCGACAGGGCGGTACAAGAGATTGGCGGCAGCGTGGTCGGCGTGCAGGGGGATATGGGAAAACTGGGCGATATCGATCACCTCTACGATGTGATTCAACAGCAGCACGGGCAGATTGATGTGCTGGTGGCCAATGCCGGTGGCGGCGACTTTGCCGCCCTGGGTGAAATTACCGAACAGCACTATGAGCAGACGTTTAATACCAACGTGAAGGGGGTGCTCTTTACGGTGCAAAAAGCCCTGCCGCTGCTGAAAGACGGTGCGTCCATTGTGATGACGGCCTCCACCACCAGCGTCAAAGGCACCCCGGCGTTTAGCGTTTACTCCGCCACCAAAGCGGCGGTGCGTAACTTTGCTCGTAGCTGGATTCTGGATCTCAAACCGCGCCGTATCCGCGTCAACGCCGTCAGCCCTGGCTTAACCGACACTGCTGGTCTGAATGAACTCTTCGGCGGTGGCGATCAGGCGGAAGGCACCAAATCCTGGCTCTCTGAGCAAGTGCCATCAGGACGTATTGGTAAGCCGTCTGAAGTGGCCAGCGCGGTGCTGTTCCTCGCCTCCGATGACGCAAGCTATATCAACGGTGTTGAGTTGTTCGTCGACGGCGGTCTGGCGCAGATTTGATGAAAAGAGTGCCCCGTCTTTCGCCGAAGACAGGGGCAGTTTTTATAACTCATTGCTTTGCAATAATTTCATCTTTTCCTGACATGGAATCTTGCCTGTTTCCCGCATTCGAACAGGGAACTTCCCTACTCATACGTCATGGTGAATTCCACGGCCGAGTTAGCCGTTCCGGCAGAAATGGCACCGGTACGGATATAACGCGCTTTCATGGGGATGGTATAACTTCCGCCGGTGGTTTTGTTATAGCCGCCGTAAGTGATTTTTGTATTGAAAGGAACAGGTGTGTCGTAGGCATCCAGTACCTGAATACCCACGCCGCTGGCGGATGAGGTGCTGTCCAGCGTGATATGCTGGTCGCTGTTTCCGGCACTGACCAGAGTGACCCCCGGTCCTGGCTTAAATGTGTAATTGACTGAGTTGATGTTGGGATCGCAGTTCTTAATTTCAAAATTAAAAGGCGTTGCAGGGCTGGTTGTGCCAACGGCGGTAAATTCCGTACTGGCATGTTTCTGCAGATCAACCTGAATATCCGGCGTCTTGCAGGAGGCGACGTTGAAAGTGATGGGGCCACCTTTAATGTTTACGTTCTGAAATAACGCACCATCAGCGGTGGATAAGGAGGTTGTTACCCACCCGCCTACTAATGGGCTAGGTAATGTTACATTTCCATTCTCCACGGCTCCAGTGATATAAAACTGAATGTAAATATTACTTAACCATAGTCCGCCGCCACCCCCTGGGTAATTTGGACCAATCGTGAAATAAAGTCTTGGATCATTACCAATGACCACTGAATTACTCCACACAGAACGAATTTTAAAGCCGATCCCCTCTAAACCCGTCTTGTAAACATCGTCAGGGAGTGAGGGGTGCGTCACTTTAGTCATCGGCGAAAGAAAACCAATAAGTTCGTAAGCAGTGTTGGGTAAGGTACAAGTACCATAGTTAGTGACCCCAGGGCCGGGAAAATACAGTTCACTTCCAATCGGCCCTGGCGGTTGGTTACGAGAAACCGTAAACGTTGTAGCGGGAAGGGTGATATCAAAATTTGTTGGGGGATTTGCTGTACATCCAGCCCTGGTTAACGGACTCATCATTATTAAAAAAGATAAGAATGCTAACCTCGAAGAAATACTCAAGTTTTTCATAGTTACTCCCTGTTCTCTTCCTTCCGTAAATATTGTTATTTGTTAAGGCCCATAACCGGACTCACCCTCTTTATATCCGCCATAGTCATCAATCGTGGTAAATAGCACTCTGCCGGAACGAGGCGCCATCACCTCCTTAACCGGAAATAATTTCTTCCCTTTTGCCGGACACATACCATTTTGCTTTGCGTCCGCCACGGCAGAGGCACTTTTCAGCCGGACATCATGAAAAGAGACGTTCCAGGCGGTGGGGTTATCACACTCAAGGGCATAGCCCTTACCCTGACTAATCAGCCGCCAGCGTAATTGCGCGGCGGCATCACCCGATGAGCCCGGCAGCCCGGTTGGTCGGTAAAAAACCTTGAGTCGGGAACGGACCGTAAATTTAATTCTGTCGCTGTTCTCTTTGCTGACGCCGGACTTTGGCTGGACCTCAAGAATATTCAGCCAGAAAACGGATTCACGATCGGCAGGCAGGGGGCCGCCGGTAAATATGATGCGCAATGTCTGCCCTTTTCCGGGGTCAATGCGGGAGATGGGCGGAGTGACCAGAAAGGGAATTTTTGCTGATTCCGGCCTGGCATCCGGGTTACCGCTGTCAATCCACATTTGCAACAGACGCGGCGTGTCGGCTTCATTAGTGATGCCGAGCGTAACCTCTTTTTTGCTGGCAGGGTAGATGACCCTTGTGGCGTTAATCTGAATGCCCGCCTGGGCGATTCCTGATAAGAACAGCAAAGCAGAAAGCAGGTAAGCAAGATGATTCATACACATCCCTAATGAATAAACTTTTTGATATTCGTGCCAGCATATAACTTAAAGTAATTTTTATTTGTAAGGTGAATAATTGTATGCTTATAAATGAGCTGGATAAATTTATCACTTGAATAATATTATTTTTGCGGATTGTACAAAAAACCGGATGCCGCTTCAAATGGTTATTTGTTTGGAGACGGGAAAGGATTTGCATTTTTAATGGAATGCGTGGTGGGTATTTTTATGAGCGGCTTAAGTGTGTGGTGGTGATAATTATATAAAAAACAAAGTATTATTTTTCTAATTCCTCCACACTCCCTAAATGCATAATCATTTTTATTGATATTAATTTTGCGCCAATGAATGTTTTAATATTAATTCATAGTTTTTGTTTATATATTTTCTCGTTTCTTGCTTTAGGCTGACGTGGATAGCCGGATGAGTGCAGCCTCGCCCGGCACATTTCATCTTTTTTCAATGCGGAATCTTGCCTGTTTCCCGCATTCGAACAGGGAACTTCCCTACTCATACGTCATGGTGAATTCCACGGCCGAGTTAGCCGTTCCGGCAGAAATGGCACCGGTACGGATATAACGCGCTTTCATGGGGATGGTATAACTCCCGCCGGTGGTTTTGTTATAGCCGCCGTAAGTGATTTTTGTATTGAAAGGAACAGGCGTGTCGTAGGCATCCAGTACCTGAATACCCACGCCGCTGGCGGATGAGGTGCTGTCCAGCGTGATATGCTGGTCGTTGTTTCCGGCACTGACCAGAGTGACCCCCGGTCCTGGCTTAAATGTGTAATTGACTGAGTTGATGTTAGGATCGCAGTTCTTAATTTCAAAATTAAAAGGCGTTGCAGGGCTGGTTGTGCCAACGGCGGTAAATTCCGTACTGGCATGTTTCTGCAGATCAACCTGAATATCCGGCGTCTTGCATGCTGCAGCTTTAACGACCACATTTCCGCTATTTATCCTGAGCTCGCTATAGCGAACTGCACCAGTATCTCCGGTACCGGTGTTAGCCCATGCAGCCACCATAGGTGAAGGCAGCGTTACTGTTCCTGAAGATACGGGGCCGATGATGTAAAACTGTACGTTGATTCCTGCAATACGGTTTTCTGCACTTGTCGCACTCGCAGGCCAGGAGTACCAGTACTGCGGAATATCAGTTAGCGTAACAATTGGCGTTCCGCTGGGCCATCCACTTGTCATGACCCAGTTACTCCAAATCTTGATGCCGATTCCAGGGATGTTTGTCTTATATACAGTGGGGTCGTAATCTGAAGGTGTCATTGTTGTGCCCAACTGTAGCTTCATATTTACATTGCCTGCGTTACAGCTAACGCTTGAGGAGGGACCATCAGCAAGACTCATAACGTTTCCAACAGGCCCGCGCACACTATTTTTGGGGACTGATATTACGAAAGAGGGTAGCGTTCTTTCATAGGATTGAGGATTCAGGGTGCTGCAATCCGCCCAACATTCAGGCGTACATGAAATAAATCCGACAGAAAACAGGATGGGTGACATTAATTTATTCATTTACTACCTCGGATTATATTAATGAGCAGGGTCTTATTAATAACTGGCGTGACCTGGAAAATTATTCTCATCCTTGATTTCCTATTTTCTTAAATAATGTGCCGCTCTGATTTTGATGGGTTTTCCTTAAAGATTTTATTTATTAAGGCCCATAACCGGACTCACCCTCTTTATATCCGCCATAGTCATCAATCGTGGTAAATAGCACTCTGCCGGAACGAGGCGCCATCACCTCCTTAACCGGAAATAATTTCTTCCCTTTTGCCGGACACATACCATTTTGCTTTGCGTCCGCCACGGCAGAGGCACTTTTCAGCCGGACATCATGAAAAGAGACGTTCCAGGCGGTGGGGTTATCACACTCAAGGGCATAGCCCTTACCCTGACTAATCAGCCGCCAGCGTAATTGCGCGGCGGCATCACCCTGTGAGCCCGGCAGTCCGGTTGGTCGGTAAAAAACCTTGAGTCGGGAACGGACCGTAAATTTAATTCTGTCGCTGTTCTCTTTGCTAACGCCGGACTTTGGCTGGACCTCAAGAATATTCAGCCAGAAAACGGATTCACGATCGGCAGGCAGGACGCCACCGGTAAATATGATGCGTAATGTCTGCCCTTTTCCGGGGTCAATGCGGGAGATGGGCGGGGTGACCAGAAAGGGAATTTTTGCTGATTCCGGTCTGGCATCCGGGTTACCGCTGTCAATCCACATTTGCAACAGACGCGGCGTGTCGGCTTCATTAGTGATGCCGAGCGTAACCTCTTTTTTGCTGGCAGGGTAGATGACCCGTGTGGCGTTAATCTGAATGCCCGCCTGGGCAGAGGTCACAGACGCGACAAAAATAAGCCAGGCGGAAAAGAGAACCTTCATACCCACTCTCCCGTTTATGGGGTGAATTGTGTGGCTCTCGTTTTTACAGGGCGAAACCGGGGCAAAGTATAAATATTGGGTGGGAAATATTTATAGAGTGGATATGTGTATTTGGATGTATTGGTGAAATTAATATTTTGCCGTTATTTTTCCTGTTTCAGGTTACATGACGGCGTAATAATAGGAACGGGTTTTTATTTTGACAGTAAATACAAAACGTTTTAGGAAAAAATTTAGTTTCCAAAAATGAGGCTGGTGACCATAAGAGAGTATTCAGCCTCGAAAAAATTGATTTTCCTTTGCGGATGGCCTGATCTGCCCTGAGGGCGTGAGAGGGGCAAAACGGCCCCTCACCCTAACCCTCTCCCCGGAGGGGCGAGGGAACGGTACGGTGCGGCCTGAGGCTACGAGGCGAGGGAACGGTACGGTGCGGCCTGAGGCTACGAGGCGAGGGGGCGGAACGGTGTGGGCTGAGGCTAAAGGGCGAGGGGGCGGAACGGTGTGGGCTGAGGCTACGAGGCGAGGAGACGGTACGGCGTGGGCTGAAGCTAAAGGGCGAGGGAACGATAGGGTGCTTGAGTCAGGGCACTCACGGCTCCCTCTCCCTGAGGGAGAGGGTTGGGGTGAGGGGGGGATGCGACCACAATATTAAACCGCCAACACCGCCCTTACCCCTTCAGCAGCGCCAGCACCAGCTCTGGCGTACTATTGGCTTTAATCAGCATCTCCGCACTGGCCTGTTGCAGAATCTGCGCACGGCTCATTGCCGACACTTCGGTCGCATAATCGGCATCTTCAATGCGGGAACGGCTTGATGCGATGGCACTGGTGGCGCTGTCCTGAAGGTTCTGCACGGATTCAAGACGGTTCGCCACGGCACCCAACTGCGTGCGACGGGTATCGATGCGGTTGATAGCGCGGTCAAGCGTGGCCAGCGGGTCATCCGGGTGACGCAGGCGAATTCCTGAACCTACCTCGGAAATGGTCATCACCGTATGGTTGGTGGCGGTATCGGTGTTAGAAAACATGCTGGGGGTGTAATAAATCTGCACATCGCCCACGCCGTTGAGCGTTTTCAGCAAATACGGGCTGGTTGGCGTATTGCGAACCACCAGGGTGGCGGTCTTGGATGTGCCGCTGCCGGGCAGATCCATATAGTAGTTACCGTCGCTGTCCAGGCGCAGCACGTCGTTAAAGGTTTTGCCTTCGGCGTCAGTGTAATTGACCTGCACTTTTGCCGGGTCGAGCGTCACATAGGATGTACCACTGACGCTGGTGACCGGGGTAAAGCTGTTTGCCAGGGTGGTGCTGGTAGCGGTGACGCTTAACGAGGTCGTGGTGCCGTTCGAGGTGGCGGTAAATCTGGCGGGGTAATACTGCAAATTGCCGCCGTTATTCACTTCTATCACGTACAGGCTGCCGGACTTCATCAGCCTGCCCGCTACCGCGTTGCCATTGGCATCGGTAAAAGTCGAGGCTACCGTGCTGCTGTCCACCGCGGGCGTGGCGGTGACGTTGGTGGGTAGGGTGGTAAATTCAAAGTCTTCCTTACCGGTCGCGCTGGTCATCTGCGCCGTTACCGAGCCGGATGGCCCAAACGTCAGGCTGGCCGGGAAGTAGGTATCGCCCTGCTGAATATAATACTGGCCGTTATCCTGGGTCAGCGTGCTGCCGCTGACCACCGCGCCGTTAGTGTCGAACACATTAAGGGTGGTGATGGCACGGGAAGGGATCTGGCCCGCTGCATTGTAGGCGGCTGTGCTACTGGTAGCACTGACTGAAATAGCGCCGGTACCGGTCTGGGTGTCCCAGCTTGCAGAGTAGTTCGCATGGTAATAGGCCGGTTTGCCGTTCGCATCATTGCCTTTAATGTAATACAGATTATCGGTGCCCCTGACCAGCTGAGGGGACGTTAAGGTGGTGGAATAGCTCACGCTAATAGCGGGGTTGCTGAGCGACATCGAACTGGCATTTCCCACGTAATTATTAACGTCAGAGACACTCCCGCTGAGGCCGCTGATGATGAGATCTTTTAGCCCCAGTTCATCCACGCTGAAGCCAGGGGACGACAAATCGAGGTCGATTTTCTCATTATCATGTGTACCCACCTGGAACCCCATCTTGCCCGCGCTGCCATCCAGCAAAGGAATGCCGTTGAAGTTCGAGGTGGAGTTGAGCTGATCGATGGCTTTCAGGTTGAGGTTAATCTCCGCCTGAATGGCGTCTGAATCTTCCTGCGAGTTAATGCCGTTCAGCCCCTGCACCGCCAGTTCACGGATGCGCTGCAGACGGTTATTGATTTCATCGAGCGCACTTTCTGCCGTCTCCACCATCGACAGTCCATCACCCGCATTGCGCTTCGCCTGCGACAGCCCGCTTTGTTGGCTGGCGAGACGGTTAGCAATCGCCTGCCCGGCCGCGTTGTCGCTGGCACTATTAATGCGCAGCCCGGAACCCAGTCGACGAATGGAGGCATCAAGTTCAGATTTGCTCTTAGCCGCCTGGTTTTGGGCGTTTAGCGATGGAAGGTTAGTTTTGAGACTGATCATTAGCCTGCTCACGAAGTAATCCCTGGTAGGGGTTATCGGCAACGCCTTGCGAACTTTAAGGAGATAATTTTGATTAGGTTAAATCTTCACTGTTGTTGCAGATAAAAAAACTGCCAATAAAATCCCGCTACGCTTCTTGTAGCATATTGTGTTGGGTTTTATAACTTAAGTAGTTTTTGCAGTTGGTTTAAAGGGGGATCTACTAAAATTGGTAGGACGCTAAGTATTTCCTCCGCTATGGCCTTTGCCCCTGCCCTGCAGCCCCTTCTCGCGGGCAAATTCTCCGAAATGCATCCAAAAACAGAGGATAATTGGCGTTTAGCTTTTCTTGACTGCTGGTTTAATGGTGCGGTTATGACTGAAACTTTCGCCGCTACCAGGCGAAGCTTCGGGACTCCTCCTCCAAAAAGAGAATTGACGATTGAATACTCCAGCGTCAGCCGACACGTTGCCCGCGTCCGAAGCAGCGTTCCCCCCAGCGGCCACTTATTTCGGACTCGCACCCTTTCTGCGTATGAGCATTGCCGGCATGGATTTCACTGCCCATACCCAGGAGATGATTGCGAAGGCGCAGGACAACCCCGACGACGCCATGCTGTGGATGAATCTCTCCACCGCAATGATGAGCCTCAAACACGAAGAGCTCGGGCTGACCATTCAGGAGCAGGCGCTGACGCAACAGCGCGTTTACGTGCGCCCCGCAGCGCTTCAGCCTGCCAGACTGCGCCTGCTGATGCTGGTGGTGCCGGGTAACTTGTCTGCTAACGTGCCGATCGACTGTCTGCTGGAAAACAGCGACGTCGACCTCATCTATTACTTCGTTGATCCGCACGGCGCAGAGCCGCTGGCCTGGGCCATTCCAGAGCATGATCTGACGATGGTCGCCATCGGTGCCAGCGATGAGACCCGCGAGCTTATTAATCGTCTGGAGCACAAACTCGCCGGCTGGCCGCAGCCTGTGATTAACGCGCCGCAGTTTGTGTTCTCGTCTGAGCGCAACACCGCCAGCCTGCTGCTGCAAAACGCGCCCGGCCTGCAAATCAGCCCGGCGTTGCATGTGACCCGTCGCGAACTGGAAGAGGTTGCCGCAGGCAGCATGATGCTCTCGGACGTAGCCGCCGGACATCAATTTCCCATCATTGTGCGCCCGGTAGGCACCCACGGCGGCCACGGGCTACAAAAGCTCGATACCCCTGCTGAAGTGGCGACTTACCTTACCGAATTGAATGAGCCGGTCTTCTTCCTGTCGCAATTTATTGATTACAGCGGCGACGACGGCCAGTTCCGCAAATTCCGCGTGGTGCTGATCGACGGCAAGCCTTACGCCTGCCACATGGGCATTTCGTCGCACTGGATGATTCACTACGTCAATGCGGGTATGTATGAAGATGCCGCCAAACGTGCTGAAGAAGCCGAATTTTTAAATACCTTTGCCGATTTTACCGAGCGTCATAAGGCCGCGCTGGACGCTATTTACCAGCGCACTGGCCTGGATTACCTCGGGATTGATTGCGCAGAAACCAAAGACGGGCAGTTCCTGGTGTTTGAAATCGATCCGGCGATGGTTATTCACGCCATGGACGATGAGGTGCTGTTCCCGAATAAACAGATTCACATGAGCAAAGTCATTAACGCATTTCGCAACCTGCTGTTAGCGCGGGTTGGTCATTAATTTGAGTACAGTGGAAAACTTATGTCATTAAATCCAAAGAACGCCCTTAACTTCTCCGGTGGGCCGGGCGCGCTGCCGGAAGTGGTTCTGAACCAGGTTCAGCAGTCGATCATCAACGTGCCGGAAGTGGGCCTGTCCATCCTCGGCATCAGCCACCGTTCCGCGTGGTTTGAAAACGTGGTGCGCGAAACGGAAAACAACATTCGCACGCTGCTTAACCTGCCGGATGATTTCCATATCCTGTTCCTGCAAGGTGGCGCGACCCAGCAGTTCTCCCAGGTCCCAATGACCATGCTGCGTGGCAAAAAGCACGCCGCCGAGTACCTGGAAACGGGTTACTGGAGCCGCAAAGTGGTCACCGAAGCGATGCGCGAAGGCCCGGTAAAAGTGGTCTGGAGCGGTGAGAGCGACGGCTATCGTCGTCTGCCGGACGAGGGTGAAGTGACCTTCTCCCCGGACGCGCCATACATTCACTATGTCTCCAACGAGACGGTGGAAGGCCTGCAATTCAACCGCGTGCTGGGCCACGACCACGTGCCGCGCGTGTGTGACATGTCTTCTGACTTCCTCTCCAAACCGTGCGAAGCGGACAAGTTCTCCCTGATTTACGCCCATGCGCAGAAGAACATCGGCCCGGCAGGCGTGACCATTGTGCTGATCCGCGACAGCGTGGTGCAGGCGGGCACCAAAGAGCTGCCTGCGTTCCTCGACTACCGTCGCCAGATTGAAGCGCACTCCAACCTGAACACCCCGCCGGTCTTCGCCATTTACGTGGTGCTGCTGGTGACCCGCTGGCTGCTCAACGATGTGGGCGGCGTGGAAAAAATGGGTGAAATCAACCGCGTGAAAGCTGACCTGCTTTACAGCATTCTCGACAACAGCGACGATTTCTATCACTCCTGGGCCGCACCTGAGCACCGTTCCGACATGAACGTGGCGTTCACCCTGCCGACCAAAGAGATTGAAGCCGCGTTCTTCGAAGAGACCCGTGCCGCAGATTTCTCCGGTCTCGAAGGCCACCGCGCCATCGGTGGCGTGCGCGCATCAATCTATAACGCCCTGAGCGTAACGGCAGTTGAGAAACTCGCCGACTTTATGCAGGACTTCCAGCGCCGCCACCGCAAATAAGCGGGGTGGTGAAAAGACGGGACAGGGAGGTTCTGTTTGAGTGGGAGTAAGTATTTGTAGGTCGGGTAAGCGCAGTGTTACCCGACTTTTTAGCGGTTGGGTACAACCGAACTCCGAGGCCGGAAGATATCTGTAGGTCGGATAAGCGAAGCGCCATCCGACAATTCGTTTAAGGCTTATTAGCTCGTTGCCAGTTTGAACATCCGCAGGCGGCTAACTCTGTCAGTAGGCTAATTCGATGAGTTTTTTCAGATCGGGTAAGGGCGCGACTTTGGCTGTTAATGACGTCACGCCCTGTGTCTCGGGCTGCACCGCCGCTTTAATTCCCTCTAACCACTGACGCGCTTCTTTTAATTCCGCTGTGAGCTTCTCTTCTTTATCGGTAAAAGCCGTCAGCACGATGCAACCATTCATCGCGCGCAGCGTGTAATGCTGCCCGGTATCGAACCCCACCTCCCGCAACCACTTGCCGGAAATCGTCAAACTCGGCGAACTTTTATCACGACCTCTCGGGCGATATCCCACAATTAACTCACGCGAGGTTCCAGTGGTCGTAATGTCCAGGTTAGAATGCAAATCAGCCATAATCAACTCCTTGATAGTTGGTGTGGTTAGACGCTCCGGTGGTGTTCGCGCACCGCTTGAGCGTTGATTGATTAGGTGGTTTAGGTGGCCCCCTATGTGAATAAGATTAAAAAATAGGTGGCCTCATGTCAATCATATCGCGCGAAAAAAAACCCAAAGGCGGCGGTCAGTCACCACAGTTCAAAATGCGCATTGATCCGGCACTGAAGGAACAGCTTGATGCCGTAGCGGCAGAAGAAGGAGTCAGTCTCGCCAGTTGGTTAAAGGAACTGGCGAGAGAGGCGTTGCGGGGGAAGGGGGTTGAGCCAAAAGGTTAGGTTTAATTTGTCCATAAGAAAAATTAGTAGGCCATTAGGTTATCATTCGTTTGAATGACACAATTTTCAGAATATTAAACTATTTTTACAACTTAGCTTGTCTTTTAAATCTATAAAAATAAAATTAATAAACTATCCGTTCTTCAAGAGGCACATATGGAATATGTAAAAGAATATTTGCTTATATTTTCTGAGGAAATAAAGTTAAGCCAAAACAAAGAACATTTGAAAAGTATTATTCAAGGGAATGAAAATTTAATCTTTAAAGAGGGTGATATTGTTTCCTATAACGAGGAACATTACAATTTAATTATTAGCAAAATAGAATCTTCTAATCATAAATGTCGAAGTTATGTTATTAAAGTTTTATCCCCTGATATAGAGAAAGATGATGATGATAAAAAATTAAAATTCATTGATTTCAATAAGGAACTAATTGACACAATAAAGGAAATAAAACACTCTCAGTTAAATACGTTGCGGGATGATGTTTCTTTAGACTTCTCTGTTGATGGTTATAGACATATAAACCAGATTGAGAATAAGATGAGGAAATTAATAACCCTTTTCATGACGGCTAAAGTAGGGTTGGACTGGGTGGCTGAGAATACACCGCAAGATGTAATTAACTCTATTAGAAATGAGGAAGCTAAGAAAGCTGACCTACAATTTAATAACTTCTTATCTGAAACTGATTTTATTCAGCTTTCTAATTTTCTTTTTGAAAGATACAATACTCTCAAAACTAATGACTTACAAAGAATCCTTATGTCTAATGATGCAATTGATCTTGAATATATTAAAGGATTTATTCCCAAAAGTAATTGGGAAAGATATTTTTCATCAATAATTGATACAAAAGAGGCACAAATAATAAAGTGGTGGGAAATGTTGTACACATTAAGGAATGTAATTGCGCATAATAGATTTATCAGTTATGAAGATTACAGGAGATTGCTTAGTCTAAAAAATAACATGAATACAGTTATCGATGAAGCGATAAATAACATTGAGGCTATTAACGTAACAGGTTCTCAGCAAGAAGAAATAAAGTCAGAAGTAATTAGAGAAATTAATCCTGTAAAGAAAGAAGTTGTTAATGAGGTTTCTAAAAAAGATGTAGTCAAAGATACGGTTATAAGTGATTCAGGTTCAACACTGAGAAGGTTGAATAACTTGATCTATTCTAATATCGAGGATTCATTCAAAAGTGAGTTGAGAAAGTCTAGGAGCAAATTAAAGTATTCAGTATCGAGGTATAATTCCGATCCATCTGAATTGAATAAAAATTTACTCTCATTAGAAACTAAAAGATCTTTGTCATATTTATCTGAAATTGCAAATTTTATTAATGTTTGATTTTTAAAGTTATTAATCATTAAAAAGGCTGATTATGTAGTTACTATAGGATAGTGCTAGCTAGGTAATAGCTTTCTAATCAAATTGTGCAATTTTTGTTTGCAGGCTCTTTTATATGGAATAGATCTTTTACCTATTGGTTGTACATAAAAAATATTAAAGATTAGATTTCTGTATTTAAAAATAATAGATTTTTCTTGATAGTCAGTATGAAATAAATACTGACTATCAAATTTAAATTAAAATTATCTGTTGCTAAGAATGTAATTCATAAGTTCAATATGATGTTTAATAGATATTTTCTTTATCTTTCCTAAACTAGTACGTTCGCCGGAATCATAAATATCCTTAAACTCTTGGCATGCGTGTGAGAATGATAAGGTTTTCTCATTCTCCTCCAGAAATTCTATCAATTTTGGTAAGGCTTCAGAAACTAATGTTGAACCATCTTCTTCAACTTTATCTCTTTGCTCCGAAAGAAAATGTTTTATCCATACTTCTTCTTCTTCTTCCTCATAGGTAAGGTGAATTGCGGCTGTTATAGCTGGTCCACCATTCTCAGTATATTTTGAACCAAGAATTGTATAGTCACCGACCCCTATGAAATTTTCTTGGTCAAAAGTAAATATATTATCGCTAAAAAACTCTTCTTCATCATAATCAGCGTTACGGTCTAACTTATTAAAAGAATCTTCTAAAAGAACATTATCGTAATCATTAAAGTGACTCCGATATTTTCTCCCGGTTTTTTCCTTTATAAAAAAATTCCATTTGAAATTAATGCATTGACCTATTAATGCAAATAGACCTTCTAAATCTTTACTGCTAGCAGAGTGAATAATAGATATGTTTTGATTATTGTATTTGCCAAAGAAATTTTCTAATTGTTCAAATGTGGTACCTTCTGTCAACCAAAATGCTAAACAAACATTTGGATTAATGTCAATTATCTCATCAATTAATACATTGAGTTTTCTTTGGTTTTTTGAAAAGAAACCAACTTGCGGATTAGCTATAATAACTGGATTGGATCCTTTCTCCTCCAGTTCGTTTAGGCAACGAAATAAATCTGAAGTGGTAGAGTTAACCGCCTCAATTATAGGTATTATTCTTAATGCCAATGGATTCTCTTAATGCTAGTAGTTCATTTCTTTTTGCTCTGAGTAGCGGAAAATACATAAAATCCTCCAGATTTAATGTCAATTATTCCCTATCAATGCATCAATTAACAATCCTTTTCTTTTATTAGATAAAGAGGTAGTTAATACTACAGATGTTAAAGAGTTGGGGATGCAATCTGAAAGAGAAAGTAATTCTCTTTCAAGATTTCTTTTTTTAAGGCATTCATTGAAGTAGTCATGAGCCTTTTCATTACTGAGTGTTAGAAAATAATCTTTACAGGTTTTTTTTACGTCAATAGGTTTGACGTTAATTTCGTTTGTATTTGTTCCTGTTTTGAATATATTAATGTATTCATCTCTTCTCAAACATGAAAATATCAAACTCTTGTCAAGTTTTGATATATTACTTTGGGCTTCTCTTTTTGTTTTTAATGTGTAGCTTTTACTCAATGTCATTATACCATATTCAGGATCTATGTTACTTGACCAAAGTTCATATTTATGGTCGGGCATTACGACATAAACCTTATCGAAAACCTTAGAGTAATCTGATAACTGATTGAATAATCTGGTAAATGAATCATATTCAGTTTTTATCTCATATGCTACAGTGGTACCATTAGATATTATTACATCCGCGATTGAAGAGTTAACTCTAAACTCAGTATCAAAATAGCAATTTTTAGATAACTTATGCTTTCCTTTAACTATTTTTTCAGCAATTGCATTTTTATAAATATACTCAGTTCTATATTCTTTGAGCATTTTTTTATAAATCCCATCTAAAGAACAAGAGATCAGCGGTGTGTTTTCATTTAATACTATATTAAATTTTAGGGTGAGTGCTTTCAGTTTCCATAAAGCACAAACTGGATCATCAATCAAAAGGTTAATGAAATTTTTAGAAAAAACGCCATTTAGCACTTTTAAATCTGACGTACTCATTTAAGCTAATCTCTGACTGATGTAATATACCATATTGATTATGGCCAAATTTTTCATATCAATTTATTCTTCTAAATATAGTGCACTATTACAATTAACTCGTACACTTTTTTTAATGATTTCTGCTAATGCTTCCAACATATGAAATTAGGCAATATTGAAAGTACTAGCGGCGTGGAGGAAGCAGAGGAATTAAGATTTAATCTTAACTGTATGATTAAAAACGGATTTAAATAAGCATATAGACAAACTGGCGGAAGATCACAGGAGTCGAACCTGCCCGGGATCGCTGGCGACCCCATCTGGATTTGAAGTCCAGCCGCCTCACCGGAGACGACGATCTTCCGCGCCTCGATTGCTACATGGAGGCGGGGCGCATTATAGCCACTTTCAAGTGCTAACCATATCCCCCATCACACTTTTTTCTCGCTCTGCTTCGCGAATTTCCCCTCGTTTGAGATAAATCCTTACCTTTTCCGCGAGTTACCATTTTCTGGGTAATTGCGGAACCACGATCACAGAAAACAAGAATCGTAATTTGATAACCAGAAAACGCAATTCCTGCGTAAAAGGTGATGGTTTACAACGTTCAGAACCATTCTCAGCGCACCTTTGCGCGTAAGGAATCTTCATGAACTCGCACATCATCTCAGTGAAGGAAAAAATTGGTTACGGCATGGGTGACGCCGCCAGCCACATCATCTTCGATAACGTCATGCTCTACATGATGTTCTTCTATACCGATATCTTCGGCATTCCCGCCGGGTTTGTGGGCACCATGTTCCTGCTGGCGCGTGCGCTGGACGCCATCTCCGACCCCTGCATGGGGCTGATTGCCGACCGCACCCGCAGCCGCTGGGGGAAATTCCGCCCGTGGATACTGTTCGGTGCCATTCCGTTTGGCCTGGTGTGCGTGCTGGCCTACAGCACTCCGGACCTCAGCCAGAGCGGCAAACTGATTTACGCCGCCGTCACCTACACGTTGCTGACGTTGCTCTACACCGTGGTCAACATCCCGTACTGCGCGCTGGGCGGTGTGATTACCGACGACCCGAAACAGCGCATCTCCCTGCAATCCTGGCGCTTCGTGCTGGCGACGGCGGGCGGCATGCTCTCCACCGTGCTGATGATGCCGCTGGTCAACCTCATTGGCGGCGATGACAAAGCCTTCGGCTTCCAGGGCGGCATTGCGGTGCTCTCGGTGGTTGCCTTTATGATGCTTGCATTCTGCTTCTTCACCACCAAAGAACGCATCCAGGTGCCGCCGAGCACCACGCCGATGCGTGAAGATCTGCGCGACATCTGGCAGAACGACCAGTGGCGCATCGTCGGCCTGCTCACCATCCTCAACATCCTCGCCGTCTGCGTGCGCGGCGGCGCGATGATGTATTACTGCACTTGGATTATGGGCTCCGCGGGCATCTTCACCCTGTTCCTCACCACCTACTGCGTGGGCAACCTGATTGGCTCCGCGCTGGCAAAACCGCTCACCGACTGGAAGTGCAAAGTCAGCGTCTTCTGGTGGACCAACGCCGCGCTGGCGGTGGTCAGCCTGGCGATGTTCTTCGTGCCAGTGACCGCCAACATCACCATGTTCATCTTTATCTTCGTGATTGGTGTGCTGCACCAGCTTGTGACCCCGATTCAGTGGGTGATGATGTCCGACACCGTCGACTACGGCGAATGGCGCAACGGTAAACGCCTCACCGGCATCAGCTTTGCGGGCACCCTGTTCGTGCTCAAACTGGGCCTCGCCCTTGGTGGCGCGCTGATTGGCTGGATGCTTGCAGGCGGCGGTTACGACGCGGCGGCCAGCAGCCAGAACAGCACCACCATCAGCATCATCATTGCCCTGTTCACCATTGTTCCGGCCATCTGCTACCTGCTGAGCGCGATTATCGCCAAACGCTTCTACACGCTGAAAACCCCGTTCCTCATCAAGATGATGGCGGAACTGGCGCAGGGTGCGCGTCGCAACGAGCAGGATTTTGCGGACGTGTCAGCGAACAAAGAATTTCAAAACTAAGAGGACATTGTTATGAAAATCAGTGATGGAAACTGGCTTATTCAGCCTGGGCTGAACCTCATCCACCCCATTCAGGTGTTCGACGTGGAGCAGCAGGGGAATGAGATGGTGGTTCACGCCGCGCCGCGTGATGTGCGCGAGCGCACCTGGCAACTGGACACGCCGCTTTTCACTCTGCGTTTCTTCTCGCCGCAGGAAGGTGTGGTGGGTGTGCGCATTGAGCACTTCCAGGGGGCGCTCGATAACGGCCCGCACTATCCGCTCAACGTCCTGAGCGATGTAAAAACAGAGATGCAAAACACCGCTGCATTTGCCGAGCTGAAAAGCGGCAACCTCAGCGTGCGGGTCACCAAAGGCGAATTCTGGTCGCTGGATTTTCTGCGTAGCGGCGTGCGCATTACCGGCAGCCAGGCGAAAAACAACGGCTATGTGCAGGACGGCAACAGCGTGCGCAACTACATGTTCGAGCGCCTGGATTTGGGTGTGGGCGAGACGGTGTATGGCCTCGGCGAGCGCTTTACCGCGCTGGTGCGTAACGGCCAGACGGTGGAAACCTGGAACCGCGACGGCGGCACCAGCACCGAGCAGTCGTACAAGAATATCCCGTTCTACCTCACCAACCGCGGCTATGGAGTGCTGGTGAACCACCCGGAAAACGTCTCCTTTGAAATCGGCTCCGAAAAAGTCTCCAAAGTGCAGTTCAGCGTGGAAGGCGAGTACCTGGAGTACTTCGTGATCGACGGCCCGACGCCGAAAGAGGTGCTCAACCGCTACACGCAGTTCACCGGGCGACCTGCTTTACCCCCTGCGTGGTCCTTCGGCCTGTGGCTCACCACCTCGTTCACCACCAATTACGACGAAGCGACGGTGAACAGCTTTATCGACGGCATGGCGGAGCGCAACCTGCCGCTGCACGTCTTCCACTTTGACTGCTTCTGGATGAAAGCCTTCCAGTGGTGCGACTTTGAATGGGACCCGGTGACCTTCCCGGACCCGAAAGGGATGATTCGCCGCCTGAAGGACAAAGGGCTGAAAGTCTGCGTCTGGATCAACCCTTACATCGGGCAGAAATCCCCGGTCTTTAAGGAGCTGAAAGAGAAAGGCTACCTGCTCAAGCGCCCGGACGGTTCGCTCTGGCAGTGGGACAAGTGGCAGCCTGGGCTGGCGATTTATGACTTCACTAACCCGGACGCCTGTAAATGGTATGCCGACAAGCTGAAAGGGCTGGTGGATATCGGCGTCGACTGCTTTAAAACCGACTTCGGTGAGCGTATTCCGACGGATGTGGTTTGGCATGATGGTTCCGATCCGCAGAAAATGCACAACCATTATGCGTACATCTACAACGAATTGGTGTGGAACGTGCTCAAAGAGACCGTAGGCGAGGAAGAGGCGGTGCTGTTTGCGCGTTCGGCATCCGTCGGCGCACAACAGTTCCCGGTGCACTGGGGCGGGGACTGCTACGCCAACTATGAATCGATGGCTGAAAGCCTGCGCGGCGGGTTGTCGATTGGGCTGTCTGGTTTTGGTTTCTGGAGCCACGACATCGGCGGCTTTGAGAACACCGCGCCGGCGGATGTTTACAAGCGCTGGTGCGCGTTCGGGTTGCTCTCCAGCCACAGTCGCCTGCACGGTAGCAAATCCTACCGGGTGCCGTGGGCCTACGATGAAGAGTCCTGCGACGTGGTGCGTCACTTTACCGAGCTGAAGTGCCGGATGATGCCGTATCTCTATCGTCAGGCGGCGAAAGCCAACGAGTGCGGTACGCCGATGCTGCGCGCCATGATGCTGGAGTTCCCGGATGACCCGGCCTGCGACTACCTCGACCGCCAGTACATGCTCGGCGACAGCGTGCTGGTGGCCCCGGTGTTCAGCGAAGCGGGCGATGTGCAGTTTTACCTGCCGGAAGGGCGCTGGACGCACCTGTGGCACAACGACGAAGTACAGGGCAGCCGCTGGCATAAGCAGGTTCATGATATGCAAAGCCTGCCGGTGTACGTGCGCGGCAACACGCTGCTGGCGCTCGGTGAGAACGACCAGAAGCCGGACTACGCCTGGCATGAAGGCACGGCATTCCAGTTGTTTGCGCTGGAGGACGGGCACGAAGCAATGTGCGAAGTGCCGGATGCGCAGGGTAAGGTGCAGTTCCGTTTACGGGCGAAACGCGAGGTCGGGGTGATAAGCGTGCAGAGCGAAGGCGAAGCGAGCAACTGGTCGCTGTGCCTGCGTAATGTTGCTAAGGTGGCGGGCGTGCAGGGCGGCTCGCAGTCGGGTAGCGAATGGGGCGTGGTGATTACGCCGCAGGGCGGTGAGATTCGGGTGCAATTGTAAGGTTTCCTCTCACCCCGGCCCTCTCCCCAAAGGGGCGAGGGGGAAAATCGGTTCCGTGCAGTTCTGCGCCAGATAGGGCAGAAAATCAAAGTCTGTCGAGGCTGATCTATTTAGCTACAAACCGCACAAGACAGTCCCCTCTCCCCTATGGGGAGAGGGTTAGGGTGAGGGCTCCAAACCCCACAAAACCAACACTACTTCTGCTGCGATACCCAGACCAGCATCTTCAGGCTCGCTGAGTAGTAGTCATCCTGCGCCGTGATCTGCGGTTCGCTCACGGGTTCATTCAGCACCAAATCACGCACGGCCAGCAGGCCGTCGTTCATGTTGTAGGGCGCGGTGTCGTTAGTGGTCACGTTCACCCACGCCGGGGTGCGGCTGCGGTTGTAGCCCTGCCACCAGGCGCGCCACGGGGTGAGCAGTGTGCTCTGTGGGTTCCACCAGGCGATATAGAGCGGAACGCGGATGGCGTCGTAGCTTGTGCGCGGCGGCCACTCTTTGGCGGGCGTCAGTTTGCCATCGGCGGAGAGCGCCACCCAGTCGGTGGGCAGGCGCGACTGACCAAAGCTCATCTTGCCAAGCAGCGTAGAGCCATCGCGAATCAGGTCACGCCACACGGTCAAATGACTGCGGCTGGCAAAGTCCTGCCACGCCGGGAAGATGAAATAGGACGGGTTCAGGTTCACATAGCTGTTGAGGTTAAAGCCTTTCGCCCCTGGCAGCATCACCCGGTAGCCTGCAAAGTTAATCACCGTATGCTTGATGAGCGCCTGGGTAATGGCGTCAGACGCTGTGGCGTAGCTGTTGTCATTCCAGCGCTGGCTGGCTTTTAACAGCGCCCAGGCGATTACCGCATCGCCGTCGGTGGCATCGTTTTTATCAACGATCGGGTCGGCTTCAACCGGGTTATAACGCCAGTAAAACAGACCGTTGTCTTTGTTTCTCAAGGTCTTGTTGGTCCAGCCCCAGATGCTGTCAAAGGCGGCCTTGTCATTGTTGACGACCGCCATCAGCATGCCGTAGCTCTGACCTTCCGAGTGAGAGACATTGTTATTGCCGGTGTCCACAATACGGCCATCCGGCATCAGGAAACGGGCTTTGTAGGTGTCCCAGGCTTGCCCCGCCGAGGCGAACGACGAAAACAGCACACTCACCATCATCACCATTGCAGGTATCACGCGTTTAAACATAAACAGACTCATTGTGGGTTAGCGTAGCGGAACGTCACGTCCGACACGGAATAAAGGCGCTCACGGCTGAAGGCGACGTGCGAACCGCCGCCCTGGCCCAGCAGCCAGCGGGAATAGAGCCCCTCAAGTATGGCGCAAAAAGCGTAGCACCAACGGGTCTGGCTGTTTTCATCGCGGGAGACGGGCAGCGCCTGGTGGTGGAAGCTCATGCCGGTCTCACTGGCTTCGATATCGATAAAGCCCCAGTTGAACTGTGCCAGCTTCGCATTGATGTTCGCTTCCAGCTCGCCCACGGTCTCAGAACCCGGTAGCGGGAAGCGGTCCGCCATTGCCTCGCCCATCTGGCGCAAAAAAGGCTGACTCTCCGCTTCGCCGACGTTACGTACCATGCCATCAATCATCACGGTCAGCAGATCAAACCAGCCTGCCGGGGTCTGTTGCCCCTGAAAATAGGTATGCAGCAAAGGATTCGCCGTTACCGATGTCATTATTTGTCTCCCAACATATAGCGGAAATAGATCCCGGCGGTGCTTTCGTTGTAATTGCCGAAGGTGTCGTAACCTACTTTTCCGCCCACGGTCATATCTTTATTGACGTTGTAATCCACCCCGCCACGGAAGGTGTAACCAATGCCGTTTTGCGACGAGCTTTTGTACTGCGCTTCTTTGGTGAAGCCCAGGTCGGCCAGCTGCTGCAACATCTTCTGGGCATAGGGATCGTTCGGGAAGTAGTCGCTCTTATCCTGGGTATAGGACTGATAGCCCACCGACCCGCCAATGCTCAGCTTCCAGTTGTCGATTTTCTGCGAGAAGTCGACCGGCAGCGACACGCTGACGTAGTTCTGCGGGCTGAAGTAGCCCCCCTGGCCGAAGGTGTAATAGCTCAGGTTTTTGGAGAAGTTCATCCAGTTGACGCTTAAGCCGGTCTGTAGCTGGCGGAAATCGTCATGCCACGGACGCAGGTAAACCCCGGCTCCGGCATTCACGCTGGTGTTGCTTGCCACGTTTTCACCGAGGTAGCTGTAACCACCGCCGCCCACGTAGAAGCCCGCGTCACCATCGTCATAGCTCAGTTGCAGGTTGCCGCCGTTTTTGGTGACCTGGCCCCAGCGCTGGCCGGAATAGGTATCTTTCAGCCCCACGTAGGAGAGCAGGCTGTCGGTCATGGCGCGGCGCTCACCGGTGAAAATAAGCGACAGATAATTGGTCAGTTTTGGCGACCATTTCACGCCACCGACCAGGGTACTCAGATCCTGCCCGAGCGGCGTGCTGCCAATGTCCATACGATAGCTGTCGCCACTCAACGCCATATTCAGCTCAACGCCGCTGGCGTTTTGCGAGTCGGTTGAGGAGCGAATGGTGTCGTTGTAGTTCGCTTTATAGCTGGAGCGGCTCAGGGCGCGCAGACGGCTGGTATCACTGGTGTCCCCCAGCAGCGTGGTCAGCCTGTCGAAGCCCTTATCGGTAAACGGCGACAGATTATTGGCGTCTGCGAGGTTGCTCAGGTCGTCAAACTTATCGGGGTTGCCATCGTTGGCTGGCGAATTCCTGGCGTTGCTGACGGACGCGCTGATATTGCTCACCGCATTCGCCAGCGGGTTCGCGCCAGAGCGCCGCCAGGCATCGCCCGACGCACTGCCTGAACTTAAGGTTATCGGCGTGGCGGTAAATTCGAAGCGTGAATCGCCAAACGGTGAGCTGGACCAGGTGAGCGGCGCTTTCGCTTCCGTCAGTTTACTGGTACCTGACTCGCCGTCGCGACCACGGACTTCCACGCCGCCCTGCAACCACATGCCGTTCTTCTCGTCCATCTGCTGCATCATTTCGTCAACCTGACGCAGCGTGCGGGTCTGGGCAGTTTCCATTGGCAGATCGGTACGGGTGGTGCCCGGCAGGGTGGAGCCTGGCTCGCGTGCCTGCTGTGCCACCTGCCACGGCAGCGAGGTGCCATAAATGGAGTTCGGCGTGGCGGTTTTGCTGGTGGTGGTAAACGGGTTATCCGCCAGCAGCACGCCGCCGATGGTCGGGGTGCCGGTGCTGTTACCGGACTCAAGCCCAACCAGTTTGCCGCGCGCGTTACGCAGGTAAGTCATCGCCTGCTGATGGTTGCCTTTGGCCTCTTCCAGGCGCGCCAGCAACAGCATCCGCTCCGGGGAGTTATCACTACGCAGGCCGCTGGCAAGCGTCGTGGCCTTCTGCACGTTATCTTCTGCCAGCGCCACGTCGATTGCGCCCACGCGGGCGGCCTGATCGTCGGAGTCGCGGGTCATCAGGTAGTCATACAACACGCCCGCTTCTTTGTTCATCTTGCCGGTCTGGTAGAGGCGGCCCATAGCGAACATCAGGTCGGTATTCTGCGGGTCACTTTGCAGGGCGCGGATAAGCATGTCATACGCGGCTGCATAATTACCCTTCTCGCGCAGTTCGTCCGCCTCGTTAATCACATAGCCATTACGTACCCCCGCGAGCTGTGCCGGGGTACTGCGTGACTGGATCTCCGGGCTGGACATAAAGGTCTGCGCTTCCTGGGTCAGCCCCGCCTGATTCAGGACGGCCACCTGGTCGGCATAGTCCCCGGCGTTACCCTGCACACCCGCTTTCATGCTGTCACGCACCAGCGCGACGGCGCCGGTCATGTCGCCGGTACGGGCCAGCATACGGGCCAGTTTCCCGGCATCGGCCGGAGATTTCGGCGGCTGATTGGCCAGCGCTTTCAGGGTGTTTGACGCGGCGGTCATGTTCCCCTGCGCGAGGTAACGTTCTGCCGTCGCCATCTGCAGGTTGTAGTTCACGCTCTCAGAGAGATCGCGCATCTGGCCGTTGCGACTGGCGGGCGAAATCCGCCCCAGCAGGGAGTTAGCCTGCTGCCAGGCGCCGCTTTCGCTGGCAAAGAGCGCGGCGGCATAGAGTGAGTTTGCTCCTGCGCCTTCACGTCCGGCAGGGATCATCACCGTCGCGGCTTCGCCCTCCTGACCGGACTTTTGCAGCAGACGGGCCAGATCCAGACGCAGCCACGGGTCATCCGGCACGCGGGCCACGCCCTGACGCAGCACATTGATGGCCTGCGAGGTGTTGCCGCTGGCCTCAAGCTGTTGAGCCTGACGGCGGATAGGATCGCCCGGCGCACCGGCGACCGCACGCGGCGCAAGGCGCTGCTGAAGCGAGGCCGGTAGGGTGCGCAGAACGGCCTGCGCTTCGTCGGTTTTATTCTGATCGCGCAGCACGTAGTAGAGGTTTTCCCGCGCCGGGCCGTTTTGCGGCTGCTCGTTGAGCACGCTGCGCAGCGTCTGCTCGGCCTGCGGGTAATCTTTGTTCTGGCGCAGAACGTCCGCGCGGAACAGCCTGGCGGCGGTGCCGCGCTCGCCACTCTCCTGAGCGAGCGGGGAGGAGAGCGCCAGCGCCTGGCTGATGTTGCCCTCTTTTAAAGTCTGCTGTGCTTCAGCCAGCTGGCCATAAAACGCGGCGTCGGCAGCCTGCTCTTTACGCTCGCCAGAGGCATCGCCACCCTGGCTTGCCGCCCGGTTCAGGTATTGCGAAGCCGCTTTGTAATCGCCGCTGCGCTGGGCGATATAACCCATTCCGGCGAGCGCGTCGGCGTCATCCGGGTTGGTTTGCAGCACCTGTTCAAACTTGCGCTTCGCGGCACTGGCGTCCCCGCTGTTGAGCGCGGTATAACCTGCGCCTTTCGCGGCTCCACCAATATTTTTCCGGTAGTAGTTCTGAACGTCGGCATCCTGCGGGTGGCGCTGCAGCCAGGTGTCATAAAAGCGCTCGTCACCGGCCTGCGGCCCGAGCCACAGCAGCGCCTGACGTAAGCCCTCATCGGCATCCTTACTGCCACTGGCCATCGGCTCAAGCAGCAGAATACCGTCGCGGCGCGTCTCTTCACGCCAGGTCAGCATTTTCCCCAGTGCGATGCGGGCCGCATTGTCCTGCGGATTTTGCATGACGAACGTTTTCAGCTGCGCGACGGCCTGCGGGTAGAGCGCTTTGTCCCCTGCCATCGTCAGGTAATACTCCGGCGCCAGGCTTGGCGGCGGGGTTTCACCGTTGAACATACTGCGCCAGGTCGCCAGCGCCGCGGGGACGTTACCACTGCGGGCCTGTTGGCGGGCAAGCGACAACTGACCCTGCGGCACCTGAGTGAGCTGTTTGGCGTTATCCAGCGCCTGTAAACCGGCGTCGCCGGGTGAAACCTGCGCCAGGCGCGCGCGCCACTGGGCCGACGTTTGCAGATCGCCGTTTTGCTGCGTCCACAGCGCCATCAGGTACATCGCCTGCGTGTTGTTGGCATCCACCATCAACACTTTTTTCAGCGACTCCATCGCCAGGTCATCATGGGACTTTTCGTGCCAGTAATTCGCCTGATCGAACAGCGCCTTCAGTGCGGCGTCGTTTTGTGCAGCCTGGGCCTGACCCAGGGTTCCGAAAGTGAGGACGCCGGAAAGGCACAGCGTCGTCAAACGGCGGGCGGTTTTTATCGTCATTCTTATCACCCTCTTAGTTGCGTTTATCCAGATCCAGGCGTTTTTTCGCCCGGTTTCTGAGCCAGACATACAGCGACAGGCCACCAATGCAGCCAAATGCCAGGCCAAGGATGGCGAGCATGGCGGAGTGCTGGTTCGCATACCAGATAATCATCATCTGGGCGGGCATTTCGCCGCGTGGCGATTGTTCACCCACGCGGAAGCTACGCACGCCATTTTCATTGGTAATAACAGCCGCATCACCACGAATACCGGCGTTGATCCGCGCCGAGGTTAAATCGCCGTGCAGCCGGGACAGCTGCTCGTCATTACTACCGAGCGCCAGCACCACCAGACGGGCGTCATTCCAGGGTGACGGGAAGCTGACAAACCCGCGCCACGCCTCGTTAGAGGAGAAGTAGCGGTCCGCTTCCAGTCCGTCAGAGCTCCAGTCGCCCGCGACCCAGCGCTTAACCCGCTGCCAGGTGGTGAGTTCACGCACGCCCAGCGTGCTGTCGTGCAGCACAAACGGCGAGTCAGTGAGGAGGGCGCTGTTGAAGTCATGCTGATTCAACCCGCTTACCGCCAGCACATCACGCTCTTTGAGCAGTTCAGGGCCAGCGCCTGCGGTAGGGATACCCAACAGAACGCGGTTATGGCCAAGCGCCGTGCCGGTCGCATTACCGGAGCGTGCCGCCATATCCAGCAGCGTGGCGATCTGCGTCTCGGTCGGCTGGGCGGGTAGCATCAGTACCGTTTCTGAAAAATCGGCATTTCGCGTGAACGGGAATGAGGCGCCCACGAAATAGGAGAGGTTGGGTAGCAGCGCGAAGTGGCGGGTGTTGCTCAGATCAATCCACGAATCTTCTTCGATGCGGCTCTTAATGTTGTTGTTCAGCAGCACACTGCACGGCGCGCTCGCCTTCGGCTGAATATTAAAGTAGAGCGACAGCTGATTGTCGCCGTAAATCATGTACGGCTCCAGTGGCATGTCGAACTTCTCCTGTCGCGCATCGCCACCGAGTTTGTGCCACAGCGTTTCCAGCGCTCCCTGCTTGTTCACCGGCAGGTTGTGCAGGAAGGTGTCGTTCATGGTCATGCTTAACCAGGAGCGGTCTTCATCAATCCAGCTTTCGGTCGGGAAGCGGTAACCGATGTGCAGCGGAATGGTTTCGCCGTCCCACAGAAACAGGTCCGGGGCCGCACGGAACGCCACGCGCAGCGCATCATGCCAGAGGCCGGTGGTGGTGAGACTTTGATCCTTGCGGATCAGTTCAGAGAGCTTCACCGGACGATCGGTGGGGATCCAGCGCGGGGCATCGTAGGGCTTGCTCTCCGGGATCGTTTGTGCGCTGACCTCTTCAGACGGCGTTTGCAACGCAAAGTTACCACGCGTTAAGCGCCAGGCGGCGGTACGCAATTCGCCCTCATCCTTGCCCACCACCAGCAGCAGCTTATAAACCGGGTTCGCCGGGTTATCGACGATTTTCAGCAGCGGTCGGGCGGTTTGCGGGAGGGTAAGTCCGCCAATCTGATCGCCAGGATGGCCAATCAGGATGCCATTTTTCTCCGGCAGACGGTCGTGATAGGCCGCAAAGGCCACGCCACGGTAGTCGGCCTGAATCCCCATCCACGACGAAATCAGTGCACCTGCGCTGATGCCATCCGGGCTGAGGGTGGCAGGGAAGGCCATCGCGATTGCCGCCGGGGTCATCTGCATGCTGTCAAAGAAGGGGCGCGGGAAGTGGCTGAGATCTGAGCCAATATCCAGCTGCTGGCCTTCCAGTTCAAAATGCGAATCCGGCATGATAGTGACGCGATACTTATCCGTCAGATCACGCTGGCACTGCATGGCATCGCCATCGTTCACCTTGAAGCTCAGGCTGTTGCTGGAGACCAGCAGCGCGGCGGGAATATCCAGCTGATAGCTCGCAGTGTCGCTGTCGGCGGCGGTCAGCGGAACGGTGCCCAGCGGCTGCCCGTTGAGCATCAGCTGCATACTGGCGTTGCGGGTGGCCATCGCCGGCGATATTTTCAGGGTCAATGCCAGACGTGCGGTCGTGATGACCTGATCAACAGGCAGCGTAAAGGCCGCGCCGCCCTGAAATTGCCCGCCACTTAGCGAAATGCCTTGTGGGAAACCCATCTGCGCAATGCTGATGCTGTTAACCACCGAAGGAACAAACACCGGCGCGGTCTGGGAGAGCGCCGCAGGCGCCGTGGGTGCCGGTTCGTTGAGGCGTAACAGGGACTCAATAGACGTCTCTTCGCCGTAGGTTGGCGCGATAAACAACGCCCCGACCAGCAGGGCCAGAGTAGTTAAATGCTTCATGCATTCTCCTCCCGCGCTGCGGCCTGCGCACGTAACCGACGGTTTTCCCGGCGGCTTTTCCAGGTCAACCAGAAGAGATCAAACACACAACGCATGATGGTGCCCAGCGAGCGGAAGGGGTTGTCCTGTGGCTTGGGTGGATTAATCCAGGCGTCAGCACGGGAGAGTACAACGCGCACCAGCTCGCGGCGGCGCGAAAGCGGAATATCGTCGAACATCAGGCGGATAAACTCGTCATCGCTGGCAATGGTTTTGACCGGGATATTGATCGCACCGGACTGAAGCAGCAGCTCAATCTCTTCAATCTCATCCTTAAAGTGGCGCTCATCCGGAGCCACGATACGGCAGCCACCCATCGACAGATCGGCGGTAACGCTGCGTGACACGATGCCGCTGGCATGGT
The DNA here is from genome assembly GCF_054131575.1 of Enterobacter sp. SA197. Classification (NCBI taxonomy): domain Bacteria; kingdom Pseudomonadati; phylum Pseudomonadota; class Gammaproteobacteria; order Enterobacterales; family Enterobacteriaceae; genus Enterobacter; species Enterobacter sp. SA197. Next base: position 4,905,362 of record NZ_CP096393.1, on the reverse strand, counting down.
GCAGCAGCACCGGGATCGCCGCATCGACACGAATCGTTTTGCGCGTCTGGCGGGTTTCACGTGCCACCGCAATGGCGGCCAGCAGGAAGATCAGGCTGTATAAACCCCAGCCGACGTTAAGGGCGATAACGCGCGGGTCAACGCCAAAATAGTCATGGGCAAAGGCGCGCACGATGCCCGCAATCACCCCGGCACCCAGCAGGAGGGCGATAATCAGATGCGGACGTACTACGCTGAAGTCGAAGTAACCCACGTCCAGCAGCGCGCCTTTATCCGTAACGTTGAACTTGCCGCGCTTCGGGAAAATCATGGTCACCACGGTCGGTAGCACAATGTGGAAGGCCAGCACCAGGTCATAAATCTCACCCCAGAAGCTGTAGCGATGACGTCCGTTCATCCTTGAGTTCACATAAATCGCGAGGAACAGATGCGGCAGCGCGTAGGCGAAAATCAGATTCGCCGAGGAGTGAATGATGTTCAGGTTGAACAGCAGGTAGGCCAGCGGTGCGGTCAGAAACGCGATACGCGGCAGGGCAAACTGATAATAGAGCATGGCGCTCAGGTAGCAGAGGCGCTGTTGAATCGTCAGCCCGCGGCCAAACAGCGGGTTATCAAGACGGAAAATCTGCGTCATGCCGCGCGCCCAGCGGGTACGCTGAATCACGTGCAGCACCAGACGTTCGGTCGCCAGACCGGCAGCCAGAGGGATATCAAGGAACGCGGAACCCCAGCCACGACGCTGCAGCTTCAGTGCGGTGTGGGCATCTTCGGTGACGGTTTCAACGGCAAAGCCACCAATCTCTTCCAGCGCGCTACGGCGAATCACCGCACAGGAGCCGCAGAAGAAGGTGGCATTCCAGTTGTCGTTACCCTGCTGAATCGGGCCGTAGAAGAGAGAGCCTTCGTTGGGGATGTTGCGTCCAACGGAGAGGTTACGTTCAAACGGGTCCGGTGAATAGAAGTAGTGCGGTGTCTGTACCAGCGCCAGCTTCGGGTCTTTCAGGAAGCCGCCGACGGTGGCCTGCAGGAAGATGCGTGTCGCCACGTGATCGCAGTCGAACACGGTAATCAGCTCGCCCTGCGTCAGCTTCATGGCATGGTTAAGGTTACCGGCCTTGGCGTGGTTGTTGTCGTTACGCGTGATGTAACCGACGCCGACATCGGCGGCAAAGACCGCAAACTCACGACGTTTGCCATCATCCAGCAGGTAGATGTTCATCTTATCGCGCGGGTAATCAATACACTGCGCCGCCAGCACCGTATCACGCACCACGTCCAGCGGTTCGTTATAGGTCGGGATGTAAACGTCAACCGTCGGCCACTGGCTCATGTCGTCCGGCAGAGGAACGATGCCACGCTTGAGCGGCCAGATCGTCTGCAAATAACTCAGCAGCAGCATTATCCAGACGTAAACTTCCGCGAGGAATAACCCCATACCAAGAATGGTTTCTATCTCGGAGTTAAAGTGCAGCGTTTGCGTCAGCCGGAAGTACATGTAACGGGTTGATAACAGTACCGACATCACCACCATAATCACGGAGACGCTGCGCTTTTTACTGACCATACCCATTAAAAACAAAATGCCGATACTGAGCAGGCCAAAAATATACTGCTTTTGGCTGTCCATCGGCGTGATGACGACCAGCACGGCAATCGGGAGCATTGCCAGCACCAGCAAAAGGTAGAGGAACTTTTTCATGTGTTGCCCTGCGCGAATTAGAAGCCAGACATCGTCGGTTTGCTATGAACCGTGCCGTCTCCGATATGGACGCCTACAATCCCGGCGACCCGTTTCGCAATGAGTTCAATATCAAATGCGGCGGCGGAGGCAGGACTGAAATCAAAAATGGACTGCTGAGAGGCGTTCGCTTCCTGGACACTTTCATCGCGATGGATGACGCCCAAAAGCTGATTCCCTAGCTTCTCTTCCATGAAGGCGGTGACATCACGGCTAATCTGGCGGCGGTTGTCGCTCTGATTCAGCACAAAGTAATGGCCTGCTTTCCGGTTCAGCACATCGCCGGTCAGACGATTGTTTTCCACGTGCGGCAGCATAGAGAGGGAGGCCGTATCGGCCTGAAGGATAACCAGGTGCAGATCGGCCAGACGTGACATCGCTTTCAGGGCCGCCGATGGGCCGGGAGGGAAGTCGGCAACGATAACCAGGCCGGGGTAATTCAGTAAGGTGTTCAGGCCACGAACCAGAAAGTGTTCGTCGTGGGCCAAACGCTCTTCAAACTGCAGGCGCTGCTCTTCGGTGACCTCACCATACGGAAGGACAAAAATATTGCCGCCAGCGGTGAGGACAAACTGGCTCCAGTCTGAGGATTCTGTGGCTTTTGCGACATAGCCGCGGCCATCGGAGAGGGGAACACCAAAATGCAGGCGCAACGCATTCTGCACGTCAAAATCCAGGGCAAGGACTTTACTACCTGACCGCGCCAGTGCATAAGCCAGATTTGCCGTCAGGGTCGTTTTCCCGACACCCCCCTTTGGCGAACAAACACAAATCAACGGCATGAAGCGATCCTTTCTAACAAAGTGTGTAATGGCTGGTTTTTTTCTGTTGCCGGCTTCGACTCTGCCGGTTTGGGCGCAAACAGCCGGGCGTAGCTGGCAGGCGCGGGCCGTGCGTATGCCACCTGAGCGGGCGCGGGTTGCACGGGGGTAGCCCGGGCAGGCTCCGGCGGCACGGGTGCAGCAAGGTCAGGTGTTGAGGCTTCAGGCGTATCCGGGGCGGGTGTTACCGCAGCGGTTGTCTGCGTCGGTGCGGCGACAGCGCCCTGCGCAGATGAGAGTTGTTGCGCCACATCGCGCAGGATAGAGGTCGCGGAGGTCGGGGTAACCTCTGCGTGCGGCTCAGCCACGGTTTCAGGGTGCGCAGCCACGGGCTGGTTGCTCTGAGATGTGAAGAGGGCGGGGGTCACTGGCTGAGGTTGTGGCAGCGATACGTGGCCGCCCATAGCCAGTTTGTTCTCCTCGGATACGGGTGAAAGCTGATTGATAAGCGCCCAGCTACCCTTCTCTTGCGACGTATTTTGTGCAGACAAATCCTTGAAATCATACTGCTGGTTGCGGGTCTTATCCTTAAACCTCTGCAAATCATCATAGTGATTCATCGTTATACTCATGATTTACATAATAATTAGTACCCACTACCGATGTTATCCTGAAAACCAGGCACAGGCAGAGACATGCGTTATGTTGGCAGTGCGCCAGTTGTAGGGGTACGATGCAATGCAATGCTACGGCTATTACGCATTCGCCTTATTATCACGTGGCTCCCCCGTCCTGCTGCATGTGGTTTATCGCGGGCTGCGCTTATTGACCCAGTCAGAGAGTTATCAATGTTCATGGGGAGTCAGTCGCCGACCGCTGCGATGCAACGTAAATTATTGAGGGTTTAAATTACAGCTTTGCTAACACGCGCTTTATTTTCAGCAAATATATAAACTTCAGCTATACACATGCTATCTTTTTTTAACGTAGAAATCATTAAAGTATTAAATATCAATAACCCAGAATGGTGATTGAAGCGGGCATTTATCCAGGCCGTATAAGCAGTGTAAAAAACCGTCTTAAGTAAGGGATGAAGCATAAAACTCCAGAATAAATTGTGGGCTATTTAATTTTTTATTACGCGCTGAAATATATGGAAATAGGTTTTTTTCGTTAATCCTGCGTAAGCACTTTCCCTGGGTGATTAATTCCTGGATGGGCATTACCACCTTTATTAGCAGGATTGAATGCGGATCCTCACACTACGCTGGTTTGCACCTGCGTTATGCGGTAAACAGTACCAAAACGCTTTCAGGCAGGGGAGACGGCACGTTGATCAGTGCACAGGCAGTGAATGTGATTATCACCATTGCACGCTGTGGCAGTTTCGCTGCTGCGGCAGAAGAGCTGCACAAAGTCCCGACTGCGTTGAGCTACACGGTGCACAAGCTTGAGAGCGAACTCGGTCTTAAGTTATTTAAACGACTGGGAAAACAGCTGGAGCTGACCGAGGCCGGAAACTATTTCATTAAAAAAGGGCAGCTTATTCTCAGTGAGCTGGATGAACTCCAGTTTGCCACGCAGCGAATTGCCGCAGGGGTTGAGACGCGTCTCAATATTACGCTGAATAATATTGTCAGCCTTAAACCGCTTTATCCCCTGTTGGGGGAAAGTGAACGTCATTTTCCACAAACAGAAATTCATATTTCCATTGATGTGCATGACGGTGTCTGGGACGCCTTGCTGGAAAAGCGCGCCGATATTGCCATTGGCGCACCTAACCAGGTGGCGCTGCCCGGTGAGATCTGCTGCCTTGAGATGCCGACAGTCGACTGGTTATTTGCGATATGCCCGCAGCATCCTCTGACCGCCCTCAATCGTCCACTGCGTGCCGATGACCTGCGACGTTATCCTGCTGTCTGTATCCATGACACTTCCGTCAAGCTGGAACCCAAAGTGGCCTGGCAACTGCGGGGGCAAAAAGCGATTGTGGCCCCTGACTATCGCACGAAAATTGCCATGCACCTGAACGGCCTGGGCATCGGCTTTTTGCCGCGACATTTCTGCCAGCATTATATTAATGACGGGCAGCTGGCGCTGTTGCATGTTGAGGAGAGTAAACAGGCGACGCCGCTGTTTCTGGCCTGGCAGAACCGGCCTTCGCGCCCCTGTTATAACTGGTGGTTACAGCAGTTAAAACGACCCGACGTGCAGCGGGGTTTTTTCACCCCTCTCGCCTGAAATCTGCGCGGCCGTCAGCATGCCGGCCAGCATATCGTGACCAGAGGAGTGACCATAATCCGCCACCTTAGCCACCAGGCCAGGCCAGGTCTGCGCATTACCCTGGGTCAGTCCGAGCAGTTGTTCGCCGTAGTGCCCCTGGCACGCCTGTGCCAGCATCGCCCGGCTGATATCGGTGGTGCGGGTGAGTAAACCAGGCAGGGCATCCCTGAACGGTAGAGCTTCAGGTTTCTCAGCCCACGCCAGGACCAGCAGCACCCCCAGCAGAAAATCATCTCCCGCCGGTGTTAGCCCTTCACCTCTGCCAATAAAGGTAGTGAGGATGGCGTGAAGGTTACCCTCTCTGCTGCGCAGCCAGTGGATGAGGGCCGCGTGGGCAGCCATCAGTGTGTTGTCAGCGGTCAGTGCCAGGCGGATACCCTTCGCGGGCTGGCGGGCGAAAAAGGCCGCAATGTGCCTCGCCAGTTGCGCGCAGGCAGGGCCGTCGGAATGGGCAGAAAGTCGTGTTGAGCGCATCACGCTGTTATTCAGCAGCATTTTTATCTTCTCGCCACGCAGATTGCCCGCATCGTCCAGATAAAGGCGCTCGCCCACGCGAAACAGCGGTTGCAGGTCATGGCGGTTAATAAGGATGCCTGCCGGTGCCAGCGGCATTCCCTGCGTCTGAATTACCCACAGGTCGCCCCGGGTGGTTTGCAAATTACAGGCGCGCTGAAAGAGGGAGTGCACGCGCAACCCGAATGCAAACGGAGCGGTTAATCGCAGCGAATCGCAGTGATATGCTGCCTGAGGATCCGGTAATGTGGTCACAGTGATTTCTGGTATCCGTTTAAGATCACAATGTTGCCCGTTTATTTTTCACGGGCATATTTTGCCGCATCTGCACGTCATGCAGGAAAAGACGCGGCAGTACAGGATTTACCCATTATGGTCGTTCACTGCGCAACGGTGGCTCATTTTTTTTGAGGCTGAGACAGAAAACCTTTTTGCGCACATACCTTTATCACTCCGTACACTCCACTTAAGTCAACATCAACAAGGGAACGTTATGCGCACGATTAAAGCACAACCTTTTGACTTTCAGTTTGACCCGAACACCACCGCGCTGGTGGTCATTGATATGCAGCGTGACTTTGTCGAAAGCGGCGGATTTGGTGAAGCCCTCGGCAATGACGTCTCTCTTGTTCGTCGGGCGATTGAACCTTGTGCCGCATTGTTAAAAAGTGCGCGTGAAGCAGGCCTGCTGGTCATCCATACCCGTGAAGGTCACCGGGATGACCTCAGCGATTGCCTGCCTGCAAAACGAACCCGTGGTGGAAAAACCTTTATTGGCGAGCAGGGCCCGATGGGCCGCATTCTCGTCCGCGGCCAGAAAGGCCACGACATTATCCCGGAGCTGGCACCCCTGCCGGGCGAGCCGGTTATTGATAAACCGGGGAAAGGGGCATTCTATGCCACCGATCTGCATATCATTCTGCAATCTCACCGTATTACCTCTCTGATTATCTGCGGCGTTACCACGGAAGTGTGCGTCCAGAGCACGGCGCGTGAAGCGAACGATCGCGGGTATGAGCTGGTCATCCCGGAAGATTGCTGCGCCTCCTATTTCCCGGAATTTCACAAAGCGGCGCTGGAGATGATCAAAGCCCAGGGGGCCATTGTTGGCTGGGTAAGCGATTCAGCGGCGGTCATTTCGGCGCTACGCCCATGACGTGACGCCGGACATAAGGCTTTCGTTCGAGGAGTTAAGATGGCACTGCATTACCAATGTTTCCCGAATCTGTATAAGGACTCCGTTTCCCTTATGCAGATCTCCGCCCGACTGAATGCCCTGGATGGCGTTGAGCAGGCTTCGGTGGCGATGGCCACCCCCGCCAATCTCGAGCGTATGCGCGATGCGGGTCTGGAGATCACCCTTGAGGCGCGGCCCAACGATCTGTTGATCGCGCTCGACGCGACAGATGAGACGGCGGCGCAAGCGCTGGAACTTGCCGCCTCGTTGCTGCGGCCATCGACAACGCAGGAAACATCGAATGACGTGCACCGCCCGGCGGTCAGTATTGCTATGGGAGTGCACGATGAAATGCAGGCCAACTTCGCCCTGATTTCGGTGCCGGGGCGTTACGCGGCGGCAGAAGCCCTGAAAGCGTTGAGCCAGGGCCTCCACGTGATGCTATTTAGCGACAATGTCCCCGAAGAGCAGGAAGCGGCGATTAAACGTTATGCCAGCCAGCATGAACTGCTGGTCATGGGGCCGGACTGCGGTACTGCAATTATTAACGGTATGCCGCTTGGCTTTGCCAACGTGGTGCGGCGCGGGTCAATAGGCCTGGTGGCTGCCTCCGGCACCGGTTTACAGGAAGTAAGCTGTCATATTCACCATCTCGGCGCGGGCGTGTCGCAGGCTATCGGCACGGGCGGACGAGATTTACATGAGGCTATCGGCGGCCTGAGCATGATTCAGGGAATACGTATGCTCGCCGAGGATCCAGACACTACCCTTATTGTTCTTATTTCAAAACCGCCCGCACCAGGGATTATGCAAAAAGTACTGGCCAGCGCGCGCCAGAGTGGCAAACCGGTTGTCGTCCATTTTCTCGGCGCCGAAGACCACAGCTTAGAATATGAAGGCGTTATCCCCGCACGCAGCCTGCTCCATGCAGCTGAAGTCGCGGTAGCCACGTCAGAGGGCAAAAAAGCGCCTCAGGAGTCCAATACCAGGGAATCCCTCCTCGCCGAAGCCCGCACCAGAATCGGGACGATGGCGGCAGTACAAAAAGACATTCGCGGCGTTTTCGCCGGTGGCACATTCTGTTACGAAGCACAACTCGCCCTGCTGGCGGCTGGCCTCACCTGTGAATCTAATGCGCCTGTTCAGGGCGCTGAGCCGTTGCGAAATCCCGGGCAGGGTAACGGACACAGTCTGGTTGATATGGGTGCCGACGAATTCACGCAGGGCCGACCGCATCCGATGATAGATCCCACCCTACGCAACGCGCGCCTGCTTTCCGAAGGGCGCGACCCCGCAACGGCTGTCCTGCTGTTCGATATTGTCCTGGGCTACGGTGCCAGCGCCGATCCGTGCGCCAGGCTGCTGCCGGTACTGGACACCCTGCAGCAGGAGGCTGCCCGGCAGCAGCGAACACTTTTACTGATCGCACATGTTTGTGGCACTGAAGACGATCCCCAGAATCGTCAGCAGCAAATTGCACGTCTGCATCAGGCGGGTGTACTGGTGGCTGAGAGTAATATCGAGGCTGCACGGCTGGCGGCATTTGTCGCACAACAACGGAAATAGAGTATGACGTCGTTATTTCAACAACCACTTAGCGTTATCAATCTCGGTCTGGAGAGCTTCGCCGATAATCTGCGTGATGCCGGTGGGGACGTTTTGCATCTGCAATGGCAGCCGGCAGCTGAAGGGGACGAAAAGGCTAACTGGATGCTGGCGACACTGACCGCCGATACGCGGGTCGATGCTGCCAATGAAATTGCGCTTCAGCGTTACCTGGATGCGCAACCGGTGCTGGTGGACATCACCACCGCCCGGGACGCCATTCCTGCGCTGGCGACAGCGCGTAAAATTCTTCATGCCGGTCCGCCCATCGCATGGGCGGATATGTGCGGCCCGATGCAGGGCGCGATTGCCGGTGCCATTGTGCTGGAAGGCTGGGCCGACAGCGTTGAGCAGGCCATGCTGATGGCCGCAAACAGCGAAGTCGCGCTGGAGCCCTGTCACCATTATCACGCGACCGGACCCATGGCGGGCATTATCAGCCCGTCGATGCCGGTGTGGGTGGTCGAAAACAAGACTCACGGTAATCGCGCTTATTGCAACTTCAACGAAGGCCTGGGCAAAGTGCTGCGCTTTGGCGCTAACCACGAAGATGTGCTCAACCGCCTGCGCTGGATGGCTGACGTCCTTGCTCCGACGCTTAAACAGGCGCTGGCGATGAGCGGCAACATTGAACTTAAGCCGCTTATTGCTCAGGCGCTGCACATGGGCGACGAGTGCCACAACCGTAATGTGGCGGCGAGCGGTCTGCTGTTCCGCCGCCTTGCTCCCGATCTCGCGCGCATTGCGCACGGGCCGGAGGTGCTGGAGTTTATTGCCGCTAACGACCACTTCTTTCTTAATCTCTCAATGGCCGCCTGTAAGTCGATGCTGGATGCTGCAAGCAACGTCCCGCACAGCTCAATGGTGACGGTGATGGCGCGCAATGGGGTGAACTTCGGGATTCGCCTCTCCGGGACCGGCGACCGCTGGTTCCAGGCACCGGCTAACCCGGTCAACGGTCTCTTCTTCCCCGGCTTTGGCGTCAGCGATGCGGCTGCGGATTTAGGCGACTCTGCGATTACCGAAACCGCAGGTATCGGTGGTTTTGCGATGGCGGCATCGCCTGCCATTGTGAAGTTTGTTGGCGGCACCCCGGCCGATGCGGTGCGGCACAGCCAGGCGATGCATGAAATTACGCTGACCACACAGCCAGCGTTTACGCTGCCTGCGCTGAATTTTGTTGGTAGCGGCTGCGGAATTGACGCCCGTCGCGTCGTGGACAGTAACATTCTTCCTATCATCAACACCGGCATTGCCCACAGGCTGGCCGGGGTTGGACAAATTGGTGCGGGCATTACCACCGCACCGCTGGCCTGTTTCATTGCTGGACTGACCGCGCTCTCCGAAGGGGGATAACCATGTCTGGACGCCGCATCGCTGTCGTCGCCGTCGGCGGCAACGCGCTTATTCGCTCGCCGGGTGAAAACGCCCTTGAGCAGCAGTATGAAGCCGTAAAGGAGACCGCCACGCATGTGGTGGAGCTGATTGCTGAGGGCTGGCGTGTTGTCCTGACGCATGGCAATGGACCGCAGGTGGGGTTCATTCTGCGGCGCAGCGAAGTGGCGAAAGAGGCCGCCCCGACCGTGCCGCTGGAATACGCGGTGGGAGATACGCAGGGGGCGATGGGCTTTATGTTCCAGAACGCCTTAGGCAATGCGCTGGCCGCGCGGGGGCTGGCGGAGGTAAGCGTGGTTGCGCTGGTGACCCGGACGCGCATTGACCCCAACGATCCGGCGTTTGCGAAGCCAGATAAACCCATCGGCGCGCACATGGATCATGAGACGGCGACCCGTCTTGCCAGCACGCAGGGCTGGCAGATTAGTGAAGACGCCGGGCGTGGCTGGCGACGTGTGGTGGCTTCTCCCGCACCGCTGGACGTTATCGAAACCCCCATTATTCGTACCCTTCTTGAACAAAATGTCCTGGTCATCGCCTGCGGTGGCGGCGGCATCCCTGTCTGGCGCGACAGCGACGGCAGTCTGGTTGCCGCGCAGGCCGTCATCGATAAAGACAGAGCTTCGGCGCTGCTCGCCTGTGAACTGGGCGCGCAGATGCTGCTTATTCCGACCGGGGTTGATCAGGTGGCGGTTGATTTTGGTACGCCGCAGCAGCGCTGGCTTAGCCAGCTTTCCCTCAGCGAAGCCGAAACCTTGCTACAGAGTCGTGAGTTTGGCGCAGGCAGCATGGCCCCGAAGGTTGAGGCGATGCTGACCTATCTGCGTGGTCAACCGCAGGGCATCGGACTTATCACCACGCCGCAGGGTATTGCTCGTGCGCTGCGTGGCGAGGGCGGAACCCGTTTTACGTGCTAGTACAGGCAGTCTATTCAGAGCAAAATACTATGATAAATAACAAGATCTTACTCGCAGTAAATGGCACATTAATGCGTGGCCTTGTGCTCAATCCGAATATGATTGCTGCACAGGCTGACTTTATCAGGGAAGACACTACCGCCGCCTGCTACCGCTGTTGGACCATCAACGATAATCATCCTGGCATGATCCGTACCCCCGGGGACGGTGGGCCGATTGCGCTGGAGATTTGGGCCGTTCCGCCTGCGGGACTTGGCGAGATTTTACAAAAAGAGCCTGCCGGGTTGTGTATCGGCAAAGTGGAGTTGCGTGACGGTAGCGAAGTCCTTGGCGTACTGGCCGAACCCTGGCTGGTGGAAGGGCAAAAAGAGATAACCACCCTGGGAGGCTGGAGAGCGTATACCGGCCACTATATGACTGAGTAATAACGTCAGGAGTAGGATCATGGCGCAAGGAAACACCGCTTTCCGACCACAGCTCTGGGTCGCGGGCGATTTAAACGCTTTTTTTGGTCTGTTCACCAATGTCTTATTGAATGTGCTGGTCCTCTCCGGGCTGGCGTTGTACGTCGCGCAAATTCCGGCGACCACCGTTTATGGCCGTATCCTGCCCGCCCTGGGCATTGCCCTTCCCCTTGGAAACCTCTTCTACGCCTGGCTTGCCTGGCGACTGGCCCGGCGTGAGGGTCGCAATAATGTGACCGCCCTGCCGTATGGTCCCAGCGTGCCGCATATGTTTATCGTGGTGTTTGTGGTGATGCTGCCCACACTGCTCATCCATAAAGACTGGATGCTGGCGTGGAAGCTTGGGCTTATCTGGGCGATGATCGTGGGCGTTATTGTCCTGCTCGGTGTGGTGGTCGGTCCGACTATCCGTAAATACACCCCGCGTGCCGCCATGCTGGGGACGCTGGCCGGTATTGCCATTGCATTCATCGCCATGCGCCCTGCTTACCAGATGTTTGATACCGCGTGGATTGGGGTCATCTGCTTTGCCATTATTCTGCTCAACTGGGTCGGTAATGTGCGTCTGCCGTTTGGCCTGCCGGGCGGGCTGGCGGTGGTTATTGTCGGGTGCGTGCTGGGCTGGGGCGCGACCTTCTTAGGTTTCAGCGACATCATGAATCCGGCGGCGGTTAAAGAGGCGGCGGGCAATTTTGCGCTGCATCTGCCGTCGCTGACGGGCGATGTGTTCAGCGTGCCCTCTGAGCTGGTCTGGCCGCTGCTGGTCACCGCAATCCCTCTGGGCATCTTCAACTTCACCGAAATCCTCAACAACGTCGAGTCGGCAGCCGTGGGCGGCGACAGCTATAACCTGCGTGCGGTGCTGGCGGCAGATGGTGTTGGGGCGATTGTGGGCGCACTGCTCGGCTCACCGTTCCCGCCTGCGGTCTATATCGGTCATCCTGGCTGGAAAGCGATGGGCGGGCGTATTGGCTACTCGCTGGCGACCGGCATCTGCATGGCGATTGTCTGCTTCCTCGGCCTGACCGCCCTGCTGCTGTCGATCATTCCGCTGGTGGCGATTGTGCCTATCCTGCTGTTCATCGGCCTTGTGATCGGCGCACAGGCGTTCCAGGTATCCCCAAAACGCCACGCCCCGGCTATTGTGCTGGCATTAGTGCCGAACATCGCCGAATGGGCGAAAACTCAGGTGGACGGTGCGCTGAATGCGGCCGGGGCTAATACCGTCAATCTGCCGGCTGAAGTGATGAGCAATATGGCCAACAACGGCGTGCTCTATAACGGCATGGCGACCACTGGTGGCGGCGCGGTGCTGGCGGGGCTGATGATGGGGGCGATTGCGGCCTTTATTATCGATCGACGTTTTAACTGGGCGGCGGTCTATGCCGCAGCGGCCACGGTGCTCTCCTTCTTCGGCTTTATTCACGGCCACCAGATGGCGGTGAACGCCTCGCCAACGGTCACCTTTGCCTATGGGGTGGTCACGCTGATGCTGACGTTCCTCGCCTGGCGTCAGGTGCGGGAGCAGGGCGTACTTGACTGGTCACCTGTTGATAACGACAAAGAGCCGCTGGTCTGATGGTTTAGCAACACCACAGGTGCCATCCCCGGATGGCACCTTTTTTTTGGTCTACGGCTGTGACGCGGCGACGTCTGCGCCCGCCACCACACCACCGCGCATGCTCTGCCTGATCTGCTGCTGTTGCGCATTTACCGCCGACAGCTCACCGTTCACGGTGGGTTTGAGAGGGGCATCGGCCTGAACCCGGCCGGTGGCCGTCAGTTGCAAATTACCCTCACCGCTGACCGGTAACACCGGCCATCCCCACTCCTGCAGTACGTTCATGGGTACGCCGCGCCCGTTAAGGCTGAGGTTGACGCTGCGCTCAGGCGTTTGCCCCACCACCGCGGTCGCTTCAAGCAGCCCTTTGCCGGTAAAGGCGCTCAGTTCAGTGATATTAACCGTACTGCTGTTGGCGCTCAGCGCTAATGACGGGCGGCGAACGTCCACGCGGTTAAAGGTCGCAGCGGCGGCATTCAGCTTAAGGTTGCCATTCCAGATGCCCCACTGACGATCCCGCGCCAGCATCAGGTTTGCGCCGTAGCCGTCAAGGGCGGTGAGTTGCCAGGGGAAGGTGGGATCGATGTCGATGACCAGATTACGGCTGGCACTCAGTTTTTTCACTTCAACGCTGTGCAGCCAGTCAGGGAGCCTGTCCATCCAGGTCTGTTTCCAGGTCTCAGGCAGCGTGTACTCCAGACCGACGATGGCCGCATCGTTCAGCACCAGTGCTTTACCACTGCGCGCCCAGTAGCCTGAGGTGCGCACCATGCCGTTCTCCCACCGGGTGGTGAACTGTTTAACGGCGATGCCCTGCGGGGTGAAATCGGCGTTGAGAATGGGGTCAAAGAAGTGCAGTGAGCCGTAAATGAATTCGTTGGCGTTCATCGACAACTGACCGTCATCGGTATGCCAGTCACCGTTGGCAAGCGTCAGGTTACGCAGACTCAAATCAAGGTCGGTAACGGCCCATGCGGGACCTTGCAGGCGCGCATCGGTGATGTCCAGTCGCCCGATTTGCAGCAACGGCAGGGTGGTCAGTGGGGCGAAAAAGTCAGTCAGCGACTTGTCGCTTTGCAGGCGTATATCGTTCAGACGCAGGTTATCCACCACCCAGCCGCCGTTTGCGTCACGCCGCGCATTGCCGGTGAGCGAACCACGTGCCATGTCTGCGCCGAGAGTGGTTAATGTCACCGTGCCTTTATCAATGCTCCCCTGTATCAACACGTTGCTGGCGGGCACGCCGTTAAGGGTCATGGAGCCCGCGCTCATCTGGATTTGCGCCTGCGTTCCCAGCACGTTCCCGGCAACCGGCTGCCAGGGACTCACGCCGCCCGTCACGCGCTGGGCGCTGAGATCCCAGCCGGTCGCCGGGCTGTTAAAGGCCATATTGCTCAGTTGCAGGCGGTCAGCCTGGAAGGGCAGAGGCGCGGTAGCCGGCGAAAGATTCAGCGTGCCATCCTGAAGCAGGATGGTATCGGTATGCAGCGGATCGGTAAGCTGGCGGCTGCTCAGGCCGATGTCGACACCTTTAGCGACCAGCGTCGCGGGTTGGCCCTTGCGGCCAAAATTCACATTGCGTAAACGGACATGGGACGGCGAAGAAAGCGCGTGATCGATGGCATCGAAAGTAAGGTGATAGTCACTGTTTTCGTTAATCCAGTTACTGGCCTGGGTTGCACCCCACTGCGTTTTCAGCAGGAAATAGCAGGCAACTACTGCGATCAGCAGGACGATAACAACGAAAAGAAGGAGCTTTCCAATAAATTTCATGATCTTCCATCCTCGAATACCGATACAGGAGTTATGCACGATTTGTGCGCAATCCTCAAGGTACGATTAGTGAAAGAGCGTTACAGCGGGGCGACAGCGGCAGCGGTGTGACCCGCTGCCGCGATGGAATTACTGCTTATCGACAGGGAATACCAGGTTCAGCACGATGGCGGTGATACCCCCTGCGGCGATGCCGGAGGAGAGCAGGTTTTTCAGCCAGTCAGGAGCAAATTGTAAAATCATCGGCTGCTGAGAGACGCCAAGGCCCACGGCCAGCGACAGCGCGATAATCATAATGGCGCGGCGGTTCAGCGGTTCGCGGGAAACGATGCGCACGCCGGAAGCGGCGATCGTTCCAAACATCACCAGGGTCGCACCACCAAGTACCGGCTCAGGCAACTGCTGCACAAAAGCGGCCACGGCCGGGAAGAGGCCCATCACCATCAGCATCACGGCGACAAAGAAGCCTACATAGCGGCTGGCAACGCCGGTCAGCTGAATAACGCCGTTGTTCTGACCGAAGCAGGAGTTAGGGAAGGTATTAAATACCGCAGAAACAAAAGAGTTCAGCCCGTTTGCCAGCACACCGCCTTTCAGGCGGTTCATGTAGACCGGGCCGGAAACCGGCTGCTCAGAGACGTCAGATGTGGCGGTGATGTCGCCGATGGTTTCCAGAGAGGTGATCATAAAGACCAGCATCAGCGGCAGCAGCAGACTCCAGTCGATGCTCAGACCGTAGTAAAGCGGCGTCGGGATCATAAAGGTGTCGGCCGGGGCAACATAGTCCGGCAGCATGCCCATCATCATGGCCACGACATAGCCGACCGCCATCGCGATCACCAGGGAAGCGATGCGCAGGTACGGGTTACGCTGGCGGTTAAGCAGAATGATGATGGCAAGAACGATACCTGCCAGCAGCAGGTTTTTGGGCGCGCCAAAGGTATGGTTTGCCATCGCGCCAAAGCCGCCACCCACGGAAGTCAGGCCAACCTGAATCAGCGACAGACCGATAATCATCACTACCACCCCGGAGACCAGCGGGGTGATCACGCGACGGGCGAAAGGCAAAATACGGGAGATGACCATCTCGGTGCAGCTTGCCAGCATCAGGGAGCCGAACAGCGCGGCCATCATCGTCGGGACATCTGCTCCCCCGGTCTTCAGCGCCGTGCCGCCCATAATCAGCGGCGCGACAAAGTTAAAACTGGTCCCCTGAATCGATAACAGACCCGAACCCACCGGGCCCCAGGCTTTAATCTGGATAATGGAGGCCACGCCGGAGGCGAACAGGGACATGCTGATGATGTGCTGCGTGTCCTGAGCCGGTAAACCCAGTGCCTGGCAAATCAGCAGACCTGGCGTGATCACGCCGACAAACATTGCCAGCAGGTGCTGCAGGGCGGCAAAAAGGGTTTGCGCCAGGGGCGGGCGGTCTTCAAGGCGATAGATCAGTTCACTGGGCTGGGAGTGCGCAACCGATTGCGCATTTTCGGACTCGATGGTGTTAACAGACATCTCAAGCAATCCCCTGATGGAAAAGCGCAGATTCTAACGGACTGTTTGGTAAAAGCAAACGGTTGCTTACCCATAAAACATACTTTTATAAAGAACGTTGAGAGGAGCGACCTGGGTTCTAAAGCCTACTGATTTTAAGGTGGTCGGCGTATTTATCGCTCCGCAGGATGTGCGCAATGCTAAAATCATCGGCAATCGCACAGGGTAATGATAAGTTAGGGATTGATATGAAAGGAAAAATACTGCTCGCACTGGCTTTTTTCTCCGCCGGTTGCCTCGCTGATGAATACGACCTGCATAGCTGCCGCAATGGTTATTTCCCCTCCTGGCCGGGTGTCTTCAACCAGGCAAAAGTAAAAACCGAAGGCGATGCAAAAGTGCATTTTTATCGTGATGATGACGGCTGTCCGGGCCAGGGGGAGGCCTGCGCAACAAAACCATATCTGGTGGCGGGCGACACGGTACTGGTGGCGCAGGAAGTGCCGGGCTGGAGCTGCGTCTGGTACTCGGGGAAAAAGCATGAGTTTGTTGGCTGGTTGCCCTCTAAGACCTTAGAAAAGCAGCCAGCAGCCAGCGCGACGCTTGCCGCGTGGACCGGAAAATGGCGTGCCGAAGCGGGGGATAATGAGATCCAGATTACCTCTGTCGGAAAAGGACAACTTAATATCAACGGCCAGGCTACCTGGTATGGCGGAAAAAATGCGGCAGGGTATGAGGTCGTTCATACCGGCGATCTTGATGAAACCGTAACGCCACAAGGGAATGTGCTGCACTGGGGAAACCCGAAAGAGGAATATGCGTGCAGCGGGACGGCGCAACTGGTTAATGGCAACCTAATCGTCAGTGATAGCGGCTATTGCGGTGGTATGAACGTCAGTTTTGATAACATCTATCACAAACCCTGATCAGGCGTTTGAGTAACGTTCGGTTTCCGGCATCCAGCGTTCAATGAGGGCCTGCGCCTGTGCCGGATAGCGTTCATGGATATGACGGGCAAGGCGCTGCACCTCCGGGATCATCGCCTGGTCACGTAAGAGGTCCGCTACCTTAAATTCGGCATTGCCGGTCTGGCGGGTGCCGAGTAGCTCGCCTGGGCCGCGAATTTCCAGATCTTTTTGCGCAATCACAAAGCCGTCGTTGCTGTCGCGTAGCACCTGCAGACGCATTTGCGCCGTTTTTGACAGTGGGGATTTGTAGAGCAATACGCAGTGGGAGGCCACTGCGCCACGTCCGACCCGGCCACGAAGCTGGTGCAGTTGCGCAAGACCGAGACGTTCCGGGTTTTCGATAATCATCAGGCTGGCATTGGGCACGTCCACGCCCACCTCAATAACGGTGGTGGCAATCAGCAAATGCAGTTCACCCTGCTTAAAGGCATGCATTACCGCCTGTTTCTCAGCGGGCTTCATGCGTCCGTGTACCAGGCCGATATTGAGCTCCGGCAACGCCAGTTTCAGCTCTTCCCAGGTCGCTTCTGCTGCCTGCGCTTCAAGCAGGTCCGACTCTTCAATCAGCGTACAGACCCAATAGGCCTGCCGACTCTCCCCGGTGCAGGCGTTGCGCACACGGTCAATAATGTCGTTACGCCGGGTATCCGGTATCGCCACGGTGGTGACAGGCGTGCGGCCTGGCGGCATTTCATCGATCACTGAGGTGTCGAGATCGGCATAGGCGGTCATCGCCAGGGTGCGTGGGATGGGGGTCGCGGTCATGATCAACTGATGCGGATGAAAGCCCTGCTGCTGACCCTTTTCCCGTAGTGCCAGACGTTGATGAACGCCGAAACGGTGCTGTTCATCGATAATGACCAGTGCAAGGCCGTTAAACTGCACCTGCTCCTGGAAGATAGCGTGGGTGCCTACCACCATCTGTACCTGGCCACTGGCAATCGCCTCCTGCTGCGCCTGACGGGCTTTGCCTTTTTGCTTACCTGCCAGCCAGCCCACCTCGACACCCAGCGGCGCAAACCAACTGCGGAAGTTGTTGGCGTGCTGCTCAGCCAGCAGTTCGGTCGGCGCCATCAGCGCCACCTGGTTGCCGTTGGCGATGGCACGCAGGGCCGCAAGCGCGGCGACCAGCGTTTTACCGGAGCCGACATCGCCCTGCACTAACCGCATCATGGGCATGTCGAGCGCCATATCACGCTCAATTTCCGCCGTCACGCGCGCCTGCGCGCCGGTGGGTTTAAAGGGCAGTGAAGCCAGCAACTTGTTTTTCAGCGTATCTTTGGCGGCAAGCGGCTTAGCGTGATAACGCTGGGCTCCTGCCCGCACGGCCAGCATACTCAAATTGTGTGCCAGTAATTCTTCCAGAATCAGGCGCCGCTGTGCCGGGTGTTTACCGGTTTCCAGATCGGCAAGCTGTAGCGACGGCGGCGGGCGATGCAGCGTGCGTAATGCCTCCGGCAGAGACATCAGCCCCTGCGCCAGCTCAGGCGGTAACAGCTCGGTAATGGCGCAGGTATCAAGCAGATCCAGCGCCTGGTCAGTAAGCTTGCGCAGGGTGGCCTGCTTTACCCCTTCGGTAGTGGGGTAGACCGGAGTCAGGGTCTCCTGTAACGCCGGCGTGCTGAGATCACCCTGCACGCGGTATTCCGGGTGGATCATCTCTGCGCCGTATTTCCCGCGCTTCGCTTCACCGTAGGCCAGTACGCGACGTCCGGTCGTCAGGCTGTTTTTCATCGCCGCGTTGAAGTTAAAGAAGCGCATGGTAAGGATGCCGGTGCCATCGCTTATCTGGCAGGTCATCATCCGACGTCCGCCGAAGCTGATGTTGCAGTTCAGCACTTCGCCTTCCACCGTGGCGTAGATGCCCGGCAGCAGGTCATTGATGGGGTAAAGCTGGGTGCGGTCTTCGTAACGCAGCGGCAGGTGGAGCAGAAGGTCCTGTATGGTATGCAGGCCAATTTTTGCCAGCTTGCTGCTTTGCGCCGCGCCAACGCCGGTTAAGGTATTAAGGGGAATGGCATCTAACAGGCGACCTTGCATATGTTTTACCTTGAGGCCTGCATGGTCGCCCACCAGCTTTCGTCGGCGTCGACTTCGCCCTGCAAATTAACGCGGGGATAGGGCAGACCTTTACGTTTGGCGACCCGCGCCAGCACCGGATAGCCGCCTTCAAACAGCAGACGTTGCTGTACCTCATCCGGCAGCATGCTGTTTTCACGCTCGTACATACCGGCGTTTTGCCGCTGACGCTGTGCTTCGTAAAGGATAAGCGCAGAGGCGACAGAGACATTCAGCGACTGCACCATGCCAGTCATCGGGATGATAATATCCTGATCCGCCAGATCCAGCGCTTCCTGGGTGATCCCGGTTTTCTCCTGGCCCATCATAATACAGGTCGGGCGGGTATAGTCGATGTCACGAAAATCCACGGCTTTCGCGGAGAGATGGGTTGCCAGTACCTGCATGCCAGCGGCTTTGATATGCATGACAGCATCGCGGATGTTGGGATGGGTTTTTACCTCCACCCAGCTGTTACTTCCTGCGGCGGCGCCAGCCATGGTGCGTAAATTATTGCCAGGCCAGACGGCGTGAACTTCATGCACACCTACCGCGTCCGCCGTGCGGATAATGGCGGAAACGTTATGAGGTTTATGGACCTGCTCCATGCAAACGGTCAGGTCTGGTTGACGTCTGGCGAGCATTTCGCGAATGCGCGCATAACGTTGTGCATTCATTTACACTTCCATCCTTTGATTTGCCTCGGCGTGAGCTGCACTCTCTCACCCCGGTCACGCACGACTGTACGCGCCAGGGGCTTCATTCGCTTGCCATCCTCTTGCAGCCCGAATGATGTAGTGCACTAATTACGGTTGCGGGTGACTTTAATAACGTCCGGCATCACGCGGATTTTACGCATGATGTTTGCCAGATGGACACGGTCGCGAGAGGTCAGACGGATGTACGCGCTGTAAACGCGACCGTCTTTCTCTTCCGTATTCAGGCTCTGAATATTGGAGGACGCCGTGTTGATGGCCGCCGTCAGGTTCGCCAGCGCACCCTGGTGGTTAAACATGTCCACCCTGATTTCGGTGATAAACTCCTGCGCCGTCTCTTTGTCCCATTCCACGGCCATGTACTTCTCGGGCTCTTTTTGATAGCCACGAATGTTACGACAGGACTCATGGTGGATGACCAGTCCTTTACCCGGACTGACGTGCGCCACAATCGGGTCGCCGGGAATAGGGCGACAGCATTTTGCAAAGGTAATCAACACACCGTCCGCACCTTTGATAGGCAGATGACTGTGGCCGCTGCTGATGCTGGTAATGCTTTGTGCCGTGGCTGTGGCGTCACCCTGTTGCAGGTTTTTCGCGACCACCACGCTCATGGCGTTACCGAGACCAATTTCCGCCAGCAGGTCGTCCAGCGACGCCAGCTTCATACGGTCAAGTTCGCGCTGAATATGTTCCTGTGGGATCTCCGCGAGTTTGCGGCTGCCGCCCAACGCATGGTTGAGCAGGCGACGGCCCAGGCTGACGGAATCGTCACGCTTGAGGTTCTTCAGCAACTGGCGGATTTTGGCGCGCGCTTTTGAGCTGACAACAAAGTTCAGCCACGCGGCATTGGGGCGAGCGCCCGGTGCGGTAATGATTTCCACCGTCTGGCCGCTGGCAAGAGACTGCGACAACGGGTACGGCTGTCGGTCGACGCGAGCACCGACGCAGGCATGACCGATATCGGTATGCACAGCATAGGCGAAGTCGACCGGCGTCGCGCCCGCTGGCAGCTCGACAATGCGGCCTTCGGGGGTGAAAACATAAATCTCATCCGGGAAGAGATCAGATTTTACGCTCTCAATAAATTCAAAGGAGCTGCCTGCGCTTTGCTGCAGTTCCAGCAGGCTTTGCATCCAGCGCTGGGCGCGGATTTGCGCCGTGGTGCTGCTTTCGCCACCGTCTTCTTTGTACGCCCAGTGTGCCGCAACCCCCATTTCCGCCATCTGGTCCATGTCTTCAGTGCGGATCTGCACTTCAACCGGAACGCCGTGCGGGCCAATCATCGAGGTGTGCAGAGACTGATAGCCGTTCGCTTTCGGAATGGCGATGTAATCTTTGACGCGACCGGGACGTGGCTTGTAAAGGCTGTGCATCTGGCCAAGCACGCGGTAGCAGGTGTCGGCATCCTGGACGATTACGCGAAACGCGTAGATGTCCATGATCGAGTGAAAACGCTGCTCTTTCAGCACCATCTTGCAGTAGATTGAGTACAAGTGCTTTTCCCGACCGCTAACGCGACACGGGATCCCCGCTTCCTGCAAACGCCCTTCGATCTCCGCAAGGATTTTCTGAATCATCTCCTTACGGTTGCCGCGCGCCGCTTTCACCACCTCTTTAATGACGCGGTAACGGTTTGGGTGCAGCGCTTCAAAGCCCAGCTCTTCAAGCTCGGTTTTGATGTGATGGATACCTAAACGGTGCGCCAGCGGGCTGTAGATTTCGAGGGTTTCACGGGCGATGCGACGACGTTTATCCGGGCGAAGTGAGCCCAGCGTGCGCATGTTGTGGGTGCGGTCAGCGAGTTTGATGAGAATGACGCGGATATCCTGCACCATCGCCATAATCATCTTGCGAAAGTTTTCGGCCTGCGCCTCTTTCTTGTCGCGGAATTTGAGCTTATCAAGCTTCGACACCCCTTCCACCAGCTCGGCCACGCTTTTGCCAAACAGCTGCTCCATGTCCTGATAGGTGGCGGGGGTATCTTCGATCACGTCATGCAGCAGGGCAGCCATTAAGGTTTCATGGTCGAGTTTCATCTCGGCCAGGATACAGGCAACCGCTACCGGGTGCGTGATATAGGGTTCACCGCTTGAACGTGTCTGGCCCTCGTGAGCATCACGTGCAACGAGGTACGCCTGCCGCAGACGCTTAATCTGGTCTTCCGGCAGATAGTGTTGAATCAGCTGATTCAGGCTTTCAAACAGATACAAGGGCGACCCGCTTTGTGATTAACGACGACCTTCAGCAATAGCGGTAACGGCTTGTAATTCAGCGGCTTCCTGCTCTTGCTGTTCCTGGCGCTCACGCACGTCGAGGATCTGGTTGTTGATCAGACCTTCTTCGATTTCACGCAGAGCGATAACGGTGGTTTTATCGTTTTCTTCCGGTACCAGCGGATCCTTTCCGCCTACCTGCATCTGACGAGCGCGACGCGCGGCGACCAGTACCAGGTCAAAACGGTTACCAATTTTCTCAACAGCGTCCTGAACAGTTACGCGTGCCATAATTAAAATGCTCCACAGGTGAAGAAATGACTGGGCATGATACTGAAACTGATGTCAGTCTGCCAATAGTTTGCTGATTAAAGCGTCATGTCGCTGTTTCTGGCGGCTCATACGCAGACGTTCGGCGCGAATGATGTTTTTCAAATCACCCAGCGCGGTGTCAAAGTCATCATTCACAATAAGGTAATCATACTCGGCGTAATGGCTCATTTCAGCAACTGCCTGCACCATTCGTTTCGCAATCACCTCTTCGCTATCCTGGCCGCGACCACGCAGGCGCCTGTCCAGTTCAACCTTTGACGGCGGCAGAATAAAGATACTGCGTGCCTGCGGCATTCTGGCGCGGATTTGCTGCGCGCCCTGCCAGTCGATATCCAGGAAAACATCCACACCCGTCTTAAGCACTTGCTCAATGGCGGCGCGGGAAGTGCCGTAAAAGTTGCCAAATACTTCGGCATGTTCAAGGAAAGCATCCTCGCTAATCATCGATTTAAATTCGTCGTGATTCACGAAGAAATAGTGTTCACCGTGTACTTCACCCGGACGCGGCGCGCGCGTGGTGTGTGAAACAGAAACCTGGGTGTCATATAACGGTTGGGTTTTTAATAAAGCCTGAATGAGGCTTGATTTACCCGCGCCACTGGGGGCGGAAACAATATAAAGCGTGCCTTGAGCCATGAGAGTCTTTTGTATGTGAATTGCGAAAGGAAACTTACATACGTGCCTATTATACACAACGGCGCAATGTGACGTAGCCCCCGTCACACTTTTTACTTCTGATTCTTATTTTTTGCGTACTTTTTCCCTGATTTGCCATGACTTTTCTGTAACGAGCGAAAAGGGGCGGAATCCGCTGCGCAAAACGCCTTTTAGCGTCTCGAAAGGAGTGATGTGCTCAGTTATACCCTTGCCATTCAGGTAAGGAGACGGACAGATGGTGATAAGGACATACCTTTTTTTGAGCACGTTGCTGTGGAGCGTAGCGGGAGTGGCGGCCTGCCCGGTCTGGTCACCTGCGCAAGCACAGGAGGAGATAGCGCTTTTAGAACAGCAAATTAACCAGTGGAACGATGACTACTGGCAACGGGGACGCAGTGTGGTGAGTGACAGCGTGTATGACACGCTCACGGTGCGGCTGGAGAACTGGCGGCGGTGTTTTGGGGGAGAGTCAAATCATCCTCTGCCCGCACTACCCGAAGGCACCCTGAAACACCCGGTTGCCCATACCGGGGTTGAGAAAATGCGCAGTAAAGCTGCGCTGCAGGAGTGGATGCAGGGAAAATCATCGCTTTGGGTACAACCAAAGGTGGATGGTGTGGCGGTGACTCTGGTCTATCGCAACGGTGAACTGGCACGAGCCATAAGCCGCGGTAACGGCCTCGCAGGAGAGGACTGGACAGCAAATGCCCGCCAAATCCCCTCGCTGCCAAAAAAGGTTTCAGGCGAGCTGGCGAACAGTGTTCTGCAGGGGGAACTTTTCCTGCAACGCCCAGGCCATATTCAAAAGAGAATGGGCGGGATGAATGCAAGGGCAAAAGTGGCGGGTGCGATGATGCGTCATCGTGACTCAGACCTGTTAAAGGAGATATCCATCTTTGTCTGGAGCTGGCCTGACGGGCCGGCCACACTGACTGAGCGGGGGCAGTTACTTTCTCAGGCAGGGTTTAACTGGATCGAAAAATACAGTATTCCGGTGAAAAACGTTCATGACGTTGAGCAGCTAAGGCAGCACTGGTTCACCTCCGCCATGCCTTTTGCCACAGACGGCGTTATTGTCCGTAGCGACAACGAACCTGAGGGTAAACGCTGGTTACCGGGCCAGGGGAGTTGGGTGGTGGCCTGGAAATACCCGCCCGTGGAGCAGGTCGCTGAAGTGAAACAGATAGCCTTCACCGTCGGGCGCACTGGAAAAATAGCGGTGGTGGCACATCTGGAACCTGTCCAGCTTGATGATAAGCGCGTGCAGCGGGTCAACATCGGCTCGGTACGTCGCTGGCAAGCCCTGGATATTGCGCCAGGCGATCAGGTGCTGGTCAGCCTTGCCGGGCAAGGCATCCCACGCATTGATGATGTGGTCTGGCGCAGTCAGGTGCGGGAAAAACCCGTGCCTCCGGGGACGGTATATACGCCTCTCACCTGCTTTTATGCTTCTCCAGAGTGCCACGAACAATTTATGGCACGTCTGGTCTGGCTCAGTTCAAAGCAGGTTCTTGATATCGAGGGCCTGGGTGAGGCCGGGTGGCATATACTGCATCAGGCCTGGCATTTTGAGCATCTTTTCTCCTGGCTCACCCTGACCCAAGAACAGCTTACTCATACGCCCGGCATGACGCCGGCGAGAGGGGGACAACTCTGGCATCGCTTTGCATTTGTGCGCGAACGCCCTTTTATTCGCTGGCTTACCGCACTGGGGTTGCCGATACCAAAATCGGCATTAAATGCTGCGGGTGATGTTCACTGGCAACAGCTTCAACAGCGGGATGCGCAAGCCTGGCAACGTTTACCGGGCATTGGTGCGGGGATAGCCCGTAAACTGGTGGCCTTTATTCATCATCCGGATATTGCGAAGCTGGCGCAATGGCTCGGCAGTCAGGGTATCTCTGGCTTTGATAATGATTAATGCGCGCTGTGGTTGTAGTGAAAAACGGGCAGTCTCAGTTTCCAGCGCAGTGCCAGCATGCGAGCAGTGAAGCCAAACAGTAATGTCGAAATGACGATAACATCCTGATTACTCACATAGTGCTGCAGCGCGATATACAGTACGGCAGCGGCAAAAGAAATACCGGCGTAGAGTTCTTTTTGAAAGACCAGTGGGATGCGCTTACAAAACATATCACGCAGGATGCCGCCAAAGACGCCGGTGACGACTGCGGCAATCGAGGCGATGATCAAGCCTTCCCCCATATCGAGCGCGATTTGTGCCCCGATAATGGAGAATACGATCAGGCCAAGGGCATCCAGTACCAGAAACAGACGGCGTAAATGTGGCATCACCGGAGCCACCAGCGTAGTCAGCACCGCCGCAACGGCCACAATAACGACATATTCCGGGTGTTTTACCCAGCCCAGAGGATAATGCCCAAGAAGGATATCCCTGACCGTTCCGCCTCCCAGCGCCGTAGCGGTTGCAATGATGATGACGCCAAAGGTGTCCATACGGCGGCGACCAGCCGCCAGCGCGCCGGTCATCGCTTCGGCAGTAATACCAATCAAATAAAGAATATGTAGCAGCATCTGTCCCCCAGCAATGAGGGCGTAAGGGTAGTTCTTCGCACGGCGACAAACGATTGAGATTTTTTTGTGCGAAGGATTAATCAATAGAATAACTAATCCATCATCTCTTTATTAACGGGCTTCATGCCATTTTTAGGCAGGAATGACATAAATTAAACTCATGGTTGCGCTAATGTGGCTGAGCAAATATCTTCCGGAACATCGGGACCAGGCGTTTATTACCGGTTTCGCTAAGATGGTTGTCATCAAAGTACCAGGGCTGTAAATTCTGGCTGCCCATGCAGCGGCCGTCATGACAGAGATACGGGGTAGGATCGAGCACCTGTACGCCGCATTGTTGAGCTGCCTGATACTGTGCCTGCAGAACGACAGTGTTGTGTTGCTGCCACTGGCTGAGCGAAACCGAAATATCCTGAACGGCTCTGCCGGTCATCAGGCTATGGGATAAGGTCCGGGGAACGTTGACGGGCATTTCAGGCATCGGGCTTACAAGGTAGACGGGATGTTCACGATTAAGGGTACAGGCCATCCTGATCATGGCCTCTGCATATTTGCGCAGGTACGTCGCATCATTTTCAGACTGATTGTCGAAAATCACCAGACGCTGCTCCGCGTAGTGAGTCAATCGGTTAACGATGATCACCGGAACCTCTGAGGGCCAGCTCTTTAGCCGGTCGCTGAGTCCGCGGTTGAACTGCCCGCACGCTTTACCCTCTTTAAGTTCGCCGTCAGCAAGGGTCGGGCATCCGGAAGCCGTCAGGCCGATGACCGCCCCGGTCCCCTCCGCGGCCTCTGCTAGTGCGGTTGCCGTCGCTTCTGCATGACTATCGCCCACAATGATGGCCACCGGTTTTCCCTGTCCGTAATAGCTCAGGTGTGTTTTAGGATTCGCCGCAAAATTTTTGTTATTGGCTTCCAGCGCAATTTTGTTTACCAGGGGGTTTGGCTGGCTAACAATAAAATCGTTTTTCACCAGATAGCTAAAAAGCCAGGCAGCTCCGACGACACTGAGAATAATTGACCAGAACTTTATGGCTGATTGCCCGGAAAGATAGTTTTTGGCTGGTAGCTCAATGAGTAACCAAGAAAGCCAGCCTGCAATAAAGGAAAGTGCAATAGCGCCAAGTACCCAGGGGCCTTTGGTATGTTGTCCGGCATAAACCAGATAAACGGCAACAGGCCAGTGCCAGAGATAAACCGAATAAGAGCTTAATCCTATCCAGCGTAGGTTTCTGTCAAACACTGCCGTGATGGACTGGCAGTTGCTGTAAATCACCAGCATTGTGCCTGTTACGGGCAGGAGAGTTAACCCTCCCGGCCACGCATCGTCGGTGGTAAGAAAAACCAGTGACAGAACGATGAGGAGATAACCTGAGATTGCAGTCATCGGACGCAGATTGGCGGTTAGGGTAAAACGTGTTGTGGCATACCAGACAAGGCCGCCACACAGCATTTCCCATGCCCGGTACGGCATCAGATAAAATCGGGTGGATGCGCTGGAAGAGGTCAGTGTTATGCAGGCCAGAAAAGAGCAAAGCGTGAGAATAAGGAGGCAGCTTCCTGAACTGATTCTTTTTCTGAATGGGTATACTGCCATTAATATAATCGGCAGTATCAGATAAAATTGCCATTCGACAGACAGTGACCAGGTATGCAAAAACCAGTTTTCATGGGCACTGGTTGCGAAATAATCGCCTGCTTCCTTATTCAGTTTTATATTGGAAATAAATAAAGCAACATATCCGACATAATTCCCTAACTTGCGGTACTCATTGTTTGGCATCCACAGAT
The DNA here is from genome assembly GCF_054131575.1 of Enterobacter sp. SA197. Taxonomy (NCBI): domain Bacteria; kingdom Pseudomonadati; phylum Pseudomonadota; class Gammaproteobacteria; order Enterobacterales; family Enterobacteriaceae; genus Enterobacter; species Enterobacter sp. SA197. The sequence continues at coordinate 4,878,407 of NZ_CP096393.1, read as the reverse complement.
ATGTCGCCAATAACAGAATGGTGCAGAAAATCAATAAGGCGGGAATAATCCGTTTACACCGTGCAGCATAAAACTGAATCAGATTAAAAGAGCGTCGCTCCAGTCCGGTAGCTATAATTTTGGTCATTAGATAACCGGAAATAACGAAAAAAACATCAACCCCTGCGAAGCCGCCCGGTAGCAGTTGCCCTGCAAAGTGATAAAGCACAACGGAAAGAATAGCAATACCGCGAAGCAGGTTTATATCCTGTCTGAAGTCACGGTCAACCATGACGGTTTGCGTTGCCTCTACAGATAAGTTGATGTTAGCCATACCTGTCCTGGGATAACTTTTGGGGGCGAAGAAAGTGCGGGGAGTATATCAAATATTGTGATGAAATCCTAACGTGTAAATAGGGGGGTGTTGCGATATATTTATATTTTGGTAGCGATGTGCATTAAAAATGGCTTCTTATTTAGAAGCCATCCATTTAATGAATACTTAGTTTAAATTTACTCAACATTCTGAATATGAATGTTGATTACAATAAAATAAATACTATTTATCATCATCTAATAGGTAAACCGGTGACGGATTTACCATTTTACTCCCCAATCAACTCCCCATTTATAACAGTGGCAAGCTGTTCAGCTTGCCAGGTTACGATTACATCTGTCATTGAATGGTTGTCTTTGATCTTCCACCTAGCATGAGCTCACCAGAAGGTTTCCGAGAGTAAGATTCTGTTCCTGTTCGGTAATAGGTATATCCATCCTTTGTCCTGGTTATGTCCATGATCCAGTTAGACTTATTAATACAATTTTCTTCTGTATTCATATCACCGAAGCATAGTAAATAATCAGTATCATGATCTGGAAAAATACCTGAATTTTTAGGAGCAAGCTTTTGATATTTTCCGTCAAACTTCCAGACTGAAACAAAGTAAGTTTCAGCAGATGAGAGGGTTTTAGCTCCATTATTATCCCACCACTCAATTTTACTACTATCACTGAAAGGCATGTTTTTAACTAAAAATTCTTTATTAGAGCCAGTGCCGTGAACGGCAAGGACCTTAGTAGAATTAAAAAAATTCAAATAAAAAAATGCAAAAATAATAGCTGAAAATATAAATGTTATAATTTTTCTGGCTTTCATCCATTCCTCCGACAACTATTTTCAAACCCGGCTTTCATATTTGTTAAAAAATGCTCAAATGCAAAATTTTCCCATCGCTGAAGCACAAACCAGATGCGGAATGCCTTAATATAGTGAAACTTCATATTCATTATGTCACTTTTGTCGAGACCAAAATGATGTTGTCCTGTAAAAATTATTTTCGCTACATAACCATTTTCAGTAGTATCAAGCTTAGTGAGTTGTATCTTTGTGGCATATATGTCGTGTATCGACATTCCTAACTCATTGAAACTATCTGCCCATCTGTTAAATTTAGGATGTATTGAATTTCCTGTTACTTTTCTTATTGAATCTTGTCGGCATCAGATAAGCCATTTTTTACATCAATGGCAACCTTACCGAGTATAGACTAGATTATTTTCCGTGAAAATGACGGAGAGGATTGTTCCTTTAATATTAAACTTTTATATGCACTATCAAGAAAAAGGCTGGAGTAGCTTTTTCCATTGCCATGATAAAAATGCTTTACAAGATTATTAAATAAATTATGTTGTCCTAAGTAATATGTAGACAATGAAGATCGAAGAAACTCATCGAAAAGGATTTGAGCAATTTCCGTTTTTGATTTTTGGTTGTGATGGAATTCTCAAATACAAACCTTCGCCGTCACTGTATCTACCGGGCTGTCTTGTCTTAACAAGAGCCTGAACAGTTTTTACGGTTAGAGAACCCATAAATGAATCCTTTGAATCAAGATAACCCTTTGTGTGTAAAGAGTTACCAGTGGTTGTGGGGAGTAGTTACTTATAGCTCATGCATTTTAACTAGTAAACGGAAACTACTCACCAATCCACCCTCCACAAAATTGTCGAGAGTGGCGGAGCTATATATTCATTACTGAAAGTTAATTGCATAAAAAAGCCCATTTAACATGGGCTTATGTATTATATTGGGCTTTGAAAGAATTTACTCAATGTTCTGAATCTGTTCGCGCATCTGTTCGATCAGGACTTTCAGTTCAATGGCCGAATTAGTGATATCAGCATTAATGGATTTCGACGCCAGGGTGTTCGACTCGCGATTGAACTCCTGCATCATAAAATCGAGGCGACGACCGACAGCTTCCTTTTTCTTGAGGATGTTCCAGGTCTCTTTGACGTGCGCGTCCAGACGATCCAACTCTTCGGCAACGTCAATGCGTTGCGCCATCAACACCAGCTCCTGCTCAAGGCGGTTGTTTTCAAGCTGTACCTGCGCATCTTCCAGCTTGGCAACCAGACGGTCACGCTGCCATTGCAGGATTTCAGGCATCTGGGCACGGACTTTTTTCACTTCAGTGCTGACGCCTTCAAGACGCTGCTCAATCAGCGCTTTCAGTGCCTGGCCTTCGGTTTCACGGGCAATGATGAAGTCATCCAGTGCACCGTCGAGCGCGGCAAGGATTTCAGCAGAAATGGCATCAAGATCCTGCTCCTGAGCGGCCATCACCCCCGGCCAGCGGAGAATATCCACCGGGTTGATTTCGCCCTCATCGCTTTGCATTTTGACCCAGTTCGCGGCCGAGACCAGCTGTTTGGCCAGTTTCTCGTTAAGAATCAGCTCACCCTGGGCGCTGGCATCGGGTTCAAAACGCAGGTTGCACTCAATTTTGCCACGGGTCAAACGTGCACGAATGCGCTCACGAACTACCGGCTCAAGGCTACGAAACTGCTCCGGCATACGAAAGTAGGTTTCCAGATAACGCTGGTTAACCGAGCGCAGTTCCCAGGAGGCGGAGCCCCAGCTACCTTTGATTTCACGCCGGGCGTAGGCGGTCATACTGCGGATCATAGACGTTCCCGTTTTTTAAGGAGAGATGCGAGGATTATAGCTTTCATGGGCTTGTCAGGATAGGAATAACCTGGGTAAGCCAGTATAATGCGCAGCCACATTGGTAACAGCCGGAGAAATCATCATGCGTCCATCAGGTCGTAGCACCACTGAGGTGCGTCCCGTCACCCTGACCCGTCACTATACAAAACACGCTGAAGGCTCCGTGCTGGTTGAATTTGGTGACACCAAAGTTCTGTGCACCGCCACGCTGGAAGAGGGTGTTCCGCGTTTTCTGAAAGGCCAGGGTAAAGGCTGGATCACCGCCGAATACGGTATGCTGCCGCGCTCTACCCATACCCGTAATGCTCGTGAAGCCGCCAAAGGTAAGCAGGGCGGTCGTACCATGGAAATCCAGCGTCTCATCGCGCGTGCACTGCGTGCCGCTGTTGATTTGAACGCGCTCGGTGAGTACACCATCACGCTGGACTGCGACGTGATTCAGGCAGACGGTGGCACCCGTACCGCCTCCATCACCGGGGCCTGTGTGGCGCTGGCGGATGCGCTGAATGCGCTGGTTAGCGCGGGTAAACTGAAAGCCAACCCGATGAAAGGTATGGTGGCGGCGGTTTCCGTGGGTATCGTTAACGGCGAGGCACTGTGTGACCTTGAGTATGTTGAAGATTCCGCCGCAGAAACTGACATGAACGTAGTCATGACCGAAGACGGGCGCATCATCGAAGTACAGGGCACCGCTGAGGGCGAGCCTTTTACCCATGAAGAACTTCTCACCTTGCTGGCGCTGGCCCGAGGGGGAATCGAATCCATTATTTCAACGCAGAAGGCGGCGTTGGAAAACTAGTTTTTAAGGCGACTGAGAAGTCGCCTTTTTTTTGTCTGAAGAAAAGCGGAAAGAGGAGCGAATCCATGAAACCATATCAGCGCCAGTTTATTGAGTTTGCGCTTAACAAGCAGGTACTTAAGTTTGGCGAGTTCACGCTGAAATCCGGGCGTAAAAGCCCCTATTTCTTCAACGCCGGGCTGTTTAATACCGGGCGCGATCTGGCACTGTTAGGGCGCTTTTACGCCGAAGCGCTGGTGGATTCCGGGATTGATTTCGACCTGCTGTTCGGCCCGGCCTACAAAGGCATTCCAATTGCGACCACCACGGCGGTAGCCCTGGCGGAGCATCACGAACGCGATGTGCCGTACTGCTTTAATCGTAAAGAAGCCAAAACGCATGGCGAGGGTGGCAACCTGGTCGGCAGTGCGCTGGAAGGCCGCGTAATGCTGGTGGATGACGTCATCACTGCCGGGACAGCGATTCGTGAATCCATGGAGATTATTCAGGCGAACCACGCCACGCTTGCGGGTGTGCTGATATCCCTGGATCGTCAGGAACGCGGTCGTGCGGATATCTCTGCCATTCAGGAAGTGGAGCGTGATTACGGCTGTAACGTTATTGCTATCATTACATTGAAAGATTTAATTGCGTATCTGGAAGAACAGCCGGAAATGGCTAACCACCTGGCGTCGGTTCAGGCCTATCGCGAAGAGTACGGCGTGTAACAATACCCCTCATACTTCAAGCTGCAGGTGCGTTGATGACGTGTGTTCACCCCAGTCACTTACTTCAGTAAGTTTCTGGGGATGAATGAGCAACATCCATGTCCCTCACCACAGGCCGCCTCTGGCTGTTCAAATTCGTTCCTGACGAATTTGTCACGCGCTTACCGTCTTCCTGCAGCGCGAATTATTTAGAGTATTTATAAACGATGGTCTGTTAAACCAGCTTCGCCCCCAGCGTATTCACATACAGCGAATAGATGGAGGTACTGGAAGCCATAAAAAGCCGGTTCCCTTTTTCGCCGCCAAAGCAAAGATTGGCGCAGCGCTCTGGCAACTGAATCGTGCCGATGTGTTTACCCTGAGTGTTAAAAACGCGCACGCCATCCAGCTCTTCCGTTCCCGTTCCCCAGCCGCACCAGAGATTTCCGTCCATATCACAGGCAATACCGTCTGCCGTTCCGTTGCCACAGTCGATATGCACCCGTTTATTTTTCAGGGTGTTATCGACAACGTCCCACGCGAGGATCAGACGGTTTGGCGTCGCCCGACTTTCCACGACATAGAGTATTTTTTCATCCGGTGAGAAGCAGAGGCCGTTTGGCCCTTTTACCTCACCCAACACCACCGTGAGTTCGCGGGTTTCCGGGTCCAGTCGGTAGACGTTTTGCGGTAATTCAGGCGTCGCCTTATGCCCTTCATAGAAACCTGAAATACCAAACGGCGGATCGGTAAACCAGATAGTACCGTCGGACTTCACGACGATATCATTAGGTGAGTTGAGCGGTTTGCCGTCATAACTGTCGGCGAGAACGGTGATGGATCCGTCGTATTCGGTACGGGTGATACGGCGAGTGTCATGCTCGCAACTGATTAAACGCCCCTGCCTGTCCCGCGCATGGCCGTTGGTGTAATTTGCCGGATGGCGAAAGACGCTGGCCTGACCGGTGACTTCATCCCAACGCATAATAGTGTCGTTCGGGATATCACTCCACATCAGCATGCGCGTATCGCCAAACCAGACCGGGCCTTCTGCCCAGCGGTAACCCGTCGCGATCTGTTCGACCTTTGCGCTGGAGAGCATACAGGCTTTAAAGCTGTCATCGATGGCGATTATCCGTGGATCCGGATAGCGACCTGAGGGTGCCCAGGCGGCAATGCTTTTTTGGCTCAGCAATAATGAGGCGGTAGCGATGCCGCTCAGCTTTAATAGGTCACGTCTCGAAGTTGCCATAAAAACGTCTCCATGTCCGTAGGGGATTTTTCTGTTTATTTGTATGAGGCAGAAAGCTAAGTCCACAGAAAGGGTAAAAGATGTTCATTGGCAGAACATCTGGCAACATAACGAATCAGGTTGGGCTTTTACACATAGTCGTGTGAAGTCATGCAGCTTTTGACGGCTGCATGAGAAGGGGAAAATTATTGCAGTTGCGCGGCAAGAAGTGGCCAGCGGGCTTCAAAATCATCGGTGGGACGATATTTGAATTCGCTGCGGACAAAGCGGGAGAGCATGCCTTCACAAAATGACAGCAGCTGGCTGGCTAACAGATTCTCGTCAGTGGTGTAACCTTCGCCTTCACGCATCTTTTTCTCACGAAGCACCTGACGAATTTGCGACTCAATGCGTTCGAAAAGTTGATTGATGCGCCCCTGCAGGCGATCCTGTTCAAACATCAGCGCATGGCCCGTCAGAATGCGGGTCAGGCCTGGATTTCGCTCTCCGAACCCCAGAATCAACTGCACTATCAGACGCAGGCGTACGGTAGTGTCCTTTTCATCTTTCATGATCAGGTTAATGCGGGTCATCAGGCTGTCTTCGATAAACTCGATCAGGCTGTCGAACATACGAGTTTTGCTGGGAAAATGTCGGTATAACGCGGCTTCGGAGACGCCGACTGACGCCGCCAGTTTTGCCGTGGTAATGCGTTGACTGCCATCGCTGGATTCAAGCATCAGAGCCAGAGACTGAAGTATTTCTTCGCGACGATTCCTTTTCGCGGTTTGTTTTTCTGCCATGTTACAAAATACCCCTGAAATACGCGCTTATCAGGCGAACATCCACGCGACGGCCGCACCCCAGAGTGCGGAAAGTGTTATGACATTATTGCGTCGCGGGATGCGTTAAATGGGCTGCTTATTTACGCCCGGAGTGGCCAAAGCCACCTTCGCCACGGTCCGTGGCATCAAACTCTTCAACCAGATTAAATTCTGCCTGCACAACCGGTACAAACACCATTTGCGCGATGCGTTCACCCGGTTCAATGGTGAAACTATCCTGACCACGGTTCCAGACGGAGACCATTAACTGGCCCTGGTAGTCAGAATCAATCAGGCCGACCAGATTGCCGAGCACAATGCCATGTTTATGACCAAGGCCAGAACGCGGCAGAATAACGGCCGCAAGCGAAGCGTCAGCGATATGAATCGCAAGGCCGGTAGGCAGCAGCGTAGTTTCACCTGGTGCCAACGCTACGGCGTCATCGAGGCAGGCTCGCAGGTCAAGGCCGGCAGAGCCAGCGGTGGCATAGGTTGGCAGCGGAAATTGCTTACCAACACGCGGGTCCAGAATCTTAACGTCGATTTTTTTCATCATAACGGGTAACGATCTCGTCCAGTAATAAGTGGCCTAACTGTTCCTTGCTCTTTAGCGGTAAAGGTTTATCGCCATCCTGCCAGAAAAGATGCAAAGCGTTACTATCGCTATTAAAGCCTTGATTAGCCTTAGAAACATCATTGGCACAGATTAAATCAAGGTTTTTGCGGGTACGTTTTTGCCGGGCATATTCTTCCACATTATTTGTTTCGGCGGCAAACCCAACGACAAAGGGGCGGTGTGTGGTCAGTGCAGCAACCCCGGCAACGATGTCCGGGTTTTTAACCATTTTTATTGTTAATTCATCGCCTTGCTTCTTAATTTTTTCCCCGGCGACTGTCGCAGCACGGTAATCCGCAACGGCAGCACAGCCGATAAAAATCTGCTGCTGCTGCACGAGAGCCTGTACAGCGGCTTCCATTTCCAGCGCAGTGGTGACGTCAATACGCTGCACGAAAGCGGGTGTGGGCAGGGAGACCGGCCCGGATATCAGCGTCACTCTGGCACCACGACGGGCAGCGGCGGCGGCAATCGCAAAGCCCATTTTTCCTGAACTATGATTCGTGATATAGCGCACTGGATCCAGCGGCTCACGCGTTGGGCCTGCGGTAATCATGATGTTGAGATGTTGCAGATCGTTGACGGGCGCGAAGTGGGCAGCGGCCATGTCGACGATGGTTAACGGGTCCAGCATTCTGCCTGGCCCAACGTCTCCGCAAGCCTGGCTGCCGCTGTCCGGACCCCAGACTAAAAGGCCACGCGACGCGAGGACCGCTAAATTGTGTTGAGTCGCCGTGGCGCGATACATTTGCTGGTTCATCGCAGGTACAACGGCAACGGGCGAGGGCGTCGCCAGGCAAATTGTTGAGACCAGGTCGTTGGCCATTCCGGCTGCAACACGGGCAATCAGATCGGCGGTGGCAGGCGCCAGGATAACCAGATCTGCCCATTTTCCCAGCTCAATATGGCCCATTGCAGCTTCCGCTGCAGGGTCGAGCAGACTGTCAGACACGGGGTAGCCAGAGACGGCTTGCAGGCTTAGCGGGGTAATAAACGCTTTCGCCGCTTCAGTCATTGCTACGCGCACATCGGCACCGCGATCGCGCAGGCGACGTACAAGCTCCGGTGCTTTATAGGCCGCAATGCCACCGCTAATACCGAGAACGATTTTTTTACCCGCCAGACTCACCATGATTCTTTCCTGTTGGAGTTCACCAGAAGGCGGGCATTTTATCACAATCCTGGCGTTGTCGTGTTTTTGCCCGTTCTGCGGTTTGCGAGGCGCTACGCAAGGATCTCTTCTCCCTGTCGAGTCGGTACGGCGCCTGTGGCAGCATGGCTCAATAAGGGAGGAGTCGACATGGAATCGGTGTATTTACCCAAGCTGCCCCGAGAGAAAATGATGAATTCGGGCGTTGAGTCGCTAACGGATGTGGAGCTGCTGGCCCTGTTTTTACGCACCGGCGTACCTGGCATTCCCGTGATGGCGCTGGCGACGGAGCTGCTTACGCATTTTGGCTCTCTTTATACGCTGCTGACCGCCGATTATCAGGCTTTCAGGCAGGTGAATGGCATTGGGGTGGCGAAATATGCTCAGTTAAAAGGTATCGCTGAACTGGCACGGCGTTTTCATAGCGTGAAAATGCTGGAAGAGACGGCGCTGCTCAGCCCGGAAATGACGCTGGAATTTTTGCAAAGTCAGCTGGCGGGGGAAACGCGCGAGATCTTTATGGCGATCTTTCTGGATAATCGTAACCGGGTGCTTAAATACAGCCGCCTTTTTACTGGCACCATAGACCAGGTGGAAGTACACCCGCGAGAAATAGTGCGTGAAGCGATGAAATTGAACGCTGCCGCCGTGATCCTTGCACATAATCATCCTTCGGGTAGCGCTGAACCCAGTAAAGCGGATAGAATCGTCACCGAAAAGGTGGTGAAGTGCTGTCAGCTCATGGAAATCCGTGTGCTCGATCACCTGGTGATAGGTCGTGGAGAGTACGTTTCGTTCGCGGAACGTGGGTGGATTTAAACCTCTTTGCGCGATCCATCGGGATCTTTGTCTGTTCGGGACTTGAGCACATCGCCGAGTCAGCGTATACTACGCCACCTTTGAGAATCTCGGGTTTGGCAATTGGGCCTGGCTACACGAGTTCGCTTAGAACCGTCAGACCAGGCTGTGAAAGCCTGACGAGGCGCCAATACCCCATACGAAGCTCGAGCTAATTTGATTTTTGGAGAATAGACATGTCCCGAGTCTGCCAAGTTACTGGCAAGCGTCCGGTGACCGGTAACAACCGTTCCCACGCACTGAACGCGACTAAACGCCGTTTCCTGCCTAACCTGCACTCTCACCGTTTCTGGGTTGAGAGCGAAAAGCGTTTTGTCACCCTGCGTGTATCTGCTAAAGGTATGCGTGTAATTGATAAGAAAGGCATCGATACAGTTCTTACCGAACTGCGTGCCCGTGGCGAAAAGTACTAAGTACTTAGAGGAAATAAATCATGGCTAAAGGTATTCGTGAGAAAATCAAGCTGGTTTCTTCTGCTGGTACTGGTCACTTCTATACCACCACGAAGAACAAACGTACTAAGCCGGAAAAACTGGAACTGAAAAAGTTCGATCCAGTTGTCCGTCAGCACGTTCTTTACAAAGAAGCAAAAATTAAATAATTTTGGCTTTCTTGTACGAAAACCTCGCTTCGGCGGGGTTTTTGCGTTTTCAGACCCGGAGAATGCAACATGCCAGAGTTACCAGAGGTAGAAACCAGCCGCCGTGGCATTGAGCCGCATCTGGTGGGTGCCAACATCCTTCATGCTATTGTTCGCAACGGTCGCCTGCGCTGGCCGGTTTCCAGTGAGATTCATAGCCTGAGCGACAAGCCCGTGCTCAGCGTGCAGCGCCGTGCGAAGTACCTGCTGCTTGAGCTGCCTGATGGCTGGATAATTATTCACCTCGGGATGTCCGGTAGTCTGCGTATTCTCCCGGAAGAGCTGCCTGCCGAAAAGCATGACCATGTCGACCTGGTGATGAGTAACGGCAAGGTTTTGCGCTATACCGACCCTCGCCGCTTTGGTGCCTGGCTGTGGACCAAAGCGCTGGAAGGCCATAACGTTCTGGCCCACCTCGGCCCTGAGCCGCTCAGCGATGCGTTTAACGCAGACTACCTGCAACAAAAATGCGCGAAGAAAAAAAACGGCCATTAAACCCTGGCTGATGGATAACAGGCTGGTGGTGGGGGTGGGCAACATCTACGCCAGTGAATCGCTCTTTGCCGCAGGTATTCACCCTGACCGACTGGCCTCCTCGCTTTCCCGCGAGGAGTACGAGTTGCTGGTGCGAGTGATTAAAGCAGTATTACTGCGCTCAATAGAGCAGGGCGGAACGACGCTGAAGGACTTTTTGCAAAGTGACGGTAAACCGGGCTACTTTGCGCAGGAGTTGCAGGTGTACGGTCGTAAAGGGGAGCCCTGCCGGGTATGCGGTACGCCTGTTGTGGCAGCAAAACATGCGCAACGCGCGACGTTCTATTGCCGGCAGTGTCAGAAGTAGCCAGGTACGGGCCGGGTAAAGGTTGTGCCACTACCCGGCGCTAAGCGCTACTTCAGCTTCTCCATCAGCGCCTGGTGCACATTTTCGGGCAGAAAGTGGGTGACATCACCAGCGTGGCGGGCCACCTCTTTGACCAGGGTGGAGGAGATAAACGACCACTCCTTCGATGGCATTAAAAACACACTCTCCAGCTCCGGCATTAAATGACGATTCATATGCGCAAGCTGCATCTCATACTCGAAATCGGCGACGGCTCGCAGGCCACGGATTAAAATATTCGCCTGCTGGGCTCGGGCAAAATTGGCCATCAGATCGCCAAATCCGGTTACCGTCACGTTGGGAATGTGCTGGGTTGCCTCTCGTGCCAGGGCCACGCGTTCATCAAGCGAAAACATTGGCTTTTTGCTCGGGCTGGCGGCAATTGCCAGCACCACCTCGTTAAACATGGTGGCGGCACGGGCGACAATATCAATATGTCCGTTGGTGATCGGGTCGAACGTACCGGGATAAATCGCTTTTGTGCTCATCCGTTACCCTTCTCAGCGTAGCCGTGGTTTAACGCCCACAGCTCGGTGTATTTGTTGAAAGTATACTGCGCATTTACCACGGCCAGCAGCCAGCCCTGTTTGCCATCCAGTATGCCGCCGCGCAGCACCAGGGTTTTGAAAAACGCCCCCAGCGTATGGGCGAAGATAGCGGTCAGTGAAGTTTTCTTACCCTTATGGTGACGTTCCTGTGCCCAGGCCGTGGCGTAATTGAACTGCTTGCGCTGGAAGCTGGCAAAGTCGCGGCAGGTCAGATGTAACAGATCGCCGCCAAGCTCAATGACTTTTGCGCCCTGCGTTTCCAGCGATTCATGCACCCGATTGTCGTTGTACTGAAAACGTTCACGCGGATACAGACGCATAACCCGGTCGGGGTACCAGCCGCTGTGGCGCATAAAGCGTCCAAGAAAATAGTTACGGCGGGCGATACTGTAGACAGCGTCAGGGTGAGGGGAGGCCAGGGCGGCACGGAGCGCATTGGCCAGTTCCGGCGTCACGCGCTCATCGGTATCAATCATCAGTACATAGTCGCCAGTGGCATAGCGTTGTGCACGCTGCCGCTGCACGCCATAACCCTGCCAGTCAGCCTCAATAAAGACCTTCGCCCCGGCAGCGCGCGCCAGTTCAACGGTATTGTCTTCGCTTCCGGAGTCGAGCAGCACGATTTCGTCTGCCCACGCCACCGAAGCGAGGCAATCCGGCAGCAGGTCAGCCGCATTTTTGGCGATCATGACCACCGACAAACGTGGGGACATTAATGGCTCCGTTGCGGTAAATACGGTTGCAGAAGCTGGAGCAGACGCGTCAACGCACCCTGGTTCTGGTGCAGCACTTCAACGGCATGGCGCCCGCACCATAAACGATAGTCTTCATCGGTTAACAGCGTGGAGATTTCTTTGGTGAGCGATGCCGCATCCGTGACGGTTATCAGGCCATCAGCAGCCTGCAGGCGTGCGCAGATGTCTTTGAAATTAAAAGTATGTGGACCCATCAGCACGGGCAGTGCGTGTGCTGCCGCTTCGAGCGGGTTGTGACCGCCTCGCTCGACCAGACTGCCGCCCACGAACGCGATATCAGCAATCCCGTACAGCATCATCAGTTCGCCCATGGTGTCACCAATCACCACCTGAGTACTACCAGATGGAATTTCACCTGAGCTGCGGGTAATAAAGCTAAAGCCGCCCTTACGGGCCATGTCACAGGCATCCGGGAAGCGCTCCGGATGACGCGGCACCAGAATCAGCAGTAAGTCGGGGAAAGTTTCCAGCAGCGCGCGGTGGGCCTGCAGGATAATGGTTTCTTCGCCGTCGTGGGTACTGGTTGCAATCCATACCTTGCGACGGGGTGCCCACTGGCGGCGAAGCGTGATCGCACGGGCTGCAAGTTCTGGCGTCACGGAAATATCAAATTTGAGGCTACCTGTTACCGCCAGCTGATTACGCTTCAGGCCAAGCTGCAGGAAGCGATCACCATCTTCCTGGGTCTGGGCCGCCATCAGGGTGATTTTACTGAGCAGGCGGCGCATAAACTTACCGAGCTTGCCGTAGCCTTTCGCAGAGCGGTCAGAAAGCCGGGCGTTGGCAATCACCAGAGGGATTTTGCGGGCGTGCAGGGCCGAAATCATATTGGGCCACAGTTCGGTTTCCATGACGATAACCAGCTTCGGGCGCACGGTATCGAGAAAGCGGCGCATGGCGCAGGGCAGGTCATAGGGCAAATAGACATGATGCACATCTTTACCAAAGGCGGACAGCGCGCGCTCTGAGCCCGTCGGCGTCATGGTCGTGACCGTAATCGGCAGGGTGGGGTAACGGTGGCGCAATGCGCGAACCAACGGCACCGCCGCCAGGGTTTCACCCACGGAGACCGAGTGCAGCAAGATACCGTCCGGGTTCACTTTGTTACGACAAAAACCATAGCGTTCAGCCCAGCGTTTACGATAGGCAGGGGCTTTCCGGCTACGCAGCAAAAGGCGCAACCACACCAGAGGCTGAATGAAGTAAAGCAGGAGGGTATACAACAATTCCAAGCGATAATCCGTCTTTTTAGTTTCGGCGGGCAAATTCTAAGCATTTAGGCCGCTTAAAGCTATATGTTTGGCGCTATTAGCGGATGCGTTTAGTCAGGATCTGTTCGTTTCAGAAAAAACGGGCAAGGGTTTGCCCGTTTCACGGTAGAAATTAGCGCTCTGCTGCCGGTAAGGCGTTCAGATGATAGGTAATACGTTCAGAAAGGCCGCGAATATCGCCGCCGGTAATGAAATAGCTGTCATCTTTCAGATTGGGATTTTTGACATCATAGCCGAGCATCTTGTTGATAAGCGTTGCCAGCTGGAAATGGTTCAGCGGAAGCTGGGCACTGATTTTCCCCATCGCATACGCCGGATCGTTACTGAAGTAGAGGAAGGGGACCTGCGCAATGGGCATTTCAACCACGGAATGGCCGAATAACCCACCGTCACCCACTCGCTCACCGTGGTCTGAGGTGATGAACACCAGCACCGGCAGTTTGGATTTTGCCATAGCCGTACGGATAGCGGAGGCCAGCTCTTTGTCGTAAAGGCGAATCGCATCGTCATACTCATTTTTCTTCTGCGCCACATCATCGCTCAGCGCCGGCGTGGAGAATTTTGCGAAGCCTTCCGGAATATTGCGGTCATAAGGAATATGGGGAGCACGGCTGTTGAGCACCATCAGGAACGGCTTATTCCAGTCCAGATTCGCATGCTCAACGGAGGGCGTCAGGACAACATCAGCGCCCGTTTCCGGTGCGGGTCGGATCTGGGTATCTTCCCACAAATCAATATCATGAATACCGATCCAGTTGCTCAGCCCTTCCAGTCCCTGCGCCGAGATAAAGGCGGTCTGGTAGCCCTGTTTCTTCGCATTGGCAAAGATATTGGTCGCCTTTGATTTGTAGGCAGCGTAGTTATCCGGCTCGCGTAAGTTGTTCACCAGCATCGGAATGGCGACGCGCGTGGAGACAGCATTGGAAACAATCAGTCGGCCGGTGCCGTGATATTGCTCCAGCAGCGCTTTTAACTCCGGCGTGGTATCACGCGAATAACCCAGCGCGCTGACGTGGTGCGGGTTCACGCTTTCACCGATAGCCAGGATAATAGAGTACTTGCCTGATACCACACCCGCGGCGGGCGAAACCTGATAGGGGTCATAGTGCGCCAGGGTCTGGTTTTCACCTGAAATAGCTTCCGGGATAAGGCGCACACTACTGAAACTCATGGCGGCCAGACCATTGCGTAAAAGCGAATGGCGCAGATCGGGGTTGAATTTGTACATCTGCCCGTCAATGGCTTTATAGAACTGGCCGCCGAACATGATGAGGATAATCAGCAGGCACGGCATGGTTTGCCACTTTCCCCAGGCGGGAGCCATGCGACGGGAGAAGACGAGGGCAAACACCATCGCCACCACCATGATTGCAATGTAAATGCCCAGTGAGCCGAGACTGTCGGTGATACCACTGGCAATGTCTTTGGTCTCGACAAAGGCAAGCCACACTTCACTTGGTCCATAAAACTGACCATAGAACTGATAGTAAATCGCTTCGGAAATCTGCGTAAAGAAGGTCACAGCCAGTAGCAGGCGCGTCAGGAAGTGGCGTGCGCTGACCGCTGCCAGCAGGGAAATCAACACATAGAGCGCGATATCGTCCGCTTTGGGTTGATAAACGTGGTCTTTGAGTAAAATCAGAATTTCAGAGAACGAAAAAAGCACGATAAAAACAAGCGTCAAGACGACGGTGCGCGCCAGCTTACTCCCTGACGAGCGGGTTGACTGTATAGATATTGTGGACATTAGGGTACTCGATATGCCTTAGAATTTTTTAGTCAGCGGACGGATAGCTTTACCGAAGCCAAAGCGCAGGGCGCGGGCAAACGTTGAGCGGTTATGTAACCCTTTCTCCTGGATATCGGAAAAAAGGCGATACCAGCGGGCAGCCACTGCTTCACGGGAGTAAACCTGCAGCCGTTTTTCACCCTGTGCGCGCATCTGGCGATACAGCTCCGGGTTATTTTTCAGCTTCATGATGGCCTCGAACGCTTCATCAGGCGTCTTAGCAATCAGGTAGTCCAGCTCGCTTTCACGAATGGCGCGATAGGACGGTTCGTCGTCGCAAATCATCACCGTTTTACCCAGCCAGTTATTAATTAACTTACTCGCCGGTTTACGTGCCAGTTTGTGGTCGTGTGATTTGCGGAAACTGATGCAGATATCCACGTCCTGGTAGTTGGTCCAGTTATCAAAAGAGATACGCAGCGTGATCCCCTGTTCCGCAAGACGTTGCCTGAAGGCTTCACTACTAAACTGCTCCGGGAAGCTGTCCACGCGGCCAAAGAACGCGACGGTTTTGATCGTTTCGTCGGTACGTTCACGCGGTTTTACCCCCGGCTGCGGCCAGTTTGGAATGAAAATGCGCCCTGGAATCGCTGCCACTTCAGGGTTTTGCTCTACCACATAATCCGCGCCAATGACGGGAGGACGGTCTGCACGCGCAACGACAGTGACGCCCACCCAGGGTTTGACCCGTGACCCGTAATGGTCGTTGTGCATCAAATTTATGGCGTCAGGGCGGCATTCAGTACCCCAGGAACAGTCAATCTGGCCGTTGTAGTAATAGTTCAGGCTGAGCATGGTCTGAAAGGTCCATACACCGCGTCCGCCGCAATAAAAACGATGCGGAATATCATTGGGATTAATAGCCTGATCAATCAATTCTTGAAAGTCGGAAAAATGCGCTTCAATAAAATCGGATCGGGAAACAACGTGTAATTTCATCCTGCTCATATAGCCACTTTATTTCACAAGTTTTTTAAGACGGAAGTAACGACGCCCCAGACGCCAGCGCTGCCGTAAACCGCGCGCATTATTCCAGATCATTGACCAGATGCCGCGGTCAAAAAGTTCGCGCGTAATTTCGCGCTTTTTGGACAAATCTTCAATGTTATTGATGCTATGCAGGATGCCAAGCCCCTCTTTGGCGATTTGCCAGTGGCAGGCGGGCACGCGTTTCACCTGCTCCGGGTAGCGTTTGTTGATGGCGTCCAGCATCTCCAGGATTTTCATGTAATGTCGCGAGGAGCGCATCCGCGTGTCATCTGTGCCCGGCGTATGTGAGACGGAAGCAGAGTGGATCAGATAGTCATAAAAGACCTCATCGACATACTGGACGCGCTTTGCGGTCAGCAGCACCTCAGTAGTCCAGGGTATGTCCTGATGACGCAGACCCTGCTCGAACGTGAAGCCCTGCGCCTTAATAAACGCATGGCGGTAGATGTTCAGCCAGGTAACATGCAGGAATTTGCGAGAGGTCAGGGCCATCTGTAGCCAGGTCGGGCCATCCAGCACGCCGGTGGAGGCAAGCTTATCTGAGGGGAAGATTTTCTTCGACGGGCGACCATCATCATAGACATAGTTGCCGTTACAGGTAGCGACGTCCAGTTGCCCGGCGATGGCAATATCCAGCAGGCGCTGATACATGCCAGGATAGATAACATCATCAATATCGGGAAACGCGACATACTCTCCCCGGGCGACCGCCAGACCGGTATTTCGCGCAGCAGAAACGCCACCGTTGGCCTGATCGATAACCTGGACGTTTTCAAACTCGCTGGCATAACGTGAGATGATGTGGGCAGAATTATCGGTTGAACCATCATTAACAACGATAAGTTCCAGGCTGTTCAGGTTTTGACTTTTAATACTGTCAAAAAAAGCGCTCAAAAAATTTTCGCCATTATAGACGGCAATCACGAGGCTTAATTGCGGCGTTCCAGACATGCTTTCTCCGTATTGAGGCGGGGCGATGCAGCGATCGCTCAACGCTCGCTTTACCCTGCGGTGGTTATTCGACAGCGCAGCGCGTAAAGGGTTCTTCAAAGATAAAATGCGCCAGCGTCGTTGCGCTGGCGCATCAGAAATCAGGCAGGGGTATTATGACTCTTCGGGGGGCGTAGTGAACACATTCCGATGAGTAGTCCCGTCAGCAGCATATATTGCTCCAGATAGTGGTCTTTTAAATTGTGATCGACCATGGTTCTGGAGAAAAAGCCAACGGTAAACAGCAATAAGAACATGCCTGTCATGGTATTACCCCGGCGGAATTCCTGCCAGCCAATGCGCCAGCATCCGACGAGCAGAATCAGCCAGCCTGCAATACCCGCAACACCGTTCTGAATACCAAACTCGATCAGACCGTAGTGGCTATGCGGAATATTGATTCGCTTATCCTGAGTATCGCGCTGCAGCACATACTGGAAGGCCTCTTTGCGAGGGCCAATGCCCGCAGGATGCTCACCTACCAGCTTCCATCCCTGATGGAAGAAGCTGGCCCTGCAGCCGTTGGAATGGTTCATGGGGTTCCCCATGTCATTGATCGGCTCAATGCCATCCGTTTTGTTGTAGCAAAAACTGGTGAAGGGGGCGTTCCAGCCCGCGATCGCATCACTCTCCAGGCCCTGCCAGCGTGGATCGGTTTTCCAGGAGGCGTAACCCAACAGCATGGAAGCCATCACAATCGCTGCCAGAATCCCGCCGGTTACAAAAACACGGCTGCGGCGCATACTGTGCAGGCTCAACAAAATGAAGGTTGAGAACAGGCTACCCACCAGCCCGATGGTGCCCCAGCGGGTATCGACCAGTGCCGTACAGAGCAGATTGCTCAGCAAAATCAAAGAGAGAACGGGAGTATTAAGACGTAAGAAGCGTTGATGCAGCAGACCGCGCGCCAGAAGCTCCGCCAGAATAAATCCGGTTATCATATTGATCTGGAAGCTCATGCGGGTGCGGTTAAAGACGATACGGGTTTCACCCCAGTGAATCACCCCATCACGCCAGTAGAGCCACAGCGTGTCCAGCAGGTGGACGCAAATCACGCCCCAAAAGAACAAAATCACCAGCGTGAAAAATTTCGCCGCCGAGAAGGTCGGGAAACGGGTCTGGATAGCAGGAAGGATCACCAGACCTGCGCAAAACAGTAAGACCGGGCGAACCCATTGACCGTTCCAGGTCGACACCATCTCTTTGATATCGGGCGCGACGAAAAAGCCATTAATCAACAAGAAGAAAGTTAATACCCAGATCGTAATAAGGACGAACTTGATTTTATTTAAGTCGAGACTTTTTTTAGCTGACGGTGAACTAAAGAAAAGACCCAGGGAGACCAGTATTACGGGGTAAATGAAGCCATTACGATGAAAGGGAAGTTGGTCATTGGGAATAGGCCAGACGAAACATAATGCCAACACACCAAAGACTAAAAGACTCGTCAGAATACTACGAATACTTATCATATTTTTTTGACAGGTTAAGGAAATGGGCATCTTTACCAGTTGCTTAGCAAAGCTTTCAGAAATTCCACGTTTAAGCGGGAATTAAAAGACAGTGGAAATTAACATAGAAGCGTAACTGACAGAAGGCCAATGTTTGTAAGCAAGATTAATCTGCAACCGATTTAGCCAACGGGTACTTACGTCCTCTTGGCAAAGTATATACTACGCGAATCAGGCCGTTAGCTCACAACAGGAAAAATATGCATATCGTTCACACAGAAGCCGATGGTGGCAAGGGCGGGCAGCCATTACGCATTATCAATGAATCCGTCGGGTTGATTCAGCGCGGCCATCAGGTAACCCTGCTTTGCCCGGAGAGTGCGCCGCTCCATGCACTGGCACGCGAGGCGGGACTCAATGTGGTAACGATGCCGCTTAAGCGTAAAAACCTCAAAAACTTACAGGCGCTTCGTCGCTGGCTTAGTGAAAATCGGGCGACGATTGATGTCATAAATAGTCACAATTCTGCCGATACCTGGCTGGTGGCCCTGGCCAATCTCACGCTCGGCACGCCCGTACCCCTGGTGCGGACGCGCCATGCGTCGGGTGTCCCGCGCAATAACTGGACCACGCGCTGGCTGTTTCGCAAAGCCTGTGCGCATATCGTGACCACGGGAGAAGCGTTACGCCAGCAGATGGCGGATATCGGTGTGCCGATGGCGCAAAGCACGTCGGTGCCAAGCGGCGTCGACACTGGCCGCTTTCATCCTGCCGACAAGCAGGCGGCCAGAGCCCGTTGCGGCCTCAGCCAGCATGATTTTCTGCTCGGCGTCGTTTCACATTTACGGCCCAATAAAGGGCACAGCGTGCTGCTGCGGGCGTTAGCCCGGATTGAACACCCTGAGGTGAAGCTGGTTATCGTCGGTGAAGGGACGTACAAAGCCACGCTGGAGCAGCAGGTCATCGAACTGGGGTTACAGGAGCGTGTCATCATGACGGGGCACCGTAGCGATCCGGAGTCTTTTTTCCCGGCGTTCGATATTGCGCTGAGTCCCTCGCATGATATGGAAGGCCTGCCGCAGGGCGTATTACAGTCGCTGGCTTCACGTATCGCCACTATCGCGACGGACGCAGGGGGAACAGGGGACGCGGTCATTAACGGTAAGACCGGGCTGCTGATTGGCCAGCGCGACGAGACAGCGCTGTACAATGCCATTATGACGCTATACCGCGACGCTCATTTACGTGAGAAGCTGGCGCAACAGGGGTATGAGTACCTGTGCGCCCACTTCACGCGTGAATGTATGCTTACGGCAATGGAGAAGGTCTTTACCGATGCTGCTCAGCGCAGCAGATCACGATAAAGCGCCTGTAGCTCTTCTGCCATTCTCTCCAGGGTATAAGGTTCGGCAGTCGCACGGGCGGCTGTCGCATAATCCTCCCCTTTTTTCATGCCGTCGAGCCACGCGGCTATCGCCTTCTGATAGCCTTTACTGTCGAGCGCATCGCATACCCAGCCGTTCACACCTTCTTCAATCCACTCTGCGGCACCGCAGCCGTGGCTGGTGAACAGCGGGAGTCCACAGGCCAGTGCTTCGACGCAGACGTTCGGGAAGGGATCGTAGAGTGTGGGCAGAATTAACGCGTCCGCAGAACCGTAGACTTCACGCACATCGGCCACCGGCCCCAGAAAACGCACGCGGGATGCCACGCCCAGAGTCTGGGCCAGCTTTTCAAACTTGCGCGCATGTTTGTCGCGCCCGGCCACCAGCAGCCAGACATCATTATGCGCAGCTATCGCCTTCAGCGCCGTCGCCACCCCTTTGCGACTAAAGCCCGACCCGACGTACGCCAGGACCGGTGCATCAGTCGGGATGCCCAGCGCGTCACGCTGTGATCGGCTTTTCACCCTCGGATGGAAGTGGGCCGTATCGACCCCGTTATAGATGACGGTGAGCTTATCGTCCGGCAGGGCAAAGCGGCGGGCGATGTCATCACGCACCATTTTTGAATTACAGATAACCCTGCGCAGCGCCGGGTGCGTAAACATCGTCGTTTCAGCCTGCAGAATATAACGGTGATACTTACTGAAAGACTGCGCCCAGCGCGCCAGCGGTGACTGGATGCGACCATACTGCTCAAGCCAGGTGGCATGCACGCCATCGCCCGCACGAAAGAGGGTGGCACCCGGAATACGCTCATGGCTCTGAACAATGTCGAAGCGGGCAAACTGCGCCGCAGCCGCGTCAGCAAAACCGGCCTCCCGGCTCAGGCGATTACGAAACGGGGGGTTGACGGTTAAGGTTTGCCAGCCTGCGGCATCCTCCCACTGACGGGCGATAAGCGTGACGTCCAGTGAGGTCGTGCGCGCGAGCACGTTCAGGGCACGGGAGACAAAGCGTTCCGCGCCGCCATTGGGGTTGTAGGTTTGTCGGACAATCGCCAGCTTCATGCAGGGTATTCCAGCAGCAGAGTATCGATGGCGCTCAGCACCTGTTGCGGGGTGATGGCGGTAATACAGTCAGAGACACCGCTGTCACCACAGCCCGCTTTGCCACAGGGCTGGCAGGTAAATCCGGCGGTAATCACCCGATAATTCACCCCCCACGGTGCCCATTTAATGGCCCCGGTCGGACCAAAGATTGCCACGGTCGGGGTACCCACGGCGCTGGCGAGGTGCATCGGCATCGAGTCGACACCAAAGTAGATCCGGGCATGTTTCATCAGCGCACCCAGCTCTTTCAGATTCAGCTGACCGCTTAAATCGAATACCGGCTGCGTGAGCGCCGCCCGTAGCGCATCCATGTATTCCGTCTCGTCTTTTGATGGCGCGGCGGAAAGGATAATCGGCAGGCCACGGGCCGCAAGGTTATCAATGGTCGCGGCGAGGGCATCGATTTGCCAGGCCTTAAACATCCAGCGGGAGGTGGGGTGCACCAGAATGTAGGACTTACTGCTGAGGCCAAAACCGGCCAGCTTCTCTGCAATCACCGCTTCAGCGGCTTCACCCGGCACAAAGAGGGTGTGTTTATCTTCCGCCGTCTGTGGGTGAATACCAATGCGACGCAGTGCATCCAGGTTCACCTCTACCATATGACGGCTGTTGTCCTGAATTGCCGGGTAAAGCGTCGTAAACGATTTAACCCAGCGGCGACGCGCCAGGCCACCACGTTTATCCGGCTTAAAGCCGACGGAGACGCGCGGTTTCAGACGTCGGGCAAGGCGTGCACCATGCCAGTGCTCGGTCAGATTGATCAGCACGTCGTAGTGGCGTGATTTGAGTTTTTTCAGCAGCGCACGATAGAGGCGAAGCTGTTCAAACCACCCTTTTTTGCGCCAGTTACGGCCGATGGTATGCACCTGATCGATGTACGGATGGCTGGTGAGCATCGCCTGAGTATCGTCATAGACCAGCGCGTCGACTTCGACATCCGGCCAGTTTTTTTTCAGCACGGTAAAAACCGGCGAGGTGAGCAGGACATCCCCGTGGTGGCGTAGCTTAACGATCAGCACACGCTTTGGTGGGCGTTCCGGCGTAAAAAAATCAGACATAGTCACTCTCTGCTTTCAGCAAAGGCTGTAATTGTGCAAAAACCGCCGTGGCGTCAAGGTCACTTAATTGCGATGACTGTTGCGGGCGGCAGATATATTGATTTTTTCCATAGCCGCCGATAAGTCCGGGGTCCGTGGGGCCGTAAAGGGTAATGTTCGGACGATCCAGGGCGGCGGTCAGGTGACTCAGTCCGGTGTCGACAGAGACCACGCAGCGGGCACCGGCGAGCACCTGCGCCACGCGCTCAAGGCTCATGCGCGGCAGTACCTCCACAAAATCATAGCCTTCGGCCAGCCGTTTCGCGCGGGCCTCCTCGTGCGGTGCGCCCCACGGCAGTTTGATCTGCAGGCCGCTGTTTGCCAGCAGGCCAATCAGGTCACGCCAGTGGTTTTCCGGCCAGTGTTTGTCGTCGCGGGTGGTGGCATGTAAAAACACGGCGTAGGGCGTGTCATGACTGCGGCTGCCGGGGAAATGACGAGCAATAGCGTAATCACCCTCGGTCTTCGGCTTCGCATACCCCAGGCTTTTCGCAAACAGTTCACGGGTGCGTTCCACCGCGTGCTGTTGCTTGGCAATCGAATGGCGACGGTTGTAGAACAGGCTTGCCAGCGGTTCGCGTGCGCTCTGCCAGTCCATACCATGTTTTATGCCATGTGCGAGGCGGGTGACCAGCGCCGCGCTCTTTACCAGTCCCTGGGCGTCGATGATGGCGTCATACTGCTCTGCCTGGACGGCATGACGAAACGCCCGTCGCTCCGCCTTTACCGCTGGGGAGAACCAGGCTTTGCGCCAGCGTCGGATAGCCACCGGGATCACCCGTTCAACATTTTCATGCCAGGAGGGGATCTGGGCAAAGCCCTCTTCCACGACCCAGTCAAAACGAATGCCCGGCATGGCGCGCGCAGCGTCTGTCAGTGCCGGAAGCGTATGCAGCACATCGCCCATTGAGGAGGTTTTCACGATCAGAACCCGCATGCGTTACCCTTCTTCGTTCAACAGCAGGTCGTTCAGTTCGTTCAGTACCCGCTCCGGCGTAATGTCGATCAGGCTCTGGTGATAACCTTCTGCCGCATCGCCTTTACGGACTTTGTGGTAGCCCGTAATCAGACGAATCACCCGTGCTTTATGGGAGAGCGGGGGGGTAAAGTCCGGACTGCTCGGCCCATAGAGGGCGACCAGCGGGCGATTAAGGGCGGCAGCCACATGCATTAACCCTGAGTCATTGCTGACCACGGCCTTGCACGAGGCGATAAGAATTACCGCCTGCTCAAGCTGGGTTTCACCGGCCAGATTGCGGCACCACGCCTGCTGTTCAACGCTGAGGGAGGCGAGGATTTGATTACCCGCCTCGTGGTCTTTAGCGGAGCCGAACAGCACCACCTGAAAGCCTTCATCAATAAGCTGTTTTGCCAGTTCCGCGTAATGGTAGTGCGGCCAGCGCTTGGCCGGGCCAAATTCCGCGCCTGGGCAAAACCCTATAATCTGACGTTCTGATGAGAGCGAAAACGCAGCGCAGGTTTGCAATTTCTCGCCGTCATTGACCTGTAACTGCGGCCAGAGCAGCGGCTGGGGCAAATCGCTGGCTGAGGCCATCACTCCCTTGTCATACGCTAAGGCCACATAGCGTTCCACCATTAACGGCCAGGCCTGCTTGTCCAGTACGCGGATATCGTTGAGCAAACCGTAGCGCATTTCGCCCCGCCAGCCGGTGCGATGCGGAACCTTTGCAAAAAAGGGCACCAGGGCTGATTTAAAGGAGTTGGGCAGCACGTAAGAACGGTCATAGCCCTTATGGCGCAGGCTGTGGCCCAGCTTGCGGCGTTCGCCAATTTCCAGCGCCCCGTGGCCTAGCGGCATCGGGATAGCTTCATTCACTTCCGGCATGCGCGACAACAGCGGACGGCACCACGCGGGCGCCATCACGTCTATTGAAGCCTGGGGAAAGCGCGCCCTGAGCGTGCGATAGAGACTCTGCGACATCATCATGTCGCCCACCCATGACGGGCCAACCACCAATATTTTCATTCATTTCATCCTTCAAGCTGTCTCTGCGTTGGCGGCCTTTGTTCACCCCAGTCACACCGCATATTCTGTGCGCCCGGGGACTCACTCTGTTGCCGCCTTGATACCGCTTAAATGATTTTATGAATGGGTGCCATTATCGCGGTTCAGCCAGGCCATGTACTCGGCCACGCCTTCGGCAACGGTTTTGAACGGCTTGTCGTAGCCTGCTGCACGCAGGTTTGTCAGGTCCGCCTGGGTGAACGCCTGGTAGCGACCTTTCAGCTTGTCCGGGAACGGGATGTATTCGAGGCTGCCTTTCTGGTGGAACGCCAGCGCTGCGTCTGCCACGGCCTGGAAAGATTCCGCACGGCCGGTGCCGAGGTTGAAAATACCGGATACGCCGTTTTCCCAGAACCACAGGTTTACGGCTGCAACGTCACCCACATAGACGAAGTCACGCTTGAAGTTGTCGCTGCCTTCGAACAGTTTCGGACTCTCGTCGTTATTGAGCTGGGTATTGAGGTGGAAAGCCACGCTCGCCATGCTGCCTTTGTGACCTTCACGCGGGCCATAGACGTTGAAGTAACGGAAACCGACAACCGGAGAGTTTGCCTCCGGCAGGATCTGACGCACATATTCATCAAACAGGAACTTGGAGTAGCCGTAGACGTTCAGCGGTTTTTCATATTCACGTGATTCAATAAAGTCGCTGGTGCGGCCACCGTAGGTGGCCGCAGACGAGGCGTAGAGGAACGGAATTTCACGCTCAAGGCAATAATGAAGCACTTCTTTAGAGTACTGATAGTTGTTATCCATCATGTACTTGCCGTCCCACTCGGTGGTAGAGGAACAAGCACCCTCATGGAAAACTGCCTCGATATCGCCGAACTCTTCGCCCGCCATCACCTGGATAAGAAAATCTTCTTTATCCATATAGTCAGCGATATTCAGATCCACCAGATTGACGAACTTGGTGCCATCTTTCAGGTTGTCTACCACCAGGATGTCGGTGATGCCTTTGTCATTCAGAGCTTTAACGATGTTGCTGCCGATAAAGCCCGCGCCGCCGGTAACGATGATCATAACTGTAACCTTTGAATTGTGGAGCTCTGAGACTATCTCAGACACGAATGTCTTTAATCATACCATTTCATTGCAGACCCTACAGCCATTCGCCGCCCGACCCTCTCGTTACACGTGATTTATGCTGCAAAATCTTCATGAGATGATGCGTCATCTCGTATCAACGTATAGCTTTGGGTAATATGTTCCGAAATTTGCGCTGTCTGGAGAATTGCGATGCGTGGGGATTTTTATAAGCAGTTAACGAGCGACCTGGAGACCGCACGTGCGGAAGGGTTGTTTAAAGAAGAACGCATTATTACCTCGGCCCAGCAGGCTGATATAACCGTGGCGAATGGAAGCCACGTCATTAACTTCTGCGCTAACAACTATCTCGGGCTGGCAAATCATCCTGAGCTTATCGCAGCGGCAAAAGCGGGGATGGACAGCCACGGCTTTGGTATGGCTTCGGTGCGCTTTATTTGCGGCACTCAGGACAGCCATAAGCAGCTTGAGAAAAAGCTTGCGGATTTCCTCGGCATGGAAGATGCGATCCTCTACTCCTCCTGTTTTGATGCGAACGGCGGGCTGTTTGAAACCCTGCTGGGGGCAGAAGATGCCATTATCTCCGATGCCCTGAATCATGCTTCGATCATCGACGGCGTGCGTCTGTGTAAAGCAAAGCGCTTCCGTTACGCCAACAATGACATGCAGGAGCTGGAAGCTCGCCTGAAAGAAGCCCGTGAAGTCGGCGCACGCCATGTGCTGATCGCTACTGATGGCGTCTTCTCGATGGACGGCGTGATTGCCAACCTGAAAGGCGTCTGCGATCTCGCGGACAAGTACGATGCGCTGGTGATGGTCGACGATTCTCACGCGGTCGGCTTTGTGGGTGAAAATGGGCGTGGTTCTCATGAGTACTGCGAGGTCATGGGACGTGTAGACATCATCACCGGTACGCTGGGTAAAGCACTCGGCGGCGCATCGGGGGGTTACACTGCGGCCCGTAAAGAGGTTGTGGAGTGGTTGCGTCAGCGTTCGCGTCCGTATCTGTTCTCCAACTCTCTGGCACCAGCCATTGTTGCCGCCTCCATCAGGGTGCTGGAAATGGTGGAATCCGGGGCTGAATTGCGTGACCGCCTGTGGGCCAACGCGCGACTTTTCCGTGAAAAAATGAGCGCTGCAGGCTTCACGCTGGCGGGTGCCGATCATGCCATCATTCCGGTGATGCTGGGCGATGCCGTGGTCGCGCAGAACTTTGCCCGCGAGCTGCAAAAAGAGGGCATTTACGTGACGGGCTTCTTCTTCCCGGTCGTGCCAAAGGGTCAGGCGCGTATTCGTACCCAAATGTCGGCGGCGCATACGCCGGAACAAATTGAACGTGCGGTGGCGGCGTTTATCCGCATCGGTAAACAACTGGGCGTGATTGCCTGAGGACGTAAGATGAAAGCGCTATCCAAACTCAAAGCGGAAGAAGGCATCTGGATGAACGACGTTCCGGCACCGGAAGTCGGGCACAACGACCTGCTGATTAAAATTCGTAAAACGGCTATTTGTGGCACCGATGTACACATCTACAACTGGGATGAATGGTCGCAAAAAACCATTCCGGTCCCGATGGTGGTCGGGCACGAATACGTTGGCGAAGTGGTGGGCATTGGTCAGGAAGTAAAAGGTTTCCAGCTCGGAGACCGTGTTTCCGGCGAAGGCCACATCACCTGCGGGCACTGCCGTAACTGCCGTGCCGGGCGTACCCATTTATGCCGTAATACCGTTGGGGTTGGCGTCAACCGCCCGGGCTGCTTTGCAGAATACCTGGTTATTCCTGCGTTTAACGCCTTTAAGATCCCTGACAATATCTCTGACGAGTTAGCCTCTATCTTTGATCCCTTTGGCAACGCGGTGCATACGGCGCTCTCGTTCGACCTGGTGGGTGAAGATGTGCTGGTATCGGGCGCGGGGCCGATTGGTATCATGGCTGCGGCAGTGGCGAAACATGTCGGTGCGCGTCATGTGGTCATTACTGATGTAAATGAATACCGGCTTGAACTGGCGCGTAAAATGGGCGTCACCCGTGCGGTAAACGTAGCGGAAGAGAACCTTACGGACGTGATGGCAGAGCTTGGCATGACTGAAGGTTTTGATGTTGGACTGGAGATGTCAGGTGCGCCACCTGCGTTTCGCAGCATGCTGGATACCATGAATCACGGCGGCCGCATCGCACTGCTGGGTATCCCGCCGTCGGAGATGTCCATCGACTGGAATAAAGTCATCTTCAAGGGTCTCTTTATTAAAGGCATTTACGGGCGCGAAATGTTTGAAACCTGGTACAAGATGGCAGCGCTTATTCAGTCAGGGCTGGATTTGTCACCCATCATTACTCACCGCTTCGGAATTGATGATTTCCAGAAAGGTTTCGACGCCATGCGTTCAGGCCAGTCCGGGAAGGTCATCCTTAGCTGGGACTAAAAATAAAGGCGCCTGCGGGCGCCTTTTTACTATCTGCTTCACATTTTTAATCCTGAGCAGCAGGATAAGCACATTTTCCGTAACATTTTAAATGGATTAAACATAGAGTCTGTTGACGATTGGTTTAACTTTTAATTACGGATAATTATGTTCAAGCTTTCGGTGTGCCTGCTTACCTGCAATTCGGCTCGTTTATTACGTGAGGTGCTTCCGCCACTATTAGTGATAGCGGATGATTTCGTTGTGCTCGATTCCGGCAGTACGGACGCTACGCTGGATATTTGCCATGAATATGGTCTTACCGTGCACCATCATCCTTATTCCATGCACGGCGCGCAAATGAATCACGCTATCAGCCTGGCGGCCCATGACTGGGTACTCTGCATGGATAGTGACGAAATCCTCGATGAACAGACGCTGAATTTCATTCTCCAGCTCAAGGCGGGCGAAGAACCTTCTCCCGGACAGGCCTGGCGCCTGCCGCGTTACTGGTATGTGCTGGGTGAAGAAATACGGACGATATATCCTGTATCTTCACCGGATTTTCCGGTGCGTTTATTTAACCGGCAGCATGCCCACTTTAATCATCGCCCGGTTGATGACAAAGTCGAAGGCTTTTTGCAGTCAGCGAAAATACCAGGCCGCGTAAGGCACGATACCTTTTATTCCCTGCACGAAGTGTTCAGTAAGCTGAATAATTACACGTCCAGGTTAGTCAAATATCAAAATGTTAAACCGTCCATCAGCCGTGGAATTATTAGCGCGATTGGTGCGTTTTTTAAATGGTATTTATTTAGCGGCGCATGGCGCAGCGGTAAGGTGGGCGTGGTCACCGGGTTATACGCGACCTTTTACAGTTTCATGAAGTATTTCAAAGCCTGGTATTTACACCAGGAAGAAAAAACGGTTGTGATTAAAGAAGAGAAAAACTCCCGCGCGCTTTAGCGGCGGGAGTGACCCCATCCCTGCCACTGATTGGTAAAATATTTCATCAGCGTACTTTCACCGATGCTCTCTTTTACGACCGCAAAGAAATGGCCTGCATAGACCGGCTCCGGGGCGCGTTTAGTCGGACAGACATTCACCCCCCGGAACGGGTTACGTGGGGCTGAGGGCTGCGGCGGTTGCGCCTGATTCGGCGTTGAGTTGTCGACCTGGGGCTCGTTCAGCAGACTGCCTGCCCGCACCAGCGTGATATCCGCCGGCAGGTTAGAGATCATCTGCGAAAGGACGCGCACCGTCGAGGGGTGAGGGTGACCAATCGCAATTGCTGAACCATTGCGGCGTGCCAGCTCCACGGCGCGGGTAAACTGACGCCGGATGTCCCCTTCGTTTTGCGTATCGTCAAGAAAGACTCTGCGTTTGATGACTTTGACGCCGGTGCCGCGCGCAGCGCGCATGGCCTGACTGTTACCAATGGTCATGCTGTCAAGGAAATAGAGATCGTAACGCTCCAGCGCCTGCATTACTTTTTGCATGCCAAACAGGCTGGAGGTCATGGCGCTACCCATGTGGTTATTCAGGCCAGTGGCATAGGGCACGCTGCTCACTGCCTCGCTGATAATGCGTTCAATTTCCGCGCTGCTCATCTCCGGGCGCAGAGTATCTTTTTCCAGGGGTTGTTTACTGAGCGGCGCCATAGGCAGATGAATCAGTACTTCATGCCCTGCATTGTGCGCTTTAGTGGCCATCTCGCGGGCGTGAGGCGCATTGGGTAACACTGCGACAGAGAGAGCGGCAGGCATCGCAATCACCTGATTTTCCGTCTGCGGACGGTAGCCAAAATCATCGATTACGATAGCGAGTTTTCCGGCAAATGCCGATACGGAAAAAGCCAGCAGAGTGGCAGAAACAACAAAAATACGACGAAATTGAAGCAAAACTTATCTTCCCAACCACGGTTGTGGATTGACCGCCTGACCCTGGCGGCGAATTTCGAAATAGAGTGAAGGTCGGCCCTGACCACCACTGCTCCCGACGAGGGCTATCGGTTGACCGGCACGAACCTGAGTGCCAACGCTGACCAGCGCACTCTGGTTGTAACCGTAGAGGCTCATGTCCCCTTTCCCGTGCTCAACGACCACCACAAGACCATAACCTTGTAGCCAGTCGGCAAGGATCACGCGTCCATCAGCAACGGCTTTGACTTCGCTGCCTTCAGACGCACCGATAACAATCCCCTTCCAACGTAGCTCACCTTGCAGCTGTTCGCCATATCGGTGGAGAAGTGGACCACGCACTGGCCAGAAGGCCTGGCCGGATGGCGAGCCAAGCCCGCCGGTGCGGGACATCAGTGAACGTTCATTTTCTGTCGGTCTGTAGGTGGAGCCTTTCCGCGAAGCATCCTGCTGTTTTTGGCGCACGGCCTGCGCTTCACGGGCTTCCCGGTCAGCGCGGGCTTTGGCCGCCGCTTCTGCACGGGCGAGACGGTCACGCAGACGAGATTCGTTAGCACGAAGCTCACCCAACTGCTGTTGACCTGCCTGAATAGAGGATTCAAGGCCAGAAAGGGTTTTCTTACGTTCGTTACGCGCCTGTTCAAGCTTTGCCTGTTGGGCTTTCTGCTCATACAGCAGCGTTTGCTGTTGCGTCTGTTTCTCTTCCAGCTCGGCTTTCTGCGTGGCGACCTCTTCGCGGGTCTGTTTCAGTTGCCCGATGGTCTCCTGCCGCGACTGGTTCAGATAGCCGAAATAGGCCTGTAAACGCTGCCCGCGCTGGCTCTCTTCCCCGCTCAGAATCAACTGAATGCCGGTATGCTCACCCTGACGAAAAGCGGCATCCAGCTGAGCGGCAAGATTACGCTCCTGCGCGGCTTTCTGCTTCTCCAGCTTCGCGATGGAGGCATTCATGGCATCAATTTGCTTATTAAGCTGAGCGAGGGAGTTTTCGGTTTCTCGTAGTTCACGGGCGGCCGCAGAAATAGCCACTTCCTGCTGTTTGAGCTGCGCGAGCAGCGCCGTACGTTGCTGCTGCTGCTGGCGCACGGCGCGCTCTTTGGCAGCAATATCTGCCTGAATGGATTTTAACTGATCGCGGTCATCCGCGTGGGCAGGAAGAGCGCACAACAATACGCCAGCGCTTAATGCGCTGGCGTAAATCAGAGGCCGAACTGCACCCCATGTGATTGAATAAATCGCCTTTCCCCTCATGGGGAGCGATTATTCCACGATGAACAGCGGCTTACCAGTCATCTCTTGCGGGATTTCCATGCCCATCAGGGTCAGCATGGTCGGGGCGATGTCGGACAGTTTGCCGCCTTCTATCGCTTTTACCGACTGACCACCAACGTAAATCAGCGGGACCGGCAGGTTGGTATGAGCCGTATGCGCCTGACCCGTCGCCGGGTCGCGCATCTGCTCGGCGTTACCGTGGTCAGCGGTGATAAGCAGCTGGCCGCCAACCGATTCAACGGCTTTCGCCACCTGCTCAACGCAGTGATCCAGGGCTTCAACTGCTTTGATTGCCGCATCCATTACGCCGGTATGGCCCACCATATCGCCGTTCGGGTAGTTACAGATGATGGTGTCATATTTACCACCGGTGATTGCGCCAACCAGTTTCTCAGTCAGTTCGGCAGAGCTCATTTCCGGTTGCAGATCATAGGTCGCCACTTTCGGTGAGTTGATCAGAATGCGGTCTTCACCAGGGAAAGAGGCTTCCACACCGCCGTTGAAGAAGAAAGTCACATGCGCATATTTTTCCGTTTCGGAAATACGCAGCTGCGTTTTGTCATTTTTCGCCATCCATTCGCCGAACGTGTTGGCAAGGGAAGAGGGCGGATAAGCGCAGGCGGCTTTAATATCAGCGGCATATTCGCTGAGCATCACGAACTCGCCCAGTTTAACCACTTTTTTACGGGCAAAGCCGTCGAAGTCTGCGTTGACAAACGCACGGGTAATTTCACGCGCACGGTCAGCACGGAAGTTCATGAAAATCAGAGTGTCGCCATCTTTCATTGCGGCATCGGCCTGACCTTCGGCACGAATCACGGTGGCTTTTACAAATTCATCGTTTTCGTCACGGGCATAGGCGTTTTGCAGACCTTCCACGGCGGTGGCGGTAGTGAATTCGCCTTTTGCCAGCGTCAGCAAATCATAGGCTTGCTCTACACGATCCCAACGGTTGTCACGATCCATTGCGTAGTAACGGCCAATAACAGAAGCCACGCGGCCTTTACCGAGTTCAGCGAACTTATCTTCAAAGCGTTTTAATGAAGATTCAGCGCTACGAGGCGGGGTATCACGACCGTCGAGGAAGGCATGCAGGTAGATATTTTCCGCGCCGCGTTCGGCGGCCAGCTCAACCATCGCCATAATGTGGTCTTCATGGCTATGTACGCCACCTGCAGAGAGCAGACCCATAATGTGCACGGCTTTGCCCGCAGCCACAGCCTTATCTACCGCTCCGCTGAGTACCGGATTGCTGAAGAAAGTACGTTCTTTAATTTCAACATCCAAACGGGTCAGATCCTGATAGACAATGCGGCCTGCACCCAGGTTTACGTGGCCCACTTCAGAGTTACCCATCTGACGGTCCGGCAGACCGACTTCCAGACCGGAAGCATCAATCAGCGTATGCGGGCGAGTGGCCCAGAGCGCATCCATGACCGGGGTTTTAGCACTGAAAATAGCATTATCCTGCTGGTCTTCGCGGTAGCCATAGCCATCCAGAATCACCAGTACCATAGGTTTTTTAGAAAACGACATTGCGGGACCTCATGCTCAAAGACAAAAAAATTTGCGTAATTTTACTACAGCTGAATCGATCAAATAGCCGCAGAAGATCAAAGAAAACGACAGCGCAGGGCAAGGATTAAGCCGTCCTGGGGATTTTTTTTGATAACAGTCCGCAGAAAATGCAATCCGACACGCTCGCTGGCTGTATTTGCTACACCGCGCAGGTATACTCCTTTCCTGGTTTTTAATCACTGATTCGGGAGCTGTTACCCCCCATGCAAGAAATTATGCAGTTTGTTAGTCGCCACCCCGTTCTTTGTCTCGCCTGGATTGCGTTACTCGGGGCCGTGCTGTTCACCACGTTCAAGGGTTTTGCGTCAAAAGTGAAAGTGATCACCCGCGGTGAAGCCACCCGTCTGATTAACAAAGAAGATGCCGTTATTGTGGACCTGCGTCAGCGTGACGATTTCCGCAAAGGACATATCGCCGGTTCAGTGAATTTGCTGCCAAACGATATCAAGGCCAATAATGTAGGTGAGCTTGAGAAACACAAAAGCAAACCGGTTATCGTCGTCGATGGTTCCGGTATGCAGGCTCAGGAGCCAGCAAATGCCCTGATCAAAGCGGGTTTCGAACAGGTGTATGTGCTGAAAGAAGGCGTGGCTGGCTGGAGTGGTGAGAACCTCCCGCTGGTGCGTGGTAAGTAACATTCAGAGGAACAGTCATGGCCAATATTGAGATCTACACCAAAGCAACGTGCCCGTTCTGCCATCGCGCAAAAGCGCTGCTCGGCAGCAAAGGCGTCTCCTTCGAGGAATTGCCGATTGATGGTGACGCGGTAAAACGCGAAGAGATGATTAAACGTAGCGGCCGTACGACGGTACCCCAGATTTTCATCGATGCGCAGCACATTGGCGGCTGTGATGATTTGTATGCGCTGGACGCGCGTGGTGGGCTTGATCCCCTCTTGCGTTAATGCATACGCAAAAAGGCAGGTTGTGCCGGGCGTTAATCGGTGGCAGCCTGAAAAAAGCGTATTTAAGGACAACACTCAAGGGTTTTTAGAATGTCTGAACAAAACAACACGGAAATGACTTTCCAGATTCAACGCATCTACACTAAAGATATCTCTTTCGAAGCACCGAATGCACCACACGTGTTTCAGAAAGACTGGCAGCCGGAAGTAAAACTGGACCTGGACACCGCGTCCACGCAGTTGGCTGAAGGCGTTTATGAAGTGGTACTGCGTGTGACCGTTACCGCTGCACTGGGTGAAGAAAACGCGTTCCTGTGTGAAGTTCAGCAGGGCGGCATCTTCTCCATCGAAGGCATCGATGGTAATCAGATGGCTCACTGCCTGGGTGCGTACTGCCCGAACATTCTGTTCCCGTACGCGCGCGAGTGCATTACCAGCCTGGTCTCTCGCGGTACGTTCCCGCAACTGAACCTTGCGCCGGTCAACTTTGATGCGCTGTTTATGAACTATCTGCAGCAGCAGGCTGGCGAAGGTGCCGAACAACATCAGGATGCCTGATGAACGCACGCAATGCTGAAATGACTGTTATCGGTGCCGGCTCTTACGGCACCGCTCTTGCCATTACCCTGGCAAGAAATGGCCACCCGGTTATTCTGTGGGGCCATGACCCGAAACACATCGCGACTTTGCAGCACGATCGCTGCAATGTCGCCTTCCTGCCTGATGTGCCTTTTCCCGACACGCTTGCGCTGGAAAGCGATCTCGCTTCCGCTCTCGCCGCCAGCCGCAATATTTTAGTAGTGGTACCCAGCCATGTATTTGGCGTCGTGCTGCAACAAATTAAGCCGTTGATGCGCAGTGACGCGCGTATTGTGTGGGCCACGAAAGGACTGGAAGCGGAAACGGGTCGCCTGCTTCAGGATGTCGCGCGCGATGTACTGGGTGATGCTATCCCGCTGGCGGTGATTTCCGGGCCAACCTTCGCTAAAGAGCTGGCCGCCGGGTTACCCACGGCAATTTCCCTTGCCTCTACTGACCCGGTTTTTGCAGACGATCTCCAGCAGCTTCTGCATTGTGGCAAAAGCTTTCGTGTGTACAGCAACCCGGATTTTATCGGCGTACAGCTTGGCGGCGCGGTTAAAAACGTGATTGCCATTGGTGCGGGAATGTCAGACGGCATCGGCTTTGGTGCTAACGCCCGTACCGCGCTTATCACCCGTGGGCTGACGGAAATGTCTCGCCTCGGTGAAGCCCTGGGTGCCGATCCTGCCACCTTTATGGGTATGGCGGGGCTGGGCGATTTAGTGCTGACCTGCACCGACAACCAGTCGCGTAACCGTCGTTTCGGTATGGCGTTGGGCCAGGGCTCCGATGTACAGACCGCTCAGGACCAGATTGGTCAGGTGGTTGAAGGCTACCGCAATACCAAAGAAGTGCGCGCGCTGGCGCACCGGTTTGGCGTCGAAATGCCAATAACTGAGGAAATTTATCAGGTATTGTATTGCGGAAAAAATGCGCGCGAGGCAGCATTAACGCTATTAGGTCGCGCGCGTAAAGACGAGCGCAGCAGTCATTAGCCTCCACGTTATCCTTCACGCTGTCTCTTTATTGGCTTCGGCTGTCACCCCGGTCACTTACTGATGTAAGCGCCTGGGGTTACCCGCCGCGACGCAGCATGAATGATATTGTGTTTAGTCCGCAGTCAGTAAAACTGGCTGAATTTATTACGTCTGGAGTAAGCAATGCCGTGTGAAGAACTGGATCTGGTCTGGAACAATATTAAAGCCGAAGCCCGGGCGCTGGCGGACTGTGAGCCAATGCTGGCCAGTTTTTACCACGCAACCTTACTCAAGCATGAAAATCTGGGCAGCGCGCTGAGCTATATGCTGGCGAATAAGCTGTCGTCACCGATTATGCCTGCCATCGCTATTCGTGAAGTGGTGGAGGAAGCCTATGCGGCAGACCCGGAGATGATAGCCTCCGCCGCCTGCGATATTCAGGCCGTGCGCACCCGTGACCCGGCAGTGGACAAATACTCCACACCGCTGCTCTACCTTAAAGGCTTCCATGCGCTTCAGTCCTACCGTATCGGCCACTGGCTATGGAACGAAGGCCGTCGCGCACTGGCAATTTTCCTGCAAAATCAGGTATCGGTAACCTTTCAGGTGGATATCCATCCGGCGGCGAAAATTGGCCGCGGCATCATGCTCGACCACGCAACGGGTATCGTGGTGGGTGAAACAGCGGTGATTGAAGATGACGTATCGATTCTGCAATCCGTCACGCTCGGCGGTACCGGTAAAACCAGCGGCGACCGTCACCCGAAAATACGTGAAGGCGTAATGATTGGCGCAGGGGCAAAAATCCTCGGCAATATCGAAGTCGGGCGTGGTGCAAAAATTGGCGCAGGCTCCGTGGTATTGCAACCCGTGCCGCCGCACACTACCGCTGCAGGCGTACCGGCCCGCATCGTTGGTAAGCCAGAGTCAGACAAACCCGCGATGGATATGGATCAGCATTTCAATGGCATCAATCACGGGTTCGAATACGGCGACGGGATCTGAGTTCGGGCTATCGCACTTGCCGTTTCGGGCCTGCGCGCAGTCCGTGTTTAACCTGGCTGCGCCGATAAGGCCCGATAGTAACGGTTAGCTTCTGAGTACCGCGCCAGGGTATCCCAACTGGCGCCAGGCTTCATATACCACCACCGACACCGCGTTAGAGAGGTTCATACTGCGGCTGTCCGGCATCATCGGAATACGAATCTTCTGCTCCGGCGGTAGCGCGTCCAGGATAGTGGCGGGCAGTCCACGGGTTTCCGGGCCAAACATGAGAAAATCCCCGTCCTGATAGCTCACGGCGCTGTGCGCGGGCGTGCCTTTGGTGGTAAGAGCAAACAGCCGCTCTGGCTTTTCAGACTCAGCAAAAGTCGCGTAATCATGATGGCGCTTCACGGCGGTGAATTCATGATAATCGAGGCCGGCACGACGCAGGCGCTTATCGTCCCACGTAAAACCCATCGGTTCGATAATGTGCAAACGAAAACCGGTATTCGCGCATAAGCGAATGATATTGCCGGTATTGGGTGGAATTTCTGGTTCGAATAAGACGATGTTAAGCATGCAGCCCCCTTAATAGCGGGGGGAGCATAGCAGAAATTTCCCTGACCCTCACCCCGACCCTCTCCCTCAGGGAGAGGGGGGAAAGACCAGACCGCAGCGTTCCGTTTACCTCACATGTAAAACCGGGCGCGCTTTTCTCCCTCGCCTCTTTGAGAAGAGGGCCGGGTGAGGGGAGGAGTGGGCTGGGGAACGGTTTCAGCTTTTAAAAGAGCGGTTCCGCTTACCCCTGGTGGAACGGTTCCGTTCACCTCATGTGCTAAACCGGGCACGCTTTTCCTCCTCGCCCCTTTGGGAAGAGGGTCGGGGTGAGGGGGCGGTGGATGACTGGCCCTAAGGGTTCCGCTTACCTTCGGTGGAATCGTTCCGTTCACCTCGCATGCAAAACCGGGCACGTCTTTCCCCCTCGCCCCTTTGGGGAGAGGGTCGGGGTGAGGGGGCGGTGGGTGACTGGCCCGAAGGGTTCCGCTTACCCCTGGTGGAACGGTTCCGTTCACCTCACGTGCAAAACCGGGCACGCTTTTCCCCCTCGGCCCTTTGGGGAGAGGGTCGGGGTGAGGGGGCGGTGGGTGACTGGCCCGAAGGGTTCCGCTTACCCCTGGTGGAACGGTTCCGTTCACCTTACGTGCAAAACCGGGCACGCTTTTCCCCCTCGCCCCTTTGGGGAGAGGGCCGGGGTGAGGGGACTGTGGGTGACTGGCCCTAAGGGTTCCGCTTACCTCAGGTGGAATCGTTCCGTTCACCTCATATGCCGCACTCCCATGCAGCACCCTCCCCCGTGAACGTGTTAAGGGCGTTCTCCGCCACGCCCTTAACAATCCCGGCTCCCGGCACGAAAACTGCCGCTTCGCGGTGACCCTCCGCTTATTTCTCCGGGCTTACCGGGACCGGGCGCGATGCAGCGTCCCTGCAACGCGCGCCCTCGCCGCGCCTCCCTGCGCGTCGCCCCGGCCCTGCGAAAACGCGTCGGCAGTTTCCAGCCGGACTCCCCACACCTGACCATTTTCACTGTCTGTAAGTCATTAAAGCGATGCGGTGTCTGTTGAAACGCAGTGGCGTGCAGCGGGGGGGGCGGCCCCGCGAAAACGCGTCGGTACTTTTCAGACGGACCCGCCACACCTGACCCACCGCCCGGTTTTTGGCTTTTAACAGCAAAGACTTTTTATCTGTAGCTCCTGGCGTACAGCGAGGGGGTTGCGGTCCGGCTGAAAATCGGTGAGGCGTTGACGACGGGCCGGGACCGCCCGCAGGGACGCGGGCGGAGGGGATAGCCTGCAGGGATGCAGGCTGGTCCCCGACCCGACAGCACGGCGGCATAAGACGAACGGACCGCGCTGCGGCGATTTTCCTCGCCGGGAGCCCGGGTTGCAAGGGAGGCGGCGGCGAGCCTCCCTTGCACGTTCACGGGTGCGGTGGCTTCAGAGAAAAATGAACTTACGGTGAACGGAACCATTCCACGTAGCCTGCATGGGACTGTTCCACTATCTGTAACAGCCCCCTTTGGCACCCGTGCGGAATTTTCCCCCTCACCCTGCCCCCCGAAGGGGCGAGGAGAGCTCGCTGGGGTGGGCTGGTGTTCTCCCTCTCCCTGTGGGAGAGGGCGGGGTGAGGGCATCAGACCGCAGAGGACTACTGCCCGTAATACGCGTTCGCCCCGTGCTTACGCAGGTAGTGTTTATCCAGTAACTCTGACTGCATGGCGGGCAACTGCGGCACCAACTGGCGAGAGAACAGGCCCATAAAGGCACACTCTTCCAGCACCACTGCGTTGTGTACCGCGTCATGGGCATCTTTCCCCCAGGCAAACGGGCCGTGGGAGTGCACCAGCACCGCAGGCACCTGCATCGGGTTCAGGTCGCGCGCTTCAAAAGTCTTAATGATCACTTCTCCGGTTTCGTACTCATACTCACCGTTGATCTCCTCAGCGGTCATCAACCGCGTGCACGGGATGGTGCCATAGAAGTAATCCGCATGCGTTGTGCCCCAGGCGGGCAAATCCAGACCCGCCTGCGACCAGATAGTGGCGTGACGAGAGTGGGTGTGGACAATACCGCCAATCTCCGGGAAACGGCGATAGAGCGCCAGGTGCGTCGGCGTATCGGAAGAGGGCTTCTTGTTACCCTCCACCACCTTGCCGCTGGCAATATCCACCACCACCATATCCTCGGCTTTCATCACGTTGTACTCCACGCCTGACGGTTTAATCACCATCAGTTTGCGGGTCTCATCGACCGCACTAACGTTACCCCAGGTGAAGGTGACCAGACCGTGAGCGGGCAGCGCCAGGTTTGCCGCCAGTACCTCGGCTTTCAGTTGTTCTAACATGCGAATCCTCCTTCCTGCATACGGGCTTCAATCCAGCGACGGGCCTGGATTATCTCCAGTACCGGCTCTTTGGCTTTTTCGGTCCACATTTCAATCAGAAATGCGCCGCGATAATTAAGATCCTGTAACGTGCTGAAGACGTTGACGAAATCCACGCACCCTTCGCCGAACGGCACATCACGGAACTGGCCGGGACTGGTGTCGGTGACTGGCTGAGTGTCTTTCAGATGGATGGCCGCGATACGGTCGATGCCGAGCGCCAGCTCTGCCGGAACGTCGTTGCCCCAGGCACTGAGGTTACCCACGTCCGGATAGACGGTGAACCACGGCGAGGCGAGCATCTCGTCCCACTTTTTCCACTTGGTGATGGAGTTCATAAACGCGGTGTCCATGATCTCCACCGCCAGCATCACCTGCGCGCCTGCGGCCTGTTCCACCGCCCACGCCAGCCCTTCGGTAAAGCGCTGCTGGGTGCCCGCATCATGCTCTTCGTAATACACGTCATATCCGGCAAGCTGGATGGTGCGAATACCCAAATCCCGCGCCAGCTTGATAGCTTTGGTCATGATGTCTCGCGCACGTTCGCGCACGGCTTCATCGCGGCTGCCGAACGGGAAACGGCGGTGTGCGGAAAGGCACATCGACGGAATCGACACATTGGTCTCCAGCATCGCTTCCACTAACGAGGCGCGCTGGGCGGTGGTCCATTCAAGTCGTGCGAGGCGTTCGTCGGTTTCGTCGACGGACATTTCCACGAAGTCGAATCCGCAGCTTTTAGCCAGAACCAGACGTTCCGGCCAGGAGAGCGCTTTCGGTAACGCTTTTTCATAAATACCTAATGGGTGGTTACGCATGATCAGGCTCCCCAGATGTCGCGAATGCGCGTGTGGAACGCTTCAGCCACCTGCTGCGGATTCGTGGCACCCGACAGGGCGCGTCCGGCAATAAAAGCTTTCACGTTGATCTCTTTAAACAGCGGCAGGTCGGCGGGGGTAATACCGCCGGTGACGGACAGCTCAAGGCCGATATCCGACAGTGCTTTCATCCGGGTCAGGTCCGCGTCACTCCACTGCTGGCCGCTGGCCTGGGCATCACGGCCACGATGATAGATTGCCTGCCGCACACCGGTGCTGTACCAGGCGCGGGCATCGTCAAAGGTCCAGTTACCAAAGAGCTCAATCTGAATTTCACCGCCGCGTGCAGCGGCAACAGCATGGCCTTTTTCAATGGTGGCAAGCGGGGCAGCACAGATAATGGTCATCCAGTTGGCACCCGCACCCAGCGCCTGATGAGCCAGGGTTTCACCCGCGTCGGCCACTTTCCAGTCGGCGACAATGATTTTTTCCGGGCACTGGGCGCGCAGGGCGCGCACAGCATTCAGCCCTTCGCTGAGGCAGAGAATGGTGCCTGCTTCCACAATGTCTACATGGTCCTGTAACAAGGTCACGTCGCGCTGTGCAGCGGCAAGGTCGGTGTGATCGAGCGCCAGCTGCAATAATGGTCGGCTCATAAAGAGTGCTCCTTAATACGGGCCTGATAGCCCTGAAGTGCTTCAATTAAAATCTGGTAGCGGTGATATTTGCGCTGGTAGGCCGCGTGGGCATTTATGTCCGGTGTCAGGGTGTGCATTTCATAATTGAGGGTCTGCTGGGCATCGGTGAAGCTGGCGTAAACACCGGTGCCGACGAGAGCGGCAATGGCCGCGCCAAAGCAGCCGGTCTCCTCCACCTGCGGCAGTTCAACAGGCAGACCGCTAACGTCTGCCAGCATCTGCATCCAGACGCGCGAATGTGCCGGACCGCCGGTGACGCGCAGGGCACGCACATCGGTAAATCGCTCACGCATGCGGCTGAGGTGCGTCATGTGGCTGAACACCACCCCTTCGTAGACCGCCTGTAGCAAGTGTGCGCGGGTATGCAGCGCCTGCATGCCATAAAAGCCGCTGGTCATCTCCAGCCCGGCGTTGCTGCCATACAGGAACGGCAGGAAGAAGACCTCGCTGGTGCCTTTCGGCAGGTCGTCGACAAGCTGATTGATGTCGTCAAAGCTGATGTCGCCCCACTGCGCGGTCAGCCATTCGAGGTTGCCGGAAGAGGTGGGGCTGGCCTCGTGCACGATGTATTGCCCGTCGTTGACGTAGCGACCGTAGACAAAGGGGTGAGGTTCGTTATCACGCAGTCCGTCAGCGATGCCGCTGGTGACCGCCCAGGTTCCCATGACGGCGTTGAGGGTGTGCTCGTCATCCAGTCCGGCGCAGAGCGCGGTAGAAACCACATCAAACAGACCGCCCACGACGGGAGTTCCCGCCGCAAGACCGGTCATGGCGGCTGCCTGAGAGGTGATTTCACCGCTGATTTGGGATGAACCCACAATGGGCGGCAGCGCAGCGTCTGTTTCGCTGATGCCCAGCCACTGTGTCAGGCAGGGATCGTACTGCCCGGTGGTCATATGGTAGAGGTTGGACTCAGAGATGTTGCTCTCTTCGCACCCCTTCACGCCGGTTAGGCACCAGCGCAGATAGTCGTGGCCCATCATCACGCAGCCAATCTGTGCGTAACGCTGCGGCTCATTCTCTTTCACCCAGCGCAGCAGCGAGGCGGGGTGCCCGGTCCATAAGGTCTGACGCGTTAACGGGTAGAGTTTTTGTGGGATGCCGTCCTGCTGCCAGCGTTTGACGATCTCCATCGCCCGGCGGTCAGAAGAGAGGATGGCGGTACCCAAGGGTTTGTCGTTTTTGTCCAGCAAAAACAGTCCCTTGCCTTGAGCAGAAATACCCACGCCTTTAATTTGCTCGCCACGCACGCCGCTGCGTTGCAGAAGCCGGGCAATGGTCGCCGCACAGTGCTGCCACAGTGCCGTCATGTCACGTTCCGCCCAGCCGGGCTGCGGGCTAAGGGTGCGAACGGGCTGGCGTTCAATAGCGAATTCTTTGCCCTGGCTATTGTACAGGCCTGCTTTCAGATAAGTACCGCCACAATCGATACCCAGCCAGAAGGTCTCTTTTTCACTCATCTTTTTTTCCTGGTGTTGCCCTCTCCCATAAAGGAGGGGGCAGGGGTGAAGACATCAGGCCACACCTTGTTTGCCCCCCTCTCCCGGTGGAAGAGGGTCGGGGTGAGAACATCAGGCCACACCTTGTTTGCCCCCTCTCCTGGTGGGAGAGGGTCGGGGTGAGGGCATCAGGCCGCTCGTTTGGTGACATTTACGGCACCCGCAGACGACGCAGCGGCATCACACCTGGACGGCAGCAGCAGCGCCATCAGCGCGGCAATCGCAAGAGAAATCGCCAGGCAGTAAACGCCCGCATCTTTGCTGTAGAGGGTAATCAGCACGCCCACCGCATAAGGACCGCAAAAGCCGCCAAGGTTACCCAGGGCGTTAATCACCCCGCGTGCGCCGCCGGCCATTTCGGCACTGAACAGACG
The DNA here is from genome assembly GCF_054131575.1 of Enterobacter sp. SA197. Classification (NCBI taxonomy): domain Bacteria; kingdom Pseudomonadati; phylum Pseudomonadota; class Gammaproteobacteria; order Enterobacterales; family Enterobacteriaceae; genus Enterobacter; species Enterobacter sp. SA197. Next base: position 4,836,331 of record NZ_CP096393.1, on the reverse strand, counting down.
AGCAGGAATGGTCCAGAACACACCCGCAGCGGATTGCAGGAAGAAGCCGCAACCGACCAGTGCGGTATAGGAGAGCCAGACGCTCTCTTTGAGCACCACGGAGAGGAACATGCAGGTCGCAAAGCCAATCAGCGGCAGAGAGACGAACAGCTTGCGTTTTCCTGTGCGGTCAGACAGGGAAGAGAAGAGGAACATCCCGGCAATCGCACCGACATACGGCAGAATAGCGAGCATCCCGACCTGGCCCATACTGGTGTGAGTCAGTTCTTTCAGGATGGTCGGCAGCCACAGGGTGTAGCCATAAATTCCGGTCTGGTAGAAGAAGTTCAGGGCGATGAGCTGCCACATGGTGCGGTCAGAGAGCACGGCGCCGAGCGAGGCATTCACCACGGTTTTACCCGCGATGGCACGCTGTTCGGCGGCGAGGGTTTCTACGAGGTAATTCTTCTCTGCGTCAGAAATCCAGCGGGCCTCCTGCGGACGGTCATAGATGGTCAGCATCCACAACACCAGTACGACGAGGGAGAGCAGGCCTTCGATGATGAACAGCCAGCGCCAGTCGAGAGCGGTGATGATCCAGCCGGACAGCGGGGCGGTGATGATGCCGGCAATCGGCACGAACATGATAACAATCGCGTTCGCACGGCCACGTTCAGCATCCGGGAACCAGTTACTGATCATGGTGAGCACCACGGGTAACATGCCCCCTTCTGCGACACCGAGCAGGAAGCGCAGCGCCAGAAGCTGGTAGTGGTTAGTGACAAGCCCGGTGAGGACGGAGATCACAGCCCAGGCGACGAGCGACCAGCCGATGAATTTTTTACCGCTGCCGTGGACGGCAATTTTGCCGCCCGGCACCTGCAAGAAAAGGTAACCGAGGAAGAAAATACCACCCGCCAGACCTGCCATGGTCGCAGTAATACCTAACTCCTGATCCATACCGCCAGGCATGGCAAAGGCGATATTCACGCGGTCCATATAAGAAATAATGCAGGCGATAAGAATAGGAGGAATAATTCTTAACCAGCGCTGGCGCGGAATATCCGCAGATGTAGTGTAAGAGGAAGTGTTCATATTAATCTCTCGTTAAAAGTAACTGGCCTTGCGATTAAAGTGACGCTTTATATTTATTGTCTGGCTTTGTTTAACGCGTTAATGCCATCGCGTAATATGGCTATGCGATGATTCGCATCAGCATTAGCATCAATTTCCAGCAACTTAATACCGGCAAACTGTAGTTTTGCTGAGTCAGCCACATTAAATAATTCTTTAGCACTTTCTACCGTGAGCAGGCTTTCCGGGCAGAAAGGGGCAAATGGTGTGTGCAGGTCAGTCCATTCGCCGTAGGGGCCGTCGGTAGCGGTGCCGGAGAACATTAGCGCCCCCAGTTTTCCTGCGGCTTTCACTGCCTGAGTGTGGGTCAGTGGCAGGGTGGTGTTACGCCCTTCAATCGCTGAGCGCGCCCAGTTGATGCAGATATCAATGTTGTAACCCGCGAGCGTCTCCAGCACGTTTTCCAGTGGCAGAAAACCCTTGCGTGGCGCAGGTTGGTTCATGGAATCACAATGTTCCAGTACGAGTGAGCATGACCAGTCCCAGCCAGCAATCTCTTTGATGGAACGGGCAAACGCATCGGTCGCCTGCGCCACGTTCGCATTGCCAGCCAGCGGAGCCGCCTGCAGTTCAAGGCTGATAACCTTGCCCGCAAAACGCCTGTTTACCGCGTTGATTTTGTTCAGTAAATGACGATGGAATTCGACGCATGCCCTGCGCTGTTCTTCATCACTGGAGGCCAGACCGAACGCGCCATTGCCGCCGCCACGCCGACGCATGGTCTCCGGGATGGCGGTGACGACCACTTCCCACTCCTGCGGCGTGTGCTGGAACAACCACTCATCGCCATAGGGGTGAAAGTGCTCGTGGCACGGTTGTTCCAGCCCGCGAATATGGGGTGTGTCCGCGAGCAGACGCCAGAATTCCGTCTCTTCTTTTTCGCTCTTTTGGTGAAATGAAGGCGCACAAGGGTATGCGCCGACAATATAACCGGCGTTATTATTTTCCATTATTCACTCCATCGGTAACGGTACAGCAATCGGATTAATTTAGTGCAGAGACTGCCACCTTAACCACTATTTTTCTGATGGCGGTTTGCCGATTTTTATTACATGCCGGGCGGTGCACATCCTGCGGGAAAAATATGGCGTAGCTTCCCGGTATCATTTCTATTAAAGATTCATTTTCACTGTCTTGATAGAAAATAATATCCCGCTGATCCAGTAATTCTTCGCTCACCACATTATTTCCGGTATCAATGGCGACACCAATCTGTTCTTCACCGGAATATAAAAACTGTATATCCAGATAGCGGCGGTGCACTTCCGGGCGCAGTTCATCATGCGGGCGGGTAGTTAAATCGAGGATCTGCGCGTAAATCGTGCGACCTTCGATTTCAACCACGCCAGGCTCCAGTTTGCTGAAGTCTGTGGTGCGCAGAAAATCCAGCGCTTTTTCAATCGCTGCCGGATACCGGCAGGCGTTGGGTTGAGAAATATGACCATAAATCATGATGCTACTCCTTACAGCGCCTTAATTTTTGCCCAGACGCTGTCGTCTACAGTGATCCCGTTGCGACGGTTCTCTTCCAGCAGGCGGGTAAACTCATGACCCGGCAGACGAACAGGTACGTTTTCGTCGGCACGTTCAGCAGTAGTGATGTAATCCATGATGCGCTGCAGCTTGGCATCGCGTGTGGCACCGTCGATCAGTTTGTCCACTTCTATGGCAATAAAGACCTGCGAAATATTAAACTCGTCGCTGTTGTCCTCGGTCACGGCGGCAACGGATGAGCCGTCAGAAAGCAGCGTGGCGATCATATCCAGCACAATAGAGAGGCCGGAACCTTTCCAGTAGCCCATCGGCAGGATGCGGCGGTTTTTCTCAATCGGCGCCGGGTCTTTGGTGAGATTACCTTCGTCGTCAAAGCCACCGTCCACCGGTAACTGGCGGCCTGCCAGACGATTCACTTCCAGCATGCCGTAGGAGAACATCGACATGGACATGTCCACCATGGTGATGGGCGTGGACGGAATGGCGACGATAAGTGGGTTAGTCCCGATACGGCACTCTTTCGCCCCCCAGGGTGGCATCACGGCAATGGAGTTGGTCCAGCAGATACCGATATAGCCTTTTTCCGCCGCCTGCCAGCCGTAGCTACCGCCACGCATCCAGTGGTTGGCGTTACGCACGGCGACCAGGCCAATTCCGTGGTCGGATGCCAGTTCAATGGCGCGATCCATCATTTTTTTGGCAGTCAGGTTGCCGATGGAGCGCTGCGCATCCCACTGTTCGATAGCGCCCAGCGAGGTAATACGTTCAGGCTGCGCATCGGGGATGATGTCGCCATTTTCCAGCTGCTGGATAAAGCGCGGGAAACGGTTTACGCCATGTGAATAGACCCCTGACTCGGTAGTGCGGGCAAACATTTCTGCACAGGCGTCAGCGGTTTTCGCCGCCACGCCCCGTGCCAGCAGGACGCGGGTAAATTCATTTTTAAGATCCGAAAAACTCAACAGCATACGCTCTCTCCCTAACATTATAGTTTTACATAGTGGAATGTCATTCCACTAAATTGTGCGGAGTTGCAAAAACGCGCCGACAGGCGCGGTGCGTTTTTGGGTAATTTTTTTATCCCCTCCTGGAAAACAGGAGGTGCAGTGAGACGGTAAACGCGTTTTCCCTGGTGTCGGACTGAACAATGAAAACGCTTTAAATTTCACTATGCGAAACTTGATTTCAAATATAACGATCAAATTTTCACAATGCAATTGGCGCCTGTATTTTTGAAAGACAATAAAATCAATGAATTACAAAATTTCTGTTCAGATCGTGAAGTGAAACACACTTTGCGCTACCATCAGGTCGCCACAAATGGGGAGCGGAAGCGATGAACACAAAAGAGAGTGACACCACGCAGGAAAAAGAGCGGCCGGCAGGAAGTCAGAGCTTGTTTCGCGGCCTGATGTTGATTGAGATATTGAGCAATTACCCGAACGGCTGTCCGCTGGCGCATCTGTCAGAACTTGCCGGGCTGAATAAAAGTACCGTGCACCGATTGCTGCAAGGGCTGCAATCCTGTGGCTACGTCACCCCTGCGCCTGCAGCCGGGAGCTACCGTTTAACAACCAAATTCATTGCTGTCGGGCAGAAGGCCCTGACATCGCTGAATATCATCCATGTGGCGGCACCGCATCTGGAAGCCCTGAACCTCGCCACCGGTGAAACCATCAACTTTTCCAGCCGCGAAGACGATCATGCCATTCTGATTTACAAGCTGGAGCCGACCACCGGCATGTTACGTACCCGCGCCTACATTGGTCAGCATATGCCGCTCTACTGCTCAGCGATGGGCAAGATTTACATGGCCTTTGGTCAGCCTGAGTATGTAAAAGCGTACTGGGAGACGCATCAGGAGCAGATCCAGCCGCTAACGCGCAATACCATCACCGGACTGCCAGCGATGTACGACGAACTGGCGCAGATCCGTGAAAGCAGCATGGCGATGGACCGTGAAGAGAATGAGCTTGGCGTCTCGTGTATTGCCGTACCGGTGTTTGATATTCACCACCGGGTGCCCTATGCCATCTCTATTTCTCTCTCTACCTCACGTCTGAAACAGATAGGTGAGAAAAACCTGCTTAAGCCGCTGCGTGAAACCGCAGAGGCTATCTCCAACGAGCTGGGATTTACGTTGCGCGTATAGGCATAAAGCCAGATAGGCTCAGGCAGATGACCTAACTGGCTACAACCCCTGCCAGGATCAAAGCGAGGGCGTTTGATTTTCTGGCACGCTGGCGGCAATCATCGTCTGGCGGAGTGAAAAATGAACCGTTTTATTATGGCGGATCCGGCCAAATGCATAGGCTGCCGAACCTGCGAAGTCGCCTGCGTGGTGTCGCATCAGGAAAACCAGGACTGCGCCGCCCTCTCGCCGGCAACGTTCAGCGCCCGCATCCGGGTGGTAAAGAGCGGATCATTTACGACCGCCGTGACCTGCCATCATTGTGAAGATGCCCCTTGTGCCAGTGTCTGCCCGGTGGGGGCGATCGGACGGGTGAACGGGGCGGTTTACGTCGAACAATCTCGCTGTATTGGCTGTAAAAGCTGTATGCTTGCCTGCCCGTTTGGCGCGATGGAGGTCACCCTCCGGCAGTCACAGGTGCAGGCGCTGAAATGCGACCTCTGTCTGCACCGCGAAGCGGGACCCGCGTGTGTGGAAGCCTGCCCGACCCTGGCGCTGCAATGTATAGATCCTGTCACACTGCGACAAACCCGTCTCAACATACCGCGAGCGTAACCAGTAGGCCGGTAGCTCCGCTTCTCATGGCCATGTGTACTGAGTGCCAGCGCCATGAAAATGCGCTGAAGAAATGCCCCCGCAAGGGGGCACAAAAGGAGTGACTGATTTTTTGGTTTCTTATGCCGCCAACTCAACCGGTGATTATCCCGGCTGGCTGGGGATCCCACTGGTGTTGGATACGTGATGCGTGACAGACACGTCCACATCTGTCGTCCGCCCCGCTATTGGCGGGCAGTCCATTCCTGCAGGCGCCGCTATGATAAGCACCGTTAAAATAAAACGTCGTCTGCGAGTGAATGAGTGTAATACCGATTTTCCGTTATGGTAGGAAAGGAGTGAAATAAATATTAAAAAAGCAGTAAAATATGATTAATCCTGGTTTAAATATTCTAAGTTAATAATTTTTTTAATTAAAACAACAATATAAATAATTAATCTGGAGATTAATCGCTGCTTATCTTCAAATTTTTTGTGTAGCTACATTTAACTATAAAATATATTTCTTAATTTCCTGAATTAGCTTTGGAGTGTACAAGGGGATATATGCTAATTAAAACAGAAAACTACTCAAAAAACCTTATCAAAAGAAACGTTATTTGGTCATTTTAAAAGGCCCTCCGGGGAGGGCCTTTTCGTCAGGCATGTTCACGCCAGGCGGTTTCAATTTCTTCAGCAAGCACTTTTATACCCGCTTCGATCTTATCGGGGTCCGGTACATAGTTCATGCGCATGCACTGGTGAGTATGAGGCCAGGGCTTGTCCAGCCCCGGGAAGAAGTAATGGCCCGGGACCATCAGCACGCCGCGTTTCTTCAGCCGCTGGTAGAGAAGCTCGGTGGTAATCGGCAAATCTTTAAACCACAGCCAGAGGAAGATTGCCCCTTCTGGCTTATGGATCAGGCAGCGCTCTTCAGGAAGATAGCGGCGGATGAGGGCGACAGTCTCCTGAACACGCTGGTGATAGAAAGGCTTGATGACAGTTTCTGACAAATGCAGCAGATCGTTGCGCTTAATCATTTCACTCATCATGGCAGGGCCGATGCCCCCCGGGGCAAGACTGATAATGCCGTTCATGTTGCGGATGGCAGAAATCACTTTGTCATTCGCAATGATAATGCCGCAGCGACTACCCGGCAGGCCCAGCTTCGACAGGCTCATGCAAAGAATGATATTCGGATTCCATAACGGGCGTGCTTCACTAAAGATGATGCCAGGGAAGGGCACACCGTAAGCATTATCAATAACCAGCGGAATGCCGTGCTGATTCGCCAGCGCATCGAGTTTCATCAGCTCGTCATCGGTGATCACATTGCCGGTCGGGTTCGTCGGGCGCGACACGCAAATCATCCCTGTCTCTTCACCGATGTGCAGATGTTCGAAGTCGACGTGGTACTTAAACTGGCCTTCCGGTAGCAGTTCAATGTTGGGGCGGGCAGAGACAAAAAGATCGTCTTCGAGGCCGGAATCGGCATAACCAATGTACTCAGGTGCCAGCGGGAACAGAACCTTTCTGGTACTTCCATCGGCGCGTCGGCCTGCAAAAAGGTTAAACAAGTAGAAAAATGCGCTCTGGCTGCCGTTTGTCAGTGCGATGTTCTGCGGTTCAATATCCCAGCCAAACTCTTTTCGCAGCATCGCAGCGAGCAAAGTCAGTAGCTCAGACTTACCCTGAGGGCCGTCATAATTGCAAAGCGCATCAGTGGCTTTGCCATTTTCCAGCATCTGTGCGAGCAGGTTGTGGAAGTAATCGGTCATGGCCGGGATTTGTGCCGGGTTTCCCCCGCCAAGCATGATGGCTCCGGGGGTGCGCAGACCGTCGTTGAGGTCTTCCATCAGGCGCGTGATGCCTGCATGGCGGGTAAATTTGTCGCCGAAAAGTGAGAATGTCATAGCAAGGGTTCTGTCGGTCTGATTTTAAAAATGGCTCACCATAGCGCTACATACCCTGCTGTGCAAATCGGAGGAGAGGGGGTTGTGTGAGATTTTATTTCACTTATTTTTGATTGTATGGATTTTTATTTTGCTTTGGTCACCTGGCTCCCTCATGGCAGAGGGAGCCAGGTCGGTCTTAGCGATTGCCCGCCCAGACCACCATTACCTTGTCCCCGGCCAGTGTGCGAGTAAAGCCATACCCCTGTTGCAGGCTGAGCGTGGTCTGTTTTCCACCTCCCAGTGCCGGATGGCGGGCACGGAACTGCCCCAGGGTTTGCCAGTGGCGCAGCCGTTGTGCCTCGGTGGTGTCGATATCCTGCCAGTTCATGTCTGAACGTGTCCCCTGAAGCGGGTCTGAGCCGGTGGGGCCAAAAGGCCGGTTTGTCTCGTCGCCGTAAAAAATCTGTATCGCGCCCGGTGCCAGCATTAATAACTCTGCCGCCTCCTGGCCCCCATCGCGGAAGAGGCGGGTATCATGGGAAGAGAGGTAGCTCAGGACGTTAAAGCTTTGCAGTTTTTCCGCCATTTGCTGCCAGACCAGATCCATGTCGGCAAGGCATTTGACCGCGCTGGCCGCCTGCTCCTGATAATCAAAATTGATCATCGCATCGAAACCGTGGTTGTAGTAATCACTGCGCATCACGCCGTGCCCCCAGGATTCTCCGGTCATCCAGAACGGCGCATCGTCGATTTTTTTCTGTGGGTTGGCTTTTTTCCATTCCACCAGTGCCTCGCTTGCCTGGGTCTTCAGCTGTTGCCAGGCCGCAAGCTCAACATGTTTGGCGGTGTCGACGCGAAAACCGTCAATGCCGTAATCGCGTACCCATTGGCTCAGCCAGTGCGTCAGGTAATCGCGTGGCGTATAGCCTGGCTTTTCGCGGGCTGCGGTATCGGGTTTATGCTGATAGAAAACCGGCAGGCCGGACGGCGAGGTGGACTCTGTTTTAAGATCCGGCAGAAAGGCCAGCGACATGGTTAAATCGTCAAACCCAGGATTGTCGTAATTGCCAATGTCGGTACGGATCCAGTTTTTACCCCACCAGTTTTGCCATGCGGTTTTATCGCTGAAGTTAATGTAATCGTTAAAACTGTGCCAGCTTTGCCCCGCTCCAGGACGCCAGTCGGTCCAGCGTTCGCCGAGGATTTTTTTGCGCTCTTCGCCCTGTACATACAAGGCGCCGAACTGAAACTCCTGCATATCCGCGAGGGTGGCGTAACCGGTGTGGTTCATGACGACGTCAAACAGGATGCGAATGCCGCGCTTGTGCGCTTCATCAACTAACTGGCGTAACTCTTCCCCGGTACCCATATTGGCATCCAGTCTCGTCCAGTCCTGTGTGTAATAGCCGTGATAAGCATAATGGGGGAAATCGCCTTTTGTTCCGCCGCCTACCCAACCGTGAATTTGCTCCAGCGGCGAGCTTATCCACAAAGCGTTAACCCCAAGTTGTTGCAGGTAGTCAAGCCGGCTGGTGAGTCCCTTCAGATCGCCGCCGTGAAAGGTGCCAATCTCTTCCATTCCGTCTTTGTGTCGACCGTAGCTGTTATCGTTCGACGGATCGCCGTTAACGAAACGGTCGGTCAGCACAAAGTAGAGCGTGGCGTTTTGCCAGCTAAAGGGCGCCGGTGCGTCTGTTTCGGCGCGTTCAAGCAGTAACAGCCCCCCGCTATTTTCTGCGGGAGCCAGAGTGATTTTGCCATGATGGACGGTGGTCGTTTTCTGGCTGTAGAAATCGCGAACCACGCTGCCTTCAGGAAAGGTCTGGCTGACGTCCAGCGTCAGCGGTTGACCGTCCCAGACCGGACACTGACGCCTCACATCCACGACTTTCTCTGCTGCTTCGCTTTTTACTGACAACATCAGTGTCGGTGTACCCGAACGGGTATCAATCTGAATGCGGTACTCGCCTTCACGGAAAATGCGCCAGCGCGGTGCCTCTGCGGCACAGGGCTTGAGTGAGAGCATCTGATTGAGTTTGATCTCCCCTGAGGGCTGCCAGCACTGCTGATCGGCTTGCAGAGTCAACGGATAGGATCCTTTTTGCAGCCTGGCTTCGCTGCGCCATACGCCGGTGCCGTCATCCTTAAACGCATTAAATCCGGTCGCAGACCAGTTCGCACTGGCGATGGCCGGTAAAAGCAGGGCAAAAAGGGGGCTGTATCTCATCTCAATCCTTCCCGTAACGTCTGTTTTACTCATCTTGCCATTAGCACAGGCCTGCAAACTCCTCCTGCGCGCGTTATCGCAGGGAGGAGGACGAAGGGTGAGTGATCGCGCGCAAAATTTGCCCAAGATTTGCGATAATCGCCACATTTTTAACGCATTTTTTTCGCTTTCTGGTTGATTCGTGATGACAGGCTTTCGGAATTGGCTTATTTCTGTACGTGCTCTGAGTGGTTATTTTTGGTATGATTTGAGATTCCGCTCTCAAAATTGTGAAAAAAATAAGGTGTTGGAATGTTTATATCCGACCAGGAGACTTAATGATATCGACTCCCTTGCGACGACTTGGGGCTACGATACTCATGTTTCTCACCATCGTATTTTCAGGTGAGGCGCTTGCCCAAACGCACAGCAAAACAGTGAGTCACAAGGCCCAAATCTCAAAGACGACCGGTAAAAAACAGGTAAGCAGTAAACAAGAGTATTCTCGCAATAGTGTAAATAGCAGTTCACTTCCTGATTTGCGAAAATACCCTTCCGGAGCACCAAGAAAGAAAGCGTTTCTCCGGACCGTAATGCCCTACATTACTCGTCAAAATGCGGCCATCACTGCCGATCGTAACTGGCTAATGGAACGTCAATACAGCCAGCAATGGTCGACGTCCGATCGTTCGCGTCTTAAGGATATCGCCAAACGCTATAAAATTAGCTGGTCTGGCAATACCCGCCGTATTCCGTGGAATGCGTTAATGGAACGCGTGGACATTATTCCGGACAGCATGGTGGCGACCATGGCCGCCGCAGAAAGCGGTTGGGGTACCTCTAAGCTGGCGCGTAATAACAATAACCTGTTCGGCATGAAATGCGGAAAAGGGCGCTGCACTAACGGTCCTGGAAAAGTGAAAGGCTATTCGCACTTCGAGTCTGTTGAAGCCTCCGTGAATGCGTATGTGGTGAACCTCAATACCCATCCGGCTTACTCGTCGTTCCGTAAGTCCCGTGCGCAGCTGCGTAAAGCGGATCAGGAAGTAACGGCCAGCACTATGATTCACAAGCTCAAAGGCTATTCAACGAAGGGCGCAAGCTATAACAATTACCTGTTTGCCATGTATCAGGATAATCAGCGTTTAATCGCCGCCCATATGTAATTGCACAAACGCCTTCCAGTTGGAAGGCGTTTTATTTTTGCCACTCTGACGCCACGCTAAGGCAGCAACACTTCCCCGTAGCGTTCGCGGTACTCCTTCGGTGTACTGTCATACGCTTTGCGAAACACCGAATAGAAATACTGTAGCGATGGATAGCCACACATCTGGGAAATCTCATTGATTGAAAGTGAAGTGGAAACCAGCAGGCTGCGCGCTTTCTCCAGCTTTTCCGCATGAATTACCGCATGAATTGTTTCGCCCACTTCCTCTTTAAAGCGCTTTTCCAGATTCGAACGCGAAATTCCCACCGCATCCAGCACCTGATCCACCTTAATGCCCTTACAGGCGTGGTTACGGATGTAATGCATGGCCTGGATAACCGCCGGATCGTTCAGTGAACGGTAATCCGTCGAACGTCGGGCAACCACACGGACCGGCGGCACCAACAGGCGCTGTAATGGCATCGTTTCATTATCAAGCAGGCGATGCAGCAGCTTGGCGGCCTGGTAACCCATCTGACGGGTCCCTTGCGCCACTGACGAAAGGGCCACGCGGGAGAGATAGCGTGTCAGCTCTTCATTATCGATGCCAATCACGCAGAGCTTTTCTGGTACCGGAATATGGAGGTGGTCGCAGACCTGTAAAACATGGCGTGCGCGGGCATCGGTAACGGCAATAATGCCCGTTTGTGGCGGGAGTGTTTGCAGCCAGTCGGCCAGCCGGTTCTGCGCATGCTGCCAGTTCTCCGGTGCCGTAGTCAGCCCTTGATAAACCACACCGCGATACTTCTCCTGGGCGACGAGCTGGCAAAACGCATGCTCGCGCTCTGCGGCCCAGCCCTTTCCGCTGGACGGCGGCAGACCGTAGAAGGCAAAACGGTGTACTCCTTTCTCTTTCAGGTGCAAAAACGCATGTTCAACCAGTGCGTAATTGTCCGTAGCAATATAGTGAACGGGAGGGTAGTGCTCCGGGGTATGGTAGGAGCCACCCACGCCGACGATAGGCACGTCCACATCGGCCAGCAGTCGTTCGATTTCAGGGTCATCATAGTCAGCGATCACCCCATCACCGAGCCACTCCTTGATATTCTCGATACGGGTACGGAAATCTTCTTCGATAAAAATATCCCATTCTGATTGTGACGCCTGCAAATATTCGCCAACGCCTTCAACGACCTGGCGGTCATAGGCTTTGTTGGCATTGAATAACAACGTAATGCGGTGGCGCTTTTCAAACATGTCGGTTCCGTCGCTAATGAATCATCAACTCTGCTTATCATATTCAGTACACTGCCGGAGGAAAATTTTCCGGCAGTGTGACCATTATTGCGATCATGCCCGACGTTTGGTGGCGGAATCCATCCATACCGCCAGCAGTAAAATCGCCCCTTTGACGATGTACTGCCAGAACGTCGGCACGTCCATCATACTCATGCCATTATCCAGCGAGGCCATAATGAAGGCCCCCATCACCGCCCCCGCCACGCTACCGATACCGCCCGCGAGGCTGGTTCCCCCAATCACACACGCGGCGATGGCGTCCAGCTCGGCGATATTACCTGCCGAGGGGGAGCCTGCACCGAGGCGTGAGCTCAGGATCAAACCGGCAATCGCCACCATCAGGCCATTAATAGCAAAGACCGCCAGCTTGGTGCGTTCCACATTAATCCCTGAAAGACGAGCTGCTTCGAGGTTGCCACCAATAGCGTAAATGCGTCGACCAAAGGCGGTGCGTGTAGCCATGAACATTCCCGCCATCAGCAGGAACACGAGCAACAGCACCGGGGTTGGAACACCACGATAATCATTCAGTAGCCAGATTGCGCCGAGTGCCAGCACGGCAATCAGTGCCTGGCGACCGACGACTGACGTGGAAGCTGGTGTCGCCAGCCCCAGCGACTGCCGACGTAGCCGGCCACGCCACTGCCACAAAATGAAGGCGACCAGCGCGAAAGCGCCCACGCCAAAGCCAACACCATCAGGCAGATAACTTTGACCAATTTGCGACATAGCGCTACTGGTAGGAGAGACGGTGGTGCCATTCGTGATACCAATCAGCACGCCGCGAAAAGCGAGCATGCCCGCCAGGGTGACGATGAAAGAAGGTACTTTACGATAGGCGACCCACCAGCCGTTCCATGCCCCTAACAGCAGCCCGAGTACCAGCGTCACCACAATGGTCAACGGTAACGGCCAGCCCAGCCAGACGTCAAAAATGGCCGCTGCGCCGCCTAACAGGCCCATCATTGAACCGACGGAAAGGTCTATTTCAGCCGAAATAATCACAAATACCATGCCTACCGCCAGGATGCCGGTAATGGCGGTCTGGCGCAGCAGGTTGGAGACGTTGCGTGCGCTTAAGTACGCACCGTCGGTCATCCAGGTGAAAAAGAGCATGATCACGGCGATGGCGGCAATCATGACAAACACCTGTAAGTTCAGGGATTTGAGTCCGGAAAATGCCCCAGGTAGCGGGGCGGATAATTTCATTTCAGACGGGTTGCTTTTCGACATGATGTTCGCTCCTCAGCGCCGCTTCCATGACCTGCTCCTGGGTCAGTTGATGATTAATAAGGGAGGCTTTTAACTTGCCTTCATGCATCACCAGCACCCGATCGCTCAGCCCCAGCACTTCAGGTAATTCGGATGAGATGACGATAACGGCGATACCCTGCTGTACCAGTTGATTAATAAGTTTATAAATTTCGTACTTTGCCCCGATATCAATGCCGCGCGTCGGCTCATCCAGGATGAGAATGCGCGGGTTGAGCAGCAGGCAGCGGGCCAGAATGGCCTTCTGTTGATTCCCTCCGCTCAGGCGACCAATTGCCAGGTCTGGCGAGGAGGTTTTGACCTTGAGGCGTTGCAGCGACTGCAAAATGCAATGCTGTTCGGCGGCGTCGTCCAGACTACTGAGCTTGCCGGTAAACTGGTGTAATGCCGCGAGCGTGATGTTTTTGCCGACCGCCATCACCGGCACGATACCGTCTTTTTTGCGATCTTCCGGTACCATTGCGATGCCATTGGCAATCGCCTGCTGACAGTTGTTGATTTCTACCTGCCTGCCATCGAGAAAGATTTTCCCTTCCCAGCGTCCAGGCCAGACGCCAAACAGGCACTGAACGGCTTCGGTGCGCCCCGCCCCGACCAGCCCGGCAATGCCCAGAATCTCCCCGCGCTTAAGGGAAAAGGAGACGTCATTGACCCGCTTGATGTGACGATTCACCGGGTGCCAGGCGGTGAGGTGCTCAACACGGAGGATCTCATCCCCCGTGTCGTGAGGTTCATTGGGATAGAGTGCTGTGAGTTCGCGGCCTACCATCATGGTGATGATGTCATCTTCGCTCATCCCCGCAGCATCGCGCGTACCGATGTGCTGCCCGTCGCGGATAACACAAATCACATTTGATATTGCTTTGACTTCATTGAGCTTGTGAGAAATATAAATGCAGGCGATACCGTGATGCTGCAGATCACGAATAATCTCCAGCAGTACGGCAGTTTCCTGCTCGGTGAGCGAGGCGGTCGGTTCGTCGAGAATCAATAACCGCACCTGCTTATTCAGCGCTTTCGCTATCTCCACCAGCTGCTGCTGGCCAAGGCCAAGATCGCCCACCCGGGTATCCGGTGAGATGTTCAGGCTCACCTGGGCGAGCAGCTTTTCGCAACGCAGGGTCATGGTGTCGTAATCCATTACGCCATGACGTGTGATTTCGGTGCCGAGGAAGATGTTTTCAAGCACCGTCAGATGCTTCACCAGCGCCAGTTCCTGGTGGATGATGGCAATGCCTTTGCGTTCGGTATCACGGATATGGCCGGCTTGCAGCGTTTCGCCTGCAAAAACGATGTCACCCTCATAGGTGCCCCACGGGTAGATGCCGCAAAGTACCTTCATCAGTGTGGATTTGCCGGAGCCATTTTCGCCGCACAATGACACCACTTCCCCTGCGTTAAGTTGCAGGCTGACGTTATCCACGGCTTTGACCGCGCCAAAGGCCTTGGTGATGTTCTTCATTTCAAGTAAATAAGGCATAACTGCTCCACGTCATTCGGGGTATTCACAGTGCCTGAAGAGAGAACCCGGCATGCCTCCTTGCTGGAGGCATGCCGTGAGGCTTATAGCTGGTCTTTCTGATGGAAGCCGTCTTTGATAACCGTGGCGTCGATGTTGTCTTTGGTGACTTCGATAGGCGTCAGTAAGCGGGAGGGGACCTCCTTCAGACCGTTGTTAAGGGTGGTATCGGATTTGGGGGTTTTGCCATTGCCCAACTCAACGGCAATTTCTGCGGCGGTGTTTGCCAGCTGCGTGATGGGCTTATAGACCGTCATCGTCTGGCTACCGTTGATAAGCCGTTTGATACCCGCAAGGTCAGCATCCTGACCTGAAATCACGACTTTTCCGGCGAGCCCCTGGGCACTTAATGCCTGAATCGCGCCGCCAGCGGTGGCGTCATTGGAGGCAACAACGGCATCAATTTTGTTATTGTTGGCCGTCAGCGCATTTTCCATAATTTTCAGCGCATTTTCTGGCAACCAGCCATCTACCCACTGATCGCCAACGATTTTAATTTTTCCACTGTCAACATAGGGTTTTAACACTTTCATCTGACCGGCACGGAATAACTTGGCATTATTATCAACCGGTGAGCCACCCATTAAGAAGTAATTCCCTTGCGGCACTTTGCTGACAAGACTTTGTGCTTGTAACTCACCCACTTTTTCATTGTCAAAAGAGATGTAAAAATCGATATCGGCATTATTAATCATGCGGTCGTAAGCCAGCACTTTAATCCCTTCCTGTTTGGCTTCTTTTACGACATTACTTAATACCTGACCGTTGTATGGAATAATGACCAGAACATCTACGCCGCGGTTTATCATATTTTCAATTTGCGACATCTGCGTTTCTTCATTTCCGTTGGCTGACTGCACGAACACGGTGGCACCCAGCGACTCGGCCTTCTTCACGAAAATATCACGGTCTTTTTGCCAGCGTTCGAGACGTAAGTCATCGATAGCCATACCAATTTTTACTTCTTTCGCGTGACCCGCCATGCTGGCGAGCAGCAATGAAGCACAGAGAGTAAGGCAAAGGTTCTTTATCTTCATAATAGTAATACCTTTTGTAGGGTGACAAAGCTGAGATAAAAGAAACATGCACTGCGTCGATCGTTGCAAATTTTTAACACGGAAGCAGGAGCTGGCAATTCCTGATTTTTATCCAGGCGTTATGATTTTTGGTTTATTTGTGGAAGTTTGACCGCGATCTGATTTTAAAATAAGCGGAATCGGTTTTGCGAAAAAAACAGGAAGGGCACCGCAAAAATAATAGCCCAGTTTTTGCGAGACAGCGCACATTTGCGTATTCTCTTAATGGCAGTGTGAAATAACGTAATTGAGCAAGGCAATGAGACAACTCAGTATTACTTCGAGAGTGAAACTTTGCCGCACACCTGATTATGGAGCTCAATATGCAAGCTTATTTTGACCAGCTCGAACGTGTTCGTTTTGAAGGCCCGACTACCACCAATCCATTAGCGTTTCGCCATTACAACCCGGACGAGTTGGTGCTGGGTAAACGAATGGAAGATCACCTGCGCTTTGCCGCCTGTTACTGGCACACCTTCTGCTGGAATGGCGCAGACATGTTTGGCGTGGGCTCCTTCGACAGGCCCTGGCAGAAGCCGGGAGACGCGCTTGAGCTGGCGAAACGCAAAGCTGACGTTGCATTTGAATTCTTCCACAAGCTGAATGTGCCCTACTACTGCTTCCACGATGTTGACGTCTCACCGGAAGGCGCATCGCTGAAGGAATACATCAATAACTTCGCGCAAATGGTGGACGTGCTGGCAGAAAAACAGCAGCAGAGTGGAGTCAAGCTGTTGTGGGGTACCGCCAACTGCTTCACCAACCCGCGCTACGGCGCCGGTGCCGCCACTAACCCGGATCCTGACGTATTCAGTTGGGCCGCTACCCAGGTCGCCAATGCCATGAATGCCACGCATAAACTCGGCGGTGAAAACTACGTGCTGTGGGGAGGGCGTGAAGGGTATGAAACACTGCTTAACACGGATTTGCGGCAGGAGCGCGAGCAGATTGGCCGCTTTATGCAGATGGTGGTCGAGCATAAACATAAAATTGGCTTCCGTGGCACGCTGCTGATCGAGCCGAAGCCGCAGGAGCCGACCAAGCACCAGTACGATTATGACGTGGCAACGGTGTATGGCTTCCTGAAACAGTTTGGTCTGGAAAAAGAGATCAAAGTTAATATCGAAGCCAACCATGCGACCCTGGCGGGGCACTCTTTCCATCATGAAATCGCCTCTGCCATTGCGCTGGGAATCTTTGGTTCAGTGGATGCCAACCGTGGCGACCCGCAGCTGGGTTGGGATACCGACCAGTTCCCGATTAGCGTTGAGGAGAATGCGCTGGTGATGTATGAAATCATCAAAGCGGGCGGGTTCACCACCGGTGGTCTCAATTTCGATGCCAAAGTACGCCGCCAGAGCACCGATAAATATGACCTCTTCTATGGCCACATCGGGGCGATGGACACTATGGCGCTGGCGTTAAAAGTCGCAGCGCGAATGACCCAGGAGGGCGAGCTCGATAAGCGTGTGGCAAAACGTTACGCAGGGTGGAATGGTGAACTGGGCCAGCAAATTCTTCAGGGGCAGCTAACGCTTGCGGAGCTGGCGAAGTACGCTGAACAGCAGAACCTGGCGCCAGTTCATCAGAGCGGGCATCAGGAATTGCTGGAGAATCTGGTTAATCATTACCTGTTCGACAAATAATCGCCTGAGGCACTCAACGGCCCGGTCAGCGATCGGGCATGGTTTTCAAAGGAGTTACCGCTATGTATATCGGGATCGATCTTGGCACATCCGGGGTGAAGGCGATTTTGCTCGATGAGCAGGGCACCGTCCTGGGGTCGCAAACGGAAAAGCTCACGGTGTCGCGTCCGCACCCGCTCTGGTCTGAGCAGGATCCCGGTCACTGGTGGCAGGCGACGGACCGCGCCATCCGCGGCTTAAGCGAACAGCACACTTTGCAGCAGGTAAAGGCTATTGGCCTGGCCGGGCAGATGCACGGTGCGACACTACTGGATAAAGACGATCAGGTACTGCGCCCGGCTATTTTGTGGAATGACGGACGCTGTGCAGAAGAGTGCAGGTTGCTGGAATCTGCGGTGGAAAATTCCCGCGCCATTACCGGTAACCTGATGATGCCGGGCTTCACCGCACCGAAGCTGCTCTGGGTGAAGCGCCACGAGCCCGAACGGTTTGCACGGGTGGCAAAAGTCCTCCTGCCGAAGGATTACCTGCGGCTGCAAATGACCGGGACCTACGCCAGCGACATGTCTGATGCCGCCGGAACCATGTGGCTGGATGTGGCAAAACGCGACTGGAGCGATGAGATGCTCGCCGCCTGCGGGCTTACCCGCGACCACATGCCTGCGCTGTTCGAGGGGTGCGATGTGACGGGCACCCTGTTACCTGATATTGCCGAACGGTGGGGGATGTCGCCTGTTCCTGTTGTCGCGGGTGGAGGTGATAACGCCGCCGGCGCCGTGGGTGTCGGCATGGCGGATGCGGGGCAGGCAATGCTGTCGCTCGGCACCTCAGGCGTTTATTTTGCGGTAAGTGAAGGATTCCTCAGCAAGCCCGAAAGCGCCGTACATAGCTTCTGCCACGCGCTGCCTGGGCGCTGGCATTTGATGTCTGTCATGTTAAGTGCTGCCTCTTGCCTGGACTGGGCGGCAAAACTGACCGGTCAGCCTTCGGTGCAGGCGTTTATTGCGGCGGCGGAACACGCGGACGAGCGAGCGGGCGATCTCTGGTTTTTGCCTTATTTGTCCGGTGAGCGTACACCACATAATAATCCGCAAGCCAAAGGCGTCTTTTTTGGTCTGACCCATCAGCATGGGCCGAATGAGCTGGCAAAGTCGGTGCTGGAAGGCGTGGGTTATGCGCTGGCGGATGGCATGGACGTAGTACACGCCTGTGGAGTGACGCCACAGCGTGTGACGTTGATAGGCGGTGGGGCACGTAGCGGCTACTGGCGGCAGATGCTCGCGGATATCAGCGGTCAGCAACTGGACTACCGCACGGGCGGGGATGTCGGGCCGGCGCTTGGGGCTGCCCGGCTGGCGCAAATTGCGCTTCATCCTGACGTGCCGCCTGCCCGTCTTTTACCGCAACTGACTATTGAGCAACAACATATCCCGGATGCAGCCCGCCACGCTTCTTACCAGCCGCGTCGCGAAACCTTCCGCCGCATTTATCAGCAGCTTTTACCGTTAATGTCCTGAATCCAGGTTCCCTCGCCCATTGGGCTGAGGAATCCGCGGTAATATTACGTTTTACAGCGATAACACCGCGCAATGGGAATAAAACAGTTACAGCGATGACAGGGTCTGGCTGAAAACCGATGAGACGTTGGCGGCTGACCGGGGCCGCCCGCAGGGAAGCGGGCGGAGGGATTGCCCGTACTCGCATTTTTATGCGGATCCCTCAGCCCATTGGTTGAGGATGCCGCGGCCGGGTGTCTTCTCTCAACTAATATAACGCCGCGTATCAACACGCTGTAACAGCATCGACAGCCCCAGACTCACCACCAGCGTGATACTAAATATCCAGATAATATCGAGTACCGGCCAGCGCTGGATTTCCACGCCACGCGTACGCAGCGCATGGATAATCAGGGCGTGAAAACCGTAGATCCCCAGTGAGTGTTGCGAAATCATGCGCAGCCCAGGTAAAACCCGGGTGTTAAGAGTGTTTTTCACCAGTGTTAACAGCGTTATAGCACAAATGAAGACCAACGGGCCGCAGTACAGATACCAGGTATCGGCGAAGTTACCGCGCCATTTCAGTTCGTTCAGTGTGCCATGCGAGATGGCCCAGACCGCCAGCACGAAGACAACGGCGCTTACCGCGCTGAGTGGTTTTTTGTGGGTGTCCATCATCCCCAGGGCGCGACCCAGCAGGCCATACACCACATAGTAAAAAGTATCGCCATTGATATAGAGATTGATCGGGAGCCACTCGAAGCCCCCCATTTTTTGTGCCACCGTATTCGGATTTGCGATGACGCCAATCACCACCATGAGCGCCAGCAGCATTTTTCCGCTGACGGTTTTTACCTGAATTAACGGTGATACCAGGTAGATGACGATAATCGCGAAGAAGAACCAAAGGTGGTAGAACACCGGCTTTTGCAGCAGGTTTTTCAGCGCTAAATCGCTGTTAATCGAAGTGAAAAAGAAAATATACGCAAAGGCGAGGGTACTGTAGAACAGTAAACAGAGGCCGATGCGTAAAAAATGACGCGGTTGCGCGCTGCGCTCGCCGAAGAAAAGATAGCCTGAAATCATAAAAAAGAGCGGCACGCTGACACGTGACGCGGAGTTCAGGAGATTGGCGACTCCCCAGTCGAAGGTGCTGACGCTTGCCGCATTGGTGATATACCAGCTTGTGGTATGGATCATCACAACCATCAAACAGGCGATCCCTCGCAGATTTTCAATCCAGTTAATTTTCGGCGACATCAGTTCCTCAATTTTCCCGTCAAATACCCTCAGACTAACGATTTATTCCACTTTCTCACTGGATAATTCTGAGTTTTCCCGCCTGCGCTTGTTACCCGGCGGCTGGGTTTGCAAGATTTAGGGTTCGAAGGTGTTCCTGATAAAAATAACAGCATGCCCGGCTGACGGTAAGAAAATGATGATGAAAGAGATAGCAACAGCGCTGACATTACTTATCGCCGGATGCAGCGCTCAGCAGACCGCACCTGAACAAAAGGCGCAAAAAACCAAAGTCAGCCCGTCACATTCGCTGGCAATGGAGCAACAGTGCAGGAATAGTGCGGCCTACCGCTACAACACCGACAGGCAAAAAATCGCCGTTATCGGGTTTGAACAGTTCCAGAGTAGCTATGAAATGCGCGGGTTTACCCCTCTGAAGGAGCGCTTTGTCTGCGCTTTCGATGCAGAAGGGCAGTTTTTGCACCTTTCTATGCGCTAGTTTTTCAATTTTCCCTAAACAAACCTGTTTCATACTGTATATCTTGCACTCAGCGGGTATACTGAGCCCTTCCTTAAATCCACACGTATCCAGCACGAAATAATATGCAAAAGTTTGATACCAGGACCTTTCAGGGCCTGATCCTGACCTTACAGGATTACTGGGCTCGCCAGGGCTGCACCATTGTTCAACCACTGGACATGGAAGTTGGCGCCGGCACCTCTCATCCCATGACCTGTCTGCGCGCGTTAGGGCCGGAGCCGATGGCGACCGCCTACGTGCAGCCTTCTCGACGCCCGACCGATGGCCGCTACGGCGAAAACCCGAACCGTTTACAGCACTACTATCAGTTCCAGGTGGTCATCAAACCATCACCGGATAACATCCAGGAGCTGTACCTGGGGTCGCTGAAAGAGCTGGGTATGGACCCGACCATTCACGATATTCGCTTCGTGGAAGATAACTGGGAAAACCCGACGCTGGGTGCCTGGGGACTGGGCTGGGAAGTGTGGCTGAACGGCATGGAAGTGACGCAGTTCACTTACTTCCAGCAGGTTGGTGGCCTGGAGTGTAAACCCGTTACCGGTGAAATCACCTACGGTCTGGAACGTCTGGCGATGTACATTCAGGGCGTAGACAGCGTTTATGACCTGGTCTGGAGCGACGGCCCGCTGGGTAAAACCACCTACGGCGACGTGTTTCATCAGAACGAAGTGGAGCAGTCCACCTACAACTTCGAATACGCTGATGTGGACTTCCTGTTCTCCTGCTTTGAACAGTACGAGAAAGAAGCCCAGCAGCTGCTGGCGCTGGAAAATCCGCTGCCGCTGCCTGCCTACGAGCGTATTCTGAAAGCCGCACATAGCTTCAACCTGCTGGATGCGCGTAAAGCCATCTCCGTTACCGAGCGTCAGCGCTACATCCTGCGCATTCGCACCCTGACCAAAGCGGTAGCTGAAGCTTATTATGCTTCCCGTGAAGCCCTCGGCTTCCCGATGTGCAACAAGAATAAATAAGAGGCGGCCATGTCTGAGAATACTTTCCTGGTGGAAATCGGCACCGAAGAGCTGCCACCAAAAGCCCTGCGCAGCCTGGCGGAGTCCTTTGCTGCGAACGTGACGGCCGAGCTTGATAACGCAGGCCTTGTGCATGGTAACGTCGAGTGGTTTGCGGCACCGCGCCGTCTGGCGCTGAAAGTGGCGAACCTGGCGGCATCCCAGCCGGATCGCGAAGTCGAAAAACGCGGCCCGGCAGTTTCTGCGGCGTTCGATGCTGAGGGTAAACCGAGCAAAGCGGCAGAGGGCTGGGCACGCGGTTGCGGTATCACCGTTGACCAGGCCGAGCGTCTGACCACCGATAAAGGTGAATGGCTGCTGTATCGCGCTCATGTCAAAGGCGAAAGCGCAGAAGCGCTGCTGCCGAACATGGTTGCCACCTCTCTGGCGAAACTGCCGATCCCGAAACTGATGCGCTGGGGTGCAAGCGACGTCCACTTCGTGCGTCCGGTGCATACCGTGACCCTGCTGCTGGGCGACAAACTCATTCCGGCAACCATTCTGGGCATTCAGTCCGATCGCGTGATTCGCGGGCACCGCTTTATGGGCGAGCCGGAATTCACCATCGACCATGCCGATCAGTATCCGCAAATTCTGCTCGAGCGCGGTAAAGTCATCGCCGACTACGACGCGCGTAAAGCGACCATCAAAGCGGATGCCGAAGCGGCTGCACGTAAGATTGGCGGTAATGCTGATCTGAGCGAAAGCCTGCTGGAAGAGGTCACCTCGCTGGTGGAATGGCCGGTAGTGCTGACGGCGAAATTCGAAGAGAAGTTCCTCGCGGTGCCTGCTGAAGCGCTGGTCTACACCATGAAGGGCGATCAGAAGTACTTCCCGGTTTATGACAACGCGGGCAAGCTGCTGCCAAACTTTATCTTCGTGGCGAATATCGAATCCAAAGATCCGCAGCAGATCATCTCCGGTAACGAAAAGGTAGTGCGCCCGCGTCTGGCGGATGCCGAGTTCTTCTTCAATACTGACCGTAAAAAACGTCTGGAAGATAATCTGCCGCGTCTGCAAACCGTGCTGTTCCAGCAGCAACTGGGTACGCTGCGTGACAAAACTGACCGTATTCAGGCCCTGGCGGGCTGGATTGCCGGTCAGACGGGCGCGGATGTTAACCACGCCACCCGCGCGGGGCTGCTGTCCAAGTGCGACCTGATGACCAACATGGTCTTCGAGTTCACCGACACCCAGGGCGTGATGGGCATGCACTATGCGCGTCATGACGGTGAAGCGGAAGACGTTGCCGTCGCGCTGAACGAACAGTACCAGCCGCGTTTTGCCGGTGATGACCTGCCGTCTAATCCGGTAGCCTGCGCGGTCGCGATTGCCGATAAGATGGACACCCTGGCGGGTATCTTCGGTATCGGTCAGCATCCGAAAGGCGACAAAGACCCGTTTGCGCTGCGTCGTGCTGCACTGGGCGTGCTGCGTATCATCGTTGAGAAGAACCTGAATCTGGATCTGCAAACGCTGACCGAAGAGGCGGTGCGTCTGTACGGCGACAAGCTGACCAATGCGAAAGTCGTGGATGATGTTATCGACTTTATGCTCGGCCGCTTCCGCGCCTGGTATCAGGACGAAGGCTACACCGTGGACACCATTCAGGCGGTGCTGGCGCGTCGTCCGACCCGTCCGGCAGACTTCGATGCACGCATGAAAGCAGTGTCCCATTTCCGCTCCCTGGAAGAGGCCTCTGCGCTGGCGGCAGCCAACAAGCGTGTCTCCAACATTCTGGCGAAATCCGACGAAACGCTGAACGACATCGTGCATGCTTCCGTTCTGAAAGAAGCGGCAGAAATCAAACTGGCGGGCAACCTCGTTGTGTTGCGCGATAAACTGCAGCCTTATTTCGCGGAAGGTCGCTATCAGGAAGCCCTGATTGAACTGGCGGCGCTGCGTGAGCCAGTGGATGAGTTCTTCGAAAACGTCATGGTTAACGCGGAAGAGAAAGAGGTGCGTCTCAATCGTCTGACGCTGCTCGCCAAACTGCGTGAATTGTTCCTGCAGGTCGCGGATATTTCGCTGTTGCAGTAACGGTTACGTTAATTAAAAAAACCTGCCGCCCGGCGGGTTTTTTATTATCTGAATCTCCATTCTTCAAAGCGATCTCGAATAAGAGTCTAAAATTTAACCTTGTCATCCTGACCATTCTGCGGCTATCCTTTGCCTCGACGAAGCCCTCGTCATTCTGGAGCGCACATCAAAAATGAACAAACACGACTGATGAATTTCACGCCTTGCAACGCACTCAGTGCGGGCAGGGAGGTATTGATTTCAATCAGGAGTGCTTATGGCTCATTGCGCCCAATCCCCCTCATTTATATTGCACCAACTTACCTGTCAGTTTGCGACAGGAGACACCCTTTTTGGTCCGTTAACGCTCACGCTTGAGGCTGAGCTATGTGGTCTTGTTGGCCGTAACGGTAGCGGCAAAACCTGCCTGCTACGGCTACTCGCCGGCCTGGATAAGCCTGCTTATGGGCATATTGAGCGAAGTGGTTCACTGGCCTATGTTGCGCAGCAGCAGAGGGTGACGCCAGAGACGACCCTTGCCGGCCTGCTGGGCTATGAGGCTCTCTTTGCCGCCCGCGAACGGATTGAGCAGGGCGATTACCATCCCGGCGACCTTGAGCAAATGGACGGATTCTGGGACCTGCAGGAGCGTCTTGAGGCTGCTTTTATCGAGGCGGGCTTACCCGCTTTCTCTGCCCGGCTCCCCGCCCTGACGCTCAGCGGCGGCGAGCGAATACGGGCGTTACTGTGTGCCGCCTTTCTGCAAGATCCGGATTATCTGCTGTTGGACGAACCGACAAACCATCTCGACCGCCAGGGACGTGAGTGGCTCTGTAGCCTGCTCAGTCGCAGACGTGGCGGCACTCTGGTGGCCACGCACGATCGTGAACTGTTGGCTCTGATGCCACGTATTCTTGAGCTTACCCCTTCAGGGCTGCGCAGCTATGGCGGGAACTATGCCGACTATCAGCGCCAGCGCAGTGCGGAGCAACAGGCCGCTCAGGCGGCGCTGGAGCATGCCACTACCGAACGTCGTCGTACCCGCCTTCGTCTGCAAAAAGAGCATGACGCCAGCCAGCGGCGCTCTGCGCAGACCTTGCGTAATGTTGATAATCTGAACATCGCCTCGTTTGAACGGGTGAAATATAAAGGTGCTGCAAAGGAGCGTACTGGCACGGTTCGTCGTCAACACCGTGAGCAGAACGATGCCCTCAGCGCTGCGGTAAACCTGGCCCGCGAGCGGGTTGAGGACGCGGCCCCGGTGCTCTTTACCCTGCCGGGCACCCATGTTGCCGACGGGAAACAGGTGCTGGTACTGGACGAGGTTGTTCTGCCGTTTACACCGCTCGCCCCGTTAAGCGTGCGGATGGAAGGGCCGGTACGGGTGGCGCTGCGTGGGCCAAACGGCTGCGGTAAGTCGACGCTACTGAAGGTTCTCACTGGTGAAATAGCGCCCCTCTCAGGCTTCTGCCATGTACCCGTGACCACGGCTTATCTTGACCAGCATCTGACGGGGCTGGATCTGTCGCTCTCTTTACTTGAAAACCTGGGTGCTGAAGAGACGCCTCTTACCGAAGGGGCGTTGCGCACGCGCCTGGCGCAGTTGCAGTTGGGGGCAGATAAAGTCACGTTACCCCTGGCGGCATTAAGTGGCGGTGAGCGATTGAAGGCCGCGCTGGCCTGCGTACTCTGGCGACGCGACGCTGTGCAGTTATTGTTGCTGGATGAGCCGACTAACCATCTCGATCTCGCCTCGACGCTGGCGATTGAAAGCGCGCTGGCGACCTTTCCGGGGGCGTTGATGGTGGTTTCACATGATGAGTCGTTTCTTCAGGGGCTAAGACTGACACACTGTCTGCAATGGCGAGGGGATGAAATTATCTTTGAGGCGTGGTACTGAAAACATAAACCCCCGGCATCGCGGGGGCCCTGACGTACTACTTTTATTCCATCAACTGCTTACTGAGCGTCGGGTTCGAGTGGATCAGGCGCATCAGTTTCATCTCGGTTGCTGAGGGACGTACGCGTTTCGATTCCCATTCCTGGACCATCGTTACCGTCACTCCCATTGCACGAGCAAAGTCGTCTAACTTCAACCCAGTACCACGGCGTAGTTGTTCCAATTCATTGAATGTATTCGCCTTCTGGGTAAGGGTTACCGCTTGCGTTACATCTTTTTTAAAAACAATCTGTTCCAGACTGCTTAGCAGCTCAAACATCGGATCTTTATTCTCCATTGAGAACTCCTCAAAATCACACAGCGGATAGAGATACAGCATGAGTAAGAATAGTCGGTAAAACAGCGTGTGGAGGGTCTTAACAGAGATATATTGCAGGCTAAGGACCTTTTGATGTCTTCAGAATGCATATTCAAACGTTTCGCTGCATCTTAATTACTTGATTAAGAACAATCTGTGTTAAGTCCGTATTTTTTTGTAAATAGTTAGCAAAAAGTCGCATAAGCCAGGACTATATTCTGCGCGTCGATGTTGTAGTGGTTTCGTCAATAAGAATAGAAGGAAAAGGGTATCCTCTGAGGCCGTCCTGGACTATCCTTGTCAGCGTTGGGCACGCGGGTGCCGTCTTTGTTTTATATGGGTTAAAGGAGTTTAAAATGGCGACAGGAACGTCCTGTTCTCGCTGGTTTGCGCCACTTGCGGCGTTACTGATGGTAGTTGGACTGAGTGGGTGCTTTGATAAAGAAGGCGATCAGCGCAAAGCGTTTATCGATTTCCTGCAAAATAGCGCAATGCGCAGCAGCGAACGTCTTCCCGCGCTGACGGCTGACCAGAAAAAACAATTTGGTCCGTTCGTGTCCGATTATGCAATCCTGTATGGTTACTCCCAACAGGTGAACCAGGCGATGGATTCAGGTTTGCGTCCGGTTGTGGATAGCGTTAACGCGATCCGTGTGCCGCAGGATTATGTCACTCAGCGTGAACCGCTGCGTCAGGCCAATGGCTCTCTGGGTGTGCTGAGCCAGCAGCTGCAAAATGCAAAAATGCAGGCAGATGCCGCGCACTCTGCGCTGAAACAGGCAGACGATCTCAAACCTGTCTTTGATAAAATATATTCGAAGGTGGTCACCAACCCGGCTAACGCGCTGCAACCGCTGATCCCGGCGGCGCAAATCTTCACGCAGCAGCTTGTGCAGGTTGGTGATTTCATTGCGCAACAGGGTACGCAGGTCAGCTTTGTTGCAAACGGTATTCAGTTCCCGACCTCACAGCAGGCGAGCCAGTATAACACGCTGATTGGGCCGCTTGCTGCTCAGCACCAGGCGTTCACCCAGGCATGGACGGCCACCGTGAGCGCCACGCAGTAAGCGCTGCGACAATAAAAAAGAGGCGACCCTGTCGCCTCTTTTTTTATGCCTGCGTAATTATTTTGCTACGTCAGGATTCACGCAGTTCTTCTCAATGTTGCCGCTAAGGGCATCAATGAGATTATCGACGGCGCAGGCTGCCATACCGTAACGCGTTTCATGCGTGGCGGAGCCAATGTGCGGCAGTGCGACTACATTTGGCAGCGTGAGCAGCGGAGAGTCAGCAGGTAAGGGCTCTTTCTCAAACACATCCAGCCCGGCGGCATGAATTTCACCCTCTTTCAGTGCCTCGATCAGGGCATTTTCGTCGACCACCGGACCACGCCCGGCGTTGACGAAGATGGCGGACGATTTCATGAGGGCAAACTTCTCTGCATTAATCAGGTGGTGTGTCTCTTCGGTGTAAGGCAGAACCAGCACCACAAAATCAGACTCTTTTAACAGGGTATCAAGATCGCAGTAACGCGCCTGAAAGCGGGTTTCCGCCTCTTCATGCTGGCGGCGTGCGTGATAAAGAACCGGCATGCCAAAACCCAGGTGGGCGCGCTGGGCCACCGCCAGACCAATACGCCCCATGCCCACAATACCGACCGTTTTGTGATGCACATCGACCCCAAACCAATCCGGCCCAATGCCTTTGGTCCATTCGCCCTTTTTCACGCGCTCGGCCACTTCCACCACCCGACGAGCGGAGCTGAGCACCAGCGCCATAATGGTATCGGCCACGGTTTCGGTCAGCACGGTCGGGGTATGCATTAACACAATCTTTTTCGCATTCAGCGCGTCCATATCGAAGGCGTCATAGCCAACAGAGATAGTGGAGGCGGCACGCAGCTTCGGCATCTTCTCCAGCAGCGCACTTCCCACCTTCTCACTGGAACCCAGCAAACCCTCGGCATTCGCAAACGCATCGGCGTACTGTTCCACGGTTTCAGGACGCAGGTTCGGTACCTGCGTGAGGGTGAAATGTTCTTCCAGACGGCGTTGTAAATCTTCAGGCAATGCTTTGTACAGGATAATGGACGGCTTCATGAATTCTCCCTCGTGATGATTCAGGCGTGTCGTGCGCCCGTTGAAATCGTTTTATCGCTAACTGAAGTGGGCTTAACAATTAAAGTAAGCCATACAGAGGCAAAAAGCGCCACCCCCATAAAAATGTACGACGCAGACGGGCTACCGGTGGCGCCATTGAGGTAGCCGACAAACCAGGAGCCAAAGAACGAACCGAGCGCCCCCATACTATTGATGAGTGCCATTGCGCCGCCCGCCACGTTACGCGGCAGCATCTCGGGGATGATGGCAAAGAAGGGGCCGTAGGGGGCGTACATTGCAGCACCTGCCACCACCAGCAGGGTATAGGAAACCCAGAAGTGGTCAGCGCCCACGGCCCAGGAGCCGATAAAGGCCAGCCCGCCAATCAGCAACAGTGGCCAGACAAACAGCTTACGGTTTTGCAGTTTGTCAGAAGCCCATGAGGCAAGGATCATGGCAATGGTCGCGGCCAGATAGGGGACGGAGGAGAGCCAGCCCACTTCCACCATACCGAGATTCGTTCCACCGTTGCGCAGAATGGACGGCAGCCACAGTACGAAGCCGTATACACCAATACTCCAGGCAAAATACTGCATACACAGCAGGATAACGTTACGGGAGCGGAAGGCTTCACCGTAGTTACGTACTGCTTTAATACCCTGTTGTTCCTGATCCAGTTGTGCCTGCAGCGCAGACTTTTCATCGGCAGATAACCAGCCTACCTGCGCCGGTTTATCACGAACCAGCATCCACCAGGCGAAGGCCCAGATGATGGCCGGAACCCCCTCGATAATGAACATTTCACGCCAGCCAAGCGCCTGAATCAGATAGCCGGAAACCACCGACATCCACAGTACGGTGACCGGGTTACCCAGGATCAGGAAGGTGTTGGCACGTGAGCGTTCCGATTTGGTAAACCAGCTGCTGATGTAAATCAGCATTGCTGGCATGACCGCCGCTTCCACCACCCCAAGAATAAAACGAATGGCGGCAAGCATAGGAATATTGTTAACCATCCCGGTGAGAGAGGCGCACCCTCCCCAGAGGATCAGGCAGACGAAGATAAGCTTACGGACGCTGCGACGCTCTGCATAAATCGCGCCGGGGATCTGGAAGAAGAAATAGCCGAGGAAGAACAGGGCGCCTAACAGCGAGGAGACCCCTTTCGTGATCCCCAGGTCGTCGTTAATACCGGCAGCGGAAGCGAAACTGAAGTTTGCGCGATCAAGGTAGGCCAGACTGTAGGTGATGAAAACAATCGGCATAATGTAAAGCCAGCGTTTTGCTGCATTTGTCGAGCTTTTCATAAGAGAGCCTCTATGGTTGAGGTTTGTGCCGCCGGATGTAGGGTCGGGTGGCAGTGTTTTTTGGTGAGTAGGTGTCCCCCTCACCCCGGCCCTCTCCCCAGAGGGGCGAGGGGGAAAACATTCCCTCTCCCTTGAGGGAGAGGGTTAGGGTGAGGGTGTAAACGCGTCATTCCCCCAGTTGTTCCCGCGTGGGCAGCCCTTCGCTGTCACCCAGTACCTGGATGGCCAGAGCGCCAATTTTGTTACCGCGCTCTACGGCCTGATGCAGCGTTTTGCCTTCAAGCAGCGCGCTGATGACGCCAACGGCAAACCCATCTCCCGCGCCTACGGTGTCCACCACGTTGTCCACCTTCACCGGTGCGACCACTCCCTGTTCACCGCTGGCGGTTTTATACCAGGCGCCGTCCGGACCGGTTTTTATCACCACCGCTTTTACGCCGCGTTCAAGATAGAAATCAGCAATACCCTCCGGCGTTTGCTGTCCGGTGAGGATGACCCCCTCTTTCAGCCCTGGCAGCACCCAGTCGGCCTGGAAGGCGAGGCGATTTAATTTCTCCACCATCTCGGCTTCACTTTTCCACAGCACCGGACGCAGATTCGGATCAAAGGAAATCGTTTTGCCCTGCGCTTTCATGGTTGCTGCCGCATGTTCCAGCAGGACATAAGAGGTGGAAGAGAGTGCCGCCGCCACGCCACTCAGATGCAAATGACGCGCCCGCAGGAAGACGGCAGCATCAAAATCGTCGGTGGAGAGATGACTTGCAGCAGACCCTTTGCGGAAATACTCCACGATGGGATCGGTTCCATTTTCGGCTTTCGATTTCAGCTGATAGCCGGTTGCGAAGCGGCAATCCACGGTGACGCCGCTGGCATCAATCTTCTCTTTTTTCAACGAATTCAGGACGAAACGACCAAAGCTGTCATCACCCACGCGGCTTACCCAGCTCACGTTCATGCCCAGGCGGGCCAGCCCGGTAGCGACATTCAGCTCTGCGCCCGCCACGCGCTTCACAAAGTGTTCGGCATCGGCCAGGTCGCCGGTGTCGGTGGCAACGAACATGGCCATGGCTTCGCCAATGGTAATGACATCAAGCGGGTTGTGCATGGCGTTACTCCTCACGCAACAGGTTAACGTAGTGGCGGGTGACGGCGGTCAGGTCGCCTCCTTCGAGCGGAAACTCAATGCCGCGTGGGGCATCGGGCGGCAGCTGATCCAGCAATGCGAGCCAGCGGTCATCGGCCTTGTCGGGGGCCACTGCGCGAAACTTTTCCTGATGTGGCACCGCGGCCTTAACATGAATATAGCTCACGGCAGGAGCAAGCTGGCGCGCAGCCTCTTCCGGTGAATCGCCGACCCATAGCCAGTTACCGGTGTCGAACGTCAGCGTGACCGGGAGTTTGAGTACGCTGCAGGCGGCTTTAAAACGCTGCATCGGGGCAAGCTGTCCGCATTCGGTCTGATCGTTTTCCACCACCAGCGCCATACCGCTCTCTTCCAGCCAGTCGCACAGCTGCTCGAGCGCTGCTTTTTGCTGGTAGTGGCCCAGCGAGACTTTCAGCCACTGCGCCTTCAGGGTGCGGGCTTCTTCCAGCAGGTCAGGGAGGCGTGGGTTCAGCGAGCCATCTTGCAGGCACAATGGCTCGGGTGCGGAGTAACAGGCCAGCAGGTTATGGGCTTCGATAGCAAAGGAGAGTGAGGCCAGGTGGCTGAGCTCTTTCGGACTCAGCAGTTCACGACGAATTTCCACGCCGTCAGCGCCCGCTTCGGCGATGATCGGCAGAACAGCAAGCTGCCCACCGAGCGCGCGAATCTGTTCGTTGCCGTAGGCGGCGGTGACCACGATGATTTTTCTTTTCATCTTCCGGCTTCCTCAAAGTTAAAGACTGCATCTGCCTTTAACGCTAGATGGAACCGGTTCCAAAGAAAAGGTCACTATGTTGAATTTATGATCGTCATCACGAAGGTTAATTATCGTGCCGTGGAGCCACGGACGATGAGTTCGCCTGAAAATACCCGCTCACGCACGGTATCGCTTTTACCCTCAATACGTTGCACGACCTGTTCAACGGCGGCATAGCCAATCTGCCAGGTCGGCTGCTTTAAGGTGGTGATCCCAACACCTGCCAGCTCCGCCCACTCCAGCTCATCGAACCCAAGCAGACCGATGTCACTGCCCCAGTGCAGGCCAATACGTTTCAGTGAACGGGCGACCTGCAGAGTCAGTGCACCATTGGCAGAGATAACCGCTTTGCGCATCCCGCGATAGCGGGTGTGAAACTGGCGCAGGGTGTTATCCATCTGTTCTGCTTCGTGTAGCGGCACTTCGGCGTTTTCGGCCACCACACCGGGGTAGCGGGCAAGCGTAGCGCGAAAGGCAGACAACCGCTCGCGACGGGTATTGACGGTGCCCAGCGGCTCGCTCAGAAACAGCAGCGCCTCAAAACCCTGTTCAACCAGGTGCTCGGTGGCGGTGGTGGCCGCCTGGGTGTTATCCAGTCCGACCACATCACAGGCGAAATCGGGGATTTTACGGTCAATCAGCACCATCGGCAGGGAGGATTGTTGCAGGCGGTTCAGCCCCTCTTCACGCATGCCAACGGCGTTGACCACAATGCCTTCCACCTGGTAGCTTCGCAGCAAATCGAGGTAGTGCAGCTCCTGGTTGATTTCATTGTTGGTATTACAGACCAGCGGCGTGAAGCCCATTTCACGACAGGCGGCTTCGATGCCGCTCAGTACGTGCACTGAGTACGGATTCGTGATGTCGGCGATGATTAAACCAATCAGGCGGGTGCGCCCATGCTTTAGCCCGCGGGCCATCAGGCTTGGACGATAGTCGAGTTCAGCAATCGCGGCTTCAATACGCGCCAGCAGCGCCTCTGACAGCAGGTGTTTTTCGCCGTTCAGATAGCGTGAAATACTGGTTTTGCCCGTTTTCGCCGCTTTTGCGACATCGCTGATGGTCGGGCGCGTCGTTTTTGCCATGAATGCTTCCCTCGCCTGAAGAATGTGACCACACCATAGCGCGAAAATTGGTGCAGGCAAGGAGGAAATCCCGCTTATCGCCATGTGCGTTACCGTCATGACGTTTAATTCTTTGCCAATTGCCCGTGCCTGTGGATGATAGAGCACGACTTTCATCCTTCATAAGACTGCGGCATATACGCGGTCATCACCTGCATGCACCAGGAGCGCGCTTTGGCAAACTCTGTAGTTCAAACAATTCTGACGGCTGCCCACTGGGGGCCAATGCTGGTCGACACTGACGGCGAAACGGTATTTTCCTCACGCGGCGCATTACCGACTGACCATCCAAATTCACTACAAACTGCGGTGCGTGACCAGGTTCACAGCAAAACCCGCGTGCGTTTCCCGATGGTGCGTAAAGGTTTTCTGGCCTCCCCGGCGAGCCCGCAGGGTATTCGTGGGGAAGATGAGTTTGTCCGTGTCTCCTGGGACGACGCGCTCAGGCTGATTCATCAGCAGCATAAACGCATCCGCGAGCAGCATGGCCCGGCGTCGATTTTTGCCGGTTCTTACGGCTGGCGATCCAATGGCGTGTTGCACAAAGCCGCTACGTTACTGCAGCGTTATATGAGCCTTGCAGGAGGTTACACCGGCCATCTGGGGGATTACTCCACCGGGGCGGCGCAGGCGATCATGCCTTACGTGGTCGGGGGAAATGAGGTTTATCAGCAGCAGACCAGCTGGCCCCTGGTGCTGGAACACGCCGAGGTGGTCGTGCTCTGGAGCGCCAACCCGCTCAACACCCTGAAAATTGCCTGGAACGCCAGCGACGAGCAGGGTATTCCCTATTTTGAAGCACTGCGTAAAAGCGGTAAGCGGCTGATCTGCATTGATCCCATGCGATCGGAAACCGTCGACTTTCTTGGCGACAGCGTTGAATGGCTGGCTCCGCATATGGGTACTGACGTTGCGATGATGCTGGGCATTGCCCATACGCTGGTGGAAAACGGCTGGCAGGATGATGACTTCCTGCATCGCTGTACTGAAGGTTACCCCCTCTTTGCGCAGTACCTGACCGGCAGAAGTGATGGGGTTGCTAAAACAGCCGAATGGGCGGCCGATATTTGCGGCATTTCAGCGGCGAAAATCCGCGAACTGGCAAAACTTTTCCACGAAAACAAGACGATGTTGATGTCCGGCTGGGGCATGCAGCGTCAGCAGTTCGGTGAGCAAAAACACTGGATGCTGGTGACGCTCGCCGCCATGCTGGGGCAGATTGGCCTGCCAGGAACCGGGTTTGGGCTTTCTTATCACTTTGCCAATGGCGGCAACCCCACGCGGCGCGCGGCGGTGCTGGCCTCTATGCAAGGGGCAGTGAAAGGGGGCATTGAGGCGGTCGAAAAAATCCCGGTGGCGCGCATCATTGAAGCGCTGGAAAAGCCCGGTGCTTTTTATCAGCACAACGGAATGGATCGACATTTCCCGGATATTAAATTTATCTGGTGGGCGGGTGGCGCCAACTTTACCCATCATCAGGATACCAACCGTCTGATCCGTGCCTGGCAGAAGCCGGAGCTGATTGTAATTTCCGAATGCTTCTGGACGGCGGCGGCGAAACATGCCGACATCGTGTTGCCTGCCACCACCTCGTTTGAACGCAACGATATGACCATGACCGGGGATTACAGCAACCAGCACATGGTGCCAATGAAACGGGTGGTTGCCCCCCAGGGGGAAGCGCGTGATGACTTTGAGGTCTTTGCTTCTCTCAGCGAACTGTGGGAGCCGGGCGGACGCGAACGCTTCACCGAAGGGAAAACGGATCTGCAGTGGCTTGAAACCTTCTACAAGATAGCGGAGCAGCGCGGCGCGGCGCAGGGCGTGACCTTGCCACCCTTTGCGCAGTTCTGGGAAGACAATGCCATTATTGAAATGCCTGAGAACGCGCAGAACGCGACCTTTGTCCGTTTTGCTGATTTCCGCCGCGACCCGCAGGCACATCCACTGAAAACCGACAGTGGGAAAATTGAAATTTACTCCGCGCGCATCGCCGGGTTTGGCTACGCTGACTGCCCGCCACATCCGATGTGGCTTGAGCCAGATGAGTGGCATGGCAACGCCGAGGATGGACAACTCCAGGTGCTCTCGGCCCACCCGGCACACCGCCTGCACAGCCAGCTGAACTACTCCTCTTTGCGTGAGCAGTATGCCGTGGCGGGGCGTGAGCCGGTGACGTTACACCCCAGCGATGCGAAGGCGCGCGGAATTGCCGATGGCGATCTGGTGCGTGTCTGGAACCGGCGTGGGCAGGTGCTGGCGGGGGCGGTGGTAAGTGAAGGCATTAAACCTGGTGTTATCTGTATTCACCAGGGGGCATGGCCAGACCTTGATCGTGCCGAAGGTGGAATTTGTAAAAACGGTGCGGTTAACGTACTGACGAAAGATCTCCCCAGCTCGAAGCTGGGGAATGGCTGCGCGGGAAATACAGCCCTGGCCTGGTTAGAGAAGTACACCGGGCCTGTGCTTACGCTGACGGCGTTTGATCCGCCTGCCAGTTCATGATCCACGTCGGGGACTGGGTATCATCCTGCCAGGCGCTGTCTTCTATGCGAAAGCCCTGGGCATGATAGAAATTCACCGCCCTTTCGTTTTTCTGATAGACCTCAAGGCTTAAGGCACTAAAGCGCTGTTTGACATGTTCAAGCAGCGCTTTTCCAATGCCGCGCCTGAGCGCCGACGGTCGGACGAAAAGCGCACCGACAAACTGCGTCTCCATGATGCTGATAAACCCTTCAGGCCTGCTATCCTCCTCCCAGACCCACGTCTGCGCGCCCGGCAGATAGACCTCGCGTACCAGCTTTACGCTATCCAGCCAGTACGTTTCGGCAATAAAAGGATGTGCAAAGGTGGTGCTCTCCAGCCACAGCGTGAGAAGAGGGGTGAGATCGCTATTTTGCCATTTGCGGATCATGCTTTCCTCCGGGGTGGCAGATACAGCCTGCAATATGGTCGTTCACCAGACCGCAGGCCTGCATAAAGGAGTAACAAATAGTGGTGCCGACAAACTTAAAGCCGCGTTTTTTTAACGCTTTGGAGAGAGCATCCGACATTGAGGTGGAGGTCGGTAATTCACTGAGCGAGGTGGCGGTGGTCAATTGAGGCTCATTGTTAACAAATGACCAGACAAATTCGCGAAAAGGCTCACCGTTTTGCTCCATCGTAAGGTAGGCGCGTGCGTTACCTATGATGGCCTCGATTTTTCCGCGATGGCGGATGATCCCCGCGTCCAGCATCAGCCGTTCCACATCATCAGCTCCCATTGCCGCAACACGGTGCGGGTCAAACTGATAGAAGCATTTGCGGTAGTTTTCACGTTTTTTGAGCACCGTTATCCATGATAATCCCGCCTGCTGCCCTTCCAGGCAGATCATCTCAAAGAGTTTTTGCCCGTCCCGTTGTGGCACCCCCCACTCGGTGTCGTGGTAAGCGAGATAAAGGGGATCCTGAGTTACCCAGCCGCAGCGTTGCATATCCTTCTCCGTTGCTGATTTTGATCAAACTAATATGAGTGTGAACCTTGACGTACCTGTTAAAAAGACAATAGTTAATTAAGGGATTTTACCCGTCCACACTATTCATAAAACGATAACAACTATGCCGAATTCGGCTCTCTTCTGGAGTCGCGTTAATGAAAAGAAAGTACAGTGGCCGTTTCCTGGCAGTGGCACCTGCTTGCCTGCTTTTTAGCCATTCGGTATTTGCCTGGCAGCAAGAATATATCGCCCCTGACCTGCACAATAATATGGCGGAACGTTATACCTGGGACAGCGATCACCAGCCACGTTACGACGATATCCTCGAAGAGCGAATTCGCTCCTCCCAAAACAGCCCCGGTATGACGTTCAATTTACCGGACAGCACCCCTATGGATGCGACCAGCACCCTGAGCGTGGGCTGGAATATTCCTCTGATGAAAGGGGTGGTCACAGGACCGGTCGCGACCTGGCATTACGACGGTTCTGCTACCTCAACGTACAATGAGTTTGGCGACAGCGTAGTGAATAACCACTACAGCGATCCGCTCTGGCATGCCAGCGTCAGCTCTCTGGGGTGGCGTGTCGATACGCAAATTGGCGATCTACGTCCCTGGGCACAAATCAGCTATAACCAGCAGTTTGGGGAAAATGTCTGGAAAATTCAGTCCGGCCTGAATCGTCTCTCCGCCGCCAACCAGTATGGTAACTGGATGGATGTTACATTAGGGGCAGATATGCTGCTTAATCAGCATCTGGCGGCTTATGCCTCGATGTCTCAATCAGAAAACTGGATGCTCGGGCAAAATTACCTTTACAGCATGGGCGTCAGCGCACGCTTTTAATCCTTTAGCGCGCAGTTTTACAAATATTAAACAATGCTGCCGCCCCTCAGGCTGATAGTGCGTGCTAACTTACATTATAAATTCATGGCAATGATAATTCGTCGTGCCATTCATTCCCTCTCAGATGCATTTCATTCCTTCTCCGCCGCATTTCATGCCTTTTTAGCCCTGGCATGGCGTGCGCTTCGTTATCGTTGTTGGCAGTGAATTCCTTTACTTTCTTCTGCAGGACAACTGCCATGAAAACACCTTCTTCTCACCGTACTCGCTGGCTAACCCTTGTCGGCACCATCATTACGCAATTTGCATTGGGATCGGTTTACACCTGGAGCCTGTTCAATAGCGCGCTGGCGGAGAAGCTCGACGAGCCGGTCAGCCAGGTGGCGTTTTCCTTTGGCTTGTTAAGTCTTGGCCTTGCGATTTCATCCTCCGTTGCGGGTAAATTACAGGAGCGTTTTGGGGTTAAACGCGTGACGATGGCTTCCGGCGTGTTACTGGGCATCGGTTTTTTCCTGACGGCTCACTCCAGTAATCTGATGATGCTCTGGCTGAGCGCGGGCATCCTGGTCGGGCTGGCAGATGGCGCAGGTTATTTGCTTACCCTCTCTAACTGCGTGAAGTGGTTCCCGGAACGTAAGGGCCTGATTTCCGCCTTCTCTATTGGCTCATATGGTCTGGGCAGTCTGGGGTTCAAATTTATCGACAGCCACCTGCTGGCAACCGTCGGCCTGGAAAAAACCTTTATGATCTGGGGCATGATGGTACTGGTCATGATTGTTTTCGGCGCAACGCTGATGACCGATGCACCCCAGCAGAAAGTGGGGTCGGTCAACGGTGTCGTAGAAAACGACTTCACCCTGGCGCAATCCATGCGTAAACCGCAGTACTGGATGCTGGCGGTGATGTTCCTGACCGCCTGTATGAGTGGCCTTTACGTGATTGGCGTGGCGAAAGATATCGCGCAGGGCATGGTCCGTCTTGATGCGGCAACGGCGGCGAACGCGGTTACCGTGATCTCTATTGCTAACCTGACGGGGCGTCTGGTGCTGGGTATCCTGTCTGACAAAATCGCGCGTATCCGCGTTATCACTATCGGGCAGGTCATTTCCCTGGTCGGGATGGCAGCGCTGCTCTTCGCACCACTTAATGCTGCAACCTTTTTTGCCGCGATTGCCTGTGTAGCCTTTAATTTTGGCGGCACCATCACCGTGTTCCCGTCCCTGGTCAGCGAATTTTTCGGCCTGAACAATCTGGCGAAAAACTATGGCGTGATCTATCTGGGCTTCGGGATTGGCAGTATTTGCGGCTCCATTATCGCTTCCCTGTTCGGTGGCTTTTATGTGACCTTCTGCGTGATATTCATCCTGCTGATCCTCTCGCTGGCGCTTTCTACCACCATTCGTCAGCCGCAGCGCACCGTCTACAAACATGCACATGCATAATCGCTGAACCGCAAAAAAGCCGCCGCTCCTGCTGGCGGCTTTTTTATGCCTGCCGCGGCGTCAGGCACTTGCTTTGGACACTATTTTCGCTGCAAGCAACCGCCCCGTGGGAAGCGATGAAGAGAAGAAAAGTCAGCGAGGAGATGCTGTTAAAGATTTAAATGGCGAATAATCTGCTGTCGGTCATATATTTTTGTAAATAAATGACCTGATCGCATTACCGATAGACACTTTTTACCGCCCTTGTGGTCTACTTAGCCACGCATAAGAAGTTCCTCAATTAACTTCCCGCGTTGTATCTGTCTGCGAACGTCAAAAGTAGCGTAAGCACGGCGGTGTTATTCCCCCCTTTTTCCAGGGTTGCTTGCATGAGTTATATAAAATCAATGACTCAGCAGAGGCTTAGTTTTCTGCTGGCGTTGTATATCGGCCTATTTATGAATAGCGCAGTTTTTTTCCGTCGGTTTGACGGTTATGCGCAAGCGTTTACTGTCTGGAAAGGACTCTCTGCAGTAGTTGAACTGGTTGGCACTGTTTTAGTGACCTTCTTTTTATTACGGATGCTCTCATTATTTGGGCGTCGCATCTGGCGCGTACTGGCGTCGCTGGTAGTGATCTTTTCGGCGGCAGCCAGCTACTACATGACGTTTTTGAATGTGGTTATTGGCTACGGCATTATCGCATCGGTGATGACGACCGATATCGATCTGTCTAAAGAAGTGGTGGGATGGCAGCTTATTGCGTGGGTGGTCATCGTCAGCGTCTTACCGCTGCTCTCTATCTGGAACAATAAATCACGCTACACGCTGCTGCGCCAGCTCCGCACGCCGGGTCAACGGGTCAGAAGCCTGTCGCTGGTCATGGTTGCGGCACTGATGGTCTGGGGGCCTATTCGCCTGCTGGATTTGCAACAAAAGCACGAGGAGCGGACATCGGGCGTGGATATGCCAAGTTATGGTGGCGTGGTTGCAAACTCATACCTGCCGTCCAACTGGCTTTCAGCGCTTGGACTGTACGCCTGGGCGCAGGTGGATGAATCTTCAGATTATAAATCGTTGATTAACCCTGCTAAAAAATACACCTATGTCGCCCCAAAAGGGCTTGATGATACCTTCGTGGTGTTCGTGATTGGCGAGACAACGCGCTGGGATCATATGGGGATGCTCGGCTATTCGCGTAATACTACGCCGAAGCTGTCGCAGGAGAAAAACCTGGTCGCTTTCCGCGGTTACTCCTGTGACACCGCCACCAAGCTGTCACTGCGGTGTATGTTTGTGCGCGAGGGCGGGGCAGATGACAACCCTCAACGCACGTTAAAAGAGCAGAACATATTTGCCGTGCTTAAGCAGCTGGGTTTCTCTTCTGATCTGTATGCGATGCAAAGTGAAATGTGGTTCTACAGCAACACCATGGCGGACAACATTGCCTACCGCGAACAGATTGGCGCCGAGCCGCGTAACCGTGGCAAAAACGTGGATGACATGCTGCTGATTAATGAAATGCAGCGCTCGCTTGATAACAATATCGGCGGCAAGCATTTGATTATTATGCACACTAAAGGGTCGCACTTTAATTACACTCAGCGTTACCCACGCAGCTTCGCGCAGTGGAAGCCGGAGTGTGTCAGCGTTGATGATAAGTGCAGTAAAGAGGAGCTTATTAACTCCTTTGATAACTCCGTGACCTATGTTGACCACTTTATCGACAGCGTAATTGATAAAGTCCGCGACAAAAAAGCGATTGTTTTCTATGCGGCTGATCACGGTGAGTCCATCAACGAGAAGGAGCATTTGCATGGTACGCCGCGTAAAATGGCTCCGCCTGAGCAGTTCCGTGTACCGATGATGGTCTGGATGTCTGACAAGTATCTTGAAGACCCGGATAAAGCCAAAATGTTCGCGCACCTGAAACAGGAAGCGGATATGAAGGTGCCGCGTCGGCATGTTGAGCTGTACGATACCATTATGGGTTGTCTCGGATATACCTCGCCAGATGGCGGTATTAATGAGAATAACAACTGGTGTCGTTTGCCTTCAGAAACAGCAAAATAGGGTCTGATGGCTTTCTCACCAGTCAGCGGGCTTTTTTACATTAAGTGATTGACGATCGCGGGGCGGGGCAGTAAGATGCGCCCCGCATTCGGTGATTGGCGCAGCCTGGTAGCGCACTTCGTTCGGGACGAAGGGGTCGGAGGTTCGAATCCTCTATCACCGACCAAATTAAAAAAGCCTGCTCTTTGAGCAGGCTTTTTGCGTTCTGGGGCCTGGTGGCGGTCCGGCGGCTTGTTCTCTCCTTACGTTTATTGTTTCTCTCCCTGCGGGAGAGGGTCGAGCTGAGGGAGAATTGTGCGCGGTCACAAAGTATTCCTCTCCCTGAGGAAGAGGGTCAGGGTGAGGGGAACATTCCGCACGATTGCTCAAGGAGAGACTGTTGCGGATAGTGGAACAGCCCATGCAGGCTACGTGGAATGGTTCCGTTCACCGTAAGTTCATTTTTCTCTGAAGCCACCTCCCCCGTGAACGTGCAAGGGAGGCTCGCCGCCGCCTCCCTTGCAACCCGGGCTCCCGGCGAGGAAAATCGCCGCAGCGCGGTCCGTTCGTCTTATGCCGCCGTGCTGTCGGGTCGGGGACCAGCCTGCATCCCTGCAGGCTATCCCCTCCGCCCGCGTCCCTGCGGGCGGTCCCGGCCCGTCGTCAACGCCTCACCGATTTTCAGCCGGACCGCACCCCCCCCGCTGCACGCCACTGCGTTTCAACAGACACCGCATCGCTTTAATGACTTACAGACAGTGAAAATGGTCAGGTGTGGGGAGTCCGGCTGGAAACTGCCGACGCGTTTTCGCCGGACCGCAACCCCCTCGCTGCACGCCAGGGAGTTACAGATAAAAAGTCTTTGCTGTCAAAAGCCAAAAACCGCGCGGTGGGTCAGGTGTGGTGAGTCCGGCTGGAAACTGCCGACGCGTTTTCGCAGGGCCGCACCCCCCGCTGCACGCCACTGCGTTTCAACAGACACCGCATCGCTTTAAGGACTTACAGACAGTGAAAATGGTCAGGTGTGGTGAGTCCGGCTGGAAACTGCCGACGCGTTTTCGCAGGGCCGGGGCGACGCGCAGGGAGGCGCGGCGAGGGCGCGCGTTGCAGGGACGCTGCATCGCGCCCGGTCCCGGAAAGCCCGGAGAAATAAGCGGAGGGTCACCGCGAAGCGGCAGTTTTCGTGCCGGGAGCCGGGATTGTTAAGGGCGTGGCGGAGAACGCCCTTAACACGTTCACGGGGGAGGGTGCTGCATGGGAGTGCGGCATATGAGGTGAACGGAACGATTCCACCTGAGGTAAGCGGAACCCTTAGGGCCAGTCACCCACAGTCCCCTCACCCCGGCCCTCTCCCCAAAGGGGCGAGGGGGAAAAGCGTGCCCGGTTTAGCATGTGAGGTGAACGGAACCGTTCCACCAGGGGTAAGCGGAACCCTTAGGGCCAGTCACCCACAGTCCCCTCACCCCGGCCCTCTCCCCAAAGGGGCGAGGGAGAAAAGCGAGCCCGGTTTAGCATGTGAGGTGAACGGAACGACTCCACCAGAGGTAAGCGGAACCCTTCGGGCCAGTCACCCACGGTTCCCCTCACCCCGACCCTCTCCCCGAAGGGGCGAGGGAGAAAAGCGAGCCCGGTTTAGCATATGAGATGAACGGAACCCTTCCAGCGAGTCACCCGCAGTTCCCCTCATCCCGACCCTCTCCCCAAAGGGGCGAGGGAGAAAAGCGTGCCCGGTTTAGCACGTGAGATGAACGGAACCCTTCGGCCCAGTCACCCACGGTTCCCCTCACTCCGACCCTCTCCCCAAAGGGGCGAGGGAGAAAAGCGTGCCCGGTTTAGCACGTGAGATGAACGGAACCCTTCGGGCCAGTCACCCACAGTCCCCTCACTCCGACCCTCTCCCCAAAGGGGCGAGGGCGAAAAGCGTGCTCAACGTTGCGCTTGAGCACGTCATCCCTTACTCCCCCTCTGAATCCGGCGTAATCACTTTTACCGAGCCATTACGGCAATGCGCCGCATAATCTACCGGCAGCGGTCTGTCGCTAATCAACACATCAAACGCCGACAGCGGACCAATACTCGCGGGAGCCACTTCATCAAACAAGGCATGACGGGCGAGCAGAACCTTACGTAAACCACGATCCATGGCTTTGCGTTTGGTCGCCAGATCCTCAGGATTAAACCAGCTCACGCCAAAATGCTCATGCACGCCACTGGCGGAAATAAACACTTTACGGGGGTTAAGCGCATCAAGTGCAGAAGGATTATTGGTATCGTAAAAGGCATCACTTTTTGCGCGATAGGTTCCGCCGCACAGCACCGCCGTGGCATGAGGTTTCTCATTGAGGGCGACAAACACACGGTGTGAGTAGCAGATCCCGGTAAAGGTGATGTCGTCAGGGATCATACTGATGACCAGCGGCATTTCGGGGCCATTATCAAAGAAGACCAGGTCATTTTCGCTCACCAGCCCTGCCGCCAGAATCGCGACGGGTAAATCATCGCGGTGATGGGCGCGGTGAGCGGGCGCGGGTGCAGGGGAAGACGAGGCGGGTTTATTCACCATCACAATGTATCCACCGAGCAGGGTGAGCGGTAATGGTTCATCATCCTGACTGAGGTCGCGGCGGATGGTCATGACGGAGACTTCCAGCATGCGGGCCGCCTCTTTCAGATGGATGCGGTCAGTCTTCTTCAGCAGCTCCAGCAGACGCCGGATACGTTCTTTTTGCTTTGTTTCCATTCGCTTTCCCGCCTGTGGTCGTGCATATGTTCCATTAGTAACATTTTTGTGGCTTCAGGAACATCACCCTGGTGCACTACTATACTGCCCGGCCAGCCTAATTAAAAGTAGGATGACTGAGGTTTATCTTTAATTTTATTCTATATATTTCATATTCTTATGATTATTTTAATCATTCTTCCCACGATTAAACATATAAATACTGCCTGGTAATTAATCAAAAAAATGATCCTGTAATCGCGATCATAATCACAAATGATACGGAAGTAACATGCTAATGTTATTTTAATATCATTGTTGCGTGATTGTTTCTAAGAGGTAGTAAAAATGGATATCGCGGTTATCGGCTCAAACATGGTTGATCTCATTACTTACACCAATCAGATGCCGAAAGAGGGGGAAACACTCGAAGCGCCAGCGTTCAAAATCGGGTGCGGTGGTAAAGGGGCGAATCAGGCCGTTGCGGCAGCTAAACTCAACTCTAAAGTGTTAATGCTGACCAAAGTCGGGGACGATATTTTCGCGGATAACACCATTCGCAATCTTGAATCCTGGGGTATTAATACCACCTATGTTGAAAAAGTACCCTGTACCAGCAGCGGCGTGGCACCTATTTTTGTCAACGCTAACTCCAGCAACAGCATTTTAATTATCAAAGGTGCGAATAAATTTCTCTCGCCTGAGGATATCGACAGAGCTGCGGAGGACTTAAAAAAATGCCAGCTGATTGTCCTGCAACTTGAAGTACAACTGGAGACGGTATACCACGCGATCGAATTCGGCAAAAAACATGGCATAGAAGTGTTATTAAATCCGGCACCTGCATTGCGTGAATTAGATATGTCTTATGCCTGCAAGTGTGATTTCTTCGTGCCAAATGAAACCGAGCTGGAAATACTTACCGGTATGCCAGTGGATACCTACGATAATATCCGTGCAGCGGCCCGTAGTCTGCTCGATAAAGGGCTGAACAATATTATTGTTACCATGGGCGAAAAAGGGGCACTCTGGATGACCCGTGATAAGGAAGTTCATGTACCCGCGTTCAGGGTTAACGCTGTTGATACCAGTGGTGCGGGCGATGCATTCATCGGCTGTTTTGCCCACTATTATGTCCAGAGCGGCAATGTTGAAGCTGCGATGAAAAAAGCAGTCCTGTTCGCGGCATTCAGCGTCACTGGAAAAGGCACCCAGTCTTCTTATCCGAGTATTGAACAATTTAATGAATATCTGTCCTTAAACGAATAACAACCACCCTGCAAAGTAAAAGGTAGCACTATGAACGATAAAAACATCATTCAGATGCCCGACGGGTATCTGAATAAGACCCCTCTGTTCCAGTTTATTTTGTTATCCTGTTTATTCCCGCTCTGGGGATGCGCAGCGGCTTTAAATGATATTCTGATTACGCAGTTTAAAAGTGTATTTTCACTCAGTAACTTTGCCTCCGCATTAGTACAGAGTGCATTTTATGGTGGCTATTTCTTAATTGCGATCCCGGCCTCCCTGGTCATTAAAAAAACCAGTTATAAAGTGGCGATATTAATCGGCCTGACACTTTATATTGTCGGCTGTACGCTCTTTTTCCCGGCCTCGCACATGGCCACCTATACCATGTTCCTTGCGGCCATTTTTGCCATCGCAATCGGCCTGAGTTTTCTGGAAACTGCAGCCAATACCTACAGCTCAATGATTGGCCCGAAGGCACACGCCACGCTGCGCCTGAACATCAGTCAGACGTTTTACCCGATTGGCGCGGTAGCGGGCATCCTGCTTGGTAAATACCTGGTCTTTTCGGAAGGGGAAAGCCTGGAAAAACAGATGGCAGGGATGAATGCGGAGCAGATCCATAACTTCAAAGTACTGATGCTGGAAAACACCCTTGAGCCCTACAAGTACATGATCATGGTACTGGTGGTAGTGATGGTGCTTTTCATGCTGACCCGCTTCCCGACCTGTAAAGTGGCGCAGACGGCAAACCACAAGCGCCCGTCAGCAATGGAAACTCTGCGTTATCT
Organism: Enterobacter sp. SA197; assembly: GCF_054131575.1. Taxonomy (NCBI): domain Bacteria; kingdom Pseudomonadati; phylum Pseudomonadota; class Gammaproteobacteria; order Enterobacterales; family Enterobacteriaceae; genus Enterobacter; species Enterobacter sp. SA197. The sequence goes on along the minus strand of NZ_CP096393.1, from coordinate 4,791,391 downwards.
GGCGAGCAATGGACGTTTTCGTCGCGGTATTGTGGCGCAGTTCCTCTATGTCGGTATGCAGGTTGCTGTCTGGTCTTTCACCATTCGCCTTGCCCTGGAGCTGGGTGACATCAACGAACGTGATGCCTCCAACTTTATGGTCTACAGCTTCATCTGTTTCTTTATTGGCAAATTTATCGCCAACATTTTGATGACGCGCTTCAACCCGGAAAAAGTGTTGATCTTATACTCCGTCATCGGCGCGCTGTTCCTGGCGTATGTGTCGCTGGCACCAAGCTTCAGCGCCGTCTATGTGGCTGTACTGGTGAGTGTGCTGTTCGGACCCTGCTGGGCCACCATTTATGCAGGCACGCTGAATACGGTGGATAACGAACATACCGAGATGGCAGGCGCCGTGATTGTGATGGCGATTGTCGGTGCGGCGGTCGTCCCGGCAATTCAGGGCTACGTGGCGGACATGTTCCACTCCCTGCAGCTCTCGTTCCTCGTTTCCATGCTGTGCTTTGTCTACGTTGGCCTCTACTTCTGGCGCGAAAGCAAAGTACGCAATGATGTGACCGAAGCGACGGCTTCTTAAGGAGAATCATGATGACAACGCGTCTTCCCTTATGGCGTTCACTGTTTACAGAACAGCCACGCATCCTGCTGGAAAACAGCGACTTCAGGGTGAGTGCCTTTCGCTATGCCAGCGGTGTGGAAGGGCTGAAAGTGCAGAACAGCCGTGGTCATCTCGTCATTCTGCCCTGGATGGGGCAGATGATTTGGGATGCCGAATTTGACGGCCATGATCTGACTATGCGCAACATGTTCAGCCAGCCAAAACCAGCAACGGAGGTGGTGGCAACCTACGGCTGCTTCGCTTTCCACTCCGGCTTGCTGGCGAACGGCTGCCCGTCACCGGAAGATACCCACCCCCTGCACGGCGAGATGGCCTGTGCCGCGATGGACGAGGCCTGGATCGAGATTGACGAGGAGAGCCTGCGCATTAGCGGGCGCTATGAATATGTGATGGGTTTTGGTCATCATTACCAGGCCCGGCCCGGGGTAGTCCTGCGTAAAGCGAGCGCATTGTTTGATATTGAGATGGCGGTGACCAACCTGGCTTCAGTGGCCATGCCGCTACAGTACATGTGCCATATGAACTATGCCTATGTGCCAGAGGCGACCTTCAGCCAGAATATCCCGGATGAGGCTTTAACGCTGCGCGAGTCGGTGCCGGCACACGTGAAGCCCACCGAACAGTGGCTGGCCTTCAACCAGCGGATTTTACAGGGAGAAGCGACCCTGACCAGGCTGAACGAGCCGCAGTTCTACGATCCGGAAATCGTCTTCTTTGCCGATAAACTGGACGACATTACTGAAACGCCGGAATTTCGCATGACGGCGCCGGATGGCACGACGTTCATGACCCGGTTCTCAAGTGCCGAACTGAATTACGTTACCCGCTGGATCCTGTATAACGGCGATCAGCAGGTGGCAGCGTTTGCGCTGCCGGCGACCTGCCGCCCGGAGGGGTTTCTTGCCGCTCAGCGTAATGGCTCATTAATCGAACTGGCACCCCAGCAGACTCGCTCGTTTACGGTTACTACCGGCATTGCTTAATGGCGTTCAGCTAAGGGTTTTGCCCGGCGAATGTTACTTTTCTCACATCGCCGGGCGAAAAAAGTCCCATTTTTTAACCCAACGTTAACCTTATTTCTCCCTGTCAGGTCACTGTTTTGTGACATATTCCATTGTATTTTTTTATATATAGTTAAATCTTTTTTCGCGTTGCTTATGGATAGCGGCAGCATTTTACGCTGTGCGTTTTAACGTTCGCGGTATTTATCGCTCACATATTCAGCATTTCGTCAGAAATTTTTCATTATCTGTACAAACGATAAACACCATAGAGAGTAAATTCTTAAGGGCATTATTCTGCTTTGTGGCCTGTAGCACAAATTTACCTGCTGAAAATAGTGGCCTGAAGTTTTTTTTAACTTTGTTTGTTGATTCGCATCAATGATGTAAATCCCCGTTACCTGTATTGACGTTTTGACATTCTATTGACAGATTGTAGGGCATGAGGGGCATTTCATGGAGAATCTGCACTGCAACTCAGTCAACCTCGTGAAAGGATTTCCCATCTCTCATAACTGCCGATAAGTCCAGGTAAAAAATAAATAAAGGCCTGTCGGATAACCCTTCGCAAGGGTAACAACACATATCACATTGGAGCAGAATAATGAGTATTTCCTTGAAGAAGTCAGGGATGCTGAAGCTCGGTCTTAGCCTGGTGGCGCTGACCGTGGCTGCAAGCGTGCAGGCAAAAACCCTGGTTTATTGTTCAGAAGGATCCCCTGAAGGCTTTAACCCACAGCTTTTCACCTCTGGTACAACTTACGATGCAAGCTCGGTGCCGATTTATAACCGTCTGGTTGAATTTAAAACCGGTACTACCGAGGTGATTCCTGGCCTGGCTGAGAAGTGGGAAGTCAGCGAAGATGGCAAAACCTACACCTTCCACCTGCGTAAAGGCGTGAAGTGGCAGGACAACAAAGCATTCAAACCGACGCGTGAATTCAACGCGGATGACGTGGTTTTCTCCTTTGATCGTCAGAAAAACGATCAGAACCCGTATCACAAAATCTCTGGCGGCAGCTATGAGTACTTCGAAGGCATGGGCCTGCCTGATCTGATAAGCGAAGTGAAGAAAGTGGACGACAATACCGTTCAGTTCGTCCTGACCCGCCCGGAAGCGCCGTTCCTGGCAGACCTCGCGATGGACTTCGCCTCCATTCTTTCCAAAGAATATGCTGACAACATGCTGAAAGCCGGCACGCCGGATAAAGTGGACCTCGACCCGATTGGTACTGGTCCGTTCCAGCTGCAGCAATACCAGAAAGACTCCCGTATTCTGTACAAAGCGTTTGAAGGCTTCTGGGGCACCAAGCCGAAGATTGATCGCCTGGTCTTCTCCATCACGCCTGACGCCTCCGTACGTTATGCCAAACTGCAGAAAAATGAGTGCCAGGTTATGCCGTACCCGAACCCGGCTGACATTGCACGTATGAAGCAGGACAAAAACATCAACCTGCTGGAGCAGGCGGGTCTGAACGTCGGCTATATGTCCTTTAACACCGAGAAAAAACCGTTTGATGACGTGAAAGTGCGTCAGGCGCTGACTTACGCGGTGAACAAAGAAGCTATCATCAAAGCGGTTTACCAGGGTGCTGGCACCGCGGCGAAAAACCTGATTCCACCAACCATGTGGGGCTACAACGACGACGTTAAGGATTACACCTACGACGTTGAGAAGGCGAAACAGCTGCTGAAAGAGTCTGGCCACGAGCAAGGCTTCACCGTTGAGCTGTGGGCCATGCCGGTACAGCGTCCTTACAACCCGAATGCTCGCCGTATGGCTGAGATGATTCAGGCTGACTGGGCGAAAGTGGGCGTGCAGGCTAAGATCGTCACCTACGAGTGGGGCGAGTACCTCAAGCGTGCGAAAGCTGGCGAACACCAGGCTGTGATGATGGGCTGGACCGGCGACAATGGGGACCCGGATAACTTCTTCGCCACCCTGTTCAGCTGTGCGGCTGCGAAAGATGGCTCCAACTACTCTCGCTGGTGTTACAAGCCGTTTGAAGATCTGATTCAACCGGCACGTGCGACCGACGACCACAACAAACGCATCGAACTGTACAAACAGGCTCAGGTAGTAATGCATGACCAGGCGCCGGCGCTGATCGTGGCTCACTCCACCGTGTATGAACCAGTGCGTAAAGAAGTGAAAGGCTATGTGGTTGATCCGCTGGGCAAACATCACTTCGAAAACGTGTCAGTCGAATAATAAGTCGTATTTTCTCCCTCTTCTGTTGGGAGAGGGCAGGGGTGAGGGCTTTGTATGCTTCCCCTCACCCTACCCCTCTCCCTTTGGGAGAGGGAATTTACATTTGTGAGCAATACAGACCACAGCCCCTGGTTGTGCGTCATTACAGAGAATCCGGGTTATGTTGCAGTTCATCCTCCGACGTTTAGGGCTCGTCATCCCTACGTTTATCGGTATCACCCTTCTCACCTTTGCCTTTGTCCATATGATCCCCGGCGATCCGGTGATGATCATGGCGGGTGAGCGTGGCCTCTCCCCTGAGCGTCATGCTCAGCTGCTGGCGGAGCTGGGCCTTAACAAGCCGCTGTGGGAACAATACGTCAACTATGTGTGGGGTGTGTTGCACGGTGATTTAGGCATCTCCCTTAAAAGCCGTCTCCCGGTGTGGGACGAGTTCGTACCGCGTTTTAAAGCGACGATGGAACTCGGTATCTGCGCCATGATCTTCGCCGTTGCCGTGGGTATCCCGGTAGGCGTACTGGCTGCGGTAAAACGCGGCTCTATTTTCGACCATACCGCCGTCAGTATCGCGCTGACCGGTTACTCTATGCCTATCTTCTGGTGGGGCATGATGCTGATTATGCTGGTCTCGGTGCAGCTTAATCTGACGCCTGTCTCCGGGCGCGTGAGTGACATGGTGTTCCTTGACGACAGTAACCCGCTGACCGGTTTCATGCTGATTGATACGGCCATCTGGGGCGAAGAAGGCAACTTTATTGATGCCCTCGCGCACATGATTCTGCCTGCCGTAGTGCTCGGAACCATTCCCCTGGCGGTGATTGTGCGTATGACGCGCTCCTCCATGCTGGAAGTGCTGGGTGAAGATTACATCCGAACCGCGCGCGCCAAGGGGCTGACCCGCATGCGTGTCATCATCGTGCATGCGCTGCGTAATGCGATGCTGCCGGTCGTGACCGTTATCGGTCTGCAGGTAGGTACGTTGCTGGCAGGGGCCATTCTGACGGAAACCATCTTCTCGTGGCCGGGCCTTGGGCGCTGGCTTATTGACGCGCTGCAGCGCCGTGATTATCCGGTGGTGCAGGGCGGGGTATTGCTGGTCGCAACGATGATTATTGTCGTCAACCTGTTGGTCGACCTGCTCTACGGCGTGGTGAACCCGCGTATTCGGCATAAGAAGTAAGGGGCCATCATGTCACAAACCACTGAAACTAAAGTTATTACTGCACCGGTGCCTATGACGCCGCTGCAGGAGTTCTGGCACTATTTCAAACGTAACAAGGGCGCGGTTGTCGGCCTGGCTTATGTAGTTATTATGCTGCTGATCGCCATTTTTGCTAACGTGATTGCGCCGCATAACCCGGCGGAACAGTTCCGTGATGCGCTGCTGGCTCCGCCGGTCTGGCAGGATGGCGGCACCTGGTCGCATATTCTGGGGACCGATGATGTGGGCCGCGATACGCTGTCTCGTCTGATGTTCGGTGCGCGCCTGTCGCTGCTGGTTGGCTGCCTGGTCGTTGTGCTGTCGCTGGTGATGGGGATTATTCTCGGACTGGTTGCAGGATACTTCGGCGGTATCGTGGATACCGTCATCATGCGTGTTGTGGACATCATGCTGGCGCTGCCGAGCCTGCTGCTGGCGCTGGTGCTGGTGGCCATCTTCGGTCCGTCGATCGTTAACGCCTCGCTGGCGCTCACCTTTGTCGCCCTGCCGCACTACGTTCGCCTTACCCGCGCGGCGGTGCTGGTGGAGGTGAACCGCGACTACGTTACCGCTTCCCGCGTGGCGGGTGCCGGTGCGATGCGTCAGATGTTTGTTAACATTTTTCCTAACTGCCTTGCGCCGCTGATTGTTCAGGCGTCGCTCGGCTTCTCGAACGCCATTCTCGACATGGCCGCCCTTGGCTTCCTTGGCATGGGTGCGCAGCCGCCAACACCGGAGTGGGGCACGATGCTCTCCGACGTGTTGCAGTTCGCACAGAGTGCCTGGTGGGTCGTGACCTTCCCGGGTCTGGCGATCCTGCTGACGGTGCTGGCATTTAACCTGATGGGTGACGGCCTGCGTGATGCGCTCGATCCTAAACTGAAGCAGTAAGAGGTTCGAGATGGCGTTATTAAATGTAGATAAATTGTCGGTGCACTTCGGTGACGAAGGGGCCGCATTCCGCGCCGTAGACCGTGTGAGCTACAGCGTAAATCAGGGTGAAGTGGTCGGTATTGTGGGTGAGTCGGGTTCCGGTAAGTCGGTAAGCTCACTGGCAATCATGGGTCTGATTGACTTCCCTGGCCGCGTGATGGCGGAGAAACTGGAGTTTAATGGTCAGGATCTGAAACGTATTTCGGAAAAAGAGCGCCGTAGTCTGGTGGGTGCCGAAGTGGCGATGATTTTCCAGGACCCGATGACCAGCCTTAACCCGTGCTATACCGTCGGTTTTCAGATTATGGAAGCGATTAAGGTCCATCAGGGCGGCAACAAGAAAACCCGCCGTCAGCGCGCCATCGACCTGCTCAACCAGGTCGGTATCCCTGATCCGGCTTCGCGTCTGGATGTTTATCCGCACCAGCTTTCCGGTGGGATGAGCCAGCGCGTAATGATCGCGATGGCGATTGCCTGTCAGCCAAAACTGCTGATTGCCGATGAGCCGACGACCGCGCTGGACGTGACCATCCAGGCGCAGATCATCGAACTGCTGCTCGAATTGCAGCAGAAAGAGAACATGGCGCTGATCCTGATTACGCACGATCTGGCGCTGGTGGCAGAAGCCGCGCACAAAATCATTGTGATGTACGCAGGTCAGGTGGTGGAGACGGGTGCGGCGACGGATATCTTCCGTGCACCGCGTCACCCTTATACCCAGGCGCTGTTGCGAGCGCTGCCGGAGTTTGCGCAGGACAAAGCCCGTCTGGCCTCCCTGCCGGGCGTGGTGCCCGGCAAGTATGACCGTCCGAGCGGCTGTCTGTTAAACCCGCGCTGCCCCTATGCCACCGACAAATGCCGTGTTGATGAGCCAGATTTGAATACGCTGGCGGATGGACGTCAGTCTAAATGCCACTACCCACTCGATGATGCCGGGAGGCCGACCCTATGAGTACGCATGAGGCCACCACGCAGCAACCGCTGTTGCAGGCCATTGATCTGAAAAAACATTACCCGGTGAAGAAGGGGCTGTTTGCCCCGGAACGCCTGGTTAAAGCGCTGGACGGGGTATCGTTTACCCTTGAGCGCGGTAAAACGCTGGCGGTGGTGGGGGAGTCGGGCTGCGGTAAATCCACGCTGGGTCGCCTGCTGACGATGATCGAAACCCCAACCGGGGGCGAGCTCTACTATCAGGGCCAGGATCTGCTCAAGCACGATCCACAGGCGCAAAAACTGCGCCGGCAGAAAATCCAGATTGTGTTTCAGAACCCCTACGGTTCGCTGAACCCGCGTAAAAAAGTGGGACAGATTCTGGAAGAGCCGCTGCAAATTAACTCGGCCCTGAGTAAAGCCGAGCGTCGTGAGAAAGCGCTGGAGATGATGGCGAAGGTCGGCCTGAAAACCGAACATTATGACCGTTACCCGCATATGTTCTCCGGTGGTCAGCGTCAGCGTATCGCTATTGCCCGTGGTCTGATGCTTGACCCGGACGTGGTTATCGCTGATGAACCGGTTTCCGCCCTGGACGTCTCCGTACGTGCGCAGGTGCTGAACCTGATGATGGACCTGCAACAGGATTTAGGGCTATCGTATGTCTTTATCTCGCATGACCTGTCGGTGGTGGAGCATATTGCCGATGAAGTGATGGTGATGTACCTCGGTCGCTGCGTTGAGAAGGGCACCAAAGAGCAGATTTTTTCTAATCCGCGCCATCCCTACACTCAGGCGCTGCTTTCTGCGACCCCTCGTCTGAACCCGGACGATCGTCGTGAGCGCATTAAACTGACAGGTGAGCTGCCAAGCCCGCTCAACCCACCGCCGGGTTGTGCGTTCAACGCCCGCTGCCGTCGTCGCTTTGGGCCTTGTACTCAGTTGCAGCCGCAACTGAAGGATTATAATGGCCAGCTGGTCGCCTGCTTTGCGGTCGATCAGGATGAAAATGGCGAGAAGCCGCACGTCTGAGTGCAGATGTGGGAAATTAATTAACCGGTGCCAGTGCGCCGGTTTTTTTATGAGCGCAGGAGCAGCGACGGTTCTCTTTCCCTGAGGGAGAGGGTGAGGGGGGGATGCGGGCACGGTCCATCCCCTCGCCCCTCTGGGGAGAGGGTCAGGGTGAGGGGGAAATTGTACACGGGCACGGTCCATTCCCTCGCCCCTTTGGGGAGAGGGCCAGGGTGAGGGGAGAATTCCGCACGGATGCGAAAGGGATTATTCAGGTTGCATGGACTCGTCCCATGCAGGCTACGTGGAATGGTTCCGTTCACCGTAAGTTCATTTTTCTCTGCAACCACCGCACCTGTGAACGTGCAAGGGAGGCTCGCCGCCGCCTCCCTTGCAACCCAGGCTCCCGGCCAGGAAAATCGCCGCAGCGCGGTCCGTTCGTCTTATGCCGCCGTGCTGTCGGGTCGGGGACCAGCCTGCATCCCTGCAGGCTATCCCCTCCGCCCGCGTCCCTGCGGGCGGTCCCGGCCCGTCGTCAACGCCTCACCGATTTTCAGCCGGACCGCACCCCCCCGCTGTACGCCAGGAGTTACAGATAAAAAGTCTTTGCTGTTAAAAGCCAAAAACCGCGCGGTGGGTCAGGTGTGGGGAAATTGTACGCGGGCACGGGCGGTCCCCTCGCCCCTCTGGGGAGAGGGCCAGGGTGAGGGGAGAATTCCGCACGGATGCGAAAGGGATTATTCAGGTTGCATGGACTCGTCCCATGCAGGCTACGTGGAATGGTTCCGTTCACCGTAAGTTCATTTTTCTCTGCAACCACCGCACCCGTGAACGTGCAAGGGAGGCTCGCCGCCGCCTCCCTTGCAACCCAGGCTCCCGGCGAGGAAAATCGCCGCAGCGCGGTCCGTTCGTCTTATGCCGCCGTGCTGTCGGGTCGGGGACCAGCCTGCATCCCTGCAGGCTATCCCCTCCGCCCGCGTCCCTGCGGGCGGTCCCGGCCCGTCGTCAACGCCTCACCGATTTTCAGCCGGACCGCAACCCCCCGCTGCATGCCAGGAGTTACAGATAAAAAGCCTTTGCTGCTAAAAGCCAAAAACCGCGCGGTGGGTCAGGTGTGGGGAGTCCGGCTGGAAACTGCCGACGCGTTTTCGCAGGGCCGGGGCGACGCGCAGGGAGGCGCGGCGAGGGCGCGCGTTGCAGGGACGCTGCATCGCGCCCGGTCCCGGTAAGCCCGGAGAAATAAGCGGAGGGTCACCGCGAAGCGGCAGTTTTCGTGCCGGGAGCCGGGATTGTTAAGGGCGTGGCGGAGAACGCCCTTAACACGTTCACGGGGGAAGGCGCTGCATGGGAGTGCGGCACATGAGGTGAACGGAACGATGCCACCGGAGGTCAGCGGAACCGCGCTTTTTACTGCTGAAACCCTTTGAGCCAGTCACCCACTGTTCCCCTCACCCCGGCCCTCTCCCCATAGGGGCGAGGGGGAAAGGCGTGCCCGGTTTAGCATGTGAGTTGAACGGAACCAGTCCACCAGGAGTAAGCGGAACCTTCGGGCCAGTCACCCACTGTTCCCCTCACCCCGGCCCTCTCCCCATAGGGGCGAGGGGGAAAGGCGTGCCCGGTTTAGCATGTGAGTTGAACGGAACCAGTCCACCAGGAGTAAGCGGAACCTTCGGGCCAGTCACCCACTGTTCCCCTCACCCCGGCCCTTATGTCTTGATCTTCTCCGCTCAGCCGGAGAAGATCCCCGACTGATCATCGGGAGGTGACCGGTGAGCATCCCCTGGCCCTGGTGCCTCTGAGCCCGTGGGAGAGATTATGCCCCGGTCACCTGTTTCCCTGTCGCCTCAAGACCGAACGGTATCCTGTGCCCTGAGCACCCACATATAAGGATGGTCCGGCGATATTGTCATAAGGTTACGGAGTGCCATCATGAATCTTGTTCCTGTCGGCGTGGATATCGCCAAACTCAAATTTGATGTTGCCGTTCTGCTTCCTAATCAGAAATACAAAACTAAAAAATTCGCGAATACCTCTTCCGGGGCGCGCGAGTTCCTGGCCTGGCTGAAGCGCTTTGGCGACTGCCATGTCTGCATGGAAGCCACCGGTTGCTACAGCACTGAACTTGCCACTCTGCTGGCTGATAACGGTTGCAGGGTAAGCCTCGAAAATCCGGCGCGCATCAGCGCTTTTGGCAAGGCTGAACTGACCCGCAATAAGACGGATAAAAGTGATGCTGCGCTGATAGCGCGTTACTGCGCCCTGCATCAGCCATCGGCCTGGTTCCCGGCGCCGTTGTACGAGCGGCAACTGACTGCGCTGGTCCGCCATCTGAAAAATCTGGAAGAGATGCGCCAGATGGAGGAAAACCGGCTGGAAGGGGCTGAAGAGGTCATCCTTGCGTCCCTGACTGAACATATCGCCCAGTTGGATGCGCTGATAGAAGAGACGAAGAAGAAAATCAATCAGCACATCGACGACAACCCGGATCTGAAGCGTGATAAAGCCCTGCTGAAGAGCATTCCGGGCGTGGGAGATATGCTGAGTGCCAGCCTGCTGGCATATGCGGGAAACCTGCGCCGGTTCAGTAGCAGCAAGGCGCTGGTGGCGTATGCAGGACTGAATCCACGGCGCTGTGAATCGGGGTTGTGGAAAGGGAAAAGCCGGATATCGAAGGTGGGGCAGGGAGAGTTACGTAGCGCGTTGTACATGCCTGCCATCGTCGCGGGCAGATATAACGAAGTGGTGAAGAGCCTGATGGGGCGGCTGGCTGAACGAGGAAAATCAGGGAAAGAGCAGGTCTGCGCGGGAATGAGAAAGCTGTTGCAACTGGCTTATGGCGTAGTGAAATCGGGTCGCATATTCGACGCTGAGATACCGCTTGCGGCCTGAACCGCAAGACGGTATCTCTCCCCGAAGGGGCGAGGGAGAAAAGCGATCCCGCTTTTACAGGCGGACCCGTAAGCCCCTGCTGCACGCCACTGTGTTTCAAAAGGCACCGCATCGCTTTAATGACTTACAAACCGCGCAGTGGGTCAGGTGTGGGGAGTCCGGCTGGAAACTGCCGACGCGTTTTCGCAGGGCCGGGGCGACGCGCAGGGAGGCGCGGCGAGGGCGCGCGTTGCAGGGACGCTGCATCGCGCCCGCTCCCGGAAAGCCCGGAGAAACAAGCGGAGGGTCACCGCGAAGCGGCAGTTTTCGTGCCGGGAGCCGGGATTGTTAAGGGCGTGGCGGAGAACGCCCTTAACACGTTCACGGGGGAGGGTGCTGCATGGAAGCGCGGCACATGAGGTGAACGGAACCATTCCACCGGAGGTCAGCGGAACCGCGCTTTTTACGGCTGAAACCCTTTAAGCCAGTCACCCACTGTTCCCCTCACCCCGGCCCTCTCCCCAAAGGGGCGAGGGAGAAAAGCGAGCCCGGTTTCGCATGTGAGGTGAACGGAACGATTCCACCGAAGGTAAGCGGAACCCTTTGAGCCTGTCACCCACTGTTCCCCTCTCCCCGGCCCTCACCCCAATGGGGCGAGCAAGAAAAACGTACTCGGTTTTGCATGTCAACCACACTACTGCGGATACGGTACCCAGTCCCCGCCGTTCAGACGAACATACGGCTTGTTCTGGTACTGAATCACCACCGCATTCGCATTCTCCGATACCGGCGCCGTCTGTGGCAGGCCGCTGGTCAGTTGATCCCAGTTCACGCTGTCCTCGGTGAAAATCTTACCGTCCAGCACACGCACCACCAGTTCTGATATGGCCAGGAAACTGCTCGGTTGATTGATTTCAATCGGCGCTCCCTGGTGTGGCGTCTTCATACCAAAGAATTTGATCGCCGTCGGCACGTGGGTGATAGACGGGCTTGGAATATCACGTAAACCCGATACCTGCATTTTATCGCCCTGCAGCGCAGCACCGTGTTCCGGCACCATAACGACCATCACTTTGCGGCCGGATTTTTCTAACTGGGTGAAAAATGCATCCAGCTCATCAAACATCTTCTGCGCACGGATTTTATAGTCCGCCGACTGCCGCACACCTGGGTAGTGGTTTCCGTCATGTAACGGCAGCAGGTTATAGAAGGTCGCGGTGCGATGTCCCTGTTGCGTGGCTTCACTCTCCATCCAGCGATTCAGTACCGCCGTGTCGTCATACACTGGCGAGCCGTCGAAGGAGAGCAGCACCGGCGGCAGGCCAGCCTGGTTCATCAACGGTGCCTGCATGCCACCGTTCTCACGCACCTCTTTAAGAAAATCGCCGAAGACGCCGTTATGATCCATCATCAGCTGCTGGGTAAAGCCCAGTTTTGCCAGATTATCAAACAGATAACATTGCGCACCCGCAGGCTGGTAGAGATTTTTGTGAGATGTCTGGCCGCAGCTGGCGCGCAGCAGACGTATTGCAGCCGGGCCACTGTAAGCCGTAGCGGCGTTAAATTGTTTAAAGACGATATCAAAGTGCTGCCAGAGCGGATGCGATGACAGGCCCGAAGCCTCAATATCGGCCCAGGAGAGGGAACAAATATTAATCACCAGCAGATCGAAGGGCTGCGCATCGGCCGCCAGCTGTGACGGAAACGGCGTCTGGCGTTTCTCCTCGGCGGCATAGAAGCTGGCGAGCCACGCGTTCAGGTTCTCTGACGTAGGCGGCGCAGTCTGTGCCGGAATACCCCCGACCACCGGCGCGGTGCCCGCTCCTGTCGTGGCAACCGTAGGCGCGGCGGTGCCACCCGTTGTCGCGACAGTCCCCCCCGTCTGTGCGCCGGGCCATAAGGTAAAAGCCGGGCCGGCAATCGTCAGCACGTTGAGCCAGACCATAATTGCCACCACAAAGACGGTAACGCGAAGCCACTGCGAGAGAAACAGCCAGGCGACAAGCAGGACAAAGATCGCGCCAATCATTTCCCAGTTAATAAAACGCGTCACCAGATCCAGAAGATAGTCGGCGCTAAACCCTGCCACCTGACTCCCCTGACTCATCATGCTTTGCGGGCCTGGCAGCCAGGTATCATGCCAGAACAGGCCAAAGCCAATCGGGATAGCAATCCAGTGACGTAAGCGATGCAAACTGCGTCTGGGGATGGGCATCAGCAAAAATGCCATGAACACCAGGTTCAGCAGCGGATGAAAATTAAGATAACCTGCCCACAACAAACCGAACTTCACCAGAAAATAGAAGTTCCAGCCGGAAAGACCCCGCCAGTATTGCCAAAGCGGCGAGGGCGAAGAAGCGGTAAAGGATTGATTAGTCATGTTTTCGGTCTGCCTTGACAAGCGGTGTACGGCGCAGAGTGCCCGCCGGTTTCACATACCGGGGTCTCGTAAACATTATTCGTAGAATGATGCGAATACGGTGCAGCCAGTGACGCGCGAGATACCCTAGCGGAAAGAAAATCAGCGCGCAGAGCACCACGAGCTGAACAATGTCAGCCACAGACATCATAGTGAACGCTCCGTCTCTTCCGCTAATAATCGCAACGGTTCAGGAATATGACGCCAGGCGTGACCGTCATGCTCGGCGTTAATCACTTTTTTCGTCTCCCTGGTCACGATGGGCAGCGGTTTGCCCCATTTTTCCGGTTCGATTTCGCGCATCAGCACCAGTTCGCCGGTAATCTGGGTATCTTCAAACCAGATCGTTCGATTCGAGAAAATATCTGTCGTAGGTAACGGGAAAATATGGTTTAGCGCGGTATCAAGATCGTTTACCCGACAGAACGATAAAAACATGATCAGCCGGTTATCGCCGATGGTGACAATATCGCCGACGCGGTTTGGTCTGCATAAAGTGAGCGCTTGCTCAACGCGAATCCCCGGAGCCGGACGCAGTGCGACCAGTATCCCTTTACTGTCCGGCGGCAACAGCGGGTTATTCACCATATTGCTCACCGCTTCATTGAAGGTCTCCCACGGCAGATAACCGCGTAACTTAAGCGGCTGGGTCATAGAGAGAAGCGTGGTGATATCTTCCGGGACGTGGCGGGTAAACTGCTGACCCTGCACGCTTTCGACCAGCGTCAGGCAACGGGAGAGGGGAGCATTCCAGGGAATAACCATATTGGCCCCGCACCCCAGTAACAATCGCTCATCCGTGGCCCGCAGGCTGGCCTGCGTTTCACGCACAATGATTTTCAATGCGCTCCCACGCTGACGACGCAAAGCGTGGATCTGCCGGGCGATGGTTTCAATCTGATTGTTCTGCCTGAGGGCAAAGATGATGGTCGCAGCCTGCGCCAGTCGTGCCTCATTGAACATGGCTTCATTGGTTTCAAAAAGCATCCAGTGTTCAGAAAGTGCAGGCGCACCTTCCAGGACGGTAACGTTACTCAGCACGCGCTTCTCATCGCTGCGTGGCTGTATTGTCGTCTCTTCCTGCTGGGCTAATTGCCAGCCGTTGTTGTGGTTTTCCAGAATAAGTTGCTGACGGGCACTGACGCCTTTCTGATTACACCACCAGGCCACGTCGTACAGATATGTTTCACTCTGATAGCGTAAACTGGCCAACCCAAATAGAGAGCGATACTCACTCATCAATATGGATGACTGTCTGTCACTGTTCGTGGCGGGATTTAATACCAGTAAGGAGCAATTATGATATTTCGCCCACTCATGCGTTTTTTTAATCCACTCATGCAACTTCTCAGCCGATATATTCTGCCACGCGTTATTTGCACAAATAAGGATAAGTAAATAATTTTCAGGCTCAAATGTAGACAATAAATCGCGGGTGAAAAAGTATAGACCATTCTCAGTAGCGGGCATGGAAAATAAGCGTATTTTTTCCGGCCCGTGATCTCGATCTAATTCGATGATTTTACGAAGATCGTAACCCATTCCGGTCACCGCTACCCGACTGTCGTCAGCCTGCGATGCAAGCGTCTGATTCATAAGTCTTATTGCGTCCTGCTCGCGATCGGCATTAATCCACCAGACACCGCCTGCTGGCATGTGACGCAGTTCGTCCCATAATGAGCGGATGCCAATAGAAAATATGGGGGTCACGGTGTCCCTCTACTTTGTAATTAATCTGTATATCAGTTTACTAGCGAAAGCGAAGAAATAAACCTAACATTGAAATTAAAGAACATCAGATTTGGCGTGTAAAATTTTTTTCCCTGGCAAATACGATTGCTAAGAATGTATGTATGTTTTCTCTTCAAAGGGATCGGGCCTGAAATGCATAGTGAAAAGCCTAAAACTCAAGGTGATACGACCCTGGGTTATACATTTCAAAACGACTTTCTGGCGCTGAGTAAGGCATTTTCATTACCTGAAATTGATTATGCCGATATTTCTCAGCGAGAACAGTTGGCTGCGGCTATTAAACGCTGGCCACTCCTTGCCGAATTAGCGCGACAACCATAAGGGAGCTGTGGATGGCCGTATTGGGGTTACAAGGGGTGCGCGGCGGTGTAGGCACAACATCCATTACTGCCGCACTCGGTTGGGCATTACAGGTTCTTGGCGAATCCGTGCTCGTGGTGGATGCCTGCCCCGATAACCTCCTGCGTCTGTCATTCAACGTTGAATTCGAGCGGGAACAGGGCTGGGCGCGTGCCATGCTGGATAGCGAGGACTGGCGCGATGCCGGTATGCGGTATACCTCCAGCCTCGATATTCTTCCGTTTGGCCGCCTGACGGCAGGGGAGTGGGAAAACAGCCACCTGCTGCACGACGCCCTGAGCCACTTCACCCACATTTTGCACACCCTGCAATCACAGCACCATTACAGTTGGGTACTGGTTGATCTGCCGCATGGGTTTTCAGCGTTAACTCGCCAGTTTCTTGCGCATTGCGACCATACTCTGGTGGTGGTTAAGCCGGACACTAACTGTCATGTCCGTCTGCATCAACAGCCCCTGCCGGCGGGGGCACATATTCTGATTAATGACTTTCGCATCGGCAGCCAAATGCAGGATGACCTCTACCAGGTCTGGTTGCAGAGCCAGCCACGTTTGCTGCACACGGTCATCCATCGCGATGAGGCGATGGTCGAGTGTCTGGGGGCTAAACAGCCGTTAGGTGAATACCGGGCTGATGCTCTGGCAGCCGAAGAGATCCTGACGTTGGCAAACTGGTGTCTGTTACATTGTGCCACCCCACGCGCTCAGAAAGGTGATCCCCCGGGGGTAGCGCCATGAGTCAACCTGCCGCCTGGCTATTAATCCCCCCGGTTTACGCCCGGTTAAGCGAGCGTTACCAACACTATCGCCGTCATCAGGCGCCGGGGTTTAGCGCCGCGTGTGGCTGTTTCTGGGTTATCATGGCCTGGTTATTTATTCCCCTTGAGCGGCCGCGCTGGCAGGCTATACGGGCGCAACACGCGACCTTATTTCCCCATATCAACCCTGACCGCCCGCGTCCGCTCGATCCGGCGCGCTACCTGCTACAGGCCCTGTGGCTGTTGGTAGCCCGGCCACGGCGCGGACACCATGAGGCGCGGCCTGCCCGATTTACCCGTACACGTTCATTGCGCGAGCGCTACCATCGCTGGCTCGATAACCTGCCGGGCCGGGTGACCGACCAGACCCGCCACCTCGACAACCAGAAAGAGCTGGGCCATTTAAGCAAGGGGGCGCGGCGCGTGATTCTGGGTATTATCGTGACCATCTCGCTGATTCTGGCCCTGCTCTGTATTACCCAGCCGTTTAACCCTTTGTCTCAGTTCATCTTTTTGGTTTTACTCTGGGGCGCAGCGCTCCTCGTGCGGCGTATCCCCGGACGATTTGCGGCCCTGATGCTGATTGTGCTCTCGCTTACCGTCTCCTGCCGTTACATCTGGTGGCGCTATACCTCAACGCTAAACTGGAACGATCCGGTCAGCCTGGTGTGTGGCCTGGTCCTGCTCTTCGCAGAAACCTATGCCTGGATAGTGCTGGTGCTGGGCTATTTTCAGGTCGTCTGGCCGCTTAATCGTCAGCCGGTGCCTATGCCAAAAGATATGACTCTGTGGCCTGCCGTAGACATTTTCGTGCCCACTTATAATGAAGACCTGAACGTCGTTAAAAATACTATTTATGCCGCACTGGGCATCGACTGGCCGAAAGATAAACTCAAAATCTGGATACTGGACGACGGCGGACGTGAGGAGTTTCGCCAGTTCGCGCAGAGGGTCGGTGTGGAGTACATCGCCCGTACGACACACGAACATGCAAAAGCGGGGAATATCAATAACGCGCTCAAATATGCCAAAGGCGACTTTGTGTCCATCTTTGACTGCGACCACGTACCCACCCGCTCTTTCCTGCAGATGACGATGGGCTGGTTCATCAAGGAAAAGGATCTGGCGATGATGCAGACGCCGCACCACTTCTTCTCGCCCGATCCCTTTGAACGCAACCTCGGACGTTTTCGCAAAACGCCTAACGAAGGGACGTTGTTCTATGGACTGGTGCAGGACGGGAATGACATGTGGGATGCGACCTTCTTCTGCGGCTCCTGTGCTGTGATCCGCCGTGGTCCGCTGGATGAAATCGGCGGCATTGCCGTTGAGACGGTCACCGAAGATGCGCACACCTCGCTGCGTTTACACCGCCGTGGTCATACGTCAGCCTATATGCGGATCCCGCAGGCAGCCGGGCTGGCGACGGAAAGCCTGTCCGCGCATATCGGTCAGCGTATTCGCTGGGCCCGTGGCATGGTACAGATTTTCAGGCTCGATAACCCCCTGTTTGGTAAAGGTCTGAAGCTGGCGCAGCGCCTTTGCTACGTTAATGCCATGCTGCACTTTATGTCGGGTATTCCCCGGCTGGTCTTTCTGACGGCACCGTTAGCCTTTCTGCTGCTCCATGCTTACATCATTTATGCGCCAGCCATCATGATTGCGCTCTTTGTTCTGCCGCACATGATCCACGCAAGCCTCACTAACTCCAGGATTCAGGGTAAATATCGTCACTCGTTCTGGAGTGAAATCTACGAAACGGTGCTGGCCTGGTACATTGCCCCGCCAACGATGGTGGCGCTGTTTAACCCGCACAAGGGCAAGTTTAACGTCACCGCGAAAGGTGGCCTTGTGGAAGAAGAGTATGTCGACTGGGTGATCTCGCGTCCTTACATCTACCTGGTGCTGCTGAACATTGTGGGGGTAATGGTGGGGGTCTGGCGCTACTTCTATGGCCCCGAAAACGAAATTCTCACCGTCTTTGTCAGTATTGCATGGGTCTTTTATAACCTGATCATCCTTGGCGGCGCGGTGGCGGTGTCGGTGGAAAGTAAACAGGTTCGTCGTGCGCACCGCGTTGAAATCTCAATGCCAGCGGCCATTGCCCGTGAGGACGGGCACCTCTTCTCATGCACGGTGCATGATTTTTCCGATGGCGGCGTAGGTATCAAAATCAACGGCCAGTCGCAGGTGCTTGAAGGACAAAAAGTGCGCCTGTTGCTAAAACGCGGGCAGCAGGAGTACGCCTTCCCGACGATGGTGGTGCGCGTGTCAGGCAATGAAGTCGGGCTTCAGCTGATGCCGTTAACCACGCAGCAACACGTTGATTTTGTTCAGTGCACTTTTGCCCGCGCGGATACATGGGCACTGTGGCAGGACAGCTTCCCGGAAGATAAACCTCTGGAAAGCCTGCTGGATATTTTAAAACTGGGCTTCCGTGGTTATCGCCATCTCGCGGAGTTTGCTCCTGCGTCGGTAAAAATGATTTTCCGGTCTCTGACCGTACTGGTTTCCTGGATTGTGTCGTTCGTTCCGCGCCGCCCCGAGCGTGGCGTGGCGGAACAGCAACCGGTGACGTGATTGGGCTCAACAATGATGAAAACGCGATGAAAACAAAACTCTCCTGGATGTGTGCAGTGGCTTTGGGGATAAGTACGCTCCCCTCAATAATGACCCATGCGGCGCCCGGTAACCCGGCGGCGCAGGCCGCCCCGACCGTACCTGCCGTTGCGCCTGCCACCGAGCCGGTGGTGACAGCTGCACCCGGACAAACCGAAGCCCTGCGCCCTGCAACCCCAACCCAGGGCCAGACCGCACCGGCTCCGGCGGCGGGCCGTCAGGCCATAGGCCAGGTGATGCCGGGGGTAACGCAAGCGAATGCCCCCATCGTTGCGGACGCCGCCCCGTCGCGTAACGTGAAGCTGACCTTTGCTGAAATTGCCCCGCCGCCAGGCAGCATGGTCTTGCGCGGTATCAACCCGAGTAATGGCGTGGAGTTTGGTACGCGCAGCGATGAGGTAGTATCTAAGGCGCTGTTAACGCTGGAGTACACGCCCTCTCCGTCACTTCTGCCCGTTCAGTCGCAGCTGAAGGTCTATCTCAACGAAGAGTTGATGGGCGTATTGCCAGTGACGCGGGAACAGCTGGGCAATAAAACCCGCGCTCAGGTGCCCATCGACCCGCTCTACATTACCGACTTTAACCGCGTGCGGCTGGAGTTTGTCGGCCATTATCGTGATGTCTGCGAGAACCCGGCCAGTAGCACCCTGTGGATGGACATCGGGCGCAGCAGCTCGCTTGAGCTCTCTTACCAGACGCTGGCGTTGCAAAACGATCTGTCCCATTTCCCGATCCCCTTTTTCGACCCCCGCGATAATCGCCCCTTAACCCTGCCGATGGTCTTCGCGGGCACCCCGGATATTGCCCAGCAGCAGGCGGCCTCCATCATTGCCTCCTGGTTTGGTTCCCGCACCGGCTGGCGCGGACAGCGTTTCCCGGTGCAGTTTGACGGGCTGCCGGACAGCAACGCCATTGTGTTCGCCACCAACGACAAGCGGCCAGCCTTCCTGCGCGACGCACCTGCGGTGAAGGCCCCTACCATTACCATGATGAACCATCCGACCAATCCATACGTGAAGCTGCTGGTGGTCTTCGGGCGTGATGACAAGGATCTGCTGCAGGCCGCAAAAGGCATCGCCCAGGGCAATGTATTGTTCCGTGGCAGTAGCGTCACGGTTGATGAGATAAAACCGTTGCTGGCGCGTAAACCTTATGATGCGCCGAACTGGGTGCGTACGGACCGCCCCGTCACCTTCGGTGAACTGAAAACGTTTGAAGAGCAGTTGCAGTCTTCCGGGCTGCAGCCTGGCTCTATCAGCGTTGCGCTGAACCTGCCGCCGGATCTCTATTTGTTGCGCAGCAATGGCATCGATATGAAGCTGAACTACCGCTACACCGCGCCGCCGACGAAAGACAATTCGCGCATGGATATCAGCCTCAATAACCAGTTCCTGCAATACTTCAGTCTGACCAGCAATCAGGACACTAATCGTCTGCTGCTGCGTTTACCGGTGCTGCAAGGGTTACTTGATGGCAAAACGGATGTCGCTGTTCCGGCGCTGAAACTGGGTGCGGTTAACCAGCTGCGTTTTGATTTTCAGTACATGAACCCGATGCCGGGCGGAACTGTCGACAACTGCGTCACCTTCCAGCCGGTACAGAACCGGGTAGTCATTGGTGATGATTCCACCATCGACTTCTCGAAGTACTACCACTTCCTGGCCATGCCCGATCTGCGTGCATTTGCCAATGCGGGCTTCCCCTTCACCCGTATGGCTGACCTGTCGCAAACCATTGTGGTGACACCGCCTGAGCCAGACCCGGCGCAACTGACGACGCTGCTGGACGCGCTGGGTTCCCTCGGGGCTCAAACCGGTTTCCCGGCCATCAATCTGACCCTGACCGATGACAATACCCAGATTCAGGGTAAAGATGCCGACATCCTGATCATCGGCTCGATACCGGACAAACTCAAAAATGACAAACATATCGACCTGCTGGTGAACGCCGCCCAAAGCTGGGTGAAAACACCAACCCGTCAGACGCCATTCCCCGGCCCGTTGCCGGACGAGGCGGACCGTCAGCCAGATGTGCAAACCGCCGTGAGCTCCAGCGGACCGATGGCTGCGATTGTGGGTTTCCAGTCGCCGTTCAATGAACAGCGTAGCGTGGTTGCGCTGCTGGCAGACAGCCCGCGCGGCTACGAATTGCTCAACAGCGCCATGAACGACAGCGGTAAACGCGCGGCGATTTATGGTTCTGTATCGGTGATTCGTGAGTCGGGGGTGAGCGGTCTGCGCGTAGGGGATATTTACTATGTCGGCCACCTGCCGTGGTTCGAGCGCATCTGGTATGCGTTGTCGAGCCATCCGGTGTTGCTGGCGGTGCTGGCGGCTGTAAGTGTAGTGCTGCTGGCCTGGGTGTTGTGGCGTCTGCTGCGTATTATCAGCCGCCGTCGCCTCGACCCGGATCATGAGTAAGCCATAATGAGAGTGTTTCGCTGGGCTATGGTAGTGGTGCTGATGCTGCTGGCGGTGCAGGCACGCGCCGCCTGTAGCTGGCCGGCCTGGGATACCTTCAAAAAGCACTACATCAGCGAAGGTGGGAGAGTGGTTGACCCCAGCGATGCGCGTAAGATCACCACCTCAGAAGGGCAAAGCTATGCGCTGTTTTTTGCGCTTGCGGCGAACGATCGCCCGGCGTTTGCGTCCCTCCTGCAGTGGACGCAGGACAACCTTGCGCAGGGGGATTTGAGCGCCCACCTTCCGGCCTGGCTATGGGGAAAGAAAAACGATAATGACTGGGAGGTGCTCGACAGCAATTCCGCAGCGGATGGTGATGTCTGGATAACCTGGTCGCTGCTGGAAGCGGGCAGGTTATGGAACGAGCCGGAGTACACCCGTCTGGGTAAGGCGCTGCTGTCACGAATAGCGAAAGAAGAGGTGGTCAACGTCCCCGGCCTTGGCGCTATGCTGCTTCCCGGTAAAGTAGGTTTTGTGGATAAGGATATCTGGCGTTTTAATCCGAGCTATTTCCCGCCTCAGCTGGCGCAATACTTTACCCGCTACGGCGCCCCCTGGACCACGCTTCGCGAAACGAACCTGCGCCTGCTGCTGGAGACGGCACCCAAAGGATTCGCCCCTGACTGGGTTCGCTATCAAAAAAACAAGGGCTGGCAGCTGCAGCCAGAGAAAACGCTTATCAGTAACTACGATGCTATTCGTGTTTACGGATGGGTGGGCATGATGCATGACCGGGATCTGCAAAAAGCGCGTCTGCTGGCACGCTTCAAACCGATGGCGACCCTTACCGCGGAGCAGGGCCTGCCGCCGGAAGAAGTGGACGTAGCCACAGGGAAAGCCAAAGGAGAGGGGCCGGTCGGCTTTTCCGCCGTGTTACTCCCTTTTATTCAGAATCGTGACGCTCAGGCAACACAACGCCAGCGCGTGGCAGATCATTTTCCGGGCAATGATGCTTACTTCAGCTACGTCCTGACCCTTTTTGGTCAGGGCTGGGACGAGCACCGTTTCCGTTTCACCCCTCGTGGTGAGTTACAACCTGACTGGGGCCAGGAATGCGCAAGTTCTCATTAAGTCTTCTCAGTTTAGCGCTGGGCATCGCTCTGATGCCCGTCGCGCAAGCGGCCCCGTCCGCGCAACAGCAGCTGCTGGAACAGGTGCGTCTTGGCGAGACCAACAAGCGTGAAGATCTGGTGCGTCAGTCACTCTATCGCCTGGAGCTGATGGCACCCGACGATCCGGATGTTATCGCCGCGCGCCTTCGCTATCTGCTGCGTCAGGGCGATACTGCAGGGGCGCAGAAACAGCTCGACCGTCTGGTCACGCTGGCGCCAGACTCTGCTGCCTATAAGGCCGCAAAAACGGAAATGGCCCTCTCCACTGCGCAAGGGCGGCAGGCATTACAGCAGGCGCGCTTGCAGGCAGCGACCGGGCATACTCAGGAGGCGATTGCGGCTTATGAAGGTCTGTTTAACGGCGCTCCGCCGGAGGGAAACCTGGCCCCGGAGTACTGGAGCCTGGTGGCAAAAATTCCGGCACGTCATGCCGAAGCAGTAAATCAGCTTAAAGCCATTAATAGCCGTAATCCGGGAAATGCCGACCTGCAAAGCACCCTTGCGCGCCTGTTGCTCGCGGACGGGCGGACCGAAGAGGGGTATGCCGTACTTGAGCAGATGGCAAAAAATAATACCGGGCGCGAGAACGCCGCCTCTATCTGGTATCAAAACATTCAGGGAATGACCGTCAGTGACCAAAGCGTGGCGGCATTACAGCGTTTTCTGAGCGTTTTTAGTGAAGGCGACACCGTGGTGACCGCGCGTCAGCAGCTCGATGCGCAACAGAAGCAGCTGGCAGACCCGACGTTTCGTGCGCGGGCGCGCGGGCTGGCAGCGGTGGAGGCGGGCCAGGGTGGAAATGCCGTTGCGGCATTGCAGCAGGCGGTCAATAAAAATCATCAGGACAGCGAAGCCATTGGTGCGTTGGGTCAGGCCTATTCTCAGCGCGGCGATCGCGCTCGTGCCGTTGCGCAACTGGAGCAAGCCATCGCCCTTGATCCCGATAGCGATAACCGCGGGAAGTGGGACAGCCTGTTGAAGGTCAATCGCTACTGGCTGCTTATTCAGCAGGGGGATGCGCAACTGGCGGCGAAAAATCCCGGTCGGGCGCAGCAGTACTATCAGCAGGCGAGAAGTATTGATGAGACAGATAGCTATGCGGTGCTGGGTCTGGGAGACGCGGCACTGGCGCGTAACGATACGGCGTCTGCCGAGCGCTACTATCGACAGGCGCTGCGGATGGATAAGGGCAACACCAACGCAGTGCGCGGGCTGACCAATATTTATCGTGCGCAGTCACCTGAGAAAGCGACGGCCTTTATTGAGACGCTCTCGGCCAGCCAGCGTCGCAGCATCGATGATATCGAGCGCAGCATGGCCAACGAGGGGCTGGCGCAGGAGGCGGAACGTCTGGAGAATCAGGGGAACTTTGCCGGGGCGGCGGAGCGACAACGTCGCCGGCTTGAACTTGATCCCGGCAACGTCTGGGTGACCTACCGGCTGGCAAGCGACCTGCGCGCGTCGGGGCAGCAAATAGCCGCCGACGCCCAAATGCGTACACTCGCACAGGATAAGCCAGGCGACGCTGAACAGGTCTATGCGTACGGGCTGTACCTCTCTGGTAACGATCAGCAAAGTGCAGCCCTGGCGCACCTCAACACCCTGCCGAAAGCGAAATGGAACAGTAACATTCAGGAACTGGCGAACAGGCTGGAAGCTAACCAACTGCTGGAGCGGGCCAACGCGCTCCGTGACAGCGGCAAGGAAGCGGAGGCGGAAGCCTTCCTGAAACAGCAACCCACCTCGACCCGCATTGAACTGACGCTGGCAGACTGGGCGCAGGAGCGGGGCGACCATAACGAAGCGACCTCCCGTTATCAGTCGGTGCTGGCGCGTGACCCTGCCAATGCAGACGCTCTGCAGGGACTGGCTGAAATCTATGCCGCCCGGGGCAATCGTATGGCGGCGCGTCAGATGCTGGCAAAACTGCCAGCACCAACGGCAATGCCATCCCTTAATGCCGCCCGGCGCGTTGCGCTGGTGCAGGCGCAACTCGGTGATACGCGGGAGGCAGAACAGACCTTTAATCACATTGTGCCGCAGGCCAAAGCCCAGCCTCCGTCAATGGAGAGCGCGCTGGTGCTGCGGGATGCCGCACGTTTTCAGACGAGCATGGGCCAGCCAGAACAGGCGCTGGAGACGTATAAAGAGGCGATGATCGCCGCGGGTATCACCCCGGTACGCCCCGCCAGTAACGATGCCTTCACGCTGCTGACGCGTAACGATGAGAAAGACGACTGGCTGAAACGCGGTGTCCGCAGTGATGCGGCTGACCTCTATCGCCAGCAGGATGTTAACGTCACGCTGCAACATAATAACTGGGGTTCCAGTGGCACCGGGGGCTATTCGGATTTGAAGGCGCAAACCACCATGTTGCAGGCGGATGCGCCGCTGGCGGATGGTCGAATGTTCCTGCGCGGTGACTGGGTCAATATGAACGCCGGAACCTTCTCCAGGGATGACGATGGTAGCTGGTCGCCAAACTGGGGCACCTGTAATCTGTTCGATTGCGATTCCGGTCATCGAACGCAAAAAGACAGCGGCGTGAGCGTAGCCGTCGGCTGGCGCAATGACACCTGGGATATGGACATCGGCACCACCCCTATCGGATTTAACGTGGTAGATGTGGTCGGCGGGCTGAGCTATAGCGACGATATTGGCGTGATTGGCTACACGCTGAATGCGCACCGCCGCCCCCTTTCCAGCTCAATGCTGGCTTTTGGTGGACAGCAGGATAATGGTAATGGCGATCACCCCGGCACCACCTGGGGCGGGGTGCGGGCCAACGGCGCAACGGCAAGCATGAGTTACGATCGCGGCGACGCTCACGGCGTGTGGGCCTCGCTCGGTGCTGACCAGTTAACCGGTAAAAACGTGGCGGATAACTGGCGTGTGCGCTGGATGGCGGGGTATTACTACAAGCTGGTTAACGAGAATAATCGCCGGGTCACCGTGGGTCTGAGCAACATGATCTGGCATTACGATAAAGATCTCAGCCATTACACGTTGGGCCAGGGCGGCTATTACAGCCCACAGGAATACCTCTCGTTTGCCGTGCCTGTCACCTGGCGTGAGCGCACCGGGGAGTGGTCCTGGGAGCTTGGCGGCTCCGTCTCCTGGTCGCATTCGCGCAGTGCATCGCAGCCCAGCTATCCGTTGATGAGGCTTATTCCTGCGGCATATCGTGCGGATGCCCGCGAGGACATTGAAAGCGGGGGCGCCTCATCGGGTGTGGGGTATACCGCCCAGGCGATGATCGAGCGCAGAGTGACCTCTAACTGGTCAGTAGGGCTGGGGGTCAATATACAGCAGGCAAAAGATTACACTCCGAGTCAGGGCATGCTGTTCGTGCGCTATTCCGCCGCGGGATGGCAGGGCGATATGGATATGCCGCCGCAGACGCTGACGCCGTATGCTGACTGGTAAATGAAGAGTATTCCTGGGGGCGCGGGGAGGGGGATCTCTCCCCCGGCGCACCCGATTAAGGCATAGCATTCATTGGGTTAATTCGCGCCCGTCGCGTGCTTATTTGCGCATATAAACTCTTCACCGGTTTAGCTCAACAAGGGCCCGATAGAGTATACTCTGGCGGCAGCGTTCTGATTCGACGGCCTGCTTTTTTGTATCTCTGGAGAGTTAACTTGCGTGTCAGCCGTTCTTTAACCATTAAACAGATGGCTGCGGTCTTTGCCGTGGCGGTGGTGTTTATTTTTATTTTTTGCGTCACTTTGCTGTTTCATTTTGTGCAGCAAAATCGCTACAACACGGCTACGCAACTGGAAAGTATTGCCCGGTCTGTTCGTGAACCCCTTTCCGAGGCCATACTGAAAGCGGATATCCCGGAAGCCGAGTCCATCATCAAACAAATTAAGCCTGCGGGCGTAGTCAGTCGCGCAGACGTCGTTTTACCCAACCAGTTCCAGGCTTTGCGGGTGCGGTTTATCCCGGAGCGACCGGTGCCGATGATGCTGGCCCGTGTGTTCGAACTGCCGATTCAGATCTCGCTGCCCATCTACTCCCTGCAACGTCCGGCGAATCCCCAGCCGCTGGCGTACCTGGTGCTGGAGGCGGATTCATACCGGGTTTATAAATTTGTGATGAGTACGCTTTCTACGCTGGTGACCGCTTACTTATTGCTGACGTTAATTATGACGGTATCCATTACCTGGTGTATTAACCGTCTTATTGTTCACCCGCTACGCAAAATTGCCCGCGAACTGCATGAACTCCCGCTCCAGGAGCAGTTTGGACACCAGCTTCCGCTGCCGCGCCACCACCATGATGATGAAATTGGCAGCCTGGTACGTAGCTATAACCGAAATCAACAAAATCTGTTGCGCCAGCACGATGAACTCAACGTTCAGTCGATGCAGTTCCCGGTCTCAGATCTGCCCAATAAAGCCTTTCTGATGGCGCTGCTGGAACAGGTGGTGACCCGGCAAAAAACCACGGCGCTGATGTTTGTCGCTTGTGAAACGTTGCAGGAGACGGCGGGGGTACTGAAAGAGGCGCAGCGGGAGATCCTGCTGATGACGCTGGTGGAAAAAATCAAGTCCGTGCTGGCACCGCGGATGGTGTTAACGCAGGTCAGTGGCTACGACTTTGCGATTGTGGCGCATGGCGTGAAAGAGCCCTGGCATGCGATCACGCTCGGTCAGCAAGTGCTCACTGTGATTAACGAGCGGCTGCCGATGCATGGCATTCAGCTGCGCCCCAGCGCCAGTATCGGGGTAGCGATGTTCTACGGCGGAATGAATGCTGAACAGCTCTATCGCCGGGCCGCCTCCGCCGCCTTTACCGCACGGCGAAAAGGGAAAAATCAGATTCAGTTCTTCGACCCGGAGCAAATGGAAGAAGCGCAAAAGCGGTTGACCGAAGAGAGTGACATTCTCAACGCCCTCGACCAGCAAAAATTCGCTATCTGGCTTCAGCCTCAGGTGGATCTCGCGACCCGGCAGGTCGTCAGCGCCGAGGCGTTGTTGCGCATGGAGCAGCCGGACGGAAGCTGGGATTTGCCGGAGGGATTGATTGAGCGCATCGAGTCCTGCGGCCTGATGGTGACGGTGGGCTACTGGGTGCTGGAGGAGTCCTGCCGCCTGCTGGCTGCCTGGCAGGAAAAAGGGATGACGATGCCGCTGTCGGTAAACCTTTCTGCGCTTCAGTTGATGCACCACAACATGGTACCGGACATGCTGGAGCTGCTGAACCGCTATCGCATTAAACCCAATATGCTGATCCTGGAAGTGACGGAGAGCCGTCGAATTGACGATCCCCACGCTGCCGTGGCGATACTGCGCCCGTTGCGCAATGCCGGCGTGCAGATTGCGCTCGATGATTTCGGTATGGGGTATGCCGGATTACGTCAGTTACAGCATATGAAGTCACTGCCGGTGGACCTGCTTAAGATAGACAAAATCTTCGTCGAGGGATTGCCGGGCGACAGCAGCATGGTTGCCTCCATTATTCATATGGCGCGTAGCCTGGATCTTCATATCATCGCCGAAGGGGTGGAAACCGAGGCCCAGCGCGACTGGCTGACCGATGCCGGCGTTGAAATGGCGCAAGGCTTTTTGTTCGATAAAGCGGTAACGCCGGAAGCTTTCGAATCGCGGTATCTGACCCGCTCAGATAAGACTGAAAATGCATGAACTAGCGCTGGCTTGTGCGAGTCAGCTCTAAATTCTTAACATGATTGTTTCAAATTTGATGTGAGTTTATTTCTGTCATGTTTTACGGGTGTTATTTTTATTCCGCAGGCGCGAGAAACCCCTATAAAGCCTGTGGTTTAAACCTCAAGGACACCCTATGAAAACCTCTCTGTTTAAAAGTCTCTACTTTCAGGTGCTGACGGCTATCGCTATCGGTATTTTGCTCGGCCATTACTACCCTGACATTGGCGCGCAAATGAAACCGCTGGGTGATGCGTTCGTTAAGCTCATCAAAATGATTATCGCCCCGGTCATTTTCTGTACGGTAGTGACGGGTATCGCCGGTATGGAAAGCATGAAGGCAGTGGGCCGCACGGGCGCGGTGGCGTTACTCTATTTTGAAGTGGTAAGTACGCTGGCGCTGATTATTGGCCTGGTGATCGTTAACGTAGTACAACCCGGCGCGGGGATGAACGTTGACCCGGCAACGCTGGATGCAAAAGCGGTGGCGGTCTACGCTGAACAGGCCAAGGATCAGGGTATTATTGCCTTCCTGATGGATGTCATTCCATCCAGCGTGATTGGCGCGTTTGCCAGCGGTAACATTCTGCAGGTGCTGCTGTTTGCGGTGCTGTTTGGCTTTGCGCTGCATCGCCTGGGCAGCAAAGGTCAGCTCATTTTCAACGTGATTGAAAGTTTCTCGCAGGTGATCTTCGGCATTATCAACTTCATCATGCGTCTTGCGCCGATTGGCGCGTTTGGTGCGATGGCCTTTACGATTGGTAAGTACGGCGTAGGGACGCTGATACAACTCGGGCAGTTGATTATCTGCTTCTATATCACCTGTATTCTGTTTGTGGTGGTCGTGCTCGGCAGTATTGCCCGTGCGACCGGCTTCAATATCTTCAAGTTTATCCGTTACATCCGTGAAGAGCTGCTGATTGTGCTCGGCACCTCCTCGTCGGAATCGGCCCTGCCACGTATGCTGGAAAAAATGGAGCGCCTCGGCTGTCGCAAGTCGGTGGTGGGGCTGGTTATCCCGACCGGCTACTCCTTTAACCTTGATGGCACCTCCATTTACCTGACGATGGCGGCGGTGTTTATTGCGCAGGCCACCAACAGCCATATGGATATCTTCCATCAGATCACCCTGCTGGTGGTGCTGCTGCTCTCCTCGAAAGGGGCGGCGGGTGTGACCGGCAGCGGCTTTATTGTGCTGGCGGCAACTATCTCAGCGGTCGGGCATCTGCCTGTCGCCGGGCTGGCGCTGATTCTGGGTATTGACCGTTTTATGTCGGAAGCGCGTGCGCTGACTAACCTGGTGGGCAATGGTGTGGCAACCGTGGTGGTGGCGAAGTGGGTAAAAGAGTTGGATCAGAAAAAGCTTGTCGATACGCTGGATAACCGTGCTTCAGGCAGCAAAACGGGGGAAATTTCCTCATAATTTCGTAACTTAAGCCCGTAGCCCTTGTCGGGCTGCGGGTGCCTGAGCATAATTGACCCCTGGCCCGCTATCGTCCCACTGGAATTCTTACTGATATTTCACTTTGCCGTGAGACATTTTCGCTTTTACGGGGTCTAACACCCAGTGTTAGCGATCTTTGGCCTCCCACGATAGCGGGGCTAACTTTTTAACCAGGAATGTTGATTAGGGGTTCTCATGCAGGGCACAAAAATTCGATTGTTAACAGGCGGTTTGCTGATGCTGGCAGCTGTCGGTTATGTGCAGGCAGAAGCACTCCAGCCAGATCCCGCCTGGCAACAGGGGACGCTGGCAAACGGTTTACAGTGGCAGGTTTTAGCCACCCCTCAGCGTCCAAGCGATCGCGTTGAGGTTCGCCTGTCAGTCAATACGGGGTCACTCACTGAAAGTACCCAACAAACCGGCTTCAGCCACTTTATTCCTCGCATTGCGCTGACCCACAGCGGCAGCCTGCAACCGACCCAGGTGCGCTCACTCTGGCGTCAGGGGATTGATCCCAAACGCCCACTGCCTCCTGCGCTGGTGTCGTATGAATACACCATGTTTAACCTCAGTCTTCCGAACAACCGCAGCGATCTGCTTAAAGAGGCGCTGCAGTGGTTGTCAGACAGTACCGGAAGACTCACCATTACGCCTGAAACGGTGAACCATGCGCTGGCCAGTGAAGATATGGTGGCCACCTGGCCGGGCAATACCAAAGACAGCTGGTGGCGCTATCGTCTTAAGGGGTCAACGCTGTTAGGGCACGATCCGGCAGAAAGCCTTAAGCAACCCGTGGATATCAAGCAGCTTCAGGCTTTTCACCAGAAATGGTATACACCGGATGCGATGACGCTGATCGTGGTGGGGAATGTCGATACCCGCGGCGTGGTTGAACAAATCAATAAAGTCTTTGGCGACCTGAAGGGCAAGCGTGAAACGCCTGCGCCCGTGCCTACACTGTCAGCGATTCCGCGTCAGCCGGTGAGTATCATGACCGATTCCGTATCGCAGGACAGGCTCGCTATCACGTGGGATAGCGCATGGCAGCCGATTCGTGAGTCAGCAGCCTTGCAGCGCTACTGGCGTGAGGATCTGGCCCGCGAAGCCCTGTTCTGGCATCTCCAGCAGTATCTGACGAAAGCGAATAACAAAGAGATTGGCCTCGGCTTCGACTGCCGGGTGCTGTTCCAGCGTGCCCAGTGCGCGATTAACCTCGATTCACCGAATGACAAACTGCAAAGCAATGTAGGCGTGGTCGCCCGCGAGCTGGCGAAGGTCCGTGATAACGGTCTGGCAGAAGAGGAGTTCAACGCCTTAGTGGCGCAAAAGAATCTCGAACTGCAGAAACTGTTCGCCACCTACGCCCGCGCGGATACGGATATTCTCATCAGCCAGCGGATGCGTTCGTTACAGAATCAGGTCGTGGATATTGCCCCCGAGCAGTATCAGAAACTGCGGCAAAACTTCCTTGCCTCTCTGACGAAAGAAGAGCTGAACCAGGATTTGCATCAGCAGCTTTCTCAGGATATGGCATTAATTCTGCTCCAGCCAAAAGGGGAGCCGGAATTTAATATGAAGGAGTTGCAGGCAGGCTGGGAAACCTTTATGTCGACCGGAGATGCCGCTCCAGTAGCGACGCCGGTGGGCAGTGAGGAACCGCATTCCGACGTTTCGGATATTCCGCCAAAACCCTAGTCCACTAAAAAGCCGGGTAGCGCTAACGCGACCCGGCTTTTTGCTTTCATCCCAGACGACAACTGGCCCCTTCGTCCCTTTGGAAAGAAGGTGAGGGGAAAAATCTCGTCTTAGTTCGGCATCGCGTCGCGAGGGATGATTGCCCCACGGTACTGAATCACCGTACTGGCCGTTAAATGACCACGTTTTGCCGCTGCCTGTGCATCGCCACCGGTCAGGCGCACCGCCAGATAACCGGCGCTGAAGGAATCGCCTGCGGCCGTGGTGTCCACCACGCTCTCTTTTGGCAGTTTCACCGCTGGCACCTCTTTTAACGCTTCACCTTCAATGGCCACGAGGCAGGAGTCGGCACCGCGTTTAATCACGATCTCTTTCACGCCTGCCTGCTGAGTGCGGGCAATGACCTCTTCTACCGGCATCGCGCCCCAGAGCAGGTCTTCATCGTCCAGCGTCAGGAAAGCAATATCGGTGCAGGCAAGCATCTGCTGGTAAACCAGACGCGTCTCTTCTTTGCTGGCCCACAGGCGCGGACGGTAGTTATTATCAAAAATAACCTTACCGCCGTTTGCACGGCACGCCTGCAACAGTGACAGCAGTTTCTGGCGACTGGCCGGGCTGAGAATGGCCAGGCTGATACCGCTCAGATACAGATAATCGAAGGAGGCCAGCGATTCGCAGATGGCGGCGGACTGCTCGCTCTCCAGCCAGAACTTCGCGGCCGCTTCGTTACGCCAGTAGTAGAAGGTGCGTTCGCCGGTTTCATCGGTTTCGATGTAATACAGACCGGGAAGGCGGTTTTCCATACGCTGAGTCAGGCTGGTATCGACGTTTTCTGCCTGCCAGGCATCCAGCATCTGCTGACTGAAATTGTCGGTGCCGAGGGCGGTCACATAGTGTACGGACAGGTCTGTTGGCTCGACCTGACGAGCGATATAGACCGAGGTGTTAAGCGTGTCGCCACCAAAGCCACGATTAACGTCCGTGCCCTTTTGTGACAGTTCAATCATGCATTCGCCAATAACCGCAATTTTCTTTGACATAGTCGGAACCTGAATCAGATGAATTAACAATAGTGTGCTGTGTGCGTGTTTCGTGGTCAACTATATTAAAACATCGTTCCATTATTTATTTGAGCTCACGCGTGTTCTGTGCAATCAGCTGAAAACACCTGCCGGGCTTTTTAAGAATGCGTCTTTTGTGGACGTAAAGTTATCTGCCGTTACGCCGATAACCCAATGGCGAGTTCTTTTCGGTACTTATCTTCAACAGGACAGGCGAAATGAAGTTAAAGCAGGTTATCCAGCGGCTAAACTATCCTGAGGCAAGCGTTGAAAGCTTGCAGGAGCGTCGTTACTGGCTGCAGTGTGAGCTTGCTTATACTTATCAGCCTATCTACAAGACTGACGGTCGCCTGATGGCGATTGAGGTGCTGACCGTGGTAACGCATCCCAGTAAACCCGGTGAGCGCATTGCTCCGGATCGCTATTTTTCTGAAGTCGCCGTTCGCCAGCGCGTTGATGTTGTGCATGAGCAGATTGCCCTGTTAGCGAAGCAGCACGCCTTCTTCATCGAAAATAATGTCCTGGCGTCGGTCAATGTGGATGGCCCCACGCTGCTGGCAATGCGCCAGAACAAAGCGCTGAGAGCCCTGATTGAAACCGTACCCTGGATCCGTTTTGAGCTGGTGGAACACATTCGTCTGCCGGAAGACACCACTCTCGCGATGATCAGCGATATGGGACCGTTGTGGCTGGATGATTTCGGCACCGGTATGGCCAACTTCTCCGCGCTCGGCGAGATGCATTACGACTACATTAAAGTCGCGCGTGACCTCTTCATCATGCTGCGTAAAACGCCGGAAGGGCAGAACCTGTTTGCGCTGCTGCTCCAGCTGATGAACCGCTATTGTCAGGGTGTGATTGTGGAAGGGGTGGAAACGCTGGAAGAGTGGCGTGACGTTCAGAATTCTCCGGCTTTTGCAGCCCAGGGTTACTTCCTTTCCCGCCCGGTTCCACTGGAAACGCTCGACCGCGTCATTCTTGACCTCTAAGCATCGCCCCTTTCCGCCAGCCTCGGCTATCTTTATGACAGGCAAGGCTTTAAAGAAAGGGCGCCCGCATGACAAAAACACGGAAAATTATTCTCGCCGTCACTGGAACATTACTGCTACTGGTTGTCGTGGCGATCGTTATTATTGCGACTTTTGACTGGAATCGTCTCAAACCCACTATTAATGAGAAGGTCTCCACCGAACTTAACCGGCCCTTCGCCATTCGAGGCGATCTGGGGGTGGTCTGGGAGCGTCAGAAAGAGGAGAGGGGCTGGCGAAGCTGGGTGCCCTGGCCGCACATTCATGCTGATGACATTATTCTTGGCAACCCGCCAGAGATCCCGGAAGTCACTATGGTACATCTGCCGCGCGTAGAAGCCACTCTGGCGCCACTGGCGCTGCTCACCAAAACCGTCTATCTGCCGTGGATCAAGCTGCAAAAACCGGATGCCCGGTTGATTCGGCTCTCTGAGAAGAATAATAACTGGACCTTTGATCTCGCCGGCGATGAAAACAAAGACCCCAATGCTCAGCCCTCCAGTTGGGCGTTCCGCCTTGATAATATTCTCTTCGATCAGGGGAAAGTGACGGTTGACGATAAGGTCAGCAAAGCGGATATCGAGATCCTCATTGACCCACTGGGTAAGCCAGTGCCCTTTAACGAAATCACCGGTGACAATAAAGATAACGCGCAGGTGGCTGACTATGTCTTTGGGCTGAAGGCAAAAGGGCGTTACAACGGCCAGCCGCTCACCGGCACGGGAAAAATTGGCGGTATGCTGGCATTACGCAGCGAAGGAACGCCATTCCCGGTACAGGCAGATTTTCGCTCCGGTAACACCCGCGTGGCATTCGTTGGTAAGGTTAACGACCCGATGAAAATGGGCGGCGTGGATCTGCAACTGAAATTTGCCGGCAATTCCTTGAGCGAACTCTACGACCTGACAGGTGTGCTGCTGCCGGATACGCCGCCGTTCGAAACGGACGGGCATCTGATTGCTAAAATCGATGCTGAGAAAAGCTCCGTCTACGATTATCGCGGGTTTAACGGACGTATTGGCGACAGTGATATTCACGGTTCGCTGACCTACACCACCGGTAAACCTCGCCCGAAACTTGAAGGCGATCTTGAGTCAACGCAGCTGCGACTCGCAGACCTGGGGCCGCTGATTGGCGTTGATTCCGGTAAAGGCGCAGAAAAATCGAAGCAGGCTGAGCAGAAAAAAGGTGAGAAAAATCTCCAACCTGCCGGGAAAGTGCTGCCTTATGACCGCTTTGAAACCGACAAATGGGACGTGATGGATGCCGATGTGCGCTTTAAAGGTAAACGCATAGAGCATGGTAGCTCCCTGCCGATAAGCGATCTGTCAACGCAC
Organism: Enterobacter sp. SA197; assembly: GCF_054131575.1. Taxonomy (NCBI): domain Bacteria; kingdom Pseudomonadati; phylum Pseudomonadota; class Gammaproteobacteria; order Enterobacterales; family Enterobacteriaceae; genus Enterobacter; species Enterobacter sp. SA197. The sequence continues at coordinate 4,756,901 of NZ_CP096393.1, read as the reverse complement.
ATCATTTTGCAAAATGCTGACCTCAAACTGAGTCCACTCAAGTTCGGCCTTGCGGGGGGCACCATCTCCTCCCATATCCGCCTCGAAGGGGATAAAAAACCGATGCAGGGGCGGGCGGAGATCCAGGCGCGGCGGCTGAAGCTCAAAGAGCTGATGCCGGATGTAGAACTGATGCAGAAGACGCTGGGTGAAATGAATGGCGATGCAGACTTCCGGGGAACCGGGAACTCGGTGGCAGCGCTTCTTGGCACCAGCAACGGCAACCTGAAACTGTTGATGAACGATGGTCTTATCAGCCGGAACCTGATGGAGATTGTCGGGCTTAATGTCGGGAATTACCTGGTCGGGCAGCTTTTTGGTGACGATGAGGTACGGGTCAACTGTGCGGCAGCGAACCTTAACCTGGTCAACGGCGTGGCCCGTCCGCAAATCTTCGCCTTTGATACAGAGAATGCGCTCATTAACGTGACCGGGACCGCAAGCTTTGCCTCAGAGCAACTGGATTTGACCATCGATCCGGAGAGTAAAGGCATCCGTATCGTGACCCTGCGTTCACCGCTCTATGTGCGCGGAAGCTTTAAAAACCCGCAAGCCGGTGTTAAAGCCGGGCCACTGATTGCCCGTGGTGCCGTGGCGGCAGCGCTGGCAACGCTGGTCACGCCCGCGGCTGCGCTGCTGGCGCTGGTGTCGCCATCGGAAGGTGAAGAGAATCAGTGCCGGACGATACTGTCGCAGATGAAGAAGTAAGTATTGTGCGGTGACTGCCCCTCACCCCAACCCTCTCCCCGAAGGGGCGAGGGGGAAAAGCGTACCCGGTCTTGCATGCGAGGTGATCGGAACCGTTTCGCATACGGCTGGCGCAGTTTGAGACGGGCACGACCCTGACCCTCTCCCTGAGGGAGAGGGTCAGGGTGAGGGGAGAATTTTGTACGGGCACGGACGGTCCCCTCGCTCTCCGGGGAGAAGGCCAGGGTGAAGGGGGAATTGTATGTGGGCACGGACCGTTCCCTCGCCCCTTTGGGGAGAGGGTCAGGGTGAGGGGGAACATTCCGCACGATTGCTCAAGGAGAGACTGTTGCGGATAGTGGAACAGCCCATGCAGGCTACGTGGAATGGTTCCGTTCACCGTAAGTTCATTTTTCTCTGAAGCCACCGCACCCGTGAACGTGCAAGGGAGGCTCGCCGCCGCCTCCCTTGCAACCCGGGCTCCCGGCCAGGAAAATCGCCGCAGCGCGGTCCGTTCGTCCTATGCCGCCGTGCTGTCGGGTCGGGGACCAGCCTGCATCCCTGCAGGCTATCCCCTCCGCCCGCGTCCCTGCGGGCGGTCCCGGCCCGTCGTCAACGCCTCACCGATTTTCAGCCGGACCGCACCCCCCCGCTGTACGCCAGGAGTTACAGATAAAAAGCCTTTGCTGTTAAAAGCCAAAAACCGCGCGGTGGGTCAGGTGTGGTGGGTCCGTCTGAAAAGTACCGACGCGTTTTCGCGGGGCCGGGGCGACGCGCAGGGATGCGCGGCGAGGGCGCGCGTTGCAGGGACGCTGCATCGCGCCCGGTCCCGGAAAGCCCGGAGAAACACGCGGAGGGTCACCGCGAAGCGGCAGTTTTCGTGCCGGGAGCCGGGATTGTTAAGGGCGTGGCGGAGAACGCTTAACACGTTCACGGGGGAAGGTACTGCATGGAAGCGCGGCACATGAAGTGAACGGAACGATTCCACCGGAGGTAAGCGGAACCCTTTAAGCCAGTCACCCACTGTTCCCCTCACCCCGACCCTCTCCCCAAAGGGGCGAGGGGGAAAAGCGTGCCCGATTTAGCATGTGAGATGAACGGAACGATTCCATCAGGGGTAAGCAGAACCCTTTAAGCCAGTCACCCACAGTCCCCTCACCCCGGCCCTCTCCCCATAGGGGCGAGGGAGAAAAGCGTGCCCGATTTTACATGCGAGATGAACGGAACGATTCCCTCAGGGGTAAGCGGAACCCTTTAAGCCAGTCACCCACTGCTCCCCTCACCCCAGCCCTCTCCCCAAAGGGGTGAGGGGAAAAGACCGCACAACCTCACCCCGAATTAATATGCTCCTTACAATACCGCCGCTTCCATGCGGCGGGCGTAATGCCGGTGTGCTTGCGGAAAATCTGCCGAAAGTAACCCACATCATGAAACCCGCACTGTATCGCCACCTCCTTTAGCGATAATGAATCGCTTATCAGCAACTTCTCTGCCGCCCGCACCCGCTGGCGATGGATGGCTTCGGTCAGCGTCAGGCGAAAAGCACGACGGTAAACACGCCCCAGATAATCCACATTACAGTGCAACTCTTTTGCCAGCGTTGAGGCCGAAATCGGCAAGTGAAAATGTGTGCCAATCATCTGACGGGCTTTCCATGCCAGCGCGATACCGGGGAAGAGCTGCATAACCTGTGGCTGCCACCGGATGCGCAGTTCCATGTCTTTGAGGGGAAGGGTATTTTTGCCCACAAGATGCTGATACAGACGCAGGGAGTAAAACAGACCACCGCCGATGCCACGCAGCAGCCTCTGTGGCGCTATGACAAGATGCCCGCCAGCACTACGCCGCAGACGCTCACCTTTATTCCGTGGTTTAGCTGGGCCAACCGGGGAGAGGGGGAGATGCGCATCTGGGTAAACGAGAAGCGTTGAGAAGACGCTGATGGCCCGTGAACACGGGCCATTTTAAGGATTACTTGAGCAGGCGAACGCGGCAGGCTTTGCCTTTGATTTTACCCTGCGACAGCTGTTTATACGCTTTGTTTGCCACCGACTGGCGAACCGCCACATAAGCGTGCATCGGGTGCATGACAATCTTGCCGATGTCGGCCCCGTCCAGCCCGATATCCCCGGTCAGGGCACCGAGAATGTCGCCCGGTCGCATTTTGGCTTTTTTACCGCCATCAATGCACAGGGTCGCCATGTCAGCCTCAAGCGGCTTGACGCTGCTGCTGATAACCGGCGTTTTCCACTCCAGAGAAAGGGCCAGCATTTCGCTGAGAATAGCGGCGCGCTGAGCCTCTTCCGGCGCACATAAACTGATCGCCAGACCGCTCTCACCGGCGCGTGCGGTGCGTCCGATGCGGTGAACGTGCACTTCCGGGTCCCAGGAGAGTTCGAAGTTAATCACCATCTCCAGCGATTTGATGTCCAGACCACGGGCGGCAACGTCGGTCGCCACCAGCACGCGGCTGCTGCCGTTGGCAAAGCGCACCAGCGTCTGATCGCGATCACGCTGTTCCATATCGCCGTGCAGAGCCAGCGCGCTCTGGCGCTGAGCGTTCAGTGCATCGCACACTTCCTGGCAATCTTTTTTGGTGTTGCAGAACACCACGCAGGACGCGGGTTGATACTTGCTCAACAGACTCATCAGTAGCGGAATTTTTTCCCGGCGCGAGGCTTCGAAGAACTGCTGCTCAACCGCAGGAAGCGCATCGACCGCATCGATCTCAATGTTCAGCGGGTCACGCTGGAATCGGGTGCTGATGGCGGCAATGCCTTCCGGCCAGGTCGCCGAGAACAGGAGCGTCTGACGGTGTGCCGGCGCATGGCCGAGGATGTCAACGATGGCATCGCTAAAGCCCATATCCAGCATACGATCCGCTTCGTCCAGCACCAGGGTTTTTAGCGCTGCCAGTGAGACCGTCCCTTTTTGCAGGTGATCAAGCAGACGGCCCGGCGTGGCAACGATGATATGTGGCGCGTGCACGAGCGAATCGCGCTGCGCACCAAAAGGTACGCCGCCAAACAGGGTCAGAATTTTGATATTAGGCAGATAGCGCGCCAGGCGACGCAACTCATTCGCCACCTGATCCGCCAGTTCGCGGGTAGGGCACAACACCAGAGACTGCGTCACAAACCGCCCGGCTTCGATATGCTGCAGCAGGCCAAGACCAAAGGCGGCGGTTTTGCCGCTGCCGGTTCTCGCCTGGGCACGCACATCTTTCCCCTCAAGGATTGCCGGCAGTGCCGCCGCCTGGACCGGGGTCATGGTGTGATAACCCAGCTCATTCAGGTTGGCGAGAAGTTCAGAAGGCAAAGCATTTAAGGTTGAAAAGGCAGTCACGGTGTTATCCCGAAGTCAGTAGCAGGCCGCTATGCTAGCAGACTCTGCGGGTCCGGTCATCGCGCCTGCCTGGGTTTACTTTTAACTCGCCTTAAAAGGGTCTTTCTTGTCGTCTTTACTGTCATCGCGCTTACGGGGGATCTCACCCTGCTTATTAGGCGCATCTTTAACTTCTTTGACCTGCTCTTCTTCGGATTTTGGTGTGTTGGACATGATTTTCTCCCTTGTCGTTGTTCAGTAAGTATAGACAACAGAAGTTTGAAGCCGGGAATAAGGTGATTAGCCTGGCAATACACGTCGCGCCGCTTCGGCCAGAAAGGCACTGCGATTGCTGAATTCAGGGTTATCGTGCACGAAAACATCGATTTTGCTGAGCAAACGGCGAGGCAGAGTGATGTTGATACGCTCAGCCCGGCCATCGAACTGATTCATATTAATATCCACCAGCAACCATTGGCCTTCGACAAATTCCTCTGCCCGCTGCTGTAAATGCTGTTCAACCGCAGTTGCTACTGGCAAAACCTGCCCCAACTCACACAGGGTTTCGAAATGTGCGGTGAGTGCACCTTGCGCATCCTTAAACGCTTCGTTCAGGCTATCACCCGCAAAAAAACAGCCAGGTACGTCGGGGAAAAAACCGCTGGCGCTGCCATCAGCATCAGAGTGTATGTAGGCCGGATAAAACATTTCTGGCTCCTGCGAATTAAGGTTTAATGCCTGCCTGCCGCCAGATTTGCGCCAGCGTGCCAGGTTTGATGTCTTTGCGAGGATGCGGAACCGTTACCAGTCCAGACCGAAGCGGGTGGCTAAACTGATGATGACTTCCTTTTGTTCTGATAAGCACCCATCCCTGTTTTTTTGAGTATTACCATCACCTCTGCGCTGGTCACTTTCCATGTCCCCCGCTTTAAATTATACACATCATACACACGAATTTATCTATAGCGATCACATTAACGCAGTACAGCGCGGTTTTCATCGAGAGGAAGCAGATCCTGGGAAGAGGTGCGCAAAAATTTCCTCTGCAAAATCATCCTGAGGGAATAGAGATTCAGTCATTACCTGGATTTACAGTTTTCCCGTAGCAGTAAGCCATAATTAATCTGACTATCCGGGACAGCGCAGGGAGAAGAGATGCAACGATTTATCGGTTTTGACGTGGGCGGAACCCACATCAAATATGGCGTGATCACCGAAGAAGGCGAAGAGCTGTTTAATGAGGAATATGACACGCCAGAGGATGAAAAAACGTTCAGGCAGCGCTGGCAGGAAGCGGTGGAAAAGTGCCAGCGCGATCATGATATTGCCGCCATAGGCGTCAGTTTTCCTGGCCATATCAACCCACATACCGGGCTTGCTGCCAAAGCGGGGGCGGTGGATTTTCTGGATGGCGCCAATCTGCTGGAACTTTTCGGTGAACTCACCGATCTCCCCTTAACCGTAGAGAACGATGCTAACTGCGCTGCCCTGGGTGAACAGTGGCGCGGCGCAGGAAGGCGTTATGACAGCCTGGTCTGCATTACGGTGGGCACCGGTATCGGCGGCGGTATTATCGTCGACCGTGACCTCTATCGTGGCGCACATTTTCGGGCAGGAGAGTTTGGCGTGATCCCGGTCGGCAACGGCGGAGAGACGATGCATGAGGTCGCCTCTGCCAGTGGCTTAATGACCGCCTGTCGAAAAGCGCTGGGGGTGCCTGAAGAAGAGATGCCACATGGCAAAGAGATTTTCGACAGGATGGACAGTGACGTTCATCTGCGCGAAGCAGTGAACGATTGGGCGCATTTTCTGGCCCGCGGCGTGTACGGTGTGATTTCCATGTTTGATCCGCAGGTCCTGCTGATTGGCGGCGGTATCAGCGAGCAGAAAAAACTCTATCCCCTGCTTGAACGTCATCTGCAAACCTTTGAACTCTGGGATGCCCTGAAAGTCCCGATCCTCCCATGCGAACTGGGCAACCAGGCGGGTCGGCTGGGCGCGGTCTGGCTGGCAAAACGCAAAATCGCCACTAAAGCCTCTTAACGTCACGGCGGCTTTAGGGGCCGCCGTGATAGTTATCTGGTGAACAAGGCCCTGTCGCGCAGGATATGGTCGTTACCACGGCGACGGGTAAAACCAATGCGGTCAAAATATTCCAGAATCTGAATCGCCAGTTTGCGTCCGACGTTTAGCGTATCGCGAAAATCGGCAGCGCTGGTGGAACCGTGAACCGGATCCCGGTCGCGGATCATGCTGGCGAAGGCAACAATACGATCGTTGCGGTAATAACGATCTTTCACGATCGCCGTAATCAGCCCCTGCTGCGCCGCCTGACGTAGCACGCCGCGCATCATCTGTTCATCCGTGCCCGTCTCCCGTGCCAGATCCCTTACCCACCAGGGCTCGTCGCCAAAGCGTGCCTCGGTACGCTCCCAGATAGCCGCCTGCTCCGGGGTAAAACCGGCCTTGTGATCCGGCAGGTGTAGCCAGCCGTGGTGGCTCTCAATGTCACCGCTTTCACGCATGCGCTCAATGAGTGTCAGCACCAGCGCCTCGTCTTCCATCGGCAATGCCATACGCCGCAGACGTTCGCGGCCGGGGCCGGGTTCGTCGGCGTGTTGCGCGTGGTAGGTCGCAAGCGTAGTAAGCAGCTTACGCTGCCAGCTTGCCGCCACCGGCGCATTGAGGAGATTATCGCCGGCGCGAATAAAACCGGGCTCATTCAGTAGTGCCGCAAGCCCGGCGTCATTCAACTGACGAGCCCAGGTAAAGGCCGGGAGGTTCACCGCGCCACGCTGCAAATGCACCGCCAGCGCCTGCGCATCGGTTTGGGTGACCGCCAGTTCGCCCAGCCACTGCTGGTATTCCGGCTTGCGCTTGCCGCGGCGTGGCGGGTGCAGCGTCACCACCCTTGCGCCGCCCAGCGTCTCCCGCGCCGAGATGTCACGAAGTACCAGGCGATCGTTGTCGGCCAGCCACAGCGGGGTGTCCAGCACCAGTTCTGCCAGATTGTTATCCAGAAGTGAAACGCGCCCGGTGATATGGCTGGCAGCATGGTGAATGTGCAGAGGCTGCCACTGGGTGAGCGGCACGAAGGTCTGTAATGCCACAATTACCCGCTCCGCCGGTTCAGGCGGTGGCGTGGAGAGCAGCCAGTCGCCACGGGTTAAATCCTCTTTTTGCGCATTCCCGGCGATGTTAAGCGCAATGCGCTGCCCGGCGTGGGCTTTCTCAGCAGGCTGATTCTGCGCATGCAGGCCGCGCACGCGCATGGCGGTATTTGCCCCGGTCACCCACAGGGTCTCGCCCACCTTCACATCGCCAGACAGGGCGGTCCCGGTCACCACCAGGCCCGCCCCTTTCACGGTGAAGGCGCGATCCAGCGCGAGACGAAAACGCTGATGTTGAGGATGGGGGCGCGCAGGCAGTTGCAACAGATGGGCACGCAGCTCCTCAATGCCGCGCGATTGCGTGGCTGCCGTGACGAAGAGCGCCGCCTCCTGCCAGCCGTATTCACGCAGGGTTTGTTGTACCTCATCACGCACCGCAGCAATACGCGCCGCGTCCACGCGATCGGCCTTGGTCAGGGCCACCGTTAATGACGGGTTCCCGGTCAGTTGCAGAATGGCAAGGTGCTCACGCGTTTGCGCCATGACACCATCATCACAGGCGACCACCAGCAGCGCGTGGTCGATGCCGCCGACACCTGCCAGCATATTGGACAGGAATTTTTCGTGGCCCGGAACGTCAATAAAACCCGGCACGCTGCCGTCCGGTTGCGGCCAGTAGGCATAGCCGAGGTCGATGGTCATCCCGCGCGCTTTCTCTTCCGGTAACCGGTCGGCATTCACGCCCGTTATGGCTTGTAGTAAGGTGGTTTTGCCGTGGTCGACGTGTCCGGCGGTGGCAATGATCATTTCAACAGCATCTCCAGAAAACGGGGTTCATCCTCAAGGCAGCGTAAATCCAGCCATAAACGGCCATCATAAATACGGCCAATAACAGGCTGTTCCAGCTCGCGCCAGGCGGCGGCCAGAGCCTCTACCTGCCGCCCACTGCCATCAACGGGCGTAAAAGTGACCGCGGCACTTGGCAGGCGGTCAACGGGGAGAGAGCCACTGCCTATCTGCGAAAGGCACTCCTCCACCCGTAGCGTAAAGTGGGCGTAGCGACCACTGAGAGCAGCAAGCAGCCGCTGCGCCTGCCGGGTTATCTCTTCCTGCGGGCGGGTGAGTAAGCGCAATGTCGGCAGCTGTTCGTGCAGTTTTTCCGGGTGCAGGTAGAGGCGCAGCGTGGCATCGAGTGCCGCAAGCGTCATCTTATCTGCCCGCAGGGCGCGTTTTAGTGGATGGGACTGCAGCTTTTCAATCAACGCTTTTTTGCCGACGATTATCCCGGCCTGCGGGCCGCCAAGCAGTTTGTCCCCGGAAAAACTCACCAGGCTTACGCCAGCGGCAATTAACGCCTGCACAAGGGGTTCTTTTGGTAATCCGTACTGGCTTAACTCTACCAGCGAGCCGCTGCCCAGATCGGAAATCACCGGAACATTCAGCTCCTCTGCAAGCGTGACCAGCTCGGCTTCCTCTACCGTGCTGGTAAAGCCTTCAATGTGATAATTGCTGGTATGAACCTTCATCAGCAGCGCGGTGTTCTCATCTACCGCCTGACGGTAATCTTTGGCATGAGTGCGATTAGTGGTGCCCACTTCCTGTAACACGCAGCCCGCCTGGCGCATCACATCGGGAATACGGAACGCGCCGCCAATCTCCACCAGCTCACCCCGTGAAACCACCACCTTTTTGCCGCTGGCGGTTGCCGCGAGCATCAGCAGAACGGCAGCTGCATTGTTATTTACGATGCAGGCATCTTCCGCCCCTGTCAGACGGCAGAGCAGGTCTGCTACCGCCCGGTCCCGGTGGCCCCGCCCGGCATCATGCAGTGAGTACTCCAGCGTCACCGGTGAACGCATGGCCTCGGTGACGGCATCAATGGCGGCCTGCGCCTGCGGCGCTCGCCCCAGGTTGGTATGCAGCACCGTGCCGGTCAGGTTGAAGACAGGGCGTAATGCGCACGCGCTGTCGCTCACCAGCCGCTGATATACCGCCTGCGACCAGTTATCGCACCACGCTGGCAGTTGCCGTGCCTTGCAGACCGTAGCACGCGCCTCTTCCTGTAACTGACGTAACGCATCAGCAACCTGACGGTGACCAAAGGCGGCCAGTAAGGGAGAGAACGCCGCTTCACGTAGCAGGCGGTCGGTTGAAGGTATCTGACTGTAAAGCGACTGAATATCCGTTGTCATGGCTGGGCCTGGCTGAGATTTTCCCCTCCGTCGGGAGGGCTAACGACGAGAGGGGATTGTAGCGCGAGTTGATTCAGGCGCACATAACAGGCATCAATCCTTCGGTGGTTCGGTACGGGCGAAGCTCTCACGCTGAAACAGATTCTCCACCAGTTTCACCAGTTTCGGCCTGTCGACACACCAGCCTGGCGAAACGCGGCGGAAGTTAAGGTAACCAATGGCGCAGGCAATCGAAACCGTTGCCAGATCCAGCGCATCGACCTTCAGCGTGCCGTCGGTGAGATATCCTTCGAGGGCGTCGAGCCCGTTACTGATTTTCTCCCGCTGGCGCAGAAGTTCCGCCTCAGACTGCTGTGCTGCGGGGCGGGCCGTTTCCCTGACGGAGACCAGCGCCGCATCCATAATGCCATCCGCCAGCGCCTCAATCTGGCGGATCCTGAGCGCCGCTTTGGCGTCTGTTGGCAGCATAGGCGGAGCGATACCCAATAAATCAATATATTCAGCAATGATCGGGGAGTCGAACCAGATCTCACCGTCGTCCGTGACCAGCGCCGGCACTTTTCCTAATGGGTTGTACTGCATCACGTTATGGGTCGCGTTATAGGGCTGCTCATTCACAAACTCAAAAGTGATGCCTTTCTCCAGCAGAATAATGGAAATTTTGCGTACAAACGGGCTGGTGTAGCTGCCAATCAGTTTCATTACCGTCTCCTTATCGCCAGCAAAGCCTTAAGTATGTACTAAGGTAAACAAATCCGGCGGCAGCCGTTTCATAAATGTGAAAAGTTGTCTGGCTATGGTGAACCGGTTCCCGTCGCCGCTGATGAGATGAAAGTGAATTACAGGTCGTTGTGTCAGCTAAAACCAGAGTTTGCGACCGATCACACTCAGAAAAGTCCTGGCAAAAATATCTTGTGATGTTGATCACAAATGAATAACAAAAACGCCACCACAAATTGTGATAAGAGTCACATTATTAGGGGTGTCACGCTGTTTATTTGCGCTTTGTTCTTTTTCTACACAACCATTTTGTGACGAATATCACGTTAAAGTACGGTGTCACCCCTGCTTTAACGTGATCTAAGTCACATTGCCGGGCGTCATCTGGACAGTTGGCTGATTCGGTGCGAGATTTCGCATCACAGAACACGGGTCCGGCTACCTCTGCCGCCACGTTAACAACAAAACCTCGGGCTTCCGGCCTGTGCGATAGCAAACATAAGAAGGGGTGTTTTATGTCATCCGATATCAAGATCAGAGTGCAAAGCTTTGGTCGCTTCCTCAGCAACATGGTAATGCCAAATATCGGCGCGTTTATCGCGTGGGGTATCATTACCGCTCTGTTTATTCCAACAGGATGGTTACCAAACGAAACGCTGGCGAAGCTCGTCGGCCCAATGATTACTTATCTGCTGCCGCTGCTTATCGGTTATACCGGTGGCCGCCTGGTGGGTGGCGATCGTGGTGGCGTTGTTGGTGCTATCACTACCATGGGGGTTATCGTCGGTGCGGATATGCCGATGTTCCTCGGCGCGATGATTGCAGGTCCTCTGGGTGGCCTGTGCATCAAGAAATTTGACGCTGCCGTAGACGGTAAGATCAAATCCGGTTTTGAAATGCTGGTGAATAACTTCTCCGCTGGCATCATCGGTATGATCCTGGCCCTGCTGGCGTTTCTCGCCATCGGCCCTGCGGTTGAAGTGCTGTCCCGCGGTCTCGCGGCTGGCGTTAACTTCATGGTTGAGCACGACATGCTGCCGCTGGCGTCTATTTTTGTTGAACCGGCGAAAATCCTGTTCCTCAATAACGCCATCAACCACGGTATCTTCTCGCCGCTGGGTATTCAGCAGTCTAATGAAATCGGCAAGTCTATCTTCTTCCTGATCGAAGCTAACCCGGGTCCGGGTATGGGCGTCCTGCTGGCGTACATGTTCTTCGGTCGTGGTAGCGCACGTCAGTCTGCTGGCGGCGCGGCCATCATCCACTTCCTGGGTGGTATTCACGAAATTTACTTCCCGTATGTGCTGATGAACCCACGTCTGCTGATCGCAGTTATCCTTGGGGGTATGACTGGCGTCTTCACGCTGAGCGTGCTGGGTGGCGGTCTGGTTTCTCCGGCATCTCCTGGTTCCATCCTGGCGGTACTGGCGATGACGCCAAAAGGCGCGTACTTCGCCAACATCGTGGCAATTTTCGCTGCGCTGGTCGTCTCCTTCGTTATCGCCGCGATTCTGCTGAAAACCAGCAAAGTCAAAGACGAAGAAGAGGATATCGAAGCGGCCACTCGCCGTATGCAGGACATGAAAGCCCAGTCTAAAGGTGCAACAGCACTGGCAGCGGGTGACGTGACCAACGATCTCAGTCATGTGCGTAAAATCATTGTGGCCTGTGATGCCGGTATGGGTTCCAGCGCAATGGGTGCAGGCGTGCTGCGCAAAAAAGTCCAGGATGCGGGTCTGACCAACATCTCCGTGACCAACAGCGCCATCAACAGCCTGCCGTCTGACGTTGACCTGGTCATTACTCACCGCGACCTGACTGAGCGCGCCATGCGTCAGGTGCCTCAGGCTCAGCACATTTCGCTGACCAACTTCCTGGACAGCGGTCTGTACACCAACCTGACTGAACGCCTGGTGGCTGCACAGCGCCACGCGGATAACTCGGTCAAAGTACAGAGCAGCCTGCAGGACAGTTTGGATACCAGCAACAGCAACCTGTTCAAATTAAGTGCTGAAAACGTCTTCCTTGGCCGCACCGCCAGCAGTAAAGAAGAAGCGATTCGCTTCGCGGGTGAGCAACTGGTGAAAGGTGGTTACGTTCAGCCTGAGTATGTGGAAGCGATGCTGGAGCGCGAAAAACTGACCCCGACCTATCTGGGTGAGTCTATCGCTGTCCCACACGGCACCGTGGAAGCAAAAGACCGTGTACTGAAAACCGGGGTGGTGTTCTGCCAGTATCCGCAAGGCGTGCTGTTCGGTGAAGAGCCGGAAGATGTGGCCCGTCTGGTTATCGGTATCGCTGCGCGAAACAACGAGCACATTCAGGTTATCACCAGCCTGACCAACGCCCTGGATGACGAAACCGTCATTGAGCGTCTGGCTAACACCACAAGCGTTGAAGAAGTGCTGGCGCTGCTGAAGGCATAAAGTCAGAACGCTCCCCTGAAAATTCGGGCGGCGGGAAGGCAGGTAACACAGGGTACTGGTCATTTTTCTAAGTAACCAGAATCCATGAAGACGCCAACCCACCTGCCGCCCGAACCAAACGGGGGCAAACCTCTCCCTCTGGGGAGAGGGTTTGGGTGAGGAGAAACGCGTGCGGTTCCTCACCCCAGCCCTCTCGGGTAAAAACATTGATGAAGGTTAACACTATGAAAGCATTGCATTTTGGCGCAGGTAATATCGGACGTGGTTTCATCGGCAAACTGCTGGCGGACGCGGGGATTACGCTGACATTCGCCGATGTGAATCAGGTGGTTCTCGACGCCCTTAATGCCCGTCATAGCTATCAGGTGCATGTGGTTGGCGAAAACGAGCAGGTTGATACCGTCTCTGGTGTCAACGCGGTAAGCAGCATTGGTGATGAGGTGGTTGACCTGATTGCGACCGTCGATCTGGTGACGACCGCTGTCGGCCCGGTGGTACTTGAGCGCATCGCCCCGGCCATTGCCAAAGGTCTGGTAAAACGTAAAGCGCAAGGGCTCGACACCCCGCTGAACATCATCGCCTGTGAAAACATGGTGCGCGGTACCACCCAGCTTAAAGGCCATGTTTTTAACGCACTGGCGGAAGAGGATAAAGCCTGGGTCGAAGCCCACGTTGGCTTCGTTGACTCTGCCGTTGACCGTATCGTTCCGCCGTCTGAATCCGCCACCCACGATCCGCTGGAAGTCACCGTTGAAACCTTCAGCGAGTGGATTGTCGACAAAACCCAGTTCAAAGGTGCGCTGCCGGACATTCCGGGGATGGAATTAACCGATAACCTGATGGCGTTTGTTGAACGCAAGCTCTTCACGTTAAACACCGGGCATGCTATAACCGCGTACCTTGGTCAACAGACGGGTCATCAGACCATTCGCGATGCCATCCTGGACGAGAACATTCGTGCGGTGGTGAAGGGCGCAATGGAAGAGAGTGGCGCGGTGCTGATCAAGCGCTATGGCTTCGATGCTGAGAAACACGCCGCGTATATTGAAAAAATCCTCGGTCGTTTTGAAAACCCATACCTGAAAGATGACGTTGAGCGCGTTGGGCGCCAGCCGCTGCGTAAACTGAGCGCAGGCGATCGTCTGATCAAGCCACTGCTCGGCACGCTGGAATATGCGACTGCGCACACTAATCTGGTCAAGGGTATCGCTGCGGCGATGCATTATCGTAGTGAACAGGACCCGCAGGCGCAGGAACTGGCGGCACTGATTGCTGAAAAAGGCCCTCAGGGCGCACTGGTGCAGGTTTCTGGTCTGGATGCCAATAGCGCGGTGGTGGCTGAAGCCGTCGATGCTTACAACGCAAAGGCATGATGCCGAATCTGGCGCGGGACATCCCGCGCCTGTTAACAAAATTGTCAGATATGCAGGCAATAATGGAACTTACACAGGCTTTCGAAAACCGTGTGCTCGAGCGTCTGAATGCTGGCAAAACCGTACGAAGCTTTTTAATTGCCGCCGTGGAGTTACTCACCGAGGCGGTAAATATTCTGGTGCTTCAGGTCTTCCGCAAAGACGACTATGCAGTGAAATACGCTGTAGAGCCGTTGCTTGACGGAGATGGACCGCTGGGCAATCTCTCGGTGCGCCTGAAGTTAATTTATGGGCTTGGCGTACTCAGCCGCCCGGAGTATGAGGATGCGGAGCTGCTGATGGCGCTGCGTGAAGAGCTCAATCATGACGGCACCGAATATGGATTTACCGATGATGAAATTCTGGGTCCTTTCGGTGAACTGAACTGCGTGTCTGCCCTCCCTCCTGTCCCGCTTTTTGATACCAGCGACCCTGACCTGTACGCGATGCAGAAGCAGCGCTACCAGCAGGTTGTCCGCTCAACCATGGTGCTCTCTTTGACCGAGCTGATTTCTAAAATCAGCTTGAAAAAGGCGTTTCAGAAGTAAGCCTGCGCGCATTCGTGTATCCTTTGTCATTATTTCCCCCGTTTTCTGAGTCAAATACCATGAAAGAAGTCGAAAAGAACGAAATCAAACGCCTGAGCGACCGCCTGGATCTCATTCGCCACCAGCAGGCCGCCCTGTCTCTGGTGGAGTCTGCCGAGAAATACGCAGAGCTGGAAAAAGAAAAAGAGACGCTCGAAACTGAAATCGAACGTCTGCGTGGCCAGTACAGCCAAAAGCTCAGCAAAGAAGCACAGAAGCTGGTGAACATGCCGTTCAAACGCGCCATCACCAAGAAAGAGCAGGCCGACCTCGGTAAGCTGAAGAAAAGCGTACGTGGGCTGGTCGTTGTTCACCCGATGACCGCCCTGGGCCGTGAAATGGGTCTGAAAGAGATGACCGGTTTTTCGAAGACCGATTTCTGATTTCGCTTCCCCTTCATAACCGAAGGGGAACGCTTTTTTTCCGTAAAAATCCATCCCACCAGGCATAATCGGCGCAGGAAGGTTGAGCCTGGACAGCGCGGTAAAACCGCAGCGTACACGAAGTACGTGAGGATTATACGCTTCGCTTATCCCTACGGGACCGCCCTGAGGGCGTCCAAAACGCCCTGCGTTTTGTTTGGACACTGCCCGGATTCTAACTGGCAAGCAAGCTAGCCAGGTGGAATGGATTTCAAGTGGCCCTACCACTTCGCGCCGTAATGCGCACCGCTTCACAGCCCGCAAAATCACATTAAATTAACATTGCCATTACAAAACGGCCCATTACCCTTGTGCTTATGGCATCGTGCTGCCGGAAACTGGCAGTACCACTTCCCCCCGGATTTCACTGACACGGAGCAGACCATGAACGCGACGGCTGAACGGCTTTCTGAGGATGTTGCCCGGCGTATCAGGACACTGATTAAAGAAAAAGGGCTTGAGGCGGGCATGCGTTTGCCGTCAGAGAGACAGCTGGCATTGCAACTTGGTGTTTCCCGCAATTCGCTGCGCGAAGCTATCGCCAGGCTCATCAGCGAAGGGGTGCTGTTGAGCCGTCACGGTGGTGGCACCTTTGTGCGCTGGCAGCATGAAACCTGGTCGGAGCAGAGCATTGTGCAGCCGCTTAAAACGCTGCTGGAAGACGACCCCGATTACAGCTTCGATATTCTGGAAGCCCGCCACGCCATTGAAGGGAGCACCGCCTGGCATGCCGCCTTACGGGCCACGCCCGTTGAGAAAGAGAAGATCCGTCTCTGCTTTGAGGCCACCCTGGTCGATGACCCGGACCTCGCCTCGCAGGCAGATGTGCGCTTTCATCTCTCCATTGCCGAGGCGTCGCATAACCTTGTGCTGCTGCAAACCATGCGCGGCTTTTTCGATCTGCTGCAAAGGTCGGTCAAGCAGAGCCGCCAGCGTATGTACCAGGCCCCCCCTGTCTTTACCCAGTTAACCGGGCAGCACCGGGAGATTATGGACGCCATTTTTGCCGGTGAGCCCCAGCGCGCACGCGATGCCATGATGACTCACCTTAGTTTTGTGCACACCACTATCCGCCAGTTTGATGAAGACCAGGCGCGCAGCGCGCGCATCACTCGCCTGCCCGATGAACGGCATACGCTTCCCTTTGGAGATAAAGCATGATCATTTCCGCCGCCAGCGACTACCGCGCTGCCGCCCAACGCATTCTGCCCCCTTTTTTGTTCCACTACATCGACGGGGGGGCTTACGCGGAGTATACCCTGCGCCGAAACGTGGAGGATTTGGGTCAGGTCGCCCTGCGCCAGCGGGTGCTGAAGAACATGTCAGCGCTGAGCACGGAAACCACGCTGTTTAACGAAAAGCTCTCGATGCCTGTCGCCCTGGCCCCGGTTGGGCTATGCGGTATGTACGCCCGTCGCGGTGAGGTGCAGGCGGCGGGAGCGGCGGATGACAAGGGCATTCCCTTCACCTTATCAACCGTCTCTGTCTGCCCGATTGAGGAAGTCGCCCCCACCATCAAACGCCCGATGTGGTTCCAGCTGTACGTTCTGCGGGATCGCGGCTTTATGCGTAATGCGCTGGAGCGCGCAAAGGCGGCGGGCTGTTCCACACTGGTCTTCACGGTTGATATGCCAACACCAGGGGCGCGTTACCGTGATGCGCACTCCGGCATGAGCGGGCAGCACGCAGCCCTGAGACGTTACTGGCAGGCTGTGACTCATCCGCAGTGGGCCTGGGACGTGGGTCTGCACGGCAGGCCGCACGATTTGGGGAATATCTCTGCGTATTTAGGGAAACCCACCGGGCTTGAGGATTATATCGGCTGGCTGGCGACCAATTTTGATCCGTCCATTTCGTGGAAAGACCTGGAGTGGATCCGCGAATTCTGGGATGGCCCGATGGTGATCAAGGGGATCCTCGATCCAGAAGATGCACGGGATGCGGTGCGCTTCGGTGCCGACGGGATTGTGGTTTCCAACCACGGCGGTCGCCAGCTCGACGGCGTGCTCTCTTCCGCCCGCGCCCTGCCGGCCATTGCGGATGCGGTGAAAGGCGATATCGCTATCCTGGCCGACAGCGGCATTCGTAACGGGCTGGACGTGGTGCGCATGATTGCCCTTGGCGCAGATACCGTCCTGCTGGGGCGTGCGTACCTTTATGCGCTGGCGACGCATGGTCGTGCGGGTGTGGCGAACCTGCTGAACCTGATTGAGAAAGAGATGCGCGTGGCGATGACCCTGACCGGGGCGAAATCGATAGGTGAGATCGGCAAAGATTCGCTGGTGCAGGAGCTGAGTAAGATCCCGGCGGCGCTGGCCCCGCTGACGCAGGGGGATGCGGCTTAGGATTTGTGCGACCTGTTCCCCTCACCCTGACCCTCTCCCCAAAGGGGAGAGGGAACCGACCGAGCCTGAACTTTCCATATGGGAGAGGGAACCGACCGAGCCTGAACTCTCCATATGGGAGAGGGAACCGACCGAGCCTGAACTCTCCATATGGGAGAGGGGAACTACCGAGCCTGAACTCTCCAGATGGGAGAGGGGACCGACCGAGTCTGAACTCTCCAGATGGGATAAGGGCCGAACGAGTCTGAACTCTTCGGGTGGGAGAAGGGACCAATCGAGTCAACGGTGAAAAGGTGAGGGAAGGGGTTTTCACCCTCTCCCTGTGGGAGAGGGCCGGGGTGAGGGCATCAGGCCGCAGAAATCACAACGCCTGGTGCTTTGTCTCATGGGTCAGAATTAACGCCGTCAGGGTCAGGGCGGCCATCGCCGCCAGATAGATCCCCACGTACATCAGACCGTAATTCGCCTGCAGCCAGGTGGCGATATAGGGTGCCACGGATGCCCCCAGAATGGATGACACGTTATACGAGAAAGACGCACCGGTATAACGCACCTCCGTCGGGAACAGCTCCGGCAGCAGCGCGCCCATCGGACCGAAAGTCAGCCCCATCAGGCTCAGGCCAATCAGCAGGTAAGCCATCACCAGCGCCGGGTTACCGGAACCCAGCAGCGGTGGGAAGACGAACAGCGCGAAGAGAATGATAAGCGACGTAATCACAATCATGCTCTTACGGCGACCGTATTTATCCGCCAGCAGACCGGCAATCGGGACCATCACGCCAAAGCCTATGACCGCCATCATCAGCATCCACAGCACTTCATTGCGCGGCATACCCAGCCCGGTCGGTGAGGTACTGAAGGTCATCGAGTAGACGGTCATGATGTAAAACAGCGTGTAGGTCGCCAGCATGATGAAGGTGCCGAGCACTGTCACGCGCACGTGTTTGGTCAGCAGAGTACCCAGCGGCACTTTCACCTGCTTTTTTGCTGCCGCGATTTTGGCGAACACCGGCGTTTCATGCAGCGATACGCGAACATACAGGCCAATCAGCACCAGAACCGCCGAGAAGATAAAGGGTACGCGCCAGCCCCAGCTCATGAACTGCTCGTCAGTCAGCAGCCAGGAGAGCAGCAGGAAAGTGCCGTTAGCGAAGAAGAAGCCGATCGGCGCGCCTAACTGCGGGAAGGAACCATAAAGCGCGCGTTTACGCGGCGGGGCATTTTCAGTGGCCAGCAGCGCCGCACCACCCCATTCGCCGCCAAGCCCCAGCCCCTGACCAAAACGGGCCAGCGCCAGCAGCAGCGGTGCCATCACACCAATGGATTCATATGTCGGCAGCAGGCCAATCAGTACGGTAGAGATCCCCATCGTCATCAGTGAGGCGACCAGGGTGACTTTACGCCCTACGCGATCGCCGAAGTGACCAAAGACCGCCGAACCAATCGGACGCGCCACAAAAGCAATAGCAAAGGTCGCCAGCGACTGAAGCGTGGCCGCTGTCGGATCGCCCTGCGGGAAGAAGATATGGGGGAAAACAATGACCGCCGCAGTGGCATAAATATAGAAGTCGAAAAACTCGATGGCGGTGCCAATCAGCGAGGCGATAACGACTTTACTGCGTGAGTTTACCGGTGGGTTTTCCTGCTCGTTGTCTAAAGTTGTGGCTGTGGCTTGCATAATATTTTCTTATTTTTGGGCGAACGGACGACCATATTAGTCATAGCAAAAGCGACATTTCAATCTGTAACAAAGTGCGGGAGTGGGCAAAAAAGCGGCAAAAAGCGGATAATTTTCAGACCTGCGATTTCGCTTCTATGAAATGCTTCACAAATTTTTAATGTTGGAATTAAAAACTGGTTTTAGGTTAAATAAAAGTTACGGCTTGGTTATTCATGCTGAAATGAGGAATCGGGCTGAAATATTCAGCCCGACAGGGGGACTAGCGTTGCGTTTTACCCGGCATTCGCGGGTCACCTTTGTACTGTGCCGTCGCGATCCATGCCGCACAGAATAAGGTGAGGCGGGCGAAGAAATAGAAGAACGCCATCAGACCCAGTACCGAACCAAAGGCGGCACCCGACGGCGATTTCACCATTGACGGTAAGGTGTAGGTCATGACGATTTTTATCACCTCAAAACCGATAGCCGCGATGAGGGTGCCGCGAATCAGCGCTTTTTTACGTGGGCGGTGGCGCGGCAGTCGCCAGAAAATCCAGAAAAACAACAGATAGTTGGCAGCGATGGAGATGGCAAGGCCGATAAGCCTCCACGCCGGTTTCAGCCACTCAATGTAATCCAGATAGAGGGCGGAAATAATGATCTCCTGGGCCGAGCCGGCGATGGAGGTAATCGACAGGGTGATGATTAAGGCGACCAGCAGCCCAATCAGCGAGATAAAGTCGCGTAAGTACTTCATCCATATTTTTTCTTCATCCTGCGCGCTGCGCTCCCAGTTATCGCGGGACTGGGCGCGAATGGCTTCACGCAGGTTGCCCATCCAGTTAATGCCTGAATAGAGCGCAATGGCGAAGCCAACGATCCCCACCGTAGTTCGCTGTTGCACGGCTGTATTGATGGTACTTTTCAGCGTAGCGGCAAGCGTCGGATCGCTGACGCTAAGCAGGATCTTGCTGAAAATGTCCTGGAGCAGCGTGGGGTGCGACGCCAGAATGAACCCTGCCGCCGCAAACGAGACCATCAGAATGGGAATCATCGACAAAAATGAGAAGTAGGTAATAGCAGCACCGAACTGGTTACCCATACGGTCGTTAAAGCGTTCAGTCGCGCGAATGAGATGCGCGACCATCGGGCGGCGCTGCACTTTTTTCGCGACCTGCGTAACGGTCTCCAGCGCGGAATGGGATGCGCCGTCATCAGAAGGCTTAGTGTCGGGCTTTTCGGAGGGATCTGATGTCTCCATTTTTCTGACTGGCTCGTATTCCAGGTCCTGAGTGGGACGTTTTTCGCTGTTTTCCGGGGTCATCAGTGCTAATTTCCTTTGTCTGCTCGCGATTAGGTAAAATTATAGACTGCCTCTAATCAACGTAGTCTTTCATTACCCCTGAAAGCCACTCCATGAACAGGTGTACGCGCCGTGAAAGGTTGCGCCGGTGAGGATAAATCAGAGAGACCGGCATCGGTTCTGCGCGGTATTGCGGCAGGATTTCGACCAGTGTGCCGCTGCGTAAGGCATCCCTTACTCCGATGCGCGGCACCTGAATAATACCCAGCCCGGCCAGGCAGGCCGCATGGTAGGTATCGGTGCTATTCACGGTGAGAATGCCCCCGGTTTTTATCCACGACGTTTTGTTATCGCACCAGACTTCAAAGCCCTGCGGACGAACGCCGAGGTTGAGTGCATAGTGAACAACGGCGTGAGAAGAGAGGTCATCCAGCGTCTCCGGGTAGCCAAAGCGCGCCAGATAATCAGGGCTGGCGCAGTTGATTATCGACAGCCTGCCCAGATGGCGGGCGATGAGTCCCGAATCTTTAAGCGTACCGACACGCACCACGCAGTCAAAGCCTTCCCGAATCACATCGACCCGCCGGTCGCTACTGCTGAGTTCCAGTTCAATGCCGGGGTAGTGCTGGAGAAAAGCAGGGAGACGGGGGATAACAAGGTTTTTCGCGACAGCCACCGGCATGTCCACCCGCAAACGTCCACTGATGCTGGACGGATCATGAAGAAAGAGTCCGTCGAGTTCATCCATGTTACTGAGCAGGTCCTTCGCCCGTTCGTAATAGACCATGCCATCCTGCGTCAGCTGCACACGCCGGGTTGTACGATAAAGCAGCTGGGTGCCGAGATGGTTTTCCAGCGCCTGGATCTGGCGAGATACGCTGCCTTTAGGCAGACCAAGGGAGTCTGCCGCACGCGAAAAGCTCTCCAGTTCAGCGACCCGAATGAACAACTGCATTGCATAAATTCTATCCATTCCATGCCCCAATTGTTGTTTGTAATGAAACAGTGAAGCGTAATTCAGTGCCTTTATTGTTGTACCACCAGCTAATAAGCTTTTTCTACAGTGAACAACAGACAAAAACGAGGTTTCTCATGACACAACGTATCGCTTTGGTTACCGGTGGCAGCCGTGGGCTGGGAAAAAACGCGGCAATGAAGCTGGCAGCACGTGGAACAGGGATCATCCTGACGTACAACAACAATGCGCAGGCGGCTCAGGACGTGGTTGAGGAAATCACGCGTAAAGGCGTGAAAGCAGTGGCATTGCGCTTAAACGTCGGCGATGTAGCAAGCTTTGAGGTTTTTGCCCAACAGGTGAAAGAGCAGTTGCATACCACATGGGGGCGGGAGACGTTTGATTATTTATTGAACAATGCTGGTATAGGTATCAGTGTCCCGTTTGCTCAGACCAGCGAAGCGCAATTTGATGAATTAATGAACATCCATTTAAAAGGGCCGTTCTTTCTCACCCAGCGCTTGCTGCCGCTGTTGGTCGATGGAGGCCGCATTCTGAACGTTTCCAGTGGTCTGGCGCGTTTCGCGCTGCCGGGTTATGCCACCTACGCAGCCATGAAAGGGGCGATGGAAGTCTTGACCCGTTATCAGGCCAAAGAGCTCGGCGCACGCGGCATTTCGGTAAACATCATTGCGCCTGGTGCCATTGAGACCGATTTTCGCGGCGGGGAAGTGCGCGATAATCCACACATCAACCAGCATATTGCTTCGCAAACGGCGCTTGGACGGGTGGGTAAACCGGATGATATCGGCGATGCGATAGCAGCATTACTGAGTGACGACCTGGCGTGGATGAATGCTCAACGTATGGAAGTATCCGGCGGGATGTTCCTGTAAAAAAGAGGCCGGGTAGGGATTACCCGGCTCGGTTTTTATGCGAGGTTACTGTTTCTGGAAGTGGGTGACTTTAACGCGGGCAGGTTTCTGCTTCGCGTCGAGGGACCCGCTAATGCCCACCAGATGGTCCGGGGAAACCTGGCGACCATCGAAGATAGCCATCGGGATATGTACCTCTATTTGCCCGGTTTTATCCCTGAATTCATACACATCTTCACCAATTTTACGCACTAAATTGCCTCGTAAAGAGACGGAGGCACCATCGTGCATTGCTTTTGCCTGTTCCACGGTCATGGAACGGGCATCTTCCATACCGCGATAGCCCTCATCCATTTTATGTGGTGCGGGTGGCGCTTTATCCGCTTTGAGTCCGGGTGAATCTTCTGCGAATGCTGTCATGGAAAACAGTGCTGCTACGGCTGTTGCCAGCAGAATCTTCTTCATAAGCTCGCCTCACGATCAGTAAAACACTGGCTAAGCCTGGCACAGCCTGCTGAGGATGACAGGTGAATTATCTGGTTTCGCCGTATTCGTGGTGCAGCAGCCCAAATATCCAGTCATTTTGCCAGCGGCCTGCCAGCCAGAATGCTTCACGCAGTTCACCTTCCTGCACAAAACCTGCTTTTTCAAGCACCCGCCTGGAGGGGGTATTACCTGCTGTCACTGTCGCCACAAGGCGGCGGATTCCCCCCTCTGCGAATGCGTACCTACAGACGGCGTGCAGGGATTCCAGCGCATAGCCCTTCCCCTGCGCGGGCGGCGCAAATAAAAATCCCACTTCGGCGCAGTCACGCTCCCGATGGACGTAACCGGTCACGCCGAGCGGCATACCCGTCACGCTGTCGCGTACTACCAGACAGAGCCAGTGTTCACTGCCAGGAGACCAGGCGGGAAGGCGGGTATCGAATGCTTCACGGATCGCCGCCTGCGGACGAGGTTCTGCAACAAAACGCATCACCTGCGGATCCTGCTGTAAGGCGAGAAAAAATGGCCAGTCGCTCTCCGTTATCGGGGAGCAGGTCAGTCGTGTCGTCTTCAGGGTTAACATTATTTTGCTCCAGGATTTTTGTTTTGTTAAAGCCGCCGTCACTGATAATAATCGTTAACTGGTCTATGTTTTAACTACTCATAAATAAAGAAAATTTAACGATTGTTCTCGCCAGTTAATTATTTCTTAGGTTGCACTTAAAGGAAGAGAATGGCCCGTTCTGCACCCCGTAGTCTGAGTGAACAATTTGACGAATGCATCGGAATTATCCGCCAGGCGTCTGTCGAGATTTTGCTGTTATTAAATGTACATTTCGAGGAAGGCAAAGATCCGCGCTGGTTTCTGGAGCAACTTGATATTGCGCGCCTGAGTCTTGGTGGTTGGGGAATGGTGGCAAAAAGATTAAAACTGAACGACGCGGAATTAACGCAGTTCACGTTGCAGTTGCGCCATTTACAACAGGTGGTTCCCCATTATGAAAAAGGTCAGGACGTCAGCGAAAATCAGCTGATTACCGCCCTGCGTTTTGTTCGTGCGTTGGAGCACCTGCGCATGAAACAGCCGCTCCTGACCTACAACACCACCCTGCATGATAAGCACGAAGGGCAGGAGCATGGATTGGTTCAGCTACGGGCGCTGGAGCTGATGCTGAAATCCTTAATCAACCACGCCTGGCCTGATAAATTACGCTTACGTAACCATTTGAAAACACGGTTTGGGGCTGATAATGTGCGCCGCTGGCTGAAAACCGGCGACGACGATGATGTTCTGAGTGGCATGAAGTTTGGCGAGCTGGCGTCACTACTGGTCGACAGAAAAGAGTTCAGTCAGCACTATGCGCGGCTTTTTAACGACACCGCAGTACTGAATCTTTTCCTTGAACCCCGTAAAACGCTACAAACGTTCCTCGATGATATTCGCCAGATTCGCAGCACGGTGGTGGCCGGTCAACCCCTGACCAGCAATCAGCTGACCTTACTGGATAATTATTATCCGCAAATCACCGGTCCCGTGCAGCGAGCCTGGGAAGAGGGGCGAATCAAGATTAATCCTGCGGGTTTAATGAAAGAGGCAGGAGAGGGTTTAGAGGCTTACTGGGAGCATGCGCGTTCAAAAGATCGCGCGGCGGGAGGGGATGCGATGCAAATTCGCGGTGATATTGAGAAACCGGAAAAACGGGCTGCCCGCACACGCGAGCAGCGCGAACAGATGCTGTCGACGCTGTTATGGGGTGCCGTCGGCGTGGTGGTGGTGGTAATGGCAGTGGGCGCGTTTATGATGTTCAGCGGCGGCGCCTCCATGGCAACGGGGCCTCTTACCGGGGAGAGCCGCATCACGGTGCCCATTTCTCAAAGTAAAGAGAAAGTCACGCCGAAAGAAACGCTGAGCCGTATGGGCATCCCACGCGATGAAAGCAACTTCCGCTCGGCCATCGATCGCAACGATACCCGCGTTGTTTCACTGTTTCTGAGCACCGGTATGCCGTGGAAACTCTCCTGGACTGAACAGGCGCTGGCGAACAATTACACGGACGTGCTGGATATGCTCCTGCGTTATCGTCTGCAGATGGAGGAGAATCGCCCGTGCCGTCGCTTTATAGAGAATATGGCGCATAACATGGCGGCAGGTACGCGACTGGACTCGGTGCGTAAGAACCTGTTGCAGGCGTTTTGCACTTCAAAACCAGTGGTCAATCGCCAGCGTTATGAGATGGAACAGGCGGAGTTACGTTACAAAGCCGCACCTGACGATGACAGCAAAAAATGGGCGGATATTCAGTCCGCCATTTATGACGTCATTGAGTAGGAGAGAGCACGGGGAGTTACGGCTCCCCGTATAGCCCAATCAAACGGCGTATCACGCCATTCGTCCAGCCGAAGCCATCCTGTAAAGGATATTCACCCCCGCCACCTTCTCGCGGCGTACCGTCCGCAATATGGTATTTCTCGATGAGCTTGTGGTGGTGCTCATAGAAATGGTTCACGGTGCGCAGCCAGTTACGGGCAATTTCATCCCCCAGCGCATCGTTGCCATAGAGTTTGAATCCCTGAATGGCCATCCACTGTAGGGGGGCCCAGCCGTTGGGTTTGTCCCACTGTTCGCCAGTCTCATATTCGGTTGCCAGAATCCCACCGGGGGTGAGCAGGCGGGTCGTTACCGCCTCGGCTACGCGCTCTGCCTGCTCATGAGTCACCATACCCACATACAACGGCACGATGCTGGCGGCGGAGAAGAGTGCCATCTGCTCACGACGCCAGTCGTAGTCGCGGAAGCAGCCGTTTTCGTCATCCCACATATAGCGGTTAACCGCCGCGCGGCGGTCGCTGGCTTTCTGACGGAATTCGCTCTCACGCTCCCGGTCACCTTTCAAACCGGCGATATTGGCAATCGCACTTTCCAGTTTGAACAGGAAGGCGTTCAGGTCGATGGGGATAAACTGCGTGGTACGGATACTGGCCAGTCGATGCGCATCCCGCAGCCAGCGCGATGAGTAGTCCCAGCCAGAGGCGGCTCCCGCACGCAGGTCGCGATAAACCTCATTGGCCGGTCGGCTGGAGTGCTTGGCTGTTTCTACGTCTTCCAGCCAGGACTCATCACGCGGGGTATCACGGTCATCCCAGTAACGGTTGAGCAGTGAACCATCGGGCATTCGCACCACATGACGATATGCCTGATTGAGCGACAGCGACTCTGCGCCGTCCATCCAGAAGTCGTACTCCATCAGCAGGTGTTCGAGATAACGTCGCGCGCCGCGTACGCCATCCTCCTCGAACAGCTCCACCATCAGCGCAAAGACCGGCGGCTGAGAGCGGCTGAGATAGTAGGTGCGGTTCCCGTTGGGAATGTGACCATAACGCTCAATCATCCACGCGAAGTTATCGGCCATGCAGCGCAGCAGGTCGTCACGACCGCTTTCTGCCAGCCCCAGCATGGTGAAATAGGAGTCCCAGTAGTAGGTTTCACTAAACCGGCCACCCGGCACAATATAGGCCTGAGGTAAGGCCAGCAGGGAAGACCAGGGGATGTGGTCCTGCGGCTCACGGGTGAGCACCGGCCACAGCTGATCGATATGTTCCTTGAGCGAGCTACCCGGATCGGAAACATACTCTTTGCTGTAGTCTGCTGGCATCCAGAAGTGGGCCTTCACGAACTGGCGAAGGTCAAAGCCTGGTTTGCGTTTGATTTTGCGATAGCGAATCAGAATGTCGAGCGGATCCATTTTGGGTGCGCAGTCAGGGAAGGTTTTACTGTCGGTAAAAATGCGTGCTGACTGCACATTCTCAAACAGTTCCAGATAACGATCGGCTGGGGTGAGCGCGTCCGACGCGGGCAGCCCTTCAATCATCTCCGGCTCCGGCTCCGCCTCGATCATCTCTTCCAGTTTTAACTCGCAGGGGTCGATTTCGTAGCGGGCCTCGTCTTCGATCCCAAATTCTACGGATTCAGCGCTGTGAAGTTTCTGGTTAAACATAGAGATACTGGCCTCCGGATGTCGTCGTAATACATTACGGGTTTTTCCCGGCTATTACCTAAGCGTAGACTTTCGCTTCGATATGTGGGGACAAAGTGTGCTACAGATCACGTTTCGATATCTACCCTGAATGTTCTGATAGCATTTAGGTGTTTGTTTTTAAAGAGAATACAGAGCGCGGGGGCCAGCGCTTTTCGGACTAATCATTTTGCAACGATTTATGATCTCCGTGAGGTTAAGGAAAGTTTATCGTATTTGGCTAAACCTGCTGTGAATTCGAGCAGAATTGTTCAATTTTTCTACTAAATTACCGGAGTTCCTGTGAAATTTTCCCCCGTTACGCTTGAGCAGTGTCTGGATATCCGTCATGCGATTCTGTGGCCGCACCTTCCCCGCGAAGCCTCACGGGTTGAGGGAGATGAAGAGGCGCAGCATTTCGGCGTTGTGCATGAAGAGATGATAGTGAGCTGCCTCTCGGTGTTCATCTGCGATGCCTCTACCTGTCAGATTCGTAAATTCGCCACCCTGAAGGCTTACCAGGGGCAGGGGTTTGGCGGTTTTCTGTTTCAGTCCGTTCTGGAGAGAATGGCTAAAGCCGGGATTACACACTTCCACCTGAATGCGCGAACGTCAGCGACAGGGTTCTATGAAAAGTTTGGCTTTATATCTGAAGGAGAAACCTTCTTTAAGAAGGGCATAGAGTTCGTGCGCATGGTGCGTGAGTGAGGGATGTGGGTCTTAGTGTATGCAGACGCGCAGAGCAGGAGTGTGCCCGGGCAGATTGAATATTGGGCGAAAATCGGACGTATAGCCGAAGGTAACCCTGATATGCCTTTCTCGCTAATCAATGAAGCCCTGTCAGCCAAATCAGAAATTGATAACAGGCAAACGGTAAAGTATGTGCGCAGAAAAGACCGAGCCTGAGATTGACGTTTACCTGTCCCGCCGCTTTGAAAAGAAGCCAGGTTCTTTGAATCAGCAGGAGAGGGATACCGTAGATGAACAGATCGAATTGATCATTGATACCCCGGAACTGGGTGAGCAAAAAAGGCGATCTTGCTTATTTGCGCGTCCATAAATTTCGCATGAGCAACCAACAATACCTTCCTGGCGATAGCTGGGTTGAACAAAAGCTTGAACTGTACATGCTGAGTCCTGGCTCACATGAAAACTTCTACGATGACCAAAAAAAGCACCGTAAAGCAGATTTGAAGATCATTTGCTGAGAATTTAAAGACATGTTCCCTGACCGCTTTGCTCCCTCTCCCTTTTAGGGAGAGGGCAGGGGTGAGGGTCTACAAATTAGCGCGGAATCTGTTGCGTAATGCAGTGAATATTGCCACCGCCGAGCAAAATCTCACGCGCCGGAACGCCGGTAATCAGCATGCCGGGGAACATCTGCTGGAACAGTACTTCAGCCTGGGCATCGGTTGCCGGGTCAAGCAGCGGGAAAATAATGTGATCGTTGCTGATCAGGTAGTTCACATAAGATCCCGCCAGGCGGTTACCTTCGTGGCGCTCAATGGCATTACCCTTCTCAACACCGCGCGTTTCATCCGCGCTGGCGTAGAGTGCCGGCGGTGAAGGCATTTTCCACACTTTCAGCGTGCGGCCCTGAGCATCCGGGGTGTTTTCCAGAATTTCCAGCGCTGCAACGGAACGGGCGTACTGCGGATCGTTCACGTCATCCGTCCAGTGCAGCGCCACTTCTCCGGGGCGCACGAAGCAGCACATGTTATCAATATGCCCGTCGGTTTCGTCGTTAAACACCCCATCCGGCAGCCAGATAAAGGTTTTTACATCCAGGTAATCGCGAAGCTGCTGTTCGATTTCCTCTTTCGACAGGTGCGGGTTACGGTTCGGATTCAGCAAACATTCCGCGGTGGTCAGCAGGGTGCCTTCACCATCCACATGAATCGACCCCCCTTCCAGAATCAGACGGGTGTCGTAGCAGGGCATGTCGTGATAACGGGCCACCTGGCCTGCGACTAACTGGTCTTTATCCCAGCTGTCGTACAGACCGCCGAGCAGTCCGCCCCAGGCATTGAACGTCCAGCTTACGGCACGAACGTCGCCTGCGGCATTGCGCACAACGGTTGGACCGGTGTCGCGCATCCAGGCATCATCGCTCTCCATCTCCACCAGTGTGACGCTGGCTGGCATGGTGTTGCGTGCCTTTTCCATTTCCGCTTTTGGTACGGCCATAATGACCGGCGTTTTACGGGAGATGGCTTCAGCGACGGCAGCAAAGGCCTGCTGGGCTGGCGCGCCGTTAGCACGCCAGTTGTCGGTACGATACGGCCAGCACATCCAGACAGCCTGATGCGGCGCCCATTCGGCTGGCATAGCGAAGCCATCCTGACGCGGTGTAGTCAACGCAGGCATTATTTGCTCCTCTCGCTACCGTCCGAGGTGGCAAGCGTGGTGTACATGTTCGGACGACGGTCGCGGAACAGACCCCAGGAGGCGCGCTGCGCGGCAATCGCTTCCAGATCGAAGGTGTGGACCAGCACCACTTCATCTGTCTTGTTCGCCTGCTCAACCAGCGCACCGGTCTGGTCGGCAATGAAGGAAGAGCCGTAGAAGGTCATTTCCAGGCCTTCGATGTATTTGCTCGCTTCGGTACCGATACGGTTAGAGGCGATAACCGGGACCAGGTTTGCCGCGGCGTGGCCCTGCTGAACGCGCGTCCAGTGCGGCTGGCTGTCGATTTCCGGGTAAGCCGGTTCTGAACCAATCGCGGTCGGGTAGAAGATGATCTCAGCACCCAACAGCGCCAGGCTGCGTGCGGTTTCCGGGAACCACTGATCCCAGCAGATGCCCACGCCGATTTTGGCGTAGCGGGTGTTCCATACTTTGAAGCCGGTGTCGCCAGGGATGAAGAACTGTTTCTCCTGGTAGGCCGGGCCGTTCGGAATATGCGTTTTACGGTAGGTTTCCAGTACGCTGCCGTCGGCGTCAATCATCACCAGCGAGTTGTAGTAAGCGTTGTTATGCTTCTCAAACAGGCTCAGTGGCAGCACCACTTCCAGCTCTTTCGCCAGCGCCGAGAAGTGTTTAATCAGCGGGCTGTCAGCGACTTCCTGCGCCAGCGCATAGTGTTCCGGGCTCTGATCGATGCAGAAGTACGGGGCAGCGAACAGTTCCTGGATCAGGACAACCTGCGCACCTTTGCTGTGTGCTTCACGCACCAGACGTTCAGCGTTGGCCACGTTTTTATCAAGATCCCAGGTAC
The DNA here is from genome assembly GCF_054131575.1 of Enterobacter sp. SA197. NCBI lineage: Bacteria > Pseudomonadati > Pseudomonadota > Gammaproteobacteria > Enterobacterales > Enterobacteriaceae > Enterobacter > Enterobacter sp. SA197. The sequence continues at coordinate 4,727,128 of NZ_CP096393.1, read as the reverse complement.
AGGCCATTTGGGTAGCGGCAACCGTTACATTTCTCATGAGCTTCTCCGTAATGCAGAGGGTAAATCGTTCTGAATCATAAATACCGCTCATAACAGGCAGCATTTATTTTGCGTAAACATGACTATAGCAATGTCTGAGGTTATGCATAAAATGTATTGTTTGCATGAAACCATGAACAGGATGCATAGTCGTGATTGACCTCAATTTGCTGCGCCTCGTGCCCATTCTGGCGAAAGAGAAAAATGTTACCCGGGCAGCGCGCAAAGCCAACATCACCCAGTCGGCCTTCAGTCATGCGCTTAACCGGCTGCGTGAACAGCTCAATGATGAGATGTTTGTTCGCACCCGCAATGGTATGGAACCCACACCCTATGCCGCTTCTATGATCCCGGTAATTGAAAATGCGCTGAGCAAACTGGACTCGGCAACGCGGGGAAAAGGCAATTTTGACCCGCGTCGCGATCCGCACACCTTCTACATCGGTGCGGTGGATTACTTCGAGTTCATGTATATGCCTGCGTTGACGGCGAAATTTAAAGCCACTGCGCCCAATGTTCGCCTCTCCGTCGATATTCTGTCTGAGACCATCAAGTTCGAACGCGTGGAGCGTGGGCAACTGGATGCCTTTATTGGCGTTAATAACCTGCAATACATCCCGCAGTATTTTAATAAGCACCCGCTGATTTCCGACCATTATGTCGCGATTGCCTCGGTTGAGCGTACCGACTTGCCTGAGCAGTTAGCGCTAAAACACCTGGTGACCGAAGCACAAATTCATCTGCCTGCGGTCAGTTCTGGCGCAGACCACATTGACAGCTGGTTGTTAGAACAACACCTCTATCGCCCGCTGACCACCGTGGTGCAGAGTTACGCCGTAGGAGGACGCGTGGCGGTGGCATCGGGATATCTCATGTGTGTGCCATACCGCATTGCCAAAGAATTAGCAGCGATGATGCCGCTGCGTATTCTGGAATTACCCGCAGGCGCACCGTCTTATGATTTAATTCTGTTAACGCACCGGTTATTTGATTATCAGTCGGCATTGCAGTGGCTGATTGAGGAGTTAAAGACGGTGAGACTTGACTGAACAGGACAGGCATCCCGGATGGTGCTACAGCAATAGCTCATCGTTATTCTGTAAAAGCCCCTACAGGAACATTAAAACGCTTTGCCAGTGCCCGCATATGATCTAACGTCAGGTTGCGCTTGCCATTCATTATTTTGCTGACCAGTGAGCGACTACCTATTTCTTGCTGAAAACTACTTTGATTCAGCCCATGCTGGGTCATTAATACACGAAACAGCGCTAACCCGCTCTCAGTGTTTGCCGCTCTGGCATTGAACTCGGCAAATTCAGGGGCAATGTTTTCGTATTTATCAATACGCTCGCTGAGGATGTCGATGAGTGGGCTTGCTGGCTCATTTTCCAAAAGATATTCTACCATTTCCAGTGCATCCTCATAATCTTGCCTGCAAGGGGTTTTGCCCAGAATGGGAAGCAAAGTAACCAGATGATTTGCAGCATTTAGGATATCCTGTGTTCTCACTCTGATTGCTCCCGATATTTTTAAATGAGTTTGTCATAACTGGCGTGGCTGACGATGTGTTTGATAAAAAGACGGCCTGATTCGAAATCAGCATAAAACATAATGCGTAAGCTATTACCGCCAACGTCCATTACCCACCAGCGCTCGCGATATTTCATTCGATCCAAAGGGGCATATACCTTTCTCATCTCATCTGGCGTAGTGAATCGCAGTCGCTTAAGCGTTTTATAGATATCCGTAAGTGCTTGCGCTTCATTTGGATAACGCCTGGCCGCTTCATCAAAGGGTGCCCGTGAGATGATATGCACGTTAATTTCCCCATCCGTGGTAGATAAACAATAAATTGGTTGTTGACATATTGTCAACAAGGCATGAGCCATTATTTCTGTGAAATTCTATTTTTGGTCTGAAAGCAGAAAGGATTCAATCTAACTTGCTGATAAGTTAACGAATATGGAATCAACGCCGCAAGATTGGCAGGGTGTGTTTGATATTCATTGATGCTCGAATCCCGGATGACATTGCGCCTCCGGGATACCAAATCAGGCACTCTGCGCCAGATCATCCTGCTCCGGCACCGCACGGTTAAATGCCTGATGCACGAAACGGCGCAGCAACTCCGTCGCTTCCGGCGAGGGTAACACACCCGCCAGCAGAGCGAGTGGATCAAACCCTTCTTCTTTTAACACCTCTTTCCGCTGGTGAATCATCGCGGATGCGATATCAGGCGTAAATTCCGGGTGGAACTGCGTCGACATGGCGTTTGGTCCGTAACGCACTATCTGATGCTGGTCATGAGAGGACGATGCCAGCGCCAGCGCACCTTCCGGCAGGCGAGAGACCGTCTGCAAATGGGTCAGATGAGCGGGAAACTCGCGCGGTAACGTGCTGAGTAACATGTCATTACTGGCAAGCGGATGCAGCTGGATTGACTGACTGCCCACTTCACGCCCCTTCGGATGCCACTGGACTTCGCCCCCGAGCGCATGTGCCATCAGCTGGTGGCCGTAGCAGACGCCGAACAGCGACATGCCAATATTCATGGCTGCCCGGATCCACTCGGCGGCGGCTTCGCTCCAGGGAAGTTTGTCGGTCACCATTGCCCACGAGCCGGTTATCACCGCAACGCGGTTGGTATCCGGTGGCGGAAGGGCTTCGCCTTCAAACACTCTGATCACTTCCGTTTGTTCAAGAGGATGCCCGATAGCACGACAAAACCAGGAGGGGATATCGCCATGGGCTTCACGAATAGATTCTGAGGGAAAACCAACTTGCAGGATAATTAACGGACGATCTGCCATTACAACCACTCTCTTCCTCTGCTGAACATTTGCTCAACTATGCGCCGAAAAATGCATGTTGTGAAGAGGTTAGCAGTGAGAGGATTGTAAAGGCGAAGCGGCTAACCACGGGGCCTGCAGGCCAGAAGTGGTGCTATTTTGTTGTTTTTTAGTCTAAAAATTGTACAGTCATTAAATGTTCATTTTTTTATGAGCTATCACGAAATTCCTTTAAATTACGCAAGCAAAGAAAGATTCTATTGACAGTAGTTTGTGTGAACGTTGGTTAACCTGAAGATGAGGTTTTCGCTCACATCGAGGATGCGATATGAAATTTTGAATTCCGTTACTGGCGTAACGTAAACCGTTATGGTTTATGAGATTCATTACTTTTTATTACCGGGTAGGATCTTAAACCGTTATGGGGGGGTTGGTAACATTCTTCTCTATTTTCCATAAATGGTAATCATTACCAGTATGAATGTATTAAGAGTCTCCGATAGTTACTAATCGAAGCACCAGTTCAGTCAATCATGTTATTATCCAGCGCCCGCCTTGAATAATAAAGAATCTATAACCCTCACTTGTTGCCATAATTTTATCAATCATTCCTGATGATAATAAAAATCTGATTTTAAAACTAATGTGAGCTTAGCCGGAGTTAATAAGTTGACATTGTGATCCCAAGCATTCATTTTCTAATAAATTTTATTCTAAGCATGCGCTATGAATAAATTTTGCTTCATATGTTCGCCTTTGGTGATTTGTTTGAATGTATTCATAAGGAATATGAATAATGCGGATTAAAAGCGTTGGATTTCTTTTTTTATTTTTCATTGCAATTGTAAGTCCAGAGCGGGCAACTGCGGGGACATGTTGGAGTGAAACCAAACAAGTTACTGCAGCTGATTTTATTAATAGTAAAAACACCAGTATACCAGGCCGGGAAAGGTTCACATTAGGTAATGTCATGGGGTATTGTAGTATTGATAACGGTACTTACTATCATGACAGAGTTTATTATGGTGGTATGACAAGCAGCATTAGTGGGTGTTACATAGCCGTGAGCGCGCAATCTCCTTACTGCACACTATGTTACATAGATCCATCTTACTCCCATAGCCAAACAGTGAGACCGTATTCAAACGGAGTAGTTCTCGATTGCCCTGCTGGGCATATTCAAAGCCTCGGTACAAACACCGTGCTCGCACGCGGTCAAATGACCTTTGTTGGATACGATTATTCTCAATATTATTCTTATTTAAGCTTTCTCCTTGTCGGAGACGTAAGATTTGATGGGACATGTGATGTCACAGGAGTTGATAACAGCACGGTACGTTTGCCATCTGTCCCACGTGCCGAACTGGCAGTCGGCACGGGCCGTTACTCCCAAATCTTCAAAGATTTTACCTTTACACTGAAATGTAAAAACCAGCCGAAGATTAATCTCAAATTTGACAGTTCAAATAAAATGGCAGGCGTCACTGATGATGTACTGGCCAATACCACAATCGGTAATGATGATGTTGGGTTTCAAATTTATTATAAAAACACGCCGTTAAAGTTCGGTGATAATAAAGCTTTAATGACCAGCACACAGGAGAATGAACAGCTGAAATTCACCGCTTATTATTATCGCAAAAGTACGGGGATCAATGCGGGTACTATTACCAGCAATGCCGAATTTACGTTTGACTATGAGTAAAAAATTGCCAGTCTGAGTCCCAGTCTGGCATGCTTTGCGTGGGGTAGTTGCCTGCTTACCTACTTACTGTCCCTGACGTTTACTTCTGACCTTACACTATTGTTAATTAAGTGCCCGCACTCTTTAATTTGCATTAAGTTGCTTTTTACAAATGAGCACTGATTTGTTCCCCTTTCTCCGCATTAACTGCGTCTCATTCAACAAAGAGCAAATTACATACTAATAAAAAGCTCCTCTTCGCTCGCTTAACCTTCTTTTTCATGAGGATGTTCTCATCTCTTCTTCCAACATCTTGATAATATTGGACTGTATGAATGGGAGAACACAATTTTCAGCATTGCATTTGTTTATATAAAGCACTTTTGATCCCGAAAAAGGTTTCATAAACCTGGTTTTGCCTGATGGAACAAGGTTTCATAAGAAATGATTGCCGATTTAAATTAAAGAAATTCTATTAATTGTCGTTATAAACCTTAATTCAACCCGACCGAGTACTCGCCATTATGTCATGGAAAACCACGCAGGGCCGTATTGGCCTATTGCTTATTAGTTTTTTCGTTATTTTACTTGTAGTTACCTGGATCGTTATTAAGCAATTTGTTTCACCACAAATAATTGAAACGGAAACAAAAAATATTCAGGCCACGGTTGAATTGCAAAGTGATGCGATCAAAGAGCAGATGAACCGTGTAAAAGCGCAGCAACGCGCTATGACTGAACTGGTTGTGGCATTACAAAGCGATCAGATTGATGCGCTGTTACCGCAACTCGTTAATCAATATGGAGATTTGAACGTCTTCGGCGGCGGGATTTGGCCGTTACCCGGTCAGCGTGATCCAGCGCGGGACAAATTCAGTACCTTTTATGCACGTAATTCCAGCGGCACGCTTCAGGTCAATACAGTCTGGAACCAGCCTGAGTCGGCAAAATACTGGGAACAGCCCTGGTATAAAGACGGCATGAATGCGCCGAAGGGCGAGTGCGCCTGGGCGAAAGCCTACCAGGACGCTGCCAGCCCGCAGCCGCGCACCAACTGTGCGATGGCTATTACCAAAGATGGTAAAGCCTGGGGTGTGGCGACTATCGACGTCACGCTGGGCTTCTTTAACCAACTGGCCGTGGACATGGGTAAAGCCGTAGGCGGCAGCGTGCTGATCGTGGAAGCGGATGGCAAAATCGTGGGTAATGGCTCCGCGGTGCAGGATAAACCCGCGCTGTCGAACGTACGTGACCTCAATCTTCCCTCCTCTTCAGCGTTATCGGCGCTACTGGCAAAAAGCAGCACAACCGAAGCCACCGGCACTTATGAGGGGGAGGAGGGCGAGCACACGCTGCTGGTATTGCCGATCAGCGGGAGCCCGTGGTACATGGCGGTGGATATTCCATCCAGCCACCTGGTAAGCCTGTCAGATGCCATTATGACGAAACTGACGATTGTGCAGGCGGTGATTGGCCTGCTGATTGTGTTCATCATGATGATCATTGTGCGTAATATTTTCCGCAATGTGACCTTACTGAATCAGAATATTGAAGCGCTCTCCAGCGGCGGGGCCGATTTAACCCAACGCTTAACGCAGAGTAAGAGCCCGGAATTTAATGCGGTGGTTAATAACTTCAACACCTTCATTTCATTCCTTAATGAACTGATGCAGAAGGTCGGCAGCAGTTCAATGGCAATTTCGTCGGCCTCACGGCAGATTGCCAGCGGCAACCTGAACCTCTCGTCACGTACCGAGGAGCAATCTTCTTCGATTGTTGAAACCGCAGCATCGATGGAAGAGCTCACCAGCACCGTGCGCCAGAATGCTGAAAATGCATTGCAGGCGAATAAGCTGGCGGTGGAAGCAACGCAGGCCGCCAGAAAAGGGGCCAGTGTGGTAAACCAGGTGGTTTCCACCATGAACCACATTAATGACTCTTCCTCGAAAGTGGTGGAGATCATCAGTGTGATTGACGGCATTGCCTTCCAGACCAACATCCTGGCGCTCAACGCCGCAGTAGAAGCTGCGCGTGCGGGTGAACATGGTCGCGGCTTTGCGGTGGTGGCAGGGGAAGTACGTTCACTTGCTCAGCGCAGCGCCCGTTCTGCTCAGGAGATCAAAAAGCTGATTGAAGAGTCCGTCAGCAGCATTGAGCAGGGCAGTGGGCTGGTGCGTCAGGCGGGTGCCAACATGGATGGCCTGATGGAAAAAGTGGAAAGCGTAAACGTGCTGATTTCAGAAATCAGCTCTTCAAGTGATGAGCAGAGCCGTGGCATTGCGCAAATCAATATTGCGATTAACCAGCTCGACAGCGCCACGCAGCAGAACGCCGCGCTGGTAGAGCAGGTGGCTGCCGCCGCGCAGTCGATGGAAGAGCAGACCGTGCAGCTCGAAAACGTGGTCGGCAGCTTTAAGCTCTGACCATAAGCAATGGCCGACCCGCAAGGGCCGGCCATGCTGTTGCCTACCAAAATCAGCAAGTGACTGTTGTGATTTTTATCTGTTATCGTTGCCGGGACGAAGATGGTGACGTTTTTCCGTGGCAGTGGAATAAACGCAATAATATTTGACGTTTTATTTTGGGGCATTCATGAAAGAAAAAATAGACGGATTAATTAAAGACGGTCTCCTTTATTTTATCGGCAATAAACTCCCGGATGATTTTTATGCTGCGTTCATTGAATGGACAAATATTGCTAATACAACCAATGACCCCAAAGCGCATTATAATATTGCTTATTGCTACAATGTGGGTGAAGGTACACAGCCCGATGTTGAACGCGCGAAACACCACTATATGCTGGCGCTGGAGGGTGGGGTAAAGGCGGCAGGGCTTCGTATTCTGCGGATGCAGCGAAAAGCCACGCTGAAACTGCCTGAAAAACTCCAACTTTTTAATAATCGTAATTTAAGTAGTGAAGAGGCGATGCAGCATGTCGCCAGTCTTAATGCGCTGATTGCGTTGGTCGAAGAGCTTATCAATAAAGGTTGCGATGATCTCAAGTCAGCGGGAGAGCAATTCTTTATTTTGGCAACGCTGCTGGAACTGCATGCGTTGTACAAATCCGGTGATGTTTCTGCTTATAAAGCACTTTGCCAGGCGCGCATTTCACAGGGATATGAGTGGGTGCTGCCGTTATTAAAAATAAGAGAGTGTCGGGTTGAGACCCGAATCGCTTATAGCGCGCAGAAAGATATTGTTGGTCAGGGTGTTACTCGGGGAAACACGGTTCACTATCACAGCGCTAAATACTACCTGGTAAGCTCTTTTGCTAAGTTTATTAATAGCAGCGATACCGAGCTGGTTGTTTTCGATCGGGCCCTGGGCAGGACGGATGTGCCTGCAGGAAAAACCTTCGATTTTCATGATCCGCGCGTCGGCGATAAGGTACATAGCCTGCCGGATACGTTTAATACAGACCGCACCCGCTTTGTAGAGGTTTTCCCCTTCCGTAGGAACCCGCCACCATTAACTGAAACCACCGTGAAAGAGTTGCAGTGTGGTTTTGACCTGCCGGAAAAAGCGACCATGGTGGTGACTGAACTTCCTGTAAGCAGTGGTGGTGGCGGAGGCGCATTGGGCAAAATCGTTCTGCTGGTAATCGTCGCCGTCGTGTTGTTTGTTGCCTGGCAGATCATGTCATCTCCAGGCTACCGATAAAGGGTTTAATGCGCTGACCGCCCACGTTTCGCCATCCCGGAAGAGTCCGTCAGCAGCATTGAGCAGGGCAGCGGCCTGGTGCGCCAGGCCGGCACCAATATGGATAGGTTGATGGAGAAAGTGGAAAGCGTCAATGTGCTGATTTCAGAGATCAGTTCTTCTAGCGACGAACAGAGCCGTGGCATTGCGCAAATCAACATCGCCGTTAACCAGCTCGACAGCACAACGCAGCAGAACGCCGCGCTGGTAGAACAGGTGGCCGCCGCCGCCCAGTCGATGGAAGAACAGACGGTACAGCTTGAAAACGTAGTGGGCAGTTTTAAGCTTTGACCATAAACGATAGCCGACCCGGTCGGGTCGGCTATCTCTTTTACAGGCAAACATTGAGCCTGTTTTTTCAACTGCAAATCGTCTTTAATTGTTTTCCAGCTACTGGTCGGAATAACTAACCTGTTTCTCAGAGATTATCCGCTGAATAAAAGTCTGAAAACGGACTGCATAATTAATTTGCTCGCCATATAAATGAATCTTCATTGAATCATTATCTCTGCTTATTTTCCAGGCCATTCTTTCTATTCATTGTTCCTGTTACGGTAAGACGTATGCACTTTTCTGATTTTTTTATTTAATTATTACATGATGTTGATTTTATAGTTTTGATGATTAATCATGACCCGCATTTTTACTTCCTCAGCGGAACCATAGGGTAGTGCCAGTTAACAGTAACGTTTTAACTATCCCGGGCTTTATTATCGTATTGCGGCTATTCAAACAGAATAAGGGATTTTGATGAAAAAATGGAATTGGAAGTATCTCTCTGACTATCAGGATAAAAAATCTCTCCTGATTCTGTTTTTGATAACAGCCAGCGCCGTGTTTTTCCCGGCTACAGCTGAGGCTTTCTTTTTTGGAACTTCGTATAATGGTTATCTCACCATAAACGCCGATGATAACATTGAAAAACTTGGCAATGTTACGTCCAGTAATGTGAGTTCAGAGGCTAAGGTCTGGGCTGAAGGATGGCCGGACACAAACAGTCGAGACAGAGTAATCATTACTGATGTGTCTGTAAATTCAGAGTTTACCAATAAAGGATTTACAGTAGAGATGAAAATTGGTTCGGGATCCTGGGGCAGTGCCTCCTCACGTATCTACTCTTGCGTTTGGCCAGACAGGTACTGTTCGGTCTATGGGTCTCCCCATGTACAAAAATCCTATACCGAAGGTATTTCGGTAAGGCTTAAACGTAATAGTATGACATCCTATACACCCATCAGGGCGGGTACAAACATTGCCATCGTATGGCTTGCTCAGTATTCAAACTCAGGGGTTTCTACAGCTAAAGTCTATCTTTATACACAAAGCAACGCTATCACGGTGGTCAATCCGACATGTGATGTTACGGGATACGATGAACTTGTTACCTTGCCCTCCGTTATGCGTAGCGATATTCAAAGCCAGGGGCCGGGTCGTTACAGCGCGGCACAGAAAGATTTCAGTATTAAATTGCAATGTACGGATAAACCCAAAGTGAGCATTAAATTCAAAGGGGATCCAATGTCAGGCGTTGCGACCAATGACGTACTGACTAATAGTGACACTGCAAACAATAATATTGGTATACAGATGGTTTATAATAATAATGCCGTTAAAGTAGATGAAACAATTATGCAGGTTTCAAGCGCCGCCGCCGCCAGTGAAGAACTTAAATTTAAGGCTTATTACTATTATAAAGGTGGCGAAATAAAAACGGGTCCCGTTCGCTCGCAGGCAGAGTTCTTAGTGTCATATAACTGACTATGCCATTGATGTTGTGATTTCGTCTTTTAGGGCACGATTAATGTTCTCTGTCGTTCTTCTTAATGAACGGCAGAGAAGCAAGGTACAAAAGGCGAAGGCGGTGATCATCAGCATCACATGTTCACTCTCTCCCTCAAGGCGTGAGCAATCCCGGTAATTTTACGTTTCACAGCGATAATAGCGTGCAATGAGAATAAAACCGTTGCCGCGATGACAGGGGCCGGCTGAATTTGACGAAGCGTATCGTCGTGCGCACTGGGGCGATATCGCTATTCTGGTCAATAACTCCGATGGCCCGCCGCCTGCGACTGCGCAGGGAACGGACGCCGCTGTCTGGCAACAGTAGTTTTCCGTGATGGTCGCTTCGCTGATTCAGCGCACCGATGAGCTGCTGCCCGCCATGCGCCGCCGTGGCTGGCGGCGCCTTATTACCACCTGCTTACCGCATCGTTACAAACTCTTCTGCCGCCGTCGGGTGAATCGCCACGGTGTTATCAAAGTCTTTCTTGGTGGCACCCATTTTCAGGGCGACCGCGAAGCCTTGCAGCATTTCATCCATCCCAAAACCAATGCCGTGAATACCGACAATTTTCTCTTCCGGGCCGACGCAGACTAACTTCATGCGGCACGGCTGACGGCGAGAGGTGACGGTATAATGTCAGGAGCGATCGGCAATGAGGCGTAGAATGTCTAAGGGGAGGTTAAATTAGCATTATGGTAATAAAATATTCAGGAGGCCTTAAAATATAACCGGTATTATCAATGTAAGTGCTATTTTTGTTAGTGTTTTCCATTATAAAATCTTACAAAATAGTGGATGCTGGATAATTTGATTCTATTTAAGATGAAATATTTATTTGCATTCAAGTTTTCATTTCTTTTTGCCACATTTGCCATGATTAATTTATATTCTTGATACAGCCGCGTTCCTACACTTACTTCATGAAGTTTCTGTCAATATTCATAGGAGGGGTGGTCAATGAGAAAAAGGAATGTAATCGGTTTTCTGCTGGCAATTGCCTGGTGCGCTCTTCTGTTTCCCTGCGCTGCATGGAGTTTTAGTTGTTCAACCCAAACAGTTGATGTGCCGGTTCCTGCATCAACCTTTACCACCAAAAGCACAATCTTTACTCTCCCCGACGGAGTTATTCAGAATTGTAATGGTTCAGTAAATGGATCATGGCAGGATGCCATGCGGGTAAGATCGGTACGTTACCACAGCGGCCTGAGCGGTTTTACCCGTACCTTACAGGTGGCTGGCGGTAACAGCTCGGTGAGTACAGGTGCCACGGCCGTGGCGTCGGCGGAAACCATCAGCTCCAGTAATCTGTGCGTCTGGCCGGATATAAACTGTTCGACAACATCTTACAGTGGCATGAAAGATACATTGGGGATATCCGTCAAACTGGCGGGTACGGCGGTGACCCTGGCCAGTGGCACCGTACTGGCGACGGTGATACTGGAGCGCCGTTCTGGGGTATCAGGAGGGTTTGATCGAGAAACCTATACCATCACCTTTACGCTACAGGATAAAGTCGAGCCGCCCGTTTATACCTGTACCATCAGTGATTACGATGCGACCATCACATTACCTTCAGTATCACTTAACGATCTCGTAAATAACGGGGTAGGGAAATATGCTGCTATTTCAAAACCCCTTAATCTGAATCTGCAATGTAATGATAATACTGACGTCGCTATAACCTTTAATGCGACGGTATTAAGTGGCACAGATAATGCCATCAAAAATCTTATGGCAGGCAATGATAACGTTGGCTTTCAGCTTTTTTACGGTGGTAATCCGGTTAAGGTAAATAACGCGCATTTAATAAGGACAGGTGCGTCAGGGGCAACAAATTTGAAATTTGATGTCTACTATTACTATAAAGGTAGTGGGGCTATAACACCCGGAGCAATAAAGTCGAGTGCGGAATTCACTCTGGATTATCAATAATAAAAAGACCAGAACAGGTTCTGGCCTTAGTGGGGGATGCCGACGATTCCCGGAGGTGGTGCTGCTCACCTGTCCGGGCTACTGGGCACTTACCGCATCGTTACAAACTCTTCTGCCGCCGTCGGGTGAATCGCCACGGTGTTATCAAAGTCTTTCTTGGTAGCACCCATTTTCAGGGCGACCGCGAAGCCTTGCAGCATTTCATCCATCCCAAAACCAATGCCGTGAATACCGACAATTTTCTCTTCCGGGCCGACGCAGACTAACTTCATGCGGCACGGCTGACGGCGAGAGGTCACCGCGGTATACATCGCCGTGAAGGACGATTTGTAGACTTTAACTGACTCATCGCCGTACTGTTCACGGGCCTGCGGCTCGGTCAGACCCACGGTGCCAATAGGCGGATGGGAAAAGACCACCGTCGGGATGTTATCGTAATCCAGGTGCTCATCAGGTTTGTTGTTAAACAGACGCTCAGAGAGACGGCGGCCTGCGGCCACGGCAACGGGCGTCAGCTCGACGGCACCGGTGTTATCACCCACCGCATAAATACCAGCAACTGACGTATTCTGGAACTTATCGACGACAATGTAGCCCTTTTCATCGGTTTTCACCCCGGTCACTTTCAGATTGAAAGTGTCGTTGGCGGGCTCACGACCAATGGCCCAAATCAGGCAGTCCACGGTCTGCGAACGACCATCTTCCAGTTCCAGCGTCAGGCTGCCGTCGGCATTTTTAATCACCGCTTTCGGAACCGCTTCTTTGTGCAGTGTCGGGCCTTCGGCATCCATAACTTCCACCAGGGTTTCGCTGAGCATCGGGTCGAAACTACGCAGCGGCGAATGCTTGCGCACGTACAGGTGCGTTTCTGCGCCCAGTCCGTTAATTACGCCTGCCAGTTCAACGGCGATATAACCTGCGCCCACTACCGCGACACGCTCAGGCAGGGCGGGTAATTCGAAGAAACCATCGGAGTCGATACCGTATTCTGCCCCCGGAATGCGCGGATGGCTCGGCCGTCCGCCGGTGGCGATCAGGATATGGTCGGCAGTGATCGTCTCACCGTTCACTTCGACCGTCTTCGCATCGACAAAACGGGCGAAGCCTCTGATCACGTCAACGTTGTTTTTGCCCAATACGTTGTCATACGACGTATGGATGCGGTCAATGTAGGCGGTACGGCTGGCAACCAGTTTTGCCCAGTCGAACTGGTTAATGGTGGTATCGAAACCGTAATCAGGGCCGTACAGGTGGATAGCTTCACGAATTTGTGCCGCATGCCACATCACTTTTTTCGGCACACAACCCACGTTCACGCAGGTACCGCCAAGCTCTTTGGCTTCGATCAGCGCGCATTTCTGGCCATACATCGCCGCGCGGTTGATGGAGGCGATCCCGCCGCTGCCGCCGCCGATGGCGATATAGTCGTAGTGTTTGCTCATATTCCTTAATCCTGAACGAGGTTGAAAAGTGTCGAGATTGTAGCGCGCAGCCCAGAAGGTTCCCTCAATCGCTGTGATTACTCGGGTACTATCCAGTTTACGAGAGTATGCCCGGTTCCGCCTGGCACCAGTGTACGGTGCAGCCACGGCAGTACATTATTCATCTGTGCTTCTAACTTCCACGGCGGGTTAATGACAATCATGCCGGAGGCGGTCATGCCGCGCTGGTCGCTATCCGGGCGCACCGCCAGTTCAATTTGCAGGATTTTGCGAATGCCGGTGGCTTCAAGCTCTTTAATCATGCGCTTGATCTGCGCACGTAGCACAACCGGATACCACAGAGCATAGGTGCCGGTAGCAAAGCGTTTGTAGCCTTCATGAATGCCAGCGACTACCGCCTGGTAATCGGATTTCATCTCATAGGGCGGGTCAATCAATACCATACCGCGACGGGAGACGGGCGGCAGTTTGGATTTCAGCTGCTGATAGCCATCGGCGCGTTCTACGCGTGCGCGCTCATCTTTCTGAAACTCCTGGCGCAGCAGCGGGAAGTCGCTCGGGTGCAGCTCGGTGAGGAAAAGGCTGTCCTGCTCACGCAGTAGCTGGCGGGCAATCAGCGGCGAGCCAGGGTAGTAACGCAGGGTTTCGTTACGGTTGAAATGGCGCAGTACGTTCATGTACGGCTCCAGCTCAGCAGGCACATCATCCTGCTGCCAGATACGCGCAATCCCTTCCAGATACTCGCCGGTACGCTCGGCATGCTCGCCAGATAACTGATAACGCCCCGCGCCCGCATGGGTATCCAGATAGATAAAGGGTTTATCTTTTTCTTTGAGCGATTCGATGATCAGGCTCTGAACGGTGTGTTTTAAGACGTCGGCGTGGTTGCCAGCGTGAAAGCTGTGGCGATAACTGAGCATGGAGGCAGAGATTCCAGAAAATGAACGTGATTGCGCACAGTTTACCGTAGATTGGGTTGAAATGCCGTTGTCCGATGCGCTTGTTTCAATTTACTGATGGCGGGCGACACCATTGACCAGATGCCAGACGACGGGGGCAAAGACGATCCGTACCCTGACAGGATGAAAACCGCGCCGCCGTGTGGTTACCCACTTTTAAGAAAACGCCACCGCCCGCACACTCTGGCAGCGTCTTACTGTTCAGAGCGTAAAAATATTTAGTGCCCGCACGCTGGCTTCGGGGTTGGCGCGCTTTACCGCCTCCAGAAAGTCGGCGAAATCGGTGTTAAACAGGGTGTAATTGTGGCGAAAACGTACCTGTTTCGTCTGGCCTTCGTTGGTGTAAGTGACTTTCCAGAATGAGCGGTTATTTACTTCGATGCTTTCACGTTCGACTTTAATTATTGCGCTCAATGGCACCGATTTTTTCACATCCACCTGAATTTCATAAAAATTCTCTTCATCGAAATAATACGTTGTTGGTAACAACTGCCCACCTTTACCGGGGCGGAAGGTTTTGGTGGGGATAGATATTTTTCGTAAGCCGTTATCCGCTGTGGCGCCCTTTTTACGACGTCGCCACTTCGGGAAAGTGAGTGCCAGCCCAATCAGCGCCAGCAGCGGCAATATCGTCAGAATGAAATTCAACATGTGTTCTCCTTGTCGTTGTTATGACGAGTATACGCATTGATGAAAAATTTATGACCCTGATTCCTTAGTAAGAATCAGAGAGCAGGGCGATGCGGCGATTGCAGCAATCAGCCGTTGCGCGCAACGCCTGCCATTGAAATCCTCTACACTTAGCCCCATGCTACAACGTTATGCAGAGCGCCGGATTGTGCGCTTCATTCACTTTCTCAAACAGGACAGGACTGCGCATATGACCAATCCATTGTTGACGCCTTTCGATTTACCGCCATTTTCAAAAATCCTGCCTGAGCATGTCGTGCCTGCCGTTACGAAGGCACTGGATGATTGCCGTACGGCGGTGGAAAGCGTGGTCGCACAAAGCGGACCTTTTACCTGGGACAACCTTTGCCAGCCGCTGGCCGAAGCTGACGATCGCCTGGGCCGTCTTTTCTCTCCGGTCAGTCACCTGAATTCGGTACAAAACAGCCCGGAACTGCGTGAAGCTTACGAACAAACCCTGCCACTGCTCTCTGAGTACAGTACCTGGGTCGGGCAGAATGAAGCGCTGTATAACGCGTATCGTGACCTGCGTGACGGCGATCACTACGCCACGCTGAATACCGCGCAGAAAAAATCTGTCGATAATGCCCTGCGTGATTTTGAGCTGTCCGGTATTGGTCTGGATAAAGAGAAACAAAAACGCTACGGCGAAATTGCGGCGCGCCTGTCTGAGCTGGGCAATCAGTACAGCAACAACGTGCTGGATGCCACCATGGGCTGGAGCAAACTGATTACCGATGAAGCCGAGCTGTCCGGTATGCCGGAAAGCGCGCTGGCCGCTGCGAAAGCGCAGGCTGAAGCCAAAGAGCAGCAGGGGTATCTGCTGACACTGGACATCCCAAGTTACCTGCCGGTGTTGACCTACTGCGACAATCAGTCGCTGCGTGAAGAGATGTATCGTGCCTACAGCACCCGCGCTTCTGACCAGGGCCCTAATGCGGGCAAATGGGACAACAGTCCGGTAATGGAAGAGATCCTCGCCCTGCGCCACGAGCTGGCGCAGCTTCTCGGCTTTGAAAGCTACGCCTTCAAATCACTGGCGACCAAAATGGCGGAGAATCCGTCTCAGGTGCTCGATTTCCTTAACGATCTGGCAAAGCGTGCGCGTCCACAGGGGCAGCGCGAACTGGCGCAGCTTCGTGCCTTCGCAAAAAGCGAGTTCGGTGTCGACGACCTGCAGCCGTGGGATATTGCGTACTACAGCGAAAAGCAAAAACAGCATCTGTACAGCATCAGCGATGAACAACTGCGCCCCTATTTCCCCGAGAATAAAGCCGTGAGCGGCCTGTTCGAAGTCGTAAAACGTATTTACGGCATCACGGCGAAAGAGCGTACCGATGTCGACGTCTGGCATCCGGACGTGCGTTTCTTTGAACTGTACGATGAGAGTAACGAACTGCGCGGCAGCTTCTATCTCGACCTTTATGCGCGCGAGCATAAACGCGGCGGCGCGTGGATGGACGACTGTGTGGGGCAGATGCGCCTGGCGGACGGTTCGCTGCAAAAGCCTGTCGCTTATCTCACCTGTAACTTCAACCGCCCGGTTAACGGCAAGCCAGCGCTCTTTACGCACGATGAAGTGATCACGCTGTTCCATGAGTTTGGTCACGGCCTGCACCATATGCTGACCCGCATCGAAACCCCGGGGGTGGCCGGTATCAGCGGTGTGCCGTGGGATGCCGTTGAGTTGCCGAGCCAGTTTATGGAGAACTGGTGCTGGGAGCCGGACGCGCTGGCGTTTATCTCCGGTCATTATGAGACGGGTGAGCCGCTGCCGAAGGCGTTGCTCGATAAAATGCTGGAAGCGAAAAACTACCAGGCGGCGCTGTTTATCCTTCGTCAGCTGGAGTTCGGCCTGTTCGACTTCCGTCTGCATGCGGAATTCAACCCGCAGCAGGGTGCGAAAATCCTCGATACGCTGTTTGAGATCAAAAAGCAGGTTTCCGTGATGCAAAGCCCCTCCTGGGGTCGCTTCCCGCATGCGTTCAGCCACATTTTTGCTGGCGGTTACGCGGCAGGTTACTACAGCTACCTGTGGGCTGACGTGCTGGCGGCGGATGCCTACTCGCGCTTTGAAGAAGAGGGGATTTTCAATCGCGAAACCGGTCAGTCCTTCCTCGATAACATCCTGACCCGTGGCGGTTCGGAAGAGCCGATGGAGCTGTTCAAACGCTTCCGTGGGCGTGAACCGCAGCTGGATGCGATGCTGGAGCACTACGGGATTGAGGGCTGATACCTCTACTCCTTCAGACGGCCTCAGCGGCAACTGTACTCGCCAACCCGGGTCACGTACTCTTGTACGCTCCCGGGGATGTGCTCCCCTGTTGTCTTGATGCAACTTGAATGATTTGGGTACTGCGTAGTGAAGATCTGCTTACTTGATGAAACAGGCGCCAGCGATGGCGCCTTATCTGTTCTTGCGTCCCGCTGGGGGCTGGAACATGACGACGCGAACCTGATGGCGCTCGTACTCACGTCCTCCCGTCTTGAACTGCGTAAACGCGATGAGCCAAAACTTGGCGGTATTTATGTGGATTTTGTCGACGGGGCGATGGCGCATCGGCGCAAATTTGGCGGGGGGCGCGGTGAGGCGGTCGCCAAAGCAGTAGGCGTCAAGGGCAGCTATCTGCCGGACGTGGTGGACGCCACGGCAGGACTGGGGCGTGATGCCTTTGTGCTGGCTTCGGTAGGCTGTCGTGTGCGGATGGTAGAGCGTAATCCGGTGGTCGCCGCGCTGCTGGATGATGGCCTGGCGCGCGGCTATGCCGACCCGGAAATTGGTGGCTGGTTGCAGGAGCGGTTGCAGCTGATTCATGCCTCGAGCCTGACCGGGCTTACGGCTATTTCGCCCCGCCCGCAGGTGGTCTACCTCGATCCGATGTTCCCGCATAAGCAGAAAAGCGCGCTGGTGAAAAAGGAGATGCGTGTGTTTCAGTCGCTGGTAGGGCCGGATATCGACGCCGATGGGCTGCTGGCTCCTGCTCGCCTGCTTGCCACCCGGCGGGTGGTGGTGAAGCGACCAGACTATGCGCCGCCGCTGGCCGACGTGGCGACGACCAATGCCGTGACCACCAAAGGCCACCGGTTTGATATTTACGCCGGTACGCCGGAAGAACAGACGGACTGACCCTCTTTTGCCCGAAGGGCAGGTCTTCAGCATAAAAAGCAAAAAAACGCCCGCATCAGCGGGCGTTGTCATCGTGGTGTGCTTGTCTGATTACTCTTCTTCGTCGTCCTTCAGCGGTACGATCAGCATATCGACGTGAACCGTGTTAATCAGCTGGCGAGCCGAAGACATCAGTTTGCTCCAGAAATCCTGATGATGGCCGCAGACCACCAGATCCATATCGTATTTTTTGATGGCATCGACCAGTACCTGGCCCAGATCACCGCTGCCGCTCAGGGTTTCGGTAATAGGATAACCTGCATTAACAGAGAGTTCGGTCAGGGCATGATGCGTTTCATCAGAAATTCGCTTTTGCATATCGCCGAGGTTAACGTCGATAAGGCCAGTGTAGAGATCGGAATAGTTAACATCGACATGAATCAGGGACACTTTCGCGTTGTAAGGGCGCGCCATAGAAACGGCTTTCTCAACCAGCAATTTGCTTTCAGGTGAGAGGTCTACCGCGATGAGTATGTGTTTGTAAGCCATAATGTTACTCCTTCCATAAGTTTTCGATGACCACAGGGATTATCCCCATGATGCAGTAGCACTTCCCAGGTCCTGCCTTCCAGTTGCGCGGGTAGCGCCCGGCCTTAAGGATCTCATTGTAGAGGATATTTCTACCTTATAACTCTCTTCAGGAAGCGTCAATCCACCGCGATCACGAATCACTTAATGCCTGTTTGTTAACAAAATGAATAGAACGCTTAACGATGTGGCAAAAAAATAGACTGATCTCCTACACTATTTAAAGAGCCGTTCGGATAGAAGTTTGTGATCCCGATCGGTTATTGGTAACACTCTTTACTGAATGACTTGGGTGATATCTGGGAGCGGTAGTCCCGGAGCAGGTTTCCGTGGGCGGGTCGCCGGGGGAGTAGAGATGATGATCAGCACCGTCGCGCTGTTTTGGGCTTTATGCATCGTTTGTGTTGTTAACATGGCACGCTACTTTTCGTCGTTACGTGCTTTGCTAGTGGTACTGCGTGGTTGTGACCCATTGCTTTATCAATATGTGGATGGCGGAGGCTTTTTTACCTCCCACGGGCAACCTGGTAAGCAGATGCGTTTGGTGTGGTATATCTACGCTCAACGTTATCGCGATCATCATGATGATGAGTTTATTCGCCGTTGTGAGCGAGTCCGCGGGCAATTTATCTTAACCAGTGCGCTGTGCGGTTTGATCGTCGTGAGCTTAATCGCGCTGATGATCTGGCACTGAGCATAAAAAAACGGGCCAGCATGCTGACCCGTTCTTTCCGTCATTCTCCACGTTGCATGTACATTACCGCCTGCCTGCAACGCGAATTATATAGGCTGGTGTTTTTAAATGAGCTTCAGCGCTATCCAGTATAAACCGCCCGAAAGCAGGATGGACGCCGGCAGAGTAAATACCCACGCCATCAGAATGCTGGTGACGGTTTTACGTTGCAGGCCGCCGCCATCCACAATCATCGTCCCCGCAACGGAGGAGGAGAGTACGTGGGTGGTGGAGACAGGCATCCCCGTATAACTTGCCAGACCGATGGAGACGGCTGCCGTCATCTGTGCTGACATGCCTTGCGCATAGGTCATGCCCTTCTTACCGATTTTCTCACCGATGGTGGTCGCCACACGACGCCAGCCAATCATGGTGCCCAGGCCTAACGCCAGTGCCACGGCCATGATAATCCAGATAGGGGCATATTCGATGGTGCTCAGCATATCGCCTTTCAGTTTCTTAAGCAGACGCTGATCGTCAGTATTGACCTCAGGCAGTTTAGTCACTTTATCGGTGATATCGGACAGGCAAAGCATAATGCGGCGCAGCTGGCTACGCTGCTCAATCGGCAGTTTGTCGTAACTTTCGATACCGGTCAGCATCGCTTTTGCGCTGTCGAGCGCGACGATAGCGCGGTCAGGATGGCAATGGAATTCTGACGGATTAGCGACAGTATTCGTTGGTGCCGGAACCGGGGCCATAGGGTCAACGCCCGTCACTTTCTGCAGCAGTTCAGGGTGCTGCTGGAAGTAAGTTTCCACGTTGTTGACCGCATCGCGGGTACGGGTGATGTCGTAACCGGTCGCATTCATATTGACCACGAAGCCCGCGGGTGCGACGCCAATCAGTACCAGCATGATGAGACCAATACCTTTCTGACCGTCATTAGCGCCGTGCGAGAAGCTCACGCCGATAGCTGAGAGGATCAGGGCAATACGCGTCCAGAACGGGGGCTTTCTTTTGCCGTCCTGTTTTTCACGCTCAGCTGGGGTAAGGTGAATGCGATTACGCTTTTTACTACCACCCCAGAAGCGGCGCAGGAGATAGACCAGGCCACCGGCGAACACCAGCCCAACGACAGGAGAGATAATAAGGGAGCCAAAGATGTTGAGCACTTTTGGAATATTAAGCGCATCCACCACTGATGTGCCGGTCATCAGCGCGTTCGTTAAACCAATGCCGATAATCGCGCCAATCAGAGTATGGGAGCTGGAGGCTGGCAGACCAAGATACCAGGTACCCAGGTTCCAGATAATCGCAGCGAGCAACATAGAGAAGACCATGGCGAGGCCATGAGCGGAACTTACGTTGAGCAGTAAGTCGGTTGGTAACATATGCACGATCGCATAGGCGACGCTTAGCCCCCCCAGCAGAACACCGAAGAAGTTAAACACAGCCGCCATTACAACAGCCAACTGCGAGCGCATAGCGCGAGTATAGATAACCGTAGCTACAGCGTTTGCCGTGTCGTGGAAGCCATTGATCGCTTCGTAGAACAGAACAAAAACCAGAGCAAGCAAAAGTAATAACCCGGTATGGAGATCCAGGCCGGCAAATAAATGTAGCATAGACGTTACGCCATCTTGAGGACATGAACGCGGCGCATTATCAGTGACTTTAGGGACATCGGCAAAGTGAAATATGGACTTTTTTTGACATTCTTTATGATTTAACCGTCTGCCATTAAGGTTATTCTTATATTTTTCAAGGGAATGGCTTGCAAGTAGGATATTCGGGCTGGTGCGACCAGCTTGAAAAATTTACAATCCGCGCGACGAAAAAGAGTGAGGTGAAGTGTGGAACGGTTTGATGTCATCGTTATTGGTGCCGGTGCGGCAGGAATGTTTTGTGCCGCTCAGGCAGGGCAAGCGGGCTTACGCGTGCTATTACTGGATAACGGAAAAAAACCTGGCCGTAAAATCCTCATGTCCGGCGGTGGCCGCTGCAACTTTACCAACCTTTATGTCGAACCGGCGGCGTATCTCAGCCAGAACCCTCATTTTTGCAAATCAGCGCTGGCCCGCTACACGCAGTGGGATTTTATCGAACTGGTGGGGAAATATGGCATCGCCTGGCATGAGAAAACCCTCGGCCAGCTCTTTTGCGATGAGTCCGCTCTGCAAATCGTCACTATGCTGGTGGCGGAGTGCGAGAAAGGCAACGTCACCACGCGCCTGCGCAGTGAGGTGTTGAGCGTGTCGCGCGATGAAAGCAGTTATACGCTGCAGCTAAATGGTGAGACGGTGTGTACGTCAAAGCTGGTGATTGCCTCCGGTGGATTGTCGATGCCGGGCCTTGGGGCGTCGCCGTTTGGCTATAAAATCGCTGAGCAGTTTGGGCTGAAAGTATTACCAACGCGGGCAGGGCTCGTTCCCTTTACGCTGCATAAGCCTATGCTTGAGCAGTTTCAGGTGCTTTCGGGGGTGTCAGTTCCCGCCGTTATTACCGCTCAGGACGGCACCCTCTTTAAAGAAAACCTGCTATTCACTCACCGTGGGCTTTCGGGTCCGGCAGTACTGCAAATTTCCAGCTACTGGCAGGCGGGAGAGTTCGTGAGTATAAATCTTCTGCCGGAGTGCGATCTGGAAAGCCTGCTGAACGAACAGCGTCAGGCTCATCCAAATCAAAGTCTGAAAAATACCCTGGCGATTTGCCTGCCGAAAAGAGTGGTGGAGTGTCTGCAACAGTTGGGTCAGGTTCCCGACGTCACTTTGAAACAACTGAACGTTCGCGATCAGCACAGCCTCATCGAAACACTGACAAACTGGCGTGTTCAACCAAACGGTACGGAAGGGTATCGTACTGCGGAAGTCACGCTCGGCGGGGTCGATACCCATGAGCTCTCCTCCCGCACGATGGAGGCGCGTAATGTACCTGGCCTCTATTTCATCGGCGAGGTCGTGGACGTTACTGGCTGGCTTGGCGGTTATAACTTCCAGTGGGCGTGGTCAAGCGCCTGGGCTTGTGCGCAGGCCCTGGTAGACGCGCAGGCTTAGATATCATCCAGCGTGTGGTCGACCACAATCTCCAGCGTTTTGCGGATGATGTCACCGGTGACCACATCTTCCGTGTTCTCCAGGAGATTGATCAGCCGCAGAATAATGGCCTTGTTAGTTATCTGCCCTTCATAGGCAAGGATGCTGCGAATCACGCCGCCGAGAATAGCTGCCTCTTCCGCCAGCACTTCACCCGCATTTTTAAAATAGTCGGTAAGTGCGTTAGCAGGCAGGTTTTCATATTGCTCTGATGGGTCAAACATCGCTTGGCTCATTTTTTCACGCCTTAAATTTATGATTGATGCCGGGTACGTCAGTGTTTTTTACTGCGCCCCTGCCGCTGGCGATCGCCGAATAATGGGTAAACATTATCTCCGCTATCCCCGTTCCACTCATGTTGCTTAACGCCTTCTTCTTCACCAGCAGGAGTAATATGGCTGTGACTAATTTCATCAATCAGACGCGACAGCATCTCCTGGCGTTGGCGCTCTCGCTCGTTGCTTTTCATCGTTTGCAACCGTGCAATGAGGGACAGCGTGTTAATAGGACCGTTATCCTGAAGAAGAGAGAGTACCGCTTCTCCAATCAGTTCATCGGTCAGTTGTTCGTGTTCACTACTTTTCATAACTGCATCTCTGATTGCCGCACCGTTCAGATAATGAAACGCGGCAGTGAGTCAATCCTCCGGTACAGGCGGCAGGCTTATGGAATACCCACCAGAATTAACTCAGTTCACCAGGTGATCGTGCTGCGTTTTGTTTAATCTGGACCAAAGAGCAAGCCAATCAACATCTGATAGTGGCTCTCCTCTTCAGGAGAGGAAGCCTGGTCCAGTCGGCTCAGAAGTTTTGTACAGAGTGATTTTCTGTTCAGATGGCGGCCATCTTTGAGGATCTCCACCACGATTTGCCCAAGCGTCTCTTGCTGAGTCGGCAAGCTTGCCTTGTTGAAGTACTGGGCAATCGCATTCGCTGTATCCGGAAGGTAGCCGTTCTGCTGCATGGGTCACTCCTGTAAAACCAATAATCAGTAAAGGAAGCATCTAAGTTATACAACTATAGGAAATCTGTACAGAAAAGTTGTACAAATATGTCGATCTTTTTGATCAATAAATGCTAATAGTTAATTTTCAAAGAGATAGATGCAAAGAAAGAGGAGAAAATTGCGTTTTCGTTCTACACTGTAAGCTGAAGTAGCCAGAAAGTGATAAGTAAAGCCTCAAGGATTGCAGGGTTTTTTGTCATTTTAACATCAATCAGTTGTATACCCGCCGATGGTCACGATGGTTAAAAGGCCTCCCGCGCATGCCTCTGCTAATGTGGTGATTACAACGCTTTCTCTCGGATCGTTCATGCTTACAACAATCATTTACCGCAGCCATATTTGCGATAATGTCCCGTTTAATGTGCTCGAAGATATGGTTTCCTCTGCCAATAATAAGAACTGGCATGTAGACGTAACGGGTATTTTGCTTTTTAACGGCACGCATTTTTTCCAGTTGCTGGAAGGGCCTGAAGAAAAGGTGTCGACCATCTACGGTCATATTTGCCGGGATAACCGTCATTACAATATTGTTGAGCTGCTGCGAGACTATGCCCCCTCACGTCGGTTCGGTAAGTGTGGTATGGAACTCTTCGATTTGCGCGAATACGATCGGGAAGAAGTGCTGCAGAATGTACTGGATAAAGGCACGTCAAAGTACCAGCTGACCTATGAAGACCGCGCCCTTCAGTTCTTCCGAACCTTTGTTGAAGATCTTGAAAAAGAAAACTATTTTGAGATCCCTCCGGGCGATTCCTGGGATTTTATTCCTGATGAACCTGACGCCGTCCCCACGACTGTCAGCGCCGACCGTGAAGCAGGGTGCCATTTTGCTTTTCAGCCTATCATTGACCCGTTCGCGCGTGAGGTCGTGTCGCTGGAAGCGTTACTTCGTACGCCGGACGGTGACTCGCCCCAGGCCTGGTTTGCCGGACGGCAGGGTGACGATATCTATGAAGCTGATTTGCGAAGCAAGAAAGTGGCATTTGCCATGGCGGCAGCGTTAAACCTGGGCGAGCAGACGCTCTCTGTGAACCTGCTGCCGATGACGCTGGTGAAGGTGCCCGGCGCGGTGAATTTCCTGCTCGAAGAGAGTAAAGCCAATGGTCTGGTGCCGGAGCAGGTGATTGTTGAATTTACCGAAAGCGAAGTTATCTCCCGCCTCGATGAGTTCACCGAGGGCGTTAAGCTGCTTAAAGGCGCTGGCTTCAGGGTAGCTATCGACCATTTTGGTGCTGGTTTCGCCGGACTGCTGCTGCTGTCCCAGTTTCAGCCTGAGCGCATCAAAATTAATCGCGATCTCATCAAAGATGTACATAAGAGTGGTCCTCGCCAGGCAATTGTACAAGCCATCATCAAATGTTGTATCTCCCTTGAGATCATGGTTTCAGCAGTGGGGGTAGAACAGGCGGAAGAGTGGATGTGGCTCGAGTCAGCGGGCATATCTCAGTTCCAGGGATATCTCTTCGCAAGCCCGCTGCTGGGCGGGATCCCGGAGGTTTCATGGCCAGAAAAAAAGGTCTGAATCTGACGTTTTTCTCCTATCTACTCTCCTGAATTAATCCATACTACCAGGATTCCCGTTTCTGGTGGTATGGAGTTCCTTTCCTCCCCATGCTGAAAATTGTGGTTCTGATTTCTATAGAATTCGGGTTATGCTTGTGCTCCCGCTGTTCCTTAGTTGTACAGCATAAAATGAATTGTACAACCTGTTCGTATTAGCTAGTTTAGATATACATGTATCGGGTTTGAGTACGAGGGAACTGATGACCTTTTACAGTATTGGCGATGTAGCCGAACGATGCGGCATTAACCCAGTCACCCTGCGCGCATGGCAGCGGCGCTATGGTTTGCTTAAGCCTCAGCGAAGCGAAGGCGGGCATCGGCAGTTTGATGAAGACGATATTCAACGTATCGAAAACATTAAACGATGGATCGAAAGCGGCGTACCGGTTGGCAAGGTTAAGGCACTGCTGGAAGAGAAAAAAGTGGCGTCGCACGAAGGGTGGGAGTCACTGCAGGAAGAGTTAATGTCCTCTCTGCGCCATGTCCGCCCCGCCAGACTTCGCACTACCATCGCTGCGTTTTGTCGTGAACACCCTGTTGATGCACTCATTGACCATGTTTTTGTGCCGGTGCGTCAGCGGCTTTCGCTGGATCAAAATACCGCGCGGACCATGTGCAGCCTGCTGGATGGCATCCTTATCGATCATGTCATTTTATCTTTAACGCGCGCGCGTAAAAAACTCGGCAAAGATGCCCTGCTTATTGGCTGGAGCATTGAGGACAGGACACGTTTGTGGCTTGAAGCCTGGCGTTTATCGCAGCGCGGCTGGAATGTTGATGTCCTGGCCGAGCCGCTGGACTCGCCCCGGCCGGAGCTTTTCCCCGGGCAACAGATATTCGTCTTGACGGATAAAACGCTGTCACGTTATCAGCAGGAGCAATTAACGCACTGGCAAAAACAGGGGTTCTCCATTACCCACCATGATGTCTAGAGTGAGGCCATTATTCTTAGCGGATTAGAAAACTAACTATTACCTTTCGGGGGGCGCTATCCCCCTTATCTCCTTCTTATTACATTGTAATTATTAAAAAATAGTCGTTCTCTTTTCTCCTTAAAATGGACATTTTCTAATTTTCAGTGCCCCCCTCATCTAAGAATTCCCTGAATAAAATAATTTTAGATAACCAAAGGCTATACTTAAAATGTAAGTCAATTATTTACATCAAAACATTAATAAAGGAGGAATATTAATGATAAGCGATGATGAAAATAAATTGGGTTATATTTCTATCGGTGACGCAGTACTTGAGAATATTCAAAATGATGCGGAACTATCCTGCGAGTCACTTATTGAGACTTTAATCAGGCAGGAGAAGGAGGCGACTAATCATGTGCATCGTACACAAATCCTGCAAGGGCGAGCGCTATTAAGCGGATCCGCCACTTTCATCAATTAGCTACCCTTACGTAGTTAATCCTGATGTAACGCTCAGCCACTAATTCTAAAATTATTGGCCACTATTCCGGTTCAAAACCGGGACAGGGAGCTATCTATGCCCGGCATAATAAACGCTGCAACTTCAAATAGAAGCAATTAAAGATACTGCCGTTTATAACAGCCAGGACGTTACCCATAATTGATTATCCCTTAAACAGGAGGGCTTACCATAACTATGGAAAAACAAACCGATAATGATGGTTTGACAAAAGAAGAATTAATTCGTGAAGCAATCGGTATTGCGACTACACAACTGATTAGAAAAGGTCTTCCGGTGACTACTCGCGGTCTGATCCAAATTCTGATGCAGGAAGAGGAGAATACAGAGATGGCAGAACGTAAAGCAATTTATCAGGACGCACGGAAACGCGTGCAGCAAAAAATGCAGTAATTTATTCAATAATAACAGTCGCTAATAAAGTTGGCAGCATGAGTTTCAACCATGAGGAGGATATAATGAAAACCACCACTAGGTTAACCGACATGCTTATTTGCGAGGCAACGGCTCAGTTACTGGAGTCGCAGTCAAAAATAACGTATGCCAACCTGATACGACAGTTAAGGGACGAGCGCATGATGACTGACGATAATGACCAGCGATTGCACTATACCCTGGCCATCGGACAAGTTCGCGCTCATGAGCTTTTGTATAAAAACTACCTTGTGCAACCCGAGATAACCAGCATGAGTAGCTAACGACAGCCCTGGGGCATCTTATGCCGCCAGGGTTGATTACGTTCAATATTTCCCAAAATCAGGTCATTAATCTCAGCATTTCTCCCAGTCTGCACACTTTCATTTCCGGGATATCCTTTCAATTCTTTCTCTCAGATGACACAATGCGAAGCGCGCATTTTTGCGCCATGTTTTAGCGCGCTGTCATATAGATATTTTCCTCTACTTAAAGAAAAGGTTAAATATGAGTGACTCACGTAGTGATGGTCGGGACAAGATAGTACTGCCGCCGGGAGGAGAAATGCTCTGTATTGAGCAGACCCTCGGCGCTATCGTTGTGGAAATGATCCGTGAAGGACGAATCATTACTCGCCAAAGCCTGTGTGTGGCGGTAGCGGGGCGCATTGATCAAACCACCCCTGCCGTCCTTGAAGCCCACTATGCAGATATTCTGCGTCTGCTACTGACCCAGAAACTGGGTGAGTGAGGCAACCCGTATGTTCGGGTCAGGCAGAATAAAAACTAAGGAAGGCACCATGTACAAAAATGCCAAAGAAAGCCTTGTTGAAATCGTAATTGGTGACGCCATTCTTGAACTGCTGGAAGCTGATGCGCCTATCTCTCATGAGGCACTACTGGGGCTACTGATTCGCCATTGCGAAACGGAAACCCGTGAAACAAGACGGGATGCGCTGGCGGCTGCGATAGAAGAAATTCGTCGGACTTATTCCTTTTCGAGCGATAAAAGAAAAGGGGCGACGCAATGGGGAGGCGATAAAAATTGCGGTTCAGACACGCTAATGCACTATCTTAATAACGATCCTCCCACGCGGGGAGAAAAAAAGCATTGATTTATTAGCGGTTTATTTTCATTTTTATCTACTGAATCACAAATCATCAGGTGTTGTTCTGACGACCATTTCCAGTGCGCTGCGGTATAAAGCGGATCGTTGCGGATCGCGTTCCTCTTCGAGGTGACGAATGATCGCCAGGATGACAGCTTTGTTGCTGACAGGAAAACCCAGCCCTCTGAGTTCATCTTCTACCGTTTTGATAAAAGCCGTTTCAGCACTGTATACCGGTAAACGGATTGTCTGAGTGGGGTTTAGAAACTCAACTCTGGTACTCATCGTCATTTCAGTCCCTCCTTAATGTTACGGCATCAGTACATCAGAAAAATCTCTATTATCAATTAAAAGTAGCTTGTTTTTAGTTTTGTGCATACTTCTGCGAAAATAATTAATCTCTATGCAGAACAAGCAGCTCTTAGGGAAGGTTTTAACCCGCCTGTTACGATGCGCCTTGATGGAAGATCTCCGTACCTGAAGGCACTCCCTGCGCCTGATGCCCAAAAAATGCCACCGCACGACCACGTTTTTAACCCGCTGATTCACGGCAACAGGTGGTAAGACAGGAGCTTTTCAACCCGTAGGTTTACAACTGCTTAAAATTTATAACAGTGAACCAGCCGGATTGCGGATGTTTGTTGCCGTTTTTAACTCTCCACCGAGACACTGTTTTGCTGCACCCTGGCGCAAATTTCCCACATACTTAACTCAGACGACATCTGTCTGTCTTATACAATATTATGCTTTTCCCTTGCGCCAGGTTTCCGCCCGAAAACATGAAAGACACTTATATATAGGGCTGCTGAATTGGGGTGTCGTCTGGCTTATCTGTTTTTGTTAATAATTTGTGAAATTAGCTATATAAGTAATATGAATGTATTTCAAGTGAAAATATATCCGCGATCATATGATAATAAAAATCGATATTTCTTAATTTAATCAATGGATTATATTTCTGCTTTAAGGCCGATTTTCGCCGTTTGTTACCGCGGGCCTGGTTAGTGACCATAAGTTAAATAGCTTGTAGCGATCATTGAAATAATCGCGATAGTTAAAACCTATCAAAAGATAAATATTGATCATTTAAAACAATTTTTAAAGATCCGTAATAAATGATTAGAATGTGTAATGTATGGCGAAATGTGAAAGTATTCTTGCCGGTCAATGGAACAATAAATAAATGGAAACAAGGATTTTTGAATTCGAGGATGAAAAGTTTCATATGACTGCGGCTTTTCAGCCGATTGTAAGTCTGCATGCACAAAAAATTGACCAGTACGAAGCCCTCGCCCGATTTAAAAATGAAAATGGAACGCAAGTATCCACATAAACAGTAATAGATAAAGCAGAAAGAACGGGCTCGGTTAATATAATTACAGATTTTATTTTTAAACTAATTTGTAGTTTGATTGCAAAAAAACAGAATCTAAAAGTATCATTTAATTTTTCTCACTCACTACTGAATGATACGACATATCCTGAAAAATTTTATTTAGAATGCGCCTGCCAGGGTGTCAATCCACAAAACATTGAAATAGAAATAAGCGAAAAAGTGACCAAAGAGCAGCTCATCCAGTGTGAGAGATTTTTAAAAGAAGCAAAGGAGTATGGTTTTTCGATCTCACTTGATGACTTTGGTGCGGGTAATATTCAGTTAGAAAGTTTGGGTTTATTTGATTTTGATACCATTAAATTAGATCGTTCGATAGTCGATGGTATCGGGCGCAATGAGGCTAAACGACTTTCGCTTCATACTATCCTGACCACTATTTTTCGCCTTAACGTCAATATCATTTGCGAAGGTGTGGAAAAGAAAGCCGATCTCAACCTGCTTAAAAAGTATAAAAATATCGGTGTCCAGGGGTATATCTTCTATTACCCCTTAACCCTCCATCAGTTTAAGCTTATGGAGGGAATGTAGCCGGTTAAACGTAGGCGTTCTTTCTTCTGGCACGTGGTGTGCCTGCCGCAAGAAAGTTTTATCTCCTCTCTGACCAGATGTCCGAACCCGTATCTGCCGGGCCGGTCGCTCTCCGCTTTTCTGCTTCCTCACTCAGGGATTTGGTGTATTATACGTTTCATATATAAAACGTATACGGTGAGTTATGGGCATTGTAAAAATCTCCGATCTGATGCATGAGAACCTGCGGTTGGCCAGTAATGCGCTAAGCCGTTCAGTCAACGCGCAGGCAGAACACTGGCTTAAAGTGGGCATGCTGGCTGAACTCTACCCACACCTCACTCATCAGCAGCTGACGCGGCTGCTTATTCAGGCAGAGCGCAATGGTGGCGTCGATATTCATACCCTTATCGACGGCGAAGCCCTTTCAATACCGATGGAGCAGGAAGCACAGTGAGTAACGTAAAAATTCATACTCAACAAGAGGTTGAGATGGCGCGTGCGGCCGGGCATGCGGCCGCGAACGTGCTGGAGATGATCAAGCACCATGTGCGCCCGGGCGTCACCACCGACGAACTCGACACGCTCTGTCACGACTATATTCGCGATACGCTCAAGGTTATTCCGGCGAATATTGGTTATCACGGCTATACCCGCACCGTCTGCACGTCGGTCAACCATGTGGTCTGTCACGGTATTCCTTCCGCTAAGGTCTTGAAAAAAGGCGATATCGTTAATATCGACGTGGCCATCATCAAAGACGGCTGGTATGGCGATACCAGTCGTATGTACGTGGTTGGCGAACCGTCGGTTCGTGCCAACAGACTGATCAACGTGACTTACGAGGCGATGGTTGCGGGTATCCGGGTGGTAAAACCGGGCGCAACACTGGGGGATGTCGGTGCTGCTATCCAGCAGGTTGCGGAAGGCGCAGGGTTCTCAGTAGTAAGAGAGTATTGCGGACACGGTGTGGGACAAATTTATCATGATGAGCCCCAGGTACTGCATTACGGCAAGCCGGGTACGGGCCTGGTGCTGAAAGAGGGGATGATCTTTACCATCGAGCCGATGATAAACGCCGGGAAAGCGGCGACCAGCGTGCTTTCCGATGGCTGGACGGTGGTAACTAAAGACCGTTCGCTCTCAGCCCAGTGGGAACATATGGTCGCCGTCACTTCCACCGGGTTTGACGTTCTCACACCGTGGCCCGATCCGTCAGAGGTGTATCCGGTGCCCTGATTTCAAGAGCGCTGAGGGCGTTCAGTAGCGCGTCCACTTTCGGCAGTAACTGTTTGCGACGCGGCCAGACGAGCGTCAGCGCCAGCCCCTCCGGTTGTACGTCTGGTAATACTATCTCGAGTTCACCGGAGGCCAGCTGATTACGAATAAGCCATGTCGGGCTTTGCGCAACCCCCAGCCCGGCGCAGACAGCCTGAATCTGAGCATCCACATCCCCCAGCGCCATGCGAAAGGGGACCGTGCGCCAGCGCAGATGATTATCTTCGGTGATAAACAGCCAGGGCTTTACCGTCCCGTCGACGCGTTCATACAAAATGGCCTGATGCTGCAGTAACGCTTCCACAGTCTGCGGCCTGCCGTGCGCTTTGAGATAGGCAGGCGAGGCGCAAAACACCATCTTTTCACGTCCCAGCAGTTTGCACCCCAACGAGGCGGGCAGCGGCCCGGTGTCGCCAATCCGCACGGCAACATCAATTCCCTCTTCAAAAAGATCAACAAAGCGGTCAGAGAAGGTGAGGCTGAGTTCCAGCTCCGGGTTTTGCTGGCAGAAGGGGATAAGCAGCGGCATGACGCTTACTCGTCCGTAGGTGTTTGGCACCGCGAGGCGCAGCCGCCCTGAAGGAATGATGCGCTGGGCCGCCAGCACCGATTCGGCTTCCGCCAGCTCTTCCATGATGCGGATACAGGTCTGGTAATAGGCCTGTCCGGCATCGGTCAGCTGCAGGTGGCGGGTGGTGCGTTCGAGCAGGCGCGACCCCAGTCGGGCTTCCAGCCGACTCACGCTTTTGCTGATGGCAGAACCGGTCACGTGCAGGCGTGTTGCGGCGGCGGTAAAGCTGCCGCTCTCGACGCTTGCCACAAAGGGGACGATATCTTTCAGGCGCTGATCGTGCATGGATTCATGAACTCAGGTTGAGAATGATGTGAATTAATGCCAGAGATAAGAATGCTGTTCTCTATTAGTCTACTCATTAACCTGATGAGGAGATACCTGAATGCAGAAACAAGCCCTGATAGTCGGCATTAGCGGTGTTATCGGCCGGGCGCTGGCAGAAAAACTGAAAGCGGAAGGTTGGAATGTTGCGGGCCTTTCACGTGGCCGGGGTGCCGTACCGGAAGGCTGCACCAGCCTGATCGCCGATTTAACCGACAGCGATGCCGTAAACAAGGCGCTGGCGTCCGTTAAGCCTGATGCGCTGTTCTTTAGCGTCTGGGCGCGTCAGGAGAACGAAAAAGCCAACATCCGTGTGAACAGCCTGATGGTGAAAAACGTCATTGACGCGCTGGGCGAGCGGTTGAGCGGCGCACATGTGGCGCTGGTAACCGGACTAAAACACTACCTTGGCCCCTTTGAAGCCTATGGCAAAGGCGCGGTGCCCGTGACGCCGTTTCGTGAAGAGCAGGGCCGTCAGCCGGTTGAGAATTTTTATTACGCTCAGGAAGACGAGATCTTCGCCGGAGCGGAAAAATATGGTTATCGCTGGAGCGTTCACCGCCCGCATTCCATTATTGGTTACGCCGTTGGAAACGCTATGAATATGGGGCTGACGCTCGCCGTGTATGCCACGCTGTGCCGTGAAAAGGGATGGCCCTTTATCTTCCCCGGCTCTGAGCAGCAGTGGAACGGCGTGTCCGACGTCACCGATGCCGGTCTTCTGGCAGAGCAGTTGTGCTGGGCCACCTCAAGTCCGAACGCAGCCAACGAAGATTTTAATGCGGTGAACGGCGACGTGTTTCGCTGGAACTGGTTATGGCCGCGTCTCGCCGCCTGGTTTGGTATTGAGGCCGTCGGGTTTAACGGCACCCCGGCTCCGCTGGAAGGGCGGATGCAGGAGGCTAACGCTGCCTGGGCGGAGATTGCCCATCGTTACCAGTTAAAAGAGCACGATCTGACACGTCTGGCTTCCTGGTGGCATACGGATGCCGATCTCGGTCGTCCGATGGAGGCCTTCACCGACATGAGCAAAAGCCGCAAAGCAGGTTTCATCGGTTATCGCAGCACGCTGGACGCCTTCACTCAGCTCTTTGAGCGGCTAAAAGCGGAAAATATCCTGCCACGCTAAGAGAAAATAGCCACCGAAACGGCGCAACAAGGTGCTAGTTTTAAAACACTGACACCTTGTTGTTCTACTTTCGTTGCTATGGAGCTGTGATGTTTTTTCTCTGGACGCTGTTACCGGCACTGTATATTGCTTTTCGTTTTATCTGGCGGCTCTCGCTTCCTGTCATCCCTAAGCTGCTCTTTACCCTGCTTGTGGTGCTGATTTGTCAGTTCCACTTTATCAGCAGGATGCTGTGGGGAAACATGTTCTCTCCCGAATGGCCGCGCCCGGCGATGATTGCTATCGGCACGCTGTTTGGCGCCACGGTGCTTTTTGCCGGTTTACTGTTGTTGCGCGACCTGGCTGCGCTGCTTATCCGTCTGCTTACCCGTAAACGCCTGCCGTTTCTGCCTGTCTCCCTGCCGATGCTGGCAGGCGCCGTGGCGCTCTCGGGCATCGGCGTCTGGCAGGCGATTCAGGTTCCCGCCGTCCGCACCGTAGAGGTCAGTATCACCGGTTTACCGCCTGCATTTGAAGGCTACCGCATTGTTCAGCTTGCGGATATTCACGCAACCCGCCTTCTGCCCAGAGAGTGGGTGGAACAAATCGTGGCGAAAACCAATGCGTTAAAACCGGATCTGATCGCCCTGACCGGCGACATGTCTGATGGTACGCTCGGGGTTCGCTACAGCGATGTGGAGCCTCTGGCTCACCTGCGCGCGGCAGACGGGGTTTTTGCCATTACGGGCAACCATGAATATTACTTTGACTACCAGGAGTGGATACCCGCCTGGCAGAAGCTTGGCATCCCTTTTCTGATGAACAGCCATGTGCGTATCGCAAAAGGCGACTCCTCACTGGTGCTGGCGGGCGTAACGGACAAAATCGCCAAACGTTTCGGTTTTGATGCCCCCAACATCGAACGCGCGCTGCAGGGCACCACCGCTAACGATACGATAATCCTGCTCGATCACCGCCCGGATACCGCAGAAAAAAATGCAGCATACGGCGTCAGGCTCCAGCTTTCCGGGCATACCCACGGCGGCATGGTGCGTGGCCTTGATGAGGCAGTGAAAGCGGTAAATGGCGGTTTTGTTTCCGGTCGTTACCAGGTCGGCAACATGACCCTTTACGTCAGCAATGGCGCAGGGCTGTGGAGCGGTTTCCCGTTACGCCTCGGGCGTCCGTCAGAAATCACGGAAATTATTATGCACGTGAACAAGTAATCCCCGAAGATAAGTATTCCCTTGCATCGCTGAGTCAGCCCCTGGCTCAGCGCTTTCCCCCCTAACTCCTTTAAAAATATTGTGAAAATAAATTAATTCATATTTGGTTTAAGTGTTAACGGCTTTTTACCGATATATGAATTATGAGTCGTTGGGTTAATTGCCAGAGGGCGACTGCCCAGGTGGGGAAAGATGAGTAAACGAAAGAAAATGACGGCCAGAACGCTGATGCTGGCGTCAATATTTATCACTATCACGATCGGATTCCTGATCACTATCGGCCTGCTGCTCTGGCAGTCTATGCATCAACAACAAGCCGTTGCGCAAAAACATCTGCAACAAATTGCCCATACTGAATCGCTGCGTGTACAGCAGCAGCTCGACACGGCGCTGACCGCTTCGCGCGATCTCGGTATCAGTGCCTGGTCTTTGCATCAGGCGGGGCTTCAGGACAGGCGCGGGCTTGATCAATTGCTGACGGATTTTCTGCGTCAGCATAATGACTTCCTGTCGATGTCGCTGACCTTTGAAGCGAACGCATTCGATGGAAAAGACAGCGATTTTGCCGGTCAGCCGGAGCAGGATCCGGCCGGACGTTACGCCCGTTATGTCGACCGCGATAGCGGCGGCAACCCGGCACTGCACAATCTTGTGGACTACGAAACGCCGGGCAGCGGTGATTACTATGTGCTGCCTCGCCAGCGCCAGAAAGAGGTCATCATTGAACCTTACCTCTATCCCTACAATGGGGTGGATGTGATGCTCACCTCCATTGCCGCGCCCATTATTCGCGACGGTAAATTCCAGGGATCCGTTACCTCAGACTTTTCACTGGAAACCCTGCAAAAAATGATTGGCAGCATCAAACCCTGGGAGGGGTCGGGCTATGCGCTGCTCCTCTCGGCGCAGAACAAAGTCATCTCCAGCCCGGATAAATCAATGACCGGTAAGCCCTGGACCGGGGCGATAAGCGGGGAGGCGGTGGTGCGTATCGACGACGCCATTCTGAACGAGCCTGCGTTTGTGACCTGGCAATCCATCGAGGTAGGCAACAGCCAGACGCCGTGGAAGCTCGCCATTGTGGCACCGGTCAGCGTGGTGATGGCGGAAGCCTGGAACTACCTGCGCAATGCCATTATTTTGATGATCCTGAGCATCATCATTGTCAGCGTCGTGGTTGCGCTGGTTTTCACCCGTAAAGTAGCGCACCCCGTAGGTGGCGAGCCATCAGAAGCTTCAGAGATTGCCCTCTCCGTGGCGCAGGGGGATTTAAGCAACCCGATTCCGGTACGATCGGGGGACACCAGCAGCATTTTCTATGCGCTGCATACCATGCAGTCTGAGCTGCAACGTATTGTGGGCAGCATCAGTGATGCCAGCCACTCAGTGCGGTCGGGCAGCAGTGAAATAGCGGCGGGTAACCTCGACCTGGCCTCACGCACAGAAGAGCAGGCGGCGGCTATTGTAGAGACGGCGGCGAGTATGGAGCAGATCTCCGTAACCGTGAAAAATAACGCCGACAATGTTCAGAAAGCGACCCGTCTTACCGAAAAAGCGGCACAGATAGCCGGACAAGGGGAGACGCTGGTAGGGGAAGTGGTGGATATCATCGGTAAGATTGATGAGAGCGCCAATAAGATTGGCGATATCAACAGCATCATCGATGGCATTGCTTTCCAGACCAATATCCTGGCGCTGAACGCAGCGGTGGAAGCGGCACGTGCGGGTGAGCAGGGGCGGGGCTTTGCGGTGGTGGCGGGGGAGGTGCGTAATCTTGCTCAGCGCAGCTCTAACGCGGCCAAAGAGATTTCGACGCTGATTGAGGAGTCTAACGGGCGCGTCAGCAAGGGGGTCATGCTGGTCAATGAGACCGGAGCCATGATGGCGCAGATAATCGAGTCGGTGATGAGCGTGCATCTGGTGATTGGTGAGATTGTTCAGGCGCTGGATGAACAGACCAAAGGGGTCAGTCAGGTCAGCGTAGCGGTCAATCAGATGGACAGCGCCACCCAGCTGAATGCGTCACTGGTGCAGCAGATTTCCGCCGCTGCGATGTCGCTGGAGGAGCAGGCGAAGAATCTGGAGGAGACGCTGGCCTTTTTTGCAAAGGGCCAGGCAGAATACTAATGTCGCGTTTTCCCCTCACCCCAGTGGGGCGAGGGGACCTGTCGCACGGTGGCCCCTTTTCGCCCTCTCTCTTTCAGGGAGAGGGCAGGGGTGAGGGTCATGTGCTGCCATTACCGCTTTGTTCATTTGCCAGAAATCTACCGGGCAGTTTTACAAACCCTCGCATCCTGCCTGACGCCTCGTCTCAAACTCCCTATACTGCCAAAAAACAAAAAAATGACTCACACTGATAGAACAGGCAGGGTAAAGGATGGAAACCGCAAGTTTTCTGGGGCAGCTTACGCAGCAAATGATATTGTCGGCCCCGTTATTTTCATTAATTGCGTTAGGTTATTGTCTCGGCCGATTTGCAGGTTGGCCGGAAGCAGCCAGTGGGGTATTTAACCGTTTTTGTTTTTCGATTGCCCTGCCCTGCATGTTATTTAAGGTCATGAGTAAATTTTACCAAAGCCCGCCGGTTGATATGCGTTTACTCATTGCCTATTTTGGCAGTTGCCTGCTGATATATATCGTAGGACGCGTTGTTGCAAAAAGCGTGTTTGGCCTGGATGCTGTCTCAGGATCGGTTTTTGGCCTCGGCGGTATCTTCTCTAATAATGTCATGCTCGGTATTCCGGTTGCCGTGATCCTTCTCGGTCAGGAGAGCCTGGCCTCAGTCGCGCTGGTGCTGGTGTTTAACAGCCTGATTTTGTGGACCCTGGTGACCGTCTCCGTAGAGTGGGCGCAGAGCGGCAGTTTTACCTGGAAAGGCATCGGCAAAACCCTGCTCAACGTACTACGCAATCCCTTGATAATCGGTATTTTTTCGGGATTCGCCTGGAGTGCGACCCACCACCCCCTTCCGCAGTTTATTGATGGCCCGGTGAGCATGCTCGGGCAAATTTCCGCCCCGCTAACGCTGGTCACGCTGGGGATGAGCCTGTCGCATTACAATATCAGCCAGGGGCTGCGGGAAAGCGGAGCCATTTGCCTGATTAAACTGGTGCTGATGCCGGGGCTTATCTGGGCGCTGGCCTATGCACTGCATCTGCCGCGACAAGAGAGCCAGGTCGTCGTCCTGCTGGGATCGATGGCGGTGGGCATAAACGTCTACCTGATGGCGCAGAAATTCAAGGTGTTACAGGGTGCGACGGCAACCAGCATGCTGATATCGACCCTTCTTTCCACGCTTACCACCCCGCTGTTGATGATTCTGATGAGCCGCTTTTATCCCGCCTGGCCCTGAGCGTTACTGACGCAGAGCACGCGTGCGTGCTCTGCAACGTCTGCTTTACAGAATGTCGTCCACTACGCCGCCGTCCACGCGCAGTGCCGCGCCTGACGTGGCCGACGCCTGCATTGAGCAGACATAGACCACCATGTTTGCCACCTCTTCGACGGTTGCAGCCCGCTGAATAACGGAGCTGGGGCGGTTGCTCATCACGAACTCGGTTGCCAGCGTATCCAGCGATTTACCGGTTCGTTTGATCTCATCCTCCATCATAGCGGCGAAGCCATCGGAGAGGGTTGGGCCTGGCAATACGCTATTGACTGTAACACCACTACCGGCAACAAACTTCGCCAGCCCACGGGCCAGCGAAAGCTGAGCAGTTTTGGTCACCCCGTAATGGATCATGTCAGCAGGAATATTGCGCGCCGATTCTGAGGAGATAAATACCACGCGCCCCCAGCCTTTTTTTACCATCGCAGGCAGTAACGCACGGGAGAGACGCACGCCAGACATCACGTTGGTTTGCCAGTAGGTCTCCCAGGTTGCATCGTCGGTTTCATAAAAATCCTGCGGGCCGTAAATCCCGGCATTATTGACCAGAATATCGGCATCCGTCGCCGCGCTTAACAGGGCTTCCACGCCTTCGGCTGCGCTGAGATCGGCAACGGCGGTGCGCACACGTGCGCCTGGTACACGTGCATTCAGTGCCTGAAGGGCTTTGCTCACTGATGCCTCACTGCGCCCGTTAAGGATCACCTCCGCACCGCTTTCGGCCAGTCCTGTCGCAATAGCAAAACCAATGCCGCCCGTAGAGGCGGTAACCAGTGCCACTTTTCCACTCAGATCGATTTTCATTTTTGCTCCTGTTTGATGGAAGGAATGATTAATCCTGGCAGCTAA
Organism: Enterobacter sp. SA197; assembly: GCF_054131575.1. Classification (NCBI taxonomy): domain Bacteria; kingdom Pseudomonadati; phylum Pseudomonadota; class Gammaproteobacteria; order Enterobacterales; family Enterobacteriaceae; genus Enterobacter; species Enterobacter sp. SA197. Next base: position 4,688,472 of record NZ_CP096393.1, on the reverse strand, counting down.
TCTTCAGGACAGGTAGCGAAGAGGCGGTCCGGGAAGCGTGAAGGCCCTTTTTGATAAACCGCCGCAGGCGCGTTTCGCAAATTAGTAGCGATCGTTGCGTACCAGCACATCGTACCGGTTCAGGCGCGTCTCTTTTAACACCCACGGACCGGTGCCGATGGGGATCAGAATGCCGTCTTTGGTTTCATGATCTGTAAACTGCGACGGGGCGATAAAGCGGAACGGACGCGACAGCGACAGTTTCTGCAGGAAAGGGTAGTAAGCCCTCTTCAGGGGGATTTGCAGCTCGCTGTCGCCGAGGGCTTTGACATCGGTTATCTGGTTAGTCAGCTCAAGCCAGGCGTGGCGCTTGCGGTTATCCAGCACCGCACGGACGTTTTCTGCTGCCGCCACGGCGTTGAAGGATACCCCGTTAGAGAACGTCGCCTCGGTGCGCAACCTGATACTTCACCAGCCCTGCTCTGGCGAACATCAGGTTAGGGGTATAGCGATGCGGATAGAGTGGCCCTACATTGACGGGCCAGGCGGTTGTCAGCTCAGAGGAAGCAAAAGCATGAGTAATGAGCGTCGCGCGGGCTAACAGCAGAGCGCTGAAAGCGCGTGAGAACGGCATCGTTGTCCTGGAAAAAGAGACAGTGACGAAAGGAGTATGACGGTTCTAATCATTCATCATAGGGATATGGTGCACGGGATTAAAAGCCACATAGATAAAATGGATATTTCTTCCGCCGTAAGGGGAAGGTGTCGCGCTGCAGGCCTGGGTATCGGAGCGAAGTTATTGCTCTGTTCGCTGCCATCACGCAGTTACATGGCTGCGGCGCAGACAATGAGAAGGTCATCATCTGCGCCGCCAGCGAATTTCCGTCTGCCCCGGTTTAACGTCTACCCTGGCAGGCGGCTTTTTGGTCTGCCCGGTCCAAGCAGGATGGCCAGTTTGCTGCCGCCTCTGGTGGTTTCCATCCAGATCTTACAGACGCTGGTAAGCGGCACGGAGAGTAACATGCCGATAGGGCCAAGTAGCCAGCCCCAGATCAGCAATGAGAGGAAGACCACCAGCGTTGACATACCGAGCCGATGACCCATCATGCGCGGCTCCATAATATTGCCTATCACCATATGCACGATCAGGAACAGGCTCCCCACCAGTACACACTCGTAAACGCCATTAAAAAGCAGCGCCTGGAGCATTGGCGGAATGGCGGAAATGACCGAACCGATATTGGGTACGTAGTTAAGCAGGAACGCCAGCACCCCCCACATCAACGCAAACTGAATGCCCATAATGGCCAGGCCTGCCCACACGATCACCCCGGTCCACAAACTCAGTAGCGTTTTCAACGCCAGGTAGTGTGACACCCCCTTCAGTGCCCGGTGTAATCCGGCAATATGGATTTGTGGATTGTTCAGCGCAAAGCGCAACTTGTAAGGAACATGGCGCACTTCGAACAGCATAAATACCATGGTCATGACCAGTAAAACGATGCTCGCCATGGCGTTGGAAAGCTGGGTCATCAGCGCGGTAGCAAAGGTCATCATCTTGTCGGAGTCCATGCGCTGTAGCATGCGTTCCGGCGAGACATGCAGGTGCAGGAAGGGGAGGGCCTCCTGGAGCTGAAGGAACTTACGAGTAAACTCGCGATTGTATTTTGGCAGCATATCCATGAATTCGCTGATGGAGGCAGCCAGTACCCCAAACAGCGCGGTCAGGAACACTAACATCACCAGAACCACGATAGTGATAGCAACGGGGCGCTTAATCCCGCGTCGAAGAAACCAGGTGACCAGTGGGTTTAAAACGATGGCAAAAAACAGTGCCAGTAATAATTGCACAATAATATCGGCGGCGGCATGAATACCGGCCAGAATAATGACCAGAGAGGCCAGTTTGAGAAGAATGTGTAAACCCGCACGATCGGGCTGGGGCTGTGTCATGGGTAATTCCTTTTTATATACCGCACGCTAAGTGTAGCTACTGGCGTGCGCTTCGCCCTGGGCAGATAATCTTAATCTGCTTGCTGATTTCCTGCTCATGACGTGGTAATAGTGAAACATTGTTGTGAATATCTGGTGATCCCCCATGCCTGAACAAGCCGCTGAACCGGCGCTAAGCGGATTACGTCTTAATCTGCGGATTCTGTCTGTTGTTGTTTTTAATTTCGCAAGTTACCTCACGATAGGGTTACCGCTCGCCGTCTTACCCGGCTATGTGCACGACACCCTCGGCTACAGCGCCTTCTGGGCGGGGCTGGTTATCAGCCTGCAATACTTCGCGACCCTCATTAGCCGCCCCCATGCCGGGCGCTATGCCGATACGCTTGGGCCGAAAAAAGTGGTGGTGTTTGGTCTGTGTGGTGCATTCATCTGTGGGCTTTGCTATTGGCTGGCGGACCTGCAAAGCACCTCTCCGTTGGTCAGTCTGGTGCTGCTTTGCGTCGGGCGTGTGATTCTCGGGGTCGGGCAAAGCTTTGCCGGTACCGGGTCCATGCTCTGGGGCGTAGGTGTCGTCGGTTCATTGCATATCGCCCGTGTTATCTCCTGGAATGGTATCGCTACCTATGGCGCGATGGCGCTCGGTGCGCCGCTTGGCGTTATCTGTTTTAACTACGCCGGGCTGAGCGGGCTGGGCTGGTTCATTATGGCGGTGGTGTTCGTCGCGATTGCCTGCGCGCTGCCACGTGCGGCGGTGAAAGCCAGCAAAGGCAAGCCGCTGCCGTTCCGTGCGGTATTGGGTTTCGTCTGGATTTATGGCATGGGGCTGGCGCTCGGCACTGCCGGATTTGGCGTTATCGCCACCTTTATCACCTTCTTTTATGATGCAAAAGGGTGGGACGGAGCGGCCTTTGCCCTGACCCTGTTCAGCCTGGCCTTTGTTGGCTCCCGGCTGGTTTTCCCGAACAGTATTAACCGTCTGGGCGGTCTGAACGTGGCGATGATAAGCCTGGCGGTGGAGGTGGTCGGGCTGATTCTGGTGGGGATAGCCGATGCGCCAATGGTGGCGAAAATCGGCGTGTTCCTCACTGGGGCCGGTTTCTCGCTGGTCTTCCCGGCGCTGGGGGTGGTGGCGGTCAAGGCGGTCCCGCAGCATAACCAGGGTGCTGCGCTCGGCACTTATACGGTTTTTATGGATCTGTCGCTGGGCATCACGGGGCCGCTTGCGGGCCTGCTGATGGCATGGTCAGGCGTGTCGATGGTTTATCTGCTGACGGCGCTGCTGGTGGCGGGAGCGTTGCTGTTGACGTGGTGGTTAAAAAAACGGCCTCCACCGGAGGCCGCTTGCTGATTACTTGATGACCAGCGTATTAACAATGTTTTCCGCTGTGGTCTGCGCCTGCTGCTGGTTATCTGCCGGCAGCGTAACCTGAAGGGTCAGCAGTTTGTTATCCACTTTTCCCAACACAACGGTTGACCAGGCTGTCTGCCCTTTTGCAGAGATAATGCTGTCGAGCTGTTGCATCGTCTGGCCTTTAAGCTCGATAGACTTATTGGTCACAACCTGCAGCTGAGGATCGCGGCTGCGCTGCTGATCCTCAAGACGTTTTGCCAGCGTATCCAGCCCTTCCTGCGTGTCGTCACCCACAATCACAATTACCGCTTTCTGCCCGCTGGCGTCAGAGTAAACGTGCATATTGTTGGCCTGAGTGCCCAGTTTGCCGCTTTGATCGGTCATGTCTGCGGGCAGTGAGAAGCTAAGCTTGCCGTCCAGCAGGGAGACCGGTTGCCCGGCGGCGTTGCTTTCTGCCGAGGCACCCTGCACGGGCGCTTTGCTGTCACTGTTGTCGCAGGCCGCCAGACCCATCACCAGCAGGCCAATACCGACATATTTAACCAGATTGCGCATTGACTTCTTCCTTTCGATAAACAGCCATAACGGCTCATTCGTCCATCTTACCACAACTGGAAACGCGTACCTTTAACTGGTCTGTAACGCCGAGATTTCAGATTTGTCTGCCAGTCTTTTCAGTAACATATTGAGCAACACACCATACATCGGCAGGAAGAACGCGATGCTGATAATGACCTTAAAGGCGTAATCCACCAGGGCGATTTCCATCCAGTGTTCGGCCATAAACGGGTCAGGGCTGTGCCAGAAGGCGATAAAGAAGAAAGCAAGCGTGTCACTGGCGTTGCCAAATACCGTGGAGGCAGCAGGCGCCAGCCACCAACGTCGGTTCTGACGCAGACGGTTAAATACGTGCACGTCGAGGATCTGCCCCAGCGCATAGGCCATAAAGCTGGCCGTCGCGATACGGGCCACGAACAGGTTGAAGTGGACAAGCGCGTCGAATCCCTGCCAGCTTCCCATATAGAACAGAGAAGAGATGGCGTAAGAGATAACCAGCGCCGGGATCATCACCGCAAAGATAATCCGGCGTGCCAGCGGCGCGCCAAAAATACGCACGGTCAGATCGGTCGCGAGGAAGATGAACGGGAAACTGAACGCCCCCCAGGTGGTATGCAGGCCGAAAATGCTCACCGGCAACTGCACCAGATAGTTACTGGAGGTGATCACCAAGAGGTGAAAAAGGGATAGCCAGAACAGCGCTTTCATGCGCTGAGAGTGTGAAAACTGCGTCATATTTTGACCTTTTTAAGTTGGGGTGAGGGAACCCAATAAACATGCATACGCTTTTTGAAAGCCGCCGCATGATACTGCAACAATTATTCGATGCAATGGTTATTTTTAACGCAACCGTTAACCTGGCTTTTGCCCTGTGGCTACAGGCTAGCCAATAATGACCGTGCCGTTACCAATAACCACACCGCCGCAGTCTATAGCATCACCGGTTCTGGCAGCGGGCAGGCCGTCGATAAACACCGTAGCGGAACCATTGGCTATTTTTCGAGGATGAGGCGGATGTTTAGGTTTTGAATGCGGGGTCAGAGGATCTCCTTTTCGGGCGGCAGGGAGACTATCGATAAATACAGTGGGTGAACCTGCAGTAATGACGGTTTCACGATAACCATCATGCTGAGTACCTTTATCGTTAAGTCTGGCGGCTTGGGACATATTTTCTCCTTTGTTTTTTTATCTGTTTGTGATTTTAGATGGTTTTTTTGAAGGGAGGTTCTGTTTAATTTATCCAGGAATAACTTGGGCTATTTCCTAAAAAATATGCATCAGTACCGGTTGTAATCGAAAGGCTGCAATGTGTCACCGTCTAAGTAAATAGTAACCTGATTCGTTCGGATGTAAAATTCATTTTCACTTATTTCACTTCTCAGTCCTGAGAGATAGATAAATGAACTAAATGATTTCTTCTCCATGTCACATACAAATTTATCATATTTTATGTAACTGACATTTTTTTCAATTTTACAGTGATATTCCCAGTCTAATATGGCAAACATCGCCTCGTTGATGTTCTGCTCCTGAAACCAGTTTTCAGTGACCACGTCATATTCGAGGGAGCCAATGTTGTATCGACGGTATCCTGAAGGAAATGCATAGGCTTCATTCAGGTTCACTGAATATGCAAAGGTGCCACCGGCTGGGATTCTTTCCCACTCTTCATCTCGATCATAATGACACATTGTTTGAAGGTATCTTAGTTCTATTCCATCAGTGGCGATAGAAAAAGTGTTGCCGCAGAGTGGGTCAGAGGATATCGCTGTTGCCAGCATGTTTTTATGCACATAATAAGGGATTGTGCTTTTGTTTTGGATAACCACACGCGCCTGTAAATACTTATCTTTTTTCTTCACGTCTAATTTTACGGAGAGTTTGTATTCCTCCTGTAATGCCTTGCTTTCTGCATCACCGATGGTAAATCTGGGGTAAATTACATCATTAATGCGGGTAGCATCTGAAGAAATGAAATATGGCACAATAGCTGCCTTTTCATGCCTGGCACCATCCCATACTAACGAACCGTAATGATAGCGGATTAACAGCATTTCTTCACTTGCATAGCATGTTGCCCCATTGAAGATAATGACGATTGCTAACATCCATTTTCGCCATAAAAAAAGACGCATAATCTCTCCTATTGATTTTATATAGTTAACAGGCCACAGATAATAATAATTATCGCTTATATGCGCCATCAAGATTTATTTAATGGATATCTTCTATTATTTTTATTTATTCCTCTATCAGATTCAACTCGTAGATTTCATTTTTTGCATCAGTACTGGTTATAGTTGAAGGGTTGCAATGTGTCACCGTCCAGATAGATGGTAACCTGATTCGTTCTGATGTAAAACTTATTGCCACTTCTTTCACTTTTCAGTCCTGTAAGATAGATAAATGTACTAAAGGATTTTTTATCCAGGTCACATACCGCTCCGCCTGATTCTATGTAACTGACATTTTTTTCAATTTTACAGTGATATTCCCAGTCTAATATTGAAAACATCGCCTCGTTGATGTTCTGTTCCTGAAACCAGTTTTCAGTCACCACTTGATATGTGTGTGAACCAATGTTGTATCGTCGGTATCCTGAAGGAAATGCATAGGCCTCATTCAGGTTTACTGAATATGCAAAGGAGCCCCCGGCAGGGATTTTTTGCCACTCATCATCGCGATCATAATGACATTCTATCTTAAGGTACCTTAATATTATTCCATCAGCGACTATAGAAAAAACATTACCGCAGAGTGGATAAATAGATCCCTTTTCCGCCAGCATATACCTATGTACATAGTAAGGAGTTGTGCTTTTGTTTTTAATAACCACATGCGCCTGTAGATACTTATCTTTTTTCTTTACGTCTAGTTTTACGGAGAGCTTGTATTCCTCCTGAGATGCATTACTTTCTACATCACCGATGGTAAATCTGGGATAGTTCACATCATTGATACGAGTAGCATCTGAAAAAAAGAAATATGGCACAATATCTGGTTTTTCGTGCCTGGCACCGTCCCATACTAACGAACCGTAATGATAACGGATTAACAGCATTTCTTCACTTGCATAACATATTGCCCCATTGAAGATAATGACGATTGACAATACCAATCTTCGCCATAAACAAAAAGACATAACCTATCCTTTATTTTGCATCTTTCATAGATTAAAGCTTGCGATAATTTATCGATTTCTTAGGGTGCCAAACACTGGCATTCTAACGGATGTCTTCTATTATCTTTATTTCTTCCTCTGTCAGGTTTAGCTCAAAATAGCGTTCAATGTTATAGGCGCTTTTAAAAACATACTGGCTGTTCTTTTTCACAAGATCGTTTGCTTTAAGCAGGTAACCAGTTTCATTTTTGTCTTTCGTGTCTATTGGGATGTCATCCGTACCCATTCCGCCATATTCCCCCTCACTGCCATGACGGTAAAAATGGGAGAATTCATGACATAGCGTTGACACTTGTGAATTCCACCCTGTTAAGGGTTTGCAGATAAAATTCTGAAATATATTCACTGTTAAGATCTTTCCATACAAATCAGGATGCAAGCCTGTTGTCTGGTCCGCAGAAACACTGGCGCTAGCACCGCTCTTTTCTGTTGCATTAATAAAATTTCCCTGTCGAATGTCATTGCTGTTAACTCTGCTTTCGAGGCTCATTTTTTCGCAAATAAATATCATTCTGTCGACGCTTTTCTGCATAAAGAGATAGGCGGTAATATTTTCTTTTTTTTCAATATAGGGATCTCTTGGCGTTTCCGGATCAAGTTTTTTTACTTTTTCCTTTTCTGCCTCGCTGTCAATAGTGATGATCACATCATGCCTTACTCCAAAGATTTTAAAAAAATCTTTTTGCTGTTCTATCCCCCACTTTTCCGTGGATAAATCCTCCCGCCTTTTTTCCAGCACCATCAATGTCGCTTTCAGCGCTTTTGTCATCATTCTTTTAAACTGGTTGGTGACTTTCACCTCTTGCACACATTTTTTACTTTTAATCGTTACCGCTGATGAACTCTTTTTTTTCTCACTCATCGACGCCTCCTTCAGTCATATCAATATTCTGGCTTAATAATCGTACATCAATTATCTCTGCGCATTCGCGGATGAATCTTTCTGTCTGGCCTTCTTGATCCGTTATGCCATAACTTTTACTTCCATCGGCATATCGCACAAGATACCGGGCAGAGGCGTAAGGTACGCCATCATCATTTTTGAAATGAAACTGACGGTAATAATTGTCATCTTCGTCCGGTTCTTCCTGATCATCGGGTGTTTCATCGTCACCATGATTGTAATTATTCTCTTCAGCTTGCGGTTCATTCTGCTCCTCATATTTATTCCCATCCCCCCACCCCTCCATCACCCCCGGTAACATCACCCCCACCGGTGTCCCCGGACGTCCGCCACTGTTCAGGTTAATTTTCGGCCCCACAATGTCCACCCCGCCCGGGTGTATCACCACAAAAGAGCCGCCCACCCGCAGGGTGATTTGTGTGTCGCTCTGCAGCACGATTTCACCCCGCGCACGGGTGCCGCAGGCCCCCGTCACCTTCAGTGCCTGGCTGCCTTTGACCGTCAGGCTGTGGCTGCCCTCCACCCGGCTGAGGTGGTCCCCGGTGGTGCTGTGGTTCTGGTTTCCCTCCACGGTCACCGTGCGGTCATTCGCCACGTGCAGGCCGTCGTCATGACCGGTGCTCACCCTCCGGTCGTTATTAACCCGCAGCGTCTGGTCATTGCGCACCGTCATGCGCCGGTCATGAGCCACGGTGAGGGTCTGGTCGTGCCCGACGCTAATCCGCTGGTTGCTGCCAATGGTCTCGGTGTGGTCCACCTTTACGTCCGTGGTGCGGTCCGGGTGAAAACGCACCCGCACGCGGCCGTATGCCCGCCGGGTACACATTTAGTCGCATCACAAGTTCTGGACTAAGAAAGTTAACCAATAGTGACTGTACCGCCGATAATCACACCGCCGCAGTTAACAGCATCACCCGTTCTGGCCGCGGGCAGACCCTCAATAAAAACCGTACCAGAACCACTGGCTATTTTTCTTGGGTGAGGAGGGTGTTTGGGTTTGGCATGGGGTGTAAGGGGATCTCCTTTTCGGGCAGCAGGGAGACCATCGATAAATACGCTGCCTGAACCGGTATTAATGACAGTTTCACGATAATCATCATGCTGAGAACCTTTGTCTGAAATTTTTGCAGCCAGTGGCATATTTTTCTCCAGTAAGTGTTATTAGTCGATACTGTTTTTTGTTTTTCATCACTTTCGGATATATTTTTGTAGCCATTTCGTCTTAGAGGGGGTTAGTAAAATTTAATTCTGCTGATCATTTCCTGAATGGTTGATTTGTAGATAATAAAACATGATGTTGGTTAAGTTTTTTATCCATGACCTGCCTATTATGTTTTACAACCCCATGGGGGCTTATGGTGTTCTTAACGATAAAATTATAAGTCTTAATGGCACTGTAAGTCTGCTGGATATCAGGCAGGCAGTGTTTGTGGAGGTCATATATGATTAAAGCCTTCATGCTTGATGATAGTGAGGTAGCGCGAAGAAATATCTTGAAAGTATATATGGCTATTTTTTGCTATCTGCGTTGTTATATACAACATTTCAGAGTGTATTTTATATTACAGGGACGAATTCGCCATCAATTAATGAAAAGATCGGTGCATAAAAACCCAAATACTCATCACCATTTTTATCAATATATTTATATGTTAATGGGGAGTAGTTTCTATCTGATTTATTGTATAGTTTTACCATGCGTCCTTTATTCATAATGCGAACATCATAATCATCCCATTTGATAGGGATTAGTTTTGCTCTTCCTCCCTCTAATTTTTCTTTTGTATACAATGATGACAATATCTCATCTTCACTGTCACCAGTAGTAGTTGACCATGCTTTCAACGCGATTTTATTGAATTTTTTTAGCCGATTACGGTCTTTACTATTAATAATTTCTGCCATTTCATTGTATGCGGTTCGTAACTTCTGAATTTGGATATTACTTCCCGTAAAAGGCTCTGCTTTGACCCACTCCCAATCTGGGATATCACTCAATACAACTTTCTGCGTAAACCGATAAAGCTCCATTCCTTGCGGGAAATAGGTTTTATTAAAATAATCAGGATCAATATGTCCTGGGATAATCTGTTCAGCCAGAATTTTTGTTCTGGCAATTGGGTGCAGATTATCAGGTTGAGCATCCGGTAACCCCAATGAATTAATAGCTACTTTTATTGATGAGAGTGTTTGCTTTTCCTGTCCATTAAAACGTACTAGCTCCAGATGGCAAGCTGATTTCGGATCGAAACGCCGTCTTTCTTCTGGCGATAATGTTTTATCAGAGAACCAACCCAGTGCGCCAATCTCCAGGCTGATTTCGTTTTCACCGTTTTCCATGAGTATTAAAGTATTGGTGCTGGAGGTGCCACCACCTCGTTCCGCCCACGCCGAATCGCGATTGTCAAATCCAGTAACATCATTTGTTTTAATTATACAAAAAGATTTTTCTATATTGAATAAGCTACGAATTTTATGTGTTTCCCTATTAGAATATGCATTTAAAGTCATAATACCTCCAGTGATAAAAATAGTGAGTAATATGTATTTCAGCCTGATTTTTTTCGCTTTCTTAATCATGTATAACTCCGTTATGCTCATTGTCCTTTTAATCGTTTTTATTCCAGTCTGGATTAGAACCCATGGCCCATGGTTGAACAGGAGTTGGCGGCGTTACTGAAGTCTGAGGGAGTACGCGCTTTTCACCGTAAAGATTAATACGTAACACAGATCCTTCAGGTTTTAATGGAGAACATAATTGCCAATCTTCTTCAGCGTTGTTACTTTTTTTTGGTAACGAGTCATTCTTTTTTTTATCCTTCCCACTCTGTATGTCAATCGCAAACTTAAACGTCCCCTTAATTCCGTCATGGTATGCAACCAGATCCAGGCCATTATCATGCTCATCCAGAGCAAAGCCTGCTGCTGCACCGATAGTGGCTTCAGCCTCAGCCCTGAGTTCTACGACAAAAACTTCGGCCTCAAAGGTGGCGCTGACCACACCTTTTATACCCAGGTATAACTGATTCTCTGTGAGGGTATTGAATGTCCATTTATCATCTTTTTGGCTGTATGCTGCCCCGATGTTTAGATTTATGCCAGATGCTACCTCTATATAACACTCCACACTGGTACCGTGTTTTCTGAGATAGTCACGACATCTGCCGACTAATGTATCAATTTTACAGTAGGCGCAGATAAACTGAATAATGTCAAATTTTAGCGTTGCCTCCAGAAAAGGCTTTCCATATAATCCGAAATAATGACATGGGCCTTCTTTTATATCAGTGTACTGATAAGCGTAAGAAACGCCGATTTTCAGTGGCTCTGCTTTAAATGAAAATACAGCATATTCTCGTGTCTTGTTTCCATTTTCTGGATCAGGAGCAAAATAAGTGTTGAGGTTATCAACTAACTGATCTGCCCGATTTAACTGCTCAAGTGCTTTAGTTCTGCGCAGTTTTTTGATTTCTTCCTCATACTCATGTGTAAATTCTTTATTGCAAATTTTCAATCCGAAATCCACGTTCAGTGCAGTTTTATTCATCAACTCAAACTGAGCCGTTTTATACGTCCAGCCGTTACGTAATTTATTCTTATTTTTTGACTGCGTATTATCCATGGTTTGACGGGATTTTATTTGCTCGTCACGGCGTTCTTTGATAGTTCGCTCTCTGCGTGATGAAATAAGGTCATAGCTTAACCCAACCGTAAAACGTATTTCTATCGTCGGACAGACATCAATTTCAACATATCTGCCACACTCGTGACAGCCATTTACCACAACTGCATAATGAGCCGGTTCATCAAAAATTTTTCCGGGGTGGGTAACTGAACTGAGATAGTCCCACGGACTTCTGAATGAACCGCCTATACTTAATTCTTTTTTCTTTCCTCCGTAATACAGTATGACTTTTTCTGGCTTTTCATCAGCACTTAACGATTCAGACGCCCCCGCTTTATACTCTTTCAGCCATGCTTCCGGACACCCACTTTTGGGTAAAGTTATAAACATCGATGGAGTAATTTTTTAAGTTATATTTCTGCAGGTGCTGTGTTATCAATGTTTACTTATTTTTATTTTTCATGTCTTCCAAAAAATTTGATCCAGCATAATACCATATTACCTTAAGATATTTTCCATTGGGATTTTTATAGATAGAGACTAGCCAGCAATTTGAAAATTGGTCATTAGCAATAATATTTTCATAAAATAAATTTCTTATGTTTACTATGGCGTATGCATAATTATTGCTTTTTTTATAATACTCAACGTTTTTATTTTCCTTTATCCCTAAGGTGTTAATGTATGTAAGAGTGATACTGGTTAGCTCAAACCCATCGACTGAAAATGGAAATTCCATCTCTTGATTGCTTTCTGGTAAAGATCTTCGTAGCTTTGAACTAGATCTTGGATATATACGCTCAGTCCAGTCCCAATCAATGCGGTTATCTTTTAAACATACGTTTTTCGTTGACAAATTATCGCAATCGTATATAACACTTGCTTTAGTTTCTTTCCCATTCACTTTATATGAATAAATTTTACTTCTAATAATATAAATATCATTCATCGGTTTTTCATGGCACACCTCTAACTCATTAAGCTTGTTTTTAAGCACATTATATATTTTCTCGTTTGTTTCCTTTTTATTCTCGAGAGATTTTTTAAATCATAGAATGCTTGATAATCATGTTCTTCTTTACATGGTTTCGCTCCAAACGTGCCAAAGGAGAGGTGTAGTGAAATCAATAAAATGTAAATTTTCATTTTGTTATTTCTCCACAATTAGTTTACCTGCATATCACGCCCACGCCAGTTCGATATCCTATTTTAATGCCTAAGTCATAATAATAAAATTCAATGAATTTGATTTGTACATATCGCGAACTCCTGGCTGGATGCTATGTACGCTGGATATGTTCAATAATATTGCTGATTTCCATTTAATGATTATAATTCCCTTTTCATTGAATCAAAGCGTTTCATAATAAAAATAAAGAACGGAAAATACCACCACCCAATTAACATCACGCCTGAAACCATGAAAAGTAAGCGCCATCGGGTGGTTAAGTCTTCTCCTGATATTACATCAGTAATAAGCAGCGAACAAAAGGATAAAAACCACCCACAGATACCACCGATAAACAAGGCCCATGCGGGTTTCATCGTATAGAAAATGTCAAATGCTAACAATAAGAACATTGAAGAAAGGAAATATATAAAAAAATATATAAAAATATAAAAACCAGAAACCTGATGTTTTTCTACAATTTTATCCAATAAATAAAAGTGAGCAACCATCATAATAATGAAAATCATCAGGAGGGCAGCTGTTTTAAAAATTCTCATCTGGCGGCACTCATCTCTTCCAGCCTACGTTTTCTTATCTCAATCACTGCTGCCCATAACGAATTTGGTAACGTATACGTATCCATTTCAGGCTCTATATGTTGTAGCAATTTTGAAGACCATTCAGCGCAACTAAATGCTCCAGGTTCCTCATCACCATCATCTAAAGCGATAGCGGCGTTTGTTAGCACCACTATCTCTTCATCCGTAACAGGTAAGGCTACTATTTTAACCTTATATGGAAACCATTCATTATCAAGTTTATCTTTAGATTTCCCCTCAGGATTTTCCTGATAAGTAATGAAGTCATTCAAATTTGCAAATTCACCACTAAATAAAAAACCTGATCCACGTTGTCCATATCCACCCTCTAGTTTTTTATAGGGATTATAACTTCCATTAGGATCGAACAGATATGGCCCAAAAGAATCATTTTTTACGTTAAAATATATAGCGGAGTGATCTCCACCTATTTCATATGTTGAATGCTTCTCTATAATAGTTGATGTTATCAGTATGACTTCAGATGTATAAAGTTTTTCTTTCCCGCTTATGGCTAATTCTGATGTTTTATGAACTACCTTTTGTGCTGTCTGTCCATATTGTTCTGCTTCGCCCTGATCCATTACTTCTTCTTGTATGCCCTTAGGGAGATAAGCAATATATCCTTCTGATTCATCATCAGCTATCACATCCATCATCCCCGGCAACATCACCCCCACCGGCGTTACCGGACGTCCCCCGCTGTTGAGATTGATTTTCGGCCCCGTGATGTCCACCCCGGCCGGGTGTATCACCACAAAGGAGCCGCCCACCCGCAGGGTGATTTGCGTGTCGCTCTGCAGCACGATTTCACCCCGCGCACGGGTGCCGCAGGCCCCCGTCACCTTCAGTGCCTGGCTGCCTTTGACCGTCAGGCTGTGGCTGCCCTCCACCCGGCTGAGGTGGTCCCCGGTGGTGCTGTGGTTCTGGTTTCCCTCCACGGTCACCGTGCGGTCATTCGCCACGTGCAGGCCGTCGTCATGACCGGTGCTCACCCTCCGGTCGTTATTAACCCGCAGCGTCTGGTCATTGCGCACCGTCATGCGCCGGTCATGAGCCACGGTGAGGGTCTGGTCGTGCCCGACGCTAATCCGCTGGTTGCTGCCAATGGTCTCGGTGTGGTCCGCCTTCACGTCCGTGGTGCGGTTGTTCAGCACCTCGGTGTCCATGTCCTTCTGGGCGTGGATGTACACCTGCTCCTGGTCCGTCGCATCCTCAAAGCGCAGTTCGTTAAACCCGTCACCCCGGTAGGTTTTTGAGCGGATGGTCATCTGCGTCTTCGTGTCCGGCAGACGGCCGGGGGCGCGGTTCACGTCATGGTACAGACGCCCCGTGATGACGGGCTGGTCCGGGTCGCCGTGCAGAAAGTCCACAATCACTTCCTGGCCGACGCGGGGCAGGGCCAGGCTGCCGAACCCGGCGCCCGCCCACCCCTGGGAGACCCGTATCCAGCAGGAGCTGTCTTCACTGTTGCCGTGGTAACGGTCCTGGTGAAAGCGCACCCGCACGCGGCCGTATTTGTCGCAGAAGATTTCCTCGCCCGGCGGGCCCGTGACCACGGCACTCTGCGGGCCGTCCACCCGCGGCTTCGGCAGCGGGGTGACACGCCAGGTGCGGTCTGCCGGGATAACCTCCAGGCGGTTGATCAGCGTGGTGCCTTCCCCCGGACTGCCGTGCTGCGCCTGCGGCTGCCGGCCCTCCATGACACTGCCGGTGACCTGCCATTCCCGGTTCAGCAGGGAGGCGGGGTGACCGGTCAGGGTGAACCGCCGGCCGGGCCACAGTACCGGGCTGTTGCTCTCGCAGGTGGCGGTCTCCGCATCCCGACGCCAGCCCTCTGCCTGATAACGGGCAAAATCCCGCCCGTGCTGCTCATCCTTGAAGCGCCCGGGGTAGTCGAAGATTTCGTACTGCGTGCGCTGGCCGTTGAGCTCACGGGGGTGGTGACTGAAGCTGCCCTGCCAGTGTGGCGCTTTGAAAGTGTAATCCCGGGTCTGTACCGAGGAGGGACGTATCTGCGCCTGGTAGCGGAACAGGCTGATGCAGTCCGTGGAGACCTCCGTGCGGGTGTTGGGGTTAAAGGGCAGCTCACCCGCGCTGCCGGTGCCCGCGACATCATCGGTGAGCACCAGTTTCTGCTCCGCTGCGCCGCAGGCGAACCAGTCGAAGAAGAAGATACCCTCCTCGGCCCACAGACGGCGCAGGAAACCGAGGTCAGTCTCGCCGTACTGGACGCAGAATTCGCGTGGCGGGTGGGGGTCGTACAGGCAGGGCACCTGGCCGGTGACGCCGTGCTCCGTGAGGAGGGTGGCGGTGATGGCCTCAGTGTCCAGTTGCTGGAAGATGCGGAAGTTCCGGCGCAGGCCGCAGCGCCAGAGGGCAGGCGAGACCGTCAGGGCAAAGTTCATCTGACCGTGGGCGCTGTGCGCGAGGGCGAAGCCGGTCACGATGCCGCTGAGGACGAACCGGGAAACGCTGCCCTGCCAGACGGTGAAGGTGGCATTTTTCTCCAAAAAACGGGCGGCGTCCCAGCCTGAGAATCTGCCGGTGACCTCCGCGTCAAGCCGGAAGGGTGTGGAGAGGTGCTGCTGAAGGGAAAAGGTGACGACGGCGATGGCACGCGGGGGGAGCCCCTCCACGTCAAGGGTAAAGCGAAGGCCTTCCTGAGACATACATTCCTCCGTGACCAGTCACGCTACCGCTGGAGGAAACCGAAGTTTCTCCTGCCTGGCATGACCTGATTGTCCTTAATATAAAAAGGGATAATTGCAGATGGAAGGAAAGAGACGAAGCGATAACACAATGGGAAGGGGGAAATTCGGAATTTGTATAAGGGTGAGAGTTAAGGGGAAAAAAGTAAAGGATGCGCCATTTAAGATCCCCAGTGCGCATAAAAAAATCCGTAAGCGGGGCGCTTCGGAGTGTTTCATAGTCACTGGACTAAAAAAGGATCCTTAACCAATCGGCATTAGCGTAAACTATGGCCGATTTTTATTAAGCGAGATAACCATGACCGACGCTTTTACTTCTGCCGACCACACCCTGGACGCACTGGGCCTGCGTTGCCCGGAGCCGGTGATGATGGTGCGCAAAACCGTTCGCAACATGCAGCCGGGTGAAACCCTGCTGGTGATTGCAGACGACCCGGCAACGACGCGCGATATTCCAGGATTTTGTCGTTTTATGGAACACGAGTTGGTGGCGCTTGAAACGGCCTCACTGCCGTACCGGTATCTGCTGCGTAAAGGGCAATAAATTCTCTTTAAGCGTGTCTGTTTTTATCCAGTTTGCGATCTCTGACACCAATCTAAACCACCGTTTCATTTTTTGGCGCTTTTTGTGAGGCGCTTCACCCTCCCTTTTCCAGCGGTAGACTAGTTTTTAAGCGTAAAAATAAAACATTGTTTTAACATTTACCGCTTCCTACCCTGGAGAAGACCCGATGAAAACGACTATCAAGCCGTTGCTGGCCGCGTTGTGCCTGTCCTCCGTGTCACTGTTATTTGTTGCCAACGTTAACGCCCAGACGATTAAAGCCGCCGATGTGCACCCGGAAGGTTATCCCAATATTGTTGCCGTCCAAAAAATGGGAGAAAAACTTAAACAACAAACGGACGGTAAGCTGGAGATAAAAGTCTTCCCCGGCGGTGTACTGGGCGATGAAAAACAGATGATTGAGCAGGCGCAAATGGGCGCTATTGATATGATTCGCGTCTCTATGGCCCCGGTGGCCGCCATTCTCCCGGATATCGAAGTCTTCACGCTACCCTATGTATTCCGTGATGAAGACCATATGCACAAGATCATTGATGGCGATATCGGTAAGCAGATCGGCGATAAGCTGACCGCCAATCCTAAGTCCCGGCTGGTTTTCCTTGGCTGGATGGACTCCGGCACGCGTAACCTCATCACGAAAAAACCGGTGGTGAAGCCTGAAGATTTGCAGGGGATGAAAATCCGCGTTCAGGGCAGTCCCGTGGCCCTGGCGACGTTAAAACAGATGGGTGCTAACTCGGTAGCAATGGGCGTAAGCGAGGTGTACAGCGGCATGCAAACGGGCGTTATTGATGGTGCGGAAAATAACCCACCGACGTTTATTGCCCATAACTATATGCCGATTGCCAAAAACTATACCCTCAGCGGTCACTTTATTACCCCCGAAATGTTGCTCTACTCCAAAGTGAAATGGGACAAACTCAGCGCGGATGATCAGAAAAAAATCCTGACGCTCGCGCGTGAAGCCCAGTTCGAACAGCGCAAACTCTGGGACGCTTATAACCAGCAGGCACTGGAAAAGATGAAAGCGGGTGGCGTGCAATTTCATGACATCGACAAAGCGGTGTTTATCAAAGCAACAGAGCCGGTGCGCGCCCAGTATGGCGACAAGCATCAGGATCTGATGAACGCTATCGCTAACGTTAAATAACCCCCACTTTTTGCGGAGAATGTATGTCAGAACTCTACTCTAAGTGGATGGATCGCCTGTACCTGCTCGCCATGACGATAGCTGGCCTGGCGCTTCTGGTAATGACCATCGTGATTCCCATTGGCATCTTTTCGCGCTACGTGCTCAATCGTGGCGAGTCCTGGCCGGAACCTGTTGCCATTATCTGCATGGTGACCTTTACGTTCATTGGCGCGGCGGTAGGTTACCGCGCCGGTTCCCATATTGCGGTCAACATGCTCACGGACCGCCTGCCGGAGACGCTGAAGACACTTTGCGCACGGCTTGTCGATCTGCTGATGCTGCTGATCTCAGCGATCATGTGCTGGTACAGCTACTGGCTGTGTGTTGAGCTCTGGGAGCAACCGGTTGCGGAATTTCCCATCCTTACCTCTGGCGAAAGTTATCTGCCGTTGCCGGTAGGGTCGGCAATTCTGATCCTGTTTGTGCTCGAACGGTTGTTCTTCGGGCCACAGGAACATCGTCCGGTCGTGCTGATTGGCAATCACGGTTAAGGGGTGAACTATGGACGCATTTGTTTTGTTATTCACCCTCGCCATCCTGCTGGCGCTGGGTATGCCGGTAGCCTTTGCCGTGGGGTTAAGCGCCGTTGCCGGCGCGTTGTGGATAGATCTTCCGCTTGAAGCGTTGATGATTCAGATAACCAGCGGGGTGAATAAATTTACGCTGCTGGCCATTCCGTTCTTCATTCTTGCAGGAGCCATCATGGCAGAGGGCGGGATCGCACGCAGGCTGGTCAATTTCGCCTACCTGTTTGTGGGATTCATCCGTGGCGGGTTGTCGCTGGTGAATATTGTGGCATCGACCTTTTTCGGCGCGATTTCCGGCTCCTCGGTGGCCGATACCGCCTCAATCGGCAGCGTCATGATCCCGGAGATGGAAAAGAAGGGCTACCCGCGCGAATACGCGGCGGCCGTCACCGCCAGCGGGTCGGTGCAGGCGATTTTGATCCCGCCCAGCCATAACTCCGTTATCTATTCGCTGGCGGCAGGAGGCACGGTGTCCATTGCCACGCTGTTTATCGCTGGCGTGCTGCCGGGGTTGTTGCTGGGACTGTGTCTGATGCTGTTGTGTCTTGGCTTTGCTCACAAGCGCGGTTATCCGAAAGGGGAGCGCATTCCCTTTAAGCAGGCCATCAGAACGTTCATTGATGCGTTATGGGGGTTGATGACGGTAGTCATTATTCTCGGGGGCATTCTCTCGGGGATATTTACCGCTACCGAATCTGCGGCTGTTGCCTGCCTGTGGGCTTTCTTCGTTACCATGTTCATCTATCGGGATTACAAGTGGAGTGAACTGCCGAAGCTGATGTGTCGTACCGTGAAGACCGTCACCATCGTGATGATACTTATCGGGTTTGCTGCCGCTTTTGGCGCGGTCATGACCTATATGCAGCTCCCGGTACGTATCACCGAATTTTTCACCTCTTTGTCAGATAACAAATACGTCATTCTGATGTATCTCAATATCATGCTGTTACTGATTGGCACCCTGATGGATATGGCACCGATCATTTTGATCCTGACCCCCGTGCTGTTGCCGGTGACGAACTCACTGGGGATTGATCCGGTTCACTTTGGCATGATCATGATGGTTAACCTTGGGATCGGATTGATTACGCCTCCCGTCGGATCGGTGTTGTTTGTTGCCAGTGCGGTGAGTAAGCAGAAGATTGAAACGGTGGTGAAAGCGATGCTGCCGTTTTATGCGATGCTGTTGATTGTGCTGGGGCTGGTGACGTATGTACCGGCCATTTCCCTGTGGCTACCGGGGGTGCTGGGTATGCAGTAACGGATGTCCTCTCCTGCGGGGAGGGAATCCCCACGTCGGTCCCCTCTCCCTTGAGGGAGAGGGTCAGGGTGAGGGGGAAAATGCAGCTCTGATGGTCATTCCGTTCACTTCATGTTCCTTGCTTTTCTGTCACGCCAGAACCCGTGAACGTGCCAGGGTGGTTCACCGCCACCACCCTGGCGACCCGGGCTCCCGGCCAGGAAAATCGCCGCTGCGCGGTCCACGCAGCTTCTCCTTCAGGCTAATCGGGGACGGGCGAAGGTAACGTCCCTGTAAAGTCGCCCTCGCCGCGCATCCCTGCGCGTCGCCCCGGCCTTACGGATACGCTTCGTCGATTTTCAGCCGGACCCTGTCATCGCTGTAACTGTTTATTCTCATTCAACAATGAAATCGCTGTAAAACGTAATACTACAGGGGCTCCCTCTCCCACGGGGAGAGGGAGCAGACACTAAAAACGGCACCCGGTGGTGCCGTTTTGCTTTTACCTTCGCAGAAGCCGCAGGGCATTTGCTGTAACCAGCACGGTAGCACCGGTATCGGCCAGCACCGCCAGCCATAATCCGGTCATCCCGAGCAACGTGGTCACCAGGAAGATGGCTTTCAGCCCCAGCGCAAGGGCGATATTCTGGCGAATGTTGGCCTGTGTGGCGCGGGCGAGTGTAATCATCTGCGCCAGACCGACGAGGCGGTTATGGGTCAGGGCAGCGTCGGCCGTTTCCAGGGCCACGTCCGTCCCGCTGCCCATGGCAATGCCGATGGTGGCTGCCTTCATGGCGGGCGCGTCATTAATACCGTCGCCGACCATTGCCAGCGGTGCCTGTTTATTCAACGCAATGACCGCGTTAACTTTATCTTCCGGCAGCAGACCGGCGCGAAAATCCATCGTCAGCTCACCGGCAATCGTTGCAGCCGCCCGCGGGTTATCGCCGGTCAGCATCACCCCCTGTACTCCCAGCGCCCCCAGCGCAGCAATGGCTTCACGCGCGTCTTCGCGCAGGGTGTCGCGCAGGGCAATCGCCCCCATCACCGTCCCTTCTCGCAGCACCACAATCACCGTTTCGCCCTGGTTTTCCTGATGACGAATTGTCGAGAGCAGACTCTCTTCGAGTAAAATATCAGCCAGTTTATCCGGTGCGCTCAGGCGTATGGACTCTCCGTTAACCTGTGCTTCAATCCCTCTGCCTGCCAACGCACGCTGGTTTTCAGCCTGCGGCAGAACCAACTGGCGCGCCTCAGCTTCACGCAAAATGGCCTGCGCAAGAGGGTGAGTCGAACCTTGTTCAACGGCCGCAGCCAGCATCAGCAGTGTGTCTTCACGGCTACCCGCAAGCGGGTAAATGCCGGTGACATTCGGTCTGCCCACGGTCAGGGTGCCGGTTTTATCGAAGGCAATCTGCTTAACGGATGCCAGTTGCTCCAGCGCAGCCCCCCCTTTTATAAGTGCCCCGTGACGGCTGGCGGCGGCAAGACCAGAGGTAATCGCCGCCGGAGTCGAAATAACCAACGCGCATGGACAGCCTATCAGCAGCAGCGTCAGCCCTTTGTAGATCCACCCCAGCCACGCGTCACCCAGCATCAACGGCGGCACGACAGCCACCAGCAGAGCCACCACCATGATAGCGGGGGTGTAAATCCGGCTGAAGCGGTCGATAAAGCGTTCGATGGGCGCACGGCGTTCTTCTGCCTCTTCAATCAGCTTCAGGATACGGTCGATGGCGCTTTCGCCAGGCCCGGAGACCACCTCAAGCGTCACCAGGCGGTCAACGCTGGTGGCGCCCGCCGGAATGCTGTCACCGGTGACATGTTCCACAGGCAGGGATTCACCGGTTAGCGCGCTCTCATCAAAGCTTGCAAAGGGGGAGAGCAATTTACCGTCTGCCGGTAAACGCCCGCCGGCCGGGACTTCAATCATATCGCCGGGACGCAGCATCTGAGCGGTGACGCTTTCGCGCTTACCGTTCACCAGGCGGATGGCGGTGTCAGGTTTTAGCGCCATTAGTGCGCTGACGCCACGACGGGCACGGCTGGCGGCCCAGCCTTCGAGTCGTTCCCCCACGAGGAACAGCAGCAGAACCATCGCCGCTTCTGCGGTAGCGCCGATAAACAACGCCCCAATGGCGGCCACGCTCATCAGCGTTTCAATGGCAAACCAACTGCCGCTGCGCATCAGGCGTAATGCCTGGCGGGCAATCGGGAACAAGCCCACCAGGGTGGTGATGATAAAGGCTGCCTGACCAAGGGGATGGTTAACCTGCTCCAGCAGCCAGCTTACGCTCATCATCAGGATCAGCAGGACAAGCGGTAGATTCTCTCGCAGGCGTGATGGAGCGGGTTCATGGGGGGCATGTTCACCTTTAAGACTGTACCCTGCCTCGCTTACCGCCTTTTCGACCTGCGCGCGTACATCCTCCCCGGCGGTGACGGTGAGTTTTTCCGTGGCAAAGGCCACCTGGACCTGAAGGATGCCGTCAATCTGCCGGACGGCGTTCTCTACTTTACGTGCACAGGCACCACAATCCATACCTGAGACAAGCCAGCTGTAACGTTTGCCTTCGCCTGCCTCCGTTGTTATCGGTGGGGCGTCACAGGTTTCACTGCATTCACACGCAGAGGGCGGCGAAGCGACAGGACGCAGCTTCAGGCTCGCAAACTGAGGGGTTTTCGTTGGGATCGGGGCAGGCATGGCATCCTCCGGTGAATGATAATTTTCTCATTAACCGGAGGATACACTTTGGAGTCGACTCCAGAGTCAAGCGTTTTATATATACAGCGAACGCACAATCAAAAAGTGACCAGCAAAATAGCAGGCGGCGGAGATAGCATTGTCAGCCCGGAAACGGCGACGGTAATGGCTACCCAGCCAGACCACATTGCTGATAAGCAGCAGAGCGGCACCGACGAAGGCAGAGAGCGCCGGGCTGGTAGGACGGAAGAACCAGAGCTCACCGGCCAGCCACACCATGACCAGCGTCATGGCGATAAAGGTGCACACTGGCGCACGCAACGTTTCCAGGCGCGACCAGATGACGGCCATTAACACCGCGCCAATGACCAGCAATACCAGCGGCAGCGGCCAGAAGAACGACAGCGTCATTTGGCTGGCGAAGTAGATGGTGTACAGCAGGTGGGCGAGGAAAAATGCACCAATAGCATAAAGAAGTTGCTGGCGCGGAAGAAGCGTCAGGGCGTCACCTACCAGCGATGCACAAAGCCCGGCCAGGACCAGATAGCTGATGGCATCGAACATCGGGGCCTGCCAGGCGAGCAGCAGAAGTAACAGCAGTGTGACGGGTTTAAAGACCCAGCGTTGCCATGTGGGCCCACGATAGGAGGCATCCACATACAGCCAGGCGGAGAAACAGACAGCAATAAATGACCAAAGCATAATAAGTCCCTGAATCCGTTATTGTATCGCGAGCACCATGCCCACGGCTCTTATTCTGAGTTTAGTGGTCACGGCGGGCGAATGACAATGTTACGGAAGGCAGGGGAATCTTAAAAAAGCGTGTTTATCTTTTTGCCTTGAGCTTTTTTAGCCAGATGAGCAGTTCAAAAACGCCAAACAGGAAGATACGAAACTCTTCCCAGCGGGTCATCTGCGGGCCCTCTTTTGGCAACGTTTTTTTCATCATCGTGGCCTGTAGCGCGTGCATAAACACGGTGAAGAACAGGGCGACGTTAACGAAGATGTTTAATGGCTTCGGGAACGGAGAAAAGAGGTTTAGCAGGAGAAATCCCCAGACAAACAGCATCAGCAGACGCCCGAGGTTAATCATTATGTTCATCGTTCACTCCTTGTGATTTACGCAGATATAAGCGGTAGGCAACCTGACCGGCGACCTTTTCACGATGCAGGCTCCAGTTCTCCGGAACCGGCGGCAGCCCATTCTCCACTTCGCTTTCCACATAGATTAGCGCGTCATCCGCAAGCCAGCCGTTAATTTCCAGAAGGGAAAGCGTCTCTTCGAGCAGGCCTTTACGAAACGGCGGATCGACGAAGACGATGTGATGCGGCGTGCCCGGCTGGGCAAGAAACGCCAGCGTATTGCCGGTGAAGACCTTGCCGTTGGTCGCTTTCAGGGTGGTGAGGTTTTGCTGCAGCTGCAGCGCGACGCCACGCTCCATTTCGAGCAGCGTGGCGCTGGCGGCATAGCGGGACAGCGCTTCTAAACCCAGCGCGCCGCTGCCGGCAAAGCAGTCAAGGCAATGTGCATCAACCATGGAGGGTGCCAGCCAGTTGAACAGGGTTTCACGCACGCGGTCGGTGGTAGGGCGCAGGCCAGGACTGTCTGGTACAGGGAGTTTTCGTCCACGCCATTGTCCGCCAATGATGCGGATTTGGCCGGTGGTGGCCCGAGTGGGTTTCTTCATGGTCTTCGCTTTGCTCATCATTTCGGCCTGCTATTCTAGCGGCGTGTCGCGCGGCGCGAAACCTTAATCCGCAGGCGGTGAAGCATGTTCAGGAAAGTGATAGACTATTTAGCTAATTACATTTTTTTAGCCCCGGCTACGGCAATGTGGGCTTGTGCCATAAATTAACCGCGGGAGTATGGTCGCAAATGGCAAATGAAAAGAAACGTGGCTTTTTCTCCTGGCTCGGCTTTGGTCAAAAGGAACAGGAAAAAGAAGAAGTAAAAGAAGAAGTAAAAGAAGAGGTTGCGCAAGAGGTTCAGGAGCAGGACGCTGAGCCGCCCGTCGACACGCAGACCCCCGAACCGGCAAAGGAGAGCGAGGCCTTCGCGCAAGAGATTGTGGAGGTCACGGAGCAACTGGTTGAGCAGGAAGTTGCGCCAGAGGCAGCAGATGTTGCGCAGCCAGCGGCAGTAGAGACTGCGGCAGAAGAGACTGCGGCAGTAGAGCACGAAGCGCTACCCTTGCCCGAAGAGGTGTCAGAGCCAGACATTGCTGAAGACGAGTGGCAGCCTGAGCAGGAGAGCCCAGAGGAAGAGGCGCTGATCGGTGAAGAAGAGCTGGAAGCTCAGGCGCTCGCTGCCGCTGCCGCCGAAGAGGCACTGGTGGTGGTGCCGGTTGAAGAACCCGTGCAAGAAGCGCCGGATGCGGCGGTCGACGAACCGGTGGAAGAGGCCGTTGTTGAGCAAGAGAAGCCCACCAAAGAAGGGTTTTTCGCGCGGCTTAAACGCAGCCTGATCAAAACTAAAGAAAACCTCGGTTCCGGATTTATCAGTCTGTTCCGTGGTAAAAAAATCGATGATGATCTTTTTGAAGAGCTCGAAGAACAACTGTTAATTGCTGACGTTGGGGTGGAAACCACCCGTAAAATTATCACCAATCTGACAGAAGGCGCTTCACGTAAGCAGCTGCGCGACGCGGAAGCACTCTATGGTTTGCTCAAAGAAGAGATGAGTGACATCCTTGCCAAAGTGGATGAGCCGCTGAATGTAGAAGGCAAAACTCCCTTTGTTATTCTGATGGTTGGCGTTAATGGTGTGGGTAAAACCACCACCATCGGTAAACTGGCGCGCCAGTTCGAACAGCAGGGTAAATCGGTGATGCTGGCAGCCGGTGACACCTTCCGTGCCGCTGCCGTTGAGCAGCTGCAGGTATGGGGTCAGCGTAACAATATCCCGGTTATTGCCCAGCATACGGGCGCGGATTCCGCGTCGGTGATTTTCGATGCCATCCAGGCGGCGAAAGCGCGCCATGTGGATGTACTGATTGCAGATACCGCCGGGCGTTTGCAAAATAAAGCGCACCTGATGGAAGAGCTGAAAAAGATCGTCCGTGTGATGAAAAAGCTCGACGAAAATGCGCCGCATGAAGTCATGCTGACTATTGATGCCAGCACCGGGCAGAATGCGGTAAGCCAGGCCAAACTGTTCCATGAGGCCGTTGGCCTGACAGGAATCACCCTGACCAAGCTGGATGGAACCGCTAAGGGTGGCGTCATCTTCTCGGTGGCGGATCAGTTTGGTATTCCTATCCGTTACATCGGGGTTGGCGAACGAATTGAGGACCTGCGTCCGTTTAATGCGGGCGATTTTATTGAGGCACTTTTTGCCCGAGAGGATTAACAATGATTCGCTTTGAACACGTCAGCAAAGCCTATCTCGGTGGGAGACAAGCGTTGCAGGGAGTCACGTTTCACCTGCAACCGGGCGAGATGGCATTTCTGACCGGCCACTCCGGCGCGGGGAAAAGTACCCTGCTTAAGCTTATCTGTGGCATCGAGCGGCCGAGTGCCGGGAAAATCCTGTTCAGTGGGCATGATATTACGCGCCTGAAAAACCGCGAAGTGCCATTTCTGCGTCGGCAGATTGGCATGATTTTCCAGGATCACCATCTCCTGATGGACAGAACGGTGTATGACAATGTGGCTATCCCGCTCATCATCGCGGGTGCCAGCGGCGACGATATCCGCCGCCGTGTTTCTGCGGCGCTTGATAAAGTAGGCCTGCTCGACAAAGCGAGAAATTTCCCGATTCAACTTTCCGGGGGTGAGCAGCAGCGCGTGGGGATTGCCCGTGCGGTGGTCAACAAGCCTGCAGTGCTACTGGCAGATGAACCAACCGGTAACCTGGACGAAGCCCTCTCCGAGGGGATTTTACGTCTTTTTGAGGAGTTTAATCGTGTTGGGGTAACAGTGTTAATGGCAACGCACGACCTGGGGCTTATCTCCCGTCGTTCGTACCGCATGCTGACCCTGAGCGATGGCCACTTGCATGGAGGCCTGGCGGGTGAATAAGCGCGACGCAATCAATCAAATCCGGCAGTTTGGCAGCAAATTAGATCGCTTGCGTAAATCGGCAGGCGGGCCGGGCGAGGCGGGTCGTAATGCCCCGCGCCGGGGTAAAACACCACCCAAACCGAACTCCCGTAAAACCAATGTGTTTAACGAGCAGGTACGCTACGCCTTCCAGGGGGCATTGCAGGATCTAAAAAGTAAGCCATTTGCGACCTTCCTGACGGTGATGGTCATTGCCATCTCCCTGACGCTGCCAAGCGTCTGCTACATGGTTTACAAAAACGTCAATGAGGCTGCATCTCAGTATTATCCCTCTCCGCAAATCACCGTTTACTTCGATAAGTCGCTGGACGATGATGCGGCGGCGCAGGTTGTCGGGCAGTTACAGTCAGAGCAGGGGGTGGAGAAGGTCAACTACCTCTCCCGTGAGGATGCGCTGGGGGAGTTCCGTAACTGGTCAGGTTTTGGCGGCGCGCTGGATATGCTGGAAGAAAATCCGCTGCCCGCTGTTGCCGTTGTGGTCCCGAAACTGGACTTTCAGAGCACTAACTCACTCAATACCCTGCGCGATCGCATTTCGCAACTGCACGGCATTGATGAAGTGCGTATGGATGACAGCTGGTTTGCTCGTCTGGCTTCGCTAACGGGGCTGGTGGGGCGTGTGTCCGCGATGATCGGTGTGCTGATGGTGGCGGCCGTCTTCCTCGTCATTGGTAACAGCGTGCGCCTGAGCATCTTTTCCCGTCGTGACACCATTAACGTGCAGAAACTGATTGGCGCAACGGACGGCTTTATTCTGCGACCTTTCCTGTATGGCGGAGCCCTTCTCGGTTTCAGCGGCGCGTTTCTCTCCCTCATTCTTTCTGAGATTCTGGTGATGCGCCTCTCATCAGCCGTGACGGAAGTGGCAAAGGTGTTTGGCACGCAGTTTGAGCTTAGCGGCCTCTCGTTTGACGAGTGTTTACTCCTTTTACTGGTGTGTTCAATGATTGGATGGGTGGCCGCCTGGCTTGCAACTGTGCAACATTTACGTCACTTTACTCCACAGTAAAAAATCTCTGATATACTCTTTCCCTGCAATGCAGTATTCCCGTAGCAGGGAAAGCGTATAACTCATATCTCCCTTTTCCTGCCCCGGCTTTTCATACTTATGTCACATTTTGTGCCTAATTTATTCACAACCCGACCCGGAACTTGTGGATAAAATCACTGTCTGATACAAGAGTGGATGATATTCTCGTTGCTCATTAACGCTGGCATGTTTGTTGCCTGATGGGGACAGACCGCCGCCAGTTGGATGTAAATTGAGAGGATTTGAATGACCAAAGAAATGCAATCTTTAGCTTTAGCCCCTGTTGGTAACCTGGAGTCTTACGTCCGGGCCGCTAAAGCATGGCCGATGTTGACGGCTGATGAAGAAAGGGCACTGGCTGAAAAGCTGCATTACCAGGGCGATCTGGAAGCAGCTAAGACGCTGATCCTGTCACACCTGCGCTTTGTTGTTCATGTTGCTCGTAACTATTCGGGCTATGGCCTGCCGCAGGCCGACCTGATTCAGGAAGGCAATATCGGCCTGATGAAAGCCGTGCGTCGTTTCAACCCGGAAGTGGGTGTGCGTCTGGTCTCTTTCGCCGTGCACTGGATCAAAGCCGAAATTCATGAGTACGTGCTGCGTAACTGGCGCATTGTGAAAGTTGCTACCACTAAGGCGCAGCGTAAGCTGTTCTTTAACCTGCGTAAAACTAAGCAGCGTCTGGGCTGGTTTAATCAGGATGAAGTAGAAATGGTGGCCCGCGAGCTGGGCGTCAGCAGCAAAGATGTGCGTGAGATGGAATCCCGTATGTCGGCGCAGGATATGGCATTTGATATGTCCTCCGACGACGATTCCGAAAGCCATGCAGTTGCGCCGGTGCTTTACCTGCAGGATAAATCTTCTAACTTTGCTGACGGCATTGAAGACGATAACTGGGAAGAGCAGGCCGCGAATAAACTGACGGATGCAATGGAAGGTCTTGACGAACGTAGTCAGGATATTATCCGCGCCCGCTGGCTGGACGACGACAATAAGTCCACGCTTCAGGAACTGGCTGACCGTTACGGTGTTTCCGCTGAGCGTGTGCGTCAGCTTGAAAAGAACGCCATGAAAAAACTGCGTGCGGCCATCGAAGCGTAAATCACGCGCGCATCAAGGAGCCGGGTTAAGCGAAAGCGACCCGGCTTTTTGCTTTCTGGCACCTTATAACGTCGGTTTCTCTATACAGGCCAGCAACAGCTCAAACGCCGCGCCCATCTCCTCTTCTTCCATTGCTGCAAATCCCATCAGCAGTCCTTTCATCGGTCTGTCGCCCGCGTAATAGCGTGAAAGGGCGCGCACCAGAATGCCCCGCTCATTCGCCCGTTGGGCAAGCGCGACATCATCACAGTCTTCAGGAAGAGATAACACAAGGTGCAGACCCGCGTTATCGTTAAACTCGCTCAACGCCTCTTTACCCAATGCCCCGACAATCAGGCCTGCCAGCCGTGCTCGTCGACGGGAATAAAGGAGCCTCATGCGACGAATATGGGCCGTGTAATACCCTTCGCTGATAAACAACGCCAGCGCCTCCTGGTCCGGTAAGCGCCCGCCGCGATAAAGCTCCGTATGCGCGGTTTTCAACGCCTGCATTAACGGACGTGGCAGCACCAGATAGCCCAGACGAAGCCCCGGATAGAGCGTCTTACTGAACGTACCCGTATAGATAACCGGCGCGTCATCCACCAGTCCCTGCAGCGCCGGTATCGGATGGCCGGAGAAACGAAACTCGCTGTCATAGTCATCTTCCACAATCCAGCTCCCCGTCTGCCGCGCCAGCGCCAGCAGACGCTGACGCCGTTCCAGGCTCATCACACAGCCGAGTGGATACTGGTGAGACGGCGTGACGAATATCAGTTTTGGCGGCCCCTCTCCGGCTTCGGGTGGGTCCATGCCGGCCAGATCAACAGGGATCGGCTCCAGGATCACGCCATTCATCGACAGAACATTACGAATTCCCCAGTACGCTGGCTCTTCAATCCATGCGCTGTCGCCGGGGTTACACAACATGCGTGAGACCAGATCGATAGCCTGATGGATGCCTTCCGTTATCAGGATCTGTTCAGCGCTGCACTTTACTGAACGGGAGATGCGCAGGTAGTCCACCAGGGCGTGCTGCAGCGCCGGGCTACCGCCTGCATTGCTGTATGAGAGCTGACTTGCCTGCGAGGTGCGGCTTACCCGGCTCTGAATTTTACGAAACAGGGCATGGGGAAAGGCGCCCACATCCGGTACGCCTGGCAAGAATGCCCCCCACTGGCGTGGGCTGGCGCTGCTGCGCTGCAGGAGATGCTGTCCACGATTTGAGAGATGTGACGGGAGGTCGCCTGTGGCATCGTCAGAATGAGATGCGGGTGCCGAGAGCAAACTATCAGGCACGGTCCTGGCGACAAAGGTCCCGCTGCCGGTACGTGAAACCACATATCCTTCGGCCAGCAGTTGTTCATAGACCGTCAACACCGTATTACGTGACAGCCCCAGTTCGGCGGCCAGGTCCCGGCTGGGGGGCAGACGGCTTTGCGGGGGCAGGCTTCCATCCAGAATAGACAGGCGAATCGCGTTATATAATTTCTTATGCAGCCTGCCATCCCGCTGAGCGCCCAGGCGCAACTGCAGTAAGTCACTGACGAGTGAACGCAACTGGATCCCTTAATTATTCAAAACTGGTACTCGATTATAGGACCGCTTATGGCATTGTGACAAAAGATGATGGCGGCGAGATCAATCCATGACGGGGGAGTACAACGTGAAAAATAATGAATTACAACAACGCCGTTTAGCGGCTACGCCACGCGGGATAGGCGTAATGTGCGGCTTCTATGCTGATAAAGCCGAAAATGCCACGCTCTGGGATGTTGAAGGTAATGAAGTGATCGATTTCGCGGCGGGTATCGCGGTGCTGAACACCGGGCATCGCCATCCGAAGGTGGTTGCCGCCGTGGAAAAGCAGTTGCACGCTTTTACCCACACGGCATACCAGATTGTCCCGTATGAGAGTTATGTCTCGCTGGCGGAACGGATCAACGAACGTGTCCCTGTCGAAGGCCCGGCGAAAACGGCTTTTTTCTCTACCGGTGCTGAAGCGGTAGAGAACGCGGTAAAAATTGCCCGTGCCCATACCCGGCGTCCCGGGGTGATTACCTTTGGTGGTGGTTTTCACGGTCGCACCTATATGACCATGGCGCTGACTGGCAAAGTCGCACCCTACAAAATCGGTTTTGGCCCCTTCCCCGGTTCTATTTTTCATGCGCAATTTCCAAATGCCCTGCATGGCGTGAGCACGGCTGAGGCGATGAAGAGCCTGGATCGTATTTTCAAAGCGGATATCGCCCCGGACCAGGTAGCGGCCATTCTCCTTGAGCCCGTACAGGGGGAAGGGGGGTTCAACATTGCCCCCGATGATTTTATGCAGGCGCTGCGTAAACTTTGTGACACGCACGGCATTCTGCTGATTGCCGATGAAGTGCAGACCGGCTTTGCCCGTACCGGAAAACTGTTCGCAGTGGAGCATTACAGCGTCAAACCCGATCTGGTTACGATGGCGAAAAGCCTGGCGGGCGGCCTGCCGCTCTCTGCCGTTTCCGGTCGTGCCGAGGTCATGGATGCGCCCGCGCCCGGTGGGCTGGGCGGGACTTATGCCGGTAACCCACTGGCGGTCGCGGCGGCGCATGCGGTACTGGATGTGATTGAAGAAGAGCATCTGTGCGAGCGTGCTAATCATCTGGGTCAACACCTGGTGGAAGTGCTGACCAAAGCGAAAGCGGACTGTCCGTTCATTGCGGATATTCGCGCGCAGGGATCGATGGTCGCAGTAGAGTTTAACGACCCGGACTCTGGCGCGCCGTCACCGGAATTTACCCGGCAGGTGCAGGATAACGCACTGGCAGCGGGGCTGTTATTACTGAGCTGCGGGGTCTACGGCAACGTGATTCGTTTCCTTTATCCGCTGACTATTCCAGAGGCTCAGTTCCGCAAAGCGCTGGATATTATTCATCACGCGCTGACACGATAAACCTGATGGATAATCTGAAGCCGCCTTCTGGCGGCTTTCCTGCATTATTCATCCTGCTGTTATATAACCTTCAAAAATGTTGTTCCAAATTTCAGAAAATGGGGTATGTTTTAGCAGAGAATGCTGCAAAGGCACGGGAAGACGCTCTCAGAACTACCATCATATTCTTTCCTTATGACTGTAGACAAAATAATGTGCCGAACAACAACATCACAACAAATTCAATCACCACAAGAATGGGGAACCTCAGGATGAAAATGAAGGGTAAAGCGTTACTGGCAGGATGTATTGCGTTAGCAATGAGCAACATGGCATTTGCCAAAGATATTAAAGTTGCCGTTGTCGGTGCAATGTCTGGCCCGGTTGCGCAGTACGGTGATCAGGAATTTACAGGTGCTGAGCAGGCTGTCGCAGACATTAATGCCAAAGGCGGTATTAAAGGCGACAAACTGGTTATCACTAAATACGACGATGCATGTGACCCGAAACAAGCGGTCGCGGTAGCGAACAAAGTGGTTAACGATGGCATTAAATACGTTATTGGCCACCTGTGCTCCTCTTCTACTCAGCCTGCGTCTGATATCTATGAAGATGAAGGCATTCTGATGATCACCCCGGCGGCGACCGCACCTGAGCTGACCGCTCGTGGTTATAAGCTGACTCTGCGTACCACCGGCCTTGACTCAGACCAGGGCCCAACCGCCGCAAAATACATCCTTGAGAGCGTGAAGCCACAGCGCATTGCGGTCATTCACGACAAACAGCAGTACGGTGAAGGTCTGGCGCGTGCCGTGCAGGATGGCCTTAAAAAAGGTGGCGCGAACGTCGTCTTCTTTGACGGCATCACCGCAGGTGAAAAAGATTTCTCTACCCTGGTCGCGCGTCTGAAGAAAGAGAATATCGACTTCGTTTACTACGGCGGTTACCACCCGGAAATGGGCCAGATTCTGCGTCAGTCTCGTGCGGCAGGGCTGAAAACCAAATTCATGGGGCCGGAAGGCGTAGCGAACGTTTCCCTGTCTAACATTGCGGGCGAATCAGCTGAAGGCATGTTAGTAACCAAACCGAAAAACTACGACCAGGTTCCGGCAAACAAACCTATCGTAGATGCGATTAAGGCGAAGAAACAGGATCCAAGCGGCGCATTTGTCTGGACCACCTACGCTGCACTGCAGTCCCTGGCTGCGGGTCTGAACCAGAACGCAGAACCGGCTGAAATTGCCACCTGGCTGAAAGCGAACTCCGTTGAAACCGTGATGGGGCCGCTGTCCTGGGACGAAAAAGGTGACCTGAAGGGCTTTGAGTTCGGCGTGTTTACCTGGCATGCGAACGGTACGGCCACCGACGCTAAATAATTTGACCTTCGCCTTTCGCACTACAAGGGCGCTGGCTGCATCCGTTAACCCCGGTCACTTACTGATGTAAGCTCCTGGGGATTAACGTCTTTGCCATCTTCCTGTAGCACGAAATTCCTGGTCAAATCTGCACCAGAATAAAAGCAAAAAGGCAACGCAAGTTGCCTTTTTTAATGTTTGCTCCCCGTGGGCTGAAGAATCCCCAGAAATATGACGTTTTGCAGCGATATCACGGCGCAATGAGAATTAGACAGTCACCGCGATGACTGGGTCCGGCTGAAAATCGATGAGGCGTTGACGGCTGGCCGGGAGCCCGGGTCGCCAGGGTGGTGGCGGTGAACCACCCTGGCACGTTCACGGGTTCTGACACTACAGACAAGCAAGGAACATAAGGTGAACGGAATGACCACAAGAGCCGCATGTTTCCCCTCACCCTAACCCTCTCCCCGGTGGGGCGAGGGGACCAGGCTGGCTGGCATTTTTTGTGGGGATTCCTCTCAGCCCTGTGGGAGAGGGCCGTTATGAGGGCATCAGGCCGGAGCGCCCTAACGCTTCACCCAGCCATCATTCTGCGCGGTAAAGCCCATAGCCTGGGCGAAAGCGGCCATAATCGAACGGTCTTCTACGCCAACTTCGGTGATCCACCAGGTGGTAATGCCCGGATTATCGGCAATCACTTCGTCCAGCAAATATTTCCCGACACCACGGCGACGGGTGACGTCACGCACGCGCAGGGAATCCAGTGCCCCTTGCGTACCAAGCAGTGTTACTCGCACCGCACCTAATAAACGATCGTTGAAGCGTGCCGCGTAAATACGATGAGATTCATCTACCTGCAGCGATGCAGGAGAGTATTCCGGCCAGACTTTAGCTAAATCAATATGATCCTGGTCGGTAAAGTTCACCAGACGGATGATAGTCAATTTCATGTACAGCGTGTCCCTGTCTTTCAAGATAAGGGCAGTGTAAACAATTTCCCCTGACGCGGGCTGTTACTTTTTTATTTTTCGTTTTGCAGGCGATTACTTTTAAGGCAGGCGATGTTGCAGTTTTAAACATTAGAGATCAAAAACCAGGTAGCATTTTCCCCTAAAAGGTAGCGTTTTATTCCGCTCTTTGTGCCATTATTTTATGCTGCCAACTGAACTTTTTTGGTTTATCTCCTGATAAATTCAGAATATTATCTTTGCTTAATCGCCTGAAAAATAGAGTATTTAGTCTTGTTTTTGCCAAAAAACTGCGCTAAACCATTCATGGCACTGGTAAAAATAGCGTTGTCTATTAAAAGTACAGAATGCTTTTTAACCATAAAAAAACAAAATTTTCACACTAGAGATTCATGTCGTTGCGACATGACCTGATAAACAGGTGTGGCACTACATCACGAACGGGGATTTGAAGTATGAAAAGGAACGCGAAGACAGTTATCGCGGGGATGGTTGCATTTGCAATGTCCCATACAGCCATGGCGGCAGATATTAAAGTAGCGGTTGTGGGTGCGATGTCCGGTCCGGTTGCTCAGTGGGGTGACATGGAGTTCAATGGCGCACGTCAGGCCATCAAAGATATCAACGCAAAAGGCGGCATCAAGGGCGATAAACTGGTTGCCGTGGAATATGACGATGCCTGTGACCCGAAACAAGCCGTGGCTGTCGCTAACAAAATCGTAAACGACGGCATACAGTATGTTATTGGCCATCTCTGTTCATCCTCAACCCAGCCCGCGTCAGACATTTATGAAGACGAAGGCATTTTGATGATCTCCCCGGGTGCAACGAACCCGGAACTGACCCAGCGCGGCTATAACTACATCATGCGTACCGCAGGACTGGACTCCTCTCAGGGGCCTACCGCCGCGAAATATATTTTGAGCGCCGTTAAGCCGCAGCGCATTGCCATTATTCATGACAAGCAGCAGTACGGTGAAGGTCTGGCGCGCTCTGTTCAGGAAAGCCTGAAAGCCAGCGCCGCCAATATTGTCTTCTTCGACGGTATCACCGCAGGCGAGAAAGATTTTTCTGCGCTGGTGGCGCGTCTGAAGAAAGAAAATATCGATTTTGTTTACTACGGTGGTTATTACCCGGAGATGGGCCAAATCCTGCGTCAGGCTCGTGCAAATGGCCTGAAAACGCAGTTTATGGGTCCGGAAGGTGTGGGTAACGCCTCCCTTTCGAATATTGCGGGCGATGCGGGCGAAGGCATGCTGGTCACTATGCCAAAACGCTATGACCAGGACCCGGCCAACCAGAGCATTGTCAATGCGCTGAAAGCAGAGAAAAAAGATCCGAGTGGACCATATGTCTGGATCACGTATGCCGCCGTGCAGTCACTGGCGCAGGCACTTGACCGCGCGGGTAGCAACGAACCGCTGGCGCTGGTGAAAGATTTAAAAGCCAACGGGGCTAAAACCGTAATAGGGCCGCTGAACTGGGATGAGAAAGGCGATTTGAAAGGATTTGATTTTGGTGTCTTTCAGTGGCACGCCGATGGGTCGTCTTCGGTAGCTAAATAACTCATCCCGTTATTGCGGGTTTAAAAGGTTACGTTATGTCCGAGCAGTTTCTCTATTTCTTGCAGCAGATGTTTAACGGCGTCACGCTGGGAAGCACGTATGCGTTGATCGCCATTGGTTACACCATGGTTTACGGCATTATCGGCATGATCAACTTCGCCCACGGCGAGGTTTATATGATTGGTAGCTATGTCTCCTTTATGATCATTGCTGCCCTGATGATGATGGGTATTGACGCAAGCTGGCTGTTAATTACCGCAGGCTTTGTCGGCGCAATCGTAATTGCGAGTGCGTATGGCTGGAGCATTGAACGGGTGGCCTATCGTCCGGTACGTAGCTCTAAGCGCCTGATTGCATTGATTTCCGCTATCGGGATGTCCATCTTCCTGCAGAACTACGTCAGCCTTACCGAAGGGTCGCGCGATGTGGCGCTACCGAGTCTGTTCAACGGTCAATGGACCGTAGGCAGCAGCGAAAACTTCTCTGCGACCATCACCACCATGCAGTTAGTTATCTGGGTGGTGACCTTCGTTTCTATGCTGGCGCTGACCATATTCATTCGCTACTCCCGCATGGGCCGTGCCTGCCGCGCCTGTTCGGAAGATCTGAAAATGGCCAGTTTGCTCGGTATTAACACCGACCGTGTCATTGCGCTCACCTTTGTTATCGGTGCAGCGATGGCGGCGGTAGCGGGGGTATTGCTCGGTCAGTTCTATGGCGTTATCAACCCGTATATCGGCTTTATGGCGGGCATGAAAGCCTTTACCGCCGCAGTATTAGGCGGTATCGGCAGCATTCCTGGTGCCATGATCGGTGGTCTGATTCTGGGCGTGACGGAATCGCTCTCCTCTGCATACCTGAGTACGGAATATAAAGATGTGGTGGCTTTTGCCCTGCTGATTATCGTGCTGTTGGTGATGCCGACCGGTATCCTGGGTCGCCCGGAGGTTGAAAAAGTATGAAACCGATGCATTTTGCGATGGCGCTGCTCTCTGCTGCCATGTTCTTCGTGCTCGCGGGCGTCTTTATGGGCGTGCAGTTAGAGCTGGATGGCACCAAACTCGTGGTCAACACCGCGGCGAGCATTCGCTGGGAGTGGGTCTTCATTGGCACCGCAGTTGTGTTCTTCTTCCAGCTTCTGCGTCCGGTGTTCCAGAAGAGCCTGAAAAACGTCTCTGGCCCGAAATTCATCCTGCCCGCGATTGACGGTTCTACCGTTAAACAGAAATTGTTCCTGGTTGCCCTGTTGGTGGCGGCCGTAGCATGGCCATTTGTGGTTTCACGCGGCACTGTTGATATCGCCACCATGACCATGATTTATATCATCCTGGGGTTAGGACTGAACGTGGTGGTGGGGTTGTCCGGCTTGCTGGTGCTCGGTTACGGCGGCTTCTACGCCATCGGCGCGTACACCTTTGCGCTGCTGAATCACTATTACGGGCTCGGTTTCTGGACCTGCCTGCCGCTCTCGGCGCTGGTCTCCGCGGCGGCGGGCTTCCTGCTCGGTTTCCCGGTACTGCGTCTGCGCGGTGACTATCTGGCGATCGTGACCTTAGGCTTCGGTGAGATAGTCCGTATTCTGCTGTTGAACAATACCGAAATTACCGGTGGTCCGAACGGTATCAGCCAGATCCCTAAACCGACCTTGTTTGGCCTGGAGTTCAGCCGCAGCGCGCGTGAAGGCGGCTGGGATACCTTCAGTAACTTCTTCGGCGTGCCGTATGACCCGAGCGATCGCGTTATTTTCCTTTATTTGGTGGCGCTGTTGCTGGTGGTCTTCTCGTTGTTTGTGATTAACCGCCTGCTGCGTATGCCCCTGGGCCGTGCCTGGGAAGCCCTGCGTGAAGATGAAATTGCCTGCCGTTCTCTGGGGCTGAACCCGACCCGCATCAAGCTGACCGCGTTTACCATTAGTGCTGCTTTTGCAGGTTTTGCCGGTACGCTGTTTGCAGCTCGTCAGGGCTTTGTCAGCCCGGAATCCTTTACCTTCGCGGAATCGGCGTTTGTACTGGCGATTGTAGTGCTGGGCGGTATGGGGTCCCAGTTTGCGGTCATCCTCGCAGCGATTCTGCTGGTGGTGTCGCGCGAGCTGATGCGTGATTTCAATGAATACAGTATGTTGATGCTGGGTGGTTTGATGGTATTGATGATGATCTGGCGTCCGCAGGGCTTGCTGCCGATGACCCGCGTACAGTTGAAACTGAAAAATAGTCAGGCGAAAGGAGAGCAGGCATGAGTCAGCCACTGTTATCCGTTAATGGCCTGATGATGCGTTTTGGCGGCCTGCTGGCCGTTAATAACGTGGCGCTTGATTTACATCCTCAGGAAATTGTCTCCCTTATCGGGCCGAACGGGGCAGGTAAAACCACGGTGTTTAACTGCCTGACCGGCTTTTACAAGCCGACCGGCGGCACCATTATGTTGCGTGACCAGCACCTTGAGGGGCTACCGGGACAACAGATCGCCCGCATGGGCGTGGTGCGTACGTTCCAGCACGTGCGTCTTTTCCGTGAGATGACGGTGATTGAAAACCTGCTGGTGGCACAGCATCAGCAGTTGAAAACCGGCGTGTTCTCTGGCCTGTTGAAAACGCCCTCATTCCGCCGCGCGCAAGCAGAAGCTCTCGATCGGGCGGCTATCTGGCTGGAGCGTATTGGTTTGTTAGCGCACGCTAACCGCCAGGCCAGTAACCTGGCGTATGGCGATCAGCGTCGCCTGGAAATCGCCCGCTGCATGGTTACCCAGCCGGAAATTCTGATGCTTGATGAACCGGCCGCTGGCCTGAACCCGAGAGAGACCAAAGAGCTGGATGAGTTGATTGTTGAACTGCGCAGTCACCACAACACCACCATCCTGCTGATTGAGCATGATATGAAACTGGTAATGGGCATCTCCGATCGTATTTACGTTGTAAACCAGGGAACCCCGCTGGCGAACGGTACCCCGGAAGAGATCCGTAACAACCCGGACGTGATCCGCGCATACCTTGGTGAGGCATAAAATGGAAAAAGTCATGTTGTCTTTTGACAAAGTTAGTGCCCACTACGGCAAAATTCAGGCGCTGCACGACGTCAGCCTGCATATCAATCAGGGCGAGATTGTGACCCTCATTGGTGCCAACGGTGCCGGGAAAACCACGCTGCTGGGGACGCTCTGCGGCGATCCACGTGCCACAAGTGGTCGTATTGTCTTTGATGACAAAGATATTACCGACTGGCAGACGGCAAAAATCATGCGTGAAGCGGTCGCGATTGTTCCGGAAGGGCGTCGCGTATTCTCCCGTATGACGGTGGAAGAGAATCTGGCGATGGGCGGCTTCTTTGCTGACAGCGAACAGTTCCAGAGCCGCATTAAGCGTGTTTACGATCTCTTCCCGCGTCTGCATGAACGTCGGGTGCAGCGTGCGGGGACCATGTCTGGTGGTGAGCAACAGATGCTGGCGATTGGTCGTGCGCTGATGAGCCAGCCGCGTTTGTTGCTGCTTGATGAACCCTCGTTGGGTCTGGCACCGATCATTATCCAGCAGATTTTCGACACCATCGAACAGCTGCGTAAAGAAGGAATGACCATCTTCCTCGTCGAGCAGAACGCCAACCAGGCGCTGAAACTCGCGGATCGCGGCTATGTGCTGGAAAACGGCCACGTGGTGCTGGAAGACACCGGTGATGCGCTGCTGGCTAACGAAGCGGTACGTAGCGCCTATCTGGGCGGATAGGTAAAAGCAAAACGGCAACGTTGTTAGTTGCCGTTTTTAGTGTTTGCTCCCTCTCCCTGTGGGAGAGGGCCGGGGTGAGGGCATCAGGCCACACATTACCTCGCCATCTAACCTTCACCAATTCATCATCCTGTCATCATCTCTCTGACGCCTGGTTGTCACTTTATTGTAATTAAACGGTTATTTTTCTGTAATTCGAGCGTGTCATGTTACCTCGCGAGCATAAAACGCGTGATATCGCGCATCCGGCACAACAAGAGAGAAAACCGAATGACACCGTTACGACACACAGCTTTAGGTCTGGCACTTGGGTTGATCTTCGCAGGCAACGCAATGGCCGCTACATCTATCCCGTTCTGGCATTCCATGGAAGGGGAACTGGGTAAAGAAGTTGAATCCCTGGCGCAACGTTTTAACGAAACCCACCCGGATTACAAAATTGTGCCGGTGTACAAAGGGAACTACGAGCAGAGCCTGAGTGCCGGCATTGCTGCGTTCCGTACCGGTAATGCGCCTGCCATGCTGCAGGTTTATGAAGTGGGCACGGCGACCATGATGGCCTCGAAGGCAATTAAGCCAGTCTACGAAGTCTTTAAAGATGCCGGTATCACTTTCGACGAATCTCAGTTCGTCCCGACCGTGTCCGGTTACTACACCGACTCTAAAACCGGTCACCTGCTGTCTCAGCCATTCAACAGTTCCACGCCGGTGCTGTACTACAACAAAGACGCTTTCAAAAAAGCCGGTTTAGATCCTGAGCAGCCGCCAAAAACCTGGCAGGACCTGGCAGCTTACACGGCCAAACTCAAAGCCTCAGGGATGAAGTGCGGTTACGCCAGCGGCTGGCAGGGGTGGATCCAGATCGAAAACTTCAGCGCCTGGCACGGTCTGCCGGTCGCCACTAAAAACAATGGCTTCGATGGTACGGATGCTGTGCTTGAGTTCAATAAGCCAGAGCAGGTGAAACATATCGCGATGTTGCAGGAGCTGAATAAGAAGGGCGATTTCAGCTATTTTGGTCGTAAAGATGAGTCTACCGAGAAGTTTTACAACGGTGACTGCGCCATCACGACCGCCTCTTCTGGTTCTCTGGCAGACATTCGCCATTACGCCAAATTTAACTACGGTGTTGGCATGATGCCTTACGACGCTGACGTGAAAGGCGCACCGCAGAACGCCATCATTGGTGGTGCCAGCCTGTGGGTCATGCAGGGCAAAGACAAAGCCACTTATACCGGCGTTGCTCAGTTCCTGGAATTCCTCGCTAAACCAGAAAATGCGGCTGAATGGCACCAGAAAACGGGCTATCTGCCTATCACCACTGCGGCGTATGAGCTGACCCGTAAAGAGGGTTTCTACGACAAGAATCCAGGGGCTGATATCGCCACCCGTCAGATGCTGAACAAGCCGCCGTTGCCGTTCACCAAGGGTCTGCGTCTGGGCAACATGCCGCAGATCCGTACCATCGTGGATGAGGAACTGGAAAGTGTGTGGACCGGTAAGAAAACCCCGCAACAGGCGCTGGATGCCGCTGTAGAGCGTGGTAATCAGCTGCTGCGTCGTTTCGAGCAATCCACGAAGTCTTAATAGCTTACACCCTCACCCCGGCCCTCTCCCTGAAAGGGAGAGGGTGCAAACCATCCCCTCGCCCCTCTGGGGAGAGGGTTAGGGTGAGGGGAAAATACAACGCAGAGCTTAACTATGTCCTCATCCCGTCCGGTGTTTCGTTCGCGCTGGCTGCCCTATCTGCTGGTCGCGCCCCAACTGGTTATAACCGTTATATTCTTTATCTGGCCTGCGGGCGAAGCGCTGTGGTACTCGGTACAGAGCGTTGATCCCTTCGGGCTTTCCAGCACCTTTGTCGGGCTGGACAACTTTTCCGCCCTGTTCCGTGACAGCTACTATCTCGAGTCCTTCTGGACGACGATGCGCTTCAGTGCGCTGGTAACCTTTTTTGGCCTCTTCAGCTCCCTGTTTTTTGCCGCCCTGGTGGATAACGTGGTGCGCGGCAGCCGCATTTATCAGACGCTGATGCTGCTGCCCTATGCCGTCGCCCCGGCGGTTGCTGCCGTGTTATGGATCTTCCTCTTCAACCCAGGCCGCGGGCTGATTACCCATTTTCTTGAGCAGTTCGGCTACGACTGGAACCACGCGCAGAACAGTGGTCAGGCGATGTTCCTGGTGGTCTTCGCCTCCGTCTGGAAGCAGATCAGCTACAACTTCCTGTTCTTCTTCGCCGCGCTGCAATCCATCCCGCGTTCATTGGTTGAAGCCGCCGCGATAGACGGTGCCGGGCCGGTTCGTCGGTTCTTCAGGCTCTCACTGCCGCTGATAGCCCCGGTGAGTTTCTTCCTGCTGGTGGTCAACCTGGTTTATGCCTTCTTTGACACCTTCCCGGTCATTGACGCCGCGACGGCGGGTGGTCCGGTACAGGCCACGACGACCCTGATTTACAAGATTTACCGAGAAGGTTTTGTTGGACTGGATCTCTCGGCGTCTGCCGCACAGTCGGTGGTGCTGATGTTCCTGGTTATCGTGCTGACCGTCGTCCAGTTCCGTTATGTTGAAAGTAAGGTGCGTTACCAATGATTGAGAACCGCCCCGGGCTAACCTTATTCAGCCACGTTATGCTGAT
Source organism: Enterobacter sp. SA197 (assembly GCF_054131575.1). NCBI lineage: Bacteria > Pseudomonadati > Pseudomonadota > Gammaproteobacteria > Enterobacterales > Enterobacteriaceae > Enterobacter > Enterobacter sp. SA197. The sequence continues at coordinate 4,646,891 of NZ_CP096393.1, read as the reverse complement.
TCTGGGCATTGTGACGATCCTGTTTCCCATGTACGTCGCCTTCGTCACCGCCACGCTGGACATTAACGCCGTCTATGACACGCCGATGACGCTAATTCCTGGCACCCATTTGTGGGAAAACCTGCGCACCATCTGGACGCAGGGCGTGGGGGTAAACAGCGCCCCGTTCTGGCTGATGCTGACCAACAGTTTCATCATGGCCTTCTCCATTACCGTGGGGAAAATCGCGGTGTCGATGCTCTCCGCTTTCGCTATCGTCTGGTTTCGCTTTCCGCTGCGTAATCTCTTCTTCTGGATGATTTTTATCACCCTGATGCTGCCGGTTGAAGTGCGTATTTTCCCGACCGTGGAAGTCATCGCCAACCTGAAAATGCTCGACAGCTACACCGGCCTGACGCTGCCGCTGATGGCCTCAGCGACCGCCACCTTCCTGTTCCGTCAGTTCTTTATGACCCTGCCGGATGAGCTGATTGAGGCGGCGCGCATTGATGGGGCCTCACCGATGCGCTTTTTCCGGGATATCGTGCTGCCGCTCTCCAGAACCAACCTTGCGGCGCTGTTTGTCATCACCTTTATCTACGGCTGGAACCAGTATCTGTGGCCGCTGCTGATTATCAGTGACGTCAACCTGGGCACCGCAGTCGCAGGCATTAAGGGCATGATCGCCACGGGCGAAGGCACCACACAATGGAACCAGGTGATGGCGGCGATGTTGCTTACGCTGATCCCTCCGGTCGTTATCGTTTTAGCCATGCAGCGCGCGTTCGTGCGTGGCCTGGTAGACAGTGAGAAATAAGATGGCAGGATTAAAATTACAGGCTGTAACCAAAAGCTGGGATGGCGGAAAAACGCAGGTTATTCAGCCACTAACCCTTGATGTGGCTGATGGCGAATTTATTGTAATGGTAGGGCCGTCAGGCTGTGGTAAGTCGACGCTGCTACGCATGGTTGCGGGGCTGGAGCGCGTGAGTACCGGCGATATCTGGATTGACAGTCAGCGCGTGACGGAAATGGAACCCAAAGATCGTGGGATTGCGATGGTGTTTCAGAACTACGCGCTCTACCCGCACATGAGCGTGGAAGAGAACATGGCGTGGGGGCTGAAAATCCGTAACATGGGCAAAGAGCATATTGCCGAGCGGGTCAAGGAAGCGGCCCGTATTCTGGAGCTCGATGGCCTGCTCAAGCGCCGCCCTCGTGAGCTCTCCGGTGGTCAGCGTCAGCGCGTCGCTATGGGGCGGGCAATAGTGCGTGACCCGGCGGTGTTTCTGTTTGATGAACCCCTCTCTAACCTCGATGCCAAACTGCGCGTGCAGATGCGTCTTGAGTTACAACATCTGCATCGTCGTCTGAAAACCACCTCCTTGTATGTGACCCATGACCAGGTGGAGGCGATGACCCTGGCGCAACGCGTGATGGTCATGAACAAAGGTGTTGCAGAGCAGATTGGTACGCCGATAGAAGTTTATGAAAAGCCGGCCAGTCGTTTTGTGGCGAGCTTTATCGGCAGCCCGGCAATGAACTTACTGGATGGTCGCATCAGCAGCACCGGCACCCATTTTGAACTCGACAGCGGCATGGCACTGCCGATTAACTGGTTCTACCGCGGCTATGCCGGGCGCAAAATGACGCTGGGTATCCGCCCGGAACATATTGCGTTAAGCTCACAGGCCGCAGGTGGGGTACCGCTGGTACTGGATACCCTGGAAATGCTCGGTGCGGATAACCTGGCGCATGGTCGCTGGGGCAACCACAAACTGGTGGTGCGTTTGCCCCATCAGGAGCGTCCGGTGCAGGGCAGTACATTATGGCTGCATCTGCCGGAAAATCACCTGCACCTCTTCGACGGTGAAACAGGACAACGCATATGAGCAACTGGCCTTACCCCCACATCGTCGCCCACCGTGGCGGCGGAAAACTGGCACCGGAAAACACGCTGGCGGCAATTGACGTAGGTGCCCGCTACGGTCACACCATGATTGAGTTTGACGTCAAGCTGTCAAAAGACGGGCATATTTTCCTGCTGCATGATGACAATCTTGAACGCACCAGTAACGGCTGGGGTGTGGCGGGTGATCTAACGTGGAACGATCTGCTGAAAGTGGATGCAGGCAGCTGGTTTAGTCGGGAATTTAAGGGCGAACCCCTGGCGCAACTGTCCGACGTCGCCGGGCGTTGCCGCGACCACGGGCTGCTGGCAAACATAGAGATTAAACCGACCACCGGCACAGGCCCACTGACCGGGAAAACCGTCGCACTGGCGGCTCGCGAGTTGTGGCAGGGCATGACGCCGCCGCTGTTATCATCCTTTGAGATTGATGCGCTGGAGGCGGCGCAACAGGCAGCACCGGAACTGCCCCGTGGTTTGCTGCTGGACGAATGGCGGGATGACTGGCATGCATTGACGACGCGTCTCGGCTGCGTCTCCATTCACCTTAATCATCGTCTGCTTGACGAGGCGCGTGTTGCCGCGCTGCGTGACGCTGGATTGCATATTCTGGTCTATACCGTCAACAACCCGCAGCGTGCAGCAGAGCTGTTACGCTGGGGCGTTGACTGTATCTGCACCGATGCGATTGACGTCATCGGTCCCCATTTTCAACCTTAGGGCGTGACCGTCTTCAACGGAATATTGGCCTGCGGTGTGCTGACAGAGTGCTGATTCAGCATACCGTTGGTCTGTTGGGATGGCAGCATATGCTGTTGCTGGGTTAGCGGCGCATCGCTGTTGACACTCTGATTCAACATGCCGCCATGGGTGTTGGGTAAGATTTGTTGCTGACCCGCATTGAGTTCGCCCGGTTGCGACTGGCGTACCCGCTGAGAGTTGTTATTAATCTGTGATTCAAGATGCTGTTGTTGCAGGCGGGTTTGCGTCTGCAAATTTTGATTCAGCATCCCCTTTTGCTGCTGTTGCTGGTTGAGCATTTGCGTCTGCATTCGCTGCTGACTGGGTATCTGATAACCCGGCTGGTTAGGGTTATTCAGGGTATTTAAAGGCTGTGCGAATGCGGTAAACGGCAAAAATGCCGCCACAAGAATCAGTGGTTTCATGGTCATCTCCTCCGTGTGAGGCTTCTCCTAAGTTTACTTGCTTTCAGACATTTCGATGATCTTTTAAGAGTTCTGAACCAGGCTTAAGCGGGGACTGTCGCCCCAATTGAAGGAGAAGGACGATGATGAAGCAGAAGTTTGCACGTTGGGTGGCCATCGCCGCTCTGACGGCGGGAGGATGTTTTAGCGTTGCAGCCGCCCCTCCGCCTGTCGCGGCGCCTGCGCCGGTATCCTATGGGGTTGAGGCCGATGTCTTTCACCCGGTTCGCGCCAGGCAGGGTATGGTGGCCTCGGTTGACGATACCGCCACTCGGGTCGGGGTTGAGATCCTAAGGCAAGGGGGGAATGCCGTAGATGCTGCCGTGGCGGTAGGTTACGCGCTGGCAGTGACGCACCCTCAGGCAGGTAACCTCGGTGGTGGTGGGTTTATGATGATCCGCACCAAAGAGGGGAACACAACGGCTATCGATTTTCGCGAAATGGCTCCGGCTGCTGCCACCCGTGACATGTTCCTTGATGAGCAGGGTAACCCGGACAGCAAGAAATCACTGACCTCCCATTTAGCTTCAGGCACACCGGGCACGGTCGCGGGTTTCTCTCTGGCGCTCGGGAAATACGGCACAATGCCGCTTAACAAAGTGGTACAGCCCGCCATCAAACTCGCGAAGCAGGGATTTGTGGTCAATGATGCCCTGGCAGATGACCTCAAAACTTACGGTAGCGAAGTGCTGCCGAACCACGACAGCAGTAAAGCCATTTTCTGGAAAGAGGGTGAGCCGCTGACGAAGGGTGAGAAACTGGTGCAGAGCAATCTTGGCAAAAGTCTTGAGATGATTGCTGAAAAAGGTCCCGACGCCTTCTATAAGGGGCCGATTGCCGATCAGATTGCCGAGGAGATGAGTAAAAACGGTGGTCTTATCACCAAAGACGATCTGGCGAATTACAAAGCTGTCGAGCGCACCCCGATTAGCGGCGAGTACCGTGGCTATCAGGTTTATTCAATGCCGCCGCCTTCTTCTGGCGGGATCCATATTGTGCAAATTCTTAATATTCTGGAGAATTTCGATCTCGCTAAATATGGGTTTGGCAGCGCGGACGCCCTGCAGGTGATGGCTGAGGCGGAAAAATACGCTTATGCCGACCGGTCGGAATATTTAGGCGACCCGGATTTCGTTAAGGTTCCCTGGCAGGCGCTGACCAATAAAGAGTATGCCAAATCCCTGGCCCAGCAGATCGACGTTAATAAGGCGAAACCGTCAAGCCAGATTCGCCCCGGTAAGCTTGAGCCATATGAAAGTAACCAGACGACACACTACTCGGTTGTGGATAAAGACGGCAACGCTGTTGCGGTGACCTACACCCTGAACACGACGTTTGGTTCAGGCATCGTGGCGGGGAATACCGGTATTCTGATGAATAATCAGATGGATGACTTCTCTGCTAAACCCGGCGTGCCTAACGTCTACGGGCTGGTGGGCGGCGATGCTAATGCCGTGGGGCCGGGCAAACGTCCGTTGTCCTCGATGTCGCCGACTATCGTGGTCAAAGACGGTAAAACCTGGCTGGTCACCGGTAGCCCAGGCGGTAGCCGCATCATCACAACCGTACTGCAAATGGTCGTGAACAGCATTGACTTTGGGATGAACGTCGCCGAAGCCACCAATGCACCGCGCTTCCATCATCAATGGTTGCCGGATGAGCTGCGCGTCGAAAAAGGCTTTAGCCCTGATACCCTTAAACTGCTTGAGCAGAAAGGGCAGAAGGTGGCAGTGAAAGAGGCAATGGGCAGCACGCAGAGCATTATGGTCGGCCCGGATGGCATGTTGTATGGGGCATCTGACCCAAGGACAGTGGATGATTTAACGGCAGGATATTAAACATAATAAAGGCCCTTTTGCTAAAAAGGGCCTTCACGATGATTAATTAAAAGTTTATATATTTCTGGTGCGAATAAAATATAGAAAATTAAACTAAAGATTTGCGTTTATATAAAATCTCCGCAAAATGTTTATTTTGCCAGGAGGTGCTATGAATGTCAGGAAGAGAATTATCACGGGTTTTACTTATAAAGAACTTTTATGGTTCAAACGTCGATATAAATCCTTAGTCGATCAGGTTTATTCTGAAGGGGAGAGGCCCACGGAAAGCGAGACCGTGATGAATCTTATTTTGCATTATGCAAAGATGTCTGCCGAATACGTCTGGATTGTTAATTATGTCTCATTTTGTTATTTGTTAATCTCTTTTCTATTTATGGATAGCGTTTTTGATATGTATTTCATATCGTTATGTGGTGTTCATGTTTTTATTGTGGCATGTTTCTGTGTAAGAAGTTGCTCAACATTAAGATTACCCTGGCTCACTTATCTCAAACTCCTTAGATTAAGGTGGTGTCTCAGGAAATACTCAAGTAGTGATATTTTTGATGACAAAGATTGCTGATGAATGGAGAATAAGGATGAATGCAAGGGAAATTATTTTATCGATTCTGACGAAGAAAGACCTTTTACCTGAAGGGGCGCTATACGAAAATGAATAAAATTGCCCGAAAAAATGGTATTGCGGTAGATGAAAAGCAAGATTTTATTTATACAATAATGTCCTTATCTGGTTTTTGTGCATCATCCATCGGAATGATTTCTACTATAGCCTTTGTCTTCCTTGTTTTCTCTGTTTTTGAAAATGATGGGTTAAAAGCGTTTTATATTTACGGGGTGATATTCCTTTTTGTAACGACAATGTGTTTGTATCAAGCTAAAAAGAATCTTTCTTTCTCATTTAGTTTATGTTTCAAGATGATTTTGATGAAATATAAGTTCATTTATCATAGTGTTAAGACTCCAAAAGAACTTCCTGAGATATGGATTGTCTACATATCTAGATGATTTATGTCTAAGCCATTTTGGTGATGAATAATTATCAAATTTATAATCTTCATCCAGAAATGTTATTTTGAATTTATAACCCATAGAGCCAGCCTGGATGATTTTTAACATTCTGGATTTCAACAAAAATTATTTCCATAGTCATTGCTCGTTGACATCAGAAGTTAAATTGAATTCTTTGGTGATTTCTGTTATTAAATTCCCAATCTCCTGAATGTATTCCATTCTTGATAATGTGGATTTTATAAAAAATGTAGCCCCGAGGTTGGCGACGCAACATAGCGCTAATGCATAGCGTTCAAGATCGATTCTCAAATAAATGATGGCTGCCGTTCCCATTTTGAATATCCTCTCTTCCCATAAACTCCATGCGCTGGTTCCTGCGGCGATATGTTCCCATAAAACTGGTTCATAAATGAAAGAGATGCTTTCTTACGGCTGACTGTCGTTATGAGTCAATGAGTTTGGATAATAAAAACGTATATGATTTATATGAGCTTTGAGGAGCCTTAGCTGGAAGTAGAATTCCATGCCTCCCCCTCGAGAAGAACGGTAAACTTTAAATATGCATTCAAGTTATTCATTGTTCGCTACAGCGTGAGCTAACAGTGGTGTTGATTTGTCGGTAGGTTTTCTTATTTGGACTGGCTGTACCATGACGTTTTGTTCACGCGTCATTTCGCTTATCAATTCATAAATGAAAATTTCATCTTCATGAGTTGACTGATAGTTGTTACCTATAGATTTTTGCGTTGAACATCCGGAAGATATTAAACCTTGCTGTGTGCCATTTATTGAAAGGTATATTATATTTTCCATTTCTAAATTCCCTTTAGAAAAGTATCTTTTACTATTTATTTAAAGGAAGGTCTATATTTTAAGAGTTTCTATATTTTAGATGTGAGATGGAGCATAAGATGTCGGGTGTTATAGATGTGGAGTATATTTAATAAAAATTATATGTTATTTCTATTAATCACCCCTCTATTACTGAAAGAGGGGTTTTTAAATTTATTTCACCCGCGCCATAAAACAGGCATCCACATATTCACCGTTACGTAGAGCAAATTTCTTGCCGGTGCCTTCCACTTCAAAACCAAACTTGCGGTAGAGCGCCAGCGCCGGGGTGTTGTCGACGAAAACCGTCAGCTCAATGCGCTCAATGCGCAGCCAGTTATCGCAGAGATTGACCATTTCGCGCAGCATAGCACTGCCTACACCACGTCCACGGAATGCGCTGGAAACACTGATGCCAAAGGTGGCCACGTGGCTGCGGCGTGGATTTTGTTCAACATCCACCACCACATGGCCTACCACCACATCGTCAATACAGGCGACAAGGTGGCGGCGGCCGGCTCGTGGTTCCAGTCGCTCCTTCCACATGTCCATAGAAGGATAAGGAAGTTGTAGCGTGTCGTGATAAACCTCCGGATGCGCATTAATCTGACGTAAGGGCTCTGCGTCACGGGCTTCTGCATGGCGGATCACGATGCTACTCATTTCCTTTCTCCTTTTTGAATGTTCCCTTTCAACTTCACCGAGTTGCCAAAGTGAGTCAAGCAGCATTTTTTGCAAAATAGGAGTGGACAAGTGCGAATGATAATGATTATTATTGTCATGCGTTCAGGGAAACCTATGCGGTAATCCTGAAAGCACGACATTGCTCACATTGCTTCCAGTATTTTTTAGCCAGCCGGGTGCTGGCTTTTTTTTTGCTCATTTAGACCATCTGCAGGTTTATCGCTTTGCGCTAAAGAGGCCTCAGTTTTCAACCCCACTACGTTGTTCTTCGTCTGCTCAGGCGGCTGGATATCGGCCTGCCCGATAAACTGACCTCCTTTTTTTATCGCCAGTTGCCGGTATGCGAGGGTGCCATTGATTCGTCCGTTTTCATAAATTTCAACGGTATCTGCGAGGCACTGACCCTGAATCGTCCCGTCAATAATCAGCTCGCGGCAGGTCACGTTACCTTCCACTGAGCCCGTGCGCATAACCTTTATCAGACCTTCAGGCGCCGTGATGTTGCCGTGCAGACTGCCGTGTATGTAGACCGGTGTCGCCGAAACGATATTGCCTTCCACATGCACATCGCTGGCGATAACCGTATTGGTATGTTTTTCCAGTGCGCTGGTCACTGTTTCATTCACCGGAGCGGGTGTGGTCGGCGTGGCAGACGCTTCAGCGGGCTTTTGTTTTTTGAACATCGGTATTATCCATCCTTGAACGAGTTGAATGATAAAGGCAGCAACGGCCAGTAATCCTGCAATACGGGCCAGGGTATGTTCACCCAGACACCAGGCTAACAAGGCAAACAGCCACAATAAAAAAGTGAGGTTGAGCAGGTAGTATTTTCTTTCCATGGAAGATCCTGAGCCACCTTTCGGGATTATCAGCAACGCCTGTGCTGACGTACGTGCAAAAACGCGGCTCTCTTATGCGGAATTGAACGGTTTGCGTCAAGGTCAGACGCAGCACTTTAGGATTTATAAGCCCTTGTATTTTGTTGTTTTATACAGAATAAAGGTGGTGATGTTTCCAGCCATTCAGTTAATGGATGTTTTAATCTCAGACGCCCGGCGGTTTTTATCACCAACTGACTGCGCTAAGGTTTAACGCAGTGACGCAAAACAAGGACCGCATCATGACCCTGAACTGTGCCTTTATCGGCTTTGGCAAAAGTACGACCCGTTACCATCTTCCGTATGTTCTTAACCGCAAAGAGAACTGGCGAGTGAGCCACATTTTCCGGCGCAGCGCGAAGCCGGAAGAGCAGAACCCGCAGTATCAACATATTCATTTCACCAGCGATCTTGATGAGGTGCTCAACGACCCGACAATCGCACTGGTGATCGTCTGTACGCATGCTGACAGCCACTTTGAATATGCAAAACGGGCGCTGGAAGCCGGCAAAAACGTACTGGTCGAAAAACCGTTTACGCCCACTCTGGCAGAAGCCATCACGCTGTTTACCCTGGCAAAAAGTAAAGGACTTACCGTTACGCCTTATCAGAATCGCCGCTTTGACTCCTGTTTCCTGATGACAAAAAAGGTGATTGAGAGCGGCAAATTAGGGGAGATTGTCGAAGTAGAGAGCCATTTCGACTACTACCGTCCTGTTGCAGAGACCAGGCCTGGCCTGCCGCAGGATGGGTTCTTCTATGGGCTGGGCGTACACACCCTGGATCAAATTATTTCACTGTTTGGTCGCCCCGATCATGTGGCTTATGACCTTCGCAGCCTGCGCAATAAAGCCAATCCTGATGATACGTTCGAAGCGCAGCTGTTCTTTGGTGACCTGAAGGCAATCGTCAAAACCAGCCACCTGGTGAAAATCGACTATCCGAAATTCATTGTTCATGGCACCAGAGGATCATTTATCAAGTACGGTATCGACCAGCAGGAGACCAGCCTAAAAGCTAACATCATGCCGGGTGAACCGGGCTTTGCGGCTGATGAAAGCACTGGTGTGCTGGAGTACATTAACGGTGCCGGCGAGACGGTAAGAGAAATTCTGCCGCCGGAGCAGGGGGATTACGGCCAGGTCTATGATGCGCTTTATGCCACCATCAATGACGGGGTGGACAATTACGTCAAGGAATCTGACGTTCTCACTAATCTTGAGATCCTGGAGCGGGCCTTCGAGCAGGCCTCACCAGCCACGGTAACCCTCGCAAAGCAGGGGATTTAAGCTTATTTTAACTTGTTCATTTTTTTTGAACAGAGGAGTCAATTTTCACCCTCTATGATTGCGGTTCGATCGGGTACACACTGACTCCATCGAAACGAACACGAGGGTGAAAACATGATTTACTTACGCAAAGCAAACGACCGTGGCCATGCAAATCATGGTTGGCTGGACTCCTGGCATACCTTTTCATTTGCCAACTATCATGATCCTAACTTCATGGGCTTCTCAGCACTGCGCGTTATCAATGACGACGTAATTGACGCCGGCCAGGGCTTTGGGACTCACCCCCATAAAGATATGGAGATCCTGACCTACGTGTTGCAGGGTGCTGTGGAACACAAAGACAGCATGGGCAACAAAGAGCAGGTACCGGCAGGTGAATTCCAGATTATGAGCGCCGGCACCGGGGTGCGTCACTCCGAGTACAACCCGAGCGCCACCGAGCCACTGCGTCTGTACCAGATCTGGATTATTCCAGAAGCAACGGGCATTACGCCTCGCTATGAGCAGCGTCGTTTTGACGCGAAGCAGGGCCGCCAGCTGGTACTCTCTCCGGATGCCCGTGAAGGCTCCCTGAAAGTGCATCAGGATATGGAACTGTATCGCTGGGCCTTGCTGAAAGATGAGCAGTCGGTTTACCAGGTGGCTGCGGATCGCAAAGTCTGGATCCAGGTAGTGAAAGGGGACGTGACGATTAACGGAACCAAAGCCACCACCAGTGACGGCCTGGCTATCTGGGATGAGCAAGCGCTGTCGATTCATGCGGACAGTGACAGTGAAATTCTGCTCTTTGATCTGCCGCCAGTATGATCCTGCTTAAATAAATGACGCAACCTTCTGGTTAACACCGGAAGGTTGCGTAGTGTCCGTGATAAACTGAGCCATTATTTCTCAGCTTATTACTTCAGGACGATGAAAAAGAAAAGACCCGTACTTCAGGATGTGGCCGATCGCGTGGGCGTGACCAAAATGACGGTCAGTCGTTTTCTGCGAAATCCGGAGCAAGTCTCCATCGCCCTTCGGGGAAAAATCGCGGCCGCGCTTGATGAGCTGGGTTATATTCCCAATCGCGCTCCTGACATTCTCTCCAACGCCACCAGTCGTGCGGTGGGCGTTCTGCTGCCTTCCTTAACCAACCAGGTATTTGCTGAAGTTCTACGTGGTATAGAAAGCGTGACCGACGCATGGGGCTATCAGACCATGCTGGCCCACTTTGGCTACAAGCCTGAGATGGAAGAGGAACGTCTTGAATCCATGCTCTCGTGGAATATTGACGGCCTGATCCTGACCGAACGTACTCACACGCCACGTACACTGAAGATGATAGAAGTGGCCGGCATTCCGGTACTTGAGCTGATGGATAGCGTCTCCCCCTGCCTGGATATCGCCGTTGGATTCGATAACTTCGAAGCCGCCCGGCAAATGACGGCCGCTATCATTGCCCGTGGTCACCGTGGTGTGGCCTACCTGGGTGCACGTCTCGATGAACGTACTATCATCAAACAGAAGGGGTATGAGCAGGCGATGCTCGACGCCGGGTTGACGCCCTACAGTGTAATGGTGGAGCAGTCTTCATCCTATTCTGCTGGTATTGACCTGATGCGACAGGCCCGCCGCGAATACCCGCAGCTTGACGGGATCTTTTGTACCAACGATGACCTGGCCATTGGCGCTGCCTTTGAGTGCCAGCGTCTGGGCTTAAGCATTCCTGATGATATGGCGATTGCCGGGTTTCATGGGCATGACATCGGCCAGGTGATGGAGCCCCGTCTGGCCAGCGTACTGACGCCGCGTGAACGTATGGGGCGTATCGGTGCCGAACGGCTGCTGGCGCGGATTCGAGGTGAAACAGTTACGCCAAAATTGTTAGATTTAGGTTTCACTTTGTCACCGGGTGGATCAATTTAGTCTGACAAATTTGAACTAGCTCACACTTATTCACTTCTGGCATGAATGGATATTGCTTCTCCATTACCCCGGCAGGACAATGTTACCGATAACTGTTACCCGTAACAATTCTCTTTGTCTGAGTGGGAGCTACGCTTTGAGCACGACTAATCATGATCACCACGTCTATGTCCTGATGGGCGTTTCTGGCAGTGGTAAATCCGCTGTCGCCAGTGAAGTGGCGCATCAAATCCATGCCGCGTTTCTCGATGGCGACTTCCTTCATCCGCGCAGCAACATCACAAAAATGGCGGCAGGTGAGCCACTGAATGATGATGACCGTAAGCCCTGGCTGCAGGCGCTGAACGACGCTGCGTTTGCGATGCAACGCACCAACAAGGTGTCGCTGATCGTCTGCTCTTCTCTTAAGAAGCGCTACCGTGACCTGTTACGTGATGGGAATCCGAACCTCTCCTTTATCTATCTGAAAGGCGAATTTGACGTGATCGAACGTCGTCTGAAAGCACGTAAAGGCCACTTCTTTAAAACGCAGATGTTGGTGACCCAGTTTGAAGCACTGGAGGAGCCGGGTGCGGACGAGCGCGACGTACTTGTCGTCGATATCGACCAGCCGCTGGAAGGGGTTGTCGCCAGCACAATTGCAGTAATTAATAAATAAAGGCAGTAGTTTTGAGTACATTAACGCTTGTTTTAACAGCAGTGGGCTCTGTTTTGCTGCTGCTGTTTTTAGTGATGAAAGCACGTATGCATGCTTTCGTTGCCTTGATGGTGGTTTCTATTGGTGCAGGTCTTTTTTCGGGTATGCCGCTCATTAAAATTGCGGCGACGATGGAAAAAGGGATGGGTGGTACGTTGGGCTTCCTCGCCATTGTGGTGGCGCTCGGGGCCATGTTCGGCAAAATTCTGCATGAGACCGGCGCGGTCGACCAGATTGCCGTGAAGATGCTCAAATCCTTTGGTCACAGCCGCGCGCACTATGCGATTGGCCTGGCCGGTCTGATCTGCGCACTGCCGCTGTTCTTCGAAGTGGCGGTTGTGCTGTTGATTAGCGTGGCTTTCTCTATGGCGCGCCACACCGGGACCAACCTGGTGAAGCTGGTCATTCCGCTGTTTGCGGGGGTGGCTGCGGCTGCGGCGTTTCTGCTGCCAGGTCCTGCTCCTATGCTGCTGGCCTCTCAGATGCACGCAGATTTTGGCTGGATGATCCTGATTGGCCTGTGTGCGGCCATTCCGGGCATGCTGATTGCCGGGCCGCTGTGGGGCAATTTTATTAGCCGCTATGTTGAATTGCATATCCCGGACGACATCTCCGAGCCGCATCTGGGCGAAGGTAAGATGCCCTCTTTTGGCTTTAGTCTGGCGCTCATTCTGCTGCCGCTGGTGCTGGTGGGAATGAAGACGATCGCGGCCCGCTTTGTTGCCGAAGGCTCTGGTCTTTACAACTGGCTTGAGTTTATTGGTCACCCCTTTACGGCGATTCTGGTGGCATGTCTGGTGGCAATCTATGGCCTGGCGATTCGTCAGGGCATGGCGAAAGACCGCGTGATGGAAATCTGCGGCCAGGCGCTGCAACCCGCCGGGATTATCCTGCTGGTGATTGGGGCGGGCGGCGTATTCAAACAGGTTCTGGTGGATTCAGGCGTTGGCCCGGCGCTGGGTGAAGCGCTGACCGGAATGGGGCTACCGATTGCAGTGACCTGTTTCGTGTTGGCCGCTGCGGTGCGTATTATTCAGGGTTCTGCTACGGTCGCCTGCTTAACGGCGGTGGGGCTGGTGATGCCGGTGATTGAGCAACTGCATTTTACCGGAGCGCAGATGGCAGCCCTGTCGATTTGTATTGCCGGTGGTTCCATTGTGGTCAGTCACGTGAACGATGCGGGTTTCTGGTTATTCGGTAAATTCACCGGCGCCACCGAAGCACAGACGCTAAAGACCTGGACGTTAATGGAAACCATTCTGGGGACCACTGGTGCCATTGTCGGGATGATTGCGTTTACGTTGCTAAGTTAAGGTATTGCATGGAGAGGTGCGGTCTGATGCCCTCACCTCAACCCTCTCCCACGGAGCTGAGGGATCCCCACAAAATATTTCGAGCACGGAAAGCCCCCTCGCCCCTTTGGGGAGAGGGCCAGGGTGAGGGGAAACATGCGGCTCTTGTGGTCATTCCGTTCACCTTATGTTCCTTGCTTTTCTGTCACGCCAGAACCCGTGAACGTGCCAGGGTGGTTCACCGCCACCACCCTGGCGACCCGGGCTCCCGGCAAGGAAAATCGCCGCTTCGCGGTCCATGATGCTTATGTCGTCTGACTATCGGGTCGGGGACCAGCCTGCCTCCCTGCAGGCTATCCCCTCCGCCCGCTTCCCTGCGGGCGGCCCCGGTCAGCCGTCAACGCCTCATCGATTTTCAGCCGGACCTTGTCATCGCGGTGACGGTTTTATTCTCATGGGACTGTGATATCGCTGCAAAACGTCATATTTCTGGGAATTCTTCAGCCCGGCGGGAGAGGGAGCAAACACTAAAAAAGGCAACTTGCGTTGCCTTTTTGCTTTTATTCCCGTTGCTTTTACCTAGCCTTTCATCCACAGCCGGATGCCGTCCAGGAACATCTGGGTCGCGAGCATCACCAGTACCAGGCCCATCAAACGTTCCAGCGCGTTTACCCCTTTTTCGCCAAGCAAACGCAGAAACAGCGATGACTGCAGCAAAATTGCGACCGTTCCGCCCCAGGCAATCAGCAAGGCAATCACCAGATGGCTCATCTGGTTCGGGTACTGGTGTGACAGTAGCATTAAGGTAGCGAGCAACGTTGGCCCGGCGACCAGCGGAACCGCCAGCGGCACAATAAAGGGTTCTTCCCCCGCAGGCAGGCCCATGCTGCTGCCTGACTCGCTCGGAAAAATCATCTTAATGGCAATCAGAAACAGAATAATGCCACCGGAAATGGAGACGGTTTCTGCGCGCAGGTTAAGAAATGCCAGAATATTTTCACCCGCAAACAGAAAAATCAGCATCAGCGCCAGGGCGATAAGCAGCTCCCGGATCATGATCTTGCGCCGACGCTTTGGTTCGGTATGTTTCAGTACCGACATGAAAATAGGCAGGTTCCCGAGAGGGTCCATAATCAGGATCAACAACACTGCCACAGAAATGATTTCGCTCATGACTCTTACCTGTTTTGCCGCTGATTAGCGGTATTTCTGATGGCTTGCCCATCATTGATTAATTTCACTTGCGACTTTGTGTGCATTTTGTAATGTGGGCTATTAGCGCCAGTCAGGATACTGGCAAGCACAAACAGCACACACCTTCGCAGGAAATACGTTATGAAAAATGTTGGTTTTATCGGTTGGCGCGGTATGGTCGGCTCCGTACTCATGCAACGCATGGTAGAAGAGCGCGACTTCGACGCCATTCGCCCGGTCTTCTTCTCCACTTCCCAGCTCGGTCAGGCTGCTCCGACGTTTGGCGGTCAATCTGCCGGTACGTTGCAGGATGCATTCGATCTGGAAGCGTTGAAGGCCCTCGACATTATTGTCACCTGCCAGGGCGGCGATTATACCAACGAAATCTATCCAAAGCTTCGTGAAAGCGGCTGGCAGGGCTACTGGATTGATGCGGCATCATCGTTACGTATGAAAGATGACGCCATCATTATTCTCGATCCGGTTAACCAGTCTGTGATTACCGAAGGTCTGAACAAGGGTATCAAGACCTTTGTGGGCGGAAACTGCACCGTCAGCCTGATGCTGATGTCACTGGGCGGCCTGTTCGCAAACGATCTGGTTGAATGGGTCTCTGTTGCCACTTATCAGGCGGCATCCGGTGGCGGCGCACGCCACATGCGCGAACTGCTGGCGCAGATGGGTCAGCTGCATGGTCACGTGGCGGCGGAACTTGCCAACCCAGCTTCCGCTATTCTCGATATTGAGCGCAAAGTCACTCAGCTTTCGCGCAGCGGTGAATTGCCGGTTGATAACTTTGGCGTACCGCTGGCAGGTAGCCTGATCCCGTGGATCGACAAACAGCTGGATAACGGTCAGAGCCGCGAAGAGTGGAAAGGGCAGGCGGAAACCAACAAGATTTTGAGCACTGCCTCTGCAATCCCGGTTGATGGCCTGTGTGTACGTGTCGGGGCGCTGCGCTGCCATAGCCAGGCTTTCACCTTAAAATTGAAAAAAGATGTGTCGATTCCGACCATCGAAGAGCTGCTGGCGGCCCATAACCCGTGGGCGAAAGTGGTGCCGAATGACCGTGAAATCACCATGCGTGAACTGACGCCGGCCGCGGTTACCGGTACGCTGACCACCCCGGTTGGTCGCCTGCGTAAGCTGAATATGGGGCCAGATTTCCTCTCTGCTTTTACCGTTGGCGATCAGCTGTTATGGGGCGCGGCCGAGCCGCTACGCCGCATGCTACGGCAGTTGGCTTAAACTAAAATTCTTTGAAAAGGGGTGCTTGTCACCCCTTTTTTTTGCGTATTAAAGGATTCTACGCGGATATTGTTAATTTTATCGGGGGTTAGAGACAGCGTTGGCTATGCTTTAAGTTGGGTGCCTTTGCATCTTACCTGAAGGTGGGACTGAGCAGAGAGGATGCACATTATGTGCTGCGCAGTTCAGGTCAAAAAATGTGTCTCAACCGGGTGTATAACCCTCCCGGCTTTGGTGGGACACAAATAAAAAAGGATGAAACCATGTCCGTGCTTGTAGATAGAGACGTGATTAACGCGCTAATAGCAGGCCATTTTGCGGACCCCTTTTCCGTGCTCGGCATGCACCAGACGGAAGCGGGGCTGGAAGTCCGCGCATTATTACCGGATGCGACAGAAGTCTGGGTGATTGAACCCAAAACGGGTCGTAAAGTGGGCAACCTGGATTGCCTGGATTCACGTGGCTTTTTTAGTGGCGTTATGCCACGACGTAAAAACCCTTTTCGCTACCAGCTTGCCGTTGTATGGCATGGTCAGCAAAACCTCATCGACGACCCGTATCGTTTTGGTCCATTGATTCAGGAGATGGATGCCTGGTTGCTCTCTGAAGGCACCCATCTGCGGCCTTATGAAACCCTCGGCGCACACGCCGATACGATGGATGGTGTGACGGGTACGCGCTTTTCACTATGGGCTCCTAACGCCCGCCGTGTCTCTGTCGTCGGACAGTTCAACTACTGGGATGGTCGTCGCCACCCTATGCGTCTGCGAAAAGAGTCCGGCATCTGGGAGCTTTTCATTCCTGGTGCGCACAACGGTCAGCTCTATAAATTTGAGATGATTGATGCCAACGGCAAGCTGCGCATTAAATCGGATCCCTATGCTTTTGAAGCGCAGATGCGTCCGGAAACGGCCTCGATGATTTGCGATCTTCCTGAGAAGGTAGAGCAGACCGAAGCACGTAAAAAAGCCAACGAATTTGATGCACCCATCTCTATTTATGAGGTGCATCTGGGATCCTGGCGTCGCCATACTGACAATAATTTCTGGCTGAGCTACCGCGAGCTGGCCGACCAACTGGTCCCCTACGTGAAGTGGATGGGCTTTACTCACCTTGAGCTGCTGCCCATTAATGAGCATCCTTTTGACGGTAGCTGGGGCTATCAACCCACCGGAATGTATGCTCCGACCCGTCGTTTTGGCACCCGTGATGACTTCCTCTACTTTGTGAAAGCTGCCCATGCTGCCGGGTTAAACGTCATTCTTGACTGGGTACCGGGCCACTTCCCTTCAGATGACTTTGGTCTTGCGCAGTTTGATGGTACCAGCCTTTATGAGCACAGCGACCCACGCGAAGGCTACCATCAGGACTGGAACACGCTTATCTACAACTTTGGCCGTCGTGAGGTCAGCAACTATCTGGTGGGTAATGCGCTTTACTGGATTGAGCGCTTCGGCATTGATGCCCTGCGCGTGGATGCGGTGGCGTCCATGATCTACCGCGATTACAGCCGTAAAGCGGGGGAGTGGATCCCTAATGAACACGGTGGTCGTGAAAATCTTGAGGCTATTGAGTTTTTACGTAACACCAACCGTATTCTCGGTGAGCAGGTACCCGGTGCGGTGAGCATGGCGGAAGAGTCGACGGATTTTCCTGGCGTCTCGCGCCCGCCTTCAATAGGTGGGCTGGGTTTCTGGTACAAATGGAACCTGGGGTGGATGCATGACACGCTCGACTACATGAAGCTCGACCCGATCTATCGCCAGCACCATCACGACAAACTCACCTTCGGTATGATTTATAACAGCACGGAAAACTTCGTGTTGCCGCTCTCCCATGACGAAGTTGTACACGGCAAAAAATCCATTCTGGATCGTATGCCGGGTGATGCCTGGCAGAAGTTTGCCAACCTGCGCGCCTACTACGGCTGGATGTGGGCCTTCCCCGGTAAAAAGCTGTTGTTTATGGGCAATGAGTTTGCTCAGGGTCGCGAGTGGAATCATGACTCAAGCCTGGACTGGCACCTGCTGGAAGGTAGCGATAACTGGCACCACGGTGTACAGCGTCTGGTGCGCGATCTGAACCGAACCTATCGTCACCATAAGGCCTTGCATGAGCTGGACTTTGACGATTACGGCTTTGAATGGCTGGTGGTCGATGACTATGAGCGTTCGGTGTTTATTTTTGTTCGTCGTGATAAAGCAGGTAATGAAATTATCGTTGCCAGTAACTTTACCCCGGTGCCGCGTCATGGTTATCGCTTCGGTGTTAACCAGCCTGGTCGCTGGCGTGAAGAGCTGAATACCGACTCAATGCACTACCACGGCAGTAACGCCGGTAACGGCGGCGGTGTACAAAGCGAAACCATTCCTAGCCACGGTCGTGAACATTCACTCTCCATCACCTTGCCTCCGTTGTCGACCATCTGGCTGGTTCGGGAGGGGGAATGACGCTTCTGGCGGCTGGACAGGCAGCGCCGCTCGGCGCGCATGTGGCAGAGGACGGGGTAAACTTCACCCTCTTTTCCGCTCATGCGCACCGTGTGGAACTGTGCCTCTTCGATGACGAAGGCAACGAGCAGCGTGTTGATCTTCCGGCCCGAACAGGTGACGTCTGGCATGGTTTTTTGCCGAATGCAAAAGCGGGTCTGCGTTATGGTTACCGTGTGCATGGCCCCTGGGATCCCGCCGGGGGGCACCGTTTTAACCCGGCCAAGCTGGTTATTGATCCCTGCGCGCTGCGTATTGAAGGTGAGGTTAACGATAATCCACTGCTGCACGGCGGCTATCAGACCCCTGACCCACATGACAGCGCCGCGGTCGCGCCTAAATGCATCGTCGTGGATGAAGCTTACGACTGGGGGGGCGATCGTGCGCCTTCCACTCCCTGGGGCGAGACCATTATCTACGAAGCTCATGTTAAAGGGCTGACGTATTTGCATCCTGCTCTGCCTGAAGCGATCCGGGGCACCTACAAAGCCCTGGGTCACCCGGTGATGATTGAGTACTTCAAAACGCTTGGGATCACGGCCCTGGAACTGATGCCTGTCGCGCATTTTCTCAGCGAACCTCGCCTGCAGCGGCTGGGGTTGAGTAATTACTGGGGATACAACCCGCTGGGGCTGTTTGCGCTCGAACCGCGTTATGCCAGCACACCAGAGGCTGCCATCAATGAATTTCGTGATGCGGTAAAAGCGCTGCACGAGAACGGAATTGAAGTGATCCTCGACATTGTGTTGAACCATTCCGCTGAAATTGATCTTGACGGGCCGACGCTCTCCCTGCGCGGAATCGATAACCGTAGCTATTATTGGATCAGGGGTGATGGTGATTATGAGAACTGGACCGGCTGTGGCAACACGCTAAACCTTTCTCATCCGGGCGGTGTGGCGTTTGCGATCGCATGCCTCAGACACTGGGTTCACACCTTTCATGTTGACGGGTTCCGTTTTGATCTTGCGAGCGTGATGGGCAGAACGCCGGACTACAGCCCTCATGCGCCGCTGTTTGAAGCCATCAAACAGGATCCGCTGCTATCGGGGCTGAAACTGATTGCTGAACCCTGGGACATTGGTCACGGCGGTTATCAGGTGGGTAATTTCCCGCCGCCGTTTGCCGAGTGGAACGATCATTTTCGTGATGCGACGCGTCGCTTCTGGCTGGAGCAGTCGTTGTCGCTGGGCGAATTTGCCGGGCGGTTTGCCGCCTCGGGCGAGCTGTTCCGTCGCGAGGGCCGTTTGCCTTGCGCTTCCATCAACCTGGTAACGGCGCACGATGGCTTTACGTTGCGTGATTGTGTGAGCTTTAACCACAAACATAACCAGGCTAACGGCGAGGAAAATCGCGACGGTACTAACAATAACCATAGTAATAATCATGGTATAGAAGGTTTAAGCAGCAGTTTTGAGATAACAGAAAGGAGGCGAACCAGCGTCCATGCCCTGTTGACCACTCTGCTGCTTTCTCAGGGAACACCAATGCTGCTGGCCGGTGATGAACAGGGTCACAGCCAGCACGGTAATAACAACGCCTACTGCCAGGATAACGTGTTGACCTGGCTTGACTGGCAACAGGCAAACAGTGGGCTGGTGGGCTTTACCTCTGCATTGATCCATCTTCGCAAGCGTATTCCGGCATTAACGCGGAATCACTGGTGGGAAGAGGGGGATGGAAACGTTCGGTGGCTGAATAACGCGGCGCAACCTCTTAGCGCCGGTGAGTGGCAAGGTGGCTTGCATTGCCTGCAAATCCTGTTGTCCGATCGATTTTTGATAACGATCAACGGGACACCTGAGGTTGCCGAACTGGTTTTACCCGATGGGGAGTGGCGCGCCATTCCTCCGTTTGCCGGAGAGGATAATCCGGTAGTCATGGCTGTCTGGCATGGGCCCGCGCACGGAGTGTGCGTATTTGAAAGGTCATAAAAAAGGAGTTCGTCATGGTTAGATTAGAAAAGAATGATCCATTAATGTTAGCGCGCCAGCTGCCATTAAAATCTGTAGCCCTGATACTTGCAGGTGGGCGAGGGACGCGCCTGAAAGATTTGACAAAAAAACGTGCCAAGCCTGCCGTTCACTTTGGCGGGAAATTTCGCATTATCGATTTTGCCCTGTCCAACTGCATTAACTCCGGTATCCGCCGTATTGGGGTCATTACGCAATATCAGTCCCATACCCTGGTGCAGCACATTCAGCGCGGCTGGTCTTTCTTTAATGAAGAGATGAATGAGTTTGTCGACCTGTTGCCAGCCCAGCAGCGTGTGCACGGTGAGAGCTGGTATCGCGGTACTGCCGATGCGGTGACGCAGAACCTCGACATCATTCGTCGCTACGGCGCTGAATATATCGTTATCCTGGCGGGGGACCATATCTATAAGCAGGACTATTCCCGCATGCTTATCGATCATGTCGAAAAGGGTGCGCGCTGCACCGTGGCCTGTCTGCCGGTGCCTATTGAAGAGGCAAGCGCTTTTGGCGTAATGGCTGTGGATGAAAATGACAAAGTTATTGCGTTTGTCGAGAAGCCCGCTAACCCGCCGTCCATGCCTAATGACGACACCAAATCGCTGGCCAGTATGGGGATTTATGTCTTCGATGCAGAGTATCTCTACGAACTCCTGGAAGAAGACGACAAGAACGAAAACTCCAGTCACGATTTCGGTAAAGACATCATCCCGTTGATTATGAAGTCTGGCATGGCTTATGCACACCCTTTCCCACTCTCCTGCGTGCACTCGGATCCTGAGTCAGAACCTTACTGGCGCGATGTGGGAACCCTGGAAGCCTACTGGAAAGCGAACCTCGATCTTGCTTCCGTTGTGCCGGAACTGGACATGTATGACCGTAACTGGCCAATCCGTACCTATAATGAATCTTTGCCACCGGCGAAATTTGTTCAGGACAGATCGGGAAGTCACGGTATGACGTTGAACTCACTGGTTTCTGGTGGATGTGTGATCTCCGGATCGGTGGTCGTGCAATCGGTATTGTTTTCACGGGTGCGCGTAAACTCGTTTTGCAATATCGATTCTGCGGTTCTGTTACCTGAGGTGTGGGTCGGACGCTCCTGTCGCTTGCGGCGCTGCGTTATAGACCGCGCTTGTGTCATCCCGGAAGGGACGATTATTGGTGAGAATGCAGAAGAAGATGCGCGTCGATTCTACCGCTCCGAAGAGGGCATTGTGCTGGTGACGCGCGAAATGCTGCGTAAATTGCAACAAGAGTAACAGCATCGAGATAACCTTGCGCGGAAGGGGTCCGCGTGCTGTTTTTCCGCTAATGCCGGTTGAGTGTTAGCGGTTTTGACAGGAGCGAGAATGCAGGTTTTACATGTATGTTCCGAGATGTTTCCGTTGCTGAAGACCGGTGGTCTGGCAGATGTTATTGGCGCACTACCGGCGGCGCAAATCGCTGACGGCGTTGACACGCGCGTGCTACTGCCTGCGTTCCCTGATATCCGTCGGGGAGTGACGGATGCTCAGATTGTCAGCCGTCGGGAGACCTTCGCCGGTCGAATTACATTGCTGTTCGGACATTTTAATGGGGTGGGGATCTACTTAATTGACGCGCCGCATCTCTATGACCGGCCCGGCAGCCCGTACCACGACACAAATCTTTTCGCCTATACCGATAACGTCTTGCGCTTTGCGCTGCTTGGCTGGGTAGGTGCAGAGATGGCCAGTGGGCTTGACCCTTTCTGGCGGCCAGATGTGGTCCATGCTCATGACTGGCATGCCGGCCTGGCACCCGCCTATCTTGCAGCGAAAGGGCGTCCGGCGAAGTCGGTGTTCACTGTCCATAACCTGGCCTACCAGGGAATGTATTACGCGCATCATATGAGTGAAATCGGGTTGCCATCCTCCTTCTTTACCATGCATGGGCTGGAATTTAAGGGGCAGATTTCATTCCTTAAAGCGGGGCTTTATTACGCCGACCACATTACGGCCGTTAGCCCCACCTACGCGCGTGAAATTACTGAGCCACAATTTGCCTATGGTATGGAAGGACTGTTACGCCAGCGGCAGATGGAAGGTCGCCTGAGCGGCATTCTTAATGGCGTCGATGAAAAAATTTGGGACCCGGCAACAGACTTGCTGCTTACCTCGCGTTATACGAGGGATACGCTGGAAGAAAAAGCAGAGAACAAGCGCCAGTTGCAGGTTGCCATGGGACTGAAGGTTAACGACAAGGTTCCACTGTTTGCAGTGGTCAGTCGTTTAACCAGTCAGAAAGGCCTCGACCTCGTGCTGGAAGCACTGCCAGGGTTGCTTGAGCAGGGTGGACAACTTGCGCTGTTGGGCGCGGGCGATCCGGTTCTGCAGGAAGGGTTCCTGGCCGCAGCAGCAGAGCACCCGGGGCAGGTGGGTGTTCAGATTGGTTATCACGAAGCGTTCTCGCACCGCATCATGGGTGGCGCTGACGTCATTCTGGTGCCGAGTCGCTTCGAACCGTGTGGATTAACGCAACTTTATGGACTGAAGTACGGCACACTGCCGCTGGTACGGCGTACCGGTGGGCTTGCTGATACGGTGTCCGATAGCTCTCTGGAGAATTTGGCAGATGGAATCGCCAGTGGTTTTGTATTTGAAGACAGTAATGCCTGGTCGCTGCTCCGCGCGATTCGGCGTGCTTTCGTGTTGTGGTCCCGTCCTTCACTCTGGCGTTTTGTTCAGCGTCAGGCGATGGGCATGGATTTTAGCTGGCAGGTCGCCGCGCAGTCTTACCGCGACCTTTACTATCGGTTGAAATAAGCTCCTGGAATCACTTTTATGAATGCACCTTTTACTTATGCTTCACCCACGTTGAGCGTTGAGGCGTTAAAACATTCAATTGCTTACAAGCTGATGTTCACCATCGGTAAAGATCCGGTCATTGCAAATAAACATGAATGGCTGAACGCCACCTTGTTTGCCGTGCGTGACCGTCTGGTTGAGCGCTGGTTGCGCTCCAACCGTGCACAACTGTCTCAGGAAACGCGGCAGGTTTACTACCTGTCGATGGAATTTCTGATTGGCCGCACCCTTTCCAATGCCCTGTTATCTCTGGGTATCTACGATGACGTGAAAAACGCGCTGGAAGAGATGGGGCTGGATCTCGCCGAACTGATCGACGAAGAGAATGACCCAGGCCTCGGTAACGGCGGCCTGGGCCGTCTTGCGGCCTGCTTCCTGGACTCACTGGCGACGCTGGCGTTGCCGGGTCGTGGCTACGGCATTCGTTATGACTACGGCATGTTCAAGCAAAACATTGTGGAAGGGCGGCAGAAAGAGTCCCCGGATTACTGGCTGGAATACGGTAACCCCTGGGAATTTAAGCGCCACAATACGCGCTACAAAGTGCGCTTTGGCGGCCGTATTCAGCAGGAGGGGAAAAAGTCCCGCTGGCTTGAGACAGAAGAGATTCTGGCCGTTGCCTACGATCAGATTATCCCCGGTTATGATACCGATGCGACCAACACGTTGCGGTTGTGGAATGCGCAGGCAAGTAGCGCCATCAACCTGGGTAAGTTTAACCAGGGCGATTACTTCGCAGCGGTGGAAGATAAAAACCACTCTGAAAACGTCTCCCGCGTCCTCTACCCGGACGACTCAACCTATTCAGGGCGTGAATTACGACTGCGTCAGGAGTATTTCCTGGTCTCTGCCACTATTCAGGACATTTTGAGTCGCCACTTCCAGTTGCATAAAACTTACAGCAACCTGGCGGAAAAAACAGCGATTCACCTGAATGATACCCATCCGGTTTTGTCCATCCCTGAACTGATGCGTTTGTTAATTGATGAGCATAAGTTTGGCTGGGACGAAGCCTTTGAAGTGACCTGTCAGGTCTTCTCTTACACCAACCATACGTTGATGAGCGAAGCGCTGGAAACCTGGCCGATTGATATGTTGGGCAAAATACTGCCACGCCATCTGCAGATCATCTTCGAAATCAATGACTACTTCCTGAAAACCATTCAGGAGCAGTACCCGAATGATGTGGATCTGCTGAGTCGTGCTTCCATCATCGACGAGTCCAATGGCCGCCGGGTCCGTATGGCCTGGCTGGCGGTGATCGTCAGCCATAAAGTGAATGGCGTTTCTGAGCTGCACTCTAACCTGATGGTGCAGTCGCTGTTTGCTGACTTTGCAAAAATCTTCCCGATGCGCTTTACCAATGTGACTAACGGCGTCACGCCGCGTCGCTGGCTGGCGCTGGCGAACCCGCCGCTCTCGGAGGTACTGGATGAGAATATTGGTCGCACCTGGCGTACCGATCTCAGCCAGTTAAGCGAGCTGGAACAGCACATTGATTACCCTCTGGTGAATCAGGCGATCCGTCAGGCTAAGCTTGAGAATAAGAAGCGCCTGGCATCGGTGATTGCGCAGCAGCTGAACGTAGTGGTAAACCCGAAAGCGCTGTTCGACGTGCAGATCAAACGCATCCATGAATACAAGCGCCAGTTGATGAACGTGCTGCACGTTATCCTGCGCTACAACCGTATCAAGGCCGATCCGAAAGCGGCGTGGGTGCCGCGCGTCAACATTTTTGCCGGTAAAGCCGCGTCCGCTTATTACATGGCGAAGCACATCATTCATCTCATCAATGACGTGGCGGCGGTTATCAATAACGATCCTGAGATTGGCGACAAGCTCAAGGTGGTCTTCATTCCGAATTACAGCGTCAGTCTGGCGCAGGTTATTATTCCGGCGGCAGATCTGTCTGAGCAAATTTCGCTGGCGGGAACGGAAGCGTCCGGCACCAGTAACATGAAGTTCGCGCTCAACGGTGCGCTTACTATTGGTACGCTGGATGGGGCAAACGTTGAGATGCTGGAGCACGTAGGTGAAGACAATATCTTTATCTTCGGCAACACGGCGGAAGAGGTCGAAGCGTTGCGCCGTCAGGGTTATAAACCTCGTGAATACTACGAGCAGGATGAAGAGCTCCATCAGGTATTGACACAGATTGCGACCGGGCTGTTCAGCCCTCAGGATCCTGGCCGTTACCGTGACCTGGTTGATTCCCTGATTAACTTTGGCGATCACTATCAGGTGCTGGCTGATTTCCGCAGCTATGTGGATTGCCAGGACAAGGTTGATGAGCTCTACCGCACGCCGGAGGAGTGGACCACCAAAGCGATGCACAACATTGCCAACATGGGCTACTTCTCTTCAGACCGTACCATCCAGGAGTATGCCGATAAGATCTGGCATATTGATCCGGTGCGGTTGTAAAACAAAAACCCGGTAGCACAGGCTTACCGGGTTCTGAACAGAGATTATTAAGCCGGGTTAATCCCCGGCTTTTTTATTACGAGGCCAGTGACAGCTCGGTTTTGCTATGGCGGGTCAGCCATTGCGCTACGCGGGACTGCTCGTCGGCATTCAGCCACATGCCGATTTTTGTCCGGCGCCAGAGAACATCGTCGAGGCGACGAACCCACTCATGCTCAACCAGGTAGCGCAGTTCGGCTTCGTATAACTCATGGCCGAAATGCTCACCCAACTCCTCAACCGTCGTTTTATCTTTGAGAATAAGTTCGCTGTTACTGCCGTAGGTACGGGCAAAGTGACGGGCCAGAGATTCCGTGATGAACGGGTAACGGCGGCGCAGTTTCGCGGCGTAGTCATCGCGATCGCCTTCGATTTCCCCGCCGGGCAGAATACTGCTTTTCGTCCACGCCGGACCAATACCCTGATAATACGTCGCCAGT
The DNA here is from genome assembly GCF_054131575.1 of Enterobacter sp. SA197. Classification (NCBI taxonomy): domain Bacteria; kingdom Pseudomonadati; phylum Pseudomonadota; class Gammaproteobacteria; order Enterobacterales; family Enterobacteriaceae; genus Enterobacter; species Enterobacter sp. SA197. The sequence goes on along the minus strand of NZ_CP096393.1, from coordinate 4,620,732 downwards.
TTTTCCATCGCATGCTCGGCGAGCTTACGGTAGGTCGTGAGTTTACCGCCGAAGACGGAAAGCAAGGGTGCTTTACCCGCTTCGTCGTGGATATCGAGGGTATAATCACGGGTAATTGCCTGCGGTGAGTCAGACTCATCGTCACAAAGGGGACGTACGCCGGAGTAGGTCCAGACGATATCCTCACGTGAAAGCGGCTTCCTGAAGTGGGCGTTATAGGCTTTCAGCAGATAATTGATTTCGCTTTCATCAATTTCCACCTGTTTCGGATCGCCCTGATATTCCACATCGGTAGTACCGATTATTGAGAACTCATCCATCCACGGAATGACGAACACAATGCGTTTATCTTCGTTTTGCAGGATATAGGCCTGTTTTTGGGTATGCACACGCGGTACGACGATATGGCTCCCCTTAATCAGGCGGATACCGTACGGCGACGGCAGATGCATACCATCATCGAAGAATTGTTTGACCCACGGGCCGGTCGCATTCACCAGACCGCGCGCCTGCCAGCTAAATTTTTCTCCGGTGTCGACATCTTCAGCTTCGACAATCCATAAACCATTTTCACGCCTTGCGGAGGTTGCGCGGGTACGTGTTAAGACCTCGCCGCCTTTTTTAACGACCATCTGCGCATTCGCAACCACCAGACGCGCATCGTCCACCCAGCAATCAGAATATTCGAAACCGCGCACGATTTCGGGTTTAAGAACCGAGTCTGAGTCAAAACGCAACCCCTTCGAGCCTGGCAAACTGGTGCGTTTACCCAGGTGGTCGTACATAAACAGACCGATTCGAATCATCCACGCCGGGCGCAGATGGGGGCGATGCGGTAAACGAAAACGCATCGGGAAGGCGATGTGAGGGGCCATCTTCAACAATACTTCACGTTCGGCCAGGGCTTCGCTGACCAGACGGAATTCATAGTGTTCCAGGTAGCGCAGGCCGCCGTGGATCAGTTTTGAGCTTGCGCTCGAGGTGGCACAGGCTAAATCCTGAGCCTCCAGCATGAGCACGGAAAGACCACGCCCGGCGGCGTCTGCCGCGATCCCGGCACCGTTGATGCCCCCGCCAATGACAATCAGATCTTTGGTTTCCATGCTGCCCTCACGTACTTTCGTTAAAGCTCATAAATGTTCGATATCGCTCATAATAGCAAAAGAACGCGCAATTGGTAACATCAAAAAAACAATTTAGAGTGATATGCATAACATAATGGCGTTTATCTGCCGGGTGGACGTAAAATGAGCGTCATACTACGTGCAACCCTTGTCTCTTCACCCGACCTCCCACCCTGGCGGGGCGAGAAGAGAGCCGGGGCAGTTTTGGCACGATTTACCTGCAATGTCTGAAAGAGAGTCTTATGGATCATTTTGTTTGTATAAACGTTGAAGAAACCCACCAGAAGCTGCAGCAGAAGAAAGCGGTGCTGGTTGATATACGGGATCCTCAAAGCTTTGCCATGGGCCATACGCCAGGAGCTTTCCATTTGACCAATGACACCCTGGGGACCTTTATGCAGGAGACGGATTTTGAAACGCCGGTCATGGTGATGTGCTACCACGGCAATAGCAGCAAAGGGGCCGCGCAATATCTGCTTCAGCAGGGCTATGACACCGTATTCAGTGTGGATGGTGGATTTGATGCCTGGCATCGCCATTTCCCGGCGGAAGTTGCTCACGGAACGCTATAGGGATAGCGCGTTCTGCCGCTATACTGTCCTCTTTTCCAGGGACTAAGCGACCACCTTCCATGTTGATGATCACCTCCTTTGCTAACCCGCGTGTCGCCCAGGCGTTTGTTGATTACATGCAAACCCAGGGCGTTATTCTGACCATTCAGCAGCATGAACAAAGCGATATCTGGCTGGCAGACGACAGTCAGGCTGAGCGGGTGAGGGCAGAGCTGGCTCGCTTTATGGAAAACCCCGGTGACCCGCGTTATCTTGCGGCGAGCTGGCTGTCCGGGCAAACCAGCAATGGCTTACGTTACCGAGGATTTCCGCTGCGGGCAGCCTTACAGGAGCGTGGTGGGCCGCTGACTCTTTTCATTTTTGCCGCCTGCATACTGATGTTTATTTTGATGAACGTCATCGGCGACCAGACGGTCATGGTCTGGCTGGCCTGGCCGTTCAACGAGGCGGTTCAGTTTGAAGCCTGGCGCTACTTCACCCACGCCATCATGCATTTTTCACTGGTTCATATCATCTTTAACCTGTTCTGGTGGTGGTATCTTGGTGGCACAGTCGAAAAGCGGCTGGGTGGTGGCAAGCTGCTGGTGATAACCCTCATCAGCGCCTTACTGAGTGGATTCCTGCAGTTCAAACTTTCTGGACCCTGGTTTGGTGGATTATCGGGCGTGGTGTACGCCCTGATAGGTTATGTCTGGCTTCGGGGTGAACGCGACCCGGAGCGCCCGGTTTCACTCCCTCGTGGGCTGGCTATTTTCACTGTGGTGATACTGGTTGCCGAATGGTTTGGCGTATCGGCAATGAACAGCGCCACCGGCGCGCATACGGCCGGGTTGCTGATTGGCCTTGCGATGGCGCTGGTCGATACAATGAATGCGCGAAAACGAACATAATTTCCCAGAGACTATTCATGAAACAAACACAACGTCATGACGCAATCATTGAACTGGTTAAAGTACAGGGATATGTCAGCACGGAAGAGCTGGTAGAACAATTCGCCGTGAGCCCGCAGACCATTCGCCGTGACCTGAACGATCTGGCGGAACAAAATAAGATTTTGCGCCATCACGGGGGAGCGGCCTTGCCCTCCAGCTCGGTGAATGCCTCCTGGCACGATCGTAAGGCTACCCAGACGGCGGAAAAAGAGCGCATTGCGCGTAAGGTCGCCAGTCAGATCCCTGACGGGGCCACACTCTTTATCGACATCGGCACCACCCCTGAAGCGGTGGCGCACGCGCTGCTCGACCACAGCAATTTGCGGGTGGTCACCAATAACCTCAATGTCGCTAACACGCTGCTCAAAAAAGAGGATTTTCGCGTCATCCTGGCAGGCGGAGAGCTGCGCAGCCGTGACGGTGGTATTGTGGGTGAGGCAACGCTGGATTTTATCTCCCAGTTCCGCCTCGACTTCGGCATTCTGGGGATAAGCGGCATCGACGCGGACGGGTCGCTGCTGGAGTTTGACTACCATGAAGTGCGCACCAAGCGGGCAATCATCGAGAATTCACGCCACGTTATGCTGGTGGTGGATCACTCGAAATTTGGCCGTAATGCGATGGTCAATATGGGAAGCATCAGCATGGTCGATACGGTATATACCGATACCCCGCCGCCACCTGGCGTGATGCAGGTATTAACCAGCAACAACATCCAGCTTGAACTGTGCTGATGTGACTTCGGGCGCTTATGGCCCCCTCTTCCGGTGGGAGAGGGGGACGGGGAGGGCATCAGGTGAAAGGGGAGTTAAACGCCGTATCCCATCATTTTCAACAACCGCTGAGCATGCTGAACGGCATCCTGACGATGGGCCACGCCCAGTTTCTGATACAGGTTGCGAATATGGGTTTTGATGGTGGTTGCCGCCACGGCAAGTTCACCGGCTATTTGCTCATTGCTGTAGCCTGAATAAATCAACCCCAGCACCTGCCATTCACGTTGGGTAAGCGGGCTGGTGCGAATCAGCTCCGGGACCTCCGGGTGAGTAAGCAGACGTTCCACAAAATTTTCATCAAAATGGGCAAACTTGTGACGATGATGCTGGTTAATGTCGCGAAGAATGCGCTGGGCGCGATGTTGATCCAGTTCCGGCAGGGTATTGAGCTGAATAAGCTGACGCAGTTGCTGCGCCATGGCCTCACCTTCGATAACAAAATGGCTGATAAACCCGGTACGATTAGCCAGTTGCAGGGCCTCCAGCAGCACACGCTGCGCATCGTTTTTACGACCGGCTTGCCAGTAGAGCTGATTGAGCAGAAGCAGGTTACGGTTAAGATCGCTCATCAGGCGCAGGCTGCGCGCGTTCTCATTTAGCTCTTCCAGTACCATCTCAGCCGGATCAAAATCGCCAAGCAGAATCTGTGCCCTGGCAATGTTGCGCCACTGCCCCTGCAGGAAGTGGTTGTTGGCAAACTCCGGTTTTGGTGTCTGACGCAGCCATTGCGCCGCCGCTTTTTTGTCGCCCACCATCTGCCAGTAAATCACCCGGACTTTATCGGCATTCGACACCCAGTCACTGTGATACTGACCGTTGCCGAGTAAATTTTCGAGGCGATGGAGGTGGCTGCGGGCATTGTCCAGGTCGCCTCGGGCCAGTGAGTTTTGAATCACCAGGGCAAGGCACTGCAACTGCTGCTGGGGCTGATAGGAAGCCAGTACCTCCATCCCCTGACGGGCTGCGGCTTCTGATTCGTCAAGACGTGCCCATGCCCAGAGTAACTGCGCGCGGATGCGCAGCAGGAACTCATGCATCGGCAACTGCTCAAGATGCTGCTCGCGCACCAGCTGGAACCCTTTTTCCTGCGTCTCCCAGGCGGCCTGCAAAAAGCCCTGCGCAAACAGAATTTCACTCTGCTGGATAAGACTCCACAGAGCGTAATGCCAGACATCATGACGACGCGCCATCTGCTCTGTTTGCTGCATCAGAGGCAGAGAGTTGGCCAGCAGCCCTTTACAGTGCAGTACTTCACCGTGTACCGAGGTGGCTACGATCCGGCTGTAATAGTTGGCAAGCGGCAGCTCTTCCAGAGCCACCATCGCCAGACGTTCAGCTTCGACGGCGTCTCCATCGTTAATGGCCACCTGTGCACGCAGCGCGTTGAAATCGCCGTGCAGCGAGGCATCCATCTGGGTGGTCATCTCTTGCTCAGCCCTGGCCAGCAGCGTATTCACCTCGCTGTAGCGATGCTGGCTTTGCATCAACCAGGCCTGGAGTAACACCAGCCGTGGGTTTTCAAGCAGACTTTCCCACGGCAGCGCTTTGAGCGAGGCCTCCAGCAGGCCAAGTTCACTGTGGTTGAACAGACCCCACGCGTGATGCAGCAGAATGTCACGCAGCATGGTGCCGTCACCCGCCGCCAGCGCATGATGAATGGCTTCACTCGGGAACCCTTGCGCCATCCAGCTTTCAGCCGCCGCGCGGTGAATTTCTGGCAGTTCCGTTGCCAGTTCCCACTGGCAGCGCTGGCGAAGGAAGTTACCGAACAGGGGGTGATAACTGAACCATTCGCCGGAATCGTCCATTCGCTGTAAAAAAAGCCCCTGACGCTCAATCTCTTCCAGCCGCATCTGCCCGTTTTCTTCGCCCGTAACGCGCACGATTAACGCGTCATTCATTGAGCGTAACAGCGCGCTTTTAAGTAAAAACTGACGGGTTGCGGTGTCTACGTTGTCCAGAACTTCATCGACCAGATAATCCGACAGATGGCTGGCATTAATGCCGGCCAGGCGGCGAGCAGACTGATGGGCCGCCCCGTGGTTCTGGCGGACGGAGAGTGCAATCAGCTGGAGAGCCGTGGCCCAGCCTGCCACATCATCGCACAGGCGCCCGCTCTCAGCGGCCTCAATCGGTGAGGCGAGGCGACAGTCAAAGAACTGTTTAGCCTCCTGATGCGTGAAGGCAAGTTGTTGACTGCCGATCTCAAGCAGTTGCTCACGCACACGCAGGTTAGCAATGCCGAGCTGGGGCAGGTTACGGGAGAGCACAATCAGAGTGAGATTTTCAGGCTGATGGCGCAGGAAAAAACGCATCGCATCATGGATAACGGGATTGGTGATGAGATGGTAGTCATCAATCACCAGATATAGCGCACGCTGCCACTGTGCAAGTTCAATAAAGAGTTGCGCAAAGAGGGAGGAGAGGCTGGCGTACTGGCGCTTTTGCGCCATCACTTCACTGCTCACACAATGCCCGCCGGTTGCCTGCTGAATAGCGGCAATAAAATAGCTGGCAAATCGCTCTTGTTGGTTATCGCCCTCATCAAGAGAAAACCAGCCGACATCGTTTTTACCTGATGCCCACTGAGAAATGAGCGTCGTCTTTCCATAACCTGCCGGGCTTGTGATGAGCGCTAGCCGAAAATTGTTCGCGCCGGAAAGTTTAGCCAGCAGCCGATCGCGAACGACGGTATGGTCGAGGCGAACCGGGCGACTTAATTTAGACGGAATCAGCATAGTTATCACTTCACTGTGAGGACAAAGGGGGTAAACGATTTTTTTTGCGCTTCGTAATTAATATTAATAAGGTCGGATAAATCCGCATTTATTGCAAGTTATGTCCATATCTAAGGATTGTGAATTTGCGCTATGTCACATTTCTAAATTGTTAGTGAATAAATTACCCGCACCCGAGGCCGCGAGTAGTGCAGGCAGTACACCTGTGGTATGGGGGAGAATGAGAGAAATATTTAATGTTGAGATAGCGCTTACTGACATTATTTCGAGGGATTTACATCAGGCAGCACAAATAGCAAAAAAAGCTTTAGCTTTTCCTGAAATTTATTATTTTCTCAACGCAATTCATAATTACGATTAATTTATCGTGAAACAACATTTCATTCTTCTGGCACGCTTTCCCTTTATGTTTTATCACCTTTTCAAATGTCGCCGGGTCAGTGAGCGGTCGGCCTGAAGCAACAGCTTGATAAATGTTCAAAAAAGCAGCTAACTTTAAGTGGCAGAGATCACACTTTTCGCTCATCCCTGCTACTCCTCCCTGTGGATTCCCTGGCAGGATGAGGACGCCATTTAATGAGCCTGGCACACTAGCGCTAACGTTGTTTTCTTCACTCACAGGATCCGAATTCTTTATGTCAAAGCCTACGTTTAACAAAGCGCAATTCGAAGCGGCCCTGACACGTCAGTGGCAGCATTTTGGCCTGCATGCTGCGCATGAAATGACGTCCCGCCAGTGGTGGCATGCGGTCAGCGGCGCGCTGTCAGAGCTGCTGGTGGCGTTGCCACAGACGAAGCCGTCGGCTGAACAGCGCCATGTTAACTACATCTCGATGGAATTCCTGATTGGTCGCCTTACGGGTAACAACCTTCTGAACCTGGGCTGGTATCAGGAGGTGCGCGCTATTCTCCAGGAGCATGGGCAAAACCTTAGCGACCTGCTGGAAGAAGAGACCGATCCTGCGCTGGGTAACGGTGGGCTGGGACGCCTGGCAGCCTGTTTTTTGGACTCAATGGCTACTGTGGGCCAGTCTGCGACGGGCTATGGACTTAACTATCAGTATGGGCTGTTCCGCCAGTCTTTCGATGAGGGGCATCAGAAGGAGGCGCCAGATGACTGGCATCGCCGCAGCTACCCGTGGTTCACTCATAATGAGCAATGGGATGTGCAGGTAGGCATCGGGGGCAAAGTCAGTAAAGAAGGGCACTGGACGCCTGGTTTCACGCTGGTGGGCGAGGCCTGGGATTTGCCGGTTCTCGGTTACCTTAACAGCGTGGCGCAGCCGCTGCGCCTGTGGCAGGCGACCCATGCGCATCCGTTTGACCTGACCAAATTCAACGATGGCGATTTTCTTCGCGCCGAGCAGCAGGGTATCGACGCTGAAAAACTGACCAAAGTACTCTACCCGAATGATAACCATCAGGCGGGCAAAAAGCTGCGCTTGATGCAGCAGTACTTCCAGTGCGCCTGCTCGGTTGCCGATATTCTTCGCCGTCATCACCTGGCGGGGCGTCACATTAGCACGCTGGCGACGTATGAAGTGATTCAGCTCAATGATACCCATCCGACTATCGCCATTCCTGAACTTCTGCGCGTACTACTCGATGAGCATCAGATGAGCTGGGATGACGCCTGGGCAATCACCAGTAAAACTTTTGCATACACTAACCATACGCTGATGCCTGAAGCGCTGGAGTGCTGGGACGAAAAACTGGTCAAAGCATTACTTCCGCGCCATATGCAGATAATCAGGCAGATCAATGACCGTTTCAAAATGCTTGTGGCGCAAACCTGGCCTGGTGATGAGGCCGTCTGGGCTAAGCTGGCAGTTGTGCATAACAAGCAGGTTCGTATGGCAAATATGTGTGTCGTCGGCGGCTTTGCCGTGAACGGCGTGGCTGCGCTCCACTCGGATCTGGTAGTTAAAGATCTCTTCCCGGAATACAACCAGCTATGGCCAGGTAAATTCCATAATGTGACCAATGGCATTACGCCACGCCGCTGGATCAAGCAGTGCAACCCGGCGCTGGCCGCATTGTTAGATCACACCCTGAATAAAGAGTGGGCTAACGATCTTGATCAGCTTATTCATCTGGAAAAATTTGCTGATGATGCAGAATTCCGCGCGCAGTACCGCGCCATTAAACAGCAGAATAAATACCTGCTCGCAGAATTTGTTAAACATCGCACTGGCATTGAGATTAATCCGCACGCCATCTTTGATATTCAGATCAAACGGCTGCATGAATATAAACGTCAGCATTTAAACCTGCTGCATATTGTGGCCCTGTATAAAGAAATTCGTGAAAATCCTCAGGCCAATCGTGTGCCGCGCGTCTTTTTGTTTGGCGCGAAAGCAGCACCGGGTTATTACCTCGCAAAAAATATTATTTACGCCATCAATAAAGTGGCGCAGGTCATCAATAATGACCCGGCAGTGGGTGACAAGCTGAAAGTGGTCTTCCTGCCGGATTATTGCGTGTCGGCGGCGGAACGCCTGATACCGGCGGCAGATGTCTCTGAACAGATCTCTACTGCGGGTAAAGAGGCCTCCGGCACCGGCAACATGAAGCTGGCGCTGAACGGTGCGCTCACCGTCGGCACGCTGGATGGGGCGAACGTTGAAATTGCCGAACAGGTCGGCGACGAGAACATCTTTATTTTCGGCCACACCGTGGAAGAGGTGAAAGCACTGAAGGCCAAAGGCTACGATCCGGTGAAGTGGCGCAAAAAAGACAAACAGCTCGATGCCGTACTAAAAGAGCTTGAGAGCGGTAAATACAGTGACGGTGATAAGCATGCCTTTGACCAAATGTTGCACAGTCTGGGCAAGCAGGGGGGCGATCCTTACCTGGTACTGGCAGATTTTGCCGCCTATGTTGATGCACAAAAGCGTGTAGATGCGCTATACCGTGATGAGGAGGCGTGGACCAGAGCAGCCATTCTGAACACTGCACGTTGTGGAATGTTCAGCTCGGATCGCTCGATTCGCGATTATCAGACCCGTATCTGGCAGGCAAAACGCTAAGGGAAAGCATGGTGAGTAAACGTCTTGAAAGTGCCGCGCTGGCAGCGGGTATTAGCCCGGATTTTATCAATGCGCATGGCAAACCGCAGTCTATCGGTGCTGAAACCAAACGGCGTTTGCTGGAGGCCATGCACCCCTCTACGGTAGCCGCCTCTGCAGTAACCCCGGTGCCTCGTGTGCTGGTATTTACTCAGGGGAAAAGAAAAGCGCTGCCCGTTGAAGGCGAGGGGCATTTCGACTGGAACATTACAACGGAGCAGGGTTTACAGCTTCGCGGAGGGGTTGAGGGCGGTAAAAAACTTACGCTACCGGCAAAATTACCGCAGGGCTACCACACGCTCACCCTTCGTCGGGGTGAGCAGCGCTGGCACTGCCGGTTGATTGTCACGCCGGCACGCTGTTTTGAACCGCAAGCGCTGCTGGAAGGCAAGAAACTGTGGGGAGCCTGTGCGCAGCTTTATACCCTGCGCTCAGAAAAAAACTGGGGTATTGGTGACTTCGGCGATTTGAAAGCCATGCTGGCTGAGGTGGCACATCGCGGAGGCGCTTTTATCGGTCTTAACCCGATTCATGCCCTTTATCCGGCCAATCCTGAAAGCGCCAGCCCCTACAGCCCTTCGTCCAGGCGCTGGTTGAACGTTATTTATATCGACGTCAACGCGGTGGAGGATTTTCAAACCAGTAAAGCGGCGCAGGCGTGGTGGGCGCTTCCCGATACACAGGCCTCGCTGAACGCCGCCCGCGATGCAGAGTTCGTGGATTATTCCGCGGTAACGGCACTGAAGCTTGAAGGGTTGCGCCTTGCCTGGAAGCAGTTTTCCACGCGTGGCGCTGACGATGAGGCCCGCACCGCCTTCAACAGTTTCGTTAAGCAGGAGGGCGAAAGCCTCTACTGGCAGGCGGCATTTGATGCCCTGCATGCAAATCAGGTCAAAGAAGACCCGTTACGTTGGGGCTGGCCCGCCTGGCCTGAAGCGCTCCGCTCTACGGACAGCCCTGAGGTTAAGGCGTTTTGTAAGGAGCATGCGGACGAGGTTAATTTTTATTTATGGCTGCAATGGCTCGCCTGCATCCAGTTCGCCGCGTGTTGGGATACCAGTCAGGATTTCGCGATGCCGATAGGGCTTTACCGCGATCTGGCGGTTGGCGTTGCAGAAGGCGGGGCGGAAACCTGGTGCGACCGGGAGCTGTACTGCCTGAAAGCTTCTGTCGGCGCCCCCCCTGACATTCTCGGTCCGCTGGGCCAGAACTGGGGGCTGCCACCGATGGATCCCCATATTACCGCCGCGCGAGGTTATGAACCCTTTGTTGAATTGTTGCGGGCGAACATGAAAAGCTGCGGCGCATTGCGTATTGACCACGTGATGTCGATGCTGCGTTTGTGGTGGATACCCTATGGTGAGACGGCGGATCAGGGCGCTTACGTGCAGTATCCGGTGGATGACCTGCTTTCTATCCTGGCACTGGAAAGCCAGCGCCACCGGTGTATGGTGATTGGCGAAGATCTGGGGACGGTGCCGGTAGAGATCGTAAGCAAGCTGCGTGACAGTGGAGTCTACTCCTATAAAGTGCTCTATTTTGAGAACGACCATGAGAAGCATTTCCGGGCGCCGCAAGCCTGGCCGGTGCAGTCAATGGCTGTTGCGACTACGCACGATCTGCCAACTTTACGTGGTTACTGGGAGAGTGGGGACCTGACGCTGGGTAAAACCCTGGGGCTTTACCCGGATGAGGTTGTGCTGCGCGGTTTATTCAAAGACCGCGAACTGGCAAAACAGGGGCTGCTTGATGCGCTTCATCAGCACGGTTGTCTGCCGAAAAAGGTGGGCCACAAGGCTTCTCGCATGCCGATGACGTCGCTTTTAAACCGCGGTATGCAGCGCTACATTGCCGACAGCAACAGTGCGCTGCTTGGCCTGCAACCGGAAGACTGGCTGAATATGGCCGGGCCGGTGAATATTCCCGGCACCAGTTATCAGTACAAAAACTGGCGGCGAAAGTTGTCCACTTCACTTGAGAAGATGTTTAGCGATGAGAGCGTGAACAAACTGATTAAGGACCTGGATAAACGCAGAAGGGCAGTCGGGAAGAAAAGATAAAAAAAGAACCCACTTCGGTGGGTTCTTTTTTTCTGGAAAGGGCGTGTCGTAAACCTTACACCACCATTCCTAACAGCAGGCAGCCAACCAGACCACATACCGAGATGATGGTCTCCAGTGCAGACCAGGACTTCATGGTCTCACCGATGGTCAGATTGAAATACTCTTTAAACAACCAGAAGCCCGGGTCGTTGACGTGCGAGAAAATCACGCTGCCGGAACCTACTGCGATAACCATCAGTTCGGGGCTTACGCCAGTCGTTGCAATCAGCGGTGCCGCAATACCACCTGCGGTGATGGCTGCAACGGTGGCCGAGCCGAGCGCGATACGCAGTACGGCAGCAATAGACCATGCCATAAAGATAGGCGACAGATTGGTACCATGCATCAGGGAGGCAATGTACTTGTCCACGCCGCTGTCAACCAGCACCTGTTTGAATGCACCGCCACCGCCGATGATGAGCAGCATCATGGCGATAATTTTGATTGAGCTGGTCAGCGTTTCGTTAATGTCGTCCATCGAACGACCGCGATTCAGGCCGAAGGTGAAGACCGCAATCAGCACGGCGATTAACGTGGCCATTACCGGATCGCCAAAGAACTCAGCATACGGCAGAATAGCGTGGCCTTTAGGCAGTACCATTTCCGCAACCGCACGCAGGGCCATCAGTACCACCGGCACCAGAGAGGTCCAGACGCTCACGCCAAAGCCCGGCATCTCTGCTTCAGTGAAGGTTTTCTTGTTATACAGCCCTTCCGGGATCGGTTTATCAATCCCTTTCAGGAACCGCGCGTAGACCGGGCCTGCCAGAATAACGGTTGGGATACCCAGCAGGGTGCCGTACAGCAGGGTTTTGCCCATATCAGCATGGAAGATAGTGGCAATAGCGGTCGGGCCCGGATGCGGAGGCAGGAAGCCGTGCGTAACGGACAGTGCAGCCGCCATCGGCACACCGACATAGAGCAGCGGGATACGGGCCGAGGCCGCAATGGTGAATACCAGCGGCAGCAACAGCACGAAGCCGACTTCATAGAACAGTGCGAAACCAACGGTGAAGCCAGTGAGTACCACCGCCCACTGAATATGTTTCTCACCAAATTTTGCAATCAGGGTTGTCGCGATACGCTGTGCGCCGCCGCAATCTGCCAGCAGCTTACCGAGCATGGCACCAAAGCCCATGATCAGCGCAAGGCTGCCGAGGGTTCCGCCCACACCGGCTTTAATGGACTTGATCACTGCATCCAGAGGCATTCCCTGCATCATTCCGACGGCCAGTGCCACCAGAACCAGGGCAATAAATCCGTTCAATTTGAAGCGGATCATTAATAACAACAACAAGATTACACCGATAGCAACGATGACTAATGGCATGATTTACCTGGCCTTAATTTGTTATGGGTAACGTCAGTGTTTCTACAGCTTGTGCCGGGTTTCCTGAGGTAGAAAACATAGCGCTGGGGCATCAATACGGCTTACATCGATACTTAAAAATAGTAGCTGGATGTTTTTATAATGTTGATGCCTGCGCGGATGATACGGGTAACATCTGTAAAAAGAGAATCACCTGGGGGGCCAAAATTTGCGAAGTGAGAGGTGGGTCATATTAACGACCAGAAAGCAGTGAAAAAAACAGCGGGAAAATAAGCAGGAAGATACGGGTAACACGTTCTCCCGGGGAGCAGGAGAACGTGCGGAGGGGGGCATCAGTAGTAAGAGTGCTCGCCGCGCTGGTGCTCTGTCAGGTCGCGAACGCCTTTCAGTTCAGGGAACTCGTTCAGCAACTGCTTCTCGATGCCCTCTTTCAGGGTAACGTCGACCATGGAACAACCGTTACAGCCGCCGCCAAACTGGAGAATAGCGTAGCCTTCGTCGGTAATTTCCATCAGGGTTACACGCCCGCCGTGCCCGGCCAGCTGCGGGTTAACCTGCGCTTGCAGCATGTACTCAACGCGTTCCATCAGCGGTGCGTCATCGGTCACTTTACGCATTTTGGCGTTAGGGGCCTTCAGCGTCAGCTGAGAGCCGAGTTGGTCAGTCACAAAATCAATTTCCGCATCTTCCAGATACGGTGCGCTCAACTCATCGACATAAGCCGTCAGTTGTTCGAATTCCAGGGCGGTGTCAGCGGCTTCCACTGCATCTGGCGGGCAATAAGAGACGCCGCATTCTGCGTTTGGCGTGCCTGGGTTAATCACAAACACGCGAATTTGCGTCCCTTCTTCCTGATTTGCCAGCAATTTAGCAAAATGCGCTTGCGCAGCATCGGAGATATGGATCATAGCAATGGCCTAATAGTTGACTATTTTACTCGGTTATAATACGCCCATCATCGAGGCTCTACAAGGTTCGACACAGGCACCATACCTGAACAGTCGCCGCGCCGTGGCGTAACAGCAGTTTAGAGAGTTCTGCGACGGTGCTGCCGGTAGTGACGACATCATCCACAATTACCATATGGAGCCCCTGCACGGGCAATTCAAGGCGAAAGGCATTTTTCAGGTTGCGTTTACGTAAACGGGCGCTCAGCTGATGCTGGATACGGGTCCTTTTTATTCGTCTGAGCGCCGCAGGTTCATAGCGGCACCCTACCCAGTGCACCAGCTTCCGGCAAAGCAGATCGCTTTGATTATACCCCCTGCGCCACTGACGCCGATGCCACAGTGGCACGTTCACCAGCAGGTCGGGAGCGGGTATTGATCGCCTCCGCTGCTCATTTCTGACTGCCAGATATAGCAGCCGGGCCAGCGCCAGTGCGAGCTCAGGCCGCCTGGAAAATTTCATCTGATGCACCAGATGGCTAAGCGGCGGCGTGTAGCTACTGACCGCCACCATATGCTGCCAGGGCGGCATTTTTTGCAGGCAGCGGCCGCAGGGGAGCGTGGGGTCCAGGGCGGGCAGTGCGCAGCAGGGGCATACCGATATCCTCAGAGGAAGAGTGCGTGCGCAACTGGAACATATGCCCCAATGAGCAAGCGCCAGCGGCATTCGACATAGCCAGCACAGGCCTGGCACTGTTAGCATATTCCACCTCCTTGTATGTAGAAGAGAACGATAGCGGATGAACAACATCTGGTGGGAAACCAAAGGCGAAGGACATTGCCATCTTGTGCTGCTTCACGGATGGGGGCTGAACGCGCAGGTATGGGATTGCATTACCGCTGAACTTAGTACGCAATTTACGCTGCATCTGGTGGACCTGCCGGGCTATGGTCGTAGCAGCGGTTTTCCGGCTATGACGCTTAGCGAAATGGCGGAGATCGTGCTGGCAAACGCGCCGGGGCAGGCCATCTGGGTGGGCTGGAGCCTGGGTGGACTGGTGGCAAGCCAGGTAGCGTTAATGGCACCTGAACGGGTCAGAGGACTGGTCACGGTGGCATCGTCCCCTTGCTTTAGCGAGCAGGACGCATGGGCCGGTATTAAATCAGAGGTTCTGGCTGGTTTTCAGCAGCAGCTCAGTGAGCATTTCCAGCGCACGGTAGAGCGCTTTCTGGCGTTGCAAACGATGGGAACAGAAACCGCTCGTCAGGATGCGCGTCAGCTAAAACATGCTGTTTTGTCACTGCCAGTGCCGCCACCAGAGGTACTGAATGGCGGCCTGGAGATCCTGAAAACCGCAGACCTGCGCGAGGCGCTGACCGCGCTGACGCTGCCCTTTCTGCGCATTTATGGCCGACTGGATGGCCTGGTTCCCCGCAAGATTATTGCCCCCCTGGATGCAATGTGGCCACGCAGTGAATCTCTCATTTTCGCCAAAGCAGCCCATGCGCCATTTATTTCCCATCCTGATGATTTTTCCAGAGCTTTAAAGTCCTTTTCTGATTCTCTCGTGTAGCGGGGGCGTTGGCTTGAATAAGCGGCATTCCACTACGATACTTAAAAGGCTTTTGCGGCGCGTACAGTCTGTGCTGCAACTGTAAAACAATCAAAAACCCTAGGAGAATCATAGGTATGAAATTAGTTACAGGTATTGTTGCGTCTCTGGTGATTGGTTCCCTTTCCTTTGGCGTCATGGCCGCACAGGAACTGGAAAAAGATAAGGTCGCGAGTATGAATCTGACGAAGGTTGGCACCATTACCACGTCTGATACCACAGCGCCTATGGACGCCAAAAAAGAGCTGTCCAAAAAAGCTGATGAGTTAGGTGGCACCTACTTTGTGGTCACCAGCGGCGAGAAAAATGAAAAAGACATCCACGCCACGGCGGATGTCTATAAGTAAGCGTAACGTGAACCATAAAGCGGGTCGGATGACCCGCTTTCAGCAACCACTCAATGTCCACCATGTCTGATGACAGGCCGTTTTGCCTTCCGGACACGCTTTACAACTTCCTGTCAGGCAACCCTCCGCCTCTTGCGGCACGCGTATGGCTTTACCCATGATTTCCATACGGCCCAGCATGGCCTCGACCATCGGGCGAGAGAGCTGCAGTGCGCTGCTGAGCTGGCCGACATCCATCCGCCCCCGCAGCGCAAGCATGTTACGAACGTCAATCAGTGATGCCATTTTTGCGACCTCAGTGGCAGTCTCCCGCCGGGCTTTCGCAGCAGCTGGCGGCAGTTTTACGGGTAGCGAGCAGGTTGACATCGACACGGCTTCTGGCGCGGCGCAGGCTGCCGATCACGATAATGTTAAACAAAATGACCGCCAGAATGCAGGCCAGGCTCCAGGTCGGGTGCGCGCTAAAATTAGTGGTCTGGTAAAATAGTGTTGCCAGAGAATAGGCGATATTGAGTCCCCACAGAATGGAGAAACCCATCCAGCCACGGCTCGATTCACGGGAGATGGCTCCCATCACTGAAATACAGGGAATGTAGAGCAGCACGAAGATAAGATAGCTGTAAGCCGCGCTGGGGCTACCGAATTTCTCACTCATCACGCCCATCGTCCCTGTTTCCATTTCGCCATCACCTTTGCTGGCTTCAATAGGGTTTGCCAGTACGCTCAGGCTGAAGGTCTCTTTCAGGCTGGTCCAGGTTTCGTCAATGGAAGCCCTCAGTTCGTCTGTCAGACTAAACTCCGCAGGGTTGAAGTCGGCCTGCTGGATATTTTCAGCGGTGTAAAGCGTATTCAGCGTTCCTACCACCACCTCTTTTGCCATTGCGCCGGTAAACAGGCCGACAGTAGCCTGCCAGTGGTCAGGCTGGACGCCAATGGGCTTTAATAGCGGAGTAAAGACCCGGCTGACGGAGGCAAGGGCAGAGTCGTTAATGTTATCCACCGCCTTGCCACTCAGGGAGAAGCTGTTTAAGGCGCTGAGGAAAATGCTGACCACCACAATGACTTTACCGGCGCGCAACACAAACCCCTTCAGTCGTTGCCAGGTCTGCAAGAGGAGGCTCTTCAGATGTGGAACATGGTAAACCGGTAACTCCATAATAAAGGGTGAGGCTTCACCACGCATAATAGTGTGTTTGAGCATCAGTCCGGTCAGGATAGCCATCACTATGCCGAGCACATACAACGAGAAGACCGCAAGCGCGCCTTGCTGACCAAAGAAAGCAGCGGAAAAGACCGCGAAAATTGCCAGGCGTGCCCCGCAGGACATAAAGGGTGCCATCATGATAGTCATCAGGCGTTCACGGGGAGCATCCAGCGTGCGTGCCCCCATAACCGATGGCACGTTACAGCCAAAGCCGACAATCAAAGGGACGAAGGATTTGCCCGGCAGACCCAGCGCCTGCATCAGTCTGTCCATCACAAAGGCAGCCCGCGCCATGTAACCTGAATCTTCCAGGAAGGAAAGAAACAGGTACATCATGCCAATCTGGGGAACCAGAGGCAGCACGGTATTGACCCCGCCCCCCAGCCCCTGGGCGAGGAAAATCGTCAGCCACGCCGGGAAGTGCAGCGTGTAACCCAGCCACTGAACGCCATGAATAAAGATAGCTACGGAACCGGCATCAAAAACCGGGGCGAGTGCACCGCCGATATTAATAGCCAGCAGGAACATCAGATACATCACAAATAAGAAAATGGGCAGGCCCAGAAACCGGTTAAGGATGATGCGATCCACGCCAGCGGTAAACTGACTGGGCTCGGCGGTCAATGTGTTACTGACGGCTTCACATATTGCCGAAATAGTCTGATAGCGTGCGTCAGCAATATGCAGCGCCGGATCGTCAATCTCACCGCTCAGGCGGGTGAGTGCCGTTTCCAGTTTGAGCGCAGCATCGCCTGCGTAGGCCCGGCTGTAAATATCACCTTCGAGCATTTGCAGGCCCAGCCAGTAGCGCTGATGCAGCGGCATTGCTGAAGACATAAATGCGGCGAGGGCGTTAGCCTCACGCTTTAAGGGTTGCGCATAATGAATCAGTTCAAGAGGCGTATTTTGCTGGTGGCGATCGACCGCGAGCTTAAGGGCATCAATACCGCGACCACGCGTTGAGACCAGCGGTACGACCGGGCAACCCAGGCGGGTAGACAGCGCATCAATATCTATACGGACTTTCTGTTTTTCCGCAATATCCAGCATGTTCAGTGCAACCACACACGGGATGCCGAGTTCAAGCAGCTGCAGCGTCAGATAAAGGTTACGTTCGAGATTAGACGCATCAACCACGTTAATCAGCAGGTCTGCATCACCGCTCAGGATGTAATGGCAGGCGATCTGTTCATCCAGAGAGGTCTGCGAGGAGATGGTGGTAAGCGAATAGGTGCCTGGCAGGTCAACCAGGGTGACCTGATGGTCCGTAGTGGAAAATTGCCCCTCTTTACGTTCGACAGTTACCCCCGCCCAGTTGCCTACGCGCTGGCGTGCGCCCGTGAGTTGATTAAAAAGGGTGGTTTTGCCGGAGTTAGGATTACCGATTAATCCAATGGTCAGCTTTTTCATTATTTTCTTACCCGTCAGAATTAACCCGAAATGACTTCCAGTTGCAGAAAGGCGAGGTCTTTTTTCCGCAACACCAGATTCACGCGCCGGGTTTCGATATGAACGGGATCACCAAGCGGTGCCACACGAACCACATTGAAAGAGGAGCCGGGTAACATTCCCAGGGAAAGCAGTTTCTGGCGCCAGGCCGGACTGATTTCGCGTGAGAAGCCCGTTATTTTCCACGAACTGTCTGGTGAGAATTGCATAGGACCTACTTATCTTTATCGCACGTTTTGTTGTTGTCTGGCGGATGAAAACATTGGAAACCAGACGCGTTGCTGGCGACGGCATTCATACTGACCAGAGCGACCAATGATAATGAGAATAGTTTTTATCATCACTTATTAAACCGCGATAAAAGACGGAGTGAAATCATAATTCGTCGCATCGTTGACGTGGCGCAAAATTTTTTTAATTTTCGCACTGGCTATAAGGACTTAAAAATTATGAATTAATACGTATATTTATTTCGTCATCTTAATGTTTAATTAAGCATTAACGTTATTGTCTTGTTAATAGATTTCCCTACAATTATTCAGGAAATAAAATAATTCTAATCACTGATGAGTTATTTTGAAGAGTTACACCGGCAGCAGGCCACTGTTTAATGAAAGGCGAGATTTGGGTGAGAGTTTATCAGTTCATTTTTTTGAATAATGAACGGTCGGGGAGACCCCTCCTGAAAAGGAGGGGTGATTGATTAGCGTTTTTTACCCATTGCAGCTGCCAGCGCATCCATCATCGCGCTGTTTCCGGCGGGCTGTGCGTCTCGCCCGCGAGGTTTGGCTGCTTTTGCCGCCGGTCGAGCCTGATCACGCCCACCGCCATTGCTGCGCCGTGCGCTGGTTTCACCAGGTTGTTCATCCAGACGCATGGTCAGGGCAATACGTTTGCGCTGCAAATCCACTTCCAGCACCTTCACTTTGACGATATCGCCCGCTTTAACGACGGTATGTGGATCGTCGACAAACTTATCGGCCAGTGAAGAGATATGCACGAGGCCATCCTGATGTACGCCAATATCAACAAAGGCACCAAAGTTAGTAACGTTGGTTACAGCGCCTTCAAGAACCATGCCCGGCAGCAGGTCGTTCATGGTTTCCACGCCGTCAGCAAAGGTGGCGGTTTTAAACTCAGGGCGTGGGTCACGGCCTGGTTTTTCCAGCTCTTTAATAATGTCCGTCACCGTAGGAAGTCCGACATGCTCATCGGTGAAATCCGCTGGACTGAGTTTGCGTAGTTCGCTGCTGTTGCCCATCAACTCGCGCAAGGATTGTGCGGTTACCGCCAGGATGCGCTCCACCACCGGGTAGGTCTCCGGGTGTACCGTGGAGGCGTCCAGGGGGTTATCGCCGTGGTTGATCCGCAGGAAGCCGGCGCACTGTTCAAACGCTTTTGGCCCCAGCCGGCTGACTTTAAGCAGCTGCTGTCGGTTCCGGAACTGACCGTTTTCGTCACGCCAGGAGACAATATTCTGCGCCATCATCCGGGTCAGACCGGCAACGCGCGTTAACAACGGGACGGAAGCTGTATTCAGGTCCACGCCCACGGCGTTAACGCAGTCTTCGACCACGGCATCAAGCTTACGGGCAAGCTGTGTCTGGCTGACATCATGCTGGTACTGGCCGACACCGATGGATTTCGGATCGATTTTCACCAGTTCTGCCAGCGGATCCTGTAGACGACGGGCGATAGAGACGGCACCACGCAAAGAGACATCAAGGTCCGGGAACTCCAGTGCCGCCAGCTCAGAGGCAGAGTAGACGGAGGCCCCGGCTTCGCTGACGATCACTTTCTGCCCTTTAACCTGCGGGAACTGTTTTTGCACATCAAGGTAGAAACGCTCGGTTTCACGTGACGCCGTGCCGTTGCCGATGGCAACGAGTTCAACGTTGTGTTTCTCACACAGGGCCGCGACCACGGCGGCGGCTTTCGCGGCCTGGCCGGTATGGGGATAAATGGTGTCGGTAGCAACCAGTTTGCCGGTGGCGTCAACCACCGCAACTTTCACCCCGGTGCGCAGGCCCGGATCGAGACCCATAGTGGCACGCAGCCCGGCAGGGGCCGCCATCAGCAGATCGTGCAGATTGCGGGCGAAGACGTTAATTGCTTCCTCTTCCGCGCGTTCGCGTACCGTACCCATTAATTCGGTTTCAAGATGCATTAGCACTTTGATGCGCCAGGTCCAGCTCACCACGCCTTTGCGCCAGCCGTCTGCCGGGGCATTATTCAGACGCAGGCCAAGATGTTCGCTGATGATGTGTTCGCCCTGGCTCTCTTTGGGCGGCTCGTCAAATTGAGGGTCGGCGTTCAGTGAGAGCTGCAAAATGCCTTCGTTACGTCCACGGAACATGGCCAGCGCGCGGTGAGACGGGACGGTGGCGACAGGTTCGTGATGGTCGAAATAGTCGCGGAACTTCGCCCCTTCCTCTTCTTTCCCGCTGACTACGGTGGAGACGAGGTGGGCATTTTTCCACAGATAATCACGCACTTTGGCCAGCAGCGTGGCGTCCTCAGCAAAGCGCTCCATCAGGATATAGCGCGCGCCATCAAGCGCGGCTTTGCTGTCAGCCACGCCCTTATCGACATCGATAAATTTCGCGGCTTCGGTTTCAGGATCGTGCGACGGGTCGTTCCAGAGCAGATCGGCCAGCGGTTCGAGGCCAGCTTCAATCGCGATTTGCCCGCGCGTGCGGCGCTTCGGTTTAAAAGGCAGGTACAGGTCTTCAAGCTCGGTTTTGCTCAGCGTACCGTTAATCGCTTTCTCCAGCGCCTCCGTCAGCTTACCCTGTTCGCCGATAGATTTAAGAATGGCCTGGCGGCGATCCTGCAGTTCACGCAAATACCCCAGACGTGTCTCCAGATTACGCAGTTGCGTGTCATCCAGACCGCCGGTCACTTCCTTACGATAACGTGCAATAAACGGTACGGTGTTCCCTTCATCGAGCAGACGAACGGCAGCGTCAACCTGTTCAGCACGCGCCTGAATTTCACCGGCGATAATGCGGCAGAAAGAATCATTCATCATGGATTTTGCTTCATCCGAGTAAAAAATTAAGGGACAGTTATACGGATTGACCAGCAAAAATGCCAGCCATCGGCAGGGGCTTCAGATTGTTCCTGCTCATTTTACGTAGGTTATCTCGTTCACATACCAGGTCGCTTCCCCGGCAGGCGTGTTGACCACGGCTACATCGCCAACCTCTTTTTTCAGCAACGCGCGGGCCATCGGAGCGTCAATGGAGATGTAATCCTTGCGACCAAAGATTTCGTCGTAACCGACGATACGAAAACGCAGGGTGTTGCCGTCATCGTTTTCAATCTCAACCCAGGCACCAAAAAAGACTTTGCCTTCCTGCTGCGGGGAGTAATCGACGATTTTCAGGTTTTCGAGGCACTTCGTCAGATAGCGCACCCGGCGGTCGATCTCGCGCAGGCGCTTTTTGTTGTACTGATAGTCGGCATTCTCGCTGCGGTCGCCAAGGCTTGCCGCCCAGGTGACTTTTTTTGTGACTTCCGGGCGCTCCTGTCGCCAGAGGAAATCCAGCTCCTGTTTCAATTTGTCGTAGCCTTCACGGGTAATCAGCGGCGTTTTCATTTTCCTGCCTTATTCTTTATTCATCGTTGTCTTTACAAATTAACGCCCTAAGGTGCGGATTAATCATCATTTATGTGATGCTATATGCATATAAGCTACTGTTAAATATGCTTTGTAACAATTTCGACTAGAATTTATACCAGATTTCGCTGGTTGTTAACGTGCACTTTTTTAGAATACGTCATCATAATTGTCGGAACCTTTGGGAGTAAAAACAATGCAAGAGAATTATAAAATCCTGGTCGTGGATGACGACATGCGCCTGCGTGCCTTGCTTGAACGTTATCTCACCGAACAAGGCTTCCAGGTTCGTAGCGTCGCCAATGCTGAACAAATGGATCGCTTGCTGACGCGTGAGTCTTTTCATCTCATGGTTCTTGACCTGATGTTACCGGGCGAAGATGGTCTCTCTATCTGCCGCCGTCTGCGCAGTCAAAGCAACCCAATGCCCATCATTATGGTGACGGCAAAAGGGGAAGAGGTAGACCGGATTGTGGGGCTTGAAATCGGGGCGGATGACTACATTCCAAAACCGTTCAACCCGCGTGAACTGCTGGCCCGTATCCGTGCCGTACTGCGCCGCCAGGCCAACGAACTGCCGGGCGCCCCTTCTCAGGAAGAAGCGGTGATTGCCTTCGGTAAATTTAAGCTCAACCTCGGCACCCGCGAAATGTTCCGCGAAGATGAGCCGATGCCGCTGACGAGCGGTGAGTTTGCGGTGCTGAAGGCCCTGGTCAGCCACCCCCGTGAACCGCTTTCCCGCGACAAGCTGATGAACCTGGCCCGTGGTCGTGAGTACTCCGCAATGGAACGCTCAATCGACGTACAAATCTCCCGCCTGCGCCGCATGGTGGAAGAAGATCCGGCCCATCCACGCTATATCCAGACCGTATGGGGTCTGGGCTACGTCTTCGTGCCGGACGGTTCTAAAGCATGAGGCGAATGCGCTTCTCGCCGCGAAGTTCGTTTGCCCGCACGCTGTTATTGATTGTCACCTTGCTGTTTGTCAGCCTGGTGACAACCTACCTCGTGGTGCTGAACTTCGCGATTTTGCCCAGCCTCCAGCAGTTTAATAAGGTGCTTGCTTACGAAGTCCGTATGCTGATGACCGATAAGCTGCAACTGGAGGACGGGACGCAACTTGTCGTTCCTCCGGCGTTCCGGCGTGAAATTTATCGTGAGCTCGGCATCTCGCTTTATTCGAACGAAGCCGCCGAAGACGCGGGTTTGCGCTGGGCGCAGCATTATGAATTCTTAAGCCAGCAGATGGCGCAGCAGTTGGGGGGCCCGACGGAAGTTCGCGTTGAGGTTAACAAAAGTTCGCCAGTGGTCTGGCTGAAAACCTGGCTCTCACCCAATATCTGGGTTCGTGTTCCGCTTACCGAAATCCATCAGGGCGATTTTTCGCCGCTGTTCCGCTACACCCTGGCCATCATGCTGCTGGCGATTGGCGGGGCATGGCTGTTTATTCGAATACAAAACCGGCCTCTGGTTGACCTTGAACATGCGGCGCTTAAGGTGGGCAAAGGCCATATTCCACCGCCGCTGCGTGAGTATGGTGCGTCAGAAGTGCGCTCCGTCACCCGTGCTTTTAATCAGATGGCCGCAGGGGTGAAGCAACTGGCTGACGATCGCACGCTGCTGATGGCGGGGGTGAGTCACGATCTGCGCACGCCATTAACACGTATTCGCCTTGCGACTGAAATGATGGCCGAAGAAGACGGCTATCTCGCGGAATCGATCAATAAAGATATCGAAGAGTGCAACGCCATTATCGAGCAGTTTATTGATTACCTGCGCACCGGGCAGGAGATGCCGATGGAGCTTGCTGAACTTAACGCGGTGCTGGGCGAGGTGGTTGCAGCAGAAAGCGGCTATGAGCGGGAAATTGAGACAGCGCTGAATGAGGGGGATATCCAGGTGCGCATGCATCCGCTCTCCATTAAACGTGCCTTAGCCAACATGGTGGTTAATGCTGCCCGCTATGGTAATGGGTGGATCAAAGTCAGCAGTGGTACTGAACTCAATCGCGCCTGGTTCCAGGTTGAGGATGATGGGCCGGGGATCAAACCTGAGCAACGGAAACACCTTTTCCAGCCTTTCGTTCGTGGTGACAGTGCCCGCAGCACCAGCGGTACCGGCCTTGGGTTAGCTATCGTGCAGCGTATTATTGATAATCACAACGGTCTGCTTGAGCTGGGTGTCAGTGAGCGAGGCGGGCTCTCTATTCGTGCCTGGTTGCCGATCCCGGTCACGCGAATCAGCGTACAACCTAAAGACAATGCCTGAAAAAAACCCGCCATCCGGCGGGTTTTGTTTAACGCGTGTTGCAAAATTACAGTCTGGGAC
The DNA here is from genome assembly GCF_054131575.1 of Enterobacter sp. SA197. Classification (NCBI taxonomy): domain Bacteria; kingdom Pseudomonadati; phylum Pseudomonadota; class Gammaproteobacteria; order Enterobacterales; family Enterobacteriaceae; genus Enterobacter; species Enterobacter sp. SA197. Next base: position 4,596,640 of record NZ_CP096393.1, on the reverse strand, counting down.
CGGCGCTCACCAGTGCGGCTCCTGCGGCGGTGTCGGTGTACTTCTCAAAGTTACTGATGAAAAGTTTCGCCAGCTGCGTGGCTTTCTCCTGCCACTGTTCTGGTGACGCGTAGGTGTTTCTTGGATCGAGGATCCGGGTATCTACGCCGGGTAATTCCGTCGGGATAGCCAGATTAAACATCGGCAGCGTAAAGGTTTCAGCCTCGTCCAGCGCGCCATCAAGAATCGCGTCAATGATCGCCCGCGTATCCTTAATGGAGATACGTTTACCCGTACCGTTCCAGCCGGTGTTAACCAGATAAGCCTGCGCGCCGACAGCTTGCATTCGTTTTACCAGCACTTCGGCGTATTGCGTCGGGTGCAACGACAGGAACGCTGCGCCGAAACAGGCGGAGAAGGTCGGAGTAGGCTCAGTGACGCCGCGTTCGGTGCCCGCTAATTTCGCCGTAAAGCCAGACAGAAAGTGATATTGCGTCTGGTCTGCGGTTAAACGAGACACCGGCGGCAACACGCCGAAGGCATCCGCGGTGAGGAAGATGACCTTAGTGGCGTGTCCTGCTTTTGACACGGGTTTAACGATGTTGTCGATGTGATAGATAGGGTAAGAGACCCGGGTGTTTTCGGTTTTAGAGGCATCATCGTAATCAATGCTACCGTCGGCACGCACGGTCACGTTTTCCAGCAGCGCATCGCGACGAATGGCGTGGAAGATATCCGGTTCTGCTTCTTCAGACAGCCTGATGGTCTTGGCGTAGCAGCCACCTTCGAAGTTAAACACGCCGTCATCGTCCCAGCCGTGTTCGTCATCGCCAATCAGCCGGCGCTTCGGATCTGTAGAGAGCGTGGTTTTGCCCGTGCCAGAAAGACCAAAGAAAACGGCCACATCGCCCTTCTCGCCCACGTTCGCAGAGCAGTGCATTGAGGCAATACCCTTGAGCGGCAAAAGGTAGTTCATGATTGAGAACATCCCTTTTTTCATCTCGCCACCGTACCAGGTGCCGCCAATAAGCTGGATGCGCTCGGTGAGGTTAAATGCCACAAAGTTTTCCGAGTTCAGCCCCTGCTCTTTCCATAAGGGGTTGGTGCATTTTGCGCCGTTCATGACGATGAAATCGGGTTCGAAATCAGCGAGTTCTTCAGGGGTAGGACGGATAAACATATTTTTCACGAAGTGTGCCTGCCAGGCCACTTCAGTGACAAACCGTACGGAGAGACGGGTATCGGGGTTTGCCCCGCAAAAGGCGTCAATGATGAACAGACGTTTACCGGAGAGCTGGCGGGTCACAAGGCCTTTAAGATGTTGCCAGGTTTCGGGTGAGAGCGGCTTATTGTCGTTCTTACCTTTGCCTTTGTCGGACCACCAGACGCTGTCGCGCGTGGTGTCATCGCGGACAATATACTTATCTTTCGGCGAGCGACCAGTGAAAATACCGGTGTCGACGGCGACCGCACCTGAATCGGTTAACACGCCTCGCTCGTAGCCTTCGAGGTCATCCCTGAGCTCTTCCTGAAACAACGTATCGTAGTCGGGGTTGTAAACGATATCCTGAACATCGTTGATACCATAAGCCTTGAGCTCCTGCGGGGTTAAATCTTTAACGCGCATGTCACTTCTCCTTAGCCAATATGTACTGCCTGAAATTGTAGGGTTGTTATCCCGTCCCTGACCGCGACACGGCTCATAGATTTACGCATCTCGACGAACCCTTAGCGATGTAAAACACTGTGATATCCGTCATGAAACGAGACAGATTCTGGCAATGATAGCCATTATGATCGGGAAAATGTTATTAAAGCGACATAAAGCGATATTTTAAACGGTGAGATTGTGACTGTAATCGCTTTCATGAAAGAAAATTACGTAAGCCTTTCATAAACTATTTTAGCGGAAACGTGACGCGTCAGACAAAAATGCCACCGCGAGGGTGGCACCTGAAGACGACTAAAGATGAAGGATTAATGCACTTGCGGATCGGCAGGGGAGGCGTTGTTGCGGATTTCTGCGATGTCCATAGAATTAAAGAGGTAATGGTTACCACAGTAATCGCAGTTCATATCAATCTCACCCTCTTCAGCAAGGATGCTGTCGACTTCTTCATCCGGCAGCGTTTTTAAGGCATCTGCGCAGCGCTCGCGGGAACAGGTGCATTTAAACTCCACGTCCTGCGGATCGTACAGGCGAACTTCTTCATCGTGGTAAAGGCGATGCAGCACTTCTTCTGCCGCCAGCGTAAGGAGTTCGTCTGCTTTAATGGTTTCCGTCAAAATGGCCAAATGCTCGAAATCTTCCGCCTGGGTTTCCTGAGCAGGGAGCACCTGCAACAGCATACCGCCCGCAGCAGGCGTGCCTGCGACCTCACCGGTGCGAATAAACAGGCGCGTCGGCAACTGCTCAGAGCGCAGGAAATAGTCTTCCAGACAGGCGGCCAGGGTATCGCCTTCCAGACCGACAACGCCCTGATAGCGTTCACCTTCTTCAGGCGTAATGGTGATAACCAGATAACCATTACCTACCAGCGTTTTCAGATCAGCGCCTTCAGGAATCTCGCCCTGTACGCGGGCTACGCCACGCATTTGCTGGCGGTTGTTGCCATTAATCACCGCCAGGCTCATCGGGCCATCACCCTGCAATTGCACCGTGATATCACCCGCAAACTTCAGCGTCGCCGTGAGCAGGCTGGTCGCAACCAGCAGCTCACCCAGAAGCGTTTTCACCGGCAAGGGGTAATTGTGATTTTCCAGCATCTGTTTCCAGGTTTCCGAGACGGTTACCAGTTCGCCGCGCACGGCGTAGTTTTCAAACAGATAGCGGTGTAGTTGGTCATGTTGAGCCATAATTTTCTCTCTTGCAGGTGCGCACTACTGGCTGTCACCGTGTTTAAATTTCATCAGGTCGCGGCGTTCTTTCTTATCCGGTCGACGGTCAGGATGAGGCATGGTCAGCGCATTCAGTTTACGTGCCTGCGCCATTTTTTCCCGCTTCTCAATGCTTTCAGCCGTTTCTTCATAGAGCAAAACAGCCTCCTCTGCGGGACGTCGCTGTTCAGTAATGCCCTTAATGATCACCGTGCGTTCATCGTTTCCCTGGCGAAGGGTCAGGGTGGCATTCAGTTCGACGGTTTTACTCGGCTTGCTACGCTGGCCGTTGTAATGCACTTTGCCGCCTTCGATCATGTCACGAGCCAGGGCACGCGTTTTGTAAAAGCGCGCGGCCCAGAGCCATTTATCCAGTCGGACGTCCTGCGCGGGCTGTGGTTTCATTACCTCTCCTTCTCGCTGAGCGAGGGAATCAGGTGGCGATAATCGTTCATGCCGGGATGGCGCAGATAGGTTTTATCTGCAAGCCCGGAGTCAGGGTTGGTCACCCCAAGGCAGTAACGAATACCAAATTTTGCGGCGGCATCCAGAATCGGTTCGCTGTCATCAATAAACAGCGTGCGTTCAGGATCCAGGCCTGTTTCGTCTACTACGCCCTGCCACAAACGCTGATCCTCTTTGGGATAACCAAATGTGTGGGTGGAAAGCAATAAATCAAGGTGTGCCGCAAGGCCGGTATGCTCAAGTTTCACGGCCAGGTTGTGCGGATGCGCATTGGTTAACAGGATGCGTCTCTTACCGCATTTTTGCAGCGCATCCAGAAAGGGCACGGTATCTTCACGTAGCACGGCGCGTGGCCCTTGTTGCGTTGTCATCGCACAGATATCGAGCCCCAGACGTTCACTCCAGAAATCCAGACAGTACCAGTTTAGCGTATGCTGCACCGCGTGATATTCCTTGCGAATAATGGCCTGTGCTTCGGTTGCGGTGATCCCTTCCTTTGCGCCGAACGTCTCTGGAACCAGCGTCTGCCAGAAGTAATTGTCAAAAGCGAGGTCGAGCAGCGTACCGTCCATGTCCAGCAGGACGGTGTCCACATCCCGCCAGTCAATATCAAAATGCATAGGCAACTCCAGCCAGAAGGAAAATGCGCGCCAGATTACCACACCCGACGCGCATCCGTTTTATCAGGTCAGGCTATCAGGAGCGGAGATCAGCGTGGGATTCAGACAATTTTCATAATATTGCTGAATATCCGCAAGGCGTGAGCGGTTGCGTTGGTAGCGGCGGATGGCCAGGATGCCGTTATAGAGTGTACAAACCACCATTGCCAGCAGTAAGAGGGTGGTGCTGACATAACGCCACAGACCAGATGCATCCGGAATGCGATGAAGGCTGATATGGCGTGTACCATTCGCGTCCGTGGAGATATTGGTGATAATACCCTCGGCACTGAACGGTGTGCGCATGAGCATTTCAGCTAAGCGCTGAAATTCTTTCCATTGTTCGGTAGCAGGGTAGTCATAGAGCGCGACCGGGGGATAGGGTTGATCGACCAGTTCGCTACCTTCTTCACTAACAATGATAAAACCACCTGGTGCCGGACTATTGAGCGACTGGGCCGCCCGCGCGGTTTCCCGCTGAATAAAGGGGGCGGTGGAGGTGGTTATCAGATTATCGAGTGATTCGGCGCTAACGGGCCGCAACAGGACATTAACGCCCGTCAGTCTACCCGCGCTGGCGCGTGAGGTCAGCGTATCCCAGTCTTTACTATTCCCCAGATTAACGAGTGCATTTTTAAGACGCAGGCAGTCGTCATCTGCGGCACAAAGCTGCTGGGTTTTCAGCACAATTTCTGAGAAGTCATCTAACAACACCATGCCAGATTTCTGAATTGCCGTACGCAAAGCCGGACTTACCCGGGAGTCGTCCTCAGGCTTGGGGTGCAACTGGCGGTTGACGGCCTGCACCAGCGCGGTGGCTTTGTTGACGGTTTCAGACTCTGGCAGGGGCAATGGCGGCGCATCGTTCCAGATAATCTGTGAACAGTCGAACGGCGCAAAAGGTGAGCTTTGACGTGATGTCCAGCTACCGGTGGCCGGAATACTACACATGCCAGTGCTGTGAATGCGCAGCGAATCGCCCACACGCAGGCCGGCAGACTCAAGCTCACTCACTTTTGTGGCTTCAAGCGTTTGTGCCCCCTTGATCCAGGAGAGGGTGAACTTAATGGGCATATCCAGCGGTACCCAAACCAGTAGCATCACCAGCACGACCAGTGCGCCCAGCGCAATGACCGCGCTGCGGACCCAGTGTTGTATCGGGAAATGGGTAACTTCATCGTGAAGGGAGAGAAAACGTCCCTGACGCACGACATGACGGTCCAGGTAGATATCAATATCGCTTTGCTGACCCAGATCCTGGGCGATGAAGGGCTGCCAGTGGCGTGGATAGATTAAATCAATGATTCCCAAAGAGATATTATTGATTTGCTCCTGATCGTTTTCACCAAACAGACCCCAGCGTTTAGGAGTGCCACGCAAACAATGTATTTCCCGCAGGGCATTTTTAGCCGGTGGGGCAAACATGCCCCACATGCCTGCGGCGAGAAGGAGAATGCCCCCTCCGGCAAGCCAGATAACAAACACTTCTGGCGTGACAAGGCATAAAAAGAACAGGACAAACGATGTTGCGATAAGCAAGGCTTCGCGCATACCATCCGGGCGACCGAGCGCATATTCTTGCGGGGTTTCATGGCGAATATTGAGCAACTCAATTTGCTCTGTCTCTTCACCGCGAATAGCAGAATGCGTTTTCTGCACACGCTCAGGCATCAGCCCCTGCTCGTCATACCGCGATTCACTCAGCGTATGACCATTGAGCGAAATCACCAGCGGCAGAGTATCCGTGCGAATCAGCTCAACACTGTTCTCATCGGTAATGTACTGTTCCCAGAAGGGGGGCAAATGCACTTCTACGGAGTCGAGATAGTAACGCCATTTGTTTGGCGCATCCGTAGTAATGCCGTAGCGGGTGATGGCCTGAGTGAGGTGGATAACCGTATTACTTTGAGGATTTAACGCCAGAGAGACTGGCGCGGTGGTCGCGCCTGTCGGGCCTGGCGCCTGACGGGTACGGGAAAGGGCTTCCAGATAGCTTTCAACGGCGTTGCGCTCTTCCGGGGTTAATTTACGCGTTGTCGCACCTGCAAAAGCCTGAAGGTGTGGTAAACGAAATCGCCGCTGCGATCTCATCCGGTACACCCACCCAATGGCAAGTGCTAAGGCCAGCATAGCAGCGAAAAAAATCAAAATGGTGCTCATGCTTTCCCCATCTTACTTTTAGCAGCAGGTGTAGTCAGTCGCACCTTTTCCCATCAATATTATCAGTTTAATCAACATGTTAATAGGTGAAATCATATTCTTAATGTGTTAGTGCTTCACAGCCTTTGAAAGGGTAGCAAAGTGCTCACATAGCGAATATCAGCAAATTCCTGGAATTATTTCAACCTCTTGACTTTTAGGTTTATTTGGTCAATGCATAGAGTAAGGTTGCGAAAATGTAAATGCCTGGCAAATGACATTGCTCAAGTGCGGTAGTGTGTCGCACAATAATGTCAGTATTCTCTGGAAAGACCGATAATAATGAGCGAATCACTGCAAAAGCCCACCATTCTCAGTGTTGAAACCGTGGCCTCTTCACGACTATTTAACGTTGAAAGTGTGGATCTGGAATTCAGTAATGGTGTACGTCGCGTTTATGAACGTATGCGCCCCTCCAACCGCGAGGCGGTCATGATCGTGCCCATTATCGACGATCATATAATCCTTATTCGTGAATATGCGGTGGGAACTGAATCTTATGAGCTGGGATTTTCCAAAGGGCTGATAGACCCCGGCGAAAACATGTATGAGGCAGCAAACCGCGAGCTCAAAGAAGAGGTGGGGTTTGGCGCTAATGAACTGACCTTCCTGAAAAAACTCAGCATGGCACCCTCATACTTCTCCAGCAAAATGAACATCCTCTTGGCAGAAGACCTCTATCCCGAATCGTTGCCGGGGGATGAGCCGGAGCCGCTACCGCAGGTTCGCTGGCCGCTGGCCCATTTAATGGATCTGCTGGAAGAGCCTGATTTTCACGAAGCCCGTAACGTCAGCGCGCTGTTCCTCCTCCGGGAGTGGCTGAGAGGCCAGGGCAGGCTATAAAAAAAGGCGCTTATCGCGCCTTTTTTGTCAGAAGAGTTCGTGGGTCTCACCGTTATCGATGATGGTCGTGCCCACCTCATGCACCGCCTGCTGGGTCGGTTGTGTACCTTCGATAAAGTATTCCTGGCGACTACTGCCACCACTGGCCAACTGACCGGTGCCTCTGTCAATGTTCACTGTCACAATACCTGGCGGCGGCGTGAGAGGGTCTTCTGGCACCCCGTCTAACACTGCCTGCATGTAGGCATCCCACGCTGGTTGCGCACTCTTGGCCCCGCCTTCATAACCGGAAATCTGATCTTTAATCGCACCTGAGGCCGTCGTGCGCCCCAGATCACGGCGATGATCGTCAAAACCAATCCATACCGAGGTAACTACGCCCGGACCATACCCTGAGAACCAGGCATCCTTCGAGCTGTTAGTGGTGCCGGTTTTACCGCCAATATCGCTACGTTTCAGATCCCGGCCCGCGCGCCAGCCCGTACCCTGCCAGCCGGGCTCGCCAAAGATATTACTGTTAAGCGCACTTTTGATTAAGAACGCCAGTGGCGTATTGATAACGTGCGGCGCGTACTCCTGCCCACCGCTTCTGGCGACCAGATCCTGATTCGCTTGCTCCAGTTGAGGCATTGGGACGCCGGAATTTGGCTGCTCCTGAGAGGTCGCCACGTTTTCCATATCTTTATTTTCAAGCACGTTGGATTTTGGCGTATCGCCATAAATCACAGGAATATCGCAGTTCGCGCAGGCGATTTTGGGCCTGGCTTCAAATAGCACCCCACCCTGATCGTTCTCGATTTTGGTAATGAAATAGGGATCAACCAGGAACCCCCCGTTTGCCATCACCGCATAGCCGCGTGCGACCTGCATCGGGGTGAATGAAGCGGAACCCAGCGCCAGCGATTCGGTATGCACAATGTTCTGTGCCGGGAAGCCGAAACGCTGCAAATACTCTGCTGCGTAATCGACACCCATTGCGCGCATTGCTCGTACCATCACTACGTTTTTTGACTGCCCCAGTCCCTGACGCAGACGAATCGGCCCGGCATACTCGGCCGGGGAGTTTTTGGGCTGCCAGTCAGAACCCGCACCGGCATCCCAGCGGGAAATCGGAACGTCATTCAGAATACTTGCCAGCGTCAGGCCTTTATCCATCGCCGCGGTATAAAGGAAGGGTTTTATGTTGGAACCCACCTGACGCAACGCCTGAGTCGCACGGTTAAATTTGCTCTGATTAAAGTCGAAACCGCCAACCAGCGCCAGCACCGCACCGTCATGTGGATTAATCGACACTAATGCAGAATTGACATCGGGCACCTGCGCCAGCCACCAGTTTTCATTTACCGGGCGCACCCAGATTTGCTGGCCTGTCTGCACAACGTCAGTGACTTTACGAGGTGTCGGGCCTTGCTGTGTGTCAGAACGGTAAGGCCGTGCCCAGCGCATGCCTTCCATATGTAAGGAAACCGAAGTGCCATCCGCTAACATCGCCATCGCTTCCTGCGGATTTGCTGCGGTGACAACCGCAGGCTCTAACGGGCCATAAGAGGGGAGGCCTTTTAGCGACTCGGTAATTTTCCTGCTGTCCCATGCGGTTTCGCCCGGCTTCCACAGCACATTTGAAGGACCGCGGTAACCGTGTCGCATATCGTAATCCATCACGTTATTACGCACGGCAGCTTGCGCGGATTGCTGCACTTTACGGGTGATGGTGGTGTACACCCGATAACCATCTTCATAGGCTTTTTCGCCGTAGCGGGTCATCATTTCCTGACGCACCATCTCGGAGAGATAAGGGGCAGAGAAGGCGATTTCCGGGGCGTGATAGTCAGCATCAATGGTATCCGCACGGGCCTGATCGTATTGCGTCCTGGTGATATAGCCTTCACTAAGCATACGGGACAACACAACGTTACGTCGCGCGGTTGCCCGGTCCAGCGAATAGAGGGGGTTAAAGGTGGACGGTGCTTTAGGCAAGCCAGCAATAACCGCCATTTCACTCAGGGTTAGCTTATCTGCAGGTTTACCGAAATAGACCTGTGCAGCCGCCCCGACACCATAAGCCCGGTAGCCGAGATAAATTTTGTTCAGATAGAGTTCGAGAATCTCATCTTTCGTCAGGAGCTGTTCGATACGGATCGCGAGAAAAACTTCCTTAATTTTACGCAGCAGGGTGCGTTCAGGACTGAGGAAGAAGTTACGCGCCAGCTGCTGAGTAATGGTACTGGCACCCTGAGACGCATGACCGGAAAAGAGTGCCACGCTTGCCGCACGAAATATCCCAACCGGGTCGACACCATGATGCTCATAAAAACGGCTGTCTTCAGTGGCAATAAACGCCTTTACCATTTCTGGTGGGATTTGGCCCAACGTCAGCGGAATTCGTCGCTTTTCCCCATATTGTGCAATCAGTTCGCCATCAGCGCTGTAGACCTGCATCGGAATTTGGAGACGCACGTCTTTGAGCGTGGCGACATCGGGTAGCTGTGGCTCGATGTACTTGTATAAGCCATAAATCGAACCTGCTCCCAGCAGAATGCAAAAGACTGCAAGGATGAATAAATACTTTACGAACTTCACCGGAGGATTCCCATTTAGTTTCATTTGGGCAGTTTATAAACAACCGCGCGGTAGTATAAATGCAAGCCTGATGCATTGATAGAGCAGTTATCTCTCGCAACGATAAGGAGATCGTTAATTATGGCATTCGGGCAATGGCAGATAGGCCTGCATATTCAGCAAGATAGCATTGTAAGCGTTGCACTGACACCGGGACGTGCAGGCTGGACGCTACGCCGGTGGTGGCAGATACCGCTGCCTGCCGGGACGATGGACGCCGGGCAGCTATCGCTGCCTCAGCAGTTGATCAAGGTTCTGGCTCCTTGGCGTAAGTCCCTTCCGCAAAGACACCGGATACGTCTGGCTTTTCCTGCCGCGAGAACATTGCAAAAGCGGGTGCCGCGACCGGCAATGACGCTTCGTGAAAGCGAACTTAGCCACTGGCTTTCCCATACTGTCTCGCGTGAACTGGCGATGTCGGCAGGCGATCTCCGTTTCGATTACACCGAAGACACCCTGGCGACGGCTTACAGTGTTACCGCGGTCCAGACCAAAGAGATAGCCGAACTTCTTAACCTGACAACCGCCCTGCGGCTCAATGTCGCGGCTGTCACGCCGGATGCCTGTGCGTTGCAGCAGCTCATTCCCTTCCTGAGTCCACCGGCCCGTTGTTTGCTCTGGCGGGAGGCGTCGCAATGGCTATGGGCGACGCGTGGGGAGTGGGGCAGGCACGCCTGCGAAGCATCAGTTCCCCTTTCCCAGGTCGCCAGCCGCCTCGGCATCGCAGAGGAAGAGGTCATTCAGTGTGCGGATGAGAAGGGAGGATTTGATCCCTGGAGTGCGGTTACGCAACGCCATCCTCCGTTACCCTCGCAAGGCGCCTGTTTTGCCGTGGCGATTGGTCTGGCGCTCGGGAGTGTGCTGTGAGCAAGGCAGCGGTGAATTTGTTGCCCTGGCGAGAAGCGCGACGGCAACGCTGCAGGCGATTCTGGGCCATGTTTCTCGTTATTACCGGCGTGCTGTTAGTCCTGGTGGTAACGAACATAAAAATCCGCGTCAATGCCGAGCGGCAAATTGTCCTTCTTTGGCTGGCCTCTGACAGCGCGGCACTGGCGGCCATCGCGTCCAGAGAACCCCAATTAAAAGCTGCGCACGAAAAATGGGTTACGCAGCAGGCTCTTGCTAAGCAGCGGCATATGACCCGCCTTTGGCAGGATCGTTTAGTGACGCTTGCACGGACCCTGCCTGAGAGCCTGTGGCTGACGACCCTGAGCTTTAGTCAGGGCCAGCTATCCCTTTCTGGTCTGACTCACTCATTTGAGGCCCTACGCGACTTTGAGCAAACGCTAAGCACCGTGGATGGCTTTCATTTGCAACAAACGCACTCCGCTAAGCGCGATCCAAAGGGACGCTGGCTGTTTCACTATCGACTCGACCAGGAGGTAAACCATGCCCCGTGATGTTGAGTCCTGGTATGGCCTCGCTCCCTGGCTTCGTGGGTTTTGCGGCGTCATGCTCCTCACCCTTTGCCTGATGTGTTGCTGGTTTGGGATCCTGCGGCCTGCAGAGGCAGAACAGCAGGCGCTGGACGGGAAAAGGGTAACGCAGCAGCACGCACTCCGGCATCGCTGGCGGACCCTGATGGAGCTAAAACCGCCCGCGGGCGATGCGGTACCAACTACTGCTGTCAGGGAGGCGTTTTCCCCGCTGTCGTTTCATTCCGCAGGAAGGCAACTGCTTAGCTGGGAACCCACGCCGACGGGCGGAGAGATGTTGCTGGAAACCCGATGGAGCGCAGTGCCGCAGACCTTCCTTCAACTGTCTGAAGAAAACATGCTGGCCAAAGGGTTTTCTCTGGCGTTAAAGGAAAATGTCCTGCATTTCGCTTTGCAACTGGAGCGCAATAATGGCCGATAAATCGTCGCTCACTGTCTGTCTGCTGATGTTGCCGCTGATCCTCGGTATGCGTGATCCTTTTCAGCCTGTTCCGGACAGATGCCTGTTTTCCCAACAGTCGCTCTGGCAGTTGCAGGGTGCTGTCACCATCAACGGGCAGTCTGTTGGACTGGTACGGGATCCCACGGGCCGCTGGCACCGGTTACGGGAGGGTGACAGGCTCTTTGCCAACTGGCGAGTGGTTCGCCTTAATAAGGAAGAGGCCATACTTGAAAATGGTGACGGCTGCTCACCGGATCGCTGGCATCTGAAACGAGAAGGAACTCAAAATGATAAAACGCATGGTGGTCATGCTGTGCCTCTGCATCCTGATGCCAGGTCTGCACGCGAAGGAGAAAGAGAAATCCACAGACAAAGCGACACGACTGGTAACGCTTATCATGGACGACGTGCCAGTAGCGCAGGTGCTGCAGGCGCTGGCTGAGCAGGAAAACAAAAATCTGATTATTACCCCCGATGTCAGCGGCACCCTGTCGCTGCATCTGGTGGAGGTGCCCTGGAAGCAGGCGCTACAAACGGTGCTGACAAGTACCGGATTATCGCTGCGCGAGGAGGGAAATATTTTGCACGTGCGCTCCGCGACCTGGCAGCAACAGCAGCGTGACGCGCAGGAGGTAGCAAGGGAAAAACAAAAGCAAAACCAGCCGCTTGAGGAGCGTAGTTTTACGTTGCGGTATGCCGATGCAGATGAGCTGGCGAAAGCCGGGGAGAAGCTGCTTAGCCCTAAGGGGGCTATCACCGTTGATAAACGGCTAAATCGCCTGTTGCTGCGCGACAACAAAGCGGCACTTAATGCACTCGAAAAATGGGTGGCTCAAATGGACCTACCCGTGGAGCAGGTTGAGCTGGCGGCGTATATCGTCACTATTAATGAAAAAAGCCTGCGGGAACTGGGGGTGAAGTGGGGGTTAGGCGAAGCGACAAAACCGGCTCAACGAGGACAGGTCTCGACCCTTTCAGCCGACCTGTCGGTGGAAACGGCCAGCACGCGGGTAGGCTTTAATATTGGCAGTATCAACGGACGTCTGCTGGATCTTGAGCTCTCTGCGCTGGAGCAAAAACAACAGCTGGAGATCATTGCCAGCCCACGGTTGCTCACTTCACATATGCAGCCAGCCAGTATCAAGCAGGGCAGTGAGATTCCTTATCAGGTTTCCAGCGGTGAAAGTGGCGCCACGTCGGTGGAATTTAAAGAAGCGGTGTTGGGAATGGAAGTTACCCCAACGGTTCTGGCCGATGAGCGGGTGCGTTTGAAACTTCGCATCACCCAGAACGTCCCCGGTCAGGTTCTCCAGCAAGCCGATGGCGAAGTCCTTGCCATCGATAAACAGGAAATTGAAACCCAGGTGGAAATAAAAAGCGGTGAGACGCTGGCGCTTGGCGGTATTTTCTCGCAAAAGAACAAAGCGGGAACCGACAGCGTGCCCGTTTTAGGGAGTATTCCCTGGGTTGGCCGCCTGTTTCGTCATGATGGTAAAGACAATGAACGGCGTGAACTGGTGGTCTTCATTACGCCACGGCTGGTGGCGGTTCGTTAATTGATACATATTCCGTACCGCTTTTTCTGCTTAACTCGATACAGGTGTTTGACGTGAGAGATGATTTAGCTTACAAGGAGTACCGATTTGAGAGTCAGCGAATACCTACTACCCTAAAACGGTCTCTATGCGGTTAGTAATTTAATCAGTTGCCAAACCAGTCATTGTACTGAGATAATTTTTGGTCTGACTCTCGAACTTACGTATATGAGGTTTCAGTTCATGTCCTGCTTAAAAAGGTGTCAACGAAGCAGGTTTATCATCAACGAATAGTCTTAGTAATACCGAAAAAATGGCAGAGAAACGCAATATCTTTCTGGTTGGGCCTATGGGTGCCGGCAAAAGCACTATTGGGCGTCAGTTAGCTCAACAACTGAATATGGAATTTTACGATTCTGATCAAGAGATTGAGAAACGAACCGGAGCTGATGTGGGCTGGGTCTTCGATGTAGAAGGTGAAGAAGGTTTCCGCGATCGCGAAGAAAAGATCATCAACGAGCTAACGGAAAAGCAGGGAATTGTACTGGCTACCGGCGGCGGCTCTGTGAAATCTCGCGAAACCCGTAATCGTCTCTCCGCCCGAGGTGTCGTGGTTTATCTGGAAACCACCATCGAAAAGCAATTGGCTCGTACTCAACGTGACAAAAAACGTCCACTTCTGCAGGTGGAAACGCCGCCGCGTGAAGTGCTGGTGGCGCTGGCTGATGAACGTAATCCTCTTTATGAAGAGATTGCTGACGTTACCATTCGCACTGATGACCAGAGCGCGAAAGTGGTCGCAAACCAGATTATCCATATGCTGGAAAGCAACTAATTCTGGCTCAACTCACAGGCCTGCGGGTTTAAGCAATTAAGGTGGATGTCGCGTCATGGAGAGGATTACCGTCACTCTTGGGGAACGTAGTTACCCTATTACCATCGCGGCTGGTTTGTTCAACGATCCAGCTTCCTTCCTGCCCCTGAAGTCTGGTGACCAGGTAATGCTGGTTACCAACGAGACACTGGCACCGCTCTATCTTGATAAAGTCCGTCAGGTGCTGGAAAGCGCAGGGGTCAATGTTGACAGTGTGATATTACCGGATGGCGAGCAGTACAAAAGCCTGACGGTGCTTGACACTGTTTTTACGGCGCTATTGCAAAAACCCCATGGTCGTGACACCACGCTTGTTGCGCTGGGGGGAGGCGTCATTGGCGATCTTACCGGCTTTGCGGCAGCAAGCTATCAGCGTGGCGTTCGTTTTATCCAGGTTCCTACTACGTTGCTTTCCCAGGTGGATTCTTCCGTTGGCGGGAAAACAGCGGTTAACCACCCTCTTGGCAAAAATATGATTGGCGCGTTTTACCAGCCGGCTTCGGTCGTGGTGGATCTCGACTGCCTTTCAACACTGCCGGCACGTGAATTGTCGTCTGGTCTGGCTGAGGTCATTAAATACGGCATCATTCTTGATGGCGCCTTTTTCGACTGGCTGGAAGACAATCTTGATGCATTGCTGCGCCTGGATGGTAAGGCGATGGCTTACTGTATTCGCCGTTGTTGTGAGCTAAAAGCCGAAGTTGTGGCAGCTGACGAGCGGGAAACAGGCTTACGTGCTTTACTCAATCTGGGACATACCTTTGGTCACGCAATAGAAGCCGAAATGGGTTACGGCAACTGGCTGCATGGCGAAGCCGTCGCTGCGGGTATGGTGATGGCCGCACGCGCGTCTGAACGTTTGGGTCAGTTTAACCCTGAAGACACGCAACGCATCATTACGCTGCTTCAACGTGCCGGGCTACCGGTATGTGGGCCGCAGGAGATGTCTGCTCAGGCATACATTCCCCATATGCTGCGTGATAAAAAAGTGTTGGCAGGTGAGCTACGTTTAGTGCTCCCGCTGGCAATAGGGAAGAGTGAAGTTCGTGGCGGAGTGTCACAAGAGGTCGTACTTAGCGCTATTGCTGATTGCCAGCAGGCGTAACAACTAGAAAGGTTTGCTGCGCATGCGCGGCTTTTAAAGTCGGGCTTTATGCACAGGTGGTTGGCATAAGCCTTTGAGTGGGGTGTTAAATGGATGAATTCAAACCAGAAGACGATCTGAAACCCGATCCAAGCGATCGTCGTACTGGTCGTTCTCGTCAATCTTCTGAACGTATCGATGATCCGCAGATCAACTTTGATGATGTTGATGTCGATGCAGACGATCGTCGTCCTTCACGTGCACGTAAAGCGCGTGATGAGCGCGAGGAGTACGAAGAAGATTACGAAGCGGAAGAAGAGTCACTTGACGAGGAGCGTGCAGAACGCCGTCCGCGCAAGCGTAAAAAAGCCGTAGCCGCGAAGCCTGCTTCACGCCAGTATGTGATGATGGGCGTGGGTATTCTGGTGCTCCTGCTGCTCATTGTGGGAATCGGTTCTTCCCTTAAGGCACCGTCCACCCCTGCAGCTGGTGACTCCGCATCAACGGAAAAAAATATCGATCTCTCCGGCAATGGCACGAATGCCGCTGCTGATCAGGCGAACGGTGCGCAACCGGCACCAGGTAATACCCCGGCTCAGGACACTGCGGCTAACGCGAATACGTCACGCGATGTCTCCCTGCCGCCCATCTCCTCCACCCCGTCACAAAGCCAGGCTTCTGCAACACCGGAAGGTCAGCAGCGTCTTGAAGTGCAGGGTGATTTAAACAGCGCATTATCTTCACCGCAGGATCAGGCGCAGCTCAATAATGCGGTGGCGAACAGTACCCTGCCCACTGAACCTGCAACCGTTGCACCGGTACGCGGTGGTAACAGCAATGCAGCACACGCCACGGCTGAAAATAATAGCAGCAGCGCGCGTCCTGAACGTAAGCAGATGGTTATTGAGCCTAAACCCCAGGTTAAGCAACCCGTTGCGAAAGCTGAGCCTAAGACGGTTACGCCTCCGGCTGCTCAACAACCTAAACGCACTGAAAGCGTAGCGGCTGCACCCGTTAAAACGCCACCTGCGTCAACTGCTGCTCCGAAAGCCCCTGTTTCTACCGCCGCTCCGAAAGCGCCAGCGTCTACGGCTGCGCCAACAGCAACGGCTGCAGCACCTTCGGCAGGCGCGGGCGCGACCGGCAATGTCGGTTCGCTGAAGTCGGCACCGGGCAGCCACTACACTTTGCAGCTGAGCAGCTCGTCTAATTCCACCAATCTGAATGCCTGGGCGAAGAAAGAAAATCTGAAAAACTTTGTGGTTTATCAGACGACCCGTAACGGTCAGCCCTGGTATGTGCTGGTAAGTGGCGTTTATGCCTCAAAAGAAGACGCCAAGCGCGCAGTGGCAACTCTGCCATCAGATGTACAGGCGAAAAATCCGTGGGCGAAGCCGCTGCACCAGGTGCAGGCCGATCTTAAGTAATGTTTAAAGCGCAGGATGCTGTCGGAGCTGTCTCCACAGCCGGAGAGAGTGTAATCAATCATCCAGCATGAAAAAAAATCGCGCTTTTCTGAAATGGGCAGGGGGGAAGTACCCCCTGCTTACCGATATTGAACGACATCTGCCCTCGGGCGATTGTCTTATTGAACCCTTTGTCGGTGCGGGTTCTGTTTTCCTCAATACTTCATATTCCCGTTATATCCTTGCGGATATCAACAGCGATCTGATTAGCCTTTACAATATCGTCAAAGAAAATGTTGACGGTTATGTGGACGCCGCAAGGGCGCTTTTTACGCCCGATAACAATCAATCGGAAATCTACTACCAGCTTCGCAGCGAGTTTAATCAGAGCCGCGACCCGCTCCGTCGTGCGGCGTTATTTTTGTATCTCAACCGCCACGGTTACAACGGTTTATGTCGCTACAATTTGCGTGGCGAATTTAACGTACCTTTTGGTCGTTACAAAAAGCCCTACTTCCCGGAAGCAGAGTTGTATCATTTTGCGCAAAAAGCGCAGAATGCCTTTTTCTACTGCGAATCTTACGCTGACAGCATGGCGCGTGCGGATGCCAGTTCCGTGGTGTATTGCGATCCGCCGTACGCCCCCCTTTCTGCGACGGCGAACTTCACGGCTTATCACACCAACAGTTTTACCCTTGAACAGCAGGCCCATCTGGCCTCCATTGCTGAGAGCCTGGTAAGTAATCGAATTCCGGTTTTGATTTCCAACCATGACACGGCGCTCACCCGTGAATGGTACAGTCAGGCAAAACTGCATGTGGTGAAAGTGCGGCGCAGCATCAGCAGCAACGGTGGTACACGCAAAAAGGTGGATGAATTACTGGCGCTGTATCGCCCGACGACCGTGTAGCCCTGTTTAATCGCCGTCGTTACGCGTTCACCTTAGCCGGTAAAATGACTTTATTTTCTTCTCAAGGAGATGCGGATGACACAGTATTTGATTGCCCCTTCGATTCTCTCGGCTGACTTTGCTCGTCTGGGAGAGGACACGGCCAATGCGCTGGCTGCTGGTGGAGATGTGGTGCATTTTGATGTGATGGATAACCATTACGTGCCCAATCTGACTATCGGGCCGATGGTTCTGAAAGCACTGCGTAACTACGGCATCACCGCACCTATTGATGTGCACCTGATGGTGAAACCCGTTGATCGTCTGGTCCCGGATTTTGCTGATGCGGGCGCAAGCATTATCACCTTTCACCCGGAAGCATCAGAACACGTTGACCGCACCCTGCAGCTCATTAAAGAACATGGCTGCAAAGCAGGACTGGTCTTTAACCCGGCCACGCCGCTGAGTTATCTGGATTATGTCATGGATAAGCTGGACGTCATTTTGCTGATGTCCGTGAACCCCGGTTTCGGTGGGCAGTCCTTCATTCCGCATACGCTGGATAAACTGCGTGAAGTGCGTCGCCGTATTGACGCCTCAGGGTTTGACATCCGTCTTGAAGTAGATGGGGGGGTGAAGGCGAGTAATATCCGTGAAATCGCTGCTGCTGGTGCGGATATGTTTGTTGCTGGCTCTGCAGTTTTTGGTCAGCCGGACTACAAGAAAGTGATTGATGAGATGCGCAGTGAACTGGCAAAGGTAAGTCATGGATAAATTGCAGGCAATTCGCGGGGTAGCCTTTGACCTCGACGGGACGCTGGTTGACAGCGCACCGGGTTTAACCGCAGCAGTCGATAACGCGCTGTATGCACTCGAACTGCCACAGGCGGGTGAGGAGCGGGTCATTACCTGGATTGGTAACGGCGCCGATGTGCTGATGTCGCGCGCACTGGCCTGGTCATTACAGGAGCGCAATGCGCAGCGTGCCGCATCGGGTAAACCAGCGGTTAACGCGGCGGATATTCCAGAAGACGAGCAGGCTTTCATGCTGCGTAAGCTGTTTGACCGCTACTACGCTGAGTCGGTTGAAGCGGGGAGCTTCCTGTTCCCGGATGTGGCCGAAACGCTCGAGGTTCTCTATGCGCAAGGTTTGCCGCTGGCGCTGGTAACCAATAAGCCCACACCGTTTGTCGCGCCTTTGCTCGAAGCACTCGGCATTGCCCACTATTTCAGCCACGTCATCGGCGGTGATGACGTGAAGAACAAAAAGCCCCATCCGGAGCCGTTGCTGTTGGTGGCAGAAAAGCTGGGTCTGACGCCTGACCAGCTACTGTTTGTTGGGGATTCCCGTAACGATATTCAGGCAGCTCAGGCGGCAGGATGTTGCTCCGTGGGGCTGACTTATGGTTACAATTACGGCGAAGCTATTACGTTAAGCGAGCCGGACTATGTATACGACCGCTTTAACGAATTACTGCCCGCTCTCGGGCTTTCGCACAGTGAAAATCAGGACGTGAAACATGACTAAGCCCATCGTATTTAGTGGCGCACAGCCCTCAGGTGAATTGACCATTGGTAACTACATGGGTGCGCTGCGACAGTGGGTAAACATGCAGGATGATTACCACTGCATCTATTGCATCGTCGATCTGCATGCCATCACTGCGCGTCAGGACCCTGAGAAGTTGCGTAAAGCCACCCTGGACACCCTGGCGCTCTATCTGGCCTGTGGTATCGATCCTGAGAAAAGCACCATCTTTGTTCAGTCCCATGCGCCAGAACATGCGCAGCTCGGCTGGGCGCTGAACTGTTACACCTATTTCGGCGAACTGAGCCGCATGACGCAGTTCAAAGACAAATCAGCACGCTACTCCGAAAACATTAACGCCGGTCTGTTTGACTACCCGGTGCTGATGGCGGCGGACATTTTGTTGTACCAGACCAACCTGGTGCCGGTGGGTGAAGATCAGAAACAGCATCTTGAGCTGAGCCGCGATATCGCGCAGCGTTTCAATGCGATTTACGGTGACGTCTTTAAAGTGCCGGAACCCTTCATCCCTAAATCCGGTGCCCGCGTGATGTCCCTGCTGGAACCGACCAAAAAGATGTCCAAGTCTGACGATAACCGTAATAACGTGATAGGCCTGCTGGAAGATCCGAAATCGGTCGTTAAGAAAATCAAACGCGCGATGACCGATGGCGATGAGCCACCCGTTGTCCGTTATGACGTCAAAGAGAAAGCGGGGGTCTCTAACCTGCTTGATATTCTCTCCGGTGTGACGGGCCAGAGCATTCCTGAGCTGGAACAGCACTTTGAAGGCAAGATGTATGGTCATCTGAAAGGGGAAGTGGCGGATGCCGTTTCCGGCATGCTGACTGAGCTTCAGGAGCGCTACCATCGTTACCGTAACGATGAAGCTTTCCTGCAGAAGATCATGAAAGAGGGTGCAGAGAAAGCCAGCGCCCATGCCTCCCGGACCTTAAAAGCCGTTTATGACGCCATCGGGTTTGTCGGCAAGCCGTAATCGCGACATCGACATGATGAAGAGGGCTACGGCCCTCTTTTTTCGTCTTATCGGCGCAGCTTAATGTCGATGGTTATCAATGGTGAGCGTAACGCGGTTAGCGCGACAAAACAGTTCCGACACGTGTACCGGTTTATCATTCTGATCAAACGCGATTTTACTGATGCGAAACAGCGGCTCCCCGAGTTCGCATTTTAGCCATTTGGCCTGAGTACGGGTCGCTGCAAAGATGTCGATCGTTTTGTTATCGCTGATAACCTGGGTGTCGTAATGTTTTTGAAAGATCTGGTAGGTCGAGATGCCTTCACGGTAATTCTCATCAAATGCCGGGTAGCGTGACAGTGGGATCCAGGAGCTGTCGATAAACAAAGGCTCTTTGTCGAGATACATTACCCGGCTTAAGTGGAAGACCTCGCCGTTTCCGGGGATGTTGAGCTTCTCGCAAAAGGGCGCTGCGTTTATCCGGGCCTGCTCAATCACTTTCTCTTTGGTCGGTTTGCCTTGCGATACCCCAAAGTCTGTAAAACCACTCACGGTCAGGAGCGCGTTCTCCACCTTTTGGCTCTGTACGAAGGTGCCTTTACCCTGCCAGCGAATCAGCACCCCATCCGACACCAGATCGCTGATGGCTTTACGTATCGTGATCCGGCTTACATTATAAAGCGTACACAGTTCGGTTTCGGTCGGGATCTGCTGCCCGGCTTTGTAGATGCCCTGCGCAATATCATCCAGTAAACGCTGGCGTACCGTGGCATAGAGTAATTGATGAGAATAGCGATCCAAAGCTGGCATGACTCAACCCTGATAAGAAGAGAATAGAGCGATTATAGGGTTGTTTATCAGCCAGTCATAGCGCGCAGGCATGAAGTTGCCATCACTCATGCCTGCGTTTAACTACCATGCGCCGTGGTATTGAATGGTGCGTGCCGCACTCTGCGTTCCCTGCGCCATGCACTCTACAAGCGTGCGGTCGCTGGCGACGGCACACAGGAAGCCTGCAATATACGAATCGCCTGCTCCCATGGTATCGACCACGTTTACCGCAAGAGCAGCCTGACGCCAGAACTGCCTGCCATCCCAGGCAATGCTGCCGTTTTCACCCAACGTCACAATCATCGTGCCGGCACCCCGCGCCACACTCTCCTGCATCCTTTCCCGTAATGCCGCGTCTTCCTGCTGCGCCGAGGCGAAAACAACGTCCAGATGGGGTAAAAGCGTCTGCCAGAGCGGGCTGTCCCATTTATCGGCGAAATCGAAGGCGGTGAGCTTACCTGCGGCGTGCAGACGGGGAAAGGCCATCTCCGCATGTCCCCAGATAGCGGAGTGCACGATGTCAAAGCTATCAAGCCAGGCAAAATCGCTCTCTTCCAGCGTAAAATCTGCCATGACGCCTTCAGTGTAATCACCAAGCACCCGATCGTTACCTTTCATCTCCACCTGCGTTTGTGCCGTGATGCCGCATTTGACGTGCACGTGGCTGGTGTCGATACCTGTTCTGACCAAATCCGCTTTCAGCATCCGCCCGTACTCATCTTCCCCTACCCAGGTAATACAGCCGGGTTGCATACCGTAGCGGGTGCTGTAAACCGCTACGTTTACCGCATTGCCGCCGGAAAACGCTTTGCCCAGGTGAGGATAGATATCGACGCAGTTATCGCCGAGGGTTACCAGCCTTTTCATGCGACGGCCTCCGGTAGTAAGGCGCGAAAGCGTTCCAGCGCCTGGCGGGCGAACAGCCGCGGCTCATTCATGTACATAGTCACCAGCTCTATCGTGCAATAACCTTTGTAGCCGCTGGCAATAACATCGCGCATCAGCTCCGTTAGCGGCATCTTTCCTTCCCCAGGAATGTAGTGGCTATCGCTTGCCCCATCGCTGTCGACGATATGCAGGTGGCGGAGCTTATCGCCAAGCTTGGTGAAATAGCTCATGACCGGCTCGCCCTGCACCCAGGGGGCGCAGATATCTATCATGCTGTACAGATGGGGTGACGGAACAAGGGAGAAGGCGCGCAGTACGTCATTGGCGTTGCAGACCACGTTTGATTCATACGGCGTAAGCGGTTCAAGCACCAAATCCATATCAATCTCCTGCGCATAGTCGCACAGCTCGCGCAGATTATCGGCGAGGCGCTGCCAGATAATATCCGGTGTCGTCAGATACCCTGCGTGCGCGGCAGAAATGAGCGTAAAGCCTGCGTTCATCTCTTTGGCCATGTCCATTGCCAGTTTAATCATGTCGAGACTCTCGCGGCGCATCCTCTCGTCACCCAGCATCATGTTCCACGGATAGCCGTTGGTTTCCGGGGTATAGCCAATGATCGGTAAATCATAAGTTCGGGCGAGGGCTTTGATGTGCTTAATCCCGCCCGCTTTCAGATCGGGTGCGAAGGCGTGCGGACGCCCGCCCCACAGCTCAATACCGTCATAGCCCAGTTCATGCGCGTCGCGAAAGGCGTCTTCAATCGGTAAACGCTGGTGACCGCAGGTAAACATGCCTGTTTTCATTGCTGTTCTCCTTTTAAAGAAAGCCGGTCTCTGACGGACCGGCCAGATAAAATCAATATTCAACCAGACCGCCGTAATAGCGGCGTTCATCCGGGTTGTGATCTTTGTAGATGGACAGGTAGTAGCAGAGCCACTCCATAGGCACGAACATCAGGAACGGCGCCAGCCACGGGTGCAGCCCCCGGGCAATGTCGGCGTAATCAATGACGATGACGTTATCGGTACGCGCTTTCACGAAGCGAATGGCGCGTTCGGTGGTGTGGCGACTTTCGTCGTTACCCAGCAGGAAGAGGAAGGGAACGCCGGGTTCAACGACTTCGAGCGGACCATGACGGAATTCGCCGCTCTCGATGACTGAACCGTGGGTCCAGGTAAACTCCATCAGGGTGACAATCCCCTCTTTGTAGCCCAATGGACGCAGCGGCCCGGCAGACACGGTGTAGATCATCGGCCATGCGCTTGCCTGCTCACCCAACTGACGGCCTTTCTCTTCCCAGTTGCGCACCAAATGGCCCAGCGCCTGGGGCAGTTTTTGCAGGTCGGTTTTGATCTTGCCGATTTCGGCGTGCGGTGCGCGGCGGGTAATCATCTCCAGCACCACGCTATAGCAGAGCAGCAAGTGAATTTCCCAGATGCAGTCGGCCTGGTAATCCACCACATACTCCACCGGCTCGGTGATAGGGCTATCCGCTTTTTTGGTGAAAGCAGCGGTGAGTGCGCCACAGGCCCGGCCCAGTTCCAGCGCTTTAATGACCTCTTCGGTTTTGCCGTAATCCGACACGCCGATCACGGCACAGCGGCTATCCAGACGGTACGGCGTGTTATCGCAGAACTCCCAGCCGGAGAGAGCATAAACCTGAAGATCTGAAAAACGATCTGCAAGGTGCTTCGCCGTTTGCGCCGCATTTAGCGGCGATCCGCAGGCAACGAAGTAGATTCGGTCGATATCACGACGGATCATCTCATCGACAATGCCATGAACGCGAGGAACGTCCTGCTGCAGAACTTTCTCTACTTCTGCCACCATATTTTCAGTGACCAGGAAGTCCACGGTGCTTTTATCAATATTCAACATGTAACGTTTCTCCAGATGGGTTTACGAAAGTGCGGCCAGACGACGATTGCGCCTTTCCCAGAAGGCGTAGGCGGGCAAGCCGGTGGCGATAACAATCAGGGCGCAGACCAGACCAGGAATGGGCGCCCAGACAAAAGTGGAGGCGACAAGGATCAGGCTTGAGCAGATGGCAAGGAACGTCATCAGGCCAAACATGGGTGTCCGCCAGAGCGGTTTGTAGTCGTCGCGTTTGCGACACCAGATGATTGAGCCGAAGGTGAGGGTATTTTTAAAGCACATTACCAGCGTGAAGTAGCCGAGCAGGCTGGTCAGGTCGGAAACAAAGATAAAGAAGATCCCGAGCGCGCACTGGAGAACAATTGAGACATCCGGGGTGTTGTATTTGGGATGGACGTGGGCGAAGCATTTGAAAAAGAGCTTATCTTTCGCCATCGCGTACTCCAGACGCGGCTGGTACATCACGCAGCTTGAAAGGGAGCCCAGGATGACGATCATCGCGGTGACCGCTACAAAGATGCCCGCCATACTGCCCAGCGCAGGGATATAAGTCAGTGCATCAGAGATGGGGGTTCCCGAGGCGGCCAGTTTCTCAAACGGCATCAGACCGGAGATAACAAGCGCCAGCAGCGAATAGAGCACCAGTACCAGTAAGCAGGAGCCAATCAGGGCGCGCGGCATGGTCTTGCCAGGGTCTTTGATTTCGCCGGTCATATAGCAAATTGACGCCATGCCGGTATAAGACCAACTGGTTGCTGAGACACCTGCCAGCAGCGCCATGATGCCGGAGGCGGCAGTCACGGTCGCGGCGCCGGACGGGGCCGTGAAATTGTCTGTTTTGAACCAGAAAATGCCGATGCCGATAACAATGGTAAACGGAATGATCTTGGCGATGGTAATCAGGGTCTGAAACGCGGCACCGCCCTCAACGGAACGCAGGTGCAACAGCATAAACATAATGATGAGCGCGGTTGCCACCAGCTTGCCGGTCAGCGGGTCGAGCGGCATCAGGAAGCCGAGGTTGCTGACAACCGCCAGCGCCATAATGGACAGTGAAGGAGCATCATTCGCCCAGAAGCTGGCCCAGCCGGACAAAAATGCCAGCGGGCGACTGCCGGCATTTTTTAAATAGACATAATCCGCACCGTTTTCGGGGTAGGCCGTGGACAGCTCCGCATACACGCACATCTGCGGAATGACAATCAGCCCACCCACAATGAACGCCAGCACGGTTAACCACGGGGTGCCCGCCGCCTTTGCAACTTCACCTACTGAAACGAAAATACCGGAGCCGACGGTGGTTCCGACAGCGATAGCAAGCACGGCCCAAAAGCCCAGCTTGCGTTGGAGTTCCTGGCTTTCCATATCAATACCTTTTTTAGAATGTGTTGTAGGGTCAAAAGGTCGCCGTAGCCATCAGGAGGTAAAACGATGCTTTGCTATATGACGACACATAATCAATATAACAACACATGATGAATTGTATTGTGGAGAGAGATCACAAAATCAGCAGCTGGAGGGCGGGCTGGCAGAGTGTTTTTATTAACTTACTGATTAATAGATATAAAAAAGGACCGCCGGGGCGATCCTTTATCTGGATGGGTCAGAACCACTTAAGCTTGTCGCGAAGGCCGACTACCCGACCGACAATAATCAGCGCCGGGCTCTCCACCTGTTGCGCCAGTTCTCCGAGCTGCGTCAACGCGCCGCTCACCACGCGCTGTTTCACGGACGTCCCGTTTTCCACCAGCGCCACCGGCATATCGACCTGCATACCGTGCTCAATCAGTTTTTCCTGAATGGTGGCTGCCTGATTCAGGCCCATATAGAACACTAGCGTCTGTTTCTCTGCGGCCAGATTCGCCCAGTCCAGCTCGCCACCGGTTTTCAGATGACCCGTTACCAGCCGCACGCTCTGCGCATAATCGCGATGGGTAAGAGGGATACCCGAATAGGCGGAGCAGCCGGAGGCGGCAGTGATACCGGGGACCACCGAGAAGGGAATTCCCGCATGACAGAGGGTTTCCAGCTCTTCACCACCGCGACCGAAAATAAACGGATCACCGCCCTTGAGGCGCACCACGCGTCTGCCCTGTTGCGCTTCGTGCAGCAGGATCTGGTTTATCTCTTCCTGGGGAACGCAGTGGTATCCGGCACGTTTGCCAACAAAGACGCGATCCGCGTCCCGGCGCACCAGATTCATGATTTCATCGGAGACCAGGCGGTCATAGACCACCACATCAGCCTGCTGGATCTGCTGCAAACCTTTGAGCGTCAGCAGACCCGGATCGCCAGGACCGGCTCCCACCAGCACCACTTCCCCACGATTATCCAGTGGCTCGGCAATCAATTGTTCGGTAATGGCTTCAACGGCAACGCTGTCCTGGTTCGCCAGTGACTGCGCAAGGCGGTCATTAACAAACAGCTTTTCCCAGAAACGACGACGTTCAGGGACGCTGGCAAAATGCGTTTTCACGCGCCGGCGCAGTTTACCGGCGTAGCGGGCAACGTGCCCCAGGTGTTGCGGAAGAATCGATTCCAGCTTTTCGCGCAGCAGGCGGGCCAGGACAGGCGAGGTGCCGCCCGAGGAGACCGCGACCATCAAAGGGGAGCGATCAATAATTGAGGGCATGATGAAGCTTGCCTGCTTCGGCGCATCGACCACGTTACAAAAGATACGACGGGATTCAGCCGCATCGCTGACGTGCTGGTTAACCGCTTCGTCATCCGTTGCGGCAATGACCAGCCAGCATGGATCGAGCAGACTTTCATCGAAATCGCCTTCCACCAGCCTTAGCATGCCTTCCTTCGCCCAGACATGGAACTGCGGAACGAAGGCGCGTGAGTTCACGGTAAGTCGTGCACCAGCATCCATCAAAAGTCGGGCTTTACGTTCTGCGACATCGCCACCGCCGACCAACAGGCAATCGCGTTCGCGTAGTTGACAAAAAATGGGTAAATGGTCCACGACATCACCTCAAATACACGTCATTTTTCGGGCCGCAGTTTTATTGGCTGCAACCCGATTACTGGTGTCTTTATTAGTTGGTTGTAATTGGTTGGCTCTTCGCTGCCTTCTCTACGGAAGGGCGTTCGGCTTTTGGCGTAGCATACCAGTAACCCAGACCCATAAACACGGCGCCGGAGAAAGTATTCCCGAGTGTGACCCACAACAGGTTATGACCAATACCGGAGAGGGTATAAGCGTCGCTGTGATGACCAAACCAGGAGAGGGCGAACAGGGTCATATTGGCAACGGAGTGCTCATAGCCGGAAGCGATAAATGCCAGCAGACACCACCAGATTGCGAGGAATTTGGCCGCGCCTTCAGTACGAATGGCCATCCAGATAGCGAGGCATACCAGCCAGTTACACAGCGCCCCTTTAAAGAACAGCACCCCGGCCGGAGCACTGGTTTTGGCCAGCGCAGCGGTATGGACAAGACTGGTATCCAGCGGCAGCAGGCTGCCACCACCCCAGTTGTAAAGCAGCGCAACCAGAACTGAACCCAGCAGATTGCCCAGCCAGGTTTGTGGCAGGATGGTCCACATCTGGCCCTGGCTGATAGTGCCCGCTTTCACACCGAGCGTCAGGAACATGGTATGACCGGTAAAGAGTTCAGAGCCGGCGATAATGACCAGGGTTAAGGCGATGCCGAAAGTGGCTCCCATGACCAGCGGGCGCACGGACGGATCGAGCAGGTTTCCAAGGGTGAAAATTAAAATAATCCCTAAGCCCACATAAGCCCCCGCCATGGCAGAGCTTATCCAGAAAGAGAGCGGATTATTGGCTGAGAGTCGTGCAATGCGCGCAGCGTTAGCCGCACACTTATTAATAGTGTCTGTAAACATAGTGTTGATTACCCAAAGTTAAAAAAGAAAATGTTAAAAAGCGGGGGCATTGCGCCCCCACTAAAAATTACGCTTTAAGTTGCACGACGCCGTCTTTCACGCGGGCATCGAAATGGGCTACAGAACGGCTTTCATCTTCCATACAGAGCCCGTCACGTAAGCGGAAACGCTGTTTTTTCAGCGGGCTGGCGACCCACAAGTCACCGTTGTGCTCGCCAATCAGACCACGAGAAAGCACGCTCGCCTGGAAGAACGGGTCAATGTTGCTGATGGCAAAAACCTGGTCGTCATGACGAGGGCGGAAAATGGCCACCTGCTGGTCATTCAGCAGCGCACAGACGCCTGTTGCCGGGACGATATCGTCGATTTTGCAGATAGTGTTCCACTGGCTCATACGGTTTCCTCCACTAACATAACCGGAATACGTTCATACGGGGTGGCCGGACGATGTTGTTCACGCTCTGGCACCACCTGCACCGCCGGGTCGCGTTTGTCGCTGTTGATAAAGTGTCTGAAGCGAACCTGCGCCTGCGGATTGTTCACAGTCTCCGTCCACTCGCAGATAACCGCGTTGCGCAGACGGGCCATTTCGGCTTCAAGCTGATCGTTGAGACCCAGTTTGTTGTCGATGATGACGCTTTTCAGGTAATCGATGCCGCCTTCCAGGTTATCCAGCCAGGAGGCGGTACGAGTCAGTTTGTCTGCGGTACGGATGTAGAACATCATAAAGCGGTCAAGGTAGTTGAGCAGGGTTTCACGGTCCAGGTCTGCTGCCAGCAGATCCGCGTGACGCGGTTTCATACCGCCGTTACCGCACACATACAGGTTCCAGCCTTTTTCCGTAGCGATGATGCCCACGTCCTTACCCTGCGCTTCCGCACATTCACGGGTACAGCCGGAGACCCCAAACTTCATTTTGTGCGGGGTACGAATGCCTTTGTAGCGGTTTTCCAGCTCGACGCCAAAGCCCACGCTGTCGCCTACACCGTAGCGGCACCAGGTGCTGCCGACGCAGGTTTTCGCCATGCGCAGCGCTTTAGCGTAGGCGTGGCCGGTTTCGAAGCCCGCGTTAATCAGCTGACGCCAGATTTCCGGCAGGTCATCTTTCTGCGCACCGAACAGGCCGATACGCTGAGAACCGGTGATTTTGGTATAAAGGTTAAATTCGCGGGCAATACGGCCCACTTCCATCAACCCTTCCGGGGTAATTTCGCCACCCGCAGAACGTGGGATAACGGAATAGGTCCCGTCTTTCTGGATGTTTGCCAGGAAGTTGTCGTTGGTATCCTGCAGCGGCGTGTGTTCGGGTTTCAGAACATAGTCGTTCCAGCAGGAGGCCAGCAGCGAACCCACGGTCGGTTTACAGACCTCACAACCGTAGCCTTTACCGTATTTTGCCAGTAATTCGTCGAAGGACTTAATGCCTTCCACGCGAATCAGGTGGTAGAGCTCCTGACGGGAGTAGGCGAAGTGTTCACACAGGTTGTTGGTGACTTCAATGCCCTGTTTTGCCAGTTCCGCATTCAGCACCTGAGTGACCAGCGGGATACAACCGCCGCAGCCAGTACCGGCTTTAGTTTCGGCTTTCAGCGCCGCAACGGTGTGACAGCCTTTATTGATGGCCGCAACCAGCATGCCTTTGGTAACGTCGAAGCAGGAGCAGATTTGCGCGCTGTCCGGCAGTTTGTCCACACCGATGGACGGTTTGCCGCTACCGGCATGCGCCGGCAGGATCAGCGAGTCCGGGTTTTCCGGCAGTTCAATGGCGTTCAGCACCAGCTGCAGCAGGTTACCGAAGTCGCTGGTATCACCCACCAGCACGGCACCGAGCAGGGTTTTGTTATCCGGGCTGACGATAAGACGTTTGTAGACCTCTTTGCTTTCATCGAGGTAAACATAACTGCGAGCACCAGGTGTGCGACCGTGCGCATCGCCAATGCCGCCGACGTCCACGCCCAGCAGTTTCAGCTTGGCGCTCATGTCTGCGCCGGCGAAGGCGTTCGCGTTACCCAGGATATGGTCAACAGCAACCTGCGCCATTTTGTAGCCAGGAGCCACCAGGCCATAGACGTGATTATCCCAGCTGGCGCACTCGCCAATGGCGTAGATATCCGGGTCAGAGGTCTGGCAGGTATCGTTAATTTTGATGCCGCCACGCTGAGCCACCTCAAGACCACACTGGGTAGCCAGTTTGTCGCGTGGGCGAATACCGGTCGAGAAGACGATAAAGTCAACTTCAAGGTCAGAGCCGTCAGCAAAGCGCATGGTTTTGCGTGCGCTCGTCCCTTCCTGAACGATCTCTTTGGTGTTTTTGCTGGTGTGCACGCGCACGCCCATGCTTTCGATCTTACGTTTGAGCTGTTCGCCACCCATCTGATCGAGCTGTTCCGCCATCAGCATAGGGGCAAATTCGATAACGTGGGTTTCTACGCCCAGGTTTTTCAGTGCGCCAGCCGCTTCAAGGCCGAGCAGACCACCGCCGACCACTGCGCCGCGTTTGCTGCGACGTGCGCAGGACTCGATGGCATTCAGATCTTCGATGGTGCGGTAAACAAAACAGTCCTGGGTTTCGGAACCCTTGATCGGTGGGATCCACGGGTAAGAACCTGTCGCCATAATCAGTTTGTCATAGTAGACAGTACGACCGGCGCTGGAGTGGATCACTTTCTCCTGACGGTTAATGGTGATGGCACGTTCGCCCACCAGGACGTTAACGCCATGTTTTTCATAAAACCCATCACGTACCAGCGACAGTTCTTCCGCAGTGTGGTGCGAAAAGTAGGAAGACAGGTGAACGCGATCGTAGGCTTTACGGGGTTCTTCACAAAAAACGGTAATATCGAACTGACTGGCGTCGGCTTTGTCGAGAAGATCCTCAACAAAACGGTGGCCGACCATGCCGTTACCGATTATAGCGAGTTTGAGTTTGCTCATTTTTGCCTCGATTTCTTTTCTATTACTGCCTACCTTAACGATTCAGCAGGGGTAGTTATTGATGTACATCAATTACACCTTCACCTACCACTTAATGGGTAGATGTTTGATTTTTCATGGTTTTTCTAAGTGCCGGATCTGTCAGGCTTTTCAGATTTGCGGAAATTGTGTACAAAAAAGAACGTGGATTTATGGCAATTGCCTGAAACATCGTTTCAGTCTTAACCCCAGGGGGTAGAGGTATGTCAGCAGCACCGCTTTGGTTGGTCCAGAACGTTCATCTGCCGGGACGAGAAGGGTTATGGCAGATAGCCATTGAGAAGGGTCGCTTCGGTGACATCTCGCCGATGGGGGCGGTACAGAACGAAAGCTATGAAGTGTTAAATGCGCGTGGTGGCCTTGCACTACCGCCGTTCATTGAACCGCATATCCACCTCGATACCACCCAGACGGCCGGTGAGCCCGCCTGGAACCAGTCGGGTACGCTGTTTGAAGGTATTGAACGCTGGGCCGAACGCAAGGCACTGCTGACGCATGAAGATGTTAAGCAGCGCGCGTGGCAAACCCTGAAGTGGCAGATGGCGAACGGTATCCAGTATGTGCGCACCCATGTGGATGTCTCCGATCCCAGTCTGACCGCGCTGAAAGCGATGCTGGAGGTCAGACAGGAGGTGGCGCCCTGGATAACGCTGCAGATAGTCGCCTTCCCCCAGGAGGGAATACTCTCTTACCCCAATGGTGCAGCCTTACTGGAAGAAGCCCTGGTACTGGGAGCAGATGTAGTGGGTGCCATCCCGCATTTTGAGTTTACCCGCGAGTACGGCATTGAGTCGCTACACATCGCCTTTGAACTGGCAAAGAAATACGATCGTCCGCTGGACATCCACTGCGATGAAATTGACGATGAGCAGTCGCGCTTTGTGGAAACCGTGGCAGCCCTGGCGCTGAAAATGGCGATGGGCGAGCGCGTCACTGCCAGCCATACCACGGCCATGCACTCCTACAGCGGCGCCTATACGTCTCGTCTGTTCCGCCTTCTCAAACTCTCCGGCATTAACATTGTTGCTAACCCTCTGGTCAATATCCACCTGCAGGGGCGCTTTGATGACTATCCTAAACGCCGTGGCGTGACGCGCGTGAAGGAGTTGCTTGAGGCCGGGATCAACGTCTGTTTCGGTCACGATGATGTGTTTGATCCCTGGTACCCGCTCGGCACCGGCAATATGCTGCAGGTGCTGCATATGGGGCTTCACGTCTGCCAGCTGATGGGCTACCAGCAAATTGATGCCGGGCTGAACCTTATCACCCACCACAGCGCCCGTACCTTCGGCGTGAAAGAGTACGGCATAGCCACTGGCAACCCGGCCAATTTGATTATTCTGCCGGTGAGCAGTGGTTTTGATGCGGTACGCTGCCAGTCACCGGTACGCTGGTCTATTCGTCAGGGCAGAATTATTGCTACTACCCAGTTACCGCAGAGTTGGGTACAAATGGACAGCGGGGGAGAAGAAGTGCTGTTCAGCCGCCCGGCAAAGTGAAGGAGGTAACAGAATGACCATGCGGTGCGTGGTCAGTTCAGTTTACATCTGTTTCAATTGCGTAAAATTAAGTAAAAGGCTGGCCTGCTGGCGGACTGCTCTTTAGAATCAAGCCACTTGCTTTCTTACCTGCATTTCGTTAAGGAAACCTCATGGTTAAATCGACTCTGGCGGCTTTTGCGGCTGTATGTGCCCTTTCGGCGATCTCCCCTTCCGCGCTCGCGGCAAAAGGCGATCCTCATGTTCTGCTCACCACCTCCGCTGGCAACATTGAACTGGAGCTGGATAAACAGAAAGCCCCCATTTCGGTGAAAAACTTTGTCGATTATGTCAACAGCGGGTTTTACAACAACACCACCTTCCACCGCGTCATACCGGGCTTTATGATTCAGGGGGGAGGCTTTAACGAGCAAATGCAGCAGAAACAGCCTAACGCGCCAATTAAAAACGAAGCCGATAATGGGCTGAGAAACACGCGTGGCACTATCTCTATGGCCCGCACGGCGGATAAAGACAGCGCGACCAGCCAGTTCTTCCTTAACGTTGCGGATAACGCCTTCCTCGACCACGGTCAGCGTGATTTCGGTTATGCGGTGTTTGGTAAAGTTGTAAAGGGTATGGATGTCGCCGATAAAATCTCTCAGGTGCCAACCCATGACGTTGGCCCCTACCAGAATGTGCCGTCTAAACCAGTGGTTATCCTCTCTGCGAAAGTCCTGCCTTAATCCTTTTCAACACGGGTGATGCTGACCCGTGTTGCTGCTTCCTCCCTGCGTAACGCGAAAATGCTGCTTATACTTGTGGCAAATGAACGAGATATCAGGGAGGCGCAATGACCAAAAAACTCACCGACCGACAAAAATCCCGACTCTGGGAGCAGCAACGCAACGTCAATTTTCAGGCCAGCCGACGCCTTGAAGGGGTGGACAGTCCACTGGTCACGCTAACGGCCGAAGAGATTGAAACCCGACTGGCAGAGATTAAGGGGGCGCAATGAGCGATAAAGTAGGTGATGACCGCGACCCGTATCTTTACGCTGGCATTAACGTGATGCGTAATGTATTGGGAATTCGCCAGGCGCAGCGTCTTGAGAAGGCGGCATGGGAGCTGACCGCACTGCGTGCCGCTACGCTGGAACTGGGGCCACAGGCGCGTGGTTTGCCACATTTATGTGCGATCCATCGCCACATCTACCAGGATGTCTTTGACTGGGCGGGTGAAATCCGTGAAGTGGATATTTACCAGGGCGATACCCGCTTTTGCCATTTCGCTTACATCGAAAAAGAGGGCAATGCGCTGATGCGCAGTCTGGAAAGTGAGGACTGGCTACAGGGGCTTGAAAAGGAAGCCTTTGTTGAACGGCTGGCACACTATTATTGCGAAATCAATGTGTTACATCCTTTCCGTATTGGCAATGGTATTACGCAGCGGATCTTCTTCGAGCAGCTGGCACTGCACGCCGGTTATCAGCTCGACTGGCGTGGAATCGACCCACAGGCGTGGGCGGAGGCGAATCAGGCTGGCGCGATGGGCGATCTCGTTGGGCTGGTGGCCATCTTTGGCAAAGTGGTAAGCGAAGCAGGCGAAACGGAGTAGAATAGGGCGGCACAGAGTAACGAGGCCGCCATGATCCTGCTTATCGACAATTACGACTCCTTTACCTGGAACCTGTATCAATACTTTTGCGAGCTGGGCGCGCAGGTCGACGTCAGACGTAACGACGACATTACCCTGGCGGACATCGCGCTGCTCGCTCCCGAAAAAATCGTTATCTCCCCTGGTCCCTGTACGCCGGATGAAGCCGGCGTTTCCCTTGAGGTTATCCGCCACTACGCGGGTGTGCTACCTGTCCTTGGCGTTTGTCTGGGGCATCAGGCCATTGCGCAGGCCTTTGGCGCGCGCATTGTCCGTGCAAAGCAGGTGATGCATGGCAAGACCTCACCCATTACGCATACGGGAGAGGGGGTGTTTCGGGGACTTAACAATCCGCTCACGGTAACCCGCTACCACTCGTTACTCATCGACCCCGCCACATTGCCAGCGTGCTTTGAAATCACGGCTTTCAGTGAGACACAGGAAATTATGGGCATTCGCCATCGCCAGTGGGATCTGGAAGGGGTGCAGTTCCACCCGGAAAGTATCCTCAGTGAACAGGGGCATGCGCTACTGAATAACTTTTTGCATCGCACCGATTTTTAGTTGCCATTAAGTGATTTTTTATGCATATTTCGTGATTATATTTTCACTTCTGCTTCTTATTTAACAAGGGTGGGGTCACATGGCAACTCAGCACGACGCAATCACGCGCGCAACCTTCGACGACGTAATTTTACCTATCTTCGCGCCAGCCGAGTTTATCCCGGTCAAGGGAAAGGGCAGCCGCGTCTGGGATCAGCAGGGTAAAGAGTACGTGGATTTTGCAGGCGGTATCGCCGTGACGGCGCTGGGGCATTGCCATCCGGCACTGGTGGAGACGTTAAAAACTCAGGGTGAAACCCTCTGGCATATCAGCAATGTGTTCACCAACGAACCGGCGCTGCGGCTGGCGCGTAAAATAATTGATGCGACCTTTGCTGAGCGCGTGGTGTTTATGAACTCCGGCACCGAAGCCAACGAAACCGCCTTCAAGCTGGCCCGTTTTTATGCCTCTACCCGCCATAGTCCGCACAAAACCAAAATCATCGCTTTTCACAACGCGTTTCATGGCCGCTCACTGTTCACCGTCACCGTAGGGGGGCAGCCAAAATACTCCGACGGCTTTGGCCCAAAACCAGCCGATATTATTCATGTGCCGTTTAACGATC
This sequence comes from Enterobacter sp. SA197, assembly GCF_054131575.1. Taxonomy (NCBI): domain Bacteria; kingdom Pseudomonadati; phylum Pseudomonadota; class Gammaproteobacteria; order Enterobacterales; family Enterobacteriaceae; genus Enterobacter; species Enterobacter sp. SA197. The sequence continues at coordinate 4,562,102 of NZ_CP096393.1, read as the reverse complement.
TGCATGCTGTCAAAGCAGTGATGGATGACCATACCTGTGCGGTGGTGGTAGAGCCGATTCAGGGTGAAGGGGGCGTGACCGCGGCTACGCCTGAGTTCCTGCAGGGGCTGCGTGACCTGTGCGATGAGCACAAGGCGCTGCTGGTGTTTGATGAAGTGCAGTGCGGGATGGGACGCTGCGGCGAGCTCTTTGCCTATATGCACTATGGCGTAACACCGGACATCCTCACCAGCGCGAAGGCGCTCGGCGGCGGGTTCCCTGTCAGCGCCATGCTGACCACGCAGGAGATAGCCAGCGCGTTCCATCCTGGCTCTCACGGTTCCACCTACGGCGGCAACCCGCTGGCCTGTGCGGTGGCCGGTACCGCGTTCGATATTATCAATACGCCAGACGTGTTAAACGGGGTAATGGAGAAACGCGCGCTGTTTGTGAAGCATCTGGAAAACATCAATGCTCAATACGATGTGTTCAGTGATATTCGCGGCATGGGCCTGCTGATTGGTGCCGGGCTTAAACCACAGTTTAAAGGCCGTGCGCGTGATTTCCTGCTGGCCGCAGCGGATGCGGGCGTCATGGTACTGAACGCTGGCCCTGACGTGATGCGTTTTGCGCCTGCGCTTATCGTTGAAGAGAGTGATATCGAAGAGGGCATGAGCCGTTTTGCCCGGGCGGTCGCGAAAGTGGTTAACGGTTAACGTCGTAACCGGCGAACCAGCCAGATACCGTGATGGGGGCGCTGACGCCAGGCTACCGAAGAGATGGTGTGCATGGTACTCAGGTGTCCCAGAATACGCTGGAGATGCTGCTCCAGCGTGCTCATCGGACCCTGGGTCATGGTCTCCGGTGCCTCCAGAATGTTCACATCCCCTGATTCTCCCGGCCCGTCATACTCCAGCCGTTGCTGGCAGCGTTGTAAGGCAATTTCACATGACTGCAAATAACGTTGGGCCAGGTCCGGCGTAAGCATGGTGTGTTCGCGCGCCAGCGTCGTCATGGCATTAATATGCTCAACGATAAACTGGCTGTGGGTAACCCACAGTTTCATGTCGGAGAGGTAGCGCGTATCGAAGCCGGGCTCCTGCATCGCCTGATTAAGCGAGTTGAATAACGCGTTATGTGCCTGATTAACGCGCATACGCTGGTATGCCAGCGGCGAAGCCTTGGGGTCATTGCTGAGAATAAGCTGGATGGCGTCCTGATAGGTTTCCAGCGCGTCATGGGCGTTACGACGCAGCAGTCCACTTTGCCACTGCGGCCAGAGCCAGACGACGCCGCCGAAGGCAATGAGACAGCCAATCAGCGTATCAATAAGCCGGGCAACGATAAATTGTTCGCCGTTAAGGGTCAGTAGCTGAAGCGTGTACACCGCCGTCAGGGTAAAGCCTACCATCGCCCAGCCGTAGCTTTTGCGAATGATAAGATAACTAACCAGCGTGACGATAAGCATGGTGGTGAGCGTGTAGCCTTCCGGCACGTGGTAGTGCAGCGTGGCACCGGCGATAATAAGCCCCGCCATGGTCCCCGCCGCCCGGTGCAGGATGCGCACCCGTGTTGCGCCATAGCCATTCTGGGTGACAAACATCACCGTCATCATTATCCAGTAGGGTTTAGGCAGATTCAGCGCACTGCCCATCAGACTGGCCACGCTCAGCATAACGCTGAGGCGTGCAGCATTACGCAATGCAGCAGATTTGAAGGAGAGATAACTTTTCAGCGCCGGAATGAGTGGCAGGCGTCGCTGCTTTTCCTCCATCAAATCACGAATATAGAGTGGACGCTGGGTGCGCAGGACACGGGCAATCTGACTGAAGTGCCAGGCGCAGAACTGACCTACCGGGTTGTCCGGATGCTGACGGGCAATTTTTTCCAGTGCGCCTGTCTGCTTGTCCATATTGAAGCGTTGGGGATAACGATGATAGAGGATGTCGTCTGCAATGACCCGTAGCCGTGCCGCCACGGTTTGCGCATTCCAGCGAATCACCTCTTCTGCATGGCTACGCTCTACCAGCTCCTGGACTTCCTTTGGCTGGTGCAGGCTAACGGCTATGTGCTCCTGCAGATCCAGCGCCACCTGAAACACGCGGCGCAGGCGCTTGTAATCACTGTTATGATTTGCCGCCAGCATATGCAGTTGCTGGTAGCACTGGCTTATCATATCTACCGCTTTTTGCTGGCGGGCGAGCAGCGGCGGCAGGGCCTTTTCCGGGTCCGCATGCTGAGTCAGCAGGCTGTATTTAGCCTCGCAATAATCGGCCAGTTGTCGATACAACAAACTCAGCGACTCGCGCAGTGGCTGCTCCCGCCACAGCCAGAACCAGAAGGCGTTAAACGCGCCATACCACAACGTGCCAAGGCTGTAGATGAGCAGTGGCTCCCAGACCGGCATATTTCCCGCAAGGCTCAGGGTGAAGATGGCGGCAATCAGTGAGGCGGGGAGCAACCTGCCATGCAGGGCGCTTATCTCAGCCGTCACCCCCAGCACCAGCGCCAGCAGGGTCAGAATGAGCGGTAGCGGGACGTTTTCGAAAAGGAGGAATTGCACCGCGAGACTGCTACCGGCGAAAAGCGAACCGCCAATGATCACCCGCTTGAAGAAGCGCTTATGCAGCGTGTCGAGACCGGCAATATTGCAACAGGCAGGTACTAACGAGAAGAGCAGCCCTAAATCCAGTCGACCGGCAATCAGGCCAACGGTCACAGGCAGACATAACACCAGCGTTTGTCGCAGTGCGTAGTTGATTTCGGGGTGGTAAATCAGCCTGCGCCACATCGGAAAACAAAAACGGCGCACTGCCTTGAGCAGCGCGCCGTTCGGGGATTAACGTGTTCCGTACACGACGATAGTTTTACCATGCGCGGAGATCAGATTCTGATCTTCCAGCATCTTCAGGATGCGACCAACGGTTTCACGCGAGCAGCCCACGATCTGACCAATCTCCTGACGGGTTATTTTAATTTGCATACCGTCCGGGTGGGTCATGGCGTCGGGTTGTTTCGCCAGATTCAGTAACGTCTGAGCAATACGGCCTGTTACGTCGAGGAAGGCGAGGTTGCCCACTTTTTCCGACGTGACCTGCAGGCGACGCGCCATCTGCGAAGAGAGACGCATCAGAATATCCGGGTTTACCTGGATCAACTGACGGAATTTTTTGTAGGAAATTTCAGCCACTTCACAAGCGGTCTTGGCGCGTACCCAGGCACTGCGCTCCTGACCTTCTTCGAACAGACCCAGTTCACCAATAAAATCGCCCTGGTTCAGGTAAGAGAGGATCATCTCTTTTCCTTCTTCATCCTTGATGAGCACAGCCACTGAGCCTTTGACGATGTAGTACAACGTCTCCGCTTTTTCACCCTGGTGAATCAGCGTGCTCTTCGACGGGTACTTATGAATATGGCAATGAGACAAGAACCATTCGAGAGTCGGGTCTGTTTGCGGTTTGCCAAGCACCATGCGCGGTTATCCTCTGTTATAAGCTGGCTCCAGCCTCAGGATCTGCGCCCTGTGACTGGGGTTGCAATCTGTCTTCCCGATACCTGGGAAGTGCACCGTCAGACGTGTCTGCGGCCTCTAAGATGTGATGTCCTCTGCGTACATGCAGTACATCAATATATCACTGTAGCATCCAGACTGTTTTAGCATAGGTTTTGCCGCCTGTCTCCTGGTGTCTCGCTTCAGCTTGATGCAGGTCGCCTTCCGTTGCGAGTTTTCTTATGTACGCGTAATCTGTAGAGAAAGTTGCTACTGCGGAGTGAAGAAAAATGCATGCGCGTGTGAAATGGGTTGAAGGGTTAACGTTCCTGGGGGAGTCTGCTTCCGGGCACCAGATCCTGATGGATGGTAATGCGGGCGATAAAGCGCCAAGCCCTATGGAAATGGTGCTGATGGCCGCGGGCGGATGCAGCGCGATTGATGTGGTCTCTATTCTGCAAAAAGGCCGTCACGATGTGACAGACTGCGAAGTCAAGCTGACCTCCGAACGTCGGGAAGAGGCGCCGCGTTTATTCACCCACATCAATCTGCACTTCATTGTGACAGGAAAAGCGTTGAAGGATGCGGCAGTATCACGTGCGGTAGATCTCTCTGCAGAGAAGTACTGTTCAGTGGCGCTGATGCTGGAAAAAGCGGTGAATATCACCCATTCGTATGAAGTGATTGAAGCCTGATTGGTGGTGGATATTCTTTCCTGCCCCCGCCGGGCTGAGGGATTTCCCACAAAATAATGCGAGCACGGACAGTCCCCTCTCCTCTTTGGGGAGGGGAAACATGCGGCTCTGGTAGTCATTCCGCTCACCTCAGGTTCCTGGTTTCTCCAGAGATCCAGAACCCGTGACCGAGCCAGGGTTGGCTCATCGCCACAGCCCTGCCCCCCGGCCTTACGGATACACGTCGGTGATTTTCAGCCGGACCCTGTTATCGCGGTGGCTGTATTATTCTCATCACGCAATGTTATCGCTGCAAGATGTACTATTACCGGGGATTTTTCAGCTCAAGGGGATAGGGAACTGAACTCACTCGATCTTCTTACCTTCCATTAATCGCTCTACCAGCGGCGTCATAATAAGCTCCATCGCCAGTCCCATCTTGCCGCCCGGCACTACCAGCGTATTCATATGTGAAATAAATGAACCCTGTAGCATGGCCAGTAGCCAGGGGTAATCAATGCCTTCCAGATTACGAAAGTGAATAACCACAAAGCTTTCGTCGAGAGAGGGGATAACTTTTGCGGCGAACGGGTTTGAGGTGTCAACGGTAGGAACGCGCTGGAAGTTAATATGGGTACGGGAAAACTGCGGCGTAATGAAGTTGATGTAATCCTCCATCGAGCGCACCACCGAATCCATCACGGCTTCACGTGAATGGCCCCGTTCACCCGTATCGCGCACCAGCTTTTGCATCCACTCAAGGTTAACAATGGGAACCACGCCCACCAGCAGATCAACGTGACGCGCCACATCATGCTGCGGGGTGACTACGCCGCCGTGCAAACCTTCATAAAACAGGACATCAGTGGGTTCAGGCAGCGGCTGCCAGGGTGTGAAAGTACCGGGAACCTGGTTCCAGGGAACCGCTTCATCATAGGTATGAAGATATTTTCTCGCCTGACCGGTGCCCGTATGACCGTAATCGACAAACGTCTGCTCAAGCAGACTAAAGTCGTTGGCCTCCGGGCCAAAATAGCTGATATGACGGCCCAGATCGCGTGCTTTGCGGATAGCCATGTCCATCTCTGGGCGCGTGTAACGATGAAAGCTATCGCCTTCAACTTCTGCCGCGTGCAACTCCAGCTGAGCGAAAATTTTACGAAACGCGAGGCTGGTGGTGGTGGTTCCTGCACCGCTGGAGCCTGTTACAGCGATTACGGGATGTTTTGCAGACATAGCGACTCCAGAAATTAGCGATGACTATCGCAGTGAGCTTTTAATCACGAAACTGGGTGCGGGGCATGATATTGACGCTTTCATGTAATTCCGACCACACCAGCACGGCTTCGCCACTGACTAATTGACGTTTCACGTCGGCCACTTTTTGTGCGAACGCGCGCTCATGTTCACCATAATCAGTGCCTTCGCGCAAGACAAAGCTTTCAATAAGATTATCCAGCGTTTCAGGTGCCAGATCCTGCCAGGGAATAATCATCTTAAGACTCCAGCCAGGTGTTAAGCCAGTCAGGGATGCGTTTTTCAAGCCACATCTCTGGTCGCAGCAAGGTGCCGCCCACAAAACCGACGTGACCACCATGTTCGGTCAGTTGATACTCTACGCAGGGTGGCAGCGTCGCCGGATCCGGTATGACGTGGTGATCCATAAAGGGGTCGTCTTTTGCGTGAATAATAAGCGCAGGACGAGCAATTTTATTTAATAACGGCATGGCACTGCACTGACGATAGTAGTCGATGGCATCGGCAAAGCCATGAATACGGGCAGTAATTAAATCATCAAATTCGCGCAGCCGACGGACCCGTTTTAACTGCAACAGATCAATCGGCAGCGTGCCCGGGTAGGCCCGCAGTTTTCTCGACGCGTTGGCTTTCAGTAAATTGAGCAAATAGTGCTGATAAACCCGGGAGAAACCCTTCTCAATATGCGCGCTGCACGCTTCCAGCACCAGAGGAGCGGAAACAATAACGGCGGCATCCAGCGGTGCGCGGTTTCCCTCTTTTGCCAGCAAGCAGGCAAGCATGTTGCCGCCCAGTGAATAACCGACGGCAGCGGTACGGGCCTCACCGAACTCGCGTTTCAGCCAGTGCAGGAACCAGGTGCCGTCTTCGGTTTCACCGGAATGGTAAATGCGGTTCAGACGATTAGGCTCACCGCTGCAGCCGCGAAAATGCATGACCACTCCCAGCCACCCCCGCGCTTTGGCCGCTTCAATCATGCCGTGCGCATACGGGCTGTGCAGACTGCCTTCCAGACCGTGAAAGACGACCAGACGGGGTTTATGTTTTGCCTGATGAGGGTCTTCGCTCCACGCGAGATCCACAAAATCGCCATCCGGGAGTTCGAGGCGCTGCCAGACAGGCGTAAAACCCAGCTTGCGGCGAATCACACGCGGCAGCATGGTCTGGAAGTGCGGATTACGGCCACCGCGCATCGGGCGGAAGTCGCGCCGGTTGTCTTCATGTTCCGAAAGTCGTGAAGGTGTAATGTCAGCCATTGTACTTAACTATCAATCAATGAGGGGGAGAGGCTATATCGACACGCGGCGGTTTGGTTTGTTCAGTTCAGGGCCGCGTGAGGATAACAGGCTATTCCGCCAGTAAATTTCGGGAAAAGAGATGGATGTCAACGCCCGGCTTGCGTCGCCACAGGCGCGCTTTTCGCGCCCCTGTCGCCACGCTCTCGCCTGTCTCTTCAAACATACCTGACGCCTCAAAGCGACGAATCAGGCTTTTTCGCTGGATAGGCTGGCCGAGGATAATCTCCGTCGCCTCGTGCAATTGTGTCTGGGTAAAGGTATCAGGCAGACAATAAACAGGCAGTAAAGAGTACATGGTTTTCTGCCGTAACCGTTGCAGGGCTGTCTGAATAATCTCCCGGTGATCGAAAGCGAGGTCGTTTTCGTCAAGCGCGGAGACCGGAACCCATCTGGCATCACTGACGCTCGCAATATGCGGTGCGCAGGCCACCCACGAAATGAGAGCATACCAGGCGATAGTCAGGCTCCAGCCGCGAGGGTCACGCGCGGCCCCGGAAAAGGTATCGAGCTGCTCCAGCCAGGAGGGAGAAACGCCGGTCTTCTCCGTCAGCTTGCGCAGTGCCGTTGCGCGGGTTGATTCATCCTGTTCCATATCGATAAATCCCCCCGGCAGACCCCATCGTCCTTGCTGAGGGTGACTCGCTCGCTTTACCAGTAAAACGCAAAGCGCTTTCTCATGCAGCGTAAACAGTACGCTATCCACCGTTACCAGCGGCGAAGGAAACCGGGTGGCGTCATAAGAGTCCAGATATTCTGCTTCGCTGATCATCGCTTACTCGCCGTAATAAACACGCCACAAGTTTATCAGTCCACCAGAGGGCGGCAAGATAACTTTTATTTCTTTAATAATCAGTTCGTTGAAAGCATTTTCGCAGGATTAATGAAAAAGATCTTGCCAGTAAGTGTCTTATGGACAATATTATAAGTGTCTTAAGGACATTAATTAACGGCGAGGTAACACATGACCAGCAAAATTGAACTAACCCTTGATAATCAGCACATTGAAATTGAGCGCGGTGTTTTTCCTGACGGGGCAGTATGGCTGAAAGTGGTCGATACCTTACCTCGCTTTGCACAAGTGATGCGGGTTCGCATAGCGGCCATGCGCGATATGAACGATTTTATGCTGCTCGCGCAACTGGTTGATGCCGTCCGCCATGTCACGGATGTTACGGTCAGCCATCTTGAACTGGCCTGGCTGCCCTGGGCTCGTCAGGACAGACACATGGTTTACGGTGACAGCTTTGCGTTAAAAGTCTTTGCCAGCCAGTTGAATACGCTGCACTTCAGTAAAGTCTTTCTGCTGGATCCACACAGCGATGCCGCGGCCGCAGCCATCAATAACAGCGTAGTGATTGCCCAGGAAACCTGCCTGATGCAAAGCGATACCCTGCGCGAAGCCATTGGTACGGGAAACTTGATGCTGGTGGCTCCCGATGCGGGGGCATTAAAGAAAATTCATAACGTGGCGAAAGCCAGCGGGGCGCAGGGCTATGCCATTCTGACCAAAGAGCGGGATGTCGCCAGCGGTAACCTGACAGGCTTTGCGCTGGTCTCTGGTGAGGTGGCTGGAAAAGATCTGCTGATTGTCGATGACCTGTGCGATGCCGGCGGCACCTTTATCGGCTCCGCCCAGGTGTTACGTGATGCCGGTGCGCGCAGCGTGAGCCTGTACGTGACTCATGGTGTGTTTTCCAAAGGGGTGGAAAACCTGCTCAATAATGGCATTGACGCTATTTATACCACCACCTCTTTTGCTTCAGCCACGCTGCGTGAACCGCGTGTTGAGCTTATCGATATCGATACCATTTTTAACGCATAAGGGAGATAACACCATGAAAATGAATCCAGTTCTGGCCATCGACGGTTACAAAGTTTCCCATCGTGCGCAGTATCCTGAGGGCACCACGCAGGTCTATTCCAACTTTACACCGCGCAGTGACCGCTTTTTCTCCTCACCCGTCGCCGATGGCAAACTGGTGTTCTTTGGTCTGCAGGGATTTTTAAAGTGGTTTATGGTCGATCTGTTCAACGACGCTTTTTTTGCCCGTCCGGAAGATGAAGTAGCCAATGAATATAAAACCGTGATGGACAGCTACCTCGGTAAGGATGCCGTGCCGGTGGATCACATCCGCGCGCTGCACCGTCTGGGCTATCTGCCGCTGCACATTAAATCACTTGATGAAGGCAGCACGGTGCCGATGAAAGTCCCGGTGCTGACCATCACCAATACCCGTGATGAATTTTTCTGGCTGGTGAACTACCTCGAAACCGTGCTCTCTGCTGAATTGTGGAAGGCGTCCACCAACGCCACCATCGCACACCACTATCGCAAGGTCTGCGAACAGTGGGCGACAAAAACCTGTAGCGATATGTCGCACCTGGATTTTCAGTGCCATGATTTTTCCTTCCGTGGCATGGCAGGGCTGCAGGATACGATGCAGGCCGGGGCCGGGCACTTACTGAGCTTTAAAGGTACCGACAGCATTCCCTCACTGCTCTATGCCCGCGATTATTACACCGGTGGTGAAGACTATTTTATCGGTGCCAGCATCCCGGCGACCGAACACAGCGTGATGTGTATGGGCGAAAAAGAGCATGAAATCGACACCTTCCGTCGCCTGATTGCCGAGCTCTACCCGCAGGGTTTTGTCTCTATCGTCTCAGATACCTGGGATTACTGGCGGGTGATAACGGAATATACCCGTGAGCTGAAACAGATAATCCTCGGTCGCGAAGGGCGCGTGGTGTTCCGCCCGGACAGCGGTGACCCGGTTGAGATCCTCTGCGGTACCGGCGCGGACGATGATACCCGCGACACGCGCACCCCGGAGGAGAAAGGTTCAGTGGAAGTGTTATGGGAGATCTTCGGCGGCACCGTGAATGAAAAGGGCTACAAGGTACTCGACCCACATGTTGGCCTGATTTATGGTGATTCCATTACCCTGGCGCGCGCCGATGAAATCCTGCGTCGCCTGGAGGCAAAAGGTTTCGCCAGCTCAAACGTGGTCTTCGGGGTAGGTTCATTTACCTACCAGTACAATACCCGTGACACCTTCGGTTTTGCCATGAAAGCAACCTGGGGCGCGGTTAACGGTGAAGGCCGCATGATCTTCAAAGAGCCGAAAACTGATAATGGCCTTAAACGTTCAGCGCGCGGCCTGCTGCGGGTGGAGAGGGACGCCCGGGGTGAACTGGTGTTACATGATGAACAAACCCAGGAGCAGGAAAAAACAGGGGAACTGAAAACCCGCTTCCTCGACGGAAAACTGCTCAACGCTGACCATTTTGAAGAGATTCGCCAGCGACTGGCCGCGCAACGCTAATCTTCCGCTCTACTCCATGCAGGGGGCGCACTGTGCCCCCTTCGTGCTACATCCCATCCCCCTTTAAAATGATCTTCATCACAGATTGTCGCTTTGATTATTACCCTCAGGCTAACGATTCTTCTCTACGCTTAATTGATGACTTTCTCATCAGCGTGCACACTTTGTTCAGCGTTAAGCAAATCAAAATGATTAGCTGAATCAGGAGGTTAATAATGTTATCTGGGCAAACGCCACCACGGGTATGGAACACAAGACGCAGCGAGAAGCAGCGCCGTCTGGCCTCTGTACCGGTGCAGGGCAAAGTGCTGCCGACCGACGACCTGGTCGCCATGCTGGAAAAACTCATCGCACCCGGTGACCGCGTGGTTCTCGAAGGGAACAACCAAAAGCAGGCTGATTTCCTCTCTCGTGCGCTGGCGCAGGTGGATCCGCAACGGGTGCATGATCTGCACATGATCATGCCAAGCGTCGGGCGCAGTGAGCATCTCGACATCTTCGAAAAAGGCATCGCCCGCAAGCTGGATTTTTCGTTCTCCGGCACCCAAAGCCTGCGCATTTCGCAGTTGCTGGAAGATGGCTTACTGGAAATTGGTGCCATTCATACCTACATCGAACTTTACTCCCGGCTCTACGTTGACCTCTCGCCAAACGTGGCACTGATTGCCGGTTATAAAGCTGACCGCAAGGGCAATCTCTATACCGGTCCGAGTACGGAAGATACGCCGGCGCTGGTGGAAGCTGCGGCGTTTCGCGACGGCATCGTGATAGCTCAGGTCAACGAACTGGTGGACGACGAGTGTGATTTACCGCGTGTGGACATCCCCGGCTCGTGGATAGACTACGTGGTGGTGGCAGACAAGCCGTTCTTTATCGAACCGCTGTTTACCCGCGACCCGCGCCTGATCAAACAGGAACATATCCTGATGGCGATGATGGCCATCAAAGGGATTTACGCTGAACACCAGGTACAGTCGTTAAACCACGGCATCGGCTTTAACACCGCCGCTATCGAACTGCTGCTACCGACTTACGGTGAACAGCTCGGCCTGAAAGGCAAAATCTGTAAACACTGGACGCTGAACCCGCACCCGACGCTGATCCCGGCAATTGAAAGCGGTTGGGTCGAAAGCGTGCACTGCTTCGGCGGTGAACTGGGGATGGAAGAGTACATTCGCGCCCGTCCGGATATTTTCTTTACCGGCGCTGACGGCTCCATGCGTTCTAACCGTGCCTTCTGCCAGCTGGCAGGGCAGTACGCGGTAGATATGTTCATCGGCTCCACGCTGCAAATTGATGGCCTGGCCAACTCCTCTACGGTAACCCGTGGCCGCCTGTCCGGCTTCGGCGGTGCGCCCAACATGGGCCATGACCCACACGGTCGCCGCCATGCTACCCCGGCCTGGCTCAATATGATCACCGAACCAGACCCGATGCAGCGCGGTAAAAAACTGGTGGTGCAGATGGTCGAAACCTTCCAGGCGGGTGCAAAACCCAGCTTTGTTGAAACCCTCGATGCTGTTGAAGTCGCAAAATCCTCAGGGATGCCGCTGGCACCGGTCATGATTTACGGCGATGACGTGACCCATGTACTGACCGAAGAGGGGATTGCTTACCTCTATCGCGCCAACGATCTGGAAGAGCGGCGGGCAATGGTTGCCGCCGTGGCGGGGATAACCGATATCGGTCTGGGCGTTGACGCTAAACGTGTCGCAGAACTTCGGCGTAGCGGAAAAGTGGTCTACCCGGAAGATATAGGTATTCGCCGTACCGATGCGACCCGCTCTCTGCTGGCGGCAAGCAGCGTGGCAGACCTGGTGGAGTGGTCTGACGGTCTCTACAACCCACCTGCGAAATTCCGGAGCTGGTAATGAAACTTCTGCCCCGGATCCAGGTTGAAGGCGGTGCCGAATGGCTGGCGCGAACCGCCACGCAGTGTCTGATTGACGAAGCGCGACTGAGCCCGAAACCCGGTCTGGTGGACAGCCGGGGGAGCGGCGCACATCACGACTTAACGCTCGCTTTAATGGAGCGGTCTGCTCATAGCCTGACCCCCACGTTTCAGGCGCTGGCGCTGCAAAGCTGGCAGCGTCCGGCTGATATCGCGCTCAGACAAACCATCGGGCGACTCGGTCGTGAAGGCGAACAGCAGATGATGGCGGCAACCGGCGGCGTCAATACCCACCGGGGTGCGATTTGGGCGCTGGGATTGCTGGTGAGCGCGGTGGCGATGCAGGGCGGCGGCGCCTCTGCGCAAACCATCGCAGACACCGCCGCCCGGCTGGCAACACTGCCGGATGACGCCGCACCGAAAGTGTTCAGCAAAGGGCTGCGCGCCACGCATCGCTATCGTGTACCCGGCGCGCGTGAAGAGGCGCAGCAGGCTTTCCCGCATATTTTGCACTGTGCGCTGCCGCAGCTTCGCCTGAGCCGCCTTAGCGGCAGCAGCGAAGCGCAGGCGAGACTTGATGCGCTGATGGCCATCATGACGTCGCTCACCGATACCTGCGTGCTGTCGCGCGCCGGAATGGAGGGACTCGAGGCCATGCAGCACGGTGCTCGCGCAGTCTTAAACGCGGGAGGCAGTGCAACGCCAGAAGGTGAGCAGGCGCTGGCGATGTTGGACCGTCAGATGCTGGCACTCAACGCTTCACCGGGCGGTGCCGCCGACCTGCTGGCCGCCACGCTGTTTCTCGACCGCGTCGCAACGCCTTATTCAAAGCATTAAGAGGATGTTATGGAAAAAATCACATTAACCATGCCCGCCAGCCGCGCGTTAAGCGGTAAGGCGCTGGCAGGGGTTGTCGGTTCCGGGGATATGGAGGTGCTTTTCGCCGCCGAACCGGGCCAGACCTTAACCATTGATATCACCACTTCCGTTGACAACAGCCGCGGTCGCTGGGAAGCCCTGTTTACCCGCCTGCAAACCGTCAGCAGCCTGCCCGCAGGCAAACTGACCATTCACGACTTCGGCGCGACGCCGGGCGTGGCGCGCATTCGTATCGAACAGGTTTTTGAGGGGGTGAGCCATGCGTGATGACAGCAGCTTTATCGAACTAAAAGCACGCCAGCGTGCGCAGGCGCTGCTGGATGACGGCAGCTACCGTGAACTGCTGGATCCGTTTGAAGGCATTATTTCTCCGTGGCTGGGGCCGCAGGGTATCGTGCCGCAGGCCGATGACGGCATGGTAGTGGCGAAAGGGACCATTAACGGTCAGCCTGCCGTGGTGGTTGCCATCGAAGGCGCGTTCCAGGGCGGCAGTATGGGTGAAGTCTCCGGGGCCAAAATGGCGGCGGCGCTGGAGCTGGCGGCAGAAGATAACCGTAACGGCATCCCGACTCAGGCGGTGCTGTGCCTCGAAACCGGTGGCGTGCGCTTGCAGGAAGCCAACCTTGGCCTGGCGGCGATTGCCGATATCCACGCGGCGATTGTCGATCTGCGTCGCTACACCCCGGTGATTGGCATTGTGGCCGGGACCGTGGGCTGCTTCGGCGGGATGTCCATCGCCGCAGCGCTGTGCAGTTATCTGATTGTGACCCGCGAAGCGCGTCTTGGCCTGAACGGTCCGCAGGTTATCGAGCAGGAGGCGGGGATTGAAGAGTACGACTCCCGCGACCGTCCGTTTATCTGGAGCATGACCGGCGGCGAAGTGCGCTATCAAAGCGGGCTGGTGGATGCGTTAGTCGGCGACGGCGTGAACGCAGTGAAAGCGGCAATGAACGACGCAATAGCGAAAGGCGTGCCGGCGAAACACCGTACTGATAACTACGACGATTACCTGAACCGTCTGACGCATTTCGACACCCGCAAACAGGCGGATGCCGAACAGATTAACGCGCTTTTTGCCCGGGAGGTGAAATGATGAGTAATGCAATGAGCCGTGGCGAACGCTGGCTGGAAATCCTCGCCCCGAACGTCAAACGTCTGGAAGGGCTGTGCCCGTCCGTGCAGGCGGCAGAGGGTGAGATCAACGGTGAAGCGGTGCATTTCATCGCTGTGGTCCCGGATGCCAACAACCACTATCCGCGCGCAGCAAAAGGCGAAGTTGGCCTGCTTGAAGGCTGGACGCTGGCAAAAGTGGTCAGCGAAACCGTTGCCGCCGATGCCGATAACGCCGTTAAGCGTCCGATTGTGGCGGTGATTGATGTCCCCAGTCAGGCCTATGGTCGTCGTGAAGAGGCGTTTGGTATCCACCAGGCGCTGGCTGGTGCCGCTGCGGCTTACGCTAATGCGCGCCTGGCCGGTCATCCGGTGATTGGCCTGATTGTCGGCAAGGCGATGTCCGGCGCGTTTCTGGCGCACGGCTACCAGGCTAACCGCCTGATCGCCTTCAACGACAACGGGGTGCTGATCCACGCGATGGGTAAAGAATCTGCGGCGCGTATCACCCTGCGTACCGTAGAGGCGCTGGAAAAACTGGCGGCGACCATTCCGCCGATGGCATATGACATCAGTAACTATGCCACCCTGGGGCTGCTGGAAAACCTGCTGGATATCAGCAACCCGGATGCGCCATCCGCTAACGATCTGACGCTGGTGAACACCACGCTGCACCAGGCCATCAATGACGCTCGTCAGGATACCTCACTCAAAAACCGTCTGGGTGCTGACAACCGCCGCAGTTCTGCTCTTGTGCGCGAACGCATGAAAGCAAGCTGGTAAGAAAAAAGAGACCTGCCAGATGTAACACCCCGTGGGCGCACCTGCTGCGCCCGCGCGGGTGACTGCATCTGAAAAATAATAATCATCGCGACAGTGCTTAAACTTCTTATTACAGGTGATTTTATGACTTATGTAATCGTTCATGCCCTCGCACCGATCTTCATCATCATGCTGCTGGGCTTCTGGGCAGGCAAAGCCAAAATGGTTGATAACAAAAATGTCTCACTGCTGAACATTTTTGTTATGGATTTCGCTTTACCGGCGACGCTGTTCAGCGCCACTGTGCAAACTCCCTGGGCGGGCATTGTTGCCCAGTCACCGCTGATTCTGGTACTGACGCTGGCGATGTGGGTGACCTATGCCGCCATCTACTTTCTTGCGACAAAAGTCTTCAGGAAGTCGCCGCAGGATGCTGCCGTGCTGACACTGACCGTGGCGCTGCCTAACTATGCTGCTCTCGGCTTGCCGATTCTGGGCAGCGTACTGGGTGAAGGGGCTTCAACGTCGCTCTCCGTGGCGGTCTCCATCGCCTGTGGTTCCGTGCTGATGACCCCGTTCTGCCTGTTGATCCTTGAACGTGAAAAAGCCCGCGCCGAAGGGGCAGACACCGGCTCCACTCTGGCAATGCTGCCGGTACTGATGTGGCGTTCGCTGAAAAAACCGATTGTGATGGGGCCGCTGCTGGGTGTCATTCTCTCAGCGATTGGCATCAACATGCCGGAACTGCTGCTGGCAGCCATTAAACCACTGGGGCTGTCCGCTACCGCAGCGGCGCTGTTCCTGACCGGGGTGATTCTGTCGGCCCGTAAGCTGCAAATCAACACTATGGTGATGACCTCCACCATCGCTAAACTACTGATTCAGCCGCTGATTGCCTGGGGCATTGTGCTGGTCTTCGGTCTGCACGGTAGCGTTGCGATCACCGCTATTCTGATGATTGCGCTGTCTGCGGGTTTCTTTGGCGTGGTGTTTGGTAACCGTTTTGGCGTGCAGTCGCCGGATGCGGAAGCGGTGCTGCTGTTAAGTTCGGTACTGTGTATTCTGTCGCTGCCGCTGTTTATCTCGCTGACTTCAGGAATGTAATCATGACCTCAACACCACGCCCACACGATCTGCTCTGGCTGACCACCCCCGATGCACTGGAAGACATTAGCGACCCCTGGGTGGCAAAGGCATGGCATATCGGGCTACCGGTGGTGGTGCGGCGTGATGTTGATGCTAACGGGCGCATCCCCGTGGGGGTGCGCGGCCTGAAACGCGACCAGCGTGCGGCGGGGTGGGTTCACCCTGGAAATGTCGCACGTGTGGTCTCCCCTGAGCAACTGGCGGTTGAAGATGACCTGCTGCGCTCACCCTTTATCACCCAGCCGCCGGTTCAGGTGGCAGTACAGCTTTCCCGTCAGGCCTGGCCGTGGTCATGGGGCATTACCGGCAGCACGGGCTATGCGCTGGCAACCGGTATTCCGGTGATTCATGCCGACAGCGATCTGGATTTGATTATCCGTGCGCCGCTTCCGCTCTCGGTTACCGATGTGCTGTTCTGGCAGTCGCAGCTCAACCGCGTCCTGTGCCGTGTAGATACCCAGGTGGATACCCCTGAGGGTGGTTTTGCGCTGGCAGAGTGGCTGCGCGACGGGAAAACCTTGCTGAAAACAGCCCAGGGGCCACGGCTGGTGAGCGACCCCTGGTGCCAGGAAACATAAGGGAGGCATCAATGAAAATTCTGTTTACCTTTCCGGGACAGGGCACCCAGCACCCCGGAATGTTACACAACCTGCCGGGTACGGAACTGACGCAGGCATGTGAAGTGTTAGGGGTAAAAGCGGAGGCCCTGGATTCAGCAGAGGCCCTGCACCACACCCGCGCCGTGCAGTTGTCTCTGCTCATTGCCGGTGTGGCCTGGGCGCGTGAGCTGATGCGTCGCGGCGTGTCGCCGGATATCGTCAGCGGCCTGTCGATTGGGGCATACCCGGCGGCGGTGATTGCCGGTGCGCTTGATTTCGCCGATGCGCTGAAACTGGTGGCCCTGCGTGGTGATCTGATGGAGCAGGCCTACCCCCACGGTTATGGGCTGACGGCAATCATGGGTCTGACGCTGACGCAGGTGGAAACGCTGCTGGAAGGAAGCGGGGCTTATGTGGCTAATCTCAATGCCGAAACGCAGATTGTGATTGCAGGCCGCGATGAGGATATGGCGCGCGTGGGTGATAAGGCGCTGGCGAAAGGGGCAAACAAAGTCCGCCGTCTCGACGTGAGCGTCCCTTCCCACTGCGAGCTGCTGACTGAACCGGCGCAGAAACTGGCGGCGGCGTTTGCAAACGTGAACCTTAATCGACCGACCCGGGCCTATCTCAGCGGCAGTACCGGGCGCGTATTGTGGCAACCGGAAAAGATTGCCGAGGATCTGGCGATGAACATGGCGCGCACGGTTCGCTGGCAGGAGGCGGTGGTGGCCGCGAACGAGCGTGAGGCCAGACTCGCCATTGAGATGCCTCCCGGTGGCGTGCTGACCTGTCTGACACGGCAGGCGCAGTGGGTCGGCGAGTCAATTGCGCTGGAGCGTAGCGGCGTGGAGGTGGCGCTGCACCTGGCGCAGCGGCTTACCGCGTAACGCCATCAGGTCGCTGAATGAAACCTGCGGGCGTACATGCGTCCTTCTGCGGCGAGCGCCAGCAGGTTCGGGTCATGTTCGCGATTGCGGGCGAAGACAATCGCTATCTGCTGCTGCATCTGGTAAGGCGTGGCGAGGGTTAATAGCTGCACTGAATTTTCATAGGCTCTCTTCATGCGCCCCGGCATCAGTGAAAAACCAATGCCTGCCTGTACCAGACTCAGCATCGAGAAGATATCGTTAACCCGGGTGACGATTTCCGGTTCAAAACCGGCAATATGAAAAGCGTCCTGAAAACCGGCGTACGTGGCAAAACCTTCCGCAAGCGAGACGAACTTCTCGTGGCGATAATCGCGCAGGTCGGCGGGCTTTGCGGTGTCCAGCGAGGCAGACGCGGGGGCGGCTAAATAAATTTCATCATGGAACAGCGGCAGCACTTCAAGATTTGACCTGTCGATCTCGGTTTCAGAAACAGAGATCAAAATCGCGTCCAGCGATCCTTCATCAAGCTTGTGCAGCAGGGTGTCGTTGGACCCCATCGTCAAATCCATCTCCAGGTCCGGACGGCGCAGCTTCATACCCATAATGAGCTGCGGGACGGTTTCCAGCGTCAGGGAGTAGAGGGTGCCAACCCGTAATCGCCCCTGCCCGATACCCGCCATTTTCCGCGCTTCCGTCAGGCCCCGCTCCATGATTTGCGTGGCTTCCTGGCAATATTCCAGCAGCGTCCAGGCGGCAGGCAGAGGCAACAAATTCCGTCCTTTATGGGTAAATAATGGACAGCGGACATTCTCTTCCAGGGTGTGCAATGCACGGTGTACGCTTACGCCGCTCAGGTTGAGCGCTTCCGCGGCTCGCGCAATATTACCTTTCTCCATAAAGGCCATGAAAATCGCGAGCTTGCGAAAGGTAATGTCACTGGTGATGTCGGGGTTCATCTCAGCCTGCCTTAAGGTTAGTCGGCTTGCAGCATCGCCTCAAGCTGTTCCTGTGCTTCCAGCCAGGCCATTTCGCACTCTTCCAGACCGGCTTTGGCTTTCGCCTGCTGTTGCAGACACTCGGTGAGTTCAGCTTTGCGGCTTTGATCGTACAGGCCGCTGTCGCCCAGTTTCTCTTCGGCCTGCGCGAGCTGTGCGTTAAGTTTCTCCATCTCTTTTTCAAGACGGGTTATCTCTTTACGCAATGGCTGCGTTTGGGTGCGAAGCTCTGCTTCACGCCGCTTCTGATCTTTACGTGACTGGGCGCTGTTGGCGTTATCTTTTACGGCATCGGTAGGCTGGTTTTCGTGCTTTTGCAGGTCGCTCAGCCACTGCTGGTAGTCTTCCAGGTCGCCATCAAAGGCTTCAACTTTGCCGTCATGCACGAGGTAGAGATCGTCAGTGGTGGAGCGCAGCAGATGACGATCGTGCGACACCACAACCAGCGCGCCTTCAAATTCAATCAATGCTTCGGTCAATGCCTGACGCATATCAAGATCGAGGTGGTTGGTAGGTTCATCCAGCAGCAGCAGGTTCGGACGCTGCCAGACGATGAGCGCCAGCACCAGACGCGCTTTTTCGCCACCGGAGAAGCGACGGGTCTCTTCCGTGACTTTATCGCCCCTGAAGCCAAAACCACCGAGATAATCGCGCAGCTTCTGCTCGAGCTCCTGCGGGGCCATGCGTGCTAAATGTTGCAGTGGAGACTCATCGGCACGTAAAAATTCAAGCTGATGCTGGGCGAAATAGCCCAGTTTGATCCCTTTGGCTAACCCGATATCGCCGCTAAACGGCGCCAGTTCACCCGCCAACAGTTTAATCAGCGTCGATTTACCCGCGCCGTTACGTCCCAGCAGGCCGATACGTGAACCGGGGACCAGGTTGAGTTTGATGGAATCCAGAATGACGCGATCGCCATAGCCCGCGCTGATTTTTTCCATCTTCAGCAGTGGGTTCGGCAGGCTTTCCGGCGCACGGAAGCTAAAATGGAACGGATTATCCACGTGCGCGGGGGCAATCATCTCCATACGTTCCAGCATCTTGATACGGCTCTGGGCCTGCTTCGCTTTGCTGGCTTTGGCTTTGAAGCGGTCAATAAAGCTTTGCAGATGCGCCACGCGCTCCTGCTGACTTTCAAACATTGCCTGCTGTTGGGCCAGCCGCGTCGAGCGTTGACGCTCAAAGGAGCTGTAATTGCCGGTGTACTCGAACATCGTTTCCTGTTCGATGTGAATGATTTTGTCCACTACCGGGTCAAGGAAGTCGCGGTCATGGGAGATAAGAATCAGCGTTCCCTGATAGCTTTTCAGCCATTTTTCCAGCCAGATAACCGCGTCAAGGTCGAGGTGGTTCGTGGGTTCATCGAGCAGCAGTAAGTCTGAGCGGCAGACGAGCGCCTGCGCCAGGTTAAGGCGCATGCGCCAGCCACCGGAAAAGTCGCTGACCGGACGCTCCAGTTGTTCATTGGAGAACCCCAGTCCGTGCAGCAGGCTGGAGGCGCGGGAGCGTATCGTCCAGGCATCAATAGCGTCGAGTTTGCCGTGGACGGTGGCAATGGCGTGACCATCGTTACGTTCGTTGGCGGCGTTCAGTTCGGCCTCAAGGCGGCGATACTCACGGTCGCCGTCTATGACGTAATCCAGCGCAGGCAGGGGCAGGGCAGGCGTTTCCTGATTCACCCAGGCCAGTTGCCAGTTATTAGGGAAAGTGAAACTGCCGCCGTCGGCGCTCAGCTCGTTCTTCAAAAGCGCCAGCAGCGTGGATTTGCCGCAGCCGTTTTTGCCGACCAGGCCGACTTTTTGCCCTGGGTTAATGGTGGCTGTGGCGTTATCCAGCAGGACACGTACACCGCGACGAATTTGTAACGAGGAGAAAACAATCATAAGGCGCCGTATGTTCAGACTATGTTAATTTGTCATTATGATAATGTAAGGTATGGGCGAATTGCCCCACCGGGCCCGCAATGGTAGCCCAAAACAAAGAATTTACACAAAATCATTCTGGCGGCATTACCCACGCCACGAAAATGATCTGTTTTATACCCGGGAGGGGGATGATGTCCCAGACAGCGAAGGTACTGCTGCTGTATGCCCATCCGGAATCACAGGACTCGGTGGCTAACCGGGTTTTGCTTAAGCCGGCAACGCAACTGCACAATGTCACCGTGCATGACCTCTATGCACAGTATCCAGACTTTTTTATTGACATCCCACGGGAGCAAGCCTTACTGCGGGAGCACGAGGTCATCGTGTTTCAGCATCCGCTTTATACTTACAGTTGCCCGGCACTGCTGAAAGAGTGGCTCGATCGCGTGCTTACCCGTGAATTCGCCAGTGGCCCCGGAGGGAGTCAACTCGCGGGAAAGTACTGGCGAAGTGTTATTACGACCGGCGAGCCTGAAACAGCGTACCGCTATGACGGGCTTAACCGCTATCCGCTGAGTGACATACTGCGTCCCTTTGAGCTCACCGCCGCCATGTGCCGTATGCACTGGATGAGTCCGATTGTGGTCTACTGGGCACGCAGACAGTCACCACCGGAGCTGGCCAATCATGCCAGGGCTTACGCCGACTGGCTGGCCTCACCCGTAATGACGGGAGGCCTTTAATGGAAGGTTCAGATTTACTGCTGGCCGGCGTCCTGTTTCTCTTCGCCGCCGTGGTGGCAGTCCCGCTTGCGGCCCGGCTCGGTATTGGTGCGGTGCTTGGCTACCTGCTGGCAGGGATTGCTATTGGTCCCTGGGGCTTAGGTTTTATCAGTGATGTAGATGAGATCCTGCACTTCTCTGAACTGGGTGTCGTCTTTCTGATGTTTATCATCGGGCTGGAGCTGAATCCTTCCAAACTCTGGTCGTTAAGACGTTCTATCTTTGGCGTCGGGGCAGCACAGGTTTTACTCAGTGCCGCTATTCTGGCGGGGCTGTTGATGCTGACGCAGTTCTCCTGGCAAGCGGCGGTGATTGGCGGTATTGGGCTGGCGATGTCCTCTACGGCGATGGCGTTGCAACTGATGCGGGATAAAGGCATGAACCGCAATGAGTCCGGGCAATTGGGCTTCTCGGTGCTCCTGTTCCAGGATCTGGCGGTGATCCCGGCACTGGCGCTGGTGCCATTGCTTGCCGGTAATGGCGACGAGCATCCTGACTGGATCAAAATCGGTATGAAGGTGCTGGCCTTTGCCGTGATGCTCGTGGGCGGCCGTTATCTGCTGCGCCCGGTGTTTCGCTATATTGCAGGATCCGGCGTGCGGGAAGTCTTTACCGCTGCAACGCTGCTGCTGGTGCTGGGCTCTGCGTTGTTTATGGATGCGCTGGGGCTGTCGATGGCGCTGGGCACTTTCATCGCCGGTATTCTGCTGGCGGAAAGTGAGTATCGGCACGAGCTTGAAACCGCCATCGATCCTTTTAAAGGGCTGCTGCTCGGCCTCTTTTTCATCTCGGTAGGCATGGCGCTTAACCTGGGCGTGCTCTATACCCATTTATTGTGGGTGCTGATGAGCGTGGCGGTGCTGGTGGTGGTGAAAACAGGGGTGCTGTATGTACTGGCTCGCCTGTACGGCCTTCGTAGCGCTGAGCGAATGCAGTTTGCCGGGGTGTTGAGCCAGGGGGGAGAGTTTGCTTTCGTGCTTTTCTCTTCGGCCTCTTCACAGCGCCTGTTTCATGACGATCAGATGGCACTGCTGCTGGTGACGGTCACCTTGTCGATGATGACCACTCCCCTCCTGATGAAGCTGATTGACCGGCTGCTTTCACGCCAGTTCAACACCGCCGAAGATGAAGATGAAGCGCCGTGGGTGGAGGACGATCAACCGCAGGTGATTGTGGTGGGGTTTGGTCGATTCGGGCAGGTCATCAGTCGCTTACTGATGGCCAATAAGATGCGCATCACTGTACTGGAGCGCGACATCAGTGCCGTTAATCTGATGCGTAAGTATGGTTATAAGGTCTATTACGGGGATGCCACGCAGCTGGAGCTTCTGCGTTCAGCCGGTGCGCAGGCGGCTCAGTCCATTGTCATCACCTGTAATGAGCCTGAGGATACGATGAGGGTGGTGGAGCTCTGTCAGCAGCATTTTCCTCATCTTAACATCATGGCGCGTGCCCGGGGGCGTGTAGAAGCTCACGAGCTATTACAACGGGGCGTCACTCAGTTCTCGCGCGAAACCTTCTCGAGTGCGCTGGAACTTGGACGCAAGACGCTGATTTCGCTGGGAGTCCATCCCCATCAGGCGCATCGTGCGCAGTTGCATTTCCGCCGTCTGGATATGCGTATGCTGCGTGAGTTGATGCCGGTACATACCGATACGTCGCAGATTTCCCGCGTCAGGGAAGCACGACGCGAGCTGGAAGAGATTTTCCAGCGTGAAATGCAACAGGAACGTCGTCAGCTGGATGGGTGGGACGAGTTCGAGTAAGGGGAAATGTATGGCAATTCGTAAACGTTTTATTGCCGGGGCGGTCTGTCCGTCCTGCAACGCGCAAGACACAATGGCGATGTGGCGCGAAAATAATGTTGATATTGTTGAGTGTGTTAAGTGTGGTCATCAGATGCGTGAAGCGGATAAAAATGCACGCGATCATGTTCGCAAAGAGGAACAAGTTATCGGGATCTTTCATCCCGACTAGCGATATACCCAGAGTTTTTTTAAGCTAAAGGGTACACGGGTGCGGATTTCCGATACAATCTGCGCCAGCAATTTTCCCACGCTCAGGAGATATCATGAAAGTAGCAAAAGACCTGGTGGTCAGCCTGGCCTATCAGGTACGTACAGAAGACGGTGTATTGGTTGATGAGTCTCCGGTGAGTGCGCCGCTGGACTATCTGCACGGTCACGGTTCCCTGATTTCCGGCCTGGAAAACGCGCTGGATGGTCATGAAGTTGGCGACAAATTTGACGTTGCTGTAGGTGCAAACGACGCTTACGGTCAATATGACGAGAACCTGGTGCAGCGCGTTCCTAAAGACGTGTTCATGGGCGTTGACGAACTGCAGGTTGGCATGCGCTTCCTGGCAGAAACCGACCAGGGCCCGGTACCGGTAGAAATCACCGAAGTTGAAGATGATCACGTTGTGGTTGATGGTAACCACATGCTGGCGGGCCAGAACCTGAAATTCAACGTTGAAGTCGTGGCAATCCGCGAAGCAACGGAAGAAGAGCTGGCTCACGGTCACGTGCATGGCGCTCATGGCCACGATCACGATCATGACCACGGTCACGATGGTTGCTGCGGTGGACACGGTCATGACCACGATCACGACCACGGCCATAGCCACGGTAAAGGTGGTTGCGGCGGCAACGGCGGCTGCGGTTGCCACTAATCTTCCGGTCTGTCTGACGGTTGATAATAAAAAAGCGGGATATCCCGCTTTTTTTACGTCTCAATAATGGGGCGGTGGGGTCTCTTCAGACGGCGAGGCAAGATGTGACGGCTGACTGGCTTGCAATTTTTCTGTCACCAGGCGCATGAGATCGCGCAGTTTCGCCATCTCAAGCTCGTGGGCGATAACCGTCTGATTAAGCTCTTCAATGGTCATTTCCTGAAAGGCCAGTCGACTTTCCAGTTCTGCCAGACGCGCTTCCAGTGTTAAATCTTGCATACTTCACCTCATTCAATTTCTGGCGCGATTACCGCTGGAGCGGCGGATTTTACTGAACTTTCTCATCATCTGCAGCATTAAGCGGGGTGGGCGAAACTAATTTAAACAAAAATAGTCTGAAAACTGTCGAATTCAGGGGGCGTCCTTATGTTGATTTGTCCCGCAACGTTTTATAGTACGTTCCTCATTTACGTTTAAAACCTGGGGCGAGAGGCCCCGGCCCTGGAGAAATGGATGAAATCACTGTTTAAAGTCACGCTGTTGGCGACCACAATGGCCGTTGCACTGAATGCGCCGCTTGCCTTTGCTGCTGAAACGGCAACTAAAGAGGCTCCAGCAGCCGCCGCTGACGCCAAATCGACCTTTAAAAATGACGACCAGAAATCAGCATATGCACTGGGTGCGTCTTTGGGCCGTTACATGGAAAACTCTCTTAAAGAACAAGAAAAGCTCGGTATCAAACTGGATAAAGCTCAGCTGATCGCAGGTGTTCAGGATGCCTTTGCTGATAAGAGCAAACTCACTGACCAGGAAATTGAGCAGACACTGCAAGCTTTTGAAACCCGCGTGAAGACCTCTGCGCAGGAAAAAATGGAAAAAGATGCAGTTGAGAACGAAACCAAAGGGAAAGCCTACCGTGAAGCCTTTGCCAAAGAAAAAGGCGCGAAAACCTCTTCTACTGGCCTGGTCTATCAGGTAGAGAAAGAGGGAACGGGTGAAGCACCGAAAGATAGCGATACCGTGGTAGTTAACTACAAAGGTACGCTGATCGACGGTAAAGAGTTTGATAACTCTTACACCCGTGGTGAGCCGCTCTCCTTCCGTCTTGATGGTGTTATCCCGGGCTGGACTGAAGGCCTGAAAAACATCAAGAAAGGCGGAAAAATCAAGCTGGCTATCCCGCCAGACCTGGCTTACGGTAAAAACGGCGTTCCGGGCATTCCGGCCAACTCTACGCTGGTCTTTGACGTAGAACTGCTGGATATTAAGCCGGCACCAAAAGCCGATGCGGCGCCAGCCGCGCCAGCCGCCCCGGCGGGTGATAAAGCTGCCGATGCGGCCAAAAAATAACAGTGATGAAAACCGCCGCCTTAAGGGCGGCGGTTTTTTTTATTGCAGTAAGGATATAATTCTGGAAAGCGTCACCTACGCTGTATTAATTTAGTTCTTCGTGTTTATGTCGAGCCTGCCCTGAAAACTTAACGACAGGCTCCTGAAAAGGAGTGTTTTTTTTCATGTCCAGGTCGCTTTTAACCAACGAAACCAGTGAACTTGATTTACTGGATCAACGTCCTTTCGATCAGACTGACTTCGATATTTTGAAATCTTACGAAGCAGTGGTGGACGGGTTAGCGATGCTCATTGGTTCTCACTGTGAAATCGTTTTGCACTCCCTGCAGGATCTGAAATGTTCCGCCATTCGTATTGCCAACGGCGAACACACCGGGCGTAAAATCGGCTCGCCGATTACCGACCTTGCATTGCGTATGCTGCATGATATGACCGGTGCGGACAGTAGCGTCTCAAAATGTTACTTCACGCGCGCGAAAAGCGGCGTCTTAATGAAATCCGTGACTATTGCTATCCGCAATCGTGATCATCGTGTCATTGGGCTGTTGTGTATCAACATGAACCTTGACGTGCCATTCTCACAAATCATGAATACGTTTATTCCGCCAGAAACTCCGGACCCCGGCTCAGCCGTTAACTTTGCCTCCTCAGTTGAGGATCTGGTGACGCAGACGCTGGAATTTACCATTGAAGAAGTCAATGCCGACCGCAACGTATCTAACAATGCGAAAAATCGTCAAATCGTTCTGAACCTGTATGAGAAAGGGATTTTCGACATTAAAGATGCAATAAACCAGGTTGCGGATCGGTTGAACATTTCTAAACACACGGTGTATCTCTATATCCGTCAGTTCAAAAGCGGTGATTTTTCCGGGCAGGAGCGTTAATGCGTTTTGCTCTTATGGTCACCGGTCCGGCTTATGGCAGCCAGCAGGCCAGTAGCGCTTATCAGTTTGCCCGCGCGGTGCTGGATAGCGGCCATGAGCTGGAGAGTATCTTTTTCTATCAGGAGGGCGTCAGCAATGCTAATGCGCTGACCTCCCCTGCCAGCGATGAGTTTGATTTGGTTCGCGCCTGGCAACGCCTGAACCACGACCACCAGGTTGCCTTGCATATCTGCGTGGCCGCTGCGCTGCGCAGAGGTGTGACCGACGAGAATGAGGCGAAGCAACAGGGCCTTCCGGCAGCTAACCTGCAGGCGGGGTTTTTGCTCTCCGGGCTGGGGGCATTGGCTGAGGCTGCGTTAACCTGCGATCGCATGGTGCAATTCTAATGAAACGTATTGCGTTTATCTTTACTTCTGCGCCGCACGGAACGACTGCCGGACGAGAGGGCCTGGATGCCTTAATGGCAACGTCTGCCTTCACCGAGGATATCGGCGTATTTTTCATGGGTGATGGTGTTTTTCAGGTGGTTGCGGGTCAGCAACCCGGCGCCATTCTGGCGCGCGATTACATCGCTACCTTTAAAGTTCTTCCTCTGTATGACATCGAAGCGTGCTGGGTTTGTCAGGCATCCATGCGTGAGCGCGGCCTGAATGAGGCGACGCCGTTTGTGTTACCAGTGCAGCGCCTGGAACCTGACGCACTGCGTAACAAACTGAACGATTACGATGTCGTGATGACGTTTTGAGGCGTTTATGTTGCACACTCTGGCTCATTCGCCCTGGCAATGTGATATGACGACATTGCTGCGCACCCTGCGAGAAGGGGATGATCTCTTATTGCTCTCTGACGGCGTGATCGCAGCACTGGAAGGAGGGCGCTACCTTGAGTTACTGCGTAATGCCCCCATAACGGTGCATGTACTTGGTGAAGATGTTGACGCGCGCGGCCTGTCTGGTCAAATTTCGAGCAGCGCCGTCAGGGTTAGCTATACTGACTTCGTTGGTTTGACGCTAAAACATGAGACCCAGATGCGTTGGTGACCCGGGATCGCTGTATATTTCTTGACACCTTTTGAGCACAGCCATAAAATTCTGCGTCCTCATATTATATGAGGTCGTTTTATTACGTGTTTACGAAGCAAAAGCTAAAACCAGGAGCTATTTAATGGCAACAGTTAACCAGCTGGTACGCAAACCACGTGCACGCAAAGTTGCGAAAAGCAACGTGCCTGCGCTGGAAGCATGCCCGCAAAAACGTGGCGTATGTACTCGTGTATATACTACCACTCCTAAAAAACCGAACTCCGCACTGCGTAAAGTATGTCGTGTTCGTTTGACCAACGGTTTTGAAGTGACTTCCTACATCGGTGGTGAAGGTCACAACCTGCAGGAGCACTCCGTGATCCTGATCCGTGGCGGTCGTGTAAAAGACCTCCCGGGTGTTCGTTACCACACCGTTCGTGGTGCGCTTGACTGCTCCGGTGTTAAAGACCGTAAGCAATCACGCTCCAAGTATGGCGTGAAACGTCCTAAGGCTTAATGGTTCTCCGTTAAGTAAGGCCAAACGTTTTATATTAATGTCAAACTAAACTCTTTGAGTTTTGGACAATCCTGAATTAACAACGGAGTATTTCCATGCCACGTCGTCGCGTCATTGGTCAGCGTAAAATTCTGCCGGATCCTAAGTTCGGATCAGAACTGCTGGCTAAATTTGTAAATATCCTGATGGTAGATGGTAAAAAATCTACTGCAGAAGCAATCGTATACAGCGCGCTGGAGACCCTGGCTCAGCGTTCTGGAAAAAATGAACTGGAAGCGTTCGAAGTTGCTCTCGACAACGTTCGCCCGACTGTAGAAGTTAAATCCCGCCGTGTAGGTGGTTCTACTTATCAGGTTCCAGTTGAAGTTCGTCCGGTTCGTCGTAATGCCCTGGCAATGCGTTGGATCGTTGAAGCTGCTCGTAAACGCGGTGATAAATCCATGGCTCTGCGCCTGGCGAACGAACTTTCTGACGCTGCAGATAACAAAGGTACTGCAGTTAAGAAACGTGAAGACGTTCACCGTATGGCAGAAGCCAACAAGGCGTTCGCACACTACCGTTGGTAATCCCTTCGGAGTCATAGTCACCAGGCGGGCGCTTCAGATGAGGCGCCCGTTCTGGGTAACTTAACTGAACGCCTAATGCAATAAACGAGGAATAAAATGGCTCGTACAACACCTATCGCACGCTACCGTAACATCGGTATCAGTGCGCACATCGACGCCGGTAAAACCACGACTACCGAACGTATTCTGTTCTACACCGGTGTTAACCACAAAATCGGTGAAGTTCACGACGGCGCCGCTACCATGGACTGGATGGAACAGGAGCAGGAACGTGGTATTACCATCACTTCCGCTGCGACTACTGCCTTCTGGTCTGGTATGGCCAAACAGTATGAACCGCATCGCGTAAACATCATCGACACCCCAGGGCACGTTGACTTCACCATCGAAGTTGAACGTTCCATGCGTGTTCTTGACGGCGCGGTAATGGTTTACTGCGCAGTTGGTGGTGTTCAGCCGCAGTCTGAGACCGTATGGCGTCAGGCAAACAAATATAAAGTTCCACGTATCGCGTTCGTTAACAAAATGGACCGTATGGGTGCGAACTTCCTGAAAGTTGTTGGTCAGATCAAATCCCGTCTGGGCGCGAACCCTGTTCCGCTGCAGCTGGCAATTGGTGCTGAAGAAGGTTTCACCGGTGTTATCGACCTGGTGAAAATGAAAGCCATCAACTGGAACGAAGCCGATCAGGGCGTTACCTTCGAATACGAAGATATCCCGGCTGACATGCAGGACCTGGCTGACGAATGGCACCAGAACCTGATCGAGTCCGCTGCTGAAGCCTCTGAAGAGCTGATGGAAAAATACCTGGGCGGCGAAGAGCTGACCGAGGAAGAAATCAAGAAAGCGCTGCGTCAGCGCGTTCTGAACAACGAAATCATTCTGGTTACCTGTGGTTCTGCGTTTAAAAACAAAGGCGTACAGGCAATGCTGGATGCGGTAATTGATTACCTGCCAGCACCGACCGACGTACCGGCAATCAACGGTATGCTGGATGATGGTAAAGATACTCCGGCTGAGCGTCATGCCAGCGATGATGAACCTTTCTCTGCACTGGCGTTCAAAATCGCAACTGACCCGTTCGTGGGTAACCTGACCTTCTTCCGCGTTTACTCCGGTGTGGTTAACTCTGGTGATACCGTACTGAACTCCGTGAAAGCTGCACGTGAGCGTTTCGGTCGTATCGTTCAGATGCACGCTAACAAACGTGAAGAGATCAAAGAAGTTCGTGCGGGCGACATCGCTGCTGCAATCGGTCTGAAAGACGTGACTACTGGTGACACCCTGTGTAACCCGGATCACCCGATCATTCTGGAGCGTATGGAATTCCCTGAGCCGGTAATCTCCATCGCAGTAGAACCGAAAACCAAAGCTGACCAGGAAAAAATGGGTCTGGCTCTGGGCCGTCTGGCGAAAGAAGACCCGTCATTCCGCGTATGGACTGATGAAGAATCTAACCAGACTATCATCGCTGGTATGGGTGAACTTCACCTGGATATCATCGTTGACCGTATGAAACGTGAATTCAACGTCGAAGCTAACGTAGGTAAACCGCAGGTTGCTTACCGTGAAGCGATTCGTCAGAAAGTTACCGATGTTGAAGGTAAACACGCTAAGCAGTCTGGTGGTCGTGGTCAGTATGGTCACGTTGTGATCGACATGTACCCGCTGGAGCCGGGCTCAAATCCGAAAGGTTACGAGTTCGTCAACGACATCAAAGGTGGTGTAATTCCTGGCGAATACATCCCTGCCGTTGATAAAGGTATCCAGGAGCAGCTGAAGTCTGGTCCGCTGGCTGGTTATCCGGTTGTAGACATGGGTATTCGTCTGCACTTCGGTTCTTACCATGACGTTGACTCCTCTGAACTGGCGTTTAAACTGGCCGCTTCTATCGCCTTTAAAGAAGGCTTTAAGAAAGCGAAACCAGTTCTGCTTGAGCCGATCATGAAGGTTGAAGTAGAGACTCCGGAAGAGAACACCGGTGACGTGATTGGTGACTTGAGCCGTCGTCGCGGTATGCTGCGCGGTCAGGAATCCGAAGTAACTGGCGTTAAGATCCACGCTGAAGTTCCGCTGTCTGAAATGTTCGGATATGCAACTCAGCTGCGTTCTCTGACCAAAGGTCGTGCATCCTATACTATGGAATTCCTGAAGTATGATGATGCGCCGAACAACGTTGCTCAGGCCGTAATCGAAGCCCGTGGTAAATAAGCCGCAGGGTTAAAACCAAAAGTCCCGTGTCCCCTCAGAGAGGGGGCACTATAGTAAGGAATATAGCCGTGTCTAAAGAAAAATTTGAACGTACAAAACCGCACGTCAACGTCGGTACTATCGGCCACGTTGACCATGGTAAAACTACCCTGACTGCTGCAATCACTACCGTTCTGTCCAAAACCTACGGTGGCCAGGCTCGTGCATTCGATCAGATCGATAACGCGCCGGAAGAAAAAGCACGTGGTATCACCATCAACACCTCTCACGTTGAATACGATACCGAAATCCGTCACTACGCTCACGTAGACTGCCCGGGCCACGCCGACTATGTTAAAAACATGATCACCGGTGCTGCGCAGATGGACGGCGCGATCCTGGTTGTTGCTGCGACTGACGGCCCGATGCCGCAGACCCGTGAGCACATCCTGCTGGGTCGTCAGGTAGGCGTTCCTTACATCATCGTGTTCCTGAACAAATGCGACATGGTTGATGACGAAGAGCTGCTGGAACTGGTAGAAATGGAAGTTCGTGAACTTCTGTCTCAGTACGATTTCCCGGGCGACGACACGCCTATCGTTCGTGGTTCTGCACTGAAAGCGCTGGAAGGCGAAGCAGAGTGGGAAGCGAAAATCATCGAACTGGCTGGCTACCTGGATTCTTACATCCCGGAACCAGAGCGTGCGATTGACAAGCCGTTCCTGCTGCCGATCGAAGACGTATTCTCCATCTCCGGTCGTGGTACCGTTGTTACTGGTCGTGTAGAGCGCGGTATCATCAAAGTAGGCGAAGAAGTAGAAATCGTTGGTATCAAAGACACTGCCAAGTCTACCTGTACTGGCGTTGAAATGTTCCGCAAACTGCTGGACGAAGGCCGTGCGGGTGAGAACGTAGGTGTTCTGCTGCGTGGTATCAAACGTGAAGAGATCGAACGTGGTCAGGTACTGGCTAAGCCGGGCACCATCAAGCCGCACACCCAGTTCGAATCTGAAGTGTACATTCTGTCCAAAGACGAAGGCGGCCGTCATACTCCGTTCTTCAAAGGCTACCGTCCGCAGTTCTACTTCCGTACAACTGACGTGACTGGCACCATCGAACTGCCGGAAGGCGTTGAGATGGTAATGCCGGGCGACAACATCAAAATGGTTGTAACCCTGATCCACCCGATCGCGATGGACGATGGTCTGCGTTTCGCAATCCGTGAAGGCGGCCGTACTGTAGGTGCGGGCGTGGTAGCAAAAGTTATCGCTTAATCGGCGTTAATGAAAAAAGGGCGCTTTGGCGCCCTTTTTTATTTGTGCAGCGCAGTAAAAAGCCATTCTTACATCAGCGCTTACGATTCTCGTGGCGCTTTATGTTTGCTCCCTATTGAAATCATAATTATTCTCATTTACACTTTGTGTATTAATTGAGCGGGAGTAATCATGTACGTTTGTTTGTGTAATGGTGTGAGCGATAAAAAAATTCGCCAGGCAGTACGCCAGTTTCATCCTCAATCTTTTCAGCAACTGCGTAAGTTCATTCCCGTGGGAAATCAATGTGGTAAATGCGTCAGAGCTGCACGAGAAATAATGCAGGATGAATTGCTACAGATCCCGGAATATAAAGAAACTGCCTGAGTCGGCCGCTTTTTTTTGACATCCCTGTAGCCCGTTCTACGCTTCAATGAGTGGAAGCGGAGGGACTACATAATGAAAGGTGATGTCAAAGTAATAAATTATCTCAATAAGTTATTGGGAAATGAGCTTGTTGCAATCAATCAATACTTTCTCCATGCGAGAATGTTCAAGAACTGGGGCCTGATGCGCCTCAACGATGTTGAGTACCATGAATCCATTGATGAAATGAAACACGCCGATAAATACATTGAGCGTATTCTATTTCTTGAGGGTATCCCGAATCTGCAGGACCTTGGCAAGCTGGGCATTGGTGAAGATGTTGAGGAAATGCTGCAATCCGATCTTCGCCTTGAACTTGAAGGTGCCAGAGACTTGCGTGAGGCCATTGCATATTCCGACAGCGTCCATGACTATGTCAGCCGCGATATGATGATTGAAATCCTTGCTGACGAAGAAGGGCATATCGACTGGCTGGAAACCGAGCTGGAACTGATTAGCAAAATTGGTCTGCAGAACTACCTGCAATCACAAATTAAAGTTGAGAGCTAAGCAGGTCGCGAAACAGTTCCTGATAACCCGTAATTAAACCCGCGCCAGCCAGAAATGGCCCAAATGGTAGCGGGTTTTTTAATACCTGCTCTCGGAGAGAAGTCAGACAGGCGAGGCACGTTAGTGCACAGGCAAGCGAGGCGGCGATAAATACCAGCAGACCTAATGGCTGCCATCCGTGCCACGCACCGAGCGCTGCCAAAAATTTTACGTCACCATAACCGAGACCTTCGAATCCGCGCATCAGTCGGTGGCCCCAGTAAATTGCGGCGAAGCCCAGGTAACCTGCGATTGCTCCCCAGATTTTCTCCGGCAGTACCTCAACGTGTAACGTACTGGCGCAGGCAAGCCCACACCAAAGAAGCGGGCAAGTAAATCTGTCCGGCAGCAACCCATAGCGGAGATCCTGCCATACCAACAACCCGTTCAAGAGAGCATAGAGCGTTAAAAATAGTGCTGCCGTAGCCATGAGTCCCCCTTATCTGTTACATCACTAAGGTTCAACGAAAGAAAAGGGGGAGTAAAATCACTCTTTCACAGATTACGCATCTGCTTCAGAGGAAAAGCCGGACACGGAGCGGGATGACATTAATTTTGTGCACCCTGCCGAAGTCGTGTTTAATTTGTGCACTGCTCTTGCGTTAAGTCCAGATTTACGTATAATGCGCGGGCTTGTCGTAATTGACGGCTGGTTCGATAAGAACCCTGGTAGCGCTTTTGGCTATCTACAATGCTCCCAATTGGGGGGCTACGTAAGAACGATTACACTCCCCCATCAATCGTAATGGGTGTGGGTAGTAATTATTTTCGTCTATAAAATAATTGGAGCTCTGGTCTCATGCAGAACCAAAGAATCCGTATCCGCCTTAAAGCGTTTGATCATCGTCTGATCGATCAATCAACTGCGGAAATCGTCGAGACTGCTAAGCGCACTGGTGCGCAAGTCCGTGGTCCGATCCCGCTGCCAACTCGCAAAGAGCGCTTTACCGTTCTGATCTCCCCGCACGTCAACAAAGACGCGCGTGATCAGTACGAAATTCGCACTCATAAGCGTCTGGTTGACATCGTTGAGCCAACTGAGAAAACCGTTGATGCTCTGATGCGTCTGGATCTGGCTGCCGGTGTAGACGTGCAGATCAGCCTGGGTTAATCAGGTCATCGAGCGATTGAGAGGTTGATACAATGATTGGTTTAGTCGGTAAAAAAGTGGGTATGACCCGCATCTTCACTGAAGATGGCGTTTCTATCCCAGTAACCGTAATCGAAGTTGAAGCAAACCGCGTTACTCAGGTTAAAGATCTGGCTAACGATGGCTACCGTGCCATCCAGGTGACCACCGGTGCTAAAAAAGCTAACCGCGTGACCAAACCGGAAGCGGGTCACTTCGCTAAAGCTGGCGTTGAAGCTGGTCGTGGTCTGTGGGAATTCCGTCTTGCTGACGGTGAAGAGTTCTCCGTAGGTCAGGACATTAGCGTTGAGCTGTTTGCTGAAGTTAAAAAAGTTGACGTAACTGGCACCTCTAAAGGTAAAGGTTTCGCCGGTACCGTTAAGCGCTGGAACTTCCGTACCCAGGACGCTACTCACGGTAACTCCTTGTCTCACCGCGTTCCGGGTTCTATCGGTCAGAACCAGACTCCGGGCAAAGTGTTCAAAGGCAAGAAAATGGCAGGTCAGCTGGGCAACGAACGTGTAACTGTTCAGAGCCTGGACGTAGTACGTGTTGACGCTGAGCGCAACCTGCTGCTGGTTAAAGGTGCGGTCCCGGGTGCAACCGGTAGCGACCTGATCGTTAAACCAGCTGTGAAGGCGTAAGGGGATAGCAATGGAATTAGTATTGAAAGACGCGCAGAGCGCGCTGACTGTTTCCGAAACTACCTTCGGTCGTGATTTCAACGAAGC
Organism: Enterobacter sp. SA197; assembly: GCF_054131575.1. Lineage (NCBI taxonomy): Bacteria > Pseudomonadati > Pseudomonadota > Gammaproteobacteria > Enterobacterales > Enterobacteriaceae > Enterobacter > Enterobacter sp. SA197. The sequence goes on along the minus strand of NZ_CP096393.1, from coordinate 4,527,889 downwards.
GCTGGTTCACCAGGTTGTTGTTGCTTATGCAGCTGGTGCTCGTCAGGGTACTCGTGCTCAGAAGACTCGTGCTGAAGTAACTGGTTCCGGCAAAAAGCCGTGGCGCCAGAAAGGCACCGGCCGTGCGCGTTCAGGTTCTATCAAGAGCCCGATCTGGCGTTCAGGCGGCGTGACCTTCGCTGCGCGTCCGCAGGACCACAGTCAAAAAGTTAACAAAAAGATGTACCGCGGCGCGCTGAAAAGCATTCTGTCCGAGCTGGTACGTCAGGATCGTCTGATCGTTGTCGAATCTTTCTCTGTAGAAGCGCCTAAAACTAAGCTGCTGGCACAGAAACTGAAAGACATGGCTCTGGAAGATGTGCTGATCATCACCGGTGAGCTGGACGAAAACCTGTTCCTGGCTGCGCGCAACCTGCACAAGGTTGACGTACGCGATGCAACTGGTATCGACCCGGTTAGCCTGATCGCCTTCGACAAAGTCGTAATGACTGCTGATGCTGTTAAGCAAGTTGAGGAGATGCTGGCATGATTCGTGAAGAACGTCTGCTGAAGGTGCTTCGCGCACCGCACGTTTCTGAAAAAGCGTCTGCTGCGATGGAAAAAACAAATACCATCGTTCTCAAAGTTGCTAAAGACGCGACCAAAGCAGAAATCAAAGCTGCTGTGCAGAAACTGTTTGAAGTCGAAGTCGAAGTCGTTAACACCCTGGTAGTTAAAGGGAAAGTTAAACGTCACGGACAGCGTATCGGTCGTCGTAGCGACTGGAAAAAAGCTTACGTCACCCTTAAAGAAGGCCAGAATCTGGACTTCGTTGGCGGCGCTGAGTAAGTCGGAGGAGTAATACAATGGCAGTTGTTAAATGTAAACCGACATCTCCGGGTCGTCGCCACGTTGTTAAAGTGGTTAACCCTGAGCTGCACAAGGGCAAACCGTTTGCTCCGTTGCTGGAAAAAAACAGCAAATCCGGTGGTCGTAACAACAATGGCCGTATCACCACTCGTCATATCGGTGGTGGCCACAAGCAGGCTTACCGTCTTGTTGACTTCAAACGCAACAAAGATGGTATCCCGGCAGTTGTTGAGCGCCTTGAGTACGATCCGAACCGTTCCGCGAACATCGCGCTGGTTCTGTACAAAGATGGCGAACGCCGTTACATCCTGGCCCCTAAAGGCCTGAAAGCTGGCGACCAGATTCAGTCTGGCGTTGATGCTGCAATCAAAGCAGGCAACACCCTGCCGATGCGCAATATCCCGGTTGGTTCTACCGTTCATAACGTAGAAATGAAACCAGGTAAAGGCGGTCAGCTGGCACGTTCCGCTGGTACTTACGTTCAGATCGTTGCGCGTGATGGTGCTTATGTCACCCTGCGTCTGCGTTCTGGTGAAATGCGTAAAGTCGAAGCAGACTGCCGCGCTACTTTGGGCGAAGTTGGCAATGCTGAGCATATGCTGCGCGTTCTGGGTAAAGCTGGTGCTGCACGCTGGCGTGGTGTTCGTCCTACCGTTCGCGGTACTGCGATGAACCCAGTCGATCACCCACATGGTGGTGGTGAAGGTCGTAACTTTGGTAAGCACCCGGTAACTCCGTGGGGCGTTCAGACCAAAGGTAAGAAGACCCGCAGCAACAAGCGTACTGATAAATTTATCGTACGTCGCCGTAGCAAATAATATTAGAGGATAAGCCATGCCACGTTCTCTCAAGAAAGGTCCATTTATTGACCTGCACTTGCTGAAGAAGGTAGAGAAAGCGGTGGAAAGCGGAGACAAGAAGCCCCTGCGCACTTGGTCCCGTCGTTCAACGATCTTTCCTAACATGATCGGTTTGACCATCGCTGTCCATAATGGTCGTCAGCACGTTCCAGTCTTTGTTTCCGATGAAATGGTCGGTCACAAACTGGGTGAATTCGCACCGACTCGTACTTATCGCGGCCACGCTGCTGATAAAAAAGCGAAGAAGAAATAAGGTAGGAGGAAGAGATGGAAACTTTAGCTCAACATCGCCATGCTCGTTCTTCTGCTCAGAAGGTTCGCCTTGTTGCTGACCTGATTCGCGGTAAGAAAGTGTCGCAGGCCCTGGACATCCTGACCTATACCAACAAGAAAGCTGCGGTATTGGTCAAGAAAGTACTGGAATCTGCCATTGCTAACGCTGAACACAACGATGGCGCTGACATTGACGATCTGAAAGTTGCGAAAATTTTCGTAGACGAAGGCCCGAGCATGAAGCGCATTATGCCGCGTGCAAAAGGTCGTGCAGATCGCATCCTGAAGCGCACCAGCCACATTACTGTGGTTGTGTCCGATCGCTGAGACTCTGGAGACTAGCAATGGGTCAGAAAGTACATCCTAATGGTATTCGCCTGGGTATTGTCAAACCATGGAACTCTACCTGGTTCGCGAACACCAAAGAATTCGCTGACAACCTGGACAGCGATTTTAAAGTACGTCAGTACCTGACAAAGGAACTGGCTAAAGCGTCCGTATCTCGTATCGTTATCGAGCGTCCGGCTAAGAGCATCCGTGTGACCATTCACACTGCTCGCCCGGGTATCGTTATCGGTAAGAAAGGCGAAGACGTAGAAAAACTGCGCAAGGTCGTAGCGGATATCGCTGGCGTTCCTGCACAGATCAATATCGCCGAAGTTCGTAAACCAGAACTTGACGCTAAATTGGTTGCTGACAGCATCACTTCTCAGCTGGAACGTCGCGTTATGTTCCGTCGTGCGATGAAGCGTGCTGTACAGAACGCAATGCGTCTTGGCGCTAAAGGTATCAAAGTTGAAGTTAGCGGCCGTCTGGGCGGCGCGGAAATCGCACGTACCGAATGGTACCGTGAAGGTCGCGTACCGTTGCACACTCTGCGTGCTGACATCGACTACAACACCTCTGAAGCGCACACCACTTACGGTGTAATCGGCGTTAAGGTATGGATCTTCAAAGGCGAGATCCTGGGTGGTATGGCTGCTGTTGAACAACCGGAAAAACCGGCTGCGCAACCGAAAAAGCAGCAGCGTAAAGGCCGTAAATAAGGAGCGTCGCTGATGTTACAACCAAAGCGTACAAAATTCCGTAAGGTGCACAAAGGCCGCAACCGTGGTCTGGCGCAGGGCACGGATGTGAGCTTCGGCACTTACGGTCTGAAAGCTGTTGGCCGTGGTCGTCTGACCGCTCGTCAGATCGAAGCAGCACGTCGTGCAATGACTCGTGCTGTTAAGCGTCAAGGTAAAATCTGGATCCGTGTATTCCCGGACAAGCCGATTACCGAGAAGCCGCTGGAAGTTCGTATGGGTAAAGGTAAAGGTAACGTGGAGTATTGGGTTGCCTTGATTCAACCGGGTAAAGTCCTGTATGAAATGGACGGCGTTCCGGAAGAGCTGGCCCGTGAAGCCTTCGAGCTGGCAGCAGCAAAACTGCCGATTAAAACCACCTTTGTAACTAAGACGGTGATGTAATGAAAGCAAACGAGCTGCGTGAAAAGAGCGTTGAAGAGCTGAACACCGAGCTGCTTAACCTGCTGCGTGAGCAGTTCAACCTGCGTATGCAGGCTGCAAGTGGCCAGCTGCAACAGACTCATCTGTTGAAGCAAGTGCGTCGTAATGTCGCACGTGTTAAGACTTTACTGACTCAGAAGGCGGGTGCGTAATGACCGATAAAATCCGTACTCTGCAAGGTCGTGTTGTTAGCGACAAAATGGAGAAATCCATTGTTGTAGCTATCGAACGTTTTGTGAAACACCCGATCTACGGTAAATTCATCAAGCGTACGACCAAACTGCACGTACATGACGAGAACAATGAATGTGGTATCGGCGACAAGGTTGAAATCCGTGAATGCCGTCCACTGTCCAAGACTAAGTCCTGGACCCTGGTTCGCGTTGTAGAGAAAGCGGTTCTGTAATACAGCACCCCCTTCTCAAAATAAATAAACGGCTCAGCAGTGAGCCGTTTATTTTTTCTACCCATATCTGAGAAGCGGTGTTATAATGCCGCGCCCCCGATATGGGGCTTTTTAACGACCCTGATTTAGAGGGTCTTCAGTAGTAGTTGACATTAGCGGAGCACTGAAATGATCCAAGAACAGACTATGCTGAACGTCGCCGACAACTCCGGTGCACGTCGCGTAATGTGTATCAAGGTTCTGGGTGGCTCGCACCGTCGCTACGCAGGCGTAGGCGACATCATCAAGATCACCATCAAAGAAGCAATTCCGCGTGGTAAGGTCAAAAAAGGTGATGTGCTGAAGGCGGTAGTGGTGCGCACCAGGAAGGGTGTTCGTCGCCCTGACGGTTCTGTCGTTCGCTTCGATGGTAATGCTTGTGTTCTTTTGAACAATAACAGCGAGCAACCTATCGGTACGCGTATTTTTGGGCCGGTAACTCGTGAACTTCGTTCTGAGAAGTTTATGAAAATCATCTCTCTGGCACCAGAAGTACTTTAAGGAGCGAATCATGGCAGCGAAGATCCGTCGTGATGACGAAGTTATCGTTCTTACCGGTAAAGATAAAGGTAAGCGCGGTAAAGTTAAGAATGTCTTGTCTTCCGGCAAGCTCATTGTTGAAGGTATCAACCTGGTTAAAAAACATCAGAAGCCTGTACCGGCTCTGAACCAACCGGGTGGCATCGTTGAAAAAGAAGCTGCTATTCAGGTTTCTAACGTTGCAATCTTCAATACGGCAACCGGCAAGGCTGACCGTGTAGGCTTTAGATTCGAAGACGGCAAAAAAGTCCGTTTCTTCAAGTCTAACAGCGAAACTATCAAGTAATTTGGAGTAGTACGATGGCGAAACTGCATGATTACTACAAAGACGAAGTAGTTAAGAAACTCATGACTGAGTTTAGCTACAATTCTGTCATGCAAGTCCCTCGGGTCGAGAAGATCACCCTGAACATGGGTGTTGGTGAAGCGATCGCTGACAAGAAACTGCTGGATAACGCAGCAGCTGATCTGACAGCAATCTCCGGTCAAAAACCGCTGATCACCAAAGCACGCAAATCTGTTGCAGGCTTCAAAATCCGTCAGGGCTATCCGATCGGCTGTAAAGTAACTCTGCGTGGCGAACGCATGTGGGAGTTCTTTGAGCGCCTGATCACTATTGCTGTACCGCGTATCCGTGACTTCCGTGGCTTGTCCGCTAAGTCTTTCGACGGTCGTGGTAACTACAGCATGGGTGTCCGTGAGCAGATCATCTTCCCAGAAATCGACTACGATAAAGTCGACCGCGTGCGTGGTTTGGATATTACCATTACCACTACTGCGAAATCTGACGAAGAAGGCCGTGCTCTGCTGGCTGCCTTTGACTTCCCGTTCCGCAAGTAAGGTAGGGTTACTGAATGGCTAAGCAATCAATGAAAGCACGCGAAGTAAAGCGCGTAGCTTTAGCTGATAAATTCTTCGCTAAACGCGCTGAACTGAAAGCGATCATCTCTGATGTGAACGCTTCCGACGAAGATCGTTGGAACGCAGTTCTCAAGCTGCAAACTCTGCCGCGTGATTCCAGCCCGTCTCGTCAGCGTAACCGCTGCCGTCAAACAGGTCGTCCACATGGTTATGTGGGCAAGTTCGGGTTGAGCCGTATTAAGCTGCGTGAAGCCGCCATGCGCGGTGAAGTACCAGGCTTGAAAAAGGCTAGCTGGTAATTACCAATTGAATCACGGGAGTAAAGACAGATGAGCATGCAAGATCCGATCGCGGATATGCTGACCCGTATCCGTAACGGTCAGGCCGCGAACAAAGCTGCGGTCACTATGCCTTCCTCCAAGCTGAAATTGGCTATTGCCAACGTGCTGAAGGATGAAGGTTTTATCGAAGATTTTAAAGTTGAAGGCGACACCAAGCCTGAACTGGAAGTGACACTTAAGTACTTCCAGGGCAAAGCTGTTGTAGAAAGCATTCAGCGTGTCAGCCGCCCAGGCCTGCGCATCTATAAGAAAAAAGATGAGCTGCCTAAAGTTATGGCTGGTCTGGGTATCGCGGTTGTTTCTACCTCTAAAGGTGTTATGACTGATCGTGCAGCGCGCCAGGCTGGTCTTGGTGGCGAAATTATCTGCTACGTAGCCTAATCGGAGGAAAAAATGTCTCGTGTTGCTAAAGCACCGGTCGTTGTTCCTGCCGGCGTTGATGTAAAACTCAACGGTCAGGTTATTACGATCAAAGGTAAAAACGGCGAGCTGACTCGTACTCTCAACGATGCTGTTGAAGTTAAACATGCAGATAATGCTCTGACCTTCGGTCCGCGTGATGGTTACGTGGATGGATGGGCTCAGGCTGGTACCGCGCGTGCCCTGCTGAACTCAATGGTTATCGGTGTTACCGAAGGCTTCACTAAGAAGCTGCAGCTGGTTGGTGTAGGTTATCGTGCGGCGATCAAAGGGAATGCAGTAGGCCTGTCTCTGGGCTTCTCTCACCCTGTTGAGCATCAGCTGCCAGCCGGTATCACTGCAGAATGCCCGACTCAGACTGAAATCGTGCTGAAAGGCGCTGATAAACAGCTGATCGGTCAGGTTGCAGCAGATCTGCGCGCCTACCGTCGTCCTGAGCCTTATAAAGGCAAGGGTGTTCGTTACGCCGACGAAGTCGTGCGTACCAAAGAGGCTAAGAAGAAGTAAGGTAACACTATGGATAAGAAATCTGCTCGTATCCGTCGTGCGACCCGCGCACGCCGCAAGCTCCAGGAGCTGGGTGCAACTCGCCTGGTGGTACATCGTACCCCGCGTCATATTTACGCACAGGTAATTGCACCGAACGGTTCTGAAGTTCTGGTAGCTGCTTCTACTGTAGAAAAAGCTATCGCTGAACAATTGAAGTACACCGGTAACAAGGACGCCGCAGCAGCTGTCGGTAAAGCTGTTGCTGAACGCGCTCTGGAAAAAGGCATCAAAGATGTGTCCTTTGACCGTTCCGGGTTCCAATATCATGGTCGTGTCCAGGCACTGGCAGATGCTGCCCGTGAAGCTGGCCTTCAGTTCTAAGGTAGAGGTGTAAGATGGCTCACATCGAAAAACAGGCTGGCGAACTGCAGGAAAAGCTGATCGCGGTTAACCGCGTATCTAAAACCGTAAAAGGTGGTCGTATTTTCTCCTTCACAGCTCTGACTGTAGTTGGCGATGGTAACGGTCGCGTTGGTTTTGGTTACGGTAAAGCGCGTGAAGTTCCAGCAGCGATCCAGAAAGCGATGGAAAAAGCCCGTCGCAATATGATTAACGTCGCGCTGAACCACGGCACCCTGCAACACCCGGTTAAAGGTGTTCACACGGGTTCTCGTGTATTCATGCAGCCGGCTTCCGAAGGTACCGGTATTATTGCCGGTGGTGCAATGCGCGCCGTCCTGGAAGTCGCTGGGGTTCATAACGTTCTGGCTAAAGCATATGGTTCCACCAACCCGATTAACGTGGTTCGTGCAACTATTGATGGCCTGGAAAATATGAATTCTCCAGAAATGGTCGCTGCCAAGCGTGGTAAATCCGTTGAAGAAATTCTGGGGAAATAAACCATGGCAAAGACTATTAAAATTACTCAAACCCGCAGTGCAATCGGTCGTCTGCCTAAACACAAGGCAACGCTGCTTGGCCTGGGTCTGCGTCGTATTGGTCACACCGTAGAGCGTGAGGATACTCCCGCTGTTCGTGGTATGGTCAACGCGGTTTCCTACATGGTTAAAGTTGAGGAGTAAGAGATGCGTTTAAATACTCTGTCTCCGGCCGAAGGCTCTAAAAAAGCGGGCAAACGCCTGGGTCGTGGTATCGGTTCCGGTCTCGGTAAAACCGGTGGTCGTGGTCACAAAGGTCAGAACTCTCGTTCTGGCGGTGGCGTACGTCGCGGTTTCGAGGGTGGTCAGATGCCTCTGTACCGTCGTCTGCCGAAATTCGGTTTTACTTCGCGCAAAGCAATGATCACAGCTGAAGTTCGTCTGTCTGATCTGGCTCGCGTAGAAGGCGGCGTAGTTGACCTGAACACGCTGAAAGCAGCAAACATTATCGGTATTCAGATTGAGTTCGCGAAAGTGATTCTGTCTGGTGAAGTTTCTACTCCGGTAACTGTTCGTGGCCTGCGTGTGACTAAAGGCGCTCGTGCTGCTATCGAAGCTGCTGGCGGTAAAATCGAGGAATAAGTAGCAGATGGCTAAACAACCGGGATTAGATTTTCAAAGTGCCAAAGGTGGCTTAGGCGAGCTGAAACGCAGACTGTTGTTTGTAATCGGTGCGCTTATTGTGTTCCGTATTGGCTCTTTTATTCCGATCCCTGGTATTGATGCCGCTGTACTTGCCAAACTGCTTGAGCAACAGCGAGGCACCATCATTGAAATGTTTAACATGTTCTCTGGTGGTGCACTCAGCCGTGCTTCTATCTTTGCACTGGGTATCATGCCGTATATTTCGGCATCGATTATTATCCAGCTGCTGACCGTCGTTCATCCGGCGTTGGCAGAGTTAAAGAAAGAAGGGGAGTCCGGACGTCGTAAGATTAGTCAGTACACCCGCTACGGTACTCTGGTGCTGGCGATATTCCAGTCAATCGGTATTGCTACCGGTTTACCGAATATGCCTGGTATGCAAGGTCTGGTTATGAACCCAGGCTTTGCATTCTATTTCACCGCTGTTGTTAGTCTGGTTACAGGAACCATGTTCCTGATGTGGCTCGGCGAACAGATCACTGAACGTGGTATCGGTAACGGTATCTCGATTATTATCTTCGCTGGTATTGTTGCGGGACTCCCGCCAGCCATTGCCCACACTATCGAGCAAGCGCGTCAAGGCGACCTGCACTTCCTCCTGTTGCTGTTGGTTGCAGTATTAGTATTTGCAGTGACGTTCTTTGTTGTCTTTGTTGAACGTGGTCAACGCCGCATTGTGGTGAACTACGCCAAACGTCAGCAAGGTCGTCGTGTCTATGCTGCACAGAGCACACATTTACCGCTGAAAGTGAATATGGCGGGGGTTATCCCGGCTATTTTTGCTTCCAGTATTATTCTGTTCCCTGCGACCATCGCGTCATGGTTCGGGGGCGGTACCGGTTGGAACTGGCTGACAACAATTTCGCTGTATTTGCAGCCTGGACAACCGCTTTATGTGTTACTCTATGCGTCTGCAATCATATTCTTCTGTTTCTTCTACACGGCGTTGGTTTTCAACCCGCGTGAAACAGCAGATAACCTGAAGAAGTCCGGTGCATTTGTACCAGGAATTCGTCCGGGAGAGCAAACGGCGAAGTATATCGATAAGGTAATGACTCGTCTGACATTGGTCGGTGCGCTTTATATTACTTTTATCTGCCTGATCCCGGAGTTCATGCGTGATGCAATGAAAGTACCGTTCTACTTCGGTGGGACTTCCCTGCTTATCGTTGTAGTCGTGATTATGGACTTTATGGCTCAAGTGCAAACTCTAATGATGTCTAGTCAGTACGAGTCTGCATTGAAGAAGGCGAACCTGAAAGGCTACGGCCGTTAATGGTCGCCTGAGAAGTTACGGAGAGTAAAAATGAAAGTTCGTGCTTCCGTCAAGAAATTATGCCGTAACTGCAAAATCGTTAAGCGTGATGGTGTCATCCGTGTGATTTGCAGTGCCGAGCCGAAGCATAAACAGCGCCAAGGCTGATTATTTCGCATATTTTTCTTGCAAAGTTGGGTTGAGCTGGCTAGATTAGCCAGCCAATCTTTTGTATGTCTGTACGTATCCATTTGAGTATCCTGAAAACGGGCTTTTCAGCATGGTGCGTGCAAGTGAAATTATAGGAGTGCATAGTGGCCCGTATAGCAGGCATTAACATTCCTGATCAGAAACATGCTGTGATCGCATTAACTTCGATCTATGGCGTCGGCAAGACCCGTTCTAAAGCCATCCTGGCTTCTGCGGGTATCGCTGAGAATGTTAAGATCAGTGAGCTGTCTGAAGAACAAATCGACACGCTGCGTGACGAAGTTGCCAAATTTGTCGTTGAAGGTGATCTGCGCCGTGAAATCAGCATGAGCATCAAGCGCCTGATGGATCTTGGTTGCTATCGCGGTTTGCGTCATCGTCGTGGTCTCCCGGTTCGCGGTCAGCGTACCAAGACCAACGCACGTACCCGTAAGGGTCCGCGCAAACCGATCAAGAAATAATCGGGGTGATTGAATAATGGCAAAGGCACCAATTCGTGCACGTAAACGTGTAAGAAAACAAGTCTCTGATGGCGTGGCTCATATCCATGCTTCTTTTAACAACACCATCGTTACCATTACCGATCGTCAGGGTAACGCGCTGGGTTGGGCAACAGCCGGTGGTTCCGGTTTCCGTGGTTCGCGTAAATCTACTCCGTTCGCAGCTCAGGTTGCAGCAGAGCGTTGCGCTGACGCCGTGAAAGAATACGGCATCAAGAACTTGGAAGTTATGGTTAAAGGTCCGGGTCCGGGTCGTGAATCTACTGTTCGCGCACTGAACGCCGCTGGTTTCCGCATCACTAATATTACTGATGTGACTCCGATCCCTCATAACGGTTGTCGTCCGCCGAAGAAACGTCGCGTATAACGCTTCGTTTTCCAGGTTTGTTGGAGAAAGAAAATGGCAAGATATTTGGGTCCTAAGCTCAAGCTGAGCCGTCGTGAGGGCACCGACTTATTCCTTAAGTCTGGCGTTCGCGCGATCGATACCAAGTGTAAAATTGAACAAGCTCCTGGCCAGCACGGTGCGCGTAAACCGCGTCTGTCTGACTATGGTGTGCAGTTGCGTGAAAAGCAAAAAGTTCGCCGTATCTACGGTGTGCTGGAGCGTCAGTTCCGTAACTACTACAAAGAAGCAGCACGTCTGAAAGGCAACACCGGTGAAAACCTGTTGGCTCTGCTGGAAGGTCGTCTGGACAACGTTGTATACCGTATGGGCTTCGGCGCAACTCGTGCTGAATCACGTCAGCTGGTTAGCCACAAAGCGATTATGGTAAACGGTCGTGTTGTTAACATCGCTTCTTATCAGGTTAGTCCGAATGACGTTGTTAGCATTCGTGAGAAAGCGAAAAAGCAGTCTCGCGTGAAAGCCGCTCTGGAGCTGGCTGAGCAGCGTGAAAAGCCAACCTGGCTGGAAGTTGATGCTGGCAAGATGGAAGGCACGTTCAAGCGTAAGCCAGAGCGTTCTGATCTGTCTGCGGACATTAACGAACACCTGATCGTCGAGCTTTACTCCAAGTAAAGCTTAGTACCAAAGAGAGGACACAATGCAGGGTTCTGTGACAGAGTTTCTAAAACCGCGCCTGGTAGATATCGAGCAAGTGAGTTCGACGCACGCCAAGGTGACCCTTGAGCCTTTAGAGCGTGGCTTTGGCCATACTTTAGGTAACGCACTGCGCCGTATTCTGCTCTCATCGATGCCGGGTTGCGCGGTGACCGAGGTTGAGATTGATGGTGTACTGCACGAGTACAGCACCAAAGAAGGCGTTCAGGAAGATATCCTGGAAATCCTGCTCAACCTGAAAGGGCTGGCGGTGAGAGTTCAGGGTAAAGATGATGTTATTCTTACTCTGAATAAATCTGGCATTGGCCCTGTGACTGCAGCCGATATCACCCACGACGGTGATGTCGAAATCGTCAAGCCGCAGCACGTGATCTGCCACCTGACCGATGAGAACGCATCTATTAGCATGCGTATCAAAGTTCAGCGCGGTCGTGGTTATGTGCCGGCTTCTGCCCGAATTCATTCGGAAGAAGATGAGCGCCCAATCGGCCGTCTGCTGGTCGACGCATGCTACAGCCCTGTAGAGCGTATTGCCTACAATGTTGAAGCAGCGCGTGTAGAACAGCGTACCGACCTGGACAAGCTGGTCATCGAAATGGAAACCAATGGCACAATCGATCCTGAAGAGGCGATTCGTCGTGCGGCAACCATCCTGGCAGAACAACTGGAAGCTTTCGTTGACTTACGTGATGTACGTCAGCCGGAAGTGAAAGAAGAGAAACCAGAATTCGATCCGATCCTGCTGCGCCCTGTTGACGATCTGGAATTGACTGTCCGCTCTGCTAACTGCCTCAAGGCAGAAGCTATCCACTATATCGGTGATCTGGTACAGCGTACCGAGGTTGAGTTGCTGAAAACGCCGAACCTGGGTAAAAAATCTCTTACTGAGATTAAAGACGTGCTGGCCTCCCGTGGACTGTCTCTGGGCATGCGCCTGGAAAACTGGCCACCGGCAAGCATTGCTGACGAGTAACCGGATCACAGGTTAAGGTTTTACTGAGAAGGATAAGGTCATGCGCCATCGTAAGAGTGGTCGTCAACTGAACCGCAACAGCAGCCATCGCCAGGCTATGTTCCGCAACATGGCAGGTTCACTGGTTCGTCATGAAATCATCAAGACGACCCTGCCTAAAGCGAAAGAGCTGCGTCGCGTAGTTGAGCCGCTGATTACTCTTGCCAAGACTGACAGCGTTGCTAATCGTCGTCTGGCATTCGCCCGTACTCGTGATAACGAGATCGTGGCAAAACTGTTTAACGAACTGGGCCCGCGTTTCGCGAGCCGTGCCGGTGGTTACACTCGTATTCTGAAGTGTGGCTTCCGTGCAGGTGACAACGCGCCGATGGCATACATCGAGCTGGTTGATCGCTCTGAGTCGAAAGCAGAAGCAGCTGCAGAGTAATCTGTAGTGAAGTAAAAAAACCCGCTCCGGCGGGTTTTTTTATAGGCTTATAAACGTCATTTTTCTACAATACCTGTATCTTTTATGTTCTTTCCGGGAGGAGGCCATGTGGTTAATAGACCAGTGGGCTGAACGCCATATTCGGGATGCACAAGTGAAAGGTGAGTTAGATGATCTTCCTGGTAGTGGCAAGCCACTAATCCTTGAGGATAATTCGCAGGTTCCACCAGAATTACGCGCTGGCTTTACGCTTTTGAAGAATTCGGGGTTTTTGCCTCCTGAACTTGAATACCGTAAAGAAGCGCTTAAGCTTAACGATCTCTTGCAGCAACTCCCTACCGGGCACCCGGACTATGCTCCATTAAGGCGCCGACTTTCGCTACTCGAACTCAAACTTCGTCAGGCGGGATTAAATGTCGATTTTTTGCATACCGACTACGCTGCAAAGATCCTGCAGAAAATAGAGGAGCAAAAATGATGTTTCGCATCGGAGAACTGGCCAGACTGGCAAATGTAACCCCTGATACCATACGTTATTACGAAAAGCAGCAGATGATGGAACACGAAATCCGGACCGAAGGCGGCTTTCGTCTCTACTCTGATACTGATTTACAACGGCTAAAATTTATCCGTCATGCAAGACAGTTGGGTTTTACCCTGGAATCTATTCGTGAACTGCTTTCGATTAGGATCGATCCAGAACACCATACCTGTCAGGAATCAAAAAGTATTGTTCAGGAGCGGCTTCGTGAAGTTGAAGCTCGCATTGAGGAGTTGCAGCTTATACGTCAGTCCTTACAGAAGCTGAATGATACCTGCTGCGGCAGTGCACACAGTAGCGTTTACTGTTCAATTCTTGAAACACTTGAGCAAGGTTCGACAGGTCGGGAGGTCAGTTGATTTTAGTACTGGCCCGGACTACACTTGCGTCGTTTTTTAACCAACCCTGGAGTTGTTATGAGCCGTTATCAGCATACTAAAGGTCAAATCAAGGACAATGCCATAGAAGCATTACTGCATGATCCCCTTTTCAGACAACGTGTTGAAAAGAATAAGAAAGGAAAGGGAAGCTATCTACGTAAAGGAAAACATGCAAATCGTGGTAACTGGGAGGCCAGTGGCAAACAAGCAGAACGCTTTTTTACCACTGGCCTTCTGCCTGTGTACGGTCTGAATTAAGGACGGCTGTTTTGCGCTTTCAGTAAATCACGAATTTCCGTTAACAATACCGCTTCTTTGCTGGGCGCTGGCGGTGCTTTAGGTTCTTCAGCCTGTTTACGCTTGAGCTTATTAATGACTTTGATTGCCATGAAGATTGCGAAGGCAACAATGATGAAGTCAAAAACGTTCTGGATGAACACACCGTAATGCATTACCACAGCAGGTACATCTCCCTGAGCAGGGCGAAGGGTCAAAGCAAATTGTTTAAAGTCGATTCCACCAATTAAAAGACCAAGCGGCGGCATAATAATATCAGCGACAAGGGATGATACAATTTTGCCGAATGCCGCACCGATAATGACACCCACTGCTAAATCTACAACGTTTCCGCGCATCGCAAATTCACGGAAGTCTTTCAATAAGCTCATGCTTTTCCCCTTATGCTATCTGGTAACGTAAGTCTAACAAATGTCCTAACAATTGCCATTCGCATCACTAATTCGTCTTTATTTTAAGAAAACATACAGAGCGTACGGAAAGGGCGCCAGTAACGGCGCCTTGCAAATTATAAAAAGAAGGGGCTTGGCTGGAAGAGGCGCTCAACATCGGTAATATATTTTTTATCCGTAAGAAACATGATCACATGGTCACCTTGCTCTATGCGCAGGTTATCATTCGCAATCATGACATCATTACCACGAACGACGGCGCCTATTATGGTTCCCGGGGGGAGTTTAATCTCGTCGATCACACGGCCAACAACACGGGAGGTACTCTCATCGCCATGAGCGACCGCTTCAATAGCTTCCGCTACGCCGCGCCGGAGGGAAGAGACACCAACAATATCGGCTTTTCGCACATGGCTCAGAAGCGCTGAGATGGTTGCCTGCTGGGGGGAGATGGCGATATCAATGACGCTCCCCTGTACTAAATCGACATAGGCCTTACGCTGGATCAGAACCATAACTTTCTTTGCGCCCATGCGCTTGGCTAGCATGGCGGACATAATATTAGCTTCATCATCATTGGTGACAGCAATGAACAGATCCATCTGATCAATATGTTCTTCTGCTAACAATTCCTGATCCGAAGCATCACCATAAAAGACGATTGTATTCTGCAGCTTCTCCGCCAGCTCTGCAGCCCGCTGTTGGTCGCGTTCGATCAGCTTAACGCTGTATTCCTTCTCAAGGCGCCTCGCGAGCCCGGCACCAATATTCCCGCCCCCGACCAGCATGATGCGTTTGTAAGGTTTTTCGAGTCGTTGCAACTCACTCATGACTGCCCGGATATGCTGTGATGCAGCAATAAAGAACACTTCATCACCGGCTTCAACAATGGTTGAGCCCTGAGGGCGAATTGGACGATCGTGGCGGAAAATAGCGGCAACGCGTGTATCAATATGCGGCATATGCTCACGCATCGTTGATAAGGCATTACCTACCAGCGGGCCACCATAATAAGCCTTCACGACCGCAAGGCTGACTTTCCCTTCGGCGAAGTTAACAACCTGCAATGCTCCCGGGTACTCAATGAGCCGATAAAGGCTATCGATAACAAGCTGTTCTGGCGCGATGAGGTGGTCAATGGGGACCGCTTCTGAATGAAACAGTTTATCTGCATCACGAACATAGTCCGGCGAGCGAATGCGCGCGATGCGGTTGGGAGTATTGAAGAGAGAATAAGCGACCTGACAAGCTACCATATTGGTTTCATCGGAACTGGTAACGGCGACGAGCATATCTGCATCATCTGCCCCGGCCTCGCGTAATACCCTGGGGTGAGAACCATGCCCCTGAACAACGCGCAAATCAAATTTATCCTGGAGGATACGCAGACGATCCCCATTAGTATCGACAACGGTAATATCGTTATTCTCGCCAACGAGGTTTTCTGCCAGGGTGCCGCCAACCTGTCCGGCACCCAAGATTATTATTTTCATCTGCTGTAATCCGCTCTTACCATTACTGTTTTAAAAGCTTAGCGTAAAAGAAACCATCACCCTCTTCCGCCGCGGGGAGATGTTGCAGACCTGGCTTATCTGGTGTGCCGGTCGTAACTAATTCTGCATCCGGGGTACGTTTCAAAAATTCCCTTATTTGCAACGTATTCTCTTCCGGCAAAATAGAGCACGTGGCATAAACCAGCGTGCCGCCAGATTTCAGATGGGGCCAGATAGCATCAAGTATTTCCGATTGCAGTTGAGCAAGCTGCTGAATGTCCCGATCACGACGCAGCCATTTTATGTCCGGATGGCGGCGAATGACTCCCGTCGCAGAGCACGGCGCATCCAACAGAATACGGTCGAATTTTTCCTCTCCGCACCAGAGTTCCGGGAGGCGGCCGTCACCTTGTTTAACTTCTGCTTTCATCCCCAATCTTTTCAGATTGTCATAAACCCGGGACAAGCGCTGCTCGTCGATATCCACGGCAAGAACGCGGGCCTGAGGTGCAGCTTCCAGAATATGCGTCGTTTTCCCACCTGGCGCCGCACACAAATCAAGTATGCGCTCACCATCCTGAGGGGCAAGAAAAGTGACGCTTCGCTGAGCTGCTGCATCCTGTACGGTTACCCAGCCTTGATCGAAACCGGGAAGGAGGTGCACCGGAGCTGGCGAACCTAATCTGACGGCATCTGGATAGGTATCGTTTGTGGCCCCCTGCATGCCCTCTGCTTCAAGCAATTCCAGCCATGCATCACGGGTGTGATGCGTACGGTTTACCCGAAGCCACATAGGTGGGCGCTGGTTGTTAGCTTCAACAATATTTTGCCATTCCTGAGGGTAAGCGCGCTTGATTCGTTGCAGAAGCCACTCCGGGTGGAGGTACCGGTTCTGTGTTTTATCAAACTCAGCCATCAGGGCTTCCTGCTGGCGCTGAAACTGTCGCAATACACCGTTTATCAGTCCCTTAAGCTGGGGACGCTTAATTGCCACTGCACCTTCAACCGTTTCAGCTAATGCTGCATGAGGCGGTATACGCGTATGCAATAACTGATACAGCCCTACCATGATCAGATAATGTACCGAACGCTGTTTTCCCGCCATCGGGCGGGCCATCAATTTATTGATTAGCCAGTCTAACTGAGAAAGGGTACGCAATACGCCAAAGCAGAGCTCCTGCAGTAATGCTTTGTCTTTATCGGATACCTTTTGCTGGAATACAGGTAAGACGCTACTTAGCGACTGACCTTTTTCGATGACTTGCTCTATTGCCTGCGCTGCAAGGCTGCGTAAATTAAGATTTTTTTTCATAACCGCAAAATAAAAATGCCCGGTTTACCGGGCTGAGAAAAGGGGAATCAACTGAGGCGTTTTCCTGGCGTGAACCACTCGCGGCGGGAATTGAGTAAATCCCATGCAGTCATCGCTTTTTTTCCTGCCGGTTGAAGGGATTCAAGATTTAAAATTCCATCAGCAGTGGCGACCTGAATACCAAGTTTATTGGCATCAATTATCGTCCCGGGCTCTGCCGCTGAAGGGGCGCTGATAACTGATGCTTTCCAGACTTTAACGGGCTGGTCATCAACAATGAAATAACTCACAGGCCAGGGGTTAAAGGCGCGGATGCAACGTTCAAGCTGAACGGCAGGAATATTCCAGTCCATTAACGCTTCTTCTTTATTTAGCTTTTCAGCATAGGTGACTAACGCATCATCCTGCACTTCAGGCAATGACGAGCCCGAAGCAATTTGCTTCAGTGTTTCAAGCAGACCTTGTGGGCCAAGTTGCGCAAGCTTGTCATACAGTGAGGCACTGGTATCGTCGTCCGAAATGGGGCAGGAGAGCTTGTAAAGCATGTCGCCCGTATCTAGACCGACATCCATCTGCATGATGGTTACGCCAGTTTCTTTATCGCCAGCCCAAAGAGAGCGCTGGATAGGTGCGGCACCACGCCAACGAGGAAGAAGCGAGCCGTGGACATTGAGGCACCCCAGGCGCGGCATATCCAGTACTGCTTTTGGCAAAATTAAACCATAGGCAACCACGACCATCACATCAGCATCTAAGTCGGCGATGAGCTGCTGGTTTTCTGGCGGACGAAGAGATGCGGGCTGATACACCGGGATCTCTTTTTCTTGCGCGAGGACCTTTACCGGGCTCGGCATGAGCTTTTTGCCTCGGCCAGCAGGTCGGTCTGGTTGAGTAAAGACCCCGACGACCTGATGCTGAGAAGATAACAGCGCGTCTAAATGACGCGCTGCAAAATCAGGAGTACCTGCAAAAATAATCCGTAGAGAATCTGACACGGTCGTGTTTGTCCTTACGCTCTGGCTTTCAAACGATCCAGTTTTTCAACTTTCTGACGAATGCGCTGCTGCTTGAGTGGTGAGAGATAATCAATAAATAATTTACCGACCAAATGATCCATTTCATGTTGAATACAGATAGCCAGCAGATCATCAGCTTCAAGTTCAAACGGTTCCCCGTTGCGATCAAGCGCGCGGATTTTTACTTTCTCAGCGCGTGGAACCAACGCACGCTGTTCAGGAATTGACAGACAGCCTTCTTCGATGCCCGTCTCACCGCTTTTCTC
The DNA here is from genome assembly GCF_054131575.1 of Enterobacter sp. SA197. Taxonomy (NCBI): domain Bacteria; kingdom Pseudomonadati; phylum Pseudomonadota; class Gammaproteobacteria; order Enterobacterales; family Enterobacteriaceae; genus Enterobacter; species Enterobacter sp. SA197. Next base: position 4,509,595 of record NZ_CP096393.1, on the reverse strand, counting down.
CAGAAGTTCCGGGTTAATCAACGTCAATTGCTGATCGCGGTTTTCTGAAACATCAATAACGATAATGCGCTGGTGAATATCTACCTGCGTGGCAGCCAGACCAATACCTTCTTCGGCATACATCGTTTCAAACATATCATCAACGATACGCTGAATTTCTTCATTCACTTCTTTTACCGGCGTTGCGACTTTGCGAAGACGCTCGTCGGGAATATGTAACACTTGCAAAACTGCCATAGATATCCAGAGTCGTGTTCAGGAGTTGGAAAGATTATTAGCCCTATTCTAGACAAATCCCCCTCCGATTGACAGCATCGGTGACCAATCGCAAGGATTGAGCGAGCCACTTATGGCAAGGGCGGGTAAGAGGATGACATCCACAGAAATATGGTTGCGTTTGATCTATGTAAACGATCTCTATGGAGATGAGATGGTACGGATTGCACAGCGTTTGGCTAAAGCCGCCAGCATCGATTTTAACGCATTAATTGATACTGGATTGCGTGCAAAGCAGGCGCGCCGCTTTCTGTCTATGACGCCGCGAGAAATAGAAGAGAGTTTGTGCTGGCTGGCAGAGCCCCGGCATCATCTTATTCTGGCCACGGATGCGTGTTATCCCGCTCAGCTACGAGCGATCGCTGATTATCCTGGCGCGATATTTATAAAAGGTGATCCGGCAGTTCTGGCGGCGCACCAGCTTGCCGTTGTAGGAAGTCGCACGCACTCATGGTACGGGGAGCGGTGGGGACGGTCATTGTGCGAAGCACTCGCACAGTGTGGTCTGGTGATCACCAGCGGACTGGCTCTTGGGATTGATAGTGTCGCGCATCGTGGCGCACTGGCGGTCGGAGGAAGAACCATCGCCGTGCTCGGAAACGGCCTTTTTACATTGCATCCAAAGCGACATGCGTCACTCGCTGAACAAATAATCAGTGAGGGTGGAGCGTTAGTATCAGAGTTCGCCTTGAATACCCCTCCTTTTCCAGGCAATTTCCCGCGAAGAAACCGCATCATTAGTGGCCTCAGCCGTGCAGTATTCGTGGTTGAAGCTGCGTTGCGAAGTGGCTCGTTAGTGACCACGCGGTGTGCCTTGGAACAGGGACGCGATGTATTCGCTCTGCCTGGGCCGAACGGTGCTCCAGGGAGTGAAGGTCCACACTGGCTTATCCAGCAAGGGGCTTACCTCGTCACCTCGCCAGAAGACATTCTGGAAAACTTCCCGGGCAGGTTGTCAGCACCGCAAATCCAAACCGAAAAGACAATTTATTCACCAAATCAAGAAGAGGTGGCATTGCCATTTCCTGAGCTCCTGGCTAACGTAGGAGATGAGGTAACACCTGTTGACGTCGTCGCTGAACGTGCCGGCCAACCTGTGCCAGTAACGGTTACTCAATTACTTGAGCTGGAGTTAGCAGGGTGGATCGCAGCTGTACCCGGCGGCTATGTCCGATTGAGGAGGGCAAGCCATGTTCGACGTACTAATGTATTTGTTTGAGACTTACATCCATAACGAAGCTGAAATGCGTGTAGATCAGGACAAACTGGAACGGGATCTGACTGACGCCGGCTTTGACCGTGAGGACATTTACAACGCGCTTCTCTGGCTGGAAAAGCTGGCTGATTATCAGGAAGGCCTTGCCGAACCGATGCAGTTAGCTTCCGATCCTTTGTCCGTACGCATTTATACGGCAGAAGAGTGTGACAGGCTGGATGCCAGTTGCCGGGGATTTTTATTATTCCTGGAGCAAATTCAGGTGCTGAACCTCGATACGCGAGAAATGGTTATTGAACGCGTGCTTGCGCTGGATACGGTCGAGTTCGATTTAGAAGACCTGAAATGGGTCATTCTTATGGTGCTCTTCAATATTCCTGGGTGTGAGAATGCCTACCAGCAAATGGAAGAATTACTCTTTGAAGTGAATGAAGGTATGCTGCATTAAACTTCGCAGCTTTCCGAGTCATTATGGCTAAATCAGCACTTTTTCCGGTGCGCAACAATGAGCCCTGCCCGCAGTGCGGGGCTGAACTTGTGATTCGCTCCGGTAAACACGGTCCGTTTCTTGGGTGCTCTCATTATCCTGAGTGTGATTATGTGCGCCCCCTGAAAAGTCAGGCAGATGGGCATGTTGTAAAAATTCTGGATGGGCAATTATGCCCTGAATGTGGTTCTGTTCTAGTATTGCGGCAGGGCCGCTTTGGCATGTTTATTGGCTGTAGCCACTATCCGGAATGCGCGCATACAGAACAAATCGATAAGCCTGATGACACGGCTATTACCTGCCCTCAATGCCAGACCGGGCATCTCATTCAGCGTCGCTCCAGGTTTGGCAAAACTTTCCATTCCTGTGATCGCTACCCTGACTGCCAGTTTGTCATCAATTTCAAACCTGTGGCAGGTGAGTGTCCCACCTGCCATTATCCCCTGTTAATAGAGAAGAAAACGGCGCAGGGTATAAAGCTCTTTTGCGCCAGCAAACAATGTGGACAGCCGGTAACGGCGGAATAAATCGTGATAAATAACCTGCAAATAGATCCTATCGCTGCAGCGGTGGCGGTCCTTAAAAATAAAAACGTCATTGCTTATCCAACCGAGGCTGTTTTTGGTGTTGGATGCGATCCAGACAGCGAAAGTGCTGTACATCGCTTACTTGAGTTGAAACACCGTCCGGTCGAAAAGGGCTTGATCCTGATTGCGGCAAATTTTGAGCAACTCAAACCATATATAGATGACAGCATGCTTAATGAAGAGCAGCGTCAGGCCATTTTTGCCTGCTGGCCCGGGCCGGTGACCTTTGTTTTCCCGGCGAGAGCCACAACACCACGCTGGTTGACCGGCCGTTTTGATTCTCTGGCGGTGCGCGTAACAGACCATCCTCTCGTCATTTCGCTATGCGAAGCTTTTGGTAAACCTCTGGTCTCGACTAGTGCAAACCTTACGGGATTACCACCTTGTAGAACAGATGACGAAGTCAGGCAGCAATTCGGGGCCGATTTCCCTGTTGTTGAAGGTATGACGGGGGGAAGACTCAACCCCTCAGAGATACGTGATGCCCTTACCGGCGAACTTTTCCGTCAGGGGTGACTTTATGGAACCTTATGTTGTTTTTGGTAACCCGATTGCGCATAGCAAGTCGCCAGCTATCCATGCGCACTTTGCTCAACAACTGAAGATAGAACATCCCTATGGGCGCATTCTTGCGCCATTAGATGATTTTACGAATACCCTGAATGCCTTTTTCGCTGAAGGCGGCAAAGGGGCGAATGTCACCATGCCATTTAAAGAAGAAGCTTTCAGTCGTGCGGATGAACTAACAGAACGGGCGGCGCTTGCTGGCGCGGTCAACACGCTTAAGCGTCTGGAAGATGGTCGGCTGGTGGGGGATAACACTGATGGTATTGGGCTGCTGAGTGACCTGCAGCGTTTGTCTTTTATTAAACCGGGTTTCCGTATCCTGCTCATTGGAGCAGGAGGCGCGGCGCGTGGTGCGCTGCTGCCGTTACTCTCGCTGGATTGTGCTGTGACAATCGTTAATCGTACCTATTCACGGGCGCACGAGCTCGCCTCACTTTTTACTCATACGGGAAGCGTAAGCGCTGTAACCCAGAGCGATTTACCCGGGCATGAATTTGATTTGGTCATTAACGCAACCTCAAGCGGCATCAGCGGTGAGATCCCGTTATTACCAGAATCCATTATTCACTCGCAGTCGTATTGCTATGACATGTTTTATCAAAAAGGTGATACGCCTTTTCTGGCCTGGTGCAAATCACGGGGTGCCACGTACTGTTCCGATGGCCTGGGCATGCTGGTGGGGCAAGCAGCACATGCGGTATTGTTATGGCACGGCGTATTGCCTGAGATCCAGCCTGTCCTTGCAGTGCTAAAACAGGAGCTTGAAGGGTGAATCAGGCGATACAGTTCCCCGATCGTGAAGAGTGGAGTGAGGCAGAGTCCATGCTTCGCTTCCCGGCGATAGTCAATGGCATGCTACTTACCTGCATTATTCGCGGCGAGGTGCTGACCTCCCGTTTTGGGGGCGATACGCCAGCGCAGTGGCTGGCGTTATTCAGGCAACATCGGTGGGACCTTGAGGATGAAGCTGAACAGCTTATCCTGGCGCAGGAAGAGGACGATCAGGGTCAGATCTGGTTATCCTGAGCAAGGTATTCATCTTTCCATTTCACATAATTATTGGCTGAATATTTCAGCCCTTCTATTTCAGCCTCAGTGAGTGGGCGGATTTGCTTAACGGGGCTGCCAAGGTATAAATAGCCGCTCTCCAGCCTCTTATTCTGTGGGACCAGACTCCCTGCTCCAATCATTACATCTTCTTCGATAACTGCACCGTCGAGCACAATCGAGCCCATGCCCACCAGTACCCGATTACCAATAGTGCAGCCGTGGAGCATTACCTTGTGCCCTATCGTGACGTCATCTCCAATAAGGAGAGGATTACCAGCGGGGTTGTACGACGATTTGTGAGTGACATGCAATACGCTTCCATCCTGAATATTACTGCGCGCCCCTATCATTACGTAATTGACGTCACCTCGTATGACGACAAGAGGCCAGATACCCACATCGTCACCGATTCTGACATCGCCAATGACAACGCTGGTGTCATCAACCATCACCTTCATACCCACTTTTGGAAAAAGATCCTTATAAGGACGTAATACTGTAGACATAGCTACCTCATCGAAAACAGGTTGTGATGATGACTTTGGTAGCAATACCGGCGTTGTGCAACCCTTTTGCTTATCAGAATTTGAGCAGATCGTATGGGATCTGGGCGAAAAGAATGGAAAAGCAGCAATCAGAAAAAAAGATCTAAAAAAGGCTTGTGCTAAAAGTTTGGATCCCTATAATGCGCCTCCATCGACACGGCAGATGTGAATCACTTCACACTAAACAGCCGGTTCGGTTGAAGAGAAAAATCCTGAAAATCAGGGTTGACTCTGAAAGAGGAAAGCGTAATATACGCCACCTCGCAACGGTGAGCGAAAGCCGCGTTGCACTGCTCTTTAACAATTTATCAGACAATCTGTGTGGGCACTCAAAGTGACATGGATTCTTGATGTCCTCGGACAAAAAATGAATACCAAGTCTCAAAGAGTGAACACGTAATTCATTACGAAGTTTAATTCTACGAGCATCAAACTTAAATTGAAGAGTTTGATCATGGCTCAGATTGAACGCTGGCGGCAGGCCTAACACATGCAAGTCGAACGGTAGCACAGAGAGCTTGCTCTCGGGTGACGAGTGGCGGACGGGTGAGTAATGTCTGGGAAACTGCCTGATGGAGGGGGATAACTACTGGAAACGGTAGCTAATACCGCATAACGTCGCAAGACCAAAGAGGGGGACCTTCGGGCCTCTTGCCATCAGATGTGCCCAGATGGGATTAGCTAGTAGGTGGGGTAATGGCTCACCTAGGCGACGATCCCTAGCTGGTCTGAGAGGATGACCAGCCACACTGGAACTGAGACACGGTCCAGACTCCTACGGGAGGCAGCAGTGGGGAATATTGCACAATGGGCGCAAGCCTGATGCAGCCATGCCGCGTGTATGAAGAAGGCCTTCGGGTTGTAAAGTACTTTCAGCGGGGAGGAAGGCGATACGGTTAATAACCGTGTCGATTGACGTTACCCGCAGAAGAAGCACCGGCTAACTCCGTGCCAGCAGCCGCGGTAATACGGAGGGTGCAAGCGTTAATCGGAATTACTGGGCGTAAAGCGCACGCAGGCGGTCTGTCAAGTCGGATGTGAAATCCCCGGGCTCAACCTGGGAACTGCATTCGAAACTGGCAGGCTTGAGTCTTGTAGAGGGGGGTAGAATTCCAGGTGTAGCGGTGAAATGCGTAGAGATCTGGAGGAATACCGGTGGCGAAGGCGGCCCCCTGGACAAAGACTGACGCTCAGGTGCGAAAGCGTGGGGAGCAAACAGGATTAGATACCCTGGTAGTCCACGCTGTAAACGATGTCGACTTGGAGGTTGTGCCCTTGAGGCGTGGCTTCCGGAGCTAACGCGTTAAGTCGACCGCCTGGGGAGTACGGCCGCAAGGTTAAAACTCAAATGAATTGACGGGGGCCCGCACAAGCGGTGGAGCATGTGGTTTAATTCGATGCAACGCGAAGAACCTTACCTACTCTTGACATCCAGAGAACTTTCCAGAGATGGATTGGTGCCTTCGGGAACTCTGAGACAGGTGCTGCATGGCTGTCGTCAGCTCGTGTTGTGAAATGTTGGGTTAAGTCCCGCAACGAGCGCAACCCTTATCCTTTGTTGCCAGCGATTCGGTCGGGAACTCAAAGGAGACTGCCAGTGATAAACTGGAGGAAGGTGGGGATGACGTCAAGTCATCATGGCCCTTACGAGTAGGGCTACACACGTGCTACAATGGCGTATACAAAGAGAAGCGACCTCGCGAGAGCAAGCGGACCTCATAAAGTACGTCGTAGTCCGGATTGGAGTCTGCAACTCGACTCCATGAAGTCGGAATCGCTAGTAATCGTGGATCAGAATGCCACGGTGAATACGTTCCCGGGCCTTGTACACACCGCCCGTCACACCATGGGAGTGGGTTGCAAAAGAAGTAGGTAGCTTAACCTCCGGGAGGGCGCTTACCACTTTGTGATTCATGACTGGGGTGAAGTCGTAACAAGGTAACCGTAGGGGAACCTGCGGTTGGATCACCTCCTTACCTTAAAGAACCTGCCTTTGCAGTGCTCACACAGATTGTCTGATGAAATGAAGCAGTAAAGAAATCTCTGCAGGCTTGTAGCTCAGGTGGTTAGAGCGCACCCCTGATAAGGGTGAGGTCGGTGGTTCAAGTCCACTCAGGCCTACCAAATTTCTGCTGATGCTGCGTTGCGGCGACACTCACATACTTCAGTATGCTTCGTGTCACCACGCCTTGCCTCAACAGAAATTAAGGTTGATGAGGTTTACCGATGGGGCTATAGCTCAGCTGGGAGAGCGCCTGCCTTGCACGCAGGAGGTCTGCGGTTCGATCCCGCATAGCTCCACCATCCTTTACTGCACACCACAAGAAAACTTCAGAGTGTACCTGAAAAGGTTCACTGCGAAGTTTTGCTCTTTAAAAATCTGGATCAAGCTGAAAATTGAAACAACACCCTGTTTCTTTTCTCCGTAATAAGAAAAGAAAAACAGGCGTGTTTGAGTCTCTCAAATTTTCACGACACTGAAGCGTTTTACGAAACAGCTTCGGGTTGTGAGGTTAAGCGACCAAGCGTACACGGTGGATGCCCTGGCAGTCAGAGGCGATGAAGGGCGTGCTAATCTGCGATAAGCGCCGGCGAGGTGATATGAACCCTTGACCCGGCGATACCCGAATGGGGAAACCCAGTGTGATTCGTCACACTATCATGTCATGAATACATAGTGGCATGAGGCGAACCGGGGGAACTGAAACATCTAAGTACCCCGAGGAAAAGAAATCAACCGAGATTCCCCCAGTAGCGGCGAGCGAACGGGGAGGAGCCCAGAGTCTGAATCAGCAAATGTGTTAGTGGAAGCGTCTGGAAAGTCGCACGGTACAGGGTGAAAGTCCCGTACACGAAAACGCATCTGTTGTGAACTCGAAGAGTAGGGCGGGACACGTGGTATCCTGTCTGAATATGGGGGGACCATCCTCCAAGGCTAAATACTCCTGACTGACCGATAGTGAACCAGTACCGTGAGGGAAAGGCGAAAAGAACCCCGGCGAGGGGAGTGAAAAAGAACCTGAAACCGTGTACGTACAAGCAGTGGGAGCACCTTCGTGGTGTGACTGCGTACCTTTTGTATAATGGGTCAGCGACTTATATTCTGTAGCAAGGTTAACCGTATAGGGGAGCCGCAGGGAAACCGAGTCTTAACTGGGCGTTAAGTTGCAGGGTATAGACCCGAAACCCGGTGATCTAGCCATGGGCAGGTTGAAGGTTGGGTAACACTAACTGGAGGACCGAACCGACTAATGTTGAAAAATTAGCGGATGACCTGTGGCTGGGGGTGAAAGGCCAATCAAACCGGGAGATAGCTGGTTCTCCCCGAAAGCTATTTAGGTAGCGCCTCGTGAATTCATCTCCGGGGGTAGAGCACTGTTTCGGCTAGGGGGCCATCCCGGCTTACCAACCCGATGCAAACTACGAATACCGGAGAATGTTATCACGGGAGACACACGGCGGGTGCTAACGTCCGTCGTGAAGAGGGAAACAACCCAGACCGCCAGCTAAGGTCCCAAAGTCATGGTTAAGTGGGAAACGATGTGGGAAGGCACAGACAGCCAGGATGTTGGCTTAGAAGCAGCCATCATTTAAAGAAAGCGTAATAGCTCACTGGTCGAGTCGGCCTGCGCGGAAGATGTAACGGGGCTAAACCATGCACCGAAGCTGCGGCAGCGACACTATGTGTTGTTGGGTAGGGGAGCGTTCTGTAAGCCGTTGAAGGTGGCCTGTGAGGGCTGCTGGAGGTATCAGAAGTGCGAATGCTGACATAAGTAACGATAAAGCGGGTGAAAAGCCCGCTCGCCGGAAGACCAAGGGTTCCTGTCCAACGTTAATCGGGGCAGGGTGAGTCGACCCCTAAGGCGAGGCCGAAAGGCGTAGTCGATGGGAAACAGGTTAATATTCCTGTACTTGGTGTTACTGCGAAGGGGGGACGGAGAAGGCTATGTCGGCCGGGCGACGGTTGTCCCGGTTTAAGCATGTAGGCGGAGGTTCCAGGTAAATCCGGTACCTTTTAACGCTGAGGTGTGATGACGAGGCACTACGGTGCTGAAGTGACAAATGCCCTGCTTCCAGGAAAAGCCTCTAAGCATCAGGTAACACGAAATCGTACCCCAAACCGACACAGGTGGTCAGGTAGAGAATACCAAGGCGCTTGAGAGAACTCGGGTGAAGGAACTAGGCAAAATGGTGCCGTAACTTCGGGAGAAGGCACGCTGGTGCGTAGGTGAAGTGACTTGCTCACGGAGCTGAAACCAGTCGAAGATACCAGCTGGCTGCAACTGTTTATTAAAAACACAGCACTGTGCAAACACGAAAGTGGACGTATACGGTGTGACGCCTGCCCGGTGCCGGAAGGTTAATTGATGGGGTTATCCGTAAGGAGAAGCTCTTGATCGAAGCCCCGGTAAACGGCGGCCGTAACTATAACGGTCCTAAGGTAGCGAAATTCCTTGTCGGGTAAGTTCCGACCTGCACGAATGGCGTAATGATGGCCAGGCTGTCTCCACCCGAGACTCAGTGAAATTGAACTCGCTGTGAAGATGCAGTGTACCCGCGGCAAGACGGAAAGACCCCGTGAACCTTTACTATAGCTTGACACTGAACATTGAGCCTTGATGTGTAGGATAGGTGGGAGGCTTTGAAGCGTGGACGCCAGTCTGCGTGGAGCCAACCTTGAAATACCACCCTTTAATGTTTGATGTTCTAACGTGGACCCGTGATCCGGGTTGCGGACAGTGTCTGGTGGGTAGTTTGACTGGGGCGGTCTCCTCCTAAAGTGTAACGGAGGAGCACGAAGGTTAGCTAATCCTGGTCGGACATCAGGAGGTTAGTGCAATGGCATAAGCTAGCTTGACTGCGAGAGTGACGGCTCGAGCAGGTGCGAAAGCAGGTCATAGTGATCCGGTGGTTCTGAATGGAAGGGCCATCGCTCAACGGATAAAAGGTACTCCGGGGATAACAGGCTGATACCGCCCAAGAGTTCATATCGACGGCGGTGTTTGGCACCTCGATGTCGGCTCATCACATCCTGGGGCTGAAGTAGGTCCCAAGGGTACGGCTGTTCGCCGTTTAAAGTGGTACGCGAGCTGGGTTTAGAACGTCGTGAGACAGTTCGGTCCCTATCTGCCGTGGGCGCTGGAGAATTGAGGGGGGCTGCTCCTAGTACGAGAGGACCGGAGTGGACGCATCACTGGTGTTCGGGTTGTCATGCCAATGGCACTGCCCGGTAGCTAAATGCGGAAAAGATAAGTGCTGAAAGCATCTAAGCACGAAACTTGCCCCGAGATGAGTTCTCCCTGAGACTTTAAGTCTCCTGAAGGAACGTTGAAGACGACGACGTTGATAGGTCGGGTGTGTAAGCGCAGCGATGCGTTGAGCTAACCGATACTAATGAACCGTGAGGCTTAACCTTACAACGCCGAAGCTGTTTTGGCGTGAAGAGAGACGATTTTCAGCTGATTCCAGAATTAAGTGCGCAATAATTTGCGCAGCAGCAAGGCGGCCAGCGAAGGAAAGGAAGGAGCATACTGAGGTATGTGACTGACTTTTCGAGCGCAGGCAACGCGGCTGATGCGATAAAAGATTGCGTACAGAGCACAAAGAATTTGCCTGGCGGCAGTAGCGCGGTGGTCCCACCTGACCCCATGCCGAACTCAGAAGTGAAACGCCGTAGCGCCGATGGTAGTGTGGGGTCTCCCCATGCGAGAGTAGGGAACTGCCAGGCATCAAATTAAGTGTGCTGATATGGCTCAGTTGGTAGAGCGCACCCTTGGTAAGGGTGAGGTCCCCAGTTCGACTCTGGGTATCAGCACCAGTTTTAAAGGTTAAAGTTCGGCGCTTAGAAAAGAATTTGTCTGGCGGCAGTAGCGCGGTGGTCCCACCTGACCCCATGCCGAACTCAGAAGTGAAACGCCGTAGCGCCGATGGTAGTGTGGGGTCTCCCCATGCGAGAGTAGGGAACTGCCAGACATCAATTACGTGAAAAGGTCATCCGAAAGGATGGCCTTTTTGCATTTCTCTTTTGCTGATAACAGGTCGTACTCACGCTGCCGATGAGGCAATAAACGCCATAACGAACGCGGTACTGAGTGAGTAGCATGAAACGACCCGGCGACACATTGCCGCCGGGTGAGAGAAAGGGTTAATGAATAACCTGCGAGAGGAAAGCGCGAGTACGCTCTGATTTGGGGTGTGCGAAGAACTCTTGCGGAGGCGCTTGCTCTACGATTTCTCCGCGATCCATAAAGATCACCCGATCGGCTACCGTGCGGGCAAAGCCCATTTCATGCGTTACACAGAGCATTGTCATGCCTGACTCAGCCAGGCCAATCATGGTGTCGAGAACCTCTTTTACCATTTCCGGATCAAGCGCGGATGTTGGTTCATCAAACAACATGATTTTCGGCTTCATACAGAGTGAGCGTGCAATAGCGACGCGCTGCTGTTGCCCGCCAGAAATCTGCCCCGGAAATTTATGCGCATGCTCGGCGATACGGACCCGTTCCAGATAATGCATCGCCAGCGCTTCGGCTTCTTTCTTCGGCATTTTTCGCACCCAGACTGGTGCCAGAGTACAGTTTTGCAGCACGGTCAAATGTGGGAAAAGATTGAAGTGCTGAAATACCATGCCGACTTCCTGGCGCACTTTCTCAATGTTCCGGATATCCTCATTCAGCTCAATGCCATCCACCACGATACGGCCCTGTTGATGCTCTTCGAGATGGTTAATGCAGCGGATTGTGGTCGATTTACCCGATCCTGACGGCCCGCATAACACGATGCGTTCGCCTTGCTTCACTTTTAAATTGATATCTTTGAGAACGTGGAACTGACCATACCACTTGTTCACATCTTCGAGCGTAATCATCGCGTCTGCAGGTTGCATAGTAATTTGACTCATAGGTTCCTCAATGCGCTGAACGCCCGGTGTTAAAGCGCTTCTCCAGATGCTGGCTGTAGCGCGACATGCTAAAACAGAAAATCCAGTACACTAATGCGGCAAAGACATAGCCTTCGGTAGACATACCAAGCCAGGCGGGATCTACCGTGGCCTGCTGCACACTACTGAACAGATCAAACAGACCAATGATGATCACAAGGCTGGTATCTTTGAACAGGGCAATAATGGTATTAACCAGGCCTGGAATTACCAGCTTCAGCGCCTGCGGTAAAATCACCAGCCCCTGGGTTTTCCAGTAGCCCAGCGCCAGGGATTCGGCCGCCTCATACTGACCTTTTGGTAGTGCCTGTAAACCGCCCCGCACCACCTCTGCAACATACGCGGACTGGAACAGAATCACCCCCACCAACGCGCGTATGAGCTTATCAATACTGGTGCCTTCAGACATAAATAGCGGCAGCATGACTGATGACATGAACAGAACGGTAATCAAAGGTACGCCACGCCAGAATTCAATGAAGATGATGGAAAGCAGGCGCACGACAGGCATGGTAGAACGACGCCCCAGTGCCAGCAAAATCCCCAGCGGCAGGGCACCGGCAATGCCAACGGAGGCAATGATTAGTGTCAGTGTTAACCCGCCCCACTGACGGGTTTCAACACGTTCAAGGCCGAGAAAACCGCCGTACATCAACCACCAGACGATGAGAGGGTAAATGACTGCCCAACCGGCGATGTAACGACCGCGTGCAGGCAGTGATTTCCAGAACATCGGGGCAATAGAAAGTAGACCGATAATCAACGCAAGGTTGATACGCCAGCGTTGATCATGAGGGTACAGACCATACATGAACTGACCAAAGCGCTCGTGTACAAACACCCAGCATGCCCCTGCTTTGATACATTCTGCCCGGGTAGAACCCACCCAGTTGGCCTGAAAAAATGCCCAATTCAGCAGCGGCGGAATCAGCTCCCACATCAGCCAGAGTGAGAACAAGGTCAGGAGCGTATTGGTCCAGCTGGAAAAAAGATTTTTCTTTGCCCACAAAAGGGCACCACTCCGGGTCGTCCTTTTCTGGCGCGTCGAGTGAGACAGAATGGCTTTTGTCATCAGGATTCCTTAGCGCTCAATTAACGCGATACGGCGGTTATAGATGTTCATAAGGAGGGAAATCGCCAGGCTGATGATCAAGTAAACAGACATGGTTATTGCGATAGTCTCGATAGCTTGCCCGGTCTGGTTAAGCACCGTGCCTGCAAACAGGGAAACCATGTCCGGGTAACCGATAGCGGCCGCCAGGGAGGAGTTTTTCGCAATGTTCAGATACTGACTGGTCAGTGGCGGAATAATGACCCGTAGCGCTTGTGGAATAATGACCTGGCGTAACGTTACTGGATTAGGAATTCCGAGCGAGCGTGCCGCTTCATGCTGACCGTGCGGCACCGACTGGATCCCCGCGCGAATAATCTCGGCAATAAATGCAGAGGTATATACGGACAGCGCAATGGTTAGCGCGGCCAGCTCAGGAATCAGCACCATGCCGCCCTGGAAGTTAAAACCGCGTAAATGCGGTATTTCCCAGTGCAATGCCGCACCAAATCCCCATTGCGCCAGTAACGGCATAATAATAATCAGTGCCAGAGCGGTTGGCCATGTGCGGCGTAGCTGGCCAGTTTTCATCTGATGCGTTTTGTTGAAACGAAAGAGCCCGATGGTAATGACCACTGCGATAGCGAGGGCGCCAATAAAGGCCAGCAGACCTTCTCCCACCTGCGGTGAAGGAATATACAGTCCCCGGTTACTGACGAAGACCAGATCCATTGCGCTCAGGGCTTGTCGCGGGCCGGGAAGGTTTCGCAAAACGGCAAAGTACCAGAAGAAAATTTGCAGTAACGGCGGAATGTTACGAAACGTCTCGATATAAATTGTTGATAGCTTACGCAGCAGCCAGTTTTCAGACAGGCGAGCCAGGCCCAGGAAAAAGCCTATAAAGGAGGCAAAAACAATACACAGCGCCGAAACCAGCAGTGTATTAAGCAGACCTACGAAGAATACCCGACCATAGGTATCACCCTGTTCGTAATCAATCAGATGCTGAACAATGCCAAAGCCGGCGGCTCGGTCAAGAAAACCAAACCCGGAGGTGATACCACGATTATTCAGGTTAGTAACGGTGTTATGTATCAAATAGATCGCGATGCTGATGACAGCCACAATCGCGATGACTTGAAACAGCCAGGCACGAACCGCAGGGTTAGAAAAGGAGAGCGATCCTTTAACGGTTGGGCGGCGTTGGGACATAAGAAAACCTCGGTAGCCATGACTCTGAGCAGGGTGCCATACTGTTATGGCACCCGTAACAACGCTGACGTATTAACGTACTGGCGGAGCGTACTGAATCCCGCCGTTGTTCCAGAGATTGTTCTGGCCACGTTTAATTTTCAGTGCACTCTCAGAGCCTACATTGCGCTCGAAGATTTCTGCATAGTTGCCCACTTTCTTGATGATGTTGTAGGCCCACTTGTTATCAAGTTTCAGATCCTTACCAAAGTCACCCTCTTTGCCCAGCAGATGGGCCATGTCTGGTGTCGCAGGATTGGCCGCTTTCTCATCAACGTTTTTCGAGTTAACCCCCATTTCTTCGGCGTTCAGCATGGCGAAGAGGGTCCAGCGGACGACAGAGAACCACTCATCATCGCCGCGACGCACTACTGGTCCCAACGGCTCCTTAGAGATAACTTCTGGCAGGACAATCCACTCATCCTGGTTGCTCAACTTGATACGCAGCGCATAAAGTTGAGACTGATCGGAAGCCAGCGTGTCGCAGCGGCCTGATTCCAGAGCCTTAGCGGATTCATCAGAACGGTCAAAGGTCACTGGCGTGTATTTCATGTTGTTGGATTTAAAATAATCCGCCACGTTCAGCTCGGTATCGGTACCGGCCTGGATACAAACGGTTGCGCCATCCAGCTCTTTCGCGCTCTTAAGGCCTGCCTTGTTATGGGTCAGGAAGCCGATACCGTCATAATAGGTTACACCGGTGAAGGACATGCCCATGCCAGCATCGCGTGAAGAGGTCCAGGTGGTATTACGGGAGAGCATATCTACTTCACCCGATTGCAGCGCGGTGAAGCGCTCTTTTGCCGTCAGCGGCGTGTATTTAACTTTCGTATCATCGCCGAACAGGGCTGCGGCCACGCCGCGGCAAACGTCCACATCAATACCGGTGAACTTGCCGTTAGCGTCTGCATAAGAGAAGCCAGGCAGGCCATCACTGATACCGCATTGTACGAAACCTTTCTTTTTTACAGCATCCAGAGTTGCTCCCGCATGCGCCTGATTAACAACAGCAAACAGCGCACCGGCAGCGGCCAGGCTGGCAATCATCATCTTTTTCATAATGCATCCTGTGTGGCTAAAATTATCGTTATATAAGGCGTTAGGGAAACGCCTGAGACCTGTCTGTGGCTTTGGCCATACTCCTTAAAGCAAAGGCAGTGCCAGTTTTACGAATGCGGAAATATCTGAGTTCGCAGGCGTAATAGTGAGAGTGTAGACAGGAAAAAATAAACCAAACGCCCTGGCGTGGTGCAAAACTTCAACCTGTGCCACAAAACAGAGCAAAATATTTTCATTAAGGCGGATGCGCCAGTAAACAAGTTTCCTGGGTTAATATAAGCAAAGAGAGAATCGAATTACTTTGTGAATCACATCACGTATTAAAGAGAGAAGTTAAAAACTGGTGCGCAGGAATAACATTAATTAAGATAACTTTTTTGCCAGTGCTCTTTTGTGAGGCTAAAAATAGAGGCGGGAACCGTTTTTTGCACCGTAATAACGCAAAGCGCGGTAAGCCCGCGCTTTTATGAATGACGAGCCCTATTTGGTCAGGGCGACGATACCGAGCGTCAGCCCCGCAAGAGCTGCTGCGCCACCGGCGATAGCACCTGCGGTCTCCCAGTTATCCTGGGTTGTGCCCTTCATACAGGTATTGGTATGCACCAGACGACCTTGATCATCATAAGTCGGTACGCAGGGCGAATCATGTGCACAACCTGCCAGTAATGCAGTGAGCAGTGCAACTGAAATGAATTTTTTCATCATCTTACCTCTGATAATCACGATCCTGATATCTACTCATGCGATACCAGTCCAGAATCGAAGCCTGATTTTACCATTCAGCAGGATGGAAATACCTTAGATCAATAATCTCAAAGTATGAACAATGTAAAAATCATGGAGAGAAAAAACGGAAACAGGCTACATCATGTAGAAATAATGAAGTTTATAAAAATTAAATGCCGCCTTATATAGATTAATCTGAGTATTAGAGGATGCGTTTATTTCCGATTCGTTGATTTTACTAAAATTACCGCTTTAAATGGTGCCGCATGTTTACAGGAAACATGCGGGACATTAAAAAGAGGTATTAATTCGCCATTTAATTATGCCGTATTATTTATGCGGAAGGTCGTGACGAATATAATGCATTACCCTTTGCGCTGATGACCTCTGCTGATACCGGCCTGCCCAGAAGATAACCTTGCAGGGTGTTACAACCCAGTTCGGTAAGAAAGGCCTGTTGCTCCGTTGTCTCAACCCCTTCAGCCACTATTTTTAAATTCAAGGTTTTGGCCAGCGCAACAATGGCAGAAACAATGGTTGCATCATCCCCTTCACTACTCAGCTCACGCACGAAAGCTCTGTCAATTTTAAGTTCGCATGCCGGCAGGCGCTTAAGGTAGAGCAGGCTGGAATAGCCTGTACCAAAGTCATCTATAGAGGCCTGTACGCCAGCTTCTGTTAATAATGTCAGCACGCGTACGCTCTCATCGGGATTGGTCATCGCCGTGGTTTCGGTGACTTCCAGAATTAAGGTATCCGGCGGAACATTGTGCTTATTCAGGCTGTCCATGATGGTTTGAACCAGTGAAGGCTGCTCAAACTGGAGTGTTGAGAGATTCACCGCCACGGACCAGTCAGTATTGCCCTGCTGGCGCCATTCACTCAGTTGCCGGCAGGCTTCGTCAATGACCCAGTTTCCCAAAGGCACAATCAACCCTGTTTTTTCCGCCAGGGGCAGGAAGGTGTCAGGGGCGAGCAGGCCGAGTTTCGGATGCTGCCAGCGCAAAAGAGCTTCAAAACCGATAATGGGTCCTGCGGGAGCCTGAAACTTTGGCTGATAAACAAGGCGGAACTCTTTACGCTCGGTTGCAAGCCATAAATCATTCATCAACTGAAGCTGTGTTTGCGCAAGAGTATTCATCGACGGCTGGAAGAAGTGATAGCCGTTACGCCCCATGTGCTTGGTGTGATACATCGCCGCATCAGCGTTAAACATGAGTTCACGTTCGTTTTTACCATCATGCGGGTAGAGGGCGATGCCGACGCTCAGGGTGACCATCATATCGTAGGGGTCAATATTAAAGGGCTTATCAATGATTCGTACCAGCGAAGCTGCAAGGGTTGCAGCTTCATCAGGCGCAGTGACCTCCGTGAGCAGGACGAACTCGTCTCCGCCCATGCGCGCCAGCGTGTACTGCCCGTTAAGTTGCTGCTTAAGCCGCTCGGCCACCGCAATGAGCAGTTTATCTCCGACATCGTGACCGTAAGCGTCATTAACCGTTTTAAAGCCATCCAGATCCATAAACATCAGCGCAAAAAAATTACCTTCCCGGCGCGCTTTATTGATGGCCTGATCCAGGCGGTCTTCTAATAACACACGGTTGGGAAGACGCGTCAGGGTGTCGTGAAGGGCAAGCTGCGCAAGTTCACGGTTGGCTTCAGCAAGAGAAGAGGCCAGAAGTGAGGTGCGGGCCTGAAGGCGCGCATCCAGCATAGAGACGAGTAACGTAATACCCAAAATCGAAAAAGCGACGACGCTGACCAGTACCGCCAGCCAGTTACCATTAACCCCATGATGCCCCATAGGATCATCATTCGGAAAACGTGCGGCCATCATTCCGCTGTAGTGCATCCCGGCGATGGCTAAACCCATTAAAATCGCGGCACCGAAACGCATCAGGGCAACCTGGGCGGCCTCGTGGCGCAAGCGGAAGGTCAACCACAAGGCGGCGAAGGAGGAGAGCAGGGCAATAATGACAGAGATGGCAACCCAGGTCATGTCCCATTCGATGGCGGGCGTGACCTGTAATGCCGCCATGCCCGTGTAGTGCATGGCAGCAATACCCGAGCCCATGATGAAAGCGCCAGGTAGCAGGCGATGCAGCGTTAAGTCCACACCGCTGACCAGCCATAGCGCAAAGAGAGAGGCGCTGATGGCAATGACCATCGAGAGGGCGGTAAGGAGCGGGTCATAGCGCAGGTGCATGGACATATCCATAGCCAGCATGCCGATAAAATGCATGGCCCAAATGCCGATGCCCATCGCCACCCCACCGCCACTCAACCAGACCCATGCGGTACAACCGGTGCTGGTGGAGACCCGGCCTGCCATATTCAGAGCGGTATAAGATGCCAGAATGGCAACAATAAAAGATACAACAACAAGGATTTGGTCGTATTGGCTAACCAGCATGATGTCATCAACTCATTCACAAAAAAGCGTTACGCTAACTACATTTGTTTGGGCGAAAAGGCTGAGACACGGCTATCCGGAGGGGATGGCACAACCAGGTAGATATCCCTGAGCACGCAGGAGACAGTGCACCTGAGCAGCTGTCAGTCGAGCTCGGTACAGTTCACCAGTTTAAGTGGATTGACGGAATTCATGTTTCGGCACTTATCGACTTCTGTCGTCAGAAACTCGATCCACTGCATGAGTACCGAATCCAGCAACAAAACGGACAGGGCAAAAATAACCAGCCAGAAGTACTTTCGAATCATTCCGCATATCCTTATCTCGCATTTAACCGTTGCGAATATACACGAAATCACCTGCGGGGAAAGATGAGGCAAGAGAAGTTTTTTATGGCTGCAATGGCAATAAAAAAGGCGCGTCCCCATGCCGGTTCGCGCCTTTTTAGAAGCAGTCTCTGACAGGTATCAGTTCATGCCGTATTTTTTCAGTTTCTTACGCAGCGTACCACGGTTGATGCCCATCATCAGGGCAGCGCGGGTCTGGTTACCACGGGTGTATTGCATCACCATGTCCAACAGAGGCTGTTCTACCTCAGCCAGTACCAGCTCATACAGGTCATTAACATCCTGACCATTCAGTTGAGCAAAATAGTTCTTCAGTGCCTGCTTTACCGAGTCACGCAGAGGTTTTTGGGTTACCTGATCCTGAGAGTTAACGGTAGAAACGGTCAGTACGTCAGAATTTACGCGTTGTTCGAACATAGTTCTGTCAGCTCTTTATTTCTGTTTACGCAAAATTTTCGAAGTATGCCTCCAACGCCTCCAGCTGTTCGCTGGCGTCCTCAAGGGCGTTGAATGTGCGCCGAAACTGGTCATTTGGAGCATGCTCCTGGAGATACCAGGAGACGTGTTTGCGCGCAATTCGGTAACCTTTTGCCTGACCGTAAAAGTCATGCAACTCCCGAACGTGCGCACAAAGCAAGCGCTTTACTTCTGCCAAAGGCAGCGGAGCAAGCAGCTCCCCAGTGTCCAGATAATGCTGGATTTCCCGAAAGATCCAGGGTCTTCCCTGAGCTGCACGGCCTATCATCAGGGCATCAGCCCCCGTATAGTCGAGTACAGCTCTGGCTTTAAGCGGGTCAGTGATGTCACCATTCGCGATAATCGGAATGGAAACTTTCTGCTTAACTGCCCGAATGCTGTCGTACTCAGCGTCTCCATTGAACAAACAGGCGCGGGTGCGTCCATGAATGGTCAGAGCCTGAATGCCACAGTCTTCAGCCAGTTGGGCAATCTCTACGCAGTTACGATGTTCCGGAGCCCAGCCAGTGCGAATCTTGAGCGTGACGGGCACGTCCACCGCTTTTACCACGCCGGTCAGGATAGACTTCACCAAATCCGGGTGTTGCAGCAGGGCGGAGCCCGCAAGCTTGCGATTCACTTTCTTAGCCGGACAGCCCATATTGATATCAATAATCTGGGCACCGCTTTCCACATTAATGCGGGCGGCATCCGCCATCTCATCCGGATCGCTCCCTGCAATTTGCACGGTGCGAATACCTGGCTCATCTACATGCACCATCCGCAGTCGGGACTTGTCGCTTTCCCACACCTGAGGGTTAGACGACATCATCTCGGATACGGTTAAACCTGCCCCCATCTCGTAGCACAACGTCCGAAATGGTCTGTCAGTAATGCCAGCCATGGGCGCTGCGATCAGGCGATTTCTAAGCTGGTGGTGTCCGATGCGCATGAGTTAAGAAATGACCATACTGTGACTGCAAGGCGGCGTATCTTACGCATTTTTTGCACGAGATGAAAGGCCAAACTTTGAGCAATCCACTGTCGCAGATCAATGAATGCACGCTAAAGCCGGAGCGATGAATTATATTTTCTTATAAATCATTCTGTTAGTTTTGATGGGCGAAATTATGAACAAATATAATTTCCTTAAACTTCTCATTTTTTCTTCGTTCAGGCGGTGATAATCGGGATAATTTGCTGTTTTAATAGACAAAAAAGAAGGCGAAAATGAGATCTTACTCTCAATTTCGCCTTCAGAAAGATTATTACGGTCAATGAATCACGTGCCTCTCAGGGCGGGAGCATTCAGCGTTTCTGACCGGTAATCCGGCACCACTCTTCTTTTTCCACGACGGCATCGAGGGTGAAGTTATCGCGGTAGGCCTGGCAGACGTCTTCCGCCTGGCTGGCAAGGATACCGGAGAGGCCCAACAGACCGCCTGAAACGGGCAGCACGCTAATCAGGGGTGCCAGCTCGCGCAACGGCCCTGCCAGAATATTTGCTACGACCACATCCGCTTGCATTGCCTCGGGTTGATCCTGAGGCAGATAAAGTGCCAGACGGTCGGACACGCCATTACGCTCGGCGTTGTCACGGCTTGCCTGGATTGCCTGGGGATCGATATCAATACCTATCGCTTTCGCCGCGCCCAGCTTCAGCGCTGCAATAGCCAGGATGCCGGAGCCGCAGCCGAAATCAATAACGGTCTTGCCGGTTAAATCGAGTCCATCCAGCCATTGCAGACACAGCGAGGTCGTTGGGTGTGTACCTGTACCGAAGGCCAGACCTGGATCGAGCATCACATTGACGGCGTTTTCATCCGGAACGTCGCGCCAGCTTGGGCATATCCAAAGGCGCTTACCAAACTGCATTGGATGGAAGTTTTCCATCCACTCGCGCTCCCAGTCCTTATCTTCGATCTGTTCGATCTTATGCACGAAACCCGTGCCCAGCAACGGATGCTGTTCCAGCATCGCGACGACGTCGCTCATGTCGGTCTCTGCATCAAACAGGCCGATAACATCAGTATCGCCCCACAGACGCGTTTCACCCGGCAGCGGCTCAAACACCGGCGTATCGTGCGTGTCCTGGAAGGTAATGGAGACAGAACCCGCTTCCATTAACGCGTCGCTCAGTTCTTCGGCATTTGCGCCAGTCGTATTTAACTTCAGTTGGATCCACGGCATAAGAAACTCTTTGTTAGTTCAGAGAAAGGGCGTTGGTTTGTGCGGCGGGCCGACCAAAACGGTTTCCGACGAAAAAGGCCAACAAACTTAAAACCAGTGACGGCACGATAGGGTGCAGTCCAAGAAAATGTATATTCCAGGTGGCCAGGACGGCATACAGGATACCGCCGGTAAACATGCTGCTCAGCGCCCCGGTTGCATTTGCACGTTCCCAGTAGAGGCCCAGCACCAGCGGCCACAGGAAGACGGCTTCCAGTCCGCCAAAAGCCAGCAGGTTTAGCCAGATGATCATTTCAGGCGGATGCCATGCGGCCAGCATCATAAAGATCCCCAGAATAAGGGTGATGGCCATAGAAATACGCTTCAGGCGCAGCTCATTGTGGATCTGTTCTGGTCGGGAATTGAGCCAGAGATCTTTAATGATCGTCGCGGATGCCTGCAAAAGGTGCGCATTCACATTAGACATAATAGCGGCCATAGGCGCGGCCAGAAAGATCCCTGCGGCAAGAGGCGGCAGCACCTTTACCATTAATGTAGGGATGACCAGGTCAGGCACTTTTAAATCCGGTATCACCGCACGGCCCAGCGCCCCAGCGAGATGCATTCCCAGCATCAGCAGGGTCACTACTATCGTGCCGATGATAATGCCCCGGTGAACGGCTTTGCTGTCCTTATAGGAGATGCAGCGCACGGCGGTATGAGGAAGGCCGATCACACCGAAACAGACCAGCACCCAGAATGAGGTCATAAAGGCAGGCGTAAGAATACCATCACCACCCTGAGGGGAGACCAGCTGCGGGTCAATGTGCTGCAATTTATCCACTGCACTGTGCAGGCCGCCTGCCGCATAGACGACGCCAACCAGCAGTACGAGGGTGCCAATCAACATCACCATACCCTGCATGGTGTCGTTGAGTACGCTGGCGCGAAAGCCGCCAAAGGCCGTATAGAGGGCAATACTGATGCCAAAGATAAGCAGGCCTGATTCGTACTTAATGCCGGCAGCCGTCTCCAGCAGACGTGCACCGCCAATAAACTGCACGGCAATAGCGCCGACAAAGGCGACCAGTAAGCTGATACTCGCCACCCATACCAGCAGACGGCTCTGGTAACGTGCCAGCAGCATATCGTTGAGGGTGATGGCATTGTAGCGGCGGGCAAGTATGGCAAATTTTTTACCCAGCACGCCCAGCGATAGCCAGATGGTCGGTACCTGTATCATCGCCAGCAATACCCAGCCGAGGCCATATTTATAGGCCGCCCCCGGTCCGCCAATAAAGGAGCTGGCACTGATGTACGAGGTTGTCAGGGTCATGGCCAGCACCATGCCGCCCATCGAACGGCTGCCCAAAAAATATTCCGTCAGGAACGTGCCTGCCTTACGCTGGCGCATGGCATAAACCGACAGGCCGAAGACAATAAGCATGTAGGCAATCAGTGGAATGATGACTTCAGGATGCATCTGTATCCTCCAGAGAAATATCGCGGAAGACAATACGCACCATCGCCCAGCAGAGCAGGATAAACACTAATGGCATCAGGAGACAGGCCATTTCAAACCAGTGGGGCAAACCGGTTATGCCCAGGGTGGAATCAGGTAAGTAAGCAGTTACTAACCATGCAGCAAGATAAAGAAGGGTCAGCCACAGCGCCCAGCGCGCCTCTTTGTGGGCCTGAACAAAACGCGTGTCCATATTTGTCCCTTGTGGATGAAGAAAGCGGGGATTGTACCTTATGGGGCTTTCTAATCCCCAGAAATAAAAAAAGGCCGGAATATCCGGCCTTTTAGCGCTAAAAACGGGCTTACTTCTCGTTCAGACCGAGTTTCTTCTCCAGATAGTGGATGTTGGTGCCACCCTGCTGGAACTTCTCGTCGTTCATGATACGGGTCTGCAGATCCACGTTGGTTTTGATGCCGTCGATGATGAGCTCCTGCAGGGCGTTCTTCATGCGGGCAATCGCCACGTCACGGGTTTCGCCAAAGCAGATAAGCTTGCCGATCATGGAGTCATAGTACGGCGGTACGGTGTAACCGGCGTAAATATGGGACTCCCAGCGCACGCCAAAACCGCCTGGCGCGTGGAAACGGGTGATTTTACCCGGGCTCGGCAGGAAGGTGTTCGGGTCTTCGGCGTTGATACGGCACTCCACCGCATGGCCTTTCACCACCACATCTTCCTGTCTGATGGAGAGCGGCTGACCGGCAGCAATACGCAGCTGCTCTTTGATGAGGTCCACGCCGGTGATCATCTCGGTAACCGGATGCTCCACCTGAATACGGGTGTTCATTTCGATGAAGTAGAACTCACCGTTCTCAAACAGGAACTCAAAAGTACCCGCGCCACGGTAGCCGATGTCCACGCACGCTTTCGCGCAGCGGTCACCGATGAAGCTGCGCAGTTCCGGAGTGATCCCCGGTGCCGGCGCCTCTTCAACCACTTTCTGGTGGCGACGCTGCATGGAGCAGTCGCGCTCGGCCAGATAAATCGCGTTGCCCTGACCGTCTGCCAGCACCTGAATCTCAATGTGGCGCGGGTTTTCCAGGTACTTCTCCATGTAGACCATGTCGTTGTTGAAGGCCGCTTTGGCTTCCGCTTTGGTCATGGAGATGGACTGTGCCAGCTCGGCGTCGCTGCGCACCACGCGCATACCGCGACCGCCGCCGCCGCCGGACGCCTTGATGATAACCGGGTAGCCGATGCGTTTCGCATGGGCACGGTTAAGATCCATATCGTCGGTCAGCGGGCCGTCGGAGCCCGGTACGGTCGGTACGCCAGCCTGTTTCATGGCGGTGATGGCGGAGACCTTGTCGCCCATCAGACGAATGGTGTCTGCTTTCGGGCCGATGAAAATAAAGCCGGACCGTTCAACCTGCTCGGCAAAGTTGGCGTTCTCGGAGAGAAAACCATAGCCGGGATGGATAGCTTCAGCGCCGGTGATTTCAGCCGCAGCAATAATAGCCGGGATGTTCAGGTAGCTTTTAACGGACTGGGCCGGGCCAATGCAGACCGTCTCATCCGCCAGCAGTACGTGTTTTAAATCGCGGTCCGCGGTGGAGTGCACGGCGACAGTCCGGATGCCCAGCTCTTTACAGGCACGCAGAATTCGCAGGGCAATCTCGCCACGGTTTGCGATGACAATTTTTTCCAGCATCTTCGCCTCGTTATTCGATGATGACCAGCGGCTCGTCGAATTCGACAGGTTGACCGCTCTCGATCAGGATGGCTTTCACCACGCCCGCTTTATCAGCTTCGATCTGGTTCATCATTTTCATCGCTTCAACGATGCAGAGCGTGTCGCCCACGTTGACTTTCTGGCCCACTTCGCAGAATGCTTTCGCATCCGGGCTCGGGGTGCGGTAGAAAGTCCCGACCATCGGGGAACGTACGATGTGACCACTGATTTGTGCAGGTGCAGATTCCACTACTGCCGGAGCGGCAGACGCTACTGCGCCAGCAAGCGCAGGCGCTGGCTGCTGCATAACCGGTGCCGCATAAGCCTGCTGCATCATCGGATAAGCGGGTGCTACCGGTGCGCGGCTGATACGTACAGACTCTTCGCCTTCAGAAATTTCCAGTTCAGCGATGCCTGATTCTTCAACCAGTTCGATCAGTTTTTTAATCTTACGAATATCCATGAGTGGGTTCCGTACTCTTGTTTAGTTTGATTGTGACAGGCGTTTTACCGCCGTCTGTAACGCGTTTGAATAGCCGCAAGCGCCGGATATACAGGTGGCACTTACAGCGATACCGGAGAGAAGCATGGTGGCAGAGCGGGTGACAATACCGGTTGGCGTCAACGCGGCCGTATTGATCAGGGTAGAGTCGATACCATCTTTAGCCTGATGAATTCGGTCGATGAATACTTACCCGGTGTCGCCTTACCCATGCTTGCCCGTCCCTGACACAATAACGTCAGAAGGCAGGGACGTGCAATCAGCAATTTAGCCGACAACGTGCTGCTATCTCCTGCAAACTTCCGGTAAAATACAAAATATACCTAAGTTGCATGGTTGTCACTCATTCAGGGTCTTAAAAACCCTGACGGGAAAACCAAAGTCGCACATTATAACGATTTCGTAGCATTTGGCAGCTAAATACTGGTCTTATCAGGGAAGATTATCAACCGCCAGCATTACTCTGCCGGTTGAAGAGTACGCATTGAGGGGCCGTCATGCCCCGGCAGGATTATCGCCACCACTGGCGGAACTTCTTGTATCGCCACGCTAAAAGTACAACGGCGAAGGCAGCGTACAGAAGGGGCTGCGGGGATATTATCTTCACGGACCACAGGTAATGGATGGGGGCCAGGATCGCCACCAGATAAACGAAGTTATGCAATTGTTGCCAGCGTTTGCCTAATTTTCGCTGCGCCCATTGGGTTGAGGTGGCGGCTAAAGCAAGCAGTATAAGCCAACTGACAATCCCCAGCATCAGATAGGGTCGTGTGGTCAATTCCTGGGCTAACAGTGTCAGGTTACTGAGGCCAAGCTCAAGCAGAGCATAACTGGTCAGGTGCAGCGTGGCCCAGGCAAAACACCATAAACCGAGTAAACGGCGCGTGCGAATCAGGAGCGGTTGACGACCATAGCGCGCCAGTGGCGTAACCAGAAGCCCCGCAAGAAGAAACTTCAGCGCCATTCGCCCGGTAAAATGCTGAATATCTTTGGCAGGATCGGCACTGAAATAGCCCTGGGAGGCTGCCCAGAACAGCCAGACAACCGGCAGAAATCCCGCAAGATGCAGCGCCACTTTAAGGCAGGTGATGTGCTTCGCTGTTAATCGCACTCAGAAATTCTCCCGCAGATCCAGACCCCGGTAAAGTGAGGCCACTTCATCGGCATAGCCGTTAAACAACAGGGTGGGCTGACGTTTCACATCCAGCACGCCGCCTGAACCAATGAAACGCTCTGTCGCCTGCGACCAGCGAGGGTGATCAACATGCGGGTTTACGTTAGCGAAGAAGCCATATTCGTCAGGTGCCGCAAGATTCCATGTCGTCGGGGGCCGTTTACTGGTCAGTTTAATGCTCACGACAGATTTAATACCTTTAAAGCCATACTTCCAGGGGACCGTCAGACGAACAGGTGCGCCGTTTTGAGGCGGTAGTGCTTTGCCATAAACTCCGACCGATAGTAGCGTCAGAGGATGCATCGCTTCATCTATACGTAATCCTTCCACATACGGGTATTCAAGACCGCCGCCGATGAAACGATCTTTCTGACCGGGCATCACCTCCGGGGAGTACAACGTCTGAAAAGCCACATATTTAGCATTGCTGGTGGGTTCAACCAGTGCCAGCAGTTTGTGAAGCGGAAAACCTATCCAGGGAACGACCATCGACCAGGCCTCCACACAGCGCATCCGGTAGATACGTTCCTCAAGCGCAAAGCGCTTGGTTAAATCATCTTGATCAAGCGTTAAGGGTTTAGCCACCTCACCCTCAATCTTTAGGGTCCAGGGGGATGTTTTCAGGCTGCCCGCATTGGCGGCAGGATCGGCTTTATCCAGACCAAACTCATAAAAGTTGTTATAGCCCGTGACCTTATCTTCCGGCGTTAAGGTCAAGGCATTTTGCCACACCGGAGGTCTGGAGAACGTCAGAGGTTGGCCGGCAGGCGCTTTGGGTCGGTCATTGCCCTTAAACCAGTCCAGCAGATCGGCATGCGCACGGGGAGAGAGGCTGAGTGCCGCCGCTCCGATCCCCAGCGTCTTTAAGATCTGGCGGCGCCGGAGCATAAATACGGATTCCGCCGTTACGTCAGCTTCAGTGAGTTTTTTCTTTGGCATGTGCATGGTGTCCCCCTGTTTTTATTACTTGTAGCACGGGGTGGAGACATGCGGAGGAATATCACGAAAAATTGAACTCCTGATGCTGGTCACCTTCGCTCTTTCATCACTCGTACCGATGATTGGCAAAAATTTTCTGAAGGCTATACTCGCATAGGCGGTGGGAATAGCCATTGCCAGAAACGCTAACCCTGCTAGTATGCCGGGCTCGTTTTGCTCGTGAGCGCTTACTCAGTTTTCACCCGAATAAGTCGCGCCTCGTTCTTTCACACTACGGAGTTAACACAAGGATGCGATTAACGACGAAATTTTCAGCGTTTGTAACCCTACTGACAGGCCTGGCGATATTTGTCACCCTGCTTGGGAGCTCGCTCAGCTTTTATAACGCGATTCAGTCAAAGGTCGCTAATCGTGTGGAATCCGTCGCCGCCGTTGTTGACTCTCGTCTTATCTTTACCTCTCTCCCTGCGCTAAAACCTCAGCTTGATGAATTAATGGTGCCTATTGACATCGTGGGCATTGAGATTCGTCAGGGCAAAAAAACGGTACTTGAGCATACCCGCAAAAGCAGCTATCGCCCGGCGGGCAGCAATTATCAATACCGTGAGCTGAAGATTGGCTCGCTAAAAAATCCCGGTATGACCATTACTATGGTTTATCAGGATCCGATGGCGAACTACTTCCGCTCGCTACTGACCACGGTTCCGCTCACGGCGGCGATAGGCTTTATGGTGGTCATCATTTTCCTCTCCGTGCGTTGGCTACGTCGTCAGCTCGCCGGGCAGGAGCTGCTTGACATGCGCTCGGCGCGGATTCTGAACGGCGAACGGGGAGCAAAAGCGCGGGGGTCCGTTTATGAATGGCCGTCACGCGCCAGCAGCGCACTAGATATTCTGCTGGCTGAGATCCAGTTCGCCAGCGATCAGCGTAGCCATATTGATACCATGATCCGTTCGTACGCCGCCCAGGACACGAAAACCGGACTCAATAATCGTCTCTTTTTTGATAATCAACTGGCCACCTTGCTGGAGGATCAGGAAAAAGTGGGCGCCCACGGCGTAGTGATGTTAATACGTCTGCCTGATTTTGATTTACTCCGGGATAACTGGGGCAGGGCCGTTGTGGAAGAGCATCTGTTTATGCTCATCAACCTGCTCTCTACCTTTATTATGCGCTACCCGGGCTCCCTGCTTGCGCGCTATCACCGTAGCGATTTTGCGGTTCTGCTTCCTCATCGCACGTTAAAAGAAGCGGAGAGCATTGCGGGGCAGATTTTAAGAGCCCTTGACGGACTGCCGCGAAGCAAAATGCTCGACCAGGAGGACATGATGCACATCGGCGTCTGTGCCTGGCGCAGCGGACAATCAGCGGAACAGGTCATGGAACATGCGGAAGTGGCTACTCGCAATGCCGGTCTGCAGGGTGGTAACAGCTGGTCAGTATATGATGACTCGCTGCCGGAACAGGGGCGAGGCAATGTACGCTGGCGGACCCTCATTGAAAATATGCTTAGCCGTGGCGGGCCGCGGGTGTATCAGAAACCGGCGGTCAATCGCGATGGTCAGGTACACCATCGTGAGCTGATGTGCCGGATTTACGATGAGGATCAAGAGGTCATTTCTGCGGAATATATGCCCATGGTTTTACAGTTCGGATTATCAGAAGAGTATGACCGCTTACAGATCGGCCGACTCATTCCCTATCTGGGTTACTGGCCTGAAGAAAACCTCGCCATGCAGATTACCGTTGAGTCCCTTATTCGCCCGCGTTTTCAACGCTGGCTGCGTGACACCCTGATGCAATGTGAAAAATCACAACGAAAACGGATTATTTTTGAACTTGCAGAGGCAGATGTCTGTCAACATATCGGTCGCTTACAGCCCGTTGTACGGTTAGTTAACGCCCTGGGGGCGCGAATTGCTGTTACGCAAGCGGGTTTAACTCTGGTGAGCACCAGTTGGATTAAAGCCCTGGACGTGGAGTTATTGAAGCTTCATCCAGGGCTGGTAAGAAATATTGAAAAACGCACGGAAAATCAATTGCTGGTACAAAGCCTGGTGGAGGCCTGCAAAGGAACGCGTACACGCGTATTCGCCACCGGCGTTCGTTCACGTAGCGAGTGGCAGACATTGATTGAACGTGGGGTTTCAGGCGGTCAGGGCGATTTTATTGCCGCTTCTCAGCCCCTTGATACCAGTGTGAAAAAATATTCTCAAAGTTACTCGGTTTGAACTGCCGTTTAAGTCGTTTTCACGTAGAATAATGCGCGCTGTGTCCAATGGGGGTGTGCTTGCCTGCCCGCCAGAATGTTACAGCACAAACGCGAGTTTTAACCTTTGACAGGTTGCAATCATCGGGCATGGAGTGCTCCCGCTACTGGCAAACCCTGAAGGAGTCAGGTTGTTTGTAACAAAGGAAACAAACTGCACTAATTTTCACCGTAGCAGATGATTTTTGCGCCTTGTCGCTGCTACGTGTGGTTGGTAAAGTAAGCGGATTTTATTTTTCCGCCCCAGCTTTCAGGATTATCCCTTAGTATGTTGAAAAAATTTCGTGGCATGTTTTCCAATGACCTGTCCATTGACCTGGGTACTGCGAATACCCTGATTTATGTAAAAGGACAAGGCATCGTATTGAATGAGCCTTCAGTAGTGGCCATTCGTCAGGATCGTGCCGGCTCACCGAAAAGTGTCGCCGCTGTAGGTCATGACGCGAAGCAAATGCTTGGGCGTACTCCGGGCAATATCGCTGCTATTCGCCCGATGAAAGATGGTGTCATCGCCGACTTCTTCGTGACGGAAAAAATGCTGCAGCACTTTATTAAACAAGTCCACAGCAACAGCTTTATGCGCCCGAGCCCGCGCGTGCTGGTCTGTGTGCCGGTTGGTGCAACCCAGGTTGAACGTCGTGCGATTCGTGAATCTGCTCAGGGCGCAGGTGCCCGTGAAGTCTTCCTGATTGAAGAGCCGATGGCGGCCGCCATTGGTGCAGGCCTGCCGGTTTCTGAAGCAACCGGTTCTATGGTGGTCGATATTGGTGGCGGTACGACTGAAGTTGCCGTTATCTCCCTGAATGGCGTGGTTTACTCCTCCTCCGTGCGTATCGGCGGTGACCGTTTTGATGAAGCCATCATTAATTATGTCCGTCGTAACTACGGCTCTCTGATTGGTGAAGCGACCGCAGAGCGTATCAAGCACGAAATTGGTTCTGCCTATCCGGGCGATGAAGTGCGTGAAATCGAAGTGCGTGGGCGTAACCTGGCAGAAGGTGTTCCTCGCGGTTTCACCCTGAACTCCAATGAAATTCTGGAAGCGCTGCAAGAGCCATTGACGGGTATCGTGAGTGCCGTGATGGTGGCCCTGGAACAGTGTCCGCCAGAACTGGCTTCTGACATCTCCGAGCGCGGCATGGTTCTGACCGGTGGTGGTGCGCTGTTGCGTAACCTCGACCGCCTGTTAATGGAAGAGACAGGGATTCCTGTCGTAGTTGCAGAAGATCCACTGACTTGCGTAGCGCGTGGCGGCGGCAAGGCACTGGAAATGATCGATATGCACGGCGGCGATTTGTTCAGCGAAGAATAATCTGCGTCAGACTCGGGGCGTATCACGTCCCGGGTTTCCCTGGCCTGAGAATACGCAAAGCCTATGAAGCCAATTTTTAGCCGTGGCCCGTCGCTACAGATTCGCCTTTTTCTGGCGGTGATTGTGGCGCTGGGCGTTATCATTGCAGACAGCCGCCTCGGTACGTTCAGTCAGATTCGAACGTATATGGATACTGCCGTCAGCCCTTTCTATTTTATATCTAATGGTCCCCGCGAATTATTAGACAGCATGTCGCAAACGCTGTCCTCGCGCGATCAACTCGAACTGGAAAATCGGGCATTACGTCAGGAGCTACTGCTGAAAAACAGTGAGCTGTTGATGTTAGGTCAATACAAACAGGAGAACGCGCGACTGCGCGAGCTGCTGGGTTCGCCCCTGCGTCAGGACGAACAAAAAATGGTGACCCAGGTTATCTCCACGGTTAACGATCCTTACAGCGACCAGGTGGTGATTGACAAGGGCAGCGTCAACGGGGTGTATGAAGGCCAGCCCGTCATCAGTGATAAAGGCGTAGTCGGCCAGGTTGTTGCGGTGGCTAAGCTCACCAGTCGCGTTTTACTGATTTGCGATGCCACCCATGCGCTGCCTATTCAGGTGCTGCGTAATGATATTCGCGTCATTGCGGCGGGTAATGGCTGTACTGATGACCTGCAACTGGAACACCTGCCTGCCAATACGGATATCCGCGTCGGCGATGTGCTGGTTACCTCAGGGCTTGGCGGGCGTTTCCCGGAAGGCTACCCGGTGGGCGTTGTGTCATCCGTCAAACTGGATACGCAGCGTGCGTATACCGTTATACAGGCGCGTCCAACGGCGGGCTTGCAACGCCTGCGCTATTTGCTGTTGCTCTGGGGAGCCGACCGCAATGGTACCAATCCAATGACACCTGAAGATGTACATCGTGTGGCTAACGAACGCTTAATGCAGATGATGCCGCAGGTGCTTCCGTCTCCTGATGCAATGGGGCCACCGGCGCCGATGCCAGCACCGGCAACGGGTATTGCTGCACCGCCTGCTTCTGGTTCCGGGGGAGGGCAATAGTGGCAAGTTACCGTAGCCAGGGGCGCTGGGTTATCTGGCTCTCGTTTCTTATCGCACTGTTGCTTCAGATTATGCCCTGGCCGGACGACATTCTTGTCTACCGGCCTAACTGGGTCCTGCTGATCTTACTTTACTGGATTCTGGCACTGCCGCACCGCGTAAATGTGGGTACAGGTTTTGCCATGGGTGCCATACTGGATCTCATCAGCGGTTCCACGCTTGGCGTGCGTGCATTGTCTCTTAGCATCGTCGCCTATCTGGTCGCACTAAAATATCAGCTGTTTCGTAATCTGGCACTCTGGCAGCAGGCGTTGGTCGTCATGCTGCTGTCCTTAGCTACTGAAGTGGTGATCTTCTGGGCTGAGTTTTTAGTCATTAACGTCTCTTTTAAGCCCGATATTTTCTGGAGCAGTCTTGTTAATGGCGTGCTCTGGCCGTGGATATTCCTGTTGATGCGTAAGATTCGTCAGCAGTTTGCCGTGCAATAAGGTTTTATATGACAACTCTCTGGCTTGCCTCCGGTTCCCCACGTCGTCAGGAACTGCTCACCCAATTGGGGGTGAGTTTCGAACGTATCATCCCCGGTATTGAAGAGCAGCGTCGGGCGCAGGAGAGCGCCCACCATTACGTGCTTCGACTGGCCCGTGAAAAAGCGCAGGCAGGTGTTGCGATGGCCACGCGCGACCTGCCGGTTCTGGGGGCCGATACCATTGTGATATTTAATGGTGAAGTGCTTGAAAAACCGAATGACTCCTCGCATGCTGCTAAAATGTTACGACAACTCTCCGGTCAAACCCATCATGTGCTGACCGCGGTAGCGCTGGCGGATCGCCAGCATCTGCTGGATTGCCTCGTGGAAACGGAAGTGACTTTCCGTGCGTTATCTGACGATGACATCGCAAACTATGTGGCGAGTGGCGAGCCGCTGGATAAAGCCGGGGCATATGGAATCCAGGGGGCTGGTGGCTGTTTTGTCCGAAAAATTAATGGCAGTTACCATGCCGTCGTCGGTTTGCCGCTGGTGGAAACGTGGGAACTGTTGAGCAACTTTAACGCACTTCGCGAGGGAAAAAAGAATCATGACGGCTGAATTGTTAGTCAACGTAACGCCATCAGAAACACGCGTGGCTTATATCGATGGGGGGATCCTTCAGGAGATCCACATTGAACGTGAAGCGCGTCGCGGGATCGTAGGCAATATCTACAAGGGTCGGGTAAGTCGGGTACTTCCTGGAATGCAGGCGGCATTTGTAGATATTGGCCTGGATAAGGCGGCGTTTCTTCATGCCTCGGACATTATGCCCCATACCGAATGCGTGGCAGGCGAAGAGCAGAAGAACTTCACGGTGCGTGATATCTCTGAGCTGGTGCGTCAGGGCCAGGATCTCATGGTTCAGGTTGTCAAAGATCCGCTGGGGACCAAAGGCGCGCGCCTCACTACCGACATCACGCTTCCTTCCCGCTATCTGGTGTTTATGCCCGGCGCATCACACGTGGGTGTCTCTCAGCGTATTGAAAGTGAAGCCGAGCGTGAGAGGCTCAAGAGGGTCGTGGCGGAATATTGCGACGAGCAGGGGGGATTTATCATCCGTACCGCCGCCGAAGGCGTGTGTGAAGACGATCTCTCTTCGGATGCCGCCTACCTCAAGCGCGTCTGGACGAAGGTGATGGAGCGTAAAAAACGCAACCAGACACGCTACAAACTCTACGGTGAACTGGCGCTGGCGCAGCGTGTTTTGCGTGATTTTGCGGACGCCCAGCTTGACCGTATTCGTGTCGACTCCCGCCTGACCTATGACATGCTGCTGGAATTTACCGCCGAATATATGCCGGAAATGACCAATAAGATTGAGCATTACAGCGGCCGTCAGCCCATCTTTGATCTCTTTGACGTTGAAAATGAAATTCAGCGCGCGCTGGAAAGAAAGGTTGAGCTGAAGTCGGGCGGTTATCTGGTCATTGATCAAACGGAAGCCATGACCACGGTGGATATCAATACCGGTGCCTTTGTGGGGCATCGTAATCTTGACGACACCATTTTCAATACCAACATCGAAGCGACGCAGGCCATCGCCCGTCAGCTACGTTTACGTAATCTGGGCGGGATCATCATTATCGATTTCATTGATATGAATAATGAAGATCATCGTCGCCGCGTGCTGCACTCTCTTGAGCAGGCGCTCAGCAAGGACAGAGTAAAAACCAGCATCAACGGTTTCTCACAACTGGGCCTGGTTGAGATGACACGTAAACGCACGCGCGAAAGCGTTGAGCACGTGCTCTGCAATGAGTGTCCAACCTGCCACGGGCGCGGCACGGTGAAAACGGTCGAAACCGTCTGCTATGAAATCATGCGGGAGATTGTCCGTGTACACCACGCTTACGATTCCGATCGATTCCTGGTCTATGCTTCTCCTGCGGTGGCTGAAACCTTAAAAGGTGAAGAATCCCATGCGCTGGCTGAAGTTGAGATCTTTGTTGGCAAGCAGGTCAAAGTACAAATTGAACCGCTCTATAATCAGGAGCAGTTTGACGTGGTAATGATGTAAAACCCAAGACGGGTTTCAGACGTTTTGCTGACAAGGAGAGGTGCGTGAGGCGATTGCCGGGGATTTTGCTGCTTACAGGGGCAACGCTTATCGTTTTCGTGGCGCTGTTAGTCAGCGGCCTGCGTCTTGTGCTGCCTCATCTGGACAAATGGCGCCCTGAAATCCTTGCCAGAATCGAGGCGCAGGCCGGCGTTGCCGTAAAGGCGAATTATCTGCATGCCAGCTGGGAGAATTATGGCCCTAATCTGGAGGTGCGTGACGTCAGCGCCGCGCTGAAAGATGGGGGCAGTCTGTCGGTTAAACGCGTCACCCTGGCGCTGGATGTCTGGCAAAGCCTGCTGCATATGCGCTGGCAGTTTCGCGATCTCACCTTTTATCAACTGGCGGTGCGCACCAACACCCCTCTGCAACGTAACAACGACGGCGACAGCATTGAAACCAATCGCATCAGCGATCTCTTTCTTCGTCAGTTCGATCACTTTGATCTGCGCGACAGTAGCCTCAGCTTTCTCACCCTTTCAGGCCAACGGGCCGAGCTCTCAATTCCTCAACTGACGTGGCTTAACAGTAACGACAGACATCGTGCAGAGGGTCAGTTAAGTCTCTCCAGTTTGACCGGCCAGCATGGTCTGATGCAGGTTCGTATGGATCTGCGTGACGATAATGGCATTTTAAATAATGGCAGGTTGTGGCTGCAGGCCGATGACATTGATGTTAAACCCTGGCTGGGGAAATGGATGCAGGACAACGTGGCGCTGGACTCCGCCCGTTTCAGCCTGGAGGGGTGGCTGACCCTCAGCAAAGGAGATGTTGAGAGTGGCGATGTCTGGCTGAAAAAAGGCGGCGCCAGCTGGCAGGGCGATAAAAAGGTGCACCAGATGACGGTGGATAATCTCACTGCCCATATCTCGCGTCAGCAGCAGGGATGGCAGTTCGATATTCCACAAACCCGTATTACCCTGGACGATCGCCCCTGGCCTGAAGGGGCGCTGGCGTTTGCCTGGGTCCCGGCGCGAGAAGCCGGTGAGTCTGCCGGGAGCCGTAGTGATGAACTACGGGTACGCGCCAGCCGCCTTGAGCTCGACAGCCTGGAAGGCTTACTGCCGATTGCCGAAAAGATTTCACCGGAGCTGGGCAACATCTGGCGCACCATGACGCCATCTGGGATGCTGGAAAAACTGGCACTCGACATTCCGCTTCAGGCTACGGATAAAACACGTTTTCAGGCGAGCTGGAAAAACATCGCCTGGAAGCAGTGGCAACTCCTGCCTGGCGTTGAAAACCTCGCCGGTACGCTTTCCGGTAGTATGGAAAATGGTCGCGTAACGGTAGAGATAGCCCAGGCAAAAATGCCTTATGCCACGGTTTTTCGTGCCCCTCTGGAGATAGAAAAAGGTGTTGCCACGCTCAACTGGCAGCGAGATGCGCGCGGGCTGCAACTGGACGGGCGCAACATAGATGTTCAGGCCAATGCCCTTCGCGCTCGTGGTGACTTCCGCTATCTGCAACCGGCGGGTGATGAACCCTGGCTGGGTATTCTTGCCGGCATTAATGTCAGCGACGGGGGACAGGCGTGGCGCTATTTCCCGGAAAATCTGATGGGCAAGGCGCTGGTAGATTACCTGAGCGGCGCGATCCAGGGCGGGCAGGCGGAAAACGCGACCCTGGTATATAGCGGTAACCCGAAGCTGTTCCCGTATAAGCACAATGAAGGGCAGTTCGAAGTGCACGTGCCGCTGCGTAATGCGACCTTTGCTTTTCAGCCCGACTGGCCTGCACTGAAGCAGTTCGATATCGAGCTTGATTTCATCAATGATGGGCTGTGGATGAAGACGGACGATGTGGCGTTAGGAGGCGTAAAGGCCAGCAACCTGCGCGCGGTTATCCCGGACTATCTGAAAGAAAAATTGTTGATTGATGCCGATATCAAGGGGCCGGGTAAAGCCGTAGGACCTTATTTTAAAGAGACGCCGTTGAAAGACTCGCTGTCAGCGGCGCTCGATGAACTCCAACTCGATGGAGAGGTGAATGCTCGCTTACATCTCGATATTCCGCTTGATGGTGAAATAACCACCGCGAAAGGTGACGTCACGCTTAATCACAATAATCTGTTTATTAAACCCATTAACAGTACGGTTAACGATCTGCGCGGTAAATTTAGCTTTGTGAATGGCAACCTGAAAAGCGAGCCGCTGCAGGCTACCTGGTTTAACCAGCCGTTAAATATCGACTTTACGACCACTGAGGGCGAAAAGGCCTATCAGGTGGCGGTCAATTTAAATGGAAACTGGCAGCCAGCGCGGACCGGCGTATTACCGCAGCAGCTGAATGATGCGCTCCGCGGCAGCGTGGGCTGGAAGGGGAAGGTGGATATTGAACTGCCTTACCGCTCCGGGGCGCACTATGCCGTTGCGCTGGACGGTGATTTAACCAATTTAACCAGCACATTACCCTCACCGATGGATAAGCAGTCGGGCAAAGCCTTACCGGTGAAGCTTAAGGTTGATGGAAATTTGCACCGGTTTGACCTGACCGGTAACGCGGGAAGCAACAATCACTTCAACAGTCGATGGCTGCTGGGTAACAAGCTGACGCTCGATCGCGCTATCTGGACGTCGGACAGTCATACGGTTCCGCCTCTGCCTGATAAAGAAGGCGTGGAGCTTAACCTTCCCGCCCTGGACGGCGCACAATGGCTGGCGCTGTTTCGTCAGGGGGTCGCCAGCAACGTCAGTAACGCGACCTCATTCCCGTCAAGAATCGCCTTACGCACGCCGCTGCTCCTGCTGGGCGGCCAGCAGTGGAACAACCTTAGTCTGGTCTCGACACCTCAGCCTGACGGCTCGGTCATTGAAGCGCAAGGGCGCGAAATCAATGGTACGCTGACCATGCGCGATAACGCGCCCTGGCAGGCGGCGATCCGCTATCTCTATTACAACCCATCAGCAACGGCTGCGGGCGAGAATGACATTTCGTCACCCACTACCCTGTTACGCGATAATTCGCAGATAGATTTCACCAGCTGGCCTGATGTGCAACTTCGCTGCGCGGAGTGCTGGCTGTGGGGGCAGAAATATGGCCGTATCGATGGCGATGTCAATATCAAAGGAGACACCCTGAGCCTGACCAATGGTCTGGTGGACAGCGGTTTTGCTCGCCTGACGGCAAATGGAGAATGGGTGAACCGCACGGGGGCAGAGCGCACTTCTGTTAAAGGGACACTGAAGGGAGAGAAAATCGATGCGGCGATGAACTTCTTTGGTATCACCACCCCGATGCGAAACGCCTCATTTGATGTGGATTACGATTTACACTGGCGCAGCACCCCCTGGCAGCCGAAAGAGGAGTCTCTGAACGGGATCCTTCGTACCCGTTTGGGTAAAGGGGAGATTACAGATGTCAGTACCGGGCATGCAGGTCAATTGCTGCGCCTGTTCAGTGTCGATGCATTGCTGCGTAAACTGCGTTTTGACTTCAGCGATACCTTCAGTAATGAAGGGTTCTATTTTGATTCGATCCGAAGCGCGGCCTGGATTAAAGATGGCGTGCTGCACACGGATGACACGCTGGTCGACGGGCTTGAAGCGGATATCGCAATGAAAGGCTCCGTTGATTTGGTGCAGCGTCAGCTCAATATAGAAGCTGTCGTTGCGCCTGAGATCTCTGCAACCGTCGGCGTCGCGGCGGCCTTTGCGGTTAACCCTATTGTCGGGGCCGCCGTGTTTGCCGCCAGTAAGGTGCTGGGGCCACTCTGGAACAAAGTTTCCATTCTGCGCTATCAGATAACGGGCCCGGTAGACCGACCGCAGATCAATGAAGTGCTTCGTCAGACCCGCACTGAGAAAAAGCAATGATTTGACGGCATCTAAGAATTGCCTCAATCTTCTTATATGACATTTTACTGCCCCACGGGGCGGCAACAACGAGTAGCTAACGATGAGTCTGAACCTGGTAAGTGAACAATTACTGGCAGCAAATGGCCTGAGCCATCAGGATCTGTTTTCCATTCTCGGCCAGCTGACTGAACGTCGACTCGACTATGGCGATCTCTATTTTCAGTCGAGCTATCACGAGTCCTGGGTGTTAGAAGACAGCATCATTAAAGATGGCTCGTATAACATCGATCAGGGTGTTGGCGTGCGCGCCGTGAGCGGAGAAAAAACAGGCTTTGCCTACGCCGATCAAATCAGCTTGCTGGCGCTGGAGCAGAGCGCTCAGGCCGCACGCACCATCGTGCGTGATGCCGGTGACGGGCGTGTGCAGACACTGGGGGCGGTTGAACATAGCGGCCTCTACGCCAGTATTGATCCGTTACAGAGCATGAGCCGTGAAGAGAAGCTGGATATTCTGCGCCGGGTAGACAAGGTCGCTCGTGCGGCGGATAAACGTGTTCAGGAAGTGACCGCCAGTCTGACCGGCGTTTATGAACTGATTCTGGTTGCGGCAACTGACGGTACGCTGGCTGCCGATGTTCGCCCGCTGGTTCGGCTTTCAGTCAGTGTCCAGGTGGAAGAAGAGGGCAAACGCGAACGCGGCTCAAGCGGTGGCGGCGGACGTTTCGGCTACGACTGGTTCCTGAAGGACGAAGAGGGTGATGTGCGCGCCGATGTCTGGGCGAGAGAAGCCGTGCGTATGGCGCTGGTGAATCTTTCTGCGGTGGCCGCGCCTGCCGGTACTATGCCGGTGGTACTGGGTGCCGGTTGGCCTGGCGTGCTGCTGCATGAAGCGGTTGGACACGGGTTGGAAGGGGATTTTAACCGCCGCGGCACCTCTGTTTTCAGTGGTCAAATGGGCCAGTTGGTCGCCTCAGAACTTTGTACCATCGTGGACGATGGCACCATGGCCGATCGCCGTGGTTCCGTGTCTATTGATGATGAAGGCACGCCGGGCCAGTACAACACCTTGATTGAAAATGGCATTCTCAAAGGCTATATGCAGGATAAGTTAAACGCGCGTCTGATGGGCGTTGCGCCGACCGGTAACGGGCGTCGTGAATCTTATGCTCATCTGCCGATGCCGCGTATGACCAACACTTATATGCTGGCGGGTAAATCGACGCCGCAAGAGATTATCGAATCCGTTGAGTTTGGTATTTTTGCTCCCAACTTTGGCGGAGGCCAGGTGGATATCACTTCCGGCAAATTCGTCTTCTCTACCTCCGAGGCTTACCTCATCGAGAACGGCAAAGTCACCAAACCGGTGAAAGGGGCAACCCTGATCGGTTCCGGTATTGAAGCGATGCAACAGGTATCGATGGTAGGTAACGATCTGAAGCTGGATAAAGGTGTAGGCGTCTGCGGTAAAGAGGGCCAGAGCCTGCCGGTGGGCGTCGGTCAGCCGACGCTGAAAGTCGATAACCTGACCGTCGGTGGTACTGCCTGATTTTCGTTTTACATGCCCTCACCCTGTAGGCTGAGGGAGCCCCCACAAATTAATATGAGCACGGAAAGTCCCCTCTTTGGAGAGAGGGTGAGGGTGAGGGGGAACATGCGGCGCTGAGGGGTATTCCGTTCACCTTATGTTCCTTGCTTTTCTGTAGTGCCAGAACCCGTGAACGTGCCAGGGCGGTTCGCCGCCACCGCCCTGGCGACCCGGGCTCCCGGCCAGGAAAATCGCCGCTGACGCGGTCCACGCAGCTTCTCCTTCAGGCTTATCGGGGACGGGCGAAGGAAACGTCCCTGTAAAGTCGCCCTCGCCGCGCATCCCTGCGCGTCGCCCCGGCCTTACGGATACGCTTCGTCGATTTTCAGCCGGACCCTGTCATCGCTTTAACTGTTGTGTTCTCATTGCGCAGTGTTATCGCTGTAATACGTAATATTACTGGGGATTCCTCAGCCTGTAGGTGAGGGCATTACAGCCCACGCCCCTGCATTCCCTGATACAGCTTCGCCACCTCCACAAAATACTCCGTCAGATAGTTTATACAGACCTGTACCTTCAGCGGCAGCTTGTCCTTTTCAGTATAAAGCGCCCATACCGGACGTGGATCGGACTGGTAGCGGGTGAAAAGGATCTCAAGATTGCTTTTATTGATCTCTTCGATCACCCACATCAGCGGCACGTAGGCGATCCCTGCACCGGCAATCAGCCAGCGTGAAAGCGTCATGGGATCGTTGGTGACAAATCTCCCCTGCGGGATCAATCGCGTTGAGATGCCTTCCGGCGCAATCAGCTCAAATTCATTATCCGGGCGCACGCTGTATTCCAGCCATGAATGATTCACCAGATCGGCCGGTTTTTCAGGCACGCCATAGTGCGCCAGATAGCTTTTGGCCGCGCAGACGACCATCGGCATCGCCCCCAGCCGACGGGAAAAGAGGCTGGAGTCCTGCAATGCGCCCACGCGAATGACCACGTCCAGGCCATCGGCAATGAGATCCGGCGCCGGAATGCCTGTCACCAGGTTTATGGAAAGGCCGGGGTACTCTTTCAGCATCTCGGCGGTCATGTTGGCGAGAACATTTTGTGCCATGGTTGAAGAACAACCGATACGTAACGTCCCGATAGGGGTGTTATTAAACGCGTACAGTTGTTCGTGGACATCCTGCACTTCAAAGAGCATCCGCCGACAGCCCTGATAGTAAATTTTTCCGGCTTCGGTCAGACCCAGGCTACGTGTGCTGCGGTTTAGCAGCTTAACCTGCAGCTCATCTTCCAGCTTAGCAACCGTCTGGCTGATGGAGGAGACGCTCATCTGGAGCTGGCGTGCAGCGGCCGTAAAGGAGCCTTGCTCCACCACTTTGGCAAACACCGACATGCGTTTTAATCGTTCCATTATTCACTCTGGCTTAAAAGTGATTTAGATCACATTATATAGATAACAGCATAACAGTTACGTTAATATACTATTCGCTGAATAATTAACGTATCGCTCTCGCCTGGCCTGCTCACTGCTCCGTAGCGGTACGGATAAGAAATATTGTCGCCTGCATTCTCTCTAATCAAGGTCAACATGAGTCTGTTTCCCGTTATCGTGGTGTTCGGTCTGTCGTTCCCACCGATTTTTTTCGAATTGCTTTTGTCACTGGCGATCTTCTGGCTGGTGCGCCGCATGCTAATCCCGACCGGGATTTATGATTTTGTCTGGCATCCGGCGCTGTTTAATACCGCGCTTTACTGCTGCTTGTTTTATCTGCTGTCGCGTCTGTTTGCTTGAGGTAGAAGTGAAAACACTAACAAGAAATCTCTCTCGTACTGCGATTACCGTTGTGCTGGTCATCCTGGCGTTCATCGCTATTTTCCGCGCCTGGGTTTACTACACCGAATCTCCCTGGACCCGTGATGCCCGCTTTAGCGCCGATGTGGTGGCGATCGCGCCTGACGTGGCGGGATTGATCACCGCGGTCAATGTTCATGATAACCAACTGGTTAAAGCAAACCAGGTACTCTTTACTATCGATCAGCCTCGTTATCAGAAAGCGCTGGAAGAGGCCGAAGCAGACGTCTCTTACTACCAGGCGCTGGCAAGTGAAAAGCGTCGGGAAGCAGGGCGCCGTAATCAACTGGGCGTTCAGGCTATGTCCCGCGAAGAGATTGACCAGGCCAACAACGTACTGCAGACCGTGTTGCATCAACTGGCGAAAGCGCAGGCGACCCGCGACCTGGCGAAGCTTGATCTTGAGCGTACCGTAATACGCGCTCCGGCAGATGGCTGGGTGACTAACCTGAACGTGTATGCCGGAGAGTTCATCACCCGTGGTTCGACGGCGGTGGCGCTGGTCAAACAGAATTCATTCTACGTGCTGGCCTACCTGGAAGAGACCAAACTGGAAGGCGTGCGTCCAGGCTACCGGGCTGAGATAACACCGCTTGGCAGCAATCATGTGCTGAAAGGCACCGTCGATAGCGTAGCGGCCGGGGTGACCAATGCCAGTAGCAGTAGCGACAGTAAAGGCATGGCGACCATTGACTCCAACCTGGAGTGGGTTCGTCTGGCCCAACGCGTGCCGGTGCGTATTCATCTTGATGAGCAGCAGGGGAATCTGTGGCCTGCGGGCACAACCGCCACGGTAGTCGTCACCGGCCCGAATGATCGTGATGAAAGCCATGATTCGTTCTTCCGCAAGCTGGCGCATCGTCTGCGGGAAATGGGTTAATTACGATGGGCCTGTTTTCCATTGCCACCCAGCATATTCGTTTCGCTTTAAAGCTGGCCTGCGCCATCGTACTGGCACTATTTGTAGGATTTCATTTCCAGCTGGAAACACCGCGCTGGGCAGTGCTCACGGCGGCTATTGTGGCGGCAGGTCCGGCCTTTGCCGCAGGGGGTGAGCCCTGGTCGGGGGCTATCCGTTATCGCGGGATGTTGCGAATTATCGGTACCTTTATCGGTTGTATTGCCGGACTCGTCATTATCATGGCAATGATTCGGGCGCCGTTACTGATGCTGGTGGTCTGCTGTATCTGGGCGGGATTCTGTACCTGGCTCTCCTCGCTGGTGCGTGTGGAAAACTCCTACGCCTGGGGGCTGGCCGGTTATACCGCTCTTATCATCGTGATCACTATTCAAACCGAGCCGCTGCTGACGCCACAGTTTGCCGTTGAGCGGTGCAGCGAAATTGTTATCGGGATTGTTTGTGCCATCGTGGCCGATCTTCTTTTTTCACCGCGCTCCATTAAGAAAGAGATAGACCGCGAGCTGGACAGC
Source organism: Enterobacter sp. SA197 (assembly GCF_054131575.1). Classification (NCBI taxonomy): domain Bacteria; kingdom Pseudomonadati; phylum Pseudomonadota; class Gammaproteobacteria; order Enterobacterales; family Enterobacteriaceae; genus Enterobacter; species Enterobacter sp. SA197. Next base: position 4,466,803 of record NZ_CP096393.1, on the reverse strand, counting down.
CTGCTGGTGGCGCAATATCAACTGATGCAGCTTTGCATCCGGCACGGTGAGCCCGAGGATGTCGATAAAGCATGGGGCGCGCTGGTTCGTCGGACGGCAGCGCTGGAGGGCATGCGCAGCAACCTGAAGATTGAATCTTCACGCTGGGGCAAGGCCAACCGCCGTCTGGAGGCGATTAACACTCTCTCACTGACGCTGATAACGCAGGCGTGTGAAACCTATCTTATTCAGAACACCCGCCCGGAGCTGATTACCGGCACGTTTCGGGAGCTGTTTGATACGCCTGTCGACACTATTCAGGACATTCATAAACAGCTAAAACGGATGCGTCGCGTCATTGTCTGGACAGGTGAGCGTGATACGCCGGTAACCATTTACAGCTGGGTAGGAACGGCGACGCGCTATCTGCTGCTCAAGCGCGGCGTCACCAGTAACACCAAAATCAGCGCCACAGAAGATGAGGTGCTGCGCCGTGAAGTGGTGATAAAACCCGCGTCGGCGGAGCGCCACCACGCCATGATTAACTTCTGGCGTACTACGCTCTCCTGTGTGCTGGGCACTTTGTTCTGGCTGTGGAGCGGCTGGACATCCGGTAGTGGAACCATGGTAATGATTGCCGTGGTGACCTCGCTGGCAATGCGTCTGCCCAATCCTAAAATGGTCGCGATTGATTTTCTCTTAGGGACGCTGGTGGCGTTGCCGCTTGGTGCGCTTTACTTCCTGGTTATCATCCCCTCTACGCAACAGAGCATGCTGTTGTTATGTATCAGCCTGGCGGTGCTGGCATTCTTTATTGGTATCGAAGTGCAAAAACGGCGGCTGGGCTCGCTCGGCGCGCTGGCGAGCACCATTAATATTATCGTGCTGGATAACCCGATGACCTTCCACTTCAGCCAGTTTCTTGACAGCGCGCTTGGGCAAATTGTGGGATGTGGCCTGGCGCTGCTGGTTATCCTGCTGGTGCGCGATAATTCGCAGGCTCGCACCGGGCGCATGCTGCTCAACCAGTTTGTGCTTGCGGCTGTGTCAGCCATGACCACCAATACTGCCCGGCGCAAAGAAAACCATCTTCCCGCCCTATACCAGCAACTGTTTCTGTTGCTGAATAAATTCCCGGGCGATCTGGCGAAGTTCCGGCTGGCGCTGACGCTGATTATTGCCCATCAACGTCTGCGGGATGCGCCGATACCTGTTAATGACGATCTTTCTGCTTTTCATCGGCAGCTACGACGCACGGCAGATCAAATTATTTATGCCGGCAGCGACAGTAAGCGGCGGCGCTATTTTTCTCAGCTCCTTGCAGAGTTAGACGTTTATCAGGAAAAACTGCATTACTGGGATGCCCCACCGCAGGTGACGGACCCCGTCCAGCGGCTCACCGGGATGCTGCATAAATATCAGCACGCGCTGACCACCCGTTAAACCTGAAACCGACGCGAAAAGCGTCGGTTTTTTTATGGCTATACTTTATGGGAGCTTTTGTAAAACACCGTTCAGGAGGACAAATGACTACGCAGGCATTGCAGGACAGTGAACTGTTTCAGACGGGCTATCTGGTGGATGGCGTCTGGAAAACACTGGATACGACATTTGACGTCTACAATCCGGCGACGGGTGAAGTGATAGCAAAAGTGGCGAAAGCGGGGAAAAAAGAGACGGAAGACGCTATCGCGGCGGCCAGCAAAGCCTTCCCCGGCTGGCGTGCTAAAACCGCCAAAGAACGCTCTACTATTCTTTATCGCTGGTACGAACTGCTTATCGAAAACAAGAGCTGGCTGGGCCGGCTGATGACCACCGAGCAGGGCAAGCCGTTGAAAGAGGCGGAGGGCGAAGTGGAGTATGCCGCCAGCTTTATTCAGTGGTTTGCTGAGCAGGCAAAACGTGCCAACGGTGAAATCATTCCTCCCGCCAAACCCGGCTCGCGTATTTATGCGACACGGGAACCGATCGGCGTCGTGGCGGCGATAACGCCCTGGAACTTCCCGATGGCGATGCTTACCCGCAAACTGGGGCCCGCGCTGGCGGCGGGTTGCACGGGCGTCATCAAGCCAGCCAATAATACCCCTCTTAGCGCATTTGCCCTACTGGCCCTCGCGAAGAAAGCTGGCGTGCCGGATGGCGTGCTGAATGCGGTTGCCGGGACAACGTCTGAAATCAGCGATGCCATTATGGCCAGTCAGGAGGTGCGTAAAATCTCCTTCACCGGTTCCACTGCGGTAGGTAAAACGCTGGTTCGTAACGCCGCCGACACCATGAAAAAGGTGTCAATGGAGCTGGGGGGAAATGCCCCTTATATCGTGTTTGAGGATGCGGATATTGATGCAGCGGTCAAAGGTGCCATTGCCAATAAATTCCGCAATGCCGGGCAGGTGTGCGTGAGCGTTAACCGCTTCTACATTCATGAGTCGGTGTATGAGACCTTCACGCAGAAACTGGCCAGCGAGGTAAACGCGCTCAACGTCGGCAATGGCCTTGATGACGGTGTGGTGGTCGGCCCGCTTATTGAAGCTTCTGCGGTGGATAAGGTTCGGGAACATGTTGAAGACGCCGTCGCGCATGGCGCTAAAGTGCTGGCGGGGGGGAAAGCGCATGAGCGGGGAGGCAACTTCTGGCAGCCTACGGTGCTGGGTAATTGCAGCGAAGGAATGAAACTTGCGAAAGAAGAGACCTTTGGTCCGGTCGCCGCCTGTTTCCGTTTTACCTCTGAAGATGAGGTCATCCAGCGCGCTAATGCTACGCCCTTTGGGCTGGCTGCCTATTTCTATACTCAGAATCTGTCGCGGGTCTTCCGGGTATCTCAGGCATTAGAGAGCGGTATGATTGGCATCAATGAGTGCGCTGTCTCGACGGAACTTGCCCCGTTTGGCGGGGTAAAAGAGTCGGGTCTGGGGCGCGAAGGGTCGGTACTGGGACTGGAAGAGTTCATGGAAGTCAAAACCCTGCATATCGGGGGATTATAAGCGTACGGGGCGGTATCACCGCCCCTTTGGCAGGATGGCGGATAATGAATATCTACACCTTTGATTTTGACGAAATAGATGACCAGACGGCGTTTTTTCGTGACTTTTCCCGCCAGCTATCTCTTGAGGGTAACGAGGTCAGTGATTTGGATTCACTCTGGAACACTGTGACAAACGGGTTACCCTTGCCGGTGGAAATCGAGTTTATCCATCTGCCCGAGAAATTACGCCGACGTTTTGGGGCGTTGATTCTGTTGTTTGATGAGGCAGAAGAGGAGCTGGAAGGACAGTTGCGTTTCAATATTCGTTGACCGACAGGCATAAAAAAGCCCCTGTCATGCAGGGGCAAGTCGTAGGACATTTACGACGAGGGTTTATTTATACAGTTCAGCTGTGGCGTGCCAGGTGTCGCCTTCCTGCAATTCGGTTACGCGATAGCTGGAAGCGCCTGCCCGATCGGCTTTAGCTGACAGTTGCTCACGGATGCTCATGGGTGAACTGGCCGTCTGGGAGATGGAGACACTGCCCATCGGCTGAAGATTTTGTGCCTGGTCGGCGGAGATCTGCGTTGCGGCGCTGGCACCGAATGAGAGCAGAGAAGCCAGACCAAGGGTAGCGATGATAGTGTTACGTTTCATATTCTTTCTCCTTAAATCCCAACGGCGAGAAGGGTTAAACTGCTATTTTTATGCCTGTGCCGTTGAGCGATCTTTCTTAAAGGTACGTTGGTATAGCGGTGCGTCGGTACAGCTTATTTATAGAGTTCAGCCGTGGCATGCCAGTTGTCACCGGTGCGGGCTTCAATGATGCGGTAAGCTGAGGCACCCTGTTGTTCCGCTTTTTTGTTCAGCTCGGCACGCATATCCATGGGTGAAGAGCTAATCCCACCGACGGAAATGGTTCCCATAGACTCGCGATTCTGCGCTTGCCCGGCACCAATGGAGTCAGCGGCAAAGGCGCCAAAAGAGAGAACGGAAAGAACGCTGAGTGCTGCTACAGTAGATTTGATATTCATGATATTTGCCTCGTCACATTTTCTTTTGGAGAGTCTTATTTCGTGACCCTCATCACAAAATCAAGTATACACTAATCACCCGAAAAATTAATACCAGACTAATTATTTCCAATGTAAGTAAGTGGTAAGGAAACGGTTTTTTATATCAAATAATGTATAAAAATGACTTTTTACGCCGTTAAAAACCAATAAAATCATTAGGATATTAGGATTTGATTTTTTGTGCGGAATGATAGATTTGGTGAATGTGATGTAGCGTAAAATCGCACAATGTGTCAAAAAAATGGCAGGGTGATGACAAAACAGCGATGAACAAGAGGAGCCCCTCGCAGGGGACGAGGGGAGAGAAGTGCCGTGTCAGAGCTCTTGTTCGAATAAAACGAGGATAGCTTCGTAAAGCTCTTTTACCGTAAAACCATTGGCTGGGGTGGTGAAAATGGTGTCGTCCCCTGCAATGGTGCCCAGAATTCCCTCTGCTTTGCCCAGAGAATCCAGCAGACGCGCAATAAGCTGCGCCGCGCCAGGGCTGGTATGAATGACCACAACGGCAGAGTTGTAATCAATGTCCAGCACCAGGTTTTTCAGCGGGCTGGAGGTGGTAGGGACGCCGAGTTCTGCCGGCAGGCAGTACACCATCTCCATTTTGGCGTTGCGTGTCCGTACTGCACCAAATTTGGTGAGCATCCGGGAGACTTTGGATTGATTGATATTGTCAAAACCTTGCTCCTGCAACGCTGAAACAATTTCTCCCTGAGAGCTGAATTTCTCTTCTTTAAGTAGGGCCTTAAAGGCTTTAACTAATTCTTCTTGTTTTGCCGAGCTTCGCATAAGTCACCCGTATCAGGTCGTGAAAACTACATTATTATGCATATGGATGAATTTTTATGCAAATAATCTACCGTGGAAAGATCTAAAATACTGTTATTTAAGAGACAATTATTAATTTCTCTGCACTGCAAGGGATGGGATTTGCTTGTGTCATATGTCGCAAATTTAAGCAAAAGTAAAATAAATGTTATGCATTTGGTGTTATTTTGATGGTTGGCGAGTCTATATTGTAAACACTCAGTGGTAATCGCTGAGTTTGTTTGTCAGTCGATCGGAAAAGCCCATTATAATATTTTAAAAGCGTGCCGTGCCGCAGAATTTTGGTTTGCATGATGCCATAATTATCAGGGTGAATTAAGGTCGCCGCAACGGAGTAACGAAATATTTAGCTAACCATAATAAGGAGTTTATGATGAAAGTTGCAGTCCTCGGCGCAGCTGGTGGCATTGGCCAGGCGTTAGCTCTACTACTGAAAACTCAACTGCCTTCAGGTTCAGAACTCACTCTGTATGATATCGCTCCTGTCACCCCTGGAGTCGCTGTTGACCTCAGCCATATTCCTACCGCGGTGAAGATTGAAGGTTTTTCCGGTGAAGATGCAACGCCAGCCCTCCAGGGTGCAGACGTTGTCCTTATCTCAGCTGGCGTGGCCCGCAAGCCCGGTATGGACCGGTCCGATCTTTTTAACGTCAATGCCGGCATCGTGAAAAATCTGATAGCCCAGGTCGCGACAACCTGTCCGAAAGCCTGTATTGGGATCATTACTAACCCGGTCAATACCACCGTTGCCATCGCAGCAGAAGTGCTGAAAAAAGCGGGTGTGTATGACAAGAATAAGCTGTTTGGGGTCACTACCCTGGACATCATCCGTTCCAATACGTTTGTTGCTGAGCTTAAAGGTAAGCAGCCGACGGATATCGAGGTCCCCGTTGTGGGGGGGCATTCAGGTGTGACTATCCTGCCTTTACTGTCGCAAATCCCGGGCGTGAGCTTCTCTGCGCAGGAAATTGCCGATCTGACAAAACGTATTCAGAATGCCGGCACCGAAGTGGTGGAAGCGAAAGCGGGTGGCGGCTCGGCAACGCTGTCTATGGGGCAGGCGGCAGCACGTTTTGGTCTGTCGCTGGTAAGGGCGTTGCAGGGTGAGCAAGGCGTGGTGGAGTGTGCTTACGTTGAAGGTGACGGGCAGCATGCGCGTTTCTTCTCTCAACCGCTGCTGTTGGGCAAAAATGGTATTGAAGAACGCAAGGCAATAGGCTCATTGAGCGAGTTCGAACAGCAGGCACTGGAAGGGATGCTGGATACGCTGAAAAAAGATATCCAGTTGGGTGAAGACTTCGTTAACAAATAATGACTGCAGCCACCTGGTGTGCCGCTTGCCATCAGGGGTAAGCACAAAAACCGGAGCCGCATGCGCTCCGGTTTTTTTATGCATTAGCTGGTCGCCGGATATTCCTGAATGGTGACCTGCAATTTGAGCTTTTTATCTTCCCGCATGACTTCAACCGGAATTTCTGAACCCGGACGTATCTCTGCAACCTGATCCATGGTTTCCAGCGCGGAAATCGCCGGTTTACCATTTACCGAGACAATAACGTCATTCACCTGAATCCCTGCCTGCGCGGCGGGGCCATCCGGTGCCACCTCATTAACCACGATGCCCTGGATCTGATCGATAGCGCCACCCTGAGCATGCATTGGGGCTATCTCTCTTCCGCCAATCCCAATGTAGCCACGGATCACGCGCCCATCGCGGATAAGCTTATCCATAATCTTCGTGGCAAGCTGGAAGGGGATGGCAAAACCAATCCCTTCCGGCGTTTCACCGTCGTTACTCTTATCAAAAGAGAGCGTATTGATTCCCATCAACTCACCCAACGAGTTGACCAGCGCCCCCCCTGAGTTGCCATGGTTGATCGAGGCATCGGTCTGCAGAAAATTCTGGCGGCCAGAGGGATTCAACCCGATTCGGCCTGTCGCACTGATAATGCCTTGCGTGATGGTCTGCCCAAGGTTGTAGGGGTTGCCAATAGCCAGTACGACATCACCAATGTGCGGGATGCGTTGCGTATTAATCGGTATCACCGGCAGGCCGCTGGGAGCATTGATTTTTAAAACGGCAATATCGGTAAGGGTGTCCGACCCGACCAGCAGGGCTTCAAACACCCGGCCATCCTGCAAGGCGACAATAATCTGGTCAGCATCATTGATGACATGCTTGTTGGTAACAATGTACCCGCGCTGATCCATGATGACCCCTGAACCCAGGGTACGTATCTCAAGACGATTGTGCGAAGCGTTATTCAGACCCCGGTTGTAAACGTAGACTACCGCAGGTGCGGCGCGACGCACTGCCGCATTGTAGCTGGCGGGTGTCTCACCTGAGCTATCAAACTGCGGTGTCGATAACATGATTTTTTGACGTAACGAGGGGACGGCGGCGAGGATCAGGCCACCGACAATCAAACCGATTACTACCGAGCGTAAGAACTTCAAAAACATGATGCGGGCGTCGTTGTTAAGGGATCGGCAGCAGCATAGCATGAGTTATCCGGACATCACATGCAGCGGTGATGTCCGGGATCGCATTTGCTTAACGTAGCAATAAATAAAGCGTTTCGTTGCCGCGAATGATTTGTAACGCGATGATGCCGGGTTTGGTTTCCAGTACTTTTCGCATTTCTGCGATAGATTGCACCCGGATACGGTTAATGCCGATTATCACATCATCTTTATGTAAACCGGACTGGGCTGCGGCGCTGCTCTTCTCAACGTTTTCAATCGTGATGCCTTTAGTGCCATCTTTGAGCTGACCATCACTAAGGGAGGCGCCCTCAAGTGCGGGTGAAATCAGCTCTGCGCTGGCCGACGAAGAGGTGCTTTTGTCCAGCGTAACTTCCACATCCAGTGGCTTACCTTCCCGCAACAGGCCCAGTTTGACTTTGGTCCCCGGCTCAGTTGTCGCGATTCGGGAACGCAGTTCTGCAAAGCTATTCAGAGGCTTGCCGTTAAGGCTCACAATGACGTCACCGGATTTGATGCCCGCCTTCGCTGAACCCGAATTGGGCAGCACTTCGCTCACAAAGGCACCGCGCTGGACATTGAGATTAAAGGCTTTGGCGATGTCCGCACTCATCTCGGTGCCTTTAATACCCAACAACCCACGTTTGATCTCACCAAACTGGATTAATTGCTGAGAGAGGGTCTGTGCCATATTGCTGGGGATAGCAAATCCTATACCTACGCTACCGCCGCCCGGGGCAAGAATGGCAGTATTAATACCAATCAGTTCACCATTAAGATTCAGAAGTGCACCGCCGGAGTTTCCCCGGTTGATGGAAGCATCGGTCTGGATGAAGTTTTCCAGCCCCTCAAGGTTTAACCCGCTTCGTCCCAGCGCCGAGACGATGCCGGATGTGGCGGTCTGCCCAAGGCCAAAGGGGTTACCCACGGCGACAACAAAATCGCCCACGCGCAGTTTGTCTGAGTCGGCGATAGCAATCTGCGTAAGGTTAGTTGGATTCTGTAACTGCAGCAGGGCTATGTCACTCTGATCATCACCACCAATAAGCTTTGCTTCAAATTCACGCCCGTCATTAAGCTGCACATTAATTTTTTGTGCTTCATTGATAACGTGATTGTTCGTCAGTACGTAACCTTTCGCCGCGTCGATGATGACCCCTGACCCCAGACCTTCAAAAGGTTGAGCCTGTTGATCGGGCAACGCTTCACCGAAAAATTTCTTTAACTCCTCAGGGACTTTTTGCCCCTGAACCGCCGTACCTTCCACCTGCACGCTGACCACCGCAGGCAGTACTTTCTCCAGCACAGGCGCAAGGCTTGGCAGCGCCCCCTGGCCTGGAACCTCTGACGGCATTGCCGCCACGGCCGGGAAGGGTGCCGAGAGAGATAACCCGACACTTAACGCTAACGCACTCAACAGCAGGGTTTGTTTCTTCATTGATGCTGGCTCTCGTAACCTAAAGTGAAAGGGGGAAAACGACGTTAAACAGGTTGATGTTATTGAAATTTCAACCTGGTAACAATGCGGATATGCCTAAATAATAGCTGGGTTTATTAAGACAGGACGGGCGCAACATGTGCGCCCGTTAAAAATGCAGGATAAAAGAGGATTATTTACGGGTCGCGCCACCACGCAGTAAACCCGAAGCCCCTTCGGAGTAATCACGCGGGATTTGCACCGGGGCCTGATCGTTACCGGCTTCAGACTCTGCCAGACGGTTACGGAACGGGTTTTCTTCAGCGGACATCTCTGGCAACAGGCTGCTGGAGCTTTTCGCCATGTGCTGATAGAGCTGACGATAATCATCCGCCATGTTATCCAGTAGCTCTGCGCTGCGCGCGAAGTGGCTCACGAGCTCTTCACGGTACTCTTCAAGCTCAGCTTTGTTCTTTTCCAGCTCGTATTGCAAAGCCTGCTGCTGACGTAATTTCCGGTTTCCAAAACGCATGGCCACGGCACCAATTATGATACCGACAACTAACCCAATTAGCGCGTATTCCCAGGTCATGTACTTCTCCCATTGTCTTATGATTCCGTAGGGTGGTGGCTGCAAGCGCCTTGCCCACGCCTGATTATGCCACTATAACCGCTAATCGCGCAGAAGTGGAATCCCGGCGCGGCATCGCGTAGGGTAGAGCGACCTTTTTTTGGTCAACCCTGTGGGCAGGATCGATTTTCAAGGAACAACTTTAACGATATGCAGAGTCTTTCCCCAACATCGCGTTATATCAATGCCCTGAACGAGGGTAGCCATCAACCGGATGATGTGCAAAAAGAGGCTGTCACCCGGCTGGATGAAATTTATCAACAGATTGTGACTAAAACAGCGGTCGCGCCGGAACCTGGTGGTTTATTGGCAAAATTTGGCAAGCTACTGGGTAAACGTGAACCTGTTATGCACGCGCCGGTGCGCGGGTTATATATGTGGGGTGGGGTCGGGCGTGGTAAAACCTGGCTGATGGATCTCTTTTACCACAGCCTGCCAGGAACGCGTAAACAGCGGCTTCATTTTCACCGTTTTATGCTGCGTGTGCATGAAGAACTTTCAGAATTACAAGGGCATAGCGATCCGCTGGAGAGTATTGCCGATCGCTTTAAAGCCGAAACGGATGTGCTCTGTTTTGATGAGTTTTTTGTATCAGATATCACGGATGCCATGCTGCTGGGCGGCCTGATGAAAGCGCTGTTTGCCCGTGGTATCACTCTGGTGGCGACGTCAAACATTCCTCCTGACGAACTTTATCGTAACGGTTTGCAACGGGCGCGTTTTTTGCCGGCCATTGACGCAATTAAACAGCATTGCGACATCATGAATGTGGATGCCGGCGTTGATTATCGTCTGCGCACTCTGACGCAGGCGCATCTGTGGCTTTCACCGCTCAATGACGACACCACCCAACATATGGATACGCTCTGGCAGGCCCTGGCGGGAACGCCGCGCGGGGAGGCTCCCACGCTGGATATTAACCATCGACCTCTGGCGACATTGGGTGTCGAAAATCAGACGCTGGCCGTCTCTTTTACCACCCTGTGCGTAGAGGCTCGCAGTCAGCATGACTATATTGCCCTCTCTCGCCTGTTCCATACGGTGATGCTGTTTGATGTCCCTGTGATAACGGCGCGAATGGAAAATGAAGCGCGCCGATTTATCGCTCTGGTTGATGAATTTTATGAGCGCCACGTGAAACTGGTCGTCAGCGCACAAGTGTCATTACATGAGATTTACCAGGGCGAGCAGCTTAAATTTGAGTTTCAGCGCTGCTTATCGCGTTTGCAGGAGATGCAAAGTGAGGAGTACCTCAAGCTTCAGCATATGCCATAACTGCCACGCTCTCTTTGGGGAGAGCCGCAGCGGCTGAGGCACCAGGCCGCCCTCCTTGCCTGGCGTAAAAACCCGCTTCGAATCACAATTAGGGGTCGATCTTTGACCCCGACTTCTCTATAATCTTGCGACCCCACGTTACGAGAAGGTTTTTTTCCCGAAACTTTCTAGTGTCGGCATTGGCTATTCGAAGGGGTAGGTTTGCCGGACTTTGTCGTGTGAACCTCAACTGACTAAACGTTTGGGTGTTCACCAACGTGTAACTTATTTATTTGGGTAAGCTTTTAATGAAAACTTTTACAGCTAAACCAGAAACCGTAAAACGCGACTGGTATGTTGTTGACGCGACCGGTAAAACTCTGGGCCGTCTGGCTACCGAACTGGCTCGTCGCCTGCGCGGTAAGCACAAAGCGGAATACACTCCGCACGTTGATACTGGTGATTACATTATCGTTCTGAACGCAGAAAAAGTTGCTGTAACCGGTAACAAGCGTTCTGACAAAATGTACTACCACCACACCGGCCACATCGGTGGTATCAAAGAAGCGACCTTTGAAGAGATGATTGCCCGCCGTCCTGAGCGTGTGATTGAAATCGCGGTTAAAGGCATGCTGCCAAAAGGCCCGCTGGGTCGTGCTATGTACCGTAAACTGAAAGTTTACGCGGGTAACGAGCACAACCACGCGGCACAGCAACCGCAAGTTCTGGACATTTAATCGGGATTATAGGCAATGGCTGAAAATCAATACTACGGCACTGGTCGCCGCAAAAGTTCCGCAGCTCGCGTTTTCATCAAACCGGGCAGTGGCAAAATCGTTATCAACCAACGTTCTCTGGAACAGTACTTCGGTCGTGAAACTGCCCGCATGGTAGTTCGTCAGCCGCTGGAACTGGTCGACATGGTTGAGAAACTGGATCTGTACATCACTGTTAAAGGTGGTGGTATCTCTGGTCAGGCTGGTGCGATCCGTCACGGTATCACCCGCGCTCTGATGGAGTACGACGAGTCTCTGCGTTCTGAACTGCGTAAAGCTGGCTTCGTCACTCGTGACGCTCGTCAGGTTGAACGTAAGAAAGTCGGCCTGCGTAAAGCACGTCGTCGTCCGCAGTTCTCCAAACGTTAATTTGTTCTGCGCAGGCAGAGCGATTGGCGCAAAAACCCGGTTTATGCCGGGTTTTTTTATGGATAAAAATCACGTTATCCACAGTAACGAGTTGATTCCCTCTTCTTTTTCAGCATTTCCGGAATCCCCTCACCACAAAGCCTTCAAAATCTGGTAAACTATCATCCAATTTTCTGCCCAAATGCCTGGGATTGTTCATTTTTTGTTTGATTTTTGAACGAGAGTGACGGTGCGCGTGGGTAGGTAACTAACATCTGGCCAGTCGCAGTAGGGCTGGTAGCAGTAAAATTCTGAATATACCTGGAGGTTTTCATGGCTGTCGCTGCCAACAAACGTTCGGTAATGACGCTGTTTTCTGGTCCTGTTGATATCTATAGCCATCAGGTCCGTATCGTGCTGGCCGAAAAAGGTGTCAGCTTCGAAATTGAACACGTGGAAAAGGATAATCCTCCGCAGGATCTGATTGACCTCAACCCGAATCAAAGCGTACCGACTTTAGTCGATCGTGAACTCACTCTGTGGGAATCACGCATTATCATGGAATACCTGGATGAGCGTTTCCCGCATCCACCTTTAATGCCGGTTTACCCGGTAGCCCGTGGCGAAAGCCGTCTCTACATGCACCGTATCGAGAAAGACTGGTACTCCTTGATGGAAGTCATCAAGAATACCAGCGGTGCGCAGGCTGATAACGCCCGTCGCCAGCTGCGTGAAGAACTGATGCAGATTGCCCCGGTGTTTGGTCAGAAGCCTTATTTCCTGAGTGATGAATTCAGCCTCGTGGATTGCTATCTGGCACCGTTGCTGTGGCGTTTACCGGTTCTGGGTATCGAATTGAGCGGTGCAGGTTCTAAAGAGCTGAAAGGGTATATGACACGCGTATTTGAGCGTGACTCCTTCCTCGCCTCTTTAACTGAACCAGAGCGCGAGATGCGCCTTGGCCGGGGTTAACTGATGGACTTGTCGCAACTGACACCGCGTCGTCCTTATCTGCTACGCGCATTTTACGAGTGGCTGCTGGACAACCAGCTCACGCCGCATCTGGTCGTGGACGTCACCTTACCTGAGGTGCGCGTGCCGATGGAGTATGCGCGTGACGGGCAAATCGTTCTCAACATTGCGCCACGCGCAGTCGGTAATCTTGAGCTGGCCAACGACGAAGTGCGCTTTAACGCGCGCTTTGGCGGCGTTCCGCGTCAGGTTTCCGTCCCGCTTGCTGCGGTACTGGCGATTTATGCGCGAGAAAACGGTGCCGGTACGATGTTTGAGCCGGAAGTTGCCTACGACGAAGACGTGGTCAGCCTTAACGATGAAAACGATGCCACGCTCTCTGAAGACGAGGCGGTAACATCGGTAATGTCAGTGATTGATGGTGATAAACCCGATCACGAAGACAACAACGATCCTGATGATGATCCCCCACCCCGTGGTGGACGCCCTTCGTTACGCGTCGTGAAGTAAAATCCAGGCAGGGCCAGCAGGCCCTGCTTTTTTTATGCCTGCGCGCCTGGCATCAGCCAGCAGGCAATGGTCTCCCGCATCACCTTCCTTCGGACCGCCAGTGCTTCCGGTCGTTTCAAATCCTGCTGATAAATAATCGATAGCGTTGACTGGTTAATAAGATAGAAAAATCCCAGTGCCGACATAGTGATATTAAGCTGCATCGCGTCAATTCCGGGCCTGATCGTGCCATCTTCCTGCCCGCGATCGAGAATACGTTGGGTGATCGCAAGCCAGGTGCTGTTAATCGGCACGATGGTATCCACCTCTTTGAGGTGGCGAGCTTTCAGCTGGTTCTCGCTGTTAAGCAGCTGAATAAATTCCGGATTTTCGAGGTAGTAATGCCAGGTAAAATCCATCAATTCGAGTACCGCATCGCGGGCCGGCAAATGATCCAGCTCCAGTGCCGCCTCTTTGGTACGAATATCCTGATATGCCGCCTGTAAAACATGGGTAAAGAGGGTGTCTTTGTTGTCGAAATAGTAATAGATCAGCTGCTTGTTCACTTTTGCCGTGGCAGCAATCTGATCAATCCTCGCGCCATCGAAACCCTTTTCGGCAAACTCCTTCTTCGCCGCGTTCAGGATCAGGCATTTTGTGAGATCAGGATCATGTCTGCGCTTTGTTCTTGATTCCCCTTTCATAGAATCTCCATTCAATTTCTTGTTTTAATTGTAGTTTTAAATAAATCAACCATCTGGTTGATTTTGCGAAGTCGATCATGATTTTAATTTTTGACTCTTCCTATACTGATTTGGCAGTTTCAACTGATTAGTTGAAATCCATCGTTCTCAGCAGGGAGTATCCACATGATCCATTCGCAGCGTCCGGTAGCACTGGTAACAGGCTCGACACGGGGAATTGGTAAAGCCTGTGCGCTCGCGCTGGCCAGAGCCGGGTTTCATGTCGCCATCAACGGACGTGATACCGAAGAAGGCCGTGCCCGGCAACAAGCCATGGTAGCGGAATTAGAGGGATTTGGCATTGAAGCACTGGCACTGCCAGGCGATGTGGCCGACTTACCCCTTCAGCAGCCTATGTTTGACAAGGTGTTAGCCCGCTGGGGACGGCTGGATTGCGTTGTTAATAACGCCGGAACTGCGGCGAAGCAGCGCGGCGACCTGCTGGAGGTGACGCCAGAGAATTATCAGTATTGTCAGGATGTTAACACCACGTCCATGTTCTTTTTCTGCCAGAAGGCAGCGCGTGCCATGCTGCAACAGGGGGAACTGAACGGGCAGCACCGCTCTATTATTAACATCACTTCCTGTAGCGCCCATAGCCTGTCGATATCGCGTGGGGAATATTGCGTATCAAAAGCGGCGGCAAGCATGGTGACGCAACTGTTCGCGCTACGTCTGGCTGAAGAGGGGGTGGGCGTATACGAACTGCGCCCCGGCATTATCGCCACCGACATGACCAGCGGCGTAAAACCTAAATATGACCAGCTTATTAATGACGGCCTGGTACCCATGAAGCGCTGGGGTCAGCCGGAAGATATCGCGACTGTCGTTGATGCACTGGCAGGCGGCAAACTCCCCTTCACGGTCGGCCAGATTATTGATGTGGACGGCGGCCTGAACAAATCCCACTTTTAATCACGAGGCACAGCAATGGCTACCATTTCCGTTGGCATTATCATGCATGGTGTAACTGGCCGGATGGGTAAAAATCAGCACCTGATCCGTTCGATCGTCGCGATTCGCGAGCAGGGGGGCGTGCTGCTGGCAAACGGCGATCGTTTGCTGCCGGATCCCATCCTGATTGGTCGTAATGAGGAAAAAATTGCCGCGCTGGCACAACAGACCGGCATTACCCGCTGGGGCACCGACCTTGATGCAGCGCTTGCCAATCCCAACGACACTATTTTCTTCGACGCGGCGACCACCCAGGCGCGCCCCACATTGCTGAAAAAGGCGATTGCCGCCGGGAAACATATCTATTGCGAAAAGCCGGTGGCGGTCAGCCTGTCCGAAGCGATGGAGCTTTACCACTATGCGGAACAGCAGGGGGTATGCCACGGCGTGGTGCAGGACAAACTCTGGTTGCCGGGGCTGCGCAAACTGCAGATGCTCAATCAGGCGGGCTTTTTTGGGCAGGTGCTGTCGGTGCGCGGTGAGTTTGGCTACTGGGTATTTGAAGGGGATTTGCAGCCCACCCAGCGTCCGTCCTGGAATTACCGCCAGGAAGATGGCGGCGGCATCATCCTCGACATGATTTGCCACTGGCGCTACGTCGTCGATAACCTGTTTGGTGAAATCAAGAGTATCAGTTGCCTGGGCGCAACCCACATTCCTGAACGTTTTGACGAGCAGGGCAACGCTTATAAAGCCACCGCCGATGACGCAGCCTACGCCACCTTTGAACTGAAAAACGGCACCATTGTGCAGATTAACAGCTCTTGGTGCGTACGCGTGCGCCGTGACGATCTGGTGACCTTCCAGGTGGATGGCGTAAACGGTTCTGCGGTGGCGGGCCTCACCGACTGCCTGACGCAATCCCGCGTCAATACCCCGAAACCGGTCTGGAACCCCGATGTTCGCCAGACGCATAACTTCTATGAAGACTGGTCGCCGGTGCCGGATACCACGACTTACGACAATGCTTTCAAAGTGCAGTGGGAGCTTTTCCTGCGCCACGTGCATGGAGAGGGTGATTTCCGCTGGAACCTGCTTGAAGGGGCGAAAGGCGTGCAACTGGTTGAGCTTGCCCTGCAGAGCTGGAAAGAGCGTCGCTGGGTTGATGTTCCATCGCTGGTGCGTTGAGGAGGCGTTATGCAACAACCGGATCCACGGCGTTTATCGCTGAACACGGCTACCGTCCGCCAGCAATGGACGCTGGATAAGATTATCGAGGGTTGCGCCCGCCATGAAATTCGTGGCATCTCGCCCTGGCGCGATCAGGTGCAGGCGCTCGGGCTTAAGCGTACCGCTGAGCTTATCCGCACAAATGAACTCACCGTCAGCGGCTACTGCCGTGGCGGGATGTTCCCCGGTATCGACGAGGCGGCAAGGCGTGCGGCCGACGACGACAACCGACGGGCCGTTGATGAAGCGCTGGCCGTTAACGCTGCCTGTCTGGTACTGGTGGTTGGAGGGCTGCCGGGCGGGTCAAAAGATCTCGCCGGCGCACGCAGTCAGGTGCGCGACGGGTTGGGACGCTTACTGGAATATTCGCGCAGCGCGGGAATGCCGCTGGCCATTGAGCCGTTGCACCCGATGTATGCTGCCGATCGTGCCTGTATAAACACGCTGGAACAGGCAAACGATCTTTGCGATGAGCTGGGAGAGAACGGGCTCGGCATGGCGGTCGATCTCTACCACACCTGGTGGGATCCCAAATTTTTCCAGCAAATTAGCCGCGCCGGTCGCAAACGGATCCTCGGATTTCATATTTGCGACTGGCTGGTG
Organism: Enterobacter sp. SA197; assembly: GCF_054131575.1. NCBI lineage: Bacteria > Pseudomonadati > Pseudomonadota > Gammaproteobacteria > Enterobacterales > Enterobacteriaceae > Enterobacter > Enterobacter sp. SA197. The sequence continues at coordinate 4,450,120 of NZ_CP096393.1, read as the reverse complement.
CCAACCAATCATCTGCTGCTCGATCGCGGCATGATGGGCGATGGTGTGATTGATATACGTGCCGCCCGTCAGGCCGTCGAAGCGCTCGGCTACGACGGGGCGCATGAGGTGGAAATTTTCTCTGAACATAACTGGTGGCAGCGCGACCCGGATACGGTGCTGGCTACCTGCAAAGCGCGTCATATGACGCATTGTTAATCAGATTTTGGCTGTATCTGATGTCTCGTCAGTCTTACCAGGTTAGTCGAGGGAAATATGAATACAGATACAAAAAAGATGATACTGGTGTCGGTTCTCTGCGGGCTGGGCTACATGATGTACTCCGTGGATCGCATGACCGTCTCCTCTGCAATCGGCCTCATCGCAACAGATTTCGGGCTGGGTAAAGGCCAGTCCGGCATTCTGATGAGTTCGTTCTTCTACGGTTTTATCGGTTTTCTTTTCCTGTCAGGCATTATCGCCGACAAGCTCAGCGGTAAACCGGTGCTGATTTTAGGCCTGGTCATGTTCTCCGTGGCCACCATGCTTACCGGGATTGCCGGAAGCCTGACGTCGCTGATTTTTTATCGTGTGATGACCGGCATCGGGGAAGGGGTGTTCTGGCCTGCCGCCTCGCTGGAGGTGGCGAACGTCACCACTGAAAAACAACGCACCACCGTAATGTCCCTCTACTGGATGGGCTACCCCATCGGCGGCTTTTTTGGCACCTGGCTCGGAGCGGTTCTCGGCCCGGAATATGGCTGGCGCGTGGTGTTTTATGTTGCCGGGGGGCTGGGTATCCTGGTCGCTATTGCCTACGCGATGCTGGTGAAGTCTGAACCGAAAAAAGCAGTCGCCGTTGCGAAACACGAGAAAGTGCCGTTGAAGCAATTGTTTAAAAACCAATCCGTCATGCTGATGGCGTTTTACTACTTCCTGCTGCTGAGCGGCTGGTGGATTGTACTGCTCTGGGCACCGACATTCCTGATGAATGTTAAACAGCTCACTATCGGCACCGCAGGAACGATTGCCAGTCTGCTGGGGTTAACAGGGGCATTGGGCGGCTTTTTGCTGGGCCGCATTTGCGATGGCGGCGATTTTTCCCGTAAACGCAGCATCCTGATAGGCATCACGGTGGCCAGTAGCCTGTTGATGGCGGCAATGGTGTTACAGCTGCCCGTTTTTGCGGTGGTTATCCTGGTTCTGCTGCTTGGCCTGCTGGGTTATCCCGTCACGCCGCTGGTGCTCTCATTTACCGCAGAACTGGTGCCACCGCAGCTGCGCGGTTCAGCCATTGGCTTTGTGATGAATGTCGGCATGACCGCAGGGGGGATCTCGCCGGTACTGGCCGGATATTTTGCCGACAAATACTCCATGTCAGCGGTGTGGTTTGTGGCGGCCTGCGTCATGGTGGTGAGCTCGGTGTTACTGCTGGGCGTACGTAAAGCACCTAAGCCTGTCAAAGAGATGGGCATGTCCGGGCTGTCATCACGTATTTAAGGAAGGAAAACATGGCAATAACGATCCCGCAGTCAATCCTGGAAAATCTGACCAACGTGACCATGCCGCGCCATGTTTTACAGGCGGAGCCGCAGCAGCGCATTGAGATTGATGGATTTCGCATTCCGGTTTATGAGAGCGATGCGCTGGTGGTCGGTAGCGGTGCGGCCGGGCTACGTGCCGCTGTAGAACTGAAACGCAGAAAAATGGATGTGCTGGTGGCGACACAGACCTTATTCTGGGGCACCTCAGCCTGTTCCGGATCGGATAAACAGACGCTGCACACCGCCTCAACCAGTTTCAGAGGTGACAATTTCACGGCGCTTGCTACTGCCATTGGCGCGGGCGGGGCGATGGATGCGGACACGGCCTATGTCGAATCGGTGGGGTCGGTGGAGGCCTTTATCGGCCTGAAGAGCATCGGACTGCCGTTGCCGGAGGACAAATATGGCGCGGTATTGCGTTATCAGACGGATCACGATGAGGTGGGACGAGCCACCAGCTGTGGCCCACGCACCTCAAGACTAATGGTTAAAGTTCTGGCAGAAGAGGCGGTACTGCTGGGCGTGCCCTTTGTTGACCATGCTACGGCGGTCAGGCTACTGACAGAAGGAGAGGGTGAGCAGCGACGGGTGGCGGGGATCCTCGCCATTGTCAAAGGGGCAAGAGCGGAGGATAACCCGTGGGGGCTGTGCCTGATGCGTAGTCCGACCGTGGTGCTCGCGGCAGGTGGCCCCGGGGAGCTCTTCAGGGACAGCGTCTACCCGAAACGCTGCTTTGGTTCACTCGGACTGGCGCTGGAGGCCGGGATTGCCACCGTCAATCTGACGGAGCATCAGTTTGGCATTGGTACCCGTCGCGACGAGTTTCCCTGGAATCTCTCCGGCACTTACGTGCAGAGCATGCCCTACATCTACTCTATGGATGCGCACGGACAGGAGCACAATTTCCTTGCACGGTACTACCGCACCACCCGCGAGCTGGCCTCAAACATTTTCCGTAAAGGATATCAGTGGCCCATTCACGCCACGCGTATGCTGGACTTTGGCTCAAGCCTGGTGGATCTGGCGATTTATAACGAATCTCAGGCCGGGCGAACCATTCTGATGGATTTCAACCGCAACCCGTTGCCGGTGCCGGGCGATGAGCCTTTTGCCATTGGCAATCTGGATGAAGATGTTTATCACTACCTGCGCAACAACGATGCCTGCCTTGAATTGCCCATCGCACGTCTGCAGCGCATGAATCCGCTGGCTATCGAGCTTTATAAGCATCACGGGCACGATCTCACCACCCAGCCGCTGCCTTTTAACGTCAACCATCAGCATATGAATGGCGGTATCGCGGTGGATGTCTGGGGGCAATCATCGCTCAACGGCTGCTACGCGGTGGGGGAAGCGGCGGGAACGCATGGCGTGACGCGCCCCGGCGGGGCCGCACTGAATGCCGGGCAGGTGTTTGGTTTGCGCTGTGCAAAGCATATTGCAGCGACGCCGCGCAGCCCATCAACGGCTTTATTCGAAACACAAACGGCAGCACTGCTGCGCCAGATCCAGCAGGACAGTAGCCATCCTCAGGCGTTATCCATCAACGATGTGCGCGCTGAAATTCAGCAGCGCATGAGTGAGCGGGCCGGGTTTATCTGTGATGCAGCACGTGTGCCGGGGGCGCGTCAGGCCGCCCATCGTCTGAATCAGCGTATTGCCCAAAGTGGCATCGCCATCACGCACCCCCATCAGGCAGCGTTCAGTTTGCAATGGCGTCACATGGCGCTGGCATCAGAGGCACTGCTCGTGGCGCTGGAGGTTTATATTGCCAACGGCGGCGGCAGCCGGGGAGCGCGCATGCTGTGTTCGTCGCAGGGGGATGTGGTACCGCAAACCCGTGAGGGCGAGCTGTCTGCCTTTCGTTTTCTGTCGGAGAAGCCTGAACACCGGCAGGAACAATTGCAGGTCGTCTGGCGGCATGGCGAATTCCAGGTAGAGACCAAGCCGCTACGCACGCTCGACGATCTTTCAGCCATTTTCTTTGAGAAAAACTGGCCGGCGTTTCTCACGGATGAGATCTATCGGAGCTAAGCGTGGAAGCGGGATGCTTCAGGAAGCGACGGGAGAGAAAAGAGGGCTGTACCAGCGTTAGCCGGATGACGGGATAGCCCCTCATCCGGCACGCTGTTTTACACTTCCAGCCAGTTCATAATGCCATCGGCCGCTTTACGACCTTCAGCAATCGCAGTCACCACCAGATCGGAACCGCGCACAATATCGCCACCGGCAAAGATCTTCGGGTTGCTGGTCTGGAACGCATTGTCGCTACCTTCCGGCGCAATGATGCGGCCCTGAGAATCCAGCTCCACGCTATGTTTCGCCAGCCATTCCATGCTGTGCGGACGGAAACCAAACGCCATCACGACCGCGTCTGCCGGTACCACATGCTCGGAGCCAGGCACGATTTCTGCGCGACGACGGCCTTTCGCATCCGGCTGACCCATTTCGGTACGCGCCATTTTTACGCCGCATACTTTACCGTTGGCGTTGATTTCCACACCGAGCGGCTGCACGTTGAACTGAAACTCGACGCCTTCTTCACGCGCGTTTTTCACTTCACGACGGGAACCCGGCATGTTTTCTTCGTCGCGACGGTAAGCACAGATAACGTGCTTCGCGTTCTGACGGATGGAAGTACGCACGCAGTCCATCGCGGTATCCCCACCGCCCAGCACCACGACGCGTTTGCCTTCCATGCTGGTGTATGGCGCTTCTGCGGAGTCGCCAAAGCCCATGATCTGGCGGGTGTTGGCAATCAGGAACGGCAGCGCATCAAATACGCCATCGGCGTCTTCATTTTCCAGACCGCCGCGCATGGACTGATAAGTACCCACCCCCAGGAAGACGGCGTCGTAATCGTTCAGCAGGTCGTCGAGCTGCACATCACGGCCCACTTCAGTGTTCAGGTTGAACTCGATCCCCATACCGGTGAAGATTTCGCGACGACGGGTCATCACCTCTTTCTCCAGCTTGAAGGCCGGGATACCAAAGGTCAGCAGGCCGCCGATCTCCGGGTGACGGTCAAACACCACGGCTTTTACGCCGTTACGGGTCAATACGTCCGCGCAGGCAAGGCCTGCCGGGCCCGCACCGATGATGGCAACACGTTTGCCGGTTTGCTTCACGCCGGTCAGGTCAGGACGCCACCCCATTTCAAACGCTTTATCGTTGATATAGCGTTCGATGTTACCAATGGTCACTGCGCCAAACTCGTCGTTCAGGGTACAGGAGCCTTCACACAGTCGGTCCTGAGGGCAGACGCGCCCACAGACTTCCGGCAGGGTGTTGGTCTGATGCGACAGCTCTGCCGCCTCAAAAATACGCCCCTCGTTGGCCAGCTTCAGCCAGTTCGGGATGTAGTTGTGTACCGGACATTTCCACTCGCAGTACGGGTTACCACAGGAGAGGCAGCGATCTGCCTGCGCCTTGGCCTGGCCTTCTGAAAACGGCTCATAGATTTCTACAAATTCAATTTTACGGATCTTCAGCGGTTTCTTCGGCGGATCGACACGCTGTAAGTCTATAAACTGGTATACGTTCTGACTCATTGCTACCCCTTACTGCGCCTGCACCCGCAGCTCAGCTGCGGAACGACTACGGTGACCTAACAGAGCTTTCACATCGCTGGATTTTGGCTTCACCAGCGCGAACTTCGTTGAGAAGGTCGGCCAGTTCGCCAGAATCTCTTCACCACGTGAAGAACCGGTATGTTGTACGTGCTCGGTGATAAGACCGCGCAGATGTTCTTCATGGATAGCAAGGTCATCAACGCTCAGGACTTCCACCAGTTCCGGGTTCACGCGTTTGCGGAATTCACCGTCTTCATCCAGTACGTAGGCGAAGCCGCCCGTCATGCCTGCGCCAAAGTTGACGCCCGTTTTGCCGAGGATACAGACGATACCACCGGTCATGTATTCGCAGCCGTTATCACCAATACCTTCAACCACGGTAATCGCGCCGGAGTTACGCACGCCAAATCGCTCACCTGCGCGGCCTGCGGCGTAGAGTCGACCGCCGGTTGCGCCATAGAGACAGGTGTTACCGATAATGCTCGCTTCATGGCTACGATAAGCCGAGCCCACTGGCGGACGAACCGCCACTAAACCACCTGCCATGCCTTTACCCACATAGTCGTTGGCATCGCCGGTCAGATACAGTTCTACGCCGCCCGCGTTCCACACGCCGAAGCTCTGGCCTGCGGTGCCGCTGAAGTGCGCGGTAATCGGGTCAGACGCCAGACCCTGATCGCCATGATGCTGCGCGATATAGCCGGACAGCGATGCACCGACGGAGCGGTCCGTGTTGCGAATGTCAAACCAGAAGGTTTTGCTCTGGCGTTCGTCCACAAACGGTTTTGCCTGTTGCAGCAGTTGCGCATTGAGCACGCCATTATCAAACGGCGGATTGTTCTCGGTGCAGAACAGCGCTTTGCCCGGATGCGGTTCGGCGGTTTCCAGCAGTTTCGACAGATCCAGTTTCTGCTGTTTGGCGGTGAAACCGTCCAGCTCTTTGAGCAGATCGGTACGACCAATCAGATCGACCAGACGTTTGACACCCAGCTGCGCCATTAACTCACGCACTTCACGGGCGATAAATTCAAAGTAGTTGGTCACTTTGAACGGCAGGCCGTGATAGTGGTTTTTACGCAGTTTCTCGTCCTGAGTTGCCACACCGGTTGCGCAGTTGTTGAGGTGACAAATACGCAGGTATTTACAGCCCAGCGCCACCATTGGACCGGTACCGAAGCCGAAGCTCTCGGCACCTAAAATAGCCGCTTTAATGATGTCCTGGCCGGTTTTCAGCCCGCCATCGGTTTGCAGACGGATCTTGTGACGCAGGCCGTTGGCGACCAGCGCCTGTTGGGTTTCCACCAGCCCCAGTTCCCACGGGCAACCGGCATATTTCACGGAGGAGAGCGGGCTTGCACCCGTACCACCGTCATAACCGGCAATGGTTATCAGATCGGCGTAGGCTTTTGCCACACCGGTCGCGATGGTGCCGACGCCCGGTTCAGACACCAGCTTCACGGAGATCATCGCTTTCGGGTTGACCTGTTTAAGGTCGAAAATCAGCTGCGCCAGATCCTCGATAGAGTAAATATCGTGGTGTGGCGGAGGAGAAATCAGGGTCACGCCCGGCACCGAATAACGCAGTTTGGCAATGTACGGGGTCACTTTGTCACCCGGTAACTGACCGCCTTCACCCGGTTTTGCGCCCTGAGCCACTTTAATCTGGATAACGTCAGCGTTGACCAGGTACGCCGGGGTTACACCGAAGCGACCGGACGCAACCTGCTTAATGCGTGACACTTTATTGGTGCCATAGCGCGCCGGATCTTCACCGCCTTCGCCGGAGTTTGAGAAACCACCGAGGCTGTTCATGGCTTCTGCCAGCGCTTCGTGGGCTTCCGGGCTCAGTGCGCCGATGGACATCGCCGCGGTATCAAAGCGTTTGAACAGCTCACTTGCCGGTTCAACGTCGTTGATGCTGACGGTTTCGCCGTTCGGCGTGATGGCCAGCAGGTCCCGCAGCGTTGCAGCCGGACGCTCATTCACCAGTTTGGCGTACTGCTGATAATCGCTGTATTCGCCACTCTGCACCGCCTGTTGCAGGGTGCGCACCACGTCCGGGTTATAGGCATGGTATTCGCCGCCGTGGACGTACTTGAGCTGTCCACCCTGATCCAGCGGCTTACGTGCCAGCCAGGCGCGTTTTGACAGGTTCAGCAGGTCCTGCTGGAAATCAGAGAAGCTTGCACCGCTGATACGGCTGACCACGCCCTGGAAGCACAGACCCGACACATCTTCATGCAGGCCGACCGCTTCAAACAGTTTTGAACAGCGGTAGGAGGCAATGGTCGAGATGCCCATTTTGGACATGATCTTATACAGACCCTTATTGATGCCGTTACGGTAGTTCAGCATCACGGTACGGTAGTCTTTCTCGATAGCCCGGGTGTCGACCAGTTTTGCCAGGGTTTCATAAGCCAGGTACGGATAGATGGCGGTGGCACCGAAGCCCAGCAGCACGGCAAAGTGGTGCGGGTCGCGGGCACTCGCTGTTTCTACGATGATATTGGCATCGCAGCGCAGGCTCTTATCCACCAGACGGGTCTGAATCGCGCCCACGGCCATTGGCGCCGGCACCGGCAGGCGGTTTTTAGCAATTGCACGGTCAGACAGCACCAGCAACACGGTGCCGTCGCGGACCATCTGCTCGGCTTTATCGCACAGCGCTTTGACGGTCTCTTCCAGCGTGGTTTGGGTCACGTCGAAAGTAATATCCAGCACATCCGCACGATAATGCTCCTCTTTCATCGTGGTGAGCTGAGTGAAGTCGGAGTACAGCAGGATGGGCGATTTGAAGCTCAGGCGGTGTGCCTGACCTTCCGCTTCGCAGAAGACGTTCATCTCACGGCCAATGCTGGTCGCCAGCGACATCACGTGGGCTTCACGCAACGGATCGATAGGCGGGTTGGTCACCTGCGCGAACTGCTGACGGAAGTAATCGTAAATGATACGTGGCTGGCTGGAGAGCACGGCAAACGGGGTATCGTCACCCATTGAACCCACCGCTTCCTGGCCATTTTCGCCGAGCACACGGATAACGGAGTCCAGCTCTTCAAAACTGTAGTTAAACTGCTTCTGGTAGCTGGCGAGCAGGTCGTCATCCATTTCACGGGTGCCAACCTGATCGTCTGCCAGCTCTTCGAATGGCACCAGCCGACGAACGTTTTTCTCCATCCACTCTTTATAAGGATGGCGGCTTTTCAGATCGTTGTCGGTTTCAGCGGAGTGCAGAATTCGACCACCACGGGTATCAATCACCATCAGCTCGCCCGGCCCAACGCGGCCTTTCTCGACCACTTCGTCAGGCTGATAATCCCAGATCCCGACTTCGGAGGCGCAGGTGATCAGTTTGTCTTTAGTGATGACATAACGCGCCGGGCGCAGACCGTTACGGTCCAGGTTACAGGCGGCGAAACGTCCATCGGACATCACGATACCGGCCGGGCCATCCCACGGCTCCATATGCATGGAGTTAAAGTCGAAGAAGGAGCGCAGGTCGGGGTCCATATCCGGGTTGTTCTGCCATGCAGGCGGAACCAGCAGACGCATGGCACGGACGATGTCCATACCACCTGCCAGCAGGAGCTCAAGCATGTTGTCCATTGAGCTTGAGTCTGAACCCGTTTCGTTCACGAAGGGTGCAGCATCGTGCAGGTCCGGGATCAGCGGCGTCTGGAACTTATAGGTACGGGCACGCGCCCACTGGCGGTTACCGGTAATGGTGTTAATCTCGCCATTGTGCGCCAGGTAGCGGAACGGCTGTGCCAGCGGCCAGCGCGGCACGGTGTTGGTGGAGAAGCGCTGGTGGAAAAGGCAAATGGCCGATTCCAGACGCAGATCCGCCAGGTCCAGGTAGAAGCGCGGCAGGTCAGCCGGCATACATAGACCTTTATAAATATTGACCAGGTTCGAGAGGCTACAGACGTAGAACTCTTTATCCTCCTGGAGGCGTTTTTCAATGCGGCGGCGGGCGATGAACAGACGGCGTTCCATATCACGCGGACGCCAGCCCGCAGGCGCGTTAACAAAAATCTGTTCTATACGAGGCAGCGAGGAGAGGGCGATTTCACCGAGCACCCCTTCGTTCGTTGGCACATCACGCCAGCCAACAATCGACAGGGTTTCGCGCTGAAGTTCTTCTTCAACGATACGGCGTGAGGCGGCCGCTTTTTCAGGATCCTGATTCAGGAACAGCATACCGACAGCATAGTTCTTGGCTAAACGCCAGCCGCGTTCCTGCGCAACGATACGAAAGAAACGATCGGGTTTTTGCAGCAGCAAACCACAGCCGTCACCGGTTTTACCATCGGCGAGGATAGCACCACGGTGCTGCATACGGGCCAGTGCGTGTATAGCGGTGCGCACTACCTTGTGGCTAGGTTCGCCTTCTATGTGGGCGATCAGGCCGAAACCACAGTTATCCCTCTCAAGGGATTTATCGTACAACATATCAGTGAACCTCCCCAGGCTCTACGGGACCCCCTCCTGACCGACGCGCACAGGCGCAAAAAGAGCATGGCGACGGGGCATATGCCTCGAATGTCGCCCTCTTTAATTTCCTTTTCGCATCGGTACACAAGTGTTGAGGACTTGCTTAAGAGGGAATCACAATAACTGCATAAATATGATGAGCAGACCGCTCATCCAGAAAGCTTCCAGCGGATTTCCAACTTATCGGGAATCCTTATTCAGGTCAAATGCCAGGCTTATTTATACAAAAATGTGCTATGAGTTAGTTAATTATTTGAAATATAAATATATTTAACCTTTTTTACATTGCCAGAGCGCAGCGATAGCCCATTTCTTTCTGTGATCTGACTCACTATTGAAAAGCCCGCTTAATGCGTTACCGTACTAACTAAAGGGGTCATAGCAGATTTTTATGCTACTGAAGGGGTTGCGGTCGCATAAACTCACTGTTTTTCACAGCCGCTACTATTTTTGCAAAATAGAGGCCGAACATAAGGAAAAGTAATTGGCATCAGCGTGAATGAAAGTGCGGTAATAATGATTTTTTATGCAGTAAATAAAAGCGTTGCCGGGCGATTGATCCACATCATCGCCGTCGAAAGCTAAAAATGGCAGGCTTGGCCCCTTTCAGAGCACGGCCTCTCAGATTATGCAGTTACAGAAATTAGTCAATATGTTTGGTGGGGATCTTGCCCGCCGTTATGGTGAAAAAGTCCATAAGCTGACCTTACATGGCGGTTTTAGCTGCCCAAACCGCGACGGCACCATCGGGCGCGGGGGGTGTACCTTTTGTAACGTAGCCTCTTTTGCTGACGAAGCGCAGCAGCACCGTTCCATTGCCGAACAACTTACCCATCAGGCCCATCTGGTTAATCGCGCAAAGCGTTATCTTGCCTATTTTCAGGCCTATACCAGTACCTGGGCGGAAGTTCAGGTGTTGCGGTCTATGTACCAGCAGGCGGTAAGCCAGGCCAGTATCGTGGGTTTATGCGTGGGCACGCGGCCAGACTGCGTGCCGGAAGCGGTGCTTGACCTGTTAAGTGAATACCATGAGCAGGGTTTTGAAGTCTGGCTCGAACTGGGGTTACAGACGGCACATGATAAAACGCTGCATCGCATTAACCGTGGCCACGATTTCGTCTGCTACCAGCGTACCACCCGGCTTGCCCGCGAGCGTGGCCTGAAGGTCTGTAGCCATCTGATTGTCGGCCTGCCGGGAGAAGGTCAGGCTGAATGCCTGCAAACGCTCCAGCGCGTCGTAGATACCGGTGTGGACGGCATTAAGCTGCATCCTTTGCATATTGTTAAGGGCAGCATTATGGCGAAGGCCTGGGAAGCGGGCAGGCTAAGCGGCATTGCGCTTGAGGATTACACGCTGACCGCCGGGGAGATGATTCGCCATACGCCGCCGGAGGTGATTTATCACCGTATTTCCGCCAGCGCCCGCCGCCCTACGTTGCTGGCGCCGCTGTGGTGTGAAAACCGCTGGACGGGGATGGTGGAACTTGACCGCTATCTGAAGGCGCACGGGGTGCAGGGATCGGCGCTGGGACAGTGCTGGACGCCTGAATGCACCGCCGCCTCCAAATCATTCGCTGAATGAATGCCAAATCTCAATGATTGCCGCATTTTTCGCACAACCTTCAACGCCTTGCTCAGAATTGAGTATTATTGAGCGGAATCGTTTGAGGAAATCGTTATGAAGCAAATCCGTTTACTGGCGCAATATTACGTCGACCTGATGATGAAGCTCGGCCTGGTACGTTTCTCCATGCTGTTAGCACTGGCGCTGGTGGTGCTGGCCATTGTGGTACAGATGGCGGTAACGATGGTGTTGCAAGGCCAGGTGGAAAATATCGACGTTATCCGCTCAATTTTCTTTGGCTTACTGATAACCCCCTGGGCGGTCTACTTCCTGTCGGTGGTGGTAGAGCAACTTGAAGAGTCTCGTCAGCGGCTGTCCCGACTGGTTGATAAGCTTGAAGAGATGCGTAACCGCGACCTTAAACTCAATATACAGCTTAAAGAGAACATCACCCGACTCAACCAGGAGATGGCCGACCGTGAGAAAGCCGAAGCTGAGCGGCAGGCTACCTTTGAACGGCTCAAGATTGAGATGCAGGAGCGTGAACAGACGCAAATACAGCTCGAACAGCAGTCGACCTTTTTGCGCTCTTTTCTCGATGCCTCGCCCGATCTGGTGTTCTATCGTAATGAAGATAAAGAGTTCTCAGGCTGCAATCGGGCGATGGAACTGCTGACCGGGAAAAGTGAGAAACAACTCATCAACCTCAAGCCGCAGGATGTCTATTCAACTGAAGCGGCTGAGAAGGTGAACGAAACTGATGAGAAAGTATTTCGCCATAACGTCTCGCTTACCTACGAACAGTGGCTGGATTACCCGGACGGGCGCAAGGCCTGTTTTGAAATTCGTAAGGTTCCCTATTATGACCGCGTAGGCAAGCGCCACGGGCTGATGGGCTTCGGGCGCGATATTACCGAGCGTAAGCGCTATCAGGACGCCCTTGAGCGTGCCAGTCGCGATAAGACGACCTTTATCTCCACCATCAGCCACGAGCTACGCACGCCCCTGAATGGCATCGTTGGCTTAAGCCGGATCCTGCTGGACACCGATTTGACCAGTGAACAGGAAAAATACCTCAAAACTATCCATGTCTCGGCCGTGACGTTGGGCAATATCTTCAATGACATCATTGATATGGATAAAATGGAGCGCCGTAAGGTTCAGCTTGATAACCAGCCTGTCGACTTCACCAGCTTCCTGGCCGACCTTGAGAACCTCTCCGGATTGCAGGCTCACCAGAAGGGACTGCGGTTTGTGATGGAACCGACGCTACCGTTACCGCATAAAGTGGTCACCGATGGTACGCGGCTGCGGCAGATCCTCTGGAATCTGATTAGCAACGCCGTCAAGTTTACCCGCGAAGGCCAGGTGACGGTGCGTGTGCGCTATGAGGCGGGAGATATGCTGCGCTTTGAGGTCGAAGATTCTGGTATCGGTATTCCGCGTGAAGAACTCGATAAAATCTTCGCCATGTATTATCAGGTAAAAGACAGCCAGGGCGGGAAACCGGCGACCGGAACCGGGATTGGCCTTGCGGTCTCCCGACGCCTCGCAAAAAGCATGGGAGGTGACATTGTGGTCACAAGTGAGGCGGGCAGAGGCTCTCTGTTCACCCTTACCGTACATGCGCCTGCGGTTGCAGAAGAGGTGGAAGATGCCTTTGAAGATGATGATATGCCGTTACCAGCCCTTCATGTGCTGCTGGTGGAAGACATTGAACTTAACGTCATTGTCGCCCGTTCCGTGCTGGAAAAACTGGGCAGCAGCGTGGATGTGGCGATGACGGGTAAAGAGGCGCTGGAGATGTTCAGGCCCGGTGAATATGACCTGGTGTTACTGGATATTCAGTTGCCTGACATGACAGGGCTTGATATCTCCCGCTTACTCACCAGTCAGTTTGCCCGTGAGGAACTGCCTCCGCTGGTGGCGTTGACGGCTAACATGCTGAAAGATAAAAACGAGTATCTGGAAGCCGGAATGGACGATGTGCTGAGCAAACCCCTGGCGGTGCCCGCCCTGACCGCCATGATTAAGAAATTCTGGGATACCCGCGACGATGAGGATGAAACGATGACTGCAACGGATAACAAATCACAAAACCTGCTGGACGTAGCGATGCTCGAACAGTACCTCGAGCTGGTGGGGCCAAAACTCATTACCGATGGACTGGCGGTCTTTGAGAAGATGATGCCGGGCTATCTTAGCGTGCTGGAGTCGAACCTGACGGCGCGGGATCAGAAAGGGATCGTGGAAGAGGGGCATAAGATCAAAGGGGCGGCAGGATCGATCGGACTGCGTCATCTTCAACAGCTAGGTCAGCAGATCCAGTCTCCCGATCTTCCTGCATGGTGGGATAATGTCGGTGAATGGATCGAAGAGATGAAACAGGAGTGGCAGCATGATGTGGCGGTGCTGAAAGCCTGGGTAGCGGACGCTGGAAAAAAATGACCCCGGATAAACCGGGGTGCGCGAATACTGCGCCAACACCAGGGAAAACGTGGCTGCGCCGTGAAGTTATAGTTTTTTTACAAGGGCGCAGTCTGAAAATTTGAACTGCACGCACATAAGATAGCAAATCTTAAATGATTTGTTACGTCAATCAATGAAATGTGTGAAGCATAGCGCCCTTATCAAAATTTTTAATTATCTACATGACATTGCATAAAGGATGAGCAGAATGAAAAAAGTCGGTGTCGTTCTCAGCGGAGCAGGGGTGTATGACGGTTCTGAAATCCATGAAGCGGTGCTTACGCTGCTTGCGATCGCCCGCGAAGGGGCCGAGGCCGTCTGCTTTGCACCGGATAAGATCCAGACCGATGTGATTAATCATCTGACCGGGGAGCCGATCAATGAGAGCCGCAATGTATTGATCGAAGCGGCACGCATTGCCCGTGGATCCATCCAGTCGCTCGCGCATGCATCAGTAAAGGATCTGGATGCCCTCATCGTTCCCGGAGGATTTGGTGCGGCAAAGAATCTCAGTAACTTTGCCAGTGAGGGGAGCGCATGCGCCGTTGATGCGCAGCTAAAGCATCTGGCGCAGGAGATGCACCAGGCGGGTAAACCGCTTGGTTTTATCTGTATCGCGCCGGCAATGTTGCCAAAAATTTTTGATTTCCCCCTGCGTCTGACCATAGGTACGGATATTGATACCGCTGAAGTCCTGGAGGATATGGGGGCTGAACATGTCTCCTGCCCGGTAGACGATATTGTGGTCGATGAGGAGAACAAAGTTGTCACCACGCCTGCTTATATGCTGGCGCAAAACATCGCCGAAGCGGCCACCGGTATCGAAAAGCTGGTGGCACGCGTGCTGGTGCTGACGGAATGAAAGTGCGGCGTGGTCCACTAAAAGTTCGTCTTAAGCGACTGATTTTACGGGCGGTGCTGGCACTTGCCATTTTTTGGGGTGGCGGCATTGTCCTGTTCAGCTTTCTGCCGGTACCCTTTTCTGCGGTCATGGTAGAGCGGCAGTTGGGTGCCTGGCTTACCGGCGATTTTGGCTATGTTGCGCATTCTGACTGGGTCGGCATGGATGATATTTCCCCCTGGGCTGGGCTGGCGGTCATTGCCGCTGAAGATCAACGATTTCCCGAGCACTGGGGGCTTGATTTTGGCGCGATTGAAAAGGCCCTGTCTCACAATGAGCGGCATGAAAACCGGGTCCGTGGCGCATCGACAATTTCTCAGCAAACGGTAAAGAATCTGCTGCTGTGGGATGGCAAAAGCTGGGTGCGTAAAGGGCTGGAAGCGGGGCTGACGCTCACGACGGAGGTCATCTGGACGAAGCGCCGGATACTCACCGTATACCTGAACATTGCGGAGTTTGGGGAGGGGGTGTTTGGCGTTGAGGAGGCTTCACAGCGCTATTTTCACAAGCCAGCCAGCAAACTCACCATGTCGGAAGCGGCGCTGCTGGCGGCTGTTTTGCCTAACCCGTTGCGGTTTCGGGTTGACGCGCCCTCGGGCTATGTTCGTAGCCGGCAGGCGTGGATCCTGCGTCAGATGCACCAGTTAGGCGGGGAATCATTTCTGGAGAGTAACAGGCTGCACTGACACTCCTCTCCTGGGCGGGAGAGGATTACTCTTCGTCAAATCCGGCGTTAAACAGCGCGATAACTGCTGCCAGCGCCTCTTCTTCCTGCGGACCATTGGCTTCGATTTCGATTTGACGCCCTTTGGCTGAATCCAGCATCAGCAACGCAATGACGCTGCTGGCTTCAGCCTCGGTTCCTTCATCATTGCGTAACAGCACCTCTGCATCAAACCCCTGAACCAGTTCGAACAGCTTCATTGCCGGGCGCGCATGCATCCCCAGCTTATTGGTGATTTCGACGGTCTGTTTTACGGTCATGTTTTACGTTTTTCCAGCGTACGATGACGGGACTGAACATTTTTCCCGCGTGAGCGGAAATAATCAGCCAGTTGTTCAGCAACATAGACGGAGCGATGTTTACCACCGGTACAACCAATCGCGACGGTCAGGTAGCTGCGGTTATTGGTTTCAAGCATCGGGAGCCAGAGCTCAAGATAGCTGCGGGTCTGGTAAATGAAGTTGTGGACTTCAGTATGCCTGTCCAGGAAAGCCGCTACGGGTTTGTCGAGGCCGGTCATCGGGCGCAGCTTGGGGTCCCAGTGCGGGTTTGGCAAAAAGCGGACATCGAAAACGTAGTCGGCATCGATGGGAATACCGTGCTTAAAGCCGAAAGACTCGAAGACCATCGTCAGCTCACGTTCACGCTTGCCGAGCAGTCGGGTACGCAGCATTTCAGCCAGCTCATGGACTGACATTTCAGAGGTATCAACAATGAGGTCAGCGCGTGAGCGTAAAGGTTCGAGTAAATTACTCTCTTCATCAATGGCGCTTTCCAGCGATAAATTTTTACTGGAAAGGGGGTGCAGACGGCGGGTGTCGCTGTAGCGACGAATTAACGTGTTTCGGTCTGCGTCGAGGAAGAGGAGCTGGGGAGAGAACTCTTCGGGCAGGTTACTCATCGCCTGTTCAAAGATTTCCGGTGATTCTGGCATATTACGCACGTCGATGCTGACGGCTGCGGAAGTCTGTCTGTCGGCAAGCGTTCTCGCCAGCTCAGGAAGCAACACGACCGGCAGGTTGTCGACACAGTAAAATCCCATGTCTTCCAGCGCACGCAGGGCGACTGATTTGCCGGAACCCGAACGACCACTCACGATCATCAGGACCATGGAAAGTTTCTCCTCACAGCGCCTGGCGCAACAGTGAATACAATGTTATGCATCGTCCTGTTCGCCTTCTGTCAGCGTGATGATCTTATACAGTTCTTCGTCGCTTTGTGCAGAACGCAGGCGACGACAAATCGTTTTATCCGCCAGTCTTTTCGCCACTAACGACAGCGTGTGCAGGTGCGTTTTGGTCTGGTCGGCAGGAACAAGCAGGGCAAACAGTAAATCAACCGGTTGATTATCAATGGCATCAAAGGCAATCGGCGTTTCAAGCTGTACGAACACGCCTACCGCGCGAAGGGTGTCTTCTTCCAGTTTGCCGTGAGGGATAGCTATCCCGTTGCCAATACCGGTACTGCCCATTTTCTCGCGTGTGAGAATGGCTTCGAAAACGACCTGGGGCGGCAGACTCAGCTGTTTTGCGGCAAGTTCACTGATTATCTCCAGGGCACGTTTTT
Organism: Enterobacter sp. SA197; assembly: GCF_054131575.1. NCBI lineage: Bacteria > Pseudomonadati > Pseudomonadota > Gammaproteobacteria > Enterobacterales > Enterobacteriaceae > Enterobacter > Enterobacter sp. SA197. The sequence continues at coordinate 4,433,310 of NZ_CP096393.1, read as the reverse complement.
TGCTCTGGCAGTGAACGCCACTTCGGGTACATTCCTGGTTAAGGACATTGCTCAGTTGGAGAGCGGAATCGTTATTCATCATAATTTCACCTAAGCGTCGTCGGAGATAAGCCCCCGACCGGGTTGCGGTAGGGGGCTACGCGCCAGACGACCGCCCGGACAATTAGTGTTGTTTCAGTTTATCTTTATGTTTTGTCAGCTGACGCGCCAGTTTATCAATTAAACCGTCGATGGCAGCGTACATATCCTGACCTTCCGCACTGGCGTGAATTTCACCACCATTGACATGCAAAGTCGCATCCGAGGTATGAGTCACTTTCTCCACTTTCAACACAATATAGACCTGATTAATCCTCTCGAAGTATTGTTCGAGTTTCGCGAATTTGGTGTTAACAAAGTCACGCAGGGCTTCGGTGATCTCGACGTTTTGTCCTGTGATGTTAAGCTGCATAGTGTCTTCCTTATCGGTTGGGTCAGACCAGCTGTTTACGCTGATTTGACGGCGGAATGGATAAAGACTCTCGGTATTTTGCAACGGTTCGCCGCGCTACCATGATACCTTGATCGGACAGCATGGAGGTTAATTTGCTGTCGCTCAATGGTTTCGCAGGATTCTCTGCGGCGATTAATTTCTTCACCAGTGCACGTATGGCCGTTGAGGAGGCTTCCCCTCCGCCTTCGGTACTCACGTGACTGGAGAAAAAATACTTGAGTTCAAAAATACCCCGTGGACTATGAAGGTATTTCTGAGTTGTGACACGGGAGATGGTCGATTCATGCATCTCCACCGCCTGGGCAATATCAGCCAGCACCATGGGTTTCATGAACTCTTCTCCCTGTTCGAAGAAGGCTTGCTGCTGTTCGACGATACAGCGACTGACCCGTAACAGAGTATCGTTACGGCTCTCCAGGCTCTTTATAAGCCACTTGGCATCCTGCAAATTACTGCGAATAAACTGGGTATCCGCATCGTTTCGTGCCCCACCACACATGGCGGCATAGTGCTGGTTAATTTGCAGACGCGGAATACTGTCGGCGTTCAGTTCGACGACCCAGCGCGTATTATGTTTGCGAACCAGCACATCCGGAATGACATACTCAGGTTCCCCTGTCTGGATCGACTGACCTGGACGCGGATCGAGCGACTGAATCAGATTCACCGCTTCTTTCAGTACGTCCTCTTTCAGGCGAGTGACACGCATCAGGGTGCGGAAGTCATGGTTCGCAAGCAGATCAAGGTGATTGCTGATAATGAGCTGAGCTTCCTCGCGCCACGGTGTCTCTTTTGCAAACTGGGAAAGCTGGATAAGCAGGCAGTCACGCAGATCTTTTGCCGCTACCCCTACCGGGTCGAAACGCTGAATGCGCTTAAGTACCGCTTCGACTTCATCAAGGCCTATGTCCTCGTCGCCCATACTGTCGAGGATATCTTCCAGTGACACGGTCAGGTAGCCAGTGTCATCTACGGCATCGACAATCGATGTTGCGATGGCCCGGTCTGTGTCTGAAAAGGGGGTGAGCTCCACCTGCCACATCAGGTAATCCTGCAATGACTGCGTGGTTTCACCCTGATAAACCGGTAATTCATCGTCAATGTAATCGGTACTGCTGCCGGAAGGTGTGCCCGCCGTGTAAATCTCATCCCAACTGGCGTCGAGGGGCAATTCGTCGGGCATCTCTTTTTGTTCGAGTGCGTCTACGGTGTCGAGACTTTCGTTATCCTGAGACTGTTGTGTATCCACTTCTTCATGAAGATCGGTTTGTTCCAGCAATGGGTTACTCTCCAGCGCCTGCTGAAGTTCTTGCTGAAGTTCCAACGTAGACAGCTGTAACAGACGAATAGCCTGTTGCAGCTGCGGCGTCATGGCCAGCTGTTGGCTAAGCCTTAATTGCAAACCTTGCTTCATATTCAGAGCAGTCTTCTCCGACTAAACACGTCAATAAACTCTACCCTATCAGAGTCTGAAGTCTTCCCCAAGATATACGCGCTTAACGTGTTCGTCTTCAAGGATTTGCTGCGGCGTACCGTGGGCGATTAAGTGGCCCTGGCTTACGATATAAGCACGCTCACAGACCGCCAGAGTTTCTCGTACGTTATGGTCGGTAATTAACACGCCGAGCCCACTATCACGCAAATGCTCGATAATGCGTTTGATATCAATAACGGAAATCGGGTCGACGCCTGCAAACGGCTCATCCAGCAGAATAAATTTAGGATTGGCCGCCAGTGCGCGGGCGATCTCTACGCGACGACGCTCACCGCCGGATAATGCCTGCCCCAGGTTATTGCGAAGGTGCTCAATGTGGAACTCTTCCATCAGCTCATTGGCTCTGTCCATACGCTGTTCTGCGCTGAGATCATCGCGAATTTGCAGCACTGCCATCAGATTATCGAAGACACTGAGGCGGCGGAAAATAGACGCCTCCTGAGGCAGATAGCCAATACCGCGACGCGCGCGCGCATGCAGCGGTAACAGGCTTATGTCTTCATCATCGATAATGATGTTGCCAGCATCCCGCGGCACAATACCCACGACCATGTAAAAGGTGGTGGTTTTACCCGCCCCGTTCGGGCCAAGCAGGCCAACAATTTCACCTGAATTCACGGTCAGGCTCACGTCTTCCACAACACGGCGGCCTTTATAGGCCTTAGCGAGATTCTTTGCAGTTAATGTTGCCATAACGAATTAATTACTCTTTTTTTGCGCCGGGGCCGGATTCTGATTGTTGCTCTTATCCTGCAACTGAGACGGTACCAGAACCGTTGTCACGCGTTTACCTTTCTCGCTAAACGCCTGCATTTTTTGTTCTTTCACCAGATAGGTGATTTTGTCGCCTTTAATGTTGCTATCAAGCTGCTCGAGATAAGCATTACCCGTCAGAATCACAAAGTCTTTTTCCAGTTCGTAATGCATCTGCGAGGCATGGCCTTTCACGGGTTTGCCATTGTCCTGCAACTGATAAAAGGTGGCAGGGTTGCCGAAGCCATCAATGACCTCTTTACCTTGCTGTCCACCGGGCCGGGTCACCACCACTTTATCGGCGTTGATCTTGATAGTACCCTGGGTGACGATAACATTACCGGTAAAGGTCACCACATTGCCTTGCATGTCCAGCGACTGTTGGTCCGAGTCGATGTGAATAGGTTGATCGGTGTCGCCGGTCACTGCCAGCGCCGGTAGGCTGGCAGCAAAGAGGGCACTGGCCAGGACAACATTAAGGCTGAGTTTGTTTGTTTTGAATTTCATATGAGCTTCTAACCTTTTCAATCAGCTCTGCGGTTTTGCTGCGTAAGTTGCCGCGCATTTTCAGGCCGGTGGAATTAAATGTTGTTCCGTATAACGTCACCTGGTCATCGGAGGTCACATCCTGCGTGACCAGATTTATCTGGGCGTTATCCGTCGTAATTTTTTGCAACTGAGCGTCTGGCGTCAGCGCGTTAACTTCAACATGGCCATAAAGATAAAGCATTCGGTCATTGGTTAACTTTGCTTTATCGGCCTTAATGGACCATCCTGGAATTTTATCTTTATCAAATGTCGTCAATACAGGTTGGGTGAACCATGTGATGGCTTCAGCAGAAAAATACTCTACATGCTCGGCAATCAGTCGATAATTCAGTGCACCCTCGGGGCTGTATACCACCGTGTCGGTGTGCTCACTTTTATAAGTTGGATCGCTGCTGTTTGTGCTCACCGGCGCCAGAGATTCCCGGTCAGCCAGATTCACACCAATCAGTACCAGGACGATAAGTGCCAGCAAAATGATGACCCAACGTCGGGTTTTACTCATATCGATTGCCCTTTGGCCTCATCAAGTTTACCTTGCGCGAGTAATAATAAATCGCAGACTTCACGTACAGCCCCCCGCCCACCAGCGATACGCGTGACATAGTCCGCGCGCGGAATCAAAAGCGGATGGGCATCGGCGACGGCAACGCTCAGACCAATTTCCGCCATGACCGGCCAGTCGATCAGATCATCGCCCACATAAGCAATCTGCTCAGGTTGTAAGGAAAGTTTGGTTAAAAGCTCGCGGTACGCCAGCAATTTGTCCGATTGCCCCTGGTAAAGATGTGTAATGCCCAGGGTTTCACAGCGATTTTCTAACAGTTTAGCTCTACGCCCGGTAATGATGGCTACCTCAATGCCTGACGTTAATGCACAGCGGATGCCATACCCATCACGAACATTAAACGCCTTTAACTCTTCACCGTCGTTTCCCATGTAGATGAGACCGTCAGATAAAACACCATCAACATCAAGAATTAACAGCCTGATTTTTTCTGCCTTCGCCATAATCTGTGTGCTAACGGGACCGTAGCAGGTTGCAAGCGACGCACCAACATTACTCATTATTTCATCCTTTTTTATACTACGCCCGCGCGCAGCAAATCATGCATATGTACCACACCCAGCAGTTGGTCGCCATCGGCAACCAGGACGGAGGTGATATGGCGGGATTGCATCAAATTCAGGGCTTCAACAGCCAACATATCAGGTCTGACGCGTATGCCGCCTGGGGTCATCACGTCAGCGATGCCGAGGTTACGGACGTCTGCACCTGTATCAAAGACGCGCCGTAAATCACCATCAGTAAAAATGCCTTCGATTTTCATCAGGTCGTTGCAAATGACCGTTAAGCCAAGATTTTTACGGGTAATCTCCAGCAACGCGTCACGAAGCGATGCCTCTTTGCTCACATGAGGGATTTCATCACCCGTGTGCATAATATCGTGAACGCGCAGAAGCAGTTTACGACCCAACGCCCCGCCGGGGTGCGAAAGGGCAAAGTCCTCGGCAGTGAATCCACGTGCTTTCAGCAGTGCGACTGCGAGTGCATCACCCATCACTAAAGCGGCCGTGGTGCTGGAGGTAGGTGCCAGGCCAAGCGGGCAGGCTTCTCTGGGTACTTTTACGCACAAATGGATATCCGCAGTCCGACCCATGCTGCTGTCCGGTCGGCTGGTCATGCAAATCAGATAAACGTTCAGTCGCTTTAATACCGGAATAAGGGCAAGAATCTCATTTGACTCACCCGAATTAGAGAGCGCAATTACCACATCCTGTGCGCCAACCATGCCCAAATCGCCATGTGCGGCTTCGCCGGGATGCACAAAAAACGAGGGGGTGCCCGTACTGGCAAAAGTGGCCGCCATTTTTCTGCCGATATGACCGGATTTACCCATCCCCATCACTACCACTTTGCCGCTGCAGTAGAATATTTTCTCGCAGGCTAATGCAAAATCCTGATTGATGTACTGATCGAGATGCGCAAGGCCTTCACGCTCAACGTTAAGAACGTCTCGCCCGGCTTGCTGAAAATCAAACCCTGGTTCCAGATCAATAAGCGACATAATGCGTCTCCACCTAGCCCGTCAACCGTGGCGTTACCCAGAACAACAACGCCAGCCATATAAAGAATCCTGCCAACAACAGTGCCCCCGGCCCTCTGCCAGACTGTTGCTTACGTCGCCAACAGATAAAGGCGAAGATAATGCTCACCAGCAGCATGACGCCGTAATCCCGCGAAAAGGCGAGAGGGCTAAATGTGCCAGGGGCAATCAAGGCGGGCAGCCCCAGCACTAACGTGATGTTGAATATATTCGAGCCGATGATATTACCGATGGCAATATCGTCTTCCCCTTTACGCGTCCCGGCGATGGCGGTTGCGAGTTCTGGCAATCCCGTACCTATTGCTATCACCGTCAGGCCAATGGTTAGCTCACTCATGGCAAAATAATTCGCCATGACAGTGGCATTATCAACCACCATCCGGGTAGCCATAGGCATGATAATCAGCGCGACCCCCAGCCAGAGAAACGCGACCGACAGGCTACCGCCGCGCGGTAACTCAGCCAGCTGTTCTCGTGTCAGGCTGTCGTTCCCCTGACGCTCGGCCAGACGGGCGATTTTAACAATGAATACCAGCCAGAGCACGGCAAGAAGCAGTAAAAAAAAGCCTTCTGTTCTGGAGAGTTGCCCATCAAACAGAACCAGCCCTGCCAGCAGGCTGGCGATCAACATTAGCGGTAACTCACGGCGTAAGATATCGGAATGGACGGTAAATGGATGTAAAAATGCGGCGAGGCCCAAAATCAGAAGAATGTTGGTGATGTTAGAGCCAATAGCCGTGCCAATCGCCAAATCGAGCTGACCATGCAGGGACGCGGCCACCGAAACGATAATTTCCGGTAAAGAGGTGCCAATGCTGACCACCGTCATGCCAATCAGCAGCGGTGGTATCCCCAGATTTCGGCACATGATTGAGGCTGCAAATACCAGGCGATCGGCGCTGTAGACCACCAAAAGTAAACCAATTATTAATAGCGCCGTCGCTAAAAGCATCTAACATCCTTTCTTAAGGTATAATCTGCCGGTCCGCAGGCTGCGATCGCCGGGAAAACCGGGAATGTAGAGCGGCGTAATGAAGTCTTAATTTTGACTTTATGCGGCTCAAAAGTAAAACAAATGCCAGCTTTCGCTAACTCAAGCAGGTAATATTCTGTAAAAATGTTGGGTTCTTGATGTTATCGACCATGATGCAATACCCGGCAGGGCTTATAAGGATGAAAGAATGAGCCAGACAGCGGCGAACCTCGTTGATATCCGTGGCGTGAGTTTTTCACGTAGTAACCGTCCTATTTTTACTGATATTTCATTGACGGTGCCACGTGGAAAGATCACTGCGATCATGGGGCCATCCGGGATTGGTAAGACGACGCTTTTACGTCTTATAGGCGGCCAGATCCCCCCCGATAAGGGAGAGATCCTTTTTGATGGTGAAAATATTCCGGAGATGGGGCGCTCCCGGCTGTTCACCGTAAGAAAAAGAATGAGTATGTTATTTCAATCCGGCGCGCTCTTTACCGATCTCACCGTATTTGAAAATGTGGCTTACCCCTTGCGTGAACATACCAACCTGCCTGAGCCGCTGCTCAGAAGTACGGTGATGATGAAACTTGAAGCGGTTGGCTTACGTGGCGCAGCCAAACTGATGCCATCAGAACTCTCCGGCGGGATGGCGCGTCGTGCGGCACTGGCACGCGCCATCGCGCTTGAGCCGGATTTGATCATGTTCGACGAACCTTTTGTCGGGCAGGACCCCATTACTATGGGCGTGCTGGTCAAACTGATTTCCGACTTAAACAGCGTCCTGGGTGTGACCTGTATCGTTGTCTCGCATGATGTGCCGGAAGTCCTGAGCATTGCTGACTACGCGTATATCGTTGCGGATAAAAAAATTGTTGCTCATGGTAGCGCTCAGGGGCTGCAAGAGAATGGCGATCCACGGGTTCGTCAGTTTCTTGACGGCATCGCTGATGGGCCGGTTCCCTTCCGTTATCCCGCTGGTCAATATCAATTCGATTTATTAGAGACAGGGAGTTAAGCCACTCATGCTGCTTGAAGCACTGGCGTCGTTTGGCCATCGCGGGATCAAAACGATCGCGACGTTTGGGCGCGCCGGTTTAATGTTATTTAATGCCCTCGTTGGCAAACCCGAGTTCCGCAAGCATACGCCGTTGCTGGTACGCCAGCTCTACCACGTGGGTGTCTTATCGATGCTCATTATTTTGGTTTCCGGCGTGTTTATCGGCATGGTGTTGGGCTTACAGGGTTACCTGGTGCTCACAACCTACAGCGCAGAAACCAGCCTTGGCATGCTGGTGGCGCTCTCGCTTCTCCGTGAACTGGGGCCGGTGGTTGCCGCACTGCTGTTTGCGGGTCGCGCTGGTTCTGCACTCACGGCTGAAATTGGTCTTATGCGTGCAACCGAACAGCTTTCCAGCCTTGAGATGATGGCGGTGGACCCGCTGCGCCGCGTCATCGCGCCGCGCTTTTGGGCCGGTATCATCTCCCTGCCGTTGTTGACCATTATTTTTGTTGCTGTCGGGATCTGGGGCGGTTCGCTGGTCGGGGTCAACTGGAAAGGAATCGACTCTGGCTTCTTCTGGTCGGCAATGCAGGATGCCGTCGACTGGCGTCTGGATCTGATTAACTGTCTGATTAAAAGTGTCGTCTTCGCCATTACTGTAACCTGGATTGCATTATTCAATGGTTACGATGCGATTCCGACTTCTGCCGGGATTAGCCGGGCGACAACACGTACCGTTGTGCATTCTTCACTGGCTGTCCTTGGCCTTGATTTTGTGCTCACCGCATTGATGTTTGGGAATTGAGTTCATGCAAACAAAGAAAAGTGAAATTTGGGTTGGCATTTTTGTTTTGGTCGCGCTGCTGGCTGCGCTCTTCATCTGTCTGAAAGCGGCAGATGTTGCCTCGATGCGTACAGAGCCAACTTACCGTATTTATGCGACCTTCGATAACATCGGCGGCCTGAAGGCGCGCTCACCGGTTCGTATTGGCGGAGTGGTAGTCGGGCGTGTTGCAGACATCGAACTTGATCCGAAGACCTATCTGCCTCGTGTTTCGCTGGATATCGAAGAGCGATACAACCAGATCCCGGACACCAGCTCATTAGCGATTCGTACGTCAGGGTTGTTGGGTGAGCAATATCTGGCACTGAATGTGGGTTTTGAAGATCCTGAGCTCGGAACATCTATGCTTAAAGAAGGCAGTACTATCCAGGATACAAAATCCGCGATGGTGCTTGAGGATCTGATCGGACAATTCCTTTACAGCAGTAAGGGAAGTGACAATAAGAGTTCCGGCGATGCTCAGCCGCAACAGCAGGACGATACTTCTACCGCACCGTCCGCGGGTTCGATGAATTAACGAGGAGAATTGACGCATGTTTAAACGTCTATTAATGGTTGCCATGCTGGTCATTGCCCCCCTGGGGCTTGCCAACGCCGTAGAACAGAGCAACCCGTATAAAGCAATGCAGGAAGCCGCGCAAAAAACCTTTGATCGTCTTAAAAATGAGCAGCCGAAGATTCGCGCAAACCCTGACTATCTGCGTGATGTGGTGGATCAGGAGCTGTTGCCTTATGTGCAGGTGAAATATGCCGGCGCACTGGTACTGGGACGTTATTACAAAGAGGCGACCCCGGCGCAGCGTGAAGCTTACTTTGCCGCGTTCCGCGAATATCTCAAGCAGGCTTATGGGCAGGCGCTGGCGCTTTATCATGGGCAGGGCTATCAGATCGCACCAGAAAAACCGCTCGGTGACGCCTCTATTATTCCTATCCGCGTCACTATTACCGATCCGAATGGTCGACCGCCTGTACGTCTTGATTTCCAGTGGCGTAAAAATACCCAAACGGGTAACTGGCAGGCTTATGACATGATTGCTGAAGGCGTGAGCATGATAACGACGAAGCAGAATGAATGGAGTGATTTGTTACGCACCAAAGGCGTTGACGGTCTGACCGCGCAGTTACAGTCTATTTCTCGTCAGAAAATCACACTGGATGAGAAAAAATAATGACCGCTCCGCTTAGCTGGGCGCGGGACGGCGAAAAGCTGGTCGTGCAGGGTGAAATTGATCAGGACGTATTAAATCCCTTGTGGGAAGCGCGCGTTGAGGCGATGAAAGGCATAACCTGCATCGACCTGAATGGCGTTACCCGGATTGATACCGCTGGAGTTGCCCTGCTCATCCATCTTATCGACCTGGGTAAAAAGCAGGGGCATCAGGTTTCGCTTGAAGGTATCAGCGAAAATCTGAGAACGCTTGCGCAGCTGTATAATTTGCCCCTGGACGTATTGCCTCGCTAATTTTTTCAGTACGTTACTCTTTAAAGCCTCGTTTGATCTATCAACGAGGCTTTTTGCTTATTTAAGACCGCGCCACTTTCCTCTAAGATGTGGGGCTGTTTTCACTATCAGATGAAATTAACGCCCATGGAAAATCATGAAATTCAGACAGTGCTGATGAATGCACTCTCTCTCCAGGAAGCCCACGTCTCTGGCGATGGCAGTCACTTTCAGGTTATTGCTGTGGGTGAGGTATTCGAAGGGATGAGCCGCGTCAAGCAGCAACAGGCGGTTTATGGCCCGCTTTCGGAATACATTGCGGATAACCGCATCCACGCTCTGTCGATCAAAACGTATACGCCGCAGGACTGGGCGCGCGATCGCAAGCTAAATGGTTTTTGAGCTACGGGCCCGGGCCCGCAGCGCGTGTGAATTTTTAACAGAGAACAGATGAATGGATAAGTTTCGTGTACAGGGGCCGACACGGCTCCAGGGCGAAGTCACAATTTCAGGCGCAAAAAACGCCGCGCTGCCCATCCTCTTTGCCGCATTGCTGGCTGAAGAGCCGGTAGAAATCCGCAACGTTCCGAAACTGAAAGACATCGATACCACCATGAAGTTACTCAGCCAGCTGGGTATGAAAGTGGAACGTAATGGATCCGTTTGGATCGATGCGAGCAAGGTTAATGTTTTCTGTGCCCCTTACGATCTGGTTAAAACCATGCGTGCTTCCATCTGGGCGCTGGGACCGTTGGTCGCACGTTTCGGTCAGGGTCAGGTTTCATTGCCCGGCGGCTGTGCTATCGGCGCTCGCCCGGTTGACTTGCATATCACGGGTCTGGAGCAGTTAGGCGCAGAGATTAAGCTGGAAGAAGGTTACGTTAAAGCCAGCGTGCAGGGCCGCCTTAAAGGCGCGCACATTGTGATGGATAAAGTCAGCGTAGGCGCAACGGTGACTATTCTTTCTGCGGCAACGCTTGCAGAAGGCACGACCGTTATTGAAAACGCGGCACGTGAGCCTGAAATTGTTGATACCGCGAACTTCCTCAATGAGCTCGGCGCGAAAATCACCGGTCAGGGTACCGATCGTATTACGATTGAAGGTGTTGAACGTCTGGGTGGGGGAACCTACAGCGTGCTGCCGGATCGTATCGAAACGGGGACCTTCCTGGTCGCAGCCGCGATTTCGGGCGGCAAGATTTTATGTCGTAACGCTCAGCCGGATACGCTGGATGCCGTTCTCGCTAAACTGCGCGAAGCGGGGGCGGATATCGAAGTGGGTGAGGACTGGATTAGCCTTGATATGCATGGTAAACGTCCTAAGGCTGTCACCGTTCGTACCGCACCCCATCCGGCGTTCCCTACAGATATGCAGGCCCAGTTCACCCTGCTCAACCTGGTTGCCGAAGGGACGGGTGTTATCACCGAAACGATTTTCGAAAACCGCTTTATGCACATTCCTGAACTGATTCGTATGGGCGCGCACGCGGAAATCGAGAGCAATACGGCAATCTGCTACGGCGTTGAAAAATTATCCGGGGCGCAGGTAATGGCAACGGATCTGCGCGCATCTGCAAGCCTGGTGCTGGCAGGTTGTATTGCGGAAGGTACCACCATTGTTGACCGCATTTACCACATCGACCGTGGCTATGAACGCATTGAAGACAAACTGCGTGCGTTGGGTGCAAACATCGAACGCGTAAAAGGCGAATAATCGTTCACGCGCAACAGAGCCCCTCTCAATTCTGACAGGGGCTTTTTATTGTTTATTTCATATTTTTTTTCCGCATCATGCTGGTTCGGTTTATGAACTCATGCGTCACCGGATCATGATAGCGGGAGGGCCATATCACCCAGGGCTCTGTTTCCAGTGCCCGGGCAATAATGAGTTCACCCTTCGGCCAGGAGCGACTTAACGCGTTGGCGAGCGTTGAAGAAGACAGCCCATTTTTTCGCGACTCCGCCGCCAGGGATGTCCCTTTTTTATGCAGCCCGGCGATGATATCGGCATTGTGCCAGTCAATGAATTTACTCTCCATCATTCCTCCCTGGAAAAAACCTGTTACTACATGACAGTAAGTCTGTGCATTTACTATACGCATATAAGAGCTATTGCTCTAAAAAGTTCATGTAAGATTTTTAAATTTAGGATTCTATCAAGGCTCAGATATTGAGGTGGAAAAAGAGGCGGAGAGCTTGCTAATGAGAACTTATTGAAACTTTCCCGTCGGATGACGGGAAAGTTGATGGAGCATTAATGATCGCGTTGAACGGCGATATGAGCCAGCCCGATAAGCGCCTCGCGCCACGGGGAGTCTGGCAAAATCTGCAAGGCGCTGATGGCTTTGTCAGCCTCTTCTTCTGCACGCTGGCGCGTCCACTCAAGAGAACCGCACTCCGCCATTGCCTGCAGTACAGGTTCAAGCAGATGTCGACCATTGCCATTTTCAATCGCGTCACGAATCATGCCTGCCTGCTCAGGCGAACCATTGTGCATGGCATGAAGTAGCGGGAGAGTTGGCTTTCCTTCGTTAAGATCATCGCCGGTGTTTTTTCCGAGTGTCTCGCCGTCTGCGCTGTAATCCAGAAGATCGTCGATCAGCTGAAACGCGGTTCCCAGATAGCGGCCATAATCCTGAAGGGCTTTTTCCTGAGCGGGGCTGCACGCTGCCAGCATGCCAGAACATTGCGCCGCAGCCTCAAATAAACGCGCTGTTTTACTGTAAATGACGCGCATGTAATTTTCTTCAGTGATGTTCGGATCGTTGACGTTCATCAACTGCAGAACTTCACCTTCAGCAATGACATTGACCGCTTCTGACATCACCTCAAGTACACGAAGTGAACCAAGGCTGGTCATCATTTGAAACGCACGGGTATAGATAAAGTCACCGACCAGCACGCTGGCCGCATTTCCAAAGGCGGCATTGGCCGTCGCCTTTCCACGCCGCATATCGGATTCATCCACAACATCATCATGAAGAAGCGTTGCCGTGTGGATAAATTCGATCAGCGCAGCAATGGTAACATGCGCATTGCCTTCATATCCCACCGCTCTTGCAGCAAGCACGGCGATCATCGGACGGATGCGTTTACCGCCACCGCTAACGATGTAATAACCCAACTGGTTGATTAACTGAACATCCGAGTTGAGCTGCTGCAGGATTGTCGCATTAACACCCGCCATATCTTGCGCGGTTAACTCATTGATTTTTTCTAAATTCATCGCAAAAGCCGGGCTTTCAGTCCTGTTTACCACATATCAAAATGGGATAACGAAGGGTTACGGGTTAGAATAGTATTGCTGATTGTACTGAAAAAACGCGACAGATAAACGTTGCCGTACAGGTTGTGTTTTTTTTCTTCATGGAGTGATGCAAGCACTTGTCAAAGGCTCGCGTTTTGCGTAATATTCGCGCCCTATTGTGAATATTTATAGCGCGCTCTTAATCATTCATAAGGTGTGCGCAGAAGCGGAGTTTTTTATGTACGCGGTTTTCCAAAGTGGTGGTAAACAACACCGAGTAAGCGAAGGTCAGACCGTTCGCCTGGAAAAGCTGGACATCGCAACTGGCGAAACTATTGAGTTCGCTGAAGTTCTGATGATCGCAAACGGTGAAGAAGTCAAAATCGGCGTTCCTTTCGTTGATGGCGGCGTAATCAAAGCTGAAATCGTTGCTCACGGTCGTGGCGAGAAAGTTAAAATTGTTAAGTTTCGTCGTCGTAAACACTATCGTAAGCAGCAGGGCCATCGTCAGTGGTTCACTGATGTGAAAATCACTGGCATCAGCGCTTAAGACAGGGGAGCAGATTAAATGGCACATAAAAAGGCTGGCGGCTCGACTCGTAACGGTCGCGATTCAGAAGCTAAACGTCTGGGCGTAAAACGCTTTGGCGGCGAAACAGTTCTGGCTGGTAGCATCATCGTTCGTCAACGTGGTACTAAATTCCACGCTGGTTCTAACGTTGGTTGCGGCAAGGACCACACTCTGTTTGCTAAAGCAGACGGTAAAGTGAAATTCGAAGTTAAAGGCCCGAACAACCGTAAATACATCAGCATTGTTGCTGAGTAAGTTTTTCGTGGTCCGGTAACGGATTAAAGCCCCGCAACGTGTTGCGGGGCTTTTTACATTAAGAGTCCGGTGAAATTCTGACAGGGAATACGGGCATGAAACAGCAGGCAGGCATTGGTATCCTTTTGGCGCTGACTACCGCGATGTGCTGGGGAGCATTGCCAATTGCGATGAAGCAAGTGCTGGAAGTGATGGAGCCTCCTACGGTGGTCTTTTATCGCTTTTTAATGGCAGGAATAGGGCTTGGTACTATTTTAGCGTGTAAACGCAAGCTGCCTCCCATGCGTATTTTCCGTAAGCCCCGTTGGTTGCTCTTGCTGGCAATCGCCACCGGTGGCCTTTTCGGTAACTTCATCCTTTTTAGCTCCTCCCTGCAATATCTGAGCCCCACAGCATCACAGGTTATAGGTCAGCTTTCTCCGGTTGGAATGATGATAGCAAGTGTCGTCATTTTAAAAGAGAAAATGCGCGGTACGCAGGTGGTGGGTGCAACAATGCTGCTTTGTGGGCTGTTGCTCTTTTTTAATACCAGTTTAATTGAAATTTTTACCAGACTGACCGACTACACATGGGGTGTAATTTTTGGCGTGGGTGCTGCAACGGTTTGGGTGAGCTATGGGGTGGCGCAGAAGATTTTACTGCGTCGTCTGGCCTCACAGCAGATCCTCTTTTTGCTGTACACTTTGTGTACAATAGCGTTGTTGCCCCTTGCGAAGCCGGAAGTGGTCTTGCAACTGAGTAGCTGGCAAGTGGCATGCCTGATTTTTTGCGGCCTTAACACGCTGGTAGGTTACGGTGCGCTGGCGGAAGCCATGGCGCGCTGGCAGGCAGCGCAGGTGAGTGCGTTAATTACCCTTACTCCCCTGTTTACGCTGCTATTTTCAGATTTATTATCAATGGCCTGGCCCGATTTTTTCGCCAGACCGATGTTAAACCTTATCGGTTATCTCGGTGCGTTTGTCGTGGTTGCGGGAGCGATGTATTCCGCCATTGGCCATCGTCTCTGGGGACGATGGCGTAAGCGTGAAGTGATCGCCACTTTGCCCCGCTCAGGCGAATGAGTAACGGAGAGTAAAATGAAGTTTGTTGATGAAGCGACCATTCTGGTCGTGGCAGGTGATGGTGGCAATGGTTGTGTGAGCTTCCGTCGCGAAAAATATATTCCGCATGGTGGCCCTGATGGCGGCGATGGCGGCGATGGTGGTGACGTCTGGCTGGAAGCGGACGAAAACCTGAACACCCTGATAGACTACCGTTTTGAAAAGTCTTTCCGTGCTGAGCGTGGTCAGAATGGTCAGAGCCGCGACTGCACCGGTAAGCGCGGCAAAGATGTCATTATTAAAGTGCCTATGGGAACGCGCGTAATTGATCAGGGCACTGGCGAAACCATGGGCGACATGACCAACCATGGTCAGCGTTTGATGGTGGCGAAAGGCGGCTGGCATGGTCTGGGTAACACCCGCTTTAAATCCTCTGTTAACCGTACACCGCGCCAAAAAACGATGGGTACTCCGGGTGATAAACGCGAATTAGCGCTGGAGCTAATGCTGCTGGCGGATGTCGGTATGCTGGGTATGCCTAATGCCGGTAAATCGACCTTTATTCGCGCCGTGTCAGCGGCAAAGCCAAAGGTAGCTGATTACCCGTTTACCACGCTTGTTCCGAGTCTGGGCGTGGTGCGTATGGACAACGAAAAGAGCTTTGTTGTCGCCGATATTCCAGGACTGATTGAAGGCGCTGCTGAAGGTGCCGGACTCGGTATTCGATTCCTGAAACACCTTGAGCGTTGTCGCGTCCTGCTGCATCTCATTGATATTGATCCTATCGACGGCTCCGATCCGGTTGAAAACGCGCGCATTATTGTGGGCGAGTTGGAAAAATACAGCGAGCAACTGGCAGCTAAACCGCGTTGGCTGGTTTTCAATAAAATTGATCTGATGGACAAAGCGACAGCGGAAGCAAAAGCAAAAGAGATCGCTGATGCTTTAGGCTGGGAAGGCGAGTTTTATCTCATCTCCGCTGCCAGCCAGCAAGGGGTGAAAGAGCTCTGCTGGGATGTCATGACCTTCATTATCGAAAACCCGGTGGAGAAAGCGCAGGAAGCCAAACAGCCTGAGAAAGTCGAGTTTATGTGGGATGATTACCATCGCCAGCAACTCGAAGAAGCCGAGATTGAAGAGGACGATCTGGACGATGACGACTGGGATGAGGACGACGAAGAAGGCGTCGAATTTATCTATAAGCGTTAATCTGATACCGGACGTGTAAATCCTATCAGTGTCTGATGAAAAGCCGGGTAAGCAGTGCGACTGCTACCCGGCTTTTTTATTAGTTATTCTGATAGATATCTTTGTAGAGGCGGCTTTCAAAACGAACCAGCGGGATGCGGCGATTACGCTGATTGGCAGGCTCGACAGCATAACCAGAGAGGTATTGTACAAACGCCATTCTCTGCCCACTTGAGGTAGTGATAAAGCCCGCAAGGTTATACACCCCCTGTAGCGAGCCCGTTTTGGCCGACACCTTTCCATCGACCCCCGCTTCGTGCAGACCCGCACGGTATTGCAATGAACCGTCATGGCCGGCGAGCGGCAGCATTGAGATGTAGTTAAGTTCGCTATCGTGTTGCGCGATGTATTGCAGGACCTGCATCATCGTAGAAGGCGCAATCAGGTTATGGCGCGATAGGCCCGAACCATCTGCGATAATGGTATTGCCGATGTCCACGCCCGCCTGCTGGCGCAGAATTTGCCTGACGGCATCTGACCCGGCCCTCCAGGTGCCAGGCACCCCAAAGCGTGCATGACCAATCATCCTGAAGACGGTATCGGCAATCATATTGTCCGATTTTTTCAGCATGATTTTAAGTAAGTCGTGTAAAGGAGGGGACTGCGTAGTCGCAATGACCGTACCGGGTTCATTGACCAGCGTCTGGCGTAACAGAGTGCCTGAATAGGTAATGCCAGCCTCTTTGAGTTCCGCCTTCAGGATAGCGCCCGCATAACTGGCTCCGTCCTGGACTGCGAATGCAAGGGGAAGTGGCTCCGCACGTTGCGGCAGGCAGCCCGTTAATGTGTAACGGTTAAGATCGCCGGGCACCACATCAAGCTCACAGTACTGGGTTTCTGCTGAACCGCGTGCGAGCGTCCTGACCTGGCTAAACATATTCACGGGATAGTAAGAGGCGACGCGGATGAAAGCCAAATCCCCTGCTTTTTGCGCGCTGTAAAGCGAGATGGAGAAACAGTTGCGATCGACAATGGCGGCAGCGGGTGGTGCGCTGAAACACTGCGTCATGTCATTCCAGGGCCAGCCCGGTGCTTTATCATGACTGGCAAAAACGGAGGTATCGATCAGTACGTTCCCGTCGATTTTATCAATCCCCGATTTTTTCAGCATCGCGACCATATTGCGAATGTTCTGACGTTTTAGCGTCGGATCACCCCCAAATCGCGCAATAAGATCACCTTTTAATGTACCGCTGTTAACGTTGCCTTTAGTCTCTAAGGTCGTCGTAAAACGGAAATCCGGACCAAGTTGCAGTAACGCAGCCAGCGCCGTGATGACTTTCTGCGTACTCGCCGGAAGCGCCATTTGCTTGCCGTGATAATCTATCTCCGGCTCCTGGGCACCCACTTTTTGTACCATTAACGCAAGGTTCGCGCCGTCAGGAAGCTGATTAATGTACTCGTCGACATTCGCGGCCTGGGCATTCAGGGCTATACTGGTGGTCAATCCGATGATAAATCTGGAAAATCGCATAATCTCGCGCTAACAGCCTGGAAACAAGCCGTCATACTACGGTGCATCGACCCGGAAAGTAAACGATGACCCATAGTGAACTTCCGGTTAAAATGCGTATCAAATTGAAAAATTGTCGCTGACCTGGAGCTTTGTCCCCGGGTCAGTTTTCTTTTGCTTCTGACCCGGGGCTGTGAGCTTTTTTTGGTCAGACATAGCAACCGGGGCGGAACAACTGCTCCCTACAGGAATGTTTAAGAGGTATACAAATGCAAGCTATTCCGATGACCTTACGTGGTGCCGAAAAACTTCGTGAAGAGCTGGACCATCTGAAGTCCGTGCGTCGCCCGGTAATCATTGCCGCCATTGCGGAAGCCCGTGAACACGGCGACTTGAAAGAGAATGCTGAATATCACGCAGCACGCGAACAGCAGGGTTTCTGCGAAGGTCGAATCAAGGATATTGAGGCAAAATTGTCTAACGCTCAGGTCATTGATATTTCGAAAATACCAAACAACGGACGCGTTATTTTCGGCTCAACGGTTACCGTGCTCAATCTCGACAACGATGAAGAGCAGACTTACCGTATCGTCGGCGATGATGAAGCTGACTTTAAGCAAAATCTTATTTCAGTGAACTCGCCGATTGCCCGCGGTCTGGTCGGCAAAGAACAGGACGATGTCGTTAATATCCGTACCCCTGGCGGTGATGTTGAATTTGAAATTATCAAGGTTGAATACCTGTAATCGCTTCGCGTTCGTTGATTGTTGACGTATTGTAAAGAAAAGAAAAAGGCCGCATGGCGGCCTTTTAACAACTCCATGAGCATGGCATTTTGCTCGTCTACTGTCGAAAACCCCTCGTTTTACACAGATTTTGTGTTCAATTAAGGATATCCTTAGCGCGGTAGCGAGATTTTGCGCTCTTTAGCAGGACGATAAAGCACCAGCGTTTTACCGATGACCTGTACATTACAGGCGCCGGTTTCGCGCACGATAGCTTCCACGATCAGGGTTTTATTCTCGCGGTCTTCGGTAGCGATTTTGACCTTGATAAGCTCATGGTGCTCTAACGCTTGTTCGATCTCGGCCAGCACCCCTTCGGTCAGACCATTGTTGCCAAGCATAACAACTGGCTTGAGCGGATGTGCCAGACCTTTCAGGTGCTGTTTTTGTTTAGTACTAAGATTCATCGTATATTTTGCTTACGTTGGGATTGAAAACGGGTCATTCTACCGCCATCTCCCTAATATCACCAAATCGCTGCGTGGAATTTTACGTTGCTGTATATGATGAACCCGGACGGAATGTTAAATGACAGGTAAAAAGCGTTCTGCCAGCTCGAGTCGCTGGCTTCAGGAACACTTTAGCGATAAATATGTTCAAGAGGCACAGAAAAAGGGGTTACGTTCCCGTGCCTGGTTTAAACTTGATGAAATACAGCAAAGTGACAAACTTTTTAAGCCGGGAATGACCGTAGTCGATCTCGGCGCTGCGCCCGGCGGTTGGTCTCAATATGCCGTGACGCAAATCGGTGGGACGGGCCGCATTATCGCTTGCGATCTTTTACCTATGGATCCAATCGTTGGTGTGGACTTCCTCCAGGGCGATTTTCGTGATGAATTAGTCCTTAAAGCGTTACTGGATCGTGTCGGTGACAATAAAGTACAAGTTGTCATGTCTGATATGGCACCAAACATGAGCGGTACCCCGGCAGTTGATATTCCCCGGTCGATGTACCTGGTTGAACTGGCACTGGGAATGTGTAGGGATGTGCTGGCACCAGGCGGTAGTTTTTTAGTGAAAGTGTTTCAGGGCGAAGGATTTGATGAGTACCTAAGAGAAATTCGCTCTCTGTTTACGAAGGTGAAAGTTCGTAAGCCGGACTCTTCTCGTGCCCGTTCACGCGAAGTGTACATTGTAGCGACCGGGCGAAAACTATAGTAACCTGCCGCTGTTTTTAACACAGTTGTAATATGAGGTTAATCCCTTGAGTGACATGGCGAAAAACCTAATACTCTGGCTGGTCATTGCCGTCGTGCTGATGTCAGTATTCCAGAGCTTTGGGCCCAGCGAGTCTAATGGCCGTAAGGTGGATTACTCTACCTTCCTGCAAGAGGTCAATCAGGACCAGGTTCGCGAAGCGCGTATCAACGGACGTGAGATCAACGTTACCAAGAAAGATAGTAACCGTTACACGACTTACATCCCGGTTAACGATCCGAAACTGCTTGATAACCTTTTGACTAAAAACGTCAAAGTGGTTGGCGAGCCGCCGGAAGAGCCTAGCCTGCTGACTTCCATCTTTATCTCCTGGTTCCCGATGCTGTTGCTGATTGGGGTCTGGATATTCTTTATGCGCCAAATGCAGGGCGGCGGTGGCAAAGGTGCCATGTCGTTCGGTAAGAGCAAGGCGCGTATGCTCACTGAAGATCAGATTAAAACCACTTTTGCTGACGTTGCAGGCTGTGACGAAGCAAAAGAAGAAGTGGGTGAGCTCGTTGAATATCTGCGTGAGCCAAGCCGCTTCCAGAAGCTGGGTGGTAAAATCCCTAAAGGCGTTCTGATGGTCGGCCCTCCGGGTACAGGTAAAACCCTGCTCGCAAAAGCTATCGCGGGTGAAGCGAAGGTGCCGTTCTTTACCATCTCCGGTTCTGACTTTGTGGAAATGTTTGTTGGTGTCGGTGCATCTCGTGTGCGTGACATGTTCGAACAGGCCAAGAAAGCGGCGCCGTGCATCATCTTTATCGATGAAATCGACGCCGTAGGTCGCCAGCGTGGTGCGGGCCTGGGTGGCGGTCATGATGAGCGTGAACAAACGCTGAACCAGATGCTGGTTGAGATGGATGGTTTCGAGGGCAACGAAGGCATTATCGTGATTGCCGCGACTAACCGTCCGGACGTGCTTGACCCTGCGCTTCTGCGTCCAGGCCGCTTCGACCGTCAGGTTGTGGTTGGCTTGCCGGATGTCCGCGGTCGTGAGCAAATCCTGAAAGTGCATATGCGTCGCGTCCCACTGTCTCCGGACATTGATGCTGCGATCATCGCACGTGGTACGCCTGGCTTCTCCGGTGCCGATCTGGCGAACCTGGTAAACGAAGCAGCCCTGTTTGCTGCGCGCGGAAACAAGCGTGTGGTATCGATGGTTGAGTTCGAGAAAGCGAAAGACAAAATCATGATGGGTGCGGAACGTCGCTCCATGGTGATGACGGAAGCGCAGAAAGAGTCCACGGCTTATCACGAAGCAGGCCACGCCATTATTGGTCGCCTGGTACCGGAACATGATCCTGTACACAAAGTGACGATTATTCCACGCGGTCGTGCGCTGGGTGTGACCTTCTTCCTGCCAGAGGGCGATGCTATCAGCGCCAGCCGTCAGAAGCTGGAAAGCCAGATTTCGACCCTGTACGGTGGTCGTCTGGCAGAGGAGATCATCTACGGTGCGGAACATGTTTCTACCGGTGCGTCCAACGATATTAAAGTGGCGACTAACCTGGCGCGTAACATGGTGACTCAATGGGGCTTCTCTGACAAACTCGGTCCGCTGCTGTATGCGGAAGAAGAGGGTGAAGTTTTCCTGGGCCGTTCTGTAGCGAAAGCCAAACATATGTCCGATGAAACAGCGCGTATCATCGATCAGGAAGTGAAATCGCTTATCGAGCGTAACTATGCTCGTGCTCGTCAAATCCTGAATGACAATATGGACATCCTGCATGCGATGAAAGATGCGCTGATGAAGTACGAGACCATTGATGCTCCGCAAATTGATGATCTCATGGCGCGCCGTGACGTTCGTCCGCCTGCTGGCTGGGAAGATCCCGGTACCAGCAATTCTGACAGTAATGGTACGCCTCGTGCGCCACGTCCTGTTGATGAACCACGTACGCCGAATCCAGGTAATACGATGTCAGAACAGCTGGGTGATAAATAAGTTACCCGCTGTTGATGATCGGTTCTGCTGATGAAACCCCGGGGTGCATGCTCCGGGGTTTTTCTTTTTTGACTTATTAAACCAGGTTCAACCATGAAACTTCATGCACAGGGCACCGCCCTCGATCTTTCGCATCCGCACGTAATGGGAATTTTGAATGTTACGCCAGACTCATTTTCGGATGGTGGCACACACAACACGCTGATTGATGCGGTGAAGCACGCTAATTTGATGATCAATGCAGGCGCTACGATTGTTGATATTGGCGGGGAATCGACCCGACCCGGCGCGGCGGATGTCAGCGTAGAAGAGGAGCTGGAGCGGGTTATCCCGGTGGTTGAAGCTATTGCTCAACGTTTTGAAGTCTGGATTTCAGTGGATACATCCAAACCTGAAGTGATCAAAGAATCAGCCAGGGTTGGGGCTCATATTATCAATGATATTCGTTCATTGTCACAGCCGGGGGCGCTGGAAGCAGCCGCGCAAACCGGTTTGCCCGTCTGTCTGATGCATATGCAGGGAGAGCCCCGGACGATGCAGGAGGCACCTCGCTATAAGGACGTCTTCGCTGAGGTAAACCAGTACTTTATTGACCAGATTGCACGTTGTGAACAGGCGGGTATCTCAAAAGAGAAATTGTTGCTCGACCCGGGATTTGGTTTCGGTAAGAATCTCTCCCACAACTATGCGCTGCTCGCCCGTCTGGCTGAATTTCATCATTTTGACCTACCGCTGCTTGTTGGAATGTCGCGTAAAACGATGGTAGGTCAGTTGTTGAACGTAGGACCTACAGAGCGACTAAACGGCAGCCTGGCCTGTGCCGTGATTGCGGCGATGCAGGGCGCGCATATTATTCGGGTTCATGATGTAAAAGAGACGGTCGAAGCCATGCGGGTGGTCGAAGCCACATTGTCAGCGAAGGAAAAGAAACGCTATGAGTAATCGCAAATATTTTGGTACCGATGGCATTCGTGGTCGCGTGGGCGATGCCCCGATCACCCCCGATTTTGTATTAAAGTTAGGCTGGGCGGCGGGCAAAGTGCTGGCACGGCACGGCTCACGCAAAATCATTATCGGCAAAGACACCCGTATTTCTGGCTATATGCTTGAATCAGCTTTGGAAGCTGGGCTTGCAGCTGCCGGACTGTCTGCTTCGTTTACAGGCCCTATGCCGACGCCGGCTGTGGCCTACCTGACCCGCACCTTCCGTGCTGAAGCCGGTATCGTTATCTCTGCCTCACACAACCCGTTTTATGATAATGGCATCAAGTTCTTCTCCATCGACGGCACGAAATTACCGGATGCGGTCGAAGAAGCGATTGAAGCCGAAATGGAAAAAGAGCTCACCTGCGTGGATTCTGCAGAGCTTGGCAAAGCAAGCCGTATCGTTGATGCGGCTGGTCGTTACATTGAATTTTGCAAAGCCACCTTTCCAAATGAGCTAAACCTCAATGCTCTCAAAATCGTTGTCGACTGCGCCAACGGTGCGACGTACCACATTGCGCCGAGCGTGTTCCGTGAGCTCGGTGCGAAGGTAATTGCTATGGGATGCGAGCCAGATGGCGTCAACATCAATGAAGAGGTAGGGGCGACCGACGTTCGCGCCTTACAGGCTCGTGTTGTTGCAGAGAAAGCCGATCTTGGGATAGCTTTCGACGGCGATGGCGATCGGGTCATCATGGTCGATCATGAAGGAAATAAGGTCGATGGCGATCAGATCCTCTACATCATCGCGCGTGAAGGGTTGCGTCAGGGGCAACTACGTGGCGGCGCTGTCGGGACGTTGATGAGTAACATGGGGCTTGAGCTGGCGTTAAAACAGCTGGGCATTCCCTTTACCCGCGCAAAAGTGGGCGACCGTTACGTCATGGAGAAGATGCAGGAAAAAGGCTGGCGCATTGGTGCAGAAAATTCCGGGCATGTCATCTTGCTCGATAAAACCACGACGGGTGATGGCATTGTTGCCGGGTTGCAAGTCGTTGCCGCAATGGTACGTAACCACATGACATTGCATGACCTGTGTAGTGGAATGAAAATGTTTCCGCAGATTCTGGTAAATGTACATTACACCGCAGGCAGCGACGATCCGCTTGAAACCGAGTCCGTAAAAGCTGTTACGGCTGAAGTGGAAGCGGCTCTGGGAAATCGTGGTCGCGTTCTGCTGCGAAAATCCGGAACCGAGCCCCTTATTCGCGTTATGGTCGAAGGTGAGGACGAAGCTCTGGTTGTGGATTATGCAAACCGTATTGCCGATGCCGTTAAGGCCGTTTAACCTAAGTTAAGTGTCTAAAAAGGCGGCTTTTGCCGCCTTTTTTATGCGCAAACAAAGCGTTTTTGCTGTTTTTTTCCGCACTTGATACAATGCGCTAAAATTGCCCTTGCGAAGGTCATTCGCTTTGGTTAGTATTCACACCCGCTTCTAGTGGGAAACGCTAACAGCCCCGCTTTAATTGGTTTGAAGCATTGAGATGCGGCAACACCGCAAGGAACAGGTTGATTATGTACGAAGCTCTTTTAGTTATTTTCCTTATTGTGGCAATTAGCCTGGTTGGTATGATCATGCTGCAACAAGGTAAAGGCGCTGATATGGGAGCCTCATTTGGTGCAGGCGCTTCGGGTACGCTGTTCGGTTCAAGTGGTTCTGGTAACTTCATGACCCGTACAACAGGTATTCTGGGCACACTGTTCTTCATCATCAGCCTGGTGTTGGGCAACATCAATACCAACAAAACCAATAAAGGAAGTGAATGGGAAACGCTGAATGCGCCGGCTAAAGTCGAGCAAAGTCAGCCAGCCGCTCCGGTACAGCCGAGCAGTGATATCCCTAAATAAGAAGTAGTCGTGCTGAGGTGGTGGAATTGGTAGACACGCTACCTTGAGGTGGTAGTGCCCTAACGGGCTTGTGGGTTCGAGTCCCATCCTCAGTACCAATATTCCGAAAAAAAGACGCTGAAAAGCGTCTTTTTTTTGCCTGTCATTTAGCAAACCGCACCTGTTCAACGCATTGTTAATGCCGCTCACTTACAGGCCAAAAAAAAGCCGCTTTCGCGGCTTTCCAGTTTTTGTTTAAAGCTTACTTTGCTTTATTTTCCAGGTTCTCTACCTGCGGTAGCCCTGTTGCTGAAGAAGCGGAAAGCAGGCCCGACTGAGCGTAACCAAACAGCTTCTCACGGGTATCGGTAATGTCCAGGTTACGCATGGTCAACTGACCAATACGGTCGTCTGGCGAGAAGACGGACTCACCTTTTTCCATCGTCAGACGTTCTGCTTTGTAGGTCAGGTTATCTGAGACCGTATTCAGGATGGAATAATCATTGCCACGACGCAGTTCCAGTGTGACTTCACCAGTAATTGCGCTTGCTACCCAACGCTGAAGCGCATCACGCAGCATCAGTGCCTGAGAGTCAAACCAGCGACCCTGATACAGGAGACGGCCTAACTGACGACCGTGCGCGTGATACTGCTCAATCGTATCTTCGTTATGAATGCCGGTCAGCAGACGTTCATAAGCAATGTGCAGCAGCGCCATCCCCGGGGCTTCGTAAATACCGCGGCTTTTCGCTTCGATAATACGGTTTTCAATCTGATCGCTCATGCCAAGACCATGACGGCCACCAATACGGTTAGCTTCCATCATCAGTTCAACATCGTCGCTGAAGGTTTGGCCATTCAGCGCCACCGGATGGCCCTTCTCGAAACGGATGGTGACTTCTTCTGCCGGGATCTTCACGTTCTCATCCCAGAATTTAACGCCCATGATCGGATTAACGATTTTAACGCTGGAATTCAGAAACTCTAAATCCTTGGCTTCATGGGTCGCGCCGAGCATGTTTGAGTCGGTGGAGTATGCTTTTTCAACAGACATCTTGTAGTCGAAACCACATTCAATCATAAATTCGGACATTTCCTGACGGCCGCCGAGTTCATCAATGAAATCGGTGTCGAGCCAGGGTTTATAAATTTTCAGTTCAGCGTTGGTCAGTAAGCCATAGCGGTAGAAACGCTCGATATCATTGCCTTTATAGGTGCTACCGTCGCCCCAAATGTTAACGCCATCCTCTTTCATGGCCGCAACCAGCATCGTTCCGGTGACCGCACGTCCTAATGGCGTGGTGTTAAAATAGGTCAGGCCACCTGTTGTGTTATGGAATGCACCACACTGGATGGCAGCAATCCCTTCAGCTACAAGCTGCTTACGGCAGTCGATCAGGCGGGCATTCTCCGCGCCATATTCTTTCGCACGACGAGGAATGGCGTCATAGTCGTCTTCGTCCGGCTGACCCAGATTCGCGGTATAGGCGTAAGGAACGGCACCTTTTTTGCGCATCCACAGCAGCGCTGCGCTGGTATCCAGTCCACCTGAAAAAGCGATACCGATACGTTGACCTACCGGCAGATGCTTGAGAATTGTCGTCATAAAATAAATCCCTGCTTGATAAACCTATGGAGAGAGACTTAACAGCCACGCCATGATGTTTTTAAACCAGCCACGATAAGAATATTAGTGAATGGTTATGCAAAATAAATGAGTTTTCATTTAAACATCTTTTAACGGCGACAGGAAGAGAAGAGTACTATTTTCAGTGCTAAATTAGCATGGATTACCGTTGCATAATGAGCAAGGCGCCTGGTCAGGTGATTCTTAAACCATGCGCATAACGGGCAAACTGCATGTGGTTGACAGTGACTGAGGTTTATCAATATAATAGACGCTGATTTTACGTCCCGTCTTCGGTACCAAATCCCAGCATTATTTGCAAATCTTCTGCTAACCGAGTAGAATTTGCCACGTTTCAGGCGCGGGGTGGAGCAGCCTGGTAGCTCGTCGGGCTCATAACCCGAAGGTCGTCGGTTCAAATCCGGCCCCCGCAACCACTTTCCCGAAGTGTTCTTTTTCAAATATACTATGAAGACTTTATGCCTTCGTCGCTGGATTTGAAAAAAATACTCCCGGAAGGTTCTCCAGGTCGCAGTTGCGACTTTAGGGTTCAGTTATTTAAAGCCCCGATTTATCGGGGTTTTTTGTTATCTGACTACGAAATAACTGGGCTATATGCCCTTTTTTTATGTCTTGGGGGTGGGCTTGTCCACATTAGAGCAAAAATTAACAGAGATGATCACTGCACCAGTCGAAGCACTGGGCTATGAACTGGTTGGCATTGAATTTGTGCGTAGTCGCACATCTACGTTGCGCATCTATATTGATAGTGAAAATGGCATCACTGTTGAAGATTGTGCTGATGTAAGCCACCAGGTCAGTGCAGTGATGGATGTTGAAGATCCCATCACGGTAGCTTACAACCTGGAAGTGTCCTCACCAGGTCTTGAGCGTCCTTTATTTACGGCGGAACACTACGAGCGTTTTACGGGCAACGAAGTGACACTGGTCCTGCGTATGGCGGTACAAAACCGTCGTAAGTGGCAGGGCATTATCAAAAGTGTCGATGGCGAGATGATCACCGTTACGGTCGAAGGTAAAGATGAAGTGTTCGCATTGAGCAACATTCAGAAAGCGAACCTGGTCCCCCACTTTTAACAGTCTGGATTGAGGTGAAAGGCCCCCGATGAACAAAGAAATTTTGGCTGTTGTTGAAGCTGTTTCTAACGAAAAAGCGCTGCCGCGTGAGAAAATTTTCGAAGCGCTGGAAAGTGCTCTGGCTACAGCAACCAAGAAAAAATATGAGCAAGAAATCGACGTGCGCGTCAGCATTGACCGTAAAAGCGGCGATTTCGACACGTTCCGTCGTTGGGTTATTGTCGAAGAAGTAACCCAGCCTACTAAAGAGATCACCCTTGAAGCCGCCCGCTATGAAGACGAAAGCTTCAACGTTGGTGATTATGTTGAAGATCAGATTGAATCGGTAACCTTTGACCGTATTACAACCCAGACGGCAAAACAGGTTATCGTACAGAAGGTTCGCGAAGCTGAGCGTGCAATGGTTGTTGACCAGTTCCGCGAGCATGAAAGCGAAATCATCACCGGTGTGGTGAAGAAAGTTAACCGCGACAACATTACGCTCGATCTGGGCAACAATGCTGAAGCCGTCATCCTGCGTGAAGATATGCTCCCGCGTGAGAACTTCCGTCCGGGCGACCGCATTCGTGGTGTGCTATATGCCGTGCGCCCGGAAGCGCGTGGTGCGCAGTTGTTCGTCACTCGTTCAAAACCGGAAATGCTGATCGAACTGTTCCGCATTGAAGTACCGGAAATTGGTGAAGAAGTGATTGAGATTAAAGCAGCCGCCCGCGATCCGGGCTCTCGCGCAAAAATCGCAGTCAAAACCAATGATAAACGAATCGATCCGGTAGGTGCTTGCGTAGGCATGCGCGGTGCGCGTGTACAGGCGGTTTCTACGGAACTGGGTGGTGAGCGTATTGATATCGTCCTGTGGGACGACAACCCGGCACAGTTCGTGATTAATGCGATGGCGCCAGCGGATGTTGCTTCGATTGTCGTTGATGAAGACAAGCACACCATGGATATCGCCGTTGAAGCCGGTAACCTGGCACAGGCAATTGGACGTAACGGTCAGAACGTCCGTCTGGCTTCGCAATTGAGTGGTTGGGAACTCAACGTCATGACCGTTGATGACCTGCAGGCTAAGCATCAGGCTGAAGCACACGCAGCCATTGATACCTTCACCAAATATCTCGATATCGATGAAGATTTCGCGACTGTACTGGTTGAAGAAGGCTTTGCCACGCTCGAAGAGTTGGCCTATGTGCCAATGAAAGAACTGTTGGAAATCGACGGCCTTGATGAGGCTACCGTTGAAGCGCTGCGCGAGCGTGCTAAAAACGCACTGACCACTCTGGCACTGGCCCAGGAAGAAAGCCTTGGTGATAACAAACCAGCTGACGATCTGTTGAATCTGGAAGGATTAGATCGCGAAATGGCCTTCAGACTGGCTGCCCGTGGTGTTTGTACGCTGGAAGATCTCGCCGAACAGGGCATTGATGATCTGGCTGATATCGAAGGGTTGAACGACGAAAAAGCCGGTGAGCTGATCATGGCAGCCCGTAATATTTGCTGGTTCGGTGACGAAGCGTAATAAACTGTAGCAGGAAGGAACAGCATGACAGATGTAACCGTAAAATCGCTGGCTGCAGAGATACAGACCTCCGTGGATCGCCTGGTACAGCAATTTGCTGATGCAGGTATCCCGAAGTCTGCGAATGACTCTGTATCCGCACAAGAGAAACAGACTTTACTGGCGCACCTGAACCGTGAAAACGGTTCTGCGCCGGACAAATTGACATTGCAGCGTAAAACGCGCAGTACTCTCAATATTCCAGGTACCGGTGGAAAGAGTAAATCGGTACAAATCGAAGTCCGCAAAACACGCACCTTTGTAAAACGCGATCCGCAAGAGGCAGAACGCCTTGCCGCGGAAGAGCAGGCGCAGCGTGAAGCGGAAGAGCAGGCCCGTCGTGAAGCAGAAGAAGCTGCTAAACGCGAGGCGCAACAAAAAGCTGAACGTGAGGCCGCAGAACAAGCGAAACGTGAATCCGCCGAGAAGGCGAAACGTGAAGCTGCGGAAAAAGATAAAGTGAGCAATCAACAAACCGACGATATGACCAAAACCGCCCATGCTGAAAAAGCCCGCCGCGAAGCGGAAGCTGCTGAGCTGAAACGTAAAGCTGAAGAAGAAGCACGTCGTAAGCTTGAAGAAGAAGCTCGCCGTGTTGCTGACGATGCGCGCCGTATGGCTGAAGAAAATGCTGGCGTCTGGGCTGAGCAAGAGAAAGTGGAAGAAGATAAGAGCGATTATCATGTCACTACTTCTCAGCACGCTCGCCAGGCGGAAGATGAAAACGATCGTGAAGTTGAAGGCGGTCGTGGTCGTGGCCGTAATGCAAAAGCAGCGCGCCCGGCGAAGAAAGGCAATAAACATGCTGAGTCGAAAGCCGATCGTGAAGAGGCCCGCGCTGCCGTTCGTGGCGGTAAAGGCGGCAAGCGTAAAGGTTCTTCTCTGCAGCAGGGCTTCCAGAAGCCAGCGCAGGCTGTTAACCGTGATGTTGTGATTGGCGAGACCATCACCGTTGGCGAACTGGCTAACAAAATGGCCGTTAAAGGTTCTCAGGTCATCAAAGCGATGATGAAACTGGGCGCCATGGCGACCATTAACCAGGTTATCGATCAGGAAACCGCACAGCTGGTTGCTGAAGAGATGGGCCATAAAGTCACCCTGCGTCGTGAGAACGAGCTGGAAGAAGCGGTAATGAGCGACCGTGATACGGGTGTGGCGGCAGAGCCGCGTGCACCGGTTGTGACCATCATGGGTCACGTTGACCACGGTAAAACCTCTCTGCTGGACTACATTCGTTCAACGAAAGTGGCTTCCGGTGAAGCGGGCGGCATTACTCAGCACATCGGTGCGTACCACGTTGAAACTGACAACGGTATGATCACCTTCCTGGATACCCCGGGCCACGCCGCATTTACCTCTATGCGTGCTCGTGGTGCACAGGCGACGGATATCGTTGTTCTGGTCGTTGCAGCAGACGATGGCGTGATGCCGCAGACTATCGAAGCAATCCAGCACGCGAAAGCGGCGCAGGTGCCGGTCGTTGTTGCGGTCAACAAAATCGACAAGCCAGAAGCCGATCCGGACCGCGTGAAGCAGGAACTCTCCCAGTACGGCATCATGCCGGAAGCATGGGGCGGCGAAAGCCAGTTCGTCCATGTATCTGCCAAAGCGGGTACCGGCATTGATGAACTGCTGGATGCTATCCTGCTGCAGGCTGAAGTTCTTGAGCTGAAAGCCATTCGTAATGGTATGGCGAGCGGCGCGGTCATCGAATCCTTCCTGGATAAAGGTCGTGGTCCGGTTGCAACCGTTCTGGTACGCGAAGGTACGTTGCATAAAGGCGATATCGTTCTGTGTGGCTTCGAATACGGTCGTGTTCGTGCAATGCGTGACGAACTGGGTCGTGAAGTTACCGAAGCTGGTCCATCTATCCCTGTAGAGATCCTTGGTCTGTCCGGTGTTCCTGCTGCGGGTGATGAAGCAACGGTTGTTCGTGACGAGAAAAAAGCGCGTGAAGTTGCACTGTACCGTCAGGGTAAATTCCGCGAAGTTAAGCTTGCGCGTCAGCAGAAATCTAAACTTGAGAACATGTTCGCTAACATGACCGAAGGCGAAGTTCACGAAGTGAACGTCGTACTGAAAGCGGACGTTCAGGGTTCTGTTGAGGCTATCAGTGACTCTCTGCTGAAACTGTCTACCGATGAAGTTAAAGTGAAGATCATTGGTTCCGGCGTAGGTGGTATCACTGAAACCGACGCCACCCTGGCTGCTGCATCTAATGCTATTCTGGTCGGCTTTAACGTTCGTGCGGATGCTTCTGCCCGGCGCGTGATTGACGCTGAAAGTCTGGATCTGCGTTACTACTCCGTCATCTACCATCTGATTGACGAAGTGAAAGCGGCGATGAGCGGTAAGCTCTCTCCGGAACTGAAACAGCAGATCATCGGCCTTGCTGAAGTTCGTGACGTCTTCAAATCACCGAAATTTGGCGCTATCGCAGGCTGTATGGTTACCGAAGGTACCATCAAGCGTCACAACCCAATCCGCGTTCTGCGTGACAACGTGGTTATCTATGAAGGCGAGCTGGAATCCCTGCGCCGCTTCAAAGATGACGTTAACGAAGTCCGTAACGGCATGGAATGTGGTATCGGCGTGAAGAACTATAACGACGTTCGCGTTGGCGATATGATCGAAGTGTTCGAGATCATCGAAATCCAGCGCAGCATCGATTAATCCACCGCTTCTTTTGAGCTTCGCTTAAAACCTGAAGTGGAAATATGTCGGCCGGGTAAGCGGAGCGCCACCCGGCAAGAAATTTAAAAAGGGGCTTTTGGCCCCTTTTTTGTCTTTATTCTGGAGAATTTATTATGGCGAAAGAATTTGGTCGCCCGCAGCGTGTATCACAGGAGCTGCAAAAAGAAATTGCAATTATCCTGCAGCGCGAAATCAAGGACCCGCGTCTGGGCATGATGACCACGGTTTCCGGCGTCGAAGTGTCCCGCGATCTGGCTTATGCAAAAGTGTTTGTCACCTTCCTTAACGATCAGGATGAAGCGTCTGTAAAGGCCGGTATACGTGCACTGCAGGATGCATCAGGTTTTATCCGCACATTGCTTGGAAAAGCGATGCGTCTACGTATCGTGCCGGAACTGACCTTCTTCTACGACAACTCGCTTGTCGAAGGGATGCGCATGTCCAACCTGGTGACCAGCGTTGTAAAACACGATGATGAACGTCGTGTGAATCCGGATGAAAGCGGCGATAGCAAGGAGGACTAATGAGTCGTCCTCGTCGTCGTGGTCGCGATATACATGGCGTGTTATTGCTGGATAAGCCGCAGGGGGCATCCAGCAATGACGTGCTGCAAAAAGTGAAGCGTCTGTTTAATGCCAACCGCGCCGGGCACACGGGCGCGCTGGATCCGCTGGCAACAGGTATGCTTCCTATCTGTTTGGGTGAAGCGACCAAGTTTTCCCAGTATCTGCTTGATTCAGATAAACGTTATCGCGTGATTGCCCGGCTGGGGCAACGCACAGACACCTCTGACGCAGATGGTCAGATTGTTGAAGAGCGACCGGTGACGTTCAGTGCTGAGCAACTGGCTGCTGCGCTGGAGAGCTTCCGGGGCGAAACCGCGCAGGTTCCTTCTATGTATTCCGCCCTGAAATATCAGGGAAAAAAGCTGTACGAATATGCGCGCCAGGGCATTGAAGTGCCCCGTGAAGCCCGCGCCATCACCGTGTATGAGCTGTTGTTTATTCGTCATGAAGGCGATGAACTTGAACTGGAAATTCACTGTTCAAAGGGCACCTACATCCGCACCATCATTGATGATCTGGGTGAAAAACTGGGATGTGGTGCACACGTGATTTTCCTGCGCCGTCTTGCCGTCAGCAAATACCCGGCTGAGCGAATGGTGACGCTGGAGCAGCTGCTGGAGCGGGTTGAAAAAGCGGAATCGCAAGCTGTTCCGTCAGCAGAACTTCTGGATCCACTGCTGATGCCGATGGACAGTCCGGCGGCGGATTACCCGATGGTTAATATTTCGTCTACGGTAGCGGCCTACTTTAAGTTGGGTCAGACAGTTCGTACGGATATTACGTCGCTGGATGGTCTGGTAAGGGTGTCGGAAGGCGATGACGCGCAGTTTATCGGCATGGGTGAAATGACCAATGACGGCCGTCTCTCGCCACGTCGACTGGTGGTTGAGTATCCTCCAGCCTGAGCCCCACCTTGCGATAAACAGACACTACGAGTAGAATATTGCCGCTTAATGCCGTGGCAATTGTTTAACAATGTGTTGGCATTACACTGGGGTTGCTGAATTAGAGATCGGCACCCTTTCATTTTTTTATCACTGGAGTTCAAAATGTCTCTAAGCGTTGAAGCTAAAGCAAAAATCGTTTCCGAGTTTGGTCGTGGCGAAAATGACAGCGGTTCTACCGAAGTTCAGGTTGCCCTGCTGACTGCTCAGATCAACCACCTGCAAGGTCACTTTGCAGAGCACAAAAAAGATCACCACAGCCGTCGTGGTCTGCTGCGCATGGTTTCTCAGCGTCGTAAACTGCTCGACTACCTGAAACGTAAAGATGTTGCACGCTACACTGCGCTTATCGAGCGTCTGGGTCTGCGTCGCTAAGTCTGGCGAGTTTCAGAGAAAGGGGCCGTAAGGCCCCTTTTTTCAACCAGACGGCAGCAATTAACGGTACAATAATGTATTGTTGCTAAGAATGATCTTCGTTGCAGAGGTTCGCGCGGCTAATGAGAGGCTTCACCCGGAGAACACGGGTTAGGGTTGTCATTAGTCGCGAGGATGCAAAGAGGATCGGGTTTTAACGACAGCACTCTAAAGATGTGCTGCCATCCATTAAGAAAGGACAATACTTTGCTTAATCCGATCGTTCGTAAGTTCCAGTACGGGCAACATACCGTCACGCTGGAAACCGGCATGATGGCGCGTCAGGCCACTGCAGCCGTTATGGTTAGCATGGATGACACTGCGGTATTCGTAACCGTTGTTGGCCAGAAAAAAGCAAAACCAGGTCAGGACTTTTTCCCGCTGACCGTAAACTATCAAGAGCGTACCTACGCTGCGGGTAAAATCCCTGGTGGATTCTTCCGTCGTGAAGGTCGTCCAAGCGAAGGTGAAACGCTGATCGCGCGTCTGATTGACCGCCCGGTTCGCCCGCTGTTCCCGGAAGGCTTTGTTAACGAAGTCCAGGTTATCGCCACCGTGGTTTCTGTAAACCCGCAGGTTAACCCGGATATCGTTGCGATGATTGGTGCCTCTGCTGCACTGTCTCTGTCAGGTATTCCGTTCAATGGTCCAATCGGTGCCGCGCGCGTTGGTTATATCAACGACCAGTACGTGCTGAACCCAACCCAGGAAGAGCTGAAAACCAGTAAGCTGGACCTGGTGGTTGCTGGAACTGAAGGCGCTGTGCTGATGGTGGAATCCGAAGCTGAACTGCTGAGCGAAGACCAGATGCTGGGCGCAGTGGTATTCGGCCATGATCAACAACAGGTTGTAATCCAGAACATCAACGACCTGGTGAAAGAAGCCGGTAAACCACGTTGGGACTGGCAGCCGGAAGCGGCAAACGACGCGCTGAATGCACGCGTTGCAGCCCTGGCTGAATCTCGCCTGAGCGATGCTTACCGCGTAACCGACAAACAAGAGCGTTATGCTCTGGTTGACGTCATCAAATCTGAAACCGTTGCTGCTCTGCTGGCAGAAGATGAAACCCTGGACGCGAACGAACTGGGCGACATCCTGCATGCTATCGAGAAGAACGTTGTTCGTAGCCGCGTACTGGCTGGTGAGCCGCGTATCGATGGTCGCGAAAAAGATATGATTCGTGGTCTGGATGTACGCACTGGCGTACTGCCGCGTACTCACGGCTCCTCTCTGTTCACCCGTGGTGAAACTCAGGCGCTGGTTACCGCAACCCTGGGTACTGCGCGTGATGCACAGAACATCGATGAACTGATGGGCGAGCGCACTGACTCCTTCCTGTTCCACTACAACTTCCCTCCGTATTCCGTAGGGGAGACCGGTATGGTCGGTTCGCCGAAACGTCGTGAAATTGGTCACGGTCGTCTGGCGAAACGCGGCGTACTGGCGGTAATGCCGGATGCAGACAAATTCCCGTACACCGTTCGTGTGGTGTCCGAGATTACTGAATCCAACGGCTCTTCTTCGATGGCTTCTGTCTGCGGCGCTTCTCTGGCGCTGATGGACGCAGGTGTGCCAATCAAAGCCGCCGTTGCGGGTATCGCAATGGGTCTGGTGAAAGAAGGTGACAACTTTGTGGTTCTGTCAGATATCCTGGGCGATGAAGATCACCTGGGCGATATGGACTTCAAAGTGGCTGGTAGCCGCGAAGGTATCTCTGCGCTGCAGATGGATATCAAAATCGAAGGCATCACCAAAGAGATCATGCAGGTTGCTCTGAACCAGGCTAAAGGTGCGCGTCTGCACATCCTGGGTGTGATGGAACAGGCTATCAACGCACCGCGTGGCGACATTTCTCAGTTCGCTCCGCGTATCCATACCATCAAGATCAATCCAGACAAGATCAAAGATGTCATCGGCAAAGGCGGTTCTGTTATCCGTGCACTGACCGAAGAGACTGGCACCACCATCGAAATCGAAGATGACGGTACTGTGAAGATCGCAGCGACCGACGGTGAAAAAGCGAAATTCGCGATTCGTCGTATCGAAGAGATCACTGCTGAAATCGAAGTGGGTCGTATCTACAGCGGTAAAGTGACCCGTATCGTTGACTTTGGCGCATTTGTTGCCATCGGTGGCGGTAAAGAAGGTCTGGTACATATTTCTCAGATCGCCGATAAACGCGTAGAGAAAGTAACAGACTACCTGCAGATGGGTCAGGAAGTGCCGGTTAAAGTTCTGGAAGTTGATCGCCAGGGCCGTATCCGTCTTAGCATTAAAGAAGCTACCGAACAAACTCAGCCTGCAGGTGCGCCGGAAGCGCAGCAAGCAGAGCAGGGCGAGTAAGGTTGTTTTGCCCTCCACTACGGTGGAGGGCGCATTATCGGGCAGGACGCCGTGTTTGCAGCCGGGGGACAGGACGTTCATCCAATTGTTGTCTTCGGGAGTGGGAAATGAAGCCTTTTTTGCGCTGGTGTTTCGTTGCGACAGCTTTAACGCTGGCAGGATGCAGCAACTCTGCCTGGCGTAAGAGCGAAGTCCTCGCGGTGCCATTGCAACCGACTTTACAGCAGGAAGTAATTCTGGCACGCATGGAACAAATTCTTGCCAGTCGGGCTTTATCCGATGATGAACGCGCGCAGCTTTTATATGAGCGCGGAGTGTTGTATGATAGTCTCGGTCTGAGGGCACTTGCGCGAAATGATTTTTCACAAGCGCTGGCAATCCGACCCGATATGCCGGAAGTATTCAATTACTTAGGTATTTACTTAACGCAGGCAGGCAATTTTGATGCTGCCTATGAAGCGTTTGATTCTGTACTTGAGCTTGATCCAACTTACAACTACGCGCACTTGAACCGCGGAATCGCCCTGTATTACGGCGGTCGCGATAAATTAGCGCAAGATGATCTGCTAGCGTTTTATCGAGACGATCCCAATGATCCTTTCCGTAGCCTGTGGCTTTATGTCGCTGAGCGTAAGCTTGACGAGAAGCAGGCAAAAGAAGCTCTGTCTCAGCGCTTCGAAAAATCGGATAAAGAGCAATGGGGATGGAACATTGTCGAGTTCTACCTGGGCAACATTAACGAAGCAACGTTAATGGAACGCCTGAAGGCGGACGCAACGGATAACACCTCGCTCGCTGAGCATCTCAGTGAAACCAACTTCTATTTAGGTAAGTACTACCTAAGTCTGGGGGATAAGGACAGCGCTACGGCACTGTTCAAATTAGCGGTTGCTAACAACGTACACAACTTCGTTGAGCACCGTTATGCATTGTTGGAACTATCGCTCTTGGGCCAGGAGCAAGACGACCTGGCAGAATCGGACCAGCAATAGCTGACGACATAGACATCAGCCCGTAATCTTTTGATTGCCATCACCTTAACTGGTGAGGGCGCTGTTGTTCGTCAATACATCTACTTTGAGCCGGTTCACACTTTTCAATGAAAATTGCAGATCATTTTCACGATGAGTTATGTAGACTGGCCGCCACTGACATTGAGGCACTTGTACTACATGGCTGAATTCGAAACCACTTTCTCCGATCTGGGGCTGAAAACCTCTATTATTGAAGCCCTTAACGATCTCGGTTACGAAAAACCTTCTCCGATCCAGGCAGAGTGTATTCCGCACCTGTTGTCTGGTCGTGATGTACTGGGCATGGCCCAGACGGGTAGCGGAAAAACCGCAGCGTTCTCGCTGCCGCTGCTCAACAACATTGATCCGGAACTGCGCGCGCCGCAGATCCTCGTACTCGCTCCAACCCGTGAACTGGCTGTTCAGGTTGCGGAAGCGATGACTGATTTCTCTAAACATATGCATGGCGTAAACGTGGTAGCCCTTTATGGTGGCCAGCGTTATGACGTGCAGCTGCGCGCCCTGCGTCAGGGACCACAAGTTGTTGTGGGTACCCCAGGTCGTCTGCTCGATCACTTAAAACGTGGCACCCTGAACCTGTCCGGCCTGAAGGGTCTGGTTCTGGACGAAGCCGATGAAATGCTGCGTATGGGCTTCATCGAAGACGTTGAAACTATCATGGCGCAGATCCCGGCTGAACATCAGACCGCGCTGTTCTCTGCAACCATGCCGGAAGCCATTCGTCGCATTACCCGTCGCTTTATGCAAGAGCCGCAGGAAGTGCGCATTCAGTCCAGCGTTACCACCCGCCCGGACATCAGCCAGAGCTACTGGACTGTGTACGGCATGCGTAAAAACGAAGCGCTGGTACGTTTCCTGGAAGCAGAAGATTTTGATGCGGCGATCATCTTCGTTCGTACCAAAAACGCGACGCTGGAAGTGGCTGAAGCACTGGAGCGTAGCGGCTACAACAGCGCAGCGCTGAATGGTGACATGAACCAGGCACTGCGTGAGCAGACGCTGGAGCGCCTGAAAGACGGTCGTCTGGATATCCTGATTGCAACCGACGTGGCAGCACGTGGTCTGGACGTTGAACGTATCAGCCTGGTTGTTAACTACGACATCCCGATGGACTCCGAGTCTTACGTTCACCGTATCGGTCGTACTGGTCGTGCCGGTCGTGCTGGCCGTGCGCTGCTGTTCGTTGAGAACCGTGAGCGTCGTCTGCTGCGTAACATCGAACGCACC
This sequence comes from Enterobacter sp. SA197, assembly GCF_054131575.1. NCBI lineage: Bacteria > Pseudomonadati > Pseudomonadota > Gammaproteobacteria > Enterobacterales > Enterobacteriaceae > Enterobacter > Enterobacter sp. SA197. The sequence continues at coordinate 4,395,594 of NZ_CP096393.1, read as the reverse complement.
ATGAAACTGACCATTCCGGAAGTAGAGCTGCCGAACGCAGAGCTGCTTGGCAAACGCCGTCTGGAAAAATTTGCCGCTAAAGTACAGCAGCAACTGGAAAGCAGCGATCTGGATCAGTACCGTGCACTGCTGGCGAAAATTCAGCCGTCTGCTGAAGGCGAAGAGCTGGATATCGAAACCCTGGCTGCTGCTCTGCTGAAAATGGCGCAGGGTGAACGTGCTCTGATCGTACCGCCAGATGCGCCGATGCGTCCTCGTCGTGAGTTCAAAGAGCGTGACGAGCGTTTCGAACGTCGTGGCGATCGCAACGATCGTGGTCCTCGCGGCGATCGTCCTGAGCGTGGTGGTGAAGATCGTCCACGTCGTGAGCGTCGTGACGCAGGTGAAATGGAACTTTACCGTATCGAAGTGGGCCGTGATGATGGTGTTGAAGTTCGCCACATCGTGGGTGCTATCGCTAACGAAGGCGATATCAGCAGCCGTTACATTGGTAACATCAAACTGTTTGGTACCCACTCTACTATCGAACTGCCGAAAGGCATGCCGGGCGAAGTACTGCAGCACTTTACCCGCACGCGTATTCTGAACAAACCGATGAATATGCAACTGCTGGGCGATGCGCAGCCGCGTACTGACCGTGGTGGCGAGCGTCGTGGCGGTGGTGAGCGTCGCGAAGGCGGTCGTGGCTTTGGCGGCGAACGTCGTGAAGGTGGCCGTAGTTTCGGTGGCGAGCGTCGTGAAGGCGGTCGCAGTGAAGGTCGTAGCTTTAGCGGTGAGCGTCGTGCGCCACGCCGTGAAGAAGGCACCAGCCGTCGTCGCTTTGGTGATGCATAATTACTGGTAGTTCAGCTTTACAAACTGTAAAGTTTTAAATACAAACCCCGATGAAACCATCGGGGTTTCTTTTATCTGTTTTGTACTCTTGTACTGGTACAATGCTGCGGCACTGAAGCCTTACAGGAGATGAAGTTCATGGCAACACTGACAACCACACAGGCAACACCATCGTTGCTGGCAGGGGTGGTGATTATTGGCGGGACGGTAATTGGCGCGGGAATGTTTTCATTACCGGTGGTCATGTCAGGCGCATGGTTCTTCTGGTCTCTTGCGACGCTCGTTTTCACCTGGTTCTGCATGCTGCATTCCGGGCTGATGATTCTGGAGGCCAACCTCAATTACCGGGTCGGGTCGAGCTTCGACACCATTACTAAAGATCTGTTGGGCCGTGGCTGGAACCTGGTTAATGGCCTTTCCATTGCCTTTGTGCTTTATATCCTGACCTACGCCTATATCTCGGCGAGTGGCTCTATTCTGCACCATACCTTCGCGGAAATGTCATTAGACGTTGCCCCGCGAGCCGCCGGGCTGGCATTTGCTCTGCTGGTGGCGTTTATCGTCTGGCTTTCCACTCGTGCCGTGAGTCGTATGACAGCGATTGTTCTCGGCGCTAAAATCATCACCTTCTTTCTGACCTTTGGCAGTCTGCTGGGGCACGTTAAGCCCGCGACGTTATTTAACGTGGCGGAGGCAAACCCCTCCTACACGCCATATTTGCTGATGACATTGCCCTTTTGCCTGGCCTCGTTTGGCTACCACGGTAACGTGCCGAGCCTGGTGAAATTTTACGGTAAAGATCCGCGCACCATTACGCGCTGTCTGGTTTACGGCACACTGCTGGCGCTGGGGCTTTATACGGTGTGGCTGCTCGGCACAATGGGCAATATTTCACGCCCTGACTTTATCAGTATCGCTGCCAAAGGCGGCAATATTGATGTGCTGGTACAGGCGTTAAGTGGCGTACTGAACAGCCGCAGCCTTGATCTGCTGTTGGTGGTGTTTTCCAATTTTGCGGTAGCCAGCTCTTTTCTGGGGGTCACGTTGGGTTTGTTTGATTACCTGGCGGATCTTTTTGGTTTTGATGACTCCGCCCTGGGGCGCTTCAAGACCGCGCTGCTGACCTTTTTACCGCCGATAGTGGGTGGACTGCTATGGCCGAACGGTTTCCTGTATGCCATTGGCTATGCGGGGCTGGCGGCGACCATCTGGGCAGCAATTGTGCCAGCGCTGCTCGCACGAGCGTCGCGTAAACGATTTGGTAGCCCACAGTTCCGCGTCTGGGGCGGCACGCCGATGATTGTCCTGATTCTGCTGTTTGGTCTCGGCAATGCGGTGGTGCATGTGCTGTCGAGCTTTGATGTGCTGCCGGTTTACCGGTAGAAAGAGCAACCCTCACCCTGCCTCTCTCCTGAAGGGCTGAGGAATCCCCACAAAATAATACGAGCATGGAAAGTCCCCTCGCCCCTTTGGGGAGAGGGCCAGGGTAAGGGGAAACCTGCGGCGCTTGTGGTCATTCCGTTCACCTTATGTTCCTTGCTTGTCTGTAGCGACAGAACCCGTGAACGTGCCAGGGTGGTTCACCGCCACCACCCTGGCGACCCGGGCTCCCGGCCAGGAAAATCGCCGCTTCGCGGTCCATGATGTTTATGTCGTCTGACTGTCGGGTCGGGGACCAGCCTGCATCCCTGCAGGCTATCCCCTCCGCCCGCTTCCCTGCGGGCGGCCCCGGTCAGCCGTCAACGCCTCATCGATTTTCAGCCGGACCCTGTCATCGCGGTGACGGTTTTATTCTCATTTCGCCGTGATATCGCTGCAAAACGTCATATTGCTGGGAATTCCTCTCCCAAGGGGAGAGGGATAAAACCGTAGACCGGGCAAGCGCATCGTCGCCCGGCAATACACTAACCCAGCAGTTCCTCTTTTACCTGCATGGTCAAATCGAACGAATGCAGGCGAGCCTGATTATCAAAAATCTGCCCGTTGACCATGATTTCATCCGCTTGCGTTTCACGCAGTACCGATTCCAGCCCATGACGTACCTTCGCTTTATCGCCAACCAGCGACATACTCAGGGCCTGCTGAACGCCATACTGCTCGGAGGCCGACCACAGCTGATGCATATTTTCCACTGGCGGTGGTAGCTGTCCGGTTTCCCCACGACGTAATTTCACAAATGCCTGCTGCATAGAGGTAAACAGGAATTCCGCATCGCGATTGCTGTCGGCGGCGATAATGTTGATGCAGACCATTGCATAAGGTTTGTCGAGACGCGCCGAAGGTCTGAACTGAGTACGATACAAATGCAGCGCCTGCAGGAGCATATCGGGGGCGAAGTGGGAAGCAAAGGCGAAGGGGAGACCCAGTTGGGCCGCCAGTTGTGCACTGTAAAGACTTGAGCCCAGGAGCCATACCGGGATCTGCTCACCATAGCCAGGAACCGGACGCACCTGTGGATGAGGATCGCGGGCATCAAACCAGTCCACCAGCTCGGCAACATCACGCGGGAAGTTATCAACATCACCGCTCATATGGCGGCGCAGGGCCCGCATGGTGGGCTGGTCGCTCCCTGGCGCACGGCCCAGACCTAGATCGATACGTCCAGGATAAAGGGTATTCAGCGTACCGAACTGTTCGGCAATCACCAGCGGCGAATGGTTGGGCAGCATCACGCCACCGGAGCCTAAATGCAGGGTGGTGGTATTGGCTGCCAGATAACCAATCAGAACAGAGGTCGCCGCGCTGGCGATGCCGACCATGTTATGGTGCTCCGCCAGCCAGTAACGATGATAGCCCCGCTTTTCGGCAAGGCGGGCGAGATCCAGAGAGTGTGCAAAGGCATCTCGCGCCGAAAAGCCCTGCGGGATCGGTGCCAGGTCCAGCACCGAAAACGGAATGGTTTTATCAGTCATGTCAGCTCACTTTGTTGACGGCGAATTAATTAATAGTGCATTAAAAAATGATAACCGTTGTTAACAAAGTGAGCTTTTACACTTCATCCTGCAAGTTGCCCTCGCGTCAGCTATATCTTTACACCCCGGTCACTTGAGTAAGCTCCTGGGATCCTCAGACTCGCCGCCTTGATGCAACGTAAATGATTTTGTGTATCTTTACGCCTGGAGTTCCAGTCCGGGCAGCCGTCGCCAGTAGCCGTTGCACTCGCTGTTCACGGCCAGCGGTAGCGGGGACGTGCCGTGCTCATTAGCCCGGAAGGCATCAATCATGGCAAAGGTTTCGTCGCCCAACGGAGAAAGACGCACCATATCGACAATACCCGCCATCGATTTCAGCTCATTGCCCAGGTTATAAACGTAGCCGCTCATGGTCTGTATGCCGTTAAGCACAAACACCTGCTGATCTTCCTGCGACAGCATGTTTCGCCCGTTGGGATATTTAATGCAACAGGTTTCGCACTCATCTTTAGAACGGTCTTCCGAGCGGGCGGTAAAGCAGCGCGCAGAGTAGGCCAGCGGCAGATGCCCGTAACTCAGCACTTCCACCTCAAACTGCTCGCGTATACCCAGTTCGCTGCACTGATTGAGCAGGTCAATAAGCCAGTCGCGGGAGAGTTCAACCGGCATGCACCAGCGGGTCATTCCCTGTCTGAGCAGCAGACGCAGGGTGACCGCGTTATAAACGTTCAGCGCATGGCCTGCCACAAACGGCAGTTTGCGCTCGGCACAAAGGTTAACAACGCCAAGGTCGCTTGCTTCCAGCAGGAATTCGCCATTATCGACGTAGCGTTTCAGTTCGTTGAGTTCAGACGAGGCCTGCACCAGGGCAAGGGTTGATACAACAACCTGCTTACCGCTGTTAGCGAGGGATTTTGCCAAATCCAGCCAGTCACCCACTTTGGTGGCCCGGCGTTTACTGCATACTGCCTCACCGAGGTAAATGACATCAGCGCTGCTGGTAGCAGCCTGTTGGTAAAACCCTTCCAGCGTCTCTTTTGACCAGTAATAAAGCACGGGGCCGAGTGAATATTTCATCGTATTTCCTACTGCCATTTGCGATGGTACGCACCCAGGGTGGTCTGCGTACCTTCCGACATTGCGCCGAGGGTATTCATCCATGTCGCCTGTGGCGCGTAGGTCTGCGGATCGGCCATACAGCGATCAATGGCCTGACGCCAGACTTTTGCCACCTGGCTGACATACGCCGGGCTACGCTGGCGACCTTCAATTTTGACTGAGGCTATATTGGCTGCCAGCAGCTCAGGCAGCAGCTCGAGGGTATTCAGGCTGGTGGGCTCTTCAAGGGCATGATAACGCTCGCCATCCACTCTGTAGCGGCCTTTGCACAACGTCGGGTATCCGGCATTTTCGCCATCCTGGTAGCGGTCAATCAGCACATCGTTCAGTCGTGATTCCAGCCCTTGCGGCGTCTGTTGCCAGCGCACGAATCGTGCAGGGGAGCAGGCACCTACGGTGTTAGGCGATTCACCCGTCAGATAGGACGACAGGTAACAACGTCCCTCCGCCATGATGCACAGGCTACCGAAGGCGAACACTTCCAGCGGGACAGGGGTAACGCGGGCGAGTTGTTTAACCTGATGAATAGAGAGCACGCGCGGCAGCACCACACGGGCCACATCAAAATGACGATGATAGAAGCGTATGGCTTCTTCATTGGTTGCCGATGCCTGCACTGAGACGTGGCGTTCGATATGCGGATAGCGTTCAGCAGCATATTCCAGCATCGCCAGATCGGCCAGAATCAGCGCATCTGCGCCAATTTCTGCGGCCATATCCACCGCCCGCTCCCAGCGTTGATAGCCGTCAGGATGGGCAAAGGTATTAATAGCAATGTGCAGTTTCCGTTTGTGCTGGTGGACAAAACTCACGGCTTCCTGCAGTTTTTTATCGGTAAAGTTGAGGCCAGCGAAGTGGCGGGCATTGGTATCGTCTTTAAGACCGATATAGACAGCGTCGGCGCCGTTTTCAATAGCCGCCTTGAGCGCCGGGAGATTTCCAGCCGGGCAGAGCAACTCCATAATATTTCCTGCGATCCGGGGCGCGATGGCCCAGACAACCCGTTGGGGTCGCTAAATTGTTAATGAACTGGGATTCTAGTTAACCTGGTTGCGACAATTTTTGATTTGAGGCAGTTAATTGTGTATTGGTGGCATCAATAATCGCTGCACGCTTCTTACGTAATTGTTGATTTACGCCGCCATGCCATCGGGTTGATGTGGCAAAATAGCAGCAACATTTACCTCAGGGAGTAAAGCTCGTGTTGGAAAAACTGCGCTCACGTCTCGTTCACTATGGCCCGTCGTTGTTGAGCGTGCCGGTTAAACTGGCGCCTTTCGCCATCAAACGTCAGGTGCTGGAGCAGGTGCTCCGTTGGCAGTTTCAGCAAGCGCTGGAAGACGGAGAGCTTGAGTTTTTGGAAGGCCGCTGGTTAAGTATTCAGGTTCGTGATATTGGTCTGACGTGGTATACCTCTGTGGAGCATTCACGTCTTATCGTGCGTGAATCTGCCCCTGCCGATGTCAGTTTCTGCGCGAATGCCAGCGATTTGCTGATGATTGCGGCACGCAAGCAGGACCCGGATACCCTCTTTTTCCAGCGCCGTCTGGTCATTGAAGGGGACACTGAGCTTGGGCTTTATGTGAAGAACTTGATGGATGCCATTGAACTTGAGCAGATGCCAAAAGCATTACGCATCATGCTACTGCAACTGGCGGATTTTGTTGAAGCCGGCCAGAAGACGCCGCCTGAAACATCACAACCTTCTGTAGGTGAACCATGCTGATTCGAGTAGAGATTGGGATTGATGCACCGGGGATCGACGCACTCTTACGCCGCACTTTTGCGGATGAGGGCGAAGCGACGCTGGTGCATGATCTGCGCGAAGATGGCTTAATTACGTTAGGCCTGGTCGCAACGGATGACGAAGGGCAGGTTATCGGCTATGTCGCATTTAGCCCGGTGACAATGAAAGGCGAAGACCTGCAATGGGTCGGCCTGGCGCCACTGGCAGTGGATGAGGCTTACCGTAATCAGGGTATCGCTCGCCAACTGGTCTATGAGGGGCTGGATTCACTTAATGAATTTGGCTATGCCGCAGTCGTCACTCTGGGCGATCCTGATTTTTATGGGCGTCTGGGGTTCGAGCCTGCCGCTCACTATGATCTGCACTGCCGCTGGCCGGGAACGGAAAGCGCCTTCCAGGTGCACCGGCTGGCAGAGGATGCCTTTAACGACGTTTCTGGTCTGGTGGAATACCACACGTTGTTTAATCGCTTCTGACGGCAGCAGCCTGTAGGGTTTTCAGCAACTGCTCAAATGACCCATCTCCGGCAACGAGGCGCTCTTTCTGGCGCTTCGTCAACTGCTTGATTCGATACTCTATGCGTAGCGCCAGCGCGCGCTCTCCTACCGGGGCTGAAAATACCAGCGATAAATCGCCTTTTCCCCGCAGAGCTTTCGCCCCTTTCCCGTCCTGATGCTGCTTAAAACGGCGCGTAACATCGGTAGTAATGCCGGTGTAAAGACTGTTATCCGCCATGCGGATGAGATAAAGAAACCAGGGCGTCATAGCGTTATTCATTGTGTTAATGTGAATGAAAAATAGCATGGGGATGAAGAGAAATGGAAACGCTTGCGACCATTAATCGTTGGCTGGCGAAACAGCATGTCGTCACCTGGTGTGTGGCAAGTGGTGGTGAGCTATGGTGCGCTAACGCCTTTTATATTTACGACCCGCAGAAGGTCGCTTTTTATCTTCTGAGCGAAGATCATACGCGGCATGCGCAGATGACGGGCTCGCAGGCCAGAGTGGCAGGTACGGTAAATGGTCAGCCGAAAAGCGTGGCGCTTATTCGTGGTCTGCAGTTTGCCGGAGAGATACGGCGACTGGATGAAGAGGAGAGCGCCGAACCGCGAATGCGGTATAACCGACGCTTTCCGGTAGCCCGCATGATGTCAGCACCGATGTGGGAAATTCGACTTAACGAGCTCAAATTTACTGACAACACGCTGGGCTTTGGTAAAAAATTTCACTGGTTACGTGATTCAGGCACCCAGTAAGCGTAACGCTTCACGGTTAAAGGCCGGCAGATCGTCCGGCGTCCGGCTGGTCACCAGCTGGTTGTTATCCACGACCACTTCCTGATCGTAGAATTCAGCCCCTGCGTTTTTCACATCAATAACGATAGGCTTCACCGCCGTCAGCTTTCTTCCACGAATCACGTCCGCGCTGATAAGCAGCTGAGGTCCGTGGCAAATGGCGAAAACGGGTTTTCCGCTGTTGATAAAATCGCGCGTAAAGGTAACGAAACGATCGTCCCCGCGAAGATAATCAGGCGAATGCCCGCCGGGCAGCAGCAGGGCGTCATAATCAGCCGGACGTGTCTCATCAATGGCTTTATCAATGGTAACGCTGGCTTCCCCTTTCTTCCCCTTCACCGTTTTACCGGCCTCTTTCTCAATGGTAATGACCTCGTGGCCTGCCTTACGAAACTCCTCGGCCGGAGACGTAAATTCTGAATCTTCAAACTCGTCGGTGATCAAGACCGCAATTTTCTTGCTCATGTATCCTCCGTTATTCAGTTCAGGCTCGTCATTTTCAACAATAATGACTGTCAGGACTATTAAGCCTGGTTCAGGGCGCTGGCATTGCAAGGCAGACTTTTCTGCAAAAGGAGGGGAAATGAGTCGAATACTGTTAACCGGAGCGACCGGGCTTGTGGGCGGACATTTACTGCGCATGTTGGTTAATGACCCACGCGTCACGGCTGTTGCAGCCCCCACGCGTCGGCCGCTGGAGTCAACGTCAGACGTCTTTAATCCTCATGATCCGCAACTTAGCGATGCGCTGGCGCAGGTGACCACCCCGGTGGATACCGTCTTTTGCTGCCTTGGCACCACACGTCGCGAGGCGGGCAGTAAAGAGGCCTTTATTCATGCCGACTATACCCTGGTAGTGGATACCGCGCTCACGGGATTACGGCTGGGAGCGCGGCATATGCTGGTGGTCAGCGCAATGGGTGCCAGCGCGCGTTCTCCTTTTTTCTACAACCGCGTGAAAGGGGAAATGGAAAATGCACTGCGCGCGCAGGAATGGCAGCGTTTGACCCTGGTTCGCCCCTCTATGCTGATGGGGGATCGTGAGAAGCAACGTTTTAACGAATCATTATTTGCTCCACTGTTTAAATGGCTGCCGGGGAACTGGAAATCTATCGACGCGCGGGACGTGGCCGCTGCCATGCTTAAGGCTTCGTTTACCTCCTCAGCCGAGCGTGTGGAGGTCCTGACATCGGCCCAGCTGCGGGCGCTGGCAGCCGATTAAACGTTTTAAAATATATTTCAAAGGCGTACTATTCGCCGGGTAATTGATTCCGCATTAATCCCCGGAGAATGGTATGACTGGTCAGTCTTCATCCCGGGCGGCAACCTCCGTGCAATGGTGGAAGCCTGCCCTCTTTTTTCTTGTTGTCATCGTCGGCCTTTGGTACGTGAAATGGCAGCCTTATTACGGCAAAGCCTTTACCGCCGCACAAACCCACAGTATTGGTAAATCTATTCTCGCCGGGGCGGATGCGCATCCCTTCCAGGCGGCACTCGACTACGCGCTGGTCTATTTCCTTGCCGTCTGGAAAGCCGCCGTGCTGGGTGTGCTGCTCGGCTCGTTGATTCAGGTGTTGATCCCCAGAAACTGGTTGCTGCGAACCCTGGGTCAACAGCGACTGAGCGGCACATTATTCGGCACGCTTTTCTCGCTTCCCGGCATGATGTGCTCCTGCTGCGCGGCACCGGTTGCCGCCGGGATGCGTCGTCAGCAGGTGTCGATGGGCGGTGCCCTGGCCTTCTGGATGGGGAATCCCTTACTTAACCCGGCGACGATGGTGTTTATGGGATTTGTGCTGGGATGGCACTTCGTTGCCCTGCGCCTGATTGCCGGGCTGGTTATTGTGGTGGGCGTAGCGACGCTGGTGCAGCACCTGGTGAAAGACAGTATGCAGCAAAACACCCCGGTAGAGATTACGCTGCCTGAGCCGCAGGGCCATTTCTTCGCTCGCTGGGGCAGGGCACTGTGGACCTTATTCTGGAATACCATTCCTGCTTATATCATCGCGGTGCTGGTGTTGGGCGCGGCGCGGGTCTGGCTTTTTCCTCATGCCGATGGCGCTATCGACAACACGTTGTTGTGGGTGATTGCGATGGCTATTGTCGGCTGCCTGTTTGTCATTCCAACGGCGGCGGAAATCCCGATCGTACAGACCATGATGCTGGCGGGTATGGGCGCTGCGCCGGGTATGGCTTTGCTGATGACGCTGCCTGCCGTGAGCCTGCCTTCGCTTATCATGCTGCGTAAAGCTTTCCCGGCAAAAGCGCTGTGGCTGACCGGCTGTCTGGTGGCACTGGGCGGGGCGATAACAGGAAGTTTACTGCTTTTGTGAAGCGTAAAAGCCCGGTAAGCAGAACGCTGCCGGGCGAAAGACCATTATTTGATAAACGTAAAGGCGGTGGTGACGTGCTTCACACCGCTCACGCGGCTGGCAATGTCAGCGGCTGCTTTACCTTCACGATCGGTGACCAGACCCAGAAGGAAGACTTCGCCGTTTTCGGTGGTCACTTTGACGTTGGAGGATTTGACTTCGTCGCTGCTCAGCAACTGGGTGCGGACTTTTGACGTAATCCACGTATCGCTGGCTGCGGTTCCCATGCCAATAGGCTGACCCTGGCGGATCTCGTTAAACACTTCCGTTGCCCCTTCCACACCCACGGCAATCTGTTTGGCGCGGGAGGCAAGATCCGTTGTCGGTGCTTGTCCCACCAGCAGGACTTTGCCCTGATAAGCCGTTACGTTGACACGCGCTTGCTTCTTGATTTGTTCATCTTTAGACAGTGCGCTGTTAACGCGCAGCTCCAGCGTGCCATCATCAACCTGAGTGCCCACGGTGCGCGGATCGGTCGCCGCTTTGGTGCCCACTGCTGCCGAACCAACAACCACGGCACCAACACAACCTTGTAAGAGCAGCGCGGAAATAAGGACTGCGAGGGGCGTAAAAGCCTTCATGTGTACTCCTTAATCGTCCTGGTGAGGAAAAAGCGTGTTATCAATCAAATCGCATAAACAGTTCACCGTTAGCATATGCATCTCCTGGATGCGGGCGCTGCGGTGAGAAGGAATACGAATTTCAACATCCTGAGGCCCCAACAGCCCGGCCAGCTCACCCCCGTCATAACCCGTGAGCGCAACAATCGTCATATCGCGTGTTACCGCCGCTTCAACGGCTTTAACAATATCGCGACTGTTGCCCCGCGTAGAAATGGCCAGGAGAATATCACCGGCATGGCCTAACGCCCGAACCTGCTTGGCATAAATCTCGTCATGCAGGCGATCGTTCGCTATTGCCGTTAAGACCACGTTATCGGTATTAAGTGCAATAGCAGGTAAACTTGGGCGTTCTGTTTCAAAACGATTAATCATGCTGGCAGCAAAATGCTGTGCGTTGGCGGCGGAGGTGCCGTTGCCACAACAGAGGATTTTGTTGCCGTTAAGAAGGGAGTGGACCATGGTCATGGCGGCACGGGAAATTGCGTCTGGCAGGGCTTCTGCGGCTGCAATTTGTGTTTGAATGCTTTCGGTAAAGCAGACCTTAATTCTATCGAGCACAGTGTTCCCTATCTTTCAGTCATTATGAGCGGTCAGTAAAGGCATTCTGTATCCACTCAACGTCATTTCCGGTGAAGGCTACCACATCAAACCGGCAATCCACAGTGTCAAAACTCCCATTATGCCGGGCGAGCCACCATTGAGCCGTATGCAGTAACTTACGCTGTTTAGCCGGGGTTACGCTGCCTGCCGCACCGCCAAACCGCGCTGATTTACGATAACGTACTTCCACGAACACCGTGGTTATGCTGTCCTGCATAATCAGGTCAATCTCGCCGCCGCGCTCGCGCACATTGGCGGCGATAAAACGCAATCCCTTGCGCTCCAGCCAGCCACGCGCGCGAACTTCCCACGCGTCGCCGGTCTGTTTAGAGGTCAACTGGCCGGGACGATTTGCCCCTGCTGGTATTTGAGCCATGATAACTTCCTGTTAATCACGCATTCCTGAGTAGCGGTAAGATCGCCGGTGTTGCCGTTAATTTCGAAGCCCGGCACCTGACGCATTTGGGAGAAATGGTTTGCCAGCGTCCAGGCGTCGGCACCCATTGCATAGAGACGCGCCAGCGAATAATCGTTATTCACCTGGCTCAGCGCCTGTTGCATCAGCGCCGGGTTGCTACCTGCCAGCATCGGGATCTCGCTAAACTGTAAGCCCTCCATCTCAAGACGGAAGTCCGGGCCCGCTCCACCCTGTGCGCTGCGAGAGCTGGCGTAGAGAATAATACCGCTCTGGCTGCCGGTACGCATGGCAATCATCGGTTTAATCAGCGCCATTTCATCCCTGGTTGCAACAATATAAACCCCATCGACTTTGCCGCCGCCGGTGATTTGCGCATCCGTTGGCGGAGCCGGGATAGTCAGGCCGCCTACGGTCACGCCCTGTTGTTGCGGGAGGCTTGCTGTAACCGGGCTGCCGGTCATGGCAATACCCGAGCCGCCGTTGATCCCCATTCTCAGCTCAGCCTGGGACCCCAGTTTCTGTTGCAGAACGATACCGCCACCCAGTTTCTGCCACTCCTGCGCAAAGGCCGTGGCAACACGGTCTCCCAGGCTGCTGCGGGGCACCAGCAGCAGCGGTGACTGACGGCCCTGATCGTGCATATGACGTGCGGCATCACGCGCTTCATCTTCCGGGGAAAGGGCGTAGTAACAGATGTTCGCTCTGTTCTCGACCTTTTCAGGTTGGTTGAGTGCCAGTACGTTGAGGCTTGTCTGGCTGCGCATCAGCTCTTCGACATGGTTTTTCAGCAACGGACCAACCACCATGCTGGCGCCGTCCTGCTGAACCTGATTAAGGATCTGATTGAGCGGCTGACTGCTGGTGTCGTAGATTTTCAGCGACGATGAGGTAGTAGCAGGTGTTGTCGCAACGGCCGGCGTGGCTGCCGGTTGAGGGGCCGGGGCGGTATTCGCTGGCTCAGCCGGTGCACTCTGAACAGGCTGAGCGTTTTGTTCCGCTTGCTGCGACTGTGGTGCGGTCACGGGCTCTTGCGTTTGCGGGCTTGTGAGATCGTTAACGTTGGTTTGTGCCGGGCTTACCACATCGGTGGTGGCGTTCACATTAGCAGCCTGGGCAGACTGAACGGGAACGGCTGGGCCAGAAACGGACGTTGCGCCATTTTTCGCGGCCTCAAAACCCTGCTGAATCGCGCGCCCAAAAACGGCAGCCTGACCATTCAACGGCAACAGCAAAGCGATTTGATTTACTGATGCGGGACGGAAATTTTGCACGTTAGCCAGCTGGCTCGGCAGCATCTGCGCGCCAGGGTTATGCGGATAACGTTGCTGCCAGTCAGCAATGCCAGCTTTCAGCATAGTGGGATCGTTACGGTTATCGAACCAGACGCGCTGCAGATCCAGCCAGCCTTGCAGTACGTTCTCGTCAGCGTTAATGACCAGTTTCCTCGCGTCATCTGACGTCATGGACGAGAGCGCCTGCCAGGTGGCATCGATGTTCTTCTGTTTTTCCGCCGGGGTGGTGAGCAGCGGTTGCCGGGCAATCAACGCACGAAAGAGTGTTAAAGAGGGTCTGCCCTGAGAGGCAGTAATGCCAATTTGCCAGTAACGCGCCTGCTGATTGTTATCAAGACTGGTGGGATCGAGATTTGCCAGCAGCGCCTGTGCGCCCTTAACATCTTTCTGAGACAGCTTAAGCTCGGCGGCCAGAAGTGATTGTTCATGGCGTTGAGCATCGTCCAGATCCTGCGGTAGCTGGGCAAACAGTTCGCTTGCGTGCTGAGTTTTGCCTTCTTTAATGAGTGCACGAATGGCGAGTAATTGCCAGTTGGTCTTGCTATCATCTGCGCTTTGCTGCATCTGGTGCAGGTAGTAACCCGAATCGGCTTGCGCGCTGCCCTGCATATGCGCATCGCTCTGGTCGTGAGTTTGGGTGCCGCAGCCTGCGAACAGCAGAGCGGCCAGCACGACAGGCAGGCAGCGCAAGGCTTTTGAACGTAGAAATGTTGACGGTAGCATTCTGTATCCAGTGATATTTTTTACGCAATGCTCAATATTAAATCGGCAATACGGATAGAACAATGAAACAACACGAATCAGCGGACAATTCTCAGGGCCAGCTCTATATTGTCCCCACGCCCATTGGCAATCTGGGGGACATCACCCAGCGTGCGCTTACCGTATTGCAGGATGTCGATCTGATTGCCGCTGAAGATACCCGCCATACCGGATTATTGCTCCAGCATTTTGCCATCAACGCACGCCTGTTCGCGCTGCATGATCATAATGAGCAACAAAAAGCCGATACGCTGCTGGCAAAGCTGCAAGAGGGGCAGAACATTGCCCTGGTCTCTGACGCGGGCACGCCGCTGATTAATGACCCTGGTTATCACCTTGTGCGCACCTGCCGCGAAGCGGGCATCCGTGTTGTGCCGCTACCAGGCCCCTGCGCCGCCATTGCTGCGCTCAGTGCTGCCGGTTTGCCGTCTGACCGTTTCTGCTACGAAGGCTTCTTGCCCGCTAAATCCAAAGGCCGTCGGGATGCCTTGAAAGCCATTGAAACTGAACCACGTACCCTGATTTTTTATGAGTCCACCCACCGCCTGCTGGAAAGCCTGGAAGATATCGTGACGGTGCTGGGGGAAGGGCGTTACGTCGTTCTGGCCCGTGAGCTGACCAAAACCTGGGAATCCATTTACGGTGCCCCGGTTGGCGAACTGCTGGCGTGGGTCAAAGAGGATGAGAACCGTCGTAAAGGCGAGATGGTGCTGATTGTCGAAGGGCATAAAGCGCAAGAAGAAGCACTGCCTGCCGATGCCCTGCGCACCCTGGCGTTGCTGCAGGCCGAGTTGCCTTTGAAAAAGGCGGCGGCGCTGGCGGCGGAAATTCACGGTGTGAAGAAAAACGCGCTCTATAAGTACGCCCTGGAGCAGCAGGGCGAGTAAGGTATCTGTATCTCGTCAGCCATGCCTGTTTGCAACGCTGATTCAGCCATAAAAAAAGCATGGCCGGAGCCATGCTAAAAATACGATGAGATTTTTATAATGATGAATCAGGTCACCGGAGCAGGGTTGAACACCGCCAGCTGGTTGTGCAGACCCCATTGATCCGAGAAAGTTTTCTTACGGCCACTCGCCACATCCAGGATGAAGTGGAACAGTTTCCAGCCCACATCCTCGATGGACTCTTCGCCTGTTGCGATTGTGCCCGCGTTAATGTCCATCAGGTCAAACCAGCGGTTGGCCAGTTCAGTACGGGTCGCCATCTTGATGACCGGCACCGCCATCAGGCCATACGGTGTACCGCGACCGGTCGTGAAGACCTGAACGGTGATACCGGAAGCCACCTGCTGCGTACCACAGACGAAGTCACTCGCCGGGGTTGCTGCATAAATTAAGCCTCGTTTGGTCGGGCGTTGGCCCGGCGAGAGCACTTCAACAATGGCGCTTTTGCCGGATTTGGCGATAGAGCCCAGCGCTTTTTCCACCACGTTAGCCAGACCGCCTTTTTTGTTCCCCGGAGAAGGGTTGGCGCTACGGTCAGTTTTACCCATGTCCAGGTAGTTGTCGTACCAGGCCATCTCTTCGAGCAGGCGTTTACCGACTTCTTCCGTTTCCGCACGTGGCGTCAGCAGATGGATAGCATCGCGCACTTCGGTCACTTCAGAGAACATCACGGTCGCACCGCAGCGCACAAACAAGTCTGAGGCAAAACCGACTGCCGGGTTGGCGGTCACGCCGGAGAACGCATCGCTCCCCCCACATTGGGTGCCTACGACCAGCTCAGACGCCGGGCAGGTTTCGCGCTTACGCTGATTGAGTTTCGCCAGGTGACGTTCAGCCACTTGCAGAATGTCATCCACCATAGAGCGAAAGCCCACGTGATGTTCGTCCTGCAGACGCACAATACTTGCGCTGTCCACCGGAATAGCCTGCACATCATCGGTGCCCTGCAACAGGCGCTCCGGTTGCAGTTTTTCACAGCCAAGACCGATAACCATCACTTCGCCACCGAAGTTCGGGTTCAGCGAAATGTTATGAATGGTACGGATTGGCACCACGGCTGCCGGAGCGTTAATGGCCACACCACATCCGTAAAGATGGTTCAGACCGACCACGCCATCGACGTTCGGGTATTTAGGCAGCAGGTCGCGTTCGATGATTTTCACCACATAGTCAACCACGCCAGCTACGCAATGCACGCTGGTGGTGATGCCGAGGAGGTTTTT
This sequence comes from Enterobacter sp. SA197, assembly GCF_054131575.1. NCBI lineage: Bacteria > Pseudomonadati > Pseudomonadota > Gammaproteobacteria > Enterobacterales > Enterobacteriaceae > Enterobacter > Enterobacter sp. SA197. The sequence goes on along the minus strand of NZ_CP096393.1, from coordinate 4,379,450 downwards.
AGTACCGACGCTGCCGTCCGCGTTGCGGTAGCCTTCAAAGGTATAGCCTTCCAGTGGCGGCAGTGCTTCTGGCACTTTAGTCGCTAAAGGTAACGTATTCAGTGGTGGTGCTTTGGGCAGCTCAACTGTGGATTCGTCGATCCAGCTACCACGCGCAATATCACGTACCGCATAGCCGATGACTTCACCGTAACGAATGATCTCACCGTGATGTGGAATATCTACCAGCGCAACTTTATGGCCTTGCGGGATGTGTTCAATTAACTCTAACCCGTCCGGGAAACGTGTTCCCGCTTTCAAACCATTGTCATTAACGATGATCGCGACGTTGTCGGTCTCATGTACTTTAATATAAAACGCCGTAGGCGACTGCTGTCTAATTTCAATGTCGGCCATTGTCAGATAATCTCCAGCTAACTGTACGATGCATTACTCAAAAGAAATAAAGTAGAAACGACTCTGTAATTTTCAGAAATTAAAACCTCGTTCGATGAAATAAGAATGTCAGGAGTTCAAATATTAAAATGTGATCTAAATCACTTATTTTTGCGATTGCCCGTCCCGTCTGGGGGGTAATAGTAAGATCTGTGCATCAGCGCCCAGGCGTATGTGCATATGCTCAAAATAATCTTGTTCTCTCCTGTCAAAATTGAGCAACAACCCAATGCACGGGCGTTGGACGATGATTATACTGAGCAGTAATAAATTTGAATATGCCCTTACCTGATAATTCGCTGCGAACGCTTATTAATAAGTCAGGTAACTCACACATTAAAATAATTAAATTTCTAAATTAAGAAGTGCCTGAGGTGTTCCTATGTCTGTACAAAATAACATTGAAGTGAAACGGAGTATTCCAACCCGCTATTTAATATTGCTGATTATATTTATCGTAACAGCAATTAACTACGCGGATCGTGCAACACTTTCTATTGCAGGAACGGATGTGGCGAAGGAGTTGCAGCTGGACTCAGTCTCCATGGGGTATATCTTTTCTGCGTTTGGCTGGGCCTATCTGCTGATGCAGATTCCAGGCGGCTGGCTGCTTGACCGTTTTGGCTCTAAAAGAGTGTATACCTATAGCCTCTTTTTCTGGTCTCTCTTTACCTTCCTGCAGGGCTTTGTTGATGTCTTCCCGATTGCGTGGGCTGGTATCTCCATGTTCCTGATGCGTTTTATGCTGGGCTTCTCTGAAGCGCCTTCCTTCCCGGCAAACGCCCGTATTGTGGCGGCCTGGTTCCCGGCGAAAGAGCGTGGAACGGCATCCGCCATTTTTAACTCTGCGCAGTACTTCTCTCTGGCGCTGTTCTCTCCACTGCTGGGTTATCTGACCTTTGCCTGGGGCTGGGAACATGTGTTTACCGTAATGGGTGCAATGGGCTTCGTACTGACCGCCATCTGGGTTAAGTACATGCATAACCCTACTGACCATCCTCGCATGAGCCGTGAGGAGCTGGATTACATTTCAGCCAATGGCGCAGTCGTCGATATGGATCACAAGAAAACCGACGGCGGCCAGAAAGGCCCGAAACTGGATTACATCAAGCAGCTTTTGTCTAACCGCATGATGCTTGGCGTGTTCTTTGGTCAGTACTTCCTGAACACCATTACCTGGTTCTTCCTGACATGGTTCCCTATCTACCTGGTGCAGGAGAAAGGGATGTCGATTCTGAAAGTGGGATTCGTTGCCTCCATCCCAGCGCTCTGCGGCTTTGGTGGCGGTGTGTTAGGCGGCCTCTTCTCTGACTACCTTATCAAGCGCGGTCACTCTTTGACCGTTGCTCGTAAGCTGCCGATTGTGCTGGGGATGCTGCTGGCTTCCAGCATCATTCTGTGTAATTACACTGATAACACCGTGCTGGTCATCGCGCTGATGGCGCTGGCATTCTTCGGAAAAGGCTTTGGCGCGTTGGGCTGGCCTGTTATCTCCGATGTCGCACCGAAAGAAATAGTCGGTCTGTGCGGCGGCGTGTTTAACGTGTTCGGTAATGTGGCGTCCATTGTTACTCCGTTAGCAATTGGATACATGGTCAAAGAGTTGCATTCTTTCAACGGTGCGTTGGTCTTTGTCGGCTGTTCGGCCCTGATGATGATGGTGTGCTACCTGTTCGTGGTCGGCGACATCAAACGTATGGAATTGAAAAAGTAAGCAACGACAAATTTTTAAGGTGCAAAAGATGAGTAACGATATTTTCCCGAACAAATTTAAGGCTGCACTGGCGGCTAATCAGGTTCAGATCGGTTGTTGGTCGGCGCTGGGCAGTCACATCAGTACCGAAGTTCTTGGGCTGGCAGGGTTTGACTGGCTGCTTCTGGACGGTGAACACGCCCCTAACGACGTGCTCTCTTTTGTACCGCAGTTGATGGCGCTGAAAGGCAGTACAAGCGCGCCGGTCGTGCGTATTCCGACCAACGATCCGATTGTATTCAAACGTCTGCTGGATATCGGTTTTTATAATTTCCTCGTGCCGTTCGTGGAAACGGCTGAAGAAGCGGCAAGCGCGGTGTCTGCTACCCGCTATCCGCCAGAAGGTATTCGCGGTGTGTCTGTATCTCACCGGGCCAACATGTTCGGTACCGTGCCGGATTACTTTGCACAGTCGAACAAGAACATCACCATCATCGTGCAGATCGAAAGTCAGCAGGGCGTGGATAACCTCGACGCCATCCTCGAAACCGAGGGCGTTGACGGTGTATTCGTTGGTCCGAGCGATCTTGCCGCCACCCTGGGTTACATCGGTAATGCTGCGCACCCGGAAGTCCAGCGCACCATTCAACACATTTTTGCCCGTGCAAAAGCACATGGCAAACCGAGCGGTATCCTGGCCCCTGTCGAAGCTGATGCGCGCCGTTATCTGGAATGGGGCGCGACCGTTGTTGCCGTTGGCAGCGATCTGGGCGTGTTCCGCGCTGGCACGCAGCGACTGGCTGATACCTTTAAAAAATAATCACACCACCATTGAATAAAGAGAGAGACGCAATTATGACGATGAAAGTTGGTTTCATTGGCCTGGGTATCATGGGTAAACCAATGAGTAAAAACCTCATTAAAGCAGGTTACTCACTGGTGGTCTCTGACCGCAACAGCGACGTGGTTGCCGAACTGGTTGCCGCTGGCGCGCAATCTGCAACCAGCGCGAAGGCCATTGCAGAACAGTGTGATGTGATCATCACCATGCTGCCAAACTCCCCCCACGTGAAAGAGGTGGCGCTGGGTGAGGGTGGCATCGTGGAAGGGGCTAAACCTGGCACTGTTCTTATCGACATGAGTTCCATTGCGCCACTGGCCAGCCGTGAAATCAGCGAAGGCCTGAAAGCAAAAGGCATCGACATGCTGGATGCCCCGGTAAGTGGCGGCGAACCGAAAGCTATCGACGGCACCCTGTCCGTGATGGTTGGCGGTGACAAAGCGCTGTTCGACAAATACTACGATCTGCTGAAAGCGATGGCGGGTTCTGTGGTTCATACCGGTGATATCGGTGCGGGTAACGTCACCAAACTGGCAAACCAGGTCATCGTTGCGCTGAACATTGCTGCCATGTCTGAAGCGCTCTCACTGGCCACCAAAGCGGGCGTTAACCCGGAGCTGGTGTTTGAAGCCATCCGTGGTGGTCTGGCAGGCAGCACCGTGCTGGAAGCAAAAGCACCGATGGTACTGAACCGCAATTTCAAACCGGGCTTCCGTATCGATCTGCACATTAAAGATCTCTCCAATGCGCTGGATACCTCGCATGGTGTGGGCGCTCAGCTGCCGCTGACTGCTGCGGTGATGGAAATGATGCAGGCGCTGCGTGCTGATGGTCATGGCAACGACGACCATAGCGCTATCGCGTGCTACTACGAAAAACTGGCGAAAGTAGAGATCTCTCGCTAACAAGACGGGCGCGGCACCGCGCCCTGGATTTCTTATACGCCACCCTCATGGCAGGTAACAGATGTGTATCGCCACAAGAGGGGGGTGTATGCCTTGCGCGGCAATGTCAGGCTAATCAACTATGAAAATCGTAATCGCCCCAGACTCTTATAAAGAAAGCCTTTCTGCTACCGAAGTAGCCCAGGCGATAGAAAAAGGATTTCGGGAAATTTTCCCGGATGCTCAATACGTTTCAGTTCCGGTCGCGGACGGCGGTGAAGGAACGGTTGAGGCCATGATTGCCGCCACAAAAGGTACATTGCAAACCGCGAGTGTCACCGGTCCATTAGGTGAAACCGTTAACGCCAACTGGGGCATTTCCGGTGACGGAAAAACTGCCTTCATTGAAATGGCTGCGGCGAGCGGACTGGCACTCGTGCCTCCTGAGTTACGTAACCCCTTAATTACCACTTCGCGCGGCACCGGGGAACTTATTCTGCATGCGCTGGAACAGGGGGCAAAAAATATCATTATTGGCATTGGCGGCAGCGCCACGAATGACGGTGGAGCGGGCATGGTGCAGGCGCTGGGCGCCAGACTATGTGATGCAAACGGCACCGAGATCGGTAATGGCGGTGGCAGCCTGATGAGCCTGAACTCCATTGATATCGCCGGTCTGGATCCGCGCCTGAGTAGCTGCACTATTCGGGTGGCATGTGATGTAACCAACCCGCTCACCGGTGAGCAGGGCGCATCGCGTATTTTCGGGCCACAAAAAGGGGCGACGGAAGCGCTGATCGTCGAACTGGATCGCAACCTTAGCCACTACGCTGAGGTCATCAAAAAGTCGCTGAATGTCGATGTGAAAAATGTACCTGGCTCCGGCGCGGCGGGCGGTATGGGGGCGGCCTTAATGGCATTCCTTGGCGCAGAGTTGCGTAGCGGCATCGAAATTGTCACCCAGGCGCTGAATCTGGAAGAGCATATCCATGACTGCACCCTGGTGGTGACCGGCGAGGGTCGTATCGACAGCCAGAGCATCCACGGCAAAGTGCCGGTGGGGGTAGCCAATGTGGCGAAAAAATACCACAAGCCGGTGATTGGTATTGCCGGTAGCCTGACGCGTGATGTCGGCGTTGTTCACCAGTATGGTATCGATGCGGTGTTCAGCGTACTGACCAGCATCGGTACACTGGAAGAGGCGTTTCGCGGAGCCTTTGATAACATCTATCGCGCCTCACGCAATATTGCCGCCACTTTGCGGGTGGGCATGCTGACTGAGGGGTGACATCAGGGCGTAAACCTTCTATACTGCGCGCCGAAGCTGACCAGACAGTCGCCGCTTCGTCGTCGTCCTCCTTCGGGGGAGACGGGCGGAGGGGAGGAAAGTCCGGGCTCCATAGGGCAGGGTGCCAGGTAACGCCTGGGGGGGAAACCCACGACCAGTGCAACAGAGAGCAAACCGCCGATGGCCCACGCAAGTGGGATCAGGTAAGGGTGAAAGGGTGCGGTAAGAGCGCACCGCGCGGCTGGTAACAGTCCGTGGCACGGTAAACTCCACCCGGAGCAAGGCCAAATAGGGGTTCACAAGGTACGGCCCGTACTGAACCCGGGTAGGCTGCTTGAGCCAGTGAGCGATTGCTGGCCTAGATGAATGACTGTCCACGACAGAACCCGGCTTATCGGTCAGCTTCGAACTTTTCAGGTCAAAACCCGCTTCGGCGGGTTTTTGCTTTTGTATCGTCTGAAAAGTTGAATGGCTGTCCAACGACGTTTTTTACGAAAAGAAAGCGGCTTATCGGTCAGTTTCGACTCTATTCAGGCAAAAACCCGCTTCGGTGGGTTTTTTTGCTTTTGTGTCCGGGGAAAACGTTGCCCGAAGGCCCATTCGCCCCCCTGGGGAGAGGGCTGGGGTGAGGGGAACATGCGGCTCTGATGGTCATTCCGTTCACCTTATATTCCTTACTTCTCTGTAGCTCCAGAACCCGTGAACGTGCCAGGGTGGTTCACCGCCACCCCCCTGGCGACCCGGGCTCCCGGCCAGGAAAATCGCCGCTTCGCGGTCCACGATGCTTAATCCTTCAGGCTTATCGGGGACGGGCGGAGGAAACCTCCCTGTAAAGCCGCCCTCGCCGCGCATCCCTGCGCGTCGCCCCGGCCCTACGGATACGCGTCGTCGATTTTCAGCCGGACCCTCTCATCGCGGTAACTGTTTTATTCTCATTGAGCAGTTTTATCGCTGTAAACGTGACATTACTGGGGCCCATTCGCCCCCTTGGGGAGAAGGCTGGGGTGAGGGGGAACATAGCACGCATCCTCCCCATTTCCGGTAGCTCAGCGCAACACGGCGTTACATCTCCTCGCAACCATGTTCTACTGACCTCACCAGGTAATAAACGGGAATCCGCTATGAGCTCGCACCCTTTACGGCAAATCATCGACGCCTGCGATAAGGCGATTTCAGCGAAAGACTACGACACGCTGCTGACCTATTACGCAGAAGATGCTGCTCTGGTCATCCGGCCCGGCATGATTGCCCGTGGCAAAGAGAACATCCGTAAAGCATTTATCGCCATCGCGGATTACTTCCAGGGAACGCTGGTGGTGGAACAAGGTGAGATGCAGGTGATTGAGGGGGCAGGCAACGCGCTCGTCATTATGGAGACGCTGCTGCGTTACCCGGACGGGAAAGGCGGCATGGTCGACACAACCCGGCGGGCGACCTATGTCTTTCGCGCTGAAGCCGATGGCCGCTGGTTATGTACGGTCGATAACTCCTACGGCACATCGTTGCTGGATAACCCATAAAGCGCGCACTGTCCCGGCGAAACCCGTATGGTTTTGAGGAGAGCCTGGAAGAGGGCGACCGCTACAGGTAAGCGTAAGCGATGCGCCACGGATTAAAGTAACGGTGGCACCAGGAAGAGTATCGATAGGTAACACCTTTTTCAGGGGACAGAAAATAGAGTGTTCTTTCGTTGTGATCTCGCTCAAAAATAGAATGAAAGGGTCTAAAAATTCTATTTTGTAGAAAATTTTTATTAATTCTGCCGTTGTATGGCATCGTTATTGTGAAGTTTTTCTCTTTCCCTGCGCGTATGATTTATTCATTCCAATAACTCGCCTGCATTTTTTTCGTGCCGCATATCGCCTTGTTGCGGAAACAAATAATAAAAATTTTTATTTTTACTTTGAGCGAAAATATTATGGATAAAGCAATAATTAATAATGGAACTATCAACGCATCAACTTCAGTTTATCGGGCGGGAATGACTGAAAGTGAATGGCGGGAAGCAATTAAATTCGACAGCACTGATACTGGTTGGGTTATTATGAGTATCGGCATGGCCATTGGTGCAGGGATCGTTTTTCTTCCGGTACAGGTTGGATTAATGGGGTTATGGGTATTTTTACTCTCCTCGGTTATTGGCTATCCGGCAATGTATCTTTTTCAACGTTTATTTATAAATACCCTGGCGGAATCTCCGGAGTGTAAAGATTACCCGAGCGTGATTAGTGGGTATCTGGGTAAAAACTGGGGTGTTCTGTTAGGCGCACTCTATTTTGTCATGCTGGTAATCTGGATGTTTGTCTATTCCACTGCTATTACCAACGACAGCGCCTCCTATCTGCAAACCTTCGGTGTCACGGAAGGCCTGCTCTCAGATAGCCCCTTCTATGGGCTGGTGCTGATCTGCATTCTGGTTGCCATCTCCTCACGCGGCGAAAAACTACTTTTTAAAATTTCGACCGGAATGGTATTAACCAAACTCCTGGTTGTTGCGGCATTAGGGTTATCAATGATTGGTATGTGGCATCTCTATAACATTGGGTCGCTGCCACCAGTCGCGCTGCTAATTAAAAATGCCATTATTACGCTACCCTTTACACTGACCTCGATCCTCTTTATTCAGACCCTAAGCCCAATGGTGATTTCTTACCGTTCACGTGAGAAATCTATTGAGGTTGCTCGTCATAAAGCCCTGCGGGCGATGAATGTTGCGTTTGGCATTCTGTTTGTCACCGTCTTCTTCTATGCCGTTTCATTTACTCTGGCGATGGGCCACGACGAAGCTGTAAAAGCCTACGAGCAGAATATTTCCGCGCTGGCAATTGCCGCGCAGTTTATTAGCGGAGCAGGCGCCGGATGGGTAAAAGTTGTCAGCGTAATCCTTAATATTTTCGCCGTCATGACGGCATTCTTCGGTGTCTATTTAGGTTTTCGCGAAGCCACCCAAGGGATTGTGATGAATATTCTGCGTCGCAATATGCCCGTCGAGAAAATTAAAGAAAAAACGGTACAGCGCGGCATCATGGTGTTCGCCATCCTGCTGGCCTGGAGCGCTATCGTTCTGAATGCACCTGTCCTGAGCTTCACTTCTATTTGTAGCCCCATTTTTGGCATGGTGGGATGCCTGATCCCGGCCTGGCTGGTCTATAAAGTTCCGGCACTGCATAAATACAAAGGCGCTTCTCTGTATCTGATTATCTTCACTGGTTTGCTGCTTTGCGTCTCGCCATTCCTGGCATTCGCTTAATCCCCTGAGAGTAAGGTTATTGTTATGGTCGAATCGACAATGAATCCGTTGTGGCAGCGTTTTATCCTGGCAGTCAAAGAGGAAGTAAAACCTGCGCTGGGATGTACGGAGCCCATTTCTCTGGCGCTGGCGGCTGCCGTGGCGGCGTCGGAAATTGAAGGGGAAATTGAGCGCATTGATGCCTGGGTTTCGCCAAACTTAATGAAAAATGGTATGGGCGTGACGGTGCCCGGCACCGGAATGGTCGGCTTGCCTGTCGCGGCGGCGCTCGGTGCCATCGGCGGTGATGGCAAAGCCGGACTGGAGGTGCTGAAAAGTGCTACTGAGCAGCAGATTGCGAAAGCGAAAGCGATGCTCAAAGCAGGACGGGTGACCGTCAAATTGCAGGAGCCCTGTGACGATATCCTTTTCTCTCGGGCCAAAGTTTACAGCACCAGCAGTTGGGCCTGCGTGACGATCGTTGGCGATCACACCAACGTTGTGCGGATCGAAACCAACAAAGCTGTAGTTTTTACCCGCGATAATTGTAGCCAGCAAACGACCCGGCCTTCGCCGCTCAGTGTGTTGTCGCAGACCTCGCTGGAGGAGATTCTGGCTTTCATCAATGCGGTGTCGTTCGATTCGATCCGCTTTATTCTTGAGGCGGCAAGGCTCAACGGGGCGCTCTCAGAGGAAGGGTTAAGCGGCCAGTGGGGGCTGCATATTGGCGCAACGCTGCAAAAGAAATGCACCAGCGGCCTGTTGTCTGACGATTTGCTCACTGCCATTCTCATCCGAACCAGCGCCGCCTCGGATGCCCGTATGGGTGGGGCAACGCTTCCTGCGATGAGTAATTCGGGGTCCGGCAATCAGGGTATTGTCGCAACAATGCCGGTAATGGTAGTGGCGGAACATGTTGGCGCGGATGAGGAGCGGCTGGCGCGTGCGTTGATGCTGTCGCATTTGTGCGCTATTTATATTCATCATCAGTTGCCACGTTTGTCCGCGCTTTGCGCGGCAACAACGGCAGCCATGGGCGCTGCGGCAGGTATGGCATGGCTAATGGGCGGCGGGTACAACACCCTCTCTATGGCAATAAGCAGCATGATTGGCGATATCAGCGGAATGATATGTGACGGCGCATCCAACAGTTGCGCAATGAAAGTCTCTACCAGCGCCTCTTCTGCCTGGAAAGCGGTGCTGATGGCGCTGGATGACTCCGCCGTCACCGGCAACGAAGGGATAGTGGCGAGCAACGTTGAGCAGTCTATCGCTAACTTGTGCTCGCTGGCCTGCCAGTCAATGCTGCAGACTGACCGGCAGATAATCGAAATCATGGCGAGGAAGGTTTCTTAATTCCGCAGCCTGGTCGATCATCGGAGGGCGCGAAGCGCGCATAAAAAAGGGGGCCTTTCAGGCCCTCTCTTCTTCTGCCAGCTTAAGGCTTGCGTCAGCGACGATGGCTTCCAGTTCGCTCAACATCTCTTCAAAGCTAAAGGGTTTGCTTGTTTTTGTTTTTTCCCGCTGGGCCCCGGAGGGCGTTGAATGACGCGTGCTGGTTAATGTGTGCATATTTACTCCTTTGACCGGCTCACACCGGTAAATCTATCAGCAAAGCGCGAAGCGGCGTATCGGCGACGAGCGTAACGTTAGCTTCATCACGAATAAATGCACCGTCTCCGCAGGTCAGCGCTTCTTTTGCCTCACACGGCGTTACCGCATGTACGGTGCCGTGGATTGATTGCAGGTACGCGCGCGGGCCATGTAACTGAAAACTCAGCGTTTCACCTTTTTGCAGCTCAATGTGGTGTACCCACACCTGCTGGCGTAGTTGCAGACTGTTTTCACTGCCATCCGGTGAGGCCAGTAACTGGCGTGGCTCCGGATGCACGGCGACTTTTTGCACCGTGGAATTTTCACGTTCAGGACAGGCATCAAGCCATAACTGAATACGGGTCAGGGACTTATCCTTACTCAGGTTATGCTCGCTATAGCTGATGCCAGGCTGAGTCGCAATCAGGATCGCCTCGCCTGCTTTAACCTGCACATGGTTGCCATCGCTGTCACGGTACTCCGCTTCGCCCTCGAGGATCAGATTAAGGATATCCACTTTAGGGTAGGTTCGCGGCTGGAACGATGCGCCAGGTGCGAGCACCTCCTGGTTCAGAACGCGTAAGGAGGCGTAGCCCAAAAGTTTCGGGTCAAAGTAATGTCCAAAGGAAAAGGTGTAGCGGGCCTGTAGCCAGCCGAAGTCGGCTTGACCGCATTGTTTGGCTGTTCGGGTAATAATCATAATTCTTGACCTCTCTTTACACTAAAACAATGGTAAAGGTATGGACGCTTCATTGTTAGCCAGATATTCTGCCCGGTATGTTCAAATTTCCTGAATGAGAACAAAAAATGGCGAAAGACAGGGCACTTACGCTCGAAGCGCTGCGCGTGATGGATGCAATCGACCGACGTGGTAGCTTTGCGGCAGCGGCAGATGAACTGGGGCGTGTACCCTCAGCACTCAGTTACACCATGCAAAAACTGGAAGAAGAGCTGGATGTGGTGCTGTTTGACCGCTCCGGTCATCGAACAAAATTTACGAATGTCGGGCGGATGCTGCTGGAGCGTGGTCGCGTTCTGCTGGAAGCTGCCGACAAACTGACAACAGATGCTGAAGCCCTGGCGCGCGGATGGGAAACTCACCTGACGCTGGTGACTGAAGCGCTGGTGCCTACGCATGAAATTTACCCACTGGTTGAGAAGCTGGCTAACAAAGCGAACACGCAACTTTCAATCATTACAGAAGTGCTGGCAGGTGCCTGGGAGCGGCTGGAGCAGGGGCGGGCCGATATTGTTATTGCGCCCGATATGCATTTTCGCTCCTCCTCAGAGATAAACTCCCGCAAGCTCTATAAGGTGCTGAATGTTTATGTCGCGGCCCCGGATCATCCCATTCACCAGGAGCCGGAACCACTCTCTGAGGTGACGCGTGTGAAATACCGCGGCGTGGCGGTGGCGGATACCGCCCGTGAGCGCCCGGTACTGACCGTGCAGCTGCTGGACAAACAGCCGCGACTCACCGTGAGCACCATCGAAGATAAACGTCAGGCGCTGCTGGCAGGGCTGGGTGTTGCTACCATGCCTTATCCGCTGGTTGAACAGGATATCGCTGAAGGGCGATTGCGCGTGGTCAGTCCGGAATACACCAGCGAAGTGGACATTATCATGGCCTGGCGACGTGACAGTATGGGGGAAGCGAAGGCGTGGTGCCTGCGCGAAATTCCAAAACTGTTCTCCGGAAAATAACCTCCCGACCTCATCCTTTATAAAGCCGCTTCCGGCATGGGCCCGAAGTGGTTTTCTTTATCCAGCCTCCTGCTGACCTACATACGCCAGCCGTATTCTCTCTTTTTTAGCGAATAGCAAAACGGACGGCAAAAAATAGCGTGCGGGGAGATTTTTCGGGCGCCGGTTAGCGCCCTGATGGGGAGATTATGAAAAGCGCATATCGCGCCCGTGGGGTTCATTCAGATCCTGCCACGGACCTACAGAAATAATGCCCGTCGGGTTGATGGTTTTATGGCTGCGGTAGTAGTGGTTGCGGATGTGCTCAACATTGACCGTCTCAGCGATACCCGGCATCTGATAAATATCGCGCAGATAGCCATACAGATTAAGGTAGTCACTGATGCGGTGCTTATCGCATTTAAAGTGGGTCACATACACCGGGTCAAAACGCACAAGCGTAGTCCACAGGCGAATATCGGCTTCGGTCAGTTGATCGCCCGTCAGGTAACGGTGCTGCCCCAGAATTTGTTCCAGCCGACCCAGTGATTCAAACACCTTTTCAACGGCTTCGTCGTAAGCCTGCTGACTGGTGGCAAAGCCAGCCTTGTAGACACCATTGTTAACATTGTCGTAGATCCAGCTGTTCAACTCATCTATCTGCGGGCGCAGCGCCACAGGATAATAATCGCCAGCGCGCGCACCAAGGGCATCGAAGGCGGTATTGAACATACGAATGATTTCAGCGGATTCGTTACTCACAATCGTGTGGTTCTGCTTGTCCCACAACACCGGGACCGTGACCCGACCCGTGTAGTGGGGGTCGGCATGCAGATAGAGCTGGTAGAGAAATTCGTGCTGATAAAGAGAATCTCCCGTAGCCGCACGGAAATTGTCATCAAAGGTCCAGCCATTCTCAAACATCAACGGATTGACGACCGAGACGGGCAGGAAGGATTCGAGCCCTTTCAGGGTACGCATAATAAGCGTGCGATGTGCCCAGGGGCAGGCGAGAGAAACATAGAGGTGATAACGGTCTTTTTCCGCAGCGAAGCCACTTTCACCGGAAGGACCGGCGCTGCCATCCGCCGTCAGCCAGTTGCGAAATGCCGAAACCGAGCGCTGGAAGCGTCCCCCCGTCGATTTGGTGTCATACCAGGTGTCGTGCCACACCCCATCAATCAGTTGTCCCATTCTGTTTCTCCTTTAAATGGCAAAAGCGAGGAGAGATCTCCTCGCTTTCTAATCTGTTCTTTTCAGTATAGAGCGCTTACCACTTTTTATTCAGTACGCGGTCGATGCTGAAAGCGCCTGGTCCGGTGATGGCCAGCAGCAGGAAACCGCCCGCGATGCTCAGGTTTTTCATGAACATCAGTGAGTTCATACCTTCTGCAAAGTTGCTGTGGAAGATGAATGCGGTCAGCAGCGTGAAGCCCGCAGTAAACAGCGCTGTGGTACGGGTCAGGAAACCAAACAGGATGGCCAGACCGCCGCCAAACTCAAGCAGAATAACCAGTGGCAGCATAAATCCGGGTACGCCCATCGCTTCCATGTACTGCTGCGTACCGGCATAACCAGAAATTTTGCCCCAGCCTGCGCTGATAAACAGAATGGGCATTAAAATACGAGCAACTAACAAACCAACATCTTCTAATTTTTTCATCTTTCTCTCCAGGGAACCTTAGTGGCCACAGCCGTTGTAAAGTGCGCATATATGGGCAAAAGCCGCATGTATGCTGTCAATGGAGAGGATAGTAAACGGGGCGGAGGGGGATTGTTAGCAAGGAAAACTGTCGAACTTCATCAAAGATTCTGAGTGAGTTATCACGGCATAAGAAGCGAAAAAGCGTGTTTCGGCTTTCGCGGCGTTCAGGGGAAGAGTGAGAAGAGGGCGAAAACCTCTGCAAGCAGGTTGCAGAGGCGATACCAGCGTTAACGACGTTGTTGATCAAGCGTAGATTTTACCAGCCGCCAGACGCTCCAGGCGCCAAGTCCACGCTTTGCAATGCGCATCAGGCGGTTAGGATGCCGTACACCCCATACTGCCATCAGGCTACTGCCTACCAGCGCCCAGGAACGCAGGCTAAGAAAAGTATTCCAGCCGCGGTCATAAGCACCGGTAGCATCAAGCCAGTCGCGGCGACAGGCGGTTAAATCGAGCCGCTGCTGCTGAATTTCACTGAGCAGCCGGGCTTTACGTTTTAAACGCTCGGCTTTCGTGCTCATGACTTGTCATCCTCCAGCAACGAACGATCGTTTGCCAGCTCCTGGCGCGTATGGCGCAGGATTGTAGACTGACGGGCTTTGCGTAACGTCCAGATACTACCAATAAGCGCACCGACCAGCAGTACCACGGTGGTGCCGATCATCACATTAAGGCGGTATTGAGGATCGATAGCCCAGATGATAAGCACCATCAGGCTCATCAGGCCAAACGCGGCGAACAGCATGGTAAACCCGACCATCAGCAGCAACTGAAAGAGGTTAGCCTTCTCCTCTTCCAGCTCCACCACTGCAAGCCGGAGACGCGTTTCCACCATTTCAACAACGATGGAAACCATGCGCTGCCCGATGCCCAAAACGCTTTTGGCAGGCCCTTGTGTTTGTCGTAGATCCGCCATAATCAACGACGCGTCAGCAGCACGCCTAACACGACACCAACGGCTGCACCGATCCCGACGCTGGTCCACGGGTTATCACGAACGTATTCGTCGGTTTTAGCCGCGGCTTCACGGGTCTGGCGGGCGATAATGTCGCTGGTTTCACCCAGACGATAACGGCTTTCCTGCAGGGCTTTTTCCGCTTTGCCGCGAAGTTTACTCAACTCTTCTTTCGATTTATCCCCGGAGGTGCTCAGCACTTCTTCCAGGGTATCCGCCAGGGATTTCAACTCAGCGCGCAAATAGTCTGTATTGGTATCTTTAGACATCGTTCTCTCCAGGTGAGTGAGTGTTAACTTCCATTAAATCAGTAGTCACGCGCCTCCAGCGCCTTAAGTTCAGACTCGGCCTCTTTCAGCTTGTGCTCGCGTTTACTTATTTTGTCCGCATCGCCTTTCTCTTTCGCCTCAGCTAAGTCCTGGCGACGCTCAGCAATCTCTTCTTTTTGCTCAGTGATCTTACGCTTATGGTCGGCGCGTAACTGGCTGTCAGAACAGTTGTCACGTACTTCGTGTAGCGCTTTGTTCAGCCCGTCAATACGGCTCTGATTGTTATGCTTTTCGGCGTAGCTGATTTCGCGCTGGATCTCGTTTTCCTTTTCCTGACAGAGGGAAACGGCCTGAGAAGCTGCGCTTAATGACAAAAGGGTTAACGCCAGTGCTATGCGATATTTCATCGTGAAACCTTCCATTGTTGGCTGGCGATAACCGGGAGCGCCAGCATTCCGTTGTTTTACGCGAACTCTGGTTCCATTTACTCAAGCATAGTAAGTAAAAGGCGAAAGCACCAAAGTGAGTGAAAAGATTCAGAATCCTGGAAGATTAACCGAATCGGTGGGTCGTATCACGCAGGCGTACCAGCCAGGCTGAGGCCTGACTGTCGTCATCCTGCAACGCAATGATGTAACCCTGGGGTAAGGTGCGGTCGAGCACTGCTTTTGCCGCAGCGCTCTGGCTGCTGGACTCAAACTTAATCAGTAAGGTGTCATTCAGTGGGGTGATACTTTTGAAATGAATGCCGTTTGCGTCCAGGTGGTGCCAGATAGAGAAGCCATCCGGCACGCTGACGTTTTGTGCTATCGGGCGTATGGCCAGTGTGGATTCCCGGTTTTGCAGCGTAACCCAGCCGTAAAACAGCATGCCAAAGAGTGCCACCGCAAACAGGCCCATAATCAGCCCGCGCACAAAGGGACGATGCAATTCCATATTAACCCCGGTTACCGTATTTTTTCTTCCACATCACGACGAGCGAGCCAATCAGCCCAATGACCAGTAGCGCGACAGGAAGCAGCATCAGACAGGACATGAGCTGATCTTCATATTTACGAAACACGGGCGTAATCCCCAGCAGGTAGCCCAGTGTTGTCAGTATCAGCACCCATAACAGCCCGCTCATCCAGTTAAAAAACTGGAAGCGCGCGTTATTAAGACCCGAGATCCCGGCAATAGTTGGTAGCAATGTACGAACAAAAGCAATAAAACGTCCCATCAGCAGCGCTGACAGGCCATGTTTATGAAAAAGATGATGTGCGCGCTGGTGATAATGGGCCGGCAAGTGTGAAAGCCAGTTTTGTACAATCCGCGTATTGCCAAGCCATCTGCCCTGTATATAGCTCAACCAGCATCCCAGACTCGCGGCGGTAGTAAGCAAAATTACCGTCTGCGGAAAGCCCATCGCACCTTTAGAAATCAGCACACCGACAAGAATCAGGAGGCTATCGCCGGGCAAAAAGGCTGCCGGAAGGAGGCCATTTTCCAGAAACAAAATGACAAACAAAACAAAATAGAGCATGCCTATCATGGACGGGTTAGCCAGGGTCTCAAAGTCCTGGCTCCAGAGGGCATGAAGTAATTGGCTTAAAAGTTCCATTCAAGATTCCTGGTACATCGGTTTACGTCACGTCGGTTACCCGTAAACAGCACGGCGAAATTATTAATCAGTACATTATGGTCGCTCGTGGCACATCTGCTGTCTGACTTTTGGTGACTAACGTAGTGAGCAAGTACTAACTCACGCAGAGACAAAATGCGTCTAATTGTAACAAATGCCGCTGTTCTGCGTCAGAGAAATTACGCATTGTCAGAAAATGATTTTGCTTGCGCAAGAGGGGTGAGGCGAGGGTATTTACACAGGCTGACACTCTATACTTTTTACTGACCCTGAAAGAGCGCCAGGCGCATCGGAGCGGTACGCCTGAAATAAGAGTGACTATTTTACGCCGTTCGCCGCAGCGTCGAGATGAACCACCGGGTTTTCAGCAAATAAGTAGCGGTCAGCGTTGAACTCAAAATCGTCGCTGGTTTCGTTGAAGAGCATCTGTTTGGTGTTTTCCAGATGTTGCCACATGGCGACTTTAGCACCATGAGGGTCTTTACGAATCAAAGCCTTAAGGATTTGATCGTGGTCATCACACCAGTTATCCACCGTGCGCAGATCGATATGGTCGTGCAGTTTCTTCCAGTACGGGTTATGCGTGCGCTGAGTCCACATCTTTTCAACAATGGCTGCCAGCGCGGTGTTCTGTGTCGCCAGGGCGACCTGCACGTGGAACTGGAGATCCCATTCGGAGTCGCGGAAGCATTTTTCTTTGCGCGCGTTATCCTGGATCTCCATCAGTTTCATGATGTCCTGCTTGGTGACCTGCGTCGCAGCAAATTCTGCAATATTACTTTCGATGAGCTGGCGCGCCTGAAGCAATTCAAACGGGCCGTAATTGGCAAATTCCAGATTCTCATCGGGGGCCTGTGAATAGCGCGCCTGGTTGGAGATAACGTGGATGCCGGAGCCTTTGCGGACCTCAACAAAGCCTTCCACCTCAAGCATGATAATCGCTTCACGAACCACGGTGCGGCTGACGCTTTTCTCTTCGGCAATAAAGCGTTCAGCTGGAAGTTTGTCACCCACGAGGTAAACACCTTGCTCAATACGGCTCTTCAGCTCAGCGGCAAGTTGTTGATACAAACGTCGTGATTCGGTGATTTCCATATGCGCTCCAGGTAAGATATGGCAATAGTAGATTTGTTATACCACTTTTGCGTGTTTCTCACCACAACAGAGGAAGAAAAAGCCGCCCGATGATGGCGGGCGGCTGGGGGACTGCATAGCAAGGGGAGTAGCTTTAATTCTGAGTGGCAGGGCCGCCAACTGCGGCTTTTTCCGCTTCCAGCTCCGCGGCCGACTTGCTTTTCAGCACCGTCCAGATGACGACCGCACCCAGGATGTCGAACACTGCCAGCACGGCGAACAGTGGGCTAAAGCCGATGGTATCTGCCAGGGCACCCACCACCAGTGCAAACATTGTACTTGCTGTCCAGGCTGCCATACCCGTCAGACCGTTCGCTGTCGCCACTTCGTTACGACCAAACACGTCAGAGGAGAGGGTAATCAGTGCGCCAGACAGAGACTGGTGAGCAAAGCCACCGATACACAGCAGGCCAATCGCAACGTACGGGCTGGTGAACAGACCAATCATGCCTGGGCCGATCATCAGAACTGCACCCATGGTCACAACCATTTTACGGGAAACAATCAGGTTCACACCAAACCAGCGCTGGAACAGCGGCGGCAGGTAACCACCCACAATACAGCCCAGGTCAGCGAACAACATTGGCATCCAGGCGAACATGGCGATCTCTTTCAGGTTAAAGCCATAGACTTTAAACATGAACAGCGGGATCCAGGCGTTAAACGTACCCCAGGCCGGTTCTGCCAGAAAACGTGGCAGAGCGATACCCCAGAACTGACGGGTGCCCAGAATTTGCAGAACGGACATTTTTTTGCCGTTAAAGGTCTGGTGCTGTGCTTCCTGACCGCCAATGATGTATTCGCGTTCTTCTTCAGACAGTTTTTTCTGATCGCGCGGGTGTTTGTAGAAAATCAGCCAGGCCATTGCCCAGGCGAAGCTCAGCACGCCGGAGATAATGAACGCGAGCTGCCAGCTGTGCATGACGATTGCCCACACTACCAGCGGCGGCGCAATCATGGCACCAATAGAGGAACCGACGTTGAAGTAGCCTACTGCGATAGAACGTTCTTTCGCCGGGAACCACTCAGAAGCGGCTTTCAGGCCAGCCGGGATCATCGCAGCTTCAGCAGCACCTACGGCACCACGCGCCAGCGCCAGGCCACCCCAGCTTCCTGCGAGCGCTGTCGCACCGCAGAAGATAGCCCAGGTTACGGCGAAGACGGCATAGCCAACCTTAGTACCGAGGATATCCAGTACATAGCCCGCAACAGGCTGCATGATGGTGTAAGCCGCGGAGTAGGCAGCGATAATATAAGAGTATTGCTGCGTGGAGATATTCAACTCTTGCATCAGCGTTGGCGCTGCCGCCGCAATGGTGTTACGCGTTAAGTAACCCAGCACGGTGCCCAGTGTCACCAGCGCTATCATGTACCAACGTAACCCTTTAATTTTACGCATGTAAACCTCATCGTTATGGGAATTCCGCTTCTGCGGTCACCTCCTGGTTGCAGTCAGGAGATGAAAACGGGAGGGCGTAACCGGAAAAATCCCGGAACAACCCGAACCTAGCTATTCAACGTGCTTAATTCGGTATCCATACCGTAAAGGCCGATTTCATATGTTTCGGCAATGCATTCCGTCGGCTTATGTATTCGACGGCAGCAAGATAACTTGTCATACAACTTTAAAAGGTGAGTGACATCACAAAAGTGTTTTTCTTTGTGTGGTTTTTAACTTCAGGCGGGAAAGCCAGATATGGCGCGCCCTGGCGGGGGTTCTGGCAACCACTTCTGTAAAAATTTGTCATCGTTTATTGATCTAACTCACGAAAAAGTCTTCGGCCTATAGAAATTGGTGTGATAACTTTGTCAGCATTAAGGTAAGCATCAGACGCACTCGTTGAGAGGAAGACGATAATGACCCCGTTTATGACCGAAGATTTTCTGTTAGATACCGAATTCGCACGCCGTCTGTACCATGACTACGCGAAAGATGAACCCATTTTTGATTTCCACTGCCACCTGCCACCGCAGCAGATTGCAGATAACTACCGCTTTAAAAACCTGTATGACATCTGGTTAAAAGGCGACCATTACAAATGGCGCGCGATGCGTACAAACGGCGTACCTGAGCGTCTTTGCACCGGTGATGCCAGCGATCGCGAGAAGTTTGACGCCTGGGCAGCCACCGTACCGCATACCATTGGTAACCCGTTATACCACTGGACACATCTTGAGCTTCGTCGCCCATTTGGTATTACAGGTAAGCTGCTTTCACCGTCAACAGCAGATGAAATCTGGGAGCTTGGCAACGAACTTCTGGCACAGGATAACTTTACTGCTCGCGGAATCATGCAGCAGATGAATGTGAAGATGGTCGGCACCACCGACGATCCGATCGATTCTCTGGAACACCATGCCTCTGTTGCTAAAGACACCACTTTCTCCATCAAAGTGCTGCCGAGCTGGCGCCCGGACAAAGCGTTCAACATTGAACTGGCAACCTTTAACGACTACATGAGTAAGCTTGGCGAAGTGTCTGATACCGACATTCGTCGCTTTGCCGATCTGCAAACCGCGCTGGCAAAACGCCTGGATCACTTTGAAGCGCACGGTTGTAAGGTGTCGGACCACGCGCTGGACGTGGTGCTGTTTGCTGAAGCCAGTGAGTCCGAGCTGGACAGCATTCTCACCCGTCGTCTGGCTGGTGAAAACTTAACTGAACATGAAGTGGCGCAGTTTAAAACGGCGGTGCTGGTCTGGCTGGGTGCAGAATATGCACGTCGCGGCTGGGTTCAGCAGTACCACATTGGCGCACTGCGTAACAACAACCTGCGTCAGTTCAAACTGCTGGGGCCGGATGTGGGCTTCGACTCCATCAATGACCGCCCGCTGGCAGAAGAGCTGTCTAAACTGCTGAGCAAACAGAACGAAGAAAATCTGCTGCCGAAAACCATACTCTACTGCCTGAACCCGCGTGATAACGAAGTGCTGGGCACCATGATCGGTAACTTCCAGGGTGAAGGGATGCCGGGCAAGATGCAGTTCGGTTCCGGCTGGTGGTTCAACGATCAGAAGGACGGTATGGAACGTCAAATGACCCAACTGGCACAGCTTGGTCTGTTAAGCCGCTTTGTGGGTATGCTGACCGACAGCCGCAGCTTCCTGTCTTACACCCGTCACGAATACTTCCGCCGCATCCTGTGCCAGATGATTGGTCGCTGGGTACATGCAGGCGAAGCACCGGCAGACATTCAACTGCTGGGCGAGATGGTAAGAAATATCTGCTTTAACAATGCGCGTGATTACTTCGCGATTGAACTGAACTAGGCCGTTTGAGGTTGATATGCAATACATCAAGATCCACTCGCTGGATAATGTCGCGGTAGCGCTGGCGGATCTCGCCGAAGGCACAGACGTCGTTGTTGACGGTCATGAAGTTAGCCTGCGCCAGGCGGTGGTGCGTGGGCATAAGTTTGCCCTCAGGGCCATCCCGAAAGGTGAAAATGTCGTTAAATACGGCCTGCCAATTGGTCATGCGACAACGGATATCGCCGCAGGCGAACATATCCATTCGCACAATGCGCGTACCAATCTGAGCGATTTGGATGAGTATAGCTATCAACCCGAACTGGTTGATCAATACGCGCCGGCGGGAGATCGTGACGTTCAGATCTACCGCCGTGCCAACGGCGATGTTGGGGTCCGTAATGAGTTGTGGATCCTGCCAACCGTCGGCTGCGTTAACGGGATTGCCCGTCAGATCCAGACCCGTTTTCTGAAAGAGACAAATAACGCGGCAGATATTGACGGCGTTCACCTGTTCAGCCACACCTACGGCTGTTCCCAGTTGGGTGACGACCACGTCAACACCCGTACCATGCTGCAAAACATGGTACGTCACCCGAATGCGGGCGCGGTGCTGGTGATTGGTCTGGGCTGTGAGAACAACCAGGTGGATGCGTTTCGCGAGACGCTGGGCGAGTACGATCCGTCCCGCGTCCACTTTATGATCTGCCAGCACCAGGACGACGAAGTGGAGGCGGGCATTGAACATATGCACCAACTCTACGAGGCCCTGCGTCACGACAAACGTGAACCGGGCAAGCTGAGCGAGCTGAAGTTTGGTCTGGAGTGTGGCGGCTCTGATGGCCTCTCTGGCATCACCGCCAACCCGATGCTGGGTCGTTTCTCCGACTATCTCATCAGTAATGGTGGCACCACGGTGCTGACCGAAGTGCCAGAAATGTTCGGCGCAGAACAAATTCTGATGAGCCACTGTCGCGACGAAGAGACGTTTGAAAAAACAGTGACTATGGTCAACGACTTCAAACAGTACTTCATCGCGCACAATCAGCCGATTTACGAAAACCCATCGCCGGGCAACAAAGCGGGCGGCATCACCACGCTTGAAGAGAAATCCCTCGGCTGCACGCAGAAAGCTGGTGCAAGTCAGGTAGTGGACGTGCTGCGTTATGGTGAACGCCTGAAAACTCGCGGTCTCAACTTACTGAGTGCGCCGGGTAACGATGCGGTGGCAACCAGTGCTCTGGCCGGGGCGGGCTGCCACATGGTTCTGTTCAGCACTGGTCGCGGCACCCCTTACGGCGGGTTTGTCCCGACGGTGAAAATCGCCACCAACAGCGAACTGGCGGCGAAGAAAAAACACTGGATCGATTTTGATGCAGGTCAGTTGATTCATGGCAAAACCATGCCGCAGCTGCTGAGCGAATTTGTCGATGTCATTGTTGATTTTGCCAACGGTAAAGAGACCTGTAACGAACGCAATGAGTTCCGTGAGCTGGCTATCTTTAAGAGCGGCGTAACGCTGTAGTTACCCTTTGGCTCTCGCCCCGCACCGGTATTGGCAACATTTACTCACCCCGGTCACTTACCTGAGTAAGCTTCCGGGGCTTCCTGAATGTGCCGCCTGGCTGCAGAACGATACTCGTTGGGTAATACGCTAGTGGAAATTAAAAACGGCGTTTCATATTATGAAGCGCCGTTTCTTTTTTATCTGTTAACAAGGATCTTCCATGAGTGCGTACTGGTTAGCCCAGGGCGTGGGTGTACTGGCGTTTATCATTGGTATCACCACGTTCATTAACCGTGACGAAAGGCGTTTCAAACTCCAGCTTTCTCTCTACAGCGCCACCATTGGCGTGCATTTTTTCCTGATGGGCGCACTGCCTGCGGGCATGAGCGCAGAACTCAACGCCGTGCGTACTCTCATCTCCATGCATACCCGCAGGCTATGGGTGATGGCGGTATTCATCGTCCTCACGCTCTTTTTTGGCCTGATCAAACTACATCATCCGGTAGAGCTGTTGCCCATTATCGGCACGGTGGCCAGTACCTGGGCGCTGTTTCGCCTTCAGGGGCTTAAGGTGCGCTGCATCATGTGGTGCTCCACCGCCTGTTGGGTTACGCACAATTTATGGCTGGGCTCGATTGGCGGTACGTTAATTGAGGGCAGTTTTTTGATAATGAATGGCCTGAACATCATTCGCTTCTGGCGGATGCAGAAACGCGGTATCGACCCGTTTAAGGTCGAAACCGCGATGCATAAAGAGAACCCCGCACAACGCTAAGCGGGGCATCTTATGCGCAAAACTCTTTTTAACTGCCGCGTTTTTCTTCGGCGATGCATGCGGCTGCGGTAAACAGCACGTCGGTGGAGGAGTTAATGGCGGTTTCGCAGGAGTCCTGAATCACGCCAATGATAAAGCCAACTGCGACGACCTGCATGGCGACATCGGCGGAGATACCAAACATATTACAGGCCAGCGGGATAAGTAGCAGCGATCCCCCCGCCACGCCGGAGGCCCCGCAGGCGCACAGTGAGGCGACAATGCTTAACAGCAGTGCCGTTGGCACATCGACAGTGATGCCCAGCGTATGCACCGCTGCCAGCGTCAGCACCGTAATGGTGATCGCGGCACCCGCCATATTGACGGTGGCCCCTAAGGGAATCGACACCGAATAGGTGTCCTTATTGAGGCCGAGTTTTTCGCACAGCGCCATGTTAACCGGAATATTGGCCGCCGAGCTGCGGGTGAAAAAAGCGGTGACCCCACTTTCACGCAGGCAGATAAACACCAGTGGCCAGGGATTACGGCGGATCTTCACCCACACCAGTAGTGGGTTTACGACCAGAGCAACCAGTAACATACAACCCACCAGTACCATCAGCAGCTGGGCATATCCCCAGAGGGCCTCAAAGCCGGTAGTCGCAAGCGTAGAGGCCACCAGGCCAAGGATCCCCAATGGCGCAAAGCGAATCACCAGCGTCACCATAAAGGTAACGGCTTCTGCCAGGTCATTTACCAGCTGTTTACTGGTGTCGCTGCTGTGGCGCAGGGCGAACCCCAGTCCCACTGCCCAAACCAGAATTCCGATGTAGTTGCCTTTTAGCAAGGCATCAATGGGGTTGGCGACCATACTGGCGAGCAGCCCTTTGAGTACGTCCACTATACCCGAGGGGGCAACAACGTCGCTCGCGGCCGCGCTGAGTTTCAGCGTCGAGGGAAAAAGAAAGCTGCATCCGACAGCGGCGAGGGCGGCGGTAAAGGTGCCAAGCAGGTAAAGAAAGAGGATCGGGCGCAGGGAGATTTTCTGCCCTTGCTGATGGCTGGTGATGGAGGACATGACCAGCATCAGTACCAGCACCGGGGCAACGGCTTTCAGCGCCCCGACAAAAAGATTTCCCAGAAGCCCTACGGCGAGTGCAGCCGCAGGCCAGACGACACTAAGCAGGGTGCCGATAATCAGCGCAATGATTATCTGTTTGACGATGTTGCCACGCATGATGCGTTGCAACCAGTGGTTGGCGGGTTGTGTTTGCATACTTTTCCTTGGATTTATAGGAGCCTTATGGTCAATCCTGACTGAGTATAGGGAATTGAAGGAGGCGGGAAAAATTTGAGTGAGCTGAGGCAGATAAATTCAGAATAAAACCTCACAAGTATCAGAGAGGGAAAGGGGGCGCAGATAATCTGCTGCTGAGCGCCCCAGCCCTGGTACGTTCACACCTACCAGGGCCGAAGCGTAACGAGAGTCATGAGAGAAACCCAATGATCCGCGTAGCCCTATATTCCCCCTCGCTCCAGCCAGACAGGTCATCGCGGCCAGTTGCTTATTCATCTGAGCAATGTAGCCGCATCCGAAAGCGTTACTCTACCCGTCCACGCTTATCATTACGGTGATTCACCCAGGCATTAATCGCCAGCGTCAGTAGCAAAATCCCGCCAACTACGCTCAGCGAAATGGCGATCGGGATATGGTAGAAGTCGACAATCAGCATCTTCACGCCGATGAACACCAGAATCACCGACAGCCCATATTTCAGCATGGTAAAACGCTCAGCCACACCCGCCAGCAGGAAGTACATGGCACGCAGACCCAGGATCGCAAACAGATTCGACGTCAGAACGATAAACGGGTCGGTGGTGACAGCGAAAATCGCCGGAATACTGTCAACGGCAAAAATGACGTCACTCAGCTCGACCAGAATCAGCACCAGCAGCAGCGGCGTGGCAAACAGCAGACCGTTTTTGCGCACGAAAAAATGCTCATTCTCAATGGTATCGGTCATGCGCAGATGGCTGCGTATCCAGCGCACCAGTGGTTTTTCGCCAATACCGGTTTCATCCTCTTTCGCCAGAGCCATTTTGATACCGGTAAAGAGCAGGAAGGCACCGAAGACGTACAGCAGCCATTCGAACTGGGTTATCAGCCAGCTTCCCGCGAAAATCATGATGGTACGCAGAATGATAGCGCCAAGAACGCCGTAGATCAGGACGCGTCGTTGCAGTGCTGGCGGTACAGCAAAATAGCTGAACAGCATCAGCCAGACGAAGACGTTATCGACCGCCAGCGCTTTTTCAATCAGATAACCGGTAAGGAACGCCAGCGCCTGGGTATCCGCAACCGCACGACCTTCGGTCTGCGTCAGATACCACCAGAAGGCAGCGTTAAAGAGAAGAGAGAGGCTAACCCAGACCAGGGACCAGACGGCCGCCTGCTTCATGGTCATCGTATGGACGCCGCGACGCCCCTGAAGCAGAAGGTCGATAGCCAGCATGATAACAACAACAACCGCAAAGCTGCCCCACAGCAGTGGTGTACCAACGGTATTCATAGCAAGATTCCTTAATACCTGAAACGAAAACGGCCAACGTCGAAAGACGTCAGCCGCTTGCTTCAGATGCAATAGGTCCTCGCCTTTCGGCAAGGTCTCACTTACGTCATGTGGATGACGCCCGGCGACCGGATGCATATCTACCCGTTATCTTTCAAGCTGCAGGTGCGTAGACCGGAACTCAAAAATATTTCGGGCAGGCATCGTAATGACGACCCACCGGCAACGAAGTTACTCCCCTTTGCTCGTTACAAAGTATGACAGAACATTCATGGCGTCAATGTTCTGTAACATCTGTTTTACATACCTTTACGCGTTAACTGCCGCTTCTGCGGTATCTGCCGGGAATACCACACCCGTCTGACGCCGGATCTCGGTCGCCAGCTTCGCCGTGATACGACTTACCTCCAGCGCGGGGTGGTCAACGGCCTTGTCTTCCACTAGTTGGGCAAAGGTTTCCGCTTCATAAAGCATGGTATTAATGTGCTGCGGTTGCGTCAGATCCTGTGCTTTACCCCCACGTGGTACAAAGCAAAGCTTCTGGCATTCAGACAATTTTTCCATGATCAGCGAGCCTGCCTCGCCCTGGATTTCACTCGGCACCACGGAATCGCTCACCTTGGAGTGCTGCAGTGTGACGCTGAAATCGCCGTAATCCAGCACCGCGACACCGTGCGCATCCACGCCGCTTGCCAGCAAACTGGCGGATGCCTGCACGCGTTGCGGTTCACCCCACAGGGCCACCGCCGAGGCCAGCACGTAAAAACCGATATCCATGATCGAGCCGTTAGAAAAAGCCGGATTAAAGGTGTTGGGATTTTCCCCGTCCAGATAGCGCTGATAGCGGGAGGAGTACTGGCAGTAGTTAAAAAAGGCTTTATGAATTTTGCCTGCTTTTTCAAGTGACTGTTTTAGCAGCATGAAGTTTGGCAGGCTGGCGGTTTTGAAGGCCTCAAACAGCACCACCTGATTCTCTTTTGCCAGCGCAATGGCGGCTTCGACTTCACGCAGGTTTGACGCCAGCGGTTTTTCACAAATCACATGCTTTTTATTGCTGAGGAAAAGCTGCGTTTGCGGGAAATGCAGAGCGTTTGGGCTGGCAATGTAGATCGCATCGATTGCGTCACTGTTTGCCATCGCCTCAAGCGAAGTAAACAGGTGTTCGACGGGGTAATCCTTCGCAAATTCCTGCGCCTGTTCGAGGCGGCGTGAGTAGACGGCGGTAAGCTTATATTTGCCCGTTTCATGGGCGGCATCGACAAACTGGCGGGTTATCCAGTTCGTGCCAATGACAGCAAAACGTATCATTAAGCGAGTTCCTTTGACTGAGCACTGTCCGGCAATGTAACACGATGGGCGGAGAGGAAAAAAGGGTCGATGCCGGAATGTGGAAGCCGCCTCGCAGCCCACACGTAATGGTGTAAAAGATGCCGTGCGACGATGCGATCCAGTGCGAGTAAAGGGCGGTCAGGGTAAGGCGGCCAAAGCTTCAGGAGAGCGGCGTTTGCCGGCACGCCGCCAGAGGTGACGGCGTGGCAACCGCCTGTTTTCGTTACGCGCTAACGCCGAAAACAGGCAGGCAGGCAGTGTTACTGTACCGCTGCAAACGCCTTCGCGACACGATCAAGGTTACCGTGGTTCAGCCCGGCCATACAGACGCGACCGCTGGTAATGAGGTAAACACCGTACGCCTCACGCAGGGCGTCTACCTGTGCCGGACTAAAGCCGGTGTAGCTGAACATGCCGCGCTGGGTCAGCAGGTAGTCAAAATCATGTTCCGGCAGGGCCGCTTTCAGCACCTTGACCAGCGCCTGGCGCATTTCACTGATGCGGGTGCGCATGGCATCCACTTCAGCACGCCACAACGCGTTGAGCGCCGGGTCATTCAGCACCAGCGAGACCACCTGCGCACCAAAGTTCGGTGGGCTGGAGTAGTTCCGACGCACGGTCGCTTTCAGTTGTCCCAGTACGCGGTCTGCGGCGTCGGCATCTTCACAGACGATGGACAATCCGCCCACGCGCTCGCCGTACAGGGAGAAAATTTTGGAGAAGGAGTTACTGACCAGTGCCGGTAAGCCGGTGCTGGCGATAGCGCGAATGGCGTAAGCGTCCTCTTCAATGCCTGCGCCAAAGCCCTGGTAGGCGATGTCGAGGAACGGAATCAGGTCACGGGCAATCAGCACTTCAATGACAGCATCCCACTGGGCGTTAGTCAGGTCTGCACCCGTCGGGTTGTGGCAGCAGGGGTGCAACAGCACGATGCTGCGTGCCGGAAGCGCGTTCAGGCTGCTTAACATCCCCTCGAAATTGACGCCGCGCGTGGCCTCATCGAAGTAGGGGTAGGTGTGCACGTTAAAACCGGCACCGGCGAAAATGGCGATGTGGTTTTCCCAGGTCGGGTCGCTCACCCACACCTCAGAATCGGGGAAGTAACGTTTCAGAAAATCGGCACCCACCTTCAGCGCACCGGAACCGCCCAGCGTCTGAATGGTTGCGATGCGCCCGGCGTTAAGCGCCGGATGGTTCTCACCAAAAAGCAGGGTCTGAATGGCGCTGCGGTAAGGGGCGAAACCTTCCATTGGCAGATAGAGGCTGGCTTTTTGCGGCAGGCTCTGCAGGCGGCTTTCAGCCTGCTGGACCGCTTCAAGGCGAGGAATGATGGCCTGCTCGTTGTAGTAGAGACCGATGCTGAGGTTTACTTTCTCAGCCCGATTGTCCTGATGGAAAGTCTCCATCAACGAGAGGATTGGATCGCCCGCGTAGGCGTCAACATTCTGGAACACAGTCTACTCCTGAAAATAACAGTCAACGTGCAGTCCACTACACCGTGTAGCGTCCCGGACGATGGTTCATGGCAATAATGGAATTAAGGATCACGGCACCGACGATAGAAGCCGCGAGCATCGGCAGGCTCACGAAGAACAGCGAGGCGGTCACGATGCAGGCATCCACTACCATCTGGAATTTGCCGGCACGGATGCCGCTTTTGTCCTGCAGATAGAGCGCGAGAATGTTAACCCCGCCAAGGCTCGCTTTGTGACGGAACAGCACCACGAAACCAATCCCCACCACAATGTTGCCAAACAGGGTGGCGTAATAGGGGTTGAGCTGATCGAAATGGATAAAGCGACCATGCAGATCGGAAAACAGCGATACCAGCGCGACGGCACAAAAGGTTTTTAACGTAAACTGCATTCCCATACGGCGAATAGAGAGCCAGTAAAAGGGCAGGTTAATCAGGAAAAACGCCACGCCGAACGGCAGATGGGTCGCGTAGTGGATCAAAAAGGCGATACCTGCGGTGCCGCCGGTAAGCGCGCCCGCCTGGCGGAACAGAATCACGCCAAAAGAGATCATCAGAGTGCCAAACAGCAGCGCCAGCGCATCTTCGAGCCAGGTATGAGCAAGTTTATTGGGGGTCAGGACGTTATCCATAAGAAAGTACAATTCAACATTTGCTAAAGATAAGAAATATCCTGCAAAAAGTGCACCAGATTGGCATTCGGCGGGTATTGAGTGGTGTAAAAATAGACGGTGTCGAGGCTAACACCTTGAAATGTCGGAAAAGAGCAAAATGCATGTTCCGTGCATTATGCGAGCGATATACGGGCAAGGTGTGTGTGTAATGCCGGGGAGATGCATCAAATGGCCGCGTCAGTGCACCAAAAAAGGGCGCAATGCCCCAAATCAGGGCATGGGGGCGTTACCGGGCATCAGTTGTCCGTTCTCTTTCAGGCGGTTTAACACCACTGAGGTTTTTAAATGCGCCACCCCTTTGTTTTGCGCAAGAATATGGCTGATGAGATAACTCAGCCCCGGGAGATCCGGAACCGCCACTTTCAGTAAATAATCCGCATCGCCGGTGGTTTTATACGCGTCGAGAATGGCGTCAACGTCACTGAGCATCCGGTGGAAACTCTCCACGCACTCCTGGGTGTGATTAATCAGGCGCACTTCAATCAACCCGAGCATTTCAAGTCCTACCGCATCCGGCGCTAGGCGGGCGTGGTAGCCGAGAATAAGCTGCGCCTGCTCGAGCGCAATACGGCGGCGTGAGCACTGAGAGGCGGAGAGGCCAATCAAATCGCTCAGCTCCTGGTTGGTCAAACGGCCGTTGCCCTGCAGCAGCGTCAGAATTTTCAGATCAAAGTCATCAATGTTGTACATGTGCGCCAGTACCGGAACGAGAGGGTGACTAACAGACTATCAGCTTTTTTGGCGTCGGGAAGCCCAACGCCTTCACCGCACGGGCTGTTACAGCGCCTTATGCAGATGGATAACGGTACGGGCGTTTGAAGCACTGGTTGCCAGAACGTCAATCACTCCCGTGCGCAGCGCGCCAAGAATGGCGGTGGCTTTGGTGCTTTCAGAGGCGATGGCAATCACGCAGGGGATAGCACGCAGCTGCTCAAGGCTCAGGCCAATGACCCTGTTGTTCATCACCGTATCGACCGGCGTACCTTTGATATTAAAAAAACTGTAGCCTGCAAGATCCCCCACTACGCCTTGCTCCTGACGCGCCGTGATGATCTCCTGCGGCGTAAACCAGCCCAGTTGCACCATGAAGCTGTTTTCATTCATGTCTCCCAGGCCAATAATTGCCACATCCGCTTTGCTGGCCTGCTCAAGCGTGGCTTTTATCAACCGGTTCTGGATAAAGGCTTCGCGCAGCGCCGGGGTTTCAACATAGGCGGGGGCATAAAGGGTTTCACTATGACCGTTAAATTTACGGGCGAGGTTACGGCTGATGTGATCAGCGTCGATTAACTGCCCGTCACGGGTGGTGCCGCCAATGCCGCAGATAAAGCGGCAGTTGCGTTCCGGGAAGATCCCTACATGATTAGCGACCGCCGCCACGTTGCGCCCCTGGCCCACGGCCACGGTCATCTCATTTTTCAGGATCGTCGCAAGGTAGTTGCTCACCAGGGCCGCTACCTGCTGGCGCTGTTCATCTTCATCATGGTGATCGAGGGCGATCAAGACCCGCTTCATATCAAAATTCTGAATGAACTGTTGTTCAATCTGTGAACTAAAGACCGGATGATATTTTACGTTGATCTCAACGATCCCTTCGTGGCGGGCTTTCTTCAACAGTCGGCCCACCTTGATGCGCGAGATCCCAAACCGTTGAGCAATTTCTTCCTGGGTCTGCTCCTGGTCGTAATACGCTACGGCTATTTCCGTCAGGAGTTCGTATTCAGAGTCGTGTTCAGCCATCGCATTGTTTTTCCATTACCCGTACCCCCTAATATTACTGTGCTTTCATGATAAAATCCTGCACAACGCGCTGCACAATTGCGCAATATCCCGCCGCTTCCCAGGCGGAGCGACCAATAAACAGACCGTCGATGTTCTCCTGCGATACCAGCGCCACGCAGTTTTGCAGGTTAACGCTACCGCCATAGAGCAGCGAAATCTGCTGTCCCTCTTCCTGACCATAACGCTCACATAGTGCCGCCCGTAGCGCGTGATGGATCTCTGCGGCCTGCTCAGGGGATGCCGGGGTGCCCTGTTCGCCAATCGCCCAGATGGGTTCGTAGGCGATAAGCGTCCGTTTTGCCTGTTCCGCAGTAAGCCCGTAGAGGGCGATTTTCATCTGCCGCACTACGCTTTCTGCCGACACGCCCCACCGTTTCTCATCCGCGCTGTCGCCAATGCAGACCAGTGGACGCAGGCCGTGGCGCAAAGCGGTGTGGACTTTGGCATTGATTGCCGCGTCGGTTTCATTAAAAGCGCCACGCCGTTCAGAGTGCCCCATCTCCACCAGCGTCGCACCGGTCTCTGCAATCATGGCGGCGGAGATCTCTCCCGTCCATGCACCCGCCTCCTCCTGATGCATATTCTGTGCACCCGTCAGGCAGGGTAAATCATGCTGTCGGAAAAACTCGCTGACCGGATGAATAGCCGTAAACGGCGGGATAAAAAATGGCTGTACAGCCGGGTGTAACAGCGGGGGGAGTTGGGTTGCCAGCGCATCGCAATATGCCAGAGCCTGCGACAGAGGTTTGTTCATTTTCCAGCTGGTGCCAATCATCAGGCGTTTCATGTTTTTCTTCGCGTCCTTTTTTATCAATCAGTTAGATATCAGGTTATGCCCTGAAAAGAGCAGATTGAACATATATTCAGTAGTTGAACATATGTTAGATCACATTTTTTCGATCGAAAATAACACCTGATTTTTTTCTGTGATCGCCATCACTCCTCATCGATTACGCATACGTTAGCCTAGTGTTCATATGATTTACTAGTGAACATATGAACGAACGAGTGTTTCATTACCGAGAGGTCCGACGATGTCTGTAGATAAAAAACCCGTAGTAGCAGTCACTATTGGCGATCCTGCCGGGATTGGCCCGGAAATTACCGTCGCCACCCTGATGGATAAAAGCGTATACGACGAGTGCAAACCCTTTCTCATCGGCTCCGTCCCCATCGTTGAACGGGCAATGAAAATCCAGGGGTGCGATTTCCCCATCAACCGCATCACGCACCCCAGCCAGGCAAAATTTAGCTGGGGCACGCTGGATGTGCTGGAAACCGGTGAGTATGACTACGACAGCATCGTCTGGGGAAAAGT
The DNA here is from genome assembly GCF_054131575.1 of Enterobacter sp. SA197. Classification (NCBI taxonomy): domain Bacteria; kingdom Pseudomonadati; phylum Pseudomonadota; class Gammaproteobacteria; order Enterobacterales; family Enterobacteriaceae; genus Enterobacter; species Enterobacter sp. SA197. Next base: position 4,347,463 of record NZ_CP096393.1, on the reverse strand, counting down.
GCAGAAGCTGGCCGGGCAGATGTCACTGGATTATGTAATGAAGTCCATTGAGCTTGGCATGGCAGGAGATATCGACGTGGTCTCAACCGCGCCGATTCATAAAGAGGCTATCAAGCTGGCGGGATGCAAGCTGCCGGGCCATACCGAAATTTACCAGGTGGAAACCCGGTCCGACTACGGCCTGACCATGTTCCACGTGCACAACCTGCGCGTTTTCTTCGTGAGCCGCCACATGGCGCTGAAAGATGCCTGTGATTACGCCAACAAGGAGCGTGTACTGGCCTGCGTGCAGCAGATCCATCATGAGTTTACCGCCCTGAACATCCAGAATCCGCGAATTGCGGTGGCCGCGCTCAACCCGCACGGCTCTGATAATGGCCTGTTTGGTCATGAAGAGGCAGACAATCTGATCCCGGCGGTTAAAGCAGCCCAGCAGGAGGGCATCAATGCGATTGGCCCGGTCCCGGCCGACTCTGTTTTCCACCTCGGCAAACTTGGCAAATACGACGCCATTTTGTCGCTCTATCACGATCAGGGACATATCGCCTGCAAGACCCTCGACTTTGAACGTTCCATCACTATTACCTTCGGCCTGCCGTTTATGCGCAGCTCCGTGGATCATGGTACGGCGTTCGACATTGCCGGTACAGGCAAAGCAGGCACGGTCAGCATGCTGGAGTCCACGCTGGTTGCCGCGCGCTACTGGAAAATGAAACAGCATTAAGGCGTCTTGCATACTGAGGGGCAGAGAATGGAAAAACATCTGTTAATTAGTAAAGGAAGTAAGGGCTGGGGCGGGCCGTTAACGGTCACGCTCGGAGCGCCAAAAAAAATCGCCTATATCACGGGGGGCATTCGCCCCGCCGTGGTAGACCGTCTGAGTGAACTGACCGGCTGGCCGTCGGTCGATGTGTTCAAACACGGGGAACCGGCGGAACATGAAATGGGCATCATGGTTATCGACTGCGGCGGCACCTTGCGCTGCGGTCTCTATCCGAAACGCGGTATTCCGACCATCAACCTGCACCCCACGGGCAAAAGCGGCCCGCTGGCAGAGTACATCCATGAAGGCATCTACGTTTCCGGCGTCACGCCAGCCTGTATTGAGATGGTCTATCCGGCTGGGGAAGGCGGCAGGCTGGGGATTGTGGCTGACGACCTGACCGGCGCCACCACGGTGGGCGTGCTGCTGGCACGCAGCGGGCTGAAGACGGCCGCCTTTTTTGATACCGACTCCTTCGCCCGCAATGAAGTGGAATACCCGGCGATGGTCGTCAGCAGCGACAGTCGCCCGTTACCGAAAGCTGAAGCCCAGCAGCGGGTGAGCGCCGCCGTACAGCAACTGAAAGCCCGTGGCGCCCATTACTTCACCAAACGTATTGATACCACCCTGCGAGGTGGCATTGGCTACGAAATTGACGCCATGCTGGCGCTGTTGCCCCAGGAGACGGTTGCCGTAGTGGTGCCTGCGATGCCGCAGTCCCGCCGTATCCTGGTGGGGGGGTATTCGGTGATTGATTCGGTGGCGCTCTCCTGTACCGATGTGGCGCGCGACGTCCGTACGCCGGTCACCGAGTCCTGGGTGCCGGGCCTGCTGGCGAATCAGACGCAACATGCTGTCGGGCATATTGCGCTGGCGCAGGTGATGCAGGGCAATGCGGTTATTCAGCAGCAGTTACAGGCGCGTCAGCAGGAAGGATCGCGGGTGATTGTGGTGGATGCCATTACCCTGGACGACATCAACGCCATTGCCAGGGCGGTGGTTGATCTGAACTGGAACGTGCTGGCGGTGGATCCGGGACCCTTTACCGAAAGCCTGGCGGCACACCGTGGCCTGATGCGGGAAGAAAGACGTCCTGAGCAGCAGTCTTTAGCGCGCAGCGCCCAGCGCGGCTCGGTGGTGATCGTCGCCGGTAGTGCCACGCCGGTGACCAAAAAACAGCTCAGCCATTTGATAGCCCACGACGATCGCGTGTGCCATATCCCGGTGGATGCGGAACTGCTGGTGGATCGTAAAAATGCCGCCGGGATCGAAATCAGCCGCATCGTACAACAGGCGCAGAAGTGCGTGACGGAACACAAAAACGCGCTCTTTGTCTTTGAATCGGCCCTGACCGGCAGGCTGCTCGATCTACGCGAAGAGGAGCAACGCTTTAACCTTGATCACGGTCAGGCGGCGGAGAATATTAATAAAGGGCTCGGCAGCATTGTTAAAGAGATCCTCAATTGCGCGCCGGATGAAATTAAAGGTTTGTATATGACCGGCGGTGACACCATGGTCAACGTCCTGAAAGAACTGGGCGCGACCGGTATTGAGATGATTGATTATGTTATTCCGCAAACCGATATGGTCAGAATTATCGGTGGGGAATATGCCGGATTAGTCTGCGTGGGCAAAGGCGGATTAACCGGACCGGAAGATATTATTAGCACTATTGTTGAACATATTTATAAAGAATCACTGCAATAAAAAAACCCGGCATACGTTACGTTGTATGGGCGTTAGCTTTCCTCGCTCACCCCAGTTAATTACTGGCGTTAGCCTCCGAGGATTTGCTGCATCGTCGCCTGACAGCAACGCAACTTATTTAGGGTTAATAATAATATGCGACGCGAATAATTATTCGGGCAGTGCGTCGTGATTCATTCACTTCTGTATCCGTATGCGAGTTAACCTATGAAGATCAATATATTTGAGAAAATGAATAAGGTGCCGGGTGGGTTGATTATTATTCCGCTGCTGGTGGCGATTCTTTTAAATACATTTGCCCCTCAGGTGTTAACCATCGGCGGCCCTACCACCGCGCTATTTAAAGCGGGTTCCAGCGCCATGATGGGGATATTTCTGTTGATTTGCGGCACCTCCATTAATATTCGCCAGGCAGGGCTGCCGCTGTACAAAGGTGCGGTACTGCTGATTTTAAAATGTATCGCCGGTGCGCTGGCGGTATGGGTGGTCGGCAGTATGTTTGGACCGGTGGGGTTCCTTGGGATCTCAACCCTGGCGTTCGTCGCCTGCCTGACCAGCTCCAACAGCTCGCTCTACATCGCGCTGTGCAGTAACTACGGTGACGCCAGCGACGCCGGGGCGATTTCGGTATTCTGTATAAAAGACGGCCCCTTCGTGACCATGATGGTGCTCGGGGTGAGCGGCCTGGCAAACATTCCGTTTGCGGCACTGCTGTCTATGCTTATCCCGCTGCTGATAGGCATGCTGTGGGGCAACCTTGATGAGCGCTTCAAGCAGCTTTGCGCCTCGGCCCAGCCGCTCATCATCATCATCATGTCCTTTGCGATTGGCGCAAACTCCAGCATTAACACGGTCTTTACCGCCGGTCTGTCCGGCATCGTGCTGGGGATCATCTCGGCGGTCACCGGCATCATTTTCTACTTCCTCTATAACCTGTTCCTGAAGAAGAAAACGGCGCTGGGGGCAGCACTCGGCACCACCGCCGCCAGCTCCGCGCTTACGCCGGCGATGGTTGCCCAGGCGGACCCGTCGCTCGCTGTCTATGTGGACGCGGCCACCGCCCAGCTTGCCACCGCCAGTATCATCACCATGCTTACCGCCCCGGTGCTGGTGGCCTGGTTTGATAAACGCCTGAAGGCGCGTTCGCCGGTGGTAGAAGAGGTGCCGGGCGTGGAAGAAAAACCGCTGCCGCTCTCTTCGCCGGTCAGTAAAGGAAATAAATAAATGTTATCGCCGTTGTACCAGCTGGACATAACCTTCGTGGGCGAGTTTGTTGCGCAATATTTAAAACAGGACAAATTAATATTATTTTCTGAAGCTGTTCCGCCAGATATTGCTGACTATTGTGCCGTCCATCGGTCTGGGGAATTTCAGGATGTTTTATTACCCGGCCTTGCGTTAAAAATAAATACCACCCGCTACCGAATTACCGCCGTGGGTGAGGTGGCAACGGCGAATTTGAAACAGCTCGGTCATATTACGTTGAGTTTTGATGGCGCTATTGACGCCGAATTACCTGGCACGGTTCATCTCTGTGGACCGACGCCACAACAGATTCTCCCAGGGGATAAGATTTTTATTTCTCGTGATTAATTGAGGACACTGCTATGAAAACAATCGCTATTGGTGCGGATGATGCGGCCTACGCGTTTCGCGATGCTATTACCAGCTATTTAGCAGAGCAGGGGATCGCTGTTGTCGATTACAGCAGCGATAAACGCCCGGACACGAATTATTATCCTGATGTTGCCCATGACGTTGCGATGGCTGTTAAACAGGGTGAGCACGACCGCGCTATTTTAATGTGTGGCACCGGAATTGGCATGAGCATTGTGGCCAATAAAGTGCCGGGCGTTCGCGCCGCACAGTGCCATGACACTTTCTCCGCCGAACGGGCGCGCAAAAGTAACAATGCGCAAATCATCACCCTGGGTGCCCGCGTTATTGGTCCTGAACTGGGTAAAAAAATTATTCAGGCCTGGCTTGAATCGGAATATGAAGGGGGCGGCTCTGCGGCAAAAGTAGAACGCATTGATTATTACCAGAACCAGCATGCCAGAGACTGACGCGTCGGCGCGTAAGGAGAACCTGATGAACCAGCTAGAAGCCCTGAAAGCCGTTACCGTGGTGGTGGCTGACACCGGTGATATCGACTCAATCAAGAAGTTTGCCCCGCAGGATGCGACCACTAACCCCTCGCTGGTGCTGAAAGCGGCCCAGTTACCCCAGTACCAGGCACTGATTGCCGACGCCATAGGCAAAGCCCGTCGCCAGGGCGGTAGCGCTGAGACGCAGCTGATTAACGCCTGTGATCAGGTGGCGGTGGATATCGGCACTGAAGTCTTGCGTCACGTACCGGGGCGCATCTCAACCGAAGTGGACGCCCGGTTTGCCTGGGATCGCGGCATGTGTGTTTCCCGTGCCCGTAAGCTCATCCAGCTTTATCAGCAAAATGGCGTCGATCCGTCACGCATCCTTATCAAGCTTGCAGCTACCTGGGAGGGTATCCGTGCCGCAGAAGAGCTGGAGCAGAGCGGCATCAACTGTAACCTGACCCTGCTGTTCTCCTTTGCCCAGGCGCGAGCCTGTGCTGAAGCGGGGGTGTTTTTGATATCGCCGTTTGTCGGGCGCATCTACGACTGGTATCAGAAGAACGCGCCGCAGGCGGAATACGTGGCAGAAACCGATCCGGGCGTGAAATCGGTACGGGAGATTTACCAGTATTACAAAGCGCATGGCTATGAAACGGTGGTGATGGGTGCCAGCTTCCGTCGCATCGAGCAGATTCAGGCGCTGGCGGGCTGCGATCGTCTGACCATCTCGCCGGCGCTGCTGGATGAACTGGCCGCCTGCGAGGCACCGATGACCCGCCAGCTTAACCCAGGCTGCGTGAGCGAAAATCGTCCCAGCCCCATGAGCCAGGCTGAGTTCCTCTGGCAGCACCATCAGGACCCGATGGCGGTGGAAAAACTGGCTGAAGGGATCCGGTTGTTTGCCGCCGACCAGCTCAAACTGGAAAACATGATCCGCGACCTGCTCTGAACCGCCCGCAAGGAAAAAAGATGAACACAGCAAAATTATTGCGCCGCGAGTGCGCCAATGCCCTGCGCGCGCTTTCGATGGACGCGGTACAGAAAGCCAAATCCGGTCATCCGGGAGCCCCGATGGGTATGGCTGACATTGCCGAAGTCCTGTGGCGTGATTTCCTGAACCACAACCCGAACAACCCGGCCTGGGCCGACCGCGACCGCTTTGTGCTCTCCAACGGCCACGGCTCGATGCTGATTTACAGCCTGCTGCACCTCACCGGTTATGACCTGCCGATATCCGAGCTGAAAAACTTCCGCCAGCTGCATTCCAAAACCCCGGGCCACCCGGAAGTGGGCTACACCGCCGGTGTGGAAACCACCACCGGTCCGCTGGGGCAGGGCATTGCCAACGCCGTGGGCATGGCGATTGCCGAGAAGACTCTGGCGGCGCAGTTCAACCGTCCGGGCCACGACATCGTTGACCACTTCACCTACGCGTTCATGGGCGACGGCTGCATGATGGAAGGCATTTCTCACGAAGTGTGCTCCCTGGCCGGTACCCTGAAACTGGGTAAACTGGTGGCGTTCTATGACGACAACGGCATCTCCATCGACGGCCACGTTGAAGGCTGGTTCACCGACGACACCGCTGCCCGTTTCGAAGCCTACGGCTGGCACGTGGTGCGCGGCGTGGACGGCCACGATGCTGACGCCATTAAACGCGCCGTGGAAGAAGCGCGCGCCGTCACCGACAAACCGTCCCTGCTGATGTGCAGAACCATCATTGGTTTCGGCTCGCCGAACAAACAGGGCACCCACGACTCCCACGGTGCGCCGCTGGGCGACGCGGAAATCGCCCTGACCCGTGAGCAGCTGGGCTGGAAACACGCGGCCTTTGACATCCCGTCTGAAATTTATGCCCAGTGGGATGCGAAAGAAGCCGGTCAGGCGAAAGAGTCCGCGTGGAACGGGAAGTTCGCCGCGTACGCGAAAGCCTTCCCTGAGCAGGCCGCTGAATTCACCCGCCGTATGAAAGGCGAGATGCCGGCTGACTTTGATGCGAAAGCCAGCGAGTTCATCGCGAAACTGCAGGCTAATCCGGCGAAAATCGCCAGCCGCAAGGCGTCGCAGAATGCGATTGAAGCTTTTGGTCCGCTGTTGCCTGAGTTCCTCGGCGGCTCTGCGGACCTCGCGCCGTCTAACCTGACCCTGTGGTCCGGCTCGAAAGCGATTAACGAAGACACGGCGGGTAACTACATCCACTACGGCGTGCGCGAGTTCGGCATGACCGCGATTGCCAACGGCATCGCCCTGCACGGCGGCTTCCTGCCGTACACCTCCACCTTCCTGATGTTCGTCGAGTACGCGCGTAACGCGGTGCGTATGGCGGCCCTCATGAAGCAGCGCCAGGTGATGGTCTACACCCACGACTCCATCGGTCTGGGCGAAGACGGTCCGACGCACCAGCCGGTGGAGCAGGTGGCTTCCCTGCGCGTGACCCCGAACATGTCCACCTGGCGTCCGTGCGACCAGGTTGAATCTGCCGTTGCGTGGAAATACGGCGTGGAGCGTCAGGACGGCCCGACCGCGCTGATTCTGTCGCGTCAGAACCTGGCGCAGCAGGAGCGTACCGAAGAGCAACTGGCGAATATCGCCCGCGGTGGTTACGTACTGAAAGACAGCAACGGCCAGCCGGAGATTATCTTCATCGCCACCGGTTCTGAAGTGGAGCTGGCGGTTGCGGCATGGGAGAAACTGACTGCCGAAGGCGTGAAGGCGCGCGTGGTGTCCATGCCGTCCACCGACGCGTTCGACAGGCAGGATGCAGCTTACCGTGAATCTGTGCTGCCGAAAGCGGTGTCTGCGCGTGTTGCCATTGAAGCGGGCATTGCGGACTACTGGTACAAATACGTGGGCCTGAACGGCGCGGTCATTGGCATGACCACCTTCGGTGAGTCTGCCCCGGCGGAGCAGTTGTTTGCGATGTACGGTTTTACGACAGACAACGTGGTGAAAGTGGCAAGGTCGCTGTTGTAGCAGTTGGCCGGCACGGTGCCAGGTTTTCCCCTCACCCTGGCCCTCTCCCCGCAGGGGCGAGGGGAATGCCCGAGCGGGGTTGAGTTATCTCATCCTGTACGCGCACGGCGGGGCTTTCTCCCTCTCCCCGCAGGGGCGAGGTAACTGACCGAGCAGGTTTTCTCCCTCTCCCTGAGGGAGAGGGTCGGGGTGAGGGGGAACGAGACGCACTAATGCAATTTTCTGCTCATTTTTCTGAATCGAGCAGAAAAGAGCACTACTCTTCGGCCACCTCAATATGCATATTGAGGTGGCCGAAGTTATCCATATTTGTATCGTGGCTTACCACCACAATATCTAACTCCTCGCAGGCAACCACTTTGTAGCGTGCGACCTGAGACACTTTATCGGCCGTCACAGCGGCGATGACTTCGTTACTCTGCGCCAGCACTTCCTTTTTAAAACAGGCATCTTCGTAATAGACCGCGCTCATCCCGACCTGGGGATCAAGACCGCATACACCGATAAAGGTCTGATCGAAAATCATGCCACGGAGTTGATTCACCGGCTCTGAACCCAGCGTACTGCCGGTGTGGGCATTTACTTTTCCACCCAGCAGGATAAGTTCAATATTGACCCGCCCGCTCAGTACCGACGCTATCTGCGGAGAGTTAGTCACCACGGTCAGTTCCATATCCGCAGGCAGGGACTCAACCATCGCCACGTAGGTGGAACCTGCATCAATAAAGACGCATGCCCCCGGCCTGACAAGCTGCGCACACCGCCTGGCAACCTGCGATTTCTCTGGCATGTTCTGCGTCATCCGGGTTTCGAAACTGGCCGACTGCTTAAACTGACTGACCGCGCCACCGTAGACTTTTTTGCACAATCCCTGGCGGGCCAGCTCCTGAAGATCGCGGCGTATGGTGTGCTCTGACACCCCCAACTTACGGGCGATATCTGCACCGATAACCCTGCCGGTTTCCGTCAGTATCTGATGGATGAGAGACTGCCGTTGCTCGGGCAATGCATCATAATCAATCACATTCGATCCTCAAGTGAACATAATATTGCACAATGTAGCGTGATCTATCATAGTGTTGCGATATCCATGATACATGCTCAGGTACGCTGCAGGCGATCTCTTCTGCTTTAGGCATGACGATGACAATCATTGAGGCCCTGTATGTATCAAGCAATCATTTATCAGGAGTTGGATAACACCATGCAGACGCTTGAGCGGCTGACCCTTGCCTGGTTTGCCAGCCATAAAGACCAGCAGCAGGCCGATCTCTTTTACCGCTATATGAACCAGTCGCAATCCGGCTGTTTTAAGCAACATTACGCACGAGTGCTGGATTCTTCAATGGAGTCTTTGACCAGCGTACTACCGCAGCTTACCAACCGGCTGGCTCCGGGTGTCGCAGAGACCATTTCCACCTCTGCACTCAAGACCCGGCGTATTTTTAGTCTGATCATCTACTGGCTCATCCAGTATCACAGTGGTCACGCCAGAGACTTGCCAGAGCGTGAAGAGATGCTTGATATCTTCTCAAGCATCCTTGAGAGCACGACGCTGAAGATGTGGTGAAGCCAGAGGCATTTTCCCCTGGTATGGTTATGCGGCACATTTTGGTAACCTGCCGTTGCCGTCGTAGGGTGCGTCAACCTGCCGAAGTAAATCCTGATATTATTCGATGAAGATGCCGTTTATGGCAAAAAATTAACCTAAAAATCAGTGTAAGCGACTTTAAATTATATTTTTTCCAGAGTAAATGACGAGTGCTGGCAAGGAAGAGCACGCCGTTTACGGTCCCTTTGGATTGTTGTATAACGGAAATGATTAGCACTAAAACTATCGCAACATAATAAGAGTGAACGGCAGCAGATAAAGGGTAAGGTAATGTCAGACGAGAGAATTTCCACAAAAGTTAAGAACGTACAATCCTCTGCAATCAGGGAATTATTAAAACACAGCAAAATGCCTGGGGTAATCTCTCTCGGTGGAGGCATTCCGAATCCTGATTTATTCGACCGTGAAGGTCTGCAAATGGCGATGGACAAAGTCCTGTCAGAATCCTGGAAAGATGCCTTTCAGTATGGTCTGAGTGAAGGTAGCCCGGAACTGCGTGACGCTATTTGCCAGCTCTCTGCGCAACGCCAGATCACCTGTACCCTCGATGACGTGGTGATCACCTCCGGCTCCCAGCAATCCCTTGATATGCTTGCCCGCGTGCTGATTAATCCAGGCGACGTCATTGTAGTGGAAAGACCGACGTACCTCGCCGCGCTGCAGGTCTTTCAGCTGGCGGAAGCACGCCTGGCCTCGGTAGGGACGGATGGTGAAGGGATGATGGTTGACGAGCTGGAAACGCTGGTCCAAACCACCACCATCAAAGCCGTATACGTGGTGCCCACCTTTGGCAACCCTGGCGGTGTTACGCTCTCTGATGAGCGCCGCAAAAAACTGGTGGCACTGTCGAAACGCTACAACTTCGTCATCATTGAAGACGATCCGTACAGCGAAATTAACTTCACTGACAAGCGGTTCAAGCCCTTAACGGCGTGGGCAAAAGAGATTGATAACAGCGACAATGTTATCTACACCTCAACCTTTTCAAAAATTCTGGCACCGGGCGCCCGCGTAGGTTGGGTGATCGCCCCTGAGTGGATTAAACGCCAGATAGTGACCCTGAAACAGGCCACGGATTTGCATACCAGTTCGCTCGCCCAGTCGCTCACTTATCATTATCTGCAAACGGGTCGTCTGCCGGCGCAGCTTAAGATGATCCGCGCCTCATACAAAGAGAAGTGCGACACGCTGTGCGAACTGATTGAAACTCAACTGGGCGATCATTTGACTTTCCACCGTCCGCAGGGCGGCATGTTCCTGTGGGCGAAGTTTACCTACGAAAAGAACGCGACTGACTGGCTGAAGCAGACGCTGGCGAAAGGGGTTGTCTACGTGCCGGGGGAATTTTTCTATGCCGATAACCCGGATCACACCACGTTGCGTATGTCTTATGTGTCAGTGACGGATGAAAACCTGAAAGAGGCTGTTTCGCGCCTCAAAGCGTCACTCTGACTAAAAAAACCATGTATCCCGCCAGGGATACATGGTGAGTAAAGGGTTTATTTTCCCGGTGCAACCTGGAAAATAAACCAGCCATCTAAATGCTTCGAGAATACTTCCACATAATCTGTAAAAGTACGCCTCCATAATGATTTCTGGAACGTACTGCGTCCAATTCAAAAGTTGAATCATATGATTCAAGAAATAGGAAAGGCGTAGCCTGAAGGCGTGCTGTATAGCGTGATGTTAAATCCAATGCGTTTTATTTTCGAAGAAAAGCGTTGTTTTCCGAAAAGTTATAGAACGATGTTCAGGGTGAAGTTGCCCGGAAGAAGTGGCGTAATAAGTGTCTGCGATCTCACATTAATAACACCGGAACGAACATTAATATAAACAAACCTTAAACGAAAAGGAGCAGAGTTATTTGCAGGTTAAAGCCAGCCTTCATCCTTGCAAATAAGCCAGAGGCGCATATCAAATTCCAGTTGGTGATACTCTGGCTCCATATGGCAGCACAACTGATAAAACGCTTTGTTATGATCTTTCTCTTTCAGGTGCGCCAGTTCATGCACCACAATCATGCGTAAAAAGGACTCAGGGGCCTGACGAAACACCGTCGCAACACGTATTTCCGCTTTGGACTTTAGCTTCCCGCCCTGAACGCGGGAAACCGATGTGTGCAGCCCGAGCGCGTTCTTAAGCACATGAATTTTATTGTCATATGCCACTTTGTTAATTTGCGGCGCATTACGTAAAAACTGGTTTTTAACATCCTGAGTGTACTGGTAAAGCGCTTTATCCGTGGTGATGCCGTGTGCGTCGGGGTAACGCTTTTGAATAACCTCGCCAAGCCGGTTCTGGGTAATCAGCGTTTGCACCTGGTTTAACAGCGATTCAGGATAACCTTGTAAATAAGTCAGCGTTGTCATGGCCAGGGGTTTACATCTCCGGTTAATTAAGCGATAAAACGCGCGAATTCTAGCATTCCGGAGGGGCGATGGGCCAGATTGAGTTAATCGGACAGTCATTTGCATTAGAGCGTTTTCCACCTAATGCCGAAGAAGCGTCATTACAGGCGTGGGACGCGGCAGATGAATATTTACTGCATCAGTTAAACGATGCCGCGGGCGTTACGCTCATTTTTAATGACAGCTTTGGTGCGCTTGCCTGCGCGCTGGCAGATTGTCGACCGGTTAGCATCAACGACTCGTTCATTGCCGAGCAGGCCACCCGCCATAACCTGAGCCTGAACGGTCTGGATGAAGATGCGGTGGTATTTCTCGACAGCCTCAGCGAGTTACCTGACGCCCCGGCACGTGTTCTTATAAAAATTCCTAAACAGCTTGCCCTGCTGGAGCAGCAACTGCACGCGCTGCGCCGGGTGGTGACGCCGGAAACGCAAATTATCGCCGGTGCCAAAACCCGGGATATTCACAACTCAACGATGGCGTTGTTCGAGAAGATCCTCGGCCCCACTACCACCACCCTTGCCTGGAAAAAGGCACGACTGATCCACTGTACCTTTACTGCGCCTGAGGTTGCCGATGCGCCTGAGACCAATAACTGGAAACTGGATGGCACCGACTGGACTATCCATAACCACGCGAATGTCTTCTCCCGCAGTGGGCTGGATATTGGCGCGCGACTGTTCCTGAAGCACCTGCCGGAAAATATTGAAGGGGAACTGGCGGATCTGGGTTGCGGTAACGGTGTGATTGGACTGACGCTGCTGGCACAGAACCCGAATGCCCGCGTGCTCTTTACCGATGAATCGCACATGGCAGTGGCTTCCAGCATGATGAACGTGGAAGTGAACATGCCGGATGCGCTGTCCCGCTGTGAATTTATGGTCAACAACGGTCTTTCCGGTATTGAGCACGATCGTTTTGACGCCGTGTTATGTAACCCGCCGTTCCATCAACAGAGCGCCATTACCGACCATATCGCCTGGCAGATGTTCCATGATGCCCGCCGCAGCCTGAAATACGGCGGTGAGCTGATCGTGGTGGGTAACCGTCATCTGGATTACTTTCGCAAGCTGAAGAAGATTTTCGGTAACTGCAGCAACGTAGGGGCATCAGGTAAGTTTGCGGTGCTAAAAGCAGTGAAAACGCGCAAAAAACGGTAAGAGCCCTCACCCCGACCCTCGCCCTCAGGGCTGAGGGATCCCCACAAAATAATACGCGCGCGGAAAGTCCCCTCGCCCCTTTGGGGAGAGGGCCAGGGTGAGGGGAACATGCGGCTCTTGTGGTCATTCCGTTCACCTTATGTTCCTTGCTTTTCTGTCACGCCAGAACCCGTGAACGTGCCAGGGTGGTTCACCGCCACCACCCTGGCGACCCGGGCTCCCGGCCAGGAAAATCGCCGCTTCGCGGTCCATGATGCTTATGTCGTCTGACTATCGGGTCGGGGACCAGCCTGCATCCCTGCAGGCTATCCCCTCCGCCCGCTTCCCTGCGGGCGGCCCCGGTCAGCCGTCAACGCCTCATCGATTTTCAGCCGGACCCAGTCATCGCGGTAACGGTTTTATTCTCATTGCGCCGTGATATCGCTGCAAAACGTCATATTACTGGGGATTCCTCAGCCCTAAAGGGGAGAGGGAACCGATCGAGCATGCCGGGGTTTTCTCCCTCTCCCTGAGGGAGAGGGCAGGGGTGAGGGGGAGAAAAGTGCAGCGTAGCTCAAGCTTCCCGCCACTATCCTCTTAAAAAAATATTTAAATCAGATGGTTAGCGCCAGCTTCGTCCCCTGGGCAATCGCCCGACGGGCATCCAGCTCCATCGCCACATCGCACCCGCCAATCAGATGCACCGGTTTTCCGGTGGCGAGCAGCGGTTCGAGCAGTTCCCGGCGCGGCTCCTGGCCTGCGCACAGCACCACATTGTCGACGGCAAAAACCTGCGGCTCGCCGCCAATCAACACGTGCAGACCCGCATCATCGATCTTCTGATAGCTCACCGCCGGGATCATTTTTACCCCTCTTGCGAGGAGCGTCGCCCGGTGGATCCAGCCGGTTGTCTTACCCAGCCCTTCACCCGGTTTTGAGGCTTTACGCTGCAACATCACAATCCGGCGCGGGCTTTTTGGCAGCTGTGGCCCCTCCGGTCGCAACCCTCCCACCTGACTCAGGCTGGTGTCTATTCCCCACTCTACGCAAAACTCGGCAATATTCTGGCTGGTTGGCTCGCCAGGCTGGCTCAGATACATCGCCGTATCGAAACCGATCCCCCCGCAGCCAATAATGGCCACGTTCTCACCCACCGGAACGTTGTCACGCAGTACGTCCAGGTAGCTCAACACCTTCGGATGAGCGATCCCTTCGATCTCCGGCGTGCGTGGGGCAATGCCGCTGGCGAGGATCACCTCCTCAAAGTCAGTCAGCATGGAAGGGAGTACAAATTGATTGAGCCTGAGATCAACGCCGGTTATCTCAATCATGCGCCGGTAATAGCGCAGCGTTTCGTAGAACTCCTCCTTACCGGGGATCTGCTTAGCGATGTTAAATTGCCCGCCGATCCCGGCAGCCGCGTCAAACAGCGTCACGCGGTGTCCGCGCAGCGCGGCATTTACCGCAAAGGCCAGTCCCGCCGGGCCAGCCCCGATCACCGCGAGCTTTTTCATCTGCGTGACAGGGATAACCGGCATTTTAGTTTCGTGGCAGGCGCGTGGGTTCACCAGGCAGGAGGTGATTTTGCCGACGAAGATCTGATCAAGGCAGGCCTGGTTACAACCGATGCAGGTGTTGATCTCATCCGCTCGCCCGCTTTGTGCTTTAGAGAGGATCTCCGCATCGGCCAGGAACGGGCGTGCCATAGACACCATATCCGCATCACCGCGTGCCAGCAGATCCTCCGCCACCTGCGGATCGTTAATGCGGTTGGTGGTGATAAGCGGCACCTTCACTTTGCCTTTGAGCTTGCGGGTCACCCAGCTGAAGGCCGCCCGCGGCACGGCGGTAGCGATGGTGGGAACACGCGCTTCATGCCAGCCAATGCCGGTATTGATGAGGGTAGCACCAGCGGTTTCGATGGCGTTGGCCAGTTGCACGGTCTCTTCAAAGACGCCACCCCCTTCCACCAGGTCCAGCATCGACAGGCGGTAAATAATAATAAAATGCGCACCCACCCGTTCGCGTACCGCCCGTACCACCTCTATGGCAAAGCGCATACGACGGGCATAATCGCCGCCCCATTCGTCTTCCCGGTGGTTAGTGCGTGCGGCGAGGAATTCATTAATCAGGTAGCCCTCGGATCCCATCACTTCCACACCGTCATAACCCGCTAACTGCGCCAGTTCAGCACAACGGGCAAAATCGTTAATGAGGGCCAGGATCTCATCATGAGTCAGCTCATGGGGGGTAAAGCGGTTAATCGGTGCCTGAATGGCCGACGGGGCCACCAGCGCAGGCTGGTAGCTGTAGCGTCCGGTGTGCAAAATTTGCAGTGCGATTTTGCCCCCCTCCTGATGCACCGCATCGGTAATCAGTCGGTGATGAGGAAGCTGATTTTCGTCGTTGAGTACCGCGCCGCCCTGCATAGTAACGCCGGAAAGAGACGGGGCCACGCCACCGGTGACAATGAGAGCCACACCGTGGCGCGCGCGCTCGGCATAAAAGGCCGCCAGCCGTTTTGCACCGTCCGGGTGTTCTTCCAGTCCGGTGTGCATCGACCCCATTAACACGCGGTTTTTTAGGGTGGTGAACCCCAGCTCAAGCGGGGAAAATAGCGACGGGTAATGGCTCATAAGGCTTCCAATGTAAAATTATTGTTATGTGGTCGGATGAGTTGTAATTTAGCTGGTGCAGAGGAAAGTGGAAAACGGGAATGTGGTGATTGTGATGCGATTCAAAGAATGGTGCGGCCTGGTCCCCTCACCCTAACCCTCTCCCCAAAGGGGCGAGGGGACTGTTAAGTGCGGCCTGCTACCCTCACCCTGGCCCTTTGCCACGGGGGGAGGGGACTCATTCTCCCTCTGCCACGGGGTGAGGGGACTGTTAAGTGCGGCCTGATACCCTCACCCTGGCCCTTTGCCACGGGGGGAGGGGACTCATTCTCCCTCTGCCACGGGGTGAGGGAACGGTTAAGTGCGGCCTGATACCCTCACCCTGGCCCTCTGCCACGGGGAGAGGGAACGGTTAAGTGCGGCCTGATGCCCTCACCCTGGCCCTCTGCCACGGGGGGAGGGAACGGTTAAGTGCGGCCTGATGCCCTCACCCTGGCCCTTTGCCACGGGGAGAGGGAACGGTTAAGTGCGGCCTGATGCCCTCACCCTGGCCCTCTGCCACGGGGTGAGGGGACTGTTAAGTGCGGCCTGATGCCCTCACCCTGGCCCTCTGCCACGGGGAGAGGGAACTGTTAAGTGCGGCCTGATGCCCTCACCCTGGCCCTCTGCCACAGGGGGAGGGAACTGTTAAGTGCGGCCTGATGGCCTCACCCTGGCCCTCTGCCACGGGGAGAGGGAACGGTTAAGTGCGGCCTGATGCCCTCACCCTGGCCCTCTGCCACGGGGGGAGGGGACTGATCGAGCGAACCGGCGGCTCTCTTTTCTCCCTCTCCCTCAGGGAGAGGGTCGGGGTGAGGGGGAACGTATCAGCCCCGGCGCCTGCCACATCGAGGTCGTCAGGCCGCTGTCTACCAGACCAAGCTGATCGGCGTAGACCGCCTGCCATTTTTGCATCATGCCGTCATAAAGCTCCCGGTGTGCTGGGTTAGGCGTAAACTCCCGGTTCCATTTCACCAGCCTTTCGCCGGTTGCTGCCATATCGTCATACAACCCGGCACCGACGCCGGCTGCAATTGCACAGCCCAGCGCTGTCGCCTCTTTTACCTCGGGCACACGTACCGGCAGCCCGGTCACGTCACTGAGGATCTGGCTCCACAGCGCCCCTTTTGCGCCGCCACCGGCAAACACCAGGCTGTCGAAAGTCACCCCTGAGAAGCGCGAGATCTGCGCCAGATTGCAGGCGGAAACAATGGCGGCATTCTCCTCCAGCGCACGGAACAGCGTCGCTTTGTTGCACTTTTCCGGGTCGATGGAGAGGTTAATAAACGACGGCGCCGCGTGATACCACTGCTTGAAGTGCATCGCGTCCGAGAAAATTGGCATCACGCCGTGCGAGCCTGCGGGCACGCGACCTGCCATCTCTTCAAGCAGGGAGTAGGCATCCATCCCCATCCGCTCGGCAATCAGTTTTTCTTCCGCACAAAAGGCGTCGCGAAACCAGCGCATGGTCAGGCCGGTAAAGAAGCTGATGGACTCGGCCTGCGCCATGCCTGGAATCACATGCGGATTCACGCGAATGTTCATCTCAGGATCAGTACGCACCTGCGGCAGGTTGACCACCTGTTGCCAGAAGGTGCCGCCCAGCACCGCCGTTTGTCCCGCTCGCACCACACCCAGTCCCAGGCAGCCCAACTGCACATCGCCGCCGCCCATCACCACAGGGGTGCCTTCACGCAGGCCGCTCTCCTGTGCTGCTTGTTGAGTGACCTCGCCCAGCACGCTGCCGGTCTCTTTCACCGGCGAGAGCATATCCGCGCGCAGCCCGGCCATATCCAGCAGGGAGGGTCGCCAGTCGCGGGTAAAGAGATCGAGCATACCGGTAGTGCCTGCGTTGGAAGGATCGACCGCCAGCCAGCCGGAGAGCCGGGCGGCAAGCCAGTCGCTTATCATGGTTATCGTTGCGGCGTTGCGGTAAATGTCAGGACGATGATGGGCCAGCCACAGCAGGCGGGGCATGGCGCTCAGTGCCAGGGTCTGACCGGAAACGGCATAGACTTCCGCTTCAAACTGGTCGTCATGGATCTCTTTAAGCTCGGCGACTTCGCGACTTGCGCGGGCATCCACGTTCGCGCAGGCCCAGATAGCCTCACCGTTGCGATCGTAAAGCACGATCCCCTCGCGCATGGAGCAGCAGGCGACAGATTTAATGTCAGCACCGCCGAGCCCGGCGCCGGTCAGCGCCTGTCGAATGCACTGGCAGGCCAGCTGCCAGTTAGTATCGAGGTCAAATTCCATTGAGCCGGGGACATTTTCCACGCTGAGGTGTTTCCATTCCGCCTGGCCGACGGCGATTTGCCGCCCGGATAAGTCGAAGATCACTGCACGAATGCTGCCTGTCCCTGCATCTAACGCTAAAAGGTAACTCATGGGCTTGCCTCGCTGTTGTCCACGCGGCAAGGCCAGAGGCGCATTATTGCGCCAGCGCCAGAACCGCGCGTGCTGTCGTCTCTTCCGTCACCAGGCCGTTAATACGGCAACCTTTGAGTGCGGCATAAATCGCGTCTGCTTTTTCCGTCCCTCCGGCGACGCCTACGATGGTGGGCAGTTGCGCCAGCTCATCAAGGGTCACGCCGAGCAGTTCCCGGTGGATCTCCAGACCTTCCACCCGCTCGCCGTTGGCCTGCAGGAAGTAGCCAAGGATGTCGCCAACTGCTCCTTTACGGGCAAACATCAACTGTTCGCCTTCGCTGATATAGCCGGATCGCAAAATAGTGGCATCGCGCTTTTGATTCACCGACCCGATACCGACCACCGCAACATCTGCGGCTGTCGCCGCCAGGATCACATCCCGCACGCTGGATTCCTTTTTCAGGATCTCTGCGACTTCCGGGGATGACACCCGTAGCGGCGCGGGGATCATGCTGATGCTACAGGCCGCATCCAGCTGGCCAATGCCGGTCATATAGGGGCCAACGCCACCGGATAGGGTCACAAGGCGGATCTGTTGCGAGCCGATAAAGCCGCTCAGGTGCTGAATGCAGCTCATCGTCGCCTCGCCAAACCCCACCGCCAGCAGCTGGCCCGGTTCCAGCACCCCCATCAGGGTCTGCGCCGCGCCCACGCCCAGACGGGTGTTCATCGGCGGCGTGTTAAGCGCTGGCAGCACACGGGCTACCCGCAAACCAAAGACCCGTTGCAGCTCTGTCTCCAGCGACAGGCAGCCCTCATAGCGGGAGTTTATCTGTACCCGGATAACCCCTGACTGACGTCCTTTCTCCAGCAGACGGGAGATCTTCAGGCGTGGCAGGCCAAGCCGCTCACCAATATCGTTTTGCGTCAGGCCATCGTGGTAATAGCACCAGGCCACGCGCGCCACCAGTTCTTCTTCTGCCAGCGCCAGCCCGGCAAAACGTCCCTCTTCCAGTGCTTTTTTTTCGCTCATAGATGAACTCTTATAAAAATTTAGATCATATGTTCGTACTTGCTGGCGGTGAAAATGTGAGCCGCCCGGCAAAACCGATCTTTTGCTGAAGCCCTTGGATTTGTGATGATCCAAATGCATAAAAGTGTGATCACTGCACGGTTGTAAATATAGTTCACCGTCTACGCTTTTGAACATTATTGAATCAAAAAATCATTTGTTCAATAGCGGAGCGAGCATGAATCCACTGATTGACGCACGGGGCATCAGTAAGCAGTTCTCAGGCGTAAGCGTCCTGAAAGCCATTGATTTCACCCTTTGTTCAGGCCAGGTGCACGCGCTGATGGGCGGTAACGGTGCCGGTAAATCCACACTGATGAAAATCATCGCCGGGGTGGAAACCCCTGACAGCGGCGAACTTTTTATTTGCGGCAGGGCGTTTACGCGCCTGAAGCCGAATCAGGCACATCAGCTTGGCATCTACCTGGTGCCACAGGAGCCGATGCTGTTTCCGAACCTGACCGTGCGGGAGAACATTCTGTTTCGCCTGCCGCGTAATAGCGCCCAGGAGGCGCTGCTTGCGGAAAAACTGCAACAGCTTAACTGCCAGCTTAATCTGCAGGCCGCCGCCAGCACTCTGGAAGTGGCGGATCAACAGATGGTGGAGATCCTGCGTGGACTGATGCGCGACGCGAAAATCCTGATCCTCGACGAGCCAACGGCTTCGCTCACCCCTGGCGAAACCGAGCGTCTGTTCCGCCAGATTCGGGCACTACAGGAACTGGGGGTCGGCATTGTCTTTATTTCCCATAAACTGCCGGAAATCCGCGCCCTCGCCAGCCATGTTTCGGTCATGCGTGACGGTGCCGTTGTGCTCAGCGCTGCCATCGGGGAGCTGGATGACAATGCGTTGATTAGTGCCATGACGCCCGTCAGCCGCGAGCGGGGCCTGAGCGACACGCAAAAACTGTGGCTGTCGCTGCCGGGCAACCGTCGTACCCAGCCGCAGGATTTTCCGGTATTGCGCGTTGAAGAGCTGACCGGCGAGGGCTTTATCGATTTAAGCCTTGAGATCCACGCCGGGGAGATCGTCGGCCTGGCGGGTCTGGTCGGTTCCGGGCGCACCGAGTTTGCCGAAACCCTGTATGGCCTGCGCCCGGTGCGCGCGGGGCGTATCTGGCTGGAAAACCGTGTTATTAACGCCGATCCGATTCGGGCAAGGCTGGATCGCGGTCTGGTTTATCTGCCGGAGGATCGCCAGGTCTCCGGGCTGTTTCTGGACGCGCCGGTGCGCTGGAACACGGTTACGCTCAACGAACCTTCTTTGTGGCAGCAGCGTAAGCGTGAAGCGGCAGTGGTGGAACGTTATCACCGGGCGCTCGGCATCAAACTTAACAATGCAGATCAGATCGTGCGCACCCTGTCCGGCGGCAATCAGCAGAAAGTGCTGCTGGCGCGCTGCATGGAGGCCAACCCGCTGCTGTTGATCGTCGATGAACCAACGCGCGGCGTGGACGTGGCGGCAAGGGCGGATATCTACCAGCTTATCAAAAGCGTGGCGGCGCAAAACGTGGCGGTACTGATGATCTCAAGCGATCTCGATGAGTTCCCAGGCCTTGCAGACAGGGTGCTGGTGATGCATCAGGGGCGGCTCAGCGGTGAGCTTTCACGCCATGCGGTCAGTGTGGATCGGATGATGACGCTGGCATTTGGCGGAGGGCACGCATGAAAACCTTACTCAAAAACCGCGAGCTGAGCGCCTTTCTGGCGATCCTCGCGCTCTTTATTGTGCTGGTGGCGCTTAACCCTGCGTTCTTCAGCCTGCAAACCGTCGGCATGATCTTCGCCAGCAGTCAGATCCTGATGCTGTTGGCTCTCGGTGCGGCGCTGGTGATGCTGACCCGCAATATTGATGTTTCGGTCGGATCGACGGTGGGCCTGTGTGCCATTGCCGTCGGGGTCGCGCTCAATAGCGGCTATAGCCTGCCGGTGGCGATCCTCTTTTCGCTGGCGATCGGTGCGCTGGCAGGCGCTTTCAACGGCCTGCTGGTGGTGGGGCTTAAGATCCCGGCGATCGTGGCAACCCTCGGCACGCTTGGGCTCTATCGCGGTGCCATGCTGCTCTGGACAGAAGGTAAATGGATAGAAGGACTGCCCGCCAGTCTCAAGGCACTGTCAGCAGCGGGCGTGACCGGCGTGTCGCCGCTCGGATGGCTGGTGCTGATGCTTTTGGGCGCAGGAACCTGGGTGCTCGCGCGCACGGCGTTTGGCCGCGACTTTTATGCCGTGGGGGATAACCTTGCCGCCGCGCGCCAGTTGGGGGTAGCGGTGAACCGTACCCGTATGACCGCGTTTACCTTAAACGGCGTGCTGGCGGCGTGTGCCGGAATAGTGTTTGCCTCGCAGATTGGTTTTGTGCCGAACCAGACCGGCAGCGGCCTTGAGATGAAGGCCATTGCCGCCTGCGTGCTCGGCGGGATTTCTCTACTGGGCGGTACGGGCACGCTGGTTGGTGCGTTTCTCGGTGCCTTCTTCCTCACTCAAATCGACACCGTGCTGGTGCTGTTCAGGCTACCGGCCTGGTGGAACGACTTTATTGCAGGCCTGGTGCTGCTGGGTGTGCTGGTACTCGATGGCCGCCTGCGCCAGGCGCTGGCTCGTCATCAGCGTGCGCTGAAGTACAGCCGTTTTATGCCCGGTAATAAGAGGGGTAAAAACGTTGCCCGCTTTCCGAAACGTAAAAACAAAGAGGTGGCGTAAATGAAGCTCAACTGGGAAAGCGCGCTGCTGCTGATACTGGTGCTGGAGATCCTCTTCTTTGGTGCGCTCAATCCGCGCATGCTGGACGTCAATATGCTGCTGTTCAGCACCAGCGACTTTATCTGCATTGGCATTGTGGCCCTGCCGTTGACGCTCGTTATCATCAGCGGCGGCATTGATATTTCGCTCGGCTCGACCATCGGCCTGTGCGCCATCGCGCTGGGGGTGATGATGCAGGCGGGATGGCCCATGAGTCTCGCTATTGTGCTCACCTTGCTGCTCGGAGTGATGTGTGGCGTGGTGAACGCCGCGTTGATTCATTACACCGGCATTAGCCCGCTGGTGATTACCCTCGGCACGCTCTATCTCTACGGCGGCGGGGCGCTGCTCCTCTCCGGCATGGCGGGGGCAACCGGTTATGAAGGCATCAGCGGTTTTCCCGACAGCTTCACCGCTTTTGCCAACCTGACGGTGCTGGGGTTACCCATCCCGCTGGTGCTGTTTGCGGCGATCACCTTCTGTTTCTGGCTGCTGACCCACCGGGGGCGCTTTGGTCGCCACCTCTTTTTACTCGGACAAAACCCACGTGCGGCGCGCTATGCCGCCCTCCCGGTCAATGGCATGCCCTATGCGCTCTATGGCCTGGTGGGGCTGGCATCGGCCATTGCTGCCGTGGTGCTGGTCTCCTATTTCGGTTCGGCGCGTTCGGATCTTGGACGTGATTTATTAATGCCCGCGCTTACCGCCGCAGTTCTGGGCGGCGCCAATATTTATGGCGGCTCGGGTTCGGTGTTGGGTACTGCGCTGGCAGCGTTGCTGGTGGGGTACTTACAGCAGGGGTTACAGATGGTCGGCATCCCCAACCAGGTGTCGAGCGCGTTGTCGGGTGCGCTATTAGTGGTGGTGGTGATGGGGCGTTCGCTAAGCCTGCACAGGGAGTGGCTACGTATGGCATGGCGTCGGGTTCTAACGCGTTAATAAGCGGAGTTCAACATGAAGATGAAACTGATAGTACAACTGAGCGCGCTGGCGCTGGCTGGCAGCGTCATAGCGGCGCAGGCAGCGGATCGCATCGCCTTTATTCCTAAGCTGGTCGGCGTGGGTTTCTTTACCAGCGGCGGCAACGGCGCGAAAGAGGCAGGTAAAGATCTGGGGGTCGACGTAACCTACGACGGACCGACGGAGCCGAGCGTCTCCGGCCAGGTACAGCTCATCAATAACTTCGTGAACCAGGGCTACAAGGCGATTATCGTCTCGGCGGTCTCCCCGGATGGCCTCTGCCCGGCGCTGAAGCGCGCAATGCAGCGCGGGGTGAAAATTCTGACCTGGGACTCTGACACCAAGCCCGAGTGCCGCAGCATTTATATCAACCAGGGCACCCCGGAACAACTGGGCGGCCTGCTGGTGGAAATGGCAGGCAAGCAGGTAACCAAACCCAATGCCAAAGTCGCCTTCTTCTATTCAAGCCCGACCGTCACTGACCAGAACCAGTGGGTGAAAGAGGCGAAAGCCAAAATCGAGAAGGATCATCCGCAGTGGCAAATCGTCACCACCCAGTTTGGCTATAACGATGCGACAAAATCGCTGCAAACCGCTGAGGGGATCTTAAAAGCCTACCCGGATCTGGATGCTGTCATCGCCCCGGATGCCAACGCCCTGCCAGCGGCAGCGCAGGCGGCGGAAAACCTCAAACGTGAAGGGGTGGCGATTGTCGGCTTCAGTACGCCGAACGTGATGCGCCCGTATGTCGAGCGCGGCACGGTGAAAGCCTTTGGTCTGTGGGACGTGGTGCAGCAGGGCAAAATTTCGGTAAACGTGGCGGAACATCTGCTGAAAAAGGGCGATTTGAACGTGGGTGACAGCATTGAGGTGAAAGATATCGGCACGCTGAAAGTAGAGCCTAACAGCGTCCAGGGCTATCAGTATGAAGCCAAAGGCAATGGCATTGTGCTGCTGCCGGAGCGCGTGGTGTTCACCAAAGAGAATATCGGTAAATACGACTTCTGACGGGGGAAATGATGGCGGATTTAGATGACATTAAAGATGGCAAAGATTTTGGCCTGGACAGGCCGCAAAAGAACGTGCCTTTTGCGCTGAAAGGCTGCGGGGCGCTGGACTGGGGTATGCAGTCGCGTCTTGCCAGGATCTTTAACCCTAAAAGTAACCGCACGGTGATGTTGGCCTTTGACCACGGCTATTTCCAGGGGCCAACCACCGGGCTTGAACGTATTGACCTCTCCATTGCGCCCCTGTTTGGCGAGACGGATGTGTTGATGTGTACCCGTGGCGTGCTCAGAAGCCAGGTGCCGCCTGCCACCAATAAACCGGTGGTATTGCGGGCCTCAGGCGGCAACTCAATTCTGACCGAGCTGTCGAATGAGTGCGTGGCGGTGGCGATGGAGGATGCCCTGCGCCTGAACGTATGTGCGGTGGCAGCCCAGGTCTATATCGGCAGCGAGCATGAGCACCAGTCAATCAATAACATCATCAAACTGGTGGATGCCGGTAATCGCTATGGCGTGCCGACCCTGGCAGTGACGGGGGTGGGCAAAGAGATGACGCGGGATGCGCGCTATTTTTCACTCGCCAGCCGCATTGCTGCCGAGATGGGCGCACAGTTCGTCAAAACCTATTTTGTGGAAGAGGGGTTTGAAAAAGTGACCGCCAGCTGCCCGGTGCCGATTGTGATTGCCGGAGGTAAAAAGCTGCCGGAGCTTGAGGCGTTAGAGATGTGTTTTCGCGCCATCGACCAGGGGGCGTCCGGCGTGGACATGGGGCGGAATATCTTCCAGTCCAGTGCGCCGCTTGCCATGCTAAAAGCGGTGAAGAAGGTAGTACATGAGAATATGAGCGCCCGTGAGGCCTGGCAGTTCTGGCAGGAAGAGAAACAGGGAGAAGAGAAATGAACGTAACTATGGTGGAGATCAACATCAAGCCCGACAAGATCGATGAGTTTCTTACGGTGTTTCGTGCCAACCACGAGGGCGCAATTCAGGAGCCGGGAAACCTGCGTTTTGATGTGTTGCAGGATAGCGACGTCAAAACCCGGTTTTTTATCTACGAGGCCTATAAGGATGAGGCGGCGGTGCTGGCGCATAAGAAGACGCCGCACTACCTTGCCTGCGTGGAAAAGCTGGAGGAACTGATGTCGGAACCGCGTAAGAAGCGAACGTTTGTGGGGCTGATGCCGGAGTAGTGGGTGTGGTGCGGGTTGTTCCCCTCACCCTGACCCTCTCCCCAAAGGGGCGAGGGAACCGATCGAGCGTGCTGGAAGGTGAGCGTACGATCTGCGTTTTCTCTGCCTCAAAAGGGCAAGGGAGCGACTGAGCGTGCTGGAAGGTGAGCGTGCGATCTGTGTTTTCACTGCCTCAAAAGGGCAAGGGAGCGACTGAGCTGGCTGGAAGGCGGGCGTGCGATCTGTGTTTACACTGCTTCAAAAGGGCGGGGAGCGACTGAGCTGGCTGGAAGGTGAGCGCAGCCTGCGCCCGAATGGAGAGAAAAAGGTCAGTACGGGCTGGGGCCTTGATTTTCACCCTCTCCCTTTTAGGGAGAGGGCAGGGGTGAGGGTTGATTTACGCTTCTTCTACCGCCACGCGCATCGCCGCAAGTGCCGTGCGCGCTGCTTTGAGTACCTGTTCACACTGCTCAATGGTCAGCGTTAAAGGAGGCTCAATACGGATGGTTTTTGCGTTGTTAAGCGTCCCGGCAACCAGCACGCGCTGGCGGAACATTTCGCTTGCAAAGGTGTAGCCGATTTCGTTATCCACAAACTCAATCGCCATCAGCATGCCTTTGCCCCGTGCATCCTGCACCAGGTCCGGGTATTCACGTGCCAGCAGGCGGAAACCGTCCAGCAGCATGTCGCCTTTCTGTTCGGCCTGGGCCGGTAAGTTCTCTTCCAGCAGCACGTTAATGGTCGCAAGCGCAGCCGCACAGGCCAGCGGGTTGCCGCCAAAGGTCGTGGTGTGCAGGAAAGGATTGTCGAACAGCACGGAGAATACCTCTTCGGTGGCGATAGTCGCCCCAATGGGCATTACGCCGCCGCCAAGTGCTTTGGCAAGGCATAGTATGTCCGGCTGAACATTCTCATGCTCGCAGGCAAACATTCTCCCGGTGCGGCCCATGCCGGTCTGCACCTCGTCAAAAATCAGCAGCGCGCCAAACTCATCACACAGCTTACGCACGGCGGGCAGATAGCCCTGCGGTGGCAGGATCACGCCCCCTTCGCCCTGAATCGGCTCCAGGATCACCGCCGCAACATCATCACCGGTTTTGTGGCATTCGCTAAGCTGCATGCGCATGGCATCAATGTCGCCAAACGGCACGTGACGAAAGCCCGGTAGCAGCGGCATAAAGGGCTTGCGGAAAGTGGATTTCGCCGTGGCAGAGAGCGCGCCTAAGGATTTCCCGTGGAATGCGCCACTGGTGGCAATAAAGGTGAATTTACCGCGCGGTGACTGGTAAGCCTTAGCCAGTTTTAAGGCGGCCTCAACCGACTCGGTGCCACTGTTGCTAAAGAAGCTGTATTTCAGTTTACCGGGGGCGAGTGCGGCCAGTGTTTTTGCCAGCATTGCCCTTAACGGGTCGAGAAGTTCCTGGCTGTGCAGGGGCTGTTTTGCGAGTTGGTTCTGTACGGCGGATACAACGACTGGATTACGGTGCCCCACATTGAAGATGCCAAATCCACCCAGGCAATCTAAAAACTCCTGCCCCTGAGTGTCGACAAGCGTATTCAGACTTCCCGCCTGCCATTCTACGGCTCCGTAATCCCCGCCAGCGGTGACAGATTTCCGATACTCAAGAAAACCCGGATTCACATGCTCTTTGAAATACTCTCTGACCTCTCGGTTCAGCTCCTTCATCTCGTCCTGATCAAGCGTTCGCTTCTCGATGAGATTCAGTGCGTGAGCGCTGCACGCTAATGCCGATGCGCTGGAAGGTAACCTGTTCAAAATAAGCTCCTGGGCGGGGCGTATCACATGATACTGAGTAAAGTATTGCAGGGATTGCGCCACATCGAAGCCGCAACCTGAAATCAGGATAAACGCCAGGCGGAAGCTGAATTATGCGAAATTAGATCCCAAAAAAACCACCCAGGCGCAGGGCAAATAGATGAAAAAGTAAACAGCTTGTTAGTGAATAGCTGCATTTTTGCGCCAAAACAGTGCATTTATTGCTCCGAAATGGCGCAGGATTGATGAGATATGGTGGGTGATTTCGAAGGGTGACTATATAAATCAGTGGGTTATATGACATACAAAAAATGCGGTTTTGTGTCGTTTTGCGATCTAAATCAAATTTAACAACTAAAGATAAATTGGTTAGCGCCGAAATAACATTCGCCTGCAATTTAACAGTTAAATAACCTGCATAGGACGCTAACATGGCTTCTCCTCCAATTGTCACGCAACGGGAGTACACCCTTGACGATGACACCACTCTGATGTCGACAACCGACCTGCAAAGCTACATCACCCACGCTAATGATACCTTCTCCCAGGTCAGCGGTTTCACTCTGCCGGAACTGATTGGCCAGCCGCATAATCTTGTGCGCCACCCTGATATGCCTAAAGCGGCTTTTGCAGACATGTGGTTCACCTTAAAGCAGGGCGAACCCTGGAGTGGGATTGTAAAAAACCGTCGCAAGAATGGTGACCACTACTGGGTACGCGCCAATGCCGCGCCGATGGTGCGCAATGGCAAGGTGACGGGATACATGTCGATTCGTACCCGTGCGACCCCTGAAGAGATTGCCGCCGTGACGCCGCTTTACAAGGCGCTACAGCAGGGGCGGGCGAAAAAACGGATCCATAAAGGCCTGGTGGTAAGCCGTGGCTGGTGGGGGCGGTTGCCTTCGTTACCGCTGCGCTGGCGGGCGAGAAGCGTTGTGACGCTTATGTGGCTTGTCGAGATGGCAGGGCTGTGGGCGATGAACAGTGGTGTTGCGCCCATGCTGCTGAGTACTCTGGTGATGCTGGCGGGATGCGCATGTTATGAGTGGCAGATTGTGCGGCCGGTTGAAGGCGTCGCTCGCCAGGCGCTAAGCGTGGCAACAGGTGAGCAAAACAGCGTAGCGCACCTTAACCGTAGCGATGAGCTGGGGCTGACGCTGCGTGCGGTGGGTCAGCTGGGGTTAATGTGCCGCTGGCTGATTAATGATGTTTCCAGCCAGGTCAGCAATGTACGTAATGGTAGTGAGACCCTGGCGAAAGGCAATGATGCGCTGAATGAACGCACCCGCCAGACCGTCGTCAACGTGCAACAAACCGTAGCCACCATGAGCCAGATGGCGGCCTCGGTGCAGAACAATTCAGAGACGGCCTCAGCCGCAAACAAGCTTTCCAGCGCGGCCAGCGACGCAGCCACGCAGGGCGGTGATGCCATGGAAACCGTGGTGAAGACGATGGATGAGATTGCCGACAGTACCCAGCGCATCGGCTCGATAACCACACTGATTAATGATATTGCCTTCCAGACCAATATTCTGGCGCTCAATGCGGCGGTTGAAGCGGCGAGAGCGGGGGAGCAGGGTAAAGGCTTTGCGGTAGTGGCAGGGGAGGTACGCCATCTGGCAAGCCGCAGTGCCAGCGCCGCCAATGACATCCGTAAGCTGATTGATGCCAGCGCCAGTAAAGTGCAGTCGGGCTACGATCAGGTTCATGCGGCAGGGCGCACGATGGATGATATTGTTACGCAGGTGCAAAATGTCACCTCTCTTATCGGCCAGATCAGCCACTCTACATCCGAACAGGCGCAGGGGCTGACGGAGTTAACCCGTGCGGTGGCGGAACTGGAAGCTATCACCCAGAAAAACGCGGGTCTGGTTGAGGAGAGTGCCAGCGTATCGGCAATGGTGAAGCATCGCGCTGGCCGTTTGCAGGATGCCGTCTCGGTCTTGCATTAATCGCTTTATTCCCCTTTCACCACCGTCGGAAGGGGAAAATAACCTTACGATTTCCATTGATTTAAATTGATTTTATTTTGTAAGTTAATTCCGCTTTAATTGTTGCAATTATATTAAATACCGATCAATTTCTCGCCAGTTAATATCCCTGCTATTAATAGTTTTAATTATTAATTAAATAAAGTTAAGCGATAATAATATTTGTTGCGCAACTTTGCTGTCGGAGAATATAACGATCAATAGCACTAAATTGATCGTTTGTAACTATCAGAATAATAAATGCTAAAATAAAAAAACGATCAAACTCATAAAGTTACTTCCAACGTTACCGATAACCAGCAATGGAGACGATATTTTAATCAGCTCCATTGCATCTCTGCATCTAACGCCTTGTGTGGGCGTGCTTTTTTATTAGTACTATAATCAGATACATGGGGAATATATGTTTTTACATGATGTAAAAATTGGCACCAAATTATTTTTGGCGTTCGGATTCTTTATCGTCTTAATGATAGCCAGTTCTTGTCTTTCGCTTTTCAGCCTGAATCGCGCAAATAACGGAATGCAAAATATTGTTCACCGCGATTATCCGACCACGGTGAAAGCGAATCAGCTTATCGATCAGTTTCAGACCTTTGTCAGCACCCAACAGATGATGCTACTGGATACTGATGGAAAATGGCGTGACGCATCCCAGAAGCAGCTTAATGATATTAGCGCCCGCATTACTCTCCTCCTCGAAGACCTCAGCAAAAACCTGCCCGATCAGGAATCACAGAACATTCTTGCGGGGATCAAAGAGGTCCGCCAGCAATACCTTAATTCCCGTTTCCGCATTCTTGAGGCCATTAAAAATAACGATCGGGCCGCGGCCGTCAACGAAATGATGACCAATATGGTGCCTATCCAGAAAGCCTACAAAGAGAACGTCCTCTCTTTGATTGCGATTCAGGATGCGCACATGCGTGCGGCGGGCGTGCAGGTAAACGGAGATTTCACCACTAACCGCTTACTGCTGATACTGCTGGCGGTGTTCAGCATCGGCATTGGCAGCCTGATGGGCTGGTATATCATGCGAATGATCACCCGTCCGCTGGGGGAAGCCGTTGCGTTTGCTGGTGCCATTGCCGGTGGCGATCTGACAGGCTCTATTCACTCCCACTCTCGTGATGAGACTGGCGTACTGCTGCGTTCACTGATGGAGATGAAGATCAAACTGGTGGATATCGTGCAGGAAGTGCAGTTTGGTTCGCAGAATATCTCCAGCGCGGCGGCACAGATTGTTGCCGGTAATCAGGATCTGGCCGCGCGCACCGAAGAGCAAGCAAGTTCTGTTGAACAAACGGCCTCATCAATGGAACAGATTACCGCGACGGTGAAAAACACCGCCGAGCATACCCACGAGGCGACCACCCTCTCTGCGGATGCCGCCACCGTGGTGAAAAATAATGGTGAGATGATGAGGCAGGTTACCGAAAAAATGCGGGTGATCAATGAGACCTCTAACCGGATGTCCGACATCATCAACCTGATCGATGCCATTGCTTTCCAGACCAACATCCTGGCGCTCAACGCGGCGGTGGAAGCAGCGCGAGCCGGTGAACATGGGCGTGGCTTTGCCGTGGTGGCCGGGGAAGTGCGCCAGCTGGCGCAGAAAAGTGCTTCATCGGCAAACGATATTCGTCAGCTGATTGAGAGCTCCACCAGCCAGACCCGTGAAGGGATGGCGCTGGTCGAAAAAGCGGGTAACCTCATCAATGGCATGGTGAGTAACGTTCAGGAGATGAATGTCATCCTGCGTGAAATTGGTCAGGCGAGCCGCGAGCAGACGGACGGTATCTCGCAGATTAACAGCGCCATTGGTCTGATAGACTCCACTACGCAGCAAAACTCCAGCCTGGTGGAAGAGTCCGTTGCGGCAGCGGCCTCCCTGAATGAGCAGGCGGAACATCTGCTGGGTCTCGTACAGGTCTTCCGCCTCAGTAACGGTGGGCAGCCAGCCTAATCCAGTTGTGAAATCTCCAGCGCCGCGCGGTCGATAACGCCAACAATCTGTTTGAGCTGCGCGGCACTGATATCTTCCTGATTAACCTTCAGATTCAGTACGGCTTTGAAATTCTCCAGCGCCCGTTTCATCTGCGGATCCTTGCGTAGCTGGCAGCCCACACTGCGGGCTTTGATGCGCGCCTGAATATGCTCCAGATGCGCTTTGTTCTCCTCCATCCAGGCCTGGCCCTGCTCCGTGATGGCAATTTTCCTGCGCCCGCTATCTTCGTCGCTAATCGAAATCAACTGCTGATCCTGTAACAGATCGAGCGTCGGGTAAATCACGCCCGGACTTGGGGTGTAATTGCCCTGGGTCAGGGTTTCAATCTCTTTGATCAGTTCGTAACCGTGGCTGGCGTTGCGGGTGAGAATGTCGAGGATCACCAGCCGCAGTTCACCGTGGCCGAAGAAGCGCTGACGACGTCCGCTACCGCCACCGCGTCCGTGGCGATGTTCGCCGTGTTCGTGTTCCGCATCGTGATGATTACAGCCTGGGGCTGAATGAGAGTGTCGCATGGTTGCCTCCTGTAATTTGATATATCTAATTTATATCTAAATTTTTAAAACAGGCAATGGCAAAGATGGTGTTTTTTATATTATATTGTTTTTATTGATATTTTATTTGCATTTTGGCATCCCGTGCGCTTTTGCTTCTGGCTATCTAAAAAAGATCTTGTCTTCTTGTTAAACAACAATCATTATCATTTAATCTGAATTTAGATATATCGTATTACATTTCACGAAGGCCGATTATGACTATCCAACACCATCGTTATCCAGAGCGTGTGCGTAATGAGCTGCGTTTTCGCGAGCTGACCGTACTGCGCGTCGAGCGTATCAGCGCGGGTTTCCAGCGCATTGTCCTGGGCGGCGAAGCGCTTGAAGGCTTCACTTCAGGTGGGTTTGACGACCACAGCAAAATATTTTTTCCGCAGCCTGGCACGCCCTTTACCCCGCCGCAGGTGACGGATGAGGGCATTGTCTGGGGCGAGGGGCCGCGTCCGGCATCACGCGATTACACGCCGCTGTACGATGCACGTCAGCATGAACTGGCATTTGATTTCTTTATCCATGAGGGCGGTGTAGCAAGCGGCTGGGCGATGACGGCGCAAGCGGGTGATTCGCTGACCATCGGAGGCCCGCGCGGTTCGCTGGTGGTGCCGGAAGATTATGCCTGGCAATTTTATGTGTGTGATGAGTCCGGGATGCCGGCGCTGCGCCGCCGCCTGGAAGCGCTGGATAAACTGGCGGTACGCCCGGAAGTGAAGGCTGTGGTGACCATCGCCGAGGCGTCTTACAAGGATTATCTGGCCCACCTGAGTCATTACAACATTGAGTGGGTGACAGGTCATGGTTCGAACGTGGCCGCGGAGAAGCTGGCAGCGGCAGTGGTGCCGGAGAGGGAATATTTCCTCTGGCTGACCGGTGAAGGCACGGTGGTGAAGTCACTGCTGGATTTAGCAGTGAGCAAAAACCTCGACCAGAATCTGCTGCGCGGCCAGGCGTACTGGCACAAGAAATAAAGGAAAGGTGCCCGGTAGCGCATTACCTGCCGGGCGTTGCGGTTACGCGACCTCTTCGTACTCGGCGTCGTTCACCTGCTGTTCAAGCGTCTGACGAATCTCTCCCAGCGCCTTCTCCTGCTGGCGGAAGTAGCTCTCCTGGTCGGTAAGCGTTGAAACCAGTTGCCAGGACTCCTCTTTTTCAAGGGTATTGAGCTCTTCAATAAGGCCGGCAATATGCTGTTTGACCTCAATGATGCGTTGACGCAGGCGCTGCAAATCATTCAGACGATCGCTTGCCATTAACGGCTCCAGCCCTTTTTGTAAGCGGGTAAGGAGGGATCGGATGGCGGCCAGATCGCCACGCTGACGGGCCTGATTCAGCTCCACCATCATGCCATGCGCTTCGTCTTTGAAGCCCTCGTCCACCAGATCCGGGTGGCACAGTTTGCTGGCCTGGCGCCACAGGCGTTTCAGCTCTGAGCGTTCATCTGGCGACATTTTTTGCTCAAAGCCAAAGCGTTTTTCTGCATCGTGCTGCTGCTCCTGATACTCCTCATACTCCTGACGTGCGTCATCGCGTGCCTGGCGGGCAGGTTCGTCTTCGCGTGTGAGGCCCTGCTCCAGTTCCTGCGCTTCTGCCAGCAGAGCGCTGATTAACGCGTTTTGCTGCTGGAGATGTTTTCGGGCTTCGGCAGCCTGCGCGGATTGCGGCGGGAAACTCTGCCAGCGACGCGTGAGCGTGACCAGCACCTCTACCGCTTGCGCCAGGTACTGCTGGCAGCGAAGGTAGTCGTCTTCGCGCTGGCGGGCCTCCGCCTCCTGTCGGCGCAGGGTCGCCTCGGCCAGGATCTTACGCAGACGCAGGATTTGTGACATTAGCGGCCCGAGACGCGTGAGGTAAAGGTCGTTGAAATCATCCAGTAGCTGAATGCGCGCATTGCGTTTATCGATAAGCTCGCGAAGCTGTTCTTCCAGTGCCTTTAGCTCCAGCTTGCTGGCTGCGACCTGAGGATCCTGCCACTGTACTACCGAGCGCTGATTTTGCAGCCAGTGCGTGATGGCGCGCAGGGCGTCGCTGTAGTTTTTCTCCTCAAGCGCCCATACGATGTACGCCAGTTCACCGTCCGTCGCTTCGGTTTTTAACAGCGGAAGCTGGCTGAGGATGATGCCGTCATCTTCCAGTTCTATCGCGTATTTAATGATCTCAAGCCGTTTGATGGGTCTGTTCATGGCGTTTCGCTAAGGCGCTTAAGTGATTCAGTTAATGGTAGTTGTGATTTGTAAATCTGAAATACGCTCATCGTCGTAGCTGCGTAAAAAGTTATCTGCGAGCGCGGGCAGATTAGCATGTGCCAGTGAGCGCGGGTATGGTTGAAATCATAATACAGGCGACAGGTTACAGTGCGTTAGTATTCGTGAAAGAAATACGTTAAGGGGGCTGTTTGCCTCATGGGCCACCGGGCACGCTTTTCTCCCTCGTACCTTTGGGGAGAGGGTCGGGTGAGGGGGAACAGTGGGTGACTGGCTGGAAGGGTTCCGTTCATCTCACATGCTAAACCGGGCACGCCTTTCCCCCTCGCCCCTTTGGGGAGAGGGTCGGGGTGAGGGGAAGAGCGTGCGGCTGGCTCAAAGGGTTCTGCTTACCTCCGGTGGAATCGTTCCGTTCACCTCATGTGCCGCGCTTCCATGAAACACCTTCACCCGTGAACGTGTTAAGGGCGTTCTCCGCCACGCCCTTAACAATCCCGGCTCCCGGCACGAAAACTGCCGCTTCGCGGTGACCCTCCGCTTATTTCTCCGGGCTGTCCGGGACCGGGCGCGATGCAGCGTCCCTGCAACGCGCGCCCTCGCCGCGCCTCCCTGCGCGTCGCCCCGGCCCTGCGAAAACGCGTCGGCAGTTTCCAGCCGGACTCCCCACACCTTACCCACCGCGCGGTTTTTGGCTTTTAACAGCAAAGGCTTTTTATCTGAAACTCCTGGCGTGCAACGGGGGGGGCGGCCCCGCGAAAACGCGTCGGTACTTTTCAGCCGGACCCGCCACACCTGGCTATTTTCACTGTCTGTAAGTCATTAAAGCGATGCGGTGTCTGTTGAAACGCAGTGACATGCAGCGGGGGCTTACGGTCCGGCTGAAAATCGGTGAGGCGTTGACGACGGGCCGGGACCGCCCGCAGGGACGCGGGCGGAGGGGATAGCCTGCAGGGATGCAGGCTGGTCCCCGACCCGACAGCACGGCGGCATAAGACGAACGGACCGCGCAGCGGCGATTTTCCTCGCCGGGAGCCTGGGTGGCAAGGGAGGCGGCGGCGAGCCTCCCTTGCACGTTCACGGGTGCGGTGGCTTCAGAGGGAGAATGCACTCAGGGTGAACGGAACCATTCCACGTAGCCTGCATGGGACGAGTCCATGTAACCTGAATAATCCCTTTCGCATCCGTGCGGAATTCTCCCCTCACCCTGACCCTCTCCCCAGAGGGGCGAGGGGACCGTCCGTGCCCACATACAATTCCCCCTCACCCTGACCCTCTCCCCAGAGGGGCGAGGGGACCGTCCGTGCCCACATACAATTCCCCCTCACCCTGACCCTCTCCCCAGAGGGGCGAGGGGACCGTCCGTGCCCACATACAATTCCCCCTCACCCTGACCCTCTCCCCGAAGGGGCGAGGGGACCGTCCGTGCCCGCGTACAATTCCCCTCACCCTGACCCTCTCCCCGAAGGGGCGAGGGAATGGTTCGTGCCCACATACAATTCCCCCTCACCCTGACCCTCTGCCCGTAGGGGCGAGGGGAGCGTCCGTACTCGCTCACACTCTCCCTTTTTTGCTCATAACATATTCACCACGTGAAGTGATTTACCTCTCATATTTCCATGAAACCGGTTGCATGGACAATTGACCAGGTTAGCATGAAACCGGTTTCACTCAGTTACATGACGCACTTCCGATAAAAAAAGGTAGATAAAACATGGCTGTTATCCGGGATTACAACAAGTTAGCTAGCGACATCCTGCGGGAGGTTGGGGGCGAAGAAAACATCAATAGCTTTTCTCGCTGCGCCACCCGCTTACGTTTGGTACTGAATGACACGCCCACTGATGCAAAACGTCAGGTGCAGAGTTTGCCAGGGGTGATTGCGGTGGTGGAAAGCGGTGGACAATTTCAGGTTGTGATCGGAACGCATGTGGCTGATGTGTTTAACGCCATGTCAGGATTAGTTAAAGAGACCGGCTCCGCATCGGTCGCGCAGAAAAAAACGCGCTGGCTGGATGCGGTGATCGCCACCATGTCTGCCGTCTTTGCGCCGATTGTTTACATTCTGGCGGCTGCGGGGATTTTGCAGGGGCTGCTGATTGTCCTCGGCCTGATTGATGCCGACATCAAAACCACCGGCACCTTCGCAGTGCTGAACTTTATGTCCTG
Organism: Enterobacter sp. SA197; assembly: GCF_054131575.1. Lineage (NCBI taxonomy): Bacteria > Pseudomonadati > Pseudomonadota > Gammaproteobacteria > Enterobacterales > Enterobacteriaceae > Enterobacter > Enterobacter sp. SA197. The sequence continues at coordinate 4,312,100 of NZ_CP096393.1, read as the reverse complement.
GACGCCATTCGCCTTCCTGCCGGTGTTTATTGCCATCACGGCGGCACGTCACTTCAAGTGCAATCCGTTTATTGCCGTACTCTGCTGCTGTGCGTTGATTAGCCCGGACTGGGCGGCGCTGGCAGGGCGTATTGCAGGCGGCGAAAGCATCAATTTCCTCTTCTTCCCGCTGTCGAAAACGGTCTACACCTCGTCCGTTTTACCGCCACTGTTCCTGGTATGGGCACTCTCCTGGTTTGAGCGTCGGGTCGAAAAGTTGATGCCGGAAGTGGTGAGCCCGCTCTTTACACCCCTGGTCTGCTTCGTAGTGATTGTGCCGCTGACCCTCATCGTCATTGGTCCTATCACCACCTGGGCGGCAATGGGCGTTGCTAACGGCTATAACGCGCTGTTCCAGGCCGCGCCTGCGGTGGCGGCTGCGGTTATCGGTGGTGTGTGGCAAATAATCGTCATCTTTGGTGTGCACTGGGGCATTACCCCGGTGATCATGGCGAACTTTGATACCCAGGGTTACGACTCCTTCCAGGCCTACCAGACCATTGCGGTTATCGGCCAGATGGCGGCGGTATTTGGTGTCTTCCTGAAAACCCGGAATACCCAACTGAAAGCGACCTCCATGTCTGCCGGTATTACGGCGATTTTTGGTATCACCGAACCGGCGATTTACGGCGTGACCCTGCGTTTTAAAAAGCCATTTATCTGTGGCTGTATTGGTGGCGCTATCGGTGCGGTGGTGGCGAGCCTGTTCGGTAGCCTCTACTATGCTTATGCCGCGCTGCCGGGCCTGTTCACGCTGGTCAATGCAATTAGCCCGGATGCGCCGATGTCCTTTATTGGTGAGCTGGTGGGCGCTGGTACGGCGATCGTGCTGACCATCGTGATGGTGCAGTTTGTGGGCTTTGAAGATCCGGCAAACGAAGAGGAAACCAAACCGACTGAGCCGGTAAAAGCGCAGGCAACGCCGAATGCAGCAGCGGTGAGCGCCGTTGAGATGCTCAGCCCGCTGAAAGGGGAAGTGATTGCGCTGGAGAGCGTTGCGGATGAGGCTTTTGCCGGGAAAGCGCTGGGTGATGGTATCGCCATCAAGCCCCTGGAAGGGCGGGTAGTGGCACCCTGTGACGCCACGGTCGCAACGCTTATCGATTCACATCATGCCATTGGGTTATTGTGCGATAATGGCGCTGAGTTATTGATCCATGTCGGGTTAAATACCGTCAACTTGCAGGGACAGCATTTCCGTCCACTGGTGAAAGAAGGGGATGTGGTTAAAGCAGGCACGCCGCTTCTTGAATTCGATAAAGCCAGTATTGAGCGCGAAGGGTACGACCTGACCACCCCGGTTCTGGTGGTGAACAGTGAAGACTTTACGCTGACGAAGCATCAGCTTCAGGGCGCAATCGGTATGGGGTCGCCATTGATGTCTCTGGCATAAAGAGACACGGGCACACGTCATGGTGTCATGAAGTCTCGCCGCTGGAAGTGGCGGGCTTCACGAGAAAATCTTTCGCCGTGTATTTACGCATCAGGTCTGCCGGTGGGCAGGCATGCTGTGTTGTGAGCCACCCTTTGATTGAGGTCTGAATATGGTAACGATACTGGATGTCGCCAGACTGGCGGGCGTGTCGAAGGCGACAGTATCGCGCGCGCTGAATGGTAAGGTGTTCGTGCGGGAAGAGGTAAAGGCCAGAATTATGCAGGCCGTTGCTGATACCGGATATCGGCCAAATCTGCTGGCGCGTAACCTTGCCAACAGTAAAACCAATTCAGTCGGGCTGGTCATCACCAACGGACTCTACAATGGTCCGTTCTTTTCCAGCATGATTTACCATGCCGCGACATGCAGTGAGAGCCACAGCCGGCAACTCGTGCTCGCGGACGGTAAACACAGCGCCCAGGATGAGCGCAACGCGATTGATTTACTCCTCGAGCTTCGCTGCGAAGCCATCATGATCTACCCCAAATACCTGACGGTCAGTGAGCTGGATGACATCATTGACGGCAGCCAGACCCCTATCGTTGTTATTAACAGGGAACTTATCAGGAACCGGCATCAGTGTGTTTTCATTGATCACCGGCGCAGTAGTGAAGAGATGGTGACGCACCTGCTGGCCCAGGGTCATACCCGGATTGCTTTTGTGGCAGGCATTTGTGGCTCGCCAACCGGTGAGCGGCGTTTGCGCGGCTACCGCGATGCCCTGCGCAAAGCGGGCATCAGCCCCGATCCGAAGCTGGTGGTTCGCGGTGCCTGGAGTACCGAGAGCGGTTATGAAGCCGGTCGTCAGTTGCTCGCACAAAACATCCCTTTCACCTGCGTACTGGCGGCCAACGATGACATGGCCATTGGACTCGCTAAAGCTTTCCAGGAAGCAGGCAAAAACCTGCCGGGCGATATCTCCCTGGCCGGATTCGATGATTCCGTGATTGGTAAGTACTTCACCCCTTCGTTGACAACAATGCACGTCCCGATGGACGACATGATCCGTGACGCGGTCGAAATATTGTTGAACCCGGATGAAGCGCGTGTCGCTACGCATCTGGGAACGCTGGTGCACCGGGATTCCGTGGCCCGGCGCGTTGACGGAGTTAACGAAAGCACGTCATAAGGCGAAGCGTGATGCTGTACTCAAGAGCGCATTTTGTCGTGGGCTGGATAGCCACGATTGCGTGTTGTTTTATGTATATTTCCTACATTCCACTGATTCTGGATAATTTAAACGGCCTGAAAACCAACCCGCTACAGCCCCTGGCCGCCGCCGTTAACTGCGTGCTGTGGGTGACGTATGGTTTACTGAGTGAGAGGAAAAACTGGCCGATTGTGATAGCCAACTCGCCGGGTATAGTGCTTGGTTTGATTACGTTCAGCACCGGGTTGTAACAGCCTGAACCAGTAACAATGCCGCCATGCGTGACCCGCTGGCGGCTTTTGTTTTGCATCTACTGATTTTTTACGCGCATCTCACGAGAGAGAGTGGCGATGCGCTGCGTGCGGCTATAGAGCACGAAGAGAATAAACCCTCGTCCGTTAAACAGAGTGCGGCAGGCCAGCAGAGCAATCAGCGACGCCAGCATGATGACCGCATGGTGTGTCTGCCCGTTCAGCAGAGTGACCAGCAGCAGCGCCGCGCTCAACACGCTAAGTGTGCGGTGCACCATGCCATACCACGCCAGCCCGGATGTTCTGCCACGCGCGATAAGCAAGGTGGCGGTCAGATTGCTGAAAATAAACAGGACCGCAGGCACGAAGAAGCAAAATGCCCTCACGGACGGCGACTGTTTGGGCAGTAACGCCATCAGCGTCAGTAAAGTACCGGCGAAAGCGACCAGCAAAAACAGCAGCGCGAACGCCAGCGGAAACCCGTTCTGCCGGGGAAGTTCTGCGGGAGGTTTATCAAACCAGCGCTCCAGCCCCGGCGTTGAGTGCTGCAACAGGCTGTTATCACCGCGGGCAATGACCTCTTCCATCTCGTGACCGTGGGCCAGCAGGTCACAAAAAAACCTGCCGGAAATAAATGTCGCAAACCCCATTACTGCACCGCCAGCGCAAAATCACACCTGATGGCTATCGAAGTACCAGGTGCATCGAAACTGAAATCTGTCGCACCTTTGTCATTACAGCGAGCAACGTCGTCGCCGGGCATATTGGCTTCAGGATTGCGTCCGGGCAGCATCATTTGTCATTCCTTATAAGACAGTAAGTCATAGCAATGTATTCAACCAGCGAGACCGGTTTGTTCTGCCATTAACATGGCCGGGAAGAGTAATGGCTGTTACCCGCTGGCGGCTTTGTACATTGTAGAATCCTTCAAATGAACCTGTTGTTCCAGTGGGAATGTCAGCGGGTTGCGGCTCAGGCAGGTGAAGAAAAAAGGGCACCACCATCGGACAGAAAACCGCCACATGCGACGCTGATTCTGGCTCCAGGTAACAGATTTAACCATCAGTTGCAGACTCCTCGCCATTCCAGGCCATAGTGAAGAGGTGATTATTAGATGGTTAATTTAAGGATACGAATATGCCAACAGTAATTGATAAAGCACTGGACTTCATTGGCGGTATGAACACGTCAGCGTCAACGCCGCATTCCATGGATGAGAGTACAGCGAAGGGGATGTTTAAATACCTGAAGGACCTTGGTGTTCCTGCTCACTCAGAGGAGATTTTTGCGCGAGGAGAACAGGAAGGCTGGAACCCCGAATTCACCAAAAAAGTGGCGGGGTGGGCAGATAAAATCGAATCCGCAGACCGGGTGGTGATTAAAAATCCTGAATATTTTACGACGTATATGAAAGAAGAACTGCGCGCACTGGTGAACATTGAGTTCGATCCGGCAAACTGAGTCTGAAGGGCGCTTTCACAGGCTGGAGGCGTCCTGTTCATAGTTATTATTGAGTTGGCTTTAAGAACTCTAAATAAAAAATAGCCCTGACCCGGGACAGTCAGTACCAGCGATTATATTTAATATAAAAATAAGAAACGATAATAAACCATACGAAAGTCAGCATACCTGAATAGTCCGGAATGAATCGGATAAATAGAAAAGCCCCCGCCAGAATAAGTGCGAGAGGGACTAAATGAGAGTGCGTCCCCCATATAAACAATAAAATCTTTTTCATCTTTTTAATACCTCATATAAAGCGTTATCCGTAATGTATAGACTGTTTGCTCACCCCTGAACGTCATAACTCACGTGAGATAGATGAGGTTCGATAAAGAGACATAACATGCCTGATTTTTCACAAAACAGTATAAGGTAATATACTGGGGCCTGAAATATAATTTTTCCAGCTTTCTTTCTGCTCTCGCTTTCTGCTTAAATGTTCTGCCATTTCCATAGGGTTTGTTATAATCTTAGCTGTCAATAATTGGCCACAAGTGTCAGAGAGGCAAGGAAGATAATGAAAAAAACAGGCAGAAGAGTAATTTATGTTTTGGTGGTGATTATTTTTTTTCTAATAATTCCTGAAATAGTAATTCGTGTACTGACGCCTGACCAGTTTGCGCGACTGAGTGATTACACGAGCTTCGGGGGGCTTTTTAGCCATCTTCTTTCTGTGCTGATTTTTCTTGGGGTGGCGTCCATTCTGGCCGCAATGGGTAGCATATATATTGTGCGTAAAATTTACCAAGGCTTAAGGCGTGTTAAGGATATATAAAGACGATAGGATGCGAAATAATCGCTTCATGCAAAAGCCTGACGCAGCGATGGCGCGCTAAATCGTTGCAAGAAAGATGAAGTTCCTGGAGTGGATTAATCATTTGATAATACGAGATTTTTATGAGGCTAGTGACGTCTAAGAATGCTGAAAAGGAAAAGGGGCTTATTAATAGCGTTGTAAGAAGCAGGATTTGACGGATGGTAGCGGCCTCTGCTGGGTTTTAGCCTGTGACTCTTTAAATGGGCTGGCTGCATACAGCGCATATCATATCGTCATTACCCGGGCAGCGTGACCTATCGACATTCGCTGGCGTATGAATTTTTGCGCTAACGAATCAGCCTGCACCGTCCGCAATATGATATATACAGTCACTATGGCCAGAACCTCACTCAATGCCGAAGGATGTCGTGGGCAGACCGGTGGTGTTGTAATTTATAAGCTTTAGTATCTGACGCTACATATCGGAGTTATTTAGTCGCAAGTTCATTGAGAGTAAAACTACCAGACCAGAGTCTTTTGGTTGCAACTTTATCCTCTGGTTGTGCAGTAATAACAGTAACGCTGTATTCCTTATCGCGACTAAAATGATAATTAACAGGAATGCACTGTCCTGCATGTATCGTGTACGAAGGACTGTCGAAATTGTCCTGTTTCCATACTTCCCGCAAATGACCCTTAACGTCACGGACTGACAATGACAATGTAAGCAATTTTGCATGACCGTTTTTAATGGTGGAGTCATTATTGACTGAAATACATGGTTGATTGTTTTTAAGGGTTATATCAGCGACCCGGTAAGCATTATGTTCCATGCTACAGGCCGCCAGAAACAGAGGGGAGAGGGAAAGGATTTTCAATTTCATTTCAATAAGCTCCTTTTGTGGCGCAGTGGGGCAAGGAGATATTGCATCGAATTTCGATATTTTGCAAATTAATCAGGGCCAGGTATTGCGTTGGAAATTTTTTCTATGCATGGATTACAATCTTCCAAGGTATGATTTTAGTAATTGACAACAATATTTTTATTTTGCTCCATTCGTAAATCAACAATTTATATTCAGGAGTAATAATTATAGTTCATATATTTACTGATAAGCCCTTCTGTACGCATATTCGTGATATGTCGCCAGATGTGCATAACCTCATGCATATGTCGGTTGTTATTTAATGAACTCTCAGAAGAGGAGTCTTTTTTTGGAAGGTTCAGGCCAGCACATTTTGCCGGTTGGCGTAACGGCTGGTGCTAATCCTGACGGTTGAAAGGCAGGTCGCTACTTTATACAACCTGATATGCAGGTAATTGAAAGTATCACCGACGATAGTACGCGCATCCGAAATATTATGAATGCCCACTATCAATGAGCAGATACTTATTCTGTCCGTAGGAGGTGAGCCTGATAATGATTTTAAAGCGAGAATTTTGTGGACACCTCTGGGCTTGAGCCTGTGGCCAGGCGCTCATGAGCCATGAAATCGGCATGTCTCTATTCGTTCGCTAATAACGCTTATTGTATTTTTAATTTTCTATAGTTAATTAGTTACGATGTGATTTTCTTTGTGAATGGCTCACTCATATCCTCACTGTACTATCGTTACCTCACCCCTTACCTGACCCGAACTGGGTATCAGGTCAGGTAACATTTATCCTCAGAAAGGTCACTTCATGGCCGCTAATCTTATCGAGACCGCTATACGCGTATGGAAGACAACATGCATGGCGTACCGCATGTGAAACAATAGCCCTCAGCGTGGAGCGGGCTCGTGTGCGTCAGAGCATGGATGAGATCGCCCGGGACTGTACCCAGCAGCGTCACGGCATCGTTCGGATTGGCCAGACGATGCCTGAGACGAACACTACCACGCAGCAGAACGCCATGCTGATTGGCAGCCGCCTCGTCACCCGAAGCTCAGACGCGAGAACTTGAACAGCGGGTCGGCGTGTTTCATGTCAGCAATGGCGCGACCTATACCCCAACACCTGTCGCCACCTGACCGATGGTGGCAAGCCCGGAATCGGTAATGATTGCCGCACCTGCGCCGAAACAACGTGCCGTCGCGGGCGCGCAGGGCGAATGGGAACATATTTAAGCGTTAGCCCTTCACTCCTTTACCCCGGTTCGCCGGGTTTTTTTATCCTTACGCGCCTCGTGAATGCATCAGGTATTTGCGACTGGGTTGCTATACTCTCTGGGTTGCAGCGCGCATTGCGCTTACGTTTCCCGGCAACAGGACGTTTCTTTCCATCGGGCCCAGGAGAAATTATGACGGTGTTGTATAACGTGGCGATTGTGTTACTGACGGTCGCCCTGATGGAGATACTGGCGACACTGACGCATAAATATGTCATGCACGGTTGGGGATGGGGCTGGCATCTTTCCCACCACACGCCGCGCAAAGGCTGGTTTGAAGTTAACGATCTCTACGCTGTGGTGTTTGCTGGCGTGGCGATTTTGCTTATCGCACTCGGTACGGGCGGCCACTGGCCGCTGCAATGGATAGGCGCCGGAATGACGCTCTACGGCGCGCTCTACTTTATTGCGCATGACGGCCTGGTCCACCAGCGCTGGCCGTTTCGTTATGTGCCGCGTCGGGGTTACCTGAAGCGGCTCTACATCGCGCACCGACTGCATCACGCGGTGCGCGGGCGCGAAGGCTGCGTCTCGTTTGGTTTTCTCTATGCGCCGCCGGTCGCTAAGCTGCAGGCGGTGTTGCGTGAGCGTAACGGTCGTCCTGCGCGTGAGGGCGCTGCCAGAGCGTCAACGGACGAGGCGTCGAGGTCGCGCCGCGAGAGCTAAGCGCCATCGCGGCACCTTTGCCCAGCAGGGCCAGCTTTTCGGCTCTGCTGGTGCCCTGACGCGAATCCCACGCGTTGACGCCCGCGCGTTTTACTTTTACCCCAATCTCCCGGTATACGCCGTGGGCGGTGGCGATAGCCCAGGCGCAGCGCAGCGGCAGCCCCGCCAGCCCGGCGCGTGCCGAGGCGTAATACGGCTCCGCTTCATTCACGAGGCGGGCGGCAAGGCGCGCAATCTGCGGACGATGCTCATGTGCCGCCAGCGTCTCGCGGCGCAGCCCTTCCTGAAGCAACCACTCGTCCGGCAGATAACAGCGGCCGATGGCAGCATCCTCGACAATATCCCGCGCAATATTAGTAAGCTGAAACGCGAGCCCCAGATCGCAGGCGCGATCCAGTACCGCCTCATCGCGCACGCCCATAACGCGCGCCATCATCAGGCCCACCACGCCAGCTACGTGATAACAGTAACGTAGGGTGTCATCAAAGGTGCGGTAGCGTTCGTCGCGCACGTCCATCGCGAAGCCTTCCAGATGATCGAGCGCCAGCGCAGGCGGGATCTGATGCTGTAAGGCGACCTCCTGAAACGCGGCAAAGTTTGGCTCTGTCATCGGTTTGCCCGCGTAGGCCTCAAGCGTTAACTCACGCAGCATGGTGATGCGCGCCTGCGGCGTCTCGGTGGCGGCTGACGGCGCGCGAAACCCGAGCACCTGACCGTCGGTCACGTCGTCGCAGTGGCGACACCACGCATAGAGCATTAGTGCGCTGCGTCGCGTCTGCGCATCAAAGAGTTTCGAGGCGGTGGCGAAGCTTTTCGAACCGGCTTCAATGGTTTCGGTGGCGTGTGTCAGCAGCGGTTTATCGGGCATGTGTCTCCTCCAGCATCAGCCCGGCGGTGGCTTTTGCTGAGCCGATAACACCGGGAATGCCCGCGCCTGGGTGTGTACCGGCACCGACCAGATAGAGGTTGTCGATACGGCTGTCGCGGTTATGCGGGCGGAACCAGGCGCTTTGCGTGAGGATGGGTTCCACCGAAAACGCCGAGCCCTGATACGCGCCGAGCTGGTCGCGGAAATCGAACGGCGTAAACATGCGGTGCGTTACCAGTTGCTCGCGCAGGCCCGGCATATAGTGCTGCTCCAGATAATCGAAAATGCGATCGCGCAGGCGCGGGCCTTCGACATCCCAGTTCAGATTTGCGGTGCCAAGATGCGGCACCGGAGCCAGCACGTAATAGCTGCCGCAGCCCGGCGGCGCGAGTGACGGGTCGGTCACGCAAGGCGCGTGCAGGTAGAGCGAGAAATCCTCCGCCAGCGAGTCGCGCTTGAAAATATCCTCAATCAGCTCTTTGTAGCGCGGCCCGAAGCAGACCGTGTGGTGCGCAAGCTGGCTGTGGTGATGATTGAGGCCAAAATAGAGTACGAACAGGGAGTTGCTCATACGCTTACGGCGCAGCGACGCTGCCTGGGCCACGCCGCGTGGATGATGGCCGAGCAGATTGTTGTAGGTGTGCACCACATCGGCGTTCGATGCCACGGCGCGAGCCGGGATGTGGCGTCCATCCGCAAGCGTGACGCCGCAAATCTTATCGCCCCGGGTATCGAGGCGTGTGACCTTCGCGTTGAGTTCGATTTCGCCGCCCAGATCGGTAAAGAGTTTCGTCAGCCCGTTGACCAGCGCGCCGGTGCCGCCGCGGGCGAACCAGACGCCCCACTGGCGCTCCAGCGCATGAATAAGCGTATAGATGGACGAGGTCGCAAACGGGTTGCCGCCTACCAGCAACGAGTGAAACGAGAAGGCCTGGCGCAGATGCTCGTTTTCAATGTATTTCGACACCATGCCGTAAACGCTGCGCCAGGCCTGCAGGCGCGCCAGTTGTGGCCCGGCGCGCAACATATCGCGAAATGATAAAAACGGCACCGCGCCAAGCTTCAGATAGCCTTCTTTAAATACCGCCTGCGAATAGGCGAGGAACTTGCGATAACCTTCGACGTCGCGCGGGTTAAAACGCGCAATTTGCGCCTCAAGGCTTGCCTGATCGTTATCGTAATTAAAGACCTGGCCGTTCTCCCAGCAGAGGCGGTAGAAGGGCGCTACGGGCAACAGCTCGACGTAATCGGCAATATTTTTCCCGGCAAGCGTAAACAACTCCTCGATAGCCGAAGGGTCGGTAATGACGGTGGGACCGGCGTCGAAGGTGAAACCCTGATCTTCGTAGACATAGGCCCGTCCGCCGGGTTTATCACGCTGCTCCAGTAGCAAAACAGGTGTGCCCGCCGCCTGTAAGCGGATAGCCAGGGCCAGGCCACCAAAGCCGGACCCGATAACAACAGTTTTAGTCATGATGAAAAGCTCGCAGCCGGGGTGTTTGCTTAAGCACGGCCTGCAAGGCTTCGCCCACCGGTACCGGGGGTTTGCCTGTCAGCAGTCGCACCATATCTAAGGGGGTCAGGCGTCCGGCATAAAACCGGGCGATAAGCCCCGCATTTAATCCATAAAAGCGCTGCATGACCTGCCAGCGGCGGTCTGGTTTGCCCGCCAGAAACAGCATGCGGTTCAGCAGCCGGAAAAAGCGCTGACGCCGCCACTGGCGCTGCGCGTAGCCCGCCGTCAGCGCGTATAACGCCTGAGCGGTTTCAGGCGGCTGTGCGGCGATACTGTCAGCAAGCGCCGCCGCGTGCGGCAGCGAATAACCGGTAGTGGCGTGAAACAGTCCGGCGCGCAGGCCGCTGCGCGCTATGCCCTGCGCCTCGCGCCAGAACGCCTGCGGCGCGCCCGTGAGCGTAATCGGCAGATTGCCGTGCTCTTCACGCTCGAGCGTTGTAAGCGTCCAGTTGTGTGTACGGGCGTAACTGGCGATGTTGTCGCGTGCCCGCGCCGGATCAAGCGTCGCGCTGTCGATATAGTGCGTGTCTTCAATCAGCAGCGTGTCGGGCGTGAGCGGTAGCGTATAGACAAACCGGTAGCCGCCTTGCTGCGCCACCGTGGCGTCCATCAGGATCGGACGCGTCAGGCCGTGGGGCGCCGCGAGTTTCCACTGCTGGCCGAGAAACGCCTGCTGGCCCACCGTCAGGTGCGGGCTTGCCTGCCAGCCGCGGCCATCAAGCACCGCGCGGGCATGCAACGTGCGCCCGTCCGCCATCGTCACTGCCTCTGTTGTGAGGGCAGCGACAGGCGCGTTACACCAGAGCTTGTCGCCGAGCGTGTGAGTCAAGACGTCGGCAAAACGCTCAGACGTCACGCTGTAATAGCCGCCATCAAGCGTGCGCGTCAGCGCCGGGAAACGCACCTCATAACCGTCCCAGCGGTGCGCCACCAATGGCGCAAGCCAGGCGTGCTGTGCGGGCGTGATGTCATCGCCATGAAACGACCAGGTGTGGTTGCCGCCGGGCTGGTCGCCTGCCTCCAGCAGCAGTACTTTCAGCGAAGGGGCGAGCGCGTGCAGACGCAGGGCGATAAGCCCGTTCGCGAGGCCACCGCCTGCAAGAATAAGATCCCATTGCGCTGTCATGATACCGCCTGCGGGAGAACAGGCCGCCGCGCGCTGAGCGCCTGCTCGGTGATATGCGCCGCGCGCTGAACACCACCTGCCTGCGCGAGTGCGCGCTGCATCGCAATAAGGCGCGAGCGACAGCTCTCATCGCTCAGCAGCGCCTGAAGCTTTTGCGTGAACGCACGGCGTCCGGTGAAGCGTGAGACGCGCCGGCCGATACCGCAATGTTCAACCCGCGCCGCAACGCCGGGCTGATCGAACGCCAGCGGGACGACCAGCAGCGGTGTGGCGCTGGCGACAGCGTCCATCACCGTATTCAGCCCGCCATGCGTGATAACCGCCTGCGACTGGCTGAGCGCCAACGTCTGGTCAGTAAACCCGGTCACGCGCGTGGAGCCGCAGGTTTCCAGTTTTGCAACCTGCGTGGCATTCAACCCGCCACAGTGGGCAATCAGTAGTTCGACATCGGCGTCACGGCAGGCTTTTGCGATAGTGCGAAACAGTCCGTAGCGATGACCCTGCAATGTACCGAGCGAGGCAAAAATGCGCGGGCGCGACGACGGTAACGCCGGTTCGGAGGCTGGTTGGGGTGGTCGCAGCGGGCCGACCGCGTGAAAGCACGCCGGCGGTGCGCGGCGGGGGAAATCAAGCATGCTGAGCGTCTGGCTGATTTGCGCGAGCGGTGAGAGGCAATCGTGCAGGCCGTGGCGGGGCGGCAGCCCGAAGCGCTGCGCGTGGTGGGCTATCACCGCGCCATGACGGCCCATCAGCCAGTCGTGGATCTGCTGGCTGGTCTGGTAAATTTTGCGTGCGCGTGGCGTGGGGGCGTAGCGAAACGGCATGACCGGTAGCGGCAGCCCTGGCTCGCGGTTGACCGGCAGGGCGCAGGCGACGGAGACAAACGGCAGCCCGAGCGCATCAGCAACGAGGCCGCCCGCGGCTTCCATTTGATCGACAATCAGGCCGTCCACGCCAAGCCGCGACAGCGCATCGGGCAGTTCCCGGCACAGCATATCGGTAGTGCGAGCCAGATCCTGTATCAGGCTTAAGATGGCCGGGCCGCCGGGGTGTGCGGTCAGGCGTAACGTGCGGGCGAGGCTGCCGGGCGGGTGGCTCGCTTCGCCCACCGGATAAAAGCCGATGCGCGGATCGTCAAGCAGCGTGCGGGCCTCTGCCTGCTGAATAAAGGTGATGCGGTGCCCGCGTGCGATAAGCGCCTGCGCGAGTGCCTGCATGGCATGAACGTGGCTGTAGAGCGGTGGCGTGATAACGGCGTAGTGGCTCATACCTCATCCCCGGTACGAACCAGCCGGGCATCCCGCAGTGCGCTAAGGCTGGCGCTGCCGGTGCAGAAACAAGCGACCCGCAATTGTTCAATTACGACCGCGAAATGCGCCAGGACTGCACTGGTTGAGGTCGTCGCGCTGCCGAGTACCGCCGCCGCCTGGCCGACCAGATCCGCGCCCATACTGATGGCTTTGGCAACGTCAATGCCGTCACGAATACCGCCAGAGGCAATAAGCGGCATAGTGGGGAGCGCCTCGCGTATCTGGCGCAGCGCCTGTGCGGTGGGAATACCCCAGCCCGCGAAAGCCATCGCCACGTTGTGCGCATGCACGTCTGCGGCGCGCTCGCCTTCTACTGCGGCCCAACTGGTGCCGCCTGCGCCTGCGACATCCAGCATGGTGACGCCCGCTTGTGCAAGCTGGTGCGCCACCGACACGGAGAGCCCGGCTCCGACCTCTTTCACCACTACTGGTACGGAAAGCGCACTGACGACGCGTTCAATGGCCGTCAGCACACCGCGCCAGTCGCGATCTCCACCGGTTTGCAGCGCCTCCTGAAGCGGGTTGAGATGAATAATGAGTGCGTCCGCGTCCACCATCCCGACGGCGCGCTTTGCGTAATCAAGCCCCTGCGCGCTGCTAATCTGCGCCGCACCGAGGTTCGCCAGCAGCGGGATATCCGGCGCGTATTTACGCAGTTCACCGGTCAGCCCCCAGTTGTCCTCGCTTTCCAGCGCAACACGCTGCGAGCCAACGCCCATCGCAAGGCCCAGCGTTTGCGCTGCCTCCGCCAGATGCCGGTTGATATCGCTCGCACGCCGCGCGCCGCCGGTCATTGAGCTTATCAGGATCGGCGCTTTCATCGGACGGCCAAAAAGGCGGGTATTGAGGTCGATGGCGTCAAGCGAAAGCTCCGGAAGCGCGCAGTGCTCGAAGCGCCAGTGTTCAAAGCCGGTGCGAATTGTCTGTTTAGCCCGCTCCGGATGCAGCACGATATCCAGATGATCGTTCTTGCGTTGGCTCAGTTCCTTGTCCTTCATTCCTACTCCAGTTACAGTCGCTGTCAGCCGCGAAGAGGCGCGCGTTTAGCCAAACATGGCCAGCTGTTTATCAAACCAGGCGTACATAAAACGGCGGGTAGACGCGCCGCGCGAACAGGCGCAGGCGAGATGTTCGTCGGCACGCAGAAGATGATCGCGCAAGTGCCGATGTACCGCCTCCGGGCCGAGCATTGCCACAAGCGTAGATTTGCCCGCGTCTTTGTTGATGTCTTTACCGGTATTGCTCAGGCCGTCTGCCAGATCGTCAAGCAGCTGAAACGCCTGGCCAAGATGGCGTGAGAACTGGCGCAGTTTCTGGCGCACCGAGGCGGACGCGCCGGCAGCAATAGCGGCAATTTGCAGCGTGGCGTCAAACAGCACACTGGTCTTGAGATCATTGGTCGCGAGAATCGCTTCTGGGCTACGCGTCTGGTTGCCTTCACTGAGGTCACGAAACTGTCCCTGCACCAGCCCCTGGAGGCCCACCGCCGTGGAAAGCTCGCTGACCGCCTCGGTTTTGCAGCTATCGGAAAGCTGGCTTGCCTGTGCCACCACGCCAAAGGCGCGGCTAAGTAACGCAACGGCGGCGAGGATCGCGACGCTTTCACCATACTGGCGATGGATAGTAGGCTTGCCCCGGCGCAGCTGGGCGTTATCCATGCACGGGATATCATCGAGCATCAGCGAGGCGGCGTGTACCATCTCCACCGCGCAGGCGAGATCCATCAGCGCGGGCTGACTGGCGTCGCAGCCGAGATCGCGCGCGGCGAGAATAAGCAGCAGCGGACGCACCCGTTTACCGGGCGTAAGCGCGCCTTCGCGCATCGCGGCACAGACCAGATCGCGCTCCTGGCCTGGCGGTAAAAGTTCATCAAGGCGAGCCTGCAGGGCGTCGCGCAGCGCCTGCAATTCGTTTTCCTGCCCTGAAGATTTCACGGCGTTAGCGTTCATGGTTTAGGCCTCTGATGATGTTCGGGTGCTGTGAACGGGAAGGCGTTAAAAGCGCAACTGTGCGAGGGTGCTGTCATCAGGCGCGCAACAATCGTCGCAACAGGCGGAATGTGGAATTTTCGGTGTATGAACAACTGATTATCTTCACGTTCATCGTTCCGGGGACTCTCTTAAAAAGCGTAGCGTAATCGCGAAAAATTTCTTTGGCGAACTCAGCACGTCACAAAACTTTACACAGAGTTAACATGTTGTACAAGTTTTACGCCAGTAGTGAACGCAGTAATTTCATTACCTGACGCACTTCGTCCGGCGTGAGCGCGCCATCTTTGGCAAAACGAATGCGGCCTTCCTTATCCAGTACGACTACTGCGGAACTGCCTGGTTGCAGGCCCCAGGCGCGCTGTGCGGCACCGTTATCATCGAGTACGAACACCGAGGCCGGGAATGCTTTTTTGGTGCTTTCCAGACTGCGGCGTACAAACATGGCGCTGCCCGGAATAGCATCGTCCGTATTGATGATGGTGGTAGCCTGGAATTTATCGGCGGGCAGGCGGGCTGCGGCGATGGCGTCGCTGGTGCCTTTATTGAGATCTTTCGCCGACAGCCTGCCCGCGACATGCAGCACCAGCCCGACTTTGCCGGTAAGCCGCGCGCTGTTCCAGTCGCGATAGCGGATCTCGCCCTGGTTAAGCGTCAGTTCGCCACGCTCCGCTACGCCGACCGGCGCTACCCGTTCGCCCTCTTTGAAATTATGGGCGCAGGCGAAAAAAGGCAGCAGGGCGGAGATAAACAGTAACGGGCGCAGCATAGGGCATTCTCAGAGCGATAAAGTTGGGGAAAGTGTAGTGGAGATTATCTGGAAAGGGGGGCGAGCGGGGCATTATGGTTTCACGTTAAACGGTTTCTGGATTCTCAGTTTGTAAAAGCGGTGGCGTTGCCTAAGGTAGCTTTGCTGAGTATTAGCCTTAGGTTTATTTGCCAGGGTGTCCAGGCCATAAAATAATAGCTCAAAATTATTTTTCTTACGCTTCCAAAAGCGTAAGGGGCTGTGATTAATATAGGTAAATTATTTTGCGTGAAATTTTAATCAGTAAATGCATGGTTCCATTTTAGAAGGGATTTTAATGGAGTTTATTGAATAGTAGACAATAAATATTTCTTTAATGGGATGCGTGTTAATTATCTTCATATGGCTGGCATGTTACTCGCGTAATGCTTTTGTTATAGCAATAGCCATCCGTTTATCAGCCTGCATTTTCAGTTTAAGATAGTTTTCTGCCATTTCAATTAGGCTTGTTGTAGTATTGTGGCTTAATAATTGGTCATGCTCGTCAAAGTGGGCAAGAAAAGAATGATTAAGGGAAAAAAGCAGCGATTTATGTTATTATTGCAATTATTTTCTTTCTAATTATTCCAGAGTTCGCAATAAGGTATATTCCGACGGGTTTGCTGGGCAGGATTAGCGACTTTACAAGCCTGTGGGGAACGTTTAGCCCCTTTCTTTCTATGCTTGTTTTTCTTGGCTTATCTTCCATTATTCTTGCTGTTATCACCGTTGCTTTTGTTGGAAAAATTTACCGGGTTTTATCCCGTTCCAACGGCCAATAAATCCGTATAAAAACAGTTATATGTCTTTTTATTTAGAGCGCATGCATCTGATGCATTAGTTTGCATGCGTTTCTTTCCCCATCTGATGATGACCCGCTCCAGGGTTCCGAAGTTCTTATGCAGCTGCATCAAAACCGACCCGTGAAGCGGGCAGGCGAGGCGGGGAAAGCACTGCGCGCCGGGGGCGTTATTTATTTAATTTTCGCGCGTCAGCAAGGCTGTGACACCCTCCGAGCTACTGGGTTGGATAAAGGGGTGACGAGAAGGTAAAGCGCCGCATACGGGCGTTGGGTATAAACAAACCGCCCTTCGGCGGCTACTCTTTTTCGGGGTCAAGGCTGTATTTCTGAAACCTTATGATCTTCTCACCCGCCCACGCGTTGAGCTTCAGAAACCTCGATTGCAGCGGTATCAGCTCGTTGCGCATAAACATTTTTGCGACACTGAAGAACGTAGAAACAAAAAAGCCACTCTATGGAGTGGCTTAATCATATGATTTCAAAGCTAGAATTTGGTGGCCCCTGCTGGACTTGAACCAGCGACCAAGCGATTATGAGTCATAAAATTGGCATGTTTTTAATTGTTCGCCATTGTCTCTGTTTGTGTTTTTAATTGCCTATAATCAATTGGTTATTAAGTTATTTTTGTTTCTGATTGGTTCTCTCATTTCCCCATTGTACTATCCTTACCTGACCCATTACCTGACCCGAAATGGGCATCGGGTCAGGTAACGCTTATTCTCATAAAGGTAAACTCATGGCCGCTAATCTTACCGAGACTGCTATACGTGGATTGAAGACAAAAAGCACGGCGTACTACGTGTGGAGCAACAGTGCTCAACGTGGTACCGGCAGGCTTGGCGTTAAGGTTCAGCCTTCAGGCAGCAAGGTTTTTTATTTCCGTTACTACGTTGATAAAGGGAAAAAAGAGAAGTTCATCCAATTGGGCATCTGGCCTGAGATGAAACTGGTGAAGGCCAATGAGCTGGCGAAAAAGTATGGTGCCTGGCTTGTTGAAGGAAAAGAGCCCCAGCAAGAGCTTGAGCAACAGCGCCTGGCCGAACAGCACATCATGCAGATCCATCGTTCTCAAGGATCATTTGAAGAACTGGTGCATGGCTACGTTAACAAGATGAAGCTCGACAATAAGCGGACGTGGGCTGATGTATTGAAGCGCATGGAAAGAGAGTGCTACTCGGTTATTCCTCGTGATACCAAAGCGAAGGACGTGACGTCTCTGCAGATCAAAACCATTCTCTCAGGCATTATCCAGCGTGATGCGGTGGTCCATGCGAACCGAATTCGTTCCTACCTGATGGCGGCATTTAACTACGGTCTGAAGGCTGATAACGATCCGATGAATACCAGCGTGGGTATTACGTTCGGCCTTGAAGTTAACCCGGTATCGGCCATACCGAAGCAGTCTTCGGCGGAAAAAGTGGGTGATACATGGTTAACGTTGGAAGAGCTGCATGTTGTCATAGAGCAATTCGCAGAGGCAACCAACGTTGGGCCGCTGATGCAGCATTTAATCCGCTTCTGCGTTTATGCTGGTGGGCAACGTCCTTTCGAAATGATTGCCAGCCAGTGGAGCGCGATTGACTGGCAGCAAAAGACGTTACTAGTCATTGCCGATGTATCGAAAAACAAACGTGAACATCTGATCCCGCTGACTGAATCGGCATTGAGTGAATTAGCCTCAGTGAAAGAACTGACTAAGGAAAGCAACAGTCCCTATATCTTCCCACTCTCGACCAATGGAGATCGACCGGTACGTACTGATAGTCTGGCGCGTTCCATCATGTATTTCCGGGCTTTTAATCCTGAGTTTAAAGTTTTCACAGCGCGAGATTTACGTCGGACCTGTAAGACTCTGATGGGGGAGGCGGGGATCAGCAAAGAGATCCGCGACCGTATTCAGAATCATGCTCTGAATGATGTCAGCTCGAAACACTATGACCGTTATGATTACCTGACTGAAAAGCGCAGGGCGCTTGAGATCTGGGAAGACCGAGTTAATAACTATCAACGGCAGCAGGAAAACAACGTTGTGAACTTGTTTGGGCGGAGGTAAAAGCTTGTCAAAATATGAGCTTAATTCTGCAGAGGAACGCTATCAGCCGGGCTCTGGAGACTTAGTGCTGGCTAATAAGCTGGGATTTATTGATGAACAGGAAATGGAGGCGCTGGAGTCTGGCTTGCTGCTGATGCTGTATGAGCAGCTATTTATTGAGGGCCAGCCGCCTGAGGCGCTGGCTTTTGAGCACATCAGCAGGTGGCATCGCCAATGGCTGGGGAATGTGTACGACTGGGCGGGGAGGCTGCGTAATGCCAACCTAACTAAGGATGGCTTTCAGTTTGCGGCTGCCGACAGGATTCCGCTGCTGCTTGATGGCTTCGAGAAGCAGTTTCTTTCTCGGTCTGGTGAACTCAAATCCCTGGCTCGTCTGGAGCTGGTAAGTTATCTGGCTGAATGCCATGTGGAGTTTATTTTGATCCACCCATTCAGAGAAGGTAACGGGCGTCTGTCGCGGCTACTTTGCGATGTGCTGTCGGTTCTGGCAGGGAAGGGCTTACTTGATTACAGCCTGTGGGATGAGCACAAGGCGTTTTACTTCAAGGCAATACAGGCGGGTGTCTCAGGGAACTACAGCCCTATGATGCAACTGGTGAGCGACATCTTGCCAGATTAACGGGCGAGGCCAACGGCTTTTGCCTGTGCCTGATTTTGTTTGAGTTGCTGCTCAATTTTTTGCACAGAGACACCAGTTTCGATCGCGGTTGAGCTGGCGACGGCACGGTAGATTTGAGTCCTGGTGATCTGAGTATGTGATGTTTTTTTTGTCATGTGAGATCCCTTTTTACTGCACTGATTCTAGTTCGGAAGGAGAATGCTAGCAAGGTTATCATTAATAGATAGAAGGGCGGCGTATGCTTGTCTTGCCCAAAATTCTGGTTCTTTATTCTCCATTCGCTGCAGAAGGCAAAGAGTTTTCTAGTCATCTGAATTTTTTGACTGTTGCGTGATTCTTGAATTGTCACCATATGATACACGTCTATTTTTTTTAGATTAATTTATACAGTTTGTGATTTAATTCACATTAATGAATTTGTTTTTTTTGATTCTAAAAACGATGTATTTTTATGTTTCTCTTAATAGAAATCATGTATGATAAACGTAATAGTTAAAAGCGCTATCTTTATTATATAATTAGTGGGGGGATGTTTGTTTACTTTAGATAACAAAAATAATAATGCAGTCGAGACTGGCATTTTCCTTTCAATCACTGACATATGTGAACGGGAAAATATATCTATTACGAAAGTTATAAGCGATTGGTTGAATTTTTCGAGGAAGCTATTTGTGAAATTAGATGCTGTTCCATGTTGCTTGAAAAGAACATTCGAAGGGGATGACAATTCGGAAATAGAAAATATTACTTCAGGTTCTGATGAGTACCAAAGCGTTTTTGGTTCAACGGCTTACAGGGTCTTTATTCCTCTAAATCCACAAGAATGTGAAATTGAAAAAAATAAAGATCAAAATGAAATTGTTTCATCTTATATTTCTTACCAAGGTCTGGCATATGGCTTTTGGGAAGTAAAACCAACTAAAATAACTCGTTTTGCAAATGAAGGGTATCATATTGCAAATGGAACCTCACGTAATGCTATTATTAATACTCCCGGAGCAGTAATTATTAATGGCAATGTAAGTGATCATATTTTATTTTTTAATCATTCTTTTGTGATTTTCAAAGAAGACTTCTTTGTTGGACCTGACATTGAAGCTGTTTTAGATGAGTCTTTATTTACCGAAGGTACAGTTGAGATTTCACCTCAAAATATAAAGTCAGTAGTTCCCGGAGCAGAAAGTAACGTTGATCAAAATGTGAACGCTAAAGAAATTGTTAAAGGGGCTAAAGAAAGGGTATCTAAGGCAGAACGGGATGCTATATTTATAATGTTAAGTAAACACTATAAAAGTAAAAATGGTAAACTTGAGGCTGCACCAATCGCGAATATGTTGAATTCGGATGCCAAGGATATATTACCTGGACGAGAATTCAGCCCGGAAACTATTCGCCGCTGGTTGAAATCAATTCAATGATACTTCAAGTAATTTATTTTTTTATGGCAAATATAAAAACTTGTTAGCATTATTCATGAGTTCTAATATTTATCATTCTCAGCAATCTATGGTGGGAAAGTTATAATAACTTTTTTTGTTGACTAATCCTTAATTATGCAAAGCTAATATAGAGTATAGCCATAAATGGAAAAGTTAATATTGAGAAAAATGTATTTATGAGATTTTTTCATTATTGTGAGTTGCATGATTAATACATATCTCTTAATGAATATCCCTTTTAACCTTTTCAATATTTATGTTTCAGGTTTTACTAAAAACGTAATGACGCAAAGGAAAAACGGTAAACACATCGAATATTCTATTTAAGAAGCCTCAAATGTATCTTAAAGCTCCCACATTAAGCCACCGTAAAAACCACATCAAGCCACTGTAAGCACCACAATAAGCAATGTGCACCTTAATAAGCCGTCAACTTCTTTTATATTAACGCCTGCTTGAGCCATGCTGCATCCATCGAAACAAAGGAGGCAGTATGAAAGCAAAATTCAACAGTCCAACATCAGAAGAACGCTTACAGGTATTACGCAACAATGGCGAACCTCATGATCGCCTTGTACGTGAAAAAGAGCGTCAGCACATTACATCTGTATCCCGTTCAACGGCCTGGAAACTAGAGCAAGTCGGTCAGTTTCCACTGCGTAAGTCTATTGGTCTGAAATCCTGCGGGTGGCTGTTAAGTGACCTGCTGTATTGGATCAGTGAGCGTTAACATCAGGTGTTTTTTGCATTTATTTTTTGGATGACCCGAGTTCATCCTGCTATTTCTACTATTAATAGCGGAATAGCAATATGAGTGAAATCGTTTTAAACGTTAACTGAATGAGAGGTATCTATGCTGTGTGGTCGTCCTTTTCCTGTACATGTGTTCCCACAGATCATCAGAAATGCAGTTTACGAAGTAGAACAGCATACGCAGGCTCCTCAGGCTTTGATTGCCGCATCAGTACTAGGGGTTATTTCTCTTGCCTGCCAGAACCGGATTGATGTGTGCAGACTGAATAATCTGCGCAGCCCGGTATCGCTTTTTTTACTGACACTGGCGGAATCGGGTGAACGCAAAAGTACGGTGGACAAACTGCTAATGAAGCCATTGTATCAGCTGGAAGATGAATGGTTTGAAAAATATACCCAGGATCTGATTATCTGGCGGAATGAGGAAACGGCTTTTAATGTTGAAAAGAAAGCCTTGATGTCAAAACTGAAATCAGAGATTTCCCGTAACAAAGAACATTCCACAACGAATGAACGACTGAAAGCGCTGTTGGCAACATACCCGAAAGCACCGGTCAGGTTCAGACAGATATTCAATGATGCCACACCTGCGGCGATAAAAGACTATCTCAGTGGGCGCTGGCGGTCTATCGGGCTTATGTCTGATGAAGCTGGCACCATTTTTAACGGCTATGCGCTGAATGAACTGCCTTTCATCAATAAAATGTGGGATGGCGCAATGTTTCCCGTGGAAAGAAAAAGCGAACCAGATAAATTAATCAAAGATGCCAGAATGACGCTGGCACTGATGGTCCAGCCTGATGTGCTTAAAAAAGGATATCTGGAACGAAAAGGCGATACAGCGAAAGGGATCGGATTCTTCGCACGGTGCTTGATGTGTCAGCCTGGTTCAACACAGGGCTACCGGCAAATTACCAGCCCGGTTGTCTCAAGCGAGCATCTACCGGTATTTCATCTACGACTGATGGGGATCGTTAACGAGAGTATTACCAGAAATGATGAAAATGAACGTCAGTGTCTGTACTTCTCCCCTGAGGCTGAAAAACGCTGGCTCGAATTTTATAATAAAGTTGAGTCGGAAATGGGGATTCTTGGAGCGCTGTCTAATTTTAAAGATTATGCCTCTAAAATGGCTGAAAATATGGCAAGAATTGCGGCATTATTGCATTACTTTAATGGTGATGAAGGTGATATATCTCTTCTTACTACGGAGGCTGCTGTGGAGATCAGTGCCTGGTATGTTGATGAGTATATTCGACTTGTTTCTAATCCCCCGAGATTTACACTGGTTAATTCAGAAGCGGATGAACTTTACTTCTGGATTAAAGAGTATTGCTGTCGGTGCTTTGTACCCTACATCAGGAAAAACACTATACTGCAATATGGACCCAGTAGGTTTCGAAATCGTAATAAACTGAATGAGTTGTTAGGTGTACTATATTCTAAAAAAAGGATACTCGCTGCTAAAAAAGGAAAAACAGTATTTATAGCACCCGCTAATATCGAATTTAATATTTATAGTTAAATTAATTGCAGAGTGGATTGGTAAAGCATTGGTGTTACGCAATGTAATTTTTTTGATGAATTTAGTGTTGGATAGGTAATATATTTCTATCATCTTTAATATTATATATACCCTACAATCAAGTAATGCTTGTATCTATTTAAATCATTAAAATTAAATGGTGTTGTAGGAATATACATAAGGATTTAATCTATGAATTCATACCCAGGATCGCATGGTGAGCATGTACTCGCCTATAAAAAGCATATTGAACGAGTCGTCAATGATGCTGTAAGTGAATTCCCTAGAACAATGGCATTACGTATTGATGCCCATTATCCCCCTATTTTAGATAGAGGAGATACAGTTTGCTGTTTCCCAAATCTGGAGCCTGGAGCGATATCCCGTTTCCGTAATGCGTTAAATGCAATGCTGGAGGCCAATGAGAAAGCCAGAGCAGCTAACGGTAAACGAATCTATCCAAACCGTGTTCGTCACGTTTGGGTACGTGAGTTTTCCGAAGAGGGAAAATGCCACTTTCATCTTGGTCTTTTTTTTAACAAAGATGCTTATTACCATTTAGGTGATTATGAGGCTGAAAGCAATTTACGGATGATGATTGTAAGGGCATGGTACAGTGCCCTGGGGTTGGAACTGGATGATTATCCGGGATTAGTTCATTATCCTGAAAACTGTCGTTATATATTAGATGTCAATGATCTTAACTTTAAAGGGGAGTTTAACAACTTACTAAATCGTTTGGATTACTTAGCCAAGCTTGATACTAAGATATTTGGCGATGGAGATCGGAACTTCGGTTGTAGTCGAGGGTGATTATTTTTTTACGGCAATGGCCTTTCTTATGAATGGAAAGGCCTGATTTTTCAGTGTTCAATATGTAATCATCAGGAAATGATTACTTTTAATGCTCTCCAGCCATAACGATTTTTGGTTTTATCGAGTTCAACAACACGTACAACGTGTACTTTTTGGCCATCCATTCCCGCAGGCACGAGATCTTTTGGAACAAAAGTATCACCCACAAAAGCAAAACCTTTTTCTGTCACACGTAGTATATCTTCTATTTCACCGGCGTCTGTAAGAGGCTGCGCTTGAGCCGGCGCGACGGCAACAACTGACTGATCCTCTTCAGCAATTGTCAGTTGAACGTAATCACCAGGTGAGAGTGGTAATTTATCAGACCAAAGTTTCATTCTGACTGACAGACTTTGATTTCTGCTCACCCAAGCATGGAAACCACGATTACCAGCATGGATATTCTGAACTAAAGCCAGCTTCTGGACGCGTTCACCAAAAAGATAATCTGCCGCATTCTGAGAACGCTGCAGTATAAATGAGGTAAGTAGCTCAGTATTTACCTGGTGATTATACCAGGGTTGGTTGAGTAGTTGTTCAAGATCAGTTTTTATCTGCCAACCGTTATGCAAATAACAATTAACAGCCCTATGCACACAGATTGATGCTTCGTTATGAAGACCTTCAGCTGCTAACAGTACAGCGAATCCCTTTAGAGTCGGAAGCGCCAGAGCATCATCGTGGGCACAACTCAAAGCTTTAGCAAACAAGGTAATAGCAGCTTGAGGATCTTTCTGGCGGTAAGTGGTCGCTAGTGCCCCCCACGCCCAGGCTTCATTCTGTTTTTTACGCAGCACTGCCAGTATTCGTTTTCGCGCCTCTTCGTAGCGTTTTGCAACAATAAGGCATCGCGCTTCGTCATAATCAAGCCAGATTAATTGTTGGGTATCTTTAACTTCATGGCGCGTTAGTGTCAGCAAAGTGATCAGGTCATCCACAGATAGATGACGCAATGTAGTCTGGCTACTCCAGGTTTTCGCAAGCTTGCGGGTAAATTTCAGCATCAAGCTAGGAGATTCGCCTTTCTCCGTAATAAACGGCTGTTTGTCTTCCGGACTGAATAGGGTTTTCGCATGTTTGGCCAGTAGCAGCATCAATTTGGGGAAGTGCTCCAAATTAGCCTGAAAGATAAGTAGCAGGCTGCGATACTCGAAACCACTGTCCGGTAAATCAAGCCAGATTATCCAGTCCAATAAAAAGTCGATTCGTTCGGCTTCTTGTCGCGTAGGTGTAAACTCACTTTTCCCTGCTGCGGCTCGCGCTTTAATAGTATCCCGTACATCTTTTAAATATGCATAACATACCCAGAAGAAAGCCCCTTTAAGAAAGCTATCACTTGGGTTTTGCTGCACTGTTGTACAACCTAGTTCCCAGGCTGCATCCAGTTCACCACTTTTCCTCAAACGGTTGATTTGTTGGAAAACTTGCTCAGCCATTGATGAAATCCACCTTAAATTGTGTGCTTACAGCTTTAGAATCAGCTTGGACCAGATGAATACTACTGATAACGCCTTTTCGAGAAATGCTACTCGCAGAAGGTATATTAATATCCAGTTTTAATTTGCCTGTGGAATGCTCTGCAATAGCGAAAACCTTGTATGGTTTCTCATCGATGTCAATTATTCGCCATCCTTTTTTGGCAATTAGGGTATCGATAAAATGCATAGCTATACGGATGTTATCATCGAGCCAAACTACTGGTGTATTGAGTAGTTGTCTTAACTCTTTTTCCAGTTGAGCATTGCCACTTAGCCCCTGGTATTTCCCAATAGTTACCTCAAATTTACCGTTATAATCGAAGTCTAGTGTTGCTTCACCGCATTCGTTATTAAGGAAATAGCGCTCTTTATAGGGATGCTGGTGTATTGAACTTATACGCCACGCGCTATGGTAAAGAGCGTCACTTATAGCCAGTAGTAGTGCAAATAACTCAGGTGTTTTCGGGTTGAATCCTGCGGGTAGCTCTCTGTTTAGCTCGTTCTCTGTAGGTAATCTGTTTTTAGCAAAGTGAAAATGCTGTTTTACAACCAATGGTACTGTTCTGATAGAGGATAAATGCCATTCAGTTTTTGATAGCGGATTAAGCGTAGGATAGTTAAGTATATCCAGCGTATGCATGGTTCGTGTTGTGGCAGTATAAAGCCAACGGAAATAACTATCGGTAGCCGGGTTGTCAGTATCATGGGCAGCACTCGCTTCCAGAATCACTCTCTTAAATGGAGGATGTGACTGCGCCCGATGCACAGTGAGTGCCCAGGCGTAGCGAAGTCGAGCGGCGTAGGTAAATTTACTATTGAGAATCAACTGACTGTGCTTTTTTTGATACTCTTCGCGTGCTGCCTTGTATTCCGAGCTTTTTTTATCCATCCCTTCCAGGGAAGATTTCGACTCCTTAAGCTGCTCATCTGCCTCTACTCGAGCCCAAATTCGTAGTGCCAGCAGTTTGTCAGTATCAAGTTCAGGTTTAAGCGAAGTCAAAAACTCCGGTAGGTAGAGTACGGTGGAAGAAGTGTCATTGCTTTGGAGTGTAACGTGGGCAAATTCAACGGTCGTGGGTTTATCTCGGCCTTTAAGCGTAATGCTTTTACTGAAGAAACCTCTGGCTGCTTGAGTTACTCTTGCGAATTGTCCCGCATGTAGCGGTATATGTTCATTCAGCGCATCACCATCATGTTCAAAACTATAGGTTTTGTTGTAAATTTCAATACGGTCACCTTCTACTAAATGACCCGGCTCTCGTGCTTGTAAATACCTGCTTCGGATACCAAAGTTTACTGCTTGAGCCCGTTCGTTAGTTGCACAGAGATAAATACACTCACAGCCCGGAGAGATAAGGTCTTCGGCAATCTGAGCTGTTTGTTCTCCCTTGGTTATAGTACGGAGCGCTAGCTGCTGGCAGATGGGTAATTGAATGAATTTTTGTGCAGCGAGTTGACCAACCAATTCGCGCTGAAAATCGAGCTGTTCATTCCGTGATTCCAAATCACGATCCTGTGAATTCAACTCAACTGTAAGGAAAGGGATCTGTTGCTGTTGGAATATCAGGCCTTCCAGCAGACTTTTCTCTTTGGCACCACGCCTTAGCTGATAAGGGTCGCCAAGTAACAGAATTTTAGGTAGTGATTGCGGCTGAGCATCCTGCATTTTGCCTTTCAGCAGCAACAAAAAATCGCTGAGAATATAACCACTACCGTAAAGTGCAGTATCTGAGGCAAAAAAATCATTACCGAGCAAATGTGCATCGAAAATGACTAACAAAGACTCTTGTGGTGCGTTAAAAACTTCATGATCCTGACAGTTTATTGGGTACCACGGCTTATCTTCTTTTATATCCTGAGGGTGTTGGCTGTAGAGCCAGCTATAGATACTAGTAACTTCTTCTATCTGACCGGTAACGTGCAGTCTGGCAGTTCGAGCGTTAGGAGCCAAATAACGCCGAGTGGTTATAGTTTTCGGCATTTGCTTCAGCAGCGCCTGCAGCACCTTACTTTTTCCTGTGCTATATGCGCCTGTAAGGGCGAAGACCGGACAGGCGCTATCACAGAACCATTCATTGATCGCTGTGAGCGCCTTACTCTGCTCTATATTGAGCGATATTGATGGCGAGTTTGTGCAAATATAGCCAGGGAAATCCATTGTTTGGATGCTCCATCAGATTATCAGATATGCAAAAAGAATCCACGATAGTGGGCATAGTGTCAAACTAGCTTGTGGAAGTTTAACAACCCCTCTACTCGATGTAATGTGCATCGAATACCTTTAACATCTCTTGCTGGTGTTGAGATATTTGTTCTTCTCCCCAAGCTTCGTCGGCAGCCTGGCGAGCCTCAAAAATAGCTTTGAGCTTCAGTGAATCAAACACCGGCTTAGCATCAAAATCGATTTTTTTCTTGCCGACAGCTTGGTTACTGTAAGCAGAGTTTTCACCTGGGCTTAAAAGCACAAGATTTCCAAAACTATCCAGACTCTCTTTATCTAAATAGCGCTGGTACTCTTCTTGCTGCGGATAAACATGCTCAACCGAATTTTTTGCGGTAATACGGTATTTTTTAAACTTGGGATTATCTTTCCACACTGATTGGTATTTTTTCCATAGAAGAAACTCTAATTTTTGGAACCAATAATGTTCAAAACGCGTGCCATGATTTTCAGAAAAATACATGCGTATTTCTGCCCATTTTCTCAGTGACGCATTTTCCGATTTTGCCTGTTTAAAACTTACACTTTTCTGCGTTTCATTATCAGCGGCCATAGACAACTCGTTGTCAATCCTTTCTAAAAGGGCTAGAACCTGTTGTTCGTTATCACCGGGTTGTTCTAATAGCTTCCCGAGGAAGGGAGTTAGCCAATATTGCGCGCTTCGCTCACCGGTAAACAGGCGTACACTCTGTAGCAGAGTTAATGCATTTATCTCTTTCTGAGAGCGATTGATATACCAATGATTACCGGAACGGCTACGTGAAACATATGTTAGTCGAAGCTCTTCATTTTCCTTATCTTGCTCCATCCACTTGATGACCCAACGGTCGAACTGATAACGAGTTTTCCACAACAACTCAAAAAAGCTCTTAATTTCTTGTTCTTCGGCAGAGCAGAGATGAGAGAAAATTTCTAACAGCTTATCGGTATGTAGCCGGGTAGAAATATCGGATTGTCCATGCCTGGCAAGATGAATTCGATAGACATGGATCAGCAATAACGGAAATGAAATTATTGAACGGCAATACACACCATCCTTGTTTTGAAGAGATAACTTCTGTTTTTCTGTTTCGAACTCTTCATGGACCTGAGAAAATAGTTCGCTGATATTCACCGCTACAACTGAGTGAGTTTCTTCTTTTGCGTAAACGTTTAGCGTAGGTGGTACAACTGCCAATTGTTCATCCGTGATGGAATCCCAGTCAGCTTCAGTGAAAGTCTGCCTGGCGTTTCTCTCAAAAAAATTTTCTAGGTGCTGGCAGGTTTGCCAGATAGCATCATAAAAACTTTTGTTAGATTTTATTTTTTTTAAAAGCCGTGATTTTAAAATATCAGATGCTTCCAACTGAACACCCGCCGTGTTCATTGTCGAAAAAAGGAGATTTAAATCCATTGTCCGAGGGACGCAGTTATTAACCCACTGAACATTATTGAATATATAATCCGCAAGTTCAGTTGCTTGGTATTTTAACGTATCGACTTTTTTTATAAGAACAGATAAGGCTGCATCCAAATGGGTTAGATAGGGATCATTCTTTATGTCGTTAGCTGAAGGGAGTTGATACTGTTCTAAGCCTGCAAGTCCCCCTAAAAGGTTCTGAACCTGGTGTCGGATAGTAAACTGTAGACGTGGTTTTTTACCGAGTACTGCTATATTACTTAATGGAGCATTGATACCAACTTTACGGAATGCCAAAGCAATTAGTACCAGTGTGGTGGTTCTTTGCTGCCCATCAATTAACTCAAGGATTCGGGTGTTTTCTGTGGGATTTTGCTCGGCGGTCAATATAGTGCCAATAAAGTATAACCGCTCCTTTTCTTGCCAGGCTTTCTCAATATCCTCAAATAGTTTGAGCACATCGCTGTCTGGCCAGACATACGGTCGTTGATAGCTAGGGATAACAAACTGATAATTTTTGTCTGCTATATTTCGTAATGTCATCAATTCAGAGTTAACTTTTTGTAGATTTGTCATTTTTCTCAATCCTGATGTGACAAGTTTATTATTTTATTTTGCAGAGTATATTGATATTCATTAGCCAATGATTGTGCGGGGGCGTCATGACTTACTTTAATATCAAAGTAACGCAACACTTGGTAAATGAATCGTTTTTTGACACTATTATCATCAGGCCCTATATTCTTAATGTCAATGTCAAAAGTATAGTTATTCAACCATTGAAAACACATCTCAGGGGTATAGCTAGTAGCAATCCAGTCCAGTACAGGGGCCCTATCTAATAATGTGTTTAATGTTGACTCTTTAACTGTTTTTTCATTGGTTACTCGTGGTGAATATATCACCATAAATAATTTCTTTAATGCCGTGGTTAAATTTTTTTCGCCAAATTGGCTGATGTATAACATTAAGGCAGTATCAAGTAACTCTTTTAAGTATTGGCAGCCTTCGAGAGGTATAATTAGTTCCTGGTAGCATTGAAGGAAATTTTGATGCTCTGGTGTAATGGCAAGTTCTGGATCCATCTCAGGAGACATAAAATGGTTTTGAATCCCCTGAAAGTAGGCTAGGTAGTGAATAGTATTAATCCCTGTATTGAGGGGTTGCCGTAATTCATAACCTTCTAGTGTTTGTTCAACTAAATAGCGGCCTTGGCTATGCTTATTTTTTCGATGACTTACAGAACGTCCATATGCAATATCTGGCCCTATAGTTGTCATTTCCCCAAATTCTGTTACTACCGCATTTCGCACAAGCAAAGGTTTTCGATGGCTTGGTACATCACGCTTGTGCAACGTATTACAAAACCTTCCCCGAAGTAAGGAGTTAATTATAGGGTTGAGATCTCCCAATATTTCCCAGCGCTGGGCGTAATGATTTTGTTGTTGGCGTTCAATACTACGTAAATGATGTGCTTTTATAATATCTGAGCCTGTAAGGCGAACCCCTCCGGTATTCTGCGTCTCAAAAAATCGATATGCCTCATCTTCTGAATCAGTCACTACCAGAGTAAAGTTTACGTCAGTGGCTGAAAATGTTGGCTCTGATGACTGTTTAAGAGTTTTCAACAACCATTTAAAATTGCTTCTGATTTGATGTTGAGACTGTGGAGAATGGTAGGATACATTATTTGCATATTTTGATATTTGGTGGGGGTTCAATATCGCATTAATCAGTGTTAATGAGGTTAGTCGTTGCTGGCCATCAATAATATTTAATATTCCGGAAGGATCTTTATGCAGTATTAGACTGCCAAGATACCAGGCATTCTCTTGATGATTTTTTTTATAATGAAGATAGTCTTTCCACAACTTATCCAGTTGTGACTCTCCCCAACAATAGGGGCGCTGGTATTCTGGAATAGCTAAGCTTCCTGTAATTAGTTCTCCTTCCGTTGGGGTAATCACCTCGCCAGATAACAGCTGGGCTAAATTACAACTTGCTACCACCACCGACATAAAACATACCTCATAAAAATTATGCTAAAGGCCCCGTTAGAGGCCATACAGTTTTTAAAACCCGCGCATCCCATTGATAAACGTATCAATCACATTCTGAACACGGTCGTAGACCCGAGCTCGCACGCTTTTACGTTCCAGAATCTTTGGTGTCCAGGTCAGCGTTTCCGCCACTTCATCTTCTCGTGGCATCACATCGGTAAAGAGGTAGTTGTCCAGTAAGCCGTTCAGCTTAATAGAATCAAGTCGTTCTTCGCTGCACAGCGTAGCCAGCGCCTTACCTTTTTCCTGTTCGACATAGGCTTCAAACACCTGAGTGATATCTTCGTCATGCGCGGCATGTAGCAGGCTTTTTTCAATAAAGTTATCGATAAGCTCACGTTTGCTGCGTAGCGTGACGTCACTGTCGACAATATCCATGATCTTTTTCTTCTGCTCCTGCTGCTCTTTTGGCGGCATCGCCTGAATACCCGCTATCAGACGCAGAATATAGCCGACATTAATTTCGTCGCGATGAATCAGAGAGACTTCAAAATCCACGTCTTCAAGAATCGAGACTTTCTCTTTGCTGGAGTGCTTTTTCACCTTGTCGTGGATATCGAGGTATTTACTGGTGAAATCGGCCAGCGTCTGGTCCGAGAGCGGTTTCGCCGCATCGTCAAAATCGGCAAAGCTTTCGAGGATGTTTTTCAAACGCATCACATCACGGAACGCCGTTACAAATGCCAGTTGTGCGTCTTCATCAGGTAAATCGTCCACGCTTTCTACCGTTGGCGTCAGCGTTAACAAGCGATCGACAGCGTCCTGATAATCCCCGAAGTACTCGTCAAAAGGTTTGACCAGCACCGTAGAAGAGGCATCTTTATTCGAGAACAAGGCAATAGCATCGTCGGTGGCTTTCTTCAGATTACGGAAGCAGACGATATTCCCGTGGCTTTTCTTCTCGTTAAGGATGCGGTTGGTGCGGGAAAACGCCTGCACCAGGCCGTGAAAACGCAGGTTTTTATCGACGTAGAGCGTGTTCAGCGCCGGGCTGTCGAAGCCGGTGAGGAACATATTCACCACCAGAAGAATATCGATGCCTTTCTCTTTGGTACGCTGGGCAATATTTTTGTAGTAATTGTAGAAGCTCTTTGAATCATTGGCCGAGAAGCTGGTGCCGTACAGCTCGTTATAATCCTTGATAAAACTATCCAGATGATCGCGACTTGAGGAATCAACTTTCGCGCCCTGCGGCAGGCTGATATCTTCTTCATCCAGCAGGCCGTTTACTGCCTCTTTGTCACTTTTATCCGCTTCATTAGCGGCATAAGTGAAGATGGTGGCAATTTTTAATGGCTTGTAGTTGGCATCCGCCGCCTGCAGTGCGGCTTGCTTTTCTTTAAAGAGTTTATAGTAGGTGATCAGCATATCGACTGACCCGACGCAGAACATCGCGGTGAACTCGCGATTGCGGGTCTTGGCGTTATGGTGGGCAAGGATGTAGTCGGTCACTTTGCCCAACCGGATGTCGCTTTCCATCACCTCTTTGGTGTCGATATCCTCCACATCGATATCGATCTCATTGCTGCTTTCTTTGCGCTTGTAAGTACCGACATATTCCACGGCAAAGCGCAGAACGTTTTCATCCCGTATGGCGTCGACAATCACGTATTTATGCAAGCATTTATCGAACAACAGTTCGGTGGTCTGTTTGACACCATTGGTTATATTGACGTTATCGGCAAAGATTGGCGTCCCGGTAAAACCAAACAGTTGCGCATTCTCGAAGAAGTTCACAATCGCTTTGTGCGTCTCACCGAACTGGCTGCGGTGGCATTCATCGAAGATAAAGACGATGCGTTCTTTACGCAGATGTGCGAGCTGCGCTTTATACCCTTCATGGGTAATGGCGTTATTCAGCTTCTGAATGGTGGTCAGGGTGAGTTTGGTGCTGCTTTGCTTAAGATGTTTTATCAGCGTACTGGTGTTGTTGGTGGTATCCACGCTGTCTTTCGCAAAACCGTTAAACTCTTTCGCCGTCTGATAATCCAGATCCCGGCGATCGACCACAAAAATGACCCGATCCACTTCCGGCATTTCCATAATCACCTGGCTGGCTTTAAACGAGGTCAGCGTTTTACCGGAGCCGGTGGTGTGCCAGATATAGCCGTTCTCCGGCCGTCCCTGCTTGTGGAGATTGTCCTTCACATGGCGGATCATCGCCTCACAGGCGTAAAACTGATAGGGGCGCATCACCATCAGGCACTTACGGGTTTCGTTCAACGCCGTATAGTGGGTGATCATTTTGGCGATGTGACAAACCTTCAGAAATGCGTCGGTGAATTTCTCCAGCGTTTTGAGCGGGTTATTCTTTTCATCGGTCCAGAAGAAGGTCTGCTCGAAATGATTGGCGCGGTTGTTGGCGTAGTATTTGGTGTCCACGCCGTTGCTGATAATAAAGATCTGCACATACTGGAACAGGCCGCTGCCGACCCAGAAAGCATCCCGATGGTAACGATCGATCTGGTTAAAGGCCTCTTTCAGCCCCAAGCCGCGACGCTTAAGTTCGATCTGCACCAGTGGCAGGCCGTTGATCAGCAGCGTGACGTCGAAGCGAGTTTTGCGCGTGTTTTGCTCGGCGTTGAACTGCTTCACCTGGCTTGTCACCTGAAACTCGTTCTGGCACCACTCCTCTTTATTGATAAAGCTGAGCCATTTCTCGGTGCCGTCATCGCGCAATAACTGGTAGCGATCGCGCAGAATTTTGGCGCGATCGATGACTTCATTGCCTTTGGTTAGATGCAAGAAAATACGGTTAAACTCGCTGTCCGTGAGTGGGGCAGATTCCAGTCGGTTATGGATTTCAATCTGCTTGCGTAGGTTGGCTTTCATACTGGTTTCATCGGTGACATTCACCCGTTCGTAGTGCATGCCAACCAGCTGTTCCACCAGCTGCGTTTCTAACTCGTATTCGCTTTGCGTTGCCATCAGTGTGTAGTGCCTTTTGTTATTGTGCAGGCCCGGAGTTGGTCGGGCCGGATGATTTTTATACAAACATTTGCTGGAGCAGGCCCTGCTTCCAGGTTTTTAACTTGTCCAGTTCTGCTTTTTTGACGGCGATTTTATCGTCAAGCATAGACAGTAAAGAAACTATTTTCTCTTGTTCTTCTCTAGAAGGTAAAACGATATCACCAGTCAATACATGCTGGTTATTAACTTTCATATCATTTTTAGCACCTTTGTTTATCAACGGTTTCAAATAGTTGTTAACAACTTCTTTTCTTGAAAAATAATAGTCAATATAGTTATGATCGATACAATCAAGGCAACTATAAACAGCATACAATGTTGATACTATCCCAGAATTTCCTTTATTTGATTTTATTATCCCAAAAGGATTTTCTTTCAGTGGGCTTTTTGTGTAAACAATATCTCCTTGATGGACAATATGGTAATTTTCAACAGACTCACCGGCATATGATCTTCCAAGCAATTCTATTTGATTGACAATGCCAACATCACCTGAGACAGACAGAACTTGCTCTTTGCTATAAATTAGTTTTTTATTTCTTTTCTTATGCTCATACAAACATTCAGATAATTGTACTGTTCTCCAGTCTAAGAAATCGCTACCATCATTACTTTTAAATCTAATTTTTTGACTAAAAATCTTCTGCATCATGCCTTTTTTGTACTGGCATAACAGGTCGTACTGCTGGTTCAGTAACGAGATTTTTTCGTCAACAGAGGACAGAAAATCGGCGATTTTGGTTTGCTCTTCCAAAGAAGGTATTGCAAATTCAAACTCTTTATACTCTTCAGCATTAATGCCAGGCTGCCCTGATCTCATTGAGTAAATTTTAACCCACTTACGATATTTTTCAGTAAGCGTTTGGTTATAAACAAAATATGGATTGGCTTTGTTTATTGTTAGTTTTATTAGAAACCCAGCAAAATAAAGCCTGCCGTCTTTTTGTTTATATAAATATGACTTACCTACGCTTGCTCCTGTTCGAGCAAAAACGATATCTCCTTTATTAAGAAGATATTTATTTTCAAGCT
This sequence comes from Enterobacter sp. SA197, assembly GCF_054131575.1. Taxonomy (NCBI): domain Bacteria; kingdom Pseudomonadati; phylum Pseudomonadota; class Gammaproteobacteria; order Enterobacterales; family Enterobacteriaceae; genus Enterobacter; species Enterobacter sp. SA197. The sequence continues at coordinate 4,277,348 of NZ_CP096393.1, read as the reverse complement.
TACCTGATGGAGTGGTTAAAGGGGAAGGGGTGAACTCCCTTGTATCGTCATCTATATCCGTGATTCGAATATATTTATTTACGCCATCAAATTCAATTGCTGAACTGTTCATGCCATAGGCAGCGTGAGAACTAACGCTCCCTAAAGTCGTTTGCTTCCATGGCATGTTAAATTCACTGAATCGTAATTTCGGCATCATTACTTATTTCCCTCCGTCAACGTAAACGGCGTGTCAATCCCCAACTCCTTACAGAACCCAGTAATGGTCTTATCAATCTCCGCCACTTTTCCTTCCAGATCGCGAATTTCCTGCGCCACCGCGTTAAGGTCAATCTCTTCTTCCACTTCAAAAGTATCAACATAGCGCGGAATATTAAGGTTGTAATTGTTGTTGCGGATCTCCTCCAGCGTCGCGATATGGCTGTATTTCTCGATCGCTTTCCAGTCGTTATAGGTATCGGCAATCTTGTCGATATGCTCCGACTGCAGGTGGTTCTGGGTTTTCACCTTCTCAAAATCGTTACTGGCGTCGATAAACATAATGCTGTCGTTGTGTTTGCGGCATTTACGCAGCACTAATACGCAAGTAGCTATCGGTGTTCCATAGAAAATATTTGCGGGTAAGCCGATCACCGCATCGATGCAGTTCAGCTTCTCAATCATAAACTGACGAATATGACCTTCGGCGGCTCCCCGGAACAAGACGCCGTGTGGCAACACCACCGCCATGGTGCCGTCATCTTCCAGGTGATGGAACATATGCTGTACAAACGCCATATCCGCTTTGCTGGATGGGGCCAGTTTGCCGTACTGGGCAAAGCGATCATCGTTCATAAACAGCGGGCTGGCGCTCCATTTGGCGGAGAACGGTGGGTTGGCGACGATGGCGTCAAATTTCAGATGCGTATGCTGCGGGTGCTCCAGCGTATCTTCCTGAATGATCTCAAAATCTGCATAGTGAACCCCGTGCAGAATCATGTTCATACGCGCCAGGTTATAGGTGGTACGGTTCATCTCCTGGCCGTAGATTTTACCCACCGACGAGGCTTCACGTTTCACGCGCAGTAACAAAGAGCCAGAGCCACAGGTCGGGTCATACACGTTTTTCAGCTTCAGCTTGTGGGTGGTAACGATTTTCGACAGCAGTGTGGAAACCGGCTGTGGGGTATAGAACTCACCGGCTTTCTTACCTGCGCCTGAGGCGAACTGGCCGATAAGGTACTCGTAGGCATCACCCAGAATATCGGAACTCGCCTCGCTTAGGTTAAAGCTCAGTTTGTCGAGTTCAGTGACGACTTTGCCGATCAATTCGTTTTTCGCTTTCGCAGTATTACCAAGCTTGCTTGAGCCTAAATCGAGATCTTCAAACAGGTTGCTGAAGTCATCCGCAGAGTCGGTACCCAGCGTGCTCTGTTCAATGTTGCGTAGGGTAGTGGCGAGGTCTTCCAGAATAAAGCCGGTGCCTGTGCCCTTGGGGTCTTTAGCCACACGCTCAGCCATGGTGTGGAATAAATCCGTTGGCGGCAGGAAATAGCCTAAGGTCTGGATACTGTCTTCTTTTACCGCATCAACGATATCCTGATACGCCGGATGTTCCGCAGTCAATTCATTGTACTGAATGCCATCTTCCGCCAGGATTTTGTTCGCATACGCGACAAATTTTTCTGACAGGTATTTGTAGAAGATAAAGCCTAAGCAGTAGTCGCGGAATTCATCGGCATTCATCTTACCGCGCAGGGTATCGGCGATATTCCACAGGCGGCCTTGCAGTTCACTTAAATTTTGCGCTTCAATCTGGGGGGACATAGTTCTTCCTGTTGTTTTTCTTCGTCACGAAAGGGTGACGTAATAAGTCAAATCATACCACTGAGCAGGCTCAGGATCTGTTGTTCGCTCAGGGCGGCAATCCGCTGCTGATAAAAGCGTTTTTCTCGCGCCGCCAGATAGAGCCCCCCCATCGCTTTTTGCTGTGCGAGTGGTGGGAGGGTAACGGTAAAATTTTTCAGTTCATTAACCGCGATACGCTGTACGACGGTTGAACCCTGGGTGGCCTGAATCCGCTGACGTCGCCCCTCTGGGCTTTCATTGAAATGCCAGAGAAACCACGCTGTATTAATCTGGCTGTCATCCACATCCACTTTGACGTAGTTGTTACCTAAAATACGTCCGGCATTTTCGGTGCTCACGCGAACCGCCTTGCCATGAATCAGGCTTATGACAACATCTCCTTTCTGCGCCAGCACAACATCCTGATGCGTTTTCACCCACTGTTCTATCTCGGCTGACACAATATCTGACTGCCAGTCATCTACCAGAAACTGTTCGGTCGCATAGAAACGAAATGCGGACCCATCTGCGTTTTGCTGGATACGGCTGATGTGCGAGCCTGCCGTAAAGTGGGCGATGTCTTTGTAGCTTCGCGTCATTCTGCAATCCGAATAAATTTAAATTACATTGTCGTGGTATTGCCAATCATAAACCTGATGAATTATTTACATCAAGGAATTTAAATTTATTACTCATGCGGCCGATCAATGTTTTTGTGACTCAGAAATCGTTTTATAGCGTCTAAAGGGCTTTGTTGAATAAATCGAACTTTTGCTGAGTTGAAGGATCAGATCACGCATCCTCCCGACAACACAGACCATTCCGTGGCAAAGCAAAAGTTCAGAATCACCAACTGGTCCACCTACAACAAAGCTCTCATCAACCGTGGCTCCCTCACTTTCTGGCTGGATGATGAGGCGATTCAGGCCTGGTATGAGTCGGCAACGCCTTCATCACGAGGAAGGCCCCAGCGCTATTCTGATCTCGCCATCACCACCGTTCTGGTGATTAAACGCGTATTCCGGCTGACCCTGCGGGCTGCGCAGGGTTTTATTGATTCCATTTTTGCCCTGATGAACGTTCCGTTGCGCTGCCCGGATTACACCAGTGTCAGTAAGCGGGCAAAGTCGGTTAATGTCAGTTTCAAAACGTCCACCCGGGGTGAAATCGCACACCTGGTGATTGATTCCACCGGGCTGAAGGTCTTTGGTGAAGGCGAATGGAAAGTCAGAAAGCACGGCAAAGAGCGCCGTCGTATCTGGCGAAAGTTGCATCTTGCTGTTGACAGCAACACACATGAAGTTGTCTATGCAGACCTGTCGCTGAATAACGTCACGGACTCAGAAGCCTTCCCGGGCCTTATCCGGCAGACTCACAGAAAAATCAGGGCAGCCGCGGCAGACGGGGCTTACGATACCCGGCTCTGTCACGATGAACTGCGCCGCAAAAAAATCAGCGCGCTTATTCCTCCCCGAAAAGGAGCAGGTTACTGGCCCGGTGAGTACGCAGACCGCAACCGTGCCGTTGCTAATCAGCGGCTGAGCGGAAGCAATGCACGGTGGAAATGGACAACGGAATATAACCGTCGCTCGATAGCGGAAACGGCAATGTACAGAATGAAGCAGTTGTTGGGAGATTCACTGACGCTGCGTGACTACGATGGTCAGGTAGCGGAAGCTATGGCCATGGTGCGTGCGTTGAACAGGATGACAAAGGCTGGGATGCCAGAAAGCGTGCGTATTGCCTGAAAATCCAGCCAGCTACAGGGTCGTTCGCACGAAATCTTATTTATTCAACAAAGCCCCGGGCATTTTACAACGTGCTGAATGGCTTAGAGAGTCATGGCGATATTAGTTATACACCAAAAGTTTTTAGGTTACTTATTGTTTTAAGTAGATTACTAAACTGTATCGGTAACTTATAAAAACATTCAGATATATATCATTCTCCTGAACATACCTAATTAACGGCGGAATCTCACGGTTCTGCTGTTTTTATATTCATTTTCAGAGGAGTAATGATGAAAAAATCTGAAGGCTTGCAGTCGCTGCAGAGGTCGCTTTCTGGCCTGCCACAGTGGGCATCAGAGCGTATTCTGCAACAGATAAACCAGCTTGCTCACTACGAGCCAGTGATCGGCATTATGGGTAAAACTGGAGCGGGAAAGAGTAGCCTTTGCAATGCCCTGTTTGCTGGAGAGGTATCGCCGGTCAGCGATGTGGAGGCCTGTACCCGTGAACTACTGCGTTTTCGCCTGCAGGTTGGCGACCGCTATATGACGCTGGTGGATCTGCCCGGCGCTGGGGAAAGTAGCGTTCGCGATACCGAGTATGCTGCGCTGTACCGCGAACAACTTTCCCGGCTCGATCTGGTACTGTGGTTGATTAAGGCAGATGACCGGGCGCTGGCAGTAGATGAGCATTTTTATCATCAGGTGATTGGGGAGGCATTCCGGCATAAGGTGCTGTTTGTTATCAGCCAGTCGGACAAGACTGAACCCACCAGCGGTAGTGGTCAATTGTCCACGGCGCAGAAGCAGAATATCAGCCGCAAAATCTGCCTGCTGCACGAGCTGTTTCAACCTGTACATCCGGTGTGTGCGGTGTCGGTCCGTCTGCAGTGGGGGTTACGGGTGATGGCCGAGCGGATGATAAAGTGTCTGCCACGTGAGGCCAGTAGCCCGGTGGTGGCGCAACTGCAGTCTCCCTTTCGCACAACGACAGTCCAGGAAAAAGCACGTGACGATTTTGGTGAAACGGTCGGCGCGGTACTGGACACGGTAAGTGCTTTCCCACTGATACCGGCTCCGGTACGGGCCGTAATACAGGCCGTCCGTAACACCGTGGTGTCGGTTGCCCGGGCTGTCTGGAATTTCTTCTTCTGAACGTTTAACGCCTGCCTGTTCTTTCCCGATCCCTGTCGCTAGTGCGGCAGGGCTTTCTTTATTTGTTTTACCCGTATTGAAGAGTCTGCTTATGACCCGTCTGGCTTCGCGCTTTGGCGCAGCAAACCTTATCCGTCGTGACCGTCCGTTAACCCGTGAAGAGTTGTTCCGCGTGGTACCCAGCGTATTCAGCGATGACAAATATGAATCCCGTAGTGAAAGATACACATATATACCCACCATCTCTTTGCTGGATAGCCTGCAGCAGGAGGGCTTCCAGCCGTTCTTTGCGTGTCAGACCCGTGTGCGATCAGGCCGGAGAGAAACTGACCATCAGTTGCAGCTACAAAAAGATGGTTGTGGTCGGCAGGTTCCGAAAGAGGATTACCGCGCCACCTCTGATGAAGGAATGAGCAGGGTGTATCTTCTGATAAACAATGAAAAATACTCGCTTGAGAATGAAATTTTGCTTCCTGGCGAGGTCGTTCCGGCTCAGGTGGCTTTTGAAGCGCTGAAGCACACAGGAGCAAAAGACAAACTGGCCTTCACCGCCTTACAGTCAGGAGAATCGAAACCGTTCAGTGCCCGTGGTCTTCACGATGCGCTGAAAGATATCACTTGGCAGGATTGTCTCGATCAACCCTGACGCCTTTTCACATAAGTCATTCGACCAGCCCTGTTGCACATGTGCAACAGGGCTTTTTGCTTTTTGAGGTCATCATCATGCCTGAATCCCCGTTACTACCGCCCGGTTCTTTCACCCGGCAGCACGCCGAAGCCATTATCAGTCGTTACCACAACGTCACCATCGAAGATGACCAGACCACGCATTTTCGTCTGGTTGTGCGCGACGATGATGGCGGCATGGTCTGGCGTGCCTGGAATTTTGAGCCCGATGCCGGTGCAGAACTTACCCCATATATCCGGCGCTATGGCATCCGCAGGTCGTTACTCACCGACTGACAAACCCCATTCCCGACAGCCACATCTCCCGGACCATCCTTTATTAACCCACACGCCAGCCATCGCGGCTGGCACTTTTTATTGACGGAGACATTTACATGACAACAGCGACACAGTACGACCTTGTACCCGCTAACGAATCCGATTTCAAACTCACAGTAACGCAGGTTCCCGACGAACAGCGTCTCGATTTCTGGCCACAGCACTTTGGCTCTATCCCACAATGGATAACGCTGGAACCCCGCATTTTTGCCTGGATGGACCGCTTCTGTGATGAGTACAGCGGTGGTATCTGGTCCTTTTACACGCTCAGCAATGGCGGCGCGTTTATGGCCCCTGATGCTGACAGTGACGATAAATGGCGTCTGTTCAACAGTATGAACGGTAATGATGCGGATATGATTGCAGAAGCTGCCGGTATCGCTGTCAGCCTGATTGACTACAGCCATCACGCCTGTCGCACCGAATGCGATGCCATGACGGAGCACTATTACCGCCTGCGGGACTATGCGCTGCAGCATCCAGAAGCCCACGCCATTCTGCGTATCATCGACTGACCGGAGGAACAACGGATGAAACAGCTTTCCTTTTTACCCGGCGAGATGACGCCACAGGACCGGCGTCTCATCCAGCGGGCGCTCAGGGTTCTGGACCGGCATCTGCATGAGCCCGGGGTAGCCTTTACCTCCACCCACGCCGTACGTGAATGGCTGCGACTGCATATGGCCGCGCTTGAGCGGGAAGAGTTCCGGGTGTTGTATCTGGACAACCAGAATCAGCTTATTGCCCATGAGACGCTCTTTAGCGGCACAATTAACCGTACCGAGGTGTATCCCCGGGAGGTCGTTAAGCGCGCCCTTTATTTCAATGCCGCAGCGGTGATACTGGCGCATAACCATCCTTCCGGCGAGACGACGCCCAGCCAGGCTGATAAAGCTCTCACGCAGCGCCTGATACAGACACTTCAGCTGGTGGATATCCGCGTCCCTGACCATCTGATTGTCGGCGGCAGGCAAATCTATTCGTTCGCAGAACACGGTCTGCTGTGAGGAATTACATGAAAATTATCAGTAAGCGCCGGGCAATGACGATATACCGCCAGCATCCGGAGTCCCGAATCTTTCGCTACTGCACCGGAAAATATCAGTGGCACGGTAGCGTCTGCCATTACACCGGCAGGGACGTTCCGGATAGCACAGGAGTCCTGGCTGTGTACGCCGAACGCCGCCAGGACCGCAACGGGCCTTATGCCTGCCTGATGAGCATCACCCTGAACTGACAATAGTGGAGAACTGTAATGAGCAACATCACTTGGGGCTTGCAGCGCGATATCATGCCGCGCCTGGGAACACGTCTGGTGCAGGAGGGCAACTGGCTGCACTACCTAGCTGACCGGGCCAGTATCACCGGTAAGTTCAGTGACGCCGAATGCCAGAAGCTGGATGAAACATTCCCGCACTTTATCAGCCAGATGGAATCGATGCTGACCACCGGTGAACTGAATCCCCTACACGTTCATTGCGTCACCCTGTACCACACCGGTTTTACCTGCGAAGCCGACACCCTCGGCAGTTGCGGCTACGTATACATCGCCATTTATCCCACTAAGCGCTAATTACTTTCACGAGAGCAAGCATGAAACCTCAATCTGCAGCAACTTCGCGGGCGGTAAAACCCTGCCTGTCCCCCGTGGCTATCTGGCAAATTCTACTGACACGCCTGCTGGAACAACACTATGGCTTGACTCTGAACGACACGCCGTTCAGGGATGAATCCGTTATACAGGAACATATCGATGCAGGTATCACGCTGGCCAATGCCGTTAACTTTCTGGTGGAAAAATACGAGCTTGTTCGTATCGATCGCAGAAGGTTTAGTTGGCAGGAACAATCACCTTATCTTCGGGCTGTAGATATTCTGCGAGCACGGCAGGCAACTGGCTTGTTGCGGCAAAGCCGTAACAACGTAGTACGGTGAATATTGCGTACAACCTTCCTGATTTAAATTTCTGAGCTTTCTCCCTTGTTTACATATTGCATAATGCGCCTGCCATTACCCGGCGGGCGCGTTTGCTTTTTAAGGACAAAATGTCATGCAAACTAAAGCTGAAGTATTAACCGATCATAGCGAGCTAATTTGCTCGACCAGTATTGAACGCATAGTGACAGGCCGCGATACAGCACTAAAACAGATCGAGCAACTCATCCAGCAACTTGATGCCATTTCACAGCTAACCTCAGAAATTGGCGGTGGTACAGCGCAAGACTGGGCGATGAAAGCCGGGCATCGTTACGATAGCTGGATGACCGAAAAGGTCGATAAAGCACTGCCTGCCGTTACCCGCAATATTGACCGTAGTATCTGGCGCGATTTGATGTTGAAGTCTGGCATGATGGCCTTGATGGATGCTCAGGCCCGTGACCAGTGGCATAAGAACCTGGAGGAGGGGGATCTGCCTGCCATCAGCGAGGCGAATATCCTGAGTACTTTTGAGCAGCTACATCTGAACAAAATGGATGTATTTGAGCGTGGCATTATCAATGTCTTCAAAGGGCTGTCGTGGGATTACAAAACCAATAGTCCCTGCAGCTTTGGTAAAAAGATCATCGTCAACAATTTGGTGACGCATAACCGCTGGGGATTTAGTTTGAACTGGGGTTGGCGACGGGATCAACTAGCGGACCTGGAACGAATGTTATTTCTGCTGGATGGTAAACCGATACCCGATAACCGTGGTGATGTTACTACTCGATTGATGGAGCATATTCGGGATAACCCTTCGAAGGATGTTTACGAAGATGATTTTTTCAGTATACGTTACTTCCAGAAAGGAACCGCGCACATCACTTTTAAACGTATCGACCTGACAGAAAAGATGAATGATATCGTGGCGAAGCACTATCCGGGGATGCTGGCAGCGAGATGAAGAGGGCAGGGAGGCAATTCCTTACCTGACCCATTACCTGACCCGATTCGTATAAAACGAAAAAGGAGTCAGATGATTTCTCATCTAACTCCTTGTTTTATCTGGTGGCCCCTGTTGGGTTTGAACCAACGACCAAGCGATTATGAGTCGCCTGCTCTAACCACTGAGCTAAGGGGCCGAGGCGGACGATTATAGAGGAACTTTCCTGAGCAATCCAGCACCATTCATTTAGCTGCTTGTTTTATAACCAATGAGAATTCAATCCTTTATACTTAAGCAAGGTACTGACATTCTGGGGAATACATATGATCCACGACATTCTTGAACCTGGGCTGCGTGTGGTGTTCTGTGGCATCAATCCGGGGAAATCATCAGCTCACACTGGTTTTCATTTTGCCCATCCGGGTAACCGATTCTGGAAGGTCATTCATCAGGCAGGCTTTACTGAGCAACTCCTGAAGCCTGAAGAGGAAAAACGTCTGTTAGAGACGCGTTGCGGCATAACTATGTTAGTTGAACGACCAACAGTGCAGGCCAGCGAAGTGGGCCTGCAAGAACTTCGTACCGGTGGGCGAGAACTGATCAGAAAGATTGAGGATTACCAACCTGCGGCGTTAGCCATTTTAGGTAAGCAAGCCTTTGAGCAAGCGTTTAGTGTACGCGGCGCTGCATGGGGGAAGCAGGGTTTTACTATTGGTGTGACCCAGGTTTGGGTGTTACCTAATCCGAGTGGGTTGAACCGGGCAACACTGGATAAATTGGTAGAAAGCTATAAGGAACTGGATGAGGCGCTGGCGGAGAGAGGTCGGTGATGCCTGATAAGATTGCTTCCGCCATCATCACTACACATCTATTATTTACTACCTATTTTTAGGGTTGCTTTGCCCTATTAATTGTATTGATGGGACGGGAATGATAAAAAGTCGCGCTGAGAATGAAGTGCTAAAATACCAGGCTTTCGATAGCCAGCAGTGATGCATAATTCGAGTGACCTATAACTGGTTGAATTAGAAGCGCTATAAAGGACAAGGTATTTTGGTTACATCTTTGATAGGTGCTGTGCATCAATGAAGTAGTATTGATAGGTTTTAAAATATATAATTTAGGTTAATACCCCGCTACATTTATAGCCGTTTTACCACCTATGGAAGTTAGGATCAGGAAGATACCCACTGGTTTTACGATTTACCTCTTTGCCTTCCTATCAACAAGTTTACGCCGAAGGGCAGCTTTTTGCCTTTTTAAAAGATTAGCAAGCTAATAATATGCTTCGCTTCATATCCTTACGCTCAAAGCGCTCTGGTTGCTACAGCCAGGGGCGGTAGCGTGTCTGAAAGTTCAGGGTTACTACTCTCATGGCCAGAAGTGGTTTAGAAGTTCAACAGGCAGCTGTAAAAGCGCTGTTTCTGCGCGAGATTAAGACGCGCTTTGGTAAGTACCGTTTAGGGTATTTGTGGGCGATTTTAGAGCCTGCAGCGCATTTGCTAGTTCTGATAACAATCTTTGGATATCTCATGCATAAAACCATGCCTGATATCTCTTTTCCTGTTTTCTTATTAAACGGATTAATTCCATTTTTTTTATTTAGTAGCATAGCAACTCGTTCTATCGGAGCAATTGAGGCAAACCAAGGGCTATTCAATTACCGACCTGTAAAGCCTGTCGATACTATAATTGCCAGAGCGCTCTTAGAAACGCTTATTTATAGCGGAGTCTACATTGTTCTTATGTCGGTAGTAGGACTATTAGGGGAAGAATTTGCTATAACAAACATTATTAATTTAATGCTGGCGTGGATACTTCTTGTAGTATTCTCATTTGGTCTAGGATTGATTTTTATGGTGTTAGGAAAAACATTCCCGGAAACAGAGAAGTTTCTACCAATATTAATTAAACCATTGTATTTTATTTCATGCATAATGTTTCCACTTCATGCTGTTCCTAAAGAGTACTGGCCATATTTGCTGTGGAATCCAATAGTACATGTGGTGGAGTTAAGTCGCGAATCAGTAGTTGCTGGTTATATTAGTGAAGGCGTGAGTCTGAATTACATTGCTTTGTGCGCGCTGGTTACACTTTTTTTAGGCCTAGCTTTGTATCGTAAAAGTGAGGAGGCAATGTTGACATCATGATTCATATTGAAAATCTTACTAAGTCCTACCGTACTCCGAAAGGCAGGCACTACGTTTTTAAAGACCTCAATATTGAATTACCGTCAAATAAAAGTGTAGCTTTGATTGGACGGAATGGTGCCGGGAAATCCACATTATTACGCATGATTGGTGGCATTGATAGACCTGATAGTGGAAGGATTCTAACAGACAGATCTATTTCATGGCCTGTTGGTTTAGCTGGGGGCTTTCAGGGCAGTTTAACAGGGCGTGAAAATGTTAAATTCGTTGCCAGACTTTATTCAAAGAGTCATGAACTTAAAGAAAAAGTTTCTTTCGTAGAGGATTTCGCCGAGTTAGGAAAATATTTTGACATGCCTATTAAAACATATTCTTCAGGTATGCGGTCACGCCTTGGATTTGGTTTAAGTATGGCTTTCAGTTTCGATTATTATCTTGTAGATGAAGTTACAGCCGTCGGTGATGCCAGATTTAAGAAGAAATGTGAAGACATGTTTAAAGAAAAACATAAAACTTCCAATTTTTTAATGGTTTCGCATAGCCTGAACTCTTTAAAAATATATTGCGATAGTGCTTTGTTGATTGATAGGAACAATTCTGTTTCTTACTTTGAAAATATTTCAGATGCTATATCACAGTATAATGTTAGCGAAAATATAAGTTAAGCAGGAAGAATATGAATATTTTATTTTTTTTAGAACCATCAATTGAACTCGGAAATCCTGTTTTCAGATATGCAACGTTAAGAAATTCACTACTTCCTCAGATTATGTCCTTGAGAAATCAAGGGCACGACGTCATTACTTTTTTAAGTGAGTCAGTGGCTCAGAAATGTATTGATGAAAATAAATTGAATCAAGTTGGTAATGTAGCAGTCATTGATCCCATTGAATGGATGAATGGCGAGGGATATTTTCCACGTTCAATGCGACATCAGGAAAAAAAATATTTTCCTGGAGAAGTAGAGCTCATTAAAAATCAATTGTTAAGCTCGATAAATGATCCTGCCTTCTCACCAGATATTATTATAGTTTGGGAGTCTCCAGCTTATTACTTGGAAACTATTTTCCCTAAAGCAAAAATTGTTTACCAAATGCCTGGGGTCTTTTCCAGACCTCCATATGCTAATATGGTTTCATTTGATTCAGGCCTGCTTGCAGGCGGCTCTGAAATCAAGGAGTACGTACCTGGTGAAGAAGAATTAAATGATTTTTATGAATTAAGAGAAAAGGATGAAATTTTCTTATCGTCGGTAAGTCCTACCAGGCACATTGTTGAAAATATCAAAAGAGAATTTTCAAAAGTAGTTCTTTTCCCACTCCAAATCGATAATTATTTTATGATCTCATCGGTTCTTGGCGAGGGGAAAAGTCAATTTGATATCTTAGTTGAATGCTTGAAGAAAATATCAAGCAATGTTGCCTTGTTAGTAACCAACTATATTTCACGCGATACTCAGAGCGCAGTTCTTAGCCCCGAAAGTATCAAATATTTACGCGCAAAATATCCCAACTTCAAATACTTTGATGAAACAAATTCAATACCTTGGGTTTCTCAATACTTAACGAAAGAAGTTGATGGTGTAATAACTATTTCGTCTTCTCTGGGATATCAGGCGGCATATTGGGGTAAACCATTATTAACACTTGGTAAAAGCCATATTAGTGAGTTTGCTAGCGCTTCTAATTTTGAAGAGTTTTCTGAACAAATTAATGGCCTAAATCTTTATTATAAAGATGAAAAGCTTTTATCGTTAATTAACTATAAAAACCTCCCCCAAGATTATCTTTCTAATGATAAATATGCAGAGTGGTTAATTAATTCGGTTAATACTAATTATAATCAAAAATGGTCTGACAACGTAGCAAAAGAACTTATCGAAAGAAGACGAGAAACAGCTAGTCTTGAATCACTTTTACCTTATACTAGAAAATTTTCACCTCCAGATGATTATCAGTGTAAAGAACTTTCTCAGCAGATTAGACGCTACCCAGTTGTCTCTTTCGATATTTTTGATACACTATTAATGCGCCCATTTAGGCATCCAACGGATCTTTACGATTTTATTGAATCTGATGCTCGAATAATTACAAACATTCCATATTTGAATTTTAAGCGTGAACGTAAGAATGCTGAAAGAGCTGCATTTGAAAACGCTATCGAAGCAGGACTGGGTGAAATTACCCTTGAAGAAATTTACGAAATCATAGCCGAGAATTTAAATTTAAGCGATGATTCTCGCGAAAAATTAATGCAGCTTGAAATGCAAACTGAATATGATCTTCTTTATCCAAGGAAAAGTGGCTATAGAGCGTATCTTGAAGCCAAGCAACTGGGTAAAAAAATAATATTCGTGTCAGATATGTATTTATCAGCAGAATTCTTAGCGAAAGTTCTTGAGAAAAATGGTTATGGCGAATATTCAAAGTTGTACGTCTCATCTGAACATCGTGTGAAAAAACACAGCGGTGCGCTCTTTGATTATGTGCTAAAAGATTTAGATATTAGCCCTGAAACAATTTTACACGTTGGTGATAATGTTGAGGCCGACGTAAAAAAAGCACAGGCAAGAAAGATAAAGCCATTCCATCTGAAAAAAGCTTATGATGAATTTACCTTATACTCAGATTATAGGGGACCGTGGAGTAGAGATGAAAGCAGGCATTCATTAGATTGGAAGATGCTATTATCTATTGCGGGCAATAATCTTCATGATAATCCATATTTACCTTTCCGTACTGGAACACTTTTCGGGGGGTCTCCTATAAAGTTAGGATATTATGGCCTTGGTGCTCTGTTACTCGGCTATGCGAAATGGTTGGTGGAAAACTCAATCAAAGACAAAGTTGAAAGATTATATTTTCTTTCCAGAGATGGAAAGTTAATGAAGCGAGCATATGATATTGTTGCTAAATTATATGACAACGCACCAGAATCACATTATCTCCTTTGTTCACGCCGTGCAGTAAACCTTGCAAAAGTTAAGACCCATGATGATATTATTGATTTGGTGAACGTAGATTATGCAAATAATGTACGAATCGCACATTTACTACTTCATCGTTTTGGTTTAGAAATTGATACTATTTCAGACGAAAAATTAGCTGAGCATGGTTTTAACAGACATTCAAAACTGACTGCTAATGATATTGATAAACTACAAGATCTGTTAATAGATATAAAAGATGATGTATTAGCCGTAGCGGAAAAAGAACGTGATCTATATCTTCAATATCTTGCAGATAAAAAAGTCTTTACAGATGGTAAAGCATCTATAGTTGATATTGGTTATGCAGGAACAATGCAACAATCCTTACATCAGCTGTCTCCCAATGGTAAAAAAATTGGTGGTTATTATTTGATCACCTTTAGGACCGCACTTAAACGTGTAGCTGAAAACGGTCTTGATATTAAAGGTTATCTGGCAGAATTTATTGATAGACATGATACTTATCATAATTTCTGTCGACATGTACCGTTGTATGAAACTCTATTTAGTTGTTCCGATACAACATTTGTTCGCATGTCAAAAGATTGGAACGGTAAATTAACGCCTGTTTTTATGGCCCATTCACCTGTAGAAAATGTTAGAGAAATTGTTGTTGAGGATATTCAACAAGGGGCAATAAATTACGTTTCTGAAGTTGTTAATATCCTTAGCGACAAACTCAAGCGTATTGACATTGAACCTAATAAAACTCTTCGCAATTTAGATAATTATTTCTCTAAACCTCATCCGCGTGATGCAAGAATATTATCAGGTGTTATGTTCGAAGATGCTTATGGCGGAACCCAATACAAAACGATATTGCCTGACATTCAAAATGTCAAAAATGAATGTGTCTGGAAACAGGGTAGAGAAGCACTACTTAATGATTTAAATAATAGCGTTCGTAATAATACTGTTAAGGTTAAAGCGCCCGTTAGAGTTGAGAGTGTCAAATCGGAAATAAATTTTTCTGAACCAAAGCTGATTTCTAATGAAAAATTCAAAAAGAGATTTATTTATTGGGTGCTTACTAAGACTTTGAATGAACGCAAGAGAAAAAAATTCATCAAAAATCCTTATCTTTTTTTCGCTGATTCAAAAAGTGGATTTATCAAAAGAATCGGTAAGGATTATATGAGTTAACATTAACGTATAGATAAAAAATGGAATACTTGAGTATTCCATTTTTTTTAATTTAGAAATGATGATATGCATACGATAAAAATTTATCTGCGCAGTATGGAATCTTTATGTCAATTTCACGTAGATTTTTCTTTAAATGGTTAATACCCTCAGCCATTATTAATTTTAGCCTTAGTTCGAAAAACTGGGCTAAGAATAGCGATGCTAATGCCCCAAAGAGGTCAGCCCTGAATTATCAAAAAATGAAAATTCGGGGCCAAAAGAAATAAAAGATATGAGTGCTAATTCGCTAAGAGTTCAGTTATCAGATCCTAATGGTTTTAATAAATACCCAAAATTACAGATTTCAAGATGGCGCGATACATCCGATATACGTGCATGGGGAGCCATAGGGGATGGTTATAAACTTTGCGATGAGAGCTTTAAAAATGCAGAACTTACAGAGTCTATAATTTATGTGCCTAAAGGCATTTGGCGTTTATCAAGCCCGATGATTATTGGCGATAGAGTAAAATTTTTCGGGCCTGGTGTTTTAAAGTTCGATAACGCGGAGTGGTGGAGGCGCGGTGGTTCTTCTGGAAGCTTAGATGTCGATGAGCGTTATACTTTATTTTATAATTTTTCTTCGAAAGAAGATGTCACATTAAAGTATGATGGAAAAGTAGTAGACTTTTCTTGGATTGATGAAAGAACTATTTTAGCTGCTGGTACAAGAAAAGATACTAATGTTGTAATAAGTATCAAAAATGGGACGTTAACCCTTGGTTGCGTTGCAGAGTCCATACGTACATTCAATGTGTTCGGAAATGGTAACAATGGTGATGAGATAATGCCTGAGTTATTAAAAATATCCGATATGCCGAAGGGATATGATAATACTTCTTTCGGAGCACGAGCACTAATGTCCGTAGTTAAAGGAGGTAATAATACTGCTTTTGGATCAAAGTCATTACTAAGTAATGTCAACGGTAACAATAATACTGCTATAGGTTTTCAAGCTTTGTATCGAAGTTTAGGTGATGCCAATACTGCTTATGGCTCTATTTCGGGCGAATGGTTGAATAAAGGTAGTTATAATTCTTTTTTTGGTGCTGGCTCTGGAAAAAAATTACAGAATGGTAACTCTAATGTCGCAATTGGATTTGAATCCTTAGGTGAGTCATTAAGTTCTTCATATGTTGTAGCTATAGGGTACCGCGCAAATGCTAATACTGGAGATAAATCTCAATCAAACTCTATATATATTGGTGCATTTTCCGGTGATTATAATTTAGGGTCAAATAATACTTTTGTCGGTTATCGCGCAGGTAATAGTCTCAACGCAGCTGAAAATGAAAAAGGTGGAACGGGGCATGATAATGTCGGGGTGGGAATGTTTTCATTGCGGCGTAATATGTCTGGTTCAGAGAATGCGGTGGTAGGCGCAGGGGCGTGTGCTGAGTCTTCAAATGTAAGTGCAACAGTAGCAGTTGGTTTTAACGCTTTAGGCTCTACAACAGCTAATTCAAAGTGTTCTGTGGCAATTGGTCATTCTAGTCTTAAAAATACCTCTGGTAACTTTAATGTAGGAATTGGATATCAATCTCTTGCAAAAAATACGAAAGGCTATAAAAACGTTGCTATTGGTACGTGGGCACTGTCTTCAAATTTAACGGGTAAATTCAATTCTGCATTAGGCATAAATTCTGGATGTATTACTCAATTAGGAAGAAATGCCATTGATCTAAATAATACAACCCTGCTTGGATACAATTGCCGCGCCTCAGGCAACAATCAGGTGCAGCTAGGTAATAGTCGCTCTACAACATATGTTTATGGTACTGTGCATAACAGAGCAGATCTTAGGGATAAGGCTGATTTAAGAGATACTGTGCTTGGTATTGAATTCATTCTTGGTCTTAGAGCAGTAGATGGTCGTTGGGATTTACGCGACGATTATGTTCAGATAGATGATAGAAATAATAACGACAATGGCGGGGATATATCTCATTCAACTCATTCAGGAAATTTAAGTGAGCATAAGAATACTAATTTTCAAAGCCTAAGACCTGATGGAACCTATAAACAGCCTCGGTATCATCACTGGTTCATAGCTCAAGAGGTAAAAAAACTCTGTGAGTCTTTAAATATTGAATTTGGTGGGTTACAACATCATGCCTTAAATGGTGGTGATGATATTTACACTTTGGGGTATGATGAATTTATTCCTCCAATAGTAAAATCTATACAATCCTGTTGGTATCGTTTAGATGAAATTGAAAAACGTCTGGAAATAATTGAGAATAAAGAACGATAATTTTTTAATCAAGCCGCCATATTGGCGACTTATTAATTAAGACCAGCCATGTATGTTTTTTTGTATCAGTCTCTGGGGATTGTCTTCTGAAATAATTAACGAAATTAATTTCCCAAATTTTTCAGTTCCCAATACTGCATTTATCGAATTATGACCACAATTTGGCGTTTCAATTAATAATGGTTTACAGGATTTAGGAAGCAAGTGAATGTGCTGCAAGTCCACACTGAATTCAGGGTCATAAAAAATGAAGGGGTTGGAAATACAGTCGCCATCATATATTTTCATGCCACTGTGATTATCAGCATCAAAATGCTCTTCATAACGTTTGTCGAAATTTTGTATTAAGTCCGGGTCTATGTATATTTGGGGACTGAATGAAAGAACAGTCGTTGCCCCTAGCGCAGATGAAAACTTCAATGATGCGTATGCACCCATTGAAAATCCATAAAGTATGACTTTTTTATAATTCTCTGAAATTTTAAGTATATTAGATAGAAATTTTTGAACGTCGTTATAGGGATACCAGTGAGGATGTTTAGGGACAACCCCAATACAAGTTATACCTAATTTCTCCGCAACATCTTGACCCCAAAAGGCTCTTCTGCCGGGCTTACCCATATGGTTAAAGGTTATCAATAGAAAATCGGAAGTTCCTTTTTGGAAAAGCACTAAATTTTCATCGTCCTCGTAAAGGCATTCTTGCATATTAAACCTCCGAATTTTTTCTGATGTTATACTACACGAAGTGTATTAATGTTCAATCTCATAACGGTTTTTAGTACCGCTATTACATTGTGAAGTGTTTTTAAACTAGATTAAGCTTAGCTTTTGTTCTTGGTTTACCATCACTTTCCTTCGGATGAGTATAGCCATTTACTTAAGATAACCTTGTGTTATATATAATAAAATTTAAAAGTTAATGCTCATTTTTCTGTATATAAGTTTGTAAGGCCAGCATTTTTTAAGTTAAATTTTAGCGGAGTGTCTGCATTCATGCTGTCTATTTTTTCCCCATAATACACCGCATTAATCTGGGTATTTGCCAGCAAATACCCACGAAACTTCTTAAACAACTTCATATCTGGCTGAAAATCGGCCGTCCAGAACTGGTGCAAATGTCCCTGATACGTCATTCCTTTAATGTCGTACAGGGCGTTCCCCATCACTTTCAGCGGTTTGTTGTGAATCAGCGCTGAAATTCCTGCCGTACTGTTGATAGTCACTACTGCTTTGGCGTGAGTCAGCAACTCAGGCATGGGCAGGTCATGCACGTAAATAACACGCTCTGTAATCCCATACTTCTTGCCAAGCTGTTTTATTAACGGACCATAAAGACGATGACCACGATCCATAGGGTGGTGCTTAATCACCAGAACGTCGTCTACCGGTGCTTTGCGTGAGAAAGAGAACATCACGTCATTAATATAGTCGCGAACATCGGCATACGGGCTGTGGTTGCGGATTTGGCTGTCGTTATAAACCTGCAAAATGGCGAGGTAATAACGCTGATCCAGTGTCGTGCGTAGCGTGTCGATAACATTACGCTCTTTAAAGCCATACCAGTATTTACGCCAGGAGGCACGGATCCAGCATTTGCCTTCATACCAGGGTGAAAAGGATTTGTGATGGCGATATTTCGCAAACTCATGTCGATAGTTCCAGCCAACCAGATAATACCAGATGGCATGAAAATAACGTTTACGTGCAGAGGGCTTCAGTTCCTGCACATTAGCAGGAGGAAGCTCCGGTAAATTGCGGTAAAACTCCGCATCACGTGGCAGCGGTGAATAGGCATTGACGCCACCTTCTTCCACCGTAATAAAGTGGGGGCGCAGGTAGCCTTCTTCAAAAGCAAGAAAACGGATACCTTTCGATTTGGCCCAGGCGCGAGCGGCCTGGTGCAGCGGACGGCAGTCACCAAAGCAGAGAATGGTGTCAAACGCATAGTCTTTCCAGGTCTCTTTCAGCCAGGCCGGGAATTCTTTTGGCGTTTGGGTAAAAGTCAGATAGGGGCGGTTGCGGCAGTAGAATCGATCCCCACCGTTAAACACGACGTTCACCGCTTCGCGTTCAAGCGTTTCCAGCCAGTTTGCAACATCATTAAAGAAGGGGCCCATGGGTCCTTGTAGCAGCAGATATTTCTTCCCTGCGAGCAGTGTCTTAACGGTGTTATTTTGCATCATCTTCCGTTGCACCCTATCCAAATCTGACTTTGTAGAACATTTTTACTTTGCGGTACTGCCGGGCTAAGCGGCCGATTTTTCTTGGCGTTATTTTCATTTCACCGCGAGGAGCGGAAATCAGCCAAAGCGCGGCCTCTTCAGCCGTCATTGGCGTTAAACGCTGCGGATGAATATAAGTCGGGTAGGCTATTAATGTCTGCCAGACCAGGTCATCAAGGCTGAGCTGACGGGTACGACGAGCCAGCCGGTGCTCGTCCGACGTCAATCCCCAGCCAGCATAGAAAGGCATTCCGTAGCAGTACACTTTCTTGCCATGCATGAGTGCCTCAAACCCGGAGAGCGATGTCATAGTATGTAGCTCATCGGCATGCTGAATGCACTGAATAATATCTGCATCCAGCGCCTGGCAGTCAGCCCAGCGTGCCACGTCTTCGGCCGGGACCTGCCCTTTACGGTTACCGACCAGCACATCCGGGTGCGGTTTGAAAACAATAAACGCATCCGGGTTACGCTGGCGCACCGTGCGAAGCAAATCGCCATTGGTACGCACTGAGAGCGCGCCGGTAGCAATAGACGCGTCATCCTCTACCTGACCCGGCACTAAGATGACTTTCTTACCCGCGGCCTGCGCCGGGAGTTGCCAGTCATTCCCCAGGTTGTACTTGCTGACTTTGTGGCGTACCAGCTGTAAACGCAGGGCATGAGCGCGTGCTGACTCACGCGCTGAGAGCTGGCTTGCGTTGAGTAAGTTTTCCAGATCGCTTGGGCGTGAAGCATCGTAATAAATACCGCACTTATCAAGCACCAGTGACAAAGGCGCCAGCAGATCAGAGCCCAGGCCGGATGAGCGGATGAAACCGTCTTCCATGCGCCATAGCGCTATGCCCTGTGCGTCCGCCTGAGCCTGCCATTTAGCTTCTCCGCGCGTGCCCCATGCGATAAGCGCGGTCGCGCGCGGGCACTGTCTGGCAAAGCGAACTTCATTCTCAGCGGTCTTCAGATAAGGCTTGAGAATGGCTGTTTTCCATAAACTCAGACCAGGCGCCCACAGAACGCCCCGACGGGCAAGCGTATGGCGACGCTGCAGGCTGAGCCAGTCCACCACGCAACCCAGCGATGCGGGTTCGCCGGTCACCGGGTGGCGATAATGGCTGTAGCGAAGATAAGCGGCGGTGAAGAGATCGATGAGTGATGCAGGCTGGCGGCGAGCGGCAAGGGCGTTAGCCTGCGGATGGCGGTCGTCCGTGAGTCCCCAGCCGGCGTACCAGGGTTGACCAAAACAAACCACGGTCTTGCCCGCCAGCAGGGCTTCAAAACCATATTGCGAGGTGACAACATACACTTTTCGCATATGACGCAGCAGCGACTGTGGGCTGACATCTTCAGCAAACAGACGCACCCGCGCGTCGGCTTTTAGGGCGCTGAAATAGCCGCTTTTTTTGCCGCACAAGACGTCCGGGTGAACTTTCACCCAGATTTCAGCGTTCGGGTTTTCCTGCTTCGCGCATTCCAGCATCTGCAGAAAACTCTCTGCGCTGGCATTGCCTTTCGTCACCGAGACATCGCCAAAAGTCTGATCAACGACCAGTACGGCATCGGGCATCGGGTCGGGGGCGACAAAAGGCGGGGCCTGATTATATTTAGACAAGTCCTGGTCAACGATGGCGTGCATCATGGCCTGCGCTTCTTGCGAAAGGGCCTGATTGCCGGCGCTGTCCTGAATCAGCTGTTCAAGGCTACTGGGCGTGGAGGCATCGTAATAGATGCCCGCATAGTCGATGACCATCGACAGGGGAGGGCAACCCTGGACGCCCAGGCCAGCAGAACGGATAAACCCGTCCTCAAGGCGCACAACAGGCACACCTGCTGCCTTAGCCAGAGCGGTGGGTTTCTCTGCGCTTGGACGATAACCCCAGACGGCCACCGCGCTGACATTTTCAGGAATCGCTTTCAGCGTCGATAAGCGCACGCGTTCGCCGGGCAGAAAACTCCCCAGGTAAGGAATGCGCCAGATACCCCCAGAAAAAATGCCCAGCACGCTGCTCATTGGCTCCATTAACTTGTTATTCATTCCAGAAAATAATCCAGAGAGGATTATCAGGCCTCCCCGGGGTCGCCCGGAGGAGGCATAAGCTGTGTATGGATTACAGCGTCAGTACCACTTTGGCAGCTACAGCCAGTTGATACAGGATGGTAGAGATCCCACGTGTCACTTCGATGTTTTTCGATTCGTACTTCGGCAGAACCATGATTTCATCGCCAGCGCGCAGATCTCCGGCGTCATCAGCATCAACCGATTCGCCATTCTGACGAATTACGATGATTTTCGCATTCCCCGATTTCTGCGTCAGACCACCACATTTTTTGATGTAATCGTCTGCGTCCATGCCCTTCTGCCAGCTGACGGCATTCGGGAACAGGACTTCGCCATGTACCATCACCAGTGAGGTCTTCTCCGGGATCATGATGACATCGCCATCTTCCAGCAAAACGGAATCAATGTTGCTCTCATTGAGCACCACTTCACCTTTAGGCACCACCGTGCGGGCTTTTGCCACGAAACGGCTGACCAGTTGCGCTTCCTGAATACGTAAGCGAGCTTCTTCCTGCGTCGACGACTGGGCTGAGAGCGACGCTTCTTCCAGTTTTTGCAGCGACAGGTTCAGCATCTCTTTCTGACGCGTGGCGACGGACGTTCTGTAAAGCTGAATCGCGTTCATTTGCGACATGCTGTTCGGACGAATTTGTGCAAGCACCTGGCGCATGGTGGCGCCGTATGGCAGCACCACAGCATGCTCGCCAGAGTGTGCGCCATCGATACGTACCTGAATCGTACCTGCATAGCGATCGGAGCTGACAATCAGACGATCGCCGTCCTGCAACGAGCGGCCCGGTGCAGAGCTCAGCGGGTAGTATTCACTGCGTTTCATGGTGCCCTGCTGACGGATAATGGTCATGTGGGTCGCACCCGGTTTCGGGCGTGCCCAGCTCAGTGCTTCGGTGATGGGAATAGAGCTGTTGGCAAACTCAAAGTCGTAGCTGTTAAAGACATCACCTTCCACGCTGAAAGTGTGCTGGCGCGGGCCGACGATGATAGTGTCCCCATCTACAAACTGCGTGAGACCTAACTGGCCGTTGAGCAGGAAGTCATAGAGGTTCACACGCGAGCGGACGTTTTTGCCGCGTTTCACGGTGATATCGACATAGCTTCCGCGTTCGCTGTCAACGCCGCCGGCTTTGCTCAGGTAAGAGAGCAGGGAGTCAGATGCGACGCCGCCATACAGGCCCGGACTGCGCACATAGCCGGTCACAAAGACTTTTACCGGCTGCGCCTGCAGCAATGACGCATAGACGTTCACATTGGCGGTATAAACCTGTTTGATTCTCTGCGTGACGGCATTGTTGAGCTGGGCATTGGTCATCCCGGCGACTTTCAACGGGCCGATATTAGGCAGGAAAATGTTGCCTTTCGGGTCCACGGTCAGCGCGCCATCATATTCAAATGCGCCCCACAGGCGGACCTGGATGCTATCGCCGAGGCCAATCACATACCCTGGGTTAAAGCCCAGTCCAGCGCCTGAAGCCGCGCTGATAGAGGTAAACAGCTGGGCACCAAACATACGGCTTGGCAGCGCAGCCGCCACGGGCGGTGGTGTGTCGTCGAAACCGGACGCAACCTGGGTTTCTTCTGTTTTTCCTGAGATGAGCGAAGGCAATGGAGCTGCTCCGGTCAGGGCTGGATCGGCGGTGATGTCAGTTGGACCTGCCGCGTATGCCGTCTGGCAAGCCAAAAGCAGCAGTACCGTTTTCAGTAATTTCATTTTTAAACTCTGTAAACTCAACGATGCGTCAAAATTAATCTTTATGATCTTCAATCACGGCCAGTAGCAACTTAATGGTGCCGAAAAGTAAGCAGCAGACCAGCAGCCAGCTTGCCAGCAGGTAGCCACTATTAGGGAAGGTGGACTCCTCCGGGCGCTGTGGCGAACTGATAACCGACAGCACTTTCAGCTTACGGGCGCTTTCGAGACGGGTTTTTTCAATGGCTTTAATCGCCATGGTGTACATCTCGGTATCAAAGGTGACGCGGGCTTTAATCTCTTCAAAATCCGCCGCCATGCTGTTGAGCTTATTGGTGCCTGGTGCGGTGATTTTGCTCTGCTCTGCATCAATCTGTGCTTGCAGCGCTTTAATAGCGTTTTGCGTGCTGATCACCTGCGGGGCATCTTCACGCAGATAGCTCAACAGGTTGCGCAGTTGCGCTTCCAGCTCAATTTTTTTGCCCTGCAACGTCATGATCAGGGAGCTTGCCGCCGTTGCAGAAGCCTCCGGATCGAGGATGTTGTTCTGGTTCTGGTAGGTCAGCAGTTCCTGTTTACTTTTATCAAGACGCGCGCGTACCTGTTGCAGCTCTTCCTGAGCAAAGTTCAGCTGATCGCGGGCAATACTATGCGAGAGCTCGTTAATAAAACGTTCGGACTCTTTCAGTACCGCCCGGTTAAAACGCTGAGCAAATTCAGGGTCAAAACCTTGTGTCTGAATGGCAAGCAAACCGGTTTTATCATCAAAGGTGACGGATATACGGTCGCGGTAATAGTTAAGATATTTTTCTGCAGTGGTGTCTTTCGACAGGTGATAGATAAAATCCAGCCCGCTCTTACTCCAGGCATCGTGGAAATTGAGCTGTTTATCAAGCACCTTCAGCATGTCCGCTGAATTAATGTACTCTTTTAAATAAAGTGAATCTTCAGCAGAGCTGGGGTTAGAGGCACCTAACAGCAGACCTACGTTCAGGCTGGCGCCTTCGATATCACTCGGGCGCTTAACGGCGACCTTCGACTCACTCATGTAACGGGGCTGACTAAAGACAACCAGATAGACGATCAGCAGCGCCATAGGGGCACCGATAACAATCCATGCAAGGTGTTGCTGGACCCAGGCGAGATTAATTTTGGCTGTACGCGCACGTAACGAGGAAGCCAGCAGCTTTACTTTTTGTGTAGACATGTCACTTTCAACGTTTAGCCCCCAACAGGACGCTGAAGGGGGATACTGAATGGGTCTTATGATCAGGCGTGTATTAGTCGAAAATTCGAACCAAACCAACTACATCCTGGCTGTCATCAGTGATCAGCAGCGTAGAGATACGGTGTTTTGTCATTTTCTCTTCCGCCTCCGTGATCATCGCGTTTTGTTGCATGGTGATCGGATTACGCGTCATCATGACTTCGGCGGTCGCGTTAACAAAATCTTCGCATTTTTCCATATACCGACGTAAGTCGCCGTCGGTAATGATACCGGCCAGCTTGCCATTTGCTTTCACTGCCACCATACCCTGACAACCGCTGGTTAATTCCTGGATGATCTGGCGGAAAGTGGCGTTAATTTCTACATTAGGCACATGCGCCTGCATGACATCTGCCACGCGGGTCAGTAAACGGCGACCCAGTGAACCGCCCGGATGATAACGGGCAAAGTCATCAGGTTTAAAGTGACGCTCGCGAATCAGTGCAATTGCCAGCGCATCGCCAATAGCCATCGTCAGTGTCGTGGACGTGGTGGGTGCCAGATTATTGGGACAGGTTTCGCTTGTCATATTAAGTTCAAGCGTTGCATCGGCATGTCTGGCGAGCGTGGAGTGCGCATTATTGGTGATAGCGATAATTTTGTTGCCAAAATTTTGTAACGACGGCACTAATTTGAGAACTTCGTCCGTTTCACCGCTGGCTGAGATAAGAATCAGCACATCGTACGGGGTGATCATGCCTAAATCGCCGTGGAACGCTTCTGCAGGATGAATAAAGAAGCTGGGGGTGCCGGTGGAGGCGAGGGTGGCTGACATCTTACGCCCGACATGCCCGGATTTACCCATTCCGGAGACAATGACGTGGCCTTTACAGCCCACCATCAAACGCAATGCGGTCTCATATTCTTCCGCATTGATCACCTCGGAAAGATGGCGCAATGCATCGGCTTGTTCTGATAACGTGTTGCGAACACTGGCGATAAGTGCCTGCTCACCTGTTTCCGTTTTCAAATTAAAATCCATCTTTTTTTCCTGTTGAATTTTTCAACGTGACGGTAACCCAATCACTGCTAACAGGCGCGCCGTCACAACAACCGATTCAGTATCTACTTATCCGTTGTCAGTCGTTTTAGAGAAATGCAAAAAAATACCCTGCCACCGCGGGGTGACCGTTGTCTGGGTTCGTTGATGCTATGGAAATGGGGACTGTTTCTATTTGCCATGCTTTTTAGCACAAGCGGCATTTATACACAACCTCAACAGGGTATGGGTTACCAGAATTAATAGCTTGTGCAATCGTCAGCGGGGTGATAATGCCTGACGGGGCGCAGGTAAAAGATTTTTTGCACATTTGAGAAAGGCCATACGCTATATCTTTACTTCAATTACAGCCACTTAATTTAATATATCTTCGTCGGCCATTATGTTTATTACCTCAGCGCACAACGCACTATATATATAGAAAATTAATATAGATGAATGGAGTTTCAATAGTTTAGCGTAGTAACTACTGGCGACAGGGTTACAACCCAAAAAGCAGGCAAAAAAAAAACGCCACCGCAGAGGGTGGCGCTTAGCGTGGTGCTACAGACGGTTAATCGTCCAGGAAGCTACGCAGCACTTCAGAACGGCTCGGGTGGCGCAGTTTACGCAATGCCTTCGCTTCGATCTGACGGATACGTTCGCGGGTCACGTCGAACTGTTTACCCACTTCTTCCAGAGTATGGTCGGTGTTCATATCGATACCGAAGCGCATACGCAGCACTTTCGCTTCACGGGCCGTCAGGCCAGCCAGCACGTCGTGCGTTGCAGCACGCAGGCTCTCGGTGGTGGCAGAGTCCAGCGGCAGCTCGAGGGTGGTATCCTCGATGAAATCACCCAGATGCGAATCTTCATCGTCACCGATTGGTGTTTCCATGGAGATTGGCTCTTTGGCAATTTTCAGCACTTTGCGGATTTTGTCTTCCGGCATCAACATGCGTTCAGCCAGCTCTTCCGGCGTCGGCTCGCGACCCATCTCCTGTAGCATCTGGCGGGAGATACGGTTGAGTTTGTTAATGGTCTCAATCATATGCACCGGAATACGGATGGTACGCGCCTGGTCTGCGATAGAGCGGGTGATCGCCTGACGGATCCACCAGGTTGCATAGGTCGAGAACTTGTAACCACGGCGGTATTCAAACTTATCAACCGCTTTCATCAGACCGATGTTGCCTTCCTGAATCAGATCCAGGAACTGCAGACCACGGTTGGTGTATTTTTTGGCGATAGAGATAACCAGACGCAGGTTCGCTTCTACCATCTCTTTCTTCGCACGGCGGGCTTTCGCTTCACCAATGGACATGCGACGGTTGATGTCTTTTACCTGCTCAATGGTCAGGCCGGTCTCTTCTTCGATCTGCTGCAGTTTCTGCAGACTGCGCTGAACATCTTCCGCGACATCGTGCAGTTTTTCAGACCAGGGTTTGTTCATAGCCAGCGCGGCGTTAAACCAGGTCTCATTGGTTTCATTACCCGTGAAGAGCGTAATGAAGTTTTTCTTCGGCATCTTGCACTGCTCAACACACATTTTCATGATGATACGTTCTTGCGTACGAACGCGATCCATCATGACGCGCATGCTGTTTACCAGGTAATCAAACTGCTTTGGTACCAGGCGGAACTGTTTGAAGACTTCAGACAATTGCAGAATTTCGGCAGCGGCATCAGCATGGCTACGACCTTTTGCCTTGATGGTGTCACGCGTTTTTTCATACTGCGCGCGCAGCTCGGCAAATTTTTCACGTGCCAGCTCAGGGTCGATGCTGTTGTCATCTTCCTCTTCTTCGTCTTCTTCATCCTCGTCTTCGTCGTCATCACGCTCTTCCTGAGACAACTCAGAGCCCACGTGCGTCGCCGTTGGGGCTAAATCTTCTTCAGCGTTAGGATCGACAAAGCCGGTGATGAGGTCAGACAGGCGAGCTTCTTCAGCTTCAACACGGTCGTACTGCTCCAGCAGATAAGTAATCGCTTCCGGGTACTCGGCAACAGAACACTGGACCTGGTTGATCCCATCTTCGATGCGTTTGGCGATGTCAATTTCGCCTTCACGGGTCAACAGCTCAACTGTCCCCATTTCGCGCATGTACATACGCACCGGGTCAGTCGTGCGGCCGATTTCAGATTCAACGCTCGACAGAACCTGTGCAGCAGCTTCTTCAGCATCTTCATCAGTGTTGTTGGAGGTTTCGGCAAGCAGCAGATCATCGGCATCCGGTGCTTCTTCCATCACCTGAATGCCCATGTCGTTGATCATTTGGATGATGTCTTCGATCTGGTCGGAGTCGACGATATCTTCCGGCAGATGGTCATTGACCTCGGCATAGGTCAGATAGCCTTGCTCCTTACCACGTTGGACAAGAAGTTTCAGCTGTGACTGCGGGTTTTGCTCCATAAGACGGTATCCACACTTAATTCAAGAGGGTTGGTGTCGGTTAGCGAAATGAAACCGCCAACTTGGTGTAACGAGGGCTTACTTATATTTTTGCCGCTGCCTCTCAGTGCGGCTGTCGGGCGCTTCCCGAACGATTATCGGCACTTAAGCCGTTGAATTTACTTTTTTGCCAGTTCCTGGTTTAGTTGCCAGAGTTCCCGGCGTTCTTCGCTGCTTAAGCCGTGTGTGCGGTCGCGAGCTATCAACTCTTCCTGCCGCCGTTCAAGCATCGAATCGAACATATGATTGAGCGCATCGGTGAACGTTTTTTCTGCAATGTCCTTATCTGCTATATCGTCCCACGTGGCCAGTTTTTCAAGGGTCGCGGCTTCTTTTGTGCCGCGATACTGTTCGAGCAGTTGTCCGGTGGTTAGACCAGGCTGTGACAGACAAGTGTTGACCAGTTCTGCAAATAAGCCAAGTCCGGCCATTTTTGAATCATCAAGACCCGTCAACGGTGGCACCAGAGGCGCCAGTTCAGGGCTTTGTACCAGCAACCCTATAAGTATACGCATGGTTGTGCGTTTTAGCTGAGGACCCGGGCGCGGCGCGGCATTTTCTGCCTGTTTTGGCATTAAACGATCAAGCTGAGCATCGTCGAAAATGCCAATCTTGTTGCCTAACAGCTGACGCAACTGAATGCGCAGTGTCTCGCCGGGTACCTGGCTAATCAAAGGCAGCGCCAGTGCAGCAAGCTGCGTTGTGCCGTCCGGTGTTGTCAGATCGGCTTGCGGCAACAAACTGTTAAACAGAAACGTTGAAAGGGGCAGAGCCTGCTCCATTCGTGCTTCAAAAGCCGCTTTGCCCTCTTTACGCACCAGCGTATCCGGATCTTCACCGTCAGGCAGAAACATAAAGCGCAACTGCCTGCCATCGTTCATGTATGGCAGCGCCGTCTCCAGCGCACGCCAGGCGGCGTCACGACCTGCCCGATCGCCGTCGTAACAGCAAATGACGTTTTTGGTCGCCCGAAACAACAGCTGTATGTGATCCGCCGTTGTAGACGTGCCCAGCGACGCCACCGCATAGTTAATGTCATATTGCGCCAGCGCGACGACGTCCATATACCCTTCGACGACAAGAAGCCGTTGAGGTTCATCACTCGCCTGCTGGGCTTCATAAAGGCCATACAGTTGACGACCTTTATGGAAAATGTCCGTTTCTGGTGAGTTAAGGTACTTAGGCGTGTCGTTACCCAGAACGCGCCCACCAAAACCTATCACCCGACCGCGTTTATCACGGATGGGGAACATCACCCTTTCGCGAAAGCGATCGTAACTACGCCCCTGATCGTTAGTGACCAGCATGCCCGCATCAATCAGAGATTGACGATTTTCCTGGTTTGCACCAAAACGCTTTAAGACGTTGTCCCAGCCGGGAGGGGCGTAACCAATCGCAAAACGGGCGATGACATCGCTGCTCAAACCGCGTCTTTCCAGATACTGGCGCGCCGGTTCCGCTGCAGAATGCGTCAGGGATTGCTGATAAAACGCATTCAGACCATCCATCAACTGATAGAGACTTTGCCGCTGGTGGCGCTCTATCTGACTGGGCCCGCTGCCTGCTTCATAAGGCACTTCCAGGTTATGCATGGCCGCCAGCTCTTCGACGGTTTCCACGAACTCGAGCTTGTCGTAGTTCATCAGAAAATCGATAGCGTTGCCGTGCACCCCACAGCCGAAGCAGTGATAAAACTGTTTTTCACCGTTCACGGTGAAGGAAGGACTTTTTTCGTTATGGAAAGGGCAGCAAGCGTGCCAGTTCTTGCCCTGCTTTTTCAGCTTCACCCGCGCATCGATCAGATCGATGATGTCCGTGCGTGCCAGCAGGTCATTGATAAAAACACGTGGGATTCGTCCAGCCATATGCCCCATTCATTTTTAACAATTCATAAACGAAAATAAGCCGCGCATTCCTTTCGGAAGCACGGCCTTTCAACTACAACTCTGTCTGTTCTGAGAGCTTAAGCCCTCAGGAGATTAGTACAGACGAGTACGGCGTGCGTTTTCGCGAGCCAGTTTCTTCGCGTGACGTTTCACTGCGGATGCTTTGGCGCGTTTGCGTTCGGTAGTCGGTTTTTCATAGAACTCACGACGACGAACTTCCGCCAGAACACCTGCTTTCTCGCAGGAACGTTTGAAGCGACGCAGTGCTACGTCGAACGGCTCGTTTTCACGTACTTTAATTACCGGCATGTAACTCTCACCTTAATAAATTCGGTTTGCCGCTGGCATCAACGCCAGCTTATTTCAAAATGGTGCGGAATTTTACTTCAACAGCTGCTGCTTTGTAAAGCACCACTACCGTTTTTGAAAGGGACTTTTGTAAGGGAGGGGAGTATACACGAACTCCTTTCAAGGGGAGAGTAAAGTTTTACAACAAGGCCCATTGGACCTACACTGCGCGGCATAAAAGCGAGGTAAAAATAGCCATGCGTGTACTGGGTATAGAAACATCCTGCGATGAAACTGGCATCGCGATTTACGACGACGAAAAAGGCTTAATCGCCAACCAACTGTATAGTCAGGTAAAACTTCATGCCGACTACGGCGGCGTGGTGCCGGAACTGGCTTCCCGCGATCACGTTCGCAAAACGGTACCGCTGATCCAGGCGGCAATCAAAGAAGCAGGCCTGACAGCACAAGATATTGATGCCGTGGCGTATACCGCCGGTCCGGGGCTTGTGGGCGCGCTGCTGGTCGGGGCGACCGTGGGGCGTTCACTGGCGTTCGCCTGGAACGTGCCGGCCATTCCGGTGCACCACATGGAAGGCCATCTGCTGGCGCCCATGCTGGAGGATAATCCGCCTGACTTCCCCTTTGTCGCGCTGCTGGTCTCTGGTGGTCATACTCAGCTAATCAGCGTGACGGGCATCGGTCACTATGAACTGCTGGGTGAGTCCATTGATGATGCCGCGGGTGAAGCTTTCGATAAGACAGCGAAACTCCTGGGGCTGGATTACCCCGGCGGCCCGATGCTCTCTAAACTGGCTGCTCAGGGCGAAGAAGGTCACTTTGTTTTCCCGCGCCCGATGACCGACCGTCCGGGGCTGGATTTCAGCTTCTCCGGCCTGAAAACCTTCGCGGCGAACACGATTCGTAATAATGGCAACGACGACCAGACCCGTGCCAATATCGCCCGTGCGTTTGAGGATGCGGTAGTCGATACGCTGATGATTAAGTGCAAGCGTGCCCTGGATCAGACCGGTTTTTCCCGGCTGGTGATGGCCGGTGGCGTGAGTGCTAACCGTACACTGCGCACGAAGCTCGCCGAGATGATGAAAAAGCGTCGCGGCGAGGTGTTTTATGCCCGCCCTGAGTTTTGTACCGATAATGGCGCGATGATTGCCTATGCGGGCATGGTACGTCTGAAAGTGGGGGAACCTGCTGGATTAGGTGTGACGGTGCGCCCGCGCTGGCCGCTGTCTGAACTGCCTGCTGCATAACAGATTGCCCGGTGGCATGTGGCTTACCGGGCTTTTATGCTTCGTCTTACGGCTTATCCGCCTCTTTTTTCTTCTTCAGCTTGTGCCAGATTTTTGTCTCCTGATGCCGCCACAGACGCTGAATATTGTCGTGATGGCGAATCAGAATCAGGCAGGAGAGCATGGCGACCGGAAAGGTAAACTGTGGTTTAAACCACCAGACGTAGAAGGGCGCAATTAACGCGCTGACAATCGCACCCAGCGATGAATAACCACTAAGCAGCACGCTTAACAGCCAGGTGCCGGCCATCACGCCCGTTAAATCCCAGCCGATAGGGGCAATGGCACCAAAGGCGGTTGCGACCCCTTTTCCCCCCTGAAAACGAAAGAAAACGGGCCAGATGTGGCCTAAACAGGCGGCAATGGCAATAAGCCCAAGCCAGAATGGCGTGACGCCCAGAGCATAGGCGCCCCAGACGGGTAACATGCCTTTTAGCACATCGAAAATCAGTACCGTTACGGCTGCTCCCTTGCCGCCAATTCTTAAAACGTTGGTCGCTCCGGGGTTACCGGAACCACTCTCGCGAGGGTCAGGCAGACCGGCGATGCGGCAGACCAGAATGGCGCTGGATATTGAGCCACAAAGGTACGCGAGGAGGATCATCCCAGGCGCGATTGCACTCATAACGCTGTTCCATTGTGAAAATGTCGTTTTATTTTCTGCATCAGTGGATAATACGCACAATTTATGGAAAGTGGTATCCAGGTTAGCCAAAAAGCAGGTGGGGCGTGATGGACATTGTATTTATAGAGCAACTTTCGGTAATCACCACTATTGGTGTGTATGACTGGGAACAAACCATCGAACAAAAGTTGGTTTTCGATATCGAAATGGCATGGGACAACCGCCAGGCAGCAAAAAGCGATGATGTCAGCGATTGTTTGAGTTATGCCGATATTGCCGAAACGGTAATTGGCCATGTGGAAGGTGCTCGGTTCGCATTAGTAGAAAGGGTGGCGGAAGAGGTCGCGGACTTACTGCTGAGCCGCTTTAACTCACCCTGGGTGCGGATCAAATTGAGCAAGCCAGGCGCGGTTGCGCGTGCGGCAAATGTCGGCGTTATCATTGAGCGTGGCAATAATCCGAAAAAAATTATTTAAATTCATAATCGTTAAACCAAACGCTAGTCTTCTGGTCATACGTGATGACCGTTTTGCGGCTTCCCTGGAGGGTAGCCGTTTTTTATGTGTAGGGGTATTTGATGAGCGATATGCACTCGCTGCTGGTGGCAGCAATTTTGGGTGTTGTCGAAGGATTGACGGAGTTTTTACCGGTTTCCAGTACAGGCCACATGATTATTGTGGGGCATCTGCTGGGGTTTGAAGGAGAGACGGCAAAAACCTTTGAAGTGGTCATTCAGTTAGGTTCAATTCTGGCCGTGGTGGTGATGTTCTGGCGGCGTCTGTTCGGGTTAATTGGCATCCACTTTGGTCACCCTCCTCATGAAGGAACAGGGCAACGTCGTCTGACGTTAGGCCACATTCTGCTGGGTATGATCCCGGCCGTGGTGCTGGGGCTGGTATTCCACGACGCCATCAAGTCGCTGTTTAACCCTGTTAACGTCATGTATGCCCTGGTGGTGGGCGGCGTTTTGCTGATTGCCGCGGAAATGTTTAAACCGAAAACGCCGCGCGCTCCGGGCGTGGATGATATGACTTACCTGCAGGCCTTTATGATTGGCTGTTTTCAGTGTCTGGCTCTCTGGCCGGGCTTCTCGCGTTCGGGTGCCACGATTTCCGGCGGCATGCTGATGGGCGTAAGCCGTTATGCTGCATCGGAATTCTCGTTTTTGCTGGCGGTGCCGATGATGATGGGGGCAACGGCGCTGGATCTCTATAAAAGCATGAAATTCCTTACCGCAGGGGATATCCCGATGTTTGCCGTCGGTTTTGTGACGGCATTCATTGTGGCGCTGGTGGCGATTAAAACCTTCCTGCATCTGATTAAACGTATTTCGTTCATCCCTTTTGCGATTTACCGTTTTATCGTCGCAGCCGCTGTCTACATGATCTTCGTGTAACGCTGATGCCCTCAGTCTTTGGGCTGAGGGCAGCGATGTTCTTTCCAGAGCCTGACGGCCTCAATGCGTCGACGCGTCAGCTCCTCCCGCACCTCACTTCCTTTAAAACCTGCCTCAATGACCGCTTTGGTTGGCACACTGCGTGCGACATCCCACGCCTCACGCAGCAGACGCCCCTGCGGATAGTCACTGGCTTCCAGGCCCGCTCGTCCACGCACATCCGCTTCGCTGGTCAGAGCGATTTGCTCCACGCGCACGGGTTTGCGCCAGGCGTCGATAGTATCGAACAGCTTGACGATGGTTTTAGGCTGCAGAATCGGGAAGGTGTGGATCAGATCGTGAAATTCAGCCACCAGTTTTGCCAGATCGCGGATCTCGTTCGGTACGCGAAAACGTCGACATACACCGTCCACCAGCCTCACGCCAGCGGGACCATGTCCGTGGTGGCGAGGCCATAGTTCAGGTGGTGTGAGCCCTTTGCCAAGATCGTGGCAGAGGGTCGCGAAGCGAACATCGACCTCCGGGCTGAGCATGGCGGCCATCGAGACGGTCATCAGCGTATGTACGCCGGTATCAATCTCCGGGTGCCATTTGGCGGGTGCCGGAATGCCAAACAGCACATCCACTTCCGGGAAAAGCACTTTCAGAGCGCCGCAGTCGCGTAGCGTCTGGAAAAAAACCTGAGGGTTGCGGCTTCTGAGCGCATTCTCCATCTCTTTCCAGACGCGCTCAGGTGTTAAATGCGCCAGCTCGCCAGCGGCTGTCACGTCGCGCATTAGCGTCATGGTTTCATCAGCAATGCGAAAACCCAGGTGTGCATAGCGGGCGGCGAAACGAGCCACGCGCAGTACGCGCAGGGGATCTTCAGCAAAGGCCGGGGAGACATGGCGAAGCAGGCGATTACTCAGGTCCTGCTGCCCGCCGTAGGGGTCAATAATGTTGCCATCACTGTCCTGTGCGAGGGCATTGACGGTCAGATCACGGCGCAACAGGTCTTGCTCAAGCGTGACATCCGGTGCGGCATAGCAGGTAAAACCGGTGTAGCCGAAACCGGATTTTCGCTCGGTTCGGGCAAGGGCATACTCTTCATGGCTTTGAGGATGGAGAAACACGGGAAAATCACGGCCTACCTGCTGGTAGCCCGCGTCGAGCATTGCTTCGGGCGTTGCACCCACTACTACCCAATCTTTGTCTTTGACCGGCAGACCTAATAACGCATCACGAACTGCACCACCGACCAGATAACTCTTCACGCCGTCCTGCTCCTTACGTCTGCTGACGCTTAGCTGAACCTGCCACGAGAGTGCGACAGGTTCTTCATTTTAGCCGACAGATAATACGTAAGCGTGCAGAAGATGGCTAATCGGTTAGTTCATCCAGCGATCTTTACGCTTGCGGGTAGGGATGAGGTGCGGCAATACCAGGCCGAGGAACAGGCCAACACCCAGCACGCCACCGCCGTACATAAACCACTGCATGATGATGGTGCGTTGCTTATCGTCAAGTTGCAGGTTCGCTGCATTCACTTTCTTCTGGGCGACAATCAACTCATTTTTGAGCTTTTGATTCTCTGCCTTCAGGTCGTTAATTGCGCTATCGCTACCGGCCACTTTTTGCTGCATTTCTGCGGTGCGCTGGTTCCAGGTGTTATCAATGTTATTGAGTTTTTCGGTCAGCGTCTTAACCTGATTTTCGAGATCGGGAACGCGGGTGCGCAGGCTTGGCTGCGTGTTTAACTCTTTCAGGGGGATCCAGGCCGTGCGGCCGGTGTTATCACGGATTTGGGCATAATTGCTGGCATCGTTAGTTTGCAGCAGTTCTACCTCTTCGCCCGCGTTCAGCGTACCCAGCAGGCGGTAATTGTCGCCCGGGCCACTGCGTACCCAGGTGTTCAATTCATCAGAAACGTAACGTTTTTCTTCGGCGTGAGCCAGGGTGGAAACGCTAAGCGCAAATAAGGTTAATCCAATCAGGCGTAATTTAAGCATCAGGCAGTCGTTATTATCTTTAAACGTGAACGGTAATAATGCCAACAGTCTGACGACAGCTGGCAGGCGGCATCAATCGGAATCTTCCAGGTCGAACAGAACGCATAAATGAACATTTGCTCCTGCAAGAAAGCGCATTGCATGGCAATCTGACACAAAATACTATCTACTGACAAACATCTGGCGCGTTAGTTCGCCGAAATTTCCACTGATGTGACATAACCATAAGTGCAAAGCCATGGCTCAGGAAATCGAATTAAAGTTTTACGTTCATCCCGATAGCGTCGACACGCTTCGTCATCATCTTCATACCCTTACTGGCGAGCATGTCGCGGCGTCTCAGTTACTCAATATCTATTACGAGACGCCGGATAACTGGCTACGTCGTCATGATATGGGGTTACGTATTCGCGGGTACGACGGCAAGTACGAAATGACGATGAAAATCGCTGGCCGTGTGGTTGGCGGGTTACATCAACGCCCGGAATATAACATTGCTCTGGATAAACCCGAACTGGAACTGTCACGGTTTCCCGTGGAAGTCTGGCCGGAAGGTCATCTGCCTGAGGATCTTGCCGAACGTGTTCAGCCGCTGTTCAGCACCGATTTCTTCCGGGAAAAATGGCTGGTCAGCGTTGGTGAAAGCCGGATTGAAATTGGCCTTGACCTCGGTGAGGTGAAAGCGGGTGAGCATGCTGAACCTCTCTGCGAGATGGAGCTGGAACTCCTGAGCGGCGATCCGGCTGACATCCTTAAACTGGCGCGCCAGCTGGTTACCCAGTCCGGCCTGCGTCAGGGAAGCCTCAGCAAAGCCGCGCGCGGTTATCATCTGGCACAGGGAAATCCTGCGCGCGAGCGTCGTGCCCTGACGATTATGAAAGTCCCGGCTAAAGCCTCTACGGAAACAGGGTTTGCCACGGCGCTGGAAACCGCGCTCTCCCACTGGCAGTACCACGAAGAGCTCTGGGTGCGCGGGGACCATCGTGCGAAAGAGGAGGTACAGGCTGCCATCAGCCTGATTCGCCATACGCTGATGCTGTTTGGCGGCATTGTGCCACGTAAAGCCAGCGCGCGGCTGCGTGATTTGCTGACGCAGACGGAAGCGACCCTCACCTCCGATGTCTCTGCCGTAACGGCCGCCTGGAGTGCAGAGGCATCCAGCGCAAAACTGCTGTTGACCGAGTGGTTGGTCAGCCAGGGCTGGCGTCAGTTCCTGGATGAAAAAGCGCAGGCGAAATTCGCCGACTCCTTTAAGCGCTTTGCCGATACCCATTTATCACGTAGCGCCTCGGAGCTGAAAAAAACCTTTGCCCACCCGCTTGGCGACAGTTACCGCGATCAGTTGCCGCGCCTGGCGAGGGACATCGACAGCGTCCTGCTGCTGGCGGGGTATTATGACAACGCGCTGGCACATGCCTGGATCGAAAACTGGCAGGGTTTACATCACGCCATCGTCACTCGTCAGCACATTGAGATTGAACATTTTCGCAATGAGGCGATCTGCCAGTCTCCTTTCTGGCTCCACAGCGGAAAACGCTAATCCGGTGAAGGACACCCCCCATGATGCCGCAATCCTCACAGTTACAGCAGCACTGGCAGACCGTACTGGCGCGTCTGCCTGAGTCACTACGCCAGCAACCATTTAGTGAGCAGGCGAAGTCAGTGCTTACTTTTAGTGATTTTGTTCAGGACAGTCTTATTGCCCATCCTGACTGGCTGGCTGAACTGGAGAGCGCCCCACCGCAGGCGGAGGAGTGGCAGGGTTATGCCGATACGTTGCGCGAATCACTGGAAAGGGTAACGGATGAGGCCACGCTTATGCACGTGCTGCGTCTGTTTCGCCGTCGCACGATGGTGCGTATTGCCTGGGCGCAATCCCTGTCGCTGGTGGCTGAACAGGATACGCTGCAACAGCTCAGCGTGCTGGCAGAAACAGTGATTGTTGCCGCTCGTGACTGGTTATATGCGGCCTGCTGTAAAGAGTGGGGCACCCCGAGCAATGCGCAGGGTGACGCGCAGCCGCTGCTCATCCTGGGCATGGGAAAACTGGGGGGCGGGGAGCTTAACTTCTCCTCGGATATCGATCTGATTTTCGCCTGGCCGGAAAACGGCACCACGCAGGGCGGACGGCGTGAGCTTGATAATGCGCAGTTCTTTACCCGCCTGGGTCAGCGCCTGATTAAAGTGCTGGATCAGCCCACTCAGGATGGTTTTGTCTACCGTGTGGACATGCGCCTGCGCCCCTTTGGTGAAAGCGGGCCGCTGGTGCTCAGTTTCGCTGCGCTGGAGGATTACTATCAGGAGCAGGGGCGTGACTGGGAGCGTTATGCAATGGTCAAAGCGCGCATTATGGGTGACCAGGATGATGTCTATGCCACTGAGTTACGCGCCATGCTGCGGCCTTTTGTCTTCCGACGTTATATCGATTTTAGCGTGATCCAGTCGCTGCGTAACATGAAAGGGATGATTGCCCGCGAGGTGCGCCGTCGTGGGCTGGTCGATAATATTAAGCTTGGGGCGGGCGGTATTCGCGAAATCGAATTTATCGTCCAGGTCTTTCAGCTTATTCGTGGTGGACGTGAGCCGACGCTGCAATCCCGCTCGTTGTTACCCACCCTTGAAGCCATTGCGCAACTCGGCCTGCTACCAGAAAATGATGCCCCCACGCTGCGTGATGCCTATCTTTTCCTGCGCCGTCTGGAGAACCTGCTGCAGAGCATTAATGATGAACAGACCCAGACCCTGCCGGGTGATGAACTGAATCGCGCCCGTCTCTGCTGGGGGATGGGGATGGCGGACTGGGAGAGTTTAACGGCAACCCTGGCACAACAGATGGCGGCAGTGCGGCGAATATTCAACGCGCTGATTGGCGAAGACGATGCTACCGAAGCGCAGGATGACGCCCTGGCTGAACACTGGCGTGAGTTATGGCAGGACGCCTTGCAGGAAGATGACAGTACCCCCGCGCTGGCGCATCTGTCTGATGATGATCGCCATCGTGTGCTGGTGCTGATTGCCGAGTTCCGCAAAGAGCTGGACAAACGCACTATTGGCCCGCGTGGTCGTCAGGTGCTTGACCATCTGATGCCACATTTGCTGAGCGATGTCTGTTCCCGTGATGACGCTCCCGTACCCTTATCGCGCATTACGCCGCTGCTGACGGGGATCGTCACTCGGACCACCTATCTTGAGCTGCTAAGTGAATTCCCTGGCGCACGTAAACATTTGATTTCTCTCTGCGCAGCCTCGCCGATGGTGGCCGGTAAACTGGCGCGCTACCCGTTGCTGCTGGATGAGCTGCTCGACCCGAACACGCTCTATCAGCCTACAGCAATGAATGCTTATCGTGACGAATTGCGCCAGTATCTGCTGCGCGTGCCCGATGACGACGAAGAGCAACAGCTGGAGGCGCTGCGTCAGTTTAAACAGGCGCAAATGCTGCGCGTGGCGGCGGCAGATATTGCAGGCACGCTGCCGGTAATGAAAGTGAGCGATCACTTAACCTGGCTTGCCGAAGCAATGATTGATGCGGTGGTGCAGCAGGCGTGGAGTCTGATGGTGTCCCGTTACGGGCAGCCAAAACACTTACATGACCGGCAGGGTCGCGGTTTTGCCGTGGTGGGTTATGGCAAGCTGGGTGGGTGGGAGCTGGGTTACAGCTCCGATCTGGATTTGATTTTTCTTCATGACTGTCCGGCCGATGTGATGACCGACGGCGAGCGTGAGATAGATGGGCGCCAGTTCTACCTGCGTCTTGCACAGCGCGTCATGCATCTGTTCAGTACCCGTACGTCGTCCGGCATTTTGTATGAGGTGGATGCCCGCCTGCGCCCGTCTGGGGCGGCGGGTATGCTGGTCACCTCAACGGAATCTTTCGCAGATTATCAGCATAATGAAGCCTGG
Organism: Enterobacter sp. SA197; assembly: GCF_054131575.1. Lineage (NCBI taxonomy): Bacteria > Pseudomonadati > Pseudomonadota > Gammaproteobacteria > Enterobacterales > Enterobacteriaceae > Enterobacter > Enterobacter sp. SA197. The sequence continues at coordinate 4,238,108 of NZ_CP096393.1, read as the reverse complement.
ACCTGGGAACACCAGGCCCTGGTACGCGCGCGCGTGGTCTATGGCGATCCGCTACTGACCACTCAGTTCGACGCGATTCGCCGCGACATCATGATGACGCAGCGTGATGGCAACACACTACAAACCGACGTGCGCGAGATGCGTGAAAAAATGCGCGCCCATCTGGGTAACAAACATCGCGATCGCTTTGATATTAAAGCGGACGAAGGCGGCATTACCGACATCGAATTTATTACGCAGTATCTGGTGCTGCGCTATGCCCATGAAAAGCCGAAGCTCACGCGCTGGTCCGATAATGTGCGCATTCTCGAGCTGCTCGCGCAAAACGATATTATGGATGAGCAGGAGGCGCGCGCGCTGACCCTGGCCTATACCACGCTGCGCGATGAGCTGCACCATCTGGCACTGCAGGAGTTACCGGGGCACATGCCGCAGAGCTGTTTCGTGGCGGAGCGGGCGATGGTAAGGGCCTGCTGGAACAAGTGGCTGGTGGAGCCGTGCGCGGAAGCCTAAGTATGATATTATCGCGCGCAAATTTTGCATCTCTCAGGAGACTGGAATGAAAGTAACGCTGCCAGAGTTTAATCAAGCAGGTGTGCTGGTTGTTGGCGATGTAATGTTGGATCGTTACTGGTACGGCCCTACCAGCCGTATCTCCCCTGAAGCACCGGTGCCGGTGGTAAAAGTCGATACGATTGAAGAGCGCCCTGGCGGTGCGGCAAACGTGGCGATGAACATTGCTTCCCTTGGCGCAACGGCTCGTCTGGTGGGGTTAACGGGCATTGATGACGCTGCACGTGCTCTGAGCAAAGCGCTGGCCGACGTTAACGTTAAATGCGACTTCGTCTCCGTCCCGACCCATCCGACGATCACCAAGCTGCGCGTGTTGTCGCGCAATCAGCAACTGATTCGCCTCGATTTTGAAGAGGGCTTCGACGGGGTCGATCCGCAACCAATGCACGATAGAATAAGCCAGGCGCTCGGTAGCATTGGCGCGCTGGTGCTTTCTGATTATGCGAAAGGTGCGCTCGTCAGTATTCAGCAGATGATCCAGCTGGCACGTAACGCCAATGTACCGGTGCTGATCGACCCGAAAGGGACCGATTTCGAACGCTACCGGGGGGCCACACTGCTGACCCCTAATCTTTCTGAATTTGAAGCGGTAGCCGGAAAATGCAAAAGCGAAGCTGAAATTGTCGAGCGCGGCATGGCCCTGATCGCTGATTTCGAACTCTCCGCACTGCTGGTTACACGCTCTGAACAGGGCATGACCTTGTTACAGCCAGGCAAAGCACCGCTGCATATGCCGACCCAGGCGCAGGAAGTTTACGATGTCACCGGCGCCGGGGATACCGTGATAGGCGTACTGGCGGCGACGCTGGCGGCAGGTAACTCGCTCGAAGAGGCCTGTTTCTTCGCCAATGCGGCGGCGGGTGTGGTCGTGGGGAAACTGGGGACTTCCACCGTTTCACCTATCGAACTGGAAAATGCGGTGCGTGGACGTTCCGAAACCGGCTTTGGCGTAATGACCGAAGAAGAGCTGCGTGACGCTGTGGCGGCAGCACGTAAGCGTGGTGAGAAAGTGGTGATGACCAATGGCGTGTTCGACATTCTGCACGCCGGCCATGTCTCCTATCTGGCCAATGCGCGCAAGCTTGGCGATCGCCTGATTGTGGCGGTGAACAGCGATGCTTCCACCAAACGTCTGAAGGGCGAAACGCGGCCGGTAAACCCGCTTGAGCAGCGCATGATTGTGCTGGGAGCCCTGGAAGCCGTCGACTGGGTTGTTTCGTTTGAGGAAGATACGCCGCAGCGTCTGATTGCCGGTGTACTGCCCGATCTGCTGGTCAAAGGTGGTGATTACAAGCCGGAAGATATTGCAGGCAGTAAAGAGGTGTGGGCCAACGGAGGGGAGGTGCTGGTGCTGAACTTCGAAGACGGCTGCTCCACCACCAACATCATCAAAAAAATCCAGAAAGACAGCGATAAATAATCGTTAAGAAGGGGCCGGACAAGGTGTTAACACCCGGTCCGCCCCTGATGAGACTTATTCTTCAACCGGGACGGTTTTTACTTTATCCGCCATCGCGACAACCACCGGATCTGCCGTGTTTGCCTCCGCGACCGCAGGGGGAGCGTCCTGTTTCAACGGCTCAGTCAGGGCAGCCAGCGACCCACCTGAAAGGCCAATTTCATTGAGCAATGAATCAATCAGCGGCGCCTGGGTACGATAGGAAAGGGCGGCAGATAATGCCTGCTCCGCGAGATTGCCACCGTTAACCGTACCTGCTGTCGCATTACTTGCCGCACCACCCCGGTTCAGACCGTCAACCTGCACAATCTTAATGCCATCAATGGCTTTCATCGGCTCAACGGATTTCTCAATAACCGCTGGCAGGGCCTGCAACAGGGCCAGTTTGAACTTCAGGCTGGTCTGTTCGTCGGACAGTACGTTGATAGCATCGTTAAGGGCTCGCTGCGCTTCGGCTTCCGCCAGCCCTTTTTTGCGGGCAGCTTCCGCCAGCTCTACAATGGCCGCCGCCTGCAGTTCCGCCGCCTCTTTTTCTGCTTTCGCGCGAACCGTCAGTTCGACCGCTTTGGTCTCTGCATCCTGCGCGGCGGCTATCAGCGCGACCTGTTTGGCACGATCCGCTTCCGCTGTCTGCCGTGTTGTTTCCACGTTCTGCTGGGCCCGAACCGCTTCCGCCAGCGCGTCGTTTGCACGGGCTTCAGCCTGCGACTGCTGTTCTGATTTTGCGGCAATGGCGATAGATTTCGTCTGGTTGGCTATTTCCGTTACCTGCTGCTGCTCGATCTCTTTAATACGGACTTCACGTTCAGCTTCGACTTTTCTGGAACGCACGGCCTGCTCACGTTCGATTTCCGTCTCCTGGATCTGACGCTCCGCCAGGATGCGCGTCTGTTCTGCTTCGCGGCGACGCTCAGCTTCAAAGGCGGCAATTTTGGCGTTCTGCTCGGCCGTGCGGGTTTTCACCTGCTGCTCCTGCTCAAGCGTCATAAAGGACTCCTGCTGCTCGATTTCCAGCTTACGCGCCAGCGCATCGCGGTTTTTCTCACGCACGGCGACTTCCACGTCCTGCTCGACTTCGTTACGCTCCCGGCGACGACGCTCGGTTTCCTGGGTCAGTTTTGTCAGACCTTCGGCATCAAAGGCGTTGTTCGGGTTAAAATGCACCTTTTCCGTCTGGTTGAAGTTGGTTAACGAAACGCTCTCCAGCTCCAGACCGTTTTTAGAGAGGTCTTCAGCCACGGTGTTTTGCACGCCCTGTACGAAGTTTTCGCGGGTATCCTGCAACTCATGCATGGTCATTTGCGAGGCGGTGGCACGCAGGGCATCAACGAATTTATCTTCAATTAACACGCGGAGATCTTCGGGCGACAAGGTACGCTGACCCAACGTCTGGGCGGCGGTGGCGATCCCTTCAACCGAAGGTTTTACGCGCACAAAAAAGGCAACAACAACATCAACACGCATGCGGTCTTTGGTAATCAGGCTGTCGACGGTAGCGCGGCTGACCTCAAGCTTGAGCGTGTTCATATTGATAGGAATAATTTCATGAAAGATGGGCATGACGATCGCACCGCCGCTCATCACTACTTTCTGTCCGCCAAGCCCTGTTCGCACGAAAGCCTGTTCTGCTGAAGCGCGGCGATAAAGGCGCGCAAAAATAATGCCGATAACAAGCAGGATTAAAACAATGACGACAGCAGAAGTCATCCATGACGGTACTACGTTCAACATATTTTCCATAATGCGTCCTTTAGATTATTACAGTTCGTTCGGCCAGGGATTCAGTTCTGCCAGATACCGGCTTGCGGAAAGCCGACAAATAATGAGTACCTTATCGCCCTTCTTAAATTCTTTTCCCTCTTCCGGCTCCAGCAGCAAATAATGCACTTGCCCGAAGTTGTCTGTGAATTTACCTTCACATGGTCGTTCAGCGCAGGCTGTATGCCCGGTGATGATGGCCATTTTTCCAATAAAATCTTCTTCGGTGATGGCGCTGGTTTCATCTCCGGGCAGCCAGCGCCCTAGCAGCTTGCCGGTGTAGTGCGTGCAGACCACGGAAAAGAGCAGACAAAATGGCGTCAGCAGAAGATTGGGCAGGGGAAACTGGAAAAGGGTTACGCTCAAGTGTTGAAGCAAAATGCCCGATAACCCGAAGCCGCCGGCAATAAGGCAAAGCACTACCAGCGCAGGTACGCGACCAAAATTCAAATAGTGGAAAAACTGCTGTAAATGGCCAGAGGCGGCGCCATCATAATCACCTAAATGTGAATCAAGGGTGCCGGAAATAACATTACCAAAGAAAAGGGAAATAATTTCTACCGCGCCGACGAGGGCAACAAATGCGATAGCAAAAAGGTAAGGGGAGTAGTAAGCAGGAAAAATATCCATATATTCTCCTTGGTGTATTCATGCCTGAGCCAAACAAAGATCCTCTTTTATTACCAGGTGGATAATATCATAGATAGCCAGAGCGTCCCCCTACAAATATTTATATAGGGCAGGACGCCAGGGCATTAAAGCAGGCAGTGATGGATTAGGGTTGAGTGTCTGGTGAATCAACCGGAGGAATGGCCGGAGCCGGTTTTACTTCTGCCGTGGTGCTACGGCCCTCAAGATCGTTCAGCCGTTGTTCAAGCAGCGCCAGCTTTTCACGGGTGCGCAGCAGCACCTGAGTTTGTACGTCAAACTCTTCCCTGCTGACCAGGTCCAGACGCGTTAGCTGGGACTGTAAGGTCTGGCGGATTTTCTTTTCCACATCTTCCCCGAACTCACGAATACCTTTCGGCATGGATTCGTGAACCTGACGCGCAATCTGTTCAATTTTCTTCGGGTCAATCATTTTGGGTTCCCTGTTCGGATAGGTTCTGACATTTATTGTAGTTTGATATCCGGTGTCGATAAACCAGATTTGTATGAAGGTTATGCGTTGCCGTAGGAAATCATTAGCGTTATAGTTATCGCGCTTATTCTCAGGGCGGGGCGAAATTCCCCACCGGCGGTAAATCAGCGATGTCGAATAGATTTCGCGTTGCGGCAAGGCGGCAACTGAGCGAATTCCAGGAACATAACCAACTATGTGACTGGAATGAGTGAAGGAAGCCAACGCAGCAGCGACGTGAAAGATCAAGGACAGGTTGAAAGCCCGCGAGCGCTTCAGAGGCAACTTTGAAGGTCAGCAGATCCGGTGAAATTCCGGGGCCGACGGTTAGAGTCCGGATGGGAGAGAGTAACGAGTCAGTAGGGCCTGGAGGCCCGCTCGCGTTATTTTTTTATACTCCTAAGACTGCCCTGATTCTGGTAACCATAACTTTATTGAGGTCTTTTACCATGAATCAGACGCTGCTTTCTTCTTTTGGCACGCCATTCGAACGTATTGAAAATGCATTAACTGCACTGCGCGAAGGTCGCGGTGTTATGGTCCTCGACGATGAGAATCGTGAGAATGAAGGCGACATGATTTTTGCCGCTGAAACGATGACCGTAGAACAAATGGCGCTGACGATTCGCCACGGTAGCGGCATCGTATGCCTCTGTCTGACCGAAGATCGTCGTAAGCAACTCGACCTGCCAATGATGGTTGAAAACAACACCAGCGCTTATGGCACCGGCTTTACCGTGACCATCGAAGCGGCTGAGGGTGTGAGCACCGGTGTTTCCGCGGCTGACCGCCTGACCACCGTGCGCGCAGCCATTGCCGATGATGCAAAACCTTCTGACCTTAACCGTCCTGGTCACGTCTTCCCACTGCGCGCGCAGCCGGGCGGCGTATTGACCCGGGGTGGTCATACTGAAGCGACTATCGATCTGGTCACGCTGGCTGGTTTCAGGCCAGCAGGCGTGCTGTGTGAACTGACCAACGATGACGGCTCAATGGGCCGTGCTCCTGAGTGTATTGCCTTTGCTCGCCAGCACAATATGGCCGTGGTTACTATCGAAGATCTGATTGCCTATCGCCAGGAGCATGAGCGTAAAGCCAGCTAAGCGGTAGTCCGTGCGCCCCATCCGAAGTCAGGAAACTGGCTTCGGATTTTTTATATCTGCGTTTTGCGCCTGCCTGAATCATTGCTTTCCTCCCCTTTGTTGATCTCGCTAATGGATAGAACCGTGCGCTACTTATAAAGTGGTAGTCCGTGCTGAATGACGGACGCATTCCATTTTACGAGGCCAGGAGGAGGGAAGATGCTGATTTACTGGTGCGGTTTTTTGTCGTCGTTTTTGTGATGTTTGCGCATATCCTCTGTCTGAAGCGGAACTGTCGCGCCTATCGTCAGGATCGTGATGCGCTTCAGGAAGGCTATCAGCGGGCGCTTGAGCTCATTCAGCACCTGCAGGCGGATCGCGTTGAGTCAAAACCCGAAGACGTTGCCCGCTTCTGACGAGCAACGCCCTCTTCGTTAACCGAACCCCATTGCCTGTAAGGCTACCAGGCTAAGTCCCATAACAGACATCCCGCACAACACACCGTAGCTTGGGTTATTGTTCGGGTCTATCTCTTTTGCCAGCGGCATCAGTTCATCCACCGAGAGCGCTATCATTATGCCTGCGACCGCCGCCATGATGGCGGCCATCATGACTGGTGAGAAGAGGCTTCCCAGAATCAGCCAGGCCAACACGCCACCCAGTATTTCCGCAAGCCCCGATATTCCGGCCCAGAAGACGGCCGTACGCTTTGATCCTGTCGCAGCATAGACCGGGCCTGCCACCGCAAGTCCTTCAGGAATATTGTGTAATGCAACGGCCAGCGCGATACCAAACCCCAGCTCCAGGTCGTTACTGGCCGTGACGAATGTGGCAATACCTTCCGGGAAGTTGTGCAGGCTGATGCCCAGCGTCAATAGTATGGCGGTGCGCTGAATATTACGCGGCGCAGGACTTGCCTCTCCAGACTCCTGCACCAGATCCTGCGGGTGTGCATGTGGTAACAGGCGATCGAGCGCAAAATAGCCCAGTAAGCCCACGACAAACATGCCATAGCCAAGCAGCGGCGACATGCCAGGCGTGGCGAGCGCAGCGGGTAGCATCTCCATGAGTGAGATAAGTAGCATGATCCCAGCTGCAAATCCCAATGAAAACGCCAGTACGCGGTTTGACGGTTTCTGGCCCATCACGCCCAGAATGGCGCCGATGAACGTTGCAGCGCCAGCAAGTAGCGTCAGAATCAGCGGTGCTGACATGTATCACTCCTTATGATAACGATTCTCATTAATGCTAAGTATTAATGGATATCAAAGCGAGGCCGCCCGGCCACCTTTACGTAATCCTTACATTCAAAAATTCTGAACATCTTCATCATGCTTATCTGAGTTCATCGTCTGATAAAAGAGCGTAATGTGAGCTCATTATATTGATACACACAGTAAGGATATCATCATGTCTGCACCGCGTATGCCAGCACTGTTTTTGGGCCACGGCAGCCCGATGAACGTGCTGGAGGATAATGTGTATACCCGCGCCTGGGCACACCTTGGCGACAGGCTACCGCGTCCAAAGGCCATCGTGGTGGTCTCCGCGCACTGGTTTACACGCGGTACCGGCGTCACGGCGATGGAAGCGCCAAAAACTATCCATGATTTTGGTGGTTTCCCACAAGCGCTGTATGACACTCACTATCCTGCACCAGGCTCTCCGGCTCTTGCTCAACGCCTGGTTGAGCTACTTGCCCCTGTCCCGGTAGGGCTTGATAAAGAAGCCTGGGGCTTTGATCACGGCTCCTGGGGAGTACTGATAAAGATGTACCCGAACGCAGATATTCCCATGGTGCAACTGAGTATTGATAGCACCAGACCTGCGGTCTGGCACCTGGAACTTGGCCGTAAGCTGGCGGTCCTGCGTGACGAAGGCATTATGCTGGTGGCAAGTGGTAACGTGGTGCATAACCTGCGCACGGCACGCTGGCATGGCGAAAGTTCCCCCTATCCGTGGGCGAGCGCTTTCAATGATTTTGTTAAAGAGAACCTGGCGTGGAAAGGTCCGGCTGAAGAGCATCCGCTGGTGAATTACAAGGAGCATGAAGGCGGCTCGCTTTCTAATCCGACGCCGGAGCATTTCCTGCCGTTACTGTATGTGCTGGGCGCATGGGATGGGGAAGAGCCAATTTCCGTTCCAGTGGATGGGATTGAAATGGGCAGCCTGAGTATGCTGTCAGTACAGGTTGGATAATAAAATAAAGCCCGATGGCGCAAGTTCAACGGGCTTTATTCCGATGCCTGTGAAGGCGCGCCTTCACCCTTCAGGGCTATCTTATTCCACAAAGATATGCGGGTAGAAACGGGAGAGATCCTGAGTGATCAACGCCCGATCTTCGCGAATGCCAATGCCGGCGGGCTGATCGTTAATCAGCCAACTGCCAATCAGCACGTAGCTGTCGCCAAATTTGGGAAGCTGGCAGAACTGCTGCACAATCATCCCTTCTTCGCCATACGGGCCTTCCACCTCTTCTACGGTCTTGCCGTTTTCAATAATGGAGACATTTGCCCCTTCACGAGAGAAGATCGGTTTGATGACATATTTTTCCATCTCCGGGTGTGCATCTTCCGCAAAATAAGCCGGGAGCAGGTTCGGATGATCGGGGAACATCTCCCATAACATCGGCAGCAGGGCTTTGTTAGAGATAATGCTCTTCCACGCTGGTTCGAGCCAGCGTACGCCAGCATCTTCCAGTTTGGTCGAGAAGACCTCACGCAGCATATATTCCCAGGGATAGAGCTTGAACAGATTGCTGATGACCTGATCCTGCAAATCTGAAAACTGGCCTTTTTCGCCAAGCCCGATATCTTCGATATAAAGAAATTCTGTGGCGATATCGGCCTCGGCTGCACAATCCTGCAGGTACTGTACGGTGCCACGATCTTCGACCGTGTCGCGGCAGCAGGCAAAATGCAGCAGATTAAAGCCATACTGCTCGCGCAGTTGGCCAAAACGCTCGATGAGCTTTTCCTGAAGACTGTTGAACTGGTCGCTGCCTTCCGGTAACTGACCGGCATTGGCCTGGTCTTCCAGCCAAATCCACTGGAAGAAAGCCGCTTCATACAGTGACGTTGGCGTGTCGGCGTTGTTTTCCAGAAGCTTAGGTTCACCCGTGCCATCCCACGCCAGATCGAGACGGGAATATAAGGAGGGCTGATGCGTTTTCCAGGACTGACGCACGAATGCCCAGGTGTGTTTAGGGATGCGGAATTTGGCCAGCAGTTCATCGCTGTCAATGACCTTTTCCACCACCTTCAGGCACATCTGATGTAACTCAGCCGTAACGTCTTCCAGCTTCTCAACCTGAGCAAGGGTGAGCTTGTAGTAAGCATCTTCACACCAGTAAGGTTCGCCATACATGGTGTGAAAATTAAAACCGAATTCGGTGGCTTTCTCGCGCCAGTTCGGGCGTTCCGTAACGCTGATTCTTTCCATTCTGATCAGCCGCCCATTGAGCGAGTTGACGAACCGCTGGCGCTGCTGCGTTGCATGGTATTTTGTTTCGCAACAGATTCACCAAACCCACCGCGGGTAACGGTAGAGGTGGTCGCCGGTTTCGGTGCCATGGCGGTTTTCGATACGGTAGTGGAACGACCCGGCTGAGCCGCGCCATAGCTCTTGCCGCCCGCATCGGTGTACTGACCGTAGGCCGGGCTTGCAGGGTTACGAGAGCTGAACAGAGGCTGCTGCGCGAAACCCGCGCCACCGCCCATCATACGGCCCATCATGTAGCCTGCCATCAGCGGCATCCAGAAGCTACCGCCGGACTGCTGTGCCTGTGCCTGATTCTCAGGCGCAACGCCTGCCTGCGCAGGAGCCTGCTGACACTGACCTTCACCAAATTCAGCAACACAGTCTTCGCGTGAGGCGTATTTCGGTGCGGTGCGCTCAGCTTCTTTCAGCGCATTGTTATACGTCGCCGTACATTCGGCGCTCTTACCCGGATTCGCGGCAGAGCAGTCGTCGGCGTTTTGATACATAGATACTGTTTCATCATTCTGCTCGCAGCCGGCCAGCATAAAGACGGCGGTCACCGCCAGCGCAACTGGCGTAAGGTGACGCGCGCTCCAGCTTTTGCGAAACACTGCATGATTAATGCTCTTTGTCCGTTTCATATTTGTCTTCCGACACCCAAAGGTATGTATAAAAGGTCAGGATAGAGGATGAATGGCTGAAAATGAAGCAGGATGCGGGCCGGGAGGGGGGATCTTTACGTTGCCTTACGTAAAAACGGGGGCTGTGTGCCCCCGATTTAAAGTATCAATGACTTAGCGGGTCGAACGTGCAGACGCGGCTTGTGTAAAGGGCGCCTGATTGCCATTCGACATATCGTTCACGCGCGCATCCTGTTCAGGATTTTCCGGCGCTACGCTTTCCGGGGTCGTGGAGATGGCTTTACCCAGGGTATTGTTCAACGCCACCAGGTCCTGCTCATTTAACGTACCCAGCGCTGATTTGATATTCAACTGGTTAATCAGGTAGTTATAACGAGCGCTGGAGAGCTGCTGCTTCGCATTGTACAGGGTGGTGGTGGCATCCAGAACGTCCACGATTGTACGTGTACCCACGGAGTACCCGGCTTCCATCGCATCCAGGGAGCTTTGTGCAGAGACAACGGCTTGTTTGTAAGCGTTGATACTACTGATGGAAGCGTTGAGGTTGTTATACGAGGAGCGAACGGTCTGCACCACGCTGCGGTGTGCGCTTTCAAGCTGCTCGCTGGCACCGACAAAATTGTACTGCGCTTGCTTAACCTGTGAGTTCACCATACCGCCCTGATACAACGGCAGGGAGAAACTGAGACCAACAGAGTTCTGACCGATATTTCGATCCTGATAGGCCTGAGAATTAGCCCCGCTGGTGGCGGAACCATTATATTTGGTATTAGACACGCTGGTTGATGCCGTCAAATCCAGGGTCGGCAGATGACCATCCTGCGCCTGACGAATTTGCTCACGCGCCAGATCCTGGGTCAGACGCGCCTGCAATAAAGAGAGGTTGCGGGATTCTGCATCTTTCAACAGGGTATTAACGGCTTTCGGTTTATCTGTTTTGAAACCATCGACGTTCAGTGACGCCAGTTGTGGATAATAATTACCGGTGACCTGACGCAGTGACTCAACGGCATTGTCCAGATTGTTGCGCGCGGTGACTTCATTTGCCAACACGGTATCGTACTGAGAACGCGCGTTTTGTACGTCGGTAATGGCAACCAGACCCACATTAAAGCGCTGTGTCGTTTGGTCTAACTGACGATAAATAGCTTGTTTTTGCGCTTCGGTATAAGACAAGGAATCAATCGCGCTCAGAACGTTAAAGTAGGCTGTCGCGGTATTGAGGATCAGGGTTTGTTGATCGGTCTGATAAGTCACATCCTGGATGCCCGCGGATTTTTCTTGTAACGTCAGGGCACGCCATTTGGACATATCAAAGATAGTCTGTGTGAGCTGCAAAGAAGCACTTGTCGCATTTGAATTAATGCCATTGCTATCGCGATAACCATTGCCATAAGTGTAATCTGCACCCAAACCCAGTTGTGGCAGTAACGGGCTGCGTGCTTCGTTAATTTTCTCGAAAGCAGCATCGCGATCTGCGCCAGATTTACGCAGATCCGGGTTGCTTGTACGCGCCTGCTGATATACCTGTAACAGGTTCTCTGCCTGGCTCATAGCGCTGAAACCCGTCAGGCTCAGGCCGATAAGGATGGGGAGCAATTTCTTCATTTGCATTCCTTGTTGTGAAGCATGAATAGCGCTGATCTTAATTCAGAAATAATCGCCGATTCTAACAGAGACTGCCATCGCTTAAGATTGGCGTTACGTGCCATCCGGCGTAAATTCGCACCAATCTATCATATAGCGCTTGAAACGACAGTTAAACAGGCTTGAAATCCACGAATTCACCTTTATTACGAACAGGATACCCGCATGAATAAGCCGACAGCATCCACAGTGACTTTCACTAAAAATGATGTAGAAATTATTGCACGGGAAACGCTCTACAGCGGTTTTTTTTCGCTTGAGCGCTATCGTTTTCGCCACCGTTTATTTAATGGTGAAATGAGCGGCGAAGTGCAACGTGAAATTTTTGAGCGCGGTCATGCTTCAGTCTTGCTACCCTTTGACCCAGTGCGTGACGAAGTGGTGCTGATTGAACAGATTCGTATTGCGGCGTATGACACCAGCGACAGCCCCTGGCTGCTTGAACTGGTCGCCGGAATGATTGAAGAGGGCGAAACCGTTGAGGATGTGGCCCGTCGGGAAGCGCAAGAAGAAGCAGGACTAGACGTCGGCCGCGTGAAGACGTTTATGAGCTATCTTGCAAGCCCTGGCGGGACCAGCGAGCGCTTATCTTTACTAGTTGGCGAAGTGGACGCCACGCAGGCCGAAGGTATTCACGGTCTGGTGGATGAAAACGAAGATATTCGTGTTCATGTGGTAAGCCGGGAACAGGCTTACCAGTGGGTAGAAGAGGGGAAAATCGACAACGCAGCGTCTGTCATCGCATTGCAATGGCTGCAACTGCATTATGAGAACTTACGAAAAGAGTGGAAAAAATGAAGCGTTATACACCTGACTTCCCAGAAATGATGCGCCTGTGCGAAACCAACTTCGCCCAGTTGCGTCGCCTGTTGCCACGTAACGACGAGGCAGGCGAAACGGTGAGCTATCAGGTGACGAATGCGCAATACCGGTTAACGATAATAGAGTCCACCCGCTACACTACGCTTGTGGAGATCAAACAAACCGTGCCGGCAATTAGCTACTGGAGCCTGCCATCAATGACGGTGCGTCTATATCATGACGCTATGGTGGCCGAAGTGTGTTCGAGTCAGCAGATCTTTCGCTTCAAGGCGCGTTATGATTACCCGAATAAAAAGTTGCATCAACGCGACGAAAAGCATCAAATTAATCAGTTTCTGGCCGACTGGCTACGTTACTGTCTAGCACATGGAGCAATGGCGATTCCGGTTTGTTAGCGTAGTGAAACCTAAGGACACCATTTGGAAAGCCTGTTAAACCTGAATCTGGCGGATGAGTCCAGTGTCAGGATATTACAAATTACTGATACTCATTTGTTTGCCGAAAAGCACGACACGTTGTTAGGGGTGAATACCTGGGAAAGCTATCAGGCCGTACTGGATGCCATTCAGGCTCAGCAGCGTCACTGCGATTTAATCGTCGCCACGGGCGACCTGGCGCAGGATCAAACGGCTGCGGCTTATCAGCACTTCGCTGAAGGCATCGCAAGGTTTGGCGTACCCTGCGTTTGGCTACCTGGTAATCATGATTTCCAGCCTGCCATGTACAACGCCCTCCACGAGGCGGGCATTTCGCCGGCTAAACGCGTGTTTGTGGGTGAGCACTGGCAAATTCTTTTGCTGGACAGCCAGGTGTTTGGCGTTCCGCATGGCGAACTCAGCGAATTTCAGCTCGACTGGCTGGAGAAAAAGCTGACGGATGCCGGCGAGCGTTATACGTTGCTGCTGCTGCACCATCACCCTTTGCCTTCCGGATGTAGCTGGCTCGATCAGCACAGTTTGCGCAATGCCGCCGAGCTGGATAACGTACTGGTGCGCTACCCCAACGTGAAGAACATGTTGTGTGGGCATATTCACCAGGAGCTGGATCTCAACTGGAATGGCCGCCGGATGCTGGCAACGCCTTCGACCTGCGTTCAGTTTAAGCCCCACTGCGCCAACTTCACGCTGGATACTATCGCCCCTGGATGGCGTTGGCTTGAGTTACACGCCGACGGCAGTATGCATACGGAAGTCTGCCGCTTGCAAAGTGCCCGATTCAGCCCCGATACCGCGTCAGAAGGCTACTGATGGCCACCCTCTTATATCTGCATGGTTTTAATAGCTCACCGCGCTCTGCGAAAGCGACCTGTCTGAGAGAGTGGCTGGCACGCCATCACCCTGATATTAATGTTGTCGTGCCGCAGTTACCGCCCTATCCGGCCGAAGCCGCAGAACTACTGGAGTTGCTGGTGCTGGAGAACGGTGGGCAGCCGCTTGGCATCGTGGGATCGTCCTTAGGCGGTTACTACGCGACCTGGCTTTCGCAATGCTTTACCCTGCCTGCCGTTGTGGTGAATCCGGCGGTTCGTCCGTTCGAGTTACTGGCCGATTTTCTTGGTCATAACGAGAACCCCTACACGGGGCAGCAATATGTGCTAGAGTCACGCCATATTTACGATCTCAAAGTGATGCAGGTTGACCCTCTGGAAGCACCGGACTTGCTCTGGCTTCTGCAACAAACGGGCGATGAAGTGCTGGATTACCGTCAGGCCGTCGACTACTACGATGCGTGCCGCCAGACGGTAGAAGAAGGCGGTAATCATGCTTTTGTGGGCTTTGAGAATCATTTCACACAGATTGTCGACTTCCTTGGGCTTCGTTGAGCCGCCAGGGAAACGACCCGATCACTATCTACGAACAAACCATGACGCAATCCTATAACGCTGATGCCATAGAGGTACTCACCGGGCTTGAGCCGGTTCGCCGCCGTCCGGGGATGTATACCGATACCACCCGCCCTAACCATCTTGGTCAGGAAGTCATTGATAACAGCGTGGATGAAGCGCTGGCAGGCCACGCGAAGCGTGTTGATGTCATTCTGCACGCCGATCAGTCTCTGGAAGTCATTGATGACGGGCGCGGTATGCCCGTGGACATTCACCCTGAAGAGGGCGTGCCTGCGGTCGAGCTGATCCTGTGTCGTTTGCATGCAGGCGGCAAGTTCTCAAACAAAAATTACCAGTTCTCCGGTGGTCTCCACGGTGTGGGCATCTCGGTTGTGAATGCGCTTTCACGTCGCGTTGAAGTTAACGTCAAACGTGACGGGCAAATCTATAACATTGCCTTCGAAAATGGCGATAAAGTTCAGGATCTGAACGTCGTCGGTAGCTGCGCAAAACGTAACACGGGGACCAGCGTTCATTTCTGGCCGGATGAACAGTTCTTCGATAGTCCGCGTTTTTCTGTTTCACGTCTTTCGCACCTGCTCAAAGCCAAGGCGGTACTCTGCCCGGGCGTTGAGATCACGTTCAAAGATGAAGTGAACAATACCGAACAACGCTGGTGCTATCAGGATGGTCTTACCGACTATCTGATGGAGACCGTTAACGGCCTGCCAACGCTTCCGGAAAAACCCTTTGTCGGTAATTTTGCCGCCGAGACGGAAGCCGTGGACTGGGCGCTGCTGTGGTTGCCGGAAGGCGGTGAGCTGCTGACGGAAAGCTACGTCAACCTCATCCCCACCATGCAGGGCGGTACGCACGTCAACGGTCTGCGTCAGGGGCTGCTCGATGCCATGCGTGAATTCTGCGAGTACCGAAATATTCTGCCGCGCGGCGTGAAACTGTCGGCTGAGGATATCTGGGACCGCTGTGCGTACGTGCTGTCAGTGAAAATGCAGGACCCGCAGTTCGCCGGTCAAACCAAAGAACGTTTATCCTCGCGTCAGTGCGCTGCCTTTGTGTCCGGCGTGGTGAAAGACGCATTCAGTCTCTGGCTTAATCAGAATGTGCAGGCAGCAGAAATGCTGGCTGAAATGGCGATTTCCAGCGCACAGCGCCGGATGCGTGCAGCCAAAAAGGTCATTCGTAAAAAGCTGACCAGTGGGCCAGCCTTACCCGGAAAACTGGCGGACTGTACCGCGCAGGATCTGAATCGCACCGAGCTTTTCCTTGTGGAAGGGGATTCGGCGGGCGGTTCTGCCAAGCAGGCGCGCGACCGTGAATATCAGGCGATCATGCCGCTTAAGGGCAAGATCCTTAACACCTGGGAAGTCTCATCCGATGAAGTCCTGGCCTCTCAGGAGGTGCATGATATTTCCGTGGCGATCGGTATGGATCCTGACAGTGAGGATTTGAGCCAGCTGCGCTACGGGAAAATTTGCATCCTGGCGGATGCCGACTCCGATGGTCTGCACATTGCCACGCTGTTGTGCGCGCTCTTTGTGAAGCACTTCCGCACGCTGGTGAAAAACGGCCATGTGTATGTCGCCCTGCCGCCGCTCTACCGTATCGATCTGGGTAAAGAGGTTTACTACGCGTTAACGGAAGAAGAGAAAACCGGTGTGCTGGAGCAACTGAAGCGTAAGAAGGGTAAACCGAACGTTCAGCGCTTCAAAGGACTCGGCGAGATGAACCCTCTGCAACTGCGCGAAACCACACTGGATCCTAATACGCGTCGTCTGGTGCAGCTGATTATCAGCGATGAAGATGAGCAGCAGACCAATGCGACGATGGATATGCTGTTAGCGAAAAAACGCTCTGAGGATCGCCGTAACTGGCTGCAGGAGAAAGGGGACAGGGCGGATATCGAAGCCTGATCCTGACAAACGCTTCAGGCCGTCAAACCTGAAGCGTTTTTATTACTCATTAATCGGTTAATGGATGTGGGGCACGCGGCGCGTTCACTTTATCCGCTTCCACTTCCGGCCACAGTTGCTCGTAATGCATGCCGGTCAGATCTTCCACAACCCGGCGTGTTTCAGGCGTCACCGCCAGACGCGAACCCTGATTTTTCAGTCTCTCCACTTCATCAACAAAGATTTTGTGCGTCTGTTTGTTCAGATGGAAGGTCAGCGCCTGCCACAGGGCGAGGACAAGTAAACCTGCGGTGCCGATAAACAGCGTCATCGCGATGGTTTGTACCGCTTCCGGCGGCTGAATCTGGCTGCCTTTAACAAAACCGCCTTCCTGTAAAATGAAACCGACAACAAAAGTGGCGATAGCGACCGTTGTCTTACGTGAGAAGGTCATCACCGCAGCGAACAGCCCTTCACGACGCTGGCGGGTGATCATCTCATCAATATCAGGAATGAACGGAAACACATTCCACGGCGTGAATTCCAGAACGCAGCGACCCACCTGATACAGACCGGCAAGAATAATGAGTAAAAGTGCTTTCTGCGCCGTCGGGAAGAGGTAAATCAGCAAAATGCCGCCCAGGCAGAGCATCATCAGGCTGTAGGCGAAGACATACAGTTTTGATGGGCCAAACTTAATGATGGCAAAGCCAGCGACCAGGGTCACGGGAAGACCAATAATACTCATTGAGAGCAGGCTGCCTGCAAACGCAGAGGAGACCTGCAGGCAGTAAACACAGAAGAAAACAAAAACGGTGTTATAGATATCTTTTGCGGTAAAAGAGAGCAGATAAATCGCCAGATGTTTACGAAAGGCGCGCACTTTCAGCGTAGAAAGATAATCTTTGAACAACCCCAGAATATTCACCCGTGATGCCGAGCGCTCGTTTTCCAGTTCCGCCAGCATTTCAGGCGTTAATTCACGCTCCCAGGTAACTTTCCACGAGATCAGGACACAAACCATAAAGGCTACGGCGAAGACGATACCGTTAATCAGGTAGGCTTCAGCACTCTTTTCACCCAGGTAACCAATCAGCAGCCCCGGAATAAAGGTGGCAAGGAAGGTCCCAGTGGCCGATAAAAACATGCGTCCGGTTGAAAGCTTGGTTCTGGCGTTAAAGTCTTTGGTCATTTCGGATGGCAGGGTTTCCCAGGGGATAAGCACCATCGCCGCAATGATCTCAAACGCCAGATAGACGCTCAGATAGAACCAGTAGTTCATCCCGTTGAGCCACAGCAGGGCATAAACCAGCATTAAGGGGGAGCCAATCAGCAAGAAGAAACGGCGGCGGCCAAATCGCTTCCCGAGGGCATTTTTATAGAAGTGGTCGGTAAAAGAGCCCATAAAGAGGCTGATAATGGCGTCTACGATACGTGCGATCGCCACAATGGATGCCGCTTCCAGAGGCGACAGCCCCACGAAGGTGGTGTAATAAAATAACAGCCATGCGCCAATAACTGTAAAGGCGCCGCCTCCCATAATATCAGTAAGGCCGTAACCAATACTGACGGGGATAGTGATTTTTCTTTCTGAACGCTTCATATTTTTATCTCGTGAATGGATAAATTAAAAATTGAAATAAGCGCGGGCGTTATCACAACAAATCCCTTTTACCATCCTTGATAAAATATCCATGTCTTCCGGGACTTCCCCGCGATCTACCCAGCCACCAATAAGGTTGCAAAGTATGCGTCGAAAATAATCGTGGCGGGGATAAGAGACGAAACTACGTGAGTCGGTCAGCATGCCAATGAAATTAGCCAACAAACCTTGATCGGCAAGGGTAGTGAGTTGATTTACCATGCCGCGATGCGTGTCGTTAAACCACCAGCCGGAGCCAAATTGCATAGGGGATTTAATACCCTCCTCTCCACTCTGGAAATTCGCCAGGGTGGACGCCACGATGTCGTTATAACCTGCGTTAAGGTTGTAAATAATGGTTTTTGGCAGCCCGTTATTTTCTGCCATCGCATTAAGCAGCCCATTAAGATGGGCCGCCAGATTTACCTGGTCGGCAACAGAATCGAAACCACTGTTTATTCCAATCTCCCGATACTGGCGGGAATTATTATTACGGATGGCGCCAAAATGTATTTGCATCGCCCAGGCTTTCTGCTGATAGAGCGCGGCGAGTTCGACAAAGATCATGCTGTTCCACGCCTGCATCTCATCAGGTGTGAGTTCACGCTCCGCCATTCGGGACTGGAAAAGGGCTTCTGCCTGCGCGGGCGTTACCGGGCAGTAAGTCATCTCCAGCGGGCCGTGATCGGAGATCCGACAGCCGACCTGATGGAAATAGTCAATCCTCGCGGCGATCGCGGCGACGAACGAGGCCAGGTTACGGATGGTTGTCCCTGTCGCACTCCCTAACTGAAAGAGGAAGTGAGCAAAGCGTGTCGGATCGGCATCAAACAGTTCATCCGGGCGAAACGTCGGCAGGACGCGGGTATTAAATCCCTCTTCCTGTTGTAATAGCTTGTGATATTTCAAATCATCCAGGGGTTTATCGGTAGTGCAAATCACCGCCACGTTTGAGCGCGTTATTAATGCTCTGGGTAAAAAATCGCGTCCGGCGATCTGTTCATTACACGCCGTCATCACGTCCCGCCAGTTTTTATGACTCAGCGGCTGATGGAGAGAGAAATAGCTGGCAAGTTCAAGGTGAGTCCAGTGATACAGCGGATTACCAAAACTTGATTCTACGGTTTTTGCCCAGGCTTCAAATTTTTCTTCTGAGGAAGCGTCACCAGTAATATATTTCTCATGAATACCATTTGCCCGCATGGCACGCCATTTATAGTGATCGCCTTCAAGCCAAAGCTGGGTAATATCGCGAAAAGGTTTATTCTCAAAAATGTCTCTGGCTTCCAGATGACAATGATAATCAATAATAGGTTGATGCTTTGCGTAGCGCTTGTAGAGTGTCTGACCAGCCTTGCTGGTAAGCATAAAGTCCTCATTAATCAGTGACATTTTCTACCTGCTCCTGAATTTTCCGTGTGCGGTTTTTTAATGAACCAATTACCTTCAATCTTTTTTACGGTATACCGATAAAAATGATAGTCTACTACCATACAAGATTGATTTTTAATAATGTGAACCACGTCAAGATTTAATATCCTGGTTTTGTCTCAAGTTTCTTTTGTTTATTAACTGAAAATTAATATCAATCTCATTTTATTCACCGATTATTATTTGTTTGAGGAATATATTGATTAATGGCGCGCAGGGGATTACTGTAGCAGTCAGTAGCTACTAGTATGGTAGTGGATGTTAACAAATTCGAATCGAGGTTGTTGTATGCGGATGACAATGCGGTGGTTTGGGCCAAAAGAAGACAAAGTGTCCCTTGAGTACATCCGGCAGGTGCCGGGTGTGGAAGGGGTTGTCGGTGCGCTTTACGATGTACCGCCAGGTGAGTTGTGGCCCGTTGATAAAATTGAAGCACTGGTGAATCAGGCGCATGCAGCCGGGCTGAAAATGGAAGTCATTGAAAGCGTGAATATCCACGATGACATCAAAATTGGCCTGCCCAGCCGCGACCGCTACATCGAAAACTACAAGCAAACCATCCGTAACCTGGCGCAGTATGGCGTAAAAGTCATTTGCTACAACTTCATGCCGGTCTTCGACTGGATGAAAACCGACATGAACTATGTTCTGCCGGATGGTTCAGTGACGATGGCTTTTGAAAAGAAAGATATCGACAAGAGCCTGGAAGAGGTGGTCAGTGAAGTGCTGAGCAACGCCAACGGATTTGCGCTGCCAGGATGGGAGCCTGAACGACTGGCTCAGGTGCAGGAGTTATTCGCCAGCTATAAGGCGGTGGATGATGCGAAGCTGCGTGAAAACCTGGTCTACTTCCTGAAAGCGGTTATTCCAGTCTGTGAAGAGGTCGGAGTCAAAATGGCAATCCACCCGGACGATCCGCCGTACTCCATCTTCGGCCTGCCGCGGGTAGTGAAAAATCGTCAGGATCTGGACTGGCTGTGCAATGCCGTGGATTCACCCGCCAATGGGATCACCCTTTGTACCGGCTCCATCGCCGAGGATCCTGACAACAACGTCTATGAAATCCTCGCGGAGTTTAGCCGTCGTAAGCGCATCCATTTTGCCCATGTACGCAATATTAAGCTCATCAAAGATAAAGATTTTTATGAGTGCGCTCACCCATCACAATACGGTTCGTTAGACATGTACAAAGTAATGCAGTCGCTGCATGACAATGGTTTTGATGGTTATATCCGCCCCGATCACGGGCGTTTTATCTGGGGAGAAACTGGCCGTCCGGGCTATGGCTTATACGATCGGGCACTGGGCGTGACCTATCTGCTTGGCCTGTGGGAAGCCCTGCAAAAACGGTAACAGACGTTGAATGCTGGCGATACATTTTCGCCAGCATTATCGCCTGACTAATGACTTATTCCGTTCTACCTCCTCTCTACCCCTCTTGTTGTACTAAGCCTTTTGTCGTTCCCATTATCTGCTTAAAGTAGTATTTTGTTTGCAACATAACGTTTCTCCCGACACACATTCCTACGAGGATGAAACATGCAACGCATTGTTATACCTACGAATTATGTACACGTCCGCACCACACCCTTATGGACAAACGAAACAGCTCCGGCCTCCATCTGGCAACGTCATCTTGATGCAGGCACCCGTCAGGGCGTTTTTCCGCGCCTGAGCGTGATGCAGGGCACGATTCGGTACTACGGTTATGCCGATGAGACCAGCCCGGAGCCTGTTGAAACATTAACAATCGAAGCCGGGCAGTTCGGTGTTTTCCCGGCAGAAGTCTGGCATCGCATCGAAGCCCTGACGGACGATACGGTGTTTAACGTCGATTTTTGGGTTGATCCCAAAATTTTGATTGAAGGATGAGGGAGAAAAAAATGACCACTGAAAATCTGGGCTATGCCTTAGCCGTAACCAACCGCAGTAATGGCGAAACCCATGAAAAAATCTGGTTGAAGCCGATGGCGCTGTATGTGCCCGATGTTGCCGTCGGGGCGGTCAACGCGCTCCTGGAACAGCTGACAGATAAAAGCGAAAGTGAAAAAGGTTTTGTGCTGACCGTGACAAACAAAAACAACGGCGTTTCTGTTGATAAAGACCAGCTCAGCCTGGCAAAGCTGAACGATCCAACCTTTGCTGCTGATGCCGTGAAGGACTTGATCAACATCGTGCGTGGCTATGAGTCCGACGAAGAGACCAACGTCTGCGGCTGGTAAGTCACGGCGGAACGTGACAAGCCTGGCCACCCCACAGGGCTGACCGGGCGTATGTTAGCTGGCCGGGGTGTGATTCTTGCGATAGCGCAACGGCGTCTCGCCAATCCCCTTTTTAAAGGCGCTGATAAAGTAGGTCACATCGGAAAAGCCGCTTTCGCTGGCAATGTCGCGAATGCTGCGGGTGCTGTGTAACAGCAGTTCGCAGGCTTTTCGTAAGCGCAACGTGTTTAAGTACTGGTGGACAGGCTCGCCGGTTTCGAAATGGAAACGACGGGAAACATAACTGCGTGACTTTCCAAGGTCGGCAGCCAGCTGATTCAGACTAAACTTGCGCTGATAATTCTCCTCCAGCCAGAACATCACCGGTGTGGCGATGCCGGTCTGCGTTTCCGGCATCGTTTCCTGCTCTTCAGGTAGCATATTGAGCAAAGTGAGCAGCAGGCAGGCGACCTGCTCAGCGGTCAGCCGTGCCAGCGTCGCCATCCGGGCGTAGTCGCTGAACAGATGGTCGATGTGCGCATGAATGGCCGCAGCATCCATCACCACGGCTGCGCCACCGCGCGCGGAAAGACGCTGTAATCGCCGCTGATTATGCGGAAAATCACGAAACAGCTTCAGTACCGCATGCTGGTCGACATGAATGATGGTTCGCCGGTAGCTGTTCTGCGCCTGTTCATCAACCATCACTTTATGCAGCGTAAACGGCGGGAAAAAAAAGAGCCTGCCGGGGCGCATGGTGTACTGGCGATTATCCACAATCACCACGCCAAACCCTTCCTCGACATACAACACTTCTAAACACTGATGCCAGTGATGGTAGCGCACCGTATTGGCAAAAAGACGGCTGAACGACACTACCGTATCGTTGAGGGTGATGAGCTCCAGACGTTCTGCATGCCAGCGGTCACTCATGGTGCAACAGATCTCAATTTTTATCGCAATAGCGAACGTTATAAACCACCATTTTAAATTTTCTCAACACGGGGTTTAAACAAAGCTCATCAGTGTGACCGGGGTAACATTTCTACACAGTGTCGGTTCACTATTCTTTAGCCACTTATCAGGGGAGTGAACCGATGCCGATGCCCGACGAAAAAAAATCAATTTCATTGTCTTCCCGGCAGGATGTCGTGGCGGAACTGACGACAATGTTAAACGCGCTGGATATCGCGTTTCCTGCGGGCCGTTCAGGATTCTCGCTCGGTGAAACCCAGGCGCATTACGGGGCAAAAATTGCAGAGATGGAAGGGTTGTCGCGGGCAATGTGGGGGCTGTTCCCGCTGCTGGCCGGTGGGGATGCAACGCCGCTTGCCGACAAATACTTCGCCGCGCTGAAGCAGGGAACCGATCCTGAAAGTCGCGAATACTGGGGCGAGACTGGCCCCTACGACCAGCGGCTGGTGGAGATGGCAGCCTGGGGACTGGGGCTGGCGCTGCTCCAGGGAGAGTGTCTGGCCGGTTTCAGCCCGCGTGAGCGCGACAACCTGCACCGCTGGCTGAATCAAATCACCGATGCACAGATGCCCGACAGTAACTGGAATTATTTCGCGATTCTGGTGCAGCTGGGCTTTAAGCGTGCGGGGCTACCCTGGGATAAGCAGGCTATCGATCGCCGCTTTACGCTGATGGAAGCCTACTATCTGGGAGACGGCTGGTATTCCGACGGTCCTGGTCGTCCAAAAGACTATTACATCTCGATGGCCTTTCATTTTTATGGCCTGATTTATGCCACCCTCAACGGGGAAGATGACCCGGAGCGCGCCGCGGTGCTGCGCGAACGTGCGGTGCAGTTCGCCGATGATTTTATCTATATGTCTGCCGCCGACGGCGAATCCATCCCCTTTGGTCGCAGTCTGACTTACCGGTTTGCAATGGTGGCGTTCTGGAGCTCGGTGGCCTGGTCTGCACTACCGGTGCTCACGCCTGGTATCGTGAAAGGCATTATTCTGCGCCATCTTCGCTGGTGGCTGTCACAACCCATTTTTGACCGTGACGGCGTGCTGACGCTTGGGTTTGCATACCCCAACCTGGCGATGTGTGAGGACTACAACTCGCCCGGTTCGCCTTACTGGGCGTTGAAGGTATTTTTAATTCTGGCGTTGCCAGCGCATCACGCTTTCTGGCAGGCCGAAGAGGCGCCGCTGCCGACGCTGGCTTCGCACCGTGCTATTGCTCATGCGCAGCAGATTCTGGTGCATTCCGCCGGGTCCCGCCATGTCTACATGCTGACTTCCGGTCAGCTTGAGCTGAATAACTACGTCAATACCGAGGCAAAATACACCAAATTTGCCTACTCCAGCCGCTTTGGTTTCACCATTGAGCGCGGGCGCTACGGTATTAAGCACGCGGCATGTGACTCTATGTTGCTGCTGAGCGAGGGTGACAACTATTTTCGTGGGCGTCGGGCCTGTGACGAGGTGGTGGTGCAGGATAACCACATCTTCTCTCGCTGGTCGCCGTGGCGTGATGTACAGATCGCGACCTGGCTTATCCCCTGTGGGGAGTGGCATCTGCGGGTACACCGCATCCGCACGGCGCGTGAACTGCACAGCGTGGAGGGCGGTTTTGCCGTGATGAAGGCCCCTCTGCGGCCGCTTGCGCAGGGGACGCAGAGGGGCGGGCTTGTGCAGGCTGCCAATGGGGTGAGTGCGATTGTCGATCTCTCACCGCTGCGTGTGCGCGAAGCCGATTGTGTGGTAACCCCACCTAATAGCAGCGTCATGTTTGCTGAGTGTGCGACCATCCCCATGCTACATAACATCCTGCCAGTCGGGGAACACTGGCTGGCCTGCGCAGTGCAGGCCAGTTTAAGCTCACATGATTTTTATTCTGTTGTACCGGAATTAACCATTGAGCCCGAAGGGATTCGGGTGAAGAGTAAAGAGCACAATACAATAATAACCTTTGCGCATTAATCCGCGCGGCCAGAACAATAACAGAAATATTTTCGTCATTCGCAATCTCTGAACGCTACACGATTTGTCGAGGATAGTATGGAAAAATCAGCCATCAACACCCGGACTGAATATTACAAAATCAGTTCATTTATCTTTCTCTATTTTTTTACCTGGTCAGCAAGTATCGGTTTGTTAGCCATCTGGCTTGGACAAAAAGCCAATCTGAGTGGCACGGTTATCGGTACGGTATTTGCTGTTAATGGTATTTTCTCAGTAATTCTGAAACCGATTTACGGTTATATTCTTGATAAAATCGGAATGAGTAAATACCTGCTCTATTTTGTCGTGTTAATGTCGGCCTTAATGGCACCGTTCTTTATTTATGTGTATCAGCCGTTATTGCTGACGAATACCATGATGGGAATTATTGTCGGGGCCATTTATTTAAGCTTTGCCTGGTATGCCGGGGTGGCGGCCTGCGAATCTTACAGTGACCGCTATAGCCGTTTAAACAGCATGGAGTTTGGGCAGATCCGCATGTGGGGATCGCTGGGCTGGGCCGTGGCGTCCTCTTTCTCCGGCCTGCTGTTTAACATTTCACCGGCGTGGAACTTCATCATGGGTAGCGTGGCATCGGTGGTGATGTTTATTGTGCTGCTGAGCCTGAAGGTGAACGTCAATGCGGCTAACGCCAGCGAGGTGTTGACCAAAGAGAAGATTGTGCCTGCGGACGTTTACGCGCTGTTGCGTAACCGCAAATTCTGGGCATTCTGCCTCTATGTTGCTGGCGTGGCATGGATGATGTTTATCGCCGAGCAGCAGTTCTCGCGCTATTTCGTCACCTTCTTTGACGATGTGCATCAGGGGAATGCGGTATTTGGCTACCTGGGCACCGTGCAGTCCGGGATGGAATTTATCATGTATATGGTAATTCCACTGGTGGTGAATTATATCGGCGCTAAACGTGGTCTGTTAATTGTGGGGATGGTAGTCGGAGCGCGGCTGATTATATCCGGCCTCTGTGATTCTCATTTATTAATTTCCGTGCTGAAGCCGCTGTACGGTCTGGAAATCTGTCTGCTGCTGGTCTCGGTATTTAAATACATTGCAGAGCATTTTGATAAGCGTGTTAATGCAACCATGTATTTATTGGGTTATCAGGCGATGTTGTATGTAGGTAATGTGGTGGTCTCTTCTCCCGCCGGCTTACTCTATGACCGCATCGGTTTTGAAAATACCTACATTATTATGGGCGCGACGGCACTGACCTTTACCTTGATATCCGCATGGACCCTCTCGGCCTGCCAGAGCAAATGGCGTCAGCGTGCACCGCTGGATATAGCAGGCAATCATCTTTCGCGTTAATACCGGGTATTTTTTTAAAAGAAGGAACCGAACTATGTTAAGTAAAATCGTTGAGGAACCGTTACGGGAGTGTCCAGGTGCGCCGGTTGACCGGCAGCGATTTGCAGATGAACTGGACAGCGCACGGCAGCATACCCTCGAACTGATTCGTCGTCATTTAACGCAGTTCGGTGAGAAGTTTCCCGCTGAAACCTGTGTAAACGGCTACTACCCGCTCACCGAAAATGTGGAGTGGACGACCAGTTTCTGGACCGGGCAGTTATGGCTTGCCTGGGAGATGACCGGGGATGAGGTTTTTCGCGAGCTGGCGGAAAAAAATGTGCGCTCATTTGGCCTGCGCATTGCGGGACGTCTTGACACAAACACTCATGATTTGGGGTTCCTGTACACCCTCTCGTGCGTGTCGGCCTGGCGACTGACCGGTCATCGCGAGGCACGCGGCTTTGCCCTGCAGGCGGCAGAAGCGCTGCTCGAACGCTTTCACCAGAAGGCGCAGATCATTCAGGCATGGGGGGATCTTCGCGACCCGGAGCAGGCCGGGCGTATGATCATTGACTGTAATATGAACCTGCCGCTGCTCTACTGGGCAAGTGAGCAGACCGGCGATCCGCGTTTTGCTAAAGCGGCGCAGGCGCATGTGAATCAGGCGGCGACCTATTTAATACGCGAGGATGCTTCCACTTTTCACACCTACTATATGGATGTGAAAACAGGCGCGCCGCGTTATGGCAACACCCAGCAGGGCTATGCGGATGACTCCTGCTGGTCGCGCGGCCAGGCGTGGGGGATTTACGGCTTCCTTCTGAGTTTCATCTACACCGGCGACAACGAGATGGTCGCGCTTTCGAAAAGGCTGGCTAATTACTTCCTGAACCGCCTGCCGGAAGATGCTGTCTGTCACTGGGATCTGGCGCTGGTGGAGACCGACGCGCTGCGGGACTCCTCGTCGGCGGCGATTGCTGTCTGCGGGCTGCTTGAGCTTATCAAGCATCTGCCGGTCACCGATCCGGATCGTGAGCGCTATCAGCACTGGGCGATGCGCATTATGTCGTCGCTGGGTAAGCACTATCTGGCGGGTAAAAATGAGCCTACCAACGGGCTACTCAAGCACTCGGTCTACCATCTTGCGAGCGACAAAGGCGTGGATGAATGCTGCAGCTGGGGAGATTATTTTTACGTCGAGGCGCTGATGCGGTTTAGCCAGAGCTGGAAGCTGTACTGGTAGCGTGCTGTCGCCCTACGGACTTAAAAATCGCCACAAAAAAATGCGAGCACGTCAGGTTCCCTCTCCCCTTTGGGGAGAGGGTCAGGGTGAGGGGAACATGCGGCTCTGAGGGCATTCCGTTCACCTTATGTTTCTTGCTTCTCTGTCACGCCAGAACCCGTGAACGTGCCAGGGTGGTTCACCGCCACCACCCTGGCGACCCGGGCTCCCGGCAAGGAAAATCGCCGCTTCGCGGTCCACGACGCTTAATCCTTCAGGCTTATCGGGGACGGGCGAAGGTAACATCCCTGTAAAGTCGCCCTCGCCGCGCATCCCTGCGCGGCGCCCCGGCCTTGCGGATACGCGTCGTCGATTTTCAGCCGGACCCTGTCATCGCGGTGACTGTTCTATTCTCATGGCGCAATGTTGTCGCTGCAAAAACATATTACTGGGGATCCCGCAGCCCAGTGGGAGAGCGTTGAACGCAGAGGATTAAACCCCTTGCTCCAGAATGCGAATATGGGTTTCCAGCACGTCGCCTTTCACCGCTTCGCTCCAGGCTTTCATGTGCGCAGTGGCAAGGTGCGCTTCCAGATGGGCGACCGTTTCCCACTGCTCAACCATCACAATGGAATCAGGTGCGGCGGTCTGGAAACTGACGCCAGCGGCGTGGTCAACCCAGGGGGCATAACCGTGGCAACCCTCTTCCTGCAGTACGGTGGGGATAATTTCGGCAAATCTTTCAAGTACGGCCTGGCGATGGTGCAGCCCCGGACGGGTGCGAATTTCAGCAATCACTGTCAACATGGTTAACTCCTTCTAAGTCCAGTCTCTCAGTTAACCAAAAATTTGCCCAAGATGCTTGCGATATTCCTCAATGTAGCGCGGCACGTCTGGCATTTTAATGACGTCGTTAACGATAAAGGTTGGCAGTGGTTCCATGCCCAGAAACTGGTTGGCTTTGTGGAAAGGCAGGTAAACGCCATCCACGCCCACGCCGTGGAAGAACTGCTCTTCATCGTTAAAGGCCTCCAGCGGTGCGTTCCAGGTCAGAGAGAGCATATATTTTTTGCCCTGAATCAGGCCGCCGGAACCGTATTTTTTAGCGGCATCAGAACGGCTGCGGCCATCGCTGGCGTACAGTGCGCCGTGGCCTTCCGTAAAGATATCATCCATATATTTCTTCACGGTCCACGGCGCGCCCATCCACCAGCCTGGCATCTGCCAGATAACCACGTCAGCCCAAAGAAAGTTCTGCACTTGCGCTTGAATGTCGTAGTCGCCGTCGGTACGCACGGTTTTTACCTGGTGCCCGGTATCGCGCAGTACGCTTTCAGCAACGGAGGTCAGCGTGTCATTGAGTTGACCATTAGAGTGGGCGAATTTCTTTGCGCCGTTGATAATCAGGATATTGCTCATCAGGTTTGTCCTTAGGGAACGTCAATGACGGCAATTCTATCCCGATAAGACCTTTGACGAACCAGGCAAAGCGTGCAAAGACTTTTGCGCTAGCAGCAATAATTATGGCAGTGCGATCGCGGCGATGAATCCTCCGGTGGGGGCGTTCTGAAAGGTCACTGTCATGCGATGCATATGAGCGATGCGCCTGACAATGGAGAGACCCAGCCCACTGCCCGTGGCGTGCTGGCCCGCGGGACGATAAAAACGCTCACCAATGCGGGCCAGCGCCTCGGCGCTGATACCAGGGCCGTTATCGCTGACGCTAAAACCCCGGGCCTCCAGCGTCACCCGTACCACACTGCCGGCGGGACTGTAGCGCACGGCATTATCCAGTAAATTGCGCACCAGCAGGCTGAGCAGCAGAGGTTGCCCGATGCGGGTGACCTGCGGCGCAATGATGTTCAGGCGCACATCCACCCCGGCCTGTCTGGCAGTGTGGTAAATGTCCATCACTGCTGACTCAAGCAAAGGCGCTAATGCCACAGGCTCCACATCTTCCAGGTTTTCCAGAGAGTCAAGGCGGGAGAGGGTGAGCAACTGATCGACCAGGCGCGAGGCGCGCTCAATGCCTGCATGTAACTGATTCAGGGCCTTATCGCGCGCGCACGGATCGTCCTGCGACAGCTGCGCCACGTCGGCCTGAACTTTCAGGGCGGTTAAGGGGCTACGAAGCTCATGCGCGGCGTCGGAGGTGAAACGGCGTTCACGCTGCATCATGTTTTGCGTGCGGGCAAACAGCTGGTTGAGGGCATCCAGCAGCGGGCGAACTTCATTGGGTACGCCGGTGTGGGGGAGCGGGGTGGCGCTGTCTGGCTCGCGTGTCCGCAGCGACTGCGCAAGCCGTCTGAGCGGGGTCAGCTCCCGGCTCAGTAGCAGGATAAGCACGATAAGCATCAGCGGAAGCGCCACCAGCCAGGGGGTGAGCTGCGAGCGAATGATCTCTACCGCCATCTCTTTGCGGTAGTCCCACTCCTGCCCAACAGCAATACGGTACTGCCCGTCAGCCGAGGTTAACCACAGGAACCGCCAGTCATCGTCGTCATCTTTCAGATGACCATTTTCAAATCCGTCACGATGATAATTCCACGGGATCTGCTTACCGTTTTCCCCATCGTGCAGTACAGGTTTACCGTCCAGCGAAAAAATGGCGAAGGCCAGGGCGTCGTCGTCCAGATGCCCCCGCTTCACTTTTTTGTCAGGTGGCGCGGTAGAGCGAAGATGACCGGCCTCATCGCTGCTCATGGTGCTCAGTCGTTTGGCAAACAGCATCTGCTGGGTATCAAAGAGCTCGTCCAGCTTTTCGCGGGTCTGCTGCCAGGCCACCACGCTGGCGCAAAGCCAGGCGACCGTCGCCAGCAGCAAAAACAGCAGCGTCAGGCGCAGGCGCAGGCTTGCGATAACAGGCCATCTCATGCGTCACCCAGGGTATAGCCGATGCCGTGAACGGTGCGGATAACGTCGCTGCCAAGCTTTCGGCGTAAATGGTGAACATGCACCTCGACGGCGTTACTCGTCACCTCGTCATCCCAGCTGTAGATTTTTTCTTCAATCAGCGCGCGTGGCAGCACGCGACCAACATTCCGTAGCAGCAACTCCAGTAGCGCGAACTCTTTTGGCTTAAGGGACAGGGGCTCGTCTGCCAGGGTGGCGACAAGGCTTACGGGATCAAGCGTTATCTTTCCGTGGCGCAGTTCGCTGCGAGTCTGACCGTGGCTACGGCGAACCAGCGCCTCAAGCCGGGCGGCCACCTCTATCAGCGCAAAGGGCTTACACAGATAGTCATCTGCGCCGAGGCGTAACCCTTCCACGCGCTGATCGAGCGCATCGCGGGCGGTGAGGATGAGCACTGGCTCGCTGTGGCCTTTGTCGCGCCATTCACGAAGGATCTCAAGGCCGTCCAGACCGGGCAGGGTCAGATCCAGCACGACGGCATCATAAGGCGCGCTGTAGAGCGCCTGCTTGCCAAGCAGCCCATCCGTGAACCAGTCAGGGCTAAAGCCAAGTTTGCTTAACCCCGCTTTGATTCCGTCGCCAATGAGTTTGTCGTCTTCAATCAGTAACACGCGCATGTGACATCCCTTTTTTCTCGCCTGTCAGCAAGTAAACATGCAGTTTCAGTGGGCTGTACAGAAAAAAGATTTCTTTTTTTGCCTTAAGAAGTTGTTAAGAACTGGCGGGTTTAATAGGGGTGAATCGACTGACAAAGGAAGAGAAAAGATGAAAAAGATTGCTGCGATGACCGCGATTGTCATGATCTGTTCTGCCCCCGTGTTTGCGGCGAATACAAATCAAACTGCCGCCCAGGGCGGCGGGTTTAACGGGCCTGGCGCAACCAGCGCACAAGGCGGTGGATTCACCGGACCTGCCGGCGGTACGGCAACGGTAGAGCGTGCTAAGTCCATGCGTGACGATGCCTGGGTGACGCTGCGGGGCAATATCGTTGAGCGCCTGTCCGATGATGTATATACCTTCAAGGATACGACCGGCACCATCAACGTGGATATTGACCATAAACGCTGGAACGGCGTGAGCGTAGGGCCGCAGGATGTGGTGGAAATTCAGGGGGAAGTGGACAAAGACTGGAACTCGGTTGAGATCGACGTTAAGCAAGTTAATAAGGTCACTCAGTAGCGGCTTTACCCGGTTTCAAAAAATCGCGCATAGTTATGACTCCTCGCCGCAGATAGGTTAGTATCTGCGGCAATATTGCCGCCGAAAAGGCGGGCGCACACGTTGAGGAATCACGATTAATGAGCGATATGGCAGAGCGCCTTGCGCTGCATGAATTCACGGAAAACGCCTATCTGAACTACTCCATGTACGTCATCATGGACAGGGCGTTGCCGTTCATCGGTGATGGCCTGAAACCTGTTCAGCGTCGCATCGTGTACGCGATGTCTGAGCTGGGGCTGAGTGCCAGCGCCAAATTCAAAAAATCCGCCCGTACCGTGGGCGATGTGCTGGGTAAATATCATCCGCACGGTGACAGTGCCTGTTACGAAGCTATGGTCTTGATGGCGCAGCCGTTCTCGTACCGCTACCCGCTGGTGGACGGTCAGGGGAACTGGGGTGCACCGGACGATCCTAAATCCTTCGCCGCGATGCGTTATACCGAATCCCGTCTGTCCCGCTACGCCGACGTCCTGCTGGGCGAACTCGGTCAGGGAACCGTGGAGTGGGTGCCGAACTTTGATGGCACTCTGCAGGAGCCGAAAATGCTGCCTGCGCGTCTGCCTAACATTCTGCTCAACGGGACTACCGGCATCGCCGTGGGCATGGCTACGGATATCCCACCGCATAACCTGCGTGAAGTGGCCAACGCTGCGATTACGCTGATTGAGCAGCCCAAAACCACCCTCGACCAGTTACTGGATATTGTCCAGGGGCCGGATTATCCGACCGAAGCGGAGATCATTACCTCCCGTGCGGAGATTCGTAAAATCTACGAAAACGGTCGTGGCTCAGTGCGCATGCGCGCTGTGTGGAAAAAAGAGGACGGTGCGGTGGTGATTACCGCACTGCCGCATCAGGTGTCCGGCGCGCGCGTGCTGGAGCAGATTGCGGCACAGATGCGCAATAAAAAGTTGCCGATGGTTGACGATCTTCGCGACGAATCCGATCATGAAAACCCAACCCGTCTGGTGATTGTGCCGCGATCCAATCGTGTGGATATGGAGCAGGTGATGAATCACCTCTTCGCCACTACCGATCTTGAGAAGAGCTACCGCATCAATCTCAACATGATTGGTCTTGATGGACGCCCGGCGGTGAAGAACCTGCTGGAAATCCTCAATGAGTGGCTGGTGTTCCGTCGCGACACCGTGCGCCGCCGTCTGAACTATCGTCTGGAGAAAGTGCTTAAGCGCCTGCATATCCTGGAAGGTTTGCTGGTGGCGTTTCTCAATATCGACGACGTCATTCACATTATTCGTACCGAAGATGAGCCGAAGCCGGTTCTGATGTCGCGTTTTGGCATCAGCGAAACCCAGGCGGAAGCCATTCTTGAGCTGAAATTACGCCATCTTGCCAAACTCGAAGAGATGAAAATTCGTGGCGAGCAGGACGATCTGGCAAAAGAGCGCGATCAGTTGCAAGGCATTCTGGCGTCTGAACGCAAGATGAATACGCTGCTCAAGAAAGAGCTCCAGGCGGATGCGGATGCCTTCGGCGACGATCGTCGCTCTCCGCTGCATGAGCGCGAAGAAGCGAAGGCGATGAACGAGCACGATATGCTGCCGTCCGAGCCTGTCACCATTGTGTTGTCACAGATGGGCTGGGTGCGTAGCGCCAAAGGCCATGATATCGATGCGCAAGGGCTGAGCTTTAAGTCCGGCGATAGCTGGAAAGCCTCTGCCAAAGGGAAGAGTAACCAGCCGGTTGTCTTCATCGACTCTACTGGCCGCAGCTATGCCATTGACCCCATTACGCTACCCTCTGCCCGTGGGCAGGGCGAGCCGCTGACCGGTAAACTGACGCTGCCGCCAGGGGCAACCGTCGAGCATATGGTAATGACCAGTGAGGATCAGAAATTACTGATGGCAAGCGACGCCGGTTATGGCTTCGTCTGCACCTTTAACGATCTGGTGGCGCGCAATCGCGCCGGTAAGACCTTAATCAGCCTGCCGGATAGCGCGCGCGTCATGCCGCCGCTGGAAATTGAAAACGACGCTGATATGCTGCTGGCCATTACCCAGGCAGGACGGATGCTAATGTTCCCGGTCAGCGATCTGCCGCAGCTTTCTAAAGGTAAAGGAAACAAAATCATTGGCATCCCTGCTGCGGAGGCGGCGAAAGGTGAAGATGGGCTGGCGCATCTTTATCTGTTACCTCCGCAGAGCACGCTGACCATTCACGTCGGAAAACGCAAGATCAAACTGCGCCCTGAAGAGCTGCAAAAAGTACAGGGTGAGCGTGGGCGTCGGGGCACGTTGATGCGGGGATTACAACGCATTGATCGCGTTGAAATTGACGCGCCAGCACGCGCCAGCGCTGGCAACAGCGAAGAGTAATTCGTGCATTTCTTGCCCCCTTCGTTCTGAGGGGGGCAGTGGTAAATTTTCCCGTAAAAGCGTTGTTTATTCGAGAATTGCGATTAACAATATGACTTTTACGGACCCGCATCTGACCTGGCCCTGTGTGTTGATGGCTAACGTTTCATGCTCATAAGGATGGGTTTTCGAGGTAGCTATGCTTTTTATTATTCGCGTCATCATCGTTGTCATTTATTCTATTTTGGTTTGTGTATTTGGCTGCCTGTACTGCTTGTTGAGCCCCCGTAATCCAAAGCATGTCGCTACGTTCGGGCATATGTTTGGTCGTCTTGCTCCCGTCTTTGGTCTGAAGGTTGAACAACGCCTGCCGCAGGATTATGCGAACTTCGGCAAGGCGATTTATATCGCTAATCATCAGAACAACTACGATATGGTCACGGCGTCTAATATCGTGCAGCCGCCGACGGTGACGGTGGGGAAAAAGAGCCTGCTTTGGGTACCCTTTTTTGGTCTTCTCTACTGGCTGACGGGCAACCTGCTGATTGACCGCAATAACCGGGCAAAAGCACACGGCACCATTGCGCAGGTGGTTAAGCACATTCAGAAACGCAATATCTCCGTCTGGATGTTTCCGGAAGGCACCCGTAGCCGTGGCCGTGGCTTACTGCCGTTTAAGACCGGGGCATTCCACGCCGCCATTGCTGCCGGCGTTCCTGTCATTCCCGTGTGTGTCTCTACCACCTCGAATAAAATCAATCTCAACCGCATCAAAAATGGGCTGGTGATTGTGGAAATGCTGCCACCTGTCGACACCAGCGGCTATGGTAAAGATCAGATTCGTGAGCTGGCAGCGCATTGCCATGAGCTGATGGCGAAGAAGATTGGCGAATTAGATAAAGAAGTGGCGGAACGCGAAGCCACGGGTCGGGTGTAAGTCCCCGCTGTTAATGTCCCGGGAAATGACTTCCCGTACGGTTTATTCAGTATTACACGGAGCATCTATGTCACTCAGTCGGCGTCAATTTATCCAGGCATCTGGCGCAGCGCTTTGCGCCAGCGCGATGCCGCTGAGGGCGAACGCCGCCGGGCAGCAACCCCCGCTGCCCATTCCTCCTCTGCTGGAGTCCCGCCGTGGCCAGCCGCTGTTTCTTACCCTGCAACGTGCCCACTGGTCTTTTGCGACCGGGACGCGGGCGCAGGTATGGGGAATTAACGGTCGCTATCTTGGGCCGACGATCCGCGTGTGGAACGGCGATGATGTCAAACTGATTTACAGTAACCGCCTGGCCGATAATGTCGCCATGACCGTGAGTGGGCTACAGGTTCCCGGCCCGCTGATGGGGGGAGCGGCCAGGATGATGACCACCAATAATGACTGGGCGCCTGTCCTGCCTGTCCGCCAGAGTGCCGCCACCCTGTGGTATCACGCTAACACACCGAATCGCACTGCTCAGCAGGTCTACAACGGGCTGGCAGGAATGTGGCTGGTGGAAGATGAGATCAGTAAATCACTGCCTATTCCTAACCACTATGGCGTGGATGATTTTCCGGTCATTATTCAGGATAAACGTCTGGATAACTTCGGCACCCCGGAATACAGCGAGCCGGGCAGCGGTGGGTTTGTGGGTGATACCCTGATGGTCAACGGTGCGCAAAGCCCGTTTGTTGAAGTCTCCCGCGGCTGGGTGCGCCTGCGTCTGCTGAACGCATCCAACTCCCGACGCTATCAATTGCAGATGAGCGAT
Organism: Enterobacter sp. SA197; assembly: GCF_054131575.1. Taxonomy (NCBI): domain Bacteria; kingdom Pseudomonadati; phylum Pseudomonadota; class Gammaproteobacteria; order Enterobacterales; family Enterobacteriaceae; genus Enterobacter; species Enterobacter sp. SA197. The sequence goes on along the minus strand of NZ_CP096393.1, from coordinate 4,202,833 downwards.
GGACGTGCGCTGCATGTCATTTCCGGGGACCAGGGTTTTCTCACCGCGCCGGTATCGATTAAACAGCTGGCGCTGGCACCGGGCGAGCGCCGCGAAATTCTCGTCGATATGACCAATGGCGATGAAGTATCGCTCACCTGTGGTGAAGCTGCAGGCATTGTGGATCGTCTGCGCGGCTTCTTTGAACCCTCAAGCATTCTTATCTCTACGCTGGTACTGACGCTGCGACCTACCGGGCTTCTGCCGCTGGTGACTGATACGCTACCGATGCGCCTGCTGCCTGCGGACATCATGACCGGCACGCCGACGCGCAGCCGCGATATTACGCTTGGCAGCGATCCGGGCATTAATGGTCAGCTCTGGGATCCACAGCGTCTTGATATTACCGCGCAACAGGGAACGTGGGAGCGCTGGACGGTGCGTGCGGATATGCCGCAGTCTTTCCATATGGAAGGGGTCATGTTCCAGGTACGCAACGTCAATGGCGCCATGCCGTTCCCGGAAGATCGTGGCTGGAAAGACACCATCTGGGTGGACGGGCAGGTTGAGCTACTGGTCTATTACGGCCAGCCTTCATGGCCTCACTTCCCGTTCCAGTACGGTAGCCAGACGCTTGAAATGGCTGACAGAGGGTCTATAGGCCAGCTGCTGGTGAACCCGGCACCCTAATATCCCTCACCCCGGCCCTCTCCCAAAGGGAGAGGGAGAAAGCCTCCCGCCAGCCCGCTCGATAGATTGAGTGAGAAAACCGACTCCCGGCCCGCTCGATAGATTCCCTCTCCCTCTGGGCTGAAGAATCCCCAGAAAAAAATGCGAGCACAATCGGTCCCCTCGCCCCTTTGGGGAGAGGGTTAGGGTGAGGGGAAAAACCCCACAGTTAATCCTTCAATTCATCTATTGATCCGGCGTATAATCCCCGCCCTTTGATTATTTTTTTGCCACTTTTTTGGAAGCAAGATGAGCGCAATATCCCTGATCCAGCCGGATCGAGACCTCTTTTCCTGGCCCCAGTACTGGGCGGCCTGTTTTGGTCCGGCCCCATTTTTACCCATGTCCCGTAGTGAAATGGACCAACTTGGCTGGGATAGCTGCGACATCATTCTGGTTACCGGTGACGCCTATGTCGATCATCCGAGTTTCGGGATGGCAATTTGCGGTCGTATGCTGGAAGCGCAGGGCTTTCGCGTAGGCATCATTGCGCAGCCGGACTGGAACAGCAAAGATGACTTCATGCGCCTTGGGAAACCGAACCTCTTTTTTGGCGTGACCGCCGGCAATATGGACTCAATGATTAACCGCTACACGGCAGATCGTAAACTCCGCCATGATGACGCCTATACCCCGGATAACGTGGCGGGCAAACGTCCGGATCGCGCTACGCTTGCCTATACCCAGCGCTGCAAGGAAGCCTGGAAAGAGGTGCCGGTGATTCTCGGTGGCATCGAAGCGAGCCTGCGCCGCACGGCGCATTACGATTACTGGTCAGACACCGTGCGCCGCTCGGTGCTGGTGGATTCCAAAGCCGACATGCTGATCTTCGGTAACGGTGAACGTCCGCTGGTGGAGGTGGCCCACCGTTTGTCTCAGGGGGAAGCCATCGCGCAGATCCGTGATGTGCGCAACACCGCCATTATGGTTAAAGAAGCGCTGCCGGGCTGGAGCGGTGTCGACTCCCGCATTATTGATATGCCGGGAAAAATCGACCCCATTCCCCATCCTTACGGTGAGGATTTACCCTGCGCCGACAACAAGCCGGTCGAACCCAGCCAAACGGAAGCCAAAGCCGTTGTGGTGCAGCCGCCGCGCCCTAAACCCTGGGAAAAAACCTACGTGCTGCTGCCCTCTTTCGAGAAGGTCAAAGCCGACAAGGTTCTGTACGCCCATGCATCGCGCATTCTCCACCATGAAACTAACCCCGGTTGTGCGCGGGCTCTGATGCAGAAACATGGCGATCGCTATATCTGGGTTAACCCACCGGCTATCCCGCTCTCGACTGAAGAGATGGACAGTGTCTTCGCCTTGCCGTACAAACGCGTACCGCACCCGGCTTACGGCAACAGCCGTATTCCTGCGTATGATATGATCCGCTTCTCAATTAACATCATGCGTGGCTGCTTCGGCGGCTGTTCCTTCTGCTCCATAACCGAACACGAAGGACGCATCATCCAGAGCCGCTCCGAAGATTCGATCATTAACGAGATCGAAGCCATTCGCGACACAGTGCCAGGTTTTACCGGGGTTATCTCCGATTTAGGCGGCCCCACGGCCAACATGTATATGTTGCGTTGCAAGTCCCCGCGCGCGGAGCAGACCTGCCGCCGCCTGTCGTGCGTATACCCCGACATTTGCCAGCACATGGATACTAACCATGAGCCGACGATCAATCTCTATCGTCGCGCCCGCGACCTGAAAGGGATCAAAAAGATCCTGATCGCCTCCGGGGTCCGTTACGACATCGCCGTGGAAGATCCTCGTTACATCAAAGAGCTGGCCTCCCATCACGTGGGTGGATACCTGAAGATCGCGCCGGAGCACACGGAAGAAGGGCCACTGTCGAAGATGATGAAGCCGGGCATGGGGAGCTATGACCGCTTTAAACAACTGTTCGACACTTACTCTAAGCAGGCAGGTAAAGAGCAGTATTTGATTCCCTATTTCATCTCCGCGCATCCAGGCACGCGTGATGAAGATATGGTTAACCTGGCGCTGTGGCTGAAGAAACACCGCTTCCGTCTGGACCAGGTGCAGAACTTCTACCCGTCGCCGCTGGCCAACTCAACGACCATGTATTACACCGGGAAAAATCCGCTCAGTAAAATTGGTTACAAGAGTGAAGAGGTGGTGGTGCCAAAAGGGGACAAGCAGCGTCGTCTGCATAAAGCGCTGCTGCGCTACCATGATCCGGCGAACTGGGCGCTTATCCGTCAGGCACTGGAAGAGATGGGTAAAAAGCATCTGATTGGTTCACGCCGCGACTGTCTGGTGCCAGCGCCGACCCTGGATGAGATGCGCGAAGCGCGCCGACAGAACCGCAATACCCGCCCTGCGCTGACCAAGCATACGCCGATTGTGCACCAACGTCAGAATGGCTCAGCGAAGCCTGCGACGGCAGGTCAGGGCACGGCGAAAAGCGGCGTCGCCAGAGGCGGTGTTGCAAAGAGCGGCACGGTGAAAAGCGGCGCTGTCAGAAGTGAGAGTGCCAGGAAAGTGGTCAAACGTAACGCTGGCTGACGGCAGTCTGATGTCCTCATCCATCGGGTTGAGGAATCCTCAGTAATATTACGTTTTACAGCGATATCACGGTGTAATGAGAATAAGACAATCACCGCGATAACGGGGGCCGGCTGAAAATCGACGACGCGTATCCGCAAGGCCGGGGCGATGTGCAGATGCGCGGCGAGGGCGAACTTACAGGGACGTTACCTTCGCCCATCCCCGATAAGCCTGAAGGAGGAACTGACAACATTGCCGGGAGCAATTTTGAATAGTGCCTGCGCTAGCCCTGAAGGGGTAAGCTCCTGGGATGGGGCGAATAATGGACTGCGCCAGCGGCGATTTTCGTGGCCGGGAGCCCGGGTGGTGGCGGTGGCGGTGAACGGCTATGGCACGTTCACGGGTTCTGTCGCTACTGAAAAGCAGGGAACATAAGGTGAACGGAATAGCCCTCAGCGCCGCCTTTTCCCCCTTACCCTGACCCTTATGTCTTGATCTTCTCCGCTCAGCCGGAGAAGATCCCCGACTGATCATCGGGAGGTGACCGGTGAGCATCCCCTGGCCCTGGTGCCTCTGAGCCCGTGGGAGAGATTATGCCCCGGTCACCTGTTTCCCTGTCGCCTCAAGACCGAACGGTATCCTGTGCCCTGAGCACCCACATATAAGGATGGTCCGGCGATATTGTCATAAGGTTACGGAGTGCCATCATGAATCTTGTTCCTGTCGGCGTGGATATCGCCAAACTCAAATTTGATGTTGCCGTTCTGCTTCCTAATCAGAAATACAAAACTAAAAAATTCGCGAATACCTCTTCCGGGGCGCGCGAGTTCCTGGCCTGGCTGAAGCGCTTTGGCGACTGCCATGTCTGCATGGAAGCCACCGGTTGCTACAGCACTGAACTTGCCACTCTGCTGGCTGATAACGGTTGCAGGGTAAGCCTCGAAAATCCGGCGCGCATCAGCGCTTTTGGCAAGGCTGAACTGACCCGCAATAAGACGGATAAAGGTGATGCTGCGCTGATAGCGCGTTACTGCGCCCTGCATAAGCCATCGGCCTGGTTCCCGGCGCCGTTGTACGAGCGGCAACTGACTGCGCTGGTCCGCCATCTGAAAAATCTGGAAGAGATGCGCCAGATGGAGGAAAACCGGCTGGAAGGGGCTGAAGAGGTCATCCTTGCGTCCCTGACTGAACATATCGCCCAGTTGGATGCGCTGATAGAAGAGACGAAGAAGAAAATCAATCAGCACATCGACGACAACCCGGATCTGAAGCGTGATAAAGCCCTGCTGAAGAGCATTCCGGGCGTGGGAGATATGCTGAGTGCCAGCCTGCTGGCATATGCGGGAAACCTGCGCCGGTTCAGTAGCAGCAAGGCGCTGGTGGCGTATGCAGGACTGAATCCACGGCGCTGTGAATCGGGGTTGTGGAAAGGGAAAAGCCGGATATCGAAGGTGGGGCAGGGAGAGTTACGTAGCGCGTTGTACATGCCTGCCATCGTCGCGGGCAGATATAACGAAGTGGTGAAGAGCCTGATGGGGCGGCTGGCTGAACGAGGAAAATCAGGGAAAGAGCAGGTCTGCGCGGGAATGAGAAAGCTGTTGCAACTGGCTTATGGCGTAGTGAAATCGGGTCGCATATTCGACGCTGAGATACCGCTTGCGGCCTGAACCGCAAGACGGTATCTCTCCCCAAAGAGGAGAGGGAACCGGATGGGATTGCATTTTTTTGTGACGATCCCTCGGCTCACCGGGAGAGGGAACTGCCCGGCGCCGCCATTTCGCTCTCAGGGAGAGGGCTGGGGTGAGGGTGAACTGACGGTACCTTTCTCCGATGCTTTATCACTTTGCGCTTCTTCAATTCGCTCGCGGTTATACGCTTTCATCCCTTCATACAGGCTGCTCGTTTCATTGACGATATCATCAATCAGCCAGCGACCGTTTTCATCCACCAGCACCAGCGTTTGCGTCACGGTTTCTGGCCCGTCGCTGAACGGGCGAAAACGTACCACTGCATCCACATGCTGCGGATCGTGTGTCACGATATCAACCTGCTCCAGTACCAGGTTGTCATAATCCTGGCAGCTGCACACCGGGTCGTAATTCAGATAGCCCACATCGCCTTGCGCTGTCAGTTTCTGATCTTCCGCGACCACTTTCATAAGGCGGCCTGAGATGATCTGCTCCTGGCCGGATGCATCAAAAACCACACCCGGTGCGTTATTCGCATAGTGCTGATAAAGCAGTTCCACGCTACGCTGTGGAGACTGCCCAAAGACTGAAAAACTGCACACAATAAGCAGGGCTAAACATTTTTGCATAGCGGCATCTTTTTTTGGGGGTACGGTACTCAGAGTAGCACTGCCTTCGGCGGTGTGTAAGTCTCTGCAGTGAAGAGAGGTTAACCTGTATTCAGGGAGTGAACGATGGCAAAACGGTTCTGGCCGGGCCTGGTATTGCTGGCACTACTGCAAAGCGGATGCGTTGCGTATACCCGGTCGCAACCGGTGGTGGAAGGGCGTCTGCTGGACAGCGATGGCAACGCGATTTCGGCGGCGGAGATCACGCTGAAAAGCAATGGCTCTGACGCCAGCACGCTCACCGATAGCAAGGGGGCATTTTTCTTCAGGGGCGACCATGAATGGTCACTCTTTTTGCCCATCGGCCCTATTGATAAAATTAATATTTCCCGGTTACTTATTACAGCCAGGGGGCAACATTACGATGTATTGCTCTCTTATCGTCTGAGTGGCTCCTATGAGGGCGCGCCTGATGAGATGGGAGTTGTGTGCACCCTACCGCGAACGCAGCAATCGCCCGACACACAAACGGGTGAGCATGATATCTGCAGACCTGTACCGCTTAGTCGGGTCAACACCGCAGGATAGAATAAGCCCGGCCAGAGGGCCGGGCGCAGAGAGATTAGCCTCCGAACTCATCCGGGTCTGGCCCCAGGCGTTTGCCCTGATCCAGCTTCGCTATTTCGACCATCTCGTCTTTATCGAGGCGGAAGTCCCAGACGTCAAAGTTTTCGGCAATACGCGACGGGGTCACGGATTTCGGAATCACCACCAGGCCGCTGTCGAGGTGCCAGCGAATGACAATCTGTGCTGCCGTTTTGCCATACTTATCCGCAAGAGTACGAATAATTTTCTGATCGAATACCCCTTCGCCACCCTGTGCGAGCGGGCTCCAGGACTCGGTCTGAATTTTGTGCGTGGCATTCCAGGCGTGCAGCTGGCGCTGCTGGAGTAGCGGGTGCAGCTCTATCTGGTTGATCACGGGCGTCACGTTAGTTTCATCAATGATCTTTTGCAGATGATGGATCTGGAAGTTACAGACCCCAATACTCTTCACCAGCCCCTGCTGCTGTAGCTCGATCATCCCCTGCCAGGCGTCGACATAATGGTCGATAGCCGGAACCGGCCAGTGCATCAGATACAGATCCACATGATCCAGCTTCAGCTTTTCAAGGCTCTCCTGCAATGCTTCACGGGGACGTTTCTGATCGTCATTCCACAACTTTGTGGTGATGAACAGCTCGTCACGTGGGACGCCTGCGCTTCGCAGCGCATCGCCTACGCCGTCTTCATTTTTATACGCCGCTGCGGTATCAATAGACCGATAACCCACCTCCAGCGCTTTGTGAATGGCGGAAACCACTTCCTCATTACCCGCTTTCCACACGCCGAGACCGAGCTGCGGCATCAGATTGCCATCAGCAAGTTTAATCACGGTTGAATGTGTCATGCATGCCTCCTCTATGTACTTACCGGGACGGAGCCCGGTAAGGTTGTGTGCATTAAGTCTGGACGAAAAGCCCAAAAACGAAAGGCGAGGGCGTAAAAAGCTTAGCGTGCCGCTTCATAAATGCGACGGCTGACATCCAGGGTAATATCCTGATGTTCGCCGAGTTTTGTCATGCCATGCTCTTCCAGTTTTGCCAGCAGGGCCGGGACAGAACTGCCGTCCAGACCGTAACCGGACAGGCGGGTCGGTACGCCCATCTGCTCGAAGAACCCGCGTGTGGCTTCGATAGCTGCATCAATACGGGCATCGTCTGAGCCTTCGGTGATGTTCCAGACGCGTTCTGCGTACTGCAGCAGTTTGCCACGTTTGGTGTCGCGTTTTTCATTCCACAGTGCAGGCAGCACCACCGCCAGCGTCTGGGCATGATCCAGACCGTGCATCGCCGTCAGTTCGTGGCCCAGCATATGGGTTGCCCAGTCCTGTGGCACGCCTGCACCAATCAGACCATTAAGCGCCTGGGTTGCAGCCCACATGACGTTGGCACGCACGTCGTAATTTTCCGGCTCCTGCAGTGCTTTCGGACCCTCTTCGATAAGCGTCAGCAGAATGCCCTCGGCGAAACGGTCCTGAATTTTGGCATTCACAGGCCAGGTGACGTACTGTTCAACGGTATGCACAAAGGCATCGACCACGCCGTTCGCGACCTGGCGCGGCGGCAGGGTGTAGGTATACACCGGATCGAGTACGGCAAAGACCGGCTGCACATGCACAGAGTGGAAGGCTTGTTTATCGCCCGTGGTTTTACGGGAGATAACCGCACCTTTATTCGATTCAGAACCCGTTGCCGGCAGCGTTAACACGGAACCCATCGGGATTGCGCTGGTTATTTTACTGCCGGAGGTCTGCAGAATTTCCCAGGGGTCAACGCCGTCAGCGTAGTGGGCCGCGGCGGCGATGAATTTGGTGCCGTCGAGCACCGAACCGCCACCGACCGCCAGCAGGAAGGTAATGTTTTCTTCTTTAGCAATTTTTACCGCGTTCATCAGCGTTTCGTAAGAGGGGTTGGGCTCAATGCCGCTGAACTCACGCACGTCCAGCCCGTCCAGCGCGCGGTAAACCTGGTCCAGCACACCATTTTTCTTTACGCTGCCGCCGCCGTAAGTAATAAGCACGCGGGCATCAGCGGGAATCTGTTCACGCAAATCGGAGATGGCATCTTTGCCAAACAGAATGCGGGTGGGGGTATGAAGAGTAAAGTTGTTCATTGCTCGTTCCCTTATGTGGGTAGAAAGGTGGCGGCACAACGCGGCCTGATGCTGAACATTGTGGACAGCAAGGCGCATCCTCTCAATGCACATTCCTGCCGATGTCTTGCCCATTTCTACTCAGCGCTGGAGAAAGCGAAAAAAACTGCGCACACTGTCAGCGTCGGGAATTGCACCTGGAGTGAGAACAAATGAACCGTGAAGCTATCTGCCAGCAGTTAACTGAGCAAATTAAATGCCTTAAAAGTCATGAAAATAGATTAAGTGAGCTGCTGCCGGATGTCCGTCTGCTCTACGGGACTCAGCCTGGAACGCGCACCCCGGTGATGTATCAGCCTGGCATCGTTTTTCTCTTTTCCGGGCATAAAATTGGTTATATCAATGAGCGGGTATTCCGCTATGACACCAATGAATATCTGCTCCTGACCGTGCCTCTGCCCTTCGAGTGTGAAACCTTCGCGACGGAGGCGGTGCCGCTGGCAGGGATCCGCCTGAATGTTGATATTCTCCAGCTGCAAGAGCTGTTAATGGATATTGGCGAGGATGAGCTGTTTCGCCCGGCAATGGCATCGAGTGGGATTAATTCCGCTACGCTCTCGGACGAGATCCTTTGTGCCATTGAGCGTCTGCTGGACGTGATGGACAGGCCGCTGGACGCCCGTATTCTCGGCAAGCAGATTGTGCGTGAGATCCTCTACCATGTGCTGCTGGGGCCAGGAGGCGGTGCTCTGCTGGCGCTGGTCAGCCGTCAGACTCATTTCAGCCTGATAAGCCGCGTACTCAAGCGTATCGAAAGCCAGTACACAGAGAACCTGAGCGTGGATCAACTGGCATCAGAGGCGAACATGAGCGTCTCGGCGTTTCACCATAACTTCAAGTCGGTCACCAGTACCTCACCCTTGCAGTACCTGAAGTCATTCCGTCTGCACAAAGCACGCATGTTGATGATTCACGATGGTCTTAAGGCCAGTGCGGCCGCCATTCGTGTAGGGTACGAAAGCCCGTCTCAGTTTAGTCGTGAATTCAAGCGCTATTTCGGCGTGACGCCGGGAGAGGATGCCGCACGCATTCGCACGATGCAGGGGATATAAGGCGCAAAAAAGCCGGGTCAGCCTGTCGGTGCCCGGCGTGTTTTCAGGCGTTGCAATATTTCTTCTTGATAACCACCGCGAGCGTCCCCACCAGACCCGCTACCAGCAGGAATACCGGCAGGATCATCAGGAAGGTCATCACCTGGTCTTCATGACGTTTCACAAACGGGATCATGCTGATGGCATAACCGAGGGAGGTAATAATGCCGACCCACAGCAGCGCGCTCAGCCAGTTGAATATCTGGAAGCGGCGGTTAGATAACCCGGAGATACCGGCCATCGTGGGGAGCAGCGTGCGGATGAACGCCAGGAACCGACCCGCCAGCAGCGCCAGTAAACCGTGCCTGTCGAACATGCAGGTTGCGCGCTGATGATATTTTTCTGGCAACTGGGCCAGCCAGCTTTTTACCACCCGAGTATTTCCAAGCCAGCGCCCCTGCAGGTAACTGAGCCAGCATCCCAGGCTTGCCGCCGAGGTGAGGATAAGCAGGGTAGAAATGTAATCCATACAGCCGCGAGCGATGAGCGCTCCTGCCAGCAAAAGCAGGCTGTCTCCAGGTAAAAAGGAGGCAGGAAGCAATCCATTTTCTAAAAAGAGGGTGACGAACATCACAAAGTAGACGACGCCAACCACATGTGGGTTCGCCAGCGCTGCAAAGTCGTGTTGCCAGAGCGCAGCGATAATGTCTTGAATTACAACCATGGACTTTCCTGTGGTACCGCTTAGAAGAGGCTATTGTACGCGTTTATTGCCCGAAACACCTTGATCCCGGGCGCAATTAATACAGAGTTATCTGCTGGCATAAAGAGAATTTTTAACCAGCCTTATCAATCTACACGATGCGTTGAAACCCTGCTGCTAAATCCTCGATTAAATCATCAACGTTTTCTAAACCAATATGCAACCGAATGAGCGTACCCTCAAAATCCACCTGGCCCTGGGGGCGAATCGCCGCAATCTGTTCCGGCTGATTGGCCAGAATGAGTGATTCAAAACCGCCCCAGGAGTAGGCCATCGCAAAGAGGGTAAACTGGTCGAGAAAGGTGGCCAGTTCGTTATCGTTAAGGCGTTTATTCAGGACAAATGAGAAGAGGCCGCTGCTGCCACTGAAATCCCGCTTCCAGAATTCGTGCCCTTTGCTGCCGGGCAAGGCTGGATGGTTGACGCGTGCCACCTGCGGATGGGAGGCCAGCCACTCGGCGACCTTGACGCTGCTTTCATGGTGCTGACGCAGCCGCACACCGAGCGTACGCAGACCGCGGCTGGTCATATAGGCGGTGTCGGCATCGACCATCTGCCCCATTAAATAGGCATTCTCACGCAGTTGATCCCAACAACGAGCATTGGCGACGGCGGTGCCTATCATCCCGTCTGAATGACCTATCAGGTATTTGGTCGCCGCCTGAAGAGAAATATCTATATCAAATTCCAGTGCTTTAAACAGAATGCCCGCAGCCCAGGTGTTGTCGATCATGATAATGGCTTCTGGGGCAACGCGCCGTACCGCGGCAACAATGGCAGGGACGTCGTGCACTTCCATGGTGATGGAGCCTGGAGATTCGAGAAACACCACTTTCGTGTTTGGTTGAATCAGCTCTGCGATGCCTGCGCCAATTAGCGGGTCGAACCAACCGGTGGTGACCCCCAGTTTGGCAAGGACTTTGGTACTGAAATCCTGGGTGGGTTCATAGGCCGTGTTAGTCACGAGAATATGATCGCCCTGGCTGACGAACGCCAGAATAGTATTCGCAACGGCTGCCGCACCACACGGGAACAGGGCGCAGCCTGCCCCGCCTTCCAGTTCGCACATGGCTTCCTGCAATGAAAAATGAGTCAGCGTGCCCCGACGGCCATAAAACAACTCGCCTTTTGCACGATTGCGGGTGGCATGCTTCTTGGCCTCCACACTGTCGAACACGAGTGAAGAAGCTCGCTGAATGACGCTATTTACCGCGCCCTGGGTGTATTTTTTGCTGCGCCCTGCGTTGACCAGGGCGGTATCCATTTTCTTCGCCGTCATGTTCACTTCACCTGTTTTATACGTCTGGATGTCCAGACTACCATGATTGCCCGGCGATGCACCGTCGACACGGTTATAAAGTATAAAATTCCCTGAATATCGCCCGGCGGGACTTTTTACTGCGTAACCGCAAAGAAAAAGCGGGGGCATTAGGGCAGTATGTAAATACTAATGAGAACTACTATCAATTCGACGTCGATTTGATATTATTATATTCAGATTTTGTGATAGGCGTCCTGGAGAAACACAGTGGGTAATAATTTGATGCAGACGGATCTTTCCGTTTGGGGTATGTATCAACATGCCGACATCGTCGTGAAGATTGTGATGATCGGGTTGATTCTGGCATCAGTAGTTACATGGGCCATCTTCTTTAGTAAAAGCGTGGAATTACTTTCGCAAAAGCGCCGCCTCAAGCGTGAGCAGCAGTTGCTTTCTGACGTGCGTTCTCTGGATCAGGCCAGCGACATCGCCGCCTCTTTCCACGCCCGCAGCCTGAGCACTCAGCTGATTAACGAAGCGCAGAACGAACTGGAGTTATCCGCCGGTAGCGAAGATAACGAAGGGATCAAAGAGCGTACTGGTTTTCGTCTCGAACGCCGGGTTGCTGCAACCGGCCGTCATATGGGCCGTGGCAATGGCTTCCTTGCGACCATAGGCGCTATCTCCCCGTTTGTCGGCCTGTTCGGCACCGTGTGGGGGATCATGAACAGCTTTATTGGTATTGCTCAGACGCAGACCACAAACCTTGCCGTCGTGGCTCCTGGTATTGCCGAAGCGCTGCTGGCAACAGCCATTGGTCTTGTCGCGGCAATTCCAGCCGTAGTCATCTATAACATTTTCGCCCGTATGATCGGCGGCTATAAAGCGACCCTTGGCGATGTTGCTGCGCAGGTTCTGCTGTTACAAAGCCGCGATCTGGACCTGGCGGCCAGCTCGTCTGCTAAACCCGTCCATACGGCCCAGAAATTACGAGTAGGTTGATGTCTCATGGCAATGCGTCTAAACGAAAACCTGGACGATAATGGCGAAATGCACGAGATCAACGTGACGCCGTTTATCGACGTGATGTTGGTTCTGCTGATTATCTTTATGGTGGCGGCTCCGCTTGCTACCGTCGATGTCAAAGTGAATCTGCCAGCCTCTTCCAGCCAGCCGCAACCCCGTCCGGAAAAACCGGTTTATCTTTCTGTCAAAGCGGATAACACTATGTTTATCGGTAACGATCCGGTGACGGACGAAACGATGGTGAGTGCGCTGAATGCTGTGACAGAAGGAAAAAAAGAGACCACCATCTTCTTCCGTGCGGATAAGACGGTCGACTACGAAACCATGATGAAAGTCATGGATACCCTTCATCAGGCGGGTTATCTCAAAATTGGTCTGGTAGGCGAAGAGGTCGCGGCCGCTGCTAAATAGTTTCTGTTTTACTGAAAAGGCCTGCATGACGCAGGCCTTTTTTTGCGCGTAAAGCCGCCGGAGAAACCTTAATTTGAGCGTGACTACATCATTTTTAATTTTTATTAAAAGACCAACCGTTAACAGAATATTTCACGCTTAATTCGGGGGGAACCAGGGGTCAGGGAAGGGTTATTCCACCGCAGGTCTTACGGCGGGCAGGGAGGCTTCATCTTGCGGGGAGGCCGCGCGCTCTTCCAGGGCGACCGTGGTCACCATCGCCGTGCGGTATTCTTCATCTGCGAGCTTACGACTGATGCGCAGCGTTGCAGCTTCGCGTGCAAGGATATACTGATAGTTCGCTTCCAGCCTGGCCATGATTTTGTCATGTAATTCAGGTCGCGCTTCAATGATGGCATTGATGGCAGCACCATAAATCTCTTCTTTTACCTGAAGCGCGTAGATTTCACGGCGGTTTTGCCATTTCAGACGTACCAGCGCGGCCGGGATGGAAACCAGTTCGTGGGCGATGCGCTGGATAGCGGCATTCTTACTTTGAATTAACGCTTCAATATTTTGCTTTAAGATAAATTCGTCGCTTTTATGGTTGTCGAAAACCAAATAAACGTCGTTATCTTCAACGTCTTTCACGCTATTCATCCCCAAGTTTATAAAACAAAGGCATATCTTTTTCGCGGGTTATGAGATTAAGCCAAATTTCATTACCCGCATCATTAATTTCTTTGGTTTTGTCGGCAATAATTTGACTTAATGTCTGAGCGTCGATCTCGCCTTCAGCCTGTAAATCATTAAGTAGTCTGGCAAAAGTATCGATTTTAACGACGCGAAATAATCGATCTTTTATATGTCGGTCGCGTTCCTCAAGTAACATATTCCGCGATTGCCCGGTACGCGTCACACTGGCTAATATGTCGCTGGCGTAATCAGAGAGAGTTGTTTTTCCCTGAGTTAAATTACTGTTTTTTTCTGCTTCACCGGAGTCGGATTCTGCAGCGGAAATGTGAAAGCGAGCCGGGACCAGATTCTCGGGCAGCATTTCTAATATCCTTTAATATCAACAGGGTGGGGTAAGTCCAGGCGTGAGGTTCGTTGACAATATCATGGCGCACTTTTAAAATCAAAAAAAATGGAGTCTGCACATGAACAGTATTTTTTATTCTGTTGTTGCTTTATTGCTGTTGACGGGTGGGGTGCTTTTATTGATGCGCGCTAACAATAACCCGTCAGCAGGTAGTGAAAATCTATTGTCGCCACCTCAAAGTAATCCGTTATCGAAAGAGGAAGGGGAAGACCATTTCTCTATGCTCATGAATGCCATTACGCCGGTATGGTACTGGCGGGTTAATCATGAATATATCGATTTCCTTCATGCCACCATTAAACGCATGAACATGGCGGAGTTAAATAGTGTTCCGGGATTATTCGAGGCGCAGCGTCGTTGCAGCGATCTCAATTCTGCGGTGTATAAGTATTACGACAATATAAAAAAGCGTTGTCTTAATGGTGAGAAAGTCCTGCATTCCGATCTGGATGTGCTAAACCTGCGCCAGTGTTTTCGGGAATTCAGCATGGAGGCCTACCCTGAGCTTGTCACGCTGGTGTGGCCAGAGTATAAGCGCCCGGAGATCACTCCCGCAGACGTGTAGCCGAGTAGTTGGTAAATCGTTGTAAGGGGGTTGGCATAGTGTTGCATTTCCGCCAGTAGGCTGCGGTATACTGGCTGCGGGTAACACACTCTTAAAGGATGCTATGGAACGATTTCTTGAAAACGCAATGTATGCCTCGCGCTGGTTGCTCGCCCCGGTTTACTTTGGTCTGTCTCTTGCACTGCTCGCCCTGACAGTTAAATTTTTTCAGGAGATTCTTCACGTTCTGCCCAATATTTTTAATCTGGCAGAAGCCGATCTTATCCTGACATTGCTCTCGCTGGTGGATATGACGCTGGTGGGAGGGTTACTGGTCATGGTGATGTTCTCAGGCTATGAAAACTTCGTCTCGCAACTCGACATCTCCCCTAATAAAGAGAAACTTAGCTGGTTGGGGAAAATGGACGCCACGTCCCTGAAAAACAAAGTGGCAGCGTCGATTGTTGCCATCTCGTCTATTCATCTGCTGCGGGTGTTTATGGACGCCAAAAATGTGCCGGATAATAAGCTGATGTGGTACGTGATAATCCATCTGACGTTTGTAGTGTCAGCATTTTTGATGGGATATCTCGACCGCATGACGCGGGATAAGCATTAAGAAGGGAGCCTTCTGCGGGAGGCGTTGCTTTCGGGTACGAACATTTCCCTCTCCCTGAGGGAGAGTGTCAGGGTGAGGGGGAATTGTATGTGGGCACGGTCCATCCCCTCTCCCCTCTGGGGAGAGGGCCAGGGTGAGGGGGAATTGTATGTGGGCACGGACGGTCCCCTCGCCCCTTTGGGGAGAGGGCCAGGGTGAGGGGGAATTGTATGTGGGCACGGACGGTCCCCTCGCCCCTTTGGGGAGAGGGTCAGGGTGAGGGGGAACATTCCGCACGGATGCTCAAGGAGAGTCTGTTGCAGATAGTGGAACACTCCCATGCAGGCTACGTGGAATGGTTCCGTTCACCCTGAGTGCATTCTCCCTCTGAAGCCGCTGCACCCGTGAACGTGCAAGGGAGGCTCGCCGCCGCCTCCCTTGCAACCCAGGCTCCCGGCCAGGAAAATCGCCGCTGCGCGGTCCGTTCGTCTTATGCCGCCGTGCTGTCGGGTCGGGGACCAGCCTGCATCCCTGCAGGCTATCCCCTCCGCCCGCGTCCCTGCGGGCGGTCCCGGCCCGTCGTCAACGCCTCACCGATTTTCAGCCGGACCGCAACCCCCTCGCTGCACGCCACTGCGTTTCAACAGACACCGCATCGCTTTAAGGACTTAAAAACCGCGCCGTGGGTCAGGTGTGGGGAGTCCGGCTGGAAACTGCCGACGCGTTTTCGCGGGGCCGCCCCCCCCCGCTGCACGCCAGGAGTTTCAGATAAAAAGCCTTTGCTGTTAAAAGCCAAAAACCGCGCGGTGGGTAGGGTGTGGGGAGTCCGGCTGGAAACTGCCGACGCGTTTTCGCAGGGCCGGGGCGACGCGCAGGGAGGCGCGGCGAGGGCGCGCGTTGCAGGGACGCTGCATCGCGCCCGGTCCCGGTAAGCCCGGAGAAACACGCGGAGGGTCACCGCGAAGCGGCAGTTTTCGTGCCGGGAGCCGGGATTGTTAAGGGCGTGGCGGAGAACGCCCTTAACACGTTCACGGGTGAAGGTGTTTCATGGAAGCGCGGCACATGAGGTGAACGGAACCATTCCACCGGAGGTAAGCGGAACCCTTTGAGCCAGTCACCCACTGTTCCCCTCACCCCGACCCTCTCCCCGAAGGGGCGAGGGGGAAAAGCGTGCCCGGTTTAGCATGTGAGATGAACGGAACGATTTCACCGGCGGTTAGCGGAACCGCTCTTTTTATGGCTGAAACCGTCCGGGCCAGTCACCCACAGTCCCCTCACCCCAACCCTCTCCCCGAAGGGGCGAGGGAGAAAAGCGAGCCCGCTTTTACAGGCGGACCCGTAAGCCCCCGCTGCACGCCCCTGTGTTTCAAAAGGCACCGCATCGCTTTAATGACTTACAAACCGCGCGGAGGGTAAGGTGTGGCGAGTCCGGCTGGAAACTGCCGACGCGTTTTCGCAGGGCCGGGACGACGCGCAGGGAGGCGCGGCGAGGGCGCGCGTTGCAGGGACGCTGCATCGCGCCCGGTCCCGGTAAGCCCGGAGAAATAAGCGGAGGGTCACCGCGAAGCGGCAGTTTTCGTGCCGGGAGCCGGGATTGTTAAGGGCGTGGCGGAGAACGCCCTTAACACGTTCACGGGGGAGGGTGCTGCATGGAAGCGCGGCACATGAGGTGAACGGAACCATTCCACCGGAGGTCAGCGGAACCCTTAGGGCCAGTCACCCGCTGTTCCCCTCACCCCGACCCTCTCCCCGAAGGGGCGAGGGGGAAAAGCGTGCCCGGTTTAGCATGTGAGGTGAACGGAACCATTCCACCGGAGGTAAGCGGAACCCTTTGAGCCAGTCACCCACTGTTCCCCTCACCCCGACCCTCTCCCCGAAGGGGCGAGGGGGAAAAGCGTGCCCGGTTTAGCATGTGAGATGAACGGAACGATTCCACCGGCGGTTAGCGGAACCCTTTGAGCCAGTCACCCGCTGTTCCCCTCACCCCGACCCTCTCCCCGAAGGGGCGAGGGGGAAAAGCGTGCCCGGTTTAGCACATGAGGTGAACGGAACCATTCCACCGGAGGTAAGCGGAACCGCGCTTTTTACGGCTGAAATCGTTCCAGCCATGCGCCCAGAGTTGCCCCTCACCCCGACCCTCTCCCCAAAGGGGCGAGGGGGACAAGCGTGCCCGGTTTAGCACAGGAGGTGAACGGAACAGTTCCATAAGTGGCAAGCGGAACCGTTCCGCTTACGGCTGGCGCAGTTTCAAACGGGCACGAACATTTCCCTCTCCCTGAGGGAGAGGGCCAGGGTGAGGGGGGAATTGTGTGCGGGCACGAACTATCCCCTCTTCCCCCAGAGGCGAGGGGAAAAACGAGTCCGGGTTGCTCGTGAGGTGACCGGAAGGGGCCGCGTATGGTAAATGGCACCTTCCATGAATCACGGCGTTACTGCTTATCCGAAGAGGCCTGCCAGAGGTTCAGCTCTCCATCAGCCACATGCTTATCAATCCGTGCCAGCTCATCAGCCGTAAAGGTCAGATTATTCAGCGCCAGCACATTCTCCTCCAGTTGCTCTGGACGAGAAGCACCAATCAGCACCGACGTGACGCGCGAATCTTTCAGCAGCCAGCTTAGCGCCATCTGTGCCATGGTCTGTCCGCGCGCGGCCGCCATCTCATTAAGCAGCTTCAGGCTGTTGAGGTTCGCTTCAGTAAGCATTTTTTCCGTAAGGCCGCGCACCTTTTTGCCCTCTTTCTGCATTCTGGAGCCGTCCGGAATACCATTGAGGTACTTGCCGGTTAACAGCCCCTGCGCCAGTGGAGTGAAGGCTATACAGCCAACGCCATTCTCTTCCAGCGTATCCAGAAGCCCGGTTTTATCAACCCAACGATTGAGCAGGTTGTAGGATGGCTGGTGGATCAATAGCGGCACTTTCCACTCGCGTAGCAGCGACACCATCGCCTGAGTACGCGGCGTAGAATAAGAGGAAATGCCGACATATAACGCTTTCCCGCTTTGTACCGCATGGGCCAGCGCGGCGGCTGTCTCTTCCATCGGCGTATTTTCATCAACACGGTGGGAGTAGAAAATATCAACGTAGTCCACCCCCATACGTAACAGGCTCTGGTCCAGACTGGCTAACAAATACTTACGCGAACCACCGGAACCGTAAGGGCCAGGCCACATGTCATAACCGGCTTTGGTGGAGATGATCAGTTCATCACGATAGGCGGCGAAATCCTCACGCAGCAGGCGGCCAAAGTTTTCCTCAGCGCTGCCCGGAGGCGGCCCATAGTTATTGGCTAAGTCAAAGTGGGTGATGCCTGAATCAAAAGCCTTACGCAGAAGGGCTCGCTGGGATTCGAGGTCATGGACGTGACCAAAGCTGTGCCACAAGCCCAGTGATAAGGCGGGCAGGCGCAGCCCACTTTTGCCGCAGTAACGATATTGCATCTGTTCATAGCGTGCAGGGTTAGCAAACCAGGGCATGATGTCTCCTTTTTAGTCGATGTAAATTCGAAACAGCGTTTCCATTCTATCGCGTCGACATCACACAACAACCGCTTACCTGTCACGATGTTGGATTTTTGGGTAAAAGTGAGTCCGGGGCTGTTACATCTACAGGCCCGCAAGCGACTGGCACGCCTGGCGGGACGCTGCTCCGGGTGTAACCCGCCAGCTCCTGGACGTTTCCTGTTCTGGTTAAACTCCAGGGGCATAATTTCAGCACAGGGTTCACCACCTGGTTTAATCTGCTTGCGGATGCGAGGTTTTTGGTAAGTTCTGGAAGCCTTTTATGATATTTCCGCCTGGGGGCGTCGGGTAGGAAAATAGACCTGGTAAGCCTCTTCATTTTTAACTCACCGGAAACGACAAATCCTGGACAAATTGCCTTCGGCACTCACTTCTTCCTGAGAAAATTCTTATACCCGATGAGGTCGAAAGTGTGAGCGGTAAAACGTTTCTTCGCCACGCATATACCACTCCTGAGTGCAGCCGAAAATAGGGTCAGCGTGCCGACTTTTCTACGAAAATTCCTGGGTATATAACCTTGCTGTTAAAGCCTGCTCTGCAGCCCGCGCCAGCACTGGCTTTGCCGGGTTTCCATGCTGAAGTGGAACTATTGCAAAAATGATCATTCCCGTAGTGTTAAGATTGTTAAGGATGAGTGAATGGGTATTTAACGGCGCTTAACTCTTATTTATGATGCGTTTGTTGACCTCTTTAGTAATTACTTAAACAGGTTTTAATTGTGCATTATTTTTAATTTTAAGGGTGGGTGGGGGTGTGGTTTTTTATTTAATGTGGCCTGGTTAAGGTAGGGGGTTTAATTAATTTGCGCTGTCTTTAATCCGGTATTTTGAAACTATTAAAAATAAACAGGAAGATGATTTTTACGGATGTGTTGAGAGGTTTTAATAATATTTTTCCATTAATATTATAGGGTTACCTGTAGTTTCGGGGTGGTACTATCATTTCCGAATGAACAATAAATTGCTCCAGTAGTTTACAAAATATGATTCTGGCCTATTTTTCATCTTATAAACATAAAGGTTTCTGCCTGCCTGTTTTATGATCAAAATTTTTTCTTAGACCCATACAACTTCTCTAAAACGTGCCGATAACGGAGGTAAGTCCCACTTCAAAGTGGGAATGTACCTTCACGGCAAGGAAAATAAATATGCGTATGCTTCAAAACTTTACTATCCGAATCGTCATGCTGGTGATCCTGGGCATTTTTGGCCTGCTGTGGTCTGGCGTCGGTTTGTATAGTATTTATTCACTTTCGAAAGTGGCAGAGGGCAACGAGATTGATCGTCAACTCGTGTCACAAATGACATTACTCAGCCAGGGCAATGATCAGTACTTTCGCTTCGTCACCCGCTTAGGGCGTGTGATGGAAACCAAATCCGCTGGCGGTACGGTGGACTTTGGGCCGGTTCAGCAGGCTCTCGACGGGATGTCAAAGAAGCTGGCGGACTTTAAGGCCATCTCTCCGGGCCCGATGGATCCAAAAGTATCTGAGCAGGTCATCAGCGCCTGGCAGGGGCTGCTGGACCAGGGCGTGACTCCGCAGATGCAGGCGGCACAACAAGGTTCGGTCGAGGCGTATCGCCAGCAGGCGAATAACGTGACGCCGGCATTAAGCCGTGCTTTCGGTTCGGCTGCCGACAGCTTTAATAAGGCCGCCAGCGACAGTCTCGACACCACGCGCGTGTTGGTCGATAGTCAGACCACGGTGATGCGTACCGTTATTATTGCCGCAATGGTGCTCGGGATCCTGATCCTGCTGTTTACCGATCGTTATCTGGTTACCACGCTGGTTCGTCCTCTGGATATTATTCGTGATCACTTCACGAAAATGGCGCAGGGCGATCTGAGTCAGCCAATCCAGGACTTTGGTCGTAACTGTGTTGGGCGTGTCGTTCCGCTGCTGCGTGCCATGCAGGATAGTCTGCGTGATGCGGTCAGTACTATCCGTCAGGGTAGTGACAACATCTGGCGTGGCGCGACCGAAATCTCCAGCGGCAACAACGATCTCTCTTCGCGTACCGAAGAGCAGGCCGCTGCGCTGGAAGAGACGGCCGCCAGCATGGAGCAGCTTACCGCAACCGTGAAGCTGAACGCCGAAAACGCCAACCAGGCAAGCGAGCTTGCGGATGTCGCCTCTACCACGGCCAGCAAAGGTGGCGAACTGGTTGATGAGGTCATCAGCACTATGGCGGGCATCTCCGACAGTTCGAAGAAAATCGCCGAAATCACAACCGTGATAAACAGCATTGCTTTCCAGACCAACATTCTTGCGCTTAACGCGGCGGTAGAAGCGGCGCGAGCGGGGGAGCAGGGGCGTGGTTTTGCGGTGGTTGCAGGTGAAGTTCGTAACCTTGCCAGCCGCAGTGCGGGTGCTGCCAAAGAGATTGAAACGCTGATCGCCGATTCGGTTACCCGCGTGAATAAAGGTGCCAAACTGGTCAGCGATACCGGCACCACGATGGAAGGCATTTTACGTGCGGTTACTGAAGTGACTACCATCATGAAACAGATTGCGTCAGCGTCAGCTGAGCAGAGTAAAGGTATCTCTCAGGTCGGCGTTGCGATCTCCCAGATGGATAACGTGACGCAGCAGAACGCGACGCTGGTGGAAGAGGTTTCAACGGCTGCTGCCGCACTTGCCCGACAGACGGAAGAGTTGCAGCGCGCTGTCCAGCAGTTCCGTTTGTCAGATGATGATCGCCAGACCGTAGTTACCCCGGCTCCGCTAAAATCGCCGGTGCTGCGCACTGCGCCAAAAAGCAGCACGGCATCTACGGATGAATGGGTGGCTTTCTAAATAAGCGGCTACCGCTCAGCCTGTCGCTATGTGATGTTTTATGTAGCGATGGGTGCAAAAGCGTGAAAAAGCGGTTGGCAAAGAGTTGATGGTGAGGCTTAAGGACTGGCCGCGTGCAAACCATGTCACCATGTTGTACTGACGCTACGCGAGGCTTTAGGCCTGTAACGTCTGGTCATGTCCTTATAACATCAGCGCGAAGCGGCATCAGGCTTCGCGTCTGTCACCATTTGCGTAACCAGCGACAGATTGCCAATTCTGGCTTCCCCGGCACGATAAAACTTGCTTTTATCAATCAACAGCAGCGACTGGTGCGCCCTTTTTAACAACAGCGTTTTAAAGCGGGCGTTGCTGTGGGTTGAATCCCACATCTCCCCGTTAGCGTCAACGCCTTCGCAGGAGAAGATAAACAGGTCCGTCTCCAGCGATTTGAGCATAGTGGGCAGTACGGCGTTAACGTAGCAGCGGGATCGGCGATCCAGTTCACCGCCGGAACAGATCAAATGGATGTTTTCGCGGCGCGCCATCTCCTGGCAAACCGGCACGCTGTTGGTAAACACCGTAAGCGGGATATCTGGTAACTGTTTGGCGAGGTGAAAACAGGTCGAACTGGCATCCAGCGCCAGGGTCATGCCAGGTACTATCCAGTTCAGGGCGTGACGGGCAATGTCGGCCTTATCAGCATAATGGCTTTTCAGGCGGTTATAGAACGGCTCACCACTGTCGTTTTGTGCATTGTGCAGACGCCTGGCACGACCGTGTCGCCGGATGATTTTTCCCTCGGTTTGCAGGGTTTTCAGATCCCGTCGTATCGTCTCAAGGCTCACCCCGAGCTGTCCGGCCAGGGCCGTGGTCGTTAAGGTTTCATGATCGTTCAGAAGCTGCAAAAGGGCCTGCTGGCGGGTGATCTTCATTGCACAACCCTCTCAACCGGGGGGAGAGAGAGCACCGTTTTCCCCACCGCCGCGCCATTCTTACCCGAGTGCTTAATGTGGTACATCGCCATATCGGCGCGTTTGAGGGCATTCACAAAATCATCCGTTGGGTGCACCTCATCGATCCCGACTGAGGCCCCTACGCTGGCATCGCCATTGTCCAGTTCAAAGGGCATCAGAGCAGCCTGAAGGCAGTGATGTGCGGCGCGTTGTATCGCAAGGCTACCGGCAGCAAAGGGAAGAAGCAGCACAAATTCATCACCGCCCAGGCGGCCGACCACCGTGCCCTCCGGGCAGGCTTCACGCAGACGCAGACTGAGCTGGATAAGCAACTCGTCGCCGCTGCGGTGCCCAAGGGTATCGTTTACCACTTTAAAATCATCAAGATCGATAAAGGCGATGCAAAGCGGCCCGGCCTGCTTTAGTTCATCAAAATGTTTGACCAACGCATGGCGATTAGCAAGACCCGTTAACGGGTCATGATTTGCCAGCACCGCGAGCTGCTCTTCGTACTGTTTTTCTTTAGTCATATCGATATGGGTGCCGGTGACCGTAAGCGGCCTACCGTTTTCATCCCATTGACTAACCCGTCCGCGATCCAGCACCCAGGTGACAGTGCCGTTTTTATGCTGCATGCGGTGCAGCGCCTCATAAAACGGGGTTTTTCCATCGAGATGACCATAAAACGCGTCCAGCACCCACCCCCGATCCTCCGGATGAAGGTGCTCCCGCCAGACCTCAAAGCGGGCGCTGAGCTCTTTCGGCTGGTAGCCCAGCATCGAGCCCCAGCGGCGGTTGAAAATAATCAACTTTCCGCTTGGGATATCAAGTTGCCACAAACACAGCCCGGTGCCGTCCAGCGCAGCACTGAGCTTGCTCCGGGCGTCACGCGCTATCCGCACCAGGCGTGCGTTATGCTTTTTCAGATTGAGGATCTGCTGTTTTAGCGCGCTTTCAGACATTTGCCGTGTTTATGAATAAATAAAAGGCATTCTTACCAGTTATTTCAGGGATGTAAATATGATGTGAGAAAAACAGTCAGGTGAGGAAAAAAGGGAGATCCCGGGCAGAAGGGTGCCCGGGAGAGAAGGGTTAGCCGTTGCGTTTATCTTCGGTTTGGGTGTCAAAATCGCTGGCATCGTGACGCTCATGCAGCTGTTCGCCCGGTTCGCCGAAGGTGCGGTTGACCATACGTCCACGAATGACTGCCGGGCGGGCTGCCACCTCTTTCGCCCAGCGCAGCACATGGGTGTAGCTACCGGCTTCAAGGAAGGTATCGGCATCATAAACATTGCCCAGTACCACGTTGCCATACCACGGCCAGATAGCCATATCGGCAATGGTGTACTCATCGCCGGCCACATAGCGATGCTCTGCCAGTTGCTTATCGAGCACATCCAGTTGACGCTTGGCTTCCATGGTGAAGCGGTTAATGGCGTACTCCAGCTTCACCGGCGCGTAATGGTAAAAGTGACCAAAGCCGCCGCCGAGGAAGGGAGCAGAGCCCTGTAACCAGAACAGCCAGTTCAGGGTTTCGGTGCGCCCGGCGAGATCTTTTGGCAGGAAGTGACCAAATTTCTCTGCGAGGTACAGCAGGATATTGCCGGATTCAAACACGCGGGTCGGCGGGGTGGTGGAGTGGTCACGCAGGGCCGGGATTTTTGAGTTTGGGTTCACGTCCACGAAGCCGCTGGAGAACTGATCGCCTTCGCCAATGCGAATCAGCCAGGCGTCGTACTCCGCTTCGGTAACGCCCTTCGCCAGTAGCTCCTCCAGCAGAATAGTGACCTTCTGCCCGTTCGGCGTGCCAAGCGAGTAGAGCTGTAGCGGGTGCTTACCAACGGGGAGCGCTTTATCGTGTGTTGCGCCGGAAATCGGGCGGTTAATGTTAGCGAATGCGCCGCCGCCGGACTTATCCCACGTCCAGACTTTCGGAGGCTGATAGTTGTTGTCTGACATGTTGACCTGCCTTTTCGTTAAGGTGTTGAAGCAGTGTAGCAGTCGCCAGGCGGGGTGCATTTGCCCCCACCCGGGGTTAACGCTGAGTATCACGCCAGAATGCGTGCCGCCCAGGTGCTGATATCGTCGCCGCTGCCGAGGTCCGCCTGTACCAGGCCATTGACCATAAAAGTGGGCGAGACGTGAATGCCATTCTGGCGGGCGTATTTGCAGTGCCATTTGATTTCGGCCTGCAGTTCCGGGCGGGCGAAGGCTTCACCCAGCTTGACGCCGCTGTAGTTTTCGATTCGCTCGATAATCTGCTGCGGCGTGGTATCCATGTTCGGGCCACTGCAGTGGTCAGTAAACTCAAACTCTTCCCGATGGTCAGCGACGGCCTGCATCACGTTGTGTGCGGCTTCGCGCCCATTGGCCAGGGTGGAGGCAGCAAGAATACAGCGCACAATCACCCCGGAGAAGAGATGCCAGGGCTGCGATTGCAGGCGAATTTTTACCGTCACCTTGTCTTCACCCACTTCTTTTAACAGCGCATCCAGCTTGTTAAATGCGCGTACGGAGAAGGGGCAGGTCGGCTCCAGAAAAACCTCGAAAGTGCGTGGGCCGTGACCCCAGATCAGCGGCTCGGCATGTAACGGTTGGCTCATGTTCACTCCTGATAGTTAACGCAATGTTGTGCAACGGTGAGAGTTTCAATGACAAAAGAGAATATCAGGATGTGTTTTCGTGAGGCACTGGAATTACTGTATCTGGCTTTTTTCTGCCCCTTAACCGCCCAAAAAGCCAATTCATCGCACGCAGGACACAGTGAGGAAACGCACGTAATCCTTCTGAATCAGGATAATTGATTGCTTTGCTAAACCGGTTTAATTAAATTTTAGCCATACATTCTATTGGGAGAACATTATGTCAGCTCAAGTCTGGTGTCTGGGTGACGCCGTTGTGGATCTCTTGCCGGAAGGCGAGGATCGTTTAAAACAGTGTGCGGGTGGGGCTCCGGCCAATGTGGCCGTTGGCATTGCAAGACTGGGGGGCAACAGTGGCTTTATTGGCAGGGTGGGGCAGGACCCCTTCGGCCAGTTCATGCACGCCACGCTGCGCGAGGAGAGAGTGAATACCAACTATATGACCTTTGACGAGGCCCGACGCACCTCAACTGTGGTCGTCGACCTTGACGATCACGGGGAGCGTTCCTTTACGTTCATGGTGCGCCCGAGTGCCGATCTTTTCTTGCAGGCCGATGATTTGCCGCTCTTTCAGCAGGGAGAGTGGCTGCATAGCTGTTCTATTGCCCTCTCTTCCGAACCTTCACGCTCCACCACGCTGCTCGCCATGCAGCGTATGCGGGAGGCCGGCGGATTCGTCAGTTTTGACCCTAATATTCGAACCGATCTCTGGCCGGATCCGCAGGTACTGCACCGCAGTCTGGATCTCGCGCTTGAACAGGCGGACGTGGTCAAGCTCTCTGAAGAGGAGCTGGCTTTTATGACGGCCTCCTCCGATTTACCCGGTGGTATGAAAACACTGGCAGCGCGTTTTGCTATCAAGCTTCTGCTGGTCACCCAGGGAAAAGCCGGGGTGCTGGCACTCTTTCAGGGCGACATTTTTCACTACCCCGGCACCCCGGTGAAAAGCGTCGATACGACGGGGGCCGGAGATGCCTTTGTCGCCGGGCTGTTATGGGGGCTGGCGCAGGGAGGCCTGCCGCAGAGTGAACCACAACTGGCGGCTTACCTGAAAAATGCGCAGCGCTGCGGAGCGCTGGCAACCACGGCGAAAGGGGCGATGACGGCGCTACCCCGCCTGGACGCGCTGTTATCTCCTCAGGGCTGACGTCAGGATTTGCGACCCTCCTCACATTCACTAAACCGGTTTAGCTAATTTGTTTGCACGATGAAATTATCCAGGATTATGATTCGCGCCTAAACCGGTTTAGCAAAAGTTCAGCACCTTTACCTCTTTCATAGGGACGCAAAAATAATGAAAAAAAGTACGCTCGCTATCACGCTTGGTTTGTTAATGGGATCGGGGTCTGCGCTGGCGGCAGATCCGGGCATGAACAGTATCGAAGCGCGTCTTGCGGCGCTGGAGCAACGTCTGCAGGCAGCGGAACAACGAGCCACTCACGCCGAGAAAAGAGCCGAAGCTGCGGAGCTACAGGCTAAAAACCTGGCGGCAGAGCAGCAGAAAACGCAAACCACCACGGCAGAGGTTGCGCAGCGCACCACCCAGCTGGAGCAGAGATCCACCGGGGAGGGTGGGTTCGAGTTTCACGGCTATGCCCGTTCAGGCCTGCTGATGAGTGACTCGGCGGCCAAAACCCAGGGGGGACCTTCAATGACGCCAGCGGGGCAAACCGGCGGGCATGTCGGGCGTCTGGGTAACGAGCCGGACACCTATGTCGAGTTGAATCTTGAGCATAAACAGACGCTCGCCAGTGGCGCCACTACCCGCTTTAAGGTGATGCTGGCCGACGGGCAGCGCAGCTATAACGACTGGACGGCCTCCAGCAGCGATCTCAATCTGCGTCAGGCGTTTACCGAACTGGGCCATCTGCCGACGTTCACCGGCGCATTTAAGGATTCCACGGTCTGGGCCGGTAAGCGTTTTGACCGCGATAACTTCGATATCCACTGGATAGACTCGGACGTGGTGTTTCTCGCCGGGACCGGGGCCGGTATCTATGACATGAAGTGGAGCGACAACGCGCGCAGCAACTTCTCTCTCTATGGACGCACCTTTGGCGACATCGAGAACAGTGAAAACAACGCCCAGAACTACATTCTGACGCTGAATAACTACGTTGGCCCGGTGCAGATGATGGTCAGCGGTATGCGGGCGAAAGATAACGATGATCGTCTCGACAATGACGGCAATAAAGTAAAAAGCGATGCGGCGAACACCGGTGTTCATGCCCTGTTAGGGCTGCATAACGAGAGCTTCTACGGCCTGGGTGAGGGGTCGTCGAAAACGGCGCTGCTGTATGGTCATGGCCTCGGCGCTGAAGTGAAAGCCGTAGGCTCTGATGGCGCACTGTTACCGCAGGCGGACACCTGGCGTCTGGCGACCTACGGCATGACGCCGCTGGGGGGAGGCTGGCACATTGCGCCGGCGGTGCTGGCCCAGAGCAGCAAAGATCGCTACGTCAAAGGTGACAGCTACGAGTGGGCGACCTTTAACATGCGCCTGATTCAGGAGCTGACGCAAAACTTCGAGATGCAGTACGAAGGCAGCTATCAGTACATGGATCTCAAGCCTGAGGGCTACAACAGCCGTAACGCGGTGAACGGCAGCTTCTACAAACTGACCGTGGCGCCAACGCTGAAAGCGGGAGACGTGGGCGAGTTCCTGAAACGCCCGGAACTGCGTCTCTTTGCCTCCTGGATGGACTGGGATCATAAGCTCGACCACTACGCCAGCGATGATGCGCTCGGCAGCAGCGGCTTTAAGTCTGGCGGCGAGTGGACCTTCGGCGTGCAGATGGAAACCTGGTTCTGATAATCAAGCCCCGGTAAGGGGCTTTTGACGCGCTAATTATTATAAATTTTCAAAAACAGAGGTTTATATGGATTTCGAACAGATTTCCCGGTCGCTCTTACCGCTGCTGGGCGGCAAGGACAATATCGTCAGTGCTGCGCACTGCGCCACGCGACTGCGTCTGGTGCTGGCGGAAGATGCCAAAGCGGACACCACCGCAATCGGCAAAATTGATGGAGTGAAAGGCTGCTTTCGTAACGCCGGTCAGCTACAGGTGATTTTTGGCACTGGCGTGGTGAACAAAGTCTACGCCGCGTTCATCAAGGAAGCCGGTATTGGTGAAACGAGCAAATCAGAAGCTGCCGCCATCGCTGCCCGTAAACTGAATCCGTTCCAGCGCGTGGCCCGTTTGTTGTCCAATATTTTCGTCCCCATCATCCCGGCCATTGTGGCCTCGGGTTTGCTGATGGGGCTGCTCGGGATGGTGAAAACCTACGGTTGGGTGAACCCGGAAAATGCGCTCTACATCATGCTGGACATGTTCAGCTCGGCGGCATTCATCATTCTGCCTATCCTGATTGGCTTTACCGCCGCGCGGGAATTTGGTGGTAACCCTTATCTGGGCGCGACGCTGGGCGGCATTCTGACCCACCCGGCGCTGACCAACGCCTGGGGCGTGGCCGCCGGCTTCCATACCATGAACTTTTTTGGTATCGACGTGGCGATGATCGGCTATCAGGGCACCGTCTTCCCGGTGCTGCTTGCCGTCTGGTTTATGAGCATCATCGAAAAGCAGCTTCGCCGGATGATCCCGGATGCGCTGGATCTGATTCTGACGCCATTTTTGACGGTCATTATTACCGGTTTCGTTGCAATGCTGGTCATCGGCCCGGCGGGTCGTGCGCTGGGTGACGGTATCTCCTTTGTGCTGAGTACTCTTATTACGCATGCGGGCTGGCTGGCCGGGTTACTGTTCGGCGGGCTTTACTCGGTGATTGTTATCACCGGTGTGCACCACAGTTTCCATGCTATTGAAGCCGGATTGCTGGGCAATCCCTCTATTGGCGTGAATTTCCTGCTGCCCATCTGGGCGATGGCTAACGTCGCGCAGGGCGGGGCCTGTCTGGCGGTGTGGTTCAAAACCAAAGATGCGAAAATTAAAGCCATCACGCTGCCCTCGGCGTTTTCCGCAGTGCTCGGCATTACCGAAGCGGCCATTTTTGGTATCAACCTGCGGTTTGTGAAACCCTTTATTGCGGCGCTGATCGGCGGTGCAGTGGGTGGGGCCTGGGTGGTTTCCGTCCATGTCTACATGACTGCTGTTGGCCTGACCGGCATTCCGGGAATGGCGATTGTGCAGGCCAGTTCGCTGCTGAATTATGCTATAGGGATGGTGATTGCCTTCAGCGTCGCCTTTGTTATCTCTTATCTGCTTAAATACAAAACGGACTCGGAATAATGACTGCATCCACCCTGTTGCCGGAGATTTTACTGTCAGTGCTGAAAGGGCAACCGAAAGCGCTGCGTGACAGCCACTATCCGGCCTGGCATCTGGCTCCGGTGACCGGGCTGTTGAATGACCCTAACGGCTTTATCCATTTCCAGGGGCGGTTTCATCTGTTCTATCAGTGGAATCCGCTCGGCTGTCAGCATAACCACAAGTGCTGGGGCCACTGGAGTTCGGCGGATTTGCTGCACTGGCAGCATGAGCCGTTAGCCCTGATGCCGGTTGACGAGTATGACCGCAGCGGCTGTTACTCCGGCAGCGCGGTCGACAATCAGGGCGAACTGACGCTGTGCTACACCGGCAACGTCAAATTCGCTGACGGCGGGCGCACGGCGTGGCAGTGCCTGGCGGTGCAGAACGCCGAAGGGGGCTTTGATAAGCTCGGGCCGGTGATAGCGTTGCCGGAAGGCTACACCGGGCATGTCAGAGATCCGAAACTCTGGCGCCATGAAAATCAGTGGTATATGGTGCTGGGCGCTCAGGATCTGGCGCGACAGGGCAAGGTACTGCTGCTGCGTTCAGACGATTTGCACCAGTGGCAGCTGCTCGGTGAACTGGCGGGTAGCGGCCTCGGGGGGCTAGGAGACGCAGGGTACATGTGGGAGTGCCCGGACCTGTTCACCCTGGGGGCGGACACCTTCCTGATATGCTGCCCGCAAGGGGTGGCCCGCGAAGAGTTCCGTTTCCTCAATACCCATCCGAGTGCGTACCTCAGCGGGACCTTTTCCCCTGAGCAGGCGACATTTGCACACGGCGAGCTGCATGAACTCGACGCCGGGTTTGAGTTTTACGCACCGCAAACCACCCAAAGCGCCGACGGTCGACGTCTGCTGGTGGGCTGGATGGGTGTGCCGGATGGCGAAGAGATGCGCCAGCCTACGGTCGCACAGGGCTGGATCCATCAAATGACCTGCGTGCGCGAACTCTCCTCCCGCGACGGCAGGCTGTATCAACAGCCGGTGCGGGAGCTGCAGGCGCTGCGCGAAGCGGAACACCATTTTGCAGGTCCGGCGGATAATGCACCCAGCATCGACGCACAACGTCTGGAAGTGGTTGTGGAAAGTGAAGGCGAGCTGACGCTGAACTTCGGCGATACGTTGCTCTTGCACTGGCATAAAAACCAGCTGCGACTTGACCGCCGGAGTCTGGAGAACGGCGAGTGGCTCTCGCGGTTCTGGCAGGGGGAGGCGTACAAACTTCAGATCCTCTGTGACCACTCAAGCGTTGAGATCTTCATCAATGACGGTGCGGGTGTCATGAGCAGCCGTTATTTTCCGTCACATCCTGCACAATTAACCTTTGAAGGACGTGGAGAAGTGCGGGCGCAATACTGGTCGTTACGCCCTTGCATGGTAGAATAACGGCTTGTTTCATTAACCGATGCATTGTCGTGAGAAAAACAAAACGCGTTACCATCACTGATATCGCCGCGCTGGCGGGTGTCTCAAAAGCCACCGCCAGCCTGGTGCTCAATGGACGAGGTAAAGAGTTACGCGTGGCGCAGGAAACCCGTCAGCGTGTGCTTTCGCTTGCTCAGCAGCACCATTATCAGCCGAGTATTCATGCCCGGCTGCTGCGCGAGGATCGCAGCCATACGCTGGGGCTGGTGGTGCCTGAAATCATCAACCACGGGTTTGCTGCCTTTTCTCATGAGCTGGAGAACCTGTGCCGTGAGGCGGGGTTACAGCTTCTTATCTCCTGTACCGATGAAAACGCCAGTCAGGAATCTGTCGTGGTTAACAATCTGGTCTCCCGCCAGGTGGATGGGCTGATTGTCGCCTCCAGTATGCTCAACGATGCCGATTACCTGAAGCTCAGCGAGCAACTTCCGGTTGTGCTGTTCGACCGCTATATGAACAGCACGCCTTTGCCGCTGGTCATCACCGACGCGGTGACGCCAACCGCCGACCTGGTAGAACGACTGGCCCGCGCTCATCCTGACGAAATCTACTTCCTGGGCGGGCAACCGCGACTGTCACCCACCAAAGATCGCCTGACGGGCTTCATGCAAGGTCTGGAAAGAGCAGGTGTGACGCTGCGCCCTGAGTGGATTATTCATGGCAATTATCATCCGAGCAGCGGCTACGAAATGTTTGCCGCCCTCTGCGCGAAGCTGGGACGCCCGCCAAAAGCCCTGTTTACTGCGGCATGCGGACTGCTGGAAGGGGTACTGCGTTATATGAGCCAGCACCATCTGCTGGAAAGCGATATCCACATTGCCAGCTTTGATGACCACTATCTTTATGACTCGCTGTCGCTGAGTATTGATACCGTTGAGCAGAACATTCCGCGCCTGGCGTATGACTGTTTCGACCTTATCACCGGCCTGATTGAGGGTAATGAGCCGGCCGAACAGCAACGTATTTTGCCCGCGACCCTGCGCCTGCGTAACGCGCAACTGAAACAAGCCGATCGCATTCCTTAATCTGATTATCAGTGCCCACAGTCCAGATGCAGTGACGCCAATGTGGGTACTCCTCACCTGAGATTCCCTGCTTTTAAACATGAGGCTCGTTTAAAACAGGCAGGCTTCTGTTTCGCCTTTACGTCATCACCGAAGGGGGTAACGGAGCGCTCCTTAACGTTATCGATGACAAAAAATGTGAATGGCCGGGCAACCGGCCATTTTGGTTTATTCAGCGCCGCCGCGCACCATGCAAATGATGCTCTCCACCAGCTCGTCCTTCGCCTGTTGCGCGCTGATTTTGCCTATCACTACCGCCCAGGCTAACCCTTCCGCAGCCCCGAGCATCGCCCACAGGGCGGGGGTTTGTAGCGTTTTACCCGTGCAGAAAGGGTTGAACAACGTCCGGCATTTTTCAGTGAAGGTCGTGGCGTACTCCTGACGCATTTGCTCAAGCTCCGGCGTGCCGCTGAGCGCGGCAATGACCGCGGGCATTTCGCGCCCTGAGAGCAGCACACACTCAATGTAAGCGTCGGCGATCACCGCGGCCAGCTTATCCAGCGCAGGTTCCGTGCGGCTTATCTGTTCGTCCATGCGTGCCGTCGAGCGAAGATCGTATTCCCGATAAAGTGCGGCGAACAGACCAGAGCGGCTGGTGAAATGGTCATAAACCACTGGCTTGGTGATCCCGGCACGCTCGGCCAGATGTCCCAGCGTCAGCGCTTCAGTGCCCTCTTCACGCACAATCTGCCAGGCCACATCGACCAGTTGAGCATAGCGATCTTCGCGCGATAAACGCTGGCGGGTGGGCGGATTTGTCATCAAACAGATTCTCCATTGACATGTTTATATACCAAAGGTAACTTAATGAGCATAACTTACCTTTGGTATATAGAGTACGTTTGCTTACGCCATCCCGCAACCAGGAGTCGCCTTATGCATGCTTTAATCGTTGTTTCTCATCCTGACAAAGACGCGTTAACCCATCACGTGGCTGCGGCCGTGGCGAAAGGGATCACCGCCAGTGCGCAGCACACCGCCGATATTGTTGATCTGACCGCCGAAGGTTTTAACCCCACCTTTACCGCCCAGGACTTCGCGGCATTTAAACTTTCCGGTTCATTGCCTGCAGAGATTGTGGCAGAGCAGGCGCGAATTGATAAGGCCGATGCGCTGGTGCTGGTGTTCCCGGTCTACTGGTGGTCAATGCCTGCACTGCTCAAAGGCTGGATTGACCGCGTGTTTACCCACGGTTGGGCATATGAAGAGACCGCCGAAGGTGAGGTAGTCAAAAAGCTCGGCCACCTGCCCGTACACATTATCGGCCTCGGGGCCGCCAGCCAGGGCGCTTACGACCGCCACGGTTATACAGCCGCCTTTAATGCGCAGATCGCTCACGGCATTTTTGATTACTGCGGCGCCCAGGTCAAAGCCTCTGAACTTTTGTTGCTGCCGGAACTGGGAAGCGGGGAGGGGTATCTGGACAAAGGACGGACGCTGGGGGAGAGGGTGTTTGGCTGAGGGAAGTGATGACCCGCCGGAAGGCGGGTTAGTCGAAGGTCCAGTAATAACATCAGGTTTCTGCAGTGTGCATAATGAATTTTCCCCACCTGAGAAAGCGATTGGTTATGCCTTTATCAAAAAATA
The DNA here is from genome assembly GCF_054131575.1 of Enterobacter sp. SA197. Classification (NCBI taxonomy): domain Bacteria; kingdom Pseudomonadati; phylum Pseudomonadota; class Gammaproteobacteria; order Enterobacterales; family Enterobacteriaceae; genus Enterobacter; species Enterobacter sp. SA197. Next base: position 4,169,614 of record NZ_CP096393.1, on the reverse strand, counting down.
ACCCGAACATTCACGACCTGCTGGATTTGTTCGTCTCTACTGATGAGAATCAGCCTATCGATGGCAGCCCCGCCGAAAGTGTACTATTTGAACAGCGAATTTTCGTAGATGATCCAGTTAAGTATCAGGCATGTATCGATCGTCTGAATAGGCCACCTGCGCCCAATGCAGCGTTGTGTAAAATCATGATGGCGTCAGATCTATGGGAGGATAAAAAATGATCTCTGCATGTGGTCACTTACCGTTGGTTATCGGCGTAACATTTTTCATGGCACCTAAGGATGAATAATTGATCCGGGTGATTTCTACTTCATAAACTGACCAACTGCATCAAACAGCGTGTCCCATAACTGAACGTCGGGATCTTTTAATACAACCCATCGCCGAAGCCCTGATAGATAACGACGATCTCCAGGTTGAAAAAGCGCTTTATAGCAGGCTCCGTTCCTGCCTGAACCTGCCCGGACCCATCTTGCTGGAGCCCATTCCTGCTCATCTTGTTGCCAGCCTGACGGCCGATGTTCGCCCTGAAAGCGCCCCCGTTTCGAACCTGAACGCACCGGGCTTTGCCGCTACTGCCAGGCGCTGACCAACGTGTTCGCAGGGAAGGGCATCTCGCAGATGTTAAGAAAGAGATACGAGGCTTGCTGTATGACCTGGTGATGTTCTTTGCGGCGGGAATGAAAGCCCCGCGCTGGCTGCGTACGGCCGGGGGAGTGACGCTGTTCAGAGTAAAAAACTGCCGCCCACATTGCAGGCGGCACGGATTATCAGAACAATACCGAGTAATTCAGGCCAAAGGTACGGCCACGACCTTTGTAGGTATAGAGGTTCTCAGCACCGTAGGTGGGGCTGTAGAGGCCCGGTGCGCGCTGTCCCCAGGCGGTGGTGTAATCTTCATCCAGCAGGTTTTCCACACTGAAGCTCAGCTTGCCCACCGGCAGCAGGTAGCTGCCTAACAGATCGACAGTGTTATAGCCGTCAATGTGCTTACCGGCTTCGTCAGAGAGGTCAAACGTCTGCGTGCTTTGCAGGCGCAGCGTCCAGTCGCCCGGAGCCCAGGTTACCCAGGCGCTCATTTTTGATGGGCTGGCGCTGTCTACCGTCAGCTTTTCCCATTTCCCGTCGACGCGGGTTTGCGACCTGATGGCGTTAAAGTTCGCACCGGTACTCCACTCGCTGTCGGTAAAGAAGTAATCCACTTGACCTTCAACACCATAGATGCGGCGCTTATCATCTTCAATATTGATGGTCATGTCGGTCTTGTTGATGTTGATGGTCTTGTCAGAAAGCGAGTAATAGCCAGCAATCTGCGTGCGCAGATTATCGCCGGTGAAACGCCAGCCCAGTTCGTAGGCATCGACTTTGATGCCGTCGAGTTTCGAGTCATTGACGTTTACGCTGTTGACCAGACGATAGTGGCCATTTTGCAGCTGATAGGTACCAGATCCGTAATATTTCGCCAGATCCGGGATCTCAAACCCTTGTGAGAAGTTAAACCACAGCTGCTGACGCTCGGTCAGATGGCCCAGAATCCCGGCATTAAACAGCAGGTTGTTGTAGTCCGTTTTTCCGCCCGGCACGGCGTCTGCGGATGTCGCCTTACCCGTGGCGATGGCCTGCTGCTGACTATAACCAATGAAGTCATCGACCTTATTTTCCGTGTACTGGTAGCGCACCCCAGCGCTCAAAGTGACGGCGGAGATGTCGTAACTGCTCTGCAGGAAGGGGGCGAGGTTTGTGATGCTGTAGCCCGGATAGCGGTCAACGTTCCAGGCGTTGTCGAGCTTCATGCCGCCACTGGCCGCCGCTTTGTTGAGGTCGAAAAATTGCTGGTTGGCATCGAATTCTTCGTGTTCGGCATCGACACCCCACGTCAGGGTCAAATCCTCCAGCGGTTTGCTGTTAACAGTAAGTTTGCCGCCATAGAAGTCGGTTTTTTGCTGCGACGCGCCAATGCTGGTCACCCGGCCGCCGGCCAGGGTCGGGAAGGGGTAAAACGTCAGGCTCTCATCACGATAATAAATCTGTGCGACGAGATCCTGGCCCCAGAAATCGGTGTTGGAATATTGCAGGTTGATCAGGTGGCGCTCGGTGCCGGGGATGCGGTCAGCGTCGAGATTGTTCTTGTTGTACGCGTTGCCGGAACCGGTCACCGCCGAGAAGTTCTCGCCAAGGTACAGGCCATGCTTACCGTCGGATTCGCTTTTGTAATACTGGGTGGTGAGCTGCAGTTGCTGACGATCGTCAATGTTCAGCGTGCCGGTGCCCATCACGTCCAGACGGTCAGAATATTGCAGACCGGTCTGGGTATTATCGATGTTGACCTCGTTGCCTTTGCCGTCATACCAGCCGCCGAAGCGCTGATACGCCACCGACAGACGGCCCGACGCGTTATCGTTTCCGCCGCTGACCGCCGCCGCCACGTTTTCATCATTATCGTTATGGCTGTTGAAGCCGGTTTTGAGGCCGGTCTGAAACTCCGCTTCGGTTTCCGGCTGACCTTTTTTGGTAACGATATTGATTAAGCCGCCGGTACTCCCCCCGCCGTAGAGGGAAGTGGCACCGGAGATGACTTCGACGCGGGCAATGTTAAACGGATCGATGGCGTCCAACTGACGGCTGTCGCTGCGTGAGGAGTTTAAGCGCACGCCGTCAACCATCACCATCATCGAACGCCCGCGCATGTTCATGCCGTAGTTGGTACGCCCCTGACTGCTGACGTCCATTCCGGGAATCAGCTGAGCCAGCACCTCTTTGAACTCTTTCCCGCCCTGAACCTGCTGTTCAATTTCAGCCTGTTCAATAACCCAGGTGGTCTGCGCCATATCAGCAACGCTGTGATTCGCACGGCTGGCGGCCACCACCAGGGTCTCTTCTTTTTGTTCTTCAGCCGATGCATTTGCAGCGAGCATCATTAGTAAACAAGGGCTTAATGCCCAGGAGCAACGGGATTTCATTATTAGGATCGTCCTGATTTATCGAGGTTTCGGCGGCATGGATGCCCCGCATTACGCCAACATCACCTTCGCAGGTGATAGTAATTATCAAGATGATATGAATTATCGTTACCATGTAAATAGTTAATGTTAAAAAATGTTAATGCAATACCATGATTTTTATGTGGTTTTTGGATGGGCAGGGTATCTCTGATTTTCTGTCACCGATCGCTAACTCTTAGGCTGATACAGAAGTGTTCGAGTAACGCTTAATCCGCTATTTGGATATTTTATATATCTAAAGATATGTATGTTGAATATTGATTCATAAATCCTATTGTTAACTTGTTATTGATCGTTAAAATCGATCTATGGTTGGTTTATGTGACTATCTTCACAAAATTAAGCGAGCTTCACGCCCATATTAATAAGCAGGCAAGTTAATTATTAAAAAAGCATTTTTAACTTGCTTATGGAATGTTTCATTTACCCAGTAGAAACTTCTCCTCATGTAAATAGAGCATTGTTAGTCGATATTTTTCATATGGAAAGATGACTTATGCCTACTGAAATTAAAATTGTAGTAACTAATAAATCCTCGAAGCAAAAAGAAATTTTTTTCTTCCAGCAACTTGCAAAATATAACGGGGAGGAGAGCGTTTATTCAAATAGTATTTTGAGTACACTTCTCCCACCTTTTGCAGAATCGGGTAGAAAATACGAATTTGGGGTGAAAGAAATATATTATGCTGGTGTTGTGGAGGTGAAGGAGGAAATCAGTCCGGGTAAACCTTATGGTTTCATGACAGCAAGACAACTTGTTGATCTTACCCCTGCTGCGGGTACTGGTGAAATTAAACCAAACTGCGTTAACGTCAAAACTAATCCGTTGGGTATTGAAGTCGCCAGGATTGCTCCCTTTTAAAAAATGCCGGGTGACGACGGCGGAACTGGCGGAAACGACATTGCCCGCGTCGCGGATTCTGGTGATTGAAAATGAACAGTGTCTGCACCAGCTCCCAGCGTTATCTAACACTATCGCGATTTTAGGGTGTGGCCTTGACGTGCAATGGTTATCCAGCTCAGTTCTGGATGAAAAACACGTTGCCTATTGGGGGGACATGGATAGCTGGGGGCTACTGATGCTGGCGAGAGCCAGGCGCTGTCGTCCGACGCTTGATGTTCTGCTCATGAACCGTGAATTGTTTGAGCAATATGCCAGCTATAGCGCCGTTCCTGAACCGGTAAAAGCGCAGCAAGCAATACCTGATGGCTTGCTTAATGAAGAGATCGATTTTTATCGCTACTTAACCTGCTTACCGCGTGGTCGTCTGGAGCAGGAATTTTTGCCTGCGGGGCTAGTTGAAGAGGCGCTGGTCAGGTGGGGAAAAGAGAACTAAGGAGATCATGCTGGCTGCGGGGGCAGTTTACGCGGTATTTTCTCATGGTTGTCGCAAAAATCGGTGCAGAAATGGATAATGGTTTCGTTATGTGTGGAGTCAGGTCCACACATAACGGTCTGAGGTCCACATATAGTGGATGGAACTCCACACATAACGGTCTGAGGTCCACATATCACGGTCAGAACTCCACACATAACGATTCCATAATGCATGATGCAGAAAAAACCCCATCCCCCTTTGTGTTGAATATCTTCCAAACATACATTTGATATGTTTGAACAATGATTTTTGAGATAATTAAAATTGGTGTATTTTCTAATTGATAGATTCTATTAGTATTTTTGCTATACTTTTGAGATATCGTCATGCACCAGTTGAGATAACTAAACATTATGGCTCAATTTAATCACTTTGAACTCTCGCTTCTGAACCCCAGCTTTGACTCCCCTTTGGTCGACGCGCTGACGGAACTAGAGATCCTCCGGCATCTGCGGCTGGAAACCGACGTTCATCCCATCCTTTTTGCGCAGATGAAGGCCGTTTTCCACATGCTGGAGAGCCTTGGCTCTGCAAGGATTGAAGGAAACCACACTACACTTGCTGACTATGTTGAAAGCAAAGTGGAAGGAACACAAAGTTCGACGGACCAGCTCAAAGAAATTAACAACATTGAAGCCGCGATGGAGTTCATCGATGAATATCTGAGCAATGGCGATGACATAACGGAATATTTTATCCGCGAGTTGCATAGTCTGGCGGTCGCCGGGCTGCAACAGGAAGGCGACAGAACGCCCGGTGCATATCGGCAACATAACGTCAGCATTGCTCAGTCTGACCATTTACCGCCGGACCACATCCGCGTTCCTGATTATATGGCGGAACTGACCGCCTTTATTAACCGTGCCGATAAGCCAAAGTACGATCTGATGAAGATTGCTCTGGTACATCATCGCTTTGGCTGGATACATCCTTTTGGCAACGGTAATGGCAGAACCGTCAGATTGCTGACCTACGCGTTGCTTATAAAGTATGGTTTTAATGTTCAGGCAGGTGGTCGGGTTCTCAATCCGACAGCGGTATTCTGTAACGATCGTGAACGCTATTACGCCATGCTTTCGTTAGCCGATAAGGGAACAGAGCAGGGGCTGGAAGAATGGTGTTTATATGTGCTTTCAGGGATCTCCTCTGAGCTGAAGAAAGTCGATCAACTGACAAATCACGCTTTCCTGAGCGAAAAAATTCTGTATCCGGCTATCGATTTTTCGTCGGAGAGGGGGCTGATAAATCCGCTGGAATCGAAGGTTCTGAAACGTTCTGTTGAGTTAGGAACGATAAAAGCGGGCGACCTACGCGCTGTTTTACCGGACCTGAAGCCGACGCAGGTGACTTATCAGCTTGGTAAGCTGATTGAGCGGGGACTGCTCCAGCCAGTAGAAGAAGGGGCGCGTACCTATACGGCGAAGTTTTCTAATTCGTATCTGATTCGTGGGGTGATTAAGGTTCTTCGGGAAGAAGGGTTTATTCCTGATTTGTGATGTCAAAATATCATTGACTGACAATTTAAGTTTAAGAGCAGACTAAATAGCTGCGCCTAATACCGCTACACTTTTGCCAGCCCATGTTTGCCTCCTGGGAATGGGCTGACGGTTTCCATAAAATGATGAACCTTTTTCAGTAGTTGCCACATTGAACGGCACTGATGATTGCGTGTTATCGTGTCATGAAGCGCCTGCCATAGCTGTTCAACATGATTTACCCATGGCGAGTACACTGGCTGATAAATCAACCTGAACTTCGGATTCTGCTTCAGCCAGCGCGGTGTTTCCCGGCTTTTGTGGATAATATAGTTGTCCACGATGAGCGTTATCGTTTTTGCCCGTCGGTATGTCGCTTTCAGATGCTTTAACAGACTGATAAATAATGCTGAACTTTTACTGTTTCCACCCACATAACTGACTTTACCTGTTCCGCTATGCAGCGCGCCAGCCAGATAATATTTTTCATTCTGTCCCGGCGTGACCACACGTTTTTGCTGTCCGCGTAGCTGCCAGTCCGCACCAATTTTGGGATTAAGATGGATATCCACTTCATCTTCATAAAAGACCGGATGCTCTGCGCTGTATTCGTCCAGGGCTTTATGGATTGCCGCCATCTTTTCATCTTTATGCGGGTCACGGATACGCAGGGTTGGCGCAGCCCTGCGCCACACAAGTCCCGCTGAAGGCAACCAGCGACGTACAGTTCCTGCATGTAACTGGCATCCGGTTATCTCGTTGATTTTTATTGCCAGCAGTTCTGTACTCCAGCGTGAACGCTGGTAGCCAAAATCGCCGGGAGCATGTTTTACCAGCTCACGTAATAACGTGCAGATATGCTCAAACGGCCAGCGACGGGTTCGTCCGGCAGGTAATTATTTCAGCCCTTCAACACCCGACAGCGTGAACCAGTTAATCCAGCGTCCGACGGAGGAACGGGCGCAGCAGAGAGTTCTTGCAACATCGCTGACGCGGTCGCCCCGATGCAGCATCAGCATGGCCGTCAGCCTGCGGGCATAATTTTTATCGTGCGTTTTATGGATTGCTTTCTGCATCAGGCGTCGTTCGTCACGGGGAATTGGTGCTATGATCGGCATCGCTCAGTCCGGTTGGTGATTTGTTTTGATTTGGCGATTGATCAGATCGCACAATCCGGGCTGAGTTCCCTCAAAGTGATCTACTATTCCGCGCAGCTATTTAGGAATGCATATTCGGTATATTAGATAAAGTATTTTTGATATTCATGCTGCTGTCCTTATCCTAATAGTCAGATCATGAGAGTTGTTTATCTGGAAGCTTATTTTAGTTGAGAGAAATATCGACAGATGTTTATATCTCCCTATAAGTAGACGATATTATGTCATGGGCATAAATATCCAGCTTCACGAAGCCAATGTGAATCCTGTTTGACTGTTGAACAACAGTCGGGGATGTATGGGATAATTTCAGCTTGCTTTTTTTCTATCGCATACAAGCAAATATAGCCATCTTTTTTCCCTGATGCTGTCACTGTGGGATCAGCCCCGTTTTTGAGTAGAAATATTGAGAATTCAATATTATTTTTCCAGAGAGCAGTAACTAATGCAGTATCTGTAGGGGCGTGTGCAGTTGCATTAATATCTGCGCCATGTGAGATCAAAAAGTTTGCTATTTCTCTGTGTTTTTCTGTTCCATAGTATGCGGCAACGATTAATGGTGTTTCCTTATATTCTCCAATGGCACTATTGACGTCTGCTTTAGTGGTGCTGACCAAAAAATGGACTGCTTCAGTGTTGGCTCTTCCTACAGCTAAACTTAAGGCCTCATTCCTGTCTGGTAACGTAATTGTTTTGCATTGCTTAACATCATTTAAATTACATTGCGTACTGTTTAGGCATTTTTCACAAAAAAACCATCTGTTTTTTAATTCACGTATCGTTGATGGAAAACTGGCTACAGAACTCAAAGAAAAATTTCTTTTATATTCATATGAATCACACGAACATATGATTGCTGGTAATAAAAAAAATAGTAATAATCTCACTTTATTTAAAATTATCATTACTTCCCTCTCATTTTTGCATCTTCTTGTGCAGCAAGATATGCATCGCCACCAAGTTGTTCCACTGCGAGTTGATAGATACCAGCAGCAGCATAACAATTAGATAATGTATCCTCAAGGCCGGGAATGTCTTTCAAACTTTTATTACATGCTAAAACTATATTTTTTCCTAATTGGGTGTCGCAATATGCTTTATTACTTTCTAACGTACCATAACATATATCATGGGTTCTACAGGCTGGCATAAAGTCAGCACCAAATAAACTATCAGGAACATACCAGTCTGAATCTTTATCACCACAGCCATAACCCCAAGGATTACCATCAGGACGCATCGATACTGGTTTTGCGGCTTCAAAATATTCTGCCATTGATTTTGTTAATTCAGATTGAATACCCGGGGAATTTACAAATGGCCCTAATGCGTTTTGTATATCCAGACCAAGTGAATCAATTTTTTCAATTGGATTTAATGGATATATATATTGATTCCATTCTCCACGCCATCCAATCGGATCCTGAGTAATATACCTCCCCTGCAACGGCTCGAGATACCGGTGACGATTATAGTACAGCCCCGTCTCTTTATCCCACTGTTGTCCTGGCAGCCGGATAAGCTGTTGCAGATGATGCGGATTATCCTCACGCAGCATATTTCCCCACTCGTCATACTCTGCGCTCCACGCGATATTGCCGTCCGTATTAATCAGCGCCAGTGGCAGTCCCCGGTGGTCGCAGTGGTACAGGTGGATTGTCCGCTGCGGCGTGTACTCCGGCTCCACCTGATTTTTCATCTGCTCCACGGTCAGCCCGCACATCGCCAGCCATTGCTGATTTTGTTCGCTTATCTGATTTGTTTTCAGTTCCTGCTCCAGATTATCCAGCATTGCCACCAGCTCCGGCGCAAACGCCATCCCCGCGTCCTGCTGCAGTTTCTCCGCCAGCGTGCGACGGACGGTTCTGCTCAGCTCTGGTGTTGCCGTTTCAATGCGGATTAACGGTGTAAAGCTCCCTGGCTGGTACACCGTCTGGATGCGGGTAGTGCCCGTCTGCGTGGTGGTCAGGCGGTCGCCATCCCAGCCGTACCAGGTCACTTCCGGCTCGGGATCCAGCCACAGATAACTGTCCCCGTTTGAGTCATGCTCCGTCCGGCTTTTCCATACCCGTTTACCAATACGGCGGCCCAGCGGATCATAGGCATAGCGACTCTCCGTCAGGGTGTCTCCCTGCTGCATCAGGCGGTAATGCGTGAGTCGGTGCTGGCCATCATAGCTGTAGTGATGCGTATAGCTGCCGCCATTCCTGACACGTCGCTCATCCTTTTCCGTCAGCCTGCCGTGTTGGTCGTGGTGGTAAAAGTAGTCTGTGTCCAGGGCGATGCGGTTGTCGCGCCAGACCTCCGACAGCATCGGGTATTTATCCCGCTCTGCTATCCGGTTGCCCGCCGGGTCGGTGAGTGCCCACTGCGTAAGCTCATGGTGTGGAGATTTGATGTGCGTGCTGACCAGCCGTCCGGCGTCGCTGTACTGATAATCGCGCTGTTCATGCGGGCCGTTGATTCGGATAAGCTGCCCGGCTTCGTTCCAGGTATAGTCGCGGTTAAGCTGCGGTTTGTTAAAGTGGTAACTCTCTGGTTGCCCGGCGACAGCGTATGCTGTGGTTCTTTCATACTGACCAAAGCTGAGCAGCGTTTCACGGTGCAGGCGGTCGCGGATGAAATCAACCAGCGGTTCGTCACCGAGCTTCATTCCGGCAATATAGCCGGAGCCGTAGGTGAGCCATTCCACCGGCGACAGTTGGTCGGGTGTGGTGATGGTCGCCAGTCCCTTATCGCTGTAGTCCTGCTTTGTTTCATGCTGCCACAGCAGTTCACCGGTTTCCGGGTGATGTACCGTCTGGCGCTCGCTGATGAGGCGGCCCCGGTTATCATGACCGTAATGCACGGCGACGCGCCGTCCGTCACTGAGGTGGCTGATGTCTGTCAGCCAGCCACGTTCGTTGTAGAACCACTGTTCTGCCGGTTCGTCGTTCACGGTTCTGTATGTCAGCCGGTCAGATTCATCGTAATGCCACGCCGTGACAAGGCTTTCATCCTCGCTGCGCACAAGCTGTCCGGTCGCGCTGTAACGGTAACGCTTCACCCTGCCGTCAAAACCGGTTTCCTGCGTCAGCCTGTCCAGCACATCGTAAGTGAATGCCGTATGGCTGCCGTTTTCACTGGTGAGTTGCGTCACCCGGCCTGCGGCGTCGTATTCCATCCGGCGCGTCAGGCCGCCTTGCGTGGTGCTGATAGCGTTGCCCCGGTTATCGTGGGTGGTTTCGCTGCGGCTACCGTCAGGAAAAATGACTGCCGCCAGGTCGCCCGCCACATTGTATTCGTAACGGGTTTCCTGCTCTGCGGTATTCCGCTGGCCGACCAGCCTGCCACGGTTATCATAAGCGCGGTACAGGCTGATACCTTCCTCCTGGTGTGTGGCTGTCAGTTGCCCGAAACGGTCGTATTCATAACGGGTTTCATAGCCAGAGCAGTCGGTGAAGGTCAGCAACTGCCCGTAGCGGCTCCACACCATCTGTTTTTTGCTGCCAGTGGCGTCTTCGGTAGCGCAGGGATGTTCACTGCGCGAGTCAGCATAAAAGTAACGGGTTGTACCGCCGTTGCGCGTCGTTTCGGCAATCAGTCTGCCCAGGTCATCGTATTCCTGCCGGGTTTTCAGCCCGTCCGGGTACAGCGTGCTGGTCAGCTGGCGCTGGCTGTTGTGGTAAAGTTCGGTGCGCCTGCCGTCCGGTGTGATAATTTCTTTCAGCAGGCCGGAGCCGGGACTCAGGCGATATTCCGTTTTACGGCCCGCCGCATCTGTCTGCGCAATAAGCCTGCCTGCGGGGTCATATTCGCTTTGCGTGACACTGCCGTCTGCGCGCTCCAGCTTCACCACCCGCTTCAGTCCACCGTCACCTTCAGTGTGCAGCACTTCACGGCGGTTCAGACTGTCGGTGATGGTGATACTGTTTTTTTTGTATGCATAGGTGTAGCTTAAGCCTGCCGGGTTGTGCTGCGCTGTCACCCGACCTGTGGCATCATAGTGATATGTAGTCTGCGGACGCCCGGTGTGGTGGTGCGCCACCATTCGCCCCGGATGTTTTGCGTCATAAACAAAATCACGCACCACGGTATTGCTGCGGTCGTATACCGCCACCAGTTCGCCACGCGGGGAGTAGGTATAACGCGCCAGCGGTGCAGCAGGCAAATTATCCGGGTATGCCGGGTCACGGGTAAGCCACACTTCTGCCAGGCGAACACCGTCATCTGCGCCGTACTCCGTGGCAGGCAGCACCTCCGGCACCGGGGGCTGTTTTGCGGATGCGGCCTGTTTGCGGACCTGCTCTGCCCGCTGTGCCTGGGTGGTCAGCACCAGCCGGAAGCGGCGACCTGCGCCATCTGTCACCCCGTTGATATCTCCGGCAAAATCGCCTGACACATCCCGGTGAAATGCCAGCGCGTGTCCGAATCTGTCGACAATCCCGGTCAGCACCCGGTACGGCGGTAGCGGGGCGGGCAGTGCTTCATCAGGTTCAGGAACGCGCTCAGACCAGCCGAGTATCCACCACGGCCCCTGTACGCTGTTGGTGGCGAAGTAAATATGTGGACTGGCGCGGAGCGATTCGGGCAGTGACTGCCAGAGAGTATGCAGCGGATTACTTTCATGCAGCGCCGGAACGCCGCCCCGCGCCAGCCAGAACGATTCGCTGCGGCTGAACGCCGTTTCACCGGGAAGCAACGGGTCAAAGTGAATGCTGCGCCCGCCATTGTCATTGAGTATCAGTTCATCTTCACGAATCTGTAAGCGGATATCAAAAGGCGCTTTCCAGCCGGGGCCAAAGATACCCACCGGCGCAGGCGTTTTCGTCCGGTAACTGCTGTAAGAACGAGAGAGCACAAACGGCATCGGGCCGGGCAGGGCAAAATCCGTTTCGCCGGGCTGCACTTTCGCCCCCAGCAATGGGTTGACCGGGTTGCCGGAGGTCATGCCACCGGGGCATACTGAACAGGCGACACCGGTGGGCGCGCCAATCATTACACCCGCCGACCCCTGGATTATCGGGCCACCCTTCAAGGTGCCGTCGCCCTGACGCGCCGCCGGTTTTCCGCTCATATTCCCGTCCTTTTATAAATTTTTATTTTCCTTTAACATACTGCCCTGTTGCTGCGGTGACATTGCTCAGTACTGCCGCATATCCGGCGGCTGGCTGCTGTCTTCCTCCGGTGCTTTCGGCGGATCTTCCGCTACGCCGCAATTCCAGTTAATCATCAGCGCATCGCCGCTGAGGGTCTGGACGCCCTGGAGGTTAATGGCGGTGCCGTTAAGGAATATTTTTCCGTCCTGCGTCAGCACCAGCCGTGCCTGCCCGCAGCGCAGTTCCAGATGTTCCCCGGCGGAATAGACCGCCACCTTTCCTGTGTTTTCGGTTTTGCTTTTGCCCACCGTGAAGGTGACGTTTTCCCCCACGCTGACGTCATAGCCTTTGCCAACCAGCAGGGATTTATAAATACCGACCTGCGAGGACTGCGTCAGCGCCACCGAGGTATTCATCACGCCGCCCACCGTGGTCTGGTACGCCACCCCGACCGTCAGCGCCCGCGCCACGCCCACCGTTTCTGCCTGATTCTGGCCGACGGTAATGCTCTGGTTCTGGCCCACGGTCTCTTTCTGATTCTGTACCACCGTCTGTATCTGGTTCTGCTTCACGGTGATGAGCTGATTGCCGCCGATGGTTTCGCGGTGGTTTGCCGTCACATCGGTGGTGCGGTTATTCAGCACATCGGTATCCATATCCTTCTGCGCATGGATATAAACCTGCTCCTGCCCCGTCGCATCCTCAAAGCGCAGCTCATTAAAACCATCCCCTTTGTAGGTTTTTGAGCGGATGGTCATCTGCGTCTTCGTTCCCGGCAGACTGCCGGGAGAGCGGTTGTCCTGGTGATAGGTGCGTCCCATGATGATGGGCTGGTCAGGGTCACCATTGAGGAAGTCCACGATAACCTCCTGACCCACGCGCGGAATGGCGAGATTGCCGAATCCGGCACCTGCCCATGCCTGCGATACCCGCACCCAGCAGGAGCTGTCCTCATTCCCCGGACAGTAACGGTCCCAGTGAAACCGCACCCGCACCCGGCCATGCTCATCGCAGAAGATTTCCTCTCCCGGCGGCCCCATCACAATTGCGCTCTGCGGACCATCCACCTTCGGTTTCAGCAGGGGCTGCGGTCGCCAGGTCCGGTCAGTGGGGATAACCTCAAACTGGTTATCCAGCGTGGTGCCCGGCCCCTGACTGCCTTTCAGCGCCTGCGGCTGTTTGCCCGTCAGAACGCTGCTGACAACCTGCCATTGCCGGTTAAGCTCTCTGACCGGATGCCCGGTAAGCGTAAAAATGACGCCCGGCCATAATGTCGGTGAATTGCTGACGCAGGAGGCTGTCTCCGCATTGTTGCGCCAGCCCTCCATCTGATAGCGGGCGAAATCCTGCCCATGTTGCTCATCCTTAAATCGTCCCGGATAATCGAAAACTTCATACTGCGTGCGCTGGCCGTTAAGGTGCTCGCCATCGCGTCCGTAATACGCCGGCCATCCCGGCACCTTAAAGGTGTAGTCCTTGGTTTCCACCGAAGAGGGGCGTATCTGCGCCTGGTAACTGAATGTACTGACAGTCAGGGGCAAAAGAGTGGTCGCGGGGTTGGGGTTAAAGGGGATTTCATCCGTGCGGGACAGCCCGGCCATGTCATCGCACAACGTTAATGTTTGCGTGTCGGCAACGTGCCGGTCAAAAAAGAAAATCCCTTCCTCCGACCACAGGCGGATGAGAAACGCCAGGTCGGTCTCGCCATACTGCACGCAAAATTCCCGCGCCGGGTGATCTTCATAAAACAGCGATTCCCAGCCTGTGATACCGTTTTCTTCCAGCAGCGTGGTGGAAATGGTCTGAATATCCTGCTGCTGGAAGATACGGAAATTTTGTCGCAGCCCGGCGCGCCACAGGGGAGGGTTGATGGTCAGGCTGTAGCACATCTGCCAGCCGTTGTACTCTTTCATCCCGAAGCGGGTGACAATGCCGCTGATATGGCGCTGTGGTGTATCTCCCTGCCAGACAGTCAGGGTGGCGTTCTTTTCCAGTACGTTTTCCGCTGCCTGTCCGAAAGCGTCACTGGCGACTTCAATGTCCAGAGTAAACGGGGATGAATAACGCTGTTTCAGCAGAAAGCTCACCACGGCGAAGGTTTTTGACCCCAGACCATCCACGTCCAGTGTGAAACGTAAACCTGTCGACATAAGTGCCTCCCTGAATCAATAAAACGGGGCATTTCCGCAGGCATCGCAACAGGCGTTATCTGGTCTTCTGACTTATCTGCGAATAACCGGGGAAATGATTAGCATCACTGATAAATAATGTCCCATTTAAAAACGACTCCCTGTCCTGTTTTATGATTTCTGTCAATGAATGGTGAATTGTGTTTTATTTTTATTAAAAATGTATTTTATATTTATATCCGTCACATGAATATATGGCCTGTATTATTTTACATCCGGTGAGCTACTGAAATGCTGTCGGGCAGTGGGGAGCATCTTGCCTGCGTTTCTGCCCCCTTGTCGGCGTTCATCAATCGCCGTATCTTTTACTGGCATCTGCAAAATCAGGTGCCGGGATTGGAACCCTGAATGACTTCACTGACGACACGAGGCGCGTCTGCGCTTTTTTTGTGTCGTGCGCTTTGCTACATATCAATGGTGGGGCCGGGCGGGGGCATCGTAAGATGCGCCAGTGTCAGTGAGGCTGGTAGTTCCAACCCTGTCCGGTTCCACCACCCATGAGATTGGAACCTCTGGTGGTGGGCGTAACTCGCTACTCACTGGAGGCTGCCTTACGGCGACAATCCTCAGCCCGACACACCCGTTACTTTCCATCCCTTTCAGCGCCGACACCGATTTTACCGTCCTCGCCACCCCCTGCGACAAACTCGCGCTTGCCCTGGCGGAATGCAACGATCCGGCACTGCGCATGGCATTCTGCGGACGACTGGCCGCTGCGCTCACCCTGCTGAGACCGGGATTATTCGATCCGATCCCACCGCACCACAAAGCGTTCCCTGCAAAATGAGATGGCGGCGGTGCGCTGTATCCTGAAACAGGCCGGGCGTGCAAAACTGGCAGACGGTGACCGGATAAACAACCATTCACTGGGGTTGTCCGGCGCATCCCGTAGCGGTACGAAACGGGCCATCACGCCGGAGCATTACCGACAGGGGCTGGAAACCGCCAGAGTCAGAGAGCCGGGGCTGGCGGCAACGCTGGAACTTGCAAGGCTGATGGGATTACGCTCGCAGGAAGCGGTACAGAGTGCGCAGTCATTAAGAACGTGGAAACAGTCGCTGGAGCGGGAGGAGTCCCGGCTGACTGTGGTATTCGGCACCAAAGACGGCCGTCCGCGTGAAACCGTTATTCTTGATGCTATAGCTGTCAGAAAAGCGCTGGATAATGCGCTGGCGGTGGCAGAAGATCGCCACGGCAGGCTGATCGATAAGCCTGACCTGAAAAGCGCGATGAAATACTGCCACAGCCAGGCGTCGGGTCTTGACTTAACTGGCGCCTATTCCCCACACTCGTTGCGTTATGCGTGGGCGCAGGATGCCATTCGTCATTACCTGGCGCAGGGATTCAGCGAGAAGGAAGCGCTGGCGTTGACGGCAATGGATTTGGGCCACGGCGATGGGCGCGGACGGTATGTGGCGCAGGTTTACGGGCGACAGGAAAAGACTGGTTGATAGCTACTACCTTGAAAAATTGAATTATTGATTGGTTTTCATACAAAAAATTTTGAGGACAAAATTTTTTGTATGCTTTCCGATTAATCACCGGGATATTAAATACAAAACCTTTTAATACAGAAACGCAGATCCGACTCAATCAGGATCAGCGTTTTCATTTTCAACAAATTATATTGCCGCTGACTCAGGCCGCCTTATGCTGTCGCGCATAAATATACGGCGCAACGTACCCTTCGCGGCTCACGTCGAGATAATTCGACCACCACTCCATCATCTCCATACGGCTTCCAGATGCTCCGCCTTATGCACATCGCACGCCGTTGCGCTCTTTGTGGCTCATCTGGCGCTCGATGGCGTCCTGCGACCACAGTGCGGACTCGTTCAGGGCGCTACAGGCCATTGTTCTGAAACCATGACCGCAAACCTCGGTTTTGGTGTCGTAGCCAATCACCCGTAGCGCTTTGTTGATGGTGTTTTCACTCATCGGCTTGTTCATCGAATGCGCACCCGCAAAGACAAATACCGACTCTCCAGTAATTTCCTTTATCTGCTCCAGCAGAGCGACGGCCTGTGCGGATAACGGCACCAGATGCTCATCTTTCATCTTTGCGCCACGCGATGAAAATCTCACGCCCTTAACCGCTTCCCGCTGTGCTGGCACCGTCCAGATATGGGCTTTCAGGTTGAACTCATCCCAGTGGGCGAGGCGCAGCTCACTGGAGCGCAGAAAGACGTGCAGGCTCAGCTCCAGCGCCAGATGGCGGGTTTCAATTTTGGCGATATCCATCGTGCCAATATCGGGAAAGACGTAGCGATGAAGACAGGTGAGGATGTTATCGGCGTGGCCTTCCGACCAGAGCTTAAGGCAACTGGTGTGCCACGCGGTGGCGATAAAGGTAAACGTGCGGGATGTACCCACGGCGGCGTTATCCGCCTTGCGGATCTGCGAAGGACAAATACCGGACGCCAGCAGCTTACGCGCTGCATCGCGTTTTTCGCGGGCTTCCGCCAGCGTCACCAGAGGATAAGCGCCAAAGGCTAGACAATTTTCTTTGTCATCGAAGCGATAGCGGAAATACCATAACTTAGCGCCGCTGGTGGATACCGTCAGGTACAGACCTCGTGAATCGGTGATTTTGTAGGACTTTGCGAGGGGGTTCGCGGCGCGAATTTTACTGTCAGTTAGCATGAGGGTCTCTCCGTTCATCGAACTGAATGAACCCTCAATCTGACTCACAATTTTCCGGATACACAGGGATAAATCAAAACGTATCCGGAAAGATTTTTACGCTAACTAATTGAATTGCATACACATAGGAATTCATAAGGAAGCATAAAAAAGGAAAGGTGGTGCCCGGGCTCGGACTAACGCCGCAGGCGTTGAACAGCGCGCTTGTCGCGCTGGCCCCAAAGGGGTGAGCCGCGTGCGGCGAATAATCGAACGAAGTTCGATGGAGAGTCCACATCTCTAAAAGCAAAAACCCAGCCATAGGCTGGGTTCTCTGAATAAGTGGTGCCCGGACTCGGAATCGAACCAAGGACACGGGGATTTTCAATCCCCTGCTCTACCGACTGAGCTATCCGGGCAACGGCGGGCATTAAAACCGATTCGCCTCGCCTCGTCAACGAAATTTCTTCAAATCGTTGCAGACTGCACAATCTATCACCAGAAAAGAGGAGATGCACGTATCTTCAGGCAAAAAAGGCGGTCCACAGGGCGGAAAGCGGCATGGCCAGAACGAGGGCAGGCAGCATGTTCGCTACTGCAAACATCTTGATGCCACAAATTCTTAAGCCCGTAGCTAACAGGAGCACACCGCCCACGGCGGTAAAATCGCCCATCATCGCAGGCGTGGTTAACGGCATAATCAGCGTGGCGCTGTAAGCGAGGGTGAGCTGAATCGCCAGCATTGGCACGCTGATCGCGGCGACGGCAATGCCCAGCGAGGTGGCAAAAATTAATGCAGTAAAGAAATCGAGAAAGGCTTTTGCAATGAGGATACTGTTATCCCCGGTCATGCCTTCACGCATCGCGCCGAAGATACCGGTCCGCTCGCACAAAACAGAATAATGATCGCCACCAGACTCTGAATAAACGCCTCATGCCCAGTGAGGGCGTGTTCACCGCCACGACGCTTTTGCAGCACGTTGCGCAGGCCATTTACGCTACCGCTGATGCCGCGCTCCACGTAGCAGAGTTCACCAATTAGCGTGCCGACAAGAGTAGAGAGCACCATCACGGGGAGATTGACGCATTTAATCACCAGCAGAATGCCGATCCCCAGGGATGCGAGGCCAAAAATCGACGGCATATTGGCGCGAATACGTTCCGGCAAGCGCTGGCTAAGGACCGCCCCCAGAACGCCGCCTAAAAGAACGGCGGCAGCATTGATAAAGGGTCCAGTAAACACGTTTTTCTCCTGATACCTGGCGTGAGCAACTGCATAGTATGGCGCTGTAATGCACATTATTATGCCCGAATAATGCGGTGCTGGTGAGTATTAATCTTTTGAATATAGTTACTTATGTGAACCAATGAAAATGCGTCTGCATGAGGCTAAAGTTTGCCGTTGTCTCGTTGGTTGCAGCTGTTAATAAATGATGACATGATTGCGCGGATTTTCCTCTCAACCACACGGGACGGCCTGGGATGACGCGACTCTCCTCACTCAGACATCAGCATCGCACACCCGTGCGCATGTTCACCCGTTCAATTTTATCCCATACTTCACTCACCATGCGGTGAGGCTACCGTACGCTCACTTCAGGACAACATTAAAACCAGATCTTGTCTGATTTTACTGATGTCTGGCGGTCGGAGCGGGTTCCAGTCAGACACCTTCGTGGGGTGAGGCAAACGCTTCATCCGGGGCCTTTTTCCCCCTGTAACGGGTATGTGTGCTTATGAAAACAATGAAAATTGCCGTCAGCCGCGAGCTGATATCCACCCTGTCTACGCACCGCGAAAAGGTGACGCTGGACAGTACCGACTTCACGGATGTGGCGGCAGTCGTCATTACCCTGGCAGAGAGCCGTAGCGGTATTCTGGCGTTGCTCAAACGGACAGGCTTTAACCTGCCGGTGTTTTTATTCGACAATGAAACCGAGGCGCTGCCGGACGGGGTTACCGCGATTATTAACGGTCAGGATCAGGACTGGCTGGAGATTGAAACCGCCGCCTGCGCCTATGAAGAGGATCTGCTGCCGCCCTTTTTTGATACCCTGCGCCAGTACGTTGAGATGAAAAACGAAACCTTCGCCTGTCCGGGCCATCAGCACGGGGAATTCTTCAAGAAACACCCGGCTGGCAGGCAGTTCTACGACTTCTTCGGCGAGAATGTCTTTCGTGCCGACATGTGCAACGCCGACGTTAAGCTGGGCGACCTGCTTATCCACGAAGGCTCTGCGAAGCACGCACAGAAGTTTGCGGCAAAAGTCTTTAACGCCGATAAAACCTACTTTGTGCTGAACGGTACGTCTGCCGCCAATAAAGTGGTGACCAATGCGCTGCTGACCCGGGGCGATCTGGTGCTGTTTGACCGCAACAACCATAAATCTAATCACCACGGCGCGTTGATCCAGGCCGGAGCCACGCCGGTCTATCTGGAAGCCTCACGTAACCCGTTCGGTTTTATTGGCGGCATTGACGATCACTGCTTTGATGAGGCATACCTGCGTGAACTGATCCGCGACGTGGCGCCGGAAAAAGCCAACCAGCCGCGCCCGTTCCGCCTGGCGATTATTCAGCTCGGCACTTACGACGGCACGATTTACAACGCCCGGCAGGTGATCGACAAGATCGGCACGCTCTGCGACTACATCCTGTTTGACTCTGCCTGGGTAGGCTATGAACAGTTCATCCCGATGATGGCCGACACCTCGCCGCTGCTGCTGGATCTGAACGAAAACGATCCGGGGATCTTTGTTACCCAGTCCGTTCATAAACAGCAGGCCGGTTTCTCGCAGACGTCGCAGATCCATAAAAAGGATAACCACCTGCGTGGACAGGCCCGTTTCTGCCCGCACAAACGGCTGAATAATGCCTTTATGCTGCATGCCTCGACCAGCCCGTTCTATCCGCTCTTCGCGGCACTCGATGTGAACGCCAAAATCCATCAGGGTGAGAGCGGGCGGCGTCTGTGGGCCGAGTGTGTTGAGGTGGGCATTGAAGCCCGCAAGTCGATTATCGCCAACTGTAAAATGATCCAGCCGTTCGTGCCGCCGGAAATCGCCGGTCGCCCGTGGCAGGATCATCCAACTGAGGTGATTGCCCGTGAGCGCCGCTTCTTCAGCTTTGAGCCGGGTGCCCGCTGGCATGGTTTTGAAGGCTATGCTCAGGATCAATACTTTGTCGATCCCTGCAAGTTGCTGCTGACCACGCCTGGGATCGATGCGCAAACGGGGGAGTACACGGAATTTGGGATCCCGGCAACGATCCTGGCGAACTACCTGCGTGAGAACGGCATCGTGCCGGAAAAATGCGATCTCAATTCAATTCTGTTCCTGCTGACACCGGCCGAGAGCACGGCAAAAATGGCCCATCTGGTGGCGATGCTTGCCCAGTTTGAACGTCATATTGAAGACGACACGCCACTGGCCGCGGTGCTACCGACCATCTACAACAAGTACCCGGTACGCTATCGCGATTACACACTTCGCCAGCTTTGCCAGGAGATGCACGACCTTTACGTGAGTTTTGATGTGAAGGATCTGCAAAAAGAGATGTTCCGCAAGGCGAGCTTCCCGGCAGTGGTGGTTAACCCCCAGGACGCGCATCAGGAGTATATTCGCGGCAACGTGGATCTGGTTCGTATCAGCGAAGCGGAAGGGCGCATTGCCGCCGAAGGCGCGTTGCCCTATCCGCCGGGTGTGCTGTGCGTGGTGCCCGGCGAAGTGTGGGGGGGAGCGGTACAGCGCTACTTCCTGGCACTGGAAGAGGGCGTCAACCTCCTACCGGGCTTCTCACCGGAGTTGCAGGGGGTCTACTCCGAGACGGATGCCGACGGGATTAAGCGGTTATACGGGAACGTGCTGAAGCAGTCCTCTGCGGCCTGATGCTTTCCTCTGCGGCCTGATGCCCTCACCCCGGCCCTCTCCCACGAGGAGAGGGAGAAAAGCGGAGTGTGAGGTCTACCAGATCGCACTGAACAGTCCCCTCGCCCCTTTGGGGAGAGGGTGAGGGGGAAAACTGGGCACAATCCCTATGCACTCTCCGCCGTCCGGCGGTACATCCTTCTTGGATGCCCAATCTTGCCGTACTGCATCTCCACCGCTAAAAAGCCCGACTCCACGCCGTGCTCCAGGTAACGGCGGGCGGTGGTTTTACTTAACCCCGTCTCCACCACCACCTCATCCACCGAAAAACAGCGCTCACCGGCATCGGCAAACAGCGTCTGCACGCGAGACAAGGTGTTCTCCTCAATCCCTTTGCTGCCGTTATCCAGCTTGTAATTTTTCGCCTGTAGCTGGTAGAGCGAATCCACGTTCTGCTGGTCGACAATCTTCCACACCCGCTGCTGCTCGGTGAACTGCACAAAACGCTCCAGCGACTGGCTAAGCCGCTTCCACGACACCGGCTTGAGAATATAATCGAAGGCGCCGTTGCGAATCGCCTGACTACAGGTGTCCATGTCGCTGGCGGCGGTGATAAAAATCACCGAACAGTTAGCGCGGATAATCATCGGATCGCTAATCAGGGTGATGCCCTTGCCATCCGGCAGATAGTTATCCAGCAGCACCAGCTGTGGCTGTTTACTGGTGAGCAGCGCCTTCGCCTCTGTCAGAGACGTGGCAATGCCTACCAGCCGCAAGCGCGGATGTTTACCGATAAGTTCAGCATGGAGCTGCGCCAGCTCGTTTTCATCTTCTACTATCAGTACACCTATCTGTTCATGTCGCATAAGTCTGGTTTTCCAGCGTCGTAGCGGGGCATTGTATACACTTCATCCTTCAAACTGCCTCTTCGTTGGCTGCCTTTATTCACCCCAGTCACTTACTCATGTAAGCTCCTGGGGATTCATTCAGTTGCCGCCTTGATGCATCTTGAATGATTTTGTGTATACGTGGCCCGTTTCAGGAATAAATAAAGAGAAAATCGTGCCGCGCGGGGTGTTATCAGACACTTCGATCGTGCCGCCTGCCTGGGTGACATAGCTTGCGATCAGATAGAGGCCAATGCCATGATCGCCACTGCGCTTGGTGGTCATCCCGCGTTCAAAAATGTGATGCCGTAGATCCGGGGCGATCCCCACACCGCGATCGGCCACTTCGATGATAAGCTCGCGTTCATTTTGCAGGATCAGCACATCAACCGGATCGTGCGGCAGCGCTGCGCGTTGGGTTGCTTCGATGGCGTTATCCAGCAAATTGCCAATGATCGAGATAAGTTCGGCTTCGGCCAGTGAGTGGGCTGGTCTTGCCATCTGGCAACCAGGATCGAATGCCAGCTCAACCCCCTTTTCCCGCGCGCGGGCTGCTTTGCCCAGCAGCAAACCGCACAGCGTCGGCGAGTGAAAACGGGACGAGATAAAGTCGAGCAGCTCCTGGGCATGTTCCGACTGCGCCTGTATGTAGCGTATGGCGTCGTCATAACGCTCCATATGCAGCAGGCCGGAAAGGGTCGTCATCCGGTTAAGCTGCTCGTGGCGCATGATGCGCAGGTTATCGACGTAGCGTTTTACCTGGCTGAGCTGGGCGCTGAGGCTGTCTATCTCATTGCGATCGCGAAAGGTGATAACCCAGCCCTGTAATTTGTCTTCCAGCATGATGCGTACCCGGCTCGCGATCACCGTCACCTGATTAAAGCGGCAAATCTCATCATGAGTATCTTTTTCAAGCATCAGCTCACGGGAGAAAAAGGGGACGCCTGGGATCAATTCGGTAATCAACTGCCCGCGCAGCGCCCGCGTCGGCTGGCTCAGACTCAGCAGTTTCCTGGCGGCCTGGTTGATCACTTCAATACGCAGATTGCTGTCGATAGCGATCACCCCTTCATAAATTGACTCCATCATCGCTTTTTGCTGGCGTACCAGCAGGCCAATTTCCCGTGGCTCCAGAGAAAAGATCTGCTTTTTAATACTGCGGGTGAAGAACCACGAAAAGATAAACAGCGCCGCCAGCAGTAGTACGGCAGCAATAAAGATGTTGATCGCTTTACCAAGCGTGATGGTGTCGAGGTAGCTTGTGAGATAGCCCACCGAGACAATGCCGATGACCTGGCCTGCGTCGTTAAATATCGGTGCTTTACTGCGTAAAGAAATACCCAGTCCGCCCTTACGAATAGTCGTCAGGCTTTTCCCCTGTAACACTTCCTGATTATCCCCGCCGACCAATAATGTGCCGACTCTGTCTTGGTAAACAGAATGAAAAAGATGAATGCCTTTATTATCACCAATAACAATAAAGCTGGCATCGCTGCGCTTGACGACCTTCTGCATAAAATTAGCAATAGCCGACGTATCTTTTTCAGCAACCGACTTGCGTAAGCTTGGGATAATGGCTATTTCTTCTGCTTGTATTTTTGCCCTGACACTCATTTCCTGATAAAGCTGGCGGCCCACATCGATATAATAATAACTACCCAGTAAGATAAACAAACCGGAGAAAAAAAGAACCAGCGATATAAACAGCTTAATCTGGAACGACAGTTTCATGAGGCCACGCGCGAGCGAGAAAAACAGCAATGTAACATCTTTCAGCGCTGCGGTGGCGAGTTTACCGGAAACTTGTGATCCTTTGCACATCAGGCAGGCAGTGATACTGATAAAGAAACAGAGATTTTCTGAAAATGTTATTAAATTGTTTTTTAATATAAAGAAACCATAAAAACCACGGGAATAATTACGGCGTTAATCACATTAAAAAATAGAAACCATAAAAACCATAGATGCCATTAAAACTCTGGTTTTATTATGCGACCCCTCACATATTGTAAACGCTTGTCCCTTTACTCTTACGCTGCAAAATAACCAAGGGGCTTAATTATGAGCACAACTGATGATTCTTTTTCTATTACCTCTGAATCGCTCTCGATTCAAAAAACATCTTTAAAAGACAGATGGTGGCACATCATGGATACCTGGAAGGTCGGGATTATTCCATTGCCATTATTTGTTCTCGCTGGTGCATTGATAGCAGTTGACTGTCTGGGTGGGAAATTGCCGAGCGATATCGTGGTGATGGTCGCTACCCTCGCGTTTTTCGGCTTCGCCTGCGGCGAATTTGGCAAACGCCTGCCGATTATCGGTAAACTCGGTGCGGCGGCAATTTGCGCCACCTTTATCCCGTCCGCAATGGTCTATTATGGCCTGCTGCCCGACGTGGTAGTGGAGTCCACCACCAAATTCTACAAGTCCACCAACATTCTCTATCTCTATATCTGCTGCATTATCGTGGGCAGTATCATGAGCATGAACCGCACCACGCTGATTCAGGGCTTTCTGCGCATTTTCTTCCCGATGCTGTGCGGCGAGATTGTCGGCATGATCGTGGGAATGAGCGTCGGTATGCTGCTCGGTCTTGAACCCTTCCAGATCTTCTTCTTTATTATTCTGCCTATTATGGCCGGCGGCGTGGGTGAAGGGGCTATTCCGCTCTCCATCGGTTACGCCACTATTCTGCATATGGATCAGGGTGTTGCGCTCGGTCGCGTGTTGCCGATGGTGATGCTGGGTGGGCTGACCGCCATCATCATCTCCGGCTGCCTGAACCAGCTGGGTAAACGCTTCCCGCACCTGACTGGCGAAGGCCAGTTGATGCCTGACCAACCGAACAGCGCTGAGAAGTCAACGCCTGCACCGGCATTCAGCGGCAAAGCGGACGTCACGACCATTGCCTCCGGCGCGCTGCTGGCGGTACTGCTCTATATGCTGGGTATGCTGGGCCACAAGCTGATTGGTCTGCCTGCACCGGTTGGCATGCTGTTCATGGCGGTGCTGGTCAAGCTGGTGCACGGCGTGTCGCCGAAAATCCTTGAAGGCTCGCAGGTCGTTTACAAATTCTTCCAGACCTCCGTGACCTATCCCATCCTTTTTGCCGTTGGTGTAGCTATCACGCCGTGGCAGGAGCTGGTTCACGCTTTCACCCTGACGAACCTGCTGGTTATCGTCAGCACCGTGTCTGCCCTTGTCGCGACCGGCTTCTTCGTCGGTGAAAAAATCGGTATGCATCCGATTGATGTTGCCATCGTCTCCTGCTGTCAGAGCGGGCAGGGTGGCACCGGGGATGTTGCCATCCTCACTGCGGGTAACCGTATGAGTCTGATGCCGTTCGCGCAGATTGCCACCCGTATTGGCGGCGCAATCAATGTCTCGGTATCGCTGCTGGTCCTTGGCAACTTCCTCGTTTGATTCATGTGTTACAGGAACTGATATGAAACTCGCAAGCTTTGTCCATCAGGGGATCCGCAGTTACGGGATCGTGAAAGCGGATGGTGTGGTCGATCTGGGACGCCGTCTGGGGAGCCGTTACAGTGATTTGAAATCGCTGCTCGCCGCCGACGCGTTAAGCGAAGCCCGGCAGTTTGCCGGTGACCAGGCGGATCTGCACTTCGATGCACTGGAATTTTTACCGGTGATTGATAACCCAGGAAAAATTCTCTGCGTTGGCATGAACTACGCCGAAAAACGCAAAGAGTTTGACCAGCACAATCCGGCGCCGACGCTGTTTATCCGCTTCGCTGATTCACAAACCGGACACCAGACGCCCGTCCTCAAGCCGCGCCACTCCAGGGAGTTTGACTATGAGGGCGAGCTGGCGGTGATCATCGGCAAAAGCGGAGAAGACATCTCCCGCGACGAGGCGCTGAACTTTGTCGCAGGCTACAGCTGCTACATGGACGGTTCCGCCCGCGACTGGCAGCACACCTGGTTTACCGCCGGTAAAAACTGGCGTCAGACCGGTGCCTTTGGCCCCTGGATGGCCACGGCGGATGAGATCCCTGATCCGCATAGTCTTGCCATCCGCACCTGGCTGAATGGTCGCATGGTGCAGGAAGACAACACCGCCAGCATGATCCACAAGGTGGCAGAGCTTATCGAGTACATCAGTACCTTTACCCGCCTGAACGCTGGCGACGTGATCATTACGGGCTCTCCGGGCGGCGTGGGTAAAAAACGCACGCCTCCGCTGTTCATGCATGCCGGGGATCGCATTGAAGTGGAGATCGAAAACATCGGTCACCTCAGCAATGTGATCGCCGATGCACCCATGCAGCAAACCCTGGCGGCGGCGCACTAAGGAAGCAGGCAGCATCATGCAAACACAACTCCCCATCGATTTTCGCGTGGCAGACGTGGCAAGCGGATCGCAGCGCTTTATGCAGATCCGTTCACTGCTCGCCGACAGCGGCTTAGGTCTGGACAGCGATATCACCACCTTCGTTGAAGCCTGGTCCGGTACGCGGCTGGTGGGTTGTGCGGGTCTGACCGCTAACGTCATCAAGTGTGTGGCGGTAGATGAAGCCCTGCGTGGAGAAAATCTCAGCGCCCGGTTGCTGGCGGAAGTCGAGCACCTGGCGCTCGCCAGAGGCCATTTTCATCTGTTTCTCTGCACACGCCCCTGTAACCGGGAGCGCTTTGCGCGCAGTGGATTCTGGCCGATTGCCCAGAGCGGCAATAACGCCGTGTTAATGGAAAACACACCGTCTGGCATCAGCCGCTATTGCCGTTCGTTGCAGCGTGCGCACGTGGCTGGCGCGCGAATCGGCGCGATCGTCATGAACGCGAACCCCTTCACGCTCGGACACCGTCACCTGGTGGAACAGGCCGCTAAATCCTGTGATCACTTACACCTGTTCGTGGTGCAGGAGGATGCCTCCTTTTTCCCGTTTACCGCGCGTATGAAGATGGTGAGAGCCGGGGTGGCCCATCTGCCCAACGTCACCGTGCACGAAGGGTCGGCGTACATCATCTCCCGCGCCACCTTCCCGGCCTATTTTCTTAAAGAGAGCGGGAAAGTGCAGCAGGCATGGAGCGAGATCGATCTGCTGATTTTCCGCAACCACATTGCCCCGGCGCTGGGTATTACCCATCGCTTTATCGGATCCGAGCCGTTTTGCGATATCACCCGTCAGTACAACCAGACCATGCACAGTCTGCTGGCGGGCGCGGTAGAGGTAATTGAGATCCCGCGCATCAAAGCGACGGGCAATGCCATTTCAGCCTCGGAAGTTCGGCGTTTACTGAAAACGCAGCAGTTTTCCCGTATTCGGGAAATCGTACCGGATACCACTTTCGCGCACCTTGAAATGTACTACAGCGCGGAAGTCGCTTAAAAAACTCAGGACATAAAATATGAAAATTGTTAGGGAGGCGCTGGCCGGGACCCTGGAATCCAGCGACCTGATGGTGAAAATAGCCCCCGCCGAAGGGGAGCTGGACATCGTCATCCACAGTGAAGTGATTAAGCAGTTCGGCGACCAGATTCGTGAGGTGGTGGTCACCACGCTGCGTAATCTGGACGTCCACCAGGGAGTGGTAATTATCGAAGATAAAGGTGCGCTGGACTGCGTTATCCGTGCCCGTCTGCAAAGCGCTCTTCTGCGTGCCAGCGACAGTGACCAGATCAACTGGGAGAAACTGCTATGAAAAAACTTCGTCGTAGTATGCTGTTCCTCCCCGGTGCCAATGCCGCCATGCTCTCCACGGCGTTTATCTACCGCCCGGACTCGATTATGTTCGACCTGGAAGATGCGGTAGCCCTGCGTGAGAAAGACACTGCCCGTGTGCTGGTATTCCACGCCCTGCAACACCCGATGTACAAAGATATCGAAACCGTGGTGCGCATTAACCCGCTCAATACCCCGTTTGGCCTGCAAGATCTGGAAGCCGTGGTACGCGCCGGGGTGGACGTGGTGCGTCTGCCGAAGACCGATACGCCGGACGATATCTACGAACTGGAACGCCACCTGGAACGCATCGAACTGGAATGTGGCCGTGAAATCGGCTCCACGCGTGTGATGGCGGCTATCGAGTCGGCAATTGGCGTGATCAATGCGGTGGCCATTGCCCGTAGCTCTCAGCGTCTGATCGGCATTGCGCTGGCGGCATTCGACTATGTGATGGACATGCAGACCGAACGCGGTGACGGCACTGAGCTGTTCTACGCCCGTTGTGCCGTACTGCATGCCGCGCGCGCCGCAGGCATCGATGCCTTTGACGTGGTGTGGTCAGATTTGAACGACGAAGCGGGCTTCCTGCGAGAGGTCGAGCTGATCCGCAAAATGGGCTTCAACGGTAAATCCTTGATCAACCCCCGACAGATCGATCTGCTGCACAATGCCTATGCGCCTACCCAGCAGGAAGTCGATCACGCGAAACGCGTGATCGAAGCGGCACAGGAGGGCGAACGTAACGGGCTTGGCGTGGTCTCCCTGAACGGCAAAATGATCGACG
Source organism: Enterobacter sp. SA197 (assembly GCF_054131575.1). Taxonomy (NCBI): domain Bacteria; kingdom Pseudomonadati; phylum Pseudomonadota; class Gammaproteobacteria; order Enterobacterales; family Enterobacteriaceae; genus Enterobacter; species Enterobacter sp. SA197. The sequence goes on along the minus strand of NZ_CP096393.1, from coordinate 4,141,488 downwards.
GCCCTATCATTAACCACGCGCAGGTTGTACTCGAACGTGCCGCCGCGTCCGGCGTGCGTCGGTAAGGACAGAACAATGAATCAGACAGAGCTTCTCCACGTTAATTTTCCGCACCTGCGCGACTTAAAACCCTTTGATACGGCCCACACGGCGACGCCGTGGCTTGCGGATGTTGAGAGTAAACATCACCGTAAACTGTGCGCCACGCTCGAAGAGGCCATTGCCCGTAGCGGCCTGAAGGATGGGATGACCATTTCGTTCCATCATGCGTTTCGTGAAGGCGACCGGGTGATTAACACGGTCGTGGCGACCCTGGCGCGCCTGGGTTTTAAACACCTGACCCTGGCCTCCAGTTCGCTGATGACCTGCAACGACAGCCTGATTGAGCATATTCAGAATGGCGTAATTAGCCGGATTTATACCTCCGGGATGCGCGGCAAGCTGGCCGACGCTATCTCTCACGGCCTGATGCAAGAGCCGGTGCAAATTCACTCTCACGGCGGTCGCGTTAAGCTATTGCAGGACGGTGAGCTGAACATTGACGTCGCATTTCTCGGGGTGCCGTGCAGCGATGAGTTTGGCAACGCCAACGGCACGCACGGCAAATCCGCCTGCGGGTCGCTGGGGTATGCGATGGTGGATGCGCAGTTCGCCCGCAACGTGGTACTGCTGACCGAAGAGCTGGTGCCGTTCCCCAACATGCCGGCAAGCCTGGTGCAGGATCAGGTAGACTACATCGTGCAGGTAGAGAGCGTGGGCGACCCGGCGAAAATCAGCGTTGGCGCGGCCCGTGTCACCAGCAATCCGCGTGAACTGATGATAGCCCGCTACGCGGCGGACGTTATCGAACACTCCGGCTACTTCAAAAACGGTTTTTCCATGCAGACCGGTTCCGGCGCGGCGGCCACGGCCTGCACACGCTTTATGGAAGAGAAGATGGAGCGCAGCGGCATAAAGGCAAACTTTGCGCTGGGCGGCATCACCGGGGGTCTGGTTTCGCTGCATGAAAAAGGGCTGGTGGCGAAGCTGCTCGACACCCAGTGCTTCGACAGCGAAGCGGCGGCTTCGCTGGCGCGTAATCCGAATCACGTGGAAATCTCCACCAACGTCTACGCTAACCCCGGCAGTAAAGCCGCCAGTTGCGACCAGCTGGATGTGGTTATCCTCAGCGCGCTGGAAATTGATGTCGATTTTAACGTCAACGTCATTACCGGCTCTGACGGCGTGATGCGCGGCGCGTCCGGTGGACACTGCGACGTGGCGGCGTCTGCTAACCTGACCATTGTAGTGGCGCCGCTGCTGCGCACCCGCATTCCGACAGTGGTTAAGCGTGTGACCACGCTGCTGACACCGGGGGAGAGCATTGATGTGCTGGTCACCGACCACGGTATCGCGGTCAACCCCGCACGGCCGGAAATTCGCGAGCGCCTGGTGGCGGCGGGCCTTAAAGTAGTGGATATCGATGTACTTTATCAGCGCGCGATTTCCCTTACCGGCACACCGAAACCCATTGAATTCACTGACCGTATTGTCGGCGTGATTCGCTACCGTGATGGTAGCGTGATTGATGTTGTTCGCCAGGTGAAGGAGAACAATGCATGACCGTACTGACGCCCGAACGCCCGGGCGTCAGCCTTGATGCGCTGCTGGCCTCAAAAGAGGCTCGTGCAGCGCGCCAGGCTGACTGGCTCACTCACTATCGACACCCGGTTATCTCCCTGACGCTGGTGACACCGGGCGCCCATAAAGACAGCATTCGTTATCGTAATACGATGGGTGTTGCCCTGCAGGCCTGCGATCAGCTGTTGTGGCAACATCACTGGTCGGTACTGGACCGCCAGGTATTGTGGCTTCCGACCGGTCCCGAAGCCTTGTGGTGCGTTGACCATACCGCGGTGGAAATCAAAGCCCGGTGCGTGGAGATGGAACAATCGCATCCGCTCGGCAGGCTCTGGGACTTTGACGTCCTGTGCCCGAAAAATGGTCAGATTGGCCGTCAGTCGCTGGATCTCGCCACCCGCCGCTGTCTGGTGTGCGACGAGCCGGGTCACGGTTGCGCCCGCTCGCGCCGTCATTCCCTCGACGAGGTGGTGGGACGCGTGGAGAAGATGATCGATGTCTGGTTCGCTCGCGACTAAACTCGCCCGCTTTGACGTTGCTGCCCTGGCGGTGATGGCGTTACGTCTTGAACTCAATCTCACCCCCAAACCGGGGCTAGTGGATCTGGCGAATAACGGTTCGCACAGCGATATGGATCATGCGTTATTTTTACGCAGTATTGCGGCCATCGCCCCCTGGTTTCGCCGCTTCGAAAAGGCCGGTTATGAACATGCGCTCAAACCCGCCAGTGAACAATTGCGCCTGCTGCGCCCGGCGGGCATGGCCTGTGAACAGGCTATGTTTGAAGCGACCGACGGCGTGAACACCCATAAAGGCGGCATCTTTTCCCTTGGGCTTATCTGTTTTGCCGCAGGCCGTCTGCGCGGACAAAACCGTCTCGTCTGTGCCGAATCCGTCTGCCAGCAGGTCAGTGAAATCTGTAAGGGGCTGGTGGCGCGCGAGCTGGCCTCACGTACCCATGCGGTGACGGCGGGGGAAATACAGTACCAGCAGTATGGCCTGACGGGGGCGCGCGGTGAGGTTGAAAACGGGTTTCCGACCGTGCGACAGCACGTGCTGCCGTACTGGTTTAAAGAGTCCGGCGAGCGGCGTTTTCATCATGCCTTACTGCGCCTGATGGCCGGAAATCTTGACAGTAACCTGGTCTCTCGCGGCGGCATTGATGGATTGTACTTTGTACAGCGCTATGCAGCCTCGCTTTTGAAAAACGGCTGGGATAATGAACGGTTGCACGCGATGGACAGGGCGCTCATGAGCCGAAACCTGAGTCCAGGCGGCAGCGCCGATTTGCTGGCGGTCTCTTATGTGCTGGCGACCCTGGGGTAGGGCATAAACAGGGGCCGCAGAGGCCCCGCTGTAATGAGTTTATCGCTTTTGCAGCAGATAGCTGTTTTCGAACCCAGGCAGGCTGCCGATAACATCGAAATCCTTGAAATAACCGCCCGCCCGCAGCAGATCGACTGCCGGGCCGACTTCCGGTGAATACTGCCAGTCACGGTAATCGTCAAAGACGATAAAGCCGCCTGAGACAACGGTCGGAGAATAGAGCAGGAAGTCCACCAGCACATGGCGACCCTCATGACCACCATCAATATGCAGCAGCACGGTCTGTGGTTTGAAGGCCAGCACGCGTTCAATACTCAGTTCCGAATACCCACGCACCAGGTTCACCTGCGGGAACATACGCTCATGGTAGAAACGGAGTTCGTTTTCCTGATTCGGCAACTCCATCGGATCAACGCTGATAATCCGGCGCTTATGCTGGCAGATCTCGTTCATAAAGGCGGTGGATTTGCCCTTCCAGACGCCGATTTCAATGATATCGCCCGCTACCTTGTTGTGCTCAAGCAGCCAGCAAAGGTAGCCCAGGCTTTTTACCTGATCGTGAAAAGAGAGCTCGCGACGTGGCATCGCTAACTCGGCGGGCAGTTCAGCCTGAGCCTGCCTGAGCGCTTCGCCCACCTTGTCCCAGGTGGTATCAATGACGTGCTTAATCTCAGGTGCTTCAAAGAAAACCCGTAAGTCGGCGATCTCTAACATCGTTTTACCTTCTCTGTGGAATCGAAATATCGGAATGGCGATAGGGTAAGAATCTAGCACTGTGGGGTCAGAACAAGAGGGCAAATATGCCGGGTTTTGTGACCTATTTGTGGGGATTGAAGGGGAATAGCCCTCCTCCGGAGAAGAGGGCTGAAGGGATTAATGCGCGACGGTTTGCTGCGCACCTGTCGCCTGCGGCACATGTTTATATTTAAACAGCGCCATGAAAGCGAAGGCCAGTACCACGGAGTAAGCTGCGAAAATCAGCCACACGGTTTTCCAGTCGGTAACACCCGCAACGGTATACATCTCCACCACTTTACCGCTCGCCATACCGCCAAGGATACAACCGAAGCCGTTGGTCATCATCAGCAGCATACCCTGCGCGCTGGCGCGGATAGCCGGGTTCACCTCTTTCTCCACGAAGACGGAACCGGAGATGTTGAAGAAGTCGAACGCACAACCGTATACGATCATGGAGAGCACCAGCAGCACGGTGCCAAACGGTGTCGGGTCGCCGTAAGCGAACAGGCCAAAACGCAGCATCCAGGCAACGATACTCATCAGCATCACGTTCTTAATACCGTAGCGGCCAAGGAAGAACGGAATCGCCAGGATGAAGACGGTTTCAGAGATCTGCGAAATAGACATCAGCACTGAGGCGTGGGTGACGATAAAGCTGTCCGCGAACAGCGGGTTAGCGTCAAAGCTGTGCAGGAAGGTGTTACCAAACATATTGGTAATCTGCAGTTCAGCGCCAAGCAGCATGGAGAAAATAAAGAAAATCGCCATGCGTTTGTTTTTGAACAGCGCAAAGGCGTTCAGGCCCAGCATTTCCACCCAGGTCTGGTTCTTCTGCGTATTGCTCACCGGCATATGCGGCAGCGTCAGAGAGAAGAGGCTCAGCGCCAGAGAGAGTGCAGCACCGATGTAAAGCTGCATATGGCTCAGTTCGAAGCCAGAGAAGCTCACCGCCCACATGGCCAGGATAAAGCCAATGGTACCCCAGATACGGATCGGCGGGAAATCCTTAACGATATCGTAGCCGGCGTTTTGCAGACGGGCATAAGAGATGGTGTTTACCAGACCCAGGGTTGGCATGTATGCCAGGGAGTTGAGCAGGATAATGGCAAACATCGCGCCAGGGGTGGTCACGGTTGCCGCAATACACAGGGTGATGGCACCAATCAGGTGGCAAATCGCGTAAACCCATTTTGCACTAAGCCACTTATCCGCCACGATGCCGAGCAGGGCTGGCATAAAGACAGAGGCGATACCCAGAGAGCTGTAGACCGCGCCAATCTCTGCACCCTGGAATTTCAGGGTAACGAACATATAAGAGCCAAGCGTAGTCAGCCAGCTCCCCCACAGGCAGAACTGCAGGAAGATAATCACTTTAAGCTGCAGCTTAAGATTCATGTTAGTTTCCTCACCGAAGGAGTCTGATAAACCCGTCATACTTCAAGCTGCATGTGCGTTGGCTTTACTCGGCTTTTGGCCTCGCCCCTTTGGGGCCAGCGTAAGCGCTGTTCAAACGGGCTACGCCAGTTTGTCCTCGCTCACCTCAGTCACTTACCAGAGTAAGCTTTTGGGGATTCGCTGCGTTACCACCTGCCTGCAACTCGACCTAGTTGGGGTATAGATGTTGGAATTAAGACAATTACTGTTGTTATGTGTGGCGATTCTATCATCGAAGCTGAGGCGAAATTGTTACATCCGACATAAAAATGCAAACTTGGTATGGTTGCAGTCAAATACGGTGATATTGGTCACATTTTGAGAGGCGTCTACCCTGCGTCCAAAAGCATTGCTTATCCCCTTTCGCGCCAGTGGCGAAAGAGGATAAGCCGTTGACTCAGTTACGACGGTAACTTTTTTGCGCCGTATTCACTTTATAAAGGTAGCGGCGGGACTCCGCAGACGGGTGGCGGCTGGTCAGGGTTGAATAGACATCACCCGGCGACATCGTATTAATAATATTCGCGGCCTGCACTTTATCTGCCGAGAAGACGCGCAGTACGCTGCCTGCCCCACCGTTATAAGCAGTGATCACCGCATAGCGACGTGAGGTCGGGTTAGAGATACCGGAAAGGTAGATATTATTCAGCATCGCCAGATAGGCGGTGCCGGTATCAATGTTGCTTTCAGGATCAAAGAGGAAGCTACGGCTTGGCATACCGGATTTGCCCTGTGCGCGGAAGACGTCGCGCCCGGCGCTGTGCTGCACCACCTGCATCAGGCCCAGCGCGTCGGAACGGCTTACCGCATACGGGTTAAAGGAGGACTCAGTTTGCATAATGGCCAGAATCAGCGCTTCGTCCACCCCGTAGCGGCGTGACGCCTGGCGCACCATACCCACATATTTGTGCGCACGTTTATCAAGGTGGTTCGGCACCAGGTTAATGGTGACGCTGTAGATGATTTTCAGACCGCTGGCGCGGCTCTTCAGGCGATTTTGTAGCAGGTAGTCGGCAAAATGGGTGGCGCGACCTTCCCAGCGAATAGGTTGCCCGGTGTTATCCAGTACCTGGCCGTACAGGAACGGTTCTTTGGAAATCTGGATGTCATCAACGTCCGAGTAAAGGTCAATGGAGCCAGGATCGTCGCCCATCAGGAGCGTCGTGATAATGGCCCGACGCAGATGGTTTGCCGGATCCGTCCCGGCGATAGTCTCAATGGTGATCGTACCCTCATCAAAGTTGATGTGGCTACGGGTCTGATACTGGTCGGTATATTTTACGTAGTCTTTCGGGCCGGCAATCAGGACTTCGTTAAATCCCCATAAATTTTCGATGTTGTGGGCAAACTGCCCCATAAGAATGTCAAAACCGTTAGTGTCTTTAACCCAGGCTTCATTGTAAGTTTCACCACTTTTATTGGAGCTGGAACACGACATCAGCAACGGCGCAATAATCGCAAGCGCTAAAATTTTTTTCATCATTCCGGGGATGCAGTTGGTTGCACATAAGGGCTGTCCGGCCCTTGAGGCGGGCCACACTCAGGCTGGGTGAGGTGTGGCCAGGCTCTTATTTTTTATCTTCCGGCGTATAGCCTTCGATATGCACATCTTTCCCTTCGAACAGGTAGTTGACCATCTCCTGCTCAAGCAGTTTGCGATGCTCAACGTTCATCATGTTCAGCTTCTTTTCGTTGATAAGCATGGTCTGCTTTTTCTGCCACTGTCCCCATGCCTCTTTGGAGATCTCATTGAAAATGCGCTTACCCAGCTCGCCGGGGTACAGCTGAAAGTCCTGGCCTTCTGCGTCACGTTGCAGGAAGGTACAAAAAATGGTTCTACTCATAACAAATCCTCTGTAGGCCGCGTGTCATTACACTGCCACGCCGACGCGTAATTGTTGCAACAGGCGCTCCACCGGGGCCGCCAGGCCGACGGATTGCGGCTGCGCTAAGTTATACCAAAGACCGCTTCCTTCATCCATGCATGAACTGACCGAGGACACGGTTAGCCACATAGGCACAATATCCAGATGGAAATGGCTGAACGTATGGCGAAACGCAACAAGTTGGCAGAGAGTATCGGCCTTAATCTGACGTTGCGCCAGCCAGTCCCGTAAAGCGGCTTCATCTTCAAACTGCGGGAAACAGTACAACCCGCCCCACAGGCCCACCGGCGGTCGCTGCTGCACAAAGACCTGCTCACCCTGCTGCATCAGCAGGAAATAAGCGGTGCGCTCCGGCAGCGTCTGCTTCGGTTTTTTGCCCGGGTAGTTCGCCCAGCTGTGACTGGCATAAGCCAGACAGCCGGTCTGCAGCGGGCAGAGCTGACATTTGGGTTTGGATCGGGTACAGACCATCGCCCCAAGATCCATCATCGCCTGATTGAAACGCTCCACGCCCTTTGCCGGGGTGACGTCCTCAGCGATGCGCCACAACCGTTTCTCAACCTCTTTTTTGCCCGGCCAGCCGTCAACGGCATAACAGCGGGCCAGCACACGTTTCACGTTGCCATCGAGAATGGGAAAATGTTTGCCGAGCGAAAGGGATAAAATCGCCCCGGCGGTAGAGCGCCCGACACCCGGCAGCGCTTCTACTTCCTCAAAGGTCTCGGGAAACTCGCCGCCATGTTTTTCCGCCACCTGTTTTGCCGCCTTATGCAGGTTGCGCGCGCGGGCGTAGTAGCCAAGTCCGGTCCACAGATGCAGGACTTCGTCCAGCGGTGCATCGGCCAGAGCGGTCACGGTCGGGAAGCGCGCCATAAAGCGCTCGAAATAGGGGATAACGGTTGTCACCTGCGTCTGTTGCAACATCACTTCAGACAGCCATACTTTGTAGGGCGTCTTGTCAATTTGCCAGGGCAGGGTTTTGCGCCCGTATTTATCGTACCAGTCCAGAACCTGGGCTGAAAATTGAGACGCTTGCATGGTCACCAACATCGCTTGAATAAGGTGGCAGATTGCAGCACAGCGCCAGCGGGGTGTAAACCGGAACTTTCCTGTGCTTGCAGCTTGCATACTGGAATTAACTTTGGATAATGCCCGTTTCCTGAACACTCTCACGAGCAGACTTTTTTATGAATAACGACGTCATTTCACCGGAATTTGATGAAAACGGCCGCCCGCTGCGCCGTATCCGTAGCTTTGTCCGCCGCCAGGGCCGCCTGACCAAAGGTCAACAGCATGCGCTGGATAACTACTGGCCGGTGATGGGCGTTGAGTTTGCTGAGCAGCCGCTGGATTTTGCTGCCCTGTTTGGCAACACCGGGCCGGTGACGCTGGAGATTGGTTTTGGAATGGGGGCCTCACTGGTCGAGATGGCGAAAATCCGCCCTCATCAGAACTTCCTCGGTATTGAAGTCCACTCTCCGGGCGTGGGGGCTTGTCTCTCATCCGCGCATGAAGAGGGGGTCGAAAACCTGCGTGTAATGTGCCACGACGCGGTGGAAGTACTGCATAAAATGATTCCTGACAATTCACTGAACATGGTGCAGCTCTTTTTCCCTGACCCCTGGCATAAAGCGCGTCATAATAAGCGCCGTATTGTTCAGGTACCTTTTGCTGAGCTGGTGAAAAGCAAATTAAAACTGGGCGGTGTCTTCCATATGGCAACCGACTGGGAGGCCTATGCTGAACACATGCTGGAAGTGATGTCCTCAATCGATGGCTATCAGAACCAGTCTGCCACGCAAAATTACGTACCGCGCCCGGATTCGCGCCCGGTCACCAAATTTGAACAACGTGGCCATCGTCTTGGTCACGGCGTATGGGACTTAATGTTCGAGAGGGTAAAATAATGGCAACGAACCGCAGTCGTCGTCTTCGCAAGAAGATGCACATCGAAGAATTCCAGGAAATTGGTTTTTCCGTTAACTGGCGTTTCCCGGAAGGCACCACTGAAGAAGAGATCGACAACGTCGTTGATGCCTTTATTGCTGAAGCTGTGGAGTCGCAAAAACTGACTTTTGGCGGCAGCGGCTATCTGGCGTGGGAAGGTCTGATTTGTAAGCAGGAAATAGGCAAGTGCACCGCAGAGCATCAGGCGGTTGTGCGTAAGTGGCTTGAAGACCACAAACTCGAAGAGGTGAGCGTCAGCGAACTTTTCGATATTTGGTGGGACTAAGTTGTTATCAGGGTCGGCAATTGCCGGCCCGTTTTGTCTCTACAGGAGTGGAAATGATGCGCAAAACGCTACTGGCGGTGGTACTTACGGTGACGACTTTCGCTGCGAATGCGGAATACAAGTGTAGCGTTAACCCTCGTGATGACGTGGTGTTAAGTCCCCAGACCGTCCAGGTAAAGGGTGAAAATGGCAATCTCGTGCTGACGCCGGACGGCAACGTCATGTTTAACGGCAAACAATACTCGCTCAGCGCCGCGCAACGTGAGCAGGCGAAAGACTATCAGTCAGAATTGCGTACCGCACTGCCCTGGATCGATGAGGGGGCGCGCGCTCGGGTGGAAAAAGGCCGTATTGCGCTCGACAACATCATCGTCAAAGAAGTGGGTGAAAGCAGCAGTATGCGCGGCCGTCTGACGAAGCTTGATGCGCAACTTAAAGAACAGATGAACAAGATTATCGAGCGGCGCAGCGATGGCCTGACGTTCCACTACAAGGCCATTGATGAAGTACAGGCCAACGGCCAGCAGCTGGTAAACCAGGCGATGGGCGGCATTTTGCAGGACAGCATCAATGAGATGGGGGCCAAAGCGGTGCTCAAAGGCGGCGGTAACCCGCTCCAGAGCGTGCTGGGTAGCCTCGGCGGTTTGCAGACTGCCATTCAGAACGAGTGGAAAAATCAGGAAGCCGATTTCCAGCAGTTCGGTAAGGATGTCTGTAGCCGTGTCGTGTCACTGGAAGAGAGCCGTAAGGCGCTGGTTAAAGGGCTGAAATAAAGTTTTGCGCTGTCTCTTCCCCTCACCCTAACCCTCTCCCCAAAGGGGCGAGGGGACCGATCGAGGCGTGTCAGGCAGTAGTGCCGCTTTCCGCCTCTCCCCAAAAGGCGAGGGGACCGATCGAGGCGTGTCAGGCAGTAGTGCCGCTTTCCCCCTCTCCCTAAAAGGCGAGGGGGCTGCTCGAGGTGCCGTTTCCCTCTCTCTCCAGGCAGGCCCGGGCACAGAGCGAGGCGAGTGCGGCTTTTCTCCCTCTCCCTTTCAGGGAGAGGGCCGGGGTGAGGGTAACAGCGTTTGCAGCACCTCAAATATCTTCTCCAGCACGGCCTCTTCATTTCCCCTGAATTCATTATTCCAGAAACGAATGATGTGCCAGCCTTTTTGGTTCAACCAGACCGTTCGCTGAACATCATATTCGTGCCTTTCATCATGCTGACCACCATCCAGTTCAATGGCAAGTCGCGCTTCGCAGAAAGCGAAATCAAGGATGTAATGACCAACGGGGTGTTGGCGACGAAACTTGTAACGAGAAAACCGACGGCTGCGTAACAGATACCAAAGCCGTCGTTCTTCTTGTGTCAGTTCGCGCCTGAGCTGCTTTGCATGTGAGCGTATGATTTCCATCCCGCCACTCTGCCAGCTCTATCCACAGCGTGCTGAACGGGAGGCAAAAACCTGGAGCAGGCTTCAGGACTCTTCGGCGAGGAACAGCTCCAGCAGGGAGTTGAGGAACAGCTTACCGTGTTCGGTGATTTGCCAGTATTTATCGCACTCGGTGAGGTAGCCTTTTGCCAGCGCCTCATCAAGCTGCGGGCGAATCACGCTTTCGTCCAGCCCCGTGAACAGAGTGAACTCTTCACGCGGTGCGGCCTCCAGCAAACGGAAGCGGTTCATAAAGAACTCGAACGGTTTATCTGCAGCCTCTACGTCGTGCTGACGTTCCAGATAGCGCCCCTGCATATAACCGCGCGGATGGCGCGTTTTCGCCGTGCGCAATATACGTCCGTCCGGGAAGGTGACTTTGCCGTGCGCGCCGCAGCCGATGCCGAGATAGTCACCAAAGCGCCAGTAGTTAAGGTTATGCTGGCACTGGTAACCCGGTTTCGCATAGGCCGAGGTCTCGTACTGCTGATAACCGGCGGCGGTCAGCAACTGGTGACCACGCTCGAAGATATCCCATAAGGCATCGTCGTCCGGCAGCACGGGTGGGCGCGAACCAAACAGGGTGTTAGGTTCAATAGTTAACTGGTACCAGGAGAGGTGCGGCGGGTTCAGTGCAATGGCCTGGCGCAAATCATCCAGCGCTTCTTCCAGTGACTGATCCGGCAGGCCGTGCATCAAATCCAGGTTAAAACTGCGCAGACCCAGGCCCGTCGCCAGGTGTGCGGCACGCTTTGCTTCATCCGGACCGTGAATGCGCCCCAGCTTCTGCAACTTTTGTTCGCTAAAGCTTTGCACGCCGATGGAGATGCGGTTGACCCCGGCCCGCTGGTAATCGACAAAGCGGTCCGCTTCGACGGTTCCGGGGTTGGCTTCCATCGTAATTTCCGCATCCGCTGCCAGGTTCAGGCGCGCACGCACGCCGTCCAGCAGCGTCTGCATCGCCGGGCCGGAGAGCAGGCTCGGCGTACCGCCACCAATAAAGATGGTCTTTACTTCACGCCCCTGCGCGTAAGGGACATCGATATCAAGATCGGCAAGCAGATGCTGCACGTAATCGTCGTGCGGCACCTCGCCTTTAAGCGCATGGGAATTGAAATCGCAGTAGGGGCATTTCTGCACGCACCACGGAATGTGAATATAAAGACTCAGAGGTGGCAACTTAGCCATTACGTAATGCTTCCAGTAACAGTTTCAACGCCTGCCCACGGTGGGAGATGGCGCTCTTCTCTTCGCGAGTCAGCTCGGCGGCGGTTTTACCCTCCGTCGGAACATAGAAAATCGGATCGTAACCAAACCCGCCCTGGCCAGCAGGTGCGCGCGTAATCACGCCAGGCCAACTGCCGTGGCAAACCAGCGGGGTCGGGTCGTCGGCATGGCGCATATAGACCAGCACGCAGTGGAACTGAGCCTGACGTTTGTCATCCGGCACCGCCTCCAGGGTGATGAGCAGTTTTTGCAGATTGGCTTCGTCAGTGGCGTCCACACCAGAGTAACGCGCGGAGTAGATCCCCGGTGCGCCCCCCAGCGCATCAACGGCCAGCCCGGAATCATCGGCAATGGCTGGCAGGCCGGTCACCTTAGCGGCATGGCGCGCTTTTAAAATGGCGTTTTCAATAAACGTCAGCCCGGTCTCGTCGGCCGAATCCACGCCCAGTTCAGTTTGCGCGACAATATCCAGACCGAAATCACTCAGCAGCGAGGCAAGCTCGCGCACTTTACCGGCATTACCGGTGGCGAGAACAACTTTTTGCATAATGGGTCCTACTTAATCAGGGCCGTAATGGCCGAAGGAATCTGTTGCGGATGGGTAATTTTGACCTGTTTATGGCGGCCCAGTTCGCCTTTTTCAATCAGCACCTGGTTTTTAGCTACCCGAAACTGTTTCGCAAGATATTTCACCAGATGCGCATTAGCCTGCCCATCCACCGGCGGGGCGGTGATGGCGACTTTCAACTCGTCGCCATGCAGCCCAACAATCGTGTCACGGCTGGCCTTTGGCTGTATATACAGCCGCAGTACCAGCCCGTCGTCACCAGAAGTGACAGCACTCACGCCCAGCTCCAGATGTAGGCCAGCGGCACGATAGTGTTGGCCAGAAACTCCATCACGCCCATGTTGATGACATACATCAGCAGCACGAGGATCATCGGTGAGAAATCAATGCCGCCCATCGACGGCAGCAGACGACGAATCGGACGCAGCAGTGGTTCGGTCAGTTGCAGCAGCACGTACTCAACCGGGCTACGCCCCTGGCTTACCCAGCTCATGATCGCCATCGCCAGCAGTACCCAGAAAATCAGCGAGCCGACGGTTTTGAGGATGATGAGCAGCGCGGCCAGTACGATAAACACGCCGTCCATAGTGACATAGGGGTTTAAAAATACCTTAATGACGCAGAGCACCAGCGCGATCAGCAGTGATGCGCTGTCTATTGGCCCCATAGAAGGAAGCACGCGGCGCAGCGGGCCAACAATCGGCTGGGTTATCTTCACAATAAACTGCGAAAAGGGATTGTAGAAATCACAGCGCGCCCACTGCATCCAGATACGCAGCAGCAGTACCATGGTGTAAGCCTGGATGAGCAGTGAAAGGAGTGTGGACAACGTATTCATGGCGTTCCTCAGGTTTCCTTAGTTTTTTGTGTAATCGCGCGCGCCAAAAATGGCGGTTCCGATGCGCACAAGGGTGCTTCCGGCCGCAATCGCGGCTTCCATATCGTCAGACATCCCTAAAGAAAGGGTATCTACGCCAGGGTAACGTACCTTAAGCGCGTCAAATGCGACAGCCATTTGACGCGCCACGGCTAACTGACGTTCGTAATCGGTTTCCGGGGCGGGGATCGCCATTAGCCCGCGTAACCGTATGCCCGGCAGTTCCACCACCTGGGCTGCCAGCGCTTCCAGTTCCTCTGGCGTAATGCCGGATTTACTCTGCTCGTCGCTGATGTTGACCTGAATGAGCACGTTCAGCGGCGGCATCGAGGCCGGGCGCTGTTCGCTTAAACGGGTGGCAATTTTGAGCCGGTCAACGGTATGGCACCAGTCAAAATGTTCCGCCACCAGGCGGCTTTTGTTGGATTGCAGCGGGCCAATAAAGTGCCATTGCAGACCTTTCACGCCCTGTTCGCGAAAATGAAGGATTTTATCAACGCCTTCCTGCACGTAGTTCTCACCAAACGCCCGATGGCCTGCCTCAAATGCTTCTGCGACGGCGCTCGCAGGTTTGGTTTTACTGACCGCAAGCAACGTAATTTCTTCTGGATCACGGCCGCAAGCTGTTGCCGCGGCTGAGATTTTGGCCCGGACCTGTGCCAGGTTATGCGCTATATCGTTCATAGTCCCAGGATGGCTTTATGGATATGGAAAAAATCGTGGAGCTTAGTGTAAAGCATAATGTCTCGGATCTACACCTGTGCGATCGTCACGCGCCGCGCTGGCGCAGGCAGGGAAGGCTTGAGATAGCCCCCTTTGACTCTCCCGATATCAACGCCTTGCTGAGTCAGTGCTTAAGCGAGAGCCAGCAGCGCCAGTTGCTGCATGAGGGCCAGGCGGATTTTGCGCTCACTACCCAAAACCAGCAGCGGCTGCGCGCCAGCGCATTTCGCCATGAGAGGGGGCTATCTCTGGCCTTGCGACTGCTGCCGACCCGTTGCCCGACGCTGGCCGACCTCGATGCACCGCCACTGTTACCCGACCTGCTGGCGCGGGAGAATGGACTGATTCTGGTGACCGGTGCGACGGGTAGCGGCAAATCGACGACGCTCTCGGCGATGGTCAGCCATCTTAATCATCAACTCGACGGCCATATTCTGACGCTCGAGGATCCGGTGGAGTTTATTCACTCCAGCGAGCGCTGTTTGATCCAGCAGCGGGAGATTGGCCCTCACTGTATCTCTTTCGCAGCAGGTTTGCGGGCCGCGCTGCGTGAGGACCCGGATGTCATTTTGCTGGGGGAACTGCGCGACAGCGAAACCATTCGTCTGGCGCTGACGGCGGCAGAAACCGGGCACCTGGTGCTGGCAACGCTGCATACCCGGGGTGCCCATCAGGCTATAGAGCGCCTTGTGGATACCTTTCCCGCCCAGGAGAAAGACCCGGTACGCAGCCAGCTTGCCGGCAGTTTGCAGGGGGTGCTGGCACAGCGGCTGGAGGCGGACAAGCAGGGCGGTCGTGTGGCGCTGTTTGAATTACTGATTAATACTCCGGCGGTGGCGAACCTCATCCGTGAGGGAAAAACCCACCAGCTACCCGGCCTGCTGCAAACCGGGCAGCAGGCCGGTATGCAGACCTTTGCCCAGAGTCTGCAACAGCGGCAGGCCCAGGGCTGGCTTTAACGGATGTTCAGCGAATAGACGGCGGGGAGCGCACCCGCGGTGGCGAGGATCTCCAGGCGCACTTCGTGCGCGGTAACAGGCTCAGGCAAGCGGTGCCCGCAGACGGAATGGTGATTGCTGGTCACTTCTGCAAGTAACCTGTCGTCAGCCCAGAGTCGATAATGGGTGATGCAGTGCGGAGTCACTGCCTGGTGATGGCCCATCTGCACCGTTTCCATCGCGTTATCGAAATCGTTGTCCTGAATAAGCGTCAGCGCTGAGAAGGGGATAGCTTCACTCCACTGCCAGCGCAACGTCGGGTGCGGGTCATCCGCAGCAGGTACCCAGGCATTGGTTTGCTGTTCCGGGCGCAGGCGACCGTTTAGAACATTCTCCGCCCGAAAAACGGTTAATGGCTGGCTAAAAGTGAGTGCAGGCATCACCTGATGCGGGCGACGGCGCGGCAGCCAGAAATCGAACTCATCGACGCCGTAATCACCATCTGCAACCTGGCGGGTGTGTTTAGCGACGCGGGCGTTCAGGCTGTTGAACACCGTCATAATGCCGGGCAGTTGGGTATCTGTCAGCGCGATCTCCACCTTTTCGCAGGCGTCAAAGGCGAGGAAAACGTACTGGTCACGATCGCTTTGCCAGGCGAACCTAAACCTGTAGTTCTGCTCGCCATCCACGTCGAGGGTGCAGCTGTCGTACTGATAATCGGGGGTGAAGTTCCCGCTACGGGCACTACCCAGCAGAGAGAGGGTAAGCGGCTGGTGCGAAGGCGAACGCAGGCGCACACTGATTTCGCCCAGCGACTCGCCCGCTTTTACCGGCAGTAAAACCGCCATTCGCTCGCTCAGCGAATGCCAGTTGCCACTGGGCAAAAGCGAGGTGAGGGCATATTCACTGCTGGCGCTCACCGTAGCGCCTTGCGCCGGGTCATCCAGCCACTGACGGGGAATGTAACAGCCGCTGGCCTGCAACTGCTGTTGTAATAATTTTACCTGGTCGCGCTCTGCCAGCTGCGCCGGGGTGAGCTGGTGGATTTTACAGAGCGCGGCGGCGCGACCGACCACTTCACCCAGCAGGCCGCAGGTGCACATCACGCGTGCACTGCCAAAAGCGACGTGGGAGGCAGAAATGAGCCGGCCTGTCAGGAAGAGATTATCCAGAGAGCGGCTGTAGAGACTGCGCAAAGGGATGGTGTAAGTGCCTTTGCTGTGAAACTGGCGACAGCCGTCGTGGGTGCTGTAAACGCCATCGGCGGGGTGCAGGTCAATCGACCAGCCTCCGTAGGCTACGGCATCGTAGTGGTCGCGTTGTTCAATGATATCCTGCTGGCACAACAGATGCTCTCCAACGAAACGTCGGCTTTCGCGTTTACCGGGTATCATGCCGACCCATTCAATGGTCATGTTAGCGGCTTCCGGAAAGTCGCCGGAGTTTTTAATGTAGTCCCAGACACCCCAGACGATTTTCCACAACTCCCATTTGATCTCTTCGCTCGCGTGCACGGTGTCCAGGCGTCCGCCCCATTCCAGCCACCACAGATCGCAACCGTTGAGCGTGGACGTCAGACGCTTATAGCGGGGAATGGTGGTGATGTCCTGCAGGGCAAAAGAGGGTGGGACGAAATTTACCGGGCCTGAAGTCTGTTTGGTGTAGAAATAAATAGAGTGACCCAGCTTATGGCCGAAGTTATCACCGGGAGCCATTTTCTCTCCCAGCTCATCGACCTCTTCTGCTCCGTCGCGGTATTCGGCTCCCGCCAGAAAACCGAGCACGCCATCGCCCGTCGCATCGCAAAACTGGTCGGCAGCAATGGTATAAAACGTCTCATTGATGGCGTTAAATGCACTCACCTGCGTGATGGCATTTTGCGTTTTTTCCAGCGCGTAAATGGTGGTGTTAAGCAGCAGCGTCAGGCCCGGCTGGCTTCTGGCAAGATCGAGCAGCACCAGATCGAACATCACCGGGTTACCCTCTTTATTCCGCCAGAGGTTCTCCTCCAGGATCTCACCCATGATGCCGCCTTCGCGCGCCCAGCGGTTATTGTTCCCCATATGAGAGGTGGCGCCGTTAGCCCACAGGCGCACTTCGCTTGAGGCATTCCCCCCCAGAACGGGTCTGTCCTGTACGAGTATCACCTGCAACCCATCCCGTGCGGCAGCAAGGGCGGCACATAGCCCGGCCAGTCCTCCTCCCGCGACCAGCAGGTCGGCCTTTGACTGCAGTGACGGAAAGGTTCTCGTCCCGGTTTGCGGATAGATGTTCATGCCTTGTATCCTTCTTTACTGTCGGTAAAATCGACGCTTAATGTCACCTGCGAGATAAGCCTGTATGTCCTCACAACCGAACCAAAGCCTGATAGATGGAATTCGCTGCCTGCAGTACCTTGTCTCCAGCGGCCGCGCGATTGGCTGTCGCGAGCTGGCAAGACTGATGGGCATCAACACGACACGTGTGAACCGTTTGCTGATGACCATGGCTTCTATAGGGCTGACCATGCAGGATGAACAACGTCGCTACCTGCCGGGGCCGGGTATTCACGCGCTGGCAGCCCAGGCCATTCGCGGTTCTTCACTCTTTTCCCAGGCCCTGCCACTTCTGGAAACTTACGCCCCCAAAGACATCGTAGTAGCGATGGGCGTACTCTGGGAGGATCAGGTTATCTACATTTATCACTCTGAACCCGGTACTCAGGTCACTCAGGCACTGGCGGGCTTCCATATGTTGCCTGCATGGCAATCGGTTATCGGTATGGCGCTGCTCGCCGCCGAAACCGATGAGACGCTGCAAAAGCGGTTCACTGCGGAACAGTGGCAGCAACTGGCCCCGCATGTTGCCCAACAGCGGGCCGAAGGGCGCGTGGTCTGGCATCACGACGACGGCGAAGTCTCAATGGCAAAACCTCTCGGCGCACACTCCGCCGCGCTGGCGTTTGCCGGAATGTGGCAGGTCGATGCGACGGTCGTCGATGAGCGACTGAGCGAACTTCACACCCTTGCACGACGACTGACGCAACAGCCATAATTTCTTTCTTATGTTTCTTTTATAGAAACAATTAGCGGAATGCAAAAAAGTCGCCTCAAAACTGTGAGGGCGATCGAGGGAGCATGGCTGCTGTTGTGAGGAGAAGAGAAGGGCTGAAGCGTGCTCAGCCCGTTCTGTCAGAGGTGCTGTTCGAAATAGCTTTCGAGAATAATAACCGCAGAGGCAGAATCAATGCTGCCTTTGTTAAGGGCACGAAAACCGCCATGTTCGAACAGCCCCGCACGGGCTTCAACGGTGCTCAGACGCTCGTCATGCAGGGTAACCGTCACGCCGAAACGACCATGAATACGGTTGGCAAACTTACGGGCACGCGCGGTAAGCGGTTGCTCCGTGCCGTCCATGTTTAAGGGGAGCCCGACGATCACCGCTTCCGGCTGCCACTCTTTTATCAATTTTTCGATGAGATTCCAGTCCGGCGTGCCGTCCTGGGCTTTCAGCGCACTAAGCGGACGCGCAGTCCCGGTAATGCGCTGTCCGATAGCAACGCCAATACTCTTTGTTCCGAAGTCAAATGCCAGTAAGGTGCCACTCATCAGGCATGTCCTGCCACGCCGGGCATGGTCAGAATATCAATCCCGATGAGCTTCGCCGCTTCACGCCAGCGCTCGGCAATGGGCGTTTTAAACAAAATGTTCAAATCTGCCGGGGCCGTCAGCCAGGCATTATCGAGAATTTCCTGCTCAAGCTGACCCTTCTCCCAGGAAGAATAACCGAGAGCGACCAGCACCTCTTTTGGCTGACTGGCGGTGCCCATCGTCTCCAGTACATCACGGGATGTGGTGATGATGGTGTTATCAGACACGCGGATGCTGGAGGAGAAGTTGTTCGGCGGCGTGTGCAGTATAAAGCCGCGGTCTTCCGCCAGCGGCCCACCTAACAGCACGGGTTTATCCAGACGGATCGCCGGATCGCGCTCCTCCGGGTGAATTTTTAGTTTGTCCAGAACCCCTTCAACTTTCAGGTTTTCCAGAGGTTTATTGATGATAAGCCCCATTGCTCCATCGTCGTTGTATTCGCAGATGTAAACCACGGAACGGCGAAACAGCGGATCCTGGAGAGCAGGCATGGCAATCAGAAAGTGATGCTGTAAATTCATTGTCAGAGGTTCTGTTTCCTGGTTCAAAAAAGCGGCAGTCCAGTATGCGGGGAAAGCAACACGCTGTCACTGCCAGACTTAAGGGGATGCGATATACCCGTCCTACTTCACGTTGCCGGTGCGTTGGCCCGCCTTGCTCACCTCAGCCGCTTACCAGAGTACGCGGCTGAGAGTTTAAGGGCCTCACCACGGCAGCCTCTGGCGGTTCAAATTCGTATCTGACGAAGTTGTCACTGCCTTACCGCCTGCCAGCAAGACGAATTATTCAGGGTATAGCTTAGCGTGTTATGCACCTAATCATTATTTGGCCAGACGCGCTTCAATGGCATCCATCAACATACCGGTGATGGAGACAGGGAACTCCGCTTCGATTTCACGAATGCAGGTTGGACTGGTGACGTTAATCTCCGTCAGACGGTCGCCAATGATATCCAGACCCACGAAAATCAGCCCTTTGGCTTTAAGCGTCGGTGCAACACGGCGGGCAATTGCCCAGTCGCTCTCGGTCAAGGGGCGCGGCTCACCGCGGCCACCGGCTGCCAGATTGCCACGTGTTTCGCCGCCCTGTGGGATGCGCGCCAGGCAGTACGGTACTGGCTCACCATCGACCACTAACACGCGTTTGTCGCCGTCTTTGATGGCTGGCAGGTAGTTTTGCGCCATACAGTAACGGGTGCCGAGTTCGGTCAGGGTTTCAGCGATCACGCCGAGGTTAGGATCGCCCTCTTTCACGCGGAAGATAGAG
This sequence comes from Enterobacter sp. SA197, assembly GCF_054131575.1. Lineage (NCBI taxonomy): Bacteria > Pseudomonadati > Pseudomonadota > Gammaproteobacteria > Enterobacterales > Enterobacteriaceae > Enterobacter > Enterobacter sp. SA197. The sequence continues at coordinate 4,121,611 of NZ_CP096393.1, read as the reverse complement.
GTACCGCCCATACCATCCAGCGGTTTGAGGATGATATCGGTATGTTTTTGCCAGAAAGCCTTAAGCTGCGCTTTATTTCGCGTGACCAGGGTTTCAGGCGTCAGCTCAGGGAACCAGGCGGTGAAGAGTTTTTCGTTACAGTCGCGCAGGCTCTGCGGTTTGTTAACGATCAGCGTGCCTTTCTCTTCGGCGCGCTCAAGGATGTAAGTCGCGTAGATAAATTCGGTATCAAACGGCGGGTCTTTGCGCATCAGCACGACATCCAGCGAGGCGAGCTCAATCTCCTGCTCGCTACTAAAGTCGTACCATTTGTCGTAATTTTGCTCGACGCTAAGCAGACGGGTACGGGCACGGGCTTCACCATTGATAAGGTAAAGATCTGCCATTTCCATGTAGTGCAGTTCATAGCCGCGACGCTGCGCTTCGAGCAGCATGGCAAAGCTGGAGTCTTTTTTGATATTAATCTGCGCGATGGGGTCCATCACGATGCCGAGCTTAATCATTATGCTTCTCCGTTTAACCTAAATCGCCAAAACGTACCTGCAGGGCGGTGATGGCGGTCAGGGCCGTTGTCTCAGTGCGCAATACGCGGGGTCCCAACAGAATATCAGTAAACTGGTAACGTGCGGTCATGGCAATCTCATCGGCGGTCAGACCGCCTTCCGGGCCAATCAACAAGCGTACACGCTCAACCGGTAACGGCAGCGTATTAATGCTCTGGCTGGCGCGAGGATGAAGGTTAAGCTTAAGGCCGTTTTCCTCTTCTGCACACCAGGCTTCGAGATCCATTGCCGGGCGAATTTCCGGCACCCGGTTACGACCACACTGTTCACAGGCGGCAATGGCAATTTTCTGCCACTGCCCGAGCTTCTTATTCAGGCGCTCGGCATCCAGTTTAACGCCACATCGCTCGGAAAAAAGTGGCGTAATGAGGCTTACACCCAGTTCGATCGATTTCTGGATAGTGAATTCCATTTTTTCACCCCTGGACATGACCTGCCCCAGGTGAATATGCAGCGGCGATTCCCGATCGTCGACTTCACCGTGACTGATTTTAACGATAACGTTTTTTTTTATCGGCACGGAGGATTTGTGCGTCAAACACCTGGTTTGAGCCATCAAACAGCTGGAGAGACTGCCCCTGAACCATGCGCAGGACGCGGCCCACGTGGTTTGCGGCGTCGTCGTCAAGGGCGATTTCAGCGCCTGTCTGAACAGGTTCAGGGTGATAGATGCGGGGAATACGCATAGTTCAGTGTTCCGTATGAAATGGGGTGTGCTTTCTTCTCACCCGTAGCGCGACCGTGCCCCCCGCCTTCAGGGGGAGGGCGGCACCAGATTAACAATTGCCGCTAGTGTAGGTTAGCTCTTTCGCGCCATGCAAGCGCGCTGCACGTACGGGTTGTGGTTGCCCTGGACGTTGGCAATGCGCGCATCACGGGTGCACTCCCAGTCGGTCACCGGGTAGAGTTTATCCCAGGCGGTAAAGAGCTGGGCCTGCTGACGAGAGAGCGTGAGCTGATACTGATCGCGCATATAGAAGTAGATGCGGGCAATTGCACCACGAGCGCGGGCAGGCGGTTCGGCCAGTTTAGCCTTGAAGTCGACCTTCATTTCGCAGCGACCATATTGCCCTTCACCGCCGTTCCACTGGCTGTACATAAAGTTGCCGCGATCGGCATTCACTTCACCCACCGCCGGTTGCAGGTTGTGCATATCGCTTTCTATTTTGCGATAGACCGGATCTTTGGCGCAGTTCTTACGCCCACCGTCCTGCCAGCACTGGCGCTGATGACCAAACTGCCAGGCGGGAACCACATGCTCCCACTCAATACGGCTGGCGCGGTTTTCATTTTTACGCACCTGATAGCCGCAGGAGGCCAGGTCAACGACCCCTTTTTTGCCCTGCCAGTTGATTTTACAGCCGCAGTAAAAATCGCCGGGTACGTCTGCATTCACTTTAACGCCCGCCGCTTTGGCCTGAGAAAAGCTGTTAATACCCTCGGCAAAGGCTGGCACGGCCACAAGAACCCACAATAAAGAGAAGATGATACGGAACATGGTGCACTCCCTGTCAAATGAAGTGCGCAACGTAGCGGAAGCGGTTCCGGGATGCAATCAGTTGGTGCACAAAACGTTCTTAATGGTTCTTGTAATTAGCACTCCGGCACCAGGGTTTCACCGCAGTGCACGCAGCGATAAGTCGTTTCACCACGGACCACACGGTTATGTCGGCGGACGGTTAACTGGTGCTGTTGGCATTTGCACTTATACGGGAACGTATTGCGCTGAACGGACTCAAGCTCGAACTGATGCGTGCGCCTGGCGGGCACGCCGAGCACGCTCTCCATCATCCATTTCCACGCTTTACCGTGGGGCGGGACACGACCAAAATGCTTCCACACCAGCAGATGCGCCAGCTCATGCGGCACGACTTCATCGATAAATGCCTGCTCGTTTTCCAGCAAAAGCACCGGATTAAGGCGAATTTCCCAGCTATTGAGCCAGGCGGTACCCGCCGCCGTGCCGCGTTGTTGGTAAAGCAGCTTCGGTTCAGGATAGTTGCGTTCCAGCTTATGGTTTGCGAGGGCGAGTTTTTCCCGCAGGCTACGCATAACGGCCTGCTGAGTGGCGATGGGGAGACGGGTGGTTTTCATACCGGCAGAGGATAGGGGGCCGAGCAGGGGAGTGCAAGAGAAAGCCTCACCGGGTTGGGTGAGGCTTTTTAAGATTCATCGCGTTTTAGCATGGACCAATAGGAACGGCAGTCAGTAGGGCAAGATCATGAATTAAAATTTTTTTTTCTCTGCGAAATCCAGGCGCGATGCAGGCTGCGAGCAGATCCTCTATGTAACATGCGCTTAGCAATGCCCTGAAACTAATTTCACTGGGAAATTTGCCTAAAAGGTATTATACAATTTACCTTGATTGTCTTTAACGGCGAGAAGGTAATGTGCTTTTTCTTTTTAGTTTTTTTAGGGATGTTTTTTATAATGTACCATTGCATTGATGATCATAAAATATTTTTTAATATTAAATGACTTCGGGAGTGGCGTTATCTTATTAGATTTAATGTTAGTTTTAACTTGCCTAAGAACAACACAATTTCAGTTGAGAAATCACTTACCATACTGCAGTCATAATACCGGTGCCGGTTATAATACAGCCCTGTTTCCTCATCACACTGCTGTCCCGCTTCGCCAGCGCCAGCGGCAGACCGTGAGGGCCAGAATGATTTCCTTTGGGACCCATACGTCAGTTCCAATTGTCCCTCCATCTGCTCCGGCACTAATCTGAACCTGACAAGCCACTGGTTATTATCGAAACACTATCTATTTGTGTATGTAAAAACCGCAAAGTTTACAAAGGGTATATGCTCTGGATATAGTTCAGAGGCAGGCTCTATAAAAAAATCGGCATCTTTTTTCAGAGAGAAAAGATTAGTAGGAATGTTCATTTTAGGTGATAAGGAATCAATCCCAAATATTGAGAAATAACCATTTCCATCAGCGATATCATAACCAGCAAACTCCCATCCTCTGTTCAGTAGATAGACTGGAGATCCAGGAGATTCTATCATATCGTGAAAAAGTACTTCTTCCATTTTCTTTAACCCTTCGGATGAAACAGCAATAGCTACAGCTATTGAATTTTTATCGACTACTCTTTCTATTTCATCCTCTCTACAATCCAGGAGTTGAAGTAAATTTTCTTTACAGCCCAGATTGTATAGTTTATTTATAACATCTTCTGCTTGTGGCCAAACAAGAATATCTACACTTCTTATTCTATCTGTATTCAGGCGAACATCAAAGCCTAGCAATATGTAGTTAGTTAATTCATCCATCTTTACACCTTATACCCATAGGCTATACAGGGTTGAATTCCTGGCGGTTGAGAGTTTAAAGTATGCTCATCTTTTTTTCTTTTATTCCAGTTACATTCACAGTTTTTGGGATTCTGATTCATCTTATAGGTGTGAAAATGTGGTTTTTTACCTTTATGATCATGCTCAGTATGAATTGAGCCGACACAAATAGTTCCTGTAGGGGGAATACATGGTGGACATGTTTTTTTCTCCTCACATTTCGTTAGGCTTTCTGTATTTGTTTTGGACTGCTCCGAATCCCCAGATGTAGCTAAAACAGCACCACCTGCTGCCGCACTTCCCCAGAATAACCAGTTAATTCCTTCAAGTATGGCTGGAATAGCAAAAGCCCACAACCCCAGCGGATCCACCCCCATAACCGGGTCCAGCGGATACGTGTACAAATTCCATCCCCCCCGCCAGCCCAATCGGATCCTGCGTGATATACCGCCTCTGATGGGGGTCGTAATAACGGTGTCGGTTGTAATGCAGGCCGGTTTCTTCGTCATACTGCTGGCCCGGCAGGCGCAGGTGTTGTACCAGATGATGCGGGTTATTTTCACTGAGCACCTTCCCCCAGGCGTCATAGTCCGCTGACCAGTCTGTTTTTTCCTCACCGTTGATGAGCGCCAGCGGCAGCCCGCGGTGGTCGCAGTGGTACAGGTGGACAGTGCGCTGCGGGGTGTGCACCGGTTCGAGCTGGTTCTGCATCCGCTCTGCCGTCAGACCACACTGTGCCAGCCACTGCTGACTCTGTTCGCTGAGGTTGCCGCTTCGCAGTTCGCCTTCCAGCCGCAACATCTGCGTCTAACGTATATTTCCTCAGTTATATATTTTATTTTCTTTCACTACGAAGCACGCCATATTGTATTTCCGTTACACATTCGTAAGACTCATTTTTCTCAGGAAGATGTGCTGTCATGCGGGCATAAGTTGACTTCTCCGCTTTGAAGTATTTTACCATGATTGAATTATCAAGGATTGCCAGCAACTGTGCCGGGTCGCTGCTCTTTTTTTGTACAAATGCCCCTCTTATATGGCTCATCACATCCTTATTAATAGACCTGTTATCGAAAAAAGCTATTTTATCGGCGGCGTCCAGCAAATCCTGTAAGGCTCCTTCGGCTGGAGGAGTTTCGTTAATACGTAGCGACCCAAGGCGAATTAGTATCCTGGCGCTATTTGGCATAAATTTATTATTTTTACATGTACCCAGTTCTGTTTGCCAATAGTATTCTCCTATATCTTCACGCTGATACCATTTCCATACCGGTTTAACGTTTAAAACGGGAAATGAGGAAGCAATGCTGCTCTTAGTAAACATGGTAAGGCAAACTTGATTTTCAGGCTGTATTTCACAAGACGCTTGCAAATCAAAATTAATGAGGGCTGTCAGCAATAATATAACGCGTTTCATTTCCTTACTCCTCTTCCTGTTCTCTGCATTCCTTTAATAAATAACTCAGACAAATCATCTATCCCTGCCGTTGCTGGTCCTCCGGGGTCATCAAGGTCTGGGAATAAATAAGGCTCTGCACAGGTATATCCCGCAGGCAATTTATCTATTGGCCACTCCTCCTTTGACAGGTAGTCGCGTGCTGTTTTTGTATCCATCCCTGGATAGTTGGGATCATCCCACTGTGTACAGGTCAGATTTGGTTTCACCCACTTTTTACAATACGGTGTGTAGTCGTAAGGGCTGAATGCTGTGAAAAATGTTTTGAAAACATTGGGCTCGCTGCTGGCCTGGTCAATAGAATATTTCGGCATTAATTTTTCCGCTATGCCAGGCAGTTTACTCGGGTTGGGCTTTGGTGGTGGGGTAGGTCTCGCTCCATAACCACCATTCTTTAAGTGACCATATTTAGATGCAAGCCCAAGTGAATCAATCCAGCTAATGGGATTTAAAGGATACGCATACAAATTCCATCCTCCCATCAACCCAATCGGATCCTGCGTGATATACCGTCCCTGACGCGGGTCGTAATAACGGTGACGGTTATAGTGCAGCCCGGTTTCTTCATCATACTGCTGGCCCGGCAGGCGCAGGTGTTGTTCCAGATTGTGCGGGTTATTTTCACTGAGCACATTCCCCCAGGCGTCGTATTCTGCTGACCAGTCTGTTTTTCCCTCACCGTTGATGAGCGCCAGGGGCAGGCCGCGGTGGTCGCAGTGGTACAGGTGAATTGTGCGCTGCGGTGTGTGCACCGGTTCCAGCTGGTTCTGCATCCGCTCTGCCGTCAGACCACACTGTGCCAGCCACTGCTGACTCTGTTCGCTGAGGTTGCCGCTTCGCAGTTCGCCTTCCAGCCGGTCGAGCAGGCTGACCAGCTCTGGCGGGAAGGTGACTCCGCCGTCCTGCTGCAGTTTTTCGGCCAGGCTGCGGCGCAGGGATTTGTTCAGCTCATCCGTGGTGGTTGTGATGCGCAGCAGGGGTGTGAAGCTGCCCGGGAGGTACACTGTCTGGATGCGGGTGGTGTCCGTCTGCGTGGTGGTCAGGCGGTCGCCGTCCCAGCCGTACCAGACGCGGCTGACCTGCTCCGGGCGGCCGTCACGGGGTGTTTCGCGTACCACTTTGCCGGTGCGACGGCCCAGCGGGTCGTACAGGTAGCGGGCGGTGGTCAGAGTGTGGTCCTGCTGGCTGCGGGTGTACTGCACCAGCCGGTGCTGGTGGTCATAGTGATACCGGTGGCAGTGGCTGCCGCCGTCGCGGATTATCCGCTCGTCCCGCCCGGTGAGTCTGCCATGGCCGTCATGATGGTAAAAACTCTCCGCATCCCCGCTGATACGGTTGTCCGGCCACACGGCGGGCAGGGCGGGGTGCGCGACCCGGTCAGCCAGACGGTTCCCGGCCGGGTCGGTGGCGTAACGCTGCAACAGGTCGGGGTGCTGTGTACCGACGAGTCGCCCCGTGCCGTCATACCGGTAATGCTGGTCCGCGTTTTCCTGGCTGATGCGTACCAGCTGCCCGTTGTCGTTATAGCCGTATTCCCGGTTCAGCACCGGGTCACTGAGCGTGTGGCTCAGCAGCTGCCCGGAGGCGCTGTAGTGCGTGTTCTGCTCATAAGTGCCGAAGTCACGCTGCGTTTCCCGGTGCAGCCTGTCGCGGGTGAAGCTGATAAGCGGGGTCTCCCCGAGCTTCATGCCGGCCAGATGACCGCTGCCGTAGGTGAGCCATTCCACGGGTGGCAGACGGTCCGGGGTGGTCCGGTTCGCCAGCCCGTGGTGGTGGGCGTGTTTTGTGACGTGCTGCCAGAGCAGGGCGTCTGTCTGCGGGGCATGGACGGTCTGTCGCTCGCGGCACAGGCGACCGTTTTCATGATAGTCGTAGTGCACGGCAACGCGATGGCCTTCACTGACATGGCTGGTTTCCGTCAGCCAGCCACGCTCATCGTACTGCCACTGCTCTGCCGGTTCACCGTCCACGGTGCGGTGGCTGAGCCGGTCCGACGCATCATAGTGCCACCGGGTCACAAGGCCCTCATCCTCGCTGCAGATAAGCTGACCAGTGACGCTGTAGTGGTAACGCTGCGTCCGGCCGTCAAAACCGGTCTCCTGCACCCGCCTGTCCAGCGCGTCATACGTGAAGGTTGTGCGGCCGCCGTTCTCGTTGACCAGCCCGCTGACGCGCCCGGCCGCATCGTATGCCATCCGCCGCGTCAGCCCGCCCTGCGTGGTGCTGACCGGGCGTCCGGCGGCGTCGTACTCCGTGGTCTGTGTGCTGCCGTCCGGGTGAATCACGGTGGTGAGGTCGCCCGCCGCGTTGTAGTCATACTGCGTCTTATGGCCTGCGGCACCGGTATGGCAGACAAGCCGGCCCCGCGCATCATACTGCCAGTGAAGGCTGAGCCCTTCCTCCTGGTGCAGCGCGGTGAGCTGACCGAAGCGGTCGTATTCATAGCGGGTGACACAGCCCGAGCAGTCGGTGAGGGTGAGTAGCTGCCCGTAGCGGTTCCGGGTCATCTCCCGGCGGCTGCCGGTGGGGCCTTCGGTGGCACAGGGCCATTCGCTCTGCGGATTGTCATAAAAATAACCGGTGATATCGCCACTGCGGGAGGTTTCCTGTATCAGGCGACCCGCGTCGTCAAATTTTTGCAGGCTGCGCAGGCCGTCCGTGCCGGTGGTGCAGATGAGCTGACGCTGGCTGTTGTAGCTGAAGCGGACCGACCTGCCGTCCGGGTGGACGATGTCCGTCACGTTGCCTGAGCCGACATTCAGCCGGTATTCAGTTCTGCGCCCGGCCGCGTCGGTCACTGCCAGCAGTCGCCCGGCATTATCAAATTCACGGGTCAGCGTGCTGCCGTCGGCCTTTTCTTCTTTAATTACCCGTTTCAGACCGTGTTCGCCTTCGGTGTGCAGCACCTCCCGGCGGTGCAGGGAGTCGGTGATGACGACAGCATTTTTTTCATAGCCATAGGTGTAGCTCAGCCCGGCGGGGTTGTGCTGCTCCGTCACGCGCCCGGCGGCATCGTAGCGGTAGGTGACGGGTGGTCGTCCGGCATGCCGGTGCGCGGTCATGCGCCCCGGATGGGTATGGTCATACGTGAAATGGCGCACCGCGGTACCGCTGCGGTCATACACCGCCGCCAGTTCGCCGCGCGGGGAATAGGTGTAGCGGACCAGCGGCAGCGCGGGAAGATTGTCGGGGTATACCGGGTCATGGGTCAGCCACACCGCCGCCAGGCGAACGCCGCTGTCGGTGCCGGGCAGCGTCTGCGGATATTCAGATACCCTGATATCTGACGCGGTCGTCTGTTTACGCGCCGCTTCCGCCCGCTGCGCCTGCGTGGAGAGTTCAAGCCGGAAGCGACGTCCCGCACCGTCGGTGACGGCGGTGATATGCCCGGCATAGTCTCCGTCGGCATCCCGGTGAAAGCGCAGTGTACGCCCGAAGCGGTCCGCCAGCCCGGTCAGCACCCGGGACGGGGGCAGCGGCGCGGGTAACACGTCCTCCACGCCCGGAACACGCTCCGGCCAGCCGAGCAGCCACCACGGCCCCTGGGCACTGTTGGTTGCCAGATAAAGATGCGGGCTTATCCGCAGGGCTTCCGGCAGGGTCTGCCAGAGCACATGCAGCACGTTGCTCTCGTGCAGTTTCAGCGCCCCGCCACGGGCGAGCCACAGGGATTCGCTGCGGCTGAAGGCGGTCTCGCCGGGCATCAGCGGGTCAAAGTGAAGGCTTCTGCCGCCGTTGTCGTTAAGTATCAGCGCATCATCATGCAGCTGTAAGCGGATATCGAACGGGGCTTTCCAGCCGGGGCCGAAGAGACTGACGGGCGCAGGGGTGGGAGTACGGTAACTGCTGTAGGCGCGGGTGAGCACAAAGGGCAGCGGACCGGGCAGGGCGAGGTCGGTTTCGCCGGGCAGCACCTTGGCCCCCAGCAGGGGGTTAACCGGGTTGCCGGACGTCCTGCCGCCGGGGCACACCGAACAGGCCACCCCGGTGGGGGCGCCAATCATCACCCCCATGGAGCCCTGAATTATCGGGCCACCTTTTGCGGTGGCATCGCCCATCCGGGCCGCGGGTTTTCCGCTCATGGTCAGTTCCTTCTGAATGATGTCGCGAAACAGGCGCGCTACCGCCGGAAGAAACGCGCGTTTCTCCTGCGAGGCGTGCCCGGATTGTCCTTAAATAAGAAGGGGATAATTACAGAGAGGAGTGCAGAGGCGAAGAAATAATCAGGCAGAAGGAGAAAATTCGGAACCCATAAAGGGTAAGGATGAGTTCACGATAGCCTCCTGTCTGAGCGACAGTCGCTCTGTTTGTGCATCGCAGCGATGCCGTGCTTACCATAAAACCGTGGTCAGGTTTTCTTGATAACGATAAGGGATTTCCACGGCAAAGCGCGATGAACCTTTCTTAACTTACAGCGACTGCAGGAAGGCCAGCAGATCGTTGTTCAGCTGATCCTGATGGGTGACGGCAAAACCGTGCGGCGCATTGTCATACACTTTCAACTGCGCGCCTGGAATCATCTCTGCCGCGACTTTACCGGTGGATTCGAACGGTACAACCTGGTCGTTGCTGCCATGAATCACCAGCGTCGGCACGTCAACTTTCGCCATATCCGGGCGGAAATCGGTTTCGCCAAACGCGGTTACGCAATCGATAGTCCCTTTGAGCGACGCCAGCAGCGCTATGTTCAGCGTCTGGGTCAGCACACCCTCAGAGACCTGTTGTCCGGCGTTAAGGCCATAGAAAGGCGTAGAGAAATCGCTGATAAACTGCGCTCTGTCTTTACGCAGCCCATCGCGAATACCGTCGAAGACGCTCTTATCGACACCCTGCGGATAGTCGGCGGTTTTTCCGAAGATAGGCGTTACCGCACCCAGTAGCACCAGCGCCTTCACGCGGGACGTGCCGTAGCGACCGATATAGCGGGAGACATCACCGCCACCCATCGAGAAGCCCACCAGCGTCACGTCCTGAAGATCCAGCGTGGTGATGAGGTCGTTAATATCGGAGGCAAACGTGTCGTAGTTGTAGCCTTCCCACGGCTGATCAGAACGGCCAAAGCCGCGACGGTCAAAAGCAATGACACGGTAGCCGCGCTCGGCGAGAAAGTTCAGTTGACTGTCCCACATGTCGCCATCCAGCGGCCAGCCATGGCTGAACAATACCGGTTTGCCGGTGCCCCAGTCTTTGTAATAAATCTGCGTGCCGTCCTGCGTTTTGATGGTGCTCATGCCTGAAACCTCACTCGTTTGTGATTAGGTTGATAGGAGTTGCTGTTACATTATGGGCGCGATCAGATACCGCGCCGTCGGAAGTTGACTACCTCGATGAAAAGCCTGCACTTTGCTCTGGATCAGCAGGTCATTGACCGTGTGGCGTTCCAGCTGGCGCAGATGCTCAATCCAGGTGCCGACCACGAAAGACTCGACAAACACCCCAGGGCGCTGCAGATCTTCATACACCGACCAGCTCAGCGCGCCGCCACGAACGCGCACCCGGCGAATTTCCTGTACGCAAAGGACAAACTCCGCCACATCCTGGGGGTCTATCTCATAGTCGTACATCACCATCACCGGCCCACGCTCATGGGAAATATCCAGCGACTGTGCCTGACTGTCGACGTCGCGAATATCCAGATTCAGGTCGGGATCTTTGTTCAGCTTCCAGCGCAGGGCCGTCAGGCTCGCCAGCAGCATGCCCACCGTTGCCACGCAGAGTGAGGCTGGAATACCAAAGTGCGAGGCCAGTTGCCCCCAGATGGCGCTGCCCAGCGTCATCGAGCCAAAGAAGACCGTCAGATAGACCGCCAGCGCTCGCGCTTTAACCCATTTCGCCGCGCTGCGCTGCGCCCCCACGTTCAGCGTTGAGAGCACCGCAATCCAGGCAAAGCCGGTCAGAAACTCGAAGGCATTAAGCCACCAGAAGTGACGGACAAAAGCCAGCGCCAGCATGCTGACGGCAAATATGCCGCTGTTGAGCACCATTAACTTGTCGGGATCGAAATGTTTACGCAGCCGTGGCAGCACAATCGCCCCGCAAATCGCCCCCACACCAATGCAGGCCAGCATGATCCCGTAACCACCAGGGCCCAGACCCAGCTCGCGGCGGGCAACCAGCGGCAGTAATGCCCAGCCCGCACTGGCGAAGGTGAAGAAGGCCACGGTGCGCACCAGCACATTTCTCAGCACGGGTGCGGCATGCACATAGCGCAGCCCGGCGCGCACCGCGGAGAAGAAGTGCTCAGGCGGCAGACGCTGAATGGAGGGCTCCGCTTTCCAGCGCCAGAGCACCCACGCCACACCGAGGACGGAGAGCGCATTCAGAGCGAATACCACCCAGGGGCCTGCAAACGAAAGCACCAGCCCGCCCAGAGCCGGGCCAATTGCCCGGCTGATGTTGATGCCAAGCGAGTTGAGGGCGATAGCCGGAGCCAGCTCATGCTTATCCACCAGGTCCGGCACAATAGCCTGAAACGGCGGCGAACTCATCGCGGCACCCGTACTTAACAGGAAAGCGGCAATCAGCAGCACGGTCGGTGTCACCAGTCCGGCAAACGACAGCAGGGTGAGTCCGGCAGCGGCAATAAACACCCAGAGCTGGGAGAAGAGCAGATATTTACGCCGGTCGACAATGTCCGCCATCACCCCGGAAGGAAGGGCGAAGAGAAACATCGGCAGGCTGCTGGCTGCCTGCACCAGCGCGACGGCGAGCGGATCAGCGCTCAGCGTTAGCATGGTCCAGTTCACCCCCACATCGTTCATCCATGAACCAATGTTGGAGACCACCGTGGCAATCCACAGCATACGAAATACCGGCTGGCGCAGAGGCTGCCAGGAGGAGGCGCTTACTGGCGCTGTGCCTGCTGACGCGGCCTGCGCCGCCGCCGTGTGAATATCATTGACTTGTGCCATGCCTGAACTCCTGTTCTCCTGGCACGCTGACGCGCCATTTGCCCGCGCCGGTCAACGCCAGCGTGGTAAAGATGATGAGCAACAGCCAGCCAAATTGTCCTTCAGCAATACTCCACTGTGGGTGCACCATCAGCATCGCCACCAGCAGCACGCCGATAACCGGCAGGCAGGCCAGGCGGGTGCCAATACCCAGAATGATAAATAGTGGGCAGACCACTTCAGCAGAAATGGCGGGCAGCAGGCTCATCCACGGCCCAAAGCCAAAGGGATCTTCGATTTTTGTCAGTTCTTCGCTGAAATTCAGCACCTTCGGCAGGCCGTGCACATAGAGAAGCAGCAGACTACCGGTGAGGCGCAGGAAGAACAGCCCCGCGTCGATACGGGGCAGCATTGAGGTTACGTTTTTCATAGGCATCAGAATGCGAAGCAGCTGCAGCCGAGCGCGCCCCAGAAGGCGTTATCGTCTGAAACCGGAACGGAGGAACCGCGTGCCACGTCATGCTGATGGTTGTGCACGCCACAGGGGCCGCTGCAATGGTGGACGGCAGGCATCATGCCAACGCGTGCCTGTTGTGGCGGTGCGCTACGGTAGTGACCTGGAACCTTCACTACCGGCGACCACTCCGGCAGAACCGGAATAGCCGGTGGGGCTTCGCCGCTGAAGCTGCCCGCAGCATAGACGACTTTGCCATCCACCACGGTGAGCACCGACTCAATGCCTTTGATCTCTTCTTCCGGCACCCGGAAATAGTCTTTACTCAGCACGGCGAGGTCAGCCAGTTGACCCACTTTGATCTGCCCCTTTTTGCCCTGTTCGCTGGAGAACCAGGCACTGCCCTGGGTCCAGAGCATCAGTGCGGTATCACGATCCAGTCGCGCATTGACGTCGTACATCTGCATGCCGCCTACGGTGCGTCCGGAAACCAGCCAGTAGAGCGCGGTCCAGGGGTTATAGCTGGCAACACGGGTAGCGTCGGTACCCAGGCCAACCGGTACGCCGGTTTCGAGCATTTTTGCCACCGGCGGCGTATGGCGTACCGCTTCCATGCCGTAGCGTTCCGCGAAGTATTCGCCCTGGAAGGCCATACGGTGCTGAACGGCGATGCCTCCGCCCAGCGCTTTGATGCGGTCGATATTCTGCTGGGTCACCGTTTCCGCATGGTCGAAGAACCAGTGCAGGCCGTTGAACGGAATATCGCGGTTAACGCGCTCGAAGACATCCAGCATACGGCTGATGGATTCGTTATAGGTAGCGTGCAGACGGAACGGCCAGCGGTGTTCAACCAGGTGGCGCACCACGCGCTCTAATTCATCTTCCATGCCGGGGGCCAGATCCGGGCGTGGTTCAAGGAAGTCCTCAAAGTCGGCAGCGGAGAAGACCAGCATTTCACCCGCGCCGTTGTGGCGGAAGAAGTCGCTACCCTGGCCTGGGGTGAGCATATCGGTCCATTTTTCGAAATCTTCCAGCTCATGACCCGGACGCTGGGTAAAGAGGTTATAGGCGATACGAATAGTCATCTGCTTTTTGGCGTGCAGCTCGTTGATGATTTCGTAATCTTCCGGGTAGTTCTGGAAACCGCCACCGGCGTCAATGGCGCTGGTCAGGCCCAAACGGTTCAGTTCACGCATAAACTGGCGGGTGGAGTTAACCTGCTGTTCCAGCGGCAGTTTCGGCCCTTTTGCAAGCGTTGCGTAAAGGATCATGGCATTCGGACGGGCAATCAGCATCCCGGTCGGGTTGCCGTTACTGTCGCGCTGAATTTCACCGCCCGGCGGGTTGGGAGTGTCTTTGGTGTAACCCACCACGCGGAGCGCGGCGCGGTTGAGCAGGGCGCGGTCGTAGAGATGGAGGATAAAGACTGGTGTATCCGGGGCGGCGGCGTTGATCTCGTCGAGGGTCGGCATGCGGCGCTCAGCAAACTGGAATTCGCTCCAGCCACCCACCACGCGCACCCATTGCGGCGACGGCGTGCGCAGAGCCTGCTCTTTCAGCATCCGCAGGGCATCCGCCAGCGAGGGCACACCTTCCCAGCGCAGTTCGAGGTTGTAGTTCAGGCCGCCGCGAATCAGGTGCAGGTGCGAGTCGTTCAGGCCGGGTATGGCGGTACTGCCTTTGAGGTCGATGACTTTACTGCCGTCGCAGTGGTGTTCCATCACTTCGGCCTGACTGCCTACCGCCAGAAATTTGCCGTCGCGGATGGCAACCGCAGCGGCAACCGGGTTTTCCCTGTCTACCGTATGAAAGTTGCCGTTGAGTAAAATCAGCTCTGCTTTATCGAGCGAGACCATAAATCCTCCTGTCTGAAACGCCCGGCACTTAAGTTAAACCGCCGGACAAGATGAGATGCCCCGTCAACGCAGAGCGTGAAAACTGGAAGGATTATGGTGAGCAGGGGAAAACGGCGTCTAGTTATACGAAGGTATACCTATACGAACGTATAGTTATACACAGAGATAATAGTTCTCATTCCAAACAACTCTTACTATCCGCTCCGACAGCATGGCCCGGGACGAACGCTAAAAGGCAGCCGCTTTGTGCTTCTCTTTCGTCTGTTGATGCAGCGCGAGAATATCCCGGTCTCTGTCAGCATGGTTTCCGCCTCCGTTGCGGGAAACTGTAACTTAACGACAATGGATATTCTTATGACCAACACTAAGCTTGAAGTCCTGACCCCTCAAAACTGCCAAATGATTTTCATCGATCAGCAGCCGCAAATGGCGTTTGGCGTGCAGTCTATTGATCGCCAGGTGCTGAAAAACAATGTGGTTGGCCTGGCGAAAGCGGCTAAGGTCTTCAATATTCCGACCGTTATCACCACCGTAGAAACAGAAAGTTTCTCCGGCAATACCTTCCCTGAGCTGCTGGATGTATTCCCGGAACACGACATTCTGGAACGCACCTCCATGAACTCATGGGATGACCAGAAAGTGCGTGATGCGCTGGCGAAAAACGGTAAGAAGAAAGTAGTGGTGGCTGGCCTGTGGACCGAAGTGTGTAACAACACCTTCGCGCTGTGCGCCATGCTGGAAGGTGACTATGAAATTTATATGGTGGCTGATGCCTCCGGTGGCACCTCTAAAGAAGCCCATGATTACGCGATGCAGCGCATGATTCAGGCGGGGGTGATCCCTGTGACCTGGCAGCAGGTTCTGCTGGAATGGCAGCGCGACTGGGCTCACAAAGAGACTTACAACGCGGTGATGGATATTGTCAAAGAGCACTCGGGTGCCTACGGCATGGGTGTGGATTACGCCTACACCATGGTGCATAAAGCGCCAGCGCGTGCGAAAGGCGCTCACCGTACTCTGGCTCCGGTTCCGGCCAATAAATAACGACTGACAAAGGGCGGGGCGTTTGCCCCGGCCCGTTCAGTTCAACACAACGGGAGATCTCCTATGAGCACAGAGCTCATTTCCCTTGGCGCAGGCGTGCTTATCGGTCTTCTGTACGCGGTGCTTAAGGTCCGTTCACCCGCGCCACCCGCTATTGCATTGGTGGGGTTGCTCGGTATGCTGGCGGGCGAACACCTGATCGCCGCCGTTATCACCCAGGATGCGCCCTCCGCGGCCATCAGTCAGCCACAGGTTATTCCATCGCATGCGGATAACGCATCTGCCATAAGTCGCTATACAGAGGCAGGCTAACCATGTTGAAATCCTATGCTGTTTCTCTGGCGGTTGGCCTGCTGGCTGGCGTCATTTATGGTGCGATGCAAGTGCATTCACCCGCCCCTCCGGTCATAGCTCTGCTGGGCCTGTTCGGTATGTTAGTGGGTGAACAACTTATTCCTGTTGGCCGTCGGCTCCTGCGCGGCGAGCCGGTGACCCTGGCATGGTTTCGTCATGAATGCGTGCCCAAAATTAGTGGCACTCCTCCCCCTGACGGTAAAGACGTTCGCCAGGAGTGACACGCACTCGCGTGAGTGAAAGACAGAGGACCAGACATGACGCTGCCAGCGCGCATTGTCATCATTGATGATGAACGTTCCGTCCGCAGCGGGTTAAGCAACCTGCTGCAGTCGGAAGGGTACGACACAGACGTCTTTGAATCTGCCGAGGCGTTTCTCAATGATGAAGCCGCGCTGTCTCTGGCGTCTTTGCTTATTATTGATATTAAGCTTAAAGGCATGAGCGGTCCGGCGCTCTACCAACATCTGCTCGACAGCATGACACCTCCGCCGGTCATTTTTGTCTCCGGGCATGAAGACGAAAACCTGTCGCGTTATGCGCCGCAAACCGAGTCCGTCACGCTGCTGCGTAAGCCTATTAACATCGATACGCTGCTGGAACAGATCCGCCGCGAACTCTCTTTACGTGAGGAGCGTTAATGAGCGAAAAACTCTCTGCCGCCGGAAAAATGATGGACGGTGAAGTCGTCACCCTGACCGATGACATTATCTTCACCCGTTTAGTACAGGAGGGTGGCATTGCGTGGACGCTCTGTCAGCCACTCCACTCGGACAGCAGTTTTATCCTCGCCAGCGCGGCGGTAGCGGGGGACGAAGCCGCGTTTGCGACCACGCAGCGGCTGAAAAATGAGTTTTCATTACGCGCCAGGCTCTCCGGCGCATGGGCCATAAAGCCGATGAACTGCACCAGCTTTCACGGCCACTACGCGCTGGTTTACGCCCCGTTTCCCTTCCGCACCCTTGCACAATCCAGTCGTACGCGCGGGCGCAGCATGACCGATTTCCTCTCCATCGCGATGCGTCTGTGCGCGCCGCTGCGCCAGATGCACGCGCAGGGGCTGATTCATAGCGACATCAAGCCCGGACACTTTTTTATCGATCCCGGTGGGGCTTACCGGCTGGGGGGATTTGGACTGACAAGAGGGGTGGAGGAGACGTTGAGCGCCACCCGCATGACGGTGTCCGGCGGCACGCTGGCGTATATGTCCCCGGAACATACCGCCCGCACCCGCGACAAAGTCGACAGCCGTAGCGATCTCTACAGCCTGGGCATTGTGCTTTATGAACTGTTAACCGGTGAACTGCCTTTTGATCTCAACGACGCCGGACAGGCCGAGTGGGCGCATCACCATATTGCTTCACCTCCCCGTTCCCCCCGCCTGCGCCGGCCCGGTGTACCGGCGACGCTGGCGGAGATCGTGTTGCGTCTGCTCGAAAAATCCCCTGAAAATCGCTACCAGACCGTAGAAGGGCTGATGGCCGATCTGCGCCGCTGCCAGGCGTCGCTTGCAAAAAATGGCGAGATTGCCTCATTTACGCCCGGTTTGCAGGACAGGGAACCCACCCGTATGTTGCCTGATCCGCTTTTTTTGAATCACCCTCAGCACCCGCAACTGCTGGCCGCCTTTGATCGTGTGGTTGAAAGCGGTTGTCATGCGCTGGTTACCGTCAGCGGGCCGCCAGGATGCGGAAAATCGTCGCTTATTTCCTCTGCGCTGAAAGTGCTTCAGCAGCGCCAGACGCTGCTGGCAATTGGCAAGGCCGATCAATACTCTCCGGTATTACCCTACACCGTTATCGCCTCCGCTTTTCGCTCGCTGACGCTGTGGCTGCTGGGGCTTGAGGCGGAAGAGGTAGCGCGCTGGAAAATGCGCCTGACGCGGGCCTTAGGCAGCCATGCCGCGCTGGCCATTAAACTGGTGCCGGAGCTGGGGCTGTTGCTGGATAACCGGCAGCTCACGGTGGTCAACACCCAGTCGGCGGATACCCGTATGCGTTTCAACCTGATGGCGCATCGTCTGGTGGAAGCGTTCGCCACGCCGGATAACCCGCTGGTGCTGCTGATTGGCGATATTCACTGGATCGATCAGGCCAGTATGCAACTGCTGGAGCATTTGCTCAGCAGCACGGAATCATTACCCCTTCTGGTTGTGGTGTCCTGCTCCGATACCGATACGTTTCCCGCCTCTGGTGAACAGGATCTCCTGTCGGCGTTACGCCTCCGGGCGCGCTACAGCCTTGAGCTTCGCCCCGAGCCCTTGAGTGTGAAAGCGGTCGCCCGCTGGCTGGCGAACCTGTTGCAAACCCGTGCCTCGAGCCTGGGCGAGCTGGCTGCGCTGATCCACGAAAAAACCGGAGGTAACCCACTCTTTACTCATGAGTTTTTCCAGCGCATCTTCAAGGATGGTTTGATTACTCATCATAAAGAGTATGGCAAGTGGCACTACGATTTAGAGGCAATTCGCTCGCATACCTACACTGAAAACGTGGCGAGTCTGGTATTAAAGCAACTGGCTGAAATGCCGCCGCAGACGCGAAATCTGCTCGGTTGCCTGGCCTGCGTGGGGGGAACCGGCAAGCCCGCGCTGCTCAGTCAGATTCTGGAGATAACACCGGAACAGCTGCATGAAGATTTGCAACCGGCCGTGGCCGCAAGGCTTATTAGCCTTTCCGATGCCCAGTATGCTTTTACCCACGACCGGGTTCACGAGGCCGCGCTGGCTCTGCTTGATGCGCAGGACGTTGTCCGTTTAAACATTGCCGCAGCCGAACGACTCACCGGGACGGTGGCGGACGATGACAGCAGTGAACATCTCTTTCTGGCGGTGCATCACATTATCTCGGCGATGGAAAGCCTGCGTCTGTCACCGCAGCGAGAGCGTTACCACCACGTTTGCCGGCTGGCGGCCCAGCGCGCCAGGCTGACCGGGGATTATGCGTCAGCGGTGCGCTATCTCAGAGCGGCAAAGTGTCTGCAAAGCACAACACAGCGCGATCGGGCGCAGGCCAGTTTTAGCCTCACATTTGAAGAGGCGGAGTGTGAGTTTTTACAGGGAAACCTTCCCTCTGCGCTGGCGCTTTGTCACCAACTGATGAGTGCGCCGGGGAACCTGCAACAAAAAGCAATGGCCGCGGGCATGCTGGCAGAAGTGCATATGCGTCAGTCAGACATGAGCCTCGCCCTTGAAACATCCTTAGCCTGGCTGGCGGTGTTTGGCATTCATCTGAGTCGTCGTCCTGCTGACGATGAGTGCAGAATTATCTGGCAAATGCTTGAAAGGCGTTTAGGGGATGCGCCGGAGGCAGCGTTCCGCCAGCTTGCGCTCATTGAGGACCCTGAAGCGGAGGCCATCATGAACCTGATGCTGAGCGCCAGTATGTTTTCTGCGTTCGCCTGTCCGCAACTGCACTTCATCCTGTTGGCCCGAATCATGCTAATGACCCTGGAAAAAGGGCTGAGTGGCGCGTCCACCACCGCGCTTGCCTGGTATGGCGTAATGATTGGCTGCCGTTACCATCAGTATGAAAAGGGGTATCGCTACACGCTACTGGGGCGCGACCTTGCAGATGAACATCAGCTTACCCATTTTACCGGGCGTACCTGGCTTGCGGTTGATCTGTGCAGCGCCTGGGTGAAGCCGCTCGGTACGGCGATTGAGCATGCGAAGGCCTGCTTCACCGCCTCGGTCGAACATGGCGATCTTACCGCAGCATGTTTTGTCCTTCGCCATCAGACGATGAATTTCCTGACCCGGGGCGATCATCTGGACGGTGTTATCTCCACCATTGAGGGGGGGCTGGGGTTTGTGCGTAAACTCCATTTTCCCGATGTGGAAATTATGCTCTCTATCCAGCGTCTGTATGTTAACCATTTGCGTAATACTGCCAGCGCCACCTTTAGCGGCCACAATCTGTTTGCTGACTCGCTGCTGACGGTGACCAACCCGCGGGAAGCCCAGCCTATCCCGCTGGCGGTTTTCTGGTTCTGGCTGTATCGCGGGATGGCGCACTTCATGGCGGGGGAGTATGAAGATGCCGCTTTCTGTCTGGCAAAAGCGACGCCCGTCGCTGATATGGTGCCAGGCTATATCCATTTGCTCGATTACCATTTCTACAGTGCGCTTTCACTGACGCAATGCCTGACCCGGAACGGGGCCGACAGTGCACAGCGAGACGTCCTTAATGCCCATTATGCGCATATTGTCCGTTGGGCCGGGCATAACCCTGCTGCCTTTGCGGACAGGGCAGCCCTGCTTCGTGCCGAACTGGCACGGCTTGACGGGGATAATGAGACCGCCGTCGCGCAGTATGAAAAGGCGATTGCCCTGTCGGGTGAATCCGAATGTTATCCAGTCAATGGCCTCGCCTGCGAATTAGCGGGCCGTTTTGCCAGAGCCACCGGCTGGGTAACGGCAGCAGAAGGCTATGTCCGAAACGCCTTTTCGGCATGGCGTCGGTGGGGAGCCACCGCCAAAGTTCGCCATCTTGAACGCCAGTATCCACATCTGGCACCCGCCGGGCAGCGTTCGCCTTATGACACTATCGCATTTGCGCAAAATGAAGCCGTGAACGATCTGGAAAGTGTCCTGCGTGCCGTGCGCGCCATGACCGAAGAGATAGACCTCGACCGCCTGGTGCACACGCTGATGACCATTCTGCTGGAGCGGGCGGGAGCCCAGCGTGGGCTATTGATCCGAATTATTGATAACACTATCCCGGAAACGCAGGCCTGCGCTGAGACCTCATCTGAAGGGGTAAACGTTGAGCTTGTCAGAGAGCGTCCGGGGGCAACGGATATGCCGCTTTCGGTGCTGGCAGCGGTGATGCGTACCGGGCAGGAGATCCGCATCAGTAAACCGGAACGGTTTGGCCCCTTCAGCCAGGACCCGTACCTCGTGACCTCCGGGGCGGCTATTTTGTGCGTGCCAATGCATAAACAGGGAAAGCTGGTGGGTGTGTTGTATCTCGAAAACCGGGTGATGCCGGACATTTTTACCGCGGAAGACTCGCGTATTGTCAGAATGCTGGCGGCCCAGGCAGCGGTGTCGCTGGAAACTGCCCGCCTGTACGCCGAACTGGTGGAAGAAAACGTGCAGCGCCGTCGGGCTGAAAAAGAGCTGCGTACCAGTCAGACGTCGCTGATGCTGGGTGAAAAAATCAGCAACACCGGTATCTGGCGCTGGGAGCTCGAACAGGATGTGATGTTTGTCTCTGATGAATATGCGCGCATTCTGGGGCTGCCAGAACGACAGCGAACCCTGTCGATGGCTGATTTTATGACCCTGGTTCACCCTGAGGATTTCCAGCGTATTAACACGCTGGTGAATGATAGCGTTCGCAACGGTGTGTCCATGCGGGCGGAGTTTCGTATTTTTCGGCCTGATGGGGAGTGCCGTTACATACTCGGCGTGGGTAATCCCGTGGGCTATGAAACCAACGTCGCGGAGTATTTCGGGGTGATTACCGATATCACCGGCCGCCGTTTGTCCGAGGACGCCGTTAGGGTGGCGCAGGCCGATCTGGCCCGCGTCTCCCGCGCAACCACCGTCGGGCAACTCACCGCCTCTATTGCTCATGAGATCAATCAGCCGCTGATGTCGATTGTTGCCAATGCGGGTGCCAGCCTGCGCTGGCTGAATCGCGAACCGCCCATGTTCGCCAATGCGCGCAGCAGTCTGGAGGAGATAATCAGCGAGGGAGAAAGGGCGGGAAATATTATCCGTGGCCTGCAGGCCTTGACCCGTAATCAGACATCACGTTGCACACGCATCAATTTACACCATCTTGTTTACCGCATTGTGGCCCTGTCACGCAGTGAACTTGAGCGACAAGAGATTGCGCTGCACTACAACCTCGACGCCAGTGATGTGTTCATCCAGGGCGACAGCGTGCAGATCCAGCAGGTGCTGCTGAACCTTATCGTCAATGCTATTGACGCAATGGCGGGCATTGATAGCCGCGCCCTCATGCTGACGGTGAGCTCTGATAACCCGGCACCAGGACGAATACGTCTGAGGATAGCGGACACGGGTATTGGCCTTAGCCCTGAGGTGCAGGAGCGTCTGTTTGACTCCTTCTATACGACCAAGGAGCAGGGGATGGGCATGGGGCTGAGCATCAGTTATGGGATTATTGAAAAACATCAGGGGAAACTGTCTGCCGAGCCTCTTACGCCGCACGGCAGCCAGTTCACCTTTGTGCTGCCCACCCACCATGTGCAGGAGGGAGAGCTTAGCGGCTGAGCGTTTTCTGGATGTTCAGACGGTCAGCGGCCCTGACCAGATCGGTCAGAGAGCGCACCTCCATCTTCTCCATCACCCGCTTTTTGTGCACTTTGGCGGTGATTTCGCTCACCCCCATTGCGGTAGCAATCTGCTTATTCAGCAGCCCGCCGATTGCCAGCTGAAAGACCTCTTTTTCTCGTGGCGTCAGTGAGTCGTAGCGGGCCGTAAGGTGCTGGATTTCCTGAGATGCGCCCAGTGTCTGCTCTGCCAGTTTCAGCGCCCCCGCCACGGCCTGGAGAAGTAAGCCGGGCACGGCGGGTTTGGTCATAAATTCATAAGCGCCAGCCTTCATCGCCTTAACGGATAAAGGAATGGTGCCAAATCCGGTGAGGAAGATAATGGGCAGGGCATACCCCAGCCGGGTCAGCGCCTCGGTAACGTCAAACCCTCCCGTTTCTGGCATATTCATATCCAGAATCAGGCAGCCGGGTTGAGGTGAGAAAGGGTGAGCCAGGAAGTCATCGGCAGA
Organism: Enterobacter sp. SA197; assembly: GCF_054131575.1. Lineage (NCBI taxonomy): Bacteria > Pseudomonadati > Pseudomonadota > Gammaproteobacteria > Enterobacterales > Enterobacteriaceae > Enterobacter > Enterobacter sp. SA197. The sequence continues at coordinate 4,098,934 of NZ_CP096393.1, read as the reverse complement.
GGAAAAGTCAGCGACCCGATAATCTTCCGCTTTCAGTAAGTTGACCAGTGCCTGCCTGACAGAATGGTCATCGTCCACCACGTAAACAATGTGATCCATGAGGGTTCCTAATCATCAGGGTGTATGCCAGCCAGCGAAAGGGTGCTCCAGAGATAAAGCGTAGTTGTTCCTTTAAAAAACATGGGCATACATACATTTTCACTAAACAATAACTGGATGTTAACATAATAATTATCATTATCATGTTTCAAATGAAAATAATAAAAAGGTATAGGTTAATTTTTTATTAGCCGGAGTGTGACAAGCCCCTTATTCCAGGCCATACATCGGGAAACCAGCGCGCTGACTAAAGGCAGGATGGTGAAGGCGGTCAGGGAAGAGAGGGGATGCAAGAGGCGCTCAGCCCCTTTGGAGGCTGAGCGCAGTGGTCTTAACGTTGTGAGCCGATTTCGCGCAGTGGACGACCTTTCATCAGGTTACGTTCAATGTGCTCCAGCGAGACGTGTTTAGTTTCTGGCACCAGCCACAGGGTCAGCACAATAAACAGTGCGTTGAGCGCCGCGTAGATCCAGAAGGTATTGGCGTTACCGAAGGTGTCCAGCATGGTCAGGAAGGTTGCCCCCACGATCATATTGGCTATCCAGTTGGTGGCCGTCGAGCAGGTGATACCAAAATCACGCCCTTTCAGCGGCTGGATTTCCGAGCAAAGCACCCAGATAAGCGGACCGGCACTCATGGCAAAACCGACGATAAACATCAGCAGCATCGCCACCGCGAAGTACTGCGCGGCTGGAGAGTGGATGCCCAGATGCAGCATCGTACCCAAAATCCCCATTCCTGCGGCCATCACCAAAAAGCCCAGCACCAGCGTCGGCTTACGTCCCCAGCGGTCCACCAGACCGATAGCGATAAAGGTGGCCAGTACGTTCGCCAGACCGACAATCACGGTTCCCCACATCTGCTCGGTGGTGTTGCTGTAACCGGCAAGCTCAAAGATTTTCGGCGCGTAATACATGATGACGTTCATCCCGGTAAACTGCTGCATGACCTGTAGCAGGATGCCGAGGTAAACCGCGCGGCGGAAGTTAGCGTTATCCTTAAAGAGTGACCAGCCAGACTGTTTCACCTGCAAGCTTTCACGGATCTCTTCAAGCTCGTTTTTCGCTTCTGCACTGGTATCACGTAAGCGCATCAATACGCGTTCCGCATCGTGGAAGCGACGCTTGGCGGCAAACCAGCGCGGGCTGTCCGGCAGGAAAAAGACGCCAATCAGCAACAGCACCGCCGGAATGATGATGACGCCAAGCATCCAGCGCCACGCGCCGCTGTAGCTAAATGCGGTATCGGAGAGGTAGGCGCCGAGAATACCGATGGTTATCATCAGCTGATACATAGAAATCATGCTGCCACGGATTTTTTCCGGCGCAATCTCTGACAGGTAGAGCGGGGCGGTATAAGAGGCGACACCCACCGCCAGGCCAAGGATCACACGGGAAATAATCAGAATTTCCACGTTTGGCGCTGCGGCAGAACAGAGTGAGCCGATAACGAAGAGGACGGCACCGATCATCAGGCTTTTCTTGCGCCCAAGACGCCAGGAAAGCCAGCCGCTTCCCACCGCACCGACGGCAGCCCCGAACATCATTGAGCTGACCACCCACTCCTGCGTGTGAGAGTCAATTTTAAAATCATCTGCGATAAAGGGCAGTGCGCCCGCGATGACACCAATATCCAGGCCAAAGAGTAACCCTGCCAGGGCTGCCAGGAAGCAGACAAAAAAGGTCATCGCCTTATTTGAACGCCCCTGTTTTTTATTGTCAGGCATGATGCCCTCCATCTGTTTTATGCGTTTTTATTAATAATGACGTCAGTTTAAAGGGGGAGTGTTCTGCTGCAGGATCCGGTAGTGTAATCGGTTACATGCATGGTCATTAACATCCCTGAATAAAACTGAAAGATATTATAGATATAAGCGGAGAATATGATGGACCGGCGGGGGCAGTTTCAGACTAAACCGATCGGCGCTGTAACAAGCGGGTAGAGCTAAGGATTCTGCTCTGAACGCCGCGTCAGACGTGATGTAATCGGTTTCAATAAGCTGCTGATAATCCATAACAATTATAGTCAGCGTCAGGAAGCGTGAGGGAATTTTTTGCTGGCATTAAAAGAAAAAGCCAGCACAGGTCTGGCTTTTCTCGCGGCAGGGGCAGAGGATTATTTCAGGCCCGACGCTTCGCGCAGTTGTGCCGCTTTGTCGGTTTTTTCCCAGGGGAAATGTTCGCGACCAAAGTGACCGTAGGCTGCGGTTTCTTTGTAGATAGGATGCAGCAGATCCAGCATCTGAATCAGGCCATACGGGCGCAGGTCGAAAAACTCGCGCACCAGCAGAGTCAGCTGGTCTGCAGGGACTTTTTCTGTGCCAAATGTTTCCACCATGATGGAGGTCGGTTCAGCGACACCAATCGCATAGGAAACCTGAATCTCACAACGATCCGCAAGACCCGCCGCCACGATGTTTTTCGCTACGTAACGCGCCGCGTACGCCGCAGAACGGTCCACTTTTGAGGGATCTTTACCGGAGAAAGCGCCGCCACCGTGACGCGCCATGCCGCCGTAGGTATCAACGATGATTTTACGACCGGTCAGACCGCAGTCGCCCATCGGGCCACCGATAACAAAACGGCCCGTCGGGTTGATAAAGAATTTGGTAGAGGTATTCAGCCATTCGGTCGGCAGAACCGGCTTGATGATCTCTTCCATCACCGCTTCCTGCAGCGATTTCTGGTCGATATCTTCAGCGTGCTGAGTAGAGAGCACTACCGCGTCGATACCAACGATTTTGCCATCGTCATACTGGAAAGTGACCTGGCTTTTCGCATCCGGGCGCAGCCACGGCAGCGTGCCATTTTTACGCACCTGTGCCTGACGCTCAACCAGACGGTGTGCGTAGGTAACGGGCGCTGGCATCAGAACGTCAGTTTCATTGGTGGCATAACCAAACATCAGGCCCTGGTCGCCCGCACCCTGTTCCAGCGGATCGGCGCGGTCAACACCCTGGTTGATGTCAGGAGACTGTTTACCAATGGCGCTTAGTACGGCGCAAGAGTTAGCGTCAAAGCCCATGTCAGAATGCACATAGCCAATCTCGCGGACGGTTTTACGGGTGATCTCTTCGATATCCACCCATGCGCTGGTGGTAATTTCGCCACCGACCAGCACCATGCCGGTTTTCACATAGGTTTCACAGGCAACGCGCGCTTTCGGATCCTGTTCAAGGATCGCGTCCAGCACGGCGTCGGAAATTTGGTCAGCAATTTTGTCAGGATGCCCTTCTGAAACGGACTCAGACGTAAAAAGGTGTTTTGCCATGTTCTGTTTTCACCTGGAATAATTCGGTTGGCCTGGACAGCGTGCCGGGTTGCCTTTGCGTAGCGCAGCTAAGGCGTGCAGGTAAAGGCACAGGCTGTCTAAGTGTTAATCAGTTTAGATGGATTAACATCTGGATGGCTATTCTAGGTTAATTCTTAACCCCATTGCCAGCGTTTTTTGATGCGCCACACCGACTGACTGATATGGTTACAGAAATTTTTCCTGCCCGTGCCGCAAACGTAATTTTTTATTTTGCATTTTTAGCCTGTAGTCGGTATAAAACGCCGCGCGCGGCTTATCTAAAAAGCGCACGGGTTACCGTGTTGCCACTTCCAGCCGGGTTAAGCAATTTATGGCTTTGGCTTGTCGCGAATCATCCTGATTTGCGTGGAGGTGATACGAGATAATGAACCGTCGTTTTCTGCAGAATCTGCTGCGTCGTTCTGACGCACATACTTTTCCCGCAATCCGCAAATCCAGTCTGCAAACCTGCCGATGTTATACCCATTTCGGCGCTTCTCAGGACTCCCGGGCCGGCATGGCGCGGTGACGACTGAACAAGGGCTCTCCTGATCACACAGGAGTTTTCTCGTGGTTTCGCCGAACCGTCATACGTAAGTTCGGTCACGTGTTTTACAATGAATATGAACAAGAAACCGGTCGCACAGTCTGCGTCCCAGCATTTTGTGCTGGAAAATCAGACTGCTTATGGGTTGTTATCGCATTGTTACGCTGCGATAGTAGTTGACTGTCTTACACTTAAAACTTTTGAGGTTCGCGATGTCTGACGACCTGTCTTCATTTTCGCCTTCGTCAGCAGGCGAGCACGGTGTACTACGTTCCATGCAGGAGGTTGCGATGAGCTCCCAGGAAGCCAGCAAGATGCTACGTACTTACAACATTGCCTGGTGGGGCAATAACTATTATGACGTCAACGAACTGGGCCATATCAGCGTATGTCCCGATCCTGACGTCCCGGAGGCACGTGTCGATCTTGCGCAATTGGTGAAAGCACGTGAAGCGCAGGGCCAACGCCTGCCTGCATTGTTCTGCTTCCCACAGATTCTGCAACATCGCCTGCGCTCTATTAATGCTGCGTTCAAACGTGCACGTGAGTCTTATGGCTACAATGGCGATTATTTCCTGGTCTACCCCATTAAGGTGAACCAGCATCGCCGGGTGATTGAATCTCTGATTCACTCTGGGGAACCTCTGGGACTGGAGGCGGGCTCAAAAGCGGAACTGATGGCGGTACTGGCCCATGCTGGCATGACCCGCTCCGTCATTGTCTGTAACGGCTATAAAGACCGTGAATACATCCGTCTGGCGCTGATTGGCGAGAAGATGGGTCACAAGGTCTATCTTGTCATCGAGAAAATGTCTGAAATCGCCATCGTGCTGGATGAAGCTGAGCGCCTGAACGTGATCCCGCGTCTTGGCGTGCGTGCGCGTCTGGCCTCACAGGGCTCCGGTAAATGGCAGTCCTCCGGCGGTGAGAAGTCTAAATTCGGCCTGGCAGCAAACCAGGTGCTGCAACTGGTGGAAATTCTGCGTGAACGTGGTCGCCTGGACAGTATCCAGCTGCTGCATTTCCATCTTGGCTCGCAGATGGCCAACATCCGTGACATTGCCACCGGCGTGCGTGAGTCGGCACGTTTTTACGTTGAGTTACATAAGCTTGGCGTGAATATTCAATGCTTCGACGTCGGCGGTGGTCTGGGCGTGGACTATGAAGGGACGCGTTCGCAGTCCGACTGTTCGGTGAACTACGGCCTTAATGAGTATGCCAATAATATCATCTGGGCCATTGGCGATGCCTGCGAAGAGAATGGCCTGCCGCATCCAACGGTGATTACTGAGTCCGGGCGTGCGGTAACAGCACACCATACGGTTCTGGTCTCTAACATCATCGGGGTTGAGCGCAACGAGTATACCGAGGCGACGGCTCCGGCGGAAGATGCGCCACGCGCGCTGCAAAGCATGTGGGAAACCTGGCAGGAGATGCACGAGCCGGGCACGCGTCGTTCGCTGCGCGAGTGGCTGCATGACAGCCAGATGGATCTGCATGATATTCATATCGGCTACTCTTCCGGTGCCTTCAGTCTGCAGGAGCGTGCGTGGGCTGAGCAGTTGTACCTCAATATGTGTCATGAGGTGCAAAAGCAGCTCGATCCGAGTAACCGTGCGCATCGGCCTATTATTGACGAATTGCAGGAACGTATGGCGGACAAGATGTACGTCAACTTCTCGCTGTTCCAGTCAATGCCGGACGCCTGGGGCATCGATCAGTTGTTCCCGGTTCTGCCGTTGGAAGGGTTAAATCAAATCCCGGAACGTCGTGCCGTGCTGCTGGATATCACCTGTGACTCCGATGGCGCTATCGATCACTATGTCGATGGTGACGGCATCGCTACCACCATGCCGATGCCGGAATACGATCCTGAGAATCCACCGATGCTGGGCTTCTTTATGGTAGGGGCTTATCAGGAGATCCTTGGCAACATGCATAACCTGTTTGGCGATACCGAAGCGGTGGATGTCTTTGTCTTCCCTGACGGCAGCGTGGAAGTGGAGTTGTCGGATGAGGGAGATACCGTGGCGGACATGCTGGAATACGTGCAGCTTGATCCGAAAACCCTGCTGACCCAGTTCCGCGATCAGGTCAAGCAAACGGATCTGGACGATGCGTTACAGCAGCAATTCCTCGAAGAGTTTGAGGCGGGGCTGTACGGTTATACGTATCTTGAAGATGAGTAATTAAGTCATACTGCCGGAGGCAGAAAACACCTCCGGCACTGTTTCCGTTATTTAATCCCGTCTGCTGCCAGTCTGTCGCGAACGTGTTGCGCACGCGCTGCTGAGGCCGGGTGATCGTCAAACATGGAACTCTGGCGTCCCTCTTCCAGTTTTGCCAGTTTCTCGAAGCTGGTTGCCAGGCCGAGCGGGCTGATACCGCGTTTGCGCAACAGATCATAGGAGTAATCATCCGCTTCGGACTCCTGACGCTGCGAGAACTGCGAATTCACCAGTTTTTCTCCGAGCGACCCCAGCTGTGATTGTGACAGGCTTCCCACCACGCCGCCCGCAGAGGCCGCCGCTGCACGAACCGCGTTGGTGCCTAACGCCACCTGCATACCTTTCTTCACATGACCGAGCGCAACGTGGCCCATTTCATGGCCGATGACCGCTTCGACTTCGTTGTCATTCATCATATCCATAAGACCGCTGTAAACGCGGATACAGCCATTGGCCATGGCGAAGGCGTTGACATCTTTCGCCATGTAAACTTTGTAGTTCACCGGCTGGCCGTTGATGTTGTCACCTAATGCGTTGGCAATTTTAGCGAGACGCTGGCTGTACTGGCTGCTTGCAGGGGCGATACTGGCTTTACCGTCCATCTGCTTACAGGCTTCATCACTCAGGGTTTTGACCTGTTCATCACTCAGATTGTAGGCCTGAAAGGCTTCGGCCCCCGAAGACAAAAAGCCGTTAGAGTCCATATTCTGGCAGCCTGCCAGCAGGGTAGCGGTGGCCAAAGCAAGCAAAGCCGGGCGAATTTTCATCTCTTATTTTCCACGCAGGTTGACTCATCATTCTGATACCACGCCGGTTACAATCGAACCGGTGCGGATGCATAAGTATAAAGAATAGAATGATAAGCGGGCGAGTCCATTGCGCAACGCGCAGGCAGCTTCCAGAGATTTCTTAATCGTCAAAAGGATGCTCCATGTACATGACTTGCCGCTTGGGTTACATTGTTGGCACTTTTTTCCGGCGTAGCCCAAAACGCGCTGTAGTCAAGTCGTTGCGGGTATGGCCTTTAACAGTCCGATCTGGAGTCAAAATGTCCTCACGTAAAGAGCTTGCCAATGCCATTCGTGCGCTGAGCATGGACGCGGTACAGAAAGCCAAATCCGGTCATCCGGGAGCCCCGATGGGTATGGCTGACATTGCCGAAGTCCTGTGGCGTGATTTCCTGAACCACAACCCGAACAACCCGGCCTGGGCCGACCGCGACCGCTTTGTGCTCTCCAACGGCCACGGCTCGATGCTGATTTACAGCCTGCTGCACCTCACCGGTTATGACCTGCCGATATCCGAGCTGAAAAACTTCCGCCAGCTGCATTCCAAAACCCCGGGCCACCCGGAAGTGGGCTACACCGCCGGTGTGGAAACCACCACCGGTCCGCTGGGGCAGGGCATTGCCAACGCCGTGGGCATGGCGATTGCCGAGAAGACTCTGGCGGCGCAGTTCAACCGTCCGGGCCACGACATCGTTGACCACTTCACCTACGCGTTCATGGGCGACGGCTGCATGATGGAAGGCATTTCTCACGAAGTGTGCTCCCTGGCCGGTACCCTGAAACTGGGTAAACTGGTGGCGTTCTATGACGACAACGGCATCTCCATCGACGGCCACGTTGAAGGCTGGTTCACCGACGACACCGCTGCCCGTTTCGAAGCCTACGGCTGGCACGTGGTGCGCGGCGTGGACGGCCACGATGCTGACGCCATTAAACGCGCCGTGGAAGAAGCGCGCGCCGTCACCGACAAACCGTCCCTGCTGATGTGCAGAACCATCATTGGTTTCGGCTCGCCGAACAAACAGGGCACCCACGACTCCCACGGTGCGCCGCTGGGCGACGCGGAAATCGCCCTGACCCGTGAGCAGCTGGGCTGGAAACACGCGGCCTTTGACATCCCGTCTGAAATTTATGCCCAGTGGGATGCGAAAGAAGCCGGTCAGGCGAAAGAGTCCGCGTGGAACGGGAAGTTCGCCGCGTACGCGAAAGCCTTCCCTGAGCAGGCCGCTGAATTCACCCGCCGTATGAAAGGCGAGATGCCGGCTGACTTTGATGCGAAAGCCAGCGAGTTCATCGCGAAACTGCAGGCTAATCCGGCGAAAATCGCCAGCCGCAAGGCGTCGCAGAATGCGATTGAAGCTTTTGGTCCGCTGTTGCCTGAGTTCCTCGGCGGCTCTGCGGACCTCGCGCCGTCTAACCTGACCCTGTGGTCCGGCTCGAAAGCGATTAACGAAGACACGGCGGGTAACTACATCCACTACGGCGTGCGCGAGTTCGGCATGACCGCGATTGCCAACGGCATCGCCCTGCACGGCGGCTTCCTGCCGTACACCTCCACCTTCCTGATGTTCGTCGAGTACGCGCGTAACGCGGTGCGTATGGCGGCCCTCATGAAGCAGCGCCAGGTGATGGTCTACACCCACGACTCCATCGGTCTGGGCGAAGACGGTCCGACGCACCAGCCGGTGGAGCAGGTGGCTTCCCTGCGCGTGACCCCGAACATGTCCACCTGGCGTCCGTGCGACCAGGTTGAATCTGCCGTTGCGTGGAAATACGGCGTGGAGCGTCAGGACGGCCCGACCGCGCTGATTCTGTCGCGTCAGAACCTGGCGCAGCAGGAGCGTACCGAAGAGCAACTGGCGAATATCGCCCGCGGTGGTTACGTACTGAAAGACAGCAACGGCCAGCCGGAGATTATCTTCATCGCCACCGGTTCTGAAGTGGAGCTGGCGGTTGCGGCATGGGAGAAACTGACTGCCGAAGGCGTGAAGGCGCGCGTGGTGTCCATGCCGTCCACCGACGCGTTCGACAGGCAGGATGCAGCTTACCGTGAATCTGTGCTGCCAAAAGCGGTGTCCGCGCGTGTTGCCATTGAAGCGGGCATTGCGGACTACTGGTACAAATACGTGGGCCTGAACGGCGCGGTCATTGGCATGACCACTTTCGGTGAGTCTGCCCCGGCGGAGCTGCTGTTTGAAGAGTTTGGTTTCACCGTTGAGAACGTTGTTGCCAAAGCAAAAGCACTGCTGTAATTGCGAGAAACATGACAAAGGGTCGCTCAGGCGACCCTTTTTTTATGCCTGTAGTTTTTTATTTTTGTCAGAGGCAAGTGCTTTAGTGTGATATTCATTACAAAATCATAAAATAAGTTAGTTGTAATTTTGCTATGGTGATCGCGTAAATGCTATTGCAAAATTTATTTTGATTTACAACGCATTGATTTATATCGCATCTAAAACAGGACTTATTCTTATCGTCGCTTTTGTCCAGAGATTGATCTCATTCTTAGGCAAGCGTATTTTATTTTTGACCGCACTTTATACCCGAAAATAAAATAAGGATAATTCATGCGACTGATTGATTATTTTCCGGAGAAATCCGTATCAATAATAAATTCGGTGAATGATTGGCAGGAAGCTATTGATACTTCCATGTCTGCGCTGCTGTTTAATCATTATGTTACCCCCGACTATATACAAGCTATTAAAGATTCGACGTTAAAAAATGGGCCTTATTATATTCTCGCGCCAGGCGTTGCAATGCCGCATGCTCGCCCGGAGTGTGGCGCGTTAAAAACTGGAATGTCATTAACGCTACTTAAAGAAACCGTTAATTTTGGTGAGGCTAATGAACCCGTTAAATTGCTTATCGGATTATCCGCCGCAGATGCAGATTCACATATCGGTGCTATACAGGCATTAAGCGAACTATTATGTGAGGAGGAATCACTTACCGAGTTGTTAGCGGCAAAGTCAGAAAAACAGCTGGCGGATATTATTGCTCGCGCATAATTATTTTCTCATTTCAGGATATTATTATGGAACACAAGTCTGCTCGTGCGAAGGTCCAGGCTTTTGGGGGATTTTTAACCGCAATGGTTATCCCCAATATTGGCGCTTTTATTGCCTGGGGTTTTATCACCGCGCTATTTATCCCGACCGGTTGGCTGCCAGATGAGCATTTCGCCAAAATCGTCGGGCCGATGATTACCTATTTATTACCAGTCATGATCGGTTCCACCGGCGGGTTTCTGGTTGGAGGTAAACGCGGCGGAGTAATGGGAGGAATCGGCACCATTGGCGTCATTGTGGGGGCGGATATTCCAATGTTCCTCGGCTCGATGATCATCGGTCCGCTCGGTGGCGTGATCATTAAATATATTGATCGGGCGCTGGAAAAGCGTATTCCTGCCGGTTTTGAGATGGTCATTAATAACTTTTCGCTCGGTATTGCCGGGATGATCCTCTGCCTGCTGGGGTTTGAGGTTATCGGTCCGGCCGTGCTTATCGCGAATAATTTCGTCAAAGAGTGTATCGAAGCGCTGGTCCACGCGGGCTATCTGCCTCTGCTGTCATTGATCAACGAACCGGCGAAAATTCTCTTCTTAAACAATGCCATCGATCAGGGGGTTTATTATCCGCTGGGGATGCAACAGGCTTCGGAAACCGGAAAGTCTATTTTCTTCATGGTTGCCTCTAACCCCGGGCCGGGCTTAGGTCTGCTGCTGGCCTTCTCCTTTTTTGGCAAAGGTATGGCGAAGAAGTCAGCGCCAGGGGCGATGATTATCCACTTCCTCGGCGGCATCCATGAACTCTACTTCCCGTATGTGCTGATGAAGCCGCTGACGCTTATCGCCATGATTGCAGGGGGCATGAGCGGAACATGGGTATTTAATCTGTTAGGTGGCGGGCTGGTAGCAGGTCCAAGCCCAGGCTCTATTTTTGCTTATCTCGCGTTGACCCCGAAAGGTTGTTTCCTCGCGACCATTGCCGGCGTCACCGCAGGAACCCTGATTACCTTTCTTATTACTTCTTTCATTTTGAAAATGGAGAAAAATAGCGAAGCGGCAGACGAAGATTCATTCAGTGACTCTGCTAAAGCAGTGAAGGTTATGAAACAGGAAGGGGCGTTTTCATATCGCACTATAAAACGCATTGCTTTTGTTTGTGACGCCGGAATGGGTTCAAGCGCAATGGGCGCAACCACATTCCGTAAGCGTCTTGAAAAGGCGGGACTGACAATCGAGGTTCATCATTACGCTATCGAAAATGTACCAGACGATGCCGATATGATTGTGACTCATGCCAGCCTTGAGGGGCGAGTAAAACGCGTTACGAATAAACCCCTGGTCCTCATTAATAACTATATTGGCGACCCGAACCTGGATGGGCTCTTTAAACATCTTACCGCCAACTAGTATTATTTTCTGGAGTCGTTATGAAAACCAAAGTGGCTGCTATTTATGGCAAGCGGGATGTTCGCATCCGTGAATTTGAATTGCCAGAAATAACTGAAAATGAATTATTGGTCAGCGTTATCTCCGACAGCGTGTGTTTATCAACATGGAAAGCCGCCTGTCTGGGAAGCGAACATAAACGCGTTCCGAATGATCTGGAAAACCATCCGGTCATTACCGGACATGAATGCGCAGGAATTATTGTTGAGGTAGGTAAAAACCTGGTCGACAGGTATAAAAAAGGGCAGCGTTTTGTTTTGCAACCCGCAATGGGTTTGCCCAGTGGTTATTCTGCCGGATATAGCTATGAATATTTTGGCGGGAATGCAACCTATATGATCATTCCCGAAATCGCCATCAATCTGGGGTGCGTATTACCGTATCACGGCTCCTATTTTGCGGCGGCATCGCTGGCGGAGCCAATGTGTTGCATTATCGGTGCCTATAACGCCAATTATCACACCACGCCGTATGTTTATGAGCACCGGATGGGGATTAAACCTGGCGGGAATATCGCACTGCTGGCCTGCGCCGGGCCAATGGGGATTGGTGCCATTGATTACGCGATAAACGGTGGTATTCAACCCTCGCGCGTGGTGGTGGTGGATATCGATGAAGCCCGCCTGGCGCAGGCGAAAAAGCTGTTACCGGTTGCGCTGGCGTCGGCAAAAGGCATCGAGCTTATCTATGTGAATACCCGTGACATGGACAACCCCGCAACGCAGCTGCGGGCGCTCACCGGTGATGCCGGTTTTGATGACGTTTTTGTCTACGCCGCCGTACCGTCCGTGATTGAGATGGCCGACGAGCTTCTCGCCGAAGATGGTTGCCTGAATTTCTTTGCCGGGCCGACCGACAGCCAGTTTAAGGTTCCCTTTAACTTCTACAACGTGCATTACAACAGCACGCATGTGGTGGGCACATCCGGTGGTTCAACGGATGACATGAAAGAGGCGATTGCTCTCAGTGCGACCGGTCAGCTCCAGCCATCCTTTATGGTGACCCATATTGGCGGACTGGATGCGGTGCCTGATACCGTTCTTAACCTACCGGATATTCCTGGCGGTAAAAAGCTCATCTATAACGGCGTGACGATGCCGCTGACGGCAATTACCGATTTTGCTGAAAAAGGGAAAACCGATCCGCTGTTCAGTGAACTGGCACGGCTGGTTGAAGAGACGCACGGCATCTGGAATGAGAAGGCGGAGAAATACCTGCTGGCCCATTTCGGCGTGGATATCGGGGAGGCTGCGGCATGATGTCTCTGGCATGGCCGCTCTTTCGCATTACGGAACAGGCAGCGCTGGCTGCCTGGCCGCAAACCGGGTGTGGCGATAAGAACCGAATCGATGGGCTGGCGGTCACCGCCATGCGTCAGGCGTTGAATGATATCGCTATTCGCGGGCGCATCGTGATTGGCGAGGGGGAGATTGACCAAGCGCCAATGCTGTGGATTGGCGAAGAGGTTGGTCGTGGTGTCGGGCCGGAAGTGGATATTGCGGTCGACCCTATTGAAGGCACACGGATGGTGGCGATGGGGCAGAGTAATGCCCTGGCAGTCATGGCGTTTGCACCGCGCGGCAGTCTACTCCATGCCCCTGATATGTATATGAAGAAACTGGTCGTTAATGGACGGGCTGCCGGGGCTATCGATCTGGCGTTGCCGCTGGCGGAAAATTTACGCAACATCGCCAGCGCGCTGGGTAAACCTCTGGAGAGCCTGCGGATGGTTACCTTGGACAAACTACGCTTACAGCCCATGATTGCCGAAGCCACACGCCTCGGGGTGAAAGTGTTTGCCCTGCCGGACGGCGACGTCGCAGCCAGCGTATTGACCTGTCAGCAGGATAATCCTTATGACCTGATGTTCACCATCGGTGGCGCGCCGGAAGGGGTGATCTCTGCTTGCGCGGTCAAGGCGCTGGGCGGTGATATGCAGGCGGAGTTGATTGACTTTTGCCAGGCAAAAGACGACAGCGCCGAAAATCGCACGATCGCGCAGCAGGAACGCCAGCGTTGCACGGAAATGGGTGTAGAGGTCAACCGTGTCTATTCGCTGGAGGAGTTGGCAGGGGGGCGTGACATCCTCTTTAGCGCGACCGGTGTGACTGGCGGCGATCTGGTTAATGGCATTCAACAGGTAGCGAACGGTGTGCGCACGCAAACTTTACTGATCGGCGGCGCGGATCGGACGTGTAATATAATAAACTCCCTGCATTCATGGTGATTTATCGAGAGACGAATGACGACGCTGACAGAAGATGATGTGCTTGAGCAACTGGACGCTCAGGAGGACTTATTTGCGTTTATGACGGTGGCACATGACATCTTGCTACTGGGGATTAAGCGCTTTCTGCCGTCGCTGTTCGTCGATAACGATGAAGAGATCGTGGAATATGCAGTGAAGCCTTTGCTCGCGCAAAGCGGGCCGCTTGACGACATTGATGTGGCGTTACGACTGATCTATGCGCTGGGGAAAATGGATAAATGGCTCTATGCCGATATCACCCATTTCACTCAGTTTTATCAGTATCTGAAAGACCAGACTGAGATCCCAGGTTTTGCTGACGATATCACCTGGGATTTCATCAGTAACGTGAATTGTATAACCCGTAATACCACTCTGTATGGTGCGCTAAAGTCGATGAAATTTGCCGACTTTGCCGCCTGGTCTGCGGTTCGCTTTAGCGATATGGTCAAGACGGCACTCACGCTTGCGGTAACGGCAATATTAAAGGAACTCTCGCCGTGAAAATCGCACTGACGGTGAATGGGCTACAGACAGAGGCCCATTACCATGATGATGAAATAGAACATGTTCATAAGCCCTTGCTGCGAAAACTGGCACAAGTACATGCCGCGCATTCTGCGCGACGGACCATCGTCTTTCTCAGCGCCCCGCCCGGCACGGGAAAATCAACGCTTACGACCTTCTGGGAATATCTCTGTCGCCGGGATGCCGACCTGCCCGAGATCCAGACGTTACCCATGGACGGTTTTCATCATTACAACAGCTGGCTGGATGCGCAGGGTTTGCGGCCTTACAAAGGCGCACCGGAGACGTTTGATGTGGCGAAGCTTGAGCAAAACCTGCAACAGATTCGCGAGAGAGATGGTACATGGCCGCAGTACGACAGACAAAAGCACGATCCGGTCGAAGAGGCCGTTATTGTGACGGCGCCGATGGTTATTGTAGAGGGTAACTGGCTGTTACTGGATGATATCCGCTGGCGGGCGTTAGCCCGGTACTGCGATTTTTCGCTCTTCATCAACGCGCCTGCTGAGGTTCTTCGGGAGCGGCTTATTGCCCGGAAGCAGACGGGAGGATTAACGTTGTCGGAGGCGGAAGCATTCTATATCCAGACTGATGGTCCCAACGTTGAACGCGTACTGACGTGCAGCTGCGTGCCTGACCTGACACTGTTTATGTCCAGCGATGGGCGCTATAACATTGCCTGAAAGGCAGCCAACCCTGTGAGTCAGCTGGAAGGCGACAGAGTGGAATAATTGCCCGCTGGATTGGCCTTAAAATGTGACGCAGGTCAGATAATTGTTCAGTCTGGCGGGACAGCCGTTCCTTTTATTCCATGATTCGCTTATTCTAGCTGAAGCGTTTCAGTTGTTTAAATGTTCGACAAATAATCAATCAGTTGTCGTTTGTGACAGGCGAGGATTCCCCTCTGAAGGTTGCTGCATTACTCTGTTAGCCACTTCAGGACAGGTTAGCCTTGCAGGAGATCTATGACCGTACGCATAGCGATAAATGGCTTCGGTCGCATCGGGCGCAATGTGGTTCGTGCTTTATATGAATCCGGGCGACGAGCGGAAATCACCGTGGTGGCGATTAATGAACTGGCCGATGCCGCAGGCATGGCCCATTTATTAAAATACGACACCAGCCACGGGCGGTTTGCATGGGATGTGCATCAGGAACGTGAGCAGCTATTCATCGGCGATGATGTTATCCGCATTCTGCATGAATCTGAGCTCGCACAACTGCCCTGGCGAGAACTGGGCGTTGATGTTGTGCTTGATTGCACGGGCGTGTTTGGCAACCGTGAACATGGGGAAGCCCATCTTGCCGCTGGTGCCAAAAAAGTGCTTTTCTCCCATCCTGGTAGCAACGATCTCGACGCGACGGTGGTTTTTGGCGTAAACGAAGCGCTACTTCGTGTCGAAGACCGGATTGTGTCAAATGCCTCCTGCACGACAAACTGTATTATTCCGGTCATTAAGCTGCTTGATGATGCGTTTAGCATTGAGTGGGGAACGGTAACCACCATTCACTCCGCCATGCACGACCAGCAAGTTATTGATGCTTACCACCCGGATTTGCGTCGCACGCGCGCCGCCAGCCAGTCCATTATCCCGGTGGATACCAAACTGGCCGCAGGAATTACCCGTATTTTTCCGCAATTCCATGATCGTTTTGAGGCAATTGCGGTCCGTGTACCGACCATTAACGTGACGGCAATAGATCTGAGCGTAACGGTCAAAAGTCCGGTAAAAGCCAGTGAAGTCAATGCGTTGCTGCAAAAAGCAGCACGTGGGACTTTTCATGGTATAGTTGACTATACGGAATTACCGTTGGTTTCAGTTGATTTTAACCACGATCCCCACAGTGCCATTGTCGACGGCACGCAGACGCGGGTCAGTGGTTCGCACCTTATTAAAACCCTGGTGTGGTGCGATAACGAATGGGGCTTTGCTAACCGAATGCTCGACACGACGTTAGCGATGGCCGCGAAAGGTTTCAGGTAGGGTGTAAGTTGCACCCGCAAAACTTTATGAATCATTGAGAGGATTCACCATGTCTGTAATTAAGATGACCGATCTGGATTTGGCAGGTAAACGCGTTTTCATTCGTGCGGATCTGAACGTACCGGTTAAAGATGGCAAAGTGACCAGCGATGCACGTATTCGTGCTTCTCTGCCGACCATCGAACTGGCGCTGAAGCAGGGTGCAAAAGTAATGGTTACCTCCCACCTGGGCCGTCCAACCGAAGGCGAGTACAATGAAGAATTCTCTCTGCTGCCGGTTGTTAATTACCTGAAAGACAAGCTGTCGAGCCCAGTACGTCTGGTTAAAGACTACCTGGACGGTGTTGAAGTCGCAGCAGGCGAGCTCGTTGTTCTGGAAAACGTTCGCTTTAACAAAGGCGAGAAGAAAGACGACGAAGCGCTGTCCAAAAAATACGCAGCGCTGTGCGACGTATTCGTAATGGATGCTTTCGGTACCGCGCACCGCGCGCAGGCGTCCACGCACGGTATCGGCAAATTTGCTGACGTTGCTTGTGCTGGCCCGCTGCTGGCAGATGAGCTGGAAGCACTGGGTAAAGCGCTGAAAGAGCCTGCCCGTCCGATGGTGGCTATCGTTGGTGGTTCTAAAGTTTCCACTAAACTGACTGTACTGGACTCACTGTCTAAAATTGCTGACCAACTGATCGTCGGCGGCGGCATCGCGAACACCTTCGTTGCCGCTCAAGGCCACAACGTGGGTAAATCCCTGTATGAAGCGGATCTGGTTAGCGAAGCTAAACGTCTGCTGACCACATGCGATATCCCGGTCCCTACTGACGTTCGCGTGGCGACCGAGTTCTCTGAAACCGCAACCGCAACGCTGAAATCCGTCAGCGACATTAAAGACGAAGAGCAGATTCTGGATCTGGGCGACGCCTCTGCTGAGAAACTCGCTGAAATCCTGAAAAATGCGAAGACCATTCTGTGGAATGGCCCGGTCGGCGTGTTCGAATTCCCGAACTTCCGTAAAGGTACTGAAATTGTTGCTAACGCTATCGCTGACAGCGAAGCGTTCTCCATCGCAGGTGGTGGTGATACCCTGGCAGCAATCGACCTGTTCGGTATTGCTGACAAAATTTCCTACATCTCTACAGGTGGCGGTGCGTTCCTCGAATTCGTGGAAGGCAAAGTGCTGCCAGCAGTCGCCATGCTCGAAGAGCGCGCTAAGCAGTAAGTATTCAAAAGGGCAGGGTAACCTGCCCATTTTTCAGCGCGCGTAAAGCTCGCGAACTATTTTTCCAACGGTCGAAGATACAGAAACAGGACTCGAAAACATGTCTAAAATTTTTGATTTCGTAAAACCGGGCGTCGTCACCGGTGATGACGTTCAGAAAGTGTTCCAGGTAGCTAAAGAAAACAACTTTGCGCTGCCAGCCGTTAACTGCGTGGGCACCGATTCCATTAACGCCGTTCTGGAAACCGCTGCAAAAGTGAAAGCGCCGGTTATCGTTCAGTTCTCCAACGGTGGCGCTGCATTCATCGCTGGTAAAGGCGTGAAGACCGACATTCCTCAGGGTGCTGCTATCCTGGGTGCTATCTCTGGTGCTCATCATGTGCATCAGATGGCTGAGCACTACGGTGTTCCGGTTATTCTGCACACCGACCACTGCGCGAAGAAACTGCTGCCGTGGATCGACGGCCTGCTGGACGCCGGTGAAAAACACTTCGCCGCTACCGGTAAACCGCTGTTCTCTTCTCACATGATTGACCTGTCTGAAGAGTCTCTGGAAGAGAATATCGAAATCAGCTCTAAGTACCTGGCGCGCATGGCGAAAATCGGCATGACCCTGGAAATTGAACTGGGTTGCACCGGTGGTGAAGAAGACGGCGTGGACAACAGCCACATGGACGCTTCTGCACTTTACACCCAGCCGGAAGACGTTGATTACGCATACACTAAACTGAATGCCATCAGCCCACGTTTCACCATCGCGGCTTCTTTCGGTAACGTTCATGGCGTTTACAAACCAGGTAACGTTAAACTGACCCCGACTATCCTGCGCGACTCTCAGGAATATGTTTCCAAAAAACATAACCTGCCGCACAACAGCCTGAACTTCGTATTCCACGGCGGTTCCGGTTCTACTGCTCAGGAAATCAAAGACTCCGTAAGCTACGGTGTTATCAAAATGAACATCGATACCGACACCCAATGGGCGACCTGGGAAGGTATTCTGAACTACTACAAAACCAACGAAGCGTATCTGCAGGGTCAGCTGGGCAACCCGAAAGGCGAAGACCAGCCGAACAAGAAATACTACGATCCGCGCGTATGGCTGCGTTCCGCTCAGACTTCCATGATCACTCGTCTGGAGCAGGCTTTCAAAGAGCTGAACGCAGTAGACGTTCTGTAATCTGAGCGAGTCTTTACGCTTAAAAGCCCGCCTTCAGTGCGGGCTTTTTTATTGTCTCTTCAATGGCATGCACCGATATTAAATGTGATCCATTTGGCAAAATTCCCTCTTTTGTTTACCCTTTAGAAGTCTGTCCGCCACCGTCGGGTTGGAGTAATCTCGTACGAATCAACATAAGGAATGAAGAATGGAAGATCTCAACGTCGTCGACAGCATCAACAGCGCGGGGTCCTGGTTAGTGACAAACCAGGCGTTGCTGCTAAGTTACGCTGTTAACATCGTCGCCGCCATCGCCATCATCATCGTGGGTATGATCATTGCCCGGATGATTTCCAACACCGTAAACAAATTGATGCGCGCACGGCATATTGATGCCACCGTGGCGGATTTCCTTTCTGCACTGGTGCGCTACGGCGTTATTGCCTTTACATTGATTGCCGCTCTGGGACGCGTCGGCGTACAAACCGC
The DNA here is from genome assembly GCF_054131575.1 of Enterobacter sp. SA197. Lineage (NCBI taxonomy): Bacteria > Pseudomonadati > Pseudomonadota > Gammaproteobacteria > Enterobacterales > Enterobacteriaceae > Enterobacter > Enterobacter sp. SA197. The sequence goes on along the minus strand of NZ_CP096393.1, from coordinate 4,079,903 downwards.
ATCGGTAATTGCGGTGCTGGGTGCGGCGGGTCTGGCTATTGGCCTTGCTTTACAGGGGTCGCTGTCTAACCTTGCTGCAGGGGTGTTGCTGGTCACCTTCCGCCCGTTCCGTTCTGGTGAATACGTTGACCTGGGCGGGGTGGCGGGTACGGTGCTGCAGGTGCAGATCTTCTCTACTACGCTGCGCAGTGCCGATGGCCGCATCATTGTTATCCCTAACGGCAAGATTATTGCCGGTAACATTATTAACTTCTCCCGCGAGCCGGTGCGTCGTAACGAGTTTATTATTGGCGTGGCTTACGACTCGGATATCGATCTGGTCAGAAAATTGCTCACGGACATTATTGAATCTGACGAGCGCATTCTGAAAGATCGCGAAATGACAGTACGTCTGAATGAACTGGGTGCGTCATCAATCAATTTTGTGGTGCGCGTCTGGAGCAACAGCAGTGACCTGCAAAACGTTTACTGGGATGTGCTGGAGCGCGTGAAACGCAGCTTCGACGAGCATGGCATCAGCTTCCCTTACCCGCAGATGGACGTGAATTTTAAGCGTGTCAAAGACGCGGATAATAAAGCCGCGCACGCGGAATAATCTGTTCGCCCGCGCCTAACGGCGCGGGCATCGGTTCTCACCGGGGTTAGCGCATGACAGAATCCAGTATCGGCGTTACTGCGCGTATGGTTTCCGCAGCCCCTTTAACTCCCTGTTTTTTTTGTTCCGCAGCCCAGGTTGTTTGCACCTCTGAGTAATGGCTGTCAGCCTGCCAGGCCATTTGTTCTTCATGACTCAAATACCGTACCGTCACCCCTTCGTCCTCCATCTTTTTCACCAAAGAGACCACGCTACTGTCCAGCACTGTTCCCATGTTGGTTAGCGTGCTGGCAGCGGCGCGCTGTATGGCTTGTTGATCCTGTTTTTCAAGACCATTCCAGGTCTCCTGATTCATGACCAGGAGGTAAACATGCCCGAGCCACAGTGAAGGTGAGAATAAAAGGTGGGGAGCGACATGATGTGCCTTCAGGTCATATCCACTGTCGAGATTCACAATCAACCCTGAGAGTTTACTGTTGCCTAATGCCTCAGCGATGGCGGGTGTCCAGGGCATCGTGACCGGGGTTGCGCCCGCATTCTTCAGAAAACCCTTGTGCCAGAAGCTGGCGGTGCGCCAGGTTTCTCCCTTCAGATCGGCTAAGGTTTGCAGAGGTTTGGCACTAAAGAAACCGGCCGGGTAGCCGAGGAAAAATTGCAGGTTAACGAGGTTATTTTTCTTCAACTCCTCGCTGAATGCGGGTAGTTCACTGAATACGCGTCGAAAAAATTCGACTTGTTTGCCTCCCAGGCCTGGTCCTACCGGAAAGCTTTTGAAAATCTGATGTAACGGCAGTGCTTCAGGGGTGTATTCCGGCACCACAATGCCTATATCGGCTTTCTTTCCTTCCCCAAGCGTTTTCAGCGCGGCGTAACTTGTAGCGAGCTCGCCGTTCCAGTGGGCATCAATTTTTAGCCGCCCCTGTGACTCTTTTTCGATGGCGGCAAAGAAGACCGTCTTGATAAGCAGTGTGCGCATGCCGCCATAGGGTTCATGGTCGGTGTAACGCAACACTGTCTCACTTAAGGCCTGGGCTGGAATACTCAGTAAAATCATCACAAGTGGGAGGCAGCGGGAAAGGAGGGCGTTGTGTAGCATAGTAAGTCCTTTTTTAATGGAAAGCGTCTCGTCTTTATCAGGTCACAACCATAAAAAAATTCCACTTCTCGTCGGTAGTTATCGGCGGTCAAATTCTGAAAACGGCATTATCAGTAGTACTTATCAAGGATTAATTTTTTCAATTTCCTCTAATAATTTTTAGCAGGTATAGTCAGCCTGCTGAAATAAATGACGGGGAAATGAACGTGGTATCTTATTATTTTCAAGGGCTTATCCTTGGGGCGGCGCTTATTCTGCCTCTGGGTCCGCAAAATGCATTTGTGATGAATCAGGGGATCCGGCGGCAATACCATCTTATGACCGCTTTTCTTTGTACCTTCAGCGATTTGCTGCTTATTTGTGCGGGCATTTTTGGTGGCAGCGCACTGCTTATGCAGTCACCCTGGCTGCTGGCGCTGGTGACCTGGGGTGGCGTCGCTTTCCTGCTCTGGTATGGCTTCGGTGCATTCAAAACGGCGGTAAGTCGCAACATTGAACTCACTACCGCAGGAGCCATGAAGCAGGGACGGTGGAAAATTGTTGCCACCATGCTGGCGGTGACCTGGCTTAACCCGCATGTGTATCTGGATACTTTTGTCGTACTCGGGAGCCTTGGGGGGCAACTTGACGCCGTGCCGAAGCGCTGGTTTGCGATGGGGACTGTCAGCGCGTCGGTTATCTGGTTTTTTGGTCTGGCGCTGCTGGCTGCCTGGTTTGCTCCCCGACTGCGCACCGCCAAAGCCCAGCGTATTATTAATACGATTGTCGGTCTGGTGATGTGGGTAATTGCAGCTCAACTGGCAAAAGAGGGCCTTGCGCATGTTCATGCGCTATTTAACTCGGTGTAGTCTGATGGACAAACCGGCATAGCCCGCTACTCTTGCTGCGAGGCGTGCCGTTTCTTACGGGCGTGAAAAGCAACATGGAGGAGCAACTGTGAAATTCAAAATGATGGCCCTGGCGGCATTAGTAGGAGTAAGTGCAATGTCGGTTCAGGCAAGTGAACTGCCTGACGGACCTCATATTGTCACTTCAGGCACATCAAGCGTGGATGCAGTGCCGGATATCGCGACTCTGGCGATTGAGGTGAATATCGCAGCGAAAGACGCCGCATCTGCTAAGAAACAAGCCGATGAGCGCGTGGCCCAGTACCTGAGCTTCCTCGATCAGAATGGCGTGGTGAAGAAGGATATCGATTCAGCGAACCTGCGCACCCAGCCGGATTACGATTATCAGAACGGTAAGAGTGTGCTCAAAGGCTGGCGTGCAGTGCGCACCGTGGAAGTGACGCTGCGTGATTTAGAAAAGCTAAACTCACTGTTAGACGGCGCGTTAAAAGCGGGGTTGAATGAAATTCGCTCTGTTTCCCTGGGCGTTGCGCAACCCGAATCGTATAAAGATAAAGCGCGTAAAGCCGCGATTGATGACGCTGTTCATCAGGCAGAACAGCTGGCAGCGGGCTTTAATGCCAAAGTCGGCCCGGTGTACAGCGTCCGTTACCACGTCTCTAATTACCAGCCGACGCCGATGGTGCGGATGATGAAAGCGGAAGCTGCACCGGTTTCCGCGCAGGAGACCTACGAACAGCCAACCATTCAGTTCGCCGATCAGGTTGACGTGGTGTTCCAGCTTGAGCCTGCCGCCGCCCAGGGCGAACCGCAGGCCGCAGCAAAATAATACTTTTTACCCTCTCTTTCGGGAGAGGGTTTCATGACACATCCTGCCTTAAAACCTTATGCCCGTATTCCAGAAGAGCATCCGTCACGTTGCGCATCATGCGGCTTTCCGGCGCAAAGCGGTGCCAGTAGAGCATGCGACGCTGAAGCAGCCCTGGCGTCAGGTCGATTAACTCACCGGCATTCAACTCTCTTTCAATCTGCAGATGCGGGATCATGCAGCAGGTCGTGCCCTGGCGCGCCAGCTGGACAAAGGCTTCTGATGAGTTAACGATATGGCAAGGTACGCTGCCCGGCGGCAGGTCAAAGTTCTGCTGTAAAAAGGCCTGATGCATATCGTCGAGATGATCGAAAGCCACGGCGGGCGCTTTGAGCAGCGCAGAACGGGTCACACCGTTCGGGAAGTAACGTTCTGCAAAGGCTTTGGAACCCACGAACAGGTAATCGAGCGCACCCAGTTGATCGACAAGACAGCTCGGCAGCGCCTGCGGCTGAATACTCACCGCACCCACCACTTCCCCGCGACGCAGGCGTTCCTGGGTACGTGTTTCATCTTCCACTTGCAGGTTCAGACGTATGGGGGAGTCTGCCAGTACCGGGGCCAGAGCCGGTAGCAGCCAGGTGGCCAGGCTGTCGGCGTTGACCGCCAGAGAAAGCAGCAGGGGAGTCGACCCCGTCTGCTCATCGCCCAGCCACTCATCTTCCAGTAACTCAACCTGGCGCAACAACGCCAGCAATTTTTGCCCCTGTTCGGTCGGACGAGGCGGTACGGTGCGCACCAGCAGCGGTTGACCGAACATATTTTCCAGTTGCTTAATACGCTGCGATACGGCGGACTGAGTGATACACAGCTTTTGCGCGGCGCGCTCAAACCCGCGTTCACGAATGACCGCATCAAGTGCCTGTAACGTTCTGTAGTCCGGACGTTTCATTGCTTCGAGTTACTCCTGCAAAATAATTACTCAGCACTATGACATAAAAATTTGTCACTGGCAGACGAAAATACGTCTGCCAGTTATGTGACGAGGCTCACAGGGACTTTTAGCCTGCCTGTGCTTTATAATGCGGCCTGAATTTCATATCACAGGCGAACGACCATGACGCAGGACGAACTGAAAAAAGCAGTAGGCTGGGCAGCACTCGACTATGTTGAACCGGGCACTATCGTAGGTGTGGGGACAGGTTCCACCGCCGCACACTTTATTGATGCACTCGGAACAATGAAAGGGCAGATTGAGGGGGCGGTATCCAGCTCCGATGCTTCCACAGAAAAACTTAAAAAACTGGGTATTACTGTCTTTGATCTTAACGAAGTCGATCGTCTTGGGATCTACGTTGATGGCGCCGATGAGATCAACGGCAACATGCAGATGATCAAAGGCGGCGGTGCCGCGCTGACGCGTGAGAAGATCATCGCGTCCGTTGCTGACAAGTTTATCTGCATTGCGGATGCATCCAAACAGGTCGATATTCTGGGGGCGTTCCCGCTGCCGGTTGAAGTCATTCCTATGGCGCGCAGTGCGGTCGCCAGGGAGCTGGTTAAGCTGGGCGGTCGTCCTGAGTACCGTCAGGGCGTGGTGACGGACAACGGTAACGTCATTCTCGATGTATTCGGTCTGGAAATTATTGATCCGGTTGCGCTGGAGAATACGATCAACGGTCTTCCGGGCGTGGTCACGGTCGGCCTGTTCGCTAATCGTGGTGCGGATGTTGCCCTGATTGGTAGCGCCGACGGCGTCAAAACCATTGTGAAATGATCTGAGTGGGGGAGCACTTCCCCCCTCTGAAAAAAATTTGATGCCGGAATTTGGTGACTTCTGTCACATTTACCTGCCCCTCCTTATCTTCCTGCCGTACCTTAAGCCATTTTTAGCATATTCATCTGCCATTTATGGCTGTATGACTTTTCCTCACAACGGCGACGCAAACGTTCATATTGCTGCAATAGTTTTTTTTGATATGTTGACTGCAGCGGATGATATTCCACACAACATCAGTTATGACAAAAAACAGGGTCGGGTAAATGGCAAAGGTATCACTGGAGAAAGACAAAATTAAGTTTCTGCTCGTCGAAGGAGTGCATCAGAAAGCACTCGATAGCCTTCGTGCTGCAGGTTACACCAACATTGAGTATCACAAAGGCGCGCTGGACAGCGAGCAGCTCAAAGAGTCTATCCGTGATGCCCACTTTATCGGTTTACGTTCCCGTACCAACCTCACTGAAGAGATTATTGCGGCGGCGGAAAAACTGGTCGCGGTCGGCTGCTTCTGTATCGGTACCAACCAGGTTGACCTCGACGCCGCGGCGAAACGCGGGATTCCGGTGTTCAACGCCCCGTTCTCGAACACCCGTTCTGTCGCAGAGCTGGTGATCGGTGAACTGCTGCTGCTGATGCGCGGTATTCCGGAAGCGAATGCCAAAGCGCACCGTGGTATCTGGAACAAGCTCGCTGCGGGCTCTTACGAAGCGCGTGGTAAGAAGCTGGGTATTATCGGTTACGGCCACATTGGTACGCAGTTAGGCATCCTGGCGGAATCCCTCGGAATGCATGTCTTTTTCTATGACATTGAAAGCAAACTGCCGCTGGGCAACGCCACTCAGGTACAGCACCTCTCCGATCTTCTGAACATGAGTGATGTGGTCAGTCTGCACGTTCCGGAAAATGCATCGACCAAAAACATGATGGGTGCTGAAGAGATTGCCCTGATGAAACCCGGCTCGCTGCTGATTAACGCCGCGCGCGGCACGGTAGTGGATATTCCGGCGCTGTGTGATGCCCTTAAGCGTAAGCATCTGGCCGGTGCGGCGATTGACGTCTTCCCGACGGAGCCGGCGACCAACAGCGATCCGTTCAATTCACCGCTGTGTGAATTCGACAACGTGATTCTGACGCCACACATTGGTGGTTCAACCCAGGAAGCGCAGGAAAATATCGGCCTGGAAGTGGCGGGTAAGCTTATCAAGTATTCCGACAACGGCTCGACGCTGTCTGCGGTTAACTTCCCGGAAGTTTCTCTGCCACTGCATGGTGGTCGCCGCCTGCTGCACATTCACGAAAACCGCCCGGGTGTCCTGACCGCCATCAACCAAATCTTTGCGGCCGAAGGCATCAACATTGCCGCCCAGTACCTGCAAACCACGCCGATGATGGGGTATGTAGTTATTGATATTGAAGCGGAAGAAGATGTAGCGCAGAAAGCGCTACAGAGCATGAAGGCCATTCCTGGCACCATTCGCGCCCGTATGCTGTACTAATCCACTTCTGCCGGACGGAGATCCCCGTCCGGCCTGTTGTCTTATGCGCATACTTCTTGTTCTGTGGCGGGTGTTATGACAAGTACCATGCTAAGAGGCGGCGCATTTATCCTGCTGCTTATTCTCATTTATACCGGTATCAACACTGCCGATAAAATGACCTGGCTTATGGAGGTCATCCCGGTCTGTGTGGTGGTCCCGTTACTGCTATTGACCCGGGTGCGTTATCCACTGACGCCCTTGCTTTATACCCTGATTTTTTTCCATGCGCTGATACTGATCGTGGGCGGAATGTATACCTACGCCAAAGTGCCTGTTGGTTTTGATGTGCAGGCGTGGCTGGGGCTGAGCCGCAACCCCTACGATAAACTGGGCCACTTTTTCCAGGGGCTGGTGCCTGCGCTGGCAGCGCGGGAGATCCTCATCCGTGGCGGCTATGTGCAGGGACGTAAAATGGTCGCGTTTGTGGTGTGCTGCATTGCGCTGGCGATTAGCGCCTTCTATGAGCTGATTGAATGGTGGGCGGCGCTGGCAATGGGGCAGGGCGCGGATGATTTCCTGGGTACGCAGGGCGATCCCTGGGATACGCAATCAGACATGCTGTGCGCGTTACTCGGCGCGCTCACGACGGTGTTCGTGCTGGCACGCTGGCATAACCGGCAGATTCGCCAACTTCCTGCTCAATAAAACATGGCTGCGCGTTACCCGCGCGGCCATTCCCACACCCTTGATGGCGTGACGACCGCAGGGAGTGGAATATCCCACTCTTCGACGGGCAACGCGTCCACCTGCTGACAGTCATGAGCAAATCCTACTGGCTGCACGTTGTAACGCTGCCAGTGTTGCAGCGTACGATCGTAAAAGCCGCCGCCCATACCCAGCCGCTGCCCCTGTTCGTCGAAGGCGACGAGCGGGGTGACTAACACATCGAGCTTGTCGAGCGGCAGCACGTCGCGCACATCCAGCTTCGGCTCCTGAATTTTCAGACGATTCACTACCAGTTCACTATGTGGGTGGTAGTGCAGGAACAGCAAATTCCCCGGACTGAACGGGTGCAATACCGGAAGATAGACGCGTTTGCCGCTGCGCCATAGCTGCGCTATCAAAGGCCGCGTATCCAGTTCTCCGTCAAATGAGAGAAAGAGGGCAATGGTATGCGCCATCAGTACCGGTGGGTAAGCCATCATGCGTGCTGCGGCTTGTTCAGAAAGCTGCGTTTGTTGCTCAGAGGTCAGTGCCCGGCGACGTTGCCGTATCTCTTTGCGGATGTTCTGTCGGGAGGTGAGCGTTTCAACGAGTTGAGTCATGGTAGTGCAAGAAAGAAGGGGATCTCCGAGATGCCGCCGCAGGCTGTAACCCTTGAACCCTTGGTTCAAGGTGAATGTGTCGTCATGGTTTTAAGGCTTCTCGGACGGACCGAGCATGCTCACCAACCATGGAGCGCCACATTCTTGTGGTATGAAATATCGGCTCAGGGGACTGGCCCGCTTGCGAACATCTCAGAGAAATTTTGTCTTCACGGTCACTCTACCATAGTAGACCCTGAAGTGTTATTCAAACTTCTGACCCGGTCTGTCGGATATGCGACCCTGATCAAGCAATGCCTGTTCGATGGTCTGTTGAAGCATCCGAATACGCTGTTCCATGCTGGAGGCGTAGTCACGGGTTTTCGTCTTTTCCTGAGCCAGTTCGTAGCTAATATTCAACGCTGCGATAAAGACTAACTGCTCAGTATTGGTGACTCTAGTGCGAACTTTCAGATCTTGCAACCGCTGATTCAGATCCTCCGCGGCCTGATTTAACGCATCTTGCTGTTCAGGCGGGCAATTCACTCGCAGTGAACGGCCAAAAATTTGGATATCGACGGGTTGTGCAGACATGCCACCTTCCTGCTGTTTGACTGCGCTCTGCCTTCGCAACCGAGTCCAGGCTGCGAAGGGGCGTCACTATAGCCACCCTGGAGAGAGGATTCAAGCTCTTTGCTATACCTTTAAGTACATGCAAACGCATGTAACGTGAAGTACGACGGGTATATCACCAGGGTCCAAAGTGGTAGCATACCATGAATATTCTCCCCAACGGCGACGAATGCGAATGTCTATACAGAACGAAATACCTGGTTACAACGATGTTGGTAAGTTACTCAACCAACAGGGCGTGGGACTTATCCCCGCCGAGATGCATGGACTGATTGCCGGCATGCTGTGCGGTGGCAACGGCGACGCCAGCTGGCAGCCGATGTTACATGACCTCACCAACGAAGGTCTGGCGTTTGGTCATGAGCTTGCCGAGGCCTTGCGCAATATGCATGCCGCGACCAGCGACTCACTGGAAGATGATGGTTTTCTCTTCCAGCTCTATTTACCTAATGGTGATGATGTCAGCGTGTTCGATCGTGCTGATGCCCTTGCCGGTTGGGTAAACCACTTCCTGCTGGGGCTTGGCGTCACGCAGCCAAAACTGGATAAAGTGACCGGCGAAACGGGCGAAGCGATTGATGATTTACGTAACATCGCGCAACTCGGTTACGACGAAGAGGAAGATCAGGAAGAGCTGGAAATGTCTCTGGAAGAGATAATTGAATACGTACGTGTCGCCGCGCTGCTGTGCCATGATTCATTCACACGCCAGCAACCTACGGCTCCTGAAGTGCGTAAACCTACCCTGCATTAATGTGTCTCGTCTACTGGAGGTGTCATGACACAGCCTGAGTTTCTCCGTCGCCGTCAGGCCTTGCTTGCGCAAATGGCCCCCGCCAGCGCGGCGCTTGTTTTTGCAGCACCGGAAGCCACCCGCAGTGCCGATAGTGAATATCCCTATCGGCAGAACAGCGATTTTTGGTACTTCACTGGCTTTAACGAACCGGAAGCGGTGCTGGTGCTGATCAAAAGTGATGACACTCACAACCACAGCGTGGTGTTCAACCGTATTCGGGATAAAAACGCGGAGATCTGGTTTGGCCGCCGTCTGGGCCAGGAGGCCGCGCCAGAAAAGCTGGCGGTTGACAGAGCGCTGCCGTTCCCTGAAATCGGTAAGCACCTGCCTGCGCTGCTGAATGGTCTGGATACGGTTTACCACGCTCAGGGCGAATATGCTTATGCTGATGACATCCTCTTCGCCGCGCTCGACACATTGCGTAAAGGCTCGCGACAAAATCTGACGGCGCCAGGTACGCTGACAGACTGGCGACCCATTGTGCACAATTTGCGCCTGTTTAAATCTCCCGAAGAAATCGCCGTGATGCGCCGCGCCGGTGAAATTTCTGCGCTGGCCCATACGCGGGCGATGCAAGCCTGCAGGCCTGGCATGTATGAATATCAGCTCGAAGGTGAAATTCATCACGAGTTTAACCGCCACGGCGCGCGTTTTCCCTCCTATAACACCATTGTCGGTGCCGGGGAAAACGGCTGTATTCTGCATTACACCGAAAACGAGAGCGTCATGCGCGATGGCGATCTGGTGTTGATTGACGCCGGGTGTGAATACCAGGGCTACGCCGGTGACATCACCCGTACTTTCCCGGTGAACGGCAAATTCACCCCGGCGCAGCGTGAAGTCTATGACATCGTACTGGAATCCCTTGAAACAGCACTACGCCTGTTTCGCCCCGGTACTTCCATTCAGGAGGTGACCGGCGAGGTGGTGCGCATCATGATTCGCGGGCTGGTTAAGCTTGGGATTCTGCACGGCGATATTGAAATCCTGATCGCAGAAAATGCCCATCGTCCCTACTTTATGCATGGCCTGAGCCACTGGCTGGGTCTGGATGTCCATGATGTCGGCGTTTACGGACAGGAGCGCTCCCGTGTGCTTGAGCCCGGTATGGTTATCACCGTTGAACCCGGCCTTTATATCTCACCCGATGCTGACGTACCTGCTGCCTACAAAGGCATCGGTATTCGTATTGAAGATGACATCGTCATTACCGAAGACGGCAATGAAAACCTCACTGCCAGTGTCGTCAAGCGTGCGGATGATATTGAGGCCTTAATGGCGGCGGCACGTCACTTATGAGCGTGATTATTGTCGGTGGCGGCATGACGGGCGCGACCTTTGCGCTGGCCATCTCACACTTAACCAAAGGGCGCCTGCCCGTGCATCTGGTGGAGGCTCGTGCGCCCGAGGCCAACCATCATCCTGGTTTTGACGCCCGCGCCATTGCGCTGGCGGCAGGCACCTGCCAGCAGCTCGCGCGCGTTGGGATCTGGTCGCATATTGCGAAAAACGCCACACCGATTACCACGGTGCACGTCAGCGATCGCGGGCATGCGGGTTTTGTGACCCTTAGCGCGCAGGATTATCGTATCGAGGCTCTCGGACAGGTGGTCGAGCTGCATGATGTCGGTCAGACCCTGTTTTCACTTCTGCGGCGTGCGCCTGGCGTCACGCTGCACTGCCCGGCCCGGGTCAGGAGCTTTACGCGCGACGAGCAGCAGGTCAGCGTAACGCTGGATGAGGGCGAGGTGATTAACGGCAGTTTGCTGGTGGCGGCAGACGGCTCCCGTTCGGCGCTGGGGGCGCAGTGTGGTATTCACTGGCATCAGGTGCCTTATCAGCAGGTAGCCATTATTGCCAATGTCACCACTGCGCTGGCGCATCAGGGGCGCGCGTTCGAACGTTTCACCTCTCACGGGCCATTGGCTATGCTTCCTATGTCTCAGGGCCGCTCTTCGCTGGTGTGGTGTCATCCTCTGGAAAAAGAGCACAGCGTATTGAGCTGGAGTGATGAGAAATTTTGCCACGAGCTGCAAAAGGCCTTTGGCTGGCGACTCGGCAAAATCGTGCATGCCGGTGCACGCAGTGCTTATCCGCTGGCGTTGACGACTGCCTCGTCACCTGTTTCCCACCGTACCGTCCTGGTCGGTAATGCTGCCCAGACGCTTCATCCCATCGCGGGGCAGGGGTTCAACCTGGGTATGCGGGATGTCATGACGCTCGCAGAAACGGTGGCTGAAGCCTGGAGTGCCCAAAACGATGTGGGCGGATATTCGGTTCTTACGCGTTACCGCGATCGCCGTTACGCCGACAAGCTGGCGACCATCGGGGTGACAGATGGATTAGTGCATCTGTTTGCTAACCAATGGGCACCCCTGGTCGTGGGGCGTAACGCGGGATTGATGGCAATGGAATTATTTACCCCGGCGCGTGATGCGCTGGCGCAGCGCACCCTTGGTTGGGTGGCGCGTTAAGGCCTGACTCAGGCTTCTGGAGCGAAGTGTGCAAAGTGTTGATGTGGCAATTGTTGGCGGCGGCATGGTCGGGCTGGCGCTGGCGTGTGGGTTGCAGGGGAGTGGTCTGCGCGTAGCCGTACTGGAGCAGCAGGCGCCCGTGCCGGTTCATGATGAAGACGCGCCACAGCTTCGCGTGTCAGCCATTAACGCTGCCAGTGAAAAACTCCTCTCCCGTCTGGGTGTCTGGTCAGCTATTACCGCTCGTCGGGTGAGCTGCTATCACGGCATGGAAGTGTGGGACAAAGACAGCTTCGGGCGTATTGCGTTTGACGATGCGAGTCTGGGCTACAGTCATCTCGGGCATATCGTCGAGAACGGCATTATTCAGCAGGCACTCTGGGAGAAGGCGCAGCAGTGTTCTGACGTCACGCTGACGGTTCCGGCGGCATTGCAGCAGGTAGCGTGGGGCGAGAATGAAGCCTTTATCACGCTTCAGGACGGCAATATGCTTACTGCTCGTCTGGTGGTTGGCGCTGATGGCGCGAACTCCTGGCTGCGCAACAAAGCGGACATTCCACTCACCTTCTGGGATTATGGCCACCACGCGATGGTCGCGACCATCCGCACCGTAGAATCTCATGAAGGGGTGGCGCGTCAGGTCTTCCATGATAAAAGTATTCTTGCTTTTTTGCCGCTGGCGGACCCGCATCTCTGCTCGATTGTCTGGTCTCTTCCCCCCGAACAGGCTGACAGGCTGCAGAAGCTCAGTGATGATGAGTTTAACCAGGCGCTTTGCGTTGCATTTGATAATCGTCTGGGGTTGTGCCGCGTTGAGAGCGAGCGGCAGATTTACCCGCTGACCGGTCGCTACGCGCGCCAGTTTGCCGGTCACCGCTTCGCGCTGGTGGGCGATGCTGCTCACACCATTCATCCTCTTGCCGGTCAGGGGGTAAATCTTGGCTTCATGGATGCAGCGGAGCTGATTACCGAGTTGCGCCGTTTGCATAGCCAGGGGAAAGACATTGGTCAGCATATGTATCTGCGTCGCTATGAGCGTAGCCGCAAGCACAGCGCGGCGGTAATGCTCGCAGGAATGCAGGGTTTTCGTGAGCTTTTCACCGGCACCCATCCGGCGAAGAAGTTGCTGCGCGATATCGGCCTCAAAATGGCCGACACGCTTCCGGGTGTTAAACCGCAGCTGTTGCGCCAGGCAATGGGCTTAAACGATCTCCCGGAGTGGTTACGTTAACTCCGTCACATTTCCCTTTCCGGTAACGGAAAGGGAACCCACCGCCTCATTTGAAAAATTCTAATTTCACCGCATTTTTCAGATTAGATATTCTCATGTCTTGTTTTTTCGGATTCGGGAAAAATATCGTTTTTAAAGCGCTAACAACTGCCTATTGGCGGTTTCGAGTCTGACAGACTTTCTTAATTCTTCATGATTCCTGTTTTAACGGAATAATATTCTGTCGATGCTCCTGGCGAAAATGGTCATAAGCTAATCTGATGACCCATTTTCTCTTATGGTTAAGCGCCGCTTTCGGTGATAAGTTCAGGCAAAAGTGAACGTTTGCGTCGGCAACCTGAAGTGGTGTTGATGCGCTCTCGTGCGGTGATTTTTTCGCCCCGGGACAACGTTATAGCCCCGCTTATTCGACGAGGAAAAGATGGCTCAGCAGACACCTTTATATGAACAACATACGCTGTGCGGCGCCCGCATGGTGGATTTCCACGGCTGGATGATGCCACTGCATTATGGTTCGCAGATAGATGAGCACCACACGGTGCGAACCGATGCCGGTATGTTCGATGTCTCGCACATGACAATTGTCGATCTTCGGGGCAGCCGCACCCGCGAATTCCTGCGTTATCTGTTGGCCAACGACGTCGCAAAACTTACCCAACCTGGCAAAGCGCTCTACAGCGGAATGCTAAATGCCTCAGGTGGCGTTATTGATGACCTCATCGTTTATTACTTTACCGAAGATTATTTCCGCCTCGTTGTAAACTCCGCCACCCGCGAAAAAGATCTCTCCTGGATAACCCAACACGCCGAACCTTTTGCCATCGACCTTACCGTCCGTGATGATCTGTCGCTGATTGCCGTTCAGGGGCCAAATGCGCAGGCCAAAGCTGCCACGCTGTTCAGCGACGAGCAGCGACACGCCGTTGAAGGCATGAAGCCCTTCTTTGGCGTTGAAACCGGCGATCTGTTTATTGCCACCACGGGCTATACCGGTGAAGCGGGTTATGAAATTGCGCTGCCGAATGAGAAAGCCGCAGATTTCTGGCAGGCGCTGGTTGCCGCTGGCGTCAGGCCATGTGGTCTGGGGGCTCGCGACACACTGCGTCTGGAGGCGGGCATGAATCTGTACGGCCAGGAGATGGATGAAGGCGTTTCACCGCTGGCAGCCAATATGGGCTGGACCATCGCATGGGAACCAGCCGGGCGTGACTTTATCGGACGTGAAGCGCTTGAAGCCCAACGCGAGAAGGGCACCGAACAGCTGGTCGGCCTGGTGATGACCGAAAAAGGGGTGCTGCGCAACGAACTCCCGGTGCGTTTTACCGATGTACACGGTAACGCGCAGGAAGGTGTGATAACCAGCGGAACCTTCTCGCCAACCCTTGGCTACAGTATTGCACTGGCGCGCGTGCCGGCGGGGATTGGTGATACGGCCATCGTCCAGATCCGTAACCGTGAAATGCCTGTCAAAGTGACCAAACCTGTTTTTGTACGCGCTGGCAAAGCCGTCGCGTGATTCATTCTTATTTGGAGATTTTGTGATGAGCAACGTACCTGCAGAACTGAAATACAGCAAAGAGCATGAGTGGCTGCGCAAAGAAGCGGACGGTTCTTATACCGTCGGTATTACCGAGCACGCGCAGGAGTTACTGGGCGATATGGTGTTTGTCGACCTGCCTGAAGTGGGCGCGACCGTTGCCGCGGGCGACGACTGTGCTGTTGCCGAATCGGTAAAAGCCGCCTCTGACATCTATGCGCCAGTAAGCGGTGAGATTGTTGCAGTAAACGATGCGCTGAGTGATTCTCCGGAGCTGGTGAATAGCGAGCCGTATGGCGAAGGCTGGATTTTCAAAATCAAAGCCAGTGACGAAACGGAAGTTGATGCGCTGCTGGATGCAACCGCCTACGCCGCACTGTTAGAAGACGAGTAATCGCTTTTCGCCCTCTCCCTTTGGGAGAGGGCCGGGTGAGGTGCCAACCTTCCCCTCACCCTAACCCTCTGCCAAAGGGCGAGGGAACACTTAATTCACTGCACGTTTCAGGAACCATCGCTCATGACACAGACTTTAAGCCAGCTTGAAAACCGTGGCGCTTTTATTGAACGTCACATCGGGCCGGATGCTCAGCAGCAGCAGGAGATGCTGAACACCATTGGTGCGGATTCATTACAGGATCTGATTGGCCAGATTGTCCCGAAAGACATCCAGCTTGCCACGCCGCCACAGGTGGGAGAGGCCGCTACCGAGTTCGCGGCGCTTGCGGAGCTGAAAGCGATTGCCGGTCGCAACAAGCGCTTTAAGTCTTATATTGGCATGGGCTACACCGCCGTGCAGTTACCGCCGGTTATCCTGCGCAATATGCTGGAGAATCCCGGCTGGTATACCGCCTATACGCCTTATCAGCCGGAAGTGTCTCAAGGTCGTCTGGAAGCACTGCTTAATTTCCAGCAGGTGACTTTAGATTTAACCGGGCTGGATATCGCCTCTGCCTCACTGCTGGACGAAGCCACTGCGGCTGCTGAAGCAATGGCGATGGCCAAACGCGTCAGTAAGCTTAAGGGGGCCACCCGCTTCTTCGTTGCCGCCGATGTTCACCCGCAAACCCTGGATGTGGTACGCACCCGCGCTGAAACCTTTGGCTTTGACGTCATCGTTGATGAGGCGAACAAAGTGCTGGATCACCAGGATGTCTTCGGCGTGCTGCTGCAACAGGTGGGGACCACCGGGGAAGTGCATGACTACAGCGCGCTGATTGCCGAACTGAAAGCCCGCAAAGTGGTCGTGAGCGTGGCGGCCGACATTATGGCGCTGGTGCTGTTAACGGCGCCGGGTAAACAGGGTGCCGATATCGTCTTCGGCTCCGCACAGCGCTTTGGCGTGCCGATGGGCTACGGTGGCCCGCATGCGGCCTTCTTTGCGGCAAAAGATGAATTCAAACGCTCGATGCCAGGCCGTATCATCGGTGTCTCGAAAGATGCGGCGGGTAATACGGCGCTACGCATGGCGATGCAAACCCGCGAGCAGCATATCCGTCGCGAAAAAGCGAACTCCAACATCTGTACTTCACAGGTGCTGCTGGCCAATATCGCCAGCCTCTATGCGGTTTATCATGGCCCGATTGGCCTGAAGCGAATCGCCGGTCGTATCCACCGTCTCACCGACATTCTGGCGACAGGTCTGCAGCAAAAAGGGCTGAAGCTGCGTCATGCTCACTACTTCGACACCCTGTGTGTGGAGGTGGCGGATAAAGCCGCCGTACTGGCACGTGCACAAGCCGCAGAGATCAACCTGCGCAGCGATACTATCAACGCCGTGGGTATCACCCTGGATGAAACCACCACGCGTGCCGATATTCAGGCGCTGTTCGCGGTGGTACTGGGCGATGCAAACGGACTGGACATCGATGTGCTGGACAAAGACGTCGCTCATGACAGCCGCTCGGTGCCTGCCGCCATGCTGCGTGACGATGCCATCCTGAGCCACCCGGTATTCAATCGCTATCACAGCGAAACTGAAATGATGCGTTATATGCACGCTCTGGAGCGCAAAGATCTGGCGCTCAACCAGGCGATGATCCCCCTGGGCTCCTGCACCATGAAGCTGAACGCCGCAGCGGAAATGATCCCCATCACCTGGCCGGAATTTGCGGAATTACATCCCTTCTGCCCGCCAGAACAGGCGGAAGGTTATCACCAGATGATCAACCAGCTCTCCGACTGGCTGGTAAAACTGACCGGGTACGATGCGCTCTGTATGCAGCCTAACTCCGGCGCGCAGGGGGAATACGCGGGCCTGCTGGCGATCCGTCACTACCATGAAAGCCGTAACGAAGGCCACCGTGATATCTGTCTGATACCGAGTTCTGCCCACGGCACCAACCCGGCCTCTGCTCAGATGGCGGGCATGCAGGTTGTGGTGGTCGCGTGCGACAAAAACGGCAACATCGATCTGGCCGACCTGCGTGCGAAAGCGGAACAGACCGGGGCAAACCTCTCCTGCATTATGGTGACCTACCCCTCAACACACGGTGTGTACGAAGAGACCATCCGTGAAGTGTGCGACATCGTGCATCAGTATGGCGGTCAGGTTTATCTTGACGGCGCGAACATGAACGCGCAGGTGGGGATCACGTCACCGGACTTTATCGGCGCAGACGTTTCCCACCTTAACCTGCATAAAACCTTCTGCATTCCACACGGCGGTGGCGGTCCGGGTATGGGGCCAATCGGGGTGAAAGCTCACCTTGCTCCGTTCGTTCCAGGACACAGCGTGGTACAGATAGAAGGTATGCTGACCCGCCAGGGCGCGGTCTCTGCGGCCCCCTTTGGCAGCGCCTCTATTCTGCCGATCAGCTGGATGTACATCCGCATGATGGGGGCTGAAGGGCTCAAACAAGCCAGTTCCGTTGCCATTCTGAATGCCAACTACATTGCCGCCCGCCTGAAAGCAGCCTTCCCGGTACTTTATACGGGGCGTGACGGGCATGTGGCTCACGAATGTATTCTCGACATTCGTCCGCTGAAAGAGGAGACCGGTATCAGCGAACTGGATATCGCCAAGCGCCTCATCGACTACGGCTTCCATGCGCCAACCATGTCCTTCCCGGTTGCCGGCACCCTGATGGTTGAACCGACGGAATCAGAAGGCAAAGCTGAACTGGATCGGTTTATCGACGCGATGCTGGCGATCCGCGCAGAGATTGAGCGTGTGAAAGCAGGGGAGTGGTCGCTGACAGACAACCCACTGGTCAATGCGCCGCATACCCAGAACGAACTGGCGGCGGAGTGGAGCCATGCGTATAGCCGAGAACTGGCGGTCTTCCCTGCGGGCGTGGCAAACAAGTACTGGCCGACGGTGAAGCGTCTGGATGACGTCTACGGCGACCGCAATCTGTTCTGCTCCTGCGTGCCGATGAGTGACTATCAGTAAATAAATCACACTATACTTCTGGCCGGGTCAGTGTTTGCTGCACCCGGCTTTTTTATTGGGAGAATGAAAAGTGGCAATTGCACTGGTGACCGGCGCAAGTCGGGGGATTGGCAAAGCAACGGCATTACAACTTGGCGCTGAAGGTTATACGGTGGCGGTGAATTATCAACAGAATGCACAGGCTGCGCAGTCGGTGGCAGACGCAATTGTGGCTGCAGGGGGCAGGGCGTTTGTAGTGCAGGCGGATATTGGCGATGAAGCGCAGGTTGTGGCAATGTTTCAGCGTCTTGATCAAGAGGGAGAGCCCCTTACCGCACTGGTGAACAACGCCGGCATTCTGTTTACCCAAAGTCGTGTGGAAGCACTGTCGGCAGAGCGTATCAACCAGGTATTGCGGACCAACGTGACGGGCACTTTTCTCTGCTGCCGCGAAGCCATCAAACGCATGACGCGCCAGCATGGCGGGCAGGGCGGCGCGATTGTGAACGTCTCCTCAGCTGGTGCCAGGCTGGGATCGCCGGGGGAGTATGTCGACTATGCGGCTTCAAAAGGGGCGATGGACACGCTTACCACCGGGCTTTCGCTTGAAGTGGCGGCACAGGGCATTCGCGTGAACAGTGTGCGTCCGGGATTTATCTATACGGATATGCATGCATCCGGCGGTGAACCGGGTCGAGTGGATCGGGTTAAAGCCTCTTTGCCGATGCAGCGCGGCGGCCAGCCGGAAGAGGTGGCGCAGGCCATTGTATGGCTACTAAGCGAGAAAGCGTCCTATGTAACGGGAAGCTTTATTGAACTGGCGGGCGGGAAGTAAGCGGCAGTGCCTCACTCCGGCCTTCTTGCAAACGAACGAGGGGGAAATCGGTTGAGCCAGTACCGCGCCGAAGGGTTTCTCCTCCGAAGGGGCTGAGAAATCGTGAGTAATATGAGATTTTGCAGCGATATCTATGTGCAATGAGAATAAAACAGTTATCGCCCTGGCACGTTCACGGGTTCTGGTGTGACAGAGAAGCAAGGAACATAAGATGAACGGAATGCCCTCAGAGCCGCATGTTTCCCCTCACCCTGACCCTCTCCCCAGAGGGGAGAGGGGACTGCCCGTGCTCGTATTTTTTATGGGGATCCCTCAACCTGTCGGGTGAAGGTCACAATGAGGAAATCCCGGTCAGATACTCTCGCCGTTGCTGGCGATCACGGTTTTATACCAGTCAAAGCTCTTCTTACGGGAACGGGACATGTCGCCGGTGCCGTCGTCGTGCTTGTTCACATAGATGAAGCCGTAGCGTTTGCTGTACTGACCGGTGGTGAAGGAGACGCAGTCGATGCAGCCCCACGGGGTATAACCCATCAGCTCTACGCCGTCATAAGTGACCGCTTCCACCATCTCTTTAACGTGAGCACGCAGGTAATCGATACGATAGTCGTCGTTGATGCTGCCATCTTCTTCCACTTTATCGTAAGCGCCAAAACCGTTTTCTACGATGAACAGCGGTTTCTGGTAACGCTCGTAAAGTTCGCAAAGTGCGTAACGCAGGCCTACCGGGTCAATCTGCCAGCCCCAGTCAGAGGCTTTCACGTGCGGGTTCGGCACGCTGCCCTGGAAGCCAGAGATAGCATCACCGGTACCGCCTTCAGCTTTCACTGCGTTGGTCATGTAGTAGCTGAAGCCCAGGTAATCGCAGGTGCCTTCGCGCAGAGCCTGCTCGTCACCGGCTTCCATCCGAATGTTGAAGCCACGGCGTTCCCACTCATTCAGCACGTAGGAAGGGTAGTAACCACGCAACTGCACGTCGGTGAAGACGTAGCGTTGACGCATGGATTCCTGAGCAAACATCACATCTTCTGGTTTGCAGGAGAACGGATACAACGGCACCATCGCCAGCATGCAGCCAATCTGCATCTCCGGGTTGATGCGGTGGCCAATTTTCACCGCCAGCGCGCTTGCCACAAACTGGTGGTGCAGCACCTGGTACATGGTCTCTTCCGGATTTTCATGGTCGGTATAGACCACGCCGGAACAGCAGTAGCCAAACAGCGGTGCGCGCCAGTTACGCTGGTTGTTGATCTCGTTAAAGGTCATCCAGTATTTGACCTTGGTTTTATAACGTTCAAAGACCACTTCAGCGAAGCGAACAAAGAAATCAACGACTTTACGGTTAGTCCAGCCGCCGTACTCCTGCACCAGATGCAGTGGCATCTCGAAGTGTGAGAGGGTGATAACCGGTTCGATGTTATATTTGAGCAGCTCGTCAAACATATCATCATAGAATTTCAGACCTTCTTCATTCGGCTGCAGTTCATCCCCTTTCGGGAAGATGCGGGTCCAGGCGATGGAGGTACGGAAGCATTTGAAGCCCATCTCAGCGAAGAGTTTGATGTCTTCTTTGTAGTGGCTGTAGAAGTCGACGGCTTCGTGGTTCGGATAGTATTTCCCTTCGATGACGTCCTGAGTAATTTCACGCGGTACGCCGTGTGCGCCACCGGTCAGTACATCACAGATACTCGGGCCTTTACCGCCTTTATCCCAGCCGCCTTCAACCTGATGCGCAGCAACCGCGCCGCCCCATAAAAAATCTTTTGGTAAGGTTAGTTTTTTCATTATCGCTCGTCCCGCTTAATTAATTTCTGCGCTCGAGTCTAACAAAGGGAATAAAAATGTCACGATATAACAAATTACCGCAGCGGTAATTTGTTACATCAAAAAAACAGCATGTTTTTTTATGCTATTTTTCTCGCCAGTTTGCGGCCAAGAGATTCAAGAATATAAATGACCGGGATCTGAGTCGTAATATCATACACCCCGGCAATGCGGGTTTGGGGGACATGCCAGGAGAGATTGAAGTCGGCGAGCTTCGCCAGACGGGAGTGTTCGTGGCTGGTTATCGACAACACTTTGCAGTGGTGAAGGCTGAACTGGCTGGCGAAACGCAGGATCTCTTCCGTTTCGCCAGAGACGGAAAGCACAATAGCCAGCGCATTTCTTGCCATATCATTAGTGACCGGAAAATAAGGGTCATCAATATGGTTGCTAAACTTTCCAATATTTGAAAAAAATCGCGCGCCATATTTAGCCAGCGCACCGGAAGTCCCTGCACCAACAAATATAATGCGTTCTGATGATAATATTATTTCAACGGCCTTATCCAAAAGAATATCAAAATCATCGTTATTGACGCTTTTAAAAAAACTAATAATTTCGCTTGCGCCGAAATTAGGTTGCTGAGGTTCATTCTGCTCTAAATATAATTTAAAGCGCACGCGAAATTCGGAATAACCTTCGCAGTGCAGTTTGCGGCAGAAGCGCAGCACCGTGGTGGTGGAGACGCCTGCGCCGTCGGCCAGTTCACGGATAGTCATGTACATCACTTTGTCACGGTTTTTGACGACATAGTTGTAGACCATCATCTCAAGATTGTTGAGACTGGCAATGGCGGCGTGGGAGAACATACTCACGGTGTCTGGTACTCACTTATCAGATTTCTCATCAGGGAATAATACCATGCAGTCGAACGACATTACCTTTTTTACACGCTTTGAGCGCGACATACTGGCCGGACGCAAAACCATTACGATTCGTGATGAAACGGAATCACATTTTAAGGTGGGAGAGGTTCTGCGGGTAGGGCGCTATGAAGACAATGTCTATTTTTGCACTATCCGGGTGAATGCGGTCTCTTCTGTCACCCTTGATACCCTCACCCTGCAGCATGCTGAACAAGAGAATATGACACTTGCAGAGCTTAAACAGGTGATTAGTGAGATTTACCCCGGGCAGAATAATTTTTATGTCATTGATTTTGAATGCCTTTGAAATAAATTACATGTGTAAGTTTAATTTGCAAATATAAAATATTGATTTTAAAAGGTTTGTATTTTTATGAAAATTATTTAAGCGAACAGGTGTGCACTGAAACCATTCTCAGTTACTCTATAGACGCAATGTTTCATTCGCGTTTTCCCGGAGTCAATCATGGTGGATAAACCACTTATCGCGCAGGGATATACACTGGCTGAGGAAATAGCCAACAGCATCAGTCATGGCATCGGGCTGGTGTTTGGGATTGTCGGACTGGTGCTTTTGCTGGTGCAGGCGGTAGACAGCAATGCCAGTACGCTGGCGATCACCAGTTACAGTCTCTATGGTGGCAGCATGATTTTGCTGTTTCTGGCCTCAACGCTTTATCACGCCATTCCCCATCAAAGGGCGAAAGGGTGGCTGAAAAAATTCGACCACTGTGCCATTTACTTACTGATTGCCGGAACCTACACCCCTTTTCTGCTTGTTGGCCTGGATTCGCCGTTAGCACGTGGACTGATGGTCGTGATCTGGAGCATGGCCCTGCTTGGGATCCTGTTTAAACTGACCATCGCGCATCGCTTCAAGGTCCTGTCGCTTGTCACCTATCTGGCGATGGGCTGGCTGTCATTGATAGTGATTTATGAGCTGGCAACCCGACTTTCTGTTGGCGGAGTCACGCTGCTGGCCCTGGGCGGTGTGGTCTATTCGCTGGGCGTGATTTTCTACGTCTGTAAACGCATTCCCTATAATCATGCTATCTGGCATGGCTTTGTGCTGGGAGGCTGCGTGTGCCACTTTCTGGCGATATATCTGTACGTGGGGCAGGTTTAAGCAAGATGGCCGGGCAGGGCGAAGCCGTCGCCCGGCAGCTAAACTTACTCGTCCAGTGAATAGGGCAGTGGCTCGATAGCAAGGGTGTTGGCGTCATCACGCACGCGGAACACGCTGTCGGGCTCCATGTCGTTATTCATCACCACCTGCACCAGAACGCGCCCATCATCCAGCTGTACCGCTGCCAGCACCGTACCGGTACGTCGCCAGTTCTCACCCATTTTCATCTCCAGGTCCTCCCCGGCGTCGGGCACGCGACTGGCATTGCCCGCGAGATACCACAGCGCACGCTTGTTGGCACCACGGAATTTCGCTCTGGCGACCATCTCCTGACCGGTGTAGCAGCCCTTTTTAAAACTAATGCCGCCCAGCGCCTGAATATTCGTTGCCTGTGGAATGAACTGCGCGCTGTTGGCGGCGTCAATTACGGGTTGCCCGGCTTCAATGTTCATCGCCAGCCATTGCTGGCTGTTGTTAAGTTGTGCTTCACCGCGCAACGCGTCGGTCACGCGCTCAGCCGTGGCGGTATCGGTAACCAGCAGAAAACGCTCAGCCGGATGTGCAAACCAAAGCAGGGTGGTCTCGCCTTCGCGAATGACTTGTTTTTCCGCATCCGGCAACTGTGTGAACAGATTTGCCAGAGCGGCCCGTGCCTGAAAACCGGCCACGCCGAGCAGGACTTTTTCATCATCAAGGGCGATGACGACCTTCGAGAAGACAGCATATTTCTTTAACTGGGTCAGTTGGTCGCTTGCTATGCTCCGGCGCAAAATCCAGTTAAACCCGTCTTCTTTACGGAACAGGCGCAGGTTGCTCCACATCTTGCCCTTCGCATCACAGTGCGCGGCCAGCAGATGCTGATCTTCAGCCAGAGCCGCCACATCAGCGGTTACCTGCCCTTGCAGGTATTTTTCACTGTCCGCACCCGTAATGGAGCCTAAGGACCAGTCATCAAGGGTCATGAGTGTCAGCGGCAAACGCGCAGAGGCGGTCGGCTGACGCGGAGGAAACGGAGTAAAAGCCATAAATAGTATCCTGATTAGCCTGACGCGGTGTCATCACATAATGGTAAAAGAGCCATCCATCATTGCAAGCGATAAAAACAGGCGATTTGTGCGCTAATAACGCGTTGCGAGGTGCCACGTAAAAAGAGGTAATGGTTTACAACTCTAAGACTTATTCCGGAAGTCTCCTCGTAAATCAAAATATTCCGCTAATGGATGATTAAAAACACGTTACAATGGATTCCCATCGCGGCTATGCAGGAATCAGAAATGGATATTAACAACAAAGCCCGTATTCACTGGGCATGCCGACGCGGAATGCGTGAACTTGATATTTCTATCATGCCTTTTTTTGAGCATGAATATGATTCGCTAAGCGACGACGATAAGCGCGTTTTTGTACGTCTTCTCGAAAGTGATGATCCAGACTTATTTAATTGGCTTATGAATCACGGCAAACCGCAGGATAGCGAGTTGCAACGGATGGTACAGTTAATTCAAACACGGAATCGGGAACGTGGTCCTGTGGCAATCTGATTTACGCGTCTCATGGCGCTCACAATGGCTTTCCTTACTCCTTCATGGTCTGATGGCGGCCTTTGTATTGCTGGTCCCCTGGCCATTAAGTTACACGCCACTCTGGCTGTTGTTACTGTCGCTGGTGGTGTTTGACTGCGTGCGAAGTCAGCGCCGAATCAATGCCTGTCAGGGTGAAATTAAACTGCTAATGGATTCCCGTCTGCGCTGGCAGGGTATGGAGTGGGAGATTGTCGGCACGCCCTGGATGCTGAGTACCGGGATGATGGTGCGTTTGCGGGGAAGTAAAGAGAGGCGTCGGCAGCATTTATGGCTCGCAGCGGACAGTATGGATGCGCAGGAGTGGCGCGATCTGCGCCGAATGATTTCGCAACAGTCGGCGCAGGGACAGAACTAACAGCCTTCATCAGGCGAACTGTTCAGCCATCTCCAGCAGGATTTGTTCGCACCAGCTTTGCAGGCGCTCATCACTGAGATCGTACTGATTAGTTTCATCTAGTGCCAGGCCAACAAAAAGCTGACCGTCGGCAATGACGGGCTTGGCACTGGTAAACTCATAGCCCTCGGTTGGCCAGTAACCGACAAATTTTGCCCCGCGTGGCGCCAGTTTGTCATGGAGCATGCCCAGCGCGTCCAGGAACCATTCCCCGTATCCAAGCTGGTCACCCATACCGTAAAGCGCAATAATTTTACCCTCCAGTTTAAGGGTATCGAGCTTGTCCCAGATGGCTTCCCAGTCTTCCTGCAGCTCGCCAAAATCCCAGGTCGGAATGCCGAGGATTAACGCGTCATACTGCTCCATCAGCTCAGGACCGTCATCTTTAAGGTTGTGTAAGGTCACCAGTTCTGGGCCAATGATGTCGCGGATTTTCTCTGCCGCCATCTCGGTATAGCAGGTACTGGAGCCATAAAACAGACCGATGTTCATAACGTAAACGTCTCAATTCTGGATGTGTCTTTGCCAGCAGTGTACCAGAATCAGGTGGCAATCAGGCATAATGCAACGACACGAATGAAGGAGAGGTTGGGATGGAAGAGGATCTCGCACGCATCGAACAGTTTCTTGATGCCCTCTGGCTTGAGCGTAATCTCTCAGAAAATACGCTCAGCGCATATCGTCGCGATCTTCAGGGGCTGGTCGAGTGGCTGCATCATCGTGAACTGAGTCTGCAAGACGCGCAAGCAGAGGATTTACAAGCATTACTTGCTGAAAGAATGGCAGGAGGCTACAAAGCGACCAGCTCGGCGCGCTTGCTGAGTGCGATGCGTCGTTTCTTCCAGCATTTATATCGGGAGAAATTTCGTCAGGACGATCCCAGCGCGCTGCTGGCATCACCGAAACTGCCCCAGCGTCTTCCGAAGGATCTGAGTGAAGCGCAGGTTGATCGCTTGTTAGCATCGCCAGCCATTGACCAACCACTGGAGTTACGCGATAAAGCCATGCTGGAAGTGCTTTACGCCACCGGTTTGCGTGTTTCTGAACTGGTGGGGCTGACCATGAGTGACATCAGCCTGCGTCAGGGCGTGGTACGCGTGATCGGCAAAGGGAACAAAGAGCGGCTGGTGCCGTTGGGCGAAGAGGCGGTGTACTGGGTTGAAACCTGGCTCCAGCACGGCCGCCCCTGGCTGCTCAACGGGGTCTCAAATGATGTTCTGTTTCCGAGCCAGCGCGCGCAGCAGATGACGCGGCAAACTTTCTGGCATCGCATTAAGTATTATGCGCAACTGGCGGGTATTGACAGCGAAAAGCTCTCACCGCACGTTTTGCGTCATGCGTTCGCTACGCATTTACTCAATCACGGTGCAGACTTACGTGTGGTACAGATGTTACTTGGCCACAGCGATCTCTCCACCACCCAGATTTATACGCACGTTGCGACAGAGCGACTGCGACAGCTTCATCAACAGCATCACCCTCGGGCCTGATGGCTGGTTACTAAGGATTTGTTATGAAAAAAGGTTTTATCGCATTGACCCTGATGGCCGCCGCGCTGACCGGGGTTGCACATGCTGATGATGCAGCAATCAAAGCGTCACTGGCAAAACTGGGCGTGCAGAGCTCAGATATTCAGCCCGCGCCAGTGGCGGGGCTGAAAACGGTGCTTACCAACGGCGGTGTGCTTTACGTCACTGAAGATGGTAAACACATCATCCAGGGGCCGATGTATGACGTGAGCGGCGCGCAGCCGGTCAACGTGACCAACAAGCTGCTGATGACGCATCTTAACGCGCTCGAAAAAGAGATGATTGTTTATAAAGCGCCGCAGGAAAAACACGTTATCACCGTCTTCACCGACATCACCTGTGGCTATTGCCACAAACTGCATGAAGAGATGGCCGACTATAACGCGCTGGGGATCACCGTGCGTTACCTGGCCTTCCCGCGCCAGGGGCTGGAAAGCCAGGCTGAGCAGGATATGAAAGCCATCTGGTGCGCTAAAGATCGCAACAAAGCTTTCGATGACGCAATGGGCGGCAAAGGGGTAAAACCGGCCAGCTGCGATGTGGACATTGCCGACCATTACGCGCTGGGCGTGCAGTTTGGCGTAAACGGTACGCCGGCGATGGTGTTAAGTAACGGCTATGTCGTACCGGGTTACCAGGGGCCGAAAGAGCTTAAAGCCTTCCTCGATGAGCATCAGAAACAGACCAGCGGTAAATAACGCCAGTGAAATCTGAAATACATCTTCGCCGCCGCGAAGCGAATGATACCACGGCGCTTCCGGCGGATTTGCACCCGTTATTACGTCGTTTATATGCCAGTCGCGGCGTATGTCAGGCAAGCGATCTGGAGCGGAGCGTAAAAGGTATGCTGCCCTGGCAGCGCCTGCACGGGATAGACAAAGCCGTTGAGGTTCTCTACAACGCCCTGCGTGAAGGTCTGCGCATTATGGTGGTCGGGGATTTTGACGCAGATGGTGCGACCAGCACCGCGCTCAGCGTACTGGCGTTACGTGCGCTGGGCGGCGAGAACATCGCTTATCTGGTGCCGAACCGCTTTGAAGATGGTTATGGCCTGAGCCCGGAAGTGGTGGATCAGGCCCATGCCCGCGGCGCGCAATTCATTCTAACCGTTGATAACGGCATCTCCTCTCATGCGGGTGTTGATCGCGCCCATCAACTGGGGATCCCGGTGCTGGTTACCGATCACCACTTGCCAGGCGACACCCTGCCGGAGGCGGAGGCCATTATTAACCCCAACCTGCGCGAGTGTGATTTCCCGTCGAAATCGCTGGCGGGGGTGGGCGTGGCGTTTTATCTGATGCTGGCGCTTCGTACCTTTTTGCGCGACAACGGCTGGTTTGAAAGCCGGGGTATCGCAATTCCAAACCTGGCCGAACTGCTCGATCTGGTAGCGCTCGGTACCGTGGCCGATGTGGTGCCACTCGATGCCAATAACCGCATTCTCACCTGGCAGGGCCTGAGTCGCATCCGTGCAGGAAAATGCCGCCCCGGTATTAAAGCCCTGCTGGAAATTGCCAATCGCGATGCGCAAAAGCTGGCGGCCAGCGATTTAGGCTTTGCGCTGGGGCCGCGCCTGAACGCCGCCGGGCGACTGGATGACATGTCCGTCGGCGTAGCCCTGCTGTTAAGTGAAAACCTCGGGGAAGCTCGCGTGCTGGCAAGCGAACTGGATGCCCTCAACCAGACCCGCAAAGAGATTGAGCAGGGGATGCAGGCGGAAGCGCTGATGCTTTGTGAAAAACTTGAGCGCAGTCGTGACACGCTGCCGGGTGGCCTGGCGATGTACCATCCCGACTGGCACCAGGGCGTGGTGGGTATTCTGGCCTCACGTATTAAAGAGCGTTTTCACCGCCCGGTCATTGCCTTTGCGCCAGCCGGTGAAGGCACTCTAAAGGGGTCAGGGCGCTCCATTCAGGGCTTGCACATGCGGGACGCGCTGGAGCGTCTGGATACCCTTTACCCTGGCCTGATGATCAAGTTTGGTGGTCATGCGATGGCGGCGGGCCTGTCGCTGGAAACATCGCGTTTTGAAGAGTTCCAGCGCTGTTTTGGTGAACTGGTCACCGAGTGGCTGGATCCATCGTTGCTTCAGGGTGAAATTCTCTCTGACGGCCCGCTGGCACCCCAGGAGATGACGCTGGAGATAGCCGAGATGCTGCGTGAGGCGGGTCCGTGGGGTCAGATGTTCCCCGAACCGACCTTCGACGGTGAATTTCGTATTCTGCAACAACGGCTGGTGGGCGAGCGCCATCTGAAAGTGATGCTGGAGCCGGTTGGCGGTGGGCCACTGCTTGATGGCATTGCTTTTAATGTCGATACCACCTGTTGGCCGGATAATGGTGTGCGACAGGTGACAGCCGCTTACAAACTGGACGTGAACGAGTTTCGCGGCAACCGCAGCGTGCAACTGATCATTGAAAATCTCTGGCCAATTTAGCGCCAGTAATCTCTACTAATAAGGGCGTGGATCCGCTACAATTCCGCCCTTATGACCGCATTTTGACAAGTCCATTAAAAGAAAACAGACCATGTTTGAAATCAATCCGGTAAAAAACCGCATTCAAGACCTCACAGAGCGCTCCGACGTTCTTAGGGGGTATCTTTGACTACGATGCCAAGAAAGAGCGTCTTGAAGAAGTAAACGCCGAGCTGGAGCAGCCGGACGTCTGGAACGAACCTGAACGCGCACAGGCGCTGGGTAAAGAGCGTTCCTCCCTCGAAGCTATTGTAGACACCCTCGATCAGATGAGTCAGGGGCTGGAAGATGTTTCCGGTCTGCTGGATCTCGCGGTTGAAGCGGAAGATGAAGAGACCTTCAACGAAGCCGTTGCCGAACTCGACGTGCTGGAAGAGAAGCTGGCGCAGCTTGAGTTTCGTCGTATGTTCTCTGGTCAGTACGATAACGCCGACTGCTACCTGGATATTCAGGCCGGTTCTGGCGGCACCGAAGCGCAGGACTGGGCGAGTATGCTCACCCGCATGTATCTGCGCTGGGCCGAAGCCCGCGGTTTCAAAACCGAAATCATCGAAGAATCAGAAGGTGAGGTCGCGGGCCTTAAATCCGTGACCATTAAGATCATTGGCGATTACGCCTACGGCTGGCTGCGTACCGAAACCGGCGTTCATCGCCTGGTACGTAAGAGTCCGTTTGACTCAGGTGGTCGTCGTCATACTTCATTCAGCTCCGCGTTTGTTT
Source organism: Enterobacter sp. SA197 (assembly GCF_054131575.1). Classification (NCBI taxonomy): domain Bacteria; kingdom Pseudomonadati; phylum Pseudomonadota; class Gammaproteobacteria; order Enterobacterales; family Enterobacteriaceae; genus Enterobacter; species Enterobacter sp. SA197. The sequence goes on along the minus strand of NZ_CP096393.1, from coordinate 4,050,600 downwards.
ACCCGGAAGTGGATGACGATATTGATATCGATATCAACCCGGCGGACCTGCGCATTGACGTCTACCGCGCATCCGGTGCGGGCGGTCAGCACGTTAACCGTACCGAGTCGGCGGTGCGTATTACGCACATCCCGACCAACACGGTAACGCAGTGCCAGAACGACCGTTCTCAGCACAAAAACAAAGACCAGGCCATGAAGCAGATGAAAGCGAAGCTTTATGAGCTGGAAATGCAGAAGAAAAATGCCGAGAAGCAGGCGATGGAAGATAACAAATCCGACATCGGCTGGGGCAGCCAGATTCGTTCGTATGTCCTGGACGACTCCCGTATCAAAGATCTGCGTACCGGTGTTGAAACCCGTAATACGCAGGCGGTGCTGGACGGTAGCCTGGATCAATTTATCGAAGCAAGTTTGAAAGCAGGGTTATGAGGAACCAACATGTCTGAACAACACGCACCGGGCGCCGACGCGGCAGTCGATCTCAATAATGAACTGAAAACCCGCCGCGAGAAGCTGGCACACCTGCGTGAGCAGGGCCTGCCGTTCCCGAACGATTTTCGTCGTGACCACACTTCTGACCAACTGCACGCTGACTTCGACGCCAAAGAAAACGAAGAGCTGGAAGCGCTGAACATCGAAGTGGCCGTTGCGGGCCGCATGATGACCCGCCGCATTATGGGTAAAGCCTCTTTCGTAACCTTGCAGGATGTCGGCGGCCGTATTCAGTTGTACGTTGCGCGTGACGATCTGCCGGAAGGCATCTATAACGAGCAGTTCAAGAAGTGGGATCTTGGCGATATCCTCGGCGCGAAAGGTAAGCTGTTCAAGACGAAAACCGGCGAACTCTCCATTCACTGCACCGAGCTGCGCCTGCTGACCAAAGCCCTGCGCCCGCTGCCGGACAAATTCCACGGCCTGCAGGATCAGGAAGCGCGTTACCGTCAGCGCTACCTTGACCTCATCTCCAACGATGAATCCCGCAATACCTTTAAAGTGCGCTCTAAAATCATGGCCGGCATCCGCCAGTTCATGGTGAACCGTGACTTTATGGAAGTGGAAACGCCGATGATGCAGGTGATCCCGGGCGGCGCCTCTGCGCGTCCGTTCATCACCCATCACAACGCTCTGGATCTGGACATGTACCTGCGTATCGCGCCGGAACTGTACCTCAAGCGTCTGGTGGTCGGCGGGTTCGATCGTGTGTTCGAAATCAACCGTAACTTCCGTAACGAAGGCATCTCTGTGCGCCACAACCCTGAGTTCACCATGATGGAACTCTATATGGCGTATGCGGATTACAAAGATCTGATCGAGCTGACCGAATCTCTGTTCCGCACCCTGGCGCAGGACATTCTGGGCAAAACCGAAGTTCCGTATGGTGATGAAGTGTTCGATTTCGGCAAGCCGTTCGAAAAACTGACCATGCGTGAAGCTATTCAGAAATACCGCCCGGAAACTAACATGGCCGATCTGGATAACTTCGACTCAGCGAAAGCCATTGCTGAAAGTATTGGTATCAAGGTTGAGAAGAGCTGGGGTCTGGGCCGTATCGTGACCGAGATCTTCGAAGAAGTGGCTGAAGCGCATCTGATCCAGCCAACCTTCATCACCGAATATCCGGCAGAAGTTTCTCCGCTGGCGCGCCGTAACGACGTCAATCCGGAAATCACTGACCGCTTCGAATTCTTCATCGGTGGCCGTGAAATCGGTAACGGCTTTAGCGAGTTGAATGATGCAGAAGATCAGGCACAGCGCTTCCAGGATCAGGTTAACGCGAAAGATGCGGGCGATGACGAAGCAATGTTCTACGACGAAGATTATGTAACCGCACTGGAACATGGTCTGCCGCCGACCGCCGGTCTGGGTATCGGTATCGACCGTATGGTTATGCTGTTCACCAACAGCCACACCATCCGTGACGTGATCCTCTTCCCGGCGATGCGCCCGGTAAAATAAGTCTTCTGATGTGAACAAGCCCCGGCGTGAAAACGCGGGGCTTTTTTATTGCCTGATGCGTAAAGAGAACTGGCGAAGCGCCTCTCCGGCACTGGCCGCTTCCTGGGCCATCCACGGGCTGAAGGCCCAGGGAGTGTTGTCGAGCGCTGTCAGTAGAGCGTCCAGGGCCACCCACTGGTATTCCATGATCTCGTCAGCGTTTATCGCAACAGGAGTCATGACCTGGGCGGCAAAGACCGGGCAGATTTCATTTTCCATGACGCCGGAGGGGTCAGTCTCGCGATAACGAAAGCCCGGCGCGATAGGGGTAATGCCCGCAATCTCCACCCCGGCTTCGAAACGGCAGCGGCGCACCATCGCCTGCTCGACGGTTTCACCACGCTGGGGATGACCGCACACGGAATTGGTCCAGACGCCAGGCCAGGCTTTTTTACTCATTGCACGCCGCGTCACCAGACACTCGCCCCTGGCGTTGAACAGCCATGAGGAGAAGGCGAAGTGCAGTGGCGTCTCTGAGGTGTGGGCGGCGTACTTCTCCAGTATGCCGATTTCCTGTCCCTGCTCGTTCAGTAAAATAACGTGTTCTTGAATGCTCATCATGGCTCCAGTACCAAAAACCGAATGGCGCTGAGCGTTGCCAGCCTACGTGCCTGAATAACTCTACGCCCGGTAATCCAGCGCCACCGGGCAAAAACATTATATCCCACTCCCGGGTAAAGCGTGTGGCGTACAGGGCCGAAACCGCAGCGCCAGCCACCATTCGTTTTCAGCCTGCCGGTTTTCATCTGGCAAGGGTAACAGTGGCTGCTGGGACCGGCTGCGGGAAATAATGAGCATCACCGACCGGGGCTATTCCTTTGCGCTGAATAGCACGGAAAGGTTGGCATCCCGTCGCGGGCTGCTAAACTAAGACGCCATTTATTTTCACTGAGGATCGGTTGTGCGTGCAGGAAGCCTGATGAGAAGCCCTTTTCACATTGCCAGCTGTCTGGTTATTGCCCTGCTGCTTGCGGGGTGTTCCGGTAGCAAATCGTCCGGCGATGTGTATACGGTAAAACGTGGGGACACGCTGTATAAAATTTCCCGACAGACCGGTACCAGCGTCAGCGAGCTGGCGAGGCTGAACGGCATCTCTCCGCCTTATACCATCGAAGTGGGGCAGCGGCTGAAATACAACGGGGCGTCAAAATCGTCCTCCGGGAAAGGTTCGACCCGAACCGCCAAAGTCGTGCCGTCCTCTGCGGTGCCGCAATCCTCATGGCCTCCGGTAGGTCAACGCTGCTGGCGCTGGCCAGCTGCGGGTAAGGTGGTCATGGGCTACACCACCTCGGAGGGGGGCAATAAAGGCATTGATATTGCAGGGCCACGCGGGCAGGCCATCTACGCTGCCGGGGCCGGAAAAGTGGTCTACGCCGGCAATCAGCTCCGTGGTTACGGAAATCTCATCATGATCAAGCATAGCGAAGAGTACATCACGGCCTATGCACACAATGACACTATCCTGGTAAATAATGGCGAAAGCGTGAAGATTGGTCAGAAAATTGCCACGATGGGCAGTACCGATAGCGATTCAGTCCGGCTGCACTTCCAGTTGCGCTACAAGGCCACGGCTATCGACCCACTGCGTTATCTGCCGCCGCAGGGAAGTCCGCCAAAATGCTAACGCCTGACGTTAAGCGACTAATTAATAGTCAGTTAGTCGCTTAATGTCTTGCCAGGCAGCGAGTTAGGTCTATAATGCCTGTCACACACCGAAGCGGGTGTAGTTCAATGGTAGAACGAGAGCTTCCCAAGCTCTATACGAGGGTTCGATTCCCTTCACCCGCTCCAGCTTTTCCCTGACCTGTTCATTCCTCGATATTTTTCTCATTTCTTTGTTCCGGCACTCAGGGTCTCCCTACAGCGTAGTGGCGCAGCCGATGGCCCATTTGGCCAAAGCCCCATATTGACAGTAACCGGGGCATTGTTCCGGCAGTGCGATGGGACAAACCGGGAAAGAGACGTTAGCGCATACATTCCGGCAGCTGTATCAATGAGTATTCTTCGGTAGAATGAGAATTTCCATTGAGTCAGTATTACTCTTCTATAAACGTCATTGAAACATCAAAATGCGGGTGCTTTACGATGTCGTTACGGTAGCGTTTCATTTCAGTAGTAGAGAGTGCTTTTGAAAAATAATCATTTAATATCATATGGTTTTCTGACATCGCTGAGTGATCTCGAATTACTGTCGCTTCATTCCGAAATTTTAACCCAGTTGCGTTTTAGAGGCGTCATTCGCACCAAGAACAATCCTGTAGGTGACTATGCTGAATGGCTGGTTTCTAAGGCATTCGGTATGACTCTTCTTAGCAATTCATCTGCTGGTGCTGATGCCATCGACACTGATGGTAAGAGAGTGCAGATCAAAGCAAGAAGAGTCACGCCAGATAATACTTCCCGGCTATTAAGCGCATTGCGTAACTATGAGGCAGCCGATTTTGATTATTTGATAGCCGTTATTTTCGATGAAACTTACAACATCTTTGAAGCCTACAAAATCCCACATGAAGTAATACGAGATTACGCTCGGCATAGCGTCCACGTTAACGCACATATCATTAACCTCAAGGGCGCAATTCTTACTGATCCTCGTGTTAGTTCCATCAAAGAAGAGTTGGTTGTCAGGAGTTCAGCTTCGGCCAATAAAGTGTCAATGCAAATACCTGCACCCGAATCAATGGAAGAGGTGTTGAATCAACCGGAGAAGATAACGAGCAGTGTTACGCTGGCCGGACTCCTTAAGGCTATCGGGATGGAATGTTTTGTAAAATACTTCCATCATTTTGCCGATCCAAATTTATCAAGCGCTGACATCATAGAACAAATGCACTCACGTGAGGGGTATACAGAAAAAAGTTGCCTGAGTCGTCTCAGTAAAGCGCGAAAGGTGATCAGGGATGGTTTAACTATTGAAGCTTTGACATTGATCGCTGGCTCTGGGCGAATACAAGATTCTGTCAGAAATGACGCGCGAAAACTTATCAGCTTTCTGGAGTGAAGCGATTTGTAAAACGTTGTAGTTCCTCCTATTAAATCGTCCTACAGTGCATCAAGTTTTTGTTAATAAACCCATTGGATTACGCTATATTTGAAGTCGGGTGATCTCCCTTCACCCGCTTCATTGTTTCAGACACCCGTTCTTCTTAATCATCCCTGAGTGTGGCTTCCATTAATGTAATGAGGGTATAGTTACCCGCATGTCATAATGTATGTCAGAGCTGGCGCGTTTCACTTGCATCCCAGCTATAGGTGTCCTTGGCCGCTAGCCAATCGCCAAGCTCATGATAGCTGAAGTCATAAAAATCAGCCCCAGTACCGTATCCAGCGTAATCTACGGCTGCAAGCCCTACGAACGCGCCGGTAAAGAACCCGCCGTAACTTTGTAGTACATAATCATCCGATAAAACGGCGGCATCTAATTTGACCGGGATTTCAGTAAAGTTGCTTCCGTCGAAGCTGTATTCATAAGTATAACTTTCCTTACGAACCTTCGTGCGGAACCAAACATACTCCATACCTTCCGGGATCTTGATTGCCTTATCTTTCAGATACGAGGTATATTTTCCACGGTTATTTTCACCTATTTCAATAACAGGGCCATTAATTTCATTCCAGGTGATGAAAATAAAACTCCAGTGACGGTCATTATAGTAATTCGTCAGTCCCGCCATTTGTTGATAGGAGAATGGATTAAATTCAACTTTAACCTGCGCATCAAAATAAAAAGCCTGCCAACGGCGAGCAATAAGTGACAGATCATGCGTATTTGCCAAAGAGCCCTGACCAATTAGCGTCAACTTTCCGTCGCCGGTAGCGCCCATTTTTTCTGTAAACGGAACCCGAAGGGTATTCCAGTTAATATCAAGGACTGGGGTCGTAAATTTATCGTACTGGCTATGATCGTTGGGGCTTTCAGTGAAGATGGCATCCTCTGGCCCTTCGACAAAGGTTTTTCCGCCGTGACCGCCTGCGATACGGGGCCAGCCATCTTCATCCCAAACCACTTTCTGAATGGATGTTTCTCTACCCAGCGTTGACCAACCGCGCGGGTCATAAACCGATTCACCTGCATGATTCCACGGACGAGCGCACAGCGAGGCGTAGTACCATTCTCCTTTTGGCGTAGAAACCAAAGAGCCATGTCCTTGTTTTTGCAGGTAACTGTCAGGCGTATCAACATTCGTTAAGAACACTTCCCCTGGCTGGGTTTCAAAACTGTGCGCGTCTAACGTTTTTGAACGCGCAACAACCTCCTGGTGAGTAAATACGGTTCCGCCCTGCGCGGCAAAAAGGTAATAATATCCGTTCAGTTTGTAGAGATGCGGCCCTTCAACAAGCGCAACGGCAGTCCCTCGATAAATGGTTCGCGCGGTTTCTGGTTTTAATTTCAGGGTGTTTACATCAAATTCAGTCAATGTAATGCCGTCAAAAGGGTGATGGTATTCTCGATGGTCCCATGTCTGCTGGACTAAATATTTACGGCCATCATCGTCATGAAAAAGAGAGGCATCGAAACCAACGCCATTAAGTTTGATGGGATCTGACCAGGGGCCGCGTATGTCTGTTGCGGTGGTCAGGTAGTTTGTCATGTCTTTAAAAGCGCCTTCAGTGATTTTCACATCGGTATAAACTAACCAGAATTTTCCGTCGGCATAAGAGAGGTCGGGAGCCCAAATCTCGCCTGATGAAGGATTTCCTTTCATATCCAAAAGGGCTGTGGTTGACAGCGGGGCAGGCAGAAGATTCCAGTGCGCAAGATCTTTTGATTCATGTAATCGAACGCCAGGAAACCACTCAAATGTCGAGTTTGCGATGTAGTAAGTATCTTTTACACGGATAATACTGGGGTCGGCGTTAAATCCAGGTAGTACAGGGTTTTGAATAAATGACATGTCATCAATCCTTTTTTAATTTTGATTTTTAATGGGTTGTGGTTAATGTGTTTTTACTATACGCGGATCTCATCGAGTTGCCGGTTAATATCTTCCACGTTTTTGTCGGAGATGGGATAAAAATGAATAGCGAACATTGAGACAACGGCTAAGAAAATGGGAATCCAAATTGCAGTCATATTTATACCCGCAATAGCATTTGCATGTTGATAGACGCTTGTTTCGTTAAAACCATATCCGGCCAACAACCAAAGCGGAAGCGCCCCACCAAGGGTAAACCCAATCTTGAAGAAAATACCCATAATAGCGTTAATAATTGCGGCATTTCGCTTGCCTGATTTTAATTCACCATAAGCAATCACTTCAGGAACCAGAGCCCACATAAATCCGGTTGCTGAGGTTAAACCCCACTGTTTAATGAAGGTTGCGATATAAGCCAGCCAGAGTGCATCATGCATACCGTCAAGAGACCAGACATAAGTCAACAATTCACCAACGATAAACATGCCTAAAAAAAGGTGGAAGAAGCCCTTTTTACCAAAAAACTTTTTCAGTTTTGGCCAGAAAACGGGAAATAAAATACCCGGAACTGAGGCAACAAGTCCTACTGCCCCCATCCACTCTGAATGACCGACAACAAACTGGTTGAAAAAGCCGTTCGCCGTGTTCATGACAAACATGAATGTAAAGGCCAGCATGAAGAAAAATCCCAAAATCACAAGGGGTTTATTGTTTTTGAGTTCAAGAAAAAGATCCAGAGTTTTTACGTTGGCCGTTTGTTCTGCTGTAGCCACAACGCGTTCTTTTGTTAATTTATAACAGAGAAAAAGTGCAACAGCGCCAATAACCATATAAATCGAGTACACACCAAACCAGGCATGGTTTGCAGACGGGTCAGTATAGTTCCCCATATTGAGCTCAAGCCCAAAAAATCCGGTATCCTTGAGGCTGCGATCTTTAGGAGAGGCCATCTGCACAAACATGGGGAATAACGTGTAGACGAGAAGATTGGCACTGTTGGCCAGCATCATTCTGGTACTGGTAAGTTTATCAATAGATGCAGGGTCCCTTGTCAGGGAAGCATTAAGAGAGCCATATGGAATATTCACCACGGAGTACACTAAATCCAGCGCCAGATAAATAATAAAAGCATAAGGAACCGAGCCTCTGACGCCGGGAATGGGGGCAAATAGTAAAGCGGAAAGAATAACGAGGGGAATACCGGCCCTTAAAAGCCAGGGGCGATATTTTCCAGCGCTGGAGGTTCTTTTATCAACGTAGGTTCCTACCATCGGATCCCAGACAACATTAATGATGCGGACAAACAGAAAAATAAACCCAGCGGTTGCAGTGCTGATGGTATTTACCGTGAGCATATGCAGAGCAAGAAACCCACCTACCGTACCAAAAACAAGGTTTTGAGCGAAATCGCCCATGCCATAACCAATACGCTCACCACGAGATAATATATGATATTCATCATGTCGATTTTGAATTATTTCTGTACTCATTTAATCACATCTCCGGCCTGTTTTGTCAATGTGGAGTACTTTCTGACATAGTTTATCGTGTGAATCTATTACGTTTTTATATTAATTAATTATGTTTTTTTACTCCTGTGATCCTTGAAGCAGTGTGCTTAAATAGCCCTCCTGTCCAGCTTTTGGTGAGTAGCGCAATAGCCGTAGCCGTGGCAGGTGTTTTTCCATTTAAACGGCGTTGTGTTTAATTACCAGCCATCTGCGCACCGAAAAAGAGTTCGCCGAATACCTTGTAATGCATTAATTAGAGGCTTATTTTTGCGAAGTAGTTCACATTTATCTGTTGCTCAGAAAAAGCAGTGGTGTAAAGCGCGTTTCAATTTCATATGAGAAAATCCGCAAGAGAGGTTAATTGAACTGTGCAGGTGGCAGGAAATAGAACAGGGTAATGCAGATTATTTTTATCGGCTCTTTTCCGGCTGCACTCCCGGCATAAAAGAGAGTGGCATAACCGTGAATGCAAAACGCTGCCGCTGTAAATAATTATCCTGTCTGCCAGCGATGGGCGTTGGTCATATACCCAGGAGAATACGTTCTCTGGTGCTCTGCATCGGGGCATCAAGAATTGCTGTTGTGCCTGTTGCGAAGCCTCAACCCAGGGAGGAACGCGGTGGCGGTGGCGTATCGTTATTCTGGCGCTACGCTCGCCGCCCTGAAAGCCTCACCTGCTGGCACGCCACTCGTGCGCCTTTATCGTATACAGCAGGCTGGGTTCTTCATCCGCGACATCATCCACTTCTCCGGCGTGATGGAATCCCGCTTTGGTCAGTACCTTTTGCGACGCCAGATGGTCCGGCCTGACCACACCCGAAATGGCATTCAGGTTAAGTACTTCAAAACCATAGCGCACGGCAGCGTGAGAAAATTCAGTTGCCAGCCCATTACCCCATGCCTCGGTGGCAAAGCGATAACCCAGATTGTTGATGGTGATGTCGGCATAGGTGCTAATGCTGAGCCCGCCAAAGCCTATCACGTTCTCTGGCGCATCAATGCGGGCTATTGCCCACTGGCCAAACGCGTATTTATTCCAGTGATGCAGCCAGCGTGTCAGGACGGCTCTTGCATGAGCGATATCGGGGTAAGGCCCGGCGGGATTAAACATGTTTGTCGCCGGATCGCCATAAATTCTGAATAAGTCTTCGAGGTCAGCGGGGGCGACGGGGCGCAGCGTCAGTCGCCCGGTCTGGACATGTTCTCCATAGCCGTGAACGCATAGGGTATGGAGCGCGCTGTGGGTATTCATCTTACCTCCCTGTTCTGTTGGTGATGGGTAATCCTGGTTACGCCGGCGGGCGCTGATAAACAGGCACACGACGAGTGCTGGCGGTGAGAGTGTCGAAAATTTCTACCTCCGCCGTGGCAATCTTCATACCTGATTTACGAAGCCGCTGAATATCGGCAGCCATGCGCTGAATTCCGAACCAGAATAGCCCGTCCAGAGCTGTCACCTGAAGTCCTGCGTCAAGGGCCTGCTTTAAACGCTCGCGCGGCGCCTTCACCTCTCTGGCGATTTGCTGAAACGGCGCGGCGGTGACGCCCGTAGGATCTTCGCGACGAATACGCGTTACCAGCCGATACTGGAATGCATCCGGGATCTGGCTCATGTCAGTTTTTAAACTGTAAACGCAGCCAAAGCGTTTTCCGTTAAAGATGACATTTTTCTGAGCCAACTGGAGCGCTTCACGCAACCCGGCAATAAGCTGCGGCGCACGCGTAAGCAGCAAGCGGAAGGGGAGCTCGAAGCTGGTAACGTAATCGACATTCAGTAAAGCGAGCCGCATACGCTCCTCAGCACCCGCTTTACGCTGGCGGCATTCGTCCAATACTTCACGCCACTGACCGGTAATACGTGGCGTCTCACCGGCTTCCGAAAAGAGATATTTTTCAATATGGTAGTCAACTTTTCCGGTCACCCTTTACTCCTCCTTTTGCACTGATTGAAAAGATAACATGGTGGCGATAGCGTTTCCCACACTAGACGCTGGCCTCTTCAGGGACGCCATTTTTCTCAGCCGCCCAACATATCACTTTATTTCTGCCGGTTTGCTTGGCGATGTAGAGCGCCTGGTCCGCATGTTTGATGAGCGCGTTGCTGTCGCTTGCGGCAGAAGACTCGGCAAGTCCGAAGCTTGCCGTGACCTGCAACCCTTCGGCAATATGCCGATTGTCGCTTTGTGACAAGCGTACTCTCAGAGATTCACAAATGCGGGCCGCCTCTGCGATGGCCATGCGGGGAAAGAGCAGGGTAAACTCTTCGCCGCCCCAGCGGGCGCTTAACATGGATGACTGCTGGGTATCGCGCAGGATATTGGCAACGCATTGCAGAACCTGATCGCCCACCACGTGCGACCAGCGATCGTTGATGTGCTTAAAGTTATCGATATCGAAGATCGCCAGCGTCAGCGGGTAGTGATTATCACGGGCATCGTCAAAACAGAGGGTGAGCTGTTCATCAAACACGCGTCGGTTATTAAGCCCGGTCAACTGATCTTCCCTGGCCTGTCGCTCAAAAATCTCTGCCTGTTCCTGCAAGGCCAGCGTTTTAGCCGCCACCAGCTTACGCAGGCGCTCTTCATTACGGTGCGCCTGGTTCAGTCGCCAGCGGAACAGCAGGAAGACAGACAGACCAATGAGCAGCACTAACAGCGCCTGAAAAAGGGGACGCTGCCAGATAAAGGGTTTGATGGTCAGGGTAATGGACGTGGTGTCGCCATTCCAGTCGCTGTTCGGATAGCTCGCAGAGACATTAAACCGATAGGTGCCCGGCGCCAGGTTGGTATATTCCGCTGAGGTAGCATTGCCGCGATCGACCCACTGGGGATCAAACCCCTCAAGTTTCGTGCGGTACAGAATACGCTCCGGCAGAACATATCCCAGCCCGGAATAGTCAATACGGATACGGGTCGTTCCGGCAGGCCAGGTGTAATTATTGCCTGGAGAGGGACTATTGCTGCTGACCGACTCCACAATCGGCCTTAAACGGGTTTTAGTAAACTCACTTAAACGCTGCGGGAGAACCCTTACTGCGCCCCGTGCCGTCGCCACCCAGATACCGCCTTGCTTATCGACCGTGGCGGCAGGCATAGATCCCCCGTTCGCCTGGGCGCTTATCATGCCATCGCTCTCGCCAAAGTGGGTCACGGTAAGCTGTTTTTTACGTCCTTCAACGACCGCAATGGCGTCAGCTTTGCTGATGCGAATCACTCCCCGGTTCGAGGTGAGCCAGAGATAACCCGCCTTGTCCGGTATGACCTGAAAGAGCTTGTCGATGGGAAGCCCGTTTTTACGCCCGACCATACCCAGAGCGCCGTCACGCTTACGGTAGCGAATGAGGCCCCGGTCCGACGTCATCCACATATCGTCAGGTTCGTTATAAAAGCCGAAGACATACTCAGCATGTTCCATATTGGTAAGGGGAACCGGTGTGAATGTCTTACCGTCGAAAAAGGATGCTCCCAGCCCGGTGCCTACCCAGATACGATGGGCTTCATCTTCCTGCAGGGCCATAATAAAACCGGCGGGAAGTCCGTCGGCGGAGGCATAGCTCTGGAGCGTGCCATCCGCACGCAGCACGCTCAGACCGGACGCGGTGCCAATCCAGAGATTTTGCTGGCTGTCGGGAAGAATGGCGCGGATCTCATTACTAAGCAGCCCGTCCTTTTGCTGCAGGACCACCGATAACTTTCCGTCTTTCCAGTGCATAAGGCCATCGGTGTAAGTGCCTACCCATACGCTGCCGTCTGCCGCTTCACTCAGGCTGAGTACCGAGGGGGGCATGCTCTGGCCGTCGTTGATTTGCTCGACCTTACCGCCCCGGATGCGGTTCAGACCGGTACTGCTGCCGACCCAGATGCTGCCATCAGAATGGGTCATCACCGTGCGAATATAGTCTCCGTTCAGTCCCTGACGGCGACTGACCGTAATAAAAGGGGCACGGCGCAGGCGCAGTAAGCCAGAGTTAGTGCCAATCCAGATGTTGTGCTCTCTGTCCTGCAGGATGGCTTGCACCCGGTTGTGCACAATACCGTTATCAATGTTGAGGTGCTCAAGCCCCAGGGGGCTTAGACGGAAAATACCGTGGTTGATGGTACCAAGCCAGATATCCTGGCGGTTGTCCTGCATCAGCGTGGCGACCACTTCACCGGTGAGTTGCGGGTGCAACGGAACAAAGGCGTCACCTGTACGTTTCCAGACCCCTTTTTCCGTGCCGACCAGCAGGGTATTGTCAGCCGTGACCAGCAGACTAAATACGCGTACCGGCGGCAATCCGGTAGCGGGGGAAACCCGTGTCGCCTGGCGATGGCGAATCTGATACAGGCCCTGGTCGGTGGCCGCCCATATCGTTCCGCTCGCATCTTCCACACTTTTATTTACCGTGACATTGTCAATGACCCGCTCATCATGCAGTGCGCTGGTCTCGTTTGCCGGGCGAAACACAAGCCCCATACCGGGCATACCAAACCAGTGGTTACCTTTGCTGTCCCGGGTGACGGAAGCGATCATGGTTGGCGCGGGTGCAGAGTTATGCCATTGACCCTTGTTCCAGGAGGAGATACCACCACGCGCACCGGCAACCAGCAGGCTGCCATCCTCCTCGGCAAGCAGAGCCAGAATACCCGAATCGGGCAGTCCCGCCTCTCCGCCACGCTCAAACAGCTGGAAGCTTTTACCGTTATAACGGGCAAAGCCTTCCCAGGTCCCAAACCACAGGTAACCTTCTCGGGTCTGCGCTATGGCATTGATACTGTTATGCGGAAGGCCCTCTTTTGTCGACCAGGATTCAACGAAATATTCGCTCAGGGCGACCGGGGGTTCCTGCGCCTGAAGCAGGCCGCTGAAAAAAACGGTCGCGCTAAAAAAAAGTAAGCATAAGCCACGCGTTATCGCGCCGGGTTGTCTGTGCATAGTCATGAAAATGAAGTTATCGTCCCTGGCTATAGTGCGTTTCATCATCCGGGCGATAAAACGCAGCGTTTTTTCATTATGTCAGCCGGTTAAATGCAAATTGCAGGTTTACACGATAATGCGCTGTCGCAACCGACGTTGTCTTCTGTTTTCTATTTAAGTATCAATAACATTTATCGGGAGGCCTTCTGCCAGACCCGAAATTCGCCGTCATGAATAACGAAAAAAAAGACGGCAAATTTTGCCGTCTATGATGAGAATAGTCGCCCTTATAAAAATCGGGCCTGACCAGGAGAGGAATAGAGGAATAAATTAACTCACGGCCAGGCGCAGCCCCAGATTTTCCGGATAGGGTGAAAAGTAGTTTTGGGTCAGCAAATAGTCATCCGGATGTTCCGCCAGATAATGTTTCAGTAAGGTGAGCGGGGCGAGAATAGGCAAAAGGCCAGCGCGATAATCGATAATCACCTTGCGCAGCTCTGCCCGCTGGCGACTATTGAGTTTCTTATTGAAATAACCCTGAATATGCATCAGCACGTTGGTGTGATTTTTACGCGAGGCGGGGTGCTTCAGAATCGTCATCAGCTTCTCCCGGTAGGCCACGAAAAACGCCTCCAGATCGTCCCATTCATGCAGATGAGCAATGAAGGGGCCAATTTCGCGATAACCTGCCTGATGGTGCGCGAGCAGTTGTAACTTATAGCGGCTATGAAATGCCAGCAGGGCGTGGCGAGTCAGGCCCTTCGCCCGAAGGGTATTGAGTTCATGCAGAGCAAACACCCGCTCAACAAAATTCTCGCGAAGCACCGGATCATGCAACCGTCCATCTTCTTCTACCGGCAGCCAGGGATATTTTTCCTGCATGGCGGCGGTGAACAATCCCTGACCCTCTTTGCGGCCCCGGTTACCCTTCTCATCGTACAGACGCACCCGCTCCATGCCACAGCTGGGGGATTTTGCACAGACGATAAAACCGTCGAGTTCCGCAACGCCGGGCAGGTAACTTTCCGCGAAGTCGGTCATTCTGGCGGTCACATCCTCATACGGCGCATGGGTGAAACGCATCTGTATGCTCTCGTCTTTGGTCCTGATAAGCCGCAGTGCAGGGCGGGGAACCGGCAGGCCAATCGCCATCTCCGGGCAGACAGGTTTAAAGGTGACCCACTGGGCCAGGGCAGTCATGACAAAATCCATGCGCTTATGCCCGCCGTCAAAACGTACCGTTGAGCCCGTCAGGCATGCGCTGATACCGAGTACAGGTTGCGTTGTCATTGTTCTTCTCCTGCGAAATACCCTTTTTTGGTGAAGAAGAGGGCGACCGTTGCCACGATAATGCCCGGTTTCTTCATCGCCGTTCTGGTAAACAGATGGCTGCCGTCCCGCAGATACATCCCGTCGCCGAAATGGAGCTGCCTGGTGTTGCCCCCGTTTTTCACATTCATACTGTAGCGCCAGTGGAAAGTATTGCCTGCAGACTGGCCCTGAGCCACACCTTCCATGTCGCTCGCCGTGCCTTTATACCGATCGCTGGCGGTGGGGCGAATGTGCCAGCCGGGGGCCAACAGTCGTTTCATGTTGTCTCTCTGATCAACTGTACACGCAGTTCAGGATATTGCGTGCGGGGGTGGGACCAGTGCATCGTCCAGCTCACCAGGAAACGAGCGGCATTGCGAAGCGGCGAATCGATAACGAACCGACAGCGATCCAGGTTTACCGGCAGGAGAGAGCAATAGCGTTGAGATGCACGCAGACCACGATGTTCACCGACAGGATCGATGAAGATGGCCCCGGCATGACCGAGCTGAGGGGGGGCCGCCAGGGGCTGGCTGTTCAGCGCGGTATAGAAATCAAAATAGTGGTCAGTGGTGGAACCGATTGTGGTCATGGCCTTCACCCGTGCGCAAAAAGATCCGGATCTATATGGTTACTTAGAACTTACACAAAATAAAATATCTGTCCAAGTTTTTATGAATAATTTTTTATTTATTATTTATAATCAATAATATATAAGTTGTATAATTTCTGGGTTAATGCAGGTGATGTGGTGGGGTGTCCCATTCAGGCGGGCGGACCGGTCAGCCGTCAACGCTCACCAACTTTCAGCCGGACCCTTTCCCTTACCCCGCCTCTCTCCCAGAGGCTGAGAAATTCCCAGAAAAAAATGCGGGCACGATCGGTCCTCTCGCCCCTTTGGGGAGAGATACCGTCTTGCGGTTCAGGCCGCAAGCGGTATCTCAGCGTCGAATATGCGACCCGATTTCACTACGCCATAAGCCAGTTGCAACAGCTTTCTCATTCCCGCGCAGACCTGCTCTTTCCCTGATTTTCCTCGTTCAGCCAGCCGCCCCATCAGGCTCTTCACCACTTCGTTATATCTGCCCGCGACGATGGCAGGCATGTACAACGCGCTACGTAACTCTCCCTGCCCCACCTTCGATATCCGGCTTTTCCCTTTCCACAACCCCGATTCACAGCGCCGTGGATTCAGTCCTGCATACGCCACCAGCGCCTTGCTGCTACTGAACCGGCGCAGGTTTCCCGCATATGCCAGCAGGCTGGCACTCAGCATATCTCCCACGCCCGGAATGCTCTTCAGCAGGGCTTTATCACGCTTCAGATCCGGGTTGTCGTCGATGTGCTGATTGATTTTCTTCTTCGTCTCTTCTATCAGCGCATCCAACTGGGCGATATGTTCAGTCAGGGACGCAAGGATGACCTCTTCAGCCCCTTCCAGCCGGTTTTCCTCCATCTGGCGCATCTCTTCCAGATTTTTCAGATGGCGGACCAGCGCAGTCAGTTGCCGCTCGTACAACGGCGCCGGGAACCAGGCCGATGGCTGATGCAGGGCGCAGTAACGCGCTATCAGCGCAGCATCACCTTTATCCGTCTTATTGCGGGTCAGTTCAGCCTTGCCAAAAGCGCTGATGCGCGCCGGATTTTCGAGGCTTACCCTGCAACCGTTATCAGCCAGCAGAGTGGCAAGTTCAGTGCTGTAGCAACCGGTGGCTTCCATGCAGACATGGCAGTCGCCAAAGCGCTTAAGCCAGGCCAGGAACTCGCGCGCCCCGGAAGAGGTATTCGCGAATTTTTTAGTTTTGTATTTCTGATTAGGAAGCAGAACGGCAACATCAAATTTGAGTTTGGCGATATCCACGCCGACAGGAACAAGATTCATGATGGCACTCCGTAACCTTATGACAATATCGCCGGACCATCCTTATATGTGGGTGCTCAGGGCACAGGATACCGTTCGGTCTTGAGGCGACAGGGAAACAGGTGACCGGGGCATAATCTCTCCCACGGGCTCAGAGGCACCAGGGCCAGGGGATGCTCACCGGTCACCTCCCGATGATCAGTCGGGGATCTTCTCCGGCTGAGCGGAGAAGATCAAGACATAAGGGCCAGGGTGAGGGGAAACATGCGGCGCTGAGCGTCATTCCGTTCACCTTATGTCCCTTGCTTTTCTGTCACGCCAGAACCCGTGAACGTGCCAGGAGGGCGGCGGTGAACCCACATGGCGCGTGCACAGGGAGAGTCGCTTCAGAAGAACAATAAACGTAAGGTGAACGGAACAGCCCGCCAGACTTGTATATTCCGTCCCGCCAGACCTAGAGCGTAATCACATCCAGTGACGTCACCAGCTCACGCCATTTTTCAACCTGCTTCTTGCGAGCAACGGTTAACTTCCCGCTGGTGACCAGCAGCCAGTGGCGGCCAGGGAAAATTTCAGGTGCCAGCACCGTGGGGGAGTTTGGCAGCACATCGATACGATGTCCCTGACCGGTACGCTTTAGCGCCTCCAGCCACACTTCACAGGGATCGGTCAGTTGCCAGCCACAGATCAGATAATTATCACCAGGGGCGCGCTTGTCGCCCTCAAGGCAGAATGAGGTGTAGGAAAGAATAATGCCATCAAGCACTTCGCGCAGGGTCATCATCGCAGGCGTGTTGGCGGAAACCTGGCTCCTGAGGGGGCGGAGCACCTCCGTCACCAGTTCAGGTCGGGGGTATTCACGGCCTGAATCATAAATTAACTGGCGCAGAGATTCTATTTTGCCTTCTTTGAGCCGCTCAAGCATGGTTGTCTGCAAGGTTACCCAGTTATTGGCGCGCCGTGTGCCGGGGCGCTCAAGCAGAGGTTTCACCTGGCTGACGGGCACCCCTTTCTTCACCCAGTCGAGAATGCGCAGCGCCTGCTGGACATCATCGTCACTGTATAAGCGGTGACCCCCATCGGTACGCAGGGGTTTAAGCAAACCATAACGCCGTTGCCAGGCCCGAAGCGTGGTCGCGTTAATGCCGCACAGTGTGGCGAATTGGCCAATGGAGTAAGACATGCCAGGTACCCGCAAAGAAAGATTCTTATTAATATACTATGAATATAGCACTGCTCAACGTGCCGCCCTGACGGGAGAGGGGGTGAGAGGGGGAAATTCGCCGAACAGGGGAAGAAAACGAAGACGAAAGCCTGATGCGGTCGACGTGGCGGGGGGCAGGCGTTCATTGCCGGTGGCGTTGCCGCTTCGCTGACGGGTGATCTGTGCTGACAGACACCCGCCCGGATGCGGGACGCGATATTCTCGCCTTAAAACAGACACTCATCTGTCGACAACAGTGTCACAAAAGGGCCGTTCAATGTGTTGTTGTGGTGAGCGATGATGGTCTGCGCGGCGAGGACCGCAGTATCCATCGTGGTGTGGGCATCGGCAATTAAAATTGGCTTAAAACCCAGATCAGCGGCAGCCCGACAGGTCGTATCGACGCAAAATTCTGTCTTCATTCCCACGACAACCAGCTCATCAACAGAGGCTTTGTGCAGTAATTCTGCGAGGCCGGTTCCGGCGAAACCATTTGGTCGTGTTTTGACCAAAACCTGGTCACGGCTTTCATCAATATCCAGCTGCGCAATAAGTCGCGTCAGGGGGCTGCCAGGTTCTACAGGTGAACCAGCAGGGCCGGTATGCTGCAAGGCAAAAACGGGTGCACCTGCCTCGTGGGCTCTGGCAATTAACTGATTGATATGGGTTAGTACGCGCGCCCCTTCATACGGTTTATCCGGGCCATGAAATAAACCCACCTGCATATCAATAACCAATAGAGCGCGACGTCGTGGGGGAAGAGAGGACATGATTTTTCTCCTGTTGCGTTACCAGGGGCCAGGAGAAAGAGAGTAAACCCGGCCAGGACTGGCGGGTTTAAGGGTAAATTTAGCGCGCATTACCCTCACAACCCGCGTCAGGGGTCGTGCTGGTGGTGGTTTGAGTCAGGCGCGCAAACATATTCATTCACTGAAATTATAAAAGCTTGAGTAAATCGTCAACAGAATAATGACTGCATCATCAGAAAGCCTGGCAGAGCCGGAGAGATGAACTGAAGCCCGGCCAGTTATGCACTCCGATTTACCAGGCTAACGTTCTACGTGTGTGTCAGGTCAACAGCATATAACTCAGCCCCATCATCGCACCCATGCCGGCCACCACGGTGAGAAACAGGCTGCGGGTCACCATGCCCGCCACGATGGCAATGATGGTAGCCAGTAGCGACAGGCTGAGACCAGAAGGCGACCAGACGGGTTTTGCGATGATTTCAGCGGTAATGATGGCGGACATGATGGCCGCTGGAATAAAGCTCAGCCAGTCTTGCAGTCTCTGCGGTAGATGAAACCTCGCCAGCAGAAACAGTGGAACCGTGCGCATCAACGCCGTTACAAGTGCCGCCAGGGCGATAGTGAAAACAATCGGATAGTCCATTTATTTCTCCCTTTTGCTGCGCATGCGCAGCACGCATGTCGCCACGGTGGCAGAGAGCATGGCTGCGATAATTACCACCAGATGCGTACCTAAATGCGATGCCGTGGTCAGCGTAATCAGAATGGCAGCGAAAATGGCTACGGTCTCCGGAAGTTTGCGCTGGCTGGCGTACCAGGTCATCACCAGTAAACCGACGAACATGGAGACCAGGCTGAAACTCAGCCCTTCCATCAGGAACGGCGGCAGCGCAGTTGCCAGCCATGCGCCGACAACACAGGCGACAATCCAGTTGAGCCACGCCGAAATGTTGAGCCCCAGGAGCCAGGGAAAGGGCAGTGCACCCTGGCGGGTAGCGTGCTGAACGGCCACGCCGAAGGTTTCGTCCGTGAGCAGGACACCGCCGATCAGTTTTTGCAAGGCTGTGGAGTGGCGAAACCAGATACTTAATGCCGAGCTCATCAGGAGATAACGCATATTCACCAGTGCGACGCTCAGAATGACCGAGGCCGATTCTGCACCCGCAGCCCAAAGTGAGTAGAAAAGGAAATGGGCGGAACCGGCGTACAACCCTGCTGCCAGCAGCGTCGTGTGCAACAGCGAAAACCCGGACAATGTACCAATGGCACCTGCGGCCATGCCAATGCTCCAGTAGCCTGGCATGGTGGGCAGACAAGCCATCACGCCTGCCATAAAGCGGCCGTTTGCCGCTTCAGCATTTTCACAATTCGTGTTAAATGACATTCTTTACCCATAAACTTCGCGAATGAGAAGCGCTGAGTGTAAAGGAACGGCATGGGGAGGATAGGATAATCCTGCTCATCATGAGAAAAGGGTGAGAGGTACACCAGATGAAAGACAAGCGCGATGACATCCGGTTATGGAAAGACAAAGCCTTTCAGGGCGAGATGGAAGTGTTGCGCGCCTCCTGCTTTGATCATCGTTATCCCCCCCATTTTCATGATGAGTTTGTGATGGCGATTTTTGCTCGCGGGGCTCAGCGCAACCGGGTATGCCGTAAAACGGGGGTGGCTGCCGCCGGAACGGTAATGTTCATTCACCCCGGTGAGGTACACACGGGAGAGGCGGTCGAGCGTGATTTGGGCTGGGATTACTGCGCATTTTATCCCTCTGAAGCACTGGTGCATGATATTGCAGACGCGGTACTGCCAGGCAAAGGACAGGTTAATTTTGGCCGGGAAATTATGTACCACGCGCCAGAGATGGCGGAAGAATTGCTTCAGTCTGCATCGGTTCTCGCCCATAGTCGGGATGCGATGGAAAAAGAGTGTGCGCTGTTTCAACTGCTTAGCACGCTGATTGCCCGATACGGTGAACGCTCAGGCTGCGAAAGGGGGAGAAACCAGGGAAGGGCTGATATGCGTCGTGCCGTTGAGTATTTACAGGCGCACTATCACCAACCCGTCAGCGTGCTGGATGTTGCCCGTGCGGTGGGGTTGAGTGAGTTTCACTTTATGCGCCTCTTTCAGAGCAGCACCGGCTTGTCGGTACACCGCTTCCTGACGCAAATCCGCCTGATCAGAGCGAAGTCTCTGCTCGCACGTGGCGTGAGTGCCTCACAAACCGCGCAGGATGTTGGATTTTTCGATCAGAGCCACTTCTCCCGTACCTTCCGTATCCATTTCGGCGTCACGCCGGGTGCCTTTGCGGCAGCCTGCCGATAAGTGAAAAAAAGCCCGCAGGGCGATGCCAGCGGGCTTTTCATCAATCAGTACGGTTAACGCACCATGCAGGGACGCTTGTTGTCGAACGTCCAGCCGGGGATCAGGTACTGCATCCCCATCGCATCGTCGCGCGCGCCCAGACCGTGTTTCTGATACAGCTCGTGCGCCTTCATCACCTGGTCCATGTCCAGCTCCACGCCCAGACCCGGTGTGGACGGCACCTGAACCATCCCGCCTTTGATTTCAAACGGCTCTCTGGTCAGGCGCTGGTTGCCTTCCTGCCAGATCCAGTGCGTGTCAATCGCGGTGATTTTACCCGGTGCTGCGGCCGCCACGTGGGTGAACATCGCCAGTGAAATGTCGAAGTGGTTGTTGGAGTGCGAGCCCCACGTCAGGCCAAACTCGTGGCACATCTGCGCCACGCGCACCGACCCCTGCATGGTCCAGAAGTGCGGGTCTGCCAGCGGAATGTCCACCGACTGCAGCGACAGCGTGTGACCCATCTGACGCCAGTCGGTGGCAATCATGTTGGTCGCAGTCGGCAGGCCGGTGGCGCGACGGAACTCCGCCATCACTTCGCGGCCGGAGAAGCCCTGCTCCGCCCCGCACGGGTCTTCGGCATAGGCCAGCGAGCCTTTCAGGTATTTACCGATGCTGATGGCCTCGTTCAGGGACCAGGCCCCGTTCGGGTCGAGGGTCACACGGGCCTCAGGGAAGCGTTTCGCCAGCGCCACGATGGATTCGGCCTCTTCATCACCTGCCAGCACGCCGCCCTTGAGTTTGAAGTCGTTGAAGCCGTATTTTTCATACGCCGCTTCCGCCAGACGCACCACGGCATCCGGGGTCATCGCCTCCTCATGACGCAGGCGATACCAGTCGCAGCGCTCATCCGGCTGGCTCTGGTAGGGCAGCGGCGTTGCCTTACGGTTACCGACGAAGAAGAGGTAGCCGAGCATTTCCACTTCGCTGCGCTGCTGACCGTCACCGAGCAGGGAGGCGACATTCACGCCCAGGTGTTTACCCAGCAGGTCGAGCATCGCGGATTCAATGGCGGTGACCACATGAATGGTGGTGCGCAGGTCAAAGGTCTGCAGGCCGCGGCCCGCGGCATCGCGGTCAGCAAAGGCGCTGCGCACGTCATTGAGGACGTTTTTATAGGCGCCGAGGGTTTTACCGACAATCAGCGGAGCAGCGTCTTCAATGGTCTGGCGGATTTTTTCGCCGCCGGGGACTTCACCGACACCGGTGTTGCCGGAATTATCAGTGATGATAACGATGTTACGGGTGAAGAACGGCGCGTGGGCGCCGCTCAGGTTCATCAACATACTATCATGACCGGCAACCGGGATGACCTGGACGGAAGTGACGACGGGAGTAGAAGACTGAGCTGGCATAGTTCCTCCTGGGAAAAGGGAAAGCCGTTTATTAAGGGCTGAAACGACTATCTGCCATAAGTAAAAACGTGGCGCGAAAGTACGAATGAGGAAGATTCTATTCCGGCAAACTTAACAAAAAAAGTCTGAATTACTGGTCTGTTGATTCAATTATTGAATCGTTTTATTTGTGCATCCTTAGGGTTTATTTTTTATCTTAATCAGTAACTTAATATGGTTTTTCCCATTGTTAAGAGCAAGCAGGCAGAAAAAATGATCGCTTCATCGGGTTGGGGTTACAGAGAGCAGGCAGCAGAAACCTAAAGGAAAAAACGGAGGGAAGAATGCGTACATAAGGCGACCAGAATAGAAAAAGTATAGCCCCAGATAAAGTCTCCTGCGTCGTTCATTAGCCCAAATTTTTTCATTAAATACATGCACAAATAATGCAAATGTCCATTAATGGACGATGGTAATCACGAAAAAGCGCATAATCCTGATGCGCGATACAAAACTGCCGCCTGAACCCGGCTTTTTAGATCATAGCGTGGCACCACAGTCGTTCAGGGTAACGGGAAAACAGGACGGCGCGCCCTGCGTTTGCAGGCATGCTGGTCGGTTGCAGAAGGGAGAAACAGATAAAATGATAGCGCTGTCATTTTGGTGAGCAAATGCGAACAGAGTCACGAAATTAACCCCGGTCAGCCCTGGCAGAAGAAACAGCCAGCGAAGTGCTGGCTGCGTAATGGGATTATCAGGAGAAGCGAATCAGACCGCTCTCTTTGTCGTAGTCAAAGATCGTGCCATATCGGTGACTCAGACGGGTCAGCAGGCTCGCAATCTCTTCGCCTTGCTGATGGGTGACGATTTCCGGCAGGCCTCGTGACAGCGCACGCTCGCGGTTCATGCCCAAATCGAGAGGAAGCAACTGGCAGGGTTATCTTTATGGCCGATGGAGTGATTGTGGAGGACAACACAGCGGAAGCCCTGTTTACCCAGCCGCAACAAGAGCGTACCCGCAAGTTTTTGCAGTCCACGCGGTAATTGCTTTCGCCAGCGGCCGCCGCTGCTGCTGGCGTGTGCTCTACTTTATGTCTTAAAATGCCGCCGGACGCGGCTTGATCAGGATTTCTCGCTGAAGGGCTTTTGCTGTAAAGGGCGCATTGCAGAGCGCTTGCGCTCCAGATACATCACATGCTCACTGTTGTTCATCATTTCCAGCAGATTACCGTACCGATCCGGGTCGTATTCCACGATGCCGTAGGCATAGTGCAGGCGAAACTGCTTTGCGGACTTTTCATTGAGATCGTCAATTCTTGATTGCAGGCTAAAGAGGAAGGTGTCTACGTCCTGATCCTGATCATGGCCCAGCAGCACCACGAATTTTCCCCCCTCCAGGCGCGCGGCTACGTCGTTCTTCTTCAGGCAGCGATTGAGCGCCGTGGCAAATTTTTTAAGCGTGTCATCCCCTTCGTGATGACCAAAAAATTCGTTTATGGCAGTGATATTTTCTACATCAAGATAAACCAGGCTAAACGATCGTTTATTATCCGTTAACCATGAAAAGCGTTTTTCCCCTAATTTATAAAAGCCACGTTTATTGGGCAACTCAGTTAGTGGATCGGTCATCGCCAGGCCAATGATATAAAATTCATCTTCAACAATTGCACCGAGATCGAGCAATGTGTTGATATTTTCCGGCGTGAATTCCCGGGGTTTGTCATCAATAATGCAAATGGTCCCGGCGACAGACCCATCGGGAAGACGCACCGGACAACCCGCGTAAAAACGAATATGCGGTTCGCCTGAAACAAAAGGGTGATCGTGAAAACGCTCATCTACACTGGCGTCTTTCACAATAAAAATGCCTTGCGCCAGAATGGCATGGGCGCAAAAAGAGATATTACGCGCCGTCTCGCGCACGCCGATTGTACCGCTGCAGGATGCCAGCCACTGGCGATCCCGGTCCAGCAGGCTTATCAACCCAATCGGCACGTCAAATGCCGCTTTGGCAAGCCTGGTTAAACGATCCAGACGTATATCATCCTTTTTATCCAGCAAATCCATCATATAAAGCGATTTAAGTCGTTCAGCTTCGTTTTCTGGTATTTCAGGAAATTTCATAAGATGGCCTCTTTAGCTATAGATCTACTATATCAGAGGTTTTTTATTTCGGTAGCCGCCCGGTGTGACGCGGTCAATAGTTCCGTTGGACTATTTGTAAAGGTGTCAAAAGCATCGCACGAATAACGCTATCGTGCCTGACGGCCTCCCCCTACAATGATTTCCTTTATCCCACTGGAGGTATTCCATGTCTCAACCCACGCTTACTTACCGTTTAGGCGATCGCGAGGTCGGCCGTCTGGGCTATGGTGCAATGCAACTGGCAGGTCCCGGGGTTTTTGGACCCCCGGCGGATGAGGCGAAGGCCATTCAGGTTCTGCGTGATGCGGTGGCATCTGGCGTAAACCATATCGACACCAGCGATTTTTATGGTCCGCATATCACCAATAAGCTAATCAAACAGGCGCTGCACCCCTATTCAGATGACTTATGCATTGTCACGAAAGTGGGAGCACGCCGTGATGAAAAAGCGAACTGGCTACCCGCCTTTAGCGCGGCGGAGCTGACGAGCGCGGTGGAAGATAACCTGCGTCACCTGGGGCTGGAGGCGATTGAAGTGGTCAATCTGCGCAGCATGCATGGTACACATGGCCCGGCAGAAGGGGCGCTGGAAGCAGAGCTGGAAACGCTGATTGGTTTAAAAGAACGGGGTCTCATTCGCCACATCGGTCTTAGCAACGTGACCGCGAAGCAGGTGGCGGACGCCCAGGCCATGACAGAAATAGCCTGCGTGCAGAACATGTACAACGTGGCGAACCGTGCGGATGATGCGTTAATCGACACGCTGGCTGCGCAAGGTATTCCTTATGTGCCGTTCTTCCCGTTGGGGGGCTTCACGCCGCTGCAATCCAATGAGCTGAATGAGGTGGCTACAAGCCTCAACGCCACTCCAATGCAGGTGGCGCTGGCATGGTTGCTGCAACGTTCGCCCAATATTCTGCTGATCCCCGGAACATCTTCACCGGTCCATTTGCAGGAAAACCTGGCAAGCGCGAAGCTGGTGCTGTCAGCCGAAGCGCTGGCAGTGCTGAATGGGATTGGGGGCGCACCTCAACATTGAGGTGAGCACGAGCAGCTTCCTCTGCCTGAGGGATGAGGAGCCCCCCGTAATATGACGTTTTACAGCGATGACACTGCCTGATGGGACACAACTGTTAAAGCGATGGCAGGGTCCGGCTGAAAATCGATGAGGCGTTGACGGCTGACCGGGGCCGCCCGCAGGGAAGCGGGCGGAGGGGATAGCCTGCAGGGAGGCAGGCTGGTCCCCGACCCGATAGTCAGACGACATAAGCATCATGGACCGCGAAGCGGCGATTTTCCTGGCCGGGAGCCCGGGTCGCCAGGGCGGTGGCGGTGAACCGCCCTGGCACGTTCACCGGTTCTGGCGCTACAGAAAAGCAAGGAACATAAGGTGAACGGAATGACCCTCAGCGCCGCATGTTCCCCCTCACCCCATCCCTCTCCCTGAATGGAGAGGGGGCCGTCCGTGCTCGCATTTTGTGGGGACTCCTCAGCCCTGAGGTAGAGGTGGCTATCTATGACACAATCCAACCTCATCCCAGCGCCTGTTGCCAGTCGGCAATCAACTCCTGCTCATCTTCAATGCCCACCGACAACCGAATCAGCTGTGGCGTAATGCCATTGGCGAGACGCTGCTCAAGCGGAATAGAAGCGTGGGTCATGCTGAACGGCTGGCTTACCAGACTCTCCACGCCGCCGAGACTTTCAGCCAGGGTGAAAAGGGTAAGTTTATTAATAATCCGCGTTGCATAGTCATCGTCGCCTTTCACCACCACGGAAATCATCCCGCCGGGTAGCGCCATCTGCTGACGGGCAAGCTGGTGATGCGGATGCGATTCCAGCCACGGGAACCACACTTTTTCGACCTGCGGTTGCTGCTCAAGCCATGTCGCCAGCGCCAGCGCGTTGCTGCTGTGGCGTTCAATCCGCAGTGACAATGTGCGGATGCCGCGCAGCGTCAGGAAGCTGCTGAACGGGTCAAGCACGCCGCCGACCGCATTTTGCAGGTAGCCCAGCTTCTCCGCCAGCTCAGGGTTATCGCCTACCACGGCCAGCCCGGCGACCACATCCGAGTGGCCATTGAGGTATTTGGTGGCCGAATGCACCACGATGTCGAAACCAGACTCAATAGGGCGATGGATAACTGGCGAAGCAAAAGTGTTATCCGCCACGCTGATTATCTTGTGCCGCTTTGCAATCGCCGCGATGGCGACCAAATCGGCGAGTTTCAACAAAGGGTTAGTCGGTGTTTCAACCCAAATCATGCGTGTATCTGGCCGAATCGCTGCTTCAAGCCCCGCCAGATCGTCGGGTTTGACCCAGCTGACGCGCAGGCCGGTGCTGCGACGACGCACGTTTTCAATCAGGCGATAGGTGCCGCCGTAGACGTCGTCAATGGCGACGATGTGGCTGTCTTTATCGAGCAGTTCAAGCACCGTAGAAATTGCGGCCAGCCCGGAAGCAAACGCATAGCCGCGCGTGCCGCTCTCCAGTTCAGCTATCGCGGTTTCCAGCGCATGCCGCGTCGGGTTGCCGCTGCGGGAGTATTCATAGCCAGTATGTTGACCGGGTGCCGGTTGGGCAAAAGTAGAGGTGGCGTAAATGGGTGGCATCACCGCGCCATGCCGATCGCTGAATGCACCGCTGTGCACGCTTAATGTGTTTAACTTTGTCATCGTTATTCCTTACTGTTCGAGTCGGTTACGCCAGGTAGTCAGGACGTCGCTGCGGGTAACAAGGCCGAGAAAGCGGTCGTTGTCAGCGATAACCGCCACCAGACCACGATCGAAAATGGCTTTCAGTGCGCTTTCCGGGGCGTGTTTATCGAGGGTTTCCACATTGCGGGTCATCGCTTCTCTGACCGGCAGGGAGAAACGTTGGCTGTCGCCCTGCACGTGGCTAATCAGATCCCACTCGTCGACGATCCCGACGACACGGCCGTTTTCCAGTACCGGCAGTTGAGAAAAGTCGTACAGGCGCATGCGGGCAAGCGCGGCGGCAAGCGTGTCGTCAGGCGCGGCGGTGACCGTGGCCCCCTCGTCATGACGCAGGGCGATAAAATCGGTTAAATCACCTCGTGAAGGGCGGGAAAGAAGGCCCTGCTGGCGCATCCAGTCATCGTTAAACATCTTCGACAGATATTTGTTACCGCTGTCGCAGGCGAAGGTGACGACGCGCTTCGGCGCGGTTTGCGCCTGGCAGTAACGCAGCGCGGCATTAAGCAGCGTGCCGGTTGAGGAGCCCGCCAGCACTCCCTCAATTTGCAGCAGGTTGCGGACGGTGGCGAAGGCCTGCGAATCGGTAACGCGGTACGCTTTATGCACACCGTCGATATGCGCCAGCGGTGGGATAAAGTCTTCGCCTATGCCCTCCACCAGCCAGGAACCGGGTTCACCATAACGACCGGTTTCCACCTGATCGGCAAGAATCGATCCGGCGGGGTCGGCGAGAATAAATTCGGTTTTCGGAGAGTGTTCAGCAAACCAGGCCTGCAGGCCGCCCAGAGTGCCGCCGGAGCCAACGCCGACCACAATCGCATCGATGTCACCATCAAGCTGCGCAAAAAGCTCCGGGGCCGTGGTGGTACTGTGCGCCAGGGGGTTGGCCTCGTTATTGAATTGATCGATGTAAAACGCCCCCGGCGTTTCATCCGCCAGGCGGCGGGCGTAATCCTGGTAATAGGCAGGGTGTCCCTTGTTGACATCCGAACGGGTCAGTACGACCTTTGCGCCCAGCGCCCGCAGGTGGAAAATCTTCTCCCGGCTCATTTTGTCCGGCACCACCAGAATTAACGAATAGCCTTTTTGCGCGGCAATCAGCGCCAGCCCCAGCCCGGTATTTCCGGCAGTGGCTTCAATAATGGTGCCACCAGGCTGCAAATACCCGAGCCGTTCGGCTTCGTTAATCATCGATAGCGCGACCCTGTCTTTGATGGAACCGCCAGGGTTTTGGTTTTCCAGTTTTAAATAGAGGCTACATGGCCCGCTCTCCAGCTTGTGCAGCTGAAGCAGGGGCGTCTTACCAATTAATTCACTGATTGAATGAAACACTGACATTGTGAGTTACCCGCTCATTGACCCAATGAGCGGATGATAGGTCTGCCGTTTTTGGCATTTAAAGAATCTTTGTTTGTCTTTTAGAACCAAAAGAAATATGACCTGCTGTTCAGACGTCAAGAAGGAGAGATTGTTAGCCATCCGGAAGTGTTGATAGCCGGAAAAGGGCATTTTTGCCGCCAAATACAGCGATTTACCGGGTTATCGTCGCTGCGATATACATTTTTTAGCTATCCATTACTGAAAATATCCATAACGCCGAATGATGCATTTCGTCGGCGCTTAGCGCAAAAAGGTATAAGCATTGGCTATTTAGTTATTTGAAATAAATTCATGACTGATTATTATCATCTGGACATCCATACTGCTAAACCGCCAAAACGGAAACATTAACGCAATGATCGTTCTCAGGAATATTTCCAAAATTTTTAGCCAGGGAAAGGCGTCAATTACCGCTGTGGATAGCGTTAATCTGTCGGTTGAGCAGGGGCAAATTTACGGGATTATCGGTTATAGCGGTGCCGGGAAAAGTACGCTGATCCGCCTGTTGAACGGGCTGGAAAAACCCACTACCGGTAGCGTGGTGATCAACGGTCAGGATATCGCTGCGGCACGCGGCGAATCACTGCGCCAGGCGCGTCTGAAGATCAGTATGGTTTTTCAGCACTTCAACCTGCTCTGGTCGCGCACCGTCAGTGAAAACATCGCTTTTTCGATGCAAATTGCGGGGGCACCTAAAGCGGCGATTAAGGCGCGAGTTGCTGAGTTAATTGAGCTGGTGGGGCTGAAAGGCCGTGAGGATGCTTATCCATCGCAACTGAGCGGCGGGCAGAAACAGCGCGTAGGGATTGCCCGAGCGCTGGCCAACAGCCCGGATGTGCTGTTGTGTGATGAAGCAACCTCGGCACTGGACCCGCAAACCACCGATCAGATCCTTGATCTGCTGCTGGACATTAATCGTCGTTTCAAACTGACGATTGTACTGATTACCCACGAAATGCATGTGGTGCGTAAGATCTGCGACCGCGTGGCGGTGATGGAAAATGGCAGAGTGGTCGAGGAGGGCGACGTTATCGGCGTCTTTACCCACCCGCAGCAGCCGATCACCCGCCAGTTCGTGCGCCAGATTGGTCAGTATGAAGAAGATGAGTTTAACCCTGATCTCAACAGCGATCTGGGTGGGACGGTGATTAAGCTGACCTTTACCGGTCATAGTACGCATAAGCCGATTGTTGGGGAGTTGACCCTGCGTTACGGCCTGCCTTTTAACATTCTGCACGGCAAGATGACGCAAACCGCCCACGGTGTGTTTGGTCAGCTTTGGGTGCATGTCGTAGCCACACAAGAACAAGTAGACAATATCCTCGCGGATTTACGCCAAAGCGATATTGAAGGCGAGGTGATTTCCCATGCTTGAAACATTATTTCCCCACCTGAAAATTGAACAACTGTGGGCGGCTACCCAGGAGACGCTGTACATGACGGCACTCTCCGGGGCAGCAACCTTCGTGCTGGGAATTATCCTTGGCCTGGCGCTGTTTCTTACCGCCAGAGGGGGGTTGTTCCAGAACCGTGCCCTGTATGGCGTGATTTCCATTCTGGTGAACGTCTTCCGCTCGATTCCGTTCATCATTTTGATTGTGCTCCTGATCCCGTTCACCAAGACCCTTGTCGGAACGATCCTCGGAGCGAATGCCGCGCTGCCTGCGCTGATTGTCGGCGCTGCACCGTTCTATGCCCGTCTGGTCGAAATCGCCCTGCGCGAGGTAGACAAAGGGGTGATTGAAGCGACCCGTTCGATGGGCGCGCGTTTAAGCACGTTAATTTTTCGGGTGTTGCTGCCTGAATCATCACCGGCACTGGTTTCCGGGATTACCGTCACGCTGATTGCTCTGGTGAGCTACAGTGCAATGGCCGGGGTTATCGGTGCGGGTGGATTAGGAAATCTTGCTTATCTGGAAGGATTCCAGCGAAACCACGGCGACGTTACGTTGGTGGCGACGGCGACCATACTGGTCATTGTCTTCATCATTCAGTACTGCGGCGACGTCATAACTTCTCTGTTAGATAAACGCTAATTTACCCGTTGTCCTTCAGGTTGCATGTGCGCTGACTACGTTGTTCACCCCTGTCACTTACTTCAGTAAGCGCCAGGGGGCACGCTCTGCCAGCTACATGTAATCCGAATGACTTAGGCAAATAAAATAATGGAAACCAACAACATGAAAAAAACACTGACACTGCTCGCCGCCGTCACCTTAAGCGCCCTGAGCTTCTCCTCCTGGGCAGACACCCTGACCGTGGGTGCCTCTAACGTACCGCATGCGGAAATTCTGGAGCAGGCGAAACCGATTCTGGCAAAACAGGGTATCGATCTGGAGATCAAACCGTTCCAGGACTACATCCTGCCGAATACCGCGCTGGCGGGCCGTGAAATTGATGCTAACTACTTCCAGCACATTCCTTACCTGAACAGCGTGCTGAAAGACCATGCAGACGATAAGACCTATGATTTCGTCAGCGCCGGTGCTATCCATATTGAGCCAATTGGCATCTACTCCAAAAAGCATAAGTCTCTGAAAGACCTGCCGCAGGGTGGCAAAGTCATCATGCGTGATGCGGTCTCAGAAGAAGGTCGTATCCTCTCTATTTTCGAAAAAGAGGGCGTGATCAAGCTGAAACCGGGCGTGGATAAAGTGACTGCGCGCATCAGCGACATCGTGGAAAACCCGAAAAAGCTGCAGTTCCTGCCGAACGTCGAAGCGGCTCTGCTGCCGCAGATGTATAACAACGACGAAGGTGACGCGGTGGTCATCAACGCCAACTACGCCATCGATGCGGGTCTGGATCCGGTGAAAGATCCGATTGCGGTTGAAAGCGGCGAGAACAACCCGTATGCCAACATCATCACCGTGCACCGTGGCGACGAGAAGAAAAAAGATATCGTAGCCCTGGTGAACGTGCTGCACTCCAAAGAGATTCAGGAGTGGATCCGCACCAAATATAAAGGTGCTGTCATTCCGGTTAACAACTAATTGCCCCTCAGGCGGAGGAGAGATCCTCCGCTGTTTTTCCTGCCTGAAGCCCTCTTCTTGATCCTGTGTGATAAATCTCACCAATTTTAAACAATTACGAAATTTGTTGATAACAACGTACTACTATTGCCCGGATTAACTTGCGCGAGGTAGAAATGAAAGATGTCGTTATTGTTGCTGCGGTTCGCACACCTATCGGCTGTTTTCAGGGGGCGCTCTCGACCCATTCTGCTGTAGAGCTCGGGAGCTACGTCGTGCAGGCGCTGCTCGACCGCAGCGGTGTGCATCCGCATTCTGTTGATGAAGTGATTCTGGGCCAGGTGCTGACCGCCGGTGCCGGGCAAAACCCTGCCCGCCAGTCGGCGATTAAAGGTGGCCTGCCAATGACGGTGTCGGCGATCACCATTAATGATGTCTGCGGCTCAGGGCTGAAAGCGCTGCATCTGGCTTCGCAGGCCATCCAGTGCGGTGAAGCGGACATCGTGATTGCCGGTGGTCAGGAGAATATGAGCCGCGCCCCGCACGTGTTAACCGACAGCCGAACCGGTGCGCCGCTGGGCAACAGCCAGCTTATCGATAGTCTCGTCCATGACGGGCTGTGGGATGCTTTTAATGATTACCATATGGGCGTGACGGCAGAAAACCTGGCGCGTGAATACGGCATCAGCCGTGCACATCAGGACGAGTGGGCGTTACGGTCACAGCAAAAAGCCCGCGCGGCGATAGATTCAGGGCGGTTTCACGATGAGATCGTCACTGTCAAAACCCAGACAGCGGATGGCCGCACGCTGCTTGTCGACACTGATGAACAGCCACGCACCGATGCCAGCGCAGAGGGACTGGCGCAACTTAGCCCCGCGTTTGAGCTTGCCGGTTCGGTGACGGCGGGCAACGCTTCACCTGTCAACGACGGCGCGGCAGCGGTGATGATGATGAGTGAAGCCAAAGCGCTGGAGCTGAATCTGCCGGTAATGGCGCGCATCCGGACATTTGCAAGCGTGGGTGTCGATCCTGCATTAATGGGCATAGCGCCGGTTTATGCCACCCGGCGCTGCCTTGAAAGGGTGGGCTGGCAGTTAAGCGATGTTGATCTGATTGAGTCCAATGAGGCTTTTGCCGCGCAGGCGCTCTCAGTGGGGAAAATCCTTGAGTGGGATGAAAAGCGGGTCAACGTGAACGGTGGAGCCATTGCGCTTGGTCACCCGATTGGTGCCTCCGGCTGCCGCATCCTCGTATCTCTGGTCCATGAGATGCAAAAACGCAGTGCCCGCAAGGGGCTTGCGACGTTATGTATTGGTGGCGGCCAGGGCGTGGCGCTGGCTATTGAGCGCGATTAAGCCGGGATTTTCCGTGATAAATCGAATGCCTGGCTGATTAGTAAATTTTAAAGGCCGGGTAATGGTGAGTTACCCGGCCTGAGTTACGTTTTCCCTACGCCCTGTTACTCCAGGAAGTAGCGAATAAGTTCAAGAAAGCCAATAAGGGCTTTAAGCACGATGATCGCTTTTTCGATAAAAACGCTCATCCGTTTCTCCACAACGTGGAGAGGGCGGCTTGCTGAAAGCTCGTATATTGCCTGTATCAGCAGTTGCGCTCAGTGTTAGATGAAGTGCGTTCCCTTTCGATCAGAGCCGTTAGCTGAATCCTGGAGCGGGAAAAACCCAACCTCACCCGTTGGGTTTTTTTATGCAAAAAAAAGCCCTCCACCAGGGAGGGCAAGGCCAGTTACAGAAACACTAACTCAAAACAGACCGGACGACGAAACCTGTCAACCGGCGTCATGATTTCTCTTTTCACCTCAAACGAACCGTTTACTGAAACGCGTATGTTGTGAAGTTTTGCGTTCAAAAACGAGGTGTAAATTTATCAAAACATCGTTTCATTTGTTGTGATGTCCCGCGCAATTTATAAAAAAAAACCATAAAAATGAAAAGATAATTTGCAGGCTTTTTTGCAGGGAATGCCTGTCTTTGATTTCATGCAGGAAAGACGCTGCTTTGCTGTCAAAATATAAAGATTTACATAACCTAATGTTTTTAAAGGTTAAAATAATAATCCCTCTTCAGCTAACAGTCTGATAGCGCCCGTTTAAATACCTCATTCGTGATCCTCTTTGCAGATTTAGAAATATAAAACAGAAAAATTGAAACGTTGTTTTATTTAACATTGAAAAGCGGTTTTAAGCGGGCTAAGATGTGCGCATAGTGATTACGGCAGAATGCTCCTGGCAATACCAGGTGACATTCAGGTTAGATAACTGACTTTGGAGGTTAATGTGGAAGTAAGACAAAGCATCCACAGCGCGCACGCTAAAACACTGGACACCCAGGGCCTGCGCAATGAGTTTCTTGTTGAGAAGGTGTTCGTTGATGACGAGTACACCATGGTCTACAGCCACATTGACCGCATTATTGTTGGCGGTATCAAGCCGGTTGCTAAAAGCGTCTCTGTAGGCGGTGAAGTAGGCAAACAGCTGGGGGTAAGCTACTTCCTGGAGCGCCGCGAGCTGGGTGTTATCAATATCGGCGGCCCTGGCACTATCACCGTTGACGGCCAGTGCTATGAGATTGGCCACCGTGATGCATTGTATGTGGGTAAAGGGGCGAAAGAGGTGGTATTCGCGAGCGTCGATACCGCGACCCCGGCCAAATTCTATTACAACTGCGCACCCGCACACACGACGTACCCGACCAAAAAAGTGACCCCGGCTGACGTTGCGCCAGTGACCCTGGGTGACAATCTCACCAGTAACCGTCGCACTATCAATAAATACTTTGTGCCGGACGTGCTGGAAACCTG
The DNA here is from genome assembly GCF_054131575.1 of Enterobacter sp. SA197. Lineage (NCBI taxonomy): Bacteria > Pseudomonadati > Pseudomonadota > Gammaproteobacteria > Enterobacterales > Enterobacteriaceae > Enterobacter > Enterobacter sp. SA197. The sequence goes on along the minus strand of NZ_CP096393.1, from coordinate 4,016,423 downwards.
CCAGCTCAGCATGGGCTTAACGGTTCTTGAACCGGGCAACCTGTGGAACACCATGCCATGCCATACCCATGAGCGTCGCATGGAGGTCTACTTCTACTTCAATATGGAAGAAGATGCCTGCGTATTCCACATGATGGGGCAACCACAGGAAACGCGTCACATCGTGATGCAGAACGAACAAGCCGTGATTTCGCCAAGCTGGTCGATTCATTCAGGCGTGGGTACGAAAGCCTATACCTTCATCTGGGGTATGGTGGGTGAAAACCAGGTCTTTGATGACATGGACCACGTCGCGGTAAAAGATCTGCGTTAAGCGCAGCAGGCATTAGCACAATATGCCTGCAAGATGCAGGCGCTGAAAGATTAAGGAACAGACATGATTCTGGATGCATTTTCTCTTCAAGGTAAAGTGGCCGTCGTTTCTGGTTGTGACACCGGCCTCGGTCAGGGTATGGCACTGGGTCTGGCAGAAGCAGGCTGTGACATTGTGGGTATCAACATCGTTGAGCCGACTGAAACCATCGAGCGCGTCACCGCACTGGGCCGTCGCTTCCTGAGCCTGACTGCTGACCTGCGTAAAATCGACGGTATTCCGGCGCTGCTGGACCGTGCGGTTGCTGAGTTCGGTAAAATCGACATTCTGGTCAACAACGCCGGTCTGATTCGTCGCGAAGATGCCATCAACTTCAGCGAGCAGGACTGGGACGACGTAATGAACCTGAACATCAAGAGCGTGTTCTTTATGTCTCAGGCTGCGGCGAAGCACTTTATCGCGCAGGGTAACGGCGGCAAAATCATCAACATCGCCTCTATGCTCTCCTTCCAGGGTGGCATCCGCGTACCGTCTTATACAGCATCAAAAAGCGGCGTAATGGGCGTGACCCGTCTGCTGGCGAACGAGTGGGCGCAGCATAAAATCAACGTTAACGCCATCGCACCGGGTTACATGGCGACCAACAACACTCAACAGCTGCGTGCTGATGAAGAGCGTAGCGCGGCAATCCTTGAGCGTATCCCGGCTGGCCGTTGGGGTCTGCCGAGCGATCTGATGGGACCGATTGTGTTCCTGGCGTCTGAAGCCTCTGACTATATCAACGGTTACACCGTTGCCGTCGACGGCGGCTGGCTGGCGCGCTAATTCGCTGAGTGAGCCAAGAACCTGCCTTCGGGCAGGTTTTTTTATGTCCGCAGGACGCCTTGAAACTCGCCCCCGACTTTGTTTGACTGTAGTTTCACTTCGACGGAGAGAGACGATGAAAACGATAGGGTTGCTGGGGGGGATGAGCTGGGAATCAACTATTCCTTATTACCGCCTGATTAACGAAGGCGTGAAGGCGAAACTCGGTGGACTACACTCTGCGAGCCTGTTGCTACATAGCGTCGACTTCCACGAAATTGAAGTCTGCCAGCGCAGCGGGGAGTGGGAAAACGCGGGGGAGATTCTGGCGAATGCCGCCGTTGGCCTGCAAAACGCAGGCGCCGAGGGCATTGTGCTCTGCACTAACACGATGCACAAGATCGCCGGGCAAATCGAAGCGCGCTGTGATGTACCCTTCTTGCATATTGCGGATGCGACCGGGCGTGCCATCGTGGCGGAAAAGCAACGCAAAGTGGCGCTGCTGGGCACACGCTACACCATGGAGCAGGAGTTCTATCGCGGGCGTCTGAGCGATGCGTTCGCTATCGAAACGCTGATTCCGGGTGAGTCCGACCGCGAGCGCGTGAACCAGATTATTTTCGACGAGCTTTGCCTTGGCACCTTCAGTGACGCGTCCCGTGACTATTATGTGAAGCTCATTGCGCAACTGGCGGAACAGGGCGCGGAGGGGGTGATTTTCGGCTGTACCGAAATTGGTTTACTGGTCCCTCAGGCTGAGTCACCCGTTCCGGTCTTTGATACGGCCGCAATCCATGCAGCCGACGCCGTGAACTTTATGCTCTCCTAAATCGCATCAAGTACCCTCTCCAGTGGGCGGGTAATAAGCGGCATGGACGCCTGCAAATGGCGGCTAAAGGCTTCCACCAGTGCTGATGCGGGGCGATGAAGCGGGCGTATAAGACTCACCGTAAAGGGCACATCGACACTAAAGCGGCGCACCACCACGCCGCTGGCGGCATAATCCAGCGCCGTCAGCGGATTCACCACTGCAATGCCTACCCCCGCCCGAACCATCGCGCATACCGATGCCGCACTGTGGGTTTCCAGCACCATCCGGCGTTTTACCTGATGTTCACTGAATAAGGCATCCAGTAGCTGCCGGTAGCTGTCGGTACGCGACAGGCTGATGTAATTCTCAGCATGAAAATCTTCAGGGGTTAGCACGGCCTTGTGTGCCAGCCGGTGATGTTGCGGCAGCACGCAGACCTCATTAAAGGTCAGCAGCGGGGTGCGCTCGGTGCCCGCCGGGGAACTGATGGTTTCCGTGATCCCCAGGTCGTGGCGCTGGGCGGAGAGCCACTCTTCCAGCAGCGGCGACTCCTGCGGCACAATATTGAGGCTGACGTCCGGGTAGCGGGCGAGAAAAGGCTGTAACAGCAGCGGCAGAAAAGACTGAGAAAAGACCGGCAGGCAGGCTATCGACAGCTCCCCCTGACGAAACTCCCGTAAGCTTTCAGCAGCGCTCACTATCCTGTCCAGCCCATACCAGGAGCGCTGAACCTCTTCAAAAAGCCTTAATCCTTGTACCGTCGGGTGTAACCGACCACGCGTGCGCTCAAACAGGGTTAAGCCCAGCACTTTCTCAAAGCGTGCCAGTTCGCGGCTGACTGTGGGTTGCGAGGTGTGCAAGAGCTGAGCGGCCTCGGTCAGGTTGCCAGCGGTCATGACAGCATGGAATATTTCAATGTGGCGCAGATTTACAGCGGGCATGGCAATGTCCTGGTCATTTAACCTATATCATTTTTGCATAGACTCTCGATAAAACGATATTTTTTATTCTCTTCATGATGTGGCGTAATCAGTAAAAATTGCTGATGGAGTCCGCTATGCCACGCCCACTGACACAAACTGATACCGACCTGAATGCAGAAAACCTGCTGCGCCTGCCTGCTGAATTTGGCTGCCCGGTCTGGGTGTACGACGCGCAGATTATTCGCAACCAGATCGCCCGACTGACGCAGTTTGATGTGGTACGTTTTGCGCAAAAAGCCTGCTCAAATATTCATATTCTGCGTCTGATGCGCGAACAGGGCGTGAAGGTCGATTCGGTGTCACTGGGGGAAATTGAACGCGCGCTGGCCGCGGGTTACTGCCCGAAAACCCACCCCGAAGATATCGTCTTCACTGCCGATGTGATAGATGACGCCACGCTTGCCCGCGTCAGCGAGCTGCGCATTCCAGTGAATGCGGGGTCGGTTGACATGCTCGAACAACTGGGCGAGGTTTCTTCCGGCCATCCGGTGTGGTTGCGCGTCAATCCGGGGTTTGGTCACGGCCATAGCCAGAAAACCAACACTGGCGGCGAAAACAGCAAACACGGTATCTGGCACAGCGATCTTCCTGCGGCGCTGACGGTGATGCAACGCTACAACCTGCAACTGGTGGGTATTCATATGCACATTGGTTCGGGAGTGGATTACGCGCACCTGGAGCAGGTGTGCGGTGCGATGGTGCGTCAGGTAGTGGAGTTTGGTCAGGATCTACAGGCAATTTCGGCGGGCGGTGGCCTTTCGATCCCCTATCACGAAGGGGAAGAGGGTGTCGATACCGATCACTACTTCAGCCTGTGGAATGCGGCGCGTGAGCAGGTCGCAAAACACCTCGGTCATCCGGTGAAGCTGGAGATCGAACCGGGGCGTTTCCTGGTGGCGGAGTCCGGGGTATTAGTGTCCCAGGTACGCAGCGTGAAGGCGATGGGGAGCCGCCATTTTGTGCTGATTGATGCCGGCTTTAACGATCTGATGCGCCCCTCAATGTACGGGAGTTACCACCATATTACTGCGCTTGCCGCAGACGGGCGCGATTTAACGGCGCAACCGACTATTGACACCGTAGTGGCCGGGCCGCTGTGTGAATCGGGCGATGTCTTTACCCAACAGGAAGGTGGCAAGGTGGAAACCCGCGCCCTGCCTGCAGTGGTGCCGGGGGATTATCTGGTGTTGCATGATACTGGGGCATATGGCGCATCAATGTCATCGAACTACAACAGCCGCCCGCTGCTGCCGGAAGTGCTGTTTGATAACGGTGTGGCGCGACTGATTCGTCGTCGTCAGACCATTGAAGAGCTGCTGGCGCTGGAGCTGATCTAAGGGCAATGGTTTTCACCCGCGCTGTCTTCTCCCCCTCACCCTGACCCTCTGCCTCAGGGAGAGGGAAATGTTCGTGCTCGCGTACAATTCCCCTCACCCTGGGCCTCTCCCCGGAGGGGCGAGGGGACCGTCCGTACCCACATACAATCCCCCCTCACCCTGGCCCTCTCTCGTGGGAGAGGACTAGAGACAGGGCATCAGCCCGCCCTCACTACCCCCGGAAAAACGGCCCGGTAGTGACCGAGTCGCGCAACACCAGCGTACCGGTAAAGGGCGGAATCGCTGCAATCTCCTGCTGGCTGGCAAGTTTAATAGCCTGGTCGATGGCGGTGGTAATCATGCTGTCGATAGGCAAGTAGACAGTCGATAACCCCGGCTCCAGCCAGCGCGCGCAGGGGGCATCATCAAAGCCAAACAGCGAAATGTCTTCGGGAATGTTAAGCCCGGCCTGGTGCAGCGCTTTTGAAGCACCGAGAGCCATATCATCATTGCAGGCGAATACCGCGCTTATCTTCACGCCTTCCTGCAATATCTCCTGGCAGAGCACATACCCTTGGGTCATGGAAGAGTCACCGTATTTCACCTTAGCCGGATCCCAGCGGATACCGTGTTTCTCCAGCGCCTTACGATAGCCCATTAAACGGGCCTTACCGGTCGGCGTATGAATAGGCGTGGTGATGCAGGCAATATCGTGATGCCCCTGGCTGATGAGGTAATCGACAGCCTGGAACGCAGCGTCCTGCTGTTCGAAGAAGACGCATTTATCATGGGCCTGAAACAGCTCGCGGTTAATCACGATAAGCGGTACTGGCGTAATGTTAATCAGCCGGGCAATGGCTTTCTCACTCATAAAGCGCGTGTAGAGAATGATGGCGTCGCAGCGACGGTCGGCCAGCATTTGTACGGCTATCTCTTCCCGTTCGGGAGTGTCATGCCCGTCCGTCACAATCAACTGTTTACCATGCGCTTCTGACTGACGTGAGGCCTGCTGAAGTAAACGGCCAAAATAGAAACCATCAAAACAGGAGACCACAAGGCCGATGCTGTTACTGGTGCGATTGGCCAGCGACTGGGCAAGAAAGTTGGGGCGGTATCCCAGTTCTTCCATTGCCTGATAAACCTGTTTGCGGGTGCTTTCTTTAACCTGTCCTGTGCCATTCAGTACGCGAGAAACCGTCGCTTTGGAGACGCCCGCACGCAGTGAGACATCCAGCATTGTCGCCATGACGCGTTCCTGTTTCACGTGAAGAGCAGCAGTTTACCACACTCATTACCGGGATTAAGGGGCTGATAGGCATGCGATTGGGCTTTCCCGAGGCGTTACGCAGAAATTCCCTGTCACTCATAAGGTGGTATGCCAATAAATAAAGATCATTTGATTTGGGATACCAGGAACGGGGTTGCGAGGTGAATCACAGAACTATTTTTCGCCAATGTCTATTTTTGGTATACCAATAGGTAGTGAGCTGTATACCTGCAATCATAATAAAGCCCTTTTACCGAGGTACTTACGCATGGCTCTACAGGAAAAACTCATCGATTCGCTGGGTAGTTTTGCCACCAAATTCAACAGCTATCGCTACATCATGGCGATCAAAGCCTCCTTTATCACCCTGATGCCAGTGATCATCGTCGGGGCGTTTTCCGTACTGATCTCCAATATGGTACTGGATCCTAAAAACGGGCTGGCGAGCTTTGAGTCGCTCTCCTTCCTGGCAGCGCTTAAACCCATTACCAGCGCCATCAACTATGCCACGCTGAACTTTCTTAATATTGGCGCGGTGTTTTTAATTGGCATTGAGCTTGGCCGGATTAATGGCATCAAAACGCTTTTTCCTGGCCTGCTCGCGGTGATCTGTTTTATCTGCGTGACCCCTACCACCGTGGAGATGCTGGTGGATGGGCAGATGCACGTGGTGAAAGATGTACTGCTGCGCCAGTTCTCTGATACCCGTAGCCTGTTCCTCGGCATGTTTATCGCCATTTTGTCAGTGGAAATCTACTGCTGGCTGGAGACTCGAGACGGCCTGAAGATCAAGATGCCCGATACGGTGCCGCCTAACGTGTCGGCCTCATTTTCTGCGCTGATCCCGGCGATTATCACCACCACGGTGATTGCCACCTTCGGCTTTGTCTTCCATCAGATAACCGGTATGTACCTGTACGACGCGGTCTATCAGGTGGTGCAGCAGCCGCTTGAGCGCGTTGTGCAAAGTCTGCCGGGTATTCTGCTGCTGATGTTTGTCGCCCAACTCTTCTGGGTGATTGGCATCCACGGTAACCAGATGATCAAACCGATTCGTGAGCCGCTGCTGCTGGGGGCCATCACTGTCAATATGTCCGCCTTTGAGCAGGGTAAAGAGGTACCCAACATCATTACCATGCCGTTCTGGGATGTGTACATGAGCATTGGCGGCTCCGGGCTGACTATCGGCCTGCTGATTGCGGTGATGATTGCCACCAGACGTAAAGAGATGAAAGAGATAGCCAAGCTGTCGATTGGCCCTGGTATCTTTAACATCAACGAGCCGGTGATTTTCGGGATGCCCATCATGCTAAATCCGATCCTCGCGATCCCCTTCATCATTACCCCGCTGGTCACCGGATCGATTGGTTACTTCGCTACCGTCACCGGTTTTGCGGGCAAAGCCGTGGTAATGGTGCCCTGGACCACACCACCGCTCATCAACGCCTGGCTTTCCACCGCGGGTTCAATGGGAGCGGTGGTGACGCAGCTTATCTGCATACTCACTGCCATCATTATCTACCTGCCATTTGTGAAAATTGCCTCCCGCCGTGCCGAGCAGGCGCAGCGCCAGGCGGAGTCGGCTGATGTGGCGAAAAATGTCTGAAGGAGCGTGACGTGAGCGTAAAAACCGTATCCATTCCGCCGTCGTTTATTCTGGGCGCGGCGGCGTCGGCCTGGCAAACTGAAGGCTGGGAGGGCAAAAAAGAGGGCCAGGATTCGTGGCCTGATCTCTGGTACAAGAATGACAGACACGTCTGGCATGAGGGCTTCGGCCCGGCGGTGGCAACGCAGTTCTATACCCGTTTTCGCGAAGATGTGCAGTTGATGAAAGATGCGGGACTGACCCATTACCGCACCTCAATTAACTGGTCGCGTTTTCTGACCGACTACGAAAAGGGTGTAGTCGATGAAGAGTACGCCGCCTATTACGACGCGCTGTTTGCGGAGATGGCGCGACAGGGCATCGTACCGATGATCTGCCTCGAACACTACGAGCTGCCGGGCTACCTGCTGGAAACCTACGGGGGCTGGGCGTCGAAAAAAGTGGTTGAGTTGTACCTGCTGTATGTCGAAAAAGTCTTTGAACGCTTTCATCAAAAAGTGACGCGCTGGTTCACCTTTAATGAACCCATTGTGGTGCAAACCCGTGTCTACCTGGATGCGCTGCGCTGGCCCTACGAGCAGAACACTTCAACCTGGATGCAGTGGAATCACCATAAAAATCTCGCTACGGCGAAGGTGGTGAAGCTATTCAGGGAGAAGGGCTATGAGGGTACGGTGGGCTGTATTCTCAACCCGGAGGTCACTTACCCACGCTCGCGTGCGCCTCACGACCTGCGTGCCGCTGAAATGTACGATCTCTTTTACAACCGTGTGTTTCTCGACCCGATGGTGAAGGGGGAGTATCCGGCGGAACTGTTCGTGGTGCTGGAAAAGCATCAGGTGAGCTGGGATTACACCGATGAGGAGCTGGCGATTATCCGGGAGAATACCGTTGATGAGCTGGGCATTAACCTCTATTACCCCCACCGGGTGAAAGCGCCTTCCCGCGCCTGGCACCCCGAAACGCCGTTCCATCCGGCCTATTATTACGAGCCATTCGACTTGCCGGGCCGACGAATGAACAAATCCCGCGGCTGGGAAATCGGTCCGTTCATCATTTACGACATGGCGATGCGCATTAAAAACGAGTACGGCAACATTCCCTGGTTTGTGGCCGAGAGCGGTATGGGCGTTGAGAACGAAGGGCAGTTTCGTAATAGCGATGGCGTAATTGAAGATGATTACCGCATTGCCTTCATTGGCGAGCATCTTTATCAGACGCTCCGCGCCCGGAAAGACGGGGCTAACTGCCAGGGCTACATGTTATGGGCATTTACCGACAACGTTTCGCCGATGAACGCTTTTAAGAACCGCTACGGGCTGGTGGAAATAGATCTTGAGAACAACCGCGACAGGCGGGCGAAAACGTCGCTGCACTGGTATCGCCGCTTAAGCAAAGAGCGGCAGCTTACGCTGACCGTTGATGATGAATGGAAATAAGGAGCTGTGATGAAACGCATCGTTTTATGTTGCTCGGCCGGGATGTCCACGTCGCTGGTGGTCACAAAAATGGAGAAAGCGGCGGCAGAGCGTGGGCTGGAACTGAAGATCTACGCTATTGCAGAACAGAGTCTGCGTGATGAACTGGAAAGCCATAACAGTGAGATTATCGCGGTACTGTTGGGGCCGCAGGTTCGATTCAAACTGGCGGAAAATAAAAAGCTTACTGATGAATATAACATCCCTGTCGATGTTATCGATTCGGTTGCTTACGGCACCTTAAATGGCGCGAAAGTTCTCGATCAGGCGCTAAGTTTGGTAAGATAGCGCCCTCAGGCCGGGGCACTCCCCGGCCCGCGCTTTTCATTCTATCAATAGGTGATTCTGTGGAAAAAGCCGTCATCCCGCCGGAGAAAAAACAGTACCAGGAGATTGGCGAAGATTTACGAGCACAAATCATCCAGGGCCACTATCCCGTGGGCTCCCGCCTCCCGCCAGAGCGTAATATTGCGGAAAAATATGGCGTCAGCCGCACCATCGTGCGCGAAGCACTGTTGATGCTCGAGTTACAGGGTACGGTGGATATCCGTCAGGGCTCGGGGGTCTACGTCATGCGTATCCCTCAGGAGCACGAAAACGAAGAAGAGCGTTTTTTAAGCAGCGATGTCGGCCCGTTCGAAATCCTGCAAGCTCGCCAGCTGCTGGAGAGCAATATTGCCGCTTTCGCGGCCAAAATGGCGACGCGGGCGGACATCGACAACCTGCGCCGCATCCTTGAGCAGGAACAACGTGCCATCGCCCTGAACGACACCTCACAGGACAACAGTAAAATGTTTCACCTGGTGCTGGCGGGGGCATCGCAAAATCAGATGCTACTGGCAACTGTGGAGAGCGTCTGGCACCACATGGACAGCAGCCCGCTATGGCAACAATTCAACGTCCACATTGCCAGCCGCCCCTACCGCTTAAAGTGGCTTGGCGACAGGCAAACCCTGCTTGCTGCGCTGCGCCGCCGCGACGTGATGGGAGCCTGGCAGGCCATGTGGCAGCACCTTGAGAATGTAAAAAAGAGTTTGCTGGAGCTGTCGGACGAAGATGCCCCGGACTTTGACGGTTATCTGTTTGAATCGGTGCCAATTTTTCAGGGGAAACTGATGTGAAGGTGGTTCCCTTATACGAGGTCCCCTGGCATGCAGAACAGGTGACCGAGTGGTTGTGGCGTGAGTTTGGTGACGCTCTGCCGCGGGCCTTTTTCGCGAGCATCATTGAACACAGCCAGCGGCCGGGTGAGTTACCACTGACTTTCGTGCTTCTGGACGGCGAGACGCTTTCAGGTACGGTTGGGTTGTGGCGTTGCGATCTTATCAGCCGTCAGGATCTCTTCCCGTGGCTTGCCGCGCTCTACGTGGATGAGGCTGCGCGGGGAAAAGGGCTGGCGCGTCTGCTTCAGCAACACGTGATTGATTACGCACGTGAAATGGGCTTTGCGCAGCTGCACCTTTACTCTGCCTGCCGCGATTTTTATGAGCGTTTTGGCTGGCACTATATCGGTGACGGCCTCGATTACCCGGACACGACCGTCCACCTTTACCGCTTTACGCTTTAGCTTTCCTGCGGTGTGATAACCGAATGGCGTCGCACCAGCGTCGGGTTAAACAGATGAGTGATTTCAGGCAGCGGGCGGTTTTCCGCCAGCGCCAGCGCCAGCTCGGCGGCCTGAGTTGCCATCGTTACAATCGGATAGCGCACGGTGGTTAAACGAGGCCGCACGTAGCGTGAGACCAGAATGTCATCAAAGCCAATTAACGAGATCTCCTCCGGAACCGCAATACCATTATCACTCAGCACACCCAACGCCCCGGCGGCCATCGAGTCGTTATAACAGGCCACGGCGGTAAAGTTTTTGCCGCGCCCTAACAGCTCCGTCATGGCCTGCTCGCCGCCGCTTTCATCCGGTTCCGCAAAGGTTACACGTCGGTCGTTACAGGGAAGTCCATGCTCTTTCAACGCATCGTAATAGCCCTGCAAGCGATCGTCAGCATCGGAAATTTCGTGGTTGGAGCAGAGATAGCCAATACGGGTATGACCCTGCTGAATAAGGTGACGGGTGGCAAGCCAGGCACCATAGCGATCATCGAGCGCTACGCAACGCTGTTCATAGCCGGAAACAATACGGTTGATCAGCACCATACCGGGCATCTGTTTCATTAATCCGATGAGCTCTTCATCCGGGATCATCTTGGCATGTACCACCAGTGCGCCACAGCGATGGCGCATCAGTTGTTCAATGGCGTTACGCTCTTTTTGTTCGTTGTGATACCCATTGCCAATCAGCAGGAAATTGCCCGTGGCGGAAGCCACTTGCTCAACCGCTTTAACCATTGCCCCAAAGAAGGGATCCGACACATCCCCTACGACCAGACCGACCGTTTCCGTTGACTGCTGCGCCAGCGCGCGGGCATTTGCATTGGGGTGATAACTCAGGCTCTCCATTGCTGTTTTTACCGCCAGCCGTGAGCTTTCGCTGGCTTTAGGAGAGTCATTGATAACGCGGGATACCGTGGCGACAGAAACACCTGCAAGCCGGGCTACATCTTTAATTGTCGCCATTGCATACCTTCATTGGGGGAAGCGGTTACACGGAGACTAATGGTACGGGAATACAGTGGCTAATCAAGAAGGTTGATGTGCCGCATTACATAAACGTGACCTGACACAGTGCCCGGTGGTGAAACTGTTACACCACAAATATATCCTGAAAAACACAATTAATACCTTTAGTTACACTTTGCGAAGGGCTGTTGCTTTTGACCGCTGGAGCGGCCGGGATACCCATTGCTAAAGTGATTATCCCAGAGGTATTGATAGGTGAAGTCAACCCTGAGGGTTGAGCACTTGAATTACACCGACCTGCGCAGATGTGCAGGTTTTTTTTTGCCTTTCATCCATCTGTAACAGTAAAAACCCTTCGACACACCTGGTTGCACTTAGGGGCATTCGCTTGCTTTTTTCCGGTGGAAAGCCCGTCCTCCGGCAACCACAATCAAGATCCCAGAGGTATTGATAGGTGAATTTTTCAGTACGCTTTTCGTACTCATTTTTTGCACCAGCCTGCGCAGATGCGCAGGTTTTTTTTCGCCTTAATTTCTCCCGCCCCACTTCTCGTGTAATCTGCCACAATTTACGCATCTCTCGTCGAATCGACTGACAAAAGGAGTTGAAATGTTATTTGGCTTTTTCCGCGAACTTTTTCGCGTCCTGTTTCGTGTGCAACTGACTGGCGATACGCAGGCTCTGAAAGGGGACCGCGTACTTATCACACCGAATCATGTCTCGTTTATTGACGGTATTCTGCTTGCGTTGTTCCTGCCCGTTCGTCCCGTGTTCGCGGTTTACAGCTCCATCAGCACCCAGTGGTATATGCGATGGCTGAAACCCTTTATTGATTTCGTTCCCCTTGATCCAACGAAGCCGATGTCGATAAAGCACCTGGTACGCTTGATTGGTGAAGGGCGCCCGGTTGTGATTTTCCCCGAGGGGCGCATTTCGGTCTCCGGCTCGTTGATGAAGATTTACGATGGTGCCGGTTTTGTGGCGGCAAAGTCTGGCGCAACCGTGGTGCCGGTGCGTATTGAAGGAGCGGAATTGACCTTTTTCAGCCGTCTGAAAGGGCTGGTCAGACGCCGCCTCTTCCCGCGTATTCATCTGCATATTTTGCCTGCGACCCACGTACCTATGCCGGACGCACCTCGTGCCCGCGATCGTCGTAAAATGGCCGGGGAGATGCTGCATCAGATCATGATGGAAGCGCGTATGGCGGTGCGTCCACGTGAAACCCTGTATGAGGCTTTCCTGTCAGCACAATATCGTTATGGGGCGAATAAGCCTTGTGTGGAAGATATTAATTTCACCCCTGACTCCTACCGCAAATTGCTCACCAAGACGCTTTTCGTCGCCCGTATTCTGGATAAATACACCGCGCCTGGGGACAAAATCGGTCTGATGCTGCCAAACGCTGCCATTAGCGCGGCGGTTATTTTCGGTGCCATTGCTCGTGGTCGCATCCCGGCAATGATGAACTACACCGCCGGGGTGAAAGGGCTGACCAGCGCCATTACGGCGGCGGAGCTTAAAACCATCTTTACCTCGCGCACCTTTATGGACAAAGGCAAGCTCTGGCACCTGCCTGAACAACTGACGCAGGTGCGCTGGGTCTATTTAGAAGATCTGAAAGGCAGCGTAACGCTGGAGGATAAGCTGTGGATCTTCAGCCGCGTAGTGATGCCAGGGCTGGCGCAACTGCCGCAAAAACCGGAAGATCCGGCCATCATTCTTTTCACTTCGGGTTCCGAGGGTAATCCGAAAGGGGTGGTGCACAGCCACAAAAGCATTCTGGCGAACGTCGAGCAAATCAGAACCATTGCCGACTTCACTGCCAACGATCGCTTTATGTCTGCACTGCCGCTGTTCCACTCCTTTGGCCTCACCGTTGGGCTATTTACACCGCTGCTGACCGGGGCCGAAGTGTTCCTTTATCCAAGCCCGTTGCACTACCGCATCGTGCCAGAGCTGGTCTACGACCGTAACTGCACCGTGCTGTTTGGCACCTCTACCTTCCTTGGCAACTATGCCCGCTTTGCTAATCCTTATGATTTCTTCCGTTTGCGTTATGTGGTTGCCGGCGCGGAGAAACTCCAGGAGAGCACGCGGCAGATCTGGCAGGACAAATTTGGCCTGCGCATTCTGGAGGGGTATGGCGTAACGGAGTGTGCGCCGGTGGTGTCAATCAACGTGCCGATGGCGGCGAAACCCGGCACGGTGGGGCGTATTCTGCCTGGCATGGATGCACGTCTTATGGCGGTCCCCGGCATTGAAGACGGTGGACGTTTGCAGTTAAAAGGCCCTAACGTGATGAACGGGTATCTGCGGGTAGAACGTCCGGGCGTGCTTGAAGCCCCGTCGGCAGAAAATGCGCAAGGTGAAACAGAAGCAGGCTGGTATGACACCGGCGACATCGTCCGTTTTGATGAACAGGGATTTGTGCAGATTCAGGGACGTGCCAAACGCTTTGCCAAAATCGCCGGGGAGATGATTTCGCTGGAGATGGTTGAGCAGCTGGCGCTCGCGGTCTCTCCGGAGAAGATGCACGCCACGGCGATTAAATCAGATGCCAGTAAAGGTGAAGCATTAGTGTTGTTTACTACCGATGACGCGCTGACGCGAGAAAAACTGTCGCAGCAGGCGCGTGCGCAGGGGGTGCCGGAACTGGCGGTACCACGCGATATTCGTTTCCTCAAGCAGTTACCGTTGCTGGGCAGCGGGAAGCCTGACTTTGTGACCTTAAAAAATATGGTAGAAGAGGCAGACACCCAACATGCATGAGTCAGTACACACTAACACCTCGCTGTGGTCCCGGGGCATGAAGGCGGTGGTTGCCGCCCAGTTTCTCTCGGCCTTCGGTGACAATGCGCTTTTGTTCGCGACGCTGGCGTTACTCAAGGCTGAGTTTTACCCCGACTGGAGTCAACCTGTCCTGCAAATGGTGTTTGTGGGCGCTTACATTGTTTTTGCCCCTTTCGTCGGGCAGGTGGCAGACAGCTTCCCCAAAGGTCGCGTGATGATGGTGGCCAATGGCCTCAAACTGCTTGGCGCGGCCTGCATTTGCGTGGGGATCAACCCTTTCATTGGCTATACGCTGGTGGGCGTGGGGGCGGCGGCGTATTCCCCGGCGAAGTACGGCATTCTTGGGGAACTCACCACCGGCGATAAGCTGGTGAAAGCGAACGGGCTGATGGAGTCGTCAACCATTGCCGCTATCCTGCTCGGTTCAATGGCCGGGGGGATTCTGGCTGACTGGCACGTACTGGCTGCACTCAGCGTGTGTGCACTGGTCTATGCCGGTGCGGTAGCGGCAAACCTCATGATCCCGCGTCTGGCGGTTGCAAGGCCCGGGCAGTCGTGGCGCTTTACGCCAATGACCCGCAGCTTTTTCACGGCCTGCACCGTGCTCTGGCGTAACGGTGAAACACGCTTTTCCCTGGTCGGTACCAGCCTGTTCTGGGGTGCAGGCGTCACGCTGCGCTTCCTGTTAGTGCTGTGGGTGCCCGTGGCGCTCGGCATCACCGATAATGCTACTCCTACCTACCTTAACGCGATGGTGGCGGTAGGCATTGTGGCAGGTGCCGGACTGGCCGCGAAGCTTGTGACCCTTGAGAAGGTGGCACGCTGTATGCCCGCCGGGATTTTGATTGGTGTGGCGGTCGCCTTCTTTTCGTTACAACATGCATTACTTCCGGCCTACGGCATTCTGATGCTGATTGGTCTGTTGGGCGGTTTTTTTTGTTGTGCCGCTTAATGCGCTGCTACAGGAGCGGGGGAAACGTACCGTCGGCGCAGGAAACGCCATCGCCGTGCAGAACCTCGGTGAGAACACGGCTATGTTACTGATGCTGGGGCTCTACTCACTGGCGGTGAAGGTGGGTGTGCCCGTTGTCGGCGTAGGCGTCGGCTTCGGTGTTCTGTTCGCGCTGGCGATTACCGTATTGTGGGTCTGGCAGCGACGTCGCTAACAGAGAGGCCGGGTAAACCCGGCCTTTTTCGTATTACGGTGCCGGGTAGGTATAAACCTGATGCACCGCTTCAATCTCAGTCAGCACCTCTTCGCTCAACTCCAGATGCAGACTCTCTACGTTGGTTTTCAGTTGCTCCATCGTCGTTGCACCTAACAGCGTGCTGGCGACGAACGGCTGGCGGCGTACGAACGCCAGTGCCATCTGCGATGGATCAAGGTTGTGGCGTTTAGCGATATCCACATACGCGGCAACGGCTTTTTGCGCTTGCTCACCGCTATAGCGGGTAAAGCGGCTGAACAAGGTATTACGCGCTCCCGCTGGTTTTGCGCCGTTTAAGTATTTACCGCTCAGGGTGCCGAAGGCGAGGCAGGAGTACGCCAGCAGCTCAACTCCTTCATATCGGGTCACTTCCGCCAGACCCACCTCATAGCTACGGTTGAGCAGACTGTAGGGATTCTGAATAGTGACGATTCGCGGCAGCTCATGTTTTTCTGCCAGTTGCAAATAACGCATAACCCCAAAGGCGGTTTCATTAGATACGCCGATGTAGCGGATCTTCCCTGCACGCTGGAATTCCGTCAGGGCTTCCAGCGTTTCCAGCAGGGTGATGACCGGTGCGGAGTCGGTCCATTTATAACCCAGGGTGCCAAAGCAGTTAGTGGCGCGTTGTGGCCAGTGCACCTGGTAGAGATCAAGATGATCGGTTTGCAGGCGCTTCAGGCTCTCTTCAAGCGCAACACGGATATTTTTACGATCGAGCGCCTGGTTTGGGCGGATACCGCTGTCGTTATTACGCGAGGGGCCACTGACTTTAGAGGCGAGTACCACCTTCTCGCGATTGCCGCGTTTTGCCAGCCAGTTGCCAACGTAGGTTTCAGTCAGCCCCTGTGTTTCAGGCCCGGGTGGAACGGGGTACATCTCCGCAACGTCAATCAGGTTAATGCCCTGGCTGATGGCGTAATCCAGCTGTGCGTGGGCGTCGGCTTCGCTATTCTGTTCACCAAACGTCATTGTGCCCAGCCCCAGGGTGCTTATCTCAAGCGAACTATGGGGAATACGGTGATAGTGCATAGCCAACTTCCTTACGTACTTTCAACGTCAGATGCCTGACAAAGGACTATAAACATGGCAGAGGGGAGAAAAAAGGGAAAGAGAAATTAGCAGGAAAGGTCAGCAGGTCACTGACCTTTAAAGGAATCTTTTAGCGCTCGAGGATCTGAGAAACATCATCGCGGTTAATCTGCATTTTATTACCTTGTTGATCGCGGTAGCTGACCAGCCCGGTATCATCATCAACTTGTGGTTTTCCTTCCGTCAGGATCATCCTGCCGTCTTTGGTCGCCATCACATAATCACTGCTACATCCTGACACTGCAAATGCTAAACCTACTGCTGAAATAAGCACTGCCCAGTTTTTCATTCTTCCATCCTCCTCTGACCTGTTTAATACAGTAGTGTAGTAATAACCTGATGTTACGGGACAAAAAAGCGGGAAAATCTTAAACCGGGAACAAAAGCAGAATAAGAAGCGCTTCCCCTGGGGGGAAGCGTTGAATTACAGTGGTTTTTTCTTGTTGCGCAACAAATTAAGACTTTCCACGGCGATAGAGAAAAACATCGCAAAGTAGATGTAGCCTTTTGGTACGTGAATCGACACGCTTTCCAGAATCAGGGTAAACCCGACCAGAATTAGGAAGGAGAGTGCCAGCATCTTAACGGAGGGGTGACGGTCAACGAATTCGCCAATTGGCCGTGCCGCAAACATCATCACGCCCACCGAAATTACCACTGCTGCCATCATAATAAACAGGTGATCGGACAGGCCAACCGCCGTAATGACAGAATCCAGACTGAAAATAATATCCAGCAGCATGATCTGCACGATTGCGCCGAGGAAGGAGTTCACGTTGGTTTTGAGACTCTCCTCTTCACCTTCGATCGTTTCATGAATCTCTTTACTGGCTTTCCAGATAAGGAAAACGCCGCCAAGGAAGAGAATCAGGTCACGGGCGGAGACGGCATGGCCGAACACATCAAACAGTGGGGTGGTGAGTTTGGTTATCCACGCAATGGAGGCCAGCAACAGTAACCGCATGATCATTGCAGCACCAAGCCCCAGCCGGCGGGCATAGTTGCGTTGTGCGGTAGGAAGTTTTGCGACAACCAGAGAGAGGAAAATAATGTTGTCGATCCCAAGCACTATTTCCAACAGCGTTAACGTGCCGAGGGCAAGCCAGGCGTTGGGATCGGTAATCCATGCAAATAACATCTATAAAAGTCCTGCCAAATGAAGAAGCGCTGATTATAAGCGTGAGGCGGGCAGAGGTAAAAAATTAATCCCCCTGAATAAAGAAATGCCGCGCCAGCAGGGCGCCGGTGAAATTCTTTTTCAGATAGAATCCACGGGGCAGCGTCATTATGCGCTCTCCCTTCGCGCCGACCGCCTCGGTAAGCGCTTTGCTGTTTGCGGCTTTTGGTCGAAGCTGCAAAACATCCCCGTGACGGGCGGTAATGCGTTCGACGTGACCGAGAACAATCAAATCCATCAGTTCTTCCCAGTCCAGGCGAAGCTGTCTCTCTTCTTCATCATCAGGGCTCCAGAGCAGGGGAGAGCCAACCCGCCGCTCGCCAACAGGGATGTCGCGCGATCCTTCGATAGGGATCCACAACACGCGATGTAACTTATGGCGCACGTGGCTGGTTTCCCAGCTCACGCCGGTGTTGCCCGTTAAGGGAGCGACGCAGACAAAGGTAGTTTCCAAAGGACGTCCTGCGCTATCCACAGGAATGGTTTTCAATTCAACGCCTAAATGGGCGAAATCCTGCTCCGGTTTGCTGCCCGCACTCGCGCCAAGCCATTGCTCCAGTAGGATGCCGGTCCAGCCTTTATCACGTTTAAGATCCCGGGGAACGGGCAGGCCAATGCGTGTGGCAAGTTCACCGAGCGTGTAACCGGCCAGAGACTGGGCCTGTAAAAAAAGCTGGGTTTCAGATTGCGGTGGGGATGTGAGTGGACAAAGTTCGGACATACTCAGACCTTGGTTAAAAAATGAACAGCATTTATACACCGTGTGAATTAAACGTCTGCATTTGGGAAAATGATAAAAAACTACCTGATTACTAAGTCATTTTTCTCTCGTGACCTCTCAGTTGCGCAACAAAGCATGAAGTTGTTCAAATCTGGTCACTGACAATGAACAGGATCTTACACCATGTTATCCACAGAAAAATGGGATAACTGGGTAAAACTCTCACTACTGGTTCGATCTACAGCCTTGACGCGCGACGAAATTCCAATTTTTGCGCAAAATGTGCCTAAGATAGTGGCATAATCTGTGGATAAAAACGACGTTGTTCGATCTTTCATCAGTCGAAGGATCGGTAAGGTGATGATCGTCACATTATGCAATGTAATCATCAAAAATTTAAATGTAACGCTATGAATGAAAGGCATTTATTTTGCAGCGATAATTCAGCTGTTTTCGGATAACTCTGGGTTTTCCCGTGGTAAACCTCGGGTTCTTCACAACTCTATCCACAGAAAACGTGAATAAAACCCGATCCGTCAGGGGGCGTCTGTTTATAACTATGGCGATAACTGTGAGTTATTCAATTGTTATCCGTTTGTTCCGCTGTAATTGAGTGGTTTACCGTTTTCCACGAGTGTGAAACAATCGTTTGATTCAGGTTTATTTTGAGGTAGTCCGGTGATTGATGACGATGGCTACCGCCCAAATGTGGGTATCGTAATCTGTAATCGGCAGGGCCAGGTTATGTGGGCCAGACGCTTCGGACAGCACTCATGGCAATTCCCCCAGGGGGGAATCAATCCTGGTGAATCTCCGGAGCAGGCAATGTACCGGGAACTGTTCGAGGAAGTGGGCTTAAATCGTAAAGATGTTCGAATCCTTGCTTCTACCCGTAACTGGTTGCGTTACAAGTTACCGAAACGTTTGGTGCGTTGGGACACAAAGCCGGTTTGTATCGGCCAGAAACAAAAGTGGTTTCTTTTGCAATTGGTCAGTAGTGATGCTGACGTTAATATGCAAACCAGTAGTACCCCTGAGTTTGATGGCTGGCGATGGGTAAGTTACTGGTATCCTGTTCGTCAGGTGGTGTCGTTTAAGCGCGATGTCTACCGACGGGTGATGAAAGAATTTGCAGGCGCAGTGATGTCGCTTCAGGAAACACCACCTAAGCCGCAAAATGCTCCTGCCTGGCGACGTAAAAGAGGTTAAGCCACGCACATTATGCTCACCCGACTGCGAGAGATCGTTGAGAAAGTCGCCAGCGCACCGCGTTTAAACGAAGCGCTGGAAATTCTGGTCACAGATATTTGTCATGCGATGGACACCGAGGTGTGTTCTGTTTACCTCGCTGACCATGACAGACGCTGTTATTACCTGATGGCAACGCGCGGTTTAAAAAAGCCGCGCGGGCGCACGGTCACACTCGCATTCGATCAGGGTATTGTCGGTCTGGTTGGCAGGCTCGCTGAGCCTATCAACCTGGCTGATGCGCAAAAGCATCCCAGTTTTAAATTCATCCCCGCCGTAAAAGAAGAGCGCTTTCGCGCGTTTCTTGGGGTGCCTATCATTCAGCGTCGCCAGCTGCTTGGCGTGTTGGTCGTCCAGCAGCGTGAGCTGCGTCAGTTCGACGAAAGTGAAGAGTCTTTTCTTGTTACGCTCGCCACGCAAATGGCGGCAATCCTTTCGCAGTCCCAGTTAAACGCCCTGTTTGGTCAGTATCGTCAGACGCGAATTCGTGCGCTGCCGGCCTCGTCGGGTGTTGCGATTGCACAAGGGTGGATGGATGAAACCCTGCCACTGATGGAGCAGGTTTACGAAGCGTCGACGCTCAATACGACGCTGGAACGTGAACGACTGACCAGCGCCCTGGAAGAGGCGGCGAGTGAATTTCGTCGCTACAGCAAACGTTTTTCCGCGGGGGCGCAAAAAGAGACTGCCGCCATCTTCGATCTTTATTCGCATCTGCTGTCCGATGCACGTCTGCGTCGCGAACTCTTTGCCGAAGTCGATAAAGGCCTGGTGGCAGAATGGGCGGTGAAGACCGTGATTGAGAAGTTTGCCGAACAGTTTGCCTCCCTCAGCGATGGCTACCTGAAAGAACGTTCCGGTGACTTACGCACGCTGGGCCAGCGCCTGCTCTTCCATCTTGATGACAACATTCAGAGCCCAAATACCTGGCCTGAGCGTTTTGTGCTGGTGGCAGATGAACTGTCGGCCACCACGCTGGCAGAATTACCGCACGACAGGCTTGCAGGTGTCGTGGTACGCGACGGTGCGGCCAACTCACACGCAGCCATTATGGTGCGTGCGCTGGGCATTCCAACGGTCATGGGTGCGGATATCCAGCCCTCGGTCCTTCATCGCAGAACGCTGGTGGTGGACGGTTATCGGGGGGAGTTACTTGTCGATCCTGAACCCGTCCTGCTGCAGGAATACCAGCGTCTCATTACCGAAGAGAATGAGTTAACCCGGCTGGCAGAAGATGATGTAAATCGTGCCGCCCACCTGAAAAGCGGCGAACGCATTAAGGTGATGCTTAATGCGGGGTTGAGCCCTGAGCATGAGGAAAAACTTGGCAGCCGCGTTGACGGCATTGGACTTTACCGCACCGAAATCCCTTTTATGTTGCAAAGCGGCTTCCCCTCTGAAGAGGAGCAGGTGGCGCAATATCAGGGCATGTTGCAGATGTTCAACGATAAATCCGTCACGTTGCGAACGCTGGATATTGGTGCGGATAAGCAGCTGCCTTACATGCCCATCAGCGAGGAAAACCCGTGTCTTGGCTGGCGTGGCATCCGTATTACGCTCGATCAACCGGAGATCTTTCTCGTCCAGGTTCGTGCCATGCTGCGCGCTAATGCTGCCAGCGGCAATCTCAGCATCTTATTGCCGATGATTACCAATATTGACGAGGTGGATGAGGCGCGACGGTTAATAGAACGGGCCGGCCGCGAAGTGGAAGAGATGATAGGCTATGCGATCCCGAAACCGCGGATCGGTGTGATGCTCGAAGTCCCTTCGATGGTCTTTATGATTTCGCATCTGGTGAATCGGGTCGATTTTATCTCAATTGGCACCAACGACCTTACCCAGTACATTCTGGCGGTGGATCGCAATAATACCCACGTAGCAAATATGTACGACAGCCTGAACCCGGCGGTTTTGCGCGCGCTGGCCATGATTGCCAAAGAGACGGACCGCCTTGGCATTGAGCTTTGCTTATGCGGTGAGATGGCCGGCGACCCGATGTGTGTCGCGATCCTGATTGGGCTTGGCTTTAATCATCTGTCGATGAATGGTCGCTCGGTGGCGCGTATTAAATACCTGCTGCGCCGCATTGACTTCACTGAAGCGCAGACGCTGGCTAACCGTGCGCTTGACGCACAACTGGCCACCGAAGTTCGTCACCAGATTGCTGCGTTTATGGAGCGGCGGGGTCTGGGTGGGCTGATTCGCGGTGGGCTGTAGGCGATACCCCCCCGGCAACGGTGCGAAACGCCATCGTCGATTCTGAACCCTCCCGATTGCAGGCATCCAAGATACCTGTGGTGTAACGGATTATCGGTATACATATCTTTTACAACTTCGCCGCATCCTGCCTGCAAGCAATATGCTATTATTCGCGACTTTGGAGCGTCCCCTATCCTGGACGCGTATCTATACCGCTGTCCACTTTCGGCGGAATAACAACAAGTTGTGGTGACAGATGAATAGTGGCTATCTGCGTTTCCCGGACTTTGACCCGGTGATTTTCTCCCTTGGACCCGTTTCGCTACACTGGTACGGCATGATGTACCTGGTTGGGTTTATTTTTGCCATGTGGCTTGCCACCCGTCGCGCAGGTCGCCCTGACAGTGGCTGGACCAAAAATGAAGTAGAGAATCTGCTCTATGCCGGTTTCCTCGGGGTCTTCCTCGGCGGACGTATCGGCTACGTTCTGTTCTACAATTTCCCAGTCTTCCTGAGCGATCCGCTCTATCTGTTCCGTGTATGGGACGGTGGCATGTCATTCCATGGCGGCCTGCTCGGCGTGATTGTAGTGATGCTGGTCTTCGCTAAACGCACGAAACGTCACTTCTTCCAGGTGGCTGATTTCATCGCCCCATTAATTCCGTTTGGTCTGGGTGCCGGTCGTTTAGGCAACTTTATCAATGGCGAGCTGTGGGGACGCGTGGATCCTAATTTCCCGCTGGCGATGCTCTTCCCGGGCTCACGCGCTGAAGATATGGCTTTGCTGCCTTCTCACCCTGAGTGGCAGTCGATTTTCGATACCTACGGCGTACTGCCGCGCCATATGTCTCAGTTGTACGAGCTGGCGCTGGAAGGGGTTGTGCTGTTTATCATCCTCAATCTCTACATTCGCAAACCACGTCCTATGGGCGCGGTGTCGGGCCTGTTCCTGATCGGTTATGGCGCGTTTCGTATCATCGTTGAATTCTTCCGCCAGCCGGATGCGCAGTTTACTGGCACCTGGGTGCAGTACATCAGTATGGGTCAAATTCTGTCCATCCCGATGATCGTCGCGGGCATTGCCATGATGGTCTGGGCGTATCGTCGTCGTGCGCCGCAACACGTTTCCTGAGGAACCATGAAACAGTATTTAGAACTGATGCAAAAGGTGCTCGATGAGGGCACCCCGAAAAACGACCGTACAGGGACCGGCACGATCTCTATTTTTGGTCATCAGATGCGTTTTAACCTGCAGGATGGCTTTCCGCTGGTGACAACCAAGCGCTGCCATTTACGCTCAATTATTCATGAGCTGTTGTGGTTTTTGCAGGGCGACACCAACACGGCGTACCTGAAAGAGAACAAGGTCACCATCTGGGACGAATGGGCTGACGAACACGGTGATCTGGGTCCGGTCTATGGCAAACAGTGGCGCGCCTGGCCTACGCCTGATGGCCGTCATATCGACCAGATAAGCACGGTTATCAATCAGATCAAAAATGACCCGGACTCTCGCCGGATTATTGTTTCAGCCTGGAACGTCGGTGAACTGGATAAAATGGCCCTTGCCCCGTGCCACGCCTTCTTCCAGTTCTATGTTGCAGATGGAAAACTTTCCTGCCAGCTCTACCAGCGCTCCTGTGACGTATTCCTCGGTCTGCCTTTCAACATTGCCAGCTACGCGTTGCTGGTGCATATGATGGCGCAGCAGTGCGATCTGGACGTTGGGGATTTTGTCTGGACAGGTGGCGATACCCACTTGTACAGCAATCACCTTGAACAAACGCATCTGCAGTTAAGTCGTGAACCACGTGCCCTGCCGACGTTGGTTATCAAACGTAAACCTGATTCGTTGTTCGACTATCGTTTTGAAGATTTCGAAATAGAAGGTTACGATCCGCATCCTGCCATCAAGGCTCCGGTAGCTATCTGACCCGGTGAGCATCTCATAACCGGTACCTTCGGGTGCCGGTTTTTTTTTATCTGTTTCTCCTTTTCCGACCCGCTTTCCGGCTGCGTTGCAACGCCCTGCAAAACCGTCACCCATCTCCGGCGCGTCTCGTAAATTCCACAAACTCTGCTCGAAAATAAATATCGCTGGCGGCAGAGTGCGGACATGAAACGAGAATGCGGATTTACCCTAATAGAAACAATGGTGGCGGTCGCGTTGATCGCCATTCTCAGTGGGGCGGGGCTCTCTGGCTGGCGTTACTGGCAGGCGCAGCAGCGGCTATGGCAAACCGCGGTTCAGGTGCGGCAGTTTCTGGAAATGTTGCGTGATGATGCGAACTGGCACTCGCGTGAGCAGTTGCTCGCGGCGTCACGCGATGGCGCAAGCTGGTGTTTGCATACCCATTTAACGGCACAGTGTCAGGCGGGTTCACGCTATACCTTACGCCCGGCCTGGCCTGAGGTTGCATTGGTAGAGATAACACCATCGTTAGGATTTTATGGTTTACGCAACACGGCATGGGGTGGGCATATCCGCATTAAAAACGGGGCAGGGGAGTGGCGCATAGTGGTTTCAGGGTGGGGGAGAATCAGGATGTGTCAGTCATCATCGGAAGACGTATGTTAGCGAAACAAAACGGCTTTTCGTTACTGGAGACGCTACTGGCAATGGCGATCGGCAGTGTCTTATTACTCGCAGCGGCCCGTTTCCTGCCTGCAGTGCAGCTTGGGGTCTTGCAACAAACCCGTGCTCAAATGCTGGAAGATGAACTCTGGCAACGTATTTATACCGTAGCGCGGCATCTTCAGCGTGCCGGGTACTGTAACGGCAGCTGTGCAGGCCAGCCGGTAATAATAGGGCGCTCAGGAGAATGTGTGATAGTGCAATGGGATGCAAACAGTAACGGACGCTGGGAAACCACGCCAGCAAGTGATGCCGATCAAACAGGGTTTCGCCTGCAAAGCGGCGTACTGGAAACGCTTCGGGGGGCAACGTCCTGCGAGGGTAAAGGCTGGGACAAAATGACCGATCCGGCAGTGGTAACCATCGACGGTTTCTTTATCAGAAGGCAGCAAGTACCCGGTTTTCACCCCGTATTCAGTCTCAGTCTGAGTGGAAGGGTTAAGGGACAGGCCACACGCGTAGTTAACGCGACTTTTAGCGTGACGGGTTTTAACTTATGAACCGCCAGCGAGGAATGTCCTCACTTGCACTGGTGCTGCTCATTTTACTTCTTGGCAGCCTGCTGCTGAATGGCTTGAATCAGCAGCGTGTCACCCATATTCAGCGTGTCACCACTGAGAGTTTAAGCCTGCAGCACTATGCCAGTGTGCAGTCTGCGCTGGAGTGGGGACGGATGCAGCAGTGGGATGCGAAACCCGCAGTACAATGCCTGGAACAGCGAGGCACCTCCCTGCGGGTTTGCCTGCGTATCCTTGAGGAAAATCGTGTCTTATTGATAGCAGGTAGCGCTGAGCAGCGATTGTGGCGAGGGGGGCGCATTGAAAAAAACAAGGTGCTGTTTTCCGCTCATGGCTGGAGCGATTTCTGCCCCCTTAAAGAGACTGCCTTATGCGAACTGCCATGAAAGAAAAGGGGTTCAGCCTGCCTGAAGTCCTGATAGCTATGGTGTTACTGGTCATGATCGTTACCGCCCTTAGCGGCTTTCAACGAACTCTGGCTTCGGACTTTGCGCTCTGGAGTCAATACCGCACGTTATGGCGTTACGCATGGCTACAAACGCAAGCGGAAACCCAGGTTTTGCCGCCGGGATGGCAGGTGCAGCGGTTGCAGACAAGCGACGCAGGATGTGTCAGCATCAACGCCATTATTGTTTCGCCGTCAGGCAGAAAAGGGCAGATGACCAGACTGCATTGCCCGTCCGGTCAGTAGTCAGGAGTACGTATGCTAAGGGTTTATCACTCCAACCATTTGGATGTGCTGGAAGCACTGATGGAGTACATCGTTGAAAATGACAGGCTGGACGATCCTTTTGAACCAGAGGTCATCCTTGTGCAGAGCACCGGTATGGCGCAATGGCTACAAATGACGCTGGCAAAAAAATTCGGTATTGCCGCCAATATCGAATTTCCTCTCCCGGCCAGTTTTATCTGGGATATGTTTGTGCGCGTTTTACCTGACATCCCAAAAGAGAGTGCGTTCACCAAGCAGAGCATGAGCTGGAAGCTCATGTCGCTGCTGCCGGGAATGCTGGAGGGCGAGGACTTTGCCATGCTGCGCCACTATCTCAACGATGATGATGATAAACGTAAGCTTTTTCAGCTCTCCTCCCGCGTAGCCGATCTCTTTGACCAGTATCTTGTCTATCGCCCGCACTGGCTGACACGCTGGGAGTCGGGTGAACTTATCGACGGACTCAATGAGGCACAGCGCTGGCAGGCCCCTCTGTGGCGTGCACTGGTTGAGCACACGGCGGCCCTGGGGCAGCCACACTGGCATCGTGCAAACTTGTATCAGCGTTTTATTCATAAACTCGAAACCGCTAAAGCGCGGCCAGCCGGCCTCCCTTCACGGGTTTTTATCTGCGGTATTTCGGCGCTTCCGCCGGTCTATTTGCAGGCTCTCCAGGCGCTGGGAAAACATGTCGATGTGCATGTGCTCTTTACGAATCCCTGCCGGGAATACTGGGGAGATATTAAAGATCCGGCCTTCCTGGCAAAATTAATGACCCGCCACCGCCAGCGTTTGGGAGAACAGAGGCGCTTACCGCTGTTTCGTCATTCCGAGGCAACGGCTGGCTTGTTCAACAGTGAGGGCGAACAACATCTTCCTAACCCTTTGCTTGCATCCTGGGGAAAGCTAGGCCGTGACTATGTCTATCTGCTTGCAGGTCTGGAGGAGTTTGAAGAGTTTGATGCTTTTGTTGAGACAACGCCTGGCCTGCTGCTGCGCAACCTGCAACACGACATGCTGGAGCTTAAAAACAGTGCGGTAGCGGGAGTGGATGCCCAGGAGTTTGCGCGTAGTGACAAAAAGCGCAGGTTGGATCCTGACGATCGCAGTGTGACCGTGCATGTTTGCCATAGCCCTCAGCGTGAAGTGGAGGTGTTACATGATCGTCTGCTCGCGATGCTGGAAGAAGATCCGCAGCTGACTCCGCGCGATATCGTGGTGATGGTCGCCGACATCGACAGTTACAGCCCTTACATTCAGGCCGTATTTGGCAGCGCGACGGGCGAGCGTTATCTGCCTTACGCCATTTCTGACCGCCGGGCTCGTCAGGCTCATCCTGCTCTGGAAGCATTCATCAACCTACTTTCTTTGCCTGACAGCCGGTTTGTGTCGGAGGATGTGCTGGCGTTGCTTGATGTGCCTGTCCTGGCGGCGCGCTTTAATATCACTGAAGAGGGACTGGGTTATCTCCGTCAGTGGGTTAATGAGTCCGGCATTCGTTGGGGCATAGATGATGACAACGTGCGTGAATTCGAGCTGCCGCCGACCGGGCAACACACCTGGCAGTTTGGTCTGACTCGAATGCTGCTGGGTTATGCTATGGAAAGTCGGCAGGGAGAGTGGCAGTCCATCCTTCCCTACGATGAATCCAGCGGACTCATCGCCGAACTGGTAGGGCACCTTGCGTCACTGTTAATGCAGTTGAAGACATGGCGCCTGGGGCTTGCTCAGGAGCGTCCTCTTGAAGAGTGGCTACCGGTATGCCGTGAAATGCTCAACGACTTTTTCCTGCCCGATCAGGAGACCGAAGCGGCGCTGGCACTCATCGAACAACAGTGGCAGGCCATCATTGCCCAGGGTGTTGAAGCCTCGTACGGCGAAGAGATCCCTCTCTCCGTATTGCGTGATGAGCTGGCCCAGCGGCTGGATCAGGAACGTATCAGTCAGCGTTTTCTGGCCGGGCCGGTAAATATATGTACCCTGATGCCAATGCGATCCATTCCTTTTAAAGTGGTTTGTCTGCTGGGGATGAATGATGGCATTTACCCGAGAGCACTGGCTCCATTGGGCTTTGATCTTATGAGCCACCAGGCGCAGCGGGGCGATCGTAGCCGTCGGGATGATGACCGCTATCTCTTTCTTGAGGCGCTGTTGTCGGCGCAACAAACGCTCTATATCAGTTTTATTGGCCGGTCGATTCAGGATAATGCCGAGCGTTTTCCTTCCGTGCTGGTACAAGAGCTACTTGATTACATTGGTCAAAGTCATCACCTGCCCGGCGATGAAGTGCTCAACTGCGACGAGAGCGAAAAGCGTGTCAAAGCGCATATCTGTCATTTGCATCCCCGTATGCCTTTTGACGCCGCAAACTTCCAGGCAGGGGAGTGGCAAAGCTATGCGCGTGACTGGTTGCCCGCTGCGAGCCAGTCCGGTGAGCCACATCCGGAATTTATACAGCAGCTCAGCCCGGTCCCGATAGACACGCTCAACTTTGATCAGCTTTTACGGTTTTGGGGCCACCCGGTACGCGCATTCTTTCAGATGCGTCTGCGGGTCAGTTTCCGTTCGGAAGAGAGTGACATCCCCGACGCTGAACCCTTTATTCTCGATGGACTAAGCCGCTATCAGCTCAACCAGGAATTACTGAACGCACTGGTAGAAGAACAGGACGCAGAGAAACTGTTTCGCCGCTATCGGGCGGCCGGGGCGCTCCCTTATGGCGCCTTTGGCGAAATACTCTGGGAGACGCAGCAGGATGAAATGCAGGAGCTGGCCGACCGTGTGATAGCACAGCGCCAGCCGGGAACCACGATGGAAATTGATTTGCACTGCGGCGGGGTCCATCTGACCGGATGGTTACCGCATGTGCAGCCCGATGGGCTGCTGCGCTGGCGACCTTCAATGCCGAGTGTGACGCAGGGGCTGCAACTTTGGCTGGAACATCTTGTCTACTGTGCCAGCGGTGGTGCTGGCGAGAGCCGTATCCTGGTGCGCAAAAATGGTCAGTGGCGCTTCCCCGTACTGGCGCCTGAAGTCGCATCAGAGCATCTGGCGTTAATGATTGACGGTTACCGCGAAGGGATGGCAAAACCGCTGTTGCTGCTACCAGAAAGTGGTGGAGCCTGGATAAAAGCCTGTTATGACGCAGCAAATGATGCCATGTTAAGGGACGAAGCAACGCTACAGAAAGCGCAAAGCAAATTTTTGCAGGCCTTCGAAGGTAATATGGTCGCGCGAGGGGAGGGTGAGGATGTCTGGTATCAACGTTTGTGGCGAACCCTGACACCGGAACATTTCGTGCAAATCACTGAGCTTTCGCAGCGCTATCTGCTGCCGATTTACCGTTTCAATCAGCCGGATTGACGGTCTTAAAACCGCAGATCAGCTTCCGGATTATGCGCATTGGGTCACGGACTGATTTACCCAGCGGTTGGCGGTTTAGCCAACACAGGTTTCACCCCGCGATTTTCATGGTCAGGAAAATCAACGGGATAGTTAATGATGAGGTTCGTGAATGCCCCGCAGCACCTGGTTAAATGCATTTGTTGTAATTTTTGCCCTCTGGGCGTCATACAGTCAGGCAGATAAAGGCTGGCAGCCTGTTCAGGAAACTATCCGCAAGAGCGATAAAGATACGCGCCAGTACCAGGCCGTGCGGCTGGATAACGGCATGGTTGTGCTGCTGGTATCCGATCCGCAAGCGGTAAAATCGCTCTGTGCGATGGTGGTGCCTGTAGGTTCTCTTCAGGATCCGGATTCTCACCAGGGGCTTGCTCATTATCTGGAGCACATGACCCTGATGGGCTCAAAAAAATACCCCTCCCCGGACAGCCTGGCGGAATACCTCAAGCTTCACGGCGGTAGCCATAATGCCAGTACGGCGCCCTATCGCACCGCCTATTACCTTGAAGTGGAAAACAATGCCCTTGAAGGGGCGGTCGATCGTCTCGCTGATGCAATTGCTGAACCGCTGCTGCAAAAAAAATATGCCGATCGTGAACGTAATGCGGTGAATGCCGAACTGACGATGGCCCGCACGCGTGACGGCATGCGTATGGCGCAAGTCAGCGCGGAGACCATTAATCCGGCACACCCGGGGTCGAAATTCTCGGGCGGCAATCTGGAAACCCTCAGCGATAAGCCAGGCAACCCGGTGCATGACGCCTTGCTCGCCTTTCGCGATAAATATTACTCCGCCAACCTGATGAAGGCGGTCATTTACAGTAATCGCCCGCTACCTGAACTGGCAAAAATTGCCGCTAAAACCTGGGGGCGCGTTCCTGATAAGCACATCACGCGCCCTGAGATTGATGTGCCGGTGGTGACCGATGCGCAAAAAGGCGTCATCATTCACTACGTCCCCGCAGTCCCTCGCAAAGTGGTGCGTGTGGAGTTCCGTATTGATAACAATACCGCACAGTTTCGCAGTAAAACGGATGAACTTATCACCTATCTTGTGGGCAATCGCAGCCCAGGTACGCTCTCTGACTGGCTGCAAAAACAGGGGCTGGCTGAAGGGATAAGAGGCGACTCCGACCCTGTCGTCAATGGTAACAGTGGCGTGCTGGCCATCTCGGTCACGTTGACGGATAAAGGGCTGGCTAACCGTGATACGGTTGTCGCCGCGATTTTCAGCTATCTCACTATGCTGCGTGATAAAGGCGTCGACAAACGGTACTTTGATGAGCTGGCGCACATCCTGGATCTGGATTTCCGCTACCCTTCTATCACCCGCGATATGGGCTATGTCGAATGGCTGGCGGATACCATGATTCGCGTACCGGTCGCCCATACTCTGGATTCGGTTAATATTGCCGATCGGTATGACCCGAAAGCTATTCAGGCCCGTCTTGATGAGATGACGCCAGAAAATGCGCGAATCTGGTATATCAGCCCTGACGAACCGCACAACAAAACAGCCTACTTCGTCAATGCGCCCTACCAGGTTGATAAAATCTCTGCGAAGACGTTTGCTGACTGGCAAAAGCAGGCCGATGCCATCACCCTGCAAACGCCTCAGCTCAACCCTTACATTCCTGATGATTTCACCCTCATCAAGCCTGAAAAAAATGATAAGCATCCGGCGCTTATTGTGGACGAACCGAATTTGCGTGTGGTTTATAGCCCAAGTCGTTTCTTTGCCAGCGAGCCGAAGGCAGATGTAAGCGTCGTTTTGCGTAATCCGCAGGCGATGGACAGCGCAAAAAACCAGGTAATGTTCGCCCTGAATGATTACCTTGCGGGCATTGCGCTGGATCAGTTAAGTAACCAGGCCGCCGTGGGAGGGATAAGCTTCTCTACCAATGCAAACAATGGCCTGATGCTTAATGCAAATGGTTATACCCAGCGGTTACCACAGCTTTTCCAGGCGTTACTCGACGGTTATTTCAGCTATACCCCTACCGCAGAGCAGCTTGAGCAGGCGAAGTCATGGTATGCACAAATGATGGATTCGGCTGAAAAAGGCAAAGCGTTCGATCAGGCAATCATGCCTGTTCAGATGCTCTCACAAGTGCCCTATTTCCAGCGTGAAGAGCGTCGGGCGCTGCTGCCGTCTATCAGCCTGAATGATGTGCTGAGCTACCGTGACGCTTTGAAGGCCAACGCGCGCCCGGAGTTCCTCGTGGTGGGGAATCTGACGGAACAGCAGGCAAAAGATCTCGCCCATCGCGTTCAGCAAAGTTTGGGGGCGAATGGCACTGAGTGGTGTCGCAATAAAGACGTGCTGGTGGACAAACAGCAGTCGGTCATCTTCGAAAAAGCGGGCAACAGCACGGACTCCGCGCTGGCCGCGATCTTTGTTCCAAAAGGGTACGATGAGTTTACAAGTACAGCGTACAGCGCAATGCTGGGGCAGATAGTCCAGCCGTGGTTCTACAACCAGCTGCGCACGGAAGAGCAACTGGGTTATGCGGTTTTTGCTTTCCCGATGAGCGTTGGTCGGCAGTGGGGGATGGGCTTCTTGCTACAAAGCAATGAAAAGCAGCCAGCCTACTTATGGGAACGTTATAAAGCCTTCTTCCCGACGGCTGAGGCGAAATTACGTAACCTGAAACCTGAAGAGTTTGCCCAGGTACAGCAGGGGGTAATCGCCCAGATTGAACAAGCGCCGCAGACCCTGGGTGAGGAAGCCTCGAAGCTCAGCAAAGATTTCGATCGCGGTAATATGCGCTTTGATTCACGTGATAAAGTAGTCGCTCAGATAAAACAGCTGACGCCGCAAAAACTTGCCGACTTTTTCCACCAGGCGGTGGTTGAGCCGCAGGGGATGGCTATCTTGTCTCAGATTTCAGGAAGCCAGAGCGGGAAAGCGGAGTACGTCCATCCTGATGGCTGGAAAGTATGGGAAAACGTCAGCTCGTTACAACAGTCCTTACCTTTAGTTCCTGATGAGCGAGAAAAATGAGTGAAACCGCTGAGCCACTGGATCCCCTGCGCCTGCCGCTAACCGGTGAGCGACTGATTGAAGCCTCTGCGGGCACCGGTAAAACCTTCACCATTGCCGCCCTTTATCTGCGGTTATTACTCGGCCTCGGCGGGGCATCTGCCTGGCCGAGGCCACTGAATGTTGAAGAACTTCTGGTGGTCACCTTTACCGAGGCGGCCACCGCTGAATTGCGCGGACGTATTCGTAGCAATATTCATGACTTACGCATCGCCTGCCTGCGAGGCGCGTCCGATAACCCGCTTTATGCAGGTCTGCTTGCAGAGATCGACGACACTTCGCAAGCCGCTGAGTTGCTTATGCTTGCTGAACGCCAGATGGACGAAGCCGCGGTCTTTACCATTCACGGTTTCTGCCAGCGTATGCTCAGCCTTAATGCCTTTGAATCAGGAATGTTGTTCGAACAGCAGCTGATTGAGGATGAGTCGCTTCTGCGTTATCAGGCGTGTGCAGACTTCTGGCGTCGCCACTGTTATCCGTTACCGCGCGATCTCGCTCAGGTTGTTCACGCCTCCTGGAAGGGACCGCATGAGCTATTAAAGGCTATCGATCGCTATTTACAGGGTGAAGCGCCGAAAATTAAATCCGCGCCACCTGACGATGAGACCCTGCAAAGTCGTCACCAGAAAATCCTTGAGCATATCAATAACGTTAAGCAGCTTTGGCTTGCCTCAGTGGCAGAACTGGACCCCCTTATTGAGGGCTCAGGCATTATGCGGCAGAAATTCAATCGGGCAAACCAGGCGCGGTGGATAGCAAAGATCAGCGCCTGGGCCGAAGAGGAGACGCTGAGTTACCAGTTGCCGGAGCCGCTGGAAAAGTTTGCGCAGTCGTTTCTGCGCGAACGCACAAAGCCAGGTACGGTTGCGCCTGAACACCCGGTGTTTGACGCTATCGAGGCACTGCTCGCCGCGCCATTGACCCTGAAAGATCTGATGCTAACCCGCGCCATGCGTGAAATCCGTGAGACGATTGCGCGGGAAAAACGCCGTCGTGGTCAGTTAGGTTTTGACGATATGCTGGGACGGCTGGACAGCGCATTGCAAAGCGCCAACGGCGATGCGCTGGCAACGGCGATTCGCACACGTTTTCCGGTCGCAATGATCGATGAGTTTCAGGATACGGACCCGCAGCAGTACCGTATTTTCCGGCGCATATGGCATAACCAGCCGGACGGTGCGCTTTTGCTGATTGGCGATCCTAAACAGGCTATTTATGCGTTTCGCGGCGCGGATATTTTTACCTATATGAAAGCGCGTGGAGAAGTCACGGCGCACTACACGCTGGATACAAACTGGCGTTCAGCGCCGGGCATGGTTGAGAGCGTAAACCGTATCTTCAGCCAGATTGATGACGCTTTTATGTTCCGGCAAATTCCTTTTCAGCCGGTGAAGTCGGCGGCCAGAAATCAGTCACTGCGCTTTGTGGTCAACGGCAAGCCTCATCCGGCGATGTCCATGTGGCTGATGGAGGGCGAAGGCGTCGGGGTTGCTGACTATCAGTCACTCATGGCTGGGCACTGTGCGGCGCAGATCCGTGACTGGCTGATTGCCGGCCAGGCAGGCGACGCGCAACTTCTTGACGGAGATAAATCGCGCCCGTTAAGGGCATCAGACATCACCGTATTAGTCCGTAGTCGCCATGAAGCCTCGCTTATACGCGATGCGCTGGGGCTGCTGAACATCCCCTCCGTATACCTCTCTAACCGCGACAGTGTTTTTGAAACGCCGGAAGCCCAGGAGATGTTATGGCTCCTGCAGGCGATACTGGCGCCCGAGCGTGAAAACACGCTGCGTAGCGCACTGGCAACCTCGATGCTGGGTCTGAGTGCGCTTGACATCGAGATGCTAAACAACGACGAAACGGCCTGGGATGCGGTGGTAGAAGAGTTTGCCCGATGGCGCGAGCTGTGGCAAAAGCGGGGCGTGATGCCGATGCTGCATGCACTGATGAGTGCACGCCATATCGCAGAAAACCTTCTGGCGACAGCGGGGGGAGAGCGTCGGTTGACTGACATTTTGCACCTCAGTGAGCTGTTACAGGAGGCCGGGACGCAGGCGGAAAGCGAACATGCGCTGGTGCGCTGGTTGGCGCAGCATATTGCAGAGCCGGATACCAACGCCGCCAGCGAGCAGTTGCGGCTGGAAAGCGATAAGCATCTGGTGAAAATCGTCACCATCCATAAATCGAAAGGTCTGGAGTATCCGGTGGTCTGGCTGCCGTTTATTGCCAATTTCCGCGTCCAGGATCAGGCCTTCTATCACGACAGGACCACTTACGCGTCGGTGCTTGACCTCAGCGGAGATGAAGAAAGCCTGGCGCTGGCTGAAACAGAACGGCTGGCGGAAGACCTGCGTCTGCTTTACGTTGCCTTAACCCGTTCGGTCTGGCACTGCAGCCTGGGTATTGCACCCTTGTTTCGCGGCCGGGGCGAAAAAACGGGCGACACTGATTTTCACCTAAGCGCACTGGGGCGTCTTATCCAGCGTGGTGAACCGATGGATGCCCGTAGACTTCACGCGGCGGTGGAGGCGCTTTGCAATGAGAATATCGAACTGCGGACGCCTGCCACGCCAGACAACCTCCGCTGGGAGACGCCGGAAAATGGGGCCTTAACCCTGCAGGCACGACAGGTGCAACGCGTCGTTGCTGATGACTGGCGCGTCACCAGTTACTCCGGGTTGCAGCAGCGCGCTCATGGCATTGCACAGGATCTTCTCCCGCGGCTGGATGTGGATGCTGCAGGTGAGCGTGAGTCGCTGGCTGAAACCGGGTTAACGGCGCATCAGTTTCCGCGCGGTGCCTCTCCGGGAACCTTTCTGCATGGGCTTTTTGAAGATCTCGATTTTACTCAGGCGATTTCAGCAGAATGGGTTAGCGAAAAGCTGCTGGCCGGCGGTTTCGAGGCCCACTGGCAGCCCGTCATCAGCGACTGGCTGGAGGCCGTTTTGCATGCGCCTCTGGGCGATACCGGACTGGCATTGTGCGAGCTCACCGCCAGAGACAAGCAGGTGGAGCTGGAGTTTTACGTCCCCATTGAACAGAACCTGCGCGCCGAGCGACTCGATGCGCTGATTCGGCATTACGATCCCCTGTCGGCGGGCTGTCCACCGCTGGACTTCCGCGAGGTGCGCGGCATGCTCAAAGGCTTTATCGACCTTGTGTTTCGCCACAACGGTCGCTATTACCTGCTGGACTACAAATCCAACTGGCTGGGAGACTCCAGCGAAGCATATACCCGCGAGGCGATGATCGCGGCAATGCAGTCGCACCGCTACGACCTGCAATATCAACTTTATACCCTTGCGCTGCACCGTTATCTTCGCCATCGCATTGAAAATTATGATTATGAGCACCATTTCGGCGGTGTTATCTATCTTTTCCTGCGCGGCGTTGAACCCGGTAAGCCGGGACAGGGCATTTTTACCACCCGTCCTGACGCGGCGCTGATCAACGAAATGGATGCGCTTTTTGCGGGTGAATGTCAGGAGGTGGCGTCATGACGTTACGAACATTGCTGCAAGAGGCAGTAGTACAGAAATTATTACGTCCGCTGGATGTGCAGTTTGCCTTTACGGTTGCGGGTAATGAGCAACCTGCCGTCATGGTGGCGGCGGCGCTGTTAAGCCGTGACGCGGGGGAAGGGCATGTCTGTTTGCCGCTGGAACGTCTGAGTCAGGAGAGTAGCGCAAGTCATTCATCCCCCGTTATGCAGGCGATTTTCGATCACCTTGGTCATCTGGATAACTGGCGTGATGTGCTACAGAAGTCCCCTGCCGTGGGCGAAGAGGAGGCCCTCGCGCCAATGATCCTTGCCGGAAACCGGCTCTATCTGAACCGCATGTGGTGTAACGAACAGCGGGTGGCGGAATTCTTTGCCCGGGTGAATCAGCCCTTGTCGGTGAATGAAGATCGCCTCAAGCAAGCGCTGGATGCTTTTTTGCCCGCCACGGACGCCATTAACTGGCAAAAAATCGCGGCGGCGGTTGCGCTTACCCGGCGTATTTCAGTGATTTCAGGTGGGCCGGGGACGGGTAAAACCACGACGGTTGCCAGGCTGCTGGCGGCCATGGTGCAGATGGCCGACGGCGAGCGCTGCCGAATCAAACTGGCGGCACCGACCGGTAAGGCGGCCGCGCGTCTGACAGAATCGCTCGGTAAAGCGTTACGCCAGTTACCGCTCTCAGAAGCACAAAAGGCCCTCTTGCCGGACGAAGCCAGTACCCTGCACCGGTTGCTGGGGGCTGTGCCCGGCAGTCAGCGCTTACGGCATCATGTCGGGAATCCCTTGCATCTGGACGTGCTGGTAGTGGACGAGGCCTCAATGATTGACCTGCCAATGATGTCGCGTCTGATTGATGCGCTGCCTGCCCATGCACGCGTCATTTTTCTCGGCGATCGCGACCAGCTTGCGTCGGTGGAAGCCGGGGCGGTACTGGGTGATATCTGCGCCTGGGTCAATGCAGGTTTTACTGCTGAACGTGCCGCAGAGCTCTCCCGCATAACGGGTTTTACGGTACCCAGCGGAGAGGGAACCGCCGCGCGTGCGCTACGCGACAGCCTCTGTTTGCTGCAACAAAGTTACCGGTTTGGCAGTGACTCCGGCATAGGGCAACTGGCTGGCGCCGTGAACCGCGGCGACAAGGCAGCCACGCATGCCGTGCTTAATCAGGCATTCGCTGACATTGAGCGTAAAGGGTTGCTGACTGCGCAAGAGTACCAGGTAATGATTGATGACGCGCTGACCGGCTATGATCGTTACCTCGTGTTACTGAGAAAGGACGTTAGTCCTCAGGAAATCCTCACTGCATTTGGTGAGTATCAACTGCTCTGTGCCCTGCGGGAGGGCCCCTTCGGTGTCAGTGGATTAAACGAACGCCTGGAGATGGCACTGGTGCGCCAGAGACGCATTTCCCGCCCGGCACATGGCTACTGGTATCACGGACGTCCGGTGATGATTACCCGCAATGATTCATCGCTGGGGCTCTTTAATGGTGATATTGGCATTGCTCTCAATCAGGGAGAGGGGCTTCGCGTCTGGTTCCCGATGCCCGATGGGACGATGAAGTCCGTGCAGCCGAGCCGTTTACCGGAACATGAGACCGCATGGGCGATGACGGTCCATAAATCACAAGGGTCGGAGTTCGATCATGCTGCTCTGATCCTGCCGGCGCAGTTTGTTCCGGTGCTCACACGGGAACTGGTCTATACCGCCATCACCCGTGCCAAAAAACGGCTCTCTCTGTATGCGGATGACCGCGTACTGGCGCAGGCTATCGCCACCCGTACGGAGCGGCGAAGCGGTCTTGATGCTCTTTTTCAGCTATCCCCGGAAACCTGAGATACTGCTTTTGATTCGGTCAGTATGTTAAGGCTCGAGAATTAACCCGCGTGAATTCAGCGGCTGCTTTTACAGGGCCGCTGATTAACCTTCTCTGACTTAAAAAGCGGCAGGATTCGGGCCAGGTTCAGTTGAGGATAAACGCCGGATAAGATTTTTACCCGGCGGGGCAGCTTGTCAGGTCAGGTCTGCCATCAGCACCTTTGAACGGCGCTGGTAGTTGTACATCTCTTTTTTGCTTTCCGGCAACGAGTCGATGTCGACCGGCGTGAATCCACGCTCCTGGAACCAGTGAATACTGCGGGTGGTCAGAACAAAGAGTTTAGTCAGCCCCATCTGCTTAGCCTGAGCGGCAATACGCTCCAGTAATATCTCGCCGCGCGATGAGCTCCGGTAATCCGGGTGCACCGCAACACAGGCCATTTCACCGATTTTTTCTTCCGGGAAGGGGTAGAGGGCAGCGCAGGCGATTGTCAGGTTATCGCGCTGAACGACGGTAAATTTGTCAATTTCCATCTCCAGTTGCTCGCGGGAACGACGAACCAGGATGCCCTGTTGTTCCAGTGGACGAATCAGTTCAAGAATACCGCCGATATCGTTGATGGTGGCGCGGCGGATTTGTTCCGCACTTTCCATGACGATTTGGGTTCCGATACCGTCACGTGAGAACAGCTCCTGCAGCAGTGCACCGTCTTCCTGATAGCTAATCAGATGGCTGCGGCGGACTCCACTGCGACAAGCTTTCATCGCGCCACGCAGGAAGCGCACCGTCCCTGAATGGTAATCGCCTTGTTCTTCCAGCGCTTCTACACGGGCCTGTGCTTCATTCGGGAACAGTTCAGAGACAATGTGCCCCTCTTCATCATAGACCCCTTGCGATGAGCAAAAGCCAATCATTTTTTCCGCTTTCAGTTTAATGGCAAGCTGGGTGGCTATCTCTTCGGAGGTGAGGTTGAAGCTCTCCCCGGTAACAGAGACGGCAACCGGCCCCATTAGTACAATCGCGCCGCTGTCCAGCTGGCGATGAATCGCCTCTTCATCAATACGGCGAATGCGCCCGCTATGGCAATAATCCACGCCATCATCAACGCCAAGGGGCTGAGCGATGATAAAGTTACCGCTGACCACATTAATGTGCGCGCCCTGCAGTGGCGTATTGTTCAGACTCATGGAGAGTCGGGCGGTGATATCCAGTTGCAAAAGCCCGGCAGCCTGTTTCACCAGCTCCAGCGTTTTGGCGTCCGTAACGCGGATATGTTTGTGATAAAGCGGCTCGTGCTGGTGCGCAGCAAGATTGGCGTCAATTTGCGGACGTGCGCCATAGACGACAACCAGACGAATCCCCAGGCTGTGTAATAACCCGATGTCATTGACAATACTGGAAAAATTCTCATGTTCGATGGCTTCGC
Source organism: Enterobacter sp. SA197 (assembly GCF_054131575.1). Taxonomy (NCBI): domain Bacteria; kingdom Pseudomonadati; phylum Pseudomonadota; class Gammaproteobacteria; order Enterobacterales; family Enterobacteriaceae; genus Enterobacter; species Enterobacter sp. SA197. The sequence continues at coordinate 3,977,773 of NZ_CP096393.1, read as the reverse complement.
CACCTAACATAATGACAAAGGTTTTGCCCCGGTGGGTATTGATATAGGGGACAGAGTGGCGAAATCCCTGCACCAGTTCGGTTTTACGTTCCTTTACCACGGCCAACCCTCACTGCATGATTATTCGTAAAAAGTGTATTTTTATTCTTTTATTGGCTGTTGTGCAAGCCAAAAATGCATTAGCGCTTAATGACCTTTATCAAACGTTAAGGCGGGATAGCCCCTCATTTACCGTTTTATAGATGACAGTTTATGCATCATTCGTTAAAGTTTTCGGTCAATTCTGGCGTTTATACGGTCATTCATTATTTTGCTTTTGCTCGGGAGAGGCATGTCGGGAAGTCAAAAAGCGCTAAGTCGCCGCAAATTGATACAGGGCGCGGGAGCCATGTGGTTATTAAGCGTGAGTCAGGTCGGTCTTGCCGCCGTAAGCCAGGTGGTCGCCGTGCGCGTCTGGCCTGCGACTACCTATACCCGTGTAACAGTAGAGTCCAACCGGGTCATTCAGTATCGTCAGTTTTCACTGAGCAATCCCGATCGGCTGGTTGTGGATCTCGAAGGCGTAAACCTTAACTCTGTTCTGAAAGGAATGGGGGCGCAGATTCGTAATGACGATCCTTTCATTAAATCTGCACGGGTAGGGCAGTTTGACCCACAAACCGTTCGTATGGTGTTTGAGCTTAAGCAGGATATCAAACCTCAGCTCTTTGCCCTGGCCCCGGTCGCCGGGTTCAAAGAGCGTCTGGTCATGGATCTCTACCCGGCCAATGCCAAAGACGTTCAGGATCCGTTACTGGCGCTGCTTGAGGAGTATAACCAGGGCGACCTGGAGAAACAGGTTCCGCCAGCGCAGAGTGGCCCGCAGCCCGGTAAAGCAGGGCGCGATCGCCCGATTGTCATCATGCTGGATCCTGGTCATGGTGGTGAGGATCCTGGCGCTATCGGTAAATACCGGACCCGCGAAAAGGATGTTGTGCTGCAGATTGCCCGGCGCTTACGTGCGCTTATCGAGAAAGAGGGCAATATGAAGGCCTATATGACACGTAATGAAGATGTCTTCATTCCGCTCAAGGTCCGGGTGGCGAAGGCGCAGAAGCAACGTGCGGATCTGTTTGTTTCTATTCATGCCGATGCGTTTAGTAGCCGCCAGCCGCATGGATCTTCCGTGTTTGCCCTCTCAACAAAAGGGGCCACCAGTACGGCCGCCAAATATCTGGCAGAGACGCAGAACGCCGCGGACTTAATTGGGGGCGTCAGCAAAAGCGGCGATCGATATCTCGACCATACGATGTTTGATATGGTGCAGTCGCTTACGATTAACGACAGCCTGAAGTTTGGCAAAGCGGTGCTCAACAGGTTGGGAAATGTTAACAGCCTGCATAAAAACCGGGTTGAGCAGGCGGGGTTTGCGGTGTTAAAAGCGCCGGATATTCCGTCGATCCTCGTCGAAACGGCGTTCATCAGTAATGTTGAAGAGGAGCGCAAGCTCAGGACGGCAAAATTCCAGCAAGAGGTGGCAGAGTCTATTCTGGCCGGGATTAAAGCCTATTTTGCCGATGGGGCAACGCTGGCGAGAAGAGGGTAATGCCTTAGTCGGGTTGCTCTGTTTGAATGCATCTCCAGGCGCGTACAAAAGTACGTGACCGGGGTAAATGACGGCAGCCAGGGCTGGCGAAGCGTGAAGGATGAACACTGAATATTTTATTCGAATCATTCGGGTTGCGCCGAGGCGGCAACGGAATGCATCTCCGGGAGCGTACAAAAGTACGTAACCGGGGTAAATGACGGCAGCCAGCGCTGGCGCAGCGTGAAGGATGAACACTGAATATTTTATTCGAATCATTCGGGTTGCGCCGAGGCGGCAACGGAATGCATCTCCGGGAGCGTACAAAAGTACGTGACCGGGGTAAATGACGGCAGCCAACAATGGCGCAGCGTGAAGGATGAAGAATAAAAACAAAAAAACACCCGTTAAGGTGTTTAATGTATTGGTTGCGGGGGCCGGATTTGAACCGACGACCTTCGGGTTATGAGCCCGACGAGCTACCAGGCTGCTCCACCCCGCGTCCGTCTTTACTCTTTATCGAGTAAACTTGCATCAGATTGTAATTGGTTGCGGGGGCCAGATTTGAACTGACGACCTTCGGGTTATGAGCCCGACGAGCTACCAGGCTGCTCCACCCCGCGTCCGCGTTTACTCTTCCATCGAGTAAATTTACTTCTGATTTTAATTGGTTGCGGGGGCCAGATTTGAACTGACGACCTTCGGGTTATGAGCCCGACGAGCTACCAGGCTGCTCCACCCCGCGTCCGTGGATGCGCACTATACTCCGCTAACATTCTGATGCAACCCTTTTTTAACGGAATGGCGTAATTGAGCGATATTTGTATAAAAACAGCACGATGCGGTTGTTTTTTGTACCGGATTTGCGTCAGGTTGCGCAATCGCATTTCATTCGCGGAGGTGGTTTGTTATCTTCATCACGCTCCGGATTAATTAAAAGATGAGAAACCATGAAAGGACGTTGGGCAACATATCTACTCACAGGCGCAATGGTGGCACTGCTTGCAGCCTGTACGTCAAAACCGACCGATCGCGGTCAACAGTATAAAGATGGCAAATTTAATCAGCCCTTCTCTCTGGTAAACCAGCCCGACGCGATTGGCGCGCCAATCAACGCTGGTGATTTCTCTGAGCAAGTGAGCCAGATCCGCAGTGCATCACCACGTCTTTACTCCGGCCAGAGCGCGGTTTACAGCGCGGTCCAGGATTGGCTGCGCGCCGGCGGGGACACCCGTAATATGCGCCAGTTCGGCATTGATGCCTGGCAGATGGAAGGGGCAGATAACTACGGTAACGTCCAGTTCACCGGCTATTACACACCGGTGGTGCAGGCTCGCCACACGCGGCAGGGGGAATTTCAGTACCCTATTTACCGTATGCCGCCTAAACGCGGGCGTTTGCCGTCACGCGCTGAAATTTATGCCGGTGGTCTGAGTGACAGTTATGTTCTTGCCTACAGCAATTCTCTGATGGATAACTTCATCATGGATGTCCAGGGCAGTGGTTATATCGATTTCGGCGATGGCAGCCCGTTGAACTTCTTTAGCTACGCCGGGAAGAATGGTCATGCGTACCGCAGTATCGGTAAGGTGCTTATCGATCGCGGTGAAGTGAAGAAAGAAGACATGTCGATGCAGGCTATTCGCCACTGGGGAGAAACCCATAGCGAAGCCCAGGTCCGCGAGCTGCTGGAGCAAAACCCCTCCTTCGTCTTCTTTAAACCTCAGTCTTATGCACCGGTGAAAGGAGCGAGTGCAGTGCCGCTGATTGGTCGCGCCTCGGTGGCGTCCGATCGCAGCATTATTCCGGCGGGTACCACCCTGCTTGCCGAAGTCCCGCTGCTGGATGTGAACGGCAAATTTACCGGTCAGTATGAACTACGTCTGATGGTCGCCCTTGATGTAGGCGGGGCAATCAAAGGGCAACACTTTGATATTTATCAGGGCATTGGTCCGGATGCCGGTCATCGTGCGGGGTGGTACAACCATTATGGTCGTGTATGGGTGCTGAAAACCGCACCAGGCACCGGCAACGTGTTCAGCGGCTGAATGTGATACACTCCACACTCTCTCTCGCTCAGGCGGGAGAGTTTTTTTCCTTCCAGTTTTTAAACGCATTCTGAGGTTTTATGTCTGTTGTCATCAGCGACGCCTGGCGCCAGCGTTTCGGCGGTACGGCACGTTTGTACGGCGAAAATGCCCTGCATCTCTTTGCCAGCGCGCATGTGTGTGTAGTGGGTATCGGCGGTGTGGGTTCATGGGCGGCAGAGGCACTTGCCCGCACCGGCATCGGAGCGATTACGCTGATTGATATGGATGATGTCTGCGTCACCAATACCAACCGACAGATCCACGCCCTGCGGGACAACGTAGGACTGGCGAAAGCGGAAGTGATGGCGCAGCGCATTCAGCAGATCAACCCGGAATGCCGTGTCACGGTCGTGGACGATTTCCTCACCGGGGAAAATGTCGCCACCCTTCTGAACCAGGGCTTTAGCTACGTTATTGATGCCATCGACAGTGTAAGACCCAAAGCGGCGCTGATTGCATACTGCCGGCGCTATAAAATTCCGCTGGTGACGACGGGCGGGGCCGGTGGACAGATCGATCCGACACAAATCCAGGTCACCGATCTGGCGAAGACCATTCAGGATCCGCTGGCGGCAAAACTGCGCGAACGTCTGAAAAGCGATTTTGGCGTGGTGAAAAACAGTAAAGGTAAGCTCGGCGTTGACTGCGTCTTCTCGACCGAAGCCCTGGTTTATCCGCAGGCAGACGGGTCAGTGTGTGCCATGAAGAGTACAGCGGAAGGGCCGAAAAGAATGGACTGCGCCTCTGGCTTTGGCGCGGCAACGATGGTGACTGCCACCTTTGGTTTTGTGGCAGTCTCCCATGCGCTGAAAAAGATGATGGCAAAGGCAGCGCGTCAGGGCTGAACCTGGCGGGCCGCCTTCTGGACGGCGGCGCTGAGTGCGGCCAGCCCCTGGTTGCGTGATGCGCTAAGTTCGGCACGTAGACCCAGTTCATCGAAGAGGGCGAGCGGGTCTTCGGCAAGCAGCGCCTCCGGGCGCTTCCCTTCAATGGCGGCCAACAGAACCGCCAGCATCCCGCGAACGATACGTCCTTCGCTGTCGCCAAAGAAATGCAGTGTGCCATCGTCTGAAAGCGTATGGCCGAGCCAGACCCGATTTTCACATCCGGCAATCTCCTGCGCCTGCGCTTTCAGTTCATCGCTGAGTGATGGCAACTGCTTACCCAGCAGAATTAACTGGCGATATTTATCTTCCCACTGCTTAAGCGGCGAAAATGTCTGGCGAAGCGCCGCTTCGCTGACAGCATGGCCGAACGGATGTCCGGCATAAACAGCATTGCTCATTAGTCCACCAACAGGTTCAGGGCGCGGTCAACGGCGTCAACCAACGCCTCCACATCGTGCCGTGTATTATACGGTGCGAAAGAGGCGCGAAGCGTGCCTTTTACGCCAAGTGCCGAAAGCAAAGGCTGAGCGCAGTGCTGCCCGGCGCGTAGCGCGATGCCATAGCCAGCCAGCAGCGTGACCATATCGCTGTGGTGAACGCCTGCGAAATCAAAGGCCAGCAGGCTGGAGTCCTGAACGCGGAACGAGCGAAATCCGGGCCGTCTGGCGAGCGCCTCTTCAGCAAGGGTCGCCAGCCCGCGGCTGTAACTTTCCGCCTGCGCAATGTCGATGCCATTCAGCCACTCCAGCGCCGCACTCAGACCAATGACGCCCGCCACGTTAGGCGTGCCAGCTTCCAGTTTGTACGGAACGGGCTGGGTGTCGAAGCCGTCAAAGCTCACTTCGGTTATCATCTTGCCACCCCCCAGCCACGGGGACATCTCCTTTAACAACGCGTGCTTACCATACAGCACACCGATGCCGGTTGGGCCATAGAGTTTATGACCGGAGAAGGCGTAAAAATCGATATCCAGACGCTGAACGTCGGCCGGGAAATGCACCACACCTTGTGCGCCATCGACCACGACAACCATTCCCGCTTCATGAGCAAGTGCAGTGGCGCGCTGAAGATCCGGGCAGCCGCCGGTGACGTTTGACATCTGCCCAAGCGCAAGAATACGGCTGCGTGGGGTGATGAGCGTGGTCAGCATATCCAGATCCGGCAATCTGTCTTCACCCAACGGCAGTTTGATAATTCGCGCCCCGGTTTGTTCAGCCACCATTAGCCAGGGCACCAGATTCGCATGATGCTCAGCTTCGCTGACGATAATTTCATCGCCGGGCTTAAGGCGCGGCCTGGCCCAGCTTTGGGCGACCATGTTAATGGCTTCGGTGGTACCACGCGTCCAGACGATACTCTTCCCGGATGCGGCATTAATAAGTCGCGCCACCTGATCGCGGGCCGCCTCGTAACGGGCCGTGAGTTTTTGCGCTTCGGCGTACTGGCTACGGTGCACATTACCGGCACTCAGGCTGTAAAACTGCTGTGTCGCCTCGATAACGGCCTGAGGTTTTAATGCCGTCGCGGCACTGTCGAGGTAGATACCGGCATCCGCAAGCGCGGGAAACTGGGCGCGAAACTGCGCCGGGCTGAAAGCATTCATAGCGTTCCTCTTTTCATTAGGCCGATCGTCGCGCAATTTCAGCCTGGGGGCAAGGAGGTTGATAACCATAAGAATTATCTGTTTGTCCGTGCAGTGTTCAGTAAGCAGGTTATGCTAAATAGTGTTGGGCAACTTTCTTTGCCTGTTATGAAATGAGCTTTAGATAGCATTAATTGCTAAAAGGAGAAGAAGATGAAAAAGGCTGCTGCAATTATCTCTGCCTGTATGCTCACTTTTACACTGAGCGCCTGTTCGGGTCCGAACTATGCGATGCACACCAATGATGGTCGTACCATTATCTCTGAAGGTAAACCAAAAACTGATGACCAGACCGGCATGATTTCTTATAAAGATGCCAATGGTAACAAGCAGCAAATCAACCGTACTGATATTAAAGAGATGGTTGCGCTCGAAAAGGACTAACGTCTTTTTTCAGGCAAAAAAAAGCACCGCAAATTTGCGGTGCTACATTAATCACTATGGACAGACAGGGTAAATGTACAGGAAGTGAAAAGGGGTAGCGTGGCTACCGTGGTCTGAATCGCAGACCAATTGCAAACACAACAACACAACATCACAACCGCAAGCCAAAAGCCCTTCAGAACACGCATTCCAAAAAAAGCTTCTCGTTCCGGCTCAGGAAGTGCCGCCACTATAGGTATTTGCTGGTAGAAGCTCAACGGACAATTTATAATGGATCAGATAAAAAAAACTAATAGGTTAAACGTTGTTTCCTGTTTGTTAAAACGCCATTACATCTAAGCCTGATAACCATGTCCAAGCGATTGCCACCTCTTAATGCATTACGTGTTTTTGATGCTGCTGCCCGCCATTTAAGTTTCACGCGCGCTGCCGATGAACTCTTTGTTACGCAGGCCGCAGTCAGCCACCAAATCAAGTCTCTTGAGGATTTCCTGGGGTTAAAACTGTTCCGTCGCCGCAACCGTTCGCTGTTGTTAACGGAGGAGGGGCAGAGCTATTTTCAGGACATTAAAGAGATTTTTTCTCAGCTTACTGAGGCAACGCGTAAACTTCAGGCGCGTAGCGCAAAAGGGGCATTAACGGTTTCATTACTGCCCAGTTTTGCCATTCAGTGGATGGTGCCACGGCTTTCCAGCTTTAACTCAGCTTATCCGGGAATCGATGTTCGAATACAGGCTGTAGATCGTCAGGAAGATAAACTTGCCGACGATGTGGATGTCGCTATTTTTTATGGTCGCGGTAACTGGCCTGGCTTGCGTGTTGAAAAATTATACGCAGAATATCTGTTGCCGGTCTGCTCGCCGCTGTTATTAACCGGTGAGAAGCCGCTGAAAACCCCTGCGGATCTGGCTAATCATACTCTGTTGCATGATGCTTCTCGTCGCGACTGGCAAACTTACACACGTCAGTTAGGGCTTAATCTTAATGTTCAGCAGGGCCCCATCTTCAGCCATAGTTCAATGGTGCTGCAGGCGGCTATCCACGGACAGGGAATTGCGCTTGCCAATAATGTGATGGCGCAGTCGGAAATTGAGGCGGGTCGTCTGGTCTGCCCCTTTAATGATGTTTTGGTCAGTAAGAATGCTTTTTATCTGGTTTGTCATGACAGTCAGGCAGAACTGGGTAAAATAGCCGCCTTTCGACAGTGGATACTGGCAAAAGCGGCAAACGAACAGGAAAAATTCCGTTTCCGTTACGAACAATAATGGCAGCGCGCGATGCGCTCTTTCATAAGGTAGACACATGACCAGCCGTTTCATGCTGATTTTTGCCGCAGTGAGTGGCTTTGTTTATGTCGCGCTCGGGGCGTTCGGCGCGCACGTTTTAAGTAAGTCGATAGGTGTTGTTGAAATGGGCTGGATCCAGACCGGCCTTGATTACCAGGCATTCCACACGCTCGCCATCTTTGGGCTAGCGGTGGCAATGCAACGTCGTATCAGTATCTGGTTTTACTGGAGTAGTGTTTTTCTCGCGCTGGGCACGGTGTTGTTTAGCGGCAGCCTCTACTGCCTTGCGCTCTCGCATTTACGCCTTTGGGCGTTTGTTACCCCCGTTGGCGGTGTCTGTTTCCTCGCCGGTTGGGTATTGATGTTTATTGGTGCTATTCGTCTGAAACGTAAGGGCGTTGTTCATGAATAAAGTGGTTTTGTTGTGTCGCCCTGGTTTTGAGAAAGAGTGCGCCGCAGAAATTACCGATAAAGCCGGGCGTCGCGAAGTCTTTGGCTTCGCACGTGTTAAAGAACATTCAGGGTATGTCATCTTTGAATGTTATCAACCTGATGATGCGGACAAACTGGCGCGTGAACTGCCGTTCAGTTCGCTGATTTTTGCTCGTCAGATGTTTGTGGTCGGGGAGTTGTTACAGCATCTGCCCCCTGAGGATCGCATCACGCCGGTTGTGGGTATGCTGCAGGGCGTAGTGGAGAAAGCTGGCGATCTGCGCGTTGAAGTTGCCGATACCAACGAAAGCAAAGAGCTGATGAAGTTCTGCCGCAAGTTCACCGTGCCGCTGCGCAGCGCGTTACGGGAAGCCGGTGTGCTGGCACGCAGCGATTCAGCAAAACGCCCGGTAGTGCACGTTTTCTTTATCGCACCAGGCTGTTGCTATACCGGGTATTCCTACTCGTATAACAACTCGCCGTTCTATATGGGTATCCCACGCCTCAAATTCCCGTCCGATGCGCCAAGTCGTTCGACTCTGAAGCTGGAAGAGGCATTTCATGTGTTTATTCCTGCCGATGAGTGGGATGAGCGCCTGGCAAACGGTATGCATGCGGTTGATCTGGGGGCCTGCCCTGGCGGCTGGACCTACCAACTGGTGAAGCGCAATATGTGGGTCGTCTCTGTTGATAACGGTCCGATGGCGCAAAGCCTGATGGATACCGGGCAGGTAACCTGGCTGCCGGAAGATGGTTTCCGCTATCGTCCTACCCGTAACAACATCACCTGGATGGTGTGTGATATGGTCGAAAAACCGGCGAAAGTCGCTGCGTTGATGGCGCAATGGCTGGTTAACGGCTGGTGCCGCGAGACCATTTTCAACCTCAAGCTGCCAATGAAAAAGCGCTATGAAGAGGTGCAGCAAAACCTGGCTTATATCCAGGAGCAGTTGAACGAAAAAGGGATTAACGTTGAGATTCAGGCGCGTCAGTTGTACCACGATCGTGAAGAAGTAACGGTACATGTGCGTCGCTGGTGGGCGGCCGTCGGCGGGCGTCGCGACGAGCGCTAGCCTCAGAGGCATATCGGGCTGGTTTCGCACCGGCCCGGTAATCTGATGCCTACCGTTTCACTAAACGCAACTGCTGCAAATTGCCATCTATCTGTATATCCGTTTGCAGACGGGCAATGTCCCGACACATAAACGCCATCGCTTTATGCATTTCCAGCTTGTTTCGCCACTTTTCCTGTACCGCATCCAGATGGGCATAAACGCCCTCCAGCGTTTGATACTGCTTCAGTAGCTGCGTGGCGCTTTTAGGGCCAATCCCCGCCACACCCGGCACCTTAGAACTGCTGATACCCGCCAGCCCCCAGTAATCAGCGAGCTGCTGCGGCAGTACGCCAAACTCATTCTCAATAAAAAGGGCGTCCAGCCAGCGTTTCTGAAAATAGTCGCGGATGCGAATGCCAGGAGCGAGCAACTGGCAGTAGCCCTTGTCGGTGGAGACAATCGTTGCCTGATGGCCTGCTTTCGCCACTTTAACGGCCAGGGTTGCCGCCAGATCGTCGGCTTCGTTTCCAGGCGATACCCAGCTCTGAACCCCGCGTTCGGCAAAGGCGGTGCGCAGGGCGGGCATTTCATCATGAAGGGTGTCAGGCATGGGGGGACGGCCCGCTTTGTAATCGGGCAGGATTTGGTGACGCCAGCCGGTCTTGCGCGCCTCATCATCAAACACCGCCACCGCATGGGTGGGTTCACTATGATGTATGAGCAAATCAAGCGCATGCTGGCAGGTCGTAACACAGGGGGAACCCTGAACCGCATGAATGCGGCGGATAAGGTTAAGCGCGTCGACAATAAGCAGATGAATGGCCACAGTTCCCTCCTGGTGTGAAACGCGCTAAGGGTAACATTGACCGGGGCGGGAGACTATCGGTGACGCAGGGATTGGGAAGACGCCCCGCAAAAGGGGGCGTCCGGGCATTAATCGCAGGTGACGATTTTCATTGCCAGTCCACCGCGTGATGTCTCACGGTATTTGGCGTTCATGTCTTTGCCGGTTTCGTACATGGTTTCGATCACTTTATCGAGACAGACGCGCGGCTCGCTGGTGCGGCGTAGCGCCATACGGGCAGCGTTCACCGCCTTTACCGAGGCAATAGCGTTACGCTCGATGCAAGGGACCTGAACCTGTCCTGCCACCGGATCGCAGGTCAAACCGAGATTATGCTCCATACCAATTTCAGCGGCGATACAGACCTGGGCCGGGCTGCCACCTAAGAGCTCCGCCAGACCAGCCGCCGCCATCGAGCAGGCGACGCCTACCTCACCCTGGCAGCCGACTTCAGCACCGGAAATGGAGGCGTTCATCTTATAGAGTGAACCAATAGCGCTGGCAGTAAGCAGGTAGCGCGCAAGAGAGTTAGCATTCACTTCGCGGATAAACTTGTCATAGTAGGCCAGTACCGCAGGCACTATCCCGCAGGCACCGTTTGTCGGGGCGGTGACTACGCGCCCGCCTGCTGCGTTTTCTTCGTTGACTGCAAGGGCGAACATATTGATCCAGTCGACCACTGCCATTGGATCACTGGTGGTTTTATCGCTACTGACCAACAGGCGACGCAGGGCGGCGGCGCGACGAGGAACCCGCAATTTGCCCGGCAACACACCTTCGGTGGTAATGCCACGCTCAATGCCGCCTCGCATCACTTCCCACACCTGAGCAAAGTGCTGTTCGAGCGCCTCCTTGCTGTGCAGGGCCAGCTCGTTTTGCATCATCAGGCCGGAGAGCGACAGGCCGCTGTCACGACAGTGCTGTTGAAGGTCAGCGGCATTTTTATAGGGCCAGGGTACGGCAACTGGCGCGCTGTTTTCCTGACCAAAATGGTCTTCATCGACAATAAAGCCCCCGCCAATGGAGTAGTACGTCTGGCTGTAGAGCACGTTTTCGCCCGCCAGCGCCGTGATGCGCATGCCGTTTTCATGCAGCGAGAGGTTGTCGGCATGGAAATTCATGCACTGGTCGACGGGAAACTCAACCTCCTGACGGCCATTTGCCAGCATCAGTCGGCTGTGGGTATTAACATCCTGAATAAATGCGGGTATAGCGTCGATGTCGACACTGTCCGGTAGATTGCCTGCAAGGCCCATAATAATAGCAATATCAGTATGGTGACCTTTGCCGGTCAAGGATAACGAGCCATAAACATCTACCACTACGCGCGTATCGTTGCGCAGCATGTCGCGTGCGATCAGGTCGTCCGTGAACTGCTTACCGGCTTTCATGGGGCCGACGGTGTGGGAGCTCGACGGGCCAATACCGATTTTGAAAATATCGAATACGCTGATCATGAGGCAGTATCCATGAAAAAAGAGGGAAGTGCGCCGCCCCTAAAGACGGCGCAAAAAGGCTTAGCTGAACAGAGAGAAGAAAATCGCGGAGATGGCAATCAGGCCCATCACAACAACAAAGACGTTGCTGATGTGACCACTGTACTTACGCATAGCCGGGACTTTATTGATGGCGTACATCGGCATCAGGAACAGAATAACCGCAATGACCGGGCCGCCCAGGTTTTCAATCATCCCGAGGATGCTCGGGTTCAGGGTGGCAACAGCCCAGGTGGTCACCAGCATAAAGAGCGCGGTGATTTTGTTTAGTTTATTGATTTCAATGGACTTGCCTTTACCGCGCAGGGATTTGATAACCATGCCATTAAAACCTTCACGCGCCCCCAGGTAGTGGCCGAGGAAGGATTTAGTGATGGCGATAATCGCGATAATCGGTGCCATCCAGGCAATAACAGGCGCGTTAAAATGGTTCGCCAGGTACGAGAGAATAGAGATGTTCTGCGCTTTTGCCGAGGCCAGATCTGCAGGGGAGAGACTCAGTACGCAACTGAAAACAAAGAACATCACCGTCAGCACCATCATGATGTGGGCGAAGCTCAGGATACGGGAACATTTGCGCTCCGCTTCATCACCATACTCTTCGCGTTTTGCCACGGCGAAAGAGGAGATAATCGGCGAGTGGTTAAAGGAGAAAACCATGACCGGGATCGCCAGCCACAAGGTCATCCACAAACCGTTACCGGTTACGCTCGTGCTGCTAAAAGAGAGGGTATCCAGAGCGGTGGTGCTCCACTGCGGGATCAGGTAAACCGCAAGCAGCATCAGGGCCGCGACAAACGGGAATACCAGGATGCTCATCGCTTTGACAATCATCTGCTCACCGAAACGCACGATAGTCATCATACCCACGATCAGGATTAGGGAGAGGATAGCGCGTGGCGGTGGCGTCATTCCCAACTGATGGCTCATAAAGCTTTCAACAGTGTTGGTAATGGCGACGCTGTAGACTAACAGAATCGGGTAGATAGCAAAGAAGTAGAGCAGGGTAATCAGCTTACCTGCGCCAGTACCAAAGTGTTCTTCAACCACTTCGGTAATATCTTCACCTGGGTTTTTGCCAGACAGCACGAAGCGCGTCAGGCCACGGTGGGCAAAAAAGGTCATCGGGAAAGCAATGATCGCCATAATAATCAGTGGGATCATCCCACCCACACCGGCATTGATCGGTAAAAAGAGCACGCCTGCGCCGATAGCGGTGCCATAAAGGCCCAGCATCCACATGGTATCCGTTTTACGCCATGCGCTGCGCGTGCTACCCGAAACAAGGGTGCCGGTTTGTGTTGTTTCCATTTACATATCTCCAGAGCTGTAATGTGCCGCTATTTGGTCAAAACGAAGGCCAAAAAACACGGCGGTAATATTAAATTCGGTCATCTACGGTTTTTTTATAATTTCTTCCCGTAACTATTGGCGGGCGGAAAGATACATAGATGTTATGAATAGAACAGTGATCTCGATCTCAAATGCAATAATTCACTTTTTATAGGGATATCGGCAGGGAAAACGTCTGTACGGTTTTTAATGCCCAAAATATATGGGCGCGAAGGCTATCATTGGCGAGATTTGCGATCAAATGGAGAGGGTTAAAACACGATAAACTGGCTATTAAAAAGGGGGATTTCAGCGTTTTATCTGACCTCAACCCCATTTAATGAATGAAAATTTGTTGATGAAAAGGTACGCAATCGTTTGCTCCGCCTGCTAAAAAGCAGGGCAACATAAGTTGCCCTTATGATTTTTGCTTACGGTCAGGTGATAATTTCGTAGCAAGGTATGTAGGCAGAACCTGGCAATTTCATACGATGCTGCGCCACAAATCCCTGCAGCAGGTCATCCATGCGGCGCATCATGTCTCGGTCGCCATGAATTTTAAACGGACCAAATGCTTCGATGGCCTGGATACCCCCTTCTTTTACGTTACCCGTGACGATACCGGAGAAGGCGCGACGCAGATCTGCGGCCAGCACTTCCACGGGTTGATCCGGGTAAAGCTTAAGATTGGCCATATTTTCATGCGTCGGTTCAAACGGCACCTGCAGATCGGATGCGATGCGAATCGACCAGTTGAAGCTGTAGGCATCGCCGGTTTCGCGACGGTTCTCTTTTACCAGCGGCATCGCTTTTTTCATCAGACGCGCGACTTCTGCCGGATCGTTAATCACGACCTGATAGTGCTTACGTGCCCCTTCGCCCAGGGTGTTAACGATAAACTCATCCAGTACGCGGAAATAATCGGCGCTCTCTTTCGGGCCGGTCAGAATCAGCGGTAATACCTGATCTTTGTTCGCCGGGTTCATCAGGATCCCCAGAAGATAGAGCAGCTCTTCTGCGGTGCCGACGCCGCCCGGGAAGATGATAATACCGTGGGCGATGCGCACGAACGCTTCCAGACGCTTTTCAATATCCGGCATGATAATGAGCTCGTTCACCAGCGGGTTTGGTGGTTCCGCTGCGATAATAGAAGGCTCCGTCATTCCGATAAAACGCCCGTCTCTGTAACGCTGCTGGGCATGTCCCACCGCGGCACCTTTCATTGGCGCTTCCATCGCACCAGGCCCGCAGCCGGTACAGATATTCAGCTCACGCAGACCCAGTTGCGTACCGACACGGCGGGCGTAGAGATATTCTGTTTCATTGATAGAGTGGCCGCCCCAGCACACCACCATATTGGGCGCTTCTCCCACGTGCAGGGCACGGGCATTGCGCAAAATAGAGAAGACAAGATTGGTAATGTGAATGGAGCTTTCCAGGTTCAGATGCTGGAAACGCCCTGCGTTATGAATTTGCCCGTTAACGAACAAAATATCGCGCAGCACGGCGAAAAGGTTTGCCTGTAGCGAGCGAATAATCCGCCCGTCAACAAAGGCATCTTCGGGCGGGTTGATAAGTTCCAGTTTTACGCCGCGTTCACGACGTAACACATTAATGTCGAAACTTTCGTAACGTGACAACAGCTCTTTACTGTTATCGGTCAGGCTACCGGAGTTGAGGACGGCGAGTGAGCAGTTACGAAACAGTTGATACAGGTCGCTACTGGCCGTGCGCTTAAGCATATCGACTTCCAGTTGCGACAACATGTCCATTGAGCCAAGCGGGCTAATATGTGTAATCAAGTGAACTCCTTACGGGATGAAAATTTTATCTTCCCTGATGATTACAATAGCCTCCGCTTATGACGTTTAACAACCTGCCAGATGGAATCTCTCTCGCAGAGTGTAAAAAAGCGTGCCCTTACTGACGAACCAGGCGTCCCAAAGATGGTTCAAAGCGGGTATTGGTGCGCCACGGATTGATGTCCAGCCCGCCGCGTCGGGTATAGCGCGCGTAAACACTCAGGCTCTCCGGCTGGCAGAAACGCTGAATGTCGGTAAAGATGCGCTCCACGCACTGTTCGTGAAACTCGTTGTGATGGCGGAAAGAAACCAGATAGCGCAGCAGCTTGTCCTGGTCAATCTTTGGTCCACGGTACTGGATCTGCACGGAACCCCAGTCTGGCTGATGCGTAATCAGGCAGTTCGATTTGAGTAAGTGACTCACCAGCGTCTCTTCAACGACATGACCACTGGCAGCCCCAGTCAGCAGATCGGCGTCGAAGGTGTAGCTGTCGATGGTGATATCCTGATCGTCGATGCAGTGGCCGTGAAAAGGGGTAATCGGCTGGCCTTCGATTGCATCGAGACGATAAAGCGCCACCGTGACAGGACCCTCGGCACAGGCGCTCAGATCCCGCGTGAGGGTTTGCTGGACCGCTTCCCAGGAGGCGAATCGCGTCTGATTAAAACTGTTGAGGTAAAGCTTAAAGCTTTTGGATTCCACCAGATTCACGCTGCTGTAGTCCAGAGAAACATGGCCGATGGCAACCTGGGGCAACCCGTTGGCATTGAGCCAGGAGAGTTCATACAGCGTCCAGATATCCGCGCCGTGGAAGGGCAGGTTTTCCGGGTAGAGGCCTAAAGGTTCACGGTTAAGGCTGCGGGGCACCCCTTGCAACAGGCTGGCATCGTACTGGTCGCGGTAGTCGGTGCTTTTGCCAAGCGTCAGGCCAGCCAGCGCCTGATGGTTATCATAGGAAGACATGTTTCATCGCCATTTTTACAGTTACACTAGGGGCAAAGTGTATCCTGTCTTAAAGAAAGAGAGAAACCCGTGGAAAGAGAGACTGCCCTGGCCCTGGAAGCTTTTACCGCACGTTATTGCGACGCCTGGCAAACGACCTATCAAACCTGGCCACAAAGTGAGGCGCTTTATGGGGTCCCCTCTCCCTGTATCCTTTCCTCTACCGACACGATGGTCACCTGGCAGCCGCGGCCCTTTTTGCCTTCACAAAATGTAAACGCGATTGAACGTGCCCTGGATATTGTGGTACAACCAGCGATTCATGCTTTCTATACCACACAGTTTGCCGGGGATATGTGTGCACGGTTTCAGTCTGAAACGTTCACGCTGTTGCAAACCTGGAGCCCTGAAGATTTCCAGCGCGTACAGGAAAACCTTATTGGCCATCTTGTCACGCAAAAACGACTCAAACTTTCTCCTACCCTGTTTATCGCCACTCTGGAGAGCGATACCGAGGTGATTTCACTCTGTAACCTTAGCGGAGAGGTAGTGAAAGAGACGTTGGGTCGCCCACAGCGAGTAGTCCTTGCCCCAGACCTTGCGGACTTCCTTAACCGTATTGAGCCAGTTCTGTAATCCCATTTGCTACTTTTCTTGTGAGAGATCTCTTACACGTCTTGTGAGAGATCAGCCTGTTGCCTCCCCGGACATGACAGAACCTTTCTCTTCTAACGCTGAAAAATCAACTAATTAAAAATAATACCCTTAGTTTATTTATAGTTAGTCAGGTAAATATTTGCCTTAAGAACACTTGTAAGACGAAGCGGAATAAGGGATTCTATCCCCCGTCGACAAGGAGTCGCACACTGAAATGAACATCAGGATGATGTTATTTCGAATCAGGATTACACCGTGGACGGTGCTTCAGGGACAGGCTTCAGGACGAAGCAAAAGGAAAGTGCAGGAGTGCATTGAGGGACACCTCCAGGAAGGAGAATGAGAGCCGGGCAGGATGTTCGGCGGATCATGAAGATCAGGGACACGCTTTATGGATGAGGCTATTTCGCATCGGGGTGATGCGAGCAGGATGCACAGGTTTATGGATAAACGGGTTTAAGGATGAACAGGTCAGGAGACCACAGGAAAAGTTGTCAAGGATGAGCAGGGAGCACCAAAAGTAGCTGGACTGCTGCGAAACGAACCGGGAGCACTGTTTTTACAGTGCTCCCTTTTTTTATTTCCCGTGACAAATGCTATTCTGCGCGCTATTTTCCTTTCCTTCTGAGGTTCCCATGACGATATCTGAGCGCGTGCGCCACCAGTTGCACCTCATTGAGACACTTTTGCGTGAGCAGGGCCAGTGGCAATCTGTTGCGCCTGAGGCGAGTGTGTTTGAAAGTACTCAGCCTTTCTGCATGGACACGCTGGAGCCATTCGAGTGGCTTCAGTGGGTGCTTATCCCGCGTATGCACGCGCTGCTGGATGGTAATCATCCACTGCCTGCGTCATTCGCCGTTGCCCCTTATTATGAAATCGCTCTTGATTCCACGCATCCTGCCAGAGACCCGCTTCTTGCACAGCTCGAAGCGCTGGATGCATTGTTCGCAGGCGACGAAGAATAATGCTGGAGATAATCTACCAGGACGAGTGGCTGGTCGCAGTCAATAAACCATCAGGTTGGCTGGTGCACCGAAGCTGGCTGGATCGAGATGAAAAGGTCGTGGTCATGCAGACCGTACGCGACCAGATTGGCCAGCATGTATTCACTGCGCATCGTCTCGACAGACCCACCTCCGGGGTGCTGTTAATGGGGCTATCCAGCGAAGCGGGGCGGCTGCTCGCACAGCAGTTTGAACAACATCAGATCCAAAAACAGTATCACGCCATCGTGCGTGGCTGGTTAATGGATGAGGCGATCCTTGATTATCCACTGGTGGAAGAGCTGGATAAAATCGCTGATAAATTTTCCCGGGTTGATAAAGGCCCGCAGCCTGCGGTTACCCATTACCGAGGGCTGGCGACCACCGAGATGCCGGTAGCCACCAGTAAGTTTCCCACCACCCGCTATGGCCTGGTTGAGCTAAACCCGAAAACCGGGCGTAAGCATCAGTTGCGTCGCCATCTTGCCCATCTTCGTCACCCTATCATTGGCGACAGCAAACACGGCGACCTGCGCCAGAACCGTAGTGCATCTGCCCATTTTGGTCTCGATCGACTGATGCTTCACGCAAGCCAGCTTTCGCTCACGCATCCCTTTACCGGCGAGCCTTTGATGATTCGCGCCGGGCTTGATGACGTATGGATGCAGGCCCTGTCCCACTTCGGCTGGCGGGGCCTTCTCCCCGACAATGAAAGGGTTGAGTTTGCCGCCTGCAGCGGTCAGGATGACAGGCATGGTGTTTAACCCAAGGAGTGAATGATATGGCTGAAGTTGGAATATTTGTCGGTACGATGTACGGCAACGCGCTGCTGGTGGCTGAGGAAGCACAAAGCATCCTTACTGAGCAGGGGCACAACGCCACGGTCTTTGAAGACCCGGAGGCGGCAGACTGGAAAAACTATCAGGATAAATACGCGCTCATCGTAACCTCTACGACCGGGCAGGGTGACTTTCCTGAAAACATCGCGCCGCTTTTTCACTTCATACGCGACAGCCTGGGTTACCAACCAGAACTGCAATACGGCGTGATTGCCCTGGGCGATAGCACATACTCGAATTTCTGCGGTGGCGGTAAAAAGTTTGATGCGCTGTTGCAGGAGCAAAATGCCCAACGCGTTGGAGAGATGTTGCTGATTGATGCCAGCGAAGATCCTGAGCCTGAAACCCGCTCCAATCCGTGGGTTGAGCACTGGGCGACCCTGTTGAAGTAAGGTTATGGCCCTCCCCCTGCCCGGAGGGCTAACCGTTCTTTTCAGGCAATTAGCAAAGAAATAGCGACGAAAGTCATTATCTGCTAACTGAATCGAGTAAGCCTCAGGCATATGCCAGTAAAACCTCCTGTTTTCCCTGCCAAAAAAGTGCACTTACACGGCGTCAAGCGACAGGTTTCACATTAATTGAAACTGCATGACTTTTGGCCAAATGTTAGCGCCCCAACTTTTCATTTCCGTGAGTTAGTCCCCATCCCGTTGTGCTTATGCATTAAACCAGGCTGACAGGATCGGGGAATGTTGTGTTGTTGCACGGTGAGAGTTTACCTACCCCTTTTTATACTTTTCTCGCCAGTCAATAAAACGCAGTACGCAGGGAATAGCGACCCGGCAATAAAAGCTGCGAAAAACACAAATACATCATCCTGACTTCCCCTACCGGTTGCGCTGTTCAGGACGAATGTACATGAACATTTATGCTTCGGGAGTACAACCATGAGTTCATTAAGCCAAGCAGCGAGCAGCGCCGAAAAGCGCACTAACGCCCGCTACTGGATAGTGGTGATGCTGTTCATCGTCACATCCTTCAACTACGGTGACCGCGCAACGCTGTCGATCGCCGGTTCACAAATGGCCAAAGACATTGGCCTTGACCCGATCGGTATGGGTTATGTTTTCTCAGCATTTTCCTGGGCCTATGTCATTGGCCAGATTCCGGGCGGCTGGTTGCTTGACCGCTTCGGTTCCAAACGTGTTTATTTCTGGTCCATCTTCATCTGGTCCCTTTTCA
Source organism: Enterobacter sp. SA197 (assembly GCF_054131575.1). Taxonomy (NCBI): domain Bacteria; kingdom Pseudomonadati; phylum Pseudomonadota; class Gammaproteobacteria; order Enterobacterales; family Enterobacteriaceae; genus Enterobacter; species Enterobacter sp. SA197. The sequence continues at coordinate 3,958,355 of NZ_CP096393.1, read as the reverse complement.
CGTTACTGCAAGGTTTCGTCGATATTTTCAGCGGCTTTGGCATCATCGTTGCGCTCTTCACCCTGCGCTTCCTGGTGGGTCTTGCTGAGGCGCCTTCCTTCCCGGGTAACAGTCGCATTGTCGCGGCCTGGTTCCCGGCACAGGAGAGGGGAACGGCAGTCGCGATTTTTAACTCCGCACAATATTTCGCTACGGTCATTTTCGCACCGATCATGGGATGGTTGACCCATGAAGTGGGCTGGTCACATGTGTTCTTCTTTATGGGTGGTCTGGGTATCGTTATCAGCTTCATCTGGCTGAAAGTGATTTATGAACCGAACCAGCACCCGAAAGTGAACAAGAAGGAGCTGGAATATATCGCTGAAGGCGGTGCGCTGATCAACATGGATCAGGCCAACACGAAAGTGAAAGTACCGTTCAGCGTGAAGTGGGGACAAATTAAGCAGTTGCTGGGTTCCCGCATGATGATGGGTATCTATCTTGGACAGTACTGCATTAACGCCCTGACTTACTTCTTTATCACCTGGTTCCCGGTTTATCTGGTGCAGGCTCGTGGTATGTCGATTCTGAAAGCGGGCTTTATCGCATCTGTTCCGGCCATCTGCGGTTTTGCGGGCGGCGTACTGGGGGGAATTATCTCCGACTGGTTAATGCGTCGTACCGGCTCTCTGAACATTGCGCGTAAAACACCTATCGTGCTGGGCATGCTGCTCTCCATGGTGATGGTGTTCTGTAACTACACTGACGTGGAATGGATGATTATCGGCTTCATGTCGATGGCCTTCTTCGGTAAAGGGATCGGTGCGCTGGGCTGGGCGGTGATGGCCGACACCGCACCAAAAGAGATCAGTGGCCTGAGCGGTGGTCTGTTCAACATGTTCGGTAATATCTCCGGCATCGTGACCCCGATTGCTATCGGCTACATCGTGGGGACGACCGGTTCCTTTAACGGCGCGCTGATCTACGTCGGTATTCACGCTCTGGTTGCCGTACTGTCTTATCTGGTACTGGTGGGCAATATCAAACGTATCGAACTGAAACCCGTAACAGGACAATAACTATGAGTACGCAAGCAAGCCCCGTCGTTACAGATATGAAGGTCATTCCGGTTGCCGGCCATGACAGCATGTTGATGAACATTGGCGGTGCGCATAACGCTTATTTCACGCGTAACATCGTCGTGCTCACGGACAACGCCGGTAACACCGGCGTTGGCGAGGCTCCCGGCGGTGAAGTGATTTACCAGACCCTGGTGGACGCCATTCCAATGGTGCTGGGCCAGGAAGTAGCCCGACTGAACAAAGTGGTTCAGCGCGTGCACAAAGGTAATCAGGCGCACGATTTTGATAACTTCGGCAAGGGCGCCTGGACCTTCGAGCTGCGCGTCAACGCAGTGGCGGCGCTTGAAGCCGCCCTGCTGGACCTGCTCGGCAAAGCGCTGAACGTTCCGGTGTGTGAACTGCTCGGTCCGGGCAAACAGCGTGATGCGGTAACCGTGCTGGGTTATCTGTTCTACATCGGCGACCGTACCAAAACCGACCTGCCGTATCTCGACAAAACCGACGGCAACCATGAGTGGTATCACCTGCGCCATCAGGAAGCGATGAACAGCGATGCGGTGGTGCGTCTGGCGGAGGCCTCTCAGGACCGCTACGGTTTCAAAGACTTCAAACTCAAAGGCGGGGTTCTGCCGGGTGAGAAAGAGATCGAAACCGCACGTGAACTGAAAAAGCGCTTCCCGGATGCACGTATTACCGTCGACCCGAACGGGGCCTGGCTGCTCGATGAAGCCATTGAACTCTGTAAAGGGCTGCAGGACGTGCTGACCTACGCGGAAGATCCGTGCGGCGCAGAGCAGGGCTTCTCCGGCCGTGAAGTGATGGCGGAATTCCGTCGTGCTACCGGTCTGCCAGTTGCCACCAATATGATTGCCACCAACTGGCGTGAAATGGGACATGCGGTGATGCTTAACGCGGTCGACATTCCGCTGGCAGACCCGCACTTCTGGACGCTGTCCGGCGCGGTGCGCGTGGCGCAGCTGTGTGACGACTGGGGCCTGACCTGGGGCTGCCATTCAAATAATCACTTTGATATCTCGCTGGCGATGTTCACCCATGTGGGCGCGGCGGCACCGGGCAATCCAACCGCGATTGATACCCACTGGATCTGGCAGGAAGGCGATGCCCGCCTGACAAAACAGCCGCTGGAAATCAAAGGTGGGCAGATTGCCGTGCCGGATGCACCAGGTCTGGGTGTAGAGATTGACTGGGCGCAGATTGAAAAAGCCCATGAGGCCTACAAACGTCTGCCAGGCGGTGCGCGTAACGATGCGGGCCCCATGCAGTACCTGATCCCAGGCTGGACATTCGACAGAAAACGCCCGGTCTTTGGTCGTCAGTAACAGGCAATAAGGATCCACGATGAGTATGCAAAGTTCGACTCCTGTTGTTACCTCAGTCCAGGTCATCCCGGTTGCCGGTCATGACAGTATGCTGATGAACCTGAGCGGCGCCCACGCGCCGTTCTTCACCCGTAACATCGTTATCATCACTGATAATTCCGGCAACACCGGTGTCGGTGAAGTCCCCGGCGGCGAAAAAATCCGCCAGACCATTGAAGACGCTGCTCCGCTGATTGTCGGTAAAACCCTCGGCGCCTATAAAAATGTCCTCAATGACGTGCGCAGCGCCTTTGCTGACCGCGACGCCGCGGGCCGCGGCCTGCAGACCTTTGACCTGCGCACCACCATCCATGTGGTCACCGCCATTGAATCCGCGATGCTCGACCTGCTGGGTAAACACCTGGGCGTGAACGTCGCCTCCCTGCTCGGTGACGGTCAGCAGCGCAGCGAAGTGGAAATGCTCGGCTACCTCTTCTTCGTCGGTAACCGTAAGGCGACGCCACTGCCCTACCAGAGCCAGCCGGATGAGCGCTGCGACTGGTATCGCCTGCGTCATGAGGAGGCGATGACTCCGGATGCCGTGGTGCGTCTGGCGGAAGCGGCGTATGAAAAATACGGCTTCAACGACTTCAAACTCAAGGGCGGCGTGCTGGCAGGTGATGAAGAGGCCGAATCCATCGTGGCGCTGGCGAAACGCTTCCCCGAAGCCCGTGTGACCCTCGACCCGAACGGGGCCTGGTCCCTGAACGAGGCCATCAGCATCGGTAAATACCTGAAAGGCTCGCTGGCCTATGCCGAAGACCCGTGCGGGGCGGAGCAGGGCTTCTCCGGCCGCGAGGTGATGGCGGAGTTCCGTCGCGCCACCGGCCTGCCGACTGCGACCAACATGATTGCCACCGACTGGCGTCAGATGGGTCACACGCTGTCGCTGCAGTCGGTGGACATTCCGCTGGCAGACCCGCACTTCTGGACCATGCAGGGGTCGGTGCGCGTGGCGCAGATGTGCCACGAGTTTGGCCTGACGTGGGGCTCGCATTCCAACAACCACTTCGACATTTCACTGGCGATGTTCACCCACGTGGCGGCCGCAGCACCGGGTAAAATCACCGCGATTGACACGCACTGGATCTGGCAGGAGGGCAACCAGCGCCTGACCAGAGAGCCGTTTGAAATCAAAGGCGGGATGGTGCAGGTGCCGTCCACACCGGGTCTGGGCGTGGAGCTGGACATGGACCAGGTGATGAAGGCGCACGAGCTGTATCAGAAACACGGTCTGGGCGCGCGTGACGATGCGATGGGGATGCAGTACCTGATCCCCGGCTGGACGTTCGACAACAAGCGTCCCTGCATGGTGCGTTAATGGGATCGCCAGTCTCTGCGGAGGCTGGCAGTTTCCTTAGGCTTCCGGGTATATGCTTGCGGCAGTGAATATGCGTAAGGATGGCTTATGAAGATTGTTATCGCACCAGACTCTTATAAAGAAAGTCTGAGTGCCTTAGAAGTGGCGACCGCGATTGAAAGCGGGTTTCGCGAAATTTTTCCCACGGCAGACTATGTGAAATTGCCGGTGGCGGACGGTGGCGAAGGGACGGTTGAAGCCATGGTTGCCGCGACCCGCGGACGCATTGTCAGTGTGGCGGTAAAAGGCCCTTTAGGTGAGCCGGTTGATGGTTTTTATGGTTTGTCTGGTGATGAAACCAGTGCCTTTATTGAGATGGCTGCAGCCAGCGGCCTCGAACTGGTTCCTCCCGCCAATCGCGATCCGTTGATCACCACCTCATGGGGAACCGGTGAGCTCATTCGTCACGCGCTGGATGCGGGCGTAAAGCATATCATTATTGGCATTGGCGGCAGCGCCACCAATGACGGCGGCGCCGGTATGGTGCAGGCGCTGGGGGCAAAATTGCTTGATGAGCAGGGCCAGCAGATTGGTCCTGGCGGTGCCGCCCTGGAAACGCTGGTAAGCATTGATGTGCGCGGGCTGGATAAACGGCTGGCTGACTGCCGCATTGAAGTCGCCTGTGATGTGACGAACCCACTGACCGGGAAAGAGGGGGCGTCAGCCATCTTTGGCCCCCAGAAAGGGGCGACACCGAAAATGATTGCCCGGCTTGATCAGGCGCTCGGCCATTATGCGAAGCTGATTGCCCGCGACCTGGATCAGGATGTACTCAACCTGGCGGGCGGTGGTGCGGCAGGTGGAATGGGGGCAGCGCTGTACGCTTTTTGTGGTGCTGAACTGCGTCGGGGAATTGAGATAGTCACTGAGGCATTATCTCTTGATGCCCATGTCGCGGATGCTGACCTTGTGATAACCGGGGAAGGGCGTATCGATAGCCAGACTATCAATGGCAAAGTGCCTGTTGGCGTAGCAAAGGTCGCCAAACGCTACAACATTCCGGTTATTGGTATCGCCGGAAGTCTGACGGCTGATGTGGGTGTGGTTCACGACCACGGCATTGATGCGGTCTTCAGCGTGATATATAAAATTTGTTCGCTGGATGATGCGCTGGCCAGTGCGGGAGAGAACGTCCGCATGGCGGCCCGTAACATCGCGGCGGTATTAAAAATCGGGCAAGGCAAGTAACGTTTGTTCATCGGTTACCTTCACCCGGCAGGTTGAGTGATCTCCATATAAAGAATACGAGCATGGACAGTTCCCTCTCCCCTTTGGGGAGAGGGTCAGGGTGAGGGGAACATGCGACTCTGAAGGTCATTCCGTTCACCTTATGTTCCTTGCTTCTCTGTAGCTCCAGAACCCGTGAACGTGCCAGGGTGGTTCACCGCCACCACCCTGGCGACCCGGGCTCCCGGCCACGAAAATCGCCGCTTCGCGGTCCACTTCGCTTAATCCTTCAGGCTTATCGGGGACGGGCGGAGGAAACCTCCCTGTAAAGCCGCCCTCGCCGCGCATCCCTGCGCGGCGCCCCGGCCTTGCGGATACGCGTCGTCGATTTTCAGCCGGACCCTGTCATCGCGTTGACGGTTATATTCTCAATGCACATTGTTATCGCTGTAAAACCAAATATTACCAGGCATCTCTCCGCCTTGCGGGAGAGGCTCTCACCGGTTACCCCATCAGTTTTCGCGTCTCGCGAGTTACATTGTCCATCTCATCGAGCAGCTCCAGAAACTCCGGCTCCAGGTCTTCTGCAGGGACACCACTGCGCAAATGATTTTCTATCAGTTTGCACAGTTTTTTAAGGCGCGGAACACCGCTGTAGCTACAGCTGCCGTGCAGTTTATGGATAGACTCCATCAAACCTTCAGGGGCTTCACCCACCAGTTGTTCTTCCACCCGGTTACGGATTTCGGGAAGAAACGCCACCAGCATTTGCAACAGTTCACGGGCGAGGTCGGTTTTCCCTGCCGCCTGACGCAGTGCAAGCTGCCAGTCAAGCGTCACGTCCTCATTGACCACGGGTTCCGCTACCGCCGCAGGCTCGGGAGTGATGACGGGATCCGGTTTATAGCGCAGCAGCAGAGTATGCAGTTTGTCCTCTTCAATAGGCTTCGCCAGATAATCGTTCATTCCTGCGCTCAACAGCTTCTCTTTCTGGCCTGCCATAGCATGGGCAGTCACCGCAATCACCGGAGTCTGATGCTGATGCGGCAGCTGGCGAATGAGTTCACAGGCGCGAATACCATCCATCTCCGGCATCTGAATATCCATCAGGATAAGGTCTAACGGCATCTGTCTGGCACGCTCCAGCGCCTGAGCACCACTATTGCAGACCTCAACATGCTGCACCTGATCTTCAAGCAGTACGCTGATAAGTTTAAGGTTGGCTGGATTATCATCCACCGCCATTACCGTCATCGGCAGCTTGCTCTCATCCACCGGCGGCGTGGGCCGCGCTGAGCGGCAGTACTCGGTTAACGCAGGCAACAGACGTGTAGCGGTGAGAGGTTTTTGCAGGCAGGCTGCCGCACCGTCCTGTTTGAGCTCTTCGGCATTGATTTGCGCGTGGCACGGCAGCGCCAGCAGCAGGTAATCGGTCATCGCTTTGGCCCTCGCCAGCCGTTCATGCTGCATGCTGAGCGGCTCGTGGAGGGTAACAGGAATTGACATAAGCATGATGTCGTAGTGGTCCGGTGGCAGAGCGGAGAACGACGGGCTGTATATCACTTCAAGCGGCGTAGTGCTCAGTACATCCAGCGTACTTTGCGCGGCAGCCGCATTGGGTTCGATATAGGCCAGACGCTTACCTTTAAGACAACCGGTAACCGGCCCTTCGGTAATGGCATTGGGATTAAGGTCAAGGTTGATATGGAACCAGAAGGTGGAGCCACGATGCGGCTGACTATGGAAAGAGATATCCCCGCCCATCTCATTAACCAGGCGTTGGGTGATGACCAGCCCCAGCCCGGTGCCGCCGTGGCGGCGAGAGATACTGGCGTCGGCCTGGCGAAACGCCTGGAAAAGGCGCGACTGATCGCGCTCTGGTATGCCAATACCGGTGTCACGGATCTGGACTTCGATCTGGACCTTGTTATTACTGATGGCACGTTTTTCCACCAGAATGTCGATGTTACCGCTTTCGGTAAATTTAATGGCATTGCCAACGATATTGGTGATGACCTGCTGCAGGCGCAGAGGGTCGCCGATGACATTATCCGGCACATCATTGCGGGTATTGAGCGTCAGCTCCAGCCCCTTGTCATGCGCTGAATGCGCCAGCAGCGTGACCACTTCATCCAGGGTACTGCGTAACGGGAAGGGGATACTTTCGAGGATCAGTTTTCCTGCTTCCAGCTTGGAGAAATCCAGCACGTCGTTAATGATAGCCAGCAGGTTGTTAGCCGAACGCTCGATGGTCAGCATATGGTCACGCTGGGTCGGGTTTAGCTCAGATTTCAGCGTCAGTCGGGTAAAGCCAATCACCCCGTTGAGCGGCGTACGCAGTTCATGCGACATATTGGCAAGGAACTCGGATTTGATGCGCGCCGCCTCCTGGGCGCGTTTTTTCGCCAGATCCAGTTCGACGTTCTGGATCTCCATCTGTTCCAGCGTTTCGCGCAGATCGGAGGTGGACTGGTCGATGTTATGTTGCATCTCTTCGTGATAGGCCGCCAGCGACATGGCCATTGAGTTGATACCGTTTTTCAGCATGTCGAGCTCGCCAAGCATAAAACCTTCAACCCGACTGTCCAGTTGACCGCGACGGATGCGATCAACCGTATTTACCATGTTGCGAATCGGGCTGGTGACGTCCCGCATTAAGCGCCAGCCAAAGACCAGCGCGATGCTAATACAGAACAAAATCATCAAGCTGGAGATGAAAATTTCTTTATATTGCTGTAACCGAACGGATTTAAGGTCCAGTTCCAGCGCCACATAGCCCAGCATATTCCCCGCCGGTTTCGCGTCGGTTACGGCAGACTCATCGGGGGAATAGCCCTCTGAAACAATGGGGGTGCGCAGGATCATCTGATCCCCGATTCGGGTGACGGTCAGGCGTCGGGGAAAGGGGGCACCATCGGCCAGACGTACTCCCCGTGGGTCAAGCTGAAAATTGGAGGTCACGAACAGATGGTTTTGATCATCATAGATGGAGATAGCACGGACAATTTCGGAGTGACGACGGTGCAGTACGCTAATCAACTGACCAATGGCCTCCCGGTCCTGCAGCGTCATGCTGTATTCGCTGGAGACCGCAAGGGGCTCAATGATACTGGCGCCCGCATCTTCCAGTTGACGCTGTAAGTCGTTGTAGCGATGGACGACGAAGAAAATACTCAACAGCACACCGATGAGCACCGTGGGGGCGAGTATCAGAATCATCATGCGCGCACGCAGGCTGTAGTTGGTCATGGGGTTCCGTTATGGGAGAATGTCGCCATTATCTGTAATTGAGAAAATTCTCGGCAATGGCGCAATTCTACTCTGCAAAACGACGTGTGACGACAAGTCAGAAAGTAACCATAACAGTAAACGACCTCGATCCCTTTGGACAGGGGGTTGCGCGGCATAATGGAAAAGCGTTGTTTGTGCCGGGATTATTGCCTCAGGAGACCGCAGACGTTGTTCTCGTCGAGGATAAGCGGCAGTTTGCCCGTGGTGAAGTTAAGCGTCGCCACAATGACAGTCCTGAACGACTTGTGCCCCGCTGCCCGCATTTCGGCGTGTGCGGCGGGTGCCAGCAGCAGCACGCCAGTGTGGCGCTACAGCAAAAGAGTAAAGCTGCGGCGCTCGCCAGGATGATGAAACGTGACGTTGATGAGGTCATCGCCGCCTCCCCGTGGGGATATCGCCGGCGAGCGCGCTTGAGCCTTAGCTGGCAGCCGAAATCACAGCGCCTTGAGATGGGCTTTCGCCAGGCCAATGGCAAAACCATCGTTAACGTGTCGCACTGCCCGGTACTGGTGCCCCGTCTTGAAGCATTACTGGTGCCACTGCGCAATTGCCTGGATACCCTGCAGGGGGCACGCCACTTAGGGCATGTCGAACTGGTGCTGGCAGATAACGGCCCGATGATGATTTTGCGCCATACCGCCCCCCTCTCTGCCGCTGACAGGCAAAAACTGGAACGCTTTTCGCATTCCGAGGGCGTGATGCTGTATCTCGCCCCGGAAAGCGAGATACTGGAAAGGATTAGCGGTGAGGCTCCCTGGTATTGCTCTGACGGGCTACGCTTAACGTTCAGTCCACGCGACTTCATTCAGGTCAACGATGGCGTCAATCAGAAAATGGTGGCTGCCGCGCTGGCATGGCTTGACGTGCAACCGGACGAGCGCGTACTGGATCTTTTTTGCGGAATGGGCAACTTCACCCTGCCACTGGCAACCCATGCGGCGAGCGTGGTGGGTGTGGAAGGGGTGGCGGAGCTGGTTGAGAAGGGCCAGGAGAACGTGCGGCAAAATGCGTTGCACAATGTGACATTTTTTCATGAAAATCTTGAAGAAGATGTCACTCAGCAACCGTGGGCGCGGCAGGGGTTTGATAAAATACTGTTGGATCCGGCGCGCGCGGGTGCGGCTGGCGTCATGCAGTACGTGGTAAAACTGGCACCAAAAAAAGTGGTATATGTTTCCTGTAATCCGGCAACGCTTGCCCGTGACAGTCAAGCGCTATTAAATGCGGGTTACCAGATTCAGCGGCTGGCGATGCTGGATATGTTCCCGCACACTGGTCATCTGGAATCGATGGTTTTATTCGAGCATAAGTGATTAATTTCGGCTTGCTGACTTCGGCAGGCCCGGTCCCTTAAAGGAGAGGACAATGGTTGCGGTAAGAAGTGCGCATTTGAATAAAGCGGGTGAATTCGATCCTAAAAAATGGATCGCCAGTCTGGGCATCTCCAGTCAGCCGTCGTGTGAACGCTTAACCGAAACCTGGGAATATTGTCTTCGACAAACACAGGGACACCCCGATGCCGAGTTGCTACTGTGGCGTGGCGTCGAAATGGTGGAAATTCTCTCCATGCTCAGTATGGACATCGACACCCTGCGGGCGGCAATGCTTTTCCCGCTGGCAGATGCTGATGTTGTCAGTGAAGATGTACTGCGGGAAAGTGTAGGCAGTGCCATCGTGGAGCTCATCCACGGCGTGCGGGATATGGCAGCCATCCGTCAACTTAAAGCCACCCATAACGACTCAGTCTCCTCTGAACAGGTCGATAACGTGCGCCGAATGCTGCTGGCGATGGTGGACGATTTCCGTTGTGTGGTGATTAAACTTGCAGAGCGCGTTGCCCATCTACGCGAAGTCAAAGATGCGCCAGAAGACGAGCGCGTGCTGGCTGCAAAAGAGTGTACGAATATCTACGCGCCATTGGCGAACCGTCTCGGGATTGGCCAGCTCAAATGGGAGCTGGAAGATTACTGCTTCCGCTACCTGCACCCTGCGGAATACAAGCGCATCGCCAAACTGCTGCATGAACGCCGCATCGACCGCGAGCATTACATCGACGAATTCGTGGGTCACTTACGCTCTGAAATTAAAAACGAAGGCGTTAAGGCAGAGGTTTATGGTCGTCCAAAGCACATCTACAGCATCTGGCGCAAAATGCAGAAGAAGCATCTCGCTTTTGACGAGCTGTTTGACGTCCGCGCCGTACGTATCGTGGCCGAGCGTCTGCAGGACTGCTATGCGGCATTGGGTATTGTGCACACCCACTTCCGCCATTTGCCGGATGAGTTCGATGATTATGTGGCGAACCCAAAACCGAATGGTTACCAGTCGATCCATACCGTGGTGCTGGGGCCGGGCGGCAAAACTGTAGAGATTCAGATTCGTACCAAACAGATGCACGAGGACGCCGAGCTTGGCGTTGCCGCGCACTGGAAGTACAAAGAAGGGACGGCAACACCGGGACCACGCTCCAGCCACGAAGATCGTATTGCCTGGCTGCGTAAGCTGATAGCCTGGCAGGAAGAGATGGCGGACTCCGGCGAAATGCTCGACGAAGTGCGCAGCCAGGTGTTTGACGACCGGGTCTATGTGTTTACGCCGAAAGGGGATGTGGTTGACCTGCCCGCAGGCTCCACACCGCTGGACTTTGCTTATCATATCCATAGCGATGTCGGGCACCGCTGTATCGGTGCCAAAATTGGTGGGCGTATTGTTCCCTTTACCTACCAGCTGCAGATGGGCGATCAGATTGAAATCATTACCCAGAAACAGCCTAACCCAAGTCGTGACTGGCTGAACCCTAACCTTGGCTACGTGACTACCAGCCGTGGGCGCTCGAAAATCCATAACTGGTTCCGTAAACAGGACAGGGATAAAAACATTCTTGCCGGTCGCCAAATCCTTGATGATGAACTGGCCCATCTTGGTATCAGCCTGAAAGAGGCGGAAAAACAGCTCCTCCCGCGTTACAACTTTAACGATCTGGAAGAGCTGCTGGCGGCCATTGGCGGCGGCGATATTCGTCTCAACCAGATGGTCAACTTCCTGCAGGCGCAGTTCAATAAACCGAGCGCGGCAGAACAGGATGCGGCGGCGTTGAAGCAGTTGCAGCAGAAAACCTACGCCCCGCAAACACGCAGCAAAGATAATGGCCGTGTGGTGGTTGAGGGTGTCGGTAATCTGATGCACCACATTGCGCGCTGCTGCCAGCCGATTCCGGGCGATGAAATTGTGGGCTTTATCACCCAGGGCAGAGGCATTTCTATCCATCGCGCCGATTGCGATCAACTCCATGAACTGCGAGCCCATGCGCCAGAGCGTCTGGTGGATGCTGTCTGGGGGGAGAGTTACTCTGCGGGCTACTCACTGGTGGTACGTGTCACCGCCAATGATCGTAGCGGCCTGCTTCGTGATATCACCACCATTCTCGCCAACGAGAAGGTAAATGTGCTGGGCGTTGCCAGCCGCAGTGACACCAGACAGCAGCTCGCCACCATCGATATGAATATCGAAATCTACAACCTGCAGGTACTGGGCCGCGTGCTCAGTAAACTGAACCAGGTGCCGGATGTGATTGACGCCCGTCGACTGCATGGTGGTTGATAAAAGCGTAAGGCCATTGAACGTTGTTCAATGGCCTCTTCTTAATAGCGGGCTGATTTCTGAATTACCATCCGGTAGTCCCCTTTTGCACTTCTGAACGTTAAACTATCCTCGATATTCATTTCTGAAACATTTAAATTTTAATAAATAGCGTTGGCACTCATTGTCCATTACGGCTCGTAAGAAAAGCGATGAAAAAAACATTCATCGAGATAATACGTCATTTATGAATGACGTTTAAACAGCAGGGTGTTTTAACTTTCTATCTTGTGGTCTCTGAGAATACCCCAGCCCCCTCTGCGATGCGTATTAATGTGTATCGGACAAGAGGGGTTATAGCGGAAGTCAGGTGTTATTGCCTTTGGCTTTATGCTTGCAAGCAGTAGCGATGAAGTGACAGTTTTATCATTGATGCCTGCTTTTAATGAAAACGACCTGAGGCACTAAGTATGGAGCAGGATGTTATCTTCTTATCAAAACCATGGCTTCCGGTTGTACTTTATTATTTGGCTGGGATCGTTTTTTTTATCGGGTGCTATCGTCTGCATAGTTGTGTTTATTCAAATAGACTATCTCGTTTTTTATTTGTTGTAATAATAAATTTTTTCGGTGCGATTCATATTATTATCGGGTACTACGACGTGGTGTGTTATCGCGGTTATGGGTACGCGATACTGAGAACATACGATATAGCTGATTACGATACGATCAAGTTGGGCGCCATTCTTTTCGCAGTCCTGAATGCGCTATTGCTTCGGCGAATATAGGATGGAGGTGGAAGCTGTCCGCTGACAGGTTATCATGAGTGAACGTTGAAATGAGAAGAGGCTGTATGACTGTTACCAACAATAAAACCCAAATCGATCGCCTGCTCGGCATCATGGCGCGTCTGCGTGACCCGGAAAACGGCTGCCCGTGGGACAAAGAACAGACGTTTGCCACCATCGCGCCTTACACCCTCGAAGAGACCTACGAAGTGCTGGACGCTATCGCCCGTGAAGACTTTGACGATCTGCGTGGTGAGCTGGGTGATTTGCTCTTCCAGGTCGTGTTCTATGCACAGATGGCTCAGGAGAAGACGCTGTTTAACTTTGATGATGTCTGTGCCGCGATAAGCGACAAGCTGGAACGTCGTCATCCGCATATTTTTGGTAACGCCCATGCCGGGAACAGCACCGAGGTGCTGGCGCGCTGGGAAGCGATCAAATCAGCGGAACGCGCCGAAAAATCTCAGCATTCAGCGCTGGACGATATCCCTCATAGCCTGCCAGCGTTAATGCGTGCCCATAAAATCCAGAAACGCTGTTCTACGGTGGGTTTTGACTGGACGACGCTTGGGCCGGTGCTGGATAAAGTTTATGAAGAGATTGATGAAGTGATGGATGAGGCAAAACAGGCCGTCGTGGATGAGAAAAAACTGGAAGAGGAGATGGGCGATTTACTGTTTGCAACCGTCAATCTTTCCCGTCACCTGGGGGTAAAAGCCGAAGTCGCCTTACAAAAAGCCAACCTGAAATTTGAGCGCCGTTTCCGCGAAGTGGAAAGAATCGTGACCGCACGTGGTCTGGAAATGACCGGGGTTGATCTCGAAACGATGGAAGAAGTCTGGCAGGAAGTAAAACGCCAGGAAACTGATCTCTAACGAGTTTCTGCGATCAAGCGCTATTTGTGTGATTTTTTAAATAACAAGCGCTTGATTTGCGTCAAAAACATTTAGCCGAAAGTGGCTATTTTCTCACTCCCATTGCGAGTTTTGGCTGAGACAGGAGACGGAGAATGAAAGTTTGTGGCGCTCGTCGTGTTCGGGTATACTACTTTCCCGTCCTGGTTATTCCATCGTTTCACCCTAACTTCTCAGGTTCAGCATGACAACGAACTATATTTTTGTGACCGGCGGGGTCGTATCCTCTCTGGGTAAAGGCATTGCCGCAGCCTCCCTCGCAGCCATTCTTGAAGCCCGTGGCCTCAATGTGACCATGATGAAACTGGATCCGTATATCAACGTCGATCCAGGTACCATGAGCCCAATCCAACACGGGGAAGTGTTCGTTACTGAAGACGGCGCTGAAACCGATCTGGACCTGGGTCACTATGAGCGTTTTATCCGTACCAAGATGACGCGTCGTAACAACTTCACGACAGGTCGTATCTATTCTGATGTATTGCGCAAAGAGCGCCGTGGCGACTATCTTGGCGCGACCGTTCAGGTCATTCCGCATATTACTAACGCCATTAAAGAGCGCATCATTGCGGGTGGCGAAGGTCACGACGTCGTGCTGGTCGAGATTGGCGGTACCGTCGGTGATATCGAATCTCTGCCGTTCCTTGAAGCCATTCGCCAGCTGGCGGTCGACATTGGTCGTGAGCACGCGCTGTTCATGCATCTGACCCTGGTGCCGTACATGGCCGCAGCGGGTGAAGTTAAAACCAAACCGACTCAGCACTCTGTAAAAGAGCTGCTCTCTATCGGTATTCAGCCAGACATTCTGGTTTGCCGCTCCGATCGTGCGGTGCCTGCCAATGAACGTGCGAAAATTGCATTGTTCTGTAACGTGCCTGAAAAAGCCGTTATTTCAATGAAAGATGTCGATTCCATTTATAAAATTCCGGGCCTGTTGAAATCACAGGGCCTGGACGATTATATTTGTAAACGATTCAGCTTGAACTGTCCGGAAGCAAACCTGTCAGAATGGGAACAGGTGATTTACGAAGAAGCGAACCCGGCAGGGGAAGTGACTATTGGTATGATCGGCAAGTACATTGAACTGCCTGACGCCTATAAGTCCGTAATTGAAGCACTAAAACACGGTGGCCTGAAAAACCGCGTGACCGTTAACATCAAGCTGATTGATTCGCAGGATGTTGAGACCCGTGGTGTAGAAATTCTGAAAGATCTGGATGCTATTCTGATCCCTGGCGGCTTCGGCTACCGTGGGGTTGAGGGCAAGATCGCCACCGCACGCTATGCACGTGAAAACAATATTCCTTATCTGGGTATTTGCCTGGGTATGCAGGTGGCTCTCATCGAGTTTGCTCGCCACGTTGCGGGCATGGATAACGCCAACTCAACGGAATTTGTGCCAGACTGTAAGTACCCGGTTGTGGCGCTCATTACCGAATGGCGAGATGAAGAAGGCCAGATTGAAGTACGTTCGGAGAAGAGCGATCTCGGTGGCACTATGCGTCTTGGGGCGCAGCAATGCCAGCTCAGCGATGACAGCCTGGTCCGTCGGTTGTACGACGCGCCTACCATTGTTGAACGTCATCGCCATCGTTATGAAGTCAACAATCTGCTGTTGAAACAAATTGAAGCTGCGGGTCTGCGTGTTGCAGGCCGTTCCGGCGATGATCAGTTGGTCGAGATCATCGAAGTGCCAAACCACCCGTGGTTTGTCGCTTGTCAGTTCCACCCGGAATTTACTTCTACGCCGCGTGATGGGCACCCACTGTTTGCTGGTTTTGTGAAAGCCGCCAGTGAGTTCCAGAAACGTCAGGCGAAGTAAGAGTTTGAACGGCAATGCTTCTTAAGGCGCTCCACTAGCATTCGTTCTACTACAAGGCAGCCTGTGAGTGAACCCCCGGGAGCTTAGTAATCTAAGTGACCGGCGTGAACAAGCAGGCTAACGCAGTTGTAGGGCGGAGAATGAAAGAGCGGGCATTGTTTGTCTGGAGTTTTAGTTTAACTTGTACTGAGGAAATCCTAATGTCCAAAATCGTTAAAGTCATCGGTCGTGAAATCATCGACTCCCGTGGTAACCCGACTGTTGAAGCTGAAGTTCACCTGGAAGGTGGTTTCGTAGGTCTGGCAGCCGCTCCGTCAGGTGCTTCTACTGGTTCCCGCGAAGCGCTGGAACTGCGCGATGGCGACAAATCTCGCTTCCTGGGTAAAGGCGTACTGAAAGCTGTTGGCGCGGTCAATGGTCCGATCGCTCAGGCTATCCTGGGTAAAGACGCAAAAGATCAGGCTGGCATCGACAAGATCATGATCGACCTCGATGGCACTGAAAACAAATCCAACTTTGGTGCAAACGCCATTCTGGCCGTTTCCCTGGCTGCGGCTAAAGCTGCTGCAGCGTCCAAAGGTCTGCCGCTGTACGCACACATCGCTGAACTGAACGGCACGCCAGGCAAATACTCTATGCCGGTTCCGATGATGAACATCATCAACGGTGGTGAGCACGCTGACAACAACGTCGACATCCAGGAATTCATGATTCAGCCAGTTGGCGCGAAATCCCTGAAAGAAGCCGTACGTATGGGTTCAGAAGTGTTCCATAACCTGGCTAAAGTTCTGAAATCCAAAGGTATGAACACAGCAGTGGGTGACGAAGGTGGCTATGCGCCGAACCTGGGTTCCAACGCTGAAGCACTGGCTGTAATCGCAGAAGCGGTTAAAGCAGCTGGCTACGAACTTGGCACTGACATCACACTGGCGATGGACTGTGCAGCATCTGAATTCTACAAAGATGGTAAATATGTTCTGGCTGGCGAAGGCAACAAAGCCTTCACCTCTGAAGAGTTCACTCACTTCCTGGAAGATCTGACCAAACAGTACCCGATCGTCTCCATCGAAGATGGCCTGGACGAGTCTGACTGGGCTGGCTTCGCTTACCAGACCAAAGTACTGGGCGACAAAATCCAGCTGGTTGGTGACGATCTGTTCGTAACCAACACCAAGATCCTGAAAGAAGGTATCGAAAAAGGCATCGTTAACTCCATCCTGATCAAATTCAACCAGATCGGTTCTCTGACCGAAACTCTGGCTGCGATCAAAATGGCGAAAGATGCTGGTTACACCGCTGTTATCTCTCACCGTTCTGGCGAAACTGAAGACGCGACCATCGCAGATCTTGCTGTTGGTACCGCTGCAGGCCAGATCAAAACTGGTTCTATGAGCCGTTCTGACCGCGTTGCTAAATACAACCAGCTGATTCGTATCGAAGAAGCACTGGGTGAACAAGCGCCGTACCACGGTCGTAAAGAGATCAAAGGCCAGGCATAAGCCTGACTTGCCTGAGAAATAAAACCCGCTTCGGCGGGTTTTTTTATGGGCGCAGGAAAGCAGCTCTCGCACATGACCTGATGCACAACATCTGCGATAATTTATATTCACCCCATCAATAGAGTTTACTATGCAGTACCCGATTAATGAGATGTTCCAGACCCTGCAAGGTGAGGGTTACTTTACCGGCGTCCCCGCCATTTTTATTCGTTTACAGGGATGCCCGGTGGGTTGCGCCTGGTGCGACACCAAACACACCTGGGATAAGCTTGAAGATCGGGAAATCTCCCTCTACAGCATTCTGGCTAAAACCAAAGAGAACGATAAGTGGGGCGCGGCAACCAGCGAAGACCTGCTGACGATTATCGAGCGTCAGGGCTGGACGGCTCGCCATGTGGTGATTACCGGCGGCGAACCCTGCATTCATGATCTGATTCCCCTGACCCACCTTCTGACAAAACACGGATTCAGCTGCCAGGTTGAAACCAGCGGCACCCATGAGATACGTACTTCGCATGCGACCTGGGTGACCGTGTCGCCGAAAGTGAATATGCGCGGCGGGTATGACATCCTCCAGCAGGCGCTGGAACGCGCGGATGAAATTAAGCACCCGGTCGGGCGTATGCGAGATATTGAGGCGCTGGATGAATTGCTGACCCAACTGAAAGACGATAAACACCGGGTGATTGCCTTGCAGCCTATCAGCCAGAAAGAGGATGCAACACGTCTGTGCATTGAAACCTGTATCGCTCGCAACTGGCGGCTATCGATGCAGACGCACAAGTACCTCAATATCGCCTGATTTTTCGCGTCTGGTGCGACACCTCTTAAAAAAGCGTCTTGTGTTATAGCAAGGCGCTTTTTTATTTCTCTTCTGTTAGCTTTTGTACGATGGTCGGTGAAATAAGATTTGGGCCTGGATGGTTTTTTATTTTCAATAATAATCAATACGTTAGTTTTGTTCACACGTGTCAAAAAATCGGTAGATTTTTGCGCTTGATAAATCTTTTTATCATTCAACAGGTTGCGATTAGGGTGTTCCCCGCGCGAGCGGGGATAAACCGCAGGGGGGCGAGTATGGCTGGTTGCTCGATAAGTGTTCCCCGCGCCAGCGGGGATGAACCTTCACAAAAGTATGGGGGCCCCAGCCCAGGCAGAAGAGGAGGGCGTAGCCGAAAGGCTACTCTCCGCGATATATGCAACCTGCCGTACAGGTCTCTTTAATCGTTACGGCGCTCAGCAACGGCACGACAGGTTTAACCTGATCCCAGATCCATTTTGCCAGCACTTCGCTGGTTGGATTTTCAAGGCCGGGAATCTCATTAAGGTAAAAGTGATCGAGGCGATCGTACGTCGGCCTGAAGGCCGCTTTCAGCTCGGCAAAATCCATGATCCAGCCGGTATGGGGATCCACCTCGCCCGTGATTTCCAGGCGCACCATAAACGAGTGGCCATGAAGACGACCGCACTTATGCCCGGCGGGGACATGAGGCAAATGATGGGCGGCTTCAAACATGAAATCTTTAAATAAGGTGGTAGACATAATTTACTCTCTGACTGAAAAAAAACCGCCGCATGGTAGCCCGAATAACCTTTTTTAGCATTAACTAAAACCGCTAAAAGTGTTTGTAGCGGCTATACCCGTGGTTTGCTTTGATCTTTTATTTACATATCAACCACTTGTTTAATCTGTTTTACTGTTAAAAACTATAACTAAAACAGGTTAGTTCTTTTGGTTATTTGATATTTCCAACCTTTCTTTAATTGTTATTATCCCCGCCGTTAACCTTACTTTCTCTTCTGTTTTTATCGCGCTGACAGGGCGTGGAAACAGCTTTGCTTACTGGAACATAACGACGCATGACGACTCAGGTCCCACCTTCCGCTTTGCTTCCGCTGAACCCGGAGCAACTGGCACGCCTGACGGCGGCCACTACCGACCTCACCCCCACCCAGCTTGCCTGGGTTTCTGGCTATTTCTGGGGCGTACTCAACCAGCAGCCAGGTGCCAGCGCTGGCGCGACAGCACCGGCCTCTGCTGTTGAAACACCCACTATTACCGTGATTTCAGCCTCTCAGACAGGCAATGCGCGCCGTGTGGCAGAAGCGCTGCGCGATGATCTGCTCGCGGCAAAACTCAACGTAAATCTGGTAAGCGCGGGCGACTATAAATTCAAACAAATCGCCAACGAAAAATTACTGGTGGTGGTGGCCTCGACGCAGGGTGAGGGCGACGCACCGGAAGAAGCTGTCGCATTACATAAGTTCCTGTTCTCGAAAAAAGCGCCGAAGCTGAATGGCGCGGCCTTTGCCGTCTTTGGTCTGGGTGATACCTCCTATGAATTCTTCTGCCAGGTGGGCAAAGATTTTGACAATAAGCTGGCTGAGCTCGGGGCTGAACGTCTGCTCGATCGCGTTGATGCTGACGTTGAATACCAGGCCGCCGCGGCAGAGTGGCGTGCCCGCATCGTCGAGGTATTGAAAGCGCGTGTGCCTGAAGAGACCCCAGCCCAGGCTGCGGTAACAGCAAGCGGTGTGGTAAACGAGGTCTTCACCAGCCCATATACAAAAGAAGAACCGCTGACGGCGACGCTCTCTGTTAATCAAAAAATTACCGGGCGTAACTCAGAAAAAGATGTTCGCCACCTTGAAATCGATCTGGGCGATTCCGGCCTGCGTTACCAGCCAGGTGATGCATTGGGCGTGTGGTACGAGAACGATCCGGCGCTGGTCAAAGAGCTTGTAGAACTGCTTTGGCTGAAAGGGGATGAGCAGGTCACGGTCGACGGCAAAACGCTGCCGCTGGCGGAAGCGTTGCAATGGCATTTCGAACTGACGGTGAACACTGCCAATATCGTAGAGAACTACGCTACCCTGACCCGCAGTGAATCTCTGCTGCCGCTGGTGGGCGATAAGGCTCAGTTACAACATTATGCGGCTACCACGCCGATTGTGGATATGGTGCGCTTCTCCCCGGCGCAACTTGATGCTGAGGCCCTGACCGGCCTGCTGCGTCCGCTCACCCCGCGTCTGTACTCTATTGCCTCATCCCAGGCGGAAGTGGAAACGGAAGTGCATGTGACGCTGGGCGTCGTGCGCTACGACGTGGAAGGCCGCGCTCGCGCGGGTGGAGCCTCCAGTTTCCTTGCTGACCGCGTGGAAGAAGAGGGCGAAGTTCGGGTGTTCATCGAACATAACGACAACTTCCGTCTGCCTGCCAACCCACAAACCCCGGTAATTATGATTGGGCCAGGCACCGGTATTGCGCCGTTCCGCGCCTTTATGCAACAACGTGCGGCAGAGGGGGCTGAGGGGAAAAACTGGTTGTTCTTCGGCAACCCGCACTTCACCGAAGATTTCCTCTACCAGGTCGAGTGGCAGCGCTATGTCAAAGAGGGCGTGCTGAACCGTATCGATCTGGCCTGGTCCCGTGACCAGAAAGAAAAAATATACGTACAAGACAAACTGCGCCAGCAGGGCGCGGAACTGTGGCGCTGGATTAATGACGGTGCCCATATTTATGTCTGTGGCGACGCCAATCGCATGGCGAAAGACGTTGAGCAGGCTTTACTGGACGTGATTGCTGAATTTGGCGCGATGGACGCTGAAGCAGCAGACGAATATTTAAGTGAGCTGCGCGTTGAGCGCCGTTATCAGCGAGATGTCTACTAATGAGCGAAAAACATCCAGGACCTTTAGTGGTCGAAGGTAAGCTGGCAGACGCCGAGCGCATGAAGATCGAGAGTAATTATCTGCGCGGTACTATTGCGGAAGATTTGAATGACGGTCTGACCGGCGGCTTCAAAGGCGACAACTTCCTGCTCATCCGTTTTCACGGTATGTACCAGCAGGACGACCGTGATATTCGCGCCGAGCGAGCGGCCCAGAAACTGGAGCCGCGCCACGCGATGCTGCTGCGCTGCCGCCTGCCGGGCGGGGTGATCACCACCCATCAGTGGCAGGCGATTGATAAGTTTGCTGCAGAAAACACTATTTACGGCAGTATTCGTCTGACTAACCGTCAGACTTTCCAGTTCCACGGCATTCTGAAGAAGAACGTCAAGCCGGTGCACCAGATGCTGCACTCGGTGGGGCTGGACGCGCTGGCTACCGCCAATGACATGAACCGTAACGTGCTCTGCACCTCTAACCCGTACGAGTCTGAGCTGCACGCTGAAGCCTACGAATGGGCGAAGAAGATCTCCGAGCATCTTTTGCCGCGCACCCGCGCCTATGCAGAGATCTGGCTCGATCAGGAAAAAGTCGCCACTACTGACGAAGAGCCGATCCTCGGTCAGACCTATCTGCCGCGTAAATTCAAGACGACCGTGGTGATCCCGCCGCAGAACGATATCGATCTGCACGCCAACGACATGAACTTTGTGGCGATCGCCGAAAACGGCAAGCTGGTGGGCTTTAACCTGCTGGTAGGTGGTGGGCTTTCCATTGAACACGGTAATAAAAAAACCTATGCCCGTACCGCGAGTGAGTTTGGTTATATTCCGGTTGAACATACGCTGGCCGTTGCAGAAGCTGTTGTGACCACCCAGCGTGACTGGGGTAACCGTACCGATCGTAAAAATGCCAAGACCAAATATACCCTTGAGCGCGTCGGGGTTGAGACGTTCAAAGCGGAAGTGGAACGCCGCGCGGGCATTAAGTTTGAGCCGATCCGCGCTTATGAATTTACCGGGCGAGGCGATCGCATTGGCTGGGTGAAAGGGATCGACAATAAATGGCATCTGACGCTGTTTATTGAAAACGGACGCATTCTGGATTACCCCGGCCGGCCGCTAAAAACGGGGCTGCTTGAGATCGCGAAGATCCATAAAGGCGAATTCCGTATTACCGCGAATCAGAATCTGATCATCGCGGGCGTGCCGGAAAGCCAGAAGGCAGACATTGAGAAAATCGCCCGGCAGAGCGGCCTGATGGACGCCGTCACGCCGCAGCGTGAAAACTCAATGGCCTGCGTCTCTTTCCCGACCTGCCCGTTAGCGATGGCCGAAGCGGAGCGTTTCCTGCCCTCCTTCGTCGATAAAGTGGAAGAGGTGATGGCGAAGCACGGCGTGGCGGATGAGCATATTGTGACCCGCGTGACGGGCTGTCCCAACGGCTGTGGTCGCGCCATGCTGGCGGAGGTTGGTCTGGTGGGCAAAGCCCCGGGCCGTTATAACCTGCACCTGGGCGGCAACCGCATAGGAACGCGTATCCCGCGCATGTTTAAAGAGAACATCACTGAGCCGGAAATTATCGCATCACTGGATGAGCTAGTGGGGCGCTGGGCAAAAGAGCGTGAATCAGGGGAAGGTTTTGGTGACTTTACTGTCCGCACGGGCATTATCCGCCCGGTGCTCGACCCGGCCCGTGATTTCTGGGAATAAGCTAATTTGGCCTCGTCCTGCTCTCTTTTAAGGGAAAAGCAGGATGAGGATAAATTCATAAGTGAGGAACCTATGTCCGTACTTGATCTCTCTGCTCTGAATGCGTTGTCCAAAGAGGAGAGTGCGCTTGCGCTTGCAGATGTTAACGCTCAGCTGGAAGCTAAAAACGCTGAGGAGCGTGTGGCCTGGGCACTGGAAAATCTGCCGGGTGAATATGTGCTCTCCTCCAGTTTCGGCATTCAGGCGGCGGTGAGCCTGCATCTGGTGAATCAGCTTTGCCCGGATATCCCGGTTATCCTGACGGATACCGGCTATTTGTTCCCGGAAACCTATCGCTTTATTGATGAGCTGACGGACAAGCTCAAGCTGAACCTGCAAATCTTCCGTGCGCCGCAAACTCCTGCCTGGCAGGAGGCGCGTTATGGCAAGTTGTGGGAGCAGGGTGTTGAGGGAATTGAAAAATACAACGATATCAACAAAGTCGAGCCGATGAACCGTGCGCTGAAGGAACTGAAGGCACAAACCTGGTTTGCGGGCCTGCGTCGTGAACAGTCCGAGAGCCGCGCCAATCTGTCGGTGCTCGGCCTTCAGCGTGGCGTCTTTAAGGTGCTGCCGATCATTGACTGGGATAACCGTACCGTCTATCAGTACCTGCAAAAGCACGGCCTGAAATACCATCCGTTGTGGGACGAAGGCTATCTCTCCGTCGGCGACACCCATACCACCCGTAAATGGGAACCCGGCATGGCGGAGGAAGATACCCGCTTCTTCGGCCTGAAACGCGAGTGCGGCCTGCACGAAGGCTGACTGTAGATTGTGGATGCGTCATAGGAATAAGCGCCCGGCTAACCACCGGGCGTTTTTTTATTTGTGGCAGGGCGCTCTGACGGTGAAAGGTGATATTGCGCCAGGCACCATTTCACATAGTGAGTAAAATCAATATCTTAAGATTCTTAAAAAACATAGGAAAGTTGGTAGAATTTTAAGGGTGATATTTTTTTATTAGAAATCAATGAATTAATTTAAGAGTGTTCCCCGCGCGAGCGGGAATAAACCAGCCTTTATCACGCTGGCCGCTCAGGTTCATATATTCCTCAGCCCAGCAGTAACCTTCTTCCTTCCCCCAACCAGTCCGGTTCCAGACCTCTCCCCGCTGCCTGATTTTGCTATCGTACCCGCGCCATGTGGGATGGCATCACCTCAATACTTCAAACAGGGATAATATGATGAAAAAGATCGTGCTGGCAGCACTGCTGATGGGCCTTTGCGCCTCCTCTTTTGCACAAACGGAGACATGCAAACAATACTTCGCGACGGTGGATAATTTCATCGCTGAGGCCTCAAAACACGAAGAGGCAAAAGCGCAGGTTGATATGCTGAAAACCCAGATTGCCGAAACCAAAAAGCAGCTGGAAAGCTATCCGCCTGAGCAGCGGGATGTTGGATGCAAACAGGGTCTGGAAGCCATGAAGCAGTTAAACGCGGCGATGGGCATCAAATGATGAAGAAGGGAGCCAGTGCTCCCTTCTTTAACCCTATCGGCCGCTTTATGTTTTCGTGGCCTTTGCCAGTTCCCTTACCAGCGGCAGCATAATGCGCATCACATCGCGGCTGCGGTGTTCAATCCGCCCCGGAAGCGCCTGGTCAATATGCTGAATGTTATCGAGCTTAACGCTATGCCAGCTTACCCCGTCGGGGAAAGCCCGGGATTTTGCCCGCTGCTGATAACCATCTTTTTTGCCTAACATCCAGTTCGTTGCCTCCACTGACAGTACCGGAATACCTTCATTATCAAAGACCTCTGCGTCACCACAGCAGCTGGTCCCCTTAGGGTAGTCAGGATGTTTACCAGGATTCGTGCTGGCGGGGATCCCCAGACTGCGGGCAATGCTCAGTGCCCGGTCGCGGGTGAGTTTACGTACTGAGGCAGGGGTTTTTTTCCCGCTATTAAAATAGAGATGGTCCCCAACCACGAGATTATCGAGATTAATGACCAGCAGGGTATGTTTCTTCTCGGCTTCACTCATGCGCTTAAGGACATTCTGCGCCCCGAGGCTTCCTTCCTCTTCACCACTGGTGGCAATAAAACGAATGCTGTAATCCGTTGGCACGGACTTCAATTGTTCCGCCAGTTCGAGCATCACCCCCAGTCCTGCCGCATTGTCATCAATACCCTGCAGGCTCAGTCCGCCCAGATTATGGTCGATATCTGCCTCGCTGCGAGGGGCATAGGTGTCCAGATGCGCCATGATGATGATCTGTTGCGGATGCTTACCTTCGTGGGCGGCAATCACCGTACTGCCGGTAACGTTCTGCCAGTTCTGCTGGTTATCCTGCGCCGTCCACGTATAGCGGCTGTTAAATTTACGAATGTCACTTTTATAGCCCATCCGGGCAAACTGCTGGCGCAGGTAATCGGCAGAGAGCATCTCTGCCGGAGTACCGGTCATCCGGCCAGGAAAATAGGTAGCAATATGGCGCGCCTGAGTGCTTGCAAATTCGCCAGGATGGGGGGCTCTTGCCTGAGCAGGGAGAATAAAGCATACGCCGAGCGCCAGGGCAGCGGTACGGTGGCGCAATGCGGAAAACATAGGGAGTCCTTTTTGATGCTAAATTTTTACCGCGCTTAGTATGAAACTGTGACCCCGATTACACAATTTCATTTCTTCGCAAGGTTGCGAAAACCGGGGCCTTAAGCACTTTTTGATATGACCATTGCCAGCGCGTTATTCCTTTGCGGAACTACTCATTCCAATTCGTAATTTCATTCGCCTGAGGGCTCCCCCTATAGTCCCACTATTCCTGCTGATGAGTGAGTCAACGCCTGTGGATTACCTGCCTTTGTTTGCTGCTGTGAAAGACCGTCCCGTGCTGGTGATTGGGGGGGGAGAGATCGCCGCGCGGAAAATTACTTTCTTACGCAAGGCGGGGGCGCAGGTACAGGTGGTGGCAGAAGCACTTGAGCCATCGCTTCAGCGTCTGGCTGACCAACAACAGATTAAATGCATCGCACGCCACTTTGACGACTCTCAGCTTGATGCTGTTTTTCTGGTGATTGCGGCAACTGACGATGCGGCGCTTAATCGTCGGGTATTCGACGCGGCCAACGCACGTCACCGGCTGGTTAACGTGGTCGACGATCAGCCGCTGTGCTCGTTTATCTTTCCTTCCATTGTCGATCGTGCCCCGCTGCTGGTGGCCATCTCCTCTGGCGGTAATGCGCCGGTGCTGGCACGTCTGCTGCGGGAAAAGATTGAAGCGTTGCTGCCGGCAAACCTGGGTCGTATGGCTGAAGTTGCAGGCCGCTGGCGTAACCGTATTAAAGCGTACCGGAAAACCACCGATGAACGCCGCCGTTTCTGGGATGTCGCTTTTCGGGGACGTTTTGCCAGCCTGATGGCGGCAGGTAAAGAGTCGGAGGCGGAACAGGCACTGGCGGATGAGCTGGCGAAACCTGGCAGCAGCCAGGGCGAAATTATTCTGGTGGGAGCAGGGCCTGGTGATGCCGGTTTACTGACCCTGCGCGGTTTGCAGGTCATGCAGCAGGCTGATGTGGTCTTCTATGACCACCTGGTCACCGAAGGCGTTCTGGAGCTGGTCCGCCGGGATGCGGAGCTGATAAGCGTTGGCAAACGCGCGGGATCGCACCTGGTTGCGCAGCACGACACTAACCGCATGATGGTCGAAGCCGCACAGGCGGGTAAAACCGTCGTGCGCCTGAAGGGGGGCGACCCCTTTATTTTCGGCCGTGGGGGCGAAGAACTGCAGGCCGCGGCGGCGGCGGGCATTCCCTTCCAGGTGGTGCCAGGCGTGACGGCAGCCTCGGGCGCAACGGCTTATGCAGGCATTCCGTTAACGCATCGCGATTTTGCTCAGAGCGCCACCTTTGTGACCGGCCACTACAAAGCGGACAGCACGCCGTTCGACTGGGCACAACTGGCGCAGAGCCGCCAGACGCTGGCGATATATATGGGCACAATGAAGGCTGCAGAGATCGCCGAGCAGCTGATTGCGCATGGTCGCGATGCCAGCACCGCTGTTGCAGTGATTTCTCGCGGCACACGGGCTGACCAGCAGGTCAGAACCGGCACATTACAACAACTTGAAGAACTGGCGAAAGATGCGCCGATGCCTGCCCTGTTAGTGGTGGGAGAGGTTGTACAATTGCATCATCAACTCGCCTGGTTTCAACACTCGACAGGCCCGGACGCGTTTGATGCCTCCGTGGTGAATCTGGCTTAAGGAACGGTTATGGACCAAAAACGACTCACTCACCTGCGACAACTGGAAGCAGAAAGCATCCATATCATTCGCGAGGTGGCCGCCGAATTTTCCAATCCGGTGATGATGTACTCCATCGGCAAAGACTCCAGCGTGATGCTGCACCTGGCGCGTAAGGCGTTTTATCCGGGTACGCTACCTTTCCCACTGCTGCATGTGGACACCGGCTGGAAGTTCCGTGAGATGTATGAGTTCCGTGACCGTACGGCGAAGGCCTATGGCTGCGAGCTGTTGGTGCATAAAAACCCGGAAGGGGTGGCGATGGGTATTAACCCGTTCGTGCACGGCAGCGCTAAGCATACCGATATCATGAAAACCGAAGGGCTGAAGCAGGCGCTGAACAAATACGGTTTTGACGCAGCCTTCGGCGGTGCACGCCGTGATGAAGAGAAGTCGCGCGCGAAAGAGCGTATTTACTCCTTCCGCGATCGTTTCCACCGCTGGGACCCGAAAAACCAGCGCCCGGAGCTGTGGCACAACTATAACGGCCAGATTAATAAAGGCGAAAGCATCCGCGTTTTCCCGCTCTCCAACTGGACCGAGCTGGATATCTGGCAGTACATCTACCTCGAAAATATTGAAATCGTTCCGCTGTACCTGGCCGCAGAGCGCCCGGTCCTGGAGCGCGATGGCATGCTGATGATGATCGATGACGATCGTATTGATTTGCAACCAGGTGAGGTGATCAAAAAACAGATGGTGCGTTTTCGTACCCTTGGCTGCTGGCCGCTGACCGGTGCGGTGGAGTCCGGGGCGCAGACGCTGCCGGAGATCATCGAAGAGATGCTGGTCTCCACCACCAGTGAACGTCAGGGTCGCGTCATTGACCGCGATCAGGCAGGCTCCATGGAGCTGAAAAAACGTCAGGGATACTTCTAAGGAGCCGCCATGAATACCACTATCGCCCAACAAATTGCCGATGAAGGCGGCGTTGAAGCCTACCTGCATGCACAACAGCATAAAAGCCTGCTGCGTTTTCTGACCTGCGGCAGCGTCGACGACGGTAAAAGCACCCTGATTGGTCGCCTGCTGCACGACACCCGTCAGATTTATGAAGATCAGCTCTCCACTCTGCATAACGACAGTAAGCGTCACGGGACGCAGGGGGAAAAACTCGATCTGGCGCTGCTGGTGGATGGCCTCCAGGCCGAGCGTGAGCAGGGCATTACCATTGATGTGGCGTATCGCTACTTCTCCACCGAAAAACGTAAATTTATTATTGCGGATACCCCTGGCCATGAGCAGTATACCCGCAACATGGCGACCGGGGCCTCGACCTGCGATCTGGCCATCCTGTTGATTGACGCCCGTAAAGGGGTACTGGATCAGACCCGCCGTCATAGCTTTATCTCCACGTTACTGGGTATTAAGCACCTGGTGGTGGCAGTGAACAAAATGGATCTGGTTGGCTTTAGTGAAGAGACGTTCGAGTCGATTCGTCAGGATTACCTGACCTTTGCTGAACAGCTGCCGGGCAATCTGGATATTCGCTTTGTGCCGCTTTCCGCGCTGGAAGGCGATAACGTGGCCTCCCAGAGCGCAAAACTCCCCTGGTATAGCGGCCCTACGTTGCTTGAAGTACTGGAAACCGTGGCTATTCACCGCGTGGTTGAGACGCAGCCGATGCGCTTCCCGGTGCAGTATGTAAACCGCCCGAACCTGGATTTCCGTGGCTTTTCCGGCACGCTGGCATCCGGTGCTGTGTCCGTGGGGCAACGTATAAAAGTATTGCCGTCAGGCGTGGAGTCTACCGTTGCACGTATTGTGACCTTCGATGGTGATTTACAAGAAGCCCATGCGGGGGAGGCCATTACCCTGGTGCTGAAAGATGAAATCGACATCAGCCGTGGTGACCTGATTCTGGACGCCAGCGAAACGGTTCCTTCCGTACAACACGCGTCGCTTGATGTGGTGTGGATGGCGGAACAGCCTTTAACGCCAGGCCAGAGCTATGACATCAAAATCGCCGGTAAGAAGACCCGCGCCCGTGTGGATGCGATCCAGTACCAGGTCGATATCAATAATCTGCATCAACGTGAAGTCGACAACCTGCCGCTCAACGGTATCGGGCTGGTGGATCTGACGTTTGATGAGCCCTTGACCCTGGATCCTTACCAGGAAAACCCGGTGACCGGCGGCCTGATCTTTATCGATCGCTTAAGCAACGTCACCGTAGGGGCCGGTATGGTGCGCGAGGTGCATCATCATGACAACGCCGCTCCTTCGTCGTTCAGCGCCTTTGAGCTGGAGCTGAATCAGCTTGTCCGTAAGCATTTCCCGCACTGGGGTGCGCGCGACCTGCTCGGAGGCAAGTAATGGCGCAGCATGACGAAAATGTCGTCTGGCATGACCATCCGGTGACGGCGCAGCAACGCGAAACTCTCCACGGTCACCGTGGCGTGGTGCTGTGGTTTACCGGGCTGTCTGGCTCCGGTAAATCTACCGTCGCCGGTGCGCTGGAAGCGGCATTGCATAAGCTGGGTGTGAGTACCTATCTGCTGGACGGTGACAATGTCCGCCACGGCCTGTGCAGTGACCTTGGGTTTAGCGATGATGACCGTAAAGAAAATATCCGTCGGGTGGGGGAAGTGGCACGCCTGATGGTCGATGCAGGGCTGGTTGTCCTGACCGCCTTTATTTCACCTCATCGGGCGGAGCGGCAGACGGTGCGCGAGCGTCTGGGGGAAGGGCGGTTTATCGAGGTTTTCGTCGATACCCCATTGGCCATTTGTGAAGCGCGGGACCCAAAAGGACTCTATAAAAAAGCGCGCGCTGGTGAACTGCGAAACTTTACCGGCATTGACGCGGTTTACGAAGCGCCTGAATCACCAGAAGTTCACCTTGAAGGTGAACAATTAGTAACAAATTTAGTGAGTCAATTATTAGACCTCATGAGACGGGACGATATTATCAGATCCTAAGACAGCACCGTGGATACCGATGCCTGAAGGGTATCCCGGTTTTGCCAGCCGAAAAGGCTATGGGGTCCGATATGCGCAACAGTCAGAACATCACCATTTCAGGGTCGGAGAACTTAACGACCAGCGATGAAACCACCTGGTCCTTCCCTGGGGCCATCGTGGGTTTTGTCGCATGGCTGCTGGCGCTGTCAATTCCGTTTCTGCTCTATGGCCCGAATACGCTGTTCTTCTTCTTGTATACGTGGCCCTTTTTCCTCGCACTGATGCCTGTCGCTGTCGTGGTAGGCATTGCCCTGCATTCTCTGCTTGATGGAAAGCTGCTGTATAGCATCGTCTCGACACTGCTGATGGTCGTGGCCATGTTTGGTGGCTTGTTTATGTGGCTGATGGGCTAAACCCATCCATACTTCAAACCGTAACGCAGGTTAAGACAATGTGTCCGGCGGGGACAAACCTTCGGTAAGACGGGCAAATATGCTACATTCTGACGCGGTGATCCTGTATCACCCGGCCCCGGTGTGGAGTCTGAGAAAAAGTTATGGGATGATGAGGCCGTTTTTCAGGGGGCAGGATGGGTAAATTAACGCTGCTGTTGCTGGCTTTGCTTGTCTGGCTGCAGTACTCGCTGTGGTTCGGCAAAAACGGCCTTCATGATTATGGTCGTGTAAATGACGACGTTGCGGTTCAGCAGGCAACGAACGCCAAACTTAAAGCGCGAAACGATCAACTCTTTGCCGAAATTGATGACCTCAATGGCGGGCAGGAGGCAATTGAGGAGCGCGCACGCAATGAATTAACCATGACCAGACCGGGCGAAACGTTCTATCGTCTGGTGCCAGACGCGTCTAAACGCGCTCAGGGGTCAGTGCAAAACAGACAAAATACGCAAAATAATCGATAAACAATCCCGGGTTAATGACATGGCAGCAATCCTTCCGGACGTTTATGCCGTGGTGCCGGCCGCAGGATTTGGCCGCCGCATGCAAACGGAATGTCCCAAACAATATCTCTCTATTGGCGATAAAACGATCCTCGAACATGCCGTGGCGGCGCTGCTGGCGCATCCACGCGTTAAACGTGTGTTCATTGCCGTCACACCAGGTGACGCGCGTTTTGCTCAGCTTCCTCTCGCACATCATCCCGCCGTCACTGTGGTGGATGGCGGCGCCGAGCGTGCCGACTCCGTCCTGGCAGGTCTGAAAGCGGCACAAGGTGCGCCCTGGGTTCTGGTGCACGATGCCGCGCGCCCCTGTTTGCATCAGGATGACTTAAACCGACTGCTGCAACTGAGCGAAACCAGCCGGGTAGGCGGTATTCTTGCGGCCCCCGTACGTGACACCATGAAACGTGCTGAACCCGGCAAGCGCGCTATTGCACACACTGTTGATCGTAACGATTTATGGCATGCGCTCACGCCACAGTTTTTCCCCCATGAACTCCTGCATGACTGCCTCACGCGGGCCCTTCACGAAGGCGCGACCATTACCGATGAAGCTTCGGCGCTGGAGTTCTGCGGCTATCACCCCGAGCTGGTGGTGGGTCGGGCGGATAATATAAAAGTCACCCGGCCGGAAGATTTACAACTTGCTGAGTTTTACCTCACCCATTCCCAATACCAGGAGAAAGCATAATGCGCATTGGACACGGTTTTGACGTACACGCCTTCGGCGGCGAAGGCCCCATCATTATTGGCGGCGTGCGCATTCCCTGGGAAAAAGGGTTGCTGGCACACTCAGATGGTGACGTTGCCCTGCATGCGCTGACCGATGCTCTGCTGGGTGCAGCGGCACTCGGCGACATCGGTAAACTCTTCCCGGATACCGATCCCGCGTTCAAAGGCGCAGACAGCCGTGAGTTGCTGCGTGAAGCCTGGCGCCGTATCCAGGCCAAAGGCTACCAGCTTGGCAATGTCGACGTCACCATCATTGCCCAGGCGCCTAAAATGTTGCCGCATATCCCGCAGATGCGCGTCTTCATTGCAGAAGATCTGGGGTGCCATATGGATGACGTTAACGTGAAAGCCACTACTACTGAAAAACTCGGTTTTACCGGGCGTGGTGAAGGCATCGCCTGCGAAGCGGTGGCTCTTCTGCATAAGGCGGGAAAATGACCGATTTTGAGCAACTGACATACCTGCATGGCAAACCTGCCGGCAACGGGGTGTTGAAAGCTAATCCGGAAGATTTCGTCGTTATCGAAGACTTAGGCTTCGAACCAGACGGCGAGGGTGAACATATTCTGGTGCGGATTCTGAAAAACGGCTGCAACACCCGTTTTGTTGCCGACGCGCTGGCAAAATTCCTTAAAATACACGCCCGCGAGGTGAGCTTCGCGGGTCAGAAAGATAAGCATGCCGTTACTGAACAGTGGCTTTGCGCCCGCGTGCCGGGCAATGGAATGCCGGATCTGAGCGCGTTCCAGCTGGAAGGGTGCAAAGTGCTGGAGTACGCACGCCATAAGCGTAAGCTGCGTACAGGTGCGCTTAAAGGCAATAACTTTACGCTGGTGCTGCGGGGTATCACCGATCGCCACGACGTCGAGGTGCGCCTGCAGG
The DNA here is from genome assembly GCF_054131575.1 of Enterobacter sp. SA197. Classification (NCBI taxonomy): domain Bacteria; kingdom Pseudomonadati; phylum Pseudomonadota; class Gammaproteobacteria; order Enterobacterales; family Enterobacteriaceae; genus Enterobacter; species Enterobacter sp. SA197. The sequence goes on along the minus strand of NZ_CP096393.1, from coordinate 3,926,355 downwards.
CTATTAGCGAGCAGGGTGTGCCGAACTACTTCGGCGCGCAGCGTTTTGGCCTGGGCGGCAGTAACCTGCTGGGTGCGCAGCGCTGGGCACAAAGCGATGCCCCGGTTCGCGATCGCAATAAACGCAGTTTCTGGTTGTCGGCGGCGCGTAGCGCGTTGTTTAATCAGATAGTCCACGAGCGTTTGAAAAAACCGGACTTTAATCAAGTTGTTGACGGCGATGCGCTACAATTAGCGGGACGCGGAAGCTGGTTTGTGGCAACGGCTGACGAGCGCGAAGCGCTGCAGGCGCGTGTGGATGCAAAAGAATTAATGATAACGGCTGCACTGCCGGGCAGTGGCGAATGGGGACCGCAAGGCGATGCGCTGGCATTCGAGCAGGCCGCCGTGGCAGATGCGCCGGAATTACAACATTTGCTGGTGCGTGAAAAGGTGGAAGCGGCTCGCCGCGCAATGCGTCTTTTTCCGCAGCGGATGAGCTGGAACTGGTGGGATGACGTAACCGTTGAGGTGCGTTTCTGGCTGCCTGCGGGAAGCTTTGCTACCAGTGTGGTAAGGGAAATTATCAATACGGGTGATTATGCGAATATTGCTGAGTAACGATGACGGTATCCACGCGCCGGGTATTCAGACGCTGGCAAAAGCCCTTCGGGAATTTGCTGATGTTCAGGTCGTCGCTCCCGATCGTAACCGCAGTGGTGCTTCGAATTCACTGACGCTGGAATCCTCTCTTCGTACCTTTGCATTTGAAAATGGCGATATCGCGGTGCAGATGGGCACCCCAACCGACTGTGTCTTTCTGGGGGTTAACGCACTGATGCGACCGCGCCCGGATGTGGTGGTGTCTGGTATTAATGCCGGCCCGAATCTGGGCGATGATGTCATCTACAGCGGCACCGTTGCTGCGGCTATGGAAGGGCGTCACCTGGGCTTTCCTGCGCTGGCCGTGTCGTTAAATGGCCACAAACATTATGACACGGCAGCAGCGGTAACCTGCTCTCTTTTACGCGGGTTGTCGCGTGAGCCTCTGCGCACGGGGCGCATCCTGAATATCAATGTTCCCGATCTGCCGCTTGATGAAATCAAAGGCATTCGTGTTACCCGTTGTGGAAGCCGGCATCCGGCCGATCAGGTCATTCCGCAGCAGGACCCGCGGGGTAATACGCTGTACTGGATTGGTCCACCGGGCGAGAAGTACGACGCCGGGCCGGATACCGATTTTGCCGCCGTTGATGAAGGTTATGTCTCGGTGACGCCGCTGCAGGTCGATCTCACCGCCTACAGTGCGCAGGATGTGCTTTCGGGGTGGCTTGAACGTGCCGGAGTCACCACGCAATGGTGAGTAAACGCATACAAACGCTTCTCAATCAGTTACGTACACTGGGCATCGCGGATGAGCATGTCCTGGAAGCTATCGCGCAGGTACCGCGCGAAAAGTTTATTGATGAAGCGTTTGAACTCCAGGCATGGGAAAACGTAGCCTTGCCGATAGGGCAGGGCCAAACCATTTCTCAGCCCTATATGGTTGCCAGAATGACCGCGTTGCTGGAGCTCACTCCGCAGTCGCGCGTACTGGAAATTGGCACAGGTTCCGGTTACCAGACCGCAATACTGGCGCACCTTGTGCACCATGTGTGTACCGTCGAGCGTATTAAAAGTTTGCAATGGCAGGCGCGCCGCCGTCTCAAACAACTTGATTTACATAATGTTTCAACACGTCATGGTGATGGCTGGCAGGGTTGGCAGGCACGCGCCCCGTTTGACGCTATTATTGTGACGGCTGCGCCGTTAGAAATTCCGACGGCGCTCATGTCGCAACTGGATGAAGGCGGCATTCTCGTTTTACCTGTGGGCGATGAACATCAGCAACTTAAGCGTGTTCGTCGGCGGGGAGACGAATTTATCATCGATACTGTCGAAGCCGTGCGTTTTGTGCCTCTGGTAAAGGGTGAACTGGCCTGAGAAACAGATTTTTCCTGGGTTAATCATGCTTTATCAGCGTATGGTGAGCAAATTTGCGCACCGCGGTTTCACGGTGTTTAAGTCATTGGTAACTAATACATTCCTGGGGGATAAATGAGCGCGGGAAGCCCAAAATTCACCGTACGTCGTGTGGCGGCACTGTCACTGGTTTCACTCTGGCTTGCGGGTTGTACAAGCTCCAACAATGCGCCTGCGCCAGTCAGTTCCGTAGGCGGCGACAACGGTTCCAGCAACGGTTCCGGAATGTTAATCACGCCGCCACCCATGACAAGCAGCCAGTCGCAGCCACAGATCCAACCGGTACAGCAGCCAAATATTCAGCCAACAAATCAAACAGCCGCTGTGCAGCCCGTCGTTCAACAACCTGTTGAGACCGCAAATGGTCGTATAGTTTATAACCGGAAGTACGGGAATATTCCGAAAGGTAGTTATACTGGCGGCAGCACTTACACGGTAAAACGCGGGGATACGCTCTTTTATATCGCCTGGATCACCGGGAACGATTTCAGGGATTTGGCGCAGCGAAACCACGTTGCGGCCCCGTATAGCTTGAATGTTGGGCAAACGCTTCAGGTTGGAAATGCTTCCGGCACACCAATCACTGGCGGAAATGCTATAACTCAGGCTGATGCATCTGCTCAAGGAATCATCACAAAGCCTGCACAAAATTCAACCGTGGCTGTTGCGTCCAAACCGACAATTACGTATTCTGAGGACTCAGGTGAACAAAGTGCTAACAAGATGTTGCCGAACAATAAGCCTGCGACCCCTGTCACAGCGCCTGTTACGGCTCCACAAGTTAGTACAACCGAACCGACTGTTAGCAGCACGTCAAACAGCGCGCCGATTTCAACGTGGCGCTGGCCGACTGAGGGCAAGGTCATCGACAACTTCTCTGCCACCGAAGGTGGTAATAAAGGGGTCGATATCGCAGGTAGTAAAGGACAGGCTATTGTCGCGACCGCAGATGGTCGCGTGGTATATGCCGGTAATGCACTGCGTGGTTACGGTAATCTTATTATCATCAAACACAACGATGATTACCTGAGTGCCTACGCCCATAACGATACGATGCTGGTCCGGGAACAACAAGAAATCAAGGCGGGGCAGAAAATAGCTACCATGGGTAGCTCCGGAACCAGTTCCACACGGTTGCATTTTGAAATTCGTTACAAGGGGAAATCCGTAAACCCGCTGCGTTATTTGCCGCAGCGATAATTCGGCAAAGTAGTGAAGCCTTCCTCTTTCGTTGTTGCAGCACGCAGATGTCGCTGCAACATACAAAACCGGAAAGCCTAAGTGCTTTGTCAAGGGATCACGGGTAGGAGCCACCTTATGACTCAGAATACGCTGAAAGTTCATGATTTAAATGAAGATGCGGAATTTGATGAAAACGGAGCAGAGGTTTTCGACGAGAAGGCCTTAGTAGAAGAGGAACCCAGTGATAACGACGTGGCCGAAGAGGAGTTGTTATCTCAGGGGGCTACCCAGCGTGTGCTGGATGCAACTCAACTCTATCTTGGGGAAATTGGTTACTCCCCATTACTGACGGCCGAAGAAGAAGTTTATTTTGCACGCCGCGCATTGCGTGGTGACGTTGCATCCCGCCGCCGCATGATTGAAAGTAACCTGCGTCTGGTGGTGAAAATTGCCCGTCGATACAGCAACCGTGGCCTTGCGCTGCTGGATCTGATCGAAGAGGGGAATTTGGGTCTCATCCGTGCTGTCGAGAAGTTTGACCCTGAACGTGGGTTCCGTTTCTCAACGTATGCGACCTGGTGGATTCGTCAAACCATCGAACGGGCGATCATGAATCAAACCCGTACCATTCGTTTGCCGATTCACATTGTTAAAGAGCTGAATGTCTATCTGCGTACCGCGCGTGAGTTGTCCCATAAACTGGACCACGAACCGAGCGCCGAAGAAATCGCAGAGCAGCTGGATAAACCCGTTGATGACGTGAGTCGTATGCTGCGCCTGAACGAACGTATCACTTCTGTTGATACTCCGTTGGGCGGCGATTCCGAAAAAGCGCTGCTGGACATCCTGGCAGACGAAAAAGACAACGGTCCTGAAGACACCACGCAGGACGATGATATGAAGCAAAGCATCGTTAAGTGGTTGTTTGAACTGAACGCTAAACAGCGTGAGGTACTGGCACGTCGTTTTGGTCTGCTCGGTTATGAAGCCGCAACCCTCGAAGATGTGGGTCGTGAAATCGGTCTGACCCGTGAACGCGTTCGTCAGATTCAGGTTGAAGGTCTGCGTCGTCTGCGTGAAATTCTGCAGGCACAGGGGCTGAATATTGAAGCGCTGTTCCGCGAATAAGTCCTGAACACGAAAAAGCCGGTCACCTGACCGGCTTTTTTTATCTCTTTTAGTCACTGCTACCGGTTTGCTTTCGCCAGCAAAGGCGAAATGGCAGGCTCCTGCGGGGCATCATGAGTCCCTTCCTGCATCTGAAAGCCTCGGGATAAAGTTATGCTAAGTCTTAGCGGCCCGGCATTACGCCAGCTGTACAGGCAGGGCTGACACTGAAATACCCTCCCCGGACGACTGAGTGAAGCGGAGCGAGGGCAGTTTACCCCGCTGACTCGAAAGATAAGAGCTGAGTACCCGGCCAAAAAAAACCGCCCACTGCGGGCGGTTTGTGCACTCAACGGTGGTTAGTTAAGGGTGTATTCCAGCGAGATATCGGCATTCAGCACTTTGGATACCGGACAACCGGCTTTGGCTTTCTGAATGGCTTCATCAAATTTGGCTGCGTCGGCACCTGGCACTTTGACGGCACTTTTCAGTGCGATTTTGGTAATGGCAAAGCCGCCGTCTACCTGATCAAGGGTAACGGTTGCCGTAGTGTCGATACTGTCGGCCGTATAGCCCACTTCGCCCAGGATCATGGAGAGCGCCATTGAGAAGCAGGCAGCATGTGCCGCACCAATCAGCTCTTCCGGGTTAGTCCCCGGCGTGCCTTCAAAGCGTGTGTTAAAGCCATAAGGCAGTTCTTTCAGCGCGCCGCTCTCAGTTGAAACGGTCCCTTTGCCACGTTTAAGATCGCCTGCCCAGTGAGCCTGTCCTTTCTTTTGAATTGCCATCGCATCGTTCCTTTCATTATTGAGAGAAAAAAATTGAGAGAATTAAAAAGTATAGAAGCCGAACACAGGCTTGCCTGGCATTCGTGAAATTTATTCCGGGGAGTGCGGCCCGCAGCGCTTGTGCGGGCCTGAGGGTTAGAGCAGGTTTTTCAGTCGGTAAATCCACTCCAGCGCCTGGCGGGGCGTTAAAGTGTCAGGATCAAGGTTTTCCAGTGCTTCAAGGGCAGGACTGGTCTCCTCAGGCGTTGCGAGTAAAGACATCTGGGTGCCATCAATTTGCGTCGCGCCAGCGCCCGGAGAGAGACTTTCAAGTTCGCGCAATTTCCCGCGTGCCCGCTTAATGACCTCTTTCGGTACGCCAGCCAGGGCGGCAACGGCAAGCCCGTAGCTTTTGCTGGCGGCACCGTCCTGTACACTGTGCATAAAGGCAATAGTATCGCCATGCTCAAGGGCATCAAGATGGACATTGGCCACGCCTTCCATTTTTTCCGGCAGTTGGGTCAGCTCGAAGTAGTGGGTCGCAAATAGCGTCAGCGCTTTGATTTTATTGGCCAGATTTTCCGCACACGCCCATGCCAGCGACAGGCCGTCGTAGGTCGAGGTACCGCGCCCGATCTCATCCATCAGCACCAGGCTATGCTCGGTGGCGTTATGCAGAATATTGGCGGTTTCGGTCATTTCCACCATGAAGGTTGAACGACCGCTCGCCAGATCGTCCGCTGCGCCCACGCGCGTAAAGATGCGATCAATAGGGCCAATTTCTACTTTCTGCGCCGGCACGTAGCTGCCGATATAGGCCAGTAGCGCAATCAGTGCCGTCTGGCGCATATAGGTACTTTTACCGCCCATGTTTGGGCCGGTAATAATCAGCATCCTGCGCTGGGGCGAGAGGCTGAGCGGATTGGCGATAAACGGCTCTTTCAGGACCTGTTCCACCACCGGGTGACGCCCTTCAACAATACGAATGCCGGGTTTGTCGATAAAGGTTGGGCAGCAGTAGTTAAGCGTGTCCGCTCGCTCCGCCAGGTTGACCAGCACATCCAGTTCTGCCAGCGCCGTGGCGCTTTGCTGCAACGCTTCGAGATGCGGCAACAGCAGATCGAACAACTCATCATAAAGCTGTTTTTCCAGCGCCAGCGCTTTGCCTTTTGAGGTCAGAACTTTGTCTTCGTACTCTTTTAATTCAGGAATGATATAGCGTTCGGCGTTTTTCAGCGTCTGGCGGCGGACGTAGTGAATAGGGGCAAGATGGCTCTGGCCCCGACTGATCTGAATAAAGTAACCGTGTACGCCGTTGTAGCCCACTTTGAGCGTATCCAGCCCCAGTTTCTCGCGTTCACGAATTTCGAGTCGGTCAAGATAATCGGTCGCGCCATCCGCCAGGCTACGCCACTCATCAAGCTCGGCGTTATAGCCGGGGGCAATGACACCACCGTCGCGCACAAGGACCGGTGGTGCCTCAATAATCGCGCGTTCCAGGAGTTCACGTAGTTCGGTAAATTCACCCATTTTTTCACGCAACTGCTGCACCGGTGCGCTGTCAACGCGTTCCAGCTGCGCACGCAGTTCCGGTAGTTGCTGGAAGGCATAACGCATGCGGGCCAGATCCCGCGGCCGGGCGGTACGCAGCGCCAGACGCGCCAGGATACGTTCTAAATCGCCCACCTGACGCAATACCGGTTGCAGCTCGCCGGTACTCTCCTGCAGGGCACCGATGGTCTGCTGCCGCTCACGTAGCGTTTTGCTGTCGCGCACCGGCATGTGCAGCCAGCGCTTTAGCATACGGCTGCCCATTGGTGTCACGGTACAGTCCAGCACCGAGGCAAGGGTATTTTCGATACCGCCCGCGAGGTTCTGGGTTATTTCCAGATTGCGACGCGTCGCTGCATCCATAATGATGCTGTCCTGCTGGCGCTCCATGGTGATTGAGCGAATGTGGGGCAGGGAGGTGCGTTGCGTATCTTTAACATACTGCAGAAGGCAGCCGGCCGCGCAGAGGCCGCGCGGCGCATTTTCTACGCCAAATCCCACCAGGTCACGCGTGCCAAACTGTAAGTTTAACTGCTGACGAGCGGTATCAATTTCGAACTCCCACAGCGGGCGACGGCGCAACCCACGCCGACCTTCAATTAATGCCGTTTCGGCAAAATCCTCCGCATAAAGCAGCTCTGCGGGGTTGGTGCGCTGGAGCTCTGCTGCCATGGTTTCCCGGTCAGCCGGTTCGCTGACGCGAAAACGTCCGGAGCTGATATCCAGAGTGGCGTAACCGAAGCCTTTACCGTCCTGCCAGATGGCCGCGAGCAGATTATCCTGACGTTCCTGCAGCAGTGCTTCATCACTGATGGTGCCGGGGGTGACGATGCGGACCACTTTGCGTTCTACCGGGCCTTTACTGGTGGCAGGATCGCCGATTTGTTCGCAAATCGCGACCGACTCCCCAAGGTTGACCAGCTTCGCCAGGTAGTTTTCCACCGCATGATGCGGGATACCCGCCATCGGAATCGGCTCGCCCGCGGAAGCACCGCGTTTGGTCAGCGAGATGTCCATCAACTGGGAAGCGCGTTTAGCATCGTCGTAAAACAGTTCGTAAAAATCGCCCATCCGATAGAACAGTAAAATCTCAGGATGCTGAGCCTTCAGCTTGAGATACTGCTGCATCATGGGGGTGTGGGCGTCGAAATTCTCTAATGTGCTCATCGGTTTGTAATGTCCGTTTTTAAAATTTTAATGAGTGCGTGATGTTTGTTGTTCTGATTAAGTATCACGCCGTCTCATTTGATCTGCTGTATGCCTGGATTTCGTGTCATAAATACGCAGGGAGCATGATAACGGACTCTTTATGGCAGGAAAACAAGCGCGAAAGCCATGCTCGTCTAAAGCCGCAGAAATGATGCAGTCTGGTCGCTACATTAACGCTGAATGGAGCATTCCGAGGGTTTTTAGGGCTACAGACTGAACCTGGCGAAGATTATGACACCTGGATTAGCGGCTTCCGTCGAAGCGTGCTGGTGCGGGGCTGGCGCTGATTTTAATGTAATGCTTCCAGGCGGGCGATCGCGACACGCCCCGTGGATCACCGATGAATGGAAGTTTCATGAAGGGCATCGCGGGTATTTCAACCCGCCATGTTGTATCGCCAATAAAGCTGAACTCAACTGCATTTGGATAAATGTTCAGGTCAGCAAAGGTGCCTGTCAGGTAGGCTCCACCCAGCGTCACTATTTCTTTCACCCCGTCATTCACATCGAGCAGTGCGATTTCAAGCATTTCTTCAAAGGGCACGTCATCAGTAAGAAATAACAGCAGCCGCTTATCGTCCACCATAACCGACGCCTCTATAACCTGAACAGGAAGCATAATGCCCGTCCCTTTTCCGGCCATCAGGACTTCATATTTCCCCACGGCTTTCGGCGTGGGGGCGTCCCTGAGTTGTAGCGTTACGTTATCCAGTAGCCTGAACATAATGAACCTCGGCATCTGCTAAATTCTTATGCAGACAAATTGCCATAACAGATAATAAATTGCATCACAAATGAAAAGTGGCTGATTTAGCTAACAGGGAATAACAGCCTTTTCTTTTACTACATAAGAGAATTATCTGACCTGCATCCGGTATTCAATCATTCCACTTTTTTTCGCAACCCAGTCATATAACCGTTGTCCACGGTAATTGGCTTCATGGGTATGCCAGTAAAGATGACTGGAATGACGTTTTCTGGCTTCCTTCTGCACATATTCAATTAATTGTTTGCCAATCTGTTTACCGCGAAGTGTTTCGCAGACATATAAATCCTCCAGATAACAGTAATCACTGTCAGCCCAGGTTGAGCGGTGAAAAAGATAATGAGCAAACCCTACGACAGCTCCATTATGTTTTGCTACTACGCAGAAAACGGGCTCAAGTGGGCTGAAAAAACGTTGCCAGGTACGTTCAGTGACAGCATCAGAAATATCAACGTTGTAAAACTGCTGATATTTTTTCCACAGTGGCAACCAGTCTTCATAATCAGTGGCGCTGGCAGCTTCAATAATAATTTCATTATTCATATTTATAACCTCTTGTGTTTTTCTTAATAAATTGTGTTCTGTGCTGGCGCAGGAAAATAGCAAACTCTGCCATTAACGCCTGGTATGCCAACGGGTTAGTTGCAGAGCATCTTCGTCTGTGGCCAGGCAATGTCGCACGGTCGCAATGTTCCAGTACAACAGGCAGGGTGAAAGTGCCTACCTTAAGATCCTGATTTCAGGGAACGACCCTGCACTCAGCCGCTGCCTCACCCGTTCATGCCAGCGGGATAAGTATAAAAGTTGAATGGCAGGTTTAGCCCCACCAATTTACACAATCAAACCAGACCAATTAACGGTATGGCATCAGACGCTCTTGTTTTAGACTGGATGAGGAAAAGAGTCATGGTGGGGGGAGAACAATGTTTAAGCACGCGCAACTTGAAACGGTGAAGGCGTGGATGATTGATCCTGCTAACGGGTCACTACCGCTTCATGAAAGGATCCAGAGAGCCATACGGACGTTAATACTGGAGGGGGTATTATCCAATGGTAAGGCGCTTCCTGCCTCACGCGCACTGGCAACATCGCTTGATGTCTCCAGGGATACCATCGAAGCTGCCTACACCCGCCTGCATGCGGAGGGTTTTATCGAGAGGCATACCGGAAAAGGCAGCTTCGTTTCAGCCAGTTTTCGACTGCTGAAATCCCACGCAAGACAGCGCCAGGCACACGTCACCTCGCGTGAAGCAAAGCTCAGCACCCGGGGAACAGTGATTTACGAGAGCGGCGGAATACGGGAATTTTCCTTACCCCGCCCCCTGGCTCCGGGCATTCCCGAAACCCGCTTATTCCCGCTGCAAATCTGGGAGCGTCTTCAGCGGCAGGTACTGAAAGAATATCGCCACCATGCCCTGGAGCAAAGCCCGCCCCAGGGGATGGAACGCCTGCGACGGGCAATTGCAGAATATGTCAACCTGGAACGCGGCGCCCATGCCACCGCAGATCGTATCATTATCCTGACAAGCTCCCAGCAGGCCCTGACCCTCTGTTCAAACGTGCTGATGGATAGCAAGGATTACATTGTCACTGAAGATCCTGTCTATCAGGGGGCGCAAAAGGCCTTTAACGCCGCCGGGCTGAATATCATTCCTGTCCCCCTGGATGAAAAAGGCTTATGCATTGAACACCTTAACGTACTGCCAGTCGCGGCAAAGGCTATCTATCTTACCCCGTCTCATCAGTATCCTACCGGCACCACGCTCTCCCTTGACAGAAGGCTTGCCGTTACCGACTGGGCAAACCGTAACGGGGCCTGGGTCATTGAAGATGATTACGACAGTGAGTTTCACTATGAAGGCAAGCCCATGGCCTGCGTACAAGGACTGGACTCTTTCAACCGTACAATCTACATCGGGACATTCACTAAATCCCTCTTTCCCGGGCTACGTATTGCGTACATGATCGTACCAACGGAACTGGTTGAGCCCTTTACGATAGCCAGAACATTAATGGACGGTCATACCGCTTCAATTACCCAACTGACGCTGGCGAAGTTTCTGGAAGGGGGGCATTTTGGCGCTTATGTTCGCATGATGCGTGGTGTCTATGTCGCTCGTCGTGACAAACTGGCCGCGCTGATAGACCACTATCTTTCTGACTTTGTTTTCTATGTAAAGCCGAGTGGCGGAATGCAGATGCCTTGCCATCTCCGGCATGGGATCTCTGAAACAGAGATAGCTCTTGCCGCCCGTCGTAAGGGTATTGATATGCTCGGGCTTACCGCGTTATATGCAGCAGAGCCTGCCAGCACTGGATTTCTGATGGGATTTGCCGCTTACAACGAAAAAGAGTTAGAAGACGCAGTTGAAGCACTCGCCGCCATTTTTCGCCTTCTTTAATGCGTTCAATGGCCCGCGCTTGTTGACCGGGCTTAAGTTCATGCAGTCAATTATCGTGCACATCCCGGTGTAAAAATGGGGCCCGCAGGCCCCACTCTCATTTCTCAGACTCTTTGCGGGAAACTATTCAGGCAGTGCGTAAACCACCACCTGGTCGCCCACCTGGTCCTTCAGAATGGTATTTCCCCCGGCCACGAACGCCACATACTGACGGCCCTTGTACTCATAGACCGACGGGTTGGCTACCGCAGGCGCTTCAACCTGATCGGACCACAGCTCTTCGCCGCTCTCCACCGAGTAGGCACGCACTTTGGCATCCATTGAGGCACCGATGAATATCACGCCACCCGCTGTCACAGCCGGACCACCAATAGTGGGGGAACCCCAGCTCTCTGGCATAAAGAAACCATACTGCTGCGAGGCGCCAACCGGACGGCGCCATTTAACGTCCCCGGTATGCATATCGAGCGCGACTATTTCACCAAACGGCGGCTGCCAGCACGGCATACCCAGCCAGTTGTTTGCCACCAGCAGTCGCATGCCGTACGGCGCGCCTTCCTGCGGCGCAAAGCCGCTCTCGTTGCCCGCATCTTTATCCGCTTTATCATAATCCTCGCGGCTGTAGAGCTTCACATACTGCACAATATGTGAGGTATTCACGATCGCGATTTGTTTGTGTGGATCGAAAGCAACACCACCCCACTGGACCCCGCCGGCGCTGTCCGGATAGGTCAGCGCACCTTCGCCTTTGGTGGTCGGAGGCGTGTACATCCCCTCATAGGTGAGCTTATCCCACAGGCGAGAACACTGGCCTGCACCGACGGCGTCAGCCAGCTTCCAGATCTCTGGTTTTTTCGATTGATCCAGCAGTGGCGCTGGTTTGGTCGGGAATGGCTGCGTGGGCGAGAGCACTTCGCCCTTCACTGAACCGTCGCCCTGAGGCACCGGCCGCTCTTCGATAGGCCAGACGTCCTCGCCCGTCAGGCGGTTAACCACAAACAGGAACCCCTGCTTGGTGGCCTGGATAAGCGCCGGGATCTGTTTGCCATTGACCGTAATATCCATCAGCGTTGGTGCAGAGTTGATATCGTAATCCCACACATCATGATGCACCCACTGGCGGGACCAGACCACTTTACCGGTGTTGATATCCAGCGCAGTGGTGGATGTACCCAGCGGGATGGCATCCACACGGTTACCGCCCCAGTAGTTGGGAGACGGAGAGGAAACCGGAAGATAGACCAGACCATTCGCCTCATCGGCAGACATATGTGTCCAGACGTTTGCCGTCCCCGTGCGTTTGCGGATCTCGGCCGGAATAGCGTCAAACGTCCATTCACGCTTGCCGGTCCGGGCATTGATTGAGAATACACTGCCCGGAGGCGCCTCGGCATAAGCCCAGTCTTTACCCGCCCAGCCTACAAGAAGATGGTCACCGACGACCGTTGGCGGCTGAAGGATGGACAGTGGGAATTTGGCATTAACCGTGTTCCACTGGTTCACATTCAGCACCCCGTTATCCGCAAAGTCCTTGCAGGGTTTGCCTGAATCGGCGTCCAGCGCAAAGAGTTTGCCGTCAACGGTGCCCATATAAACGATCTTCTGGCACGCCTCACCGGCGACAGGATTTTTTGCCTGCCAGTAGGAGACGCCGCGATTCTTCAGCACCGGTTGGGTCAGGGCCTCGCGGGGCGATTTAGTGTCATAGTGCCACTTCTCTTTGCCAGTGCCCGGATCCAGGGCAATAAGGCGATCGAAGGGGGTGCCAATATAAAGCGTCTCGTTGGCGAAAATAGGGGTAGCGGACCAGACAGTAGCGGGCGTGTCGCCTTTACCATCCGAGACGTCGCCGGTATGAAACTCCCAGATTTTTTTTAATTTGCCGACGTTATCCGCCGTGATCTGGGTCAGGGGGCTGTATTTCTGAGCATTGAGCTGCCCGTGAAAACTGTCCCAGGTTGCGGCAGAAGGAACCAGCGGCGTCGCGGGCTGGCTGACCGCCGCCACGTTCTGCCCCTCGGTATTTTCGGTTGATGCATGATCGGTGGTGTTGGTTGTCCCCGGCGCTTGTTGGTCGGCCGCATCCACATTGAGTTTTTCCTGCGTCCCCTGAGAAGCCTCAGCAGCCTTGTCCTGCGCCTGCAGCGTGAGCGGAGCGACCAGTAATGCCAGCGCCGTCATGCTCATTTTCAGTAACGGGTAATGTTTATTTTTATGCACAGGTGGCTCCTCAGTCTCTGACGCGATGAGTGTGACGAACGGAATTGCTGCTCAGCGCAATCAGACCAGCCAGGCCGACCACCATAGCTACCGTAATGATGTACTGGTGCAACAGCATGGCTGCGAAGCCCGTGCCACACAGCACCACAAGGATGACAATGATCAGAAAGAGGCGCGCGCTGCGACGGGTTGCAGCACCTAACAGAAAGGTCAGAATCGCCAGCAGGACGCAGGCGACTGCCACGCCCAGCGCACCAATAGTACCGGTAACGCCGGTAAGCGGCGTAAACCAGGCATATAACGCCACGGCAACGCCGATCGCTGCAGCTAACAGCAGCAGTAACGTGCCGGCGCGTGAGGATTGAGATTGCAACATACCAGGAAGTCCCTTATTAAAAAGTACCGGAAAAAAACATCAAAATATCGTTTAACCGGGGCTGAACGGCCGCTTTAGCGCGAGGAACTCAACAGAAGCCCGGCACAAAAAGCAGGGGCAGCATCAGTTAAACGTAACAGAGTATAGGAGATGTTTTTTTAGCGTGCGCCTTCAGACGAAAGCGTGTGACTGATTAACAAGACGTTACCCCGCAAAAGGGTAAGCAAAGACTTTAGCATTCGGGGGGGCTGCGAGACATCTGAGTGCTCGCCGGGCGAGCGTCTGAAGAGGGTAACGGAGCGGTAGAGTGACGCTTTTCCACTCCGACCAGATAAAGCCAGCCTGCGCAGGTTGGGCGGTTAATTACCCGATCTTCATCCTGCCAGCTCATTGGGATTGATTTTGCAGCATGCAGGCCAGCGAAAGCATGCGATGGGTTATGCTTTGCTGGCCTGTTAACGCTGTGCCAGGTTTCGGTGTGGGTTAAAGCTTAAATGAACTAACGCCGCTTAAAAGCTTACCTGCCTGTTGGCTAAGTGAGTTTGCTGCCGACGCCATTTGTTCTACCATCGCCGCGTTTTGCTGCAGATTTCCTTCCATATTGTTTACTGCGATATTGACTTGATCAATGCCATAGCTCTGTTCTTTCGAAGAATGGTTAACCTGATTGATAAGTTGAGTGGTTTCATTTACAGCGCTAAGCGTCTGATCCATCCGTGCAGTGACATTTGCAGCAGATTCTACGCCCTTACCAACGTTATGGATTGCTTCCTCGATAAGGGTTCTGATATCACGCGCCGCTACGGATGAACGCTGCGATAATGAGCGTACTTCGCCGGCAACCACGGCAAACCCTTTACCTTGTTCTCCTGCCCGTGCGGCTTCCACTGCGGCATTAAGTGCGAGTATGTTGGTTTGGAATGCAATACCATCAATAATATTTGTTATCTCGGCAATTTTATTTGAGGAAGCAGAGATATCATTGATCGAATTTTGCAGTGAACTTAATTCACGGTTACTGTCATTGACTATCGTCTGGACGTTGCTAATGAAATTATTAGCTTCCTTCGCATTATCAAGGTTGCGTTTCACGGTTGCAGATAATTGGTTCATGCTTGCAGCCGTCTCTTCCAGCGAGGAGGCTTGTGATTCCGTACGTGAAGAGAGATCGTCATTGCTGAGGGCGATTTCGCTGGCTGCGCTATCCACCTCTTTACTGGCAGCTTTTACGCCAGACAGCACATCCTGAAGTTTTTCCAACAACGTATTAAAATTATTTGCGGTTGCGCCAAGCTCATCTTTTTTGGTCAGGTTAACCCGCTGCGTCATATCAAGATGTTCGCTGATATGCTTCATGCTTTCTTGCAACGTATGCAGACTCTTTTTGATATATTTCAAAATGGAAAACGATGAAAGTGCGGTCAATACTATGGCTGCACTTATGATGCCAATGAGTAACCAAAGCGTGCTCGAATACTGTTTGTTATTCTCTGCTGCAAAATTGGTTGCGATTTCATAATTGTAGGAAAGCAGCTGTTTTATATTGTTGCTTAACGCAACCGAGGCAACCGCTGTCTCGCCTTCATCTGCGACCATCATACTGGCAGCATCACTGCCTTGAGTTTCATAAATATTAACGGTTTTATTAACCTTTTCCAGATAAACCTGGAATAATTTATTAGTCGCATCTATCCCCTGTGCGTCTTTATCATCCGTAATCAAATGGTCTTTATAATAATTTAAGCCATCCTGCACTTTATTTAAGTATTGGCGTGCGGTATCAAGATGTTTATAGAATGTTTCTTTATTGTTAGATAGAAGACCCATCAGGATTTGACGTCGTGCCTCTTCTCTGTTCTGGGTGATAATGCCTATCTGATTAATGCTTGGTAACGAGTTACTCGCAATATATTCAAAACGATTTTGTGCTTGATACAGAGAGTTAATACTGATTATCCCAAGCATTAACAACGCGAGCAGCGCGAAACTGAATATAAGTGTGAGTTTCTTAGAGACGGTCATTAGAAATTCCTGAAAAGGCCAATGGAAATATCCTTCTTTATCGGCTTTCAAGACTAAACCTTTAACATGATAATAATGGTCAGGCCGGCCGCGGATCTTTCATAAAATCAAAGGGTAAGGATTTTTATTAAACCGCAGCTATATTTTTAAGCTTTTTTACCAGGCTTGGAATGTGGTAGTTAAATTAATTAAGTTTTTTATATCAATGCATTATGTGCAAACCTGCGAGTTTATGATCATGCTGTACATTTTTACCGTTCGTTCAGGAGTGTGATGTATTTCAAATTTATAACTTCACTTTTAAGGTGCGCCAGTGAGAGAAACGCACGTGCTTGCGCACCTTAAGCGTAACGGCAGTGAGGTTCTGGCAACAGGATAGCTCTGCGTTGATTTATGGCCGGCGCAGCGGGCAAAGTTCGTTCTCTTCAAAACGTCTTGCATGGATCGGTACAAATTTATCGTCGCTTTTCGCGTCATGTACTACGTTGAGTACAACGACCCTGACCAGGAAAGCAGATGAAACCTCTATTTTTTGCACTCTTAACGAGCCTGACGTTAGCAGGATGCGGGGCAAATACCACCCCGCCTCAAACCCCACTTCCCGGTGAAAAGACCTCTTCTGAACTACAGGTGCTGGAAACCGGCGCGCAGATAGTGCAGTCCCGTCCGCCTGTTGAGGCGATAAGTGCTTATCTTGACGGTTTTCATTTTTACAGCGGTGACAAAAACGGGCAGATGGAAGCCCACCATTATGTGACGGTGCTAAATGAAGACGTCATGCAGGCGGTGATTTATGACGGCAACACAAAGGATGCCCGCCTGATGGGGGTTGAATACATTATCAGTGAGCGTCTGTTCAGAACCCTGCCGCCGGAGGAGAAAAAACTCTGGCACAGCCATCAGTATGAAGTGAAGTCCGGCAGTCTGATAGCACCCGGATTACCGGCAGTGGCAGATAAGGCCCTGATGCGCAAAATTGTGAATACGTATGGTAAGACCTGGCACACCTGGCATACCGATCGCGACAAGACGCTTCCCCTTGGCATCCCGGCGCTGATGATGGGCTTTACCGGGGAAGGGCAGCTTGATCCTCAACTGTTGGCTGACAGGGACAAACGACTTGATGTCAACACGCAGACCATCAAACGTGAACGTGCCGATATAGTGGCGCACCCGATTATCGAGGGAGCGAACGCATGGCAGAAGGGCGATGTTATCCAGCTCAAACGGGTGCAGGGCGCGGGAGAACATGCCCACGGGGAGACCAGCCACTTTGGACAGGCGGAGCAGACCCGGCAGGCCATCCCGGAGGCGAAATGATGAAGGTCCATCACCTTAACTGCGGCTGCATGTGCCCTGTTGGCGGCGCGTTATACGATGGCTTCAGCAAGGGGTTACACGCGCATCTGGTCTGCCATTGTCTGCTCAT
Organism: Enterobacter sp. SA197; assembly: GCF_054131575.1. Lineage (NCBI taxonomy): Bacteria > Pseudomonadati > Pseudomonadota > Gammaproteobacteria > Enterobacterales > Enterobacteriaceae > Enterobacter > Enterobacter sp. SA197. Next base: position 3,909,325 of record NZ_CP096393.1, on the reverse strand, counting down.
TGAAACAGACAGTGATGGGCTGGTGCTGGTGGATACGGGATTCGGCAAGGATGACATACATCGCCCAGATCAGCGTCTGTCTGGCTTTTTTCGCGTGCTGAATAACATTCAACGACGGGAAGAACTGACTGCCCGTTCACGAATAGAAGCGCTGGGATTTCATGCCGAAGATGTTCGACATATTATTTTGACGCACCTTGATTTTGACCATGCCGGGGGCATTACCGATTTCCCACATGCGCGAGTTCATCTATTGCAAACAGAGATAGATAACGCTCAGCAGCGGCATAGCTGGCTGGCGCGAGAACGCTATCGTCCCGGCCAGTGGAGCGGCATTTCTGGCTGGACAGGCTATCAGCCACAGGGTGAGACATGGTATGGCTTTGAGGCGGTAACGGCTCTGCAAGGGCTTTTGCCTGAAATCCTGCTTGTGCCGCTGGCAGGGCATACGCTGGGGCATGCCGGTATTGCGATAAAACAGCCGCAAGGCTGGCTATTGCATGGCGGAGATGCCTGGTTTTTTCGCGGTGAAATGCAGGGGCAGAAACCGCACTGTACGCCTGGGCTGCGCTTTTATCAGTGGATGATGGCAATGGATAATGGGGCGAGACGGCATAATCAACAGCGACTGAGGGAGCTTGTCTCTCGTCATGGCGATGAGATCACCCTTTTTTGCAGCCACGATGCGTTGGAGTTACGTGCGCTGGCTACACAAAATGACACCCCATAATCTCCGGCCGAATGCCGCAGGCCAGTCTGGCTGCGACATTCAGTACCAAAAACGCGCCACCGCTAATGAATCAACGGCGTCTTTCCTCACAATACTGTCTATTACCGCCTGGAATTTCAGCGACGGTTATTGCCCACCGGCGGTCTTTTTGCAGCTTTCCAGCCAACCTGCGGTATCTATCTTACCGTTTTCCAGATACTTCTGTTGATTCTGCCAATGCGCCGCCAGGAAGGGCTTCAAACCCGTGAGCCGCTTATTGATCGTGAGCATTTCTTCGAATACCGAGACTTCATGCTTGAGACTGTCCGCACCGTACAAGGTCGCCGAGTCGACCAGACTGCTGGCGTAATAGCCCGTAAGCTGTTGCAGCCTGTCTGATTGCTCTCCCAGTTTGCTTTTACGGTTAGCGCAGTTGGTGTCGCTGGCATCTTTATCTTTACAGAGCAGCTCATAGTTATGATTCAGGAAATCAAGGAAGCGACCATCATCCTGCAGCTTGGTGCACAGGAACGATCCTAAATTAAGGCTGGCGCGAATCGACTGAGCACGCTCTTCTTGCTGCTTCTGGTTGCTGGCGCGAAGTTGATTTTCGAGATCTTTTAGCTTCTGTTTTAGTGCCGCATCGTCGATACCAGATGCAAGACTTCCCAGCGCTTTGGCCGTATCTTTACCTTCATCTTTAGTTTTCTCGCCGTTTTGATTTTCAGCCCCCAGGGTTTCCCAGCTTTTTTCGAGTTGTTTCACTTTATCGGTAGAGGTGATGGTAGGGGCGACCAGCACCAGACGCAGGCCGGTGGTTTTACTGGTCGAGGGGGTGGCGTTGTCGTAGTAATTGACTTCTTTACGGGTCGCGCTGCGAATATCGGTTGGATTTGACTGGAAGCTACCCCCACGCACCACGAACCCCCCGGCCTGGCCATGGAGACGGTTCAGCTTGTTAAGATAAAACGGTGTAAACATCATTTCTGAAACATTACCCAGCATGTCATACAAGCCCAACGGGTTGGGATGCAATCGCCCGATGAGCTGGACTTTACCGTTAGAGGATTGCGCGCCAGAAAACCATTCATAGTTTTTCATATCATCCATCGGATAATGGGCATCCCGGAATTCAGCACTATTCACTTTGAGGCCGCCGCGCGCTGCAAATTCCCATTCTACTTCCGTCGGTAGCCGCAAGAATCCAGGCTTCCCATCTTCCTGAGGCAGTTTATCGAGGGCGTTAGTGCGTAGCCATTGATTATATTTATCGGCAGCAGTAATGGCATCAAACCAGCTCATGCTGGTTGCAGGCATACTGAGCATTCGCGACGGAGTCGGGCAGGTTCCTTCCATCAGGGCTTTATATTGCAGAGCCGTAAGCTCGTACTTGGCCATCAGGTAATAACGACCTTTGCTTTTTTTGCTCTCACTAAAGCTACCAGCAATGAAAGTCGGGTAACTGTGTTCGACAACGCCCCAGTCTCCTCCATCCTGCCCTAGCGTGATGGGAAGATCGTCCAGCGGGCCTGACACGGGGATCTCGACGCGACGAAACGCCATTGAACCTTCGCAAGGCATTGGCAAAACGATATCTTCATCATCAGGATTGGGGTTCCAGGTATTGGTGGCCCAGGGCTCCGCCAGCGCTGAAGACATATGGGGAAGCAGGCCGAGCACTAAAGCGTACCGCAGTGAAGAAAGAGTCAAGGTCACAAACACTCTCCGCGAATCAAGTGATTAAAATAAGAATATAAGGTCATACCTCACGCAGGCTCTGCGCAGGTTCTATGTTGATGGCGCGGCGGGCACCGATACTTGCAACCAGCAGTGCAACGAGCAGCGTCAACGCCATGGCGAAGAGACTATGCTGTAACGTTATTTTGCAAAGCATCTGATCGGTTGCCTGGCTGCCCGCCAGCGCACGGTTAAAGATCTGGCTGGCAAGTAAATAAATGCCATAACCCCCTACATAGGCCAACAGGCTGAGCAGGCAGCCTTGTAAAATGACATACAGCCCGACTGCCGGACCGGTAAATCCCAACAATCTCAACACGGCAATATGTCTACGTTTACGATCGACGTTAGCGATAAAGGAGCCAATAAGCGAAGCAACACACCCGATAAGCGCGGTTGCCGCGATAGTATTGAAAATCACCCCCAGCACGCGGTTAATGCTTTTCACATTTTCGATGTCAGCCAGCCGGCTGGTGGTTTCAATGCGTTGCGCGCGCAGAACGCGCTCAAGGCTGGCAACCTGATCGATATCGCTGGCATACAGGCGCGCGCGCGCATAGAGGGGCGGTTTGTCGTTAAGCTGACTGCCGCTGCTAATACCAAGCTCGCTCACGGCATAACCGTCACGAAAACGCTCCAGCATCAGGAGCAGTGCCGGTTGAGTAAACAGGGCGGCCCGGTTGAAATAAGTCGGTGCAAGGATCCCAACCACGGTGAGCGATTTACGCCCCCACTCCCGGCGTTCTTCGCGCTGTCGGCTCACGCGTAAGGTAAGGGTGTCGCCCACCTTTACGGCCAGCTTGCGTGCTGCTTCCTGCGTTAAAACAATCTCATTTTCATGATGAATTTCCAGACTACCCAGCAGCGGATCGCCTGCATCCGTCGGTATTACTTCGGCATTTTCAATGAAGTGACTGCTGTCAGTTTGCAAATCAGCAAGAGTGTTTAGGGAGCGTGTCTGCCCTATGGCAAAACCCACATCAGGGCGCTGGCGCAAAGCATCTATCCAGGCTTGATCGTAGCTTCCGCTGCTGAGCATCCGTATTTCAAGGTTGCGGGGATCGCGCGTTAAATCATCCTGCAATTGACTGATTACCCCAAAGCGCAGGCCAAACAACAGGAGGAGGGGGGCAATCACTGCAACCAGAGAAGAGACAATGCAAAAAGAAATAATACGGTCGTGCCACAGATCCTGTACCGCAAGACGGCCAAGCAGTAGGGTTCGGTTAAAAGACAAAATGGGTTCCCCTCCGGGCCGGTGATTCTGCGTGTTCGCCTGAATCCGTGTCGGGACGGGCGACCAGACAGGGCAAATTGAATTTTTGCACCAGCGGCCAGTCATGGCAGACCACGAGTGCCATCATCTTCTCCTGCTGCACCAGGTCAATAAACAGACTAAATAGCTGTTGAGCGTTGTAGGGATCAAGGGCCGCGGTGGGTTCATCGGCCAGCACCAGTCCGGGGCGATGTACAATGGCGCGGGCAAATGCGGTTCGCTGTCGCTCACCAAATGAGAGTTGTGACGGGTATTTCCCCAGTAACGGACCGAGCTTGAGCGTGTTGATAACTCTGTCGAGCAACGGTTTATCAGGCGTGATGCCGAGCAGTTGACTCGGCAGCCGGATATTGTCCTGTACCCTGAGAAAAGGTAATAACCCGCCGTTTTGCAGAACAAATCCCAAATGACGCGCACGAATGTCTGCGAGGTCTGCCTGCCGATTAGTAGTGAGGAGCGATGCAACATCATGCTGCTTATCGGTATCCGTCAGCGTGAAGCGCCCGATATGGTCGGGACGCAACAATAATCCAATCGCTTCAAGCAGCGTACTTTTGCCGCAGCCGCTTTCGCCAGTCACTGCCACCAACTGACCTGGCCGCAGCACGAGCTGCGGCAGGTAAACATGATGCGCCTGAACACCCTCGCCGCGAACAACGTGCAAATTTTCAATGTGCAGCATCAGGGCATCATTTCCAGCGGTACAGGATAGACGCGTTCACGGGGATCGCTGTCTTTAGCAAGCTCAACCCAGCGGTCCACATCGGCATTGTATTTCTGGTAATGACGAAGTTTGGCTGACAGGGTACGGATGAATTTCTCCTGCGACAGGCCATCCCAGCTTTTCCACGTCTCTTCATCAAGATTCAGGACATCACTACGGTACGGCAGATCTGCAAGATATTCGCCCAGGACCCCCAGTTCGTTAATCTTACTATTCTCTTTCTGTTTGAGCTGGTTAGGGTCAGCGCCCATGGTGGCTGCGACGGTACGTAGCCGCTCAAACATCTTATCAGGAGAGATCATGCCTTCATTTGCCGCCTGCAGAATCTGGCTGACCACATCGCTTAAATCGCTCAGCTGCCCTTTTGTCAGTAGCACGCGAACATCCGTGGTTGGGATGTTCTGCTTGATAAGATCGCGGTCGCTGATCCAGGCTTTGAAGACCAGCGGGGCCTGGGTTTCATTCTTCTTGCCCAGATAAGCGAGCTGCATGGCGTGACCAATGAGCGCGGTATCCTCAAGCAATTTCTCTTCCGGCGTGGACTTTTTCCCTTCATCTTTCGAATAGAGTGCGCTGCCGATGGCCGGGTCACCCATATAGGCTGACTTCACCTGCTCGGTAATCGCTGCCGCCAGGGCATCGACCTGCTTACCAAAGGTTTTCAGGTCACCGGCATCCACCGCCTGATAAAGGTTAGACTGCGTGCTGTCAAAATTAGAGAGGTCACGATACTGGCCTTCGGCTTTCGCATGGTCATCTTTGCCGGAAGGGGTCTTCAAGTGCAGGGTATAAATAGCAATACCGCGATTGCCGGCTTCCAGTCTGAGCTGTTTCGCATCCAGGCCGGTTCCCGAAAGTTTGTTGCTACCTTCAATTGCTCCCGCATCGGTGATCAACACCATGTAGCGCGCGCCAAACGGGCTCCAGTCAACGTTGTCGATTGCGGACATTACGCCTGCATAAGCATCTTCATCGTAAAGTGAGCTGGAAACTTTTGCTTCTTTCAGCCCTGCAACTTTCTTAAGAAAATCGTCGCCATCTTTTACCTGATTAGGATCAGCGTAGATCTTCGTGGTGTATTCCAGACCGGGTACGGCTTTGGCATTTGATCGAAATGAGACAAGACCAAACTTAACCTGATCCTGCAGGTGCTCTTGTTTGATTTTGTCGTAAATTTTATTGACCGCTTCTTTGGTGCGTTCGATGTAGGGACCCATGGAAATGGTTGAGTCGATAACGAACACGACCGTCGCATTAAAGCCCTTTAGCTGGTTAACGTCATCACCCTGTTTGACTTCAGGGTCTGCTTTGCTGACCGAGGCAACATTGAGTAAGCGCGTGTAGAACCCATTTTCAGTCATCACTTCTTCACCGCTCAAAATAGGCAACAAGTAAAACTGCTTTTGCAGGTCCACGAAATATTCCGGTTCCTGGGCTAATACGCCCTCGGCGTTACCGTCTCGTTTGAGATGGGCACGAAGCGGTGCCACCAGTGAGACCGGATCGGGGGCAGAAAGAATATCATCAAGGCTTTTTCGCTCTTTAAAAAACATCAAGCGATCGCGGTTGGCGGGGTTGGTAAAGGCAAGCGTAAGCTGCATTTTCCAGTCCACGGTGCACGACTGCGGCAGCCAGCCGATAACCTTGCCATAGCTGTCTGGCCCCACCTGCACCCAGCTTTGTCCGTTAGCCTCTGCTTTCTGATAAACATAAAGACTGCTAAACGCAGGCTGCAGTACCCCTTTGTCATCACCTGCCGCGGTGCCGAGTTTGCAGCCTGGCGTGGTCAGCACCCGTTGAAACAGCGTTTTTTTGCCTTCCTGCAGCAGGGGCTTATCCCCCTCTGCTGCATACGCATGACCAGCCAAAAGCAGACTACACAACGGTAAAGCCAGTTTTAGAAAATGTTTCTTCATCATTTGCCCAACTCCTCAAGGCGCTGCTTAGCCTTTTGGTTATCCGGCTCAGTTTGCAGCACCGTTTCATACCAGTAAGCGGCAGTATCGGGATCGGGCGTTTTAAAGCACTCGCTTGGCTTATGCTCTTTAGGATCGTATTCAGTGGCGTAAGCGAGCGCGATCTGGGTATCTCCGCCCTGGGCACGGTTAGCATACAAGCGCTGCGCTACACCGCACTTCTTCGCCTCTTTGGCAGCCTGAATGATGGTCAACAATGCCGCGCTGTCGAGCTTTTGCTGCACACAGTTTTGGACGAAATCAAGTTCACTCTGGCTGTTCAGATTGGCCACTGAGCACGCGCTGACCTCCGGTTTGGCTTCTGTCGCTGCCGGGGTAGCAGGTGCAGCAGGTTCAGCCGGGGCCGCCGGAGCTGGGGCTTCGGCCTGACTGTTCACGGGTTCCTGCGTCGGTGCAGAGGCGTCTCGTCCCATAAACCACCATAACGCGCCGGCCGCAATGAGCAGCACGATGAGTATGCCGGCCACGATCGGTATAAGGGATACGCTGCGTTTTGGTGGGCGCGTGTCCTGCACAGGCTGAGGAGCAATCGTCGGCTGTGCAGGCGCCACTTCAGGTTGGGCTTCAGGGGCCGGAACCGGTGCGGGTGTCGACAGCACGCTACTACTGCTGTAATTCCCCGTCTGGCCACGCGCATCCGATGAGAACAGCTCATCACGCACCATTTGCAGTGTCGTACTGCGCGTTTCACCTGACGCCAGTTTGACCTGAATTTGCACCTGACTTGCCCTTTCCAGCAGCGGATTCAGAAGGGTCGGCCCGATACGGAAACCACTGCCGTTGCTTAGCGGATAACCACCATCAATGGTGAACCAGTGGGGAGCCGGGCTCCAGTTGCTGTCGGGTTGCAGATAGTTTTGTTCGTTATTGCACAGGCAAAAGGTCAGGCTGGCGAGCAGAGACTGTTCACCACGCAAACGGATCATCAACTGGGCAGTGCCCGGCACGGCAGGTTGACAGGCAAAAATTTTAGCTAGCATGACAGGTTCTCTTGTTTCATTTGGCCGATAATCTGGCCAAGTTGCCGGTTATGTTCGATGGAGATATCGCGGGTGGCACTATGACCCGCATTGTCCAGAATGAGGGTCATCAGCGCGGACAACCAGTCACCCATGTAGGCGACGCCGGGTTGCGGCGCGAGAGAAGGCAGTTGTGGAAGCTCATCCTGCCCAAGCGTTGCCTGTCGGGCAAAGACTTTCTTTTTCTCGCCCACATAGCTATTGGGAACCTGATCCTCAGGCAAGGAAAGGTAACCAAACCAGGCGATAAAATCGCGGATGGTCAGCTGCGCACGTAACACCTGGCGAGCCATCAACTGGCTACGAAGCGTGCCTGCCTGCTCCTGTCCTGCGAGGGCATGTTTCAGCTTACCCTCCAGTTCCAGACGAGTACTGGCAGTGATGAGCTCTTCACAAAGCAGCGTGATCATGTCGCTGTTCATGCCCAACTGCTGCCAGCTTGCGGTTTGCAGCGGTAAATCGCGTAAATGCGCTACCCAGACTTTGAATACTTCATGTGCAAAGGCGTCATCACGGCCCACGCGTTCAGGCAGCGGCGCGGCTGCCTCATCCATAGCACTTTTGTCATCAGCAGGCGCAGTGGCGAAAGGATTATCGGCAAAAGGATTGCTGGCAAACGGGTTAGCGCCAAATGGATTAGCTGCAAAGGAGACCGCTGCCCGAGGCTCACCGGCCGCCTGAGATTCATTGTCCTGGTCGCGGATACTCAGATAAATGTTACGCAGTTCATGCGGCGGCAGATCCAGGCGATTTATCATTTCGCCTATGCTCGGTGCGCAGGCCGATAAACCTTGCCAGAGATCTTTAGCAATGGCTTGCTTCTGCTCAATCTTGCCCTCGCCATCCTTTTCAAACCAGCGTCCCAGTTGTTTTTCGACCGTATTCTCACGGCACGCTCGCAACTGCGTTTGCAGACGTTTTAATTTGAACTCCAGATTGGCGACACCACGAAGTGCTTCGGTCAGGCGATGCATGCCTCCATCATTCAAGGAGAGCATGGCTTCCCACGCCGCGCTGGGGTCGGCTACGTGGCGTTTAATTTTTTCACCACTGGCAAAGACGGTGCCCATTGTATCGAGTACGCCGCGATAGCGATCGGCGAGAGCCACTTCTTTAAGGCTCTCCTGGCCGGGGATGTTTTCCAGCGTCAGGAAGGGGTTATCCATGCCGGGTTTACGTACAAGGAAGCAGTTATTAAAAGGCTGACCAGGCGACCACTCTTTTAGCCATTCATACTGAGCAAAACGTTCCAATAGCGTGATATGCAGCATGCCGTCACAGGCTTCTTTCAACTGACTTTCCGTCTTTTTCAGACTGTCAGTGATGCGCATATCACACATGGTAATGGCCCAGAATAGCCCCGGCTTCGTGCCTCCGCGCTCGTCTGCATTTTTGCCCTGGGTTTTGTCCACCCAACGCGTTAACACCGGACCAACATCGGCAACGTCACTTTGTTTAAACGAGCTGGCGCAAACGACCAGGGCATTCATTTCCTGGTTATCGGTATAGCGCTCAAAGAGGTAGGCAACCTTGCCGCGAAGCAGGAGCTGTGAGACAGGGTTATCCGGATCAGCATCTTTCAGAGCGGTGAGCTTCAGGCGTCCACGGTAGCCCGGGAAGTCAAGTAAGTCGACCTGCCTGGTCACGCTCTGGTCGGTCACTTCTGCCAGCGGGAAAATGAGCTCAGAGGTCAGTGCCGCCAGTTCAGCTTGTGACAAGCTGGCGCTACCCGTCTGCTGGTTTTCTTTCCAGAATCGAATTTCGACAGAGTGACTCTGATTTGAGCCAAGCTTATTAAGGCTATCGACATTCATGATGCTGCCACGACTATGATCGATCAGTGTCTCCAGCGGAGCAAACACCATTTCGGCGTGGTTAAGTTTTGCCAGCACATTGGCGAGCGAACGATAGGTTTCGGTCAGCTCAGGTAACTCCCCCCAAAGCAAAGAGAAGAGTTCTGCTCGCTCATTGGGGCTGAGCATCGGGGCGACTTTAAGCACCTGCGGCCAGTATGCATGCTCCAGTTTTTCGACTGATTTCTTGAATGACGCGTTCAGGTAATCCCATAACGCTACAACGTCCTCACTGCTGACGCCACTGTGTGCGTTTGCCTGGCCTGAACGTTGCAGGTACGGACGCAAGCGCTCTTCGATTCGGCTTTCATCCAACTGGTAAGACAGTTGTTCGTGGTTAAAGTCATTAAACCAGGTGTTAGCAAGAATTTTTGCAAGGTCTATCTCACTGAACAGGCGCAACGGAACCGGATAACCTGTCGGCGCATCAGGGACCTGCCGGGTAAAACGGGTGACCAACCCCGTTGCTTCCTTGCCCCCGCCGACCGGGTTCACCTCTTTAATGAAGTCTACTTTACGATCGCCGTAAAGCGCTTCCAGCTCACCATTGCTACCCGCGGCTAATGCCGAAATAAGATAGGACTTACCGGCTTGTGAGATGCCGAAGAAACCCACCGTCATGGGGGTGGTGGAGACCCGGCCCAAACTGTTGGCAAGATTTTTAGTGCGTAATAAACCTAAGTTGAGCTTATCCGCTTCGTTATCCAGGCGGCGGGAACGGGGGCGTACTGTCTCTACCCAGCCCAGTGCATCCTGGCAGCCTTTGGCGATAGCTGCCCAACCTTGTTGAAGGGAAATTTGTTCGTTGTTCATTATTTTTTAACGCTCCCGCTATCGAGCCAGTGGCGGTTGTCAATGAGCCCGGTATCCGGCATGGTATTGAGCTCCAGCTCTATATCTTTTTTGCTGAACGATTTATCGGTGTTGCTGCTGACGTCGGCAACGATCAGACGATCGCTGATGAGTCCTAATCGGCGAGCATCTTTTCCTTTATCAATCATCAGCCTGACGTTGAGGTACGGCGAACCGTTGTCCGTTGAGGTCGCGGCCGAAAATTTTCTGCGACCTTCTTCGCTAAACCGTAGGGTATAGAGTGGGGATGCTGACCAGCGCTCAGCATCCAGTTGACGATACCCCAGGCGCAGGTCACCGCGCATGACGATGCTCTGCGTCGTGGCTTCACCCTCAGGGCTGGTAATAACAGGCAACTTAATCTGACCATTTTCAGATTCGATATGGCGATAGACCACATCAGCATCGTGAATCAGGTTATCCATATCAATGATGCCGATATGGCGAATCGTTGAATAAGGTTTCAGCGCCGAAGTGCGGAAATGGAAGTTCGGAATGCTATGGTTGGCGCACAGTTGCGTCAACATCGCGCCCACAGATGCCGTGCTCTTCGGATCGTCAATATGACCGTTTTTGTGGAATGGGTACCAGGTACCTGTCTGATAGCCATGAAGCGCTAAAATACGCCCCGGCGGCAACGGCAGATTCCGTCGTACGATAGCCTGAATACCTGGCAACTGGGATGGGCGTCCAGTCAACAGCAACAAATCGCAGTTATAGCAGGAGACGACCTCACACAGGGCCGTCAGCACTTTATCGATATTGAACTTACCGGAGCACAAATCGCTGTGCACTTTCGCCAGCGGAAGATTCAGGACGATGTTACCCAGTTTAAAGTCCTGAGGCCCGCCTGCTTTTTGCACTTCCCGGCGCACAAAGGCTTCTACTTCTTCTCTGAGGCTGCCCGTGGGGAGTAACTCACTGACCTGCTGATTTATCAGCAGATGCGTTTGTTCATCCAGCGGATCGAAGTGTTCATAGCGGCTCAGGATGTGCAGTGCCAGCGGCACGAACAGTTGCAGGCTTAACTGCTGACGCAACACCGCTTCGGCTGCGCTGATATTTTGTGAACCACACAGCTGCGACATCAGGGTGTCTACCGTGTGCACACCCGCTTCGCGTAAAGCCTGTTCGAAAGCGGGAAGTACATAGGACTGAATGACATCCAGCAGAATATCATCACCGGCGATTTTAAAGCTGTCACGAAAACGCTGGTGAGGAATGATGTGAACGTTCGCGCCCCCCCCGGCTAAACCGTTGCGATCCAGACGATAATCGGTAATCACCAGATCTGTGGTGCCACCGCCAATATCGATGGAGGCAATGGTAATGGCTTCGCGATCTTTGCGATCCGGGCGACCCAAAGTGTTAAAAAACACTTCTGGATGACCCGCAAAGTTTTGATTGATTTCGGTATAGAGATACACGAGTTGAGCGCAGGAAGCCTCGTCCCACTCCACGCGAATTTTTGGCAGCGGGATTTTGATATTGCCCTGGGTATGTGGCTCTACTTCATCATCATAAGGATTGTTTTCGCCCGTATGCCAGCGCAGAGATTTCCAGACTAAGCCCACCGCCTGACGCATTCTGTCATCGAGAATGCAGCGCTCTGCCATCGGCAGACCTGGCGGAACGGTAAGAATAATGTGCCGGAGCTGACGAGGGATTCCCGCATGACCTTCACGAATGCGTTGCTCCGGGCTGTTGATCTGGCTTATCGCCTGCGTCAGTACTTCCGACAGCATAAATGTCATCAGAGAACTGCGGGAGTAACGTGGTGTGAAAACGGGGATGCGATCCATTTCGTCTTCAATGGTGTGCAGCGCTTCGCCTTTTTCATCGATCAGATTGGCAAAGGGGGCCGCTGTGGCGAGGGGGTTGGTATCCTGCACATAGCTGCCGTTAAAGCGCCAGCCCTGGCCATAGAACTTCTCATCCCACAGGTAGCGTTTAGGACTGGATAACCCCGTGGAACCTTCACTGCCCCGACGGCGGGCGGCTAAACGACTGGCTTCACCGCCAATACGGGCGATGGTTGGCCACTGGAAAGCATCGTGACGGCCGCTGCGTACTGAGCAGTGATCTTTACCAAAAAAGGCTTGAGAGAACTCGACCTGGCTCTGAAAGGGGTCTGTATAGACATGTTCAGGGGAGCTGAGGTCGCGCAGTTTAAGCACATAGTTGTGCATAAGCCCTGAACCAGACTGACCATGGTCTTCAATCAAAATGCCGCAGGTGCGGGAATTACCCACATCAAGAATGAGATCAACCGCGATAGGTTTGATGGCATTGACCTCCCGATTCGCGATCATTCTGAACTGGGGGAGTTCAATCACCGGTTCGGTCTGCGTTTGTAGGCCTTCCACAGGAATCGCCATCAATGACAGAAGATTAAGGTAGTGCGCCAGAGGGTACTGCTGAGCAAGCTCTTCTTCACGCTCGTCAATGTCCCGCCCTTTACTGGCGTCCGTATAGACTTCAACCAGCCAGTCCTTGACCCATTCCTGAGTCAGATACCAGTTAAGCGCATAGGTCGCGGTAGCGACAGCAAAGGTCGCACCGGCATTCACGTCCTCTTGATTCGGGCTGAGATCGGCGGCGGCCTGCTGCTTCGCCATAATGCGGGTATCAATCGCCAGCGTCATACGGTGGGTATGACCATCCAAATCGGGTTCATCCAGCTTCACTAAACGAAAACGCGCCCAGTTTAGCGGCCCTTCCTGATAAATATTCGGTGGACTGAAGCGAAACAGGGGGAGAGGCAGCCAGACGCTATCCAGTAATTTAAGGCTCTGTTCGATTGGAATATCGTACTGACTTTTGGCCTTTTCAATGTTGCCAGCTGTCGGCTGATAGAAATAGTAATCACGTTGTTCATTGTAAATCAGACGCGTAAGCACGCCGTTGGCGAGTTTGACAAATTCACCCGCAGGCTGACGTTTAAGCGTTAAACCAAAATCCATAAACTGGATCCCGGAATCGCCAACCAGTGTGATTTGACGATCAAAAGAAATAATCTCAGGCAACATAATGTAATTCGTCCCTGTTAAGTATTGGGTTGTAGCATACGAATAGGGAAGGTTTTATCCCCATCATTGCTGCCGACACAATCGGCGTGGCCGGAAGCAGGCGATTTGCATGCGATGGTCGGGCCGATAAAGTTTGAACCGTCACTGCATTTCATCTGTTCAGGATTAGAGATGTTTAACGCACCTTTTTCGACGTTCCCCATGGCGGCTCCGGTACAGGTTACGCCACTGGACTGACGGACGCTGACGGTGCCGTTACCCTGGTTGAAGTTATATTGCAGTTGCAAAGGGCGACCGGTGAGCTTGTCCTGAATACCGCCATTAACGCGCCATTGCCCATTGAGAAATTGCGCCGGTCCATCACTGACTGAGGGAGGGATAATCAGTGGCTCGCCCTGCGCGGGAATAACAGGCGGCTGAGTGTGAGGGGCAACATCATGCGGTTGCGCATCGTGATTTTGCGCTTCGCTCACCGTAGGTTCCTGAACCATCGGCGGCACTGCATCCACGGGCGGAACGGCAGCGGTGGCGTCTTCACCTGCTGGCGCATTTTGCGCTTCCCCGCTACGCGGGCTGGCATCCAGGACAGGCGCCTCAGCAGGCGCAGCAGAGGAGGGGGTCTCGGGTACTAAACTGCTGGCGTCGGGGGCGGCCGTCGTGGTGCCGACAGTTTCGTTGTTTTCTGTCGCCACTTTCGGCGCATTGACGGAGTTTCCTGCCGGGAGTGTCACCTCGGGAACCTTGCCGTTTCCGACCTCTACCGTCGGCAGGCTTTGATTTTTATCCGCTGAAATCCACGGTAGCCCGGGTAATGACAGCGATGGCGCACAGCCACGAAGCAGACCCAGCAAGAGTGCCAGACACAGCAATGCCAGAAGCAGCCAGAGTAACCAGCGCCAGTTCCAGCGGCGGACAGGTGTCACCGTCTCCACAGCGGGCGCGTTTTGCACCCATGAGGTGCGGGGCGGCGTTTCAGGCTGCGCTGCGCTGGCGGCCGACGGCGTTGCGGCGGCTACTGAAGAGGATTGTAGCCAGTGCATAGGATTGCTTTGTACGCCGGTGGGGTGCACAAATCCCCAAAACGTAATGACCAGCACCCCGTTAACCAGATAGACAAAGTCATAATCCGGAAAATGGACCACCGATTTTAATAATTGCGCAAATACCCGTCGGTCACCGCCTGCACCCGTTTGATCGGCATTAAGCATTTGCTCACTTAAGGCCTGGACTGCCACCTGGAACTCTTCAAATTGCTGACGCGCAGAGGCTTGCTCGGCTTCACTTGCTCCACTCCAGGGAATGACGTCGCCGGGAAAACTGCTGTACCAGTCAGTTCTGTCGCCCCCCTGATCGTTTTGCGGGACGGCAAGGTGTCGGGCCAGATCGCGCCCGGCATCCAGGCGATAGATGGCTTCACGAAGCTGAAACGCCATCTTAAAAACGGGATAACCAGTTTCGCCCAGCGCTTTAAACGAGGAGTTATTGCCGGTACGTAACAGAGGTCCCTGAATCGAATTTCGCATTGTCTAAACCTTTTGAGGCTGTTAATTAACGCACGTAAGATGTATCTGGCTAATTTTTGCTGGCGCCGGGCGTCCACTCAAAGCCCCAACCGTAATGCTTATCCAGCGATTCTCTGTCGGCAAAGAAGTTGTCGAGCCGTTCAACTTTGATGTTGCCATCCACATTTTTTAAACGGGCAATAGCCGCAACGTTGTTACGTTCATTGCCATCAACCAGCGTGGAGCTAATGGGGGCCTGATCGGGAATATAGAGGGTGATAGTGGCATTCGTTCCCTGCCAGTTGTCCGTACCGCCGTAGATGAAGCTGTAAATCAGCACCTCATCAATTTCCTGCCATTGGCTACCGTTGATATCGAGCCACTCACCATCTTCGTCGCCACCCCCGCGTAAATCCTTCTGCAGCAACATATAGGGGGGGTTATCGTAGTGACCGAGAAATTTACTGAGCGCTTCAACCCCGCCAATGTCGCCATTTTTGAAGCGGACAAACGCGGCGATATCCAGATCAACAGGGGTTTTGTTCGCACCTTGTTGCCAGGTCAGATTGGCCCTGATCCGTCCGAAATCCTTTCTTTTGGCCAGGTTTATGCTCGGGTTGTCCTGGGTTAATTCGGTATTCGCCGGGGAGGACGCAGCAGCGGTGACAGGCGGCTCCGGCTGAATGGCGACAGGGCGGTTATGACAGAAGTACCACCAGCCTGCGAGTGCCAGCAGGATCAAGAGCAGCAGCAACAGCAACCAGGGCAGAAAGCGTCGCCACCACGGTATGAGAGGTGCTGGAGGAATGGGCACGGATGCCATCTGAGACGGCGTTACCCAGTCGATTAATACTGGTTCGCCGCCGACGTCATAACAGGTCAATTGCCCGGAGTGGTTAAGTAGGGTTTGCAAAGCCTTGGCCGGCTTATCCTCCCCCCGTGCGGTAAGTTGTTCGACCAGGCCCGCAACAATGTCCTGATAATGCTGCCGCTTGTTCTGTACTTTAAGCTGTTCCGCCTCATTCAGCGTAGACGCAGGTCTGGCAAGGCCCTGACGCTCTGTCCACCACTCAAGATGGCCATCAGTACTGCGACGTGCGGTCGCGTAGAGCAGCGCCAGAGACGGAGGAAGATGGCGATGAATAATCGCTACCGTTTCCTCATACGTTGCCAGAGCAGAATCATCAATTGGCGCAGATCGTGTTAATCGTTGCATAGCCCAGAGTCATAATTGTTATCAGCCCCATAGGCCTGGTGAGCCTCTGGCAACTTATCGGTAAAGGTATTAGTCACATTTACTGCTATCAGAGGGTCAGTATCAGGCGTAATAGCGGCCATGAAGGGTGACCCTCGTATCGGTGCCTTTAGTTAAGCGCGTTAGCTTGCTCAAGCTCGGCGATTCTCGTTTTGGCCTCAGCAATTTTTTGCTCAAGCGCGGTCACGTCACTGGCGCTGCTCGCCTGTTGCGCTTGCAACTGCAACTCTTTGAGTTTTTGGATTTCCTGCTGGCTTTGCTTGTTCTTAACTTTGCTCGCCTGCAGTTTATTAAGTGTTTGTGTCAGGTCTGAGCGCATCGCTGTTACCCTGGCCTGTTCAGCTGCCAGTTTTTGACTTGAGTCCTGCACTCTGCTTTGTGTATCGGCCAGTTCTTGATGTGCAATTTTATTGTCACGCTGGCTCTGGAGAACCTGCTGCTCCTGTTGGTCAACCTTTTGTCGATAACCGCCTGACGTTGTGCAGCTCAATTTCGTTAAAAAGCTGGGGTCCTGCGCATGTAAATCACAATCCTGGGGTGAGGTTGCGCAGCCAGCAAGTAATAATGAAGCAAATAGTGCGTATTTTCTCATGAAGGTATCCGTGAAGAGAAGAAGCGGTATAAAGGGTGGTTGCAACAAGCCATAATCGGGCCGGTGATAATACCGGCCCGTAATTATCAACCCAGTGATATAGCCTGACGTTGACTGAACAAACCGTTCGCTTCTGATTCCAGAGCGGTAATTTGACCATTAAGTTTGCTGTATTCTTTGTCCAGCGTGGCTAATTTAACCTTATCTGCTGTGTTAGATGTTTTCTGTCCTTTCAGCGCCACTTTATAGGCTGCATCTTTATCTTTCATTCCTTTGATGGTTTCTTTCATGGTTTTGATATTGGCATCGATCTGCGCCAAATCTTTAGTGGCTTTGGCTTTATCAAACCCGGCGTTATCTTTCTGCAGGCTCATTTTTGTTAGCAATGCACGGTTTTCGCTGATGACCTGCTTCATCGCCGCAGAGGATTTTTCTACGTCCGCAGTATCTTTAGTAATGTCTTTATCCATGGCTTGCAGGCGATCCGCCGTAGAGGCGTAATCTTTTTTCAGACTGTCCAGATAATAGTTGGCGGTCAGACCCACGGCACAGCCTGCAGCGCCACCGATAGCGGCACCCATGACAGCTTTTTTGGTGTCTCCTGCCAGTGCGCCAGCCAGCGCGCCAATACCTGCACCGGCCAGCGCACCAACGCCACAGCCTTGCGCGCCCGAAGCGCTAAAGAATTTCGCTTGTTCCGTGCTGGTCAGGCGGGGATCGGGTTTGGTACCCGATAACAGGGAGCTTCCGGTATTAGCACAGCCGCTGAGAAGAAGAGTCAGTGAAACAAGAAGACAGGTTGCGCTACGGTTTAACTTAATCGCCATCGGTTTATCCTTAAATTGTCGCTGGCACAGTGCAAGGGGGAAGTGTGCTGTCCATCGACACTATTGAAACGAGAAATTAATACGAGAAACTTATAATAAGTCTGAGGTACTTCGGGTCTGGTCAACCGTTAACTCAGCTTAAGAACTTTTAAGAGGCGTATTCTCACTAATCCATGACTGTCATTATATTCGATAAACATTGCTAAAATCACGACAAAGATGTGGAGTAGCGCTGGGTTCTTAAAAGATTTTATAGTCATCGGCAAGGGAATAAAAATCTTTAGGGATAACGGACATTATGGCCATTAACTTCGCTGATTATCCAGTTTTGGCATGACGATGCAATCTGGCAGGCCATCGTTGATCTTAGTGATTACTCTTTAATTTTGAACTATTGATGACGCTAATTTTAATTAGTAAATCTTATCGTATCGCTTTGTATTTTCATCCCGGGGCGAGGGTGATATTTCATCAGTTACTGTAATGAATTGATCCGGTTTTAATGCATTCCTTCCTGTCAGGGGTGCTGAATTACGCAGGTTTAATAAATTCTACTGATGGGTATTTGTGGCGTTATTGAAAATAAAATAATAATCAACTGCTATATTTAATAGTAAATTATGGGTTGCTACCTTTCCCTGCCGAAAATCTGCGTGACCGGTGACGTTCGGCAGGTTTGTTCAAATAAGGTTAAAACGTTCATCCGGCACCGGCAGCGGTGGCAGCGGACTCTGCCCGGTCATATCCATCAGGTTTCGCTCGATAGAAGTGCAGATGGCGTTGAGGGCAAGGTTATTGGGGTGTGTGCCAAAAGGGTGTTCCATCTCTTCGGCAATTGAATCCCATGACAGAAACGCATACGAGATAAATACGGAAACGAACGGCGTCATCAGATGAAGATCGGAGACCAGCGCCAGCGGCAGAAGGGTACAGAACAGGTACACCGTGCGCTGAAGAATCAGTGAGTATGCAAAGGGCACCGGCGTATTGGCGATACGCTCGCAACCGCCCAGGCAGCGGGACAGTTCGTTCAGATTTTCATCCATATTCTGCCAGACAAAATCACTGATTTTATCTTCCCGGCGTAAGTTCGCCAGCGACGTGGCAAGCAGCAGCAGGATGCGATTGGCAGGAGAGGTACTCCCCTTTACCTCGGCGGCACGTTCTGCGGGTAGCAGTCGTTGCAGGTCACTGGTAGCGTCTGTTTCGCGAAGCTGATGGTTCAACTGCCAGTTGAATGCGGTGAGATGACGCGACACCGTCATTTGTACCTCCCGATCGGCGGGCAGGGCGCTCATGACCTGACGCATCAGACTGCGAGAGGTAATGGAAACCGTCCCCCAAATCATCCTTGCCTCGGTGTAGCGGCTATAGCTGGCGTTATTGCGAAAACCCAAAAAGATGGCGATGGCGATACCCAGCAGGCTAAACGGGGCTACCGTCAGATGAATGTTCAGGTTCTCATAGTACGGCCAGGCGATGATGGCGACGATGGCCATAAACAGGTTCAGACCGAGGCGGAAGATAATCATGGACAGCACCGAGCCGTGCCAGTTAAACAGCCGGACAAACCAGCTCTGGGGAGGACGAACAATCATACAAATTCCTTTACATGCTTTTATTTTAATCGCAGGTGGCCAGTGCAGTGCTGGCGCGAGAATTGTAATCAGATCGTACTTTCCCGCAAGCGGCGAGAACGAAGCGTCTCTCACCGGGGCGCTTATACTCTGTTAAAAAGGGTTATCTGGGGCCAAACATCGCTTCCAGCTGTTTTTCATCCGGCATGCCCACCACCTGCTGGAGCTCCTGGTTGTCGTTCATGTAGTAAATTGCGGGCGTGGCATTCGCTCCGGTTTCGTCCATCAACTGCTGATGGTATTGCACCGCGCTGAACACCGCTTTTGACGTTTTTTCGGGGAAAGGGGGGAGTTGTTTGCCGTTGGATAATTCATAGGTGCGCCACGCTTTTGCCGGATCCTCAGCACTCAGAATAGCCGAGGCGTAGCGCCCACTCTGCGGATTAATAACGGCCACCAGTAAGGTACTCAGGTCGACTTTTCCGGCGGTGATCCACGGCTGGGCTGCTGCACGAAACTGCTTACAGTAAGGGCAGAAAGGGTCAGCAAAGAGCACCACTTTACGGCTGGCCTCCGGGTTGCCCTCCCTGATGCCCTTAGCGGCAGTGAGTTTTTCCCACAATTTGCGCCCCTGGGGGATATAGAGTTCATCCCGAAAGAGCTGCTCGCTCAGGTTTTGTCCTTTTTCATCATAAAGGTAACCTGAAATGGCATGTTTGCCGTCCGGCGTAAGCCAGAGGGTGACGCCCATCTCCTGATACTGTCCCAGCCATGTTCGCAGGCCGCCTTCCGTTTTTACCTCTTTGATAATCTTGATGCCCTGTTTCTCGACCTGCTGAATCGGCAGTGGAAGTGGCTCACTGGCAAAAGCCAGGGCAGGTAAGATAGCAAAGAGTGCGGCATATTTAACCATGCAGGGTCTCCTGTTGGGCGGGGGAGGGCTTCAACGAGAGCAATTGCTCAAGCCTGGTGGTGAACTTACTGGGTCGTCAGATTATGGCACTGCGCAGAGGCATATTGCGCAGCGCTGAGGGGCACGTTATCCAGGGCTTTTTTAATGGCCGAGGACGAGGCGAATTGATTCACCGCACCGCGCTGCATAATCTCGAAGCTTTTTTGAACATTGGCAGTTATATCTTCGCAGTCAGCGCCTTGATTCAGGCCACCAATCACAACGTTATCCAGGCGCTGGCTCATCTCTGCGCCCATTGCTTTGCCTGCTTCAATCGGGTTGGTAGTGTCATCAGGCATAGCGCCTGTTAACAACGCGGACTTATATAATGCCTCGCCGAGGGTGGTTTTCGCCGCCGCGACGGCCTCCTCACTTGCTGGCGATGCCAGCGCATACCCTGACGCTGCAAGCAGAATAACGGTGGTGATGACTGTCAGTTTCATTTCAGCACTCTTTTATTAGTACGGCACCGGCCAGCGTCAGCCTCAGGCCGTATACGGCGACAGGCGTTTAACAGGCCCCGGTCCGGCATTACGGGCACCAGTACAGTCAACCTTTAGGTTGAGGCGGCTCCGGATAATAAACCCGATGAATCATTGCATCTGGCGACCGGTCTTTCGTCAATAATATACGTTTGTACCGCAAGAGCGTGAGGGTATTTTCAACGGGAAGGCACTACACGCCTTCGGTTCAGAAAGTCCTTCGTCATGGCGCAGTAAAAGATGTAAAATTACTGCATCTTTTAGGGGGAGCGATGAACGGTAAACGTATACGCCGCGAAAAACTGACGATCCATAAAATGATCGCCCTGTATCAGCAGCACAATCCGCAGGCAACAGAGGATAAAACCCATTACCAGGCGCTAAACACCTATGCCGATAAGCGGCTGGATAGATGCGTATTCGGTGAGGAGAAACCTGCCTGTAAACAGTGCCCGGTACACTGCTATCAGCCTGCGAAACGGGAAGAGATGAAACAGATCATGCGCTGGGCGGGGCCGCGCATGTTATGGCGACATCCGATTCTGACGATTCGCCATCTGATAGACGATCGCCGCCCCGTTCCGCCACTGCCAGAGAAATACCGGCCAAAAAAGTAGCACGCCGCGAGCGTCACGGCGTCCGGGATTAACAAATGCGGGGGCAGGAGTTCCGCATGCGGTAAATCCAGAAGGCGTTTAACGCCCTACAAATCGACCAGCCGCACCCTTTACGTTCCACCACTTCCCCAATAATCGCTGCATCCTGGCCCCGCGTATGCGCCTGCTGCTGAGAGAGTACGCGTTCAGCCGACTGGCGTTGAACCATTCCCGGCAGGCCTGAGCGCCAGGGTAAATGCAGGGACGTTCGTTCCATTACGGGTTCGCCAGTTCAATAATTAACTGCCCGTGGGTGACAGAGACCTTCACCGTGGCACCGGTAGGAAAACCCGCCTGTTGCAACCAGTCTCCGGTTAAATTCAGTGAGGCGTGGCGACTAAAATGGGTCGCAAGAAAAGTTTTAGGATCTTCATGCCGTTTTCTGACGTAGCCCACCTTCAGATGGCGTAAAGCTTTGACAACGGGCTGTGCAGAAGAAACGCGCTTCTTATCCATAATTCGCTCCTTTTATTCATCCTGAAAAGTGTCAGTGGTCAGAGTCTGACCCGACAACCCTGTGTGAATACTGTATATAAATACAGCCTTGATGGAAGCGTGGCGGTAAAGAAATGGAAGGCGGCTCCAGTAATATCAATGCAACGTCTGCAACAGGAAACAGGGGAAGCGCTTAAAGGGTTTTCATGAAACGCCATCCCTGGCGCTGAGACCATCTCGCACACCGCAGGTGATGGCGGAAAAATACCCTCTCCCGACACAAATAAAGAGAGGGTAAAGAGACCCGTTACCTCCTTGATTGCAGGTGCGCTGGTTCTCCTCGCCTGCCTGCAACGTGAAGTCGCCAGGCGCTTAACGGGCACTTTACTCCAGATCGGCACCGTTGCTGGCAATCACTTTTTTATACCACCAGAAGGATTTTTTGCGCTTACGCTCGAGCGTACCCTTGCCGGCATCGTCCCGGTCAACATAGATAAAGCCGTAGCGTTTGCTCATCTCACCAGTGGATGCCGCCACAAGATCGATGCAGCCCCAGCTGGTATACCCCATCACCGGAATGCCATCTTCGATGGCATCGCCCATCGCGCGGATATGTTCACGCAGATAGCTGATGCGATAATCATCTTCAATTTCGCCTTCAGCATTGAATTCGTCTTTCGCACCCAGTCCATTTTCCACCAAAAACAAGGGCTTCTGATATCGGTCGTACATCATATTCATTGTGATGCGCAGACCGAGCGGGTCAATACCCCAGCCCCACTCGCTCACCTGAACATGCGGGTTACGCAGCGATTTCACGATATTCGCCGCCGTAGTGTTCAGCTGATTCATTTCCGCCGAGGCGCAGCGTGAGGCGTAATAGCTAAAAGAGACAAAATCGACGGTGTTTTTCAGGATCTCATCGTCGCCTGCTTCTTTGACAATACTGACCCCTTTTTCACGGAACACGCGTGCGGTGTAGGCGGGATAGGCACCGCGTGCCTGTATATCAATAAAGAACAGGTTCTCACGATCTTTTTCCAGCGCCGCCCACACATCCTCAGGCTTACAGGAGTAAGGGTAGAAGTTACCGCCTGCCAGCATACAGCCTACCTGGTTGTGCGGGTTCACTTCATGGGCAATTTTGGTCGCCAGCGCACTGGCAATCAACTCGTGGTGCGCCGCCTGGTACTTCACCTGATCCTGATTCTCCCCCTCTTCGAACACCAGCCCCGCCCCGGAAAAGGGACTGTGCAGCATGATGTTGATTTCGTTGAAGGTCAGCCAGTATTTCACCAGACCATCAAAGGCTTCAAAACAGGTGCGCGCGTAGCGGGTGAAGAACTCCACCATCTTACGGTTGCGCCAGGAACCGTATTCGGTCACCAGGTGCATCGGCACGTCGAAATGGCACAGCGTCACCAGCGGCTCGATATTGTACTTTTTGCACTCGGCAAACATATCGCGATAGAAGGCGATACCTTCCGCATTGGGCGTGACTTCATCACCATTCGGGTAGAGACGGCTCCAGGCAATGGAGGTGCGAAACACGCTAAAACCCATCTCCGCCATCAGGGCGATATCTTCTTTATAACGATGATAAAAATCGATCGCCTCGTGGCTTGGGTAATACTCATCCTCACGCAGTGCAACGCGCTTCTCCTGGCCCAGTTTGACCGGCAGGCGGTTAACCCCATGCGGGATCATATCGACGGTGGTCACTCCCTTACCGCCTTCCTGCCAGGCCCCTTCGGCCTGGTTGGCGGCAATGGCACCGCCCCATAAAAATCCTTTCGGAAAGACTGACATGCGTTACCTCGCTTGTATTCAGGCTTGTGCTTCTTGAACGGGTGCAGACCTTTTCGCCTGCGGTTTCTGCGCCTCTGCTTCGACCGGAATATCTTCAAACCCGAGAAGCAGCGTCAGAACAAAGGAGAGCACCACCGCCAGTGCCATTACGCCGAACACCCAGACGATGGTCACTGGATTGGCCGGATCGAAGAACTGAACGCTGGTAAAAAGGCCGGGCGCGGCCATGGAGTGGCTGGCAAGACCTGCGATACCGGCAATCGCACCGCAGATAAACCCGCTTATCAGACTCGCAATCAGCGGACGTTTCAGGCGCACCGCCACCCCGTAGAGGGCCGGCTCAGAGATGCCAGCAAGAATAGCAGAGGCGGCGGCAGCCAGCGCTGTCTGGCGCAGTTCCGGGTTTTTCGTTTTCCATGCCACCGCCAGGGATGAGCCGCCCAGCGACAGGTTGGCACCAATTTCAGACGGCATGACCATGCCTTCTTTGCCGGTTTCGGCAATGGTCTGAATGATAGTCGGCGTAAATACACGATGCATACCGGTCATCACCAGCAGCGGCCACAGCGCGCCCATAATGGCGACGGACAGCCAGCCAAGATAGCCGTGGATGGTATAGACCAGCGACGATATACCGCTACCGATCCAGATGCCCAACGGCCCAATCAGCACGATGGCGAGCGGGGCGGCAATCAGCACAATCAGCATGGGCTTGAGGAAGTTTTTGGTTACCGCCGGGGTAATTTTGTCGACCCAGCGCTCGATATATGACAGGCACCAGGTCATCACCAGCGCCGGAATCACGGTGTAGGTGTATTTCACTGCCGTCACTGGCACCAGCGCAAACTCAACGTGTTCGCCCTGCGCGGCTTTCGCCATCAGCTCAATAAAGCTCGGATGCACCAGCACACCGGCAATCGCAATTGCCAGCGACATATTGGTTTTGAATTTTACGGCGGCAGAGGCGGCCACCATCAGTGGCAGGAAGAAGAAGGCCCCATCGCCGATCACGGTCAGGATGGTCAGCGTTGAGGAGCCTTTGGGCAGTGCGCCGGACATTTCCAGCACCATCGCCAGCAGTTTCACCATCGAACCACCAATGATCGCCGGGATCAACGGGGACATGGTTCCGATCAGAGCATCCAGGATCCCCGCGCCAATGCGCCGTAACGTCAGTTTTTGCTTTCCAGCAGGCACGGCTGGCTGCATATCGCCCGGCAGCAGGGCTACCACTTCACGATACGCATGTGATACGGCGTTGCCGATGATCACCTGGCACTGGTTGTCGTTACGCACCACCCCCATCACCCCTGTAATGCCTTTGAGTTCGGGGCTGTCGATTTTGCTCTCATCTTTGACCACGAAACGCAGGCGCGTCATACAGTGGGTAACGGCAGCAACGTTATCCACCCCACCCAGGGCGCTGACAACGGCGTTAGCCAGTGCCGCATAGTTCTTCGACATCGGGTTATATCCTGTTTTATCAATTAGGTATGACTTCAGACCGCCATTGTGGAACGGGGTCTGAAACACTGAATAGGAAACCGGTTCCACAAAATCATGATTACTTTTTTTAAAGCAAACAAGGTCAAAATTTCATCTTGTTTAAAATTTGTGACGATGATCGCTCATTAATTTTGAGGGTTGGTTTTCGCGTTACGACATTCCAATCCGGGTGAAGTACACTGCAACGCATCATCATCAAACGGATAAGCAACATGACCACAATGCTTGAGGTGGCGAAGCGGGCTGGGGTATCGAAAGCAACGGTCTCGCGCGTGCTGTCGGGCAACGGCTACGTCAGCCAGGAGACAAAAGACCGCGTGTTTCAGGCGATTGAAGAGAGTGGATACCGCCCGAACCTGCTGGCACGCAATCTGGCGACCAAAAAGACGCAGACGCTAGGGCTGGTGGTGACCAACACGCTCTACCACGGGGTTTATTTCAGCGAGCTGCTGTTTCATGCGGCGCGGATGACTGAAGACCAGGGGCGGCAGCTGATCCTTGCTGACGGCAAACATAGCGCCGAAGAGGAGCGTGATGCTATTCAGTATTTACTCGATCTCAAATGTGACGCGATCATTATTTATCCACGCTTTTTAAGCGTTGAAGAAATGGATGCAATCGTTAAAAAACATGCGCAGCCGATAATGGTGCTGAATCGCCGTCTGCATAATAACAGCAGCCACTGTGTATGGTGCGATCAAAAAGCCTCCAGCTTTAATGCAGTGAGTAGATTAATTGAGATGGGTCATCGTGATATCGCGTTTATTACCGGTTCGCTCGATTCGCCTACCGGAATTGAACGTCTGTCAGGCTACAAAGACGCATTAACGAAAAAAAACATAAAAATTCGCAGTGAATTGATTATTGAAGGAAAATGGACACCGCAGAGTGGGGCGGCAGGAGTGGAATTGCTGCTTGGGCGCGGCGAGCATTTTACCGCACTGGTCGCCAGCAATGACGATATGGCTATTGGTGCCATCAAGAAATTACACGATAACGGCATCCTGGTTCCGGATAAGGTTTCGGTGATAGGCTTCGATGATATTGCTATTGCGCCCTATGTTGTGCCTGCCTTATCGAGCGTAAAAATACCGGTAACAGAAATGATTCAGGAAACGATTGAGCGTTTAATCTTCATGCTGGACGGAGGCGACTTTAAATTTCGTCCGCCCTTTATGGGCGAATTAATATTACGCGATTCGCTTATTACACTTTCCCGATAATACCTTCTCGTGAGCTGTCATCGTCACTTCTCTCGATGGCAGCGCCAGCCCCAGGGCGACGGCACTATCGCCCTGGGGCTGGGGGTCACTGCTGCGGCGAGGTCGTGTGCAGCGCTTTAAGCAGGGCGAAAGCGGTTTTCATATGATCTTCGCTGACGACAAACGCCCGCAGGATCTGCTGTTCATCCACCCCTTTTGCCACCATCCCCTGCGCATCGGTAGTGATGTGCCAGTTAAGATCACGACGTGCACTCTCACCAGCCAGGTGCAGCGGCAGGGCCGGGGTCTTCACCTTCACCAGCATCGCGGGCAGGTTGAGCGGCGAATTCACCCCGAGCAGATGCTTCGCGAGGAACATGGCACACAGCTGGATGGGCTGGAGGAACGGCATCAACTGGCCGTTGATCTCTGCGCAATCACCCAGCGCGTAAATGCCCGGCTGGCTGGTCTGCAGCGCGTTATCAACCACAATTCCCCGATTAACCCTGGCCCCCGCTTCGCGCGCCAGCGCGGTTTCCGGCACCAGACCGGTGGCGGCGACCACCGCATCCACGTTAACTTCCAGCCCATCCTCAAAGCGTGCCGTTATGCCTGATGGAGCCTTACGCAACGCCTCAAGACGTGCATTCAGCAATACACGAACCCCCATTTCTGAGAGGCAGTGTTGCAGGCGGCTGCTCACTTCCGGCGGCATCAGCGAGGCGAGAATGCTCGCCGCGTTATCAACCAGCGTGACGCTTTTGCCCGCCCGGCGAAAATCCATCGCCAGTTCGGTGCCAATCAACCCGCCGCCGACAATCAGCACCCGGTTTGCATCCCGAAGCTGGGTTTCACAGGCCTGATACTCCTGCTGGCTGTTGAGGGTAAACATCCGTTCGCTGCCCGCCACCGGCGGTATAAAAGTCCGCGCCCCGGTCGCCAGCACCAGCTTGTCGTACTGCCAGCTGTTGTCGGCGCTTTTCACCACTTTCGCCTGCGCGTCCACTGAGGTGATGCGGGTGTGCGGGAAGAGGCGCAGATTGAACTGCTCGGCAAACTCCCCCGCCGACTGGCGGGTGAGGTGGCCTGCCATCTGGCCCTGGCTTAACACATGGCTCAGGTCCGGTTTGTTGTAGTCGTCCATGCTGTCGTTGGCGATAAGCGTAAGCGGGACGGCGGCATCCTGTTTGCGGATGTTTTTCACCAGCTGTCGGGCGGCAAAGCCCGAGCCGATAATCGCAATGCCTGCGTTCATACGACCTCCGTCGCCAGGGCGTCAAACACCTCTTTGCCAAGAGAGCATTCCGGGCAGAGGAAGTTATCCGGGACATCACTCCACGGGGTGCCCGGTGCCACATCCTGCATCGGTTCGCCGGTAGCCGGGTCGTAAACCCACTGGCAGACGCTGCACTGCATGCAAGGGCCGAGGTCCGCAGCGGCTCTGGCAGCACAGGCGCAGGCGGACTCCTCAACCGGCGTGGCTTTTACCGGCGCAGGCAGCGGAGCGAGCGCCCATTGGCGGGCAATATCCCGGCCATGTTCGCGGCACACTTCCAGGGCGTCAAAGTCCGGGCGCCATTTGGCTTTCAGGCTCAGAGACATCTCAAAGCCTGCGTCCTGCAAACGGGTGGAGAGACGATCGACCGCGCCGCCGCTCCAGCCGTGAGAACCAAAAGCACTGGCGCGCTTGTTACGAAAGCGCAGGCCGGTCATCTCTTCCACCAGACCGGCGATTTTCGGCATCATCACATTGTTCATGGTGGAAGTGCCTACCAGCACGCCTTTGGAACGGAAGACGTTGGTCAGAATGTCGTTTTTGTCGCTGCGGGCGACATTGAAGATTTTCACTGCCACATTGGGGTCGACTTCGTTAATGCCCTGGGCGATGGCGTCCGCCATCATGCGGGTGTTGTTGGACATGGTGTCGTAGAAAATCGTGATGCGATCTTCCTGGTAATCTGCCGCCCACTTCAGGTACAGCTCGACTATCTGGGTGGGGTTATCGCGCCACACCACGCCGTGGGAGGTAGCAATCATCTCTACCGGCAGGTTGAAACCGAGGATTTCGGTGATTTTTGGCGTTACCAGACGGCTGAACGGCGTCAGGATATTGGCGTAGTAACGCTGGCACTGTTCGAACAGTTCGGCCTGATCAACTTCATCATTAAACAGACGTTCGTCGCAGTAGTGCTGACCAAAGGCGTCATTACTGAACAGCACCGCATCACCGGTCATGTAGGTCATCATACTGTCCGGCCAGTGCAGCATCGGGGTTTCAACAAAGATCAGTTGCTTGCCATTGCCGATGTCCAGCGCGTCACCGGTTTTCACGGTGTGGAAGTTCCACTCCGGGTGATGGTGGTGACCGTTGATGGAGTCGATGGCGTTGGTGGTACAGTAAATCGGGGTGTTCGGGATGTAAGACATCAGCTCCGTTAACGCCCCGGCATGATCCTCTTCCGCATGGTTAATAATGATGTAGTCGATGGCGTTCAGATCGATCTCAGCGCGCAGGTTCTGCACGAACTCGCGGCTGAATTTGTGATCGACGGTATCGATGAGGACGTTTTTCCCTTCACGGATCAAATAACT
This sequence comes from Enterobacter sp. SA197, assembly GCF_054131575.1. Classification (NCBI taxonomy): domain Bacteria; kingdom Pseudomonadati; phylum Pseudomonadota; class Gammaproteobacteria; order Enterobacterales; family Enterobacteriaceae; genus Enterobacter; species Enterobacter sp. SA197. Next base: position 3,880,763 of record NZ_CP096393.1, on the reverse strand, counting down.
GTTGTAGCTGCTGCCGCGCAGCGTCTTGTACTCGGTGCCATGAAAGTCGCGAACTTCCCAGTCACGTTGGCCAACCCAGTGAATGTTATTTTTTACATGAATAGTCATTTTACTTACCTGTTCGGAATGAAAGAAGTTGTGTTAGCTATATCAAAAGGCGTGCCAGTTTTTATGTGACTGATAAATTTTATTTTTTATTTAAGTAACCCGACAGGGGTAGTCATAATGACTACTATTTTTATGGTCAATATGACACCATCCATTGTCAAAATGACAGTGAGGCGAAAATGAGTTTTTCAGTGGATGTGCTGGCGGGGATCGCCATTGAATTACAGAGCGGAATTGGTCATGCGGACCGGTTTCAGCGTTTAATCACCACTCTGCGGCAGGTGCTTGAGTGTGATGCCTCTGCGCTGCTGCGCTACGAATCACGTCAGTTTATTCCGCTGGCTATCGACGGGCTGGCGCAGGATGTGCTGGGGCGCCGCTTCACCCTGGAAGGCCATCCGCGGCTTGAAGCCATTGCCCGCGCCGGGGATGTGGTGCGTTTTCCGGCCGACAGCTCACTGCCCGATCCCTACGACGGGCTGATCCCCGGTCAGGAAAGCCTCAAGGTACATGCCTGCGTGGGGCTGCCGCTGTTCGCCGGACAGAGCCTGATCGGTGCGCTGACCCTGGACGGTATGGCACCGGATCAGTTCGACAGTTTCAGTGATGAAGAACTGCGCCTGATTGCCGCTCTGGCGGCCGGGGCGCTCAATAATGCGCTGCTGATTGAACAGCTTGAAAGCCAGAATATGGCACCCGGTCCGGCGGCAACCTTTGAGCAGGTGGCCCATACCGAGATGATTGGCCTGTGCGACGGTATGCTGCAGCTGAAAAAAGAGATTGAGATCGTTGCTGCCTCGGATTTAAACGTGCTGATTAGCGGGGAGACCGGCACCGGTAAAGAGCTGGTAGCGAAAGCCATTCATGAAAATTCGCCACGTGCTGCTGATGCGCTGGTCTACCTCAACTGTGCCGCGCTGCCCGAAAGCGTGGCGGAAAGCGAGCTTTTTGGGCACGTGAAAGGGGCGTTTACCGGGGCCATCAGCCACCGCAGCGGTAAATTTGAAATGGCCGACAAGGGCACGCTGTTTCTTGATGAGATTGGTGAGCTGTCGCTGGCACTCCAGGCCAAGCTGCTGCGCGTACTGCAGTATGGCGACATCCAGCGCGTGGGTGACGATCGCAGCCTGCGGGTGGACGTGCGTGTACTGGCGGCCACCAACCGCGACCTGCGCGAAGAGGTGCTGGCAGGGCGGTTTCGTGCCGATCTCTTCCACCGCCTGAGCGTGTTCCCGCTGATTGTGCCGCCGCTTCGCGAGCGGAGGGAAGATGTGGTGCTGCTGGCGGGCTACTTCTGCGAGCAGGTGCGGCTGCGTCTGGGGCTGGGACGCGTGGTGCTCAGCCCGCGGGCGCGGGCGCAGCTGCTGGATTATCGCTGGCCGGGCAACGTGCGTGAGCTTGAGCATGCGATACACCGCGCGATTGTGCTGGCGCGCGCCACCCGTAGCAGTGATGAGGTGGTGCTGGATATTCACCATTTCGCCTTCAGTGAGGAGCCGGAACTGGTAACGACGACGGTGAAAGCTCTGCCGGAAACACCCAACCTGCGCGAAGCCACCGAGGCGTTTCAGCGTCGCATCATCAGCCAGGCGCTGGAGCAGCATCAGCATAACTGGGCGGCAAGTGCACGTGCGCTGGATATTGACGTTGCCAACCTGCACCGGCTGGCGAAGCGTCTGGGGCTGAAAGGGTAGATAATGACCGCCCGATTTTTGTCCCCGGCCCGTTTGCCGCCAGCGCCAGCAGGGTGACGCCGCGCCTGTCCTGGATGCCCCCTGGCGTGCTGTAGCCGCACGAATAAAATGATGGGCTTTTATCGGCGCGGTTGTCGTGCATTAACCTTGCACTGAATTGTTGAGATGAAGAAGGGTGCGCTTTTCAGATAAGAGAATAAGAGAACGATGGTGCTTCCTTGTGGAAGGCCGCATGCTTTACCATAATTCCTCCTGGTCGATTGTCTTGTTAAATGGATGTCTCATGTTTAAGCGTCGTTACGCAGCCCTTCTCCCTGCGCTGGTGCTCCTTGCCGCCTGCACCAGCAAACCTCAGAAAACAGAAGCACCGGCCTCATCGCCGACAGCAGGCGCCCCCTCCGGCGGATTCCTGCTTAAACCGCAGCATAATGTCACCGTGATGGGGGGCGATTTCGCCAATAACCCCGCCGCTGAAAAATTTATTGATGCGATGGTGAGCAAGCACGGGTTTGATCGTCAGCAACTGCACGAAATTCTTTCTCAGGCCAGGCGCCTGAACTATGTGCTGGACCTTATGGATCGTCAGGCACCGACTACCGCCGGGCCGACCGGACCTAACGGCGCCTGGCTGCGCTATCGCAGCAAATTTATCACCCCGGACAATGTGCAAAACGGTGTGGCGTTCTGGAATCAGTATGAAGACGCGCTCAATCGCGCCTGGATGGTCTACGGCGTGCCGCCGGAAATCATTGTCGGCATTATTGGTGTGGAAACCCGCTGGGGCCGCGTGATGGGCAAAACCCGTATCCTTGACGGGCTGGCGACCCTGGCCTTTAGCTACCCGCGCCGTGCCGACTATTTTGCGGGTGAGCTGGAGACCTTCCTGCTAATGGCGCGCGATGAGAGCGACGATCCGCTGGAACTGACCGGCTCATTCGCTGGTGCGATGGGCTATGGTCAGTTTATGCCGTCGTCCTACAAAGAGTATGCGGTGGACTTCAACGGGGACGGGCATATTGATCTGTGGGATCCGGTTGATGCCATTGGCAGCGTGGCCAATTATTTCAAAGAGCATGGATGGGTGAAAGGCGATCCGGTCGCGGTACTGGCAAACGGTCAGGCGCCAGGACTGGAGAACGGTTTTAAAACTAAGTACAGCGTCCCGCAGCTGATGGCCGCCGGATTAACGCCGCAGCAGCCGCTGGGTAATCATCAACAGGCCAGCCTGCTGCGTCTGGATATCGGAAGCGGTTACGAATACTGGTTTGGTTTACCAAACTTCTACACCATCACCCGTTACAACCACAGCACACACTACGCAATGGCGGTCTGGCAGCTTGGCCAGGCGGTCTCACTGGCGCGTATCCGCTAATTCTGTTCCCCTCCTGCGGGAGGGGACAGAAACATTTCGACGCACTCCTGCAACAAAGTTCCGTTTACTTCCTCCCGCTCACTGGTTATTGTTATGTTATAACATAAAGTAAACATTGAAGACGAAGATGACGCTTTTTTCCTGTTCGGCGTGGGTACGCCTCGGTCTTGCCACACTACTGCTGTTGGCGCTCTGGCTTTTAACCGCCTGGTCGGTGGCGCTGCCATGATTGAGCTTGATCATGTCGTCGCGGGCTACGGTGGCCAGGCTGTAACCCCTTCGCTGTGTGGTGTCGTAGAGCGCGGCAGTATGACGGCGATTGTCGGCGCAAACGGGTGTGGAAAATCCACGTTACTGAAGACGCTGGCAGGTCTGCTTGTTCCGGTGAGCGGTGCGCTGCGCTGGCCCGAGTCACGTCCGGTCATCGGCTGGCTGGCTCAGCGGCAAAGCCTGGATCCCCATTTTCCTGTCACCGTACAGGATGTGGTGAGCATGGGAAGCTGGCCGCGCGTGTCGCTGTTCCGCGGGCTGAGTTCGAAAGAGCGTAAACAGGTTCCGGAGGCGCTGGAGCGCGTCGGAATACGGGCTTTAGCAGGCCATACCATTGACACCCTTTCCGGCGGGCAGTTTCAGCGCATGCTCTTCGCCAGGATGTGGCTGCAACAGGCGCCGCTGGTGATGCTGGATGAACCTTTTACCGGGGTCGATGAAGCCACAAGCCAGGTGCTGATGGAACAAATTGTGGACATGCATCAGCACGGTCAGACCATTCTCGCCGTCCTGCATGACAGCGAGCGTGTCTCCCGCTATTTCCCGCAGACGTTGCGTCTTGACGGTGCCAGCGCCAGGTGGGGCGCAACGCCCCTGCCAATGCAGAAGGAGGGCCAGTCATGATATGGCATCTCTTTTTCCAGCCGTTTATTGAGTTCGGCTTTATGCGACGCGCGCTGATGGTCTGTCTGGCGTTGTCCATCAGTACCACGGCACTGGGGGTTTTTCTGCAATTGCGGCGCATGAGCCTGATGGGGGATGCCCTGTCGCACGCCATTTTACCGGGTGTGGCTGCAGGTTTTCTGCTTAACGGTATGTCGCTACTGGCGATGAGCCTGGGCGGGTTTATCGCAGGGATTGTGGTGGCGCTGGTGGCAGGCATGATCAGCCGTCGCACGCCGCTTAAGGAAGACGCCAGCTTCGCCGGGCTCTATCTCGCATCGCTGGCTCTGGGGGTAACCCTGGTCTCCCTGCGAGGCTCCAGCGTTGATTTACTTCATCTGTTGTTTGGCTCGGTGCTGGCAGTCGACCGCGATGCTGCGCGTTTTGTAGCGGGCGTTGCCACGCTGACGTTGCTAAGCCTGGCGCTGTGCTATCGCGGCTTTGTCAGTGAGGCGTTCGACAGCCGTTTTTTAGACATTAATGCGCCACGCCTGGCCGCCCGTTTTCACAGTCTCTTTCTGGCACTGCTGGTGCTGAACCTTGTCGCCGGGTTTCAGGTGCTGGGCACGTTAATGGCCGTGGGGGTGATGATTTTACCGGCCGTGGCGGCACGCTGCTGGGCGAGGACTTTGCCGGGACTGCTGCTGTTTGCAGGTCTTACCGGTGCAGTATGCGCCTGGCTGGGACTGAGTCTCTCCTGGGGGGCGGGGCTACCGGCGGGGCCGTCGATTGTGCTGACGGCGAGCGCCATTTTTATCTTTTCAATTTTATTCGGCGCACGCAGCAGTCTGCGTGCACAAACATCAGACAAGGGGACAGGATGAAAAAAACAGGGGTGGTGCTGGCGTTGGCGTTGGGGCTGATGACGCAAGGGGCAATGGCGAAAACGTTAAATGTTGTCGCCAGTTTTTCGGTTCTGGGCGATATCGCAGCGAAAACCGGTGGCGATCACGTCAATGTCACCACGCTCGTGGGACCTGACGGCGATCCCCATACTTTTGAGCCCACTGCCAGAGACAGTGCGCTGTTGAACAACGCGGATGTGGTTGTCGTCAATGGGCTGGGGCTGGAGGGCTGGCTCGACAGACTGGTCAAAGCCTCAGGATTTAAAGGGAGTGTTGTGGTGGCCTCCGAGGGGGTAAAAACCCATACGCTGGAAGAAGATGGCCAAACTGTGACCGATCCACATGCCTGGAATGATGCCGCCAATGGCGCACTGTATGCACAAAATATTCTGGCGGCGCTGGTGAAAGCCGACCCGCAGGACCAGGCGGCGCTGAAGGCAACGGGTGAAGGCTATATCAAACAACTTCACTCGCTTGACAGCTGGGCGAAAACCCAGTTTAACGGCATCCCGCAGGAAAAACGAAAAGTGCTCACCAGCCATGACGCCTTCGGCTATTTTGGTCGCGCGTACGGGGTGACCTTCCTCGCACCGCAAGGGCTCTCTTCAGAAAGTGAAGCCAGCGCGCAGCAGGTTGCCGGACTCATTAAGCAGATTAAAGCGGACGGCGTGCACACCTGGTTTATGGAAAACCAGCTTGATCCACGCCTGGTTAAACAGATAGCCACCGCCACCGGGGCGCAGCCAGGCGGCGAGCTTTACCCGGAAGCACTGAGCAAGAAAGGCGGGGTGGCAGAGACCTACACTCAGGCATTTCGCCATAATGTTGAAACCATTGCCAACAGCATGAAATAACTAGTGAAAGCCAGCGTACGCTGGCTTTTTTCTGAAGCCCCCTCGTAAATTCATCACCTCGCCCCCACCTTTGTCGTGAAAGTGCTATCTTTCTGCCACGGTGTTGGCACGACAGGAGTCATCATGACTGACAGTGAATTAATGCATTTAAGCGAGCGAGTGGGCCTGGCGTTAAAAGCGCGTGGCGCAACGATGACCACCGCTGAGTCCTGTACGGGCGGCTGGATAGCGAAGGTGATAACGGATATTGCAGGCAGTTCTGCCTGGTTTGAACGCGGGTTTGTTACCTACAGCAACGAAGCCAAATCCCAGATGATCGGCGTCAAGCCGGAAACGCTGGCCGCACACGGAGCCGTCAGTGAACCGGTAGTGGTGGAGATGGCAATTGGTGCGCTGAAGGCGGCGAGAGCCGACTATGCTATCTCTGTCAGTGGTATCGCCGGGCCAGAGGGCGGCAGTGAGGAAAAGCCGGTCGGGACGGTGTGGTTCGGCTTTGCCGGGGTGAACGGACAGGGGATTACCCGCCGCGAATGCTTTGAGGGAGACCGTGAAGCGGTGCGCCGTCAGGCCACGATTTATGCGCTCAATACGCTCTGGCAACATTTTCTACAAAACACTTGATACTGTATGACCATACAGTATAATTGCGGCATCAGATCAGAAATTCATGGCGAAGCATAGCGCTTCACCTTGCATGACAGGAGTAATAATGGCTATCGACGAAAACAAACAGAAAGCACTTGCGGCAGCGCTGGGTCAGATCGAAAAGCAATTCGGTAAAGGCTCCATCATGCGTCTGGGTGAAGACCGTTCTATGGACGTGGAAACCATCTCCACGGGTTCACTTTCCCTTGACATCGCGCTGGGTGCAGGCGGTCTGCCAATGGGCCGTGTCGTCGAAATTTACGGGCCGGAATCGTCCGGTAAAACTACGCTGACCCTTCAGGTTATCGCTTCCGCGCAGCGTGAAGGGAAAACTTGTGCGTTTATCGATGCAGAGCACGCGCTGGACCCTGTCTATGCACGTAAGCTGGGCGTTGATATTGATAACCTGCTCTGTTCTCAGCCGGATACCGGTGAGCAGGCGCTGGAAATCTGTGACGCGCTGGCACGCTCAGGCGCAGTTGACGTTATCGTCGTCGACTCCGTGGCGGCGCTGACGCCGAAAGCGGAAATCGAAGGTGAAATCGGTGACTCTCACATGGGCCTTGCGGCACGTATGATGAGCCAGGCGATGCGTAAGCTGGCGGGTAACCTGAAGCAGTCCAACACGCTGCTGATCTTCATCAACCAGATCCGTATGAAAATTGGCGTAATGTTCGGTAACCCGGAAACCACCACCGGTGGTAATGCGCTGAAGTTCTACGCGTCTGTTCGTCTCGACATCCGCCGCATTGGTGCGGTGAAAGAGGGCGATAACGTCGTGGGGAGTGAAACCCGCGTTAAAGTGGTGAAGAACAAAATCGCAGCGCCGTTCAAACAGGCTGAATTCCAGATCCTTTACGGTGAAGGTATTAACTTCTACGGTGAGCTGGTTGATCTCGGCGTGAAAGAGAAGCTGATTGAGAAAGCCGGTGCCTGGTACAGCTATAACGGCGATAAAATCGGTCAGGGTAAAGCGAACGCGACTAACTGGCTGAAAGAGAACCCGGCAACGGCAAAAGAAATCGAGAAGAAAGTACGTGAGATCCTGCTCAGCAATCCGAGCGATAAACCGGACTTTTCTGTCGACGATAACGGTGACGACGTCGAAGAAACCAACGAAGATTTCTGATAATCTGAATGACAATCAAGGGCTGCTGATGCAGCCCTTTTTGCTTTTAACGTCCCGGGGATTTAGCTATGTCTGAAAACGCACCCCGTCGCTCCGATTATGCCCGTGTGCTCGATCGCGCCTTGCGCATCCTGGCAATGCGCGACCATAGTGAAGCGGAGCTGCGGCGAAAACTTACGGCGCCGGTAGTCAGTAAGAATGGCCTGGAAAAAGTAGATGTAAGCCAGGAAGATATCGACAAGGTTGTCGAGTGGTGCAGCGAAAACCGCTATCTCGACGATGAACGTTTTGCCCGGCAGTTTATTGCCAGCCGGAGCCGCAAAGGATATGGCCCTGCCCGCATCCGCCAGGAGCTGGGGCAGAAGGGGCTGTCACGGGACATCGGAGAAAGCGCGATGCGCGACTGCGATATCGACTGGAGCGAACGGGCCCGGGAGCAGGCGCTGCGCAAATTTGGTGAGCCTTTACCGACCGAGTTTGCCAGCAAAGTAAAAGTGCAACGCTTTTTACTCTACCGCGGCTATTTACTGGAAGATATTCAGGAAATCTGGCGAAATTTTGCCGATTGAGCGCATACGGGATTTTACTTCGTAGTAAAGAAAACTTATCTTATTCCCACTTTTCCAGTAGCGGGTTGCTGTCTGACAAAAGGCAGTGGCCCGGTACGACATTTCGCTAGCTTGATTCCAGGATAATTATGAGCAAGAGCACCGCTGAGATCCGTCAGGCGTTTCTCGACTTTTTCCATAGCAAGGGCCACCAGGTAGTTGCCAGCAGCTCCCTTGTGCCGAATAACGACCCTACTTTACTGTTTACCAACGCCGGGATGAACCAGTTCAAGGATGTTTTCCTTGGCCTCGATAAGCGTAATTATTCCCGCGCGACTACAGCACAGCGTTGCGTCCGTGCGGGCGGTAAACATAATGACCTGGAAAACGTCGGTTACACTGCGCGCCACCATACTTTCTTCGAAATGCTGGGTAACTTCAGCTTCGGCGACTATTTCAAACATGATGCCATTCAGTACGCGTGGGAGCTGTTAACTGGTGAAAACTGGTTCAATCTGCCAAAAGAGCGTCTGTGGGTTACCGTGTACGAAACCGATGATGAAGCCTACGACATCTGGGAAAAAGAGGTCGGTATTCCTCGCGAGCGTATTATCCGCATCGGCGACAACAAAGGTGCGCCGTACGCCTCTGATAACTTCTGGCAGATGGGTGACACGGGTCCGTGCGGGCCATGTACTGAGATCTTTTTTGACCACGGCGACCATATCTGGGGTGGCCCTCCGGGAAGCCCGGAAGAAGACGGCGATCGCTACATTGAGATCTGGAACATCGTTTTCATGCAGTTCAATCGCCAGGCGGACGGTACTATGGAACCGCTGCCGAAGCCATCTGTTGATACCGGAATGGGCCTTGAGCGAATTGCTGCCGTGCTACAGCACGTGAACTCTAACTACGAAATCGATCTCTTCAGCAAACTGATTAAATCCGTTGCCGAGGTGACTGGCGCAACCGACCTTGGTAACAAGTCCCTGCGCGTCATTGCTGACCATATCCGCTCTTGTGCCTTCCTGATCGCCGATGGCGTGATTCCTTCCAACGAAAACCGTGGCTACGTGCTGCGCCGCATTATCCGTCGTGCTATTCGTCACGGGAATATGCTGGGCGCGAAAGACACGTTCTTCTTCAAACTGGTAGGACCGCTGCTGGAAGTGATGGGCTCGGCAGGCGAAGAGCTCAAGCGTCAGCAGGCGCAGGTTGAACAGGTTCTGAAAACCGAAGAAGAGCAGTTTGCGCGTACGCTGGAGCGTGGTCTGGCTCTGCTGGACGAGGAGCTGTCGAAGCTGAAAGGCGACACTCTGGACGGCGAAACCGCATTCCGCCTGTACGATACCTATGGCTTCCCGGTCGATTTGACCGCCGACGTGTGCCGTGAGCGCAATATCAAAGTGGACGAAGCGGGCTTTGAAGCCGCGATGGAAGAGCAGCGTCGTCGTGCGCGTGAGTCCAGCGGTTTTGGTGCCGACTACAACACAATGATCCGCGTTGAGGGCAGCTCAGAATTTAAAGGTTACGATCATCTGGAACTGAACGGGAAAGTCACGGCACTGTTTGTGGACGGTAAAGCTGTTGACGTCGTGAGCGCGGGTCAGGATGCGGTTGTCGTCCTGAATGAGACCCCGTTCTATGCTGAATCTGGCGGTCAGGTTGGCGATAAGGGTGAACTGAAAGGGAATGGTTTTGCCTTTACCGTCAGTGATACCCAGAAATATGGCCAGGCGATTGGTCATATCGGCAGCGTTGCTACCGGCTCGCTGAAAGTTGGCGACGGTGTGAAAGCGGAAGTTGACGAAGCACGTCGTCTGCGCATTCGCCTGAACCACTCCGCCACTCACCTGATGCATGCCGCACTGCGTGATGTGCTCGGTACGCATGTAGCGCAGAAAGGCTCACTGGTAAATGACAAAGCGCTGCGCTTTGACTTCTCCCATTTTGAAGCCATGAAACCGTCAGAGATCCGTGCGGTAGAAGATATGGTCAATGCGCAAATTCGCCGCAATCTGCCCATCGAAACCAACATCATGGATATTGATGCCGCGAAGGCGTCCGGTGCGATGGCGCTGTTTGGTGAGAAATACGATGAACGCGTGCGTGTACTGCGCATGGGCGATTTCTCTACCGAATTATGTGGGGGCACGCATGCCTCGCGTACCGGTGATATCGGCCTGTTCCGCATTGTGTCTGAATCAGGTACCGCAGCGGGTGTACGCCGTATTGAAGCTGTAACGGGCGAGGGTGCTATCGCCGCGCTGCATGCACAGAGCGATCAGCTGCAGGATATCGCGCAACTGCTGAAAGGCGACAGCGCGAACCTGGGCGATAAAGTACGTTCGGCGCTCGAACGTTCGCGTCAGCTTGAAAAAGAGCTGCAACAGTTAAAAGAACAACAGGCTGCTCAGGAAAGCGCAAGCTTGTCTGGCAAGGCTGAAGAGATCAACGGCGTCAAATTGCTTGTCAGCGAACTGACGGGCGTTGAGCCGAAGATGCTGCGCACGATGGTCGACGACCTGAAGAACCAGTTAGGTTCTGCGGTTATCGTCCTGGCTACGGTAGCAGAGGGTAAGGTTTCTCTGATTGCGGGTGTGTCTAAGGATGTGACCGACCGCGTGAAAGCAGGGGAACTGGTTGGAATGATCGCCCAGCAAGTGGGTGGTAAAGGTGGTGGACGTCCTGACATGGCGCAAGCCGGTGGCACTGACGTTGCAGCCCTTCCGGCTGCTCTTGCCAGCGTGAAAAGCTGGGTAGACGCGAAGCTGTAATAATTACAAAGCGAATGCAGTCGCCATAGCCTTGCGGTTATGGCGTTCTTGCCACTACGCTATTGAAAACGATAAAGTCAGGTTGAAGTTGTGTATATCGGCTAAACTTACATCTAACAGAATGTAATGCCGTGACTGCTTACACTTTACGTGTTTGTCATCGCTTACTTTTTGGCGTTATATGATGGAGAATGCCGGGATACAGAGAGACCCGACTCTTTTAATCTTTCAAGGAGCAAAGAATGCTGATTCTGACTCGTCGAGTTGGTGAGACCCTCATGATTGGGGATGAGGTCACGGTGACTGTTTTAGGGGTTAAGGGTAACCAGGTACGCATTGGCGTTAATGCCCCTAAAGAGGTGTCTGTGCACCGTGAAGAGATCTACCAGCGTATCCAGGCTGAAAAATCGCAACAATCCAGTTTTTGATTTTACCGCGTCTCGCCGCCCGGCGAGACGCAACACTCTGCCAGTACTTCCTTTGCTTGATGCTATTTTGCTTGCTCTCCTCGCTGAATCTTCTGCTTTACGACACTTTTCTTTGCCTCTTATGAACTGACCTCATCGCTTAAAATGTGCTGATAAAACATCCTTTTTGCGCTTTTAACCGACGAATTGTCTGCGAAGTGTGCAAACGATTCAGGTGCAGGAAAAATTGTTTGACTTATAAGTCCCAGAAAGTAATATGTGCGCCACGCAGCGACGATGAGCAGAAACAAGTTCTTCGAAGCACTCGTAAGAGGCGCGTGTGGTGAGGTGGCCGAGAGGCTGAAGGCGCTCCCCTGCTAAGGGAGTATGCGGTCAAAAGCTGCATCCGGGGTTCGAATCCCCGCCTCACCGCCATTTTGCATCCGTAGCTCAGCTGGATAGAGTACTCGGCTACGAACCGAGCGGTCGGAGGTTCGAATCCTCCCGGATGCACCATCTTTTATCTGCTGTTGTTTTAGTAATGACATCAGGTATCAGCAGTAAAGCAGTAATCCCGATGCATCCGTAGCTCAGCTGGATAGAGTACTCGGCTACGAACCGAGCGGTCGGAGGTTCGAATCCTCCCGGATGCACCATCTTTTATCTGCTGTTGTTTTAGTAATAACATCAGGTATCAGCAGTAAAGCAGTAATCCCGATGCATCCGTAGCTCAGCTGGATAGAGTACTCGGCTACGAACCGAGCGGTCGGAGGTTCGAATCCTCCCGGATGCACCATCTTTAATCTGATGTGGCGTAGTAATAACATCAGGTATCAGCAGTAAAGCAGTAATCCCAATGCATCCGTAGCTCAGCTGGATAGAGTACTCGGCTACGAACCGAGCGGTCGGAGGTTCGAATCCTCCCGGATGCACCATCTCCCCGGTTGCACTTTTTTCCCACCCCCCCCATTCATTCTTTCATGCACCTGCCTTGCAGTGAGCAACATGTTTTCTCAAAGCATCCCTGCTTCATCATTTCGTTAACAGCGACAAAAATCCTTGTTTACGATAAAGTAACGTTCCGTTATCCGGTTTGTGAGAACACGATGTACCAACGTTATGATGGCCTGATTTTCGATATGGATGGCACCATCCTGGATACCGAACCGACGCACCGTAAAGCCTGGCATGAAGTTCTGGGCCATTATGGTCTGCGTTACGATTTACAGGCGATGGTGGCATTAAACGGCTCGCCCACATGGCGTATTGCGCAATCTGTTATTGAATTCAATCATGCCGATCTCGATCCTTACGCCCTCGCGCGTGAAAAAACCGATGCGGTCAAAGCGATGCTGCTCGACACCGTACGCCCTTTGCCGCTGATAGAGGTTGTGAAGGAGTGGCATGGCCGTCGTCCGCTGGGCGTAGGAACCGGTAGTGAAACGGCGATTGCAGAAGCGCTGCTGGCGCACCTGGGTCTGCGTCACTATTTCGACACCGTCGTTGCCGCAGACGATGTAAAAAATCACAAACCTGCCCCGGACACCTTTTTGCTGTGCGCTGAACGTATGGGTGTCGCCCCTGACCGTTGTGTTGTCTTTGAAGATGCGGACTTTGGACTGCAGGCTGCGCGTGCAGCGGGTATGGACGCGGTGGATGTACGCTTATTGTGAGTGAGCTGTTGTCACTCTTGTCATTGTTCGCCAGTAGTTTCCTCAGCGCCACGTTATTACCTGGCAACTCTGAGGTCGTCCTGGTGGCAATGCTGCTATCTGGAATCAGTCAGCCCTGGCTACTTGTGTTAATAGCAACAATGGGTAATAGCCTTGGAGGGCTGACAAACGTTATTCTTGGGCGTTTCTTTCCATTGCGTGAAAAATCACGCTGGCAGGAAAAAGCAACAGGTTGGCTAAGACGCTATGGTGCAGCCACACTGTTACTGAGCTGGATGCCTGTTTTAGGCGATTTGCTGTGCCTGCTGGCGGGGTGGATGCGCCTCTCCTGGGGGCCAGTAGTACTTTTTTTATGCCTTGGAAAGGCGATACGCTATGTGCTTCTGGCCATCGTAACGCTACAGGGTATGACGTGGTGGCACTAATTGGACTGAGTGAGTGACCTTTAATCGTCAACCATTACAATTATGCTTAATAAAATGATTATTACAGGCGGGAGGTCAATTTGATCCCGGACGTATCGCAGGCATTGTCCTGGCTGGAAAAAAATCCTCAGGCTCTGAAGGGGATTCAACGTGGTCTTGAGCGTGAGACGCTTCGCGTCAATGCGGATGGCACCCTTGCAACAACCGGTCATCCATCCGCGCTGGGTTCCGCGTTGACCCATAAATGGATCACTACCGACTTTGCGGAAGCATTGTTGGAATTTATCACGCCTGTTGATGGTGATATCAGGCATATGCTGACCATCATGCGCGATGTTCACCGTTATACCGCGCGTGAAATTGGCGACGAGCGTATGTGGCCGCTCAGCATGCCGTGCTACATCGAGAACGGCCAGAATATTGAACTGGCACAATATGGCAGCTCGAACATTGGTCGCCTGAAAACACTGTACCGTGAGGGGCTGAAAAACCGTTACGGTGCGTTAATGCAGACCATTTCAGGGGTACATTATAACTTTTCGCTGCCCCTGGCATTCTGGCAGGCGAAATGCGGTGACACCGACAAAGATTCCGTATCGGCAGGCTACTTCCGTCTTATTCGTAACTACTACCGTTTTGGTTGGGTAATCCCGTACCTCTTCGGTGCATCTCCGGCAATCTGCCCCTCTTTCCTGCAGGGCAAGCCGACGACCCTGCCATTCGAGAAAACGCCAGGCGGGATGTACTATCTGCCTTACGCCACCTCATTGCGTTTGAGCGATCTTGGCTATACCAATAAATCGCAAAGTAATCTTGGCATCACCTTTAATAATCTGGATGACTACGTGGCGGCGCTTAAGCGTGCCATTAAAACCCCTTCCGGGGAGTACGCGAAGCTCGGTCTGGAGAAAGACGGCAAATATCTGCAAATCAACACCAACATCCTGCAGATTGAAAACGAACTTTACGCCCCGATTCGTCCAAAACGCGTAACCCGTAGTGGTGAAACGCCTTCTGAAGCGTTGCAGCGCGGCGGGATTGAATACATCGAAGTACGCTCACTGGATATCAACCCGTTCACGCCAATTGGCGTGGATGAGCAACAGGTTCGCTTCCTGGATCTCTTCATGGTCTGGTGTGTACTGGCCGATGCGCCTGAGATGAGCAGTGATGAATTACTCTGCACCCGTAAAAACTGGAACCGCGTGATCCTGGAAGGACGCAAACCAGGTCTGACACTGGGGATAGGGTGTGAAGCCGATCAGTTCCCGCTTCAGCAGGTCGGTAAAGATCTGTTTAGCGATCTGAAACGGGTTGCGCAGATCCTTGATGGACTTGACGGTGATCATCACTACGAGAATGTTTGTGATGCGCTGGTGGCAAGCTTTGACGATCCGGAACTGACATTCTCGGCGCGTATTCTGCGTTCTATGATTGATCAAGGTATCGGCGGTACGGGCAAAGCCCTGGCGGATGAATATCGTTCGATGCTGCGTGAAGAGCCGCTGGAGATTTTGCGCGAGGACGATTTCCGCAACGAGTGTGAAGCATCCTGGTCCCGACAGAAAGAGGTTGAGGCAGCGGATACGGAGCCATTCGAGGCACTGCTGGCAAGACACGCCTGACAGAAAAGAAAAAGGCCACATTACTGTGGCCAAAATATTCATCTCTAAATCAGGGATGATGATAACAAATGCGCGTCTTTCATAGATTCAGACTCGCATGCGTTCAAAGAGTTCATTTTATTTTTAAAAAAATCACTGTGGAGGTGACTAAATGCCATTGTTGGATAGCTTCACTGTCGATCATACCCGTATGGAAGCGCCTGCTGTTCGTGTTGCTAAGACCATGAACACGCCGCATGGCGACGCCATCACCGTATTCGATCTGCGTTTTTGTGTGCCTAATAAAGAAGTGATGCCTGAGAAAGGGATCCATACGCTGGAGCATCTGTTTGCTGGTTTTATGCGCGATCATCTCAACGGGAACGGCGTGGAGATTATCGACATCTCGCCAATGGGATGCCGCACCGGCTTCTACATGAGCCTGATCGGTACGCCTGATGAAGTGCGCGTGGCTGAGGCGTGGAAAGCGGCAATGGCCGACGTACTGAAAGTGAAAGAGCAGAACCAGATCCCTGAGCTGAACGTTTACCAGTGCGGCACCTACCATATGCACTCACTGACTGAAGCGCAGGAGATTGCCCGTCATATTCTCGATCGCGACGTGCGCGTGAACAGCAATGACGAGCTGGCGCTGCCAAAAGAAAAACTGCAGGAACTGCACATCTAGTGCACCTTTTCCCTCTCCTGCGGGAGAGGGAAGGTTCGGGTTATTCACACCGATGACGACAACCGTTTCATTCAGCTTCCGGCACCGACCCTTCGTCCCTTATGCCCGCGATTATGTGCACGGTGAAAGTGAACCCTGGCATTATCATGACTGCGCACAGCTGCTGCACATTCTCACCGGCGTCGTGCGGGTAGAGACTGCCGCTGGCTGCTGGGTGGTGCCTCCGGGGCGCGGTGTCTGGTTACCGGCCGGCACGCAGCATGCCATTCGCATTACCGGCAACGTCGCAGCCCGAACGCTGTTTATTGACCCTCTCGCCAGGGCAGATCTCCCCGCCTCCTGCCAGATTGTGCAAATCACCCCACTGCTTCGCGAACTGATCGTGGCCGCTTTTTCTCTGGAAGAAGCTTATCGCCCCGGTAGCCGCGATGAGCGAATTTATGAGTTGGTACTGGATGAGATTCGCGGCATGCAGGCGTTACCCTTCTGGTTACCTGAACCGCAAAGCGACACGCTGAGAAAGCTCTGTCAGCAGATTCGCGATGCGATAGTACAGCCCTGGAGCGCGCCCGCCGCGGCGAGCCTTATAGGCACCAGCGAAAAGACGCTTAACCGCCATTTCCAGCAGCAAACGGGATTGACGTTCAGCGAGTGGGTACGCCGGGCGAAATTGATGGAAGCGCTGGTACGGCTGGCGCTCGGTCATTCCGTACTGCGCGTGGCGCTCGATCTCGGCTATGGCAGCCACAGCGCCTTTTCCGCAATGTTTCGCCGGGTGATGGGCATATCACCCAGCGAGTACTTTCGCTCACCTGAAAATTAACGTCCGCCGTTTAGGGCGTTAAGCAGCGCCTGTAACGACGCGCGTGCGACATCATTATCGATGCCCACTCCCCAGTGCCCGGTGCCATCGGGAAAGAGACAGTGAATATAAGCAACGGAGCGGCTATCGCTACGCTCACCGAGCGTATGTTCATGATAATCCTTAATGCTGAACGATTTTTTCAGCACCTGGCTCAGGGCTCCGGCGGCGGCCGAAAGCAACCCATTCCCCTGACCTTCCAGTCTTCGCTCCACGCCATCAAAACTGACCGTGGCCTGCAACAGCAGCTGCCCGTCCTCCTGGCTTTCGCTTTTATAATTTACCAGCGCAATCGGCGGCTGTGCCATTAACCCATAGCGCTCCCGAAAGCGTTGCCACACGGCGTTTTGCGTCATCTCTTTGCCGTGAGCATCGGCCTCCTGCTGGACAAACTGGCTGAAGTCCTGTTGCAGCGCGCGGGGCAGCTTCAGGCCGTGGTTTTGTTCGATGAGCCATGCGCTGCCGCTTTTCCCGGACTGACTGTTAACGCGGATCACCGCTTCATAGCTACAACCGATATCCTGCGGGTCTACGGGCAGGTAAGGCATCTCCCAGCGATCGTCCGCGTTACGGGCATCAAACCCTTTTTTGATGGCGTCCTGATGGGAGCCGGAAAAGGCGGTATAGGCGAGGCGTCCAGCCCAGGGGTGGCGTGGGTGAACGGGAAGCTGATTACATCGTTCTACCCCTTCTACGATCTGCTGCATATTGCTGAAATCCAGCGCAGGGGAGACGCCCTGGCTGTAGAGATTCATTGCCAGGGTCACCAGACAAACGTTCCCGGTACGCTCTCCATTACCAAACAGGCACCCTTCGACGCGATCCGCTCCTGCCAGCAGGGCCAGTTCTGCGCTGGCGACACCGGTGCCACGGTCGTTATGCGGATGGACGCTGATACTGACCTGCCTGCGCCGGGTAAAGTGACGGCAAAAATACTCAATCTGATCGGCATACACATTGGGTGTGTTGACTTCCACCGTGGCGGGCAGGTTGACGATCATCGGTCGTGAAGAGGAAGGCTGCCAGACATCCGCCACGGCCTCACAAATTTCCAGCGCAAATTCTGGTTCAGTAAAGCAGAACGTTTCTGGTGAATATTCATACTGCCAGCGCGTCTCTGGCCGGGCCTCGCAGCACTCGCGAATCAAACGCGTGGAGCGAACGGCAAGGGCAATCACATCGGCTTTTTCCATCCCAAACACCAGCCTGCGAAACAGCGGTGCGGTGGCGTTATACAGATGGATGGTGGCGCTATGTGCCCCCTTGAGCGACTCGAAGGTCCGGTGAATCAAATCTTCTCTGGCCTGGGTTAACACCTGAATCGTGACATCCCGAGGAATGCGATCTTCTTCAATTAACTGACGAACAAAATTGAAATCCGTCTGGGAGGCGGAGGGAAAAGCGACTTCAATCTCTTTAAATCCGCAGCCGAGCAGCAGATCCCAGAACGTCAGTTTTCGCTCGCTGTCCATCGGTTCCGCCAGAGCCTGATTACCGTCGCGAAGATCGGTCGAGAGCCAGCGCGGTGCCTGGGTCAGTTGCCTGTCGGGCCAACGGCGATCGGGTAATGAAATAGGTGGATGAGGTTGATATTTTTGTGCGGGATTCTGCAGCATGTGGCGCTCCTGTTGTCTTTGTTTCATCGTGCAATGAATAACAACACGCTGCTTTAGCAAAACTGACAGAAGCTATAGCGTTTTGGACAATTTCGCTGGCAATAAGCCCTCAGGCTGCAGCTTATCTCGCGCTGTCAGTGGGGTATTACGTGAGAACCTAATAAGCATTTTTATAAACCCATTGGCGAAAGGAATATTATTTTGGGGTTACTTTTTTTAATTCAATAATAGCATTGTGCTCTGCGACGTAGAGAGGGGGGATTTATTAGCGGTTGGTTGTTATTTTTATGGTCTCATGGTAGTTTTTGATTTTCTAAATTTCATTTGAAACCCTTGCGGAATCAACGTATTCATTTTTTGAATAATTTAAAAAATGCAATGCAATAATTTGAGGTAATTATGCGGTCATTTCACTATGGATTGTGTTTGATTATGTTCGCTTGTGTACTGGCAGGATGCACGAAACCCAAACCGGCCAGTACAACGTTGGCGCAGCAGGAGAAGCAAAAGGAGTTGCAGTGTTATCAGATGTTTACCGCCCTCAAAACCCTCGACCATGCCACCTTCAGGCGTTACCAGCAACAGTTCAGCATCATTAACAGCAATTATGAGGTCTACAAAAAGAATCAGGCATTTATCAAGGGTGACGCGGCTGAAATTATCAGTATGGAACTGAATAATAAAGTAGATCTGGTTTGTGCTCGCGTGCGTAGTGCAGTCTTCACGAGCATGGCAACTCGCGCAAATGAACTGAATAAATTATGAAAAAATTATTATCTGTTATCGTAATATTATTATGGTCAACATTTCCGGGCCTCATTCATGCTGAGGCGCAATTATTAATTGATCGTCTTAAACACGAGGGGATGTTAATACCGGAACCGACAACGCTGTTTAACCAGCCTGAGGCGACTGCGCAAAATAACCCTCCACCTTCTCCTGTGATCGCGCCAGAAAAAGCCCCTGCGACTGAAAGCTCAACTTGTAAAATCAAACCCGCTTCAGTCAAGGATACGCCAGTCTCATCTGGTCATGCGCTCACCGAACTTAAGCGGCAACTCAGCAAAACCCGGAACCAGCTCAACGCGCTCAACAAAAAGTACCAGGCGCTGCTGGCTTCTCCGCCACAGGCGCTCTCTGAGGAGGCGACATCGTTCAGGGATGAAAATAAACAATTACATCAGCAGCTTCTGGCTGCGGAAAAACAGATTGCAGATAGTCGTCGCCGTGATGACAAAGAGATAGACACCCTCAACCGCCAGGTCGAAGAGCTGAAAGCCAGGGTCGCGAGCACTTCCGCAACGTTAGCCCGACATCAGGCAGACAGATCGGTCTGTGAGCAGCAACAGGCGACCCTTGCCGAACGTGATAACACCCTCGTTCAGCTGACGGCAAAACTGGCGGAAGCAGAAAAAGGGAAGGAGGAATGGGCCGACAGGCTCAGGGCTTTGCAGGAAAAAGCTACCGCGCAGGAGGCCAGAAATCGTGCACTTGAGCAGCAGAACGAGGAGGCGGCGCGGGCACACGCGACGCTGAGCCAGCGTTTAAAAGAGGCGCAGGGCGAAGTGACGGCGCTCAGGCAGCAGCAGGTGGCGCGTACCGACCACAGTAAAGCCACTCAAGCGCTTGAAACAGAACTTGCCAGAACTGCCCAGGCACGCGATGACGCCATGAAAGACAGCGAAGAAAAGCGCCAGAAAATCGCTGAACTGGAAAAGACGGTGATGCAGGCGCGCAATGAAAATTCAGAGATGGCGAAGCGGCTGACAACGCTGGACGCCGAAATCAAAGCCTCAGCGGAACGCGATAAAGCGAACGCGCCGTCGTTCTCGATGAAGAAAAAACCTTCCGAAAACGCACAGACAAACTATGCCCTGGGTATCTATTACGCCACCCAGGTACGCAGTGAAATAAAGGTGCTTGAGGAGGCGGGGTATCAGTATAGGGTCAACGCGCTTGTGCAGGGGATTGAGGACGAGTTACAAAACAGACCACAGCTCTCGCAAGCAGACATTCACACTCTTTTGGCCAGGCTCGACAGCAAAGTGGCTGAAAAACACAGCCGCGAGAGCACCAGTAACCAGCAGCAAAGCGAAAGGTTCGTTGCTCAGGCTGAGAAAGCAAAAGGTGCCGAGAAAGTCGCAAACGGTGTGGTCTATCAGGTACTGAGGAAAGGGAGCGGGCCATTGCTTGCTGCGGATGATGTGATTCACTTTACGCTGAATGAGAAACTCAGCACCGGAAAAGTAATGGCGAAAGGTGAGCGGCGAACCGGGCAGGTCAGCAGGTTGCCCGATCTCATGCAGCAGGGCATAAGACGTTTAGGCGTTGGCGGGAAGGTGAAAATTACCGTTCCCTGGCAACTGGCCTATGGTGAAAAAGGAATACCTGGCACGGTTCCTCCCGGAGTGGCCTCGGAACTGACTCTGGAAGTGACGGGAAAAACGAAGTAGCGAAAAAGCGCCTCTTAAGAAGAGGCGCTTTGAGTTTATGCATCTGTAACCCGATACTCCACGCAATGCGCCTCGTCGGGTTGAGGTACCTCAAGTTTGCCCGCCATACGCATAATGACCTCTTCAGGTACGGCATGCTGACGGTTGGCATTCTGCGCTTTCCACTGCGACCAGGGGACCTCCAGATAGACAATTTTTACCCGCGCGCCGTAGGCGGTAAACAGGCTAATGAGCTGAGTTCGCAGCTGTCGGCTGATGTTTGTGGCATTCCACACGAAGGGGGTTTTCTGCCGTAACAAAACCCGGGCCTCCTCTTTCGCTAGCTGAACGACCTGCCCGGTTGCCGTGCGATCGCCAGGATCCACGCTCAGCCGTCGGCGGATATCATCCAGGCTGACGACAGCCATGCCCTGACAGTGCGCCTGGATGTAGCTGTCTTTGCCCATACCCGGTAGCGCGCTAAGGAGCGTCACCTCAAAGGAGTCCGTCTCCCAGGGAACAAAGTCGGCCGGACTGTTCTCATGGGTCAGGTAGTACCAGCGCGCGGCGTCGGAGGCAAACATACGAGCTTGCCCCCAGCACTGATTCTCCTCGCAAAAGAGTTCGAATAAGGCGATGCGGTCGAGCATCTCCTGCTTATCCTGGCATTCACGTCCCTCCATGTCAGCGCGCGCAAGCAGTGCCAGCAGGCGGGTGTCAATGCGCATGGCAGCGCTTAACAGCAAGCGCTCCGGCGCAGGACGTTCCAGCAACCAGAGCGGAAGGCCATGCAGACGGACCAGCGCCACAATCTGCTCACGCAGCGCGAAAGGGGCAGGGATGTCGCGCCACAGTATCTGTCGCGCGGTCAGTTCTCCTTTTCGCGCATGCCCAGGCGAGTGGATACGCCCCGCTTCATCCTGATAAGTGGTGCTGCGCTTTTCCACATCGTGCAGCAGCGCCGCCGCCCACATTATCTCCTGCTGCTGGAGGGGAAGCCGCTGATAGTCAGGCATACTCGTTAACGCACTGATCACCATTCCGGTATGGATGCCCACATCCCCTTCCGCATGATGGTAAGGGTCCTGCGGTACCTGATGCATCTCCTCCACGAAGCTAAAACGTTGACGTAATGTGGGCCAGCGTTTGTCGTCGCTCAGTTGCCAGATCATGGTGTCTCTCCTGCGGAAAATTCATATGCCATGCGGGCGCGCCGCCAGTTGCGCTTCCAGTGCTCGGAGGTTTTAACATGATTTTTGCGCACGAACTTAAAGACGTTGTGGCCAAAATCATCCACCGGGAATGGTTCACTGTTGCGACTGACCACCCCTTCCAGCGTGCAGGGCATGCCGGTCTGGGTGTCCCAGGGATCGAATGCCCCCCTGCCGGTTGTCAGCGCCAGAAACTCACGCTGCCAGCGTTTCTCATCCATGCCAGGCTGCGGTCCCTGCATCTCAGGCACGCAGGGGAAATCAAAGAGCGCGGCATAAAATTTGACCTCTTCCCAGCCGAGCCACATGTCCTGGCAGCGCACGGCGAACAGGTAAAAGTCCTGCTCAAGCGCGTGATACTCAATGGAGTGGACCGCATAGAGGTTTTCACCAAAAAGTTCGAGGTCACCGAGATCGTTTTTCAGCAATTCCCAGCGCTGGCGAATTTTATGTGTCCACGCGGACTGGGTTGGGGCGGCGTGAGAACGCGCAAAAACGCCGTAGCGGTTAAGGCAGTTATTTTCGCCGTCCAGCTTTTCGGTATGTATCAGCGACGACAATGCCTGAATGTCACGCCAGTAGTCGGCGTTGATGCGGTCATCGCTGGTGGTTCCGGGGGAGAATGGATAGTGCCAGGTTCTCCCGTATTTTCGTTGCGAATTCATGATAATCCATCATTTGTTGTGTAATTATTGTTCGCCCGCGCGGCGTGCGAATGCCAGATTGAGTAGGTTAAAAGTGGTGGAATATGAATCACCCGCACAGGGGTGGATGACGTCAGAGGGATAAACAACCTGAGCGCGATGCTCAGAACCAGTCAGGGTGAATGGAAGATTTCGGGGCGGGCGTAAAGATACACCGCTTGTGATGATAAAACAACCACCTGCGGGAAAAGGCAAAAAGAAAGGGATCCCAGGATCCCTTATCAATGTCGTGTATTGCCGATTGCTTAGTGGGCGCCACCGCCTCCGCCGCCCGCGCCGAACGGCGGTCTGGCAAACCATACCAGCCCCAGCAGAAGCAGAAACACACCTGCCGACACCCAAAATATCTCATTGGCAGAGATAATCAGCCCCTGATTGGTTATCTGTTGGGCTATCCATCCTGAGGCCTGCTGCTGCGACATCCCCATCCCTTGCAGTTGGTTATATACCTCCTGCGAATTCGGGTTGTAGGGGTTAACCGATTCGGTCAGTTGCGCATGGTGCAACGACTCACGGTTTGTCCACAGCGTGGTGGTAATCGACGTACCAATAGAGCCTGCCAGGGTTCGGGCAAAGTTTGACAGGCTTGATGCCGCCGCCAGTCGCTCCGGCGGCAGGCCGGAAAGGGTAATGGTGGTGAGTGGCATAAAGAAGCAGGCCACGGCAAAGCCCTGGATAAACTGCGGCCAGGCTGATGCGCCAAAATCCATTCCGGGTTCGAACGTGTAGGCACGCCAGTAGAAACAGACGGCATACATAATAAAGCTGAAGGTGACCAGACGGCGCATGTCCAGCTTATGAGCAAAGCGGCCAATGATCGGTGACAGCAGTACCGGTATCACCCCGACCGGCGCCGACGCCAGCCCTGCCCAGGTGGCCGTATAGCCATAAACCTCCTGCAACAGCTGCGGTAACAGCACAATCGCGCCGAAGTAGAGCATATAGGCAAGACTGATACACAAACAGCCGATGGTGAAGTTTCGCGACCGGAACAGCGACAAATCCACGATCGGGTTATCATCGGTCAGCTCCCAGACAATCAGGAAACTTATCGATACCACCGCCACGATGGTGAGGATGATTATCTCTTTCGAGTTAAACCAGTCGAGCTCTTTCCCCTGGTCCAGCATCACCTGCAGACTACCGATCCCGAGCACCAGCAGCGCAAGGCCTACGCCATCAATACGCCGTTGTTCGGTACGGGTTTCCCGCCCACGCAGGGACTGTAACGTCAATGCCACCACCAGGATGCCAATGGGGACGTTGATGAAGAAGATCCAGCCCCAGTGGTAGTTATCGCTGATGTAACCACCCAGAATCGGGCCACAGATTGGTGCCACGATCACGGTCATCGACCAGAGCGCGAGGGCAATGGAGCGTTTTGCGGGAGGGTAGTTACTCAGCAACAGGCTTTGTGACAGAGGAATTAACGGCCCGGCCACAATCCCCTGAATGACACGGAAGAAGATCAGCATGTTCAGGCTGTTCGACACGCCGCACGCCCAGGAGGCAATGGCAAAGGCGACCGTCGACCAGAGGAACAGTTTGACCTCACCGACCCGCTTCGCCAGCCAGCCGGTAATCGGGATCGAGATGGCGTTTGCCACCCCGAACGAGGTAATAACCCAGGTTCCCTGGCTCAGGGATGAGCCAAGGTTGCCGGCAATAGTGGGGATAGCCACGTTGGCGATGGTGGAATCCAGCACCTGCATGAAGGTCGCCAGGGAAAGCGCAATGGTCATAATGACCAGTTGCGCGCCTTCGAGCGGTTTTCTCTGTTGCATTTGCACCTCAGATTAACCCGCGTTGGCTTTCACGATCTCTTCGATCAGCGTGTTAACCGGCTCCAGATTCAGCTCACGCGCATTACTTTCGTAAGCCGGGCGGGTGCGTACCTGACTTGCCAGCACCTGACCGTCACGGTTAGTGGTGTCCACCGTTACCAGAGAGGAGAGACCGATACGCAGCGGATGTTCGCTCAACTGCTTTTCATCAAGTTCAATACGTACCGGCAGACGCTGTACCACTTTGATCCAGTTGCCCGTTGCGTTTTGAGCGGGTAACAGCGAGAAGGCGCTGCCGGTACCCATATCCAGGCCCACGACTTTACCGGTGTACTTCACGTCATCGCCGTAGATATCGCTGACAACGGTTGCGGTCTGCCCAATACGCATATGGGCCAGCTGCGTCTCTTTAAAGTTAGCATCGACCCATAAACCGGTGGCCGGGACTACGGCCATCAGGGCAGTGGTCGGGCTGATCTGGGCACCAGGCTGAACGGCACGACGAGAGACATAGCCCGTGATGGGGCTGACGATTTTGGTGCGTTGCAGGGCAAGCCAGGCGTTACGCACTTCGGCTGCCGCCTGTTTCACCGCAGGCTGATCTTCCAGTCGGGTATCCATAATCATCGCCTGGTTGGCGTTGTATTGCTGGATGGCGACGTCAAGTTGCGCCTGAGCGCTGGTAACCGCATCGCGGGCGTGCTGGAGCTCTTCGCGACCAATCAGGTTAGCGCTGCCCAGCGGAACACGGCGGTTAAGGTCAGTTTGCGCCTGTGCAAGGGCGGTTCTTTGCAGCTCAATACTGGCCTGCAGCTGCTTACCGTTAATCATCAGCTGGCGGGTTTGACGCACGCTTGAGGCGAGCGCCGTCTGCGCTTTTTCAAACGCCTGTTGGGCATCGGTGGCATCCAGAGTCACCAGAACATCCCCCTGCTTTACATAGTCGGTATTGTCGGCCCAGACTTTCGTCACGCTACCGGATACCTGCGCCATGATCTGCACCTGGTTACCTGCCACGTAGGCATCATCGGTCTCTTCAAAATGACGCACCACCAAAAACCAATAAATTCCATATGCCACGGCAATAACAATAAAGAGCAAGGTCAACAGCAGAAGGGCACCTTTACGTTTACCTTTCTTCTTGACCGGTTGCTGCGGGGCTTGAGTCTCCGCATTTGCGCTCATGTTTTTCTCCACGATCTTATTTTTTTCTTATCGGCTCAGGCCGACCTCTTTAGTCAGAAAGGCCAGCAGTATGACGTGCCGGCCTGTCAGCATTCTTCTTATTAATCTGGATGGTCGGGCAGCTTCAGCCTTAGCGCAGCGCCTCTAAAATGACACCGTCTTCATCCATTTGATCAAGGCGTGTAAGAAGCTTACGGGTGATGTTCTCGAGTTGGCCCTTCTCTTCATTGCTTAAGGAGGACCAGAGTTGGTGCAGGCAGTGATGCTGGGGAGGCAGTACCTGACGCAAGAATTCATGGCCTTTGTCCGTCAACTGCAGGTGCAGACAGCGGCGGTCGTTGTTGCTTTCACGGCGTTCAATCCAGCCGCGTTTTTCCAGTTCGTCGGCGATACGGGTCGCATTGGTGCGGGAAGAACCCAGCGCGCTGCTCAGTTCAGAAGGCTGGATGCTGTGGTTTTCCTGCGACTCTAAGGTGATCAACGCCATAAACAGTGTTTCGTTAATCCCTTGAGCTTTCAGCATCTTATTGCGGTTTTCCAGCAGTTTTCCCTGCATGTGCATACACAGGCGAGTCAGCAGAATTTCCTGGAAAGGAAAATCCTCATAACGGCTGGCGCGGAATTTAAGCATTTGTTCAATGGGTGTAAACGAACTATCCATTTGGGCATAACCTCATTAATTGCAGTCGATATAGTAACGACAGTGACAAATAAAGTAAATGTATTATTTGGTCGAATACATTTGCTTTAGTTATGGGACTGTCAGCAGTTTCCAGGCGATTCCGTACGCGAGGGCGCCGAGTAAAGTCGGAATGATGATGCTTCGCGTCTTCCAGAAACTCAGTCCCAGAACAGCGAAGCCAGTCAGGGTTGGCAGCAGTCTGCGACCATCATGGATAACATCCGGTGCGGTTGAGACCACCAGTAATGCGCAGATAGAGGCGATGCCGATGGTGTCAAGCAACACCCCGGTGACGCCGCGTTTGCCCGGGCGGGGCTGCCCGGAATACAAGCGTAACGGCAAATAGCGAAACAGATAGTTAACGCAGCCGACCAGCAGTCCGAGAAGGAGAACATCGTTACGCATCGGGGGCTCCCTGATAAAACGCCTGCACCAGTGCAGTCAGACAACCGCAGACGATGCCCGCGAGAATGGCCACCGGAATGGAAAACAGGGTGACGCCCGCCAGCGCGCCGAGCAGGGAGGCGGTGACGCACAGGCTTTGCGTGCGCTGAAAGGAGGCCAGCAGGAAACTCATAAACAGGGCCGGAAGCATAAATCCTAACGCGGCTTCAACCGCCGGATAGCCCGCAAGCAGCCCATTACCCGAAAAGGCACCGAGAAAAGTGCCTGCCACCCAGGAGAGCCAGGCACTTAGCGCAATGCCCGCCATCCAGGCTTCACTCCAGCGGCGGTTGTCGCGCACCAGTTTAGCCGTGGCGGCAGCAAAAACTTCATCAGTAAGACCAAAAGCCCAGAGCGCGGTTCTGGATTTTTTTAATGGCTGTTGAATGCGGCTGCGCAGAGAGGGACCATACAAAACATGGCGGACGTCCATCGCCATCACCGTGAGGGCGGCAATCCAGAGTGAGCTGCCTGCCGCAAGCATGGCGGTTATGACAAACTGGCTGGCGCCGGCGTAGATAATGCAGGAAAAAAAGAGGCTTTCAAGGGGGGAGAAACCCAGTCTGGTCGCATTCAGGCCGAATGCAAAGGCAACGGGAACGTAACTGAGTACGATGGGCAGGCTGTCTTTGAACCCTTCGAGAAAGGTGGCGGAAGAGAGAGGAGTGGACTCCGTACTCGTGGCTGAACTATCCATAGTCTGTGTTAAATATCACCCACGTTAAAATCACCGGGATAAATAGTGCATTAACCTTAACAGACTACGGGGCGCCTTAACACCCCGCTTTTTTGGTGATCGCAGCCATCGCGGCGCGATTTTATTCTGCGTCTGACTGGCGATGGTAGCCTCGCCACCAGACCAGCAGGTTCAGGGCAGCGAAACAGCCGCCGGCGATACTTACCCCTGTCCAGCCTGCCTGTTGCCATGCAGAAGCAGAAATTAACGATCCCGCTGCGCCACCAATGAAGTAGCTGGTCATATAACCGGCGGTAAGCCGGTTACGTGCATCCGGTTTAATACGATAAATTACCGTCTGATTAGTGATATGCACGCCCTGTACGGTCAAATCCAGAACCAGAATCCCGACGATAAGCGCCAGCACCGAACTTTGCCCGAGGCCGATGACCAGCCAGGACAAAAACAGCAGGGCGAGAGAGACAGTGGTAGTGAGATGGGCTTTCCCTTTGTCAGCCAGACCACCAAAGGGACGCGCGCCGAGCGCACCCGCCGCCCCAACCAGCCCGAACAGGCCAATAACGCCCTCTGAGAAATTGAACGGCGGTGCAGCGAGCAGGAAGGCCATTGAGGTCCAGAGAATGCTGAAGTTGGCGAAGGAGAGGCAGCCCAGTAACGCACGGGTTCGCAACAGCTTTTCTTTTGCAAACAGGGTAAAAATGGACTTCAGAAGCTGCGGATAATTCAGGTGGTTATCCTGTTTGACTCTGGGCAGCCCACGCCACAGGGCGATAGCCATCATTACCATCAGCACGCTGGCGACCCAGTAGACCGTTCGCCAGCCCCCTAAACCTGCCAGCAGGCCGGCGACAGTTCGGGCCAGCAAAATGCCGAGCAGCAGGCCGCTCATGATGGTGCCGATGACTTTACCCCGTTTTGCCGGCGTCGCCAGCGTAGCAGCCAGCGGCACGAGGATCTGTGCCACCACCGAAAATAGCCCCGTCAGCGCGGTGCCCAGAATCATCATCCCCAGCGTGGTGCTGCTCGCCGTAATCAACATGCCACCCGCCGCCAGCAGCGTCATGGTGACAATCAGCCGCCTGCGCTCAAACATATCCCCCAGCGGCACCAGAAAGAGCAAACCAGCGGCATAGCCAAGCTGCGCGGCAGTGACAATAAATCCTGCCTGATTAGGTGAGAGTGAAAAGGCGCGGGCAATCGCGTCAAGCAGCGGTTGCGCGTAATAATTATTGGCAACGGAGAGCCCCGTGGCGATGGACATGAGCGCAATCAGCGCCGGGCTAAGCCCTTGATCTGTTTTTGTCATTTTTCTTTGAATGATTCGTTAGCTGATTATTTTGTAGAAACCAATAATAACGAATGAGGGGAAAAATGTGAGCGCGATCGCGTGTCGGTTAGTGCGGTCAGGCAGGCGTGCGGTCTGATGGCCTCACCCTCAAGGGCTGATGAATTCCCGGTAATATGACCTTTTACAGCGATACCACGGCGAAATGAGAACAAAACAGTCACCGCGATGACTGGGTCCGGCTGAAAATCGATGAGGCGTTGACGGCTGACCGGGGCCGCCCGCAGGGAAGCGGGCGGAGGGGATAGCCTGCAGGGAGGCAGGCTGGTCCCCGACCCGATAGTCAGACGACATAAGCATCATGGACCGCGAAGCGGCGATTTTCCTTGCCGGGAGCCCGGGTCGCCAGGGTGGTGGCGGTGAACCACCCTGGCACGTTCACGGGTTCTGGCGTGACAGAAAAGCAGGGAACATGAGGTGAACGGAATGACCACAAGAGCCGCATGTTCCCCTCACCCTGGCCCTCTCCCCGGTGGGGCGAGGGGACCGATCGTGCTCGCAAATTTTTGTGGGGCTCCCTCTCCCATAGGAAGAGGGAGAAAACTGAGGGGAAGGGCGACTAAAAAGCTAACCCTTACTTCTGCGCCGCCAGCGCTTCTTTCACCCAGCCATCAAACTGCTGCTGGTGGGCTTTGATCCAGCCATCAACGTGACCCTGCACATCCGCTTCAGAAGATTTGCCCGCGTGCATCATAGCGTTCTGCGCATTGATGTCTGCCAGCGGCAGTTTCATCACGGAGAACAGTTTTGCCGCCGCCGGGTTTTTCTCGGCCCAGGCTTTGTTGGCCACAATGTGCATGGTGTTAACCGGGAAGCCATAGTTCATGCCGTTCGGCAGCTTAGTGTCAATATCCTTCTGCTCGCCTGGCAGGGAGGAGAACGGAACCTGCAACCAGACGACATCTTTACCGGGTTTCATCACATCGCTCACCCAGTATGGCGTCCAGGTGTAATAGATAATCGGTTTACCCTCTTTAAAGCGGGTGATGGTGTCGGCCATCATCGCCGAGTAGTTACCGTGGCTGACGGTTACGGTTTTCTCCAGATCGAAGGCTTTATTCTGATGATTAATGACGGCTTCACAGCCCCAGCCTGGTGAGCAGCCCATCATGTCTGCCTTGCCGTCGCCGTTGGTGTCGAAGATTTTGGCGATTTTCGGATCTTTTAGCTGTTCAATATTGGTGATGTGGTACTGGTCTGCGGTTTTTTTGTCGATGAGGTAGCCCTGCGCAGCGCCGGTCACATAGGTGCCTTCACGGTAGAATTTTTTATCCCCCCCAGCAGCCGCATACATGTCGTCGTGCAGAGGTTTCCAGTTTACGGCAGTGAAGGTCACGTCGCCGGCGGCCATTGAGGTATAACCGACGTTGTAATCTACTTCGCTGGGTTTGTTAACGGTATAGCCGAGCTTTTCCAGCGCACGGCTGACCAGCAGCGTCTGGAAAGCTTCTTCAGAAATGGTGCTCTGGAAAGGCTGAACGGTAATGCCTTTTCCTGGCAGGTCGGCAGCAAGAGCGCTGGTGGAGACAAGGGTGGTAAACGCTGTGGCAAGAAGTATGGTATGTCGCATCGTTGTTCCTTTTTATGTGGTGGGATAAGACGTTGCTGGCCCGACCGGCTGGCCGGGCAGCGACATCGTTACTTCGTGAACGGGCGGGTAATTAACCCAAGCGGGCCGGTGCTGTACCAGCGGCGATTACCCCTGCTGCGGGCATCGCGACCCATCGCCTGTGTCAGGCGGTCGAGGATGATGGCAAGGATAACGATCCCCACGCCACCGACGGTTGCCAGCCCCATATCGAGACGGCCAATACCGCGAAGTACCATCTGGCCAAGCCCACCGACGGCGATCATTGATGCGATCACTACCATGGAGAGGGCAAGCATTAGCGTCTGGTTGATCCCCGCCATAATGGTGGGCATGGCCAGTGGTAACTGTACTTTAAACAGCATCTGGCGCGGGCTGGCACCAAATGAACGTGACGCTTCAATCAAATCTTCCGGCACCTGATTAATACCCAGAATGGTCAGACGAACCACCGGCGGCAGGGCGAAGATAATGGTTACCACCACGCCAGGTACGTTGCCGATACCAAACAGCATGACGATGGGCACCAGGTAGACAAAGGCAGGCGTTGTCTGCATGGCATCCAGCAACGGGCGAATAATTTTCGCCGCGCGCTGGCTGCGCGCCAGCCATATGCCGAGCGGTAGCCCGATAATGATGCAGAACAATAGGGCGGTCAGTACCAGGGCCAGAGTCACCATTGCCTGCGACCAGGCACCAATCGCGCCAATCGCAATCAGGGAGACAAGCGTTGCCACCCCCATTCCTGCGCTGCCGATCTGCCAGGCAATCAGCGCGAAAAGAGTGATGGCAACCGGGGCAGGCATGCCCAGCAGCAGTTGCTGAAAACCGCTCAGGATGTAATCCACCGGCACACGAATGCCCTGGAACACCGGACGGAAGTGGGTCACGACCCAATCAATCCCTTCGGTGACCCAGCTATCAAGTGGGATCAGCGTCTTATGAAACGGATCCATGATGTTGAAGTGCTCCGGCGCCGGGGCCGGGGCGCTGTTCAGCCAGTCTGCGCTGCTACCGTCAGTCGGTGCCGGGGCTGCTGAAGAACCCCATGCGTCTGCCGATTGTGCTGCGTTCTCTGTTGCGGGTGCGCTCTCCCACGGGTTGTTTTGATCAGCCATTGTTTGCCCCCTCACGATCTAATGCCTGGAGCAGCATCCGTTTGGAGATGATGCCCACGTATTGCTGCTCTTCACCCACGACCGGTACCGCGCAGGGTGCCTGGCCTACATGAGAGAGCAACTCGCTGAGCGGCGTTTCGGCATCCACCGCAAGCGGGGTGTCAATTAACGCCGCATCGATACCCAGATTCTGGCCAAGCGCCGTTTTCAGGGAGTCGATGGAGACAATGCCAACAAATTTATTACCGCGTTCAATGACATAACCATATTCACGGTCTTCATCCTGCAACAGTTTCAGGGCGGAACGAGGGCCAAAACCCGGCGTGCGGCGAATAAGGCCAACCGGGGTACGGCGGGCAATATCTTTTGCACTGAATACCTGACTGATATCCACACCACGGAAGAAGGTGCGCACATAATCATTCGCCGGATTATTCAAAATTTCATCCGGCGTACCGACCTGCACCACTTCACCGTTTTGCATAATGGCAATCCGGTCGCCAATACGCATCGCTTCATCCAGGTCATGTGAAATAAAGACCACAGTACGCTGATGTCGCGATTGTAATTTAACCAACTCATCCTGCATCTCGGTACGAATTAATGGGTCGAGCGCAGAGAAGGCTTCATCCATTAATAAGATATCCGGGTTGATGGCTAATGCGCGGGCCAGACCTACACGCTGACGCATACCGCCAGAGAGTTCATCAGGATAAGCATGGGCATAATTTTCAAGCCCTACCTGACGCAATGCATCAAGTGCTTTTTCCTGACGTTCACTGGCGCTGGCACCCGCTAATTCCATGCCGAACGCAGTGTTATTTAGCACTGTCATATGCGGCATTAGCGCGAATGACTGGAAGACCATCGCAATCTTTTTCCTGCGCACCTCACGGAGTTCAGCATCTGATATTTTGGCGATATCGACGCCATCAATCAGCACCTGCCCGCGGGTGGGTTCAATCAGGCGATTGAGAAGGCGTACCATTGTGGACTTACCCGAACCGGATAATCCCATGATGACAAATATCTCGCCTTCTTCAATGGCCAGACTGGCGTCTTTAACGCCAAGCGATAGCCCCGTTTTTTCCAGAATTTGTTCTTTCGAAAGTCCTTTTTCGATATATTTGAAAGCTCTCTGCGGATGCTCGCCAAATATCTTATAGAGATTCTTAACTTCTAATTTAATTGCCATGCAATAAAACGTTTCCTGTTATTTATTTATGTCGATATGTTACCTGATGCGAATAATTGACCGCGTATACCCTAGCATACTGAGATTCTGTGACAACCCTTCAATCCTCTCTTGATGGAATTTGGCAATGCAAAAATGGTGAGAATTTCCCATGAGATAAGGGCTGAGCGGTAGTTGAATTAATGTGAGATTTTTCGTATTTGAAGGTGGAATTCTGGGGTAAGAGTGGTGATTGAAGGGAAATATGACGAAAGAATGACACATGAAATATTGCAGAATATTTGTAAGGCGTGCACGAGAATTATATTGCGCAATGTGCGGATATTTCCCCTCACCCTGGCCCTCTCCCCACTGGAGAGAGGGGATCGGATCGACGCGGGTTAAATAAGCCGGGTGCGGCCTGCTTTTCTCCTTCTCCCCAATTTTCTCCCTCTCCCTAATGGGGCTGAGGGATCGCCAGTAGTATTACGTTGTACAGCGATACCACGGCGCAATGAGAATAAAACCGTCACCGCGATGACAGGGTCCGGCTGAAAATCGATGAGGCGTTGACGGCTGACCGGGGCCGCCCGCAGGGAAGCGGGCGGAGGGGATAGCCTACAAGGAGGCAGGCTGGTCCCCGACCCGATAGTCAGACGACATAAGACGACAAAATTGCCGGAAGCAATGTTGAATAGCGCCTGCGCTAGCCCTGAAAGGGTGAGCCCCAGGGATGGGGTGAATAATGCCGCGCCAGCGGCGATTTTCCTGGCCGGGAGCCCGGGTTGCCAGGGGGGTGGCGGTGAACCACCCTGGCACGTTCACGGGTTCTGTCGCTACAGACAAGCAAGGAACATAAGGTGAACGGAATGACCCTAAGCGCCCCATGTTCCCCTCACCCTGGTCCTCTTCCCAAAGGGGCGAGGGGACCGAGCGTGCTCGCATTTATTTCAGGGGATTCTTCAGCCGATGGGGCGAGGGCGGGGTGAGGGGAGAGGACGCCTCAAAAATTCCAGTCTTCGTCCTCGGTCTCTACCGCTTTTCCCATCACATAAGACGAACCGGAACCGGAGAAGAAGTCGTGGTTTTCATCCGCTCCCGGCGATAATGCTGCGAGGATTGCCGGATTAACTTGCGCCATTTCTGCCGGGAAGAGAGGTTCATAGCCAAGATTCATCAGCGCTTTGTTGGCGTTGTAGCACAGGAAGGCTTTCACCTCCTCAGCCCAGCCTGACTCCGCGTACACCGCTTCGCTGTAGGCCACTTCGTTATCATAGAGATCAAGCATCAGTTCCAGGGCGAAATTTTTTAACTCATCACGCTTTTCACTGCTGACTTTTTCCAGCGCTTTCTGATACTTATAACCAATGTAATAACCGTGTACCGCCTCATCGCGAATGATAAGACGAATCAGATCCGCCGTATTCGTCAGCTTACCTCGACTGGACCAGTACATCGGTAACCAGAAGCCGGAATAGAACAAAAACGACTCCAGAAAGACGCTGGCAATTTTCTTTTTGAGCGGATCGTCGGCGCGATAATAGGCCAGAATGAGCTGGGCTTTGCGCTGCAGCGCGCTGTTCTCCTCACTCCACGCATAGGCGGCGTCCACATCTTTAGTTTGACAGAGTGTGGAGAAAATCGAGCTATAGGAGCGGGCATGCACCGCTTCCATAAAGCTGATGTTCGACAACACCGCCTCTTCATGAGGTGTCTGCGCATCGGCCATCAGCGCAGGTGCGCCGACAGTATTCTGAATGGTGTCCAGCAGCGTCAGCCCGGTGAAAACCCGTATCGTCAGCTGCTGCTCTGCGTAACTCAGCGTCTGCCAGGCGGGGATATCATTCGACAGCGGCACCTTTTCCGGTAGCCAGAAGTTGCTGGTCAGGCGGTTCCAGACCTCAAGATCCTTATCATCCTGAATCTTATTCCAGTTGACTGCGCTTACGCGTGTTAATGATTTCATCCTTTTCTCCTTACAGCGCGCAGGACACGCAGCCCTCGATTTCCGTCCCTTCCAGCGCAAGCTGGCGCAGGCGAATGTAGTACAGCGTTTTGATGCCTTTCTTCCATGCATAAATCTGCGCTTTGTTGATATCGCGCGTGGTGGCGGTGTCCGGGAAGAACAGCGTCAGCGACAGCCCCTGGTCCACATGACGCGTGGCTTCAGCGTAGGTGTCGATGATCTTCTCGGGGCCTATCTCATAGGCATCCTGGTAAAAGGCCAGGTTTTCATTAGTCATGAACGGGGCCGGGTAGTAGACGCGCCCGGTTTTGCCTTCCTTGCGAATTTCAATTTTCGACACGATCGGGTGAATACTTGAGGTGGCGTGATTGATGTAAGAAATAGACCCGGTAGGCGGCACCGCCTGCAGGTTCTGGTTATAGATGCCGTAGCGCATCACATTCTCACGCAACTGCTCCCACATATTGCGGTCAGGGATTGTGATGCCGCTACGGGCAAAGAGCGCACGGACTTTCTCTGTTTTCGGCTGCCAGTGCCCTTCCAGGTACTGGTTAAAATATTCTCCGCTGGCATAACGCGACTGCTCAAAGCCGACGAAACGCGTATTACGCTCGCGGGCCATCATCATGGAGGTGTTCAGCGCATGCCAGGTGATGGTGTAAAAATAGAGGTTAGTAAAATCCAACCCCGCTTCGCTGCCATAAGCAATCCCTTCGCGGGCCAGATAGCCGTGCAGATTCATCTGCCCAAGACCGATAGCGTGAGAGGCAGCATTACCGGCTGCCACAGAGGGCACCGAGCGGATGTGGCTCATACTGGAGACGGCACTCAGGCCGCGCACGGCGGTCTCTACCGTGCGGCCAAAATCCGGTGAATCCATAGTGTGAGCGATGTTCAGCGAGCCAAGATTACAGGAGATGTCATGTCCGATATCCACGTAATCCAGGTTTTCATCCAGCGTTGAGGCACTGTTAACCTGCAGGATCTCAGAACAGAGGTTGCTCATGTTGATACGCCCGGCAATCGGGTTTGCACGGTTAACCGTATCTTCGAACATGATGTACGGGTAACCCGACTCGAACTGAATTTCGGCCAGCGTCTGGAAGAAATCACGGGCATTAATGTACTTTTTACGCACGCGCTCATCAGCAACCAGTTGCTCATACATTTCACTGACCGCGATATCACCAAAGGGTTTACCGTACAAACGCTCTACATCGTAAGGGGAGAACAGCGCCATTTCGGCATTCTCTTTTGCCAGACGGAAGGTCACATCCGGGATAACCACCCCGAGCGAGAGTGTTTTGATGCGAATTTTTTCGTCAGCATTTTCACGTTTCGTATCAAGGAATCGCAAAATATCCGGGTGGTGCGCATTGAGATAAACCGCACCCGCTCCCTGGCGTGCACCCAGCTGGTTAGCATAGGAGAAGGCGTCTTCGAGCATTTTCATCACCGGTATCACGCCCGATGACTGATTCTCAATGCGCTTAATGGGGGCGCCTGATTCGCGCAGGTTCGAGAGCAGGAAGGCCACGCCGCCACCGCGTTTGGACAGCTGGAGGGCAGAGTTCACCGCCCGTCCAATGGATTCCATATTATCTTCAATACGCAGCAGGAAGCAGGAGACGAGCTCGCCGCGCTGCTTCTTGCCGCAGTTAAGGAAGGTGGGGGTGGCGGGCTGAAAGCGACCAGCCAGGATCTCATCGGTCAGCTGACGTGCCAGTCTTTCATCGCCCTGCGCCAGCGTGAGCGCGACCATGCAGACGCGATCTTCAAAATGTTCAAGATAACGTTTACCGTCGAAGGTCTTCAGCGTGTAGCTGGTGTAATACTTCCATGCGCCAAGGAATGTCTGAAAGCGAAACCCGCTGGCATGCGCACGGGCAAAGAGGTCATTCACAAAAGCACGATCGTAGCGCGCCAGCACGCTTTCGTCGTAATAGGACTCCTCCACCAGGTAGTTCAGACGTTCATCCTGACTGGCGAAGGTGACCGTGTTGGGCAGCACATGGTGCTGGTAGAACGCATCGACGGCCTGGCGATCTTTGTCAAACTGGATGTGACCTGCGTTGTCGTACAGGTTTAGCATCGCGTTCAGAGCATGGTAATCGGGCGTGGACTGGGTCACACGCTCTGCGGTTGTCGTTGCCAAAATTCGCTCACTCCTTTACGCACATTTTCAATGTCCTGTTGGGTGCCCATCAGCTCAAAACGGTAGAGATAGGGCACACTGCATTTCTGCGCGACCACGTCCCCGGCGCGACCATAGGCTTCGCCGAAATTACGGTTGCCGGACGCGATGACGCCGCGAATGAAATCGCGATTATGCGGATCGTTCAGAAAGCGGATGACCTGGCGGGGGACAGCGCCTGCCGTTCCTCCCCCGCCGTAGCTTGGCACCACCAGGATATAGGGTTCGTCTACCTGAATACGCTCTCGCTCATTAAGCGGGATGCGCGTTGCCGGTAGCCCCAGCCGCTCAATGAACCGCAGCGTGTTTTCCGAGCTACTGGAGAAGTAGACGAGTTGACTCATGCGCGGGCGATGTCAGGCGCAGACTGCAGTCGATTAATCATGTCCGGGCGAAAACCTGACCACCGGGTTTCACCTGCCACAACGACCGGTAACTGACGAAAACCCATCGCACGCAGCGCATCAGCAGCACCAGGTTCAAGGTCAACGTTCACCATTTCAAAATCAAATCCACGACTCTCCATTGCGCGTTTAGTGGCGTGGCACTGTACGCAATCGTTTTTAGTGTAAATAGTAATGCGCATGATTTGTATTTCCGTTTAAAATGAAGGAACGGCGCGAGCGATCGCGTCAGTTGTCTCTGTATTGCTAACAGGAATACTAGATGTAGTTAATAAAAGTTTCAACCACACAAGATATAGGAAATTGCGATTAGTTTATTCCGGATGATGAGCGTAGCGGGAAGGGCATGTTGTGCGTGAAAATCGTGGCAGCAGGCAAAAAAAAGCCCGCTCACCAGCGGCGAACGGGCTCTCAGAATCAGACGTCAGACGTTATCGACGGGTGCTGATCAGCGCACCAAGGAAAATACCTACTGCCGCCACTGCGCCCAGCGCGTACATCGGCTTGTCTTTGACGAATGTGCTTGCGCAGCCCACCGCATCACGTGCGGCCTGATAGGTGGTTGAGCGACCATTCATCCGGGCCCGGGTCTCTCTTAACAGTGACTGAGCTTTACGACGCGCGCTATCCGCTTCATCTTTTGCATCACTGCCAAGCGATTTAAGAACATCTTCCAGGCTGTCCGCTAACTGATGAACATCTTTCTGGATATCATGGACGCCTTCGTCTACATCTGCGCGATTAGGTCTGTTAAACATCGGAACCTCCTTTGTTTTCGAAGAGAATTTTAGTTTAGACCATAAATTCGCTTCGTTACCGGCTGGCCAGGCATTTACCCACGTTTATGGACTTTTCTGAAAGCAGGGGTAATGCTGAATACTGTAAGGTTGCGACGCAGTGAAAAGATGACGAGGAAAAAATATGTATTTACGACCCGATGAGGTGGCGCGCGTTCTGGAAAAAGTAGGCTTTCAAATGGATGTGGCGACGACAAAAACCTATGGTTACCGCCGTGGCGATAACTATGTGTATGTGAACCGTGAGGCCCGGATGGGACGCACTGCGCTGGTCATTCACCCTACGCTCAAAGAACGAAGTATGTCCCTTGCGGAACCGGCCACGGATATCAAAACCTGCGATCATTACCAGAATTTTCCGCTCTACTTAGGTGGAGAGGCTCAGGAACATTACGGCATTCCACACGGTTTTAGTTCACGCATGGCGCTGGAGCGCTTTTTGTCGGGCTTGTTCGGCGAAATTCAATAACCGAAGACAGGCCGAGGCCTGTCATCATCACTCAGGCTTTAGCCTGCTGGTAGCTCACTTTAAACAGGCGACGGCAGTAATCAAGGAAGTAGCCGTATACCGCCCCCATCATCATCGACAGCACAATATTGGAACTGACTGCTGCAATAATTTGCTGCCAGTCTGCGCCTACCGTTAATAAGATGGCCACATACACGGGTGACTGGAATGTCACATACGCCAGCACATCTGCAAGGTTACGCATCCAACTCGCCGGCGTAATTCGACGCGCCTGGCGGAGAAAAGCATCGCGATAAAAGCCATAGGGCCAGGCAATAATGATGTTCACCGGGATGGCAACCAGACGTGATGAAAGTGACTGCTCAAAGGTCATTCCGGAGAGGAATATTTCAATCACCATGTTCACCACCGAACAATAGACGACCATGGCAAAGGTGTCTGCCACGGCATGGCGCAGGCGGGACTGCGAAGAGAACATGGTACTGCTCCTTGAGTAGGCAAGAAATCGTGCGGGTATGGAACGAGTGTTAGCACGTTGCCGGGCTTCGTTCTTTGCCGATAGGTTATCCTTCTGCATATAAACTAACAACTAGCTATAAATTTTTATTTATTGCCTTTTCATGGATAAATTACTCTGCGGTTGGTTATATTTTGCGCATTTCATTATTTTCATTGGATCGGCATAGAAATTATATTTAATATCAATAATTTATATTTATTCGTCACTGTTATTGGCAGGATGCGCGCGGGAGCAGGGGAGCGGAAAAGCGGAGTATTCTTTGAACGTAGCCACAAAATGGTCAGCAGCATTTTTTATGCTGCAAGATGCTTATTTGTGGTGTTTGATGCTGTTTTAATGCATGGGTATTTATGCGTTCAAAGTGCATAAAAAGAAGGGGCGGTGAAGAAGCCTTCACCGCGAGGCATCAGCAGACGCCGAAGTCGCCGTCTTCCTGGTAGAGTGAAACGTCGGCAGCTTTAAGCGTAATGCTTTCTGCATTCTGATCGTGGGCGGGAACCGCGACAATCTGATCCTCATGCACTTCGCGAACAACCAATTTTGGCCCACCTACGTGGGGCTGCACTACATCGCCAATCGCAAACATCATTACCTCCTGATTAATGGTTTACAAAACATAGCCTGAAGCAAAGAGAAGGTACAGTCGTCGATGGCGATGACAGTGATTGATGAAATGTTGTTTTGCGTAAAAGAGGGTAAAAGCGCGGGGCAGGCCTGGCGGCGGTAGCCAGAATGACTACGCTTTAACATTAAATTCTTTTTTAAACAATTAGCTGCATTTTTTTGCATGGAGGTAGTATGGGTTTCTGGCGTATCGTTTTTACTATTTTGCTCCCCCCGTTGGGTGTGCTGTTGGGCAAAGGGGTCGGTTTTGCCTTTCTCCTTAATATCGTTCTGACGTTGTGTGGCTACATTCCGGGCCTCATTCATGCGTTCTGGGTACAGTCGCGCGACTAATCCATTTAAGGCGGCCCCGGTCGCCTTATTTCTATCCCCTCTGTTTACTACTTCACTTTCTCCGTGTTTTTTATGCAAACGCGTAAAGTTCTTCGCCTGGAAGACGATAAAAAATAGGTTTGGCAACGATTCCAAGGAGAAGAGATGAGCATTAAGGATGTCAGTTCGATGGCCAGCATCAGGTCCATGCCTGTTACGCGCCAGGAGGCTGTACGCGCTTTAACAGGAAAAGAGACGGGGCTCGCGGACGCGTATGAGGTGAGCTTATCCCGGGAGGCGATGGAACAGGCAAAAGAGCAACCAACACCGCCCACGAAAGAGGAACAAGACGCCGCTGCGCGGGCAATGCAGGCGCTGCGCAATCAAGCGATGGCTCGTACGCCCGGTGGCCCCAGTCTTGCCAGCGAATTCTATGGCGATCCGGCCACGGCAAATGATGCTGTTCGTTTTCTCGATTTCTTCCAGCACGCCACCGTAGCGGCAGATGCGATGGCAGAGGCTCTGCATAGCGCACTCACCTCCCCCTCCGATAGCGGCGACTACACGACCAACGCTATGGATCTCGCCCTGACGCAGGGAAAACTCAATAAAGTCGTCGAGACCTGGATCTCCGCCGATTATCATCAGGAAGCCCGTGCCTTTGTGTCGCAGTTTATCGACGAGAAGTCCGCTCAGGCCGATCAGTTGAGCAAAGTGGCGCTGTCACAGGCGACCAAGCTGGCGCAAAGTCTGGGCGACCGTGAACAGGCCCGGCATCATCAGGACGCTGTCGCTCAGCTGGCTGAGGGTACGCACTCTTCACAGCGCGTACGCAACGAGATGCTGAACCTTACCGCCACGAGCAGTGACAGTGAGTTGTGGTTTTCCTCAATGAGCCAGTGGGTCAATGACCATCGTGCCTTGCCGTACATGGCTGATATTGAAAAAAATCATATCGGTGCCCTCAAAGCGCAGTGGCAGACCTTCGTCGACAGCCTGAAAAAAGAGGCATGATCGGCAGTCAGTAACCGACCGTAAAAACGCGCCCGGTCTGTACGCCTTCAATGCTGCGCCGGTAGGCCAGCGCAACCCGTGCAGCCGGTACGCTTTCAAAACCGGGGAAGAATGCGCCGTAGTCCGCTTCTGACTCCGTAAGCATGCCGGGACTGACAATATTAATGCGTTGACCTTTTGCGAGTTCGCACGCTGCCGCTTTTACAAAGCCTTCCAGCGCCGCATTGACCGTAGTGGCATTCACCCCCTGGGCGATAGGCTCTTGTGAGACGATGCCGCTGGTCAGGGTAATGGACCCGCCCGGGTTCAGCGCATGCTGCCCTGCCAGCGTCAGTCGCACCTGGCCAAGCAGCTTATCCTGCAACCCAACGGAGAAATTCTCAGGCGTCATCGTCTGCAGGGGGCCAAAAAAGAGGCTGCCCGTCGCCGCAACGATAGCATCAAGGTTGCCGGTCTTCCTGAACAGGGCGGACACACTCTCATCGGAGGTCAGGTCTACCTGCACATCTCCACTTGTGCGCCCGGCGCGAATAATGTCGTGCGTCCCCTCACGGGCGAGCATATCCACGACGGCACGACCAATAGTACCGCTTGCACCAATCACCAGAATCTTCATGTTGTGCTCCTCAGTTTACAGAGAGGCCATTCTTTCGCTAATGACTGATAAGATAAATGAGCGAAATGTTATTTGATTACTAACTACAGGTTAGAAATATGGACAAACTGCGCGCTATGGCAGTGTTTATTACTGTTGCTGATGAGGGGAGTTTTACCCGCGCTGCCCTCCGCCTGGAGATGTCAGCGGTAATGGTAGGGAAATACATCAGTTCTCTGGAGGCGCAACTGGATACCCGGCTGGTGGAGCGTAATA
The DNA here is from genome assembly GCF_054131575.1 of Enterobacter sp. SA197. NCBI lineage: Bacteria > Pseudomonadati > Pseudomonadota > Gammaproteobacteria > Enterobacterales > Enterobacteriaceae > Enterobacter > Enterobacter sp. SA197. The sequence continues at coordinate 3,839,048 of NZ_CP096393.1, read as the reverse complement.
CTCGTCGCCAGAGTCTGACGGATGCCGGGCGGGTCTATTACGAAGAGGCACGACGCGTCCTGGAGCAGGTGCATCTGGCAGATACTGCGATAGAGCGCTTACGTAATACTCCCGCCGGCACGCTGCGGGTGAGCGCCCCGACGACCTTAGGTGCCTGCGTCATTGCCCCGCTGACCGCAGCTTTTCTCAATGCGCATCCTCACGTCAAAGTGGAGCTGGATCTGAGCAACCGGCGGGTCGATCTGGTGGAGGAGGGAATTGATGTGGCCGTGCGTATCGGTGGTGCTTACGATGACACGCTGGTGGCAAAACCTCTGTGCCTCTACCGGATGGTGATCTGCGCGTCGCCCGATTATCTGGCCCGCTTTGGCGTGCCGGAAACGCCACGCGATCTGCAGCAGCATCGTTGCCTCTCCCACATGGTATGGAACTCGCAGAATGAATGGAAACTACCGGATGAGAACGCGCAGGCATCCTGGCGACAGGAGCCCGTTCTGCGTTGTAATGATGGGCTGGGGTTAAGCATGGCGGCGCGTGCCGGTGCCGGGCTGCTTATGCAACCGGAAATACTGGTTAAAGAGGCGCTGGAGAAAGGGCAACTGATCCCGGTTTTGCGAAAATTCACTCCCCTGCCACGCCCCGTCTTTCTGCTCTCAAGGCCACAGCAGCGGCCTCTGCCCAAAGTTGCGCGCTACCGCGCGCACTTACTGGAGCATATTACTGACTGGATTGCTCCCGGGTGAGGGTAACGGCACGGGCAATGTAGGGCTTGAGCAGGGTCGCTACCGCCGCGAATACGGGGACGACCACCGAATTTCCAAACTGGCGGTAAGCCTGGGTGTCCGACACCGGAATACGAAAGGGTTTATCGCCGACCTTCTCAAAGCCCATCAGCCGTGCGCACTCCCGTGGCGTAAGCCGGCGGGGGCGACGTAACTGGTTTGCGGCATCCAGAAAATCGCGTTCTCCCAGGGTCTTGTCCCAGCCGCGGTCGATCAGAATCTCAGAACCATCCTTGTGATAGCGTGCGGAAAGGGTACGCGCCACGCTGTCAACACGGCCAGGGTCCACCAGGCCAAAGCCAAAACCATTGCCCTTCGCCGCATGTTTTTTTGCGTAGTGGTAAAGGTAGCTCCAGAGCTTCGGCGACAGGATGTATTTCTCGTCGACAACGGGTTCGAGCAGTTCACCAAAGGTCGGTCGTTGCGAAGGGAAGTGGCGGTGAATATCGCGTAGCGTAAAGCTCTGGCGCAGGTCGAGGTCGCGACGAAAGCCCACCAGCACAATACGTTCACGGTGCTGGGGCAGGAAGTGCCTGCCATCAATGATTTTGGGGTCATCTTTTCCGCTGGCATCAGCATCCGCAACGTCATACCCCAGTTCGTCCAGCGTGTTCATGATGACGGTAAAGGTTTTACCCTGATCATGACTCTTAAGATTTTTAACGTTTTCAAGCACGAAAATGGCCGGACGCTTGGCTTTTATAATCCGCGCTACGTCAAAGAACAGGGTACCCTGTGCTTCACATTCAAAGCCGTGCGCGCGGCCAAGCGCATTCTTCTTGCTCACCCCGGCAAGACTGAAGGGCTGGCAGGGAAAACCGGCCAGTAAAACGTCATGATCCGGGATCCGCGCATCAATATGGGCGTAGGCATCAGCATCGCTTACCTCGGGCGTGCTGCTTAAGGTCACCTCGCGGATGTCCTGATTAAAGCGGTGCGTACGTTCATCGTTAAACCAGTTTGCTTTGTAAGTGCGCACCGCATTTTTGTTCCACTCGCTGGTAAACACGCACTGGCCACCAATGGCTTCGAACCCCTTGCGGATGCCGCCAATGCCAGCAAAAAGATCGATAAAGCGGAACTGATAATGAGGATGATGTGCGGGAGGTGAGGGGAGCATTTTGTGCAACAGGGAGACCTCAGCACTGGTAAGCGGCGCACTGGCACCTTTACCATTAACCCGACGGTTCAGCCTTTCCCGGCTCCACTCATTCTGGCCGAGTAAACGTAATTTCTCGGCCACATATTTTTGCCCGTAAATATCGAGAACCCGGTCCAGCAGATGCTTATCTTGTTCCTGTTGCCGCTTCTCTTCTGCTTCGGCCTGCACCAGCAACTCTTTCGCGATTGAATCAAATTCCGACATGACGTCTCCTTGGGTTGGCTGCGTGAAAAGATATCACTCAAATGACCCAGAGGGGGAGCGAATTGTGCAAGCCGATCCGGGCCTGCGACCACACCTGGGCAGGTCTGGTTGCGCACCCAGCAAGTCACGCAGTGGGTGGCACTTACGCGGCAGCGTGAATCAAGACAGTATCGCGGTGACCTGAAAACATGCTCATGCCGAAGAAGTGGAAAATATATTCCTTGCGGCACACTCTATTTATCCATGCTGCGGACACTTTCAGAATTGATAAGTCATACCAGCATTAACGTCAGTGGAGAAGAGTTCACCGTTAGGCGTGGTAGTGGCACTTACCTCGGCATTATGCAGGTGAGAGCCTCCAGCGCATAAAGAGAAACAACACATTAAAACGACAGGCCGCGCCAACCAGTAGAGAGTAATATTTTTGCCTCTCTAAGATAATGAACGAAATCAGTAGCAACGTAATATTTCCTGTCAGCCTCTCCCTTAACATCTGTAAAAGAGCCGGGAAAACGTACCAGGGAGGAAAAGTTGTCACGGTATGGCAGAGGTACGGCTTATGTATAATTAACGCTCTCAACTTTTATTTATATGTAACCTATTGAAATGTATGTTTCTATTTGATGTTAGCATTGCCGGTGGGACCCGCTGCCAGCGATAGCGCAGGAAAAGGTTTGTCATTTTTATTCATCTAAAGGTGCCATTTCGGTAAGACGTTTTGCCAGCGCAGTAACGTCATATTTCTGCATTATGTAATGGGCTAAAATTATTGGTTTTTTTGTGTCGGGTTAATTTGAGGACTATTCTTAAAGGCGCACGGAGCGCGTTCTGAAATTTTATCGCACGACTCTTCAGGCGCTAAAAAATTATAAACAGAGCAGAGTGAAAATAACGCTTGCTTTCTTTTTAACGGCATGTCTTAATGAACGTCGGTTTGATACACAGACCTATCTAAAGCATCCCAGTACATCCCCTCATTTTGAAGTGTCATCGTTACCCTTTTCTTTTGAGTCCCGATTGTAAGCTCTGATTAATCTGTATTCGGACCCTGTATGGCCCTACGGGCTCAAATGAATTTATCAGGTAATAAAATGTCTACTAAAATGACTGGTGTAGTTAAATGGTTTAACCCTGAAAAAGGGTTTGGGTTTATTTCCCCAAAAGATGGCAGTAAAGATGTCTTTGTGCATTTTTCTGCGATCCAAAGCAATGATTTCCGTACGCTGAACGAAAATCAGGAAGTCGAATTCTCGGTTGAAAACGGCCCGAAAGGCCCGTCAGCTGTGAATGTGGTAGCACGTTAAGGAGGATTAAGTATGAGTCTGCATCTTCGTTGCCCGACCTGCCATGGTTCGCAATTTCGCAGTTCACCTTATGATGTGAATGAGAAAAATCCCCATGGCGCAAAATGTATTTTTTGCAAAAGCAACATGATTGAAAATGTGAATTTTCACGCCCCGATGATTCGCCCCGCGCTCAAACTGGCCGAATACTGCCGGTAACTCAAAGGTAAACCGCACTACGCGCGTTTATCCGGGACGAAAAAGAGAAGCCGCTGGCCATGCCGGTGGCTTTTTTTATGCCCGATCCTGACCCTCGCCTTTCCTGCCGCTGGAAATTTATTACCATTCACGGTATAAATCCCTTCTTTGGATGTTTAGATGTCCATACGTTTAGAAGGTAATATGCAAACACCACAACATGCCGGTCAGCTTCAGCGCACCATGAAAACCCGTCACCTCATTATGCTTTCACTGGGTGGCGTCATAGGCACGGGCCTTTTCTTTAACACGGGCTATATCATTGCAACAACCGGGGCGGCGGGCACGCTGCTGGCGTACCTGATTGGCGCAGCCGTTGTCTGGCTGGTCATGCAGTGCCTTGGTGAGCTCGCAGTGGCGATGCCGGAAACCGGGGCATTTCATGTATACGCCAGCCGTTATCTTGGCCCCGCCACCGGGTATACGGTCGCATGGCTCTACTGGCTTACCTGGACAGTTGCGCTCGGTTCGAGCCTGACTGCGGCAGGTTTTTGTATGCAGTACTGGTTTGCGCAGGTGCCGGTATGGATCTGGTGCGTGGTCTTCTGCGTGATGATTTTCGCCCTTAACGTTATCTCGACCCGCTTTTTTGCCGAAGGTGAATTCTGGTTTTCACTGGTTAAGGTCATCACTATCATTGCCTTTATCCTGCTTGGTGGGGCCGCCATGTTTGGCTTTATCCCAATGCAGGACGGTTCACCCGCGCCAGGTCTGACAAACCTTACTGCTGAAGGTTGGTTCCCGCACGGGGGGCTGCCGATCCTGATGACGATGGTCGCAGTAAACTTCGCCTTTTCAGGCACTGAGCTTATCGGCATTGCCGCCGGTGAAACCGAAAATCCACATACCGTCATTCCCGTCGCTATCCGCACCACGATAGTACGGTTGATTATCTTCTTTATCGGCACGGTTTTCGTGCTGGCCGCACTGATCCCTATGCAGCAGGCAGGGGTTGAGAAGAGCCCGTTTGTACTGGTTTTCGAAAAAGTTGGCATTCCTTACGCTGCCGATATCTTCAATTTTGTGATCCTGACGGCTATCCTCTCCGCCGCCAACTCGGGTCTGTATGCTTCCGGTCGGATGCTGTGGTCACTGTCGAATGAAAAAACGCTGCCGCGCTGTTTTTCACGTCTGACCAAAAACGGCGTGCCGCTGACCGCGCTGTTGGTCTCGATGCTGGGTGGCCTGCTGGCACTCTTTTCAAGCGTAGTGGCCCCGGACACGGTGTTTGTCGCCCTCTCGGCCATTTCCGGTTTTGCCGTTGTCGCCGTCTGGATAAGCATCTGCGCGTCGCACTTTGTCTTTCGCCGCCGCCATCTCCAGGCGGGCAAACCGCTGAACGCGTTACAGTACCGCGCCCCCTGGTATCCTCTGGTACCGGTGCTTGGCATCGTCCTCTGCCTTGTGGCCTGCGTGGGGCTGGCGTTTGATCCGAGCCAGAGAATTGCCCTGTGGTGCGGGCTGCCTTTTGTTGCCTTATGTTATGGTGCTTACTATCTGACCCGAACAGCGAAAATGCAGGAGGCAAAACATGCCGCAGAATAACCCCTTAAGTCCCATCCTCAGCCAGCAGCCTTTTATCGTACTGGACGGGGCAATGGCCACCGAACTGGAAGCGCGGGGGTGTAACCTCGCCGACAGCCTCTGGTCCGCCAGGGTGTTAATGGAAAACCCGGCGTTAATCCGCGATGTGCACCTCGATTATTTCCGCGCAGGCGCACAGGTGGCTATCACCGCAAGCTATCAGGCGACCCCCGCTGGTTTCGCTGCCATAGGGCTCGATGAAGCCCAGTCGCTGGCGCTCATCAGTAAAAGTGTTGAGCTGGCCCGCAAGGCGCGTGAGGCTTATCTTGCTGAAAATCCTGACGCCGGAAGATTGCTGGTGGCAGGTTCGGTTGGACCCTATGGCGCCTTTCTTGCTGACGGCTCTGAGTATCGCGGCGACTATGTTCGCAGCCATGATCTGTTCATTGCGTTTCACCGCCCGCGTGTCACGGCGTTGCTGGACGCAGGGGCTGACCTGCTGGCCTGTGAAACCTTACCCAACTTTGCTGAAATAAAGGCGCTGGCCGCACTGCTCAGCGCCTGTCCTCGCGCACGTGCCTGGTTCTCTTTCACCCTGCGTGACAGCGAACATCTGAGTGATGGCACCCCGCTTGCTGAGGTGGTCACTTTCCTGGCAGATTATCCGCAGGTGGTGGCGCTGGGTATTAACTGCATTGCGCTCGACAAAACCACCGATGCGCTCCGCGTGTTACAACGTCTTACCCCCTTGCCGCTGGTGGTCTATCCCAATTCCGGTGAACACTATGATGCGGTAAGCAAAACCTGGCACCATCATGGTGAGGCCAGTGAAGCCCTGGCCGCCTCTCTGCCTCAGTGGCTGGAGGCAGGCGCGAAGCTGATTGGCGGGTGCTGTCGCACCACGCCTGACGATATTGCCGCGCTGAACGCCGCTAAATAAGCCGCACGCGTAAGAGAAGCACCACCGCCCGCCTGGTACACCGCCATGCGGGCTTTTTTTCGGATTACCCCGCATGTTTCCCCTCGCCTTAACGTAAATTTGCTGCTGGCTCCAGCAAATCTATTTTTGATAATGCGAATGATCTTGATAATCATTATTATTAATACATATAATCCTGCGTTAAATTTCATCAGCAAGAAAAGCTGCTATTAAAAAAACAATAACGGATGTTTATGTTTAGTACGGATAAGTTCTTACGCGCTCTGGTTCTCAGCGGTACCGCTCTACTCTTCGCCTGCAAGAGTACATCAACGGGCAATTCCGCCATTGTCGCTGCGGCGGTCACGCAAGAGGCCTCGGTCCTGGAGGCGGCAACGGGGGAGGCACTCACGCCGCAACAACTCCTTGAACGACTTGGCGACGCACCAATGGTTATCGTGGGTGAGGAGCACATCAACCCGCACCATCACCAAATCGAACAGTGGCTGTTGCAACATCTTGCCGCGCGACGCCCGCAGGGCAGTGTGCTGATGGAGATGATTGATCTTAGCCAGCAGGAGGGGGTAAATCGTGTCAGGCAGGCTCGTCTTGCGGGGACGCCGGTGAGTGCTGCACGGGCCGCCGAAACGATGCGCTGGAACCCGGGCTGGCCGTGGGAGATGTATCGCGATGTGGTCATGACCGCCATTGACGGTGCTTACCCGTTACTGGCTGCCAACATCAGCCGCGCGCAGGTCAACGCGCTCTATAAAAACCCCACTTTTCCGCCTGGCAGACGCGTCTCCCGCCCGCAGGTACATGAGGCGCTGTCGGCCATCATCTATCTCATGCATGGAGGGCAGATTGAGGGAGAGCAGGTGACTGCAATGATGGCCGTTCAGCAGCAGCGTGACCGCTTTATGGCAGAGCAGCTTTACCGCGCGCCGCGCCCGGCCCTGCTGATTGCAGGCGGCTACCATGCTTCAAAAGACATTGGCGTTCCGCTGCACCTGGCCGATCTAGAGGCCGATAAGCCGGTGGTGGTCATGTTAACGACACAGGGGACAACTCTGACGGCAAAACAGGCTGACTACATCTGGCCCGTAACGGCGACGAAATGATGAACCCAGCGGCTTTCATGCAGCCCCATCGCTCCTGGGCAGGCGGTATCGTCGCCAGCGTGGTGTTCCACGTTATGCTGGTGCTGCCCTTTATCATCCCTGTCGACCAGACCTCACCGGATGCCACACCCGCCACCGTGATGGTCACATTTTCACCCGAGTTTGAAATGTCCTTTGTCAGGACGGATCTACAGCCGGGTGTCACCCAGCAGCGTAAGGTGGAAGCGATGACCGAGGAGGAGACGGCGCACGATAAAGCGGTGCCCAGACTCCTGGTACAGGAGGAGGCGGACATCAGGGTCGCCGCTGCTAAACAGGAACATCAGCCAAAAAAGAAAACGGAAATAAAAAAAATATCCCGGCGCCAGCAGAGAGAGGAACAGGGTAATTCCACCGCCAACAGCCTGGCAGCCCCCCCGGTTCAGACGGTGCAGACCCAGCGTAATGCGGCACCGCTCGATACGGACTCCTCGCTCATCACCAGCAGCAAAGTAAACTGGGAATCGCTGGTGAAGGGGAAAATCAACAAAATGCGCAGCTACCCGATGGAGGCCCGGCGGCGCAACCGCAGCGGCACCGCCGTGGTCATGTTCAATGTCAATGAACAGGGCGACATCCTCAGTACGCAGCTTGTAACACCGTCCGGCACGCTCTCCCTGGACAAAGCGGCACTCAACGCCGTGGAAAACGCACGGCCTTTACCGCCACCGCCAAAAATGATCCTCAGAAATGGTGTGCATAAAGTCACCATGCCGGTGGAATTTGAATTGTCTAAAACATTATAAATAAACCCGTTATTTTCTGCGGATACAGGGTACGTAATATAAATAGAGCGAACGAAAGGTCATGCTTATTTTTTAATTAAACCCGCTATGCATTCAGGTTTTTATGATGAGCACGTTGCTGCCGTATTTCTTATTCAGTGCGGCGGGCAGACGCTCATTTTTTACGAAAAAACAGGAATTGATTATGGAAAAATCACAGGTGGCCAAAGGGCTTCTTACCGGGCTGCTCATTGTTAACGGCCATGCCTTTGCGGCTGACGGCGACGGTGAGTCACTCTTTTCTCCTTTAACCATTACGGATAACCCGTATGAAGATAAATATCAGGCCGGGTCGTCAGAGGAGAGTTATACCCGTCCGGGCGCTTACAGTTCGCGGACATTAAATAAAAACCTGCAAAGTCTGGATGCATCATTGCGCAGCATGGCGGGAAGCTATACCCAACTCGATCCGTTGCAGGGTACGATTAGCGTGAATATTCGCGGCATGAACGGGCTGGGTCGCGTTAACACGATGGTGGATGGCGTCACCCAGACCTTCTTTGGCATGGCGCCCGCTAACTATCATGGCGGGGCCAATACGGCAGCGGGGGTTCCGCTCGATCCGAACTTCCTGGCCGACGTTGATGTTACCCGTGGCAGCAGCGCCGGTTCACAAGGGGTCAATGCGCTGGCAGGCAGCGCCAATATGCGCACCATAGGTGTGGATGACGTCATAAGTCAGGGGCGTCAAACCGGGGTGCTGTCCCGCTTTCAGGTCGGGAATAATGGGCTGGGTCGTACCGGCATGGTCGCCGTGGCGGGGAAGACTGATACCTTTGCGAACGGCGGTGGCCTCGGCGCGCTGGTCGGTATCAGCGGCACTCGCACCTATGCCACTTATAAAAATGGCGGCGGCCGGAGCAGTAAGGATTTCATTGGCGAAGATAATAAATACCTGCGTCAGGAACCCCATTCCGAGCTCTATAAAATAAACGTCAATGCGGATCAATATAATCGCTTCGAATTTTCCGGGCGCAATTACACCAATAGTTTTACGCGTCGGGATATTACCAGCGACGATTATTATCTGCGATATCACTACGCGCCACTGAATGAACTGATTGAATTTAACGTGCTGGCCAGTACCAGTCGTGGTAACCAGGATTATAAGCCGGAGTCGCTGTACAATTTTAATAAGTCATCGACGACCAATAAATCAAATGCCCTGGATGTGAGCAATACCAGTCGTTTCAACATGCGCGAGGATCTCCTTACTACTTTCCAGGTCGGCGGCAAACTTATGGATACCCGCTATTCCCGCAGTTTTGTGCAGGATAATGAAACCGAACGCAACGCCTTTGCGCCAGCGGGTAAACAGAAAATAGCCTCGTTATACAGCGGTCTGACGCTGAATAAAGATATCTATGAACTGGCGTTAAACCTCAACTATACCCGCAGCAGAGTTGAAGGGCGTAAACCGGCCTGTAGTGAATATGAGCGCTGTTTCCCGCAGGGCGAGGCCACGTTGCATCTGGATGATAAAGCCTTTAATCCCTCCGCGACCTTTTCGGCGCAGGTCACCCCCTGGCTACAGCCTTTTGTGAGCTGGAGCAAATCGTCGCGTGCGCCCAATGTACAGGAAGTCTTCTTCGCGAACGAAGGGGGGGCCTCCATGAATCCGTTCCTCAAGCCTGAGAAAGCGGAAACCTGGGAAGCGGGCGTTAACGTCAATAAAAAGGGGCTGCTGACCGAGCAGGACCAGTTCCACATGAAGGCGCTGGCCTATCAGACACGCATTAAGGATTACATCACCAGTGAGTCCTTTATGCTCTGCTACGACGGCAGTCTGTGTAAGGATCTGGACGACTCCTTTGGCGGCTTTAACGCCAACGTCTACCTCAATTCCACCTCGCCAGTAACAACGAAAGGCTATGAAATTGAAGCCGGGTATGACGCAGGTTTTGCCTATGTGAATGTCTCCTGGAGCAAGCAACATACCGATCAGCCCACCTCCATTGCCAGCACGGTCTACAGCTTTGCTTACAGCGATCTGAGCGATCTGCCGGACAGCTACGCCACCCTGGATGTGGGCGGCCGTCTGTTCAATGAAAAGCTGACCATCGGCAGCCTGGTTAAATTCACCGGTAAATCCAAACGCCTGAGTACCGAAGGTATTGATACGGATACCAATACCGTGCCAAAAGCGCCCATGCCGGATATTCCCACCATCATCGATCTCTACAGCAACTGGCAGATGACCGATAACGTCATGCTGCGATTCAGCGTGCAGAACGTGACCAATCGTAACTATGCCGACGCGCTCAACCGCATGAACCAGAGCCTGGATTATGCCAAAGAGGGATCGTCCGTCAATACCACTGCCCGTGGCCGCACCTATCTCTTTGGCGGGGAGATTCGCTTCTGAGTCGCTTTTTATCTCAGGGAGGCCTGGCGCCGTGCCCTCCCTCTGTTCACTCTTGATTGCAGGAAAGAAAATGAACCTTTTTACCTTTGCCCCTAAGCTTGGATGTTTACTTCTTGCCGGGCTTTTCCCGACGATGGCCCTGGCGATTGACCCGCCCCAGCGTGAGCTTTCGCGCTTCGCGCTGAAGACCAATTATCTTCAGGATGCCAGTGAAGGCATTTATGAGATGGCCATTGATAACAAAAATCATACCGTCTATGCCGCCGTCACCGATCGCGTGAACCGGGAGGCCAATAAAGGGTATTTGTACGCCTTTAACCCGGTCTCGCTCGCTATTGAACACCGTCTCGACATGCCATACCGCGCGTTTTCACTGGCCATGAATCAGGAAAAGCATCAGCTTTATATCGGCCACACGCAGTCGGCGTCGCTGCGCATCAGTATGCTCGACACGGCCAGCGGCACGCTGACGAAAACCAGCGAGAAACTGAGTTTCAGGGAGCCGGATGCAGCCGATTCACGCTTTGAGCACCTGCGCCATATGGTTTACAGCAAAGCGGCCAACACCCTGTTTGTCAGTTACAGCAATATGCTCAAAACCCGTAACGGCATGACGCCTCTGCACAAGCTGTTGATGCTGGATGGTACGACGCTGGCGCTGAAAGGAGAAGTACAGAAGGCCTACAAAGGGACGGCCTACGGTCTGACACTGGATGAAAAGAGGCAGAAAATCTATGTAGGCGGCAGGGATTACATCAACGAAATCGATGCGAAGCAGCCGGATAAGGTGCGCACGATTGAACTGAAATCGCCGCAGCCGGCCATTACCAGCGTGCAGAATCTGGCGGTGGATGGAGACGCTCAGCGCGCCTTTGTGGTGGTGTTTGACCATGATGACCGCACCGGTACGCATGACGGGCTCTATGTCTTCGACCTGCGTGATGGCAGGCAGCTCGGCTATGTGCATACCGGCGCCGGGGCTAACGCGGTAAGGTACAACCCTAAATATAATGAGTTGTACGTTACTAACTTCACCAGCGGGACGATAAGCGTAGTGGATGCGACGACGTATACCGTCACCCGCCAGTTTACAACGCCGGTCTATCCAAACCAGATGGTGCTTTCGCCCGATATGGACACCCTTTACGTGGGGATCAAAGAAGGATTCAACCGCGACTGGGACCCGGACGTATTTGTGGAAGGGGCAAAAGAGCGAATACTGCGCATTAATCTGAAGAAGTCGTAATTCACAGCTGCGTTGGATACCCTGAACATCCGCGCAGCCTCCCGCCACCTCACTGACCATTATGGGGTGGCGGGAAGCTCGACGCGCTCTTCATGCTGGTTTTGCCCCACGGTGGCACCGGCTTTATTCCTGATGCGGTACGCAATCGTCACGTCGTCGCTGCTGGTGGGGGTAACGGTAATCTCCTTCACGCGAATACCTGAGTCGGGCGGCAGGGTCATGGTGGTGCTCCCTTTTGCCAGCTGCTGCCCGTTTTGCGTTACCTGCCACGTCAGAAGACACGCCTCACAGGCTGACCAGGTATCGTTGATAGCCCACAGGCGGACCGTCGCCTGGCTTCCTTTTCGCCATACTGCGGTAACCGGCTCAATGGACGGCAAAATCGGCTGGTAGGCTTTTTGTAGAGCATAGTAGCCCTGTTTTGGCTGTCGCAGATAATCCACCACCCCCCAGTTGATTGAGGGCCAGGTCTCAACAAACATAAAGTGAAAAAGGGCGGTGACGGGTTGATAGCGCTGACGGCGATAGCTCTCCGCCGCCATCGCCACCAGCTTCGCCTGATACGCCTGAGTATTATCAATCATCTCCTGAATATTTTTACCCCGTGGTATGCCCGCAAATTTAAAGGTCTGGAAGGGCTGAAAGTTATGGTACTTCCAGTGTGCCCAGCCAGGATCGTCTGCGGCGGTACTCTTTGGCCACATCAGACCGGCGGGGATAATGGTTTTCAGCGTCGAGAGTCGCGGCAGTGCCTGGGCTCCAAATTCCGTGATAATCGCCGTCTTTGCAGGGCCGAGCAGATCGCGCAGGGTGCCAAAGTACCAGCCGGCCCAGTAGTGCTCCTCCACCGCAGAGAAGCGATGAACAATGCGCGAGGTATCTTCAGCCAGGGTATCGCCAACCCGCCGGGTCAGCGCCTGATTTAGCGTTTTATTCCAGTCCGGGAAGCGTTTTTCCATCCACGGCGAGTTCCACGGCGGCTCGTTATGACCACCCCAGACGATAATGGCCGGGGAGTTACCGAACTGCTCTGTCATCTCGCGGGTTTGCCGTACCGCATTGTCGGCGAATGCGACGCTATCATCGTACCCCCACTGCAGGGGAACGTCCTGCCAGATCATCAGCCCCATCTCGTCGGCCATGTCATATAAGGCGCGCCCCGCCACGTGGCCGTGAACGCGGATAGCGTTAGCATTCATGGCGGCAACGAGCGCGAGATCCCGGCGGTATTTTTCCCGCGTCATGGTGCCCAGCCACGGGGAGCCAATGTAATTACTGCCCTTGATAAACAGCCGTCGGTCATTGATAAGCCAGCCTTTGTTATCCGGTTGTTCTTCCAGCTTACGTAAGCCGGTGCGCGTGACGGCGGTATCCATCAGCCCTCTGGTGTCCCGGAGCGAGGCACGAACCCGATAGAGGTGTGGCTTGCCGACACTCGCAGGCCACCATAGCCTGGCCTTCTCCATAGGAAGCGTAACGTGCAGGCTCTGCACCGTGCCGTTCGTCTTAGTGAGCGTTACCGGAAAATCCTGTTGAAAAGGATGGCCGTTAAAATTGTCCGGGGTAGCGGTCAGCCGCAGGGTGGCAGGCCCGGTCGCTAAGGCCCTATAGCGGATCTCGGCCCGCAGCGCAGGGCGTGCCAGCCCCTCACGCCAGTCCGGACGCAGGATCACCTCGTCAATGGTCACGCCCCGGCTGAGATGCAGCTTCACCGGTGCCCAAATGCCGCCGGAGTTGGCATCCTGACCGCGCTCCGACCAGGCGCCGCCAGGGCGGGTGTCGTGTTGATTAAGCACCCCTTTCACCAGGGTTTTGTGTAACGGCCAGGTTTTTTTAGGATCTTCATACGGGCTGTCTACCCGAACGGTAAGCTGGTTATGGCGGCGGATAGCCTCGCTTACGTCCACCGGGAAGCGCTGGAAATAGCCCTCATGGTGGGCGAGTGCTTTGCCGTTGAGCGAGACATCGGCGAAATAATCCACGCCGTCAAAAACCAGCGTCGACATCGTATCCGGGGCGAGATCAGGCACGCTAAAGGCGTGTCGGTACCATAGCGCGCCCTGATGATCGTAGCCGGCGCTGTACCAGTTAGCCGGGACCCGAAGCGCACGCCAGTCGGTCGTGGTGGCGGTCGCGCCGTTAAAAGTGTCGTCGCGGGCGTCGTGCACACGCCAGAGTCCCGCCAGCGACCAGGTCACGGGGAGCGTCGTAGCCTGCGCCAGCGAAGTGCCCAACAGCAGCAGGAGAATAAGTTTAGGGAGCATGGCTGGTCTCCTGCATTCTGTGGTGCAGCCAGGTTGTGGCGCGGCTGCACTCCTCGTCAAGACTTTGACGTAGCGCGATAAGCCCGGCCTCGTCCAGCGTCAGCGCCTGACTCTCAAGCAGTTGCAGCTCGCGGGCGAGCGCGGAAAAATCGAGGGTGACCGCTTCACCGCGAAGCTTATGTGCAGCGCGGCGTAGCGCCTCGCGATCCCGGTTATCGATGGCCTGTCTGATGGCGTCCATCGCCGCATCAAGCCCTTCGCTGAACAGGCCTAACAGCTCCAGGACCAGCTGAGGGTCCCCGGCACACTGTTTTAACAGGCGGGCCTCATCCGGCAGTCCCTGAATGCTGCCGGAGACAATACGCGTGATTTCGTCATGCAGGGCCTCCTGGCTGACGGGTTTGGCGATATAGCCATCAAAGCCCATCGCAAGACAGCGCGCTTTATCCCCCTGCATGGCGTGTGCGGTCATGGCGATGGCGGGCTGGTGGCCGCGACCCTGCACCTGCTCCTCTTCACGGAGCAGGCGAATGGCCGTTTCTCCATCCATTTCCGGCATTTGCAGGTCGATAAGCAGAACGTCCCAGGACGCCGCGCGCCAGTGCTCCAGCGCGATACGGCCATTGTCTACCACCTCGCACTGGTGTCCGAGCCGCTCCAGAAGCCTTCTGGCGACCTTCTGATTGACCAGGTTATCCTCGGCCAGCAGCACGCGCAGCCCTGGCTGTTCACGGCATGGCGCAACGGCGGCTGGGGCAGGGGGCAGAACTACCGGAGGGGCGGGTTCAAAAGTACTGGCTATTGCCTGATGCAGTTCATGTTGCGCCACGGGTTTATGCAGATAGTGGGCGACGCCGATGCGCTTAAGCATTTTAGGGTCAAAGTGGCGGCTCATTGAACTCAGCATGATGATATGGCTTTGCCTGGTCTGCGGCAGTACGGAGAGCTCAAGCGCCAGCGAAACGCCGTCCATGTCCGGCATTTGGGCATCAAGCAGGATCAGCGGCCAGAAGGGTTGGGAAGCGACCAGGCGCAGCGCCTCGCTGGCATTATTCACACCGGTGGGGGTAAGCCCCATCTGGCGGAGCATGGTATCCAGCAGACGCAGGTTAGTGCTGTTATCATCCACCACCAGCACCCGTTCGCCGTTAAAGCGTCTGAGGGGCGCGTGCGCGGCCTGCTGCCCGGTCAGAGGCAGGGTAAAGGAAAACTCGCTGCCCGTGCCCGGCTCGCTCTCAACCGTCAGCGTCCCGCCCATGAGGGAGACCAGCCGTGCGGAGATGGTCAGGCCGAGCCCCGTTCCACCATAGCGTCGGGTGGTGGAGCTGTCCGCCTGGCTGAAGGCTTCGAAGATGGCCTGCTGCTTCTCCACGGGAATGCCGATGCCGCTGTCGCGCACCAGAAAACGCCAGTGCCCCTCCTTCTCAGCAGGCTGTACTGCAAGCAGCACTTCCCCCTGGTGGGTAAACTTCAGGGCGTTGCCCAGCAGGTTGGTCAGGATCTGACGCAGCCGTGGCCCGTCCGCTATCAGCACCTCCGGCACGCCGGCTGCGACATCCACCAGTAGCTCAATGCCCTTTTCGCTGGCAGCAGGCATATGGAGGCGGATCAGCGACTGAAGAAAGGGGCGGATATCCAGCGGCTCCTCATCCATCACCACCTTACCCGCCTCAATGCGCGAGAAGTCGAGAATGTCGTTAATGATGTGCAGAAGTGACCGGGCTGAGCTCATCACCAGCGACAGATATTCGCGCTGATCGGGGTTAAGCGGCGTGTCCAGGCAGAGCTGAGTCATCCCCAGAATGCCGTTCATAGGGGTGCGAATTTCATGACTCATGTTGGCCAGAAACGCGCTTTTTGCCTCGTTAGCTTCCCTGGCGACCTTAGCCGCTTCAATGGCGAGCAGTTCGGCCTCTTTACGCCGGGTGATGTCCTGGAGTGTGCCTATCACGCGCTCGGCTTTTTGATCGATAGTGAGTGTCACCACCTGCCCGGACAGCAGCATCCAGCGTAAGCCCTGGGTCTGATGCTGAACACGGATTTCACACTCAAATACCGGCATATGATCTTTTTTTGAGGTTATCAGGGCGTGGCGCAGGGTGGCGCGATCCTCTTCGTGAACCAGATTAAGCAAAAATCGCAGCGGGTAGCGCCACTGCCCACGGGACTGGCCGACCATCGCCAGCAGCGTGTCGTTGACCTGCAGAATGTCGTGGGACACCTGCCAGTCGAAAATGCCTATCTGAATTGACTCCGCCGTCAGTAAAAAATCGTCGTGCAGTTGGCTCCGCGAGCGCTGCGCCTCGTCAAGTTCGGTGATATCCGTATGCAGACTGACAATGCCGCCGTCCGGTAGCCGTTGATGCTGCACATAAAGCCGCCGCTGTCCCGACTGGCGGACTTCACAATGGCTCGTTTGACGGCAGTTGCGGATGATGGCGTCCCGTAGCGTCTGGCGGCGCAGGGGATCGATGTTATAGCCCGCATCAATAAATCTTTCCGCCAGGCTTTCCAGCGTCGCCCCTGGCGCAAGCCAGGGAGCAATCACCGGGTAAAAAAGCGCCACCTTATCATTCCATGCCAGCAGGCAGCCGGTCGCGTCGTAAATCATCACCGCCGACGGCAGGACGTTAAGATCGAAACAGGAGGAGGTGTGCATCGTTAGTCGCCTCCGGCCTGATAGTGCAGCTCTGCCTGACGACGAAGGTATTCCAGACCCGGGGCAATGGCCATCGCCCATGCGGTGATGATCTCCTCATCACAAAGGGGATCGCGGGCGCGAACGGTACTGAGCATCGCTAACCGCCACTGCGCAAAAAACTGAGGCGGCAGACGCAGCCCATCATGACTTTGTTCACGGGCCAGCCGCTCAAGGAAGTCAGGGACAAAAAGGGCGCCGTCAACCGCCAGCATGGCAAAGAAGCTTTTAAAAACCATCCGCTGGCCCTCTTCACTCGGGCGGCGTGCAAAGTGGCGCTCCGTCTCGGGGGACATATGCATAAAGGCCTCATAGAAGGCCTCAAAAAAGGGGGTTTTATCGTCGTCAGGCAGCACGCGGTTCAGGCTGGCTTCAAAGAGATCCCGGTAAAATTTCATGGTGCGGTCCTCGTGTCCCGCTCGCCCGGCAGACAGAGGCCGGGTGGGTTGAATTCGTCTGCGGTGCGGCGCGAGAAATAGCTCTCCGCATCCGTCAGGCCGTCGTTAAATAGCGGTCCACCGTTGTGTTTATAAAGCAGCGTCTCCAGAACCATAGCGTTGGTGGAGAGGGTGACCACCCTGTTGACGTCACCGGTGGCTTCAAGGCGGCCTTCGTACCAGCCCTGCTGCGGGTTATTCAGATGCCGGATAACCGCCATCAGGGCATCGGTATAGTCGGTATCCCAGAGCGTCCAGAGCATAAATACCGCTTTAGTCGACACCTGCGCCAGGCGGGGGTAGTCGCGACCATCATCGCCGAGCGTGTTCCAGGCATAACCATTACCCCAGACGGTATCCTCCATATGCCACGGCGCCTGGGCGAGGGAGAAATCGGCGCGGGCGGTCAGCACTTTATCCTGCTCCCAGCGCGTCTTCTGGCTCAGCCATACCCCTTCAGCCCGGCTACGCAGGTTTTTTTGTAGCTCGTCCGGGATGCCAGGGGGCTGCCAGCCGAACTCCAGTCCGGGGAGCATGGCGGGCAGGGTCGTCAGTAGTGAAGGTTGCCAGGTGGTGCGCGGATCGCGTGCATCCACGGCAAGGCTGCGCTGATAGATTATGACGTTGCGCGACGGCGGGGAGAGGGCTTTTCCCACCGGGAATCCCCAGAGGCGAAACGCGCTGGCCGCATATTCGCTCTCGCCGAGCCGCAGCTCCTCACGCACCACGGGTTTCCCGTTTTGCAGCGAGGCGGACCACAGCTCTCCCTCTTTGTCCATGACCGGGCAGAAGTTCCAGCGCAGGACAATTTTATCCAGATACTCCCGGTACTGCGGAGCACGTTCAGCGGTCAGGCGCAGCGCCAGCATCAGTCGCCCCATATCTTTTGCAGACCAGCCGCTGCGGGCAGGTTTACCGGAAAAATCGACCGGGGTCGCCGTCAGGCTGGAGTAAAGTCTGCCAGGGGTTCGAGTGTCAGTGAGCGTCAGGCGGTTAAGCGTGCCGAGCAGGCGGGTCAGCCTTGCGTCAAATTCATCCTCCTTCACCAGCCCCAGCTCTCTGGCGGCGAGCAGCGCGATAAGGGTATCGCCCATTTGCCATAAGGTGACGCGCGGCTGTTTATCACTGCCGTTAACCAGCCCGGTCTGCGGCTGGGTGTTGTTCTGAAAGTAACGCCAGGCGATACGCGCCCACGCCTGCTCCTGCGGCGTCAGGCTGCCGATGCGCGCCGTGGTATGCCAGCCGCCTTTGGTCACCCAGCGCCACCCCTCGCCGTCGCGGCTGAACAGCGCGAAGGCGATGAGGGCCACAAGGGCGACAGCGGTCAGCCAGCCGGCTAGGGTTTTAAGCATTGCGCGGTTACCGGCGGAAGTTTAATCGGCTCATCCGCGCTACAGGCGGCACACTGGCAGGCCTGACAGGCAGGTCTGGTCCGCTGCGTAACCCCGGTCTGTTCACACCAGCTTTTCACGGCTGGCGTACTGTTCAGGAATGGACGGTTGCGTCGGGTGTTGTTCTCTTCGAACTGGTCGAGAAGCTTTTTGTCCCATAACGAGGGGGCGAAATCGTGATTTTTCGGGTTGTCGCTGTTGAACTGCAGCAGCTTGCCCTCTTTTTTAAACAGCAGTGCCTCCAGCATGATGCCGTTGTTGTTGGCGGTAAACTCCTTGATAGGACCGTCACCATTTTCGTACAACCCCTCGTAGTATCCTTTGCCCTCTTCATTGGCGTTTTCAATGGTATTAAACAGGCGGTCCGTGTAGGGAGAATCCCATAACACCCACATACCAAGCGCGGCTTTGAGGGAGACGGCGGCTGTTTCAGGCACGAACTGTCCCTTATCGGTAATGGTGTTCCAGTTAAAGCCATCGCTGAATACGGTGTCGTAAACGAAGTAGGGGGATTTATCGAGTTGATGTTCCGAGCGGGCAGTTAGCACGCCGGTTATCGCGTAGCGATTCTCCTGCGCCTGATAGACGCGATCGGCAAAGTTCTTCATCCAGGGGTGGGAATAATCCCGCGGGCTGTTATTGCGATCCGTCGGATTATCGAATCCAAACTCAAGGCCATAAAGCAGATATGACTCTGTCACCACGTAGTTGTGTTGCGAGGTACGGCGGGGATCGCGTGAATCATAGGGCACCAGAACGCAGTAAATTTCCGCCAGCTCATAGGGCTGCGGTCGGCTGGCCTGGCAGGTGGTGAAACCCCAGAGCTGGAAGCCCGCTGCACCGTACTCCTCATAGCCGAGCCGCCCCTCCTGCACATACTTTGGCTGGCCATTTTCCAGGTAGGCACCATAGAGTGTTCCACAAGGATCGACGGCGTGGCTGAAGTCCCAGCCAAGCACAACGTTGTCAATGCTGTTGCCGTATTCCGGGTAGCGCTCCTTGATAACCTTAAGCCACACCAGCATCCTGCCAATATCAAGGGCTGAAAAGCCGATCTCGCCGGGTTTGTTCTGGTAGTCCACCTTCTGCCCGCTAATGGTGTTATAGGCTTTATTGGGCAGTTCATTGCGAAACAGCACCAGTTTGTTCAGCGTGGCGAGAAATTTCAGCATCCGACGGTCAAATTCGGCTTTATCAATGATGCCGAGCTCGCGGGCCGCAGTCATGGCAGCCAGATAAGAGGCGCTGTCCCACATCGTGGTTGAGGGATACTTATTTACCGCGTTCACAAGCCCGGTCGTTGGCTGATAGTTAGAGACAAAATATTGCCAGGCATTTTTGGCGATAGCCATCTCCCGGGGGCTGAGCTCCCCACTGCGTGGGCGGTAATCAGACGCCGGCAGACCCGGCGCGGCATTAGCGGCAGACAGCGCCAGCCAGAACGCCATGAGTCCGGCCAGAAGAGGGAAAAAGAGAATGAATTTCAGCTTCATGGCGTCGCTCCTGCTGAAGAGAGGGGGTGGGCGTCGGCGTTAAGGCAGGCGAGGCAAAGCATCTGCCCGTGGGCAATGTAGGCCAGGCTTTCGAGGACAATCGCGTTGGTATCGGCATCAACAACGTCATTTACGCTGCTGTTCAGGTTCAGACCCCGCTGCCAGCCTTTACCGGGGACTTGCAGCCGCTGCACCTGCTGGCGCAACGCTTCGCTCCAGCCGTTGCGAAACAGGGCATACCAGGCAAACGCGGATCGGGTTGAGACGATGGCCGTTTGCTCCGGGGTTGCATCGCGCAGGGCGCGGTTCTGAAGAGGCTGGCGGTCCGGCAGGTCGTTAACATAGTCCGGGGCGGGTTCGGCGTAGTCCGTGCTGATGGGCGGTTTGCTGACGCGCAGGCTGTGGCGACGCTGCTGTATTTGCATAATGCGCCAGGTGATTTCTGCGCTCTGGGCGTCAAAACCGAGCTCCAGCCCGGTAAGCAGGTAGGGCAGGCTAATCAGAGAAGGCTGGCGTCCCCACGGGGTGCGTAGCCCCTCGTCAGGCACCATGATGCCGTCGATATCAATCATCTGCTGGCCCTGAGGCGGGTTTGTCACCGCAAGCCCCGCGGCACTGTCAATCAGCCGCAGCGTATGGCTGGCATACAGTCGGTAACCAAAGCTGTTTCGTGGTTCGTCGGTCGCCAGCGCCCAGTGATGCAAAGCGGCTGCGGCCTGGCTGGTGGTGCTGGTTTCAATCAGCGCTCCCACCTTCCACTGGTTAAAGAGATCGCGTACGGCGGGGGCATGCTGCGGGTAACGCCACAACAGCGCTTGCAGTGCGTTCAACAAACGGCCCATTCCGATGGCAGATGACTCGGGTTTTCCCAGTATTTTCAGCGTGTCCGCGTGATAGTAAGCCGCAGGCAGCCCCTGCGGGTTCAGCGGAAGCTGGCCCAGGGTAAAGAGTGCCGTCGCGATCCGCTCATCAAACTCGTCAGTAGTCAGAATACCCAACTGTTTTGCCGCCACTGCGGCAAAGAGGTAGCTGCCAATGCTCCACAGACTGAACCACGGCTCCTGGTCATGCCCATTCGCCAGCCCATTGGGCTGGGTATTATTCACGTAATACTGCCAGGCGACCCGCGCCCAGATGGCCTCATCAAACGTTAACTCACGTGGGGCAGGCAGCGGCGGAAAATCCTTGCTGAGCGTCATGCCGCTGCTGCTCTCAATGCGGGTAGGCATCTGTTTTTCGACCCAGACGACAATGGCGAAGCCCAGCAAAAAGCCGAGCAGGATAGTGAGGTAGCTGCGGGCAGAGAGTAGCGCATCGCGTTTTCTCATTGGCTCGTCTCCGCGTCTTCCGCAGGCGTCCAGATGGCAGCCAGTATCAATGGCAGCATGGCGGCAATGTTGACCGCTCCCCAGAAGATATTGATGACGTAGCCGGAAGGATCGTCAACCTGTCCCCGTGCTACCTGAATGCCGCCCCAGATAAGCCCGACAAGCGTTAACAGCACAATGGCAATTTGTGGCTTTACGAGGTAGAGAAAACGGCCCGCCTGGCGCTCCTTCGGGGTGACATGAAATTTTATCTGCTCACCGCGCAGCACGGTGCTGAGCGCTCGCAGGTTCATAGAGAAAAAAGAGAGGTATGAGGCCCTGCCATCCCAGGCGGAAATGCCCCAGGTGCCGAACATAAAGGCCAGCTCTGACAGAATAAAAAAGGGCAGGAAATGGAGATAGAAGGGCGTCGACCATGCAGAGACCGGCGGGATGCCGGTAAACAAATAGATAATCGGCGAAATCAGAAAAACGGTATTCCAGACGCAGGCCATGTAGGACCAGAAGGTGGTGGCGTACATTAGCGTTTGCGGCAGGGAGAGCTTAAAGCGGCGGCGACTGAAAATATTGTCGTGAAACAGTATGTCCAGCGAGCCTGCGGCGTATTTAAAACGCTGGATCATCCACGTCAGCATGTCCTGGGGCGAAAGCATTTTGGACTCGATACGCGGATGCATTACCGAGCGCCAGCGCCGGGCAGCGTCGCCATGCAGCAAAATCGAGGTATAGATATCTTCAGAGACGTGAAATTTATAGGGGGTGAGTTCGGTGTCAAACGCCACGTGCGGTCGCATAGCCTCTTCCAGTGCCTGACGCGTGGCGGGATCGCGTATATCCCTGGTGTGGCGGTTAATCTCCTCCTCCACGGTCCAGACATAGCTGCGCAGGGCCGCCTGCATCACCGCTTCGCGGCGGTGAACGGAGGCCGCGCCGCAGCAGAATGCGGCGTTGGCCCAGTTACGACGGCGCAGAATGACGTCATAGAACATTCGTGGATCGTTAAAGAAGGGATCGCGGCCAACGGTAACAGGCCCGATGAGTTTTTGCATAAGCCAGCCCACGCCATAGCCTGCCTTGCCCGCTTTACGCTCAAGCCAGCGGGCCAGGTTCTCCCCTTCAGGAAGATCGTAAAACCACTGCGGCGTCTGCACCCAGGCTACATCAGGGTCGCGGAAATAGCCCATTGTGTGGCTGAGCAGCGTCGGGAAAACGCGGGTATCGGCGTCACAGATAATGAGAAAATCGCCGTCGGTCTGCTCAAGCCCGTTGCGCAGATTCCCTGCCTTGTAGCCAGTGTTGGTCTGGCGGGTAATATAATTTACCCCCTCCTCTTCACAGACAGCGCGCATCGCCGGGCGACGCCCGTCGTCCAGCACATGCACACGGTAGTCCAGCGGGAAGGGGTACTCCATTTTCATGGCGTCACGAATGGAAAGTCTGACAAGCTCCACATCTTCGGAGTAGGTCGCAATAAACAGATCCACCCTGATGGGACGGGACTCGACCTTTTCCTCCGCCAGCAGGCAATCGTTAATCTCCGCAGGCGGTGTGGTTTGCAGCGGATCGTCTTCTTTCCACAAATTAATGGTAAACAGCACCGTGCCGATCCAGGCCAGGGTCTCTGCTAACACCAGCGGCAGGGCATACCAGAGGGCATCGGTATTTAATGAGGCTGTCCAGCGCCAGTAAATATAATTGGCTCCGAGGATCAGCGCCGCTACTGCTAAAACCTGCCAGGTCATCATCACCCAGCGAGGTGTGTTGAGTGGCTCAGGCGGCTGGCGATGTTCAAAACGGGAAAAGTAAAAATCCATAGCAAAGGATATCCTGTTTCCACACGGGTTCTGAATTAAAGACGCTGTGCTGGCAGGAGCGGTTCCGCCTGAGAAAATAACGTCTGTCAAAACAAAAGGTAAAATAAGTGTAGATGGCTGAGAAAAAGTGTCCAGCCGGGTAAATAGCAACAATACAGGCTCACTTAACTTAAAATCATTGCTGCTTAATATAACTTTTGGTTCTCTTATTAATTGCCTTATACAGGTCTATACGCTATCTAAATAATTTATCAGCTGTTTTATCGCACAGATAAAAGGTCTGCCTATGAGCCAGGTTGCGTCAGCGATTTCTGAGAAAGAAAGAGAAAAATCAATCGCATGGCGCTATGATGTGGCGGGTAATCGTGACCTGAGAATTGATCTCATGCGTGGGATAGCGCTGGTGATGATGGTCGTGGCTCACACTGAGGTAATGTCGATATTTAATATATTTACCTGGGAGCGATTTGGCCTGACGACCGGGGCTGAAGGCTTTGTCATTCTTTCCGGATTTATGCTGGGAATGCTTAATCGGGCCCGTTTGCAAAAAGTCGTCTTGCTCACGGTTTCGTGGGGGTTATATCTTCGCGCATGGAAAATATATCGCGTAAATATCATCATCATCATCTCTTTTTTATTGATTGGGTATATTCCCTTTATTAATGTTTTTGAGGTGACCCATTTTACCGATCGTTTTTCGGGCACCAGCTGGTCGCTTTATCCGGTTACGCCGCAAATAAAAGAGACCTGGTTTAACATTATTCTCTATTTACAGATTGGCCCCCACCAGACGCAAATCCTTGGTCTGTATATTTTTCTGTTGCTATTAAGCCCGCTGTTTCTGGGAATGCTACAACGCGGCAAGGTGTACTGGCTTCTCGGGCTTTCTTTGCTGGTCTACTGCTGCTGGCAGCGCTGGCCGGTGCGGGTTACCGCCGCTGAATTTGAGTTCGCGTTTCCGCTGCTGGCCTGGCAATTTATTTTCGTACTGGGCATGAGCAGTGGCTGGTACAAAGCGGAGCTGCTCTCCTTTGCCCGCACCCCTGCTGGCAGGGTTACTGTCGCTGCATTGGTGGTTCTGGCGCTGATCCTGGGGTTTATCGCGCAAAACCACACCAACCCCTTTATGCCCTCCGCCCTGCTGATGCATACCATCCCGCCGGCGGATTTTAATGCCTTTTATCACACCTGGGCGGCGAAAAATGGGCTGGGGCCGGTTCGGGTGCTCAATGATATCTGCCTGATGGTTACGGTCTACCTGCTGCTGACCTGGTGTTGGCTTCCTGTCTACCGGCTGGCGGGGTGGTTTCTCATCCCGCTGGGGCAGCGTTCCCTCTACACCTTTATTTTGCACGTTTACGTTGTTCTTGCGGTCAGCCAGTTCGTGACCTTCGATTTATGGCGTCATGCCTGGATTGAAAACACGATAATTCATGCGGCGGCGCTTGGCGCACTGTGGCTGATGGCGAAATACAACGTCGCGGCACGCTGGATACCTAACTAAGGAAAGGCAAATGCGTGAGAGATTTTTAGCTGCCACTCTGCTGATGAGCGCTGCTCTGGGGGCGCAAGCGGCGCAAACGGATGATAACCCGACGCTGCGGGATAAAGATGGCGAGCCGGTGCAGGCGGGGGTTTTTACCAGTCGCTGGGGACGGTTATTTTCCGGTAATGAGAAGACGTTCTCGGGGGCGTTAAGCTTTAGCTCGGGTCTCAAAGAGCAGTGGATGACCATTCCCAATAATTCAGATAGCGCAGAGCGGAAGAAAAAGGTTAATCAGACGCTTAACCTCAGCCTGCAGTATTCCCCCTACAGCTTCTGGTTTGCCAACATCACCTCGCGGTTACCCGTGACGGATACCAGTCGTTACACCGCCGACTATCGCTACAGCTTTGGTTATGACGACTGGCATGCTAATACCCTCAGTCTCGTCTACAGCAATTACGGCGATAACCACTTCTGGACGTCAGACAAACGCCGCAGCACCTATTTTGAGCAAGGGGCCGTCACGCTTGCTTATAAATTCTCACTGCCAAAGCCGATGGAGCACGCTCTGCTGATTAATAAAGGCGACTCGATTATTTGCCAGGTGGGCTACAGCTGGGTGCCGCGTTACTACGACCTCAGCGACAACGATATCCGTAAAAATAAAAACGTCATGCTGGGCGGGTGCGGATATACCTTTAAACAGCATTTCTTTGTACGCGCCACAGCCTTCTGGTTCCCGGATCGTAGCCAGCAGCAGCCGTGGAACGGTGATTACAGTTACAGCTTTGGCTACGCGGGCTACACCCCTGGTTCCTTCTCCCTGCAGTATGCGAACTACGCCGGTACGCGCTACCCTGGTCATAAGAGTGGTAACGGGAAATTCCGTGAAGGCACGGTCAGTCTTATCTGGTTCTTACCGCTATAGGGGGGGGTATGACGGCACAGCATGTACTGATTGTGGAAGATTCACCGGTTTACCGTCGTCTGCTTGCCCGTATGTTGACGCAGTGGGGATACCGCGTCAGCGAGGCGGAAAACGGTGTTGCCGCCCTCACTCTGCTGGCAAGCCAGCCGGTGAGCATGGTGATTAGCGACTGGGAAATGCCGGAGATGGACGGTTTGACGCTGTGCCAGGAGATCCGTAGCCGTCAGTTTGGTCACTATATCTATCTTATTTTGCTGACCGCCCGTGAAGATCCCTCCGATCTGACGCTGGGGTTTGATGCTGGTGCAGATGATTTTCTGAGTAAACCCGTTGAGCAGGCCGAGCTGCGGGCGCGTCTGCATGCGGGGGCGCGTATTTTGTCGCTGGAGGCGACGCTCGCCGCCCGCAACGCGCGCCTTAGCGAGGCGTTGCAACAGATAGAACAGGATCTTGAGGTGGCGGCCCGCATCCAGCGGTCGGTATTACCCGCTCATCAGCTGTGCTACCGCGACTATTTTTCCGACTGGTTATTTCTGCCGTCGGCCTGGGTCTCCGGGGATATTTTTAACGTATTCCCGCTGGATAACCATCTGGGCTTTTACTGCGTGGACGTTTCCGGCCACGGCGTCGGGGCCGCGATGATGTCGCTCGCCGTCGCCAGACAGTTTTTACATGGCCGGGCGGTGGAGCGTTTTCTCTTTTGTGATGATGGCGGCGTGGAGTCACCGGCGGAGGTGGTGCGCATCCTGAATGGTCGTTTTTGTAGTGAAGAGACTGAGATTGTGAGCTATTTCACCATGATCTACGGCGTGATCGATCTTGATACCGGGCAGGGGAAACTGTGTCAGGCCGGGCATCCTACCCCCTTTATCGTGAGCCTGAATGGAGAGGTGAGAACAGTAGGTAGCGGCGGGGCACCGGTGGGGCTGATGCCCGATCTTGTCTGGAACGACGTTTCCTTCACCCTGGCACCCGGCGAGCGGCTGTATCTGTTTAGCGATGGCATTACGGAGTGTGAAAATGCGTCCGCAGAGCAGTTCGGGCAGATGCGGCTGCAGCACTGGCTTCAGGAGGGGGCAGCCCTGCCGCTGGACGCACTACTGACGCACTTTGGTCAGCATCTCATCCGCTGGCACAGCGGGGAAAACGCAGAGCAGCAGGCAATGGCTGATGATGTCTCACTCTTGGTTATTGAGCATAAAGGAGAAGATGATGAATATTGATACAGAGCGGCTGGCGCACGTGAATATCCTTACCCCCTCGGTGCGCAGGCTCGACGCCTCGGTGGCTGCGGCCTTTAAGGAGGCGGTTATTCGCGAAATCGGTGATGACCGCAAAGCCCTGATCGTCGACTTTTGCAAAATTGACTTCATCGACAGCAGTGGGCTGGGGATGCTGGTTTCTTTACTCAAGATGATGAACGGGAAGGGAGAAATGACGCTGTGTGCCTTAAACCCGGGAATTCAAAATATGTTCACCCTGACCCGGATGGATCGCATTTTTCGAATCTGCCCGGATCGCGCCTCGGCGCTAACGCCGACGAATCCGTGACCTTCCCGTGGCTAACAACATGGTATTTCCGGCAACCTTAACGTCACTCTCCCGGTTGGCGGAGTGGCTTACACAACAGCTGGCGCCCCTTCCCGTTAGCGACGAATGGCGGTTTTCTGTCGATCTTGCCGCCTGCGAGACGGCAACCAATATTATTCGCCACGCTCTGCATGAAGACGGGCATAGCCAATTTTCCGTGGAATTTATCCAGAGCGAGGAGGCTATTACGTTGCGTTTTACCGACACGGGCGATCCCTTTCCGGCAACGCGCCTCGCAGCGGCGAAAGAAGACAGCACCTTCGGGGCAGATCCCTTTGCCGAAAGTGGACGGGGGCTAAAATTAGTTTTGTTGAGTGTCGATCTCTTTAAGGTAGAAAATACCGGGGGGATGAATGTCACGACCCTGGAAAAGTTAATGCCGGGACAATGCTCACGATAAGGGCGTGTTTGCTGATAATGTAATGCGTAACCACGTTGGGTTCGGATTTAATGTCTTGGCGTAAGACTTCACGGGACACATTCAGGGCACAAAAAAGCCCGCAGGGTTTGTGCCGTGCGGGCTTTCAGGAGCATGATTCCAGCAGGGCCGATAGCCTGGTGAGGGGGTCCTGAATATGTTTACGGCGCTGTTTTAACAGTACGCGGGCAGGAACAACACGCTCAATAAGGGTCGGCTTCCTGCTTACGTATTCTGTTACGAGCCGCTTAACATCTTCTTCTGTCCAGCCGTCCATCACCGGCGTTGGGTTGTAAAGAAGATTCCACTGGAGGGCAGGGGCAACTTCCTCATCGAGAATCGCGAAGATTGCTTCCCGGCTGTACCCGGATTCCTTTAACAAATTAGCCATGAATCGATAGTCATAGTCCATGAGTTCGCGCCCGGTAAAAAGCTCCGATAAGGCATGCCAGACAGGAGTGCGCATGGCCAGCTCATCCTCGTTAAGGTGCATTTATTTTTCCCTGCGGTTCAGACAGTGAGTCAGATGTCTTGTGAAATATTTTCGTTGCGTAATGTTCGGCAAAATCGGCTATGGTGCGACCTGACGGTTTTGATAGCTGAGGTTTCACCACCCGATACTGGCTACTTCGGTCATTGCGTTAGGACTGTGAAGTAATAAGTGTAGTTCTGTTGACCTGCTCCCGCTGGTTAATACACCGCGATAGTAGTCTCTTCATAATTCACATGGGACATCCTCATAAGGTCGGATATCTGAAGCAATGTGTTGCTCACCG
Source organism: Enterobacter sp. SA197 (assembly GCF_054131575.1). Lineage (NCBI taxonomy): Bacteria > Pseudomonadati > Pseudomonadota > Gammaproteobacteria > Enterobacterales > Enterobacteriaceae > Enterobacter > Enterobacter sp. SA197. The sequence continues at coordinate 3,810,737 of NZ_CP096393.1, read as the reverse complement.
ACTGATTCGAGCAGTTTTATAAGATTAATTCGATAAGGAGCGTAACCTTTTTTATTACTCCTGTACTGATGGCATTGCCGTCAAATTTAGAGTGAAATAATTTAAATAGGTGTAGCGTCAGTTTTTGTCGACCGTATTCATAGCATGAGGCTTTTTAGCAGGTATAGCGTGAGAAATAGTGTTATTTTTCATTAAATGAACCCCTCGTTTCATAATGGCTCGTGCCGGGTTTACCTGTTGAGTCGGTAAAGACTATTTATTCTAACTCTATTTTTCCTTCAGGGGTCTGCACGTAAGTTTTATGATCTATGTTTATGAATTGCTTTTCATTAAGGTTACCTCTGACAATTATCGCCATAGTATTATATACACATTTTTCATGCTTACCATTTGCATCATCAAAACAGGTATAATCATCGATAGAACCATCCCTTGTTCCTTTAGGTAATTCTTCATAACCATTAAAGTTCATGATGGTAACTGTGAAGTTATAGGGTGTCTTGATGACGTGATATTTTTCCTGCAGTAACTGTTTGTTTTTCATCCACCATTTTAATTTTCCTTCTGTGGTTACTGGCAAATGTTCTACAAAAACCGCACTACCATCCACCCTGACTATTTTTGTTGGTCTGACATAACTCCATATGCAGTATGCAATAATTAAAGCAATTATAATTGTTCCAGTCCTTTTATACTTAGGCATCGTTTTTTCGCGGGAATGACTATAGGAGGGTATCACTTTCATGGAAATTAGACCTTGAAATCTTGCAATTTTGAACCGCAACCAGTTTAACCGATACATCAGGGACATTGCAGACTGACCGCGATCCGATATAGATGTCATAAAGATATTGTCTACCTCAAGAAAATCATTAATACCTGGCGGCAGGAAGATAACGAGTGTGAACCACATTCAGCACTGAATTATCTGACACCACGATAATTTCAGTACACTGGCAACATGGAAAATCAGGGTGCAACGTAATATATAGTGCTAATTTATTGATAGATCAAATAGTTAATGCAGTTAAATACAACTCATTTATTCTCTCAAAAATTTCAACTATCAAAAATCATAGGGGCTGGTTAGATGATCCTCATCCCATAAGACTTATGTGAATCATTTTCACATCTCCCTGTCATTTACAGTAATTATTTATATAATTGTTTATCTAGTCGTTTAGGACACTATCAGCGCGTTTAATAACAGCTCGCATGCTAAATGATTATCCCTTCTGGAGCATCCATGCATATCAGTAAAGGGAGTAGTGAGAAGGGGGAGTTGGTGTTATGACAAATTACATGTCTCTGACCTACATCCTGGAAGAAAAAGTCGCTCCCGAACGATATCCTTTTTTGATACGTCACTTATTGCTATGAAAGTGGGCGTAGCAAACATGTTTCCTGATGACACAGTGCTGGACTTTCTGGCGGTACGGGTAACATACGGACAAGCACGGCCTGTCACAGGTTATTAACTGCTTGAGGCACAAAAGGATGAGGATACGGGAATTATTAAAAGCAGGATTTAGCATGAAAAAAATCACCTGCGCGATATTCTTTTCTTTTCTGTTAGCGCTGTTATCGGCGTGTAATGATATGAAAAAGATAGAACCTGAAAAACATTTTACTGGCCCGCAACTTGTTCTGGCTAACGCGATTGATGCGGCAGATCGCGAGTCTGTTCTTCGACTGGCAAAAGTGACTGACCTAAAAACGCCCGGAGCTGAAGAGCTGACTATCCTCTTTTATGCCCTTAATGAGTGCTTCTACAATGACAATCCTCCTGAGCGATTACAGATAGTCACGGATTTGGTTCGCGCTGGCGCTGACCCATTACAGCCACAGATGAATATGCCAGGTAGCCCTGCTGAAATAACGGCTAAAGGCGATAAAGACATATGGTTAAAGGCATTACTGGATGGAGGGTTAAACCCTGGCGCCAAGGACAAGCTGTATCATGTCCCACTTATCTTCTCGACGATCGATTCAAAAAATACCTCCACGCTGGCGCTATTAATAGAGCGAGGAGCTGATCCAAATGCACGAAATTCACTCGGTGAAACTCCGCTTGTTGATGCTTTTTTTAGTGCCGATTTTGATAAAATGTTTTTCCTGCTGGATCACGGAGCCGATCCAAACCCGGTAAATAAGCAAGGACGATCTTTCCGACAAATGGTTGATAGAAGGATTTCTCAGGTTAAAAAAGGCAGTGGTTACTACGATAACCTGCTGAAACTGGACAAAAAACTTAAAAATCTCGGTGTTTAATATATGACGCTTTTTTTGGATAAGAAGCTCATCAATGCTGACGAACAGCAGAGGTTAATTCCACTGCTGGCCGATTCAGCTAACTATTCTTAACATCTCAATTACTGCGATTCATACTGTATGTAGTTATCACTATTATCAGCTACCCGCTAAATTTTCCATCGGCCATCCTCACCCAGCCAGACATCCAGCCGCATACTGCTTTCATCATGAGGCCCAGGAGATGTAAACAGACCCGTTTTAGCTCCAGGCATTTTTTGAGTTCCCGGCCAGATAATGGTGTTGTCGGTATTTCTCCGGCGTCATAGTATTCAGTGATTCATACGGGCGTTCACATCGGCAAACAGCTGGTTGAGACATCGGTTTTCGTCCTCAGGACTTTAATATCAGAATCCCCCATGCCACCGTGTCTGGACTTTCAATTGTATCAGGTGGCTTCAGAAATAACGGCCTCCCGGCAGACCTTTTTAACAATTCGTCCGGCTTCAACCGACTTCATCACCGCGATGATCTGATGCTCAGTAAAACGGGCTTTACGCAAAGCTATCTCCTGCGCTGGCTGACTGATTATGCCGGATGATCTCTCAATGTGAATGGCACGATTATGCAGGGTACTTACACCATGTGAGTCTCCCTGCTTTTAGGCCCAACGGGAACACTATAGCTTTTCGTTGGGCCTATCGAAGGGCCTAAAAGGTTCAGATTTAATTGGTTGGCATCAGACTTCGCAGGACAAATTGCAGGCACAAAAAAGCCCGCAGGGCTTGCGCCGTGCGGGCTCTTAGGACTTCATCGGATGACTCTGGTAATCACCGATGGAGAATTTTGGTGGAGCTGGCGGGAGTTGAACCCGCGTCCGAAATTCCTACATCCTTGGTACTACATGCTTAGTCTGTCTTTACATTCGCCGGGCACCTGCGAACAGACACGCCACTACCCGACTAGCCTGATTAGTTTTAACGCTTCAGCCCCAGGCAGGACATCCACGCGATCTCTTTTGGGTTTGACCTCTCTTGATCCCCGTCCTAAGAGCGGAGGCTAGGGAGAGAGGGCTCTTAGCAGGTTATTAAGCTGCTAAAGCGTAGTTTTCGTCGTTTGCGACTATTTTTTTGCGGCTTTTTACGAGGCAAACCGCCCCTCGGCATGCACCTTGGGTTTCGCAAATCCCGTCGAATCCAGAATCAGCCCCTAAGTGTGTTAAACAGTATAACAGCTTTTGACCGTGGCATGCCAGTCCATATAGGTAGAACTTTCTTATTATTTTCCGTTGCTTAAAGTATGAGCACCTGGTAATGACGGCGTACAGATGCCGGATTTAATTTATATATGCATAGTAAAAGCCGAGTTTTATATGAGTGCAGCATTTAACCAGCGCTGGTATATCATGTATTGCTGCTTTAATTTGTATAAATTAATGATTATTTAAATTTTAATTAATGATTCGCATATTAATTTAAGCGTAGCTTAATAATACCCAGGATATATTGCTGATATATTCTGTATTCAGAACTTTTACAACAAATTGTGAAATAGGAGTTTGCCTAAAGTGTGAACCTTGATTATATCTTTATTTAACACGGCATTAAACAAGCTAAACGCGGTAAAAGGATCAATCCTATATAAAATCAACCACTTAAACTAATCTCAAAAATCATATAGCAAAACCTATTTATATCACCAGCCAAAACTCGGTGTGGGTACCCCTACGCTCTGATATTTGCTGGCGATGCCACAAATTATTGCTCTGGTACTCGAGGTGAATTATATGGCTACGCAAAGCGTCGTTACAGGAACCATGCAGGTAATTAACCAAAAAACAGGTGATGTCGTTGCACAATATGCGCAAGGTGGCGATCGCGTCGTTAACCTCACTGAAACCAGTATCGTGCGTATTAATGCTTCTCCAGAAACCGTTAATTTTTATGAACGTCAGGGAAATGACCTGATTGTCCATATGAAGGACGGTTCTACTGTGCGTTATCAAAGCTTTTTCTTGCTGGATAGCGATGGCCTGCATAGCCAACTGGTCTTTGAAGACAATCTCGGTACCCATCATGCGGTATTCCCGTATGCGGCTGAATCGGGTCCGGCAGCGGCAGAGGCCATTGTTCCCACCTATGCGGATGTCGCCATGGACTCCCTGGTTGGGACGAGCGGTATTTCGGCCCTTGCGGTGCTGGGGGGGATTGCTGCGGTGGGTGGCATTGTCGGTATTGCGGCAGCATCTGGCGGTGGCGGTGGCGGCGGTGGTGGCAGCGACAGCAATAACGGCGGCACTAACCCTGAAAACCCAGGCAATGGCGGCAACAACCCAGGAAACGGGGGGACCGATCCGGGTAACGGTGGAACAGACCCAGGCAATGGTGGTACGGACCCCGGTAACGGTGGCACAGACCCAGGAAACGGGGGGACCGATCCGGGTAACGGTGGAACAGACCCAGGCAATGGTGGTACGGACCCCGGTAACGGTGGCACAGACCCAGGCAATGGCGGCACGGATCCCGGTAATGGCGGTACCGACCCCGGCAATGGTGGAACCGACCCTGAACCCGGTGTTCCGGTGCTGAGACTGGCGGTCATCGGCACGGATAATATGCTCAACGCTAACGATATTCTGGTATCGCAGGCGCTGTCAGGCTCCACCGATGCTGTTAATGCGGGTAGTCAGGTGGTGGTACGTATTGGCAACAATACCTGGACAACGGTGGTTGAGAGCGATGGCAGTTGGGTGGTCTTCCTGCCGCCGTCGGTGCTGGGCCAACTTGAGCAGGGTGCCCATATCGTCGACGTCACACTCACCACGCTCGATGGCAGAACGGTAACGGAAACGACGGAGTTCACTCTCGATTCGATTCCCCCCGCGCTCACGCTTACGCAATTTGCTTCGGGCAACATTATCGACCAGGCGTTGATTGATGGCGATAAGCTGGTCCGCGGCTATTCCAGTACTGCGGATGAAGGCAGCCAGGTGACGGTCACGTTAAATGGCAAAAATTATACCACCACGGTAGACGCGAACGGGCAATGGCAACTGACCATTCCGCAGGCAGACATGGCGCTGCTTCAGGACGGTGAAAGCTATGTCATCACCTACCGGGTGGTGGATCTGGCCGGCAACGTGACGCAGGAAACACAGTCAGTCACTACCAATTTCTCGACTCCTGAGGTCACCATCGATCCGGTCACCAGCGATAACGTTCTTAACGCTGCGGAAGTGCTGTTGAATCAAACCGTCTCTGGCCACACGGTGAACATTCCTGCCGGGCAAATCGTGACCATCACTCTCAATGGCAAAACCTATTACGCACAAGTGGCGGGGGATGGATCCTGGAAAACCATTATCCCCGCAGGCGATCTTGCGGCACTGGGACAAGGGAACACTACCCTGATCGTCAGTGTCAATGACATTGACGGCAATCCGGTTATCAAAACGGCTGGCGTCGAGGTGAATACCAGCCAGGCAGGCATTGCGATCGCCATTTTGTCGACCGACGATTATCTCAGTGCGGCTGAAGCTGAACAGCCACTGGAAATTCGTGGGGTGACGACGGTGCTTGGGGCCGGAGCGATCATTACGGTGACCGTTAACGGCAAAGAATATCAGGTCACCAACATTGATGATGCGGGTTACTGGAGCGTCATCATTCCTCCTGCTGACTTACTATTGCTGAAAGATGGCCCGACAGTCATAACGGCTGTGGTCACCGATGGAACACAAACCGCCGAAGATAATCACACGCTCAATGTCCAGATTAACCATCTGCCACAGCCGACTATCAACGAGCCCTTTGGTGATGGCTACCTGAACAGCGCTGAAAAATCAGTAGATCAGGTACTGAGCGGCAATACAGGTGTCTCTGGCGGCGGGCAGACAGTCACGGTGCAGGTAGGAAATAAAACTTATCAGGCCACGGTGGATGCTGACGGGAACTGGAAAATTACGGTACCGGCCACCTACCTGCAAACCCTCCCGGACGGCGTCCTGCCTGTAACAGTGAATGTGAGTGACGCGGCGGGGAATAGCGCTTCACTCAGCGATTCAGCACAGGTCGATACGCTTGCTCCGGCACTTTCCTTACTGCCATTGACCGGCGATGACAAACTGAACCCCAGCGAACTGAACCAGGATCAGGTCATCAGCGGCATCAGTGCGGTCAGTGAGCAGGGACAAATCGTCACTATCTCCCTTAACGGGAAAACCTACACCGGGGTAGTGGGCAACGACGGTAACTGGCAGGTGACTCTTCCCTCTGCCGACCTCGTGGCGCTGGGCGGGGGAAATCACACCTATACGGCGTCTCTTACGGACGCCGCAGGCAATACCACCACGGTCTCCCATTCATTCGATGTGAAAACCAGCGCAGTGACCCTTGATGTGCTGAATTTAACCTCGGACAACATCCTCAATGCGGCAGAGATCAAAGTTGATCAGACGCTTGGGGGCACCACAAATGCGGAAATAGGCAGTATCGTTACGGTCAACCTGGGTGGCAAAAGCTACAGCGGCGTCGTCGACGCGGCGGGTAACTGGAAGGTCGTCCTGCCGGCGATTGACTTGCAACAGCTGACGCAGGGGACAACCTCTTATACCGTCAGCGTCACCGATGCTTACGGGCAAACGCAGACCGAGACGAAAGATTTTAACATTGATACCTCGGCTGATTCGGTGGCGATCAGCATCGTCGCCAGCGATGATTACCTGAACCTGGCGTAATCCGGCAACGATCTGGTGGTACGCGGAAACAGTGCCGGGTTGCCGGAAGGCGCAATCATTACGGTCACCCTCGGCAGTGAGACCTATACCGCCACGGTCGGGCCTGGCGGCGCATGGCAAACCACGATCCCTGCCGCCGATCTCGGTCAGCTTTCTGATGGTCTCAACACCATTACTGCTTCATCCGTCACCGTCAACGGCACCGTCACTGACAGCCATGATTTTACGGTCATCATTAACACGCTGCCGCAGGTAGTGATTAATCAACCCTTCGGCGATGGCATCGTCAATCAGGTGGAATCGACCCAGAACCAGACGCTAACCGGAACAACCGGTGTCAATGGGCCTGGGCAGACGGTGGTTGCCACGCTGAATGGTCAACAGTACATCGGTGTGGTGAATACTAATGGCATCTGGTCTGTCACTCTCCCATCCGGTGCGCTGAGCACTCTGGCATCCGGTCCGGGTACCCTCAGCGTTGAGGTCAGGGATGTGGCAGGTAACCCGTCTTCAGGCAACGTAAGCTTTACCGTAGATAAGGTGCCGCCGACCGTCACGGTGCAGCCCATCAACGGTACTGACGTACTGAATGGTGCCGAGGTACAGGCAGGGCAGACGATAAGTGTTAACGCCTCAACCGATGCGAGTAGTGTCATTGTTCGCATCAATGGCACGGATTATCCTGCCACGCTGAATGCGGGGGTATGGCAGGCAGCGATACCGGGAACTGCCCTGGCTGCGTTGCCAAACGGAGCGAGCGCCATCACCGTGACGGCGACGGATAATGCAGGCAATACCACTACGGTTTCTCATACCCTGACGCTCGATACCACCGCGCCTAACCTGGTCGTGGACCCTGTCACTCGTGACAATCAACTGGATATCGCCGAGTTAAACAGTGGCTTTAACCTGACCGGTAGAACTGTTCCAGCCGATCCGGGGGCGCAAGTCAGCGTCACTATTAACGGCCAAACATTAACGGGGGTGGTGGCGGCTGACGGTAGCTGGTCGGTTCCGGTCAGCGCAAGCGATCTGGCAGGGCTGACGAACGGCAACTATCCGGTGTCTGTTACGGTGACGGACACCGCGGGTAATGCGTCGCCAACCCAGAACGTCAATTTTAGCGTCAATACCAACGCCAGCGCGATTGCAATCAGTCCGGTCGAGTCTGATGACAAAATCAGCGCAGCGGATATTCAGGATGGCCTGACCATCAGTGGTATCTCCGCACGTCTCGCAGAAGGGGCGACCGTCACCGTCACCCTGAATGGCAAACAGTACACCACCCAGATTAACAGCAGCGGCAACTGGCAGTTGACGATATCGCAGGCTGACGCAGCGGCGATTGCGGATGGTACCGCGACGCTGACCGTCTCGGCTCGCGATGTTGATAATCTGCCCGTTTCCGGGGAGCGGTCGTTCACTATCATTACTCACCAGTTGCCGCAGCCGGTAGTAAACACGCCGTTTACGGATGGAATAGTGAACGCCGCTGAAGCGGCGGCAGGTGGCGTATTAAGCGGTGTTACTGGCAGTAAAGGCAGCGGTCAGACGGTCACCGTCACGCTCGATTCCGGCACACCCATTACCGCCACGGTGGACGCGAACGGTAACTGGAGTGCGCCTGTCACTTCCACACAGCTTGGCGCGCTTACGCAGGGTAATCACACCATAACGGTCACCGTGACCGATGCGGCGGGCAACCAGAACACGGTAACCACCCCGCTATCAATAGATACTCAGACACCCAATCTGGGTATGAACGCCGTCACCAGTGACAACATCGTTAACACGGTAGAAGCGGCAGGAGCATTGAGTATTTCCGGCACCGGGACCTACGATCCGCTGCATGCTCAAACGGTCAAGGTACTGGTTAATGGTCAGAATTATGATGCAACTCTGCAACCCAATGGTACCTGGAGTATCACGCTGCCAGCGGGGGCGCTCGCCGGTGTGCCGGATGGACCGGTCGCTGTTCAGGCTTCAATTACGGATGCGGCGGGCAACAGCAATACCATCAATACCAGCTTCATACTGGATGCTTCTCCTGCGGGTGCGCCACAGATAACGGTTAACACCGTCTCCAGTGATAACTACGTGAATACGCAGGAATCCCTGAGCGCATTGACGATAAGCGGCACGGCGATCCTTGTTGAAAACAACCAGACTGTGACCATCACACTGAACGGGCAAAACTACACGGCTACCGTTCTGAACGGTGTCTGGTCGGTGAGTATTCCGCAGAATGAAGTCGCCGCCGTACCGGATGGCGCCCAGGTCATTTCGGTTAGCGTGACCGATCTCGCCGGCAACGTAGCAACCAGCAGCCAGAGCGTGAATTTTGTCACCCATGCGGCGTCACAGCCGACCCTGACGATTAATACTGTCGCGCAGGATGACGTGATTAACGCGCAGGAGCATAACGCGGCGCTGGATATCACCGGTACGTCAACCCGACTGGCGGCCGGTACAGTCATTACCCTGACCTTCAATGCCAAAACCTATACGGCGACCGTTGATGGCAGTGGCAACTGGAAAGTGACGGTGCCGCAGGCCGATGTGCAGGCACTCTCTGATTCGACCCTTGTTAATCCCGCCTACGCGATAACCGCAACGGCGCAGGATGCTGCACAGAATAGCGCCAATGCTTCCCACAATGTCTCGGTGGATACGACCGGGCCGGGGCTGACGGTGATTGTTGCAGGCACGATCCTTGCTGATGAGATTATTAACATTGCTGAGGCCAGCATCGACAGAACGGTTACCGGGACGGGTCTCGCAGGTCAAACGGTTATCCTGGACATTAATGGAAAAACCATTGCCACGTCCGTAGGCAATAACGGGACCTGGAGCATGACGATCCCGGCTGCAGAGCTGCAAGCTCTGGATCAAGGGCCGGGCACGCTGGTCTTCCACTCAACGGATGCCCAGGGAAACCGCAGCGAGCAAATCATCAATGTTGATGTCCACACCGATCCTGCCGCCGTACCAACCCTGACGCTGAATGCGATGTACAACGACAACATCGTGAGCCTCGCGGAAGCGGGCGATACCACCCTCATTGGCGGTAACGCAACTGGGCTTGCGAATGGCACGGTTGTCACTCTGACCATCGGCACACAAACCTTCACCGGCAGTGTGGCCGACGGCATCTGGACGGTGGGGATTCCCCCTAACCAGCTCACAACCAGTGGGCAACTGGCGGTGACCGTCAGCGCAGCAGATGAATGGAACAACCCGGCTACCGCCACGTCGGTTCTGGATGTAGTACTGGCTCAACCTACGGCAACCTTACCGGGGATTCTTTTTGGCGACAATTTTATCGGCCAGGCGGAAGCGGGTGCCACTGCCCAACTGACAGGCTCCACCGGTCAGCCAGGCGCCGGGCAAACGGTGAAAATCACCTTTGACGGTAACCAGGATGTGTTCGGCACCGTGGATGTGAACGGGAACTGGTCGGTAGTGCTGGATACCGCCTTACTCCAGGGGCTGACTGATGGAACCCACTCCATGACGGTGACCGTGGGTGACCGTGCGGGTAACACCGCCACCTCATCCCCGGCGAACACGATAACCGTGCTGACCGATCCGTTGACGGCGCCGGCGCTTGCCACACCGTTTACCGATGGCTTCCTGAATGTGGCAGAGTCGGGCGTCACGCAAACCCTCACGGGGGCGCTGAACACGCCGGTGGCTAACATCGACAGAGTGATGGTGACCCTGAATAACGGTACGGCGGTACAGGCGGTCATTAATCCCGTTGATGGTACCTGGCAATTACCGCTCTCACCTGCTGCGCTGGCCGCCCTGCCGGATGGTACGACGACGGTCAACGTGACGGTGATTGATAAAGCGGGCAACCAGATTACCGGGCAGAGCAATTTTGAAGTGCAGATTCATAGTCTGCCGGTGGCGACCTTTAACACACCGTTTGTGGATGGTGCCCTGAATAACGCCGAAGCGGCAACCGACCAGGTGATAACCGGCAACACGGGCGTGGCAACGGCAGGGCAGACGGTGACCGTGGTCTTTAACGGCGTACCTTATACCCAAACTGTGCAGAGCACCGGGGAGTGGTCGGTGACCATCCCGCAGGCCGCCTTCACGGGACTCGCTGAGGGGGCCACCCCAGACCTGACGGTCACCATTACGGATCGCGCGGGTAACGAGAGTCCAACCTTAACGACGACCGTAGGCATCCACACCGACCTGCCAGAACCGACGGCGACCAACCTCTTCACCGATAACATCCTCAACCTCACCGAAGCCGCGGGTCCGTTAACGCTGACGGGCTCGACGGGAACGGGTGTTGTCGGTAATGAGTATGTGACCGTACAGATTGACGTGGGCGGCATCATTTATACCGCCAGCGTCGCAAACGGCACCTGGACGGTGAATCTGCCTGCGGGTTCGTTGCAGTCGCTGGATCCTGCGGTACCTCATGCGATCATCATTACCGCTGAAGATCAGTACGGTAACACCGGTACCCACACTGAAGACTTTACTCTGGCCTTTACCCCACCGACCGTGGCCATCACCACTCCGGTCTTTGCCGATGGTTATGTGAACCTTGCTGAATCACAAAGTCTCACCTCACTGAGCGGGACCTTTAACTCGTCATACCCGACCGGGGCGACGGTGAATGTGAAAATTGGCAGCCAGACTTTCGCAGCGAATGTGATCGGTAATACGTGGACGCTGGATTTGACCGCTGCCGAATGGGCGCAGATCCCCGAACGTGGGCAGCAGACCCTCGCCGTCACGGTGACGGATGGGGCGCTCAACAGCAACACCACCACCACGCCAGTCAATATTATTCTGACGCAACCGACGGTTACCGTAACGACCCAGTTTGCCGGAGACGGACAACTGACCTATCTGGAAAGCGAGACCTCGCAGACCATCGGAGGCACATCCACCAATCTGCAAACCGGCGATATTGTTCGGGTGACCTTCCCGTCTTCTAACGGACCGCTGGTGCGGGACGCGACGGTGCAGGCCAACGGCAGTTGGTCATTGCAGCTTTCGCCCGCGGATATGGCAACGCTGCAGGCGGGTGCCATATCCGTGCAGGGGATCGATAAAGCCAATAATACCGGTAGCGCCACAAACGTTACCCCGTTGACTATCAACCTGACGCCCCCGACTTATGCAGTCATTCTTGATCAGGTCACCGGTAACAACCTGGTGAACGCAACGGAAATTGTTAACGGTGAGGTTCCGGTCAGCGGGCGTGCCAGTGCCAATCTGGCCGGGCAACTGATTACTTTGTCGTTAACGCCTGAGGGCGGCACAAGCACGGTCCTGACCACGGTTACGGTTGGCCCGGATGGAACCTGGAATTACGGACTTGCGCAGAGCGCAATTCCTGATGGGACATACACCATCACGGCGGCGAGCGTCAGCCAGCCTGCGACGCCAGTGGCCTCACAGACCTTTACCGTTGATCGTATTCCACCGGCGCTGACCCTGGCGCAGTTCACGGGCGATAACGTGATTAACGGTGATGAGAAAGCCATTGCGCAGACCATTACCGGTACCTCGGATCAAAACGGTAGCCTGGTGACGGTGACGCTGAACGGCAAAACCTACTATGGGCTGGTTACCGGCGGAAGCTGGGCGGTTCAGGTGCCGCAGGCCGATATGGCAGCACTGAACGGCGCCTCTTACACCATTAACGCCACCATCAGCGACGCGGCAGGTAACGCGACGACGCAACAACAGACGTTCACCATTGATACAGCCTCACCGCTGCTGACGGTAGATACGCTCAGCGTCCCGGCCGTACTCACAACGGTCAATGCGGTGGGCGGCTTGTTGGTGCAAGGGCAGGGGGAAGCGGGTAACTCGGTTACCATCACCCTGGGACCGCTAAGCTGGACTACTACGGTCGATCAGAACGGGAACTGGAATTATCGCTTCCCGGAGCTCAACCTGAACAGCCTCACCGATGGCGCCCAGGTGGTCAGTGTCACCTCCACGGATAGCGCCGGTAACGTCTCGACCAACAAGGTCTCCCTCAACGTTGCCCTCAACAAAGGGCTGGGTGTCCTGATCGATCAGGTCTTTAACGATGGCATCCTGAACGTTGCGGAGTCACTGGTCACTCAAACGCTGACCGGGCGGGTGAACGGGGATTATCGCGGCGCGAAAGTTTCGCTGAATATCGCTGGCGCGAACCTGACGATTAACGATCTGCTGGTGGGGGCAGATGGCTCCTATTCCTTCCAGTTACCGCCGTCCATCTGGCAGGGGCTGATCAATCAGACCCTGACTGCGGAAGTGAAGGTGGTCGATGCCAACGGGAATACCAGGTATGAAACCATCGATTTCAACCTGGCACTGAGCGATCTGCCGGTGGTAGGCAATGTGCTGGCCGCGGTAGACAACGTGATTAACCGGGCAGAGAGCACGGTCGATCAGGTCATTTCCGGGACGGTCAGTAATCTGGCCGATATCACAAGCGTGGTGGTCAACTTCGGTGGCCGTGCGGTGACTGCCGCCGTCACGTCGCTGGGGGATGGCACGGGACGCTGGGTCGCGACCTTACCGTCATCTATTCTCAGTACTCTGCCGGATGGTCAGGCCTCGGTGGGCATTGCCGTCACGGACAAATATGGCAACGTGGTCAATAGCAATGCCAGTATTACCGTGGCCAGTAACGTTCTGCCAAGCATTACCTTAAGCCCGCTCTTTACCGATGGTACGCTGAGCATTCCTGAGCTGGCGAATGCCCTGATTGGCGGCACCACCACGGGGCTTGCCGGACGCACGCTGACCGTACAGATAGGGAATATTCAGGCCTTCACCACCAATGTTGACGGAACCGGGAAGTGGTCACTGGATTTAAGCGCCATTACCGGTGCGTTGCAGGCTCTGGGCAATGGAAACCTTGCGGTGACCGTGACGGCCACTGACCAGTATGGTAACCCGGCGTCGCAGACCGGGCAGATCAAACTTGATCTGCTGGCGCCCGTTGTCAGTAATGTAGTGGCCTTTGGCGATGGCTTACTGAGCGTGGCCGATTCTCTGGTTAATCAGACCATTACGGGCGTGGTGAACAACGCCCCGCTGGGGTCTACCGTCGAAGTACAGATCGGCGCGAAAGTGTTTACCGGCCTTGTGGCGGCAAACGGCACCTTCACCATTAATCTGACACCTTCGGGACTTGCCGGCCTGGCGGATGGGACCTTCACCCCGCAGGTGAAAATCACCACCCCGGACGGTAATACTTCGACCACGGCCGCCAGCGCGAACGTGAGTATTGGGTTGAGCAACCTGCCGACGGTCGCCGTCACCTCCCTGTTCGGTAATGATGGCTGGCTGAACAAAGCGGAAACCGGGCTTGCGCAAACCATCTCCGGGACGGTGACGGGCCTGACCAGCGGCACGGTCAACGTGACCGTTGGAACGACGCCGTATCAGGCGACCATCAACAATGGTACCTGGTCACTCCAGCTTTCAGCCGGGGCGCTGGCCTCTATTGCGGACGGTTCGCTGAAGGTGACCGCCAGTGTGACGGATGCCGTGGGTAACGTGGTGACCGGTAGTCAGGTGGTGAATACCATCGTTCAGGCGGTGCCGACCATTGGTCTGGGGACGCTGTTTGGTAACGGGATCCTTGACCTGTCCGATCTGCTGACTAACCCGATACTGTCGGGGACCAGTACCAATCTGGCGGTGGGTACGCTGATTGATGTCAAAGTCGGGCCGCTTACCCTGACCGCCACGGTGGGGGCAAACGGAGCCTGGCAATTGCCGATACCTGCCCTTTCGCTGCAAGGCTTGCAGGACGGAACCAACATTTTGCAGGTCAGCGCTACGGCAAGAGACGTAGCCGGCAACGTTGCCTCCACCAGCCAGTCTGCCAGTGTGGCAATTCAGGCGGCGCCAACTGTGGCAATCACCTCGCTGTTTGGTGATGGCGGTTTGAGCGTCGCGGATCTGAGCGTCGACCAGAAGATCTCGGGTGTCAGCCTGAATGCCGTGGGATCGCTGTTGACCGTATCGCTGGGTGCAAAAAGCTACAACGCGACCGTTGCCGCGGACGGAAGCTGGAGTGTGACGGTGCCGAAAGCCGATCTCGGCCAGTTAGCGGATGGCCAGCCGGCCGTCAGCGTTTCGGTGACGAATGCCGCCGGAAACGTCGCAACGACCAGCGGCATCCTGGATGTTATCTCCCATGCGCTGCCAACCGTGACCCTGAACCCGCTGTTTGGTGATGGACTGCTCAACATTGCTGAAGCGGCATCCGGTCAGCTTATCACCGGCAAAATCAACGGGGTGGCGAGCGGGGCGAAGGTGGTCGTCACGGTGGGTGGCGTCCAGCTTAACGCGACCGTCGCTGCTGATGGAACATGGTCAACGGCGGTGAGCACCAACATTCTGCAAAGCCTGACCAGCGGTTCGGCGAAGATTGGTGTTGCAGTCACCGATCGTGTCGGAAATACCACGGCGACCGAAACGGATATTGGCGTTAAGTTCACTCAGCCGACGCTGGCGCTGACGCCGCTCAGTCTGACGGGGCTATTAAGTCTGGTCGGCTCGTTACTTTCACCAAAATTGCTCACGCTTTCCGGGACTTCGGCTAATCTTGAAGCAGGATCGACTGTTTATCTCAACTTGTTGAACACCGTGACCGCAACCGCCAAAACGGCAGCGGATGGCAGTTGGTCAACGCAGGTTTTACTGGGCGTTGATCTGCTGAAAATTCTGTCGCTCTCGACGGTAGTGCATCTCTCGGCATCGGATACAGCAGGCAACATGACATATCTGAACGTGGGCTTAGGTGGCGGCAATGCGAACACCAACCCACCGGTTTCCACCTTGTCTGCTGAGGCAGCCAGTTTCTCTCTCCTGGCGGCCAGTGCGGTGGAATCGTCGGATTCGCATGCCTCAACGGACAGTGCTGAGACCTCAACGGTGCACGCGGCCAGCACCACGGCGGCAGCTACGACCACAACAACCAGCAGTGAAAGTACCACCACAACGGAAGAGTACACGATCGGCGGCGTCACCATTGATTACGCTGACGGCACGCAACTGAGTGGTGACAGTGTTCTGGGGAATACGGGTAATGACACCATCCATCTTTCAACGCTGGGCTTTGCGCTGATCGACGGTGGCGCGGGAACCGATACCCTGGTACTGGATGGCGCAAACATCATCCTCAATCTGATTGAGGCCTCGACGAAGGTACAGCATATCGAAATTATCGATCTCGGTAAGTCCGGGACCAATAGCGTGACGCTGGATGTTCACGAAGCCTTAACGATGACGGATAAACCTGAAGACGATCTGGTCATCAAGGGGACGACGGGTGACCAGGTGAATCTCAAACACGGTAGTAACGATGTCTGGGCGGTCAGCGGTCAGCGAGATGTGGATGGCGTGCAGTTCGACGTTTATCACAACAGCTCGCAGACCAATACCCTCGGCGATGTCCTGATTCAGCACGGCCTGCACGTCAATATGGTGTAAAAAGGCAGTGGCCTCAGGGACGAGGCCTGAACAGCAAAATATCACCACGGGCAACCCAAAGGTGGAACATGAAAAAGAAGGTCATGAGTTTGTTGCTATTGGTGGTGCCGGGGATAAGCGCGCTCCCCGTCTATGGAGAAACACAACCGCAGTACCGTTGGCAGGCGGCGCCGAGCGAACAGCTTCAGGCGCAACTGACCATCAAAGAGGCGATCCTGCGTGCCTTCGCCAGAAACCCCAAAATTGCGCAGGCATCAGCACAAATCCGCGTCGGGAAGGCCAATCTGGAAGAGGCGCAAAGCGCCTGGTTTCCTCAGGTTTCTCTGCAGGGGAATGTCGGGCGATCGCACCGTACAGACTCTGCCGGTTCGCTGAATAATAACGGCTCCGGGGGCGTGACCTTAAAGCAGTTGTTATATGATTTTGGCAAAACCGGCGGCAGTATCGATGAGCAGCATAATTTGTCCGATGCGTACCGGTACGATCTCTACCACACTCTGAATGAAGTGGGCATGCAGACTCTGCAATCTTATCTGCAGGTTAAACGCTATCAGGCACTGGCCCAGGCGGCGCGCAATAATATTGTGTCGCTTCAGGGCGTGCAGGAGATGGCTGACTTGCGTGCCGGCGCTGGCTTAAGTTCGCAGTCTGACGGGCTTCAGGCCCAGTCACGTATTGCCGGGTTGAATGCCACGCTTGCTACCTATGAAGCCCAGATGCGCACCGCGCAGGCGGCGCTCAGTGTGCTCACCGGCGTGGTGTCTGATTCACTTCCCGATCTGCCTGATTCACTGATGCAGCAGAAGATCACCCTCCAGTCCCTCCCTTATGAGCAGAACTACGCGGTCCGTAGCGCGCAGGCTAAGCAGCTGGCGGCACAAGAGCGTATCCGACAGGCACAGGCACAGCACTGGCCGACGGTCTCCGTTCAGGCGGGCAGAACACGCTATGAAAACGAGAACAGTAGTTACTGGGACGATCAGGTGCAACTGGTGGTCGATGCGCCGATTTACCAGGGGGGGGCGGTGAGTGCGCGGGTAGATGCGGCAGAAGGCGATCGCGCCAGCACCCAGGCGGCGGTGGAAGCCAGCAAACTGGACATTAACCAGCGTGCGGCAACGGCCTGGGCCGATTTGACCGGCGCACAGCAACGCCAGGAGGCGGGGGAAGCGCAAATGCGTAGCGCCAACCGCGCCCGGGGTGTCTACCGGGACGAGTACCGTCTGAGTAAGCGCAGCCTCAACGATCTTCTCAGTATTGAACAAGATGTTTTCCAGGCTGAAAGTTCGGCGATTGTCGCCCGCTACGACGCCTGGGACGCCGCCGTCCGCTATGCGGGGGCCGCCGACAATTTACTCGATATGCTGGGCATTGAGCGCAGTCGTACCGTGGGCGATGACCTGCCCACGCTTTAAGCGCTTACCGCGCAGGAGATGTCATGCAAGAGCCGGATACCGAAAGCTGGATTAACGTGATGGTCCGTGCGGCGGGGCGCTTTGGCCTGCCTGCGGATGCCCCCGCTGTTCGTCAGCAAATGCGTTGGTTTGAAACGCTTCCTTTAAGCGGCCGCCTGGAACGACTCAGCGGATTGATGGGGCTTCAGGTTCGTTTGCTCCCGGTGGAGAAGCTGCGCTGGAGCGCCCATAATCTGCCCGTCATCTTACAGCTTGAGACGGGTGAGCTGTTGTTGATTGAAGCGCTGGATGCCGACGGGCTTGCCAGTTACTGGCTCAGCAACGGCGGTGACCTGGTGCGGGAAGAGCCGCTGGAGACGCTCCTTACCCGCGTGAAACCGGAAGCCGTGATGCTGGGCATTGCGGCGCGTGGACGGGATTCACGGGTGGACGATTTTACGCGACCCTGGGAAGCACACTGGTTCTGGCGTCATTTTCGCCATACCGGACGTAAGCTCTCGGAGATTGCGCTGGCGTCAGTCACCAGTAACGTGCTGGCGCTGGGCGGGATCCTCTTCTCCATGCAGGTCTATGACCGCGTTATCCCTGCGCAATCTTTCCCCACCTTGTGGGTACTCTTTTTTGGTGTGCTGCTGGCGGCGGCGTTTGAGTTTTTCATCCGTCTGGCCCGTACCCATGTTTCGGACATTATGGGTAAGCACATCGATCTGAAAGTGTCGTCGTTGTTCTTCGCCCGTGCGCTGGCCATTAAAAATGATGCGCGGCCTAAATCCACCGGATCCTTTATCTCCCAACTACGTGAAATCGATCAGGTACGTGAATTACTGACCTCCACCACGGTGGGGGCGGCGATGGACATTCCCTTCGTGTTGCTGTTTCTTGCCATTATGGCGCTGGTGGGCGGGCCGCTGGTCATTATCCCCTTAATAGCGATTCCACTGATCGTGATTCCAGGGCTGCTGGTGCAATGGCCGATGGCGAAGCTCGCCAAAGAGGGGATGCGTGAGAGTGCGATCCGTAATGCGGTACTGGTGGAGTCCATTGAAGGGGTGGAGGACATTAAAGCTCTGCAGGCGGAACCCTATTTCCAGCGCCAGTGGGAGCATACCCATTCGGTGGGGGCGAACATTGGCATGAAACAGCGCGTCTGGGGCGCCCGCCTGAGCGGCTGGGCCTCGACCGTGCAGCAAATTACTTACGCTGGCATGTTGGTCTATGGCACTTTTCTGGTGCTGGATGGCGCTATTACCACCGGTACGCTGGTGGCCTGTAGCCTGCTCTCGTCACGTACCATTGCACCACTGATGCAGCTCACCATGGTCTTCTCGCGCTGGCAGCATGCCAAAATGGCCATGACGGGGCTGAACGATTTGCTGAAAAAGCCCCTGGATAAAGAAGCCGATAAAAAAATGGCCCACTGCCCGGTGCTGGCAGGCCACTACCAGGTGCAGCAGGTGCAGTACAGCTACGATGTGGAAAAAGGTGACCAGGCACTGCAACTCGGTGAACTGGAAATTAAACCGGGTGAGCGTGTGGCTATTCTGGGTAAAACCGGCGCGGGCAAATCCACCTTGCTGAAATTACTCTCCGGGCAGGCGCAGGCCAGTAAGGGGAAAATTATTATTGATGGCGTCGACATGGCGCATATCGATCCCGTCGATGTCCGCCGCCAGGTGGGCTATTTGTCTCAGGATTCAAGGCTATTTTTTGGCACGTTGCGCCAGAACCTGATGCTGGGCCATCCGCATGCCACTGAAGCTGAGCTGATTCAGGCGTTACGAATCAGCGGGGCGATTGGCATGATCCAACAGGATGCGGCCAGCCTCGATCGTCTTATCAATGAAGGGGGGCGCGGGCTCTCCGGTGGTCAGCGCCAGATGGTGTTGCTGAGCCGCCTGATTGTGCGCAATCCGCAAATTGTTCTGCTGGATGAACCGACGGCCTCGATGGATGAGCAACTGGAAAGCTGGGTGATTCGCCAGCTTCAGCAGTGGCTCACTGGACGCACGCTGGTGCTGGTCACCCATCGCCCGGCACTGCTGAATCTGGTGGATCGTATCGTGGTAATGGAAAACGGCAAGGTGGTGGCGGACGGGCCACGGGATTCGCTGCTGCAACAGGCAGCGCGTAACAGCAACGTGGCGTCGGTCGCCTGAGGAGCCGCGGATGAGTCAACTGACTATGCAGGAAGACCTGGCGCGCCAGGGGCGATTTTACTCATCGGTTATCTGGCTGACGCTGATTGCGATGGTGCTGTTTGTGGCCTGGGCGGCCTGGGCCATCCTTGATGAGGTGACGGTCGGGACGGGAAAAATTACCCCTTCAACGCATGCGCAGGTGATTGAGAGCCTGGACGGTGGGATCGTCAGTGCGCTGATGGTGAAAGAGGGCGATATTGTTGAGCGTGGGCAGATGCTGGCCCGCCTCGATCCTACCCGCTTTCAGTCCAATTACGGTGAAGCCGCCGCCCGTGCGCGAACCCTGCGTGCGTCGAGTGAGCGTCTGCGCTCAGAGCTGACCGGTGAGCCTTTGCGTTTCAGCGCTGAATCACTACGCGAACCCGATCTGGTGGCCCGCGAGCGTCAGCTATATGAATCCCGCAGGCGTAACCTGGATGAGACGGTGGCGAACCTCCAGCAGGCGCTGAAGCTGGTGAACGCTGAGCTTAAAATGACTCAACCGCTGGTGGCGAGAGGGGCGGCCAGCGATGTTGAAGTCATTCGTCTACAGCGTCAGGCCTCGGAACTGAAGGGCAAAATCGACGAAGCGCGTAACCAGTATGCGGTGCGTGCGCGCGAAGAACAGGTGAAAAATAATGCCGATCTGGATGCTCAGTTGCAGGTGCTTGCCGGTAAGGCCGACCAGGTTGACAGGGCAACCCTCTCCTCGCCCGTACGCGGGATTGTCAAAGATATTCAGGTGACGACCGTCGGGGGTGTGTTACAACCGGGTGGCAAGCTGATGGAGATCGTGCCGCTGGAAGATCAACTGCTGGTGGAGACAAGGATCAACCCGCGAGATATTGCCTATATCAGACCAGGGCTGCCGGCCACCGTTAAAGTGACGGCCTATGACTCGTCGATCTATGGCGATCTCAAAGGTACCGTAGAGATTGTGTCACCGGATACGTTGCAGGATGAGGTCCGGCGCGATCAGTTTTACTATCGCGTCTATGTACGGACTAAAAGCGCGGAGCTGGAGAATAAAAGCGGGAAGCGCTTCCCGATTTTACCGGGGATGGTCGCGAACGTAGAGATCAAAACCGGACAGAAATCGGTGCTCGATTATTTGATTAAACCGCTGAACAAGGTCAACGAGGCGCTGCGAGAACGGTAGTTGCCGGAAAAGGGGAATAGGCCCGGACGCTTGCGTTAAGCGTCCGGTTGACGCCGGGTTTAACGGCCCGCGTTTTTCATGATGCGGGCTTTATCCAGTTGCCATTCACGCTCTTTAAGGTCGGAGCGCTTGTCATGCTGTTTCTTACCTTTCGCCACGCCGATTTTGACTTTGCACCAGGCATTCTTCCAGTACAGCGAGAGAGCAAGAATGGTATAGCCTTCGCGGTTAATACGACCGTAAAGGGAGTCGAGCTCGCGTTGGTTAAGTAGCAGCTTGCGGGTACGGGTCGGGTCGCAGACATAGTGACTTGAAGCCACGGCCAGCGGGGTGAAGTTGGCGCCAAACAGGTACGCTTCCCCGTCTTTCAGGATCACATAACTGTCGCCAATGTTTGCTTTACCTGCGCGCAGGGATTTCACTTCCCAGCCCTGTAAAGAGAGTCCTGCTTCAAACTCTTCTTCAATGAAATATTCATGGCGGGCGCGTTTATTCATCGCGATGGTAGCGGAACCGGGTTTGTGTACTTTTTTCTTCGTCATAAGTGTCGTGAAGCCATTTGTAATCTGATATCCAAAAAAAGACCTCATTGCATCCTGTGAGGTTCAACGTGTCATCTTAGCACGAGTTCCGGCATAGCGTTTTCCTTTCATCTATGGGAAATGTTATTATTTAAGGATTGTGTGATCGCAGGAAATGTTATGCCACAGATTAGCCGGACTGCGCTGGTGCCTTACAGCGCGGAGCAAATGTACCAACTGGTCAATGATGTGAAATCCTATCCGGAGTTTCTCCCTGGCTGTACGGGCAGTCGGGTACTGGAATCCGGCCCGACGCAAATGACGGCGGCGGTGGATGTCTCGAAAGCGGGGATCAGTAAAACCTTTACCACCCGGAATACCCTTACGGCTAACCAGACCATTCTGATGCATCTGGTTGATGGACCGTTCAAAAAATTAATGGGTGGCTGGAAGTTTGTTCCGCTCAGTGCGGATGCCTGCCGTATTGAGTTCAGCCTGGATTTCGAATTTACCAACAAACTTATCGAACTGGCGTTTGGCAGCATATTTAAAGAGCTGGCCGCTAACATGGTGCAGGCATTTACTCACCGTGCCAAAGAGGTCTACAGTGCCGGGTAAAATCGTTGTTGAAGTCGCATACGCGTTACCTGAAAAGCAGTATCTGCAACGGGTAACCCTGGAGGAGGGGGCGACTATTGAGCAGGCGATTGTGGCCTCAGGCCTGCTGGAGCTGCGTGCGGATATCGATTTAACCAAAAACAAGGTCGGGATTTACAGTCGCCCGGCCAAACTGCATGACAGGGTAGGCGATGGCGACCGCGTTGAGATCTACCGCCCGCTGATTGCGGACCCGAAAGAGCTGCGCCGTCAGCGCGCGGAGCAGTCGGCTAAGAAATAGTCCGGGGGGGACGAGGCTAATTTTTTAAGCAGTGGGTTCAGCCGCGCACTGGCATTTTTACAGGGTGAGACGCTGTTGAACTGAATCATTCGTCCTCGCGTCCACTTCCCGTACCAGGGCTGATGGTAAAGCGCTTCATCACTAAAGGCCTCTACCAGATGGCGCAACTGCCGCTGAGTCTCTTCAAGCCTGGCGAGCAGCGCCGCCCACGCTTGAATATGGGCATAATCGGCATAATATTTTTGCGCCAGTTTGCCCAGCTCATTCCATTTAAATCCTGTCGCCGGAAAATCAATCTCACTGCCTGAGGCTTCCTGATGATGCCAGTAAAGCACCTGCTCGCCCCAGCCAATGAGGTAGCTGACCAGAGAGGCGGGACTTATTGTTGTGCCTGCTGCGTGCCCTTCCAGACAAGGGGTGAAGGCAACCTGCGCTGGAATGCGGTCGAGTTTCTTACGTAACGCAGCGGCGGATTTTTCCATCGCCTCCAGCAACGCGGCCCTGCTCTGCGGTACGGACATTAATTCTCTCCCTGAAATGAAAATGGCGCCCGGGGGCGCCATTCGATGTTCTGAGATTACTCTTTTGTCAGTGCAGGTTTGTTATCAATGTTTGTTAGCACGCTGCTGCTGTTAAAGGTCAGGGTCAGCGTCTGTTGGGTGGCATTTTCATGGCCAGGTTGCTGGCGGAAAACATAGAACCAGGTATTGCTGCCGAACGGGTCGGTCATCATCGGCGTGCCCAGTGCGTAAGCAACCTGCTGTTGCGTCATCCCGACGCGAATTTTAGAAACGTCATTCGGGGTCAGGTAGTTTCCCTGATTGATATCAGGGCGGTATACCACTCGCTCCAGAGTGGAGCAGCCTGCGGTCAACATCAGTAGAACCGCTGCGGCAGCAGTCAGCATTTTACAACGCATAATGATTTGATTCCTTTTCGGGCCCGAACAGTACGTAGCTCATTTGTAATGTGCCGATAATAATAGACCTTTAGCCAGTTTGAAACCTTTGCTACCTGGTCCTGCGGCGAAATTATCCTGAACTCTGACCCTGTTTGTGCCAAAAAGTTTAGGCAGCAAGCAGCTCTTTCGCATTTGCCAGCGTATTTCGCGTGACCTCACTACCGCCCAGCAGACGAGCCAGCTCCTGAAGGCGAGCGCGTTTATCCAGCGGCTGCATATGGGTTTCCGTCATGGCGCCATCGGTTTCTTTGCTGACAACGAAGTGGTGATGACCACAGCCTGCCACCTGCGGCAGGTGGGTGACGCACATGACCTGGGTTGACTCTCCAAGCTGGCGGAGCAGCTTACCCACCACGGCTGCGGTTGGCCCACTGATCCCCACGTCAACTTCATCGAAAATCAGCGCTGGCGTTTCCATTTTTCGTGCAGTAATAACCTGAATCGCCAGTGCAATACGGGACAGTTCGCCACCTGAAGCCACTTTCGAGATGGCCTGCAACGGCTGACCGGGGTTGGTCGTGACCCGAAACTCAATGCGGTCTGCGCCTTCGGCAGTCAAAGCGTGTTCATCAAAGCTAACATCAATCACGAAGACGCCGTGCGGCATGGAAAGCATATGCATACTTTCGGTAATCAGCTGGCCCAGTTCTTCGGCATAGGTTTTGCGCTGTGTATGGAGCAGGCGAGCACTCTCCAGTGCCTGCTGGTGATGTTTATCCACGGCGAGCTTCAGCGTCTCCTGGGAATCAGCCTGATCGTCGAGCTGTTGCTGCTCATCCAGCAGGGACTGGTGGAACTGCGGCAGCGCTTCCGGGCTGACATGATGTTTACGTGCCAGCGAAATCTGCTTTGAAAGACGTTGTTCGAGTTCATACAGACGGTTCGGGTCGAGGTCCAGACGATCGCAGTAGTGACGCAATTCATCACTGGCTTCGCTAAGTTGAATGGCCGCTTCTTCCAGCATGGTAAGCACATCAGAGAGACCCGCATCCATGACGGTCAGTTCGCTCACCAACTGACGGGCAGTATAAAGCTGGCTTTGCAGATTAGCCTCTTCGCCATCTGCCAGCAGGTTAAGTGCATGCTGGCTGGTGCTGAGTAACTGCCCGCTATTCGCAAGGCGCTTATACTCCTCATCGATCTGTTCAAATTCACCCGCCTGGGGGTTAAATTCGTTAAGTTCTTTAAGCTGATATTGCAGCAGCTCTGCGCGCGCGGCACGCTCCTGACTTAACTGCTGGTGCTGCGCCAGCTCACGGCAGCTCTGATGCCAGAGTCGGTAGTGGCTGGTCATTTGTTGCGTAAGCGCATACTCACCGGCGTAACCATCCAGCAGGGCCTTCTGATGTTCTGCTTTCACCAGTAACTGGTGCGCATGCTGCCCGTGAATCTGAATCAACAGCTGACCCAGTTCGCGAAGTTGAGAGAGAGGAACCGCAGTGCCGTTAATAAAGCCGCGTGAGCGGCCGTCACTGCTGATCACGCGACGAAGTAAACACTCACGTCCGTCTTCAAGCTGATTAGCTTCCAGCCAGCGTTGGGCTGCGGGGGTATCTTTTAATGCAAAGCGAGCACAGAGGTCGGCGCGGGCGGCACCCGCACGCACCATGTCGGCTTCAGCACGACCACCCAGGCAGAGGCCAAGCGCGTCGATAGCGATGGATTTACCTGCGCCGGTTTCACCAGTAATAGCGGTCATTCCGCTCTGGAAATCGATCTCAAGCTCACGAACAATCGCAAAGTTGCTAATGGTCAGTTGTGCCAACATGGTTGCTTTCCTGTATGAAAAACCATAACTGTATTTAAATACAGTATATGACTGGTTTTATATACAGTAAAGCCCTGTACCCGGTTTCAGAATAATTTTTTTGACCAACCCAGCTTAGAGCTTAATGTGTTGAAATAACTGTAGTCTTTAGGGTGTATGAGATTGAGATGGTAATCGCAGCGGCGGATCAGCACATCTTCCCCTTCCTGGATAGGTAACGCAATCTGACTGTCGCAACTCACCTCAAGGTCGCTGCGCCGGTGCGAGAAGCGTAAACGAATGGTGCTGCTGCTGTTGATAACCAGCGGGCGTGCCGTCAGGGTATGCGGGAACATCGGCACCAGGGTAATGGCGTCCAGTGAGGGGGTGAGAATAGGACCGCCCGCAGAGAGAGAATAGGCTGTCGAGCCGGTAGGGGTTGAGATAATCAGGCCATCTGAACGTTGAGAAAAGGCGAAGATTTCGTCGATATAAACTTCAAATTCAATCATATGCGCCACTTTTCCTGGGTGGAGCACAACTTCATTAATGGCTGTACTGATGCGCTTCTGGCAATCCTGTTGGCAGACCTGGACTTCCAGCAGAAAACGTTGCTCGGCAAGATAATGCCCTTCAAGGACATCGGCCAGTTGTTGCTGCGCATTATCCGGATCAAGGTCGGTCAAAAAACCCAGGTTACCGCGGTTGATACCGATCACTTTGATGTCATAACGAGCCAGCGTGCGTGCTGCCCCCAACATATTTCCATCGCCACCGACAACCACAGCAAGATCGGCCTGTTGACCAATCTCCGCCAGCGTTCCGGTGCGCACGGAGGTAAGCTTCAACTCCTGCGCAATCTGCTGTTCCACAATGACCTCATACCCTTTTGCACAGAGCCATCGATAGAGCATTTCATGTGTGGTCAGTGCCGTTGGATGGCGCGGGTGACCGACAATACCAATACACTTGAAATGTTGAGCCATTTTCTGGTGGTCCTTGTGCCAAATGAATGATGACAATGTGCCGCGTTCCCTTGAAACCCGGAAACAGATCCCCATAATAAGCGAAGTTAGCGAGATGAATGCGAAAAAAACGCGGAGAAATTCATGAGTAGTAAAGAACAGAAAACGCCTGACGGGCAAGCCCCGGAAGAAATTATCATGGAACAGCATGAGGAAGTTGAGGCAGTTGAATCAGACGCTTCTGCTGAGCAGGTGGATCCGCGCGATGAGAAGATTGCCGACCTCGAAGCGCAACTGGTTGAAGCGCAGAATCGCGAACGCGATGGTGTTCTGCGTATTAAAGCCGAAATGGAAAACCTGCGTCGTCGTACTGAGCTTGACGTTGAGAAAGCGCATAAATTCGCGCTGGAGAAGTTTGTCAACGAGCTGCTGCCGGTTATCGACAGTCTTGAGCGTGCGCTGGAAGTGGCGGACAAAGACAATGCCGACATGGCCTCGATGGTCGAAGGCATTGAGTTGACGCTGAAATCCATGCTGGATGTTGTAAAAAAATTCGGTGTGGAAGTCATTGCAGAAACCAACGTTCCGCTGGATCCGAACGTACATCAGGCCATTGCGATGGTGGAATCTGAGGACGTTGCTGCAGGAAACGTGCTGGGTGTTATGCAAAAAGGCTTTACGCTGAACGGCCGCACTATTCGTGCTGCGATGGTGACCGTCGCCAAAGCTAAGGCCTAAGCGTCTTCTCAGGGCCGGTGACGTTTACGCTTCCCCGGCCCTTATTCTTCCCGCCTACCGGTCCGTCACGCTGTCACGAATTGGTTTGACCGGAATCACCCGCACCTGCTTAATCATATTGTCCTGTACATCAAGGATATCAATATCATACTGCTCAATGCGCACTCGCGTTCCGGCTGCCGGTATCTCTTCGAGGGCTTCCAGTAACATTCCGTTGATTGTCCTGGCTTCAGCTTCCGGCAATATCCAGTTAAAGGCTTTGTTCAGTTCGCGCACGTTGGCGCTACCGTCAATGATCACGGAACCGTCGTTTTGCGGTGTCACCTCTTCGGCAAGAGAAGGGGACATAGAGGTGGTAAAATCACCGACTATCTCTTCCAGAATATCCTCAACCGTAATCAGCCCCTGAACATCCCCGTATTCGTCGACCACCAGGCCAACTTTCTTTTTATTACGCTGGAATTTTACCAGTTGTACGCTGAGGGGTGTCCCTTCTGGCACGTAGTAAATCTCATCTGCCGCACGCAGCATAACCTCTTTAGTGAACTCCTTTTTCTCCGTCATCAGACGGTAGGCTTCGCGGACACGCAGCATACTGATGGTGTCATCCAGCGAGCCACGATAAAGCACAATGCGGCCATGAGGAGAGTGGGTAAGCTGGCGAACAATCGACTTCCAGTCGTCGTTAATGTCGATCCCGAGGATTTCACTGCGGGGCACCATGATGTCATTCACGCTGACCTTTTCCAGATCGAGAATCGACAGCAGCATGTCCTGGTTACGGCGGGAAATCTGCGAGCGCGATTCGTTCACGATAGTACGCAGCTCGTCTTTACTGAGCGCACTACTGATAACGACATCAGCTTTAATGCCGACCATGCGCATCAATATCCGGGTCACACTGTTCAACAGCCAGACCAGCGGCATCATGAGGATTTGTAAAGGGACGAGTAGTACGCTGCTGGGGAAGGCCACTTTTTCAGGATAGAGCGCCGCGATGGTTTTCGGCAAAACCTCGGCAAACACCAGAACCACAAAGGTCAGCACACCGGTGGCAATCGCCACCCCGGCGTTACCGTACAGGCGCATGCCAACTATGGTACCCAGCGCCGAGGCGAGAATATTGACCAGGTTATTGCCAATTAACACGAGGCTAATCAGGCGATCAGGCTTGCGCAGTAACTTCTCAACCCGACGCGCGCTGCGGTGTCCCTGCTTTGCCAGGTGGCGCAGGCGGTAACGGTTGATGGTCATCATGCCGGTTTCGGAACCGGAGAAGTAGGCCGAGATCACCACCATGATGATCAGGGTGACGATCAGCGTCGTGGTGGATATGTGTTCCAGAGGAAATTCCTTCTTGATTAGCTCACAAGGTGTTGCACTACGCGACTGCCAAAATAGGCCAGCGTGAGAATGCCCGCGCCTGCGACGTTGAACCAGACGACACGGCGACCGCGCCACCCTTCATGATAGTGGCCCCACAGCAGAACGATATAGATAAACCAGGCGATGATAGACAACACGGCCTTATCGATATTTTCCATGCTGAATAGATTTTTCAGATAGAACAGACCGGTACACAGCGTCAGCGTCAGGAGCACGACGCCGACCTGGGTAATGTGAAACATTTTGCGCTCAATGCTCATCAACGGAGGCATTTCGCTGCTGAATGCCAGACGCTTGTTTTTCAGCTGATAGTCGATCCAGGCGAGCTGCAACGCATACATTGCGGCAATGATTAACGTTGCGTAAGCAAACAGGGACAGGCCGATATGCACCATCATCCCTGGGCTGGCTTCGAGATGGGTGATGTATTCATTGGGGACAAAAATCGCAAAGGCGAGGTTGATCAGGGCAAAAGTATAAACGATTGGCAGCAGTAACCAGCCACGATTCTTGGACGCCACAATGGTCATCACCGTACAGATCATCAGGCTGACCAGCGACCCCACATTGAGCAGGCTCAGGTTCTGACCACCGTCATCCGGGAAGAGGCGTTCTTTGAGCGCAAAGCCGTGGCACATCAGGGCAATGACCGCCGAAAGCATTGCCATACGCCGCCAGCCGCTGTTTTTCTGAAGCAAACCGGGAATGATCAGCGCAAGGCTTACGGAGTAACCAGCAAGAGCGAGTAAGGCGAAAACGGGCATAGTAGCGTCGACAGTTAGACCCAAGGAGAAAGAAAAGCAGTATAGCGTTACGTGACGTTGGCTCCAACCGTTGCATCACATACATCAATAATGTCTTCATGTTATACTGCTGCAAATTTCTGTTATGCGTCGCTCTGGCGGCCCATCGTTTTACCTCAGGCGAGAGACAATGTTTGATAATTTAACCGATCGTTTGTCGCGCTCTTTGCGCAATATCAGTGGTCGTGGACGCCTCACTGAAGACAACATTAAAGACACGCTGCGCGAAGTGCGCATGGCGCTGCTGGAGGCGGACGTCGCCCTGCCGGTAGTGCGTGATTTCATCAACCGCGTGAAAGAAAAAGCGGTTGGTCATGAAGTTAACAAAAGCCTGACTCCGGGTCAGGAGTTCGTCAAAATCGTCCGTAACGAGCTGGTTGCGGCGATGGGCGAAGAGAATCAGGTGCTGAATCTGGCCGCACAGCCGCCAGCCGTGGTGCTGATGGCGGGTCTGCAGGGTGCAGGTAAAACCACCAGCGTCGGTAAGCTGGGTAAATTCCTGCGTGAGAAGCACAAGAAGAAAGTGCTGGTGGTCTCTGCGGACGTTTATCGCCCGGCGGCGATCAAACAGCTGGAAACCCTGGCCGAACAGGTTGGCGTGGATTTCTTCCCGTCCGACGTTGCCCAGAAGCCTGTCGACATCGTTAACGCGGCGCTCAAAGAAGCGAAGCTGAAATTCTACGACGTGTTGCTGGTGGATACCGCCGGTCGTCTGCACGTTGACGAAGCGATGATGGACGAAATCAAACAGGTACATGCGACCATCAAACCGGTCGAAACCCTGTTTGTTGTTGATGCGATGACCGGTCAGGATGCGGCAAATACTGCGAAAGCGTTTAATGAAGCGCTGCCGTTAACCGGTGTGGTCCTCACCAAGGTAGACGGTGATGCCCGCGGCGGTGCGGCACTTTCTATTCGTCATATCACCGGTAAGCCCATCAAATTCCTCGGTGTTGGCGAGAAAACCGAAGCGCTGGAGCCGTTCCACCCGGACCGCATCGCCTCCCGTATTCTCGGCATGGGCGACGTGCTCTCGCTGATTGAAGATATCGAAAGTAAAGTTGACCGCGCCCAGGCTGAGAAACTGGCGACCAAGCTGAAAAAGGGCGATGGTTTCGATCTGACCGACTTCCTTGAGCAGCTGCGTCAGATGAAAAACATGGGCGGAATGGCAAGCCTGATGGGCAAGCTGCCGGGCATGGGCCAGATCCCTGACAACGTTAAATCGCAGATGGACGACAAAGTGCTGGTACGCATGGAGGCGATCATCAATTCGATGACGCTGAAAGAACGTGCTAAACCAGAAATTATCAAGGGCTCGCGCAAACGTCGTATCGCCCAGGGCTGCGGCCTGCAGGTGCAGGACGTTAACCGCCTTCTTAAACAGTTCGACGACATGCAGCGCATGATGAAGAAAATGAAGAAGGGTGGGATGGCGAAGATGATGCGCGGCATGAAAGGCATGATGCCCCCTGGTTTCCCTGGCCGCTAAAAACAAGGGTATAAGGCTATCTTGTTTGCCATTTTAGCCCCGGGGTGTGCTCGAAATGCTCACGTACTGCGTGTACGCTCCGCTTTCTGCGCGCACGCCGTAACTAAACTGGCTGCACCGATATACGCCTTATATCCCTTGTTTGAGAGATGCTGATTGCATTTTCCCCAAAAATCAGTAAAATTTTCGGGCTTTTAATATGACACCGGGCTCCGTTCCTCGACGGGGCCTGTTGTTTTATTCACACAAGAGGATGTTATGGTAACTATTCGTTTAGCTCGTCACGGCGCTAAAAAGCGTCCGTTCTACCAGGTTGTTGTTACTGACAGCCGTAATGCACGCAACGGTCGCTTCATTGAGCGCGTTGGCTTCTTTAACCCGATCGCGTCCGAGAAAGAAGAAGGCACCCGCCTGGATCTGGATCGTATCGCACACTGGGTTGGCCAGGGCGCTACCGTTTCTGATCGCGTAGCTACGCTGATCAAAGCAGCAAACAAAGCAGCTTAATCTGTCACGGTGGTCATGATGAGCAAGCAACACGCCGCGCAGAACCCTGTTAATCCGATTGTTCTGGGTAAACTGGGATCTTCTTACGGTATCCGTGGTTGGCTCAGAGTGTTTTCCTCCACCGAAGACGCCGAAAGCATTTTTGACTATCAGCCCTGGTTCATCCAGAAGGCGGGTCAGTGGCAGAGCATTGAGCTGGAAAGCTGGCGCTACCACAATCAGGACATCGTCATCAAACTGAAAGGTGTTGATGACCGCGATGCTGCGAATCTACTGACCAATTGCGAAATTGTCGTAGATACCACGCAGTTGCCTCAACTGGAAGAGGGTGACTACTACTGGAAAGACCTGATGGGCTGCCAGGTAGTGACCACTGAAGGTTATGGTCTGGGTAAAGTCATCGATATGATGGAAACCGGATCCAATGACGTTCTCGTCATTAAGGCAAACCTGAAAGATGCATTTGGTATCAAGGAGCGGTTGGTTCCGTTCCTCGATGGGCAGGTTATCAAGAAAGTCGATCTCGCTACGCAAACTATTGTTGTAGATTGGGATCCTGGTTTTTAAACCTCCGGATATACGGTAAAAATACGGCACTATGGGGATGGGCTTGTGTTTATAGGTATCGTTAGCCTCTTTCCAGAAATGTTTCGTGCGATTACCGACTACGGGGTAACTGGCCGGGCAGTAAAAAATGGCCTGCTGAGCATCCAGAGCTGGAGTCCTCGTGATTTCGCTCATGACCGGCACCGTACCGTGGACGATCGTCCTTACGGCGGCGGACCGGGGATGCTGATGATGGTGCAACCTTTGCGGGACGCCATTCATGCAGCAAAAGACGCGGCGGGTGAAGGCGCGAAAGTGATTTATCTGTCACCTCAGGGGCGCAAGCTTGATCAAGCAGGCGTGAGCGAACTGGCAACAAATCAGAAATTGATTCTGGTGTGTGGTCGCTATGAAGGGGTAGATGAGCGCGTAATCCAAACCGAAATAGATGAAGAGTGGTCTATCGGTGATTACGTTCTCAGCGGTGGTGAGTTACCAGCCATGACGCTGATTGACTCGGTTTCCCGGTTTATTCCGGGTGTGCTGGGACATGAAGCATCAGCAACGGAAGATTCTTTTGCTGACGGGCTGCTGGACTGCCCACACTATACTCGTCCTGAAGTGTTAGAAGAGATGGAAGTACCGGCGGTATTACTGTCGGGCAACCATGCTGAGATACGTCGCTGGCGCCTGAAACAGTCGCTGGGCCGGACCTGGCTTAGAAGACCTGAACTTCTGGAAAACCTGGCTCTGACTGAAGAGCAAGCAAGGTTGCTGGCGGAGTTCAAAAAGGAACACGCACAACAGCAACGGATACACGAGAGCATTCAGGATGCATCAAGGCAGTAACTGAGTGAATCCTCAGGAGCTTACAAAAGTAAGTGACTGAGGTGAATGAAGGCAGCTCACGATGAGGCAGGCTGAAGAGCGAAGTGTATAAACATGATGGGATGGCGTAAGCCCCCGAATATCAGTTTACCCAGGATAAGAGATTAAATTATGAGCAACATTATTAAGCAAATTGAACAAGAGCAGATGAAGCAGGACGTACCTTCCTTCCGTCCGGGTGATACCGTGGAAGTGAAAGTATGGGTTGTTGAAGGTTCCAAAAAACGTCTGCAGGCATTCGAGGGCGTGGTTATCGCTATTCGTAACCGCGGTCTGCACTCTGCATTCACTGTTCGCAAAATTTCCAACGGCGAAGGCGTTGAGCGTGTCTTCCAGACTCACTCTCCGGTAGTTGACAGCATTGCTGTTAAACGTCGTGGTGCTGTACGTAAAGCTAAACTGTACTACCTGCGTGAGCGTACCGGTAAGTCTGCTCGTATCAAAGAGCGTCTGAACTAAGGTATCGCTTTCGCGACATCCTGAATAAAAGGGCTGGCCTGTGGGCTGGCCCTTTTTTATTGTCGTTGCGCGATCATATTAACTTCTCAGCCATAAATCGTTTACACTACCCGCGCCGTTGTGGGGGATATGTGACGAAAAAACAGCAAATGACAATCTGGCAACGAGCGGGGACAGCGCTCGCCCTGTTTTCGATCCTGCTTATCGTCATTGCGCCACTCATCTCCGTTGCCCTGCAAAAAGATCCGATGAGCGCGATGCCTGGTATGCATCATGACATGAGTTCGATGTCGATGACCGTGCAACCTGAAATGGCTGGTCATCATGATATGACGCCGGCATCCGTGCCCCTCGATCATGCAGAGGCCTGTGGCTACTGCGTGCTTATGGCACATGTTCCCGGCCTGCTGCTGGCACTTGTCGTATTGATCTCGCTGATCCTGAGTCGTATACGCCTGTCTGTACCGCGTCCGGTGCTTCGACACTGGCGACTCTTCCCGCCGCTTTGGCCTGATACGCGCGCGCCACCGCATCTGTCTGCTTTTTTCCTCTGATAACTGTGCTCAGGCACAGCGATAATTTTTACTTTCAGGAAAGAAAAGTATGACGACCTGCACTCCGCGCGCGGCCTGGATCCACCTGCTGCGTCGCCTTCATTTTTACATTGGGCTGTTTATCGGGCCGTTTATTTTTGTTGCCGCGCTCACCGGCACGCTCTACGTTGCTTCACCACAGCTGGAACAGCACCTCTACAAAGATGCCCTGACGGGGTCGGTATCCGGTAATCAGCAGGCTTTAGCGGCTCAGGTAGCTGTTGCTGAAGAGGTTACCGGCAAAGCGCTGAGGATTTCGGCAGTACGCCCGGCCCCGGCCGCTGGTGAAACCACGCGGGTGATGTTTGCTGATCCACTCCTTGGGGAATCAGAAAACCGCGCAATTTTTATCGATCCGGTAACGCTGGCAGTTAAGGGTGATATGACTGTGTATGGCACCAGCGGTATTCTGCCGTTTCGCCAGTGGATTGATTACGCGCATCGCTCACTGCTGTTAGGTAATTTCGGCCGCCTATACAGCGAACTGGCCGCCTCCTGGATGTGGGTAGCTGCAGTGGGTGGCATCCTTCTCTGGTTTTTTACCCGCCCAAAACGGCGGCTCAATAACCGGCTGCAAAACACTCGGCGTCTGCATGCCGGCCTCGGATGGGGGTTACTGGCGGGGATGTTGCTTTTCTCCGCGACAGGGCTGACCTGGTCACAATGGGCGGGGGGAAATGTAGATAAAATGCGTGCGGCGTTCGGCTGGTTGACCCCTCAGGTAAACACGCTGCTGAATGAAGGGGCGGAATTACATGATCCCCACGCTGAGCATCACATGCATCATGGGGGAGGGGTAATGCCCCCGCAACACATGGAGCTGCGCCTGTTCGATGAGGTATTACAGACGGCACGCAACGCAGGCATTCATGCCGGTAAGCTTGAGATTCGACCGCCGCGTGATGCCACACGGGCCTGGACAGTAACGGAAATAGACCGATCCTGGCCAACACAGGTTGATGCTGTGGCAGTAGATGGTGCAACGCATCGTGTCCTCGATCACACCCGATTTGCCGACTATCCCCTGATGGCGAAACTGACGCGCTGGGGAGTGGATTTTCATATGGGGGTGCTGTTTGGCCTGGCTAACCAGCTTTTACTGATAACGTTCGGCGCGGCGCTCTGCGTGGCAATCATACTGGGCTACCGGCTCTGGTGGTTGCGCCGTCCTGAAGGCGCAACGGTAAGCCCTGGCGAAACGCTGAGTCAGTGCTGGTTAAACCTTGCCC
The DNA here is from genome assembly GCF_054131575.1 of Enterobacter sp. SA197. Lineage (NCBI taxonomy): Bacteria > Pseudomonadati > Pseudomonadota > Gammaproteobacteria > Enterobacterales > Enterobacteriaceae > Enterobacter > Enterobacter sp. SA197. The sequence continues at coordinate 3,775,788 of NZ_CP096393.1, read as the reverse complement.
TTCCTGGCCGGATCCTGACGGTAGGTCTGGCGCTTGCTTTGGGCGTGGCATTACCGGTAATGGGCGTAAGCCTGGTATTGCTGTTACTGATGGACTATTTACGCTGGCGCCACGCCAGGCAGCAGCACCTGCACCAGGGAGTTTAATCAAAGGGCGGGGCTCACCCGCCTTTTTGCTTTTCCTCAGGATGACCGGGCCCGGCGATTTTTGACCTGATACATATTTTTATCCGCCAGCTCCAGCAGACTTTCGGCAGTGGCATGTTCCCAGGTCAGAGCATAACCGATACTGAGCGTCATGGTTGCCATGCTGCCATTACAGAGGTCGATGGGGCTTGCAAATTGCAGAGAAAGCCGGGAGGCGATGCGCTGGACATCGGCATCCGAGTGAACGTCTGCCAGAATCATCGCGAACTCATCGCCCCCAATGCGGTAGACCAGGTGATGGCCTTCGGCGAATGCCATAAGCCTTCTCGCCACTTCAATCAGTACGCAATCCCCGGCCGCATGACCCCAGGTATCATTGATGGATTTGAAATTATCCCCGTCCAGAAAGAGCAGGGCGGAGCTGGCACGTGAGGTCATCTCCTTCATGAGAGTAGCGATGTTGTTGCGAAAGGCTGAACGATTTGCCAGACCGGTGAGCGGATCGTGCAAGGCGGTGCGCAATAACTGGGCATTTTTTGCCTGAAGACGAAGCTGCCATTCCTCCATTTCATCCAGCAGGCTATTAAAATCCTGAGCGAAAAGGTGGAACTCAGCAATACGCTCATCGCTCACGCGGCGGGAGAAGTTACGGTGGGTACGCACATCATGAACGACATCAGTAATATTCTGCAAAGCATCCGCGAGCCCATTATGCAGGCGTCGGGTAATAAGAAAGGCAATCGCAGAGGCGAACATAATGCAGCCTGTCAGCACCAGTAGCGACAAAAGAATGTAATGACCAATGAGATTGTCGAAAGCCTGTAACCTGATTTCGCCGATATAACGACCGTTGTGGATTACCGGCTGAGTTAACGCAGAGGGTAACAGCCAGCGGCTCAAAACCCCATTAAAGGTGCCGGAGGTGTCATCGGGAGATTTGCTCCAGCCTGCCATCAGGCGGTGGCGCCAGTCCAGCACTTCAGCCCCGGAAAAATAACCTTGTTCGCCAAACGTGGTCAGCAGATCTGAGGCTGCGGCTTCATCACCAGTAACCAGTGCTGCTTCAAGGCTGTGGCTCATGGCAACACCCGTAAACTCAAGGTTTTTTCGCGCGTATTGTTGCAGGGTGAAAACCGAGACGATGCTTAACAATAACCAGATCAGCGTCATCGTTATAGTGACGCTGACAAGGCTTATGCGCCGCATACGGCTAATAAACGTCGGGCGAGAAAATGACTTATCCATCCTTGTTCTTCCGGGCAAGCATTAATATATCGGTGTTAACGTTTATGCCGCTCTGCTTTAGCGCATCCATAGCGGTTATGAAGCAGGCCCGGGCAGCGTGAGCAGGCAGACAAAAAGCAGCGCTGCGCCGGCATTCAGGCTCCTGCTATCAACAAGCGGCGGTTGCGCAAAAGGGAGGAGGAGAAGCGCATCAGGACAATGTGAAGCAGTAGCAGACGTGGGTTGTGCCTGCGTCGAATACTTGCCGGAAGTCATCCACTTCCTACCTGAAACCTTTCTGAAGCCCGGTCGTGGCAAAATAACATCGTTGCCTGACACCCGATTGCACATAATGTAGGGATTATATCCGGCTCAGGCCCTGGTGAATTTTGTCATATTCACATTTCATGAATTCAGCCTGTTTTCCCATACAGTCAGTGAATATAACCATAAACGCCGTCACCAGGGTCTGGAAACGGCCTGGCGTGCCCGTACCCTATACACGCCCTCGTACCCTGACGTTAAAGAATGAAAAGGGTGCCTAAGAGCCAGTGTTCATTTTTGTTTACATATAGCAGGGCATTATTTGCTCTTTTTTCTCTTAATGTAAATAAAAGTGTACATAATATGGATTGAAATCTTTACTGATTGTGATATGGTTGTCTTCACCTCACTGAGGATCAACTATCGCAAATGAGCACTACAGGATCGCTATCATGCAAAAAGACGCGCTGAACAACGTACATATCACCGACGAACATGTTTTGATCACGCCCGATCAATTAAAAGCAGCTTTCCCGTTATCGACCGAACAGGAAGCGCAAATTGCACAGTCCCGCCAGACCATCTCGAATATTATTGCCGGTCGCGATCCACGTCTGCTGGTCGTCTGTGGTCCCTGTTCAATTCATGATCCTGAAACCGCGATTGAATATGCTCGTCGATTTAAAGCCCTTGCCGCAGAGGTCAGCGATAGCCTCTATCTGGTGATGCGCGTCTATTTTGAAAAACCCCGTACCACCGTCGGCTGGAAAGGGTTGATTAACGATCCCCACATGGATGGTTCGTTTGATGTCGAAGGCGGTCTGAAAATTGCCCGCCGTTTGCTGGTTGAACTGGTGAGTATGGGTCTGCCGCTCGCAACGGAAGCGCTTGATCCAAACAGTCCTCAGTACCTGGGCGATCTGTTCAGCTGGTCAGCTATTGGCGCGCGTACAACGGAATCCCAGACCCACCGTGAAATGGCATCCGGCCTGTCAATGCCGGTTGGATTTAAAAATGGTACTGACGGTAGTCTGGCAACCGCCATCAATGCAATGCGCGCCGCCGCCATGCCACACCGTTTTGTCGGTATCAACCAGGCAGGCCAGGTTTGTCTGCTGCAAACGCAGGGCAACCCGGACGGTCATGTGATTTTACGTGGTGGTAAAGCACCAAACTACAGCCCGGCAGACGTGGCGCAATGTGAAAAAGAGATGGAGCAGGCAGGACTCAAACCTTCACTGATGGTAGATTGCAGCCATGGTAACTCAAACAAAGATTACCGCCGCCAGCCTGCTGTGGCTGAGTCGGTTGTGGCACAGATCAAAGATGGTAACCGATCAATCATCGGCCTGATGATTGAAAGCAACATTCATGAAGGCAATCAGTCATCCGAGCAGCCGCGTAGTGAAATGAAGTACGGTGTGTCGGTCACCGATGCCTGCATCAACTGGGAAACCACCGAATCCTTGTTGCGCGAAATAAATAACGATCTGCGTGGCAGCCTTGCGGCTCGTCTGGCTTAAGAGGGTGTTATGGTTGCAGAGCTGACCGCATTACGCGATCAAATTGATGAAGTAGATAAGGCGCTGCTGGAGCTGCTGGCGCGCCGCATGGCGCTGGTGGCGGAAGTCGGTGAGGTTAAGAGTCAGTATGGCCTGCCGATCTACGTCCCTGAACGTGAAGCCTCAATGCTGGCATCTCGTCGTAAAGAGGCAGAGTCTCTGGGCGTGCCACCGGACCTGATTGAAGATGTGCTTCGCCGGGTAATGCGAGAATCCTATTCCAGTGAAAACGATAAAGGGTTTAAAACCCTTTGTCCGTCACTACGGCCCGTTGTCATCGTCGGTGGGAAGGGGCAAATGGGACAGCTGTTTGCCAAAATGTTGACGCTTTCTGGCTACCAGGTACGCATTCTGGAAAAAGAAGACTGGGCGCAGGCGCAGACGATTGTGGCTGAGGCTGGCATGGTAATTGTGAGCGTGCCGATTCACGTTACTGAGCAGGTTATCGCACAGCTCCCGCCACTGCCGGAAGACTGCATTCTTATCGATCTGGCGTCCGTGAAAACCGGACCCTTGCAGGCTATGTTAACGGCTCATAAAGGCCCGGTACTGGGGCTGCACCCTATGTTCGGGCCTGACAGCGGCAGTCTTGCCAAGCAGGTTGTTGTCTGGTGTGACGGTCGCCAGCCGGAAGCCTACCAGTGGTTCCTGGAACAGATTCAGGTCTGGGGAGCAAGGCTACATCGTATCAGTGCTGTCGAGCACGATCAGAACATGGCATTTATCCAGGCGCTTCGCCACTTTGCTACGTTCGCGTATGGGCTTCACCTGGCGGAAGAGAATGTTCAGCTTGAACAACTTCTGGCGCTTTCGTCGCCTATCTATCGTCTTGAGCTGGCGATGGTGGGACGCCTTTTTGCCCAGGACCCGCAGCTTTACGCAGATATCATCATGTCTTCGGAAAGTAATCTGGCCCTGATTAAGCGTTATTACCAGCGCTTTGGCGAGGCGATTGCCTTGCTTGAGCAGGGAAATAAACAGGCGTTTATCGACAGCTTCCGCAAAGTTGAGCACTGGTTCGGTGATTATGCGAAGCGTTTTCAGAATGAAAGTCGCGTTTTACTGCGTCAGGCGAACGACAGCCGCCAGTAACTAAAATGCCGTATATACTGAAAAGCCAGCGGGATGCCGCTGGCTTTTTCTTTTTGAGGGCAGGATATGGCTGAATTACAGACATTATTTGACTACACCGGACATTTGCCGGAATGCCCGACCTGGAGCGACGAGGAACAGGCGCTCTGGTGGGCTGATATACTGGAAGGCGAACTTCATCGTTACCATCTCGCTTCCGGGGAGCATAGCGTACTCTCCTTTCCCGAAGAGGTGGGCTGCTTTGCGCTTCGTGAGAAAGGCGGATTTATTGTCGCCATGCGCAATGCTATCTGGCTGGCTGACAGGCATGGCCTGCTGGTGCAAAAAGTCTGTGATAACCCCTCTAACCCACAGCTTGCGCGCTTTAATGATGGGGGCACCGATCACGCGGGTCGCTTCTATGCGGGCACTTTCTGGAGTCCGGGTGATTACAATGGTGCGCTATTAGTGCGTGTCGATACCCAGCTGAAACCGCAGATTATCCAGGCCGATATTCATGGAGCCAATGGGCTGGCATTCAGTCCGGATCGCCAGTGGATGTACACCTCTGATACGCCGAATGGCGTCATCTACCGCACCCCACTGGATGAACACGGTGAGCCGGGCCAGCGCGAAGTGTTTCGGCAATTCAAGCCGAATGAAGGTATCCCTGATGGCGCAGCGATGGATGAAGAGGGATGCTACTGGAGTGCGCTATATGATGGCTGGCGCATCGCCCGTTTTTCACCTCAGGGCGAACAGCTGGAAGAGTATCGGTTGCCCGTACGATGTCCGACAATGGTCTGTTTTGGCGGCGTTGATATGAAAACTCTGTTCATTACGACCACACGGGAGAATATGACGGCGGAGGAAGTGGCAGACTATCCCCTTTCCGGCGCTATCTTCACCCTGCCGGTCAGCGTGGCAGGAATGAAGAAGCCGCGATTTAGGGATCAGGCCGGATCAACGGGAACGACGTTCTCGCCGGGGTAACAACCCAGTACTTTTAGCGATCGTGTAATGGCGGTGAGTTCCCGCAGGGCTTTCTGTACATCCGGGGCGTGCAGATTAGCCTGAATGTCCAGGTAAAACATCTCTTCCCACGGGTTACCGTGTATCGGGCGCGATTCCAGTTTGGTCATGATCAGATTATGGTTTCGCAGCACCAGCAGGGCTTCAACCAACGCCCCCGCCTGTTGCCCGGTGGCTATCAGCAGCGTGGTTTTTGCCGGCACCTGGTCGGAGACCTCGATCGCTTTGCGGGCGAGTACCACGAAACGGGTAATGTTTTGTGTCTGATTTGCCAGATTACGTTCAAGCACCTGCAGACCATACAGTGCTCCACCGGCCTCGTTACCCAGTGCCGCAACGTGTGGCGAACCAGCCTGAGCGACTTTTTCCATTGCCGCGGACGTGCTCTCGGTATATTCAATTTTCCAGTGCGGATAACGATTCAGGAACTGACTGCACTGCTGGAAAGGCTGCGGATGGCTATAAACCGTCTCAATGGTCTGCAAATCCGTTGAGCCTGAGACCAGAACGCAGTGATCGATGGGGATTGTCAGCTCACCGACGATCGACAGAGTAGTATGCTGAAGCAGATCGTAAACATCATTGATCGCGCCAGAACTGGTATTTTCCAGCGGCACCACGGCATAGTCAGCCTGACCTGTCTCAACCTGATTAAAAATGTCCTGGAACTTTGGGCAACCGCTTTCAATAAACTGCTCGAAATGACGGGCGGCATACTGGCGAGCGGCAAGATGCGAGTAGGACCCTTTCGGCCCCAGGAAGGCGATACGAGCAGAGTGCGGGTTGATCTTATTTAAATGATGCTGCAGCAGTGCCTGCTGAGTGAGAACAGAATCTTCGATAATCAACTGGAAAAGGCGGGTGATGTAGTGGGCATCCAGGTGGTGACTTTTTCCAAGCTCAATTAACCGCTCAAGTAAGTCACGCTCACGATCGATATCACGCACGGGTCGGTGCGAGGCCAGCTTCGCTTTGCCCACTTCAACAGCAAGTTCGCGTCGTTCCGCCAGGAGTGAAAGAAGCTTCTCATCTAATGCGCTGATTTTGGAACGTAAATCCAGCAGTGGGTTTTCCGATGTCATAGCGTTGCCTTTCTTGTTATCAATAAAAAAGGCCCCCCGGTGTGGGAGGCCTTATTGTTCGTCTTCGCATTCTTTATTACACGACGAAACGCCTCCCGGTCAGGGGAAGGTAAAAAAGAATGCGAAGAAAAACGGGACACGATACATGGTAATTTCCTTTAGTGCGTAACAGTAAAGTACCCGTACTGTTTTCGCTCTGTCAACAAAAAACGCGCCCGGAGGCGCGTTGCAGATTAACGCAATGTGATGACTTATTCTTCTTCTTCAACGAAGTCTGCATCTTTCACTGAGGTGGTGGCCCGACGCGCTTCACCCTTGTGCTGAACTTTATTGAGCTGGCGCTCCAGCTTGTTGATTAAATCGTTAATCGCGGTGTACATATCTTCATGTTTAGCGCTGGCGACCAGATGCCCGTTTGGCGTATTGATGGTGGCGTCAGCGACGAAGCCCTGAGGCTCTTTAGAGAGAATGATATGTGGATTAATTAAGTGAGTTTGCCATTTATCCAGTTTGGCGAGACGGTCTGCGACATGTTGACGAATTGCAGGAGTGATTTCCATTTGTTTGCTGGTAATGTTCATTGTCATAGATGTTACCTCTTGTCTTTCCGTCTTGGTAATTCCAGCATAACGCTAAAAATGTCAAAATGTGTGATTAAAGTCACATTATTTTGTCACTTTTTGTCAAAGAAGAGGTTTTGTGAGGCAGGGCAGGAAGAGGGGAAATATCGCTTGTCGAAGTCAGGATTACCGGTCATAGTTGACTGGATGACCTGACGCTAACACGCTTCAGCTGAACATCCTCCAATAAAAAAAGGCAACCTATAGGGCTGCCTTTTTAGTTTTTTGCTCGCATCAGCTGCTTTGGTTGGATGCGATGATTTTGGCCACTTTATCCGCCTGCGCATTCATCTGCATCTGGCGATAGGCATTTTCCATCAGCGGCAGCGCATCATGCGTAGCGGCGGTATCCGGGTAGTCACGCAGCATCCCCTCAACACGGTTTACGACGGCCACCCAGGCACCACGGCGGGTATAATATTCCGCCACGGAATATTCATATTTTGCGAGACGATCTTTCAGGAAGACCAGACGTTTGGTGGCATCTGTCACATACTGACTACGCGGGTAGCCGCGAACCAGTTTGGAGAAATCATTGAAAGCATCACGAGCATGTTGAGGGTCTCGGTCACTACGATCCACGCCAAAGAAGCCCTGCAGCGCGCTGTCATCCAGCGCCATGTTAGTCAGACCGCGCATGTACATAACATAATCGATGTTCGGGTGCGTCGGGTTCAGGCGAATAAAGCGATCAATGGAAGCCTGCGCCAGCGGTAAGTCAGCATTTTTATAGTAGGCGTAGATGAGATCCAACTGCACCTGTTGCGAGTAAGGCCCAAATGGATAGCGATTATCCAGCGCTTCTAGTTGCGTTATTGCTGCCTTCCAGTTACCGTCTTGCAGCTTTTGCTGGGCAGTCGCATAGATTTCATTTGGCGGATTATCAGGCACCACTTCCTTTGAACCGGAGCAACCCGCCAAAGCCAGGCTCAACGTGGCGGCTGCCACCAGATATTTCATGCGCGTCATGACGTTTAGACTTTCCTCAAATGTTTATGCGGGAGATTGTCTCTTCCTGCTCCCGACTAAGACCAGCTACAATAGCACACTATATTATACGGCGAAGCCGTAAAACCCAACGTTAACGAAGAAGCTGTATATGGCACAACGAGTACAACTCACCGCAACGGTGTCCGAAAAACAACTTGGACAACGGTTAGATCAGGCTTTAGCCGAATTGTTCCCTGATTATTCGCGTTCGCGCATAAAAGAGTGGATCCTTGCCCAAAATGTTCAGGTAAATGGCAAACTCTGGGACACACCAAAAGAGAAGGTTCTGGGGGGCGAAAGCGTCACCATTACCGCTGAAATCGAGGAAGAAGTACGGTTTGAGCCGCAAGATATTCCGCTGACTATCGTCTACGAAGATGACGATATTCTGGTTATCAATAAGCCTCGCGACCTTGTGGTCCACCCCGGTGCAGGTAATCCCGATGGCACCGTACTGAATGCATTACTTCATTATTACCCGCCTATTGTTGATGTACCGCGCGCGGGTATTGTTCACCGTCTGGACAAAGACACCACCGGCCTGATGGTCGTGGCCAAAACCATACCGGCGCAAACGCGTTTGGTTGAATCATTGCAACTGCGCGAAATTACCCGTGAATATGAAGCGGTAGCAATTGGTCATATGACGTCTGGTGGTACGGTTGAAGAACCCATCAGCCGCCACCCGACCAAGCGTACACACATGTCCGTGCATCCGATGGGGAAACCTGCAGTAACGCATTACCGCATCATGGAGCATTTCCGCGTCCATACGCGTTTACGCCTGCGTCTGGAAACGGGCCGAACTCACCAGATTCGTGTTCACATGGCACATATCACGCATCCGTTGGTGGGTGACCAGCTCTACGGCGGCCGCCCACGTCCGCCTAAGGGCGCTTCTGAAGCGTTCATCACCGAGCTGCGTAAATTCGATCGCCAGGCTTTGCATGCCACCATGCTTCGACTCTATCACCCTATTACTGGTATTGAGATGGAATGGCATGCGCCTATCCCGCAGGATATGGTGGAGCTGATTGCCGCTATGCGCGACGATTTTGAAACGCATAAGGATGATGTGGCCTGGCTATGACACACTTGATTATCCCCGAATGGCCGCTACCCAAAGGTGTGGCTGCATGTAGCTCGACGCGACACGGTGGTGTCAGCGTACCGCCTTATGATTCGCTAAATCTGGGTGCTCATTGCGGTGATAATCTGGAACACGTCGAAGAAAACCGCCTGCGGCTTTATGCAGCTGGCGGGTTGCCATCGAAACCCGTCTGGCTTGAGCAAGTTCATGGCAACGCTGTATTAACTCTCACTGGTGGTGATTGTGCCAGTAAACGTGCGGACGCGTCTTACAGCACGCTCCCCGGCACCGTTTGTGCGGTCATGACCGCTGACTGCCTGCCCGTGCTCTTTTGCAATCGGGCGGGTACGGAAGTGGCAGCTGCCCATGCCGGGTGGCGAGGCTTATGCGCGGGTGTGCTTGAAGATACGGTGGCTTGTTTTACAGATAACCCTGAAAACATAATCGCCTGGCTCGGCCCTGCGATTGGCCCGGATGCATTCGAAGTCGGGGCGGAGGTTCGTGAGGCTTTCATGGCGGTGGATAATCGTGCCGACAGTGCCTTCAAACCCGCAGGTGAGAAATTTTACGCAGACATTTACGCTCTGGCACGCCAGCGTCTTGAAAGTGTGGGCATCACCCATGTTTTTGGAGGCGACCGCTGCACCTTCACAGAAAAGCACGATTTCTTCTCTTATCGTCGCGACAAGACGACAGGCCGTATGGCAAGTTTCATTTGGCTGATATAACCTAACGAATCAAGACGATCCAGTGCGCAGCACTTTCTTTCCACATAATTCAGGTCATCAACCTTGAATAATTGAGGGATGACCTCATTTAATCTCCAGTAGCAAATTTGACCTGTTATATGGGGGGAGTTATGCGTCTGGATCGTCTTACCAATAAATTCCAGCTTGCTCTTGCCGATGCCCAGTCTCTCGCACTGGGGCACGACAACCAATTCATCGAACCACTTCATTTAATGAGCGCCTTACTGAATCAGGAAGGGGGCTCAGTACGTCCTTTATTAACCTCGGCGGGCGTTAATGCCGGACAGTTACGTACGGCTATCGATCAGGCGTTAAGCCGCTTACCGCAGGTCGAGGGTACTGGCGGTGACGTGCAGCCTTCTCAGGATCTGGTACGTGTACTCAACCTTTGCGACAAGCTGGCGCAAAAACGTGGGGACAACTTTATTTCGTCAGAGCTGTTTGTTCTGGCGGCGCTTGAGTCTCGCGGAACGCTGACCGATCTGCTGAAAGCGGCAGGGGCTTCCACCGCGAATGTGACGCAGGCAATTGAACAAATGCGTGGAGGTGAAAACGTGAACGACCAGGGGGCTGAAGACCAACGTCAGGCCTTGAAAAAATATACCGTTGATCTGACGGAGCGTGCAGAGCAGGGCAAACTTGACCCGGTTATCGGTCGCGATGAAGAAATTCGCCGTACTATTCAGGTGCTGCAACGTCGTACCAAAAATAACCCGGTCCTCATTGGTGAGCCTGGCGTGGGTAAAACCGCCATTGTCGAAGGGCTTGCGCAGCGTATCGTTAACGGCGAAGTGCCAGAAGGCTTAAAAGGCCGTCGCGTCCTGGCGCTGGATATGGGATCGCTGGTGGCCGGGGCGAAATACCGCGGTGAATTTGAAGAACGTCTGAAAGGTGTGCTGAACGATCTTGCTAAACAGGAAGGTAACGTCATTCTGTTTATCGACGAATTGCACACTATGGTAGGTGCCGGTAAAGCCGATGGTGCGATGGATGCCGGAAACATGCTCAAACCGGCACTGGCACGTGGTGAACTGCACTGTGTGGGGGCTACCACGCTTGATGAATATCGCCAGTACATTGAGAAAGATGCGGCCCTTGAGCGTCGTTTCCAGAAAGTGTTTGTGGCTGAGCCTTCAGTGGAAGACACCATTGCCATTCTGCGCGGTTTAAAAGAACGCTACGAACTGCATCACCACGTGCAGATCACCGATCCGGCGATTGTAGCGGCAGCAACGCTTTCTCATCGTTATATCGCTGACCGTCAGTTACCGGATAAGGCTATTGACCTTATTGATGAAGCGGCATCCAGCATTCGTATGCAGATTGACTCCAAACCGGAAGAGCTGGACCGGCTTGACCGCCGTATTATCCAGCTCAAGCTGGAACAGCAGGCCTTACTAAAAGAGTCTGACGATGCCAGTAAAAAACGTCTGGATATGCTTAACGACGAGCTTTCCGATAAAGAACGCCAATACTCTTCATTAGAAGAAGAGTGGAAAGCGGAGAAGGCGTCCTTGTCTGGCACTCAGACCATCAAGGCTGAACTTGAGCAGGCTAAAATTGCCATTGAACAGGCTCGTCGGGTGGGCGATCTCGCAAGGATGTCTGAACTGCAATACGGCAAAATTCCTGAGCTCGAAAAACAGCTTGAAGCCGCCACGCAGTCTGAAGGCAAAACGATGCGCTTGCTGCGTAATAAAGTAACTGATGCGGAAATTGCCGAAGTCCTTGCCCGCTGGACCGGGATCCCCGTTGCGCGAATGATGGAAGGGGAACGCGATAAACTGTTACGGATGGAACATGACCTTCATCATCGGGTGATTGGTCAGGATGAAGCAGTCGAAGCGGTTTCCAACGCAATTCGCCGTAGCCGGGCGGGGTTAGCTGACCCTAATCGTCCTATTGGTTCATTCCTGTTCCTCGGGCCAACCGGGGTGGGTAAAACAGAACTCTGTAAATCGCTGGCGAACTTTATGTTTGATAGTGACGATGCGATGGTTCGTATCGACATGTCAGAGTTTATGGAAAAACACTCGGTCTCTCGCCTGGTGGGGGCACCTCCGGGATATGTCGGGTACGAAGAAGGTGGCTATTTAACCGAAGCGGTTCGTCGGCGCCCTTACTCGGTCATTCTGTTAGATGAGGTCGAGAAGGCGCATCCGGATGTGTTCAACATTCTGTTGCAGGTGCTGGATGATGGCCGCCTGACCGACGGGCAAGGAAGAACGGTCGATTTTCGCAATACCGTGGTCATCATGACCTCGAACCTTGGATCGGATTTAATTCAGGAACGCTTTGGTGATCTGGACTATGGCCATATGAAAGAGCTGGTCATGGGCGTGGTAAGCCATAGTTTCCGCCCGGAATTTATCAACCGTATTGATGAAGTAGTGGTGTTCCATCCTCTGGGCGAGAAACATATTGCTTCTATTGCCCGTATCCAGTTGCAAAGACTGTATAAACGTCTCGAAGAGCGTGGGTATGAGGTCGACATTTCTGACGAGGCCTTAAAGCAGTTGAGCGAGCATGGCTACGATCCGGTTTATGGAGCCCGTCCATTGAAACGTGCTATCCAGCAGCAAATTGAGAATCCGCTGGCGCAGCAAATCCTTTCTGGCGAGCTGATTCCTGGAAAACGAGTCCAGCTTGAGGTTAAAGATGGGCGGATAGTCGCAGTGCAGTAAATAACAGAACTACAAAAACGAGTCCTTTGGGGCTCGTTTTTGTTTAAAAAGCAGGCGAAAACAGACTTTATAGATATGGATTGCCTGGAAAGTGAGCGAACGATAACTTTTTTGAATTTTAGACTTGTCAGCCCGGAATAACTCCCTATAATGCGCCTCCACTGACACGGAACAACGGCACACACGCCGCCGGGTCAGCAGGGTGTTCCGGTGAGATTCACTGAGAAGCCCGCAGAGAAAAGCGAAAATAAACGCTTGACTCTGAAAGAGGAAAGCGTAATATACGCCACCTCGCAACGGTGAGCGAAAGCCGCGTTGCACTGCTCTTTAACAATTTATCAGACAATCTGTGTGGGCACTCAAAGTGACATGGACTCTTGATGTCCTCGGACAAAAAATGAATACCAAGTCTCAAAGAGTGAACACGTAATTCATTACGAAGTTTAATTCTACGAGCATCAAACTTAAATTGAAGAGTTTGATCATGGCTCAGATTGAACGCTGGCGGCAGGCCTAACACATGCAAGTCGAACGGTAGCACAGAGAGCTTGCTCTCGGGTGACGAGTGGCGGACGGGTGAGTAATGTCTGGGAAACTGCCTGATGGAGGGGGATAACTACTGGAAACGGTAGCTAATACCGCATAACGTCGCAAGACCAAAGAGGGGGACCTTCGGGCCTCTTGCCATCAGATGTGCCCAGATGGGATTAGCTAGTAGGTGGGGTAATGGCTCACCTAGGCGACGATCCCTAGCTGGTCTGAGAGGATGACCAGCCACACTGGAACTGAGACACGGTCCAGACTCCTACGGGAGGCAGCAGTGGGGAATATTGCACAATGGGCGCAAGCCTGATGCAGCCATGCCGCGTGTATGAAGAAGGCCTTCGGGTTGTAAAGTACTTTCAGCGGGGAGGAAGGCGATACGGTTAATAACCGTGTCGATTGACGTTACCCGCAGAAGAAGCACCGGCTAACTCCGTGCCAGCAGCCGCGGTAATACGGAGGGTGCAAGCGTTAATCGGAATTACTGGGCGTAAAGCGCACGCAGGCGGTCTGTCAAGTCGGATGTGAAATCCCCGGGCTCAACCTGGGAACTGCATTCGAAACTGGCAGGCTTGAGTCTTGTAGAGGGGGGTAGAATTCCAGGTGTAGCGGTGAAATGCGTAGAGATCTGGAGGAATACCGGTGGCGAAGGCGGCCCCCTGGACAAAGACTGACGCTCAGGTGCGAAAGCGTGGGGAGCAAACAGGATTAGATACCCTGGTAGTCCACGCTGTAAACGATGTCGACTTGGAGGTTGTGCCCTTGAGGCGTGGCTTCCGGAGCTAACGCGTTAAGTCGACCGCCTGGGGAGTACGGCCGCAAGGTTAAAACTCAAATGAATTGACGGGGGCCCGCACAAGCGGTGGAGCATGTGGTTTAATTCGATGCAACGCGAAGAACCTTACCTACTCTTGACATCCACGGAACTTGGCAGAGATGCCTTGGTGCCTTCGGGAACCGTGAGACAGGTGCTGCATGGCTGTCGTCAGCTCGTGTTGTGAAATGTTGGGTTAAGTCCCGCAACGAGCGCAACCCTTATCCTTTGTTGCCAGCGGTTCGGCCGGGAACTCAAAGGAGACTGCCAGTGATAAACTGGAGGAAGGTGGGGATGACGTCAAGTCATCATGGCCCTTACGAGTAGGGCTACACACGTGCTACAATGGCGTATACAAAGAGAAGCGACCTCGCGAGAGCAAGCGGACCTCATAAAGTACGTCGTAGTCCGGATTGGAGTCTGCAACTCGACTCCATGAAGTCGGAATCGCTAGTAATCGTGGATCAGAATGCCACGGTGAATACGTTCCCGGGCCTTGTACACACCGCCCGTCACACCATGGGAGTGGGTTGCAAAAGAAGTAGGTAGCTTAACCTTCGGGAGGGCGCTTACCACTTTGTGATTCATGACTGGGGTGAAGTCGTAACAAGGTAACCGTAGGGGAACCTGCGGTTGGATCACCTCCTTACCTTAAAGAACCTGCCTTTGCAGTGCTCACACAGATTGTCTGATGAAAAGTAAATAGCAAGGCGTCTTGCGATTGAGACTTTGTGTCCCCTTCGTCTAGAGGCCCAGGACACCGCCCTTTCACGGCGGTAACAGGGGTTCGAATCCCCTAGGGGACGCCACTTGCTGGTATGTGAGTGAAAGTCACCTGCTGATATATCTCAAAACTCATCCTCGGGTGACGTTTGAGATATTTGCTCTTTAAAAATCTGGATCAAGCTGAAAATTGAAACAACACCCTGTTTCTTTTCTCCGTAATAAGAAAAGAAAAACAGGCGTGTTTGAGTCTCTCAAATTTTCACGACACTGAAGCGTTTTACGAAACAGCTTCGGGTTGTGAGGTTAAGCGACCAAGCGTACACGGTGGATGCCCTGGCAGTCAGAGGCGATGAAGGGCGTGCTAATCTGCGATAAGCGCCGGCGAGGTGATATGAACCCTTGACCCGGCGATACCCGAATGGGGAAACCCAGTGTGATTCGTCACACTATCATGTCATGAATACATAGTGGCATGAGGCGAACCGGGGGAACTGAAACATCTAAGTACCCCGAGGAAAAGAAATCAACCGAGATTCCCCCAGTAGCGGCGAGCGAACGGGGAGGAGCCCAGAGTCTGAATCAGCAAATGTGTTAGTGGAAGCGTCTGGAAAGTCGCACGGTACAGGGTGAAAGTCCCGTACACGAAAATGCATCTGTTGTGAACTCGAAGAGTAGGGCGGGACACGTGGTATCCTGTCTGAATATGGGGGGACCATCCTCCAAGGCTAAATACTCCTGACTGACCGATAGTGAACCAGTACCGTGAGGGAAAGGCGAAAAGAACCCCGGCGAGGGGAGTGAAAAAGAACCTGAAACCGTGTACGTACAAGCAGTGGGAGCACCTTCGTGGTGTGACTGCGTACCTTTTGTATAATGGGTCAGCGACTTATATTCTGTAGCAAGGTTAACCGTATAGGGGAGCCGCAGGGAAACCGAGTCTTAACTGGGCGTTAAGTTGCAGGGTATAGACCCGAAACCCGGTGATCTAGCCATGGGCAGGTTGAAGGTTGGGTAACACTAACTGGAGGACCGAACCGACTAATGTTGAAAAATTAGCGGATGACCTGTGGCTGGGGGTGAAAGGCCAATCAAACCGGGAGATAGCTGGTTCTCCCCGAAAGCTATTTAGGTAGCGCCTCGTGAATTCATCTCCGGGGGTAGAGCACTGTTTCGGCTAGGGGGCCATCCCGGCTTACCAACCCGATGCAAACTACGAATACCGGAGAATGTTATCACGGGAGACACACGGCGGGTGCTAACGTCCGTCGTGAAGAGGGAAACAACCCAGACCGCCAGCTAAGGTCCCAAAGTCATGGTTAAGTGGGAAACGATGTGGGAAGGCACAGACAGCCAGGATGTTGGCTTAGAAGCAGCCATCATTTAAAGAAAGCGTAATAGCTCACTGGTCGAGTCGGCCTGCGCGGAAGATGTAACGGGGCTAAACCATGCACCGAAGCTGCGGCAGCGACACTTATGTGTTGTTGGGTAGGGGAGCGTTCTGTAAGCCGTTGAAGGTGGCCTGTGAGGGCTGCTGGAGGTATCAGAAGTGCGAATGCTGACATAAGTAACGATAAAGCGGGTGAAAAGCCCGCTCGCCGGAAGACCAAGGGTTCCTGTCCAACGTTAATCGGGGCAGGGTGAGTCGACCCCTAAGGCGAGGCCGAAAGGCGTAGTCGATGGGAAACAGGTTAATATTCCTGTACTTGGTGTTACTGCGAAGGGGGGACGGAGAAGGCTATGTCGGCCGGGCGACGGTTGTCCCGGTTTAAGCATGTAGGCGGAGGTTCCAGGTAAATCCGGTACCTTTTAACGCTGAGGTGTGATGACGAGGCACTACGGTGCTGAAGTGACAAATGCCCTGCTTCCAGGAAAAGCCTCTAAGCATCAGGTAACACGAAATCGTACCCCAAACCGACACAGGTGGTCAGGTAGAGAATACCAAGGCGCTTGAGAGAACTCGGGTGAAGGAACTAGGCAAAATGGTGCCGTAACTTCGGGAGAAGGCACGCTGGTGCGTAGGTGAAGTGACTTGCTCACGGAGCTGAAACCAGTCGAAGATACCAGCTGGCTGCAACTGTTTATTAAAAACACAGCACTGTGCAAACACGAAAGTGGACGTATACGGTGTGACGCCTGCCCGGTGCCGGAAGGTTAATTGATGGGGTTATCCGTAAGGAGAAGCTCTTGATCGAAGCCCCGGTAAACGGCGGCCGTAACTATAACGGTCCTAAGGTAGCGAAATTCCTTGTCGGGTAAGTTCCGACCTGCACGAATGGCGTAATGATGGCCAGGCTGTCTCCACCCGAGACTCAGTGAAATTGAACTCGCTGTGAAGATGCAGTGTACCCGCGGCAAGACGGAAAGACCCCGTGAACCTTTACTATAGCTTGACACTGAACATTGAGCCTTGATGTGTAGGATAGGTGGGAGGCTTTGAAGCGTGGACGCCAGTCTGCGTGGAGCCAACCTTGAAATACCACCCTTTAATGTTTGATGTTCTAACGTGGACCCGTGATCCGGGTTGCGGACAGTGTCTGGTGGGTAGTTTGACTGGGGCGGTCTCCTCCTAAAGTGTAACGGAGGAGCACGAAGGTTAGCTAATCCTGGTCGGACATCAGGAGGTTAGTGCAATGGCATAAGCTAGCTTGACTGCGAGAGTGACGGCTCGAGCAGGTGCGAAAGCAGGTCATAGTGATCCGGTGGTTCTGAATGGAAGGGCCATCGCTCAACGGATAAAAGGTACTCCGGGGATAACAGGCTGATACCGCCCAAGAGTTCATATCGACGGCGGTGTTTGGCACCTCGATGTCGGCTCATCACATCCTGGGGCTGAAGTAGGTCCCAAGGGTACGGCTGTTCGCCGTTTAAAGTGGTACGCGAGCTGGGTTTAGAACGTCGTGAGACAGTTCGGTCCCTATCTGCCGTGGGCGCTGGAGAATTGAGGGGGGCTGCTCCTAGTACGAGAGGACCGGAGTGGACGCATCACTGGTGTTCGGGTTGTCATGCCAATGGCACTGCCCGGTAGCTAAATGCGGAAAAGATAAGTGCTGAAAGCATCTAAGCACGAAACTTGCCCCGAGATGAGTTCTCCCTGAGACTTTAAGTCTCCTGAAGGAACGTTGAAGACGACGACGTTGATAGGTCGGGTGTGTAAGCGCAGCGATGCGTTGAGCTAACCGATACTAATGAACCGTGAGGCTTAACCTTACAACGCCGAAGCTGTTTTGGCGTGAGAGACACGATTTTCAGCTGATTCCAGAATTAAGTGCGCAATAATTTGCGCAGCAGCAAGGCGGCCAGCGAGGGAAAGGAAGGAGCATACTGAGGTATGTGACTGACTTTGCGAGCGCAGGCAACGCGGCTGATGCGATAAAAGATTGCGTACAGAGCACAAAGAATTTGCCTGGCGGCACTAGCGCGGTGGTCCCACCTGACCCCATGCCGAACTCAGAAGTGAAACGCCGTAGCGCCGATGGTAGTGTGGGGTCTCCCCATGCGAGAGTAGGGAACTGCCAGGCATCAAACAAGTAAAGAGCCCATCCTGACGGATGGGCTTTTTGCGTTTCTGCTGCAAAAAACGCTAACAAGCCACTATCTTGTTTCTCCGCTTACTTCCTGTCCTCCATTGTACTCTGCATAACCTATCCTTATTCATTCGTAGTCTATAAGGAGCGGTGATGTGAGCAGCAAATCTTTCAATTACGATCAGGACTTCACCCTTATCAATTTTCGCGAGCATCCTGAGTGTTATCAGGTAGGACGGGGCGAGCAAGGCGTACTGCTGGTCGAGCCTTATAAGAGCGAGATTCTGCCCTGGTGGCGTTATAAAGATCCTGAATCTGCGACAAAATCAGCTGAAAAAATCTATCAGTTATTTGAAGCCTATCGGCAGCAGGACGATTTTGTGGGCATGGATATGGCCCGCAAATTTATACAAATGGGATATACCCGTGCACGGCGTTACGCTAATTACAAAGGCGGCAGAAAATATGCAAAAGATGGCAGTACCCATGAGCGCGGGAACGATCCGGTAAAAGCTGCGGCCGCAGCCATTTTCAAACAATGGTGGGATAAAATCCGGGCGGATGAAGATTATCTTGCGCGCAAACGAGCGCATATCTCGCGCTGGGGATAGGTCAGATCGCAGTTTAACATTCTGAAATGGTAGCAGACAAATCATTAACACTGTATTTACTTTTGGTCGGGGCGTAATCTGATTTCCCAGAGAAACAGACCAAAGGGGAGAAAAATGGCTGAGGTCACTACTCGCCAGGAGAACAAAACTGTAGATGTGACGGACATGCGCCGCCGGGTATGGGCCATTATTGGCGCTTCATCTGGTAACCTGGTGGAATGGTTCGATTTCTACGTTTACTCATTTTGTTCACTGTATTTTGCGCATATCTTTTTTCCAGCCGGTAATACCACAACCCAACTTTTACAAACCGCAGGGGTATTTGCTGCCGGGTTCCTTATGCGTCCGATAGGGGGCTGGTTATTTGGTCGTATTGCTGACAGGCATGGGCGCAAAAAGTCTATGCTGATCTCCGTCTGCATGATGTGTATGGGGTCGTTAGTGATAGCCTGCTTACCCGGTTACGATACTATCGGCACATGGGCCCCAGCATTATTGTTGCTGGCCCGGTTATTTCAGGGACTCTCTGTAGGAGGAGAGTATGGCACCAGTGCAACCTATATGAGTGAAGTCGCCCTCGAAGGTCGAAAGGGTTTTTATGCTTCATTTCAGTACGTTACGTTGATTGGTGGCCAGCTTCTGGCGCTGCTGGTTGTGGTGGTGTTGCAGCAGATATTAGAAGATGAGCAACTGCGTGCATGGGGATGGCGCATCCCTTTCGCATTGGGTGCGGCCTTAGCCGTGGTGGCGTTATGGCTGCGTCGGCAACTTGATGAAACATCAAAGCAGGAAGTCTGCGCATTAAAAGATGCTGGCTCTCTGCGTGGCCTGTGGCGGAACCGAAAAGCATTCATCATGGTGTTGGGTTTTACCGCAGGTGGATCGTTAAGTTTTTATACTTTCACGACATACATGCAGAAGTACCTTGTCAACACGGCGGGTATGCATGCAAACGTGGCCAGTGTCATCATGACCGTGGCACTTTTTGTTTTTATGCTTATTCAGCCGCTTGTCGGGGCACTTTCCGATCGCATAGGCCGTCGTGCCTCCATGCTCTGCTTTGGGGGTTTTGCTACCCTCTTTACCGTGCCTGTCCTGAGTGCATTGCAGAATGTGACATCACCGTGGGCGGCATTTGCCCTGGTCATGTTGGCGTTGCTTATCGTTAGCTTTTATACCTCCATTAGCGGCATCCTGAAAGCGGAGATGTTTCCAGCCCAGGTGCGTGCGCTTGGCGTGGGATTGTCTTACGCTGTGGCGAACGCCTTGTTTGGTGGTTCCGCAGAGTATGTTGCGCTGTCGCTAAAATCGATGGGGATTGAGACGGCCTTCTTTTGGTACGTGACCGCTTTATGCGCACTGGCGTTCATTGTTTCGCTGATGCTTCATCGCAAGGGAAAGGGGATACGGCTTTAATGGTCCGCTAACTGCCAGACGGCAAAACCTGTAGCTGCCCCGGCGATGTCCCAGGCAAAATCCTTCCAGCTCCAGCCGCTTCCGTTCGGGCGGCTGTCCCAAAATTCTTTTGATGCCCCAAGGCTTACAGAAAACATCAGGCCATAAACGGCAGCTCGATCGCCCCCGTAGCCCTGGTGCCTGGCATACTCATTACCTGCTGCCGATAACATTGCAGAAGCGAGGAAATGCTGCGCTTTGTCCTGTCCGCTCCATTGATCCCTGGCGGTATGGGCACAGCCTGTCAATAACACTATGCAGACGAGGATGACATGGCGCATAAACGAACCTGAAAGAAGCCTCATCAGGGATGAGGCTTATAGGTTAAAGGATCCTGCTAATAAGCTTATCAATGCGGATTCGACGCAGACGGCGGATGAGCTTGCGCACTTTGACCGGATAATCGGCGATGCTTTGTAGATCGCGATAGTGGTTCACGACCGTTGTGTGTGTGCGAATAAGCTCCAGCTCTTTGTCACGCTGTGCCGTTAACTGCTGCTGAGGATCATGGATCAGAATCGCGTTTTCAAGATCCAGACGCCAGGCGCGCGGATTGAGGTTATTCCCCGTTAGCAGCATCCACTCATCATCGACCCACATTCCTTTCAGGTGATAGCTGTTATCGTCGTCTTTCCATAAGCGCACAACCAACTGATCGGTGTTGACATAATATTGCAGCCGACTCAGGAAGCGCCGCAGATTTATCTCGTAGAGATAAGGCAGTGCGCCGATGATTTTGAAGGGCTGATCTTCGGGAATAAAGAAGTCATTTGCTGTCTTATCACCCACGATAATTTCAACTTTTTTTCCATCACGCAGAAGCTGGATGATATTGCGCACCAGCACGGCGGGCAGGTTGAAATAGGGGGTACAAATGATCAGCTTATTTTCCGTGCAGGGCATCAAATGGAAAATTGTTTTATTCAGCAGACTGGATTTACCAAGCCCAACGAGTGGGGTCACCGCCAGTTGTTCGTTATCCGCGTCACCCTGAAAATGATAAGTCGCATCCCGCAACTCCTGGCGGAAGAGGCGAATATCATTTTTAATTTCAGGGCTTTTGGGGCGCTGCGCATTATCCAGACGGTTAACGCCCCGGCCTTCAATCAGATTCTGTTTAACCCAGTTCAGCATGATGTCTGCCATCTGCGGATTGCGAATCAGCTGATAACGGTCGTAGCGGTATTTATCGTGCTGGTGCAGATAGACGTCGTTCAGGCTGGCACCGCTGTAAAACACGCTGTCATCAATAATAAAGCCTTTGAAGTGCAGGACGCCTAATGCTTCGCGAGTGTTGACGGGCACACCGTAAACCGGGATCTCAATGCCTGGATTTTCCTGCGCCATCCGGCAGTACCAGTCAGCATTGGTATTGGATGCCGCAGCACCGATACGGCCACGCTGTGCACGGTGCCAGTCAACGAGCACACAAATTTCAAGTTCCGGACGCAGACGTTTGGCATTATAAAGAGCGCTCAGAATAGCCTTACCGCCATCATCCTGCTCAAGATAGAGCGCGATAATACAGATGCGGCGCGTAGCGCTGGCGATTTTCTCGAGCAGATTCTCCCTGAAATGAGAGGGAGAGTAGAAAAACTCTACATCATCAACTGACTGAGTTAGCTTAGGTAGTTGGGCAAGGTGTTGTTGATGTTTATTACGCTTAAATTTTGACAACATCACAGTGCGTATCTTCTCTGTTTATTGAAAGGGCCTCTGTACGATGAAATCGACAGAAGCGGACGATGATAACACCAGTAAGTGGTAAAGTGCGCAACATTTCCAGTAGCTTACTTATGTTTCACCGGTCGGCACCAGATTCAAAGATAAACTTACAATGCCATCTTCTAACTGAATGTCGACATCGAATCCCAGCTTTCTCGCAAGCGTAACCATGCCGCGATTATTGGGCATAGTAATACCATTCAAACGTTTAAGTCCGTGATCCCGCGTATAACTGATGAGCTTTTCCAGTAAACGTCTTCCAAGCCCCAGACCTTTCAAATCGGACCTTACCAGTACTGCAAACTCAGCATCGATGTTGTCCGGATCGGAAATTGCCCGCGTGACGCCCATGATTTCTTCTGACTCACCCGTACGGCGTACGGCGACAAAAGCCATTTCCCGATCGTAGTCGATCTGCGTCATGTTCGCTAAATCATCATGGGTAAATTCGTTGATCTCGCTGAAGTAACGATAGTAAAGATCTTCCTTCGTCACCCGCGCGATAAACTGCTGCAACTGCGGCTCATCTTCGGGGAGAATGGGGCGGAAAAGGCAGGCTTCGCCGTTTTTAAGAATGACCCCTTCCTCCAGTTGTTGCGGATAGGGGCGAATCGCCAGACGACTCTCTCCTTCGCCATCATAGCCTGCAACCGTGAGCGTCACATCCAGCGCAGTAAATTCGTTGCCCGACGCCAGAAGCGGATGGATATCGAGCCGCTGTATCTCCGGGCAGTGAACGATAAGGTTTGAAACCTGCACCAGAAACTGGCTCAGGCCGGCAATATCCAGCGTACGCAATGCGCTGCGGCCACGGATTTTCTTATTTTTAATGGCCTGGATAACAAGATAGCGGGCGAGGTTCATGTTCAACGGGGGAAGGGCAACAGCGGCCTGATCCTGCGCGCGCCACTCGACGCCGCCTTCACCCAACATAATCAGCGGCCCAAAGACGGGATCGTGTTCTACGACTACACGCAGCTCCTGCGCCCCGGCACGGTTGGCCATGCTCTGAACCTGAAGCCCGTGGATGCGTGCCTGAGGCCAGTTCATATTTACACGATCGATGATGGCATTTGCCGCCTGCTGCACCTCAGAAGCGGTACGTAGGTAAAGCATCACACCCTGAACTTCCGATTTATGCGGAATGTCCGGTGAACGTAATTTTAATGCCACCGGGTAACCAATCTGTCCGGCTATATGTACCGCTTCTGCGCTGTCTCCCGCAATCCAGGTCGGTAGAGTTTGAATACCCCATGCGTTCAGGATTGGCTGCACTTCATGTGTATCAAGGGTGGTGACCCCTTCGGAAACCGCCTGTTGTAACAGGCGATGGGCTTCGGCGGTGTTGGCGGCCAGATGAAGAGGAAGGGCTGGGGTTTCACGTAACTGTTTCTGGTTCCGGCGGTACTCAACCATATGCATAAATGCGGTGATGGTCCCTTCCGGGGTGCGATAGGTTGGTAGTCCCGCTTCACTAAATAAACGCCGTGCTTCAAGAGATGAAAACTCGCCACACCAGTTGGTTAACACGGTGATATATTTGCCGCGCGGGTGCGATTTAAGGGTATTAATCAGGGCCTGCGCGCTTTCCATTCCTGGTGCGGCGGCGCTCGGCGAATGAATCACCATCAGTGCGTCATACTCCTGGCTATCCAGTAAAATATTCAGCGCTGCAATATAGCGTTCGTTACCGGCATCATCCCTGAGATCCAGAGGATTTCCTACGCTTACGTAATCCGGAAGTGCATTACGGAGCATCGTTAGTGTTTCTTCGCTGAGCGTGGCCAGCTTACCGTTACGCGACCACAGTTCATCCAGCGCCAGGGCCGCAGGTGCGGCACCATTACTGATAATCATTAAACGATCCCCACGAAGGGGGCGCATATGGCTCAGGGTCTCAACGGCGGAGAAAAGCTCGTGGGTATCCTGAACGCGAAGCAGGCCAGCGCGCTGGATAGCTGCATCCCACGCCAGATCAAGACCTGACGGCGTTTGTAGCAGACGCTGAGCATCCGGGCTACGACCGCTTTTAATAACCAGAATGGGTTTATTTCGGGAGGCGCTACGTGCCGCAGAAACAAAGCGGCGGGCATCGCTTAAATGTTCCAGATAGAGCAGAATGGCGCTGGTTTTAGTGTCACGGGCGAGAAAATCAAGCAACTCATCCACATCAATATCCAGACTGTCACCCAACGCAATAAAGTAAGAGAATCCCATCTCACGTTGCTGCGCCCAGTCAAGGATGGTATTGGACACGGCCGCTGACTGGGAGACAAACGCCAGCTTCCCGCGGGTAATGGGCACCGGCGAAAAGCTGGCATTAAGCCCCTGCCAGGGGGCAAGCAGTCCCAGGCTGTTGGGGCCTAACAAGCGCATCTGATAGCGGCTGGCACAGGCGAGCAGCTCAGCATGCTGCTCGGGTGTCGCAGAGAGGATAATGCAGGTTTTACATCCTTTTTTACCCAGCGCCTCCAGCAAAGGAAGATTACGCTTTGCATGAGTGCACAATACCGCCAGATCGGGTACATAGGGCAACTGGCTTATCTCCGGCCAGGCAAGCACACCCAGCACGGCCTTGTAAGCGGGGGTCACCGGCAGAACAGGGCCAGCAAACCCGCCTGCCAGTAGATTACGCATCATCAGATAACCGGCGCGTTCCGGTTTCATGGAGGCTCCAATCACCGCAATCGATTTAGGACGTAGTAGCGCTTCCAGCCCGCGTTGACTCATACCGGTCTCCGTAAAAGAGTGACCTGATGATTTTAAACGTTTTGTGCGGATTCTGCTGTGATACGTCTTTGATGATGTGATTTACCAGCAAGATAACGTTCGCGAAAAAGAGAAAAGTGGCTGCCAAGGCCTTTTGCGGCATCCCCGTCACCGGCAATATCCAGCAGTGCGATGGCCACTTCGGCAGTGCAATACTGATCTTCTGCGTGGGCTTCGCGCAAATGGTAAGCGGAGACCCGTGCCAGATCGACAGAGATAACCGGCAGTGCGTCGAGCCAGGGGCTTTTGCGGAACATTTTGCGCGCTTCGGTCCAGGTGCCGTCCAGCATAATAAAGAGCGGGGGCTTACCGGAAGGTGGTGCGGCTAAGACCTCGCGTTCACTTCCGGCATAAGAGGCAGGGAAGACGACCATTGGCTGATAGTCATTGCTGGTGCATAAGTCTATCAGCGCCTGGGGCGGCTCGGTGCGGGACCATTCAAAAGCAAGGGTATCCGGAAGGATATCGGCGATTAAGCGCCCGGTATTACTGGGTTTCATCGGTTCAGTGTCATACATCACCAGACAGAAACGGCTGCGGGCGGTTACTGGTTTTACCGTATCGCACAGGCAGCGTTTTCTTGGCAGCAGGCATCCCTGGCAGCGAATAACCCTATTACCACGGGCAAGAAAGGGACGCGTTGAACGGGCAAGACGTGTAGCCCGGAGTTGGAGAACAGCGTTATCAGTCATGAGAATTGCACGAAAAACGCCATTGTCGCAGAGCAACGAAAGGGGCACAAGCGATGTGCCCCCGGAGGAATTAAAGTGATTCGTTCAGCCAGCTGTCAAACGGGGCTTTAGGCACCGCGCCGCTGAGCATGTCGACGACTTCACCATTTTTGAAAAGCATAATGGTCGGGATGCTTCGAATGCGAAAACGCGCACTCAGTTCGCGTTCGGCTTCGGTATTCACTTTCACAAAGCGCACTTTGCCGCTGCGCTCTTCCGCCACGTCTTCAAAGATCGGCGCAAAGCTCTTACAGGGGCCACACCAGGGTGCCCAAAAGTCGACCACAACGGGGAGATCGTCTTTAAGCAGTTTATCCAGAGTGTCGCCTGTCGCGTTGATGACGTCGCCATCAAATAGCTCATGCCCGCAACGACCACATTTTGCAACATCATTGACCCGTTCTGCGGGAATGCGGTTTAACGCCTGGCAGCTTGCACATACGGTATTCATAACTAACCTCAGGGAAGCGTTGGTACAGAGTGGCTCAGGGCCGATATGTTTCTCATATGTTACATATTATCGGTGAGCGAGATCTAAACGACAATGCGATTTATTCAATGAATATAATAGTCAGTAGCTTTTGAACGAATTAATGGCTAAGCGTCGGCACATCAGGTAATCTGCGCGCTTCGCGCAGCGCTGGTGGAGAAAAGCATGAACGATGAACTGAAAAACAAAAGCGGCAAAGTCAAAGTGATGTATGTCCGCAGTGATGATGATTCCGATAAACGCAGCCAGAACCCGCGTACCGGGAAAGGGCCAGCTCGTAGCGGATCGTCTCGTACTGACGCGGGTCGTCGCCCCGCTCGCGAAGAGAAAAACAGTGGCCGTCGTCCTGCTCGCGAAGAGCGAAGCAATGACCGCGGTCGTGACCGTGAACGTCCTCAGGGCGATTCTCCGTGGCGTACCGTTTCCCGTGCACCCTTTGATGACGCACCGGCGAAAGCCGATCACGGTGGTATTAGCGGTAAAAGCTTTATCGACCCTGAGGTATTACGTCGTCAGCGCGCTGAAGAGACCCGAGTGTATGGCGAAAATGCCTGCCAGGCGCTTTTTAGCAGCCGCCCGGATTGCATTGTCCGCGCCTGGTTTGTGCAGAGCGTGACCCCGCGCTTTAAAGAGGCCCTGCGCTGGATGGCTGCAAACCGTAAAGCCTATCACGTGGTTGATGATGCAGAACTGGCGAAAGCGTCCGGTACTGAACATCATGGTGGCGTATGCTTCCTCATTAAAAAACGTAACGGCACCAGCGTTCAGCAGTGGGTCTCCCGGGCGAGTGAAGAAGATTGTGTACTGGCACTGGAAGATATCGGCAACCCGCACAACCTTGGCGCCATGATGCGCAGCTGCGCGCATTTCGGCGTGAAAGGTGTCCTGTTACAGGATGCGGCGGTGATTGAGTCCGGTGCTGCGGTGCGTACCGCTGAAGGTGGGGCTGAACACGTCCAGGCTATCACGGGCGACAGCTTCCTCGATGCGCTGGACGCGTTCCGTAAAGCCGGTTATGCCATCGTTACCACTTCCAGCCATAAAGGTACGCCGCTCTTCAGTGCGACACTGCCGAAGAAAATGGTGCTGGTGCTGGGTCAGGAACGCGATGGTTTGTCTGATGCGGCACTCGACAGCGCGGACCTGAGCGTCTCTATCAATGGATCTGGCAATGTTGAAAGTCTTAACGTTTCGGTAGCAACCGGCGTGTTGCTTGCCGAATGGTGGCGTCAGAACAAAGCGTAATGGCTCTTATAAACAGGCACGGCAGTCAAAGTCTGCCGTGCCTGTTTATTCTACTCTTCCTCTGCCGGTAGAACCGGTGTCCAGTCAATCGGGGTTTCTCCTTTCTCAATCAACCACTCATTCGCCATAGCGAAGTGACGGCAACCGAAAAATCCCCGATGGGCTGACAGTGGGGAAGGGTGTGGCGCTTTTAAAACATGGTGGCGTCCGCCATCAATAATCGCCCCTTTTTTCTGCGCGTGCGCTCCCCAGAGTAAAAACACCACACCTTCACGATGCTCATTGATGATGCTGATGACTTTATCAGTAAAGGTTTCCCAGCCCAGACTGGCATGCGAATGTGCTTGCCCCGCCCTGACGGTGAGCACGGTATTGAGTAAAAGCACTCCCTGACGCGCCCAGCTTTCCAGATAACCGTGTTGTGGTCGGGTGAAGCCGGGAATCGACTGCTCAAGTTCTTTATACATATTCATAAGAGAAGGCGGGATGGCCACTCCCGGACGCACCGAAAAAGAGAGGCCGTGTGCCTGGTTGGGGCCGTGATAGGGATCCTGACCGAGAATCACCACCTTGACCTGCCCAAGTTCTGTGAAGCGAAACGCATTAAATACCTCTTTTTGCGGAGGGTAAATCACGTTTCCAGCCTGACGCTCCGCGGCAACGGCATTCAGAGTGTTGATAAAGTAGGGCTGCTGTTTTTCTTCCGCCAGCACATCGTGCCAGGTTAATGGGGTTGTCATCGTATTCTCCAGGTGCTCTGCATGGTACTAGCTTAACTGCTTCTTTCCCGGTAACAAAATCAGGCGTGGACAACGGCAACATTGCGCTAAAATAAGTTGAAAAATGAAAAAAATATTAGTTATTTCAGTTGGCGTAACTTGATGTAAAACAATAAATTCCGGCCATTCCCCTTTTCTTGGTGTGGTTTTCTTTGATTTTAATCAAAGAATCAGGGTCGAGTGGGGGGTATATATACACTCAAGCAACAATGGTTTTACCAATTGGCCGCTAACAAACCGGTCAAATCAAAAATAATGCCCAAGGGAGGCACAACATGATTACTGGTATCCAGATTACTAAAGCCGCTAACGATGAACTGTTAAATTCCTTCTGGCTGCTCGATAGCGAAAAAGGCGAAGCGCGTTGCGTCTGTGCGAAAGCAGGTTATGCCGAAGATGACGTTGTTGCCGTGAGCAAGCTGGGTGAAATCGAATACCGTGAAATCCCAATGGAAGTTCAGCCTCAGGTTCGTGTAGAGGGCGGGCAGCACCTGAACGTTAACGTTCTGCGTCGTGAAACCTTGCTTGATGCGGTAGAACATCCGGAAAAATACCCACAGCTGACCATTCGTGTTTCTGGTTATGCCGTTCGCTTCAACTCGCTGACACCGGAGCAACAGCGCGACGTTATTGCTCGTACCTTTACTGAAAGCCTGTAATTACCGGGCGCAGAAATGAAAACGCCGGGTTACCCCGGCGTTTTTTTATTCCTCACTACCCTGATTTTCAGGAGCGGCCGCCGCACTTGGCTTACGACGTTTACCAATGTTCTTGGTATCGCGGTGACGGTTTTTCACGCGCGGCTTCTCTTTTTCTTTCTGTTTCTTCTCTTCGCGTTTAGCGAGCACTTTCTTGGATGGCTTACCGGTCATTTTCTCGCTCGGTGGGCGCGTCGTTGGGCGCAGTTCATCTATCACGCGCGCTTTCACCGGCTCTTCAATGTAGCGGCCCACTTTCTGCAGCAGGAGATAGTCATGGGCTTCAACCAGAGAAATAGCCGTACCTTTTAGGCCAGCACGTCCTGTACGACCGATACGGTGGAGGTAGGTATCTCCGCTGCGCGGCATGTCAAAGTTAATCACATGGCTTACTTCAGGGATGTCGATACCGCGCGCCGCCACGTCAGTGGCCACAAGGACATTCACGCGACCTTCAGTCAGGCGTTTAATCCCTTCGGTGCGTTTCACCTGCGGCATGTCACCTTCAAGATA
This sequence comes from Enterobacter sp. SA197, assembly GCF_054131575.1. Taxonomy (NCBI): domain Bacteria; kingdom Pseudomonadati; phylum Pseudomonadota; class Gammaproteobacteria; order Enterobacterales; family Enterobacteriaceae; genus Enterobacter; species Enterobacter sp. SA197. The sequence goes on along the minus strand of NZ_CP096393.1, from coordinate 3,746,651 downwards.
ACAGTTATCGATGCCTGCAGAACGCAATTGAGAGGCCAGCTCATGCACTCGCTCACGTTTACGGACAAAAACGATCGTACGGGTTGCATCGTCTTGTTTCAGCAGGTGCTTGAGCAACGCAAGTTTATGCTCGTAGTTATCAGCACGGTAATACCACTGGTGGATTTTCTTGCGTTCACGGGTGGATGGCGTAGCGGATACTTCAGCAGGCTCTTTGAGCAGGCGTTCAGCAAAGTCTTTGATGGCTTCGCCTTCGAGCGTGGCGGAGAAGAGCATGGTCTGGTTACGCCAGCGTGTTTCACCGGAAATGTGTTCGATGTCCTGAGCAAAACCCATGTCGAGCATGCGATCCGCTTCATCCAGAATCAGCGTTTCAACAGCCCGGCAGTCAAAATTCTCTTCTTTAATGTATTGCAGCAAACGCCCCGTGGTTGCCACCACAATATCCTGGTTCTCACTGAACACTTCGGCGTGGTTCATATAGGCAACGCCGCCAGTGATGGTCGCGATATCCAGGTGAGTATGCTTCGCGAGTTCGCGGGCATGGTCGGCAACCTGCATCGCCAGCTCACGGGTTGGCGTCAGGATCAAAATACGTGGCGGGCCAGATTTTTTACGCGGAAAATCCAGCAGATGCTGCAACGCGGGCAGCAAATATGCCGCCGTTTTCCCCGTCCCTGTCGGTGCGGAACCGAGAACATCACGCCCCTCAAGCGCAGGCGGAATAGCGGCAGCCTGGATGGCAGTCGGGCGTGTGAAGCCTTTTTCCTGGAGAGATTCCAGCAGGCTTTCGTCAAGTTCGAGTTCGGAAAAAGTCGTTACAGTCATTATCTACCTCTGTGTGGGGCGCCGATTATAGACGTTACGGCTGCAATCTTCATCTGTTTGTCTGCTTATTCCTTTTCCAGCGCTTCGCTTTACCCTATGCTACGTCTGTTTCCGTATTGAGGTTGTAAAGATGCCCCAGCCAAAGGCTCACCTGCGCCGTGATGGCTTCACGTTTAAACAGTTCTTCGTTGCACACGATCGTTGCGCCATGAAAGTCGGTACCGATGGTATCTTACTCGGTGCATGGTCCCCCGTCTCCCGTGCGAAACGGATTCTTGATATTGGTGCCGGAAGCGGTCTGATTTCGCTGATGATTGCACAGCGTACTGCTGAAAATGTTGTGATTGACGCCATCGAGCTCGAAGAGGACGCAGCGTCTCAGGCGAGAGATAATGCACTGGCTTCTCCGTGGCCCTCCCGGCTGGTGGTGCATCATGCTGATGTCATGACCTGGGCCGAGGGGCAAACGGCGCGTTACGATCTCATTGTCAGCAACCCGCCTTATTATGAGCAGGGAGTAGAGTGTGCCACGCCGCAGCGCGAGCAGGCGCGCTACACCACCACGCTGAATCATCATTCACTGCTTGAATGCGCGGCAACGCTTATTACGGAAGAGGGCTTTTTTTGCGTTATTTTACCGGTAGATGTCAGTGACGCCTTTACGGCGAAGGCGCTGAGTATGGGCTGGCATCTGCGCTTACGCACAGACGTGACCGAATATGAAGTGCGGCTGCCTCACCGGGTGATGCTGGCGTTTTCCCCTGCGCCCGGTGAGTGCTTTACCGACAGGCTGGTGATTCGCGGTGCAGATCAGCGCTATTCTGACAGCTACACCGCATTAACCCAGGCGTTTTATCTATTCATGTAGTTGCGCGGCGCCAGTACCGTTGGCCCGGATTCAGGCAGCATATCCGGGTAATCCAGCGTGTAGTGTAAGCCACGACTCTCTTTGCGTTGCATGGCGCAGCGGACAATCAGTTCGGCAACCTGGACCAGGTTACGCAGTTCCAGCAAATTATTCGATACGCGGAAATGGGCGTAATACTCATCTATCTCTTGTTGCAGCAGAGTGATGCGCCTCAGGGCGCGCTCAAGCCTTTTTGTTGTGCGAACGATACCCACGTAATCCCACATAAATAGCCGCAGCTCGTGCCAGTTATGTTGAATAATGACCCGCTCGTCAGCATCATCAACGCGGCTTTCATCCCAGGCGGGCAGAGAGGCAGTGGCACGAACATGGGGCATGCGTCGGGCGATATCCTCTGCAGCAGACCAGCCGTAAACCAGGCATTCGAGCAGCGAATTCGAGGCCATGCGGTTTGCGCCGTGCAGGCCGGTGTAACTGACTTCGCCGATGGCATACAACCCCTCTATGTCCGTCTGACCATGCTCATCGACCATCACCCCGCCGCAGGTGTAATGCGCTGCCGGCACAATAGGGACACTATCTTTGGTCAGATCAATACCAAGGCCGAGTAATTTCTCATAAATCATCGGGAAATATTGGCGAACAAAATCCTTGGGTTTGTGGCTGATATCAAGATACATGCAGTCGGCACCAAGCCGCTTCATTTCATGATCGATGGCGCGTGCAACGATATCACGCGGAGCCAGTTCTTCTCGCTCGTCAAAATCGGGCATAAAACGGGTCCCATCGGGGCGCTTTAGATGCGCACCTTCACCACGCAGTGCCTCTGTCAGCAGAAAATTTCTCGCCTGCGGGTGGAACAGAGCGGTGGGGTGAAACTGGTTAAATTCCAGGTTGGCAACCCGACAGCCTGCACGCCATGCCATCGCAATCCCATCGCCAGAGGCGATATCCGGGTTGGTGGTGTACTGATACACTTTTGAGGCACCGCCTGTCGCCAGCACCACGGCTTTGGCGTGGCAGGTCTCCACCCTCTCTTTATTACGGTTCCATATCCACGCCCCGACAACGCGACGCGTACCGGGCAAGCTGATTTTGTCGGAAACGATGAGATCAACGGCGTTACTGCGTTCGAGAATATGAATATTAGGATGGCTGAGCGCTTTGCTCACAAGCGTCGTTTCTACCGCTTTTCCTGTGGCATCAGCGCTGTGAAGAATGCGACGATGGCTGTGACCTCCTTCACGCGTCAGGTGATAACTTTCTCCACCGTTAGCATCGATCTGCGTATCAAATAGCACGCCCTGGTCAATAAGCCACTGAACGCACGGGCGCGCATGACTTGCGACAAACTCGGCTGCGGGGCGATCGACAATGCCCGCTCCGGCAATTAGCGTGTCCTCAACATGGGATTCAACGCTGTCAGTGTCATCAAATACCGCTGCGATACCGCCTTGCGCGTAAAAGGTTGAGCCTTCGCTCACCGGCCCTTTACTTAAAACGATCACGGAGTGGTGTTCTGCAAGACGCAGAGCGACGGAGAGGCCAGCGGCACCACTACCGATAACCAGCACATCGCAGGAGAGTTCAGAAGGTTTATTCATAGCGTGTGTTTAATTTACTAAACAATGTGGCAGCAGCATAGCACTACAAATAGCCATGATGTACGTTTTTTTTATGGTTTGTAACGCAGGCTAAACCGAAAGGCTTTGTAACCGACCTGAAAGGGGGAGGCTGGCAATAAAACCAGGCGGGATGGATTAGGTGGTGAAATAAAGATGGTATTGCGTTACTCTCTGCCGGTCGTGCGTACTTTTATGTGCATAACTACAGCGTTCGGCGTTTGTAGACTTATAATGAGACATAATGAAAAGTCTGCAGAATGAAACAAAAACAAAGGCGTAACGGAACTTTTCAATGTGCCTACCCTCTAATTAGCTGCTTGCTCATATTGCAGTAATGGAGTGGCGTTTCTTTTACGCGTGGAAATTGGTTTTGGGGAGACTTTACCTCGGATGAGCGAGCAGTTAACGGATCAGGTCCTTGTTGAGCGGGTCCAGAAAGGAGATCAGAAGGCGTTTAACTTACTGGTGGTGCGCTACCAGCATAAAGTGGCGAGTCTGGTGTCCCGTTATGTACCATCGGGTGATGTACCTGATGTTGTACAAGAATCATTCATAAAAGCCTACCGTGCGCTGGATTCATTCCGGGGAGATAGTGCTTTTTATACCTGGCTGTATCGTATTGCAGTGAATACAGCAAAAAATTATCTGGTTGCTCAGGGGCGCAGGCCACCATCAAGCGATGTGGATGCTATCGAAGCAGAAAATTTCGAAAGTGGCGGTGCGCTGAAAGAAATTTCGAACCCTGAGAACTTAATGTTGTCAGAGGAACTGAGACAAATAGTTTTCCGTACCATTGAGTCGCTCCCCGAAGATTTACGCATGGCAATTACGTTACGGGAGCTGGATGGACTTAGCTATGAAGAGATAGCGGTCATCATGGATTGCCCGGTAGGTACAGTGCGTTCACGTATTTTTCGTGCGCGGGAAGCTATTGATAATAAAGTTCAACCGCTTATCAGGCGTTGATGATAGCGGGATACTGGAAAAGGTATTAGGCATGCAGAAAGAAAAACTTTCCGCTTTAATGGATGGTGAAACGCTGGATAGCGAGTTACTCGTAGAGCTTTCTCACTCTCCAGAAATGCAGAAAACCTGGGAGAGTTACCATCTCATCCGTGACACCCTGCGTGGTGACACCGCGGATGTTCTCCACTTCGATATCTCAGCCCGGGTAATGGCCGCGATTGAAAATGAACCTGCTCATCAGGCAACCCCACTGATACCGGAAGCACAACCGGCACCGCAGGAGTGGCAGAAAATGCCCTTTTGGTCGAAAGTGCGTCCCTGGGCCGCTCAGCTTACTCAAATGGGCGTAGCAGCATGCGTGTCGCTTGCCGTGATCGTTGGTGTGCAACACTATAATGGGCAGACCGATTCCACCCAACAGCCTGACGCGCCCGTGTTTAACACGATGCCGATGATGGGTAAAGCCAGCCCGGTCAGCCTGGGTGTACCGGCTGATGCGACCGCCGATGTTGGCCAGCAGCAGCAGGTTCAGGAGCAGCGCCGCCGTATTAATGCGATGCTTCAGGACTATGAACTGCAGCGTCGCCTGCACTCCGAACAGCTTAAGTTTGAACAAGCGCAAACGCAGCAAGCCGCTGTGCAAGTGCCAGGAAATCAAACGTTAGGAACTCAATCGCAGTAATGAAGCAACTTTGGTGTGCCATGTCTTTTGTGGCAGCAGGCCTGTTCTTCTCCAGCAACGCCTCGGCAGATACTACGTCCGGGGCGTTGTTGCAGCAAATGAACGTGGCGAGCCAGTCACTCAATTATGAACTGTCCTTTATCAGCATGAGCAAGCAAGGGGTGGAGTCATTACGCTACCGCCATGCTCGTGTTAACAATCAGCTGCTTGCGCAACTGTTGCAACTGGATGGTCCTCGTCGGGAAGTGGTCCAGCGTGGAAACGAGATTAGCTATTTCGAGCCAGGCCTTGAGCCCTTCACGCTGAACGGCGATTACATTGTCGATTCATTGCCTTCGCTGGTTTATACCGATTTTAAACGCCTCTCTCCGTACTACGATTTTATCTCTGTAGGCCGTACGCGTATTGCGGATCGTCTCTGCGAGGTGATTCGCGTGGTGGCGCGGGACGGAACGCGCTATAGCTACATCGTCTGGATGGATGCAGAAACCCGTTTACCTATGCGTGTGGATCTTCTCGATCGCGATGGCGAGACGCTGGAGCAGTTTCGGGTTATTGCCTACAGCGTGAACGCCCAGGTGGCAAATAACATGCAAACCCTGGCGAATGCCAATCTGCCGCCGCTGCTCTCCGTGCCGACGGGTGATAAAGTGACCTTTAACTGGGCGCCTTCCTGGGTGCCGCAGGGGTTCGTTGAAATATCCAGCAGTCGTCGGCAACTGCCTACTGTTAATATGCCGGTGGAATCGCGCCTCTATTCGGATGGTCTATTCAGCTTCTCCGTGAACCTTAATCGCGCCAGTCAAAACAGCACCGACCAGATGTTACGCACCGGCCGTCGCACGGTGAGCACGACCGTGCGTGATAATAATGAGATTACGATAGTGGGCGAACTTCCCCCGCAAACGGCGAAACGTATTGCCGACAGCATTAAGTATAAGGCGGCACAATGATTAAAGAGTGGGCAACGGTCGTGTCATGGAGCAAGGGGCAGGCCCTGGTCTCCTGTGATGTGAAAACGTCCTGCAAAAGTTGCTCTTCTCGTTCAGGATGTGGAACACGTGTCCTGAACAAGCTTGGCCCGCAAATGGTGCATACCATCGCTATACCTTGCGATCAGCCATTAGTAAAAGGGCAAAAGGTTGAGTTGGGCATTGGTGAAGGGAGTCTGCTTGGCTCCGCGCTGCTGGTTTACATGTCCCCGCTGGTGGGGTTGTTCATCATGGCCGCGCTCTTTCAGACCTTATTTAATCAGGACCTGGCAACACTTTGCGGCGCTCTCCTCGGCGGGGTAGGGGGTTTCTTACTTGCCCGAAGCGCCTCACAAAAACTCGCCGCACGTAATGACTGGCAGCCCGTTATTATCAGCGTAGGTTTGCCGCCTGATATGGTGCGTGTCGAGGATCCTTCCGCCGAAAGTCGTTAGTTAATATCCCGTCTTAATCGGGGAAGTGCAAAGGCGAATTTGTTAACCGTTTGAGCATTTCCCCGCATTGTCGTTGTAGTGTAGAATGCGGCGTTTCAGACTTTTGACGTCAGGCTCAGAACAGCGGCCTCTTAGTAATTCGTAAGGCAAAAAATCTCCCTATATGAAGAATATACGTAACTTTTCGATCATTGCTCACATCGATAATTGATACCCCGCCAGCCTCCGCAAACCTCCGACAAAATCCCCTCAAGATCCCTATCAAATCAGCCTTTCCAAAAACAATACTGTTTGCATGTACAGTCAACCTGCGACATCATAAGTCATAGTTTTTGTGTCCACCAGTGCGTCCATATCCTATGATGGACACATAACTCCCCGTCCTGATGGACACACTCAGGGAAAAATTATGGCTATTTCAGATAGTTATCTTAAGTCGTGCCTGGGGCGCGAACGAGACAAAGTTGAAGAAAAGGCAGACCGAGATGGTCTGTGGGTACGCATCTCTAAAAAGGGTACCGTTACTTTTTTCTACCGATTCCGCTTCCTGGGCAAACAGGACAAGATGACGATCGGCAGCTACCCGGAGTTCGGATTAAAAGCCGCGCGCGATGAAGTAGCTAAGTGGGCCGCTATTCTTGCCCGTGGCGAAAACCCAAGAATTCGGCAGAACCTCGATAAAGCCAAAATTAATAGCCAGTATTCTTTCGAAGAGCTTTTCCGTGAATGGCATTCAATGGTATGCATTCAGAAAGAAACGGCCGGGCAAATTCTGCGAACATTTGAGCTACACGTTTTCCCCAAGCTCGGAAAATACCCGGCGCATCAGCTGACACTTCACAACTGGCTTACTGTTCTTGATAGGCTGGCTCAGGGATACAGCGAGATCACTCGTCGCGTAATCAGTAATGGGCGTCAGTGTTATTCCTGGGCGGTGAAACGACAGCTTCTGGACTTTAATCCCCTGTCTGAAATGTCTGGTCGTGACTTTGGCATACAGAAACAGATGGGCGAGCGAACACTTGACCGGAAAGAACTGGCTATTGTCTGGCGCGCGATAGAGGATTCCCGCCTTATTGAGCGAAACAAGATCCTCTATAAATTGTCGCTTCTTTGGGCCTGTAGGGTCGGGGAGCTCCGGCAGGCTGAGACTGGGCATTTTGATTTTGAGGAGGGAGTCTGGACGGTACCGTGGGAAAACCACAAAACAGGAAGGAAGAGCAAGAAGCCGATTATACGTCCTATCATCCCCGAAATGCTCCCGATGCTCAGGAGAGCGATCGAGCTGGCGCCAGGCCGCTTTGTTTTTTCAAAATATGAAAGCAAGCCGATGAGTGAAGGCTTCCATATGAGTATCAGCAGCAACCTGGTTAAGTTCATGCTGAAGGCTTATAACGAGCAGGTCCCACACTTTACTATTCACGACCTACGCAGGACTGCGCGAACGAATTTCTCAGAGCTAACTGAGCCGCATATCGCTGAAATGATGCTCGGTCATAAACTGCCTGGGGTGTGGTCGGTCTACGACAAACATACTTATATTGAGGAAATGAGAGAGGCATACGGTAAGTGGTGGGCCCGACTTATGAGCATCGTCGAGCCCGACATTCTGGAGTTCACGCCGCGTCAGGCCGGGTGAGACGGCCTTTATCATCACGCGTGAGGTTTAAGTGAGACATAGGTTTGCGTGTAGTCCTGGACATCTCTTTTATCTGCCAGGCGGTGACTTTGGTTCTTAGCCATTTATTGGGGCCACCCATGTAAGCGCAATCGGGCTCTGGAAATGGATTCTCGTGTGGAGATCTTTTCCTGTAGCGTTCGAGTGTACGTGAGGAAATACACAGCTGCCCGCAGATGTCTTTAGTGCTCATCAGTTCAAATTTGTTCGGTGCTTTGCTCATCTTCATTCTCCAAGGGCCCCAACCGGGGCCGTTTGATAATTCTTTATCAGGACACCTGGCCGGGAAGGGCACGCAGGCGGCGCATGCCTGTCATTGCCGTGGCCACATAGCTCGCCTTGCGGTTCACCACCTCCACCCAAACCTTCACGCCTTCTACCCTCACCGTATACGTCTCTTTCATCTTGCTGCGTCCATAGTCGCCGTATCTTTGATGGTGGGCGGCCAGTGCGATGTCGCATGCCTGGCGCGCCAGCGGTGATTGTTGATTGCCACGGTTAATCAGCCGCACGGTCATCTCCTTCAATGTGCTTAAACTCAATAACCCATACCCACGGATTGGCCTGCCAGCTTTCTTCGCCATAGATGTACTGCCATGTCTGGCCGAACCATGACCGGGAAAAATCGGGGTAACCAAACTGCTGGGATACCGAGTCGATAGACGGATGACTCGGCGGCGCGCCCTCTGCAATTGCATCCTTCTGGCTAATATCGTTCAGTCGTTCCACGCGCACGTCGGTAATCTCCAGCGTGATGCGGGAAGCACAACGCGGCATGTGAATTGATGGCGTCCAGCGCTTCACTTTGCATTTAGCCCCGTCGTCAATATCAGCACGGTAAACAAGCCGATCCCCACAATCGCCGAAAGTCTCGCGCACCCAGATGTGATCGCCGGGCTGGCCGAACGTGCATTTAGCTAGAAATTCCTCGTTGGTGAAGTCCTGCCATACACCGCTTCGATCGCGCATGGAATAAACGTGGTTTCCATACCATTTGTCGCCAGGGGCACGGTGAGAGATAACCTCGTGACCGCGTGCCTGCATATTTTTGGCCGCTGACTGGATAATCCGCCGCGTCTGAGTCTTCCTGCCGTCGAGAATGGCGCGCACCATCTCGGCGTTAAAAATCATTCCGCGCTCTTTCATGCTGTACGCTCCGGGTCGTATTTATCCCAGCAGTTAGCTTCGATATTTCGCAGCAGACGGCGTTCGGCCACCTCATCCACGCTGCGCCCGGTCAGTTCGGCAACCACTTTGTTGTTGTTCCGCGCCAGGATCTCAAGTTCTTCAATACTCCAGCCCATAGTTCCTCCTAGGCATGGGAGGGTTTCCCCTCCCATGTCCCTTAGCCCACGTATTCAGGTTTCAGATCCAGCAGATTGACGCTGTATTTTTCGTACAGCTCATCGCCGAGGTGACGTTTGGCTGATGCCAGAATTTTCTCGGCTTCGGCAAATTGCTCGGTGGCGCCCGGTTCGCCAGGGTTCGGCAGGGAGTTGATAGCCGCTTCAACATTATTGCGAGCATCCACCAGGTAATAACGTTTAACTGCCTTGTTCTTCAGCTCAGTAAACAGCGCGGTACCGAGTACGACCTTCTGCGATTCGATATCAGCACGCACCGCTTTGGCGTTGTCGACATCCTGGGCAGCATCAATACGGTCGCGGAAGTCGTCTGCCATCACATCGATGTTTACTGCGGACTCCTGTCCTTTGGCAGCTGATTCCACTTCTGAGGTGATCTCCTTAACCGACATGCGCTGGCTTAATTCAGGGTTAATCTCACGTTCAGTACGTGCCTCAACCTCATCCGGGCTGTAAACACCCAGAATGACTTCAGGACAGTACAGGCGGCCCCAGTATTTGACGCCGAGATAGGCGATCTGCTGTTTAGGATTCGAGACCCATAACGGAGAATTACGCGTGGCCACGCCAGACAGGTAAATGGGTTCACCCCAGGTGATTTCGCTTTCACCGCGCAAGATGGCCCCGACCTCAACATAGAGCCCAATTTCATCTTCGTCAGTCCAGTCGCGAACGCGCTCAGTTACCTGGTATTTACCGTTCTTGCCATTTTTTTCTTTGGTGACTTCGCGGGTCCGTGTGCAGCGCTCCCATTCACCGCCATAGCGATAATGGAAGCGTCCACGGATGGCACTGGAGCTGGCAATAACTGCGTTTATCAGCTGGGCTTCATAGCCAAGAACGCCGTTTACCAGGTGGGTTTTCTGCGCGACCGCATAGGGATTCATGCCCCACTGCATGGCCTGCATTACGATAGCCATGCAATCAGCGGGTTTACCTGCAAGGTGTGCAGGGACAGTGACCTGAGAATCAGCCATAAGGTTGGCGAATGCTGTTAACTGGCCCAGCGCCTGGACGTTGAAAATGGCATTGCTGGCAGAGATAGTGTTTGGTGCCTGCTGTTCGGTGGTGATGATGTTCGTGTTTTCCATGGTTGATCCCCTTATGCATTTGCCAGAGTGCGCAGAAATTCAAGGCGGCGCAGGTCGTAATCAGTAAGCTCATCGGCGTAATCTTCAGTCACCGGAGCTGGCCATTCGCCAGTATCAAAAGCGTTTGCGATTGAACGCATGGTGGTCTGGTATTCCAGCGCGCCCAGCTCAATCAGTTCCGGGCTGGCCTCGACGATGGCTATCCAGTGATAACCCTCGTCTTTGTTGACGAAAATCCAGAAGAACTGGTCAAGCGCCGCGGTGTTCATGTACATGGATGCGCTCAGGTGGTAATCGCGGTCGATAATCTCGCGGTGCAGCTTCGCCCGCAGGCCAGACTGCTTGACGTTCCACATGCTGATGGTTTTGAGGTCAACGCCGATGCGTACACCGCTCATGTCAATTTCAAGGTCAGGGCGAACACGGATTTCGAGACCGGTTTCATCATCGATGCCGAAATAGCTCGTCTCAACAGCGCGGTTAGGATGAGTTAAGAACTTACCGGCAGTCGGGTGTGACAGCAGGGCATCCTGAATGGCCTGGGCCGTCGCCAGCTGCGCGCGGGTCACCAGAATCTTGTCATCCGGGTTGTCGCGCCACGCATCCAGCAGTTCGTCAGCGAATACCGCATCCGGTTTCACGGACTTCACTGCCTGAATCAGGTCCGCTTTAGTACCGGACACTTTCAGCGGCGCGGGCTTCTGAGCTTCCTGTGCAACCAGGTCAGGGTTGATAATCGCCAGTTGCTCAAGGAGAGCATCACGGCTACCGCTGGTTTTCACCGGCGCGGGCAGGGTGGCGTTGTACTCTTTGATGCAGGCTTTCATCGCTGCAGCTGTCTGTTTCTGGTCTGCCTCAATGCGCTGGAATTCGGCTGGCAGAGACATGTAGCTCTGTCCAGTCTCTTCAACAGATGACCCCATTGGCACCGGAGCGGGCAGCGTGGCGTTATGCTCTTCCAGCAGGGCTTTGATGTCGTCACCGCTTAACTGCGGTGCCAGTCTGGCATTGTGTGCATCAATGAACTCGCGCAGCGTCGCCGTGGTGGTAAACGCACCCTCAGGGATAACCGGTTCAACGCTGAATTCAGCATCCAGATTTTCCGGTTGCAGTGCCAACGCATGCACCAGGTTTCCCATATCCAGCACTTTGGACTGCTCGCGGGCGATGGTTTTGGCGACGTGGCGCGCGTTGAAATACATCAGGCTGACACGGGCGTCTTTTACCTGTGTGCTGCTGATACCATTGGCTGCGTGGTAGACGTTATTCGGCAGGCCTTCATAACGGCCCGGTTCGAAATAGGCCGGGTATTCAGGTTCAGGTTCGGTAGTGGCATCCTGCAACTCTTCGGCCTGATCGAATTTCGCCATCGCAGATGCCAGCATTTCGCCGACCGGAGCCAGAATCTCTTTGGCTGTCAGGGTAGCTGTTTCTGTACCAGACTCATCAACGCTCTGGCCTGCTGATACCGCGCTACCAGCTTCGCTTTCGACCTGGACAGTCGTTTCCATCTGCACATTGTCGGTAGCCTCTTCTGATTTAGTGGTGGTGCTGGTGGTGGATTGCTGGCCCATCAGGTTGTCGATGGAGAAAATGCCGGCGCCAAGGTTGGCGACGTCTGATTTTGTTGTGGTCACCGCCTCAGGTTTACTGGCAGCCTCTACCGCCATTTTCCCAACTACAGCAAATCCAGTGTCCAGCTTATCGAGGCTCTCAACCGGTTCGGTACCCTGAATAACTCCTGCAACCACTGCTGCACTATCAATCTGGCGGGCGGCCGCGAGGGTTTCGGCGGTTGGCTTGGTGTGATCAGTTTCGGTAAGGTTGGCGTTTATGTAACCGCTCAAACGACCTGAGGATTTGTAATGCTCAGGATGAGCGCTTCTGATAACGGCGAAAATTGCTGCGCGGGAATAATCTAGAATGCCGGGCGTTTTGCGCAGCACCGCAGACCATTCTTTGAACGGGCTTTCTTTGGTGGATACGATTTCTTTTGCCCGACGATAGATCCCGCCAGGAATGTTGTAGATGTCGAAGTCCATAGGCATAGTTGCCGCAGCAATTTCGACATCCAGCGTGTCCAGCGTGTGGACGTAATCGGAATTACGATCAGTCGTGATGCCGCCGCCAGCAGTTGTGCCAGCATCGGTACGTTGAATAGCGGAGATACGTTTACCGGCGGCCCACTCCTTAACGAGCAACCCGCGGTCTATATGGTGTGTACCCAGCCAGGCTTTTGTGAAGGCGACCACCGACCCCAGCTCATGGCGTTTATCCTGAGGGAAGACCGCTTTGATTGCCTGGGTGTATTTCCAGACATCGTTGGTAGACAGTTTTTTCATACCGTCAGCGTTTTCAGACGCCAGCAGCATGTTCTGGATATAACTGTTGTCCATGTCCAGTTCCAGCGCGGAGATTTCTTTGCGCTGTTCTGCAGTGACGTGGTGAGTAAACTCATCGACGATGAACTGGGACAGAAGTAAATTGCGAAACGGCAATTGGGCAACCGGCCACTGCATAGCCTCTTCAACGTCGCTGCTAAAATCTTCCGAAGTACCGTCCTCAGACTTTGCACTTAGCCAGTCTTCAACCATCTGATTACGCGCCTCTGGTTCAGCCTGGATCCAGTCCGTCATGAATTCACAAATAAGCACGGGGTCGTGGTCGGCATCCTGGGGGAAAACAGATTTAACCGCCTGCACCAGCTTCCACTCGGCATGCACTGACAAATCCGTAAACCCCGGTGCTTCTGCTTTGGCCAGCAACAGGTTCTGCATGTAGAGGTTGCTTTCATCCATAGACAGTTCGCTGGCAGTCATTTGCTGCTCTTTGCTGATATGGGTAAGGTATTTGTCGTTAAGAAGGTGAACAGCCAGGCGAACGGCACCAGAGCGGTTTCCAAGCAGTACTTCAGCGTTATCAGCCACGACGGTATCTTCAGAAGCAGGGTGAAATTCATCTGCCGACGCCTTGCCGGCTTTCTGCTGCCATGTGCGGCCATCTTCGGCCAGTTCATATCGTTCGCACCAGGTGTAATCCACTGCGCCTTCCTCAGGCAGGTCGTTAACTACCGGAAAATCGGTGCGGATCGGTTTTGCGTAATCTTTACCGCGGCCGGTTTCTTCAATGCCTGCTTCTTCAAGCGCCACATCGAGCTGGAGATTGGCGCGCGCTGCACTTTTCGCAGTGAACCAAATCACTGCATCCTTCTTGCCAGACTTCTGACTGGCTTTAAGCAGATTGAAAAATTCCATGTCAGATCCTCATTTTTGGATGTAAGATCCCCGAGCCATTGATAGCGCCCATTGGGTATTCATTGGTTTTGGTAATTTCCGGTGTACTTTGGTTGGTGGCACCGGACGTACAGGCCCGCTTCGGCGGGTTTTTACGTTATGGCTCGTTTGCCATCTGGTGATGCTCTGCGCACTGCTCAGAGCAATAATCGTGTTCTTTGCGCGCCAGCTGCGCGCCGTGGCGATAGAGCAGGGTGCTCTTCACTACCTCTTCAGGCTTCACTGGTTTGCTGCAATAACCGCATTTGATTTCCACAAATCACTCCTTTCACAAATTCGCGTTGTAACCAACTGGCTGTTCGCCAGCCCGGACAATGCGTTCGACTTCAAAGCACACTCCCGCAACCTTCTGCTCAACAGCAGCTGCTTCGCATGCCTGCTGACTTTCGTAGACGCCCAGAACCACATCCTGAAAATCACCGTTGGTCATGCCGATCGTCAGAACTAATGCGAACAAGGTACTCATGGTTTTGCTCCCGTTGCTTGGCCGTATTCCTGAACAGCCTGATGCCACATGTGTGCATCACCCAGGAAGCGGGCAATCACGATTTTGTTTTGAGCCGCACGGGCTTTGTTAAGGTCTATGGTGGAGCTTGAAGACATCAGTTCAAGCAGACCTGCGACACTCATTTGCTTGCGGTTCAGAACAACTGACTCGCGAGGGTGTTTGATTGATGTCAGACGCCAGAGCGAGCCATTGGCCAGCGGTGTGACTTTGTACTGCTCGTTGTTATGAGTTACTTCCAACTCATCCTCCCGGTCTTTCCCGGCGTCAGAACGTTAATGAAACCTGTGCGCGAAGCTGTTTCGTTGTGATGGACTGAATATACAAAACGTATCCAATCAATGCAATACGAAATGTATACCAAAAGCGCGAAAATAGGTAACGCTTTGTATTATATAGGTATTTATTTATTGGTTAAGATGCTTGTGAGAACGTCATCTGCAGGATGAGCATCGTAGATGCTGAAGGAATTAGGGTAAGGAAATTGATTTAGCTTAGATCAGCAAAAATCTAAATGGAGGGGGTAGAGATTGTGACGTGAAAGCCTGGCTATCCCAGGCCAAAATTTTATTGGCTAGCGAGCATCTCACGTGAAAAGGTCGCTTGTTTTTTAGATAGGTTCAAGAATTTTTGATCCATCGTATACATATATGATGTTAAAAGACGTTGGGACAAATCCAATGACTTAGAAATGTTCTGAGCAAATTCAAGGCCTTTATCGCTTGGTTTGCCCTGCTGTGCTAGGTAGTTATTTGCGCTTCCAGCTTCCTCTTCAAGTCGATGCAATCTTTTAGATAACTCAAATAAGTTATTAGCCAAATTATTCGCTTCCTGAGAATTCTTTATCTTTTCAGCCTGCATTATCATTGCACGAAGATCGCCAGACATGGCTCTTAAGTCGTCGTCATAAGGCGAGACGGCGAAGACTAGTGAGGAGTTAAAAATAAATAATAAAGCACAAAATTGCAAAGCTTTTGCAAGCATGATTCATCCCTTTCAGTATTAATATTAGTTTATTGATTTTTCTAGGATTTCTAACATAAAGACATGATAAAAATCTATTATTCTAATTATATAAGACGCAATTTAGTTTCTACCGCTACTCCAATGATTCGACAATTACCATTGATATGCACAATTGGCCATTGTGGGTTAAGTCCTTTTAAGTAGCGCAACCCACCATCGATCACCAATTTTTTGAAGGTTGCTTCGTTGGAATCGGAAAGTTTAGCGATAACTAAACTTCCATTTACTGCTTCCCGGCCAGTATCGAAAAGGACGTAAGTACCTTCAGGAATACTTAAACCAGCGGGAGCGGTCATAGAGTCACCGTCAACGTAAAGCCAGAATGCCTCCCCCTGAATATGGACATCAGATTCTAGCCATAAATCAATGTCTTTTAGGGTGTAAGCTTCAATCGCTTCGCTCCATGCTCCGGCCTGCACGCTACTGAGCACTGGATATTTGTTTCCTGGCTTGTAAGGCCCAACGTAGGCAATGTCACCACCGAGGTTCTCATCAATGATTGAACCGTCAGCGCCAACAGAAAAAGATTTTTTACCTAAGAACCTCAGTATTTTTGCGATCTCCTGAATACTGGGTTCCCTTCTGGCGTTTAGCCAATGGCTAACGGCACCTTTGGTGATACCAAGGTGCTCCGCTAATTGCTCTTGAGTGATGCCGTCCCTTTTCATGAGGGACTTAGCTAATTCGTACCATTTCATAGTCATACCCCAAATGATACAAGTTGTATATTTTTCTGCGAGACACAAAACGTATATTTTGTCTTGCATGATATGAATACAATTTGTATATTAAGTTTGTCTCTTAAGGAGGACCAATGAACAACCTTCGAAACATACGCCAACGTGTTGGCTTAACACAGCGCCAGATGGCGAGTGAACTCGACCTGACAACAGGCGCGATTTGTCATTACGAAAATGGCAGACGAAGCCTGAGCGTTGAGCAATGCAGAAAAATCGTTGCAGTGCTCAATCGGCATGGTGCCGCAGTGGGCATTGACGATGTTCTTCCACCAATAACTCTTTAATCACCATATTCATGGTGAAACCACGAAAGGGAAAGCAATGCAGACGCAATCACTTAGGTATCAAGAGAATAACGCCTTTAAACCTGAGGCAGTGATTTACCGAAATCAGGTAAAAGGCGAAAAAATACCGGGCCCGGCGGCTGTCCGTTCCGCCGTTCGCGCCTGGGCAGCTGACTGTCGCAGTCGTGAATTTGTGGCCGCACTGATAGCTGAAGAGTGGCATCGCGTTGGTGGTGAAGGGCTGGAAATACCGACTGAACCGGCCCGGCAGATGCAGAAGATTTTTCGCTGGCTGGATGGCGAGACGGAGTACGCAGCTGAAAACGTCCGTTTACTGACACCGGCAATCATGGCCGTTCTCCCGCTGGAGTTCCGTACCCGCCTGGCGCCGCAGGAGGACACAATGTCGCGCATAGCGGCAGCAATGAAGGAGTGTGCGGAAGCAAAGCAGGCGGTGCTGCTGGGCGCACCTGAGCATCAAAAACTGAAGGAGGTGAGTGAGGGGATAGCAAGCCTGTTTCGGCTGATGCCGGATCAGGTTGGCCCACTGATGACAATCGTAACGTCGATGCTGGGGGCAGTATGACAGGTTCAAAAATGGCGAAAGCCGAGGTGCTCGAACACCAACGGCTTTCAGGTGCAAAAACTGTGCGTAATTGCGGAGAGCAGTATGTCAAACACCGCTGAAATATTCAAATTCCCTGCGCCTCTTCCGGCGCATCAGGAGAGTCGCATGGCCGATCTGGAAAAAGGCTATCTTCGCTTAGCCAATCAGATCCAGGACGCCTTGTGTATCGTCGAGCTGTCGGGGCGTGAGTTCCGTGTTCTGAATGCGATTGTCCGGCTGACGTATGGCTGGTCAAAAAAAACAGACCGGATCGCTAACAGCCTCATTGCGGATAAAACCACGCTGAAGGTAAAACACGTATCCGAAGCCGTGCTGAGTCTTGCCTATCGGAACATCATTACCCTGCGCCGTATCGGGCAAACAAGATACATAGGGATCAATACCAGCCTAGACAAATGGGCCTACATTAAGCCCAATTGCACAAAGTGTCCGGTTGAATTTCCGGTTGCTGAAGTATTTGCATTGGTTATTACCATCCCCGAAGACAATATCTACATTCCTCGGAAACAGGGATGGTTATCCCTGAAAAAAGGGATGGTTATCCCTGAAAAAGGGGATGGGGAAAACCCACCTCAAACCATCCCTGAAAACGGGGATAGTTATCCCCAAAAACAGGGAAAGGTATCCCCGGAAACAGGGAACACCAAAGACATTCTTCCAAAGACAAATATAAAAGATCTAACCCCCTTTAATCCCCCAAAGGGGAAAGTGAAGTTTGACCCACTGAGTATTCCAGTTCCTGAATGGCTGAATTCATCGTCCTGGGAGGAATGGGTGGCTTATCGCCAACAGTCTGGCAAAGCCATCAAAACCGAACTGACCGTCACCAAAGCTTTCAAGCTCCTGAAGGATTGCCTGGATGAAGGCTTTGACCCTGTCGAAGTCATTAACACCAGCATTGCAAACGGATATCAGGGCCTGTTCAAGCCAAAGTTCGGCTTCCAGAGTCGTAAAGCTGCCCGGGATGTGAACGAGATTTCGCAGCCTGGCAAAAATATTCCAGATGGTTTCAGGGGGTAACGATGAAAAACATGATCGGTACTGGTGGCGCGCTTGAGCGTCTGAAGCGAATCATCCCAGAAACTGTTACGCCGAAGTTCACCAGCGTAGCTGAGTGGCAGGCATGGCAGGAGGAGGAAGGTCGTAAGCGCTGCGATGAAATCAACAAACTTAACCAGCGTAACCGGGCAGAAAAAATCTTCGGTCGTGCCGGCATCCAGGCGCTTCACCGCAGCTGCTCGTTTGCAAACTACAAGGTTTCCAGCCCTGAACAACGGCAGGCATTCAGCATGGCGAAAAGCTATGCGCAGAACTTTGGCGGCGGCGGGTTCGCCAGCTTCGTGTTCAGCGGCGCGCCAGGCACGGGCAAGAATCATCTTGCAGCGGCAATTGGCAATCACCTGCTGGCTGCTGGCCATTCTGTTCTGGTGGTGACTATTCCTGACCTGATGCTCCGCGTTCGCGAGTGCTACGACGATGGGCAGTCCGAATCGTCACTGCTCAATGACCTCTGCGGCGTAGACCTTCTGGTGCTTGATGAGGTCGGCATTCAGCGCGGCACCAGCGGCGAAAAGGTAATCATCAACCAGGTTATCGATCGCCGGCTGTCCTCCATGCGTCCCGTTGGCATCCTGACCAACCTGAACCACGGCGAGCTGGTTTCAACGCTGGGTGCTCGCGTCATGGACCGCCTGCAAATGGATGGCGGAATGTGGGTGAATTTTGACTGGGGAAGCTACCGCAAGAACGTTAGCCACCTGCGGCCAGTGAAGTGAATCGGGAGATAAACATGGCACATAAATACGCAACCAAAGAACTCCGCGAGCAGCTGATTCGCGAAATCATCGCCCTGGTCAAATCACGCGGTCGCCTGACAACCTCTGAGGCCGCCAAACATTTTGGCATTGAGCAGGAAACCATGCGGCGCCGCTTCCTTGACGCAGGGGCCACTGGCGAAGTAATCCGCTTTGAAAAATTCGGCCTGTTCCGCAACAAAAAAACGATAGCGGAATACAACATCTCCCGCGCACGCCGCCCGTATGGCCAACGACGTTTGAAGATTGAGGCGATGCAGCGAAACGGTAATGGCATTTTCGATGAGTGCCGTCAGAACTGGCAGGGCTACCGCATCCACAAAATTTTCGGGAGTGCACGGGCATGAAACAGAAATTTATCGCGTGGTTTACCCAGAACAACAACGGCTATCCGCCAACTGTTAACGCTGCAGGTGAATTTGAGCGTGTAAAAACCCAGCACATGTGGGAAGCCTACCAGGGTGGCATAGCAGAGCAAGCCGAACAGGTCCGCCTGCTGACTGAGCAGCGCGACGCGGTGGTGGCGGAGATGGAAGCCCTGAAATCTGGTGATGCGTTTTTCTCATATGGTTCAGAGCACGGATTTGAATGGCACAAAACAGCCAAAGAAGCCGCAGAAAACGCAGAGGCAGCAATTGATGACTATCGCGGTGATGCTTGCGATGGGTGGTCGGAAGAAGTTACCAGTATTTGCTGGGGTGTAATCATGCAAACATCTTCGAAGGTTGGCGAACGCCCACGTAATGAAGATGATAGATGCGACCCTTCTATTGATACGGTTTGCGATTACGCTCTTCTACCCAATATCGAAACCCCCGCTACCGACGCCGCAATCGCAGCCCTTCGAGCAGAAGGGGTAGAGATGTTTGCCGCCGAAATGTCTGCCCAGCATCAAAAATTACAGTCTGGAGGGTATTTCGACAGGCAGGTTGTTATCTACGCCAAGTTGTCTGAACTTGCGTCTTCATTCGCCCGCCAGCTTCGCGAGAGCAAAGGAGCGCAGGGATGAGCACCGAAACCAAAATCAAGCACCCGGCAATCCGTTACCACGGCGGCAAGTTCCGTCTGGCATCGTGGATTATCCAGCAGATGCCGGATCACGTTTGCTACGTTGAGCCGTTCGGAGGAGCTGCCGGGGTGCTCCTGCAAAAGCCCCGTAGTTACGCCGAAGTTTATAACGATCTCGATGGCGAAGTAGTGAACCTGTTTCGCGTACTGCGTGATGCGGATATGAATCAGCGCCTGCAGGATGCATGCATTCTTACGCCATATTCCCGCGATGAGTTTTGCGCCGCTCGCGAAGAAACCACTGATCCGGTAGAACGTGCCCGCCGCATGGTGGTACGTGCATGCATGGGATTTGGTTCAGCTGCTGGTATCGGCGGCACATCGGGTTTCCGCAGCGACAGCAAGCGCAAATACGCTACAGCTGCACATCTGTGGGAGCGTTACCCTTCAAACCTTGCTGTCATCTGCCAGCGCCTGCAGGGCGTCATTATTGAGAACAAAGACGCTTTTGAAGTGATGCGGGCCCACGATGCCGAAACGACCTTGCACTATATCGATCCGCCGTATGTTCCCGAAACACGCGTCCAGGGAAATCGCTACTACAACCATGAAATGACAGTTCAGGGTCATGAGCAACTGCTTGCTGTGGCCAGAACGATGCAGGGAATGGTGATGATCAGCGGTTACGACCATGAAGTTTATAACGACATGCTGACCGGCTGGTTTAAGTCAGAAAAGGAATCGCGTATCAGCGCTGGGCGAGGCACCAAAGTCCGTACCGAATGCCTCTGGATTAACCCGGCAGCACAGCAGAAACAGGAGCGTGCAGCATGACCAACGAACAGATTCAGGCACTCAAAGCGCTGTACGCGAATGTTGAAATGCAGGCGCACGCTTTGCGCGGTAATTCACGGGAATATTCAGTTATCACTGGGTTATGCCCGGTAAACGTCATTGAAATGCAGGCACAGAAAATCCAGGCGTTATTGGTCGAAAGTGAGGCTGATAAGGCGCTGATTGCGAAATTACAGACAGCTAACGCAGCGCAGGACTGCCACATCAATCAGCAGGCCGACCGGATTGATTCTCTGGAGAGGACAAACCACGGATTAGGTAAGCGCCTTTGCTCGGTGGAGTCCCTCACGCTCACCGTTAAGTTGCCGGATGAGTATTACAACGCTGACGGCAGCAGAAATATGGACATGATTGGCACATGTGCCGTGGTAGGAAGTTTCCGCGTTGCCTGCGCCGCCATGCTTCAGGGTAGAGACGAACCTATTACTACGGATTGCACATTGCCTGCTGATGTTCGTGGTGCGATTAATCGTCTACTGGATAGCGACGGCAGCCGTGGAACATTCAGCGCGGTATGGAGCTGTGACGCTCGTGAGGAGTCAATGCGCTTGCTCGCAATAGTACCGCAGCACGAGATGTAGTTAAGGAGCCATTAGGCGTATTCCTTATGCTTTATATGTCATAACATACGCCTTAAAAAGTGAGGCGATTGGCTTATGAAATTATTCAGAATTGAAGATGAAGACGACCTCTGGTGTGACTACGGCTCAGCATACGAGGCAATCCATAATCTTCTGAGAAGTTCGTTTACCGACCAAGCGAAATCAAAGTGGGCTTTAGACAAGGCTTATGTCAATTGGAGGGGAGATAGTTACACGGTCAATGCAATCTTTACTTGCTTTGATGAGGTCCTTAAAGATGTGGTCATGGTCGTTTGTAACGCGGAAGGAAATCGAAAGAACGAGTTAATCAAGACATCATGTGGCGATCCGATACCAGTTGAGTATGACTTGTGGAAAAAAGAATACTCACCAAAGGTGGCTAGATAAATGTCAGACTGGAATATTGCAGCAAAACCTCAGGAGGACCGCGACAGGGTTAACGTTGATCTTGCCGCCTCCGGGGTAGTACATAAAGAGCGACTGAACATGCCGGTAATCGCTGGATAGTCAGCTCGCGATCAGCCTGATCACCTTCTCGAATATTTCATGGAGCGCGTGCGCTTCTACCGAGAAAAGAGCTTGCATCTGCCGCGAGCGAGCGACTCGCGGTACATTGAAATGGCTGATGCCACTAAAAAGTAACACGATGAGAGGTGATGTAATGTTGGTGGATTATCTTTTGATTGGTTATAAGCGAGATGGCGAGATCAAGCATGTTGAGCATGAAGAGGGTGATGTTTTGTATTCTGACATCACATTTGACCCTGCGAATGGAGATAGCCCTCAGTTCCCTACCAGGCATTTTTCTGTACAGATAATTCATCACATGGGGCAGCGGTATGCTGTCGCTATTGCACGAGATGTATCAGGGAAAGAGATTGTGGATTTGATAGAATCTTCACGAATGAGCCCCGTTCCTCCAGAGGTTCATGGAGAGATTTAAACATTCTTTGATTTCCTGAAATCACCCATTCATAATACCTCTGTCAGCCTGAACAACTGACAACCTGTGCGCCACGGAGAAACCCATGGCGCAGTTACAACTCATCAAGCACCCCTCAGGAATCCTGATCCCCGCTACGCCGGAGACCAGAGATTTTCTGCATTCTAAATGCAAGCTCGGTGCCGTGCTGGAAGGCGAGTTCCGCCAGGTACGCAATGCCGCTTTACACCGCAAATATTTCTCTCTCCTGAATCTGGGCTTCGAATACTGGGAGCCGAACGGCGGTGCGATAACGCCTGCTGAAAAATCCATAGTAAATCGCTATGCAGGTTATCTGGCCCTCCGGGTGGGTAACGGTGACGCCCTTACGTCTTATGCAGAAGAGTTCTTTGCTGACGTAGCAGAGCGCCGTTCATCAAATATCACTGCCAGTAAATCGTTCGACGCTTATCGGGAATGGGTCATAGTAAGCGCCGGGTATTATGACATCGTAAACCTGCCGGATGGCACCCAGCGCAAGCGAGCAAAAAGCATTTCATTTGCAAACATGGACGACACCACGTTTGCCCCTCTCTACAACGAATCTCTCAACGTGTTATGGCGCTTCATCCTCTCCCGCGTATTTACCTGTAAATCGGAAGCGGAGAATGCTGCAGCGCAGTTGATGAGCTATGCGGGGTGATGGCGATGAAATCCTCATGGTTCCAACATACCGACTGCACGACGGCGCAGGCTGACGAACTGGTGGCAACATACCGTGCGCGTGGCGTGAAGGTCGAGCGCAGCCTGAACCACGATTACTTCACCTGGACCGTCAGCGTCTGGTTACCGGAAGCCCGGCGGCAAGAACGTACGCCGAGGGCATTCTGCCAAAAGGTCTGGGGGTGATCATGGCAGATTTACGCAAAGAGGCCCGCGGTCGCGAATGTCAGATGCGGATCCCCGGCGTCTGCAATGGCAATCCTGAAACGACAGTTCTGGCGCATATCCGCCTGGCCGGACTTTGCGGTACCGGTATCAAGCCGCCTGATCTGATCGCTACTATCGCCTGTAGCAGTTGCCACGACGAATTAGACCGCCGCACCCGCGTAGTCGATGCAGATTACGCAAAGGAGTGCGCGCTTGAAGGCATGGCCCGCACACAGGTTATCTGGCTGAAAGAAGGGAAAGTAAAAATATGAACGAATATCGAATCAGCCTGACATGGCCGCCGAGCAACAACCGCTACTACCGGCACAATCGTGGACGTACGCACATCAGCAAAGAAGGGCAGGCGTACCGCGACCACGTAGCCCAAATCATCAAAGACGGAATGCTGGATATCGGCATCACTGCGCCGGTGAAGATCAGTATCAAGTGCCATATGCCAGACCGCCGACGCAGAGACCTGGACAATCTTCAGAAGGCGGCATTCGACGCGCTGACGAAAGCCGGATTCTGGCAGGACGACCAGCAGGTAGACGATTACCGCGTAAAGCGGATGCCGATTATTAAGGGCGGCAAACTGGAATTAACCATCACTGAGCTGGAGCCAGCATGAACCTCGAAAACACCGTGAAATACCACTTTGCAAAGTCCACGATGATCAGCGATTCCCCGCGTGCCACCTCATCAGATTCTCTGACTGGTACGGACGTCATGGCAGCCATTGGCATGACACAGGAACGTGCCGCCATGGGTTACAGCGCTTTCCTCGGTAAGATGGGGATCAGTCATAACGACCGGGAGAGGGCGATCGCGCTGCTGACCGAATATGCGCTGACCAAATGCGACAAAGTTGCTGCGCTGCGCAAGCTGGGCGACGGAGTTAAGCCGCTGGTAATGCATCATCTGGCTACGTTCGCTTTTGAAGACTACTCGCGCAGCGCTGCCAGCGTAAAACTGTGCTATTGCTGCGCGGGGCAGGGTTTTATCGAGGCTGATGTCTTCACTATGAAAACCAGCATGTCTGGGTGCGCAAAGGACATCATACAAAAATCCAAGAAATGGGGACTGAAGGTTATTCCCTCGCAGCATCAGAACCGGCGCCAGGTAAAAGGAATGGCTCGTGTTCTATGCGCGACCTGCAAAGGGAAGAAGGTTGTCAGCTGCGCCTGTAGAGATTGTCATGGGAGGGGGCTGGCAGTGAATCAGGTACTTACAGAGGAGCAGGGCGTGCCAGTGCTGGCTGCCTGTAAGCGCTGCAGTGGTCGCGGTTATGAGCGGATTCCTTCGACAGAGGCTCATGCAGCTGTCTGCCAGATCACTGATGCAATCAGCCTGGATACATGGAAGAAGTCGGTCAAGCCATTTTACGACCAGTTGATCACCAAGTTTGATATTGAAGAAGCCTGGGCAGAAGCGCAGCTCAAGCTGATAACACGATAAAGCTCACGAAAACGGTGTGCGTTTCAATCGTGGACTGTTTACTTTTCCCGAATCTGTGTTAATTTCATTTCAACGATGGGCATTGTGTGTTCACCGTTACGAAACCCGCCACTGAGCGGGTTTTTTTGCGTCAAAAGAAAAGGCACCCGAAGGTGCCCATAAATCAGTTTCTGGCGATCTCTTTCCTGGCTAAGTCGGCAAGAAACGCAGAGCGGTTTTTATGCCCGTTCTGTTCGATGTAACGATCCATCGCGTTTAACAGATTGCCAGGCATCGTAAGATTGAACTTAACAGCTTTGGTTTCATACTTGGTCGGATCAATCTCCACCAGCGCGAGAAAACCACCATCGGCGGTTAATCTTTCGTCACCCAGATAATCACCCGGATCGCGAGGCGCTGGAACATGGCCGCCTTGTTCCGTGAGCACTTCCATGTGCTGCCCGAACGCGGTTTCCGCATCGCGTATGGCCGACTCGAACGTATCACCGGCAAAGAAACATCCCTCCACATCAGGAAAATAGCCGTCATACGTGCCGCTGTCTGTTCTGAAAATAAAGAGCGGATAAATCATATTCACCTCATCAGTTACGGATGATGACCGTTGCAGAGAGGGGCGGCTTGCGCCGCACCCTTGTTATAACAACTTAATTCCTGACGTTCTTTGAGCCTGTCGGATAACCCCCTTTGATGCATCCTTTCTGGGGTGGGGTACGGTGATAATATCCTGTACCCCTGGCTTACTCAGCGTTACATGACTTCCGTTTTGCCGCTGCTTAACCCATCCATCAGCCATCAGTCTGTTCATTAACTCTGCACTGCTCATCAATCCTCCATCTCGTTAACTTGTGGGTATAATACCCACTCATACTATGGAGGTCAAGATATTTGTGGGTATCATACCTACTAAATGCGTTTCGGTAGTCCTGCTGTTCGGTAATCGTCCTCGACTTTACCAGCAAGCTGATGTCGATCTTGGCTGACTGTGTGCTGGTGGCTAGTGCGGTACTTCTGCTCTGGCCGCTCCTTAAGAAAACGAAATAACATTCTTCTAAAGGCGTCCGCCGGGCGTCTTTTACAGAGTGCATTTTGGCCGCCAATTGGTTGTCACCCTCCAACTACTCACACAGCACCCCGACCTTATCGGAGGTGAGAGATATGTCCCATATGAGCAAACTAGTCACCGGAGTCGCCCTCGGCACCTCAGGAGGAACCATCCTGAACGGCGTCCTCACAAAACTGAGTCCTGACGAATGGAGCGCCATCGGCGTACTGGCAGGTATTGCCGGGATAATCGTTACCGGACTCATTAACTGGTATTTCAAACGTAAGGTCGCCAATGCGCAGGTAAAAGCACTGGAGAAATACGGTCCGGCGGTAAAGGTAGGAGATGAATGATATGCCGATGACCAGTAGCCTTCGCAATAAACTGATAGCCGCAGCTGGTGGTGGCGCGATGCTGATCGCCTCACTGTTCCTCGGTGGGCAGGATGGCGTCGAAGGCCGGAAGTATGAAGCCTATAAAGACGTCGCAGGTGTGTGGACTGTCTGTGACGGTCATACAGGGCGGGATATCGTCAGGGGTAGAACGTATACCGATCGCGAGTGTGATCAGCTGCTGTGGAAAGACCTCCAGCCAGCCAAGCGTACGGTGGACAGCCTGGTGAAAGTACCTCTTGGAGAATACCAGCGTGCGGCGCTTTACAGCTTCGTGTTCAATGTCGGAGCTGACGCGTTTTCTAAATCCACTCTCCTGCGGAAACTCAATACAGGCGACCATGCAGGTGCGTGCGAAGAGATGCGCCGTTGGGTTTACGCTGGTGGCATGAAATGGAAGGGACTACAGAACCGGCGCGAGATGGAGCGCTCCATGTGCCTGGCGGAAGGTAAACATGACCTTTAAAGCAAAACTAATTATCTTGCTGGGAGTCGCCGGCCTGCTGGTGGCGCTCGGCTGGGCGGTCAATCACTACCGCGATAATGCCATCACCTACAAAGAGCAGCGCGATAAGGCTGCTGAACAACTCGCCCTGGCGAACGACACCATTAACGATATGAAGGTGCGCCAGCGTGACGTTGCCGCACTGGATGAGAAATACACAAAGGATTTAGCAGATGCGAAAAAGCAGCTTGATGATCTGCAGCGTTGCGTTAGCTCTGGCAAGTGCGGGCTGCGCATCAACGCAAAATGTCCCACGAACGGAACGGCCAGCACCACCAGCGTGGATGATGGCAACACCGCCCGACTTACTGACGCCGCTGAACGGGATTATTTCACCCTCAGAGAGCGAATCGAAACCATCACCAAACAACTGACTGGCCTGCAGGCGTATGTGCGTGGGCAGTGCTTGAGGTGATCATTTTTGCACAAATCACTGGACCTTTTTTCTTTTGCTTGATAGTATCCAAACACTTTCATAATGAGGTCTATGGGATGTTAAAAAAAGCCACCACTAAAATCATGACAGAGGGAACAAATCTCTATCAGGGTGACTGTCTCAATTTATTATCCATGATGGATGAATCATGCGTCGATCTCGTTGTTACATCTCCACCTTATGCAGACCAGCGCAAAGGGACTTATGGTGGCATTTCTCCCGATAAATATGTGGAGTGGTTCTCTCCCATCGCTGAGCAACTACATCGTGTTATTAAACCAACTGGCTCGTTTGTGCTTAACATCAAAGAAAAGGCTGTAAATGGCGAAAGGCACACATACGTACTGGAGTTAATAATCCGACTGCGCCAGCTTGGATGGTTATGGACGGAAGAATATATCTGGCATAAGAAAAACTCTTTCCCTGGGAAATGGCCGAATCGGTTTCGAGATTCTTGGGAGCGCTGTCTACATTTTACAAAAGCCAAAAAGTTCGCGATGTACCAAGATGCAGTTATGGTTCCAATGGGGGATTGGAAAAAAGAGCGATTGAAAAAACTTAGCTCTACAGACGTCATTCGTGATGAGTCGCGAGTGGGAAGTGGCTTTGGAAAGAATATTTCTAACTGGCAGGAAAGAGAAATGGCTTACCCAACAAACGTTCTCCACATGGCTACCGAATGCGGAAACAAAAGCCATAGCGCTGCGTTTCCAGAGTCTCTGCCTGAATGGTTTATTAAGCTTTTCACTAAACCGGGTGATCTCGTTTTGGATCCATTCGCTGGATCAGGTACCACCTTGCTGGTTTCTGAAAAATTATCCAGAAATTCAGTTGGATTTGAATTGCTTGCAAGTCATTGCGAAGTTGCTAAAGAGCGTATTGGGCTTGAGAGTAAAATTCAGCACGGAATGGTTACATTTAGAAAAGTCGCTGAATAACCTTTATTGATGTGATACTTTCCTTTGTGGTTAACCAGAAAAGGAAAATAGGATGTCAGGCATCTGTATCATTAGAGGGTGTGGCCGTCCGGCAAATAAGATTATCGGCGTTCGTCTTCGTCGTGAACTCGATGATCTTTCTGCCATTTGGGCACAAAATACCAACGCTTATTTGTGCGATGAGCATGCAGCAATGGGTTATGAAGTTGATGTTACTTTCACCCCACGTGATGATCATACCATTCGAACATCAGTAAGCGATGGTGTATCTGAACCTGTAGTTCGCCTGTTTGAAGTTACAAATCCAGTTAACCGCCCTGGCGGTGCTGATAATTCCTAAATGTGGTCTTAATCCCCTTTAGGCGGATTTTTACTTTCTCTGTCTAAGCCACTGGCATCCGCTGGTGGCTTTTTTATTGCGCCTCGTACGCGCAGCCTAACGATATCTTTCAGTAGTGAGCCTGGGGCATTCCGCTTCAGCGGCGGTTTTCCCGTTCGACAGGCTCACACCTAAAAGGGAAACAACCATGAATAAAGAATTGTCCTGCGCTGCTGGCGACGTCCTGCACGCGCTTTTCTTTCGTGGCGCGCTGGCGAATGGCGATTTGCCGTCAAAGGCTGGTGCTGCCGAACTGCGTGAGCTGGGCTTTGTGAAGACGCAGGATACGGTGGCGGCGTTTCGTGGTGAGAATCATTACAACTTCCTCACCGCTGCCGGGCAAGAGTTTGCTATTAGCTATCTGGTGGAGGGCGACTTCGGCAAACAACCGCAATTTAAGACTGAGGATGGACATGTGTTCATCAATGAAGCTTTCATTTCCGGCAGAATTTTTTCAGCTTCTTCGGTGAAGTCATGGGAGCAGACTGTTGATGAGCGCTTCACCGAGCTGGCTACCAGCCTCGTCAAAGCTGCCATCAGTAAAGAGTTAAATCCCGGCGGTTTGTTGCGTTAAGGAGGATGGTCACGATGCGAATAACAGTCCTTGAAGATGATCCGGGTGAGCGAATCATCCCCGGTCGTGAAAGTATCACCGTGTATCTCGATGGCGTTGAAGTGAAGACGTGTCTGACTGCTGATGATGTTAAGGGGGAAGTCGTGTACGTTGAGCGTGATTATAGAGGCCACATTGTGGCGGTAAACGGTGAAGTGCAACATCGCATTCGTTATGGCGAGGTAAAGATCGAACGCCTACCACGTTAAACCTGCTGACCTTCCAAATTAAGCAATTTCATTCTTATCACTCTGTTTAATTAGTGACTGAGTAACTATCTGCCACCACTTGCAAAGCTCAAGAGATAATTTATGGCAAAACCGGACTGGGGCGAGCTTCAGCAACGGTTCCTGTCCGACCATGCCGTAACCGGCGTATCACCGAAGGAGTGGTGTGAAGCGCAGGGACTGAATTATGCAACCGCACGCCGACACATCAAAAAGCCTACTGCGCAAACTGCGCAGAAGAAAGTTCGCACTGCGCAAAAGGAAAAGTGCGCAGATGAGCTGGTGGATGATGATGGCTTGACGGCACAGCAAAGACTTTTCGTCGCAGAATACCTTAAGGATCGCAATGCCACACAGGCTGCTATCCGGGCGGGGTACAGTAAAAAGACAGCCAATGAGCAGGGTGCAAGGCTGTTAGCAAAAGTTAGTGTGGCTCAGGCTATTGCGCAGCAGCAGAAAGCATCTATTGAGCGCACCCTTGGTAGTGCAGATGAAGTCCTCGCGCAGATGTGGCAGCTCGCCACCTTCGATGCAAACCAGCTTTCGCAGTATCGCCGCGGTGCGTGTCGTTACTGCTGGGGCTTCGGCCACCATTACCAGTGGCGTGACATGGTGGAGTTTGAAGAGCATCGGCTAAAAGCGCTCGAGAAAAAGGGTAAAGAGCCGGTAGACGTTGGTGGCTATGGCTACGACCACAACCGGGAACCTAACCCTGATTGTCCACGATGCAATGGCGACGGAATAGGACAGCCATACTTCGCGGATACACGGAAACTTCCCCCTGATGCTGCCCTGGCTTATTCCGGCGTGAAGCTGGGTAAGAATGGCGTTGAGATAACAGCCATAAGCCGCGAGCGCATGTATGAAGCCGTGATGAAGCGGCTTGGCCTGGCCGATAGTGAGTTTGCGCAGCGTCTGCAACAGATTGAAATCGAGCGTCGGCAGCTGGAGGTGGAAAAACTCCGCAAAGAGCTGGCAGCCGATCCTGATGATGATGTTCCGGCGCCAGTTGCAATCAACATTAACGTGGTAGACGCGAGGATTCGTGATGATAGCGCCGACGCTTAACGTTCCCCAGGCGCGCTTCCTCGCTATGCCGCATAAGTTTAAGGCCTACGTTGCCGGGTTCGGTTCCGGTAAGACGTGGGTTGGCTGCGGCGGTATCTGCAAAGGAATGTGGGAGTTCCCCAAAATCAACCAGGGCTACTTCGCGCCGACCTATCCGCAGATCCGTGACATCTTCTACCCGACAGTAGAAGAGGTAGCGTTCGATTGGGGCATGAACGTCAAAATTAACGAGGGGAACAAAGAGGTTCACTTCTACGCCGGGCGTCAGTACCGCGGAACGACTATCTGCCGTTCGATGGAGAAGCCCGGTTCTATTGTCGGTTTCAAAATCGGCAACGCGATGGTTGATGAACTGGACGTTATGGCCGCTGCAAAAGCGCAGCAGGCATGGCGAAAAATCATCGCTCGTATGCGTTACAAGGTTGACGGCCTGCGTAACGGCATTGATGTGACCACGACACCAGAGGGCTTTAAGTTCGTCTACCAGCAGTTTGTTAAAGCGGTGCGCGATAAGCCTGAACTGGCGACGTTGTATGGCCTGATACAGGCCTCAACGTTCGATAATGAAGCGAACCTTCCCCACGATTACATCCCTTCGCTGATGGATTCCTATCCGCCAGAGCTGATTAAGGCGTATTTGCGAGGACGGTTCACCAACCTGACCAGCGGCACTATCTACCACCAGTTCGACCGCCGGCTGAATGGATGTGTCGATGAGGAACAAGCTGGCGAACCGCTTTACATCGGTATGGACTTCAACGTCGGGAAGATGGCGGCCATTGTTCATGTGCTGCGTAACGGAGAGCCACGTGCCGTTCGTGAACTGGTGAAGGTCTACGATACCCCGGCGATGATTAAGCGCATCCAGGAGGAGTTCTGGCGTTATGAAGGTGGGCGTTACGTCGCCTCGCGTCAGATTTACATCTATCCCGACGCCTCCGGTGATTCGCGCAAATCGAACAATGCCAGCGCCACGGACATCGCGCAGCTCAAACAGGCCGGATTCAGCGTGGTGGTGAATGCAGCCAACCCGCCGGTGAAAGATCGCATTAACTCCATGAATGCCATGTTCTGCAACGGCAACGGCGAGCGACGTTACAAAGTGAACGTTACCCGCTGTCCGGTCTATACCGACAGCCTGGAACAGCAGGTTTGGGCGGCGAACGGCGAGCCGGACAAATCAGCCGACAACGATCACCCCAATGATGCTGGCGGGTATTACATCGTGAAGCAATTCCCGATCATTAAGCCTACCGGCAAAGTCACTCAACTTCGGATTTAACTCCATGCCTGATATTTCAACACCCAATCTGGACTATGGGAACATGGTGCAGGCGTGGGACATTAACGACGCCCTCATGGGCGGCACACTGTACATGCGCGAGCTCGGTGAAACATATCTCCCGCGCTGGCCTAAAGAAGACAAAGAGGATTACAAAAAGCGCCTGGCGGTAGCCACGCTCCTTCCTGCCTACGAAGAGACGATCAACCAGAACGTCGGACGCGTATTCGCTGAGCCAATCCAGTTGGGCGAGAACGTGCCGGACCAGCTGCGTGAGTTCGCAAAAAACGTGGACCTTGAAGGCACCCGTCTGGATGTATGGGCGCAGTCGTTCTTTAGCCTGGCGATGCAGTATGGCCTTTCCCATGCGCTGGTGGACTATCCTCGCGTTGACACCGAACAGGTGAAGACCAAAGCGGATGAGAAGGCCACCGGCGCGCGCCCGTACGTCACCATGCTGAATCCCCGCCAGGTGATCGGCTGGAAGTCGAGGATGGTTGGTGGCAAGGTTCAGCTCACTGCGCTGCGCATAAAAGAGGTGGTGGTCGAAGACGGTGATGACTTCGGGCAAACGAAAGTCGAACAGATCCGCCTCCTGACGCCGGGCAAGGTGCAGATTTTCCGGAAGTCTACCGGTGCAGAGGTGCAGGCCACCTGGGCGTTACACGACGAATGGCAAACCTCCCGTCGGGATATCACCCTGGTCACGCTCTACACCAAGCGCACCGGCTTTATGTGCGGCTCGCCGCCGCTGCTGAATATGGCACTGTTGAACGTGAAGCACTGGCAGAGCCAGAGCGAGCAGGACAACATTCTCCATGTTGTTCGAGTTCCCATTCTGTCCGTCTTTGGGCTTGAGGAAGGGCAGGAACTAATTATTGGTTCCTCTTCGGCTACCAGCTTTTCCGATCGGCAAAAGCAGGGGATGGAATACACCGAGCACACCGGGTCTGCCATTGGTGCCGGAAAAGATTCTCTTACCGATTTGGTAGAACAGATGCGCCAGGCTGGCGCGAAGCTGCTGCGCACCGACAATACCTCGACCAAGTCTGTAGACCAGACCTCTGAAGAGAAAATGCAGGAGCAATCGCCGCTCTACACCATGGCAACCAGCCTGGAGGATGCGATAGACAACATCCTGCAAATCATGGCTGAGTACATCGGTGAGAAAGATGGCGGCAGCGTTGATGTCCGTACCGAACTGGATGTGGAGTCGAAAGAGTTTAACCCACCAGCTGCGCTGGCCATCCAGGCGTTACGTCAGGGCGGTGATATCCGTCGTGTGGATGCTATCAAATCCCTGCAGAAGCTGAACATCATCGATGCCGATGCGGACCCTGACGTGGTGCTGAGCGAACTGCTGACCGAGTCGGCCTCCCTGACCGAACCTCCAACAGAAGAGGTGTGACATGGCCCGTTCCGTCAACGACCGTCTGCAGGATGAGACGATAGCGCATGGCCTGTATGTGACGCGCTACGGCACTGGCGTCGCCCGGCGCATGGTGGCGCTGCTGAATAAACTGGATGCAGAGCTGGCCGCGAAACTGCTGGTGCTTCTGGACGGCAAACGGGCGGATACCTACACCGCCCGTCGCCTGGCATCGATGCTGGCTGGAGTACGTGAGCTTAATCAGCAGGCCTACGAACCGATTAACGAGGCGCTGGCACGCGAACTGATGCACTACGTTGAGTATGAGGTCGGGTATCAACTGGACCTGTTCAGCAGCATCATACCGCAGCAAATCCTCAAGCATGTGCCGCTGCAGAGCATCGCATCTGAGCAGGTTTACGCCGCAGCAGTGGCGCAGCCGTTCCAGGGGCGCTTGCTGAAGGAGTGGGGCCAGAAGCTTGAGGCTGACCGGCTGGACAAAATCACCAACGCTGTCCGATCTGGGTTCCTCCAGGGGGAAACAGTAGAGCAGATTGTCCGGCGCGTTGCCGGCACACCAAAACTCAACCGTGAAGACGGGGCAATCAACGCATCCCGGCGCGACCTGGCTGTAGTGACGCGTACAGCGGTTAATCATATGGCCGCCACTGCGCGTCAGGAGTTCGCCCAGGCTAATAGTGATATCGTGAAGGCCAAACAGTGGTCATCCACGCTGGACACCCATACCAGCCAGTGGTGCATCATCCGCGACCGCAAACTTTACTCGCTCGATGGCAAGCCGCTGGGGCATCAGATTCCGTATCTGCGCGGACCCGGTAAAATCCATTTCTGTTGTCGCTCATGCGAAATTCTGGTTACGAAATCGTGGGAAGAGCTGAAGATTCCCTCCGGCGAGCTGAGTAGCACCACACGCGCATCAATGGATGGACAGGTGCCAGCGCAAACCAGCTATGCCGACTGGCTCGCCCGGCAGCCATACGCACGGCAGGAACAGGTACTGGGCGTGACAAGGGCACTGATGTTGCGTGATGGCAAAATCACTGTACCTGAGATGTTTAACGACCGTGGGGAGTTTCTCACCCTTCAACAACTGAGGCGTGTATCGAGTCCTGAAGGCAAAAACTTTTCACTGGAAGATGCGCAGACCGTTGCAGAAATTGAACATGGTATGCGCGGTGTTATTGCTGAGGATCTTCACTTCCCTGAGGGTACTTCGATTGAGTCTGCAAGAGTGGCGGCTGGCGCTGCGCGAGACGTTATCACTCGATTTGACTTGCCCCCACTGACGTCGTTTGGCGAACAGGAAGGAATTAAAAGTACGGCCGCCGGTGCATATTTGTCAGATCGTAAGGCAGTGCATGTGGCCCCGTGGGCGCTTGACCCGGCAGCATGGGAAACCATCAGGAAAAACAGTGTCGGCGTGGACATGACTTTCATGGTGCGGCCAGAACTCTTATCCGGAGAAATAGCCAAATCCGTAGACGATGTTGCCCCCGCAGAGTTGCCTTTTGTCGCAGTACCTTCGGTGCAGGGCACTGTCTGGCATGAGATGGGGCATCACCTGTATTACGCTAATCCAGAAGTTGGCCCACTTATTCAAAGTGCCTATGATAAAGGCTGGTGGCGTGCATTAAGCGCCTATTCTGCAGAATCGCCCAGGGAACTGTTTGCTGAGATTATTTCCGCATTCATGAATGGTGATAACCAAAACATTATCGACCCAGAGATATTAGAGTGGCTGAGAATAAATTCCCGTACCTGAAAAAAGCATCTGAACTGGCCCATGCCGAACCGCTGCCTGATGACGTTATTGAGCAGCTTGATGTTATCTGCAAGGAGGCCGGAGAAAACACACCTGAAGGAAGAATGATTGGCGTCCTGATCGGCTCTGTCTATACCAGGCTTCACAGCACTGAATAATTCCCACCTCTGATTTTCATAAATCAAATCAAGGCTGCCTCCCGGCGG
Organism: Enterobacter sp. SA197; assembly: GCF_054131575.1. Lineage (NCBI taxonomy): Bacteria > Pseudomonadati > Pseudomonadota > Gammaproteobacteria > Enterobacterales > Enterobacteriaceae > Enterobacter > Enterobacter sp. SA197. Next base: position 3,711,818 of record NZ_CP096393.1, on the reverse strand, counting down.
CCTTTTTTTATGCCTGCCGCTGAGCGGATGCGACGCGGCGCCCGGGTCGGATGACCCATTATCAATGGCCGGAAGGCTGGAGCAAAACAATGAAACTCAAACTTGATGCTAACGGCAATGTGGTCGTTGAAAACGGTATGCCTGTCTATGTCCATGATGACGGCAAAGAAATCCCGTTTGACGCGGTCGCAGCGATGACCAAAATCACCTCCCTGAACGGTGAAGCCAAATCTCACCGCGAAGCGAAGGAGGCGGCGGAAGCCAGTCTCGCGAAATTCGCTGGCATCTCCGACCCGACCAAGGCGCTTGAGGCCCTGGAAATGATGACCAAAATCGACCAGAAGAAGCTGATCGACGCTGGCGCCGTTGACCAGGTGAAGGCCGAGATCACCAAGGTTTACCAGCAGCAGCTGGACGAAGCGAACGGCAAGACCAAACAGCTCGAAACCCAGCTCTACGACGAGATGATCGGCGGCCGCTTCGGTGGTTCGAAATTTATCTCCGAGAAGATGGCGATCCCGGCTGAGTTCGTGCGTTCCCACTTCGGCCAGAACTTCAAAATCGAAGACGGCAAGGTCGTGGCCTACGACGGGCAGGGCAACAAGGTGTTCTCTCGCACCAAGCCTGGCGAACTGGCTGGCTTCGATGAAGCGCTGGAATCCCTGGTCGAGTTGCATCCGCAGAAAGACTACATCCTCAAATCGTCCGGCACCAGCGGCGGTGGCTCTCACCAGTCGCAGCATCAGGCCGGGCAGAAAACCATGAAACGCGCTGCTTTCGACGCCTTACCACCAGTTGAACAACAAACGGTAATTGGCGGCGGCACGAGCATCGTTGATTAACCGAAAGGAAACCTGAATGTCCAACACCCTCACTGGCCTTATCCCAACTATCTTCACCGCCCTGAATCGCGTATCCCGTGAGCAGGTAGGCTTTATCCCGGCAGTGGCCCGTAACGCCAAAGCCGATGCCGCGGCTAAAAACCAGACCGTGACCGCACCGGTCGCACCAAAAACCACCACCGTTGATATCACTCCGGCGGCAACCGCGCCAAACGACGGTGATCAGAACATTGGTACTGTGGACGTCAAAATCACCAAATCCAAAATGGCTCCGGTCAAATGGAATGGTGAAGAGCAGCTTGCCATCGGGCCATCAGGCACCTATGACATTGTTCTGGCTGACCAGTTCTCTCAGGCGTTCCGCGCACTGAGCAACGAAATGGACGCTGACCTGGCAGCGCTGGCTTACAAGTCTTCCCGCGCAGTTGGCGCGCCGAAAGACACCCCGTTCAGCATCAAAGACGACCTGTCTGATGCGGCGAACGCTCGCCAGGTGCTGACTGATAACGGCGCACCAACCACTGACTTGCGCATGGTCCTGGGCGGCGAAGCGATGGCGTCCATCCGTGGCAAACAGTCCGTACTGTTCAAAGCGAACGAAGCCGGTACCGATCAACTGCTGCGTGAAGGCATCATTGGTCGTGTGATGGGCTTTAACCTGCACGAATCTGCCAACATCAAGCGCACCGCGAAAAGCACTGCGGCTGGCTATAAGGTCAACGGCGCGAAGAAAGAGGGCGACATCATTGTTGCTATCTCTGCTGGCACTGGCGGTATTGCTGCCGGGACCGCAGTGAAGTTCGATGGCGATGACAACCAGTACATGGTCGTAGCGGCAACCTCTTCCGCTATCACCATCGGAGCGCCCGGCCTGCGTCAGGACCTTGCAGACCAGGCAACTGTCACAGTGCTGAGCGAGTTCGTGCCAAACGTTGCCTTTGACCGTAACGCATTCCTGCTGGCTTGCCGTACCCCGGCCATGCCAAAAGGCGGAGATACCGCTGACGACGTGATGAACGTAACCGATCCGGTCTCTGGCATCACCTTCCAGATCGCGCTTTATCGCCAGTACCGTCAGGTGCGCTATGAGGTTGGTGTAGCGTGGGGTGTTGCATCCGTTCAGCCTGAGCATTCCACCATCATCATGGGTTAACCACAGGGGCTTCGGCCCCTTTGTTTTTCAGGAGGCCCAATGGCCGGATTAACCAGAGAGCAACGCACGAAGCGTGAAGCTGAAAAGCTTGCCGCGCAGAACGGTGCTGATCAAACTCCTGCCCAGCAGGAACAGCAGCAGGAACAGCAGCAGGAACAGCAGCAGGAACAGCAGCAGGAACAGCAGCAGGAACAGCAGCAGGAACAGCAGCAGGAACAGCAGCAGGAACAGCAGCAGGAACAGCAGCAGGAACAGCAGGGAGTTGTGCTGGTGGTCATGGTGCGTGATACCCCGGAGTTCCCAGGCGGCCCGCTGAGCGCTGGGGTTCACCCTGACGAGGTTGACAACTGGCTGGCGCTGGACTGGCGTCTGGAGGAATAACCATGCTGGTTGCCGATCCCCATTCACGTGATTTCAACAGCTATGCCAGCGTGGTTGACCTGCGCGCATTCGTGGCGGGGCGCAGATATACCATTCCTGCCGACGATGAAGAGTGTGAGACGTTGCTGATGCAGGCGATGGACTTTCTGGAAGGGAAAATATGGCGAGGGCAGCGCTCCAGCGCATCGCAGCCGCTGTCATGGCCGCGTTCGGGCGTGCGCTTCGATGGCGTTGACATGCCGGATGACGCCATCCCTCAACTTCTGGTTGATGCGCAATGTCGCCTGGCTATCGAGTCGCAGGAGATTGACCTCACGCCGTCGGTCGCTGGTGGTGGCGCGGTGGTTATGGAGCGTGTTGAGGGCGCGGTAACGGTCCAGTACGAACCTGGCACGAACAAGGCTACGCCGTCGTTCCCCTGGTTCTATTCCTCGCTGCGCGGGCTGGTGGTCGGCGGCAATCAGATCCGCATTGAAAGGGGGTGATATGGCAATCGACTACCGACGCATGCGAAACACCGCGACCCGGCTGCTGACCGAGAACGGGAAGGCCTATCCGCTAACCCGCGGTGGCGGCACTACCCGCGATCAGTTCGGTAAAGAGTTAACGACTCCGGCGATCACTTCGACCGTCACTGGCGTTATCACCGAGTATTCCTCCCGTGAAATCGATGGCTCCTTGATTGCCACTGGTGACAAGAAACTCGCAGCCACGTTTGAAACTGAAGTGCGTATTGACGACCGCATTGAGATCGACGGCAAGGCATGGCGGGTGGTACAGCCTAATCCGGTTAAACCTGCCGGCGTGCTGATCTCCTATAACATCCAACTAAGGGCGTAACTATGGACAGTTCTGCTAATCAGCCGTTCCTGGCTGCCATTAAGTTGTTCGTTGATGGCTCTAAGGAGGAAATGGATAACGTTATCAGGCGAACGGGTATCAAAATCCTGGGGCGGCTGGTGGATATGTCCCCGGTTGGCCAGCCTGATAATTGGGAGGTCAACCAGACTGCATCAGCCTATAACGATGCGGTACGAGACCACAATGCTGCGCTGCGTGATGACCCGGCAAACCTGACGAAGGCCGGGCGGCTTAAGCGTGGGCTTAAGGTCAATGATTCGATGGACATCAAAAAGCCAGATGGCTATGTCGGTGGGCGCTTCAAAAACAACTGGTATGTGGGCTTTGATAGCCAGCCGACAGAGTCGAACGACACGCCTGACGCCTCCGGCCAGGGCTCAAATTCCCGCGGCCTGGCGGTGCTTGAGGTGTTCAGGGTAGGGCAGGTCAGCTCGATATTCTTCACCAACAACCTGCCATATGCGCAGGCGCTGGAAAACGGACATTCAAATCAGGCGCCAGGCGGTATGGTCGGACTGACAGCACTTGACGCGGCACAACTATTCCGTGAAGCAATGAGCGAGGTGCGTAATGGCCGGTGATCAGTCAATGCGGATTGCTGATCTGCTGGAAGGTCGTGTAGCGGCTGTTTGCTCCTCTATTGGGCTGCCAGTGGCCTGGCCAAACATCGGCTTCGCTCCCCCTGATAATGCGCCGTATGGGCGCGTTTATGTCTTACCGGCGCAAACCGTGGGGCAGGATATGGAAGGCCAGCTGCGCACCTATCAGGGCATTCTCCAACTCAACATCATCGCACCAGCAGGTAACGGTGTGAGCTTGTCCAGGGGGTTAGCTAAGTCTGTTGCTGATGCTTTCCCTGAAGGTCTGCCGCTCGTGGATGGCGACCTGACAGTGTACATAAACGGACCACCACAAGTTCGTACGCCAGTACAGGACCGACCAACGTCAGCACCAAACGGCAGCAGCGGCTCCATCACCTACACCACTCCCGTCAGCATGCAGTACCGCGCTGATTACTGACCCACCACCCGGTGGGTTTTTTATTATCTAAATTCAGGAGAGTGCTATGGCATTCGCTATCCCCAATGGCTCACGTGTGAACGTGGCCAGGGCCTATCTGGCACCAATTGTTTTCACTGCAGCATCGAATGCAACGGAGTGTGAGCTTACTGTTTCCTCCGCTGCCGGCATTCTGGCGGGCGATGTCGTTCAGGTCAGCTCTGGCTGGCTGAAGCTCGATAACATGGTGCTACGCGTTAAATCGGTTACCAGCACCAAGATAGTGCTGGAAGCATTCGATACCACCGACACCAGGAAATTCCCCGCGGGCACCGGCGCGGGTACTCTGCGCAAAATCGACTCGTGGATCACCATGCCGCAGGTTATGACGCTGTCCACCGAAGGTGGTGACCAGCAGACCATCAGTGTGCAGTTCCTGGAAGATGATAAGGCCCGTACCATCCCGACGTTTAAAAACGCCGTGGTTCAGGTCTATACGTTCGCCCACGACCCGCAACTGGCTATCTATAAGCGTCTGATTGACCTCGATGATTCGAGTGATACCACTGCGGTATGGTTTAACAATCCGCGTGGTAAGGCCGACCGCTTCTATTCCGCCAAGGTGTCATTCCAGCGCGTGCCTAAAACCGAAATCAACGCAGTGGAAAGTAACGAAGCGCGCATGAACTTCGAATCGGACATGCAGATTTACCCGATCGCCGACTCATCCGCTACACCTCTTGCCTTCCTGACTAACCTTCCATCCACCAAAAGTGTTGCTGCAGGTTCTTCTTTGGATCTGGCGGTGGTTATGCAGGGCGGCTCCGCGCCTTACACGTACGTATGGAAGAAAGGCGGTACCGCTATCCCGGGCAAAACAGCCTCGACGTTCAACATCCCTTCGGTTGCATCCGGCGATGCCGGTTCTTACACCTGCGAGGTCACCGACGCCGCAGGCAAGACCCTGGCCTCATCTGGTTGCACGGTCACCGTCAGCTAATTAACTGGCCCGGTTCGCCGGGCTTTCTTTTCTCTGAGGAACCAAAATGACCCAATTTTCCCTGATTCCGGACCCCACTTTTTCCACCACTGCGAGCATCCCTCGTGCCGGGAAAGAGGATGGAAAGCTGACCTTCACCTTTCGCCACAAAACCCTGGACGAACTGCACGCCATGGATGAAAAGCTCCAGAAGGGTGCCGAAGGCAAGAAATCAGCTGTAGAACCTCAAGCGGATTACCTGCTTGAGATCGTTGAGGCGTGGGCATTACCGGACGATTTCAACCGTGAAAACGTTATTACCCTGCTGAAGAACTATCCCCGCGCATTCGACCACATCGGGCTGGCGTATACCAAAGAGCTGATGGCGATCCGCGAAAAAAACTAAGGCAGGTCGCTGCAGCGTTGTATACGCCTGGACCGACTCTCGCGGAGTTGGCCGCTTTTGGTTTGACGCCTGAGGATGTGGAGGAAGAGGTGGGGATCCTGCCGTCGGCCTGGCGTGCCTTCACCATCTTCTCTGCCCTGGCGACACAATGGCGCGTCGGCGCGAGCGGGGCTACTGGCCTTGATTACAACGTTCTCCCCTGGATGTTCAAATTACACGGGGTTGAGGATGCGGCGGCCTGCATGGCTGATATTCAAATTATGGAAAGTGAAGCTCTCAAAGTGATGCATAAGGAGACGAGCTAATGACAGATCAAATCGCCTCGATTACTTTGCGGGCCGATGTTTCCGACCTGAAAACAGCCAGTAATGAACTCGATAAACTGAACGAAGCCGCAACGGGTGCAGTTGCTGGTGCTGATGCCCTGGCAGACGCCGCGAAGAGGGTGAAGCCGTCCGCTCGCGAGGGAGCGGAAGGCATCCGGGAACAGCGCGAAGCGCTGAAAGGATTGCTGGAAAATATCGATCCTGTCACCAAGGCTCTGAATCGCCTTGATGAACAGCAGGATGCACTGCGTAATTTCAAGACCAGGGGTTTTCTGGATACCGACACCTTCCAGGCCTATAACAAGATTCTCGACGATACGCGCCTGAAGTTGACGGATACCGGCGAGGCTGCTGCCCGTGCTCAGATTAAACTGGAAGCCACCCAGGCAGCTGAGAAGCAATCGGCGTCACTGAAAAACCTGCTGGGTGCAATCGACCCTACGATTCGTGCGTTCAGTTCACTGGATGAGCAGCATGCGCAACTGGTGGCTCATTTTGAAGCAGGACGCATTAACGGCGCGCAGTTCGAACACTTCAACAGCCTTCTTAACCAGACGCGTGAGCGCCTGTCTGGCGTCGCAGACGTAATCCCTGAAGCGCTGTCCCGACAGGAGGCAGCGGCACGCAAAGCAGGTATTTCAGTTGGTCAGTACAATGCAGCAATGCGCACGCTGCCGGCGCAGTTTACTGACATTGCAACGCAGCTTGCTGGCGGGCAATCTCCATTCCTGATCCTGCTACAGCAGGGCGGGCAGATAAAAGACCAGTTTGGTGGGGTGAAGGGCGCAATCTCGGGGGTGACTTCTTATATCACAGGCCTTTTGGGACTATTAAATCCTGTAACCGTTGGGCTGGCGGCTGTAGCTGGTGGATTTGCTTACCTTGCTTATCAGGCGTATGAGAACAATAAGCAGATTGAGGCACTCAATCAGGCATTGGCAAAGACTGGTAATATTTCGGGGAAAAGCGCCGAAGGCCTGCAGGCGCTGTCCCGGCAATTGGCATCGGCTCGGGATGTTAGTAAATCAGTTGCCGTTGATGCCGTAACCAAGGCTACGGCCCTGGGAGCATCTGCAGACCAAATAGCACAATTCTCCGAAACCGCCTTGTTGATGACCAAAACAACCGGGCAAAGCGTTGATGAGTTGCTAAAGCAATTTTCCCGCATTGGTAATGATCCTGTTCAGTCACTGGTGAGCCTGAACGAACAATACCATTTCGCCACTGCTGCATTGTATGAGCACGTTAAAGCCCTCACTGAATCAGGAGATAAGGCTGGGGCTACCAAAGCCATTGTCGATGAACTGGCTGGCTCGCAGAAGAAATTCGGAGATGTTTCTGTGTCATCTCTTCAGCTCACGGGCGGTTGGTGGGATGAACTGATTGATAAGGTGGGTAAATATAAGTTCTCGCTGGATGACCTCAAAGCGACCCCAACCGTAGGGCTTCGGGAGCAAGGTATACGGACTGGTGGGAATGAATTGCCTGGATGGGATTACGTCAACCGCGAGGCAGCTAAACCACAACTCCCCACTGTAGAGGTTGCGAAGGCTGGTCTGCAGGATTTGATAAACCTACAGCAGGAAAACTCAGCAAAAGCCAAGCAGTTCAATGATGAGCAACTGGCATTTCGCCTTAAAATGGATGCCAGTGAGAAATCGTTAGCTACCAATGCGCAAAAAAGAACAGAAGAGGCCGAGAAATACGCACGGGCAGTTAAGGCTGGCTATATCACGCAGGTTGAAGCGGATAGACATCTTGCTCAATTTAACGAGCGGTATAAAGATCCGAAGACACCTAAAACTCCAGCAGTGAAAGTTGATGCTGGCGACCGTTCTGTTGACACTTTCAACGTTGAGACGCTTGCGCTTCAGTCGCAGTTAAAAACATTGCAAGAACATCGAGATATCAACGATGTGATAAGCCAGCAGCGAAAGCAGCAATGGGATCTTATCTCTAAAATCAGCATTCTCGAAGCGACGGCGAATGACCCAAAAGGTCGCGCACTGACGCTGGATGAAAAGTCTCTGCTGGCGAACAAAGAGAAGTTGCTGGCCCAGGCAGATATAAATGCGGGGCTAGGTGATCAGATTGCTAGGCAGCAGAAACTCAATACTCTTGCCGACCAAGCCACAAAGTTCACGCAACAGCAGGCGGCAAAGCTGGCGGAAATTGAGGCCGCTGCAAGGGGATTATCTACCCGCGAAACAGAGCGGGCGGCTACCCGGCAGCGGTTATCCGAAGCATATGCTTTCAATCCTGCTGCGCAGGAAAAGGTGTTAGCGCAGCAAGAGGAAACATATCGAAAAGAGGACGAACTCCGAAGTGATTGGCAAGCCGGAGCAAAACGCGGATGGGCTGATTATGTGGATACGGCCACAAACACATATGAAGCAATGCGGAATGCAGCCGGGTCAGCTTTTAGCGGCATTTCCAACATGCTGACAGACCTTGTGACAACAGGTACAGCCAGTTTTAAATCGTTCGCTACTTCAATGCTGAAGATGATTGCCCAAGTAGTTAATCAACTGCTTGTAGCATATGCAGTCCAGGCTGCAATGGGCTGGATAAGTGGTTCGGCAAAAACTAACCCTCAAGGCGGTGGTATCGGCAGTCCCGATTTTCAAGGGCCCATCCGTAATGCTAAAGGCGGAGTCTATGACTCTCCAGGCCTCAGTAAGTATGTGAATGGCGTCTATGACTCCCCGCAGTATTTCAGCTTCCAGGGCGCGTCGAAGTTTGCAAAAGGTGGTGTTTTTGCTGAGGCTGGTGCTGAGGCGATAATGCCTTTGACGCGTGATTCTGCTGGGCGATTGGGGGTCAGGGCGCAGGGCGGTGGCGGAAGTGCGCCGCAGGTGAATATTGATATCTATGTGGACAATAAGGGGAACACATCAGCAAACACTTCCGGAGATGGTAGTTCTGCGGCACGGGCATTAGGAAAGGAGATTGAGGCCAAGGTGACCGAGGTCTTAATGAGGGCGGCAAGAAGTGATGGCCTGCTTGGTAGGCAATTCCAGACCAAATGACTGGCCAGGCTTGATTCTGAGATAGCAATATCACACGCACTTAGTTACACAAAAGCATCCCTTGGTTATTATGTGAAATACACGGCAATCAAGGGGTTGATGATGAATAAATGGCTATGCTTGGGTCTTGCTTGTCTGGCGCTTACAGCCTGCAAACCCGATGAAAAAAAGGCGATTGAGCTAGGTAAAAAACAAGTCGCTGACCTTATGATGGACCCGGAAAGCGCCAAGTTCCGCGATGTAATATTTCGCTTAGATAAGGATAATGGCGATGAAGTAAGCGGTTATATCTGTGGGCAAATAAACGGAAAAAACCTTTATGGCGCTTACGGTGGATATAACCCCTTTTATGTCTATTTGACGATGACTTCAAAAGGTATCTTTTCAAGAGGGGTGAATTACTCAGTTGAGGCAAACCGGATCATTCCCCAACCTGATTCAACACTGAAAAAGCTGTATAAAACTAACTGCGGAGTGGATCTTCTTTAAAGCCGTCCACCTTAACACCAGCCTCGCTAACGCGGGGCTTTTGGCCTCTGGTTAAAACTTGGCGCTGCCTATACAGTACCTGTACAGTGATTGCGTTAGCGTTATCCGTCGCGTAGACTTTTTCTATCTTCTGTAATTGGGTTTGAAAATGGCAACAGGTGTACCTCAAGAAAAGGCCATTCAACTTTTGGAACTCTACGGGCACATGCTGTTAGAGGGTATGCCAATTGATGAATTTTCTTACAGGCGAGGCGTGAGAGAGCTAGAAAATCTGAGCTCAAACTTTTCAATTTCTGCGCTTGGTTTCTTGCATGCACTTTATGGAAATATACAAGAAGCAATAACAACGTTTGAGTCATTCGACATAATGAATAACTCGACACTCGCCACAAATTATTGCTTTATGCTACGCCACTCTGGTTGCGTAAATCTTTTAAATTCTCGGATCTATGCCATAGCTGATGTCCATCGTTCGAAAACCTTAAGTTGCACGGCCTACTCCATGGCCTATCGATTTGGGGATAGGGAGCGTTTAATTCACTACATGGACATGCACATTAAGCTACTTTCTGAGGATGAAAATCGTGCTGGTGCTGAGAAGCATAAACTTGAGCTTCTATCTGAGGTGGACGGAGCATACTCTCTGAGTGGCTGCACTTCAGAACAATTCCATACTCTTGCAAGTATCATTTGGGACTTAACTGAAAAGCACAGACTTATAACTGGTTTTGTAGAGGTTAGTAAAAACCGGAGCCCATGCTACATTGTTGATGTGCCTGATAAAGATGCGAATTTTATCGCAGATCTCAATTGGGAGTTAGCCCAAGAAATATGCAATGTCGATTTGTTAGATGATTGTGGTTTGGTGGCCAGATTCTCACCTTCTCGTGAACTACATTCTGGGATTAGTTATGCCAGTGAATAGTAATGATATTTTAAGCTGTGCTGATTCCTTAATTGAATTGCAAAACGAAACTGGCTATCGCAGTTGTGTTTCTCGTGCCTACTATGCGAGTTATCACCACGCTATAGAATCACTTCAGTCCGTTCCTGCATTTTCATCAAATCATCACAGCAATCTGATTGGATACATGTGCAACAAGTCGGAAAACAAATTAGAGCCATACGACTCCGCACAGATGAAACTGCTCGGTTACAGTTTGCGCCAACAGCGAGAGGCGCGTAACGAGGCTGATTACCATATATCGGAAGTTACTGTAAGTAAGGTAATGGCTGAAACAGCACTAGCTAGTTCCAGACTGTTTTTCCAAAAATGGAATGACCTAAAAAAAGCTATAGCATCTTGAATATCAAACATATATTAACAACGAACCCAGCTCCGGCTGGGTTTTTTTATGGAGCAAATATGGCAGTTGAAACCTACAGCTGGCGTTCGCAACTTGGAGCGGGCGCTATCGAATACAGTCACGCTATACGAACAGCTCAGTTTGGCGATGGCTATGAACAGGTTGCTGACAATGGCATCAACTCCACGGCCATTCAGGTGCCGATGAAGCACACTGGGACTGAGGCGGAAGTAAACACGATCCGCGATTTTCTGCTGGCCCACACGGTCAAGGCTTTCATCATCACGCCGCCAGGTGAGGTGAAAGGGCTTTATCGGGTTGTCGCTGACTCCGTGCGGAAAAACCAATTGAGCAGTAAATTCTCTGAGCTGACCTTCACTATCAAACGGGCCTACGGAGTATACGCATAATGGCACTTGTCGATCAGGCGGCGATGCTGGCACCGGGTGGCAGGGTCCGCCTGGTCGAAGTAGACGCCTCCGAGTTCAGCGGCGGGATCCACCGCTTTCACTACGCGCCATTTCACCATACCCCAGCTGAAATCGATGCGGCTAAAGGGGACGAGAACAAACTGGGGCCCAAACCAATTATATGGGGTGGTAAAACTTTCGATTACTGGCCGTTCCAGATAACAGGTCTCGCCCTCTCCACTGACCAGGCCGCTGAGCCAACCCTGAGCGTTTCCAACCTTGACGGGCACATCACGGCGCTCTGCCTTCAGTTTAAGGACATGGTGAATGCGAAAGTGAGCATCATCGACACCTACGCGGTTTACATCGATGCGGTGAACTTCCCGGGTGGTGTTAACCCGACAGCAGATTCGACAATGTTCTCTCTCCAGACCTTCTGGTTTGATACGAAAACGGCTGAAGACGACGAGGTTGTAACGTGGTCACTGAGTAGCCCTGCGGATTTGCAAAGCCTCGTGATTCCAACCCGGCAAATCACGTCATTATGCGAATGGGCACTACGTGGACAATATCGCAGCGGTGACGGCTGCACCTACAACGGCACGGCGTATTTCGATGCGAAGGGGAATGCAATCACTGATCCGGCGCTGGATGTGTGCGGCGGCTGCCTGAGTGATTGTCGTAAGCGGTTTGGGGCCGGACTGGCAGAACCTAACGCAGCAAACCTCGATTTTGGCGGCTTCCCGGCAACTGTTCTCTTCTCCCGATAACCGGACATACCAATGAACAAAACTATAATGGCGGCGATCCGCGCACATGCGCTGGAGGAATCTCCGCGTGAATGCTGCGGCTTCGTCGTTCAGTCGGGACGTCGTCAGCGTTACATCCCGGTACTGAACAGCCACGAAAATCCGACAGAACATTTTCGCATTGACGGCGAGCACTGGGCGAATGCTGAGGATGTCGGAACGATTGTTCGCGTCATCCACTCCCATCCGGGCGATGGGGCGCGGCCTATTCCTTCAGACCGCGATCGCCAGCAGTGCAATAACTCCGGCGTGGTCTGGGGAATCTACGCGCCGGACTGCGATGAGTATGCAGAGATAGCACCTGATGTCACCCCATTAGTTGGCCGCCCGTTCATCCTCGGTTCGCACGACTGTTGGGGGCTGATCATGGACTGGCACGCCACCCAGGGCGTGACGCTTAACGATTTCCGTGTGGATTATCCATGGTGGGAGAGCCAGTACCCGGACAACCTGTATTTCGAGAACTGGGAGCGTGAGGGGTTTATCGAATGCGACCCGGCGCCGGGCTGCATGGTCATCATGCAGGTTGAGTCTGCCAAGTGGAACCATGCGGGGATCATCACCGAAGAAGGCGAGCTGCTTCACCACTTGTACGGCCAGCCATCCTGTATTACGCCGTACGCCCGCGGTTATTTCAAAGACCGGACGATGATATGCGTCCGCCACAAGAACTTGCCTCAGGAGATTAAGCCATGGCGCGGTTAACCACTATTCGACTTTATGGCGTAATGGGTGCGCGGTTTGGACGCGTTCACAGACTGGCTGTTCAGACATCAGCCGAAGCGGTGAAGGCATTGTGTATCAACCTTGATGGGCTGGAAGCCTACCTGATGAATGCCAAAAATAACGGAATGACGTTCGCGGTGTTTCGCGGAAAGCGAAATATCAGCGTGGAGGATTTCAAAGATCTGAATGGCGATAGCGATATTCGTATTGCTCCAGTGATGGAGGGCGCTAAAAAGGCGGGCATGTTCCAGACGATACTGGGGGCAGTGATGGTTGTCGCCGGGATCGTTGTCGGTGTTTCTACGCTGTGGACAGGTGCCGGTCTAACTTTTGGCGCAGGACTTATTATGTCAGGTGCCTCAATGATGGCTGGCGGTATCTATCAGATGCTTTCTCCTCAACCTAAGGGGTTACAGGGCAGAGAAGATCCTGATAACAAACCAAGCTATGCCTTCGGTGGAGCTGTTAACACGATGGCAATGGGCAATCCTGTAGCCCTGCTTTATGGTGAGCGCGAGATTGGCGGCGCCATAATCAGTGCGGGGATCGTGGCCGAGGACATCTGAGAATTTCTTACTCTTCAATTAGCACCCAATCGGGTGCTTTTTTATGGATGCAATATGGCAACGATTACTGGTGCAAAGGGCGGCGGCCAGAAGCAGCATAAGCCCGTTGAACAGCCGGATTCAGCTCAGTCGATGGCGCGGTGCCGTATGCTGCTGGCGTTAGGGGAGGGGGAATTTGCGGGTGGGCTGGATGCGACACGTATATTCCTGGATGGCACTCCGCTGGGCAATGCTGACGGCACAATGAATTTTGAGGGCATTTCGTGGGATTTTCGACCGGGAACGCAGACCCAGACACCAATTCCCGGTTTCCCCGCTGTCGAAAATGAAACAAGTATTGGCGTTTCACTCACGAAAGCAACGTCATGGACACGGGCTATCAGCAATACCCAGCTCGACGCAGTGCTGGTGCGCATTGGTATTCCGCAGCTACAAAAGCAGGAAAAAGACGGTGATATTGTTGGCACAACCGTCAAATACCATATCGACCTGGCTACAGATGGTGGCGCTTATTCCACCATCATGACTAAAACAGTCACGGAGAAACTCAGCGCGCTGTACGAACTGACGCATCGCATTAATTTGCCAAAGGCCAATACTGGCTGGCAAATTCGTGTAGTCCGCGACACCGCAGACAGTACCAGTCAGTTGCTGCAAAATAAAACGCAGGTGCAGGCGATTACTGAAGTGATCGATGCGCGCCTGCGTTATCCGCATACAGCGCTGTTGTATGTGTCATTTAATGCAAAATCATTCAGCAATATTCCCAAGATCTCCTGCAAGCCCAAAGGGCGCATCATCCGTATTCCCCAAAACTATGACCCGGTTGCCCGCAGTTACAGCGGAACCTGGAACGGTACGTTCAAATGGGGATGGAGCAACAATCCAGCCTGGATATGGTTCGACGTTCTTACTGAGCCGCGTTTTGGTCTTGGTCGTCGTGTAACTGCAGACATGCTGGATAAGTGGGAGCTTTACCGCATTGCCCAACGCTGCGATCAGAAGGTACCGGACGGGAAAGGTGGCAACGGTAATGAGCCTCGCTTCATGTTCGACGTCTATATCCAGTCCGAAGCCGATGCCTGGCAGGTAATTAAGGATATCGCCGCGGGCTTCAACGGAATGACTTTCTGGGGCAACAACATGTTCAATGTTGTCTCCGATATGCCAGCTGACACGTCCAGGTTGCAGATCCTTACCCGTGCTTCGGTTGTTGGCAAGCCGGTGTACTCGAGCGCCAGTGAAAAGACCCGCTTCTCCAGTGCGCTTGTTAACTTCAGCGATCCGGACAATCACTATCAGGACCGTACTACGGCAGTGATGTTCCCCGAACTCGTGAAGCAGTTCAAATTTAAGCAGACACAGTTAACAGCTATCGGTTGTACGCGTGAAAGCGAGGCGCAGCGACGAGGTGGATGGGCGGTTTACTCTAATTTCCTGGACCGAATCATCACACTGCAGACGGGTCTGGACGGGGTTGTTTATGTACCGGGAACAGTTTTTGCCTTTGCTGATGAACGGGTGTCCGGTCGCATTTATGGCGGACGCATCACCGAATATAAGGCCGGGATTAAAGCTGTTACAACGGATCGCGGGACAAGTGCTGTTGCAGGGGATACATTGCTGATCCGCACTCAGGGCGGCACTGTTGAAAGTCGGATTATCCAGGCAGTAAATGGCACGCAGCTGATTGTATCCACACCGTTCAAAGCTGCACCACTCCCTAACGCCATATTCGTTATCGATGCCGGACAACTCCGTCTGCAGTATTTCAGAGTAACAAACCTGACATTTAATGATGAGGAAAATACATTCACCATTACCGGGGTCGAATACAATGCATCAAAATACGATGCCGTAGATAATAATGCCCGCCTGGATACGCCTCCAATTAGCCTCATCCCGACCGGGCTGGTGGCACAACCACGAAATGTAGTTATCTCCAGTTATGACTCAGTCCGGCAGGGGCAGCGTATCGCCACTCTGGTTGCATCCTGGGATCCTCCTCTGGATAAGAACGGCAACCCCCAGGCAGATATAGTTTCATACCGGGTGCAGTGGAAGCGGGGTGAGAACGAGTGGATCAATGTTCCTGCGACAGGGCTACGTAATATTGAAGTGCCTGGGATATTTGAAGGCGACTATCTCGTCAGAGTTTGTGCCATTAATTCCGGGGGGGCGACGAGCCTCTGGGCTTCCTCCACTCTTACGCACCTAAGTGGGCGAATCGGCGCGGTACCCAAGCCTGTTGGGCTCGTTGCCACGCCAATCAACTGGGGTATTCAACTCAACTGGGCGTTCCCAGCAGGCAGCGAAGATACTCTTCAGACAGAAGTTCAATACTCAGTATCAAGCACGGGTAACACCCCGATGCTCCTGGCCGGCGTACCTTATCCCCAGCATTCATACACCCAGGCGGGTTTACGTGCCGGGCAGGAGTTCTGGTACCGGGCACGCCTTGTCGACCGTATCGGTAACCAGTCAGACTGGACTGACTGGGTGCGCGGGATGTCGAACGACCAGGCCAGCGATTATCTGGACGCCATCAAAGACCAGGTGCTTCTGGCCGCGGACGGTAAGGCGTTGACTGAAAAAATTGATTTTGGCATCGCCGGGATATTGCAGGGCACGCTGGCAGACATCCAGGGGGCAAAGGTTTCTTTCGAGCAGTTTGGCATTGCGCGGGCTGAAATATCCCAGGCTCAGACGTTAATCGCTGATGCCAATCAGGCCTACGCCGAGTTCAAGGATCTGGTCGCTGTTCAGTTCGGTGACAGTGCAGCTGAAATCCTGACCGTTAAAAAAGCGCAGGCTACCACGGATTCTGCGATGGCCTCTCTGACCACAACGGTACAGGCCACCACGCAAAGTGTGGATGCTCTTACTGGAAGGATCACGAAAACTGAAGCCAGTGTGGTGAGTATCAGCCAGGCACAGACTGATACACAGCAGTCTCTGGCTACGTTTGAGCAGCAGGCGACGGCAAAATTTACGGTGCAGGATCAGCAGATTGTTAACCAGGCAAACGCGACTAACCAGAAATTTATCGAGCAGTCGGCAGCGATAAACCAGAAATTCACGGCTTACGCAGACGCCACCAGTGCCAACGCTATCTACACCCTGAAGGCAGGCGTTCAGTACAACGGCAATTATTACGACGCAGGCCTGTCAGTCGCTGTGCTGGCTGACAACGGGAGGATCACGACGCGTGTGGCCATCAACGCCAACGAGCTGGTGATGTTATCCGGCAGCAGTACGAGCCAGATGTTCTCGCCGTTTGCAATCGTAAACGGTCAGGTGTTTCTGAATGACGCGTTTATTCAGGACGGCACTATCACAAACGCGAAAATTGGCAATTACATCGCCTCGAATAATTACAGGACTAATGTCTCGGGCTGGCTGATAAACAAGAGCGGCGACGCGGAGTTTAACAGTGTGACGGTTCGCGGCAATGTTTATGCTAACGATGGCGTGTTTAATGGAGTTGTTTATGCCAGAGATGGTGAATTTACCGGGAAAATTACTGCGACCAGCGGCTCCTTTAAAGGCACCGTAGAGGCTGATTCGTTTGTCGGTGACGTTGCAAACGGGCAGTCGTTCCCTGATACCGGGTATGACACCTCCTCAACTGTGTCATTCACATATACGGACTCAGGAACGACTAATCGTGAAAAAAATATAACGTTAATGGCCACATACAGACTGGCTAACGGCGGAGGGGCAACAGCTGCTATCTCTATCGGTAACAGAACCAAGGAGTTTGTGATTCAGTGCCCTGCGTATCCATCCGGTTCAACCGCAAGTTTTTATACCACCCTGATGTTTACTGTAAAAACCAGAGCGCCGGTGGTTGATTGTTCGTTTTTCGCACGGATGGGCGCAGTGCAAATACTCAGTCCGACGGTGCTGGTCATGCGTGGCAGCGGCTCATTCGTACAGACAAGATAATTAGTCCTCACGTCCTCACAACAAGCAGACCCGGCTCCGGCCGGGTTTTTTTATGCCCGGAGAAAATATGTCCGCAGGAACAATCAGACTCACGAACAATTCGACAGCGGTTGTCGGTACCGGCACCACATTCACCTCAGACCTGAAATCGGGCGACGTGATTACGGCGACCGTCGGTGGGGTGTTTTACACCCTGTTTGTGGATACCGTAACCAGTAACACCGCTGTCACTATTACTGACCCGTTTACCGGGCCGACGACCACCGGGGTCTCATACGTCGCGGTACCGCAGCTGGCGCTCAACCGCATCACTGCCGCGCTGGCCACGCAGACCGCAGAGGCCGTGAGGCGTATTCTCCAGGAGAATGCCAACTGGCAGGCGTTTTACTCCGGCAGCGGGGATATCACTGTAACGCTTCCCGACGGCACCCCGACAGGTAAACAGGTTTCCGGCCCGTCCTGGGCAAAGCTGAAGGCTGACGCCGGATCGTCGTGGCAGGACAGGGGACCGTTACCGCCTGACGCTAATCTGAATACGATGGCGCCGGCCACCACAGAGGGTGAGTGGGGCAAAGGCAGCAGCACCGGACTGAATGAGGCGAACGGCTTTCCCGCTGGCGCATTACCCGGGGTGCTGAAAGTTGTCGCTGGCGGTCGATTCGGCGGGACGCAGATTTATACCAACAGCGGCTACGACGGCCCCGCGTATATCTGGGTACGGTCATTAACCGCCGCCTGGAACGGAACCGACGGACCCTGGTCAGGCTGGAGTAACGTCGCGACAAGCTCCCTGCGGTCCACCCTGCTGGGTAACGTGGATATCAGCACCCTGAATAACGTTAACGCGTTCGGCTCGTATCGTGTGGCGGCTGCAAACGGCACGGTAGCCAACGGCTGGCCCTATGAGGGGTTTTCCGGGACGCTGACTGTCGAGCAGGGCTACGGCAGCGGCGCACAACAGACCGCCGTATCTGTTTACGGCAACGTCTACCTGCGTTACCTGAATACCCCCACCGCCTGGTCAGCGTGGGTCAACGCGTCGATTCAGGCCTGCCCCGCTTATTTTACGGGAAACGCGGATACGCTTTTTGACGACGGCAGCTATCCGACACTGGCAACCACGACGGGATTACCTGCCGTTGCCGGATTATCGTCGGGCGTGAATAACTGCCGCCTTGAGGTGCGCACCCTGCGCGCTAACCTGTGCGTGACACAGGACTGGTATTTGTACGGTTCGGGGGCTCAGTATAACGGGCGTAAATTCACCCGTTCAAAATACAGCACCAACCCCTGGACGCCGTGGCGTGAGGTACTGGACGACAGCAGCATCGGGATTATCTACGGGATCGGGGCATCCAATTCGTCTCAGTCCGGCGTGGATTGGCAGACGTTCAGTTTCGTAAACGGCGCTGCCTATCAGATATCCGGTGCCAGTCAGGCAAACGCGCCTGCGCCCCTCAATGCATTTACCTCCGCGTCGTTAGGGGTAAACATCCTCGGCATGTCGGGGGACCCGTCGAGCACCACCTCGATTGCCTGGTGCCTGTTTCAGGTGGCCGTGTATTCAACAGGGGGGACATCCCGGCGTTTGTTCAACGGCGTGTTTCGCGGCACAAACGGCAACCGCGTTTATTCCATTCTGGAGGTGGCGGCGGGCGTGGACGCGGCGGACACACGCTCACGCCTTGGCCTGGGTGGAGCCGCAGTGCTGAATGTGGGTTCAGCAGCCGGGACAGTAGCCGCGGGTAACGACCCGCGATTCAGTTCCGTAAATGGCATGGGGGGCGGGAATATCAATGGCGGTATCACGCTGCCGTTTATTTGTGCAAACGACACGTATTCACCGTCGAACCAGGGCGCGTATCTGGGCTGGAATCTGGGCTCATCCGGGTCAGGGGTTTTAACCTGCAATATCGGCGCGGGCACAGCCGGTGGCTGGGTAATGCGCACCGTAAACCAGGCAAACAGCCAGGAAATGTCCCGGTTCACCCTGGCAAACACGGGGATCGGTTATGCCTCGGGAGGGTGGCAGACAGGCTCAGATATTCACGTTAAATATGATGTGGAACCGGTGACAGCGGCCCTGCCGGCGGTGCTTTCTCTGGTCGGAGCGCAGTGGAAATATAAACCACGAAAAGGGGTGACCACCGCACCGGTGCCGGGCATCGGTCTGATTGCGCAGCAGGTGGAAAGATTCCACCCGGAAGCCGTCACGATTCACGATGAGGTTACGTATTTTGATGACGGGACCGCCCTGCCTGAACATAAATCCCTGGACGTGTCGGGGGTCTCAGCGGCCTACCATAACGAGGCGATAAAGGCCCTGTTCGGGCTGGTTAAGCTGGCGCTGGATGACCCGGATGCAGCGCGTCAGCAGATTGCAGATATTGAGGCTGAGGCGCAGGCGTTAACGGTGTCGCTGGAAGATTTGCAGCGTGAGCAGGTGGCGGCTCCCACGGAAACACCGACTGCAGAAGAGCCAGGTAATTCTGAAGAAGGTAACTCACCATCTGATACATCTGCGAGCGAAGAAAAACAGCCAGATATTCAGCCGTGAAAAATGATGATTGAACAGGTATCGACCTGCCCGCCAATATGCTCCCGGGCAGATTATGCGTAATCAGTGTCTGTTGAGAGCGAGGAGTGGACCTTGAGTTTGCCTTAATCAGCGTCATATCTTAGAGCTGGTCAATCACTATGCCTTTTACGAGGTGATTTGACATTCTTAACTACGCTGGCTTTAGTTCGTACAATCCCTGTCGAGTGCTAATATTTTTGCTCATACTAAATATTAGGGGTGGGTGTCAACTTGCGTACGAAGTGAGTTAGTAATTAATTTTTGATTAGCATGGCTTAAAATAAATGGTTCGATACCTGGTACTTTAATGACGAAACTGATTCATGATATTTTAGTAAGGTGTTTTCGATAATCATATCGCCGGACGTACATGAATTAACCTCAATTGAAAGGTTCCCAGATAGTGGTCCGCGCTAGCTTTACAAGACGATAAATAACTTACGGCACTTCTCAGAGGGTTGTTACAGAAATGGAAGAACTTAAATCAAATTCAGTTTCAGGTCGCGATTATAATCCCGTCTATGCATCTGCCTCTTCGGGAGATGTCGAGGCCCAAATTAAACTCGGAAAAATGTACCGTGACGGCGACGGAGTTGAAAAAGACGGCAAGAAGGCCGTCGAGTGGTTAACTAAGGCCGCTGAGCAAGGTAGTCTAAATGCCCATTACTTTTTGGGCGACATATATGCTTCGGGAAATGGAGTCCCTCTAAGCTATTCAAAAGCCCTTGAGTGGTTCAAATTTCCGTTAGATCAGGGCGACTCGGATACTCAGGTTTACGTGGGGTGGCTACACGAAAAGGGATTTGGGGTTCCTCAAGATTACTCAAAAGCTGCGGAATATTACGCACTTGCGGCGGAAAAGGGTAATAGCACTAGTCAATATAATCTCGGAAACTTTTACAGGGGAGGATTAGGGGTGCCAAAAGATGAAAATAAGGCACTCGAATACTATTCATTGGCAGCGCAACAAGGGGATAGCGATAGCCAAGCGCAATTGGGGAGAATGTACATTGCCCGTAATGACTATGAAAAAGGCAAAGACTATCTTCGTATGGCAGGTGAGAATGGCAACCAAAGTGCTCTTGAAACGCTAAAGAAAATTGAAGCGGATCAAGAAAAAAAGAGAACCGAAGACAGTATCAAAAAAGTCACCTGTCCTTACTGCGAAACGGAAAGCGTTTGGGGAAAAAAATATTGCCGGGGCTGCACAGCTCGGATTAGGTACGAACCTATAAGACTATATGAATGGATAGGTTTAGGTCTCGCTGTTGCTTTCGTGGGATATGCTATAACTCAGGGTTATTCATTTGTTGAAACATCCGTTATTTTCATGTTTATATGGGTTCTGGGAATCGTATTTGGTAAACTGTTCGGCAAGAAAACAGCTTATTTCTTCAGAAGCTAAGTCTTCAGCCTCATAAATCCACTTTTATTTTCTTCTGATTTGGGCAGTGAATTGCAGTCTGGCAAAATTCGAAGTAAAGTTTGTTGATCTAAGACGATAATTAAAAACTTACTGAGCGTAAACTGCGCTACGTTTTTCGTCTTCCCTGTCCCGGTGAGAAGCAATCCCAGTCGTGGAGTGACCCCTCCACGGCTTCGTTGAAGATATCGTGACAATCGCACAGCGAAAAATAATTAGAAGATGAGATCGGTTTTCTAACCTGAATGTAGTGAGACAAACCTTTTCTTACTGACGTTAATGTTTTTACGAGCGTCCACTTCTGGCACAAACTAGCCTTATCAGGCTTCTCTTGAGACAGGTACATTTGGCCAACTCCACAAAGCATCCATGAATTTTGTTCGTCATCTGAAAATGACTGCTCTGACAGCCAACAGCCTTAACCAACAACTTCCTCTGCCGTAAAGATTAATAGCTGAAACCAGTATTGATTTGCCCGTCAAATAAAACTACTGTTTGTATATACAGTATTTTGGATAGGGGGATTTATGGCGCGTCGCAGTGATATTGAGCATTCGTTTCGGCAGGCAATCGTCTTTGGGCCGAAAAATGGGCAGAGAACGGTCACTACTCAAGGCTTTGTAAGAGAGCTGGCTAAACATAACTGGAACTGGACATTAAAAGAGGCGAATCAGTGGATTGAGAATTACGTCAGCACCTTTAAAGACATCTCCACCCAGGAGGGCGATAACCGCACTTTCATGCTTTACAACCCGAACGGGGGGCTTTGATATGGGATTCCCGTCGCCAGCGCACGACTACGTAGAGCAGCGAATAAACCTGAACACGGTCTGCGGACTAACGCCAACAGCAGGCGTTATTGATACTGCCACCGGATACGCGATTATTGAAACACAACCGGTCAGAATCGAGCAGGGGGATACTTTGCTTATTGGAGGGAGCGTTGGATTTCAATTTGTACGGCTGCATGGACAGGCATTCGTCACGCCTGATGGTGACGTTTACGAGGGTGAGGGTATGGAGGGGATTCAGGTGATCGGTCTGGTCACTTTTTTTGTAAACAGGGCGGATGAGGACGGCTGCCCGGTGATGTAACATCATATGTTAACTAACAGATCGTTTGCTGACGATTTCAACGGTACAGTGTAATATGCTCGCCAGTCGTTGATGGGGTAGTTATCGTGGAATGTCCACCGCTGTGTCCATCAAGAAGAATCAATCCGCATAGCGAGTTAATAAATTCATATTTATGAAGAACATAAGAAATTTCTCCATTATTGCTCACATCGACCACGGTAAGTCGACGCTGTCTGACCGCATTATTCAAATTTGTGGCGGGTTGTCCGATCGCGAAATGGAAGCCCAGGTGCTGGATTCAATGGATCTGGAGCGTGAACGCGGTATTACCATCAAAGCGCAAAGCGTTACGCTGGATTTCAAAGCCTCCGATGGTGAAACCTATCAACTGAACTTTATCGATACGCCCGGTCACGTTGACTTCTCTTATGAAGTTTCCCGCTCACTGGCAGCCTGTGAAGGCGCATTGCTGGTGGTGGACGCAGGACAAGGCGTAGAAGCGCAGACGCTGGCAAACTGCTACACGGCGATGGAAATGGACCTTGAGGTTGTGCCGGTCCTGAACAAAATTGACCTGCCAGCTGCCGATCCGGAGCGCGTTGCTGAAGAAATTGAAGACATCGTGGGCATTGATGCAACCGATGCCGTTCGCTGTTCAGCGAAAACCGGCGTGGGCGTGGTTGACGTTCTCGAACGTCTGGTACGTGAAATCCCGGCCCCTGAAGGCGACCCGGATGCACCGTTGCAGGCATTGATCATCGACTCCTGGTTTGATAACTACCTGGGCGTTGTGTCTCTCATCCGGGTGAAAAACGGAACCTTACGCAAAGGCGATAAAGTTAAAGTGATGAGCACCGGTCAGGTTTATAATGCCGACCGTTTAGGTATCTTCACGCCGAAGCAGGTCGATCGCACCGAACTGAATTGCGGCGAAGTTGGCTGGTTAGTCTGTGCTATCAAAGACATCCTTGGTGCACCGGTTGGCGATACCCTGACGCTGTCTCGTAACGCCGCCGACAAAGCGCTACCTGGTTTTAAAAAGGTTAAGCCGCAGGTTTATGCGGGCCTGTTCCCGGTAAGTTCTGACGATTATGAGAACTTCCGCGATGCGCTTGGCAAGCTGAGTCTTAACGACGCGTCATTATTCTATGAACCGGAAAGCTCCACAGCGCTGGGCTTTGGTTTCCGCTGCGGCTTCCTCGGTTTGCTGCATATGGAGATAATCCAGGAGCGTCTGGAGCGTGAATACGATCTGGATCTGATTACTACCGCGCCTACCGTTGTGTACGAAGTGGAAACCACGTCGAAAGAGGTTATCTACGTCGACAGCCCATCCAAGCTGCCGCCGCTGAATAACATTCATGAGCTGCGTGAACCCATCGCTGAGTGCCATATGCTGCTGCCTCAGGAATATTTGGGTAACGTCATCACACTGTGTATCGAAAAGCGTGGCGTACAGACCAACATGGTTTACCACGGTAAGCAGGTGGCACTGACCTATGAAATCCCGATGGCGGAAGTGGTTCTCGACTTCTTTGACCGCCTGAAGTCCACTTCCCGCGGCTATGCGTCGCTGGATTACAACTTCAAGCGCTTCCAGGCTTCCAACATGGTGCGTGTTGACGTACTGATCAACAGCGAGCGCGTGGATGCGCTGGCGCTGATCACCCACAATGACAACGCGCCGTACCGTGGTCGCGAGCTGGTAGAAAAGATGAAAGAGTTGATTCCGCGCCAGCAGTTCGACATCGCTATTCAGGCGGCCATCGGCAACCACATTATCGCGCGTTCCACCGTAAAACAGCTGCGTAAAAACGTTCTGGCGAAATGCTATGGCGGTGACGTCAGCCGTAAGAAAAAGCTGCTGCAGAAACAGAAAGACGGTAAGAAGCGAATGAAGCAGGTCGGTAACGTCGAGCTGCCCCAGGAAGCGTTCCTCGCCATTCTGCACGTTGGGAAAGACGGCAAATAACCTTTAAGGAGTTGGCATGGCGAATACGTTTGCCCTGATCCTGGTGATTGCGACCCTGGTTACAGGGTTGCTCTGGTGCCTGGATAAGTTTGTTTTTGCACCAAAGCGTCGTGAGCAACAGGCTGCGGCTCAGCTCGCAACGCAGGATGCGCTCGATAAAAAGACGCTGAAGAAAGTGGGGCCGAAACCGGGCTGGCTGGAAACCGGCGCGTCGGTCTTTCCGGTGCTGGCGATTGTACTGGTCGTGCGCTCGTTTATTTACGAACCTTTCCAGATCCCGTCAGGTTCGATGATGCCCACCCTGCTTATTGGTGACTTCATTCTGGTAGAAAAATTTGCCTATGGCATCAAGGATCCGATTTACCAGAAGACATTGATCGAAACCGGGCACCCGAAACGCGGCGAGATTGCGGTGTTCAAATACCCCGACGATCCTCGTCTGGACTATATCAAGCGTGTGGTTGGTGTTCCTGGCGATAAAGTGAGCTACGATCCGGTGACCAAGCAGGTAACGGTTCAGCCAAATTGCAGTTCTGGCCAGGCCTGTGCGAATGCCTTACCGATAACCTACAGCAACGTTGAGCCGAGCGATTTCGTACAGACCTTTGGTCGTCGTGAAGGCGGTGAAGCAAATAGTGGCTTCTTCCAGATGCCCAAAAGCGAAACCCGCGACGATGGCGTACGTCTGACTGAACGTCAGGAGACGCTGGGCGACGTGACCCACCGCATTCTGACCGTGCCGATTGCCCAGGATCAGCTTGGGATCTATTACAAACAGCAGGGCCAACAGCTGGCGACCTGGATTGTGCCGCCCGGACACTATTTTATGATGGGCGACAACCGCGATAACAGCGCTGACAGCCGTTATTGGGGCTTTGTACCGGAAGCGAATCTGGTAGGTCGGGCAACGGCTATCTGGATGAGTTTCGAGAAACAGGAAGGTGAATGGCCGACCGGCGTGCGTTTAAATCGCATCGGTGGGATTCATTAATTTACCTGGGGTGCAGAACAAATTCTGCACCCCAAATTATTTCAGTTATAAATCCTTCAGACTAACGACATACCTTGTCGTTACGTATAGAATATTCCCCCGAAGTTTAAGGCTGGCCCTACGGGTGCCACAGCACACGAAACCGCGTTGGTTGTTACAGGTCGGTTTCGTGTGCTGCATTGTTGACGCATTCATTCTATTGGTATCGCATGAACCCCATCGTAATAAATCGGCTTCAGCGGAAGCTGGGCTACACTTTTCTACATCAGGAGTTGTTGCAGCAGGCATTAACCCACCGCAGTGCCAGCAGCAAGCACAACGAGCGCCTCGAATTCCTGGGTGACTCCATTTTGAGCTTTGTGATTGCCAATGCGCTTTATCACCGTTTCCCCCGTGTGGATGAAGGTGATATGAGCCGTATGCGGGCAACGCTGGTTCGTGGTAACACGCTCGCAGAAATTGCTCGTGAGTTCGAGCTGGGCGAATGTTTGCGTTTAGGGCCGGGCGAGTTGAAAAGCGGCGGTTTTCGTCGTGAATCTATTTTAGCTGATACGGTTGAAGCCTTAATCGGTGGTGTTTTTCTGGACAGCGACATCCAGACCGTCGAGCGTTTGATCCTGAGCTGGTATCAGACGCGTCTGGATGAAATCAGTCCGGGCGATAAACAAAAAGATCCGAAAACGCGTTTGCAGGAGTTTTTGCAAGGTCGCCACTTACCGCTGCCCTCCTATCTGGTGGTGCAGGTGCGGGGCGAAGCGCACGATCAGGAATTTACTATCCACTGCCAGGTCAGTGGCCTGAAAGAGCCGGTGGTTGGCACAGGGTCAAGCCGCCGTAAGGCTGAGCAGGCTGCCGCCGAACAGGCACTGAAAAATCTGGAGCTGGAATGAGCACTGAAGAAAAAAGTTATTGTGGCTTTATCGCCATCGTTGGTCGTCCTAACGTTGGTAAATCGACCTTACTGAACAATCTGCTGGGGCAGAAAGTGTCGATCACGTCGCGAAAAGCGCAGACGACGCGGCACCGTATCGTGGGCATTCACACGGAAGGGGCTTATCAGGCTATCTATGTGGATACCCCCGGTCTGCACATGGAAGAAAAACGCGCCATTAACCGCCTGATGAACAAGGCGGCGAGCAGTTCCATTGGTGATGTTGAACTGGTGATCTTTGTGGTTGAGGGCACCCGCTGGACGCCGGACGACGAAATGGTGCTGAATAAACTGCGTGACGGTAAGGCACCGGTTATCCTGGCAATCAACAAAGTTGATAACGTGCAGGAAAAAGCGGACCTGTTGCCACATCTGCAGTTCCTCGGCAGCCAGATGAACTTCCTTGATATCGTGCCGATCTCTGCTGAGACCGGTTTTAACGTCGATACAGTTGCAGGCATCGTGCGCAAGCATCTGCCGGAAGCGATTCACCATTTCCCGGAAGATTACATCACCGATCGTTCTCAGCGCTTCATGGCCTCTGAGATCATTCGTGAAAAGCTGATGCGTTTCCTGGGGGCGGAACTGCCATACTCGGTCACCGTTGAAATTGAGCGTTTCGTTGCCAATGAGCGCGGCGGCTATGACATCAACGGTCTCATCCTGGTGGAACGTGATGGGCAGAAGAAAATGGTGATTGGCAACAAGGGTGCCAAAATCAAAACCATCGGTATTGAAGCTCGTAAAGATATGCAGGAGATGTTCGAAGCCCCGGTACACCTGGAGCTTTGGGTGAAGGTGAAATCCGGTTGGGCCGACGATGAACGCGCACTTCGTAGTCTCGGTTACGTCGACGATCTCTGATCCTCGTCATCTTTCAGGCTGCATAGACGTTGGCTACGCTTGTTCGTTCCCGTCACATAGCTATCTATGCGCCAGGGGGCTGGCAAGCTTGCCGCCTTCCTGCAACCTGAACGCCATAGAGTATAAGCATTAATGGAAGGCTGGCAGCGCGCCTTCGTTCTGCATAGTCGTCCCTGGAGCGAAACCAGCCTGATGCTGGACGTCTTCACGGAAGAGTCGGGTCGCGTGCGCCTTGTTGCCAAAGGTGCACGTTCCAAACGTTCTAACCTCAAAGGCGCATTACAGCCCTTTACCCCTCTGCTGGTGCGCTTTGGTGGCCGCGGCGATGTCAAAACGCTACGCAGCGCGGAAGCCGTTTCGCTGGCGCTCCCGCTCAGCGGTATCTCCCTTTACAGCGGCTTGTACGTTAACGAACTCATTGCACGCGTCCTTGAACAGGAAACCCGCTTTTCTGAACTCTTCTTTGATTATCTGCACTGCATTCAGGCACTGGCGGGGGCGGCAGGATCCCCAGAACCCGCCCTGAGGCGCTTTGAACTGGCCCTGCTCGGGCACCTGGGCTATGGCGTGGATTTCCTGCATTGTGCAGGTAGCGGCGAGGCTGTGGAAGACACCATGACCTACCGCTACCGTGAAGAAAAAGGGTTTATCGCCAGCGTGGTGATAGATAACACCACCTTTACCGGCCGCCAACTGCGCGCGCTGGCTGAACGTGAATTTCCTGATATGGACACCCTCAGGGCGGCTAAACGCTTTACCCGCATAGCGCTAAAGCCGTATCTTGGAGGTAAACCGCTGAAGAGTCGGGAATTGTTCCGGCAGTTCATGCCGAAGCGAGCAACCAAAACGAATAATGAAGAATGAGGATTGTCATGTCTGAATTACTGTTGGGCGTCAACATCGACCATATCGCCACCCTGCGCAATGCGCGCGGTACCGCCTACCCGGATCCGGTGCAGGCGGCGTTTATTGCCGAACAGGCAGGGGCAGATGGCATTACGGTGCATTTGCGTGAGGACCGTCGCCACATCACTGACCGCGATGTGCGCGTGCTGCGTCAGACGCTGGATACGCGCATGAACCTCGAAATGGCGGTAACCGAAGAGATGCTGGCGATTGCCGTCGAGACACAGCCGCATTTTTGCTGTCTGGTACCGGAAAAGCGCCAGGAGGTGACCACCGAAGGCGGCCTTGATGTGGCAGGCCAGCGCGACAAAATGCGCGACGCCTGCAAACGTCTGGCGGATGCGGGCATCCTGGTTTCGCTGTTTATCGATGCTGACGTTGAGCAAATCAAAGCCGCAGCCGATGTCGGTGCCCCCTATATCGAAATTCACACTGGCTGTTACGCCGAAGCGAAAAACGAAACCGCGCAGGCGCATGAGCTTGAGCGTATTGCCAAAGCCGCAACCTACGCGGCAAGCCTCGGTCTGAAAGTGAACGCCGGGCACGGTCTCACATACCATAACGTTCAGGCAATCGCGCGTCTGCCGGAAATGCATGAACTCAACATTGGTCACGCGATTATTGGCCGGGCGGTCATGAGCGGCCTTAAAGAAGCCGTTGCAGAAATGAAGCGTCTGATGGTGGAAGCGCGTAAGTAATGGCGATTCTGGGGCTGGGGACGGACATTGTTGAAATCGCCCGTATTGAAGCGGTGATCGCCCGCAGTGGCGATCGGCTGGCAAAACGTGTACTCAGTGACTACGAGTGGACAATCTGGGAAACGCACCAGCAACCGGTGCGCTTTCTTGCTAAACGTTTTGCGGTGAAGGAAGCTGCCGCCAAGGCCTTTGGCACCGGCATTCGTAACGGGCTCGCCTTTGACCAGTTTGAAGTTTATAACGATGCGCTCGGTAAGCCCTGTCTGCGCTTATGGGGCGAAGCGTTACTGCTGGCAGAAAAGCTTGGGGTGACACATATGCACGTCACACTGGCAGATGAACGCCGCTATGCCTGCGCGACGGTTATCCTCGAAAGTTAGAGTTTATCAGCGTGATGCAGTAGCACGAACTTATCCCACAGCTGCTCTTCGCTCTCAGGATGTGCCGGATCTTTCAGAATGGTATTGGGGATCGGGCACACTTTCTGGCAGGTTGGCGTCTCATAATGACCGACGCATTCGGTACAGCGATCGCTGTTAATCTCATAGATGCTGTCGCCCATCGTAATGGCCTCATTAGGACATTCCGGTTCGCACATATCGCAATTGATGCATTTTTTAGTGATTAACAGCGCCATCAGGAAAATCTCAGAAACCTCACACAAACAGGGCGGGAATTATACGCGCATTCCCTGCTCAGACCAGTTTTTTCACCAACTCTTCACTCTGACGGATACGATCCGGCGCATGGTCGAGATCCTGCTGGATCAGCGCCATAAAGAGCACATCCACCAGCATCATCTGCGCGCTGGACGATGAGATGGCCGCACTGCGCGTGGCCTGCTCTTCAGCAATCGTATATAAACAGCGGGTGGCGCGCTGCTGAAGCGCATTAGGCGTAAAACCGGTGATAGCCAGAATTTTTCCACCGACACGCAAGGTTTCATCCGCAGCCATATTGATCTCGCGGCGTTCGCCGGAATACGAAACCGGTAGCAGGAGATCCTGAGGCGACATCGCCTGCACGATAGCCAGCAGAGCATGCATGTCCTGCTCTGCAACCGCGTTGAGGCCAATCTTCATCAGTTTCCAGCCAAAGTTTCGTGCCACCAGACCCGACGCACCAATACCGGTAATTACAATCCGCCTGGCATTACGCAGCATCTCGACGCTTTCGCGAAGCTTCTCTTCACTGTTTACGTCAAGCGTAGCGCGCATCGCACTCAGGTTTTCATTGATGAGCTTTTCACCCACCACGCGCAGCGGATCGTCGCCGCGAATGTGGTTATGCACGGTTACTGACCAGGGCTCAGGCGCACTGACCAGCGCTTCGCTGAGCGCCAGCTTCAGAGCCGGAAAACCTTTATACCCAAGCTTCTGCGCAAATTTCACCACGCTTGACTGACTCACGCCGGCATCGGCCGCCAGCTGCTGTGAGCTTAAATGGCGCGCCAGTTCAGGATGAGTCAGCAGGAAATCAGCAAGTTTCCTGTCGCTCTGGGCAAACCCGGCATAACGCTGGCGAATGTGCATCAAACAATTCATAACCACTCCGGTGCAAAAATGTGACGACAATTACAAACAGCCATGTTACGCAGGCAGATGAATTTTATATTCCAGATTATTACGGTTATTATGAATTAAAAATTCCTTAGGAGCAAAAAATGAATCTGGGCGCACTGGTATCAGAAACGCGTAATCCACAGACGATGGATTTAGACGCCTTATCAACCCTTGAGCTTGTTACCCGTTTTAACCAGCAGGATGCGCTGGTTGCCGACGCCGTTAAAACAACCTTACCCGACGTCGCCCGCGCGGTAGAGGCGGCGGCGGCCTCCCTTAAAGCAGGGGGGCGCATTATTTATATGGGGGCGGGGACCAGCGGGCGACTGGGTGTGCTGGATGCCTCTGAATGTCCGCCGACCTTTGGTGTCGAACACGGGCTGGTCGTGGGGCTGATTGCCGGAGGGCCGGGGGCGCTGCTTAAAGCGGTTGAAGGGGCGGAAGATAATGCCCAACTGGGTGAGGACGACCTGGTGGCCCTCACGCTTAAGCCGCAGGATCTGGTGGTCGGACTGGCCGCGTCCGGGCGCACACCTTATGTCATTGGTGGACTACAGTTTGCCCGCCGTTCGGGCTGCACCACGGTCGCCATCTCCTGTAATCCGGACTCTCCCATTGCGCATGAAGCCGATATCGCCATCTCACCAGTGGTGGGCCCGGAAGCGCTTACCGGCTCCACGCGGTTGAAATCCGGTACTGCGCAAAAACTGGTACTGAACATGATCTCTACCGGGGCGATGGTGAAATTTGGCAAGGTTTACCAGAACCTGATGGTGGATATGAAAGCGACTAACGTGAAGCTGATAGACAGAGCCTGTCGGATGTTAATGGAAGCGACGGGAGTAACCCGTAAGGAGGCGGAAACTGTGCTTAAGCAAACGGAATATGAGGTTAAGCCCGCCATTTTAATGGTGTTGAGCGGTCTTGATGCGACAGCAGCCAGAACCCGACTTGAACATCACCAGGGTTTTTTACGGGCAGCATTAGAAAACTAAAGAGGCAGTGATGGAGAAGACAGCGGCGCTCGCCAGCGGCATCCTTACGGGTGTCGGTGGGAAAGGTAATATTCTGCGGCTCGAAAACTGTATGACACGCGTGCGTATTGAGTTGCATGACGACGACAGGTTAAATCTTACAGGCATAAAAAAGCTAACCGGTATCAGCGGCTACGTAAAACAGGGCCAGCAGCATCAGTTTATCGTTGGGCCCGGAAAAGCCGCTCAGGTGGTAGAGGCAATGCATGCACGCATGGCGGAGGAGGCAGTCACGCCAGGTTTTGACGACATAGATCGCACCAAAGCGCAGGCAAAAGCCAGATACAAAGCCCCGATGAGTGATGCTTTGCGTCAGCTGGCTAACGTTTTTATTCCGCTCATTCCGGCTTTTATCGCATCTGGACTCATTACCGGCATTATCAACATCTTAAAACGCCCTGATATCGTCGGTGACTTTGCCACGCAATACCCCAACATGCTTGGACTGCTGGGCATTTTTGGCAGCGCGGTCTTTGCCATTATGAGCATTCTGGTGGGGGTAAACACGGCGAAAGTGTTTGGCGGCTCTCAGGCGCTCGGTGGCGTGATGGCCGGTATCCTTTCCAGCCCACAGCTCGCTCAAATCACGCTTTTTGGTGAAAGCTTACAACCGGGGCGCGGCGGGGTGATCGCCGTTCTGCTGGTAGTGGGATTGATGTGTTGGATTGAAAAACGTCTTCGGCGCATTTTACCCGGTTCGGTCGAGTTGATCCTCAACCCGCTGTTAACGACCCTGATTGCAGGGACGGTCGCAATCGTGGCCCTGCAGCCGTTGGGCGGCATTATTTCTGAAGCCATCGCCCACGGGGCCACCTGGGCCATCGAGCGTGGCGGCCTGCTCGTGGGGGCAGTACTTGCAGGCACTTTCCTGCCGCTGGTGCTGACGGGGCTGCACCAGGGACTGGTGCCTATTCACGTCGAACTGGTCCAGGCGCATGGTTACAATGCGCTGTTGCCGATTCTGGCCATGGCGGGAGTAGGGCAGGTAGGGGCCGCTATCGCCGTGCTGATGAAAACCCGTAACATCCGGCTCAAAAAAGTCATTAAAGGCGCGTTGCCGGTTGGGTTATTAGGGGTGGGAGAACCTCTCATCTTTGGTGTCACCCTGCCTTTGGGTAAACCTTTTCTGGGGGCCTGTCTGGGGGGCGCTGTAGGTGGAGCAGTAATCGGCTATACGAAAGTGGCAACGGTGATTACGTTTGGTATTTCTGGATTGCCGCTCGCATTAACTATCGTTACCGGAAAAGTGATGCTCTATCTGTTAGGCTATCTGGTAGCGGTTTTTGCCGGCTTCCTGTTCACCTGGCTTTTAGGTTTCAACGATCCTGAGGAGTAACATTTGACTACCAGTGAGCGTCGCGTTGTTTTTTTTGATCTTGATGGCACGTTGCACCAGCAGGACATGTTCGGCACTTTTCTGCGCTATGTTCTGCGTCATCACCCGCTGAATGTTCTGCTGGTATTGCCTGTACTGCCGGTTATCGGCATTGCACTTCTTGTCAAAGGCCGGGCGGCGCGCTGGCCTATGAGCCTGCTGCTGTGGGCCTGTACCTTTGGCTATAGCGAAGCGCATATGAAGAAACTGGAGCAGAAATTTGCCACCTGGTTTCGGGGGCAGGTGACAGCATTCCCGGTGGTCCAGGAGCGTCTCACGCAGTATCTGCTGGCTTCCGATGCTGATATCTGGCTGATTACCGGCTCACCGCAGCCGCTGGTGGAGCAGGTCTATTTTGATACCCCCTGGCTGCCGCGTGTGAACATCATCGCCAGCCAGATTGGGCGTCGTTATGGTGGCTGGGTACTGACGATGCGCTGTCTCGGTCATGAAAAAGTGGCGCAGCTTGAGCGGCAAATCGGTACGCCACTGCGGCTTTACAGCGGCTACAGCGACAGCAAACAGGATAACCCACTGCTTTATTTCTGCCAGCACCGCTGGCGGGTGACTCCTCAGGGTAAGCTCCAGCAGCTGGAATGAGTGATGTGCAATACATAGCGGGTGTGTATAATGCGCCCCGCTTGTTAACTGGAGTCCTCCCCCTTGTCCAACCCTGAACTGAATCATGAATACTGGATGCGCCACGCCTTAACCCTGGCAAAACGTGCATGGGATGAAGGCGAAGTGCCCGTTGGCGCCGTGCTGGTGCACAACAACCAGGTGATTGGTGAAGGCTGGAATCGCCCGATAGGTCGCCACGATCCTACCGCGCACGCCGAGATCATGGCGCTACGTCAGGGGGGGATGGTGCTGCAAAACTACCGGCTTATCGACACCACGTTATATGTGACGCTGGAGCCCTGCGTGATGTGCGCAGGCGCAATGGTGCATGGTCGCATCGGGCAGGTGGTTTTCGGGGCGCGCGATGCCAAAACCGGCGCTGCGGGTTCACTGCTGGACGTACTGCAGCATCCGGGAATGAACCATCGTCCTGAGGTTATCGAAGGGGTATTGCGGGACGAGTGTGCAGTTATACTGAGCGACTTCTTCCGTCAGCGCCGTCTCGAAAAAAAAGCCCTCCGAAAAGGGCCTGACGCGCTTATTTGACCTTTGCTGGCACCGGTACCGTCAGCCTGTCTGGCACCAGAAGCGGATTGCGTGGGAAGGCGTCACTGGGATTGGGATTAAACGCACTAAAGGGCATCACACCGTAGGGCGTTTTATTAAACTCATCTGCCCCCACCACCGGGTAACTCTGCGCCATTTTCAACGTCTTCGCGGCCTGCTTCTCTTTTTCCTGCAAATAACCCACCAGACTGATTTCATACTTACGAATATTTTCCACGTAGGCATAGGCTTCATGCCCGCGCGCGTAACCATAGGTCAGTTTACTGTACCAGGGCTTCTGACTCAGCATAGGAAGCCGTTGCTTTACATCCGACCAGCTGTCGGGATTACCCTTCGTTTTAACGGTCAGCGCTCTGGCATCCAGCATATGGGCATACCCCATATTGTACGCCGCGAGGGCAAACCAGATGCGCTCCTCAGCGGGGACGGTTTCCGGCACTTTCGCCATCATATCCTGCAGGTAACGCGCGCCGCCGCTGATGCTCTGTTCCGCGTCTGTACGATCGCTCAGGCCCAGGCTCTGGGCCGTATTTTTAGTGAGCATCATCAGGCCGCGCACCCCGGTTGGCGAGGTAGCCTGGGTGTCCCAGTGCGACTCCTGATAAGAGATGGCAGCCAGCAGACGCCAGTCAATTTCCTGCGCGTATTTCGTAAACAGTGGCTGGAGTTCAGGCAGGACGCTATCCACTGCCCGCAGGAAACTACGCGTATCCACGTAATCGAAATCCTCCCCGTGACCCAGATATTTCTCCTCCAGGCGTGCCAGCGTCCCGTCTTCGTTGATGTTGTTGTAGAAGTCGAGCATCGCGGCGGAGAGCGTATTGTCATTATCACGGCGGGTAAACCAGGTCACCGGTTGTTCATCACTGATGTCGAGAGCCACCGCGAGTTCGGGATGGACGCGCTGAAACAAACTGATGGCAACAGAGTCGGCAACCGTATAACTGAGCTTACCGTTCACCACCTGCTCCAGCAGCTCGGTGGTGCCTGCCTTCTCATCCACTTTCCAGCTCAGTTCGGGAAATTTCTTCTCTTTTAGTTCACGTAGATCGTTGATGGCGACGTGGCCGGGCGCGATGGTTAACTGGCTGTCGTTTACGGTTGCCAGCGTTCGGGGGCGATAGCTGCCGACACGGTAGACCAGCTGTTGGGAGACCCAGTAGTAAACCGGACCTGGCTGGTAGTGCTGAATGCGATCGCTGTTGTAGACCAGGCCGGCGGCAAGCATGTCGGCCCGGCCCTCGTCCAGGTCATCAAACAGCTGACTGATATTTTGCCTGACGGTGACGTGCAGTTTTACCCCCAGGTACCTGGCAAACTGCTGCGCCAGTTCATAGTCGAGGCCGTAGGGCTTTTCGTCTACGTTTGTATAGGTCATCGGAGTGACAATGGTGCTGATACGAAGCTCACCGCGCGCCTTAATGGCAGCAATGCGATTCTCAGCTTTGCCGAACCAGGGGACAGAAGGCCATAGCGCGGCTGCCAGCAGAAGGGTAACGATGCCTATGAGCAGATAATTAATCTTAAATTTTTTCAATTAGTTAATTCTCTGCGCCGTGCGTCGCCCAAGTGAAAAGCCGCTATCAATACCAGGGGGTTTATTCGTAATTGAGCGGCATTTTGCGCAACAATACGCCAGTTGGCAACTAATTAGCGAAGGGGCGCATCGGCATAGCCAACTGGCGCAGGCAATTTTATTTCGACGCAAACGGTTTCGTCGCTGCTCAGGATTCACTATAATGACGCCCGTTTTCCCCCTGATGCACACTTAAAGCTTCGACGACGAGAGACTTATGATGGAAATTCTGCGTGGTTCGCCTGCACTGTCCGCATTTCGTATCAACAAACTGCTGGCGCGTTTTCAGGCAGCCCAGCTCCCGGTGAGCAACATTTACGCTGAGTATGTCCATTTTGCCGACGTGAATGACCGGTTGAACGAGGAAGAACTGACCCGACTGCAGCGCCTTCTGAAGTACGGCCCAAGCTTAAGCAGCCATACCCCGTCCGGCAAATTGCTCCTCGTGACGCCTCGCCCTGGCACTATCTCTCCCTGGTCTTCTAAAGCAACGGATATCGCTCATAACTGCGACCTGGCCAAAATCAATCGTCTGGAGCGCGGAGTGGCGTACTACGTTGAGGCCTCCACGCTGACCGAGGCGCAGTGGGGGAGTGTTGCCGCAGCGCTGCATGACCGCATGATGGAGACCGTCTTTACCGCAGAAGCGGAGGCGGCAACGCTGTTTGAACACCATCAGCCAGCACCGGTGCAGAGCGTAGATCTGCTTGGTGAGGGACGTCAGGCGCTGATTGATGCAAACGTGCGTCTGGGCCTGGCGCTGGCGGAAGACGAAATAGATTATCTCCAGGAGGCGTTCAGCCGTCTTGGCCGGAACCCTAACGATATTGAGCTGTACATGTTCGCGCAGGCTAACTCCGAACACTGCCGCCACAAAATTTTTAACGCCGACTGGGTCATTGACGGTGAACAGCAGCCGAAGTCGCTGTTCAAAATGATCAAAAACACCTTCGAAAAGACCCCTGACTATGTGCTGTCTGCCTATAAAGACAACGCGGCGGTCATGGAAGGGTCAGAGGTCGGGCGTTTCTTTGCTGACCATGAGAGCGGGCGTTATGACTTCCACCAGGAAGCCGCACATATTCTGATGAAAGTCGAAACCCACAACCACCCGACGGCAATCTCGCCGTGGCCGGGTGCGGCAACGGGGTCCGGTGGTGAGATTCGTGACGAAGGTGCAACCGGTCGTGGCGCCAAACCCAAAGCGGGTCTGGTGGGCTTCTCTGTCTCGAACCTGCGTATTCCGGGCTTTGAACAGCCGTGGGAAGAGGACTTCGGTAAGCCTGAGCGTATCGTTACTGCGCTGGATATTATGACCGATGGCCCGCTGGGCGGTGCAGCCTTTAACAACGAATTTGGTCGCCCCGCGCTCACCGGTTACTTCCGTACTTATGAAGAAAAAGTGAACAGCCACAACGGTGAAGAGCTGCGCGGTTACCACAAACCCATCATGCTGGCAGGCGGCATCGGCAATATCCGTGCTGACCATGTGCAGAAAGGTGAAATCACTGTCGGTGCGAAACTGATTGTGCTGGGCGGCCCGGCGATGAACATCGGTCTGGGCGGTGGTGCTGCCTCGTCTATGGCTTCCGGTCAGTCCGATGCGGACCTGGATTTTGCCTCCGTTCAGCGCGACAACCCGGAAATGGAACGTCGCTGTCAGGAGGTGATTGACCGCTGCTGGCAGCTGGGCGATGCCAACCCGATTCAGTTTATTCACGATGTAGGCGCAGGTGGCCTGTCGAACGCCATGCCGGAGCTGGTGAGCGACGGCGGGCGCGGCGGCAAATTCCAGCTGCGTGACATCCTGAGCGATGAACCGGGCATGAGCCCGCTTGAGATCTGGTGTAACGAATCTCAGGAGCGTTATGTGCTCTCCGTGGCGGCCGACCAGCTTCCGTTGTTTGACGAGCTATGCCGCCGCGAGCGCGCGCCCTATGCCGTGATTGGTGAGGCGGTGGAAGAGCAGCATCTGACGATGAACGACAGTCACTT
The DNA here is from genome assembly GCF_054131575.1 of Enterobacter sp. SA197. NCBI lineage: Bacteria > Pseudomonadati > Pseudomonadota > Gammaproteobacteria > Enterobacterales > Enterobacteriaceae > Enterobacter > Enterobacter sp. SA197. The sequence goes on along the minus strand of NZ_CP096393.1, from coordinate 3,674,417 downwards.
CGACAACCAGCCAATCGACCTGCCGCTGGATGTGCTGTTGGGCAAAACCCCGAAAATGACCCGCGATGTGCAGACCCGCCAGGCAGCTGGCGAAGCCATTGATTCACGGGAGATCTCCATTGCTGACGCGGTCAATCGCGTACTGCATCTGCCTGCTGTTGCTGAGAAAACCTTCCTGGTGACCATTGGCGACCGTACCGTCACCGGGATGGTGTCACGCGACCAGATGGTTGGCCCGTGGCAGGTTCCGGTAGCGAACTGTGCGGTCACTACCGCCAGTCTCGACAGCTATTACGGTGAAGCCATGTCTATCGGCGAACGCGCCCCGGTGGCGCTGCTGGATTTCGCGGCCTCCGCCCGTCTGGCAGTGGGAGAGTCGCTGACCAACATGGCGGCGACACAAATTGGCGCCCTTAACCGCATTAAACTTTCTGCAAACTGGATGTCTGCCGCCGGGCACCCCGGTGAAGATGCGGGCCTTTACGACGCGGTGAAAGCCGTCGGCGAAGAGCTTTGCCCGGCGCTGGGTCTGACCATTCCGGTGGGTAAAGACTCGATGTCGATGAAAACCCGCTGGCAGGACGGTAATGAACAACGTGAGATGACTTCGCCGCTGTCGCTGGTGATCACCGCCTTTGCCCGCGTAGAGGATGTGCGCCGCACCGTAACGCCACAGCTCTCCAGCGAAGACAATGCCCTGTTGCTGATTGATCTGGGTAAAGGGCATAACGCGCTGGGGGCGACTGCGCTGGCGCAGGTTTATCGCCAGTTGGGTGATAAAACCGCCGATGTGCGTGACGTCGAGCAACTGAAAGGCTTCTGGAATGCGATGCAGACGCTGGTGGCAGAAGAGAAGCTGCTGGCCTGGCATGACCGTTCTGACGGTGGCCTGCTGGTCACGCTTGCCGAGATGGCCTTTGCCGGTCACTGCGGCGTGAATGTTGATATCGCTGCCCTGGGTAACGATCACCTGGCCGCTCTGTTCAATGAAGAGCTGGGTGGGGTGATTCAGGTGCGCGCCGCGGATCGCGAAGCGGTTGAGGCGCTGCTGGCGGCAAACGGTCTGGCGGATTGTGTTCACTACCTTGGTCAGGCCACCGCGAGCGATCGCTTTGTGATTGAAGCCGCTGGTCAGGCGGTGTTCAGCGAAAGCCGCACCACCCTGCGTATGTGGTGGGCGGAAACGACCTGGCAGATGCAACGCCTGCGTGATAACCCGGAATGTGCAGACCAGGAACACGAAGCGAAAGCGAATGATGCCGATCCGGGCCTGAACGTGAAGCTCTCCTTCGATATCAACGAAGACATTGCGGCACCGTATATTGCGACCGGCGCACGCCCGAAAGTGGCCGTACTGCGTGAGCAGGGTGTGAACTCCCATGTGGAGATGGCGGCCGCCTTCTACCGTGCGGGCTTTGATGCCATTGATGTACACATGAGCGATCTGCTGGCTGGGCGTACCGGTCTGGACGATTTCCAGGCGCTGGTGGCCTGCGGCGGGTTCTCTTACGGTGACGTGCTGGGGGCGGGCGAGGGTTGGGCGAAATCGATTCTGTTCAACAACCGCGTGCGTGATGCGTTCGAAACCTTCTTCCACCGTCCACAGACCCTGGCCCTGGGCGTCTGTAACGGCTGCCAGATGATGTCTAACCTGCGTGAGCTGGTGCCGGGCAGTGAACTGTGGCCACGCTTTGTACGCAACCATTCTGACCGCTTCGAGGCGCGTTTCAGCCTGGTTGAAGTCACGCAAAGCCCGTCGCTGCTGCTGCAGGGCATGGTAGGTTCGCAAATGCCGATCGCCGTTTCCCACGGCGAAGGGCGTGTGGAAGTGCGTGATGACGCGCACCTGGCCCAGCTTGAAAGCAAAGGGCTGGTGGCGCTGCGCTTCGTTGATAACTTCGGCAAAGTGACCCAAACCTATCCGGCAAACCCGAACGGTTCACCAAACGGGATCACGGCGGTGACCAACGAAAGTGGTCGTGTAACCCTGATGATGCCACATCCGGAACGTGTGTTCCGCACCGTAAGCAACTCCTGGCACCCGGAAAACTGGGGCGAAGATAGCCCGTGGATGCGCATTTTCCGTAACGCCCGTAAGCAGCTGGGTTAACCCGGTCTGTGACGCCCGGCCCGTGTGGTCGGGCGTACCCGCGCTTTCCAGGTGTTTATCTGTAGGACAGCGCTGGCGATATTGAGTACAATCGTTTCCGGTGCTAACAGGGAAGGGGACGGTTATGAAGCTGATTAAAAAGGTAAAATTAAGCTTTACGCAGGGAGCCTCTGACAAGGTTTATGAGGTGGATCTCTGTGAACAGCCAGGCAACGAGGCAAATCGTTACTGGGTGAATTTTCGCTATGGCCGACGCGGCGCTACGCTGCGGGAGGGGACTAAAACCCCTGCGCCCGTTGATCTCGCCCAGGCCGAGGCTATTTTCGCAAGCGTGGTGGTTGCCAAAACCAACAAAGGCTACGTTGAAGCCGGTTCCCTTTCTCCGTCCGCAGTCAGCACTTTCTCCTCGTCGTTACCCACCTTACTGCGCCAAATCCATCGCATTAACGCAAGCGAACAGCGTGCCCGCAGCATATGGCGACTGCCGCAGCAGCCGGATGACATGCTGGCCGACTGGCTGGAAAAGGGGCTTAACGAGCAGCACCACTGGCTGGAAAATTACGCCCGCCTCTGGGTGCTGGGCCGGGTGGGTAATCAACGCCACCTCACGCGGGTGAAGCCGTTTCTGACAAGCCACTCTGCCCCATTAAGCAGCCTGGCGTATGAAGTGTGCCTGCGCCTTGGCGACGATGATGATAGTGCGCTGCAAAGGGAGCAATTGCTGGCCGCGTTACCCCAGGAGCTGGTCAATGCCTTAGCAGCTAACGACCCTGAGTTACTGGATGCCTGCCTCCGGCATACGGTAACGGAGCACAATCCGGATGCCAGCGCGTTACTGAAAACGCTCTATCTGGCGGCCCTGGAGAGCGTGCCCTTGCACCAGAGCCTGCTTCGCCTCCTGACCACTTTGCCTCTGCGCCCCGGGCTGTTTAAAGGGGTACGCTATCTGTTCAAAATGGCGGAATTCCGTCTCGACGCCCCCATGTTTGCGCTGCTGGCCTGGCGCTTTGATACCACGCGCGAATATTACGCCGCCGAGTGGGATGGCGTCTGGGTAAATGGCGTGGGCTATCTTAAACCCAGCCAGGAGCTGTTGCGTGACGACAGCCGGCTGGCTTACTCGCGCAAAACCCGCAATTACCTGCGTCGCCGTAGCTGGCGCGCTCTGCGTCGGCTCGGTGCCCGTGGTGATACGCGTTATGTCGATATGGCCTGCGCCATTCTGCTGCGTTATCAGGAAGAGAGTCTGCTGCCAGAAAAGCAGAGTGAAGCGGGCGTCTATACCAGCGATGCGCATCTCTTCGTATGGAACGCCATTCTGCGTTTGCGTCACCCTCACTATCAGCGCCACCGGCAAAGAGCATTATGGCTTCGGGTTGACGATACCCCTGACGACAGCCGTCATGAGGCGTTTCCGGCATTATGGGATAAACGGCCTGATGCGTTGCTGATGTTATTAAACGCGAGTGACAGTGACGCGGTCTGCGCCTTTGCAATCAGGGCACTGCAAGAGAATCGGGGTTTCTGTGAGGCGTTGTCCGAGAGCCAGCTAACCCAGTTGCTGGCGCGCCCTTTTACCCGTATTGCTGATTTTGTGCTGTCGCTTCTGGCTGACCGTTCGCTTAGCCCTGCGCTTTTGGTCGCGCTTATCCATTGCGCTCATCCACAGGCTCGCGCCCTGGCACTGACCCACCTGAACAACGTGAGCGACCTGTTCGATGACACGGCGCTTGCGGTTGCCCTTATGCTGGCTGACGATGCGCAAATCAGAGGTTGGTCAGAAGGGCACCTTGCCCGCCAGCCGCTGACCCTTGAGCAGCAGGAGTCGCTGACGCAGGCGCTTTTTTTACAGCTTAACGCCGCGCACACCCGTATTTCTGAACAACATGCGCTCTGGCTGGCTACCATTATGATGAGCCATTTGCATGCTTCGTTACCCTTACTGACGACAGAGGCCATCAGCGGGCTGCTGGCCCATGACGATACGGGCGTACAACTTTTAGCTGCTGAGTTGCTGGTGGGGTCCGATGTCACGCTGGACCGTCTCCCGCAACCGCTTCTGGCGCACCTTCACCAGTCTCCCGTTGCGGCTATCCGCGCCGCTGGTATCGCTCTGTTGGGTAAACAGAGTCCGGCGTTGCTGCAATTGCAATTACCCCATCTGATTGCGCTTCTCGGTCAGGGAGAGAGGGAGGAGCGGCAGGCCTGCTTCGCCCTTCTGGGGCAGCTGGCGGAACACTATGCGCCTGATGTTTTTACGGCGCTGCTGCCTTTAGTCTTTCAAAAGGAGCCACAGGAGGGCACGCATGAGGCGCTCCTGAGCTTCTTCACGCAAAAGCTCAGTGCCAGCCTGGCTACGCTTGATAACAACACGCTCTGGCGGCTGCTCAACGCCAGGTCGCCTGGTGCGCAGAAACTGGGCGATACCATCCTCCAGACCCGCTCGCCGCAAGAGTGGAGCGTTAGTCAGTGGGTTGCGCTGGCAAATCATCCTGACCATCACGTTCGCGCATACGGCTTGCGGGCCTTTACTGAACACCCCGATGTGCTACGGGAACAGAGTAAAGCCGCACTGGGGCTTGTCGAGAGTGACTGGCCTGCCACCCGCGAATTCGGATTTGCCTATCTGCGCCAGTACATGCCTGACTCCGTATGGACTCCGGATATGATTGTTAACCTGTGTGACAGCAGCCGTGAAGATGTGCAGGCATGGGGGCGGGAGCTGTTGCAGACTTTCTTCCGGCACGAGCAGGGAGAGACCTATTTATTAAAGCTGAGCCAGCACCCCTCTCTGACGGTACAGACGTTCGTGACGCATTTTTTTGAAGAGTACGCGGCCGGAAAGCCCGCCGTTATCCTGGCGCTGAAACCCTGTTTCCTGGCCATCCTATCTCAGGTCAACCGTGGGCGTGTTGCGAAGGACAGAACCCTGGCCTTTCTGACGCAGCAGGCGGCGGCGAGTCCGCAGGTGCTTGAAATGGTTGCCTCTTTACTCACCCGCCTGTCGCTGACCGTCGTGCAGAAAGACAAGGCCCCGCTGATTAAGGCGATGTTGCAACTGCAACGGCAGCATCCTCATCTGAATCTACCACTGGCTATCATCACCCGACCCGGACAAGGAGCGCCTCATGCAGGTTAATTATCGCTATCAGGGAAAGAGTCACGCGCAGGCGTCGGGACTGACCTTCTCGCCGGATAGCTTGCGTCCACCGACGTTTTTTGTCGGTGAACTGAAGCAAAAGCTGGCGTTTCGCGAGGCTATTTCGGCGCTGCATAACGTGGTGGTGTCAGATATGCGTTTCCGGCCGAAAGACAAAACCGAGTATCGCAACTGGTTAGCGGGGGAAGAGCAGCGGTTATTGGCGGCATTTATTGCGCAAAAAAGCCAGCTTGAACAAGAGGTCGGGAAGCTAAGCGGGCAACTGGATGCCATGAACAAAGCGGCCACGACTCTGCTTGCACCTTATCACCAGGCGCAAAAAGCCTATTTTAGTTATCTCTATAAAAACGATATCGACGCCTGGTATGTGCTGGACCCGGTTATCACCGTACATCCTGATGAAGTGTTCTTTGAATGTTTTTCTGAGGATGAATCAAGCTATGGAAAACTGAGCTGCCATTACGATGTTTTCAACCATATCAGCGAGCATGCCTTTGGCACGACCAATATTGACTATTCCGAAGGTCTCTACCAGGCGTTTCAGAAGATCCGTGATTACCACCCGACGCAGTTAAAAATCGACCCGGACGGCTTTGCCGTAAAAACCGATGGCACGGTATACGACGAGAAGAAGATCGACCTGCCGGACAGCTGGGTGCGGGGCTTTTTACAGGTCAGTTCAGCAATGACTCTGCCAAAGGTGAATTTCTCGCTTGAGCCTATGGATATGCACAATATTTGCTTTCGGCTCAGGCGTAAAAAAGAGCGAAACGGACCGCGGTCGCTGCGTTTTGAACTGTTGCCGGGCCAGCCGGTGCGGATCATCTTCGAACCCTGGAACGAAACGCTGGTCTGTCCCCGCTCGCTGTACAACGGCGACCAGCCGCGTTCCATTCGTATCTGGGGGCGGCGCAGGCTGCATATCCTTGAGCGTCTGATCCCGGTCGCTGAAAAATTTGATGTCGCTCTTCTGGATGATGGAATGCCTTCATTCTGGACAGCCGATTTAGGGGCGATGAGTTTTACGCTCGGCCTGTCCGGCTGGAGCGCAAACGACTGGTCGGCCCAGGGCAATTTTGATCTGCTCGCGCCACGCCAGACGGTCGATACCCTGACGCTGGAGCGCGTCTATCAGGCGCTCAGCACGCGCCACCTGGCGTCAAGCGCCGCACTTGCCGCCGAACTTGGGCTGGAAGAGAGCATCGTAAAAGCGGCGCTGGCGGGCTACAGCCAGCGCGGGCAGGTGCTGTATGACTTAAACAAGGATGTCTACCGTATACGCGCCCTCTGTCGGGAGCCCATTCCGCTGGAACAGCTGCGTTTCAGCCATGAACGGGAAGAAAAAGCCGTTAATTTCGTCAACGCCGGGCTCGTCAAGGTGGAAAACTGCGCCGGCAATACGGCAGGAATGGCCTGTCAGGGGCAGGTTCTGGACAACGCCGTGCGTTACAGGGTCTCCCTCACTCTGGATGGAGACCAGCGGTTGACGGCGGGGGAGTGCAATTGCCACTTTTACCATCAGAACCGCCTGCGTCGCGGTCCGTGCGAACATATGCTGGCATTGCGGCTGGCAGTCAGGGTAAAAGCATGATGAAAAGGACTTTTTCAGCTGGTATACTCGATTTTAATAGCGGCGTGGCGCAGGAACCTTGCATCCCGGATGGTGGATCGCCATTCAGGTTTTATGACTGCCCACGCGTCACTGATGTCATCTTCACTGGGCAGAGTGTGAGTACCTGTCACTATTGCAGTATGGCTTCAACGAAGCCAATGAGTGACAGGTACTCCACTCTGCGTCGAGTGGATAACCTCAGTACCAGGAACGCTTCGAAGACCTGTTCCGCCACGCCGCTACCCCTCCCGTTCATCACCCTCTCCGCTTGCGCATCACGCTCAGGGAGTGTTCGTTATGTCTGAATCACCAAAACTCACCCGCCAGCAAATTTACGAACGTATCCGTGAATCCAGCAAAGAGGAGTACATCCTTTCGGAAATGATCCGGCTTGGGTTCTGGGATGAAACCCAGGAAAAACCGACGCTCACGAAGGAATTTATTTCGCAACGCGCGGCGTTACAAAAACAGCTGGCCGAACTGGGGCAAAAGCAGCGGCTCTACAGCGACCCGCAGCTCGCGTTACGGGAGATGCACAGGACACGGAAAAAAGCAGCGCTGGAGAAACGAGAGCAAACCCGTATTGCCCGTAATGAAGCGCGTTATGCCCGTGCAGTGCAATGGCATCAGAAACAGCAGACGGAAATTACCTGGCTTGGGGAGGGCTATTCGTTTGATCTGGCGGATACCGCGCACAACGAAGCCCGGCTACGCGCACAACATCTGCCTCTGCTGGCTGACAGCCAGGCACTGGCCTCGGCGATGGGCATTACCCTTAATGAGTTGCGGTTTCTCTGCTTTCAGAAAAATGTTTCCCGCATCAATCACTACCGACGTTTTACCCTTGCCAAAAAAAGCGGCGGCGAGCGGCTGATTTCGGCCCCGATGCCACGAATGAAACGTGCGCAGTACTGGATCCTGGATAACATTCTGAACCGGGTGACGTTGCACGATGCCGCGCACGGCTTTGTGAATGGTCGCAACATTCTGAGTAACGCACTGCCGCATGTGAATCAGGCCATTGTGGTCAACCTGGATATGGAAAACTTTTTTCCGACGGTGAACTACCGCCGTGTCAGAGGGATGTTTCGCCAGTTAGGTTATGCCGGGCAGCTCGCCACAGAGCTTGCGCTGTTAACCACAGAGCCTGAGGTTGAGCAGGTTATGCTGGATGGCGAAACCTGGTATGTGCAGGAGGATAATCGTCTCCTTCCGCAGGGGGCACCAACGAGTCCGGCCATCTCCAATATTATCTGCCGACGGCTCGACAGCCGCCTGCAGGCGATGGCCCGCAAACTCGGCTTTGTTTATACCCGTTATGCTGATGACATGACCTTTTCCAGTGCGCAATCCACAGCCAATGTTCAGCAACTCCTCTGGCGCTGCAGGCAGATTGTTAAGGATGAAGGATTCACCCTTCATCCGGCTAAAACGCGGGTGATGCGTAAATCCCAAAAGCAGGAAGTGACCGGTATTGTGGTGAATGAAAAACCCTCACTGGATCGCAAAACGCTAAAACGATTTCGTGCCCTGCTGTTTCAGATTGCGAAAGATGGAACCGAAGGAAAGCGCTGGGGGGCGGGTGAACTGATGGCGAGCCTCGAGGGATACGCTAACTTTGTGGCGATGGTAGCGCCTGAAAAAGGGATAGCCCTGCAAAAACAGGTCACCGATCTTAAGCGGCAGTACGGCTATCCCACTCCGCCGGGCCGTATTACGGCGCTGAATAAGAAGCTGTTTCGTGCGAAGGCCGCCCGGGGAGAAGCGCCGCGGGAAAACTGGTGGCAGGCACAACATTCCCCGGCACCGGTTCTGGAAAAAACTGCCCGGCAACAGGATGCCCTGGCGCCCGTATCGGTAGCGGCAGTTAACCCGGTCCCGCAAACGCCGCCTGATGACCCGCCACGCCCGACGGCTGAAACACCGCGTTCACCCTTACGGCTCTGGGTGGTGCTGATTCTTGTTTTGCTGGTGTTTATCGTGGCGCGAATGCTGTAAACGTTAACTACGTCATGTTGTAGTGTCGGGAAAATGCGACAAACGCCTGATCGAGGTGTCTCTAAAAGGAGACACTTAAGTTATTGATTTATATAGAACAGAAAAAGCGAAGCAGAGGGTGTTGCTAATCAGCGACAGTTAGCATGCAAATCATCCAGTCGCATTCAGAATGGCTTTGGAGTAAATGACTTTATTTTCAATATGTTAATAAATAAATTTGCATTCTGGCATGGCTGTTGCATAATATAAACCAGTGGCTCATTCACCCTCTTATGTCAGCCCCTTCGGGACGCGCTACATAAACTTCGAATGATGCACTTAAGGTGCCTGCCGTCCAACTGCTGATAAAAGTTCGCTTTTTCAGACCCCGGGCGAAACGTCGAGTTAGGCACCGCCTATTCCATCACAAAGCCGGGTTTATACCCGGCTTTGTTGTTTCTGGCTTCCCCACGGCGCGTTACTCAGCTAGCATCCTGTAAACCTGTTTTTAAGAGAGTCGAGCTGTTGAAACGCTGGCCTGTTTTCCCCCGATCCCTTCGCCAGGTCGTTATGATGGCGTTCCTGTTGATTCTGCTGCCCCTGCTGGTGCTGGCGTGGCAGGCATGGCAAAGCCTGAATGCCCTGAGTGCCCAGGCAGCACTGACTAACCGGACAACGCTCATTGACGCACGGCGCAGCGAGGCGATGACCAATGCCGCCCTCGAAATGGAGCGTAGTTATCGTCAGTACTGCGTGCTCGACGACCATACGCTGCAACGGGTATATCAAAGTCAGCTCAAGCGCTACAGCGAAATGCTGGATGCTCATGCCGGCGTCCTGCCTGATGAAAAATTGTACCAGGCGCTGCGCCAGGATTTAAGCGCACTGGCGCAGCTGCAGTGCAAAAACAGCAGCCCGGCGCCGCAAGCCGCTGCCAGCCTCGAAGCCTTTGCCGCCGCCAATACCGAGATGGTGCAATCCACTCGTCAGGTGGTTTTCTCCCGTGGCCAGCAGTTGCAGCAGGTCATTGCCGAGCGCGGTCAGTTTTTTGGCTGGCAGGCGCTGGTGCTCTTTATGGTCAGCCTCGCGATGGTGCTGCTTTTTACCCGCATGATTATCGGGCCGGTAAAAGGCATTGAGCGAATGATCAATCGTTTGGGGGAAGGACGATCGCTTGGCCATACCGTGATTTTTAAAGGGCCACGGGAGCTTCGCTACGTTGGCGAGCGCATTATCTGGCTCAGCGAGCGGCTTACCTGGCTTGAGTCGCAACGCCACCAGTTTCTTCGTCACCTCTCCCATGAGCTAAAAACGCCCCTGGCCAGTATGCGCGAAGGCACTGAACTGCTTGCGGATGAGGTTGTGGGGCTGTTAACCGCAGAACAGAAAGAAGTGGTCGATATTCTTGACGACAGCAGCCGCAACCTGCAAAAGCTCATTGAGCAGTTGCTTGACTACAACCGTAAGCTTGCGGACAGCGCCGTGGAACTCGAACAGGTTGAAATAGCGCCGCTACTGGAGATGGTCATCTCTGCTCATAGTCTGCCTGCGCGAGCTAAAATGATGCATACCGAGGTGACCCTTGATGCGAAAAGCTGCATTGCCGAACCCATGTTACTGATGAGCGTACTGGATAATCTTTACTCTAACGCGGTGCACTATGGTGCTGAATCCGGTAACATTTACATCCACAGTTACCTTGCCAGCTCGCGACTGCGTATTGACGTATCAAACACCGGGACCGCTATCCCGGAAGCGGAACGCGGCATGATTTTCGAACCCTTCTTTCAGGGTAGCCATCAACGAAAAGGGGCGGTGAAAGGCAGCGGGCTGGGTCTGAGTATTGCCAGAGACTGTATTCGTCGTATGCAGGGTGAATTACATCTGGTGGCTGTCAGCCACGCAGATGTTTGTTTTCGCATTGAGCTGCCGCTCAGTGCCCCGGAAAAATCCATTAAATGAAGCGAAATAAGCTAAGTATGTCGCACGTTTTAACCCGCGTGACTGACGTGAAGTCATGGTCCAAAAAGATAGGGCGAGCGTTGCCCTGCCTTCTGCTGGCAGGTTGTGTGATGCAGGCCCCGGAGAGTGCTGTACGGGAAAAACGGGGCGAACAGGTGCCTGAACATCAGGTAGCCGATTTTCTGATGGCCGACTGCAACGATATCTGGTCGCTCTCCGGTCAGGTTTTTGATACCAATCCCCTGTTCTGGATGCGCGGCATGGACTGTGCCAGCCGCCTGGCACCCGCCGCTGCACGTGCTGAAGCCCGCATTTACGGTGATGAAACCTGGCAGGATCTCTTCAAGCGCGGCATTCTGTTGTCGAGTGCCAAAATTACGCCGGTCGAACGCCGCGAAAATGCTGCACGTCTGGATGCACTAAGCCCGCAGATACCCTCGCCGGTGCGTCCACTCTATCAACTCTGGCGTGACGGCGAAGTTCTGCAGATACAGCTTGCAGAAGAGCGGGGCCGTTACGCCAGACTTCAGCAAACAACTGACACTGAACTGGATGCATTGCGCCAGCAACAGCAGTTCTTACGTGAACAGCTGGAAACGACAACGCGCAAACTGGAAAATCTGACTGATATTGAACGGCGGCTTTCCACGCGTAAACCTGCCGGAAACGATCTGCCGGACAGTGCGCACCCGTCACGGAGCGATGTAAAACCTGAGGATGGTAAGCCATGACCCGTCGAAAACCTGCCCATCTCCTGCTGGTGGACGATGATCCGGGCCTGTTGAAGCTGCTTGGGCTTCGCCTGACCAGCGAGGGCTACAGTATTGTCACCGCAGAAAGTGGTCAGGAGGGGCTGCGGATCCTGGCGCGCGAAAAAGTCGACCTAGTGATAAGTGATCTCAGGATGGACGAAATGGACGGCATGCAGTTGTTTGCCGAAATCCAGCGGGTTCAGCCGGGGATGCCGGTTATTATTCTGACGGCTCATGGTTCCATTCCTGATGCGGTAGCCGCCACCCGGCAGGGGGTATTCAGCTTCCTCACCAAACCTGTAGACAAAGACGCGCTGTATAAAGCGATAGACGATGCGCTGGAGCATACGGCCCCGGTGTCCGACGATAAATGGCGTGAAACCATTATTACCCGTAGCCCATTGATGTTGCGCTTGCTGGAGCAGGCGCAAATGGTGGCGCAGTCCGATGTCAGCGTGCTGATCAATGGCCAGAGCGGGACCGGGAAAGAGATCCTTGCTCAGGCTATTCACAACGCCAGTCCCCGCAGTAAAAATGCCTTTATCGCCATCAACTGCGGTGCCCTGCCTGAGCAGTTACTGGAATCGGAACTCTTCGGCCATGCGCGCGGCGCCTTCACCGGTGCGGTCAGTAGCCGTGAAGGGTTGTTTCAGGCGGCGGAGGGGGGAACCCTGTTTCTGGATGAAATCGGCGATATGCCCAATCCGTTGCAGGTGAAACTGCTGCGTGTGCTGCAGGAGCGCAAGGTGCGTCCGCTGGGCAGCAACCGTGACATAGACATCAATGTGCGCATTATCTCCGCCACTCACCGGGATCTCCCGAAGGCGATGTCGCGCGGCGAGTTTCGCGAAGATCTCTTCTATCGCCTGAATGTCGTCAATCTAAAGATCCCAGCGCTTGCCGAGCGCGCGGAAGATATTCCGCTGCTGGCAAACCATCTTTTACGCCAGTCCGCGGACAGGCATAAACCCTTTGTGCGCGCCTTTTCAACCGATGCCCTGAAACGATTGATGACTGCGGGCTGGCCCGGCAACGTTCGTCAACTGGTAAATGTGATTGAGCAGTGCGTGGCGCTTACGTCGTCCCCGGTCATCAGCGATGCGCTGGTGGAACAGGCACTGGAAGGGGAGAACACCGCGCTGCCCACCTTCGTTGAAGCGCGCAATCAGTTCGAACTGAACTACCTGCGTAAACTGCTGCAAATCACGAGGGGGAATGTCACCCATGCGGCAAGAATGGCGGGGCGCAACCGAACGGAATTTTACAAACTGCTCTCCCGGCATGAACTCGATGCTAACGACTTTAAAGAGTAAAGGCGTTACGGATATGGTAGTGTGAGCAACCGATTACGAAGACGACTACTGGCAAGCGTGTATAAGGACCCACCATGAAAAAGATTGATGCGATTATTAAACCTTTCAAACTGGATGACGTGCGTGAAGCGCTGGCCGAAGTTGGCATCACCGGGATGACGGTAACTGAAGTAAAAGGTTTTGGTCGCCAGAAAGGCCACACTGAACTTTACCGTGGTGCGGAATACATGGTGGATTTTCTGCCGAAGGTGAAAATTGAAATCGTGGTGACCGACGATATCGTCGACACCTGTGTGGATACCATTATCCGCACCGCCCAGACCGGTAAAATCGGTGATGGCAAGATTTTCGTCTTTGATGTCGCGCGCGTGGTACGTATTCGTACCGGCGAAGAGGATGACGCGGCAATCTGATTTTTAGCCCCTCGCCCGGAGGTGAGGGGCCTCCTGCTTTACAGCACCTTGTGCGGACCAAAACATTCGTAATGAATGTTATCGGTATTAATTCCCAGCCCCACTAACTGCGTCGCGGCAAACTGCATAAAGGCTACAGGCCCGCAGAGATAGAACTGCATATCCGGGTCGCTGACTGCCTCTTCATACTGCGCTAAATCCATCAGACCTTCATGGCTGAATCGTGCCGCCGCTTTATCTTCAGCGGCAGGTTCACGATACCAGACGTGTGATAGAAAGCGCGGCAGGGCGCTGCCGTGTGCGGCCACTTCATCGGCAAAAGCATGTACTGAACCATTTTCCGATGCATGAAACCAGTTAACCTGAGCCTGATGCTTAGCCTGTGCCAGGCTATCCAGCATCGCCAACATAGGGGTCTGGCCTACGCCTGCGGAAATCAGCGTAACAGGCGTTGTGGGGGCAACCGTCAGGAAGAAATCCCCTGCGGGCGCGGCCAGGTGCACAATATCCCCTTCACGGGCATGTTGATGTAGCCAGGTGGAAACCTGGCCACCCTCTTCACGTTTTACCGCGATGCGGTAGGTATTGCCATTGGCGGCGCGAGTCAGGGAATACTGGCGGATCTCCTGAAAGGCGAAAGCTTTGGGCTTCAGCCAGATGCCAACATACTGCCCCGGCTGGTAGTCAGCGACCTTGCCACCATCTACAGGGGCGAATTCAAAACTGGTGATAAGCGCGCTTTGTGGTTTTTTGGCGACCAGACGAAACGCGCGGGTGCCTTCCCAGCCGCCGGTTTTCTCAACATTCTGCTGATAGAGCTGCGCTTCGCGCTGAATGAATACCCCTGCCAGTACGCCGTAGGCTTTGCCCCAGGCTTCCAGCACCGCCTCCCCCGGACTGAACATCTCATCGAGCGTGGCCAGCAGATGCTCGCCCACAATATTGTACTGGGCGGGTTTTATCTGAAAGCTGGTGTGCTTTTGGGCAATTTTTTCTACCGCAGGGAGCAGGGCAGCAAGGTTATCCAGATTACTGGCGTAGGCGGCAATGGCATTAAACAGCGCTTCCCGCTGGTCACCATTGCGCTGGTTGCTCATGTTAAAGATCTCTTTGAGCTCAGGGTTGTGGGTAAACATCCGATCGTAAAAATGGGCGGTCAGTTTCGGACCCGTTTTCAGGAGCAGGGGAATGGTGGCTTTTACCGTGGCGATGGTTTGGGCGTCGAGCATGATGTCTTCCTTATGATTTTCTATAACATGCATTTTAAATACATGTTATAGATTTACCCCTGCGTTTGTAAAGCCTTTATCTGCATGCGGTAAAAACAAGATGAAGTTGCTGCATCACAAAGGTGAAAAGAATTCCGTTGCTAAGGCAAAGTGACTGATCTCATAAACCCTTGTCTGACGGGCAGCCAATCGTTTGCGTAAAAACCTTTGTCAAGACCTGTTATCAAGATTTGATTCAGTTATACTGTGAGCCGTTCCCCAAAACGGGCCTCAATTTAAGCGGTTTTATTGTTAGCTGAGCAGGAGAAGCGGATGTTAAAGCGTGAAATGAACATTGCCGATTATGATGCCGAGTTATGGCAGGCTATGGAGCAAGAAAAAGTACGTCAGGAAGAGCACATTGAACTTATCGCCTCCGAAAACTACACCAGCCCGCGTGTAATGCAGGCTCAGGGTTCTCAGCTGACTAATAAATATGCCGAAGGTTACCCGGGCAAACGTTACTACGGTGGCTGCGAATACGTTGATGTGGTAGAGCAGCTGGCGATCGACCGTGCCAAAGAACTGTTTGGTGCTGACTATGCCAACGTGCAGCCGCACTCCGGTTCTCAGGCAAACTTCGCGGTCTATACCGCACTGCTGCAGCCGGGCGATACCGTTCTGGGCATGAACCTGGCGCAGGGCGGCCACCTGACTCACGGCTCTCCGGTTAACTTCTCCGGCAAGCTCTATAACATCATTCCTTACGGTATTGATGAGTCCGGTAAAATTGATTACGAAGACATGGCGAAGCAGGCTAAAGAGCACAAACCGAAAATGATCATCGGCGGCTTCTCTGCCTACTCCGGTATCGTTGACTGGGCAAAAATGCGCGAAATCGCCGACAGCATCGGCGCGTACCTGTTCGTTGACATGGCCCACGTTGCCGGTCTGATTGCCGCAGACGTTTACCCGAACCCGGTCCCCCACGCTCACGTGGTGACCACTACCACCCACAAAACCCTGGCGGGTCCGCGCGGTGGCCTGATCCTGGCGAAGGGCGGTGACGAAGAGCTGTATAAGAAACTGAACTCTGCTGTCTTCCCAAGCGCGCAGGGCGGCCCGCTGATGCACGTTATCGCCGCAAAAGCAGTGGCGCTCAAAGAAGCGATGGAGCCGGAGTTCAAAGTCTACCAGCAGCAGGTTGCGAAAAACGCCAAAGCGATGGTGGAAGTGTTCCTGAACCGTGGTTACAAAGTAGTGTCTGGCGGCACGGAAAACCACCTGTTCCTGCTGGATCTGGTGGATAAAAACCTGACCGGTAAAGAAGCGGATGCCGCCCTGGGCCGTGCCAACATTACCGTGAATAAAAACAGCGTACCGAACGATCCGAAGAGCCCGTTTGTGACCTCCGGTATCCGTATCGGTTCTCCGGCGGTAACCCGTCGTGGCTTTAAAGAAGCGGAAGTCAAAGAGCTGGCTGGCTGGATGTGTGACGTGCTGGATAACATCAGCGATGAGACTGTTATCGAAAGCGTCAAAGCGAAAGTCCTGGCTATCTGTGCGCGCTTCCCGGTTTACGCGTAAGCCCGTTGCGTGATGAAAAAGCCCGCATAGCGGGCTTTTTTTATGGCGTCAGTGGCGTCACTTGCCTTTTTTTGAGTATGAAAGGCAGGAACAACAGCACATAAGGCGCAATAAACCACAGCAGGCACAGCGCGCGGGAGTAACCGCAATAACGTATGCAGCGGGCATTGCTTGACGCAACCGGCAGGATAAAAAGCAGAAAGATAATTAACGAGTAGTCGCTGGTGTAAGGCTGCCATAAGTAAAAGGCAAACCAGCACTGCTGAAAGGACAAAATCGTCAGATACTCAAGCTTCGTATCCCTGCCATAGCAGTCGAACGCCTTAACGTACCCCATTTTTAAAGTTTGCAGGAGGTGCTTAAGCATATGAGCGGCGCCACTGTACTGAAGGGATGGATAAACGCAGTGTAGGCCAGACGCCTTATTCGGTTCCACTACCAATATGTGGCTGCATGATTGGGGCGTCAGGGGCGACACCCGTGCGAGTGCGCATCAATGAACGGCATATACCAGACCACCGGCTATTACATTATTTCGCTCAGCATCGCCTCGACGTACAAATAACCAATCCCCATGATCTGCTGCTCGCGGCTTAACCGCCCCATTTCAATGTGGGTGGTTTTATTGCGTGGGTTCCCGCCCTGATCAAACGGGTTTAACCCCGTCTGTTGCACAATGGCGTTCAGCCAGCGCTCGCCAAATCCGCAGCTGCGCCCGTAGAGCCATATCTGGTTGATATTCAGGATATTGAGAAAGTTATACAAACTCAGGCCAATGGCGCTGGCGGCGTTTTCCACCCAGGCCTGGACCCGCGCATCTCCCGCCTTAAAGGCTGCAAGTAACTGCGTGGTGGTAAGCGTGTCAGGGTCGATAGCCGGAGTCGGTTGAGATTTCAGCCAGATCCGCGCCTGTTTTTTCAGGGCGCTCAACGAGGCAACGGTTTCCAGACATCCATAGCGCCCACAATCGCAGGCCATTCCGTCGGGATTAACGATGGTGTGACCAATCTGTCCACTACCGTAGAGCGTCCCACGATAAATGCGTTGGTTAATCACGAAGGATGAACCGATGCCGTAATCGACATTGATCACGCAGAAGTCCCGCTCCTGCGCGGCGTTCTGCCACTTTTCCGCCAGCGCCAGCATCACGCAGTCGTTATCGACCCTTACGCGGACTCCCAGCTTCTCTTCCAGCAGATATTTCAGTTCAACCGGTTCACTCCACGGTGCCTGGGGCATATTTTGCGACACACCAGTGAGCGGATCGACCTGCCCGTGTACGCCGAGAGCAAGATTGATTCGATGCCCCGGCCAGGCTTTCCGGTAGCGCTGCCAGCACTGCTCAATGGCCGTCAGTAAGGCCTGAGGATGGGGCGCGTTCAGCGTATGGCGTTGGTACGCTCCCTCTGGGCTCATGCAGGCGTTGGCAAGCTGACACTCCAGGCTGGTCGGCGTAATGTTCATGCACAACGTCCAGTCTCCATGCGGCGCGATAAGCCAGGATCCGCTGCTGTGCCCGCGCGCGGGCTTATCATCCGCCACGTTCAGTACGCGGTTCTCCGCCGCCAGATCATCCAGAATATTACTGATGGCAGGGACAGAGAGCCCCGTCAGCCGCGCCAGGCTTGATTTAGTGGCGCGCTTTTCACGATAGAGATGCTCAAGTACCACGCATTTATTGATGCGGCGAATCTGTTGGTGAGTCAGGCAGAGGCTCATGTTTACTAAACCTTGTTTAGTGTAATGCGTGATTATTATGCAAAAACGCCTTTTCTTTGTCTGTCAGACTGCCCACAACTCCCCGTTTTAGTAAGTCTTATTAATAAAGAGGGCACTATGGAACCCGTAAAAGTCTGGCGCGAAACCGTCATTATCCCCACTTATGAAACCGGTCCACAGGATGTTCACCCCATGTTTCTGGAAAACCGTGTTTACCAGGGCTCGACCGGGGCGGTTTACCCTTACGGCGTGACGGACACGCTGAGCGACAGCCGGACAGATAAAGCGTGGCAGGCGGTCTGGCTGGAAAATGAGTATCTGAAAATCATGATCCTCCCTGAGCTTGGCGGTCGTGTTCAGAAGGCATTCGATAAGGTCAAACAGCGCGATTTTGTCTATCACAATGAGGTGATCAAGCCAGCGCTGGTGGGGCTACTCGGCCCGTGGATCTCAGGGGGTATCGAATTCAACTGGCCGCAGCATCATCGTCCAACCACCTTTATGCCGGTGGACTCTATGCTCGAAGAGCATGAGGACGGCAGCAAAACGGTGTGGGTCGGTGAAACCGAGCCGATGCATGGCTTGCAGGTCATGACGGGCTTCACTCTGCGGCCGGAGCGGGCGGCGCTGGAAATCGGCAGCCGTGTTTACAACGCTAATGCGACGCCGCGCCATTTCCTGTGGTGGGCGAACCCGGCAGTGAAAGGGGGCGATGATCATCAGAGCGTCTTCCCGCCAGATGTGACCGCCGTGTTCGATCATGGTAAACGCGCCGTCTCCTCTTTCCCGATTGCCACGGGGACATATTACAAAGTCGATTATTCGGCCGGTGTCGATATCTCCCGCTATAAAAACGTACCGGTCCCGACCTCCTATATGGCGGAAAAGTCTGCCTACGATTTTGTTGGTGCCTGGTCGCAGGATGAAAATGGCGGACTGCTGCACGTTGCCGATCACCACATAGCACCCGGCAAAAAGCAGTGGAGCTGGGGGCATAGCGAATTTGGTCAGGCCTGGGATCGTAGCCTCACCGACCACAACGGTCCCTATATCGAACTGATGACCGGGATTTTTGCCGATAACCAGCCCGATTTTACCTGGCTGGATGCGTATGAAGAAAAACGTTTCGTACAGTATTTCCTGCCCTACCATTCGCTCGGTATGGTGCATAACGCCTCGCAGGATGCGGTACTGAAACTCCAGCGACACGAAGCAGGGCTGGAGTGGGGGCTCTACGCCATCGCCCCGTTAACGGGGCATCGCCTGACGCTTACTGAAGCAGGCAACCCGACACCGTTACTGGATGAAAACGTCACCCTTACGCCCGTCTCAGTGACGCAGGGCGCGCTTGATGTTGCTCACCCGGCACGGCTGACCCTGACGCTTTTTGATGCTACGGGTACGACAGTGCTGGCCTACGAAGAGCATCAGCCGGGCGAAATGCCGCTGCCGGATGTCGCCACGGCGCCTGCCGCCGCCGATGACATTACCTCCGCTGACGAGGCCTGGTTTATTGGTCAACACCTTGAGCAGTACCACCATGCCAGCCGCCCGGCTCTGGATTATTACGCCCGCGGCGTGGCGATCGACCCACTTGATTATCGCTGCAACCTGGCGCTGGCAACGCTTGAATACAACCGGGCCGACTATGCTCGTGCCGTCGATTTTGCCACCCAGGCGTTAACGCGTGCACACCGGCTCAATAAAAATCCCCAGTGCGGGATGGCCAGTTTTATTCGTGCCTGCGCCTGTGAACGCCTGCAACGATGGAAAGAGGCGGAGGAGGATTTCTGGCGTGCTACCTGGAGCGGCAACAGCAAAGCAGCTGGTTTTTACGGCCTGGCGCGGCTTGCTGCACGCGATCGCCGCTACGCGCAGGGGATTGCATTTTGCCAGCAGAGCCTGCGGGCTGGCCCTGGCTGCCAGGAGGCCCACTGTTTGCTGGTCCGGCTACTGCAACTGAGCGGGCAGCAAAACGATGCGGTGGCGATGCTGTCACAGTTAAGGCGCGACTACCCGTTAAACCCGACGGTGTGGTGGCTGCAATGGCAGAGTGAGGGGAGTGATGACGCACGCGCGACCTGGCGCAACCTCTGCGGTGGGCGCGATATCAATGCGCTGACCACCGCCGGGCAGTTACTGAGCTGGGGAATGGCTGACGAGGCGCTCAGCGTGCTGAATACGCTTAACTGCGAACGTACTTTGCCGCTCCTGATGCAGGCCAGTCTGCTGCCTGAAGCCGAACGGGCGCCGCTTATCGCCCGCGCGATTGACCTCTTTCCGCGCTTTGTCCGTTTCCCGAATACGCTTGATGAAGTCGATGCCCTTAACGCCCTGCAGGAGAGCGCTTTTGCCCGCCATCTGCTGGCCTGCTTCCATTACAGCAAACGCAGTGAGGCAAAAGCCGTTGCCCTCTGGCAGCAGTGCGTGGCGATGGACGACCGCCTGGCCGATGCCTGGCGCGGTCTGGCCATTCATGCCTGGAACAGACAGCAGGATGAAGTCTTAGCGACCCGCTACCTCGACACCGCCTGTGGTTTATTACCGAATGATGCGCGTTTGCTGTTTGAGCGTGATTTGCTCGCCAGACTCGCCGGGGCCTCGCCCCAAAGTCGGCTTGCCCGGCTGGAAGCGAATCTGGCATGCGCGCTGAAACGCGATGACATGACGGCAGAGTTACTGAACCTCTGGCACCTGTGCGGTAAAACCGACAACGCCACTCGTGTGCTGGAAAGCCGTAAATTCCACCCCTGGGAAGGCGGGGAAGGTAAAGTCACCAGCCAGTTCATTCTCAACAGACTGCTTCAGGCCTGGGAGGCCATTGGTGCCGGGCAACCTGCCCGCGCAGAACATTTGCTGATGGGCGCCTTACGCTACCCGGAAAACCTGAGCGAAGGCCGCTTGCCCGGCCAGACGGATAATGACATCTGGTTCTGGCTGGGCGTTTGCGCCCGGTTACAACGCGACGAGGCGCAGGCGCAGGTGGCCTGGCAAAAAGCCATGCAGGGCGACCGCACGCTCAATGTTCACAGCTATTACAACGATCAGCCCGTGGACTATCTCTTCTGGCAGGGGATGGCGCTGCGGATGCTTGGCGATGGCGCCGCTGCCGACGCGCTGTTTACGGATATGGCGCAGTGGGCAATCAACATGGCAGACACACCTGCACAGGCCGACTTTTTTGCCGTCTCGCAACCCGATCTGCTCTCGCTGTACGGCTCTCTCCAGCAGCAGCATCAGGAAAAATGTCTCTACATCCAGGCGCTGGCAGCAGCCGGTATGGGCGATGAACCACAGTGGCATGAGGCCTGCACGGCGCTAAGCGCCCTTAACCCCGCCTGGCCAAAAGCCGCGCTCTTCGTGCGCGTCATGCCTTACGTGCTGCACCTTGTTCGCTAGCGCCTGCGTTCTGCAATCCGGGCGCGGCCTGACCGCCGCACCCGACTACCCCCTGGAGGAAGAGGAGTGCGATGACAATTCACAGCTTACAGAACGGGACGCTGCGGCTGATGGTGTCCGAACAGGGAGGCGTGATAGAGGGGTTCTGGCACCAGGATATGCCCCTGCTACGTCCCGGAAAACAGAGCGGCGTGGCGACAGAGTCTGCCTGTTTCCCACTGGTGCCTTTCGGCAATCGCATCAGCGGGAACCACTTTACGTGGGAGGGAACCCCCTGTTGCCTTGAGCCAAACGTGGCGTGGGACCGCCATTATCTGCACGGCGATGGCTGGCTGGCTCACTGGACGTGCGGGCAGAAATCCAAAGTCGCGCTGACGCTGGCATACCGGCATAACCACGGCGTTTACCGTTATTTCGCGCAGCAGCGGTTTACTCTCGGTGCCTCGTCACTGACAGTCACGCTTAGCGTAAAAAATGAGGGGAGGCAGACGCTGCCGTTTGGCCTCGGCTGGCATCCCTATTTTCCCCTGACCAGGGAGACGCGTTTGCAGGCGCAAGCGACCGGCTACTGGCTGGAGCGCGAGCAGTGGCTTGCAGGTGAGTATCAGGATAGCCTGCCTGCGGCGTTAAATTTTCAACAGCCCAACGCACTCCCGCGCCAGTGGGTTAACAATGGTTTTGCAGGCTGGAACGGTGAGGCACTTATCAGCCAGCAGGGCTACAGTCTGCAGATAAAAACGACACCGGCGGCCCCCTGTTATTTTGTTTTTGTCTCCGCCCCTGAATTTGAGGAGGGCTATGCGTTTGACGCCTTCTGTTTTGAACCGATGAGCCACGCGCCGGACGACCATCACCGACCCCGGGGTGGGCATCTGACGCCGCTTAAACCGGGAGAAAGCTTCAGCCAGACGATGGTGATCACCTTGCAGATCTGAAAAGCAGACCTGCGCGCAACAGGGCCGGCTGTTATGGCATTGTTGCTTGCAAGGTCGTCGGTTTCCCTCCAGACTATCGCCACCATTCAGGAGGAAATCATGGTCTTGCAGTCCACGCGCTGGCTGGCGCTCGCTTACTTCACCTACTTTTTTAGCTACGGTATTTTTCTCCCCTTCTGGAGCGTCTGGCTCAAAGGGACAGGGCTGACGCCTGAAACCATCGGTATTTTGCTTGGTGCAGGTCTGGTGGCCCGTTTTCTCGGCAGCCTGTTGATTGCCCCACGCGTCAGTAATCCTTCGCTGCTGATTAAAGCCTTACGTATTCTGGCACTGATTACCCTGCTGTTCGCCCTCGGGTTCTGGGCTGGCACGAATGTGGCCTGGCTGATGGTGGTGATTATCGGGTTTAACCTCTTCTTCTCCCCGCTGGTGCCGCTAACCGATGCGCTGGCAAATACCTGGCAAAAACAGTTCCCGATGGACTACGGCCGGGTGCGGGTCTGGGGTTCTATTGCGTTTGTGATTGGCTCGGCGGCAACAGGCAAGTTGGTTAGCGAGTTTGATTACCGTGCGGTGCTGGCGATGCTTACCCTCGGTGTGGTCTCCATGCTGCTTGGCATGTTGATTCGCCCGTCGATTCTGCCGCAAGGGGAGAGGCGTCATCAGGATGCCACAGGCTGGCAGGCCTGGCGCGATCTGGTGGTTAAAAACTGGCGTTTTCTGGCCTGCGTGTCGCTGCTCCAGGGGGCACACGCCGCCTATTACGGCTTCAGTGCGCTCTACTGGCAGGAAGCCGGGTACTCTGCCTCGACCGTCGGGTATTTATGGTCGCTTGGCGTGGTGGCGGAAGTGGTGGTCTTTACGCTGAGCAACCGGCTGTTCCGCCGCTTCAGCGCTCGTGATTTACTGCTTCTTTCGGCTGTAAGCGGACTGGCACGCTGGGGATTGATGGGATGGACGACCGATCTGCCGTGGCTGATCGTGGTGCAGATACTCCACTGCGGCACCTTTACCGTCTGCCATCTGGCGGGCATGCGTTATATCGCCGCGCGTAAGGAAAGTGAAATTATCCGCCTGCAGGCTATTTACTCCGCCGTGGCGATGGGGGGCAGTATTGCCCTGATGACGATGGTGTCAGGGTTCCTGTACCAGCATCTTCACCAGGGCCTCTTCTGGGTAATGGCACTGCTGGCACTTCCGGCGCTGTTCCTGCGCCCGAAAGTCACCTTGCAGCGTTAGGACTCCAGCATAGTACGAATATGCTGCTGCTGGTGTTCGCTCAGCGACTGATCCGTATGGATAAGCGGCGCGGAGAACAGCGGCAGCGGCGTGGCGTAAGGGGTGACAATTACCGTTACGTCACGGGGGGCCCCCTGCTTTTTAAACTCACGCACCGGCAGGTATTTGATATTGAGCGGCAGCAGCGTCAACTCGCGTAGTTGCAGCTCAATTTCCTGCTCCCTCTCCGGCTCGTTGCCCGTTATCAGCACCACCTGCTTTTCATGCAGCTCCGCTTCCTGCATCAGCCAGGCACCAAAAATCACTGCCACCAGGCCGGCCTCTTCATCACTGAAACGCAGCCCATATTCAGCCTCAAGGGGCGCTAACGCCTCGCGGGTTGTGCGAATGAGCCGGGGATAAAGGCGTACTATCTCTTCCTGGAGGCTATTATCAATACCAATGCCGAAGAGATGGCGGTCCAGCGCCTGCGTGATATGGACATAAAGCTGATCGGTGAGACCCTGTTCGTCGCTAAAGTGCAAGCCAGCGCGCTGACGAAAAAGAGCGACCATACTGACAATGGCCTGCCGGAGGCGATGATCCTCCTGGTGGCTGTCGTTCAGGGGGTCGGGCGTGCGCAGCATCATAAACAGCAGGGCGAGGAATGCATGTTCATTGTCCGGGGGGAGGGCAGCGACGCGTCGCTGCCAGTGGCGCACAATCTCTTGCGCTACGACGTATTCAGCCCGCATTTGCGTCCAGGCATGCTGCACCGGGTTAAATTCTGGTGAGAAGCCAGCATGGCTCTGCAGCAGACAATACTGCAGATAGAGGCCCAGAAACTGCATATCCCGAGACTCAAATGAGCGCTGCAGCCGACGAGCGCAGAGATTAATCAGCGCGCGAAGATTGGTGTCGTCGTAAAGCGTGCGGGCAATGCCCTGCTGTTTCAGCGCCGATTTCAGGGCTGGCGTGTAGTGCTCGGAAATAAAGTGTGGACACAGACGCAGGCCGCGTCGAAGCCACTGTAGCTGGCATAAACGTTGGTCAAGGGTTGTGCCTTCAATCCGATAGCTTCCGTCCTGTTGGGACGCAATAGTGAGCCGATGGTAGCGCTGGATCTCATGATCGGTGTCGGCGATATCCTGACGCGCGATCTCTTCGTCAACGCCATTGACGGCGCGAATGATTTCCGTGGTGACCGTCTGCCCCGGTAACGCAAGCAGTAGTAGCACCTGGCAGCGGCGCTGCGGACTGGAGAGCACAGATGGTGGCGTCATTACGATTGTCATCTGCGAAGTTCCAGTTAGGGTGTTCGATAAGAATAGCTAAAGGTATGATTGACGAAAGCGCAGCCGCAGCCCTTTACCTCAGGAATGCCGGAGAACATCACAGAATTTATATCGTGAGGAAGACATGCAAGCAGTGAAACCGTATGCCTTAGGGCTTATTCTCACGTTTTTATCGTCCGCGGTGACGGCGCATCCCCATAGTTTTATCCGTCTGAAAACCGAAGTAATGGTGGAGAATGGTCAGTGGACCGGGCTTCTGATGCGCTGGACGATGGATGAAATCACCTCGGCTGATCTACTTTACGATGCCGGAGATGCCAGACCCGGGGACGAAATATGGAAAAAACTGGCCGCCGAGGTCATGGCCAATGTGCTTGGACAGCACTATTTCACGGAGGTCTGGCACAACGGCAAAAAAGTGAGGTTTGTTAACCGTCCTCTGCATTATGGCATGGAGAGAGAGGGGCACCAGGCCGTACTGACCTTTGCCCTTCCGCTTGCCGCACCCCAGACGCTTAATGGGCAGAGTTACACTTTCTCCACCTTTGATCCTACCTATTATGTGGATATGAGCTATGAACACGATAGCGACGTAACCCTGGCTGCTGAACTGCGCGCAAAATGTAAGCTGAGCCTGCACACGCCACATCCTGGCGACGATGTCCTGGACTATGCTCAGTCGCTGGATAAGGCCGATGCGCCGGAGGAGAGTATGGAGCTGGGTAAACAATTTGCACAGACGGTGACGCTGCAATGTCAGTGATATCCGCCGCGCGTTTGCAAAAGACAGGTGTTCGCCAGTGGTGGCCGCTGGCTCTTTTTCTGGTGCTGGCAGCGGTGGGTGGTGCCTGGCTCTGGCAGGCCTGGCCGCAGGTGCTGCGCGAAAGCATTGTCTGGCAGCGGGAATTTAACCAGCAACTCAGCTCGCTATTACAAGGCGTGGCGGATAACCCGACCCGAGCCGGAAGTTCGCTGCTGCTGGTGAGCTTCCTTTATGGGGTATTGCATGCACTGGGGCCGGGGCACGGGAAAGTGGTGATCACGACCTGGCTTGCCACCCACCCGTCTAAGTTGAAATCCAGCATGGGCCTTACGCTTGCCTCTTCATTACTGCAGGGCCTGGTGGCAGTGCTGCTGGTGGTTGTGGTGCTCCAGGTGCTGGCTCTGCCCGCGCGGCAGCTTCCTCTCGGCAGTTTCTGGCTGGAGAAGGGAAGCTATGCGCTGGTGGGGGTATTAGGACTGTTGCTCTGCTGGCGGGCGCTTAAAAAACTGCATGGTATTTTACGCAAACCGACCTTTAAAACCTTTACCCCTCATCATGTTCACCATGAACAGTGCGGCTGCGGACATCAGCATCTGCCGACACCTCAGCAATTACAGCAGGGTGACGACTGGCGCGCCCGGCTGGTGATTGTGCTTTCGATGGGCATGCGACCCTGTTCGGGGGCGATAATGGTGCTGCTGTTCAGCAAGGTGGTCGGCGTGTTTGGCTGGGGAGTGGCGTCGGCAATGGCGATGGCCGCAGGCACCGCACTGACCATCAGCTCGCTGGCGCTACTTGTGCATAGTTTTCGTACCCTGGCGGTAAAACTGAGCGGCAGTAAAACGCCCGCCGTGTGGAAACAGGTAGGGTGGACGACGCTGGCATTAGCAGGGGGGATGGTGTTAATAGCGGCTGCGGTAGTGATGTGGATGAGTGCAGTGCCGCAAGGCAGAGGGATAAGGCCGTTTTGAGGTGAAGGGGAGGGGGCCAGATGCCCTCACCCCAAAGGGGCGAGGGAGAAAGCCTCAACCGAATTAACGCTTCAGCGCTTCACTCAGTTCGTCACGCATGCTGGCCAGCATAGCTTTAACGACGCGCGGGTTACCGGCAACGAGGTTACCGCTCATCATGTAGCCGTGGCCACCGGTGAAATCACATACCAGACCGCCTGCTTCACGTACCAGCAGTTCGCCAGCAGCAAAATCCCAGGGCTTCAGGCCGATTTCGAAGAAACCATCAACGCGACCAGCGGCCACATAGGCCAGATCCAGCGCCGCAGAGCCGGTGCGACGGAAGTCCGCGCACTCGGTGAACAGCTTACCGACGATATTAATGTAAGGGGCTGCATGCTGCTTCACTTTGAACGGGAAGCCTGTCGCCAGAATGGTGCCATCGAGGTCACGCGCATTGCTGCCGCGCAGACGGTAACCGTTCAGCTGTGCGCCCTGACCGCGCGTTGCGGTGAACAGTTCGTTGCGCATAGGATCGTAAACCACCGCGACTTCAGTACGACCTTTAATGCGTACGGCGATGGAGACGGAGAAGTGGGGAAGGCGTTTGATAAAGTTGGTGGTGCCATCCAGTGGATCGATAACCCATTGAACATCCTGATCTGCGCCTTCATGTTCACCGCTTTCTTCGGTGACGATGGAGTGTTGCGGGTAAGATTTGCGAATGGTTTCGATAATAATCGCTTCTGCGGCTTTATCGACGTTAGTCACAAAGTCATTGCTGCCTTTCTGGCTGGATTCTACGGAGTCAGGTGTTTCGTAGTGTTTGGCAATTACATTACCCGCCTTGCGCGCTGCGCGCACGGCGATGGTCAGCATCGGATGCATCGGTCTCTCTCACTGGATGTTAAAGAACGGGAAAACGGCGCGTATGATAGCAGCGTATTCGGAATATGTCTTCGGTTTATGATAATATGCACAAATATTCTTTAGCCGTAGAAAAACTATGCTGCAAAATATTCGAATCGTACTGGTGGAGACCTCTCACACCGGCAATATGGGCTCTGTTGCCCGCGCAATGAAAACAATGGGGCTGACCAACCTGTGGCTGGTTAACCCGCTGGTGAAACCGGACTCGCAGGCTATCGCACTGGCCGCTGGCGCAAGCGATGTTATTGGCAATGCACAGATTGTCGATACGCTTGATGAAGCACTGGCAGGCTGTAGCCTGGTGGTTGGCACCAGCGCACGCTCCCGCACGCTGCCCTGGCCTATGCTTGATCCACGTGAATGCGGACTTAAAAGCGTGGACGAAGGCAAGCATGCCCCCGTCGCGCTGGTCTTTGGTCGTGAACGTGTGGGGCTTACCAATGATGAGCTGCAAAAGTGTCATTACCACGTTGCCATTGCCGCTAACCCGGAATACAGCTCGCTGAATCTGGCGATGGCGGTGCAGGTGATTGCCTATGAAGTGCGTATGGCCTGGCTTGCAACGCAGGAGGAGAGTAACGCTGCTCTGCAAACAGAAGAAGAAGCACCGTATCCGCTGGTTGACGATCTGGAACGGTTCTACGGCCATCTGGAAAAAACCCTGCTTTCTACCGGATTTATTCGCGAAAACCATCCGGGTCAGGTCATGAATAAGCTGCGCCGCCTCTTTACCCGTGCCCGACCAGAGAGCCAGGAGCTCAATATTTTGCGTGGCATGCTGGCATCTATTGAGCAGAAAACTCAGGAAAAACAATAGTTTTCTTGCCCTCCCTTTTCGGGGAGGGTACCTCAATCTGCACTTAAGTTAAACGGCACGTAAAGCCTAATACCTGACTAAAACAGTCAAGTAAATAGTTGACCAATTTAGTCAGGAATGTCAGACTTGCCTCCGCTATGCGACATTATTTGAAATTTTAATAAAAACCCCGGGCAGGGGCGAGTTTGAGGCTAAGTTAAGACATGAGACTGACATCTAAAGGGCGTTACGCCGTGACCGCAATGCTTGACGTTGCGCTCAATTCCGAGACCGGTCCGGTGCCGTTGGCTGATATTTCCGAGCGTCAGGGGATCTCCCTTTCTTATCTGGAACAGCTTTTCTCCCGCTTGCGTAAAAATGGCCTGGTGGCCAGCGTTCGTGGCCCGGGCGGCGGATACCTGCTGGGTAAAGATGCCAGCAGCATCGCTGTTGGCGAAGTGATCAGCGCCGTTGATGAATCCGTGGATGCAACCCGCTGCCAGGGTAAAACCGGCTGCCAGGGCGGCGATAAATGCCTGACCCATGCACTGTGGCGCGACCTGAGCGATCGTCTGACCGGCTTTTTGAATAATATCACCTTGGGTGAACTGGTTAATAACCAGGAGATCCTTGATGTGTCCGATCGCCAGCATTCGCACGAAACCCATCGCACGACCCGTGGTCAGGACGCAATCGACGTCAAACTGCGCGCTTAATTTATCCGTCCTGTTTCCGGGCGCTGCTACGCCTGCCGCACCCTAAAACAGGAAGGGTAATAAATTATAAGATTTCAGAATCAGGCCGGGGTGAGAGATTGCCCCGTAGAACGGTTGAACATCCAGCCGAAAGCCTGGTTCATTGCATTGAGTGATGTACGGAGTTTAAGAGCAATGAAATTACCGATTTATCTCGATTACTCCGCAACGACGCCGGTGGACCCGCGTGTTGCTGAGAAAATGATGCAGTGTCTGACCCTGGACGG
This sequence comes from Enterobacter sp. SA197, assembly GCF_054131575.1. Lineage (NCBI taxonomy): Bacteria > Pseudomonadati > Pseudomonadota > Gammaproteobacteria > Enterobacterales > Enterobacteriaceae > Enterobacter > Enterobacter sp. SA197. The sequence continues at coordinate 3,645,336 of NZ_CP096393.1, read as the reverse complement.
AAACTTTGGTAACCCCGCTTCCCGTTCACACCGTTTTGGCTGGCATGCTGAAGAGGCGGTAGATATCGCCCGTAATCAGATTGCTGAGCTGGTAGGCGCCGACCCGCGTGAAATTGTTTTCACCTCCGGTGCAACCGAATCTGACAACCTGGCAATTAAAGGTGCGGCCAACTTTTATCAGAAAAAAGGCAAGCACATTATTACCTGCAAAACCGAACATAAAGCCGTGCTGGACACCTGTCGTCAGCTTGAGCGTGAAGGTTTTGAGGTCACCTACCTTGCTCCACAGAGCAACGGCATTATCGATCTGAAAGAACTCGACGCCGCAATGCGTGATGACACCATCCTGGTTTCTATCATGCACGTGAACAACGAAATCGGTGTGGTGCAGGACATCGCGACCATCGGCGAAATGTGCCGGGCGCGTGGCATCATCTATCACGTTGATGCGACCCAGAGCGTGGGCAAGCTGCCAATCGATCTGAGCCAACTGAAAGTAGACCTGATGTCTTTCTCCGGCCACAAAATCTATGGCCCGAAAGGCATTGGGGCGCTGTATGTGCGTCGTAAGCCGCGTATCCGTATCGAAGCGCAAATGCACGGTGGCGGTCACGAGCGCGGTATGCGTTCCGGTACCCTGCCTGTACACCAGATCGTTGGTATGGGTGAAGCCTACCGTATTGCCAAAGAAGAGATGGATACCGAGATGGCGCGCCTGCGTACGCTGCGTAACCGTCTGTGGGAAGGCGTGAAAGATATGGAAGAGGTTTACCTGAACGGTGACCTTGAGCAGGGCGCACCGAACATCCTCAACGTCAGCTTTAACTACGTTGAAGGCGAATCGCTGATCATGGCGCTTAAAGATCTGGCGGTCTCTTCTGGTTCTGCCTGTACTTCTGCAAGCCTTGAGCCTTCCTACGTGCTGCGCGCGCTGGGTATGACTGACGAGCTGGCCCACAGCTCCATTCGTTTCTCCTTAGGTCGTTTCACTACCGAAGAAGAAATTGATTACACCATCACGCTGGTTCGCAACTCCATTGGCCGTCTGCGCGACCTTTCTCCTTTGTGGGAAATGTTCAAACAGGGCGTGGATCTGAACAGTATTGAATGGTCACATCATTAATCGGTATACCCGTCAGACTTCAAGTTGCAGATGCGTTGGCCGCGCTCGCTCACCCCAGTTACGTACTTATGTACGTTCCTGGGGATTTGCTCCCTTGCCGCCTTCCTGCCACTCGAATTATTTAGGGTACATATAAAGAGAACAGAACATGGCTTACAGCGAAAAAGTAATCGATCATTATGAGAATCCGCGCAACGTGGGTTCTTTCGACAACAGCGATGAGAGCGTAGGCAGCGGCATGGTGGGTGCACCGGCTTGCGGCGACGTGATGAAGTTGCAGATCAAAGTCAATAACGAAGGCATCATTGAAGACGCGCGCTTCAAAACCTATGGCTGCGGTTCAGCTATCGCTTCCAGCTCCTTGGTCACCGAGTGGGTGAAGGGCAAATCCCTGGACGAAGCGCAGGCAATCAAAAACACTGATATTGCCGAAGAGCTGGAACTGCCGCCGGTTAAAATCCACTGCTCCATCCTGGCAGAAGATGCGATTAAAGCCGCCATTGCGGATTACAAAAGCAAACGTGAAGCAAAATAATCAGTTGAGGTTGTTATGTCGATTACCCTTAGCGACAGCGCTGCCGCGCGTGTGAGTGCCTTTCTGACGAACCGTGGTAAAGGCTTTGGCCTGCGACTGGGCGTACGGACTTCCGGCTGCTCTGGTATGGCTTACGTACTGGAATTTGTTGATGAACCTGCGGCTGAAGATACCGTGTTCGAAGACAAAGGCGTGAAGGTGGTGGTCGATGGCAAAAGCCTGCAGTTCCTCAATGGTACTCAGCTGGACTTTGTAAAAGAAGGCCTCAACGAAGGGTTTAAATTTACCAACCCGAACGTGAAAGATGAGTGCGGTTGTGGCGAAAGCTTCAACGTTTAATCGCGTGTTACCGATAAGCCCCACCCTGGAAAAGACTCAACCTCATTTATGCTGAGTCGAGGCGGCAAGTGAGAACGTCCCGTAAACAGAGAGAACGATGTGAACGGGACGTTGACCACAGCCAGTGCCGAGACAGTGCGAATGATAAAGCGTCATCCTGCGTGTGGGGCTTGTTATAGCAGGACTCTTTATGGATTACTTCACCCTCTTTGGCTTACCCGCTCACTATCACGTCGATCTTCCGGCCCTGACCATCCGGTTTCAGGATCTTCAGCGGCAGTATCATCCTGATAACTTCGCCAGCGGCACGCCAGCGGAACAACTCGCTTCCGTGCAGCAGTCTGCGACCATTAATCAGGCCTGGCAAACGCTGCGCCATCCCCTCGCACGGGCAGAATATCTGCTCTCCCTGCACGGCTTTGATCTCGGTTCTGAGCAGCACACGGTGCGGGATACCGCGTTTCTGATGGAGCAGCTGGAGCTTCGTGAAGAGCTCGATGAGATTGGTACGGCCAGCGATGCTGACCGCCTGGAGGCCTTTGCCCAGCGAGTCAAAAAACTGTACGACGTTCGTCATCAGCAGATGGTGGAACAATTCAGTCGTGAAGCGTGGGACGACGCGGCGGATACCGTGCGTAAACTCCGTTTTCTGGATAAACTGCGCAGCTCAACAGAACAACTCGAAGAAAAACTGCTCGGTTTTTAATTTTGGAAGCACATTATGGCCTTATTACAAATTAGTGAGCCGGGTCTGAGCGCTGCGCCTCACCAGCGTCGTCTGGCAGCAGGGATCGATTTAGGCACCACGAATTCACTGGTCGCCACCGTACGCAGTGGTCAGGCGCAAACGCTGGCCGATAGCGAAGGGCGTCATTTGTTACCGTCTGTTGTGCACTATCATGCGCAGGGGCAGACGGTGGGTTATGACGCGCGTGCCAATGCCGCGCAGGATCCGGTTAATACCATCAGTTCGGTAAAACGCATGATGGGCCGCGCGCTGGCCGATATCCAGGCACGTTATCCTCACCTGCCGTACCAGTTACAGGCCAGCGAAAATGGGCTGCCCATGATGGCGACCCGCGCAGGCCTGGTGAACCCCATCCGTGTCTCAGCGGACATTCTGAAAACTCTGGCCCTGCGTGCCCAGGAATCCCTCTCCGGGGAGCTGGACGGCGTGGTCATTACCGTTCCGGCCTATTTTGATGATGCTCAGCGTCAGGGGACGAAAGACGCCGCACGGCTGGCGGGCTTGCATGTATTGCGCTTGCTGAATGAACCGACCGCCGCAGCCATTGCTTACGGTCTGGACTCCGGTAAAGAGGGCGTTATCGCCGTTTACGATCTTGGCGGCGGCACCTTTGATATCTCCATCCTGCGCTTAAGCCGTGGCGTGTTTGAAGTGCTGGCGACGGGCGGAGACTCTGCCCTCGGCGGCGACGACTTTGATCACCTGCTCGCGGATTTTATTCGTGAACAGGCCAGTCTGCCGGAGCATGGCGACAACCATTTACAGCGAGCGTTGCTGGATGCGGCCATCGCGGCAAAAATCGCCCTGAGCGATGCGCCCTCTGTCACCGTTGACGTCGCAGGCTGGCAGGGTACAGTGACCCGCGAGCAGTTTGAGGCGCTGATTTCGACCCTGGTGAAACGCACTTTACTCTCCTGCCGCCGCGCACTGAAAGATGCAGGCGTTGAGGCGGATGAGGTACTGGAAGTGGTGATGGTAGGCGGCTCCACCCGCGTGCCGCTGGTGCGTGAACGCGTAGGCGAATTCTTTGGCCGCACGCCGCTCACCTCTATCGACCCGGATAAAGTTGTCGCCCTGGGCGCCGCGATTCAGGCAGATATTCTGGTGGGTAACAAACCGGACAGCGATATGCTGCTGCTGGACGTTATCCCGCTGTCGCTCGGGCTTGAAACCATGGGCGGTCTGGTAGAGAAAGTTATCCCGCGTAACACTACCATTCCGGTGGCCCGTGCGCAGGAGTTCACCACCTTCAAAGACGGGCAGACCGCCATGTCTATCCACGTGATGCAGGGCGAGCGTGAGCTGGTGCAGGATTGCCGCTCGCTGGCGCGTTTTGCGCTACGTGGTATTCCGGCCATGCCCGCAGGCGGCGCGCATATTCGCGTCACCTTCCAGGTGGATGCCGACGGCCTGCTCAACGTCACCGCGATGGAAAAATCCACCGGTGTTGAAGCCGCAATTCAGGTTAAGCCCTCTTATGGCCTGACCGATAACGAAATCGCCACCATGATTAAGGACTCCATGAGCTTTGCTGAGCAGGACGTGAAAGCACGTATGCTCGCAGAACAGCAAGTGGAGGCCGCCCGCGTACTGGAGAGTCTGACCGGTGCGCTGGCAACGGATGCCGCGCTGCTCAGCGCCGCAGAGCGTACGGACATTGACCAGGCTATCGCGCAACTTGTTGCCGTTGCCAAAGGTAATGATGCCGACGCCATTGAACACGCCATTAAAAATGTAGATAAACAAACCCAGGAATTTGCCGCGCGCCGTATGGATATGTCCGTACGTACCGCGTTAAAAGGCCATTCCGTCGACGAGGTTTAATATGCCTAAGATCGTTTTTCTGCCTCATCAGGATTTATGCCCTGATGGAGTAGTTATGGAAGCAAAGACCGGCGAAACCATTCTTGATGTGGCCCTGCGTGGCGGCATTGAGCTTGAACACGCCTGTGAGAAGTCCTGTGCCTGCACGACCTGCCACTGTGTCGTGCGTGAAGGTTTCGATTCGTTACCGGAAAGCACCGAAGATGAAGATGACATGCTGGATAAAGCCTGGGGTCTTGAGCCGGAGAGCCGTCTGAGCTGCCAGGCGCGCGTCACCGATGAAGATCTGGTCGTAGAGATCCCTCGCTACACCATCAACCACGCGCGGGAGCATTAATATGTCACTGAAATGGACAGACAGCCGCGAAATTGGCGAAGCGCTGTACGACACCTTCCCGGATCTCGACCCGAAAACCGTGCGTTTCACCGACATGCATCAGTGGATTTGCGAGCTGGAGGAGTTTGATGATGATCCAAACGCATCGAACGAAAAAATTCTCGAGGCAATTCTGCTAGTCTGGTTAGACGAAGCATCTTGATATCGACGGGCTGCCTTCTGGTGGCCCGTTTTCATATCTCCTGCGCTAAAGGACAAAACAATGACAACTGAAGCGATGAAAATTACCTTATCGACCCAGGGCGCGGACGCTCGCTGGGGCGAAAAAGCAGCGTTTAGCATTAATCACGACGGCATCACGTTGCACCTGACAGGCAAAGACGATACCGGCCTCATTCAGCGTGCCGCACGCAAAATCGATGGCATGGGCATTAAGCATGTCGCGCTGAGCGGCGAAGGCTGGGATGCAGACCGGAGCTGGGCCTTCTGGGCCGGTTATAAGGGGCCGAAAGGCACCCGTAACATCGACTGGGCGGTGCTGGATGATGCCGGGCAGAAAGAGCTTGATGCACGGCTGAAAACCATCGACTGGGTGCGTGACACCATCAATGCCCCGGCGGAAGATTTAGGGCCGGAACAACTGGCGCAGCGTGCGGTGGATCTGCTCAGCGATGTGGGTGGCGAGGCTATCTCTTACCGCATCGTTAAGGGTGAAGATCTGCGTGAACAGAACTACCTGGGTATTCACACCGTGGGACGTGGATCTTCCCGCCCGCCGGTGCTGTTGTCACTGGACTTCAACCCGACCGGCGACAAAGACGCGCCGATTTTCGCCTGTCTGGTCGGCAAGGGTATCACCTTCGACTCCGGCGGTTACAGCATCAAGCAGACCGCGTTTATGGATTCCATGAAATCCGATATGGGCGGTGCGGCGATGGTCACGGGCGCACTGGCGTTTGCGATTACGCGCGGGCTGAACAAACGCGTGAAGCTTTACCTCTGCTGCGCAGATAACATGATTAGCGGTAATGCCTTTAAGCTTGGCGATATCATTCGCTACCGTAACGGCAAAACCGTTGAGGTGATGAACACCGATGCAGAAGGGCGCCTGGTGCTGGCCGATGGTCTCATTAACGCGAGCGCGCAGAAACCGGAGCTTATCATCGACGCTGCCACCCTGACCGGTGCGGCCAAAACCGCGCTGGGCAATGATTACCATGCGCTGTTCAGCTTTGATGACCAACTGGCTAACCGACTGCTTGCGAGCGCCGCCGCAGAGAACGAACCATTCTGGCGTCTGCCGCTGGCCGAGTTCCACCGCCATCAGTTGCCGTCAAACTTCGCTGAACTTAACAACACCGCCAGCGCAGCCTTCCCGGCGGGTGCCAGCACGGCAGCCGGTTTCCTGTCTCATTTTGTTGAGAACTATCAGCAGGGTTGGCTGCACATCGACTGTTCCGCCACCTACCGCAAAGCGGGTGTCGAGCAGTGGGCTGCGGGAGCAACAGGCCTTGGTGTACGCGCGCTGGCAAATCTGCTGACCAGCAAGTAATTTTCCCCTCACCCTGACCCTCTCCCCAAAGGGGAGAGGGGAGTGCACGGTACAGGCCGTTCCCCCTTTCCCGATGGGAGAGGGGTAGCGCGGTGCAGGCCGTTCCCTCTTTCCTGGTGGGAGAGGGGTAGCGCGGTGCAGGCCGTTCCCTCTTTCCTGGTGGGAGAGGGGTAGCGCGGTGCAGGCCGTTCCCTCTTTCCCGATGGGAAAGGGAGTGCACGGTGCAGGCCGTTTCCTCTTTCCCGATGGGAAAGGGAGTGCACGGTACAGGCCATTCCCTCTCTCACAGTGGGAGAGGGCAGGGGTGAGGGCATCAAACAGATCGAGACGAACAGTAAAAATTATGTCCCATTCAGACCACGATCACGACCATCATCACGAGCCAGATACACTCGAAACTTTGCTGGAAAAGGCGGCGACCGAGCCTGCCTACCGCCCGGCCTTTTTCCGTGCGCTGCTGGAGTCCACGGTATGGGTGCCGGGCACGGCAGCGGATGATAAATCCGTTGTCGAAGACAGCGCGCTGGATATTCAGCACTGGGAAAAAGATGACGGTGAGTCAGTCATTCCCTTCTTCACCTCGCTTGAAGCACTGCAACAGGCAGTGGATACCGAGCAGGCGTTTGTCGTGCTCCCTGCCCGTACGCTGTTCGAAATGACGCTGGGCGAAACACTGTTCCTCAACGCCAAATTGCCGACGGGCAAAGAGCTGACGCCGCGTGAAATCAGTCATCTGGTCGGTAAAGAGGGCAGCCCGCTCAGTGAGCAGGAGGTGCTTGAAGGCGGTACATCGCTGCTGCTCTCAGAAGTGACCGAGCCGCCTGCGCAGATGGTGGATTCCCTCACCACCCTGTTCAGCACCTTCAACCATGTGAAGTGCGCCTATCTCTGCTCCATAAAAGAGAAAAACGACGCCCGCGCCAACCTGTTGATTGGCATTGAAGCCGATGGAGACATCGAGGAGATCATTCAGGCGGCGGGCAGCGTGGCAATGGATACCCTGCCGGGGGACGATCCGGTGGATATCTGCCAGGTAGTGAAAGGCGAAAAGGGGATCAGCCATTTTATGATTGACCACATTACCCCGTTCTATGAACGTCGCTGGGGCAGCTTCCTGCGCGACCTGAAAACGAACCGCATCATCTGAAGCCACGACGGGCTGGATTAGCCCGTCGCTTCCAGCAGCAGTAAATCCATCATCAGCACCAGATTCGACTCGAACGACGTAACGCCAGCGGCCTCGGCGGCGAAATGCACCGCTTCGTCGTAAAGGGCAAAGTGCAGATCCGCAAGGCTTGCCAGCGTATTCGCAGAGGCGCGCGTAAAAGCGATAACCGTCATCCCCACGTTGCGGGCGATGCGGGCTTTATCCAGCACCTGCTCGGTTTCCCCGCTGCGGGAGACGGCGATAAACACCTGATAGCGTGCGGCGTTACTAAGAAAAATATTGCGACTGTCGCCAGGGCCTGAGATAAACGCCGTTTTACCCAGCACCTGCAGCTTCTTGGTCAGATACTCAGCAAAGAGATAAGAAAACCCTGCGCCATAAAGGAAGAAGCTCTCTTTCTCACGCAGCAGGCGGGCGAAGGTTTGCCGTTTCTCCTCCGTCACCCACTGAAAGGTCTGCTGATAATTGGCGACGAACTGCTGAAACAGCCCGGGTAGCCTGTCGCTGTGGCTGACTGGTGGCTCGTTGATATGCGGCGTGTCGGCAAGCAGCTGTTTGCAGTGCCAGATAAACTCACTGTAGCCGCTAAACCCCAATTTCTGACAGAGTCGTATAATGGTGGCGGTCGAGACAAAGGTGGCGGTGGCAAGGTCGCGTACCGTAATATTACCCACCAGTAACGGATGCTCCGTCAGGTGGGCCAGCACACGGTACTCCGCCCGCGTCAGGGATTCGCCACGCGTCAACAGCGGCGCGAGTCGGTTATCCATTCAGGCAGGATCAACCGGCAGATCGTCGCGTGCGCCCCATTCACTCCAGGAGCCGTCGTACAACCTGACGTTATCCGCACCGAGCGTCGCCAGCGCCAGAATCACCACGCATGCCGTCACGCCGGAGCCGCAACTGGCAATAATCGGCTTATCAAGATCCACGCCCTGGCGTTCAAAAATGTCTGCCAGTTCATCGGTAGTTTTCAGTTCACCGTTCACCACCAGATCGCCCCAGGGGACATTACGCGCACCAGGGATATGACCGCGTTTCAGGCCTGGACGGGGTTCATCGGCCTCGCCCTGAAAGCGTGCTGCGGGGCGAGCATCTACAAGCTGAGCCGTACCTTCATGGCTGGCGAGCAGCACATCCGTCAGGCGTTTTACTGCTGCCGGATCGCTTTTAACCTCAAACTCGGACTCCACAGCTGTGACGTCACCCTGCTGAAGCGGTAGTTCATCGCGCTGCCAGCCGGCAAGCCCGCCTGCCAGAACAGAAACGTTATCAGCGCCAAAGTAACGCAGCATCCACCAGGCGCGCGGAGCGGAAAAGAGATTGCCCTCGTCATACACCACCAGATGCTTATCGTGGCTGATACCCAGCTCACGCATGGCGACGGCAAAAGCCTCCGGGCGTGGCAGCATATGAGGCAAAGAAGAGGTGTGATCCGAGAGGGCATCGATATCAAAGCGGATGGCGCCAGGAATATGCCCGGCGCGATATTCCGCGGTCATATCGCGCAGGTGCTCCTGGCCTGCGGGGGCCATACGGGCATCAATGATCTGTACTTCAGGGTTGTCGCCGTGCTCAATCAGCCAGTCGGCTGAGACGAAATAAGAGGTGGACATGGTTGCCTCCGGGTCATCAACAGGAAACCCATCATGCTTCACGCTGCAGGCGTGTCGGCTACATTTGGCCACTCCGCTCACTGACTTCAGTCAGCGCCCGGAGAGGCACTCACCTGCCGCCTGCCTGCAACGCGAATTATTTAGGGTATATCCTGAATTGTTAACGTTTTTTCCTGACCCGACAAGCAACCATCGCAAAAGGCGCGAGTCACTTCGTTATTTTTGTACCGCCTTCCCCTCCTGCCAGGCTTTCTGCAGCGCAGGCCAGTAGTCGCGATTCGCCTCAATCATGTCGTCGAGTATGGCTTTGGCATGCTGCATGGTGGGCACCGTGCGGTTGAGAGTAAAGGCCTGCAACGCCTTCTCGTAGCTGCCTTCGATGGTCGCTTCCACCAGCAGTTGTTCCGAGGCCAGTTGCTGCATTAAAAGCGTCTGGTGGAAGAGGGGAACGGCCCCCATGCGCACCGGCTCTGCCCCTTCAGCGGTGATGTAGGCGGGCACCTCCACCATTGCATCGTAAGGTAAATTGGCGATAGCCCCTTTGTTTTCCACAATCACCAGATGGCGCTGGCGTAGATCGAAGGCCAGCGAGCGGGCGACGTCAACAATGAACTCGCCGTGCACCCCTACGTGGAAGGCATCCGACAGGAGCCCGGTGCGTTTGTACTCTTCGGCCGCGGCAAACAGCTTTTTCTCCCGACCGTTCATCACCTCGTTGGCGCGGGTGTAATCTGGATCCTGGTGCTCGACGATGTCATTGGGCATCAGGTAATACTGCAGATACGGGTTCGGCAGGTAGTCAGGGAAGTGATCCATTATCGGTTTGATATTGCGCCAGGTTTTCACCCATGACGGATCCGAGTGCTGCGGATCGGTTTGCGCGGCATCTTCGGTGAGCAGACCAAAGCGGGCGATATGTTCACGCAACTGGGGCAGCTTATCTTCGCCGTCCACCAGCACGCGGGTGAACCAGCCAAAGTGGTTAAGGCCAAAGTAATCCACCACCAGTTTGTGACGATCCACCCCCAGCACCGCGCCCATATTGCGCATGGCGGCAACCGGCATATCGCAAATATTGAGCACGCGTGCCTGCGGGCGCAGGCGGCGTACCCCTTCTGCCACGATAGCCGCCGGGTTGGAGTAGTTCACAATCCAGGCTTTTTTGTCGGCGTAGCGCTCAACGTGATCGATAAGCTCCACCATTGGCAGGATGGTGCGCAGGCCGTAGGCCAGTCCGCCAGGTCCGCAGGTTTCCTGACCCACAACGCCGTGGCGCAGGGGAATCTTCTCATCCTGTTCGCGCATCCTGTACTGACCCACGCGCATCTGGGCAAAAACGAAGTGCGCGCCGCTAAAGGCGATTTCCGGGTCGGTGGTCACCGTAAATTTAATGCTCTGGCTGTGGTCGCGCAGAACCTTTTCGACCACCGGCGCAATGGTGTTCTGCCGGGTTTCGTCAATGTCGTAAAGACGGATTTCCGCCAGCGGGAATTTCTCCAGCTGTACCATCAGGCTCTTCACAATCCCGGGCGTATAGGTGCTGCCGCCACCGGCGATAGAGAGAATAAACGGGGGTGTAAACATCATCAGTCTCCTTTAGAGAAACAGCTCAACGGCTTCTCGCATTTTTTTGACATGCAGCCCGTAGACCACCTGAACGTTATTACCTTGTTTGATTACCGCTTTCGCGCCTGTCGCCTTAAGGCGAGGTTCATCGATAGTGGCGACATCTTTTACGGTGACGCGTAAGCGGGTGTAGCAGTTGTCCACGACCTCGATGTTGTCGCGACCGCCGAGGCCCGCAATAATCGCTTCGCCCAGCCCGTCGTTATTCCCTTTGGCCTGATAATCCTGTTTGCTGTACAGACGTGTCTCTTCCTCGGCGTCTTCACGACCGGGGGTTTTCATATCAAAGCGCAGGATCAGGAAGCGGAAGATAACGAAGTAAAGGGCAAACATGATAAGCCCCACCACGATGTACATTGGCCAGTTGGATTTTTCAGTGCCCAGCGGCAGGTTGTAGAGAATAAAATCGATAATGCCGTTGGCGCCGATGGCATGGACGTCAAAGAGGTAGAACAGCATCATGCCGAGGCCGGTCAGCACCGCGTGCACCACGAACAGCAGCGGGGCGACAAAGAGGAACGAGAACTCGATAGGTTCGGTGACGCCCACCAGAAAGGAGGTTAGCGCGGCCGGAATCAAAATCGCTTTTGCCGCTGCTTTCCGTTCGGGGCTGGCGGTAAGGTACATCGCCAGTGCCGCCGCGGGCAGACCGTACATTTTACTGATACCGCGTGCATCCCAGACGACAGTGCTGCTGAGTTGCTTCACCTCCGGGCAGGCCATTTCGGCGAAATAGATATTGCGCGCACCCTGATACAGCGAGCCGCAGACCTCCTGCGTACCGCCAAGCTCGGTATAAAGAAACGGGGTATAAACAAGGTGATGCAGGCCAGTGGGCACAAGAATACGCTCAAGGAAGCCGTAGACCGCGACGCCAACAGGGCCAGCGCCTTTGATAGCCATTGCCAGGGTGCTAATGCCGTGTTGCGCGAAAGGCCACAGCTCACTCATGACCACACCCAGAACCATCGATACCGGTAGCATGATAATGGCAACGAAGCAGTGACCGGAGTAAATCGCCATCGCGCCGGAAAACTGCACGCCGGAATATTTATTGTAAAGATAACCTGAGAGTGCGCCGGTCAGGATCCCGGCGAAGACGCCCATCTCCAGCACCTGCACGCCCAGCACCATGCTTTGCCCGGCTGCTTTCATTTGCTCCGCCGGAGCTAACGCGCCCTGTAACTGCATGGTCACGTTCATAGCATTGATAAAGACAATAAAGGTCACCAGACCGATCAGGGCCGCGTAGCCTTTATCGCGTGCAGACAGGCCGACCGGGATCCCCACGGCAAAAACCAGTGCCAGGTTTGCCAGCACCGAGACGGCGGATTTAGCAATTAACTGCCCGGTATTCTGGATCAGCGGATGACCGAGGAAGGGGAGGTACTCGGCAAGATTGCCATTGCCCAGAATGTTACCAAAAGCGATAAACAAGCCAACGATGGGCAAAATCAGGACCGGACCAAAGAGGGACTTACCGAAATTTTGTAGGGCATTGACGGCTCTGCTCATTACGTTCTCTCTTCTATGAACCGCAGGGATGCGAATAAAGATGAGGTAACGTTAGCAGCCAGTCATGGAGTTTATCCACTTATCTTATTGTTTTAAAAACAAATGACCTTGAAGGTAACATGTTACGTTTCACCCTGTGATCGCGGTAACATGTTAGTCGCTTCGTTCAGTGTGCACGGATGTGCTTTCCGGAATCACAACAGCTGTTTGAAATTGGCAAACTCACGCATAATACTTACGCATATTTACTTAACAGGCTATGGGGCCAGGGATAAAGGATGACACCGTTACGTTTAGCGGCGATAGCTGTCGCGCTCTTGACTACGTTCACATTGGCAGGCTGTGATAACAACGATAAAACGCAGGAAGCGCAATCAGCACCTGCGTCAACGCCCTCTTCAGCGCGGCAGGAGACGCCTGCCGCTGCGAAACCTGATGCGGAAAAAATTAAACAGCTGGCGAAAAGCAGTGAAGGCAAAGCCCTGAAACTGGTGGATGCCTCAGAAGTGCAGCTGGACGGCGCGGCAGCGCTGGTGCTGACCTTCTCCATTCCGCTCAATCCAGACCAGAATTTTGCCAACACCGTTCATGTGGTCGACAAGAAGAACGGTAAGGTGGACGGTGCATGGGAGCTTGCCCCTAATCTGAAAGAGCTGCGGTTACGTCATATTGAACCGAACCGGGAGTTGTTGGTATCGGTTGATCGTGGTTTACAGGCCCTGAATAACGCCACCTTTGGCATTGATTACGAAAAATCGCTCACCACCCGTGATATTGAACCGACTGTAGGGTTCGCCAGCCGTGGCTCGCTGCTGCCGGGTAAAGTGGTGGAAGGGTTGCCGGTGATTGCGCTCAATGTGGACAACATTGACGTCAATTTCTATCGCGTTAAACCAGAATCTCTGGCGGCGTTTGTCAGCCAGTGGGAGTACCGCAACTCGCTGACCAACTGGGAATCAGAAAGCCTCCTTAAAATGGTCGACCTGGTCTACACCGGCCGCTTTGACCTCAAGCCAGCGCGCAATACGCGGGAAAAACTGCTGCTGCCGCTAAAAGAGGTCGCCCCTCTGCAGCAGGCGGGCGTATACGTCGCGGTGATGAATCAGGCCGGTCATTATAATTACAGCAATGCAGCCACGCTCTTTACCCTGAGCAACATTGGCGTTTCTGCCCACCGCTACCACAACCGTCTGGATATCTTTACCCAGAGTCTGGAAAACGGTGCGGCGCAATCGGGGATTGATGTTGTCCTGTTGAATGACAAAGGACAGACGCTGGCGCAGGCAACGAGCGATGCCCAGGGCCATGCCACACTTAATACCGATAAAGAGGCGGCATTGCTGCTGGCGCGCAAAGAGGGTGAAACCACGCTGCTGGATCTGAAACTGCCAGCGCTGGATCTTGCTGAATTTGCCATCGCCGGCGATCCTGGTTACAGCAAACAGTTCTTTATGTTTGGCCCGCGCGATCTCTATCGCCCTGGCGAAACGGTCATCATGAATGCGCTGCTGCGTGACAGCGACGGTAAACCGCTTGCGGATCAACCGGTGAAACTTGAGGTCGTGAAACCGGACGGCCAGGTAATGCGCAGCGTGGTCAGCCAGCCTGAAAATGGCCTTTACCGCTTTACCTGGACGCTTGATGCCAGCGCGCAAACCGGCACCTGGGCTATTCGTGCCAATACCGGTGATAATCAGCTACGCACGTGGTCTTTCCACGTCGAAGATTTTATGCCGGAGCGGATGGCGCTCAATCTCACCCCACAACAGACGCCGCTCTCGCTGGCGGATGACGTCAACTTTGGCGTTGTGGGCTACTACCTTTACGGCGCGCCTGCCAGCGGAAACACCCTGCAAGGGCAGCTTTTCCTGCGCCCGTTGCGTGAAGCGGTGAAAGCGTTGCCTGGCTTCCAGTTCGGTGATATTGCCGAAGAGAACCAGAGCCGCAGTCTGGATGAAGTACAAATTCAGCTGGATGAAAAAGGTCATGGGGAGGTTGCAACGGCGAGCCAGTGGAAAGATCTGCATTCACCGTTGCAGGTGATTTTGCAGGCAAGCCTGCTGGAGTCGGGTGGGCGTCCAGTGACGCGTCGTGCAGAACAACCGCTCTGGCCTGCGCCTGCCTTACCGGGCATCCGTCCACAATTCGCGGCGAAAGCCGTGTATGACTATCGCACGGACACCACGGTGAATCAGCCGATTGTTGATGAGAACGGTCTGGCCGGTTTCGATATCGTTTATGCCGACCCGACGGGGGCTAAAAAAGCAGTATCCGGCCTTCAGGTGCGCCTCATCCGCGAACGTCGCGACTACTACTGGAACTGGTCTGAGAGCGATGGCTGGCAGTCTCAGTTCGATCAAAAAGATCTGGTCGAAGGGGAGCAGTCTCTCGATTTAGCCGCTGATGAAACCGGTAAGGTGAGCTTCCCGGTGGAGTGGGGCTCTTATCGTCTGGAGGTGAAAGCGCCGGATGAGAGCGTCAGCAGCGTGCGTTTCTGGGCTGGCTATAGCTGGCAGGATAACAGCGACGGTGCCGGTGCCGCACGCCCTGACCGCGTGACCATGAAGCTCGATAAACCCGCTTACCAGCCTGGCGATACCATCAATCTGCATATTACTGCTCCGGCAGCGGGTAAAGGCTATGCCATGATCGAATCCAGTGAAGGACCGTTGTGGTGGCAGGAGATCGATGTGCCGCAGGGCGGTCTGGATATCGCCATTCCCGTCGATCAGAAATGGCGTCGCCATGATCTCTACCTGAGTACGCTGGTTGTGCGCCCGGGAGATAAATCGAAATCGGCTACGCCGAAACGGGCAGTCGGTTTGCTGCATCTGCCGATGGGTGATGAAAACCGCCGACTGAACGTAACGATGGAAAGTCCGCAAAAAATGCGTCCTGACCAGCCGCTGACGGTAAAAATTAAGGCCAGCCTGAAAGACGGTAAAGCACCAAAACAGGTGAATGTCCTGGTGTCCGCTGTTGACAGCGGTGTACTGAATATCACCGACTACGTGACGCCAGATCCCTGGGCCGGTTTCTTCGGGCAGAAGCGTTACGGCGCGGATATTTACGACATTTATGGTCAGGTCATTGAAGGGCAGGGACGGCTTGCTGCGCTGCGCTTTGGTGGTGATGGAGATGAACTGAACCGTGGCGGTAAACCGCCGGTTAACCATGTCACTATTGTTGCCCAGCAGGCCCAGCCGGTCACCCTGGATGACAACGGTGAGGGAACGGTCACCCTGCCGATTGGTGATTTTAACGGTGAGCTGCGCGTGATGGCGCAGGCGTGGACGACAGAGGACTTTGGCAGCAGCGAAGGTAAAGTGGTGGTAGCCGCACCGGTTATTGCTGAACTGAATATGCCGCGCTTCCTCGCGGGTGGTGACACCTCGCGCCTGACTCTGGACATCACAAACCTCACAGACAAACCGCAAAGTTTGCAGGTAGCGGTAGCGGCAAGCGGTCTGGTGGCACTGCAAAGTCAGCAGCCGAAACCGGTCAATCTTGCGCCGGGTGCCCGTACCACGCTGTTTATCCCGGTTCGTGCGCTTGATGGCTTTGGTGATGGCGAAATCAGCGCCGATATTTCGGGACTGCAACTGCCGGGTGAAACCTTTGCCCCGCAGCATAAACAGTGGAAAATCGGGGTACGTCCGGCCTGGCCTGCCCAGACCATCAGCAGTGACGTGATGCTTTACCCGCATGAAAGCTGGAACGCGCCTGCCGAGCACACCACGCGTATTTCGCCGGTGGCACTCCAGGGGCAGCTCCTGCTGAGCGGGCGTCCATCGCTGAACATTGCCCGTTATATTCAGGAGTTACGCGCTTACCCTTACGGCTGCCTTGAACAGACCGCCAGCGGCCTGTTCCCGTCGCTCTATACCAATGCCGCGCAATTGAAAGCATTAGGGATCAAGGGTGACAGCGATGAGCAACGTCGTGCTGCGGTGGATATCGGCATTTCACGCCTGCTGCAAATGCAGCGCGATGATGGCGGCTTTTCGCTCTGGGATAAAAACGGCCCTGAAGAGTACTGGCTCACCGCGTATGTGACGGACTTCCTCTTCCGTGCTACCGAGCAGGGTTACAGCGTGCCCGGTGATGCGCTGACCAGTGCCAACAACCGCCTGCTGCGCTATTTGCAGGATCCCGCTGCGATGGCAGTGCGATACAGCGACGATGTCGCGGCAACGAAATTTGCGACTCAAAGCTATGCGGCGCTGGTCCTGGCTCGTCAGCAAAAAGCACCATTAGGTGCACTGCGTGAGCTCTGGCAGCGTAACAGCCAGGCAAAAGCTGCCCTTCCGTTAATGCAACTGGGCGTGGCGCTGAAACTGATGGGTGACGCTCCGCGTAGTGAGCAGGCCCTGGCTCAGGCGCGGGTGACTAAACGTCTGCCGTCTGAACGCTGGATGGCCGATTACGGCAGTGACCTGCGCGATAATGCACTGATGCTCGCCCTGCTTGAGGAGAACAAGCTGTTACCGGATGAACAAAATAAACTGCTGACCACGCTCTCTGAACAGGCGTATGGCCAGCGCTGGCTCTCTACACAAGAGAGCAATGCGCTGTTCCTTGCCGGACGCCATCTGCAAAGCTTACCGGGTACCTGGCAGGCGCAGACGAGCCTGGAGGCCGAAATGCTCAAAGGTGACAAACAGCAAACCCGTGAACTTAATGCCGACCAGATGGCGGCGTTGCAGGTGACCAATAGCGGGGAAAGTCCGATGTGGTTGCGTCTGGACAGCACCGGTTACCCGGAATACACCCCGGCCCCGTCCAGTAATGTGCTGAAAATCGAACGCCATATTCTGGGAACCGACGGACAAACCAAAGCGCTGGACTCCCTTAAGAGTGGCGAACTGGTGCTGGTCTGGCTGGAGGTTACCGCCAGCAATAACGTGCCGGATGCGTTAGTGGTCGATCTGTTGCCTGCAGGGATGGAGCTGGAAAACCAGAACCTCGCCAGCAGCAGCGCAAGCCTCGGAGACAGCGCCAGCGAAGTCCAGGAGTTGCTCAACCGGATGCAGCAGGCGGATATCCAGCATATGGAATTCCGTGATGATCGCTTTGTGGCCGCAGTGGCGGTAAGTCAGGGGCAGCCGGTTACTCTGATTTACCTGGCGCGCGCGGTGACACCGGGCACCTACCAACTGCCGATGCCGCAGGTGGAGTCAATGTACGTTCCGCAGTGGCGGGCGACGGGGGCTGCGAGTGGTCCGATGATTGTTCGCCCGTAAGATGAAAAACAGGCGTCTCCTGCGCTCCCGCTGGCTCTGGCTGGCGGGAGCGCCGCTTTTATTACTGGTGTGCGTATGCATTGCCGACAGGATCTGGCCGTTACCGCTTACTGAGGTGAACCCGGCGCGGGTGGTTGTCGCAAAAGACGGGACACCACTCTGGCGTTTCGCCGATGCCGGCGGTATCTGGCGCTATCCGGTCACTATCGAAGAGGTGTCCCCCCGCTATCTGGAGGCGCTCATCCAGTATGAGGATCGCTGGTTCTGGACCCATCCGGGCGTCAATCCCTTTTCGGTTCTCCGTGCCGCCTGGCAGGATTTACGCGCCGGACGCGTTATCTCCGGCGGCAGCACGTTAACCATGCAGGTGGCGCGTCTGCTCGATCCGCATTCGCGCACGTTTGGTGGCAAAATCCGCCAGCTCTGGCGCGCATTGCAGCTGGAGTGGCATCTCTCCAAGCGCGATATCCTGACGCTCTATCTCAACCGCGCCCCGTTTGGCGGAACGCTGCAGGGGGTGGGGGCGGCAAGCTGGGCCTATCTGGGTAAATCCCCTGCGCAGATGAGCTATGCCGACGCGGCATTGCTGGCGGTGCTGCCGCAGGCACCGAGTCGACTGCGACCGGACAGATGGTCGGGACGGGCACAGGCGGCGCGCGATAAAGTGCTTGATCGTATGGTGAGCCAGGGCGTGTGGAGTGCGGCACAGGTGGCGGAGTCCCGCCAGGAACCCGTCTGGCTGGCACCCCGACAGATGCCTCAGCTCGCGCCGCTCTTTTCCAGAATGATGGTGAGTCAACACACCGGGGAGAAGATAACCACGACCCTGGACGCCAGCCTGCAACGGCAGCTTGAAGAGCTGGCGTTAAACGTTAAATCACGGCTTCCGGCGCGCAGTTCGCTGGCCATTATTGTTGTTGATCACACTGACATGACGGTGCGTGGCTGGGTGGGTTCCGCCGATATTTCGGATGACAGCCGGTTTGGGCATGTGGATATGGTGACGGCCGTTCGCTCACCGGGATCGGTGCTTAAACCTTTTGTCTATGGGCTGGCGATGGACGAAGGGCTTATCCATCCTGCTTCGTTGTTGCAGGATGTACCCCGTCGTACCGGGGATTATCGTCCGGGGAATTTTGACAGCGGATTTCACGGGCCGGTGAGTATGAGCGAGGCGCTGGTACGTTCGCTTAATCTTCCAGCCGTCCAGGTACTGGAGGCCTATGGACCGAAAAAATTTGCAGGTGTGCTGCGTAATGCAGGACTGCCGCTGACGTTACCGCAGGGAGCAGAACCTAATCTGTCGCTAATCCTCGGCGGGGCAGGGGCACGACTGGCGGATATAACGGCGGCCTACAGCGCGTTTGCCCGTCAGGGTAAAGCCGGACAGCTTCGATTGCAGCCTGACGATCCCCTGACTGAACGGCCTTTAATGTCGCCGGGTGCCGCCTGGATTATCCGCCGGATTCTGGCAAATGAAGCCCAGCCTTTACCGGACAGCGCACTGCCCCGCGTGGTGCCGCTGGCGTGGAAAACCGGCACCAGTTATGGCTACCGGGATGCCTGGTCCATCGGCCTCAATGGACGCTATCTGATAGGCGTCTGGACCGGCAGACCAGACGGCACGCCGGTTGCCGGGCAGTTTGGCTTCGCAAGCGCAGTACCGGTGCTGAATCAGGTTAATAACCTGCTGCAACCGCGTTCGGCGCTTGAGCAGGCGAAAATGCCTGAAGATCCACGCCCAGAATCGGTCAGCAGTGGAGTGATTTGCTGGCCCGGTGGGCAAAGCCTCCCTGCCGGCGACAGCAACTGCCGCCGCCGGTTATCGACCTGGTTACTCGACAACAGTCAACCCCCTACACTCCTGATGCCTGAGCAGGAGGGGGTGAAAGGTATCCGGTTCCCTGTCTGGCTAAACGCACAGGGGCAACGCGTGGCGGCAGACTGCCCGGATGCGCAACAGAAAATGATGATCGTCTGGCCGTTGCCTCTTGAACCCTGGCTGCCGGTTACGGAAAAACGTGCTGCCCGGTTGCCTGCCCGCTCGACAATCTGCCCGCCTCAGGATGAGAATGCGCCGCCTCCGCTGGTACTGTCAGGAATTCGTGAAGGCGGGGTGATTAAACGCGTTCCCGGTCAGACTCTGGTTACGCTACCGGTGCTGGCTTCCGGCGGGCAGGGCAGTCGCTGGTGGTTCTTAAATGGTGAGCCATTATCCACCCATGCGGGTCTGCTCAGCCTGAAGATAGATACCTCCGGTGAGTATCAGTTACTGGTGATGGACGATGTGGGTCAGGTACAGGCCGTGCAGTTTGCGGTGCAATAAATGGCGGAATAAGCGAGTTAGTGCGGAGTGTTGCTAAAACTCGTCTTATTTTAAAAAAATGTTACCTATATCCATAGGCAATATCATCGTTGCTCATTATAATCCGCGCCAGGTCATACGCATGTATGTACGACAACAGAACAACTTACAGGGGTTAACATGGCTATTGAACGTACTTTCTCCATCATCAAGCCGAATGCGGTAGCAAAAAACGTTATTGGTAGCATCTTTGCTCGTTTTGAATCTGCGGGTTTTAAAATTGTTGGCACCAAAATGCTGCACCTGAGCACTGAACAGGCTCGTGGTTTCTATGCTGAGCACGAAGGCCGCCCCTTCTTTGACGGCCTCGTCGAGTTCATGACCTCTGGCCCGATCGTGGTTTCTGTTCTGGAAGGCGAAAACGCGGTCCAGCGTCACCGTGACCTGCTGGGGGCGACCAACCCGGACAACGCCCTGGCCGGTACGCTGCGCGCTGACTATGCGGACAGCTTCACCGAGAACGGCACGCACGGTTCTGACTCTGTTGAATCTGCCGCACGCGAAATCGCTTATTTCTTCGCCGAAGGTGAAGTTTGCCCGCGTACACGCTGATCGACTGAGAAAAGTGTAAGGACATTTACACTTTATTTCGTCAATGCCGCGTGCAACCGTGGCATCTGTACACCAGAATTTGTACAATGCAGCGCCCCGAGAGAAGCTGACGCTCTCCCGGGGCGCTTCTTTTTTCAACCACCCTCCAGGGGCCACAACGTGTAACAACGAGGCCGGAATACGATTATGTCTGAACAGATTGTCACGCCTGAGAACGTCGCACTGACGATTCCCAACAAAGATGCAAAAATTAACCTGCTGGATTTAAACCGTCAGCAGCTGCGCGAGTTTTTTAAACACTTAGGCGAAAAGCCCTTCCGCGCCGACCAGGTGATGAAGTGGATGTACCATTATTGCAGCGATAACTTTGATGACATGACTGACATCAACAAAGTCCTGCGCAATAAGCTCAAAGAGGTCGCCGAGATCCGTGCGCCGGAAGTTGTTGAAGAACAACGTTCTTCCGATGGCACCATCAAATGGGCGATTGCCGTAGGCGATCAGCGTGTTGAAACGGTGTACATCCCGGAAGATGACCGTGCCACTTTGTGTGTTTCTTCCCAGGTAGGGTGCGCGCTGGAGTGTAAATTCTGCTCAACCGCGCAGCAGGGCTTTAACCGTAACCTGAAAGTGTCAGAGATTATTGGCCAGGTCTGGCGTGCCGCTAAAATCATTGGCGCAGCGAAAGTCACTGGACAGCGTCCTATCACCAATGTGGTGATGATGGGCATGGGCGAGCCGCTGCTGAACCTGACCAACGTTGTACCTGCGATGGAAATCATGCTGGATGACTTTGGCTTTGGTCTGTCAAAACGTCGCGTCACCCTCTCTACCTCCGGTGTCGTGCCTGCTCTCGACAAACTGGGAGATATGATTGACGTAGCACTCGCCATCTCCCTGCACGCGCCTAATGATGAGATCCGTGACGAAATCGTTCCGGTGAACAAAAAGTACAACATTGCGATGTTCCTGGATGCGGTACGCCGCTACCTGCAGAAATCCAATGCGAATCAGGGCCGTGTGACCATTGAGTATGTGATGCTTGATCATATTAATGACGGCACGGAACACGCGCATCAGCTTGCCGAACTGTTGAAAGACACGCCGTGCAAAATTAACCTGATTCCCTGGAACCCCTTCCCGGGTGCGCCATACGGCCGAAGCTCCAATAGCCGCATTGACCGTTTCTCCAAGGTTCTGATGGAGTACGGTTTTACGACCATTGTTCGTAAAACCCGTGGTGATGATATTGATGCTGCCTGCGGCCAGTTAGCGGGTGACGTAATAGATCGTACGAAGCGTACTATTCGTAAACGTATGCAGGGCGAGACGATTGCGGTTAAAGCACTCTGATCATTCTGGCGGCGCGGTAAATTAATTTACAGCGCCGCATAACTATGCTGAATAAATCGCCTCCAACGACTCGCGTAGTCAATAATTACGGTGCGTTTCGTCTGACTTTAAGGCAGTATGTAATGATGGAACAATGGCTTAGCAATTGGGCTGAAAGCTGTTCTGTCATCACTGGCCTGACAGTCTTATACTGTCGGTCTAAGTTTATTTGACCCAGATATTTCGCGGTGCGCCAGGCATTGGCCGAACACGCGCATGAATCTTAAAACACGTACCAGCAGTTGTAGCGAATGAATACTGAAGCCACTAACGAACAACATGAAGCACAAACCACAGGCGTTCGTCTGCGCAACGCCCGTGAACAACTTGGACTCAGCCAGCAGGTGGTTGCCGAACGCCTGTGTCTGAAAGTCTCCACGGTTCGCGATATTGAAGACGATAAGGCTCCGGCCGATTTGGCTTCAACATTCCTGCGTGGTTACATCCGATCCTACGCCCGTCTTGTCCATATCCCGGAAGAAGAGCTGCTGCCTATGATTGAAAAGCAGGCCCCTGTCCGGACGGCGAAAGTAGCCCCCATGCAGACTTATGCGTTAGGTAAACGTCGCAAAAAACGCGATGGCTGGCTGATGAGTTTCACCTGGTTGGTACTGTTTGTGGTTGTGGGTCTGACGGGCGCATGGTGGTGGCAGAACCACAAAGCGCAGCAGGAAGAAATTACCACCATGGCCGATCAATCCTCTGCCGAACTGAACGCCAGTGGTGAGGGGCAAAATGTCCCCTTGAATAACGAGACCGCAACAGCGCCCGCTGAAGTTCAGGATAATGCCTCCACCCCGGTTGAAACACCCGCCCCTACTGCCTCAGCGCCTGCCGCTACGGCAAATACCAATCCGGTCGTTCCACCTTCACAGGCTCCGGTTGATACAGCGCCTGCGGCGACAACAAATGGCGCTGCGCTGCCTACCAACCAGGCGGGCGTCGCACCCTCTGTTGATGCTAATGCGCTGGTCATGAACTTTACGGCCGACTGCTGGCTTGAAGTAACTGACGCCAGCGGTAAGAAATTATTCAGCGGTGTGCAGCGCAAAGATGCCTCTTTAAATTTAACGGGTCAGGCACCTTATAAACTTAAAATTGGCGCCCCGGCCGCTGTTCAGATTCAGTATCAGGGAAAACCTGTTGATCTGAGCCGCTTTATCAGAAATAACCAGGTTGCACGTCTGACCCTCAATGCCGAACAATCAGCAGCACAGTAACAGACGGGCAAGGCGGGAGATTTTTCATGCATAACCAGGCTCCGATTCAGCGTCGGAAATCGAAACGGATTTACGTTGGTAATGTACCGATTGGTGATGGTGCCCCCATTGCCGTTCAATCGATGACAAACACCCGTACCACGGATGTGGAAGCAACGGTTAACCAAATCAAAGCCCTTGAGCGCGTCGGTGCGGATATTGTTCGTGTATCTGTACCAACTATGGATGCAGCTGAAGCGTTTAAATTTATCAAACAGCAGGTGAGTGTTCCGTTAGTGGCGGATATTCACTTCGATTACCGCATAGCGCTCAAAGTGGCCGAATATGGCGTTGACTGCCTGCGTATCAACCCGGGCAACATTGGCAACGAAGAGCGTATTCGCGCGGTTGTCGATTGCGCACGTGACAAAAATATTCCTATCCGTATCGGCGTTAACGCGGGCTCCCTGGAAAAAGATCTGCAGGAAAAATATGGCGAACCGACACCGCAGGCACTGCTGGAGTCGGCCATGCGGCATGTGGATCACCTGGACAGGCTGAATTTCGATCAATTTAAAGTCAGCGTAAAAGCCTCCGATGTTTTCCTGGCCGTAGAATCTTATCGTCTGCTGGCAAAACAGATCGATCAGCCTTTACACCTTGGGATTACCGAAGCCGGTGGCGCGCGTGCAGGTTCGGTAAAATCTGCAATTGGTCTTGGTCTGCTGCTCTCTGAAGGGATTGGCGACACGCTGCGTATCTCCCTGGCGGCAGATCCGGTTGAAGAGATCAAGGTCGGTTTCGATATCCTGAAATCGCTGCGCATCCGTTCGCGTGGCATCAATTTTATCGCCTGTCCAACCTGTTCCCGTCAGGAGTTTGACGTGATTGGAACGGTCAATGCCCTTGAGCAGCGACTGGAAGATATTATTACGCCGATGGACGTTTCAATCATTGGCTGTGTCGTAAATGGTCCGGGCGAAGCGCTGGTTTCCACCCTCGGGGTGACCGGCGGCAATAAAAAGAGCGGTCTTTACGAAGACGGTGTGCGCAAAGATCGTCTGGACAACAGCGATATGATTGCCCAGCTCGAAGCGCGTATTCGTGCGAAAGCCTCCATGCTAAATGAAGCGAATCGTATTGATATTCATCAGGTAGAAAAATAACGTGATGGGAAGCGGCTTGCTTCCCGTGTATGATGAGCCCGCAAGGCCTGGCGCCTTGAGGGTTCATTTTTTGCATTCATAAAGAGAACAAACGTGGCAAAAAACATTCAAGCCATTCGCGGCATGAACGATTATCTGCCTGCCGATACTGTTATCTGGCAGCGCATTGAAAGCAGCTTGAAAAGTGTGCTCGGCAGCTACGGTTACAGCGAAATCCGTTTGCCGATTGTAGAGCAGACCCCGTTATTCAAACGCGCCATCGGTGAAGTGACCGACGTGGTTGAAAAAGAGATGTATACCTTTGAGGACCGTAACGGCGACAGCCTGACGCTGCGTCCTGAAGGTACGGCGGGCTGCGTACGCGCCGGCATCGAGCATGGTCTCCTGTACAATCAGGAACAGCGTCTGTGGTACATCGGGCCGATGTTCCGCCATGAACGTCCGCAGAAAGGGCGTTATCGCCAGTTTAACCAGTTGGGCGTAGAAGTGTTTGGCCTGCAGGGACCGGACATTGACGCTGAACTCATTATGCTGACGGCGCGCTGGTGGCGTGAGCTGGGCATTTTTGACCACGTCACACTGGAACTCAACTCCATCGGTTCCCTGGATGCACGTGCGAAATACCGCGAAGCGCTGGTGGCATATCTTGAACAGTTTAAAGACAAACTGGACGAAGACTGCAAACGCCGCATGTACAGCAATCCGCTGCGGGTGCTGGATTCCAAAAACCCGGACGTTCAGGCTTTACTTAACGATGCGCCAGCATTGGGCGATTATCTGGACGAGGATTCGAAAGCGCACTTCTCAGGTCTTTGCGCTTTTCTTGATGCCGCCGGAATTCGTTATACCGTGAATCAACGGCTGGTGCGTGGTCTTGATTATTATAACCGTACCGTTTTTGAGTGGGTCACCAGCAGTCTGGGATCGCAGGGAACCGTATGTGCAGGCGGTCGTTATGATGGCCTCGTGGAACAACTCGGCGGTCGTGCGACCCCGGCGGTTGGCTTTGCGATGGGTCTGGAACGACTTGTTTTATTAGTTCAGGCCGTTAATCCGGAATTTAAAGCAGAATCTGTTGTCGATATATACCTGGTCGCGTCAGGCGAGAATACGCAGTCTGCTGCAATGCAGCTGGCTGAACAGGTACGCGATGCGTTTCCTGGCGTAAAACTCATGACGAACCACGGCGGCGGTAATTTCAAAAAGCAGTTTGCTCGTGCCGATAAGTGGGGCGCTACGCTCGCACTGGTGCTGGGTGAGTCTGAAATCGCCGACGGCAACGTTGTGGTGAAGGATTTGCGCTCTGGTGAGCAAAATACGGTAGCGCAGGAGAGCGTTGCGGCGCATTTGCGCACACTACTGGGCTAATCTCCCCGGTGAATTATCGTTAAGGAGAAGGACTGCGTGGAAATTTACGAAAACGATCACGACCAGGTAGACGCGCTTAAGCGCTTCTTTGCTGAGAATGGCAAAGCCCTGGCCGTTGGGGTGATTTTAGGTATTGGGGCACTGGTTGGCTGGCGCTACTGGACGAGCCATCAAACCGAATCAGCACAATCGGCTTCTGTAGCGTATGAGCATGCCATCTCTGCGTTAAAAGCGGATAAACCTGAAACCCTCGCCACCGCAGAGAAATTTGCGGCCGAAAACAAAAATACCTATGGTGCACTGGCGTCGCTTGAACTGGCGCAACAGTATGTTGAGCGTAACGAGCTCGAAAAAGCGTCTGCGCAGCTGCAACAAGGCCTCGCTGCAACCAGCGACGACAATCTTAAAGGTATGATTAATATCCGCCTTGCTCGCATTCAGGTTCAGCTCAAGCAGCAGGATGCCGCACTGAAAACGCTGGATAGCGTGAAAGGTGAGGGCTGGGCAGCTATCGTTGCTGACCTGCGTGGCGAAGCGCTGCTGAGTAAGGGCGACAAACAAGGTGCGCGCACCGCTTGGGAAAGTGGCGTTAAAAATAACGCTTCCCCTGCGCTGAGTGAAATGATGCAGATGAAAATCAATAATTTGTCCATCTAAGAGGGACCCGATGCAATTGCGTAAATTACTTCTGCCTGGGCTGCTGTCCGTCACCTTACTGAGCGGTTGTTCCCTGTTTAATGGCGAAGAAGATGTTGTGAAAATGTCTCCTCTGCCGACAGTTGAAAACCAGTTTACCCCGACTACCGCATGGAGTACCTCGGTAGGAAATGGTATTGGCGAGTTCTACTCTAACCTGCACCCGGCCCTGGTGAGCGGCGTGGTCTATGCTGCCGATCGTCATGGTACGGTGAAAGCCGTTAGCGAAAGCGATGGCAAAGAGATCTGGTCTGTGAGCCTCGCGGAAAAATCAGGGTGGTTTTCTACCAACCCGGCGCTGCTCTCCGGTGGTGTAACTGTGGCAGGCGCGCACGTTTTCGTTGGCAGCGAAAAAGCGAAAGTGTATGCGCTGAACACCAGTGATGGTTCTGAAGCCTGGACCACGCAGGTAGCGGGTGAGGCTTTATCCCGTCCGGTTGTCAGCGACGGTCTGGTGCTCATTCACACCAGCAATGGTCAGCTGCAGGCGCTTGATGAGGGTACCGGTACGATCAAATGGACCGTTAACCTCGACATGCCATCCCTTTCTCTGCGCGGCGAATCTGCCCCGGCAACCGCTTTTGGTGCTGCGATTGTTGGCGGTGACAACGGTCGTGTAAGTGCGGTTCTGATGCAGCAGGGCCAGCTGATTTGGCAGCAACGTATTTCTCAGGCCACCGGCCCGACGGAAATCGATCGTCTGAGCGACGTCGATACCACCCCTGTAATTGTTAACGGGGTTGTTTATGCTCTGGCGTACAACGGCAACCTGACGGCGATGGATCTGCGCAGTGGCCAGATCATGTGGAAACGTGAACTGGGTTCAGTCAGTGATTTCATCGTTGATGGCAACCGCATCTATATGATTGACCAGAACGATCGCGTGCTGGCGCTCACCACTGACGGTGGAGTAACGCTGTGGACGCAAAGCGATCTGTTGCACCGCAACCTGACCTCTCCTGTGCTGTATAATGGTTACATTGTTACGGGCGACAGCGAAGGCTACATGCACTGGATCAACGTTGAGGATGGTCACTTTGTGGCTCAGCAAAAAGTGGACAGTTCCGGTTTCCTGACCGATCCTGTCGTAGCTGATGGCAAACTGCTCATTCAGGCGAAAGACGGTACACTGTACTCCATTACGCGCTAATTCAGGCGTAGTCAGTCACGCGTCCGAAGACGGCTCCTGTTGCAGGGGCCGTTTTACTGTTTTTAAAGCGTCGCACAACCTGCGGCGTTCATGGTTTTCGAATTTTAAGTAATGAGGCTTTAACATGATACCTGTGGTCGCGCTGGTCGGGCGCCCTAACGTTGGAAAATCCACGCTTTTTAACCGTTTAACACGCACCCGTGATGCGCTGGTGGCGGATTTTCCGGGGCTGACCCGTGACCGTAAGTACGGTCGTGCAGAAGTCGAAGGTCGTGAGTTTATCTGTATCGACACGGGCGGTATTGATGGCACCGAAGACGGTGTCGAAACGCGTATGGCTGAACAGTCGCTGCTGGCGATTGAAGAGGCAGACGTCGTGCTGTTTATGGTGGATGCGCGTGCGGGGCTGATGCCTGCTGATGAAGCAATCGCAAAGCACCTGCGTTCACGTGAAAAACCCACTTTCCTGGTCGCGAACAAAACCGATGGCCTTGACCCCGATCAGGCCATCATTGATTTCTACGCCCTGGGCTTAGGGGAAATTCATCCGATTGCCGCCTCTCATGGTCGTGGTGTTCTGAGTCTGCTGGAGCACGTACTGCTGCCGTGGATGGATGAACTTGATCCGAAAGAGGAAGTGGACGAAGAGGCTGAATACTGGGCGCAGTTTGAAGCTGAGCAGAACGGTGAAGCCCCTGAGGAAGAAGAAGAGGCCTTCAACCCGCAGGATCTGCCGATTAAGCTCGCCATCGTTGGTCGTCCCAATGTAGGTAAGTCCACACTGACGAACCGTATTCTCGGTGAAGATCGTGTTGTGGTGTATGACATGCCCGGCACCACCCGTGACAGCATTTACATCCCGATGGAGCGCGATGAGCGTGAGTATGTGCTCATCGACACCGCTGGGGTGCGTAAGCGCGGAAAAATCACCGATACGGTAGAAAAATTCTCTGTGATCAAAACGCTGCAGGCGATTGAAGACGCTAATGTGGTGCTGCTGGTCATCGATGCCCGCGAAGGCATTTCCGATCAGGACCTCTCACTGCTCGGCTTCATCCTCAATAGTGGGCGCTCACTGGTTATCGTGGTAAACAAGTGGGATGGTCTGAGCAATGAAGTGCGTGAGCAGGTAAAAGAGACCCTCGATTTCCGTCTGGGCTTTATCGACTTCGCGCGCGTTCACTTCATCTCTGCACTGCACGGCAGCGGGGTGGGGAATCTGTTTGAATCGGTGCGCGAAGCTTATGACAGCTCCACACGCCGCGTGAGTACGGCGATGCTGACCCGTATCATGACGATGGCTGAAGAAGATCACCAGCCGCCGCTGGTGCGTGGCCGCCGTGTCAAACTGAAGTATGCGCATGCCGGTGGTTATAACCCGCCGATCGTGGTGATTCACGGCAACCAAGTGAAAGACCTGCCGGATTCGTACAAACGTTACCTGATGAACTACTTCCGTAAATCGCTGGACGTCATGGGTACGCCTATCCGCATTCAGTTCAAGGAAGGCGAGAACCCGTTTGCGAATAAACGCAATACCCTGACGCCGAACCAGATGCGTAAGCGTAAACGTTTGATTAAGCATATCAAAAAGAGTAAGTAAGTTTTAGCGCCCGCAGATTTGTGCCGGGCGCGCTGAACTTTGGGAGGATATGTATGGAACTCAAATGCCCAACCTGTCATAACCCGCTCGAACTGGTTGGCACCCACGCACACTGTTTTGGCTGCGATAAAGATTATCCTGTTAACGCCCTGTGCCCGGACTGCCATCAGCCGTTAGAGATCCTGAAAGCCTGCGGTGCGGTCGATTATTTTTGCCAGCATGGTCATGGTTTGATATCGAAAAAACGGGTGGCGTTCGTCCCGCTCTGAAATAAAAAAGCCGCATTGAGATGCGGCTTTTTTTTCAGGCTTTTTTCGCCGGGATGATCGTTTTCACTTCGCTCTCAAGCCAGCCATCGTTGACACGCGTGGTCAATATATCGCCTTTATGCACCTGGGCGGTTTGCTTCAGCACCCTGCCATCGCTGGCGGTTGTCACGCTGTAACCACGGGAAAGGGTTGCCAGCGGGCTGACAGCCTCAAGATGGGTAATCGCCGAACCAAAACGCTCACGCGTCTGGCTCATTCGCGACCCAACGGCCTGGGCCAGACGGAATTCAAGCTGTTGCGCGCGAGTCTGCGCCCGATGAATTTTGGGGGTCGGATTGTGGCTGTTCAGTCGTTGCGTTACGCGCTGCTGGCGCAGCGATGCCTGACGGAAGCGAGTGTCCAGCGCGTTGCGCATGCGCTGCTGTAAACGCTCAAGGATGGTTTGCTGACGCGCCAGGCGCAGTTGCGGATGCTGTTGCTGCAGGCGGTGGTTTATCTGCGTAAAGCGTTTAGTGCGATTAGCCAGGTAGAAATCCATCGCCATCTCCAGACGCTGCTGTGCGGCCTGAAGCTGGCGAGCCAGTTCAGCCTGATTACGGCTGACCATCTCGGCTGCCGCCGACGGCGTAGGCGCACGTAAATCGGCGACAAAGTCGGCGATGGTGACGTCCGTTTCATGACCCACTGCGCTGACTACCGGTATTGCGCTTGCAAAGATGGCGCGTGCCACACGTTCGTCGTTAAAGCTCCATAAATCTTCCAGTGAGCCACCGCCGCGCCCGACGATCAGCACGTCGCACTCCTGACGGGCATTCGCCAGTTCTATGGCACGAACAATTTGCGCGGGCGCATCGTCCCCCTGAACCGGCGTTGGATAAATCACCACCGGCAGCGACGGATCGCGGCGTTTAAGCACATGCAAAATATCATGCAAAGCCGCACCGGTTTTCGACGTCACCACACCAATGCAGGTGGCAGGCGAGGGGAGCGGTTGTTTGAACTGCTGATCAAACAGGCCTTCCGCGGAAAGCGCGGCCTTCAGCTGCTCATATTTTTGTTGCAGCAGCCCTTCACCCGCTGGCTGCATGCTCTCAACAATTATCTGATAATCGCCGCGGGGGTCATACAGTGTGACCGATGCCCGCACCAGCACCTGCTGGCCGTGCTGAGGACGAAACGTCACCCGACGGTTACTGTTACGGAACATTGCTCCGCGTACCTGGGCGGTGTCATCTTTTAGCGTGAAGTACCAGTGGCCGGATGAGGGCTGCGAGAAATTGGAGATTTCGCCCGTGATCCAGACCTGGCCCATTTCGCGTTCCAGCAGGCTGCGAACCGTTTGATTGAGACGGCTTACGGTAAAAATTGAGGGACTCTGGGAAGGTAACATGTGAGCTGGATCAAATTCTAAATCAGCAAGTTATTCAGTCGATAGTAACCCGCTCACCCGTGAGCGCAAGTATTTTTCTTAAAAAAATGTGGAAGCAATCGGTTACGCTCTGTATAATGCCACGGCAATATTTAACCACCCCCAGGTCAGAGATATTGCCCATGCTACGTATCGCTAAAGAAGCCCTGACGTTTGACGACGTCCTCCTCGTTCCCGCTCATTCCACCGTTCTGCCGAATACTGCCGATCTCAGCACGCAGCTTACTAAAACCATTCGCCTGAACATTCCAATGCTCTCCGCAGCGATGGACACTGTAACGGAAGCGCGCCTGGCTATCGCCCTGGCTCAGGAAGGCGGCATCGGCTTTATTCACAAAAACATGTCTATCGAGCGCCAGGCTGAAGAAGTGAAGCGCGTGAAGAAACATGAATCCGGTATTGTGACCGACCCGCAGACCGTACTGCCAGGCACCACGCTGCACGAAGTCAAAGCGCTGACCGAGCGTAACGGCTTTGCCGGTTACCCGGTGGTGACGGAAGATAACGAGCTGGTGGGGATCATCACCGGACGTGACGTGCGTTTTGTGACCGATCTGAACCAGCCGGTGAGCGTATATATGACGCCGAAAGAGCGTCTGGTCACCGTGCGTGAAGGCGAAAATCGTGAGGTTGTCTTCGCGAAAATGCACGAAAAGCGTGTTGAGAAAGCCCTGGTCGTTGACGACAGCTTCCACCTGCGCGGCATGATCACCGTGAAAGATTTCCAGAAAGCGGAACGTAAACCCAACGCCTGTAAAGATGAGCATGGCCGTCTGCGTGTAGGTGCGGCAGTTGGCGCGGGCGCGGGTAACGAAGAGCGTGTTGATGCGCTGGTTGCCGCAGGCGTTGACGTCCTGCTGATTGACTCCTCACATGGTCACTCCGAAGGTGTGCTGCAACGTATTCGTGAAACCCGTGCGAAATATCCTGATCTGCAAATCATTGGCGGCAACGTAGCAACAGGCGCAGGCGCTCGCGCTCTGGCAGACGCCGGTTGCAGCGCGGTGAAAGTTGGTATCGGCCCGGGCTCCATCTGTACTACCCGTATCGTGACGGGTGTGGGTGTTCCGCAAATTACTGCGGTTTCCGATGCAGTAGAAGCGCTGGAAGGCACCGGCATCCCGGTTATCGCTGACGGTGGTATCCGTTTCTCAGGTGACATCGCCAAAGCCATTGCAGCGGGTGCTGCTGCGGTGATGGTTGGCTCCATGCTGGCTGGTACCGAAGAATCGCCAGGCGAAATCGAACTGTTCCAGGGCCGTTCTTATAAATCCTACCGCGGTATGGGCTCTCTGGGCGCGATGTCCAAAGGCTCCTCCGATCGCTACTTCCAGACCGACAATGCCGCCGACAAACTGGTACCGGAAGGCATCGAAGGCCGCGTGGCCTATAAGGGCTACCTGAAAGAGATCATTCACCAGCAGATGGGCGGCCTGCGCTCCTGTATGGGGCTGACCGGCTGTGGCACCATTGATCTGCTGCGGACGAAAGCGGAATTTGTGCGCATCAGCGGTGCGGGTATTCAGGAAAGCCATGTCCATGATGTAACCATCACCAAGGAATCGCCTAACTACCGTATGGGTTCCTGATCGTTTCCACGCCCGGCTTTATGCCGGGCGATTTTGTTTCACTTGCCTCGGAATTAGCGTCAATGACGGAAAACATTCATAAACATCGCATTCTTATCCTTGATTTCGGTTCGCAGTACACGCAACTGGTTGCCCGCCGCGTGCGTGAGCTCGGCGTTTACTGTGAGCTGTGGGCATGGGATGTCACCGAAGCGCAGATCCGCGAATTTAACCCAAGCGGCATCATTCTTTCCGGTGGTCCGGAAAGCACCACTGAAGAGAACAGCCCGCGAGCCCCGCAGTATGTCTTCGAAGCTGGTGTACCGGTATTCGGCGTCTGCTACGGCATGCAGACCATGGCCATGCAGCTCGGCGGCCACGTTGAAGGCTCTCACGAGCGTGAGTTCGGCTACGCACAGGTGGAAGTTCAGACCGACAGCGCGCTGATTCGCGGTATTGAAGACTCCCTGACTTCCGACGGTAAAGCGCTGCTGGACGTCTGGATGAGCCACGGCGATAAAGTCACGGCGATCCCGTCTGACTTCGTGACCGTTGCCAGCACGGAAACCTGTCCGTTCGCCATTATGGCTAACGAAGAAAAACGCTTTTATGGCGTGCAGTTCCACCCGGAAGTGACCCACACCCGCCAGGGCCTGCGCATGCTCGAGCGTTTCGTTATCGATATCTGCCAGTGCGAAGCCCTGTGGACGCCGGCAAAAATCATCGACGATGCTATCGAACGTATTCGTGCGCAGGTGGGTGACGACAAAGTGATCCTCGGCCTCTCCGGCGGCGTGGACTCCTCCGTCACCGCCATGCTGCTGCATCGCGCTATCGGTAAAAACCTGACCTGTGTCTTCGTGGATAATGGCCTGCTGCGTCTGAACGAAGCAGAGCAGGTGATGGACATGTTCGGCGACCATTTCGGCCTCAACATCATTCATGTTGAAGGTGAGTCTCGCTTCCTGAGCGAGCTGGCGGGCGAGAACGATCCGGAAGCCAAACGTAAAATTATCGGCCGCGTCTTCGTGGAAATCTTCGATGAAGAAGCCCTGAAACTGGAAGATGTGAAGTGGCTGGCGCAGGGCACCATCTACCCTGACGTGATTGAATCCGCCGCTTCCGCCACCGGTAAAGCCCATGTCATCAAATCTCACCACAACGTGGGCGGCCTGCCGAAAGAGATGAAGATGGGCCTGGTTGAACCGCTGCGTGAGCTGTTCAAAGACGAAGTGCGCAAAATTGGTCTGGAGCTGGGCCTGCCGTACAACATGCTCTACCGTCATCCGTTCCCGGGGCCGGGTCTGGGCGTGCGCGTGCTTGGCGAAGTGAAGAAAGAGTATTGCGACCTGCTGCGTCGTGCCGATGCTATCTTCATTGAAGAGCTGCATAAAGCCGACCTGTACAACAAAGTCAGCCAGGCCTTCACCGTCTTCCTGCCGGTACGTTCCGTAGGCGTGATGGGTGATGGGCGTAAGTACGACTGGGTTGTCTCTCTGCGTGCCGTTGAAACCATCGACTTTATGACCGCCCACTGGGCGCACCTGCCGTACGATTTCCTGGGCCGCGTCTCCAACCGCATCATCAATGAAGTGAACGGCATTTCCCGCGTGGTCTATGACATCAGCGGTAAGCCGCCAGCAACGATTGAGTGGGAATAATCGTTTTCGCCTCGGCGCATAAACGTTGAATAAAAACACCAGTACGCCTCGCGCTGCTGGTGTTTTTTTCTACCTGGGCCGCATCGTGCCCAGACACCCTTACCGGCCGACCCCCCATTGCTGGCATTAGACGAAGCCTGCCTTTTGTGCCACCCTTTTTGGCTGAGTGTTCAGCGCATCCCATCGGCATCGTGCGCGAAAGGGAACACGGACTTTCGGCTCATCTCACTCGGCAGACACGCGCTATGTTTAAAAAACTGCTCTCCGGCCTGACCGGCCAAAAAGATAAATCGCAGGCCCCTGTTGAACCTGAACAGGCTCATCCCGTAGAGGCGCAACCGCCGCAGGAAGAGCGTATTGTTGCT
This sequence comes from Enterobacter sp. SA197, assembly GCF_054131575.1. Classification (NCBI taxonomy): domain Bacteria; kingdom Pseudomonadati; phylum Pseudomonadota; class Gammaproteobacteria; order Enterobacterales; family Enterobacteriaceae; genus Enterobacter; species Enterobacter sp. SA197. The sequence continues at coordinate 3,610,927 of NZ_CP096393.1, read as the reverse complement.
TATGACGCCAACGGGCGGGAGATGCATATCACCCGAAGCGACTGGCGAGAAAAGGTTTTTCTGCCGGGGCTTGAGCAGAAGTGGGATGATCCGGCCGAACTTTACGATGCCATTCTGGCCGGGCTGAACGACGGTTTTGCTACTGACCTTCTTCCTGCGGCGGCGCGGCTGGTCGCAATCGATGATAACCCTGAACGCAGTCATACGCTTCAGGGCATTGTACTGATGCAAAACAACCTGCATGACGAGGCCGAAGCGACGCTAAACGCGGGAATCGATAAAGCCGGTCCCACGGGAACCCTGCTGACCAATCTGGCGAAAGTCTACGCTGAACGTGGCGACAGTGCCCGCGCCGACGCGCTGCTCTGGCAGGCCATTAAAGCCGACCCGAATCAGGACAATGGCTTACTCTGGTGGGCCTCTTTAAAAGAGGAGCGGGAAGGAACTGCGGGGTACGTAGCGGGACTTAAAACCGTTGCGGCGCTGCCGGGGGCATGGCGCGCCCAGCTGTGGCTGGCGCGGCACTACCTGGAACAGAAAAACGTGGCGGCGGCGAAAACGCTCTATGACGAGGTGCTGGCGGGAGGGAGGTACGACGGCAGCTCGCTTATGATGATCTCAGGCGATCTGGGCAGGAACGGTGAAATACCCCTGCTTGTCGACCTGATCGCCCCCGTTTATGATGAGCATCGTCACGATCCGATGGCGGGCATGAATCTGCTGCGCGCTTATCAGGAGCTGGGTAACCCTGATGCAGGTGAACGGTTGTTAAGCCGAATGTATGCGCTTGAATATCCGCCGCTCAAGCAGCATCTGGATGCATTCGCCCAGGCTTTTCAGCAAATGCGTGAACAAGGTGCGCAGGGTGTTCCCACCGATCCTGCTCAGGTGGAAATCAGTACGCTGGCGCTCTCGCAGCCCATCTGGCATTACGGTCTCTATAAAGCCGACTGGCTATTCGGGCAAAAACCCGAGGAGGCAGACATTGTCGGTTTCTTTGCGCTCAGTAAAATTACCGATGAGACAAAGCCTGCCGAGTCGCAGCGCGAGGATGATGTCGGAAGGCTCACCCGCGCTATTCCGTTATACCTGGCAGAAGCCGCTCACTACTGGACTCCCTTTGCCGCCCGGTGCTATTTCCAGGTTGCCGCAGGTCTGGGACCGGTGCTCTCGACCCATGAAACAGACGGGAATGAACTCTTCGATCTCGTTCCCCCGTCAATGAAGTACTTTGTTACCGGACAGCTTGGGTGCGAAGGGGAAGGGGATCAACGCCAGTGGCAGCTCACTCTCTCGCTCTGGGATTGTCGCCTGCGGGAAAAATGCGCCGTTGAGAGTGCGACCGTACCTCAGGCTGAACTGGGCGCATGGGTGCTTGAGCTTGAGCAGCGTCTGCTGGCGAAAATGGGTGGGCCTGTTACGCAGGCTCTCGATGCGTTCTATACTCGCCCGTCAGCTGAGGCGATGAATATCTACCTTGCTGAGCTGGGCCAGGCCTTTACCCTGACGATGGTAGCCAACAACTATGTTCCGCGTGCCGCGCTATGGGGCGAGCGTTCAATGCTGGAGTGGCCGCTCAACATGGCGCTGCAATGGCCCCAGGCGGAGGTGCCAAAACTGATGTATCTTTCCGGGCTCAGTAAAGCCTGTGATTATCAGTCCGAGGTGCTGGCGGAATATAAAAAGCGCACGCTGGCGCTGCTGGAGAGCGCATCAGGTACTCCCTGTGAGAAACTGGCGCCGCTGGTATGGAAAATATTCGGCATGCAGGAAGAACTGAATGCGTACCGGGAAGCCCTGCCAGCAGAGACCCGCGCGGACTACGCGGCCTGGCTTGGACGCATCACTGAATAATCGAGGGGCACAATGAGTACGCGGAACATTGAACAAGCGTTCTGGCGCTCCGGGCTCGCGCCCTGGATTGAGCTACGCACGACCCGGCAAAGCCTGCAGGCCTACAAGCTGCATCAGCATGCGCAGCTGTCGATTGGCGCGATAGTGGAAGGGGATACCCTGACCTGTTGCGACGGGCAGACGTATCATCTGCGTCCGGGCGAGCTTGTGGTGATTGCCCCGGAAGTGGCCCACAGTTGTAATCCGGTCGCGGGCATTCCGCGCAGTTATCATATGCTTTATATCGATAAGGCATGGTGCCTGGCGCAGCTCGGCGCGGCCCCTGAAGAGACGCTGTGTTGCGATCAAACGCTTATTCACCATCCGTCTCTTTTTGCAGCATATCAGCGGATCGTTGAACTGATGATCGAAGGCAACATCGAGTTATTATCCACTGCCGTGCGTGAACTGCTGCTAAAAGTGCCAGGGCTCACCGCTCGTCCTCAACCTCAACACGCTTTTTATGACATGCAGTTGGCTCTACAGGCAGATTTTACCGTTGCACCGTCGTTTGACAGGCTGGCAGGCCACTATTCTCTGCGTAAAGAGACGCTGATCCGCCAGTTTAAACAGGCGACAGGGCTGACGCCCGGCGCCTGGCTGAACAATGCCCGTATTGAGTTTGCGAGATCATGCCTGAGGGCAGGGGGCGACATTACCGACGTCGGCTATCAGAGCGGCTTTTCGGATCAAAGCCATTTTCACCGCACCTTTGTGAGCTTTACGGCATCGACACCGCGTCAGTACGCGCGGGGGCGATCAATATCCGACAATAAATAGCGCAACGACTTCATTACAGTGACCGTTTTTACCGGAGGTCACTATGTCATTTGTTTCGCAGTTTATTCCCGCAGCGTTTCCCCTTCTCGCCCTGTCGCATTTTGTGGCGCTGGTCAGCCCTGGCCCGGATTTCTTCTTACAGGCAGGTTATGCCGTCCGCTATCGTCTGCGCGGAAGTGCAGGAATTGGGGTGGGCATCGCGCTGGGAAACGCGTGCTATATCCTGATTGCTCTCTTTGGCTGGAATATGTTGCAGACACATGCGCTGTTATTCCGGTTGATTGAAATCGCCGGCGCGCTTTATTTAATCTGGATTGGCAGCCACCTGCTGCGCAGTCGTAAACAGGCGATAACGTTTAATGCGACGGCGCAGGCACGCCCTTCTGCGGGTAAGCAGTGCCTGCTTGGGCTGAGCTCAGCACTGCTCAATCCTAAAAATGCACTCTTCTATATGGCACTGATGACGTCGATTCTGGGGGCATCGGTAACGCTCCCCCAGCAGATATTTTCCGCCGTGTGGATGAGTCTTGCGGTTCTTGTCTGGAATCTGCTGGTGGCGGCACTGGCAGGGCATGCGATGGTGCAAAAACGCGTCGCGTCATGCATTCACATCATTGAACGCATTGCTGGCGCCGTTCTCAGCGGGTTTGGCCTGCTGATGATTGCTGCAATGCTGCGTCAAACAGCTGCATAGCGACAGAGACGCAAAAGCATGTGAATGCTAAAACAGGACGTTAACGCTCTGCAGAAGAGACGACAGGCTGACTGATTTGTTGCGACTGGAGCTTATCCTGATGATGATACCAGGCCCCGATGGAGGAGTAGATAAAGCGGCCGAAGAAAAAGATAAAGCTAATAAGCAGTACGATACGGGTCATGCGACTGTCAAATCGATGTCGTTTTCGCATAGGGGTTGCCTGACTCACAATGTTTCCCTGGATAAGCCCTGTTGAAGGGCGACGGGGACATTAAGTCACAGAGTGCCGATAAGGTCAATTCATCACCACATAAAAACGAGGCAATAAAAAATATTCCGCAGATTTATATAAAAAAATTAAATATTTATCGCGTAAATGCTAAATTCGCCCCGGACGATAAAAAGTGGCGTTATTAATTAAGCTGCGGTGTTTTGTTTGACGTGCGTCAATTATAACTTGCGGTTCAGAACTAAAATTCCAGCTCATTTATCGCGTTAAACATGAACAGTCGGGTCGGATGCCTGTCTGAAAATGCCCCGCAGGATCCTGGGTTTCACCGAGCATCTATGACTTTCATAAAAAAATACCGCCGAATTAAAGATAAATGGTGGGCGCTGCCCCTCCTTTTACCCAGCCTGTTACTTTCCGTTTTTAGCCTGGCAAATACCTGGACTACGGTTGCTGGCGAAGGCGTCGTGCTTTTCTATCTGCCGCTGGGCATCATCATGGCTATGCTGGTGGTCTACGGACTGGCGGCACTGCCGGGCATTATGCTGGGGGTGGTATTGCTGTTTACTCCTGATGAACCAGGGCAACTTATTGCACAGTCGCTGCATTTACTGGTGCCGGCGCTGCTCAGTTGGGGCGGCTATCGGGTGTTTGTTACCCGACGGCAAAATATAGCCTATAGCGACGCCAGACTTTTTGCTCAACGTTTATTCTGGCAGGTGTTTTGCCCGGCTACGCTCTACATCATTATTCTGCAGTTTATTATCTGGCTGTCGTTATACGATACAGCGTTAAGTAATACCAATACATTAACCTTTGATACGCATCTGCTTATTGATTATCAGGCTATGCTGGTGGGAACCATGATTGGCACGCCGCTTAGCTATTTACTCATTCGCGTATTTCATCACCCTCGCTATCTGCGAAGTTGGTTTTCGCAACTGCGCAATGAATTTGATCCCAAAGTGACCCGTGCGGAGTTCGTTACATGGGGGGCTATTGTGGCCGGGATGGTCATTTTATTGCTGATGCCAATGACAGAAAATAGTTCGATTTTTAGCACCAATTACACCCTGTCACTACTGCTTCCGGTGATGCTCTGGGGTTCAATGCGCTTCGGCTATCGTTTGATGTCGCTGCTGTGGGCGCTGTTGCTGACGGTTTTCATCCACTACTACTTTCGTTATCTGCCCGCCTATGCAAGGTATGAAGTGCAGTTGGCTATCGCATCGTCCTGCTACCTGGTCTACACCGTTATCATCCTTAGCGTGGCCCTGCTTGCCACACGGCAGCGGCAGCTTCATGAGCGCGCGCGGCGTCTGGCCTTTTTGGATCCGATAGTCCATATGCCTAACCTGCGGGCGTTAAGCCGGGCCCTGGCTGACTCGCCCTGGTCGGTGGTGTGCCTGTTGCGAATTCCTGAGCTTGAACTACTGGGTCGTAATTACGGTATCCTGTTGCGCATTCAGTACAAGCAAAAACTGGCGGAGTGGTTACGCCCGATGCTGGGACAAGGGGAAGGCGTTTTTCTACTGACAGGGTATGACCTTGCGATCCGTTTGCATTCCCAATCCCACCAGAGCCGTATAGATGAACTGGATCAGCGTATTAAGCTGTTTCGTTTTGACTGGGACGCTATGCCTTTGCAGCCCCAGGTTGGAATGAGCTACTGCTATGTGCGCTCGCCGGTGCAGCATCTCTATTTACTGCTGGGAGAGCTCAGCACCATTGCGGACCTGTCGCTGGCGACCAATCACCCGGAAAGTTTGCAGCAGCGTGGTGCGGTAAATCTGCAGCGCAGCCTGAAGAGCAAGGTGGATATGATGAGCCGTCTGCAGCGTGCGCTGGAAGAAAACAGGTTCAGCCTGATGGTGCAGCCGATCACGGGTATGCGGGGGGATGATTACCACGAAATTTTACTGCGTATGAACGAGGAGAACGGCGAGTACATTCACCCTGATGACTTCCTGCCAATTGCCCATGAATTTGGCCTCTCCTCACGTATAGATTTATGGGTCGTTGAGCACGTCCTGAGTTTTATGGCCTCGCACCGGGAGGCGTTACGCGGCCAGCGTTTTGCCATCAACCTGTCGCCGACCTCCGTCTGCCGGGCTCAGTTCTCACCTGACATTGGGTCTCTACTGCAGAAATATAATATTGAAGCCTGGCAGCTCATTTTTGAAATTACTGAAAGCAATTCACTCTCCAATATTCAGCAGGCTAACCAGACGCTGGCGCAGCTGCAGAAGATGGGCTGCAGAGTGGCGATTGATGATTTTGGAACCGGTTATGCCAGTTACGCCCGTCTGAAAAATGTGAATGCCGACATCCTTAAAATCGATGGCAGTTTTATTCGCAACATTGTCTCCAATAGTCTGGATTACCAGATAGTGGCCTCTATCTGTCATCTGGCGCGCATGAAACGGATGCTGGTGGTGGCCGAGTATGTCGAAAGTGAAGAGATACGCAGCGCGGCTATCGCGCTGGGTATCGATTATCTTCAGGGATTTTTGATAGGTAAACCGGAGCCGCTGGAAAGTCTGGCTGTCCAGCATAAGGCGGCCTGACATCAGGCCGCTACGTCAGGTGCCCGCTCTTCTTCAATTTTAAGGCGCCAGCCGGTGACGGCCTCCCAGTAATCCTGCTCTTTTTCCAGATCGAAAAGCACCAGGGCGTTCTGGCTGAACCAGTCGTGCGGGAAACTGAGCGTCCAGTGATTGTCATCCGTGGTCAGGCGAAGCGTCGGCGGCGTGGTGGTGGCCTGCCGTTGATTATTGAGCAGCACGCCGAGGCGCAATATCTGCACCAGGGGCAGGAACTGCTTCTTCTTATAGAGCGTGAAGCGCGGCAAGTCATCCAGCTTGATGCCTTTGCGATGGTAGCGCACCAGGGTGGCCATCATCAGTTGCTGCTCCTGATTAAAGCCGGGCAAATCACTGTGCTGCAAAATATAAGCTGAGTGGCGGTGCATCCCGCTGTGATTTATGTTGAGTCCTACTTCGTGGAGCATGACGGACCATTTCAGCAAGGCCGCCAGCTGCGGGTTCGCCAGCTTCGGATTTTGCGCCTGCCATTGATCGTACATGTGCGTGGTGGTCTCCAGCACACGACGCGCCTGCTCGCGGTCGATGTTGTAATGATTGGCTAATGCCTGAGCGGTACGGCTGCGGATGTCCTGATGACGAAAGCGCCCCTCCATTTCATAGAGCACGCCTTCACGGAGCGCGCCATCAGAGAGTCGGAGTTCTTTGATAGCCAGCGCATCAAAAACCCCGCAAAGAATGGCAAGGCCTGGCACGAAGACCACTTTGCGCTCTTCAGAGAGGCCCGGCAGACTCAGTTCGCTGAAATTTTTATACTTCAGCACTTCTGCAACCAGTTTATCCAGGCGTTCAGGGGTGATAAATCCATCTTTCTCACCCATAGCCAGCAGCACTTCATGGGCAGCCTTGATGGTGCCTGAAGCTCCTAAAGCGACATTCCACCCCTGGATGCGGTACTGCCATGCCAGCGTTTCCAGCTTTTGTACAGCTGCGATGCGGGCACGCTGGAAGCATTCACGATTTAAAGCGCCGCCAGGGAAGTAGGTCTGGGCAAAACTGACGCAACCCATACGGCGGCTCTCCACCAGTCTGGGTTCGAAATCTTCACCGATGACCAGTTCCGTCGAGCCACCACCAATATCGATAACCAGCTTGCGCCCTTTTTCCGGCTGCGTATGCTCAACGCCCATGAAAATCAGACGCGCTTCTTCATTACCGGAAATGATCTCGATAGGGTAGGGGATGACCTGCTCCGCGCGTTTGAGAAACTCAGCGGCATTGCGAGCCTGGCGCAGCGTGTGCGTGCCCACGATGCAGACGCTGGAGGGTTCGAAACCCTGCAGGCGTTCGGCAAAAAGCGACAGGCAGTTCAACCCGCGCTCCATCGCCTCTTCGCTCAGCATACTGTCTGCATCAAGGCCATCAGCCAGATGCACACGCTGTTTAAGGCGGCCGATGATCTGCATTGCCCCATCCACAACGCGCGCGATCACCATATGAAAACTGTTCGAACCCAAATCGACCGCCGCAAACTCCTGCGGTCGTGGTGTGTTGTCATTTATCGGCATAGATTAATCAGGCTGTTCAAGTGAAGTCAGATAGTCATGAATCGCGAGCTGCGCGCGCACTTTACGGCGATTGCCGCGCGGCACATAACGATTACTCAGTTCTTTATCGACGTAGCGTGCCTTAACGGTATCACTAAACAGAATGTCAATGATATCCAGGACCTGCTGTTTAAGGCGTGGGTCCAGTAGCGGGGCCGCTACTTCGATACGGTAATCAATATTTCGCGTCATCCAGTCGGCCGACGACAGATAGACTTTTTTGTCGCCACCGTTATCAAAAATATAGATCCTGTCGTGCTCAAGGAAACGATCAACGATGCTAATGACGCGAATATTATCACTGATGCCCGCCAGTTCGGGAATCAATGAACACATACCACGTACCAGCAGGTTAACCTGTACCCCCGAACCTGAGGCAGCATAAAGGCGGTCAACCAACCCTTTATCCACCAGGTTGTTGATTTTAAGGGTAATACCCGCTGGAATGCCCTTCTGCGCATTCGCAATCTCTTTATCAATCATTTCATAAAGAAGCGGACGCGAGTTCTGTGGCGACACCAGCAAATAGTCGAAATGCACCGGGCGGTAAGGGTTTTCAATAAAGCTAAACACCCGACGTACTTCATTAGTAATACGTGCATCGGCGGTAAGCAGCGAGTAGTCAGTATAAATACGCGCGGTCTTTTCGTTAAAGTTACCGGTCCCGATGTGCGCATAACGTACAATCTCTTCCCCTTCCATGCGTGAAATGAGGAACAGCTTGGCGTGAATTTTCAGGCCCGGGGCGGAGAAGATAACCTGTACGCCCGCCTCGGTCAGACGTTTGGCCCAGTGAATATTGGCCTCTTCGTCGAAACGCGCCTGCAGTTCCACCACTACGGTCACTTTTTTACCATTGTGGGCGGCGTGGATCATTGAGTCGATGATGCGTGAGTCTTTTGCCACACGGTAAATATTGATCTTGATGGCCAGCACGCTGGGGTCAAATGACGCCTGGCGCAGCAGCTCAAGCACATGCTCAAAGGTGTGATATGGGTAATAGAGCAGCACATCGCGCTCGCGGATGGCGTCAAATCCGTTGCGGAATTTATCGAACCAGAGATGGCGCAGGCGCGGCAGCGGCTTGTTGACGAGATTGGCTTTGCCGACGTTCGGGAAGCCAATAAAGTCTTTAAAGTTGTGGTATCGCCCCCCCGGAATAATGGAGTCAAAGCGGGAGATGGTCAGTTTTTCGCGCAGCATCTCGACCATCGCATCCGGCATGTCACGCTGGTAAACAAAACGCACCGGCTCTGCCGTCAGGCGCTGTTTCAGGCTGGATGACATCAGCTCCATCAGACTCGACTCCATTTCGTGCACCAGGTCATATTCGGCATCACGGGTCATTTTCATCGAGTAGGCGTTCAGTGAATCGTAATCAAAAAAGCCGCTAAAGATATCGTCCAGACAGTAGCGCAGGATGTTGTCCAGAAGGATCATGGGCTTGCGACGGCGCGGCGCTTCCGGCGGCAGATTCACAAAGCGCGGAACCTTGTCTGACGGAATTTCCAGCAGCGCGTAGCGAATCGCGTCGCCCCGGATAATTTCAACCGCCAGATAGGTGTAATCGTCTTTTAAGAAACGAACCAGATTGGTTTCGCGATTGATTAGCGTCGGGGTGATGTGCTGGCGTAAGTACTGTTTGAAGTAATGGCGTAGCCAGTTTTGCTGGTTGACGGAGAGCTGGCGTTCGTTAATCAGGAAGATTTGGTTACGCGCCATTTCCAGCAGCAGGTCATTGTAGAGCGAGTCAAATTCCTGATCGGCCTTAAGGACTCTGGTCTGAATTTTACCCAGCAAATGACGTGATTGGGTGTTCGTTCCTTGCCCTTGCTCTTCGCTAATAATGATACGGCGTTTAAGTTCTGCGAAGCGGACCTTATAGAACTCATCAAGGTTATTTGAATAAATGCCCAAAAAACGCATGCGTTCGATCAACGGATTACTTTTGTCTGCCGCTTCCTGAAGCACACGCTCGTTAAAGCACAACCAGCTCAGTTCTTTTTCCAGATATAGCTTTTCCTGACCCATTACAGCTTACACTCCAGTTAACTCTCGGGACACGGCAATTCCTTCTCGCCAGGCGGTGTCCTCATGTGCAGGTAAACGTTATTGGCGTTTGCGTGAGAAAGACACCCTACATTATGGCGAGCTTTGCCTTAAGATGTCCAACTGTGACAGATAAGTATGACAGTAATCCGTTTTTAGCCGGATTCAGATGTTGCGCGCAACCGTAAGTCGCGCGCAGGTAACGGAAAAATGCGCTTATTCCGCAGCGTAGCCCTGAGGAGGTAAGCAGAGGCCATCAAGCCAGGCGCTGTTATCGTGCATGGTAAGACGTCCTTCCAGAAACCAGCTCACCACCAGAGGATAAATGGCGTGTTCCTGCGTCTGCACCCGGGCGGTGATCTCCTCTTCCGTGTCGCCTTCAAACACCGGGATTTGTGCCTGTAAAATCACCGGGCCGCCGTCGAGTTCGTCAGTAACAAAATGCACTGAGGTGCCGTGAACCTCATCGCCGTTCTCAAGCACCTGACGGTGGGTATGTAAGCCAGGATATTTCGGCAGCAGGGAAGGATGAATATTGATTAAGCGGCCCGCGTAGTGCGCGACAAACGCCGGGCTAAGGATGCGCATATAACCCGCCAGCACGACCAGATCCGGGGCGTAGGCATCCATCTCCTGCATTAACTCACGATCGAAGGCTTCACGGCTGGCAAACTGGGAGGCCAGAAGGGCGTGGGCGGGGATCGCCGCCTCACGCGCCCGTTCAAGGCCGAACGCGTCGGCCTTGTTACTGAATACTGCCCTGATGGTGCCATTGATCTTCTTCTGCATGCAGGCATCAATAATCGCCTGCAAATTGCTTCCGTTACCGGAAATGAGCACCACGATATTTTTCATTCAATGACCACGCGTTCACTGGAATCGGAGGCATTGATGATACCGATTCTCCAGGCGTTTTCACCTTTTGCATTCAGCAGGGCGATAGCCTTATCCGCTTCTGATTCCGGCAGCGCAATCACCATGCCGACGCCGCAGTTAAAAGTACGGTACATCTCGTGACGGCTGATGTTACCGGCGGTTTGCAACCAGTCAAACACGGCAGGCCACTGCCATGAGGATTCATCAATCACCGCCTGGGTGTTGTCGGGCAGTACGCGCGGAATATTTTCCCAGAAGCCGCCGCCGGTCAGGTGGGCAATGGCGTGCACATCGACGTTCGCAATCAGCTCAAGGATCGATTTCACATAGATGCGGGTTGGCGTTAACAGATGGTCAGCCAGTGATTTGCCATCAAGCTGGGTCGTTTCGGGATCACAACCACTGACCTCGATGACTTTACGCACCAGGGAGTAGCCGTTGGAGTGTGGGCCGCTGGAGGCCAGTGCGATCAGGACATCACCATCCGTCACTTTTGAGCCGTCGATGATTTCTGATTTTTCAACAACGCCAACGCAGAAGCCCGCTACATCGTAATCTTCACCGTGGTACATGCCCGGCATTTCAGCGGTTTCGCCACCGACCAGCGCACAGCCTGATTGTAAGCAACCTTCTGCAATACCGGTGATCACGCTGGAGGCGGTGTCCACATCCAGTTTGCCGGTGGCGTAATAGTCGAGGAAAAACAGCGGTTCGGCCCCCTGGACCACAAGGTCATTCACGCACATAGCCACGAGATCGATACCAATGCTGTCGTGACGTTTCAGATCCATCGCCAGACGCAGTTTTGTACCCACGCCGTCAGTGCCGGAAACCAGAACTGGCTCACGATATTTTTGCGGCAAAGCGCACAGCGCGCCGAAGCCACCCAGGCCGCCCATCACTTCGGGACGACGGGTTTTCTTCACTACGCCTTTGATTCGGTCTACCAGAGCATTACCTGCGTCAATATCAACACCGGCATCTTTGTAGCTAAGAGAGGTTTTATCGGTCACTGCTTGAGTCCCCACGCGTTTGCTTGCGGTTCACCTGTTATCGTTCAGGTAGGCACCTGACGTTAACAGGGATAGAAATAAATTCGGCGCAATTCTAACAGCGAAGGCAAACGTTTGCGAGTCCATTATTTCCGGGCGGTCTGGTTTCCTGAGATATACTCATTTCCAGTCTATTTGATCCGGATCAACGCTGAATCTGTAGCGCAACGGAAAAAAAGCGGTATAATCCGGCGATTTTTTTTGTGGCTACCACCTTTCTGGGGAAGGAGAAGAGTATGAAGGTCGTGGAAGTAAAACACCCACTCGTCAAACACAAGCTGGGCCTGATGCGCGAAAATGACATCAGCACCAAACGCTTTCGTGAACTCGCCTCGGAAGTCGGTAGCTTACTGACCTATGAAGCGACTGCGGATCTTGAAACAGAGCGCGTCGTGATTGAGGGCTGGAATGGCCCGGTTGAAGTGGATCAAATCAAGGGCAAAAAAATCACCGTAGTACCGATTCTGCGTGCCGGTCTTGGCATGATGGAAGGCGTACTGGAACATGTGCCGAGCGCACGTATCAGCGTCGTGGGTATTTACCGTAACGAAGAGACGCTGGAGCCGGTTCCTTACTTCCAGAAGCTGGTTTCTAACATCGACGAGCGTATGGCGCTGGTCGTTGACCCGATGCTGGCCACTGGCGGCTCGATGATTGCCACCATTGACCTGCTGAAAAATGCGGGCTGCCACAGCATCAAAGTGCTGGTCCTGGTGGCTGCCCCGGAAGGCCTCGCCGCGCTGGAGAAAGCGCACCCGGACGTTGAGCTTTACACCGCGTCCATCGACCACGGCCTCAATGAGCACGGATACATTATTCCGGGCCTCGGCGATGCCGGCGACAAGATTTTTGGTACCAAGTAAATGCATTAAAAATAAAAGCCGACTTTGAGAGTCGGCTTTTTTTTGGCGTAAACCACAACAGAATCCGCCTGATTTCCTCACACAGTTCACAAAAACTGTGCGATGAACGATGAGCGGAACATTAATAACACATGAATCACACTCAGAGGAAAACACTATGACGCGCCGTGCTATCGGGGTGAGTGAAAGACCGCCGCTTTTACAGACAATCCCGCTTAGTTTGCAGCACCTGTTCGCGATGTTTGGCGCAACCGTGCTGGTGCCAATCCTGTTTCACATCAACCCGGCCACCGTGTTGCTGTTCAACGGTGTCGGAACGCTACTGTATCTCTTTATCTGTAAAGGGAAAATTCCGGCGTACCTGGGTTCCAGCTTTGCCTTTATTTCACCGGTTTTACTGCTGTTGCCGCTGGGTTACGAAGTGGCCTTAGGTGGTTTCATCATGTGTGGCGCCTTGTTCTGCGTCGTGGCGTTTATCGTTAAGAAAGCCGGTACGGGCTGGCTGGACGTTATGTTCCCGCCTGCGGCGATGGGCGCAATCGTTGCCGTCATCGGGCTTGAGCTCGCTGGCGTAGCGGCGGGTATGGCAGGATTGCTGCCTGCCGAAGGGCAGTCTGCTGATACTAAAACCGTCATCATCTCCCTGGTCACGCTGGGCGTGACGGTGTTTGGTTCCGTGCTGTTCCGTGGCTTTATGGCCATCATCCCGATTCTTATCGGTGTGCTGGCGGGCTATGCGCTCTCCTTCGCTATGGGCGTGGTCGATTTCACCCCGATTGCTCAGGCGCACTGGTTCGCGCTGCCTACCTTCTACACGCCGCGTTTTGAATGGTTTGCTATCTTCACTATTCTGCCTGCTGCGCTGGTGGTTATCGCAGAACATGTGGGCCACCTGGTGGTCACGGCCAATATCGTGAAGAGAGATCTGATTCGCGATCCGGGCCTGCACCGCTCCATGTTTGCCAACGGTTTTTCAACCATGATCTCCGGCTTCTTTGGCTCCACGCCGAACACCACCTACGGTGAGAACATCGGTGTAATGGCTATCACCCGCGTCTACAGTACCTGGGTTATCGGCGGTGCGGCGATCATTGCTATCCTGCTCTCTTGTGTTGGCAAGCTGGCGGCGGCGATTCAGATTATCCCGGTCCCGGTGATGGGCGGCGTCTCTCTGCTGCTGTACGGGGTCATTGGTGCCTCTGGTATACGCGTACTGATCGAATCCAAAGTGGATTACAGCAAAGCGCAAAATCTGATCCTCACTTCCGTCATCCTGATTATCGGGGTGAGTGGTGCGAAAGTGCATATTGGTGCAGCTGAACTGAAAGGCATGGCACTGGCGACCATCGTCGGCGTGGGCCTGAGCCTGATCTTCAAATTGATCAGCGTGCTGCGCCCGGAAGAGGTGGTTCTGGACGCCGAGGACAGCAACGCGAATACGCACTAAAGGCCATTCGTAAGCCGGGTATTTTGTCCGGTTCAAACGCAGCGTAGTTTTATGATAAACTCGCTGCGTTTTATTAAAGCCCTGTTGAGGTACGTCTGAACACACCGGCACAGCTTTCCCTGCCACTCTATCTCCCTGACGACGAAACTTTCGCGAGTTTCTGGCCGGGCGACAATCCTTCTTTGCTGGCGGCGTTGCAAAATGTCCTTCGCCAGGATCATAGCGGATACATCTATTTCTGGTCGCGTGAAGGTGCGGGGCGCAGTCATCTGCTGCATGCGGCCTGTGCGGAGTTATCCCAACGTGGTGATGCGGTCGGCTATGTGCCTCTTGATAAGCGAACGTGGTTTGTGCCGGAAGTGCTGGACGGCATGGAGCACCTTTCGCTGGTCTGCATTGATAATATCGAATGTGTCGCAGGGGATGAGCTCTGGGAGATGGCGATATTTAATCTCTACAATCGCATTCTGGAATCGGGCAAAACGCGTTTACTGATAACCGGTGACAGGCCACCACGCCAGCTTAAGCTGGGGCTGCCGGATCTGGCGTCACGCCTGGACTGGGGGCAAATCTACAAGCTGCAACCCCTTTCAGACGAAGATAAACTGCTGGCGCTGCAACTACGGGCAAGACTGCGTGGATTTGAGTTGCCGGAAGATGTGGGGCGCTTTCTGCTCAAACGTCTTGACCGGGAAATGCGCACGCTGTTTGACACCTTAGATGAACTCGATCGCGCCTCGATCACAGCACAGCGCAAACTCACCATTCCCTTTGTTAAAGATATTCTCAAACTGTAGGCCCGGCAGACAACGCGCTACCGGGCATCCGGCTGTCAGGTGATTATCTCAAGCACCTGTTCCGGCGGGCGGCCAATCCTCGCTTTGCCGTTGGCGACCACAATCGGACGCTCCATCAGCTTCGGATTTTCCACCATTGCCTGAATCAGCGCCTTTTCTGAAAGCGCGCTGTTGCCAAGCTCCAGCGATTTATAGAGATCCTCTTTCTGACGCATCAGCTCACGGGCGCTGGTCATGCCCAACATATTAAGTAAAGCCTGAAGGGTCACGGCATCCGCAGGGGTATCCAGGTACAACACTACCTCAGGTTCAACGCCATGTTCTTTCAGCAAATTCAGAGTCTCACGGCTCTTTGAGCAGCGGGGGTTGTGATAAATCTTCACCGCGTCGGTCATTTTTTCTCCTGATTACATCTTCTCGTACGGGCGGAACGTTTTCTGCAGCTGACGAAGCTGGTCGATACGGGCGTCATAGCGTGCCTGCTGCAGGCTGCCGAGTTTAACCTGGGTGCTGGCGCTGCTGAGCAGGGTAATGGCCTGATCGAGGCGTCCTACCAGAGCCTGCCCTTCAGCACGGGCAGCCAGTTCCAGATCGCGGTGATTCAGCGCGGCTTCCGTTTGCGCGAGTAACTCCCAGCCGTTGACGTCATCTTTCCAGTTAAAGGTATAGCGATTGAGGATCTTTTCTGCTTCCGCCGGTTGACCGCTTGTCAGATAGGCATTCGCGAGGTTCAGTTGCAGCACCGGGTTAGTTTTGATCTCTCTGGCATTTTTAAGACGGTTAACGGCCTCGGCGTTTTTGTTCTGCCCCAGATCGATATCGGTCGCTAAATCCAGGAACCAGGCATTATTCGGATCGGCACTGAGCAGCGGTTGCAGCGCTCGCATGGCATCTGCATTATTTTTGCTTTCCATTGCCTGCAGGGCTCGACCGTATTGCGCTGCGCGTTGTTCGCGAACGTTGCCTTTCGCCCAGGCATCAAGCAGGTCGCTGGTCAGCTGGTTACGTCCGGAGTTATACATGCCGAGCGACCTGGCCTTTGCCAGGTAAAAATCCTCTGACGACTGCACCACCACGGGCCGCATCTGGTTGGCGCGGTTACGGGCATCCGACAGGCGGCTTTCCGGCAACGGGTGGGTCAGCAGGATTTCCGGGGGACGTGAAGAGTAGCGTGCCTGATCGAGCAGTTTTTCGAGGAAGGTCGGCATGGCCTGAGGGTCGAACCCGGCGCGCTGAAGCACCTGGATACCAATGCGATCCGCTTCCTGCTCATTTTGTTGCGTGAAGCTAATCATCCCCTGACGCGTACCGGCGAGCGTACCGGTCAGCGCTGCCATCCCTGCCTGCGGGCTGGCCATTGCTAACAGAATCGATCCCAGCGCGCCTGCCCAGGTGAGCGGGGCACTGCGTTTTTGATCTTCCATCGCGCGCGCCAGATGGCGCTGGGTCACGTGGGAGATTTCATGTGCCATCACCGATGCCAGCTGGCTCTCGTTATCGGCATAGCGGAAAAGCGCGGAATGCAGCACCACGTTGCCCCCGAAAAAGGCAAAGGCGTTGATTTCGTCATTATTAACCAGATAAAAATGGAAGGGCGTTTTCACCGAGTCAGCATGCGAGACCAGGCGCATACCGAGGGCATTGATGTATTGCACCAGCAGGGGATCGTTTATAAGCGGAGCACTGCCACGCAGCTGGCGAACATAAAAGTCGCCCATCTGCATCTCCTGGCCGATTGACAGGGTGCTTCCTGCGGAGGTTCCCATATCCGGCAACGCATCTACCGAATCCGCAAAAGCGGGCGCAGCCTGACTAAACGTCATCGCGGCGATAAGGGTTGCGACCAGCGTTTTTTTCAACTGCCTGAACATAACCTCAGTCCTGTAATGTGGATGTTACCGTTTGACCGACGGCGCTGGCGTTTGTTCCAGCGTGATGGAACAAGGAGTTTAGCTGCGTTACTCATGGATTTAAATCTTTTTACCCCGCAGGCGGTTTCAGCGAAAGGCGCTAAAAAGCAAAGTCTTTTTTGTGGCATTTCGATACACTTCCCCTACTTACACCGCTCAATCCGGTTTTCCCGGAAGGAACATATGCTCGAATTGTTGATGCAGTGGTACCGTCGTCGCTTCAGTGATCCTGAGGCGATTGCGTTGCTGGTTATTCTGCTGGCAGGTTTCATTATTCTCTTCTTTTTCAATGGCCTGCTGGCCCCGCTTCTGGTTGCGCTGGTGCTGGCTTATCTGCTTGAGTGGCCGACGGTTCGCCTGGAGCGTATCGGTTTTTCCCGCCGCTGGGCGGCATCAATGGTCCTCATATTGTTTGTCGGTATTGTGATGGTGATGGCCTTTGTGGTGATGCCAGTTGCCTGGCAGCAGGGGATGAATCTCATCCGCGACATGCCGGGCATGCTCAATAAACTCTCTGATTTTGCCGCCACGCTCCCGCGCCGCTATCCGATGCTTATGGACGCCGGGATTATCGATGCAATGGCAGAAAATATGCGTACCCGGCTGCTTGGCATGGGCGACTCAGTGGTCAAATACTCGCTCGCCTCACTGGTAGGCCTGTTAACCCTGGCGGTCTATCTGGTGCTGGTGCCGCTGATGGTCTTCTTCCTGGTAAAAGATAAAGATCAGATGCTCAATGCCGTGCGCCGCGTGCTGCCCCGCAACCGGGGGCTGGCAGGCCAGGTGTGGAAAGAGATGAATCAGCAGATAACCAACTACATTCGCGGCAAAGTGCTGGAAATGGTGGTGGTGGGCGTTGCCACCTGGTTTGGTTTTTTACTTTTTGGCCTTAACTACTCGCTGCTGTTAGCCGTGCTGGTAGGGTTCTCGGTATTGATTCCTTACATCGGTGCCTTTGTGGTCACCATTCCGGTCATCTGCGTGGCGCTGTTCCAGTTCGGCGCGGGCACGGAGTTCTGGAGCTGTTTTGCTGTTTATCTCATTATTCAGGGGCTGGACGGTAACCTGCTGGTGCCGGTGCTTTTCTCGGAAGCGGTGAATTTACACCCGCTGGTCATCATCCTGTCGGTGATTATTTTCGGCGGACTATGGGGGTTCTGGGGCGTCTTCTTTGCCATTCCTCTTGCGACCTTGGTCAAAGCTGTGATTCACGCCTGGCCTGATGGCGTAGTAGTGGACGACCCACACTGACCGGCGGCTCTCCCTCAGGGAGGGGAAGGGGGGATGGCTTAAGGGTTTCAGCCGTAAAAAGCGTGGTTCCGCTGACCACTGGTGGAATGGTTCCGTTCACCTCACATGCTAAACCGGGCACGCTTTTCCCCCTCGCCCCTTCGGGGAGAGGGTCGGGGTGAGGGGAACAGCGCGTGACTGGCCCGAAGGGTTTCAGCCGTAAAAAGCGTGGTTCCGCTGACCTCCGGTGGAATCGTTCCGTTCACCTCATGTGCTAAACCGGGCACGCTTTTCCCCCTCGCCCCTTCGTGGAGAGGGTCGGGGTGAGGGGAACAGTGGGTGTCTGGCTCAAAGGGTTCCGGCCTTAAAAAGCGCGGTTCCGCTTACCTTCGTTGGAACGGTTCCGTTCACCTCATGTGCAAAACCGGGCACGCTTTTCCCCCTCGCCCCTTTGGGGTGAGGGGAACAGCGCGTGACTGGCCCGAAGGGTTTCAGCCGTAAAAAGCGTGGTTCCGCTGACCTCCGGTGGAATGGTTCCGTTCACCTCATGTGTCGCGCTTCCATGAAACACCTTCCCCCGTGAACGTGTTAAGGGCGTTCTCCGCCACGCCCTTAACAATCCCGGCTCCCGGCACGAAAACTGCCGCTTCGCGGTGACCCTCCGCTTGTTTCTCCGGGCTTTCCGGGAGCGGGCGCGATGCAGCGTCCCTGCAACGCGCGCCCTCGCCGCGCCTCCCTGCGCGTCGCCCCGGCCCTGCGAAAACGCGTCGGCAGTTTCCAGCCGGACTCCCCACACCTGACCCACCGCGCGGTTTGTAAGTCCTTAAAGCGATGCGGTGTCTGTTGAAACGCAGTGACATGCAGCGGGGGTTGTGGTCCGGCTGAAAATCGGTGAGGCGTTGACGACGGGCCGGGACCGCCCGCAGGGACGCGGGCGGAGGGGATAGCCTGCAGGGATGCAGGCTGGTCCCCGACCCGACAGCACGGCGGCATAAGACGAACGGACCGTGCTGCGGCGATTTTCCTGGCCGGGAGCCCGGGTTGCAAGGGAGGCGGCGGCGAGCCTCCCTTGCACGTTCACGGGTGCGGTGGTTTCAGAGGGAGAATGCACTCAGGGTGAACGGAACCATTCCACGTAGCCTGCATGGGAGTGTTCCACTATCCGCAACAGTCTCTCCTTGAGCAATCGTGCGGAATTCTCCCCCTCACCCTGACCCTCTCCCCAGAGGGGCGAGGGAATGGTCCGTGCCCACATACAATTTCCCCCTCACCCTCACTTTCTCTCTCAGGGAGAGGGAATAATTTTTGCCCGCGCACAATTCCCCTCATCCTGACCCTGACCCTCTCTCCCCAAAGGGGTGAGGGGGCTGTCAGGAACATCCCTGAGTTCGGCGTCAGAAATAAAGTATTGGTAGCGGGAAGGTGCAGCCAGTGGATGGCTGTCAGAAAGGGTGATGACCTCAAAAGGGCAGACCAGACCGCACCGTGTGCAGCCCATACTCAGCGTTTCGTTCAGGTAGACTGCATCGTGCTGGAAAGCGATCGCATTAACCGGACATACCTGTTTACAGGGGGCGTCGTCACAGTGCAGACACATGACCGGCCCGGTCTGGGGCTCCGTTTTGACCAGGTTAATTGCGGGTGATGCTGAAGCCCTTACGTTTTATTTACATCCGAACACGCGGCAAGTCAGGTATTATACCCTCTACACCACTCGGAGTCTGCAATCACAAAGCTGTTCATGTCGGCCCTATGATGAAGAAAGCAAACATCGTTGAGCTTTTTAAGTACAAGGCGTGTTATGATTTAAATATTATATAAATCAATACTTTAAATTATTTTTTTAACGAGGATGAACAAAAGCGATGGTACCGGAGAAAAGTGAAAAACCTGATGTCGGCACTGGTGTCGAGGAGAATATGTAAGTGTGACTAATGTCACAAAATCGGGTGAAGAGAAGAAGAGAAGAAGAGAAGAAGAGAAGAAGAGAAGAAGAGCAGAAGAGAAGAAGAGAAAGGCAGAAAGGCGACCACCGGGCCGCCGGGTATCCATTTAACTGATAAGCGATCAGGCGTTTTCTTTGAGCCAGTTCAGCACGATGTCATGGTGATTGCTGGTTTTGAAATCATCAAACACATGCTCAATCTTACCGTCTGCTCCAATCAGGAAACTGATGCGATGAATGCCATCATAGGTTTTACCCATAAAGGTCTTCTCGCCCCAGACGCCAAATTGTTCGCACACCTGATGATCTTCATCAGACAGCAACGTAAAATTGAGCAGCTCTTTTTCAGCGAAACGGGATAACTTTTCCGACTTATCAGTGCTGATGCCGAGAACGTCGACACTCACTTTCTTTAACTCATCCATGTTATCGCGAAGGCCACATGCCTGCACGGTACAGCCTGGGGTCATTGCTTTCGGGTAGAAATAGACCAGAACACGCTGTCCCTGGAAGTCGGCCAAATTTACTTGTTCTCCGTCTTGATCCGGCAAGCTAAATTTCGGTGCAATATCACCGGCTTTCAGTGGATTCATTACTTCTCTCCATCCTGTTCATCATGCTGTGAATAGTTGACAACGTTAATACTGCCCTGTGCATTCAGTTCTGTACATAGGGCTTTAAATGCCTGCTCAATATTTGATGCATCCTGTGACGCGGGACCATGCGCAGTTATTTGAATAAACAACTGTGCCGCATTTTCCTGAGACCCAGGTTGGGTTCGGGAAACCAACTCCGCAATATTCATATCATGGGCATCGAACAGCGCAGTGAAGCGCTCAATCAGATGCGGTGAGTCGGGGACATCCACCTGCACCCACACCGAAGCGGGCATGGCAGGACGGGGTTTAGCACCCGTGCGCTTCATGACAATCAACAGATCCAGCTCTGCACCTTTTAACGGCAACGTCGATTCAATGAGCGTAATGGCATTCCATGAGCCAGAAAGCAGCATGATGAACGTAAATTCATCGCCGAGCATGGCCAGTCGGCTGTCTTCGATGTTGCAACCATAGCTACTGACATGACGGGTAATGGTATTTACGATACCTGGCCTGTCGGCACCCAGCGCAGTGATAACCAGAAAATGTTGTGATGAGGCTGTCAAACCGGTGCTTCCTGTCAAACCTGAGATAATCATAAGGAAAGCATAAAAAAAACCGGCATACAACCGCTGGAAGCCCCTCAGGTCGCTTGCTTTTCTTGCAAGACCACACGTACCATTGAGATTCTTGTTTGCACAGAGGATGGCCCATGTTCACGGGAAGTATAGTCGCGCTTGTCACGCCAATGGATGATAACGGTAAAGTCTGTCGGCCAAGCCTTAAAAAACTGATTGATTACCATGTCGCCAATGGAACCTCGGCGATTGTTTCTGTAGGAACAACGGGCGAATCCGCCACACTGAGTCATGAGGAACATGGCGACGTGGTGCTGATGACGCTGGAGCTGGCAGACGGGCGTATTCCGGTTATTGCGGGTACAGGGGCGAATGCTACCGCCGAGGCCATCAGTCTGACCCAACGTTTTAACGACAGCGGCGTGGTTGGCTGTCTGAGTGTCACTCCTTACTACAACCGCCCGACGCAGGAAGGGCTGTTCCAGCATTTTAAAGCCATCGCTGAACACACCGATTTACCGCAAATTCTGTATAATGTACCGTCGCGTACAGGTTGTGATTTACTGCCTGAAACCGTAGGTCGCCTGGCGAAAATCAAAAATATTATTGGTATTAAAGAAGCCACCGGGAACTTAAGTCGCGTTCATCAGATCAAAGAGCTGGTTTCAGATGACTTCATCCTGCTCAGCGGCGACGATGCAACGGCAATGGACTTCATGCAACTTGGTGGTAACGGTGTGATTTCCGTGACCACAAACGTAGCGGCGCGAGACATGGCCGATATGTGCAGACTGGCTGCGGAAGGGCAATTTGCAGAAGCGCGCGTGATTAACAAGCGTCTGATGCCATTACACAACAAACTATTTGTCGAACCCAATCCTATCCCGGTGAAATGGGCTTGTATGGAGTTGGGGCTTGTGGCAACTGACACGCTGCGCCTGCCGATGACACCGATCACCGATAACGGTCGTGAAGTGGTTCGTTCTGCGCTTAAGCATGCCGGATTGCTGTAAAGTTTAGGGAGATTTGATGGCTTACTCAGTACAGAAGTCGCGCCTGGCGAAGGTAGCGGGTGTTTCACTTGTGATGTTACTCGCGGCCTGTAGTTCAGATTCACGCTACAAGCGTCAGGTCAGCGGTGACGAATCCTATCTGGATGCCGAGCCGCTTGCGGAACTTCATGCGCCTGCTGGCATGATCCTGCCGGTGCAAAATGGCGATTACACTATTCCTGTCACGCAAGGTAACGGCGCGGTTGGTAAAGCATTAGATATTCGCCCGCCGGCGCAACCGCTGGCTCTGGTAACGGGTGCGCGCACGCAGTTTACCGGCGATACCGCCACGTTGCTGGTGGAAAACGGCCGCAGCGCCAATCTATGGCCGCAGGTGGTTAGCATCATTCAGGCAAAAAATATGACGATTGCCAAACGTGATGATGCCAGCCAGACCCTATCCACTGACTGGGTTGAATGGAATCGCCTTGATGAAGACCAGCAATACCGTGGTCGTTATCAAATCTCGGTAAAAACACAGGGTTATCAGCAGGCGGTGACCGTCAAGTTGATTAACCTTGAGCAGGCAGGCAAGCCGGTTGCCGATGCTGCCTCTCTTCAGCGCTATAGCGCCGAAATGCTGAATGCGATTTCAGAAGGGCTCGACAAAACGGCTACCGCAGCACAGAACGCGGCTGAAAACCGTAGCGTCTCTACGCTGGACGTACAGAGTGCCGCAGACGATACCGGTCTGCCGATGCTTGTGGTGCGTGGTCCGTTCAACGTGGTATGGCAACGTTTGCCTGCAACGCTTGAAAAAGTGGGTATGAAAGTCACCGACAGCACCCGCTCTACGGGCAGCATGGCGGTAACCTACAAGCCGCTGTCTGATAGCGCATGGCGCGATCTGGGGGCCAGGGACCCGGGGCTGAATTCTGGTGACTATAAACTGCAGGTCGGGGATCTCGACAACCGCAGCAGCCTCCAGTTTATCGACCCGAAAGGTCATACCTTGACCCAGGCGCAGAACGATGCGCTGGTGGCCGTATTCGAAGCCGCATTTACCAAGTAACCGTAAGGGCCGGAATCTTCCGGCCTTTTTTTATTTCATCGACGCAAACGTGTGCGTCGGGGTAAAATAGCTTTTTTTAGTTAAATCATCACACCTGGAGTGACAAAGATGCAAAAGCAAGCTGAGTTGTATCGTGGCAAAGCGAAGACCGTATACAGCACGGAAAACCCGGACCTGTTGGTGCTCGAATTCCGCAATGATACGTCAGCAGGGGATGGCGCGCGCATTGAGCAGTTCGATCGTAAGGGCATGGTGAACAACAAGTTCAACCATTACATTATGAGCAAACTGGCTGAAGCGGGCATCCCGACCCAGATGGAAGCGCTGCTTTCCGATACCGAGTGTCTGGTTAAGAAACTGGATATGGTGCCGGTTGAGTGTGTCGTGCGTAACCGTGCTGCCGGTTCGCTGGTAAGACGTCTGGGCATTGAAGAAGGCATCGAACTGAATCCGCCGTTGTTCGACCTGTTCCTGAAAAACGACGCCATGCATGATCCGATGGTAAACGAGTCTTACTGCGAAACGTTTGGCTGGGTCAGTAAAGAGAATCTGGCCCGTATGCAGGAGCTTACTTTCAAAGCGAACGATGTGCTGAAAAAGCTCTTTGACGATGCAGGTCTCATTCTCGTCGACTTCAAACTGGAGTTTGGTCTGTTCAAAGGTGAAGTGGTATTGGGTGACGAGTTCTCGCCTGATGGCAGCCGCCTGTGGGACAAAGAAACGCTGGATAAAATGGACAAAGACCGCTTCCGTCAGAGCCTGGGTGGCCTGATTGAAGCTTATGAAGCCGTTGCGCACCGTCTGGGTGTGAAACTCGACTAGACCCACCTCCGATATCATTAACCAGAGGGTGTTTACATCCTCTGGTTTTCTGCACCCATTTCTTATGGTAATCCACGCGGTAACCGCCTACGATCACTCTTATTACCTGATGTTAAGAGGTGCGTATGCGCTGGCAAGGACGTAGAGAAAGTAACAATGTAGAAGACCGGCGTAACGAATCCGGCGGACCCGTTATTCGCGGCCCCGGCTTTCGTCTGCCGGGCGGGAAAGGGGGAATAATCCTGCTGGTTATTGTCATCTGCGCCAGCTATTACGGGGTTGATCTTACCGGGCTGATCACCGGCCAGCCAATAGAAAACACGTCCCGGCAGCAGGCCGTTAACCCCCAGGAAGATGAGTCGGCAAAATTCACCAGCGTCATTTTTGCGACGACAGAAGACACCTGGGGGCAACTTTTCGACAAGATGGGACGTCATTATCAGCAGCCGAGGCTTGTGATGTACCGCAACCGCATCACCACCGGTTGTGGCACCGGTCAATCCATTATGGGGCCGTTTTACTGCCCGGCTGACGGTAAAGTCTATATTGATCTCTCTTTTTATGACGAGATGAAGCATAAGCTTGGCGCAGACGGCGATTTCGCCCAGGGCTACGTGATTGCCCATGAGGTCGGCCATCACGTGCAAAAACTGCTGGGTACGGAGGCCAAAGTACGGCAGCTCCAGCAGGGTGCCAGCCAGACGCAAATCAACGCGCTCTCGGTGCGGATGGAGCTACAGGCCGACTGTTATGCCGGTGTCTGGGGACACAGCATGCAGCAACAGGGCGTGCTTGAGGCCGGCGATCTGGAAGAGGCGCTGAACGCCGCCCGTGCCATCGGCGATGACCGTCTGCAGCAGCAAAGTCAGGGGCGCGTTATTCCGGATAGCTTTACCCACGGTACTTCTGAACAGCGTTACAGCTGGTTCAAACGGGGCATGGAAACCGGCGATCCGGCTCAGTGCAATACCTTTGGTCGTGCGCTTTGATAATACGCAGGGAAGAGCAGGATGCAGCATCTTAATACCCTGAGCGCACAAATGGCGAGTGAGGGGATCCGTCGGCTGCTGGTGATTGCTGGTGATGAGGGCTGGAGCGAGCAACAGGCGAACCGCCTGCGCGAAACCTTATCCGGCGACTGGCTGTGGGTGGGGGAGGCCACTGACGGACTGCATTGTGCTCCTGCGGCATTAGCCACGATGCTGGGACGCGAATTCACGCACGGTGTACTGGATGCGCGTCGGGGATTTGATGTCGCCGCTTTTGCTGCACTCAGCGGAACGCTTAAGCCCGGAAGCTGGCTGGTGCTGCTCACTCCCCCTCTGCATTCGTGGCCGAAGCGACCCGATGCGGACAGCGCCCGCTGGTGCGACACCCCTGAGCCTGTTCCTACGCCGCGCTTTATTCACTATTTTTGCCGGCAGTTAGCAGATAATGATGAGACGCTTATCTGGCAGCAGGACACACCCTTATCTCTGCCCGCTCTTACCCCGCGTCCCGCCTGGCATGCCGCGACAGGCGCACCCGAGCGCGAACAGGCGGATGTGCTGGCGCAACTTTTGGTAATGCCTCCGGGTATCATGGTGGTGACCGCTGCACGTGGCAGAGGAAAATCTGCGCTGGCGGGTATGCATGTTGCGCGTCTGCAGGGCAACGCGATCGTCACTGCGCCGTCGCGGGCATCAACTGATGTGCTCTCTCGCTATGCGGGCGACATGACCTTCATGGCACCTGATGCGCTGCTGGAACAGACCGAAAAGCGTGATACGGTGTTGCCGGACTGGCTGATTGTTGATGAAGCCGCCGCTATCCCTGGCCCGCTCCTGCATAAACTGGCGAGCGCCTTTCGCTATGTCCTTCTGACCACGACGGTGCAGGGCTATGAAGGCACCGGGCAGGGGTTCCTGCTGAAGTTCTGCGCCCGTTTTACACCGCTGGTTCATCACCAGCTTTATACGCCGCTGCGCTGGGCGAAGGGGTGCCCGCTTGAAGCTTTCGTCGACGATGTGCTGCTTTTTGACGATCGGCAGGTATTAATAAAGCCTGAAGGTGAGGGCGAGATACAGGCGTTACCCCAGGATGACTGGCTCGACAACCCACAACGTCCCGCCGCACTTTATCGTCTGCTCTCCAGCGCCCATTACCGTACCTCTCCGCTGGACCTGCGTCGTATGATGGACGCGCCCGGGCAGCAGTTCTGGCTCACCGCCAGCCGAAGCGATGTGCTGGCCGGTGCCTGGCTGGTACAAGAGGGGGGATTATCCGCAGATCTGAGCCGGGCGGTGTGGGCGGGATTTCGCCGTCCACGCGGAAACCTGGTTGCGCAGTCGTTATCCGCGCACGGGGGCAGCCCTCTGGCGGCAACATTGCGCGGATGGCGCGTCAGTCGTATTGCCGTTCATCCCTATCGTCAGCGCGAGGGGCTGGGACGCGCATTAATTCATCACGCACATGCCCACGCCGGTGAGTACGATTATCTCTCCGTCAGCTTTGGTTACACCGAGGCGCTGTGGCATTTCTGGCAGCAATGCGGTTTCCAGCTTGTACGGCTGGGCAGCCATCGTGAAGCCAGTAGCGGCTGCTTTAACGCTATGGCTCTGTTGCCCCTGAGCGACGCCGGCAGAACGCTGGTTGCCCATGAGCAGCGCCGTCTGGCACGCGATCTGCCCTGGCTTGCGGCGTGGAAGAATCACTCCCTGCCACTGCCGGTCGCGCCCGACAAGTCAGTTGAGGATGACTGGCTCGAACTTGCTGGCTTTGCTTTTGCCCATCGTCCGCTTTCCGCCTCCGTCGGTGCCCTCGGCCGACTGCTGGTGCAGACTGATTTGCCCCTTCCGGGATTAAGAACAAAACTGTTGGAAGGAGGCAATGACGCTGACATCTCTCTCAGGTTCGGGCTGAACGGGCGCAAAGCCGTACTGCAGATGCTGCGTGCGGAAACCGCGTCGGCGCTCGTTTACCTGGATGCTGACCGCGCAGCTGAAATCAAAGAATGGGTGCAACAGTTGCAGTTTTTTTAACTAACTCATTCAGTTAAATGTCATGGTCATTATTTTTGCCCGGCGTAGACTTGCGCTCACTATATGAAGGAGATCGCCATGAAACATGACCATCTGATTGTGCAAAAACCGGATAACGCCGCGAAACAACTCCTGCTCTTTTTTCATGGCGTGGGCGACAACCCGGTAAATATGGGCAGCGTTGCCCGTCTGTTTGCTCCCCTGTTTCCTGAGGCGCTGATTGTCAGCGTCGGGGGTAGTGAGGCGAGTGGGCCAACCGGGCGGCAATGGTTCTCCGTGCAGGGTGTTACGGAAGAGAATCGACAGGCGCGAATTGATGCCATCATGCCGGTGTTTGTGGATACCGTACGATACTGGCAGCAACAGAGCGGCGTGGGGGCTCAGGCAACCGCACTGGTTGGGTTCTCTCAGGGTTCAATTATGTCCCTTGAAAGCCTCAAAGCGCAGCCTGACCTCGCCTCACGCGTCATTGCGTTTAATGGTCGTTATGCCAGCCTGCCGACAGCGGTCTCCCCGGCGGCGACCATCCACCTGATACACGGTGGTGAGGATCGGGTTATCGATCTGGCCCATGCGGTGGCGGCGCAGGAGGCATTAGTGCAAGCCGGTGGGGATGTAACGCTGGATATCGTGGAGGATTTAGGCCATGCGATTGACGACCGTAGTCTGCAGCTGGCGCTTGACCACCTGCGTTTTACCGTGCCGAAACACTATTTCGACGAAGCGTTGAGTGGAAGCAGACCCAGTGATGATGACATTATTGAGCTGCTGTGAAGGCGTTGCCCGGTGGCATGAGCACACCGGGCAAGGCGAGGTTTACTTCTTATCTTTCTTCGGCCAGTCGTCCTCATCATCCCACTTATCGTTAAAATCACGATGCGGCGGGAGCTCGGGCTTGTTGGCAAGGAATTTTTTATGATCGACGCGCTTGAGATCTTTAATCACGTTAAGCACAACGCCCACTAAAAACACCAGTACTAAAATCCACCAATATTTTGCTAGCCACTCCATGCTTCCTCCCCGTCAGGCGATGATATTTTCCATAATGCGTTGGTACATCCTTGCCAGCAGTTGTAAATCTGCGGCATTTACACATTCGTTGATTTTATGGATAGTCGCGTTAACCGGCCCCAGTTCGACAACCTGTGCACCCATGCGGGCAATAAAGCGGCCATCAGAGGTGCCACCTGTGGTGAGCAACTGCGGCTTTA
Source organism: Enterobacter sp. SA197 (assembly GCF_054131575.1). NCBI lineage: Bacteria > Pseudomonadati > Pseudomonadota > Gammaproteobacteria > Enterobacterales > Enterobacteriaceae > Enterobacter > Enterobacter sp. SA197. Next base: position 3,582,715 of record NZ_CP096393.1, on the reverse strand, counting down.
TTTCATTATAGTGCGCAATGGACTTGACCACTGCATCCACCAGTTTGCCGCGCCCGGTCAGGAATGGCTGACCCGACAGCCACCAGTCAATGGTGTAGCGTAACTGATGTTTCTCCATCAGTGCGGCTACGCGTGCCTTGATCATCTCGTCAGTGAGTTCGGTACTGAAGCGGAAATTAAACTGCACGTACAGGTCGCCCGGGATGACGTTATTGCTGCCCGTACCGGCCTGAATGTTAGCGATTTGCATGCTGGTGGGAGGGAAATAGTCGTTCCCTTTGTCCCATTCAATGGCGACCAGTTCACTGAGCATGGGGGCGGCGCGATGGACCGGATTATCCGCCAGGTGCGGATAGGCGACATGCCCCTGAACGCCATGAATCGTCAGGTTACAGGTCAGGGAGCCACGACGCCCATTTTTTACCACGTCACCCACCACCTCGGTGCTCGACGGCTCGCCCACCAGGCAGTAATCGAGGCGCTCGTTTCGCGCCATCAGAGTTTCAACGACTTTAACCGTGCCGTTGGCCGCACTGGCCTCTTCATCCGAGGTAATAAGAAAAGCGAGCCGCCCTTTATGGTCAGGATGTGCAGCAACAAAACGCTCTGCCGCTACAACCATTGCAGCCAGCGAGCCTTTCATGTCTGCTGCGCCGCGACCAAACAGCATTCCGTCACGGATGGTGGGTTCAAAGGGTGGGTTTATCCAGCGGTCGGCATCGCCAGCGGGAACCACATCGGTGTGGCCCGCAAAGGCCAGGGTTTCACCCTGACCGCGCCATGCCCAGAAGTTTTGGGTGTCGCCAAAGTTCATCGGTTCAATGGTAAAACCGATAGCTTTCAGGCGTTCAATCATTAACGCCTGACATCCTGCGTCATCGGGACTCAGAGAAGGGCGACGAATAAGCTGCTGAGTCAGCTCAATAACCGGGCACGACATAAACTACACCTCGTTGATAAACTTCTCATAACTGGATTCACTGAAACCCAGCAGCATAGGCTTACCGGGCGTCCAGAGCAATGGGCGTTTGATGATTGCTGGCATTTCGAGCATCAGAGTGGCGGCAGATTGCGCATTATTGATGCCGGAACGCACCTTCTCATCCAGTTTTCGCCAGGTTGTGCCACGGGTGTTAAGCAAGGCCTCCCACCCCAGTGCATCGATGAAAGTATGCAATAAATCTGCATCAAGCCCATCGACACGATAGTCATGAAAACGGTACTCAACCTGGTGTTCATCAAGCCAGCGACGGGATTTCTTTATCGTGTCGCAATTTTTGATGCCGTAAAGCGTATGCATGGTGAATCCTTTTGTCTTAATTTTGGATAGTTAGCCAGAAATTTAGAATAATGGGTCTGACAAGTGATATCACATAATATCATTCGCAGGGTAATGGTATCCGTACTTATTAATGGCAAGTGAAAACTTATGCTAACAGCAATATGTACTGACGTGCGAGCGGGAATGTAAAACGGAAATAAATATATAACAATGGCAGGCTAATTATATTGGCTGCAAGATAAACAATTTTTTTACCAAATGGTAAAAATTTACCATTACATTCACCTTCACGATACGTGGTTCGCAGACAATGGGAGTCACGCAGGCCAGCTATGATGCGACTTGCTGGCGATATTTCAAAATATTGCGAAGCGTCACATTAAATATCCCTCCATTAGCGCATAGTTTATTCACCAACGCGAATAAGACGAAAACCTAATCAAATTGATTGGTGAAAATATCTTCACATTGAAGAAAGGTTTTCGTAGAATACGCACAATAATAAGAGAGGTAGTTATGATTGAACATGAACTGGGGAACTGGAAAGACTTTATCGAAGGCATGCTTCGTAAATAATTTCAGAAGAAACAAAAAGCAGTGAGTGCTTAAAACGATAAAAGTGTGAATATCATCACGCAGCAGAAAGGCGACCTATAAAGCAGGTCGCCTTTTTTATTGGGCGCTTATTTTTGCGGCTCTTTAAGAGGAAAGCGCCGTCTCACCAGCACAAAAAACAGGGGTACGAAGAAGATAGCCAGTACGGTTGCCGAGATCATGCCGCCCATCACGCCGGTGCCAACGGCATGTTGGCTGCCAGAACCCGCCCCGGTACTGGTCACCATCGGCAGTACACCAAACACGAAAGCCAGGGAGGTCATCAGAATTGGCCGCAAACGCTGGCGGCAGGCATGAAGTGTAGCTGAGAGCAAATCGTGGCCCCTGGCGTTCAGATCATTGGCAAATTCGACGATAAGGATCGCGTTCTTCGCGGAAAGGCCGATGACGGTGAGCAGTCCGACCTGGAAATAGACATCGTTTTCCAGCCCCCGCATCCAGGTGGCAAGAAGGGCACCAATGACCCCTAATGGCACCACCAGCATGACGGAGAACGGCACTGACCAGCTTTCATAAAGGGCCGCCAGACAAAGGAACACCACCAACAGCGACAACGCATAGAGCGCAGGGGCCTGCGACCCAGAGAGGCGTTCCTGGTAAGACATCGCCGTCCATTCAAGCCCAAAACCGCCGGGGATCTGATGGACCAGATTTTCCATTGTGTCCATAGCCGTGCCGGTACTGACACCGGTCGCCGCTTCCCCGACAATCTCCACCGCAGCATAGCCGTTATACCGTTCCAGACGCGGCGACCCTGTCTGCCAGTGCGAGGTGGCAAAGGCGGAAAACGGCACCATTCCCCCCTCACTGTTTCGCACATACCAGAGATTGATATCGCCCGGCAGCATACGGTAGCGGGCGGCCGCCTGGACGTAAACTTTCTTCACCCGGCCCCTGTCCATAAAATCATTGACATAGCTTGAGCCCCAGGCGGTTTGCAGCGTGTCATTGATATCATTAATTGAAACGCCCAGCGCCTGCGCTTTACGCTGGTCGATATCAATTTGCAATTGTGGGCTGTCATCAAGACCATTGTGGCGAACACGCGTCAGCGTGCTGTTTCCCCCTGCCAGCTCAAGAAGCTTATCGCGTGCGGCCATCAGCGCATCGTGGCCCGCCCCCGCATGGTCCTGCAACTCCATATCAAACCCGGCAGAGCTGCCGAGGCCGCTGATGGCAGCCGGGTTGCTGGCAAAAACCCGTGCTTCTTTGATGTGACGAAAAGCGTGAGTGGCGCGTTCGATAATGGCAAAGGAGCTACCGCTGTCAGGATCCCGTTCATTCCAGTCCTTAAGACGGACAAACATACGGGCGACGTTCTGACCATTGCCCCCCGGCCCGGAGCCGACCGTGGCAAAGACGGAGGAGACGGTGTCCTTTTCGTTTTTAAAGAAGTAGTCTTCGACTTTTTGCACCACTTTCAGGGTCTGTTGCTGCGTCGCCCCCCCTGGCAACTGCACGGAGGTGATAAACATTCCCCGGTCTTCCTGGGGAAGAAAGGAGGTGGGCAGGCGCAGGAAAAGCACAATCATGGCACCTAACAGCAGAACATAAAGCAGGATCCAGCGCAGGCTGCGATGCAGAATGCTGGCGACGCTGTTTTCATAACGATCGGCGTTACGATTGAACCAGCGGTTAAAAGCGCCGAAGAGGCCTTTTTCACCATGATGCTCGCCTTTATGCAGGGGCTTTAACAAGGTTGCGCACAGGGCAGGGGTGAGGATCATCGCCACCAGCACGGAGAGCACCATCGCCGAGACAATGGTGATAGAAAACTGACGGTAAATGGCACCGGTTGTGCCGCCAAAAAAGGCCATCGGGATGAAAACGGCCGAGAGCACCATCGCGATACCCACCAGCGCCCCCTGAATCTGCCCCATAGATTTACGCGTCGCTTCCCGGGGTGTCAGTCCCTCTTCGCTCATTATGCGCTCAACGTTTTCCACCACCACGATGGCGTCATCCACTAACAGGCCGATCGCAAGGACCATGGCAAACATGGTTAAGGTGTTGATGCTGTAACCGAAACCATAGAGCACGGCGAAAGTGCCGAGCAGCACCACCGGCACGGCAATAGTCGGGATTAACGTGGCGCGGAAATTCTGCAAAAAGAGATACATCACAAGGAAAACCAGGGCGATAGCTTCAAGCAGGGTTTTCACCACATCGATGATAGATTCTTTGACGAAAGAGGTGGTTTCATAAGCGACTTTGTACTCCAGACCGTGGGGAAAATAGTTCGCCAGTTCATCCAGTCGACTCAGGACCTGTTTCGCCGTATCCATTTCGTTTGCGCCGGAGGCCAGTTTTACCCCCAGACCAGATGCGGCATGTCCGTTAAAGCGGCTCAGGTAATCATATTTTTCCGCGCCCATTTCAATGGTCGCCACGTCACCAAGCTTCACTTCTGAGCCGTCCTGATTTACCCGAAGGGTGATGGCCCGGAACTGCTCCGGCGTTTTTAATAACGACTGGGCATTGATACTGGCGTTCAGGGCCTGGTTCTCGACAGAGGGGGTCCCTCCCAACTGTCCTACGGCAATCTGTGCATTCTGGGATTTAATCGCCGCCGTCACGTCGCTGGTGGTCATTTGCACGCTATTAAGCTTCGCCGGATCGAGCCAGATGCGCATCGAATATTGCGAGCCATACGCATCAATGTCTCCTACACCGTTAACGCGGCTGAGCGGATCCTGAATATTACTGGCGACGTAATCGGCAATATCCTGTTTATCCATCGAACCATCGGTTGAGACAAAGGCAATAGTCAGAATGTTGGTATCACCGGTTTTACGTACCGTAACCCCCTGCGTTTGTACTGCCTGAGGAAGCTTTCGTAACGCCGATTGCAGCTGGTTTTGAACCTGTTGCACCGCTTCGTCAGGATCGGTGCCTGCGGTAAAACTGAGTGTGACCGTCGCCTGACCCGTGCTGCTGCTTTGCGAGGACATATACATCAGGTTATCGAGCCCCGTCATGTTCTGCTCTATAACCTGCGTAACGGTGTTTTCCAGGGTCTGTGCTGAAGCGCCAGGGTAGTTAGCGGTGATGCGAACGTTAGGGGGCGCAAGATCGGGATATTGCTCAACAGGAAGGGAAATAATAGCCAGCGTCCCGGTAAGACAGATCAGTATCGCCAGCACCCAGGCGAAAATGGGGCGATCGATAAAAAAATTCGCCATCAGAAAAGAAACCTCATTATGCTACGCATCATTATTTTGACATTGCGTGAACCACTGTAGCGGGAATGGTGTCGGTAATCGTGGAGAAATAAAGGAGAAAATGTAAATGATCATGCAAAATCAACGCATAAAATTGCATTCGCTACATTAACCCTGACGTTACCCTTCTGCCACTCACAGTCGCTTGCGTTTCATTACGTTTGCTGGCTTTTTAAGCTTAACGCTGGTACGTGAAAAGTGAACTGAACCAGAGTCCCGCCACCGGGCGGCTGTAAAAACGTGAGGGTTCCGCCCAGCCGGGCGGCGCGCTCGCGCATGATGCTCAACCCGTAGTGTCCCTCTGGCTGGGTATTGCTCATCCCTCTACCGTTATCACGAATATAGATTGAATAGAGCCCTTCAGGATCCGTCACGCAACTTACGGTGATGGCGGTGGCTTCAGCGTGCTTTATGGCATTAATGACCGCTTCGCGGACGATTTGTAAAACATTGACCTGTTGCTGGGCATCCAGCGCCAGGGTCGGGAGACGGCAGTCGAGCGTCAGCAGGGCGGGGGTCTGCGTTTGCAGGATATCCAGCGCCTCTTTCAACGCTGAGGGTAAATCGCTTTGCGACACCGTCAGTCTGAAGGTGGTTAACAACTCACGCAGCTGTCGGTAAGCATCGTTCAGCGCACGGGAGAAATCGGCAATGATGGTCTGCGCGGGCGCGTTCTCATCCGGTACGGATCGTTTGAGTAGCGCCAGCTGAATGCGTAAATAAGAGAGCACCTGAGCGAGCGAATCGTGAAGCTCGCCTGCAATGGTGGCCCGCTCTTCCATCAGCATGAGCTGCTGATAATGTTTCTGGCTCTGATTAAAATAGAGGCCGCGGCCAATAATAGTGGCCACATTTCGCAGTAATGGCGCTGAAGCCTGGGCCTCTTCGCTCTGCCAGCGCAACTCACCAAACACCGTCTCCTGCATCCCCACTGGCAGTACATTCACCGGCAGTTCCTGTTGACGTTCTCCCTGGGTTATCGACCAGTATTCCCCCACACTAAGCTCCAGATAGCTGGCGGCTTCATGCTCATGGACTATCTGCAGGATATGACGAAAACAGATGACATCAATCTGACCCGTATTGAGGGCCTGGGAACACTGGTACAACACTTCCAGACGGCGGTGGGCTTCATGCAGGTCGCGGGTCTTCTCCTCCACCTGGGCTTCGAGGGTTCGGTAGAGTTTGTGCAATTCACCAGACATGCGGTCAAAGGTGGACGCCAGCAGACCCAGTTCGTTGTCTAAGTGACCGTTAAGTAACGGATAGCTAAACTGCCCCTGTTGAATATGCTGGCTTGCCACCATCAACTGATTGAGCGGCACAACCACCTGCTGGCGGATACGTTTAAGCGTAAAAAAGACCAGCATAAAAATGCCGCCAGCGCCCAGCAGCGACATTCCCACCACCAGCAGCATCTTACGCTCCGCGTATCGTTGCAGCGCGAGAACAAACTGATCGATATTCTCCACGTACTGCTGGATATTGTGTTGATACCAGACGCTGTCATTCGCGCCGATGCGCGCATCCATTTCCTGCCAGCTTTCCTTAAGCTGTTTATAGCGAAGGCCTACTATTTCAGGAACATACCAACGATTGAGCTGCTGTAAAACCGGCGAGTTGAGGGTCTGCTGGTAACGCTGGCGATGGGCATCTGTCTCCCCGGCACCGCGCTCAAGGTCGTAACCAAGACGATAGCTTTGCATCCGTAACGACCCGGCGATATTCACCGCTTCGGCATCCCGCAGGCTGCTGGCGAGCGTTATCAGCGCGACACCGGTTGAGAGTAACGAGAGTAAGACGATACCGAAAAAGGCTTTCGCAAGACTGGCTGAAACAGGTTGTTTTACGGTCACAAAAGCGGTTCCTGCTACCTGAGGCCACCCGGCAACAGAACAGCGGCAGGTAGCACTTCAAATGAGATTGGTTTTCATTTATGGCGCAATAAATTGATCTGCAACATGCGTGTGACAACTAAGTAACTCTTTTGTGCAAATGTACATTGTCTGACCTGAATAGCCCAGGTAATACAGTAATCCTAAAAAAACCAGGGTTTATTAAACCAGAAAAGAAGGTTGCCATGAATCGTTTTATTATGGCTAACAGCCAGCAATGCATCGGGTGTCGTACCTGCGAAGTGGCCTGTGTCATGGCGCATAATCATGAGCAACATGTCGTCAGCCCGGCGCATTTTCATCCGCGGATTACGGTTGTAAAACGTCAGCAAGAGCGCGGTGTGGTCACCTGTCATCATTGTGAGGCGGCCCCCTGTGCTCGCAGTTGCCCGAATGGTGCTATCAGCCGCATAAATGAGTCGGTGCAGGTAAATCAGGACAAATGTATCGGCTGTAAATCCTGTGTCGTCGCCTGCCCGTTTGGCACCATGCAAATTCTGGTGGATCCATCCGGCAACGATCGCGTGAAAGCGACCGCGCACAAATGCGATCTCTGCGTTGACCGCCCTGCAGGCCCGGCCTGCGTGCAGCACTGCCCGGCGGATGCCCTCCGGCTAGTGACGGGGGAAGCGCTGAACGACATTGCCAGAAAGCGGCGTCTGCGAGCGGCAGGCCAGCAGGCACTGGCCGATCACGAGCCGAAAGCCGAACGAAAAGATAACAAAGTCAAACAGATGCTCAGAATGCCACCGCGCGGGGAACCCGAAAAACTGGCAATTGCCGCCCGTAAAACCGGATTTGATGAGATCTACCTGCCGTTTCGCGCCGATCAGGCGCAGCGTGAAGCGGCGCGGTGCCTGACATGTGGTGAACACAGCGTGTGTGAATGGACATGCCCGTTACATAACCATATCCCGCAGTGGATTGAGCGCGTGAAAGCCGGGGATATCGAAGGGGCGGTTGAACTGTCGCATCAGACCAACTGCCTGCCGGAAATTACCGGGCGCGTATGCCCACAGGACAGGTTATGCGAAGGGGCATGTACCCTGCGCGATGACGCAGGTGCCGTGACGATCGGCAATATTGAGCGCTATATCTCCGATCGGGCGCTGGCGAACGGCTGGCGACCCGACCTCCGGCACGTCACGGCAGTCAATAAACGTGTCGCGATTATCGGCGCGGGTCCCGCCGGTCTTGCCTGTGCGGATGTGCTGGCGCGCCAGGGAGTCAGCACCACGGTATTCGACAGGCATCCGGAAATCGGCGGGCTGCTGACGTTCGGGATCCCCGCTTTCAAACTCGATAAATCCTTACTGACGCGCCGCCGCGAAATATTCAGCGCTATGGGCATCCGTTTCGAACTGAACTGCGAAATTGGCAAAGACATTCCGTTACCGTCGCTGGTGGAGGAATATGACGCAGTGTTTGTCGGGGTTGGCACCTATCGCTCAATGAAAGCCAATCTGCCTAATGAAGAGGCACCAGGAGTGTATGACGCCCTGCCGTTCCTGATAGCCAATACCAGGCAGGTCATGGGGCTGCCGGACGCCCCGGACGCGCCCTATGTCAACACCGCTGGCCTGAATGTTGTTGTGCTTGGCGGTGGCGATACCGCGATGGACTGCGTGCGTACCGCGCTGCGCCACGGTGCGGCCCATGTTACCTGTGCTTACCGGCGTGATGAGGCGAACATGCCGGGGTCGAAAAAGGAGGTCAGGAACGCCAGGGAAGAGGGGGCGGCGTTTGAATTCAACGTCCAGCCGGTCAATATTGAGCTGGATGCCGCGGGTAAAGTGGCAGGTGTTCGCCTGCTTCGTACCGAACTGGGTGAGCCGGATGCGAAAGGGCGCCGCAAACCCGTACCTGTTGCAGGAAGTGAATTTGTGATGCCGGCTGATGCGGTCATCATGGCCTTTGGTTTTAACCCGCACGCAATGCCGTGGCTTGAAAGCCAGGGTGTACAGGTGGATGACTGGGGGCGTATCGCTGCGGGTGTGAACAGTCGTTATCGCTATCAGACCAGCAATCCAAAGATCTTCGCCGGGGGGGATGCGGTTCGTGGCGCGGATCTGGTGGTGACGGCGATGGCGGAAGGGCGTCATGCGGCGCAGGGCATCATGGCGTGGCTGGGGGTGAAATCTACCGGGGGACATTAACCTCCCCGCCGCGACAAACCAGGCTTTGCCGCGTAATATGTCGCTGACTGTATTACGGTGTGGAGCCTGTATGTCGTTTAACATTGAGCTGATTAAAGACAAAGTCCTTTCTGATAACTATTTCATTTTGCGTAACATTACTTACGATCTGACGCGTAAAAACGGGGAAGTGATCCGGCATAAACGTGAAGTCTATGACCGGGGCAATGGCGCCACTATCCTGTTATACAACCGTGAAAAACGTACCGTAGTGTTAATCCGCCAGTTCCGTGTTGCCACCTGGGTTAACGGCAATAAGGATGGTGTGCTGATTGAAACCTGTGCCGGACTGCTTGATGACGACGAGCCGGAAGTGTGTATTCGTAAGGAAGCCATCGAAGAGACTGGCTACCAGGTTGGCGAGGTAAAAAAGGTCTTTGAGCTGTACATGTCACCAGGCGGCGTCACCGAAATCGTCCATTTCTTTATCGCTGAATATGATGAAAACGCGCGGGCCAATAGCGGCGGTGGCGTGGAAGATGAAGATATTGAGGTGCTGGAGCTACCCTTCGTTGAGGCACTTAATCTGGTTTCGAACGGAGATATACGCGACGGCAAGACGGTGATTTTACTGCAATATTTAAAAACGTCGGGTCTAATGGACTGATTTTGTTATGGTTAATAACGTGCATTTTAAATAAATCTATCCGATAATTCTGATTGAGCAGCAGGCGTGGTAACACGAAGATACGCGGGTTGTTTGCTGTCATCTTCTTTTTGGGGCTGTGTTATTCATGCGTTATCGCGTTTTGCTTGCTTTTTTTCTGGGACTTATTCCGATGTCGTTATCCTTTGCGGCACCGGTTCAACAGACGTTTTCTGACTGGCAAGTAACCTGCAATAACCAGAACTTCTGCGTGGCACGCAATACGGGTGAACATCAGGGTCTGGTGATGACGCTTGGCCGTAGCGCTGGCGCACATAACGATGCCGCGCTGCGCATCGACTTTGGTGGAAGAGAACTGCCTTCTGCAAAAGAACCCGCCATTGCCCCTCGCCTGCGTCTTGATGGGGCCCCGCTTGTGCTGGCTGGCGAACGCTGGCGCATCACCCCCTGGCATCTCATGACCGACAATCCCGTAACTATCACCACCTTCCTGCAAGCGATTCAGGAGGGACAGTCCATTTCATTACAGGACGGGAAAGGGATTATTTCACTGGTGGGTCTTAAGGCCGCGCTGCTTTTTATTGACGCCCAGCAAAAGCGAGTGGGCAATAAAACGGCGTGGATTAAAAAAGGGGACGGCCCTCCGCTCAGCGTGCCGCCTGCGCCCCCGCTGAAAGAAGTTGCCCTGGTCAATCCCACCCCCACACCGCTTACGCATGATGAACTCAATGATCTGCTCGATTACGGGAACTGGCGAATGAATAACAGTCAGTGCTCCCTTGATCCTGGCCGCAGAGAGGTAAGGGTTACGGCACTGACGGATGACAAAGCCTTGCTGATCATTGATTGTGAAGCCGGGGCGTATAACACGGTGGAGCTCGCCTGGCTGGTGTCTCGCGTAAAGCCTTTTGCCTCGCGGCTGGTGCGCCTGCGATTACCCTTTACGCCTGCCAGCGGCAGCAACGAACTGGAGCTGATGAATGCCTCCTTTGATGAAAAAACCCGCGAACTGACGACGCTCGCGAAAGGCCGGGGACTTAACGATTGTGGCATCCTGACGCGCTGGCGGTTTAATGGTCAACGCTTTAACCTGGTGCGCTATGCCGAAGAGCCAACCTGTGATAACTGGCATGGGCCAGATGCCTGGCCCACCCTGTGGGTTACCCGTTAACGCGGTGACTGTGCTGCGGATTGCGGGACAAAGGGCCCGGCCTCTATTCGCCGCCGGGCCCTGTGTGATTACACCTTAAGTACGCGTTTCGCTTTCTCAACGATGTTCTCGACGGTAAAACCAAACAAGGGGAAGAGTTTCTCGGCAGGGGCCGACTCACCGTAGCCCGTCATACCGACAATTGCCCCTTTCAGCCCGACATATTTGTACCAGTAATCGGCAATGCCAGCTTCAACGGCTACGCGGGCGCTCACCTCTGAAGGCAGCACCGACTCCCGGTATGCGTCGTCCTGGGCATCGAAGATATCCGTTGATGGCAGTGAAACCACCCGCACCTTATGACCATCCTGAGTGAGTTTTTCGGCCGCTTTTACCGTTATTTCGATCTCTGAACCGGTCGCAATCAGTATCAGATCCGGCTGACCCTCGGCGTCTTTCAGAATATAACCCCCTCTGGCGATCGCCTTCACCTGCTCCGGCGTTCTGTCCATCTGCGTCAGGTTCTGACGGGAGAGGATTAACGCGGTTGGGCCGGTATGGCGTTCAATCGCCAGCTTCCAGCCCACCGCCGCTTCAACCTGATCGCAGGGGCGCCAGGTGCTGAAATTTGGCGTCAGACGCAGGCTGGCAAGCTGTTCCACCGCCTGGTGAGTGGGACCATCCTCGCCAAGTCCTATGGAGTCATGGGTGTAGACCATAATCTGCCGCGCTTTCATCAATGCAGCCATACGCGCCGCGTTACGTGCATATTCGACGAACATCAGGAAGGTCGCGGTATAGGGAACAAAGCCGCCGTGGTGAGCAATACCGTTAGCGATGGCCGTCATGCCAAACTCACGCACGCCGTAGTGGATGTAATTACCCGCAGCGTCCTCTTTCAGGGAGCGCGACCCCGACCAGATGGTAAGGTTACTGGGGGCAAGATCCGCCGACCCGCCGAGAAGTTCCGGCAGCGCGGGGCCATAGGTATTCAGCGCATTCTGTGAGGCTTTACGGGTGGCAATTTTAGCCGGCTCTGCCTGCAATTTTTCAATGTAGGCCTGGGTCAGCTTGTCCCACTCTTCAGGCAGGCCACCGCTCATGCGGCGGGTGAATTCAGCGGCCAGTTCGGGATGCGCTTTTTGATAGGCAGCGAATTTATCGTTCCAGGCGTGCTGCGCTTTCTCACCACGTTCACGGGCATCCCAGGCTTTGTAGATCTCTTTTGGGATCTCAAATGCCGGGTGTTTCCAGCCCAGTTTCTGGCGGGTCAACGCGACCTCTTCTTCGCCCAGCGCGGCGCCGTGTGACTCTTCTTTACCGGCTTTATTTGGTGAGCCGAACCCGATAACCGTGCGGCAGATGATAAGGGAAGGTTTGTCCTTCACGCTTTGTGCTTCAAGAACGGCTTTTTTGATGGCGTCAGGATCGTGTCCATCCACCTCATTGACCACATGCCAGTGGTAGGCTTCGAAACGTTTAGCGGTATCGTCGGTAAACCATCCCTCGGTTTCACCATCAATGGAGATGCCATTGTGGTCATAAAAACCGATGAGTTTACCGAGGCCCAGGGTGCCAGCCAGGGAGCTCACTTCGTGAGAAATCCCCTCCATCAGACAGCCGTCGCCCATAAATACGTAAGTGTAGTGATCGACAATATCGTGGCCGGGCTGATTAAACTGCGCGGCAAGGGTGCGCTCCGCAATAGCCAGACCCACCGCATTCGCCAGCCCCTGACCGAGCGGGCCGGTGGTGGTTTCGACGCCTGGCGTATAGCCAATTTCCGGGTGCCCTGGCGTTTTTGAATGAAGCTGACGGAAGTTTTTCAGCTCTTCAATGGGCAAATCGTACCCGCTCAGGTGCAGCAGACTGTAGAGCAACATTGAGGCATGACCGTTTGAGAGAATAAAGCGGTCCCGGTCATACCAGGTCGGATCGGTAGGGTTATGCTTGAGAAAATCATTCCACAGTAATTCGGCAATATCCGCCATGCCCATTGGTGCACCGGGATGACCAGAATTGGCTTTTTGTACCGCGTCCATACTGAGGGCACGAATCGCATTAGCGAGCTCTTTACGGGACATCACTCTCTCCTTGGTCAGGGTTAAAATTTTGCGGCAATAAGATCTTCAAGTTTGCGCTGATCGACGGCGAACTGACGGATCCCGTCAGACAGTTTTTCTACTGCCATAGGATCCTGATTGTGCTCCCAGCGGAATTGCGCTTCGGTAAGCGGCTCAGGACGGGGGAAACTTTGTGTGGGGGGAATAAGCTTGCGTTCAACGGTGCCTTCCTGCTCATGCAAGGCTTTAAGGAGATCCGGTGAGATGGTCAGCCTGTCGCAGCCTGCCAGAGCCAGTACCTGCTCCGTGCGTCGGAAGCTCGCCCCCATGACGATAGTCTGGTAGCGGTGCTGCTTGAAGTAGTCGTAAATATTACGCACCGATTTAACGCCTGGGTCTTCATCCACCACGTAGGGGTCCATAGGCTTGCGCTGCTGATACCAGTCGTAGATACGGCCCACGAAGGGGGAGATTAAATAGACGTCGGCTTCAGCACAGGCACGCGCCTGCGCAAAGGAAAACAGCAGCGTCAGGTTACACTTGATCCCCTCTTTTTCCAGCTCTTCTGCGGCGCGTATGCCTTCCCAGGTGGAGGCTAATTTGATTAGGATGCGCGATTTATCAATGCCAAGCTCCTGATAAAGCCCTACCAGCTTGCGCGCTTTGGCGATGCTTTTTTCTTTGTCATAGGAGAGTCGCGCATCCACCTCAGTTGATACCCGCCCTGGAATGCTTTTCAGAATTTCCTGCCCAAAGTTGACCGCCAGTTTGTCGCAGGCTTCCGCTACCTGCTGCTCCTGGGTTTTACCGTGGCGCTTACCATACTCAATGGCGTCGTCAATCAGGTGTTTAAAGTGGTCAAGCGCGGCTGCTTTCAGTAACAGCGAGGGGTTAGTGGTGGCATCTTCCGGCTGATAATGGCGAATCGATTCAATATCGCCACTGTCCGCTACTACGGTGGTAAATTGTTTTATGCCGTCTAAGTGATTCATAGTTATTCTCCTTTAACATCAGGGTGTTATATGAATGTCTTGCAGGGTCAGGCATTCAAAAATGTGAAGTGCATAACCAAAAAGCATAGCAGACCGGAGCCGTTCTGCTTTCACCTGGTTGTAACAAGCCTGTTATGAATTGATAGCAATTTTTGTTATGGCGTCCTCAGACTTTGGTGGTGTTCAAAGTTTGCGAAGGAGGTGGAGGGCATACTGGTTAGTGCATCTGGACAGTTATCACGCTTCATATTTGAACGATACGTGAAAGGAACAGCAAATGGACGACCAGTTAAAACAAAGTGCCCTCGACTTCCACGAGTTCCCCCGTCCGGGGAAAATTCAGGTTTCACCCACGAAACCGCTCGCCACCCAGCGTGACCTCGCGCTGGCCTATTCCCCCGGTGTCGCCGCGCCCTGCCTGGAAATAGCCAAAGATCCGCTGGCAGCCTACAAATACACCGCGCGTGGCAACCTGGTTGCCGTTGTCTCAAACGGGACTGCCGTACTGGGGCTGGGAAATATTGGCGCGCTGGCCGGCAAGCCGGTCATGGAAGGTAAAGGCGTACTGTTTAAGAAATTTGCGGGAATTGATGTCTTCGATATTGAAGTCGATGAACATGACCCGGATAAGCTTATCGACGTGGTGGCGGCGCTGGAGCCGACCTTCGGTGGCATTAACCTTGAAGATATTAAAGCGCCGGAGTGCTTCTACATTGAAGCCAGACTGCGTGAACGTATGAATATCCCCGTGTTCCATGATGATCAGCACGGGACGGCAATTATCAGTACAGCCGCCATTCTGAACGGCCTGCGAGTGGTGGAAAAAAACCTCTCTGACGTGCGCATGGTGGTGTCAGGTGCAGGTGCTGCAGCTATCGCCTGTATGAACCTGCTGGTGGCGCTGGGCATGCAAAAGCACAATATTGTGGTTTGCGACTCCAAAGGGGTGATTTACAAAGACCGTGAACCGAATATGGCGGAAACCAAAGCGGCCTACGCGGTGGTTGATGACGGCAGGCGCACCCTTGATGAGGTGGTGGACGGCGCGGACATTTTTCTCGGTTGTTCCGGTCCAAAAGTGCTGACGCCGGAGATGGTAAAAAAAATGGCGCGTCAACCGCTGATCCTCGCCCTGGCCAACCCGGAGCCGGAAATTCTCCCCCCGCTTGCCAGAGAAGTGCGTCCGGATGCGATTATCTGCACGGGGCGTTCTGACTATCCGAACCAGGTCAATAACGTGCTCTGCTTCCCGTTTATTTTCCGTGGCGCGCTGGATGTTGGCGCAACGGCGATTAACGAAGAGATGAAATTGGCCGCGGTGCATGCCATTGCAGAGCTGGCTCATGCGGAGCAGAGCGAGGTGGTGGCCTCGGCTTATGGCGATCAGGATTTGAGTTTTGGCCCCGACTATCTTATCCCTAAACCCTTTGATCCCCGCCTGATTGTGAAGATAGCGCCAGCGGTCGCCAGAGCCGCGATGGATTCTGGCGTGGCGACACGCCCCATAGCGGATATGGACGCCTATATCGATAAGCTCACGGAGTTTGTCTACAAAACCAATTTATTTATGAAGCCCATCTTCTCGCAGGCCCGCAAAGATCCCAAACGTGTAGTGCTGACGGAAGGGGAGGAGCCGCGCGTGCTGCATGCCACTCAGGAACTGGTTTCCTTAGGCCTGGCAAAACCAATTCTGATTGGCCGTCCCGGCGTTATTGAGATGCGCATTCAGAAACTGGGGCTGCAGATTCGCCCTGACGTGGATTTTGAAATAGTTAACAATGAATCGGACCCACGCTTTAAAGAGTACTGGACCGAATACTTCAACATTATGAAGCGCCGTGGGGTGACGCAGGAGCAGGCGCAGCGGGCCGTTATCAGCGACACCACGGTGATTGGTGCAATCATGGTGCACCGTGGCGAAGCGGATGCCATGATCTGCGGCACTATTGGTGATTATCACGAGCATTACAGCGTGGTGCAGGAGATCTTCGGTCACCGGGAAGGGGTGCATGCGGCGGGGGCGATGAACGCGCTGCTGTTGCCAAGCGGTAACACCTTTATTGCTGATACCTATGTTAACGAAGATCCGAGCGCGGAGCAGTTGGCAGAAATTACGCTTCTGGCAGCGGAAACGGTACGCCGATTTGGTATTGAGCCCAGGGTCGCGCTGCTCTCACACTCGCAATTTGGATCGTCAAAATCGTTAGCGGCAGTCAAAATGCGGGAAACCCTGGCCCGGGTACGCGAGCGGGCGCCGGAACTGATGATTGATGGTGAAATGCACGGCGATGCGGCGCTGGAAGAGAGTATTCGTCAGGAGAGGATGCCTGACAGCCCGCTTAAGGGCTCTGCCAATATCCTCATCATGCCGAACGTAGAAGCCGCGCGTATTAGTTACAACTTACTACGCGTCTCCAGCTCGGAAGGGGTGACCGTCGGGCCGGTACTGATGGGCGTTGCGAAGCCCGTTCACGTGCTGACACCCATTGCGTCGGTGAGACGTATCGTGAATATGGTGGCGCTGGCCGTGGTCGAAGCGCAGACGCAGCCGCTGTAAAAGGCTGTCCCTTAAAGAAGCCTCAGAGCCTGAAGGAGCAGGCTCTGAGCATCAGGTTTTATGTTTGCTGATACGAGGTTGCCGTTGTGCGGCACTCCGGACAGATAAACCCGTAAAGCATCCCTTCCGCGCAATCATCAAGATCCTCATAACTTATCTGAGCAAGAAACATCATTGTCTGCGCGCATTCAGGGCATGGAGGATATTCCGCATCCTGTATCCAGGTAGGATGCCCGCCGAGTTGCGAGAACGTTGTCGGTAAAAATTGATCCGCGGCGAACAGAGGCAAACGGGCTTCACCGAGGTGCAACCCTTCCGATGGCAGTTTTACCCAGTCGGTGGCGTGCTCAACCGCAAGCGTAGAGCATCTGTTTTGCGTAAGCCATTGCGGAGCTTCGCCAGCATCAGCCCTGGCAAAGACGGTTTCATATGCCGTACAGCACTCGCAGGTCAGAATGCGAATATGACCAGACCAGCACCCGGCGCTGATACCAATAAGCTCAGGGGTAACGTCAAAAAGGGTAGTCAGCGGCGTAGCACAATGTGGGCAGTCCACGCCGGAACCCGTGACGGCCCGGAACACCGCGGGTTGAGCAGGCGCGTGTTTGACCAGATGGAAACAGTGCTGAAAATAAAGGTCCCGTCGACGGCCTTCCACGGTCAGCTCCCAGCCCGCCTGATGCGCATAGTGATGAGGGGGGACATGAAGTGAACGGCACCATGCCGGTGGCGTCTGACGCCAGCGTGTAAACTGTTCGACGACAACATCGTCACCAATCCAGGCCAGGATGATAAGCAACCCGTTACGGTTTTTCTCATCATGTTCCACCCGCTGTAAAAGGGTATCACGCACATCTGGCGGCGCGCGGTGAAAAGGCAGGGCCGAATAAAAATCAGGCTCGCCCTGATGCAGCCATGCGCGTAAGCAGACATCCAGCCTGACGTCAGTGAATGCGGCCAGACAAGTACAAATCTCTTGCGCGATCTCATGCGATCCGGCGGCAAACAATGTCTCAGCATATTCCGCCATACGGCGACGCTCGCTGGCACTAAGACGCCTGTAAAGCACATCGGTAGGAACCGGGCAGGGGGTCCAGAGTATCAATGGATCGGGTTCTCTGGGCGTATGAACCCGTTTTAACCATTCAACCGGATCCTCTGTCCCGGCGAAGACGTCTACGGTTTTTCTGTTTTTCCTGATAAAGTCGTCATGCTCCTGTCGCTTGCGCGCATTGACGCAGGGCATGCAAAACCCCTCCGTTCGGTCTGCCGTTGCGGGCAGGATGCGGTTTGCGCACTGTGGATTCTTACAGGGAATACGGTCATCCATATTGTTATGTCCCGTTTCAGAAGGGGGAGTGATTGCCCGAAAGCATCAGGAGACACCGATCAGGCAAGCGGTGGAGAAGATGACAGGCAGCATGCGTTGCCGATTTATCAGCTTAAATCCACTCTCTCACCTGAATAAACTCGCGTAATGCCGCCTCCGCGCTGCCTTCTTCAGGCTGGTAGTTATATTCCCAGCGAACCAGCGGGGGCATCGACATTAAAATTGATTCCGTGCGTCCACCGGTTTGCAGGCCAAAGAGCGTGCCGCGATCCCACACCAGATTGAACTCCACATAACGACCACGGCGATAGAGCTGGAAGGCCCGCTCACGCTCACCGTAAGCGAGGGCGCTGCGCCGTTCAACGATCGGCAGATACGCCTCGGTATAACCTCTGCCTACCGCTTGCATAAAGGCAAAGCAGGTGTCGAAATCCGGCGTATTAAGATCGTCAAAAAACAGGCCGCCAATGCCGCGCTGCTCGTTGCGATGTTTGAGATGAAAGTAGTCGTCACACCATTTTTTATAGCGCGGGTAGACATCTTCACCAAATGGCTGACACAGGTCGTGAGCAGTCTGGTGCCAGTGAACGGCATCCTCCTCAAAACCGTAGAAAGGGGTCATATCAAACCCGCCGCCAAACCACCAGACCGGGTCAGCGTCCGGCTTTTCGGCGATGAAAAAACGCACGTTAGCGTGGCTGGTCGGAACGTAAGGATTGCGCGGATGCACTACCAGCGACACCCCCATCGCCTCAAAACTGCGTCCGGCGAGCTCAGGCCGATGCGCAGTCGCGGAGGCAGGCATTGCCGTCCCGGTGACGTGGGAAAAATTGACCCCCGCTTGCTCAAAGATGCCTCCGTCACGCAGCACCCGACTACGTCCGCCGCCGCCAGCGTCACGTTGCCAGTTGTCCTCGCTAAAAGCAGTGCCATCAAGCGCAGAGAGCTGCTGGCAAATCGCATCCTGCAGGTTGAGCAGGAAGGCCTTAACATCACGGGTATCGGGTAGAGTCATCAGCGTTTCGTCGAGTGGGCTTTATGATTATCAAACCAGTTAAAATAACTGATCACACCGGAGGCAATGGCACTGGCAATTTTCTGCCGGAAGGCCGTTGTGCCAAGCAGCTTCTCTTCCTGCGGATTGGTAATAAAGGAGGTCTCTACCAGTACGGAAGGAATTGAAGGAGATTTTAGCACCACAAACGCAGCCTGCTCGGTGTTACGGCTGTGCAGGCGATGGACAGGTTTGATCTGTCGCAGAATATGTGAACCCAGCGTCAGGCTGTTTTTGATGGTATCCGTCTGGACGAGATCAAACAGCACCTGCTGGAGAAGGTGGTCTTTATCCTTGGCTTTTTTACCTGCCACATCGTCGGCGGCGTTTTCACGATCGGAGAGGTATTTCGCCATTGCACTACTGGCCCCACGGTTTGATAACGCAAAGACCGATGCGCCGGCTGCACTGGGGTTGGTAAAACCATCGGCATGTATCGACATAAACAGGTCAGCACCGTGCTGGTGGGCAATTTCCACACGATCATACAGGGGGATAAAGGTATCTCCGCTGCGGGTAAGTCGCGCATCAATCCCATGATTTCTGAGAATGGTTCGAACATTTTTAGCAATGGCGAGCACGACATGTTTCTCTTTCGAACCGTTACCGCCAATGGCACCCGTATCAATACCGCCGTGACCGGGATCGAGCATAACGATGCGTTTTCCGCCCGCCTTTTTCGTCCTCACCGGGGTATGGCCGTTGCTGGTTTTTAACGTGCTTTCTTCTTTTGCGATGGCTCGCGACATGCCTGTCAGCGTCAAAGCGGCAAGACCGGCTTTGAGGATCTGACGGCGCGAGGTGAATATTTTTAACGGTTTTGAAGTGCTCATACGGTCAGTCTTATTATCCATAGTCCCTGGTGTTATATCGTATCGTCCTGGCCGTTACGACATTCCGTCGTGAGAAAAGTTTTACTTTTCATTTCAATGCATGACAGAGTGACAGTATGCCATTTCCCCGTCTCATTTTCGCCGGATATTGGCGGCGGCGTGCGTACGCGCCATAATCATCAGCACTATCGTTTAAAAGGGGCAAGCAAACCATGGAGATACGCGTTTTTCGCCAGCAGGACTTTGAAGAGGTCGTGACCCTGTGGGAGCGCTGCGAACTGCTGCGTCCCTGGAACGATCCGGAAATGGACATCGAACGCAAAATTAACCACGACGTCACGCTTTTTCTGGTCGCTGAGGTGAACGGCGAAGTCGTGGGTACGGTAATGGGCGGCTACGATGGTCATCGCGGCTCGGCCTACTATCTTGGCGTGCATCCAGAATTTCGTGGACGGGGCATTGCCAATGCCCTGTTAAGCCGCCTTGAGAAAAAACTCATTGCCCGAGGTTGCCCGAAAATTAACATCATGGTGCGTGAAGATAATGATGTGGTTCTCGGCATGTATGAACGGCTCGGCTATGAGCATACGGATTCACTGAGTTTAGGTAAGCGCTTGATCGAAGATGAAGAGTATTGAGTTTTCCCCTGCTGACTACGATGCGCACGGTTGTCTGCGACTGCCGTTTTTGTTCTGGTGTGTTTTGCTTCTTCAGGCGAGAACCTGGGTGCTGTTTGTGATGGCGGGTGCCTCTCGTGGGCAGGGGGATGCACTGCTCACGCTGTTTTATCCCGATCACGATGCGTTCTGGTGGGGGTTGCTCCCCGGCGTTCCTGCGGTGCTCACCTTTCTCGTTTGTGGCCGACGGCAGAGTTTTCCTCGTTTCTGGCATGCGTTGCGTCCACTGCTGATCCTCGCACAAGTCGCCTTACTCCTCTGGCAACCTTTATTCTGGCTGCGTGGTGAAGCGCTGAGTGGCGTTGGCCTCGCTCTGGTGGTGGTGGATCTGGTTGCCCTTAGCTGGTTACTCACTAATACCCGTTTTCATGCCTGTTTCCGTAAGGATGAGTAATAACGGGCACTTTTTGCATTTCCGGTACTCCAATTGCCGATGAGAAAACTTGAAAGGAAGTTACGATGAAGTCCCTTCGTTTAAGCGTGTGCGCCCTGGCGCTGGTGGTATCAGGCTGTTCTACCCTCTCTTCTATCAACTGGTCGGCGGCCAATCCGTGGACCTGGTTTGGTTCATCAACCGAAGTGAGTGAGCAGGGAGTCGGCGGCATTACAGCCAGCACCGCGCTTGATGAAAAAGCCATTAACGAGGCTCTCGGTGGTGATTATCACCTGCGAAGCGGTATGAAGAGCGATAAAGGCAATATCATTCGCTATTTCGAGGCGCTTAAAGATGACAATGTTGCGCTGGTCGTCAACGGAGAAAATGGCACGGTAAGCCAGGTAGATGTGCTCGACAGCAGCATTGAAACGGAAAAAGGTGTCAAAATCGGTACACCGTTTAGTGCGCTTTACGATAAGGCCTTTGGCCAGTGTACGGCCGCGACGGGCGATGACGCCAAGGGCGTGGCGTGCAAAGCGCCTGAAAGTCAGCATATTAGCTTTATCTTTACTGGAGAATGGAGCGGTCCGGATGGGCTTATGCCGCCTGACGATGCGCTTAAATCCTGGAAATTGCACAAGATTATCTGGCACCGCTAGTGCAGTCTGCGGTTCCGCTCCTGGAAGAAAAACGGGTACAATAACCCCAACAATGCCACGGTTGCGTGGCATCTTTTTTTCAGGAGGAGCGATGTCTCAGGTTCAAAGCGGCATATTGCCGGAACATTGCCGTGCGGCAATCTGGATTGAAGCCAGTGTCGTGGGCAGCATGGATGCACTGCGTGAAGGCTGTAAAATATTTATTGATAAACTGGCTACCCTTGAAGCTGCTTACCCGGACGCTGCTGCCGGTGCGGTTATTGCGTTTGGCAATACCCTCTGGCGCAAACTGAGTGCAGACGAAGGGGCGGAAGAACTTAAAGATTTCGCCCCACTCGGCAAAGGGCTGGCTCCTGCCACGCAACATGACGTACTTATTCATATTCTCTCCCTACGTCATGACATCAACTTCTCCATCGCGCAGGCAGCCCTGAATGCCTTCGGTGAGGTACTGGAAGTAAAAGAAGAGACCCACGGTTTTCGTTGGGTGGAGGAGAGAGATTTAAGCGGTTTCGTGGACGGCACCGAAAACCCAACAGGTGATGAAAAACGCCGTGATGTTGCCGTCATCAAAGAGGGGGTAGATGCTGGCGGCAGCTATGTGCTGGTGCAGCGTTGGGAGCACAACCTCAAACAGCTTAACCGCATGAGCGTGGGTGACCAGGAGATGATGATGGGTCGCACCAAAATCGCGAATGAAGAGATTGATGGCGATGCCCGTCCGGTTACGTCACACCTGAGCCGTGTTGATCTGAAAGAAGCGGGCAAGGGGCTGAAGATTGTCCGCCAGAGCCTGCCCTATGGCACTGCAAGCGGTGTACATGGTCTCTATTTTTGTGCCTATTGCGCGCGTCTGTATAACATTGAACAGCAGTTGCTGAGCATGTTCGGCGACGCTGATGGTAAGCATGACGCGATGTTGCGCTTTACCAGGCCTGTCACCGGCGGCTACTATTTTGCGCCGTCAGTAGAACGCCTGCTGGCCTTGTAAAGACGTTTCGTTAGGGGGTGCCTGCGTGAAGCGTGGGCAGCCTGGCACCCGCTCATCTACCCCATAATGCTTATTCCCTTTTCAACTTCCAAAGCACCAAACGGTATATAAAACCGTTACTGGTTTCACACTCGATATAAATAAACTGAAGGCCAAATCGTCATCATCGAATAAGGGTGCGCAATGGCCGTTAATGTAGTGAAAAAAGGATACCTGACGCTGGCAGCAATGGCGCTGGTGGTTACACAGGTGCAGGCAACGGAGTTGTTAAACAGTTCTTATGATGTTTCCCGTGAGCTGTTCGCCGCCCTGAATCCACCGTTCGAACAGCAGTGGGCAAAAGATAACAGTGGTGACGCGTTGACGATTAAACAATCCCATGCTGGTTCTTCCAAGCAGGCACTGGCTATTTTGCAAGGTTTGAAAGCTGATGTGGTGACCTACAATCAGGTCACTGACGTCCAGATCCTGCATGACAAAGGCAACCTCATTCCTGCGAACTGGCAGAGCCGCCTGCCCAATAACAGCTCGCCTTTCTACTCCACCATGGGCTTCCTGGTGCGTAAGGGCAACCCAAAAAACATTCATGACTGGAGCGACCTGGTTCGTTCTGATGTGAAACTGATCTTCCCGAACCCGAAAACGTCCGGTAACGCCCGTTATACCTATCTGGCGGCATGGGGCGCGGCTGATAAAGCGGACGGCGGCGATAAAACCAAAACCGAACAGTTCATGACCCAGTTCCTGAAAAACGTGGAGGTTTTTGATACCGGCGGCCGTGGCGCGACCACGACTTTCGCCGAGCGCGGTCTGGGTGATGTGTTGATAAGCTTTGAATCGGAAGTGAACAACATTCGCAAGCAGTATGAAGCGCAGGGCTTCGAAGTGGTCATTCCAAAGACCAACGTTCTGGCAGAATTCCCGGTGGCGTGGGTGGATAAAAACGTCGCGGCGAACGGGACTGAGAAGGCTGCGAAGGCGTACCTGAATTATCTCTATAGCCCGCAGGCGCAAACCATCATTACTGATTATTACTACCGCGTGAACAACCCTGACGTGATGGGCAAACTGAAAGATAAATTCCCACAGACCGAGCTCTTCCGCGTGGAAGACAAGTTCGGCAGCTGGCCTGAAGTAATGAAAACGCACTTCAATAGCGGTGGTGAGTTAGACAAACTGCTGGCGGCGGGGCGTAAGTAATGTTTGCGATTTCTTCCAGACGTGTGCTGCCAGGCTTCACCCTGAGTCTGGGAACCAGCCTGTTGTTCGTCTGCCTGATTTTGCTGTTACCACTGAGCGCGCTGGTAATGCAGCTCTCTGAGATGAGCTGGGCACAGTACTGGGAGGTCATCACCAATCCTCAGGTGGTCGCGGCCTATAAAGTCACGCTACTCTCGGCTTTTGTCGCCTCCCTGTTCAATGGCGTGTTCGGCCTGCTGATGGCGTGGATTTTGACCCGTTACCGCTTCCCTGGCCGAACCCTGCTGGATGCGTTGATGGATCTGCCCTTTGCCCTGCCTACGGCAGTCGCGGGCCTGACGCTGGCGTCATTGTTCTCGGTAAATGGCTTCTATGGTCAGTGGCTGGCGATGCTCGATATTAAAGTCACCTATACCTGGCTTGGTATTGCCGTGGCGATGGCATTCACCAGCATTCCGTTTGTGGTGCGTACCGTGCAGCCCGTCCTGGAGGAGCTTGGTCCGGAGTACGAAGAGGCGGCTGAGACACTGGGTGCCACGCGCTGGCAGAGCTTTCGTAAAGTAGTATTACCTGAACTTTCGCCTGCCCTGCTGGCGGGAGTGGCGCTCTCCTTTACCCGTAGTCTGGGGGAGTTCGGGGCGGTGATTTTTATTGCCGGCAATATTGCCTGGAAAACAGAAGTGACCTCGCTGATGATTTTTGTACGCCTGCAGGAGTTTGATTACCCGGCGGCGAGCGCCATCGCCTCGGTGATCCTCGCGGCATCGCTGCTGCTGCTGTTCTCCATCAATACGCTCCAGAGTCGTTTTGGTCGACGTGTGGTAGGTCACTAATGGCGGATGTAACTGAATTGAAACGCTATGATGCGCCCCGTATTAACTGGGGGAAATGGTTTCTGATTGGCACCGGGATTGCGGTCTCCGCGTTTATTCTGGTGGTGCCAATGATCTATATCTTTGTGCAGGCGTTTAGTAAGGGACTGGCCCCGGTGTTAGAAAACCTGACCGATCCTGACATGCTGCACGCTATCTGGCTCACGGTGCTGATAGCGCTGATTTCGGTGCCGGTTAACCTGGTGTTTGGCACCTTACTGGCCTGGCTGGTGACGCGTTTTGATTTTCCGGGCCGTCAGCTACTGCTCACGTTGCTCGACATTCCCTTTGCCGTCTCGCCGGTCGTGGCCGGGCTGGTATACCTGCTGTTTTACGGTTCTAATGGCCCGCTGGGCCCCTGGCTTGATGCGCACAATCTTCAGATTATGTTCGCCTGGCCGGGCATGGTACTGGTGACCATTTTTGTCACCTGCCCGTTTGTGGTTCGTGAACTGGTGCCGGTCATGCTGAGCCAGGGAAGTCAGGAAGATGAAGCTGCGGTCCTGTTAGGCGCGTCCGGCTGGCAGATGTTTAAACGCGTGACGCTACCCAATATCCGTTGGGCGCTGCTCTACGGCGTGGTACTCACCAATGCGCGTGCTATCGGTGAGTTCGGCGCGGTATCGGTCGTTTCGGGCTCTATCCGTGGCGAAACACTCTCTTTACCATTACAGATTGAACTGCTGGAGCAGGATTACAATACGGTCGGCTCCTTTACGGCGGCGGCCCTGCTGACATTAATGGCTATTCTGACGTTGTTTTTAAAAAGTGCAGTGCAGTGGCGTTTAGAGAATCAGGAAAAACGCGCGCGGCAGGAGGAAAATCATGAGCATTGAGATTGCCAATATTAAGAAGTCGTTTGGTCGCACCCAGGTGCTGAATGATATCTCGCTGGATATTCCTACCGGGCAAATGGTCGCGCTGCTGGGACCGTCCGGGTCAGGGAAAACGACGCTGCTGCGCATTATTGCGGGCCTTGAGCATCAGACCAGCGGGCGTATTCGCTTTCACGGTACCGATGTGAGCCGTATTCATGCCCGTGAACGCAAAGTGGGTTTTGTGTTCCAGCATTACGCGCTGTTCCGCCACATGACCGTGTTCGACAATATCGCTTTCGGCTTAACCGTATTGCCTAAACGCGAGCGTCCGAACGCCGCCGCGATCAAAGCGAAAGTGACGAAGCTGCTGGAAATGGTTCAACTGGCCCACCTTGCCGATCGTTTCCCCGCTCAGCTCTCCGGAGGGCAGAAGCAGCGTGTGGCGCTGGCCCGTGCGCTGGCGGTCGAGCCGCAGATCCTGCTGCTTGATGAACCCTTCGGCGCCCTGGATGCGCAGGTGCGTAAAGAGCTTCGTCGCTGGCTGCGACAGCTGCATGAGGAATTAAAGTTTACCAGCGTGTTCGTCACCCACGATCAGGAAGAGGCGATGGAAGTTGCCGACAGGGTGGTGGTCATGAGCCAGGGCAATATTGAGCAGGCCGATGCGCCAAATCAGGTTTGGCGCGAGCCTGCTACCCGTTTTGTACTGGAATTTATGGGTGAAGTTAACCGGCTCAAAGGCACCATCAGCGGCGGACAATTCCACGTGGGCGCGCACCGCTGGCCGCTGGGATATACCCCGGACCATCAGGGAGAAGTCGACCTGTTTTTACGCCCGTGGGAAGTGGATATCAGTCGCCGTACCAGCCTCGATTCACCGCTGCCTGTGCAGGTGCTGGAAGCGACGCCTAAAGGTCATTACACCCAGCTGGTGGTACAACCCCTGGGCTGGCACGACGAGCCGTTAAGCGTGGTACTCACGGGGGATGATGCACCAGAGCGTGGCGATCGTCTTTTTGTGGGGTTGCAGAATGCCCGTTTGTACCACGGTAATACGCGTATAGAAGAGAGCGTGGAACTTGCTCTCGCACAATCTGCCTGATAGGTTATTGCCATCAGAAATGGTTGCCGGGTGGCGCTGCGCTTACCCGGCCTACGCGGTAAATGCAAAACAGCCCTGGCTGTGTTTAGTGTTTGCGCCTTCTCCCGGTGGGAGAGGGAAGGGGTGAGGGCATCAGAATGCACTTATCCGTAGGCCCGGTAAGCGAATACGCGACCGGGCTTTTTTATTGGACAGGGTCAGTGAATAACACATTAGAACAGACCATCGGTAATACGCCGCTGGTGAAATTACAGCGCCTGACGCCGGATAACGGCAGCGAAATCTGGGTCAAACTGGAAGGCAATAATCCGGCGGGTTCAGTAAAAGACAGAGCGGCGTTATCGATGATTGTCGAGGCGGAAAAGCGCGGGGAAATAAAACCCGGCGATGTGCTCATCGAAGCGACCAGTGGTAACACTGGTATTGCGCTGGCGATGATTGCGGCGCTGAAAGGCTACCGCATGAAGCTGTTAATGCCCGACAACATGAGCCAGGAGCGCCGCGCGGCTATGCGTGCCTACGGCGCCGAGCTGGTTCTGGTCTCCAGGGAGCAGGGCATGGAAGGGGCGCGTGACCTGGCGCTGGAGATGGCCGGGCGTGGCGAAGGCAAGCTACTGGATCAGTTTAATAATCCTGACAACCCTTACGCCCACTACACCACCACCGGACCTGAGATCTGGCAGCAAACGGCGGGTGGGATATCGCATTTTGTCTCCAGTATGGGCACCACCGGTACCATTACCGGCGTCTCTCGCTTCCTCAGAGAACAAGAAAAAAAGGTCACGATTGTTGGCCTGCAGCCGCAGGAGGGGAGTAGTATTCCAGGCATTCGGCGCTGGCCTGCGGAATATATGCCCGGTATTTTTAATGCGAACCTCGTGGATGAGGTGCTGGATATTCACCAGCATGATGCGGAAAATACCATGCGTGCACTGGCGGTGCGGGAAGGCATTTTCTGCGGCGTCAGTTCCGGCGGGGCGGTGGCAGGTGCGATACAGATAGCCAGGGCAAACCCAGGTGCCTTGGTGGTCGCGATAATTTGCGATCGTGGAGATCGCTACCTCTCCACCGGCGTATTTGGTGAAGAAAGTTACTCTCAGGGAGCGGGAATTTAATTATGGAAATGATTCTTTTCAGGGATAAAACCCGGGCACAGCAGACCGATATCGTCGCCGTGCAGTCGCAGGTGGTTTATGGCAGCGTGGGTAACAGTATTGCGGTACCCAACATTCGTCAGCATCGTTTAAACGTCACTGCCGTACCCACCGTCTTGTTCAGTAACACACCACATTATGACACCTTCTATGGCGGTATCATCCCTGACGACTGGTTTACCGGCTATTTACAGGCTCTTGAAGAGCGCGATGTTATGCGTGAGCTTAAAGCGGTGACCACCGGTTATATGGGCAGCGCCAGCCAGATTGCGATTCTGGCGAAATGGCTTACGGCGCTAAAAGAAAAGCACCCGGATTTACTGATCATGGTGGATCCGGTCATTGGTGATACGGACAGTGGGATCTACGTAAAACCGGACATCCCGGCGGCGTATTGCGACTATTTGCTGCCGCTGGCGCAGGGGATTACACCGAACGTCTTCGAGCTTGAGATCCTGAGCGGTAAACCATGTCGTGATATCGACAGCGCCGTCGCGGCGGCAAAAGGCTTACTTTCCGACTCGCTCAGGTGGGTCGCCATAACCAGCGCACCCGTGGTGTCCGATGATAACAGTATTCATGTGGTACTGGTGACGGCAGACTCGGTTGAAATTAGCGCCCACCCGCGTATTGCGACCGATCTAAAAGGAACGGGCGATCTCTTTTGCTCTGAGCTCGTGAGCAACATTGTGAAAGGTAAGCCGCTTGCCGGGGCGATATATGGCGCTGGCGACCGTGTAACAGAGGTGATGAGTTACACGCTGGAAAAAGGGTATGACGAGTTGATTCTTCCTGCCTGACAAACAAAAATGGCGCCATCAGGCGCCATTTTCTTTACCGCGAAGAATTACTTCTTGATGCGGATAACCGGGGTTTCACCCACGGTCACGCTACCGGTAAGTTTGATCAGTTCTTTGATTTCATCCATGTTGGAAATCACAACCGGCGTCAGGGTAGACTTGGCTTTCTCTTCCAGCAGTGGCAGATCAAATTCAATGACCGGATCGCCAACTTTAACGCGCTGGCCTTCTTCCGCGATGCGTTTGAAACCTTCGCCTTTCAGTTCCACGGTATCAATACCGAAGTGAACAAAGAGTTCGATGCCGCTATCGGATTCGATAGAGAAGGCATGGTTGGTTTCAAAAATTTTACCGATAGTACCGTCAACCGGAGCTACCATTTTGTTCCCGGTTGGTTTGATAGCAATGCCATCACCAACAATTTTCTCAGCAAAAACAACATCCGGTACATCTTCAATGTTGACGATTTCGCCGGAAAGCGGAGCAATAATCTCAATAGTTCCAGTGTCTTTCTTATCGTCAGAAACCAGAGATTTCAATTTATCGAACAAACCCATGATCTTCTCCTAAGCAGTAATTTGGGCCGCATCTCGTGGATTAGCAGATTGTTTTTTCTTCAATGAACTTGTTAACCAGCGTCATTAACTCGTCCGTTGTCGGTTGAGCAAGAGCCTGCTCTGCTAAAACCTTCGCATCTTCGAAGTTCGTGTTGCGAATAATCTTCTTAATGCGCGGGATAGAAATGGCACTCATACTGAATTCATCCAGACCCATCCCCAGCAACAGAAGTGTAGCACGTTCGTCGCCTGCAAGCTCACCACACATACCTGTCCACTTGCCTTCGGCATGAGATGCATCAATAACTTGCTTGATGAGGGTGAGGACAGACGGTGACATCGGCTGGTAAAGATGTGAAATCATATCATTACCGCGGTCAACTGCCAGGGTGTACTGGGTTAAATCATTGGTTCCGATACTAAAGAAATCAACTTCTTTGGCCAGATGACGAGCAATGGTTGCCGCTGCAGGTGTTTCCACCATAACGCCAATCTCAATGGTCTCATCAAAGGCTTTACCTTCGTCACGCAGTTCCTGCTTGTAAATCTCAATCTCTTTTTTCAGTGCACGCACTTCTTCAACAGAGATGATCATCGGGAACATGATGCGCAGTTTACCGAAAGCAGAGGCACGCAGAATGGCGCGAACCTGGTCACGCAGGATCTCTTTGCGATCCATGGCGATTCGCACCGCGCGCCATCCCAGGAATGGGTTCTCTTCTTTCGGGAAGTTCATGTACGGCAGCTCTTTATCGCCGCCAATGTCCATGGTACGGACAATCACGGCCTGAGAGCCACAGGCTTCAGCAACCGCTTTGTACGCGGCAAACTGCTCTTCTTCAGTCGGAAGAGAGTCGCGGTCCATGAACAGGAATTCGGTACGATACAGGCCAACACCTTCTGCGCCATTACGCTCTGCACCTGCGACATCGCGCACGGTACCGATGTTGGCACAGACTTCAACCTGATGGCCGTCAAGGGTGATAGCCGGAAGATCTTTGAGTTTAGCCAGTTCAGCTTTTTCTTCAGCAACCTGAGCCTGCGCGCTGCGCAGGGTCTCAATCTCTTCATCTGACGGATTAACATAGACGTTGTTGTTAACCGCATCGAGAATCAGATAGTCGCCGTTTTTCACCTGAGAGGTAACGCTGCCGGTGCCCACAATCGCTGGCAGTTCCAGTGAACGTGCCATGATAGAGGTGTGTGATGTACGACCACCCATATCAGTAATGAAACCGAGGACCTTATTCAGGTTCAGCTGCGCAGTTTCAGATGGCGTCAGGTCAGCGGCAACCAGAATCACTTCATCCTGAATAGAACTCAGGTCAATGATCGGCATACCCAGTATGTTACGCAGCAAACGTTTACCGATGTCACGCACGTCAGCCGCACGTTCTTTAAGGTATTCGTCGTCCAGCTCTTCAAGGGCAGTGGCCTGACCTTCGATAACTTCGTGAGCAGCAGCGTCTGCCGTCATATGCTTATCGTTAATCAGGGCTATGATTTCCTGCTCAAGCTCCTCATCTTCGAGCAACATAATGTGGCCTTCGAAGATGGCTTCTTTTTCTTCACCGAACGTTTCGCCAGCTTTCGTCTTAATCGCTTCGAGCTGCGCAGATGCCTTCGCACGGCCACTCAAAAAACGTTCAGTTTCCTGGGAAGCCTTATCGGCAGAAATTTTCTTCCGGTCAATGACGATCTCGTCTTCTTTCAGCAGCAATGCTTTGCCAAAAGCGATACCCGGGGATGCTAAAATGCCTGAAATCATAACCCTACCTTACTTGTGACTGATCTTTAAAAGAACCCGTAAACTTACTCGAGCTCTGCCATCAGTTTGACCAGATGCTCAACTGCTTTTTGCTCGTCTTCACCTTCTGCGGTCAAGGTAACAACAGTACCTTGAGTCAGACCCAGAGTTTGCAGTTTAAACAGGCTTTTCGCGCTGGCGCTTTTGCCGTTGGAAGTCACAGTGATCTCAGAAGTGAAGCCTTTAGCTTCTTTAACAAACTGAGCAGCAGGGCGGGTGTGCAGACCGTTCGGAGCGGTAATGGTAACTTCTTGCTGGAACATTGTATTTCCCCAACTTATAGGTTTAGTGTTGTGGAACTAAAGTCTAGCCTGGCGGTTCGACTTTAGCCTGTATCGTTAGCGCCGGCGTATAAGATACGACTCGTAAGCCACAGGCGTCATTAACGCATAGTGTGATGCTGGCGCTTCTGGCGAACAACGTCTTAAACGTCATTAAACATTATGCAGCGAAAGCGAGAGTTGAACCAAATCATAAAATCGATTCAGCTTCGTGAAATCAGAAACCGATTAATTTCGCGCATCAAAATAAATGTGATGGTTAAATACCAGACCCGCGTGGTCGAAGCAATGGCAGGAGGAGTGAAAGTTTGATGTGCGCCACAAAAAAGCACCTCATTGGGTGCTTTTTTGTGCGTTTGTTACAATCTGGCATTACTGTTGCAGTTCTTTCTCAGTAAACAGATCGGCAAATAACGCGGTGCTTAAATAGCGCTCACCCGAGGAAGGAAGGATAACCACTATATTCTTATTGGTAAAGGTTTCGTCTTCCTGAAGTTTCAGCGCGGCGGCCACGGCAGCACCGGAAGAGATACCTGCCAGAATGCCTTCTTCTTCCATAAGACGACGCGCGGTGTCGATGGCTTCTTCGTTGGTAATGGCAACCACTTTATCAATCAATTTCAAATCAAGGTTACCGGGAATGAAACCCGCACCAATGCCCTGAATTTTATGCGGACCGGGTTTGATCTCTTCGCCAGCCAGTGCCTGAGCAATGACCGGAGAGTCCGTGGGTTCAACCGCAACGGTAATGAGGTCGGCTTTACCTTTAGTCCCTTTAATATAGCGGGAGACGCCCGTCAGCGTACCGCCGGTGCCTACACCAGAGATAAATACATCCACCTGACCATCAGTGTCTTCCCAAATCTCCGGACCCGTGGTTTTTTCATGAATTTCCGGGTTGGCCGGATTACTGAACTGCTGAAGCAGTAAAAATTTTGATGGATCGCTGGCAACAATCTCTTCCGCCTTCTGGATCGCCCCTTTCATGCCTTTCGCGCCTTCGGTAAGCACGAGGTTAGCGCCAAGCGCCTTTAAGAGCTTACGACGTTCAATACTCATGGTCTCCGGCATCGTCAGCGTCAGCTTATAACCACGCGCTGCGGCGACATAGGCCAGAGCGATCCCCGTATTACCACTGGTTGGTTCAACCAGTTCAATACCCGGTTTCAGCACGCCACGTTTTTCGGCATCCCAAATCATATTGGCACCAATACGGCATTTCACGCTGAAGCTCGGGTTACGGGATTCGACCTTTGCCAGGATGCGTCCATTACCGATACGGTTCAGTCGAACCAGCGGCGTATGACCGATAGTCAGCGAGTTATCTTCAAAAATCTTACTCATGGCCTGTCCTTAACTGTATGAAATTTGGGAACCACCCCAGCATACCCACTTACCGCACGGGCGGAAGTAAGGAAATCGCATATCTATATGCTGAGGTGAAATAATGGCAATCAGTATGGAATAAGAACGGGAATAACGCCCTTAGCGCCAGAGTGCATTTTTTTCCCGATAACAGTCTACCCACATCGCGGTTGCGCCACAGACCGCTACGGGCATTACAACGAGGTTCAGTACCGGGATCAGTGTGAACAGGCTGGTAATCGCCCCGAACTGTAAATTTGTCCCTTTGCGGGTGCGTAAGGATGCACGCATCGTTTTAAACGGCACTTTATGATTATCAAAAGGATAATCACAATACTGTATCGCCAGCATCCATGCGCTGAACAGAAACCACACCACCGGCGCCACCGTCTGGCCGATGCCCGGAATAAAATAGAGCAGCAAAAGCACAACGGCGCGAGGTAAATACCAGGCAAGTTTTTGCCACTCACGCTTCATAATGCGCGGGACATCTTTAAGGATAGCGCCAATGCCTGCATCAGGCGGCGTTGCTCCCGTTAAGCGTGCTTCTAACTGTTCAGCTAACAGCCCATTAAAAGGCGCGGCTATCCAGTTCGCAATGGTGGAGAAAAAGTAGCTGAACACCAGCAAAATGGAGAGCACAACAACAGGCCATAGCAAATAGCTCAACCACTGTAACCAGTCGGGTACATGGCTCATAAGCGCGGGGATCCAGTTATCGAGACGGGTAAACAGCCAGATAAATGCCGCGCCCATCAACACGATGTTAACCAGCAGCGGCAGAACAACAAAACGGCGGATGCCGGGCAGGGTGATAAGCTTCCAGCCATGACAAAAGTAAAAAAAACCGCTGCGCGAGGGGACGGATGAAGATGAAACCATAGTCTGGCTATACTCCTTTGTATTACAGCCGGAAATCAGCAGACTATATTATCTGCTCGCGGGAGAAAAAACCCGTTCGGAAATGTTCGAAAAAACAGCAAAAAGCACGATTTCGTTCATCTTTATGCCGTGAAAGGCATGTGTACACTTGCACTTGACGTAATCGGCAAATACTCTTAGTAAGTAAATGTTTGCCGTGTTGGCAAGGTGTTAGAACAACAGAGAATATAATGATGCAGGATTTGCGTCTGATATTAATCATTGTTGGCGCGATCGCCATAATCGCTCTACTGGTTCATGGTTTTTGGACCAGCCGTAAAGAACGTTCTTCAATGTTCCGTGACCGTCCGCTGAAACGTATGAAGTCGAGACGTGAGGATGATGATGAGTACGACGAGGATGTCGAGGAAGAAGACGACAGCGTGGGTGAAGTTCGCGTTCATCGGGTAAATACTGCCCCGAAAGCCAGCAGCGAGCCGGAGACGCCTCGTCAGCAGCCGCAGCATCAGTACCAGCCGCCGTATGCATCCGCGCAACCTCGCGCCGCTGCGCCTGCCCAGCATCATGAGGAGCGCCCGGTGCAGCCTGCCACGCAACCTGCGCCTGAAGCGACTTATGTTGAGCAGCCCGTCCGTCAGGAAGCGAGGCCAACTGCGGCACCGCAACCCGTCGCACCGCCGCCACAGCCTGTTGCTACGCCAGTGCACCCGGAGCCAGTGGCGCAGCCGGAACCTGAACCTGTTGTTGAGCCAGCCCCGGTTGCAGAAAAACCGGTGCGCAAAGAGACGGTAATTATTATGAACGTCTCTGCCCATCATGGCACCGCGCTTCAGGGTGAGCTGCTGCTTAACAGCATCCAGCAGGCTGGTTTTAAATTTGGTGATATGAGCATTTTTCATCGTCACCTGAGCCCCGATGGAAGCGGCCCTGCACTATTCAGCCTGGCAAACATGGTGAATCCAGGTACGTTTGATCCGGAGATGACGGATTTTACTACGCCGGGCGTGACAATTTTTATGCAGGTTCCTTCCTACGGTGATGAACTGCAGAACTTCAAACTTATGCTTCAGTCAGCGCAGTATATCGCCGATGAAGTGGGTGGCGTGGTCCTTGACGATCAACGTCGTATGATGACGCCGCAGAAATTGCGCGAGTATCAGGACCGGATCCGCGAAGTGATAGAATCACGCGCGTAGCCCAGACCTTTTTGTTATCAGCCAAAACCCCCGCCCGTCGGGGGTTTTTTATATTGATGGTGCGACATGGAATCAATCGAACAACAACTCACCGAACTGCGAACAACGCTTCGCCATCATGAATATCTTTATCATGTCATGGATACGCCCGAGATCCCGGACGCAGAATATGACAAGCTGCTGGTCCGGTTGCGCGAACTTGAAGCGCAGCATCCTGAACTCATTACTCCCGATTCACCGACGCAGCGCGTGGGTGCTGCGCCGTTGGCCTCTTTTAGCCAGATTCGTCATGAAGTCCCTATGTTGTCGCTGGATAACGTTTTTGATGAGGGGAGTTTCCTCGCCTTCAATAAACGCGTCCAGGATCGCCTGAAGAACACCGATGCCCTGACTTACTGCTGTGAGTTGAAACTGGATGGTCTGGCGGTCAGCATTCTTTACGAGAATGGGGTATTGATACGCGCTGCAACCCGGGGAGACGGGACTACCGGGGAGGACATCACCTCCAATGTAAGGACGATTCGTGCCATTCCGCTCAGGCTGCACGGCGCTAATATCCCCGCCCGTCTGGAAGTTCGCGGGGAAGTCTTTTTACCCCAGGCGGGCTTCGAAAAAATCAATGAAGAGGCGCGCCGTACCGGGGGAAAAGTATTTGCCAACCCGCGTAACGCCGCCGCCGGATCATTACGTCAGCTTGACCCGCGGATCACCGCTAAGCGTCCGCTTACTTTCTTCTGCTATGGGGTGGGGATCCTGGAAGGCGGCGGACTTCCTCGTGGTCATCTGGAGCGCTTACAGCAGTTCAAAAAATGGGGGTTGCCGGTCAGTGAGCGCATACGTCTGTGCGACTCTCCTGAGGCGGTGCTCGATTTTTATCATCAGGTGGAAGCCGACCGTCCTCACCTCGGGTTTGACATCGACGGTGTCGTCATCAAAGTTAATGCGCTGGAGTTGCAGGAGCAGCTTGGATTCGTGGCGCGAGCCCCGCGCTGGGCCGTCGCTTTTAAATTCCCGGCGCAGGAACAGACCACTTTTGTGCGCGATGTAGAATTTCAGGTTGGCCG
The DNA here is from genome assembly GCF_054131575.1 of Enterobacter sp. SA197. Classification (NCBI taxonomy): domain Bacteria; kingdom Pseudomonadati; phylum Pseudomonadota; class Gammaproteobacteria; order Enterobacterales; family Enterobacteriaceae; genus Enterobacter; species Enterobacter sp. SA197. The sequence goes on along the minus strand of NZ_CP096393.1, from coordinate 3,547,120 downwards.
CACAGGCGCGATTACCCCGGTCGCCCGCCTCGAACCGGTACAGGTTGCGGGTGTGCTGGTCAGCAACGCAACGCTACATAATGCGGATGAAATTGCCCGTCTCGGTCTTCGCATTGGTGACAAAGTGGTGATCCGTCGCGCTGGTGATGTTATTCCACAGGTGGTCAATGTGGTGGAATCTGAGCGCCCCGATGAAACACGGGATATTGTGTTCCCTGCGCATTGCCCGGTTTGTGGCTCCGACGTTGAGCGTGTGGAAGGTGAAGCGGTCACGCGCTGTACCGGCGGTCTCATCTGCGGCGCACAGCGCAAAGAGTCGCTTAAGCACTTTGTTTCCCGCCGTGCAATGGATGTCGATGGCATGGGCGACAAAATAATCGATCAACTGGTGGAGAAAGAGTACGTCCACACGCCAGCCGATCTTTTCCGCTTAACCGCAGGCAAACTCACCGGTCTTGACCGTATGGGGCCAAAATCTGCTGAAAACGTGGTTAATGCGCTGGAAAAGGCGAAAGCGACTACCTTTGCCCGTTTCCTCTATGCCTTAGGTATACGTGAGGTAGGTGAGGCGACAGCAGCAGGTCTGGCGGCCTTTTTCGGTACGCTGGAAGCCCTGGAAGCAGCGTCGGAGGAAGACCTGCAAAAAGTACCTGACGTGGGCAAAGTGGTCGCCGCCCATGTGTTCAATTTCTTTGCCGAAGAGAGTAACCGCGACGTCATCCGCCAGCTACTGGCTGAAGGTATCCACTGGCCCGCACCGGTGGTCGTTAACGCCGCAGAGATAGACAGTCCCTTTGCCGGCAAGACCGTAGTACTGACCGGTAGCCTGAGTCAGATGTCCCGCGATGATGCCAAAGCGCGGCTGGTTGAATTGGGTGCTAAGGTTGCGGGGAGCGTGTCGAAAAAAACCGACCTTGTGATTGCCGGTGAAGCGGCTGGCTCAAAACTGGCAAAAGCACAGGAGCTGGGCATTCCGGTCATTGATGAGGCGGAGATGATCCGACTGCTGGGGGAGTAGTGGAGAAAGCGCAGCTGATTGAAATCGCCAACACGCCGATGCCCTTCGGGAAATATCAGGGTCGCAGACTGATTGATTTGCCGGAGGAGTATCTGTTGTGGTTTGCCCGTAAGGATTCTTTCCCCGCCGGGCACCTGGGCGAGCTATTGCAACTGGTGCTGGTGATTAAAACCGAGGGGCTGACGCATCTGGTTCAGCCCCTTAAGCGCCATTAGGTTTTAGCCACTTCCTGCGCCTGGGTTTTTTCAGCCTGATGCTTATAGCGTCGGGCAAGGACCGCGCAGACCATCAGCTGGATCTGATGGAAAATCATCAGTGGCAACACCATCATGCCGATGACCGAGGTAGGGAAGAGGATATTGGCCATCGGGATACCGTTGGCCAGGCTTTTCTTGGAGCCGCAGAAAACAATAGTAATTTCGTCGGCTTTGTTAAAGCCGCAGCGACGGGCGACCACGACATTAACCGCAATAACGATAGCCAGCAGGACAATACTCACCACCACGATAAACAGTAATGATCCCACGCCCACCTTCTGCCAGATACCATTAACCACCGCTTCGCTGAAGGCAGAATAGACCACCAGCAGAATGGATGTCTGATCCGTTTTCGAGATCCATTTTTTATTGCGCGCGACCCATGCTCCCGTCCACGGGCGGGAAAGGTGCCCCAGCACAAACGGCAGCAGCAGTTGCAGCATAATTTTACCGACCTGCTCAAAACTCCCCTCAGCACCGTGCAAATTCATCAGCAGTCCTACCAGCAGCGGTGAGAGGAAGATACCCAGCAGACTTGATGCGGAAGCGGAGCAGACCGCCGCCGCGACATTACCGCCTGCGAGCGAGGTAAAGGCAATGGCTGACTGGACGGTCGCAGGCAAGATGCACAGGTATAAAAAGCCGGTGTAAAGTTCCTGGCTGACATTTACCGGTGACCACCAGACGAAAAGCACGCCCAGGGCCGGGAAGAGGATGAAGGTGCTACACATGACCCAGAGGTGTAATCGCCAGTGGCTGCCGCCAGCAATAATCGCCTCGCGGGATAGCTTTGCGCCATGCATAAAAAAGAGTAGCGCAATGGCCGCCATAGTCAGCCATTCAAAGAAGGGGACAAAACCGCCTCTTGCCGGTAAAAAAGTCGCCAGCAGTACCGTTACGATAAGCGTCAGCGTGAAGGGATCAAGAATACGAAAAAGTTTCATAAAGACTCCTGCAAATCAGTGCCAATAGTTTGCTTTTATTGGTTTGAGAAATAAAATTGATTTATTGAATGAATTTATGAATTTTTTAGATGAATTATACCCTTAAACAGTTGCGCGTTTTCGTAACGGTAGCGCAGGCCCGCAGTTTCAGCCGGGCGGGCGATATTATCGGCCTGAGTCAGTCTGCGGTAAGCCACTCAGTCAAAGAGCTGGAGTCCCAGACGGGTGTGCGGTTGCTCGACCGAACCACCCGCGAGGTCATTCTGACAGAGGCTGGACAACAGCTTGCTGCGCGTCTGGAGCGTCTTCTGGATGAGCTTAATAGCACGTTGCGTGAAGCAGGGCGTGTTGGGCAGCAACTGACGGGCACCGTACGTGTGGCAGCCAGCCAGACGCTCTCCGCCCATCTTATCCCGCAGTGTATTGCCCAAAGTAACAGGTGCTATCCTGAAATTGATTTTATGCTTCACGATCGGCCGCAGCAGTGGGTGCTGGAAAGCATTCGGCATGGAGAAGTCGATTTTGGCATGGTTATCGACCCGGGTCCGGTGAGCGATCTTGAGTGCGAAGAGATCCTCTCTGAACCCTTTTTTCTCCTCTGCCGGGGCGATCACGCCTGGGCTGATAAGCCCGGAGTGCGCTGGTCAGAACTTGAAGGGGCGAGGCTGGTCGTACAGGACTATGCTTCGGGAAGCCGCCCGCTTATTGATGCGGCGCTGATGCGCTTTGGTATTCACGCGCGGATTGTTCAGGAGATTGGACACCCGGCTACCCTGTTTCCTATGGTCGAGGCGGGAATAGGCGTCAGTGTTATGCCTGCGCTGGCTTTGCCTCTGCCACAGGGGAGCCAGCTGTGCGTGAAGCGGCTGATGCCCGAGATAGAACGTAAAATTATGCTGGTGCGGCGTAAAAATCGCTCATTATCGGGGGCGGCGCAGGCGGTGTGGGATGTGGCGAGGGAACAGGCCCGGTATTTGACTCAGGCCAGAGCAGAAGACCCGCTGTTTACTCAGATATAAATATCGATCTGATGGTCAGTTGAAGGCGTGTTGACACCTTCTACTTTGGCCTGCTTCTCATCAGCTTTTTTCTGTGCTTCCTCTGCCTGCTTATGTTGCAGTTGGGCCAGTTGAGTCTGTAGCAAATCGATTTGAGCCTGAATTTGCTGTTGCTGCGTCTTTTTCTGCTCGGTCGTACCCGTTCCTTCAGAAATACTTTTCAGCTGTTTCGTGAGCGTGGAGATTTGCTGAGTGATGCGGCTTATTTGGGAGGCAATATCGCTGGCACCAGAAGATGAACTACTGCTGCCACTGCCGCTGGTCACTGACGATGTCGTCGTTTGGATTGTTGTCATTATTAATACCTTTGCCGTAAAAGAGGAGTATTGACGTATTTATATTTTTTCTTTAGCCACGCACCGTTGGCGCGGTTCGGGAATCATATCCTGACATTAAGGATAAATTATGGATAAAGGTCACTTAATTTGTACATTGATTTTATTGGTATTTTTATTTTGCATAGAACAATTATGGCAAAGTTTATGGCTTAGGATGTGCGCTGAGATGCGTGAAAAACGCAGACTAAAGAGAAACTGCTTCAGGTTCGAAGCTTATAAATCGCAGATAGCAAAAAAGCGCCTTTAGGGCGCTTTTTTACATTGGTGGGTCGTGCAGGATTCGAACCTGCGACCAATTGATTAAAAGTCAACTGCTCTACCAACTGAGCTAACGACCCGAAGTGGTGGGTGATGACGGGATCGAACCGCCGACCCCCTCCTTGTAAGGGAGGTGCTCTCCCAGCTGAGCTAATCACCCACTTCGGTACTTCATTTTACTGCAAGAAATCCAGCTGGCGAGAAAGTGGTGGGTGATGACGGGATCGAACCGCCGACCCCCTCCTTGTAAGGGAGGTGCTCTCCCAGCTGAGCTAATCACCCACTTCTCAATTTCTTGCTACACGGCGGAGACTACATAAGTAGTTGGTGGGTGATGACGGGATCGAACCGCCGACCCCCTCCTTGTAAGGGAGGTGCTCTCCCAGCTGAGCTAATCACCCCCGCTGTGTGGAGTCGCATTATAGGGAGAGTTGAAAATGAGTCAACGCATTTTCTAAAGAAATTGTTCGTTCGTCGTAAAATTAGTCAAAGCGAGCTTTAAATGGTCTTTGTTGTCTGATTTGTATACAAAATACAGATGAATAGCCGGGATTGTGGCAACAACATTGAGGATTCACCTCACGGTGATAGAATATCGCCGACTTCATTTTTCCTGATTTGCCGGCTATCGGCATCTTTATCAAACGTAAGGCCATTTCATGAAAATCAAAACTCGCTTCGCGCCAAGCCCGACCGGCTATCTGCATGTAGGCGGCGCGCGTACTGCCCTTTATTCCTGGCTTTTTGCGCGTAACCACGGCGGTGAGTTCGTACTGCGTATTGAAGATACCGACCTTGAGCGCTCCACGCCGGAAGCGATCGAAGCCATAATGGATGGGATGAACTGGCTGAGTCTGGAGTGGGATGAAGGCCCTTACTATCAGACTAAACGGTTTGATCGCTACGACGCGGCTATTGATGAAATGCTGGCAGCTGGCACAGCCTATAAATGTTATTGCTCTAAAGAGCGTCTCGACGCCCTGCGTGAAGAGCAAATGGCAAATAATGAGAAACCACGTTATGACGGGCGCTGCCGCCACAGCCACGAGCATCATGCTGATGATGAGCCTTGCGTGGTGCGTTTCGCGAACCCACAGGACGGTTCAGTGATATTCGACGACCAGATCCGCGGTCCTATCGAGTTCAGCAACCAGGAACTGGACGATTTAATTATTCGTCGTACTGATGGTTCTCCAACCTATAACTTCTGCGTGGTCGTAGATGACTGGGATATGGAAATCACACATGTTATTCGTGGTGAAGACCATATCAACAACACGCCGCGCCAGATAAACATTCTGAAAGCGCTGAACGCGCCGGTGCCGGTTTACGCCCATGTATCAATGATTAACGGTGATGACGGCAAAAAGTTATCTAAACGTCACGGTGCGGTCAGCGTGATGCAATACCGGGATGATGGCTATCTGCCTGAAGCCTTACTGAACTACCTGGTTCGTCTGGGCTGGTCGAGTGGCGATCAGGAGATCTTCAGCCGTGAAGAGATGATCAAACTCTTCTCATTGAACGCGGTAAGTAAGTCAGCGAGTGCCTTTAATACTGAAAAACTCCAGTGGTTGAACCATCACTATATTAATACGCTGGCACCTGAATATGTTGCTACTCACCTGCAGTGGCACATTGAGCAGGAAAATATAGATACCCGTAACGGTCCGCAGCTTGCAGATCTTGTGAAATTGCTTGGCGAGCGTTGCAAGACCTTAAAAGAGATGGCGGCTACCTGCCGTTACTTCTATGAAGAGTTTGCAGAGTTTGATGCCGATGCGGCCAAGAAACACCTGCGCCCGGTTGCACGTCAGCCGCTTGAAGTCGTCCGCGATAAACTGGCTGCGATTGATGTGTGGACGGCTGAGAACGTTCACCAGGCAATTCAGGCTACGGCGGATGAGCTGGAAGTGGGCATGGGGAAAGTGGGAATGCCATTGCGTGTAGCGGTAACAGGGGCAGGCCAGTCTCCGGCATTAGATGTCACCGTCCACGCTATCGGTAAGACCCGCAGCGTTGAGCGTATTAATAAAGCGCTGGGTTTCATTGCTGAGCGTGAAAGCCAGCAGTAAAGTAGCTCCCCCTCGTTAGAATGAAATGAAACGGCAGGATTTTCCTGCCGTTTTCTTATCGCTCTTCAGGCTGCGTGATTTGAAGCCTGTCCAGAAGCCCGTGAATACCTTCTCTTGCCAGCAATACACTCAAAGCCTCCTGCTCATAAGGCGTTAAATTTTTCAGGACATTGAGAATACGTAGCAGGGCAGGAGTAAGTGTTTCCGAGGCGTAATAGGGTAACGGCTCGGTGGCGACGGCCGGGGAAATGCGATGGCGCATCCCTGGCGTTTTCATGATAAACAGGCGCACATCTTTATTCAGATGAATCAGCCTGGCGCGCCCACCTTTAATGCCCGGTAAACGCTCCGTTGACCACTTATGCTGACGTATCCAGCGATTCACCGTTTGTTTAGCCACCCCAAGAAATTCCGCTAACTCCTCGGTGGTCATTTTATCTGGAAGTTTCATATTAATTGTTTTCGCGGATCCCTAATCGAGCCAATAATCCTGTGATGCCTTCACGCAAAAGCAGTGATGAAAGTTGTTGTTGTTCCAGGCGGGTCATCTCTTTGGCCAACGTGAGAAGTAACGTCTCCAGCGCTGCGTCTTTTGCCGGTTCAACAGAGAAGGGGAGGTCACTCCCGGCGCGTTGCGTATTACGAATGAAATCCCGAACCTGCTCATTGATCAGAACCAGCCGAGCTTTGCCGCCCTGAACCCCCGGTTTGGGTGTGGTCACCCAGCCTTCTTTTCGCACCCATTTGTTTATGGTTTGACGACTATAGCCAGTGAGTTTTGCTAACTCTTCTGGCGTCATTCGTTCCTTGAGCATCATATTTCCAGAGTCAAAGTAGGGGTAATTACGCGTTGATGTTATAGCATCATTTTACGAGAAAATGTGACAGGTTTAACTACTGACTGCGAGTGGCTTCGCAATGTTCTCCAGTTGTTTGCTTTTTCAGCGGTTGATTGCAGGCATATGATTTTGCCGTTGACACCTGGCGAGGGAATTCATATTATGCCGCCCGTCAACACGACACGCTTTACGCGATGGGGCTATAGCTCAGCTGGGAGAGCGCTTGCATGGCATGCAAGAGGTCAGCGGTTCGATCCCGCTTAGCTCCACCAAATCATCATCCCAGGTGAATTTGGTGCGTAAAGAAAATTTGGGGCTATAGCTCAGCTGGGAGAGCGCTTGCATGGCATGCAAGAGGTCAGCGGTTCGATCCCGCTTAGCTCCACCACTTTCAGACCCTCGCGTTTACGCGGGGGTTTTTGTTTTTCTACGCTCCATCTCCTGTAAATTCATTTCATTGTTGGTTGTTTAGTTTCATATTGTTAAAACCACCGTAATAAGCGTGCTTTATTGATCCGCCAACTTGCTTCACATTATGAATAAACCTATTATCCGGCCTACTCATAAAATGACCAGTCAGTGACAATTAGCGCCTATGAAAGTGAAAATGAATAAAAACGTTAGAACGTTTATCATAGCGTTAATTATTTGTTTATTCATTGTTCCTTTTTCACGCATTATTTCACCTGTTGCGGTAGTAGACTCCAGCCCTGTTTACCTCACCTGGTTACCGTTGAGCATCATGTTTTCTGTTTTATTATTATTTGGTCGCCGGGCTGTTTTACCGATTATCATAAGCTTTGCTGTTGTTAATCAATGGCTGTTAAATTTAACTTTAATGCAGGCGAGTATCCTTTTATTTTGCCAGTTACTACCCGCATTTGCCGCATGTGCCATCGTACGGTGGAAATTAGGTTCAAGGTGGCGTCATGGCATTCCTAATAAAAACATGGGGCTACGGATTTTTTTGCTGGGTTTTGCTACCCCGCTTGCCATAAAAGCATTGATGTATATCGCCGGACGCTGGTTTTCATTCCCGGTTTATCTGTCCAGTTACTTTGGGTCTGCATCGGTTGTTTACACTATTATCGACATCCAGAATCTGATTTGTGCTGCGCTTATCTTTACGATGATGTTCTATTACCCGCTTCGGATGATACTCAATCCACGCTATGGACGTGCATTCTGGTTAACGAACATTAAACCCTGTATAAGTAAGAAGAACCGACTTTTTACCTTTTCCTGGCTTTCTGCCCTTATTACATTACTCAGCACTCTCTGTTCTTATACGGAATCCGACTATATTGCCGGTTATCTGGTTCCGGTTATTTTTATTATTTTTACCCTTGCGGTCAGTAAATTACGATATCCGTTAATTATGCTTTTATGGCCACTTTCCGCATTTACGCTGCTGAGTTATAACCATCATTTTCTGGAAGGGGTGAATACGGAATATTCTCTGGCCTTCATTATGTCAGTCCTGATCTGCTTTTCCATCTGTCTGATATATATGACGAGAATTCATCATCGCAATGAGTGGATAAAGCGTCGCTGGCAGGAACAGGCCCTCACCGACCCTCTCACTGGTCTGCCTAACTTACGGGCGCTGGAGTTATGTCTGGCAGAAGTTCCGGACAATGTCGTCTGCTGTTTACATATGCATAACCTCGAATTTCTCAGCCGACATTACGGCATGATGATGCGGGTTCATTTTAAACGGAGCGTGACACGGGAATTGCAGCCATTCCTGCTGCGTGGAGAGCAGCTTTTTCAGTTGCCTGGCAGCGAATTAATTCTGGTTTTAAAGGGGGAGGGTGCCGTCGAGCGCCTCCATCAGATGGTTGCACATCTTAACAGTCGACGGATTTACTGGCACAACGACGGAATGGATGTGGAATTTGGCGCTTCCTGGGGGGAGATGAGCGGGGCAGGGGAGACACTCCACCATACGTTAGGGCAACTGAGCTGGTTATCAGAACAAGCCAGTATGACCCGGCAGGTTATGGCGTTAACCCTCAGCCTTAGCGATGTCAGCCTGCAGACGTCGGCGCGTGTGCATTTACTGCACCAGGTAAAACGCGCGCTGGATGAGAATGGGCTGGTGCTCTATGCACAACCTATTCAGGATGCAAATGGCAATGGCTATCACGAAATATTAACGCGGCTGATGAGTGACAACAGGATGCTAAGCCCGGCGCAATTTATCCCGGTGATTGCCCGCTTTAACCTCAGTTTGCGTTTCGATATGCATGTCTTTGAGACCCTTTTACAGTGGATGCATGCCCATCCTGCACCCTCCCCGGCAGCCCGTTTTTCAGTGAATCTCTTGCCACTTACCTTAATGCAAGAGGATGCGGGCCAGAAGCTGGTGGAACGTTGCGCTCGCTATGCTATTTCTCCCGGCGAAATCATCATCGAAGTAACCGAAGAGCAGGCCTTCTCAAACGCTGAAACCAGTATTAAAAACATTCAGCGTTTGCGTCAGGCTGGATTCAGGATAGCTATTGATGACTTTGGTACTGGCTACGCCAATTTTGAACGGCTCAAACGTCTGGAGGCCGATATCATCAAGATTGATGGCTGTTTCGTGCGAGATATCACCGAGGATCCGCAGGACATGCTAATCGTTAAAGCGATATGCGAGCTGGCGAAAGCTAAATCGTTGACGGTGGTGGCGGAGTATGTCGAATCTCAGGCGCAGCGGGAGCTGTTGCTTCAGGCGGGGGTGGATTATTTGCAGGGATACTTGCTTGGAAAACCGCAGCCACTAAAAAAATAAACCGGGGAAAATTCCCCGGTTTTGTTAAGCGTAATGAAACGTGATTACAGTACCAGAGCCGCGATGGACGCCGACAGCACGCTCACCAGGGTCGAACCATAAACCAGTTTCAGGCCGAAGCGAGAGACCACGTTGCCCTGCTCTTCATTCAGGCCCTTGATCGCACCAGCGATAATCCCGATGGAGGAGAAGTTAGCGAAGGACACCAGGAAGACTGACAGAATACCTTCTGCTCGTGGTGACAGCGTCGCGGCAATTTTTTGCAGATCCATCATGGCCACAAATTCGTTAGAAACAAGCTTCGTCGCCATAATGCTACCCACCTGCAGCGCTTCTGAAGACGGCACACCCATTACCCAGGCAATCGGATAGAAGATGTAACCGAGAATGCCCTGGAAGGAGATGCTGTAACCGAACCAGCCGGTTACGGTTGCGAAGAGGGCGTTCAGAGCCGCGATCAGTGCAATAAAGCCAATCAGCATCGCTGCAACAATAATGGCCACTTTAAAGCCCGCCAGAATGTATTCGCCCAGCATTTCGAAGAAGCTCTGGCCTTCATGCAGGTTGGACATCTGAATATTGTCTTCGCTTTCATCGACGCGGTACGGGTTAATCAGCGACAGCACGATAAAGGTGCTGAACATATTCAGAACCAGCGCAGCGACAACGTATTTCGGCTCCAGCATCGTCATATAGGCACCGACGATGGACATGGATACGGTAGACATCGCCGTTGCCGCCATGGTGTACATGCGGTTGCGGGACATCTTGCCCAGAATATCTTTGTACGCGATAAAGTTCTCAGACTGACCCAGAATCAGGGAGCTGACGGCGTTGAAAGACTCCAGCTTGCCCATGCCGTTAACTTTGGACAACACGGTCCCAATGGCACGGATGATGACCGGCAGCACGCGAATGTGTTGCAGAATACCAATCAGCGCAGAGATGAAGACAATCGGGCACAGTACTTTCAGGAAGAAGAATGCCAGACCTTCGTCATTCATTTTGCCGAAGACGAAGTTTGTCCCTTCGTTGGCGAACCCGAGCAGTTTTTCGAACATTTCGGAGAAGCCCTTTACAAAACCCAGACCAACGTCGGAGTTCAGGAAGAACCATGCCAACAGTACTTCGATCACGAGCAATTGAATAACAAAGCGAATGCGTATTTTTTTGCGGTCGCTGCTGACAAGGAGTGCAAGCAGCGCCACAACAGCAAGCGCCAGAACAAAGTGCAGAACGCGGGACATATTTGCTCCAAATATGAGACGGGTAGGAATTTCGTGCACATTCTATGTAACAAGAGGAAAGAAAACGAGATCAAACCCACAGTATATTAATGACCTGTGACCAGACTCAAAATTAGTGATCCAACATACATTTCGGTTATGTTAAGTAAAGAAGTGAAAGGTTGCACTTAAATGCTACACTCTTAACAGAATTGTGTGACCCACAATCGCTTTTAACCTCCGTCTACCATCATTGGTCCTTCAATCGTTTCTGGCTATCAGAGAAATCACGATAACGTACACTGGATGAACTTGATAATCATTCTCATTTTGGTAGCATTAAACATAGCAAAGGCTATATTAGAGGCAAAATAATGAGCAATAGTCGCGTTGAGAATAGCAGTGGGCGTACAGCGCGCAAATTACGGTTCGCGTTAATGGGACCGGCGTTCATTGCCGCCATCGGTTATATCGATCCCGGTAATTTTGCTACCAACATCCAGGCCGGTGCCAGCTTCGGCTATCAGTTGCTGTGGGTCGTCGTCTGGGCAAACCTGATGGCGATGTTGATTCAGGTGCTTTCAGCCAAGCTTGGAATTGCTACCGGTAAAAATCTCGCCGAACAGATACGCGATCATTACCCGCGCCCGCTGGTCTGGTTCTACTGGGTGCAGGCGGAAATCATCGCAATGGCAACCGATCTCGCGGAATTTATCGGTGCCGCCATCGGGTTTAAACTTATCCTCGGCGTCTCCCTCCTGCAGGGGGCGGTACTGACGGGGATTGCAACCTTCCTGATTTTAATGCTGCAACGCCGGGGGCAAAAGCCGCTGGAAAAAGTCATCGGCGGGTTACTGCTTTTTGTCGCGGCGGCCTATATCGTCGAGCTTGTCTTCTCGCAACCTGCGGTAGCGCCGCTGATGAAAGGCATCGTTATTCCGGCTCTGCCTGGTACCGAAGCTGTCTTCCTCGCGGCCGGAGTGCTGGGAGCAACCATCATGCCGCATGTCATTTATCTCCACTCCTCATTAACCCAGCATCTGCATGACGGCACCCGTCGTGAGCGTTACTCAGCGACCAAATGGGATGTCGGCATCGCCATGACGATTGCCGGTTTTGTGAATCTGGCAATGATGGCCACCGCGGCCGCCGCGTTCCATTTTAACGGTCACACCGGTGTTGCCGATCTTGACCAGGCTTATTTAACACTTGAGCCTTTGCTGAGCCACGCCGCGGCAACTATCTTTGGCTTGAGTCTGGTGGCCGCAGGCCTGTCATCTACCGTCGTAGGGACGCTGGCAGGGCAGGTGGTGATGCAGGGATTCGTGCGCTTTCACATTCCGTTGTGGGTACGTCGGACCATCACCATGATGCCTTCGTTTGTGGTGATTTTAATGGGGCTGGACCCGACGCGAATTCTGGTCATGAGCCAGGTTCTGCTGAGCTTTGGTATTGCGCTGGCGCTGGTACCGCTACTGGTATTCACCAGCAATCCGACGCTGATGGGCGAGCTGGTGAACACGCCCTGGGTGAAACGCACCGGCTGGCTGATAGTGATACTGGTGGTAGGGCTTAATGGCTGGTTGCTGGTGGGCACATTGCTCGGGTTATAAACGACATAAAAAAGGAGCGCTCGCGCTCCTTTTTGTGAATATCATCTACTTAGTGATGATGCCCATGTCCATGACCCCGCCCGTGACCGCGACCTGGGCCACGGTGATCGTCACGGTCGCGCCAGCCTTCACGGTAGCCACGCTCGTAGGCGCTGCGTTTATCCCAACCGCGATGATAGCCGCGATCGTGCGGACGCCAGCGATTATCACGCCATTCATAATGACGGCCCCAGTAATCACGATCGCGCCAGCGACCACCATCCCAATAGTTACCATAATTGTCGCGGTCGCCAATCTGTAACTTGATTGAGGGCAGCAGCGTGATTTCGCCCGCATGGGCGACACTGGTGACCAGAGGGGAAAACACGGTTAATGCTGCTGCAAGAATAAGTGACCTGAACATAGTTTTCTCCTTCACGAACGGGTCTGTTGCAGCAATATTATGTAACGTTTTACCCCGCATCTTCGGCACAACTCCTAAATCCGGGGTGACAGCATTTTTTGCTAAAATGCGATCAGCGGGCCTCTGCCAGCAGAGCATCGATAGCTTCACACTCGGCAGCGCTGAAATGACGGTTCGCCATCGCACCCACCGCATCATCCAACTGGCTGGTCTTGCTCGCCCCGATCAGTACGGAGGTCACTCTGTCGCCACGCAGCACCCAGGCCAGCGCCATTTGTGAAAGTTTTTGCCCACGTTTTGCTGCAATATCATTGAGCTGACGCACGATGGCCAGTTTCTCTTCTGTCAGTTGATCCGGATTCAGGAACCGACTGCCGCTGGCGGCACGGGAATCCGCTGGAATGCCGTTGAGATAGCGGTCAGTCAACTGGCCTCCGGCAAGCGGTGAAAAGGCAATACTGCCGACCCCTTTCTCAGCAAGCACGTCCAGCAGACCATCTTCTACCCAGCGGTCAAACAGGGAATATTTTGGCTGATGAATCAGGCAGGGGGTGCCTAAATCATTCAGTATATCAATTGCCTGGCGCGCCAGATCCGCCGGATAGTTGGACAGTCCCACATAGAGTGCTTTGCCCTGGCGTACCACGTGATCCAGCGCGCGCATGGTCTCTTTGAGCGGCGTTTGCGGATCCGGGCGATGATGATAAAAGATATCAACATACTCAAGCCCCATGCGGCGAAGGCTCTGGTCAAGGCTGGAAATCAGGTATTTACGTGAGCCCCAGTCACCGTAAGGGCCGTCCCACATGGTGTAACCGGCTTTGCTTGAGATAATCAGTTCATCGCGATAGGGCAGAAAGTCCTCCTGCAGGAGGCGACCAAAGTTACGCTCTGCCGAACCTGGCGGTGGACCATAGTTATTAGCAAGATCGAAATGGGTAATGCCCAGATCGAAAGCATGGCGAAGCAACTGGCGACTGTTTTCAATCAGCGTTGCATCGCCAAAGTTATGCCATAACCCCAGCGATACTGCCGGAAGTTTCAAACCGCTGTCGCCACAACGGCGGTAATCCATACGCTGGTAACGTGCTTCATCAGCCTGATAAACCATTCCGGTACCCTTATTTTTTTGGTGTATACGTTTACATAAAAGCAGGGTTGAGCTTACACCAGAGTGGCCCTTGCCGCTTATCCACGGGAAAAATATTCAGCATGGCGCAGCTAATTTTTCCGGGGAGCGATCATTATCGGCTTACCGGCAAGCAGTACCCACGCGGGCAGCATAACGATACATAGCAGAGGAAGCAGAGAGGTGTCAGGCACGACTGCGGCGGCCATAAACAGGCTGAGCCAGGCATCGCGAGTGACCACCAGCACGATACCGAGAATGGCACAGGAGACGGTTATCGCTGCCGGAACCGCTTCCACATGTTCATGGAGCATCAGGCCCAGCGCCACGCCAACGAATACCCCCGGGAAAATACGCCCGCCTCTGAAACCACAGGCTGCTGCGACCACCAGCGCGGCCAGCTTCACGACCGCGAAGAGAAGATAATCCGTCACCGTAAAGGTCTGGGAAAAGGCCATTTGCTGCATCTCCTCCAGCCCTTTAAACAGAGTGATATTCCCGCCGATAACCCCCAGTACCCCCAGCACGAAGCCACCGATGCCTAATGCGATGACCGGGTTTTTAATGCGCTGCATCAGCTGATGCAAGCGAGGCATACACCAGACGGCGACCATGCCGAGTGCTATGGCGATAGCGCAAACCACCGCACCGCTAAAAATATCAACGACATGCAGCTGCGTGTAATGGGCTATGGGCAAAGAGAAATGCGGCTGAAAGAAAACGTTGGTGGTCAATGCCCCTGCCGCCGCCGCCATGAGTGGCGCAAACAGTTTATCCCATAAGGGCACGTCATTGCTGGCATTAAGGGTCTGGGAAAAAATAAGTGCGGCTGCAACCGGGGTGCCAAACAGGGCGCCTATGGTTCCGGCTGAGGCGAGAATGGTCCAGTCCAGCGGGGCGACGCGTGGGAAAAGTTTGCCACCGAGCGCAACGGCAAGGGCAATATTCAGCACCATGATTGGATGTTCAGGACCAAGGCTTACCCCGCCGGCAAGACCGATGATAAGCGCAGCCGTAAGCCCCGGCAGGGCGGAGACCTGCACAGGGGCACCAATCAGCGGTTCACTTGCAGGGTCCGGCCCACCCTGACCTTTACTAAAACGAATCACCATCCCGACCGCGATACCGGTCAGTGTCAGTACCAGTACGACCCAGAAGGGGGCGTCCGGCGTAAAACCCATCCGATAGGGCAGGTGCTGCCAGAGAAGCTGTTGCAGTGCAGAGGCTATCTTCATAACCAGCAGGAGCACTAAACTGGAAGCGACACCTATTGCCAGGGCAGGGAGGGCCAGTAACAACATGGTTCTGGCGCGCGGATGAAGCATACTCGTTTCCTTTAGGCCGATTAACGGCATCACTTTACGCGTTACAAAAAAAGGTAAGTGCACACGCTACGGAAATCGTTACGTTAATATGTGACGCAGATCGATAATCATGGGGCACTCATGCTATGGTCGTTGTTGTTACAGCGCCTTGAATTTACAGTGTGCCAAAGATTTATTCTGACTTTAGCGGAGCCATAAAAGAATGACAAAATATGCTTTAGTAGGGGATGTGGGCGGCACCAATGCGCGACTTGCGTTGTGCGATGTCGACAGCGGCATCATTTCCCGGGCAAAAACCTATTCTGGTCTGGATTATCCAAGCCTTGAGGCCGTGGTACGTGTGTACCTTGAAGAGCATAAGGTCAGTGTTGAAGATGGCTGCATTGCCATTGCATGCCCCATTACCGGGGACTGGGTGGCGATGACCAACCATACCTGGGCTTTCTCTGTTCAGGAGATGAAAGCTAACCTTGGTTTCGCGCACTTAGAAATTATTAACGACTTTACCGCCGTCTCCATGGCCATTCCGATGCTTGATAAAGATCATCTGATTCAGTTTGGGGGAAAAGATGCGGTGGAAGGCAAACCTATTGCCGTCTACGGCGCCGGTACCGGGCTGGGCGTAGCCCATCTGGTGCACGTGGATAAACGCTGGGTCAGTCTGCCTGGCGAAGGCGGGCACGTTGACTTCGCGCCGAACAGCGAAGAAGAGGGGATTATCCTTGAAGAGCTGCGGGCAGAAATCGGCCACGTTTCAGCTGAACGCGTGCTGTCGGGCCCTGGCCTTATCAATCTGTACCGGGCTATTGTTAAATCGGATGGTCGCCTGCCGGAAAACCTGCAACCGAAAGACATCACGGAACGTGCGCTGGCTGACAGCTGCACTGATTGTCGTCGTGCCTTGTCCCTCTTTTGCGTCATCATGGGCCGTTTCGGCGGTAATCTGGCGCTCACGCTCGGTACGTTTGGTGGCGTTTACATCGCGGGCGGCATCGTGCCACGTTTCCTCGACTTTTTCACCGCCTCGGGCTTTCGTGGCGGCTTTGAAGATAAAGGGCGCTTTAAATCCTACGTTCAGGACATTCCGGTCTACCTGATCGTTCATGACAATCCAGGCCTGCTGGGCGCAGGCGCGCACCTGCGTCAGACGCTGGGTTTTTACCTCTAAAGATGCATTAACTGCCTGAACTCTTTGACTTTACTGCGGCTGACGGGCACCTGGAAATCAAGGTCCCGCAGCCGCACGATATAGGTATTGTTAAACCAGGGTTCAATCTCGCGAATCTTATCCAGATTGACGCAATATGAGCGGTGACAACGGAAAAAATGCGAGGCGGGAAGTTTGCTGCAAAACTCCGTGATATTCATGGGCATTACGAACGATTCCCGCTTCGTATAGACGAAGGTGAGTTTTTCATGGGCTTCAGCGTAATAAATATCATGGATACTGGTGACAATAATGCGCTCATCTTTCACCAGATTAATCGTCAGGTTTTCACGTAGCGCCGGCTGGCTGACCGCTCCGGTTTGTTGTTGCCAGGCGCTTTCCAGCTTTTGCAGCATGCTGATAATCCGCGACTCCTGATAGGGCTTCAGAATATAGTCAAAGGCTTCAAGCTCAAACGCCTCAACCGCATGTTCTTTCCATGCGGTAATAAACACAATAAACGGCTTATGGGCAAACTGGCTGATGTTTTGCGCCAGCAGAACACCATCCAGAGACGGGATGTTGATATCCAGAAATATGGCGTCGACTTTATTGTGTTGCAGGTATTTCAGCACATCCAGGCCGTCATCAAAAGTGCCCACAATTTCCATCTGGCTGTGCTCTTTAACCAGCCAGCTTAGCTCCTGTTGAGCCAGTATTTCATCTTCAACAATGATGGCTTTCATTCATTAATCTCTCAGGGCAACAAGGTTGCGGCCACCGCAGCGGGTGTAGCATGCATGGGAACATAAAAGGCGATTTCGGTGCCTTGCGAAAGGCGCTTAATGTGTAGCCCTTCGCCATAGAGTAATTTCACCCGCTGGTGAACGTTAAGCAGGCCAATTTTATTACCGGGCATCTCATTGGCTTCAACGCGGGCAATCATCTCTGGCGAAATGCCGTTTCCGGTGTCGCGTACGGCAACGCGTACACGCCGACCGCACTCCGCCACGCTGATGGTCACCACGCCTTTACCTTTACAGGGCTGAATACCATGCACAATGGCGTTTTCTACCAGCGGCTGAATAAGCAGACTGGGGATGACGCAACGCACTTCTTCATCAATATCGTAAATAACGGTGAGCTTATCGCCGAAGCGCGCCTGCTCAATCGCTATATAGTCTTTAATCTGATACAGCTCTCTCTGAATGTCGATTTGCTCATCATCTTTTAATTCAATGTTATAACGCAAATAGCGCGACAAATTAAAAATAAGCTGACGGGCGGTGTCCGGATTAAGGCGAATGGACGACGATATAGCGTTCAATGCATTAAACAGAAAATGGGGATTAATTTTACTCTGCAGGGCGCGTAACTCGGCCTTATTGGCCATTTCACGAAGTTGTTCAGCGCGAGAGACTTCCAGTTGAGTGGAGATAATTTGCGACAGGCCCACCGCCATTTCCTGAAGCGACGAAGTTATCTGATGCGCGTGACAGTAATAAATTTTCAGCGTGCCCGTAACGACACCCTGTTCCCATAACGGAATGACCAGCATGGAGTGAATTTCCGGCGTGCGATGTGCTTCGTCATTGTTTTTTATAATGATTTCGCCACTGTCGATCGCCTGTCTGGTGGTAGGGCTGATAATATCGTCATTATCATGATAATTATCTTCACCGACGCCGACGTAAACCAGTACATGGTCAACATTGGTAATGGCGACAGCGTCTGCATCAATATCGCGGCGGATAATATCGCAGACCTTGCGCAACGAGGCGTTATTAACATTGCGAAAGAGCGGCAGCGTTTTATTGGCAATATCCAGCGCCAGTTTCGCCTGCCGCCCGGCGATGGCCTCTTTTTCACCTTCCACACTTTGCACCAGCAGAACAATCAAGCCGATGCAAACGCTCCCCAGAATCATCGGCACACCGATTTTTGAGACAATATCCAGCCCCAGCGCTGTGGTCGGTGCCCAGATAACCACCAGGGTCATAGTCAGGGTCTCGCATAACATTCCGGCGATAATGCCCGCGCTCCAGTGCCTGGTTTTCGGGATCTTAATATTTATCCATCCCGACAGAATGCCGGCAATAATACTGGTGATTAAACAGGGCACGGCGGTCACGCCACCGATATCAATCAGATAGCGATGGATCCCGGCGATAACGCCGGTGATTATCCCCACCCAGGGGCCAAAAAGGATCCCGCCGGACATCACGGCGATAATGCGCACATTGACCAGCGACCCTTCAACCGGCACGCCGGACCAGGTGCTGAAGAGGGCAAAGAGGGAGAAGATAGCCGTAACGGCCAGCAGCTCTTTTGGCGTGTGGGCTGTTTTATGCAGCAACTCGCGAAAGAGACGGATGCGGATCAGAAAAAAGAGGCAGATCAGCATCAACGCCGCGCGATCGAACACCGCCAACAGCATGTTGAATATTTCGTGCACGGAAAACCCATGTAAAAAGCGTGAAAAAGCTATGATAAAAAACATCAGTGCAGATGACCAGTTAAGTGCGCCAGTGATGCAATGAGGAAAAACCACTTCCTTAAAAGGGGATTGTGGTCAGGCGTGCGATTTTCTGGGTTCCGTCGGAAAATGGGCAGTTAATGTGTAAATTTAATGATATCAATATGTTAATTTTTTAATGCAACCAGCGATTTAACACGCCATCATTCTTAATTCGTGATGATTACTCTTCCTCTTTTACCAGACGGCATTATTTTTTCATTTCCTCTCGACAGCCGCTTTTTTTTCAGGCTATTTTCTTAGGACGCCACCATCGTGGCAGCGTCGCTCGGACGGTCCGGGCGCTAACGTTAATCTGAGGAATCTATGGCTGAATTCAGTCCTGAACGCCGTTTCACGCGTATCGATCGTCTCCCCCCTTATGTATTTAATATCACCGCTGAACTGAAAATGGCTGCGCGTCGGCGCGGCGAAGACATTATCGACTTCAGCATGGGGAACCCTGATGGTGCGACGCCGCCCCATATCGTTGAAAAACTCTGCACCGTTGTTCAGCGTCCGGATACGCACGGCTATTCGACCTCACGCGGTATTCCGCGTCTGCGCCGCGCCATTTCCCGCTGGTATCAGGAGCGGTATGACGTTGATATCTGCCCGGAAACGGAAGCCATTGTCACCATAGGTTCAAAAGAGGGGCTGGCACACCTGATGCTGGCCACTCTGGATCATGGCGATACCGTACTGGTGCCCAACCCCAGCTACCCAATCCACATTTACGGTGCGGTCATTGCCGGCGCGCAGGTCCGTTCCGTTCCCCTGGTGGAGGGTGTCGATTTCTTCAACGAACTGGAACGCGCTATTCGCGAGAGTTACCCGAAGCCCAAAATGATGATTCTGGGTTTCCCCTCCAACCCCACCGCGCAGTGTGTCGAACTGTCGTTCTTCGAAAAAGTGGTGGCGCTGGCCAAACGTTATGATGTGCTGGTGGTACACGATCTGGCTTACGCCGATATCGTTTATGACGGCTGGAAAGCACCGTCGATTATGCAGGTGCCGGGCGCGCGTGATGTTGCGGTAGAATTTTTCACCCTGTCAAAAAGCTACAACATGGCAGGCTGGCGTATCGGCTTTATGGTAGGTAATAAAACCCTGGTCAATGCGCTTGCGCGTATTAAAAGCTACCACGATTACGGCACCTTTACGCCGTTGCAGGTGGCGGCAATCGCAGCGCTTGAGGGCGATCAGCAGTGCGTGCGTGATATTGCCGCCCAGTACAAGCGTCGTCGCGATGTGCTGGTTAAAGGCTTGCACGAAGCGGGGTGGATGGTCGAGATGCCAAAAGCGTCGATGTATGTCTGGGCAAAAATTCCGGAACCCTACGCTGCGATGGGCTCACTGGAATTTGCCAAAAAAATGCTTCAGGAGGCGAAAGTCTGCGTCTCTCCGGGCATCGGTTTTGGCGATTATGGTGACACCCATGTGCGCTTTGCCCTGATAGAAAACCGCGATCGTATTCGCCAGGCGGTACGCGGGATAAAAGCTATGTTCCGTGCAGATGGCTTACTGCCAGCCTCCGGGAAAGCGGCCTCGGAAGAGGCGAATCAGCCCTGATACCACGGCGTAGCGAGAAGACAAATGAAAACAGGAGCCAGAAGGCTCCTGTTATTTTTTCGTGCTGCGTCGTTGCTCAGATCATCAGGGCGAACGTGCCGGCCCACACAATGACCATCACCGAAATGCCCATAAAGAAATATTTCACAGTTCATCGCTCCGCATACCCGAGGTATGCATTCATGACCAGATCAGGACTGAGTATAGAGAGGTGAAACTACGCCAAAGTGAAAATGGGAATTTTCTCCCTTCTGGCCACAGCTCCATCTCAGAATTTATGGCGCTATCTGCGCCAAACGGGGGCTAATGTACGCTTAAAAATGGAGGCTTACAAGGGCATTTTTCTTAAATAATTTCCGTCACTTACGCACTGTCGGGCTTTGGCGACACTTTGATTTCGCGGCGTAATAAATGGCCGTTCAGCGACGCGTTTTAACATCCCTGAAACCTGACATTTTCAGCCTTGATTCATAAGGCTATTTCGTGATCTCTCGCACAATTTCTCGTTAATTCAGGCGAATCTTACTCCACCCCTGCGCCTGTGGCTTCCCTCTTCAACCTCGACGCCCTCAGTCAATAAAAGCCAGAAACGCTGGAAGTTTTCGTTAAGTTGGCCTGAAACCGTTTTTTTCTTAAGGGTACATTTCAACACAATGTAAAGGGGTATGATTCGGACGTTCTTTGTTAAGGATAAAACAATGAAAATATTGGGGCTGGATGAGTATCGCGTGCTGCGCGGAAACGGAGCACTGAAGTATTTTGAACTGGAAGGGATGCCGGGTGATGAGTGGCGCATGCTTTTTGAACGCCAGTTTGCTGACCAGGGGACCAACGTCTGGATTGAGGGCTATTGCATAGTACTGCAATGTACCAGTGACGAGGTCCCGGCCTGGCTTACGCGGTTACAGGCTAAAAGTGATGAGGTCACCGCACAACTCCTGATGCGCTAGCAGCACCAGGCCGGATGCCATCTGTCTTCAGCTTTTGCCAAAACGAGTATCCAGTGAAAGCGTCAGCATATGCTCGTTATTCACCGTGCGGGCAGACCATCCTTCCCCGGTCTGCCCCTCTTTTTTAAGAAGCATCCCCTGCGCGGTAAGTTCTGCGAGGAGGTCTGTAAACTCCTCCTCGGTGACCGGGCGCGGCTGCCAGAAAGTTTGTCTGTTATCGGTAAAAATGGGCAACAGCTGGAGCTGTGGCGTGCCGGCACCCACCTGTAAGCGGGCAATAAAACCATACGGCGGTGCACCGCGCTCCCTGAACTCGCCGTTACTGTTGAAAACAGCGTTACCGATGCTATAAACCACCAGGCTTTGCCCCAACTGGACAGCTTCACCTGGCATATGTGGCCCTGAGCCGATGATCAAATCGGCCCCCGCGCGGGTAAGCCGTTGCGCCAGCGCCCGCTGTGCGGAGGTGGTCCGGCGGTAGTCCACTCCCCAGTGGGCAAGCACGATGGTCGTTGCCGGCTGTTCTGAGGCCTTCTCTTCACGTAAAAGCCTCTCCAGCCCACCGCTTAAACAGGCCACACCCGGGCGACGCGCACGGGCATAAAACGCGCAGTCTCGTTCCATGTACTCTCTGTACCAGTAGGCACTGTAAATCTTAAAGGTCTGTCCCCCGACGGTTATCACCAGCGGCGCGTGCGCCTGCCGGGCGTTCAGACCAGCCCCCAGGCAACTGATGCCAACCTTATCCAGCGCTGACAGCGTTTGTTGCAGCCCCGGCAGGCCTGCATCCATGACGTGATTATTTCCCAGCGCCACGGCGCTAATCCCCTGTTTCACCAGGGCCGTGACGGTGGCATCGGGATCACCTGTCAGGCAGAAAGGTTTACGGCCTGCAAGGCTCGCGCTTAAATCCGTGGCCAGTGCCGCTTCAAGGTTGGCGATGGTAATATCACTGCCCCGTAATAAAGGGGCAATGGCCGCGAAGCTGTGGTCGTAACCGTAGCGCTGTAGCGCATCATCAATGCCCCGGGCCTGTCGTTTACGGGTATACCACTCACCAAAGTAAGTATCCCCCAAAAACGTGAGCGTGGCGGCAGGTTTATGAAGCTGTCGAGTGGCGGGCCCCACGGTCGAAACAGGGGAGGCGGCATCGACATCGGCCAGCAGTTCATCCAGCAGATAGTCGAGATGGAAAGCGTCACTCGCCCCTGCCACACCAGCCAGCCACAGCTCTCCTGCGAACCACTGCAGGGCAAACCCCCAGCTTCCCGCACTGAACTGCCCCCACGCGCTGCCGTCGCTCTGCAAATTACCGCTTTTGCGATAGAGACGTTCACCAATGACCGCTTCACTTTCACTAAACCACGGCAAAAAATGGGGGTAGCGCAAAGCGAAATGCCGCAGCAGTGTTGCCACATCTTTAAGCGTCGTGTGCTGACCGCGGCGGCTGCGTCCCGATACGTTACTGACGTGCGTTTGCGTCATATTGAGGCTGGCACACTGGGTACGCAGCAGGCCAAGCGCGCTGGCGCTGCTGCCGGCAAGGTGCTCTGCCAGATTAATGGCGGCATCGCAGGCGTTATGCAGCAGCATCCCTTGCAGGAGCGACTTGAGAGGGTATGTGCCTGCCCGCTGGAAGCCGAGCGCCGGGTGGCCTTTGAGAATGTCAGGCGCAATCTCCCGCACGCTGATGGCGGTCTCCAGCGTCACGGTTTTGTTTACCAGCCGCCCGGCAACGCAGCAGGCCAGTAACAATTGACTAAAGTAGTGCGGCGTAAAAGGGCTGTCTGCCTGCTCAGCAATCCGTGGCTCACCGGTGGTGAGATTGATCAGCAGGCGCGCCGTTGTATCGCTGGTGGAAGGAGGCGTTGTGGCGAGCCGTGTTTTAAGCAGCCCGACAACCTGACCGAAGTCGGAATGCCTTACGCTGCCTTTGACCAGTACAATATCGCCGGCGCGCAACGCCGGCGCTGCGGCGTCTACCAGCGCACCGGCAGTGAGAAAGTGCCCGCCCTGCCGCGCCGGAGGGAGTGCGCCCTGTAACGCCGCCATCTCTTCGCCGTGCAAAAACACCTGCTGGCACCCCGTTTCCATCAAGGGAGCGGCAAGCGAGCGGTGGATCTCATCGGCTTTATCGCCCAGATTCACAATGCGTCCGAGCAGGGCCACAACACGGCCGCCGGTATCGCGGGCACGCTCTGCCACCACCCCGAACGCATTACGCATCGAGAGATATTCAGCATTGTAACTATCATCGATTAAGGTGATCTCCCCCCCGTCTGGCAGCGACAGCGGGGTGATGTGCATATGCTGCTTATCACTACGATAAGCCTCAAGACCGGCGATAACCTGCGCCTGGCTTACCCCAAGCAGATCGGCTGCGATCAGCGCGGCCACCGAATTGAGCGCGCCTCCTTTGCCTGGCACTGCCAGCCGGTAACGCACTGTCTGCTGATGAAACAAAAGCGTAATAACGCTTCCCTGGCCATCGGGCTCCATGCTGATGATGCGTACCTGGGCTGTCGCATCAAAACCATAGCTGATGATACGCGCCCCATCCCGGGCGACCCCCGCCGCCACGGTCTGGTATTCCGCCATATCGCGATTCAAAATAGCAACGCCGCCGGGAATAAGACCGTGGCTGATGCGTGACTTGAAGCGTGCCACGTCCTGCAGGGTGCTGACGTTTTTCCCCACCTGGGTCAAACCTATTTCCGTCACGATGACGATGTGCGGCTTAATGCGCGGGCCGATGCCGCCGTTACGCATCCACAGGGCTGAGAGGGCGACTTCCATAACCACGGCGTCGGGGTCGCCAATGGCTCTGGCCAGGGTTACCGAGGCCCCCGTGCGGGTGTTGTGATTGCCACGACTTGCCACCACCGTCCGGCTGCCCGCCAAAATCCCGTGCAGCATTGCTTTGGTGGAGGTTTTCCCCACAGTACCGGTGATGGCTACCAGCCTGCCGTTCATCCGCCGCCGCGCCTCTTCCGCCAGTAGGTGAAGTGCCTGGTAACTGTCATCGGTAATCAGTTGAGGGAAATCCGCAGGCAAACCGGCGACGGGGCGCTGAACGATAGCCCCGCAGTAAGCTGAGGCGTGCTGCGCCAGGGTAGTGTGCGTGTCATCCCAACCGGCGTAGATGCCGGTATTGCCTGAGCCACGGTGCCAGGTATCGGCATCGATGGCGACAAACAGGCAGGGCAGGGGAGGGGTCGCCTTCTCATGCAAAATGGCAATATCCCCCGTGTGCCAGTCGGGGCCGGGCTTAGCGAGCCACCTGCTGCCCGGCAGCAACTGCGCGAGTTCGGCGGCGGTCCAGCCCGGCAGACGAGCACGCGCGCGGGGTGAGGAGGCTGATTTCTGGCTCATGGTCGTGTTCCTGATGGTAAACCGGCTGCTCGGGGCGCAGGGCAAAGGGCGACGGCGTTAACGCCGGGGTTACCTTTAAGATTATGAAACGCTGGCGCAACGGCGGGTCGCGTCAGAAGCCTGACCTGATGACCCTGCCTGCGCAGCGCGTCGGCAAAACGTGTTTGCAAATCGAACGGGGTGACAGTGTCCTCTGGATTTCCGATGACCAGGATAAGTCGGGCAGGATCGGTCACAATGCCGCCAATGTGATCCAGGGGATCCCAGGGGTGGGCCAGCCCGGTGCCGTCAAGGGTTGGCGCTGACGGCTCGCCGCGCTCCTGGCGCTGGCGCTCGGCCCGTTCCAGTAACCCCCAGGCCCCGGAGGCCAGTATGGCGCAATCAATATCCCGGCGACCCAGGGCGAGCAGCGCTGAGGCTGCGGTGGCGCCGCCGCTGTGCCCGCTGAGGATGATACGCTGAATGTTGTAGCGCGCTTTAATGGCATCCAGTGCAGCATTGAGCGCGAGGAACTCCTCCTGCTGGCGGCGACGGTAATGGTTGCCGCTGGAGCCATACGTGCCGGGTCGGGCGATAATGACGGTGGGCAATCCGCTCCGGCGCATAATGGCCTCGGCCTGCTTGCGCTGCGCCTGTACGGTATTGGCCGGAATGCTCTCTGGAGGACGCGCAATCAGTGAGACACGGTCACCTTTCAGAATAACCAGCACCCGCGGTGAGGCCTGCATATCGCCTGCGCTGAAGTAGCGAATGCAGGCCGCACCGCCTGCGTAGGTCACCCATACCGCATCATCTCCCACCGGACAGTGCTGCCTGCTGGCTTTCTGATTCCAGAGCAATGGCGTATCGGCATGAGCAGAAACTGCGAACATGAGCAGAAAAAAGAGTATGTGATATCCCTTCACGATATCGCCTCAGGGGGAAAGATATAGATATACAGAATACACAACCACGCATTCATAATGTTATTATGATGAAAGGATTTTGAGGGCCAGCTTTTATCGGGCGCAATTAAGGAGTCATATGTCTCTCAGTCACTTACTTGCGCAAACCCGCCCGGTCATCAGCACCCTGGCGTGCGCCACCGCATCGCCGCTCCGCCCGGCCTGGATCATCTTCTTTAGTGCTTCAGACGGTAAAAGTCGCGCCCATGTCGTGCAGGGTTACGGGGAGACCGCCGAGCTTGCCTGGCAGCAGGGCGCACGGTTGTTGCAGCAGTGGCGTAACAAACGTGGCATCGAACCCTGTTGGCTACGGGTAGATGTGGTGGACAGGGTGGATGCGCTACGCTGGGATGATCTTGAGGCCCGACTGGCAAAAACCAAACGCAACTATTTTCGCTTCGGACTGAGTCTGGATCCTGGCTTTCGCTATGCGATGCTGGAGCAGGAAATCGCCGCCAACGCCCTGCTCTATAACGGCGACCACGGTGTGGCTACGCCTAACCCGACTAACCTTGCCCATTTTTCCCGTCGCCGTTTCGGCGCGTTAGTGCAATGGCCTGTGCAGCCCGACCAGACCGTATGGCGATTTACCACGCGTGCGCTGTTTTGCGACGGCGAGCAGGTGTATACCATTGAGTCCGAAGGGCGTAACAGCGGCTACCGGCAGTTGCCACACTGGCAGACGCAGGCGCTTGATCCCATGATTCACTGCGCAACGGATTACCTGGCACGCCAGGTCACCGCATCGGGACGCTACCACTACGGCTGGTTCCCCTGTTTTGACCGCGCGATCCCGACCTATAACGCTCTGCGCCATGCCAGTTCGACCTATGCGCTGCTCGAAGGGTGGGAAGTGACGCAGCAGCCCGCACATTTCACTGCGATTGAACGCGCCCTTGACGCGCTCTGCTCGATGTTTATTCGCACCTTTACGTTGCCCGATGGCACCCGCGCTGATTTTCTTGTGGATACCGGCGAGGAGATCAAGCTCGGCGGGAATGCCGTGTGCATTCTGGCAATGGCGAAATACACTGAGCTTACCGGTTCATCGCGCTTCCTTGAGCCGATGGCACGGCTGGCAACGGGGATAGGCTACATGCAGGACCCCGCAACCGGCGGCTTTGTGCATGTGCTGAATGCACCTGATCTCTCGCTGAAGTCTGCGTATCGCATCATCTATTATGATGGCGAAGCCGCTTTCGCCCTGATGCGGCTCTATGGGCTGACGAAAGCCCCGCAGTGGCTCGCAATGGTGGAACGGGCGATGGACTATTTCATCGAACAAAAACACTGGCAGGCGCACGATCACTGGCTTAGTTACTGCGTAAATGAGCTCACGCTTTACCGTCCGCTGGCGCGCTATTACCAGTTTGGGCTGGATAATGTGCGCGATCATCTTACCTTTGTGCAGACGCGCATCACCACCTATCCCACGCTGCTGGAGCTGATGATGGCGGCCTCGCGCATGATTGCCCGGCTGGCGACCACTCCGCACCGGCATCTGCTGGACGGTTTTGATATGACTGCGTTCAATCAGGCGCTGGAAACGCGCGCCCGCTACCTCGCAAATGGCTTTTTCTGGCCGGAACTGGCTCTCTTTTTCAAAGCTCCTGCCCGAATTGTCGGTAGCTTTTTTATTCGTCACCACAGCTACCGTGTGCGAATAGACGACGTTGAGCATTACCTTTCAGGCTATATTGCGTATCGTAAACGCTGGCGCGAGCTGGCGGTTGAAGGTGAGCCCCTTGAAACGACTGATTCGACTCGTTAGCCGCATAGCCGGGATGCCTTAACGCATGGGCCGGTGGCTTTTCCCTCAGCGTAGTGCTTGCCGTCGCAGTGTATTCGTCCTGCTGACGGCAGTGTTGATCTTCTCCACCGGACTTGGTGCCGGTTGGGACTTTAACGCCATTACGCTTCGCACTGAAAAGCTCTATGGCCCGGCGACCCCTGCGGCGAAGCAACGTATTGCTGAATGGGTCACGTTATTAAGGGATCCGCCTCCGGCCTCGATTCATGAAAAACTGAATCTGGTTAACCGGTTTTTTAACGCAAGAATGGCCTTCAAGGATGATATTGTCGTCTGGAAACAGCAGGATTACTGGGCAACGCCAATTGAATTTTTACGTAAAGGGGCGGGGGACTGCGAGGATTTTGCGCTGGCGAAATATTTCACCCTGCGCGAGATGGGCGTGCCCGCTAACCAGCTGCGTATTACTTACGTAAAAGCGCTCACGCTTAACCAGGCGCATATGGTAGTGACCTGGTACTCCACGCCTGATGCTGTCCCGCTGGTGCTGGACAACCTGAAAACCGCTATTTTGCCTGCCTCGCAGCGACCTGATCTCCTCCCGGTGTACGCCTTTAACGGGGAAGGGCTGTGGCTGCCGCAAACGGGCGGTAACAAACGTGTGGGCGACAGTAAACGACTCTCCCGCTGGCAGGATCTTCTCACCAAAATGCGTGCAGAAGGATTTGTAATTAATGAATAGGATGTGGACATGTCTCTTTATAAGCAGCTCCTGATCGGCATCTGTTTATTTACGCTCGTCATTTTCTGCGGTAATTTTTTTGTGACCCTGGAAAGTTCGCGAGAACAATACCGTAACCAGTTAAGCGCCCATGCGCAGGATGCCGCGACGGCCCTGGGGTTGTCGCTGACCACCAATATTGACGACCCGACCATGACCGAGCTGATGGTGAACTCCATCTTCGACAGCGGTTATTTTTATCGTATCCGCGTGGTCGATATTAAAACCAATAAACCCCTTATCGAACGCAGCGATACGCCGCAAAGCGCCCGCGTACCTCAGTGGTTCGTCCGGCTGGTTAACCTGAGCCCTGGCGTTGGGGATGCCATCGTCATGCGCGGCTGGACCCAGGTTGCCCGCGTGGAAGTGGTCAGCCACCCGATGTTTGCGCTCGCCCGCTTGTGGGACAGTATGGTCGCCAGCTTTTTATGGCTGACGGGCTGTAGTCTGATAGGCATTTTTGGGGTGACGTTACTGCTGCGTCGGCTTCTGAAACCGCTCAATTATATCGTGGGTCAGGCGATGGCCATCTGCCGTCGTGAATTTCTTCATATGCCTGCGCTGCCGAAAACCCCGGAGCTGCGCCGGGTGGTTGAGGCGACCAACCTGATGGTAACGCAGCTTAAAGTGCTGTTCAGCGAACAGGCGCAGCGCAGTGAGTCTTTACGTCAGGAGGCCTATCACGACAGCCTGACCGGTCTTTTCAACCGCCGCGCCTTCGATATGCAGCTACAGTCGCGCCTGAGCGATGAAGAAAATGCTCCGGGCCACCTGATGCTTTTGCGGGTGCAGGATTTGATGGGGCTGAACCAGCGGCTCGGCGGCGCGAAGACCGATCAATTGCTGACCGCAGTGGCGGAGATCCTCAACGGCTTACAGAGCCGCTATTTTCATCATGAAGGCTTTCTCGCGCGTGTAAGGGGCGGGGAATTTGCCATTATTGCGCCGCACATCCTCTCGCAGGAGCTGGAAAATCTCAGCAACAGCCTCAGCACCCAGCTTAAAGCGCTGTCAGAAACCGGAATGAGCGACGTAAGCCCGGTGGCCCATTTTTCCATTGTCCCTTTTCAGGTGGGTGATAAGCCGCAGACGCTGCTGATGCAGGCGGATCAGGCGCTGGCTATGGCAGAAACCGAAATGCGTGTCTTTGCAAGCCAGGAGACGGCATCCGTCAGCGACAACGAAGAAGACCACCACAGCTGGTTTACCCGGCTGGACAAGGTGCTCACCGACGGGGCATTCGAACTCTTCTCACAGCCCGTCTATCAGTGCAGCAACACGCAAAGCGTCCTGCACCATAAAATCCTTGCGCGTATCCGTACCCAGGAGGGAGAGCTTGTGCCGGCCGGACGTTTCATGCCGTGGATCCATCGCCTGGATCTCAGTCGCCGGATGGACATCGTAATGTTACGGCAGACGTTGCGTGAGATGGAAAAAACGGTCAAACCGCTCGCATTAAGTATCAGCGGAGCCAGCGTTGCGGACGACCAGAGCCTGAATGCGCTCCTGCAACCGCTGAAGAACGCGCCACAGCTGGCCTCGCGCCTGACGCTTGAGCTGGATGAAAATGAACTTCCCGATGCCGAGCGCGTAAATATTCTGGTAAGTCGCCTTAAGGAGCTGGGATGTCGTCTTGGCATTCAGCACTTTGGCGGACGCTTTCACCTTATCGGAAATTTACCGCAATGGGGCCTGGCCTGGATTAAAGTCGACGGCAGTTATATTCGTAATATTGATAGCGAAGACGATAAAAAACTCTTTATTGAGGCCATTTACTGGGCCACTCGCCAGATTAATTTGCCGCTGATAGCCGAGCGTGTAGAAACGGCAGGGGAACTTCGTGTTCTGGAAAAAATTGGTTTACACGGTGCAATGGGTCGCTATTTTGCTGATGCCAGCACTATGGTCAGAAATTAACCGCTCACGCAAAAGGGGCTGAATATGTTTTACATAGAACGCGATGCATCAGGGCGGATTATTCAGATCGAAGAGGTGCCCTTTACGACAATGACAGAACAGCGTGATGACCGCACACCTGAGATAGATGAGTGGCTTCTCCAGCGGGATCGTCGTGAGGCCTCGTTATCTCAGCTTCGGCAGAGCGACCTTGAGATGGTACGTGTGCTTGAAGACTTAATTGAGGTGCTGATGAGTAAAGGTATTATCAGCATTACCGATCTCCCGCTGATGGCGCAGTCAAAACTGACCAGCCGTGCCGAGGCGCGCCGCTCACTGAGCGGGCTGGAGGGATTAATCGCCGAGGATGACGAAGGGTTAATTTAGATTATTGCCTTCATTTTTAATTGAACGGCTGAATAATTTGCTATCAGCAGAGGTCGCCTGGCATCATTTCTCCACGAATTACGGAAGAAACGTCAGGCCTGCCAGTGGCGCTACCCTATTTTTCGTTCGAAGAAGAGTGGCTATATATCATGTATCAAAGAGAAACTGCTGCGCTGTTCTTTTTTTATTTTATGCACCCTTGCACCCTACTATTCATTCACGCCATCTATTAATATACCTATCTTAAACGAAGCGGCATCAATACATTTTCTGCCGCCAGCCATTTTGTCATTTCTTACGTAATACATGACGAATTCTAATTACATTCTCTTTTAGCATTCTACGCTTGAATCACGGATGAAACGGGCGGGAACAGGATCGAGGGAAACTACACATGAGCGGCGTATCAGGGATAGTCAAAGCGGTAATGGGACAGGTGTATGCAGTAAGTCCCGACGGCAGCAGGCGTTTATTGGTCGAAGGTGACAGGATAGTTGAAGGCGAACAAGTCCAGACGGGGAATTCAGGTGCGATCACCTTATCTCTGCCGGATGGAGAAACGCTTGATCTTGGTCGTTATAGCCACTGGGACAGTGCCGGTACGGTAACCCCTGACGCGACAGCTGCCCAGCAACAAGACGTTGCGGCGCTGCAACAGGCGATTGCTGAGGGTCAGGACCCGACACAGACTCTGGAAGCGACAGCGGCAGGTCCCCAGGCCGGGACGGCTGGCGGCGCAGAGAGTGGCGGCAGTGGGGGCGGCTCTCATACGCATGTTGTGCTCGATCTCACCGGGCAGATAGTTGATCCCGGCGCGGGCTACCCTACCACTGGCCTTGACTTCCCCGATGCGCAACCCCCACAGGAATTAACCCTCCTCGATCCTGCCAGCGCGGCTGCTATCCCTGATGATACCGACGCGGATGCCGATTCTGATGCGGATGCGGATGCAGATTCGGATGCCGATGCCGACGCCGATGCCGATGCCGATGCCGATGCTGATGCCGACGCGGATGCGGATGCGGATGCCGATGCCGACGCGGATGCGGATTCTGACGCCGACGCCGATGCCGATGCAGATTCGGACGCGGATGCAGACGCCGATGCGGATGCCGACGCCGATTCTGATGCGGATGCCGACGCCGATTCTGATGCGGATGCCGACGCCGACGCCGATGCTGATGCTGATGCTGATGCTGATGCTGATGCTGATGCTGATGCCGATGCAGATGCGGATGCAGATGCCGATGCCGATGCGGATGCAGATGCGGATGCGGATTCTGATGCGGACGCTGATGCGGATGCCGACGCCGATGCCGACGCCGATGCCGACGCTGATGCTGATGCCGATGCAGATGCCGACGCTGATGCGGATGCCGATGCGGATGCAGATGCCGACGCCGACGCTGATGCGGATGCGGACGCAGATTCGGATGCCGACGCCGATGCGGATGCGGATGCGGATGCGGATGCTGATGCCGATGCGGACGCAGATTCGGATGCCGATTCGGATGCGGATGCGGACGCCGATGCCGACGCAGATGCTGACGCTGATGCGGATGCTGATGCCGATGCGGATGCGGACGCAGATTCGGATGCCGATGCGGACGCAGATTCGGATGCCGATGCGGACGCAGATTCGGATGCCGATGCGGATGCGGATGCCGATTCTGATGCTGACGCCGATGCGGATGCCGATTCTGATGCTGACGCCGATGCCGATGCCGATGCCGACGCGGACGCGGATGCAGATTCAGATGCCGACGCGGATGCCGATTCTGACGCCGACGCAGATTCGGATGCCGATGCCGACGCGGATGCGGATTCTGACGCCGACGCAGATTCGGATGCCGACGCGGATGCGGATGCGGATTCTGATGCGGACGCTGATGCAGATGCCGATGCGGACGCCGATGCAGATGCAGATGCCGATGCGGACGCGGATGCTGATGCTGATGCCGACGCAGATGCTGATGCCGACGCAGATGCTGACGCGGATGCCGATTCTGACGCCGATGCGGATGCGGATGCTGATGCGGATGCCGATGCTGACGCCGACGCGGATGCGGACGCCGATGCGGATGCAGATGCTGATGCGGATGCCGATGCCGATTCTGACGCCGATGCGGATGCCGATGCAGATGCGGATGCGGATGCGGATGCGGATGCGGATGCGGACGCCGATGCCGACGCAGATGCCGACGCGGATGCCGACGCGGATGCGGATGCGGATTCTGACGCCGA
Organism: Enterobacter sp. SA197; assembly: GCF_054131575.1. Classification (NCBI taxonomy): domain Bacteria; kingdom Pseudomonadati; phylum Pseudomonadota; class Gammaproteobacteria; order Enterobacterales; family Enterobacteriaceae; genus Enterobacter; species Enterobacter sp. SA197. The sequence goes on along the minus strand of NZ_CP096393.1, from coordinate 3,514,300 downwards.
TGCCGATGCGGATGCCGATGCCGACTCCGATGCCGATGCAGATTCTGACGCAGATGCCGACGCGGACGCCGATTCTGACGCCGACGCCGATGCCGACGCGGATGCAGATGCCGACGCTGATGCAGATGCGGATGCGGATGCCGATGCAGATGCGGATGCCGATTCTGACGCCGATGCGGATGCGGATGCCGATGCCGATGCGGATGCCGATTCTGATGCCGATGCCGACGCGGACGCGGATGCTGATGCCGACGCCGACGCCGACGCCGACGCTGATGCCGACGCTGATGCGGACGCCGATGCCGATGCGGATGCGGATGCGGATGCCGACGCCGATGCCGATGCCGATGCGGACGCAGATTCGGATGCCGACGCTGATGCGGACGCCGATGCGGATGCGGATGCCGACGCAGATGCTGATGCCGATGCGGATGCGGACGCAGATTCGGATGCCGATGCAGATGCTGACGCCGATGCGGATGCCGACGCTGATGCGGATGCCGATGCCGACGCGGATGCCGACGCCGACGCCGATGCGGATGCCGACGCAGATGCAGATTCTGATGCCGATGCCGATGCAGATGCAGACGCCGATGCGGACGCCGATGCGGACGCAGATGCAGATGCAGATGCCGACGCTGATGCAGATGCGGATGCCGATGCAGATGCAGACGCCGATGCGGATTCTGACGCCGATGCGGATGCGGATTCTGACGCTGATGCTGATGCGGATGCCGATGCCGATGCGGACGCAGATGCAGATTCAGACGCGGATGCCGATTCTGATGCCGATGCAGATGCCGACGCCGATGCGGATTCTGATGCTGATGCTGATGCCGATTCTGACGCCGACGCGGATGCCGATGCCGATGCCGACGCCGATGCGGATGCTGATGCTGATGCTGATGCTGATGCCGATGCCGACGCCGACGCTGACGCTGATGCCGATGTAAAACTCACCGTGACCGTTACGCCCGGTAGCAAGACGGCTGAAACATCAGACAACACCATCACCCATATTAACGGCGGTAGCGTGAACCCTAATGGATATGATGTCCAGAACGGCGTTATCGTGGCGATTGGCAATAATGTGCATGTCTGGTTAACCCCGGACAGCCCGGATGGTGCGATTAAAGGGGATGCCGTACCGGCGGCGGCCAGCGCGAGCCAGATCCACTACTACACCAGCAGCGGCAATGCGAATACCGATGACAGTGGCAAAGGCCACACCGATATTTTTGTCGTGGGCGATCACACGGGTGGGTACTATCAGCAGAGCGACTGGCCGGACACCCGCTACAATTTTGTCTCGCTGAAAGGGATTACGGGCAATGGTGGCGTGACAGAAGGGGATGTGGGCAAGGACTATATTTTTGTCCAGGGTAACAGTGAGGATTACAAGGTTACCGGCGTCCCACATCCGCAGAACCATCAGAACAACGATATTGATAACCTTCAGGTTACAGACGAAGACGGTAAGCGCCCCTTTGAAAATGCCAACCATATCGAGGGAGTGGTGTTTGGGGATGGGCCTTCTTCATCACATGGCGGTAATACCGACGTCAGTTACAAAGTTACCCTGAACCTGGACGTTAACCTCGAAAGCAGCGACAGCAGCGATCATCTGACGACCGTGACCTTTGGCGGCATTCCGGAAAATGCCACCTTCACGGGTAATTATGTCAACGTCACCTATGACGCGGCCCACCAGACTTACGTCATGACGTTAGATAGCAGTACCTCGCACTACAGCGGGCAGGTTAGCGTTGATTTACCGGCTGGTAAGAGCACGCTTTCCGGTATCACGCTGGATGTGGACTCCACCGCATCCAATCATCACGACACCCATTTCGAATTTGATGGTGAGGCTGGTGGGCAGCAGATCAGTGACAGCCACAGCGAAATGAGCATGGCCGAAAGCCAGGATGCTACGGATGATCATGCGCTTACTGCCAGTCACCATAGCGGGGATAGCCATGTCGACGGCGAAGCCGACCCGCTCCACACTGCGCTTAACGATAAGCTGATGCTTAACGCCGGCACGGACGATGCTGCGTCATCGCAAACCGACCATAGTGCCGGTGGGGAGCACAGCGCATCGTTAATTGATGATTCGAGCCTCACGCTCACGATGGATAGTGCCGATAAGACCCTTGATAACAGCGATATGTCCCACTCGCTGGCAGAGAACGCCGCCCCTGATGCCGTAGTCGATGAGCACAATGGCGACACGGTGAGCGCGCCGGATACCTCCTGTCAGGCGCCGCTGAATTTCAACGATATTCTGCACGATGGGGAACATCAGGATCTCAGTAGCCTGATTCAGGCAGGTCCGGTAAGTGATTCGGCGCACAGCACACCTGAGGTAGAGCATGTTCCTGCTGAAGGGGGAGGCGGTGCCGGGGCAGAAAGCTACGATGCCGGTCATGAAGCGATGATGGAAAGCCTTATCGCCAGACCCGAAGAGATGTCCTGACAGGGGCCGCGCAGGTTCTGTTTCAACCTGCGCGGCCAGGCGTCGGATGTGAATTCAGGTCAGACGAAGGCCTGCGTCCGAACATCACGTCGTCAGGATGTATTTATTCCCACGCTCACGCACCATTTTCGCCGGCGGATACTGAATGTCGCCCGCGGTATGAAGGAAAGGATGACACATGAAAGTTGGTAGCCCGTTATTTCTGGGGGCAGCACTCACGCTGTGCGTTTCACAAAGCCAGGCCACGACGCTTGAACAGGCCGTTAAGGACAGCCTGTCATGGCACCCGCAGGTGAGTGCCTCGGCTAACAGCCGTTACTCTGCGGATCAGGATCTTCGTGCCGCAAAAGGGGGCTATCTGCCGTCGTTAGATGTGACCGCCGGAACCGGCTGGGAACAGACGGATAATGCCTCGACCCGCGCCGCAGGCGATCATCAACGAAACCTGAACCGCAGCGAATCCGCTATTACGCTGACGCAAAACGTGTTTAACGGCTTTGCCACGACCAGTGAAGTGGCCCGCCAGAAAGCGACGGTAAATTCACGCGCCTGGACGGTGCTCAACACCAGCGAAACGACAGCGCTGCAGGCTATCCAGAGCTACCTTGATGTGCTGATGCGCGAACAAATGGTCAAGCTCGCAGAAGATAACCTGAAGAATCACGAACGCGTCATGGATCAGATCCAGTTGCGTACCCAACAGGGGGTGGGGCGTCAGGCCGATTTCGATCAGGCACAGGCTCGTCTCGCCCAGGCGCGCAACAACCTGCTTACCGAGCAAACTAACCTTGAAGATTCCCGCGCAAACTATGAAAGCGTCACGGGTAAAGAGGCCGACTCGCTGGTCATGCCTGGAAAAATAGCCGTACCGGAATCGCTGGCCGCTGCACGTTCCGTCATGCTCGCCAGCAGCCCACTGCTTAAACAGGCCGATGCGGACGTGGAGGCTACGCGCCAGCAGTACGAAGCGGCGAAGTCACGGTTTTATCCGAACGTTAACCTAGAAGTCGGACGTACCATGGATAACAACATTGATGGAACCCGGGGCCACAATCAGGAGTGGCAGGCGATGGTGCGCATGCGCTACAACCTCTACAACGGCAACAGCGATCAGGCGACGCTCACCTCCTATGCCTACAAAATGCAGGAAGCTCAGGATGTGAAAAATAATGCCCTGCGTCAGTTGAATGAGGAGTTACGCCTGGCGTGGAACGCCCGCAATAACGCAGCACAGCAGGTGCCTATTGCTAAGGAGTATGCTGACCGCAGCGTGACCGTGCGCAGTGCTTATCAGGAGCAGTTCAGCCTGGGTGACCGCTCCTTGCTTGATATGCTGGACAGCGAAAACGAAGTGTTCAGCGCCCAGCGCCGCTATGTTGAACTGCAGTTTCTCGATATGTTTACCGCCTACCGCATTAACGCCCGTACCGGTGAATTGCTGAAAAGCCTGAACGTTCAGGCACCGACTGCCTCGCAGCCGCTTGATGAAGGGCAGACAGCGCAGGCCGAACTGCCGGAACTCAAGTAACGCGATATAACGTCTGAGGGGATTATTGCCGGTATCTACCGGTGATACCCCTTATTTTTCACTGCGACCGGGTCTGCCGACCACCGAGAATGAGAATGACGCCTGATACTGGCACCCCTGAAAACGCTGAAGCCACCCTGCCACTGTCCGACCGACAGGATCCCCGCCAGCGTCACGATGATCCGCTGCTGGACGCGTTGCTGATTATCTGCAAACTGCACAACATCGCGACCAGCCGCACCGTTCTGACGACAGGGCTCCCGCTGGCATCCCATACGCTGACCCTGGACGCATTTCCCCGCGCCGCTGGCCGGGCCGGGCTCAAGGCGCGGGTGTTGCAGCGTGAGCTGGAGTCCTTCTCGGCCCTGTCGCTGCCTGCCATTCTGCTACTGAAAAACAATCAGACCGCCGTGCTGGTGGGGTGGGATGCTCAACAGGCGCGTTTGCTGCCGGGCGAAACCGAAGGCGGTGAGATTACCCTGACGCGCGAACAGCTGGCAGAGCATTACAGTGGGCAGGCGATTTTTTTATCACCCAGCCATGAGTTTGATGCGCAGCCAACCGCAACGCTTCCCCGCACCACGGCCTGGTTCCAGGACACGCTGAAGCTGTCGAAATACCTCTATCTGGACGCGGTTGTCGCCAGCTTCCTTGTTAACCTGGTAGCGCTCTGCGCCCCGCTGTTTGTGATGAATGTTTATGATCGCGTGGTGCCGAATCAGGCGACGGCCACGCTGTGGGTGCTGGCTATTGGCGTCAGCATTGCTTTTATTTTCGATTTTATACTGAAGATCCTGCGTGGTATTTGTCTCGACCTGGCGGGGAAGAAAACCGATCTGGTGGTCTCCTCGGCGCTGTTCGAACGTCTGCTGGGCATGAAAATGAAGCAGCGCCCGAAACGGGTAGGGAGCTTTGCCCAGAACTTCCAGGAGTTTCAGTCGATTCGCGACTTCCTTTCGTCACTGACCCTCACGGCCTTTATCGATTTTCCTTTCACGCTGCTGATTCTGGTGGTCATTGGTGTGATAGGCGGCCCGCTGGTGTTTATTCCATTGCTCTGTTACCCGCTGGCGCTGCTGGTGAGCTGGCTTATTCAGCGTCCGTTAATGTCCCGTGTACAGAAGACATATCAGTTATCCAACGAGCGACAGGCGATGTTAGTGGAGACCCTGACTGGTCTTGATGCCATCAAAATGAATAACGCCCAGAGCGAGCGCCAGTATCAGTGGGAACACCTGACCAGCCAGCTTAGCAAGCTGGAGCTGCGGGTAAAATCTCTCTCGTATGTGGCCGTCAATTTCACCGCCTGGCTGCAACAGGCCAGCGGTGTGGCGATCATTGTCGCCGGGGTGTACATCATAATCAGCGGCAATCTGAGCATGGGAGGGCTGATTGCCTGTTACCTGCTGCACCGTCGCGCCATGATGCCTGTTGGCCAGTTATGCAGTCTGATCACCCGTTATCAGCGCGCACGTATGACCAAATCAACCATCGACAGAATGATGGGGCTGGAGCAGGAGGTGGCGGAGGGCGACGTGCCGTTAAAGCGTGAGACGCTCTCTGGGGCGATTGAACTGCGTGACGTGACGTTTATCTATCCTGGTAACCAGTACGCCTCTCTCAGTAACGTCTCTTTGACGATTGGGGCCGGAGAGAAGGTGGGAATTATCGGACGAAGCGGCTCGGGGAAAAGTTCGCTGGCGAAGCTGTTGGTTGGTTTTTACCAGCCGGACAGCGGCAGCGTGTTGATTGACGGCATAGACGCCCGCCAGATTGATGTCCACGATCTGCGCCATAACATTGGCTATGCCCCCCAGGATATCCATTTATTCAGCGGCACGCTGCGCGAAAATTTGCTCTACGGTGCCAGTTATGTTGACGATGAAACCATGCTGCGGGTTGCCACTCTGACCGGCGTACACGATTTTGCCCGCCGCCATCCCTCCGGTTACAACATGCAGGTTGGCGAGCGGGGGATGAGCCTTTCCGGTGGGCAGCGGCAGGCGGTGACCCTGGCGCGCGCCTTGCTGCTCGATCCCCCCGTCCTGTTGATGGATGAACCCACCAGTTCGATGGATAACACCAGCGAAGAGTTAATCAAAAAAGCCTTAGCGCCAGTTATCAGTAATAAGACGCTGTTGATGGTGACCCATCGTGCTTCTTTGCTCTCACTGGTGGACCGCCTGATCATTGTCGATAACGGCAAAATTATCGCTGACGGCCCGAAAGAGAGTGTGATGAACGCGCTGAAGAAGGGGCAGATTCATGCGAACCGTTAATCTGCTTAGCCGCCTGATGGGGTGGCTGTCGGGAAATAAAAAGCCTTCTGCCTTTACCACCAGTGAGGTCAATAAGGCGCTGCTGGATGATGCACCCCGCGTCGTGCGCGTAACGCTCTGGGCAATACTGGCGTTCTTTATCGCGATGATCGTCTGGGCATCACTGGCTGAAATTGATGAAGTGACGCGCGGAGAAGGGCGGGCTATTCCCTCCTCACGCCTGCAAAAAATACAGAACCTTGAGGGTGGAATTGTTGCCGAGGTTTTCGTTCATGAAGGCGAGGTGGTGAAGGCCGGTTCCCCGTTGCTGCGTCTTGATGATACCCGTTTTCGCTCCAATGCCGGGGAAACCGAGGCGGATCGGTTGGCGCTGGAGGCGAGAATTCAGCGCCTGACCGCACAGCTTGAAGGGGCGGATTCACTGACCTTATCACCGGAAATCGTCCGACAGGCACCGGAAATCGCAAACGGTGAAATGGAGCTGTTCAGTAGCGTGAATAAGCGTATTCAGAGCGAGCTGTCCGGCCTTAATGAGCAACTGGTGCAGAAGAAGCAGGAGCTGCTCGATTTCCAGGGCAAATTAACCCAGTACCGGCGGAGCCTGGCGCTGCAACAGCAGGAGATCAGCATGTCTGAACCACTGGTGGCGAAAGGGGCGATTTCCAAAGTGGAGATGCTGCGTTTGCGCCGGGCCGGTGTTGAAACGCAGGGGCAACTGGACTCAGTGATCCTCGCCATTCCGCGTGCAGAAGCGGCCATTAAAGAGATCGAAAGTAAAGTGGGGGAAACCCGTGGCCGCTACCGCAGCGAAGCGCTGGGGCAGCTTAATGAAGCGCGAACCGATCTGAGCAAAATCGAGGCGTCCGGTAAAGCCATTACCGACCGGGTAAATCGCACGCTGGTGACCTCACCGGTGCGCGGTGTGGTCCAGCAACTGCTGGTAAATACCATTGGTGGCGTTATCCAGCCCGGCAACGACCTGGTGGAGATAGTCCCGCTCGATGACACCCTGCTGGTGGAAGCGAAAATTCGCCCGCAGGACATCGCCTTTTTGCGCCCCGGTCAGGAAGCAACGGTGAAATTCACCGCTTACGACTACACCATCTACGGTGGACTCAGGGGAAAACTCGAGCAGATAAGCCCGGACACAGTGACGGACAAAGACGGCAAAAGTTTTTATATCATTCGGCTACGTACTGATAAAAATCATCTGGGTACGGATGAGAAGCCGCTGCTGATTATTCCGGGGATGGTCGCCTCGGTGGATATTATTACCGGCAAGAAAACCATTATGGCCTATCTGCTGAAGCCCATTTTACGCGCCAAAGCCGAGGCGTTTCGGGAGCGGTAAGTTTTCACATGAAAAAGCCGGATGATGTTGCCTCTCTGCGCACCCACGTGGTCGGTGGAGCGGTCAACATCATCCGGCTTGATTTCACGGTAAAATCTCCTTAACCAGGTTGTGTGGAAAGAGGTTTCTGCACAGAGATAGCTGCCGGCTTCAGAGGTAACCTCGCTACTGCCCTGACAGCGTCGTATAGTTACTTTCTACCCAGCGATAACCCTTCCCTTCACGCTTGACGTGACCAAAACCTGGAAACGAAATATGGGCAGCAGCGACCCAGTAGCCTTCATCGGCCGCTTGTTTTAGCACGCGCTTCCGGGTGGCAATGGCCTGCTGGCTGTTGACATCAAAGTGGATGGCCACGTCCGGGTCGGGCAGTTGCACCGCTTTGGCATGGATAATATCGCCCCAGAGGACCATCGTCTGGCCTTCACTTTCCACCCGATAGAGCACGCTGCCGGGCGTATGACCCGCCGTTGACTCCGCCTGGATACCGCTAAAGAGGGTAGCCGGTGCCAGAAACGTTTTTAACCGACCGGCATTGATGACCGGGCGAAGGGTCTGCTCACTCTGCGCAAAGGTATGGGCTTCACTGGCCCCGACCTTATTGACGTTAGCTGGCGTCAGCCAGAAGTCTGCGTCGCGTTTATCCACATATACCTGCGCATTAGGAAAAGCAGGTTTGCCCGAGCGAGATACGCCACCGGAATGGTCGGCATGAATATGGGTCAGCAGTACGGCATCAATGGATTGTGGCGGATAGCCAGCAGCCTCAAGATTTTCCAGCAGATGGCCTCCGTTTTGACCAAACAGATCGCCCGCGCCTGTATCCACTAAAATACGTGTTTTACCGTCGTCTATGACATAGGCGTTAATCGACGTTTCTGCCTGCGGGGTCATTGCCTCGTCGGCCATCGCCTGGCGTAATTTGTCTGCGGAAATATTCATCAGCAGGGTAGTGAGGGGGATAGTCACCGTCCCGTCGGATACGGCCGTGATCCGCATTTTACCCAGCATCATTCGATAATAACCGGGTGCCTGCTGCTTCAGCGGGTCCGTCCCCCCGGCGGCCAGAAGCGGGCTGGAGAAAAGCAGGGAGCCAATCAACATCATCAAAATTTTCATAACATTCCTCATCGGTATGTCATCAGAAGGTGAGAGGCAGTATCCTCATCCCATCACTATCACTCAAATTGATTAATATAATGTTCGCTATCAGGGAAAATGATTTTCATCGGATCGACCTCAATCTGTTGACGGTACTTTTGGTTTTGCACCGGGAAGGAAGTGTGTCGCGTACTGCTGAAAAACTGCATCTTGGACAACCTGCTGTCAGCAATGCCCTTGGTCGACTGCGTGACATGTTTGACGATCCCCTTTTCGTGCGCACCGCCGCAGGCATGGTAGCGACACCACGCGCCGAAGCGCTTATTGCGGCACTCGGACCCTTGATGGAACAGATGCAACAGGTTCTTTTTCAGCCGCCCTCCTTTTCGCCTGCAACAGCAAAACATTGCTTCCGGCTGGGGATGAGCGATTGGGTGGAGCAGTGGATAATGCCGGAACTGCAGGCATACCTGGCGTGCGAGGCACCGGGAATCACGCTTCAGGTAAGCGCCAGCGATCCGTTTCGGGACAGTGAGCAAGCGCTCAATCGGGAGATTGATCTCGCGATTTCAGTGGGACAGGGCACGGCCTCTGCATTGAGGCGGGAACCTCTGGGTTCACTCAGCTTCTGTACGGTCTGGCACCCTGAACAGCTTTCGCTAAACGTGCCGCTTACGCTGGAAGATTACGTGGAACATGATCACCTGCTGGTCTCCTACCGCGGCTCGTCCTGGAGCGCCATTGATGAGGAGTTAGCACAGCGGGGGAAATCACGTCAGGTGCGTTATGTCACTCCCCATTTCTCCACTTTACCGCCCGTACTAGGGCGTCTGCCCGCCTTAGCCACCGTCCCTTCCGGACTGGCTGCCGACTGGGTTTCTCATTACGGCTTATGCACAAGTCTCGTTCCGGTGAAGACGCCAGAGATAGCGCTCTCGCTACTCTGGCATAAAAGTTTTGACAACGATCTGGCGCTTCTCTGGTTCAGAACAGCCCTGGAAAAGGTGATCAAGAGGCTTCTGTAATCTGCTGAAATACCTGCAGGTATAGTCAGGATAGCGGTTAGCGTACTAAAACCACCTCACCGTTGATCATGGAAAAGTAGGGGTTGTAGGTGTAGACCACTTTGCCTTCGGCATTTTTAAACCTCAGCGGAGAATTCTGGAAGAACCCGACACCCATGCGAAAAAGACGCCCTCCGCGATAGCGCATCAGGTCATATTTATCCCATTCGATATCTGCAGGCGTGAGTCGGGGATCGTTAACATGCTCAGGCAAATCGGTTGAGAGGAAAATCATCTCCGGCGTCGTTCCTTCGGCTTTTGCCATCTCCTCATTTGAGATTTTCGCCGTGCGTTTCAGCCCCTGAATATCGCGATGCTTTATTTGCATCCAGATAGCGTCATAGGCCTGACGAATTTTGGGTAGATCCTTCTGCGTGACTGGCGTCGCCTTAACCCATGACCACTCTGGTAGCAGGTCAGGCGTAACCACGCTCTGCATTTTATATAATCCGAAGTCTTTGTCTGATGTGGTATAGCCTTCTGTTACTTTCGCACCGTTCGCATGATTTAGTGAATTAACCGCAGTCATTTCATTTTTATTATTCACGGTCAGGCGATAGTCAGCCAGCAGTACCGTGCCGCCAGGGGTTTCATTGGTGACAGTGACCTGGCATGAGGAGTCGGAAAATAACGACTGAGGATCACCGGCGTCCTGCGGCCCCATTAACAGCTCGATATCATTGTTACCCTTTTCCAGAAAGGCGGTCATTGTAAAGGCAGCGGAGATTGTGCCGTCATCATCGGTAGTATTATCAAACGCGGGCAGGTCATTCACCCTGAGGAGGCAAGTACTTTTGTTGGACTGGAACGAGAAAAGATATTTCGCGTCAGTCAGGCTCTGCGAATGCGCTGAAAAAATCGTCAGGAAAAATACGCTGAAAATCATACCCCGGGGCAGATATCCGCCAGCGTGTTGCGCTCTTTTCAGGTTGGTCATGAATGTCTTGCTCCTTTTCTGCGCTGTCGCTTTATCCATTTTTGTGGCACAACAGGCCTGCTTATACCGCTTTCACAGGCGTGAGTTCACTTTAACATGGCAAGGCCAGCCTAACCTTATTGAATGCACTGGAGCGGGTGTCGGAGGTCGTCTGGTATGTGCGCTAAGGATAAGCGCACATGGTTATTCATTATTACCGGAGGGGGCCGCAACGCGAGTGGCCAGGCCTGGTCGCACTTCTGGAATTAGCCTCATCTGGGGGGATTAAAATTTTTTGCTGCGGAAGGTGGAAAACATCATCAGATATCGTTTGAGGTTACGCAGCGTCAGGAGTGTTAACAGGGTACGCGCGCCCATCTTTTTGTTGCGGATATAGTACAGCGTAAAAAGCTGATATTTTTTACTCGATGCGTCGAGTTTAGCTTTGTGTTTTCGGTAAAAATCCAGATAGCCCGCAAATTTACGCCCTGAAGCGGTGATGCGTACCTCGCCGTGATTGACATAGAGTACCTGGGTGATCGCGTCTACCTTAAAAGGGTCGCCGTATTTTTCGGCCAGTCGATAAAAGGCGTCATAATCCTGTGCAGCGGTCAGATTTTCATCAAACAGGATCTCCTGCAGGCGACTGGTTAAGGTCAGCATCTGATTACCTATAATATTTCGCTTATCAAATAAGCGCTTTTTATAGGCCGGTTTCGGGTAGACCCGCAACTCCTCCAGTCTCTCATATCCTTTACTGTCACAAAGATAATCATCGGCATATATAAATCCGTGATGCTGAAGCTTATATTCAAAGGCAAGAAAAGATGACAGGCGCGTTGGCAGAAATTCATCATCATCATCGAGGCCCGTTATCATATAACCTCTGGCCATTCGTATTGCCTGATTCCGGACAGCACAGGCGCCTGAATTAAACGGATTACGAATATAGATAATGCGCGGATCGTTAAGATCGGTGATATACGCCTGCAGTGTTTCATAGGATAACGAGAAATCATCGATAATAATAAGTTCCCAGTTATCCATGTCCTGTTTCAGGACAGACTCTATTGCCCGGATAGTGAGCGCTTCACGATTCCAGGTCGGCATATAGACCGTGATGAGTGGCCGTGGCGGTAGCATTTCAGTGATGACGATATCCTTGTCCTTCAGGGCTTCAGCAGAAGGGACGGGCAGCACGTCACTTCCTGAAAAATCTACGCCAGTACAATCTGCAAGAGTAAATTTCGCCCCTTCGGTCTTACAGTGACTGAGGTTAGCGCCTTTAAGAGAGGCCCCTGAGAAATCAACATCACGGAGATCGCTAAATGAAAGATCGCTACCTGTTAAGTTTATATTTTGCAAGTTGAGTCCCCGCAGGTCCATAAATCGCAGGTCAGCGCCTGACATATCGGCCTGATATTTTGAGTTATTTAAACTATTTTGATGGTATTTCAGCAATTTTCTACGAAACGTGTTTTTGCTGTTCATGTCTGCTTACTTTTAGCATCGACAATAAATCAGGAGTGCAGTTAATCACTCTCTTCTTAAGGCCGCAACCTGGGCTGTTAATTTTCAGAAATACCTCAATAAAAATGCTCACATTAGGTTACATTTATTCAAGTGCTTGTCCCGTCAATACATTTCTCTTCGATGGGCAGGCTAACAGCGTTTTAGCGGAAAACGTTGAGCCAGAGACAGGCTGCCTTGTTGCCATGCATGGGCGGGTGACAACCCCTTATGGCCGGAGCATGAATACCCGCCCCTCAGAGTCTGATATTAACAGGCAGATGAAGTGCCCTGAAAACAGGACCAGATAAATAGCTCCCTGTTTACCATGAAATAGTGATTTTTAACCGGAAGGGGAATTATTCGTATTCAACATCAGGAGAGGTGCTTACAGGTAAATTGCCTGTATAAATTTTATTCTGACTAACATATATAATGCCAGCGGCTAAAATTTTAATTCATTGTTTTTATTGGTTAAAATTAAATTGTAAATTTACAAAATATATATGGATAAGTTGTATTTTCAATGTATCATTTGCCCGATTTTTAAAGGGCCGTTGGGTAAATTTTCCACGAATCTGGTTCAATCACTGGTGAGCAATGACAAACAAACGCACGGTTTTAGAAGATGTTCAGCAGTTTAATTTATCCTACCTCCTGCTTATCCAGAGGATTGCAAGCGAAACAGACTCTGATGTAACCACTATATCTGGCCTGAGTGAGGAAATGATAGCGGCAATTCAGTCGCTGGACTTACCGAAATTAGCATCGCTTGCCGAGACAAATCAGTTTCTCGTCAAACCTGCAGCAGGAATTATTAAAGATATATCTTTACCTTCTGGTTCAACTCAGTTGGATAAAGGCAGTGTATTCAATAAGTTTTTATAATGCTTTCTCTTTCTCTGGCTCCGCTTTAAGTGACATCACGTCTGTCACAGCGAATAAACGTGCCTGTTATTGACAACTATTCAGGCAGGTAAAACTCCTTTTTATGCCCCTCGCAACAGGTTGCCGGAAGGCTTATTGAGCAGGAAGCTCAAAGGCGAACCGGCAACGGGTGACATTAGCGGTAAGCGCGCGGTTTGTCCGAAAAAGGGTGGTGATATGCAAGCGCCACCCGGATCAATACTGACCTGGCGTTACCCCCATTACTGAACGGAATGCCGCTGAAAACGCAGCAGGAGATGAAAAGCCGAGTTGGTACGCAATCTGTTTAACGGGCACATCAGCAGAGAGCAGATCCAGCGAGGCATATATTCTGGCTCGCTGTTTCCATGTTCTGAAACTAAATCCCGTGTCACGTAAGAACAGCCGGGTAAAGGATCGCTCCGACATCGCAGCAAGGTCAGCCATATCCGTTAAAGATGTCTCCCATCGATAGCTGTGCATCAGTGCTTTCGCAGCATGACACAGGCGCTCATCTTGCGGCATTGGCAGTTCGGCCGCTACCGTTGGGGCCTCGCTGAGAATTTCCAGTAATAAAAGCAGCATTTTTCGCTTTAACGGGCCGTTATAGTCGTCTGTGAACAGATCCGCTATCAGGGTTTTTACCAGCGGCGTGGCGTTAATGATATGAACCAGATGACTGCGGGTGAAATTTGCACATGCTGAAATCAGACTCTCACTCACATAAATGGCGCGTAATTCCGTTTGCGAAAGCAGCCTGTAGGAATGGATCATCAAGGGCGGGATCCATAGCGCGCGCTGTGGAGGAATAACCCACCTTGCGTCTGTGGTTTCCACCAGCATCACTCCTCGGGTAGCAAATAAAAGCTGTCCTTCAAGATGATAGTGGGGCAGATCGACCTCTCCGCGCCGGTAAGAGATAGCCGTTGCTGACCAGCCTGTCGCTTCATCATGTCTTGGCGCTTTATCAATGCTTACTGGCATTTCAGATGTAACCCTCTTGTTTATCATGCTTTGGCTGCGGTTATCCGGCCAATGCCTTTGCGCCGTAACCCTACGCATAACGGAGTTGAGCACGTTTACAGGAGCATACGCCAATGCGAGTACATTTTGTTGTGCATGAATATTTTGAAGCCCCCGGCGCTTACGAAACCTGGGCCAGGAGCCGGGGCCATGAGGTCACCTTTTCCCGTCTTTATGAAGGTCAAAAATTGCCCAGCGACGCAGGCGGCATCGATTTGCTGATCGTCATGGGCGGGCCGCAGGATCCCTCCGTTACCGTGGAAGAGTGCGCCCATTTTGATGCCAACGCAGAGCAGGCGCTTATTGCCTCAGCGGTACGCGCGGGAAAAGCCGTGATTGGGGTCTGTCTGGGAGCGCAGTTGACTGGCGAAGCGCTGGGTGCCCCTTTCGCCCATAGCCCTGAAAAAGAGATGGGTGCCTTTCCGGTTACGTTGACTGACAAAGGGGAGAGCCACGAGCTCTTTACACACGTCGGGAAGACCTTTATGGCAGGCCACTGGCATAATGATATGCCTGGGCTGACCCCTGAAGCCGAAATCATCGCCTGCAGCGAAGGGTGCCCGCGCCAGATAGTGGCTTATACCGATCGGGTGTTTGGTTTTCAGTGTCATATGGAATTCACGCCAGAGCTTGTGGAACTACTGATAGCGCAGTCTGAACAGGAGTTAAAGCGAGCGGGAAAATACCGTTTCGTTCAGACCCCGCAAGAACTGCGGGCGAATGATTATAGCGATATGAACCTGAAACTACATACCTTTCTCGACAAGCTTGCTTCGCGCTATGCCCGGTTAGAGGGATGATTTTCTAAACCTCAACCCAAAGGCATGGGTTATGCCCGCATCCGTAAAATTTGAAGCACGCTGTTTAAGCAAGTGCGGTCAGACCATCATAATGATGCGGGTCCGGGTGTAGCGCTCACTTTTCCTCTTTCATCACCTCTTCAATAAGCCAGTCATGGAAAATTTTCACGTCGCGGCGTTCGCTGGTGTTGGGGGAGGTGACGATGTAGTACGCCCATTTTAACGGCCAGCGATGATCGGCGTGAAGCTGTATCAGCTGCCCTGTTTCGATATGCTGCTTTACCAACGCTTTGCGAACAATCGCCACACCACGACCGCTCAGGGCGGAAAGTATGACCGTGGAGGTTGAATTGATATGTAGCCCGCTCTCTTGTGCCGCAGGCGCATTTACGGCTGTAAAGACCTCTTCCCACGTGGGGAAGCCGGCGCCAGGGTGGGGAGTATCATCGTGAATCAGCTTTTGTGTGGCGAGCCACTCGCCGCAGCTTATCTTCTCCGGCGGAGCAAGCCGCGGGCTACACACCAGAACAGCTTCTTCATCCATGAGCCAGGTTTTGTTCACGCCCTGCCAGTCTCCCTGACCGCAACGGATGCCGATATCCGCCTCGCCGTGAGAGACATCCATGATTTTTTCAGTCACGTTCAGTCGAAGATCAATATTGTCATGGGTTTCAGAAAATCGGTTCAGACGCTCCATCAACCAGTTCATTACCAGTACCTGAGAGGCGGTGATCACTACCACCGAGCGGGACCGGCGGCCGCGCAACTTATGCAGGCCTGCCTCAAGCTTATCCAGCCCGTTGGTAATGTCCTCAAGTGCATCCTGCGCCTCTTCCACCAGCGTCAGACGTGCTTTACCTGAGCGGGTGCGATGAAGTAAGGGATGGCCCACCCACTCTTCAAGAGCGCGAACAAGCTGGCCTATTGCTGCAGGCGTAACGCCCAGTTCCTGCGCGGCGCCGGTAAAGCTGCCGTGGCGGGCTGTTGCCTCAA
The DNA here is from genome assembly GCF_054131575.1 of Enterobacter sp. SA197. NCBI lineage: Bacteria > Pseudomonadati > Pseudomonadota > Gammaproteobacteria > Enterobacterales > Enterobacteriaceae > Enterobacter > Enterobacter sp. SA197. The sequence goes on along the minus strand of NZ_CP096393.1, from coordinate 3,498,354 downwards.
AAGCATGTAGCCATTTCAGTCGATTCAGGGAGCGCATACCTGACCTCTTTTCTGTTCAGTGGCAGCCAGTATACGTCACGGAGATAGATTTTCTTTCTCGTCTCGCAATTTCTTCTCATTCGTCAGCCTTATAAGGGCGTGGCATCCTGCTTTCACCCGATGAGCGAAACGCCGACTCATCTTGCGTAACTTTTGAATAAAACGAGGTTCATAATGCGTGCATCTTTTAGCGGTAAAAAGCTGTTGGTCGTGGGCGGTACGAGTGGAATGGGTTTTGAAACGGCAAAACGTATTCTCGACAATGGCGGTAGCGTCGTTCTGGTCGGCAACCGCCAGGAGAAAGCGGAGCAGGCGCGTCAGGCGCTGGCCGGTGCCGGCGAGGTTTCTGTCATCGTCGCCGACCTGATGACGGAAGCGGGCATGCAGCATGTGGTGAACACCATTAATGCCGAGCATAAAGATATCAGTCTGCTGGTTAATGCTGCGGGCGTCTTCTTCCCGAAAGCATTCACTGAACATGAAGCGGCGGATTATGACAGCTATATGAGCATTAACCGCGCCACTTTCTTTATTACCCGTGACGTGGTGCGCAACATGGTTGAGGCGGGTATTAAAGGCGCTATTGTCAACATTGGTTCAATGTGGGCGCAGCAGGCCATTGGCGCAACGCCATCTTCTGCCTATTCCATGGCAAAAGCGGGGCTGCATGCGTTGACCAAAAATCTGGCCATTGAGCTCGGCAGTAAAGGTATTCGGGTTAATGCCGTCTCTCCGGCCGTGGTACACACGCCCATTTATGAAGGCTTTATCCCTAAAGACGATGTGAAAGAGGTGATGAACAGCTTCGACAGCTTCCACCCGATCGGTCGTGTGGGTACGCCTGGCGATATTGCGGAAACAGTCGTCTTCCTGCTGTCGGATAAGACCGACTGGGTGACTGGCGCCATCTGGGATATTGATGGTGGTGTCATGGCCGGGCGTAACGCCTGATGAAGACGCCGTGCAGGTAAAGGTGCACGGCACAGGAGAAAAGATGGAAAGCGACGTTGCGAAGTATGACATCGTAACAACGTGGCGTGGCGGCATGGCGAGTCAGACCCGCTGCCATTCCTGCATTGTCGGACAAACCCTGCAGCCCTCACACGGTCAGGTCATCCATGCCGATGAGCCTGAAGCGTTAGGGGGGAAAGGAGCGGCGCCGAGTCCTCAGGAGCTGCTGTTGGCGGCATTTAATGCCTGCATGACCGCGGCCTTCGTTCATGAGGCCAGTCGGGAGAATATAGTCCTGACATCCCTGGAAATTCAGACATGGGGTGAACTCAGTACAGGCATTCCGGCTGCTTCTTTGCCGCTTGCGGAAGAAGCGCCCGGCCGGGTTCAGTACATCATTCACGTAAGTGGGAACGGCAGCATCACACAGTATGAGCAGATTCATCGGCAAGTGATAAATCTTTCCCCTAACCGCTGGCTGCTGGCCCGGAATATGACGATTGAAGGAAATTTAATCGTGATCTGAGCTGCCCCCCAATGAATACAGATTGTTCAGCGCGACTCACAATACATCAGGAAAAGTAATCTCATGACCGACGAATCAACGCTGTCTGTCGCAAAGCAGAATAATAATATCATTCGCCTGGCTTCAGCCCAGGCGTTAGCCGGAGCGAATTCGGTTGTTTTCTATGCCACCGGGGCAATTGTGGGAAACGCCCTTGCCCCGGATAGCTCACTGGCGACGCTACCTGTTACCATGTTTGTAACAGGCATGGCGGCGTGTATTCTCCCGTTGGGTGCGCTTGCGAAAAAGTACGGACGCAAAACAGCGTTTATGACCGGAACCGGAACGGGGGTAATTACGGGCCTGACGGCTGCGCTTGCCGTGGTGCTGGGTTCATTCCTCCTGTTTTGTATCGCAGCCTTTCTCGGCGGGGCCTATGCCGCTGTCGCATTGAGTTTCCGTTTTGCGGCGACGGATGGCGTCAACGCAGCGCGTCGGGCGCGTGCGCTGTCGCTGGTGATGGGGGGCGGTGTGGCAGCCGGGGTTATTGGCCCCATGCTGGTAACAAGCACGATGCATCTCTGGCCGCCTCACACCTTTGCGATAACTTTCATCGCGCAATCTCTTGTCGCAGCCATTTCGGCATGGGTGCTCAAAGGCGTAATTCCCGTAGAGTCGGTTGTGGTTGAAAAAAAAGCCGGACGCCCGTTGGGAGAGATCATCCGCCAGCCGGGCTTTATGCGAACCGTGTTCAGTGGCGCAGTGACTTACATGGTCATGAATTTCCTGATGACGGCGGCCCCGCTGTCCATGCATATGCATGGCATCTCGCAGGAGGCTTCAAATCTTGGCATCCAATGGCATGTGATTGCGATGTACGGTCCCGGCTTCTTTACCGGCAGGCTCATTAACCGTTTTGGCGCTATGCGTATTGCCGCACTCGGACTCGTGGTGACGGCCGGGTCCGTGATGGCAGGGTTAAGCGGGACAGAGATTTTTCACTACTGGTTATCACTGATTTTACTGGGGATTGGCTGGAGCTTTGGTTTCATTGGCGCGTCGACAAAAATCATCGATTACCATCGCCCTGAAGAAAAGACCCAGGTGCAGTCGCTCAATGACTTTGTGGTATTTGGCGTGATGATTATTGGATCATTTTCGTCGGGGGCACTGCTCAATCTCTTTGGCTGGAATGCGGTGCTATGGGGATCGCTTGTCCCGGTCGGCCTCGCGTTTCTCAGTATTATTAAAAGTGGCAGGGCGACGAAAGCGCAGGGATAGCGCCGGTCAAACCGGACTTTTTGCAGGTCTGTTCACACATGCCCTTACAACGTGAAAGCGTGTAAGTCCGGTTTGTTTCGCTACGGTTCAGACGTCTGGCTGGAAGCGCGTACTATGACTTAGCGTCAATCAGCGGGGAAACGCCTTTTGCTGCAGGCAGGCTTCATCATGATGGTTTGCCTGATTCAGCATGTTTTTTCCCGCCTGCATTGCCGGTAACCGAGCTAGTCTGCTGGGTATGGTTAACGACGGTGGCTTGCTGGATAACCCATTCGCGGAAATAAGCAATCTTTGGAAGAGTGTCGCAGCCGGGGCGATAGACAAGGTAATAGGCCAGCGGGCTGGGCAGAGACAGTTCCGGGCAGAGCCTTACCAGGCGCCCGCTTTTAAGATCATCTTCAACCATGATGCTGCGCGCCAGCGCAATGCCATGCCCGTCAATGGCCGCCTGTAGCACTGCCGCTGAGCTATTGATCCTGAGACCGGGTTTACGCGCTATGGCCTGGACATTGAAACGCTTAAGCCATTGCTCCCAGGTAATAAAATCTTTGTGATATTCCATCGACAGATCGTGGATCAGCGTCTGTTCCGGTACGCCAGTCAGGCAATTTAGCGCCGGGTTCAGAGATATCATCGACGGTGCGCAAACCGGGAATACCTCTTCCGACATCAAGAGTTCTGCCTGCAACCCCTCCCACTGACCCAGCCCATAGCGGATCCCCACATCCATACCCTGGGCGGTGAAATCGAGAATTTTAAGACTGGTTTCAAGACGAACATCAATATCCGGCCAGCGGCTCTGGAAATCTTCAATGCGCGGTAGCAGCCATTTCGCCGCAAAGGCGGGACTGATGGTGACATTGAGAATGCCGTTTGTCGCCCCCTCACGCATTAACGTCATCCCCAGGTTCAGGCTGTGAAACCCGGCGCGGATGTCGGGTAATGCACGCACCGCAGGTTCGGTCAGCACCAGGGGAGCGCGTCGGTTATTGCTGCGATGAAATAACGGGTAACCCACCACATCCTCCAGGGAGCGCACAAGCTGCCCGACGGCTGCAGGGGTCACGTTCAGCTCTTCAGCGGCCAGGGAGAAGCTCTGGTGGCGGGCGCTGGCTTCGAAGGCGCGTAATGCGTTGAGATAAATGGGTATCTTCATATTTGAAAGAAAAACTTTTTAGAGAGCCAAGATTATCTCATTTGTTCAGTGTAAACATCATCAACATAATGCAGAAACGGTGAGGATGATCATAACAAATTTCGAAAATAGCTTGGTTATTGGTCATTTTTTAACAAAAAGATTTTCTTTCTGTTTTTCCTTTCGAAGAGCGCTGGAAGATACCGTCACCGTGCAACATATGGGATGCGATCGGCTCTATTTATAACCGACCGGTAATTAATCGAATCCAGGAGTTAATCATGGCTTATTTGCAAATTACGTTGGATATCAGTGAGCAAAACCGCGCTGCGGCAGCAGCGGTGTACCAGAAATATAAAGCTCCTTTCCTTAATAACATTGAAGGTGCGGTTTCAAAATCGCTGCTGGTACGTAAAGAGGATGTTCAGGTTCTGCATGGTTTTAAAACTGAACAACAGGCGCAGGCATACCTGAGTTCTCAGCTTTTTACGGACGATGTGGTTGAAGCACTGAAACCCTATCTCAACAGTGCGCCCGATGTGCGTATCTACGCGATTGCCTGAAAACCCCAACGCTTAAAGAGGCTTATATGTATCTGGACTGGACTGAACTGCGTAAAGAATTACGCTCTGCCGTCGGTAAATTTGCGGGCCTGCAGCCTGATTTTATGCAGGGTATCGACACCATGGAGAAAAGTACTGCTGCGTCCGGGCATCTGGATGCCAAAACCCACGAGCTGATTGCGCTGGCGGTGGCTATTACAACGCGCTGCGATGGTTGCCTGTCTGTTCACGCAGAAGCTGCGGCAAAGCATGGCGCTACGCGTGAAGAGATTGCTGAAGCATTAGCTGTGGCTATTACCCTGAATACCGGGGCGGCACTGGTTTACTCAAGCCGTGCACTTGATGCGTTTGACGCATTACCAAAATAAGCAGAGCACGGTGGCTCTCCTTGCGGAGAGTCACTTTTTACAGAATTTTCGGATTTCCAGGATGTTAATTAATCACGATTTCAACCGGCGGGTCACAATAGCCACTGATGATTATAAATGGGTGAACTCGCCACAGGCTGGTGTCGATCGTGTGATGCTGGATCGTATGGGTGGGGAAATTGCACGTGCTACCAGTATTGTCCGCTATCGTCCTGAAACGGCTTTCCCCTTCCATCATCATCCAGGCGGTGAAGAGATTCTGGTGTTATCCGGCCAGTTTTCTGAAGGAGAGTGTGACTACCCGGCCGGATGGTATCTACGCAACCCTCCGGGGTCTTCTCATCAACCGCATAGTCAAAAAGGCACGATGCTTTTCGTCAAACTGGGGCAGATGATGGCCGGTCAGTACCCACGCGTTCGCATCGACACGTGTGATGCGGCGAACTGGTATGAGCATGACGGAATGATGAGATGTCCCCTGTTTGAAAATGAACAGGAGAGCACTTTCCTGCTGCGCCTGACGACCGGGACCCTGCTGCATGAACCTGCGCGGGTCGGCGGGGCAGAACTGTTCATTGTGGAAGGCTCGCTTCTTGAGGGAAATGGCCTTTACGAAAAAGGAAGCTGGCTTCGCATCCCCGTCACGCAACCACTGGTTTTCTGCGCCGGCTCGGACAATACCTTGTTGTACCTGAAAAAAGGGCATCTCTCAGCGATGCAGGAAACCGCACCATGATAAAAACGCAGGTGGCTATTGTCGGCGCGGGCTTAAGTGGCTTGTATGCCGCCACTCTGCTGGATCAAGCCAATATCGATTATTTGGTGCTTGAAGGCAGGGATAGGGTCGGGGGGCGTATTCAGCAGGCGGGAGAGACGGGGCTCGATTTGGGCGCAACCTGGATATGGCCTGCCGTTCAGCCTGAGGCCGCCGGCGTGCTTGCGGATCTCGGCATAACGTTTATCCCGCAGAATGAGTCGGGCGATCTGTTGTATGAACGCGCAATGGGATCGCTGTCTCGCTATCCGGGGTATGTCTCTTCTCCTGCTGCCATGCGTGTACGTGACGGCATGTATCAGGTCACTGAAAAGCTGAAGCAACGCCTGCCAGGAGAAAAAATCACTACCGGTGTACGTATCACCCATGCTGAACGTGTGGATGAGAAGATAATGCTCCGGGGGAGCACAACGCACGGCGATCGTATCGTTGTACAGGCTGAACAGCTTCTGCTGGCCTTGCCACCCGGACTTGCAGCCAACATTCATTTTACCCCCTCACTCCCTGAGGCACTCACGGATGAATGGCGGCACACCGGCACGTGGATGGCGCCACATGCAAAATATGTTGCGCATTTTAATGAAGCATTCTGGCTGGCTGATGGGCTGTCCGGCGAAGGGCGCAGTATGGTTGGCCCGCTTGTGGAGCTACATGACGTATCCGTGCCTGGCGGCGTCAGCGCCCTGTTTGGTTTTCTCGGCATTCCTGCGCAATCCCGCCAGACGCTTGGGGAAGAGACCGTGCTTTCCCTGTGCCGCGCGCAGCTGGTCAGACTGTTTGGTGAAAAAGCGGCATCTCCTGTTGAGGAGTTTCTTAAAGACTGGTCTGCCGATCCCTTCACGGCGACGCCGCACGATTTAACGTTACAGGCAGGGCACCATGTTCCGCCAGCCTTTGCGGTAGAGAAAGCGTGGGCGCACGTTCTGACCGGAATTGCCAGTGAATGGTCCCCAACATTTCCAGGTTATCTCGCGGGTGCTATTGAAGCAGCGCGAGAAGGTGTTAACCGGGTGATGGCAAAAATGAGATCAGATAACCCCACCTTTCAGGATTGGAATGACACGGAGAGAAACAGTGAAAAAGACCTATAAGGCCATGCAGGTTACTACCCCCGGTCAACTGGAGATGGTCGAACGCGCATTACCGGTTCCCGGCCCGGGCGAGGTGTTGATAAAAGTGGAAGCGTGCGGCATTTGTGGTGCCGACACGGGGGCCATTGAAGGGGTTGAGAAAGGGGTGGAATACCCGCGTGTCCCCGGTCACGAGGTGGTGGGCACTATCGCTCAACTGTCGGAACAGGTTCCGGCTTATCTGAAAGTCGGTCAGCGCGTCGGCGTCGGTCGCCTGGGCGGACACTGCAATGCCTGTGATCAGTGCCGCCTCGGTCACTTTAACCTATGCCAGAATCAACCTGTGACCGGCAGCTCGCGCGATGGTGGCTATGCGGAGTACATGCTCGCGCGGGCCACCGGGCTGGTGGCTATTCCGGAAGACCTCTCTTCCGTCGATGCCGCGCCCTTGCTCTGCGCCGGTATTGCTACCTTCAATGCGTTAAAAAAATCCCGGGCGCAGGCAGGTGATACCGTGGTCATTCAGGGCGTGGGTGGGCTTGGCCATCTTGCATTGCAATATGCGCGAAAAATGGGATTTCGCGTGGTGGCGGTGGGTCGAGGGGATGACATTGCTCAGGAGGTCGACCTTCTTGGGGCACACGTCTATATCGACATTATTCAACAGGATGCGGTAGAGGTCATTAAAGGGTTAGGGGGCGCCCAGGTGATTTTATCAACCATTACCGACAGCCCGGCCGTATCCGCGCTGGTACCTGCACTTGCCCCTCAGGGCAAATTGATGGTGGTGGGGGTCGGGAAAGAGAACCTCTCACTGATGCCAGGCTTGATGGTCGGAAGAGAAATTTCGGTACAGGGAGCCATTACCGGAACACCGGTTGAATTAGAAAAAGCCCTGGATTTCAGCCTGCTGGCTGATGTACGCGCCATGATTGAAACCCTGCCGCTGGAAAACGCACAGCAGGCCTGGGAAAAAATGCGCTCAGGCCGGGCTAAATTCCGCATGGTTCTCACCATGAATCAGTAAAATATGCCACATAAGGAAAAGGAAAAGAGTCATGACCATTAAGTCGCTGTCTGCTGATGAGTTTTCTGACGAAGTGCTGAACGCTACGCTCCCGGTCTTAATTGATTTCTGGGCACCCTGGTGTAATCCATGTCGTGCTGTTTCCCCTGTTATTGACGACATTGCCCAGGAACATGAAGGGAAATTAAAAGTCTTTAAAGTGAATGTTGATGAGCAACCCGAATTAGCGGCCCGCCACGGCATTCGTTCTATTCCCTTCTTTACGTTTTTTGTCGGGGGTGAGGTCATTATGGAGTTTGCAGGTGTCAGACCTAAAAGCGATTTTGATACGCTGCTTTCGCATATTCTGAGTCAGTAATAATGCACGCTTCTCATTAAGAAATATAAAAATTCATCTGCATGAGGCCACAATGAGCAATGTACGGGTTACCCCCTGGCAGGATAACGAGGCTGTTCCTGCGCCATTACTGGAAGCGATGCAAGCGCGTCGACCGAATCGGGAATTAATTGGTATTGATCGGGTGTTGCTTAAAAGCGTCCCGCTGGCTACAGGCTGGAATGAACTTCTGCGTCGGGTGCGCGCGGATTTAAGCCTGGAGCTTGAATACCGTGAACTTATCATGTTACGCGTTGCGGTACTGAACGCGGCGGAATTCGAATGGGGAGTACACTACCCTGCATATCTGCAAGCGGGTGGCAACGAAGCAAAAGCCCGGGCCCTAAAACACGCTATTATCGATGAAGCCTTATTTAACCAAATTGAGCTGGCACTGATCTCCCTTACCGATCAGTCGACAAAGAACGTTACTGTGGATGCTGAACTGATCGCATTACTAAAATCATGGATCGGTGATACCCAAACGGTTGAAGCCGTGGCGACAGTTGCTGCTTATAACATGGTTTCACGTTTTCTGGTTGCGCTGGATATCTAACGACTACCAACGCGCTGGTTATCTTTTCCGGATATCCCTGCCGATAATCCGCAGGGATTGCTATGGGCGAAATCATCAGGAATAGCATTCCTGATGATTTTGACAGTAACAAGGGGAGATAAGGTTTGGCTTAGATACATTTCATCTCGCACGAATTTAATTCGCTTTTACGGTGTCGTTCCATCTTATTTTCCCCGCCATTATCCCTGGCCTTGTGCGCTACCTGGGTGTCCCAAAGGCATGTGGGGGAGAGACATACGCCTCGCTTTTCAGGTTTTGCATTTAAAATGCTAACACCCTCCATAAGTGAAAAACGCAAATTGATGTGATGACTGGCATCAAGCCTGTGCAGGGGCGGTACAGGCTTTTTATGAAAGAAAAACTTTCTGGCTGGTAAAGTAAATCTGCTTTGGTTGTGAATTTTTTTCAACACATACTGCTGCTATCTAAAGAGTGATACTCACTCTTAATCACTCAGCTTGTGTACCTTCATTAAGAGTGGACGATATGCCAATACCACTGACAATCAAACAGATAGAAATGCTGGTTAAGATAAGCGAAGGGAAAGGACTTTCTGAAGCAGCCCGACTGCTTAATCTTTCACCTTCCGCCATCAGCAAAGGGCTTGCGGTGATGGAAGAAAACCTGGGGGTTCCGCTTATTCAAAGAACCACGCGTACCTTTCAGCTGACCGAAGCGGGTGAATATTTTGTGTCACGTGCCAGCGAATTATTAAACGAGTTTGATGATATTGTTAACACGACCTGCGGTTATTTTAATCACCCGCATGGTGCATTAAAAATTACCTGTTCCGTCGCATTTGGTTACGCGCATTTGATCGATATTTTTGAAGCGTACCGGCAAAAGAATCATGATGTAGAACTCATTCTTGACCTCAACGATCATCTTATTAACCTGAACGAAAATAATGTAGACATAGCGCTCAGGATCACCGCAACACCACCGCAGAATTATGCGGCTCGTAAACTTTCCAAAATTAGCTGGATGTATTGTGCCTCCCCGAACTATCTGCAGCGCATGGGGACGCCGACGAAACGCGTTGAGCTGATAAGCCATCAGTGTCTGGTGTACCCAGGTCTGACCCCGCCTTTACGCTTTACGGATGTGTCATCGTCGCATCCGCACTGTGACCTTAAGGCGAAGACGCCGGTGCAGGCTAACAGTAGCCTCGTACTGCTCAAGGCTGCGCTTTCCGGGCAGGGCATTGCCTGGCTGCCCTCTTATCTGATCAGTAAGCATATCACCAGTGGCGAACTGCTGCCGCTGAAGCTGGACGGGAAGTATGCGTATCCTACGCACAGCCTCTATGCACTCTACTTCCCCAGCAAGTTTCGTAACCCCAAAGTCCGTTCTTTTATCGATTTCCTGGTTGAAGAAAAGCAGCCGTGGAGTGCCTGGGAAAAAGATATCGACGCACTGGTATAACAGAAAATAATCAAACACGATTCAGATCACGTTTTTAAATCTATGGGTCAATAAACATTATTATAAAAATCTATTGTTTGGATCACATTTAGCGATAACAAAAAATAAATAATTGCGTGGTTGATCATAAGTTTTTTAGATAATTGGCTGTGAATAAAAGTGGAAACTGTTTTCTCTAATATTCATTCGCTATCGTTTTTTTGGTGTGTAAAGCTTTCTCTACTCAGTCATTAATAACCACATGGTTATTAGAGTGGAAATATCGGCAAAAAAATTAGTGAAACTTTCCCATGCAAGTTTGACAAAGTGTAAGAGCATATTGCGTTGTAATGTTCAGCCGGTTGATTATTTATAGTTGAGTGGGGACTCCTATGAGCGTAGGAATTAATAACGAAATGATTAATAAAAAGAATATACCCTTCACCATGTATGATCTGGGGTGGGTGGTACTGTGTATCGGTGCTGCTATCGGCTCCGGAATTGTCTTTTTTCCATTACAGGTTGGTCTGAAAGGTGTGTGGGTATTTGCTCTGGCAGTTATTCTGGGCTACCCGGCAGTTTATTATATGCAAAAGTTGTTCATCGAAACGATGGCGCGTAGCGATGAACATGATTCTTACCTGAGTATTATTACCAGCTATGTGGGTAGTCGCTGGGGAGTATTCCTCGGGGCGCTTTATTCCATCACCATGCTGAAATCAATGGTCGAATATGCACTGGCCATTACTAATGACAGTGCTTCTTACCTTAAAACATTCGGTCTGACGACTCAGACATTATCCGAACACTGGTGGTGGTCATTATTATTAATCGCCGGTCTTTCACTGGTGGCCTCCAAAGGCGAAAAGATGCTGTTCAAAGTTTCAGGCAGTATGATTGCGGTGAAACTGGTGATCATTGTCGCTATTGGTTTTGTGGTTGTGCCTTTCTGGGACCTTAATAACATTGGTGATTTCCCAAGCGTCAGCCACCTGGTTGTTGGCACTTTCCCGACTCTGCCTTTTGCCATCTTCTCCATTATGTTCGTCGGGATCCTGAACCCGATGAACATCGCTTACAAAAGGCGTGAAGAAGATAAAGAGGTGGCGAAATACAAAGTATTGCGTGTACACAAAGTGGCCTACGGAATTCTGGTAGCAACGGTGTTACTGTTCGTGGTGTCTATCGTGTTGTCTATCAGCGAAGCAGACGCTTTACGCGCTTATCAGGACAACATTTCTGCCCTTGCGCTGGCGGCAAAAGTGATACCGGGTGCCACCGTAAAATACATGAGCGTGATCCTCAACGTTTTTTCCATCGTGACGGCATTCCTTGCGCTCTATCTGGCAGTGCACGAATCCTTCGTTGGGTTAATCAAGGTTGCGGCTAAGAAACTTTTCAAACAAAAAGATAACAGCGAGAAATTCAACAGCATTACTGCCTTCTTCATGGTTGTTCTGGTGTTGTGGTTGATTGTATTAACTAACTTCCCGATTCTGAAAGTGTTTGTGTTTGGTGGCGTAACCTATGGTCTTATCAGTTGTATCGTGCCCGGCGTTATTATTCTGAGGAATGACAAATTCGTCGATTTACGTGGGGCGTCAGTCTACTACGTTATTTTGATTGGCATGCTGATGTGTATCGGACCCTTTGTCATGCTGTTCTCGTAGTGGTATGAGGTGCAGTGAAGTGAGTGGCAGAAGGGTACTTCAGGTAACACTTTTTTGATTGATTTCTGTATTTTTGGTCGTGCTGCGGGTCATCATGAAATAATGCGATGAAGACCCGCAGAGTTGAATTTAGTTATAGGTAAATATTGATTATTGAAAGTCGAAGGCATAATGCCAGTACCAGGGTAAAGTCAGAAAAGGGTAAAAGTTGTTAAGTTTGAAAATTGCCAAAGGAGTACAAAACTTGCCGTCGCCAGTCCTCATGGAGTGACTCAGGCAGAGTAAAAGGGAAGGCGTCATTTCATCAGGAGGCGGTATTCCCAATCCTGTACTGTTTGAGGCGGAATGTTTCTTTAGGCAAAGTTCAAAGATGAAATGAATACAGCCCAATGGTTAAGCAACCTATTAAGCCAGGGCGTCGTTTATGTTCCAGGAACGTTTTTTACTGTCATCAGCTGAAAGCTCAACCCTGAGGATGTCATACGTAACCGTATCGGGCGAGCATCTTAAAGACGTAGTGTTTAGGCTGAAACGTTCTCTGAATGCGTTGCCCTTTTCATTCGTAGCGAAAAGGGCAGATAAATTGAGTCAGTAAGTGTAGTAAGTAAAGGAAGGGAAAAATGTCGAATCACAATTTTGATAACCAGGTGTCAGCAGAAACCTATCTTTGCCACGGCCCGTTTGATCCGGATGTCTTCGGGGGCGTAGTTAACCCACCGGTCTACCATGCATCAACCGTTATCTTTAAAAACTGCAAAGAGCTTAGTGAACGTCATCAGGCGCTGTTTGAAGACGCGGAAGATGAAGTCATGTATTACGGCCGTTTCGGAACACCGACGACCTTCGCTGTACAGAAGGCGCTGGCAGAACTGGAAGGCGGTTATCGTGCGCTGTTAGTCCCGACCGGCCTCGCGGCCTGTACCAGTGCGTTACTGGCACTGGTGAAAGCCGGGGATCACATTCTTGTCAGTAGCAGCGTTTACGGGCCTACACGCGGTTTCGTTAATAATGTGCTGGCAAAAATGGGTGTTTCAGCCACCTTCTTTGATCCAACAATTGGCAACGGTATCGCCGATCTCTTTAAAGAAAACACGACGGTGGTCTTTACGGAATCTCCAGGTTCACAGACCTTTGATATTCAGGATATCCCGGCCATCACCAGCATCGCCCATGAGCGTAATGCCAAAGTGATTATTGATAACACCTGGGCTACACCTCTGTTCTTTAAACCCTTTGATCATGGTGTTGACGTCTCCGTCCATGCCGCCACGAAATACATTGTTGGTCACTCAGATGCCCAGATGGGGCTGATTACCGCAAATAAAGAGACCTGGCTTGCCATTCGCCGCTTCGTCTATCTGTTTGGCCTGCATGCCGCCCCGGATGATGTCTACCTTGCGCAGCGTGGCCTGCGTACCATGTCACTGCGTCTTGAGCGCCACCAGGCTTCGGCACTGAAAATTGCCCGGTGGTTTGAAGAGCGTCCTGAAGTTGAACAGGTGTTGCACCCGGCACTGCCTTCCTGCCCGGGTCATGAGATCTGGAAACGCGATTTCACCGGCTCAAGCGGGCTGTTCAGCGTTGTGCTGAAGCCGCAGTACTCAAAAGCGTCTGTTGAGAAATTTATTGATAGCCTCGAATACTTTGGTATTGGTTTCTCATGGGGCGGGTTTGAAAGCCTGGCGATACCTTTCAATCCACGCAAAGACCGCCCTGAATACCACTGGCCCTATGAAGGTGAGGCATTCCGTTTGCAGATTGGCCTGGAAGATCCTATCGATCTGGTTAAAGACCTCGATCAGGCTATGCGTCATCTGCAAGGCTAATCCTGTCCCTGCTGTCTGCGCCAGCCTGCCTGGCGCAAAGAGGCTGACAGATTTTTTCACCTTTACCCGCCGCCGTAAGCGGGATGTTTTGCCTGTTTATTTTCCACCCCAACGGGCCTTTTTAATTATCAGGAGAAACAATGAAATCGATTATTAATACAGAATCTGCGCCCGCTGCGATCGGGCCCTACTCGCAAGCCATTTCGTTTGGCGATCTGGTATTCACTTCCGGGCAGTTGCCGTTGAACCCGGAAACGATGGCGTTTCCCGCCGATGAAGTGAAAGCACAAACTCGGCAGTCGCTGCTCAATGTGAAAGCGGTGCTGGAACAGGCAGGCGCATCACTGGATACGGTTATTAAAACCACCTGCTTCCTGGCAAGAATGGAAGATTTTGCCGCATTTAACGAAGTCTATACCGAGTTCTTTGGTGATGTTGGCGCACCGGCGCGCTCTTGTATTCAGGCAGGAAAATTGCCAAAAGATGCACTGGTAGAAATCGAAGCGGTTGCATACATTAAAAAATAATGGTGGGAGAGCGTAGCGAAACAATGCATCAGGGGTGGTGCCGTTTCGCTATTGCTCTCCTTTTTTTAGTTTTCAATGGCTGATTAACAACAACGCGAACAACGCGGGCCATAAGGAGAGGGGCGCACGTCAGCACTGGCCAGACCGGGTAACAGGGTCCTCTGTTCGTCAGGGTTGCCTGCACGTGTCGAGAAAGTGTAACAGCATAAGGCCCCCACACCTGGGGGCTTAACGTTGGCTCTGACGCAGTGCATGAGCAACGTGAGGCCGTATCTCTTTGGCAGAGGTGACCTTACGTCGCGGATGATGACGCGGTCTGAAGATCTGCGCGAGCAGGTCATCTGTTGCCGTCTTCGACCAGGCAAGGACCGTGTAGATGCAGCGAGAGATGCACCAGCCAGGTAGGGTGGCTTTTGCTTCGTTAACAGTCCGTGACAGGTTAAATTAATAATGGCTTGTTAATAGGGTGTTTTTATCACTTCTGTAAATTGAGAATCGCCTATATTATTACGATAACTTTCCTCTTTTCGGCGAAAAACATGCATGCTACGAAGAAGGCCCGTATAGATGGGCCGGATATTTTGCGCGGCTTTGCTGCGATATCCGTTATTATCGTTCATCTTATTGCGCAATCAGGAATAGATTACGGCCCAGTAATCAGCCACATAGGAAGCAAGTTTACCGCAAGCGTAACATTATTTTTCGCCATCAGCGCTTTCTCAATTGCATATACATACAATGATGAATTTATAAATAAGGCTGACTTTAAGGCATTCTTTATTAAACGCTTTTTCCGTCTGGCGCCGCTGTTTTACATTGCTATGCTGATTGAAGGGATAATCATCTGGTACGTCTTTCATCATCTTCCATCCGCATTTGAACTGCTGATGTCAGGAACATTCCTTTTTAATCTTGTACCTAAGATGCAGGAGGGTATCGTGTGGGCGGGGTGGTCTCTCAGTATTGAGTGGATATTTTACCTGCTTTACCCGGTCATCTTTGTTATGTGCAACCACAAGAAGCTGATTGCCATACTCTGGGCTCTCTCTATCTTTGTTTCGTCCAGTATTGCGCAGGCTCCCGGCGCGACTGAGAGTGAAGTGTACATGAACATCCTTAACCACATGGTGTTCTTCATCTCCGGTATTGCCGTTTATCTCTGGCTTCCTGAGCTACACAAACTGAAAGCAATGCTGGGAAGTAAAGCCACTACCGTATCTGGCCTGATGCTGCTGGCTCTTTTTGCCTTCCTTATTTACTACTTCAGCCTGTCCGGATATCCGTTAAATTTATATGCCTGTTATTCCCTTGTATGGATAGGAATGATTTCCGCTTCTATCGTAGGAATGCCTTCGTTTCTTAATACGACCTTTACCCGTTTCCTTGGCAAGGCCAGCTACAGTATTTATCTGATGCATGGAATTGTGCTGTATTTGCTTGAGGCAGTAGGATTATATAAATGGATAAATGTATTTGAGGTTTCCCAGGTTGTTAAGTTCCTGATTGCTGCAGTTATCACCGCATCTCTGACGACCCTGATTTCAAACTTTACATATCATCTTATTGAAATGCCTGGTATGAAGCTTGGCCGATGGATAATTAATCGGAAAATCAGACCGGTTGCCGTAGAGGCGAATACATAAAAAAGGCCCCTTATGGGGCTTTTTTATGAGTGCATGGCGACATAACCGAATCTGGCTGACAACGTATAGAAATGGTGTTTTCTTAAAAAAATAGTGACAATGAAGAGGGGTGAAGGACGCCCCTGATTAAGCGACAGGATTATATGGTGCTCCTGCAGGAATCATTTTAGGTTTACCTTGTGCAGGAACGCCACGAGGAATAAATTTTTATGTAAGCTTACAACGATATGTTTTGCTGAGGATAATCCTCACACTTCTGCTCTGTTGATAATATTCACTTTCATATTCCGTCCGTGGCATCTGATGACTTGAACCATGCCGACGCTTACTGCTATAAAATATTTCGATGTTATAAAGATATCGCTGTGGGCTTTTTCCAGCTTATCGTAGATCTTTTTATTTAACCGTTAGCGTTTTGGCTCTTTATGGCGTCGACGGCCCCCGGCCTGAGCATCTTACGGTTCTTGTTTAGGAGAAGCATCCGTACCATCCTTCTTTATCCAGACGTAAAGGCTATGGGGAGGATATCGGGACGTGTTGCAATGCTGGGAACAGAAGGACTACGCTAAATAACCTGTTTTACAGGGATTAACTTCGATAACTCACAATCAATCGCCAACATGGGTTCTCCAGTTAGACTGAATTTATGGACAGGCAGATCGCTGGAATACGGGAATGTGTCGTTTTAAACACAATTCTTCCTCAGAAGTGGTAAGTTATTTAAATCGGTTGATCAGATTAATGTTGAGTGAAAGGTGATGATAACAAGTAATGATGTAGTCAGGTCCTGATTTATCAAGAATGTGCGATCGGTTTAAATTTGTTTAGTTATTGTCACTACTGTTTTGGGGCGCAGTGTTTTATGATTTAGATATAATATTCAGTATGTTGTTCCTATGCTTCACATAGCATCCTGTTCTGATTCCTTTGTTTTTTCGTTAATAAATTATATTCATTTCTGTTTTTTCTTCTGGTGAAAGATGTAATTTTTGTAGGGGAGGTCATTAGCCCCAGAATGTAGTTGGGTAACAAACATGCTGGTGATTATTTCTTTATCGCACTATAGAGTATGCTTTACGTTAACGCGGTTGAAAGAATATCTGTCTGGACTACAAATTTTATCTTCCTTGTCGAGATTTCGTTAGATCAGGAGAATAGTCTGTTACTTAAATCTAATAAGAAATGTATCGACGTTTATCTGTCGCGGAGTTTTGTTTATGTCTCTCAAAGACCATATTTTCGGTTTGGTTCAATATCTGGTACCACAACATCTTCTGTCGCGGTTAATGGGCAGTCTTGCAGATTGTCGGATTTCCTGGTTTAAAAAAATTATCATCGCCTGGTTTGTGCATCGTTACAATGTGGATATGAGTGATGCGCTCGTCGAAGATATTGAAGAGTATGAGAGTTTCAATGCCTTTTTTACCCGCACGTTAAAAGCTGATGCTAGGCCAATTGTGAATGAAGAATGTGCCATATTGAGCCCTGCAGATGGCACTGTTAGCCAGATCGGAATAATCAAACAGGGCCGCCTCTTTCAGGCGAAAGGGCATGACTATAGCCTGACAGCACTACTTGGTGGTGATGAAAATCGTGCGTTGCCATTTTTAGCAGGGGCGTTTGCCACCGTTTACCTCTCACCTGGGGATTACCACCGCGTGCATATGCCAGTGACGGGCATTTTACGCGAGATGATCTTTATTCCTGGCAAACTCTTTTCCGTTAACGATACTTCGGTCAGGCAGGTACCCAATCTTTTTGCGCGTAACGAACGCGTTGTTTGTCTTTTTGATACTGAGCATGGACCTATGATAGTCGTTCTGGTTGGAGCCATGATTGTGGGGTCGATTGTGACCTCATGGGCAGGTCGAATAAATCCAGCGGGGCGGGGCGTGAAATCAGTGAGCTATAAAGGACTGACGAATAAGATGCTCCGACTCGAAAGAGGCGAAGAACTTGGGCATTTTGAGTTGGGATCTACTGTGATCGTCCTGTTTAGCGCAGGGAAGATTAACTGGGAGGAAACATTAAATCCAGGGGAGGTAGTGCAGGTTGGGGAGAAGATCGGTGAGGGTAAGTGTGAAAAAGGGTCGTTAATCAAATAGCGGACATACTCATCGGGGATCGTTCTTAGAGTATTGCTATTCATCATGTGCAGAGAGCGAACCCATAGCGGTAGTCTGACATGCCTGATATTCCTGCGTAGGTAGTAACCCTCAAGATGCCCGCTAAAGGCGGGCCTGATTCTTGTTAACCCATCGTCTGGTGAACCTTTACAGCAGTGACGTCACTTTCTTCCAGTTTTTTTATCAGCCGGTCTGCGACGTTGGCCGACCAGGCGGCAATGGTCAGGCTGGGGGCGCCACCCGGAGAGGCGGGAAGGGCGGATGAGTCTGCGACGTACAATCCGGGATGATCGAATACTTCCCCATTGGCACCTACTACACCATCCGCGTTTGACATCCCCAGGCAGGCTCCCCCCATTGGATGGACGGTGACCGGGTTTCGCGGTGCATAGATTTTTGTGTTAGTGCGGGCCTTGATGTTTTTTAACTCATTAGCAATGTCTGCATAAATGCTGTTTTCTTTTTTGCTATAGCAAATTTTAAACTTACCGCGCTTCATGGCAACGGAACCGTTGCTGTCGTCGCCGCCGAAAGCAATGATAACTGACTGCTTACGTAACCACCGTTTCAGAAATGATGGCAGAGGTATATTGTCCAGGCCCTGAATGCCAGCACGAAGGACAATAACGCGTTCGTTAGTGGAGTCCTTCAGGCGGAAAGGTGAAGCGATAGGCATACCTTTGGACAGGTCAGTAGCGCTGTTCTCTTTCCAGACGCCAAAGAAGTCGCCATTACCGCTGAATTTATGGCCGAGCCGGGGCATGCCCGAAAGGCCACCTTCACTGTCACGACTGCGCAGTAATAGTCGCAAGGTATTAAGGGCTCCGGCAGCCATAATCAGATGTTTTGCCTGCACGTTTTCAACTTTACCGCTCAGATGATTGTGATACTGCACCTCGTAGCGCATGTTGCAGTCATCCTGAGAGTCAAGCTTATGGATCGACAGGGCTTCACACATCTCCTGCACTGCCAGGCCCTGTTTCATCGCAGGCCAGATAAAAGTAAAGTCGAGGGTGGTTTTGGCTCCTGAAGGCGAACCCAGGAAGCTGTTGTTTTTCATGTCACACTCCCAGCGCTCAATGCCATCGCGATCCGTTATTTTGACGGGGTAGCCTGGTGTTTGAGGTATCAACATGCCGATCGCAGGGTCGCCGAGAGGAGTGAGTAAACCATTATAATTCGCCTCTTCAATACGGTTGGGTACCTTATCGGCAGCGGTCAGCGGGCGGGCATTAAAGGCCCTGGTTATTTCTTCATAGTAGCGTTCCATTTTCATCTGGTTTATCTCTGGGTGATGGTTATCCCAGTAATCTGCGGCCAATGGCCTTTCCAGAAAACCTGCATAAACATGGCTACCGCCGCCCACGCTTGATGAGCAGATAATGTTGATACCTTTACCCGCATAAGCCTCGATAAAGCCTTTTTTATTAAGCGTGAATGTTTTTTTAAACAGATGTGAGCCTACTGTTCTCAGACCATGCGTAAAGGCTTTATTCCCCTGGGGGAGAGGAACGAGGTTTTTAATACCAAGTGAACGGTTAGGTACCGTATCGCGCCAGGGTCCGCGCTCCAGCATTAAGACGTCTCGGCCCGCAGCGGCCAGACGTTGCGCAGCAATCGCGCCACCAAAACCACTGCCAATAATCAGTACTTCAACTTGTTTTGTCATTGATTAACCTTGTAAATGTTCCTGTCAGGCGCAAGTAAGCGCAAACCAGAGAGGGAAGGGGATAAGGGCGGAGCGTCTGGCTAAACAGCTCCGTTCGGAAAAAGGTCCGCTTAGCGGTATTAACGAGCTTGCGAAGCAGGATTGTGCTATTGCAATGACTCTTTTTTAAGTGTGTCGAGCAGTCTGTCGGCAACGTTGGCAGCCCAGGCGGCAATAGTCAGGCTGGGTGGCCTGCCAGGGGATTCTGGTAGCGCGGCCGCATCGGCAATGTAGAGGCCCGGGTTGTCAAATACCTCTCCATTGGCACCTATTACGCCGTCCTGGTTAGAATTACCAAGGGAAGCACCTCCAAGTGGCTGAACGGTGACAGGCTCAGAAGGGGAGTAGATTTTGGTGCCGGTCCTGATTCTGATCTCACTGACTTCGTTATCTATCTCCTGATAGACGTGGCTGTCCTTTTTGTTATAGAGCACGCTGAATTTGCCACGATTTAATGTCATCACCCCGTTGTTATTGTCTTTGCCTAGCGCAACGATAAAGGTATTTTTGCGCAACCATCTTTTAAGGAAGGCGGGACAGGGAATGTCATCCAGCCCCTGAATGGCGGCACGTAATACCTGGACGGATCGGCTGGTGGAATTTGCCACCCGAAAGGGGCCGCTCAGAGGAAGACCGGTCGAGAGGTCGAGAGTGCTATTCTCTCTCCAGAAACCAAAATAGCCGCCATTAGTACCAAATCCTTTACCCAGGCGCGGCATACCCTGCAAGCCTGCACTGGTGTTACGGCTATGCATTAATAAGCGAACAGTGTTCAGGCAGCCTGCGGCTAAAATTACATGCCGGGCTCGTACGCATTCATTCGTGGCTTTATGATGATTACGATAGTGAATTTCATAGCGCATGGCGTCAGCTTCACTTGTTTGCAGCCTGTGAATGACCTTCACTTCGCACATATCACGAACAACCAGACCACTGCGTATGGCCGGCCAGACAACCGAAAAGTCGAGCGTGGTTTTAGCGCCGCTGGGGGAACCCAGGATGCTATTATTCTTATATTCACACTCCCAACGTGTCACGCCATTCGTATCAACAACTTTTTCAACCGTGCCGGGGTTAGCAGGGAGCAAGATCCCAATAAAAGGGTTAGCCAGTCCCTGTGTAGATAATGTGCCCTCATAACTTGTCTGACAGATATCATTCGGCACCCGATCATCCTTGTTAGCAGCTCTTGCATTCAGAAGATCGAGGATTTCAGCATAATAATTATCCATTGCTGTTTTTGATAAGAGCGGATGACGATTAGCCCAGTAATCAGGATCGGAGGGTTTTGCCAGCATGGCTGCATAGATGTGACTCCCTCCGCCGACGCTGGATGAGCAAATAATATTAATGCCCTTGCCGCTGAATACTTCGATAAAGCCTTTTTTATTAAGCAGGAGAAATTTCTTTAACCGATGCGAACCGATGGATCGTAAGCCGTGCGTGAAGACTTTTTTTCCCTGAGGTAAAGGCGCAAGATTTTCCAATCCTGTCGATCTATTAGGGACAGTATCCCGCCAGGGCCCTCTTTCCAGCATTAGTACATCGCGTCCGGCATCCGCGAGGCGTTTTGCAGCTATGGCACCGCCAAAACCACTTCCTATAACAACAATTTCTGCCTGATTTTTCATTAAAACACCTGAGTTATGTATAAATATTTTCCTGAGGTAATGATTAAAATCTGGGACTGCATATAAATATCTAACTACGTTAATTTGGTCATTATTGTTAACGTTTAGGTTGTATCTTGTTACGGAATCATTGTCTGGAGTAAATAAAATGACGACAAGCTAGATAATGTATCAGCTATAAAAAGATTATCTTTCCAGTCAGTAACGCTTCGAATTTAAAAGCATTTTTAGGTAGAAAGCTATTCAGCCGAAGAAAACTCATAGCTAATATGAATTTAATTCAAAAAATAGCTCCTTTTATCTCGAATTTTTAAGGGGGGAACGTAATCGAATTAAGGTGTGTAATCTGGAAAGAGCACTATGTGTAAATAGTTCACAGTATCCAGAGGAGCATAAGATGAAAAGACTCAGTAGTTAAGATGCTAATTTATTTTATCAACGCGGGGGGGAGGGCGACACTGGCGTGTCGCCATTTTTAGTAGCAGGGGTTTAGATGATTGACAGGAAGAAATTAAAGGCGTCTTGTTGCAAAGAAGAGTGAAAAAAGTCCACCGATCATTACAATGCTAATTAAAAAATACATAACAGCGTAAAAATTATGGGTTAAACTCAATATAAATCCAATCAAAACTGGAGATAAGGCACCAAAGCCAACCGCCATTCCATTCAATGCTCCCGCAGCGGAAGAGATCGCTTCGGAAGGCACCATTCCCTGTAACAGAGTGAATACACAAGGAAGCTGCATAGATGATGCGCCTATGCCAAATGATATCAATATTGCTGCTATATAATTATTAGAAATATTTACGCCAGCAAGAATGCCTGCAACGCATAGCAGAGCAGAGATAAGCATAATCATGCCTTTCTTCCCGGTTCGATCAACCGCAATTCCGGAGATAACCTTAAATAACAAACCAAATATAAAAGGCAATGAAGACATCCAACCGACATTAGACCATGAAAAACCGCGTTCGGTATTAAGATAAGTTGGCAGCCAGGTGACAATACCCCATGATAACATTGAATTTGAGGAAAAAATCACCAAAAGCATCCAGAAGTTTGCATTACAAAGATAAATTTTAGATCGCGAAATGATTGACGGTTTTTCATTCTCACTACTGGTTAGGTCGCCAGTTGTTATGCTTTCTTCAATTATCTCAAGTTCATATTTGTTAATATATTTATTCTCACGTGGCGTATTTGTTGTGAAAAAATATATAAATGCCAGAGGGATAAGGCTCAATACGAACGAGAAGTAAAAGGTATGTCTCCATGAATATTCAGCTATTATCCAGGTAAAAACAGGCATAGCGACAGCAGGGGATAGGGACTGCCCTAAAATCCATGCGGTATTTGCTCTTCCTCTTTCACGCGCAGGAAACCAGTTTTTAATAAATGTGTTTTGCATAGGATAATAAAGCCCTTCACCTACGCCTAATAACATACGCGTTGCTAATAAAAATCCAAAAATGCTTGATATGCCTCCTAAAAGAAGAGATAAGCTTATGACAATATAAGCTATAATCATAGCCTTTCGTGGGCCAATAAGGTCACCTAAAGGGCTCAGGATAACATTTGAAATACCATAAGTGATTAAAAATAAACTCATCAGTAGTCCAATATAAATTGGCTTGCCGATTAAATCCATTTCGTTCAAAAATTGAGGGTTTGCAGCGATAATAGAAATATTTACCCGATCTAAGTATATGACGGATAGGCTGATAAATAAAATTGCGAGCACATAAAATCTTTGTCTGGTCGGTTTTGGTGTTATTGTGGTATTTTGCATTGCCTGAAGAAGGTTATTACTTTTCATATTGTATTCCTTAACATCCGGTAGGGCGGTAAACGATTTCTATTCAAATGATTGAAAAGGAGATTACCATTCCAATGTTAATTACACGTAACAACAGTCAATTATCTTTTTGCTTCTGTAATAAACCATTCTCGAGCAAGCTTTTCCCAAAAAAAAGCACCTAACGCTATATTTTTATCATTAAAATCATAGGAGGTACTATGAAGATCTCCATGTGAAAACTCATCGTTGCCATTTCCGATCCATCCATACGCGCCTGGTACTTCTTGTAGCATGAACCCAAAATCTTCGGCGGTCATGGCAGGTGTGACATTAGAGAAGGCATTACTCTCCCCAACGACTTCGGCCATAATACTTGCCATAAACTTCGCTTCTTTAGAATGATTTGTGGTGTTCGGGTAGCCTTGATGATTTATTATCACCTCGGCGTGTGCATCATGTGCTTCAGCTATATAAGAGGCTATACGTTGTATACCATTTAAAATTAAGGATTGAGCTTCGTCTGTCAGAGTTCTGCATGTTCCTGAAATTCTGGCTTCTGTGGGGATAATATTAGGCGAGCTTCCTGCTTGTATTTTACCTATTGTCAGCACTGCCGCATCCAGTGGGTTGATGCGACGCGAAACTAAACTTTGCAGCTGTGTCACAATGGAGCAAGCTATCGGAACAGGATCAATGGTCGAATGTGGAAGTGCGGCGTGCCCACCTTTGCCTTGGATAAGGATTTCAAAGGTTATTCCTGATGCCATTATTGGGCCGGTTTTTGTTCCCATCTGCCCCTGCGGGAGATTTGGCCAGTTATGTAGTGCGAAAACTGCCTGACAAGGAAACTTTTTAAAAAGCCCCTCATTCATCATAACACGAGCACCAGCCCCGCCTTCTTCGCCTGGCTGGAAAATAAAATGAACAGTGCCATCAAAATTACGATCAGCAGACAAAAGCTCCACCGCACCAAGCAACATTGCGGTATGACCGTCATGCCCACAAGCATGCATACATCCTTTATTTTTACTTACATAATCGAAATCATTAACCTCTTCCATAGGAAGAGCGTCTATATCTGCTCTAATTCCAAGCGCAGGGCCTGGGTTATCAGCACTATGATTCAAACCATATACGCTGGCAACAATACCGGTGGTCGCCAGACCTCTCATAAAGGGGATACCTAAAGCAGTAAGAAACTCTGCAATTTTATCCGAAGTACGATATTCCTTAAATTTTAATTCAGGATACATATGTAAATCATGTCTCAGTAATGTGAGTCGTTTCACATTCAGTGCTTTTTCATATTTATCGTGCATATATTCATTCTCAACGTTAATAGGGCTGGAAGTAATTTTTATCAGGTAAAGCCTTTCTGCTATTTTTGTAGACCTGGCTCACATAAAATGTTCAGTCAGCAGATTGTTTTATTAACATGGCCGTGTCTGGCCCTGTCAGGCTTGAACCTGCTCAAGAGGAATGATAAATACTGTGGGGTATACCGTAAAATACCTTTTAAACATCTCACCCATGCCATTGAGGTATATCCATGGATTTGCGTCAATTTCGATACTTCACAGCGGTGGCTAAACTCGGAAGTATTAGTCAGGCAGCACTGGAACTGCACATCGCTCAACCCGCGCTAACCCGGCAGATTCAAAAGCTCGAAGAGGATTTGGGAGTATTGTTGCTGGAAAGAACGGGACGAGGCGTGAAGCTTACTGATGCGGGTGTTCAGTTTTTAATGGATGCAGAAAAATTACTGGATGATGCTGCTAATGCCAGGGAACGAGCGATACGGGCATCACGAGGAGAATTTGGAAATATATCTCTTGCACTTCCTGTTATACAAAATGCAGCGCCATGCATAACAACGCTGTTAAAGGAATTCAAAAAAGAAGTGCCGCAAGTTGGTATAACCCTTCATCATCTTATATCAGAAACACAACTGTCGCGGATCGCAGAAGGGCAACTGGATGCAGGTTTTTTATTATTTAGGCCTCAAAATGATCCATTGTTTGAGGGTATTCCTGTTTATAAAGAAAAAATGTTATTAGCCTATCCAGCTGACTGGAAATGGCCAGATAATAAAGAGCCTCAATATTTGAGGGACTTACAAGGTTTGGACTTTATCTGGATCCCGAGAACGGCTGCACCGGCCTGGCATGACAGGCTAATTCACTGTTTTTATGAATCAGGTTTTATACCACGTTCGGTTATGCAAGGTGTGGATGCAGTGTCGATGTTAACTTTAGTATCAGCCGGAATGGGGTGCACCATTGTGGCGGAAGGGACTCGTTTCCTGGCGCCACCCAATGTCACATTTGCAACGTTACATGATTTAAATCTGGAACAGGAGTGGGAATTGGTATGGCGAAAAAACCGATGTTCTGAGGTATTAAAGAGGCTGATTAAACTGATTTGAAAAAACAGGATGCTGCATATTAATCAGAAATCGAGCAAGCAGGCTGTTATGGTTTGTTATTAGTGGAGCAGGATGGGTGACCCGACACTTATTCAATCATAATCATCCTTAATGCCACTGATAAAATCATTCGGATAAAAAGACATCAAAAGCCGGCCTGCGGCTTAGCACTAACGACTCCAGGCGATTTTACTGGCACCGTTGAGCATCAGTAGTTTAAGCAGAGTGGATCAAAAGATCTGGCGAGATTGGCCATATAAATTATGTGGTAGTGGCATTGAACTGTCAGAATACATAGAGGAAAAATGAAGATTTGTATGCTATCCGCATTTCCAGCATCATTATTATCAGGGATGCCGATAGAATTATGGCAAGGTATCACCGGGGAAGTTATTTTCTTTCTTATTAAAAATAGTACCCTGATTAAGTACATTCATGAGCTTGCAAAGCAGATTTTTACGAAATAACGCGGCTCTTGAAGAATGAATTTTCAATTTACCCTGTTTTGGAAGTTAAATACTCATAGGCCTTAATCATTTCAGATAATCCTCATATCAATGCATCATCGCTTTCTCTTTTCCACATACTACGCAGGGTTATACCTGCCGCGAAATGCATCTTTGTCCACATGCGCAAGCTGAGTCTCAGTCCACGCAGTACTGAATCTTTCATTATGTAATGATTGTGCTCATACCGTGACGAAAACCACGGCCGGTCACTTTCTTGTCGTAACCCACTTTTTCAGGGTCTGAACCACGTTGATAGGGCAGACATCGGTTGACGCCGCATAGCCTGAGTAGAACGTTTGTTCTTGATAAGGAGAGGGATTATTGAAATAGGTAGATGTCAGGAGAGGCGTATATGGTGTCCCCTGCAGGAATCGAACCTGCAACTAGCCCTTAGGAGGGGCTCGTTATATCCATTTAACTAAGGGGACAAGGCGGCAGGAGTATAACGTCATTCTGGCTGCGCGTTAAGCTCACCTGCGCCTGAATGGTTAAAGTGTCACCGTTTCGCCTCTTTTTCTGCAAATTCCTGGGGGGAGCGCTGCGCTTTTGCGTTAGCTTTGGCTTCCGCTTTGCGGGCGTTAATCATGTCATTGCGGATCTGCGCATGGCTCAGAAGGGCAAAGATAAAAGTACCGCCGCAAATGTTGCCCGCAAGGGTGGGAAGGGCGAAGGGCCAGAAAAATTCGCTCCAGTGAATCGTGCCGTTAAAGATTAAATAAAAGATCTCGACGGCACCGACCACAATATGGGTGGTATCGGCGAGGGCAATAAGCCAGGTCATCAGAATAATCACCACGATTTTTGCCGAACCGGCGGAGGGGAACATCCAGACCATGGTGGCGATTATCCAGCCGGAGATAATGGCATTGGCAAACATCTCTGCCGGGCTGTTTTTCATGACGTCCATACCAATTTTGACCAAGGCATCCCGGGTCTGTTCGTCAAAAATGGGCATATACTCGAATGCCCATGCCGCAATAGCTGTACCCACCAGATTACCCAGCAGAACCACGCTCCACAGACGCATCATCAGGCCAAAATTACCCCAGGAGGGCGTTTGCATGACGGGCAGAACGGCGGTAACGGTATTCTCGGTAAAGAGCTGCTGCCGGGCCATAATGACGATAATAAACCCGAAGGTATAGCCCAGGTTTTCCAGTAAGAAAGCCCCCGGAATGCCGTCTAACTGGACGTGAAAAATGCCCTTGGCCAGCAACGACGCCCCCATTGAGAGTCCGGCGGCAATCGCAGACCAGAATAGCGCCATCGCATCACGCTCAAGCTCCTTTTCACCATCCTGACGAATATGCTCATGAATGGCCATTGCGCGCGAGGGAAGTCTGTCCTCATCAACCTCTATCTCCTCGCCACGCTGTTTTTCATCGCTCTCCACCTTAATGTCTTCGGTTTGTTTGTCGATTTTTTCTTCCGCGACTTCGCCCATAATAACTCCACCAGAAATACTCTTATTCTTTAAGCGTAGCGGCTTTTAGGCGCTCGTCGGGGCAGCTCATTCTTAATTTATGTTTAACGGCAAGGATGGCGATAACTCAGCCGTAAATTTTATATAGCATGGTGGGGAAACGCCGCGGCAAACTGCGACTATGCTCAATGGTGGGATGCCCGTTTCGTAGACATCACAAGGTGTACTGATACAATGCGTTACATGTTAATGACGCAAACCGCATTGCGTTGCGTTTGCGTGCACATGGATGGCGTTTCGCCAATGCCATTTTCTCCAGGGAGACCTCTATGAAATTTCGCCTGTCAGCGCTCGCGCTGGCCTCAACCGTGCTGGCTGGCTGTGCCAGTTCTGGGGATCAGCAGGGACGTTCAGACCCACTTGAAGGGTTCAACCGTACCATGTACAGCTTCAACTTCAACGTGCTGGATCCCTATGTTCTGCGCCCCGTTGCGGTTGCCTGGCGTGATTATGTGCCACAACCGGCAAGAAACGGGCTGAGCAATTTCACCAGCAACCTTGAAGAACCCGCCATCATGGTTAACTACTTCCTGCAGGGCGATCCCTACCAGGGCATGGTGCACTTTACGCGCTTCTTCCTGAACACCCTGCTGGGGATGGGCGGCCTGATGGATGTCGCCGGGTTATCGAACCCGAAACTGCAACGGGTTGAACCGCACCGCTTTGGTAGCACACTCGGTCATTATGGCGTGGGTTATGGCCCTTACGTGCAGTTGCCGTTCTATGGCAGTTTCACGCTACGTGAAGACGGCGGCGATATGGCCGATACGCTCTATCCGGTGCTCTCCTGGCTCACATGGCCGTTGTCAGTCGGCAAATGGACAGTGCAGGGGATCGAGTCACGTGCGCAACTGCTGGACTCTGATGGCCTGCTGCGTCAGTCTTCCGATCCTTACATTCTGGTGCGTGAAGCCTACTTCCAGCGCCACGACTTTATCGCCAACGGTGGTAAGCTTAAGCCGGATGAAAATCCAAATGCGAAAGCCATTGAGGGCGATTTGAAAGATATCGACTCTGAATAACGTCTTTCGGAGCAACAAAAAAGGTGAGCACCAGGGCTCACCTTTTTTTATGCCTGCAAGAAATCAGAAGGCGTAGTTAAAGTTCGCACCGTACAGCCATGCACGACCTTCAGATTTGAAGGTATAGGGGCCTTCGGTGAACTCCACTTTCTGACCGTGCATATAAGAGACGCCCAGGTCTACAGAAGCATCTTTGTTGAAGGCGTAAGTGGTCCCTGCGCTCAGCCAGAAACGGTCCTGATCCGGAATGGAGATAGAACGTTTTTCTGCTGGCACCGGGCTGTCATCGAAGGCAATACCGGAACGGAAGGTCCAGTTATCGTCCATGTAGTAGGTCGTACCCAGCGCGATACGGTAAGAGTCTTTAAAGCCTTCGTCTTTTCTGAAGAGCGTCTGGCCGTTGCTGTTGGTGGCTTTGAGTTCCTGGAACTGACTCCAGCTGGTGTACGCCAGGCTGTAGTGAATTGCCCATTGTGGTGCAACACGGTTATAACCGGACACTTCCCACATCTCAGGCAGGTTCAGGGTCAGCGCACCGCCGGTAGTTTGACCGCCGGTGCCGTATGGCAGACCCAGCCCCAGCGCGGCATTGACCGGATTCAGCGTTGCTGGCAGGTTGCTCTTATAATCGCCATCAAAGTCGACTTTAATTTCAGAACGGTAGGTCAGGCTGTAGCGGTTGTCTTTATCCAGTTCATACAGGATACCGGCGTTCCAGCCGAAGCCCCACTCATCACCTTTCAGGTAAGCGATTTGGGTATCACGGCTGATGCCGCCTGCCTGCGAGCCAATGGCTGCGGCCTGAGCAGGTGAGAGGCGGCCCGCGCGCACCAGTGCCGGGATATTGGCACCGATGATTTGTGGCAGGTCACCCGCGTAACGCTCCAGCTTCGCTTTGGCATACACGGCATCAAAGCCCAGACCGAAGCTCCAGTGATTATCCAGACGATAGGCACCGCTGAGGTTCAGGTTCATGGTTTCAAGGTCAGTTTTACCGCCCATTGAACCTGCCGCGTAACTGTCGTTGAATTCTGTTGCCAGACCGTAGTTAGAGGTCAGTGAAGCCCCCCAACCAAACTGATCGTTGATAGGCGCTACGAAATGCAGGTTAGGTACCCACGCTGTTGGCGCGATATTGTCCTGACTGGCATTGTTGCCAATCACGGAGCGACCGGTCACGTTTACATCGGGATCAACGAAAATAGCACCGCCCGAGAAAGTCGGACGATCAAACATCATGATCAACGCAGGGTTACGGCTAACGTTACCTGCATCATCAGCAATAGCACCTTCGCCTGAATAAGCACGGCCAAGGCCAGAAGAAGAAAATTCGTTGAGCTGGAAGCCTGCTGACCAGGCTTGGGAAGAGACGATTGCCACTGCAACAGCGAGAGCAGACTTGGTAAACAGGGTTTTCTGGCTCATGACCAAAACCTCATCAATTATATTTATTTAAACTATGTTACATAGCGTAACAGGGGCGCAAGTGTAGGGTCTGCGGTACATCTTGGAAATCAGACCAGTGGCGAGAGTATAGGTCTGACCAGCGCAAATGTTGCAAGCTTGTATATAGGATTTTTCAAATGTGATCATCGAAACGGGATCTGCGTGGCAAAATTGTGGGCAGACAGAATAAGCAGATCGGATGAAAATTGTTTTAGATCATTTTTAAGTGTGATTTCGGTCACTTAAAGGCATTAAACCCATTATCAACTGGAGAGGTGTCGGGCAGGGGGGGTAAAATATGCACAACGTTATCTGGCACCTTGGGTGCGAATTCAGAGGAAATCACCATGAGTAAATGCAGTGCTGATGAAACCCCGGTTTGCTGTTGTATGGATGTTGGCACCATTATGGACAACACTGACTGCACCGCCTCTTACAGCCGGGTTTTTGCCAACCGTGCCGAAGCGGAAGAGACCCTGGCAGCCCTGACCGCAAAAGCGCGTGGAGTGGAATCCGATCCTTGCACTATCACTTCTACCTTTACTGAAGAAGCGCAGGGCGTCCGTCTGGACATCGACTTTGTCTTTGCCTGCGAAGCTGAGACCCTGATTTTCCAGCTGGGCCTGCGTTAAATCCTGCCAACGCTTCCGCGTCCTGCGGGAGCGTTATTCTCAATAATCTCTGTGGCTTAGCTCCCATTTTTTCTCCCCCCTGATTGGCTAAATGTAAAAAAATAGTTAAGACTGTTATCAGGTCAGACCACTTTACGGGTCACGCTGTTAACAGGGGAGTGTTATGAGTCAGGCATTACCGCTTGTCACCCGCCAGGGGGACCGCATCGCTATTGTCAGTGGATTGCGCACACCGTTTGCCCGACAGGCTACGGCCTTCCACGGTGTTCCTGCTATTGAACTTGGCAAATTGGTGGTGGGAGAGCTGCTTGCTCGCAGCGAAATCCCCCCGGACGTCATTGAGCAACTGGTTTTTGGCCAGGTGGTACAGATGCCTGAGGCACCAAATATTGCCCGTGAAATCGTGCTGGGAACCGGCATGAATGTGCATACTGATGCCTATAGCGTGAGCCGTGCCTGCGCCACCAGCTTCCAGGCAGTCGCCAATGTTGCTGAAAGCCTGATGGCGGGCACCATCCGGGCCGGTATTGCCGGTGGGGCGGACTCCTCTTCCGTCCTGCCTATTGGCGTCAGCAAAAAACTGGCCCGTACGCTGGTGGATGCCAATAAAGCCCGTACCCTGAGTCAGAAACTGAAACTTTTCTCGCACCTGCGGTTAAAAGATTTGCTGCCCGTTCCTCCGGCTGTCGCTGAATACTCGACGGGCCTGCGTATGGGGGACACCGCCGAACAGATGGCAAAAAGCTACGCGATTACCCGTGAGGAGCAGGATGCGCTGGCCCACCGTTCCCATCAGTTTGCTGCCCGTGCATGGGCTGAAGGCAAACTCAGTGAAGAGGTGATGACCGCCTATACCCCTCCCTATCGTGAACCCCTTGTCCAGGATAATAACGTGCGCCAGAATTCGAGCCTTGCGGATTACGCGAAGCTGCGCCCGGCGTTTGACCGCAGGCACGGCACCGTGACCGCCGCCAACAGCACGCCCCTCACCGACGGTGCCGCGGCAGTTATCCTGATGACGGAATCCCGCGCCCGTGAACTGGGGCTTAAACCGCTGGGCTATCTGCGCAGCTACGCCTTTACCGCCATTGATGTTCAGCAGGACATGTTGCTCGGTCCCGCCTGGGCCACGCCGCTTGCGCTGGACAGAGCAGGACTGACGCTTGCGGATCTCACTCTGCTTGATATGCATGAAGCCTTTGCCGCCCAGACGCTGACCAACCTGAAACTGATGGCAAGCGACCGCTTTTCCCGTGATGTGCTGGGGCGTTCTCAGGCGACAGGGGAGGTGGATGAGAGCAAATTTAACGTGCTGGGTGGCTCTATCGCTTACGGCCACCCGTTCGCCGCCACGGGCGCGCGCATGATCACGCAAACCCTGAATGAACTTCGCCGGCGCGGCGGAGGTTTTGGCCTGGTCACCGCCTGCGCGGCGGGTGGACTGGGTGCGGCCATGGTACTGGAGGCTGAATAATGGAAATGAACCCGGCATTTACCCTGACCATTCGCCCGGACTTTGTGGCTGTTGTCACCATCGATGTGCCCGGCGAGAAAATGAATACCCTGAAGGCGGAGTTTGGCAGTCAGGTACGCGTCGTGCTTAAGCAAATTCGTGAAAACAAAAATCTGCGTGGCGTCGTGTTTATCTCCGGCAAGCCCGACAACTTTATCGCCGGGGCGGACATTAACATGATAGACCGCTGCCAGAGCGCTAAAGAGGCGGAAGAGCTTGCCCGTCAGGGGCAACAGATCATGGCGGAGATCCACGGCTTATCGATCCCGGCCGTCGCGGCGATCAACGGCCCTTGCCTCGGCGGCGGTCTTGAACTGGCGCTGGCCTGCCATCGCCGCATCTGTACTGACTCCCCGAAAACCGTGCTCGGGTTGCCGGAAGTGCAACTGGGGCTGCTGCCAGGTTCGGGCGGAACACAGCGTTTACCGCGGCTGATTGGGGTGAGTGGGGCGCTGGAGATGATCCTGACCGGGAAGCAGCTACGCCCGCGCCAGGCGCTGAAGGCCGGGCTGGTGGATGAAGTCGTTCCGGCCTCTGTTTTACTGGAAGCCGCCGCAAAACTTGCCCTCCAGGGACGACCAGCAAGTCGTCATCTTCCGGTACGTGAACGCGTACTGGCCGGGCCGCTGGGTCGGGCGATACTGTTTCGCATGGTGGGCAAAAAAACAGAACAAAAAACCCAGGGGAACTACCCGGCGACGTCGCGCATTCTCAACGTTATTGAAACCGGACTGAGTCAGGGGAGCAGCAGCGGCTATGACGCCGAAGCCCGGGCGTTTGGGCAACTGGCGATGACGCCACAATCGCGCGCTCTGCGTCATATTTTCTTTGCCAGCACCGAGGTGAAAAAGGATCCGGGTAGCGCGGTGGAAGCGGGCCCGTTACGCAGCGTCGGTATTCTCGGTGGTGGACTGATGGGCGGCGGCATTGCTTACGTCACTGCGGCGAAAGGCGGTCTGCCGGTTCGCATAAAAGATATTAACCCGAAGGGTATTAACCACGCCCTGCAATATAGTTGGCAGCTGCTTGATAAAAAGGTGCGTCGTCGCCATCTCAGACCTGCAGAGCGGGATGCGCAGATGTCGCGTATTTCCGGTACTACGGACTACCGTGGCTTCTCGCATCGGGATGTGGTGATCGAAGCGGTGTTCGAGGATCTGGCGCTTAAGCAGCAGATGGTTGGCGAGATTGAAACGCAGTGTGGCCCGCAGACGATTTTTGCCTCGAATACGTCATCGTTGCCCATCGCCGACATTGCCGCCCGTGCAGCCCGTCCTGAGCAGGTTA
The DNA here is from genome assembly GCF_054131575.1 of Enterobacter sp. SA197. Classification (NCBI taxonomy): domain Bacteria; kingdom Pseudomonadati; phylum Pseudomonadota; class Gammaproteobacteria; order Enterobacterales; family Enterobacteriaceae; genus Enterobacter; species Enterobacter sp. SA197. The sequence goes on along the minus strand of NZ_CP096393.1, from coordinate 3,465,037 downwards.
TCGGATTACATTTTTTCAGTCCGGTAGAGAAGATGCCGCTGGTGGAAGTGATTCCTCACGCCGGAACATCCGCACAGACCATTTCGACGGTGGTCAAACTGGCGAAGAAGCAGGGCAAAACGCCGATTGTCGTGGCAGACAAAGCCGGGTTCTACGTCAACCGTATCCTCGCGCCTTACATGAGTGAAGCGATGCGTCTGCTCAGTGAAGGCGAGCGCATCGAGCAGATTGATAAAGCTTTAGTGAAGTTTGGTTTTCCGGTCGGCCCTGTCCAGCTTCTGGATGAAGTGGGGATCGACACCGGCACGAAAATTATTCCCGTCCTTGAGGCGGCTTATGGTGAACGATTCAGTGCGCCTGCAAGCGTCGTTTCAGCGATTTTGAATGACGATCGCAAAGGCAGAAAAAATGGTCGCGGTTTCTATCTTTACGCAAAGAAAGGGCGTAAAAGCAACAAACAGCCTGACCCGGCAATTTACCCGCTTATCGGGGCGTCAGGCCCGGGCAACTCGTCCGCGCAGAGCATGGCCGAACGCTGCGTGATGATGATGCTTAACGAGGCCGCACGCTGCCATGCCGAGAAGGTCATTCGCAGTCCGCGGGATGGTGATATCGGCGCGGTATTCGGCATCGGCTTTCCCCCTTTCCTGGGAGGCCCGTTCCGCTATATGGATACCCTTGGAGCGGGTGAAGTGGTGGCCACGCTTCAGCGCCTGGCAGGGCAGTATGGGGAGCGTTTCACCCCTTGTCAGCATTTGTTACAAATGGCTGAACAGGGCGAAACTTTTTGGGGCCACAAAGAAACTGATTTTGTAAGTTAAGGTCAAAAAAGGGTAAATCCGGATCTGAATGACATTGTCGTGGTCAATTAGTAAACAGTGATTGACTATACTTACGGCATTAGGGTAAAAGACTGCGTTTCATTCAGTGAATGGATAAGGCACAATGCCCGGCCATTGATAATTTTCGTCGTAATGGAACTGTTTCACGCGGGAATATCAATGCTTCTGGTTAACAAAAGCGGTGCAATATGCAAGTTTTCATCATGCGTCACGGCGATGCAGCCCTCGATGCAGCCAGCGACGCTGTTCGTCCCTTAACCCCGTGTGGTTGTGACGAATCGCGCCAAATGGCAACCTGGTTGAAAGGCCAAAAAGTGGATGTCGACCGTGTTCTGGTCAGCCCGTTCCTGCGTGCTGAGCAAACACTCAAAGAGGTAGGCGGCTGTATGAACCTGCCTGACAGCGTGGATGTTCTGCCGGAACTGACTCCGTGTGGTGATATTGGTCTGGTTAGCGCCTATCTGCAGGCTCTCGCCAGTGAAGGAACCGCATCCGTGCTGGTGATCTCTCACCTGCCGCTGGTGGGTTATCTGGTGTCCGAGCTCTGTCCTGGAGAAGCACCGCCCATGTTCACCACCTCCGCCATTGCCAGCGTTACGCTGGATGAAGACGGTAAAGGTGTGTTTAACTGGCAAATGAGTCCCTGCAACCTGAAGATGGCTAAAGCCATCTGACTCGCCGGACCGTGAAAAGAGCCGCCTTCAAGGGCGGCTTTTTTATTGCTGGTCGGTCCCACTCAGGGAAGTTCGGGGGGCTGCCACTCTTCAACTTCAATCAACACCAGCACGGCGGCGTCGCCGCCATACTCTTTTGGTGCCTGGTGAAAGGCCATCACATGTGGATGTTGCGCCAGCCATAACGGTGTTTGCTGCTTCAGTATATGTTTTCCGTGGCCGTGCATCACGCAGGCACAGAACACATGTTCGCGGCGGCAGGCGGCAATCAGCGCCCCCAGCTCCTGTTTGGCCTGCATCTGGGTCAGGCCGTGCAAATCTAAAAACAGCTCGGGTGAGTAATCCCCACGGCGGAGCTTTTTCAGCTCAAAGTGGCTGACGTCATCACGAACGTATTTCACCGGCCCCTCTGTATTAATGAGCGGCTGGAATTCATCAGAAAAATAGTGGCTGTTGTCGGCCTGCTCCTGCAGCAGCCGTTTCACCGGGACTTCGCTGACCTTCTTGCGCGTGGGCGGATGCACGACCGTATCCTGCTTGAGTTTACGGGTGCCGCTCATCAGCTGGCGGAAAAGCGCCTGTTCCTCCTCGCTGAGCGATGCTTTCTTTTTCATCTGTTCATCTCATCTCTTATTTCTTTTAGTTTACCCGACTCGGCCTGCGCTTTTCAGCAAAATGCATTTTTACGCCCGCAGTGTAAGCGTCAATGCTGATTTATCGCCGTCTTCATGGCAAACTAGCCGCCGAATTTACAAAGAGCATGTCCTGGGGGATAAAGTGGATAAAATTTTCGTTGATGAAGCAGTGAATGAACTGCATACCATTCAGGACATGTTGCGCTGGTCGGTCAGCCGATTTAGCGCGGCAAATATCTGGTACGGCCACGGCACCGACAACCCGTGGGATGAAGCGGTCCAACTGGTACTGCCGACCCTCTACCTGCCGCTGGATATCCCGGAAGAGATGCGCAATGCCCGCCTGACCTCCAGCGAGCGCCACCGTATTGTTGAGCGCGTGATTCGTCGCGTCAACGAGCGTATCCCGGTGGCCTACCTCACCAATAAAGCCTGGTTCTGTGGTCACGAATTTTACGTCGATGAACGCGTACTGGTGCCGCGCTCGCCAATTGGTGAACTTATCAATAACCGTTTCGCCGGGCTTATTGATGGGCAACCGCAGCACATTCTGGATATGTGCACCGGCAGCGGCTGCATTGCGATTGCCTGCGCCTATGCGTTCCCGGAGGCAGAAGTGGATGCCGTGGATATCTCTCCGGATGCCCTGGCGGTAACTGAGCACAATATCGAAGAGCACGGTCTGATTCATCACGTGACCCCCATCCGTTCCGATCTGTTCCGCGACCTGCCAAAAGTGCAGTACGATTTGATTGTGACCAACCCGCCGTATGTCGACGAAGAAGATATGGACGATTTGCCGTCTGAATATCGCCACGAACCGGAGCTGGGTCTGGCCTCCGGCAGTGATGGCCTGAAGCTGACGCGTCGCATCCTCGGCTGCGCGCCGGAGTACCTCACCGACAACGGCGTTCTGATTTGTGAAGTGGGCAACAGCATGGTACATCTGATGGACCAGTACCCGGATGTGCCGTTCACCTGGCTTGAATTTGACAACGGCGGTGACGGTGTCTTTATGCTGACCAAAGCGCAACTTCTTGCCGCCCGTGAACATTTCAGCATTTATAAAGATTAAGCAAACGCTCAACAACAGCAAAATAACGGAGCCGTGATGGCAGGAAATACAATTGGACAACTGTTTCGCGTCACCACCTTCGGCGAGTCTCATGGTATCGCGCTGGGCTGCATCGTCGACGGTGTGCCGCCGGGCATCCCACTGACTGAAGCTGATCTTCAGCATGACCTTGACCGTCGTCGTCCTGGCACCTCTCGCTACACCACGCAGCGTCGCGAGCCGGACCAGGTAAAAATACTCTCAGGCGTATTTGAAGGGGTGACCACCGGCACCAGTATCGGCCTGTTAATTGAAAACACCGATCAGCGCTCGCAGGATTACAGTGCGATTAAAGACGTGTTCCGCCCCGGACATGCCGATTACACCTATGAACAAAAATATGGCCTGCGCGACTACCGTGGCGGCGGCCGCTCTTCCGCCCGTGAAACCGCAATGCGTGTGGCAGCAGGCGCCATTGCCAAGAAATTTCTTGCGCATAAATTTGGCATCGTCATCCGCGGCTGTCTGACCCAGATGGGGGACATTCCCCTGGCGATAGCGGACTGGGAGCAGGTCGAACAGAACCCGTTCTTCTGCCCGGATCCGGGCAAAATCGAGGCGCTGGACGAGCTGATGCGCAGCCTGAAAAAAGAGGGTGACTCTATCGGCGCGAAAGTGACTGTGGTCGCCGATGGTGTGCCCGCAGGCCTTGGTGAGCCGGTCTTTGACCGTCTGGATGCTGACATTGCGCACGCCATGATGAGCATCAATGCGGTAAAAGGGGTGGAGATAGGTGACGGCTTTGGCGTGGTCAACCTGCGCGGCAGTCAGAACCGTGACGAAATCACCCAGCAAGGTTTTCAGAGTAACCACGCGGGCGGCATTCTGGGCGGCATCAGCAGCGGGCAGCAAATCGTGGCCACGATGGCGTTGAAACCGACCTCCAGCATTACTGTTCCGGGGCAGACCATCAACCGTTTCGGCGAAGAAGTAGAGATGATAACCAAAGGGCGTCATGACCCGTGCGTTGGCATCCGCGCTGTACCTATTGCCGAAGCCATGCTCGCTATCGTCCTGATGGATCATTTTATGCGCCAGCGTGCGCAGAATGGCGATGTGACGACCACTATTCCTCGCTGGTAAATGATGAAAAAAACAGCCCTCGCCCTGCTGGCGCTTGTTGCTAGCCTAACCTGCCAGGCGGCAACGCCCTGGCAGAAAATCACCCATCCCATCCCTGGTACGCCGCAGTCCATTGGGGCATTTTCTAATGGCTGCATCGTCGGTGCTGACGCGCTGCCGTTGCAGTCAGACACCTATCAGGTGATGCGCACCGATCAGCGGCGCTATTTCGGCCACCCGGACCTGATCTTGTTTATTCAGCGTCTTGGTAACCAGGTGCACAATCTTGGCCTCGGCACCATGCTGATTGGCGATATGGGGATGCCGGCGGGCGGGCGTTTTAACGGCGGGCACGCGAGCCACCAGTCGGGCCTCGACGTCGATATCTTTTTGCAGCTGCCGAAAACCCGCTGGACGTCGGCCCAGTTGCTGAAACCCCAGGCGCTGGATTTAGTTTCCCGCAGCGGCAAAGCCGTGGTACCCGCCTTGTGGAAGCCGGAAATCAGCAGCATGATCAAGCTGGCGGCGAAGGATAACGACGTCACGCGTATTTTCGTTAACCCGGCGATTAAGCAGCAGCTCTGCCTGGACGCGGGAACGGATCGCGACTGGCTGCGTAAAGTTCGCCCATGGTTCCAGCACCGTGCCCATATGCATGTGCGTCTGCGCTGCCCGGCGGATAGCCTGGAGTGTGAAGATCAGGCGCTGCCTCCCCCAGGCGATGGCTGTGGCGCAGAACTTCAGAGCTGGTTTGAACCCGCGAAACCATCAACGACGCCGGGGAAAACCACGCCACCACCGTTGCCTCCTTCCTGTCAGGCGCTACTGGACGAACACGTATTGTAATGGACGCTTTCCTGGACATGTTTATGGTGTCGCCGCTGATGCTGGCGGTGCTTTTTTTCGTGGCTTTACTCGCGGGTTTTATCGATGCCCTGGCGGGTGGTGGCGGACTTTTAACGGTACCCGCGCTGCTGGCTGCGGGTATGACGCCAGCCCAGGCGCTGGCAACCAACAAGCTTCAGGCCTGCGGCGGTTCGTTCTCATCCATGATCTACTTTGTGCGCCGCAAAGTGGTCAATCTGGCCGATCAAAAGCTCAATATTCTGATGACCTTTATTGGTTCCACCAGCGGCGCGTTGCTGGTGCAGTACGTAAAATCAGACATATTGCGACAGATCCTGCCTGTTCTTGTCATCTGCATTGGTCTCTACTTTTTGCTGATGCCAAAGCTGGGTGAAGAGGACAGGCAGCGTCGCCTTCATGGCCTGCCGTTTGCCCTGATAGCAGGCGGATGCGTCGGTTTTTATGATGGTTTCTTTGGGCCTGGCGCCGGGTCGTTTTACGCGCTCGCGTTTGTGACGCTTGCCGGTTTTAATCTGGCGAAGTCTACCGCCCATGCCAAAGTGCTGAATGCCACCTCCAATTTGGGTGGGCTTTTACTGTTCATCATTGGCGGCAAAGTTATCTGGGCAACCGGGTTTGTGATGCTTGTCGGTCAGTTTCTTGGCGCACGCATGGGCTCCCGTCTGGTACTCAGTAAAGGGCAGAAACTCATCCGGCCGATGATTGTCATTGTCTCGGCGGTGATGAGTGCAAAATTACTTTTTGATAGTCACGGGCAGGAGATCCTCCAGTTTCTGGGGATGGGTGCATGAATACAACGCATAACTACGAACAATTAATTACTCTTTTTGACGGCTGCTTTGCCGACGACTTTAATACCCGCCTGATTAAAGGCGATGACGAACCGGTTTACCTTCCGGCAGATGAGCAGACACCCTATCACCGCATTGTGTTTGCCCACGGGTTTTATGCCAGCGCACTGCATGAGATTTCCCACTGGTGCATCGCGGGTAAAGCACGTCGCGAACAGGTGGATTTTGGCTACTGGTACTGCCCGGACGGTCGCGATGAAAAGACCCAGTGTCAGTTTGAAGACGTTGAGGTAAAACCGCAGGCTTTTGACTGGCTCTTCTGCGTGGCGGCGGGTTATCCGTTTAACGTCAGCTGCGACAACCTGGAAGGGGATTTCGAGCCGGATCGCATTGTTTTCCAGCGCCGCGTGCATGCGCAGGTCATGGAATATCTCGAAAAGGGCATCCCTGAACGCCCGGCGCGCTTTATTAAGGCGCTGCAAAATTATTACCACACGCCTGAACTGAAGGCGGAACACTTCCCGTGGCCGGAAGATCTTAACTGAGGAAAAACGATGATCGCAGAATTTGAAACCCGCATCCTGGCGTTGATTGATGACATGGTAGAGCACGCCAGTGACGATGAGCTGTTTGCAGGCGGTTATCTGCGCGGTCACCTGACGCTCGCCGTGGCTGAACTGGAAAGCGGTGACGATCACTCTGAACAGGCGCTGCATGAGAAAGTCAGCCTGAGTCTGGAAAAAGCGATTCAGGCGGGTGAACTCTCACCGCCGGATCAGGTGCTGGTGCTGGGTATGTGGGACAGGTTGTTCCAGAAAGCGCAGGCAAACTAAGGGTGTGGTATTCGCCCTCTCCCGGTGGGAAAGGGCGACATAGTCTGTTTACTTCACTAACCTGCCTTTCAGTAACTTCCGCACCCAAAGCCGATTTGGGTTGATGGCCGCGAGGGTATCTCTGTCCAGCGGCAGCGGCTCTTCACTCATCTGGGATGCCAGCAGCTCAGCCGCCAGCGGCGCGCTGCACAAACCGCGCGAACCCAGAGCAGCGATGATAAAGAGTCCGGGGTAAACCGGGGCGCTGACCGCCTCAGCCTGATGCCCCATCAGGTCAGCGTACGCATGCAGGGTAGCATCGTAATCGGCTACGTTCCCCACAAGAGGCAGGTGATCGCGGGTAGCACAACGCACACCCACCCGCGCTTCGCCATCGCTGACATCCACATCCGTCGCCCATGTTGCCTGCGGGAGGCAGTCCAGCAGACGCTGGCGATTATGCTGTTGATCTTCTTCGCTGTAAGCAACATCACGCTGACCCCGATGGTAGCTTGCGCCTATGCAGTGGTGCTGGTTAGCCGGATTCTGCGGTGTCAGATAGCCGTCATAACAGAGCACCTGGCGTAACTGGCTGAGGGCCGGAGTGGTCGGAATGTGGCTGACCTGACCGCCCACCGGGTAGACCGGCAGTTTTCCCGTTTGCGCAAAATCGCTGACCTGATGGCCGTTCGCCAGGACAACAGACTCATGCTGACGTACGCTCCCCTCCTGCAGAGTCAACGCCCAGCCAGCCGCAGTTTGCGTCAGGTTTTTCACGTCATGACGATAGTGAACGCGCAGCCCCTGCTGTTGCGCGAAGGCCAGCGCCGCAGAGGTCAGATCTGCCGGGCACAGCCAGCCGCCTGCCGGGTAGTGAATGCCGCCGCAGTCGGTTTGCACGCCTGTGCGCTCTAACACCTGCTCAGCGTCCACCGCGTGTGCAATAGCATCCGGCAGATTGAGGGCCAGCATCTGCGCGATTTTGTGCTGACTTTTTTCGTCATACGCCAGTTGGGTGACGCCGCACCAGTCGTGATCGAAGGTAAGCGGAAGGGAATCATACAGGCGGCGGGCGAAGGTAAAGGCCGCCGGGAAGAACTGACATAATGCCGGGTCGTGAGCGCTTAACAGCGGATAGAGCGCGCCCTGACGATTGCCGGAGGCACCCTGCGCGGGAGCATCATCGGCACAATAGAGAGTGACCTGCCAGCCACGTCGCAGCAGTGCCAGCGAGAGCAGCGCGCTGGCGACGCCGCCGCCGATAAGAGCGACCTCCCGCTTATTCGTTCCGCTACGGGCAAACCAGGGGGCGCGCAGGGAAGGGGAGGGGCTGTTTTCCATCACGCCAGTGAGCATTTCACGCTTGCGGCCAAAGCCTTTGCTTTTTTTCATGGTAAAGCCGGCGTCCTGCAATCCCCGTCTTACAAAACCCGCGGAGGTAAAGGTCGCAAGCGTACCGCCAGGCCTCGCCAGACGAGCCATTGCGGCAAAGAGCGTCGGCGTCCACATGTCCGGGTTTTTCGCCGGTGCAAAGCCGTCAAGGAACCAGGCGTCGACCTGCTGATTCAGAGAGTCGTCCAGTTTATCGGTCAGTTCATTGATGTCGCCAAACCACAGATCCAGCGTTACGCGCCCCTCATCTAACAGCAGACGATGGCAGCCTGCCAGCGGAAGCGGCCATTGCGCCTGTAGCTGAACGGCCCACGGAGCCAGCTCGGGCCAGTGCTGGTGCGCGAGGGTGAGATCAGAGCGGGTTAAGGGGAATTTTTCGAAACTGATGAAATGTAATCTTTCCAGGGTAGCCTGTGGATGCGCGGCGCGAAAAGCGTCAAAGGCCTGCCAGAGGGTCAGAAAGTTAAGCCCCGTGCCAAAGCCGCTCTCGGCCACGATAAACAACGGGCGTGAATGTTCAGGAAAGCGGGTGGCTAAAGCATTGCCGCCGAGAAACACATAGCGGGTCTCTTCCAGCCCGTTGTCGTTGGAGAAATAGACGTCGTCAAAATCTCGGGAAACAGGTGTACCCTCAGCGTTGAACGTCAGGTTGGCAGATTGTATAGCGGTTTGTTTCACGTAAGTTACTCGTCGGACAGGCAGTGGCACGATCTTAACCATGCGGGCGTTCAGGCGCAAATTTACCCATTAATTGTCTGATCGGACTTGTTCGGCGTACAAGTGTACGCTATCTTGCGACTCGAAACTTAAAATTAGTGCGACTTACAGGGGTATTGAATGAAACGTGCAGTGATTACTGGCTTGGGCATCGTTTCCAGCATCGGTAACAACCAGCAGGAAGTCCTGGCATCTCTGCGTGAAGGACGCTCAGGGATCACTTTCTCCCAGGAGTTTCAGGACTCCGGTATGCGTAGCCACGTATGGGGTAATGTCAAACTGGACACCACGGGTCTCATCGATCGTAAAGTGGTCCGTTTCATGAACGATGCCTCCATTTATGCTTTTCTCTCCATGCAGGAAGCTATCGCAGACGCCGGCCTGAGCGCTGAGGTTTACCAGAACAACCCGCGTGTGGGTCTGATTGCAGGCTCCGGTGGCTCTTCCAAAGCACAGGTCTTTGGTGCTGACGCCATGCGCAGCCCACGCGGTCTGAAAGCGGTCGGCCCTTATGTGGTGACCAAAGCGATGGGCTCCGCAGTTTCCGCGTGTCTCGCGACCCCGTTCAAAATTCACGGCGTTAACTACTCCATCAGCTCCGCTTGCGCGACGTCCGCTCACTGTATTGGTAACGCGGTAGAGCAGATTCAGCTGGGCAAACAGGACATCGTGTTTGCTGGCGGCGGCGAAGAGCTGGGCTGGGAGATGGCCTGTGAGTTCGACGCGATGGGTGCGCTCTCCACCAAATACAACGAAACGCCTGAAAAAGCGTCCCGCACCTATGATGCAAGCCGTGACGGTTTCGTCATCGCGGGCGGTGGCGGTATGGTGGTGGTTGAAGAGCTGGAACATGCGCTGGCCCGTGGCGCGCACATCTACGCTGAGATTGTTGGCTATGGCGCAACCTCTGATGGTGCCGACATGGTTGCTCCCTCCGGTGAAGGCGCGGTGCGCTGCATGAAGATGGCGATGCACGGTGTGGATACGCCAATCGACTACCTGAACTCTCACGGCACTTCTACGCCGGTAGGCGACGTGAAAGAGCTGGGTGCGATCCGCGAAGTGTTCGGTGACAACAGCCCGGCAATCTCTGCGACCAAAGCGATGACCGGTCACTCCTTGGGTGCGGCTGGCGTTCAGGAAGCTATCTACTCCCTGCTGATGCTGGAACACGGCTTTATCGCCCCGAGCATTAACGTTGAACAGCTGGATGAGCAGGCTGCTGGCCTGAACATTGTAACCCAGCCGACTGAGGCGACACTGAACACCGTGATGTCCAACAGCTTCGGTTTCGGCGGCACCAACGCGACGCTGGTGATGCGTAAACTGAACTGATCAACTGTGACGCAGTGAAAAGGGAGCCAACTGGCTCCCTTTTTTATGCCTCTTTTTTGCTGTTGCCAGCGCAAACGCGTCGTCCCGCAACATGCTCACCTGCTGAGGCTGTTTGCTGTCCGTCTGGACTTAACGCCGCAACGGTTCATGCCCGTTGAGGTATTATCCCAACGCTAATGTATTTTGATAATAAAGGTATATATGTCTTTCCTGTGCAATGTGGCATAACAGGACAGTGTCATCTTTTTATATTTATTTTATTTAAAAAATACGCGCCAGCACACAGAAAAAACATCACGTTTTATTGATGTGACATATTCCAGCGATATAATTTTTTGCATCGTTTCTATTCAATATAAGGACTGTTATAGTCAGGCTTCGCTATATTTTCGACTTTTACTGACACCACTAAAAGAGTAAGGAGAAAGGCATGGCAGGATTCAAAGCGGATTTTCTGTGGGGCGGCGCGGTCGCGGCACATCAGCTTGAAGGTGGATGGAAAGAAGGGGGGAAAGGTATCAGCGTTGCGGACGTGATGACTGCCGGCGCACATGGCGTACCTCGTGAAATTACCGATGGCGTCATCGCGGGAAAAAATTACCCTAACCATGAAGCTATCGACTTCTACCATCGCTATCCCGAAGATATTAAGCTTTTTGCGGAAATGGGGTTTAAATGTTTTCGCACCTCCATTGCCTGGACCCGTATTTTCCCTAAGGGTGATGAGCTGGAGCCAAATGAAGCTGGCCTGCAATTTTATGACGATCTCTTTGATGAGTGCCTGAAATATAATATTGAACCCGTCATTACGCTCTCCCATTTTGAAATGCCTTACCATCTGGTCACGGAATATGGTGGCTGGCGTAATCGTAAGCTTATCGAATTCTTTGTGCGTTTTGCGAACGTTGTCTTCACCCGATATAAAACCAAGGTGAAATACTGGATGACGTTTAATGAAATTAATAACCAGGCAAATTATCACGAAGATTTTGCCCCCTTTACCAACTCCGGCCTGAAATACGCTGAAGGGGAAAACCGTGAGCCGGTCATGTACCAGGCGGCGCATTATGAGCTGGTCGCCAGCGCCCTGGCGGTGGAAGCTGGCCACGCCATTAACCCTGATTTTCAGATTGGCTGCATGATAGCCATGTGCCCGATTTACCCGCTCACCTGCGATCCGGACGACATGATGATGTCCGTTGCCGCGATGCATCGTCGCTACTGGTTTACTGACGTACACGTGCGCGGTTATTACCCTCGTCACATCCTTAACTATTTCGAACGCAAAGGTTTTGACCTCGATATCACCGAAGAAGATCTGCAGATACTCAAACGTGGTTGTGTGGATTACATTGGCTTTAGTTATTACATGTCTTTTGCCACCAAAGCGAGCGCCGATAATCCGCAGCTGGATTATGACGAAACCAAAAGCTTGGTGAAAAATCCCTATGTGAAAGCGTCAGACTGGGGATGGCAGATTGACCCGGTGGGCCTGCGTTACTCCCTGAACTATTTCTACGATCTCTATCAGTTGCCGCTGTTTATTGTAGAAAATGGCTTTGGCGCTATCGATCAGAAAGAGAGTGATGGTTCGGTCAACGATCAGTACCGTATCGAATACATGCAAAACCACCTGCGTGAAATGAAGAAAGCGGTCGTGGAAGACGGCGTGGAGTTAATGGGCTACACGCCCTGGGGTTGTATTGATCTGGTGTCAGCGGGCACCGGTGAGATGAAAAAACGCTACGGCTTTATCTATGTTGATAAAGATAATGATGGTAACGGGACGCTCGAACGCAGCCGTAAAAAATCATTTAACTGGTATAAAGAGACCATTCGCAATAACGGCAGTGACCTGTAACAACCGAACCCCTCCGCCTGGAGGGGTTTTTTCAGATAACTATCCAGAGCAGGGCAAAGGCGACCAGCAGCGCGACCAGCAGCAGCCCCGGGCGAGCGGAAAGGTGCTTCACACTCTCTATGACGGGCGCAAAGAGCGGGTTGTAAATAGGCTTAACATCACGCGCTTCCGGTATACCCTGCGAACGCTCAGCACGACGCAGGAAGACCTGATTGAGGATGTCCTGCACCTGGGCTGTAGTCAGTACCGTCTGCGGCGTCACCTGCCACAGCTTCTGGGCATAGTCGTTCATGTTCTGCCATTCCGTATCATCTAACGGCTGCTTGAGCGCCGCCTGCACGGTATGCAGCGTTGGGGCTGTCTGTACGCTTAATGTCTGACGCGCCTGCAGCCATGTCATCAGCGGCGCAAAATGTTTCGCCGGGATCAGCTCGCCCGTTTTCACACCCGAGAGCTCCAGCATCGACTGCCAGATAAGTTTCCCGGGTTCGCCCGTTGCTGCCGCAAGTTTTGTCACCGCCTGATTGAGCGAGTTGTGCTCCGCCGGCAGGAGGGGGCGATCGGTCGCCGGACGTTGCTGAGGCTGAGGGATCGAAATCTGGTTATTCTGTAATAGCGTCAGCACGGTTTTGAGCTGCTGAGGCGTTAACTGGCTCAGTGCAGTCTGACCAAACTCGCGGCGAATAAAATCACTCACGGCCTGTCGGTTGTTGCCCTGGCTTAAAAGTTCGGTCAGCTGAGAAACCACCTGGCGGGTGGTGTGATTCTGCGAGGCGGTATCCAGGCGCTGATTGAGATTTTGTTCAGCCGCCGGAAAATGACGCGACTGCAGCGGGGCATCATTTTTCAGACCCAGATCGTGCTTCACCCCTGCCCAGACTTCTGCACTTTGCTGTTGCGTGAGCGCCACCAGGCGGGTAATCAGTCTTTCCAGCACAGTCCGTTGAAGCGTGGTGAGCGGTTGCTCGCCGGCAACGTTACTGGTGGGGGTCGGGTCTTGCCCTGGAGGGCGCGCGGGCGCTCCCTGAATGGGTTGCATCATGAAAATCCTCTGGGTCTCGCTCGTCGTGACGCGGCATTGCGGGTATGCCTGGCGGCGAGATTATGGCACACTTGATGGCTGAATTCCCGTATTCAAACAGGTCCTGTAACGTGAAAATCCTTGTTGATGAAAATATGCCTTATGCCAGCGAATTATTCTGTCGCCTGGGGGAGGTAAAAGCCGTGCCAGGGCGCCCCATTCCGGTTGCTGAACTGGCGGATGCAGAAGCGCTGATGGTGCGCTCAGTCACGAAGGTCAACGAAACGCTGCTTACCAGCACGGGCATCAAATTTGTTGGAACGGCGACTGCCGGCACCGATCATGTTGATGAGGCCTGGCTTGCGCAGGCGGGGATCGCGTTTTCAGCCGCGCCAGGTTGTAATGCCATTGCGGTGGTGGAGTATGTCTTCTCGTCCCTGCTGATGCTGGCCGAACGCGACGGGTTTTCCCTGCGCGACCGCACCGTTGGCATTGTTGGCGCAGGCAATGTCGGCAGTCGTCTGCAGGCGCGGCTTGAGGCCTGGGGCGTTCGCACGCTGCTTTGCGATCCGCCACGCGCCGATCGGGGAGAGGAGGGCGACTTCCGCTCACTGGAGGAGTTGGTCGGCGAGGCAGATGTGCTCACCTTCCATACGCCGCTGTTTAAAGAGGGCCCTTACAAAAGTTTGCATCTGGCCGATGACGCCCTGATTCAGCGCCTGAAGCCCGGTGCGATCCTCATCAACGCCTGTCGTGGGCCGGTGGTGGACAATGCCGCGCTGCTGCGCTGCCTTGAGGCGGGTCAACAACTGAGCGTGGTGCTGGACGTGTGGGAGCCGGAACCGGATCTCAACGTCGCCCTGCTGGAAAAAGCGGATATTGGCACCGCACACATCGCCGGTTACACCCTTGAAGGCAAAGCGCGTGGTACCACCCAGGTGTTTGAGGCATTCAGCGAGTTTATTGGTCAACGTCAGCAGGTCGCGCTGTCGACCCTTTTACCGGCCCCGGAGTTTGGCCGCATAACCCTGCACGGCCCGCTCGATGAGTCCGCTCTGAAAAGACTGGTTCATTTGGTGTATGATGTGCGCCGCGACGATGCGCTGCTGAGAAAAGTGGCAGCCGTGCCGGGCGAGTTTGATAAGCTGCGTAAACATTATCGTGAGCGCCGGGAGTGGTCATCACTGTTAGTACAGTGCGACGATGCTCATGGCGCCGATCTTCTGCAAAAGCTGGGTTTCAACGCGGTTTATCAACCAACCCGCTAATGTCTTCTTAATGCTGCCCGCCGGGTACTCTGGCGGGCACGCTTTATTTCTGGAGTAAATCACCATGTCTGAAGGCTGGAATATTGCCGTCCTGGGTGCCACCGGTGCCGTAGGCGAAGCCTTACTTGAAACCTTGTCCGCCCGTGAGTTCCCCGTCGGAGAGCTGCATGCACTGGCGCGCAATGAAAGCGCCGGTGAATCACTGCGTTATAACGGAAAAACCGTGCGCGTTCAGGATGCTGCCGGGTTTGACTGGACCCAGGCGCAACTGGCGTTTTTTGTGGCAGGTGCGCAGGCCTCTGCGGATTACATTGAAGAAGCCACCAACGCCGGGTGCCTGGTTATTGATGCCAGCGGCCTGTTTGCGCTGGAACCGGATGTTCCGCTGGTGGTACCGGACGTGAACCCATTCGTGCTGAGCGATTATCGTAACCGCAATATCATTGCCGTGCCGGACGCGATGACCAGCCAGTTGTTGACGGCGCTAAAGCCACTGATTGATGTGGGTGGGCTGTCACGTATCTCCGTCACCAATCTGATGTCCGTTTCGGCGCTGGGTAAAAAGGCCGTTGATGCGCTTGCCGGGCAGAGCGCCAAACTGCTCAACGGCATTCCGATCGATGAAGATGATTTCTTTGGTCGCCAGCTGGCATTCAATATGCTCCCGATGCTGCCGGATCGTGAAGGTGTGGTGCCGGTTGAACGTCGTCTGGTCGATGAGGTGCGTAAGATTCTTCAGGACGAGGGGCTGATGGTTTCTGTCAACAGCGTTCGCGCTCCGGTCTTCTACGGCCATGCGCAGATGGTGAGCTTTGAGGCGATGCGTCCTCTGGCGGCAGAAGAAGCCCGCGATGCGTTTGGTCAAGGTGAAGACATTGTGCTTTCTGAAGAACAGGCGTTTCCGACTCAGGTTGCCGACGCCTCCGGTAGCGCCCATTTATCAGTAGGCTGCGTGCGCAATGATTACGGCATACCTGAGCAGGTTCAGTTCTGGTCGGTTGCCGACAACGTCCGCTTTGGCGGCGCACTGATGTCGGTCAGGATCGCTGAAAAATTGATTCAGGAGTACCTGTACTGATGTCCGACGTTGTGGAAAAGCCGCTGCTAAAAATCGCACTGGGCATCGAATACGACGGCAGTAAGTATTACGGCTGGCAGCGTCAGCAGGAGGTGCGTAGCGTTCAGGAAAAACTGGAAAAAGCGCTCTCACAGGTGGCGAATGAACCCATTGGCGTATTTTGCGCCGGGCGTACTGACGCTGGCGTACACGCCACAGGCCAGGTGGTACATTTCGAAACCAGCGCGGTGCGCAAAGATGCAGCCTGGACATTAGGCGTAAATGCGAATTTACCTGGAGACATCGCGGTGCGTTGGGTGAAACATGTTCCCGACGATTTTCATGCCCGTTTCAGTGCCACCGCGCGCCGTTACCGCTACGTCATCTACAATCATCGTCTGCGCCCTGCGGTGCTGGGCCAGGGGGTGACGCACTACCATCTGCCGCTGGATGCCGGGCGGATGCAGCGTGCGGCACAATGTTTACTGGGTGAAAATGATTTTACCTCGTTTCGTGCCGTACAGTGCCAGTCGCGTACACCCTGGCGCTTTATGATGCACATTCAGGTGCAACGTTATGGCGCTTACGTTGTGGTCGACATCAAAGCGAATGCCTTTGTACACCATATGGTCAGGAATATCGTCGGCAGCCTGCTGGAAGTGGGGGCCGGGAACCAGCCGGAGAGTTGGATAGCAGAGCTACTGGCAGCTAAGGACAGAACGCTGGCAGCCGCAACGGCAAAAGCAGAAGGGTTGTATCTTGTCGCCGTGGATTACCCACCGCATTTCGGCCTGCCTGCATTGCCAATGGGTCCGCTGTTTCTTGCGGACTAGTCGCAATCAACCAAGGCAAAGACAATATGGACGTAATACGCTTTCTTATTGATTTCATCCTGCATATTGATGTGCACCTGGCGGAGCTGGTGGCGCAGTATGGCATGTGGGTTTACGCGATCCTGTTCATCATCCTGTTTTGCGAAACCGGACTGGTAGTGACGCCGTTTTTACCCGGTGACTCGCTGCTGTTTGTTGCCGGCGCGCTGGCATCGCTTGAGACCAACGACCTTAACGTCCATGTGATGGTTTTACTGATGCTGGTCGCGGCAATCGTCGGGGATGCGGTCAACTACACCATCGGGCGGCTTTTTGGTGACAGGCTTTTCAGCAATCCCGATTCAAAAATTTTCCGCCGCGCTTATCTTGATAAAACACATCAGTTTTATGAGAAACACGGCGGTAAGACCATTATCCTGGCGCGTTTTGTGCCGATCGTGCGCACTTTTGCGCCTTTCGTCGCCGGGATGGGGCATATGTCCTATCGCCACTTTGCCCTGTTCAACGTGGCGGGCGCGCTGTTATGGGTGTTACTCTTTACCTATGCAGGTTACTTTTTTGGCACCTTGCCCCTGGTGCAGGAAAATCTTAAGTTGCTGATTGTCGCCATCATCGTGGTGTCTATACTACCTGGGGTGATTGAGGTGATTCGTCACCGCCGGGCGGCGTCTCGACAGACAAAATAAGAACTCATCGGCGGTTCGACCACTTTTTTATCCCAAGTTTCGAACTGTTATGTTTTAATGTGCCCCATTTATGGGCTACCAGGTTCATGCATAAAGGTTATCAATGAGCTGGATTGAACGAATCAAAAGCAATATTACCCCCACCCGTAAGGCGAGCATCCCTGAAGGTGTGTGGACGAAATGCGACAGCTGCGGTCAGGTACTTTACCGTGCCGAGCTGGAGCGTAACCTTGAGGTCTGCCCGAAGTGTGACCACCACATGCGTATGACAGCGCGTAATCGCCTGCATAGCCTGATGGATGAAGGTTCAATGGTCGAGCTGGGTAGCGAACTCGAGCCAAAAGATGTGCTCAAGTTCCGCGACTCTAAAAAATACAAAGATCGACTGGCAAGCGCGCAGAAAGAGACCGGCGAGAAAGATGCGCTGGTAGTCATGAAAGGTACGCTGCATGGCATGCCGGTGGTTGCTGCCGCGTTCGAATTTGCCTTTATGGGCGGTTCAATGGGGTCTGTTGTCGGCGCGCGTTTTGTCCGCGCTGTGGAACAGGCGCTGGAAGATAACTGCCCGCTCATCTGCTTCTCCGCTTCCGGTGGCGCGCGCATGCAGGAAGCACTGATGTCGCTGATGCAGATGGCCAAAACCTCTGCGGCGCTGGCGAAGATGCAGGAGCGCGGTCTGCCGTATATCTCCGTGCTCACCGACCCGACTATGGGTGGCGTCTCTGCAAGCTTTGCGATGCTGGGTGATCTGAATATCGCCGAGCCGAAAGCGCTGATTGGCTTTGCCGGTCCACGCGTCATCGAGCAGACGGTACGTGAAAAACTGCCGCCGGGCTTCCAGCGCAGTGAGTTTCTGATTGAGAAAGGCGCTATCGATATGATCGTTCGCCGTGCCGACATGCGCTTTAAGCTGGCAAGCATTCTGGCGAAGCTGACCAATCAGCCTGCACCAGACCCGGATGCGCCGCGTGAAAGCGTGGTGGTGCCGCCGGTGCCGGATCAGGAAACCGAAGCCTGATAATACCGAAGGGCAGTGCCATCGCGGCGCTGCCCTTTTGCTTTTATTACCCGTCCTGATTCAAATTGCATGTGCGTTGGCTGTACTCGTTCACCCGAACCACTTACTGGAGTAAGCTCATCGGGACTCGCTCGCTTGCCGCCTGCCTGCAACTCGAATTAACAGGGTAACTATCATCAAAAACTACGGGCATCATGGAAATTAAACGCAATTTGCAAGCCACGTCGCCCCTGGCCGCGTGGCTTTCTTATCTGGAAAACCTGCACAGTAAATCCATCGATCTGGGCCTTCTGCGCGTCAGTCAGGTTGCCGCGCGTCTTGATGTGTCGCGTCCGGCTCCCTTTGTTTTTACCGTGGCAGGCACTAACGGCAAAGGCACCACCTGCCGTACGCTGGAAGCCATGCTTCTCGCCGCAGGGTTTAAGGTTGGGGTCTATAGCTCCCCTCATCTGGTGCGCTACACCGAACGCGTGCGCATTCAGAACGCCGAGCTTGCCGACAGTTACCACACCCGTGCCTTTGCGCAGATTGAAGCCGTACGTGGCGAAACATCCCTGACCTATTTCGAGTACAGCACCCTGGCAGCGCTCTGGCTGTTTAAACAGGCAGCTGTGGATGTGGTTATCCTTGAAGTGGGTCTGGGCGGGCGTCTGGATGCCACCAACCTGGTAGATGCCGATGTGGCGGTTGTCACCAGTATCGCCCTCGATCACACCGACTGGCTGGGGCCGGACCGTGAAAGTATTGGCCGCGAAAAAGCGGGCGTGTTCCGCGGTGGCAAACCTGCGGTGGTCGGTGAAAATGATATGCCGCAGACCATCGCAGAGGTGGCGAATGAGAAAGGGGCGCAGCTCATGCGTCGTGGCGTTGACTGGCAGTATGAGGTGCAGGGCGAAAGCTGGCGCTTTACGGATGCGCAGGGCGAGTTAACCGGTCTGCCGCTGCCTCAGGTGCCGCAACCCAATGCGGCGACGGCACTGGCCGCGCTTCGCGCCAGTGGGTTAGCGGTGAGCGAAGCGGCCATTCGTGAGGGCATCGCTGGCGCGATGTTGCCTGGACGCTTCCAGATTGTGGGTGACAACCCTCGCCTGATTCTGGATGTGGCGCATAATCCTCATGCGGCGGCATATCTTGCCGGGCGCCTGAGTGCAGAACCAAAAAAAGGTCGGGTACTGGCGGTCATTGGTATGCTGCATGATAAAGACATCGCCGGGACGCTTGCCTGTCTGGAGCCGGTGGTCGATAGCTGGTATTGTGCCCCTCTGGAAGGACCGCGTGGCGCTACGGCGCAGCAGCTGATGGCGCATCTGCCCGCGGGCCATGAATATCAGGATGTTGCCGCTGCCTGGCAGGCAGCGATGGCGGAGTCAAAAGCCGAAGATACCGTGCTGGTGTGTGGCTCTTTCCACACGGTGGCACATGTCATGGAAGCGTTGGAGGCGGGGAGAACCGGTGGCGAGTAAGTTTCAGAACCGTTTGATGGGGACCATTGTGCTGGTAGCGCTGGGGGTTATTATTCTTCCGGGCCTGCTGGACGGGCAAAAAAAGCATTATCAGGATGAGTTCGCCGCGATCCCACTGGTGCCCAAACCGGGAGATCGTGATGAGCCCGACATGATGCCTGCTGCGACTCAGGCGTTGCCGGCCCAGCCGCCGGAAGGCGCGGCAGAAGAGGTGCGTGCGGGAGATGCCGCCGCGCCCTCGCTGGATGTTTCGCGCCAGGCCGCCAGTGGTGCAGCGAATCCCGAGATCACTACACCTGCCCGCAGCGAACAGCCCAAAACCGCAGAGAGAGCGCAGCCTAAGCCGCAGTCTCAAAAACCGGTTGAGCAGGTGGCCTCAACCCCTCCGGTGGTGGAACAACCTGCGGCAGATAAATCTGCTCCGATTGGTAAAGCCTATGTTGTTCAACTGGGTGCCCTGAAGAACGCTGATAAAGTCACGGAAATTGTCGGCAAACTTCGGGGGGCGGGTTATCGCGTTTATACGTCGCCGACCACGCCTGTCCCGGGTAAAATAACCCGCATTCTGGTAGGGCCTGATGCCTCGAAGGACAAACTGAAAGGTTCACTGGGTGAACTGAAGCAGATTTCGGGGCTCAACGGCGTGGTGATGAATTACAGCGCGAACTAGTATGCGGTTTTCCCCCTCGCCCTAACCCTCTCCCCATAGGGGCGAAGGGATGGTTTGCTCCCTCTCCCTTGAGGGAGAGGGCCGGGGTGAGGGTGTAAATACGAATTTAAAAACACGCCCGAAGAGGCTTAAGATTCGATGGCGTTGAATGTTTTTTCAGCGCCATTTTTATTTACGCATGGGAAGGAAATCCCTACGCAAACGTTTTCTTTTTCTGTTAGAATTCGCCCCGAACTGGACGACAGGGCGATTAATCGTGGGACACATATGGTCTGGATTGATTACGCCATCATCGCGGTGATTGGTTTTTCCTGTCTGGTTAGCCTTATCCGTGGCTTTGTTCGTGAAGCGTTATCGCTGGTGACATGGGGCTGTGCTTTCTTTGTTGCCAGTCATTACTACACTTACCTGTCAGTCTGGTTCACGGGCTTTGAAGATGAACTGGTTCGCAACGGAATCGCCATTGCGGCGCTGTTCATTGCGACACTGATCGTTGGCGCTATCGTTAACTTCGTGATAGGTCAACTTGTGGAAAAAACCGGCCTGTCGGGTACAGACAGGGTGTTGGGGATCTGCTTTGGTGCGCTGCGAGGTGTACTGATCGTCGCCGCCATTCTGTTCTTTCTTGATACCTTTACGGGCCTGTCGAAAAGTGACGACTGGCAGAAGTCGCAGTTTATTCCGCAATTCAGTTTCATCATCAGATGGTTCTTTGACTATCTGCAAAGTTCGTCAAGTTTCTTGCCCAGGGTTTAGCTCTGAGATGTGGCTTAGAACCTGGCTCATCAGGCTGGTTTAGGTGCCATTTTGAACCAGGGCGGTGTTCACAATCCTTACGTACTCACCGTACGTTCCGGTTGCTGCGCTGTCCCTTCAAACTGGCTACGACAATGAGGCCTGATAAGCAGATTCTTAACGAGGAAAAAGACGTATGTGCGGTATTGTCGGAATCGCCGGTTTCATGCCGGTCAACCAGTCGATTTATGACGCGTTATCGGTGCTTCAGCACCGTGGCCAGGATGCTGCTGGCATCATTACTATTGATGCAAATAATTGTTTCCGTCTGCGCAAAGCAAATGGCATGGTCAACGACGTTTTCGAAGCCCGCCATATGCAGCGCCTGCAGGGAAACATGGGTATCGGTCATGTCCGTTATCCGACTGCAGGGAGCTCCAGTGCCTCCGAGGCACAGCCTTTTTACGTAAACTCCCCTTACGGCATCACGCTTGCCCACAACGGCAACCTGACGAATGCTCATGAGCTGCGCACCCGACTCTTTGAAGAGAAGCGCCGTCATATCAATACCACCTCTGATTCAGAAATCCTGCTCAATATCTTTGCCAGCGAGCTGGATAACTTCCGCCACTACCCGCTGGAAGCCGATAACATTTTTGCCGCCATTGCCGCGACGAATCGTCATATTCGCGGGGCTTATGCCTGTATCGCAATGATTATCGGCCACGGTATGGTTGGCTTCCGCGATCCGAACGGAATTCGTCCGCTGGTACTGGGTAAGCGCGAGCTGGGCGACGGGCGCACGGAATACATGATGGCCTCGGAAAGCGTGGCACTGGATACGCTGGGCTTCGAATTTCTGCGTGATGTCGCACCTGGCGAAGCGGTGTATGTCACTGAGAAAGGTCAGCTCTTTAGCCGTCAGTGTGCTGATAATCCCGTCTCGAATCCGTGTCTGTTTGAGTATGTCTATTTCGCGCGTCCGGACTCGTTCATTGACAAAATCTCCGTCTACAGCGCCCGCGTTAATATGGGCACCAAACTTGGTGAAAAAATTGCCCGTGAATGGGAAGATTTAGACATTGACGTGGTGATCCCGATTCCGGAAACCTCCTGCGACATCGCGCTGGAGATGGCCCGTATTCTGGGTAAACCGTATCGCCAGGGATTTGTGAAAAACCGCTACGTTGGCCGTACCTTTATCATGCCGGGCCAGCAGCTGCGCCGTAAGTCCGTGCGCCGTAAGCTGAACGCTAACCGCGCTGAGTTCCGCGGTAAGAACGTCCTGCTGGTGGATGACTCCATCGTGCGTGGCACCACCTCAGAGCAGATTATCGAGATGGCGCGCGAAGCGGGCGCGAAGAAAGTTTATCTGGCTTCCGCGGCACCGGAAATTCGTTTCCCCAACGTCTATGGTATCGATATGCCCACGGCTAACGAGCTGATTGCTCACGGCCGTGAAGTTGATGAGATCCGCCAGATTATCGGCGCTGATGCATTAATCTTCCAGGATCTGGACGATTTGATTGATGCGGTTCGTGCAGAAAACCCGGACATTCAGCAATTCGAATGCTCTGTCTTTAATGGCGTTTATGTGACTAAAGACGTCAACCAGCAGTACCTCGACTATCTCGACTCCCTGCGTAATGATGATGCCAAAGCCGTGCAGCTTCTGAACGAAGTGGAAAGCTTAGAGATGCATAACGAAGGGTAATTGCGTTTGCCAGCGATCCGCCGATCGCTGGCAGCCTTTAGTGGTGTACAACACCAATATGAATACCGTGCTTTTGAACTTTGTATTGCAGTGTCGTGCGCGACATACTCAGACTGCGCGCGGCGGCAGCAATATTGCCCTGATGCATATCCAGAGCCGATTCAATAACGCTCTTTTCGAAATTTGCCACCTGTAGGTCAAGGGGGCTACAGGGATCGCCGGGCCTGACAGCCTGTTGCGCAGTGGGCGGAACGCTTTGCGTTAAACCCAAATGCAGCTCCTCCTCATCAAAGACAATTCTTTTTAATACGCCATCTTTCTGCTGCATGATCATGCTGCGAACGATAGTGTTTTCCAGCATGCGAATATTTCCCGGCCATTGACGGTTAATGAGCGTTATTCGGGCCTCTTCGCCCAGACCATGAATATCCTGTGGCACTTCGTTACGATATTTATCAATGAAATAATTGGCCAGTAACACGATATCTTCTGGCCGCTTGCGAAGCGGTAGCAGTGCCAGCATGCCCACGTTAAGCCGGTAAAAAAGATCGGCGCGCAGCCGCCCCTGTTGAATTAATTCAGAGGGGGCTTCGTTCATTGCAGCGACAATACGCACATCTGAGCACTGCTGCTGCTGACCACCCAGCTTCCAGAATGTTTTATCCTGCAGGAAGCGAAGCAGCTTACTTTGCATCTCCAGAGGCATCGCGTTGAGTTCATCAAGAAAGAGGGTGCCGCCACTGGCGAGTTCAAGATAACCCTGACTATTTTCTGCGCCGGTAAATGCGCCGCGTACCGTACCGAAAAGAGTACTCTCAATTAATGTTGGCGGCAGCGCGCTACAATTCAGGGCAATAAAAGGTTTATCAGCGCGTTTACTGTACTGATGTATTAAACGTGAAAAAAGCTCTTTTCCGGTTCCCGTTTCACCAATGATGGTGACGGGGATATTACTGGCTGCCAGGCGTTTAGCTTTTTCAATAATGCCGAGCATTTCGGGGTTTTCGGTGATAATGCATGGGTACTGCTCATTGCTTCCGGCATAGAGTAAGCGATTAAGCTCAACGACCTGCTCTTGCAACCTCCTGACGCCGGACATATTCCTGCCAATTTCTATTACACCAATCATATTGCCACTGCCTGAATAAAGGGGGGCAGTGGTATGTTGATAATCAACCGCCTGGCCACGGGCATTATAATAAATCTGATAATGGCCTATATATTCTACGCCGCTTTTAAGAGAGGAAAGCATTGTGCTTTGCGCCTCTTTCATTGCCGGGTAGACCTCCAGCATGTGCTTTCCTATTGCTCGCTCTCTGCTATAACCATCAAGCTCTGCACTCTCCTGGTTGTAATAGACATATTCACCCTGCAGGTTTATTACCGCGAGAGGCTGATGGATAAGATCAAAAAAGCGGGAGAACATCTGTAATGCGGTGACCAGTTCCTTGTCTGCTGCACTCATACATTGACGCCTTAATCGATTGACGAAAGCACGATTATAGAGCGACAAAAATTCGGCGTTTTGATGAAAAATTGCGAAAGTGGCAAAAATTTTAAAACAGGTAAAATTATAATTTATTGAAATTTAACAATAAAATAATGGCATGCCTGTTGCTTTAGCCTTTTTAACCATAAGGGCAAGTCTTACAACAACAAGCAGAGGGTGTTATGTCTGATTTTATTGCTGAAAATTACAACCATTTACGTGATGAATTACTCACACAGGATCGTCGTTTCAAAAACCAGGAGGAGCACTTATATTTCGATGGGGTAGACCTGGATGCGCTGGCTCGTAAATATCCTACGCCGTTTTATGTTTTCTCTGAAGCCGAAATTATCCGTAACATCAATGAAATTCAGGAGGCCTTTGCTGCGCATAATAAGGTGAAAACCTTTTTTGCTTCAAAAACCTGTTCCGTCATGGGGGTCTTACAGGCTATTCGTGATGCCGGAATTTGTGCCGAAGCCAACTCGCAGTTCGAAGTTCGCAAATGTCTTGAAATTGGTTTTCGCGGCGATCAAATAGTTTTTAATGGCGTGGTGAAAAAGCCTGCCGATCTGGAATTTGCCATCGCAAACGATCTCTATTTGATTAATGTCGATAGTCTGTATGAACTCGATCATATTGACCGTATTTCCCGCAAATTGAACAAAACGGCCAATGTTTGCGTACGTGTGGAACCCAACGTTCCTTCGGCAACCCATGCGGAACTGGTCACGGCGTTTCATGCCAAATCCGGTCTTGACCTTGAGCAGGCGGAAGAGACCTGTCGTCGAATCCTTGAAATGCCCTATGTCCATCTGCGGGGCTTACATATGCATGTCGGGGACCAGGTGCCGGAATCTGAACCCTTTGCCAAAGCGACAAAGGTGTTGGTGGATGAATCCCGCCGTCTGGAGGAGGTGTTAGGCATTAAATTTGACTTGATCAACGTTGGCGGTGGGATCCCGGTTCCCTATAAATATGATGAAGAAAACGGCGATCCGCTGAAAGACAATATGTATGCGGGCATCACGGCGAAAGATTTTGCCGATGCGGTCATCCGCGAAGTTCATAAATGGCGTACTGACGTCGAAATCTGCATTGAACCCGGGCGCAAAGTGACCGGCTCCGCAGCGGTATTGCTGACAGAAGTCTCCTGTGAAAAACGCAAAACGAACTATGACATCACTGGCAACGTTGAATGCCACGTCGAGTGGAAATTTGTCGACGCAGGCTACAGCGTTCTCTCTGACAGTCAGCATTTTGACTGGTTCTTTTATGTTTATAACGCGTCCCGCATTACCAGCGAACATGACGCGTGGATCAAACTGGCAGGCCCGTTATGCGACGGAGGCGACTATTTCCATATGGGGGTGAAGGGCGAAGAATTCCTGATGCCGAAAGAGACGCAAGTGGGGGATATTGTCGCCTTTCTTGATGCCGGGGCTTATACCATCGAAAGCCAGACTGTTTATAACAACCGTCCGCGAACGGCGGTGGTGATGATCGATAAATACGGAAACGATCGCCTTATCCGTCGCGAAGATACTTATGAAGATATGGTCAAGTACGACATTTTTTAAAACCGTACCCGCCGGACTCTGGCGCAGTCAGAGTCCGGCTGTCATGCATTCGAAGAGCGCATTGAAGCGCTTAATTGAATAACAGGAGATGGCCATGAGTAACGATAAGTCTGGCTTACTTGGCATCAAAGACATTGTTTTCATGAATGTCATTGCAATATTAAGTTTGCGGCAAATTCCCAACGTCGCCCCTTATGGGGCCTCGGCAATGCTGCTTTGGGTTATCGCTGCATTTTGTCTGTTCTTTCCGCTGGCAATGGTGTGTGGGGAGCTCTCCACCGGCTGGCCGAAAGATGGTGGAATATTTGTCTGGATAAAAGAGGCGTTCGGAAAACGTATTGCATGGATTGTGGTGGTGTGCTTCCTTTTTTCCTGCGTATTGTTTTTTCCTTTGATGCTTCAATTCGGTTTTACCGCCCTCGGCTACATGATTGGCGGTGGTCTTGCAGAAAATAAAGCGTTTATAGGTATTGGGTCGGCGGTTATTTTTTGGCTGTTGACGCTGATGAATATTCGCGGAATGGAGTGGACCAAGATAATCAACAGTATCAGTGCCTGGTGCGGGGTATTTATCCCCTCCGCCATCCTGATTATTCTCGCTATTGTATGGTTGGCCACCGGGCATCAAATGCAAACAGACTATGCGACGGCAGGGAACTGGATCCCCGATCTTGGCCACTGGGACACGGTTGTATTCCTTTCGAGCATGATGTTTGCCTTTGCCGGTCTGGAAGTCGCGCCGATGATTGCCGGGCGAACCCGTAATCCGCAACGCGATTTTCCGCGCGCGATGGCGGTTTCAGCCGCCGTTATTGTCGGTATTTATATGGTCGGAACATGGGCCTTAAATACCCTGCTACCTGCAGGCAAAACCGATATTGTTGCCGGTGTGATGCAGGCCATGCACTCCGCTGCGGACACGCTACATATGCCGTGGCTGATTCCCGTCATGGCCTGTTGTATGTTTTTTGGTGCTTTAGGTCAGATTAACTCCTGGCTTGTCGGTCCCATCTATATGCTGCAGGAAGCCTCACGTGAGGATAATTTGCTGGGGGATAAAATTGCACACCTGCATCCGGAATGGAAAACGCCCGCTTACGCATTGACCGTTCAGGCGATTATTGTCACGGTTTTATGTTTCTCCACCTTTATATCTCCAAGCGTTGCCGCGGCATACTGGATGCTGACCGCACTCACTACCATCACCTATTTTATTCCATATCTGGTGATGTTCCCGGCCTTCTGGCGTCTGCGTCACACGCAGCCCAATACGCCAAGAAGTTTCAAAATACCCGGTAAGGTATTACCGGCGCTTCTACCCGCACTGGGTTTTATTTCCATCGCATTTGCTGTGGTCCTGCTTTTTATTCCGCCCTCTCAGGTAGATATGGGTGGCTATTTTCAGTATGCGGGCAAAATTATTGGCGGTGCCCTGCTGGCAATTATCGTGGCTGAATTTATCTACCAACGGGCCCAGAGGCGTAATGCTCGTCTGAGCATGGCGAGAGGAAAATAATATGTATATGCCAGTTCTTGAAATTGATTTAGGTAAGCTTGAAGAAAATGCCCGCACGGAAAAAGCCATACTGGGAAACAGCGGTATAGAAGTGATGGCAGTAAACAAAGTTTTTGACGGTTGCGTCGAAACAGCCCAGGCCGTTTTTAATGCGGGAATTGAGGTTATTGCCGAATCACGAACTTACAATTTGCAAAAAATTCGCCATATTGGCTGCACGACCTGTCTGTTGCGTAGCCCATGCCTGAGTGAAATTGAAGAGGTCGTTCGTTACGCTGATATCAGCCTGAACAGCGAACCCGTGGTTCTACAGGCATTATCCCTTGAGGCGCAACGGCAGAATAAAACGCATCAGATTTTGCTGATGATCGACATGGGCGATCTGCGTGAGGGGATCTGGTTTAGTGAATATCAACGAATTCTCTCTACCATCACACTGATTACTGAGTTGCCAGGGCTGGCGCTTTACGGATTGGGTACAAATTTCAACTGCTACGGTACTGTCCTGCCGTCGGTGAAAAATGGTGAAGATTTCCTGGCGCTGGTTGCACGACTGGAAGCAGACAGCGGAACGACGGTTCGCCGTCTCTCTGCCGGAAACTGCACCAGCTACCATTTGCTCGACAAGGGGTTATGGCCGGCGGGGCTCAATCATTTGCGCATAGGCGGTCTGCATGAATTCGGCATCGAATATGTGGATATGAAATATCTGGATGAATTTCATCATTCAGCGAAGCCTGTCGACAAAGCCTGCTCCAGTCTGTACGTGCTGGAAGCCGAAATCATCGAGCTGAACAGTAAACCGACGGTCCCGGTTGGAGAGCTGGGTGTGGATGCGTTTTTGCAAACTAAAACCTTTGTCGATCATGGTGTGCGCCGCCGTGCCTTACTGGCGTTTGGTCGACAGGATGTGCCTTCAGATAACTGTGTGCCCTGTGATGACACAATCAGCGTGTTAGGGCAGACCAGCGATCATACCCTGGTTGACATCGAGGATTGCCAGCAGCCATTAAACGTCGGGGATGTGGTTCGCTTCGAACTGGATTACACCGGCCTGTTGATGGCATGTCAGACCAAAGGCATTGCCATGCGGTTTAAACACTAGATGTTAGCGCCGCGGGCACGCGTCCGCGGCAACGCTATAGCCACAGACAGGAAGCAACCATGAGCGCCCTGCAAGAACTCCCGCCTGCGGAGTCAGAATATGGACTAAAGCGTAACCTGAAAAAGCGCCATCTTTTGATGATGTCGATCGGGGGAACGATTGGGACAGGTTTGTTTATCGGCATTGCTGAACCTTTATACAGCGTCGGGCCAGCCGGCACATTGCTGGCCTATCTTTTTGCCGGTGCCATTATGCTGGCGACGATGGCCTGCCTCGGTGAATTGTCATGTGCCTTTCCCCATTCCGGCTCTTTTCAGCATTACGCCCTGATGTTTATGCCTCATCCACTTTTCAGCTACACCATTGGATGGTTGTACTGGCTAAGCTGGGTATTTTCGCTGGCCGCTGATTTAACCGCCGCCAGCTTCATTGCCAGTCACTATTTTCCTGCCATCCCCGTTCACTATTTCTGTTTCTTCATCCTCTGCATCCTGACACTGGTTAATTTGCTTTCGGCGAAACTGTTTGGCGAATGTGAATACTGGCTTTCGGCAATTAAAGTCTTTGCGATTGTGTTGTTTATCGGTGCGGGCGGTTTACTGATTGCCTCATTGTCCGGTGATGCGCAGTGGCACCCGACACTGAAAATGGGCGGGGTCTGGTTTCCTCATGGCGGGTGGCAAATTCTGGTCTGTATGACCATCGTGATTTACTCGTTTCAGGGCGTGGAGCTGGTGGGCAACGCCGCAGGAGAGACCGAATCGCCACAGAAGGTATTGCCAAAAGTCATTCTGGGCATTGGCCTGCGGATCATCCTTTTTTATGGTCTGGCGATTGCCGTTCTTGCGCTGGTGTATCCGCGGGACAGGATACCCGACGGGCAAAGTCCTTTTGTATGGGTGTTTTCCCAGGTTGGCATTCCGGGCGCCGGTACACTTATGATGCTGGTTATTTTCTCTGCCGCCGTGTCAGCGGCAAATTCGGCCATTTATGCCAGCTCACGGATGCTCTGGTCTATGGCGGGCGACCGTTTCGCCCCTGCCTGTTTCCGGGCGGTGAATCAGGCAGGTGTGCCGGTAAAGGCGATTTTACTGACCGTCGCGCTGGCGCTCGTCTCGTTGTTAACCCGCTATATTCCCGCGCAACAGTTCTATCTTTATCTTATTGCCAGCACCGGGCAGGTGGGTTGTCTGGCCTGGATAACCATTGGCTGGTGTCAGTACCGTTTCCGGTGTGCAGTCAACCACGGTCGCTATCCGCAAAGCGTGTTGCGTTATCGCTCCCCGTTTTTCCCGTGGGTGGCGTGGGGGGTTATTCTCAGCAATACGGCGATTATTATTGGCACCTGGTTTAGTGAGCAAGGCGGGCTGATAATGCTTATTGAGATGCTCTTGATGGTGCTGATCGTGGCTTCCTGGTTTTGTCTGCCGGGCGGGCGGGGGGAGAAGGGGTAGTCGGCCGGGCCGGAGGATGAGACGCCTTATTGCAACTGCTGCCATATTCCGGCAAAGTCTGCCTCAGTGTGACTAAGGACGACAGCTATGAAACGACTCATTGTGGGGATCTCCGGTGCCAGCGGCGCCATTTACGGCGTGCGTTTGTTGCAGGTATTACGCGACGTAGCAGATGTGGAAACCCATCTGGTGATGAGCCCTGCAGCCCGCCAGACCCTCTCCCTCGAAACAACCTTCGCGCTGCGCGATGTACAGGCGTTTGCCGATGTGGTGCACGATGTGCGTGACATCGCCGCCAGCATCTCCTCTGGCTCGTTCAAAACTGCAGGCATGGTTATCTTACCCTGCTCGATTAAAACCCTTTCCGGCATTGTGAACAGCTTTACTGACAGCCTGCTTACCCGCGCGGCGGACGTAGTGCTTAAGGAGCGTCGTCCACTGGTACTGTGCGTGCGTGAAACGCCACTGCATCTTGGCCATCTGCGCCTGATGACGCAAGCTTCTGAGCTTGGCGCGGTTATCATGCCCCCGGTCCCGGCGTTTTATCACAACCCGCAGAGTCTCGATGATGTCATCAATCAGACCGTCAATCGGGTACTGGATCAGTTTGCTATTGAACTGCCGCAGGATCTTTTTCTGCGCTGGCAGGGGGGGAATGGCGCAAAATAGTGCGTCGTCCCCGGAGGTGCCCTTTTTTAGGGCATTTTTGTAACCGCGATCATATCCTCAACATTTAATCCCTTTTTTGCGCCTCTAACGCTCTGGATCGTTTAGTCGACCTGCTATCTTTCACCATTAAGGTGACTTTGCAACGTTTTGTTAACAAATCTAACGCTGATGTTTTTCCTGCGGGAGAAACTGGCATAAGACGTGCAAGGTATCCGTCAGCAACAACACAACGCACGATAATAAAATCAGAACACTTGAGGGTTATGTATGAAGAAGACGGTTATTGCTCTGTCTTTACTGCTGGGTTTGTCCGCGGTATCCAGCGTTTACGCAGCACTTCCCCAGACGGTACGTATTGGTACAGATGCGACCTATGCGCCATTCTCTTCAAAAGATTCGAAAGGGGATTTCGTCGGTTTTGATATCGATCTCGGTAACGAGATGTGTAGCCGTATCAAGGTGAAATGCACCTGGGTGGGCAGCGATTTTGATGCCTTAATTCCCTCCCTGAAAGCGAAGAAAATCGACGCAATCATCTCTTCGCTTTCCATTACCGAGAAGCGTCAGCAAGAAATTGCCTTCTCTGAAAAACTGTACGCTGCTGACTCTCGCCTGATTGCCGCCAAAGGCTCAACCATTCAGCCTACGCTCGACTCGCTGAAAGGTAAGCATGTAGGTGTTCTGCAAGGCTCTACCCAGGAAGGTTACGCTAACGATAACTGGCGCAGTAAAGGCATTGATGTGGTGGCGTACCAGAATCAGGACTTGATCTATTCAGACCTGGCGGCAGGCCGTCTGGATGCCGCCTTGCAGGATGAAGTGGCTGCCAGCGAAGGCTTCCTGAAACAGCCTGCGGGGAAAGAATTTGCTTTTGCCGGTGCCTCGGTTAAAGACAAAAAATACTTTGGTGACGGCACAGGCATTGGTCTGCGTAAAGATGATAAGGAACTCAAAGCCGCTTTCGATAAGGCTTTTGATGAACTGCGTAAAGATGGCACCTACGACAAGCTGGCGAAGAAATACTTCGACTTTAATGTCTACGGTGACTGATTAACTACGTAGCTGAACTATGCGCCATTCTGGTCCGCCAGCGTGGTGCATAACTACCAGTGATGATTCATGATGGTGCAAAGGTTGCACTGATTTGGCGCATCACTGCATAAATAAGCAGAAACAGTGCAAAAAAAGCCGCCGGGCGGGCAGAATGCTTTGCCTTGCTGTGCCATCTAATGGCACGATAGCGACACCGTATTCTTCTAATAAATCCCTTAGGAAAGACAGTCAGTTGAGGATAACTATGAAAAAATTGGTGTTATCACTTTCTCTGGTGTTCGCTATCTCCAGCGCCTCCGGCGCATTCGCAGCCATCCCACAAAAACTTCGTATCGGTACCGATCCTACTTATGCCCCCTTTGAATCGAAGAATTCACAGGGAGAATTGGTGGGTTTTGATATCGATCTGGCTAAAGCGCTGTGCGAACGCATCAAAACGCAGTGTGTGTTTATTGAGAACCCACTGGATGCGCTGATCCCTTCGCTCAAAGCGAAGAAAATTGATGCCATCATGTCGTCTCTGTCAATTACTGAAAAACGCCAGCAGGAAATTTCTTTCACCGACAAACTGTACGCAGCCGATTCGCGTCTGGTCGTTGCCAAAGATTCTGATATTCAGCCTGACATCGATAAGCTTAAAGGCAAGCGTGTAGGCGTGCTGCAAGGTACGACGCAGGAAACCTACGGCAATGTGCACTGGGCGCCGAAAGGCATTGAAATCGTCTCTTACCAGGGGCAGGACAATATCTATTCTGACCTGACGGCAGGACGTATTGATGCGGCTTTCCAGGATGAAGTGGCCGCCAGCGAAGGCTTCCTGAAAACCCCGGTCGGTAAAGACTACAAATTTGGCGGTCCGTCTGTGAAAGACGAACAGCTGTTTGGCGTCGGTACCGGAATGGGCGTGCGTAAGGAAGACAATGAGTTGCGTGAAGCGCTGAACAAAGCATTTGCTGAGATGCGTGCCGATGGCACCTATGAAAAGCTGGCGAAAAAGTATTTTGATTTTGATGTTTATGGTGGTTAATTCCACGCGTGTTTAACGTGCGACCCCTCCCGGTCCGGGAGGGGAAGAGACGCGGCAAACATGATTACACGACAGGGCAAGCTGCATGCTGTACGGGTTTTCACAAGTTATATTCCACGGTGCCTTGGTCACTCTTGAGCTGGCTATCAGCTCAGTGGTGCTGGCGGTGCTGATTGGGCTTGCGGGCGCGGGAGCGAAACTCTCGAAAAATCGTCCGCTGGCACTGATTTTCGAAGGTTACACCACCCTCATTCGCGGCGTGCCGGACCTCGTTCTGATGCTGCTTATCTTTTACGGACTGCAAATCGCGCTCAATACGCTGACCGATGCAATAGGCATGGATCAGATCGATATTGATCCTATGGTGGCGGGTATCATTACGCTCGGTTTTATTTACGGAGCCTATTTTACTGAGACCTTCCGTGGCGCGTTTATGGCCGTGCCGAAAGGGCATATTGAAGCTGCGACGGCGTTCGGTTTCACCAACGGCCAGACTTTCCGCCGCATTCTGTTTCCGGCGATGATGCGTTTTGCGCTGCCGGGTATCGGTAACAACTGGCAGGTTATTCTCAAGGCCACGGCGCTGGTTTCCTTGCTGGGACTGGAAGATGTGGTCAAAGCAACCCAGCTTGCCGGAAAGAGCACCTGGGAGCCGTTCTACTTCGCCATTGTGTGTGGAGTTATCTATCTGGTGTTTACCACCGTATCTAATGGCGTACTGCTTCTTCTCGAACGTCGCTACTCCGTCGGTGTGAAGAGGGCTGACCTGTGATCGAGATTATTCAGGAGTACTGGAAATCGCTGTTATGGACCGATGGCTACCGTTTTACCGGCGTGGCTGTCACCTTATGGCTGCTCATTTCGTCCGTAGTGATGGGCGGGATCCTGGCACTGTTTCTGGCGATCGGACGCGTCTCCAGTAACAGATACATTCAGTTCCCCATCTGGTTGTTTACCTATATTTTCCGTGGCACGCCACTTTACGTGCAGCTGCTGGTTTTCTATTCCGGTATGTATACCCTGGAGGTCGTGAAGGGGACGGAGCTGTTGAACGCGTTTTTCCGAAGCGGTCTGAACTGCACGGTGCTGGCGCTGACGCTGAATACCTGCGCCTACACCACCGAGATTTTTGCCGGGGCGATACGCTCTGTACCGGCCGGGGAAATTGAAGCCGCACGGGCCTATGGTTTTTCATCTGTGAAGCTGTATCGCTGCATTATTCTACCCTCGGCGCTGCGTATTGCGTTACCGGCCTACAGCAACGAAGTTATTTTAATGCTGCACTCTACGGCGCTTGCCTTCACCGCGACGGTGCCGGATTTGCTGAAAATTGCCCGTGACATTAACTCCGCCACCTATCAGCCCTTTACCGCATTTGGTCTTGCTGCGGTGCTGTATCTGATTATCTCTTATGCACTGATTAGCATGTTCCGCAAAGCGGAAAAACGCTGGCTGCAGCATATAAAACCCTCTTCGACGCACTGAGAACATCATGTCTGACAATAAATTAAACGTTACCGATTTGCATAAACGCTATGGCGAGCATGAAGTGCTGAAAGGGGTGTCGCTGAAGGCTAATGCCGGGGATGTCATAAGCATTATCGGCTCGTCAGGTTCGGGCAAGAGTACCTTTCTGCGCTGCATTAACTTCCTCGAAAAACCGAGTGAAGGGTCAATCGTGGTAAGCGGTGAGAATATCAATCTGGTACGCGATAAAGACGGCCAGCTGAAGGTTGCCGATAAGCATCAACTGCGGATGCTGCGCACCCGCCTGACCATGGTATTCCAGCACTTCAATTTGTGGAGCCATATGACGGTACTGGAGAACGTCATGGAAGCGCCGATTCAGGTGCTGGGTCTGAGCAAACAGGAAGCCCGCGACCGTGCTGTCAAATACCTGGCTAAGGTCGGTATTGATGAGATGCAGCGGGCCAAATATCCGGTGCACCTTTCCGGAGGACAGCAGCAGCGTGTTTCTATTGCCCGTGCGCTGGCGATGGAGCCGGAAGTGCTGCTGTTTGATGAGCCGACCTCCGCACTGGACCCGGAGCTGGTGGGCGAAGTACTGCGTATCATGCAGCAGCTCGCGGAAGAGGGAAAAACAATGGTCGTGGTGACGCACGAAATGGGCTTTGCCCGAACCGTCTCCAGCCACGTGATTTTCCTGCATCAGGGCAAAATCGAAGAAGAAGGGACACCGGATGCGCTGTTCGGCAATCCCAAAAGTGCCCGTCTGCAGCAGTTTCTTAAAGGCTCACTTAAGTAACAGACAGGCTACCGGCAGCGCCGGTAGCCCTTATTCTGCGAGCAGTTTCAACGCGGTATCCTCGTCCGTGACCAGCCCGTTAACCCATCCCCCAATCAGGGCTGCGCGAATAGCGGCATATTTACGCTCACCGCCAGCAAACCCCACTACCGACCGGTCGGTATGACTACTCAGAGGCACGCTGGTTAACATGGCGTCCAGCTCTGAATTAAGGCGTACCCCGTCGTGATTAAAGAAATGACCCAGCATTTCTCCTGCGACATGCTGCTTTTCCAGATCCCGGACCTGCGCGTCGGTAATAAAGCCTTCGGTATTCAGCGGGCAACCCAGCTGCACTTCCCCAATCCCCAGAAACGTGACATCGGCTGCCAGGGCACGGGCGGCGACACGCTGATAAACCTGATGCTGACACCAGCTGGTTTTATCTTCCGGGCTGTCGGCATAAAGCGGGGCGGGAATAAAGTAATACTTGCCCTGCATTTTCTCCGCCATTTTCAGCGGCACATCGTAACGGGTACCGGAATCATCCCGGGCGATAGCGCCAATCATGGAGACACACTGATGCTGCGGGCGATCCTGCCAGGGCAGGGCGTCAATCACTGCGCGCAGGGTTTTTCCGGAGCCTACCCCAAACACCTGTGGCGCGGTATTGTCGATAAATTGCGACATGACCTCTGCCCCTTCCACCGCCAGCATCTGCTGTATGGCCTCGTCCTCAAGCCCGGAAGAGGGCACGACCCGGCATAAGCCAAGGGCGTACTTTTCCTGCAGATCCCGCGCCAGTTTCAAACAGCGTGTCACCGGATGGCTGATATTTACCGTCACCATTCCCATCTCCCGCGCGCCGGAAATCAACCGTTGGGCAACCTGACGAGATAACCCCAGCGCGGCGGCAATGTCCTGCTGCGTCAACCCGGCGACGTAATACATCCAGGCGGCGCGGGCAGCGAGTTCCTGTTTCTTCTCTTCTTTGTTCATCAACGCATTCCCCAAAAGTTCTGCTGACAGTGTACGCGAAACGGGCAGCGCAACAAAAATGGGCAAATGTAATTTTTAAGGGCAAAAGCCATTTTCGTGAAGGGCATCGCAGAACGATCCTGTATCCGGCTACTAACATACGTTCAACAAACGGGCATAAGCCCGTTAAACAGTCAAATGCTCATAAAAGGTGATGATTATGTCCGAGAAGAAAGCGGTGTGGATGCATATTGGTGCCGGGTCGTTTCATCGTGCTCATCAGGCGTGGTATTTGCACAAATTGCTGGAGCAGGGGGATGACCGCTGGAGTATCGCGCTGGGAAACATTCGTGATGATGCCAGTGCGCTGCTCACAAGCCTTGCCGCTCAGAATGGCGAATATGTGCTGGAAACCGTCTCCCCGGAGGGCGAGCGCCAGTACGAAACCATTACCTCCATTCGCAAGGTGTTGCCGTGGGACCGCGACATCAGCGCCCTGGTGAAACAGGGCGCCGATGCGCAAACGCGGGTTATCGCTTTTACCGTGACCGAAAGCGGTTATTACCTGACGCCGGAGCACGAGCTGGATATGCAACAGGCGGATGTGAAGGCGGATTTACAGGATGGCATCCGCACCCTGTACGGCGCGCTGACCCGTATTCTGAA
Organism: Enterobacter sp. SA197; assembly: GCF_054131575.1. NCBI lineage: Bacteria > Pseudomonadati > Pseudomonadota > Gammaproteobacteria > Enterobacterales > Enterobacteriaceae > Enterobacter > Enterobacter sp. SA197. The sequence continues at coordinate 3,428,688 of NZ_CP096393.1, read as the reverse complement.
AGCGCGTATTGCGGCGCATGGCGAACCGGTGACCCTGCTGAACTGCGATAATTTGCGTCATAACGGCGAGCGTTTCCGTCATGGTTTTCTCTCCTTCCTGCAGGCCAAAGGTGAAACGGAGCTCTTTGCCTGGGTCAAAGCCCACACCACCTCACCCAACACCATGGTTGACCGCATCACCCCGCGTCCGACGCCGGATGTGGCAGAGCGCGTGCTGGCAGCAACGGGCATCCATGACGCCGTACCGGTGATGGGTGAATCTTTCATTCAGTGGGTCATTGAGGATGATTTTATCAATGGTCGCCCGGCGCTGGAAAAAGTTGGCGTTGAGCTGGTGGCCTCCGTGCTCCCCTGGGAAGAGGCGAAAATTCGTATTCTTAATGCCACCCATAGCTGCATTGCCTGGGCAGGTACGCTGATTGGTCTGAGCTATATAGACGACAGCACCCGGCAGAGCGCCATCCGCCAGATGGCCTGGGAGTATGTCTCCCGCGATGTGATCCCATCGCTAACGCCAAGCCCGCTGGATCTGGCGCAGTACCGCGACGTAGTCCTCGCGCGCTTTAGTAATCCCTATATCAAAGATACCAACCAGCGTGTCGCGGCGGACGGCCTGTCAAAAATTCCGGGGATGGTCACACCGACGCTTATCGCGTGTTACAAACGCGGTGCCGCACCGACTGCCACCGCCGTGCTGCCCGCCCTTTTCTTCCTGTTCCTCAAACGCTGGGCCGATGGTTCTCTGCCCTACACCTATCAGGATGGGGTGATGCAACCTGACGCGGTGCGTGCGGTGTTTGAAGCAAAAGACCCGCTTGCGGTGTGGGCTGCTGACGAGGCGCTTTTTGCAGAGCTGGCGAACTCGGCTGAATTCCTCACTCTGCTGCGCCGCACCGTGGCAGAACTTGAGCAGTGGTTAACGCAACCTGAATCGCAACTGGCGGCAGTGTAAGGGGGCGCTATGTATCTGGGCATTGATATTGGTACCTCAGAATTAAAAGCACTGCTTATTGACACCACCGGCGAAATTGTTGGCTCGGCGCACGCTGCACTCACCGTGCAGCGTCCACATCCGCACTGGGCGGAGCAGGACCCGCTTGCCTGGTGGCAGGCCTGTGGCCGCGTGGTGGCCGAACTGCGTCAGCAGCATCCGCAGCAGTGGGCGGCAATTCGCGCGATAGGGTTGTCGGGGCAGATGCATGGCGCGGTGCTTCTCGACAAAGAGAACCAGGTTTTGCGCCCGTGCATATTATGGAATGACACCCGCAGCGCCGCGGAGTGCGCATGGCTGAGTGAGCATCATCCGGAAATGATGACCCTCAGCGGCAACATGATCATGCCGGGTTTCACCGCGCCCAAGCTGGTGTGGGTAGCCCGTCACGAGCCGGAGATTTTTACCCGTGTCGCCAAAGTGCTGCTGCCGAAAGATTACCTGCGCTGGCGTCTCACCGGGGAGTTCGTGAGCGATCCGTCTGATGCGGCCGGCACGTTGTGGCTGGATGTGGCAAAACGCGACTGGTCTGACGAACTGCTGGCGATGACCTCTCTCAACCGCGGTCAGATGCCTGCGCTGGTGGAGGGCAGTGAGTGCAGCGGAACGCTGCGAGCGACACTCGCTACCGAGTGGGGGTTAAGTTCCTCGGTTATCGTCGCCGGTGGCGGAGGCGATAACGCCACCTCTGCGGTGGGCGTAGGGGCAGTAGCGCCGGGCGATGCGTTTATTTCACTCGGCACCTCCGGGGTGATTTTTGTGGTCAACGAGGCGCTGCAGGCTGACCCGAACTCTGGCGTACATGCCTTCTGTCACGCGCTGCCGGGCCGCTGGCACCAGATGAGCGTAATGCTCAGCGCGGCGAGCTGTCTGCGCTGGGTCTGCGATCTGCTGTCGGTGACCGAGAGCCAGCTTATGGAAGAGATTGCACAGCTTAGTGACGATGTGCGAAAACGCGCGCCGCTCTTCCTGCCCTATCTTTCAGGAGAGCGCACGCCGCATAACGATCCGCTGGCGGCGGGCAGCTTCTTTAATCTGCGCCATGAAACCAGCCGTGCACTGCTGGGGTATGCGGTGATAGAAGGGGTTACCTTCGGTCTGGCTGATGGTCTGAATGTGCTCGGTAACGCCAACATTACCCAGTGCAGCCTCACGGGCGGGGGCGCCCGCAGTACCGTCTGGGCGCAACTGATTGCCGATGTGCTGAACATCCCGATGGTGACCCATCCCGCAAGCTCATCCGGTGCGCTGGGCGCCGCTCGCCTGGCGTGGCTCGCTGACGGCGGCCAGGAGGAAAACGTGTGTCTTAAACCGCCGGTGGTGGCGCGTTATACCCCGCAGCCCGCACGGGCTGACTGGCTGGCAAAACGACTGGCGCTGTTCCGCCTGCTCTATCAGCAACAACAGGAAGCGCGCGCGTTACTGCCTTAATCCACATGCCCCGACCTCTGTACCGTCGTCGGGGTGACTCTCCTGGCTAATAAAGGAAGATTGTTATGCAATCTAATGACTACTGGTTTGGCTTACCGAAAAAACTGCTCTGGGGATTTGTCGCCATCGCGATTTTTATGGCTGGCGATGGCTTTGAAATGGCATTCCTGTCCAAGCACATTACCGACATGGGATTCACGCCTGCTCAGTCGGCACTGGTCTTTACCTTGTATGGTCTTGCGGCAGCGCTGGCGGCCTGGGCATCCGGCGTGGTGGCGGAGCTAATAACACCACAGCGGGCAATGATCATCGGCTTTGTGCTGTGGGTCATCATGCATGCCCTGTTTATGTCGTTAGGCCTTGGGATGCGTAACTACCCGCTGATGCTGTTGTTCTATGGTATCCGCGGTCTGGCCTATCCGCTGTTTATTTACTCCTTCATGTTGATGCTGGTGCAGGTGCTGCCGCGTCCGAATCTGGCGGCGGCCACCGGCTGGTTCTGGGCTATGTACTCTGTCGGCATTGGCGTGGTGGGTAGCTATCTGCCGAGCCTGACTATCCCGATGTTTGGTGAAACCGGCACCCTGTGGTTTGCTATTGTCTGGGTGACCTGCGGTGGGCTGCTTGCCTGGTTCAGCCTGCGTAACGTGCCGGTGGATCGCTCGCGGGTGAACCTGCCGCTGCGCGATAAAATGACCGAGCTTTCCCGTGCGGGCACCATCTTGTTTACCAACCGCGATATCTTTTACGCCTGCCTTATCCGCATCATCAATACGCTGTCGCTGTTCGGTTTTGCCATCGTCATGCCGCTGCTGTTTGTTGACCGGCTGGGCTTTAGCATCTCTGAATGGCTGCAAATCTGGGCGGTATTCTTCTTCGTCACCATTTTTACCAATATCTTCTGGGGTATCGCTGGCGAGTATATCGGCTGGATCCGCCAGGTGCGCTGGTTTGGTTGCCTGGGAATGGCGATTTCCAGTCTGACCTTCTACTATCTGCCCCTTTACGCCGGGCATAATTTCGCCGTCGCCCTGATTCCTGCGGTGATGCTGGGGATTTTTGTCGCGGCATTCGTACCGATGACGGCGGTCTTCCCGACCCTTGAACCGCATCATAAAGGCGCTGCGGTCTCGATTTATAACCTCTCCGCCGGAATGAGTAACTTTGTTGCCCCGGCTATCGCCTCGGCACTGCTACCCTTCTTCGATATCGTAGGCGTGGTGTGGGCTTACACCGGGCTATACCTCTTTGCCGGTGTGCTGACCTTTATCATCAAGGTGCCGCAGCCGAAGCGTGTTCCGTCTGAGCGAGGGGCAAAAGAGGCAGAACAGAGCGTGTAGGTCAGATTTACCAGTTTCTCCAGGGTGAACGCGAATTATCAGCAAGGATGAAGCGGTAGCGCAGGAAGCGCCCACCGTGGTTATTGATGTGTTTCTCCACCTCGACCCTGCGGGAGCCAGGAGGAACATTTTTGTCATCCTCACAAAAGAAAATCGTGCGCTGAAGGTCATCGTCATAAAAGCGCATTCCAGCCTTACAGCTGCTAAAGCGAGCGGTCGCCGGGCCAGGGTGTTCTATTGAAAATGCCACCATCCGGCTCACCTTCTGGTCGGCAGTCAGCCTGACCAGCGCATCTGGCGTAAACCAGAACGTGACCATGACCATCATTGCCGCAAAGAAAAAAGCCTTGAAGAGCGAAAAGGGGTTACCTGCAACCAGTGCGCCTCGCATCAGGTGACGCCAGGCAAAGAACAGACCCACCACGCAGGCCAGGGTGAGGATTATCAGCATATCAGGCGCATGTTCGCTAAGGTAAACCCGACGCCCAAGCGAGGCCGTGGTGATTAGCCATCCCAACCATATTCCGAATATCGTAATCAGGATGACGTGGAGACGTTTCGATGTATTGATATGATATGTCGCCGGGGGCATCTGTTATGCCTCCTTTTCCAGGCGGTAAACCCAGTCGTCATACTTTTTGCCGTTAAGGGTGAAAGCCTGCTGAAGAACCTGTACACGCGTGAACCCGAGCTTTTCCAGTACCCGCACCGATCCCTGATTATCTGCCAGCACCCAGGCGTTGAGCGCAGTCACAGCCGTCTGCTTAAAAGCGTGATCCCGCAAAGCGGTAAGTGCCTCACTGGCAAAGCCTTTTCCCTGCGCAAAAGGGGCAATTGAATAGCCGACATCGGCCTCCTGCGGGTGCTGGGGGCTGATTTGCAGGCCAATGTCGCCCAGCGCCTCACCTGAGCTGTCGCGAATGATAAAGGCATTTTCATCACTAAGACGGGTGGTAAAGAGCGTGCGCGTATCGAACTCCGCCGCGATATTGCCCATAAAACGCATAATATCCGGGCTTTGACGCAGGGCGAGAAAAAAGGGCCAGTCGGCATCCGTAAAGGGGGAAAGCGTCAAACGCGGGGTGCGTAATATCATAAAAAAAGGCATTCCTTCCGGTGGAAAGCATTAGCTTAGCACCGGAAGGCGAGTGGTAAACCCCTGGATCAAGTGGGTCACTTCACTACGTTTTGTAGCGCTTCTTCCAGATCAAACCAGCGGAAGGCGAATCCTGACGCTTCCAGCCGTTTGGGCAGTGCCCGTTGACCTCCAAGCACCAGCACGGAAGATTCCCCCATCATCAGACGCACGGCGGTGGCTGGCGCACGCAGGAGAGCCGGGCGCTTAAGCACATGCCCGAGCGCGTGGGCGAACTGTTCGTTGCGCACCGGGTAGGGTGAAACCATGTTAAACGGACCGCGCAGATCGTTATTGAGCAACCAGATAATGCCGTTGGCCATATCATCGATATGGATCCATGCCATGTACTGACGGCCATTGCCCACGGGACCGCCGAGCCCCAGCCGGAACAACGGCAGCATTTTGCCCAGAATGCCGCCCTGAGGCGCGAAGACGACGCCGGTACGCAGCAGGCAAACGCGTGTGCTGTCGCTTTGCGCGCCGCAGGCTATTTGCTCCCAACGGGCACAGAGTTTGTGGGTAAATTCGTTATGTGGCGGTTCATCTTCATTAACCACCACTTCGCCCAGATCGCCGTAATAGCCAACGGCGGAGCCGGAAATGAGCACCGAGGGCGGCGTTTCACTCGCCTGTATCAGTTCCACCAGCTTTTGCGTTATCGACCACCGGCTTTCACACAGTCGCTGCTTTTGCCGATCAGTCCAGCGCCTGTCGGCGATGGGCTCGCCAGCCAGATTGATAACGGCGTTAAAGTCATTAAGATTGTCCAGCTCATCGAGCCCTGTCAGAAGGGCTACGCTGGCTCCTGGGATATGCCGCGCTTTGCCAGGATCGCGCGTCACCACGGTGACAGAGTGGCCTGCCTCCTGTAAACGCGGAATCAAAAAGCGGCCAATCAGGCCCGTACCGCCGGTAATCAGTATCTTCATGCCACCTCCCGGTTGCGCTTAACGCCGCCAGCTCATGGTCATCGACACCGAGTCGGCATAACGTAGCGCGTGAAGTTTATCGATCTCTACTTCAGCATATGTGACCCAGTGATGTTCTCGTGCGATGTCCAGCACATCCTGCGTTAATTTTTCCAGTAACGAGAAGCGGTTACTCTCAACATGCTGAATGATGCTTTTGGTGATGGTGCGGTAGTTCAGTGCGTCATTGATATTTTCGCTGGCGCGCGCCTGCTCCGCCGGGTAATGCACCATAACGTTGATGACGATATCCTGGCGGTTTACCACCTCTTCTTCTTTGATGCCAATAAAAGTACGCAGCCGTAAATTTTTAATACGAATGATGGCGTCGGGTTGTGACATTGCAACTTTCCTGAACGTAACGGATGTGCCCATGATACACGAGCCTCTGCGCTGCGTTTGTCAGATTTGCTGAGCGTTGTGCAGGGCGCGCTCCGTGCCAGGGCGGGAACGGATCCGCATAAACCAGTTCTGCACCGCCGGGTAGTGTTCCAGCTGGATACGCTGACGCTGATGACCATTAATCCACGGCCAGACCGCAATATCCGCAATGCTGTAGTGTTCACCGGCAAGCCAGGGAGAGGTTTCCAGGCGCTTGTTGAGCACACCATAGAGGCGCCGGGTTTCACCCTGATAACGTTCGATGGCATAGGGAATCGGCTGGGGGGCTACGTGATTAAAATGGTGATGTTGCCCGAGCATCGGCCCCAGTCCCCCCACTTGCCAGAAAAGCCATTGCAGAGTGAGGTTTCGCTCCCGCCAGTCACCACTCAGCAGTTTTTCACTCTTTCCGGCGAGATAGAGCAGTATTGCGCCGGACTCGAACAGCGTATAGGAGGGGCCTCCGTCTACCGGGGCGTGGTCGATAATGGCGGGAATTTTGTTATTGGGCGAGATAGCCAGATACTCAGGACGAAACTGCTCACCCTTACTAATATCTACCCGAATAAGGCGGTATGCCAGTTCGGCCTCTTCGAGAAAAAGAAGGATTTTCAGCCCGTTTGGAGTAGGGGCGTAAAAGAGATCTATCATCATGACTCCCGTTTCGCGGGTTATTCTCTCTATGAGTATAGGTCTTACCGGTCATGTGTGAGTTTTCATCAAGTGACACGCTTAACGAGACGTTATATTTTGTTGAAAACCTAATCGTTGAGAGGATTATCATGAGCGCACCGGCAATAACCTTATGGTCAGATTCGAATTTTTTCTCCCCTTATGTGATGGCCGTTTTCGTCGCACTGCATGAAAAGGGTCTGCCTTTCTCCCTGAAGACGGTCAATCTTAATAAAGGCGAAAACAATCTGAATAACTGGCGAGGCTACAGCCTGACGCGCCGGGTGCCGGTGCTGGAAATTGACGGTTTTGAAATCAGCGAATCTTCAGCCATTACTGAATATCTGGAAGAGCGTTTTGCGCCACCGGAATATGAACGCATCTATCCCCACGACCTGCAAAAACGCGCCCGCGCTCGGCAGATACAGGCGTGGATCCGCAGCGACCTGATGCCCATTCGCGAAGAGCGGGCAACGGATGTCATTTTTGCGGGTGCAAAAAAAGCGCCGCTCTCTGACCCGGCCCGCGAGGCGGCAGCGAAGCTTTTTGCCATTGCCGGCGAACTGCTTTCACACGGTAAACCTAATCTTTTTGGCGAATGGTGTATCGCCGATGCTGACCTCGCGCTGATGCTCAACCGCCTGGTCATGCACGGGGATGAGGTGCCGGAGCTGTTGCTCAATTATGCCGCCTTCCAGTGGCAGCGCTCGTCAGTGCAGCGCTTTGTGGCGCTGTCGGCCAGACGGGCAGGCTAAGAGAGATGACAATGAAACTGATGTTTGCCTCAGATATCCACGGTTCACTGCCTGCCGCCGAACGGGTGCTGGAACGCTTTGCCGAAAGCGGCGCACGGTGGTTAATCCTTCTCGGGGATGTGCTTTATCACGGCCCGCGAAACGCATTGCCGCAGGGGTATGACCCGGCAAAGGTGGCTGAACGTCTTAACACTCAGGCTTCACGTATTATTGCGGTTCGTGGCAACTGCGACAGTGAGGTGGACCAGATGCTGTTGCACTTTCCTGTTACTGCTCCCTGGCAGCAGGTGCTACTGCCTTCACAACGACTCTTTTTAACCCACGGTCATCTGTTTGGCCCGGATAACCTGCCGGCGCTGGCGGAGGGTGACGTGCTGGTCTATGGTCATACACATCTGCCTGTCGCGGAAAAACGGGGGGAGATTTTCCACTTTAATCCCGGCTCCGTCAGCATCCCGAAAGGGGGCTTTGCGGCAAGCTATGGGATGCTGGATGAAGGATTACTGAGCATAAAGGCACTCAATGATAATCGGGTTATTGCACAGGTCGCGATTAATCCGTAATTTACCGTTCAACTAAAAACGCGCCATAAGAGCGCCATGAAGAGACATACCTGATGGTGGAACAGAATCATTTAGCAGACACGGAGTGGGTGGATATTGTTAGCGAGGAAAATGAAGTCATCGCTCAGGCTACCCGCCAGCAAATGCGCGCGCAGTGCCTGCGCCATCGAGCGACCTACATCGTTGTGCACGATGGTATGGGTAAAATCCTGGTTCAACGCCGCACTGAAACCAAAGATTTTATGCCGGGTATGCTGGACTGCACGGCGGGCGGCGTGGTTCAGGCCGATGAAGTGTTACTCGACTCTGCGCGCCGTGAGGCGGAAGAGGAACTCGGCATTGCCGGCGTCCCTTTTGCAGAGCATGGCGTTTTTTACTACGAAGATGAACATTGCCGCGTGTGGGGCGGATTATTCAGCTGTGTTTCTCACGGGCCTTTCGCGCTTCAGGAAGATGAGGTCAGCGAAGTTTTCTGGATGACCCCGGAAGAGATAACCGCCCGCTGCGACGAGTTTACGTCTGATTCGCTAAAAGCGCTGGCGCTGTGGATGAGCCGTAACGCCAGCAACAGTGTTGAAAAGGCAGAAGAGACCGAGTAACGTCTTTGTTTCTGCATTACTGAAAACCAGTCTGTGGTTCAGCGACTGGTTTTTTTTTATAACCAGCCTCATGCATACGTCATCGACTGTACGGGCCCCCCCTGGAGTACCGCCGCAACCCTCTTAGCTAAAAGGAATTTTATGCTTTCCGCGATTCAACTTACCCCGGATGACACCTTTACTTTTCTGCTCAACGTGGCCATAACCCGCCCTGTTTTTTTATGGGGTCCGCCAGGCATTGGTAAAAGCGCCCTGATTAGGCGGTTTGCCGACGAAGTGGGTATGGAGTGCGTGTCGTTGTTGGGTAGTCAGCTTGCGCCAGAAGATTTGCTGGGCATTCCGCAAATTGACGGGAAATGCTCTCGTTTCTTCCCACCTGCCAGTATCGTACGCGAACGTCCCTTCGTACTCTTCCTGGATGAGCTCAACGCCTCATCCCATGAGATACAAAAAGCCTTTTATTCATTAATTCTCGAGCAGCGAATCGGGGAGTACCGCCTGCCCGAAGGCACTATTGTGATTGGTGCCGGCAACCGGGCAAAAGATGCTGCGATTGTGAAGCCCATGCCATCGGCGCTCATTAATCGCATGGTGCACATCCATTTGCGCGCCGATCATCGCCAGTGGCTGAACTGGGCGATTAATAGTGAAGGTATACATCCCTGGGTGGTGCAGTACATTCAGCTGCGCCCCGATCAGCTCTGGAACGAGCCGCCCAAGCATGAAGAACCCTTTTCGACCCCCCGTAGCTGGCACATGCTCTCCGATGCGCTTCACTCATTTGGTGAGGGCATTGAAGACGACATGCTGGAAGCGCTGATTTATGGTCTGCTTTCGCCCTCCCATGCGGGAAGTTTTAAAGGTTTTATTAAACAGGTGCGCCAGAAGCACACGATCGCTGCGATTCTGAAAGGTGATGCCGCCTGGCCGGACGATCCTGCGGATCGTGATGTGCTCTATTTTCTGGCCCAGTCGTTCCGTTCGCATCTGTACAAGGAGTTGCCGGAGAACGAGAAATCCCTCCGCGCTGAGCATACCCAGCTCGCTATTCGTGCGAAGGACGTGCTCAAAAGCCTTGCACGCATAAGCGTTGAGATAGCCCAGTCGGTCATGAGCGAAGATGAAAATGGCAGGACACTACCGGCCTGGTTCCTGCTGGAAGTGGCCCGCGATCTCCCTCGACTGGCGTCAAGGGGAGGCTGAGAATGCGAAAGCCTGGTCGCAACCCGGCGCTGGAGGCCTGTAACGCGGGTCTGAACATTATCAAACAACATGCGCTCTTCTCACCCATTTTCTCGCATGTTTATGAACGTATTGATAACGACCATCATTATGTCTCCTCACGTGGCTGGCTGACCCTGAGCAACCGGGGTTACCTGTGGCTGAATGCAAAACGCCACGCTACGCCAGAACAGTGGGCGCGTATGATAGCGCAGGCGCTGGCAGCGCTGGGGTTTGGCTACATAGAACCCCGCCAGCCCAGAGAGATCTGGGAGCTTGCGGTATTGACGGCCTCAATGCGTTTCTGCGAAGCCCTGAAAATTGGCACGCTGCCGGAGGAATTACAGTCGTTCCCGTTTCCGCAGGGAGGACCTTCTGACGCACAAGGCCTGTTCCGTCAGTTTACTGATGAGGGGATCTCGCGTGAGCTATCGCACTGGCGCACCATTTATGGCGGCGGCGACGACTGTTTTCTTTACGAGTCTGAACCTTCTCATCCTCGCGGCGTGACCTGGCAGTCGCTGCTTGCAGAGGGGCTGAGTAACAGCGTGAGCGATGCGCTGAACAAAGTCGGGGGCTATCAGCCGAACGGCGGCAAGACGCGTATAACTTTAGCGCAGAAAGCGCGCCGACAGATGATGACCCTTTATCCGTTACTGGGCGCGCTGGCGGCCAGCTTTGATATCGAAGAAGATGCGCAGCTGTGCAGCCAGTATGATATCGCGGTCGCCGCGATTGATGTGGGTGCTGGTAAGATTTGGATTAACCCAACCGCGCGACTGTCGGCAACTGAAATGCTGTTTGTTTTTGCCCATGAACTGCTGCACGCCGGTTTAAATCATGCGTCACGCCGACGTGGGCGGGATGCCGAACTGTGGAACGTCGCCTGCGATTTTATAATCAATGACTGGCTAATCGAGATGCAGATTGGCACGCCTCCTGCCATCGGGCTGCTTTATGACGCACAGTTTTCCGCTATGTCCGCGGAAGAGATTTACGATTTTCTCGCCCAGGATATGCGCAAAGCGCGCAAGCTCATCACCCTTCGTGGTCGCGCGGGGGGCGATATAATTGGCGAGATGGGTGACAGTCGGTTTACCGATGCCGAGGCCTACTGCCGGCGGGCACTTTATCAGGGGATGGATCGCTGCCTGTATGGCGCATCGCGCGGCACGCTGCCAGCCGGATTAATCGAAGAGATCAGAAGTCTGGCTCAGCCTCCCGTACCGTGGGATGTAGCGCTGGCAGAATGGTTTGATGAGCATTTTCCACCACCAGAGCATCGGCGCTCATACGCTCGCCCCTCAAGGCGGCAGAGTGCGACACCCGATATCCCCAGAGCCTCGATTAAAAAGCCGGACGAAGAGGAGCAGCGTTCGCGGGTATTTGGCGTGATTCTGGATACCTCCGGTTCAATGGAGCCGCAGCTGCTCGGAAAAGCGCTGGGGGCCATCGCCAGTTATGCCTTATCCCGCGATGTGTTTGCCGTGCGTTTCATCTGCTGCGACGCCCGGGCATACGATCGCGGCTGGGTGCGGCCAGAGGAGATGGTCCACCATTTCACGCTCTATGGGCGGGGCGGAACCCTACTGCAACCGGGCGTGGATCTGCTGGATACGCTCTCATTACAGGGCGATTTCCCACGCGGTGGCCCGTTGCTTATCATTACCGATGGCTATTGCGAGGATCACGTGTCAGTGAAGATGGAGCATGCCTGGTTATTACCGCAGAATAACCGGTTGCCCTTCGCCCCCCGGGGAAAGGTATTTTTCCTGAGCTGACAAAAAAGGCCCCTGTAAACAGGGGCCTTTAGCATCAGCAAGGGCAACAATTATTGCTGAGCAGACTGAATCGCGGTCAGGGCGATGGTGTAGACGATGTCATCTACCAGCGCGCCACGGGACAGATCGTTAACCGGTTTGCGCATGCCTTGCAGCATCGGCCCGATGGAGATGAGGTCGGCAGAACGCTGTACCGCTTTGTAGGTGGTGTTACCGGTGTTCAGATCCGGGAAGATGAACACGGTCGCGCGACCTGCAACCGGTGAGTTCGGTGCTTTGGATTTTGCAACATCGGCCATAACGGCGGCGTCGTACTGCAACGGACCATCGATAACCAGATCCGGACGTTTTTCCTGTGCCAGACGGGTTGCTTCACGCACTTTCTCAACGTCGCTACCTGCACCAGAGTTACCGGTGGAGTAGGAGAGCATGGCTACGCGTGGCTCGATGCCGAAGGCAATCGCGGAGTCCGCAGACTGGATGGCGATTTCTGCCAGCTGTTCTGCAGTCGGGTCCGGGTTAATCGCGCAGTCGCCGTATACATAAACCTGCTCCGGCAGCAGCATAAAGAACACGGAAGAAACCAGAGAGCTGCCCGGTGCGGTTTTGATCAACTGCAGCGGCGGACGAATGGTGTTCGCAGTGGTGTGAACCGCACCGGAAACCAGACCATCAACTTCGTCCTGCTCCAGCATCAGGGTACCCAGAACAACGTTGTCTTCCAGTTGCTCACGCGCTACCGCTTCGGTCATGCCTTTGCTCTTACGCAGTTCAACCAGACGCGCCACGTAGCTTTCACGTACCACTTCCGGGTCAACGATTTCAATGCCGGTGCCCAGTTCAACGCCCTGTGCGGCGGCAACGCGGTTGATCTCGTCCGGGTTACCCAGCAGTACGCAAGTCGCGATACCGCGTTCAGCACAGATTGCCGCTGCTTTAACAGTACGCGGTTCGTCACCTTCCGGCAGAACAACGCGTTTACCCGCTTTACGTGCGAGCTCAGTCAACTGATAACGGAAGGCAGGCGGAGAGAGACGACGGCTACGCTCGGAGGTGGCGGTCAGGGACTCGATCCAGTCAGCATTGATGTAGCTTGCTACATACTCCTGAACTTTCTCGATACGCTGATGGTCATCAACCGGAACTTCCAGGTTGAAGCTCTGCAGGCTCAGTGAGGTCTGCCAGGTGTTGGTGTCAACCATGAATACCGGCAGGCCGGTTGCAAAGGCACGTTCGCACAGCTTGCTGACACGCGAGTCCATTTCATAGGCACCGGTCAGCAGGATGGCACCGATTTCCACGCCGTTCATCGCAGCCAGACAGGCGGCAACTAAAACATCAGGACGGTCAGCAGAGGTGACCAGCAGGGAGCCTGCACGGAAGTGCTCCAGCATATGCGGAATGCTGCGTGCACAGAAGGTGACAGACTTCACGCGGCGGGTGCTGATTTCGCCTTCGTTAACGATGGTGGCGTTCAGGTGGCGAGCCATGTCGATTGCGCGGGTGGCAATCAGGTCGAAGCTCCAGGGTACCGCGCCCAGAACCGGCAGCGGGCTGGAGGCGGCCAGGTTTTCTGCATCAATCTTAATGATTTTCGCTTTGGAAGAGTCATCAAAGATTTCAGACAGGTCAGGACGAGTACGACCCTGATCGTCAACCGGCGCATTCAGTTTGTTAACAATCACGCCGGTGATGTTAGTGTTTTTCGCGCCGCCAAAGCTGCTGCGGGTCAGCTCGATACGCTCTTTGAGCTGTTCCTGAGTATCGGTGCCCTGAGACATCACGAAGACGATTTCTGCGTTCAGGGTTTTCGCGATTTCAAAGTTCAGCGACTGGGCGAACTGGTGTTTACGGGTCGGGACCAGGCCTTCAACCAGTACCACTTCAGCATCTTTGCTGTTCTCATGGTAGCGTGCGACGATCTCTTCCATCAGCACGTCTTTCTGGTTGCTGGACAGCAGGGACTCAACGTAGCTCATCTTCAACGGCTCTGCTGCAGGCAGGCCGGAGTTAGTGCGTACGATGGTGGTGGTCTGGTCTGGCGCATCGCCGCCCGCGCGTGGCTGAGCGATAGGTTTGAAGACGCTCAGACGAACGCCTTTACGTTCCATAGCACGGATAACGCCCAGGCTGACGCTGGTCAGACCGACGCTGGTTCCGGTAGGGATCAGCATGATAATACGGGACACGGTTAATCCTCTTCGTTACCGCCGCAAGTGGGCGGGTTACAAAACAGCACCGCCAGCTTCCCGTCATACTTCAAGTTGCATGTGCGTTGGCTTTCCTCGCTCACCCCAGTTACGTACTACTCGTACGCTCCCGGGGATTCGCTACGTCGCCGCCTTCCTGCAACTCGAATTATTAAGGGTTATCGCTGGCGGTGTGGTATCAGGCGGTCAGACGGCTCGCGTCCTGCGCGATGACCAGTTCTTCGTTAGTCGGGATAACGACAGCCGGACGAGTGCCTTCTTTGTTGATGAAACCGGATTTGCCGAAACGGGCAGCCAGGTTACGTTCGTGATCAACTTCGAAGCCGAGAACGCCCAGTTTACCCAGGGACAGTTCACGAACCATTGCTGCGTTCTCACCGATACCACCGGTGAAGACGATACCGTCCAGACGGCCTTCCATCAGCGCCGCGTAGGAACCGATGTACTTGGCGAGACGGTGACAGTAAACGTCCATAGCACGTTTAGCGTCTGCTTTATCCTGGTAGTTATCTTCTACATAACGGCAGTCGCTGGTGACTTCGGTCAGACCCAGCAGGCCAGACTCTTTGGTCAGCATTTTGTTGATAGCTTCAACGCTCATGCCCAGGGTGTCGTGCAGGAAGAAAATGATCGCCGGATCCAGGTCACCGGTGCGGGTGCCCATAACCAGCCCTTCCAGCGGGGTCAGACCCATAGAAGTATCAACACATTCACCGTTACGGATAGCAGAAACAGAACCACCGTTACCCAGATGACAGGTAATGATGTTCAGTTCGTTAACCGGCTTGTTCAGCATTTTCGCGGCTTCTTGTGTCACGTAGTAGTGGCTGGTGCCGTGGAAACCGTAGCGACGGATGCCGTGCTCTTTGTACAGGCTGTACGGCAGAGCATAGAGGTAAGATTCTTCCGGCATGGTCTGATGGAACGCGGTGTCGAACACGGCAACGTTCTTGTCTTTCAGATTCGGGAAGGATTTAAGCGCTTCAGCGATACCGATAAGGTGGGCCGGGTTGTGCAGCGGAGCAAACGGTGCTGCATCTTTAATACCCTGAATAACCGTCTCGTCGATAACAACAGAGCGGGTGTATTTTTCGCCGCCGTGCACGATACGGTGACCGATCGCGGTGAGCTGTGCGGACAGTTCTGGTTTTTGTGCCAGAATAGTATTAACAATAAAGTTCAGCGCTTCGCTGTGAGCGGCACCTGCACCTAAAGCCGCTTCCTGTTTACCACCGTCAATTTTCCACTTGATGCGTGCTTCAGGAAGATGGAAACATTCGGCTAAACCAGAAAGGAACTCTTCACCGTTAGCGGCATCGATGATGGCGAATTTCAGTGAGGAGCTACCGCAGTTCAGAACCAGTACTAACTTACTCGACATGGAAGTACCTATTTATGATACGTGGCTAAAAAAACGTCAGTGAGTCTCTCAGCGTAGCGCATGATGAGGCTGACATTTATGATTAACATCATGCCCGAGCAACTTTCTGGCATGATGAAAGAATACTTATGATTTTATGCCATTTTGCTCAAATTACCGACAGTGGCATAATAGGCACAAATTTGACGATTGGCGTGACCTCGTCTATGGCCCACTAAGGCCGGCACAGGATACCTGATACGCAGTCCAATTGACAAAAAATTTTAACGTTGTCATAGACAGTTGTTGTTTTGCACAATTTTTTTAATTTTTATATGTGAAGTTGAGGTAAAGCCATGTCCAATTCCGAAAAGCACCCGGTCAGTTTTTTTGGACTGTTTCGCCGGGGACAGCAGTATTCAAAAACCTGGCCTATGGATAAACGCCTCGCCCCGATTTTTGTTGAGAGTCGTGTCATTCGCGCCACCCGCTATGCCATTCGGTTTATGCCGCCGGTCGCGGTGTTTACGCTATGCTGGCAGATTGCTCTCGGTGGGCAGCTCGGCCCCGCCATCGCCACGGCCCTTTTTGCACTGAGTCTGCCGATGCAGGGCCTGTGGTGGTTGGGTAAGCGCTCCGTCACGCCGCTGCCTCCCTCTGTTTTACAGTGGTTTTATGAGGTAAGAGGCAAACTGCAGGAGGCGGGGCAGGCGCTCTCGCCTGTCGAAGGTAAGCCGGACTATCAGGCGTTAGCTGACACGCTTAAGCGCGCCTTCAAACAACTGGATAAAACTTTCCTGGATGATTTGTAATTGACCCCGGAATACGCATATAAAAGAAGGCACATAATTTATGTGCCTCTTTTTTATTGCACCGATGTGCCACAGGAGCAGAACGATGGAAATGACCAATGCCCAACGACTGATTTTATCCAATCAGTACAAAATGATGACGATGATGGATCCTGCCAATGCAGAGCGTTACCGTCGTCTGCAGACCATTATTGAGCGTGGTTATGGTTTGCAGATGCGTGAACTGGACAGAGAGTTCGGTGAGCTGAAGGAAGAAACCTGTCGCATCGTCATCGACATCATGGAGATGTACCATGCTCTGCATGTCTCCTGGGCCAACCTGAAGGATGCACAGGCCATTGATGAACGCCGCGTGACCTTCTTAGGCTTTGATGCCGCAACGGAAGCGCGTTATCTGGGCTATGTGCGTTTTATGGTTAACGTCGAAGGGCGTTATACCCACTTTGATGCAGGCACGCACGGTTTCAATGCGCAAACGCCAATGTGGGAAAAATATCAGCGCATGCTCAGTGTGTGGCACTCCTGCCCGCGTCAGTATCATCTGAGCGCCAATGAGATTAATCAGATCAGTAATGCTTAAGGAGCGACACGTGCAGTGCAAAGGATTTCTTTTTGACCTCGATGGCACGCTGGTGAATTCTCTGCCGGTTGTGGAACGTTCATGGTGTGAATGGGCCGACCGCTTTGGTATTGCCCATGACGAGGTGCTCAATTTTATTCATGGCAAACAGGCCATCACCTCGTTACGCCACTTCATGCCTGGCAAAACCGAAGCCGATATCCAGGAGGAGTTTACCCGCCTGGAAGCGATCGAGGCCAAAGATACCGATGGCATTGTCGCCTTACCGGGTGCCGTTGAGCTGCTTAATCATCTAAACGACCTCGGGATCCCCTGGGCGATAGTGACCTCCGGTTCTGTTCCTGTTGCCCATGCACGTCATCGTGCTGCTGGCCTGCCGATGCCGGAGGTATTTGTAACGGCAGAGCAGGTGGCGCGTGGGAAACCCGAACCCGACGCATATCTGCTGGGCGCAAAGTTGCTTGGTCTGACACCGGAATCGTGTGTGGTGGTGGAAGATGCGTCCGCTGGCGTACTGTCGGGTCTTGCGGCTAACTGCCATGTTATTGCGGTGAATGTGCCTGCGGATTCGCCACGGCTTGATGAAGTCGATTTTGTCCTGACCAGACTGGATGAGGTTACGGTGGGCAAACGAGACGACGGTTCGGCAGTGGTCACCCGAAAAGCATGAGACATGATTTAGCCCCGCACCGTCGGGGCTTTTTTATGGCATGATTTATCTCCCCATTTAAAACAAGGAAATGTTGTGAACGGTGAGTTGATTTGGGTTCTGTGCCTGCTGGCGATTGCAGTCGTGCTTTTTGCGACGGGTAAGGTTCGAATGGATGCCGTGGCGTTGCTCGTTATCGTGGCCTTCATCCTCAGTGGAACCCTGACAATGACGGAAGCCCTGTCCGGGTTTAGCGATCCCAACGTCATTCTGATTGGCGCACTGTTTATTATCGGCGAGGGGCTGGTTCGTACCGGGGTGGCAACCAGTATGGGGGCCTGGCTGATGAAGATGGCCGGCAGCAGTGAGATCAAAATGCTGGTGCTGCTAATGCTTACCGTTGCGGGGCTTGGCGCCTTTATGAGCTCAACCGGCGTGGTGGCTATCTTTATCCCGGTGGTACTGAGCGTCTCGATGCGCATGCAAATCTCACCGTCACGCTTAATGATGCCGCTCAGCTTCGCCGGACTTATCAGCGGTATGATGACGCTGGTGGCGACGCCACCGAATCTGGTGATTAACAGTGAACTCCTGCGTGAAGGTCTTGAGGGGTTTAGCTTTTTCAGCGTGACACCGCTCGGGCTGGTCATCCTCGTGACAGGCATCCTTTATATGCTGCTGATGCGCGTTATGCTCAAAGGCGAAAAAGAAGAGCATCAACGCGATAGCTGGAAGCGTCGAACCTTTCGCGATCTCATTAAGGAGTATCACCTCACCGGACGAGCCCGCCGTCTTGCTATTCGCCCGGGATCGCCGTTAATCGGGCAGCGCCTGGACGACCTTAAACTGCGCGAACGCTACGGCGCTAACGTCATTGGCCTGGAACGCTGGCGACGCTTTCGCCGGGTAATAGTCAACGTCACCGGCGGGTCGGAATTCCGTGCAAGAGACGTGTTGCTCATTGACATGTCTGCGGCCGATGTTGATTTACGCCAGTTTTGTGGGGAACAGTTGCTCGAGCCGATGATCCTGCGTGGTGACTATTTTTCCGACCAGGCGCTGGATGTGGGCATGGCCGAAGTTTCACCGATGCCGGAATCAGAAATGCTCGGTAAGACCATCCGGGAAATTGGGTTTCGTAGTCGCTATGGCATTAACGTGGTGGGATTCAAGCGTGATGGTGTAGCCATGTCAGGTGTCGTGGTGGATGAGCCACTGCAGTTGGGTGATATTATGCTGGTGGTCGGCAACTGGAAACTCATCCGCCAGATGAGCCAGAACGGGCGCGATTTTCTGGTGCTGAATATGCCTGTTGAAGAGAGCGCCGTGTCGCCCGCGCACAGCCAGGCACCTCACGCCGTCTTTTGTCTGGTGCTGATGGTCGCTCTGATGCTGACCGACGAAATCCCCAATCCTGTTGCGGCGATTGTAGCCTGCCTGCTGATGGGGAAATTTCGCTGTATAGATGCCGAGAGTGCTTATAAAGCTATCCACTGGCCCAGCATTATTTTAATTGTAGGAATGATGCCTTTTGCACTGGCATTACAAAAGACAGGCGGCGTTGATTTAGTGGTTAAAGGTCTGCTGGAGTTTGGTGGCGGCTACGGCCCTTATATGATGCTCTTTTGTCTGTTTGCGATGTGTTCAGCCATCGGGTTGTTTATCTCCAATACGGCGACGGCGGTGTTAATGGCGCCGATTGCGCTGGCCACAGCAAAATCAATGGCGGTTTCGCCTTATCCATTTGCGATGGTGGTAGCCATGGCGGCGTCGGCGGCATTTATGACTCCCGTCTCTTCACCTGTTAACACGCTTGTGCTGGGGCCAGGCCATTACCGGTTCAGTGATTTTGTAAAAATCGGTGTGCCTTTCACCTTCCTGGTGATGGTGGTGTGTGTGGTAATGATCCCGGTGCTGTTTCCGTTCTGACAGGCTTCCCTCCCCGGCAGAGAGGGAAGAAAAGGGCAGTTACAGGGGCGAATCCTGACTTATTTCATCCAGTGACAGGTGGAAGCTGGGTACAAAGACCTGCATGAAATAGTCCATTTCCTGGGTACGTCTGGCCTCAAGGGTCTTTTCAAGACGAGTTTTGGCCAGGCGAAACTCATTATTTCCCGCAGACATCTCTTCCAGGCATTTCAGATACGCGCACAGGGCATCTGCCTGTTTCACAATCGCTTTCTCTTCAGCACTGTATTGATGCTCATCGATAAGCGGAGAGAAGATATCGCGAAGCTCCTCAGGCACCATATCAACCAGTTTTTGTTGAGCAATTTTCTCTATGGCTTTGTATTCCTGAGCGATTTGCGAATTGAAGTATTTTACAGGTGTCGGTAAATCGCCGGTAAGCACTTCAGAGGCATCATGGTACATCGCCAGCAACGCAATACGTTCCGGGTTCACTGTCCCACCGAATTTGCGGTTTTTGATGGCTGCCAGGGCATGCGCCACCATCGCAACCTGCAGGCTGTGCTCGGAGACGTTCTCCGTCCTGACGTTACGCATTAAAGGCCAGCGGTTGATAAGTTTAAGGCGAGATAAATGTGCGAAGAAATGACTCTGACTCATAAGTGACCTTGTCTGTAACTGCGACGGTGGGTCATTGTGCGCAGACCTGGGGGGAAGATGCAAATCCTCCCCCCGACACGATTACTGGTGGTAACCGGACAAGAAACGACCGAAACGGGTAATAGACATTTCCAAATCGTCCACGCGCGGTAAGGTCACGATGCGCACATGGTCAGGCCAGGGCCAGTTAAAGGCGGTGCCCTGTACCAGCAACACTTTTTCCTGCAGCAGGAAATCCAGAACCATCTTTTGATCGTCGTGGATAGAAAAGCGTTTCGCGTCAATTTTCGGGAACATATAAAGCGCGCCCTGAGGCTTAACGCAGGAGACGCCCGGGATCTCATTGAGCAGTTCCCAGGCACGATTGCGCTGCTCATAAAGACGTCCGCCCGGTACAATAAATTCGCTGATGCTCTGGTAACCGCCGATAGCGGTCTGAATCGCATGCTGCGCAGGAACGTTGGCGCACAGTCTCATGGAGGCCAGCATCTCCAGACCTTCAATATAGCCTTTTGCATGCTTCTTCGGCCCGCTCAGTACCATCCAGCCCTGACGGAAGCCCGCCACACGATAGGTCTTGGACAGACCGTTGAAAGTGATGGTGAACAGATCCGGTGCCAGTGCCGCAATGGAGTGGTGCTCGGCATCATCGTAGAGAATTTTGTCGTAAATTTCGTCGGCAAAAATAATCAGATTATGCTGGCGCGCAATCTCCACAATCTCCATCAACAGCGCTTTCGAATAAACCGCACCGGTGGGGTTGTTGGGGTTGATGATGACGATACCGCGGGTACGCGGCGTGATTTTTGCGCGAATGTCGTCGAGATCCGGGAACCAGCCCGCAGACTCATCACAAAGGTAATGCACCGCTTTTCCGCTGGACAGCGAGACTGCGGCAGTCCAGAGCGGGTAATCCGGAGCCGGAACCAGCATTTCATCGCCGCTATTTAGCAGAGCCTGCATCGACTGTACGATAAGTTCGGACACGCCATTGCCAATATAAATGTCTTCAACCGTGACATCCCGCATGCCGCGCGCCTGATAGTGCTGCATGATGGCTTTGCGTGCAGAATAAAGGCCTTTCGAATCGCAATACCCCTGCGCCGTGGGCAAATTACGAATCACATCAACCAGAATCTCATCCGGCGCATCGAAGCCGAAGGGGGCGGGGTTGCCAATATTTAACTTAAGTACTTTATTGCCTTCTTCTTCAAGGCGCTTAGCCTCTTTAAGTACCGGCCCACGAATGTCGTAACAGACGTTATCTAATTTGCTGGATTTTTCAATGGAGGACATGAACGTTGAACCTTTTAGCTATGGATGCCACTCCCTGCCGTGGAAGTCAGCACGGAATAATGTACTCCCACAACGGCTCGTTTTGAAGGGTTGGCAGGAGAAGATTTTGCCTTAACCACATCACATTTAACGATTTTTACACTGGAATTATTGCCAAAATCTCTATCTTTTCAGGGTAAAACACTATAATTCAGTGATTATATTTACTATCCCAATTTTGTTGCGAATTTTATGCTAAAAAGAAGTCCCCAGGCAGCGTGGGGGAAAACTGGCGATAATCTCATCAGTCTTATAAACCTTCATCAGGACGATGAAAATCATGGACCCGGAAGAAATTATCAACGGTAATCGACTAAACTGTAAGAGCATTGTTAAGTATTATTTATACATAGGGCTATTTCCCTTTTTGTATATTTAATATTGAGAATGGTTACGATCAATAACAGTAATATTAATAAGATTAAGTAGCTCGCGAGTTAATGTTATGCTTCAGATTAATCGCAATAGGACTTATAAATATAAGGGTTTTAGGTTAAACTGCCGTTCGAAATGGTGCACATGAGAGTCCCCGCTTGCTTTGTGGACTATTTCTGCCTGTCCGTTGTCTGTTATTACAAGTTTTAACTCCCGGTTAGCCATATGTATGGGCTGTATATGAGACATCCGTTATCTACAGTCGATATTGTTGCAAAAAAATGCTTTTCCCTTAAAAGGATTAACATGTATTCGTATGGTTTATATATTCAAAAAGAAGGGAGTCGTAAATAACGACGCGACGTTCGCCTGGGATCACATGGCGAACTATAAGCACCAGAACTTTCAGTCAGGTTGACCAGGCTATAACTCTGCTGGATGCACATTTTAAAGGGAATTGCTTAAATCTTACGCGCACAGCATAAACCCGGGTAACTCCGAGTGAGGAACCCGTAAGTGAAAAATTATGATAAATGCAAATCGTCCGATACTGAATCTCGACCTCGATCTGCTGAGAACCTTCGTTGCGGTCGCTGATTTGAACACGTTCGCTGCGGCAGCCGCTGCGGTTTGTCGCACCCAGTCTGCGGTCAGTCAACAAATGCAGAGGCTGGAGCAGTTGGTTGGAAAAGAGCTTTTCGCCCGTCACGGTCGTAATAAGCTTCTCACCGAACACGGCATTCAGTTACTGGGCTACGCCAGAAAAATTTTACGCTTTAATGATGAAGCATGTACCTCGCTGATGTTTAGCAATTTACAGGGGGGGCTTACGATTGGCGCGTCTGATGAATCGGCCGATACCATCCTGCCGTTCCTGCTCAACCGTATAAGTTCGGTTTACCCAAAGCTGGCGTTAGATGTTCGTGTAAAACGTAACCCTTTCGCCGGGGAAAGGTTGCAGGAAGACGATGTTGATTTGATTGTGACCACCCACCGATCAGGCCTGGAGAACTGCCTGACACTGAGGACGTCTCCAACCCACTGGTATTGCGCGGCTGATTTTATGCTGCAAAAAGGCGAGGCGGTACCTCTGGTGCTGCTCGATGAACCCAGTCCGTTTCGCGAGCTCATCCTTAACGCGCTGAACGCCGCTGACGTTGCCTGGCGCATTGCTTATGTTGCTTCGACTTTGTCAGCGGTCAAAGCCGCCGTAAAGGCAGGGTTGGGCGTCACGGCACGACCTGTTGAGATGATGAGTCCCGATCTGCGAGTGCTTGGCAATACGGAGGGATTACCCGCGCTTCCTGAAACCGAATATGTGCTCTGCGTCAACGCCCGTAGCCAGAATAAACTGGCGCAGGTCATTTTCCAGGCGATGGAGCACTACCAGAATCCGTGGCAGTATGGCACGCGTGCCACCGAAGGAGGAGGCGACTCGCTGGTCGCGGAGGATGATTTTGGCTGACAGGCACGGCAAAAACTGGTAACAAATTGTAAATGCAAAAATGGACCGCTGATGGAAAAAAGCAAGTCATCGGTTCATTTTTGACACCAATGCTTATGGATGAGCGAAATGAAAATTATAAAATGCTGCTATATCAACAGATTAACAATCTTTCCTCCACAATTCCCCTTCATGTTCTATAGTTTTTAGTGATACTGCGGCATGTTAAAAATCAGGCTATTTTGTTGCCGTTTTTAGTGATGAATTAACAAAAGCGTGTCTCAGATCAAGAAAATACTCCCACAGAGGGGGAGGAATCCGTGCAAAATCCTGTCAAAATAAGAGGGTAATTTTTGTAAAACCTCACAACGGACACGATTCAACACCCTAAAAGATCATGGGCTTCGTCGAGGTTGAATAAGAAAACGGCATTTAATGTTAATGAGTTGCTGCCGATGTAAACTAATGTGAGGAAACTTTTGTTAAAGTTGACAAAAGGTTATAGAAAGGAGTAAAACCCACATCGTTTGGCTGACTTGTCAAATTCTTACTTAACGTGTGGTTTTATTCCTCCCCATGAATCGATGTAGCGCCATCTGCCGAAAAGAGCAGAGTAGTAAGCGCTACCTTTTGAGCTAAGCAATGCGTATGTCAACATCCACTGAAATCATCGCTCATCATTGGGCGTTCGCAGTCTTTCTTATTGTCGCAATTGGCCTGTGCTGCCTGATGTTGCTCGGCGGCTGGTATCTCGGCGGTCGCGCACGCGCAAGACACAAAAACGTTCCTTTCGAATCGGGTATTGATTCGGTCGGTACCGCACGCCTGCGTCTCTCCGCTAAGTTCTATTTGGTGGCCATGTTCTTCGTCATCTTCGATGTTGAAGCGCTCTATCTGTATGCATGGGCAACTTCCATTCGCGAGAGTCGTTGGCTCGGTTTTGCCGAAGCCGCAATTTTCATTTTAGTGCTGCTGGCAGGTCTTTTTTATCTGGTGCGAATCGGCGCGCTGGACTGGACGCCGTCGCGTTCACGTCGTGCTCAAATCAACCCAGAGACTACCAACTACACTAATCGTCAACGCTAACCGCGAGGCAATAAGATGGATTATACGCTCACCCGCATAGATCCCAACGGTGAGAACGACCGTTACCCCCTGCAAAAACAGGAGATCGTAACCGACCCCCTGGAACAGGAAGTTAACAAAAGCGTCTACATGGGCAAACTCGAAAATGCCCTGCATGACATGGTTAACTGGGGCCGCAAAAACTCAATCTGGCCTTATAACTTCGGGTTGTCCTGCTGTTATGTCGAGATGGTGACCTCCTTCACCGCCGTGCACGACGTTGCGCGTTTTGGTGCTGAGGTACTGCGTGCTTCCCCACGTCAGGCCGACCTGATGGTGGTTGCAGGAACCTGTTTTACCAAGATGGCCCCGGTCATTCAGCGTTTGTACGATCAAATGCTGGAACCAAAATGGGTTATCTCCATGGGCGCATGCGCTAACTCCGGTGGGATGTATGACATCTACTCCGTGGTTCAGGGCGTCGATAAATTTATCCCCGTGGATGTCTATATCCCAGGATGTCCGCCGCGTCCTGAAGCCTATATGCAGGCTCTGATGCTGTTGCAGGAATCCATTGGTAAAGAGCGCCGCCCGCTGTCGTGGGTCGTTGGCGATCAAGGTGTATACCGCGCCAACATGCAGTCGGAACGCGACCGCAAACGCGGCGAGCGTATTGCAGTCACGAATCTGCGTACGCCTGACGAGATTTAATTTGCGCCTGCGGGTTGTGGCATCAATCTTCGCATTTTAATAATCAACTAACGCGAAGCCATACCTGACAGTCACCACGGAAATTTTGCAATGGTGAACAATATGACTGACTTAACTGCGCAAGACGCCACATGGCAGACCCGGGATCACCTTGATGATCCCGTCATTGGCGAACTGCGCAACCGTTTTGGGCCGGATGCCTTTACCGTTCAGGCGACCCGCACCGGGGTGCCCGTAGTATGGGTGAAGCGCGAACAGTTACTGGAAGTGGGCGATTTCTTAAAGAGACTGCCAAAACCTTACGTCATGCTGTTTGATTTACACGGCATGGACGAACGTCTTCGCACGCACCGCGCGGGTTTACCTGCCGCGGATTTTTCCGTTTTCTACCACCTGATTTCCATTGAACGCAATCGCGATATCATGCTCAAGGTGGCATTGTCTGAAAACGATCTGCGCGTACCGACGTTCACCAAACTTTTCCCGAACGCCAACTGGTATGAGCGTGAAACCTGGGAAATGTTTGGAATTGATATTGAAGGCCACCCTCATCTGACGCGCATCATGATGCCGCAGACCTGGACAGGCCACCCGCTGCGTAAAGACTATCCGGCGCGTGCAACCGAGTTCGATCCCTTTGAGCTGACCAAAGCCAAGCAGGATCTGGAAATGGAAGCGCTGACCTTCAAACCGGAAGACTGGGGCATGAAGCGCGGCACCAGTAACGAGGACTTTATGTTCCTCAACCTGGGTCCTAACCACCCCTCTGCGCACGGTGCTTTCCGCATTATTCTTCAGCTTGATGGCGAAGAGATTGTCGACTGCGTCCCGGACATCGGTTACCACCACCGTGGTGCTGAAAAAATGGGTGAGCGCCAGTCCTGGCATAGCTACATTCCTTACACCGACCGTATCGAGTATCTCGGCGGTTGCGTGAACGAAATGCCGTATGTGCTGGCCGTTGAGAAGCTGGCGGGTATTACTGTCCCGGCGCGTGTGGACGTGATTCGTGTGATGCTCTCTGAACTGTTCCGCATCAACAGTCACCTGCTCTATATCTCGACCTTTATTCAGGACGTTGGCGCAATGACGCCGGTCTTCTTTGCCTTCACCGATCGTCAGAAAATTTACGATCTAGTGGAAGCGATCACCGGTTTCCGTATGCACCCGGCCTGGTTCCGTATCGGTGGTGTGGCACACGATCTGCCGCGCGGTTGGGATCGTCTGCTGCGTGAATTCCTCGACTGGATGCCAAAACGTCTGGCTTCGTATGAGAAAGCCGCGCTGCGCAACAGCATTCTGAAAGGGCGTTCTCAGGGTGTTGCCGCCTACGGCGCGAAAGAAGCGCTGGAGTGGGGCACCACGGGTGCAGGCCTGCGTGCTACCGGGATCGATTTTGACGTGCGTAAGGCGCGCCCTTACTCCGGTTATGAAAACTTCGACTTTGAAGTGCCGGTTGGTGGTGGGGTATCCGACTGCTACACCCGTGTCATGCTGAAAGTTGAAGAGCTGCGCCAGAGTCTGCGCATCCTTGAGCAGTGCCTCAACAATATGCCGGAAGGCCCGTTCAAAGCGGATCACCCGCTGACCACGCCGCCGCCGAAAGAGCGCACGCTGCAACATATCGAAACCCTGATCACGCACTTCCTGCAGGTTTCCTGGGGTCCGGTCATGCCGGCGCAAGAATCCTTCCAGATGATTGAAGCGACCAAGGGTATCAACAGTTACTACCTGACCAGCGATGGCAGCACCATGAGCTACCGTACGCGCGTGCGGACGCCAAGCTTCCCGCACCTGCAGCAGATACCATCCGCCATTCGCGGTAGCCTGGTTTCCGACCTGATTGTGTATCTGGGTAGTATCGATTTTGTTATGTCAGATGTGGACCGCTAATTATGCACGAGAATCAATTACCAGAAACCGAGGCCTTTGAGCTGAGTGCGGCAGAGCGTGAAGCCATTGAGCACGAGAAGCATCACTACGAAGACCCGCGTGCGGCGTCCATTGAAGCGCTGAAGATTGTTCAAAAACAGCGCGGTTGGGTGCCGGATGGGGCGATTTACGCCATCGCTGAGGTGCTGGGCATCCCGGCAAGTGATGTCGAAGGCGTTGCCACCTTCTACAGCCAGATTTTCCGCCAGCCGGTGGGGCGTCATGTGATTCGCTATTGCGACAGCGTGGTCTGCCATATTACCGGCTATCAGGGCATTCAGTCTGCGATTGAAAGCCATCTGAAAATCAAGCCGGGCCAGACGACGTTTGACGGACGCTTTACGCTGCTGCCGACCTGCTGTCTGGGCAATTGCGATAAGGGGCCAAACATGATGATTGATGAGGACACTCATGCACATCTGACCCCGGAAGGCATCCCCGAATTACTGGAGCGGTATAAATGAAAGACGTTATCCGTACTCCCGAAACGCATCCGCTGACCTGGCGTCTGCGTGATGACAAACAGCCCGTGTGGCTGGATGAATATCAAAGTAAAAATGGTTATGCCGGCGCGCGTCGTGCGCTGTCGGGTATGGCCCCGGATGAAATCGTCAATGCGGTCAAAGACTCTGGTCTTAAAGGCCGTGGCGGCGCTGGCTTTTCCACCGGTCTGAAGTGGAGCCTGATGCCCAAAGACGAGTCCATGAACATTCGTTACCTGTTATGTAACGCTGATGAAATGGAGCCGGGTACTTATAAAGACCGTTTACTGATGGAGCAACTGCCGCACCTGCTGGTGGAGGGCATGCTCATCTCCGCGTTTGCGCTGAAAGCGTATCGGGGCTACATCTTCCTGCGCGGTGAGTATATTGAAGCCGCCGTGCACCTGCGTCGTGCGATTGCCGAAGCGACCGAAGCCGGTCTGCTTGGCAAAAACATCCTCGGCAGCGGGTTCGACTTCGAACTGTTCGTGCACACCGGGGCAGGGCGCTACATCTGTGGTGAAGAGACTGCACTGATTAACTCCCTCGAAGGGCGTCGTGCTAATCCGCGCTCCAAGCCGCCTTTCCCGGCAAGTTCGGGCGTATGGGGTAAACCGACCTGCGTCAACAACGTCGAAACCCTGTGTAACGTCCCGGCTATTCTGGCGAACGGCGTTGAGTGGTATCAGAACATTTCGACCAGTAAAGATGCCGGCACCAAACTGATGGGCTTCTCAGGTCGCGTGAAAAACCCCGGCTTGTGGGAGCTGCCATTTGGCACTACCGCACGTGAAATCCTGGAAGATTATGCAGGTGGTATGCGTGACGGCCTGAAATTCAAAGCCTGGCAACCGGGTGGAGCGGGTACCGATTTCCTGACCGAGTCTCACCTGGATCTGCCAATGGAGTTTGAAAGCATTGGCAAAGCGGGCAGCCGCCTGGGTACGGCGCTGGCGATGGCGGTCGACCACGAAATTGGCATGGTGCCGCTGGTGCGTAACCTGGAAGAGTTTTTCGCCCGTGAATCCTGCGGCTGGTGTACACCTTGCCGTGACGGTTTGCCGTGGAGCGTGAAAATTCTGCGTGCGCTTGAGCGTGGCGAAGGCCAGCCCGGGGATATCGAGACACTTGAGCAACTGTGTCGTTTCCTGGGTCCAGGTAAAACCTTCTGCGCGCATGCGCCAGGTGCGGTTGAACCCCTGCAAAGCGCGATTAAATATTTCCGAGAAGAATTCGAAGCAGGCATCAAGCAGCAGTTCAGCAATACCAACGCCATAGGCGGTATTCAGCCGAACCTGTTGAAAGCGCGCTGGTGATAGGGGTATCTCGCCCAAACGCGATACCTGAGAAATTTCGATTAATGCCTGAGTAATAACCCAATCCTTCGCACTGTAGCAAGGCGGCAACAGAGCGAATTCCGGAAAAGGGAGTCAACTGAACTCGCCGGATGAGAGATGGCAACCAACGCGACAACAGCGTGAAGGGTGATGGTTATTTGGGCCAACTGGAAGCATGCTAATGGCTACGATTCATGTAGACGGCAAAGAATACGAGGTTAACGGTGCGGACAACCTGCTACAGGCATGTCTCTCACTGGGCCTTGATATTCCTTATTTTTGCTGGCATCCGGCGCTGGGCAGCGTGGGTGCGTGCCGCCAGTGTGCGGTGAAGCAATACCAGAACGCGGAAGACACGCGTGGTCGCCTGGTGATGTCCTGTATGACACCGGCAACCGAAGGCACTTTTATTTCTATTGATGATGCAGAGGCGAAACAATTCCGCGAGAGCGTCGTAGAGTGGTTGATGACCAACCATCCGCACGACTGCCCGGTCTGTGAAGAAGGGGGCAACTGCCACCTGCAGGATATGACGGTCATGACCGGTCATAGCTTCCGCCGTTATCGTTTTACGAAGCGTACCCACAGAAACCAGGACCTGGGGCCGTTTATTTCTCACGAAATGAACCGCTGCATCGCCTGCTACCGCTGCGTGCGTTACTACAAAGATTATGCTGATGGCGTGGATCTGGGCGTTTATGGCGCACATGACAACGTCTACTTCGGTCGCCCGGAAGACGGGGTGCTCGAAAGCGAGTTCTCCGGTAACCTGGTTGAAATCTGCCCGACCGGCGTATTTACCGACAAGACGCACTCCGAGCGTTACAACCGTAAATGGGACATGCAGTTTGCGCCAAGCATCTGCCAGCAGTGTTCTCTGGGCTGTAACACCAGCCCCGGTGAGCGTTACGGTGAACTGCGTCGTATTGAAAACCGTTATAACGGCTCCGTGAACCACTATTTCCTCTGCGACCGTGGCCGTTTTGGCTATGGCTACGTGAACCTGAAAGACAGGCCGCGTCAGCCGGTTCAGCGTCGTGGCGATGATATCATCACCCTCAACGCCGAGCAGGCCATGCAGGGCGCAGCAGATATCCTGCGTCAGTCCAAAAAAGTGATTGGTATTGGTTCGCCGCGTGCAAGCGTTGAAAGCAACTTCGCCTTACGTGAGCTGGTGGGCGCTGAGAACTTCTATACCGGTATCGCGAAAGGCGAGCAGGAACGCCTGCAGATGATGCTCAAAGTGCTGCGTGAGGGCGGTATTCGTACCCCGACCCTGCGCGAAATTGAGTCTTATGATGCGGTGCTGGTTCTGGGTGAAGACATCACGCAAACCGGCGCACGTGTTGCGCTGGCGGTGCGTCAGGCCGTGAAAGGCAAGGCACGCGAAATGGCAGCGGCGCAAAAGGTAGCTGACTGGCAGATTGCCGCCATCCTGAACATTGGTCAGCGTGCAAAACATCCGCTGTTTGTCACCAACGTCGACACTACCCGTCTGGACGATATCGCCGCGTGGACCTACTGCGCACCGGTTGAAGATCAGGCGCGACTGGGTTATGCCATTGCCCATGCACTCGATGAAAATGCCCCTGCAGTAGAGGGCATCAGCCGTGATCTGCAAAACAAAATCGACGTCGTGGTTCAGGCGCTGGCTGGCGCGAAGAAACCGCTGATTATCTCCGGCACTAATAACGGTAGCGTGGATGTCATTCAGGCGGCGGCTAACGTTGCCAGGGCACTGAAAACGCGTGGTGCGGACGTCGGCGTCACCATGATTGCCCGTTCTACCAACAGCGTCGGGCTTGGCATGATTGGCGGTGGCTCGCTTGATGAGGCGCTGAACGAACTGGAAACCGGTGCGGCAGATGCCGTGGTGGTGCTGGAAAACGATCTGCATCGTCATGCGTCCGCCACCCGTGTGAACGCCGCGCTGGCTAAAGCGCCGTTGGTACTGGTTATTGACCATCAACGCACGGCGATTATGGATCATGCGCATCTGGTGCTCTCCGCTGCCAGCTTTGCAGAAAGTGACGGCACGGTTATCAACAATGAAGGCCGCGCGCAGCGCTTCTTCCAGGTGTATGACCCGTCCTATTACGACAGCAAAAACATCATGCTTGAAAGCTGGCGCTGGCTGCACTCCCTGCACAGCACGGTGCAAAACCGTGAGGTGGACTGGACGCAGCTTGACCATGTGATTGATGCCGTTGTTGAGAAGCTGCCGCACCTGGCCGGCATCAAAGATGCAGCACCTGATGCAAGCTTCCGCATTCGCGGTCAGAAACTGGCGCGTGAACCGCACCGTTACAGTGGCCGTACTGCGATGCGCGCCAACATTAGCGTGCACGAACCGCGTCAACCGCAGGATAAAGACACCATGTTCGCCTTCTCAATGGAAGGGAACAACCAGCCATCCGCACCGCGCTCGCAAATTCCATTTGCCTGGGCACCAGGCTGGAACTCACCGCAGGCGTGGAACAAGTTCCAGGCTGAGGTCGGGGGGCACCTGCGTCATGGCGATCCTGGTGTGCGTCTGTTTGAAGCCTCGGAAAGTGGTCTCGATTACTTCACTCACGTACCCGCGAGCTTCGAAGCGCAGGACGGGCAGTGGCTGATCGCCCCTTACTATCATCTGTTTGGTAGTGACGAAATGTCTCAGCGCTCCCCGGTCTTCCAGAGCCGTATGCCGCAACCCTATATCAAACTCAACCCGGCCGATGCCGCGAAGTTGGGGGTGAATGCCGGTGCGCGTATCTCCTTTAGTTACGACGGCCAGACGCTCAGCCTTCCGCTTGAGCTGTCCGAAAAGCTGACGGCAGGGCAGGTTGGTTTACCGATGGGCATGCCGGGCATCGCGCCGGTGCTCGCGGGTGCTCGTCTTGAAAATCTGCAGGAGGCGCAAGCATGAGTTGGTTAACACCGGATGTTATCGACATTCTGTTAAGCATCCTGAAAGCGGTCGTCATTTTGCTGGTGGTGGTCACCTGTGGCGCGCTCATGAGTTTTGGTGAGCGTCGTCTGCTGGGGCTGTTCCAGAATCGTTACGGACCGAACCGCGTAGGCTGGGGTGGCTCACTCCAGATCGTCGCGGACATGATCAAGATGTTCTTCAAAGAAGACTGGGTGCCGAAATTTACGGACCGCATGATCTTTACCCTTGCGCCGGTCATTGCATTCACCTCGCTGCTGCTGGCCTTCGCTATCGTTCCGGTCAGCCCTAACTGGGTGGTTGCCGACCTCAACATCGGGATTTTGTTCTTCCTGATGATGGCCGGCCTCGCGGTGTATGCGGTGCTGTTCGCGGGCTGGTCGAGTAACAACAAATACTCCCTGCTAGGGGCAATGCGTGCATCTGCGCAAACCCTGAGCTACGAAGTGTTTCTTGGCCTCTCCCTGATGGGCGTAGTGGCGCAAGCCGGTTCCTTTAATATGACCGACATCGTCAACAACCAGGCTGATATCTGGAACGTCATCCCGCAGTTCTTTGGTTTTATTACCTTTGCGATTGCCGGCGTGGCAGTGTGTCACCGCCATCCCTTTGACCAGCCCGAAGCCGAGCAGGAGCTCGCTGATGGTTACCACATCGAATATTCCGGTATGAAATTCGGTCTGTTCTTTGTCGGGGAATACATTGGGATTGTGACCATCTCAGCATTGATGGTGACGCTGTTCTTCGGTGGCTGGCACGGCCCGTTCTTACCGCCATTCCTCTGGTTCGCGATCAAAACCGCGTTCTTTATGGTGATGTTCATTTTGATTCGCGCAGCGTTACCCCGTCCTCGTTATGACCAGGTAATGTCTTTCGGCTGGAAAGTCTGCCTGCCGCTGACGCTTCTCAATTTGTTGGGCACGGCGGCTGTCATTCTCTGGCAAGCGCAATAAGGGGCTTAAGACCATGACTTTAAAAGAAATACTCGTGGGCTTCGGCACCCAGGTGCGCAGTATCTGGATGATCGGCCTGCATGCGTTTGCTAAACGCGAAACCCGTATGTACCCGGAAGAGCCGGTCTATTTACCGCCGCGCTACCGTGGACGTATTGTTCTGACCCGTGACCCGGATGGTGCCGAGCGCTGTGTTGCCTGTAACCTGTGTGCGGTCGCCTGTCCGGTAGGGTGTATCTCCCTGCAAAAAGCAGAAACCAAAGACGGACGCTGGTATCCGGAGTTCTTCCGCATCAACTTCTCACGCTGCATCTTCTGCGGTATGTGTGAAGAGGCGTGCCCGACGACCGCTATCCAGCTGACGCCGGATTTTGAAATGGGTGAGTACAAACGTCAGGATCTGGTTTACGAAAAAGAGGATCTGCTGATCTCCGGTCCGGGCAAATACCCGGAATATAACTTCTACCGGATGGCAGGTATGGCAATCGACGGCAAAGATAAGGGCGAAGCGCAGAACGAAGCCAAGCCTATCGACGTCAAGAGCCTGTTACCGTAAGGAGAGGGGCAATGGAGTTCGCTTTTTATATCTGTGGCCTGGTTGCCATCCTGACGACACTGCGGGTGATAACCCACACCAATCCGGTGCACGCTTTGCTGTACCTGATTGTGTCGTTGCTGGCTATTGCAGGGGTCTTCTTCTCATTAGGTGCCTACTTTGCGGGTGCGCTGGAAATCATCGTTTACGCAGGGGCCATTATGGTGCTGTTTGTGTTCGTGGTGATGATGCTCAACCTGGGCGGTTCTGAAATCGAACAAGAACGCCAGTGGCTGAAACCGCAGGTGTGGATTGGCCCGGCCATCTTGTCGGCTGTTCTGCTGGGCGTAATCATTTACGCCATTACCGGCATTAATGACCAGGGTATTGACGGTACGCCAATTGGCGCGAAAGCCGTCGGTATCACGCTGTTTGGACCTTATGTCCTCGCAGTAGAGCTGGCGTCAATGCTGCTGTTGGCGGGTCTGGTTGTGGCCTTCCATGTTGGTCGTGAAGACCGACAGGGTGAGGTGCTGAGCAACCGTACGGACGATCGCCCGAAAAGAAAAACGGAGGAGCATGCATGATCCCCTTACAACATGGACTGATCCTTGCCGCGATCCTGTTTGTTCTCGGGCTGACGGGTCTTGTCATTCGACGCAACCTGCTGTTTATGCTGATTGGTCTTGAAATTATGATCAATGCGGCCGCCCTGGCATTTGTCGTGGCGGGCAGCTATTGGGGCCAGACCGACGGTCAGGTGATGTACATCCTCGCCATTAGCCTCGCCGCTGCGGAAGCAAGCATTGGCCTGGCGTTGCTGCTGCAACTCCATCGTCGCCGCCAGAATCTGAATATCGATTCAGTAAGTGAGATGCGTGGATGAACATGCTCGCCTTAACCATTATTTTTCCTTTAATTGGCTTTTTGCTGCTCGCCTTCTCTCGTGGACGCTGGTCTGAAAACCTCTCTGCCACGGTGGGAATGGGTTCTATTGGCCTGGCGGCTCTGGTCACCGCCATTGCAGGCGTGGATTTCTTTAACAACGGTCGTCAGGTCTTTACGCTGCCGTTGTGGACCTGGATGTCCGTTGGCGATTTCAACATCAGCTTTAGCCTGGTGCTGGATGGCCTGTCGCTGACCATGCTTTCCGTGGTCACTGGCGTCGGCTTCCTTATCCATATGTTCGCCTCCTGGTATATGCGCGGTGAAGAGGGGTATTCCCGCTTCTTCGCCTACACCAACCTGTTTATCGCCAGCATGGTGATTCTGGTACTGGCGGATAACCTGCTGCTGATGTACCTCGGCTGGGAAGGGGTGGGTCTGTGTTCCTATCTGCTGATCGGGTTCTACTACACCGATCCGAAGAATGGTGCCGCAGCCATGAAAGCGTTTGTCGTGACCCGCGTGGGTGACGTCTTCCTCGCCTTCGCACTGTTCATTCTTTATAACGAACTGGGCACCCTGAACTTCCGGGAGATGGTTGAACTGGCACCGGCGCACTTCGCAAACGGCAACACGATGCTGTGGTGGGCGACGCTGATGCTGCTGGGCGGGGCGGTTGGTAAATCCGCGCAGCTGCCGTTGCAGACCTGGCTTGCCGATGCGATGGCGGGTCCGACACCTGTTTCAGCGCTTATCCACGCGGCTACCATGGTCACCGCCGGGGTCTACCTGATTGCCCGTACTCACGGCCTGTTCCTGATGACCCCGGAGATTCTGCATCTGGTAGGTATCGTCGGGGCAGTGACCCTGGTGCTGGCAGGTTTTGCTGCGCTGGTTCAAACCGACATCAAACGCGTTCTCGCTTACTCCACCATGAGCCAGATTGGCTACATGTTCCTGGCGCTGGGCGTGCAGGCATGGGATGCGGCGATTTTCCATCTGATGACGCATGCGTTCTTTAAAGCGCTGCTGTTCCTCTCGTCTGGTTCGGTGATTCTGGCCTGCCACCACGAGCAGAACATCTTTAAGATGGGGGGTCTGCGTAAATCCATTCCGCTGGTTTACGCCTGCTTCCTGGTGGGTGGCGCGGCGCTGGCGGCCCTGCCGTTGATTACCGCAGGCTTCTTCAGTAAGGATGAAATCCTTGCCGGGGCTATGGCAAACGGACACATCAACCTGATGGTTGCAGGGCTGGTCGGTGCGTTCATGACCTCGCTCTATACGTTCCGTATGATTTTCATCGTCTTCCACGGGAAAGAACAAATTCATGCGCATGCAGGGAAGGGGATAACCCACCATCTGCCACTGATTGTGCTGCTGATTCTCTCTACCTTCGTGGGCGCAATGATTGTACCGCCGTTGCACGGTGTTTTGCCTGAAACGACTGAGCTTGAGCATGGCCATGTGATGATGCTTGAAATCACCTCGGGTGTGGTGGCGATTGCTGGCATCCTGATTGCTGCGTGGCTGTGGCTAGGCAAACGTACGCTGGTGACATCTGTTGCCAACAGCGCACCGGGCCGCCTGCTGGGTACCTGGTGGTACAACGCCTGGGGCTTCGACTGGCTCTACGATCTCATCTTCGTGAAGCCGTTCCTCGGCATTGCGTGGCTGCTGAAGCGTGACCCGCTGAATGCCTTGATGAACATCCCGGCCATCCTTTCTCGCTTTGCAGGCAAAGGTCTGCTGCTTAGTGAGAGTGGGTATTTGCGCTGGTATGTGGCATCCATGAGCATCGGGGCCGTCGTGATTCTGGCGCTGTTGCTGGTATTGCGTTGAGTTTGTTGGCTTGCCGGATGGCGCTGCGCTTATCCGGCCTACAAACCCATAACTATTTTAGAATTCGTTGAAAATCTGTTCCTGAAGTACAGGCGTCATCGGCGAAGTCAGACCGGAGACCGCCAGCGCAGAGCAACCGGAGCGTACTTGAGTACGTGAGGAGTGCGAGCACTGCCGGGATTCGGGCTGGCAAGCGAGACAGCCTGAGCAGGAGTAAATATAAGGGACATACTTAGCTATGTTATTACCCTGGTTGATATTAATTCCCTTTATCGGCGGCTTCCTGTGCTGGCAGACCGAACGCTTCGGCGTGAAGCTGCCGCGCTGGATAGCGCTGATTACCATGGGACTGACGCTGGCGCTTGGTCTGCAACTGTGGTTGCAGGGCGGCTATTCACTGACGCAATCTGCGGGTATCCCACAGTGGCAGTCGGAGTTTTTACTCCCCTGGATCCCGCGCTTTGGCATCAATATCCATTTAGCGCTGGACGGTTTGTCCCTGCTGATGGTGGTGCTGACCGGCTTCCTCGGCGTTCTGGCGGTACTGTGTTCCTGGCGTGAGATCGAAAAATACCAGGGCTTCTTCCACCTGAACCTGATGTGGATCCTTGGCGGCGTCATTGGCGTGTTCCTTGCCATCGATCTGTTCCTGTTCTTCTTCTTCTGGGAGATGATGCTGGTGCCGATGTACTTCCTGATCGCACTCTGGGGCCACAAAGCCTCTGACGGGAAGACACGTATTACCGCAGCCACTAAGTTCTTCATCTATACCCAGGCGAGTGGTCTGGTGATGCTGATTGCGATTCTGGCGCTGGTACTGGTGCATCACAACGCGACGGGCGCCTGGACCTTCGATTATGAAGATCTGCTGAAAACGCCTATGTCTTCTGGCGTGGAATATCTACTGATGCTCGGCTTCTTTATCGCCTTCGCGGTGAAAATGCCGGTGGTACCATTGCACGGCTGGCTGCCTGACGCGCACTCGCAGGCACCCACCGCAGGTTCCGTTGACCTCGCCGGTATCTTGCTGAAAACCGCGGCCTACGGTCTGCTGCGCTTCGCGCTGCCGCTGTTCCCGAACGCTTCGGCAGAGTTTGCGCCTGTCGCCATGTGGCTGGGTGTGATTGGTATCTTCTACGGCGCATGGATGGCGTTCACCCAGTACGACATCAAACGTCTGATTGCCTACACCTCCGTTTCCCACATGGGCTTCGTACTGATTGCTATCTACACCGGTAGCCAGTTGGCTTACCAGGGTGCGGTGATTCAGATGATTGCGCATGGTCTGTCCGCAGCGGGTCTCTTCATCCTGTGCGGCCAGTTGTACGAGCGCCTGCATACTCGTGATATGCGCATGATGGGTGGACTCTGGAGCAAGATTAAGTGGTTGCCTGCACTCTCCATGTTCTTTGCCGTTGCCACGCTCGGGATGCCGGGGACGGGTAACTTCGTTGGCGAGTTCATGATCCTGTTCGGTAGCTACCAGGTGGTTCCGGTGATCACCGTCATCTCCACCTTTGGCCTGGTGTTTGCGTCTGTTTACTCACTGGCGATGCTGCATCGCGCTTACTTCGGTAAAGCAAAAAGCGAGATTGCCAGTAAAGCGTTGCCAGGGATGTCACTGCGAGAGCTGTTGATGATTCTGTCGCTGGTTGTACTTCTGGTACTGCTTGGCTTCTATCCGCAGCCGATTCTGGATACCTCGCATTCTGCGATGAGTAATATCCAGCAGTGGTTTGTTAATTCTGTTTCTACTACAAGGCCGTAAAGCGCTATGACTTTAACCACACAACACCTGATTGCGCTGCTGCCGCTGCTGATCGTCGGATTGACGGTGGTGGTTGTGATGCTCTCCATAGCGTGGCGACGCAACCATTTCCTCAATGCCACGCTGTCAGTGGTGGGCCTGAACGTTGCGTTAGTCTCCCTCTGGTTTGTTGGCCAGGCGGGGGCGATGGACGTCACGCCGCTGATGCGCGTCGATGGCTACGCCATGCTCTACACCGGGCTGGTACTGTTGGCGAGCCTCGCCACCTGTACCTTTGCTTATCCGTGGCTGGAAGGCTATAACGACAATAAAGAAGAGTTCTATCTGCTGGTGCTGATTGCGGCACTGGGTGGGATACTGCTCGCCAATGCAAACCATATGGCCTCGCTGTTCCTCGGTATTGAACTTATCTCTCTGCCGTTGTTTGGCCTGATTGGCTATGCCTTCCGTCAGAAGCGTTCGCTTGAAGCGAGTATTAAATACACCATCCTGTCAGCGGCTGCCTCGTCATTCCTGCTGTTTGGTATGGCGCTGGTCTACGCACAGTCCGGAAGTCTGTCGTTTGTCGCGCTGGGCAAAAGCCTCAGTGGCACTGCGCTGCATGAACCGCTGTTGCTCATTGGTCTGGGTCTGATGATTGTGGGACTCGGCTTTAAACTTTCGCTGGTCCCCTTCCATCTGTGGACGCCAGACGTATACCAGGGTGCTCCTGCCCCGGTTTCCACCTTCCTGGCGACAGCGAGTAAAATCGCTATCTTCGGTGTGGTGATGCGTCTTTTCCTGTATGCGCCGGTAGGCGACAGCGAAGCCGTCCGCCTGGTGCTGGGTATCATCGCCTTCGTTTCCATTATCTTCGGGAACCTGATGGCGCTGAGTCAGACCAATATCAAGCGTCTGCTCGGTTACTCGTCCATTTCTCACTTAGGTTATCTGCTGGTGGCGCTGATTGCCCTGCAAAGCGGTGAGATGTCGATGGAAGCAGTGGGTGTTTATCTGGCGGGTTACCTCTTCAGCAGCCTCGGCGCCTTTGGTGTGGTGAGCCTGATGTCCAGCCCGTATCGCGGTCCGGATGCAGAGTCGCTTTACTCCTACCGTGGTCTGTTCTGGCACCGTCCGATTCTGGCGGCTGTAATGACCGTGATGATGCTGTCACTGGCCGGTATTCCGATGACGCTGGGCTTTATCGGCAAGTTCTACATTCTGGCAGTGGGTGTACAGGCGCACCTGTGGTGGCTGACAGGGGGCGTGGTTCTCGGCTCCGCCATTGGTCTTTACTACTACCTGCGCGTGGCCGTGAGTCTCTATCTGAATGCGCCGCAACAGCTCAACCGTGATGCGCCTTCTGACTGGCAGTACAGTGCAGGTGGTATCGTGGTGCTGATCTCTGCGCTGCTGGTGCTGCTGCTCGGTATTTACCCGCAGCCGCTCATCTCGCTGGTCGCGCTGGCGACACCGCTGATGTAACCCAGCTCAGTAAATAAAAAACCGCCGGTTCCGGCGGTTTTTTTATGCTCTGAAGACGCTGCGAATTTATTTAGCCAACAGCGGTTTCGCCATGATTTTCTGTCCACTGACCAGCGGCCCGCTGATGCGGCTCGCGGAACGCTCAAGCACTTCCTGAATAACGGAAGAGAGTTCGTTAATTTCAAATTTGGCCACGTAGCCATCAGCCTGGACTTTACGCACGTGATCCTCGTTCGCGCTGCCGGAGAGCGATGAGTGGATAACCACCGGAATTTGCTTAAGGCGTGGATCGCTTTTGATCAAACGAGTCAGGGTAAACCCATCCATCTCCGGCATCTCAAGGTCAGTCAGTACCATAGAGATCTTATCGCTGATTGGTACCCCTTCGGCGTCGGCCTGCTGGCTCAGAACCTGAATACGTTCCCACGCATCTTTCCCGGTAATATGCATGGTGTTGGGGATCTGCATGGCCTGCAGACCTTTATCCAGCATCGCGCGCGCTACCTTTGAGTCTTCCGCCACGATAGCGACGGCACCAGGCTTGATGTTGAATTTCTTGTCCGGGATATGGTTGCCGTGCAGATCATGATCGGCCGGTGAAATGTCATACAGGATCTGTTCCACATCCAGCACCATCGCCAGGTTGTTGCTGTCTTTATCTTCATCAAGGCAGGCAATACTGGTGATGTAATGGCCGTTGATGGCCTTCTCGGCGGTGTGTACCTGCTTCCAGTCCAGACGGATGATGTTCTCGACCGACTCAACGGCAAACGCCTGCACGCTGCGCGCATATTCGGTGATCAACAAAATATTGAGACCGGTGGCTGGCTTACAGCCCGCGACTGCCGCAAGGTCGATGACCGGGATGACCTGATCGCGAATATTGACCATCCCCATCAAAGGCGGTTTCATTCCGGCCGGACGGGTAAAGGTTGGCATAGGAACAATTTCGCGCAATTTGAAAACGTTTATGCCGAAAAGCTCCGACTTTTCATCATTCAGTGAGGCACCAAGACGAAACAGCAACAGCTCAAAACGGTTCGACAGGGTGAGATTCGCCCTGTCATCGATATCTTTCTGGAAATTATCCATCGTGCCCTCAGTGTGAAATGCCTGCGTTAATACTGTTATCGGCACAATGTGCAAAAAGTAGAGTGCGCAATATCACATCACAGAGGAACAATCTGAAAATCTTTTGCAAGCCGGGTATCGCGGAATATCGCCTGACACTCCTGGAGCAAACGCTGCGCCCCTTCTTCATCGTAACGGGAGCTGAGATGGGTAATCACAAGCTCTCTGGCTCCGGCATCCGCTGCCAGCTGTGCCGCCTGGCGGGACGAACTATGACCGCGACTGTTTGCTTTCTCTTCCATCGCCTGTTCAAGGGTGGCCTCGTGCACCATAAGATCGACCTCGCGTGCAAGCTCAAGAGCTGCCGGGCAGGGGGCAGTGTCCCCGAAAATTGTCACTGTCTTTCCCGCCACTGGCGGGGCAAGGAAATCTTCACCTCTGATGGTTCGGCCGTCGTCGA
Source organism: Enterobacter sp. SA197 (assembly GCF_054131575.1). Classification (NCBI taxonomy): domain Bacteria; kingdom Pseudomonadati; phylum Pseudomonadota; class Gammaproteobacteria; order Enterobacterales; family Enterobacteriaceae; genus Enterobacter; species Enterobacter sp. SA197. The sequence goes on along the minus strand of NZ_CP096393.1, from coordinate 3,388,084 downwards.
GGGTGACGGTTTCCCCTTTTTTAAGTTTCTGGAATAGCGGGCCAGGCGGGACGCCCCATTCAATCAATGCCTGCGCATCGAGCGCGCCCGGTTTGTCATATTCTTCAATACGATAGCCATAGCATTCAACCGGATGATTCAGCGCTCGTGCGCTGACGCGGCGTAAACCATCATCCAGCACCAGACCTTCGCTGATTTCAACTATGGTCAGCGGATAATCGGTCCAGGAGCCGCTCAGACGAAGCGTCGTATCGACAAACGCCTTGATGCCTTTGGGGCCATAGATGGTCAGGGGCTGAACGTTACCCGCCATCGACCGACTGCACAGCAGCCCCGGCAGACCAAACAGATGATCGCCGTGCAGATGAGTGATGAAGATGTTGTCCAGCTTGCCTGGATTAAACGCCGTATTGAGCAGTTGATGTTGGGTGCCCTCACCGCAGTCAAATAACCACAGCCCGGCTCGGGTAGGGTGCTGAAGGTTGAGGAGAATAGCCGAGACATTACGGCTTCGGGTGGGCACGCCAGCGGAGGTGCCTAAAAAAATCAGTTCCACAGGAGATGACGTCCTTTGCGTTTAAAGCGAGAGTTTTAGTATAACGGGGTCAACGCTAATAAGGAGCACAACATGATTCGCTGGCAGGACCTGCACCATTCTGAATTAACCGTGGCCGAACTCTATGCCCTGCTCAAACTGCGCTGCGAGGTATTTGTTGTGGAACAAGCCTGCGCCTATGCCGACGTAGACGGTGAAGATCTTGTGGGAGATAACCGTCATCTGCTCGGCTGGCAGGATAATGCGCTGGTGGCGTATGCGAGGATTCTGAAAAATGACGACGATACGGCGCCAGTTGTGATTGGTCGGGTGATTGTCAGCCATACAACTCGCGGTGAAAAAACCGGTAGTCAACTGATGGAACGCGCCCTGGCGGTCTGCCAGCAACACTGGCCGCAACACGCGCTATATCTGGGTGCGCAGGCACATTTGCAACACTTTTATGGTCGATTTGGCTTTGTAGCCGTAACCGAGGTTTACGAGGAAGATGGTATCCCTCACGTCGGAATGGCGCGAGAAGGAGGCCAGGCGTAACCCAAAGGGATTGTCTATAGTTTAGCGGACAGGTTCACAACATGGAGATAACTGATGTCTAATCAATTTTATGATTCACGTATCGATGACGACCTGGCCCTGCTGAGCGAAACGCTGGAAGAAGTCCTGCGCTCATCGGGCGACCCCGCTGACCAGAAGTACATTGAGCTTAAAGCTCGTGCTGAGCAGGCGCTGAGTGACGTTAAAAATCGCGTCAGTAACGCGTCGGACACCTATTACTATCGGGCTAAAAAAGCGGTTTATCGTGCGGATGATTACGTGCACGAAAATCCGTGGCACGGTATCGGTGTTGGTGCCTCGGTCGGTCTGGTGTTAGGCCTGTTGTTGCGTCGCTAACCAAAAAGTCCCCTCCCTCTACGGGGGTACTCCTCTTTATGGCGTACACCCCGTATAATGTGCGGTTTTAGAAGGGAGGGGGTTGCGTGCTGTCTGTTTCTGCTGCGCTTGAACTTTTGCTGGAAAAATTATCAGGCGACCTTGCGCATTCGCCTGGCCTGCAGGTGTTTGATGTTCCCTTCGCGCTGAATGACGCGTTTGACCCACTCTCCTGGCTGGCAGGGCAGCGAACCTGGCCGCAATTTTACTGGCAACAACGCAGTGGTGAGGATGAAGCCGCCGCCCTCGGTGCAGTGTTACGCTTTCCATCACTTCCCCTTGCACAACACTTTCTTCGCGATCATCCTGAACACGATCTACGCATCTGGGGACTGAATGCCTTTACCCCTTCGCAGGGAGACTTATTCCTTCCTCGCCTCGAATGGCGCAGGTCAGGCGGGCACGCCTCACTCCGGCTCATTGTCAACAATGATGCTCAGCAGGCCACGGATGTGCAGAGCGCCAGAGCTTTTCTCGCCGCTCTCGTGAGCGCCGTCCCCCTTCCTGACGTCCGACAACCTTTGCTGGAACAGAACCATACGCCTGACCAATCTCACTGGGAGCATCTGGTGGCACAGGCCACCTGCGCTATTCGCGACGGCGTCATGGAAAAAGTGGTGCTTGCCCGCACGACGGACCACCGTTTTTGCCGACCCGTTAATGCCGCTGCATTGATGGCCGCCAGTCGGCGGTTAAACCATCACTGCTTCCACTTCTATATGGCGTTTACGGCCCAGGAGGCCTTTCTGGGCTCCTCACCAGAGCGTTTATGGCGTCGGCGGGGGAGTGCTCTGCGCACCGAAGCCCTGGCCGGGACCGTGGCCAGTCATCCGGACGATGTTCAGGCGCAAGCGCTGGGCAACTGGTTGATGACGGACGATAAAAATCAGCGGGAAAATATGCTGGTGGTGGAGGATATCTGCCAGCGTTTACAACCCGTGGTATCCACACTGGATATCCTGCCAGCGCAGATTATAAGGTTGCGCAATGTGCAGCATTTACGCCGCTGCATCTGGACCGAGTTTGCAAGCGAAGATGATGCAGAGTGTCTGTTTCTCCTGCAGCCGACGGCGGCGGTAGCTGGCTTGCCAAGAGCGGCAGCGCACTCGTTTATCCGGCAGGCGGAACCTTTTGACCGCGAATGGTATGCCGGTTCAGCAGGGTATCTCTCATTACGCGAAAGTGAATTTTGCGTCGCCCTACGTTGTGCAATGATTAAGGGTGACAATGTGCGGCTTTATGCCGGTGCGGGGATAGTGGCCGGCTCCGATCCGGCACAGGAGTGGCAGGAAATCGAGAATAAGGCGGCGGGACTGCGATCTTTATTGGTGTTGTCGCACGCATAACCGACCCATATCAAAAATCCATCGTTTTCGATTCTTTATACTTAACCGCATTATTGATACCGGACAAATTTATGTCAGTGAGCAGCTTTAACCGACGCTGGGCCGCGGTGATCCTCGAAGCGTTAACCCGTCATGGCGTGCGCCATGTTTGTATCGCCCCAGGTTCCCGCTCCACCCCCCTGACGCTGGCGGCGGCTGAAAACAGGGCCTTTATCCGCCATACGCACTTTGATGAACGCGGACTGGGGCACCTTGCGCTGGGCCTTGCCAAATCGGATCAATCGCCTGTCGCCGTCATTGTTACATCCGGTACGGCGGTTGCGAATCTCTATCCGGCGCTGATTGAAGCCAGTCTGACCGGTGAGCGGCTGATTCTGCTTACCGCGGACCGTCCACCGGAACTTATTGACTGCGGGGCGAATCAGGCGATTCGTCAGCCCGGTATGTTTGCAACTCACCCAACCCAGTCTCTGGCCTTGCCACGTCCCACGCAGGAGATACCGGCTCGTTGGCTGATCTCAGCCATTGATAATCTGCTCGGCTCCGTTCAGGCCGGCGCGGTGCACATTAACTGCCCGTTTGCCGAACCGTTGTACGGCGAGATGGATGAAACCGGCCTTGGCTGGCAACAGGCCCCGGGCGACTGGTGGCAGGACGATAAACCCTGGCTGCGTGAAGCGTTGCATACCGGCAGCCATGCCCAGCGTGACTGGTTTTTCTGGCGGCAAAAACGGGGTGTGGTGGTCGCAGGGCGCATGAGCGCGGCAGAAGGTAAACAGGTTGCGGCCTGGGCAAAAACCCTCGGCTGGCCTTTAATTGGCGATGTGCTCTCGCAGACCGGGCAGCCGCTGCCGTGCGCAGATTTATGGCTGGGCAATGCGCGCGCGGTCACTGAGCTGCAGCAGGCGCAGATCGTTATTCAGCTCGGCGGGAGCCTGACGGGAAAACGTCTTTTACAGTGGCAGGCGACCTGCGAGCCGGAAGAGTACTGGCTGGTTGATCCCATGCCGGGCAGGCTCGATCCGGCGCACCATCGTGGTCGCCGTCTGACGTCGCCGGTTGCTGACTGGTTGAATGCTCATCCTGCTGAAGTTCGCGCCCCCTGGTGTGTTGAACTTCCTGAGCTTTCAAAGCAGGCCTGGGAAGCCGTCCTCATGCGACGGGAAACCTTTGGTGAAGCACAGCTTGCCCACCGACTTGCTCGCTATTTGCCTGAGCAGGGGCAGCTTTTTCTGGGTAACAGCCTGGTCGTGCGGCTTGTTGACGCGCTGGGACAACTGCCGGCGGGCTATCCGGTTTACAGCAATCGTGGCGCGAGCGGTATTGACGGTCTCATTTCCACGGCGGCAGGCGTACAGCGGGGCAATGCGCGGCCCACGCTGGCGCTGGTGGGGGATCTCTCCGCGCTTTACGATCTGAATGCGCTGGCGTTGCTGCGTCAGGCCTCTGCACCCTTTGTGCTCATCGTGGTTAATAACAATGGCGGGCAGATTTTCTCGCTGCTACCCACAGCGCCTGACGAACGTGAAGCGTTTTACCTGATGCCGCAGCATGTCAATTTTGAGCATGCGGCCGCCATGTTCGGGCTTAAATATCACCGGCCTGACAGCTGGCAGGCGCTGGAAGAGGTATTCGCAAGCGCCTGGGGACGACCAGGCACCACGTTAATTGAACTGGTTGTGGACGGCGCCGAAGGCGCACAGACCCTGCAAAGTTTGCTGGCACAGGTGAGTCGGTTTTGATACTGCATGCCCGGATGGCGCACGCGCAGGCGACCGGCCCCTGGCTGGTTTTCCTGCATGGTTTTTCCGGCGATAGCCTGGAGTGGCAGCCGGTGGGCGACCGCATTTGCGGGTGTCCGTGCCTCTATATAGACCTTCCCGGGCACGGTGGCTCCGCCGGAATAACCGTCGGGTCCTTTGCTGAGATGCGTTATCTGCTGTCCGCCACCTTAAATAGTTACAACATACTAAAGTACTGGCTGGTGGGCTATTCCCTCGGTGGGCGCATAGCGATGGACTTCGCCTGTGAGGCACCTGCAGGCATCTGCGGATTGGTGGTCGAAGGCGGGCATCCCGGGCTCACTGATGAGGCTGAACGGTCTTCCCGCAGGGCCAGCGATCGGCGCTGGGCAGAAAGATTACGCCATGAGCCTCTGAGCGAGGTCTTTACCGACTGGTATCAGCAGCCGGTTTTTGCCTCTCTTCAGGCGCAGCAGCGGGCGCAACTGATCGCCCTTCGCAGCCAGAACAGCGGCAGGGCGCTGGCGGCGATGCTGGAAGCCACCTCGCTGGCGGTTCAGGCTGATTTACGCGCTGCGCTGCGACAATGCGCATTTCCGGTTCATTACCTTTGTGGTGAACGGGACAGTAAATTTCGGGCGTTGTCGGCGGAGATCGCTGCACGCTCTCATCTCATTAACGCCGCCGGGCACAACGCACACCGGGAAAATCCCGAAGCGGTTGCCGCCTGCCTGGCACAAATTCTGCGTCTGATATAAAGGGCCCCCTATGATTTATCCTGATGAAACCATGCTTTATGCACCCATTGACTGGCAGGACTGTTCCGGAGAATTTAGCGATATCCGTTATCATAAATCGGCTGACGGCATCGCCAGAATCACTATAAATCGCCCGCAGGTGCGTAACGCGTTTCGTCCGTTGACCGTCAAAGAGATGATTCAGGCGCTCTCGGATGCGCGTTATGACGATGATATCGGCGTCATCATCCTGACCGGGGAGGGTGATCAGGCCTTCTGTTCCGGTGGTGATCAGAAGGTGCGCGGCGATTACGGCGGATACAAAGACGACTCCGGGGTACATCATCTGAACGTGCTCGATTTCCAGCGCCAGATCCGCACCTGCCCTAAACCCGTTGTCGCTGCGGTGGCCGGTTATTCCATTGGTGGCGGTCATGTCCTGCACATGATGTGTGACCTGACTATTGCCGCTGAGAATGCCATTTTCGGCCAGACGGGGCCAAAAGTCGGCTCCTTTGACGGCGGCTGGGGCGCCTCTTACATGGCCCGTATCGTGGGGCAGAAGAAAGCCCGAGAGATCTGGTTCCTCTGTCGTCAGTACAATGCCAAAGAAGCGCTGGAGATGGGGCTGGTTAACACGGTGGTGCCGGTGGCTGAGCTGGAACGCGAAACCGTGCGCTGGTGTCGTGAAATGCTGCAAAACAGCCCAATGGCCTTACGCTGTCTGAAAGCGGCCCTCAATGCAGATTGTGATGGCCAGGCAGGACTTCAGGAGCTGGCGGGCAATGCCACCATGCTGTTTTACATGACAGAAGAAGGGCAGGAAGGCCGTAACGCGTTTAACGAAAAACGCCAGCCTGACTTCAGTAAATTCAAACGGAATCCGTAATGCGTGAGGTGCAGGTATACCGCTGGCAGATACCGATGGACGCGGGCGTGGTGCTGCGTGAGCGGAGGCTGAAAACGCGTGATGGGCTCTTTGTACAACTCCAGGATGGCGCGAGCGAAGGCTGGGGAGAGATAGCCCCTTTGCCCGGCTTCAGCCAGGAGTCACTGGAAGAGGCCACATCCGCGACTCTTGCCTGGGTGAAAGCCTGGCAAGCCGGCGAGGAGCCGGCACTGCCGGGTCTGCCCGCTGCCGATTTTGGTATCAGTTGTGCGCTGGCAGAACTGCACAATACCCTACCCGAGACTGCTGATTACCGCGCGGCGATGCTGTGCACCGGCGATCCGGATGCGCTCTTTGCTGCGCTGGCGGCATTGCCTGGCGCGAAAGTGGCAAAAATGAAAGTCGGACTCTATGAAGCCGTACGCGACGGAATGGTGGTGAATCTGATGCTGGAGGCCATTCCGGACTTACAGCTGAGACTTGATGCCAATCGCGCCTGGACCCCGCTTAAAGCCCGGCAGTTCGCAAAATACGTCAGTCCTGCCTGCCGCAATCGTATCGCGTTTCTGGAAGAGCCTTGCAGGACGCGGGAGGACTCCCGTGCGTTTGCGCAGGAAACCGGCATTGCGATAGCCTGGGATGAAAGCCTGCGGGACGACGATTTCAGTTTTGTAGCGGAAGCGGGCGTGCGCGCTGTGGTCATCAAACCGACCCTGACGGGAAGCCTGGAAAAAGTACAGGCGCAGGTGGTGGCGGCGACGCAACTGGGCCTGGAGGTGGTCATCAGCTCCTCGCTTGAGTCAAGTCTGGGCCTGACGCAGCTTGCCCGTATTGCCGCCTGGTTAACGCCGGGCAGCATCCCCGGACTCGACACGTTGAGCATCATGCAGACCCAACTGCTGCGTCGCTGGCCTGACAGTCCGTTGCCCTGTCAGCAGCGTGAGGCGCTGGAGCCGTTACTATGAACTTCAGCGACTGGCCGTGGCGTCACTGGCGAGCCCAGCGGGGGGAGGCCACAGCACTTCGTCTGCACGAAGAGTCAATGAGCTGGGTGGCGTTATGTGAACAGGTTGATGCCCTGGCCTGCGGTTTTGCTGCGCAGGGGATTGAGCCTGGCGACGGTGTGATGCTGCGTGCGAAAAATCATCCGCGGACCCTTCTGGCGTGGCTGGCATTGTTGCAGTGTGGTGCGCGTGTGCTGCCCATTAACCCTCAACTTCCTGATGCATTGCTTCGGGAGCTGTTGCCCTCTCTGACGCTGCGTTTTGCCCTGGATCTTACGGGGGAGATCGGCTGGCCTGGGCTGACCTCCCTCGACTGGCGCTTAATACCCGGCCGATATGACGCGGGCTGGCAACCAGAGCGACTGGCATCCATGACGCTCACCTCAGGCTCGACGGGATTACCGAAAGCGGCAGTGCACCATTGCCGCGCACACCTTGCCAGTGCGCAGGGGGTGCTCTCGTTAATTCCTTTTGTAGAGGGGGATGACTGGCTGTTATCCCTGCCGCTGTTTCATGTTTCCGGGCAGGGAATACTCTGGCGCTGGCTCCTGGCCGGTGCAAGGCTGACGGTCTCGGAAAGGCCACTGGCTGAGGCGTTACAGGGGTGCACCCATGCGTCACTGGTGCCGACACAACTCTGGCGCTTGCTTAACGACGGCGCATCCGTGAGCCTCAAAGCGGTCCTGCTGGGAGGCGCGTCCATTCCTGTCGACCTGACGCATCACGCCCTGGAGCGGGGGATCAGCACATGGTGCGGCTACGGGTTAACGGAATTTGCCTCAACCGTCTGTGCGAAAGCGGCAGACGGGGGAGCCGACGTCGGCTTCGCCCTTCCGGGTCGGGAGGTTCGCATTGTCGACAATGAAGTCTGGCTACGTGCCAGCAGTATGGCCTCAGGTTATTGGCGTGACGGGGCGCTACAGCCCATCACCAATCAGAGCGGCTGGTTTGCCACCCGCGATCGGGGCATGCTGACAGAGGGGCGGCTGACGATTTCAGGACGGCTGGATAACCTCTTTTTCAGCGGCGGTGAAAGCGTGCAGCCCGAGGAGGTTGAGCGGGTTCTCTGCGCGTATCCTCATGTCCGCCAGGTGTTTGTCGCCCCTATTGATGACCGGGAGTTTGGTCAGCGCCCGGTGGCCGTTGTGCAGGGGAACGCGCTGTTGGAGCTTCATGACCTTGAGCGCTGGTCTCGGGACAAGCTGGCCCGTTTTCAGCAACCGGTGAAGTGGCTTACCCTGCCTGACGATCTCCTTCAGGGGGGCATAAAAATCTCCCGCCGGGCGTTGCAGAACTGGGTGGCGGTTCAGGTCAACGGATGATTTTGCCTGGCACACTCCTGATTGTTGAGGCTGAGTGGGCCGCGAAAAAAGGGTCACTATGGCGGGCATAAAGAAGGGCTGGCACCGGTTCAGCCCTTGTGTGCCAGATAACCGGCCTTAGAGCACGCCTTTAAGCGCCAGGGTTTGACGGGTGGCAACGTTCAGATCGTAATTCGCTAAATCAGCCGGAGCGACCCAGGCAAACGCCTGAAACTCTTCATTGAGCGTAATATCGCGGTTTGCACTGACGCAGTCGAAGATCAGATAAAGCATATGAATTTCCTCTTTACTGCCGTCAGCGTAGGTTTTCAGGCGCACATCATCGCGAAACGTCCACGGGGTTATACTTTCCAGCACAATGTTGCCCCCCAGTTCTTCGCGGATCTCACGGCGTAACGCCTCTTCAATCCTTTCACCGGGTTCAACGCCGCCGCCCGAAAGCGCCCATTGTCCGGGAAACACGCCACGATCGTCGGCCATTTTGCAGAGCAAATAGTCGCCATTATTTTGAATCAGCGGGCACACAATGGTTCTCTGTCGCATCGTCTTATCCTTATCCACACGCAGTGAAAGGGTTATACCATTTACCGACTGATTATGCAGTTCATGCCATGAAAAGAATAAAAATCAGCAATTGGTGTAACAATTCATTTTTAGTTCGCTCCCGACGAAAAAAAAGATCGTACAATCAGCCGCTTTGATTGTTAGATCCTTTTTGCGCGGAATATGGAAATGAAAAAATTAGCTTTTATGGCCCTGGCGGCATCTCTTTTGGTATCAACGGGGGCAAACGCAATCAGTCTGAGCGGACAGGTAGGCGAGCATTACACCAACCTTGGCGTAGGCATGGGGACGGAAAGCAGCGGTCTGGCACTGAGCGGCAACTGGGCGCATAACGACAACGATGGCGATATTGCTGGCCTGGGTCTCGGGTTTAATCTTCCGCTTGGCCCGTTTATGGGCACTGTCGGTGGAAAAGGGGTCTATCTCAACCCTAATGAAGGCAGCGAAGGCTATGCCGCCGCGGTCGGTGGCGGTCTGGCATGGCAGGTCACTGACAGCTTCCGCTTGTTTGGTGAGTATTACTACTCCCCGGACTCTCTCTCCAGCGGCGTGGATGATTACAAAGAAGCGAATGCAGGCGCACGCTTTACTATTCTGCGCCCGCTGAGTATTGAAGCCGGTTACCGTTATGTCGAACTGACAGGCAAAGACGGCAAACGCGACAGCACCGTGGCTGACGGTCCGTACGTCGGCGTCAACGCGAGCTTCTGATGGCTTTTTCTGGCGCGACCTTCGTTGCGCCAGTTTCTTCCCGCCTTTCCCTCACCCATGCGTTATAGTATTTCGACCGCTATTGCAGGAGAAAATAATGTTAAATGTGGAGATGCTGTCAACCGGCGATGAAGTGCTGCATGGGCAAATCGTGGATACTAATGCAGCCTGGCTGGCAGATTTTTTCTTTAATCAGGGCGTACCGCTCACCCGCCGTAACACCGTGGGAGACAACCTGAATGACCTGGTGGCCATCCTGCGCGAGCGCAGTGAACATGCCGATATCCTTATCGTAAACGGTGGCTTAGGCCCGACCAGCGACGATCTCAGCGCGCTTGCCGCTGCCACTGCTAAAGGGGAGTCACTCGTTATGCACCAAGAGTGGCTTACCCACATGGAGCGGTTCTTCAGCGAACGTGGCCGCGTGATGGCACCGAGCAACCGTAAGCAGGCCGAAATTCCCGCCAGCGCAGAGCTTGTGGATAATCCGGTCGGGACTGCCTGTGGTTTTGCCGTCCAGCTTAACCGCTGCCTGATGTTCTTTACACCCGGCGTACCTTCAGAATTTAAGGTGATGGTCGAGCAGGAGATTTTGCCCCGTATTCGAGCCCGCTTCACGCTACCTGCGCCGCCGGTTTGCCTGCGCCTGACCACCTTTGGCCGCTCAGAAAGCGACCTTGCGCAAAATCTGGCGCATCTCGCCTTACCGCAAGGGGTGGTCATGGGCTATCGCTCTTCCATGCCCATCATTGAGCTAAAACTTACCGGACCTGCGGAACATAAGCAGGCAATGGACGCCTTGTGGCCTGAAGTCAAACGGGTTGCCGGTGAAAGTCTTATTTTCGAAGGCACGGAAGGGTTGCCTGCGCTTATTGCCCGGCATTTGCGTGAGCGCCAGTTGAGTCTGACAGTGAGCGAACAATTTACGGCTGGACTGGTGGCGCTGCAGCTTTCCCGCGCCGGCGCACCGTTGTTGGTCAGTGAGGTGCTTCCCTCACAGGATGAAGCCCTGCTGCAGGCAGCACGCTGGGCAGCGGGCCTGCGCGACCGGCATCTTGCAGGCCTGGCGTTAACCGTGACGGGGCTTGAGGAGGAATATCTGAATTTTGCCCTGGCGACACCCGAAGGCACTCATGCGTTGCGCGTGAAGTTCAACACCAACCGACATAGCCTGGCGGTGCGTCAGGAGGTGTGCGCGATGATGGCGCTGAACATGTTGCGCCGCTGGTTACTGGGTAAAGATCTCACCAGTGAGCATGGATGGGTTAACGTCGTCGACACGCTGACGGTGGAATAATTTGTTCTTAAAGGGAGGTTTACTTGACCTCCCTCATTTTTTGTCCAGCCGGTTGTACTCATCGTAAAAAAATCTGTGTGGCCTCTCACAAATCTTCTCATGATTTTGTGCAAAGGGTCAGACAGTCCACGCTTCATGACGTGCTTCACAAAATTCTCCGCGCCAGGCCGCAACACTGATTCCAATCCCTGAGACCGGAGTCCAGTATGTTGGAATCAAGTAAAGTCCCGGCACTTACCCGTGCCATTCAAATACTTAATCTTATTGCCAGCGTAGGGCCCTGTAGCGCGGCAACCATTATTGAAAAAACCGGCATCCCCAAAAGTACGGCGTATCTGCTTCTTGGCGAATTAAAAAAAGAGCGGCTGCTGCGCACGGACAGCCAGGATAATTTTTGCCTGTGGACAAAGCTGGTTGAACTTGCCGGACAGGCGCTCAGCAAAATGGATCTTCGCGAAATTGCTCGTCCTCGCCTGACTCGTCTCATGGACGAGACCGGGCTGCTCTGCCACCTGGGTATTATCGATAACGCCAACGCCTATTACATTCTCAAAATAGAGTCTTCCTCAACCATCAGTGTGCGTTCCCACGAAGGCAAAAGTCTCTCCCTTCACCGTTCAGGTATCGGGAAATGTCTGCTGGCCTGGCAATCTCCCGTGGTGCGCGATGAGATCATTCAAAAGCTTGAGTGGGAAAAAACCACCCCAACGACGATTAGCGGGCCAGAAGCCCTGCAGAATGAGTTACTGCGCATTCGCGCCTGCGGCTGGAGCTATGACAACGGGGAAGATTATCCCGACGTCCGCTGTGTCGCTGCTCCCGTTTTTAACGCCAGTGACACACTCACCGCAGCCATCTCTGTCGTCGGTACCTGCCTGCAAATTAATGAAGATAACCGGGACTATCTCGCCGGTAAGGCCATCGCCTGCGCGAAAGATATTTCCCGTCTGTTGGGGTGGATGAGCCCCTTCGAAAAACAAGCCTCATAACAAGGAGAACATCATGACCCTACCGAAAATTAAACATGTCCGCGCCTGGTTTACCGGCGGAGCCACGGCTGAAAAAGGCGCAGGCGGCGGTGATTATCATGACCAGGGGGCAGATCACTGGATTGACAGTCATATTGCGACCCCCATGAGTAAATACAAAGAGTATGAGCAGTCCCGTCAGTCTTTTGGCATTAATGTACTCGGTACGCTGATAGTGGAGGTGGAGGCTGAAAACGGTCAGACCGGCTTTGCCGTCACCACCGCTGGCGAGATGGGCTGTTTCATCGTTGAAAAGCATCTCAACCGTTTTATCGAGGGCAAATGCGTCAGTGACATCAAGCTCATTCACGACCAGATGCTGGGGGCGACTTACTACTACGCGGGCTCCGGCGGCCTGGTAATGAACACGATTTCCTGTGTCGATCTGGCGCTCTGGGATCTGTTCGGCAAAGTCGTGGGGCTGCCGGTGTATAAACTTCTGGGCGGCGCAGTGCGCGAAGAAATACAGTTCTACGCCACCGGTGCACGACCGGATTTAGCCAAAGAGATGGGCTTCATCGGCGGTAAAATGCCTACCCACTGGGGACCGCACGACGGGGATGCAGGGATCCGCAAAGATGCGGCGATGGTGGCGGAATACCGTGAAAAATGCGGTGAAGACTTCTGGCTGATGCTCGATTGCTGGATGAGTCAGGACGTGAACTACGCGACAAAACTGGCCCACGCCTGTGCGCCGTACAACCTCAAATGGATTGAAGAGTGTCTGCCGCCGCAGCAATACGAAGGCTACCGTGAACTCAAACGTAATGCGCCAGCCGGCATGATGGTGACCAGCGGCGAGCACCACGGCACCCTGCAATCATTTCGGACGCTGTCGGAGACCGGCATCGACATCATGCAGCCGGACGTCGGCTGGTGTGGCGGGTTGACCACGCTTGTGGAGATAGCCGCCATTGCCAAGGCGCGTGGGCAGCTGGTGGTGCCGCACGGTTCTTCCGTCTATTCCCACCACGCGGTGATCACCTTCACCAATACGCCGTTCAGTGAGTTTTTAATGACCAGTCCGGACTGCGCCACCCTGCGTCCGCAGTTCGATCCCATCCTGCTCGATGAACCGGTGCCGGAGAAGGGCCGTATTCATAAATCCGTGCTCGATAAACCCGGGTTTGGCGTTGAACTCAACCGCGACTGCAACCTGAAGCGTCCTTACAGCCATTAATGTTCATCTGCCGCGCCCTGTCGCGCGGCGGGCGTCCAAGGAATCATTCATGAACACGACCTTGCTTGCCAGCGTGGTGAAGAAAAACCGCGCCCGTTTGATCCCGTTTATGCTGATGCTGTATGTGCTTGCGTTTCTCGATCGCTCCAACATTGGTTTTGCGAAAGAGACTTACCAGATTGATACCGGCTTGAGTAATGAAGCCTATGCCCTGGGGGCGGGGATCTTTTTTGTTGTTTATGCCTTTTTAGGGGTGCCGGCGAACCTGCTGATGCGCAAATTTGGCGCCCGCTACTGGATTGGCGGTACCACGCTGTTGTGGGGATTTTTGTCTGCGGCAATGGCATGGGCGGATACCGAAGCGAAGTTTTTACTGGTACGCACGTTGTTAGGCGCTGCCGAAGCCGGTTTCTTCCCCGGTATGATCTACCTGACCTCCCAGTGGTTCCCCCAGCGTAACCGGGCCAGCATCATGGGGCTGTTTTATATGGGGGCACCGCTGGCCCTGACGCTCGGATCGCCGCTCTCTGGTGCACTGCTTGAGATGCACGGCTTTATGGGGCACCCCGGCTGGTTCTGGATGTTCCTGATTGAGGGGCTGCTCGCGGTGGGCGCGGGGATCTTCACCTTCTACTGGCTGGACGATACACCGGAACAGGCCCGCTTTCTGACTGCCGATGAAAAAGAGGTGCTAACCCGGCAGCTTGCCTCTGAAGAGGAGACCAAAGTCACCTCGCGTCTCTCTGATGCATTACGTAACGGGCGGGTGTGGCAACTGGCGATTATCTATATGACGATTCAGGTGGCGGTCTATGGGCTTATCTTCTTCCTGCCCACCCAGGTGGCGGCATTACTGGGCACCAAAGTTGGCTTTACCGCCTCGGTAGTGACGGCCATTCCCTGGGTTGCCGCACTGTTCGGCACCTGGCTTATTCCCCGTTACTCCGACAAAACCGGTGAGCGTCGCAACATCGCCGCCTTCACCCTGCTGGCCGCCGGACTGGGAATCGGTATCTCGGGACTGGTCTCACCGGTGCTGGCAATCCTCGCCCTGTGCGTAGCCGCCGTGGGATTTATTGCGGTACAGCCGGTCTTCTGGACCATGCCCACCCAGCTGTTATCCGGCACGGCGCTGGCGGCGGGGATTGGATTTGTGAACCTCTTTGGCGCAGTGGGTGGATTTCTGGCGCCCATTATCCGGGTTAAAGCCGAAACCATGTTTGCCAGCAGCGCTGCCGGGCTGCTGACGCTGGCTGCCGTCGCCATTGCGGGGTCGCTGATCATTTTCACATTAAGCGTGACGCGTCAGGTGGCGCAGCACAACGCGCATCAATAGAGAAGGACACGTAAATGAATGCAGAGGCGATTTTATCTAACCCCTTTAAAGCCGGGTTGCGTAAGGGTGAGACCCAGATTGGATTGTGGCTCAGCTCAACATCCTCCTATATGGCAGAGATAGCGGCGACCTCCGGCTACGACTGGCTGTTAATTGATGGGGAACATGCGCCCAACACCGTTCAGGATCTTTATCACCAGCTGCAGGCCATTGCCCCGTATGCCAGCCAGCCGGTGATTCGCCCGGTGGAAGGAGACCGGGCACTGATTAAACAGGTGCTGGATATCGGCGCAAGAACGCTGCTTATTCCTATGGTGGACAGCGCGCAGCAGGCGCGGGATATCGTGGCGGCCACACGTTATCCCCCGGAGGGAGTGAGAGGTGTCGGGGCTGGCGTCGCCCGCGCGGCACGCTGGGGGCGGGTTGAACGCTATATGGCACGTGCCAATGAGGAGCTTTGCCTGCTGATTCAGGTAGAGAGCAAACTGGCGCTGGAGAATCTCGATGAGATTTTGACGGTGGAGGGGATTGATGGGGTGTTTATCGGTCCGGCCGATCTCTCCGCCTCGCTGGGTTACCCTGATAACGCCGGTCATCCGGAGGTGCAACGCCTGATCCAGGATGCCCTGAAGCGTATTCGGGCAGCAGGAAAAGCAGCAGGTTTCCTGGCGGTGGATCCGCAGATGGCGCATCAGGCGCTGGCGTGGGGAGCGAACTTTGTCGCCGTCGGCGTCGATACCATGCTCTATACCGAAGCGCTGGATAATCGCCTTGCGCAGTTCAAAACTGTCGTCAGCCCGGCCGCGCAAAAAACGAGCTACTAAGCAACTTCCCGCCAGCGTCGTCGCTGGCGGGGTTAGCCTGGCGCAGCGCCTGAGCCAGCAGGGTGAAAGGGTGCTCGCAGCGTTTGCTGGTGGACATCTCAATCTGCCATTTACAGGTTTCGCAGTCGCAGACCACAAGATCAGCGCCGCTCTCTTCAATCTGGCGGAATAAAGGATCGCCGATGGCCTGAGAGGTAGGATAGTTCTCGCGTTTGAAGCCCCATGTGCCCGCGATACCGCAGCAACGAGAGTCCAGCACCGTCAGTTCAAGCCCTGGAATGCGTCGCAGCAGGTCAAGGGTGTAATGCGTCCAGCCCATTTTCTCCATATGGCAGGGGGTATGATAGACCACTTTTAAAGGCAGGGTGCGCAACGGTAATTCAGCCCCGTCCGCCAGTTTGCGCCAGACCCAGCGGGTAGCCAGATCGATATGTGAGCGCAGATGCTCGTTATCCACCCCCAGCAAATGCGGGTATTCGTCTCGCAGCGTAAAGGTGCAGGTCGTGGAGGTGGCAATGATCGCTAAACCATCGTTATTCACGCGTTGTTCAATGGCCTGTAGATTAAATTCGGCCTGCTTTTTAGCTTTTTCGATATAGCCATTGGCGATAAGCGGCACGCCACAACATTTCTCTTTTTCCAGCAACTGCACGCCGATCCCCATCGCATTGAGCACCTTCAGCATGTCTTTACCCAACTGCGGGTTATTGTAGTTGACGTAACAGCCGTGGAAGAACGCCACCTGCTGAGTGAAGTTTTTCTGCTGTTCTGCGACCGAACGATACCAGCGGCGGAAGGTGCCGGTTGCATATTTTGGCAGCATGCGGCGATGGTCGATTTTCAGCGCCGCATCCAGCAACTGACGGACGGGTTTTAGCCCCGTAGCGGCATTAACCAGTGGAGCAAAGGGGGTGGACAGAGACCCCATCACGTCGGTGTGGCTGAGAATAGCGTTACGTAAGGAGCGCGTTCCGGGCGCATGTTTTGCTTTGGCGCGCTGAATGATGTCACCAATTTTCACCCCGGACGGACAGGCCGTTTCGCACCGTTTACAGTTGGTGCAATACTTTAGCGCCTCGTCGAACAGCGCCGGATCTTTCAGGCGCAGGCGTTCACCGTCGGGGCCGGATTGTTTTGGGCCGGGGTAGAGGGGATTGACCGCACTTACCGGGCAGACGGTGGTGCAGGCGGTGCATTTGATGCAGCTTTCAAACCGGGTGATTGTCATTTATTCTCTCCTGCAGCGCAGATTTCATCGGCAGCAAACAGGGCCGTAACGGCACAAACCCCGCCGCCGCACCCTTGTGCTATGGCATCAAATCCGCCCAGCACCGAGCCGATAACGTACAGATTCTCCACTTTCTCTCCACCACGCAGCCCGTGGAGCTTCTCGTCCGTCACTACGCCGAATTGCTGCCACGGCTGGGCATCAAAGAGATCGTCGCGGTACCACGTTTCACGTGCGCCATGTTCAAGCACATCGAGGTTAAACACGGCTTCACGTACCTTTGTGCGCTCCGCTATCAGGCCATTACTGAAGAAGCTGCCACTGGCAAGAACCACATGCGCTGCGGTGAGCGGAATGTCTTCATTTTTGCGCGTCCAGAGAGTGGTAACCCGGTTTTCTACCATGCTGGCATTCATCACCTCGTCGCCGGGCATCCAGGTGCCGCCACTGCGTACAAAACGCTGTTGCAGCAGGGTCTGCATTCGGGAGCCTGGCACCGAAGGCGGAAGGGTCGGCAGCAGGAATATCGGGCAAGAAAGTGACTGATTTAGCGCGGCAAAAACCTCACTGTTGGTCAGCCCAAAACAGGCTGGCAGATAGAGCATGTCGTAGCGGCGGCTAAGTGGGAGCAGGGCGCGATAGAGTTCATCGTAGTTGTCCGGATTATCGAGAACCCTGGCGATAGTCACTGAGCGAAACTCACTGGGGTTATCGCGAAGCCTGTCCAGCACTGGTAACTCTATCTCTTCTGCACTGGCATTGATGCCGTGGTCACGAAGCGAGGCGGCGATGAGCGATGGCTGAAAATCCAGAAAACCACTGATACCTGTCACGCCAATGGCGCTGCTGGTCGCCGGTTTAAGAGGCACTTCAACAGGGCTTAACCACGCCTGGCGAAAGGTCCCAAGGGGAGTAACACGCTGATGGGGCGCGTCGACATCGCCCTGAAGCGCGACACCGCACTCTGCCAGCAGGGTTTGGGCGAGTGTCGCGTAGTGATGGACACGTTGCGCGCCGAGCAGGGCATACGGGTGAGGAGTGTGCATGGCGCGCAGGGCGTTAACCGCATCATCTATCGCTTCCACCGGCTTACCGTCTGGCAGATGGGAGAGCAGATCGAGCGAGCCGGAGGAGAAGCTGAGGGCGCTCTGCCCACGGCTGACGATGGCACAGCGCTGGCCCTGTGCCTGCAAACGAATGCCGCACAGTAAACCGGCCAGCCCGCCGCCAATGATGACCGTATCAAACTTCATGAGATGACTCCTTCTCCAGCCCGCACAGTCCCTGATAAACCCAGCGGGTAAATTCGCTTTCGCGCAGCGCATCGCCCCAGGCGATGGGCTTCACCCCTTTCCAGCGCTCATTCAGAAATGCAGAAAGCTGTTGCAGTGACTGCGTGTCATGGGTGACCCGCAGACTGGCAAGCAGGCCCGCGGCGCGGCAGGCACATAGTTCGCCCTGGCAGGTGCCCATTCCCACGCGGGTACGGCGACGTAAATCCAGCAGGGAGGTGACGTTAAGATTTTCCACGGCATACCGGACCTCGCCCGCGGTCACCGCTTCGCATTCGCAGACCAGGCTACGGTTGTGACGATGGCTTCCCAGCCAGTCCGGGGTGCGGTCCCCGTGACGATAGACGACTGAACCACGTAGCGGAACGGGCAGAGAGATAATCCTCTCCAGCGTTTTTTCCGTGGGTTGTTGGGAGCCAGGCAGAGGGGTTATCGCCGTGGTACAGGCGGCGCTGTGATTGAGTTTGCGGCAGACCGCGTCGGTTGCCCACTCCGCCATTAGCCGGTATGTCATCAGCTTGCCGCCGGTTATGGTAATAAACCCTTCCATACCGTCACGCGCAGCGTGATCGAGCAGAACAATGCCGCGACTGACGTTACGTCCGGTTGGATCATCATCACTGGCGACCAGCGGACGGACGCCGGCGTAGCCGCGCAGGATGCGCGTTTGCGCCATGCGGGGGGCCAGTTTCTCCCCTTCGCGCAGTAAAATATCCACCTCCTGCGGCGTGACCCGGGTGTTATCGATGTCCCGGTAATCAATGTGGGTGGAGGTGGTGCCAATCAGAGAAATAGTGTCGCCCGGTACCAGTATGTCGGCGTCAGCCGGTTTGCGGCAGCGGTTAATCACTTGCTGATTGATGCGGTGATCGAGGATGAGTAAGGCACCCTTCGCCGGGAACATACGGATGCGCAGATCGGCGTATTCCGCAATCTGTTGCCCCCAAATCCCGGCAGCGTTCACCACCACCGGCGCATGCAGGGCATAAACGTCGTGAGACTGAGGGTGAAGCAGCTGCACGCCAGACACCCGGTCTCCGTGGCGAATCAGACCGCAGACCGCATGCCCGGTCAGGATCACTGCCCCATGTTCACGTGCATCGAGCATATTGCTGGCGGTCAGACGGAAGGGGTCGACGGTGCCGTCCGGTACGCGTACCGCGCCCGTCAGCGTCGGATTGACGCTGGGTTCAATGCGTATTGCTGCTTCAGGCGTAATGGCCTCTGCATTGATGCCTGCTTTCTGACAGGCAGCAATAAAGCGCTGCTGATACGCCATGTCATCTTCCGGCAGCGTGATGAACAGCCCGCCGGTCGGTTCAATGCAGTGGCTGGCAATACGTTTGAGGATCTGGTTTTCTGCGATGCACTCCCGTGCGGATTCGTTATCCGTCACTGCATAACGTGCGCCGCTGTGCAGTAAACCGTGGTTGCGGCCCGTTGCACCCGTGGCAATATCATGGCGTTCAACCAGCGCCGCCCGCAGACCCCGCAGGGCGCAGTCCCGGGCGATCCCGGCCCCGGTCGCCCCTGCGCCAATGATGATGACATCGAAGTCATTTACGTTGCTCATCGTCCAGTCCTTCCACCGCGAAATCATTTTTCACATTTAGCCACACTGGCACTGTGGTTTGTTTGATATCGCGCATATTCGAACAAAAAACGAAAATGAAAAGGACGTTTGCTGCGTGAACCTGGAGCTTTGTCATAATTCTGTAACATAAACAGCGACAGTTGCGTTTTTCTTATTAGACTTTCCTTACTATTAGGGCCGCAGAAACATACCGTAGTTTCGTTTTCACTCATGACAGTAATAAATAACGAGAAATACACGCCACGGAGGCTAATATGCTGAGTATTTTCAGACCTGAAGCGCATCGGGAGAGAGTTGCCCCTGCACACGTTGATCCTCTCTATCGACGCCTGCGATGGCAGATTTTCCTGGGCATTTTCTTTGGTTACGCTGCCTATTACCTGGTACGCAAAAACTTTGCTCTCGCGATGCCCTATCTGGTGGAGCAGGGGTTCTCCCGTGGGGATTTGGGGTTCGCGCTGTCCGGCATCTCCATTGCTTACGGATTTTCCAAGTTCATCATGGGCTCGGTGTCGGATCGCTCGAATCCGCGGGTATTTCTTCCGGCCGGATTGATTCTTGCCGCTGCCGTCATGCTGTTTATGGGCTTTGTGCCCTGGGCCACCTCCAGCATCGCTGTAATGTTTGTTCTGCTATTTTTGTGCGGCTGGTTTCAGGGCATGGGCTGGCCACCCTGCGGGCGCACCATGGTGCACTGGTGGTCGCAGAAGGAGCGCGGCGGGATAGTCTCTGTCTGGAACTGCGCGCACAATGTGGGCGGCGGTATTCCACCGCTGCTGTTCCTGCTGGGGATGGCCTGGTTTAACGACTGGCGGGCGGCACTTTATATGCCAGCATTCGGCGCGATCATCGTGGCGCTGTTTGCCTTTGCCATGATGCGTGACACGCCGCAGTCCTGTGGCTTGCCGCCGATTGAAGAGTACAAAAACGATTATCCGGACGATTACAGTGACAAAGCGGAAGAGGAGCTGACGGCGAAGCAGATCTTTATGCAGTACGTCTTCCCGAACCGTCTGCTGTGGTATATCGCCATCGCTAACGTATTCGTTTACCTGCTGCGTTACGGCATTCTTGACTGGTCACCCACCTATCTTAAAGAGGTTAAGCACTTCGCGCTGGATAAGTCCTCCTGGGCCTATTTCCTCTACGAATATGCCGGGATCCCTGGCACCTTACTCTGCGGCTGGATGTCCGATAAAGTGTTCCGGGGCAACCGTGGCGCGACAGGCGTCTTCTTTATGACGCTGGTGACCATTGCCACCGTGGTTTACTGGCTTAACCCGCCGGGCAATCCGCACGTGGACATGGCCTGTATGATTGTCATCGGCTTCCTGATTTACGGCCCGGTCATGCTGATTGGCCTGCATGCGCTTGAGCTGGCACCGAAAAAAGCGGCCGGAACGGCCGCAGGCTTTACCGGCCTGTTTGGCTACCTTGGCGGGTCGGTGGCGGCCAGCGCCATCGTCGGCTACACGGTCGACTTCTTCGGCTGGGACGGCGGCTTTATGGTGATGATCGGCGGCAGTATCCTGGCGGTGCTACTGCTGATAGTGGTCATGATCGGTGAGCGCAGACACCATGCGCAGGTAGCGACGAAGCGTCAGTAACGTCATAAAAAAGGGCCGAAAGGCCCTTTTTTACATCTCAATCTCAATATCGCCTTTTGCCCGGCAACAGCAGGGCAAAATTTCGTCCGGCTGGATGAAGGCCAGCGGTTCAGTCAGCCAGTCCACCTGGCCTGAGACCAGGCGGCAGCGGCACGAACCGCAATAGCCTTCACGACACTGATACTCTACCGTCACCCGGTGTGACTCCAGCGCCACCAGCAGAGAAGGGTGCTCTTCCTGACACTGAAGCTCAGTGCCCGTCAGACGCAGGGTTACGCGTGTCATCAGAGCTGGAAGTTGCTCAGATCGTCAGTATCGACTTCAGAGTCGATCTGGCCGACCAGATAGGAACTC
This sequence comes from Enterobacter sp. SA197, assembly GCF_054131575.1. Taxonomy (NCBI): domain Bacteria; kingdom Pseudomonadati; phylum Pseudomonadota; class Gammaproteobacteria; order Enterobacterales; family Enterobacteriaceae; genus Enterobacter; species Enterobacter sp. SA197. The sequence continues at coordinate 3,366,543 of NZ_CP096393.1, read as the reverse complement.
ACTTCCACTTCCTGTGGGGCAACCTGCACGTTGTCAGATACCAGCCAGGTGTTGATCCACGGAATGGGGTTAGAGCGGGTCTGGAACGGCAGATCCAGACCGACCGCCTGCATGCGGATATTAGTGATGTACTCAATGTACTGCCAGAGAATGTCTTTATTCAGGCCAATCATGGAGCCGTCGCGGAACAGGTATTCTGCCCACTCTTTTTCCTGCACGGCAGCCTGAACAAACAGGTCATAGCACTCCTGCTTGCACTCCTCGGCGATCTCCGCCATTTCCGGGTCGTCGGCCCCGGAACGCAGCAGGTTCAGCATATGCTGAGTGCCGGTCAGATGCAGGGCTTCATCACGGGCAATCAGACGGATGATTTTGGCGTTGCCTTCCATCAGCTCGCGCTCGGCAAAGGCGAAAGAGCAGGCGAAGCTAACGTAGAAGCGAATGGCTTCCAGGGCATTAACACTCATCAGGCACAGATAGAGTTGCTTTTTCAGCTCACGCAGGTTCACGGTCACGGTTTTACCGTTAACGGTATGCGTGCCTTCCCCCAGCAGATGCCAGTAGCTGGTCATCTCGATCAGCGAGTCGTAGTAATGGGCAATCCCTTCCGCACGTTTCTGGATCTGTTCATTCGTCACAATGTCATCAAAAACCACCGAGGGATCGTTGACGATGTTACGGATAATGTGGGTATAGGAGCGGGAGTGGATAGTCTCTGAGAAGGCCCAGGTCTCCACCCAGGTTTCCAGCTCGGGAATTGAGATCAGCGGCAGCAGCGCTACGTTCGGGCTACGACCCTGAATAGAGTCCAGCAGCGTCTGATATTTCAGGTTGCTGATGAAAATATGTTTTTCGTGATCCGGCAGCGCCTGGTAATCAATGCGGTCGCGGGAAACGTCCACTTCTTCCGGACGCCAGAAAAAGGAGAGTTGCTTTTCGATCAGCTTTTCGAAGATGTCATATTTTTGCTGATCGTAGCGCGCCACGTTCACCGGCTGACCGAAGAACATAGGTTCCAGCAGCTGATTATTTTTCGTCTGTGAAAAAGTGGTATAGGCCATTCGATGTGAGTCCTGTTATTGATTGTTCCCCTCACCCCGACCCTCTCCCCGAAGGGGCGAGGGAGAAGACCGCACGGAGCAGTGGTCAGGGGAGGGTATGCATTATTAGATCTTACATGCGCCGCTTTCGCAGCCATCGTCCTGAATAGACGGTGCCAGATCGTCCTGCGCATCTTCAGCACCGTCGCGGGTGTTCTGATAGTACAGGGTTTTCACGCCGAATTTATAGGCGGTGAGCAGGTCTTTCAGCAACTGCTGCATCGGCACTTTTCCTGACGGGAAGCGCGACGGATCGTAGTTGGTGTTCGCAGAGATCGACTGGTCGATAAATTTCTGCATGATACCCACCAGTTGCAGATAGCCATCGTTATTAGGCATATCCCACAGCAGTTCATAGTTGTTTTTCAGGAGCTCGTAATCCGGCACAACCTGACGCAGGATGCCGTCTTTGGAGGCTTTGATGCTGACATGACCGCGCGGCGGCTCAATGCCGTTAGTGGCGTTAGAGATCTGCGAAGAGGTCTCAGACGGCATCAACGCAGAGAGGGTGGAGTTACGCAGACCGTGTGTTTTCACGGATTCGCGAAGCTGCTCCCAGTCATAATGCAGCGGCTCGCTGGTGATAGCATCCAGGTCTTTTTTATAGGTATCGATCGGCAGAATACCTTTGGCGTAAGTGGTTTCATTGAACCACGGGCAGGCACCTTGCTCCTTCGCCAGTTCGTTTGAGGCTTTCAGCAGGTAATACTGAATGGCTTCAAAGGTCTGATGCGTCAGGTTATTGGCGCTGCCGTCAGAGTAACGCTTGCCATTTTTCGCCAGCCAGTAGGCGTAGTTGATAACACCAATACCCAGGGTACGGCGGCCCATTGCACCACGTTTCGCCGCCAGAATCGGGTAATCCTGATAGTCCAGAAGGGCGTCCAGCGCACGGACGGCAAGCACCGCCAAATCTTCCAGTTCATCCAGGTTTGAAATAGCACCCAGGTTGAATGCTGAAAGCGTACACAGCGCAATTTCGCCGTTTTCGTCATTCACATCGTTAAGCGGTTTGGTCGGCAGCGCAATTTCCAGGCACAGGTTGGACTGGCGCACCGGCGCTACTACCGGGTCAAACGGGCTGTGGGTGTTGCAGTGGTCGACGTTCTGGATGTAGATACGGCCGGTAGAGGCACGTTCCTGCATCATCAGAGAGAACAGTTCCACCGCTTTCACGCGCTGCTTACGGATGCTGTCATCTTTTTCGTAACGAGTGTACAGACGCTCGAATTCGTCCTGATCGGCGAAGAACGCATCATACAGGCCCGGGACGTCGGACGGGCTGAACAGGGTGATCTCTTCACCCTTCAGCAGACGGGTGTACATCAGCTTGTTGATCTGCACACCGTAGTCCATATGACGAACGCGGTTACCTTCCACGCCACGGTTGTTTTTCAGGACCAGCAGGCTTTCAACTTCCAGGTGCCACATCGGGTAGAAAAGGGTTGCCGCACCACCGCGCACACCGCCTTGCGAACAGGATTTGACGGCGGTCTGGAAGTGTTTATAGAACGGAACACAGCCGGTATGGAACGCTTCGCCGCCACGAATCGGGCTGCCCAGCGCACGAATGCGACCGGCGTTGATGCCGATACCGGCGCGCTGGGAAACGTATTTCACAATGGCGCTGGAGGTGGCATTGATTGAATCCAGGCTGTCGCCGCACTCAATCAACACGCAGGAGCTGAACTGGCGGGTCGGAGTACGCACGCCGGACATGATAGGCGTTGGCAGTGAGATCTTAAACAGCGACACCGCGTCATAAAAACGCTTCACGTAATCGAGACGGGTCTCACGCGGATAGCCGGAGAAGAGGCAGGCGGCGACCAGCATGTAAAGGAACTGGGCGCTCTCGTAGATTTCACCGGTGACGCGGTTCTGCACCAGGTACTTACCTTCGAGCTGTTTTACCGCCGCGTAGGAGAAGTTCATATCGCGCCAGTGGTCGATAAACCCGTCCATCTGCTTGAACTCTTCTTCCGTGTAGTCTTCCAGCAGATGCGTGTCGTATTTGCCAAGCTCAACCATCTTAACAACATGATCATAGAGTGCTGGCGGTTCGAACTGACCGTATGCTTTTTTACGCAGATGGAAAATGGCCAGGCGCGCGGCGAGGTACTGGTAATCCGGGGCGTCACGGGAAATCAGGTCCGCGGCCGCCTTAATGATGGTCTCATGGATATCAGAGGTCTTGATACCGTCATAAAACTGGATATGTGAACGCAATTCCACCTGGGAAATAGACACATTGGTCAGCCCCTCTGCCGCCCAATCCAGCACCCGATGAATTTTGTCGAGATTGATGCGTTCTGTCGCGCCATCGCGCTTTGTCACCAGTAGACTCTGATTCATGTAAGATTTACCTGTCCGTGAATAAAAATATCCCCCGCTTATCCACAAAGCAGCCTTGTGACTAACTCTGTGGATAAATACTATATATAGGGGGTTTTAGATAAGAGAAACGCTATATGGTGAGTATTCTAGTAAGGATTCTTTTGAGTACAAGAGTTGATTTTGAGGTTAATTTGAGGTTGCAAAAGGGTAATAAACGCTAAGTCCTCGTCGCATAAGGCCTGGCGGGAATGTCAATATTGGATAAAAAAAATAGAAAATATGATCAAATGCCGATTTCTTCAGCGGAAGGAAAGATTGCACCACATGATGTCGTGCAATCTTTATAAGCATTGCGCATGACGTCAGACGTTTTTTGCGCTTGTATGCAACATATAGTTAACATCCACGCCGGGGGCGAGCTTAAAACGGTTAAGCAGCGGATTATAATGCAGCCCGGTTATGTGACGCTCCTGCAGACCGCTCGCGCTGACCCAGTCCAGCAACTCGGCAGGCTTAATGAATTTTTTAACGTCATGCGTGCCCCTGGGCACCATCTTTAATACGTATTCGGCCCCCACAACCGCCATCAGCCAGGCCTTACCATTGCGGTTAATGGTAGAAAAGAAGACGTGACCGCCGGGTTTGACCAACTGCGCACAGGCGCGTACCACTGACTGCGGGTCTGGCACATGCTCCAGCATCTCCATGCAGGTCACCACATCGTAACGCTGCGGATTTTGTGCCGCATGGTCTTCAACCGTTTCCTGAACATAATCGACGGTGATGCCGGACTCCAGCGCATGCAGTCGCGCGACCTGTAACGGCTCAAAACCCATATCAAGCCCGGTAACATGCGCGCCTTCACGGGCCATGCTTTCAGCGAGGATGCCGCCGCCGCAGCCAACATCTAACACCGTTTTGCCAAATAAGCCTCCGGCACGGCCGGCAATATAGTCAAGACGCAGCGGGTTGATGCGATGCAGGGGTTTAAATTCCCCCTCCAGATCCCACCAACGTGATGCCACGGCTTCAAATTTGGCGATTTCAGCCTGGTCAACGTTTTGAGCATCCGATGTTTTTTCGGCATTCATGGGCGCAATGACTCCTTTTTTTTCAAGACGGATGAGTATAACAGCCCGCAGGCATGAATAAAGCGTTGCACGGGGTCTTTCCCTTTACCTGATTCATTACGGTTGTGTTATAATTTGCGACCTTTGAATCCGGGATACAGTAGAGGGATAGCGGTTAGATGAGCGACCTTGCGAGAGAAATTACACCGGTTAACATCGAGGAAGAGCTGAAAAGCTCCTATCTGGATTACGCCATGTCGGTCATTGTTGGCCGCGCGTTACCAGATGTCCGCGATGGCTTAAAACCGGTTCACCGTCGCGTACTTTACGCCATGAACGTATTGGGCAATGACTGGAACAAAGCCTACAAAAAATCTGCCCGTGTCGTGGGTGACGTCATCGGTAAATACCACCCTCATGGTGATACCGCCGTTTATGACACCATCGTTCGTATGGCACAGCCATTCTCCTTACGTTACATGCTGGTTGATGGCCAGGGTAACTTTGGCTCGGTAGATGGCGACTCCGCCGCCGCGATGCGTTATACGGAAATCCGTATGTCGAAAATCGCGCACGAGCTGATGGCCGATCTTGAAAAAGAGACCGTCGATTTTGTCGATAACTACGACGGCACGGAAAAAATCCCCGATGTTATGCCGACCAGGGTGCCAAACCTGCTGGTGAACGGCTCATCCGGTATTGCCGTAGGGATGGCAACCAACATTCCTCCCCATAACCTGACAGAAGTCATTAACGGCTGTCTGGCCTATATCGACGATGAAAACATCAGCGTTGAAGGGCTGATGGAACACATTCCTGGCCCGGACTTCCCGACGGCGGCGATCATCAATGGTCGCCGTGGTATTGAAGAGGCCTACCGTACCGGCCGTGGCAAGATTTATATCCGCGCGCGCGCGGAGGTCGAAGCGGACGCCAAAACAGGCCGTGAAACCATCATCGTGCATGAAATTCCGTATCAGGTGAACAAAGCACGCCTGATTGAGAAAATCGCCGAGCTGGTCAAAGAAAAACGCGTTGAAGGTATCAGTGCGCTGCGTGACGAGTCTGATAAAGACGGTATGCGTGTCGTTATTGAGATCAAACGCGATGCGGTCGGCGAAGTCGTACTGAATAACCTCTATTCGCAGACGCAGCTCCAGGTCTCCTTCGGTATCAACATGGTGGCACTGCACCACGGTCAACCGAAGATCATGAACCTGAAAGATATTCTTTCTGCGTTTGTTCGTCACCGTCGTGAAGTGGTGACGCGTCGTACTATTTTCGAACTGCGTAAAGCCCGCGATCGTGCGCACATTCTGGAAGCGCTGGCTGTGGCGCTGGCGAATATCGACCCGATCATTGAGTTGATTCGTCGTGCTCCGACCCCGGCTGAGGCGAAAGCAGGCCTGGTGGCCCGCTCCTGGGATCTGGGCAATGTGTCAGCGATGCTGGAGCGTGCTGGAGATGATGCCGCGCGTCCGGAGTGGCTGGAACCTGAGTTTGGCGTGCGTGACGGTCAGTACTACCTGACTGAACAGCAGGCCCAGGCGATTCTCGATCTGCGTTTGCAGAAGCTGACCGGCCTTGAGCATGAAAAACTGCTCGACGAATACAAAGAGTTGCTGGAACAGATTGCTGAACTGCTTAACATCCTTGGTAGCGCCGATCGCCTGATGGAAGTTATTCGCGAAGAGCTTGAGCTGATCCGCGATCAGTTCGGCGATGCGCGTCGCACGGAAATTACCGCCAACAGCGCGGACATCAACATCGAAGACCTGATCAATCAGGAAGACGTTGTGGTGACGCTGTCTCACCAGGGCTATGTGAAGTATCAGCCGCTCACCGACTACGAAGCGCAGCGTCGTGGCGGTAAAGGCAAGTCAGCAGCGCGCATTAAAGAAGAAGATTTCATTGACCGCCTGCTGGTGGCCAACACCCATGACACTATCCTCTGCTTCTCCAGCCGTGGCCGCCTGTACTGGATGAAAGTCTATCAGCTGCCGGAAGCGAGCCGTGGTGCGCGTGGTCGTCCTATCGTTAACCTGCTACCGCTGGAGGCCAATGAACGTATTACGGCTATTCTGCCGGTGCGTGAATACGAAGAAGGCGTCAGCGTCTTCATGGCTACCGCCAGCGGTACCGTGAAGAAAACGGCGCTCACTGAGTTCAGCCGTCCGCGCTCTGCGGGTATCATCGCCGTTAACCTCAATGAGGGTGATGAACTGATTGGCGTCGATCTGACTTCAGGTCAGGACGAAGCCATGCTGTTCTCTGCCGCAGGGAAAGTGGTGCGCTTTAAAGAAGACGCAGTGCGTGCGATGGGCCGTACGGCAACCGGGGTGCGCGGTATTAAACTGGCGGGCGAAGATAAGGTCGTGTCGCTGATCATTCCTCGCGGCGAAGGTGCTATCCTGACTGTGACACAAAACGGTTATGGTAAACGTACCGCTGAAGCTGAATATCCGACCAAATCGCGCGGCACGCAGGGCGTTATTTCCATCAAGGTGACCGAGCGTAATGGCGCAGTGGTGGGTGCAGTGCAGGTGACTGATACCGACCAGATCATGATGATTACGGATGCTGGCACGCTGGTGCGTACCCGCGTATCGGAAATCAGCGTGGTAGGGCGTAACACCCAGGGCGTGATTCTTATCCGTACTGCGGAAGATGAAAACGTTGTAGGTCTGCAGCGCGTGGCCGAGCCGGTGGATGACGAAGAACTCGACTCCATCGACGGTAGCGTCGCGGAAGGGGATGAGGATATCGCCCCGGAAGTTGACGATGGCGCGGGCGACGAAGCCAACGACGCTGACGAATAATCTGACTTAGCAGGGCCGGTTATCCGGCCCTTTCTCTTTCCGTTGCGGCATCAGCGTTTTAACGCTACTTTAACCTCACTTTATTCACCCCCCCAGGCGGAGCTTCCCCAGGTTGAAATACCTCGTCTCTTTTCGCAGTACCCTTAAGGTATCCCGTTACCTTTTCCGCGCGCTGGCGCTGGTACTCTGGTTATTGATTGCCTTATTTTCGGTGTTCTACATCGTTACTGCGTTACGCGATAAAGAGTCGGAAATACGTCAGGAAATCAATATCAGTGCCGATCAGGCCCAGCGGTATATTCAGCGAACATCGGACGTGATGAAAGAGCTGAAGTATATTGCGGAAAACCGGCTGACCGCCGAGAACGGTATACTCTCTACCCGTGGGCTTAATGCCAGGGGCGAAGTACCGGAGTTTCAGCCCTTATTTCCCGATTCAGACTGTTCACGCATGGGCAGCGCCTGGCGAGGTTCACTCGAATCCCTGACCTGGTTCATGCGCTACTGGCGCGACAATTTCTCCGCAGCCTATGATCTCAACCGCGTCTTCCTGATTGGTAATGAAAACCTCTGCGTAGCGGATTTTGGCCTGCGAGACGTGCCGGTTGAGCGGGATAATACCCTGACCAGCCTGCATGAGCGGATCATGAAATACCGCAACGCGCCGCAGGAAGAGCGCGGTAATAATCTGTACTGGATGAGCCAGGGGGCAAGACCGGGGGTGGGGTATTTCTTCGCACTAACGCCGGTCTATCTGGGCAATCGTCTTCAGGCGCTGCTGGGCACTGAACAGTCCATTCGGATGGAGAATTTTTACACCCCTGGCAGCCTGCCGATGGGGGTGACGGTGCTGGATGAAAACGGCCACCCCCTTATCTCCCTTGCCGGGCCAGAAAACCATCTTGAGATTGACCCGCGCTGGATGCAGACCCGAACCTGGTTTGGATACAGCTCTGGTTTCCATGAGCTGGTTCTTAAAAAGAGTATGCCGCCGTCCTCACTGAGCATTGTCTACTCCGTACCGGTCGATCTGGTGCTTGAGCGCATCAGAATGCTGGTCCTCAATGCAGTGCTGCTCAATATTCTGGTGGGGGTGGCGCTCTTTACCCTGGCGCGTATGTACGAACGGCGGATTTTTATTCCCGCCGAAACGGATGCCCAGCGGCTGGAGGAGCACGAGCAGTTCAACCGTAAAATCGTCGCCTCTGCGCCCGTTGGGATCTGTATTCTGCGCACGCTGGATGGCACCAACATTTTGAGTAACGAACTGGCGCATAATTACCTGAACATGCTCACCCATGAGGACAGACAGCGGTTAACGCAAATCATCTGCGGGCAGCAGGTTAACTTTGTCGATGTGCTGACCAGTAACAATACCAATTTGCAGATTAGCTTTGTGCATTCGCGCTACCGGAATGAAAACGTGGCCATCTGCGTTCTGGTGGATGTCTCTGCGCGTGTCAAAATGGAAGAGTCGTTACAGGAGATGGCTCAGGCGGCAGAGCAGGCCAGCCAGTCAAAATCGATGTTCCTGGCCACCGTCAGCCACGAACTGCGCACGCCACTCTACGGCATCATTGGTAACCTTGATCTGCTGCAAACCAAAACCCTGCCGCAGGGCGTGGACAGGCTGGTTACCGCCATGAACAACTCCTCCAGCCTGTTACTGAAGATTATTAGCGATATCCTCGATTTCTCAAAAATCGAATCGGAACAGCTGAAAATTGAACCGCGTGAGTTCTCCCCGCGCGAGGTGATGAATCACATTACGGCGAACTACGCGCCGCTGGTGGTACGAAAACAGCTGGGCCTCTACTGCTTCATTGAGCCTGATGTCCCCGCCACCCTCAATGGTGACCCGATGCGACTGCAACAGGTTATCTCTAACCTGCTCAGTAATGCGATTAAGTTCACCGACATCGGCTGCATTATGCTGCACGTGCGCAGCGATGAGCATTACCTCAGTATCCGCGTGCGCGATACGGGCGTCGGGATCCCCGGCAAAGAGGTTGTGCGGCTTTTCGACCCCTTCTTCCAGGTAGGGACAGGGGTACAACGTAACTTCCAGGGGACGGGACTGGGACTGGCGATTTGTGAAAAGCTCGTCAATATGATGGACGGGGATATTTCCGTTGATACCGAACCGGGTATGGGCAGTCAGTTCACTCTTCGTATTCCGCTTTATAATGCCGTCGCGCCATTGCCTCTGGATGTGGATGGACTGAAAAATACCTGTTGCTGGCTGTCGGTGCGCAACGCGTTTCTGTCCAGCTATCTTCGCACTCTGCTGGCCCATAATGGCATCGTGGCGAAAACCTGGGACGGGCGGGAGCTGGATGGGCAGGATACCTTTATCACTGATGATGAGTTACCGGCAAACTGGAGCGGTAGGGCAGCGCTACAGTTCTGTCGTCGGCATATCGGGGTACCGTTAGAACGCGCCACCGGGGAGTGGGTCCTGAGTGTCGCCTCGCCCCATGATGTGATTGCGCTGATGGGGCATATTTACCGTATTGAAATTGATGTGCCTGAGGCGAGCAATACACTGGCCGCACCGGGCAACATTGAAACCCAAAATGATGACCTGATGATACTGGTGGTTGACGATCATCCTATTAACCGCCGTCTGCTCGCCGATCAACTTGGATCGCTTGGGTATTACTGTAAAACCGCCGCCGACGGGGTGGATGCCCTGAATGTCATGAGTAAAAACAAAATCGATATTGTCCTGAGTGACGTTAATATGCCAAACATGGACGGGTATCGACTGACCCAGCGTATTCGCGAGATGGGACTTGCTCTACCCGTCATTGGCGTGACGGCAAACGCGCTGGCCGAAGAGAAACAGCGATGCCTTGAGTCGGGTATGGATAGCTGTCTCTCGAAACCGGTGACGCTGGATGTGCTCAAAGTGACGCTTGCTCAGTACAGCGCGCAGGTCAGAAAAGGCAGACGTTAGAAAAACAAACCCCGGCGGGCGCCGGGGTTATGAGGATTACTCTTTCTCAGTCTGTGTCAGGGTGACGGAGGAGAGATAGTTCAGCAGGGCGATATCATTTTCAACGCCCAGCTTCATCATGGCCGATTTTTTCTGGCTACTGATGGTCTTGATACTGCGGTTGAGTTTCTTGGCAATTTCAGTGACCAGGAAGCCTTCCGCGAACAGACGCAGCACTTCACTCTCTTTAGGCGACAGGCGCTTGTCTCCGTAACCGCCTGCGCTGATTTTTTCCAGCAGACGGGAGACGCTTTCCGGGGTAAATTTTTTGCCTTTCTGCAGCGCCGCCAGGGCTTTCGGCAGATCGGTCGGCGCACCCTGTTTCAGCACAATCCCTTCGATATCCAAATCCAGTACCGCGCTCAGGATCGCCGGGTTGTTGTTCATTGTCAGGACAATGATCGACAGGTTAGGGAAGTGACGCTTGATATACTTAATCAGCGTGATGCCATCACCGTATTTGTCGCCCGGCATGGAGAGGTCAGAGATTAAAACATGGGCGTCCAGTTTCGGCAGATTATTGATGAGTGCTGTGGAGTCTTCAAATTCGCCAACGACATTAACCCATTCGATTTGTTCGAGTGATTTACGAATACCGAACAGTACAATCGGATGGTCATCGGCAATAATTACGTTCATATTGTTCATGTATTTAGGCTACCTTGCTACAGCAAGCTCTTGACGTAAGCGTCAATGTCGCTGATGTAATTTTCTATGCCTGGAGCATCCTTCTCACGAATTAACTGCTCCAGCGTTTCACACAACTGCTTACCAGGAACCAAATTGAGCATGGCAAACACCCCTTTAAGGCGGTGCGCTGTCTGCGCCAGTGCAGCGAAATCGCTCAGCGCTGACTCAGTATACAACCTCTTAACATCATCCGGTACTGTGTCAACAAACAGCGCATAATAGCCGCTGGCGTGGAGTTCGACGTTTGCATCGCCCCCGAGCGGTGACGCCACTACCTCTTCCTGGGCAAGCTGTTCTTCGATGAGTTGCAATACGGCTTCCTGCATTGCATTGCTCATATTAAAGTTGACGCGTAACTGGCCGGGACCAATTTTCCGCACACCCGCCTCATCATCGCTTAAAAGCAAGCCCGAGGATGTAAGATTAGACGGATTATCCGTTAAAAACAGGTCAAACTCTTGACTTAATTGTCGTTCATCCGGGGAGATACAGGTTGCTCCCCAGTTTTCCAGCTGACGAACCACGATATTACGGATTTCGCTGGAGGTGATATCAATCATCGCGACGACATCGTCAAGTAACCGCTCTTCTTCTTCCACCTGCTGCGAGCGGGCGGCCATCTTCATATGCAGGGAGTAACGCGTTCCTAGCTCTTCCCGGGCTTTGATGTTGAGATGCCCCCCAAGCTTTCTCGCCAGTTGGTCACAAAGCCAGAAGGTCAGCGCGTTGGCTTTACCGTACTGATCCTCCTGGGTTGCATTCAGGAACGGGAAATGCAGGTTATCTATTTCGCTGGAGGAGACCCCGTTACCGGTGTCCAGAATGCGGAAGGTGAGGCGATCGTCCGCTGACTCGTCGCGGCTCACCTCAAGGGTGACTTTGCCAATTTGCGTGGTGGTCACCGCATAGTGAATCAACAGCAGGAGGATCTTCAGTAGGGCATCGCGATCGCCGTGGCGCATTTCGTTGGCCGGAAGCGCATTGTTGATGAGAAGCTGCAGCCCTTTCCGTTTGATAACCGGCAGCACCTGCGGCACGACTTCATCAATTAAATCCTGAATAGAGAACTGGGTGGACTGTCCTTTCCAGCTGTCGTTTTCCAGCATATTCGCCAGTTGAATATCGTCCACCAGTCGGGCAATCGCTTCGGCGTGGTTGGCAAGCTGGTTTGTCTCTTTTTCACCCAGCGCGGCTGCTTCGCTGACCAGTGCGTTCACGGGCTGTTTAAGGGCATCGCCAATGTTCTGCATAAAGGCGGCACGTCCCTGCTGGTTTTTCTCATACAAGCGCTGTGCCTGTTTAAGCTTTTTATTTACCAGCACTTCTCTGTCCTGATCGCGAATGATGAAAATCTGCGTGCGGGAGGCGACCTGACTACGGAACTGGCGAATTTCATACAGTTCATTATTAATGGTGGCCTGGATAACCCCCTGATGCTGGTCTGCCATCGAGGTGATGTTTTGCAAATTCAGGTGGGGCAGCAGGTGGTCAGCAATTTTATTACTCAGCACCGTGCGGTTGGCCTCCTGATCGTGCACCAGCAGCCCCAGTGGCAGCAGTGACACAATCTCTTCATTAAAGGCACGCATCATGCGCAGCTCATTACTGTTCGCACTGGGAGCCAGGCTATCGTTACTGCGGCCCGGCTGATGGCGAAACGTGGTATAGCCAAAAAGCGCTAACGCCAGCAGGCCAATATTGAGCAGCAGCGGTAGCAGAATATTTTGCAGCGTATCCAGCAGAAGCGTTCCAAACGGCACCTGCCAGACCAGCCGCAGGCCGGTGGTGTTCAGCGAGGAGGCTATCTCAATTTTAGAACTGTTGAAATTAATGATGACGCTGTCAGCGCCTTCTTTATCCTGAGTGCGAAGATTGGTTTGAGTCGGATCGTTTTCAAGGCGGAAGCTGTCGAGCGCCATGCCAGGGGGGATGAGATCGTTAATCGGCAGATCGAAGGCCACCACGGTTGCCAGGTGACCTGGCTGATTAAAGGTCGTGCGCAACGTAAAGTAGTGCCCGTTCTGCCAGGCGAGATGGCGCAACGTGGAGAAACTCTCACGCTCATCAAGCGCGTTAGCCTGTTGCAACATCTCGGCGCGTCGGGAGTCAACAATGCCGCCAATCGCCGACTCTTTAAAGCCCGAAGACAGATCTTTTAACGGCAGGGTAGAGACCAGGATCATGCTGTTATCCTGGCCGTTAAGGTAGTACATAGACCAGGGAATGGTCTCAGCACCCCAGAGCGTATCCAGATAAGAGGAGATGCGCTGCGTCATCTCCAGCGTTGAGCTGTCATGCGAGCCGAAAATTAGCGCTTCGGTTTTACGCCGTGGTTTTTCCAGATAGTAGACATCCTGTTTGAGCCGGGTTTCTTGAAGCCCGTCACTGCTACCGTTTGACGACGCCGCGGCGATGTTGTCATAAATCTGCCAGGTCGCGTAACGCCAGGTATCAATCCGTTTGTGCATCGCGTGCGTGATATCAACGACCTGATAGCTTTTGTCTTTAAGCCAGGCGTTGACGGCGCTTTGAATCATCACACCCATCGTCACCAGCAGAACGATGGTTAAAAGAAGGAAGAAGCGGGTGATGTTGCCCGGTATCAGGGAAAACTTGCCAGGGATCATGGTGTCCGATCGACTCATTCGTGTGTATAAACCCGTAATGACAGCACTGCAGAAGAAACTCAACGCCTGCGTTGAGACATTATTGCTGCCATGCCATACGAGCCAGCCAGCAGTCGTGGCAGTCCTGTAGATGTTATGTTGCAGAGCAGTGTACTGCAGGCAGTATATCGGGTACGCAATGAATTTCCAGACCCTCTTACAGGCAAGTGCCTGGCCAGCAAAAGAAAAGCCTCTTTTTTAAACGATGCGGTAGAAATTGCACAATATGTGCGAATAATGCGCAATATTTCCCCTGTCACTGAAGTAAACCGCACAAATTACCAAGATATTAATTTAAAAATAATGAAGGGGCGATTTTGTGGCATGGGGTCTGATTAATTAATAGTCATTACAAATTATCGATTTTTAGGATAAATCGAATGGATTTCGATGATGGGCAAAAAAAAACCGAATGCATTGCATTCGGTCATAATAGGGATAAACGGACATTCAGAATCGAATGACGGTAATAAATAAAGTTAATGATGATAGCGGTATTAATACTAATGGCGTTTTTAGTTTTAGGTTTTGCAATCAGTGCTAAAAAATTATGCATTGCATAATCATATGATTTTAAAATGTTTTTTATTATAAATTGTTGTTTAGTGCTTTATTCTTTAGCTATTTGTGCTTAAAAAAGTTCCCTGAGAATTACAAAATGAAACATCTCTTGCAAATGTGAAACATCTTCAAAATATTAGTATCATATTCTCATTGGATTATTCTGTATTTTTAAGGAAAATGAAATCGCCGACTGATGAGAGGATGCGATCAGTAAGCAGTGGCAATAAAAATGCATATAACAGAGGGTTAATAACATGAAAGTTAAAGCACTGTCCCTTCTGGTACCAGCCTTGCTGGTAGCAGGTACCGCTAATGCAGCAGAAATTTATAACAAAAACGGCAATAAATTAGATTTATACGGCAAAGTTGATGGCCTGCATTATTTCTCCGATGACGCGGGTTCTGATGGCGATCAGACTTATGTACGTTTCGGCTTCAAAGGTGAAACCCAGGTTAATGACCAGGTGACCGGCTACGGCCAGTGGGAATACAACGTTCAGGCTAACGACGCCGAAGGTTCAAGCGACCAGGCCTGGACCCGTCTGGCGTTCGCAGGTATCCGTGTAGCCGATGCCGGTTCTTTCGACTACGGTCGTAACTACGGTGTTATCTATGACGTAACGTCCTGGACTGACGTTCTGCCTGAATTCGGTGGAGACACCTATGGCGCAGATAACTTCATGCAGTCGCGTGCGAATGGCGTTGCCACTTACCGTAACACTGACTTCTTCGGTCTGGTTGATGGCCTGAACTTTGCTCTGCAATATCAGGGCAAAAACGGCAGCGCCAGCGGTGAAAACGATACCGGTCGCAGCACCCTGAAACAGAATGGCGACGGCTATGGCATGTCCCTGACCTACGATCTGGGCGAAGGCTTCAGCGCAGGTGCAGCGATGTCCTCCTCCAAACGTACCGCTGATCAAAATGAAGCAGGCGTTTACGGTGATGGCGATCGTGCGGACGTCTACAGCGGCGGCCTGAAATATGATGCCAATAACCTCTACCTGGCAGCACAGTACTCCCAGACTTACAATGCGACCCGTTTCGGTAACTCCCAGAACGGCAGCACTGACTATGGCTTTGCTAACAAAGCCCAGAACTTCGAGGTGGTGGCACAGTACCAGTTCGACTTCGGCCTGCGTCCGTCCATCGCTTACCTGCAGTCCAAAGGTAAAGACGTCACCAACGGTACCCGTAACTACGGCGACCAGGATCTGCTGAAATATGTAGATGTCGGCGCGACTTACTACTTCAACAAAAACATGTCTACCTATGTTGATTACAAAATCAACCTGCTGGATGACAACTCCTTTACCCGTCGTACCGGCACCAACACCGACGACGTGGTTGGCCTGGGCCTGGTTTACCAGTTCTAAGCCGCACAGGTTAGATGAAGGGGCCGCAAGGCCCCTTTTTTTATGCCTGTTTGCCGCCTCACAAGGCGGGCATTTTGGTGTAGGCTTTCGACCAGAAATCAGGGAGACATAACGATGGCGACAACCTTCTGGCGCGCGGGCATCCTGCTTGTGCTTGTTACTCTTATGGGATGTGATAACACCTCCCCGAAACCGGAACAGCAAACGGTGCTGGAAGGTAAGACCATGGGAACCTTCTGGCGAGTGAGTCTACCTGCGACCACGCCTGAGCAGAAAAAAGCCCTGGTGGCAAAAATTCAGACCCTGCTCGACAGCGATGACAGGCTGCTGTCGACCTGGAAACAGGATTCTGCCCTGATGCAGTTTAACCATGCCACCACGCCTGAGCCCTGGCCGGTGAGCGAAGCGATGGCGGATATCGTCACAATGTCATTGCGCATCGGGGCAAAAACCGATGGCGCAATGGACGTGACCATTGGACCACTGGTTAATTTATGGGGCTTTGGCCCCGATAAACAGCCAGTGAAGACGCCCACTCAGGCGCAAATCGACGCGGCAAAAGCCCAAACCGGTTTACAGCACCTTAAGGTCATTAACCAGACTCAGCAGCAGTATCTGCAAAAGGACCTGCCGGGTCTGTTTGTTGATCTCTCGACGGTCGGGGAGGGCTACGCTGCCGACCATCTTGCGGCGCTGATGGAGCGTGAAGGGATTTCACGCTATCTCGTCTCGGTGGGGGGGGCGCTGGTCAGCCGGGGTATGAATGCACAGGGAACACCCTGGCGCGTAGCGATTCAAAAACCGACGGACCGGGAAAACGCGGTGGAAGCCGTGGTCGACATTAACGGTCATGGCATCAGCACCTCAGGCAGCTACCGCAACTATTATGAGCTTGATGGGAAACGTATCTCTCACGTGATAGATCCGAAAACGGGCAGGCCCATCGAGCATAATCTGGTGTCGGTTACGGTAATCGCGCCGACGGCGCTGGAGGCCGACACCTGGGACACCGGTCTGATGGTACTGGGTAAGGAAAAAGCGCAGGCTGTCGCCCGGCGCGAAGGTCTGGCTGTCTACATGGTAAGTCGCGAAGGCGATCGCTTTACCCACTGGATGTCGCCACAATTTTCAGCGTTTTTGCTAACAGAAAAAAATTAGAGAGCAAGATTGCGGGTTTTTTCGCTCGGGCGCGCGCGCAAAGTGGAGCTAGACTTGAACGAGGAGCCTGAGATGAAAACAGCCACATCGCTTTCCGTTGCCCCCCACGCTGATGACCCGCGCTGGCAGGTTGTCTGCGCGCGGGATAGTCGTTATGACGGGCAGTTTGTTTTTGCGGTACGCACGACCGGCATTTTTTGTCGCCCGTCCTGCCGTTCACGCCGCCCGTTGCGGGAAAACGTTGCATTTTATCCGGATGCCGACGCCGCCCTTAGCGCCGGCTTTCGCCCCTGCAAACGCTGTCAGCCCCATAAACTCGATCCGCTGCTTCAGCGTCAGGCGAAGGTAGAACAGGCCTGTCGTCTGCTGGAACAGGATACCCCCGTCAGCCTGAATGCGCTGGCGAACGCGGTGGCGATGAGCCCCTGGCATTTCCACCGACTTTTTAAGCATGTAACCGGGATGACGCCTAAAAACTGGCAGCAAGCCTGGCGCGCCCGACGCCTGCAAAGTACGTTAACGCAGAGTCATACCATCACTGAGGCCGTACTGGCGGCAGGCTTTCCGGATAACAGCAGCTACTACCGACAGGCCGATGCGGCATTGGGTATGACCGCCAGCCAGTACCGGCGGGGCGGTAATAACACCGCTGTGTACTACGCGCTTAGCCGCTGTTCATTAGGTCACTGTCTGGTGGCAGAAAGCGAGCGCGGCATTTGCGCCGTCCTGCTGGCGGACAGCGAGGCGGCGCTACTGGCCGAACTTCAGCAGATTTTCCCTCATGCGCAGCGCGAACCGGGCAGCGTGGACTTTGCCGGCCGGGTTGCTGAGGTGGTTAGGCGGATTAACGATCCGCGTTCGCCTTTTTCGCTGCCCCTGGATCTGCGTGGTACGGCTTTCCAGCTTCAGGTGTGGCAGGCGTTACGTGCTCTCGACCCCGGCCAGACCATCAGTTACCAGACGCTGGCAACCCGGATTGGTAAACCCACGGCGGTGCGCGCTGTCGCACGCGCCTGTGGGGCAAACACCCTGGCAATTGTGGTGCCCTGTCACCGGGTCGTCCGTGCGGATGGCGGCGTGTCGGGCTATCGCTGGGGAGCTACGCGCAAAGCGCGATTACTGCAACAGGAAGCCGAAGAGAAGGAGAGAGGATGTTAGATTTATTTCCCGATGAAGTGCCCTGGCAGGAGGAGCTGGCTCCCGGTGCGGTGGTGCTACGACGCTTTGCGCTCACGCGGGCCGGGGCGCTGCTCGAAGGTATAGCGCAGGTTACGCAGCGTTCACCGCTACGCCACATGGTCACGCCGGGGGGCTACACCATGTCGGTGGCGATGACTAACTGTGGCGAAGTTGGCTGGACCACAGATCCTCGCGGTTACCTTTACTCTGCTGTCGATCCCCAAACCGGTCTCCCCTGGCCTGCCATGCCGACCGTTTTCACGACGCTTTGCCATGATGCCGCCGTGGCGGCGGGGTATGCGGATTTCACCCCGGATGCCTGCCTGATTAACCGCTATGTTCCTGGCGCAAAACTCTCGTTACATCAGGATAAAGACGAACCCGATTTACGCGCCCCTATTGTTTCCGTCTCATTGGGCTTACCGGCGATTTTCCAGTTTGGCGGACTCAGGCGCAGCGATCCGCTTAAGCGGCTGCTGCTTGAACACGGTGACGTGGTGGTCTGGGGAGGTGAATCCCGGCTTTTCTATCATGGCATTTCTCCCCTGAAACGGGGGCATCACCCGGCGACGGGCGAGTGCCGGTACAACCTCACTTTTCGTCAGGCCCGGAAAGGCGAATAAAAATAAGAATTATTCTTGATGTAAACGGCGAGCCGTTTAAACTGCGGGCTGTTTATGTTGACAGGTTGTTGCTATGGAACTTCTTTTGCTGGTCTGGCGTCAGTATCGCTGGCCGTTTATTGCCGTTCTCGCGCTGACGTTACTGAGCGCGGCGCTTGGCATTGGTCTTATTGCCTTTATCAATCTGCGTTTAATCGAAACCGTAGACATTTCGCTTGCTGTGTTACCGGAGTTCCTGGGGCTGTTGCTGCTGTTAATGGCCGTTACGCTGGGATCGCAACTGGCCTTGACGGCTCTTGGTCATCACTTTGTTTATCGTATGCGCAGCGAGTTCATAAAGCGCATCCTCGATACCCCCATTGAACGTATTGAACAGCTGGGTAGCGCGTCGTTGCTTGCCGGGCTGACCAGCGATGTGCGCAACATCACTATTGCTTTTGTACGTCTGCCGGAGCTGGTGCAGGGAATAATCCTGACGGTAGGTTCCTCGGCTTATCTGGCATGGTTATCAGGTAAAATGCTGGTGATCACCGCTGTATGGATGGCTATTACTATCTGGGGCGGCTTTGTGCTGGTGTCGCGCGTTTATAAACATATTGCGACCTTACGTGAAACCGAAGACAAGCTGTACAACGATTTTCAGACCGTACTGGAAGGCCGTAAAGAGCTGACCCTCAACCGGGAACGTGCCGAACATATCTTTAACCATCTCTACCTTCCTGATGCCCGTGAATATCGTCACCATATTATTCGTGCTGACACCTTCCACCTGAGTGCGGTGAACTGGTCGAACATTATGATGCTGGGGGCGATAGGCCTTGTCTTCTGGATGGCAAACAGTCTGGGCTGGGCCGATACCAACGTGGCGGCGACCTACTCGCTGACGCTGCTCTTCCTGCGCACTCCCTTGCTCTCTGCCGTAGGCGCGTTACCTACGCTGCTCAGCGCTCAGGTCGCTTTCAATAAGCTCAAACAATTCTCACTGACGCCTTATAAAGCCGACTTTCCCCGCCCGCAACGTTACCCGGACTGGAAGACGCTTGAACTGCGCGATGTGACCTTCGCCTACCAGGACAATACCTTTTCCGTGGGGCCTGTTAACCTGACCCTGAAGCGCGGTGAGCAGGTGTTCCTGATTGGCGGAAACGGCAGCGGAAAATCCACGCTTGCCATGCTGCTCACCGGGCTGTACCAACCCTCCTCCGGTGAAATTCTGCTCGATGGCAAACCTCTGGCCCAGGAAAAACCGGAAGATTATCGCAAACTCTTCTCGGCTGTTTTCACCGACGTCTGGTTGTTCGATCAGCTGTTGGGGCCGCAGGGGGAGCAGGCTAACCCGCAGCTGGTGGATAAATGGCTTTACCAGCTGAAGATGTCGCATAAACTGACGCTTAAAGACGGTAAAATCCTCGATCTTAAATTATCGAAAGGGCAGAAGAAGCGGGTGGCTCTGCTCCTGGCGCTGGCCGAAGAACGCGACATCTTGCTGCTTGATGAGTGGGCCGCAGACCAGGATCCTCATTTCCGGCGTGAGTTCTATCAGATCCTGCTGCCGTTGATGCAGGAGATGGGCAAGACTATCTTCGCCATCAGCCACGACGATCACTACTTTGTCCATGCCGATCGCCTGCTTGAGATGCGTAACGGGCAGCTCAGCGAGCTGACCGGCGAAGAGCGTGCGCAGGCCTCCCGGGACGCCGTCGCCCGTACCGCATAAGCTATAGCGCCCTCTCTTGCGGGGGCGCTGTCTGTTTTTTCCCCACTCACGCTTCTCGTTTAGTTTTTTTTACACAACCTGCCGCTATGCTTAAGCCTGCCGGATTACTTTGCAGGGACGTTGTTATGTCTGTTATCACCAAAAAGAGCGCCCGCTTACGCGATCAGGAACGCGCTCGCCTGATTTGGTTACTTACCACCCATAAAGCCCTCACCGCAGCGTTGCGTGGAGAACTGACCCTGGCAGAGCAGGTTGATGCGCATGCACTGACCAGTGACATTAATGAAGTAAAGGCTCTGGTCTCGCACCTGCCGCCCCCGTATTTAGCCGACACCCTCGAAGGATTGCCGGTTGAAGGACGTCACGCCCTCTGGCGCACGGTAGAAGATGAGAAGCGCGGCAAAATTCTCCTTGAGGCCTCCGTCAGCGTCTGGGAAGACCTGGTTGAGGAGATGAGCGATAAAGCGTTGCTGAATGCGCTTGAAACTCTCGATATTGATGAGCAGATTTGGCTGGTACAACATCTGCCACGTAACCTCACCGGCCGGCTGCTGGCAACACTACCCGCAGCAGAGCGTGCCCGCGTCTATCAGGTGATGCGGTATCAGGAAAATTGTGTCGGGGCCATCATGGAGTTTGAGGTGATCACCGTCCGACCGGATGTGGCCCTCGAAACGGTCCAGCATGATTTACGCCAGCGTCGTTCGATGCCTGAAAACACCGACAAACTCTTTGTCACCGGAGAGGATGGCATACTGGTCGGTGAACTGGCTCTTCAGACTATCCTGCTTAACACAGGTGACAGGCGCGTCGACGAGGTGATGAACGCCGAACCAGTGGTATTTTCCCCCCATGAAGATGCGGAAGATGCGGCCCGAACCTTCGAGCGCGATAACTTAATCAGTGCGGCGGTGGTGGAACCGGACGGTAAACTGCTGGGTCGCCTGACCATCGATGAAATTATTGACGTGGTCTATGAAGAAACGGATAACGATCTGCGTCGCATGGGAGGGCTCAGCAGTGAAGAGGATGTCTTTGCTCCGGTAACCCGTGCGGTGAAAAACCGCTGGGCATGGCTGGCCATCAATCTGTGCACTGCGTTTATTGCTTCACGGGTTATTGATGGTTTTGAGCACACCATTTCGCAGCTGGTGGCACTGGCCTCTCTGATGCCTATCGTCGCCGGCATTGGCGGCAATACGGGGAATCAAACCATCACGATGATTGTCCGTGCGCTGGCATTGAAAACTATCCAGCCGGGGAACTTTCGGTTTTTAATTTTCCGTGAGCTGGGCGTGGCGCTGATAAATGGTCTGGTATGGGGCGGGATCATGGGGGGCGTGACCTGGCTGCTTTACGGTGACATTGCGCTGGGAGGCGTAATGACGCTGGCGATGGTCCTGAATTTGCTGGTGGCGGCACTGATGGGCGTGACTATACCTATGGTAATGATGCGCCTGGGTCGTGACCCGGCAGTCGGTTCCAGCGTGCTTATTACCGCTATTACCGACACCGGGGGGTTCTTTATTTTTCTTGGACTGGCGACACTTTTTCTGCTGTAGCACCACGTTTGGTATGCAAACGGGCTGGCAGGATGGCCATCGTAATCAGGCCAGCGACAACGCCAATCGCCAGGTTATCGGTCGTGATGGTAGCCACAACGGTGACCAGCATGACCAGGGTTTCGGCAACAGGCGCAACCCGGAGCGTTCCGGGTTGAATACTCTTCCAGTTAAAGGTTTTGACAGCGACAAGCGCCATAATACCGGCCAGCACGACCATCGGAATTTCTGCCATCACCCGGCTTAAAGCGGTGACCAATAGCAGCAGAACCAGGCCCGCTGCCAGCGTTGATACCCGGCTACGGCCTTTGCCCATCTCGACGTTAACAATGGTCTGACCGATCATCGCGCAACCAGCAATCCCGCCATAAAAACCGGCCAGAATATTTGCAATGCCAAGGCCGGTACTTTCGCGGCTTTTGCTGGAAGGGGTATGGGTGATGTCATCCACCAGACGCGCAGTCAGGAGGGATTCCAGCAGGCCAACAAACGCAATGCTCAGCGCACAGGGCCAGACTATTGCGAGCGTGTCGAGGTTCAGGGGAACCAGCCACTGAGTGAACCCTGGCAGACCACCCTGCATCGGGCCTGCGTCACCGACGGTCGGCAGAGATTGCCCGCTATAAAACGAGAATAGCGTCAGGACCACAATCGCCACCAGCGGTGCCGGAATGCTTTTAACAAAGCGCGGCCACCACAGCACTATCAGTAGCGTTAGCGCGAAAAGCGCCAGAATTAGCGGGTCGCGGCTCCAGAAATGTGGCACCTGAGCAAAGAAAATCAGAATGCCCAGCGCATTGACAAAGCCGGTCATGACCGACTGCGGGATAAAGCGCATCAGGCGTGCCATCCGTGTCACACCGAAAATAATCTGAATCACACCCGCAAGCACGACTGCTGGCAGGATGTAGTTCACCCCATGCTGGTGAACCATCGGCCCAATAACCAGCGCGACGGAACCTGCCGCCGCCGTCACCATTGCCGGACGGCCACCCAGAACAGACATACTGATGCACAGCACAACGGAGGCCAGCAGGCTCACCATCGGGCTGACCCCGGCAATCACCGAAAATGAAATAACTTCAGGAATGAGTGCCAGTGCAGTGATAACGCCCGCCAGCGTTTCGCGTGTCAACCGCCGGGGCGAACGCAGAACCTCACTTACGAGGTCAGAAGAACCGTTTATTTTTTCAGACATGACTTCTCGGACTGGAAAGTGACCAAAAGCATAACAAAAAGATATGAGTGCCTCGGTTTTATTAAGGGGCAAAATAGTACTGATAATCAAACCACAATGCCAGTAAAAACGGTTATTTTTAATGCTAAAAAGCAACTTATTAGTAACATTTATATAATGACTATTTAATGTTTAAACATTATTTAAAAACGCCGTTTTAAGTGCTAGGTTAGTC
The DNA here is from genome assembly GCF_054131575.1 of Enterobacter sp. SA197. Lineage (NCBI taxonomy): Bacteria > Pseudomonadati > Pseudomonadota > Gammaproteobacteria > Enterobacterales > Enterobacteriaceae > Enterobacter > Enterobacter sp. SA197. The sequence goes on along the minus strand of NZ_CP096393.1, from coordinate 3,343,275 downwards.
TCGCTAACAAGTTTACCCGCGATAAATGCTAATAAAGCAGCACTAAAAGTAAGGCAATAACATCATGAAAAGAATGACTGCCAAGCTGTTTTCGATGGCTGTCGGGCTTAATGCTGTCTCAGCGGCGGCAAAAGCTAACGCGTCGAAAGCGCAGGAAACGGATGTGCTTTTAATCGGTGGTGGGATCATGAGCGCCACGTTGGGGACCTACCTCCAGGAGCTGGAGCCCAACTGGTCAATCACCATGGTCGAGCGGCTGGATGCCCTGGCGGAAGAGAGCTCCAACGGCTGGAACAATGCCGGTACCGGGCACGCTGCGTTAATGGAACTGAACTACACCCCGCAAAACCAGGATGGTTCTATCAGTATCAAGAAGGCGATTGAGATTAACGAAGCGTTTCGTATCTCTCGCCAGTTCTGGGCGCATCAGGTGGAAACCGGTGTGCTGAGCAATCCCCGCTCCTTTATTAATACCGTTCCGCACATGAGCATGGTGTGGGGCGATGAAAACGTGAATTTCCTGCGTGCCCGTTATAAGGCATTGCAGCAAAGCTCGCTGTTCCGTGGTATGCGTTACTCCGAAAGCCACGACCAGATTAAACAGTGGGCGCCGCTGGTGATGGAAGGGCGCGATCCCCAGCAGAAAGTGGCGGCCACGCGCACGGAGATCGGCACCGACGTCAACTTCGGCGAGATAACTCGCCAGCTGATTACATCGCTGCAGAAAAAAGAGAACTTTTCGCTGAAACTGGGCAGCGAAGTGCGCGCGATTAAACGCAACGCGGACAACACCTGGAACGTCACCATTGCCGGTAAGCATTCGGGCATAGAGCAGGTGGTGAAGACGAAGTTTATCTTCATTGGCGCAGGGGGAGCCGCGCTGAAACTGCTGCAGGAATCGGGCATTCCGGAAGCGGCAGACTACGCCGGGTTCCCGGTGGGAGGACAGTTCCTGGTGTCGGAAAATCCGGACGTGGTGAATCACCATCTGGCGAAGGTCTACGGTCAGGCATCCGTAGGGGCGCCACCGATGTCGGTTCCCCATATCGACACCCGTATCATCGATGGTAAACGCGTGGTGCTCTTCGGACCTTTTGCTACCTTCTCTACCCGTTTCCTGAAAAATGGTTCGTTGTGGGATCTGCTTGGTTCAACCAACCGTTCTAACTTCCTGCCTATGGTCAGCGTCGGACTGACGAACTTTGGTCTGGTGAAGTATCTGGTCAACCAGGTATTGCAGAACGACGACGACCGTTTTGACGCGCTCTGTGAATATTATCCCCTTGCCAAAAAAGAGGACTGGCGTTTGTGGCAGGCGGGTCAGCGGGTGCAAATCATTAAGCGTAACGGGAAAAAAGGTGGCGTGCTGCGCCTTGGCACGGAAGTCGTCAGCGACAAAGAAGGAACCATTGCCGCTCTGCTGGGTGCCTCACCAGGCGCGTCCACGGCGGCCCCGATTATGCTGGAGCTGATGGAAAAAGTGTTCCCGGAAAAAGTGGCCTCACCAGAATGGCAGGCTACGCTCAAAAGGATCATCCCGTTCCTCGGCGTACAGCTGGATGGTAACACCGACGCTGCCAGTGAAGAGTCGCAGTACACCAGCCGTGTGCTGGGGCTTAAGTGCGATGAATCGCTGATTGCCGATGTCACCCCACCGGTACGTAAACCTGCGCAGGTCGTGCCTGCAGATAACGAACCGGTCTCGGATATCGCGCTGTAACCCGCATCCGCCCGGGAAGAGACACCTGTACCGCTCGCCTTTTTATGGCAGTTACCGCGATACTTCCCTCTGCGGCTTCTGGATAAGAGGATCTTTATTTGCGTGAGTACTGATTGCATTTAACGATCCTCTTTGACGCCCCTGCGCATCGCTCCTGTCCCCTTGACAGGATCGTAACAACGCCGTCGGAGAGAGGGGGCCTGGTTTGCCTCTCAGCGTTCTCAGGTCAGGCCTACTGACTGGAGTCAGAAAGCTGGTTATTCAGTGACTGGTAGTCAATCTCGGCATCGGCGTCATCCAGCAGGCGGGTGACGGAGAGCAGTTCTGTAAACTCAGTAAGCAACATCTCTGCGTCCGATTTAAGGGGGCTTTCCGCTGCGTCAACGGCTGTGTTTATCGCCTTTTTTACATTGTCGATGATATCGCGAACGCCGCCGTTTTTGCCTATGGTCAGCATCAGTGCGCTGAGTAACAGTGATTGTGCTTCAACACGCGCCGTAAGCTGTTTTGCTTCTGCGTCCATTTTAGAAATTTTGGCAATCATGCTTATGATGACATTTTTCATCGAATCCCCCGTCTTACACGGTAGTCAGCTTATGTGCACGCAAGTGCCAACGAGCTTAGGTCATTTTATCGGTAAAAGAATGCCGCCTGGCACACATTAGTGAAAACATCATGAGAAGGGGCGGGGGTAAGAAGCCGGTAAATAGCCGCGATAAAAAACAACCGGCATGGTTGATGAACTACCTGCGATGAGGAACCTAAAGGGGGCGAATGAATATTGCCTGAAGAAAGAGGTGGGGGTAGCCGAAAGGCGTCATCTTCCGCCGTGTAAAACTGTTACATATTCATCAATGATATTAGTAGGTAATTTGATCCCACCAGTCAGTCTCCCCCTGTTAAAAAAGTTAATTTAGGAACCTCGGCACATTGGCCTGATCCGTGGAGGTGTAAATGACTGTTTATGTTTTTTATTACAATGATTCCTGCGCACGTGTATTTACTAAAGAGAGTGTGGATAAGGACGCAGCTGCACTTCTTAAAAGACACGGCTACAAAAAACATCATTTTGAGGCTGAAGCAGAAAGCGCTGCCTCCGCGATTGAAATGCTGAAAAATAGTGATGATAGCTATCTTAACGAACTCAAAGAGTACTCGGAGAATATCCTTTTTGTAAGCATGGTCGGGTTAGCAACGATGTGGTAAAGCCGCTTTTTGTTGGTTCATTTTGAGTCCGTATGTTGGGCGAGCGTTTCTGAGTTTGTATGCGCTACAAATTCGGCGCTGCCAGTCGTTCGGTTGCACGGCAGGCACTGGATGGTAACGCGTATGCGTGCGAGGAGTTGGCAGGACATGTAGTAAATGGGCTGATCGGTGTTTGCGTAACAGGGTGGATGAGTAAAGGGGCCAGGTTATCTAAATCAGTTTCACCTTACTTACGCCACTGGCAAAGTGCAGGCATAAAAAAACCAACCGTGAAAGGTTGGTTTTTTTAAGGGATATTTTGGTCGGCACGAGAGGATTTGAACCTCCGACCCCCGACACCCCATGACGGTGCGCTACCAGGCTGCGCTACGTGCCGATTTGTGGCGCTAATAGTACCCTTTTCACAGATGATTGCAAGTACCGATTAACTGAGTGATTCATAATTAATCAATCAGTTAGCGATAAATCGTTTTTCATCCGTCAGAACCTGCAACAGTAAGCTGAGTTGTGGTTTCTGATCTTCTGCCTTCTCGCCCTGAACGTTCCAGGTCTGATAATTGCCGTTCTGATTGAGCAACAATGTCATTTGCGGGGTGGTTATCGCCAGTGCGTTGTTGCTTGCCGCCGTGACCCAGTTATGGCGACGGGTGGCGTTAAACAGATCCTGTCCTTGTGAATACTCATTAGCTGGTGTGCTGACATGCAGCAGGCGCTGCATCAGCGTGGTCATGATGTCTTTATGATCGGTCAGCTTGTTGATGCGCTGGGCAGGCGTACCCGGCCAGTGGATCACTAACGGCACCTGGAGGTTTTCACGGGACCACGCAAAATCATTTTTAGCTTTCGCGGCTGGCATACCGTGACCGGCGGTAATAATGACCACGGTATTCTCCAGTTTGCCGGCGTCACGCAGCGTAGTCAGCAGGCGACCTATCTGCGTATCGACATCGCTCACCGCATGGCTGTAGCGGCGGGTAAAGTTTTGCTGATTGCTGTCCTGGGAACCGGTGCCGTTCAGAGCGACCCATGAGAACCACCGGGTTTCATCCTGCGCGTAGCGACCCAGCCAGTCAATCCACTGATCGGCGGTCTGCGCATCGCTCTGTTTTCTCGCTGCAGGCAGGGAGAAATCAGAAAGCAGTGCCTGCCGGTAAAGCGCGCTACTAAAGCCATCTGAAGAGAAAAGACCCAGCTGATAGCCCTGCTGATTAAGCGCAGTGATCAGTGCGGCGGGCACGCGGGCAGATAACACGCCATCCATATACGCCGGGGAAATGCCATAGAAAAGGCCGAAGTAACCGTTATCTGCGGTATTTCCTGAACTCATATGTTGCGTAAAGTTAATGTTCTGCCCGGCAAAAGCGGCGAGTTGCGGCATCTGCTTTTCATAACGGGAGTAGTTCAGCCCGTCGACGGTAATCAGCAGCACATTATGGCCAGGCCCCATATCCACATAGCGCAAATCGCTGAGAGGGTACTGTACCGACACGGCCTCAGGATTCCCCTGTTCGACCAGGCGACGCTGGTAATCCTGCGCATCAAGCAAACCGTGCTTCTCAAGAAAACGGCGTGCTGTCATCGGATACGAGAGCGGCAGATTCGCACGTTGCATGGTAATGGGGCGATAAAAATTGGCATCAGCCCAGATGTACATCACATGGGTGGCGACAAACGCCACGAAGAAGAACCCGGCCACCGGCTTCGCGTAATGGCGGCGGCGAGTAAGACTGCGCAGTTTTTGCCAGCTCCACGTCGCAAACAGCATCTCAATCAGCAGGATAACCGGCACGCTGATAAACATAAGCTGCCAGTCGCGGGCCATTTCATTCTGATCGGGGTTAATCACCAGTTCCCAGACGATGGGATTGAGATGGAGATGGAAACGGGTAAAAACTTCACTGTCGATAAGTAAAAGCGTCATGCCCACGGTCGCCAGAATGGCGGAGAGCGCGCGCATCAGACGTTGCGACATCACAACAAACGTGAGAGGAAATAAAATCAGTAGATAGGTCGCAAAGACCAAAAAACTAAAATGCCCGACAACGCTCAGGTAAGAATAAATTCGTCCGGCGAGGGTTGTCGGCCAGTCGGCAACAAAGAGATAGCGGCTACCGAGCACCATGGACAACAGAATATTGAACAGGGCGAACCAGTGCCCCCAGCTAACCATCTGGGAGACTTTTTCTCGGTAGGGCTGACGATGAGTCACCATATAATGTCGCTGTTTACCTTAGTGCGCTTTATCGTCATTAACAGACGATTGCAGAGCCTGAGCGAAAGACTTTGCGATAGCCTGGCGCTGAGCGGGTGCAACGCTGGTATTGATCAAATTCGTCACCATGTTCCCAAGAACCATCAGGGAAAGATCGGTTGGTGTCTTATGCTGCTCCAGCACCTGGGCCAGTTCACTCAGCAGTTGCTCTACGTGTTCATCACTATAACGGGAAATCTGTGGCATAAATCGAAATCTGTTTATTCATAAAGTCCAACATATTACCGTAGCAACAGCTTTTTTTCTGCTTTTTTATCAGCGGTTGCACAGTTGCCTGGGGGATGGTTGAATACCGCCCGGTCACAAAGGAGAGTTTATCATGAGTCTGGATATCAACCAGATTGCCCTGCATCAGCTTATCAAGCGCGATGAGCAGAATCTTGAGCTGGTGCTGCGCGATTCACTGCTGGAACCGACAGCCCCCGTTGAGGAGATGGTTGCCGAGTTACACCGGGTCTACAGCGCCAAAAATAAAGCCTATGGCATGTTTAATGAAGAGAGCGAACTGGCAGAAGCTCTGCGCCAGCAACGTCAGGGTGAAGAGGATTTTCTGGCCTTTAGCCGTGCAGCGACCGGACGCCTGCGTGATGAACTGGTGAAGTACCCGTTTGCTGACGGCGGCGTGGTGCTCTTCTGTCATTACCGCTACCTGGCTGTCGAATATCTGTTGATAACGGTGTTGAACAACCTCAGCAGCATGCGCGTCAACGAACAGCTGGACATCAGTGCAACGCATTATCTGGACATCAACCACGCCGATATCGTGGCGCGTATTGATTTAACCGAATGGGAAACCAACCCGGAGTCCAGCCGTTATCTGACCTTCCTGAAAGGGCGGGTAGGGCGAAAGGTTTCTGATTTCTTTATGGACTTCCTGGGTGCCAGTGAAGGATTAAACGCAAAAGCTCAGAACCGTGGCCTGCTGCAGGCGGTGGATGACTTTACCGCGCAAGCCGAGCTGGATAAGTCTGAGCGCCAGGAGGTCCGTAAGCAGGTCTATACCTACTGCAATGAGCAGTTGCAGGCGGGCGAAGAAATTGAGCTGGCGTCTTTATCGAAAGAGTTAGCCGGTGTCAGTGAAGTCAGCTTCCAGGACTTTACCGCCGAAAAAGGCTATGAGCTCGAAGAGAGTTTTCCGGCAGACCGCAGTACGTTACGCCAGCTAACCAAATATGCGGGTAGCGGCGGCGGCCTGACCATTAACTTCGATGCCATGCTATTGGGCGAGCGCATCTTCTGGGACCCGGCCACGGATACCCTGACCATTAAAGGCACCCCGCCTAATCTTCGCGATCAGCTCCAGCGCAGAATGAGCGGTAAATAATTTGCCCATAAAAAAACCCCGCATGGCGGGGTTTTTTTTCGACGATGTCGGCGATTACGCGCGAACGAAGTCGATGTGAGTCAGTTTTGGCTTGAACGGGTGACGCTGAACAGCCTGAACTTTCACTTTTACTTCTTTGCCGTCAACGGCAAGGGTCAGAACTTCAGTGTAGAAACCTTCTTTAGTCTGGGTGTTCCATACTTTGTCGTGATCCAGTTCAACAGCGAACGGCGCTTCTTCACCACCGTAAACGATAGCTGGGAATTTGTTCGCTGCGCGCAGGCGGCGGCTCGCACCCTTACCCTGCTCTTTACGTACTTCTGCATTAATAGTAAACATTTAAAACTCTCTTCTATAGTTCCTGCTGCAGGCGACCCAGCAACAGGCAGATTTTCTGCTCTGCGGATGCAAAAGCGGGCGGGATTATACCCATATCCCCCCTCTGTGACAAGTCACACGGGCGTGAGTTAACCCCGTAACTCATTGGCACGGCGAAAGCGTCCCTCATAATCGAACACTTTTTCGCGTACCTGCCAGAACTGCCCTTTCATGCGTGCGACCACAAAATCCGGGTGGCGCAGTAGCGCCTGCTGGGCAATGATATCGGCGGACGTTATCCAGCGCAGCGGCACGCCGGGTGTACGGGTGTGCGGGCGTATAAAAAGTTGCTCGAAGGCGGTACGCTGCGCCGGAGTCTGCAAGCGGTAACGCTCACTGACGTCGGCCCCGTCTTCATCGTAATAGGTGATTTTCAGCCATTCGCCTTTATCATCAGCGCCGTGCTGTAAATCCATCCCGCTACAGCGCAGCACCAGCGCATCTTTGAGTTTCAGCGCGGCTTTCAGCATGTCATCGGGATCGACCAGAATAGCGTCGCAGCTACGACAACGGCGGGCAGCAATATCGTTTTCCGCATTACACTGCGGGCAATTTTTAAAGCGAAAACGGTAATCACACTGCTCGCGAAGCCCGTCATCATCTTCAAACCACCCCTGACAGCGACGACCAAAGTGCTCAATGAGTTTGCCGTCACTGGTGGTTTTGCCCCAGAAGGTATTAGCAAAGCCGCAGGCCGGGCAGAAGACCTGCACCGGCACGTTATCGCTTTTACCTTTTGGTGAGCCCACTTCGGGAGCGTAAAGATCGTGTGGATTCCCGGCATAGTCGAGGATCAGACAGTCGGTTTTACCCGGCGCCAGACGCAGACCGCGGCCCACAATTTGCTGATACAAACTGACGGACTCCGTCGGGCGCAGAATCGCAATAAGATCGACATGCGGGGCATCAAAGCCGGTGGTGAGTACGGAGACGTTGACCAGAAAGCGAAACTGCTGCGCTTTAAACGCATTTATCAGCGCGTCCCGCTCGGGGCCGGGTGTTTCGCCCGTGATCAGTGCGGCATCATCCGCCGGCAGCAGACCGGTAATTTCACGGGCATGCTCAACGGTGGCGGCGAAAATCATCACCCCTTTACGTGATGCTGCAAACTCAACTATCTGACTAATGATGTGTGGCGTTATGCGCTGCTGCTTTTTCAGCTCGCGATTCATGTCTGCATCACTGAACAGCCCGTTGCTCTGTACCTGCAGGCGGCTGAAATCATACTGTACAACGGGCATATCCAGCCGCTCCGGCGGCGTAAGATAGCCGTGCTTGATCATATAGCGCAGTGGCAGTTCATAAATACAGTCGCGAAACAGCGCGTTAGCATCTCCACGCACCATGCCGTGGTAATGAAAACGATAAATCCAGCCTTTGCCCAACCGAAAGGGGGTAGCGGTCAGGCCGAGCAGCCGCACGCGGGGATTTACCTTGCGCAGATGTTGTAAAATCTGCTGATATTGACTTTCATCGTCGTCGCTGATGCGGTGGCACTCATCGACAATCAGCAATGAAAATTCACCCTGAAAGTGGTCGAGATTACGCGCAACCGACTGCACGCTACCGAACACCACTTTCCCTTCGCTCTGCTTGCTTTTCAGGCCAGCGGCGTAAATATCCGCTTCCAGCCCGAGAGCGAGGTATTTGGCGTGGTTTTGCGCCACCAGTTCTTTCACATGGGCGAGGACGAGCACGCGTCCGCGCGCGACTCTTGCCAGCTCGGCAATCACGAGGCTTTTGCCCGCGCCGGTCGGCAGGACAATCACGGCAGGTTCATCATGGTGGCGAAAGTGGGCGAGGGTGGCGTCGACCGCTTCGCGCTGATAAGGGCGTAAAGTAAAAGTCATGCTCTTCATGGTGTGACAACATCAATGTCACAAGTATGCCACGAATCTTTCCCTTGAGCGGAGTAGAATGACCGCTATACTGACAGGCGTAAATCACCTGAGCCTTCTTAAGGACGAAAGTCCTGCTCCCAGCACCATACAGGCAAAACAACTTCATGCGACTTGATAAATTTATCGCTCAGCAACTCGGCGTAAGCCGTGCTATTGCCGGGCGTCAAATCCGCGCCAGCCACGTTACGGTAGACGGCGAAATTGTAAGAGATGCGGCGTTCAAACTGCTCCCGGAACAGGAGGTAGAGTATGAGGGTAACGCACTGGCCCAGCAGACAGGCCCGCGTTACTTCATGCTCAATAAACCCCAGGGTTATGTGTGTTCTACCGACGATCCCGATCATCCGACCGTGCTCTATTTTCTTGATGAGCCCGTCGCGCACAAATTGCATGCAGCGGGGCGCCTGGATATCGATACCACCGGGCTGGTTCTGATGACCGACGACGGACAATGGTCGCACCGTATTACCTCGCCGCGCCACCATTGCGAGAAGACCTATCTGGTTGAACTGGAGTCACCAGTCTCAGAGGATACCGCCGCGCAGTTTGCCAAAGGCGTGCAACTGCATAATGAAAAAGATCTCACCCGCCCGGCACATCTTGAAGTGATCACCCCAACCCAGGTGCGCCTGACTATCAGTGAAGGCCGTTACCACCAGGTCAAACGTATGTTTGCCGCCGTGGGCAACCACGTTGTGGGCCTGCACCGTGAGCGTATCGGCGCAATTGCGCTCGATGACGGAATGGCAGAGGGGGAGTACCGCCCGCTGACAGAAGAAGAGATAGCCAGCGTCGGGTTACCGCCGCACTGAGACAGGAGCTTGACGTGACCACCAGGCCACACTCATCACTGAGTATTGTTTTCATCCTTGGCCTGCTGGCCATGCTAATGCCGCTGTCGATTGATATGTATCTGCCCGCACTGCCGGTTATCGCTGAGCAGTTTGGTGTACCTGCGGGCAGTGCGCAAATGACCCTCAGCACCTACATTCTGGGTTTTGCGCTGGGACAACTGCTTTACGGGCCGATGGCCGACAGTATCGGACGTAAACCGGTTATCCTTGGCGGCACGCTGATTTTCGCCGCTGCCGCCGTCGCCTGTGCGCTGGCACAAACTATCGATCAGCTCATTACCATGCGCTTTTTTCACGGTCTCGCTGCCGCCGCGGCGAGCGTGGTAATCAATGCCCTGATGCGGGATATCTATCCGCGAGAAGAATTTTCCCGCATGATGTCTTTCGTCATGCTGGTGACCACGATTGCCCCTTTACTGGCACCTATGGTGGGCGGGGCGGTGCTGATTTGGTTTAGCTGGCACACTATCTTCTGGATCCTTGCCATTGCGGCGTTGCTGGCCTCAGCCATGATCGCGTTTTTCATTCGTGAAACCTTGCCGCCGGAGCGACGTCAGCCTTTTCACCTGCGTACCACGGTGGGCAATTTTGCCGCTTTATTTCGCCATAAACGCGTACTGAGCTACATGCTGGCAAGTGGCTTTAGTTTTGCCGGCATGTTCTCTTTTCTCAGTGCCGGGCCTTTTGTTTACATCGAAGTCAACCATGTTTCCCCGCAGAATTTTGGCTATTACTTCGCGTTAAACATCGTGTTTCTGTTCCTGTTGACCATTATTAACGGACGGTTTGTACGCCGCGTAGGCGCGCTGAACATGTTCCGTGGCGGGCTGTGGATCCAGTTTGCTATGGCTGTCTGGATGGTGGTTACGGCACTGCTGGGGGCCGGTTTCTGGTCGCTGGTGGTAGGGGTTGCCGCCTTTATTGGCTGCGTCTCGCTGGTGTCCTCGAATGCGATGGCGGTGATTTTAGATGAGTTTCCACACATGGCTGGCACCGCGTCCTCTCTGGCCGGCACGTTCCGCTTTGGTATCGGGGCTATTGTGGGTGCGCTGTTATCGCTGTCGACCTTCACCTCCGCCTGGCCGATGATTGGCTCAATCAGCCTCTGCGCGACCTGCTCAATTCTCTTTTACCTCTACGCCAGCCGCGGTAAAAAATCTGCCTGACTGCGGTGAGTGGCTATCAACAAAAGGGAGCAAAATTGCTTCCTTTTTTGACACATATCAACCCAAACCGACTTACATTCGCACGCGTTTGTTTCTTTTATGTAAAATCAATTAATGTAAAAAGTCACATCCTTGTAGTGAAAAAGGTTGAGTTAGATCTCATAAACAGGTACATATAGCCGAAAAAGTGGCAGCTGTTCGACAAGAAAACCTTATTAAATGAACCGCTAATCCGCATGACACAACGCTTTTCACCTTTTCACCGTAGGTGGCGCGACGATTTGTCAATAATGTGTTAACATGATTGTAAAATATTTGTGAAGTTAAGTGACTTCCGGGGAATGAACGTGAATACATTACAACTCTCCATCATCCATCGTCTCCCTCAGAGCTATCGCTGGCTGGATGGTTTTGCAGGTGCCAGGGTTGAACCGATTCCGCAGAATGGTAACGATGCGGAAGGTAGCCTGGTCGCCCTGAAGCTGCTGAGTCCGGACGGTGATAACGCCTGGCCGGTAATGCATAAACTCAGTCAGGCGTTAAGTGATATTGAAGTGGATTGCTCTGTGGTGGAGTGCGAAGGGGAACCCTGCCTGTTCGTAAACTGTCAGGATGAGCACGCGGCGACCTGTCGTCTGAAAAACTTCGGTGTAGCCATCGCCGAGCCGTTTACCCGCCAGAACCCGTTTTGAGCGTCAGCGTAGCGCCAGCAGCTGACGCGTGTACGCCTGTTGCGGGTTGTTGAAGACCTGCTCGCACTCTCCCTGCTCGACCACTTCCCCTTGTCTTAGCACGATAACCTGATGGCATAAGGCTCGCACGACCTGCAAATCGTGGCTGATAAAAATGTAGGCCAGCCTGTGCGTCTGCTGAAGGGTCTTGAGTAACGTCAGAATCTGAGCCTGCACGGTGCGGTCAAGCGACGAGGTCGGTTCATCGAGAATAATAAGTGACGGTTTCAGAATCAGCGCACGGGCAATCGCGATACGCTGGCGCTGGCCCCCCGAAAACTCACCGGGAAACCGCCGACGTGTCTCAGGATCCAGTCCCACCTCTTCCATTACCCGAACCACCTGATCCTCCCGCGCCTGTGGGGTCAGCGTTGGCTGATGCACCCGCAGCCCCTCTTCGATGATTTGCTGAACATTAAGTCGCGGATTAAGCGATGAGTTAGGATCCTGGAAGACCACCTGAATACGATGGCGTACTGGCAGCATCTTTTTGCGATCCCACTGGTCAATGGGCTGCCCATCAAAATGAATCTTCCCGTCAGAGGCAATCAGGCGCAGCAGCGCAAGGCCCGTGGTGCTTTTACCTGAACCCGATTCCCCTACCAGCCCCAGCGTCTCACCGGGGCGCAGGTTAAAACTCACCCCTTTGACCACCTCATTATGCCCAACGACACGCTTCAGGACGCCCTTACGAATGGGGAAACGCACCCCCAGGTTCTCCACACGCAACAGCGGGGCCGTGGCTGTCGGCAGGGGAACGGGATCTCCGGCCGGTTCACTGTTAATCAGCCGTTGCGTATAGGGGTGAGCTGGGGCGGAAAAAAGGGCTTCCGTGCGGTTTTGTTCCACGCATTTGCCGTTCTGCATCACCGCAACGTTGTCCGCCAGTTTTCTGACGATGCCAAGGTTGTGGGTGATAAACAGCAACCCCATGTTGAGCTCATGGCGCAGCTCCTGTAACAGTGCGAGGATTTGCGCCTGAACGGTCACGTCCAGGGCCGTTGTGGGTTCATCGGCAATCAGCAGCTCTGGTTTCGTCAGCAATGCCATAGCAATCATCACGCGCTGGCGTTCGCCGCCGGAAAGCTGATGCGGAAAATCCCCCAGGCGCTGGCGGGCGTTACGAATACCTACGCGATCGAGGCAGGTGAGGATCTCTGCCCTGGCTGCTTCGCGGCGCATGCCACGATGCAACGAAAGCACTTCATAAAGTTGTTTCTCCACGTTATGTAACGGGTTCAGCGACACCATCGGCTCCTGAAAAATCATGGCGACCTTGTTACCGCGCACCTGACGCAACGTCTTCTCGCTGGCGTGCAGCAGACTTACACCATGAAAAAAGATGTCACCCTGCGGATAAACAACGGGGGGGGAGGGGAGCAGGCGCAGAATCGACAGGGCGCTTACGCTCTTACCGGACCCGGATTCGCCGACCAGCGCCAGGGTTTCGCCTGCATGAACCTGTAAGGAGAGATCGCTTACCACGGTGCGCAGGGTCGCCTGCTGGCGAAAGGCGATAGAGAGGGAATCAATGTGTAACAGCGGGGTTGTCATTTCAGACCGCCTTATTGGGATCAAAGGCGTCGCGCACGGCTTCACCAATAAATATCAACAGTGATAAAAGCACCGCGACGGACAGAAAGGCTGCAATACCCAGCCACGGTGCCTGGAGGTTATTTTTACCCTGTAACAGCAGCTCGCCCAGAGAAGGCGACCCCAGAGGTAAACCGAAGCCGAGGAAGTCGAGGGAGGTGAGCGTTGAGATGGAGCTGCATAAAATAAACGGCAAAAAGGTGAGGGTTGCGACCATCGCATTGGGCAGCATGTGGCGCAGCATTATGCTGCGATCGTTTACCCCAAGTGCCTGTGCCGCCCGTATATAGTCAAAGTTGCGGGTGCGAAGAAATTCAGCACGCACCACGCCCACCAGACTCATCCAGCCAAATAATACGGTAATCGCCAGCAGCCACCAGAATCCCGGTTGCACCACGCTCGAGAGCAAAATAATCAGGAACAGCGTTGGCATGCCTGACCACACCTCAATAAAGCGCTGCCCCCAGAGGTCGATCCTGCCGCCGTAGTAGCCCTGAATCGCGCCGGCCAGCACGCCAATTACGCAGGAGCAGACGGTGAGCATCAGGCCAAAGAGCAGGGAAATGCGTGTGCCATAGAGAATGCGCGCCAGTACGTCGCCACCGTTTGCATCAGTACCGAGCCAGTTTTGTGCAGAGGGCGGGGAGGGGAAGGGCTGCGTGGTACTGTAATTAATGCTGCGCGCGCCGAAGCGAATCGGCGCCTGTAGCATCCAGCCGTGCTGGTTTATCTGGTTTTGCAGCCAGGGATCCTGATAATCCGCCGGGGTGGCAAAGGGGCCGCCAAACTCACTCTCGCTGTAATTTGCCACCACTGGCACGTACCACTGCCCCTGATAGCGTACCAGCAGCGGTTTATCATTCGCGATCAGTTCAGCGCAGAGGCTGAAGGCGAACAGCAGCATAAAAATCCACAGCGACCAGTAGCCGCGACGATTGTGGCGAAAGCGCGCCCAACGGGTCTGATTGACGTAGCTTAAGTGAAACATCAGCGTCCCTCGAAATCGATACGCGGGTCGACCAGCGTGTAACTGATATCACTGAGGATATTCAGCAGCAGGCCGATCAGGGTGAAAATATAGAGCGTACCAAACATCACCGGATAATCCCTGGAGACGGTCGCTTCATAACCCAGCAGGCCGAGGCCGTTTAGCGAAAAAATCACCTCAATTAACAGCGAGCCGGTAAAGAACATGCTGATGAAGGTCGCGGGGAAGCCGGCAATAACCAGCAGCATGGCGTTACGGAAGACATGCTTGCGCATAATCGGCCCCTCGCTGACCCCTTTTGCCCGCGCGGTAACCACGTACTGCTTACGGATCTCATCCATAAAGGAATTTTTAGTGAGCATGGTCAGTGCGGCAAAGCCGCCAATCACCGTTGCCAGTACCGGTAAGGTGATGTGCCATAAGTAGTCGGTGATTTTGCCATACCAGGGCAGGGTATCGAAGTTTGCGGATACCAGCCCTCGCAGTGGGAAGATGTCGTAATAGCTGCCGCCGGCAAAGAAAACAATTAACAGAATGGCAAACAGAAATGCCGGGATCGCGTAGCCGATGATAATGAACGCACTGCTCCAGATATCAAACCGACTGCCGTTACAGACGGCTTTACGAATGCCAAGCGGGATGGAAACCAGGTAGATAATCAGCGTTCCCCACAGGCCGAGCGTAATCGAAACCGGCATACTCTCTTTGATAAGCTGCAGGACGGAGGCACTGCGGAACAGGCTCTCGCCAAAATCAAAACGCACGTAATCCCGGAGCATTTTGAAATAACGCTCATGCAGGGGCTTATCAAAACCGTAACGCTGCGTAATTTCGGCGATCACCTCAGGATCCAGCCCACGGCCACCGCGGTAGTGGCTGTCATTGCTCAGCGCGCTGCCAACACCGGTGCGGGCGTGAGTGGCGCTGGCACCCTCTGTCGTTGTGCCCGGCAATCCGGTCTGATGACCAAATTCAATAGCGGCGATGGCCTGATCAACCGGGCCGCCTGGTGCTATCTGCACAATAAAAAAGTTAATGGTGATAATGGCCCACAACGTCGGGATTATCAGCAATAAGCGGCGAATCAGATAAGCGCCCATTCCTTCTCCTTAACGTCTGGCGGCGGGCAATTTTGCCGCTTTATTTACGTCATACCACCAGGTATCAAAGCCGAGCGAATAGACAGGACGACTCCCCGGCATCGAAAATTTATCCCAGTAGGCTATCTGGTCGGCAGACATATACCACATCGGCAACATGTAATAATTCCAGGTCAGTACACGATCCAGCGCGCGTCCCAGGGGAAGCAGCCGTGCCTTGTCGCCCTGCGCTTGAATAATTTGCGCGATAAGCTTGTCGATGACGGGACTTTTTACGCCGGGGGAGTTATAGGTAGAGTCGATATAGGCCGACCCCCATGAAATTTGCAGGTCGGCGCTGGGCCACGGCATTGCCCGCCAGACGCGCGGCATCATATCGTAATCCCGGCTGCGCAGGCGGTTGGTTATCTGTGAGTTATCAACCTGTCGAATGTCCATCGTGATGCCCAGACGCGCGAGGTTATGCTGGAAAGGGAGCACCCACTGATTGTTGCCCCCTGAAGGCAGCAGTATCTCAAAAACGAAGGGTTTACCGGTTTTTGCATTAACCCGTTGCTGGTTTTTCATTACCCAGCCCGCCTGGGTAAGCAATTCGCTTGCCTTCAGCAGGTTTTCCCGATCGTAACCATCCCCTTTCGAGACGGCAGGGGTATAGATGGTTGTGAAAACTTCAGGGGGGATCTCGGCTTTCATCGGTGCCAGCAGCGTCAGTTCTGCCGCATCAGGGTAACCACGAGCGGCATACTCGGTGTTCTGAAAATAGCTGGTGGTCCGGCTATAAGCGTTATAAAACAATGCTTTGTTCATCCATTCGAAGTCAAACGCCAGGGAGACGGCTTCGCGCACTCGCCTGTCACTGAAGACGGGACGTTGGATGTTAAACGCCAGCCAGCGTGTGTCCTGAGCTGAGGTGTTCTTCTGTTCATCTTTGACGATATAGCCACGGCTAAAGTTGTTGCCGATGTAGCGGGTAGCCCAGTTTTTCGCGCTGCCTTCGGTACGCATATCAAACGCGCCCGCTTTGAAGGCTTCAAAGGCCACATTATCATCGAGGTAGTAATCGTAGCGGAGAGTATCAAAATTCCAGCGCCCGCGGTTTACAGGCAGGTTAGCTCCCCAGTAATCCTTCACGCGCGACCAGGTGACATACTGACCCATGCGCCAGGCAGTGATGCGATAGGGGCCGCTGCCAGGCGGGGGCGTGCCAATGGGATCACTTAGTTTATGATCTTTCCAGAATTTTTCCGGCATCACTGGCAAAGAGAGGAGGCTCAGCATGTTCTCTTTACCGGGTTCACCTAATTCAATGCGCACCGTCAGTGGCGCAATGGCTTTGACGGTCGTCCCTTTATAGATCAGGCGAAATTGTGGCACCCCTTCGGTCATAAATTTATGGAAGGTGAAGGCGACATCACTGGCGCGAATGGGAGAGCCGTCGTGAAACGTGGCTTTCGGGTTGAGCATGACCTCCACCCAGCTGTAGTCGTCGGCATAGCGGGCCATCTCGGCGATGAGCGGGTAGTAACTTCCCGGTTCGTCATCGGAGGTGGTAAACAGCGTATCGTAAAGGGACTCGGTGCGAACCGCGGCGTTTCCCCGCAGGGCAAAACGGTTGAAGTTATCAAAAGTGCCAATGCTGGAGAGAGTCACGCTGCCGCCTTTGGGTGCGGCGGGATTTACATAGTCAAAATGGGTGAAGTTGACAGCGTATTTAGGTTCGCCAATGACCGCAAAGGAGTAACTCTCTTTTATTGTTTGCGCCTGACCTGCCAGGCTTACGAGCATCAAAAATGCAATCACTACGCGCAAAAACGTCATGGGTGAGTTCCTTTACCAGCAGCGCTCCGGGCGCAACGTCGTCTTCTTATTGAATAATAAGGGAGGGCAGGTCCGTTGTGAAATAATAACGGCACTAAAGTCGTGATGAGAAGGGGGCGGGTTGCCATGCCATGAACTGCGCAAGCGTCATGGGGCGACTGAAATAGTAACCCTGCAGGAAATGGACGCCATGCTCACGCAGCCAGCGCGCCTGTTCCGGAGTCTCGACGCCTTCTGCCACCGTCGCCATATTCAACCGCTTCGCCAGCGTCAGAACGGCATCCAGCACCGGTGAGGTAACGGTTTCGGTGCCAATTGCATTGACAAAACCGCGATCGATTTTCAGATAATCAAGGGTAAAACGTTCAAGGTAGATCAACGCGCTGTGGCCAGTGCCAAAGTCATCAATGGCAATTTCATAACCTTCATTGTGTAACCACTGAAAAAGCGTTGCCGCTTCTGCTTCGTGAAGCATGTCGCGCTCGGTAATTTCCAGGACCAGACTAAAATAGTCCGCAGGCAGCGCATGTGAGAAAGCACGAATGTCATCTTTAAATGTACTGGCGTGCAGGTGGCCCGGCGCAATGTTGACACCAAGTTTTGCGCCTTCGGGAAGCAGGGTCTGGAGTGTTGCGGCATCACGGGCAATGAGCTTAAAAAGATGCAGCGTCAACGGGACAATCAGTTTCTGCGCCTCGGCAAACTGGATAAAGGCATCGGCTGGAATTTCGCCAGCCGTGGGGTGCTTCCAGCGCATTAAGGCTTCTGCGCCACGAACCTTAAGATCAGTGGCATCCAGCACGGGTTGATAGACCACATAGAACTGGTCACGCTTGATGGCTGTCAGGATCTCTTTTCCGGGCCGCAGGTGAATGGATAACACATAAGCG
This sequence comes from Enterobacter sp. SA197, assembly GCF_054131575.1. Lineage (NCBI taxonomy): Bacteria > Pseudomonadati > Pseudomonadota > Gammaproteobacteria > Enterobacterales > Enterobacteriaceae > Enterobacter > Enterobacter sp. SA197. The sequence goes on along the minus strand of NZ_CP096393.1, from coordinate 3,325,334 downwards.
GCCAGCATTCCTGCAACTATCCCCGACACAACGCCGAATAAGGTGGCGAACTGAATATCTTCAGCTTTCCATTTTTTAGCGTACAGATAAATGGTCAACGGCAGGCCCGGCAGCGGAGCGACACGAAAAGGCGGCGCTGGCAGGGATTGTAAGTCAATGAGACCCGGTGAAAAGGTGGAGATAGCGTTATTGCCTATTCCCAGCGCAATGCCGTTCAACTCTTGTTGTTGTGGGCTATAGAGAAGAAAAGGGGCAAGGTTAATATTTAACGAAGCAAAGACGCCGCGACCATCTAAAAGTGGACTACGGAACCACATCACCACTGAGGGTTTACCCGGCATCATGGGGGTGCCGGGTAAGAGCGCCATATCCTCATCTTTTTCTAAATCTATTTCAGGTACCAGATCCCGCATAGAGCTATTCATGACGCCGGTTGCCGAGGAGCAGATGGCCCTGTCACCTTTAATGAGCAAAAAGGCGCGCACGTTGAGCGTAAAAGCGGCGCGGGAGGTCAGTTCGCTCGCAACCTCGCGGCATTCGTTCAGCGTGAGAGGTTGTAACGACTCCGCAGTGTTTCTGATATCGGAGAGATAGTCGACGAGCCAGTGCTGAATGCCACCCACCATCTCATCTAACTTTTCTTCATGCTTATTCTGTAAAATTAAGAACTGGGCCCCACCCACAATCATGGCTGCCAGAAAACCTGCCAGTATACTTAGCAGAAGGATTTTTCGGGTTGCTGTCACGTTGCGGGTAAACATCAGTACGCGTTATTCCGATGTGAAAGGGCGCTGAACAAAGCCATTGCGCTGCTTGCCTGCCTGGAATATAGCCTGGAATAGCATGGCGAGACATAGATTTTTATGGTGGAATTTAGCCAAAAAAAACACCGCCATCGCGGTGTTTTTTTATTGTCATTGCGCCAGCCAAGGGAATAACCGGCAAAGACAAAGATTAGCTACGGCTCAGTACGCGGCGCGCTTCATTATAGCGCTTCTTCCAGTATGGCTCGTCCATGCTGGAAATCATTACACCACTACTGGTGGAGGCATGCACAAACTGGTTATTGCCCAGATAGATACCTACATGACGACCGGTAGAACCTGCCCGGAATAAAACGAGATCACCGGTACGAAGGCTGGTGCGTGAAACTGAACGCCCCATCTCTTGTTGCTCATACGTTGAGCGCGGTAACTCTAAACCAAACTGTTCGCGGAAAGTACGCTGAACAAAACCGGAACAATCGATACCTTTCTTGGTGTCACCACCTAAACGGTAACGAACGCCTTTCCAGCTTGCATATTGATCCATAATGCGGGACTTGACGTCCAGATTACGAACCATACTTTCAAATTCATCCTGAGAGGCTTGCAGTGAAGAAGGATCTTCACCCACAGCATGCGTCTCAGGATGCATATTCTTTGCTGTGTTCGAGGAACACGCTGACAACAAAACGGCTACTGCAATCGCGGGAATCGCCCGCAAGATATATCTCAAAATCGGCTGAGATTTGACCATGTTAATTATTTTCCCTTGAAGTCCTTAACGAAAAATTCGTTATAAAAAATGCCAACGCAGCGAGAGTAATTACCTGGATTCAATGAGACAATTCTTGATGGTCAAATCTGTGGTAGACCGCACAAAATTATTCGCAATAAGAATATCGCTCTTTTTCAACGAGGCAGACCGAGAGTACCCTATCACCCTTAGCATTGCGAGCGCTTTTAGGCGTTTTTTTATAAGAAATAATGATACAAAAAGTTAATTTCCAGGAATGCGCAAAAAATAATCAATTTAGGTTAAAAACCCTACAACTGACTCATTTACAACATGAAAATTGTGACAGGGCAATGACGAAGATGCAGGAGTGTAAGGCAGTTTGTATCAGGGATCAAAACGATCCCTGATAGTAACAGCGTAGATTTGTTAATAAGATGTAAGGCGGTTGTTTACTTTCCCGGCAAATACCGTTCAAAAGCGGCGATTATTTTGTCACTGAGCGGTGTCATCAGGCACCACGGCAGAGCAATTAGCGCCACGGAGAGCGATCCAACGGCAATATCAGTAAACCAGTGCGCGCCACTCATTACCCGTGGGAAGGCGAAAACCACAAAAATAATCAGGGCGATGGCAAAGGCTTTTTTCCCAAAATAGCGCAGCATAATGGCGGAAAAAATTAGCAACATCATTCCATGATCGCCCGGAAAGCTATCTTTTGAGGCGTCTTTCGTCGGGAAAGATAATAATTCACTGACACGATGAATATCGCTGAAAAAGAGCGTAGGACTTGCACGTTTTATCGGAATAAGTAATTGCGCCAGTTGGTTGATTGCCACTGCAAACAACAGCATGGTCAGGCCAATAATAAGGATGCGGCGACGCCCCAGGCGGTCCTCCTTCATCCAGAAGCTCAACATCAGACATCCCATCGCCAGTAATGAGCAGGCGTCGAAGGCACGGTTGTTTGTTAACGCCACCAGCCATAAAAAGGCGCGACTCTCGACCAGACCCTGATTGAAGAAATGGAAGATGGACGCATCAAGCGTGAACCAGACACCATGATTTACAGGTAAGTACCAGGAGAGGGACAGCGCCAGGCCGGCGATATTAAGCAGTAAAATTTGCGGTAAGCGAGTTTTCATCATTAGCCATTCTTAACAGACACGGGCGCCACACTAGTACCCTTAATCTAAACGAAGCTTCAACAGACTGGACTGAAGCGCATTCCAGTCGGCTTCTGACGAGGTAATGAGCTCGATTCGACTATCGGGTGGGGCAACATTTTGCGTTTCAATGTGAAAATCCTGGCCCTGACGATTAAGCCGCACTAATCCTTCGGGTATGCGCATGACGCCCTTAACCCGCTCAACAGGGGCGAGGCGCGCCCACTCCATCAGACCGATAGTATCGAACCGGGTTTCAGCATCGAAGATCCAGCCGCAGGCCTGATGACCCTGCCCCTGATTCAGACTACGGCGCCAGCGCTGATGTTGCGGAAGACTCAATGCTGCAAGTCCTTTTTGCTCTCCCGTATGATGGTGATGTTGTGCACTGGTCGGCAGCGTGCGGGTATTACGACGCGGCATATCCAGTAGTTCGGCAGGAATATCGCCCTGTGTGGTGTTAATGAGCTGACGGTCTGCGCCATATAATTGCCACCACTGCCCGAACGCCTCAAGGCTCTCCGGTGTCGCCCGGTCTTGTTTATTGGCAACGATGATGTCGGCTGCAGCGAGCTGATCGCGAAAGTTTTCGTTGGTAAGCGTTTTTTCATCCAGCAGCTGGCGGGGGTCAAACAGGCACAAGGTGGCCCGCAGATCGATCCAGGGTTCGTACACCGGCGCCGTCAACATATCAAGGATCTGTTTGGGATGGCCCAGGCCGGTTGGCTCTATCAGTAAGCGGTCCGGCTTGCCCTGACGCAACAGGGTGTTGAGACCGACCTGCATCGGCAGCCCGTTGACACAACACATACATCCGCCGGGTATCTCTTTAAGCAACGCACCGCTGTCAGCCAGTAAGGCACCATCAATGCCAACTTCACCAAATTCATTGACCAGCACGGCCCATTTTTCGTGTTGGGGTTTATTTGCCAGCAGATGCAGAATTGAGGTGGTTTTTCCACTGCCGAGAAAGCCAGTGATAAGGTTGGTCCTGGTCACATACACTCCATCATTACGCACAATTGTTAGTGCAATAATCCTGGCGAATAAGTAAGAAAAAGAGAAGGGTGAGAGTGGAGAAAGCACTCTCCACTCTTTTTAAAGGCAAAAAAGGTTAACGCGAAAGGAGGCTGTGCACAGCTGCATGAGCACCGTGCTGTGCAAGATTATCCCAGGCTGACTGAATGGCATCGACAAACACGGGGTTCGTGCTGAGATCGCTACCGAAGATTTCGCTCAGGGTCAGCAACGCCACGACGCGCTCACTTTCGCTGCTGGTCCCGATGATGGCGCGAATTTTATCGACCAGCGGATCGCGCACGTCAATGTCAGCACCGGCATCATCCTTACCGCTGACGTAGCGCATCCAACCCGCCACGCCCAGTGCCAGCAACGACCAGTCGCTGCCACGCTGAAGGTGGATCCGAATGCTGTCGAGCATACGCTGCGGAAGCTTCTGGCTGCCGTCCATCGCGATCTGCCAGGTACGATGTTTAAGGGCCGGATTGGCGAAGCGTGCAAGAAGACTCGCGGCATAGGCATTGAGGTCGACGCCGCTGATGGTAAGGGTGGGCGCTTGTTCCTTTAGCATGAGCTGGTGCGCTGCCGCACGGAAGTCCGCATCCTCCATACAGTCTGCAATGTGCGCGAATCCCGCCAGGTAGCCAAGGTAGGCCAGAAATGAGTGGCTGCCGTTCAGCATGCGCAGTTTCATCTCTTCCCAGGGGCGGACGTCCTGCACCATCTGCACCCCGGCCACTTCCCATTGCGGACGACCTGCCACGAACGCATCTTCGATGACCCACTGAATATATGGCTCACAACTAATGGCAACAGGATCGGCAACCCCCAGCACATCGGCGATCTCCGCAAGGGATTCCTCTGTTGCGGCAGGTACAATGCGATCAACCATTGTGGAGGGAAAACTCACCTGCTCGCTGATCCAGTCGGCCAGTTCAGCCGAGCGGGTTTGCGCCATACCAATCACGGCATGTTTCACGATATGACCATTGTCCGGGATATTGTCACAGGAGAGTACCGTAAAAGGGGACAGACCGCGCTCGCGGCGGCGCGAAAGCGCCTCCACCAGAATACCCGGTGCGGAGTGGGGCTCGTCAGGGTGTTCAAGGTCATGGGCAATACGTGGCTGACTAAGGTCCAGCTTGCCCGTCGCTGGGTCAATGCAATAGCCCTTTTCAGTGATGGTCAGAGAAACGATAGCGACCTGGGGTTCGCAAAATTTTTCAATGATGGCCGCCAGGGAGTCCAGTTTTGCGTTCAGGCATTCATTTACCACCCCAATAATGCGGGCCTCGTTCCCTTCCGCGCCTTTTTCCAGCACCGTATAGAGGTGGTCCTGCTGACGTAGTTGCGTCATCAATTGATCGCCGCTGAACAGGCTAATCTCACAGATACCCCAGTCGCCGCCCCGGGCATTCAGCACGGTATCAGTTAACAGCGCCTGATGCGCACGATGAAAAGCACCAAAGCCGAAGTGAACAATACGTGAACGTAAAGCGTGACGGTCGTATTGAGGACGCTTTACCGAATCCGGTAGGGTAGCGGAGGCAATAGTCTGCATAGATGACACCTGTTTAACTAATAATTAACAATATGCAGTGTAAAGTTATATGACAGCAAATTAAATTGGTGTGCCTTATATATCCGGGGAATGTGAGCTGGATCAATCATTGCTGGCGTAGGCTTTGACCTGATTCGGGAAGCCTGTATGGTAGTCGTCATTAATGGCATTATATTGGTATAACAACTTTTTGAGGGTTACACGATGGAACAAACCTGGCGTTGGTATGGGCCGAATGATCCGGTGTCGTTGGATGATGTGCGTCAGGCTGGCGCAACGGGCGTGGTGACTGCGCTTCATCATATCCCAAATGGGCAGGTCTGGCCGATCGATGAGATCAAAAAACGCCAGGCGCTGCTGGCAGATAAAGGGCTGGTGTGGTCTGTCGTAGAAAGTATTCCTGTTCACGAAGAGATCAAAACCCACACCGGCCAGTTTGATACCTGGATTGCGAACTATCAGCAGAGCATCCGCAATCTGGCGGAATGCGGCATTGATACGGTCTGTTATAACTTCATGCCGATTCTGGACTGGACCCGTACCGATCTGGAGTATCAGTTGCCGGATGGCTCAAAAGCGTTGCGCTTTGATCAGATTGCCTTTGCCGCGTTTGAACTGCACATTTTAAAACGTAAAGGTGCCGAAGCCGACTACAGCGACGAAGAGCAGCAACAGGCGCTGGCCTGTTTCGAGGCAATGAGTGCCGCAGAGAGAGAGAAGCTGACGCGTAATATCATCGCCGGTCTGCCGGGTGCGGAAGAGGGGTATACCCTTGAACAATTCCATGCTCGCCTCGCGGAATATGATGGCATTGATAAAGCGCAGCTGCGTGAAAACATGGCTTATTTCCTGCGTGCCATTGTTCCGGTGGCAGAAGCCTGCGGCTTACGTCTTGCTGTACATCCTGACGATCCGCCGCGTCCTATTCTGGGCCTGCCGCGCATTGTCTCCACGCTGGAAGATATGCAGTGGCTGAAAGAGGCGGTAGACAGCATCCATAACGGCTTTACCATGTGTACCGGCTCCTATGGCGTGCGCGCCGATAACGACCTGGTGCGGATGATTGAAACTTTTGGCGACCGCATCCACTTTACACATCTGCGTTCGACCTGCCGCGAAGCCAATCCGAAAACGTTCCACGAAGCGGCGCACCTGGGTGGCGACGTCAACATGGTGGCCGTGGTAGACGCGATTCTGAAGGAAGAACGTCGCCGTAAACATGCCGGTGATTTACGACCCATTCCGTTCCGTCCGGACCACGGGCATCAGATGCTGGATGACTTACGTAAAAAAACCAACCCAGGTTATTCTGCTATCGGCCGTCTGAAAGGGATGGCGGAAGTGCGTGGCGTTGAGCTTGCGCTGAAAATGACCAAATACCCCGAGCTGTTGTAAGTCACACACTGCCGGTAGCCCGCCACGTTGCTTAAGCGCGTAACGACGTGGCGGGTGAGAAGGGCGGGTATTTATCCCAGCCGCTGCACTGCTTTCTCCAGCGCCATACGTAACAGATGGCGGTCGTGGCGGTAGGGGATATCACTGGCTTCAAGGGTGTCCTGTATGATCACCCGATCGCTGACCGCCGAGACATCAACGTGTGGCCCCACCACAACCGCATCAATGATCGGCTTGCCAACATACTGTTCCATTATGCTCAGCTTATCTTTTAGCGTCAGGCTGGCGGCTGCGACACTCAACTCTTTTCCCAGATTGCCAATATAGACCACGGGAGCAGGAGTCCGTCTGAGCGCCTGCGCCAGATCTTCCAGCAAAAGCAGCGGCAGGAGACTGGTATAAAAACTGCCTGGCCCAATCAGGATTAAATCCGCCTCGGCGATGGCCTGAATCGCCTCCCGCGTCGCGTGGACCTTCGGAAAAAGCATTAGCTCTTGTACCGGGGACTCCAGCTGATCGATATCCACTTCGCCATAGACCAGGTTGCCCTCGCTGTCCGTGGCCATAAGATCGACAGGCTGTTCGGACATGGGAATGAGGAAAGCATCCACTTTCAATAAGTTACGAATAATATTAATGGCTTCCAGCGGGCGCACGCTGAGGTGGTCCAGCGCCTTTAACATCAAGTTTCCGAGGTTATGCCCGGAAAGTTCGCCATTACCGCTAAAACGGTATTCAAACATGGCTGAGGCGACGCTGGGTTCAGCAATTAACTGATTTAAACAGTTGCGCATATCGCCCCACGCGATGCCGCCTTCAGAGCGGCGAATTCGACCGGTTGAGCCGCCGTTATCCGTGGTGGTGACAATGCCGGTCAACCTTGAACCTAATGATGATAGCGACGACATCACGCGGCCCAGACCATGGCCGCCGCCGAGTGCAACCACCCGGTCGAGGTCAGCAAGAGTGCGATTACGCATAGAAATCCTTGAAAGAAAATTACCCGGTTACGTTAGCCTAAATACCACCAAAAGACGATGCCCTGTCCGGCGGAAAATGACACATATCAAAGCAAAAATACCATTTACACGTACTCTATATCGAAAATGTACAATTAACTCGTTATATATAGTTTTACATAGCGATATTGATGATGGCGCAGGTAAGCAGTTCGCGCTACTATCGCCGTAACGCTCAGGTAGCGTTACCTACAACATACACTCAAGCCTCTGTGCCTACGTCTGATGATAAGGCATTTTGGCCGTGGCGATGCCTTCGGGTATCAGCCGCCAGGGTGCAGGAAGAAATGACTGCATCTCCCGTATCTGGAAAGGTGTACATGGCCACACAACTCACTGACACGTTCGCGCGTAAGTTTTATTATTTACGTTTGTCGATCACAGATGTGTGCAATTTTCGTTGCACATACTGCCTGCCTGATGGCTACAAGCCTGGTGGCATCACCAATAACGGTTTTCTCCGTCTGGAAGAAATCCGGCGCGTCACGCGTGCGTTTTCCTCAATGGGTACCGAGAAAGTCCGACTGACGGGCGGGGAACCCTCGCTGCGCCGTGATTTCACCGACATCATCGCTGCGGTACGCGAAAATCCCACTATCCGCCAGATTGCGGTGACCACCAACGGTTATCGTCTTGCACGTGATATTGCCAACTGGCGTGAGGCCGGACTGACAGCGCTTAACGTCAGCGTGGACAGCCTCGATGCCCGACAGTTTCATGCCATCACCGGTCAGGACAAGTTTCGCCAGGTGATGGACGGCATTGATGCTGCCTTTGCTGCGGGCTTCGAAAAAGTAAAAGTGAATACCGTGCTGATGCGTGACGTGAACCATCATCAGCTCGACACCTTCCTGGCGTGGATCCAGCCTCGCCGCATTCAACTGCGTTTTATTGAACTCATGGAAACGGGTGAGGGGAGCGACCTGTTTCGCAGACATCATCTGTCCGGCATGGTGCTGCGCGATGAACTTCTGCGTCGTGGCTGGATACGCCAGCTGAGTCAGCGCAGCGATGGCCCCGCACAGGTCTTCTGCCACCCGGATTATGCCGGCGAAATCGGCCTCATCATGCCTTATGAAAAAGATTTTTGTGCCACCTGTAACCGGCTGCGCGTCTCGTCAACCGGCAAACTGCACCTGTGTCTGTTTGGCGACGGGGGCGTGAATTTGCGCGATCTGCTCCAGGAGGACTGGCAGCAGGAGTCGCTTGAGAGGCGCATTACCGAAGCCCTCGGCCACAAAAAACAGACCCATTTCCTGCATCAGGGTCATACTGGCATTACGCAAAACCTTTCTTACATCGGCGGATAAACGCCGCAAGGAGATAGTGAATGAGTCAGGTCAGTGCGGAGTTTGTAGCAACCCGTATCGCTATTCTTACCGTGTCCAGCCGGCGTAGCGAAGAGGATGACACGGCCGGTCACTGGCTGCGCGATGCGGCTCAGGAGAGCGGTCATCAGGTTGTTGCCAGAGCAATTGTAAAAGAGAACCGCTATGCCATTCGTGCCCAGGTCTCGGCGTGGATCGCCAGCGATGAAGTTCAGGTTGTGCTGGTCAACGGCGGCACCGGTTTTACCGAGGGCGATCAGACACCCGAAGCCCTGCTGCCGCTCTTCGATCGTGAAATCGAAGGTTTTGGCGAAGTGTTCCGTATGCTCTCATTCGAGGAGATTGGTACCTCAACCCTACAATCCCGCGCGCTGGCAGGGGTGGCAAACAAGACGCTGATTTTCGCCATGCCCGGCTCGCCGAAAGCCTGCCGTACCGCCTGGGAAAATATCATTGCGCCGCAGCTGGATGCCCGTACGCGTCCGTGTAATTTTCACTCCCACATTAAGTCCTGAACGATGACGCAACTGACCCACATTAACGCCGATGGCGAAGCGCACATGGTCGATGTGTCTGCCAAGGCAGAAACCGTGCGCGAAGCGCGCGCCGAAGCCTTTGTTACCATGCTTCCTGAAACCCTGGCGATGATCATTGACGGCAGCCATCACAAGGGCGATGTTTTTGCCACCGCACGCATTGCCGGAATTCAGGCGGCGAAACGAACCTGGGATCTGATTCCGCTTTGCCATCCATTGCTGCTTAGTAAAGTGGAAGTGCAACTGGAGGCGCAGTCTCAGCAGAATCGGGTGCGCATTGAGTCAGTGTGCCGTCTGAGCGGTAAAACGGGCGTCGAAATGGAAGCGCTGACCGCCGCCTCGGTCGCGGCGCTGACGATTTACGACATGTGCAAAGCCGTCCAGAAGGATATGGTTATCGGCCCGGTCAGACTACTGGCTAAAAGCGGCGGCAAATCTGGCGACTTCAGGGTGGAGAGCAATGATTAACGTACTTTTTTTCGCGCAGGTCCGTGAGCTGACCGACTGTGATCGTCTGACGCTTGAGCAGGAATTCACGTCGGTGGAGGCGCTTCGTGCCCATCTCGCCCAACGCAGTGACCGCTGGGCGCTGGCGCTGGAAGAGGGCAAATTGCTGGCAGCGGTGAATCAGACGCTGGTGAGTTTCGACAGCCCCATCGCAGACGGCGATGAAGTCGCCTTTTTCCCGCCGGTGACCGGAGGCTGAGATGACACAGACACGCATTCAGGTCGGCACCGCAGCGTTTAGCGTTGGTGACGAATACAGCTGGCTTGCGCAGCGGGATGAAGACGGTGCTGTCGTCACCTTTACCGGCAAAGTCCGCAACCATAATCTGGGCGACAGCGTAAGCGCTCTGACGCTTGAGCACTACCCAGGCATGACGGAGAAATCCCTTGCGGCTATCGTTGAAGAGGCGCGTGGGCGCTGGCCCCTTGGCCGGGTAACCGTTATCCATCGCGTGGGTGAGCTCTGGCCGGGAGATGATATCGTTTTCGTCGGCGTCACCAGCGCCCATCGCAGCAGCGCCTTTGATGCCGGACAGTTCATCATGGATCAGCTGAAAACACGGGCACCGTTCTGGAAACGAGAAGCGACAGCACAGGGCGAGCGCTGGGTGGACGCGCGGGACAGCGATAAGCAGGCCGCGCAGCGCTGGTAACGTTTTACCCCGAATGTGTTAGGCTTAAGGCGACTAATCCCATTAATCAGGAGCGATTTATGGACCGATTTCCACGATCCGATTCGATAGTGTCATCTGCCCGCACGGGCCTGCAAACGTACATGGCACAGGTTTATGGCTGGATGACCTGCGGGCTGTTACTGACGGCCTTTGTCGCCGGTTACGCCGCCAGCAATGAAAATATCATGGCCCTGGTATTCTCAAGCCAGATCACTTTCTTTGGCCTTATCATCGCCCAGCTTGGGCTGGTGTTTGTGCTGTCGGGCATGATTCAGCGCTTAAGCGCTGGCGTTGCCACGACGCTGTTTATGCTCTACTCGGCACTGACCGGGCTTACGCTTTCAAGCATCCTTTACATCTACACCACAGAATCCATCGCCGCGACCTTTGTTGTTACCGCCGGGATGTTTGGTGCCATGAGTCTTTATGGCTATACCACCAGGCGCGATCTTAGCGGTTTTGGCAATATGCTCTTTATGGCGCTCATCGGCATTATTCTGGCGTCGCTGGTTAACTTCTGGCTGAAAAGCGAGACGTTGATGTGGGTAGTGACTTACGTCGGCGTGATTGTGTTTGTCGGGCTCACCGCCTACGACACGCAGAAACTGAAAAGCATCGGCACGCAAATTGACGTGCAGGATAAATCCACACTGCGCAAATATTCCATTCTCGGCGCGCTGACCCTCTATCTGGATTTTATCAACCTGTTTCTGATGCTACTGCGCATCTTCGGCAACCGCCGTTAATCCCGTTTAGCCGGATGGGGCCAGGCCATCATCCGGCGCTTCCTTATCTGGCCATTGCCTTTTCGTTTTTCGCCCGCAGTTTTTTCGCCCGGCTTTCGAGCAGCAGGTAGGCAATCAATGCCAGCAGCAGTGGAATAAAATAGTAAAGCACGCGGTAGGCCAGCAGGCCCGCGATGATGACCCCCTGTGAGGTATGCTCTCCGGCAAGCAGCGCCAGGAATACCGCTTCCAGCACGCCAATCCCGGCCGGGATATGCACTATCACCCCGGCAATACTGCTCACCAGCAACACACCAAGCACAAAGAAGAAATTAGCCTCCTGGCCCAGCAGCATCCAGATAATGACGCCCATGACTATCCAGTTGGCGCTGGAAATAGCCATCTGCGCGAGGGCGAACTGCCAGGAGGGGATAACGAGCTTTTGGCCTTTAATGGTGAAATGGCGACGTTTTGCAAACGCACAAGCCCACAGATAGAAGGCGATAAACAGCAACAGTACCACGCCAATAATACGCAGGGTGGTGTCAGAGATATACCAGTGGGCCGGGATATCCACGACGCCAAAGGTAAAAAGGATGCCACCAAGTAAAATGTAACCCAGCCAGTTCGTGGTGATACTGAGCGAGAAAATGCGCGTGATTGTACTGCTTGGCAACCCCAGGCGGGAATAGAGGCGATAACGCATGCCAATCCCGCCGACCCAGGTACTTAGCGTCAGGTTGAAGGCGTAACAAATAAATGACACCAGCATCACCTGACGTTTAGCCAGCTTATGGCCGCAATAGGCGCGCCCGAGCAGGTCATAACAGCCGTAAATCAGGTAGCTTATCACCACCAGTGCGGCGGCCCCGAGCAGCACGGTACGGTTATAGTCGCGAATGACTTTCCAGACCTCCTCCCAGTCGACCTTTTGCGCATAGAGCACCAGCAGGACCGCCACTGCGATAAAGAACAGCCAGGTGAGGATTTTTTTGGTTAACCGCCAGCGTGAATGAGATTTCGCCATCAGGATTTCACCTCCGAGTTTTCAGGCGTGATGCGATCCTGCGTTTCCAGTTCGGGTTGTACGGGCGGGTCCACCTGCGCGAGCTTAGGGGTATGTGCCGGCAGCCAGCCTACGAGTGCAGGGAAATGGCGCAGGAAGTGGAACACCACGACCCCTTTTGCCAGATTCCACCAGGTCCGTTTCGGCGCCATTGACTCATCCACGCGCTGGCAGTCGCGGGCGATAATGCCGTTAAGATTTTCCCGCAGAGTATGGTTAAACTCGCGATCATGGATAATCAAATTGGCTTCGAGATTCAGGGAGAGGCTTAACGGGTCGAGATTACTTGAACCCACGGTTGCCCAGTGGTCATCCATCAGCGCCACCTTGCCATGCAGCGGTCGGCGGCGATATTCATACACCTGCACTCCGCCTTTCAGAAGATAGTTATAGAGCAGTTCTGCCCCAACCTTAACGATAGGCATGTCCGGTTCACCCTGCACAATTAACTTCACGCAGACACCACGACGTGCTGCATTCTTCATGGCATGCAGCAGGCGATAACCCGGGAAGAAATAAGCATTGGCGATAATGACCTCACGCTTCGCATTAGCCAGCATTTTCAGATAGTGGCGCTCAATATCATCACGATGATCGTCGTTATCGCGCCAGACAAACAGGACCTGAGCTTCACCCGGCTTGCGGTTATCCTCCGCCTCATGGCGACGGCGTTGCCACCAGCGCCGGACCGGCGCATTCTGAGGCAGGTTTTCCACCTCAAACTGCAGTATGTCCTCCACGACCGGCCCTTCGACACGCACGGCGTAATCCTGCTTGGCCTCAGGTCCATAGCTGCTGACATGCTCGGCCGAATAGTTGATGCCGCCGACAAAGGCAACGGTATTATCGATAACCACGATTTTGCGGTGCATCCGGCGAAAGACGTTAGTGCGCATGCCGAGCAGACGCGGGCGTGGATCATAGTAACGGAAGACCACCCCGGCAGAGGTTAGCGCATTGACGAAATCGTCACTTAAATCCGGCGAGCCGTAGCCGTCCAGCAGCACTTCAATATTGACCCCACGCCTGGCCGCCTTCAGCAGCACGCCGTGCAGCTCACGGCCCACCTCATCCTCAAACCAGATAAAGCTCTCAAGGATAACTTTCTGTTTTGCCTGGGCAATAGCCTCGTACACCGCCGGATAGTAGTTTTCGCCGTTTTCCAGCAACTGAATCCGGTTCCCTTCGCGCCAGCTGCATTTCATAAGTGGATCTCCGCACTAAGAGGGGCATGGTCCGAGAGATGACGCCAGTTGCGCAGAGGCAGCGCTGTCGGGGCGCTGGCGCTGGCATTTTTTACATAGATGCGATCAAGACGCAGGAGCGGCAGACTGACCGGAAACGTACGCGCCGGTCGACCATTGGCGCGGGTGAAAATTTCATCCAGACCGGCCTGAGTTTTAAGCGGGTGGTTGGCGCGTTGACGCCAGTCGTTAAAATCACCGGCCACCACCACCGGCTCGTTCTCCGGCAGGGAGTTGACCCACTGCGCCAGCATGTTGAGCTGCGCGGTCCGGTGAGCTTCGCGCAGGCCAAGATGCACGCAAATCACATGTATCGGGCGTTCAATCTCCGGGGGCACGATGCGGCAGTAAAGCAGTCCACGCTTTTCGCTGCCATCAACCGACACATCCCGGTTTTCATAATGCTCAATCGGGAAACGCGACAGCACAGCATTGCCATGATGGCCTTCCGGATACACGGCATTGCGTCCGTAGGCATAATCGCTCCACATGGTGTCGGCGAGAAACTCGTAGTGGGTGGTGTCGGGCCAGTTCTCTACATGCAGGGGATGCACTTCATGCGCGCCCATCACCTCCTGCAGGCAGACAATATCTGCGCTCACGGTACGCACGGCATCACGCAGTTCCGGTAAAATGAAGCGGCGGTTAAATGCGGTAAAGCCCTTGTGTGTATTAATGGTGAGCACTTTTAATGAAAATTGCCGGGTTGATTGGGTCATATTTCTCCTGCCAGCGTCACTATCCTCATGAAATAAATTGTAGTCTCTGTCACAAAAAGAGTCGGGGTTACAGAATTTTCTGCAAATATCAGTACTCTCTGATCAGTTAAACATTCTTCCGGAGAGAGTCCATGAAGTGGCAACAACGTGTTCGTGTCACAACCGGTCTGAGTTGCTGGCAGATAATGTTGCATTTACTGATTGTGGCGGTGCTGGTGGTGGCCTGGATGAACGCCGCCATGGTGCGTGTCGGGCTGGGACTCTGTGTGGTCTACGGAGTGACTGTACTGTTGATGTTGTTTTTACAGCGCCATCACGACGCGCGCTGGCGAGACAGCGGCGATTTCCTTGAGGAGCTGACCACCACCTGGTATTTCGGCGTGGCCATGATTGTGCTCTGGCTTCTCTCCCGCGTTATGCAAAATAATCTGCTGCTGGCGCTGGTTGGGCTGGTCATCCTTGCCGGCCCTGCGCTGGTATCTCTGTTAGCAAAAGATAAAAAGCTAGGCAATTTTTCGTCTAAACATGGCATACGCCGCTGAACCTGTCGTGGCCGTAATCACCAGTAACGGCCACACGCTTCCCCACACAATGCCAAAGCTCGCGTCCTTCAGATAGATCTGTTTGGTAATATCCGTGAAGTGGCGAATAGGGTTCACCCACGTCAGATTCTGCAACCAGACCGGCATATTCTCCACCGGTGAGACGTAGCCCGAGAGCAGTATGGCGGGCATCATAAAGACAAATACCCCGATAAAGGCCTGCTGCTGCGTCGCGCACAGTGACGAAATAAGCAGGCCAAAGCCCACCAGCGACAATCCGTAAATCAGCATAGTGAAATAGAAAAGCAGCAGCGAACCGGCAAACGGGATCTTGTAGGCGAGGATCCCGACCGCCAGTACTATGGTGGCCTGAAAAGTGGCAACAACCAACGCCGGAACCGCCTTGCCAACAAAGATCTGCCAGGTCGCCAGCGGGGAAACGAGCAGTTGATCGAGGGTACCCTGTTCGCGCTCGCGGGCAACCGACAGCGAGGTCACGATCATCACACCGATGGTAGTGATCATGGCGATCAGTGACGGCACCACGAACCACTTATAGTCCAGGTTCGGGTTATACCAGTTGCGCACCACCAGTTCGCTGTTATTAGGCCTCGTTTTGCCGGTCAACAGTTCCTGCTGGTAATCCTTAACGATGGTTTGCAGATAGTTTGCGGCTATCTGAGCACTGTTGGAGTTGCGCCCGTCCAGAATGAGCTGCAAGGGGGCCGGAGTGAAACTGTCGAGCTTGCGCGAAAAATCGGCCGGGAACCGCACCAGCAGCAACGCTTTTTGTTCATCAATCGTCGGGCGAATATCCTGCGGACTGTGAAGCACAACCACGTGGGTAAAGGCTTTCGCACGGGCGAAGCGCTGGGTGAGCTCAACGGCGTGCTTGCCGTTATCTTCGTTGTAAATAGCGATTGTCGCATTGGTCACTTCCAGGGTAGCGGCGAAGGGGAACAGCAGCACCTGAAGGAGCACCGGTAAAATCAGTATGGCCCGGGTTTGCGGCTCACGCAGCAACGACTGTAACTCTTTACGAATCAAGGTCCATAAGCGATGAATCATCATGTACTCCTTAATCCAGCCGACGTTTAGTCTTCGCCCAGGTCAGACCGATAAACATCACCGCCGAGGCCAGCAAAAACAGCACGTTGATAACCAGTACGACCGGAATATTTCCCGCCAGGAACAGGCTCTGTAGCGTGTTCACAAAGTAGCGTGCCGGAATGATATAGGTCACCGCACGGATAACCGCCGGCATGCTGTCTATCTGGAAGATGAACCCGGACAGCATAATCGACGGCAGAAATGCGGCATTCAGCGCCACCTGGGCGGCATTAAACTGATTGCGCGTGACGGTCGAAATCAGCAGCCCCATCCCCAGGGTACTGAGTAAAAACAGACTGGTGATAAAGAAGAGAATCAGCAGCGACCCCCGGTAAGGCACGCCGAGAATAAACACCGATACCAGCATACAGAGCAGCATCGCCAGCATACCAAGGAAGTAATAGGGGATAAGTTTGCACAGTAGCAGCTCGGTACGGGTCACTTCGGTGGAGAGCAGCGCTTCCATCGTGCCGCGCTCCCATTCGCGGGCCACCACCAGCGAGGTGAGGATCGCGCCAATCACCGTCATGATGATGGTCACCGCCCCCGGAATAATAAAATGCTGGCTGATGGCTGCCGGGTTAAACCAGTAGCGCATCTGCACCTCAATCAGCGGCTTAAAGGTCTCACCACGATCGTCGGCCCGCTGCTGCTGCCAGATTTGCCAGATACCCTGAACATAACCCTGCACAAAGTTTGCAGTGTTGGGTTCGCTGCCGTCGGTGATGACCTGCAGCGGCGCTTCGTCGCCCGGGCGCGTCATCAATTCTGCGAAGTTGACCGGTATAATAACCAGTCCGCGTATACGCCCGGCCTGCATCATCTCAATGAGCTGCGGGCGGTTATTGCTGACGGTGGCATCAATATAAGGTGAACCGGTGAGTGTATGGGTAAAATCGAGAGCCTCTTCGCTGCGCTGCTCAAGCAGCACGCCCACCCGCAGCTTGCTGGAGTCCAGGTTAATGCCGTAGCCGAAGATAAACAGCAGCATCAACGGGATCACCACCGCAATCAGCCAGCTACTGGGGTCGCGCACAATCTGGCGCGTCTCTTTGACGCACAGAGCGCGCACGCGGCGCAAAGAGAGAGGGCTATGGCGCATTATGGTGCTCCTTATCCCAGTTATGAATGAGCGTAATAAACGCGTGTTCCATTGTGGGGTCGGGGGTGTCGCTGTCCGCCGTCTGCGCTTTGAGATCGTCCGGCGTACCGCTGGCAATCAGCTTGCCGCGATAAACCAGCCCGATGCGGTCGCAGTACTCGGCCTCATCCATAAAGTGGGTCGTGACCATTACCGTGACCCCTTTTTCAACCATGCTGTTGATGTGCAACCAGAATTCGCGGCGAGTCAGAGGATCGACCCCGGAAGTAGGTTCATCCAGAAACAGAATGTCCGGTTCATGCATCAGGGCGCAGGCCAGCGCGAGGCGCTGCTTGTAGCCCAGCGGCAGGGCGTCGGTGGCCTGGTCAGCAATGGCTTTCAATCCGAATGCCTCGACCATGCGCGAGATTTTTTCCTGCTGCGTGCGACCGCGAAGACCATACACGCCGGAGAAAAACCGCAGATTTTGGGTGACCGTCAGGTTACCGTAGAGGGAGAATTTTTGCGCCATGTAGCCCAGATGCTGGCGCGCCTTCCCGGAGCTGGTTTTTAAATCCATATCCAGCACCAGCGCTTTTCCGGCGGTGGGCACCAGCAGGCCACACATCATTTTGAAGGTTGTGGATTTTCCGGCGCCGTTAGGGCCGAGCAGGCCAAAAATTTCACCACGCTTCACGACAAAATCGACGTTATCCGTGGCGGCAAAATCGCCAAATTTCTTCGTCAGCTGTCGGGCCTCAATAACCGTCTCATCCGCTTGACCTTCCACGGTATGCAAAATGGCCCCCAACGGTGACTGGGTAAAACTGGCCCCGCCGAGCAGATCGATAAACGCATCCTCAAAGCGGGGGGGCGTCTCTTCAATGTTCAGCGTTTCAAGCTCCGCCGCCTTTCGCAGGGCATCGGGCGTAGCCTCTTTTTTCAGAATGGCACGTACCGACTTACCCTGAATCATGCCATCGCTGACCTGGGGCAGTTTAAGCAGCCGTTGCAGCAGCAGACGATTATTTTCCTCAGGACTGCTGGCAAGAACGCTGCGCCCGGCCATGGTTTGCGTCAGCGCTCGCGGCTCACCCTGATAGAGCAACTGCCCTTCGTTCATCAGCAGCACGTCGCGACACTGTTCCGCCTCATCCAGATAGGAGGTGCTCCATAAAATCAGCATCCCTTCGCCCGCAAGCTGATGCACCATCTGCCATAGCTCACGGCGCGAAATGGGATCGACGCCAACGCCCGGTTCATCCAGAAGCAACACTTTAGGCTGACCGACCAGCGTGCAGGCGAGCCCCAGTTTCTGCTTCATACCCCCTGAGAGCTTGCCCGCCAGCCGTCCGGTAAAGGGGCCAAGTGCGGTAAATTCCAGCAGGCGGTCAAAGGTGGCTTTTCGCTGTTCGCCGGTGACGCTACGCAGATCCGCATACAGGTTCAGGTTCTCCATGACCGTGAGATCTTCATAGAGGCCAAATTTTTGTGGCATGTAGCCGAGCACCGCGTGCAGTTCGCTGTTATCAGCAATGGGATCAAACCCGATGACCTCTGCGCTGCCTTCATCAGGTTTCATTAACCCGGCCAGCATGCGCATCAGCGTGGTTTTACCCGCGCCGTCCGGCCCGACCAGCCCGGTAACGTAACCGGCGTGAACGGTGCAGTCGAGGTGGGCTACCGCCGGTTTATCCATCCCGACAAAGCGCTTCATCAGCCCGTTCAGGCGAAGCGTCGCATCACTCATCACCGGCTCCGCTGTCGAAACGGACCGTGACCGGCATTCCCTGACGCAACCCCTCATCGGCATCGGTCACAATGATACGCAGGCGGTAGACCAGGTCGGTGCGCAAATCCGGTGTCTCCACGGTCTTTGGTGTGAATTCAGCCGTCGGGGAAACAAAACCAATTTTGCCGTGGTAGGGTCTGTCAGGGCGACCGTCGACATAAAGCAGTACGCTGTTACCGGGCGCGGCCTGATGCAGGCTGACCTCGTTAACGTAAGCGCGCACCCAGACCGGTCTGGTCAGCGACAGGGTGAGTACGGTACTGCCGGCGCTTAACATACTGCCCGGCTCCACGGCACGAGTCAGCAGGGTACCTTCTGACGGAGCGATAAGCTGCGTATCCTGTAAATCCAGTTGCGCCTGAGCCAGTTGCGCCTGGGCCTGTTCCAGGCTCGCTTTTGCCTGCGCAATCTCCTGTGGCCGGTTCCCGCTGCGGAGCTGGCTGAGTTTGTCCTGGGCTGATTTCAGGCTGGCACGCGCCTGATCGCGCGATGAGCGGGCGTTTTCTAAATCGTTGGCGGAGACGGTACGGCTTTTCCACAACCCTTGCTGGCGCTGGTAAAAGTTCTGCGCGTAGTCGAATGCAGCCTGCGCCTGTTTAACCGCAGCCGCTGCCTGAGCTATCTCTTCGTTACGATAGCCCTCCGTCACGAGGTCATATTTAGCCTGAGCAGTAGAGACACCGGCTTTTGCCTGCAGCAGCGCGTTCTCGTAAGGGGCTTTATCCAGGGTGCCGAGCGACTGCCCGGCTTTAATGGCATCCCCTTCGTCGACGGTCAGGGAGGCCAGCCGTCCACCGACACGAAAGCTCAGATTCACCGTGCGAATGTCAACATTGCCATACAGCGTCAGGCCCTCCTCCTGACGGCTTTGATACCACATCCAGCCGCCGCCAAGGGCCGCCAGCAGGATAACCACGAGTAACGCCACCGCAACGGGCTTTTTCATCAGGCTTTGCTCCTTGTTAATCCAGTAAGAATAAGATCGATGTGACAGGTAATGACCTGGCAGATTAGGTCTGCTTTTTCCTCATCAAACTGCGTCCATCCCGCACGCAGCAAAATGGTTTCACGCCCCAGACGAAAGGCGAGGATCTCCCCAATCAGCGCATGGGTGTGCAGGATAGTCTGGGTATCCGTGGCATCACGCCCCGTACAGGCGGCGATAAGTCGGGTGAGATGACTGTGCAGCGGGGCAATCACCTGATCATGGACGAGCTGGTAGGCGCGGGTGGGTGAGAGCTGCTCGCGCGAGATAAATTTACTCAGGTTGAGCGTGTCGTCATGGGTCAACAACATGATCATATTGCGGCAGGCCTGATGAATAAGTTCCCGCATTGCCGCTTTGTCAGGGTGCTCCGCAGTGAAAAGGGCCTCAGCGGCCTGGGCATGAGGGCGAAAGTGCTCACTAATAAAATCCGCGATCCACTGGGCACAGGCGAGATATAAATCCTCTTTCGAGCCGAAGTAATAAGGAATAGCGGCAATGTTTTGCCCCGCCTGCGCGGCAATATCACGTGTGGTGGCATGCAGGCCATACTCACCAAACTGCGCGAGTGCGGCATTGATAAGCTGGTTGCGGGCCAGCTCCCCTTTACTGGTTGTGGAGTGCATAGGTTGCTGCCGTAAAAAAATTAATCAATCGATTGATTAACTTTATGGTTAATTTTTCACCTTGTCCAGCAACCTGCAGCGGTTTATTGCTCTCCGGCCGGGGAGAAATATCTCATCAGGGTTAAGAACAGCAGTATTTTATGCGCTGTATCACAAAAGCTGCTACACTCCGCCGCTTCATGGCATTGTGGTTTTTGTCATCTGTCACACTATTATCTCCTCGAAAACTACACCTGTTATGGTCGGGGCGGTGCGGAGTTGTTATGTCTTTTGATTCCCTTGGCCTTAACCCGGAAATCCTGCGTGCAGTAGAAGAGCAGGGCTACCGCGAGCCAACCCCTATTCAACAGCAGGCTATTCCTGCGGTACTGGATGGTCGCGACCTGATGGCAAGCGCCCAGACCGGCACCGGAAAAACCGCGGGCTTTACGCTGCCGTTGCTGCAACGTCTGGTTCAGAAAGAGCCGCATGTGAAAGGGCGTCGTCCGGTTCGTGCCCTGATCCTCACCCCGACCCGTGAACTCGCCGCACAGATTGGCGAAAACGTGCGCGATTACAGCAAATATCTGAACGTGCGCTCGATGGTCGTGTTCGGCGGCGTGAGCATTAACCCGCAAATGATGAAGCTGCGCAGTGGCGTCGATATCCTCGTCGCAACGCCGGGCCGTTTGCTCGATTTAGAGCACCAGAATGCCGTCAAACTGGACAGCGTAGAGATTCTGGTACTCGATGAAGCCGACCGTATGCTGGATATGGGCTTCATCCACGATATTCGTCGCGTGCTGGCTAAACTGCCGGCGCGTCGTCAGAACCTGTTGTTCTCCGCCACCTTCTCTGACGACATCAAAGGTCTGGCCGAAAAGCTGCTGCATAACCCGCTGGAAATTGAAGTTGCGCGTCGCAATACCGCTTCGGAGCAGGTGACCCAGCACGTTCATATGGTCGATAAAAAGCGTAAACGTGAACTGCTGTCGCAGATGATTGGCGAAGGCAACTGGCAGCAGGTGCTGGTCTTTACCCGTACTAAACATGGCGCAAACCACCTTGCTGAACAGCTGAACAAAGACGGCATTCGCAGCGCGGCTATCCACGGCAACAAGAGCCAGGGGGCGCGTACCCGTGCGCTGGCTGACTTCAAATCCGGCGACATTCGCGTATTAGTCGCGACCGATATCGCGGCCCGTGGTCTGGATATTGAAGAGCTGCCACACGTGGTGAACTATGAATTGCCGAACGTGCCGGAAGATTACGTGCACCGTATTGGCCGTACCGGTCGTGCGGCGGCCACCGGTGAAGCGCTGTCGCTGGTCTGCGTGGATGAGCATAAACTGCTGCGTGATATCGAACGCCTGTTGAAAAAAGAGATCCCACGTATCGCCCTGCCGGGTTACGAGCCGGATCCCTCCATTAAGGCAGAGCCGATTGTGAACGGTCGCCAGAGCCAGGGTCAGGGCCGCGGAGGACGCGGTCAGGGCGGCGGCGGTCGTAGTCAGCAGCCACGTCGTAATGACGGCGGCGCACCGAAAGCGGCGGCAAAACCAGCCCGCTCTCAGGACGGAAAACCCGCGGGGGAAAAACCGCGCCGTCCTCGCCCGCGTAAACCTGCGGCGAACGCCTGATAACAAGCCCTGCCAGCGTGCAGGGCTTTTTTATGGGGTTTAGTACGGTGCCGGTTGTTACCCTCGTCCCTGCGGTTGAGGGATCGCTACAAAATAATACGAGCACGGACAGTCCCCTCTCCTCTTTGGGGAGAGGGTAAGGGTGAGGGGAAACATGCGGCTCTGGTGGTCATTCCGTTCACCTTAAGTTCCTTGCTTTTCTATAACGCCAGGACCTGTGAACGTGCCAGGGCGGTTCACCGCCACCGCCCTGGCGACCCGGGCTCCCGGCCACGAAAATCGCCGCTTCGCGGTCCACTACGCATATTCCTTCAGGCTAATCGGGGACGGGCGAAGGTAACGTCCCTGTAAAGTCGCCCTCGCCGCGCATCCCTGCGCGTCGCCCCGGCCTTACGGATACGCTTCGTCGATTTTCAGCCGGACCCAGTCATCGCTTTAACTGTTGTGTTCTCATGGCGCTGTGTTATCGCTGTAATACGTAATATTACTGGTGATTCCTCAGCCTTTAGGAAGAGGGCCGACGCTGAGTAAATCTTACCCCTGTGTCGGCCTGAACTGCGCTATCCACGTCTGCCGCTGTTCGCGTGCCCGCTGCGCCACACGGGCGACCGGGTCTGAA
The DNA here is from genome assembly GCF_054131575.1 of Enterobacter sp. SA197. Classification (NCBI taxonomy): domain Bacteria; kingdom Pseudomonadati; phylum Pseudomonadota; class Gammaproteobacteria; order Enterobacterales; family Enterobacteriaceae; genus Enterobacter; species Enterobacter sp. SA197. Next base: position 3,302,503 of record NZ_CP096393.1, on the reverse strand, counting down.
CTAAACCCATGGTATGCTCCCGGCCAGACATTCATCTCAACCGCCACGCCCGCGCGAATCAACCCCTTGGCAAAGCGAAGGTTCTCATCGAGAAACAGATCCAGGGTACCGACGCCAAGCCAGGTGGGCGGCAGGTGAGCCAGGTCCGTTGCCCGACCAGGTGCGGCATAGGGCGAGACACCTTCCGACCCCGGCGCACAGCCCAACAGCGAGGCCCAGCCAAAACGGTTGTACTCCCGCGTCCAGACGAATTCTCCGGTCACCGGGTTCGGGTTTTCTTCTGTCACCGTGCGATCGTCGAGCATCGGGAACATCAGGTTCTGAAAGGCGAGGCGAGGGCCGTTGCGATCCCGTGTCAGCAGTGTCAGCGACGCGGCAAGGCCGGCACCGGCGCTGTCACCCATCAGGCCAATATGCTGGGGGTGAATGCCGAGGCTTTCAGCCTGTTCTGTCATCCAGACCAGGGCGGTGTAGCAATCCTCCAGCGAACCCGGAAAGACAGTTTCGGGCGCCAGTCGGTAATCCACTGAGACAACCACGCAATCGTGTTGCAAAGCGGTCGCACAGGTGAGCGAGAGGGATTGTTCCGGGCTACCGAGCAGATGGCCGCCGCCGTGAATATGCAAAATCCCCATTCTCTCTTTGCCAGATGTGGCAGGTGAAATAACACAAACCCGAACGGAAGTGGCAGTAGTTACAACATACTCAACCACATTTACCCCGGCCTCTCTGAACGCCTGCACATTGGCCAGCGCAGCCTGCTGCCGCTGTTGGCGAAGGATCACCAGGGCATCCTGAGTCAGGGGAAGAGGGCGGCTGTCGGCCAAAGCGGGGCGTAGTTCAGGATCGACCAAATGCCATGTGTTCATTGCGGTAGCCTTGTCGGTATTGGTAAAGGTATGGAGCAGGAATTTCCCGCTCCGTCATTACCTTACAGCGTTTCGCCGTTGCTGGCGATAACCTGTTTATACCAGTCAAAGCTGCGTTTTTTACTGCGTTTCAGCGTGCCTTTTCCGTCGTTATCTTTGTCGACATAGATAAAGCCATAACGCTTTTTCATCTCGCCGGTCCCGGCGCTGACGATATCAATCGGTCCCCACCAGGTGTAGCCCATGATGTTGCAGCCATCGGCGACGGCCTCCGCCATTTCGCGGATATGCTGTCGGCCATAATCGATGCGTGCCGTATCGTTGATAACACCCTTTTCATCCGGTTCATCCACGCCGCCGTAGCCGTTCTCCACAATAAAAAGCGGCTTACGGTATCTGTCCGCCAGCTCATTACAGACGAGACGAAACCCTTTGGCGTCAATCGGCCAGCCCCAGGCGGTTTTTTCAAGGTAAGGGTTGTCCTGACCAACGGTGCCCCCGGTGTCGATGCGAAATTCTCCCCCAGCCTGATGCAGGACGCTACGGTAATAGCTAAAACCGAGATAATCGGACGGGTAGTTGGCGATTAACTCCAGGTCACCCTCCTCGATGGACAGCGCAATGTTCTGTTCGCGGAACAGGCGCGGCGTCCATGCCGGGTACTCACCGAGCATCATTACATCCGAGTAGAACAGCGAACGGCGGCGCAGCTGCATGGTCGAGAAGATATCTTCCGGGTTGCAGGTCGCCGGGTAGACGGTACTCAGTGACAGCATGCAGCCAATCTGCGCGTTCGGGATAATCTCGTGGCACAGCTTGTTGGCGAGCGCATTGGCCACAAACTGATGGTGGTTCGCCTGGTAGAGCTCCTGCGGCGTGGCACTGGGGTCAACGGCACCAGTGGCAAAGGGCATGCGGTTCATGTTGTTCAGTTCGTTGAAGGTCATCCAGTATTTGACCTTCTCGCGATAGCGGGTAAACACCACCTCGCAGTAGCGGGTGAAGAAGGTCACCAGCTTGCGGTTTTTCCAGCCGCCGTACTCCTGATAAAGCGCCAGCGGCGTCTCGTAGTGAGAAAGGGTGATAACCGGCTCAATGCCGTATTTCAGCAGCTCATCGAACAGGTCATCGTAGAACTGCAGACCGGCTTCGTTAGGGGTAGTCTCATCCCCGCGCGGAAAGATGCGCGTCCAGGCAATGGAGGTGCGAAAGCATTTGAAGCCCATTTCGGCGAACAGCGCCACGTCTTCTTTGTAGTGGTGGTAGAAATCCACGGCTTCATGGCTGGCGTAATACTTAGTGGGATCGATTACCGCATCGTGTTTGCCGGAGGCAATCCCGCCGCGTACCACATCGGAGATGGAGGGCCCTTTGCCGTCCACATTCCATGCGCCCTCCGCCTGGTTGGCGGCAATCGCACCGCCCCATAAAAAATCTTTCGGGAAAACAGACATATTCACTCCTTAATCTGTTAAATCTTCGCCATTGGAGGCAATCATTTTTTTGTACCAGTGGTAGCTCTTTTTCAGGGACCGCTTCTGGGTGCCATTGCCCATGTCGTCCTGGTCAACATAGATAAACCCGTAGCGTTTGGAGATTTGCGCCGTGCCCGCACTGACCACGTCAATCGGCCCCCACCAGGTGTAGCCAAAGAGATCCACGCCGTCGGCCAGCGCCTCCTGCATTTGCTCAATGTGCAGGCGCAGGTACTCAATGCGGTAATCGTCGTTGATGGAGCCATCGGCGTTAACGGTATCCACCGCGCCCAGGCCATTTTCGGCAATAAACAGCGGCTTCTGATAGCGGTCATAGAGTTGGTTGAGCGCCAGACGCAGCCCTTTGGGGTCAATCTGCCAGCCCCACTGGCTGGTGGGCAGGTGCGGGTTACGGATGCCGCCGGTGATAAGATTGCCCTCGGCCCCTTCCAGTTTTTCCGGGTGCGCGCTGACGGTGCTGGACATGTAATAGCTGAATGACACGAAATCCACCGGGTGCTGGCGCAGGATCTCATCGTCGCCGACCACTTTTTGCAGCGTGACCCCTTTTTCGGCCAGCATGCGGTCGGTGTACGCCGGGTAGTAGCCGCGGGCCTGGACATCACTGAAGAACAGCGACACGCGCTGCATCTCTTCGCAGGCCTGCAAATCATCCGGGTGGCAGCTGTGCGGGTAGAGCATCTGGTAGCTTATCATGCAGCCGACCTTCGAGCCGGGAATGATCTGATGGCAGGCTTTGGTCGCCAGAGCACTGGCCACAAACTGATGGTGCGCGCCCTGGTATTTATCCTGCTCAAGGTGCGGGTTGTCTTCTTCAATAACGCCTACACTGACGTAAGGATGGTGCTTCACGCAGTTGATCTCGTTGAAGGTCATCCAGTACTTCACTTTTTTGCGATAACGGGTAAAGCAGGTGGTCGCGAAGCGCACATAGAAATCGACCACCTCGCGATTGGGCCAGCCACCATAATCAGTCACCAGCGCCAGCGGCATTTCATAGTGAGAGAGCGACACAATGGGCTCGATGCCGTGTGAATGCAGGGCATCAAACACCTCATCATAGAACTTCAGCCCGGCTTCGTTAGGCGTGGTTTCGTCACCGCGCGGGAAGAGGCGGGTCCAGGCTATCGACATGCGAAAGCATTTAAAGCCCATGCCGGCAAAGAGGGCGATGTCCTCTTTAAAATGATGATAGAAGTCGTTGCCTTTACGTTTTGGATAGTACTTCGTGCTGTTCGGATCCTGTGCTTCGCGCACCTGCGCGTGGGTCATGCCCAGCCACTGGTCGAGCCAGCGTGCTTTTGGGGTGTTGATGTCAAAGGTATAAACATCAGAGACCGACAGCCCTTTACCCCCGACGTTCCACGCCCCTTCAAGCTGATTTGCCGCCGTCGCGCCACCCCACATAAACCCTTCCGGAAATGATTTAGAAAATGTCATGCGCTTACTCCTCATGCCGCAGATGCGGTCAGTGTCAGAAATTCGTCGCGGCTGGCGACATCGCCTTTCGCTTTGACCGGGCTGATATCGCCGTAACGTTCGCTGTTGGTCACCACCAGGATGACGCTTGGGTCAATGCCTTCCGCCTTGAGTGCATCGAGATCGAAGGTGATCAGCAGCTCGCCCGCTTCCACAAACTGCCCGGCTTCGATATGGCTGGTGAAGTGCCTGCCGCCCAGCTTCACGGTGTCGATCCCGATGTGAATGAGGATCTCCGCCCCGGTATCGCTTTGCAGCGCCAGCGCATGGTGGGTTTCAAAGAGGGACTCGACTTTGCCGTTACTCGGTGAACGCAGCTCACCGGTGGTGGGGTAAATCGCCAGCCCTTTGCCGAAAATTTCGTCGGCAAAGACCGGATCGCTGAGTGTGTTCAGCGCTTTCAGCTCACCGCTGACCGGGGCAAACAGGGTCTCTTCTGACCGGGCAAGGGGCATCGCGCTGACCCCTGCGACCACCGGCTGGGTGGTCTCTTCAAAACCGATGATGACGGTGATGATGGCGGCGCCGACAAACGAGATGGCAATACTGACCAGCGCCCATAAGAAGGTGGGGCCGACCAGACCTGGAATACCCGGCAGGCCGCTCAAGGCGAAGGCGTAGGTTTTCACTCCCATCGCCATGGCAAACGCGCCGCCGCAGGCCCCGCCAATCAATGCGGCCGCAAAGGGACGTTTATAGCGGATATTGACCCCGTACATCGCCGGTTCGGTGATCCCCATCGCGGCGCTAAAGCTGGTGGTCAGTGCCAGCGATTTGAGTTTTTTATCGCGGGCGCGCAGGAAGACGCCGAAGGCGGCACCGGCCTGTCCGAGGTTGGCGATGTAAAAGAGGATTTTAATCGGGTCGAAGCCGATGGTACTGATGTTGTTGATCATGATGGGGACGATCACGTAGTGCATACCGGTGATAATAATCAACGACAGCGTGCCGCCCACCACAATGCCTGCCACGATCCCCATGTTCTCCACCATCCAGATGATGCCGCCTGAGAGCGCGTTACCGGCATAAATTCCCACCGGGCCGATGGCGATGAGGGTAATGGGAGTCACGATGAGCAGACAAAGCAGCGGGACGAACATGGTTTTCAGCGGGCCGGGCATAACGCGGTCGACAAGACGCTCAACGTAACTCAACAGCCAGACGGCAAACAGAATCGGGATCACGGTTGAGGCGTAATTGACGGTGGGCACGGGTAAACCAATAAAGCTAACCGGCCCGCCCGCCTTGAACAGGGTCTGAATTGCCGGGTGAAACAGCGCGGCGGTGAGCGCCACAGCGACGTAGGGATTGGCACCAAACTTCTTTGCTGCGCTGAACGCCAGCGCGAAGGGCAGGAAGTAGAACACGCCATCGCTGACCGCGAGCAGGATCTGATAGGTCTGATTGCCGGTATCTACCCACTTCATCGCTACCATCAGCGCCAGCAAGCCTTTGAGAATACCGGCCCCGGCAATAGCAGGGATGACAGGGGAGAAAATGCTCGACAGCCCTTCGAAGATGACCGAAATCGGGTTACGCCGTTTGGTCGGGCGGGCCGCATTGTCCAGTTCAGGAAGTTCGGCCAGAAGGGCTTTACATAAGGGTTCGACGTTGTTGCCAATAATGAGCTGGAACTGGTCGCCGGAGATATTGACCCCCATCACGCCTTCAAGTGCTTCCAGGGCGGCACGGTCGGCCTTGTCGTTCTCTTTGAGCAGAAAACGCAGGCGGGTGATGCAGTGAAACAGTGAGAGTACGTTCTCTTTGCCGCCAATCCTGTTAAGGATCTGGCGAGCCGTGTCCTGATAATCCATAAAAATTCCTCCAGACTGAAGTCAAAAGCCGACTTCATCCACAATGACCGGTTTACACCGGGACTTTGTTTCCTCTGGGGTTTGCCTGATTAAACAGTAACAAGCCTGGATGGAATTTATACGCTTCATCCTTCGTGCTACAGATGCGTTGGCTTTCCTCGTTCACCCCAGTCACTTACCAATGTAAGCTCCTGGAGATTTACTGCGTCGCCGCCTTCCTGTAGCCCGAATTATTTTGCGTATAACTTAACATTTTAAACTTTCCCTGCGTCGGGCACCGTCCGCTGCACAATATTTTCAATATGCACCGTCAGGTAGAGTTTTTCCGAGTTGCTCATGGTGTGGTGATAATGTCTGGTGACGAATTCGTTGATGGCTTCGACACATTTCAGTGTCGCCTGATAGCGTCGCTGTACCAGTGCAAAGAATTCTTCATCGTCATTATTTAACACCACACCATCAATCACCCGTTGCGCAAAAAACTTCAGATGCGTAATAAACCGCTGGTAATTGAGACTATGTTCATCAAGCGGAATATTAAAAAAGTACTTCACAATATTCTGTAACTGATAAATAAGCCGCGTGATCTGCGTGGTTTTTCCTAAGGTGTCATTGAGTCCGGCATTCACAATATGCAGAGCGATACTGCACGCCTCGCTGTCCGGTAGCAGCATGCCGGTGCGGGCGACAATCATCCCCAAAGCCTGGCGACCAATGGCGTATTCCGCAGTGTAAAAATGGCGTACTTCCCACTCCAGGGGGTTAGGTAAAACTTCATTATTTTGTTGGCGTTGCAGCGCAAAATGCAGGTGATCGGCGAGGGTGACGTATAACCCCTCACTGAGCTTATGATTGAGCACGCTGCGGGCGTGAGTGATGATATCCGCCGTGATCTGCAAAATATCCACCGGTACTTCACTGACCAGATCTTTAAATCGGGCTGAAATTTGTGAATCTTCCAGCCGGAATATTTTATCAATCGCATCGCGATTGATGCTGGCACCGTTGTGGGTATTAAACCCCAGTCCACGACCGGTTAGAATAACCTCCAGGCCATCCTCATCCACTGCGCTGACAACATTATTATTTAATATTTGTTTGACCAGCATCGCCAACTCCTGAAAACAAAAACGGGCAAGACATAAATACAGATACAGGCAGTTTTGCCTCTCAGTCTGCATTTAGGTTTTGCCCGATAGTCGGTAACAAGCGTAATGCAGTTAAAACCTAGCACTGCCAAAAAGAATATTCAATGCAACACAAGGGGATGAGTAAATTCGTATGCCAAATTGTGATCCGGTTTGCGAAAAGGTGGAGAGTACCTGAACATCGCACAGGGTGGACAAACGTTGTCACTTTGCGCGGCTGTGGCTACCATACCGGAATGAAAGAGGGAGTTGCGCCAATGATCGACAAACATTCCACCGTGCCAGTCTATTTACAGCTTGAACACTATCTTACCGGGAAAATCGCCGCCGGTTCGCTGAAGCCTGGCGATGTCATCCCCTCAGAGAATGAGCTTTGCCAGCAGTTTGCTATTTCCCGCATGACGGCGCGCAAAGCGGTGGACTATCTGGTGCGACAGGGCAAAGTGGAGCGTCGCCGGGGGCAGGGGACGTTCGTGGTGCAGTCAGGCAAAAACGTGCGCATCTCGCTGCCCCTGGACAGACATCTCTCTTCCAGTGAGGCGACGCTGGGGCTTGATGAGCCGGTTATCAACCGCCTGATTTGCCTCTTGCGCCAGCCCGCTTGCGGGGAGATAGCCGGGAAGCTGCGGATTGCGCCTGACAGTGAGGTGTGGTTTATGCAGCGCCTGCGCCTCGTAGGGGATATTCCGTTTGTTTTTGAACAATCCTGGATGATTACCCACCCCTTTGAGGATCTCAGTGAGGCGGATCTTAACCGCTCAAAATATGCCTATATCAGCCGTAAAGGTTTTACCGTCGAGCGCTCGGAAAAGGAGATCCGCGCTGAGCTACCGTCGCAAAACGTTCGCGATATGTTGGGCATCAATCGCGATGAACCCGTGCTGCACGCCACCTCAGTGGCCTTTCTGCGCGAAGATACGCCGTTTGAGCTCTCAGAAATTTACTACAACCAACAGCACTACCGTTTCACGCTGACTGCCGCCCGTCCCTGAGGCCCGGGAGGCCAGGTTTGTGATCCGCACCGCGTTTTAAAATTAGTGGGCTAGACAACTATACATTGATACTGACTATACTCTGACTATGTTCAGCCAGTACCCATAAGGAAAATAACAATGCGTCGGACGGGTGAGTTTCTTCAGGATTTAGGAAAGGCATTGATGATGCCCATTTCCGTGATCGCCGCAGCGGGGATATTCCTCGGCCTTGCGGCGGCATTACAGAATCCGGCGATTGTCGGTGAAAGTATTATTCACGCTGAGGCCATGCAACAGGTCATTGGCTTTATTCGCAAGGTCGCCGGGGCGCTCTTTGGTAATCTCCCGCTGCTGTTTGCGATTGCTGCGGCCATTGGCCTTGCGCGTGATGAAAAACCCACGGCAGCTCTCGCGGCGGTTATCGGTTTTATTACCTTCCATGTGGGTGTGAATTACAGCTTACTGGCGCAAGGTTTAACGCCGCAAACTACCTCAGTCGCTGCATTAATGGAAAAAGGCTACAGCCAGGCCGATGCGGTAATGTATTCCGCTGAATTTGCCAGCACGCTGGGCATATTTTCTTACCAGATGAGTGTGCTTGGCGGGGTTATTGCCGGCCTGATTACCGTTATTCTGCACAACCGTTTTTATACGATTAAACTCCCGGCGGCCATCGCCTATTTTGGTGGCCGTCGCTTTGTTCCCATTATTACCGTGATTGTCCTGCCCATTGTCGGTGTGCTGATGTCGCTAATCTGGCCATATATCGCAAACGCCATCATTCACCTCGGGCAATTTATTGGTGAGTCCGGGCCCTTTGGCACCTTTATTTATGCGTTTACTGAACGCATCCTGATCCCAACCGGTTTACACCACATTCTCAACGAGACCGTACGCTTTACCCCTGTCGGCGGCATGGTGCATGTGAATAACGAAAGCGTTATCGGGGCGCTCTCCATTTTCAATTATGCGCTTGCCCACCCTGGCGCGCTGGCCGATGACATAGTGCGCGAAGCAACCCGATTCCTGGCGCAGGGGAAAATTCCGGTCATGATGTTCGGTCTGCCCGCCGCGGCGCTGGCTATCTACCGCTGTGCGAAGCCCGAGCATAAACAACGTGTGAAAGCCCTGATGCTGGCGGGAGCGCTGGCCTCCTTTACCACTGGCATCACTGAGCCGCTGGAGTTCAGCTTTATTTTTGTCTCGCCGCTGCTGTTTTTATTCCATGCGATTATGTCCGGTCTCTCTTTTGCCAGTGCGCAACTGCTCCAGGTGATGATCGGCAATATTCAGGGCGGGTTTATCGACTTTATGGTCTTTGGCGTGCTGGGTGGAACCAAGACCCACTGGTGGTTTGATTTACTGCTCGGCTGTATCTGGGCCCCGGTCTATTACTTCGCCTTTAAGTGGATAATTTTACGCACCAACGCCAGAACGCCGGGGCGTGAAGAAGAGGATAACGCTTCCCTGACCCCCAATGAATCAGTCAAAGGTGACGCTGCAACAGAACAAATTATTGCCGGTCTTGGGGGGCGGGAAAATATCCAGAATGTCGACTGCTGCTTTACCCGTCTGCGGGTGAAAATTGTCGATATGCAGAAAGTTGATGAGAAACAGCTTAAACAAAGTGGTGCGAGCGGATTTGTTCGCGCAACAAAAAACGATATTCAGGTTATTTACGGCCCGCAGGTCGAGAGTATTGCCAGTGCCGTAAAACAGCACTTACTTGTTCAACAGACGCAATAAGAGAACAGATGATATGAAAACATTTAATATTGTATTAGTCGGTGGCGGCTCCACATGGACACCGGGTTTATTAAAAGCCCTCTGTAAACTCAAAGAGCGTCTGCCGTTAAAAAAACTGGTGATGTTCGATGTTAATGAAGAGCGTCAGGCTGTTATTGGCGAATATGCCAAAGTGCTTTTCCGCGAAGAGTATCCTGAGCTGGAGTTTGTTTATACCGGTGATAAAGAGATCGCTTTCGCCGATATGGACTTCATCTTCTGCCAGATGCGCACCGGCGGTTATGCCATGCGTGAAAAAGACGAAAAAATCCCGCTGAGTCTGGGAGTCATAGGCCAGGAAACCTGCGGCGCGGGCGGCTTTGCCTATGGTATGCGTTCCATTCGTGACATGATTGAATTAGTGCAGGATGTCCGCGCACGATCGCCCCGTGCCTGGATCCTGAACTACACCAACCCGGCGGCAATTGTGGCCGATGCGCTGAATAAACGCTTCCCTGATGACGATCGTATCCTGAACATCTGCGATCAGCCGGTCAATCTGCTGCGCTCCTACGGGCGTCTGCTGGGGCGCGATCCGGCAACCTTTGATCCGGTCTATTTTGGTCTTAACCACTTTGGCTGGTTCACCCATCTTTATGATGAAAACGGGCATGATTTGGCGCCTGAGCTGAAAGCGTATATTGCGAAGAATGGCTTTATTCCGGCGGATGCCGAGCAACGCGATCAGTCCTGGCTCGATACCTACGCCGCTGTGGCCGATATGCTCCGCGATTTTCCGGACTATCTGCCAAATACCTATCTTCAGTACTACCTCTACCCGGAGTATAAATTCTCAAAACTTGACCCGAACTTTACACGTGCCAACGAAGTGATTAACGGTCGTGAGAAACGGGTATTTGAGGAGTGCCGAACTGCGGTAGCGGAAGGAACGACCCGCAACGTCCATGTGGTGCATAACGACGCCCACGGCGACATGATCGTAGAGCTGGCTGAAGCGATAGCCTTCAACCTGAAGAAAAAATTTATTGTTATGGTGCCGAATAACGGCCTTGTCGAAAATCTTGATGATGACGTGATGGTAGAACTGACGGCGGAGATTGGCAGCAACGGCCCGCGTCCTTACGGTGTGGGTAAAATTCCGACCTTCTATAAAGGGATGATCGAACAGCAGTTCGCTTACGAGCGTCTGACGGTGGAGGCCTGGTTTGAAGGCTCTTACACCAAAGCGCTACAGGCGCTGACCCTGAACCGCACCATCATTGATGCGAAGAAGGCGCGTAAAGTGCTGGATGCCTTAATTGAGGCGAACAAAGCTTACTGGCCGGTGCTGAAGTAGAGGGCGTTAGGCTTCCTTCCCCTGAAAAGAGGCGCTACTATGGCGCCTCTTTTTTTCAGGGGCAAGATATGCGCGTGTTACTGGCGCCGATGGAAGGTGTGCTCGATTCGCTGGTGCGGGAGCTGCTGACCGAGGTCAACGACTACGATCACTGTATTACCGAGTTTGTACGTGTGGTCGACCAGCTTTTGCCCAGCAAAGTATTTTATCGCATCTGTCCTGAACTCCAGCACCAGAGTCGCACCCCCTCGGGCACCCTGGTGCGCGTACAACTGCTGGGACAATATCCGGAGTGGCTGGCGGAAAACGCGGCGCGTGCGGTGGCGTTGGGCTCCTGGGGCGTGGATTTGAACTGTGGTTGCCCCTCTAAGATGGTGAACGGCAGCGGCGGCGGGGCCACGCTGTTAAAAGATCCCGAACTGATTTATCGCGGCGCGAAAGCCATGCGTGAAGCCGTCCCTTCGCATCTGCCAGTCACGGTGAAAGTCCGGCTCGGCTGGGACAGCGGTGAGCGTCAGTTTGAGATTGCCGACGCGGTAGCGCAGGCGGGTGCCTCTGAGCTGGTGGTGCACGGGCGTACAAAAGAGGATGGTTATAAAGCCGAGCGTATCAACTGGCAGGCCATCGGTGAAATTCGCCAGCGTCTCTCCATTCCGGTTGTTGCCAACGGCGAAATCTGGGACTGGCAAAGTGCGCAGGCGTGTATGGTCGCCACCGGCTGCGACGCCGTAATGATTGGGCGTGGAGCGCTCAATATTCCTAATCTCAGCCGGGTGGTGAAATATAACGCGCCGCGTATGCCCTGGCCTGAGGTTGTGTTGCTACTGCAAAAATATACCCGTCTTGAAAAGCAAGGGGACACGGGGTTATACCATGTGGCGCGTATCAAGCAGTGGCTGGGCTATCTGCGCAAAGAGTACGATGAATCACAGGGTGTGTTTGAACAGATCCGTACTCTTAAGACCTCAGCAGAGATTGCAAAAGTCATTCAGGCTTTGTAATCAGCCTTTGCAGGTAACCATACTGATAAGTGAACCATAATGCGCGAGGCAGAGTAGGGCGTGCTGCGGGTTAACGGGGCGGAGCAACGCCCTCCCGAACGGGAGGGCGAATCACATCAGAAAATCATTTTAAATACGCCGGTCACCACCAAAAGCCCAATAATAAAAATAATCAAAACGGCCCATAACAGTAATTTCAACATAGTCTTATCTCCCTTTTTTTCGATCACTCACCGCAAAGTGTAGCAACCCCCCCGGATTATGCTTTTTTTCTATACTTAGCCTTTAACTGAAAAACCGGAGAGCACGATGACGACGCAAAAAGTTGCGATTGTGACCGCAGCAGATTCAGGTATTGGCAAAGCGTGCGCGCTTATGCTGGCAGACCAGGGTTTTGACGTTGGTATTACCTGGCACTCAGACGAAAAGGGGGCGCTTGATACCGCCCGTGAAGTGGAGTCCCGGGGCAGACAGGTACGTACCATTCAACTCGATTTGAGTCATCTTCCTGAGGGGGCAGAGGCCATAGACGAGCTGATTCGCCAGTTCGGGCGCATCGACGTGATGGTTAATAACGCCGGGGCAATGACAAAAGCGCCGTTTCTTGACGTCACCCTTGATGACTGGCGCAAGATTTTCACGGTCGACGTGGAAGGGGCCATGCTGTGCTCACAACTTGCGGCACGCCAGATGGTAAAACAGGGGCAGGGGGGGCGTATTGTGAATATTACCTCGGTGCATGAACACACGCCGCTGCCCGAAGCCAGCGCCTATACGGCAGCCAAACATGCGCTGGGTGGGTTGACCAAATCGATGGCCCTTGAGCTTGTTAGTGACAACATACTGGTTAATGCGGTCGCACCGGGGGCTATAGCGACCCCGATGAACGACATGAGTGATGAGGATGCCACACCCGGTTCAATGCCAATCATTCCTCTCGCCAGACCCGGTAAAACGGCAGAAATAGCAAGCCTCGTGGCCTGGCTGTGCTCTGAACATGCCAGCTATACCACCGGTCAATCCTTTATTGTTGATGGCGGCTTTATGCTGGCGAATCCGCAGTTTAACGCCACCCGCTAGCTACTCATCTGACCCACGGGCGCGCTGTTTTTTCTGTCGGCGGCGAAACCACCAGCGAACGGAGAAAACCAGTATCACGGCCAGCACCAGCCAGATTAAGCGTTTGGCGTGCTGGTCGAACTGATGCAGCCAGGGGCCAATCACTTCTCCACCCACATAGCCCAGGGTGGTAAAAATCAGCGCCCAGACGATAGCGCCAAAAATGTTAAGCGGCAGGAAAATTTTTGGCGGCAGGTGACTTGCGCCAATAAGGATCGGCCCGATGATTCGAAAGCCATACATAAAACGTGTGCCTATGACAAACAGCCAGGGGCGGCGGTTGATGAGCCGTTGCGCTTTTTCAATTTTGTTCTGATGCTTTTTAAAACGGCGCAGTATGTTCATTCCGTAGCGGCGACCGAGCAGATAAAGTAGTTGATCGCCAATCATGCCACCAAGCGCCACGGCAGCGACCACCAGCGGAAATTTCAGCAGTCCCTGATGCGCCGCCACGCCGCCGAGCAGGGTAATCGTTTCACCTTCGGCGACGCTGCCAACCACCAGGGCGGCGTAGCCGTACTGACTGATAAGGGTATTGATATCCATAGTAAACCACTCTCCTGTTTGTCCCCATAAGCATACACCCAATGAATTGATCCCGCAGGGCCGCTATTTTTAAGCTGTACATAAATTAAACAATGTGTGCATAAATTAACCATAAAGTGGCTTATACTCGTTATGTTGTAGTTCGGGCAGTCAGCAAGGGGGCGTTATGAACCATGTTTGGGGACTCTTTTCCCATCCCGATCGTGAAATGCATGCTATTAAAGGCGAAAACGAAACCGTTTCGCATCACTACACCCACCATGTGCTCATCATGGCGGCCATTCCTGTTATTTGCGCCTTTATCGGCACCACACAGATCGGCTGGAATTTCGGCGATAACAACGTTGTCCCTTTAAGTGGACTAACAGGGTTGTCTCTTGCCGTGATCTTTTATGCCTTAATGCTGGCGGGTGTTGCGGTGATGGGGCGGGTTATCTGGTGGATGGCGCGCAACTATCCCCAGCGGCCCTCGCTGGCGCGGTGTATGGTCTTCGCCGGTTATGTTGCAACGCCGCTGTTCGTAAGCGGAATTGTGGCACTTTACCCGCTGGTCTGGCTGTGCGCGCTGGCTGGAACCGTGGCACTGTTTTATACCGGTTATCTTTTGTATGTGGGGATACCAACTTTCCTTAATATTAATCGGGAAGAGGGTCTGAGTTTTTCCAGTTCCACACTGGCTATCGGCGTGCTGGTGCTTGAAGTGTTGCTGGCGCTGACGGTTATCCTGTGGGGCTATGGCTATCGTCTGTTCTGACTTCCGGCGTTGCTGGCGTAAATGCCAGCAACGCAATCTTCTGCAATGAATCTTCGGTGGCGGCGGCAAAGCCTGGCGGCTATTATGCAAATGCCAGCATCTGTTATTGTTTTCCTGAACAGTTGCGGTGTGCGTAATAACGTGCCTGAATAATTTTCTGAAGTCACACCATGCCGAAATTCCGTGTTTCTTTATTAAGCCTCGCGCTTCTCTTCACGTTGCCTGCTGCGCACACTGCGCTGGCAAAAACGCCTGTTATGGCCACCGCCGCCCAGCCGGAAATTGCCTCAGGCAGCGCGATGATTGTCGATCTGCAGACCAATAAGGTTATCTATTCAAGCCACCCCAACCTGGTTCGCCCGATTGCCTCCATCACCAAGCTGATGACGGCGATGGTCGTGCTCGACGCGCGTCTGCCGCTGGATGAAAAACTGAAGGTTGATATCAGCCAGACGCCGGATATGAAAGGCATCTATTCCCGCGTACGTCTGAACAGCGAGATCAGCCGTAAAGAGATGTTATTACTGGCCCTGATGTCATCAGAGAATCGTGCCGCAGCGAGTCTTGCCCACCACTATCCCGGTGGGTATGGTGCTTTTATTCGCGCAATGAATGCCAAAGCGCAGGCGCTGGGAATGAGGCATACCCGCTATGTTGAGCCGACCGGGCTGTCCGTGCGCAACGTCTCTACGGCGGAAGATTTAATCAAATTGCTGATTGCGACGAAGCAGTATCCGCTGTTGGGGCAACTGAGCACCACGCGGGAAGACATGGCGACCTTCTCCAGTCCGGCCTATACGCTGCCCTTTCGCAATACCAATCACCTGGTCTACCGCGATAACTGGAATATTCAGTTAACCAAAACCGGGTTTACCAATGCAGCCGGACACTGTCTGGTGATGCGCACGGTTATCAACAATAAACCGGTTGCCCTGGTGGTGATGGATGCCTTCGGCAAATTTACTCACTTTGCCGATGCCAGCCGTCTGCGTACCTGGATTGAAACAGGAAAAGTCCAGCCTGTGCCAGCATCAGCACTGGATTATAAGCGTCAGAAGGCGGCGCAAATGGCGCAGAACCAGGGCGCACAGACCGCGCAAAACGATTAAGTTACCCCGGTGCTTTATTACTCCGGCAGCGTCCAGTCACCGTCATTGAGTGGGCGCTGCATGATGAGCGTGTCGCGCCAGTCTCCTTTTTTATAGCCCACACTGCGCAACTGCCCTGCCAGTTCAAAGCCATGCTTTTTGTGCAGACGAAGTGAACCCGCATTGTTATGCCCGTCGCCAATTACTGCGATCATCTGGCGCCACGGTCCCTGCTCGCAGCGGGCGATCAGCGCCTCCATCAGCATGCTGCCTATCCCCCGACCGGTCATACTGGCGTCGACGTAAATCGACTCTTCAAGGGTATAACGATAAGCCGGGCGTGGGCGGTAGTGGGTCGCGTAGCAGTACCCCACCACAATGCCGTGATAGAGAGCAACCATCCAGGGTAACCCCTCGCTGGTTGTTTTAAGCATGCGTTGGCGCATCTCGTCAATGGTGGGCGGCACTTCTTCAAAAGAGGCACGACCGTGAAGGACATGCCAGGCATACAGGGACGCAATAGCGTGAACATCTTCAGGAATGGCATCACGTACAATCAATGCATTTTCGGAAAAGACATCAACAGCAGACATGATGGGGTGCTCCTCAGGGTAGCAGGCCAGAGAAACGTTTCTCTGACCACCGCGCTACTGTAGTACGAATAAAGTGCACAATACAGCTCTGCTAAAGCTACCCCTGTCACTCAGGCAATGCGGTTCACCTGAGGTAACCGGTTACCGCCAGTATTTTCTCTTGCTCGTTTTACCAATACCAGGGTTCATGCTGTTAGTTGGATCATTTTGTAGGTAAAAACGTTTTAAATGCTCGTCTGCGTCATATAAATGCCCAACGTTATGTTCGGCAGGATACTGCGCCCCGCGTTGCCGTAATAATGCCAGCATCTGTTCTTTGAGCGCGTGCACATCCACCCCTTTTTTCACGATGTAATCCTGATGGAAGACATGGCAGAAAAAGTGCCCGTAGTAGAGTTTGTGTATTACCTGGCTGTCGATTTCCGGTGGAAGATGTTCAAACCAGTCGTGATCGTTTCGGCGTAGCGCGATATCCAGTGCCAGAATATCTTCCACGTCGTCCGCATGTACTGCCTGGTAACGAATGGCTGCACCTGCCGCCGCGAAGCGGTGCAGGAAAGCTTTGTTGCCCTCCTCTGAGGTACAGGCAAAAAATCCCCCTTCGGCGTGAGTAAAATATTCCGAGAGCCACTTCTGGGCTTCTGCTATTCCCTCACCGGACATTTTCAGCAGCAGATGATGTTCATACTTATCCCGCCAGCTTTTCATTCGCGGCGGCAGGTGCGAGGGGAAAAGATGCCCCAGCTTTTGCATAGCGCGATCGGTAAAATGGGGTTTAAACACCGACGCTTTTGCCAGCAGGGCGTCAGTACGGCCCTTGAGGGTAAAAAAGAAGGGCATTTTGTCAGTGCCAAGCTTGTCTATCATCAGGAAGGTATCTTTGCCGTAACGCTCGGCAATGTCATAGATATCCCGATGCATGTATTCGCCTGCGACCGGCAGGTGGGTAAAGTCGCTAAGCATATGACGGCGTATTTCGTTCAGCACCTCCGGTTGATTGGTGCCGATGTAAAAAACCTGCTGGCGCGGCTGGGCCGGAAAAGTGTCAAGGCGCACGGCGAAGACGGCCAGTTTGCCGGCACAGCCGGATGATTCAAAGAGGCGATCGGGGTCGGCGTTATAGCGTGCCGGCGTGTCAGCGTTAACATCGCGCACACGGGTGATGTAATCCCGATCGTGCCCGTGACGGCCATCATGGCGTACATCGGTATCCTTCACACGTTCATCATCAAGCTTACTTAATATCTGCTCCGGCGTGGTGCCAAGATCAATGCCGAGGTGATTGACCAGGTGCAGCTTGCCGTTCTCATCTATACGGGCAAAGAGCGACATTTCGGTATAGGCCGGGCCGCGTTGCACCAGCGCACCGCCGGAGTTATTGCACACGCCACCCATTACCGAAGCGCCTATACAGGACGATCCGATAACCGAGTGGGGTTCGCGCCCCAGCGGCTTGAGGGCTTTCTCCAGCGCGTAGAGAGTCGTGCCGGGGTAGGCCAGGACCTGCTGGCCTTTATCGATCAGATGCAGTTTATCCAGACGGAGCGTACTGATTATCACAATATCGCGGTCATAATCGTTACCGTTTGGCGTTGAGCCTTCGGTAAGGCCGGTGTTGGCGGCCTGCATAAGAATAATTTTATCGGCGCTTACGCAGGCTACCAGAATACGCCAGAGTTCGAGCAGGGAACCGGGGAAGACCACCGCCAGCGCATCCCCCTGGCCTGAGCGAAAACCCGTGCGATAGCGGGCCGTCCTGGCCGGTTCTGTAAGCAGATGATTTGTGCCAACAATGCGTTTTAAATCGCCGATAAAAGCTGAATTTTCCTGAGAAGTTGGGGAAGACATTTTCCACTCCTTGTGGTGAAAGAACGATCTTGCCTTAAAGAATAGTCCCGGAAAGCAAGGAATTCTCAGAAAAATCAGAGAATAACTCTGCAAGCGCGACTACGATTATGGCACACTGCGTTTTTTCACGGTCTGGTCGGTCTGTGGGCTATATAACGAGAGAATGAACGACATGAAATGGCTATGTACTGTAGGTGTCGCTGTGAGCCTGGCGTTGCAGCCTGCGCTGGCGGAAGAGATGTTTGGCAATCATCCGTTAACGCCTGAAGCACGGGATGCATTTGTCACTGATTTACTCAAAAAAATGACGGTCGATGAAAAAATCGGCCAGTTGCGTTTAATCAGCGTGGGGCCGGACAACCCGAAAGAAGCCATCCGCGACATGATCAGCAAAAACCAGGTCGGTGCGATTTTCAATACCGTTACGCGTCAGGATATCCGGGCGATGCAGGACCAGGTGATGCAACTGAGCCGCCTGAAAATCCCTCTCTTCTTTGCCTACGATGTGCTGCACGGCCAGCGTACCGTTTTCCCGATTAGCCTTGGTCTTGCCTCCAGCTTTAACCTCGATGCCGTGAAAACCGTGGGACGCGTGTCGGCGTACGAAGCAGCGGACGATGGTCTGAACATGACCTGGGCGCCAATGGTGGACGTCTCCCGCGATCCGCGCTGGGGACGTGCCTCCGAAGGCTTTGGCGAAGATACCTTCCTGACAACCGAGATGGGCGTGGCGATGGTGAAAGCCATGCAGGGCAAAAGCCCGGCAGACCGCTACTCGGTAATGACCAGCGTGAAACACTTCGCCGCTTACGGTGCGGTTGAAGGCGGCAAAGAGTACAACACCGTGGACATGAGTCCGCAGCGGCTGTTTAACGACTATCTGCCGCCCTATAAAGCCGGCCTGGATGCGGGGAGCGGTGCCGTAATGGTGGCGCTGAACTCGCTCAACGGTACGCCTGCAACGTCGGATCCCTGGCTACTGAAAGATGTGCTGCGTGACGAGTGGGGCTTTAAAGGCATTACGGTCTCCGATCACGGGGCTATCAAGGAACTCATCAAACATGGTACGGCCGCCGATCCTGAAGATGCGGTGCGGGTAGCGCTGAAGTCCGGCATCAACATGAGCATGAGCGATGAGTATTACAGTAAGTATCTGCCGGGGCTTGTGAAGTCCGGCAAGGTGACGATGGCGGAGCTGGACGACGCGGCCCGGCACGTGCTCAACGTGAAATATGATATGGGGCTGTTTAACGATCCTTACAGCCACTTAGGCTCGAAAGAGAGCGATCCGCAGGATACCAATGCTGAAAGCCGCCTTCACCGTAAAGAGGCGCGCGAAGTCGCACGCCAGAGTCTGGTACTGCTGAAAAACCGTCTCGATACTTTACCTTTGAAAAAGGATTCCACCGTGGCCGTGGTGGGTGCGCTGGCAGACAGCAAGCGTGACATGATGGGAAGCTGGTCTGCTGCGGGCGTGGCAGGGCAGTCGGTGACGGTGCTGACGGGGATCCGTAATGCGATGGGTAGCCAGGGCACGGTTATTTATGCTCGTGGCGCAAACGTGACGGATGACCAGGGCATTGTTGACTTCCTTAACCAGTACGAACCCGCCGTTGAGCAGGATAAACGTACCCCTCAGGCGATGATTGACGAAGCGGTCGAGGCGGCGAAGAAATCTGATGTGGTGGTAGCTGTCGTCGGTGAAGCGCAGGGCATGGCGCACGAAGCGTCGAGCCGTACCGATCTGACTATCCCCCAGAGCCAGCGCGATTTGATCGCTGCGCTGAAGGCGACCGGTAAACCCCTGGTGCTGGTATTAATGAACGGTCGTCCGCTGGCGCTGGTGAAAGAAGATCAACAGGCGGATGCGATTCTGGAAACCTGGTTTGCAGGTACCGAGGGCGGTAATGCCATCGCCGACGTGCTGTTTGGTGATTACAACCCATCGGGTAAGTTGCCGATGTCCTTCCCCCGCTCTGTTGGTCAGGTACCGGTTTACTACAGCCACCTCAATACCGGTCGTCCCTATAATGCCGATAAGCCGAATAAATATACTTCACGGTATTTTGATGAAGCCAACGGCCCGTTATATCCCTTTGGTTATGGCCTGAGCTACACCACTTTTACTGTGTCAGATGTGAAAATGTCTGCACCTGACATGACCCGTGAGGGCACCGTTACCGCAAGCGTTGAGGTGACGAATACCGGTAAGCGTGATGGTGCAACGGTAATCCAAATGTACCTGCAGGATGAAACCGCAACGATGAGCCGTCCGGTTAAAGAGCTGCGCGGTTTTGAGAAAGTGGATCTGAAAGTGGGTGAAACTAAAACCGTCAGCTTCCCGATTGACCTTAACGCCCTGAAATTCTGGAATCAGCGCATGAAATATGATGCGGAGCCGGGCAAATTCAACGTCTTTATTGGTCTCGACTCTGCCCGCGTGAAGCAAGGCGCGTTTGAGCTGAAGTAGGGCGCGTTTGAAATGAAGTAGGGTTTGTATGAACAGAAGTAAGGGTTATATGAACTGGAGTAAGGTGAAGTAAGGTTTTTTCGAAATGAAGTAAGGGTCTGCGCAGAGGGGCTCTGCAACGTATGTTGGGGTGCCTTACTCTCCCTTTGGTGAGTCCGGCGCGGTTCCTCATACTGGCACAAACCTTTCCCTTTCCCTGAGGAAGAGGGTGAACCAGGGGGCTGGGATAATCCCCTCGCCCCTTCGGGGAGAGGGTCAGGGTGAGGGGGAACATTCCGCACGATTGCTCAAGGAGAGACTGTTGCGGATAGTGGAACACTCCCATACAGGTTACGTGGAATGGTTCCGTTCACCCTGCGTGCATTCTCCCTCTGAAGCCACCGCACCCGTGAACGTGCAAGGGAGGCTCGCCGCCGCCTCCCTTGCAACCCGGGCTCCCGGCCAGGAAAATCGCCGCAGCGCGGTCCGTTCGTCTTATGCCGCCGTGCTGTCGGGTCGGGGACCAGCCTGCATCCCTGCAGGCTATCCCCTCCGCCCGCGTCCCTGCGGGCGGTCCCGGCCCGTCGTCAACGCCTCACCGATTTTCAGCCGGACCGCCCCCCCTCGCTGCACGCCAGGAGTTACAGATAAAAAGTCTTTGCTGTTAAAAGCCAAAAACCGCGCCGTGGGTCAGGTGTGGCGGGCCGCACCCCCGCTGCGTGCCAGGGAGTTACAGATAAAAAGCCTTTGCTGTTAAAAGCCAAAAACCGCGCGGTGGGTCAGGTGTGGGGAGTCCGGCTGGAAACTGCCGACGCGTTTTCGCAGGGCCGGGGCGACGCGCAGGGAGGCGCGGCGAGGGCGCGCGTTGCAGGGACGCTGCATCGCGCCCGGTCCCGGTAAGCCCGGAGAAATAAGCGGAGGGTCACCGCGAAGCGGCAGTTTTCGTGCCGGGAGCCGGGATTGTTAAGGGCGTGGCGGAGAACGCCCTTAACACGTTCACGGGGGAGGGTGCTGCATGGGAGCGCGGCACATGAGGTGAACGGAACGATGCCACCGCAGGTAAGCGGAACACTTTGAGCCAGCCGCACGCTCTTCCCCTCACCCCAACCCTCTCCCCGAAGGGGCGAGGGGGCAAGGCGTGGCCGGTTTTACAGGCGAAGTGAACGGGACTGTTCCGCATACGGCTGGCGCAGTTTCAGGCGGGCACAAATCATTCCCTCTCCCTGAGGGAGAGGGTCAGGGTGAGGGGGAACATTCCGCACGGATGCTCAAGGAGAGACTGTTGCGGATAGTGGAACAGTCCCATGCAGGCTACGTGGAATGGTTCCGTTCACCCTGAGTGCATTCTCCCTCTGAAGCCACCGCACCCGTGAACGTGCAAGGGAGGCTCGCCGCCGCCTCCCTTGCAACCCGGGCTCCCGGCCAGGAAAATCGCCGCTGCGCGGTCCGTTCGTCTTATGCCGTCGTGCTGTCGGGTCGGGGACCAGCCTGCATCCCTGCAGGCTATCCCCTCCGCCCGCGTCCCTGCGGGCGGTCCCGGCCCGTCGTCAACGCCTCACCGATTTTCAGCCGGACCGCAACCCCCTCGCTGCACGCCACTGCGTTTCAACAGACACCGCATCGCTTTAAGGACTTAAAAACCGCGCCGTGGGTCAGGTGTGGGGAGTCCGGCTAGAAACTGCCGACGCGTTTTCGCAGGGCCGCACCCCCGCTGCGTGCCAGGGAGTTACAGATAAAAAGCTTTTGCTGTTAAAAGCTGAAAACCGCGCGGTGGGTCAGGTGTGGCGGGTCCGGCTGGAAACTGCCGACGCGTTTTCGCAGGGCCGGGGCGACGCGCAGGGAGGCGCGGCGAGGGCGCGCGTTGCAGGGACGCTGCATCGCGCCCGGTCCCGGAAAGCCCGGGGAAATAAGCGGAGGGTCACCGCGAAGCGGCAGTTTTCGTGCCGGGAGCCGGGATTGTTAAGGGCGTGGCGGAGAACGCCCTTAACACGTTCACGGGGGAAGGTGTTTCAAGGGAGTGCGGCACATGAGGTGAACGTAACGATGCCACCGGAGGTCAGCGGAACCCTTTAAGCCAGTCACCCACCATTCCCCTCACCCCGACCCTCTCCCCGAAGGGGCGAGGGAGAAAAGCGAGCCCGGTTAAGCATGTGAGGTGAACGGAACCCTTCGGGCCAGTCACCCACCATTCCCCTCACCCCGGCCCTCTCCCCCAAGGGGCGAGAGAGAAAAGCGTGCCCGGTTTCGGATGTGAGGTGAACGGAACAGCTCCGCCAGTGGTCAGCGGAACCGCTCTTTTTACGGTTGAAACCGCTCCAGCCAGTCACCCACGGCTCCCTCACCCCGACCCTCTCCCCAGAGGGGCGAGGGGGAAAAGCGTGCCTGGTTTCGCACATGAGGTGAACGGAACTATGCCACCGCAGGTCAGCGGAACCGCGCTTTTTAAGGATGAAACCCTTCGGGCCAGGCGCGAACGAACTCCTCCTGCTCGCCGCTAAAGCTTGATTCTTCTTTAAAATCGCCACGTTATAACCGCTTCGTCTAACCAGAAGCAGCAAAATCTCAGGCGGAGATGTCCTCCACGCCAATTCTCAACTACGCTTTTTGCAAAGCCAGAATTCCGGGCATCACAAAAACGAGGATCGAGCATGAAATCATTTTCGCAATGGAGCGCAGCAGGGCTGCTGATACTGGCTGCGGGTGCGCAGGCGGCGGAGCCTGTTAAAGTCGGTTCGAAGATTGATACCGAAGGGGCGCTGCTGGGCAATATTATTTTGCAGGTACTGGAAAGCCACGGTGTTAAAACGGTCAATAAAGTCCAGCTGGGCACCACACCCGTGGTGCGAGGCGCAATCACCTCGGGTGAGCTCGATATCTACCCCGAGTATACGGGTAACGGCGCGTTCTTCTTTAAACAGGAGAACGATCCGGCCTGGAAAAACGCCCAACAGGGCTACGAGAAAGTGAAAAAGCTGGATGCTGAACAGAATAAACTGGTCTGGCTGACAGCCGCTCCCGCCAACAATACCTGGACCATCGCGGTACGTCAGGATCTGGCAGAGAAAAACAAACTGGTGTCATTAGACGATCTCAGTCGCTACCTGAAAGAGGGCGGCACCTTCAAACTGGCCGCCTCTGCTGAATTTATTGAGCGTGCGGATGCACTGCCTGCTTTTGAAAAAGCCTATGATTTTAAATTGAACCAACCGCAATTGCTCTCCCTGGCCGGGGGCGACACGGCAGTAACCATTAAAGCCGCGGCCCAACAAACGTCCGGAGTGAATGCGGCTATGGCTTATGGCACCGATGGCCCGGTGGCCGCGCTGGGCCTGCAAACCCTCACCGATCCGAAAGGCGTTCAGCCCATTTATGCACCCGCTCC
Source organism: Enterobacter sp. SA197 (assembly GCF_054131575.1). Taxonomy (NCBI): domain Bacteria; kingdom Pseudomonadati; phylum Pseudomonadota; class Gammaproteobacteria; order Enterobacterales; family Enterobacteriaceae; genus Enterobacter; species Enterobacter sp. SA197. Next base: position 3,278,861 of record NZ_CP096393.1, on the reverse strand, counting down.
GGTTGTACGTGAAGCGGTGTTAAAAGAGTATCCTAAACTGGACGAGTGGCTGAAACCTGTCTTTGCCAGCCTTGATGAAAAAACGCTGCAAAAGCTGAACGCCAGCATTGCGGTTGAAGGCCTGGATGCCAAAAAAGTGGCGGCTGATTACCTGAAGGAAAAGGGACTCGTTAAATAAAGGTGGATATCCGTTGTCATAATCGCGTCGTGCTGCTGCTGGTTATCCTTGCGCTGGCAGCCACGGCGCTGCCGTTTGTGAATTACGCTCCGAACCGGCTCGTCTCAGGCGAAAGTCGCGCCCTGTGGCAGCTGTGGCCCGCTTATGCGGCCATTGGCCTGTTGGTGCCAGCAGCCTTACTCCTGCTCAGCTTTCTGCCACGCCGTCTGCCGCTCATTGTCACGCTGATTATTGCCCAGGGTACATTCTGGTTACTGGTCTGGAGTGCTGGCCGGGCGGCAGGCGATCTTGCCAATGCCGGCAGCCACCTGGCGCGCACCTCACCGGGCAGCGGCTGGTGGCTATGGCTGGCGCTGGCGCTTCTTGCCTGTAGCGATGTGATCCGTCGTTTGACCCAGGATCCGGTCTGGCGCTGGGTGTTGCATGCACAAATCTGGTGGCTACCCGTTGTGCTGTTGCTCACCGGCCAGCTCGATAACCTCTCACTGCTTAAAGAGTACGTAAATCGTCAGGATGTGTTCGATGATGCCCTCGGGCGACACCTGACCCTGCTTTTTGCGACACTCTTTCCGTCACTGCTTCTCGGGCTGCTTATTGGACTGGGATGCTATCGCCATCCAACGCGACAGGGGTCGGTTTTCGCCGTACTCAATGTCATTCAGACCGTGCCTTCAGTGGCCCTTTTTGGCCTGCTGATTGCACCGCTGGCCGGGCTGGTCAGCCATTTTCCCTGGTTGGGGACGCTTGGCGTGGCAGGCACGGGCATGACCCCGGCGCTGATCGCGTTAATTCTCTATGCGCTGTTACCGATAGTGCGCGGCGTGGTGGCGGGGTTAAACCAGGTGCCTGCGGAGGTACTGGAAAGCGCAAGAGGGATGGGAATGAGCGCCGGGCAGCGGTTCTGGAAGGTGCGTTTTCCCCTCGCACTCCCTGTTTTACTACGCAGCATTCGCGTGGTGGCGGTTCAGACCGTGGGGATGGCCGTGATAGCCGCACTGATCGGTGCAGGGGGCTTTGGTGCCCTGGTGTTTCAGGGGCTGCTAAGTAGCGCACTGGATTTAGTCTTACTGGGCGTGATACCCGTGATTGCCCTCGCGGTACTCGTGGATGCACTGTTTGCACTGGGTATCGCGCTACTGGAGGTGAAAGGGTCATGATCGAATTTCGTCATGTCAGTAAAGCGTTTGCCGGCGTACCGGCAGTCAGGGATGTCAATCTTGCCTGCAAAACCGGCGCTTTCTCGGTTTTGATTGGCACCTCGGGATCAGGGAAATCCACCACCCTTAAAATGATTAACCGTCTGGTTGAGCATGATGAGGGCACAATCCTCTTCGCCGGTGAGGAGATTCGCAGTTTACCCGTACTGGAGCTGCGTCGGCGGATGGGTTATGCCATTCAGTCCATCGGCCTGTTTCCTCACTGGACGGTGGCGCAGAACATTGCCACCGTGCTGCAACTGCAGAAGTGGTCGAAGGCGAAAATCAACAGCAGGATTGATGAGCTGATGGCACTGCTCGGTCTTGAGCCAGGTCTACGCTCTCGTTATCCTCATCAGCTCTCTGGCGGTCAACAACAGCGTGTCGGCGTGGCCCGTGCGCTGGCAGCAGATCCGGAAGTGCTGCTGATGGATGAACCTTTTGGTGCGCTTGACCCGGTCACCCGTGGGGCGCTGCAAGAGGAGATGATCCGTATTCATCGCCTGCTCGGACGCACCATCGTGCTGGTTACCCATGATATTGATGAAGCGCTACAACTCGCCGATCACCTGGTATTAATGGACAAAGGGGCTATTGTCCAGCAGGGCTCGCCGCTTGAGATGCTGACCTCGCCGGTGAACGCCTTCGTGCAGGACTTTTTTGGTCGCAGCGAGCTGGGGGTGCGGCTGCTTTCTCTGCATCAGGTCAAAGCCTATGTGCGTAAAGATGAACCGCCTGCACCGGGTGAGCCCTTGAGCGAAGAGATGACGCTCAGGGAAGCGCTCTCTGCTTTTGTGGCCCGCCAGCGTGATGTCCTGCCGGTCGCCGCTGCCGACGGCGTGCCGTACGGAACATTGCATTTTTCCGACCTGCTGACCACGGAGCCTGTGCGTGAAACCCTTTCGTGATCCGTTGCTCTGGCTGACAGGTGCCTTCATCGCCCTGTTGTATGCGCTGCCGCACAGCGGGGCGCTTTTCAGCGCACTGTTTCCTCAGCTGCCTCGCCCGCTCTATCAACAGGAAACTTTCGTGGCCCTCACGCTGGCGCATTTTGAACTGGTGGGGCTTTCCAGCCTGCTGGCGATCGCCCTCGGGGTGGGGGCAGGCATTGTGGTCACCCGCCCCTGGGGCAGTGAGTTTCGTCCGCTGGTGGAAACCATCGCTGCCGTCGGCCAGACTTTTCCGCCGGTTGCGGTACTGGCGATTGCGGTGCCGGTCCTCGGTTTTGGTAAAGAGCCTGCGATAATTGCCCTGGTGTTGTACGGGGTTCTGCCCGTTCTTCAGGGAACCCTTGCCGGAATAGCCGCAGTGCCGGAGAGCGTGCAGGATGTCGCAAGAGGGGTAGGGATGAGCAACGGGCAGCGGTTACGCAAAATTGAACTCCCGCTGGCGGCACCGGTGATCATTGCCGGGGTACGCACCTCGGTCATCATTAATATCGGCACCGCGACCATTGCCTCAACGGTGGGGGCCAGCACGTTAGGCACACCCATTATCATCGGCCTGAGTGGATTTAATACGGCATACGTGATTCAGGGGGCCGTTCTGGTGGCGCTGGCGGCCATTATCGTTGATCGGGGATTTGAGCGGCTGGCGCTGCGTTTCAGCCAATACCGCCACGAACAATAAATGAGTAGCCGGCAAGCATCACGCCGCCGATGCCGCCGATTGCCATCAGCAGGAAAATAGCGATGACGGAAAGTTTGGACAGGTTCATTGCGTTCTCCATGTGTTAAGAAAAGTATTATAGGGCGAAACGAGGGTGTTAATGAACGATTAAATGCCTAATGGCAGAATGTCATACCCGCTGGCCCGCCAGTCAAGCAGCTGTTTCTGCTGAGCGGAGGTGGGCGCTTCGCCGCACCACACCAGCAGCGTCTGACCTTCGAACATCTCAGGACGTAGCTGACTTACTGAGTGCGCCAGCACCTCTACCCGCCAGCCCTGTTCACTCGCCATCCACCCCTCAAGCCATAACCGGGTGGTGTCCTGCACATTCCAGCCGATAACCAGTGCGTCACGATTGTACTTTTTTCGGGCGCTGCTCAGGCAGCTACAAATATAGCTAATCAGGACCCCATCCAGCAGGCTTAACATCACCAGCAGGGCGGGCTGCTGGCATTGTAAACGACGGCGCAGGGGGAGCAGCAAATGGGTGGTCAGGGTTTCAGCAGGATAGTCATGGCCGCGCTCGTTGATCCATAAGCGCAACCGGTGGAGATTGCCGCTTTGCAGGTACTGTAATATCAGTTCCTGTTGATCGCGCCAGCCATCCCGTTCGTTCGCAGGGTCGTTGTTGAGCAGGGACAGAACCTTACTCACCTGTACGCCGGTATCGACCCAGCGTTTGATTTCGCGAATGCGGTCAATATCCGCTTCCGTAAACAGGCGGTGCCCCCCCTCGGTACGCTGGGGCTTCACCAGGCCGTAGCGACGCTGCCAGGCCCTGAGGGTGATAGGATTCACATCACACAACAACGCGACTTCGCCGATAGTGTAAAGCGCCATGGATCCACCTTCGCCAAAAGATCCCCACCATAACTGTAGTCATTTTGGCAAAAACCAGGCGGTAGTGGCTGTTTTTTGTTCAGGCTGTAACGCTTTCGTATCATCACGTCGTCAGGTTTGTGATAATGCGCACGAATTACGAGTTTTTTGGAAGCCTTCAAAGAATCTGAACGCGTCTCCCTGTATGGTACGCGCTTTCTCTCATCGCGGTGATGCAAATATGTACGAATTTAATCTGGTGTTGCTGCTGCTTCAGCAGATGTGTGTGTTTTTGGTTATCGCCTGGCTGATGAGTAAAACCCGTCTGTTTATCCCCCTGATGCAGGTTACCGTTCGTCTGCCGCATAAGCTGCTGTGCTACGTCACCTTCTCGATTTTCTGCATCCTGGGGACCTATTTTGGTCTGCATATCGAAGACTCCATCGCCAATACTCGGGCTATTGGCGCGGTAATGGGCGGCTTACTGGGCGGTCCGGTGGTCGGTGGGCTGGTGGGGCTAACCGGCGGACTGCATCGCTATTCGATGGGGGGCATGACGGCACTCAGTTGCATGATTTCGACCATTGTTGAAGGGCTGTTGGGTGGGCTGGTGCACAGCATTCTGATCAAGCGCGGGCGCACGGATAAGGTCTTCAGCCCCCTGACGGCGGGGGCGATTACCTGTGTGGCAGAACTGACCCAGATGCTGATCATCCTGCTGATTGCGCGCCCCTATGACAGTGCCATGCATCTGGTTCAGAGTATTGCGGCACCGATGATGGTCACCAATACCGTCGGCGCGGCGCTGTTTATGCGTATCCTGCTGGACAAGCGCGCCATGTTTGAAAAGTACACCTCAGCCTTTTCCGCGACCGCCCTTAAAGTCGCGGCTTCCACCGAGGGAATTTTGCGCCAGGGCTTTAATGAAGAGAACAGTATGAAGGTAGCCCAGGTGCTGTATAACGAACTGGATATCGGTGCAGTGGCAATTACCGATCGTGAAAAGCTGCTGGCCTTCAGAGGGGCAGGGGATGACCACCATCTGCCCGGACGTCCTATTTCCTCCGGCTGGACGCAAAAAGCGATTGAAACAGGCGAAGTGGTTTATGCCGACGGTAATGAGGTGCCTTACCGCTGTTCATTACATCCGCAGTGCAAACTGGGTTCGACGCTGGTCATTCCTTTACGCGGTGAAAACCAGCGAGTGGTGGGCACCATTAAATTGTATGAAGCGAAAAATCGCCTGTTCAGTTCCATTAACCGCACCCTGGGAGAGGGAATTGCGCAGCTGTTGTCGGCGCAAATTCTTGCCGGGCAGTATGAGCGACAGAAAGCGCTGCTGACGCAGTCGGAAATCAAGCTGCTGCATGCGCAGGTCAATCCACACTTCCTGTTTAATGCCCTCAATACCCTTAAAGCGGTGATTCGTCGCGACAGCGATCAGGCCGGGTTGCTGGTGCAGTATCTCTCCACCTTCTTTCGCAAGAACCTCAAACGCCCGTCGGAAATTGTCACCCTTGCCGATGAAATTGAGCATGTTAACGCCTATTTGCAAATTGAACAGGCCCGCTTCCAGACGCGGTTACAGGTGCAGTTACATGTACCGGATTTCCTTTCTCACCAGCATTTGCCGGCGTTTACCCTGCAACCCATCGTGGAGAACGCCATCAAGCACGGTACCTCGCAACTGTTGGGTGTGGGAGAGATTGCCATTAATGCCAGTCAGGACGGCAATCATCTGGTACTGGATATCGAAGATAATGCCGGGCTCTATCAGCCCAAAACCGACGCCAGTGGTTTAGGGATGAGTCTGGTTGATAAACGACTGCGCGCCCGTTTCGGTGACGGCTGCGGCATAACCGTCGCCTGTGAACCGGATCGGTTTACCCGAGTTACCCTACGACTCCCGCTGGAGGAGAGCGCATGTTAAAAGTGCTGATTGTCGATGATGAACCGCTGGCGCGGGAAAATCTGCGGATTTTATTGCAGGAAGAGAGCGATATTGACATTGTCGGCGAATGTGCCAACGCGATAGAGGCCATTGGCGCGGTGCATAAACTCCGCCCGGATGTGCTGTTTCTCGATATTCAGATGCCCCGCATCAGTGGCCTGGAAATGGTGGGTATGCTTGACCCGGACCACCGTCCCTACATTGTTTTCCTCACCGCCTTTGATGAGTATGCGGTGAAGGCCTTCGAAGAGCATGCCTTTGATTACCTGCTCAAGCCTATTGAGACGCAGCGCCTTGCAAAAACGCTCACACGTCTGCGTCAGGAACGTACGGTACAGGATGTGTCGGTACTGCCAGAAAATCAGGATGTGCTGAAATTTATCCCCTGCACCGGGCACAGCCGTATTTACCTGTTGCAAATGAGTGAAGTGGCCTTCGTCAGCAGTCGGATGAGTGGGGTGTATGTCACCAGCAGCGAGGGCAAAGAGGGATTTACCGAACTGACCCTGCGTACCCTGGAGAGCCGGACGCCACTGCTGCGCTGCCACCGCCAGTATCTGGTTAACATGGCTCATCTTAGCGAGATCAAGCTCGAAGATAACGGACAGGCAGAGCTGCTACTGCGCAACGGCCAGACGGTCCCCGTCAGCCGCCGGTACCTGAAGAATCTAAAAGAAGCACTGGGGTTGTAAATTTCGGTGTTACACTTCGCGTTTGCAAAAAATATGTCCCGAAGGCTTTATGCTCAATAACGATATTTTACGTAGCCTGCGCTACGCCCTGAAAATGAATAACAACGACCTTAAACGTATCTTCACGCTGGCGGAAGCGTCGGTAAGTGATGAACAGCTGGTCGGTTGGTTACGAAAGGAAGACGAGGCGGGTTTTCAACGCTGCCCGGACATTATGATGTCCCTTTTCCTCAATGGTCTCATCTACGAACGTCGTGGCAAGGACGACACGCAGCCTGCGCTGGCCACCGAACGTAAGATGACTAACAATCTTATTCTCAAGAAATTGCGCATCGCGTTCTCCTTAAAGACCGATGATATTCTGGCTATCCTGACCGAGCAGAAATTCCGCGTGTCGATGCCAGAAATTACCGCCATGATGCGCGCCAGCGAGCATAAAAACTTCCGTGAGTGCGGTGACCAGTTTCTACGTTACTTCCTGCGCGGGCTGACGGTGCGCGAACACGCAAAGCCTGCCAAATAAAAAAAGCCAGCGCGTACAGGTGCCGCGCTGGCTTTTTCATCCTTATGACTCTTATTTCACTTCTTTAAAGCCACGAGATTCAAGCAACTGCTGGGATTTTGACATGCTTACGCCGTCTTTTGCGTCGCCGGTAAAGGCGGAGCCTTGCATCTGCTGCAGTGCATTACGGTCCGCTTTCGAGTAATCCACATCCAGCGTTTCGGTCGCGTAAGTATCCTGATAATCAATACTTTCCGTTACACCTTTAATGGATTTGTATTTCTCGCTGATTGGCCCCAGACGCTGCATAGCCTGTTCTTTATTAGCAATGCCCATAGCGGCATAGTTGATTTTGTTTTTTGCTGACTGACGGGTCACTACATCATCTTTGTAGTAGTAGGTCAGTGAAATCTCTGTCTTGCCATCGGTCCAGTTAAACGTCTTGCTCTGCTCTTTATCGCCACAGCCACTCAGTACAAACAACATCATTGTGGTCAGTGTAAAAGCGATGAGTTTTTTAAACATATTTTAAAGCCCCTTTTGTTAGAAATGTCCTGTCCATAGAAGGATAGTGCAATATTAAAAAGGCGCTGATTTCTCAACGCCTTTTGCCGCTTATTTAACCTGTTGACCTGCTTTTGCCCCTTCATCAGGGCTTAACAGGAAGATTTCTTTCCCGCCAGGGCCTGCCGCCATCACCATGCCTTCAGAAATACCGAAACGCATTTTGCGTGGCGCAAGGTTAGCGACCATAACGGTCAGACGTCCAATCAGTACCTGCGGGTCCGGGTAGGCAGATCGGATCCCGGAGAAGACGTTGCGCTTCTCGCTACCCAAATCCAGAGTCAGACGCAGCAATTTATCGGAACCATCCACAAACTCCGCGTTTTCAATCAGCGCCACGCGCAGATCAACTTTGGCGAAATCATCGAAAGTGATGGTGTCTGCAATCGGGTCGTCTGCCAACGGGCCGGTGACCGGCGCGGCCGTCGCTTTCACCTCTTCTTTCGATGCTTCAACCAGTGCTTCCACCTGTTTTGCATCAATGCGGTTATAGAGCGCTTTGAAAGTGTTTACCTTATGGCTCAGCAGCGGCTGTTCGATAGCACTCCACTCCAGCGTGGTGTTGAGGAACGCTTCCACGCGCTCACTCAGGGTTGGCAATACCGGTTTGAGCCAGGTCATTAACACGCGGAACAGGTTGATACCCATTGAGCAGATGGCCTGCAGATCAGCGTCACGGCCTTCCTGTTTAGCAACTACCCACGGGGCCTGCTCGTCAACGTAGCGGTTGGCAACGTCTGCCAGCGCCATGATTTCACGAATCGCTTTGCCAAATTCGCGGCTCTCCCAGGCCTCACCGATGGAGGCTGCCGCATCGGTAAAGGTTTTGTAGAGCGCCGGGTCGGCCAGTTCTGCCGCCAGCACGCCGTCAAAGCGTTTGGCAATAAAGCCCGCGCAGCGGGAGGCCAGGTTGACCACTTTATTGACGATATCGGTATTTACACGCTGAATGAAATCTTCCAGGTTCAGGTCGATGTCATCAATGCGTGACGACAGTTTTGCCGCATAGTAGTAACGCAGACTGTCTGCATCCAGATGGTTCAGCCAGGTGCTGGCTTTGATAAAGGTGCCACGCGATTTGGACATCTTCGCGCCGTTTACCATGACATAGCCATGCACAAACAGGTTGGTGGGTTTGCGGAAATTGCTGCCTTCGAGCATTGCCGGCCAGAACAGGCTATGGAAGTAAACAATGTCTTTACCAATGAAGTGGTAGAGCTCGGCGTCAGAGTCTTTCTTCCAGTACTCATCGAAGCTTACGACGTCGTTGCGCTTGTCGCAAAGGTTCTTGAACGAACCCATGTAGCCGATAGGCGCATCCAGCCAGACGTAGAAATATTTACCCGGCGCATTCGGAATTTCGAAGCCGAAGTAAGGCGCATCACGGGAGATATCCCACTGCTGGAGACCCGACTCGAACCACTCCTGCATCTTGTTAGCGACCTGCTCCTGCAAGGCACCGCTGCGGGTCCAGGCCTGGAGCATTTCGCTGAATGACGGCAAATCAAAGAAGAAGTGTTCGGAATCACGCATTTCAGGCGTTGCACCGGATACCACGGATTTCGGCTCAATAAGCTCGGTCGGGCTGTAGGTCGCGCCGCACACTTCGCAGTTATCGCCATATTGATCCGGAGACTTACATTTCGGACAGGTGCCTTTCACAAAACGATCCGGCAGGAACATGCCTTTTTCCGGGTCGTAAAGCTGAGAAATAGTGCGGTTTTTAATAAACCCGTTCTCTTTCAGACGGGTATAAATCAGTTCCGACAGCTCACGGTTCTCATCGCTGTGCGTGGAGTGGTAGTTGTCGTAGCTGATATTAAAGCCCGCAAAATCCGTCTGATGCTCCTGACTCATGTCAGCAATCATCTGCTCCGGCGTGATCCCCATTTGCTGAGCTTTCAGCATGATAGGCGTGCCGTGGGCATCGTCCGCGCAGATGAAGTTGACAGTGTGGCCGCGCATTCGCTGGTAACGGACCCAGACATCAGCCTGGATGTGCTCCAGCATATGGCCGAGGTGGATTGAGCCGTTGGCGTACGGCAGTGCGCACGTTACCAGAATTTTCTTCGCGACTTGAGTCATAGTGGGTATTACTTCTTCTTCAGTAAAAAGGGGTTTCGATGTTACCTGAAAGGTAAATGTTGTGCCATAAAAGCAGGATGCGGATTGGTTTGTTCGTGAGGGTGCCTGTTGAATGATGCCGTTTACCCCTTGAACAAAACGGGGCACGTTTTTCTCCCTCACCCCTTTGGGGGGAGGGCCGGGGTGGGGGGGGAACAGAGGGTGACTGGCTTAAAGGGTTCCGCTTACCTCCGGTGGAATCGTTACGTTCACCTCATGTGCAAAACCAGGCACGTTTTTCTCCCTCACCCCTTTGGGGAGGGGGTCGGGGTGAGGGGAACAGCGGGTGACTGGCCCGGACGGTTTCAGCCATAAAAAGAGCGGTTCCGCTAACCGCCGGTGGCATCGTTCCGTTCACCTCACATGCAAAACGGGGCACGCTTTTCTCCCTCGCCCCTTCGGGGAGAGGGTCGGGGTGAGGGGAATGGTGGGTGACTGGCCCGAAGGGTTCCGCTTACCTGCGGTGGCATCGTTCCGTTCACCTCATGTGCCGCGCTCCCTTGAAACACCTTCCCCCGTGAACGTGTTAAGGGCGTTCTCCGCCACGCCCTTAACAATCCCGGCTCCCGGCACGAAAACTGCCGCTTCGCGGTGACCCTCCGCTTATTTCCCCGGGCTTTCCGGGACCGGGCGCGATGCAGCGTCCCTGCAACGCGCGCCCTCGCCGCGCCTCCCTGCGCGTCGCCCCGGCCCTGCGAAAACGCGTCGGCAGTTTCCAGCCGGACCCGCCACACCTGACCCACCGCGCGGTTTTCAGCTTTTAACAGCAAAAGCTTTTTATCTGTAACTCCCTTGCACGTTCACGGGTGCGGTGGCTTCAGAGGGAGAATGCACGCAGGGTGAACGGAACCATTCCACGTAGCCTGCATGGGAGTGTTCCACTATCCGCAATAGTCTCTTCTTGAGCAATCGTGCGGAATGTTCCCTCTCACCCTGACCCTCTCCCCGAAGGGGCGAGGGGATGTTCCGTGCCCGCGTACAGTTTCCCCCTCACCCTGGCCCTCTCCCCAAAGGAGCGAGGGGATGTTCCGTGCCCGCGTACAGTTTCCCCCTCACCCTGGCCCTCTCCCCAAAGGAGCGAGGGGATGATTCCTGCCCGCATACAACTCCCCCTCACCCTGATCCCCTCCCTCAGAGAGAGGAAAATGTTGGTGCCCGCCTGAAACTGCGCCAGTCGAAAGCGGAACGGTTCCGCTTACCTCGTATACAAAACCAGGCTCGCTTTTCTCCCTCGCCCCTGCGGGGAGAGGGCAGGGGTGAGGGGAACAGACCGCCACGCGGCGGGGAGCCAGGGTTGCAAGGGCGGCGACGAGATTTCTTGACACCTTCACCAGTGATGCTGCTGGAAATAAGCAAGGAACTTAAGATAAACAGAACCTTCCCACACCCTTTAAAGAGGCTCCCTCTCATCACCCACCACCTGCTTCCCTGATTGGGCACTATTGAGAAATGAATATTTGGTGACAGTGGAGTAAACTTGAACCTTAACAATGTCTTTTCAGAACAACATAAAAAGGAGTCGGGATGAACTCTCAGTCCCAGGCCAAATCCCCGGAAGCTCTGCGTGCGCTGGTTGCCGGAACGCTGGCTAATTTTCAGCACCCCACCCTCAAGCACAATCTTACTGCCCTGAAAGCTGTGCATCATGTTGCCTGGCTCGATGACGTTGTGCACATCGAACTGGTGATGCCTTTTGTCTGGCGTAGCGCGTTCGAAGCGCTTCAAGAGGCATGCAGCGCGGAATTATTGCGCATCACGGGGGCAAGTGCGATTGACTGGAAGCTGTCGCACAACATTGCCACTATGAAGCGTGTCAAAAACCAGGCGGGCGTTAACGGCGTGAAGAACATCATTGCCGTCAGTTCGGGGAAAGGCGGAGTAGGTAAATCCTCCACTGCTGTAAACCTGGCGCTGGCGCTGGCAGCGGAAGGGGCGAAGGTCGGTATTCTGGATGCGGATATTTATGGCCCGTCAATACCCATGATGCTCGGGGCGGAGGGTGAACGCCCCACCTCCCCGGATGGCACGCACATGGCACCGATTATCGCCCACGGCCTTGCCACCAACTCTATCGGTTATCTGGTCACCGACGACAACGCGATGGTCTGGCGTGGGCCGATGGCGAGCAAGGCGCTGCTGCAACTGTTGCAGGAGTCGCTCTGGCCTGATCTCGATTATCTGGTGCTGGATATGCCACCGGGTACGGGTGATATTCAGCTCACACTTGCGCAGAACATCCCGGTGACCGGAGCGCTGGTGATTACTACACCGCAGGATATTGCGCTTAACGACGCTAAAAAAGGCATCGTGATGTTTGAGAAGGTGGAGGTGCCGGTGCTTGGCGTAGTGGAAAACATGAGCATGCACGTGTGCAGCAACTGTGGTCACCACGAGCCTATTTTTGGTACCGGCGGTGCAGAGAAGCTGGTGGAGCAATACCAGACACAGCTTCTGGGCAAAATGCCGTTGCACATCACGCTGCGTGAAGACCTGGACAAAGGTACGCCGACCGTCATCCATCGTCCTGATAGTGAATTCACAGCGCTCTATCGCCAGCTGGCGGATCGCGTAGCCGCGCAGCTCTACTGGCAGGGTGAAGTTATACCGAGCGAAATTTCTTTCCGCGCGGTGTAAGTCACTTATTGGCTGCCCGAGAGGGCAGCCTGTAATGCATCAGCAAATAATCGCCCTGAGGTGAAACCCCTTTCGCTTCAACATGCCAGCCGTGATGGCGGTAAAACGCCAGCGCGCTTTCATTACGCGCAAGGCACTTAAGCGCCCCCGTCCCGCTGAATTCAGACTGTACCTTTTTCAGTAACGCACTGCCGACGCCCTGACCCTGAAAGGCCGGATCCACAAACAGGCTATGCAGGAAGTTCTCGTTAACGTGAACGGCGGCAAAGCCTTTGCGATGACCCGCTTCTTCGGCCACCCAGATCACTTCACCTAATGTTGTTGAGTCAAAGTCTTCCAGCGTCCAGTCACTGCCATCAAGCCATGTCCAGTTGGCGCGACGAGAGTGCAGAAAAAGGGTACGCAGAAAAGGGCGGTCACTCTCCTGCCAGGGGCGAATAGTCAACAATGTTTTCGTCCTTAGCGGTGATAGAAAATATCGCCATCATAGGCTTTGATAATCTTGCCGTCTGTATTGGTGATGAGCACGTAGCAGCCGCCCATGTAGGTCCAGTGGGTATCCGGATCGGGCGCTGGCAGGTTACGCAACTGATACTGCTTAATGGCGTACTCGTCGGTACGGTACATTTCCGGCACGGTATCGCCAATGTTGAATTTGGTGAAATCGGCCACGAAAGCCTGGATTTCATAAGACTTGATTCCCGTCGAGCCAGCAGCGGTCTGCGGTGCAGCAAATGCACTGCTCGCCGCAGCCAGCAGTATTCCCAGAAGTGCAACTTTTGTCTTACCCATGATCTCTCCAGATTCCTTAGGTTTTATTCATTTTGCAAGGTGCCATGATTGCCGGAGCGCTACCGGGCCGCAATCGCAAAAATGTTATGAAGTTACGGCAATAGTAAAAAGTGTAAACAAAAGCGAAGCACAGCAGGACAGGCGGAGAGCAATATTTGCTATCCGCCTGAAGGTAAACGTGTTTTTAAGAAAAATCCTGGTAAGAATCAGCGGGATGCAAAGCCTTCCAGCACAATTTTTCCGACGGCACGTTGGGTTTCGATGCGCTGATGGGCTCGCCGCAGATTGTGAGCGTTAATTTCGCCAAAGTGCTCACCCAGCGTCGTTTTCAGTGCGCCATTATCGATGAGCACAGCAACACGGGTCAGCAGACGGTGCTGTTCAATCATGTCTGTGGTTTCAAACATTGAGCGGGTAAACATAAACTCCCAGTGCAGCGAGATGCTCTTCACTTTCAGCGGGCGCGCATCGAGCGTTTCCGGGTCGTCGATCAGCGCCAGCTTGCCCTGGGGTTGCAGGGCATCAATCAGTTGCTGATAGTGGTCGTCGGTGTTGGTCAGGCTGGCGACATGACTGACCTCCTTAACGCCAATGCGTGCCAGTTCCTCAGCCAGTGGCCGGGTGTGGTCAATGACATAGTGTGCACCGCGAGCGCTGACCCACTGTTGACTTTCCGGTCGTGACGCGGTGCCGATCACCGTCAGTTTAGTAAGCTGACGTGCCAGTTGCGTCAGAATCGAACCCACGCCACCCGCTGCACCGACAATCAGCAGTATGTCACCTTCATTGCCGTCTTCCTGCACGCCCAGTCGGTCAAAGAGCAGTTCCCAGGCGGTAATGGCGGTTAAGGGAAGGGCCGCTGCGGATGCGTTATCGAGGGTGTTGGGCTTCAGTGCAACAATGCGTTCATCTACTAACTGGAACTCGCTGTTGCTGCCGGGGCGGGTGAGGGCACCGGCGTACCAGACTTCATCGCCGGGCTTGAAGAGGGTTACGTCATTACCTGTAGCGACGACCACCCCTACCGCGTCCCAGCCCAGCACACGAGGCGTATCGGCGTTAAAGCCAGCGCGCACTTTAGTGTCGACGGGGTTTACCGAAATGGCTTTCACCTCCACCAGCAGGTCATGGCCGGTTGCCCGCGGGGTGGGCAGTTCAATGTCAGTTAAAAAATCGATATTGCTGGCGCTCTGCGCGGCGCGGGTGATGGCGATAGCTTTCATACGGACTCCATGTGAAGGGGAATGTCGTAAGGCTAGTCTATGCATTGTGGGAGAAAAATGGGGGAATGAGGGTAGGACTTATCCTCGCGGAGTGAAAATGTGGCGGGGCACGGACAATCCCTTCGCTCCTCCGGGGAGAGGGTCAGGGTGAGGGGAGAATTCCGCACGGATGCGAAAGGGATTATTCAGGTTACATGGACTCGTCCCATGCAGGCTACGTGGAATGGTTCCGTTCACCCTGAGTGCATTCTCCCTCTGAAGCCACCGCACCCGTGAACGTGCAAGGGAGGCTCGCCGCCGCCTCCCTTGCAACCCAGGCTCCCGGCCAGGAAAATCGCCGCAGCGCGGTCCGTTCGTCTTATGCCGCCGTGCTGTCGGGTCGGGGACCAGCCTGCATCCCTGCAGGCTATCCCCTCCGCCCGCGTCCCTGCGGGCGGTCCCGGCCCGTCGTCAACGCCTCACCGATTTTCAGCCGGACCGCAACCCCCCGCTGCACGCCAGGAGTTACAGATAAAAAGCCCTTGCTGTTAAAAGCCAAAAACCGCGCCGTAGGTCAGGTGTGGCGGGTCCGGCTGGAAACTGCCGATGCGTTTTCGCAGGGCCGGGGCGACGCGCAGGGAGGCGCGGCGAGGGCGCGCGTTGCAGGGACGCTGCATCGCGCCCGGTCCCGCTAAGCCCGGAGAAAGAAGTGGAGGGTCACCGCGAAGCGGCAGTTTTCGTGCCGGGAGCCGGGATTGTTAAGGGCGTGGCGGAGAACGCCCTTAACACGTTCACGGGGGAGGGTGCTGCACGTGAGCGCGGCACATGAGGTGAACGGAACCATTCCACCTGAGGTAAGCGGAACACTTTGAGCCAGTCACCCACTGTTCCCCTCACCCCGACCCTTATGTCTTGATCTTCTCCGCTCAGCCGGAGAAGATCCCCGACTGATCATCGGGAGGTGACCGGTGAGCATCCCCTGGCCCTGGTGCCTCTGAGCCCGTGGGAGAGATTATGCCCCGGTCACCTGTTTCCCTGTCGCCTCAAGACCGAACGGTATCCTGTGCCCTGAGCACCCACATATAAGGATGGTCCGGCGATATTGTCATAAGGTTACGGAGTGCCATCATGAATCTTGTTCCTGTTGGCGTGGATATCGCCAAACTCAAATTTGATGTTGCCGTTCTGCTTCCTAATCAGAAATACAAAACTAAAAAATTCGCGAATACCTCTTCCGGGGCGCGCGAGTTCCTGGCCTGGCTGAAGCGCTTTGGCGACTGCCATGTCTGCATGGAAGCCACCGGTTGCTACAGCACTGAACTTGCCACTCTGCTGGCTGATAACGGTTGCAGGGTAAGCCTCGAAAATCCGGCGCGCATCAGCGCTTTTGGCAAGGCTGAACTGACCCGCAATAAGACGGATAAAGGTGATGCTGCGCTGATAGCGCGTTACTGCGCCCTGCATAAGCCATCGGCCTGGTTCCCGGCGCCGTTGTACGAGCGGCAACTGACTGCGCTGGTCCGCCATCTGAAAAATCTGGAAGAGATGCGCCAGATGGAGGAAAACCGGCTGGAAGGGGCTGAAGAGGTCATCCTTGCGTCCCTGACTGAACATATCGCCCAGTTGGATGCGCTGATAGAAGAGACGAAGAAGAAAATCAATCAGCACATCGACGACAACCCGGATCTGAAGCGTGATAAAGCCCTGCTGAAGAGCATTCCGGGCGTGGGAGATATGCTGAGTGCCAGCCTGCTGGCATATGCGGGAAACCTGCGCCGGTTCAGTAGCAGCAAGGCGCTGGTGGCGTATGCAGGACTGAATCCACGGCGCTGTGAATCGGGGTTGTGGAAAGGGAAAAGCCGGATATCGAAGGTGGGGCAGGGAGAGTTACGTAGCGCGTTGTACATGCCTGCCATCGTCGCGGGCAGATATAACGAAGTGGTGAAGAGCCTGATGGGGCGGCTGGCTGAACGAGGAAAATCAGGGAAAGAGCAGGTCTGCGCGGGAATGAGAAAGCTGTTGCAACTGGCTTATGGCGTAGTGAAATCGGGTCGCATATTCGACGCTGAGATACCGCTTGCGGCCTGAACCGCAAGACGGTATCTCTCCCCAAAGGGGCGAGGGAGAAAAGCGTGCCCGTTTTTCAGCCGGACCGCACGCTCCGCTCCATGTCACTGCGTTTCAACAGACACCGCATCGCTTTAAGGACCTACAGACAGTGAAAAGGGTCAGGCGTGGCGGGTCCGGCTGGAAACTGCCGACGCGTTTTCGCAGGGCCGGGGCGACGCGCAGGGAGGCGCGGCGAGGGCGCGCGTTGCAGGGACGCTGCATCGCGCCCGGTCCCGGTAAGCCCGGAGAAATAAGCGGAGGGTCACCGCGAAGCGGCAGTTTTCGTGCCGGGAGCCGGGATTGTTAAGGGCGTGGCGGAGAACGCCCTTAACACGTTCACGGGTGAAGGTGTTGCACGGGAGTGCGGCACATGAGGTGAACGTAACGATTCCACCGGCGGTTAGCGGAACCGCGCTTTTTACTGCTGAAACCCTTTAAGCCAGTCACCCGCTGTTCCCCTCACCCCGACCCTCTCCCCGGAGGGGCGAGGGGGAAAGGCGTGCCCGGTTTTGCATGTGAGGTGAACGGAACAGTTCCACCGGCGGTTAGCGGAACCGCGCTTTTTACGGCTGAAACCCTTTAAGCCAGTCACCCGCTGTTCCCCTCACCCCGACCCTCTCCCCGGAGGGGCGAGGGGGAAAGGCGTGCCCGGTTTTGCATGTGAGGTGAACGGAACAGTTCCACCGGCGGTTAGCGGAACCGCGCTTTTTACGGCTGAAACCCTTTGAGCCTGTCACCCACTGTTCCCCTCTCCCCGACCCTCTCCCCGGAGGGGCGAGGGGGAAAAGCATGCCTGGTTTTACAGGCAAGGTGAACGGAACGACTCCACCATGATAAGCGGAACCCTTCCCCTGGCAGAGGGAACGCTGCCGCTTACCGTTAGCGAAACCCTATACCGATTAAACCAATGCCTCTGCACCACAGCCCCGACTACTCAGTGCGCGTGCGGCACCTCAATACCCGCACTTATGCGCGTACCCTCATCATCAAAAATCATACAATGCCGGTTTTCAAAGGAGAGGGTCACCTTCTGCCAGGGGCGGAAATGCACATCACCCGGTAGCAGGATTTTGATGTTGTCATGGCCATAGCTCTGACCAAAAAGATAGGTATTGTTCCCCAGACGCTCCACCACTTCACACTGGAATTCAAGTTGGGTATCGCGGGTGGTGTCGGTTGCCAGATGTTCAGGGCGTATACCGAGCGTGATGCTGGCGCCCGACTCCAGTGGCGATGTGGTAACGCCCAGCGTCAGGCTATGGCCCTGTGCCAGAGTGAGGGTCAGCTCGCCCGGCTGCCACTGAGTGACGGTCGCGGGCAGGAAATTCATTTTCGGCGAGCCGATAAACCCGGCCACAAATTTGTTCACCGGGTTGTAGTAAAGCTCCATCGGCGAGCCCATCTGCTCCACGTTGCCGTAATTCATCACCACGATTTTATCCGCGAGGGTCATGGCCTCAACCTGATCGTGCGTCACATAGACCATGGTGGTTTTGAGTTCATGGTGAAGACGGGCAATGTGCAGACGCATGTCGACGCGCAGTTCCGCATCGAGGTTTGAAAGCGGCTCATCAAACATAAATACACGCGGATTACGCACAATGGCGCGGCCAATGGCCACACGCTGGCGCTGCCCGCCGGAGAGCTGTTTAGGTTTGCGGTCCAGCAGATGCACTAACTGGAGGGTTTTCGCTACCATCTCCACCTGGCGACGGATTTCGTCTTTCGGCACTTTGTTGACTTTCAGGCCGTAGCCCATGTTCTCTGCCACCGTCATGTGGGGATAGAGCGCATAAGACTGAAACACCATCGACACGCCACGGTGCGCCGGGGCGACATCGTTCATCACCTCATCGCCAATCAACACCTCGCCGTCGCTCACCTCTTCAAGGCCTGCAATCATGCGCAGCAGCGTAGATTTCCCGCAGCCGGACGGGCCAACAAACACGGCAAATTCGCCGTCTTCAATATCCAGATTCACATTGTGCAGCGTGACAGTGTCGCCAAAGCGTTTGGTGACATTCCTCAGTCGTATATTGGACATCAAGTTTCCCCGGAGTTGGTAGCGGTTAGTGGCTGTTGCTAATCAGGCTGTTTAGTGTGGTTTTGTTTTACGTATAACAAGCCAGCGATAATGCCATTCAACAGCGATAATTCATGGCCAGACTATAACTTCCAGCATTTACGCGCCCTATATCGAATTTTCGATTTTGTCGTACTTGTCACACAACTGGCAGTTAATTCTCGTTTTATTGCGACCTCAAGTGTAGCGTATAACAAAATCAATAAAGCGAGTGAATACGCTTTAACTCACGCAATATCAGGTGGTTTTGTTGTAACGACATCAGGTAGCGCGCCATAAAAACCATGAAATTGTTATACCTTGACATGAGGTTGATAATGAAAAAGAACACCCTTACTGCACTGATCCTCTCCGCACTGGCCGTGGGTCAGAGCCTGACCCTTCAGGCACATGCCACCACCCAACTGAACGTCTGGGAGGACATTAAGAAATCGGTTGGCATTCAGGATGCCATCAAGGATTTCGAAAAAGAGAACGACGTGAAGGTCAACGTGCAGGAGATGCCTTTCGCCCAGCAGCTGGAAAAATTACGCCTGGATGGCCCGGCGGGCATTGGCCCGGACGTACTGGTCATCCCCAATGATCAGGTCGGCGGTGCCGTTGTGCAAGGTCTGTTGACCCCCCTGAATCTGGACAAAGAACAGATTGACGCCTTCACGCCTGCCTCAATCAACGCATTTCGCATGGATAACGCACTCTATGGCGTACCAAAAGCCGTTGAGACCCTGGTGCTGATTTACAACAAGGATCTGATCGACAAACCGCTGGACAGCCTGCAATCCTGGCTCGACTACTCGAAAAAACAGCGTGCAGAAAACAAGTACGGCCTGCTGGCAAAGTTTGATCAGATTTATTACAGCTGGGGCGCAATTGGCCCGATGGGCGGCTACCTGTTCGGTAAAAACGACAAAGGCGGCTACAACCCAACCGACATTGGCCTCAACCAGCCGGGTGCAGTGGCCGCCGTGACGTTCCTGAAAAAATTCTATTCCGAAGGCGTCTTCCCATCAGGGATCCTCGGTGACAACGGCCTGAATGCTATCGACTCTCTGTTTACGGAAAAGAAAGCGGCGGCTGTGATCAACGGCCCGTGGGCGTTCCAGCCGTATGAAGCGGCCGGGATCAACTACGGCGTGGCGCCACTCCCCCTGCTGCCGGACGGCAAACCGATGAGCTCCTTCCTCGGGGTGAAAGGCTATGTGGTCTCCACCTGGAGTAAGGATAAAGCGATGGCGCAGAAATTCATCGAGTTTATCAACCAGCCGAAGTACGTGAAAATCCGCTACATCTCAACCCGTGAGATCCCAGCGCAGAAAGCCATGATCGACGATCCGATGATTAAAAATGATGAAAAAGCCAGTGCGGTCGCGGTCCAGGCTGCCCGCGCCACCGCGATGCCAGGCATTCCGGAAATGGGCGAAGTCTGGGGACCGGCGAACGCCGCGCTGGAACTGAGCCTGACCGGAAAACAGGAGCCAAAAGCGGCGCTGGACGGTGCTGCGAAACAGATCCATATGCAGGTTGAAGCCATGCAGGCCAGCAACCAATAAAGGCTCATCACTCTTCAGGTTGCAGGTGTATGGCGGCGTTTTTCCCGGTTGCCAACCTATGCGTGCCGGGAGCGCACGCTCTTGGCGCCAGACTGAAACAGGACGTCTTAAGGGCATAGCGTAAATAAAGAAGTATTAAACGGGAGGGCGTTCCTCCCGTTTTCAGAAGGAGTCGTACGTGATTATCAGTCCCAGCGAAAATTTTGCGAAAGCGCGTGGTGCCGGACGGCACGCGTGGTGTGGGCTGCTGCTGGCTATTGTGCCGGGCTTTGGCCAGTTTTATCACCGCCAGTGGTTAAAAGGCCTTATCTTCCTGGTGCTGCTCAGCAGCTTTATGGGCATTTTCTATGATTTTCTGCGCGAAGGTCTCTGGGGGCTTTATACCCTGGGGGAAGAGGTTCCGCGCGACAACTCCATCTTTTTGCTCGCGGAAGGGATAATCAGCGTCCTGATAATCGCCTTTGGCGTCACGGTGTATTACTTCTCGCTGCGTGATGCCTGGGTGAACGGGAAAAAACGCGACGAAGGCCATCAGCTCAACAGCGTGCGTAAGCAGTACCAGATGCTCTTAAGCGACGGCTTTCCCTATCTGATGATAACGCCAGGCTTCATCCTGCTGGTGTTTGTGGTGATATTCCCGATTCTTTTTGGTTTTGCTATCGCCTTTACCAACTACAACCTTTACCACACGCCCCCAGCGAAACTGGTGGACTGGGTGGGGCTGAAAAATTTCGTCAACATCTTCACGCTCTCCATCTGGCGCTCAACCTTCCTTGACGTGCTGCAGTGGACGGTAGTGTGGACCCTGCTTGCCACCACGCTGCAATGCACGGTAGGGGTGCTGCTCGCCATCCTGGTGAACCAGAAGGATCTTCGCTTTAAGCCGCTTGTCAGAACCATCTTTATTCTGCCGTGGGCGGTGCCGGGCTTTGTTACCATTCTGGTCTTCGCCGGGATGTTTAACGACACCTTCGGGGTTATCAATAATGCGATTCTCGCCTTCTTTGGCATTGGCCCCAAAGCCTGGCTGACCGACCCGTTCTGGACCAAAACGGCGCTCATCATGATGCAGACCTGGCTCGGCTTTCCGTTTGTTTTTGCGATGACGACCGGCGTGTTACAGGCCATTCCTGATGACCTGTATGAAGCGGCGAAGATGGACGGCGCGGGTACCTGGACTCGGCTGCGCACGATTACGCTGCCGCTGGTGCTCTACTCAATTGCACCCATCATCATCACCCAGTACACCTTCAACTTTAATAACTTCAACATCATTTACCTGTTTAACAACGGTGGCCCGGCGGTGGCGGGGTCAAACGCAGGCGGAACGGACATCCTGGTATCGTGGATCTATAAGCTGACCATGTCCTCTTCGCAGTACGCCATTGCCGCGACCATCACCATTCTGCTGTCGATTTTTGTTGTCGGCCTGGCGTTGTGGCAGTTCCGCGCCACCAAATCCTTCAAAAACGACGACATGGCATAAGGAAGAAAAATGGCTACATCACAAAGCATTCGTCGTGAGAAGTGGGTTCGCCTCTCTCTCTCCTGGCTGATTATCGTGTTGGTTTCGCTGATTATCATCTACCCGCTGGTATGGACGGTCGGGGCATCGCTGAACGCGGGTAACAGCCTGCTCAGCACCTCGATAATCCCGGAAAACGTCTCCTTCCAGCACTATGCCGATCTGTTTAACGGTCAGGTGAACTACCTCACATGGTACTGGAACTCGATGAAAATCAGCTTCATGACCATGGTACTGACGCTGATAAGCGTGAGCTTTACCGCCTACGCCTTCTCCCGCTTTCGCTTTAAGGGGCGGCAGAATGGGCTGATGCTGTTTTTGTTGTTGCAGATGATCCCGCAGTTTTCCGCGCTGATTGCCATTTTTGTGCTCTCGCAACTGCTGGGCCTTATTAACAGCCATCTGGCGCTGGTGCTGATCTACGTTGCCGGGATGATCCCGATGAATACCTATCTGATGAAGGGCTATCTTGATGCCATTCCGAAAGATCTGGATGAGTCGGCACGCATGGACGGGGCGAGCAACTTCCGTATTTTCATCGAGATAATCATGCCGCTCTCTAAACCTATTGTGGCAGTGGTGGCGCTGTTCTCGTTTACCGGGCCGCTCGGGGATTTCATTCTCTCCAGCACCATTTTGCGTACTCCGGACAAATTCACGCTGCCCATCGGGCTTTATAACCTGGTGGCGCAAAAAATGGGCGCCAGTTACACCACCTATGCGGCGGGAGCGGTTCTTATCGCCGTGCCGGTGGCAATCCTCTACCTGGCATTACAAAAGTACTTCGTCTCCGGCCTGACCTCCGGCAGTACCAAAGGATGATCATATGAAAAGGTTTGCACCCGCTTTGCTTGCTGTTTGCCTGAGCTGCAGTTTTTCCGCCAGCCTGCTGGCCGCTGAGACCCTGACCACACGGCCCTTTAACGCCATGCCAGCGGACTTTATCAAAGGGGCTGATATCTCCACGTTACTGGATACGGAAAAGCACGGCGCGAGGTTCCTGAATGACCAAAATCAGCAACAGGATGCGATAGCCATTCTCAAAGAGAATGGCGTCAACTACGTGCGCCTGCGACTGTGGGTTGACCCTAAGGACCCGCAGGGCAAAGCCTATGGCGGCGGTGATAACGATCTTGCCAGCACTATTGCACTAGCAAAACGGGCAAAAGCGCAGGGCATGAAGCTGCTGCTGGATTTCCACTACAGCGATTTCTGGACCGATCCGGGCAAACAGTTTAAACCGAAGGCCTGGGAGAAAATGGATTATCCGCAGCTGAAAACCACTATCCATGACTACACCCGCGATACCATCGCGCGCTTTAAACAGGAAGGTGTGCTGCCGGACATGGTGCAGATTGGCAACGAAATCAACGGCGGGATGCTGTGGCCGGAAGGTAAAAGCTGGGGGCAGGGTGGCGGTGAGTTCGACCGTCTGGCCGGCCTGCTGAATTCTGCTATCGATGGCCTCAAAGAGAACCTTAAGGGTGGTGAGCAGGTCAAAATCATGCTTCACCTGGCTGAAGGCACAAAAAACGATACCTTCCGCTGGTGGTTTGATGAAATCACTAAACGCAATGTGCCCTTCGATGTCATTGGCCTGTCGATGTACACCTACTGGAACGGTCCTCTCAGCGCGCTGAAAAACAACATGGATGACATCAGTAAACGTTATAACAAAGACGTGATTGTGGTGGAGGCGGCCTACGCTTATACCCTGCAAAATTGCGATAACGCAGAAAACAGTTTCCAGGCGAAAGAGGAAAAAGACGGCGGTTATCCCGCCACCGTTCAGGGACAATATAACTATATTCATGACTTAATGCAGGCCGTTATAAATGTTCAGGATCATCGCGGGAAAGGCATTTTTTATTGGGAGCCAACCTGGATTGCAGTTGGTGGAAATACCTGGGCTACTCAGGCCGGAATGAAATATATCAACGACCAGTGGAAAGAGGGGAATGCCCGTGAAAATCAGGCGTTATTTGATTGCAATGGGAAAGTTCTGCCGTCGGTAAAAGTCTTTAACTAATTTTACCCGTCATATTTCAAGTCGCATGTGCGTTGGCATTACTCGGCCTTTGACCTCGTCCCTTTGGGGCCTGCGCAAGCGCTGTTCAAGGCACCAGTACCTTGTCCTGCAACTCGAATTATTTAGGGTATACGCTGTCAATTTTGAAGGATTTTTAATATGAATAAATTTGCGCCTTTGAGTCCGAAGGTCGCCACGCTATTGCATGGCGCTGACTACAATCCGGAGCAGTGGGAGAATTACCCCGATATTATTGATAAAGATATTGCCATGATGAAACAGGCAAAATGCAATGTCATGTCTGTTGGTATATTCAGTTGGTCGAAACTGGAGCCGCAGGAAGGGGTATTTAATTTTGGCTGGCTGGATAACATCCTGGAGAAACTTTATGCGGCGGGGATCCATGTATTTCTGGCAACGCCAAGCGGCGCGCGTCCGGCCTGGATGTCGCAAAAATACCCGGAAGTCTTAAGGGTAGGGCGTGACCGTGTACCGGCGCTGCACGGGGGTCGTCATAACCACTGTATGACCTCGCCGGTTTACCGTGAAAAGACGTTGAAGATTAACAGCCTGCTGGCAGAGCGTTACGGCCAGCACCCGGCGGTGCTCGGCTGGCACCTGTCGAACGAGTACGGTGGCGAATGCCACTGCGAACTGTGTCAGGGAAAATTTCGTGACTGGCTGAAAGCGCGTTATCAGACCCTTGATGCCCTCAACCATGCCTGGTGGAGCGACTTCTGGAGCCACACCTACAGCGACTGGTCGCAGGTTCAGTCCCCTGCGCCGCAGGGGGAGGTTTCCATTCATGGTCTGAATCTGGACTGGCGTCGTTTTAATACGGCGCAGGTAACTGACTTCTGTCGCCATGAAATCGTGCCCCTGAAAGCGGCGAACGCATCGCTGCCGGTCACCACCAACTTTATGGAGTATTTCTACGATTACGACTACTGGCAGTTAGCAGAACCTCTGGATTTTATCTCCTGGGACAGCTACCCGATGTGGCATCGTGATAAAGACGATTCGACGCTTGCCTGTTACACGGCGATGTACCACGACATGATGCGCACCCTGAAAGGAGGGAAGCCTTTCGTGCTGATGGAGTCATCGCCCAGCGTCACCAACTGGCAGCCTACCAGCAAATTGAAAAAACCGGGGATGCACATTCTCTCCTCCCTGCAGGCGGTGGCGCACGGTGCGGATTCGGTGCAGTATTTCCAGTGGCGTAAAAGCCGTGGCTCGGTGGAGAAGTTCCACGGAGCGATCATTGACCATGTGGGGCATCTGGATACCCGTGTCGGCCGTGAAGTGTCGGCACTGGGTGATATCTTAAGCCGCCTGTCCGGGGTGATGGGTTGTCGCACTGACGCGCGAGTGGCCATCATCTTCGATCAGCAGAACCGCTGGGCGCTGGATGATGCGCAGGGGCCGCGCAACGTCGGCATGGAGTATGAAAAAACGGTTAATGAGCACTACCGGGCATTCTGGGAGAAAGGCATTGCCGTGGACATTATTGATGCGGATGGTGATTTAAGCCGCTACGCGCTTGTCATCGCGCCAATGCTCTATATGGTGCGTGAAGGCTTTGCCGGGCGGGCGGAAACGTTCGTTAAACAGGGCGGGCATCTGGTCACCACCTACTGGAGCGGGATAGTCAATGATACCGATCTCTGCTTTACCGGAGGCTTCCCTGGTCCACTGCGCCCGCTGCTGGGCATCTGGGCTGAGGAGATCGATTGTCTGGCGGAGGGCGAAAGCAATCTGATTCAGGGCCTGGCAGGGAATGAAGTCGGGCTTCAGGGGCCGTACCAGGTACGCCACCTGTGTGAACTGATCCACACGGAAAGCGCCATCTCGCTTGCTATCTATCGTGATGATTTCTACGCCGGTCGCCCGGCGGTTACGGTCAATACCTTTGGGCAGGGGAAAGCCTGGCATGTGGCTTCGCGTAACGATCTCGCTTTCCAGCGTGATTTCTTCGGTCATATTATCGATACGCTGGGCCTGCCGCGCGCGGTGGAAGCTGACTTCCCGCCTGGGGTTGTAGCGACAGCGCGTACCGACGGTGAGGCCACTTTCGTGTTTATCCAGAACTATTCCCGGCAGTCACAGACGGTGACGTTACCGCAGGGTTACACCGACTGTCTCTCCAGCGCACCTGTCACTGCGCCGCTGGTTCTCTCTGCCTTCGACTGCCGTATCCTTCGCCGTAAAGCCTGAGTATTCCTACCACGCCTGCTCACCTGAGCAGGCGTTTTTTTATCTGCTGATTATCAGGAGACAATTGTCATGGTGAGCCTTAAATCGTTTCTGCACTACTTCTCTCAACCTCAGTCCAGTACACCACTCAGCGACAGCGAGGTGGCGACTATTCAGCGTCTGATTGCCGCATTCGGTGGTGAAGAGAACATCAGTCACGTGGACGCCTGTATTACCCGGTTGCGCGTCACGGTAAATAATCTTGCGCTGGTGGATTCCGAGGCGCTGCAACAGGAAGGGGCGTTAGGGGTTATTATTCTCGGTCAACAGGTTCATGCGATATTTGGTAAGCAGTCAGATGCGCTGAGGAAATTACTGGATGAGCATTTTACCTCCCGACGTTAAATAAAAAAGGATGCCCGAAAGGGCATCCAGAATAGTCAATAAGTAAATCCAGGGAAATAAAGGTCACTACCCGCTAATTAACGGCCAGATCCCGGAGATAAATAACGATGTTTAAGCGCAGTAAATACAAAAAATATTCACCCTCATTCATGCGCGTTGCATAAACCGGCGAGAGCGAGAATCCCCTGAATAACATGACGGGATAAACAAACGCAGCCAGCACACTTGCAACGTGAACGATGCGGGTATTACCACCAGGCTTCCACCTGCACACCAAAGTTCCAGGTATTATTGGCGGTGTGATCATCAAACGATTTGCCGTTTTCTGAATCATTCAGATAAGAGGCAAATACACGCAGTTCCGGGCGCGACATAAAGTCACGGCCATCGGCCAGCCCCAGGGCAAGGGTATATTTCTCACCGCTCTGTTTGTAATGCGTGCCGTTATTGTAGGTGTCTTTCTGGTAGAAACCACCCACCTCGCCAATCAGACGCACATAGTCAGTGAACTGGTACTGCGCGCGCCCAACCAGCGACACCAGGCGAGATTTGTCGGTGTAATCGGTGATATCGTCTGCGGAACCGTAAGTCAGCACATGGTTAAAGGAGAACTTATCAGTGATCGGGATAAGCCCGGTGTTAATGACGCGGTAGCCGGAGGCATCGTTAACATAGTGCCACATGTCGTACCAGCCACCGCCCTGAGACACCATGTTCTGTGCCAGACCTTTATCCGCGTACTGCAACACCAGTTTGTTATAACCCCCCAGCATGTCCTGGCTGATTTCACCGGTGACCATCACGCCATTATCTGCTTCGTAAAGGCCGCCATAGTTTTTCTGTTTGTCGGTTGGGTTTGGCATGGCGTAGTCCACGCCAAACTCCGTCCATGCACCAGACCAGGGCTTCCAGCCGGCATAGCGCAGGTCGATATAGTTGATGTTCACATCGTTATCACCATCCACGCGATAGTCCACGTCGTTGGCATCACCCCGGATCCAGGCAACAGAGACGGCGCCTGGCCCGACGCTGTAGTTTTCAATACCTGCCCCTGCACCTGAAATATTCCAGTATTTGGTGTCGATGATGTGCAGATCATGACGCTGGTAGTAGCGTTTACCGCCCCAAATCACGGCATTAGGATCGCCCGGGATCAGGCCTTTAATCTGCAGGTTTAACTGGCGTAAGCCGAATTCAGCATCGTCGCCGAAGGTCGTTTCACTGTCATTAGAGCCATCGGATACCATGCTGACCATCGTATCCAGGTAAAAACTCACTTCGTCTTTTTTATAGACCTCAGAGCCTAACTCAAGCTCGCCATAGGTATCTGCTTCGTTACCCAGACGACCAATTTTGTTCTTTTGCCACTCCTGCATTCCGCCATCGCCGGAGACGCCGATGCCGGAACGCAGGTAGCCGTGAAAGTCGATAGGGACAGATGACGCGGCCAGTAATGAAGGTGAAGTCAGCGCAGCGGCTAACGCTATCGTCAGTGTGCGTAGCGTAGTGTTCATATCATTCCTCTTATAGTTTTGTATTACGTTCACATAAACGCTGCCATAAAATGCCTAAATGTAAAAACTGGCAAACTAACGATTGCAATTGTGTGATTAACTGCAAATAAATCAGTCTTTTTTGTGACAAAAAGAGAATGCGTTCACGATGTCATGTAATGTGAGCGTGATACTTAGTTATCGTTTTTTAACCGAGGAAAAGCGGAGTGAGCGTTTTTTTAAATGGCCCCTGTTACAATTGGCGCATAACAACATAAGGAACCGGACCATGAAGTCTAAAAGCGCGACCTTAGAAGACGTTGCCCGTCATGCGGGTGTCTCCTATCAGACCGTGTCCAGGGTACTCAATAAATCTGCCAATGTATCCGAAGCCACACGTCTCAAGGTAGAGAAGTCCATTGAGCTACTACGCTATGTGCCTAACCGCCTCGCTCAACAGCTGGTAGGTAAGCAGAGTCAGACCGTTGGGTTAGTGACCACCTCTCTGGCGTTACATGCCCCTTCTCAGGTTGCCGCAGCGGTAAAACGCTATGCTAATCTGGACGGGTATCAGGTCCTGATCTCAATGATTGATGAGAACGTCAATCATCATATCCAGGCCGCCATCAACGAGCTTAAGTCTCAGCGTGTCGATAAGATGATTATCAACGTCCCACTGGAGACCGAAAGAGCGCAAAAAATCGCAGCGGACAACGATGATATTGTGTGTCTGTTTCTCGATGTCGACCCCTACAGTTCGGTGTTTAACGTTTCGTTTAACCCTGCTGATGGCACCCGCGCCAGCGTCAAGCATCTCTACGATCACGGGCATCGGGAGATTACGCTGCTTGCCGGGCCACAGGACTCAGTCTCGGCTAATCTGCGCCTCAAAAGCTGGGTTGAAACTCTCAGTGGTTATGGGCTGAAACCGGCTTTGATTTTTCACGGCAACTGGGATGCGCAAAGCGGCTATGCGGGCGCCCTGAAGATGCTGCGCGAGACGCCGAACTTCACCGCCGTGCTGGTGGCCAATGACCAGATGGCACTGGGTGCCCTGAGCGCTTTTCATCAGCACCACATCGCCATACCGGGCGAGAAGTCCGTAGTGGGTTACGATGACACTTACGAGAGCTCGTTTTTTTACCCGGCACTCACCACCGTCTCTCTGGATCTCGACCTACAGGGTAAAGAGGCGGTTCGCCGGCTGCTGGATAGTGGACATAGTGATACGGCGCGCACATCATCAGTGTTACCGGCGCGCCTGATTGTGCGCCATTCCACCGGGCCGCTGCAGAGCAAAGCGACCAACCTGCAGGCCATTGCTGAACAGTTACAGGCAATAGCACATCAGTTGATGAAATAAGTAACCGTCAGGGGCCGGCAACCGGCCCCTGGTTTGCCGCAACACATTGCAGTTAACAATACGGCGCCGGTCGTAAATCCCTTTCCCTCGTCTCACCGTGTAAAGACGTCAATGTTATTTCCCCTTTCGCTACCGTACCAGGCTGGTAAAAGCGCGTGCTGAGAGTACGGGTAGTGCAGGGAAGATCTCTGACAGGCGGGAAAATATTTTTCAATTCATGGCATCAATGACACACCCTGTCATTCCGTTTCGTTAAGATAAGTCTCATAAATACAGGGAGAGATGTTATGAATAAACGCTCTGAAAACAGTGAGAAGCTGGCGCGGCGTCTGGCAGAGACGTTGGTGGTATTACAACAAAATGATTCGGTTACCCGCACCCATCTTGCCGAACGGTTCAGCGTCAGTGACAGGACGGTATTTCGGGACCTTAGCCGCTTTGAAGGCGTCATCGAGCATATCGGCGGCGAGCGTTACCGGTTGCGGGACGAGTACCGTCAGCGGTTACAGGCGGGCATACTGCAAACGGTCATTGATCTTACCGGCGGCGCGGGCCATTTTTCGATGCCGGACGCCAGGGTGATGCGCTCGCTAGCTTCACACCAGAACAGCTATTTCGTCAAAACGCTGAATGCCGAGCATGCGGCAGGGGAAGCGATAAACCGCTACTTTACTCTGCTGCAGAGTGCTGTCGACAGCCATCGCTGCTGCACCTTTAACTACAAAGGGAAGCCACGGCAGGCCCATCCTTACCAGCTCAGAAATATCAAAAACATCTGGTATCTGGCGGCTATTGAAGATAACCAGCTCAAAGCTTTCCGGCTGAGCCTGATTGAATTTCTGACCGTGACGCGTGAGGTGTTCACTCCAGACCCGGCGGTCCTGAAGACCATTCAGGATGAAGAAGAGGCATGGTTCAGCCTTGAGAAATTTGAAGTCACCCTGACGGTTGCGGCCGCGGCGGCTGAATACTTTCTGCGCAGGGATCTTTTGCCGCATCAGCAGATCCTGCGCCGGGAAGCAGATGGCAGCCTGCTGCTGTCTACGCGGGTAGCGGATGACCGCCAGATTTTGTCTGTCATCCGCTACTGGCTACCCCATCTTAAAATCCAGACCCCGGCATCACTCACTGAAAAACTGAAAGGGGAGCTCCGGCAGGCGCTGGAAGCACTTTCTTGCGAAGGGCAGGGCATGACGCATGTTGAATGAAGAACAAACTACGACCCCGGACGCGAAAAGTGTGCTGGTGGCAGCATTACATCAGGATGAGGTACAAATCGATCTCCTGCAGGGCGATGCAGAGACGGGCAGTATCACCCCGGATCAGGCGCTGGAGACCTCATCGCTTATTACCGAATTTGTTGTTGACCTGCCGCGCACTGAACATGCGGATTTACACCACTGGCTGGTGACGCGTTTTCGCCATCATGCCAGTTTGTGGGATAACGATGAGACCCTGCTGCGCGATGCGAACACGATTGTTGAAACCGCACAACGGCAGCAGACGTTGCGCCAGTCTCTTGAGGCAGCACAAAACAGCGGCAAAAGCGCCAGCAACTGGTTTGCCAGGCAACTGAGTGATGCGGCGACACGTCATGGCACGCTGAATGTTAGCCAGTACGGGCAGGTTATTGATACTGCGCTGAAAAAGACTAACCAGCAGATGCAGGACATTATCCTGACCAAAAACGGCATTGTCAGCCAGGCGCGCAATCTGGACGGTTTTATCGCCGAAGCTCATCACGTCAGTACCTTTAACATTAATGCCGCTGCGGCAGGCTCCGGGGCCAGAGCGGAACTGGTTATTCGCCCCGGTGAACGCTTTCCCAAAAACTCCGTTGATGTGCAGATTAAAGACGCTAACGGCAAGGTGGTGCGTCGCTACCAGGCGAAATACGGTAAAGACGCCGGGGCGACAGAAGATCTCTTTAATAAAGGCAACTATCAGGGGCAGCGTTCGCTGGTGCCCGAAGATCATGCCGGCGAGATGAAGCGCAAGGCCACTGAAACCATTGAATATGACGGCGTTCAATCCAGGCGGTACAGCAAAGAAGAGGCTAAACGCCAGCAGAATGAGGCGCAGCGCAGCGGGAAAATTGACAGCTTTGACTGGAAAACAGCTGATGCGGGTGCAATCAGCAAACGTATCGGTAAAGAGGCGGCGATGGCCGCCGGTCTGGGCGTGGCCTTTCAGGGAGGACGTATCATCGCGCGTCGTTGCTGGAATGCATTAACCGGTAAGCCCAACGCCACGCCAGGGGAAGATCTAAAAGAGTTTGTGACCCGTTCCATTGAGACCGGGGCCAGTACCGCGGTGACGGTGGCCGTCTCGGGCGCGCTGATGGTGGCGGCAAAACGCGGGCTGCTGGGAGAGTTGCTAAAAAACAGCCCGGCCGGACGTATTGCGATGATTGGCTCAGTAGCGGTAGATAATCTGCGAGTGCTGAGCCGCCTTGCGCGCGGGCAGATTGGCAAGCAGGAGGCTGTCGATCAGATGGCTCATACCACCCTGACCTCGGCGGCCGGGCTGATGGCCGCCGGAGAAGGCATGGCGTTCGGCGCTGCCTGGGGATCGGTATTTGGACCCGTCGGTACGTTTGCCGGGGGGCTGGCCGGGGGAATTGTCGGGGGTATTGCCGGGTCGGCCATCGCTGACAAATTATACAATGCGGGCAAAGCCCTGATTAAAACCGGCGTGGAAACCGTCGGGCGAGCGGTTTCCGCAGGCTGGGAAGGTGTGAAAAAAGCCGGGCGTGCGTTTGCAAAGCTCTTCGGGTGAGGTAATAAAGAGTGGACAAAATTCTGGCGACACGCCTGAAAACATGGATTAACGCCGGGCATCCCGGACTCTATCTGCAAAGCAATGAAGATGATCGGATTAATGATTTGCTCGCCGTACTGGCGACGCAGACCGGTTTTAACCTGCTGGAGTGGAACCAGGCATGGGGCTGGGTCAGTGCGGGGAATAAACAGCCAATCCGTGAGCAGGATAACTATCTGCCGGATTTGTGCGCCGATCTGGCCGGACTGCTGGACGAGGATCTGGAAAATCGGTTGATTGTGATAAAAAACGCCCGCGAGGCGTTGACCACGAACCCGGTAGCGGTGGCGCGTCTGCAACAGCTACTGCTGCGTGTACAGCGCCACCACTGCGGCGAAAGTTGTGTGATTTTGCTTGATGAACGCGTCGAGATCCCGGCGCTTATCGAACCGCTGATCACGCGGGTGACGATTTCCCTGCCGACCCGTGATGAAATAGCTGTCCTGATCGGACGTTTTGCCAACGCGCAGGGCCTGGTACTGGATGAAACCCTGATTGGGAGAATCGGTGCCGTCCTGACGGGATTAACCGTTTGCGAAATCCACCAGACGCTGGCCGTGGCGATGGCGCATCACCGGGGGCTGGACGAGACTGCGCTTGAGACACTGTTGGCGGAAAAAGAGCAGAAAATCGCCAGGAGTGGCGTACTGGAGATGGTGAAAGTTTCGGAGAATCTTGATGATATTGGCGGGTTAGAAAACCTTAAAGCCTGGCTCAAACGCAAGGCTGGCGTGCTTCACCGTCTGGCTGAAGCCGAGAGCAAAGGATTACAGTCGCCGCGTGGTGTCCTGGTAGCCGGGATGCCTGGATGCGGAAAATCCCTGACCGCTAAAGCCGTCGCGAACCTGTTTCAGCTTCCGTTGCTACGCCTGGATATCGGTTCGCTGCTCGGCAAATATGTGGGCGAGAGTGAGCACAACATGCGCCGTGCGCTGGCAATGGCAGAGTCCATCAGTCCCTGCGTTCTGTGGGTGGATGAGCTGGAAAAGGCGTTTGTTGGTATCGGAGGCAACAACACCTCGGAGGTCACTTCACGCCTGTTGGGCTACTTTCTGACCTGGATGCAGGAGAAAACCGGGGCGGTGTTTGTGGTCGCCACGGCGAATAACATCTCGGCATTGCCACCGGAGCTGCTACGTAAAGGGCGTTTTGACGATGTGTTCTACGTCGGTTTTCCGCATATCTCGGAACGCATGTCGATCCTCAGCATTCACCTGAAGGACGTGTGGCGGAACCTGAGTGCAGAGGACCAGCGACAACTGGCGGTGAAGTGTCGTGACTTTGCCGGAGCAGACATCCGTAACGCGGTTATGGAAGCGCGGGAAGCGGCGTTTTTATCCGGGCAGGAGATAGGTTTCTCCCATTTGCGGGAAGCCATTGATCATACCGTGCCGCTGCGTGAAACCCTGCGCGACCAGGTGAATCATTATGAAACGTTGTTTGAAAAGATGAAGCTTAAGGCCGCGTCGCGTAATGAAGGTCTGAGTCTCGCGCAGATGATTGCGCTGGCAGACGATCCTAACCCTTACGAACGTGTGCGGGTGGCCCGTAACGAAGAGTGCTCGGTGGATCTGTTTATCAAACTGTCGCGCGACAATCATCAGGAGGTACGCAATGCGGTGTTTAACAATCCCGACTGCCCGTCTTCTATTCTGAGTACCTATCTGGAACCTATCGATCAGGGGGCGCCGGTCGACCACCTGTTCAGCATCGCCTGCCTGCATCGCAACGCGCCGGAGAGCCTGATGCATTCGCTCATCAGTAAAGATATGCTGCCGGCCAGTCTGCTGCTTTCCCTGGTTGAGCAGCCTCATTGCAGTAAGTTATTGCTGGAGGATGTTTTCCGCTCGGGGGATGAGGCGTTGCAGGCTGCGGTTTTACGCCATCCTCATTGTTCCCACACGCTGCGCGCTAACCATATTGCTGACCATAACGAAGCGTTCCGTTCAGCCCTCGCCAGTAACCCGGCGATTACGGATGAAGAGCAGAAGATCTTACTTAGCGATCGCAATCCGCACGTGCGTATCGCGCTGGCCTATAACCGCCACCTTAATGAAGCGACCCGGGTAGAGCTTTCCCGCGATGATGATATCGGGGTACGGGATGCGTTTATCGCGGCGATGAAAGCAGCCGACCCGAGCGGTCAGACCGCGCCGGTACGTGAGTGTCTGGACACCCTGTCGCCGCTGCGTCTGGTGGCGCTGGCCGGGCAGAACACGCTGACATGCGACGTCCAGTTGCAGATTATCCGTGAGAGTAGCAATGAAGCCGTATTAGCTACCCTGGCGGCCAATACAAGCATTACCGCCGACGTGCAGCGGAAAATCGCCCAGGAGTGTCCGGCTGAGGTGCGCAATGTTCTTGCAACCAATCCTTCCCTGACGCCAGAGCTGCAAATGTACCTCTACGACACCGGTGTGCTCGCAACCAAAGTAGCGCTGATGCTGCACCCGACGCTGAGCAAGGCGGTGCAGGATAAAGTGATAAAAGACGATGTTGAGGATGTGGTTAAGGGGCTGGCGCTGAACCCCAATCTCATTCCTGAACACCAAAAGCACATCATTGATAATTTCTGGACGCTGACGACCGCAACAGTGCTGATGGCAAGAAACCCGGCGCTGACTCCGGAGAATCAGGAAATTTTATTCCGGTATTACGACGATGATACGGTTAATGCCGCATTGTGCCTCAACCCCAATCTGGCACCTCAGCTGTTTAACGATTTAGCAAAACAAAATAAAAATCGCATGGCGCTGGTACAAAACCCGCATCTGCACGCGGAGCAGCTAAAGCAACTGGTGGCCAGTGAGACGAATTTCACCGACCTTGCAATGAACCCTGCCTGTGATGAAGAGGTGCAAATGCGTCTTTTCGAAAGCAGTGTTACAGTCCACCCTCAGTTAGCCACAAACCCGTCGCTGGCACCGTCGGTACAAATTATGCTCGCGAAAAGCACTCAGGCTGGCGTACTGGCTAATCTGTTGGGTAACCCTGCGCTGACACCTAAAGTGCGGGAACTCTTGGTCGAGAGAAGCAAAAAGATGCCGGCATTACGTAAGACACTGCTGCAAGCAATCCTCCTTCTAAAGGAAGAACAGAGCAGGCACCTGGAGGCAATAGCCTCCCGCAGGGGAGGACGCGTCAGTGCGCTGGATGACGGTATCATCAAAGAGGTTAACTGCATTGCCGATCTGATTGATAACGAAAGGACGCGGGAATTCGACGAAGAACGGCGTTATCTGCGACAAAGGATTGCTCTGCTCAAGGCTGAAGGGGATGCCAACACGGTGGAGTGAATAAGTCATGCCTTCACTTCCATCCTTGCGGCATGCACGTGTAAAGGATCGGGTAATCAAGCACCCCGTCGCGCATCAACGGCGGGGGCTTCTTAATTTTTGGGTTTCTGTCAGAAAATATCTGGCACGCTGCACTGCGATTGTAAAAGGAATTGGTAATGCAGGAACGGCGGAGGGTTGGCTATTTACGGGAGAAGCACTAACAGTAAAGAATTTGCTGGTGTGCGTGACCAGCCTGGCATTCCGTACGAAGTCTTTTTAATCTACTTACCGGTAGTGGACACCCTAAAATAACGTCATATTTAAACCCTTTTTCTCATATTTTATTAATGAGAAGTTACCATTGCCAAAATAGGTTGTGATTAAAGTATCGACAGGGTGTACCCCGAAGAGATTTTTAAACGTTTGTGTTTTAGTCGATATCAGGTTAGTGGAAAGATTAATTCTGTAATCTGAGTACACGGCATTCTGTAGGCGGGGTTGAAGCGGCTCGAGTGAACGAGATTTTAATTTAGGCGATAAAAATTGGCTATACTTTTTTCTGAGTAAATGAATACCTGGATTTATTAGCAAAAAATGGATGGGCAGGGTTTCAGTTATTTTGTGTTTTGAAGGCAAGTAATCTTAACAGCTCTCATCTCTATGGTATAGGAAAGCTATTAATAATTATTTAGATATAAGGCCCTCTATTATAGAGGGTTTTATTGTAGGGCATTATATACAAGAGGTAACAGAAGTAACCTTTACTCCTCATTTAGATCAAGAACATTTCCATCATTATCAAGAATGAATGTGTAGTAATAATTTTTTCCATTCAGGGTGTAGCTTACTCCGTATATAATACCTTTCTCTAAACTTACTGAAAAGCAACTATCTGGATATGAAAGACGAACCCTATCACCAACCAGTAATTCTTTATAATTACTTCCATTTGTAGAAAGAACATAACGGCTAAGTATATCTTTTTTATTTACGGTAAAACAAACCCGCCCATTATCGATATAGATTGATTGCCGTTCACCTGTTTCCGCCCCTTCTCGACCTTTTCCTAGACATCCAGTTAGCAATATAACTATTGGAAGAACAAAAAAATATTTTATCATCTCTGAAATCTCCCTAATACTTTCTCATATTTGGATAATAAATCTCTTGCAGGTACTGATGGATCATACTCTCTCCAGGCATAAAGATTACCGTGACCATAAGAACCTATGTACCAATTAATTCAGAAGAAGCAAAGTGGCCTACATAAAGCCACTTACATATGGATTTACAAGGAAAGTGTTTATTTGACTGCATCGAGTATTTCTTTTAAAAAATCACTAAAGTTATCAAATGAACCGTATATCGATTCTGTAGAGGCATTATCACGAATTTCAAATAGATTCATTTGTGTATCATATGTAAATAATGATATGCCATCCTCGCCAATAACTAAGCGTTCTTGTAATTCAGGATCTAAATAATCATTATTTCGATAAAACTCATTCATGATGAATAAATTTTTAACTATTGGTCCTGGAATTGATAAACTGAACATTGTAAGCCCGTTATATTCAAACCCATCCATCGTTTCTATCAATGTCTTATAATCAGGTTGATTTACTAGAAGAAGACGAGTTTCATTTCCAATTTGATTAAGTATTGATGATGCCGTTTTTTCACATCCTTTTTTTAAATCATCAAGAAATGATGCGTTAATGGGCTGTTCGATTGGGTACTCCAAATCGGTCATCATCGTTCTCAATTGTTTTAGCATGCTTATTACATCTGAATTCATTTTTATACCCATCAAATTATTTAAGCGGATAAATCGAGCCGGTAGGCATAACCCATGGAGTAACTTTGCTATCTCCCGGTAGCATACCTCTTGTCGATGTTCTTTGCATATTTGTTAACACCTTATGGAACGGCTCTTTTTCAATTAAAGATAAATTCTCAAAAGCATTTGTTCCACCATCATCTAAAGGTAATTTATGGTGAACTTCCCAGCCATTTGGTGCTGTACCTTTACTCATTTTGAACAAATCTGAAGGTTTGAAGACGTTAGCTGCATCAGAAGAATCTGATAATTGATTAAGAAATTTCTTCCTCACTGTATTATTAAATTCTTTCCTCAGCAACATAGTTTCAGGAGGATCACGTTTTATATAGTTTATTTCTTTCACTTCTATATTGTTTAATACTTTCGTCTCTCCCCTTACCTTATCTAAGTAATTATATACCCCTTCTAAAGAATCACTATTAGGTCGTTTCGCTAACAGAATTGAAGCCGCCGCAATAGCTGTACCAGCCGTTTGTTCATTCAGTACTTGATCATAACCCTTTACTGCGTCTCCGCCTTACTGCTCTGCTGTTTTCCTGAAGCCCTCAACATTACCATTATAAACACCGCCAGCAGCCAGTAAACGTCCTGCGGACTTGCTGTTAATCGTCTGGTATGTCTGCTCAGAAGCTGGTGCTGATGTTCCCCCGGAGAACGACAGTAAAAACGAAGTTGGGCGGGGCTTTCCTGAACGGTAGTATCTGCATCCTACAGAATTCCGGTACTCTTTCAGGATCTGTTCAGCACCATTCAATTCAAAGGCCTGGTAATTCTTACAGATAAGTAAGCCTTCTTCATCAATATAGAAAAGTCCTCCAGGCGAACCGTACCGGTTTAACATCACGACTTCGCCTCTGAAAACAAGATACCTTATACGTCTTTCCGTAATGAATCCATTGGAATGATTATTCTGATACGCATAGCTACGCGAATATGAGGGTCGTGGTCTCAGCCCTTTAACGTAATAATGATTACGGTATTTATCATCAAACTCGTACTCCTGTTTGATGTAATCCCCTTTAAAAGAAGGACGGGTTATCAGTTCATACTACTCTGGTTCAAGATTATCCCTTGAAAGGTAAAACAAGTAAAACCCCGGCAGACTAAAACTCATAACCAGCTTCTTTTGGTAACGGTTTTTGCATTTTATAACCAGAGGGCATTGAAAAAATCCGTTTTACAAAAATAAATTGTTAATGCAAGTGGTATTTTATATGGGTTATTACATGCTAATGCTTAATGGGGATTCATGGTTGTCTGCTTCTCCCCTTGCACATTTAATCTTACGCCGTATATATATTGATTGATACTGAGTGTAGAGATGCTAATGGTTTGAGTAGGTCAGACGTTGATTTGAAAAAACATTAAGTTCTTTAGTTTTCTTGTGGGGTACAAAATGGGGTACAAGGTAAGATAGCGTGAAAATGTAATATTCATAAGCTCAATCTTGTGTCAACACGTGACTTCGCGTAACCTGCTAACCGATAAATAAATGTTATCACTATGACTCGGGGTGCCCTTCTTTGTGAAGGCTGAGAAATACCCGTACCACCTGATCTGGATAATGCCAGCGTAGGGAAGTCAGATGCCTGCCAGGCATCCCTTCTTCACAGCCTGGCAGGAGCGAACCATGCAACCTGACCTGCTTCACCGCGCCCACGTCGCGCAAATCCTTCACCAGTTTCGAACCCGTTCTCCCCTTGTTCACTGTATGACTAACGACGTCGTGCAAACCTTTACCGCTAATGTGCTGCTGGCGCTGGGGGCTTCTCCGGCGATGGTCATTGAGACAGAAGAAGCACAACAGTTTTCCTCACTTGCCGATGCCCTGCTCATCAATGTGGGCACCCTTACCCATGAACGCGCACAGTCGATGCTGTCGGCCATTCATAGCGCGCGCGAAGCCGGAACGCCCTGGACACTGGACCCGGTTGCCGTGGGCGCGTTGTCGTTTCGTACCCGATTCTGTCACGAGATTATGATGCTGCAGCCTGCGGCCATCCGTGGCAATGCATCTGAAATTCTCGCCCTGGCGGGGATGAGCGAAGGTGGTCGCGGTGTCGATACCACCGACGCGGCCAGTACGGCACTTCCTGCCGCTAAGGCGCTTGCCCGCCAGACCGGCGCAGTGGTTGCCGTTACTGGTGAAGTGGACTACATCACGGATGGCATGCAAACGCTACGAGTGATCGGAGGCGACCCGCTGATGACCCGCGTGGTTGGCACTGGCTGCGCACTCTCGGCGGTGGTGGCGGCCTGCTGCGTGCTGCCCGGTGACCGGCTCTGTAACGTCGCAGCCGGATGCGCGTTTGTGGCGCAGGCGGGGAGCCTGGCGATGACGAACTGTAGCGGGCCGGGCAGCTTTGTACCTGCGTTTCTCGATGCGCTCTATACCCTGGGCGGGGAGGGAATGGCATGAAACGTATCAATGCACTGACGATAGCCGGTACGGATCCCAGCGGTGGCGCGGGGATTCAGGCCGATCTGAAGACCTTTTCGGCGCTGGGCGCCTATGGCTGCTCGGTTATCACCGCGCTGGTGGCGCAAAATACGCGGGGTGTGCAGTCGGTTTATCGCATTGATCCTGACTTCGTCGCTGCGCAACTCGATTCTGTCTTCAGTGACGTCCGTATTGATACCACCAAGGTAGGCATGCTGGCGCAGACCGATATCGTTGAAGCAGTGGCCGCCAGATTACGTCACTATCAGGTAGCAAACGTTGTCCTCGACACTGTAATGCTGGCAAAGAGTGGCGATCCTCTGCTGTCGCCTTCGGCGGTAGGAGCACTGCGGGACCATCTGTTGCCGCAGGTTTCATTGATTACCCCGAACCTGCCGGAAGCCGCAGCTCTGCTCGATGCGCCTCATGCGAGTAACGAACGGGAGATGCATGAACAGGGTCGGGCACTGCTGGCGCTGGGCTGTGAGGCGGTGCTGATTAAGGGCGGGCATCTCGATGACGCCGAAAGCCCGGACTGGCTTTTTACCCGCGAGGGAGCAACCCGTTTCACTGCGCCTCGCATAATGACCAAAAATACCCACGGCACCGGCTGCACGCTGTCGGCTGCGCTGGCGGCACTGCGCCCGCGTCACGCTGACTGGCACGCAACGGTGGATGCGGCAAAAATCTGGCTTAATGGGGCGCTTGCGCAGGCGGACAGCCTGGAAGTTGGTCACGGCGCGGGCCCGGTGCATCATTTTCATCAGTGGTGGTAACGTTATACCCGAAACGTGCCAGCAGAAAATGCTGAAAAAAGCGGCGGCGGTGGCAAAAAGGGGGCATGCGTACCAGGCTTAGTCTGCCCATTTATCGGGTCAGGACAACCACCTTCGCCGCCGGGCGAAGCTTACGGGAGCATGAAAATGACTGATATTGCGCAGTTGCTTGGCAAAGATGCCGACACGCTTTTACAACACCGCTGCACCACCATTGCGGCGGATCAGCTCTACCTGCCGGGGGAGGATTATGTCACCCGCGTCATGATGGATAACAATCGCCCGCCAGCGGTGTTGCGTAACATGCAGACGCTCTATAACACCGGGCGGCTTGCGAAGACAGGCTACTTGTCTATTTTGCCGGTGGATCAGGGTATTGAGCACTCTGCCGGCGCGTCGTTCGCTGCTAATCCACTCTACTTTGATCCTAAAAACATCGTTGAGCTGGCGATTGAAGCGGGCTGCAACTGCGTTGCATCCACCTATGGGGTGCTGGCGTCGGTTTCACGCCGCTACGCGCACCGTATTCCGTTCCTCGTTAAGTTGAATCATAACGAAACCCTGAGCTATCCCACGGAGTATGACCAGACCCTTTATGCGAGCGTAGAGCAGGCGTTCAATATGGGGGCCGTTGCTGTCGGCGCAACCATATACTTCGGTTCTGAACAGTCGCGTCGTCAGATTGAAGAGATCTCCGCCGCCTTTGAACGCGCTCACGAACTGGGAATGGTGACGGTGCTCTGGGCCTACCTGCGTAATTCGTCCTTTAAGAAAGATGGTGTCGACTATCATGTTTCGGCGGATCTGACCGGCCAGGCAAACCACATTGCCGCGACCATCGGGGCGGACATCGTTAAGCAAAAAATGGCGGAAAACAACGGTGGCTATAAAGCAGTAAACTTCGGTTATACCGATGATAAAGTCTACAGCAAGCTTACCAGTGATAACCCTATCGACCTGGTGCGTTATCAACTGGCCAACTGCTACATGGGGCGGGCAGGCTTGATCAACTCCGGCGGTGCCGCAGGCGGGGAAACAGACCTGAGCGACGCCGTGCGCACGGCGGTTATCAATAAGCGCGCCGGCGGCATGGGGTTAATTCTGGGGCGCAAAGCGTTTAAGAAATCTATGGCTGATGGCGTGAAGCTGATCAATGCCGTTCAGGATGTCTATCTGGACAGCAAAGTCACCATCGCGTAATGCCACTTTTCCCTCCCTCGTGAGGGGGAGGGACGCGGTGTGATGATGGCTGCACCTGTTCACTTCTCCTGCACCTGTACCGGGAAAGCTCTGGCGCGTCAGACGGCCGCCTGGCGCAGTAACGGACAGTCGGCAGGAAGGCGGCATTTGAGGGCGGCGGGCAGGATGTGAATGCTGAAGTTCTGCCCCTTAAGCGGTTCGCCGTCGAGGTTAAAGGTGATGTCATGCGGCGCGCTAATTTCAAACCAGGCGGACTGTCCGTCTACAATATGCGGGTTGTCGTCCGGCTGCGTCAGCGTGGTAAACAGCGTCGGGAGAATTTCATCGCCGGTGAAGATGCGTAGCTCCAGCTGACCGTCGTTAATAAGCGCCTGAGGACAGAGCTGTTGCCCGCCGCCTGCCTGACGTCCGTTGCCAATACCAATCACCAGCGCATCACCCTGCCAGTGAAAATTCTCGCCAGTGATTTCACAGCGGTCTGGTTTTACCGTATCCATACGCATCAGGCCATGAACGACATAAGAGACGCTGCCAAGGGCCGCTTTGAGTTTCTCCGGGGTTTCGGTAGTAATACGGGTGCCGAAACCGCCTGTTGCCATATTAATAAAGCAGGTGTTGCCGTTAACTTCGGCGATATCCACGGAGACGGCGTCGCCAGCGATAGCTAACTGAAGGGCTTTATCCAGAGGTTCTGGGATCCCGGCGCTGGTGGCAAAATCATTTGCCGTGCCCAGCGGCAAGATACCCATTGCCGGTGCATGCTGAGACTGGCTGCGGACCAGCGCCGTGGCCACCTCGTTGATGGTGCCATCTCCGC
This sequence comes from Enterobacter sp. SA197, assembly GCF_054131575.1. Classification (NCBI taxonomy): domain Bacteria; kingdom Pseudomonadati; phylum Pseudomonadota; class Gammaproteobacteria; order Enterobacterales; family Enterobacteriaceae; genus Enterobacter; species Enterobacter sp. SA197. The sequence continues at coordinate 3,236,612 of NZ_CP096393.1, read as the reverse complement.
CACCGGCAATCACGGTCTCAACGCCCAGCGCAATCGCCTCGGCAACGTAGCGTTCTGCATCCCCTTTCTCCCAGGTCACCCGAACCTGGATCGCCACTCCTTCATTGCGAAGTAACGTAATGGCCTCACGCAGGAGTTCGTCACCTGCGCTTTTCCCGTTGAGGATCAATAAACTGCTCGGAAAGTTGCTCATCCTTTCTGCCTTATCAGAACACTGTTGGGGAAAGTGTATCTCAGGAGTGAGAAGTGTGCCTGCGGATGGAAAAGGAGAGGAGAAAAAAATCAGCCTGCGTAAGGGAGATTACGCAGGCTAAGGAGGTGGTTCCTGGTACAGCTAGCATTTATGGGTTATGTTTTTCAGCGAAAAAGATAATACCCATATTGAGCGCAGCGGTATGTGATCCGATTCTAAGATTCTTCTGCTGGTAAAAAATAACGTCAGTGAACTACTTCGCGTGCGGGTTACGCGTGCTCTGCCCGTTGAAGTTACGCATTAACAGCGCATATTCCAGCTGCACATCATCCGGAACCGGCAGCCAGACGGTATGACCATCACCCGGCGCTACGCTTACCGCTTCACCTTTGCCATTTTCCATCTGCTCCAGCGTGAAATTAATGTTGCCCTGCGGCGTCATCAGTTCGAGGCTGTCGCCCATCGTAAATTTATTTTTCACCGCAACGGCGGCCAGCGGGCCTTTACGCTCGCCGGTGAATTCGCCGACAAACTGCTGACGCTCGGAGATGGAATAACCATATTCGTAGTTCTGGTAGTCGTCATGAGTGTGACGACGCAGGAAGCCTTCGGTGTAACCACGGTGGGCGAGCCCTTCCAGGGTATCGAGCAGCGCTGGATCAAAAGGTTTACCTGCAGCCGCATCGTCGATCGCTTTGCGATAGACCTGCGCGGTACGGGCGCAATAGTAGAAGGACTTGGTGCGGCCTTCAATTTTCAGCGAATGTACGCCCATTTGGGTAAGACGCTCCACGTGGGCAATGGCGCGCAAATCTTTGGAGTTCATGATGTATGTACCGTGTTCATCTTCAAACGCGGTCATGTATTCTCCCGGACGCTGGGCTTCTTCGAGCATGAACACTTTGCTGGTCGGCTCACCAATGCCAAGGGTCGGCTCTACGTTCTGTACGGGAATAGGTTCATGGACGTGCACGATATTACCCACATCGTCCTCTTTGCCTTCCTGAACCTTATATTCCCAACGGCAGGCGTTGGTACAGGTGCCCTGGTTCGGATCGCGTTTATTGATGTAACCGGAAAGCAGGCAGCGGCCGGAGTAGGCCATGCACAGCGCGCCATGAACGAAGATTTCAATTTCCATGTCCGGCACCTGGGTGCGGATCTCTTCGATTTCATCCAGTGAGAGCTCGCGAGAGAGGATCACACGGGTCAGCCCCATCTGTTTCCAGAATTTCACCGTCGCCCAGTTAACGGCGTTAGCCTGCACGGAGAGGTGAATATCCATCTGCGGGAAGTGCTCACGTACCAGCATAATCAGGCCCGGATCGGACATAATCAGTGCATCCGGCCCCATATCCACTACGGGTTTCAAATCGCGAATAAAGGTTTTCAGCTTGGCATTGTGCGGTGCAATGTTTACCACCACATAGAATTTTTTACCGAGCGCATGGGCCTCGTTAATGCCCAACTGCAAATTCTCGTGATTGAATTCGTTATTACGCACGCGCAGTGAATAACGAGGCTGGCCCGCATACACGGCGTCCGCACCGTAAGCGAAAGCGTAACGCATATTTTTCAGCGTTCCCGCCGGGGAGAGGAGTTCCGGTTTAAACATGATGTGCTCTTTCTGATGACAGGTCAGATCCACCTCACCAGGTGAGGCAGTAGGGGAGATCCCATAAATTTAGGGCGGGATTGTAGCGCTGCGCACGGAGTGAGTAAACCACTGTTTGACCGGGTTTGTCTGCGTGGGCACGCAGGACACGTATGATGGCTTATCATTTATGTTGAGAATTTGTAGCGAGTAAAACGGATGTAAAAAATTACGAAATTAAACATAAAGAACAAACCAGAAAAACGCTATTCAGTTTATATTATGAGGTTATTGATTAATATTGATATTTATAAAGGACACAAGCAGTTATGTAAAAATTTTACGGACGAGGGAGGATGGATTTAGCTTTTTTGAAGAGATATATATCTTTTCTTGAGGAACTATTGTCTTTATTTTTTCGGTTCCTTCAGGAAGCAAAGGAATATGCGATGAAACAATATCTTCTGTTAATTTTTTTGTCTTTATTGGTCGTACCGAAAACATTTGCAGTCGCCATTGATTGTTCAAGCGGAGCGTCAAAAGCCGTCATTAATTTACCCGTGCCTTCGAACAAAAAATCGATGACAACGGGACTGGCCGGTTTCTCTGGGCAGTATCGTGAAATAGCGTCTTGGGTACAGTTTCTGGGCAGCACCAGGGCCGCCGAATGTCACCCACGAGGCGGAACATCAGCGGGTGCGACCCATTACGTCACTTATATTGAAGCCTATCCGGGAACAACGGTTCTGCGAAACGGCAGTGATTATATCTTTCCAACCTCAATAAAAGGCCTGGGTCTCTCTTTCCGTGACATGGGGTCAGTCTCTCCTGTAACCAATAATGCCCCAGTTGGTCCGCCATCAAATCCGTTGAAACTTGAAACCTCCCTTTCAGTAAAGGCAGGCCGTAATTTTAGTAATTTTCCTCTAAAATTTAAAGTATCCTTATGGAAAATTCCGGTAATCAGCGGGCAGTCAGAAATTCCATCTGTCGGTAAGGTTTTATTTAACGGTGCGACTATCATCGCCGCACAAATGAATGACAGTGCGATGGATTATTACAGTGCAACTTCACCTAATAATGGTACCTATTCACTGGCTAACAGCTGGACAATAAGTTCATTCGAAATTCGAGGGGAACTGGACACTACCTCCGGTACCTGCTCTTTAAACAATAAAACCGTATCTATGGGTTCCCACAATATGAATATGACTGGCGGTATATCCGACTGGAAAGACGCCAGTTTTACCGTGCAATGCCCGGCAGCCAGGGGCTACGGTGTTGACTATACGCTCTCTTCAAATACAGTGGTTGCCAGCACCAGTAATGCAAAATACAAAAACAGCGGGTTAATCATATCCGTCTCGCCGTTAAGAGGCGCAACGGTGCAGGATGCGGTGAATGGCATTATCACCCTCGACGGTACCAGTTCGGCAACCGGATATGGTGTGCAGCTTGCGTGGGGAGATATTTCAACCTTACCGACAACAAATGCACCTCCTGCCAAAGCCGTGAGTTTTACCCAGGCCGTTGATGCCGCCACTATTTCAGATTACGTCACAAAAACCTATAACCTGGGCGAGATCCCGGCCCCGCAACTCATTAAAATGGCGGCTCGTTACATCCGCACACCGGGGGCCGTCGCACCCGGCACGGCTAATTCAGCTGTGGAAGTGATCGCCAGTTATAACTGACCTGAAAGAGAACACTGGCCAGTCGTTAGAACGCTTACGGCAGGTAGCCAGATATCATCTTGTCTATCTTGGGTTCATGCGGCAACAGTGCTGCCAGAGTTTCGCGCTGCACGGAAGTAGGGGGGATGCCTGCCTGATTAAAGCGGCTGATCCACAGCTGGCACTCGGCTTCGCGCTCATCCGCGGTCAATCGGGTGGAGTGGTGCAGGAGCAGAATCAAGCCATCCCACTTGTTCAATTGCCGAAGCAAGCGTAAGTAGATAGCGCGATGTGCGGGAGAGGGGGAGGTGTTCAAAAGCTGCTTCACATCATCAGGCGTAAGGGTAAATGACGCCCGTGTGAGCAGATGGTGTGCAGCCAGTGCCATAGACAGCGAAGGCTGTAGCAGCGCATCCAGCAGCTGAGGTTTGCTCTCTTCCCCCTGCAACTCAATAAGAATATGCAGAGCTGCTTTACGCACTCCCGGTTCCGCTTGTCTCCAGGCGCGCTTTGCCAGCGGCAGCAATTCCGGATAACGCGCCTCTTTTAGCCCATATAGCGCCGCGCGGCGTTGGGTTGGGGCGGCATCGGTGGAATTTAATATCTCTAGCCAGAATGCACGGGCATCAATACACTCTTCGAGCATATGGCGTGTACGCTGCTGAATCAGCGCGTTTTTATCCAGTAACAAGCGCTGATGCAGCGTCTCGGGAGGTAATTGCCGATGTTCATCAAGATAGAAAAGCACTGCCCGGCGAATACGCACCCAGGGGTCGCAAAGCAGGCGTATTTGCAGCGCGGCAGAGAGCGCGCGGTTACGCGCCAGCCAGTCGTCGACCGCCAGTGCGCGCAGGTTGCTGTCACGGTTGGCAAGCACCGCGAGCAGTGCGTCTTCATCATCGAGCCTGTCCTGCTCAATCAGCGTGTGCAGTGCCGCATCGCGTACCGCGCGTTGTGGGGAGCACAGCGCCTGTTGCAAAGCGGGGAGATCTTTGGTCACCAGAAAAGTCGAAACGGCCGCCACAAATTCACGATGGTCGTAGCGCGTGCGCCCGGCAAGCTGGCGAATGGCTGGTAGCTTGTCAATAAACGCCGGAATATGGTCGACGGTCAGCAGCGCTCTGACGGCCTCATCGGCAGCATGATGAATAGGTTCAACCCAGTCATTAACGGCGACGATAAGTTCTCCGAGCGCCGAGATATCACGCTTTAACGCCAGTGCCTTAACCGCTTTTTCCCGGACATAGCCATTATGGTGCCGCGTCAGCTCGCGCAGCGCGTCAACCAGGAACCTGCCGTCGCCTCCGGTTGTGACATAGCCGCACCAGGGCTTATCAAGCAGTGCCAGGATCTGCTGATGTAACTGCGCTTCGTTATCGTACATGGGGTTTCCTTTCCCGGTGAACCAGTGTGTCAGGAGCTGTTTAATGTCCATAGTGGTTTATGCGCTTCGTGCAAACGTAAGCCGGTCAGTCTGTCTCATCCGGCTAACCGATCCCAATATCCGACAGCAGGATCATCCCAGCCGGCAGGCGTCCGCTTCCCAGCGGTAACCGACGCCATACACCGCGCGGATGAACGACTGCTCTTCATCCAGCGTCTCAAGCTTACGACGTAAGTTTTTGATATGGCTGTCGATGGTGCGGTCAGTTACGACGCGATAGTCATCGTACAAATTATTCAACAACTGCTCGCGGGAAAAAACCTTACCTGGCTCGCAGGAGAGGGTTTTCAGCAGACGGAATTCAGCCGGGGTCAAATCAAGCGGCTGATTACGCCAGGTCGCCTGGAAACGGCTCTCGTCCACCATAAGTGGGCTTTCATCGTCCATTGCCTGCAACTCACGCTGAGGTTTGCAACGACGTAAGATCGTTTTCACGCGCGCCACCACTTCCCGCGGGCTGTAGGGTTTACAGATATAATCATCAGCACCAATTTCCAGCCCCAGCAGCCTGTCTATCTCTTCAATTTTTGCCGTCACCATGATGATGGGGAGGTTGGAAAAACGGCGGATCTCACGACACAACGTCAGCCCGTCGGTGCCGGGAAGCATTAAATCCAGCAACACCATATCCGGCGGCGTCTGACGTACATAGGGAAGAACCTGGTCGCCATGACTGATAAGCACCGGCGCGTAGCTTGCCGCACGCAGGTAATCCACCAGTAACTGCCCGAGTTTGGGCTCATCTTCCACAATCAAAATGCGTGGTGTGTTTTCATCAATCGGTAATTCATTCATACGCTTTTCGCTTTCTCCCGTTCCAGCGGCAGTTTTACTGTAATGCTAACCCCACCGAATGGCGAATGTGCCGCACTGACGCTTCCGCCGTGGGCGCTGACTATGTTCACACAAATGGCCAGACCCAGCCCGGAGCCACCGCTGGCACGGTTACGTGACCCTTCGGCGCGATAAAAACGCTCGAAGAGGCGGCCAAGCTGAAGGTCGGTGACCCCAGGGGCGCTGTCTGCAAACTCAAGAGCCAGCGTATCGGCCTCAATACGTCCGCTGATGTGCAGACTGCCGCCGCTGTCGGTGTAGCGCAGGCTGTTTTCCATGAGGTTATTGAAAAGTTGCATCAGGCGGTCCGGATCGCCAAACACACAGGCGTGCGTCGGTAGCGACAGAATGAGCGTCAGCTTACGTGCGGTAAAACGTTCGCGGAAGGCACCAGCGGCGACCTCCACCAGCGAGACGACATCAACGGTGGATTTCTGGTACGCCAGCGCCCCTTCATCGGACATCGACAGCTGATGCAGATCGTTGACCAGTTTGGTCAAGGTGCCCACCTCCGCCTGCAGGGAGGCGACGGACTCAGGGGTAAACTGGCGAACCCCGTCCTGGATAGCTTCCAGCTCGCCACGCAGAACCGCGAGCGGGGTGCGTAGCTCATGGGATATATCGGCCATAAAATCGCGCCGCATCTGCTGATTGCGCTCAAGGGTGCTGGCAAGCTGATTAAAGTCCTGCGCCAGTTTCCCCAGTTCATCGGCGCTGCCCGTGTTGACCCTGGTGGTAAAGTCGCCAGCGGCAAGTTTGTGCGTACCTTCCACCAGACGCTTAACCGGTGCCAACAGACCGCGAGCCAGAGGCAGTGTTGCCAGCGCTGCAAGCAGCGTCGCCAGCGCCACGATAAGCCAGCTGGTGCGCCGCTGTTGCCTGTCGAAGTTGATGTCGGTGTTGCGGGTCAGTCGCTCGACGGGGGAAGCGATAACCCACCCAACCGTCTCGCCGTTCACGGTGATGGCGCGGCGGCTACCGTCGGATGGAACGGGTGCGCGTGGGCCAACCAGCACATTATGTTCCGCATCGGTTACCCAGAACTGGGTGCGCCAGCCATGCGGTGGCATCCCGTTGCCCGGCCCTGGCGGAGGGCCTGGCGGTGGCGCACGATCCCGGCCGCCTTCATTGTGCTCATTTTCCCGCTCAAACGAGCGCAGGAGCTGGAAGATGAAGCGATCGTTATTGCGTAAAAAGCGCCAGCTTCCCTGTTGGGCATACTGCTCGCTCAGGGCATCGCTCAGCAGTTGCAGGCGTTGCTCATTGCCGTGCTTGATATAGTCGATAAACCCGCGCTCAAAGCTGATGCGCACGGCCCAGTGCATCGTTACCAGCAGAACGATACAGGTGGCGAAGATAGCCAGAAAGAGTTTGGCAGTGATACCGGGTCGCCAGAATTTCATGAGTAACTCCTGTTGCGCCGGGCGGGCACGGCACGCTGCCCGGCCGCCGCCGGGAGACGGGCAAAGATAAAGGCTGGCAGCGCGCCAGGGGTAATGGAGGCGTCACGTAGCGGCAAAAATAAGCCGAAGGCGACAAGCGATAACCGCCAGAGGTTGTGGGCAAATTCGGTCACTCTGTCACAGGCTCCCTGCGGTGGCGTGCGAATCGAAGACGCAGGCGATCGAAGAAGAGATAGACGACCGGCGTGGTGTAAAGCGTCAGTAGCTGACTCATTACCAGTCCTCCGGCGATGGTAATCCCCAGCGGCTGGCGTAGCTCAGAACCATCCCCACCGGACATCACCAGCGGCAGCGCGCCAAAGAGGGCGGCCAGGGTAGTCATCATGATTGGCCGGAAACGCAACAGGCAGGCCTGGAAGATGGCCTCTTCGGCGCTCAGATTACCTTTGCGTTGTGCCTCAAGCGCAAAGTCCACCATCATGATGGCGTTTTTCTTCACAATGCCTATCAACAACATAATGCCAATCAGGGCAATCAGGCTAAAGGGGGCCCCGAATAGCTCCAGGGCTAACAGCGCGCCTACCCCTGCTGAGGGCAGGGTCGAGAGGATAGTCAGCGGATGCACATAGCTTTCATACAGGACCCCCAGCACGATGTAGACCGTGGCGATTGCCGCCAGAATCAAAATCACCTGCGAGTTCATGGTATCCTGGAACACCTGCGCCGTTCCGGCAAAGCTACCGCGTACCGTGGAGGGCACCCCAAGCTGGGTCATGGCGCGGTTTATAGCATCACTGGCCTCGGAAAGCGACACGCCGCCGGGCAGGTTAAAGGCGATAGTCGAGGCCGCAGAGAGTCCCTGATGGTTGACCGAGAGTGGCGCATTGGCTGGCTGCCAGCGGGCAAAATAAGAGAGCGGGACAGGCTTGCCTTCGCTGTTAATGACGAACATCTTATCCAGTGCGCTGATGTCCTGGGTATAGCGCGGGTCCACTTCCATTACCACTTTGTACTGGTTAAGCGGCTGGTAAATGGTGGACACCTGCCGCTGCCCAAAGGCGTTATTCAGCAGGCTGTTAGCCTCCTGTACGCTGATCCCAAGACGTGACATGCTCTCCCGGTCGTAAATCAGGCTCATCTCCGCACCATTATCCTGTTGGTCGGAGTTGACGTCAGCCAGCTCCGGCAGCGCGGCCAGTGCTTTGCGGATCTTAGGCTCCCATTCGCGGAGTGCGCTCAGATCGTCAGAGAGCAGGGCAAACTGGTAGCTGGCATTGGCCTGACGGCCGCCGACGCGAATGTCCTGCACTGCCATCAAAAAGAGACTCGCGCCGGGCTCCTTCGCAAGCTTAACGCGCAGCCGATCTATGACCTGCTGGGCGGTTTCATGACGGGCATCGCGGGGTTTAAGAGCGATAAACATCATGCCGCTGTTCACGCGCGAGCCACCGGTAAAGCCGGTAACATTATCCACTGCGGGATCGTCGCGGATGATTTTCATAAAGTCCTGCAACTTTACGCGCATGGCCTGAAAAGAGATGCTCTGATCGGCCTGTATTCCGCCTATCAGTACGCCAGTGTCCTGCTCAGGGAAGAAGGTTTTGGGAATAGAAATGTACATCCACACGTTAAGCGCAATGGTGCCAATCAGCACCAGCCCAACCAGCCGCGTGTGGCGCAACACCCACTTCAGCGAACGGGCATAAGCCTGCTGTAAAGCCACCAGAAGGCGAGCAGAGCCTTTCGCGCGCGTGGGCGGGTGGGTTTTTTGCCGTTTTAGCATCCAGCCACACATCATGGGGGTCAGAGTCAGGGAGACCACCAGCGATATCCCTATTGCTACCGACAGGGTAACGGCGAACTCGCGCAACAGACGGCCCGGCAACCCTGCCATCAACAGCAGCGGCAGAAATACCGCCACCAGAGAAACACTCATCGAGAGCACCGTGAAGCCGACTTCACGCGTGCCCTGTAAGGCAGCCTGAAGCGGCTTCATGCCCGCTTCAAGATGGCGGGAGATATTTTCCAGCACCACAATGGCATCATCCACGACAAAGCCTGTGGCAATGGTCAGCGCCATTAATGACAGATTGTTCAGGCTAAAGCCGCAAAGATACATGGCGGCGAAGGTGCCAATCAGCGACACCGGCACCGCCACCGCCGGAATTAAGGTCGCCCGACCGGAACGCAGAAAGAGGAATACCACCAGAATCACCAGCGCCACAGCGATGACAAGCGTCTGCTCCACCTCTTCAAGCGAGGCGCGGATGGTCGGAGAGCGATCCTGGGCAATCTGCAGATTAATAGCCGCAGGGATAGTCGCCTGTAACGTCGGCAGACGGGCGCGAATGCTGTCGACCGTCTGGATGATGTTGGCCTCCGGTAGCTTGCGGATCATCAGCAAAATTGCCGGCTTCGCGTTGGTCATCCCGGCGTTGCGCACGTCCTGTACCGAGTCGGTCACAGTGGCGACATCGCTTAAGCGCACGGCCGAGCCGTTGCGGTAATGAATAATCAGCGGCTCATATTCAGCGGCCGTTTTCAGCGCATCGTTGGCCTGCACCTGCCAGCGACGATCGCCATCGTCAATTGCACCCTGCGGGCGGCGCACATTGGCCTCGCTGATGGCGGTGCGCACCGCATCCAGTGACACACCCTGGTTAAACAGCGCCTGCGGATTTAAGCCGACACGCACGGCAGGCAGGGAGCTGCCCCCTACGGCCACATCACCGACGCCCTCAATCTGGGCGATAGTTTGCGCCAGTTGGGTGGAGGCAAAATCGTAAAGCTGCCCCTGAGAGTAGGTATCGGAGGTGAGCGTCAGGATCATGATGGGCGAGTCTGACGGGTTGGCTTTACGGTAGGTCGGGCGGCTCGGCATACCGCTCGGTAACAGGCTCTGCGCGGCATTGAGCGCGGCCTGCACATCGCGCGCGGCACCGTTGATGTCTCTGTCAAAATTGAATTCGAGGATAATGCGCGTGCTGCCGAGTGAGCTCGATGAGGTCATTTCACTGACCCCGGCAATGCGCCCCAGGGAGCGCTCAAGCGGCGTGGCAACGGACGAAGCCATCGTTTCTGGTGAAGCGCCCGGCAAAGAGGCGCTGATCATAATCACCGGGAAATCCACCTGGGGCAGTGGGGCGACCGGCAACAAGCGAAAGCCCAGCACGCCACAGAGGGTGATGGCGAGTGAAATCAGGATGGTCGCCACCGGGCGGTAAATGAAGAGGGCGAAAAACTTCACTTACGCCTCCTCTTCACGGGCGGGAAAACGGCTGCGCACGTAGAGCCCGAGTCGGTCAAAGAGCAGGTAGATCACCGGCGTGGTAAAGAGCGTCAGCACCTGGCTTACCAGCAGTCCTCCTACCATACCAATGCCCAGCGGGCGACGAAGCTCGGCACCCACGCCGGTACTGAGCATAAGCGGCAGGGCGCCAAGCAGGGCGGCCAGGGTGGTCATCAGGATCGGGCGAAAACGCAGCAGACAGGCCTGATAAATGGCATCCCGGGGCGACATACCCTCTTCACGCTCGGCGGCGAGGGCGAAGTCGATCATCATGATGGCGTTTTTCTTTACGATACCAATCAGCAGAATGATGCCGATAATGGCTATCACATCCAGTTCGTTACCCGCGATCATCAGCGCCATCAGCGCACCCACACCTGCGGTCGGCAGGGTTGAGAGGATGGTAATGGGGTGAATGAAGCTTTCATAGAGCACGCCCAGCACGATGTACATTGCCACTACCGCGGCGACAATCAGCCAGACGGTGCTGCTCAGTGCCGCCTGGAAAGCGAGGGTACTGCCCTGAAACTGCGTGGTGATGTCGGCTGGCAGGTTCAGGTTTTTCTCGCTATCAAGTATCGCCTGTACCGCCTCACCCAGGGCGTAGCCGTCAGCCACATTGAACGAGATAGTGGTGGAGGGGAACTGATCGAGATGGTTAATCGACAGTGGTGTGAAGCGCTGCTCAATCCTGGCGATGGCGCTAAGCGGCACCACGGCACCGTCGCTGCCGGAAAGGCGAAGGCTCTCCAGTGCATCCAGCCCGGCGATGTGGGTGGTGTCATGCTCCAGTACCACACGATACTGGTTGGCCTGAGTATAAATAGTGGAGATAAGGCGCTGGCCAAAGGCATTGTAGAGGGCATTGTCCACATCGGCCATACTGATGCCAAGGCGACTGGCGCTGTCTCTGTCCACGTTTACATAGGCCGCAAGCCCCTTGTCCTGCCAGTCGCTGCTCACGTCAGCAAGCTGGGGCAGGGTTTGCAATTTTTTCGTTAACTGCGGAACCCAGGTACTGAGCGCATCAAGCGTTGTAGCCTGCAGGGTGAACTGGTACTGGGTACGGCTGACAGTGGTATCAATGGTCAAGTCCTGAGTCGGTTGCAGGTAGAGCGCCGCACCCGGTATCCGTCCGGCGGCCTGCTGCAGACGTTCAATGACCGGCAACACCCGGTCATCGCGTTCCGCCAGCGGTTTGAGATTGATCTGCAACCGCGCACTGTTCAGCGCCGGATTTGTACCATCGACACCGACGAAGGTGGTCAGGCTTTGCACCGCCGGGTCCTTCATGATGATCTTCGCAATCTGCTGCTGGCGTTCGGCCATGCTGGCAAACGACGCCGACTGCGGTGCCTGGAGGGTACCCTGAATGATGCCGTTATCCTGAATCGGGAAGAATCCTTTAGGAATAAAGACCCACAGCATAACTGACAGCAGCAGGGTGCCGAGGGCGACGCCGAGCGTCAGCCACGGGTGGTTTAACACTCTTGCCAGCAGCCGTCCGTAACCGGCGATAACCCTTTCGGTAAACCGCTCCGAGGCACGGGCGAAGCGATTCTGTTTACGCAACGATGCGGCGCTCAGCATGCGGGCGCACATCATCGGCGTGAGCGTCAGGGACACCACCGCTGAAATGAGGATCGCCACCGCCAGGGTGACGGCAAACTCGCGGAACAGACGACCCACGATATCCCCCATAAACAGCAGCGGGATCAGGACGGCTATTAAGGATAAGGTCAGTGAGATGATGGTAAAGCCGATTTCCCCCGCGCCCTTCAGGGCGGCGGCAAGGGGTTTCTCCCCCTTTTCGATATAACGGGAGATGTTTTCGATAACCACAATCGCATCATCCACCACAAAGCCAGTGGCGATGGTCAGGGCCATCAGGGTCAGGTTGTTGACTGAAAAGTCGAGGAACACCATCACCGCAAACGTGCCAATCAGGGAAAGCGGGACCGCCACGCCGGGGATGATGGTCGCCGGAATGTTGCGCAGGAAGATATAGATGATCATGACCACCAGAGCGATAGCCAGCATCAGTTCAAACTGCGTGTCGCTGACCGAGGCGCGAATATTGGTGGTCCGGTCGGAAAGTACCTTTACCTCTACCGATTTCGGTAAACTTTCAGTAAGGGCTGGCAACAGGGTACGAATGCTGTCTGCGGTATCAATAATGTTTGCACCAGGCTGACGCTGGACATTCATCACAATCGCCTGCTGCTGGTTTGCCCATGCTCCGAGCCAGCGGTTTTCTGCGCCCTGTTCAATGGTGGCCACATCCCCCAGCCGCACCGGTGCGCCGTTCTGGTAGGCGACAATCAGCTTGCGGTATTCCTCGACCGACTGCATCTGGTCATTGGCGGAGAGGGTGACCGCGCGCGTGGGGCCGTCCAGGCTCCCTTTTGCGGAGTTGACGTTAGCGCTGCTGATGGCGGTACGGATGGTTTCACTGGTCAGGCCCAGGGCCGCAATTGCCTGGGCGTTCAGCTTCACGCGCACCGCGGGACGCTGGCCCCCGGCAAGGGTCACCAGACCGACGCCTGAAACCTGTGAAATTTTCTGGGCGACCCGGGTTTCCACCATATCTTCCACCTGGGTCATGGGCAGCGCCGTGGAGGTTACCGCGAGCGTCATGATGGGCGGATCGGCCGGATTCACTTTGCTATAGACCGGTGGGTTTGGCAGGTCGGAGGGAAGCAGACTATTGGCGGCGTTAATAGCGGCCTGCACTTCCTGCTCGGCGACGTCCAGCGGCAGCGTTAACTGAAACTGTAACGTGACGACCGATGCGCCGCCTGAGCTTTGCGATGACATCTGCTTGAGACCAGACATCTGGCCAAACTGACGTTCAAGGGGGGCGGTTATCGCCGATGTGACGACATCCGGGCTGGCGCCGGGGTAGAGCGTGATGACCTGAATCGTGGGGTAGTCGACTTCCGGTAGCGCTGAAACGGGTAAGAAGCGATAACCGATTATACCGGCAAGTAAAATCGCCACCATCATCAGGGTGGTGGCGACCGGACGCATGATAAACAGGCGGGACGGCCCGCCGGTTCTGCCTGGCGGTAGCAACTGCATCAGGACTGCGCTCCTTTCGCCGGATGTTCGCGTTTAGCGGGCATCTGAACGGCACTTGACGCGTCAACCACGTCCACTTTCGCCCCTTCGGTCAGGCGATCGATGCCGTCGGTGACCACACGGTCACCAGCGGAGAGGCCGGCTGAAATCACCACTTTCTGACTGTCCTGAATGCCGGTCGTTACCCTGTGTTTGCTGACCTGGTCTTGTTCATTCAGTACCCAGACGAAGTTGCCTTCGTTACCCATCTGCAGGGCAGCCGCCGGGATCACCACCGCATTCTGCTGAGTGGAGACCAGCATTCGGGCATTGACGAACTGGTTTGGGAAGAGCGCATCATCCTGATTAGCAAAGCGTGCTTTCAGTTTGATGGTGCCGGTAGTGGCATCAATCTGGTTGTCCAGACTCAGCAATGCACCGGTACTGAGTTTCTGTTTATTCGTGCGATCCCAGGCCTCGACGTTGAGCGGTTGACCGGCCTTTTGCGCCTGTACCACGGTCGCAATCTGGTTTTCAGGCAGGGTAAAAACAAGATCGATAGGGTGTGTTTGCGTGAGTACCACAATGCCGGCGGTGTCGCCGCTGGAGATTTGATTACCTACATCGACCTGCTTTAAACCGACGCGCCCGTCAATCGGCGCAGTAATGCGGCTCCAGTCGAGCTGCAGTTGCGCGCTGGCGACGGCAGCTTCATCCGCCTTCACTGTGCCTTGCGTTTCGCTGACCAGCGCCTGCTGGGCATCCAGCTCCTGGCGGGAAACCAGGTTGGTTTTCACCAACTGCTGATAGCGGGCAAGATCCCGTCGGGCATTTGCCAGGGTCGCGTTGTCCTTCGCCAGTTGCCCCTGGGCCTGAGCCAGCGCCACCTTAAACTGACTGGGATCTATCTCTGCCAACAGGTCGCCGGCTTTTACCTGTTGCCCTTCCTGAAAATGGAGGGCCAGTAATTGACCGTCGACGCGGCTTCGCACCGTCACGGTGCTGGCGGCGGTCACCGTGCCAAGCCCGGTCAGATAACGGGGAACCGACTCATGGCTTGCCGTGGCGGCCTGAACCGGCGGCAGGGCGCGCATTCCCTGACGGCCGCTCTGGCCTTTGCCACGCGGCTGCTGTCCGCTGGTGGCGGTGGCGTTTTTCCCATCCGTTTGAGGGCCGAATCCGTACCAGACGGCGGCAATACCCGCAATCAACAATACTACTGCTGCCGCTAAAACCTGGCGGGAACTCTTTTTGCCTTTCATCGTTCTACGTATCTCGTCCTGAAACATTTGCCTGAATCATACTAGTTTAGTAAGTCAGACCGTCAGAAAAATGGAGAGAATATGAAGGACGGTCGGGAATCGTCTGAGAACGTACTCTCTGTCGCCCCGGTCTTTCCGCGGTAATGAAGGCCGGGAAGGGTCTTAATAAACGAAGGAGTATGATGAGAGGGTCATCATACTCCTGTGCGGTGGGCTTAAAACTTACGCCGTCTGGTGAGCCGTTGGTGGTTAACGAAATACTACCTGCGCCCAACGGGCAAGACCGGCGGTTACCGAACCAAAATCGTCGCCGCCGGCAACAGGAATACCCGGCAGGGCCTGCGCCAGCGCTTTCTTGATAATCGGTGAACGTGCGCTCCCGCCGGTGAGGTATATCACTTCCGGTGAGGTTTCGCTGCTCTCCAGCGCCAGTTGCACCTGCTCCAGAATGCGACGCAAAGGCTGATCCAGTGCTGCTTCCAGCCCCATCTGGTCAATAGCGGTCGTCAGTGATTCACCGATAAACGGCAAATGTGCCTGAGTCTGCAGCTGGTCGGAAAGGGCGATTTTGCTCTCTTCGGCGCTGCGCACCAGTCGGTAGCCCAGGCGTTGTTTCCAGACTTTAATCAGCAAGGCGACTTTATCCGTGTCGCGGGCGTCACGCAGCATATCGTTCAGCTTGCGACCATTAGCAGTGCTGTAGAAATCGGTCTGCGCCGGGACATCGTTAATGGCGATAGCATTCCACCACGGCAGAACCGGCAGGGCGATGCCTTTTTCCGTCTGCCCACCCATGCCCAGCAGGGGCATCAGATTTTTAAACGCGAGGGCAATGTCCAGATCGTTTCCCCCCACACGACATCCGCTGTGGCCTAGCAGGCTGTTTTCGCGATCATGGCGGTCGTGCCATTTTGGTCCCATCAGCAGCAGGGAGCAGTCAGTCGTACCGCCGCCGATATCCACCACCAGCACCCGTTTCTCATCCTGCAAGGTTGCTTCGAAGTCGAGTCCTGCCGCAACCGGTTCGTACTGGAACACCACATCATGAAAGCCCGCGCGTTTAGCGGCACGCTCCAGGATCCCCTGCGCCTGCGCATTGGCCTCTGCGCCACCGAGCCCCTGGAAGTTAATGGGGCGGCCAATCACCGCCTGATCGATTACCTCTGGCAACTGTGACCCGGCCTGCTGACGGATATGGACCATCATGGCGCAGACCAGATCTTCAAACAGGGCGATTTGCTGAGCTTTTAATCCGCTGGCGCCAAGAAAAGATTTTGGTGATTTAACAAAGTAAACCTCCTCCGGGTCGTCGACATACTGGCGCAGCGCGCTCAGACCAAACTGGACGCTGGTGGCCTGGACATCGATATCTTCTTCGCGGTTAAAGCTGACGGCACGCCGTAAAAGCGCCTGGGTTTCAGCACCGGTTGCCGGGACATCATGGTGGCGATAGAGCCATTCACTGACGGCTTCACGTGTCGGTGCACAAAGCATAGAGGGCAGCAGAGTGCTGTTGTTTTCCATTTTCAGCAGCGACGGTTTACCGTCCTGCATAACCGCGATGGAACAGTTAGCGGTACCATAATCAAAGCCTACAAACACGTTTAATCCCCATGCCGGTGAAGAAGGGGGGCGACTTTAACGGAATGCGCAAAACAGGACAACCGGAATATCAACGCAAAGCAGAAATTCATAATCCGTTATATGCTCATGGGCTTACATAACAGGAGTCACTATGTACAAACTGCGCTGGCAGCCGCCTTACGACTGGTCATGGATGTTAAATTTTTTACGTGCGCGCGCGGTGGCGGGTGTGGAGATAGTCAGCGAGACCGCTTACACCCGCTCATTCGCCCTCGGTGAATATCGGGGCACCCTTTGTGCAGAACCAGATGAAGCCCTGGGTGTGCTTAACGTCACACTAAGCGACGGGCTACAACCCGTGGCGGCAGCCTGTTTACACTCCCTGGGGAAACTGTTTGATCTGCAGTGTATGCCACACGTCGTCAACGACGCGCTCGGAACACTGGGCGCAGCCCGGCCGGGTTTGCGCTTGCCAGGCTGCATGGATCCCTTCGAGCAGGCGGTGCGGGCCATTTTAGGGCAACTGGTTAGCGTTGCGATGGCGGCAAAACTGACGTCACGGGTAGTCGCACTCTGCGGCGAGCGGCTTGATGCGCAGTTCATGCTTTTTCCGCAACCAGCCCAGCTTGCAGCCGTCGATCCGCTGGCCCTTAAGGCGCTGGGTATGCCCGTCAAACGCGCTGAGTCCCTGATTTTCCTCGCCCGCGCGGTGCAAAACGGCACTTTTCCGCTTACGCCGCCTGAGGACATTGAGCAGGGAATAAAAACCTTAATAACCTTTCCGGGGATCGGACGCTGGACGGCAAACTACTTCGCCCTGCGCGGCTGGCAGGCGAAGGATGTGTTTCTTGCTGATGATTATTTGATAAAGCAGCGCTTCGCCGGCATGACGCCAGCGCAGACCCGTCGTTACGCCCTGCGCTGGCACCCCTGGCGTTCCTATGCGCTATTACACATCTGGTATACCGATGGCTGGAAACCTGACGACGTCAGTTGATAGCGAAATAGCTGGTGTTGAGCATCAGATCCAGCGGTTGCGGCGCAGAGATGGTGTCACCATAAATCAGATCGATGCCGATGCCTGAAAGGGTATCCATCATCAGGGGCTGGTTAGTCGGCCCGGCAATGCTTTTCAGCCCCAGCCGCTGGGCATGGCCCTGGATGATAGTCACCATCATTTCATCCATTAAATTGCCATGTACGTTATTCACCAGCTCCTGGTCGAGCAGAATGTAATCCGCCGTGTGTGGCGCAAGCTGGTTAAAGATTTCAAGATCATGACCGATATGGCTGAGGATAATACGGCAACCTGCATGGCGCAGTTTCTTCAGGTTATCGCTAATGATCTTACCTTCCCGCAGTAACGCATCGGCGTGAATCATCAGGTGCAGCAGGCGTCCCGGAAGCGGACCCTGCTCTATAAGGTCTATTATCTCAGCAATCAGGCTGTGGCTGGACAACCCAGCGGAAGAGAGCGGCAGGGCAACGCCAAGCCCTTTACCCGCCACGGCGGCAGCATGGTTACGGAAGAACTCCTGAAATACCCGGCGATCCAGTGCGCGAATCAGTTCCGGTTCATTGAGGTTTGTACGGAAGGCATTTTCTTCCATAACTTCACCTTCGCTGGTCCACAGGCGTAGCGTCAACAGCCAGAAATTACAGGCTTCAGGAACGCGAGGAGAGGCGACGCCACGGGCAATCATCATCAGATGATTGTCTTTGATCATCGTCCACTGCTCCTCCAGGGACATCATGCTGCGTTCATGATGCATGGTGCCCTGCTGAGGTTCGTAAACCGTCACCATGCCGCGCCCGTTATTTTTCGAGGCGTAACAGGCAATGTCCGCCTGAGACATAACCTCAGAGCCCTGATGATTGGTTTCGTCAATAATCGTGATCCCGGCGCTGGCACCGATCCGGTGCATGCGGCCTTCCCACATAAAATGATAATCGTTGATGGCCTGGACAATACGACCGGAAATATAACGGGCACTTTCAACGTTGCAGTCAGGTAGCAGCAGACCGAACTCATCGCCGCCAAGGCGGGCCAGAATATCGGTGGAACGCAACATACTTAACATGAGGGAGGAGATTTCCCGCAGCAAGGCGTCGCCTGCCGCGTGGCCGGCTGTATCGTTTACGGCCTTGAAGCGGTCAAGATCGATGAACACCAGCGCGTGCCGCTGATGCAGCTCCTGCACGGTTTGCAGCAGGCGTTTAAGGTGCGTTTCAAAACTGACCCGGTTGGCCAGGTGCGTCAGGGCATCGTGGGAGGCGCTGTAACTCAGCTGACGCAGCATTTTACGGGATTCGGTCACATCCTGGATAACCAACACCGAACCGATATTCTGCCCGTCAAGGGTGCTAAGCGGCGTTACGCTGTAGTGAATGTCATAACTGCCGCCGGTGCGACAGTGGAGCACCACATCCTGCTCGATAGCCGAGCGCGACATATCGCCGCTGTGAATGTTTTCCATCGCCGGGCCATGATCGCCGAAGGTGATTCGCAGGACAGTGAGCAGCGGCTGGCCCATAGCCTGCTCCTGCGTCCAGCCGCTCATCTTCTCTGCGACCGGGTTCATAAAGCTGACGTTCATATGCACATCGGTACAGAGCACGGCTTCGCCGATAGAGTCGAGGGTGATGTGCAGCCGCTCTTTTTCCTGGAAGAGGGCTTCGTTCAGCTGTTTCACTTCGGTCATGTCCATGTTGACCCCTAACAGGCGTTCTACTTCGCCGTTACGATTCAGCACACGGTTAGCCAGGGTGCGGATATGGCGCACCCCTTCCTTAACGCTGATACGAAATTCGAGCTTAAAGGCGACGCGGGAGACCAGCGAGTCCCGAATGACGCGCTCGGTCTCTGCACGATCTTCCGGCAGAATCCGGTCGTACCATAACTGCCAGGTGGGTTTTATGTGCGACGGAATTTCATACAGCTCGAACATGCGTTTGTCCCAGCTGATGATGTCCGGTTCAAGCTCCCACTCCCAGATGCCAATACCCCCGGCTTCGTTAGCGAGCGTGATGCGTTCCATCAGACGCTTATTGACCCATTCGGTCTGCTTGAGATCGTTGATATCCTCGACCTGGGCGATGAAGTAGCGGGGTGTGCCATCGGCATGACGAACAACGGATACCGCCAACAGCGCCCAGACCAGGTCACCATTCCGGGTGTAATAACGTTTCTCCATGGAGTAACTGTTAATTTCCCCACGGACAAGCTGCTCTAACTGTTCGAGATCTTTGTTCAGGTCTTCCGGCCACGTTAACTGCTGGAACGTCATTAACCGCAGCTCATCCTGGCTGTAACCAAGAAAATTACACAACGCTTTGTTAGCCTGCAGCCACTGCCCCTGCGTACCTACCAGCGCCATCCCGATGGCAGAATACTCCATCGCATTTCTGAAACGTTCTTCACTCTCGGTAATGTGTTTTCGTTCTGCGCGAAAGGCGTACATCACCATGGTCATGATGTTTGCCGGCAGTAGCATCATTAAGAAGGGAAGCCAGGGCGCGTTCAGCATCACACCGGTTTTGGGGGTCACCTCGACCGAAGGATGGGTTGCCATAAACAGCGATACCATCATGACCGTGATGAGGAAGATCAGGAAGGCTTCCATGCGTGGCAGACGAATAGCGCTCCACATCAGCAGAACAATCACGGCGGTAAAGGGCCAGGGCAGGTAGTGTAATGCCAGCCAGCTCAACGCCAGCGTCACCGCCAGGGTTATCAGGGTTTCAATCAGCAGTTGCGGTTTTCGGTGCCGCAAAAGGTAATGCGGTTTGAACAAGAGGCCGATAGGCACCAGCGCGAGTGCCCCGATGGCTTCTGAAAGTACCCAGACAAAAAAGGTGCGCAGAACGTCGTCCGTACCGGTCACGAGGCAGGCTAACAGGCCGCCGAGCAGCGGGGGAACAAGGGCGCTGCCGATCGCGAGTTTGATCCAGTCGTTCAGGTTCTGCAGAGGGTTATACCAGGGCAGAAGCTTACGTAGCAGAATGGCCCCGGCCACCGCTTCAGCAATGTTGATGGCGGTGTAGGTCAGCTTGATACTGGCAAAAGAGAATAAAACCCCCCATGCGGCAAGACTCCCTGCTGAACAGACGGCAGCAATGCCCGGCCACATACGGCCGGCGTGGCGGTAAAAGGCCACCATCATTAATGCTGTCGGGAACCACAGCGGGGCGAGACCGGTGCCGAAACGAGTCAACTCCAGCGAGAACAGCGTAAAGATGAACGACAGCAACCCCAAACTGAGAAGACGCAGAATAGGGAAAGGAGTGGCAATCAAAGCTCGCTGATGTTGTTTCTTCATTACCGCTTAATCCGCCGACCCCTGAACCGTCGGGAACGGGGTCCGGACGAGTGAAAGATGAATTCGGGTTATGCTAGTACAAACAATTTACAATTCCTATGCTGTCTGCTCAGAATTTGACATCATAAGGATATTAATTACTTAGTCCGCGTTAAAATGCTCACGGGCGCCGTAATTTTAACCGTTAAAATTTTGGAAAAGTCATGCGGCGCGCTGAAAGTAGCCAACTTCTCTGTTCTGCAACATCCGTTGCCTATTCGACTGGTATCATGGCGGTGAAATCCCTATAATTGCCGCGTTTGACGCCACGGCGTCTCCTTCCTTTACATCCAGGTTAATCAGGTCGCTAAATTTATGACTGATAAGTCACATCAGTGCGTCATTATTGGCATCGCCGGCGCATCGGCTTCGGGTAAAAGTCTTATTGCCAGTACGCTTTATCGCGAATTACGCGAACAGGTCGGCGATGAGCACATCGGCGTTATTCCAGAAGACAGTTACTACAAAGATCAGAGCCATCTGTCGATGGAAGAGCGTGTCAAAACCAACTATGACCATCCAAGTTCAATGGATCACAGCCTGCTGTTTCAACATCTTCAGATGCTGAAAAGTGGTCAGGACATTGAGTTGCCGGTCTACAGCTATGTTGAACACACCCGCACGCCCGAAACTATCCATATTCAGCCGAAAAAAGTCATTATTCTTGAGGGGATTTTGTTATTAACAGACGCCCGTCTGCGCGATGAAATGAATTTTTCCATTTTTGTCGACACCCCCCTGGATATTTGCCTGATGCGTCGTATCAAGCGTGACGTTAATGAGCGCGGTCGTTCTATGGACTCGGTGATGGCGCAATATCAAAAAACTGTGCGTCCGATGTTCCTGCAATTTATCGAACCCTCCAAGCAGTACGCCGATATCATTGTGCCGCGCGGTGGTAAAAACCGTATTGCGATTGACATACTTAAAGCCAAAATCAGCCAGTTTTTTGAATAATACATGTTAGGCTGTACCCTTAAGTTAATTTGTCTGGCCCTGTTTTTTCAGGGGCCTGATGCACGACAGGAGAGAGTGCTATGCGTCTTTGTGATCGCGATATTGAAGCCTGGCTTGACCAGGGTCGTTTGTCGATTCAACCGCGACCGCCCGTAGAGCGCATTAATGGCGCTACGGTGGACGTCCGTCTGGGTAATAAATTTCGTACATTCCGCGGTCATACCGCCGCGTTTATCGACCTGAGCGGCCCGAAAGATGAGGTCAGTGCAGCGCTCGAACGGGTGATGAGTGATGAAATTGTCCTTCCCGATGGCGATGCCTTTTTCCTTCATCCAGGCGAGCTGGCGCTGGCGGTGACTTATGAATCCGTTACGCTCCCATCCGATTTAGTCGGCTGGCTTGACGGGCGCTCCTCACTGGCGCGTCTGGGGTTGATGGTGCACGTCACCGCGCACCGTATCGATCCGGGCTGGTCAGGCTGTATCGTGCTGGAGTTTTATAATTCCGGCAAACTGCCGCTGGCGCTCCGTCCCGGAATGCTGATTGGCGCACTGAGCTTTGAACCCCTCTCAGGTCCGGCCGATCGTCCTTACAATCGTCGCCAGGATGCGAAATATCGCGATCAACAAGGCGCTGTAGCCAGTCGTATTGATAAAGACTGAGTGATTCACCCCCACTGAGGCTGCCCATGAGAAGAGTATTAACCACGCTGATGATTCTACTGGTCGTGCTTGTCGCAGGCCTCTCGGCGCTGGTCATAATGGTCAACCCTAATGATTTTCGCGCGTACATGGTGCGCCAGGTCGAGGCTCGCAGCGGCTATCAGCTGCAGCTTGACGGCCCTCTGCGCTGGCATGTCTGGCCTCAGCTTAGCATCCTCTCCGGACGGGTCGCGCTTACCGCGCCCGGTGCCGCCGGGCCCGTGGTCAAAGCCGATAACATGCGGCTTGATGTTGGCCTGCTGCCGCTGCTTTCGCATCAGTTACAGGTCAAACAGGTCATGCTCAAGGGGGCCGTGATTCAACTGACCCCGCAGACGCGTGCGGTGGTTCAGCAGGATGCGCCTGTCGCCCCGAAAGAGAACACCTTGCCTCAGGTGGCCGAAGATCGGGGGTGGTCATGGGATATCGCGCGTCTGCAGGTGGCCGACAGCGTGCTGGTGGTCCAGCAGGAAGGTGACGAACAGATTACCGTTCGTGATATCCATCTGCGGATGGAGCAGGATAATCAGCATAAAGCGACCCTTGACGTATCTGGCCGGGTGAATCGCGATCAGCGTGACCTTAGTCTCTCCCTCAAGGCAAAGGTTGACGCCAGCGACTATCCGCGCAATCTCAGCGCCGCCGTCAGCGATCTGCAATGGCAAATCCAGGGCGGCGACGTGCCCCCTCAGGGGATCGCCGGTCAGGGGAGCTTTGCCGCCCGCTGGGAGAGCGACAACCAGCGTGTCACTCTCGATGCATTACAGTTAACAGCAAACGACAGCGCCTTCAGCGGTAAAGGCAGTGTGACCCTCGCGGGGAACCCGCAATGGGCGCTCGATGTGCAATTTGACACCCTCAATCTTGATAACCTGCTGCCGGTGCAGCGCAGTCCCTCCACCAACAATGAGAGTGCTCAGCAGGGGCAAAAATTGCCGCCGCGCTTGCCGCGCCCGGTCATTGCCAGCAGTTCGGTGCCGCCTGAATACACCAGTCTGCGTGATTTCTCGGCCAACATCTCGCTCTCCGCTAACCATATTCAGTGGCGCGGAATGCAGTTTGCCGACGTAAGCGGCACATTCACCAATGATGCCGGTCTGCTAACCATCCCTACCCTGCAAGGGAAAATGGGGGAGGGGCTGATCTCCCTGCCGGGTACGCTTGATGTTCGTACCGAGCGCTCCCTGGCCCGCTTCCAGCCGCACCTGGATAATGTTGAGATTGGCACCATCCTTAAGGCCTTCAGTTACCCCATTTCTCTGACCGGTAACCTTTCGCTGGACGGTGATTTCTCCGGCAACCGGATTGATGCTGATGACTTCCGCCAGAACTGGCAGGGTACGGCGAAGGTCGAGCTGAAAAACAGCCGCATGGAAGGTCTTAATTTCCAGCAGCTGATTCAGCAGGCGGTGGCGCGCAGTAGTGATGTTCAGGTGCAGCAGAATTATGACAATACCACCCGACTGGACAGCTTCCGTACCGGGCTAACCCTGGACCAGGGCATCATGACGATGAGTGATATGCAAGGGGCCTCCCCTCTGCTGACGCTCTCCGGCGAAGGCGAACTGGATTTGGTTAATGAACAGTGTGACACCCGCTTTGCCGTGCGCGTGCTCCAGGGCTGGAAAGGTGACGGTAAGCTGATTGACTATCTGAAAAATACCGCCATCCCGTTAACGGTTTACGGCAAATGGCAGTCGCTGAACTACAGCCTGCAGGTGGATCAGATCCTGCGTAAGCATCTGCAGGAGGAGGCGAAACGCCGACTCAATGAGTGGGCGGATCGCAATAAAGAGAGTCAGAACGGCAAAGATTTGAAAAAACTACTCGATAAGCTCTGAGTCATTACTCAACGCCGGGTTTCCCCGGCGTGCGTCAGAGTTCGTCGTCGGGGTCGTCAGGGGAGTGCCGTGCAAAGATTTGCACTTTCTGCACCCGATGGCTCTCGACGTCGAGGGTTTTTAACAGATAATCTCCCACCTCAACTTCTTCACCGGGAACGGGGATACGCTGCAGATACTCCATCAGCAACCCGGCAATAGTGTGATACTCACGCTTCTCATCAAGCGGCAGCGGCACAAACTGCACCAGGTCTTCCAGCGGCATGTGACCATTCGCCGTCCAGCTCCCGTCACTGTTTTTCTGAATATCGTGGCGCGCGTCAATCTCCTCCACTTCGTTGGGCAGATTACCGGCGATGGTTTCCATCACATCGCTCAGGGTGACGATCCCTTCTACGGAGCCGAACTCATCCACCACAAAGGCGAAATGGGTGCGCGCGTTACGGAACTGTTCAAGTGCCTGTAGAAGCGGCAGCCCTTCCGGAAAGACCAGCGGCTGGCGAATCAACACTTTCAGATCCAACGGCTCGCCGTGCAGCGATTGCGCCAGCAGGTCAAGAATATGTACGACCCCCAGTAAATCCTCTTTTTCATCCTGGCTTGTCACCACGATGCGGGTGTGCTGGTTCTTATCGAGCAGTTCGCGGATCTCTGCTTCCGGGGCATTAAGATCGATATGCTCTATATCGTGGCGCGAGGTCATGATACTGCTTACCGTTCTCTGGTTCAGATTGAGCACCCGGCCAATCATTCGCTGCTCCTGCGGATTAAAGAGCTGGCTGTTGTCGTGGTCGGCGAGCATCGAGGCGGCGTCGGCATCCAGTTCCGCATCTTCCTTTTTTCCGCTCAGCAGGCGCATGACCGTTTCAGTGGTACGCTGACGCAGTGTCTGGTTCGCCGACAGGAAGCGACGACGGTTAAAGTTTGCCAGCTGATTAAGCGCTTCAATCATCACCGAGAAGCCAATAGCCGCATAAAGGTAGCCTTTCGGAATATGGACACCGAATCCATCGGCAATCAGGCTAAACCCTATCATTAGCAGGAAACTCAGACAGAGGATAACGATGGTTGGGTGGCTATTCACAAAGCGGGTCAGGGCTTTGCTGGCCAGCAGCATCAGCGAGATAGCAATAATGACCGCCGCCATCATCACGGCCAGATGGTCCACCATACCCACGGCAGTTATCACCGAGTCGAGGGAAAACACGGCGTCAAGGATCACTATCTGCGCCACCACGCTCCAGAATTTGGCCCCGCGCCGCTGGGTGGGATTATCACTGTCTTTACCCTCCAGCCGTTCGTTGAGCTCAACCGTGGCTTTAAACAGCAGGAACAGCCCCCCCACCAGCATGATTAAATCTCTGGCGCTGAAACTGAAATCCCGAAATGAAAAGAGGGGGCTCGTCAGGGTGACCAGCCAGGAGATTGAGGCCAGCAGAAGCAGACGCATCAACATAGCCAGAATCAGTCCCGTTACGCGGGCGCGATCGCGTTGAGCTGGCGGCAATTTCTCCGCAAGAATCGCAATAAAAACCAGGTTATCAATACCAAGCACCAGCTCAATCACAATCAGCGTGACCAGCCCCGCCCATATTGAAGGATCGGCAATCCATTCCATCTTATGCTTAACACCTTATGTAATATGACAATTGTCATAATGAGATCATGGATAAAGCTGACCTAAATTGCAATGGCAGCCTACGATTTATCTTATAATTGCTCCACAGGCATAATATAAATAATTTCATTTTCCCTTAATAAAAGTGAGATTAATCTTTTTATTTTAACAATCTCGTTTTCGGATATTTCGCACACGTAAAAGTGAGTAAGGGCTTTGTCAATATCGAGAAAATCCTAAAACGCGGAATATTTGCGCTTAATATTAATCTTAAAAAGTTGTGGTTGGCAGGATGTTATCTTGCCTGTAATTCGCTTAGCTGCAACAATTCCCCCAGCCTGTTTCAAATATACCCGTAAAGTTATTTTAAATGCATTTTATCAGCGTTATTTCTTATGCCTGCCGAATCTTCCGCATTCAGAAAAATGCGTGAAACGACTGAGGTACGAGGGGTGTGAATCAATAAGTTACTGTTTAAACAGTAGATTGGTAGCTGGAAGCCAAGGGCGGTAGCATGCCTGACAGCGTGTCGAAACGTCTGGATTATTCTGTCAATAGCATGTGGTTGAATAAGCGAATTTTAGGACTGATACCCGTTAATTTAAGTTTCAATTAACTGCATTCTGCTTCCCTGGAAACGCAAGCGCTTATTTAAATACACAGGATAATTACTCTGCAAAAGTGATAATTAATCAATGATGAAATCCAAAACGAAATTGATACCATTATTGGTGTCCATGACCTTGATGAGTGGCTGCACCGTACTTCCCGGTAGCAATATGTCTACGATGGGAAAGGATGTGATCAAACAGCAGGATGCTGATTTTGATTTAGACCGCATGGTGAATGTTTACCCACTGACGCCACGATTGGTTGAACAATTACGCCCGCGACCCAATGTGGCTCAACCCAATATCTCCTTAGACCAGGAAATATCCAACTATGAATATCGCGTTGGGCCTGGCGACGTATTGAGCGTCACCGTCTGGGACCACCCGGAACTGACCACCCCGGCAGGGCAATACCGCAGCTCAAGCGACACCGGTAACTGGGTACAACCGGACGGCACCATGTTCTATCCCTATATTGGCCGCGTGCATGTTGCAGGAAAAACACTCGCCGAAATCCGCAGCGATGTTACCGGCCGCTTAGCGACGTACATCGCTGACCCGCAGGTGGACGTTAACATCGCTGCGTTTCGTTCGCAGAAAGCCTATGTTTCGGGTCAGGTTGAAAAATCGGGCCAGCAGGCCATTACGAACGTGCCGCTCACCGTACTCGATGCTATCAATGCCGCCGGTGGGCTGACGGATACGGCAGACTGGCGCAACGTGGTGCTGACGCATAACGGGAAAGAGGAACGCCTCTCCCTGCAGGCACTTATGCAAAATGGCGATCTGAGCCAGAACCGCCTGCTTTACCCCGGCGACATTCTCTTCGTACCACGTAACGACGACCTGAAAGTGTTTGTTATGGGCGAAGTTAAGAAACAGAGCACCCTCAAAATGGACTTCAGTGGCATGACGCTGACCGAAGCGCTGGGCCAGGCCGAAGGCATCGATCTCACCACCTCCAATGCCAGCGGTATTTTCGTCATCAGGCCGTTGAAAGGCGAGGGCAGTGCAAAAGGCAAGATTGCCAATATCTATCAGCTTGATATGTCCGATGCCACCTCACTGGTCATGGCAACGGAATTCCGTCTCCAGCCGTATGACGTGGTGTATGTCACAACCGCTCCGGTTGCCCGCTGGAACCGTCTCATCAACCAGTTGCTGCCAACCATCAATGGCGTTCGTTATATGACGGACACGGCACGTGACGTTCATACCTGGTGATACGCGATGTTTAATAAAATTCTGGTGGTGTGTGTGGGGAACATTTGCCGTTCCCCCACGGCGGAGCGGCTGCTACAGAAATATCAGCCGTCATTAACGGTGGCGTCCGCAGGATTAGGGGCGCTGGTGGGAAAAGGGGCCGATGCGCAGGCAGCGCGCGTGGCTCAGGACAATGGTGTCTCCCTTGAGGGGCACATTGCCCGGCAGATCTCCGGGAAGATGTGCCGGGAATACGACCTGATACTGGTTATGGAGAAGCGGCACATTGCCGCACTGTGCGAAATCGCGCCCGAAATGCGCGGCAAAGTGATGCTTTTGGGTCACTGGGATGGGGAACGGGAGATCCCGGACCCCTACCGCAAAAGCCGTGACGCTTTCGAGGCCGTTTACACCTTAATTGACCAGTCTGCCCGTCAGTGGGCGCAGGCCCTTAACGCTCAGCAGGGATAACAATGACCGAAAAAACACACCATTCTGCCGCCCCGGCGGTGGGTAACGATGAGATCGACATTGGCCGATTGATTGGCACCGTTGTGGAAGCCCGCTGGTGGGTACTGGCGATTACCTCACTCTTTGCCATCGGCGCCATCATCTACTGCCTGTTTGCGACACCCATCTACAGCGCTGATGCGCTGGTACAAATTGAACAGGACGGTGGAAACTCGCTGGTTCAGAACCTGAACAGTGCGCTGGCAAATAAACCGCCCGCCTCGGAGGCTGAAATTCAGCTTATTCAGTCCCGCATGGTACTGGGGAAAACCGTCGACGATCTGGATCTTGATATTGCAGTGACCAAAAATACCTTTCCGGTATTTGGCTCCGGCTGGGATCGGCTGATGGGTCGGCAGAATGAGGCCGTGAAGGTTACCCAATTTGAGGTGCCAAAGGGCATGACGGAACAGACCTTCACCCTCACCGTGCTCAGCCCGAAACAGTACCAGCTTACCAGCGACGGTGGATTTAGCGCCAAAGGTACAGTGGGCCAGATGCTGTCAAAAGATGGGGTAAGCATTACCGTCAGTGAGATAGCCGCAGGGACCGACAGCGAATTTACGGTCACCCGCTATTCTACGCTTGGGATGATCAACAATCTGCAGAGTAATCTCAGCGTCACCGAAAACGGCAAAGACACTGGCGTACTGAGCCTGACTTACACCGGTGAAGATCGTGAACAGATCCGTGCCATCCTCAACAGCATCACGAAGAACTACCTTGAGCAGAATATTCAGCGCAAGTCAGAAGAAGCGGCGAAAAGCCTCGCCTTCCTCGACAAACAGCTGCCTGATGTGCGTGGGAAGCTGGACGCGGCTGAGAACAAACTCAATACCTACCGTCAGGAAAAAGACTCCGTCGATTTGCCCCAGGAAGCGAAAGCGGTACTGGATTCGATGGTCAATATTGATGCCCAGTTAAATGAACTGACCTTTAAAGAAGCAGAAATCTCCAAGCTTTACACCAAAGCGCACCCGGCATACCGCACGCTGCTTGAAAAGCGCCAGGCGCTGGAAGATGAAAAAACAAAACTCAATAACCGCGTCACCGCAATGCCCAAAACGCAGCAGGAGATTGTTCGCCTGACGCGTGATGTGGAGTCCGGGCAGCAGGTTTACATGCAACTGCTTAATAAACAGCAGGAGCTGCGGATAACGGAAGCCAGCACCGTGGGCGATGTGCGTATTGTCGATCCCGCTATCACCCAGCCTGGCGTCCTGAAACCGAAAAAAGCGCTGATCGTACTGGGGAGTATCATTCTTGGTTTGATTCTGTCGGTGGTGGTGGTGCTGTTGCGCTCGCTCTTTAACCGTGGGATTGAAAGCCCGCAGGTGCTGGAAGAGCAGGGGATCAGCGTCTACGCCAGCATCCCCTTGTCGGAATGGCAAAAATCCCGTGATAGCGTCAAAACCGTCAAAGGGGTTAAACGTTACAAACAGAGCCAGCTGCTGGCAGTGGGTAACCCGACGGATCTGGCGATTGAAGCGGTTCGCAGCCTGCGCACCAGCCTCCATTTTGCCATGATGCAGGCCAGCAACAATGTACTGATGATGACCGGGGTCAGCCCCTCCATCGGTAAAACCTTCGTCTGCGCCAACCTGGCGGCGGTCATTAGTCAGGCCAATAAACGGGTACTGATGATCGACTGCGATATGCGCAAAGGGTATAGCCACGAGCTGCTGGGTACGGACAACGTTAACGGCCTCTCTGAGCTTCTGGTAGGTAAAGGCAGCATTGAAACATGTGCCAAGCAGACGTCGATTCCCCATTTCGACCTGGTACCCCGTGGTCAGATCCCACCCAACCCCTCTGAGTTGCTGATGAGCGAACGCTTTACGCAACTGCTGGCGTGGGCAAGTAAAAATTACGATCTGGTTCTGATTGATACCCCACCTATCCTCGCCGTGACCGATGCCGCCATTGTGGGTCGCCATGCCGGTACCACGCTGATGGTGGCGCGTTACGCGGTTAACACGGTGAAAGAGGTGCAGACAAGCCTTAGCCGCTTTGAGCAGAACGGTATCCACGTTAAGGGCGTCATTCTTAACTCTATCTTCCGCCGGGCGACCGGTTACCAGGATTACGGGTACTACGAGTACGAATATAAATCTGACAACAAGTGATAAAGCCATGTTGGCTCTGTACCCCTCACCCCTCCCTCTCCCCACAGGGGAGAGGGGGAAAAGCGAAACCGTTTCCTTTTCAACTGGGGAGGGGGAAAAGCGAAACCGTTTCCTCTTCTCGTGAGGGAGAGGCTGAAAAGCGCAAACCGTTTCCTCTTCCCGTGAGGGAGAGGCTGAAAGGCGAAACCGTTTCCTCTTCTCCTGAGGGAGAGGCTGAAAGGCGCAAACCGTTCCCTCTCCCCTCAGGGGAGAGGGGTAGGGTGAGGGGAATATGCGCACAACACTTCAAACAGTCGGGGAAAAAATGACCACAGAACGTCCATTAATCTCGATTTATATGCCGACGTGGAACCGTCAGCAGCTGGCAATTCGTGCCATTAAATCGGTGCTGCGCCAGGATTATGACCACTGGGAAATGATCATTGTCGATGACTGCTCAACGACCTTTGAACAACTGGAGCGCTTTGTGAACGAGCTGGGTGATGCGCGCGTGCGCTATACCCGCAATCCTTTTAACTCCGGGGCATGCGCCGTGCGTAACCAGGCCATTATGCAAGCCACCGGGCAGTTTATTACCGGCATCGATGACGATGACGAATGGACGCCTGACCGCCTGTCGGTCTTCCTGGCGCATTGCCATCATCTTAAAACGCGGGCGTTTTTATATGCCAACGACTATGTCTGTCAGGGTGAAGTTTACTCGCAGCCTGCCAGCCTGCCGCTGTACCCGAAATCGCCGTTTTCCCGCAAGCTGTTCTACAAGCGCAACATTGTTGGCAACCAGGTGTTCAGCTGGTCATGGCGTTTTAAGGAGTGCCTGTTTGATACGCAACTGAAAGCCGCGCAGGATTACGACATTTTTCTGCGCATGGTAGAGCAGTACGGTGAACCCTGGAAAATCGAAAAGGCCACTCAGATCCTGCACATTAATCACGGTGAAATGCAGATCACCTCGTCGCCGAAAAAGTTCTCCGGCTACTTCCATTTTTACCGTAAACACAAAGCCAAATTTGACCGAGCCAGTAAGAAATATCAGCTGTTTACGCTTTATCAAATCCGCAATAAGCGCATGAACTGGCGCACCTTATTTACCCTCTTGTCCGTGCGTAACGGTAAGCGTCTGGCCGATGGCCTGCGGGGGAAATAATGCGTCTGGAAGATTTTCGCGCCAACCACTGGAGTTTGCGTCCGTGCTGTATGGTGGCGGCGTATCGCATCGCTCACTTCTGCTCGGTATGGCGAAAAAAAAAATGTCCTGCACAACCTGTGGGCAGCTCCGATCCTGCTGGCCTACCGTTTCATTACCGAATGTCTGTTCGGTTACGAGATTCAGGCGGCGGCGACCATTGGTCGGCGTTTTACCATTCATCATGGCTATGCCGTGGTGATTAACAAGCATGTGGTCGCGGGTGATGATTTCACCATTCGCCACGGCGTAACCATCGGTAACCGTGGGGCAGAGACACTCGCCTGCCCGGTGATTGGTAACGGGGTTGAGCTGGGGGCGAATGTGGTCCTGCTGGGAGAGATAACCATCGGCAATAACGTGGTTATCGGAGCGGGCAGCGTGGTTCTGGACAGCGTGCCGGACAACGCGCTGGTGGTGGGCGAGAAAGCCCGCGTGAAGGTGATTAAATGAAGATATTACAATTTAACGTGCGCCTTGCTGAAGGGGGCGCCGCTGGCGTAGCGCTGGATTTACATCAGCGCGCGTTACAAAAAGGGATGCACTCCCGCTTTGTTTATGGGTACGGCAAAGGCGGTAAGAAAAGCGTCAGTCACAATGATTACCCCCAGGTGATAAAGCAGACACCGCGCCTGACCTCCCTTGCCAACCTGGCGCTGTTTCGTCTGTTTAACCGCGACCTGTTTGGCAACCTTAACAACCTCTACCGGACGGTCAGCCGTACCAGCGGCCCGGTAGTGCTGCATTTTCATGTGATGCACAGCTACTGGCTCAATCTGGCGGACGTCGTCACCTTCTGTCAGAAAGTGAAAACCCATAAACCGGATGTGACTCTGGTCTGGACCCTGCACGATCACTGGAGTGTGACCGGACGCTGCGCCTTCACTGATGGTTGTGAGGGCTGGAAAACCGGCTGCGAGGCCTGTCCGACGCTGACCAATTATCCGCCGGTGAAGGTCGATCGTGCCCATCGTCTTGTAGGGCAAAAGCGGCAGTGGTTTCGTGAAATGCTGGCGCTCGGCTGTCAGTTTATCTCCCCCAGCCAGCATGTTGCCGACGCTTTTAACAGCCTTTACGGCGCAGGGCGCTGCCGCATCATCAATAACGGCATCGATGTGGCTACCGAAGCGATTCTGGCCGATTTGTCGCCGGTCACCGTGACGCGCGGTCGCCCGAAAATTGCCGTGGTGGCCCATGACCTGCGCTATGACGGGAAGACCAACCAGAAACTGGTGCGTGACGTCATCGCCACCGGCGAAAACGTTGAGCTGCATACCTTCGGTAAGTTTTCGCCTTTTGAAGGTCCCAACGTGGTGAATCATGGTTTTATGACCGATAAACGCCAACTGATGAGCGAGCTGAACCAGATGGATGCGTTACTGTTCACCTCAAGAGTGGATAATTACCCGCTCATTTTGTGTGAAGCGCTGTCGATTGGCGTACCGGTCATCGCGACCCACAGCGATGCAGCGCGTGAGGTGCTGCATAAATCCGGGGGAAAAACCTTCCGCGCTGAGGAGATCCTCCCTCTGGTGCAACAGTCTAAAGCCGATATTGCCCAGGCTGTTTTTGCCACGTCGCTTGAGGCGTTCAGCGCCCGCAGCCGCGTCGCCTACAGTGGTCAACAGATGCTGGAGGAATATGTCTCGTTCTATCAGAATCTGTAGTTATCTTCTGCTGCCGCTTATCTATCTGCTGGTGAACGTCAAACTTCTCCAGCTTGGCGAAAGCTTCCCGATAACCATTGTGACGTTTCTTCCGCTGCTGTTACTGCTGTATGTAGACAAAATTAACCTGAAGAAGTTAATGATTGCCCTGGGAGCAGGGGCAGCGTTAACGCTGTTTAACTACCTCTTTGGTCAGTCGCTCAATGCTGGTAAGTACGTCACCTCAACCATGCTGTTTGTCTATATCGTTATCATTATTGGCATGGTCTGGAGTATTCGCTTTAAGACGATATCGCCCCATAACCACCGTAAGATATTGCGCTTTTTCTGGCTGGTGGTAGGGCTGGTTGTCATGCTGGCGGCCGCCGAAATGGCGCAAATTATTCTCAGTGGCGGCAGTAGTTTGATGGAGACAATTTCGAAATATCTGATTTACAGTAACAGTTACGTGCTGAATTTTATCAAATTTGGCGGTAAGCGAACCACTGCACTTTATTTCGAACCGGCATTCTTTGCTCTGGCGTTAATCTCAATTTGGCTCAGCATCAAACAGTTTGGTATCAAAACGCCAAAGACCGATGCTATGATTTTGGCAGGGATAGTTCTTTCAGGATCGTTTTCCGGGGTTATGACATTTATCCTGTTCTATTTACTGGAGTGGGCTTTTCAGTATCTGAACAAAGAGGCGATCCGCAAGAAACTTCCTTTGGCCATCATTTCATTGGCCGTATTTGTAGTCGGGGTTGTCTTCGCCTTTCCTTATATTGCGGAACGTCTCGGTGATCTAGGAACAGAAGGCTCATCCTCTTATTATCGCATCATTGGTCCGCTTGTGATGGTGGGATATTCCCTGACCAATGTTGATGGTGTAGTAAGATTTGGCTCACTTTATGAATATGTCGCATCATTCGGAATCTTTAACGGTGCGGATGTGGGTAAAACCATAGACAATGGCCTGTATCTGTTAATAATTTATTTTTCGTGGTTCGCTGTAATATTAACCGCGTGGTATCTGATAAAAGTCATGAAGATGATGATGAACGCATTTGGTGATAATCAGAATTATCGTGTTCAGCTTTATCTCTTTACGCCGATATCGTTGTTCTTTACCGGTTCGATTTTTAGTCCAGAATACGCTTTTTTAATTGTCTGCCCGTTTATTCTGCGCAAAGCGCTGAATATAACGAGTTCCTGATGAGGTGCGTCACATGCTGCTAAGTATTATTACCGTTGCGTTTCGAAATTACGAAGGCATTGTGAAAACCTGGGCGTCACTGGCGCATCTCGCTGAGGCAACCGACGTGACGTTCGAGTGGGTTGTGGTTGATGGCGGCTCGCAGGATGGTACAGTAGAATTTCTCGAAAACCTTAAGGGTCAGTACAACTTACGTTACGTAAGCGAGAAAGATAATGGTATTTACGATGCCATGAACAAGGGTATCGATATGGCGAACGGCCGCTTCGCGCTGTTCCTGAACTCTGGCGATATTCTGCACGCTGACAGCGTAAATGTGATTCGCCAGCTTGCCGGTGCCCGTGATAATGCGATGTATATTGCCGATGCGTTATTAGATTTTGGCGATGGCACCAAAATTCGCCGTGGCGCTAAACACGGTTGGTATATTTACCACAGCTTACCGGCCAGCC
The DNA here is from genome assembly GCF_054131575.1 of Enterobacter sp. SA197. Classification (NCBI taxonomy): domain Bacteria; kingdom Pseudomonadati; phylum Pseudomonadota; class Gammaproteobacteria; order Enterobacterales; family Enterobacteriaceae; genus Enterobacter; species Enterobacter sp. SA197. The sequence goes on along the minus strand of NZ_CP096393.1, from coordinate 3,201,851 downwards.
ATCAGGCGATATTCTTCCCGGTAAGTGCGCTGAAAACCTACCCCTACGACTTACAATATAAAGTTTCTTCCGATTACGCTCTGGCTGCAAGAATGTATAAAGCAGGTTTTCCGTTTAAACGCCTGACGGGATTAATTTCCGAATTCTCTATGGGCGGCGTGTCAACCTCGAATAATCTGGAATTATGCCAGGATGCGCGCAATGTCCAGCGCAAGATATTACGCGTACCGGGATTTTGGGCGCAATTATCTTATCTCCTACGGCTACGTACTACCGGTAAAACAAAAGCCTTATATAACAAATCCTGGTGATAAGAAAAAATAGCACCGAGCGCTAAGGGTTAATAATGCAAGAATTACAAGGATTTTCCGTGCCGAAAGGCTTTCGGGGCGGCAATGCTATTAAAGTTCAGCTGTGGTGGGCGGTACAGTCAACCTTATTTGCCTGGTCGCCACAAATTATGTATCGCTGGCGGGCTTTTTTGCTACGTCTGTTTGGAGCAAAAATCGGAAAAAACGTAGTAATACGTCCTTCAGTGAAAATTACTTATCCGTGGAAACTTACCCTTGGCGATTACAGCTGGGTGGGTGATGACGCGGTGTTATACACCTTAGGCGATATTACTATTGGGGCTAACTCGGTGATTTCGCAGAAGTGTTATTTGTGTACGGGCAGTCACGATTATATGAGCGCGCATTTTGATATTAATGCGCAGCCGATTGTGATTGGCGATAAATGCTGGCTGGCGACGGATGTCTTCGTTGCGCCCGGTGTCTGCATTGGCGACGGAACGGTCGTCGGTGCGCGTAGCAGTGTTTTTAAGACGCTTGCGGCAAACAAAATTTGCCGGGGCAATCCCGCAGTGGTGATACGCGAACGCGTAGAAACTGAATAATTTCTGATAAGTACAGAGGAATAGAAAATGTCAAAAGTCGCTCTCATCACCGGCGTAACCGGGCAAGATGGTTCTTATCTGGCGGAACTGCTTCTGGAGAAAGGCTACGAGGTTCATGGTATTAAACGCCGTGCTTCTTCCTTTAATACTGAACGTGTCGATCATATTTACCAGGATCCACATGCCAGCAATCCTAAGTTTCATCTGCACTACGGTGACCTGACCGACTCCTCCAACCTGACCCGTATTTTGCAGGAAGTGCAGCCGGATGAGGTGTATAACCTGGGCGCGATGAGCCACGTGGCGGTCTCTTTCGAATCACCGGAATACACTGCCGACGTTGACGGTATGGGTACTTTGCGTCTGCTGGAGGCGATTCGCTTCCTGGGTCTTGAAAAGAAAACCCGTTTCTACCAGGCCTCCACCTCCGAACTGTACGGTCTGGTGCAGGAAATTCCGCAGAAAGAGACCACGCCGTTCTACCCGCGCTCTCCGTATGCCGTGGCAAAACTCTACGCTTACTGGATCACCGTCAACTACCGTGAATCTTATGGCATGTACGCGTGCAACGGTATCCTGTTTAACCACGAATCCCCGCGTCGTGGCGAGACTTTCGTGACCCGCAAAATCACCCGTGCGATTGCCAACATTGCCCAGGGACTGGAGTCCTGCCTCTACCTCGGCAACATGGACTCCCTGCGTGACTGGGGCCATGCCAAAGACTACGTAAAAATGCAGTGGATGATGCTGCAGCAGGACAAACCTGAAGATTTCGTTATCGCCACAGGCGTTCAGTATTCGGTGCGTCAGTTCGTTGAGATGGCGGCGGCTCAGCTTGGCATCAAACTGCGCTTTGAAGGTAAAGGTGTGGAAGAGAAAGGGATTGTGGTCTCTGTTACCGGGCATGATGCGCCGGGCGTGAAGCCAGGTGATGTGATTGTTGCCGTTGATCCACGCTATTTCCGTCCTGCTGAAGTGGAAACCCTGCTGGGCGACCCGACGAAAGCGCATGAGAAGCTGGGCTGGAAACCAGAAACCACGCTGCAGGAAATGGTCTCCGAGATGGTGGCACACGATCTTGAAGCAGCGAAAAAACACTCGTTGCTGCGGGCCCACGGCTACGAGGTGGCCATCGCGCTGGAGTCCTGAGCATGACGAAAAAACGTATCTTTGTCGCGGGTCACCGCGGCATGGTCGGCTCGGCGATCGTTCGCCAGCTTGAACAGCGGGAGGAGGTGGAGCTGGTGTTGCGTAATCGCGACGCGCTCGATCTCCTTGACCCGGCTGCGGTAAATGCTTTTTTTGCCACCGAGCGCATCGATCAGGTTTACCTGGCGGCGGCGAAGGTGGGGGGCATTGTGGCCAATAACACCTTCCCGGCAGATTTCATCTACGAGAACATGATGATCGAGAGCAACATCATTCACGCTGCGCACACGCATAACGTGAATAAATTGTTGTTCCTGGGCTCCTCGTGCATCTACCCGAAACTGGCGGCCCAGCCCATCGCTGAAAGCGAACTGCTGCAGGGCACCCTTGAGGCCACCAATGAGCCTTATGCCATTGCGAAAATTGCGGGTATCAAGCTCTGTGAGTCCTACAACCGTCAGCATGGCCGCGACTATCGCTCGGTGATGCCTACGAACCTGTACGGGCCGAACGATAACTTCCATCCGAGCAATTCCCATGTGATACCCGCACTGCTTCGCCGCTTCCACGAAGCGACCGTCAGCAATGCGCCAGATGTGGTGGTATGGGGCAGCGGTACCCCGATGCGTGAGTTCCTTCATGTAGACGACATGGCGGCAGCCAGTATCCATGTGATGGAGCTTGATGAGAGCGTGTGGCAGGAGAATACCCAGCCCATGCTGTCGCACATTAACGTGGGTACCGGCATCGATTGCACCATCCGTGAACTGGCGCAGACGCTGGCACAGGTGGTGGGCTACAAAGGGCGCGTGGTCTTTGATGCCACAAAACCCGACGGTACGCCGCGCAAACTGCTGGATGTCACACGCCTGCATGCGCTTGGCTGGTATCACGAGATTTCCCTGGAGCAGGGGCTGGCCAGCACCTACCAGTGGTTCCTTGAAAACCAGCAGCGGTTCAGGGGGTAACTATGTTTTTACGTCCGGACGATTTTGCCACGGTAGTACGTTCTACCCCGCTCATTTCTGTCGATCTTATCGTTGAGAATGCGCATGGGGAGTATCTGGTCGGTAAGCGCACCAACCGCCCCGCGCAGGGGTACTGGTTCGTGCCAGGGGGGCGGGTACAGAAAGATGAGCCGCTGGCTGTCGCCTTTGAACGCCTGACGCTGGCCGAACTGGGCCTGCGTCTTCCTATGTCTGCCGGGGAATTTTATGGCGTCTGGCAACACTTCTACGACGATAACTTCTCCGGAAGCGACTTCAGCACGCACTACATTGTGCTGGGGTTCAGACTGCGCGTGGATCAGGACACCCTGGCGTTACCGCAGGATCAGCACGACGACTACCGCTGGCTGACGCCGGATGTACTGATTGCTGACCCGCTGGTACACGACAACAGCCGCGCCTATTTCCAGGAAGCGCGTGGGGTGCCGGGGCTATGAAAATTCTGGTCTACGGCATCAACGCGTCGCCGGAATTAACCGGTATCGGGAAATACACCGGCGAAATGGTGGAGTGGATGGCCCGGCAGGGCCATGACGTTCGCGTAATTACAGCGCCGCCGTACTATCCACAATGGCGTGTCGCTAAGCCCTGGTCAGCCTGGCGCTATCGCCGGGAAACGGGGGCGGCAACCGTCTGGCGCTGCCCGCTGTATGTTCCCGCTCAGCCCTCGACCATCAAGCGGCTTATCCATTTGACGAGTTTTGCCGTGAGCAGTTTTTTCCCGTTGATGGCGCAGCGCAGCTGGAAGCCGGATCGCATCATCGGGGTGGTTCCGACCCTGTTCTGCATACCGGGTATGCGCCTGCTGGCCAGACTGACCGGCGCGCGCACGCTGGTGCATATACAGGATTATGAAGTCGATGCCATGCTCGGTTTAGGCATGGCTGGCAAAGGCAAAGGCGGCATTGTCGCTAAGCTTGCCAGCGCTTTTGAGCGCAGCAACCTGCGCAATGTCGATAACGTCTCTACCATCTCCCGCTCCATGATGAACAAGGCGCGCGAGAAAGGGGTCAACGCCGAGCGCGTGATCTTCTTCCCGAACTGGTCTGAAGTGGCCCGTTTTCGTGATGTCGACGCTCCCCGCGTCATGCAGCTTAAGCGTGAGCTGGGTCTGCCGGATGACAAAAAAATCATTCTTTACTCCGGCAATATTGGCGAAAAGCAGGGGCTGGAAAATGTGATTGCCGCCGCCGTTGCGCTACGCGAGCAGCCTTTGCTGTTTGTGATTGTCGGGCAGGGTGGGGGAAAAGCCCGGCTGGAAAAACAGGTGCAGGCAGAAAAGCTCGACAACGTCAGGTTTTATCCTCTGCAGCCCTACGACGCACTGCCTGCGCTGTTAAAAATGGCTGACTGCCATCTGGTGATTCAGAAACGCGGCGCCGCAGACGCGGTATTGCCTTCAAAACTGACCAATATTCTGGCGGTAGGCGGGAATGCGGTGATTACCGCCGAAGCGGGCACCGAACTTGGCGAACTCTGCCAGACCTTTCCTGGCATTGCCGTGCGTGTCGAGCCCGAATCCGTTGAAGCACTGACGGCCGGGATCCAGCAGGCGCTGCTGATGCCGCATAACAACACGGTGGCACGTGAATATGCCGAAAACACGCTCGAAAAAGAGCGCGTCTTAACCCAGTTTATGACTGATATTTCCCGTCGTGATCCAGCCGCTGGCGAAGCCCGCACTGCCTCGTCGCAGAGTGACACGCTGAATTACGAAGGGAATGGGGATAAATCATGAGTCAAACACAATTGTACCCGGTCGTGATGGCCGGAGGCTCTGGTAGCCGTCTGTGGCCGCTGTCCCGCGTGCTCTACCCGAAACAATTTTTGTGCCTGAAAGGCGACCTGACCATGCTGCAAACCACGGTCTGTCGTCTGGAGGGCGTGGAGTGTGAAAGCCCTGTTGTCATCTGTAATGAACAGCACCGCTTTATTGTTGCCGAGCAGCTTCGCCAGCTTAATAAGCTGACAGAGAACATTATTCTGGAACCGGCCGGGCGCAACACCGCCCCAGCGATTGCCCTCGCAGCGATGGCGGTAAAACGGCACAACCCGGAGGCGGACCCGCTGATGCTGGTGCTGGCAGCCGACCACGTTATCGCTGATGAAGAAGCTTTTCGTACCTCAGTACGTCAGGCGATGCCCTGGGCAGAGAAGGGCAAACTGGTGACCTTCGGCATCGTGCCGGATATGCCGGAAACCGGCTATGGCTACATTCGTCGTGGCGACCTGGCGCAGGGCGAGGAAGATGCCGTTGCCTTTGACGTGGCACAATTTGTTGAAAAACCCAATCTTGACACCGCACAGGCCTACGTAGCCAGCGGTGAGTATTACTGGAACAGCGGTATGTTTCTCTTCCGTGCCGGGCGCTATCTGGAAGAGCTGAAAAAGTACCGTCCCGATATCTACAGCGCATGCGAAAAGGCGATGAACGTCACTGACCCGGATCTGGATTTCATCCGTGTAGCAGAGGAGCCGTTCCTCGCTTGTCCTGACGAATCCATTGACTATGCGGTAATGGAAAAAACCGCCGATGCGGTGGTGGTTCCAATGGACGCAGGCTGGAGCGATGTCGGCTCCTGGTCCTCGCTCTGGGAAATCAGTGCCCATACCCCTGAGGGAAACGTACATCACGGCGACGTCATCAGTCATGAAACGGAAAACAGCTTCGTTTACGCGGAGTCCGGTCTGGTCACCACCGTCGGCGTGAAAGATCTGGTGGTGGTGCAGACCAAGGATGCGGTGCTGATTGCCGACCGCAATCACGTTCAGGACGTGAAAAAGGTGGTCGAGCAGATTAAAGCGGATGGCCGTCATGAACACCATATTCACCGCGAAGTTTACCGTCCCTGGGGCAAATATGACTCCATTGATGCCGGCGATCGCTATCAGGTGAAACGGATCACGGTGAAACCGGGCGAGGGACTCTCGGTGCAGATGCATCACCATCGGGCAGAACACTGGGTGGTGGTCGCGGGGACGGCTAAAGTCACCATCGATGAAGAGGTGAAGCTGCTGGGCGAAAACGAATCGATTTATATTCCCCTCGGTGCCCGGCACTGCCTGGAAAATCCAGGCAAAATTCCGCTCGATTTGATTGAAGTGCGTTCGGGTTCTTATCTCGAAGAGGACGACATTGTGCGCTTTGAAGATCGATACGGACGTATTTGATTCTGTCCAACCTCTTTTACGCCGCAGGGGGGAGCGCTTTTTCTCACGCAGGTCACGGTGTTGACTGAGCGTCCGGGAAGCCAGGGAGCCGCACCCCACCAGTGACGCGTAAAGAGTGGATATAAAAAATTGATAATTTTGATTAATTCTCCGCAGCGGAGAGGGCCGACTGTTGCCTGAAAACGAGGTAATAATGGAAAAATTAACCTGTTTCAAAGCTTACGATATTCGCGGCAAGCTGGGTTCAGAACTCAATGAAGATATTGCCTGGCGCATTGGCCGCGCTTACGGCGAATATTTAAAGCCGAAAACCATCGTACTGGGCGGCGACGTCCGTTTAACCAGTGAAGCGTTAAAACTGGCGCTGGCGAAAGGGTTGCAGGATGCGGGTGTTGATGTGCTGGATATCGGGCTTTCCGGCACTGAAGAGATTTATTTCGCCACCTTCCATCTCGGCGTGGATGGCGGAATTGAAGTGACCGCCAGCCATAATCCTATGGATTACAACGGGATGAAGCTGGTGCGTCAGGGTGCGCGCCCCATTAGTGGCGACACCGGTCTGCGTGACGTCCAGCGTCTGGCAGAAGCGAACGACTTCCCGTTGGTCGATCCCGGTAAACGCGGCAGCTATGAGAAAATCTCTCTGCGCGAGGCCTACATTGACCATCTGCTGAGCTATGTCTCTCTGGCCAATTTCACGCCGCTACGACTGGTCATTAACGCCGGCAACGGTGCAGCAGGCCCGGTCATTGACGCGCTGGAAGCGCGTTTCAAGGCCCGGAACATCCCGGTCACCTTTATTAAAATCCATAACACCCCGGATGGCACCTTCCCCAACGGTATTCCTAATCCCTTGCTGCCGGAGTGCCGTGATGACACCCGTAATGCGGTGATTGAACACCGGGCAGATCTCGGTATCGCCTTTGACGGTGATTTTGATCGCTGCTTCTTCTTTGATGGCGCAGGGCAGTTTATCGAGGGCTACTACATCGTGGGTCTGCTGGCGCAGGCGTTTCTTGAAAAGCACCCCGGCGCCAAAATCATCCACGACCCGCGTCTTTCCTGGAACACGGTGGATGTGGTTAAGGCCGCTGGCGGCGAGCCGGTCATGTCGAAAACCGGTCATGCCTTTATTAAAGAGCGTATGCGCCACGAAGACGCCATTTACGGCGGTGAGATGAGCGCACACCACTATTTCCGCGATTTTGCCTATTGCGACAGCGGCATGATCCCGTGGTTACTGGTGGCCGAACTGCTCTGCCTGCAGGGTAAGACCCTGGCCGAACTGGTTCAGGATCGCATGCTCGCCTTCCCGGCAAGCGGTGAAATCAACAGCACACTGGTGAAGCCTGCGGAGGCTATCTCGCGGGTAGAACAGCACTTTAAGGCCAGTGCGCTCAGTGTCGACAGAACCGACGGCATCAGCATGACCTTCCCGGACTGGCGCTTTAATTTACGCTCCTCCAACACCGAGCCGGTGGTGCGCCTCAACGTTGAATCACGTGGCAATGTGGCGCTGATGGAGGCGCGAACACAGGACATTCTGGCACTGCTGAATCAGTAACCCATGTTTCTCCCCCACGCCTCCTCCTCTGCGTGATGAGCGGGGAGGGGCGGGGGCAGAACTTATGAACAGGTAAGACGATGACAAATCTAAAAAAGCGCGACCGGGCCAGAACGAATGCATCGTTAATCTCAATCGTGCAGCGATTTTCAGACATCACCATCATGTTCGGTGGGCTATATGTGGTCTGTAGACTCAATGCGTTGCCGTTCTTTTATCAGCATCTGGTGATGGCCCTGATTACGCTGGTGGTTTTCCAGATGATTGGCGGCATGACCGATTTTTATCGTTCATGGCGTGGCGTGCGTTTTATGACCGAACTGGTTTTGCTGCTGCAAAACTGGACGCTCAGCTTTATCTTCAGCGCAGGTCTGGTGGCCTTTCGCAGCGAAATCAACAACACCTTTGCCCTCTACTTCGCATGGTATTTACTCAGTAGCTCAGGCCTAATCATCTGCCGTGGCGTGATCCGCTTTGCGGCAGGCTGGCTGCGTAATCATGGTTACAACACCCGTCGTGTTGCGGTAGTAGGCGACCTCCCTGCGGGCCAGGCGCTGCTTGACAGTTTTCGCAATGAACCCTGGCTGGGGTACGAGGTGATTGGGGTTTACCATGATGCAAAACCCGGCGGGGTGAGTAATGACTGGGTAGGGAACTTTGATCAACTGCTCGATGACGCCCGTGCCGGCAAGATCCATAACGTTTACATTGCCATGTCCATGAATGACGCGGCCTGCATTAAGAAGCTGGTACGTGACCTCGCCGACACCACCTGCTCCGTTATTCTTATCCCGGACGTCTTCACCTTTAATATCCTCCATTCACGCATTGAGGAGGTGAATGGCGTGCCCGTCGTGCCGCTGTATGACACCCCGCTTTCCGGCATTAACCGCGTGCTCAAGCGGCTGGAGGATATCGTACTCGCCTCGCTTATTCTGATGCTCATCTCTCCGGTGCTGCTGGGGATTGCCCTGGCGGTGAAAACCACCTCGCCAGGGCCGGTGATTTTCCGTCAGAAGCGTTATGGCATGGACGGTAAACCCATCATGGTATGGAAATTCCGCTCCATGAAAGTGATGGAGAACGACAAGGTGGTCACCCAGGCCACACAGAACGATCCGCGGGTGACCAGAGTAGGGAGCTTCCTGCGCCGCACCTCCCTTGATGAACTGCCGCAGTTTATCAATGTGCTGACGGGCGGGATGTCGATTGTCGGTCCTCGCCCGCATGCGGTCGCGCACAATGAGCAGTACCGCCAGTTGATCGAAGGCTACATGCTGCGCCACAAGGTTAAACCCGGCATTACCGGCTGGGCACAGATTAACGGCTGGCGCGGCGAGACCGACACGCTGGAAAAAATGGAAAAACGTATTGAATTCGACCTGGAATACATCCGCGAGTGGAGCCTGTGGTTCGATATCAAAATTGTTTTTCTGACGATTTTCAAAGGCTTTGTTAATAAAGCGGCCTACTAGGGAGTTTGCCTTGAGCCTGAGAGAAAAAACCATCAGCGGGGCAAAATGGTCAGCGATGGCCACGCTGACCATCATCGGCCTTGGGTTGATCCAGATGACCGTGCTGGCGCGCATCATCGATAACCATCAGTTCGGACTGCTGACCGTGTCACTGGTGATCATTGCCCTGGCGGACACGCTGTCGGATTTTGGCATTGCCAACTCCATCATCCAGCGCAAGGAGATAAGCCATCTTGAGCTGACAACGCTCTACTGGCTGAATGTGGGGCTGGGGCTGGTGGTGTGTGCGGCGATTTTTGCCCTGAGCGACCTGATTGCCGATGTGTTGAATAACCCCGACCTCGCGCCGCTTATCAGGACACTGTCGCTGGCGTTCGTGGTAATTCCTCACGGACAGCAGTTTCGTGCACTTATGCAAAAAGAGATGGAGTTCAATAAAATCGGCAGTATTGAGACGCTGTCGGTGCTGGCAGGCTTCTCCTTCACCGTCATCAGTGCCTTCTATTGGCCGCTGGCAATGACGGCCATTCTCGGTTATCTGGTGAACAGCACCGTGCGTACCCTGCTGTTTGGCTGGTTTGGCCGTAAAATTTACCGTCCGGGACTGCATTTTTCCCTGCGTTCGGTCAGTTCGAACCTGAAATTCGGTGCCTGGCTGACGGCGGACAGCATCATTAATTACGTTAATACCAATCTTTCAACCCTGGTGCTGGCCCGTATTCTTGGCGCAGGTGTGGCGGGGGGGTATAACCTGGCCTACAACGTGGCGGTTGTGCCGCCCATGAAGCTCAACCCCATTATTACCCGCGTCCTGTTTCCGGCTTTTGCCAAAATCCAGGATGACACCGCAAAGCTGCGCCTCAACTTCTACAAGCTACTTTCCGTGGTTGGCATCATTAACTTTCCGGTTCTGCTGGGGCTGCTGGTGGTGGCCAATAATTTCGTGCCGCTGGTATTCGGTGAAAAATGGAACAGCATCATCCCCATTTTGCAGCTGCTGTGCATCGTCGGGCTGTTACGGGCTGTGGGTAACCCTATAGGTTCACTGTTGATGGCAAAAGCACGGGTGGATATCAGCTTTAAATTCAATGTCTTCAAAACCTTTTTGTTCATTCCGGCCATTGTTATTGGTGGTCATATGGCGGGGGCCATTGGCGTCACGCTGGGCTTCCTGCTGGTGCAGATTATCAACACCATTCTCAGCTACTTCGTGATGATAAAACCGGTGCTCGGCTCAAGCTATCGGCAGTACATCCTGAGCCTGTGGCTGCCGTTCTATCTCTCTTTGCCAACGCTTGTCGTGAGTTATGGCCTTGGCCTTGCGCTTGATGGTCATCTGTCGACAGCCGCCTTACTCGCGCTTCAGGTGGGAGCCGGTGTGCTGGCCTTTGCGCTGATGATTGTGCTGTCGCGCAATGCCCTGGTGGTTGAGTTGAAACGCCAGTTTTGCCGCAGCGAGAAAATGAAAACGCTACTGCGGGCAGGTTGAAATTAATTTCCCCCTCACCCCGGCCCTCTATTTTGCGGGGCGAAGGTGAACAGACGCGCCGTGCCGTCCTCTCCCTCTGAGGGGCGAGGGTGAACAGACGCGCCATGCAGTCCCCTCTCCCCTCAGGGGAGAGGGTTAGGGTGAGGGGAATACTTTAAGAGGTCAGTATGAAACTATTAATTCTTGGTAATCACACCTGCGGTAACCGTGGCGACAGCGCCATTCTGCGCGGGTTACTGGACGCGATTGCCCGTATTGAGCCCCAGGCAGACGTTGACGTGATGAGCCGTTATCCGGTCAGCTCTTCGTGGCTGCTTAACCGCCCGGTGATGGGTGACCCGTTATACAGCCAGATGAAAGCTCACAACACGGCGGCGGGACTGGTGGGACGGGTTAAAAAAATTCTTCGTCGACGCTATCAGCATCAGGTGCTGCTCTCGCGCGTCACCGACAGCGGCAAACTGCGTAACATCGCCATTGCCCAGGGCTTTACTGACTTTGTGCGCCTGCTCGCGAATTACGATGCCATCGTACAGGTGGGCGGCTCCTTTTTCGTCGACCTCTATGGCGCACCGCAGTTTGAGCATGCCCTCTGTACTTTTATGGCGAAAAAACCCCTCTATATGATTGGGCACAGCGTGGGGCCGTTCCAGGATCCACAGTTTAATCAACTGGCAAACTACGCCTTTGGTCATTGTGAGGCGTTGATCCTGCGTGAAAGCGTCAGTCTTGACCTGATGAAGAAAAGTGACATCACCACCGCGAAAGTGGAGCAGGGCGTGGATACCGCCTGGCTGGTCGAGGACGATGAGGACTTCACCCCGAGCTATGCGGTGCGTCACTGGCTGGAGGTGGCAGGTCGGCAGAAAACGGTCGCGATCACCCTGCGTGAACTGGCACCGTTTGATAAACGTCTCGGTACCACGCAGCAGGCCTATGAAGCCGCCTTTGCCAACGTGGTAAACCGGGTTATTGATGCCGGCTGGCAGGTCATCGCCCTCTCTACCTGTACCGGTATTGATAGTTATAACAAAGATGACCGGATGGTGGCGCTGAACCTGCGTCAGCACATCAGCGATCCCTCGCGCTACCACGTGGTGATGGATGAGCTTAACGATCTGGAGATGGGTAAAATTCTTGCAGCCTGCGACTTAACGGTGGGCACCCGTCTGCACTCCGCCATTATCTCGATGAACTTTGGCACCCCTGCCATTGCTATTAACTATGAGCATAAATCAGCCGGGATTATGAAGCAGCTCGGCATGCCGGAGATGGCGGTCGACATTCGCCATCTGCTGGACGGCTCTCTTGCGGCCATGACCGCCGACACTCTCGGGCAGCTCCCCGCACTAAACCAGCGCCTTGCAACTGCGGTTGCTGCCGAACGGGAGAAAGGGGCAGTGATGGTGAAATCGGTGCTGGACCGTATCCGGGAGGTGAAATGAAAGTCAGCTTTTTCCTGCTGAAGTTTCCGCTCTCCTCTGAAACCTTCGTACTGAACCAGATTGTTGCCTTTATCAATATGGGCTACGAGGTGGAAATCGTTGCCTTGCATAAAGGGGATTTGAGCAATACCCATGCGGCGTGGACGGACTATCAGCTGGCAGAAAAAACGCACTGGTTGCTGGATGAGCCGGAAGGCAAGCTTGCAAAACTGCGTTACCGCGGGAAGGCCATTGTGCGCGGGGCGGGCAGAGCCAGCACCTGGAAAGCCCTGAATATGTCGCGCTATGGCGACGAGGCACGGAATCTGATCCTGGCGGCTATCTGCGGTCTTTCCCCTCGGGTGTTCACCGCTGACGTGTTTATCGCCCACTTTGGCCCGGCGGGGGTGACGGCCGCCAAACTGCGCGAGCTTGGCATGTTGCGCGGCAAAATTGCTACCGTCTTTCATGGTATTGATGTCTCCCACCGCGACGTGCTTAACCACTACACCCCGGAGTACCAGCAACTTTTCCGCCGTGGCGATTTAATGTTGCCCATCAGCGAGCTGTGGGCCTCCCGCCTGCTTGCGATGGGCTGCCCGGAGGAAAAAATTGCCATTTCCCGTATGGGCGTGGACATCACCCGTTTCACCCTGCGACCGGTGAAAACCCCGGGCACACCGTTGCAAATCGTCTCGGTTGCCCGCCTCACGGAGAAAAAAGGGCTGCATGTGGCCATTGAAGCCTGCCGGTTACTCAAGGCGCAGGGCGTCTCCTTTACTTACCGGATCCTCGGTATCGGCCCGTGGGAGCGTCGTCTTCGTACCCTAATCGAGCAGTTTGAACTTGAAGATGTGATCGAGATGCCCGGTTTTAAACCGAGCCATGAGGTCAAGGCCATTCTTGACGATGCCGATGTCTTCCTCCTGCCGTCGGTAACCGGTAGCGATGGCGACATGGAAGGGATCCCGGTGGCCCTGATGGAAGCGATGGCGGTGGGGATCCCGGTGGTTTCAACGGTCCACAGCGGCATTCCTGAACTGGTGGACGCCGACAGATCCGGCTGGCTGGTACCAGAAAACGACGCCGTGGCACTGGCGCAGCGGCTGGCGGCCTTTTCCGGCATGCTGAGTCAGGATCTGGCCCCCGTCATTACCCTTGCCCGCGAGAAAGTTGAAACCGATTTTAATCAGCAACGTATTAATCAGAATCTTGCCACGCTGCTTCAGGCACTTTGACTTAGAGGTTTTATGGCTGAACAACATGCAAAAACGGTCTTTACACGACGAAAGTTCCTTGCAACCGGTAGCGCACTGGCGGCACTGCCGCTGCTGCACGCGCCTTTGCTGCGTGCAGCCACTGGCAGCCACTCTGTCGACATTCGGCGCTACCAGACGACCGACTGGCCCGCTGCGTTAAAGCAGGGCTTTAGTGAGGCGCAGACGGTTGAAATTCCGGCCGACCTGGTGTGTGAAAATATGAATACCGGCGTCTTTATCCCGCCGGGTAAAACGCTGTTAGTGCGCGGGGCCATTAAAAGTAATGGTCGCGGGCGATTGGTGCTGCAGGATGGCAGTAAAGTGATTGGGGAGAAAGGCGGTAGTCTCTACAACCTGACGCTGGATGTCCGGGGCTCGGACTGCGTTATCCAGGGCATTAGCCTGAGTGGTTATGGGCCGGTGACGCAAATCTATATCGGTGGAAAAAAGCCCCAGGTGATGCGCAACCTGCTTATTGATAACATTACCGTGACGAAAGCCAACTACGCCATCCTGCGGCAGGGCTTTCATAATCAGGTCGTGGGGGCGCGCATTACAAACAGTAGATTCAGCTACCTGCAGGGCGATGCTATTGAGTGGAACGTGGCTATCAACGATCACGATATCCTGATTTCCGATCATGTTATCGACCATATCGACTGTACCAACGGCAAAATTAACTGGGGTATCGGCATTGGTCTTGCGGGAAGCACCTATGACAATGCGTATCCTGAAGCGCAGGCGGTAAAAAACTTTGTGGTCGCGAATATCACCGGCAGCCATTGCCGGCAACTGGTCCATGTTGAAAACGGCAAGCATTTCATTATTCGCAATATCAACGCAAAAAATATTACCCCCGATTACAGTAAAAAAGCGGGTATTGATAACGCCACGGTTGCCATTTATGGCTGTGATAATTTTGTGATTGATGATGTAACCATGGTGAACAGTGCCGGAATGCTCATCGGTTATGGCGTCATAAAAGGCGATTATTTGTCCATACCGCAAAACTTCAAGCTGAATGACATCAAACTTGATAACCGTGAAAGTGAGTATAAATTGCGCGGCATTCAGATCTCTTCAGGTAATGCGACCTCCTTTGTAGCCATCACAAATCTTAATTTACGCCGCGCCAGTCTCGAGCTGCATAACAAACCACAACATCTCTTTCTCAGGAATATCAATGTGATGCAGGATTCCAAAGTGGGCGCTGCTCTGAAACTGAATTTTGATTTGCGTAAAGATGTGCGCGGTCGCTTTATGGCGAAGCAGGATACGTTATTGTCACTGGCAAATATTAAAGCGGTGAATGAAAAAGGTGAAAATTCTGTCGATATCGATCGCGTTGACCACCATACCGTTAATGTTGAAAACGTCAATTTCCGCTTACCGTCGCGCCCTTTCTGGCCCTGACCTCACAATGAAATGCGAGGAATCCTGGAGACTTGCGCCCGCTGCTGGGATTACATCTACAGCAATTTTTCGACAATCGGCGTAACATCTTTCGCCGCGCATCGTCATGGCTTTACTGGCGAAAAAAAGTTGAAGGTCTATAATTTATCAATCATTTACAGGTGGAAGATATAATGATTAATTTGAAAGCAGTTATACCGGTAGCCGGTTTAGGGATGCATTTGCTCCCCGCCACCAAGGCAATCCCTAAAGAGATGCTGCCGATCGTTGACAAGCCGATGATTCAATACATTGTCGACGAGATTGTGGCTGCAGGCATCAAAGAGATCGTTCTTGTCACCCATTCTTCCAAGAATGCGGTTGAAAACCATTTTGACACCTCCTATGAGCTTGAAGCGCTCCTGGAGCAGCGCGTTAAGCGTCAGCTACTCGCCGAAGTACAGTCTATCTGCCCGCCGGGCGTGACCATCATGAACGTGCGCCAGGCGCAGCCGCTGGGTCTGGGCCACTCCATTCTGTGTGCGCGTCCTATCGTTGGTGATAATCCGTTTGTGGTTGTTCTGCCGGACATCGTACTGGACTCTGCCTCCGCTGACCCGCTGCGTTACAACCTCGCGGCCATGGTAGCCCGCTTTAACGAGACCGGTCGTAGCCAGGTGCTGGCTAAACGCATGAGCGGCGATCTCTCCGAATACTCGGTGATTCAGACCAAAGAGCCGCTGGACAGCGAAGGGAAAGTCAGCCGTATTGTTGAGTTCATTGAGAAACCCGATCAGCCACAAACACTGGACTCCGATCTGATGGCGGTAGGGCGTTATGTGCTCTCTGCAGATATCTGGGCGGAGCTGGAGCAAACCGAGCCGGGCGCATGGGGACGTATTCAGCTGACAGATGCCATTGCCAAACTGGCCGGTAAGCAGTCTGTAGACGCTATGCTGATGACGGGCGACAGCTTCGACTGCGGTAAAAAAATGGGTTATATGCAGGCATTCGTCAGTTACGGCCTGAGAAATTTAAAAGAAGGCCAGAAGTTCCGGGAGAGAATTCAAAAATTGTTAACGCAGTGAAGCGCGCAAAAATTTCCCGCAAAATAATTAACTTATAAAAAAAAGACAGTGGTGAGTGGTAATGGGCTGCGGTTGGCTTCAGAACATTCCCACTGTTTTTTTTGTTTTTTGCTGTTAGATCAAGAAGTAATAATTAGCGGGATGAGAATTTTCTCATTTAAATCGTTGAGATTTTTCTTGTTTCAGTGCTTATAAAAGCAGAAAATAGTTTTAACATTTTGTGCCGGTTGAGGTTGAACGTTAAGTAACCGACGCATTATCCAGATTGATTGTATGTAGTCACACATAGCACGCTGGTAGCTGATGAGCCAGGGGCGGTAGCATGGTTTGTTTTGACCACTGTCTACGGTCCTGGTCTCTGTTTTCCAGTGGGACAGATGAAATTTGCATAAGTAAACGGAATATTCTCGTGAAAATACTGGTCACAGGTGGGGCAGGCTTTATTGGATCTGCTGTTGTTCGTCATATCATTAATAACACTCAGGACGCTGTCGTTAACGTCGATAAGTTAACCTATGCAGGCAATCTTGAGTCGTTAGTTGATATTGAAAATAATTCTCGTTATCAATTTGAGCATGCGGATATTTGTGATGGCGAGGCGATGGCGCGAATTTTTGCCGCCCATCAGCCTGATGCTGTTATGCATCTGGCCGCCGAGAGCCACGTTGACCGCTCAATCACAGGGCCTGCTGCATTTATTGAAACGAATATCGTGGGTACTTACGTATTGCTGGAAGCCGCCCGTAAATACTGGTCGCAACTGGATGAATCCCGTAAATCCGCGTTTCGCTTCCATCATATTTCAACGGATGAAGTCTACGGCGACCTGCCGCATCCGGATGACGTTCCTGCTGGCGAACCTTTGCCGCTGTTTACAGAAACGACGCCTTACTCTCCAAGCAGTCCTTACTCCTCCTCCAAAGCCTCCAGCGATCATTTAGTTCGCGCCTGGCGCCGCACTTATGGTTTGCCTACCCTGGTAACCAACTGCTCAAACAACTATGGTCCCTACCATTTCCCGGAAAAACTGATCCCGCTCATTATTCTCAATGCGCTGGCCGGTAAGCCGCTGCCTGTCTATGGCAACGGAGAACAGATTCGTGACTGGCTGTTTGTTGAAGACCATGCGCGCGCGCTGTACAAAGTGGTAACCAGTGGCACAGCCGGTGAGACTTATAATATCGGCGGCCACAATGAGCGTAAGAACATTGAAGTCGTGAAAACCATTTGCGCCATTCTTGATGAGGTCATTGAGAACAAACCGCAAGGGATCGCGCATTTTGCCGATCTGATTACCTATGTAACCGATCGTCCTGGTCACGATCTGCGTTACGCCATTGATGCAACCAAAATTAAAGAAGACCTGGGCTGGGTTCCTGAAGAGACATTCGAATCGGGCATTCGCAAAACCGTCCACTGGTATCTGAACAACAAAGAGTGGTGGCAGCGTGTAATGGATGGTTCTTATGCAGGTGAACGTTTAGGTCTTGCGGATTAATTAAAGGAAATAATGATGAAAGGCATCGTCTTAGCGGGTGGATCCGGTACTCGCCTTTACCCTATTACTCAGGGTGTATCTAAACAGTTGTTGCCTGTTTACGATAAGCCAATGATTTTTTACCCCATCTCTGTGCTAATGCTGGCAGGTATTCGTGACATTTTAATTATCACGACGCCTGATGATATGCCAGCATTCCAGCGGCTACTGGGCAATGGCGAGCAGTTCGGCATTCGCTTAAGTTATGAGGTTCAGCCTTCCCCGGACGGTCTCGCGCAGGCCTTTATTATTGGTGAAGAGTTTATTAACAACGAACCTTGTGCGCTGGTACTGGGCGATAACATCTATTTTGGTCAAAGCTTCGGCAAAAAACTGGAAGCGGCCGCGCAGTTAACTCAGGGCGCGATGGTCTTTGGTTACCAGGTTCAGGATCCTGAACGTTTTGGCGTGGTTCAGTTTGATGCCAACTACAAAGCGCTCTCGATTGAAGAAAAACCGCTGAAGCCGCAGTCCAACTGGGCGGTAACAGGCCTCTATTTCTATGATAAAAACGTTGTGGAAATGGCAAAACAGGTTAAGCCTTCTGCCCGTGGCGAGCTGGAAATCACCACGCTGAACCAGATGTACCTGGATCGGGGTGAGCTGCAGGTTGAGTTGTTAGGCCGTGGCTTTGCGTGGCTTGATACCGGGACGCATGACAGCCTGGTTGAAGCATCTCAGTTCATTCATACCATTGAGAAACGCCAGGGTATGAAAGTGGCGTGCCTGGAAGAGATCGCTTTCCGTAAAGGCTGGCTGAGTAAAGAGCAGGTAGCTGACCAGATTAAGATCCTTTCCAAAACAGATTACGGTCGCTATCTGCAAAACCTGATTAGCGAGTAACCCTGACATTGCTGCGGTTGTAAACACATGAAGATTTTATTGATAGGCAAAAACGGTCAGGTTGGATGGGAGCTGCAACGCTCCCTTTCTACGCTCGGCGAACTGGTGGCTGTCGATTTTTTTGACACTGAACTTTGCGGTGATCTGACAAATCCTGAAGGCATCGCGCAGACTATTCGCACCGTGAAACCTGATGTTGTTGTCAACGCGGCCGCGCATACCGCAGTGGATAAAGCAGAGAGCGAGCAAGAGCTCGCTCAGCTTTTAAATGCTGACAGCGTCGCTGTGATTGCCCAGGAGACGGCAAAACTGGGTGCATTACTGATCCATTACTCCACGGACTACGTCTTTGATGGCTTAAGCGATCATTTCCGTCTTGAGGATGAGGAGACCGCGCCGCTGAATGTCTATGGCGCGACCAAACGGGCCGGTGAAGTTGCCATCGCTGCCTTTAACCCTCGCCACTTTATCTTCCGTACGAGCTGGGTCTACGCCACTCGCGGCGCCAATTTTGCCAAAACCATGCTTCGGCTGGCGAAAGAGAAAGAGCAGCTCTCCATCATCAACGATCAGCATGGTGCCCCTACGGGTGCTGAGTTACTGGCTGATTGCACTGCGATTGCGATTCGTTCTGGTTCCACAAACTACGGCATCTATCATCTGGTGGCCAGCGGTGTGACAAACTGGTTCGACTACGCCAGCTATATTTTTTCTCTTGCACAAGAGAAGGGCGAAACATTAAAAATCAATGCGCTATCAGGGGTTTCAACCTCTTCTTATCCTACGCCTGCAAAACGTCCGCTGAATTCACGCCTGTCGAATGAAAAATTCCAGCGTGAATTTAATGTTGTTTTGCCCGCATGGGAAGTTGGTGTGGAACGTGTCGTTACTGAAATTTTGCAAAAGTAGTCAGGCCTCAAGATGAAAATAGTTAAAACAGATCTTCCGGAAGTTATTATTTTCGAGCCAAATGTTTTTGGTGACTCGCGTGGGTTTTTCTTAGAAAGTTACAACAAGCTCATTTTCGATGAAGCGGTAGGGCGTAGCGTTGATTTCGTGCAGGATAACCACTCCGAATCACAGCGTGGCGTTTTGCGTGGTTTGCATTATCAGCTTGACCCCTGTGCGCAGGGTAAACTGGTCCGTTGCGTGGTGGGTGAAGTATTTGATGTCGCGGTTGATGTCAGGAAATCTTCACCGACCTTTGGGCAGTGGACAGGCGTCGTTTTAAGCGCTGAAAATAAACGCCAGCTGTGGATCCCAGAAGGTTTTGCGCACGGCTTTGTTACCCTTAGCGAACGCGCACAGTTTCTCTATAAAGCAACCAATTATTATGCGCCGCAGACAGAGCGTTGCATTATCTGGAACGATCCGACACTGAATATCGAGTGGCCTGAACTTCCTGAATTGCAATTATCTCAAAAAGATATGTCTGGTAAATCTTTGTCCGAAGCGGAATGCTACAAATAAAGAATAGTCATGAAGTATCGTGCAAAAATGGATGTAAATTCATATTTGATTTTTGCTGTTATTGGCTTGCCTGACTAGATGTTTTAACGAGAAGACTTTTAATGACATTTGCAAAAGAACACCGCGTTGCAATACTGATGGCTACATATCAAGGTGAACGATATATTAGCGACCAGCTGGATTCTTTTGAAAGACAAACTTACGATAACTGGCAGTTAATAGTGTCAGATGATGGCTCCACTGATAAGACTCTCGACATGGTCCATGACTTTGCATCAAGGAATCCGGCGAAAGTTAATATTGTCAACGGACCACGACAAGGTTTCGTCAGTAATTTTCTCTCGTTGCTGTTCAGAGACGACATTGAAGCTGACTATTTTTCTTTTTCTGATCAAGACGATATCTGGTTTGATGATAAGCTGGAGCGTGCGGTGGCGTGGTTGAAAGAGATACCCTCTGATAAACCTGCCTTATATTGCTCCCGGACGCATCTCGTCAATAATGATAAGGAAAGCCTTGGGAATTCACCGCTGTTTCGTCGTCTGCCCTCATTCTCTAATGCGTTAGTACAAAACATTGGTGGTGGGAATACGATGGTGATGAACAAGGCTGCACGGGACCTGATCAAACAGGCAGGTCTGGTGAACGTGGTCAGTCATGACTGGTGGATTTACATCCTTATTTCCGGGGCAAATGGCGCCATTCATTATGATTCTGAACCGACGCTGGCTTACAGACAGCACGGTGAGAATTTGATTGGCACCAACCTTGGTTATCGCGCACGTCTGTTAAGACTGAAAAAAATTATTCAGGGTCAGTATCGTAACTGGAATGCGCTGCATATCCGTGAGCTTGATAAAAACCGGGCGCTGCTCACGGCGGAAAATCAAGAAAAGTTTACCTGGTTTAAGGCAATACATAACAAATGTATTTTAACCCGGGTTTATTATTTTCTTAAACTGGGTGTCTACAGACAGAATACTGTGGATACGTTAGCTGTTTTTATATCAGCACTATTAAAAAAAGTGTGATGGATGTTAATGCAACGTAGCTATGTCTTTTTAGGCGTTATCAATAAGGTGTTTTAATGCAATTATTTTCAATAAGCCCATTTGAAATGCTGGCGACTCTTTGGCGAAACAGATATTTAATAAAAACTACGACCATTCGGGAAGTGCAGGGGCGTTATCGTGGTTCGTCAATGGGGATAGTGTGGTCGTTGATTAACCCCTTGTTTATGCTGACGGTGTACACCTTTGTCTTCAGTGAAATATTCAAAGCCAGATGGCACGGTGGTAGTACGTCAAAAGGTGAGTTTGCACTGGTTTTGTTTGCCGGGCTGATTGTCTTCAACCTTTTCTCTGAGTGTCTGAACAAAGCGCCGCAGTTGATTTTGTCTAACGTCAATTATGTGAAGAAAGTCGTTTACCCACTCGAGATTTTACCCGTTGTTGCCTTAGGGTCAGCGTTATTTCACACCCTGATTAGCCTGTTTGTGTGGCTGGTGGCGTACTGTGTATTCTTTGGGATACCGCACCTGACGGTCCTCTATTTCCCGCTTATCTTGCTACCGCTGATGATTATCACCCTGGGCGTGAGCTGGATACTGGCGTCGCTTGGTGTTTATTTGCGTGATATTAATCAGTTCATAACCTTATTTACTACTGCGCTGATGTTTCTCAGTCCTGTCTTTTACTCAGCGGAAATTCTCCCGCCTGAGTTCAGACAACTTATGTACTTCAACCCCTTAACCACAGTGATTGAACAAACAAGGAACACGCTTTATTGGGGTAAACACCCTGATTTTGGTGTGCTTGCCATTTACTGGGTTGCTGCTTTTGTTATTGCCTGGATCGGTTTTGCCTGGTTCCAGAAAACGCGTAAGGGGTTTGCGGATGTGCTCTGATTTTGCCATTCAGGTTAAAAACCTGAGTAAATGCTACCAAATTTACGATCGTCCTTCCGATCGTTTAAAACAATCTATCTATTCCGGGCTTCGCCGTCTGGTCGGCAAGCAAGCGAAACCGTTATTTCGTGAATTCTGGGCACTGCATGATATCTCCTTTGATATTTTAAAAGGCGAATCAGTCGGCATCATCGGGCAGAACGGTTCCGGCAAGTCGACATTATTGCAGCTTATCTGTGGGACGCTCAACCCGACCTCTGGTTTTGTCAAAACCCACGGACGCGTAGCGGCCCTGCTTGAGCTCGGCTCAGGTTTTAACCCGGAATTTACCGGGCGCGAAAACGTCTATATGAACGGCGCGGTATTAGGCTTAAGCGAAGCCGAAATTAACGAGAAGTTTGACGAAATCCTGAATTTCGCCGACATCGGTGAATTTATCGATCAGCCTACCAAGACCTATTCCAGCGGTATGCTGGTACGCCTCGCCTTTGCCGTTCAGGTCTGTATTGAACCCGATATTCTGATTGTCGATGAAGCCCTGGCCGTTGGCGACGCCTTATTCCAGAAACGCTGTTTCGAGCGAATGGATCGACTGCGTACTAACGGGACGACACTGCTTTTTGTATCCCACGATCAGGAATCTGTTCGTACCATGACGAACAAGGCCATTTTCCTTGAACATGGCGTGGTTAAATTCTCCGGGACTTCAGCGGATGCGCTGCTGGAATATCGTAAATCGCTGCATGAAGTGGAATCGAAGCGCTTGAATCAGGCGGCGCAGCAGCTGAAAGAGAAGGCCCGTCAGACGCGCGAAATCATGAATGAGAAAGCGCAGCTGAAAGCGGAGCAGGCGGTTAAAAACGGCGAAGAAAATACAAAAGCTGCCGTTGAGGCTGATGCAGATGGACAGGCAATGCCTGCACTGTCTGAAAGATTAAAAGCCTTCTCCTTTGGCGATCTGGACGCAGAAGTGCTGGATGTCTCCCTCTTTAACGCCCAGGGTGAACCTTGCTCGAATTTTGATCCTCGCGATCCCGTCACGGTTATTGTGCAATGTAAGACGCACACTGCGCTCAAGCATCTTAATGTCGGATTACGTATCCGAAATAAAGAGGGCGTGAAGATGTACTCCTGGGGTACCCTTAATCAGGATATGGCCATTCTCAATGGTGCCTCTGATGCTCAGGATGTTTTCTGGCACCGTGAGTTCGACTCAGATCACCGCTTCAGCGTGAAATTTGAATTCATCTGCGGGATGGGACCGAATCTTTACGAAATTCAGGTTTCGATTACCGAAGAAGGAAAACCGTACTATGCCGAACAAAGGATGATCCACTGGATTGATGAGGCTGCATTCTTTACGGTTAACACGGATCCACAGGCTTATCATTTTGGTGGTGTTGCCGATTTGCGCATGACCAGTGACTTGCTTTGATTTTTTTAAAAACCACGACATGGTTTCTGAAATAAACCTGATAATTACAGGCTACTTAAATGAAGAATTTTGAAAACGCTGATGTTATTACTCGTGAAATTTTAAATTCATGTGGCGGCCAGCGCTACCTTCACATCGGCTCCGGAAACGGCAAGCTTGTTCAGGAGTTCCTCTCCCGGGGTATGGACGCACATGGTGTAGATGACTCAGCAGATGCCGTGGCCTATGCAAATAGCATTATGCCTGAACGCTTCACGCAAGCGGATTACCAGCAGCTGCCTTTTGGTGACCATGAAATCGACACCACAATAGCCCTGTTCTGTCTGGAAAATATTGAACCTGAGCAACTTGCTGCGGTGATTAAAGAGATTAGCCGGGTAACCCGTCGCTCTCTCTATTTGCGTATTACCACGACTGAACGCCCTGAGGATAATGAAACCCGTACCGTGCAGGACAGAAATGCATGGGAACGCCTTTTCTTTGACGAAGGTTTCCGCAAACATCCTTCTTATTATCTGATTAACGATTACGAAGCGCTGGGACGTGAAAGCGGTGAGGCCATTATTCTTTTAGAGCGCGTCTCTGAGAAAGCAATGTCTCGCTACCCCCTGGAGGCGCTGAAAGAAGAACGCGATCTGCACATGGATATGACCCGTGAAGCCGGGGAGCGTTCCGATGCCCATATTGCCCGTTATCAGTGGGCTGCGTCTTTTGTTCGCCCCGGTGACACCGTCCTTGATGCGGCCTGTGGCCTCGGATATGGCAGTTATCTTATTCAGTGCGGCACGATGGCAAAGCAGACCATCGGCATCGATGGCAGTGATTATGCAATCGATTATGCGAACATCAATTTTGCGCCGGAAGTGAAAAATCTGCGCTTTGAAGCCGGTATGCTCCCGGAAGCGTTATATGGTTTTGCTGACAACTCTGTCGATGTGGTTATCTCCTTTGAAACCCTGGAGCACATCCCTGATCCGCAGGGCGTGCTTAAAGAATTCCAGCGTATCCTGACGCCTGCGGGCCGTATTATTGTTAGCGTGCCGAATGACTGGAGCGACGAAACGGGAGAAGATCCGAATCCGTTCCATTTACACGTTTACACGCTTGATAAAATTCGCAGTCAGATAAACGCCCATTTTGATATCGAAAATATCACCGTGCAGTCCGCCACCCATTATAAGAAAACGGCGGGAAGCAAAGAGTGGGTGCCAGCCAGACGCGAGATTTACAGTATTGATACCAACATCAGCGAATCTGACGCGCCGCCATCAGAGTGGTGGCTGGCGGTGGGCATGAAGTCGCCGTTAGCCGCGCAGGATGTCCCTTACCAGGAAACGCAGCACAAAACCTATCAGGACCCTGACTGGAATGTGACCGCCTTCGCCAGAGATTATAAAAATCCGTGGTTAGTGCGGGGCATTGTTGATATTGGCTGGCGACAGAAAAATAAAGCGCTGCTGACGCAGATGGCTGAACAGGTTTACGTTTCTAATAAAGACAATAGCGCCGACGCGGGCGCGGCACTCTGCGTTCAGGGCTATCAGCTCCTTGGGGAGAAAAAAGGCACCGATCTCGACAGGTTGACGGCGTTCTCTGAGCGTGTTGATAGTTATATCGCCAGCAACCCCAGCACACCGCACGCAATCCGTTGGATGGTCTCGTTACATTTCGTCATGGCGCGGTTATGGCTCAAAGCCGGCCTGCATCAAAAAGCGAAAGCCTCATTCGAGCAGTGTGTGGCGACCGATCCGCTGCAATTTAGCCCGTTACTGGCGAACCGGGTGGTGGAGTCCTATCTCTATCTGGGGATTTTGAATCTGAATGCAGGTGAGGTTGAGGCTGCCACCAAATCCTGGGCTGAAGGCATCGCCTTTGCTCACAGAGCGCTAAGCACCGACTGGAAAAAGAGTCTCGGTGATTTAAGCGATCCGGTCGAATTCGGTCTGCCGGAGCTTTCGACGGTCCTCGACTTTGCAAGTAACTGCGCTTATGCGCTGGTGAACATCGACAGCTTTAAAGATAAACCCTGGTGGTGGTTGCAGGTAAGCCGTAGCCCACATGCTCAGGCGGCTTCCAAAGGCGCGTTAAATAGCGTGCTTAACGTCCAGTTGGCCTCCCTTGGTCAGTACGCGCAGTCCCTGGAAAAAGCCGTTGAAGAGACTAACGTATTGCGTAAGCAGCAGGAAGAGTATCAGGCGCTTAAGCACGTTCTGGCGGTGAAAGACACCACTATCGATTCACTGCAATCTGTTATTACCGAGCAAAATACGACGCTTACGGGAATGAACACCACGGTGACGGATTTAAATAATACCGTTGCTGATTTGAGCGCGATGATCGAAGGTCTTAATAACACCAATACCGATCTGAACAGTACCGTCATGGAGATGAGTACTACGGTCGAGGATCTCAATAATACCAATGCCGATCTGAACAGCACCGTTGTTGATCTGAGCACCACTATTGCGGATCTAAACTCCACGGTTACTGAACTGATGAATACCTTGCAGCTCAAAGATCAGGCCATTGCCGAGCAGGCTGCAAATATTCATCAACTCAATGCCATTATGCAAACCCGACTGATGCGCCTGCGTAACGTCATGCTCTATCAGCCCTGGGGGGCGCGTAAAGTGCTGCATATGGGCTACCTGGGCGCCTCGCTCGCCACGCCACGCGCATTACGCCGCACCATGCAGCCAATGACCCAGTGGTTGCGTTCCCGTTTCTCGCGTCGGCCGGCGCCGGTTGCGAAGGTGGAAAGCGCTGAGACCACGACCACGGTAGCTGAAGTTTCAAGCGGTTATCGTATTAAAATGCCGGTTACCAAACCTGGCGCGCCTAAAATTTCTCACGTCATTGCCAACTTTATGACCGGCGGCTCCTCGCGTCTGGTGGTGGATTTAGTTGAATACCTGGGCCATGACTATGAACAGTTTGTTTTAACCAGCTATGCGCCTAATCCGCCTGCCTATATTGGTATGAGTATTGAAGAGCAGCGTGATTGCAACGACATCACGCCGTTTATTAACTACTTCAAGCGGACACAACCTGACTTCGTCCATGTGCATTACTGGGGCGACGTGGATGAACCCTGGTATGCTCAGGCGATCGAAGCGGCAAGAGTGCTGGATATACCGGTCGTTGAAAACGTGAATACGCCAATCGCCCCGCACATGTCTCCGGCGGTGAAGCGTTATGTCTACGTGAGTGATTATGTCCGTCATGTCTTTGGTCGACCTGACGATTCCCACGTCACCATCTACCCTGGCTCTGACTTCTCCCACTTCATGCGGGATGACAGTGAAGCGGTACCGGGCGATTGTGTCGGGATGGTCTATCGCCTCGAGTGCGATAAATTAAACGAACACGCCATTGAGCCCTTTATTGCGATAGCGCTTAAACGCCCGCAAACCAAAATACTGATTGTTGGCGGCGGAAGCTTGTTGAGCCCCTTCCAGCAAGCCGTGAAAAAGGCTGGAGTCGAGTCGCAGTTCGAATTCACAGGCTATGTCGATTACGACACCCTGCCGGATTACTACCGCCGTATGTCGCTCTTCATTGCCCCGGTGTGGAAAGAGAGCTTCGGGCAGGTCAGTCCGTTTGCCATGAATATGCGCGTACCGGTAATCGGTTATGACGTGGGGGCTATCAGCGAAATCGTTAATTCAAAAGCGATGCTTGCACCAGCGGGTGATGCCAGTAAATTGGCTGAAATTGCGGTTGAAGTCCTGGAAAACGATGAGTTGCGTGCATCATTAGGACGCGAACATCAGCAGCGTGCGGAAGGGCTGTTCTCCGTGCAGGCAATGATCAGCGCCTATGCTGGCCTTTACGCTGAAATGACGAAAAAATAATACGGCGAACTATGAAAATTGTATTTTTTGTACACTGTTTTTTTCCTGACCATTTTTATGGTACGGAAACCTATACGCTGGGCCTCGCAAAGCACTATCGTGCATGGGGGCACGATGTCTCTGTCGTTTCTGCTGTTTTTCAGGGTGAACCTAAGCAATCAGAGCTGATTACTCGTTATACCTGGGAAGACATTCCGGTCGTCTCTATTGATAAAAATGCGATCCCGCATTCGAGAATTAAGGAAACGTACTACCAGCCGGAAATGCGTGATGTGCTGGAAGAGGTGCTGACGGAGCTGAAGCCAGATGTTGTTCATGTCACCCATCTGATAAACCATACGTCAGTGCTGCTTGAAGTCACCGGCAAGCTTAAGATCCCCACCTATACGACGTTCACCGACTTCTTTGGTTTTTGTTTTAATAACAAACTGGAAGCGGCAAATGGGGATTTGTGCACCGGGCCGTCCCCGACGAGAGCGAACTGCGTTGCCTGTTACCTCAAAGAGTCCGCACAAAACGGTTATGCCAGTGGCTGGCTTAAAAAAGCAGCGATGCCCGCCGCGGCGACAATTATCGCCAAAGGACTGGTCGGAACCCATAAAGCCGGGATCCTCAAAAATGGTCATCTTAAAGGGCTGGCGGAGGATTTAATTCAGCGACCGGATACGCTCGCTTACCTTTATAACTCCTGGTATAAAGGGGCCGTTGCGCCCACCGCCTTCCTTAAAAAAGCTTATGAGAGTAACGGCATTACCGTGCCGATGACCAAACTGTGGTTTGGTATGGATATTGACCGCCAGGCAAAACCTGAACGCAGTCCCGACCATATTCCGGTAATAGGTTATATCGGTCAGATTGCGCCTCATAAAGGAACTGACCTTATTATTGAGGCCTTTAAACGTCTGCCTGCAAACAGCGCGGTGCTTAAAATTTATGGCCCGACCAATCAGTCGCTGAGCTATATGGAAGAGCTGTACAAAATGAGCGAGGGCGTAGAGGGTGTACACTTTATGGGCACTTTCGAGCAATCGCTCACTGCGGAGGTTTTCCGCGATCTTGATCTCTTTGTCATTCCGTCTCGCTGGTATGAAAACAGTCCTTTGGTACTGCTGAATTCCCTGGCAACTCACACGCCGGTGCTGGTTTCAGACGTAGAGGGCATGACAGAGTTTCTAACCGAAGGGGAGAATGGGTACAGTTTCAAACGTGGCGATGCCGACAGCCTTGCCGAGAAACTTGCCTATGTATTGCAAACGCCCGGGTTGCTGCGAAAACTGTCTCTGACGACAGAGTATTTGCGTACCACGGAAGTCATGGCGAAAGAAACATTTAGCCTTTACCAACTGGACTAATAAAAGACCCGGGAGTCTGCAAAGGCTTCCGGGATCATCTGTTTTCATGGTGAAGCACTGTAATCTCCCGGAGGGAAAATGAAACTTGTTGTTTTTGGCGGTGGTGGATTTATCGGATCTGCTATTTGTGAGCGGCTGCTGGCTGATGGTCATGAATTGCGCATTTTTGAGCGTCCACGCGTTCCCCCCTATCGGGTATTTGCAGAAAATGAAAAGGTTGAATGGACAACCGGCGATTTCAGCAGCACACACGATCTGCGGGATGCCATTCAGGGAATGGAAGGGGTGGTGCACCTGGTTTCCACCACGCTGCCGAAAAGCTCGAATGACGACCCGGTATATGATGTTCAGACGAACATTGTACCGACTATCACCATGCTGAATTTGATGGTGGAAATGAAGGTCTCCCGGATAGTCTTTATCTCTTCCGGCGGAACGGTCTACGGTAGCCCACAATATATTCCTATTGATGAAAAACATCCGACCGAACCCGTTGTCTCCTACGGCATTACCAAGCTGGCGATTGAGAAATACCTGCATATGTTCCATAAATTACATGGAATCAAGCCGGTCATCTTACGCGTGGCGAACCCCTATGGTGAAAGACAGCGAGTTGAAACGGCGCAGGGGGCGGTAGGCGTTTTCCTGCATCGTGCTTTACGTGGTCAGCCTATTGAAATTTGGGGTGATGGCAGCGTGCAGCGTGACTATGTTCATGTCAGCGATGTTGCTGATGCCTTTGCCAAAGCCATCGAGTATAACGGCGACAAAGAGTGCTTCAATATTAGCTCAGGGAAGGGGACGAGCCTGAATGAGTTAATTTCGATGCTCGGTGACATTATTCCTGAACCACTCGACGTTCAGTATAAACCTGGCCGAACCTTTGACCTCGATATCAGCGTTCTGTGTAATCAACTCGCCAGACAAGAATTAGGCTGGGAGCCACAGGTCAGCATGCGTGATGGCCTGTCTCGTGCCGCAGGCTGGATGAAGAAATCGCTGGAAAAATAAGCCGCGGGGAATAAGTCATCTGTAATGCGTATTTTATTAACCGTTCATCAATTTTTTCCGGATTATAAAGCAGGCACTGAAGTTCTGACGTTATCCGTTGCCAGAGAGTTGATTCGGCGCGGTCATGATGTTCGAATTTTTACCGGTTATCCTTCCACGGCAGTGCTTACGGAAGATGAACGTTTTGATGAATATGAATATGAAGGTATTCATATTTATCGCTTTCATCACGCCTATGTCCCGATGGCCGGGCAAAATTCCATGATTGAAGTGGGTTATAAAAATCAACTGGCAGTCCGCTACCTCCGGAAAATATGTGATGATTTTAAGGTTGAGCTGGTACACCATTTCCATCTTAATCGCCTGGGAATAGGGTTAATTAACTGGCTGGCCGATAACGCTATTCCACAGTTTTATACGCCAACGGATTTCTGGATGGTTTGTCCAACGGCGCAGTTACGTTTGCCAGATGGCACGTCCTGCCAGGGCCCCGATGCGCTTTCCGGAAACTGCGTTAAGCATTTCGCTTATGACGCGGTGCATGGCATTGCAGCAAAGGTTATTTCGCTCACGCCTGACCGGGTATTTGGCGAAATCGCCAGAATAACGCGCGGCGCAAAGGTGCTTCAGTATCCGATGAGTAACGAGGTGCGGGCAGTCACGTCTCGTTTAGCGTCAACCGTGGGTGCGCTGAATCGTCTGCAGGGTATTGTGGCGCCAAACCAATTTATGTATGACCTTTTTCAGCGCTATGGTGTTGAGACGCATCGCCTGCATGAGTCTGCGTTCGGCATTGAGTGTGAGCCTGTCAGCACCCTTGTACCGGTGAAAGAAACGCAACCCGGTTCGCCCCTGAGATTAGGCTTTATTGGGACGCTGGCGCCCCACAAGGGCTGTCACGTATTAATAAAAGCGTTAAATCATCTTGAGCCGGGCGTGGCGACCTTAAAGATTTATGGGAATGGTGATGAGTTCCCTGAGTATCTGGAAGAGCTTGACGCGCTTACCAAAGGTAATGAAGCCATTACCTTCTGCGGCACCTTTCCTAACAACCGGATGACCGACATTCTTCAGGAGCTGGATATCCTGATCATTCCCTCAGTCTGGTTTGAAAATACGCCTTTAGTTATCTATTCGGCCCAACAGGCAAAATGTCCGGTCATCGGTTCGGATATGCCGGGCATTTCAGCCGTTATCACGCATGGCGTAAACGGGCTTTTGTTTGAGGCCGGAAGTGAACAGGATCTGGCGAGAAAAATAACAGAGGCGCAAACCATAGGGATCGCCACATTAAGTAATAATGCCGTCCCTCCCAAAACGACGGCGTATTACGTGGATGAACTGAGCGGAATTTGGAGGGTATAAGGTTTTGTTTTCTGGCGCTTGTCTGCCAGTGTGCCTTACGTCTTTTATCTAAATCTGCGTAATCTGTACGAACTGCTCTTTCGGCGAGCAGCTATGACTATCGCTGGCGGACAGTATTGAGTTAACATTCCTGATACTTATACCC
Organism: Enterobacter sp. SA197; assembly: GCF_054131575.1. Lineage (NCBI taxonomy): Bacteria > Pseudomonadati > Pseudomonadota > Gammaproteobacteria > Enterobacterales > Enterobacteriaceae > Enterobacter > Enterobacter sp. SA197. The sequence continues at coordinate 3,171,020 of NZ_CP096393.1, read as the reverse complement.
GGCCATCTGTTTCAGTCCGGGCGATCACACCTGACAGGAGTATGTAATGTCCAAGCAACAAATCGGCGTTGTTGGTATGGCAGTGATGGGGCGCAACCTGGCGCTTAACATTGAAAGTCGTGGCTATACCGTTTCCGTTTTCAACCGCTCCCGCGATAAAACCGAAGAAGTTATTGCTGAAAACCCTGGCAAGAAACTGGTTCCTTTCTTTACCGTTCAGGAGTTTGTTGAATCCCTCGAAACACCTCGCCGCATCCTGTTAATGGTTAAAGCAGGTGCAGGCACCGATGCGGCGATCGATTCTCTGAAGCCGTATCTTGATAAAGGCGACATCATCATTGATGGTGGTAACACCTTCTTCCAGGACACTATTCGTCGTAACCGTGAACTCTCTGCTGAAGGCTTTAACTTCATCGGTACCGGCGTTTCCGGCGGTGAAGAGGGGGCACTGAAAGGCCCATCAATCATGCCTGGCGGTCAGAAAGAAGCCTACGAGCTGGTCGCTCCGATCCTGACTAAAATTGCTGCGATTGCAGAAGATGGCGAACCCTGCGTAACCTATATCGGCGCTGACGGTGCGGGTCACTACGTGAAAATGGTTCATAACGGGATTGAGTACGGTGACATGCAGTTGATCGCCGAAGCTTACTCCCTGCTCAAAGGCGGTCTGAACCTGACCAATGAAGAGCTGGCGGAAACCTTCAGCGAGTGGAATAAAGGTGAGCTGAGCAGCTACCTGATTGATATCACCAAAGACATCTTCACTAAAAAAGATGAAGAGGGTAAATACCTGGTTGATGTGATTCTGGATGAAGCGGCGAACAAAGGCACCGGTAAATGGACCAGCCAGAGCTCCCTGGATCTCGGTGAACCGCTCTCCCTGATAACGGAATCCGTCTTCGCTCGCTACATCTCCTCTCTGAAAGAGCAGCGTGTCGCGGCCTCTAAGGTGCTGACTGGCCCGCAGGCTAAACCTGCTGGTGACAAAGCTGAGTTTGTTGAGAAAGTCCGTCGTGCACTCTACCTGGGTAAAATCGTCTCTTACGCACAGGGCTTCTCGCAGCTGCGTGCCGCCTCTGACGAAAACAACTGGGATCTGAACTACGGTGAAATCGCGAAGATCTTCCGCGCCGGTTGTATTATCCGCGCCCAGTTCCTGCAGAAAATTACCGATGCATACGCGCAGACTCCAGCTATTGCTAACCTGCTGCTGGCGCCTTACTTCAAGCAGATCGCTGACGAGTACCAGCAGGCGCTGCGTGATGTCGTGGCTTACGCTGTACAGAACGGCATTCCGGTTCCGACTTTCGGCGCTGCAGTGGCCTACTATGACAGCTACCGTGCTGCGGTACTGCCAGCCAACCTGATTCAGGCACAGCGTGACTATTTCGGTGCGCACACCTACAAGCGTACTGATAAAGATGGCGTATTCCACACGGAATGGCTGGATTAATTTTCCGCTGTAACGACCTGGCGTTTTAAATCGAAGACCATCCGCAAGGATGGTCTTTTTTTTCAGGTTCGCTATACCCTGTTAATGCACATTCCTGAATGAAACCGAATTTCGTATCGCTGAGCCGGTCTGGCTTCACTGCGTTCAGCGTATTTTATTACTAAGGCTTGCTGATGCGTCGCAATAATATATTTGAGTTTTATGTGATTCAGGGTGTTTATATTTGATGGGTTTATATTTTCGCGCAGGAATGCGAAGCCCTCGCCGGATAACAATATTTTAAGCCCGCCTCTTTCGCGCCTGTTTTTACAGTGCAACGTTTTTTTATGATATTTCGTGAATTTACTCTGCCGCCACAACACACCTGGCCTTTATGCGCACTGAATGAAAACAATTTATTGCATATTGCGGAGATTTTTATTCGGTAAATTCTTATAATATCGCTGTTTTCTTGACACTTACTACCAGCGGGGGTAGAACCCTCGATAGTAACATTGATCTGGCAACGAGAGTTCGTTCGCCCTAAACCTAAACCACATAAGTTGCTTATCTAATGAAAATAACCATCTCCGGAACCGGTTACGTTGGCTTATCAAACGGTATTCTGATTGCGCAGAACCACGAGGTTGTGGCGCTGGATATTGTTCAGGCCAAAGTTGACATGCTTAATCAGAAGATCTCCCCGATAGTGGACAAGGAAATCCAGGAGTATTTACAGAATAAGCCGCTCAACTTTCGAGCAACCACTGACAAGCATGACGCCTATCGTGATGCGGATTATGTCATCATCGCCACGCCAACGGACTACGATCCCAAAAACAACTACTTCAACACCTCCAGCGTAGAATCCGTTATCCGCGATGTTCACCACATCAACCCGAACGCCGTAATGATCATTAAATCCACCATCCCGGTGGGTTTCACCCAGTCTGTCAAAGAAGAGCTGGGCATCGACAATGTCATCTTCTCGCCAGAATTTCTGCGTGAAGGTAAGGCTCTGTACGATAACCTCCACCCGTCGCGTATCGTCATCGGGGAGCGCTCCGAACGTGCTGAGCGCTTTGCTGCTCTGCTGCAGGAAGGTGCTATCAAGAAAGATATCGATGTGCTGTTCACCGGCTCTACCGAAGCTGAAGCAATCAAACTCTTCGCCAACACCTATCTTGCGATGCGCGTCGCGTACTTTAATGAACTCGACAGCTATGCAGAGACGCTGGGGCTGGACACGCGCCAGATTATTGAAGGGGTATGTCTGGATCCGCGTATTGGCAACCATTACAACAACCCTTCATTCGGCTACGGCGGTTACTGTCTTCCGAAGGATACGAAGCAGCTGCTGGCGAACTATCAGTCGGTGCCGAACAACCTTATCTCCGCGATTGTGGATGCCAACCGTACGCGTAAAGACTTTATCGCCGACTCCATCCTGGCAAAACGTCCGAAAGTGGTGGGGGTCTATCGACTCATTATGAAGAGCGGCTCGGATAACTTCCGCGCCTCCTCCATTCAGGGGATCATGAAACGCATTAAGGCCAAAGGCGTACAGGTTATCGTCTATGAGCCAGTGATGCAGGAAGAGGAGTTCTTCCATTCCCGTGTGGTACGTGATCTGGAAGCCTTCAAACAGGAAGCGGACGTCATTATCTCAAACCGTATGGCGCCAGAGCTTTCTGACGTGGCGGAGAAAGTCTATACCCGCGATCTTTTCGGCAACGACTAAGCCATAAACCGCTCCAAAGAAAACGGCCCGTCAGGGCCGTTTTTTTATACCTGATAAAAAGCGCGATACCAGTCAACAAAGTTTTTCACGCCCTGTTTCACCGAGGTCTGAGGTTTGAAACCAATCACGCTGTACAGCGCTTTGGTGTCCGCGCTGGTTTCCAGCACATCGCCAGGCTGGATAGGCAGCATATTTTTCTGAGCTTCGATGCCGACCGCCTCTTCCAGTGCGGTAATGTAATCCATCAGTTCAACCGGGGAGCTATTGCCGATGTTGTAAACACGGTATGGCGCGGAACTGGTCGCCGGGGTACCTTCCTCAACGCTCCATTGAGGGTCCGCCTGCGGGATAACATCCTGTAAACGGATAATGGCTTCGGCAATGTCATCAATGTAGGTGAAGTCACGCTTCATTTTGCCGTAGTTATAGACGTCAATACTTTTGCCTTCGAGCATCGCTTTGGTGAATTTGAACAGCGCCATGTCCGGGCGGCCCCACGGACCATAAACGGTGAAGAAGCGCAGACCGGTAGTCGGCAAACCGTACAGATGGGAGTAGGTGTGAGACATCAGTTCGTTGGCTTTTTTGGTCGCGGCGTAGAGTGATACCGGGTGGTCAACGGTGTCGTCCGTCGAGAATGGCATCTTACGGTTCAGACCATAGACCGAGCTGGAGGAGGCATACAGCAGGTGACCTACTCGATTATGACGGCAACCTTCCAGTACGTTCAGATGACCGATAAGGTTGGCATCAGCATAGGCATGCGGGTTCTCCAGTGAATAACGCACCCCAGCCTGTGCGGCTAAATGGATGACGCGATCAAATTTCCCGTCGGCAAACAGCCGGGCCATGCCTTCACGATCCGCCAGATCAAGTTTCTTAAAGCTGAAGTGTGCTGACGTCAGGCGATCCAGTCGTGCCTGTTTGAGGCTGACATCATAGTAATCATTAAGGTTATCTATCCCTGTGACCTGATGGCCAGCCTGCAAAAGACGCTCGCTGACATGAAAACCAATAAAGCCCGCCGCGCCGGTGACCAGAAATTTCATCTTCAACCTCAATATTTGGTGGTACTAAACATGCAGCGTTTTATGGCAAACGCTGAACCAGTCGGACGATCATACCTGCTACCGGGAAGAAAGATAACTGTTTATTAGCGAAGGGAAGAGGGGAGCGCGAGGCTCCCCGCAGGGTTATTTGTGACGGTTACGCAGGTTTTCAATCACCGCCGTCAGGTCAAGATCCTGATCCTGCAACAGGACCAGCAGGTGATAGACCAGGTCGGAGGCTTCATTGGTCAGTTCAGCACGGTCATTCACCGTGGCGGCAAGCGCGGTTTCCACGCCTTCTTCACCCACCTTTTGCGCAATACGCTTGGTCCCACTGGCGTACAGTTTTGCGGTGTAAGAGCTGGCCGGGTCGGCAGTTTTACGCTCAGCCAGCAGCTTTTCAAGCTGGTAGAGAAACAACCACTGATGGCGGGTATCGCCAAAGCAGCTTGAGCTGCCGGTGTGGCAGGTAGGGCCAACAGGGTTTGCGAGGACCAGCAGCGTGTCGTTATCGCAATCCGGGGCAATGCTCACCAGATTCAGGAAATGGCCTGAGCTTTCGCCCTTGGTCCACAGGCGGCCTTTCGACCGCGAGAAGAAGGTGACTTTGCCGGTTTCCTGGGTTTTTGCCAGCGCGGCTTTATCCATATAACCCAGCATCAGTACTTCGCCAGACACCGCGTGCTGCACGATGGCAGGCATCAGCCCGTCGGTTTTTTCCCAGTCCAGTTGGCTGAGTTGAAGCTCCGTTAACATACCCTTATCTCCACACCCTGACTTGCCAGGTAAAGTTTTAATTCAGCAATATTAATGATTTGTTTATGGAACACGGACGCTGCCAGCGCACCGTCCACGTCCGCATCGCGAAAGGCTTCGAGGAAATGCTCCATCGTGCCCGCGCCGCCGGAGGCAATCAGAGGCACATGGCAGACCTCGCGCACTTTCTTCAGTTGCTCCAGATCGTAGCCGTTGCGCACGCCATCCTGGTTCATCATATTCAAGACGATTTCACCTGCGCCGCGCTTTTGCACTTCCTGTACCCAGTCCAGCGTTTCCCACTGGGTCACCCGGGTGCGGCTTTCGTCGCCGGTATACTGATTGACGTGATATTTACCGGTCGCCTCATCAAACCAGGTATCAATGCCGACCACGATACACTGTACGCCGAAGCGATCTGCCAGACGGGTAATTAACTCCGGGTCGGCCAGCGCCGGGGAGTTAATAGAGATCTTGTCCGCGCCGAAAGAGAGAATTTTTGCCGCCTCTTCAACAGACTTAATGCCGCCCGCTACGCAGAAGGGAATGTCGATCACTTCTGCTACGCGCGACACCCAGCTTTTATCAACCACACGGCCATCGCTGGAGGCGGTGATATCATAAAAAACCAGTTCGTCGGCACCTTCCTCTGCATAGCGTTTGGCCAGCGGAACGATATCACCAATAATTTCGTGGTTGCGGAACTGCACGCCTTTTACCACCTGACCATCGCGTACATCAAGACAAGGAATTATCCGTTTTGCCAGCATTGGATAGCCTCCGTTACGGTGAATTTACCTTCCAGCAGGGCGCGACCGACGATCACCCCCTGAACACCCGTATTGCGCAGAGCGGCAACATCGTTGATGTCGCCAATCCCGCCGGAGGACTGGAAAGCGACCTGTGGATAGCGCGCGCAGACCTCTTCATATAAAGAGACGTTTGACCCGGCGAGCGTACCGTCGCGGGAGATATCAGTGCACAGCACGTGCCTGAGGCCAACCGGCAGATAGGTCTCCACCAGCGCTTCCAGCGAGACGCCGGAATCTTCCTGCCAGCCGCTGACCGCAACCTGTTTCTTGCCCTCTGCATCAATGCGTACGTCAAGCGCCAGTACCAGCGCCTCGGCACCAAAACGTTCAAACCAGCCTTTTACCACCTCCGGCGATTTCACCGCCGTTGAGCCGACCACAACGCGTGCCACGCCCGCTTCAAGCAGGGCTGCAACATCTTCTTCAGTACGCACGCCGCCGCCAACCTGTACTGGGACAGTAACGCCGGCGACAAGGGTTTTAATCAGTGGGATCTGGCGACGCGTCGGATCTTTTGCGCCGGTTAAATCCACCAGGTGCAGCACGGCTGCGCCCTGCGCGGCATAATCCTGTAAGCGGGGGAGGGGATCGGTGCCGTAATCACGCTGCTGACCATAATCCCCCTGGTGCAGACGCACCACGGTGCCGTCAATTAAATCTAATGCAGGAATAATCATTACATCTCCAGGAAGTTTTTCAGCAGCTGTGCGCCTGCACGGCCTGAGCGTTCCGGGTGGAATTGCACGCCGTAGAAGTTGTCTTTTTGCACGGCGGCAGTAAAGGGGGCACCGTAATGGCACTGCGCGATGGTGTAAGGGTTGACCGGCATGGCATAGCTGTGCACGAAGTAGAAATATTCACCGTCTTCAATGCCCTGAAAAAGACGATTACCGGCTTTCGGGTAGACGCGATTCCAGCCCATGTGCGGCAGCGGCAAGCCAACGTCGACCATCTTCGGCACCTCTTCTTCAATGATGCCCAGCAGGTCGACGCCTGTATTCTCTTCGCTAAAACGGCCAAGCAACTGCATACCCAGACAGATGCCCAGTACCGGCTGGGTGCAGGCTTTTATCAGGTCGATAAGATCGCGCTCACGTAGCTGATCCATCGCTGCCTGTGCCGTGCCAACACCAGGCAGGAACAGCTTATCTGCACGCAGTACCACGTCGGGATCGCGACTCACCAGCGGTTCATAACCGTGGCGGGAGACGGCGGATTTAACCGAGTTGAGGTTGGCGCAACCGGTGTCCAGAATCACCACATTCATCACAGCACTCCTTTTGAAGAAGGCAGGGTATCGCCCTCAACGCGGATCGCCTGGCGTAGGGTGCGGCCAAAGGCTTTAAAGAGACTCTCAACGCGGTGGTGATCGTTTTTGCCTTTGGTTTTCAGGTGCAGCGTGGCACCCATCGTATAGGAGAGCGAGCTGAAGAAATGTTCCACCATCTCGGTACTCAAATCGCCGACGCGCTGGTAGGCAAATTCGGCTTTATACTCCAGGTGCGGGCGGCCAGAGATGTCGAGCGCACAACGCGCCAGGCACTCATCCATTGGCAGGACGAAGCCAAAACGGTTGATACCGCGCTTGTCACCCAGCGCTTTCCTCAGCGCTTCACCCAGTGCCAGGCCCGTGTCTTCCACGGTGTGGTGATCGTCAATGTAGAGATCGCCATTCACCGTGATGGCCATGCGAAAACCGCCGTGGGTAGCAATCTGATCCAGCATGTGATCAAAGAAACCGACGCCGGTTTTGATCTTGCTGCCGCCTTCTCTGTCCAGCCACACCTGCACGTCAATCTGCGTCTCTTTCGTGTTGCGCAGAACCTGTGCGTAGCGGTCGCGCCGGGTCAACTGGTCAACAATCATTGTCCAGTTCAGCGTCTCGCGATTATAACGCAGGCCGGTGATGCCCATATTTTCGGCCAGTTCAAGGTCGGTCTGACGGTCACCGATGACGTAGCTGTTCGCTTTGTCCAGCGCCTGCTCAACCAGCCAGCGCTCAACCAGCTGCACTTTCGGCTTGCGACAGTCGCAGTTGTCCGCCGGCAGATGCGGGCAAATCAGCACCTCTTCGAAGGTCACACCCTGCGAAGTAAAAATCTGCATCATCAGATTGTGCGGGCCGTCGAACTCCGCCTGCGGGAAGCTTGCGGTGCCCAGCCCGTCCTGATTGGTTATCATCACCAGCTTAAAGCCCGCTTTTTGCAGTTTCAGCAGCGCGGTAATGGCTTCTGGCTCAAAGGCCAGTTTGTCAAAACGGTCAACCTGATAGTCACTCGGTGGTTCAGAGATCAGGGTGCCATCACGGTCAATAAAAAGGTACTTCTGGCTCATACAGACTCCGCACGTAAAGCGTCAATGACGCGCTGGCTCTCTTCGCGGGTGCCGATAGTAATGCGCAGGCAGCCACTTAAGGTGGGTTGTTTATTTTGGTCACGCAGGATAATGCCCTGATCCCACAGTGATTTAAAGACGGCGCTGGAGGCAACAAAGCGCACCAGAATATAGTTAGTGTCGGAGCTGAATACCGTCTCTACGCAAGGAATGTCGCGCAGGGCGTTGGCCAGGAATTCACGTTCTTCAACGATTTGTGCAACCCGCTGGCGCATGGCCACCAGCCCTTCAGGACTCAACGCCTGGGCGGCAATGTCAGCGACCGGTGTAGAAAGCGGATAGGGGGCAATCACTTTCATCAGCATGGCAATCACCTCGGCATTCGCCAGGGTGAAGCCACAGCGCAGACCGGCCAGCGCAAAGGCTTTTGAGAGCGTACGCAGAATCACCAGGTGCGGATATTCGCTCAACCAGCCGGTGAGTGTCGCCTGTGGGCAAAATTCAATATAGGCTTCGTCAGCCACCACCAGTGCTTTACCGCGGGTCATCTCAAGAACATCACGAATATCCTGCGGGTTAATGATCTGCCCGGTCGGGTTGTTCGGGCTGCAGATGTAAACCAGTTTAACGTTATCCAACTGGCTGGAGATGCTCTCCAGATCCAGTTGCCAGTCGTCCTTCGTCAGCGCAGTGCGATACTCCACCCCAAAGGTTTCTGCGCTGACGCTGTACATCCCGTACGTTGGTGGACAGAACAAGATGGCATCTTTGCCTGGTTCACAAAAGGCGCGAATCAGCAGTTCGATACCTTCATCCGCCCCGCGACAGACCAGCACCTGATCGCTGTTGAGCCCGGCATAGCGGGCATAATGTTCAATCACCGCTTTCGGCTGGCCTTCCGGATAGCGATTCAGGGTCTGTTGCGATAAATCAAAGTTCACCGCCGTCGGGAATTCATTGGCGTTCAGCCAGACATCACCCTTACCACCCAGACGGCGCGCTGACTGGTACGGGGTCAGGGCACGAACGTTGGCGCGAGCCAGTTCCTCAATACTCATGCTTGCTCCTTAAGGGCGTTAACGCGCAGGGTGACGGCGTTTTTGTGGGCGGTCAGCAGTTCAGCCGCTGCCAGCGTTTCAATGGTCGGGGCGAGTGCGGCAAAGCCTTCACGCGAGAGCTCCTGTACGGTCATGCGCTTCTGGAAGTCCGCCAGCCCAAGGCTGGAGCAGGTTGCCGTATAACCGTAGGTCGGTAGCACATGGTTGGTGCCGGAGGCATAATCACCCGCCGATTCCGGTGACCAGTCGCCCAAAAAGACGGAGCCAGCGCTGGTGATATCATCGACCAGGTCGCGTGCATTGCGGGTCTGAATAATCAAATGCTCCGGGCCGTACTGGTTGGAAATCTGCACGCACTGCGCCAGGTCTTTGGTAATAATCAGGCGGCTCGCGGAGAGCGCCTTGCGTGCCGTTTCCGCACGCGGCAGGTCGGCTAACTGGCGTTCAACGGCGTCGGCTACCGCACGTGCCATGCTGGCATCCGGCGTGAGCAAAATCACCTGTGAATCGGGGCCGTGTTCGGCCTGAGAAAGCAGGTCAGAGGCGACGAAATCAGGCGTCGCACCGCTGTCAGCAATCACCAGCACTTCAGACGGGCCGGCAGGCATATCAATGGCGGCACCGTCCAGACGCTGACTTACCTGACGTTTGGCTTCGGTCACGAATGCGTTGCCAGGACCAAAGATTTTGTCCACTTTCGGAACGGATTCGGTGCCAAAGGCCAGGGCCGCAATCGCTTGCGCACCGCCGACTTTAAACACCTCCTGTACCCCGCAAAGTTGCGCGGCATACAAAATCTCATCGGCAATCGGTGGCGGGGAGCACAGCACGACGTTTTTACAACCCGCGATGCGCGCAGGGGTTGCCAGCATCAGCACGGTTGAAAAGAGCGGGGCGGAGCCGCCGGGAATGTAGAGACCCACCGAGGCGACAGGGCGGGTCACCTGCTGGCAACGCACGCCGGGTAGGGTTTCGACATCCACGGTCTGTAATTGCTGGGCCACGTGGAAGGTGTCGATATTCTTCACCGCCACGGCCATCGCCTGTTTAATATCATCGCTTAAGCGCGCGCTGGCGTCGGCGATTTCCTGGGCGGTGACTTTCAGGTCAGTGACATCCGTTTTATCAAATTTTGCACTGTATTCGCGCAGGGCGCTGTCGCCACGGGCAGTGACGTTTTCGAGTATTTCCGCCACCGTGCGGGTTATGCTTTCGGAGGCCGACATTGCCGGGCGCATAAGTAGCGCGCGCTGCTGTTCGGGGCTGCAGCCGTTCCAGTCGATGAGGGTGTTAAAGCTCATAAGTGTTTTCCTTTATTGTAAGCGCCTGAGGCCCACTCACGTTAAACCCGTTGGCCCGGCGCATTTTCACCGGGCGTAAAGGCAGGGTTATTCCATCATCTTCTCAATCGGCAGAACCAGAATGGAGCTGGCACCCAGTGCTTTGAGTTTTTCCATAGTTTCCCAGAACAGGGTCTCGCTGCTCACCATGTGCATGGCGACGCGCTGCTGGTCACCTGCCAGCGGCAGAATAGTCGGGCGTTCAGCGCCCGGTAGCAGAGCAATCACTTCGTCCAGGCGCTCGGTAGGCGCATGCATCATGATGTACTTCGATTCACGGGCCTGAATCACACCCTGAATACGGGTAAGCAGTTTGTTGATGAGCTGCTGTTTGGCATCGTCCATTTCACCGTCACGTTGGATCAGGCAGGCCTTGGAGCGGTAAATGACTTCCACCTCCCGCAGACCATTGGCTTCAAGGGTAGCCCCTGTCGAGACGAGGTCGCAGATAGCGTCCGCCAGTCCAGCGCGCGGCGCGACTTCAACAGAACCGTTTAACAGACAGGATTTAAAGGAGACGCCTTTCTGATCCAGATAGCGTTTGAGCAGGTGCGGATAGGAGGTGGCAATACGTTTGCCATCAAGCCCCGCCGGGCCGTCCCAGACTTCATCTACGTTGGTCGCCAGTGACAGGCGGCAGCCACCAAAGTCGAGACGACGAAGGGTGAAATAACGAGGATCTTCTCCCTGAGCGCGGCGGGTCAGCAGCTCTTCTTCCAGCACGTTCTCGCCGATAATACCCAGATCAACCACGCCATCCATGACCAGCCCTGGAATGTCGTCGTCACGCACGCGCAGAATATCAATCGGCATATTTTCGGCCAGAGCAATCAGACGCTGGGTGTGCAGGTTGATTTTAATGCCACAGCGGGCGAGTAATTCGCGGGACTCTTCGCTAAGTCGGCCAGATTTCTGAATAGCTATGCGTAAACGGCTGTTGTCTAACATTCTGTTGTCCTCGTTATCCTGCTAAATTTGGTTCAAAAAAAAGCCCCCGGAAGATGATCTTCCGGGGGCTTTTTTCTGCGTTCATGCACCACTGGAAGATTTTATCGTCTCCCAGCACACATCGCCTGAAAGACTAGTCAGGATGATGATGATGGTGGTGAAGTTTAATCTGAACGCTTGTCATAAAAATCTCGTTGAATGCTTATTCACATTGATGTCGTTTAACCTAAACCACTTTTGCCTACGAAGGCAAGGGCTTTTTTACATCATTAAATGATTTCATATTCAGGGTATGAATTGTCAGTTCTGCCCCGCTGGCGTAGCCTTACAAGGGAATCAGCAAAACGTCGGGAGAGACAGATGAAAAAGGTCGCAATTGTCGGTTTAGGGTGGCTGGGTATGCCATTAGCGCTGTCGCTTACCGCGCGAGGCTGGCAGGTGGTCGGCAGCAAAACGACCCAGGACGGGGTGGAGGCGGCCAGAATGAGCGGCGTCGAAAGCTACGTGCTGAAACTTGAGCCTGAACTGGTCTGCGACGCCGACGATCTGGAGGCGTTAATGCAGGCAGATGCGCTGGTTATCACGCTACCGGCACGGCGCAGCGGTCCGGGTGAAGAGTTCTATTTGCAGGCGATACAGGAAATTGTCGACAGCGCGCTGGCCTGGCGTGTTCCGCGGATACTCTTTACCAGCTCGACTTCGGTCTACGGTGATGTCAGCGGTAGTGTTAAAGAAACGATGCCACGCAACCCGGTTACCGCGAGCGGGCGGGTGCTAAAAGAGCTGGAAGACTGGTTGCATAATCTGCCGGGAACCTCCGTCGATATTTTACGGCTCGCCGGGCTGGTGGGGCCAGGGCGCCATCCCGGACGCTTCTTTGCAGGCAAAACGGCACCGGATGGGCAGCACGGCGTGAATCTGGTGCATCTGGACGATGTTATCTCTGCAATTACATTGCTGCTTCAGTCCCCAAAAGGCGGACATATATATAATCTCTGCGCGCCGCAGCACCCGGCCCGTTCGGTTTTTTATCCGCTGATGGCCCGCCAGCTTGGTCTGGCTGAACCTCTCTTTCTTGACGCTCCCGGCCAGGGAAAAGGCAAACTTGTCGACGGCAACCGAATCTGCCATGAACTGGGTTTTGAATACCAGTACCCCGACCCGATGACCATGCCAATGAACTAACCGGGTTAACCAAACCGCAGGGGGCTAACCGTCCCCCTGCGGGGGCGCGTTTATTTGTTGCAAAAAATGCTTTTTTTTTATCCGAATCCTGCCTGAGGTGTTAAAAATCAACCGATTGACAGAAATTATTGGTTGAGCCGCGTCTCACAGGGTTGTCATTGCGCCTCAGTTTGGTGCAAAATATGCCCCGCAAAAAAGGAATAGCCGACGTAAACACGTCGGTTATTTTTTTGCATTCTTGAAACATCATTCAATACCAAGAGGCCGGGCTTCGTACCGGATAGATATTTACTTAAAAACCGACAGTTGTTGTCGCTGAGGAAACAGAAAAAAATGGGGCAATTTTTTGTATTTGCAATGGTTTCCGCCATTCAGGAGGATAATCATGTCGCATAACGTTACTCCAAAAACCTCTCGCGTGGAATTGCGTAAATCGCTTACGTTGATTCCGGTTGTCATGATGGGTCTTGCCTATATGCAGCCGATGACGCTGTTCGATACATTCGGCATTGTCTCTGGTTTGACTGATGGTCACGTTGCAACGGCCTATGCCTTTGCTCTGGTTGCCATCCTCTTTACTGCGCTGAGCTACGGTAAGCTGGTCCGCCGCTTCCCGTCCGCTGGCTCTGCCTATACCTATGCCCAGAAATCCATTAGCCCGGCTGTTGGCTTTATGGTGGGCTGGTCGTCGCTGCTGGACTACCTGTTCATGCCGATGATCAACATTCTGTTGGCAAAAATTTACTTTGAAGCGCTGGTTCCGAGCGTACCGTCGTGGCTGTTTGTGGTTGCGCTGGTGGCCTTTATGACCATCTCCAATCTGCGCAGCATTAAGTCCGTTGCGAACTTCAACACCCTGATTGTTATTCTGCAGATGGGTATCGTTGCCATTATCGTTGGCCTGATCGTCTACGGTGTGGCGCACGGCGAAGGCGCAGGGACCCTGACCAGTTCACGTCCGTTCTGGTCTGAAGGTGCGCATGTGGTGCCGATGATTACCGGTGCGACCATTCTGTGCTTCTCGTTCCTGGGCTTCGATGGTATCTCTTCACTGTCTGAAGAGACCAAAGACGCAGAGCGTGTGATTCCGAAAGCCATCTTCCTGACCGCGCTGATCGGGGGTCTGGTGTTTATCGTGGCGTCGTACTTCCTGCAGCTGTACTTCCCGGATATCTCTCGCTTTAAAGATCCGGATGCGTCACAGCCGGAAATCATGCTCTACGTGGCGGGTAAAACCTTCCAGTTCGGTGTGCTGGTCTTCTCTACCATCACCGTTCTCGCTTCCGGCATGGCTGCTCATGCAGGTGTCTCCCGTCTGATGTACGTGATGGGCCGTGACGGTGTTTTCCCGACCCGTTTCTTTGGCTACGTTCATCCGAAATGGCGTACGCCGGCGTGGAACGTACTGCTGGTAGGTGCCATTGCGCTGCTGGCGATTAACTTTGACCTGGTCACGGCAACGGCTCTGATTAACTTCGGTGCGCTGGTCGCCTTCACCTTTGTAAACCTGTCGGTGATCTCTCAGTTCTGGATCCGCGAGAAGCGTAACAAAACGCTGAAAGACCACTTCCAGTATCTGGTACTGCCGATGTGTGGTGCGCTTACTGTTGGCGCGTTGTGGGTGAACCTGGAGCAGAGCTCAATGATTCTGGGTCTTATCTGGGGTGCGATTGGTCTGTTGTATCTGGCCTGCGTGACCAGAAGCTTCCGCAACCCGGTGCCGCAGTACGAAGACATTCCGCAGTAATAACGGCGTCATTAAAAACCGGAGGCTCTGACCTCCGGTTTTTTTTACCCTACACTATCTCCTGAGCGTACTGCCACAGGGCATTCAGCAGGGCCACCTTCTCTTTATCATCCGCATATTGTGCAAACAGCATCTGTAATTCGTCAGCATAGGCCTGCAAAAACGCGGGCGTAAACACCTCGCGACGGTGTTCCATCCAGCGCTGCTGCTCAACTTCATCCAGCGTGCCGGGGAAATTACGCGCCCGGTAGTTGAAGAGTAATCTCTCGATGCGTTTATCGGCAAAGGTGATGTCCAGGGCAGGCAGGTTACGCGGATCAGTCTCCAGTACGATGCGCATCGCTGCGCGATCCGCGTCGCTGAAGAAACCATTATAGAGCTGTGTATCGATGTTATCCGAAGGCACAAAGGGTTCCGCTTCTGCAAAAATTGCGACCACTTTTTCCCGCACCAGCGGGTTTTCGCGCAGGATTTTCAGATTATCAAGACAGCGTTTGCGGTCAACGCCCAGCCGTTCAGCATCTTCAGGACGTAGCGTTTTAGCCTGCGCCAGCACCGGGCATTTATTGAGGTGCACCAGTTTCACCGGGATGGGGGATTTCCCCTCAAGCGCGGCTTTTGCCGTATAGAGCCGTTCACGAAGCGCATCGGCATTCAATTCCAGCAGAGGCGTCATGTCGCCTGCCAGATCAACCATGATCACTGCATTGCGGTTTTCCGGGTGCCAGGCCAGAGGTGCGACCCAACTGGTGTTGCTGCGATCGGCTCCGAACATGCCTGAAACATGCACTAACGGAGCCATTTGCGGCACGTCAATCAGGGTGGCCAGCTTTTGCTTGCTTCGGTGGCTAAGCAGGTATTCAAACAGACGCGGCTGATGTGTTTTCACCAGCTTTGCCATCGCAATGGTGGCGTATACATCAGCCATCGCATCATGGGCGTTGCTGTGCTCAATCCCGTTCGCCCGGGTGAGATGTTCAAGCCGGAAACTGGGTAAGCCGTCGTCATTCTCCGGCCAGTTAATACCTTCCGGGCGCAGCGCATAGCAGGCGCGCATGACATCAAGCAGATCCCAACGTGAATTATTATTCTGCCAGCTCCAGGCATAGGGATCGTAGAAATTGCGGTAGAAAATGTTACGTGTCACTTCGTCATCAAAGCGAACGTTGTTGTAGCCCAGTACGCAGGTGTTCGGGACGGTAAACAGATCGTGAATACGCCTGGCAAACCCGGCTTCATTCACCCCCTTCGCTTTCGCCTGCTGCGGAGTGATGCCGGTGATAAGTACGGCACCAGGTTGTGGCAGGTAATCATCGGCAGGTTTGCAGAAGAAAACTTCAGGTTCCCCGATGATGTTGAAATCAGCATCGGTGCGAATGGCAGCAAACTGCGCGGGCCTGTCCAGCGCCGGATGGGTACCAAAGGTTTCGTAGTCATGGAAGAGAAATGTCGGCGCTGCGTTGGAATCTGACACTGAGCTTATCCTGTTCATTAATAACCCCTGCATGGTAAACCATCAGGCCATTTCTGCCGAAGAAAAACCCCGCTATGCCCGTTTTTTTGCCTCCATCAGGCCGGTAAAAGCTGATCTCCGTCACATTTTTTTGCAATTTGTCCGAGTATCTACACACTAAGTTGCGTAAAAAGGACGGCGAATTTGACGTAAATGAGGATATTCCATTGAAATGCCGTTTGTTTTTTGCCTTCACTCTTCTGTCAGCCGCCGTCCATCATGCCTGTGCTGATGAGATGCCTCAGGCACCGAAGCCTCCGGTCATTCAGGCCGGTGCCTGGGTATTGATGGATTTTACCACCGGACAGATTTTAACCGCAGGCAATGAACACCAGCAGCGTAACCCGGCCAGCCTCACTAAACTGATGACCGGCTATGTGGTCGACCGTGCGATTGATAGCCATCGCATCAGTGCTGACGATGTGGTCACGGTAGGGAAAGACGCGTGGGCACGAGGAAATCCGGTGTTTGAAGGGTCATCGCTCATGTTTATTAAGCCCGGCGATCGGATCACGGTGCGCGACCTGAGCCGGGGCCTGATTGTCGACTCAGGCAACGATGCCTGTGTTGCCCTGGCTGACCATGTCGCCGGTGGGCAACCGCAATTTGTCGCCATGATGAACGACTATGTGCACAAACTTGGCCTTAAAGACACTCACTTTGAAACCGTGCATGGGCTGGATGCGCCGGGCCAACACAGCTCGGCCTATGACCTTGCCGTATTGTCACGTGCCATCATTCATGGCGAGCCCGCTTTTTATCATATGTACAGTGAAAAGAGCCTGACCTGGAACGGTATCACCCAGCAGAACCGTAATGGTCTTTTATGGGACAAGTCCCTGAATGTGGATGGCCTGAAAACCGGCCATACCTCTGGCGCAGGCTTCAATCTTATCGCCTCAAGTGTGGACGGGCAGCGTCGTTTGATTGCGGTCATCATGGGGGCGGAAAGCCCGAAAGGGCGTGAAGAGCAGGCGCGTAAATTGTTGCACTGGGGGCAGGATAATTTTGACACCGTACAAATTCTGCACAAGGGCAAAAAGGTGGGCAGTGAACGTATCTGGTACGGCGATAAAGAAAAGGTGAACGTCGGCACCGAGGATGATTTCTGGCTAGCGCTGCCAAAAGCCGAATTGCCCAATATTAAAGCGCGCTACATCATGGACAACAAGAGTCTGGAAGCGCCGATGGCGGCACACCAGCGGGTAGGAGAGATCCAGCTTTACGATCGCGACCAGGTGATAGCGCACTGGCCGCTGGTAGCCCTGGACAACGTGGGCAAGGGTGGACTGTTTTCCCGTCTGAGCGATTACTTCCACCATCCAGAATGAGGCTGACATGGCAAAGTGGCGAGTGCACGAGTCTGCTCCCATAATTGACCCGTGCAGGATGGCGGACGAGCATCCGTTATTTACACTGTATAAAACATCGGTGTCAGTGAGGAGAGTCGCATGGAATACCACGTTAAGCAGGTTGATACGCGCACTATCGCCGGGTTCCATCTGGTGGGGCCGTGGGATGTCACGGTGAAACAGGGCTTCGCGCAGTTGAACATGTGGGTAAAGAATAAGCACATTCAGCCCATCGACTGGATTTGCGCTTACTACGATAACCCCGATGAGGTTCCGGCGGACAAGTTACGTTGTGATGTGGTGGTGTCTGTGCCCGAGGACTTTGTTATTCCGGAAAACAGCGAAGGGGTAATGAAAACGGAGTTACCGGGTGGGGACTACGCCGTGGCTCGCGCGAAGGTCTATAACAATGAGTTTGAAAAATCCTGGGATCTTTTCTTCGACGAGCTGTTGGTGGATGAGCACTACCAGATTGCGCTGCGCCCGTGCTTTGAGCTTTACCTCAATGGTGACCAGGAGGATGGCTACTGGGAAATCGACATGTACATTCCGGTTGAGCCCAAGTCCTGACAGTTAGCCTTGCCTGTACCGGGTAACTGAAGCGCAGAATGCGGTCAGTTACCCTTTTTTTGTCCTGAACAGTGATCTGTACCGCAGAAAAGTCGTTACAATCGCGCTTTCGTTTTTGGCTGGAGAACGGGTGTGCGTCCCGACAAGTCACTCAGTCCTTTTGAAATCAGGCTTTATCGTCACTACCGCGTTGTGCATGGGGTGCGTATTGCGCTGGCCTTCGTTCTGACATTTTTACTGGTGCGTCTGCTGAACATCCCTGAAGGGACCTGGCCTTTGATTACGCTTGTTGTCGTGATGGGGCCCATCTCCTTTTGGGGGAATGTGGTTCCCCGGGCCTTTGACCGTATTGGCGGCACTATCTGCGGCTCTGCTCTGGGCCTGGTTGCCCTGCGGCTTGAACTCCTCTCAATGCCAGTCATGCTGCTCTGGTGCGCGGCCGCTATGTTCCTTTGCGGCTGGCTGGCACTGGGGAAGAAACCCTATCAGGCATTGCTTATTGGTATTACGCTGGCAGTGGTCGTGGGTGCGCCTGCAGGCGACATGGAAACGGCACTCTGGCGAAGCGGTGATGTCATTTTTGGCTCTCTTCTGGCCATGTTATTTACCGGCATCTGGCCTCAACGGGCATTTCTGCACTGGCGAATTCAGATGGCGGGTTATGTCACGGCCTTTAACCGGGTCTACCAGGCGGGGTTCTCAGTGAATCTGGTTGAACGTCCCCGCCTGGAAAAACATCTGCAAAAAATCCTTAATGATGTCGTCAGAATGCGCGGACTGATCACCCCTGCGAGCAAAGAGACTCACATCCAGAAAGCTATTTTTGAAGCCATTCAGACGGTCAGCCGCAATCTGGTTTGCATGCTCGAGTTACAGATTAACGCCCACTGGGCATCGCGCTCCAGCCATTTTGTGATGCTCAATGCCCACACGCTTCGTGAAACGCAGCAGATGACTCAACAGACGCTGTTGACCATTGCGCATGCATTATACGAAGGGAATCCGCAGCCGATTATAGCTAATACCGAAAAACTCACTGAGATAGTTACCGAGCTGCGCGAGCTTCTGCGCGATCATCAGGGTGATGCGCTGGCGGAAAACTCCATTCACGGGTATGTGTGGCTGAGTATGGAACTGGCCCGCCAGCTGGAATTACTGTCGCACCTCATTTGCCGGGCGCTGCGCAAATAAGCCTCATCTGATGCTGAAAAGCAGGGAGGTTGTTTCGATTCAGCCTGATTTGAGGTTATGATAGGTAAAAGGATAAAACCATTGTCATCAGCAACGGCAAAAAGTAAGGTCTACCCTTCAGCGGTTGCTTTAACGAATCCGAATCTCACATTATCAGGGGTGTCAAAATGGAAACAACCAAGCCTTCATTCCAGGACGTTCTGGAGTTTGTTCGTCTGTTCCGTCGTAAGAATAAACTGCAGCGTGAAATCCAGGACGTCGAGAAAAAGATCCGTGACAACCAGAAGCGTGTTCTGCTGCTGGACAACCTGAGCGACTACATCAAACCGGGTATGAGCGTTGAAGCCATCCAGGGCATCATCGCCAGCATGAAAAGCGATTACGAAGATCGCGTAGATGATTACATCATCAAAAACGCTGAAATTTCTAAAGAGCGTCGCGAAATCTCCAAAAAGCTGAAAACAATGGGCGAACAAAAAACCATTGATCTTAAAGCAGAATAACGCTTATTACGGTGAGGGAACTCCTCACCGTTCTTTTACTCCCCCCTCAACCAGCCGTAACAGATGCTGCTCTGGCCAGTGAGCAGATAGCTGCGTTTTTTTCAGATGCCAGCACACTTTTTCCACATCCTGCTTTTTCCTGTCACAAAAGAGCCCAACCACGCTGCCGCTATGGGCAACATTCAAGCCATAGAGATCGCACTTCTCCACCAGCGACATTAACTCCCGAAAGGCGGGTTTAGGAAGCAGCCGCTGGCTGGCGATCGCGCTGCGGGTGGCCGCTTCGGCAAGTAAAGCAGGAGAGCGGTGCGCGCAGGCCTGCTGCACCTGCTGCCACGCACTGTCCAGTTCCGCCGCATGGGTTTTCAGTACAGGCTCACGCGGCAGACGATGATAATCTTCCGTACGCAAAATCAACGGACTTTCAAGCAGCAGGATATCCATTGCGGGCAGACCGTGACAGGCGATATGCATGCTGGCGCTATTGTGATCGAAGAGGGTCAGGTGGCGAAAAACGGTACTGTCGGTGGGTTCGAGCATGACGCAGAGCCGGGCAAGGGTCGGTTCATCCAGTGAATAGCCGTAGTGCCGTGAGGTAGCGACGGCCGTGGCGGCAATATCTGCTGTACTGCTCGCCATTCCTTTAGCAACCGGAATGGTCGAGCGGCACTCAATACGAATCTCCCGGCTTAAGGAAGAGGGAAGTTGCCAGTGTCGGAGCACAAGATTAACCATCGCCCGCATCCGCGTGCGTTCAGTCGGCAAAGGTGAACCAGTGGAGATTTCAACCTCGCTGTACCAGTCAACCGGGCAGGAAACCAGTTTTTCACTGCCCAGGATCCAACCCTGAATGATTTCACCGCAGGATGCGGGACACCGTGCCAGCGCCACACTTTACCTCTCAACTAAAGCACTTACCGACGGATAGTGTCACGCGGATCCGCTGAAGGCCAGGATTTCTCGTAATGAAACAACCTCACCGATGACGATGAGCGCCGGTGCGCAAAAGCCTGCGGCGTCACTTTTTGCTGCAAGTTGCGACAGCGGAGCCGTCAGTACCTGCTGGGCGGGGGTGCTTGCCCGCATCACGACCGCAGCGGGTGTTGCCGACGCTTTCCCCGCCCTGATAAGTTCATCGCAAATCGTATGAATCTGCGACATACCCATCAGAATGACCAGCGTACCCGACAGTTGCGCCAGTGCGCTCCAGTCCTGCGGGGCTTTGCCATCCTGTAAATGACCCGTCACAACATGGAAGCTGGAAGCACAGTGGCGATGCGTCACTGGGATCCCCGCCATTGCCAGTCCGCCGATGGCAGACGTTATTCCAGGTACGATATCGACCGCGATCCCTGCTTCATGCAAGGCCTGAGCCTCTTCACTCCCGCGTCCGAAAACAAAAGGGTCACCACCTTTCAGGCGGACCACTCTGAGTCCACGACGGGCGCAGTCAATCAGGATCTGGTTGATCTGTGGTTGTGGAATCGGGTGGCAGTTGGCTTCTTTGCCCACATCATAAAACTCACTGTTATCAGGCGCTTCCTTAAGCAGAAGCGGATTAACCAGTCTGTCATAGACCACTGCCTGCGCGTCGCGCAAACATGCTAATCCTTTTACCGTCATCAGCCCCGGATCGCCGGGGCCTGCGCCGACCAGCCAGACTTTACCTATCATACGCACTCCCCGGCGTATTCCGGCAGCGCAATACGCATCACATCACGCGCTATCATCAGCTCTTCGTTGGTGCTGATAACGGCGACTTTTACCATCGATTGTTCCGTCTGAATAAAGGTCTCATTGCGGCTGTTTTTTCCGGCGTCAACCTCCACTCCCAGGAAGTGAAGATCGCGGCACACCGCCGCTCGCACACGCGCCGAGTTCTCACCAATACCACCAGTAAACAGCAGGACGTCCAGCCCACCCATTTGCATTATGTAGCTTCCAAGGGTTGCCCGTATGCGCTCCACGAAAAGCGTCAACGCCAGCGCCGCACGCTCGTTGCCTTCCCGGGCGGCCTCTTCGACATCGCGGAAATCATTGGACACGCCCGATACACCCAGCAATCCGGATTCATTATTAATCAGGGTATTCAGCTGTTGTGGCGTAAGCCCTTCACGCTGTGCCACCCAGGGTAAAATCGAGGGGTCGATATCGCCACTGCGCGTGCCCATCATCACACCTGACTGCGGCGTAAAGCCCATCGACGTATTAACAGAGCGCCCCTCTTTAATGGCGCACAGACTACTACCGTTGCCCAAATGACAGGTAACGACGCGCAAAGCACTCAAAGGTACACCCAGTTTCTCTGCCATTAACTGGCTGACATATTTGTGGCTGGTGCCGTGGAAGCCGTAACGACGAATGCCCAGATCGGTGTAATAACGCCACGGCAAAGGATAGATAAAAGCCCCCTGATCCAGCGTCTGGTGAAAAGCGGTATCGAAAACGGCAACGGCAGGAGCGTGGGGCAGTGCCTGCTTAAAAACATGAATGCCTGCCGCATTGACCGGATTGTGTAACGGCGCCAGTTCTGACAAGCGTTCAATTTCTGCCAGCACCTCATCGGTTATGAGGGCCGAATCTTTAAAGCTTTCACCACCGTGCGCGACACGATGCCCGACGCCGTCAATCGCCGCCAATGAGGAGATTATCTGATGTGAAAGCAGCGTTTCCAGCAGCAGCATCGCCGCGGTGTTGTGATCGGCTATGGCGCGAGTCTCCTGCCATTTTTTCTCACCCTGTTTCAGGGTAAAGATGGCATCTGAAAGCCCAATACGTTCAATCAAACCCTGACACAGTACCGTTCCGGCAGGCATGGTAATGAGCTGAAATTTCAGGGAAGAACTACCGGCGTTAACCGCCATTATGGTGCGGGACATGAAGACTCCTGAGACTGAAGATGAGCAATCACCGCCGCAATGCCCTGACCGGTCTGCGCGCTGGTGATGAAAAGTTGTTGAGCGCCGGATTGCGTCAGCCACTGACCTGCCAGGTCTGTCTGGTCTTTACCAGCCAGATCGGCTTTAGTGACGATGCCAATGGTCGGGCGATTCATCGGTAAGGTAAATCCCGGGGAGAACGGACACCACCGGGCATCGGCATTGAGTACCAGTGCGACAATGTCTGCCTCGCAGGCGCTGGTTAGCAGCGCGCTGTAGAGACAACGGTTTTCAAGGTACTCACCCGGTGTATCAATCGTTTCCGGTGACCAGACGATAGCTTGTGTTTTCTGGTAACGAATCGCCTCACCCCGCAGACGCTGGGTGAGTGAGGTTTTACCGCACTGGCTTGGGCCAATTAACATCATTCTTTTCATGGCATCAGGTCCGTGTCACCTGACAGGTGGTGAAGCGCAGCATTTCCCCCAGCGAACGGGTCACCTGACGCAGGGCATATTCCACTGAAGAGACATCCCCGGTCAGTACCACGGCACCGGTAAATCGATCGATAAAACCGATCTCGACGGCACCTGATTTTGTGGCGATATCGCAGGCAATGATGGAGGCTTCACTGGGGGTAATGGTTAAAATACCAATCGCCGATGCCGTCTCGCTCAACCCCAGTTTCTTGTAGAGATCTTTTCCGGGATTGGCTATCAGATGGGCCAGTGTGACCTGTTTACCCGGGACATACTCCTGGATCATGCGTTCCGTAGTGTGTTGCGTTTCCATTAGCCCTCCACAATCTGTCGCCACATAGCCTCGTGAGGACGAGGAATAACGGACCGATAGACCAGCAGCCCTTTCTCTCCTGCACTCTCACTGGCCACTGTCACCGCGTTTTCAACATCAGAAATGTCGCCCGCAACCACCATGTAACACTTACCACCGATGCCGAAAGCCATATGTACGCGTACCAGCGTCACGTTCGCTGCTTTGACTGCCCTGTCGGCGGCACTGATGCAGGCGGCCACGCTCCAGGTTTCGACGATACCCACGGCCTGCCGTTTTTCTACAGCGTTCAGTCCGCTGATCGCAGGTAAGACTGCTGCATGAATATTGGCAAGCACAATGCTGTCGACCAGCATTTCGCCGGCTCTGCTCTCACCGGCCGCAATGGACTGCTGCACGGCACCCACATCACCGCCAATCATCAGCAGAAACTTGCCGGGGCAGAGGGTTTTACTCACAAGTAGCGTGACGTTAGCGCTTTTCAGCATGACATCGCCAAGCTCCATCCCTTTCGCAATGCTGGTAAGTTCAAGTATTCCAATAGCTTGTGACATGGTTATCCTCGTACAACTGTAATTGCCTGGTCCGTCACCGACGCAATAACGCCGTCGATGCTGGCATGCAGCGGCACGCCGAGCGCCCCCAGAGGAACGTCCGCAATGCATTCACCTCGTGAAACCCTGTCGCCCTGCCTTACGGAGGGTACGGCGGGCGTGCCAATGTGCTGACGCAGCGGGAGTACCACCTGAGCAGGGGTAACGGTGAGCGCTTTAATTGGTGCATCCTGATACCAGTCGTTTAATCCGAGTTTGGTTATCAGCCTTTTGACCGGCGTCAGGCGATAGCGCGCCATTTCATCAGCCTCACGCAGCGGGCCTTCATAACGTGCGCCGCTGGCGCGAAGTTCGGCTTTAAGGAGACGATTTACCCGCATAGGCGAAATGCCGACCGGGCAGGCAACGCTTTCGCAAACGTTGCACTCTGAGCAGGTTAATGCGCTCAGTAACGTGGAAGGGGTGGCGACATTCTGATAATTGACCGCTCTCACCAGCAGGTGTGGCGAGAGTTCATGACCAATAATGTGGCGCGGGCATAAATCGGTGCAGAGTCGACAATGCTCGCAAACAGTACGGGCAATACTGAGTACCGTTTTGTCATCCTGCCTGCGGCGGGTAATTAACGGATGCGTATCTGGCAGAACCAGCAAGCCGCCGGTGGTCTTGGTGACCGGGGTATCCAGAGAGGTGATAAGCCCTCCCATCATAGGCCCGCCGTTGATAAAACCCGGCGCATCAACCGTTGCTCCTCCGGCAAGGGTAAGCACCTCCCTGAGGGAGATGCCCAGGGGAACGGTCACCGTCAGTGGATGATGAACCGCGCCGTTGACGGTCAGCGTGCGGCGCGTAACGGGGTAGTTATCTTCCACGGCCCGGGCGATATTCAACACCGTCTGCACATTGTTCACCACCACGCCAACGCTGGTAGGCAATGCCGCCGGAGGCACCCGCAGACCCGTTGCCAGCCAGATGGTGATAACTTCATCTCCCGCAGGGTAGACATCCGGCAAAATATGCAGACGGATTGTCGGCGGCAGCAAGGGGGTTAGCGCCTCGACTGCGGCGTGATACTTCTCTTTTAGCGCGATAATGCCTTGCGTTGCCCCGGTCGCGCGCATGCCATAAAGAATGCCGCGCACCAGACGCGCGGCCTGCTGTGGCATAAGCTGTTGATCCACTTTTAACATAGGCTCGCATTCAGCGGCGTTAACGAGAAAAATCTCGACCTGAGCCTGTAATTTCACGTGGGTGGGAAAACCTGCGCCTCCGGCACCAACCACGCCTCCAGCACGGACGCTTTCACGAATATCATCTGCGCTGGCAGGGCTAACCTCTCCCCACGCAGGGGCGACAAAGGCGACTTCACTCACAATAATTCCTCCAGCAAATGACGAATGGCGCTGGCATCAGCATGGCGCGGTGTCGTTTTGAGGGTGACATCTGCCAGAGCAGCGTCGACCATGCCGGGAATGCGCGCGCGAAAAGCAGAAGCGGTGGTATTGAGCGCCCCCGCAAGGGTCGGAATGTTGCACTGCTTTTTCAGTTGCTCGATCTGTCGCACCAGAGCATTGACGGCCAACTGTTCATTAGCCGTCGATGGGCAAAAATGGCAGGCTTTGGCAATACGCGCGTAGCGATGGGCTGCACGTTTGTCTTTGGCATTAAAATGGATGACAGGGGTCAGCAGCAGCGCATTCGCCAGTCCGTGCGGCAGGTGAAATTGCCCTCCTAACTGGTGGGCTATGGCATGGTTTATGCCCAACCCGGACTGGCTGAACGCCATGCCAGCCAGCGTGGCGGCATTGTGCATTTTCTCGCGCGTGGCCAGGCAGTCTCCGTTGCGCACTGCGACCGGCAAATACTTAAACACCAGTTGGGCTGCCTTTTCGGCCAGCGCATCGGTAAAATCGCTGGCCTCAGGAGACACGTAAGCTTCAAGCGCATGAGTCAACACGTCGAGCCCGGTGTTTGCCGTAATAGCGGGTGGGACGCTCACCACCAGTGCCGGATCGAGAATGGCGATATCCGGGTAGAGTGCGTTATCAAACAGCGGATATTTAATGCCCTTCTGCGGATCGCTTATGACGCACGCGCTGGTGACTTCGGATCCTGTCCCACTGGTGGTAGGGATCGCCACGCAGGTTTCGATATCAATACCCAGCTGTTTGCTGAACCAGACAATCGCCTTCGCTGCATCCAGAGCAGAGCCGCCACCAAAACCGATGACCACAGCCGGCTTGAGCGTCTGCATTTGTGCGATGCCCTCAACCACCGTCGCTATGGTCGGATCCGGCGTAATATCACTAAAGACACTCAGTCGGTTATCCGGCGCAATCGCCTGCTTCAACATATCAATCAGCGGCGAGTGAGCAAGAAAACCGTCGCAAATGATCCAGATGTCCTTATTGCGAAAGCGTTTTAAGGCTCCGAGGCTTCCCACTCCGCTATAGAGTCGCGTTTGTAGCGAGAATCTGTTCATAACCACTCCGGTTAGCGAATCGAAAAGCCGTTCGTCAGTACACAACGACGGGAACGGGCAAAGGTTTTTGCCGACGTCGTACCTTCACCCGTCGGGGTTGCAATGGTAAAGGTGGTGAAACCCTCGCCACCGACGCCGATGCCGGCATAGGAAGGGCCGTTTTTCACGAAAATCGACGTCTGCAGACGGCGTGCGGCCAGGTTCAACCGGGAGACGTTTTGCGAGTGCATGACTGCCGTATGGTGCAGACCTTCTTCAACCACCAACGCCAGTGCCAGTGCGGCTTCGAAGTTATCTACACGGACGACGGGTAAAACCGGCATCAATTGTTCAGCGGTTACCAGGGGATCGTCTCCGGCAACCTCAGCGATAAGCAGGCGAGGCGCTTTAGGTGGAACCGTTAACCCGGCTGCCTGCAGGATGGTCGCCGGACTTTTACCAACCAGTTTTTTATTGGCGACACCGTCAATAATGCAGACGGCGCGCAGTTTATCGATATCACTGCCGGTGATGCGCAGTGCGCCGAAGGCTTGCATCTGCTGAATAAGTTTGTCAGCAACGCACGCCACAACGATCAGGCTTTTTTCTGCAATGCAGGGCAGGTTGTAATCGAAGGAAGCGCCGTTAATGATATCTTCGGCAGCTTTGACAAGATCAGCGGTCTCATCAACGATGCAGGGTGGGTTGCCAGCGCCTGCACCCACCACTTTTTTGCCGCTTTTGAGACCCATCAGTACAATCCCTGGCCCACCGGTGATGGCCAGCAGAGCAATTTTGGGGTGGGCCATCATCTGCTGAGTGGCTTCAAAAGTCGGTTCGCTAACGGTAACCACCAGGTTGCGAATGCCCGTGTGGCGAAACGTAATGTCCTCAATCAGACGAATCAACGTAAGGGACACTTTTTTGGCACCCGGATGCGGACTGAAATAGATGGTATTGCCCGCAGCCAGCATGCTGATGCTGTTATTGATAATGGTCTCGGTCGGGTTGGTACTGGGTGCGACTGAACCAATCACGCCGAAGGGCGAATATTCAAACAGCACCATACCGCCGTCACCCGTCAAGGCAGTGGTGGTGAGATCCTCAACGCCTGGCGTGTTTTCCAGCGCGGCTTTGTTCTTCAGGAATTTATCTTCTTTGTTGCCCATCCCGGTTTCAACGGCGCTCTCTTCTGCAAGGGTGGCCAGATGTGGTGCCAGTTCTGCACGAAGACCGCTGATAAGTGCGCTGCGGGTTTTTAATGGGCACTGCTGGTAACGTAAAAAAGCCTGATGTGCAGCCTCAATTGCCTCGGCAGGCGTGGCAAACACCCCGTGGCTGGCGCTCGCTTGTTTTTCCTCAACCGGAGCGAGTTGTTCGCTCAGAATGGCGCGAATGAGCGTTTCCAGATCTGATGAATTCATTATTTTGTTCCCATATTTATCGCCGCAAGTGCGGTCTGAGCAATATCCATGTCCTGTTCAACGGAGCCTCCGCTGATACCAAGACCACCAATAATGTTGCCGTCGCGCCAGAGGGGAAAACCTCCGCCAAAGGTCACGACCTTGCCGTCCATGTGCGTTTCGAGTCCATACAGCGCGCAGCCGGGTTGGACTGCGTCGGAGAGTTCATGCGTAGGCGATTTCATGGCGACCGCTGTCCATGCTTTTTTGGGGGCCAGATCGTTGCTCACCAGTAATGCGTCTGGCATACGCCAGGTGAGCATGGCGATCCCGTTTGCATCCACTACGCTAACCACGACCGGGATGTGCAATTCAGCCGCACGGGTCATTGCGGCTTTAACTACCTGATGAAGCTCATGAAAGGAAAGCGAATGCGGATCCTCTTTTCTCTCAGGCAGTTGTGTGGCTGCCCGGTATCGTGTCGTCACCTCGCGAATGACCTTTTCCTGGTGGGCGAGATGGTCTTCAAGACGCGCCAGGGCAAACAAACAGTCGGAAAGGCGATTGATGTAACGCATCAGGACCTGGCGGACGTTAATCTGCTCGTTTAATTCAACCAGACGTCTTTCGGCTCGCCGGGCAAGCGTGCGGGCAAAATGCAATCTGGCGGCGGCTTCACACCGTCCGGGTAAAATAAAGCTGTGTACGCTATCGACCAGAGACATGGCCGTGTCGATAGCCCGTTCCAGAGCCTCTATCTCCCCGGCGCTGATGTAGCGCTGCTCAGGAGAGGGCGTCTCACTTTCGCTGGCAAGCTCGGCGCTGAACCAGAAAATTTGCAGTTCAATCGCTTCCAGCAGAGCGCGGCTTTCAGGCGAACGCACTGCGCAGGCACAGAGGCTTAAGGCTGAATTCAGCTCGTCCAGCGTGCCGTAGGTTTCCACACGCGGATGGGTTTTGCTTACGCGCTGACCGCTGAAAAGGGCGGTAGTGCCCGCGTCGCCTGTTCGGGTATAAATGGCCATCGCGTCTCCTTAGCGTGAAAGGGTGTCAACAATGCCCACGACGGCCAGATCGATGGCTTCATTGGGGCCGGAAAACACATGTCTCGCACTGGAACCACTGCTCAGAAGCACCAGTTCACCAATGCCAGCCCCCACGGAGTCCACGGCAACCTCATCGCCTTGCGTGGGGTGGGGCGGCAACGTGCCGTCGGCACTCACCCGACGAACCAGCAGCAATTTTTTGCCGACCAGGGACGCCGATTTTTGGGTGGAAACCACCGAACCTGTAACCTTAGCGAGATGCATGATTTACTCCTGCTGCACGAGTCGAATGTGCTGTGTTGCCATCGCCTCACGAGCCAGCACAGTGATAATGGTCTTACGGGATGTGACTACCCAGCCGCCGCCCAACCCGAGGATATCCCGATAGCTCAGCACCTTGTTTTTGCAATACCTGATGCTGTTTTCATGTTCATCACAGAGCGACAGCGGCAGGGTTGCCAGTCCGGCGAGCGGCAGACAGCGCAACAGGCTACTGTTGATACTGACGGTCACCTTCATCCCTAATGAAAACGCTTCGAACAAATTGGCAACGGCAGTGTTCTCCTGGTCTCCGTCCGCTAACTGACGCAAGAAACAGATGTCCGTATGCTGCACATGCAATGTGTCATGCTTCAGAAAAAGCGCCGTCGCTGAGGCGTGACGCAGCGCATCCTGACTAATGGCAACAGCATTGTTGACGCGGGCAAGCAGACGCGCAGCGATGATGTCGACGAGGTGCTGCATCTGTTCGTTGCTCATGCGTGCGTAACCAGGCGGGCGAATGCGCCCGGTTCGTCGGCGCCTGATGCATTGGCTTCGTCAGTGTCGATATGCATTTCA
This sequence comes from Enterobacter sp. SA197, assembly GCF_054131575.1. Lineage (NCBI taxonomy): Bacteria > Pseudomonadati > Pseudomonadota > Gammaproteobacteria > Enterobacterales > Enterobacteriaceae > Enterobacter > Enterobacter sp. SA197. Next base: position 3,141,514 of record NZ_CP096393.1, on the reverse strand, counting down.
AGTAACAGGCCTGGTGAAACCCGGACCGCGACATCATCAAAAATGACGCGGCGTCCGGTTCCTTCAATGGCTACCCTCACGTTTTCACCGTGGGATACGCGCAGGACTAAGGCATCCAGCGGCGACATATGAATGTGGCGCTGCGCCACAATCACCCCATTCGCCAGCTCGATTTCGGCATAAGGGCTGACGACTTTGATGCCCGGTGTGCCTGCCAGATTGCCGGACATACGAAGCAGGGCCGCGACACCCAGCGTGCGCGCGTCGGTGCGAGAGATTTCAACCTGGCTTGCGCCGCGCAGTGGGCCAAGGAGGCGCACATTTTTCAGCTGCCCTTTCGGGCCGACTAAGGTCACGGTTTGTTCCGCAGCAAAATAACCAGGTTGCATCAGCGCTTTTTTAACCGTGACGGATTGCCCTGGAAACAATCGTTCAAAATCCTGTGGCGACAAATGGATATGTCGGTTCGATATACCCAACGGAATGGGACGCGCCCGCATCTCATCCAGCACCTGAGTTACTGCATTTTCAACGACGTGCTTATCCATAGTTATTCTCCTCGCTGTCCGCTATGAAGACATAGCGTGCGTGGTTCCCCCTTCAGACGGGTGCAGGCCGGATCCAGACAAAGATTGCAAGTGACCTGATTTCCCACGTTGTGAAGCAGGAGTGAAGGTGCGGGTTCTCCTGCTATGATGTGCATGTCCGCGACGGTATCTGTTGGCGTCACTGCCTCTTCTTCCATCGTCTCTGTTGGCGTATCGGCGATGAGGGCGGCCTCTGGTGCCGCTGGCAAAAGACCCTCTGCAGGCCGCGCGATAACTTTCTGCGCTACCAGCCCGTCCCGCGCACTGGCAAAATGTGCACCAGTGATGATGGCCGACTGAACAGAGGCCACATCACCGGTAACTTTGATAACGGTCCAGCCGGAACCATTGGTTTTTTCCATACCAATCAGCGTGATGGAAGCGGCTTTCGCCATAACATCCGCGCAACTGATGGCCAGTGCCAGACCGCTAACTTCAAGTAACCCCAGTGATTGCTTCACGCTGTGCTCCTCTGACTGCCTGTCAGGCTGATTTAGGTAAAATGGCTTCGACGTCGCTATGCGGACGCGGGATCACATGGCTTGATTTCACTTCACCCACCGCACTGGCCGCAGCTGCACCTGCGTCTACGGCCGCTTTTACTGCGCCCACATCTCCGCGCACCATAACGGTTATCAGACCTGAGCCAATTTTTTCGTATCCCACCAGCTGCACGTTGGCGGATTTCACCATCGCATCAGCGGCTTCAATTGCCCCTACAAGACCTTTCGTTTCGACCAGTCCCAATGCATTGTTCATACTGCGATTCTCCTGTTTATGGATAAACGGGGTTACCTGAACGGTATCCCTTTAACCAGTCTGGCGGCGTTGTTACCCGCGGCTCGCCGGGACTGGAGATCTTCATGACGCATCAGGCAAAAAAGCGGCGCTGATGCAGGTAAATTTCGGTAGTGGATCACCAGTTTTTCATTGTCACAGCCTACGCCGACCAGCAGCGCCGACTGATTGGCTGCCTGCCATGCATGGGCAACAACGTCCACGCCGGAGGCCTGCTGCCAGCGCCAGGGAATACCTTCTTCTTCGATACCCCACAGCACTTCCTGCCAGAGCGACTGGCACTCCGACAGTGCCGTTATCACTATCACCGGGCTGTCCTGATTAATTTCCATCAGCGAACTCCTTCTGCCAGGAGAGAATGAGGCCGGTGGCTACGGCGTTACGTGGACCTTCAACGCCGCGAATGTTGCCGCGTCCGGCAACCAGTCGGTAATGGGCGAGAGCATCGGTCACCAGCTGCGGTATTTCGAAATCGAGCGAAGAGCCGCCAACCAGCACGACAAAGGGGATATCGCGAATGTTGCCGGTCGGGCTAACCTGGCGTAGTGCACGCAGAGCGTTGGTGACGAAAACGCGCTCTTTCGCACTGCGACGAATCAAACGGATCTTTTCCAGCGCCAGGTCACCAGGTAAAGGCACCAGCTCGTCTGGTTTCACGACGCAGACGCGGGCGAACACAGTGGGCGGGAGTGGTTCGGGAAAGAACTGTACGCTGCCGTCTTCATGACGCAGATGGAAGAGGCTTTCTACTTTCGCCAGCGGGTATTTTTTGATCTCTTCAGCCAGATAGCGATCGTCAAGGCCCAGTTCCCGGGCGATGATCATGGTGACCATGTCCCCGGCTCCCGCGAGATGGGTGGCGGTAATGTCCCCTTGAGGGTTGATGATGGAGGCATCGGTTGAGCCCGCGCCTAAATCAAGAATAGCCAGAGGTCTGGATGTGCCCGGCGTAGTGAGAGCGCCAAATATGGCCGCTTCGGCTTCTGCGCCGCCAACCTGCACATCGACATGCAGCTGTTGTTCAATTTCACGAGCGATCATGGCCATCTGCAGACGGTCTGATTTGACCATGGAGGCGATTCCCACTGCCTGCTCCAGTGAAAATTCTCCGGCCAGGCCGCCGGTTACATTGACGGGAACCGCGGTATCGACGGCCAGCAGATCCTGGATAAAGACCTCGCTGCTCGGTTTGTTGGTCAGTTCAGCCATCGTCTGGCGAACGTGCTCAAGCATACCGCCGATATTCGTACCGGATTCACCGGTAACATTATCCAGCGCCGGACACTCATTCACCGCTTTCATGATGGCATCGGCTCCGGCGGCAACATCAACACGCCACGTTCTGCCTTTGGCGATAAGCTCAATGTTTCCGGCCGGAATGGATCGTGCTTTCACATCTCCTGAGGGGGTTTTGACGACCACTGCGGAGCGGTTGCCAATCAACGCTCGTGCTACAGGCACGATGTTGCGCGTCTCATCGGCGCTTAATGAAAATACGGTCGCTATGCCATAAGGGTTAGAGAGGTTTTCAATCACCTTGCCCGGCATTGCTACTTCAATGGCCGCCAGCATGCCCTGCGGAATACGTTCGATATATAAAACTTCATCCACGATAGGGATCTTTCGATCGAGACGATTACTGACCAGCACACCATCATCCCGTTGCAGGATGATGCCGTTGATCTGGTAACCGGCTTTTGAGGCAGCGTTCACCATCTCTGCCACATCAGTAAAATCAAAATCAGCGGAAACGACCAGGATGTATGGCTGTTCCGCCGGATGAGTGAGAAGTTCCGCCGGCGTGATGGTAATACCAACCCCCAGACCAATACCGCCTGGGGTTTTGGGGTTGTGACCAATCATGGTGGATTCCGTGATGATGGTTTCCGTTATGGTTTCCATCGCCACGTCACCAATTACCGGTGTTGCTTCATTTATACGGATAAGCGAAATATCGCTGACAGAGATACCGACCCCTTCAACCACACGGTTGAGTGCCTCTTTGATACCAAACACATTGCGCAACGTGCCTTTAATGCCGGTGGTTTCAGCAAGTGCACTGCTCACAATCTTTAACGTGCCCGCATCATCTTTTACGGCAAGCGCCACTTCGGTTGATGAGTTTCCAATATCAATGCCAGCTATATAACGCATAAATCATCCCTGTATTTAATCGTCACCTTTGAGCTTTTTACGCTCGACATACAGCGCAGCGGCTTCGCGAACAAACGCTGCACAAATTTTTGCTTTGTACCTGCTTTCCAGATCCTCAGCGATGTCCAGCAGCTCTTGTTGAGTGGAGCGATAAGGGCGCAGGGCATTGTAGATTTCAAGGATGCGGTCATCCGGCACGGCCGTGAGTTCCGCCGCGCGCTCAAAGTTCACCGCCAGAAGGTCGCGACCGGCATCTTTGGCGATCGATGCCTGAATACGCAGCGTGTGAGGGGTGATACGCATATCCTGGGCGGTGATTTTGCCGCTCAGCACGTTGTCGAGCGTCAGTTCATCAAGGGTCTTATTGGTTGATGTTTTGACCCATTCAGGGTGCTTATTCGCCAGCGGATAATCGCTAACCTTTGCCTGATGTGCCGTTTCGCTCGCAGGCGGAGCGACTGCTGCAGCAGGCGTCGCCCCTTGCAGAGTGTTCATCCGGCTAAGCACATCACGAACCATTGATTCAATTGCATCAGCATTCATGGTGTTATCCTTTTAAAGCGCAACGCGCAGCTCTTGCGGGTTTTTACCCGTCACGACGAATTTTGTTTCTTTGATATGCAGAATGGCTGACTTGGCCTGATACTTCGGACGCGCCATCTGGTCATTAAGCGTGGGCACAGGTTGTGGTGATTCACGCTTGGCGTAACGCGCCGCGTTTTTGCCAATCTGGCGGTACGTTTCCAGCGTCAGCAAGGGGGCCTGCGGGAACAGCTCAAGGTTTGAGAGCGGGGGCAGTCCCTGCTGGTGGATAACCGTCGTGCCTTTGGACTGGATCCCGACGGAGATACCGGAGCCGCTCAGACGGTTGCCTTCCACGGCCATAAATGCGACATCAGACGATTTGAAACAGCGGATAACACGTGCTTTAACGCCTTCTTCCTCAATACCTGCGATAACTTCACGCAAAATACTTTTGTGCGATAAGCCCACAATATTCACGGTCTGAGAGAGTCCGAAGGCTGGCCCGACGGCAATGATCACCTCATCCTGTAAGGTGCCTGGTTTCGCTTCACCGGTTTCGGTCAGGAAACTGCTTTCGCTACCCGTGGCGAGTTTTGCCGGGGTGGCCGGTGCAGCACTAAACGACACCGGTTTGTCGCTGGTTTGCATTTCCGACAGCACGCCTTCGATTATCTGGCGCAGTAACTTTTCATTAATTTCCATCATTCACCCCTTAGCCCAATTCGTTCGGATCGAGTGCGCCCGGGATGTTTTTGATCTCTTCCCAGCGTTCACCCTGCAGGCGATAACCTGTTGCCGGACCGGCATAATCGTTGACATCGTTCACCGCCGAGAGCACCAGACCATCACCGACGATGATGGCGGATGTATGCAGATAGTCCCCGGTTAGCTTGGCTTTCTGGATGTTAAGCATGTCCTGCGCAACATCGCGGAAGCCGCCTTCTGCCAGCGCTTTCACCACTTCGAGGCCGTTACGGTTTTTATTGATGATCTCCTGCGCGAACTTGATGTCTTCAACGATGTTACGTTCCGGCATATCTTTCGAGCCGTGGGCGTAGGTTGCCGCTTCGACTTCTTCATCGGTGATGGGCGGCAGTCCCATGCCGGCGAAGACAGCTTGCAGCGCGCGCGCCGCTTTATTACGGATGGCAATGACGTCTTCCTCGCGTACCGGACGAAGACCACCGTCCACTTTCAGGTCGCGCTGGAGGACGTTGTAATCATCAAAATCTTCAGCATCCTCGTTCGACCCGGCGAACATGTTGTCGTAGTTTGGAACGGCGGAATAACCTGAGGAGATGAAGTCGGTCCCTGGCAGGAACTGCATCAGCAAACGTGCGGTACGGCGCATGTCTGAGTGAGTGAAGGTCTGGTCGTTACTGGATGCGCACTCCAGGTCCAGCGCGGCACAAATCAGGTTCTCTGCCAGGATGGCGCGAATACCGGACGGTACGGCTGAAGGAACACCAACGCAGCTGACGGAGCCGTTCTGCAGACCCTGTACCCCCGCAGCTTTTGTGATGTAAATGCAACGCGCTTCGAGATAAAGCATGGATTTGCCTTCGGCATAACCCATCTGCACTTCGGAGCCGGAGCCGGAGGTAAAACGCATTTTCAAACCGCGGGAGGCATAGGAAGAGGCAAGGAAACCTTTCGACCAGGGGGTGTCATCGCCATCGGTAAAGACAGGCTCGGTGCCATAGACGGAAATTGTTTCGGCATAGCAGGTGTGGCCCAGCATGCCAAGCTTAAGCTCCGTGGCTTCTTCCAGAGAACACTGGGTTAATACACCGGGACGTCCCACCTGTGAACCCACCAGTAACGCGATAGCATTAAAAGGGGCGTAGCGTGCGACGGCAACCGTGGTTTCCTGCTCGTCAAACCCGCGATAGGCGCCTTCGGCTGCATCCGCGGCAATCTGAACCGGGTTGTCTTTCACATTAGTCACGTGCGCCTGTTGGGATGGGGTACGACGCGCACGCATTTTTTGCATGGCCATCATCATTTCAACCACGTTCATGTGCGACACCACTTCCACTATCTTCGCTGGGGTCATGGCGGTGGTCAGCGGCACAATATCGCTGCGTTTGACGTTCGGATCGCAAAGCATATTGGCAAGCTTCACGGAGTCCATTTTCATTACGTCTTCTGCACGCTGCAGATTGATACCGTAGCGGGCAATAAAATGATCAATCAGGTCAAACTGGCTGACGGGTTTGCCGTCTAATTCAGTAACGACACCGTCGACGATGCGAATAGAAGGTTTAGGATCGTTGGGGCTTTCCATTGCAATAAAGCCCTCTTCAATCCACTCCTTCACGAAACCATCCTGGTTAACAGGGCGTTTCGCCAGCGCTTCAAATCTTTTCGATCTCATGAAACAGCCTCTCTGTTATCAGATGTAGGATGGGCGGTCGTTTTTCGGTTCAGAACCCAGGGTGCCCAGCACGGTTTTACCGATTTCGCGAGCAGAGATAACGGCCTGACGAACGGCGCCTGAGTCACCCGAGATGACCAGAATGGCTTCGTTACTAAAGCTGGTCCCTTTGGCAGGGGAGCTGTATGCCACCACCTCCACATTGGCGGACTTCAGCGCGGTATCAGCCATCAGCACGCCGACAGAGGCCGGTGCACCAACAATCACGCCGCAGGCCCGGCCAACAGGAGCGCCAAAGGCTTTTTCCAGGGCATAGCTGGCGCGGGCGGTGTATTGCATCTCGATGTGACCCGCTTCGTTGGCGTACACATCGCCAAAGGTGCGGTCGAGCTCTTTGAGTGCAACTTCAATGGCGCGTTTAACGTCGGAGACATCATTCCCGCCAAGGAGGATCAATGAACCATGACCAGCGCCACCTTTGGTATCACGGGGTAATTCGATGCTGACAACTTCAGTGTTGGTGGCTTTTACCGCTTCATCGGCCGCCATGATGTGTGGACCTGCCCCGGTGCGTGCACCAAGAATGCCTATGGAGCGATACCGTTTTTCGAGCTTCATTGCGTCCAGTAGCGCGCTGTCAACGTTGGCGATAACCAGACCAACCGTGTCGCCGATCGCTGTGCCGACAAATTCCGTTAAACTGCAGCTTTTTTCTGCCATAGCCGTCTCTCGTATGGGATGGATTACAGTGGGGGTGGCCTGTGATGTCGGTGCAGAAACTTTGGCAATCACCTTCGCCATGATCTGTTCCACCAGGTCATTGCTACTCATTGGCTAATTCCCTTGGGTAAGATTTTTTCTACATCAGTGTGGGGACGCGGGATAACATGTACGGCTTTCACTTCTCCCACCTGAGCGGCAGCAGCAGCGCCTGCATCCGTTGCCGCTTTCACGGCACCCACATCACCGCGAACAATCACTGTTACCAGACCAGAACCTATTTTCTCGTAGCCTACTAACATGACATTTGCGGATTTAACCATTGCATCAGCTGCTTCAACTGCCGCCGTCAAACCTTTGGTTTCCACCATTCCTAATGCTTCTTGTTGCATAAAGACCTCGATAGGGTTGCCCTGATTTTTTGAATATACAAATAAGCGAAGAAAAAGAATGGCTGACTTGGAATTACCGGCGAAACTTCCTGGGTTATTCAGGCTAAATAATTGTCTTGGATATTTTTAATGCATTGAATTTTATGGTTTATTTAAATATTCAGGCATGCCAAATTTTTGCAAACGCATTTTCATATTTTTATTTTTTAGAATGACAGGCTTCAAATGTTGTGTTATTTGCGCGTGCGAGCATTTTTTGTGAGCAAGGCTGTAAAACTCTGCATTCAAAATAACAATAATTTGTTATTTAATAATCGTAGTCATATTCAGTAAATAAGAGGCATTGCACCCTTTAACGCTATTTTTAATAGCAAAATAATGTTACTGACAGGCGATTTTTTTGGTGTTTTGTCTGCGAGGTTGCCAACACTTTTTAATAACACATTTCTATAGTGTGCGACGTTGTACTCTGCTGCCAGCTTCAGGCGTGCTGGTGAGAAGCGACTCTACCTGGAAGGTGACACATGAATGATTCACTTAAGGCGCAATGCATCGCCGAGTTTTTAGGCACAGGGCTTTTCTTGTTTTTTGGTATTGGTTGTTTATGCGCCATGAAAGTTGCCGGCGCATCACTGGGGCTATGGGAAATCTGCATAATCTGGGGGCTTGGAATCTCCCTGGCAGTCTACCTGACCGCAGCGATATCAGGCGCACATTTAAACCCGGCGATTACTATCGCGTTATGGCTTTTTGCCTGTTTTCCGGCGCGTAAAGTCCTGCCGTATATCGTGGCGCAAGTGGCTGGCGCGTTTGGCGGCGCGGCTATAGCGTATCTGCTTTACCATAATGTTTTTCTGGAATATGAAGCTGCACATAACCTGGTTCGTGGAAGCACTGAGAGCCTGCAGTTAGCAGGCTTGTTCAGCACCTATCCTGCCGCCGCATTAAGCGTATGGGAAGCTGCGTTAGTTGAGATTGTGATTACCTCTATCCTGATGTGTATGATCATGGCATTAACGGATGATGGTAACGGTGTGCCGCGGGGCCCGCTTGCGCCATTACTCATTGGGATACTTGTAGCGGTGATTGGAGCCTCTATGGGGCCATTGACAGGGTTTGCCATGAACCCGGCCCGCGATTTTGGTCCTAAACTTTTTCTCTTCTTCGCAGGCTGGGGCGACATTGCCTTTACTGGCGGGCGGGATATCCCTTACTTCCTCGTGCCTGTTATTGCCCCGATAATGGGTGCCTGCGGTGGTGCCGCATGTTATCGCTACCTTATTGGCAAAAATTTGCCCTGTAATCTCTGTACGTTAGAGGAAAAAGAGCACTCATAATGAGGGGTAATATTCCGCGCCGTTAAAGCAACGTTAAAAATTTATTTCGTGATCTGCTTTCACGAACGTAAGAAATCGTCTCCCAGGGATGGGAGACTTTTGTTATCTTGCATTGAGTTTATCGGCTTAACTTGTTGACAATTAACCAGCAACATTAAAAAGCTGTAAACGAACTGGTTTTTTATAACAATAAATTAAAATTAACTGAGAGGTTTTATCATGATTTCTGCGAGTGCCCTCAACTCGGAACTCATTAATAAAATCGCCCAGGATTTTGCACAAGCCACCGGTCTGGCCGTTGTTGTCGTTAATATCCACGGCGAAGAAATTTCCGAGCTTTTTAATTTCACCCCCTTTTGCCAGCTGATGCGGCAGAATCCGCAACATAGCGCCCGGTGTCGCATGAGCGATCGCTGCGGTGGTTTTGAAGCTTCGAAATCAAATCAGCCCTGCATATATCGCTGTCATGCGGGATTAACGGATTTCTCCATTCCCCTTGTTATCGCAGGTCACCTCGTAGGATTTGTGCTGTGCGGGCAGGTGCGCTTACGGGAAGGAGAGAGCGTGGAGTTAATCAATATTCTCAATGCAGATGACCGCTGGCAAACCGATCAGAAATTGATGGATGAATTTCGTAATGTGCCCGAAATGGACTATTCACGGGTAATGGCGTCCGCGGATTTGCTGAAACTCATCGTTGAAAACTGCCTTAAGAAACAGCTTAATTTTGTCGTCATCAAAGATCAGCAGCCATCCCCGGAAGCGGGAAAAACGAGTCGTAATCAGGGTCCTCACGACAGTAAGATGAAAAAGGCGCTCCGCTATATCGATGCCCATCTTTCTGACGAACTTCGTCTTGAGGATGTGGCCGCCCATGTCTACCTCAGCCCTTATTATTTCAGCAAACTGTTCAAGAAATATCAGGGTATTGGTTTTAATGCCTGGGTGAATCGGCAGAGAATGGCCAGTGCAAAAGAGATGTTGTGTCATAGCGACTGGAGCATTGCCAGTATTGCCCGCAATTTAGGATTTTCTCAAACCAGCTATTTTTGCAAAGTGTTTCGTCAGACTTATCAGGTCACACCGCAGGTCTTTCGCCTGCAAAATAATGCGAATGGTGACAGCGATTAACTTTCCAGGAACAATTTTTTGTTGTTGATGAAGGTAATGAAATGGTCTGAATTGCTGTTCTGATAAGGGCTTGAAGATATTGCATCGCAATAAATTGTTATAGCGCAACAAAATATTGCATCCATAAAGATAAACTCAACCAGTTTTTATTTCCCTGATGCGATAGATTGCAGTCAGGGCAAAATTGCCGTTTCACCTGAGCTTATATCGTGGTATCGGGTGAAGCGTGAAAATGAAGCCATCAGGTTCGCCACAACTATTTGTGGCAGGGAAGGGGGTGAGACTCCCCCGCAGCCCCCGCTGCTGTGATGCCGACAACCCCGTATAGACCACTGACCTTAGGGTCGGGAAGGACGGGCGAGGATGACGCTAAGCCAGAAGACCGACCTGACAGGTGACACTCAACAACTTCGGTGGGAAGTCGGTTGCAGAGACGCGTACAGTCATAGCACTGGGACCACGCGCATCCCGACGCAGCCTTTCCACCCTTAACGGGGTTTTAAAGGATGTCTGACAAGCGTTGTGCCTTTATTCTTGCCGGAACCGGCAGCGGCTGTGGGAAAACCACCGTCACGCTCGGTTTGCTGAGGGCCTTACAACAGCGCGGCATGCGGGTGCAACCTTTTAAAGCAGGACCCGATTACCTCGATACCGCCTGGCATACGGCGATTACCGGCATCCCCTCCCGTAACCTCGACAGTTTTATGCTGCCCGACTCCACCCTGAATGCGCTGTTCAGCCAGCAGATGCAACATACTGATGTGGCGGTGATTGAGGGGGTAATGGGGCTGTATGACGGCTATGGCGTTGACCCCGATTATTGCAGTAGTGCGGCACTGGCCAAACAACTTGGCGTGCCGGTTATTCTGCTGGTGGATGGCAAAGCGGTCTCTACCTCCGTTGCGGCCACGGTGATGGGATTCCAGCATTTCGACCCGAAAGTACGCATCGTTGGCACGATTGTTAACCGTGTTAACAGCGACAACCATTACCATCTGCTTAAACAGGCCATTGAGCACTATTGTGGTATTCCCGTGCTGGGATATATCCCGGTCAGCGCCGGGGTGGTATTACCTGAACGCCATCTTGGGCTGGTGACCGCCCGGGAGTCGATGGTTGACGCTCAGGCCTGGCAGGATTTCGCCGCGCGCCTGGAGCAAACGGTTGATATCAACACACTCCTCTCGTTAACGGCGCTCGACACGTTGCCACAAGGAGAGTGGCCTGCGCTCCCTGCCCGGGATGCCGGGGCAGGATTAACCCTTGCCCTCGCTGATGATGAAGCATTCAATTTCTACTACCCGGATAACCTGCAACTGCTGAAAAACGCTGGCGTGACTATTGTCCGCTTCAGCCCGCTTCATGACACAGAATTGCCGGAGTGCCAGATGCTGTGGCTTGGCGGAGGTTATCCGGAACTGCATGCTCGCGCGCTTGCGGCTAACACCCTCATGCTGGAAGCCATTCGCAATGCACATCATCGTGGTGTCGCCATTTACGCGGAGTGCGGCGGGTTGATGTATCTGGGCTCCTCCCTGCGTGATGCCGAAGGCCAGATGCATACCCTGGCGGGCGTCATCCCCGGTCACAGCGAGATGGGCAAACGACTGACCCGCTTTGGCTACTGCGAAGCCACCGCCCGCCAGCCAACGCTGCTGGCGGATGAAGGTGAAACGCTGCGCGGGCATGAATTCCACTACTCCGATTTTACCCCCGTTCATGAAGCCGTGATGGACTGCCAGAAGAGGCGGGATAATGCAGTACTGGCGAAATGGCAGGGTGGCTGGCAGGTGGGTAACACGTACGCCAGCTACCTGCACGTTCATTTTGCCCAGCGCCCGCAAATGCTTAACCGCTGGATAAAGGCCGCAAGGAGCGCGGTATGACGATCCTGGCCTGGGGCGTGGCCTGGCTTCTGGACCGCTGGCTGGGCGACCCTGCGCACTGGCCGCATCCGGTGCGCTGGATTGGCACCTTGATCACGCTTACACAGCATATCGTTCGCCGGTTCTGCCATTCCGATACCGCTCTGCGCATTGGCGGAGGGGTAATGTGGCTGGTCGTGGTCGGTGTCACCTGGGCTGTCGCCTGGGGAGGATTACAGCTCGCCACCCTCATTCACCCCTGGTTCGGATGGTGCGTGGAGGTGTGGATGATCTACACCCTGCTGGCGGCCCGTTGCCTGGACGACGCGGCGCGTGAGGTGGAGCGGGCACTACGCCACGGCACCTTAAGCGAAAGCCGGGAAAAGCTCTCGTGGATTGTGGGGCGCGATACCTCGCAGCTGCAATCACCGCAAATTACCCGCGCGGTGGTGGAGACCGTGGCTGAAAACACGGTTGATGGCGTTATTGCCCCTTTGTTCTTCCTCTTACTGGGCGGTGCGCCGCTGGCAATGGCCTACAAAGCTGTGAATACCCTGGATTCGATGGTCGGCTACAAGCATGAAAAATACCGTGCTATTGGCATGGTCAGCGCGCGCCTTGACGACGTCGCCAACTTTGTTCCGGCGCGATTGAGCTGGCTGCTGCTGAGCCTGGCTGCCGGGCTCTGCCGACTGAACGCGGCCAGGGCGCTGCATGTGGGCTGGCGCGATCGCCGAAACCATAGCAGCCCCAACTGCGCATGGCCGGAGGGCAGTGTGGCCGGTGCGCTGGGGGTGCGTCTTGGTGGCCCCAATGATTATTTCGGTGAACGCGTGGAGAAGCCCTGGATTGGTGATGACCTGCGCACCATCACGGTGGAGGACATCACGCACACCATCCGCCTGATGTGGGTGGCGTCCACGCTGGCGCTGATCTTGTTTGCGCTTACGCACGTTATGCTGGCAGGAGCAGCATTGATATGAAAACGATGGATTACTTACAGCAACCCCAGGCCATTGAAGACAAAAGCTTTGTCATTATTGGCGACATCATTCGCGACACGCGGCCTGATTACCGTTTTGCCAGCCCACTGCACGAAGCCATCATAAAACGCGTCATTCATACCACCGCTGATTTCGACTGGCTCGATATTCTCTGGTTCTCCCCGGACGCGCTGGACAATCTGAGCAACGCGCTGCGATGCGGTTGCACCCTCTATACCGACACCACCATGGCCCTTTCCGGAATAAACAAAACGCTGCTGGCGACGTTTGGGGGGGAAGTGAAGTGTTACATCAGTGACCCGCGCGTGGTACAGGTTGCCAAAGAAAACGGCATCACACGCTCGATGGCCGCAGTCGATCTGGCGTTGACCGAGAGTGGGGAAAAAGTCTTCATCTTTGGTAATGCGCCAACGGCACTGTTCCGCTTACTGGAGCAAAAAGCACAGGTGAGAGGCATCGTGGGCGTACCCGTAGGATTTGTCGGCGCGGCGGAATCCAAAGATGCGCTGGTGGAGAGTGGACTGCCCGCCATTGCGGCACTGGGCCGCAAGGGGGGCAGCAACGTCGCAGCGGCCATCGTTAATGCATTTCTTTATAGCCTGCGGGAGGCGGAATGAGCGAAGAGACGTTCGACACTCCGGTATGGCACAACGGCAAGGCGCTGCGTAAGGGTTACACCACGGGCTCCTGCGCGACCGCCGCAGCAAAAGTTGCCGCGCTGATGGTGCTGCGCCAGCACATTATTCACCAGGTGTCGATTGTCACCCCGTCAGGCGTCACGCTACGTCTGAATGTGGAATCTCCGCATATCGAAGGGCAGCAGGCTGTTGCCGCTATTCGTAAAGACGGGGGGGATGACGTTGATGCCACCCACGGTATGCTGATTTTTGCCCGCGTGAGCCTGAACGACAGCGGCGAAATTGCGCTGTCCGGCGGTGAAGGCGTAGGCAGGGTCACCCGCAAAGGTATCGGCTTACCCATCGGCAGTGCTGCCATTAACCGCACGCCGCGTCAGACCATTGAAGCGGCTGTACGCGAAGTTATTGGCCCATCGCGCGGGGCACAAGTAGAAATCTTTGCCCCGGAGGGCGACAAGCGGGCAAAGAAAACCTACAACAGCCGGCTTGGTATCCTCGGTGGCATTTCCATCATCGGCACTACCGGCATTGTCACACCGATGTCAGAAGAGAGCTGGAAACGCTCGCTGTCGCTGGAAATGGAAATGAAACGAGAAGCCGGTCTGGAGCGGGTGGTACTGGTGCCAGGTAATCATGGTGAGCGCTTCGTGCGCGAACAGATGGGCTTACCGGGCGACATCGTGGTGACCATGAGCAACTTCGTCGGTTTTATGATCGAAGAGGCGGTGCGCATGGGCTACAGGCAGATTGTCCTCATCGGACATCCGGGCAAGCTGGTAAAAATTGCCGCCGGTATCTTCCACACGCACAGCCATATTGCCGATGCGCGCATGGAAACCCTGGTGGCGCATCTGGCCCTGCTTGGCGCCCCGCACCCGCTGCTCATGCAGGTGAGCGAATGCGACACTACCGAAGCGGCGATGGAACACATCGATGCCGCAGGATTCAGCCATCTCTATAACCATCTGGCACAGCGCATCTGTCAGCGCGTCATGCTCAACCTGCGTTTTACGAAAAATCCACCCCAGTGTGATGCCGTTATGTTCTCGTTTGATAACCAGATCCTCGGCACGAATCGGCCATTCGAGGCAATTGTGGGGGATTTGCGATGCTGACCGTCGTCGGAATGGGGCCTGCAACGCTGGCGTTAATGACCCCGATGGCCCTTGATGCTATCGCCGGGGCGGAGGTGCTGGTAGGCGGTAAGCGCCACCTGGCGCAATTTCCAGACTTTAGCGGAGAACGCCGCCTCCTCGATGCAGATATTGCGGGCCTGATGCAGTGGATTTCGGCCCGCCAGGAGCAACGCGTGGTGGTGGTCGCTTCCGGCGATCCGCTTTTTTACGGTATCGGCAAACGGCTGGTCATGGAATTCGGCATCGACCAGGTGCGCATCATTCCAGGCATCAGCGCCGTGCAGTACCTCTGTGCCAGAACCGGAATCGACATGAACGAGATGTGGCTGACCAGCTCCCACGGGCGTGAGGTGGATGTGGACGCCCTGGTCCGTTCCAGCAAAACCGCAATGGTCACCGATTCCCGGTGTGGGCCACGGGAAATTGCGGCGGCGTTGACCGCACGGGGGGCCGGCGAGCGCTGGCTGGTTATCGGCGAAAACCTGGGTATGGAAAATGAGCGCATCCACTGGCTAAAGGCCCATGACGTCAGTGCGCAGTATGAAATGAACGTGGTGGTGATCCTCAATGAAAGATGAACAGTTTTTACGTGGTGAAAGCGTGCCGATGACCAAAGAAGTGGTTCGCGCGCTGGCGCTGTCCCGTCTGGATCTCGCAAGGGCGCGCCATTTGATTGACATCGGTGCCGGGACCGGCAGCGTCTCCATCGAGGCGGCGGTATGTTACCCGCAGTTGCAGATCACCGCCATCGAACGCAATCCGGCGGCGTTGGGGCTACTGGAGGAGAATTGCCAGCATTTTGGCTGTCGCAATATTGCGATTGTTTCAGGTGTGGCTCCGCTGTTTGTTGAGCAGCCTGCGGATGCGGTGTTTATGGGCGGCAGCGGGGGCAATCTGACCCAGTTGATTGACTGGTCGCTGGCGCAACTGGTTCCCGGTGGACGCCTGGTAATGACCTTTATTTTACAAGAGAACCTGAGCGCGGCGCTGAGTCACCTCGCCACCTGCAAGGTTGCGGCGCTGGACTGCCAGCAGATCCAGGTCTCGCTCCTGAACCCGCTCGGTTGCGGTCACTACTTCAGACCAAATAACCCTGTTTTTGTGATTTCCTGCGAGAAGGAAGCGTTTCATGGCTGAACAATTTAATGCACAAACCGTCTGGTTTGTTGGCGCGGGGCCGGGGGATCGCGAACTGATCACCCTCAAAGGCTACCGCTTATTGCAACAGGCGCAGGTCGTTATCTATGCCGGGTCGCTCATCAATACTGAGCTACTCGACTACTGCTCGCCGGGCGCGGAGTGCCACGACAGTGCGGGGCTACATCTGGAGCAGATTATCGACCTGATGGAAGCGGGTGTGAAAGCCGGAAAAGTGGTGGTGCGTCTGCAAACCGGTGATGTGTCGCTTTATGGGTCAGTGCGTGAGCAGGGTGAAGTGCTGACCGCTCGCGGCATCGCCTGGCAGGTCGTGCCCGGTGTAAGTGCGTTCCTTGGGGCGGCGGCGGAACTGGGGGTGGAATATACCGTCCCGGAAGTGTCGCAAAGTCTCATCATCACCCGCCTGGAAGGGCGCACGCCGGTTCCGCCACTGGAACAGCTGGAGTCTTTTGCCAGCCATCAGACCTCAATGGCGATTTACCTCTCCGTGCAGCGCATTAACCGCGTGGCAGAGCGGCTGATTGAAGGGGGTTACCCGGCTACCACGCCCGTTGCGGTGATTTATAAAGCCACCTGGCCTGAAAGCCAGACCGTGCGCGGCACGCTGGCGGATATTGCGGACAAAGTGCGCGACGCCGGGATCCGCAAAACGGCTCTGATCCTCGTTGGCGCATTTCTTGGCGAGGAGTACCACTACTCACGTCTTTATGCAGCGGACTTTAGCCATGAATACCGTAAAGCCTGAATCCATCGCTCTGTTTTGCCTGACGCCCGGCGGCGTTGCACTGGCAAACCAACTGAAACTGGCGCTGCCGATGACCTGTTACACCAGTGAAAAGTTACTGGAAGAGGGCTTTGTACCTTTTGATGGTGGATTTGCCAGCGCCCTGCGTAGCGCCTTCAGCGAACATTCGGCGCTGGTGTTTATTGGCGCGACTGGTATCGCCGTGCGGGTACTGGCACCGCTGGTCAATGACAAATTCAGCGATCCGGCGGTGATCGTGATTGATGAGCGCGGGCAGCATGTGATCAGTCTCCTCTCCGGCCATTTTGGTGGCGCTAACGAGCTTGCCCGTTACCTGGCAGGTGTGCTGGGGGCGGACCCTGTTATCACTACCGCCACGGACGTGAACGATCTGGCTGCGCTGGATACCCTCGCCTGTCAGTTGGATGCGCGGATGGAGGATCTGCGCACCGGGGTAAAGACCATCAACCACTGGCTGGTCAGCGGCAAACGCATCGGCCTGTGGTGTGACAACGCGTTACGCGCTGAGGTCGCCCGCTGCGACACACGTGGCTTTATCCCTGTGGACTCGCTGGACGCGTTACCCGACCTGACCGCACTGGTGTGTGTGACGGTGCAGGCAGCTTTACCGGAGCTTGCGGTGCCAGTGTTCAAACTGGTCCCCCGGCGGGTGATAGCAGGAATCGGTTGTCGCCGCGATACCCCGTATTCGGTGGTTTCAACCCTGCTCAACCGCCAGCTGGCGGCCCACGCGCTTGATCCTCTGGCGCTACGAGCCATCGGCAGTATCACCTTAAAAGAGCATGAAAAAGCCCTCACGCAGCTGGCGCAACATCTGCGCGTGCCGTTCGAAATTTTTAGCGCTGACGCCCTGCGTCAGCATGAACATCGCTTCCCGGCGTCTGAATTTGTCCGAAAGACAACTGGTGTGGGCAGCGTTTCCGGTCCCGCAGCCTGGCTGATGAGTCACGGGCAACTGGTGGGCGAAACCCTGCGCGAGCAGGGCGTCACTATTACTTTGGGAGTAGCACACTGATGTTAAGCGTAATCGGAATTGGCCCTGGCTCACAGGCCATGATGACCCTGGAAGCGATCGAAGCCTTACAGGCTGCAGAAATCGTTGTGGGATACAAAACCTACACTCACCTGGTGAAATCCTTCACCGGCGACAAGCAGGTGATCAAAACCGGCATGTGCAAAGAGATCGAACGCTGCCAGGCGGCGATCGAACTGGCACAGGCGGGAAAAAACGTGGCGCTTATCAGCAGCGGTGATGCCGGCATTTATGGCATGGCAGGGTTAGTACTGGAACTGGTGAGCAAACAAAAACTCGATGTGGAGGTTCGCCTGATCCCTGGCATGACCGCCAGTATCGCTGCCGCTGCTCTGCTGGGGGCACCGTTAATGCATGATTTCTGCCATATCAGCCTCAGCGATCTGCTTACTCCGTGGCCGGTGATTGAAAAACGCATTATCGCAGCGGGTGAAGCGGACTTTGTTATCTGTTTTTACAACCCGCGCAGCCGGGGGCGTGAAGGCCATCTGGCCCGCGCTTTTGAACTGCTGGCTGCCAGCAAAAGCGCCGCAACGCCGGTAGGGGTGGTGAAATCCGCCGGGCGTAAAAAAGAGGAAAAATGGCTCACCACTCTGGGTGAGATGGACTTTGAACCTGTAGACATGACCAGTCTGGTGATTGTGGGCAACAAAACCACCTATATCGCTGATGGCCTGATGATTACCCCACGGGGCTACGAGTTGTGAGGGCAGGAGAGGTGCTGGTAATGGGCGGCACCAGCGATGCGCGCCTGATATGCCAGCAACTGGACGCCGCCGGGGTGAAGTACACCCTGTCGGTTGCAACCCCTACCGGGCAGCACCTGGCGGGCGAGATCGGGGGCGAAGTGCGCTGTGGACGAATGGACTTTGACGCCATGGTGACGTGGCTTACCGA
This sequence comes from Enterobacter sp. SA197, assembly GCF_054131575.1. Taxonomy (NCBI): domain Bacteria; kingdom Pseudomonadati; phylum Pseudomonadota; class Gammaproteobacteria; order Enterobacterales; family Enterobacteriaceae; genus Enterobacter; species Enterobacter sp. SA197. Next base: position 3,122,996 of record NZ_CP096393.1, on the reverse strand, counting down.
GAACCAGACGCGCTGGGTGGTGGATGCCTCTCATCCCTATGCCGAGGTGGTCAGCGATACCCTCACCCGCGCCTGCCAGCAGGTTAAGGTGCTCCTGAGTCGCTACCAGCGCCCGGACCAGCTCGAACGTCTTATACATCCGTTGCTGCACAAAGTGCCGACCCTGGAAGCGGCATGTGAAGTGGCAAAGGGGCTTGGCCAACGCGTACTTCTGACCACCGGCAGTAAAGATTTAGCACGCTGGCGCGCAGGGCTGGCTGAGAAAACCCTGCTTGCCCGCGTGCTGCCGGTGGCTGATGTGATGGTGCAGTGTGCCGAAAGCGGCTTTGGCGTGACGGAGATTTACGCCATGTGCGGGCCCTTCAGCGCCGAGTTTAACGCCGCGTTTTACCGCCAGTGCCGGGCCGATGTGGTGATAACCAAAGCCTCCGGCGCTGAAGGTGGATACCGGGAAAAAGTAGAGCCATGCCTTGATGCCGGTATCCCCTGCATCGTGATTACCCGCCCGGCGCCTGCGGTGTCGGGAGATGAGTTACTGGAAAGCCAGCAGGCCTTTGCGCAACGATTAGGGCGCTGGCTCGCCACAGAGTGAGGATAACACTATGAAAAAAGCCCTTCTGGTTATCAGTTTTGGTACCAGTTATCACGACACGTGTGAAAAAAACATTGTGGCGTGCGAGCGCGATCTGGCCGCGAGCTGCCCGGATCGTACCCTGTTCCGGGCGTTTACCTCCGGGATGATCATTCGCAAGCTGAAGCAGCGCGATAACCTGCACATTGATACCCCTTTACAGGCGCTGCAAAAACTGGCGGAGCAGGGTTATCAGGATGTCGCCATTCAGTCTCTGCATATCATTAATGGCGATGAATACGAAAAAATCGTTCGTGAAGTGCAGACCTTACGTCACCTCTTCAGTCGCATGGTCATCGGCGCGCCGCTGCTCAGTGGTCATGACGACTATATGCAGCTGATGCAGGCGCTGGCCCGCCAGATGCCTGCGCTGGCTGACGGCGAAAAGGTCGTTTTTATGGGACACGGAGCCAGCCACCATGCCTTCGCCGCTTATGCCTGCCTTGACCACATGATGGCCGCGCATCGCTTCCCGGCACGGGTCGGGGCAGTAGAAAGCTACCCGGAAATAGACGTCATCATCGATGGACTACGCCGTGAGGGTATCAGCGCGGTGCACCTGATGCCCTTGATGCTGGTGGCCGGGGATCATGCCATCAACGATATGGCATCTGACGATGAGGAGTCCTGGAAAACGCAGTTTGAGCGTGTCGGCATTAGCGCCACCCCGTGGTTACAGGGGCTGGGTGAGAACAGTGATATTCGCGCGATGTTTGTCTCACACCTGCATCAGGCGCTGGACCAACAACTGGAGGAAGCCGCATGAGTGGCATGCTTTACGCCCTGGGGATCGGGCCGGGGGCAAGCGATCTGCTTACCGTCCGTGCCGCACGCATACTGGGCAAACTGGATGTGCTTTATGCGCCGGCAGGACGACGAGGAGGCGACAGTCTGGCCCTCTCCATCGTGCGGGAGTATCTGGGGGAGCACACTGAAATCCGCGCTACCCATTTTCCCATGAGTGGTGACAGCGCGGAAAAAGAGGCGGTATGGGATGAAGTGGCGGCGGCGTTACGCGCCGAAACACTGGCAGGCAAACAGGTTGGTTTTATTACCCTTGGGGACGCCATGCTGTTCAGCACCTGGGTGTTCCTGCTGCAACGAATTGGCCGACCAGACTGGCTGGAGATAGTGCCGGGTGTGACCTCGTTCGCCGCTATCGCCGCCCGCACCCAGATCCCGCTTGCTATGGAACAACAGTCGCTGGCGGTGGTGTCCTGTACCGCACCTGAAGCGGAGATACGACAGGCGCTGGCGAACCATGAAAGTCTGGTGCTGATGAAAGTGTATGGCCGTTTTGCCCGCATTAAAGCGTTGCTGGCCGAGGTCGGGCTACTGGACAAGGCGATCATGATGGCGGAAGCCACACTACCCGCAGAGCAGTGCTGGCGGGAACTTGCTCAGGTGCAGGATGACCAGGCACTACCCTATTTTTCGACCATCCTCGTGAATAAACAGTGGGAGAGAGTATGAAACAGGAACAACAGCTCAAACGTCTGTCATTGAGCGGACTGGCAGCGGCCTTGCTGCTCATGGTGGTACCTGAGCAGGCGTTTGCTATGCACATCATGGAGGGCTTTTTACCCCCGATGTGGGCGGTAGCCTGGTGGGTGCTGTTTTTACCTTGTCTGTGGTACGGGCTGGTGCGGTTACGCCAGATTGTGGCAGAAGACAGCAATCAGAAAGTGCTGCTGGCCCTGTGCGGTGCCTTTGTTTTCGTCCTGTCGGCGCTGAAAATTCCGTCGGTCACCGGTAGCTGCTCGCATCCGACGGGGGTTGGTCTGGCCGTTATTCTCTTCGGGCCGGGCGTCGTGGCCATCCTTGGCGCTATCGTCCTGCTGTTTCAGGCGCTGCTTCTGGCCCACGGCGGTCTGACAACGCTTGGCGCCAACGGCATGTCGATGGCGGTGATTGGCCCGGTTGTGGGTTATCTGGTCTGGAAAATGGCCTGCCGCGCCGGGTTACGCCGTGATGTCTGCGTATTCTTATGCGCCATGCTGGCGGATCTGGTGACCTATTTTGTCACGTCCGTGCAGCTCGGTGTGGCCTTCCCGGACCCGGAAGCTGGCGCAACAGGTTCAGTCATGAAATTCATGGGCATCTTCTGCCTGACTCAGATCCCGATTGCCATTGCAGAAGGGTTACTGACGGTCATGATTTACGATCAACTGACCAAACGGCAACTGGTTGCCGCACAAGGACATTAAGATGAAAAAAACAGTGATTTTACTTGCGATGGTAATAGCCCTGGTGATCCTGCCGTTTTTTATCAATCACGGGGGGGAGTACGGTGGCTCAGACGGGGAAGCGGAAAGTCAGATTCAGGTTGTCGCACCGCATTATCAGCCCTGGTTCCAGCCGCTGTATGAACCGGCCAGTGGCGAAATTGAGAGCCTGCTTTTTACGCTACAGGGCTCTCTTGGTGCCGCGGTCATTTTCTACATCCTGGGTTATATGAAAGGCAGACAGCGTGATGATAAACGGGCTTGATCGCCTGAGCTATCAGAGCCGCTGGTTTACGGTCGCGCCGGAACGCAAGTTTCTGTTCTGGCTGTTGATGATGCTGCTGGCGTTTTCCCTGCCTCCGGTAGGGCAGGGGATATTGCTGGTGTGCCAGGCGGCTTTTACCTGCTGGTTGCTGCGTATGACTTTCTGGCGCTGGCTGCGCTGGATGGCGATCCCGCTGGCGTTCTTGCTGGTGGGCGTGCTGACTATCCTGTTCAGCGTCACCACTGATCCTGCCCGTCTGCTGGTGGGCGTCCCGTTGGGATCGTACTGGCTGGGTGTGATGCCGGAGGGGCTGGCGATGGCGAATGCCACCTTCTGGCGCAGCCTTGCGGCTCTGGCCGCGACCCTCTGGCTGGTGCTTAATCTGCCCTTTGTGCAGCTCATTGTGCTACTGCAAAAAGGACGAGTGCCGCGTCTGCTGACCGAGCAAATTCTGCTCATCTGGCGCTTTATTTTTATCCTGCTTGAAGAAGCAATGGCTATCCATCGGGCGCAGACGCTGCGCTTTGGGTATTGCACATTGCCGCAGGGCTACCGATCTCTGTCAATGCTGGTGGGCCTGCTATTTACCCGCGTGCTCCTGCGCTACAGGGCGCTGGCCGTCACGCTGGATGTCAAACTTTATCAGGGTGATTTTCACCTGTAAGGAACGTAATGCTGGCAACCGATGAGCTATGGTTCAACTACCAGGATGCGCCAACGCTTAAGGGGCTTACGCTCGATTTTTCCTCTCAGCCGGTTACCGGGCTGGTGGGCGCGAACGGCTGCGGAAAATCGACGCTGTTTATGAACCTGAACGGCATTTTGCGCCCGCAGCAGGGGAAGGTCCTGTGGCAGGGTAAACCGCTGGATTACAGCAAGCGCGGGATGCTCGCGCTGCGCCAGCAGGTGGCCACCGTCTTTCAGGACCCGGATCAGCAGATTTTTTATACCGATATCGACAGTGACATTGCCTTTGCCCTGCGTAACCTCGGCGTGCCAGCGCCGGAAATCGCCCGGCGTATCGATGATGCCCTGACCCTGGTGGATGCCCACGCCTTCCGCCATCAGCCAGTCCAGTGTCTGAGCCACGGGCAGAAAAAGCGCGTAGCCATAGCCGGGGCGTTGGTATTGCAGGCTAAATACCTGTTGCTCGATGAACCAACGGCGGGTCTCGACCCCTCCGGGCGGGCGCAAATGATTGACATCATTCAGCGTATCGTGGCTCAGGGAGATCATGTGGTGATCTCCAGCCATGATATTGATTTGATTTATGAAGTCTGCGATGCGGTGTATGTTCTACGCCGTGGCGAACTGCTGGCTGAAGGCACACCGGCAGAGGTCTTTACCCAAAAAACGCTGATTGAACAGGCCGGGCTGACTCAGCCGTGGCTGGTAAAAATGCACACCGAACTGGGCATGCCGCTTTGCAGAAACGAAGCCGCATTTTTTGCTTCTGTACAGGCAACAATGATTAAGGAGGCGTCATGACGCTGGCAATTATGCTTCAGGGAACCGCCTCAGACGTGGGTAAAAGCGTACTGGTGGCGGGGCTGTGCCGCATCCTGCATCAGGACGGGCTGAAGACTGCACCCTTTAAATCGCAAAATATGGCGCTCAACTCGGGTATCACGCCCGACGGCCAGGAGATGGGGCGTGCGCAGATTTTTCAGGCCGAAGCGGCAGGTATTGTACCGGACGTGCGCATGAATCCGGTGCTGCTCAAGCCCACAAGCGATCGTAAAGCGCAGGTGGTGCTGATGGGCAAAGTGGCAACAGATATGGATGCCGTCCGTTATCATGAATATAAGCCTCACCTGCGCGAACAAATTACCGATGTCTATCAGAGCCTCGGACGCGAGTATGATGCCATTGTGCTCGAAGGGGCGGGGAGTCCGGCGGAAATTAACCTGCGCGATCGTGATATCGTCAACATGGGCATGGCGGAAATGGCCCAGTGCCCGGTGGTGCTGGTAGCAGACATCGACCGCGGCGGGGTATTCGCCTCCATTTATGGCACGCTTGCCCTGCTGCAGGAGCACGAGCGCTGGCGTGTAAAAGGGGTCATCATCAATAAATTCCGTGGTGACGTTACCTTGTTAACGCCTGGCATTAAGCAGATTGAAGCGCTGACCGGCGTCCCGGTGCTCGGGGTGATGCCGTGGCTGGAGGTGGATTTAGAAGATGAGGATGGCGTGGCGCTCCAGCGGGGTAAATACCTGCGCACCGGGGAACGGGCTATCGATATTGCCGTAATCCAGTTGCCGCACATTTCAAACTTCACCGACTTTAACGCCCTGGCAGCCCAGCCTGATATACGAGTGCACTATGTTCGTTCCCCCGACGAGCTGCAAGCGACCGATCTCATCATTTTACCGGGCAGTAAAAATACATTGGGCGATCTCAGCTGGCTACAGGAGAGCGGACTGGCACAGGCGGTGCTGCAGGCCAGTCGTGACGGCGTCCCGGTGCTCGGGGTATGTGGCGGCTATCAGATGCTCGGTGAAACCATCATTGATGACGTGGAGTCCTGCCTGGGGACGCTGCCCGGACTGGGATTGCTGAACACGGTCACCCGGTTTGCTGTTAACAAAACCACTACGCTTGTGAAAGCAAGGGTACAAACGGCACTCCCCGGCCTGCTGGCCGGTTGTGGCAACCTTGAACTCAGCGGCTACGAAATTCACATGGGCGAAACTCTTTTACAGGCGGGTTGCCGTCCGCTGTTGTGGCTGGAGAAGAACGGCGCGCAGGTGGCCGATGGCGCGGTCAGCGAGAATGGTCTGGTGTTCGGCACCTACCTGCACGGCCTTTTCGACAGCGACGAATTTACCCGCACGCTGATAAACGCGCTGCGAACCCGCAAAGGACTCCCCGCGCTGGATATCGCCGTGGACTATGCGCATTACAAATCCCGGCAGTTCGATCTGCTGGCAGATGCCATGCGTAAAAATATCGACATCGACAGGATCTATCAGATTATGCATCAGCACCAGGAGCAGCCATGTTAACGCTGGTTACCGGCGGCGCGCGCAGCGGAAAAAGCCGCCATGCCGAATCGCTCGTCGCAGGCGCGCAAGAGGTTCTCTATATTGCCACCTCCCAGATTTATGACGCAGAGATGGCCGCGCGCATTCAGCACCATCGCGACGGACGTCCCGCCCACTGGCGCACCGAAGAGCGATGGCAGGATCTGGCGGAGATCATTACCGCTCACAGTAAGCCAGACGACGCCGTTCTGCTGGAGTGCATTACCACGATGGTGACGAACCTGCTGTTTGCCCACGGCGGCGACAGCGATCCGGACGGCTGGGATTACGATGTGCTTGAAGCACGGGTGCATCATGAAATTGAAACGCTTATCGCCGCCTGCGCCCGCTGCCCCGCGACGGTAGTGCTGGTAACCAACGAAGTGGGGATGGGGATCGTCCCGGAAAACCGCCTCGCCCGCCATTTTCGCGATATTGCCGGGCGCGTGAATCAGCGTCTGGCGCAGGCTGCCGATGAGGTCTGGCTGGTCGTCTCCGGGATTGGAGTCAAAATCAAATGAAACTGTTATGGGCAACCTTCGCCTTTATTACCCGGCTGCCGGTGCCTGAGCGCTGGACTCATGGGCTGGAAACCAAAGACTACGTGCGCTGCATTGTAAATTTTCCGCTGGTAGGGCTGACGCTCGGCGCGCTCAGTGGCGTGGTCTGGATGGTGCTTGAGCCCTGGTGCGGTACCCCGCTGGCGGCACTCTTTACCCTGCTTGCCCTGGCACTGCTCACCGGCGGTTTTCATCTTGATGGGCTGGCGGATACGTGCGACGGCGTCTTCTCCGCCCGCACACGTGAGCGGATGCTGGAGATCATGCGCGACAGCCGCCTTGGTACCCACGGTGGGCTGGCGCTGGTGTTTGTGCTGGTGGCAAAAATTCTGGTCATCAGCGAACTGAGCTTGCGCGGTTTGTCGATACCCGCCGCGCTGGGTGCTGCCTGTGCTGCCGGGCGCGGTTGTGCGGTGGTGATGATGTACGGTCACCGCTATGCCCGTGAAGAGGGGCTGGGGAATCTCTTTATTGGCAAGGTCACCTTGCGTCAGACCCTGATTACGCTGGCACTGGCGCTGGCGATTGCCATCGGCCTTGAAGGCATGAAAGGGGTGATGGCGCTGCTTGTCACAGCGATTGCGATTTGTGCGCTTGGCCTGATGCTCAAACGCACGCTGGGCGGGCAGACGGGCGACACGCTCGGTGCTGCCATTGAACTGGGTGAGCTGGTCTTTCTTCTGGCGCTGCTCTGAGCAGCCCGTTAAACCTGATGAGAACTTCTATGCAAACACTGACTTCGATACTGGCCGCTATTCCAGCACCCGACAAAAATGCGATGGCTCATGCGCAACACCACATCGACGGGTTGCTTAAGCCACCGGGTAGCCTCGGGCGACTGGAGTCGCTGGCAGTGCAGCTTGCCGGGTTGCCGGGGCTTGGCGGCAAACCACAAATTGGCAGGAAGGCGATTGTGGTGATGTGCGCGGATCATGGTGTCTGGCATGAGGGCGTCGCCATTTCGCCGCAGATCGTCACGGCGATTCAGGCGGCCAATATGACCCAGGGCACCACCGGCGTCTGCGTGCTGGCAGCCCAGGCGGGAGCAACAGTGCATGTACTGGACGTCGGGATCGACAGCGACCCTCTGCCGGGGCTTGTGAATATGAAGGTCGCGCGCGGCAGTGGCAACATTGCGCAGGGCCCGGCGATGAGTGCAGGGCAGGCGCAGGAGCTGCTGCTGGAGACCATTCGCTATACTCGTGAACTGGCCGCTGAGGGTGTTCAGCTGTTTGGTGTGGGTGAGCTTGGCATGGCAAACACCACCCCGGCGGCGGCAATGGTCAGCGTACTGACAGGAGAGGAGCCAGAAGCCGTAGTAGGAATCGGCGCCAATCTGCCGGCATCGCAACTCGGCCATAAAGCCCAGGTGGTACGCCGGGCGATTGCCATCAACCAGCCGGATGCCCGTGACGGACTCGACGTGCTGGCAAAAGTGGGCGGTTTTGATCTGCTGGGGATGACCGGAGTAATGCTGGGAGCCGCCTCCTGTGGCCTGCCGGTGGTGCTCGATGGCTATCTCTCTTACGCCTCGGCGCTGGCGGCCTGCCGCATTGAACCTAAAGTGAAGGATTATCTCATTCCGTCTCATTTGTCGGCGGAAAAAGGGGCGCGCATTGCCCTGCAAAATCTTGGGCTGGAGCCGTATCTCAATATGGGGATGCGTCTGGGAGAGGGCAGTGGCGCGGCGCTGGCGATGCAACTGGTGGATGCCGCCTGCGCGATGCACAACAACATGGGCACGCTTGCCAGCAGCAATATCGTGTTGCCGGAAACGAAGTAACAGACTGCGCGATGGGTTCCCTCGATCTTTGCGACCCTGGGGCACGTTCACGGGTTCTGGCGTGACAGAAAAGCAAGGAACATAAGGTGAACGGAATAACCCTCAGAGCCGCATGTTTCCCCTCACCCTAACCCTCACGCCGGAGGGGCGAGGGAACCGTTCATGTCTGCTTTTATTGCGGGAGAGTCAGCATATTGGGGCGAGTACAACACGCTATTCCCTAAGCCTTTCCCTCCCGCATCACCTTCAGCAGTGTATCCACCAGCCCAGGAAAACGGGCGTCTAAATCTTCCCGGCGCAGCGAAATCATATTTTCGCGTCCCTGGGGGCGCTGCCAGATGACGCCACTGTCGCGTAGCACTCGCCAGTGGTGGGTCATCGTGGACTTTGCTATTTCCTCCGGGCGTAACGCATTGCAGCTCAGTTCAGTGCCATCGGCGAGTCGCTTGACCATCGCCAGACGCAGCGGGTTGCCCAGCGCAAAAAGGACGTTTTCCAGCAGTATTTGTTCGGTATCGGGATGATTTGGGATCATTTGGCTCCAGGCGTCATAGGGTTGAGCGATATCAACAATCGCTCAATCATAAGAAAATAGTTCGAACATACTCGTACAATAGGACTATTATACTTAACGAACGAACACGCGACCATCCCGGTCGCGATTTAAATTGTCAGACTGACTAAGGACGCATCATGCCCCGACCCATCCCTCTCGAACGTTATCGCAACATCGGTATCTCCGCGCACATCGATGCCGGTAAAACGACAACCACTGAGCGCATCCTGTTTTACACCGGGATGAGCCACAAACTGGGTGAAGTACACGATGGCGCGGCAACCACTGACTGGATGGCGCAGGAGCAAGAGCGCGGGATCACCATCACTTCCGCGGCCGTAAGCTGCTTCTGGCCGGGCATGGACGGAGGTTTTGAGCCGCACCGTATCAATATTATCGACACCCCCGGACACGTGGACTTCACCATTGAGGTGGAGCGTTCCATGCGTGTGCTCGACGGCGCGGTGATGGTCTATGACTCCGTTGGTGGCGTACAGCCGCAATCGGAAACCGTCTGGCGGCAGGCCAACAAGTATCATGTGCCGCGCCTGGCCTTCGTCAACAAAATGGACCGCCCCGGGGCCGATTTCTTCCGCGTGGTGCAGATGATGATTGATCGCCTGAAGGCGAACCCGGTGCCGATTGTTATCCCCATTGGCGCTGAAGAGCACTTCACCGGGGTGGTGGATCTCATCAAAATGCGCGCCATTCTGTGGGATGACGCCACTCAGGGCATGACCTTTAGCTATGCGCCGGTGCCGGATGCGTTACTGGCAACCGCTCAAGAATGGCGGGAGAAAATGGTGTCGGCGGCGGCGGAGGCCAGCGAGGCGCTGATGGATAACTATCTCGAAACCGGCGACCTTGACGAAGCAGAGATCATCAATGGGCTGCGTATTCGCACCGTGGCGGGCGAAATCCAGCCGATGCTGTGCGGCAGTGCCTTTAAAAACAAAGGCGTGCAGCGCATGCTCGATGCAGTGGTGGAATTGATGCCATCGCCGCTGGATATCCCGGCTATTCAGGGCGTGGACGAAAAAGGTCAGCCTGCAGAACGTCACCCCAGCGACGATGAACCCTTCTCGGCGCTGGCGTTCAAACTGATGACTGACCCTTACGTCGGCCAGTTGACCTTTATCCGCGTCTATTCCGGCGTGTTGAGAAAAGGCGACGCAGTATGGAACCCGGTCAAAGGGAAGAAAGAGCGTATCGGTCGTATCGTGCAGATGCATGCCAACGATCGTCATGAAGTGGACGAACTGCGGGCAGGCGATATCGCGGCCTGTGTCGGGCTGAAAGATGTGACCACCGGCGACACCCTGAGTGACCCGGATGCAGTCATCACGCTTGAGCGCATGGAGTTCCCGGAACCAGTGATTTCTCTCGCCATTGAGCCGAAAACCAAAGCCGATCAGGAGAAAATGGGCATCGCCTTGCAGCGGCTGGCGTCGGAAGACCCGTCGTTCCGTCTGCAAACCGACGAAGAGTCCGGCCAGACCATTATTTCCGGGATGGGCGAGCTGCACCTGGAGATTATCGTTGACCGTATGAAACGTGAGTTTGGTGTGGAAGCGAACATCGGTCGTCCACAGGTCACCTACCGCGAGACGTTACGTAAAGCGGTGAAAGAGGTGGAAGGCAAGTTTGTGCGCCAGTCAGGCGGTAAGGGGCAGTACGGCCATGTCGTGCTCAGCCTCGAACCTCTGGAGCCGGGCAGTGGCTTTGTGTTTGAGGATGCCACCAAAGGCGGCGTGGTACCGCGCGAGTATATTCCTTCTGTGGAAAAGGGCTTGCGTGAGGCCATGAACAGCGGTGTGCTGGCAGGCTACCCGGTAGTGGACGTGAAAGTGACCCTGACGTTTGGTTCGTATCATGATGTTGACTCCTCGGAAATGGCGTTCCGCATGGCCGCCATCTTCGGCTTCAAAGAGGGAGCGCGCAGAGCGGACCCGGCGATTCTGGAGCCGGTGATGCATGTGGAAGTGGAAACACCAGACGCGTATGCCGGGAACATTATGGGCGATCTCTCTTCTCGTCGCGGAATGGTTCAGGGGATGGAAGAGCGCTTCGGCAGCCAGATTATTCGTGCTGCTGTGCCGTTGGCCGAAATGTTCGGCTACTCGACCACGCTGCGTTCCATGTCACAAGGCCGCGCCACCTACAGCATGGAGTTCCATCACTATGCGCAAGCGCCGCGCAACGTGGCGGACGATATCATTGCCAGTCGTGCAAAAGCGTAACAATCCTAACCACGCTGCGGCACTGAGGGATCCCTGCAAAATAATACGCGCACGGAAAGTCCCCTCGCTCCTTTGGGGAGAGGGCCTGGGTGAGGGGAAATATGCGGCGCTTGTGGGCATTCCGTTCACCTTATGTTCCCTGCTTGTCTGTAGCGACAGAACCCGTGAACGTGCCAGGGTGGTTCACCGCCACCACCCTGGCGACCCGGGCTCCCGGCAAGGAAAATCGCCGCTGACGCGGTGCATTCGGCTTATGTCGTCTGACTATCGGGTCGGGGACCAGCCTGGATCCTTGTAGGCTATCCCCTCCGCCCGCTTCCCTGCGAGCGGCCACGGTCATCCGTCAACGCCTCATCGATTTTCAGCCGGACACTGTCATCGCGGTGACGGCTTTATTCTCATTTCTCCGTGATATCGCTGTAAAACGTAACATTACTGGGGCTTCCTCAGCGCTGCGGCGGGTTTTTTTGCTTTGACGAATGTGCTTCTGATGTAGCGTCTCTGCCCGTTTTTCTCCCTCTCCCTCAGGGAGAGGGCCGGGGTGAGGGTGAATATCAGCGCATCACTTTACTACGCACCCGTCGCCACATACCCAATACGATAATTCTCCCGGCCTGCCAAAGGTGCATCACCCACGTCCACCTGCAACAACTGCCAGCGGCTGACATCCCAGGCGCAGAGCGGGCTTTGCAGAGGCAGTGAGGCTAAATCCGCATGGGGCAGCACCGGGATTTTTGTGAGTGACAACCAGGACGCCTTTTTCACCATCTCCACCTCTGGTACACGAAGGGCGAGCCAGCTGTCGATCGCCGGCCAGCCAAAATCGTCGGTCAGTTTTTTAAAGCCCGCGCTCTGCAGGAAGCGCGCCATTGCCTGCGCGTTCTGCCAGAGATATAGCGGCGCATAACGGTTCTCACTGATATGGGGCTCTTCCCGGCGGGAGAAGAGAAATGCTTTGAACAGCAGGCCGGGAAAACCGTCCAGCTTCGCGCCACTTGCGGCAATGCGCTGCTCAATCACCGCCATATCGTAATCGGCGGGCAGCGTAAAACGGTACTGCATGACGATCATAACGCCTCCTCAGAAAGCATGTGCCCGTGGCTGAAACTCCACTCATCAGCGGTATTAAACTGAATTATCACCATCACATCGTCCGGCTGAATATTCAGATGCGTGTTCAGGCGTGCGCTCAGTAAACGGAAGAAGTTCTGTTTCTGCGCTTTGGTGCGCGGTTTTCCGGCAAAAATATGAAACTGAATAAAATCATCGCTGCGCCCGCCGCTTTTATAGTGCTTATCAAAAACGCGCTGGCGGGCCGGGAGCGTTTCGAAAACCTGAAAACGGTCGTCAGGCGGCACGGCGAATTCCTCTACCAGACAGTGATGCAGGGTGGCGGAAATCAGTTTAAGTTGCGCATCACTGTACCCCTCGCGCAGGGTGATTCGGGTAAAGGGCATCAGCTTTGCTCCTCATCCAGGCAGCCGAGGGCGGTGACGGCAGCGGGCCAGCCTGCGTAAAACGCAAGGTGAGTGAAAGCTTCAGCGATCTCTTCCCGGCTCAACCCGTTTTGTTGTGCAAAGTTAATGTGCCAGGGGATTTGCTGCACGCGGCCGAGCGCCGTCAGCGCACCGAGGGTTACCAAACTGCGTTCACGCGGCGAAAGGATGTCACGTTGCCAGATATCGTTAAACAGGACGTCCTGACTGAGTTCAGCCAGCTTGGGGGCGACGCGGGTGAGTGTGTTTCGGTCCAGGGATGGTTTCATCGTGCTCTCTCCGTGTTGACAGTAAATCCATCCTGGCGCGATAGTGTCATCCTGAAAATCAAATTATTCGCGACTCACCATCCCGCATTTCAGGACGATTATGGACAAACTTCCCGTAACCCTCGACCTTGATGCTTTGCGAAGCTTTGTGACCGGTATCGAGGCGGGGAGCTTTGCGCAGGCGGCAACCCGTCTGTGTCGTTCCACGTCTGCCGTCAGCGCCCAGCTCAGGAAGCTTGAGATGCAGTGCGGCAGCGAGCTGGTCGTTAAACGCGGACGCCATCTTGAACTCACCCATCATGGCGAGATCCTGATGGGCTACGCGCGGCGTCTGCTGGCCCTTAACGACGAGGCGCAGCGGGCGATGAAGGGGGAGTTGCTTCAGGGAGAGGTGCGCATCGGGATGCAGGAGGACTTTGGCGAGTCTTTGATGCCCGGCATCCTCGGTGCATTCCGACGTCACCATCCGGGGCTGCGCATTATCGCCCGCGTAGATCGCAACCAGGCGCTGTTATCGGCGCTGGATGACGACACGCTGGACATGGCGCTGCTCTGGCAACCGGAGCACACGTCGCCTGCCGGTAAGCTTGTCGGGCAGTGTGAAATGATCTGGCTCCAGCATCCGGAGCTGGATGTAGCCGCGCTGCTTGCCGCCGGCGACCCCCTGCCGCTGGTGATGTTTGAACACCCCTGCCTGATGCGCAGTCGCGCCACTGCCTGTCTCGACAGAGCAGGTATTCCCTGGCGCATCGTGTTCGTCAGCCACAGCCTGAGCGGTATCCGGGCAGCGGTACAGGCGGGACTGGGGATCACACTGCGTACGCGCATCGGTATGCCGGACAACCTGCAGAGCGTGGGCCCGATACTGCCCTCTGCGGGTAATCTTGGCATAACGCTTCAGGAACGACAGGGTGGCGAGGCGGTTCACAGCGCACGCGTAATGCTGGCAAAACTGATGGAAGAAGCGCTCCGGCAGGTGAAGTGATTGCCTTTCTGATTTTGCGAGTCACCTTCCAGAAACTCCCTTGCTGTCAATAACTTAACAGGGTATCTTGTGCCCGCACTTTTCATCGCAGGTGCCGGGACTGGAGCCCTGAACGACTTCACTTTATTTTCTTTCCGGAGGCTGGTGTATGGCGACGACCCCCAACCAGACTTACCCACTAATGACCCTTCAACACCCTGTAAAACCCGACTTTATTGATCTCGCTGATGACTGCGATGAGTACGCATCACTGCTTATCGATAACAAAGACGCTGCTGAGCGACGCGTTATTTGTCACTTCCTGCACACCAGCCTGTCTCAACTCCGCCCGATGCTTTATGAAGCCATTCCCGCGCATCTGGTGGCGACCTTTACCGTGGATACGCTGCCTGAACGCACGCCGCGCTTTGAGCCCGAGGCCGATCAACTCTGCGACTATTGCCTTGCGCTGAGTGCACTGCTCCATGAGGCATCTCTGCCTCCGGCGCTGGAAAAAACGGTGCGCGGGCTTCTGTGTGACCTGGTGTGGTTCTTTGCCGAAGAGATGCATGCGCCAAGGTGGTTACGCACTGAAGATGGCGTAACTGCAATCGTCAGTTAAGCACCAAAAACCAGGGCATCACTTTAGTTCCGGTTTCGCTCTCCCGTCACGCCTGAGCAGTCGTTCGCTTTTTTAGCTGTGTCTTTATCAATTAATTTGAATCTTATCGTTAAACAAAAGGTATTTATTCTCATCCGTGAGTGGGTAGAGTAGAGGCATCTGAGGCAATAAAGCCTGTCTGCAATCTTGTCCCTGAAAATAAGGATTCAAACGCCATGAAGAAGATCGGCTTTTTGTCATTTGGCCACTGGACACCCTCACCGCAGTCCGGCACCCGCTCGGCGGCGGATGCGCTGCTGCAATCCATCGATCTGGCCGTGGCGGCTGAAGAGCTGGGGGCAGACGGCGCCTATTTCAGGGTGCACCATTTCGCACGTCAGCTGAGCTCTCCCTTCCCGCTGCTGGCGGCCATTGGTGCCAGAACCAGCAAGATAGAGATTGGTACCGGCGTTATCGATATGCGTTACGAAAACCCGCTCTATATGGCAGAAGATGCCGGTGCAGCCGATCTGATCTCCGGCGGACGTTTACAGCTCGGTATCAGTCGCGGCTCACCGGAGCAGGTCATCGACGGCTGGCGTTACTTTGGCTACCAGCCTGCGGAAGGCGAAAGTGAAGCAGACATGGCGCGTCGTCATACCGAAGTGCTACTGGACACGCTACGCGGTGAAGGCTTTGCCAGACCGAACCCGCAGCCGATGTTCCCGAACCCGCCAGGACTGTTGCGCCCGGAACCTTACTCTGAAGGCCTGCGTGAGCGAATCTGGTGGGGTGCCGGTTCGAACGCAACGGCGGTCTGGGCGGCAAAACTGGGCATGAACCTGCAAAGTTCGACGCTGAAAGACGATGAAACCGGCGAGCCGTTTCATATTCAGCAGGCGAAACAGATCCGGGCCTATCGTGAAGCCTGGGCAGAGGCCGGTCATACCCGCACACCGCGTGTTTCCGTCAGCCGCAGTATTTTCGCGCTGATGGACAACCGCGACCGTGCGTATTTTGGCGGCAGCGGTAGTGACAGCGATAAAGTCGGCTTCCTCGATGAGAAGACGCGGGCCATCTTCGGGCGCAGCTACGCGGCTGAGCCGGATAAACTGATTGAACAGCTGAAGAGAGATGAAGCCATTGCTGAAGCGGATACTCTGCTGTTGACCGTACCCAACCAGTTAGGGGTGGATTATAACGTGCATGTCATTGACGCCATTCTGAAACACGTGGCACCGGCTATGGGCTGGCGCGACTGAGTAAGCGTATATAAAAACGCCCCGCAGGCTGACCTGCTGCGGGGCTTGTTAGGACCGGCAGTTATCACAACGTGCGTGGGCAGAGCTGATAAATCCACGCGGTGAGCTGCTGACCCTCTTTGGTCGTCACCTGCACGCTGACGCGATCGTAACCCTCTTCGAACGCATCCAGCATCGGCCAGTGCGCCTCAAGGTCCCGGGAGGTAAACAGGAAACCTTCTACCCGCGGCCCGTTGTCATCAAGCACGATGCCGGGAAAATCTGCCGCCGCGCCCCAGCCACGCTCGTAAAAGGTGCCCAGGACATAGCCGGGCTGCCACTCGCCGCCGATCTTCGCCAGAATGTGCGCATTAACCTGCCCCGGTCGTAGCGTACCGTATACAAACAAACGTTCCATTTTCCCCTCAACGATCAGCGCAATGAATGCCAAAGGCTGGAGAATAACGCGCAGGGCCGGGGGGAATAAAGCATTTCATCAGGCGCGGCGAGGGCGGTCGTTACAGAGAACGGCGAAGCGCAGGGTGAGATTTTTTTGTCCAGGTTTCGAAAGCGGGATAAAATCTTCGCCCTCTTAAGAACAAGATGTCATTACCACTCATGATTAATCCACAGTCCTCAGAGGTGCATGTTCCACAAACCGAGCGTGCCCGAAACAGTATGTTCAGGGCGTTGCTGCATCGTGACAGAACGCCTGTTGCGGTGCTGGCCTGCGCTGCGGTTGTCGGCACGCTGGTTGGCCTTGTTGGTGTGGCTTTTTTTCGCGCCGTGAATGCCGTTCAACATCTACGCGCCGGTGTCCTTGTCGAGTCCGGCTTTCGCGGGTGGGTGTTATGGGCTATAGCGTTTGTTACCTCCGGCCTGTTGGCCGTGGGCGGCTATTTCCTTGTCAGACGTTTTGCTCCTGAAGCTTCCGGCTCCGGTATTCCGGAGATTGAAGGGGCGCTGGAGGAGTTGCGTCCCGTTCGCTGGTGGCGCGTTATTCCGGTGAAATTCTTTGGCGGCATGGGAACGCTGGGGGCAGGCATGGTACTGGGCAGAGAAGGCCCGACGGTACAGCTTGGCGGCAATATCGGCAGGATGGTGACTGACCTGCTGGGGGTTAAGCACAGCGACGCGCGCCATTCCTTACTGGCGACGGGGGCGGCCGCGGGGTTAGCTGCCGCCTTTAATGCTCCTCTCGCCGGCATTCTGTTCATCCTAGAAGAGATGAGGCCGCAGTTCCGCTACAACTTAATTTCCATTAAAGCCGTTTTCATTGGCGTGATCATGGCCAGTATTGTGTTTCGCCTGTTCAATGGCGAGAGCCCGGTCATTGCAGTAGGGCAGTTAGCCAGCGCGCCAGTGAATACACTCTGGCTTTACCTCGTTCTGGGCATGGTATTTGGGTTGATCGGTGTCTTATTTAACCGCCTCGTTTTTATATTTCAGGATGCTTTTGGACGGCTTTACGCCGGACGCAGCTGGCGCGCTGTTGCAACTGGCGGGGTTATTGGCGGATGCTGCGGTATTCTGGCGCTCTTTTATACCCCAGGTACCGGCGGTGGCTTTGAGCTTATACCAGATGTGGCGAAAGGCGATTTTACCCTTTACGCCCTCATTGTGATGTTCCTGGTGCGTTTGCTGGCCACACTGCTGTGCTTCTGTTCGGGGGCGCCTGGTGGCATATTTGCGCCCATGCTTGCATTAGGCACCGTGCTGGGAACCGCTTATGGCGTCGGGGCCTCGGATCTGTTTCCTGCTTATGGCCTTGAGGCCGGTACGTTTGCGATAGCCGGTATGGGGGCGCTCTTTGCGGCTTCCGTCAGGGCACCCCTCACGGGCATTGTGCTGGTGCTGGAGATGTCAGATAACTACCAGTTAATTCTGCCCATGATTATCACCTGTCTGGGGGCTACGTTGCTGGCACAATTCCTTGGAGGAAAACCCTTATATTCCTCCATCCTTGCGCGCACGTTAGCCAGAGACGCGACCCGGTAACGCTCAGGTGTCTGCCTGAGCCCGCTGCGTGCAGTCAGCGTAAGCCCTTTTACTGTCTCAACGCCTCAGGGGAAAAAAGCTGGCGCTTTGCGGGGGTGACACAGCGACAGGCACACCCTGGCCGCCTGTTACCCTCGCGCTGAGGAACTTGCGTGGGGGGTGAGATTGCCCTTTATCAGGACAAAAGGTGGGGTGCCTCGCGCGAGCAAAACAAAAAGCCTGCTTAAGTTTCCTTAAGCAGGCTTTTTAAATTTGGCTCCTCTGACTGGACTCGAACCAGTGACATACGGATTAACAGTCCGCCGTTCTACCGACTGAACTACAGAGGAATCGGTGTGGAGTCGTATCTTAGCGGCGAAAAAACTTTTGTCAAACTTCATTTCTGTTCCCGTGGTGCAACTGGCGCAATTCCCGTCACTTTGCTGTAATTACCTACAATTTTTTGGAAATGCTTTGCAGGATCAGCTTTTCTCCCCCATCATTTGAAATGAAGTTTCATCTTTCTCGTTAAGGTCAATTTTGAACGTCGTCGCCCCAATACGCCAGGCCGTCATGCGCACGCCCTGGTACGCCAAACGCAAGAGCTATAAAGTCCTTTTCTGGCGAGAAATCACCCCGCTGGCTGTCCCGATCTTCCTTGAAAATACCTGCGTCCTGATGATGGGCGTGCTTAGCACCTTCCTGGTGAGCTGGTTGGGGAAAGAAGCTATGGCTGGCGTCGGACTGGCGGACAGCTTCAATATGGTGGTGATGTCTTTTTTTGCCGCTATCGATCTTGGGACCACAGTGGTGGTGGCCTTTAGCCTCGGTAAACTCGACAAACGCCGGGCAAGGGCGGCAGCGCGACAGTCGCTGGTGATCATGACCATTTTTGCCGTGCTGCTGGCGGCGGTGATCCATGCCTTTGGTACGCAAATCATCGATTTTATTGCTGGTGCAGCCACTCCTGAGGTGAAGGCGCTGGCGCTCACCTACCTCGAACTGACGGTGCTGAGCTATCCGGCGGCGGCCATTACGCTGATTGGCAGCGGTGCGCTGCGTGGTGCCGGAAACACGAAAATTCCGCTGCTGATTAACGGGGGGATGAACATCCTCAATATTATTATCAGTAGCGTGCTGATCTATGGCCTTTTCTCCTGGCCGGGTATGGGGTTTGCCGGTGCAGGGCTGGGGCTGACCATTTCCCGCTACATTGGTGCAATAGCCATTATCTGGGTGCTGATGATTGGCTTTAATCCGGCGCTACGCATCAGCCTGAAAAGTTACTTCCAACCGCTTAACTTCGCCATTATCTGGGAAGTGATGGGAATTGGTATCCCGGCAAGCATCGAATCGGTGCTGTTTAACGGCGGGAAACTGCTGACGCAGATGTTCGTGGCGGGGATGGGCACTAACGTTATCGCGGGCAACTTTATCGCCTTCTCAGTCGCCGCACTGATTAACCTGCCGGGTAATGCCCTTGGCTCGGCATCCACCATTATTACCGGTAAACGTCTGGGCAAAGGGCAAAGAGGGCAAGCTGAGCGGCAGCTGCGCCATGTGTTCTGGCTGTCGACGATTGTGCTTACGCTGATAGCCTGGGGCACGGCACCTTTTGCCGGGCTACTGGCTTCGTTCTATACCCATGAAGAGGATGTGAAAGAGGTCGTGAAGACCCTCCTCTGGCTTAACGCCGCGTTTATGCCCATCTGGGCCGCTTCATGGGTTCTGCCTGCCGGGCAGAAAGGGGCGCGTGATGCCCGTTTTGCTATGTGGGTATCAATGCTCGGGATGTGGGGCTGTCGCGTCGTTGCAGGTTACACCCTTGGGATCATGCTCGGGATGGGCGTGGTGGGCGTCTGGCTTGGCATGGTGCTCGACTGGGCGGTACGCGGTGCGCTCTTTTACTGGCGAATGGTAAGTGGCCGTTGGCTGTGGAAATACCCAAAAATCCCGCGCGATCAGACGTAACCGCTTCATTTTCCCACAGAGTGGAGAATAAATCGGCAAACGAACGGTTTTGTGAAAACAGCCTTTGACAAGGGCGGGAGCCATCGTTAATATGCGCCTCGTTCACACGATTCCTCTGTAGTTCAGTCGGTAGAACGGCGGACTGTTAATCCGTATGTCACTGGTTCGAGTCCAGTCAGAGGAGCCAAATTTGAAAAGCCTGCTTAAGGAAACTTAAGCAGGCTTTTTGCTTTCTGGTTTCGGATGCTCGCCACTGTTTGGTCGGGCAAGATCCTCGCAGCCTCGGGCGATACGACCCTGTAACGCCAGGGCACTACAGGGTGAAAGTAAGGCTCAACCGTTAAAAGGGTTCCGTTGCGGCCGTCAGCCAGGCGCGTGCGTTACTGTCCACCAGCGGCATCAGGGTTTCCCGCACCAGGTGATGGTAATCATTGAGCCACACTATCTCTTGCTCACTGAGCAACGCACGTTCAACCTGACGTAAATCAATAGGGATAAGTGTCAGAGAGCGAAAACGACAAAAACCCGGGCGGCTTTCCACTACTTCGGCCTGATTTTCTATACGGATGCCATAATGGTCAGCAAGATAATAGCCCGGCTCGATGGTCATAATGTTGCCGGCGACCAGTGGCCACGGATTCACCTTTTTGGCAATTCGCTGGGGTTGTTCATGGATCAACAACTGGTGTCCAACACCATGTCCGGTGCCGTGGTCGTAATCCAGACCTAACTCCCACAGGGCACGACGGGCGAAGGCATCAATCTGGTGCCCCTGAGTACCGCCTGGAAATTGCAGCGTCAGCATCGATAAAAAGCCTTTCAGTACGGCGGTATAGTGCAGACGATGTGCCTCTGACAATGTCCTGAATGAGAGGGTACGCGTGGCGTCTGTGGTGCCGTTGTGATATTGCCCGCCGGAATCGTTCAGGTAAAAATTCGCGCCGGTAATGGCGGTGTTGGTCGCCTCACTTGAGTGATAGTGACACATGGCGGCGTTACTGGCAGACGCCGAAATGGTGTGAAAACTCTGCTGAATAAATCCGGGTTGCTGCTGGCGGAAATAGAGTTGTTTCTGCTGGGCTTCAAGCTCCGTCAGCGGTTGGCCTGCGGCCTCCCGGGTCGGCACTTCATCGGCAAGCCAGGCCAGAAAGTTCACCCATGCTGCGCCATCCTGACGATGACACTCTCTGTAGCCCTCTAGCTCAACGGCGTTTTTGTGTGCTTTGATGGAAGTAACGGGATCGGCATGCCAGAGGATCTCCCCGCCATGTTGTTCAATAGCAAAGCGCAGCGCGACCGGTGCGCCGTCGCCATCCAGCATCACTTTTTTCCCCGGCGCAATCTGCTGGCAATGCGGCAGAAAATTGTGCCAGGCAGAGAGTCGCAGCGACGATTTCAGCGTCCCGGAGAGGTTGTGCGTTTTAGCGTGATCAACGAACCACTCAAGTTCACCGTCGCGGCTGAGCAGGGCGAAGGAGTGCGCGATCGGATTCATCGCCACGTCTGAACCACGAATATTCAGCAGCCAGGCGATGTTATCCGGCTGGGTAATGGCGAGCAGATCAGCTCCTTTTTCTGCCAGCACGGCAGCAATCCGCTGCCGTTTATCGCTGCTGCTTTCTCCGCTTATCGCGACCGGCATCTCATGAATCGTCCCGCACGGCGGTGCCGGACGATCCAGCCAGATAGCATTGAACGGATCTTCGCTCAGCGCGACCAGTTCGCAGTGGGTGGCATCAAGCGCAGTGAACTGGCTGTTCACCATTAGCATAGGTTCAAAGGCAATGCGACTTCCCGCCGGCAGGAAGGTATTGAGCCACTCGGGCAGCGGTTCGTTGTGCAGATGGTGGATCTCAAAATCATTAGTATCCACTTCGTTACGCACCTGAACCTGGTAGCGTCCGTCAACAAAGATCAGCGCCCGGTCACGCAGCACCAGCGCCAGGCCCGCAGAGCCGGTAAAACCGGTGAGCCAGGCGAGTTTGTCATCATGAGGGGCACAGTCTTCGCTCTGGTATGCATCTGCACGCGGCACAATCATACCGTCGACATCCATGGCCGCCAGCAGCGTCCGCAATGCGGTAAGAGGGGTTGGGTTTTGCATAAAAATCCTTCTTTATTTTTTTATTGTCATCGTGATTAACGGAAAGGGGGTTCGTTAAACGTTCGCAGTTTACGCGAATGCAGCCTGTCACCTTCGGCACGTAAAAGATCGATAGCCCGGATGCCAATCTGCAAGTGTTCAGAGATTGCGCCTTCGTAAAAACGGTTAGCCTGACCGGGTAGTTTAATCTCACCGTGCAGGGGCTTATCGGAAACGCACAGCAGCGTGCCATAAGGGACGCGGAAGCGATAACCCTGGGCGGCGATGGTGGCGCTTTCCATATCAATCGCCACCGCACGGCTGAGGTTAAAACGCAGCGCAGAGGCGGAATAACGCAGCTCCCAGTTACGGTCATCGGTGGTCACAACGGTGCCGGTGCGCAGCCGCTGTTTTACCTCTTCACCCGGCATCCCGCTCACTGTTTTGGTGGCGTCGTACAGCGCACGTTGTACTTCGGCAATGCTCGGGATGGGAATGTCCGGCGGCAGCACCGCATCCAGTACGTGGTCGTCGCGCAGGTAAGCATGCGCCAGCACGTAATCGCCAATCGACTGGCTTTCGCGCAGGCCACCACAGTGGCCGATCATCATCCACACATCCGGGCGTAAAACCGCCAGATGGTCGCAGATAGTTTTCGCATTTGAGGGACCAACACCAATGTTGATAAGCGTAATGCCCTGTCCGTCGGCGGTGACCAGGTGCCAGGCGGGCATCTGATGCTTTTTCCACGCCAGATCGGAGATAGCTTCTTCCGGCGCGTTGGTGTCGGCGGTGACCCAGTGGCCCCCGGCGCAGGAGAGCGCGACGTAGGGACTTTCAGGATCGAGGATCTGACTGCATCCCCAGCGCACGAACTCATCCACATAACGGGTGTAGTTCGTAAACAGAACAAACGGCTGGAAATGTTCTACCGGCGTGCCGGTGTAATGACGCAGGCGGGCCAGGGAAAAATCTACCCGACGGGCATCAAAGTGTGACAACGGATAGAGCTCGGTCGGATGAAAAAGGCCATCTGCGGTTTCATCACCAATCTGGGCAAGCTCGGTGGTCGGGAAATGGCGGGTCAGCCCGGCGCTCATGGAGCGGTCGAGGGTCAGCTCCGAACCGTCAATAACGTACGGGTAGGGGATCTCATGGGCAGAAAGCCTCACTTCAATCTGTGCCCCGTAATCCTGGCAGAGCAGGGTTAACTGTTCATGAAGATACTGTCTGAACAGCGTCGGACGGGTGATGGTCGTGGTGTAACAACCGGCATGGGTGAAACGCGCGTAGGCACGGGTTTTGGTTGGATTGGTCGCGCTGCCATCCCAGCTGACGGAAAGCTCAGGGTATACGAACAGGCCTTTAATTCGGGCTTCAGGGGAAGGAAGCGAACCGGTTTCGATATAAACGCCAATGGCATCACGAAGATTATTAACAGACTGGTCATAGAGCGCTTCCAGTTGGTCCAGCGCCTCTTCAGGGGTCAGATTGGCACCCTTATTATCCATCATGTACTCCTTGTTCCACGGGTGTGCGGCTGTGAACAACAGTATGTCACAGCTTTGTGAAACAAAAAGAGCAGAGCAGGTTTTAGGATTGGCCTGAGGTTCCGGTATGACGAATGCCATACCGGAGAGGGTAAATTAGCCGTTGATTTTAACCAGCGTACGACCCTGGATTTTATTGCTCAGGAAGTCGGCTGCGAAGGCAGGCGCCTGTTCCAGTTCAATTTCGGTGGCGGCCTGCTGGTAATAGCTCGCCGGCAACAGGCTTGCCAGACGTTCCCAGACGGCAGCACGCTCGGCGGTGGGCACCATTACGGAGTCCACACCCTGTAGCCGCACGTTACGCAGGATGAACGGCATCACGGTGGTCGGCAGTTCAAAACCGCCCGCCAGACCACAGGCTGCGACACAACCACGATACTGCGTTTGTGCCAGCACTTTCGCCAGCACTTTGTTACCGACAGTATCGACAGCACCGGCCCACAGCTGTTTTTCCAGCGGTCGGGTCTCTTCAAACTCGCTGCGTGACAGGATATCGTCTGCCCCCAGCTGTCGCAGGTAATCATGAGTGGATTCACGCCCGCTGACGGCGACAACGGTATAGCCCAGCGCTTTCAGCAGTACCACCGCCGTGCTGCCCACGCCGCCGCTGGCACCCGTCACCAGAACGTTGCCGCTTTCAGGTTTAATGCCTGCTTCTACCAGCGCATCGACACACAGCATGGCGGTGAAGCCCGCAGTACCGATGATCATTGCGTTACGGGCACTGAGCGTCTGCGGCAGGCTGACCAGCCAGTCGCCTTTCACGCAGGCCTGGGCTGCCAGTCCACCCCAATGGTTTTCACCCACGCCCCAACCGGTCAGGAGCACGGGCTGACCTGCTACAAAACGCGGATCGCGGCTTTCGCTGACGATGCCGGAAAAATCGATGCCTGGAACCATCGGGAACTGGCGAATGATTTTACCTTTGCCGGTAATAGCCAAAGCATCTTTATAGTTAAGGCTGGACCAGTCGATGTCGACCAGTACATCGCCGTCGGCAAGAGCAGGCAGGGCGATTTCTTTTACGGCTGCCAGGGTTTTGTTTTCAGTCTGTTCCAGAACTAAAGCTTTCATGACGGAGTTTTCCTCGTCTGAGTGTGATTTTCGGCGTCGGGGCCGTCCTGTGCAGGTGTTATTTTAGTAATACTGTGCAAAAAGAACTCCCAGTATTGGTTCAGCGGATCGGCAGACTGGCAGAGTTTTGCGCGCATTACCGCGCCCTCCCAGCCTGTCCAGAACACACGGGCCAGTTTCTCAGGCGAGGCATCGGGCGCAATAGCACCCTGTGACTGCGCCTGGGTGAAACAGCGGGCGACACGGGTTTCCCACTCGTTAAGAATGGCCTTTAGCTGTACGGGGAATTCGTCGGGCAGAAGCGGCGATTCCTGCAGCAGGTTGCCCACAAGGCACCCACGACGGAACTGATATTTCGCCATCCCCTGTCCCGCATGGAGAACAAATGCCGTCATTCTGTCGAGCGGTGGCATGTCACTGTTGAGCAGGTGTTTGTCTAGTTTATGCGCAAAGTAGGTGCCGTAGGCGGCAAGTACCGCCAGGCCAAATTCCTGTTTGCTCTTAAAGCAGTGGTAAAACGATCCCTTCGGTACCGCGATGTTTTTAATCACCGCCTCAATACCGGCAGACAGATACCCCGTTTCCGTCAGCACCGCAAGCCCGGAACGAATCAGCTCCTGCCGGGTGTCGGTAAATTCGCGTTCGACCTTAGGCGGCCTTCCACGACGGGGTTTCTGCACTGGGAGTGTTTCACGACTCATAATTTAGACCGATCGGTTTTAATTGGCTGTAAGCCTACGCTGGATTGAAACTGCACGCAAGGGGCGTAGTTCAATGCCATGCTGGCACCGGCTAAAACCGCTACTTATACGGTTAAGCGAGAAAATAAGTAAAAACCGCTATGCTTAGGTTACGCCCGTCGCGTCTGAGGAAAGGAAATCATGCGTCGTATGAAACTGTTTTATGGACTTTTTATTCTGTTCGCCAGTCAGAGTGCGCTGGCCGTAAGCTACCCGCTTCCGCCGGAAGGGAGCCGACTGGTGGGAAGCACGCAGGTTATTACTGTTCCTGCTGGAAACATTCAGCCCCTTGAAGCTTTTGCGGCGCAGTACGGACAGGGGTTGAGCAATATGCTGGAGGCCAATCCCGGAGTAGATCCTTTTCTGCCTAAAGCCGGAACGCAGTTGACCATCCCGCAGCAACTTATTCTGCCGGCCACGGTGCGTGAAGGCATTGTGATCAACGTGGCGGAAATGCGTCTTTATTACTACCCGAAAGGGGGAAACACGGTCGAGGTACTGCCGATTGGTATCGGTCAGGCCGGGCGTGAAACCCCGCGCAACTGGGTGACGACCGTCGAGCGTAAACAGCAAGGGCCAACCTGGTCACCGACCCCTAACACGCGTCGTGAGTATGCGAAACAGGGAATTACGTTGCCTGCGATGGTGCCTGCCGGACCGGATAATCCGATGGGACTCTATGCTATTTATATTGGCCGGCTCTATGCTATTCATGGAACCAATGCTGACTTTGGTATCGGGCTGCGCGTCAGTCAGGGCTGCATACGTTTACGGGCTAAAGACATAAAATATCTGTTTGATAATGTCCCGGTAGGCACACGGGTGCAGATTATCGATCAGTCGGTGAAGGCAACCGTTGAACCCGATGGCAGTCGTTGGGTGGAGGTCCATGAACCTTTGTCACGCAATCGTGCAGAGTTTGAATCAGATAAGAAAGTTCCGTTGTCGATAACACCGGCAGTACGTGCTGTGATTAACGCTGACGATGTTGACCTCAATCAGGCGAATGACGTGCTGGAACGCCGTTCCGGCATGCCGGTGAATTTGAGCCTGCCCGCCACATCTTCCCGCCTGCTGTAAGCAGGGCACAAAAAAGCCCGCTGAGATTAACGGCGGGCTTGCTGTCATGTTTTGCCAGAGGGTTCAAATCATCAGATGTTGCGCGCCATCGGGCAAGCCTGACTAGGCGGTAGTATTGATATTACGACCAATAGCCGGATTTGAAGGCAACTGCGGGATCTGGTTGATGAGATCAACGGCGGCCGACTCCTGTGCGTCCAGTGCTTTTCTCAGAACCAGCGTACTTACCTGACTGTTAAGCTGGTAGGAATTAAGACTGGTTGATAATGATACGATCTGCGAGCTATCCATTTCGATCATCCTGTTGTTAAGAAAAAATTAACAGCGTGAGGACAGAGCCTCACTGAATTATCGGCGCTGTCAGCAAAAACTTTAGGCCAAAGGGGAGGGGAATGCAGTGTCGAGCAGACTGCTGTTGGCCGGAATGCAACACCCTTAAATTATAGAGCGGGCTCGTGAAATCAGACTCCTTTTACGTGAAGCGTCTTTGCCGTTAAGTGGCTGTATACTTTTGTTAAATCAGGAAGTAAGACTTATTAAGGTAATAACGTCGACTACTTGGTTGCTTTTGTGAGTGTCGTGGCCTGGTGTGGTTGTTCATTCTGGATAGTGACGTTTACGGCGGTCTACTGTTTTACGCAGCCCGAACGGGTCGTACCTGTACTCCCATCGATCGCCGTCCGGTGTTTCCAGCCCGGTCTGCGTCCGGCCCTGCCGCTGGTCAAACCCGGCGGCGCTGGCCCGGCGGATTTCCTGACCGCGCAGGTCGTGTTCAAAGTTCAGCGGGGCATGGTCTGCTATCTGCCACGCTTTCAGCTCCCCCATCAGACCACGGCTGAAATGCTCCGTGATACCGGCAGTGGTGCGCTGTGCGACATAATCCTGCTGCGCATCGTAACGGTACGCAGTCCGCCTGCCGTTGAGGGTTTCCACCGAACCCGGCTGGCCTGTTACTCACAAAGACCCGGCCTGCACTTTAAGAGCGACTGGCTGGCTGAGGCGGGCTTTGACACCGGGCGCGGCGTGACGGTGCGGATTTCGCAGGGGTGCATCGTGCTGATCGCCGACTGCGACGAGGTGCAGGCGCTGCGCGAACAGCTTTATCAGGTGCTGGAGGGGGGTTAAGGGGGCGGTTGTTTAGTGGATCGAACGGCGGCGAGTAAATAAAAAATGAGCCGGGAAGAGTTAATTTCCTACCCGGCTTTTACTCTATCAAATATTTTAGAAATATCGAACTTAAGATTAAATCCCTTATGCGCTATAATTTATTGATATTCATTTCCTTTGAAAATATAAAACCATTCATTCCACAACTAGAATTTATGACAAAAATAAACACTCCACTAGGTATATTATCCATGAGTCCGTATTCATCCGATACCCACTTAGGAATTACTGTGTATTTTTCTATGGAAAATATAATGTTTTGGTTTTCGAATGGCGTAAGCACCCAGTCATATATATTACTGAATATGACTTCGTAAGATGCTCCTGCCTCTGTTTTAACGCTAATTATCAGATTGTTACCTTCATTCCTAGATTTGACACCAGTAATAATGGCATCATGTAGATCCACATTACACATTATATTGATTCTCCTGGATCTAATGGTCTTCCTGGACCTCTTGTTTTATTAGGTGCTTTTGGTGATGAATATGACCAATCATGTGCATGAGGATCTCCTGCGCCATGATCATGTCCATAATCAATATCTTTAACAGGCTTCCCATTCTCATCGTATCGTCTGGATTGCTGTAATGTGCCTGTTTCTGGATTTGTCTTATTTAAAATACCATTTTTTGGACCCGTGTCACCGTTTTTGCCTTCAGGCAGCCGATTTTTTGTCCTTTTTCGTAGCGTGCCAGTGGCGTAAAGCTGCCCGGCTCGTATATCCAGCGGATGGTGTTTTGATGGTCCGGCGTACCGTCCGGGGTGACCGGGATTTCTTCCACCATCTGGTCGCCGTTCCAGTGAAAGTCCATACCGGGTTTGCCCCGGTTCGTGCACTGCCAGGTCTGGTGTTCCGGCAGGTGCTTTCATAACTTGGCAGGGAAATGACGTTTTACTTTGTTAATATCTTTTGAATATTGGCAAATTGTTCTTCTGCCCTTCTAACAAAATCAGTCAGCAAGTGTTTATTGACTATATTATTTTTTTCTATATAAATGTAACCTGATGAGTCTGAAAGGTCTGCGTGATAAATTATTCCATCTCTTGATGATATTTCAATAACTATCTCATCATATGCAATGTCATCTTTTAAAGTATCGGTGATCAATATGCTAAAATAAAATTTTGAGTTTGAATCTATATTTTTAACCTCGATCGATATAGATTTAATGAAATGATGTTTGCATTTTTCTTTCAAAGTGCATAATTCTTTGAAAATAAGTATGTTCATATAAAACTAGGCTCCACATGAATCTTTTATTGTCCTTGTAAATGGCGATATTCTATCCGTGCCACGGGTTTCAGCCCATTTTCTCAGTTTTGACATATCGGGATCGTTTGCGGGTCTTTCCGAAGCATGATTTTTACCATCCTGAACTATATCTAATCCTTTCTCATTGAGAACTTTTACGTTAAGCGTTTGATATTTCCCATTTGGTTTTTCGATAGTTGTTGATATCCTGTATTTGTATCTTTACCGGGACGTGGCGTTAAATTTGAATCAGTACCACTTCCCATCCGATAAACTGAGCCCTCAGTTAAAATTTTAGTCAACCCCAGCGGATCAATCCACTTCAGCGGATTTGTCACATACCCGTACGGATTGACCCCACCCAATAACCCCACCGGGTCCGCGCTCAGATACTGCCCGGTATCGCAATCATAGTACCGGAAGCGGTTATAGAACAACCCCGACTCGTCATCGTCGTACTGGCCGGGGAAGCGCAGGCGGCAGGTGGGGGCACCGTCTTTCTGGCGGCCTTCCTCCCGGCCCCATAACTGTTGCTTACCCCGCCAGACGAGGGTGCCATCTTCGGTCAGCAGTTCCTGAATGCGTCCCACCGTATCCGTGATGGCATAAAGCAGTTGCCCCTTCTCGTAGCGTGCCTTTTACACTGTTCCAATAAATATATACACTAATCATTTCCATTGACTTGGTTGGGTCTTGCTTGGGAGATTCCCGCCGTACGGGCATTACTGTTGTTGTCAGCGGGTCGCTAATCGTTTCCGACGTATCCGAAGGGATAGGTGAGAATTCTACTCCTGCTCTATTTTCATCTTGGGAATTATTACGCTAAACGTTTTCGCTTTTCTCTTTAGATAGTTCTGATTACTTATACTTTTTCAACCTTGATGTTTAGTTCGCAATAAAACCCATTTAATTCCTCGTCGGCTGTGATTAATTCATATGTTATATTTTCATTAACAATAGTTCGTGTATAGCAAGTTAGATGAGGGTGTTGAATGAAAGAAACAAATGTGGTTAATATATTTTTCAACTTTGGCATGTTATTCTTGGCGATCGAAAATGTAACAATATATGCATTCTCATTTATTTCAATATCCACATTATTAATATCACTTTGAGATGAAAAGAAATCATTTATCTCAAAATAAATGCCTGGATCGGTTATAAGATTTATATTTTTAATTTTTTCACAAAACATGTTTCACCTCTGTTTCGGAATGTAAGAACCATCATTCGTGCCTTTGGGGTGAGAATATACAGTTATAATTTTTTTTGTATATTCATCCGTAATGATTGTATTTCCTCGTTTATCTTGATAGCGCCAGACAGGTTTGCCTGTTTGTTTATCAATTTCTTTAACCCTTTTCGCTTTGTTATTATTTATGATACTATCAACTAAGTCGGAAGTGAAATTACGCTCATTCGCTCTTATCGCTCCATGCTCTGTAAATATACGATCATATGGGGTTTTGCCACCTGGCTGAATACATACACAAACCAACCCCAGCGGGTCAATCCACCTCAGCGGATTTGTCACATACCCGTACGGATTGACCCCACCCAATAACCCCACCGGGTCCGCGCTCAGATACTGCCCGGTATCGCAATCATAGTACCGGAAGCGGTGGTTGTTTAGTGGGCTGAACAGCGGCGGGTAAAGAAAAATAAGCCGGGAAGATTTAATATTCCTCCCGGCTTTTTACTATTTCAAGATACCCGTTGGTTATACTTATCCAAGGATTGAGATCTTACAAAATCGCTAGGATCGTTTTCAGACATCTCTTTTAAAATAGCGAGAGGTAACCCTTTGTTATATGTTAATCTTGTTCTAATACCCTCATCTAAATCTCTAGAAAATAAAAGATATATATCTATGTCAAGTGGGTATTTAGAGCAGATTGCATCCCGTACTAAAGGATCGTTATCTTTTGAAAGACGACCTATTATTTCTCTAGGAATAGTTCTATTCCTTGCCACCCAAACTCTCATTTCTGGATTTTTTGCAATGATTTCATTCCATACCGAAATGGGTGCTTCCTCTGTGCTGGCTCTATTGTATTTGACGAAAGTATCACTATTTCTTAATTCTATAAACTCTTCAGGTGAATTAATCATAAGCAACCCTATTTCTTGACAGATATGCTTTTACAATCCTTCTTGGCAATGTTTTTCCCTGTATCACCTTTATGCTTATCTGGCATGAACTGGCCATCTTTATCAGCATCTGCGATCCATTCCAGGGATGTGGAATTTTCTGTGTAAATTTTATAGGCTGAACCACCATGTCCGGTTGTATCTTTTGACCACCATAATCCTGTTTTTCCATCTTTATAATATTTTTCTTTGAAAGGCCTACCTTGCAATATAGCTGTCGGCCTATCTCCATCGATTTGCCAGCCAGTAGAACCAAGCGGATCGATCCAAGAGTGAGGATTTGGCGTATAGGCATAGAAGTTTATACCTCCCTCTAAACCCACCGGGTCCGCGATCAGATACTGCCCGGTATCACAATCATAGTACCGGAAGCGGTTGTAGAACAACCCCGACTCGTTTGTATTGAAGTTATAAGAATGATTAGTTGAATTTAGTTAGGATTATTTATTATTTTTTGAGCGCTGCTCCATTACTTTATACTAGAATTTTTAATGGGTGCCAGTTAACGCAAAAGCCGATAAGTTGAAAGAGATCCTTTAGGGTATTATTGAGAATTTCAATAATTAAATAATTTAGGGTCGTATACAGAAATGACACCGATATGAGCGGTTTTTAACTCGTCAGGCAAAGGATCGTCAATGTCTGGTTCAATAATTATTCCTGGTACTTCTTTGCTAACAAAACCTTCGTCACATTCATCATAGAAAAAATCTCTCCCTATTTTTTTTATAGGCGACCCGACACTTAAGTTCTTATATAATCCTAAGTACCCATTGATTGCGGATATCTTATAAATAATTCCGCTTCTAATATCAATTCCTATCTCTATGGGGTAGTCGGGTAGTAAGTATCTCACAGAGAATAATGAATCCTGTTTGTATTTTACAAATTTACCTTTAAGTAAAAATTCATATTTTAACAAAGGCTCACCAAGAAGAATTCCTCCCAATCCGTTAGCTGGTTTTATTTCAGACCTTATATCTATCATGTTAATTCCCTTCAACCGGAAACCTTACAGTTCCTTTAGAGCCAGACGAGACCTTCCAATAAGGTGCTCCATTATAATGTCTTGATGAACCTGGATGATATTGAATATATCTGTCAGTTACATCAGTACTTCTAGTGTTCAGTTCACGAAGAGTAAAACCTCCCGCGCTACGAGATTTTCTCATTTCTCCCGAGATCCAACCAATAGGTACGCTACCTAATTCCCCTAATAAAGATTCTGGTGTATGCCCTTTTAAAACCATTGGATCTTTAAATATAGTTTCAATACTGTTAAGTGATGCTTTAAAAGGTTTTGGTGCATCCTTTTTACACAGCCCCAGCGGGTCAATCCACCTCAGCGGATTAGCCACGTATCCGTACGGATTGACCCCACCCAATAACCCCACCGGGTCCGCGCTCAGATACTGCCCGGTATCGCAATCATAGTACCGGAAGCGGTTGTAGAACAACCCCGACTCGTCATCGTCGTACTGGCCGGGGAAGCGCAGACGGCAGGTGGGGGCACCGTCTTTCTGGCGGCCTTCCTCCCGGCCCCATAACTGTTGCTTACCCCGCCAGACGAGTGTGCCATCTTCGGTCAGCAGTTCCTGAATGCGTCCAACCGTATCCGTGATGGCATAGAGCAGTTGCCCCTTCTCGTAGCGTGCCAGTGGCGTAAAGCTGCCCGGCTCGTATATCCAGCGGATGGCGTTTTCATGGTCCGGCGTACCGTCCGGGGTGACCGGAATTTCTTCCACCATCTGGTTGCCGTTCCAGTGAAAGTCCATACCGGGTTTGTCCCGGTTCGTGCAGCGTTTACTGATGCGTCTGCCGAACGGGTCGTACCTGTACTCCCACCGTTCGCCGTCCGGTGTTTCCAGCCCGGTTAACCGGCTTCGCGCATCCCAGCGGTAGCGCCAGAGGAGAGGGCGGTAGCCGCCCCTGTCGATGGCTTTCTCCACCAGACGGCCGTTAACGTCGTATTGCCAGGTGACCTCTTCGGTCCTGATTTTAACGAAATGCCCGTCCTGTGGTTTACCGGTATCGGGGTGGATGCGCGAGGTAAGGTGACGGTACGTTCTGTGTTCCCGGTAAACCACCCGGCCATGCTGCTGGCGCTGATGCGCTTCGCTTTCCATCACCTCATTGACCCATGTCTGGCGGCGGGCGATATTCAGGCTCTGGTCACAGGTCAGGCGCTCTTCACGCATCGGCACATTTTTACTGCCCGTCCAGGTGGCGTGGTTTATCTGGTCGTTTGCCGTCAGGCTGTTGACCATCGTGCCCCGGTGGGAGTCGGCCGTCATCGTCAGGTTGTACGCTTTGTCATACAGGTACTGGCGGTGCAGGGCACTGCTGTGCTGCTCTGCCAGCATCCCGGTCTGCGTCCAGCCCTGCCGCTGGTCAAACCCGGCGGCGCTGGCCCGGCGGATTTCCTGGCCGCGCAGGTCGTGTTCAACGGTCAGCGGGGCGTGGTCTGCTATCTGCCACGCTTTCAGCTCCCCCGTCAGACCACGGCTGAAATGCTCCGTGATACCGGCAGTGGTGCGCTGTGCGACATAATCCTGCTGCGCATCGTAACGGTACGCAGTCCGCCTGCCGTTGAGGGTTTCCGCCCAGCCCGGCTACCTGTTACTCACAAAGACCCGGCCTGCACTTTAAGAGCGACTGGCTGGCTGAGGCGGGTTTTGACACCGGGCGCGGCGTGACGGTGCGGATTTCGCGGGGTGCATCGTGCTGATCGCCGACGGCGACGAGTGCAGGAGCTGCGCGAGCAGCTTTACCAGGTGCTGCAGGTGGTTAAGGGGGCGGTTGTTAAGTGGATCGAACGGCGGCGAGTAAATAAAAAATAATCCGGGAAGATTTGAGAGGATCTTACCCGGCTATTGAAATTATGAAGTTGGTATTTCAACAGAAAAGTCAAAGCCTAATAACCCGGTTTCTTCATCACGTTGCTTAAATTTATCAGTAACAAAGACACGGCTAATATCTTCCTCGATTGAAAAAAAGATATTCATCGCTAATGTTTTCAGAAATAATAACAGGATTTTCTATCATTAATTCATTTGGATATTCACGATAAACAGATTTTTCTTTATCAAAGTAACCCGACAAGGGATTAGTGGGGTTTTACTCATAAAACCTTTTATTTTTACATTCGGTAATAACAGGAAAGTGCGGGTCTCTGGATATTAGGGATGACTTTTGGTATATTCAGTGCGCTCTCACTGGCAACCTGGAACCGCCATTCTCTTTCAGATATCTGACCTTAACATAATCAATGGTCAAGTAAACATATTAATATCATCAAGAGCATCTTCAGCTCTCGGTGATATAATCTAATTTGAACGTGCTATTTTGTTTTTTAAGAAAGGAATCACTATATCTTTATTTTTTTTCCATTTACCCTTTCTAAATGTCCCAAACAAGTCAAAGCTAATCCACTAATATCATCATCAGGATCATTTGCCATCCTCATTAGCTCTTCCCCAGCCCATTCCACATCACTTATATTATAGGAAATATAAAGAAGAGTTTTAGTTAGCTTGCTTGAATCACCAGAGTCAAGCAGTTTTTCTAGATGTAGTTTATTTTCATCAACCACAAATTTTTCCTTTTCTTGTTGTCTTGCCAGATTTGGTCAACGCAGGCTGCTGTTTTTTATCTAAAGCATCCCAATCACGTACGTACCCATGATATTCGTCAATATTATCTGTTAAAGCTCGGGTTTTATCTAATACAACAATTTCATTATTAGCAATATCAATACCAACTCCCGCCAACCCTAATAGTCAAGGACAGAGAGTCTACCCAACCAACAAATCACACTGTAGATTCCATTCATACATGTCTACAACTAATACATCATATCGTGATCTTCTGGTAACACCATTCTACTTCATAATAAAAGCTGAGAAATATCACACATTTTTCTGGCGATATATTATTTTCATTTCTTTATATCTGACAAAAAAATCACTTAATGCATCACTCTCATCCTGAGAGAACAGTAATATTATTTTATCCCAGGAATGACCATTTATTTCATAATAATCTTCAATGTAAGATTGAAAATTTGCAAAAACTTCCATATTAACAATGTCTTTAGGCTCTCTCATTTGCCAACCATCTAAAAACGCTTTTAGAGCTGATATAGTATGCCTGCTCAAATATAGAGCCGGTCTTTTTTCTATCATATCAATTAACTTAATAATATCATTCATAATCAAAACCTTGTAGAAGTAATTGCATACTCACCTGGGGAGTATAGATCGTTTAACCAGTCCTGGTATTTAATACCTGATGGATTCATATTATCAAAAACGGTATCACCTACTTTTATTGCCTCATGATGTCCATTGGTTGCTATATTCTTGCCTACATTATCGCTCCATACATTACCGAAAGCACCTTGTTTATTGTTAGTCTCAAGGATGAGATGTTCACCATTTACTCCTGCTTGTTGCATTTTGTTTTTTAGTGCATTTGCAAATTTATCACATTGAAAAAGCTGCTTAAACTTATCACTGATTGTTGTTGCAAGATTTCTTGTTTTCGCTATATCACAAACACTTAGTCCTAAAGGATCAACATAACCAAGCGGATTTGATACGTATGAGTACGGGTTGACCCCACCAGCTAAACCCACCGGGTCCGCGCTCAGATACTGCCCGGTATCGCAATCATAGTACCGGAAGCGGTTGTAGAACAACCCCGACTCGTCATCGTCGTACTGGCCGGGGAAGCGCAGGCGGCAGGTGGGGGCACCGTCTTTCTGGCGGCCTTCCTCCCGGCCCCATAACTGTTGCTTACCCCGCCAGACGAGGGTGCCATCTTCGGTCAGCAGTTCCTGAATGCGTCCCACCGTATCCGTGATGGCATAAAGCAGTTGCCCCTTCTCGTAGCGTGCCAGTGGCGTAAAGCTGCCCGGCTCGTATATCCAGCGGATGGCGTTTTCATGGTCCGGCGTGCCGTCCGGGGTGACCGGAATTTCTTCCACTATCTGGTCGCCGTTCCAGTGAAAGTCCATACCGGGTTTGTCCCGGTTGGTGCAGCGTTTACTGATGCGTCTGCCGATGTAAAGCGTTCTTCACGCATCGGCACCTGGCTGCTGCCCGCCTACTGTAACGGGATGCGGGATCTGCGCGGGCAGCTTTACCTGGTGGAGCCGACTTTTAAGGGACTTAAAAGCGTGAGGATGAATGTGCTGAATAACAGTGAGTAAATAAAATTAGATGGGAAGATATAAAATCTTACCCGGCTTTTATATTTTTACTCACCACCGTATTCTATTGTGGCTTCTAAGGCGCTTCGTAGCCAGTCCCAAAAATTATTAAACTCTTTTACATTCTCATAGCCTTCACCGGCATAATCATGAATTATAACAACTTTTCCGTGTTTATCTTTCTCCCAACAAGCAACATCATCATTATCTTCTCTTCGAGCAAAGGGAACTAATTCTCTGGACGGATATCGCTTCTTCATCCCTTCATATCTGGTTCTTAGCCGCTCATCTTCCATAATGATCCAAGGGTCAAAATAAATTAATCCCTGATCAATAATCCTTTTAAACGAATCAGGATAAGAGAACCATGCAGGTAACTCATTGACTGTTAATAATTTTTCCATGTTAATCAGGTGATCCTATAATAATTGAACCATCAGGATATCTATTTCTATACCCCGCCGATTGATTTTCTATGCGTAAGTCAACAGCATCGCCCCATGTCGAAGGATTATTTTTCCTCGTTCTAAATCTTTCAATATATTCTGTAGGTAATGCTTCTGAGGCATCATGAACACGAGCTTCAACTTTAACTCCAGCTCGTGATGCAGCTAAGACACGAGTATTATCGATAGTTATTAATTTACCATTCGGCATTCTGATTACATCGATAGAATCGCCTTTCCAGCCATTAGCTTTCATATTATTTACTAAATCAGCAGTGCCATTTACAGAACTCTGACTAAAAAGAATATCGTTTGGATCTAATTGCTGAACATCACCCTTACACAGCCCCAGCGGGTCAATCCATCTCAGCGGATTTGTCACATACCCGTACGGATTGACCCCACCCAATAACCCCACCGGGTCTGCGCTCAGATACTGCCCGGTATCACAATCATAGTACCGGAAGCGGTTGTAGAACAACCCCGACTCGTCATCGTCGTACTGGCCGGGGAAGCGCAGGCGGCAGGTGGGGGCACCGTCTTTCTGGCGGCCTTCCTCCCGGCCCCACAACTGCTGCTTACCCCGCCAGACGAGGGTGCCATCTTCGGTCAGCAGTTCCTGAATGCGTCCCACCGTATCCGTGATGGCATAAAGCAGTTGCCCTTTCTCGTAGCGTGCCAGTGGCGTAAAGCTGCCCGGCTCGTATATCCAGCGGATGGCGTTTTCATGGTCCGGCGTGCCGTCCGGGGTGACCGGAATTTCTTCCACCATCTGGTCGCCGTTCCAGTGAAAGTCCATACCGGGTTTGTCCCGGTTCGTGCAGCGTTTACTGATGCGTCTGCCGAACGGGTCGTACCTGTACTCCCACCGTTCGCCGTCCGGTGTTTCCAGCCCGGTTAACTGGCTTCGCGCATCCCAGCGGTAGCGCCAGAGGAGAGGGCGGTAGCTGCCCCTGTCGACGGCTTTCTCCACCAGACGGCCGTTAACGTCGTATTGCCAGGTGACCTCTTCGGTCCTGATTTTAACGAAATGCCCGTCCTGTGGTTTACCGGTATCGGGGTGGATGCGCGAGGTAAGGTGACGGTACGTTCTGTGTTCCCGGTAAACCACCCGGCCATGCTGCTGGCGCTGATGCGCTTCGCTTTCCATCACCTCATTGACCCACGTCTGGCGGCGGGCGATATTCAGGCTCTGGTCACAGGTCAGGCGCTCTTCACGCATCGGCACATTTTTACTGCCCGTCCAGGTGGCGTGGTTTATCTGGTCGTTTGCCGTCAGGCTGTTGACCATCGTGCCCCGGTGGGAGTCGGCCATCATCGTCAGGTTGTACGCTTTGTCATACAGGTACTGGCGGTGCAGGGCACTGCTGTGCTGCTCTGCCAGCATCCCGGTCTGCGTCCAGTCCTGCCGCTGGTCAAACCCGGCGGCGCTGGCCCGGCGGATTTCCTGGCCGCGCAGGTCGTGTTCAAAGTTCAGCGGGGCATGGTCTGCTATCTGCCACGCTTTCAGCTCCCCCGTCAGACCACGGCTGAAATGCTCCGTGATACCGGCAGTGGTGCGCTGTGCGACATAATCCTGCTGCGCATCGTAACGGTACTCAGTCCGCCTGCCATTGAGGGTTTCCGCCCAGCCCGGCTACCTGTTACTCACAAAGACCCGGCCTGCACTTTAAGGGCGACTGGCTGGCTGAGGCGGGTTTTGACACCGGGCGCGGCGTGACCGTGAGGATCACGGAGGGGTGCCTGACCATCATCGCGGACAACAACGAAGTGCAGGAGTTGCGGGAAGAACTTTATAAGGTAAAACAGGTGGTGAAGGGGATTAAGGAGTCGGTTGTTTAGTGGGCTGAACGGCGGCGGGTAAATAAAAAATAAGCCGGGAAGATTTAATATCCCCCCGGCTTATGAAAATAGATCGCCAAAAGATACCCTATAATTTATTCACCCACGTTCTCATGTAATTGACATCCCCATCAAAAATAAACCCGTCTCCATTATCTGGTAAGAATAGCTGACCAGCATCAAATCTTAAAAATAATTCTTTTTTTGCTTTTCTCTGCTTTATGGAAAAATCATCATTCCAGTTCAATATATCTTCATTACGTTTTCTTTCATCAGATAAAAAAATCACAACTGAATTATCCAATTGCTCATAAGAACAATAAATTTTCTTAAGCGTAATATCGAAATCTAAATCACCAATGATGTTATATGTAATAAATAGTTCGTTTCCAGACGATTCAATGGTCCTTTCCACCAACGGTATTGAGCCTAACATCCTATTATCTATTGTATTTCTCATGAAAACCTCGCTAAGGAACGATAATTATCCCGGCTTTAGTTCCATCACCAAAGATAATATTATAGTGCGGATTATTATCGTGTAATGGATTTTTGGAATTATGAACAACATCAGATAATGGATTTTTCACATTATATAAATCACCCCGATATGTTCCCGCTGGCTGTTTCCATACATCACTGAACTTAGTGCCACTATAAAGCTCACCAGACCTTGCAGGGAAATTTTCAACATGAGGTCTAAGATCTGGCATGTTATCTAATAATGCTCTTGCTTCATCAACACTTCTAACCGTGACATCTTTGCCATTTCGTAGATCAGATATATTACGGCGTTGTTGGGCATTACATCCAGTAAGACCAAGCGGATCGATCCAAGAGAGAGGATTTGCCACATACCCGTACGGATTGACCCCACCCAATAACCCCACCGGGTCCGCGCTCAGATACTGCCCGGTATCGCAATCATAGTACCGGAAGCGGTTGTAGAACAACCCCGACTCGTCATCGTCGTACTGGCCGGGGAAGCGCAGGCGGCAGGTGGGGGCACCGTCTTTCTGGCGGCCTTCCTCCCGGCCCCATAACTGTTGCTTACCCCGCCAGACGAGTGTGCCATCTTCGGTCAGCAGTTCCTGAATGCGTCCAACCGTATCCGTGATGGCATAGAGCAGTTGCCCCTTCTCGTAGCGTGCCAGTGGCGTAAAGCTGCCCGGCTCGTATATCCAGCGGATGGCGTTTTCATGGTCCGGCGTGCCGTCCGGGGTGACCGGAATTTCTTCCACCATCTGGTTGCCGTTCCAGTGAAAGTCCATACCGGGTATGTCCCGGTTCGTGCAGCGTTTACTGATGCGTCTGCCGAACGGGTCGTACCTGTACTCCCACCGTTCGCCGTCCGGTGTTTCCAGCCCGGTTAACTGGCTTCGCGCATCCCAGCGGTAGCGCCAGAGGAGAGGGCGGTAGCCGCCCCTGTCGACGGCTTTCTCCACCAGACGGCCGTTAACGTCGTATTGCCAGGTGACCTCTTCGGTCCTGATTTTAACGAAATGCCCGTCCTGTGGTTTACCGGTATCGGGGTGGATGCGCGAGGTAAGGTGACGGTACGTTCTGTGTTCCCGGTAAACCACCCGGCCATGCTGCTGGCGCTGATGCGCTTCGCTTTCCATCACCTCATTGACCCACGTCTGGCGGCGGGCGATATTCAGGCTCTGGTCACAGGTCAGGCGCTCTTCACGCATCGGCACATTTTTACTGCCCGTCCAGGTGGCGTGGTTTATCTGGTCGTTTGCCGTCAGGCTGTTGACCATCGTGCCCCGGTGGGAGTCGGCCGTCATCGTCAGGTTGTACGCTTTGTCATACAGGTACTGGCGGTGCAGGGCACTGCTGTGCTGCTCTGCCAGCATCCCGGTCTGCGTCCAGCCCTGCCGCTGGTCAAAACCGGCGGCGCTGGCCCGGCGGATTTCCTGGCCGCGCAGGTCGTGTTCAACGGTCAGCGGGGCGTGGTCTGCTATCTGCCACGCTTTCAGCTCTCCCGTCAGACCACGGCTGAAATGCTCCGTGATACCGGCAGTGGTGCGCTGTGCGACATAATCCTGCTGCGCATCGTAACGGTACTCAGTCCGCCTGCCGTTGAGGGTTTCCGCCACAACCCGGCTGGCCTCGTTATATTCATACGCCACCGTGGCATCAGTGTTTTTCGCCTCCACCAGACGACACAGGCTGTCATAGCGGAAGGTGGTGTGGCTCAGCGTGCGGTCGCTGTCGCCGTGCGTGACCGTTTCGTCTGTCACCTGGTCGGTGACGTTAAAGCGCCGGTTGAGATGCGTGCCGTCCGGGAAGGTGGTGCGGATGCAGCGGCCTGCGGCATCATACTGATAGCGCAGCGTGCGCCCGGTGAAGTCGGTTTCGCTGATGAGCTGCCCGGCTTTGTCGTATTCCAGACGGTAGTGCTCACCTTCGGCATTGATGATTTCGGTCAGACGGGTGAGCTTGTCGTAGCGGCATTCGAGCCGTTCGCCGTCCGGGCGGATGAGGGCGGTGAGCAGGTCGAACGCGCCGTACTC
Source organism: Enterobacter sp. SA197 (assembly GCF_054131575.1). NCBI lineage: Bacteria > Pseudomonadati > Pseudomonadota > Gammaproteobacteria > Enterobacterales > Enterobacteriaceae > Enterobacter > Enterobacter sp. SA197. The sequence continues at coordinate 3,082,072 of NZ_CP096393.1, read as the reverse complement.
ATAGCGTGTGGTTCTGCCTTCTCCGTCGGTAAAACTTTCCGGCAGCTTTTCGCTGTTGTGGCGCATCAGCTCCCGCACGCCGTCCGGTCGGTTAACCTCTTCCACACTGCCCAGTGGACCGGCATGCGTTTTGCTCTGGCGGAACTGCGTGGTGAATCCCAGCGGGTCCTGCACGCTCAGCAGGCGACCCAGGACGTCCTGCTCAGTGTGCGTCACGCCGCCGTCGGGGGCGATGGTTTTTCGTACCTGGTGCAGCGCATCGTAATCCCACTGCCAGCCTGCGCCGCCGGGCATCACCTGCCGGAGTAAATCGCCCTGCTCGCTGTAGCTGAACTGCTGCTGCCGGCCCTGCGGGTCGGTGAGGCTGACCATGCTGCCCCGTTCATCATACGCCCACTGCCAGACCTGATTACCCGGTGCGGCCAGGCGGGTGAGTTGCCCGGCATCGTTGTAGTCATAATACAGGCTGTAACCGCCCGGCAGATTGACCCGGCTGACGTCGCCGTCATCATTGTAGTCATACGCGGTGGTCCGCCCGGCTGCGTCGGTGTGGGAAATGAGCCGTGTGTTCTCCCGGACGGTGAAGCTCTCGCGCCCGAGCGGGTCGAGGCGGCGGGTGACCAGACCGTCGTCGTCATACCAGTAGCGGGTCTCACCGCCTTCGGCGTCGATGTAAGTGGTGCAGTATTCTTCGTCGTTATAGATAAACCGGTCGTCATAATACCCTGCTGTTGACAGGGTGCCGATGGCCCGGCCCAGGGTGTCATAGCTGATGTCGACGCAGGTTTTAGCCGTATCCCGCCAGCGGGTCATAAACCCCTCCGGCGAATACTCATGCCACAGACGGGAGAACTGGAAGGTGTCGCAGCGGACAAGAAAGCCGTGCTCATCATACTCACAGGTAACCAACCGCTGCGGCTGCGGTGCGACGAGGTCAATGCTGCGCAGTTGCCCGTCCTGCCAGCCCAGCGCGAGCGTGTGACCGTCGCTGTGCTGGATGGCGGTCAGCCGCCCGTCGGTGTGGATAAACTCAGCCCGGTTGCCGCAGGCGTCGTGCAGGGCGCAGAGCCGGTACTCACCCTGGTCTGCGGGCGAGAAACAGCGTGTCTGCCGGGAGTGGCGGTCAAACAAGGAGAGCGTTTCCCCCAGTTTTCCGGAGAGCCGCAGGTTTGCCTGACGCGAGTTAACCGCGTTGTGGAACACACCATCCCAGGCGACAGGGTAATAAAGCACCACGCCTTCATGATCGGTAAAGTGCAGGTTGCTGCCGACTATTTTCAATGAGACAGACCAGTCATCCGTCCATTTCGGGCCAAATATACCGCCGACCGTGGCACGGGAGCGGTAGAAGCGTGAGAGGGTCAGCGGCAGCGAGCCGGGAAGTGTCAGGACGCTGAGTTGCTGGATAAAATCACCGGTGCCGACGTTTACCGGGTCACCTTCGCAGGTGCCGTATCTTGAACAAGTCCCTTCGCCTTCATCGCCCTGTTTCTTTTTTTTCCCCTTGACGTTCGCGCCATCCCTGTTGCCGCTCATGCCATTGGCTTTACTCAACAACGCCGCACCGGCAATTGCCTGGACGGCAATCATCAGACCGCGATTCTCTGGCGTGTCGATAGCTTCGTAGGTCTGGAGTGCCTCGCCACCGATCTGCCCGGCAATATTACGCGCGGTCTCAGGAGAGAGGCCGTAGTAGCCCGATGCATATAACATCCGCCCGATTGCCTCACTGTTCATTGTTCCGTCGTTAGTGTGGTCGGTGAAGGCATCAGACCAGGCATTTCGTGTTTCGACCATGTTTTGCGTGGCGTTCCTGCGGGACGCGCCTTCATGCGCAAAAGCACTGAACAGGGCGTCGAGGAAGCTTTTTTCTTCGGGGGTCTCGGGCTTAACGCCGGCGTCAGCAAAACCTGAAAGTACGTTCATGGCGGGGGGCTGGCCGAAGATCATTCCGGTGGTGTTGCGGTTGTTCATCCAGAACGTATCACCATGCCGCAGAACCGCTTTGCCTCCCACTTTTACCGTCGTACTGTGCTGTAACGGCTCGCAAATATCGCCCACGGTTCGGCTGGCGACGCCCTTTGCCGTGCCGGGTTTGTCCCCTTTTGTCTGCGGGATATAGCTCTGATCCAGAACCAGTATGGGGCGACTATTCGCTTTTACCGAAGGAACCGTGTCCACTGAGTCATCCATATTAGCGGTAACGGAATAGGGGATCGGGGGCGTTGAGTCACCACGCGGCGTTTTACAGACATCCGGTGTTAAACTGATAACGACCCATGCGCTGTCCTTGCGCGAAATATAATTAATAGCCATTTTTACATCCCTGTGTTGTAGCGAACCTCTGTCACGCGGGCTTCAATGTCGAAGCGCATGACATAGCGCCAGGTCATCTCTACGGTGAGCGTATTTGTGTCAATGTTCAGCGTGTCGAGGTGCATCTTCTGCGGCACAAGGCCACCGTTATTCAGGCGCAGTAAAATTCGTCCCTCGTGCGGCGGCAGGGCAAAACGGATATCACCCTCCGGGCTGAACCCCGTCAGCACGAACGCCAGACCCGGCAGAGGGAAAGGGATCCGTTGATCATCCGGGGCGCAGTTCCAGTAGCTGAAATTAAAATCATCCGGTAAATCGGGGTGTCGGGTCTCAAGCCATTGCTGGTCATAGGTGCCCGCCAGTGACAGGCGTGGCAGCCAGGCACGGCTAATCACGCCAAAACCCGCAGGCTGGTATTCCGGCGCAAGCCAGTCGGCTTTCCCGTTCAGGCACTCAGTGAACTGCTTCAGGGTGAAAGGACTGGTCAGTACCATCATGCGGGGAGCTTCAATCTGCTGTAGCTCGCAGGCCCGCAGATACCACGCCTGCGTGTAGCCCAGCCCGAGTGGGTTTACCGGACAGGCCATATGCGCCAGCGGCGGGTTGCCTGCTCTGGGATGTTCCTGCTGCTGCGATTTAGTAAGACGGTACTCCTGCGGGATACGATCAGCGTATTCGCTGTCGGGTTCGACAAGACATTCGCCACCAAAGGCGTAGCGGTAATCGAGGGGCAGGGAAGTGAACGGCTCCGGTTCAGTTTCATACCACTGTCCGGTTAACATCTGGCGCTGATAAAACCGTCTGCCGGTTATGCGCAGCTTTTTATCTGTCAGCACCTTGCCTGTCGATGAGCGGATCAGCAACCCTGCCGTCATCTCCGGCACAGCAACGCCGCCAGGCGTGTAAGCGGTGCCAGTGATAATTATATCGCAGGCGGGTTTCAGGGGGGCAAGATCGCTTTCGCGCAGTACCGGTGAGCGGTTGATTTCCCCGGCATATTCATCTTCCATGCATAATGGGAGTACCGGGTTTTCTAATAATTGGGTCTGCCATTGGCCGTCTTCATCTTTAAAAAGACGAAAGCCGGTTTTCATGACTACCACGCGATGACGTTCGTTGTGTTTGTCGTCCATGGCGTACTGCATCACTGAGAATGGCGTCAGATTGCGAAATTCCATTTTTCACGCCTCAGTTAATGAATACGTCTTTGCCGTTGATATGCACCGGGCCGCCTGCGGTGAAGTCAAACTCTGTCCCGGTAATCGTCACTTTCCCACTTTTTTCCATTTTGATTGAGCAGGCACCACAGACAAGCTCAATAAGATCGCCTGAAATGACCTTCGTTTCCCTGGTGACATCAAGGGTGTAGCTTTGCTTAACGTTGACGTTCTGATCCTTTATCACGGTTTCGGTGTCATTCCCTGTCACTGTAATAAACTGGTTGTTGTCCACATTTTTTCGGCGATCATGGATGACATGCAGCTTCTGGTCATTGTGAACAGTAATTTCCTGATCGTTTGCCACTGTTGTTTTCTGGTCATGACCGCCCTCTTTTTTAGTGCCTACGTTAATGGTTTGCCCCACTTTCACGGTCACTTGTTGGTTATTGTCCACTGTCTCGGTATGGTCATGGTTTACCCTGGTGGTTTTGTCATTCAGCACTTCGGTCTGCATATCCTTCTGTGCATGCATGTAGATATGTTCATTCGCAGTGGCATCCTCAAAACGCAGTTCGTTAAACCCTTCACCTTTATAGGTTTTCGAGCGGATGGTCATTTGCGTTTTAGTGGCGGGTAGGCTGCCCGGAGAACGATTATCCTGGTGATAGGTGCGTCCCATGATGATGGGCTGATCCGGGTCGCCGTTGAGGAAATCTACGATCACTTCTTGATTGATACGCGGAATAGCGAGATTACCGAATCCCGGTCCCGCCCAGGCCTGGGAGACACGGACCCAACAGGAACTGTTCTCGTCTTTTTGGTTATATCTGTCCCAGTGGAATTTCACCCGCACACGACCATGTTCGTCGCAGAAGATCTCTTCTCCCGCCGGGCCGGTGACGATGGCACTCTGGGGACCGTCAACTGTAGGTTTAGGATGCGGAGTGGAACGCCAGGTTCTGTCTGCCGGGATTGCAGCAAAATGATTGTGCAGCGTGGTGCCCCGCCTCTGGCTGCCATGAAGCGCCTGGGGCTGTTCCCCTGAAAGAACGCTGCTGACCACCTGCCACTCCCGGTTCAGGGTTTCCTGAGGATGATTTTTCAGCGTAAATCGCGTCCCAGGCCACAGTTTTGGTGAGTTGCTGGAGCCACCGGCTCTCTCCGCACTGTTACGCAGGCCGTCCATCTGGTATCGGGAAAACGCCTGCCCGTGCGACTCATCCTTGAATCGCCCTGGATAATCGAAGATTTCATACTGTGTGAGCTGGTTATTTAGATTCCGGCCTTGCTGGTTATACTTACCTTCCCAGTCTGGGGTTTTAAAAGTGTAATCTTTACTCAGTACGGAGGAGGGGCGGATATTGGCTTCATAAGTGAAGGTGCTGATACATTCGGTGGTGACTTCCGTTGTAGTGTTCGGGTTGAAAGTAATGGCATCTGCTGTCTGAGAGAGTCCGGCTACATCGTCACATAATGTCAGTTTTTGCTCTGAACTGTCTGGTGACAGTTTGTCATAGAAGAAAATCCCTTCCTCCGCCCACAGGCGAGACAAAAATGCCAGATCGCTTTCGCCATACTGCACGCAAAATTCACGGGGCGGGTGGTCTTCATTAAAGGAAGGCATCCAGTCTGTCACGCCATTTTCCTCCAGCAGGGTGGAAGAAATCGTCTGAATATTCTGTTGCTGGAAAATACGAAAGTTCTGTCGCAGACTACAGCGCCATAAGGGGGGCTGAATACGGAGACAATATTGCATCTGCCAGCGATTATTCTCCTTCATCCCGAAGCCAGTCACCACCCCGGTGACGCAACGCAATACCTGAATTCCTTGCCAGATAGTTAAAATTACCTTTTTTTCCAATAAGTTTTTTGCTTCCAGAGTAAATAGCTTGCTGGCGACATTAATATCTAATGTAAATGGTTCGGAGTAGTGTTGTGTTAACCAGAAGCTCACGACGGCAAAAGTATCTACCTCCTGTCCGTCTACCTGAAGTGTAAAACGCAGACCTTGTAATGACATAATTGCCTCTGTACTGAAGAATGTAATTGTGAAAAATAATCAGGTTTAATAATCATGAATGCTATATCTGTAAGCTATCTGTACTACATTAATTTCTAACTCAATTGGTTTTTTATGTTTGTTCTTTGATGTGTTTCAACTATTATTTCTACAGCTGCCTGGGTAGAAAAGGCTTTTGTATTCGATAAAACAAAGTGCTGTTTATCAGAAGTCTGGTCTTATATATTTGATAGACGGTGATGTGTCTTTTGTACAAAAAACACTCTTCGCCAACTTCTTTGCTGCCAAAAAAACGGATGTGTTTGCATGTTATTTTTATGTTTGTCGATCAAAAATTCAAATTCACTGGTTATGCGTTATCATAGTTTTCTCAACTCACTTTCTGAAATAAAATATAATGGAGTGTTCTTCCCAATATAAACACCTTCAGGTGTCCAGGTTATCTTTCCCCACTGGTCTATAACGTCTGAAAAGTTACTGTCATTAATGTTAAATCTGGATAAACCAATTACGCCTAATTTATGTGAAATGATCCTGTTTTTATCTGAATAGAGTTCTGCTTTTATCTGTATTCTGTCATTCTGTATATCACCCATATAGACGGCGATGCCATACTTATGAATAATGTCAAAATCTTTCGTAGACCAGCTTATGGAAATTATTTTAGTATGATAAAAATGGTTTTGAAAAACAAAATAAATCGTAAATAGTGATAAAGATACAATTAAAAAAGCATGTACTTTATCTTTTATTTTTCCAAACTTAAATATCATCGATGCTCACCTAAAATTTTTTTTGAGATGAAAAATTCTTTACCAATTCTCACGCCTTCAGTTTGCCAAACAATATCGCTCCATGCATCAAGTTCATTCTTGTTATCGACCATTCCAATGACACCAAAATCTCTATAATAAGAGATAAAATAAAAATCCTGTCGACCTGTGTAGATTCTGAGCTTTATCTCAACCGTACCCTTTTTTTTCGCACCTGTGTAAACATACACACCATACATTGCTTTACCATATGGGCCATCTCCCCAGGTTACGGCGATAAGATTACGGTATACCATATAATATTCTTTAAAATAAATTGCACCTGTAAAAATCAGAAAAATATAAATTAGAGCGTATCCTTTGTATATTAAAGATTTCATTTTGCTGTAAACCATGATATTGGAGTTTCTTTTTCTGTTTTATAAATCCCGTAAATATTAAACTCCTTGGCGAAACACTCTCGGTGAAACTCGCCAAAGAAATCATCCGAAAGGAAACCAAGGATACTCTTACCCTTATCCCAGTTGTATCTATCATGTATGTGAAATTCAAAGTCGAGAGTGTAATAAATTCTATCATATGAATCCTCAATATTCACATAACCCTTACCCCAATACTGAAAGCCACCGATAGCATAGTATAAATCCCTTTCCTTCTGAAAATATCCGCCACTCGTTGCAGATGAAGTGATATAGTATTTTTCAGGTGGTAATGATTCACAAAACTCTCGCGCCTCGTTAAGTTCTTTTGCATATGCTTCGCTCAGAACTATGGAATTCTTAAGTAATTCTGGCATATTTTTTAATTTATAATCATCACCTGTCATATTAAGATAATAATTGAAATGTTCGATTGAATGCTTTCCAAATATAAGATTTGGTATAACAGGTAATGCTATCACCGCTTGAATAGCTCTTTTATATGCTAACGTAGATGCGCTTTGAGGTATTTTACACCACTCTCCTGCACCAGCATCAGTAAAAACATTCGGGTCATCGCTTCCTAATTTATAAATTGACATCACTTATCACTCTATGCAGTGTAAACGGTTTGGATTCGCTTTGTATTAACCAAAAACTTACAACGACAAAGGTGTCAGCCTCCTGTCTGTCTACCTGAAGTATTAAATGCAAACTCTTAGTGATATTTTGACCGCCGTGGTTCGCAGAAACAGACACGACTACCGGACAGCAAATGTGGCAGTACGGTGTGAAGCTTGCATTCGGATGTGTTCAGGCATGCTACCGCCGAAGTTTCCGGCATCCGCCATCTCCAGAAAAAATGCAACTCCTTAATGACGCGAGCTTTTTTCTTCTTGCACAAGCAAAAACAGCACGCTGCACATAAGGGCAGGGTGCTGTAAGTTCACATAATCTGCATTTATGCTTCCAGCGGCGCACGCCAGTCATCAGCACCGGAGGTGCCCGATTTGACGTGTTCCCACTCGATTTTGCGGTAGGCCAGTTTTACCGCGAGCAACTGCGTGAATTCACGCTGTGTCGGGTCCTGGCAATGCGGCATATGCAGGTTCATATCCACAATGGTCGCGTCGGTCAAGCGCGTGGTGAAGTAATGCTCCTGTTTACCTTCGACAGAGGTGCGCCACCAGTGCATTTCTACTTTTGGCAGCATTTCACCGGATGCCAGTGCGTTGTACATCAGCGGGACAGCCTTGTTCAGCGCTACGGTAAAAATGAACGGCTTGTGGGCGCGCTGACCGCTTGGCTGACCGGACTGCGGATCAGTAGGGACTGTTACGTTATGCAGGAATTCCTGTACCAGCATCTCGTCTTCATGACCCTGTACGTAGATGTTGCCCACGGAATCCGCGGTGAAAGCCCCTGCAGTGATATTGCCCTGGGTCTGGCCTGTAATTGATATGTAACATGGTGTTGGCATGTTTAACTCCTTCTGGGTAGTCTCAGCGACTAATGCCGTCCTCTGCCATTAGCTTTCGGCAGGTAACGTGTTGTGGTTCTCTCCAGGAACCGCTTTTTCGTACCCACCTCAGGTAAATAAATTTACCCCGGCAGGTAAAACGAAAATCGTCAAGTGTGTATTTAGATGCGTATTCAGACATCCAGGTGCTGGTCATTAACATGCATCTTCATGATATTTTTAATGGGCATCTTTGAATCATGAATAAATATTATATCCATAAAATTTTATTGTAATTTAATAAATACATTGTCGCTTTAAATGACTTTGTATGAATTAAATAGAAATATTATATGCATCCAGGTTAATTCATTTATAAGGCCCATGAAAAATTAATAAAAAGAGCATTTGAATCAATGCGTTGCAAAGCAATAAATATGAATAACTAATTGTTTTATAAGGGTTTTTATGGTTCCACTGCGTGCCGAGGTGCGTTAGATTAATTTAATGATACCTTTCTTTTTTAAATGAAAAAAGCATTTTCAAAATAATTCTTCACGGGTAGAATATCGACTTGAAAGCAGTGCCTGACTTTATTTATTATCGCCATTAACGCGAATTTTTTGGTATTTTTTATGCTTCGCTAACAGTGCCATTTTCATGGCGAAAACGCTAACCTGAAACCTGATGGACTATTTTCATGAGCAGCAGAAAAAATGACGGTGGCGGCAGTATTGCCCCTAAAGAACGAGTGAATATTAAATTTCAGTCAAAAACAGGAAATCAGACGGCGGAAATTGAGCTGCCGCTAAACCTGTTGGTAACGGGTGATCTGACCGGAGGGCGGGATGACACACCACTGGATGAGCGGCAACCCGTTGCTATCAACCGTAATAATTTTAACGCTGTCCTGGAGCAGGCGGGTATCAAACGTGAATTCTCAGTTCCCTCTGCGCTTAGTGAAACGCCTGATGCACGCATGAGCGTCAACCTGAAAGTGAAATCCCTCGCCGATCTGGCGCCAGACAACATCACCACCCAGGTACCGGAACTTAAAAAGCTACTGGAACTGCGTGAAGCGCTGGTTGCGTTGAAGGGACCGATGGGTAATTTGCCTGCTTTCCGCGCCCAGATTAAGGCGTTACTGGATAACGAAGAAAGTCGCGAGCAATTGATCGCGGAGCTGGGCCTTGCTGGCCAGAAATAACACTTTGTACAAGGATTTCAGTATGTCAGAAACCATCTCACCGGAAGTATCTGCTTCCTTCGCGCCGGTCACTGCACCTGGTCTGCTTGATGAAATCATGGCGCAGACCCGTTTTAAACCGGAATCCGAAAGTTATGATATCGCTCGCCAGGGGGTAACGGCCTTTATTAGCGCACTTTTGCAACGCGATGATCAAGCAGAGCCTGTTGATATTCTGGCAGTCAATGCAATGATTGCCGATATTGATGCGCGCATGGGGCATCAGATGGATCTTATTCTCCACGCCCCGGAATTCCAGGAGCTGGAGTCGTTTCTGCGCTCACTGAAACTGTTGGTTGACCATGCCGATCCACGTGAAAATATTAAAATTCACGTTATGCATGCTACCAAAGAAGAGCTGCTGGATGATTTTGAATTTGCACCTGAAATTACTCAGTCTGGGTTCTACAGGCACGTTTACTCCAGCGGTTTCGGTCAGTTTGGTGGTGAGCCATTCGCCGCCGTGATTGGCAATTACGGTTTCGATAACACTACTGCCGATATGAAGCTGCTCAAATACATTAGCGCCGTCAGCGCAATGGCGCACTGCCCGTTTCTCTCTTCAGTATCACCGGAATTCTTTGGGCTGGATTCATTTACCGAACTCCCCGGCATTAAGGATGTTGCTGCTATTTTTGAAGGCCCGGCTTATACCAAATGGCGATCATTACGTGAGTCAGAGGACGCGCGAAATCTCGGCCTGACGGCACCTCGCTTCCTGTTGCGCCATCCTTACGCACCGGATGAAAATCCGACTAAAAACTTTAATTATCATGAAGATGTAAGTAAAAACCACGAACACTATTTGTGGGGGAATACTGCGTTTCTTCTGGCCGCCAACATGGCTGAAAGTTTTATGTCCACGCGCTGGTGCCCCAATATCGTCGGCCCGCAAAGCGGTGGCGCGGTAAAAGATTTACCGGTGCATTTATATGAATCAATGGGTCAGCTTCAGGCCAAAATTCCGACCGAAATTCTCATCACCGACAGGCGGGAGTATGAACTGGCAGAGCAGGGGTTTATCACCCTGACGATGCGCAAAAATTCTGATAATGCTGCATTTTTCTCCGCCAACTCGGTGCAGAAACCAAAAGTTTTCCCCAACACTCCGGAAGGGAAAGAGGCCGAAACCAACTACAAACTTGGCACCCAGCTTCCTTATCTTTTTGTTATCAACAGACTGGCGCATTACATCAAAGTGCTGCAACGCGAACAGCTCGGTTCGTGGAAAGAGAGGAGCGATCTTGAGCGCGAGCTGAATACCTGGATACGTCAGTATGTTGCAGACCAGGAAAACCCGCCTGCCGATGTTCGCAGCCGTAAACCGTTGCGTCAGGCGAAGATCGACGTCTCTGAAGTGGAAGGCGATCCAGGCTGGTATAAGGTCGGCCTGAGCATCCGTCCCCACTTTAAGTACATGGGGGCGTCGTTTGAACTGTCCCTGGTCGGGCGTCTGGACAGGGAATAAGCATCATGATAACGGAGCGGGAGTCCGGGAGCAGTCTTTTTGAGCGTATCTGTGAGGCGGCAAATCCACCTTCTCATCAGTGCCAGAAAGCGGCGTTGTTACACTCGATACGCAATAACCTGTGCAATATTCTCAACACCCGTTCCGGTAGTTGTTATGGCTCACCGGAGCTGGGGCTCATTGATTTTAATGATGAATCCCCAGACTGCCTCAACATCCGGGACGGGATGCTCCAGGCCATCAGAGACTGCATTCTGCATTACGAACCCCGTATTACGGACGTAGCAGTAATGTCTGTCGCAGAGGATCACTATGCACCGCTGGAGCTGCGTTTTCATATTGTGGCGTCGCTGGATTTTAACAACCAGCAGGATGTTCTGGAGTTTGACATTCTGCTGGATAAACACCAGCACTGGAATGTGGAGTAAACCTGATGGCCTTCGAAGAACGTTATTATCGCGAAGAACTGGATTACCTGCGTCAACTGGGCAAACTACTGGCGCGTGAAAAACCGCATCTGGCTCGTTTTCTGACTGAAAAAGAAGGTGATCCAGACGTAGAACGCCTGATGGAGGCCTACGCCTTCCTTTCCGGTGGCTTGCGACAAAAACTGGAGGACGCATTCCCGGAGTTTACTCACGGCTTAATCAATATGCTGTGGCCCAATTACCTTCGCCCTGTACCGGCTATGACGGTGATTGAATACCAACCCAAAAATGAGCTACAGACTCCGGTTCAGGTTTTACGCGATGAGTTGATCAAAACCCGTACCGGCCGTTCGCCAATGTCCTCTCAGGGCGCATTGTCTGATGATGAGCAAAGTGCCCGGCCGGCCTGCCATTTTACACTCGCGCGCGATACCTGGCTGCAACCGTTGAATGTTCAGGATGTGCGTAACACCAGCACTCTGAAAGAAGGGATCATTGAGGTCGATTTTTTCACCAGGGGGAATATTTCCCCGAACCTGCTGGATTTAAATAAGCTCACATTCTGGCTGGGTAATGAGGACGATTACACACGCTACCAGCTTTACCTGTGGTTTAGTGAACGACTGATGGACGCCGAACTGGTCGCCGGAGACAGACGGTTGCCTCTGTCGAATTTGTGGCTGGAAGCCGCCGGATTTACGCGCGAAGATTCGCTATTGCCGTGGCCAAAAAACGTCCATAACGGCTATCGTACTCTCCAGGAGTATTTTTGCTATCCAGAGAGCTTCTTCTTCTTCCATGTGCGCGACGTTGCCCCAATTCCGGATGATTTTCCGGTACGCACCTTTACGTTACGTCTGCATTTTAATCAGCCGTTACCGGTGGATATCAAGCTTCGTAAGCTGTCCTTACGACCCTACTGTTCGCCTGCCGTGAACCTTTTTTTTCATTATGGTGAACCCGTCAGCCCGAATGGCACTCTGTTCCAGTATCCGCTTCGTGCCAGCCAGCAGCACCCCGAATCATGTGATATTTTCAGGATAAAATCTGTTTCCAGTAAGATCCGAGAGTCAGGGCAGGGCAACCATTCCCGCCAGTGGCCCGAATTTGAAGGTTTTCAGCACCAGATCGAGTACAGCCGCCAGCGCGAGGTGATCTACTGGCATCATCGGACAAAAACCTCCCTGTTCCACCAGGGGCTTGAACATGCCATCGCTTTCGTCCATGCCGATGGCAGCCTGCCGGAACCGTCCCGGCTGAAGGGAGAAGTGTTTACCGCATCGCTGGTCTGTACTAACCGGATGCTGCCCGCTTCGCTGCATACTGGTGACATCTGTGAAGCTGTCAGCAAAAACCCGGCTGTGGCTTCGTTTAGCAACGTGACGCGCCCGACTCGCCCGTTATACCCGGTTACCGATGGCGACATGCACTGGTCACTGATTTCCTGCATGAACCTGAACTATCTCTCCCTGCTTGATCGCGAGGCGCTGATTCAGGTGATGCGTACTTTCGATTTACCCGGGATCCATCATCCACAGCAAGCCCGGCTTTCCAGCCAGAAACTTGATGCGATCGAAAAACTCGATACCCACCCGATTGATCGCCTGTTTAAAGGTGTACCAGTCCGGGGACTTGCCACCACAATTTGGGTAAACCCTTCGCCCTTTGTCTGTGAAGGCGAGATTTATCTGCTGGGTACCGTGCTGTCGCACTTCTTTGCCCTGTACGCCAGCATCAATTCATTTCATTGTCTGAAAATCATCAACACGGAAAGTCAGGAGGCCTGGGAATGGCAGCACACGGGCCAGCACGCCCTGATGTAGGGGCACATGACAGCTTTCCGGCAGATGTACGCGGGATGAATTTTTATGTCCTGATGGATGCGCTCTACCGCAGGTACGGCGAGCCGGGCCATGAACCGTCTCTGCGCACTGAGCCTGCTCAGGAAGTGGCTCTGTTCAAATCTGACCCCAGTATTGCCTTTCCCTGCAGCGACCTGACCTCGCTGACGCGCAATGATGCCGGACAGTTCACGCTAACCACAAAATTTCTGGGCTTCTCCGGCAGTCAGTCGCCGCTGCCTGGTTATTACCTGGATCGTATGGCGCGGGAGTCTGCGCAGAATGAAGAGGGGCTTGCGGCATTTCTTGACCTGTTCAGTCACCGCTGGACGCAGTTTGCTTATCACGCCTGGCGTAAATACCGCTATTACATCTGCTTTCGCAACGGCGGTACGGACGTTTTTTCACAGCGCATGTACGCGCTGGTTGGGCTGGGTAATAAAAGCGTGCGCGACAAACTGGCCATCAACCACAGTCGGATGCTGGCCTACGCTGGTATTCTGGCTACCCCCGGGCGCTCGCCAGACGTGGTTTGCAATCTGGTCTCCCACTGCTTTGATCTGCCGGATGTCGCTATTGAGAGCTGGCTTCTGCGTAAAGTGTCAATCGATCCTGCCCAGCAAAACCGGCTGGGTGTGCGTCATCCGAAGAAGAAAACCGCCGGGTATGTCCCCGGGCGCTCAGTAGTCGGCGTCAATTTTACGCTGGGTGCCAGAGTCCAGGATCGCAGCGGTAAATTTCTGCTGCGAATAGGCAACCTGTCAATGTCACGCTACCTCTCGTTTTTACCAGATGGCGATAACCATGACGCACTGAAAATGTTCATCTCCTTTTTGCTGCGCGACCAGCTTGCCTAGGATTTACAGCTGGGTATGGCGCCGGAACAGGCGCAGGGGATGCGGCTGGGTGATCCTGGCTGCACCTGTATTAAACGCACGGCGTTTATCGGTAAACCGAAAACGCCACCCTCCATCACTCTCCACATCAGGGACTAACTATATGGAGCCGCATATGGCTGAGGAAAAACCACAGCCTGCCGCGTTATCACTGACGTTGCAGGTGATGAACGGCAATGAGCTGGAGAGCGGACGCGCCGCAAAATGCCTCTTCTCTGCTGAAGGCGGGGATATTGGTCATGCCCCTACATGCCGCTGGCCAGTGCAGGACCGGGTCGGTTCGATTGCTGGTCGCGCCTGCCAGATTGTCATGCATGATGGCGCATTTTGCCTGCGTAGCCTGATGCCAGGGCTGATGATCAACCTGGCATCGGTCTCCGCGGATACTGGCCTGGTGCGTCTTCGGCAGGGGGATGAAATCGGTCTGGGCGCACTGGCGCTGAAGGCATTTATCCATGAGGGCAATCTGGTCAGCTACCGTGAGCAGATGGCCGCTCCGGAAACCATTGTTACCAACCGCGATCGCCTGGCCGACACATTATTGAGCACCGATGGTCAGCCTGCCTATCCGGGAATGCCCCAGCGTCATCTGCTTGCCGATACCGTGATAAACGGTTTTTCCACCGACCCACTGCAGGCGTTGCGAGCCGAAAGCCTGACAACGCCGGGCGATCTGTTTTCCGGGACCCCCTCCGGTTCTACGGTGCCAGTCTCAGAGCCGCTAAAGGACAATACGATTAATACACCGTTTATGGATCTACCGCCGCAGTATACCGACCCACAGAGCAGAAGCGACAGCGCAACTTCTACAGAGGAAATGAAACAGCGCCACCTTGCCGTCGCCCCGCTGTTACGCGGGCTGGGCTCATCACTTGCCGTGCGTAACTCGCAAGAAGCTGATGATTTTCTTGAAGAGGCCGGAAGGACATTACAGGCAGCCATCAAAGGATTGCTCGATTTACAGCAATGCCGTAACAGCTTGTCAGACAAACACCTGCGCCCGCTGGAGGATAACCCGCTGCGTCTGAATATGGACTATGCCAGCGCGCTGGATGTGATGTTTTCTGAGGGCAAGAGTCCGGTACATCTGGCTGCGCCTGCCGCCGTAAGCGAAAGCCTGCGTAACATTCGCAACCACGAAGAGGCGAACCGGGCGGCGATTGTGGAGTCGTTGCGCGTGCTGCTGGATGCGTTCTCGCCGCAGAGTCTGATAAAGCGTTTTGTGCAATACCGCCGCAGTCATGAGTTGCGACAGGAGCTGGATGATGCCGGGGCATGGCAGATGTACAGCCACTACTACAACGAGCTGGCCTCCAGTCGCCAACAGGGTTTCGAGATGCTGTTTAACGAAGTATACGCTCAGGTTTATGACCGGGTACTGCGGGAAAAACAGCGGGAGCCGGAAGCATGACAGGGCGTTTTTTTCGTCTCTGTCTGGTGGTGATGTTATTTACCGTCACCCTGACAGGTTGCGAAACGGCCAAAAAGCTGGGGCAGGTGATCAGCAACCCAAATATCCAGGTGGGTGATCTGAAATCACAGCCATCTGAAGTGGTCGTCATGCTGCTGACCGAGCCGGATACCAACCTGAACGCAGACGGTGAAGCCGCACCGGTGGACGTGCAACTCATTTACCTGACCGATGATTCGAAACTTCAGGCCGCCGACTATGACCAGATAGCCAGTACGCCGCTGCCTGATGTGCTGGGGAAAAATTATCTTGACCACCAGGATTTCAACCTGCTGCCAGACACCGTTAAAACGCTGCCGCCAGTGAAACTGGATGAGAAAACACAGTTTATCGGCGTGGTGGCGTACTTCTCAGATGATCGGGTAAGCGTCTGGAAGCAGATTGTACCGGTGGAAGGCACCGGTCACAGCTACCGCCTGCTGGTGCATGTAAGACAAAGCAGCATCGAAATGAAACAAGAGGATTACTGACGATGGCAACCATGAAGAACAGGGTTATCTGGCAGGAGGGGTTGTTCGCCTTGCCGCAGCATTTTCAGCAGCAGCAGCGAAATCACGAATACCACCTGAAGCAACGTATGGACGCGCAGGGCGATTTTGCCTGGGGATTCACTTCGCTGGTGCTCAATACAGAGCTGCTGGCTCAGGGAAAAATCATGATCGCGAGCGCGTCAGGTTGTATGCCGGACGGCACGGTGTTCAGTATCCCTGAACAGGATAATCTTCCCGTTCCTTTCCAGCCGGTCGATTTTTCAAAACCGGGCAGTCATGATATCTATCTCGCCCTGCCAGTAGTCAGTGATATCACCTGCGAAATCAGTGGCCGCCAGAGCGCTGGACAAGGCACAGAACGTTACAGCGCGACCCGCGTGGATGCGCGCGATTTGCACTCTGATGAGGGCGACGTTCAGCAGATCGTAGTTGCCAGTCTGATGCCCAGAATTGTCAGCGGTGCGGAAGATCTCAGCGCGATGGTGACGTTGCCGCTGTGCCGTATCCGCAACACGCAGGCAACGGGTGCGCTGGTGCTGGATGACAGCTTTATCCCGACCTGCCAGGCCATTCGGGTCAGCCGTGTCTTAGCCGGGTTTGCCGGTGATGTACAGGGACTTATTCAGAACCGTGCCAGCGAGCTGGCAAAACGTATTGGTTCTCCTGAGCAACGTGGCATCGCTGATGTGGCAGAGTTCATGATGTTACAGATGCTCAACCGCAATAACATGCACTTTACCCACTGCTCGCATCTGCATACTCTGCATCCGGAGACCTTTTACCTGGATCTGGTCCGGCTACTGGGCGAGCTGATGACCTTTACCGAAAATAACCGGCTGCCCTGTGAGGTGGAGGTCTATAACCACCGGGACCTTACTCAGTCATTTAAAACAGTGATCCCTGAACTGCGCCGGGCACTCAATACTGTCCTGATGCCACGCGCACAGAACCTGCCGCTGATTTTTTCAGACGGCGTGTATCTTGCCACTATTAACGATCCGACGTTGTTACAGTCCGGCTCCTTTGTGCTGGCTGTTCGGGCGAGGATGCCGAGCAACCAGATTATTCTTCAGTTCACTCAGCAGTCGAAAATTGCAGCTACCGACAAGATACGAAATGTGGTCAGCGTCCAGGTACCAGGTGTCCCGTTACGTCCGCTCAGCGCAGCGCCTCGGCAGCTGCCTTATCATGATGGGTACGTTTACTTCGAGTTGGAAAAAGGCACCGCTGCATGGAATGACGTGGTGAAGGCCGGTGCGCTGGGGCTACATATCTCTGGCACTTTCCCGGATCTTGATATGCAGCTCTGGGCGATAAGAGGTTAATGGCATGAGTGAACAGCATGCTCCTGCGTCCGGCAGCGATCATTATCTGGCGGAAAGCCGCCTTCACGACAGTGCCGCGCGGCCTGAACGAGACGGAGAAACGAGCCGTCGCCAGTATCGGCTCCCCCTTCGTGGCCATAGCCTCAACCCGATGATCGATGCTGCTACGCCGCTACTGGGCATGGTTATGCGCGTGGCTGGCATGACCAGCAACGCCATGCCGGAACATCTCTTTACCCAGGTGGTGACTGACGTGCAGGCCGTTGAGCAGTTGCTTCAGGAGCAGGGCTATGAGCCTGGTGTGATTGTTTCGTTTCGCTACATCCTGTGCACTTTTATTGACGAAGCCGCGCTGGGCAACGGTTGGTCAAATAAAAATGAATGGATCAGGCAGTCGTTGCTGGTGCATTTCCATAATGAAGCCTGGGGCGGGGAGAAGGTTTTTATCCTGCTGGAGCGGCTGATGCGTGAGCCTGCACGTTACCAGCATCTGCTTGAATTTTTATACATCTGCTTTTCGCTCGGTTTTCGTGGACGCTACAAAGTGGCGGTGCAGGATCCGGGTGAGTTTGAGCAGATATATCGACGCCTGCACCACGTTCTGCATCAACTGCGGGGTGATGCCCCTTTCCCGCTACTGCATCAGGATAAGAAAATCCAGGACGGACGTTATCACCTCATCAAACGACTTACCATCAAACATGTGCTGCTCGGCAGCATCGTCGTTCTGACAGCGGCTTATCTGTTCTACCTGCTTCGGCTGGAGAGCCAGACGCAGGATATTCTGCTGCAGCTCAATAGGTTACTCCGATAAGGACATCCCATGATCCACATTGATTTAGCCACTCTGGTAAAACGACTCAACACTTTTTCACGGCAGGCGCTGGAGCAGGCTGCGTCAGAGTGCATGAGTCAGCAGGCGATGGAAATTACCGTTGCTCACGTTCTCGACCAGATGCTCGCTATCCCACGCAGTGACGTCAGAGTGATAGCAGAAAAAGCGGAAATCAGGAAAGAAGCGCTGCGCCAGGCGCTGAAAGTGGAAAATGATGCCACCAGCCGTTCCGCTGACGGTTATCCCGCGTTTTCGCCCCTGCTGGTTGAGTGGCTGAAAGAGTCCTGGCTGCTGGCCTCGGCCGAAATGCAACAAACAGAGCTGCGTGGCGGCGCTTTGTTGCTCGCTCTGCTTCATTCGCCGCTGCGCTACGTACCCCCTGCCGCTGCACGGTTACTGACTACTATTAACCGGGATCAGCTTCAGCAGAATTTTGCTGGATGGACGCAAACGTCTGCCGAATCTGTCATACAGGATACCAACGATCAGACCCTTAGTGCCGCAGTGGTTGATGGCGAGAGCCTGCTTGTCCGCTATACCAGGAATATGACCGAAGATGCCCGTCAGGGACGACTCGATCCGGTGCTGTGCCGTGATAACGAAATTGATCTGATGATCGACATTCTCTGCCGTCGCCGTAAGAACAACCCGGTGGTGGTGGGAGAGGCGGGTGTCGGTAAGAGCGCCTTAATCGAAGGGCTGGCGCTGCGCATTATTGCCGGTCAGGTGCCGGACACGTTGCGCGATACTGAGATCATGACCCTGGATTTGGGGGCGTTGCAGGCGGGTGCATCGGTAAAAGGTGAGTTTGAAAAACGCTTTAAGGGACTAATGGCGGAAGTCACTCAGTCAGCGAAGCCGATTATCCTGTTTATCGACGAGGCGCATACGCTGATTGGTGCGGGTAATGCGCAGGGTGGACTGGATATCTCCAACCTGCTGAAGCCTGCGCTGGCGCGTGGCGAGCTGAAAACTATCGCCGCTACCACCTGGCGCGAATACAAAAAATACTTTGAGAAAGATGCTGCCCTGTCGCGCCGCTTCCAGCTGGTAAAAGTCAGTGAACCGAATGCCGCTGAGGCGACCATTATCCTGCGCGGCCTGTCGGCGGTGTATGAGCAGTCTCATGGCGTGTTGATTGACGATGAAGCCTTGCAGGCTGCCGCAGTGTTAAGCGAGCGATACCTCTCCGGTCGTCAGTTGCCGGATAAGGCTATTGATGTGCTGGATACCGCCTGCGCCCGCGTGGCGATTAATCTCTCCTCGCCACCAAAGCAGATTTCGGCTCTGACCACTCTGTGTCGTCAGTGTGAGGCGGAAACCCGCCAGCTTGAACGCGAAATTCGTATTGGTCTACGCGCAGATACCACGCGGCTGGAGGAAGTCCACGCGCAGTATGAAAACGCGCAAACAGAGCTTCAGCTGGTGGACGAAGCCTGGCGTCAGCAGCGGACGCTGGTGCAGGAGATTATTGCGCTGCGTAAGGGGCTACTGGAAGAGACTGAAACCACGCGCGACGCAGCATCAGCACTTTCTCCAGCTGAACGCCTGTCGCAGCTGATTGCCGAACTTAATGCCCTGCACAACACGCAATTGCTGGTTTCTCCGCACGTCGATAAGCATCAGATTACGGCGGTAATTGCCGAATGGACCGGCGTGCCGCTTAATCGTCTGTCCCGGAATGAGATGGCGGTGATAACCGATCTGCCACAGTGGCTGGGCAGCACCATTAAAGGCCAGGATTTAGCCATTAAACACCTGCATAAGCACCTGCTGACCGCGCGCGCGGATTTGCGTCGTCCGGGAAGACCGCTGGGGGCGTTTCTGCTTGCGGGTCCGAGTGGTGTGGGTAAAACCGAAACCGTTTTACAGCTGGCTGAACTGCTCTACGGCGGGCGTCAGTATCTCACCACCATCAATATGTCTGAATTCCAGGAAAAGCATAGCGTTTCCCGGCTGATTGGTTCACCGCCTGGTTATATCGGCTACGGCGAGGGTGGCGTACTCACTGAAGCAATTCGTCAGAAGCCCTATTCCGTCGTACTGCTCGACGAAGTGGAAAAGGCCCACCCGGATGTGCTCAACCTGTTCTACCAGGCCTTTGATAAAGGGGAGATGGCAGACGGAGAAGGGCGCCTGATTGACTGCAGGAATATCGTTTTCTTCCTGACCTCAAACCTGGGTTACCAGGTGATTGTCGACCATGCAGACAGGCCTGAGGAAATGCACGATGCGCTGTACCCGGTACTGACGGATTTCTTCAAACCTGCGTTGCTGGCACGCATGGAAGTGGTGCCGTACCTGCCGCTTTCCAGAGCGACGCTCTCCACCATTATCGCCGACAAGCTGGCGCACCTCGATAACGTACTGCGTTCGCGCTTTAACACAGACGTAGTGATTGCGCCGGAGGTGACAGACGAAATCATGCAGCGCGTCACCCGCGCGGAAAACGGCGCGCGAATGCTGGAATCGGTTATTGATGGCGAGATGCTGCCGCCGCTGTCGCTTCTGCTATTGCAGAAAATGGCGGCAAACGCGGTGATCACAAAGATAAGCCTCGGTGTGACGAAGGGCGCATTTACCGCCGATATCGACGAGGCGGCTGCCAGCAATGATGCGCCGGAACCTGAGACAGAGGACGTCGCTCTGTGAATCACGCACAGGTTTACCGGTCTGTTGCCCTGCTGGCCGCACTGGTTGCCGGGCAGCAGGCTTTGGCGCAGCCGCAGCAGAAGGTTCCAGGCATCGCCCTTATCGTCGCGGCGGCAACGGCGGCGGATATTAAGGCCGTTGCTGGTGCAGATGCACGGGTTACGGTAAACGCCATGAACGCGTGCAGGAAAGAGCCTGCAGCACTGGAGCGTCTGGACTGCTATGACCGCATTCTGGCACCGGCGCAGCCGGAAGGCTTCACTGGTGCGCTGTCGAAGGCTCGCTATGAAGGAGAACAGTGGAAGCGGGCCTTCGCCCAGGAGAAGCAGCGCCCGGACAACTCCACGGCACTGATGATGACCCAAAGCCCCGGTGAGCACCCGATGGTGATTATCACCACTCCCGCTATCGGCAGCGTGCCACCGCGCCCGGTGCTGATGTTCAGTTGTGTAGACAACATCACCCGGATGCAGGTGGCGCTGACCCATGCCCGGACCGAAAACGACCTGCCAGTGACGCTGAATACCGATACCGGGCAGTTTCGCAGCCACTGGTTTATCCGCGAAAACGGCTCTTTGCTGGAGTCCAGTCGGGGTTTATCCGGTATTGATGAGATTAAGCAGCTTTTTGGCAGCAAAACGCTGACGATTGATATCGGTACGGGCAGCGATGGTGGAAAACTGACTTTTAATATTGACGGACTGGCGAAAACCATTGTTCCGCTACGCGATGCCTGCCACTGGACGGGAGAATAACAATATGGACTTACGTAATCCTGATATATGGATATCGCACCTGCTGGAAAACCTGCCGGAAGAAAAACTGGTTGCGCCCCTGAAAGATGACAATCCCGCGTGGGAGTATATAGACGGCGAAATCGTCAAGCTCGGTTCGCTGGCTCATAGCCAGCTTAATATCCCGGAAATCCAGCGGCAGGGGCTGGATCTTCTGGCATCAGAAAGCAAGGATTTTCGCCTGCTGGCACACCTGCTGCGTACCCTGCAACATACAGGCGAGCCGCTGCTCGCTTTACGACTTTTGAATTTATATGTGGAACATTACTGGACGGTGGGCGCGCCGCAGAACGCCACACAGAAGAAACGCATTGCGCTTCAGGTGGTCAAACGCTTTGAAGCAGCCAGTGAGGCGTTGGCAAAAAGTGCAGGGACGGCACAACGCGATTTATTGCTGGCAGAGCTTTCGAAACTCGCACGGTGCTGGCAGCAGCATAATGCGCCGGAACTGGCGAAGGCGGCGGAGGATCTCTTTTCACTGTGTCAGCGGGTTTTGCGCGACTGCACGCCGGCGATCCCTGTTTCTGCATCGCCAGCCTCTCCCCCTGCAACCGTTGCGCCTCCCACTGCTCCGCCAGCCGCCGCGCCCGCGCCAGTCGTGAACATTGACAGCCATGACGATAAAGCCTGGCGCGACACGCTGCTGCAGGTCGCTGCCATTCTCTGCGAGCGGCAACCGGGTTCCCCGCAAGGCTACCGCCTGCGTCGCCACGCGCTGTGGCAGAACATTACCAGCGTGCCTCAGGCGGAGAGCAGCGGACGAACACCGCTGGCGGCGGTGTCTGCCGACATGGTCGCAGACTACCAGATGCGGCTTGCCAGTGCCGATGTGGCGCTATGGCAGCAGCTGGAGAAAAGCCTGCTACTGGCACCCTACTGGCTGGACGGGCATCACCTGTCAGCACAGGCTGCGCAACGCCTTGGCTATACCGACGTATCGGAGGCGATCCGCGATGAAGTCGCCCGTTTCCTGGCGCGGCTCCCCCGGCTTTCCACTCTGCTCTTTAACGACCATACGCCGTTTATCGCCGAAACGACAAAACAGTGGCTGGCATCCTCTTCTGACAATCACCGCCAGGCCACGTCGGTGGCAACGCCCAGCAAGCAACAGCAGGCCGCCCGCGAGTGTTTTAACGGACAGGGGCTGGAGGCCGCGCTGCGCTATCTGGACGCGCTGCCAGAGGGCTCCCCCCGCGACCAGTTTTATCGCCAGTTTATGGGCGCGCAGTTCATGGAAGAGGTGGGCATGGAAAAACTGGCGCAACAGCATTACCGGGTGCTGTTAAGGCTGGGATTGCAGATGAAACTGGCCGACTGGGAACCTCTCCTTCTGGAACAGCTTGAAAGCAAATTCATGGCAGAACAGTAAGAAATAACAGGAGCTTTTGTGTTCAGATTACCGACACCCCGACTCTTCAGCGGGCTGCGTTCCACGCTTCGACCGGCGATGCCCCGGTTTAAGGTTTCCGCTCTCTGGCTGCTGGTGCTGGCGTGGATTTTTCTGCTGGTATGGATATGGTGGAAAGGCCCGACGTGGACAATATATGACAGACAGTGGCTGCAGCCACTGGTGAACCGCTGGCTGGCGACCGCCGCCTGGGGGCTGATTGCCCTGATCTGGATAATCATCAGAGTGATGAGGCGTCTGCAACAGCTTGAACGGCACCAAAAGCAGCAGCGTGAGGAAACTCTGGACCCCATAAGCGTGGAACTGAACCTCCAGCAGCGCTACCTCGACCGCTGGTTGCTGCGCCTGCAACGCCACCTCGACAGCCGCCGTTACCTGTGGCAGTTGCCTTGGTATATGGTTATCGGCCCTGCAGGCAGCGGTAAAACCGCGCTGCTATGTGAGGGATTCCCATCCGATATTATTTATACCCCGGAAGTCGTGCGAGGAGCAGAACAGCGTCTGTATATAACGCCACACGTTGGCAAACAGGCCGTAATATTTGATACAGATGGCGGCCTCTGCGGACAAACAGATGCCGATACACTGCACCGTCGCCTTTGGGAAAACTGGCTGGACTGGCTGGGACAAAAACGCGCCCGCCAGCCACTCAACGGCCTGATCCTGACCCTGGACTTACCTGACCTGATGACCGCCGATAAATGTCGCCAGGAGCAACTGGTGCAACTTCTGCGCAGCCGTTTGCAGGACATCCGTCAGCATCTTCACTGCCAGTTACCCGTCTATGTTGTGCTGACCCGGCTGGATCTGCTGGCTGGCTTCGCCACGCTGTTTGAGACGCTGGACAGGCAGGGACGCGATGCCATTCTTGGCGTCACCTTCACTCGTCACGCCCACGAGAGTGATGACTGGCGCGCGCAGCTGAGTAGCTTCTGGCAGACATGGGGCGAACAACTCAACAATGCCATGCCGGATCTGATGCTCGCACAAAACCACAACCGCAGTGCGCTGTTCAGCTTTGTCCGCCAGATGCAGGGTTGTCATGACCTGCTGGCCTCACTGCTGAGCAACCTGCTGGACGGCGAAAATATGGACGTTATGCTGCGTGGTGTATACCTCACTTCCTCGCTACAACGCGGTCAGATGGATGATATTTTTATCCAGTCTGCTGCCCGCCAGTACCGGTTGGGTAGTAGCCCCCTCACGGCCTGGCCTCTGGTGGATTCCGTCCCGTACTTTACCCGCAACCTCTTTCCGCAGGCATTGCTGGCTGAACCCAATCTGTCCGGGGAGAACAGCGTGTGGCTTAGCAACACCCGCCGTCGGATGATGGCGTTCACCCTGGGTAGCGCCGTGCTTGTGGTTCTGCTGACAGGCGGCTGGCATCATTACTACAACCAGAACTGGCAGTCTGGTATCAAGGTGCTTAAACAGGCCAGGGCCTTTATGGCTGTCCCGCCCCCACAGGGTATTGATGAGTATGGCAACCTTCAGTTGTCTCTGCTTAACCCGGTACGCGATGCCACCCTGGCTTACGGCGACTGGGGCAGCCGCAGCCCCCTTGCCGATTTCGGTCTGTATCAGGGCAGAAACATTGGCCCGTATGTGGAGCAGACCTACCTGCAACTGCTGGAACAGCGCTATCTTCCGGCTCTCTTAAATGGCCTGATGAAGGATCTGGCGGCCGCGCCGCAGGGGGGCGAACAAAAACTGGCCGTGCTGCGCGTGATCCGGATGCTGGAGGATAAAAGCGGGCGTAATGATGAGGTGGTGAAACAGTATATGGCGAAGCGCTGGAGCGAAAAGTTTCATGGCCAACGGGATATTCAGGCGCAACTTATCTCCCATCTGGACTATGCGTTGAAGCACACCGACTGGCACACACAGCGTGAGAAGGGTGAAAGCGATGCCATCAGTCGCTGGGCACCGTATGAAAAACGCGTCACTGACGCACAGCATGAACTGAGCAAACTGCCGGCTTATCAGCGTGTTTACCAGAGCCTGAAAACGCGGGCGGTGGGGCTGCTTCCTGCAGACCTGAACCTGCGTTTTCAGGTGGGGCCGACATTTGACCAGGTGTTTATTTCGGCGGATGACGCCAGGCTGATTGTGCCGCAGATACTTACCCGTTATGGCCTGCAACGCTATTTTGTGAAGCAGCGTGATGAACTGGTGGAAGTGACCGCGCTGGACTCCTGGGTGTTGGATCTCACCCACAGTGTGCACTACAGCGATGCCGATCGGACAGAAATCCAGCGTCAGCTTACCGAACAGTATCTCAGCGACTATACCGCCACCTGGCGCGCCGGAATGGATAACCTGAACGTGCGTGACTATGAATCCATTGCGCAACTGACCGGCGCGCTGGAACAGATCATCAGTGGCGACCAGCCGCTCCAGCGGGCCTTGAGCGCATTGCGCGACAACACACAGGCCATTGTGCTATCGGAAAAGCTGAATGATAAGGAGCGGGAAGATGCCGGGCGCGCAGCAGACTATCAGCTTCTGGCCCGCCTGGGCCATGAATTTTCTTCTGAAAACAGCGCTCTGGAGGGGCAAAAGAATAAAGAAAGCACCCTACAGGCTGTCTACCGGCAACTGACAGAATTACACCGTTATCTGCTGGCGATACAGAACGCGCCAGTGCCGGGCAAATCGGCGCTGAAGGCCGTACAGCTTCGGCTGGATCAGAACAGCAGCGATCCCATTTTTGCCGCCCGGCAGATGGCGAAAACCCTGCCTGCACCGCTTAACCGCTGGATAGGCAAACTTGCAGACCAGGCCTGGCATGTCGTGATGGTGGAAGCCGTTCACTACATGGAAGTTGACTGGCGCGATAGCGTGGTAAGACCGTTCAACGAGCAGTTGGCTGGAAGCTATCCGTTCAATCCACATTCACCCCAGGATGCTTCGCTCGAGGCTTTTGAACGTTTCTTTGAGCCGGAGGGCATCCTGGACAAGTTCTACCAGCAGAACCTGAAATTGTTTATGGAAAACGATCTCAATCTGGAGGATGGGGATAACAGGGTGATTATTCGTGAGGATATTCGGGCGCAACTGAAGACCGCGCAAAAAATCCGCGACACTTTCTTCAGCAAGCAGAACGGCCTGGGCGCGCAGTTTGCGGTGGAAACCGTGTCTCTTTCCGGCAACAAACGGCGCAGCGTGTTGAACCTGGACGGTCAGCTGGTTGATTACAGCCAGGGACGTCACTATACGGCGCATCTGGTCTGGCCAAATAATATGCGCGAGGGGAATGAAAGCAAGCTGACGCTAATTAGCACCAGCGGCAGCGCTCCGCGCAGCATCGCTTTTGGCGGGCCATGGGCACAGTTCAGGCTTTTTGGCGCTGGTCAGCTCACAGGCGTGCAGTCCGGCACTTTCAGCGTGCGCTTTAACGTGGACGGTGGGGCAATGGTGTATCGGGTGCATACCGACAGCCATGATAACCCGTTCAGCGGTGGACTATTCAGTCAGTTCCGCCTGCCGGATACGCTGTACTAAGGAGACAGAGATGAGCAATGATGCACTCACGCAAAGGATTGTGACCGGCAGCGACCCACGTGATCTGCCGGAGTTCAGTGCTATCCGTGAAGAGATTAACAAAGCCAGCCACCCGTCGCAGCCGGAACTGAACTGGAAACTGGTGGAGTCGCTGGCGCTGACCATCTTTAAGACCAGTGGTGTGGATTTACATACCGCTATTTATTACACCCTGGCGCGTACCCGCACGCAGGGACTGGCGGGTTTCAGTGAAGGTACGGAACTGCTGGCGGCGATGATAAGCCATGACTGGGACAAATTCTGGCCGCAGGGCGATTCGGCACGTACTGAGATGCTGGACTGGTTTAATACCCGTACCGGCAATATATTGCGCCAGCAACTCTCTTTTGCTTTAGCTGATTTGCCCTTGTTGTACCGTACTGAAAGGGCATTGCAGCTTATCTGTGACAAACTCCAGCAGGTAGAACTGAAACGTCAGCCGCGGGTAGAAAATCTGCTCTATTTTGTGCAAAACACGCGTAAGCGACTGGAGCCACAACCCCGCAACGGCATGGACTCACAGGCGAAAACCACGGTCAGAACGCTGGTGTATGCCCCGGAAAGCGCCCCCCCTTCCACATCGACCGTAGCGGAGATATTCCCGCCCTTGCCTGACCTGCCGGAAATGAAGGTAGCAGTGCATCATCATGCTTTCGCCGATGGCAAAGCGCGGCGCGTGTCGCGCCATAGCGTTAAAGAATTTATTGCGGGGGCGGCCTTTACGGTAGTGGTTGCTGCCGCGCTCTGGTGGTGGCTGGTATACCCGATGCAGCAACAACTGGCGCGGGTGAAAGATACTGCGCAGGGAGCTGCCACCGCCTGGCTGGTCGCCCCTGATCTGAACAGCTACGGGCAAAGGCTACAACAGCTTCCTGATGCCTCGCCGCTCCAATCGCTGGAGACAGGCATACAAATGACGCAGGCAGCGGACAGCCGCTGGCCAGAGAGTCTGCAGCAGCAACAGGCTACGGCGCAGTGGAATGAAACGCTGAAAACCCGCGCACAGCACAGTCCGCAACTGCGTGGATGGCTACAGACCCGTCAGGATTTGCATGCTTTCGCCGATCTGGTGATGCAGCGGGAAAAACAGGGGCTGACGCTTTCGTATATCAAAAATGTTATCTGGCAGGCGGAGCGGGGGCTGGGTCAGGAAACTCCGCTGGAGTCACTATTAACGCAGTTCCAGGATGTTCATGCCAAAGGGCAGAGCACTGACGCGCTCGAAAAAGAGATTAATGAACGGCTGGAGGGCGTATTAAGTCGCTGGCTGCTGCTGAAAAACAACATATTGCAAGACCCGGAGAACAATGACGGCTCCGGCAAACAGGTACCACACATGGAGAGGAAATAATTATGGCAAACGTAACGTATCTGACGCTGAACGGACAACTTCAGGGGCTGATTTCAGCGGGCTGCTCATCACTGGCGTCTATTGGTAATAAGGCGCAGATTGACCACATGGACCAGATTATGGTGCTGAGCATGAATCATAGTTTGAGCCGAGCGCAAAACGTCAATCATCTGATGATGACGGTGCGTAAGCCGATGGATAAATCTTCTCCCCTGCTGAATAAGGCCATCTCGGAAAATGAGTGCCTGACCTGTGATTTTGATTTCTACCGTACTAACCGTTTCGGGATAAATGAACTGTACTATAACCTGAAACTGATTAACGCCCGGATAGCAAAAATTGATCTGATCGTTCCTCACGCCGTTACCGATAGTCACGGACAACCCGAAGAGTCATTATCGTTGACCTATGAGAGTATTAGCTGGGAGCACTGTATCGCCGGAACCAGCACCTACAGCCTGTGGGAAGAGCGGCTTTTCTGAGAAATACTCTTTTTTGCCGTGGAGCCTCCAGGGATGATTCAGCTTATGCCAAAACAGTACCTAACAGTAAAGACATTATTGCTCTGACGTCCGACAGAGGGATGATTGCATTTAAATGAGGCTGCACGTTGGTCCTGAAATTATGCATGTTTACATTGCTATCAGGAGGAGTCTGTCATTGACGATTTTT
The DNA here is from genome assembly GCF_054131575.1 of Enterobacter sp. SA197. Classification (NCBI taxonomy): domain Bacteria; kingdom Pseudomonadati; phylum Pseudomonadota; class Gammaproteobacteria; order Enterobacterales; family Enterobacteriaceae; genus Enterobacter; species Enterobacter sp. SA197. Next base: position 3,053,504 of record NZ_CP096393.1, on the reverse strand, counting down.
GTCAGAAATCACTTGATAAAAGCGGAGTCTGGTTGGCTTTTTCAATATCCTGTTAGGCTATTGTAAGCGTTCACGATGCAGGCCTTTAAAAAGGATAAACCAGAAGTGTCGTCAAAACAGATATGTTAATCATCTGAGGTGCTTTCCCTCCAGATAGGGTGTGGCTTGCCCGGGAATATATTATTTATCGCTTTTAACAATGTCGGGGGATATTGCAGTTCGGTTGTTGCAGGCAATGTTGAAATGAAAAGGTTATTAAAGATTTCTTTTAAGGAGATATATGGAGGCTTCGTAGCGCTATGTGTTTTCTTGCAATTTTACAACGTTTTTATTTTATTCATCTTTTATTATCAGATTGCAGTAGTGAATTATCCATATTGATATCGAAAGCTGTTACACTTACATTATCATGGGTGTTTTAAAAATATTCTTTTATTATTACTTGAAGATTGAATGATTTAATATTGCATCAAGTAACGACGTCAATGTTGTATACATCAATATAATCTCAGTTCCTTTCGTATGGGTGGGCCCGGCCAGATTTTATGTCAGAAATGATGCACCTTCTCTTCATTTAAAGCGACGCTCAGGTGAACAGAGGCGTGTAACACCGGGGTGACTCGCACTACGGACCGCCTGAGCCGGTTACGCTAAAGGATCGTGCGGGTGCGGTTAAGTTGCGTGTTTTTGAGCCGCTAGAGACAGCAGCGATCACTTCGTCATCGAGGAACGTGACACTGCCTCAAACCAACAGCTTTGCTTAAAACGGAGAGAGAAGTGAAAATACACCGGGAAGGTTTTTCAGGCTAACTTATTGAATCGTTAGTGATTCGCAAAGTGGCATGAAAACAAGAATTTGGCTCCTCTGACTGGACTCGAACCAGTGACATACGGATTAACAGTCCGCCGTTCTACCGACTGAACTACAGAGGAATCGTGTGAACGGGGCGCATATTAGCGATGCCATTAAACCTTGTCAAAGGCTGTAACGTTTCCCGCGAACTGTTTGCTGACAATTTCAGCAAACCGCGCGCAGGTTAAGCATCTGGCCCGGTATTGCACCATCATGAAGCAGAAGCGTCTCTTATGGGGCAAATAACGAACCCGTGTTTCAGTTATCACTATCGCTGCTTTTATCAGAATCTCTTATTATCCAGCCCCTTAGGCATAACGGAAATTCTTGCCAAAAACTGGCAAGCATCTTGCAACTCCTCCGACAACATAAATGCCCACCGTGGCACTGGTATCCCGAACAGGAGGCAAAATGAACCTAAGACGCCTGAAATACTTCGTCAAAATCGTTGATATCGGAAGCCTGACGCAGGCTGCAGAAGTACTTCACATTGCACAGCCAGCGCTGAGTCAGCAGGTGGCCACGCTTGAAGGTGAGCTGGACCAGCAATTACTCATCCGCACCAAACGCGGCGTTACCCCCACTGAAGCGGGAAAAATTCTCTATACCCATGCGCGTACTATCCTGCGGCAATGTGAGCAGGCCCAGATGGCGGTAAATAATGTAGGGCAGTGTCTGCGCGGGCAGGTCTCTATAGGCCTTGCACCGGGTACGGCGGCCTCTTCTGTCACCATGCCGCTGTTGCAGGCGGTGCGTAATGAACTGCCGGAGGTGACGGTCTATCTGCATGAGAATAGCGGTGCGGTGCTGAACGAAAAATTGTTGAGCGGCCAACTGGACATGGCCGTACTGTATGAGCGCGCACCCGGCACGGGGATAACCAGCCTTCCGCTACTGAAGGAGGATCTTTATCTGGTGGGAACGCGGGACTGCCCCGGGCAGAGTGTGGACTTAACCGCGGTCGCTGAAATGAATCTGTTCCTGCCGCGTGATTACAGTGCCGTTCGCCTGCGGGTGGATGAAGCCTTCTCCCTGCGCCGCCTGACGGCAAAAATCATCGGCGAAATCGAATCTATTTCTACGCTGACAGCGGCGATAGCCAGCGGGATGGGCGTTACGGTTCTGCCGGAGTCCGCTGCGCGTTCTTTGAGCAGCGCGGCAGGAGGCTGGATGGCGAGAATTACCACACCATCAATGAGCCTGCCCTTATCGCTCAATGTCTCCGCGCGAGGCGCGCTCTCTCCCCAGGCACAGGCGGTAAAAGAAATTCTTATGTCTCTGGTCAGCCGTCCGACGCTGGATAACCATGAACTACAGCTGGTGAGTTAAGTTTTATTCCATAACGGAATAAGATGCGGGTTTTTATTATTTGTTCTCTCAGGCCTCAGACTTTAACAATACCGTCATGTCTGATGGCCCTGGAGGGAAGGGTGAATTTCCAGCAACTGAAAATTATCCGGGAAGCGGCGCGCCGGGATTTTAATCTTACCGACGTTGCCAATATGCTTTACACATCACAGTCGGGTGTCAGTCGTCATATCCGGGAGCTTGAAGAAGAGCTGGGGATTGAGATTTTCATCCGTCGCGGTAAACGTCTGTTGGGCATGACCGAGCCGGGTAAAGCGCTACTGGTCATTGCCGAACGCATTCTCAATGAAGCCAGCAATGTGCGTCGCCTTGCCGATCTCTTCACCAACGATACCTCAGGCGTTCTGACTATCGCCACGACCCATACCCAGGCGCGTTACAGCCTGCCGTCGGTGATAAAATCTTTCCGCGCTTTGTTTCCTGAAGTGCGTCTTGAACTCATCCAGGGGACGCCCCAGGAGATTGAGGCGTTATTGCACAACGGTGGTGCAGACATTGGCATTGCCAGTGAACGCCTGAGCACGGACCCTTCGCTGGCGGCATTTCCCTGGTTCCGGTGGCATCATAGCCTACTGGTGCCCCAGGATCATCCGCTGGTGCAATGTTCGCCGCTCACACTCGAGGAGATCAGCCGTTGGCCGCTGATAACCTATCGTCAGGGCATTACCGGGCGTTCCCGTATTGATGAAGCGTTTGGCCGAAAAGGGCTGCTACCGGATGTGGTACTGAGCGCGCAGGATTCAGATGTTATCAAAACCTATGTTGAGCTGGGGCTGGGGGTGGGCCTGGTTGCCGAGCAGTCAAGCGGCGAGAATGAGGAGGGTAAACTTGTCCGGCTCGATACCCGTCATTTGTTTGATGCCAACACGGTGTGGCTTGGGTTAAAACGGGGTCAGTTACAACGTAACTATGTCTGGCGCTTTATTGAGCTTTGTAATGCGGGCCTGTCCGTTGAGGATATAAAACGCCAGGTTATGGAAGCCGATGAAGAGGCCATTGATTACCAGATCTAATAACCTTTTCCCCGCGCAGCTATGCTGTCGCGGGCGGGTATGAATGAACTGGCGTTATTCGGCAAATTTGCGTAGCGCATCACCGTCAAGGCGATAACGCACCCATTCACTCTGGGGAAGTGCACCGATACTGAGATAAAAATCAATGGCCGGCTGATTCCAGTCCAGCACGCTCCACTCAAGGCGGCCACATTTTCGTTGTACGGCGCATTGCGCAATGTGCTTAAGTAGCGCCTTGCCGGCCCCTTTGCCACGAAAATCCGGAGAAATATATAAATCTTCCATGTAGATACCGTTGCGACCGAGCCAGGTTGAGTAACTGGTAAAGAAGACGGCATAGCCCGCGATTTTTCCTTCGATTTCGCAAATCAACGCTTCCGTTTTACTGCCTTCACCAAACAGGGTGGCGGCGATCTCATCCGGCGTCGTCACAACCTCTTCTGGGGCTTTTTCATACACGGCCAGCTCATAAATCATGTCGTAAATGGCCTGGGCGTCAGCCGGGCGTGCCTGGCGGATGAGGGTACTCATTGATATTTCTGTCCTTTCATGGGTGGTCAACATTGATAGCGCCAAGCATAAGCGTTATCGTTAAAAGAATTAAGTGCAATGAAATCACTGGTTGATGAATATTATGCATTCAGTTCTGCGGCGTCTCGATTTAAACCTTTTGCTGGTGTTCGATGCCATCTACCGACATCGTTCGGTAAGGCTGGCGGCAGAGGAGCTGGCGATGAGCACGTCAGCACTGAGCCATGCGCTTTCGAGACTGCGGGTGAGCCTTAACGATCCGCTTTTCTTCCGTGAGGGCCACACCATGTGCCCCAGCGTGTATGCAACATCGCTCGCAGCGTCGATTGCCTCCGCCCTCAAATTCCTTAATCAGGAGCTGACGCCACAACCGGCATTTGTTCCTTCGGCCAGTACGGACTGCCTGCAGATTGCCATTACGGATTTTACGGCATTTTGTATCTTCCCTGCGTTGATGAACCACTTACAGAAGCAGGCGCCGGGTCTGCGTTTTGAGCTCCGCTATTTACCCCACAGCCCGGCGCTTACCGAATTACTGGCCGGAGAGATCGATCTGGCGCTGGGTTTCAGCGCCCCTGATGACAGGGGTCATCCTGAACTCGATGAGATAGGCTGGTTTGAGGATGAATATGTGGTTATCAGCAATCGTGCCCGCAACGGGTTAACGCTGGATGAGTATCTCGCCGCGCGGCATGTAGTGGTGACCCCCTGGAATGAGAAAATGGGGATACTGGATCTGCAGCTTGCGCAGATGGGCCATGCGCGTCAGGTGACGGTAAAAACACCCTCTATGCTCAGTGCGCCTTTTATGGTTGCGCAGAGTGACCTGCTGATGGCGATGCCGCGCTATGCGGCAGAAAAATTGTCTTCCGCCGCTCCGGTGAAGATATTTCCTTTACCCTTTAACGTACCGGCGTTTGAAGTGAGAATTTATTCACATAAGCGCAGCGGTAAACGGGCGGTAACGGACTGGCTGAAGCAGACGTTGCTGGTACTGAGACAGGAAATTTGCGCGAAAGAGAGCAAAAAGCCCGCTTAAGATGCCTTAAGCGGGCTTTTTAAAATTTGGCTCCTCTGACTGGACTCGAACCAGTGACATACGGATTAACAGTCCGCCGTTCTACCGACTGAACTACAGAGGAATCGTGTGAACGGGGCGCATATTACTTGCCACGTCGGGGTGTGTCAACGCTAAATTTAACCTGCTGATTCAATTGATTAATTAAACCGCAGGCTGTGGTTTTAATGTACGCGTTTCTCATGCGTATCTGGTGCATGGGGCCTGTCGCGCAGCCGGGTTAAGGGATCCTGACCATAAAAGGCACAGAACCGTTGCCAGAGCAGCGGAAAACGAGGGGCAAAGAGTTCCGGGGCACTGAAAAAGTATTCGGACAAGACCGCAAAACATTCAGCGGGATCGGTTGCGGCATAAGCATCGATACTCGCCGCGCTTTCTCCCACCAGATCGATTTCATCCTGAATGTTGTCCATTGCGGCACGCAGGTCGTGTTCCCATCCGGCAACTTCACGCAACGCAATATAAGGGATGCCGTTTGCACGGTCGCCGTTGCGGGCATCGAGTTTATGGGCGACTTCGTGAATGATCAGGTTGAAACCCGAAGCATCAAAAGAGTCCTGGATATCCAGCCAGTTGAGGACAACAGGACCCTGCTGCCAGCTCTGGCCTGACTGGACCATGCGCTGGCTGTGCACAAGCCCGATGTCATCTTCCCATTCGTCATCCACCACAAACGGGGCAGGGTAGATGAGGACTTCATGAAAGCCGTCCAGCCACTCGAGACCGAGTTCGAGCACGGGCAGGCAAAATATCAGGCTAATCCGGGCGCTCTTGAGGGCATCAAGCTCGAAACCCTGCAGCGCAACCAACCGTTTCTGTTGCAAAAAACGGTAAGCCAGATGCACCAGCTTCGTTTGCTCTTCTAAAGTCAGACTCGCCAGTAGAGGGATATTCAGCGCATCTTCCCACGGAAATTCAGCGTCTTGGGAAGTTTCTTTCGTTTTCCAGGGCCACTTTATCATCGCTTTGCTCGCAAACTCGCCACTTGAACCCCATTCACGGGAGAGGGGCTGTTAAAATGCCAAATAACCTGGCATGATGGCAACCATTGAAACGGAGAGATGCCGGAGCGGCTGAACGGACCGGTCTCGAAAACCGGAGTAGGGGCAACTCTACCGGGGGTTCAAATCCCCCTCTCTCCGCCACTTCTTATTGATTTCCTTCCGAAATCTCCCGCCTGAAGGCCATGAATGTTACACATCATGGACAAACCTGTCATGTGCATAGCTCTCATAAACGTAACGCAATCTACGCTTTTATTCGCCGCGAAGTGAAATCCTTTTTCTCATTTTGTGGCCTCTCTTCTTTTTTAAAGCGTAGCCAGAAAACCGGTAGCGTAATGAAGTGCAAATCCGACGAGGGTGCCAGAGTAAAGAGGGCGATGCAGGGGCAGGCATAAAAAGCCCGCAGTCTGCGGGCTTGAGTGAGCGGGGATAAGTTTAGAACTGGTAAACGATACCCAGCGCGAACTGGTCATCTTTATTGGTGCCGGTTTCTTTGACGTAGTGAGTGTCATCCAGCAGATTGAACTGATAGGCCGCGTAAACGTTCATATTTTTATTGAAATAGTACCAGGTACCCACTTCAATGTAATTCACGCGCGAGGCATCGCCGCCTTTGAATTTACCGCGACGGCTCAGATCATCGCCCTTAGAGTAAACATAGCCGAGTGATGGACGCAGACCGAAGTCAAACTGATACTGCACAACGGCTTCGAAGTTTTGTGTTTTGTTGGCGAACTGTTTATCTGTTTCGACGGTCATGTTACGGGTTTCGCCGTACATCATTGCGGCATAAATATCGTTAGCATCATATTTCGCAGCAATTGACCAGACTTCAGCGTTGTCGCCTTTACGGTCTAAGGACTGCTCGTCGGTACGATCGGATTTGCCATAGGTTGCAGCAACACCAAAGCCTTCATAATCATAGGAGGCAGACATCGCGTAGCCGTCGCCATTCTGCTGGGTCACGCTATGATCACTATCGTTTTTACCCTGATACTGCAGCGCCAGGTTCAGGCCTTCAACCTCACCGAAGAAATCGGTCACGCGGTAGGTGGCAACGCCGTTGGTACGACCATTCATAAAGTTATCGGCTGCAGCCCAGGAGTCACCACCCCATTCGACCAGCATATCGGTGTAGGCCGCCACATCATAGGCCACGCCGTAGTTACGACCATAATCAAATGAGCCAAACTGACCGAACTTCAGCCCTGCGAACGCCAGACGGGTGCTCTCATCCTGGGTGCCTTCAGGGGTATTCGCCTTCATATTATATTCCCACTGACCGAAGCCTGTGAGTTCGGAATTTATCTGGGTTTCACCCTTAATACCAATACGCGCATAAGAGGTATCGGCATTTTCGCTATTGCTGTTATCGGTGTTTGTCCAGACTCGTTCACCAACGACTTTGCCGTAAAAATCAACTTTATTACCGTTTTTATTATAAATTTCTGCTGCGTTAACTGCGCCTGCGGCTAATAACGCTGGAATTACCAGTGCCAGTGCTTTTCTTTTCATAATCTATTCCCTTAAGATCATAATTTTTATGAATGTCAGTAACTTCATCCGAAATTACAGCTTGATACTATTCTATGAAGTTCATTTAAATTTACGACAAAGATGTAACTAAATGGGTTTAAATATTGCAAAATATTTCATCAAGGAGTTATATTTTTGCCATGAATTCAAATAATTAAGCATATTCATGCAATGATTGAATCAAATGTGATTTAAGTTATGGATGGCGAATTTTACAATGCCTTAATGTATGAAATGTTGGTTGTGAATATATTTTTATGAACTATTTGCTGGGTCTATATGAAAAAAACCCGAACTGACGTTCGGGTATTCCTGAGGAAGGCAAAAGTAAGTGTTAATAAATCAGAAGCTACTCAATGCAGTTAGCCTGCAAATAATGTCACAGGTTGGCGGAAAAATACAGATCTGTGTCTGAAAATTAAATAATTCATTCTTCAAATGCAAAGGCTGAAATTATTCATTAAAATATTAAAACAGATAAGCTCCACCGAAAATGCACTCAGGCTGTTTCACCCGCCTGAGCGGATACAAAAAAGAAGGGGTGAAGGTGCTGATAAAACGGAAAGATAATGACGGTAACGCAGTGGCAGCCACGTTTTGACGCCTGGCTGCATCAACATTATACCGGGGCCGATGCCGCGCACGATGTGACCCATTTTCGCCGGGTATGGCAAACGGCGCAGCATTTATGTGAAGGGGAATCCGTGGACGAGCGGATCATTCTGGCTGCCTGTTACTTTCACGACATCGTGAGCCTGCCCAAAAATCATCCGCAACGCCATCAGGCATCGCAAATGGCTGCACGCAAAGCCCGCGACATTCTGCAAACCGACTTCCCTGATTTTCCCTGCGAATGCTACGACGGGATAATGCATGCCATTGAGGCGCACAGCTTCAGCGCCGGCATTGTGCCGCAAACGCCGGAGGCCAGAATAGTACAGGATGCCGATCGCCTTGAAGCACTGGGCGCAATAGGGCTGGCACGAGTTTTTGCCGTGTCCGGCGCACTTGGCGTAGCCTTATTCGACGGCAATGATCCTTTTGCGGACCATCGTGTGCTGAACGATAAACAGTATGCCCTGGACCACTTTCGCACCAAGCTGCTCTCGCTTCCGCAGACGATGCAGACAGCAAAAGGGCGTGAGCTGGCTCGCCATAACGCCGGGTATCTGGTGCAGTTTATGGCGAAACTGGCCGCTGAACTGCGCGGCGATTTTTACGGCACGGACGAGAGCATACTCACACGCTTTCGTCCCTCATACTCTGAATGAGTGATAGCGAGGCAGGTGATGGCTGACGTTCATGATAAAGCGACACGCAGTAAAAATATGCGCGCGATTGCGACCCGTGATACGGCTATTGAGAAGCGCCTCGCCACGTTACTCGATGATCTGGGACTGGCCTACCGTGTTCAGGCGGCGGATCTCGCAGGGCGGCCCGATTTTGTGCTGGATGAGCAGCGCTGCGTCATTTTTACCCACGGTTGTTTTTGGCATCACCATGACTGCTATCTCTTTAAGGTGCCGGCGACGCGCACGGATTTCTGGCTGGAGAAAATTGGTAAAAACGTTGAGCGTGACAAGCGCGACATCGCCCTGCTGCGCGAACAAGGCTGGCGGGTGATGGTGGTCTGGGAGTGTGCATTACGTGGGCGTCTGAAACTGTCAGCCCCGGCGCTGTCAGAACGCGTTGAAGAGTGGATCTGCGAAGGCGGTGACGCCGCGCAGATCGACACTCAGGGCATTCACTAACCGGGGCTTATTTCTCAGTTTTGCAGGCAGTGATAACCGGACGAGCCGGGAAGAGATATTTCCCAAGGGTCACCAGCACGACGGCCATGATAATAATGCCCAGCGCTATCCACTCGGTTGATGAGAGATATTCTCCGCCGAAACCTGTGCCCAGTAACACAGCCACAACCGGATTAACATACGCGTAGCTGGTCGCCACGGCCGGGCTGACATTACGGATGAGATACATGTAGGCATTAATGGCGATAATAGAACCAAATAGCGCCAGATAGCCCACGGCTAAAAACCCTTCGGTGGTCGGCAGTGTCGTCAGGCGTTCACCGGACAGCCACGAGGCGGCCAGCAGTACAATGCCTGCCGCCAGCATCTCGATGGCACCAGCCATCATACCGATGGGCAGTGTGATACGTGAACCGTAGACAGAGCCGAAGGCCCAGCTCATGGATCCGACAAGGATCATCAGTGCACCCCAGGGATTACCGCTGAGGTTACCTCCGCTGTTAAGCAAAATGATGCCGGCAAGACCAATCGCAATCCCCATCCACTCAAGCTTGCGCGTTTTGATACCAAAGAAGTGGCTAAAGCAGAGCGTGAACAGGGGCACCGTCGCAACGACCACCGCAGCAATACCGGAAGGCACATTCTGATGTTCGGCCACGGTGACAAAACCATTACCTACAGCAAGCAGCAGTACGCCAATCAGGGCGGCATTCAGAAGGGGCCGAAGCGGAGGAAGTTTGTGTCCGGTCAGCAGTAAAAAGGCGGTCAGCAACAGTCCGGCTGAGAGAAAACGTGTCCCTGCCATCAAAAACGGTGGCCAGCTCTCAACGCCTATGCGGATAACAAAATAGGTGGAACCCCAGATAATATAAAGTGCAAAAAGTGAACCCAGAAGCGGTAGAACGTGCCGGAATCGCATACTCCCTCACTGCGAAATAAAAAGGAAGCATATAGTTAACGCGAAAACTATCGGACTTGCGAGAGGCGAGTGGTGTTTTACTGTTAAATTTCTGTTGCCAGTGCTCAAGCGATTTTCGTACCTCGCTTTTTACATCATACTTAGGTGGTGAATCGATCATGACGGCTTTTAATAAGGAAGGATATTTTGGCAGGAAGTAGCTTATTAACTCTTCTGGATGACATTGCCACACTGCTGGATGACATTTCAGTGATGGGTAAACTGGCGGCAAAGAAGACAGCAGGTGTACTGGGGGATGATCTCTCCCTGAACGCGCAGCAGGTGACGGGGGTACGTGCAAACCGTGAGCTGCCGGTGGTCTGGAGCGTAGCGAAAGGCTCGCTGCTTAATAAAGTCATTCTGGTTCCGCTGGCGTTGCTCATCAGTGCGTTTATCCCCTGGGCGGTTACGCCTTTATTGATGGTGGGCGGGGCCTTTTTGTGTTTTGAAGGGCTGGAGAAAGTGGTTCATACCCTCCATGCGCGTAAGCACCCCGAAAGCCCGGAAGTGAGACAACAGCGTCTTCAGGCGATAGCCGCGCAGGATCCTAAAGTATTTGAGCGTGACAAGGTGAAAGGCGCAATACGTACGGACTTTATCCTCTCAGCCGAAATCGTCGCTATCACGCTGGGTATTGTGGCGGAGGCGCCTCTGCTCAACCAGGTTCTGGTGCTGTCAGGCATTGCGCTGATAGTGACGCTGGGAGTATATGGCCTGGTCGGTATCATCGTTAAGCTGGATGACATGGGTTACTGGCTGGTTGAAAAGAAAGCCATGCTGGCGCAGGTCATCGGCAAGGGACTGTTAATTGTCGCCCCCTGGCTGATGAAAGTTTTATCGGTCGTCGGTACGCTGGCTATGTTTCTGGTGGGCGGGGGGATCGTGGTACATGGTATAGCACCGTTGCACCATGCTATCGAGTCCTTTGCTGCCGGTTACCCTGCCATTTTACAGGCCCTGCTGCCCATGCTGGCAAACCTGTTAACGGGGCTGGTGGTAGGCGCCATCGTGCTGCTGGCGGTCAAAGCCGTCTCCGGACTGCGCAAAGGAAAATCATAAAAAGGGAGGTCCGTTGTTACGCAATTCATGACAATGTCGTCTAAGGTGAAAACGTTTCACCCTGATGCCGGAGGCAATAATGGTCTTTTTGGTCAGTGATGAAGTGACAGCGAAAAACGGCGGCCCTGCCATGATAGTGACCGGTTATGCCAGTGGCATGGTTGAATGCCGCTGGTATGACGGATATGCCGTAAAACGTGAAGCCTTTCGGGAAGAGGAGCTGGTTTCTGGCACCCGACAGTGCGCTTGCGAACAAGCATAGCCATTGAAATGCCCGGCATGCCCGGGCGTTTTCATTTAGGGTCGCATCGTCTGCGGGCAACGTAATGCTACCTTTCACCATCCCAGGGAGTGACTGTGCGACAGACCAGCGTCGTAAAAAGCCCTTCGAGGCTTGAGAGGCTAAAAAAAGGGTTCGATCCCAGTTGGGTGGTTAACCTTTGCTTCGTTATCGTCCTCGTCTGCTCCACTCTCCTCACATGGCGAGAAGTGGTGGTTCTCCGGGATGCCTATATTGCCAGCGAGCGCAATGCACTGGATAACGTCAGCAATGAGCTGGACAGGCAGTTACAGGTCGGCGTCGATCGCCTGATTTTTTTCCGCAACGGTATGCAGGGCGCGCTGCAAACGCCGCTCGCCTTTGAGGTGTTACGTAATGTGCAGGGAAAATTTGAAGGTCAGAGAATGCTTCCTGACTGGCAGATTGAACTGGATAACCGACGAACACTCCCGCTGTATGGCGTGTCAGATTACTCTGTCGATCAGAGCCCCTTACTGAGCCGCGATAACGAACTCCTGCATAACGAACTCACCGCCGCCCTTGAGCTGGGTTATCTGTTCCGGCTGGCCTCGACATCGGTGATGCGCCCGCGTCAGGCCTGGTACGTTTCCCGCGCGGGCTTCTATCTCTCTACGAACCCGGTCACGCCCCGTGACACTATTACCCGCGAGTACTACCAGTTGCTGACCCGGGCGTGGTTTAGCCAACAGCGTGAAGCGCGTAATACGGGGCGCGGCGTGCGCTGGTTTACCGATCAGGCTCATCAGGCTGGCAATAATGACGCCGTTGTCACCGCCAGTGTGCCGCTCGATTACCAAAATTACTGGTATGGCGTGCTAGCCATGAGTTTCACCGTTACATCATTGCGCCAGATTCTGGTCGAGGCGCGACAGACGGAAAAAGATGGTGACTATCAGCTGTATGACAGTCAATGGTCACTGCTGGCGAGCTCGCTCTCCTCCGCGGATGAGCAGCTTCATGGCTTCACCCCTGACGAACGTCACACCCTCAACCAGGCGATGAGTCGTGAAATGACGGGCTGGATGCGCGTGGGAGCGCGTTTTGTCAGCTGGGAAAAGCTAAGGCATTTTGAGGGTGTCATGCTGCGCGTTCACACCCTGCGGGAAGGACTCGGGGGGGATTTTGGTTCGATAAGCATTGCGCTGGCCCTGTTATGGCTGCTCTTTACCTGTATGTTGCTGATTGCCTGGGGCGTTATCCGCAGGATGGTCAGCAATATGTACCGCCTGCAGCACACATTGCAGTGGCAGGCCTGGTACGATCCGCTCACCCGGCTCCCGAACCGGGGGGCGCTATTCGAGCGGGCAAAGGTGCTCTCTGCCGAAGGCGTGGCGAATCAGCTTCCTTTCTCGGTGATTCAAATCGATCTGGATCACTTTAAACATATTAATGACCGTTACGGTCATCAGGCAGGGGATTTGGTGCTGTCGCATGCCGCACGCCTGATCGGTAGCTCCCTGCGCGAGCCTGACATGGCAGGTCGGGTAGGCGGGGAAGAGTTTTGCGTTCTTCTCCCCGGTAGTACCCTTGAGGAGGCTGCCCGCATTGCAGAGCGCATTCGGGCGCGCATCAGTGGCAAAGAGATCCTGGTGACCAAAAGTCAGACCATCCGTATCAGCGCCTCATTCGGGGTGAGCAGCGCCCAGGAAACCAGTAACTATGATTTTCAGTACCTGCAATCCGTTGCCGACAGCCGTTTATACGTCGCCAAACGTTCTGGTCGTAATCAGGTTTGTGCGCAGGACGCATCGTCCGCGCCACCCAGCATGTGATCCATCCCCTCGCGCCAGCCTGCCGCGCCTTCAAGGGTGGTGTGATAAACGCGCGAGGGAGTGTCATCCCGCAGCTCAATACCCTGACGGTTTAATCCTTTAACCACAATGGCAAAATCGACGTTGTCCAGTAAGGGGGCGTCATTAGGCCCATCTCCCAGTCCAAGCGTAGTGAAAGCGCGGTTGTGATAATGGTGATACTGACGCGTCAGCCAGTTCACCGCCCGATCTTTCCCGGCGCGTTCATCAAGTACGTGCCAGAATCGCGCCCCCTGTACGAAGCGCAGACCCAGGCTTGCCAGCGTAGTATTAAATGTCTCCAGCTGTTCGTCACTGTCGCGCCAGATGACCGTTTCCGACGCCTCCTGCAAACGTGCCAGCCCCGCCTGAGCAGGGGGAAGTCCGGTTACCTCTTCCAGCGCATGCTCATCCAGCTCGCTCAAGGCGGTAAACTTAACCCCATCCCGTTCGCGCAGTTGAGACAGCACGCTAAAGATTTCGTCGTGTGACGCGCCCTGAATAATACGTGGATAATCAGCGCTGTCCTGCCAGTGTTCATCCAGCTGGATAACCGCCCCGTTTTCGGCAATAAAGGGCAAGCCCTGAAGACCCAGAATGCGCTGAATCGCGACCATCTCAGCCGCCGTTTTGCTGCTACAGAGAATGAGCGGAATTTGCTGGTCGCGCAGGCGTGTAAGCCAGGGGGCGGCCGCCTGCCATTCCCCGGTATGATTGTCCATCAGGGTGCCATCAACATCGGAAAATACCAGCAGCGCATCGTGTAATGTGGGCATACAAACTCCTGTAGTTGTTATCAGCCAGGCATTTACTGCTAAGACAAATCTCAATTTAGCCACGCCGCTTTCCGCCCGCCTTAGCAAGATGCGGGTTGGAGGACGCGCCAGCCTTACGTTTGCGTAATTATGTGCCTGAAATATATTTCAAAACTAATGATTGAGACCCCAAATATATCCTTGTCTTGCAAATAGTTTGCGGATACAGTGCGTGCTACATCAGATTCCCTGATGTAACGAATTTTTAAGTGCTTCTTGCGAGAGCAAGCTTTGTCCCGGTCACTCATGACCGGGATTTTTTATTTCAGCGGGTTAACTCGCTGATGCTGAAATCATGGACATCCAGTTCAAAAGCCTCCGCCAGTTCACGCCAGGTATGAAACTCCCGTCCATCGACGCTGACCCGCTCTCCTTCGCTGTCGTCCACGCGCCGGACGTTACTTTCGCTAATCTCATTGATTGCAGCCAGCAACGCATCCACGTCCACGTCACCTTTGACGGTGCCGTTGTTCGCTTTGTCGGTTTTCATCATGCTTACCTCATCGGCTGAGCCAGGATTAAGTATAGTCGGTAGAAAAAATAGCCAGCTGAACGCCAGGACGCTGTCAGGTAATGAGAATTGTTCTACACTGGCACAAATCAGACAGGAGGAGCGTTATGAAGGTTAACGATCGTGTGACGGTCAAGACGGACGGTGGTCCACGCCGCCCGGGAGTGGTGCTGGCGATAGAAGAATTCAGTGAAGGGACAATGTACCTGGTTTCGCTTGATGATTACCCGCTCGGTATCTGGTTCTTTAATGAAAAGGACCATCCGGACGGGGTTTTTGTCGAAAAAGTCGAATAGTTAAATTCGCCCTCCCGGCAAGGAGGGTGAAGCCCTTGGGTTTAGCGCATATTGACGAAAATACCGCTGGTAACATTGTCCGTCAGGCGGACCACGTGATAGATCACTTGCTTATTATGCGTTTTAATTTTCCTTTTAATATTTCCCTTATGTGATGAGACCGTTTTTGCCTTGATATTCATTTGATCCGAAATCTGAATCGTATCCTGCCCGGACATCCACATCTTCAGCATGCTTGATTCCGTGCGACTCAGGGAAAGCGTAGGTAAATTAGCAAGGGCAATATTCTTTTTTTCTTTACTAAGATAATCGGCTAAAAAGACATCCAGAGATTCAGGCTTAATAGATTTTGAACTGATCAATAAGTTTTTTCTGACTAACAGATATTCATCAAAATGAATATTGGCTATTGCCATAAAAACGATAAATAAAGTACGAGGATGTTGATTAATGATTTCTTTGATATGTTGACTGCTTACCGGGTCGTGAATAAAGCAATCCTCATTAATAAACACCACCGATGGCTGTAGCGCGGAACATACTGATTCAAGTTCTTCAACGGTATTTACATCGTTGATTTCTCGCTTCTTAACCCCCCGACTCGCCAGATACCCCGTTAGTCCCAGGCGGGTATAACTGCATAAATCCATGATAATCGTTGACATGGCATACCCTCACTCAATGCGTAACGATAATTCACCCTCGCCAAAGGTCTGAATCACAAAACAAAATAGTAATAACAATGAGCAGGATGTAGACCTCAGGCGAAACCACTATCCCGTAAAGTTACGTATAATTTGCCAGGAATCATCTTAAAGTAAAGTAAATCTTAGGTTATGTGAGAGTGCTAAAAACAATTAAACCGCGTGGGGTATATCGTGGGGGGTATTACGCCAGTTTCACTTTAGGATTATCCTCAAGATGTCCATGAGGTCGTCAGGGAATAGTATTTCGGGGTAACTCGCTCACAATATCCGCTAACAGATTGAATATCTCGCTAAATAAACGTTCGGAGAAAGGAGCAATAAGCGGCATCATTGCCATCATGAGCAACATGCCAACGCTTAAGGTAATGGGAAAGCCGATCACAAACACGGACAGCTGGGGGGCCATTCTGTTGAGCAAACCTAACGCAAGGTTAGCTGTGAGCAGCAAGGTAATAATGGGCAACGCCAGCATCAGTCCATTCAGGAAAATCATGCCAGCCGCACGCGTCAGTGCCATAAACGCATTACTGTTGATAGGATCGCCGCCGACAGGCAGCGTGTGAAAGGTGTCCACCAGCATCGAAATGAGCCATAAATGGCCGTTAAAGGTCATGAACAGCAGTAACACCAGCATATCTACCAGTCGCGCCAGAACCGGCATGTTGAGGTGGTTAGTGGGGTCGACAAAGGTGGCGAAGGAGAGGCCCATCGACAAGCCGATCAACTCCCCAGCGGTACGAATGGCGGCAAAAGCGAACTGCATCGTAAAGCCCAGCGCAATGCCGATCAGCATTTGCTGGAAGATCATCCAGACGGCACTTGCGGAAAAGATAGTGGTGTTATTGACAGGCAGCGTCGGGGCGACAATAAACGTAATCATCAGGCCCAGACCCACTTTCACCCGCCTCGGGATACTCCGCTCGCTCAGAATAGGGGCGGTCATAATTAACGCCATGATGCGAACGAATGGCCAGAAATACATACTGAGCCAGGCAAGCCACTGATCGCTGGAAACCTGCAACATTGCCGCTTACCCGATGATGTACGGCAGGTTAGTAAACAGGGAGCGCATGTAATCCAGCAGCAGGTTCAGCATCCACGGGCCGGCAACGATGATCGCCACGAATACCGCGATGATTTTTGGAATGAATGACAGCGTCATTTCGTTAATCTGGGTCGCAGCCTGCAGGATACTGATGATAAGACCGGTCACCAGCGCGATAAGCAGGAGCGGGGCAGCGAGGGCAAGCGCCACTTTCATGGCCTCGGTGCCCATCATCATGACTGATTCGGGTGTCATTCTTTACTCCTAACTGTAAAAGCTCTGGGCCAGTGAACCGACCAGCAGTTGCCATCCGTCCACCAGCACAAACAGCATCAGCTTAAAGGGCAACGCAATGGTGGCCGGAGGCACCATCATCATCCCGAGCGCCATCAGCACGCTGGCGATAACCAGATCAATAATCAGAAACGGAATAAAAATGGTAAAGCCAATCTGAAACGCCGTCTTCAGTTCGCTGGTCACATAGGCGGGGAGCAGTATCCGCATCGGCACGGCTTCAGGGCCCTGAATTGGCGGGCTGTTTGCCAGACGGGCAAAGAGCGCAAGGTCAGCTTCGCGGGTCTGGCGCATCATAAATTCACGCAGCGGCTGTGCCCCGCGCTCCAGTGCCACATCCACCGAAATCTTGCTCTCAGTGAAAGGCTGATAGGCCTCGGTATAAATTTTATCGATGACCGGAGACATAATAAAAAAGGTCAGAAACAGCGCCAGTCCGAGCAATACCTGGTTTGGCGGCGCAGAAGGCGTACCCAGCGCATTTCGCAGCAGGCCAAAGACGATAATGATGCGAGTGAAACTGGTCATCATCAGCAAAATGGCGGGCAGGAAGGTCAGGGAGGTGATAAAAACCAGCGTCTGCACCGGTAAAGACCAGGTCTGGCCTCCGCCTGCGAGGGGTTGGCTGACGAGTCCGGGAAGCTGGGCAAAAGCGGCAGGGGCGACCAGGCCTAAGCCGGCCAGCGCGAAAGGTAACAAACGGCGCATCAGGATCTCCCGGAACGCTTAAGCAAATTCTTCATCACGGACTGAAAGTCCGGGGTCTTCTCGTTCACCTTCTCAGGTTCGACAGGTGCAGGAGGCAGTTTATGAAGCAGATTGATTTGCCCGGCCGTGACCCCCAGTACCAGTCGCGCATCATCGACATCGACGATGACCACTCGCTCGCGCGGGCCAACGGAGGTACTGGCGCTGATTTTCAACCCGCGAGCGCCTGCGTTTTTACCCGCAAAGCCGGTGCGTTTGGCAATCCAGGCCGCAGCGAGTATCAGGGCAATAATCAGCACCAGTGCGCCACTGACTTGCAGCAGTGGCGAACCGGGTACGGCAGACGGTTGTGTCACCGTGGCCTGGGTTTTCATATCGGGACTTAGCGGCTCAGACGGCGCATACGTTCGGTCGGGGTGATGATATCGGTAATACGAACACCGTATTTATCTGCCACCACCACAACCTCACCCTGCGCGATAAGGTAACCGTTGATCAAAATATCCAGAGGCTCACCGGCCAGACCGTCCAGGGCGACCACTGACCCCTGCGTCAGACGCAGCAGCTCTTTAATGGTCATCCGGGTGCGGCCCAGTTCGACAGTCAGTTTGACCGGGATATCCATAATCAGATCGATATCCTGAAGACTGCCGCTGACATCACCACCGCCCAGTTGCTGGAACACGGCATCTACAGGGCTTTTGTTGCCGCTGGTGGTGGTTTTTTGTTCGTTTAACGCGTCAGCCCACAGATCGTCCATTGCATTGTTGTTGTCATCGGACGGATTGTTCATATCACTCATTTGGGCTGTTCCTCATTCAGCGAATTCAAAATCGGGTTTATCAAATGCTCGACACGCAAGGCGTACTGACCGTTAAGCGTGCCGTACTGGCTGGTGAGTACAGGCACTCCGTCCACATGCGCAATGATGCGATCGGGTTTATCGATCGGCAGGACATCACCGGGTTTGAGCTTAAGTATCTGCGACAGTCGCAGTGATATATCAGCAAAATTAGCAATCAGCTCCAGTTCGGAGTGCTGCACCTGGCGAACCAGGTTATCACGCCAGTTCTGATCTTCAGAACGGGAGTTCTCCAGCGGCGGGTTCACCAGCACTTCGCGCAACGGTTCGATCATGCTAAAAGGCAAACAAATATTAAATTCACCGGTCAGGTTGCCAATTTCCACATGGAACGGCGTGTTGACAACAATATCGTTAGGGGAGGTGGTGATATTGGTAAATTTCACCTGCATCTCTGAACGAACGTACTCAACATCCAGCGGGTGAATCGCTTTCCATGCGTCACTGTAGCCTTCCAGCGCCAGCTTCAGCATACGGTTAATGACGCGCTGCTCAGTGTGGGTGAACTCACGACCTTCCACTTTCGTCGGAAAACGTCCGTCACCACCAAACAGGTTATCCACGGCAATAAACACAAGGCTTGGAGAGAAGACAAAGAGTCCGGTCCCGCGCAACGGTTTGAGATGGATAAGGTTAAGGTTAGTGGGTACGGGTAAGTTACGCGCAAACTCATGGTACGGCTGAATGCGAATGGCACCGACGGTAATATCCGGGCTACGACGCAACAGGTTGAACAGCCCCATACGGAACTGACGCGCGAAACGTTCGTTGATGATCTCCAGCGCCTGCAGTCGCTCACGAACGACACGACGCTGGGTATTAGGGTCATAGGGGCGAATATCCGTGTCGCCACCTACACCCGGTTTCGGATCATCACTCTTATCGCTGTCTCCATTGAGCAGCGCATCGATTTCGGCCTGAGAAAGAATGCTATCGCCCATGTCTTTACCGCAAAATGAAAGCTGTATAAAGCACGTCAGTGACTTCCTGTTTCGGCTGTCCTGGCACTAACGGTGCTGCGAGCGCTTCTTTAATCGAGGCGGAAAGTTTTTCTTTCCCCTCATTGGTTGCTAGCTGTGACGCATCCTGACGGGAGAAGAGCAGCAGCAAACGGCTGCGAACTTCCGGCAGATACTCACTCAGCCTTGCGCGCGTCAGGTCATCTTTCAGACGCAGCGTGATACCGATGTACAACACACGATCCGCATCGCCCAGATTGACCGTAAAAGTATCCAGAGCGAAAAAGACCGGTGCCGGGGGCGGTGGTGGCGCTTCGGCTTCTGCTTTGGCATCCGAATCCGGGTGCTGTTGCATGCGCCAGTAGCTATAGCCCGCCGTGGCACATGCAGCAAGGGTGATTAACACCAACAGCGGGATCCAGATTGAACGCTTACGTTTTTTGGTTATAGCGGTGTCAGTCATCTGATACATGCTTCCTGTTAGGTACTGCTGATAGGCTGATTATCCCGTGTCCTGTTCGCGTCAAAGGGTGGAAAAGACGGGGATAATCATGCTACCTCTGGCGTTTAGGCAAAGATATCAACCGCACTGTTACCACGAGCCGCAGATTGCAGGCTTGCCGGAGTAATCAGCGGCTCATCATCTTCAGTGGCAAAAGGCGTGCTGCGGCCTGACCGGGATGACTGTTGTTGATCGGAGAAAGCGTGCTGCTGACCCGCAAAGCTTTCGCTGCTGATATTACTCTGGCCCAACTGGATCCCGCTTTCCGCCAGAGAGGTGCGCAGGGTGGGCAGGGCCGCTTCCAGCGCCTGGCGCACATGGCTATGCTGTGACACCATCTGCAACTGCGCCATATTGTTATCATCAATTTTAAGCGAGATTTGAATTTTGCCCAACTCTTCCGGGTGCAGATGCAGTTCGGCGTTTTGCTGCCCCTGACGGGTGAAGAGGGTCACATGCTGGCTCAATGTCTGTTGCCATTCATTGCTGCCAAGCGGTGCGCTGAGTACCGCGGCCGACACCGGGGCGCTGGCCTGGGCTGATGATGCCTGGCTGATGACCGGCGCAAGGCTGGTGGTTGTGTTCACCGTCTGGCTGGCACTATCCGCCTCTTTCTTTACCGCCAGAGCAGCGGCCGACTGGAATGCATCATCCAGAGAGGAGAAGGTTTGCTGCGTTTGTGCACCCTCTGCTTTTGACTGGGTCGCAAGTCCGGAGAGATCGCTGTTTTTACCGGTCAGAGAGGAGGCATTAGGGGTGCCGGAGGCCGCCACTGTGGCGCTCACGGAGGCGTCAGTGGTCTGGACTTTCGGCGTCAGCTGGGCCGTTTGCTGATGAGGCAACATCGCCATCAATGCACTCAGGCCGGACATCTCTTCGTCACTTAATGTGGTTTTCGTGTCATCGCTGCTCTTGCTGTTTTTGGTCAGCGCAGCAAGGACATCACTCTTCGCGGTCGGCGAGAGACCCGACAACAAATGCTGCATCTGGACGGATTCATCGGCTGACAGCGACGCTGCGTCTGATGTCTCGCGGGCCAGCAATGCAGCCAGCTTTTGCGCCGGTGTGCCGGTGTTATCAGCAACAAGCGCACGCAGATTCTTCGCAGATTTTCCTCCCGCATTTTGCAGGTCCGTCAGTGAAAGCGTCGCACCGGCATCTTCACCGGCCGCGTTTACACCGCCGAGCGCTCCGGCAAGCAGGGCAAGAAAATCCTGGGCTGCGTCGCCGCCTGCTTTCCCGCTAAGGCTTCCTGCGGTTGCATCCCCATCTGTTGTAAGCATTGTTTGCAGGGTGATCATTCAAATTTCCTCTGGGATGCGCGCTGGGCAAATTCATCCATTTTCTTTTGATCGAGTCGGTTTTCCGCCTGAAGAAGGGCGGCTGCCTGTCTGTCCTGCAACGTCTGCCAGGCCTGAAGGCGTTGCTTTTTCTCTCGCCAGCAGTCCAGGGCGCTGTCCACTTTCTGGGACCACTGCGCTAACTGCTGACGGTGTTGTTCGATGGCTTTTTCCAGCGTCAGAATAAATTGCTGATAGTTTTGCCAGCGCTGAGCATCAATCCCGTGACTCATGTCGGTATTGAGGTTATTACGGTACTCATGCTGATAATCCATCAGCATACGCAGCTGCTCTTCCGCTTGCTGACAACCGCGGCGCATTTCTCCAAGCTTCAGTGCCGCGTCTTCTACTTCTTTTTCTGCCAGATCCTTTAGCGTCGTTAACGCGCTATTTTGCGTCATGATCGTCGCTCTCCAGGTGGATTAGACCGTCGGGAAGATAAGTTCAAGGGACTGAACAGAATCTTCCCATCCTGCACGTTCAAAAATACCTTGCTGCAAAAACGCTTCCAGTTGGGGCCACAGTGCGATGGCTTTATCCAGCATCGGATCGCTGCCGCGCGCATAGGCACCTACGCTTACCAGGTCGCGGTTGCGCTGGAAACTTGATAACAACTGCTTGAAATTTCTGACCCGCGCGTAATGTTTTTCCGTAATCAGCGCGGTCATGGCACGGCTGATGGACGCCTCAATGTCGATAGCCGGATAGTGACCCGCTTCGGCAAGACGGCGTGACAAGACGATATGTCCATCAAGGATGGCGCGCGCGGAGTCGGCAATCGGATCCTGCTGGTCATCACCTTCGGTCAGAACGGTGTAAAACGCCGTTACCGAGCCGCCACCGCTGACGCCATTGCCCGCACGTTCAACGAGGGCTGGCAGTTTGGCGAATACCGACGGCGGATAGCCTTTGGTTGCAGGCGGTTCACCGATGGCGAGCGCGATTTCACGCTGGGCCATGGCGTAACGGGTCAGGGAGTCCATAATCAGCAAGACGTGCTGACCGCGATCGCGAAAATCCTCGGCGATGCGCGTAGCGTAGGCCGCGCCCTGCATACGTAATAAAGGAGAGACATCCGCAGGGGCGGCAATGACGACCGAACGTGCACGGCCTTCAGCCCCCAGGATGTTCTCAATGAAATCTTTTACTTCACGTCCACGCTCACCAATCAGCCCGACGACAATTACGTCAGCTTCGGTGTAACGCGCCATCATGCCGAGCAGCACGCTTTTACCGACCCCGGAACCCGCAAACAGGCCCATACGCTGACCACGGCCAACGGTCAGCAGCGCATTGATAGCGCGCACGCCGGTATCAAGCACGTGTTCGATAGCCGTACGCTGGAGCGGGTTTACCGGCTGGGTGATAAGCGCGCCGGTTTCAGTGGTGTCCGGGGAGGGGAGGCCATCAAGCGGTTTACCCGCACCGTCAAGCACACGGCCAAGCAGAGCGGGGCCGAGAGGCAGTTGTTTGCCGCTGTGCAGACCATCCGCAGAGGCGCTGCGGGCATAAACGCGTGCGCCAGGTAAAATACCTTCCACCTCTTCAAGCGGCATCAGGAAGAGACGCTGACCGTTAAAGCCGACAACTTCGCTTTCGACTTCCGTCATTTCACCTTTGTCATGACGCTCAATAATGCAGGTTGCACCCAGCGGCAACTGCAGGCCTGTCGCTTCCAGCACCAGACCGGTCGCACGGGTCAGGCGACCATAACGACGCACGGAGGGCAGTTGCGCCATCCGGGCTTCAAAGGTATCCAGCGTATTCAGCCAACGGTTCAGACGTGTGGTCATTACACCACTCCTGGTGCTGCCAGGCGGCACAGTTCCTGCCAGCGTGTCGCCACGCTCGCATCAAGGTCACCTTCATCGGCAGAGACTTTGCAGCCGCCCGGATGAAGCGTCGGATCGCCGCGTAACCGCCAGCCGTGCAGGCTCAGGGTTGCGCCAAGCATCTCTTCCACCCGCTGCAAATCATCCGGATGGACGCGCAGCTGCGGTTTGCCACTAAATAGCGGCTCCTGCTGGAGCAGCAGTTGGATCTGTTTAATCAGTGCCGTGTTGTCAACGCAGGGCGTCTGACCAATCACCTGACGGGCGGCTTCAAGCGCCATCTGCATCAGACGAGAGGCGATAACGCTGTCGAGCGCATCAAGCGTGTACTGGAATTCGCTGACCAGTTGCTGCATACGGGCATGCAGGGGGGCCTGCTGTTGACGCGCCTGGTTGACGCCATTTTCCAGTCCCTGTGCAAGACCTTCCTGGTAACCTTGTTCCTGGCCTTTCTGGCGACCTTCCGCCAGACCGGCGTTATAACCCGCTTCGTGCGCCTGCATCTGGATCTGTGCAAGCTGCTGCTGACGTTTCTCCTCCGCAGAGAGTTCGTCTTCAGCGTGCTCTTCTACCGCATCGCCCTCTTCGACAAACGCGGGGGCGAAAGCAGGCACGGGGATAGCCAGATCCTCGGGTTTCCAGATTTTCCACGGCAAATCATTAGACATAGGTATCCTCGCCGCTGCCAATTACCATCTCGCCGGTTTCTGCCAGACGACGAACAATAAGCAGGATAGCTTTCTGTTCGTTCTCCACCTGAGACAGACGCACCGGACCACGGTTGGCCAGATCGTCGCGCAGGATGTCTGCCGCACGCTGCGACATGTTGCGCAGGAACTTGTCGCGCAACGGTGGCTCGGCACCTTTCAGTGCAACCAGCAGGGATTCGGAATCCACTTCCTGGAGCAGACGCTGAATGCTGCGATCGTCCACATCCACCAGGTTTTCGAACAGGAACATCTCGTCGATAATTTTTTGCGCCAGCTCGCCGTCGAATTCGCGCACCGCGGTAATGACCGCCTCTTCCTGCTGCGTTTTCATCAGGTTGATAATTTCTGCCGCTGTTCTTACGCCGCCCATTTTGCTGCGCTTGAGGTTCTGACCGTCGAGCAGGTTGTTCAGCACTTCGGTCAGTTCAGCCAGTGCCGCAGGCTGAACGCCGCCGAAGGTGGCGATACGCAGCATTACGTCATGACGCAGACGCTCATCAAACAGGGCAAGAATGTCGGCCGCCTGACCACGTTTGAGGTGGACGAGAATGGTGGCGATAATCTGCGGGTGCTCGTCGCGAATAACATCGGCGGCACTCTGCGGCTCCATAAAGTTGAGCGTCTCGATCCCGCTGGTGGTGTCGCGGGTTTCGAGAATATCTTCCAGCAGGCTGGCCGCACGCTCTTCGCCGAGCGCTTTAACCAGCACGGAGCGCAGGTAGTCGTTGGCGTTGATATTGAGTGCGGCAAACTGTTCTGCCTCGCTCTCAAACTCCTGCAGAACATCCATCAATTGCTTGTTGGAAATCTGCTTGACGCTGGCCATGGCGGTACTGAGATGCTGTACTTCCCGTTGCGAGAGGTGTTTGAACACCTCTGCCGCGCGGTCCTCGCCGATGGTCATCAACAGGATGACGCTTTTATCCGTCCCGCTAAGAGGGGCTGCATTATTGCTCATTTTCGGTACTCATCCACTGGCGAATGACCAGCGCCACAACGCGCGGATCGTTATCAGACATTTCACGAATGCGCTGGCTCATGACTTCCGCCGACATGCGCTGATTGCTGCGGCGTTGCTGGAGCTGCTCATCTTTACTCAGGCGTACTTCAACGGACTCTTCAATTTCAGCACGTGCACGTTGCTCTTCCTGAATCGCTTTCGCCTCTTCCTGACGACGAACCAGCTGTGGACGTACTGCTTTACGCCACAACAACCAGGCAACGATAAGCACCAGCAGCCAACGGCCCGCAGCCAGCATCTGATCGATAAACGCCTGCTGTTGCCAGAACGGTAGCTGACCACCCACATCCTCGGTGGTGTTGAACGGTGAGTTAACCACGTTCAGGGTATCGCCACGTTTTTCTGAATAGCCCATCGCTTCACGGGTCAGATTTTCAATCTGCTTAATCTGATCGGCCGTCAGCGCTTCGGTCTTGCCATCTGCCAGGGTGCGATAGTTCACCACCACGGCAACGGAGAGGCGCTGAATGTCGCCGACATTCATCTTAGTGTGACGAATGGTGCGATCGACTTCATAGTTAGCCGTTTCATTACGCGTGGTATTGCGTGGCCCGGCAGCATTGGTGGTTGATGTCGTCTGCTGCTGACCATTCTGCTGCCCATTCTGTTGCTGATTAGCCGGTGGCGTCGTAATAGGTGCCGTATTGGGCGGTGCAGGCTGGTTAGAGAGGGCACCCGGAACGCCGCCCGGATACTGTCCACCAATCTGTTCGCTTTCATTGGTCTGGCGCGAACGCAGCACCGCCCGAGAGGCATCGCCGTTTGGCTGATACTGCTCTTCGGTCTGTTCTTTGTTGTCGAAATCGATTTGCGCTGTGACCTGCGCATGAATATTACCGTTGCCCACAATCGGACCCAGGATGGATTCAATGCGGCGCTGAACGCGTCCTTCGACATCCGCAGCATATTTAAGCTGGGCGTCATTGAGATCGCGGCCTGCCGTGTTCGACTGGGTCAGCAGGCGACCTGCCTGATCGACAACGGTGACATTGCCCGGTGGCAGACCCGCCACCGCGCTGGAGACGAGATGAACCACGGCGCTAATCTGGCCTTCATCCATCGCACGACCCGGTTCGAGATTGACCGTGACGGAGGCAGACGGGGATTTTTGTTCGCGCACGAACAGCGACGGCTTAGGCATAGCGAGGTGGACGCGCGCGCCTTTCACCGGACCGAGGGTTTCAATGGTCCGTGCCAGTTCACCTTCCAGTGCACGCTGGTAGTTCACCTGTTCGCTGAACTGGCTGATACCAAATTTTTCCTGGTCGAGCAGCTCAAACCCTACCGCTCCACCTTTTGGTAATCCCTGCTGCGCAAGGCGCAGACGCAGTTCATGCACTTTATCGGCAGGCACTTCTAACGCACCGCCGTTCTCAGCGAAGCGGTAGGGGATATTCATCTGGGTCAGTTGGGTGACGATAGCCCCCCCGTCCTGGTCGGACAGGTTGCTATACAGCGTGCGGTAATCCGGGCTTTTTGCCCATAGCACCATCGCCACAACGATGGCAACGGCGGCAGCGCCCGCTACCATTAATGGAATTTTGGGGTTGGCACGTAAGCGGTTCATCCACTCCAGAGATTTATTCTGTGGTGCAGTCGCTGAAGTCGCACTCATTGTGCACCTCTTAACTCAGGGTGGATGTTGTTATTTGAGTAGTGAAGCAAAACAGACTCCCGGGTCGGCAAACTCGACATTTGACCATTAACATGGCAGTGCCATTATTTGATGATTCGGAATTTTCTATGCTTCAAATAACCTGGTTTTTTATCGTTATTTACCGCCATTATCGCATTGACAAACTGGTAGTCTTGTCCAGGTATCAAACCATCCGGGGAAAATCCATGGCAGTACAGGGTATTGAAAGCGTTGTCAGTCAGCTGCAGGCGACGGCAGGAATCGCGAAAAATCAAAGCGTTGACAACGCCGACAGCGTGCAAAACGTCAGTTTTGCCGGGCAATTGCATGCCGCGCTGGATCGGATCAGCGACACGCAAAACGCTGCGCGCACTCAGGCTGAAAAATTCACCCTCGGTGAGCCGGGCGTTGCGTTAAATGACGTGATGACCGATCTGCAAAAATCATCCATTTCGCTGCAAATGGGCATCCAGGTGCGCAACAAGTTGGTGTCTGCGTATCAGGAAGTGATGAACATGCAAGTTTAATAGAGTTAAGTTACTGTATTTAAATGCGTTTACTGGTTCGATCCAACTGCATGGGGCATGGGTGGGGCAAAACTTGATAATTTCTGGTTAAGAATTGCGATCTGATCCAGATTGTTATCAGCCATCCATCTGCCATAAACTTTGTAAACCATCTGAGCATCCGCATGCCCCATTTGGTTTGCTATAAAGTTCGGGTTAGCTCCCGCAGACAACGACCAGCATGCATAGGTGTGCCTGGACTGATAAGCATTGCGGTGCCTCAGTCCAGCCCTTTTTAAGGCCTCCCTCCATACCTGGTTTATTGAGCTAACCGAGTAGTGATTCCCAGAGCGACCGTTTAACGCACTAATCTTCGGATTAAAGACAAATGTGCATTGATGCATTACCGACCGTCCGTACTCCCTCGTTTTCACCTCTACCTCCTGCGTAGCCCCAAGCCTTGTCATCTCAGCCTGGTTTCTCAGCACCCGTATTGCAGCGTCTACCAGATAAACCTTCCTGTCCGTCCCGGCCTCAGTTTTGGGAAACGTAAACTCATTCGTGAGAGTGTGGTTGCGCGAAACCGTAATGGTTCCCTGCACCAGGTCGATGTCTTCCCATGCAAGAGAAACAAGCTCACCGTGCCGCAATCCGGTATAAACCGCAAGTGACCACATGTTTTTCACCTGCTGATGCCTGAAAGCATCAATCAGCCGGGTAAACTCATCAGTTGTCAGCGGGTCAGGTTCAGGCCGTGACTTCTTGAGCGGTGCCATGCCATTGAACGGGCTTTCCTTTATATACCCACCATCAATCGCAAACTGAAACAGCCCATACACCACGCCCATGTAATTGTTTACAGTAGGCACTGAGCGACCTTTTACCGGCGTGGTATGACCCTTCTTCAGTATCTGATATCCGGTCAACAGTTCCCGGCGTATGTTCATCATGTCTTCCTTGGTGAACGATGAAACCATGCGAGATGGACCCAGCCTCGGTAGCATGTTCCTCATCACTGAGCGGTATCGACCGTGAGCATTGGAGCATATTTCTACCTTCTTCAGCTCCAGCCACCGTGCCGAAAGCTCTGAAACCGTAATCTGCCTTTCTGCAACGCCGAACCTGGACAGGTTAGGGGAGTTGGGAAATTGCGCCGCATAATTGAATCTGCCGGTTTTAATTTCGAAGCTTATCGACGCCCGGAGTTCTCCAGCCATCTTTCTGTTCTTTGGGGTGTCGGCTACTCCCAGATTCTCTCTTACCCTCCGTCCTTCATAAATGAACCATATGCGAAGTGATCCGCCGTGGTTTTCAACGCCTGTTGGGTATGACTTACTCATACAACCCTCCTGACGCCCAAGAGCGTGTTAAGAATAAACGGTTCATCATCAACGCGCACCTGGCTGTTTTTTTCTGAAGCTCTCGACCCATTGATCAATAGCCTTGCGGTTGTACATGCATTCGCTGTTTGGCTTGGGCTCGCCATCCGGGGCGATGTGAAGATACTCCCTGCCGACAAGCCATGATTTTTTACGTGCCGCCTCTATCGTACCCGGGCGCAATCCGGTTAGCTCAGTCAGCTTTTGCTCTGTCACCCATTCATTGGGGACAACTAAAGACACGTCATTCATTGGTTATCTCCGGGAAAATTAATTCGTCGAGGTGAATTTTGTTTTCATAAAGAGCATGTAAGCCTCATGTGCCTCTTCTTTTGTTTCGAACGTTCCAAGGCCAAATCTCTTACTATTTATTCTTGCCTCAGCCCTCCATTTGTTTTTTCTTGAAGATAAAAAACATCCAGAAAACTTACTCTTCCTTTCAAGGACTATCTTTTGATTCTTCATGTTCTCCGCTTGGCTAACGTCGCGAAGATTCTCTATCCTGTTGTCATCTTTAATTCCATTTATGTGGTCGATAACTCCAGATGGGTAACATCCGTAGTAGAGCAAAAATGCAATCCTATGCGCCAAATGTCTCTTGCCATTTATGATGAAAAATCTATATCCAGCGTTATGTTTTGAACCCTTTGTCCAGCAACCCCTATATGAGCCCCGGCTCTTCTTTCTGTAGAAAAGACCGGTCGATGGGTCGTATTCAAAGGAAGATGCGACCTCTTCGTAAGATGCGTTTTCCTTTCTGCTAACAGACATGAATTTTCTCCAATAAAAAACCGCCCGTAGGCGGTCAGTGTTGATGCGATGGTTATTCGATGCGGACGCCGGGGATTTTGCCGGCTGCTATGTCACCGTATACAAACCCTGCTAACCGCAATGATTCTTTGTAGTCAAAGTCACCATCCTTGAATAATGAGTCAGCAATTACTTTGGTGGATTCATCGCGCTTCTTATCGGCTTCTGAGCGGATAGGGCGGAATTTATGCTGACCTACATAAGCTAACATGTGATGAACTGGATGCCCCTGTCTAACCCATTCATACAGAAATTGATTTTCATCACTCCACTTTATGATTACTCTTTTCCATTCCGAGCCGACGAAGCAATGTAAGGTTTCACACTCAGTCCCAACCGGCGGTAAATCCTCACCTTTCCATACAGGTTTCTTCGCTGCGGCCAGTGCTGCTTCGTATTGCTCGCGAGTCATGCGACCATTCTCCGATGTGTGTATGTCAGTCACATATCCGGTAGCGTTTCCGTTGAGGCTAGTGATGTAGAAACAAACACAGCCGTAATGATTGATAGAGGCCACATCATATCCATCCGGCCATCCGCCACGCTTGGGCAATTCCTGTACCAGCAATTCTAAAAGTGTCATCACATCCTCCAGAAATAAATAAGCCCCGCATTGGCGAGGCTGTCTTGTAGCGGCGCTGTTTTAATTTACTGGGCATGCCGATCCCATCATCGTCGCAGAACCCTTGAATGATGAAGCCTGGCGCCCGTAAGCTACATTCATACCAGGCCAATGGAGTTGAATGTCAGCATCAGGGCATACAGCCCAAACTCCGCGATACAGCTTTTCAGCCATCTCTTTACTGTTTGCGCGGATCACAATTGTTTGTTTTTCCACATCACACCCCCTTCGGCGGTGCTGGCAAAGGTTGCCAGTGGGTGTACGGTGCGTGTTCAGTTGGCCCCGTCATGCCATCGCAAGCCACCATGCAAAAGTGCTCGTAATTTTCTCCGTGCGCAAACCAGTATGTCGGGTCGTCGCTATCGGGGTCGATATAGTCAAATTCAATTCTATTTCCGCCAGGATATTCGCCTGGCTGAGGTGGCGTATAAACCAGCACCACCTCGCCAGCATCTGGCAAACGCTCGCTTACCGGAATCCAGTCATCACGCGCTATGATTCCCTCAATCTCCAGAAGCATCTCGCTATCCGTTGGCACTTCCATCAAGCGCTCATCACTTCGTGGTGTAGCCTGGAGCATGGCGGCGCGGAATGCCTCTTCAATCAGCGCTACCGCGTCATCTTTCAGATTGTCTGCCAGCGTTTCACCACGGAATGGAGGATTGCGCCGAACGCCAAACATGAAGTCGTCAAAGTTGAAGTTGCGCACTTCCGGCACCGCTGCCGGGATTGATGGCGCTGGGTGGGTGTAGAGCGGTTCGGCTGAGCTATAGTTGTCAACCTTTGGGTCAGCAGCGTGCATTAAGTAATAGCCACCAATCCTGTACGCCACCGGCTCTTGCTCGTATGCCGCCAGGAGTGCGCGGGCCATTGCTTCGATTTCTTCATGCGACGGAGGTAGCGTCATGGCACGGTGAAAGTTGGCGATATGCGCCAGCCGCTCTTTCGATAATTGTGTGGTCATTTCTTAACTTCCTCACGGTAATCAAGTGGGAAAACCTCATCAAGAAAACGCTGATTGGTAGAGTTGCTGCCAGGGAATTTGACGTTAATGCAAACGACAAAAATTCCCTTGCGTCTTTCTTCTTCAATGACCGACTTGCGCACTTCATAACCCGTAACTTCATATTCATGGATGCCGTATGATGCCAGCTCAATCAGCACGTGGCACCCTACCGGAGGAAGGTCTTTACCATCCCATATCTGCTTAATTCCCATCTTCACTCCTCCACGACTAAAGTGATGCCAGCGGCGGCAGCGAATACGTTAAACGCCTCTCGCCATGAATCTTCGCAACGCGAAATGGTCATGGTTCCCGTTTCGGAGGGTAATTTATGGTTAGCCCATTTGGAGAACCCATACGGCTGTCCATCCTCATCATTTGGCAACTTAACGATGAGCTTGCGGGACTCCAGTTCGATGATGCGAGTAAATAAAGCGTCGGAGTTTTTCAGTGTCATATCTCTGCGATGCTCTGCGTCTTCTACATCAGACCTAAGTTCCGCAATCAGCGCCTTATCCGCCTCACGCTCTGCCAGAAGGGATAGAATTGCTTCCGGCGTTGCTGCTTCCTTGAAGTCCTGCCGCGCTACCATAGCTTTCGTGTATCGGGCGATGTGTGCCGTTTCTTTGACAGCCTCAGCAGCCGCTTTGAGTGCCTGAATCTGTTCGTTGCTAATCATTGCTATTGTCCTCGCAGCAATAGTGCGCGCCGTCAGGCGACGTACTTTTAAACCCGCAAATTTCACACTCGATTTCAGGTAATTCGCACTCATGCTGCTCGGGTTCGTCAGCCTTGTAATAACCACCGCATATGTTGCATTGAACCTCTGGTACTTCGTCGAAATTACTGGTGCCGGTAATCATGACTGCGCTCCTTTGCTCTCGCGAAGCTGGCGGGCGAAATCTTCAAGCCATTCGACCATTTCAACTTTCCCAAACAGGTCACTTTCTGGATACTTAAAAGACGCAGATACGCATGCTTCAAAATCTGAATACTGGTATTCGCTGGCAATAAATGGCTTAGCGGTTTCGATAGCCATCTCCACCCCTTCTGCTCGCAGGGCTGCGATTGCGGCGTCGGTGGCGGGGGTTTTCCGAGCTTCGCGCAAAACCTTTACGCAGGCCCATGATTCAGCAATGTCTGGATTCCCGTGCTGGTCTTTTGCGTGCTGACGGTTCATCTTGATTACTTTTTTTGCCGCAGCATTCAGCACCAAACTTTCCGCCACCACCGCGTCGCGCTGCTCAGTCACTGCTACCAGCTCGCGCAGACAGGCAAGCTCAAATTCATGCTGAAGACTTAATTCCATGCCGCCTGGTTTTATTGCCGCAGCGCCACTTTCAATCCGCGCAATACGCTCTTTAACGCTTTCCATCGTTACCTGTTTCATAGCATCCCCCGCTGCTTATTTTTGAGTTCGATGATTTGCTGGCAATCCGCGCATGTCTTACAGCCCGGCACCGCAATGCGCCGTCCTTCCTGGATAGGCTCGTCGCATTCCTCGCAGTAGATGGCAGATACAGCAGCGTGATTAATGCGGTGTGCTTTAATGGCGTTCTCGCGCATCAATTCTTCGAGTGCGCTGGCCTGGTCAATAATCTCAGCGGTCATAGGACATCCTCAAATTCGTCAATATAAAGACCGGCAGCAATCAGCCGAGCCCGGCGAGCGGCGCGGGCTATGCATTCTTTCTGCTGATTTCTGGCGGCCTGGTCTTTGCCTTTGCGGGTGAAAGTCTTTTCCTTTCCTGAGGGGGAGAGGAGTTTTGGCTGGCTTTCAATGCTGAAGTGTCGGTCGACAATCCCTGTCTCTGTCTTCCATGTGGGGGAGGCGATAACTTTTACTATCTGTCCGTCACCGCGGGTTAACGTGTTGGCGGTGCGGTTGAATTCTATGAGGGTGATGCCAAACTTTTCTGCGATTTCAGCGCCGGTGACTGGTGCGCCGCGTGTCTGAATCATCCAGATGACTCGCTCCTTGAGTCCGGTGAATTTCCCTTTCTTACCCGGGCGGCGGTAGAAGGGGCATTTCTTCATATTCTCTCCTACTTAATAATCAGAGATGGTTTACCTACCTTCAGGGCCGCGCCAGGCACGTCAATTCCAGCCTCAATCTGATGCTTGATGGCGAGCTTATTCGCTTTAATAACCGTGTCGTATTCGACGTATTCATGAGGGAGGAGTGCGCTGTCAGTAATTTCTACAGAACGTGACGGCGCCCGGACTGTCACCTGGTGAATACCAGCTCGGATTGATTTCTTACCAGCTGTTTCGAGCGATGTGGCGATGTAGGCGCGTATATTAGCAACCTTGTTCTCAATGCATACAGCTCGCTCAGTCAGGTTCTTTGCCTCATCCCTGAGGCGCTCCGCATACGTCGACTCGTTTTTGCAGATAGCCAGCAACTGCTCAATCTTATCGGACAGCTCACCCTCCATTCCTTCAAGAGTGTCTGCAATCTCATCAGCATCAAAGTCAGAGTCCATCAGCTTTGCGTAGCTATTGGCGATTTCATAAAGCTTACTCACTGCTCACCTCCAGCTTTTTCTTACACTCTGCATAAATGGCCTGGACATTCTGCTGCAGCTTCATGCCAGCAGTGCGCTTATAAGCATCCGCAAAGATTCGCTTCAGGTCATCCATTGTCTCCGCCTGGGCCATGTCGTCACAAAGCGCCTGCACTTTATCCATAATTTCCTGCTGAAGGCGGCGCTCGTCTTCCCTGATATCTTCCTCTGACTTATGCGGCATTACCGGCTCCTGAAATACCCCCTCATCCTCATTGATGACGTGAATAGCGTTATCCAGACGCTCTGCGCGGGGCCAGTACTTCGATGCTCGCTTAACGATGGTCTTACGGGCCATCTCTTCCCAAAAGTTCTTCCACGGCCCATTCTTGGCCTTGCTTGTGGCTTCCGTTGCTTTAATCTCTGCCAGGCTCATCTCTTCCGTGAGATAGTCACCGTCAGGAGTTTTAACCGTGCAGTAGCCACCTACAATCTCGCCGCGCTCACCGAAAGCGTTATATTTGTGCGTTGGTGCGCTATCGAGTCCGTTTGATTCGTAGGTGTCTTTTGAGTAAACCAGTTTGCACTGACCCCACTTTATAGACCCGGTTGACTGCGCCAGGTGTAGAAGGCCCATATAGCTGATATCGAGACAAACCATGCCATCGCGCGGGACCAGGTACGCCAGTTTGCTTGCCGGGTTTAACGTGATGCCGATGGCTGCGACGTTTATGATCGCGTTCTGCGCACTGGTAGGGTTGCTGATAGCTGTCTTTGCGAGGAAGTCGTTTTTCTGAAAAAGCTGGATGGCAAACTGACTTTCCTTAGCCCATGTGACTTCCTGTCCTGTCGCTGCTCCGACAAAAAGCGGCTCCTGCCGCTGAACAAACTCGACGATGTTGAAACCACTCATCACTGCTCTCCTTCAATATCAATCTGGTGCTGGGCTATTACCTCCGACATCAGTCTTAAAAAAGCTGCTGCTCGCTCCTGAAAATCAACATCATCATCAAAAGCGCGTGAAATTGCCTGTTTACTGGCCCCGAGGCGCTGTAGCTCTGAAAGGCACATGTCTTCCAGGAATCTCTGCTTGAGCGCTTTCTCAAGGTCATCTGCCAGCTCATTGATGCGTTCCGTGCATTCAATCTGGTGCTGGGCAACAATCCATGACTGTTCCTCAATCCGGTCCAGGGCGTAATAAGCGTTCATGCTGAACTCCTGAATAACGTGTACACGATAGCCGCCGCGTAATTGCTGCCAGTGAATTAATGGGGGATGGGGTTAGTGAATAATGGGGTTGCCGAAACCGTCTATGAGGACATCAAGTACGCAATGCTCAACGCGGATTATTTCTGCGGCAGTGTGAAGATAAACGCTTTTCTTTTCATGAATAACAGCTGATACCCGGTAGGTCCGTCCATTTACCAGCGCGAACATTCCAGGCTTAATGCACTGTCGAATTAGCGGTGTCATTCCGTAATGAGACATCATTTTCCATCTGCTCCCATATTCCAGCCAATATTAACTGGTCACGGCTCATCGTTTTTGACCAGCGTGGATTGTCTACCAGAGTGAGCTTCCATTCGTGTTCTGTTGTCCTTGTAACGGTGTACTGAAGGCCTTTGTGAGTAACTGTCATCATTGCAGGACCACCTTTTGCCCATGCTGAACAAGCTCACCGGCATCAATGCCAACATTCAGCCAGAAACTTAACGCCAGCAGGACGTCATCTTCGTTTTGGCAGTGGCAGGCATTAACAAATTCCTGAACCGTCTTAACTGCCAGCTTAGCCATTTCTGGCTCAGTCAGGCGTGGTGTTGGCCGTGCTTTGCTCATAATCATATCCGCCCTTAAGCCGGGCCGCTGAACGTTTAAAGACCTCGCGCCAGGGGCGCTTGCTGTATTTTTTCCGCGGTGGATAGCCGCTTTCATAACGTGGCTCACTCGTAAATGAGCCTGGGTATGAGGTAATAAAAAACCCGCCGGAGCGGGTTAGTCGACAGATACACCTTTAAGCACTAAGCGTTCAGATATTTGATCAGCTAGCCCTGACGCCCGCTCCTGGCCGCCAGAGTCATCATCTTTAAACTCTGCGGGATCGATTTCCTGCAGTGCCTGAAAAATGATTTCGCTAATCTCATTGGCCTTATCTTTTTCAATATCACTTGTTAATAGACTGCTTTTCATCGCCTTACCCTCTGTAGTTACCCGATAAAAAAGGCCGCCTATTTGGCAGCCAATTCTCGTTTAATCATTTCTGTTGTCCGTATGGCCCACGGGTCGATAATCACTCCATCTTTAATGTATGGGTCTTTATCCATTGGCCCGACAGCGCATTCAGAATCAAGTTTGCAGCCTTTGCATTTATTGAACTGGCTGCACCATTTGTAAGCATCAGAATCAGTAATCGTACTCATACGGATAGTCCTGGTACTGGCTCATGTCATCCTGTGGATGCTCATCAAACTCTTCAATTTCGTCTTCCATACCCACCTCTCTGTTTGTTTACCGTCAGCCCCTGGGGAGCTGGTTGAAATGCTGCCGACGTGCATCGCGTATCTTCTCCAGCTCGCAATTCTTAGAGGCCTGGTGATATCTGCTGATGTGGCATACCGGCGTTCTCGGGTCGAAATCCCGACCGCATACCGGGCACTTGATTCTGTTCTTCATATGCCACCTCAGATTAATGCGATGGATTTGCCTTTCGTTTTCTGACGGCCGGTGCAGGTCACGCCCATTTCAGTGCGCGGCTTGCTGTACCAGGTGAGATGATTCTTGCGCTCAACTACCGCAGCGCGGTTTTCTAACTGCTCCCGATACTGAGCCAGCTCGTTTAAATCAATCGGGCTTACAGCGCTTTCTACGCGTGATTTAGGCTTGCGAGAAAGAGAGAGAAGAGGGCGGTTATCAGGCTTTGCGCTCACCCCAACCAACAAGGGGTTTGCAGCTTTCCACTCAGCCTGTTTATCTGCGCGGCGGTCGCGGCGACGTGATTGTGAGTTCATACATCCTCCTGTCAGTTAGCTTTGGTGGTGTGACGGCAGTCTTTCGATAGATATCACGGTGATCAGTCGTGACCCTTCGTCGGTCATTCCGCTGATGGAGTTTGCTTTGTCCAAGCCTTATCCTTCTTTGGTCACCTGCGGCCAATATCGTCACACCCCAAAGCTTGCTGCTTTGAATGTTTGCGCTTTTTCAGCGCCAGATTTTAATGAGCATCACCGTCCTGGTGAGTAGTGCGTCCTGCTGATGGGATAAAATTAGCACCATGCTAAATTCTGCGCAAGATGCTTATGCTAAAAATTTAGCATATTTTGCTAAATGAATGTTTTTAAATGGGAAATAATTTAGCGAGGAAGGAGTGAGGGTTTTATGAAAATAAAAAACCCGCCGAAGCGGGTTGGATTATGGTGCTGATTTGTGGTTAGTACGTAACTGAAGACCAGAAAACTCTACCTATGACACGAATGTCTGAAGATGGTCTAATTTCTTCCGGGTGCTCGTCGCTGTTGTAACTTCTGATTCTTAGCATTCCTCCGGGCATTGCGTATAACAATTTTACTCTAAGCAAATCGCCGTAATCTATCGCGTACATTTTCCCGTCTTTTACTTCTTTACAGCCAGTATCAACCCCCACTGTTGCTCCGTTGGGGAGCACTGGCTCCATGCTATTCCCTATTACTTCTACACAAACGGCATTGCTGTAATGTATGTTTAATTTTCGAAGTGTTGATTTTGCAAATCTCAACTTATATCCATTATGGTCTTCTCTAAACGCGCTTCCAGCTCCTGCTGCCAACTGTACTTCTTTCAGGAACGGAATCTCAACTTCATCATCATCCAGTGATGTGTCGCTATCCCAAGGCTCAATTCCGCCTATTATTTTTGCTTCATCTTTTAGACCGCTTTCCTCAACCTCTGGGTGAGTTTGATCAAGCCATCCATGCGGAAGGTTTAAATTGCTCTCAATTTTACGAGCGAGGTCATCACCTAAATTTCTGACGGCCTTATCGCCAAGTATCTGGCTTATCGTAGATGCAGAGGTGCCGACCTTTTCTGCGAAGTCTGCTTTTGATATCCCGCTACGGATCGCAGCGTTCTGTTGGTAGCGGAGATTGCTCCGCCTGATGTCTTTTATATCCATGCATAAATCATCCCACTTTTTAGCACGGCGATAAATATGCATAAAGCTAAACTCTCCCTTGATTTAAATTTAGCATGGCGCTAATATCCCTTTTGTGCATTAGCAGATGGAGCACCTATGGAAACCAACGTAAAGCAGTTTGAACAAATGAATGACCTGCTGCGCTGGAGAAAACAGGCCTCCAGGAAAGATTGGGAAAAGCTGGCAGCGCTTGCAAATACCACTCCTGGGAATCTGGACCAGCTGGCTTATGGATATCGCGGAGCTTCAGCTAAAAAGGCAAGTGACATTGCCAACGCAACTTTGAATTTCCGCTTTCCAAAACCTGTAACCAAAGAAGCGATTGCTTTTCCACCCGTAAGAAAAGCTTCTGGTAGCAAAGCAGCTTAAGCAACACCGCTCTTATCACATCTCAGCCCTGAAAAAGGGCGCTTCAAACAAACAAATCAACATGGCTTGCGCCTGTATGCGCACGGCCTTTTCATGCATTCAACCTAAGGGAAGTATCACAAATGGATGACACAACATCACGCAACAAACTGGAGGCCAGGCGCATTCAGTCCTGGCTCATGAATCAGATTTCAATCCGTGGCACCACGAATGTAGCCAAAGCGGTAGGCGTCGATAAATCGCAGATTTCACGCTGGAAAGAGCAGATGTTGCCGAAGATGGCAATGCTCCTGGCGGTGCTGGAGTGGGGCGTGGTCGATGAGGATATGGCGAGACTAGCCAAGGAAGTGGCGGCACTGCTTACAAAAACAAAACGCCCGGGGGCAACCGAGCGTAATGACCAGATAGACATGGATTTTTAAAGCAATTTACAGAGGTAATTATATGTCAAAACGCAAACGGAAGCACCAGGAAAACGAAGAGATTCGACACCCTGATTTACCCGATGGACTGGTTGTCGCAGCTGCTAATAACCGACCGTTTGCGGAGCGGTTTATTGGCGTATTCAGACTGGCGAAAGCAGGGGTGAAGAAAGATGGGCGTCGTTGAGAGATTAGCAGACTACAGACCTCAGCAGGAGGTCGTGGAGCATCGCGTGGCTGACACTGAAGACGGTTTCATGCGCGTTGCCAACGAGCTTACAGACAACATCCTGATGGCTGATTTAACAGCCAGGCAGTTGAAGGTAATGCTCGCTATCATGCGCAAGACCTACGGATTCAACAAAGCAATGGATCGCCTTACCAACACGCAAATAGCAGCCATGACTGGAATACATCACACGCATGTATGCGTTGCTAAACGCCAGCTTATGGAAAGAGGATTCCTCATTGGCAGCGGTCAGCGAGTAGGTATTAACAAGCATGTTTCTATGTGGGAAGGAAAGAACATTAGCCATGTTAGCGAACCATTAGCCAACTCGGCTAATGGAACATTAGCTAAGTCAGCTAATACCCATTTGCCAACTCAGCTAAACACAAAAGACAATATTCAAAAGACAATAAAGACAAATACCCCCTTACCCCCAGAGGGGGAAGTCGCGCAGGTTCTTAAACCTGAAAAGCGAAAGGCAGATCGTACTGACTATCAGTCATTTCTTCAGGCCTACAACGAAGAGGTCGGCGAATTACTACCTCACGCCGTAGCGCTGAACGACACCCGCAAGCGCCGACTTAAGAAACTAATCCCTCAGCTCAAAACGCCAAACGTCGAAGGTTGGAGAGCTTACGTGAAAGCTTTTGTCTCCCAGGCCAAGCCGTTTTACTTCGGACAGAACGACACTGGATGGGCGGCGGATATTGATTACCTTCTTCGGGATAAAACCCTGCTAGGCGTCCGTGAGGCTAAATTCGCTGACAAGGGGGCGCTATGAGACAGGATATCGAGGCCAGCGTAATCGGCGGCCTGCTGATGGGAGGACTTACTCCGGCAGCCAGTGAAGTTCTGGCGACGGTGCCGCCTGAGGCATTTTCAATCCCGCTGTACCAGACGGCATTCCGGGTCATCCAGAAGCAAGCTGCTGTACGAAACCTGATTGATGGACTGATGGTTGCC
Source organism: Enterobacter sp. SA197 (assembly GCF_054131575.1). Taxonomy (NCBI): domain Bacteria; kingdom Pseudomonadati; phylum Pseudomonadota; class Gammaproteobacteria; order Enterobacterales; family Enterobacteriaceae; genus Enterobacter; species Enterobacter sp. SA197. Next base: position 3,014,050 of record NZ_CP096393.1, on the reverse strand, counting down.
GAGGAATGCGGTGACGGGCATTTCGCTGACATCATGGAAACCGCCAGGGCATGTCCGAGCGCGGCAAACCTGAAGGGTTACGCCGGGATGGTGACGGATGCATACCAGCGCCGACTGGTTTTGCAGCTGATGGACGAGCTGAGAGGCACCATAAGCAACGGAACGCTTGACCAGTCAACTCAGGCAATGGACGAGCTTTCAAAGCGCCTGGGGGCCATCAGGAAGCCTAAACAGCAGATTCAGCCGGTACGTCTGGGCGACCTGTTGTCTGACTACACCGATACGCTTGAGAAGCGCCTCACCAACGGCGAAGAATCCGACACGATGAAGACCGGGATTGATGACCTGGACGCCATCACCGGTGGGATGAACGCAGAGGACCTTGTGATTATTGCCGCCCGGCCCGGCATGGGTAAGACGGAACTGGCGCTAAAAATCGCGGAAGGCGTGGCTAACCGGCAGATACCAGGGAGCAAAACGAAGCGTGGAGTGCTGATTTTCAGCATGGAGATGAGCAAGCTACAGATTGCAGAGCGTAGCATCGCCGGTGCCGGCAACATGTCGGTGAGCGTCCTGCGCAACCCGGCCCGCATGGATGACGAGGCGTGGGGAAGGGTATCGAACGGCATTTCACACCTGCAGGACCTGGATGTGTGGCTGGTAGATGCGTCGAAGCTGACTGTCGAGCAGATCCGCGCAGTGGCAGAACGGCAGAAACAGGAACACCCAAACCTTTCGCTAATCATGGTCGATTACCTTGGCCTGATTGAGAAGCCTAAAGCCGACCGCAACGACCTGGCGATAGCCCATATTTCCGGCAGCCTGAAGGCACTGGCGAAGGACCTGAAAACACCTGTCATCTCACTAAGCCAGTTGTCTCGTGACGTGGAGAAGCGCCCAAACAAACGCCCAACCAACGCAGACCTGCGTGACTCCGGCTCAATCGAGCAGGACGCCGACTCAATCATCATGCTCTACCGAGAGGCGGTGTATGACGAGAACAGCCCGGCAGCCAGGTACGCTGAAATAATCGTCACTAAAAACCGATTCGGCTCTCTCGGAACTGTCTATCAACGCTTCCATAACGGGCATTTCCTGCCATGCGACCAGGACGAGGCGAGAGGGATATGCACGAAATCAGCCGACCCCGCCCGTGGGAAGAAATACTCCAGAGGAGCAGACGTATGAACAGGCTTGACGTCAAAATGTTTATCCACGCCAGACCAAAAACCAGCCGCAAAGATATCGCCAGTCAGTTTCATCTGAGCCAGTGCAAAGTCTCTCGCATAGTTTATGAGCTCCTCGAATCAGGCGAGATATTCAGCATGCCGAGCGTTGGTTATTTCAGGGACTATGCCGCTTACAACGAGTGGTTCGCTCAATCCAAACCAGAGCGCAGCGAAAGATGCAGGAAAGGCAAGGTGAAGGTTGAATTTGTCACTGAGAAAACCAGCGATGTTATTGCTGACTGCCGCAACAGCCCGTACATGAAGCGGGTGCTGGCTTTTTACGGTAGGGCCATTTAATTACTGAGAGGGATAGAGAGATGAGTGGATTTAAAGGTACACCTGGCCCTTGGATTGCTTCAACTTCTGACAGAAGCATTGGCCCGGTATGCAAAGATGATGACCAGTCATACGGGATGATTATTCCTGTTGCGTGGGTGGAATTCGATGGCAAGCCTGGGCATCACCAGGCAAATGCTAACCTCATAGCCGCCGCGCCGGAATTGTTGGAAGCATTGCGACAGCTCCGTGAATACGTTGAGGACATGCACGCTGCCCAGTACGGTCACAATTGGGTTGATGAATCACATCCAATGTTCCTCGCACAAGCAGCCATTGCCAAAGCCCTCGGGGATAAATCATGAAGATTAAAACAGCAGAGCTGAGCGAAGAGCAGCTGAAAAAGGTTTTCTCTGCGTGGTTTGAGACAGCATGGAGGCAGGACCTTAAAGATACAGAAACTCCGGCCATGCGCCAACGACAGTACATGATAATGGCCTGGAGTGGCTTTAAAGCCGCGCACCAGTTGAGTGATGAGGTAGACATTCCTGACGAGCTGATGGAGAGCCAGTGATGAAAGAACTCATTCGGATGTTAAGAGGGAGGGCTTGTTTCTTGAGGGGCAAAGGAGAAGTGAAAACCCCTGAACTTCTCGACCAGGCGGCGGACATTATTTTGCAAAAATCCAACATCAGTCAATCAGAAAATAGGTATCGCGTTGAAAGAAATGGCTTTATCCATAAAGTAATTTGCGGAAGCGGGGAAAGAAAACTTTATGTCGGCACTAAAAAATCATGCTTAAGGGTATGTCATGAGCTTGCTACTGCATATGAGGATGGAAAATTCATGGGGGAGGAGGGGGATGCGTGATGAGCGAAAAAAGTCAGTTCAGGAATGAAATGGCGAAAATAATCGTGCGCAACTATTCAATAAAGCCAGAAGCGCAAAGCGTCGTGGCAAAGTGGGCTGACTGGGGGTGGTTGTTCGATATGGGGTACCGCAAGGAAAGCGCCAGGAAGGCTTATCAGGAATGGCTGGATAATCAATAATCGTCAGCCTACGCTGGCACTGGAGGGGATATGGAGCTTACAGATTCTCAACTGGAAAGGATCAAGTTCAATGCAGATTGCGCTATCGAAGACCCTGAGAGCATTTACGCCAGTGAATTTTTCCTTTGTCTCGATGAAATATTTGGTAAGCAAGGTGATTATCAGACTCCAGTTCAGGCTGTAGCTCTGTCGGCATTAATAACAGAAATCATGGCGCATCGCGCTGTTGGCCTCCGCATTAAAGGGGAGTGAGATGTCAGAGAAAACGGTAACTTTAACAAGGAAACAGTATCGCGCCCTATACGATGCCCTGATAAACACGGTGAACATGGGGCAGCAGATTCTCGCCATTGGAACGGACGGCAGCAAGCATTCAGAGACGGCTCTCTACCAGGCCCAGCAGTTGCGGCAGGTAATCGAAGCTCAGTTAAAATCCGCCATGCAATAGCGAGGTGAAACTTGCAATTCGACCTGGTTAAACACCCGGGCGGCGTATTTTCTCCAGCACATGACAGCGACCTCGAGCGACTCCAGCGATTCAAAAACGGCGAGATGTACACCGCCGAAATCAAGTTAACCCGTAATCCCCAATTTCATCGCAAGGTAATGGCCTTCTTCGGCTTCTGCTTCGAATTCTGGAACGCAGAAAAGTCCGGCATGGGCAACGCCGATGAGCGAACGCAATTCAACCGCTTCCGCAAAGACCTGACGATACTCGCCGGGTACTACGACACGGTTGTGAACATTCGCGGTGAGGTGCGGGCTGAGGCGAAGAGTATTGCCTACGCCAACATGAAACAAGATGAATTCGAGGAGCTGTACGGTGCGCTGATTAACGCCGCCATAAAACACGTATTCGCCGGAACAGCGGATCAAAACATCCTCAACCGGCTTCAATCATTTTTCTGAGGTGAGTATGGATTATTCGAAACTGAGTGATTTTGAGATTAACTGCGAGGTGCTGGAGGTATTTAGTCCAGACATTAAGCACATGTGCCTGAGTGTAGATAGCACATGCTTTTACGATTGCGGACCAACCGGTGACGGATGGAATCAAATAGACATCCCAGACTACTGCAACAACCCCGCCGACGCATGGCCGATTATTGTCGGTAAGCGAATCAGCATCATGTTTGACGGTACTGACCCTCAATACGAAGGTGAGTATCACGAATGGATTGACGCTATTTCACCAGACCAAAAGCACGGGATTCAGCACCAATCAAACCCACTCCGCGCCGCCATGATTGTCTTCCTGATGATGCAGGAAGCTAAGGCTGAATCATGAGACGAAGCCCTATAGAGCGAATATGCGAGAACTGTATCTACCGCGTCACCCACCGCAAGAAACGCAAGCAAGCAGTAAAACCATCCGACATACCAACGTTTTCATATACCGCACATCTCAACGACATCATCTGGCTGCGGAGAGCGGCGAGGAGGAAGCATGGGTGACTATTCAGAACTGGTCTCATTCAGCAAAAACCGAGATGAAAATACCACTGAGTCTCGGTACTTCACTCAGCACGTATCAAGAACTGCCCGGTTTAACGGCCGCAGAGGTTCAATTTTAAATCAGGAATTGGTTATTAAAGGCGACCTCAGATACCCGGCGTTTGTTGCGTCAATGGAAATGAAAGACTTTCCGCGATGTGCATCAGAAAGAGAGGCAGCTCTTAAGCTTGCCGAGTGGATGCAAAGAATGGGAGTTGCAATTGAAAATTACTGGAGCGAACCATAATGGCTAGCCAGCGTAAGCCACCAAAACCCAAAGTCTGCCCCATCTGCTCCACCGAATACATCCCCCGAAGTTCTCTCCAGAAAGTCTGCCACAACTACAAATGCGCACTCGAATTCAACCGCCGTGTTGATGAGCGTGATGCTGCGCGTAGAAAGGCAAAGGAGGAAGCCAGGGAAAGAGCGGAATGGAATGAGCGGAAAGCGGCGGTGAAACCACTAAGCCATTGGGTGCAGATGACCCAGCGTGTTTTTAACGACTACATCCGTGCCCGTGACGGCGATGTGTGCATCAGTTGCGGCAGCACAAAGGCGGTCAGCTACCATGCCGGCCATTACCGGACTACCGCTGCGGCGTCGCAACTCCGGTTCAATGAGGACAACGTACATAGCCAGTGTGCATCCTGCAATGTCCATCACTCCGGCGCTATCACTCAGTACCGCATCAACCTGATAGCCAAAATCGGTCCTGAGCGCGTCCTGGCGCTTGAAAATAACAACAACCCACACCGATACACCCGTGAGGAACTTGAAGGCATCAGGATTCGATACAGAGCGAAATTACGGGGACTGAAGAAGGATGCAGCATGAATATCTACGAAAAGATAGATAGCAGTAAGTACCGAAATATCTATGTTGTAGGCGACCTGCATGGCTGCTACACAAATTTGATGAATCAGCTTGATGCTCTCAAGTTCGATACGAAGCAGGACCTGCTCATTTCGGTTGGAGACCTGATAGACCGGGGATCTGAAAACGTCGAATGCATGGAACTCACAACATTCCCCTGGTTCAAGGCGGTGCGTGGAAACCATGAGCAAATGATGCTGGATGGGTTATCAGAGCATGGGAACGTCAATCACTGGCTGGCTAATGGCGGCGGCTGGTTCTTCCATCAGGACTACGACAAAGAGCGGCAGGCGAAAGCGCTTCTGCATTTCATTGCCAAACTACCACTGATTATCGAACTCACATCCGGCGAGCGCACGATAGTCATCTGCCATGCTGATTACCCGCGGGATGCTTATCAGTTTGGTGCTCAAGTCGATGCCGAAAGCGTTATCTGGAATCGCGAGCGTATCAGTGACTCTATGGATGGAGTGCTAAAAGAAATTAAAGGCGCTGACCTGTTCGTTTTTGGACACACCCCAGCGAGAATTCCACTCCGTTACGCCAATCAGCTTTACATCGACACTGGCGCAGTGTTCTGCGGAAACCTGACCATCAGGCAATTGCAGGGAGAGGGGTATGAACCGGCTTAACTTCAACACCTACGAGAGAGAGTCAGTAATCAGAGCAAACAGTCCACCCCGTCACCGAAAGCAAGACCCATTACTCACCAGACTTTTTTCCCGCACGCAGCGAACCAAACCCAAAGAGGTGACAGCATGATAACCGCGCTTTTGATTTTTTATGCATTCATGGCAGGCATGACTGCTGAGTGGTCGCACACAAGACTCAAAAGCCTTGGATCCAAAAATGGTATTGCTCTGGTGTCTTTAGGTGCCGGCCTTGCTTGGCCTTATTTCATTTGGGAGATGTCACGATGAGACTGGAATCCGTCGCCAAATATCACTCACCAAAAAGCCCAATGATGAGCGACTCACCACGGGCTACGGCGTCTGACAATCTGAACGGCACTGATGTGATGACAGCTATGGGGATGGCTCAATCACAAGCAGGTTTCGGAATGGCTGCATTCTGCGGGAAACATGAACTCAGCCAGACCGATAAGCAAAAGGCGATCAACTATCTCATGCAATTCGCCAGCAAGGTATCGGGGAAATACCGCGGCGTCTCAAAACTTGAAGGAAATGTTAGGGCAAAGGTGCTGCAAGTGCTCGCAACATTCGCGTATGCGGACTATTGCCGAAGTGCGGCGACTCCCGGAGCAAGATGCAAAGACTGTCACGGGACTGGCAGAGCGGTCGACCAGGGTAAAACAGAGCTATGGGGGAGACTGGTCGAAAAAGAGTGCGGAAGATGTAAGGGAGTTGGCTACAGTCGGATGCCTGCAAGCGCTGCGTATCGCGCTGTAAGCGTATATATCCATGACCTGACACAACCTACATGGTCAAGGACGATAAAGCCGCTGTACGACGCACTGGTGGCTCAATGTCACAAGGAAGAAGCTTCTGCCGATTCTGTTTTGGCCAGAATCACACGATAGGCACATCATCGCCACGGATGGCACCATTTTAAGCGCAAGATGTTGACATATTGAATAACATTGGGTAAATTTGACACTAATGATGGATCGCTGTCATTCATAGAAGCCCTGAGTTAATAGCTCGGGGCTTTTTGCGTTTTGCAAACAACGGAAAGTCATCCTTCATGCCCTGCTTAGGCTTGACACTAAGTGCCCGGGAGGGATGGCTTCCCATTGTGGTGAATGCGCATCAAATACGCGTCTTCCGCCATACATAAAATCCCAGCCAGTGGGTTTCTTCGGCCTGTAGGCCATCATGCTCGACCCCCTCATATTCCCGGCCTGTCGCCGGGTTTTTTATTTCGCCTGTATGCGCTAAGGATTCCCTGCATGCGGGTTATTTCTCACAGCAGCCGGAGTCCGGCGATGGCATTTGAATTTCTAACTAAAGAGTTTCTGATTGGCGCTGGAAGTTCACTTGCATCAGCCGCCGCAGGGATTATGGCGTTCTCCAGGTTCTGGGTCAGTAACCGGGCAAAAAACGCCAACGATACTCAGCAAATAGACATGCTAGACAGGCAGGAAAGAAGCCTCGATCGCCTGGAAAGAGAAAATCAGCAGCTGAGAACGGCGATAACAGAGCGCGATGACCAGATACGGAAGTATTTTGAAGAATTGACGTTTGCAAACGGCAAGCTTCAGGTGATTCAGGAGCAACTGAATGGCCTGAAGGAGCAGAATGAGCGCCTTACTGAGCAGGTCAGAGGGCTAACCCAATCCAACAAAGATTTGCAGACAGAAATACTGCACATGCGTGCGGCTATCGGAGGTACCAGATGACCGGCACGAATAACCAGATACCAGAAAAAGAGCGCAGGCCCTGGTACACGCACTGGCAGCTGCTTCTTGTGGTGGCCGTATCAGCATTTGGAATATTTCTTGGTGGCGTGACATCGGGATATTTCATGTTCCGCGCCGAGAGTCTTCAGCGAACCGAGGCCAGGGATAAAGCAATAAACGCCCTGAGTCATAAGGTTGACCAGTTACCCAGCCAGATAAAAACCGAGGAAGAGAAAAAATGACGCAGGTTAACGCGATTCTCAACTTTGAGGAAGGGTACAAAGAGAGGCCATACCTTGACACCCTCGGCTACCCGACTGTTGCAGGAGGTATAAAGATTGGCCCCCAGGGTGCGTCGCTGAAAAACTACACCTTCACGGTCCCTCGTAAAGTCGGGGATGTATGGAAGCAGCTGTTCGTTGAAAACACCATCGTTGAGATGAATAAAAGGCCTGGCATTAAAGCGGCCCTGGCTATGTGCAACGACGCCCGTGCTGACGTACTTATCAGTATGGCGTACCAGATGGGCCCGGATGGTCTTGCCGGATTCATCAACACTCTGAAGATGATTGCCAGTGGCGACTTCGGCGCTGCTGCAAGCGGAATGCTTAACAGCAGATGGGCAAAGCAAACGCCCAACCGCGCAAAGCGGCATTCAGAAGTAATGCGGACCGGCACCTATGACGCATATCAGGGGCTGATTTGATGGACATATTCAGCATGCTGCGCGGCTCATCTGGCGGCATATCATTCAGCCGTACCCAGGCAGCTCTCGGCTTCCTTGTTTGCTCAGGCGTCATCATCTGGCAGGCCTACAAGGGTGAATTATCCGATGTGACGTTTGGTCTTTATTTTGGGTTTGCTACTGCTGGCTACATTGGAGCCAAAAAGATAGCCGTGGATAAAGACATCACCGAGCAAAAATTAGACGCTGGTATTACAGGAGATAAGCCATGAGCACACTGCAGATGATTGTCTCCGGCATAGGCGTTCTGATTGCCCTTGTAGCCGGCGCATTCGGTATTGGTCATTCAAAGGGTAAGGCGAAAGCAGAAAGGGTCGCTGACGAGCAGAAGACTAAGCAGATTATCGAACAAACGAATGCCGCAACAAAGCGCCAGACCGAAACAACCAAAGAGGCCGCAAATGTTCAGGACAATGTTTCCCGCATGTCTGATCGCGCTGTTGACGATGAGTTGCGCAATGAATGGCTCAACAAATAAAGCAGGTCCGGTAGTGGTAGACACTGCCTGCGCCTGGGTAAAGCCAATCCTCGTTACTGAGTCAGACATCCTCACAATGGATGACAGGACTAAGCGTGCAATTCTCACGCATAACAAAGCCTGGAAGCTGAACTGCGGCAAGGAACCGAAATGAGCATGTATTCGATTTACAACATCCTCTCAGGCGTTGCCATCGGGTTTCTGATTGGCGTTCTGCGGATGTGGAAAATGCACCAGGCTCACAAAGCTGAGCTGGACGCGATGAGGCGTGAAAGCATGCGCTCAGTAAACGAAGCAATGGACCGCATGAAAGAGATGATGAAGAAAGACCAGTAAATTAAACCCGGAGACAAAATGTCAAATTCATGTGAAATGCCACGTTATCAATGTCACAAGAAAGTATGGGCGCTGAAAATTAAAGCCATCAAAGTCATGACTGATGGGACTGGAGTTATTACCCCTGAAGAGGATGGGTTCGGTGATTTTGATGTTGAGTCTTGGTACATCGAAAAGCACCTCCCTCAGGCTGGCGGTTACTACGTGCAGTACGAGGGTGGTTATGAATCGTATAGCCCTGCAGAGGCATTCGAGTCTGGATATTCGATTATCAAGTAGCCATTACAAAGCGTCACACCCTGGCGCTTGATAATGTCTTACCGTTAAAGGCCAAACAAACATGGCAAAGAAGAAATGGCCTAAGTTGCCATGGTTCAAGATTCCTCTGTTTGGTAATGCCATCACATACCTAGTCCGCTCAAAAGAAGAATGGAATGCCGCGGTTGAATATCTCGGCAATGCTCCTGAGTCGCATGACTTCAAAGCTGGGTGCACTCAGACATTTGAGAATAAGGAAGAGGGCCAGGTGCTTTATCTACTCGGCGTATTCAATGATGACGCGGCAACCCTGGTGCACGAATGTGGCCATGTGGCGTTTTACGTTTGCCGGGATGTGGGCGTACCAACTGATGCTGACTTATCAAGTGAGACTTACTGCTATCTGCTCGACAGGATGTTTAGCCACTTCCTCCCATTCATCAATGAACCTACAGAAGAAGGAGCCAAATAATGGCAATCACCCAAATACAGACAGCAACTGCCGGCTCTGTCTCTTCGATCGTGACAGAAGTTAAAAAACACATTGCCGCCTTGCGATATCCATCAGGTAGCCTCGTCGGCGTGAAAGCTACGACATCAAAAATGGAATACTTTCAGGTGGTAGCGACTGGCGGTACAGCGGTATCTGATTACGACATCGTGGTCAGCTTTGACCGTGCCGACTTCACAACTAAATGCAATGCGAAGATTACCGCAGGCTTCCTGCCATTGGGTGACATGAGTGTTATCCAGATGGGACCAGGCCGCACCATCGAGTACGCACAAGCATTCACTAAGGCTTAATAAAATATGGCGACTGAAAATAAAACTGGTCGCCCCTCTGAATATACCTCGGAGGTGGCAGACGATATATGTGCTCTGATTGCCTCCGGTGAGAGCTTACTGAAGGTATGCAAGAAACAGGAGATGCCTGACAAGTCGACGGTGTTTCGCTGGCTTGCGGTCCATGAAGAGTTTCGCGACAAGTACGCAAAAGCTACCGAGGCCAGGGCAGATGCGATATTTGAAGATATGTTCGACATCGCTGATGACGTCATCCCTGATTCTGCTGAGGTTGCAAAGGCTAGGCTGCGAGTCGATACCCGGAAATGGGCGCTGGCTCGAATGAATCCCCGCAAGTATGGCGACAAGGTTACTAACGAGCTGGTCGGCAAAGACGGCGGCGCTATCCAGATTGAAACCTCACCAATGAGTACGCTATTCGGCAAATGACAACGATAAACCCTATCTTCCAACCGTTCATCGAGGCGCATCGCTATAAAGTCGCCAAGGGCGGTCGAGGTAGCGGTAAGTCGTGGGCCATTGCCCGGCTACTCGTTGAAGCGGCAAGGCGTCAGCCAGTGCGCATCCTGTGCGCTCGTGAGCTGCAGAACAGTATCAGTGATTCGGTGATCCGCTTGCTTGAGGACACCATTGAGCGTGAAGGATATGCGGCAGAGTTCGAAATCCAGCGCTCGATGGTCAGGCACCTGGGTACCGGCGCCGAGTTCATGTTCTACGGCATCAAGAACAACCCGACCAAGATTAAATCTCTTGAGGGGATAGACATCTGCTGGGTGGAAGAGGCCGAAGCTGTAACGAAAGAGTCGTGGGACATTCTGATACCGACCATTCGAAAGCCGAGCTCTGAAATCTGGGTAAGCTTCAACCCGAAGAACATCCTCGACGATACCTATCAGCGCTTTGTTGTCGACCATCCAGATGATATCTGCCTGCTGACGGTGAACTACACCGACAATCCGCATTTCCCCGAAGTTCTCCGGCTGGAGATGGAGGAGTGCAAGCGGCGCAATCCCACTCTGTATCGTCACATCTGGCTCGGTGAGCCGGTAAGTGCAAGCGACATGGCAATCATCAAGCGTGAATGGCTGGAAGCGGCCACAGACGCGCACAAGAAGCTGGGATGGAAAGCGAGAGGGGCTGTCGTTGCTTCTCATGACCCGTCAGATACCGGGCCGGATGCCAAAGGTTATGCCATGCGTCACGGTTCGGTTGTCAAGCGTATTGCCGAGCCTCCAGAGACGGTGGACGTTAACGATGGTGCTGATTGGGCTACCGGATTAGCGATTAAAGACGGTGCCGATCACTTCCTCTGGGATGGTGACGGTCTCGGGGCCGGGCTGCGTCGTCAAATTACTGACTCGTTCTCAGGTAAGAAAATCACTGCGACCATGTTCAAAGGCAGCGAGTCCCCGTTCGATGAAGATGCGCCATATCAGTCTGGAGCATGGGCAGATGAAGTGGTGCAGGGTGACAACATCCGCACCATTGGCGACGTGTTCCGCAATAAGCGGGCGCAGTTCTACTACACCCTGGCTGACAGGCTTTATCTGACGTACCGCGCCGTTGTGCATGGCGAGTATGCAGACCCTGACGGCATGCTCAGTTTCGACAAAGAAGCTATTGGCGAGAAGATGCTGGAGAAGGCATTCGCTGAACTCACGCAGATTCAGCGCAAATTCAACGGTAACGGCAAGCTTGAGCTGATGACCAAAGTCGACATGAAGCAGAAGCTCGGCATCCCATCACCTAACCTGGCAGACTCCCTGATGATGTGCATGCATTGTCCGGCTATGGCGCCAGAAGAAACGGAAATCTACGTTCCCTCATCCTCCGGTTGGTAAACATGGCAGAGAAATTAGAGAAAACACATGAGCGCATCATGCTCAGGTTCGACCGCGCCTATTCGCCGCAGCAGGACGTGCGCGAGAAGTGTATCGAAGCGACTCGCTTTGCCCGCGTCCCCGGTGGCCAGTGGGAAGGAGCGACGGCAGCCGGGACAAAGCTTGATGACCAGTTTGAGAAGTACCCGAAGTTTGAGATCAACAAGGTAGCCACTGAGCTTAACCGCATCATTTCCGAGTACCGGAATAACCGCATCACCGTCAAGTTCCGCCCCGGTGACCGCGAGGCCAGCGAAGAGTTAGCCAATAAGCTGAATGGCCTTTTCCGCGCAGACTATGAAGAAACGGACGGCGGAGAGGCTTGCGATAACGCATTCGATGATGCGGCAACAGGTGGTTTTGGATGCTTCAGGCTAACAACCATGCTGGTTAACGAAAACGACCCAATGGATGATCGGCAGAGGATTGGAATAGAGCCGGTATACGACCCCAGCAGGTCCGTTTGGTTTGAGCCAGACGCTAAGAAGTACTCAAAATCAGATGCAATGTGGGCCTTTTGCATGTTCTCTCTGTCCCCTGAAAAATATGAGGCAGAGTATGGGAAGAAGCCTCCTGCATCACTCGATGTCACCACTAATACCAGTTGGGAGTATGAGTGGTTCAGGCCTGAAGTGGTGTACGTCGCGAAGTATTACGAGGTGCGCAAGGAATCCGTTGACGTAATCAGCTATCAGCATCCGCTCACCAAAGAGATAGCCACTTACGACAGCGACCAGATTGAAGAAATTCTTGATGAACTGGCTGATGCAGGGTTCATTGAGGTGGCTCGGCGTTCTGTTAAACGTCGCCGTGTTTACGTCTCCGTGGTTGATGGTGAGAACTTCCTTGAGAAGCCGCGCCGCATACCTGGCGAGCATATCCCATTGATTCCGGTTTATGGCAAACGCTGGTTCATTGACGATATCGAACGAGTAGAGGGCCATATTGCCAAGGCTATGGACCCGCAGAGGCTCTACAACCTACAGGTTTCCATGCTTGCTGATACTGCGGCCCAAGACCCTGGGCAAATCCCGATTGTTGGAATGGAGCAGATTAGAGGTCTCGAAAAGCACTGGGAGGCTCGCAATAAGAAAAGACCGGCGTTCCTGCCATTGCGTGAGGTGAAGGACAAAGCAGGTAACATTATTGCTGGAGCTACCCCGGCAGGCTATACGCAACCAGCCGTGATGAATCAGGCCTTAGCTGCGCTACTACAGCAGACAAGTGCTGATATTCAGGAAGTGACCGGTGGCAGCCAGGCAATGCAACAGATGCCCAGCAACATCGCTCAGGAGACCGTCAACAACCTGATGAACCGCTCTGATATGGCGTCATTCATCTACCTGGACAACATGGCGAAGAGCCTGAAACGTGCAGGTGAAGTATGGCTGTCTATGGCCCGTGAGGTTTACGGTTCTGATCGTGAAGTCAGGGTGGTTAATGATGACGGCACCGATGACATCGCGCTGATGAATGCTCAGGTAGTCGACAGGCAGACGGGGAATGTTGTCGCTCTGAATGACCTCTCAGCCGGTCGTTACGATGTCACGGTTGACGTTGGCCCGAGCTATACCGCCCGCCGAGATGCAACAGTTTCAGCCCTTACCAACGTTCTCAACACAATGCTGCCTAATGACCCTATGCGCCCGATAATTCAGGGAATCATTCTTGACAACCTCGACGGCGAGGGGATGGATGACTTCAAAGAGTTCAACCGCAAGCAGCTGCTTACGTCTGGCGCTGTTAAGCCGCGCAACCAGAAAGAGCAGCAGATTGTTCAGCAGGCTCAGATGGCAGCGCAGAGCCAGCCAGATCCGAACATGGTTCTCGCTCAGGCTCAGATGGTCGCGGCTCAGGCCGAGGCTCAGAAGGCTCAGAACGAAACTGCGCAGGTGCAGATCAAGGCGTTCTCTGCCCAGCAGGATGCGCAACTTAGCCAGGCCCAAGTCGTTAAGACGCTGGTCGATGCCAAAGCCACTGATGCCAAGTCAGTGCAAGATGCTCTGAAGGTGCTTAATGACTGGTATCAACAGCAGCAACAAAACTCTCGCGATAACGCAGATCTGATTCTGCGTCACACCCCAACAGCATCACAGTCACCGGCAGACTCACTGCCGAGTTAATCAGGAGTAATCAATGGAAAGCGAACTGATCATCGACGGTCAGGTTATTGACCTGTCTGAAAAACAGGAATCAGCCGAAGAAGTAACCACTGAACAATCGAAACCTGAGGAGAAAGTCCAGGAATCGGAAGAGGAAGTGGAGGCCGAAAGTGGACAGGCCGAAGAGCAGCCGGAAGAGTACTCCCTGCATGTCGGTGACGAGGAAATCCCTCTGACGGAAGAGGATGACGATCACGTTGATGGTCAGCCTGCCCCTCATTGGGTGAAAGATTTACGCAAAAACAACCGCGAGAAAGATAAAGAGATACGGGAACTGCGCCGACAGCTTGAGCAGATTCAATCCAAGCCACCTGAACAGCAGCAACCGCCACAATCAGACGCACTCCCGCCGAAGCCGACTCTTGAGTCGTGTGATTACGATGAAGAGGCGTTTGAGACAGCACTGACTGACTGGCATGAGAAGAAGGGCCGTGCCGAGCAGAGTAAACAGCAGCAAGAGCGTCAGAAGCAGGAAATCCAGCAGCGTTTTCAGCAGCGCATTGAGGCCCATAAGCAGCGAGCCGCCAAGCTCCCGGTGAAAGATTACCAGGAGATGGAGGAAATCGTGCGTACCGAGGTGCCTGACCTGCACAAGGATATCCTGATCCACTGCGCTGATGAAGGCTCAGAGCTTATTGCCTACGGGCTGGGCAAGAGCCAACAACTACGCCAGCGTGTAGCCGCTGAGACAGACCCAATTCGCGCAGCATTCCTCTTAGGCCAGATTAGCAAGCAAGTGAGCCTTGCGCCTAAACCGAAGAGAGCCATCAAACCAGAGCCGGAAGTTCGCGGTGGCGGTGCTGATGCGAAACAAGACGAGTTCAACAAATTCTGCCCCGGCGCAATCATCGAATAGGAAAAGCTAAATGGCTACTACCAACAAACTCGACAGCAACGTCAGTCAAATCGTACTCAAAAAATTCCTGCCGGGCTTCATGTCTGACCTGGTGCTGGCAAAAACCGTAGACCGTCAGTTGCTGGCAGGTGAAATCAACTCCAGCACTGGCGACAGCGTAAGCTTCAAACGGCCGCACCAGTTCGCATCCGTGCGTACTCCAACCGGTGACATCTCAGGTCAGGCTAAAAACAACCTGGTTTCAGGTAAAGCGACCGGTAAAGTTGGCAACTACATCACCGTGGCGGTGGAATACGGACAGTTGGAAGAGGCTATCAAGCTCAACCAACTGGATGAAATCCTCGCCCCTGTTCGCCAGCGCATCGTTACCGACCTCGAAACGGAACTCGCCAAGTTCATGATGAACAACGGCGCATTGTCGCTGGGTAGCCCTAACACCCCGATCAACAAATGGTCTGACGTTGCTCAAACCGCGTCATTCCTGAAAGACCTGGGCGTGGAAGAAGGTGAAAACTATGCGGTAATGGACCCGTGGTCGGCGCAGCGTCTTGCAGATGCTCAGTCAGGTCTGCATGCATCTGACCAGTTGGTCCGTACTGCATGGGAGCAGGCGCAGATCGCCTCTAACTTCGGCGGCATCCGTGCGCTGATGTCGAACGGCCTGGCGTCACGTACCCAAGGCGCATTCGGGGGTACGCTTACTGTCTCCAGCACCCCAACCGTGACCTACGATGCGGTGAAAGACACCTATCAGTTCCAGGTAACTCTGGCTGGCGCAACGGCTTCGGTCACTGGCTTCCTGAAAGCTGGCGATCAGCTTAAGTTCACAAACACCTACTGGCTGCAGCAGCAGACCAAGCAGGTTCTTTATAACGGCTCTACGGCGATAAGCTTCACCGCGACCGTTCTGGCAGATGCTAACTCTACTGCCGGTGGCGCCGTAACCGTGACGCTGTCAGGTGTGCCGATTTACGACACCACCAACCCGCAGTACAACTCAGTCAGCCGCGCCGTGACCTCCGGCGACGCCGTGACGGTGATTGGCACCGCAGGGCAGACGATGAAGCCGAACCTGTTCTACAACAAATATTTTGTTGGTCTTGGAACGGTCCCGCTGCCGAAACTGAACAGCATCGACTCCGCCGTCGCAACTTACGAAGGCTTCTCTATCCGCGTTCACAAATATGCTGACGGTGACGCCAACGTGCAGAAAATGCGTTTCGACCTGCTGCCTGCTTATGTGTGCTACAACCCGCACATGGGCGGTCAGTTCTTCGGTAATCCGTAATCAACAGGGGCTTCGGCCCCTTTCTTTTTTGGAGGTTCAAATGGATCGCATGAGCGTTTTCCTTCCTGCAGACAATGATGCCGGTTATGTCCAGGCCGTAATTGTCGCTACAGACTTCCCGGAGTACGAAAAGCTGGGGTTTGTTAAATCGGCTGATGACGTCAAATCCAAAACGCGCGGGCGCAAGGCGGCAGATAATGGCGAGTCTCACAAAGGGTGAAATAGTAAAATTCGCCCTGCGTAAATTTGCCATTGCCTCAGACGCAACACTAACAGACGTTGAACCTCAGTCACTGGAAGACGGGGTTCACGATCTGGAAGACATGATGTCGGAATGGCTAATTAACCCGGGCAACGTTGGCTACATTTTTTCTTCTGATGACTCAGAACCCCTGCCAGATGATGACTCTGGCCTGCCGAGAAAATACAAACACGCTGTAGGTTATCAACTCCTGCTTCGAATGATGTCGGATTACAGCATTGAACCATCGCCACGCATTGAAACTAACGCCTCACGAGCTTATGACGCACTGCTGACTGACACCCTTGTCGTGCCTTCGATGCTACGACGCGGAGACTTCCCCGTTGGGCAGGGCAACAAATACGACACCCTGACAGGTGAGCGCTATTACCCGGATGACCAGCAGCAGGCGGACGGAGACATCCTCAATCCATAGGTGACAAAATGTCGGTTCAACAATTACCGTTAATGAAAGGGGTCGGCAAAGACTACCTGAGCGCCGACTACATCGACTATCTGCCGGTAAATCTGCTGGCCACACCTAAAGAGGTACTGAATGCTGCGGGTTATCTGCGCTCATTCCCGGGCATTGAGAAAATGGCAGATGTTGACGGGCCATCACGTGGCGCTGAGTACAACACCGCGCAGAGCACCGTTTACCGCGTCTGCGGTAGCAAATTGTACCGAGGACTGTCTCAGGTTGGCAGCGTTGGCGGCAGGGGTCGAGCGGCAATGGCTCACTCACGGAACAGCCAGGCTGTTATCGTAAACGGTCAGGTCGTTTTATACCGGTATGACGGAACGACGAAGACAATCTCCAACTGGCCTGTATCCAGCACCTATACGCAATATGAGCTGGGAAGCGCCAGAGATATTGTGCGTGTTCGTGGTCGCTATATCTGGTCGAAGGATGGCACTGATTCATTCTTTATTTCCGACATCGAAGACGAGTCTCATCCAGACCGTAACAGCGCAGAGTACCGGGCGGAATCCCAGCCGGACGGGATAATCGGCATGGGCGTGTGGCGTGATTTTGTTGTCTGTTTCGGCACATCAACCACTGAATTTTTCACGCTGACAGGCGCGACAACTTCCGGTGCGGCGCTATACGTCAATAACCCGGCGTATCTGGTGCAGAAGGGCATCGCCGGAACGTTCTGCAAGTGCAACTACCTGGATGCCTTCGCGATTATCAGCAACCCTGCGACCGGCGCACCCTCGGTATATCTGCTGGAGTCTGGGCAAGTAAAGAGCATTGCCACTCCGTCAATAGAGAAAATAATTCGCAGCTATTCTGCTGATGACCTGGCCCTGACGACTATGGGCTCATTGAGGATTGATGGGCATGAGTTGCTTATCATCAACCTCACTGACCAGACTCTCGTCTATGACGCCGCAGCCAGTCAGAACGGACCTCAGTGGTCGGTATTGCGGTCTGGCCTGGATAACGGAGCGTATCGTGCCGTCGACTTCATCTACGAAGATAACGTGATCACCTGCGGCGACAGGGGTCAGGGGTTTATCGGGCGGCTCAGGTTTGATATCTCCAGCCAGTACGGGAATCAGCAGGAGCACGTCCTGTACACACCCCTATTCAAGGCGGACAACGCCAGGCTGTTCGACCTCGAACTGGAATCATCTACCGGCGTCGCGCAGATGGCGGAGCGGATGTTTATCTCTGCAACGACTGACGGCATCAACCACGGTCGAGAGCAGCTGATACCCTGGAATGCGCCGTTCCGTTACGACCAGCGAGCTATCTGGAGTCGAATCGGGAGAGTACGCAAGAATATAGCGTTCAAAATCCGCATAGTGACCAGCTCACCGGTTACGTTGTCTGGATGTCAGGTTAGGGTTGAATGATGGCTGATAACTCTCTGAATACGCCGATAAAAATAAGCGCTATTGGGCTCTCGGCGGCCTCCCTCCCTTCCGGTCTGTCTCCGGCTTACCAGATGTACATCCTTAATCAGTCGTTGGACTTCACCAACGTCGCAGGGAAAGCGAATGAAGCCGGGCAGGGTGCATATGATGCTCAGGTCAGGAACGATGAGCAGGATGTCGTGCTTGATGACCATGAGCAGCGCCTTGATACGGCAGAGGCGACGCTTCAGAACCACGAGACGCGTATCTCTGCTGCCGAGGAAACGCTTGTTGACCACGAAAGCAGGATTGCAGCCAATGAGGCAGAACTCGCTAACCATGAAATACGCATTACGCAGAACGAATCTGATATTGCAAGCCAGGGTAGCCGTCTTACTACTGCGGAAGGCAACATAACGACACTCCAAAGCGACGTATCTTCGCTAACGACGCGTATCGGCACGGCTGAAAGCAATATTACCGCGCTGCATGGCGATTACGTCTCGAAATCGGCAACAAGTGTCCAGTCTCTCGCATCGCCACTGAACGTAACCACGTCTTACTCAGTCGGCGGTACCAAAGTGATCGGCGCTCGCGCTACCGGGTGGACGGCGGCAACTGGTACTGCATTGCTCGGTGCGTTCAACGCCAGCCAGGCGTACACCGTCAGCGCTGCTTACACCCAGGCGGAAGTGACCACTATAGCTAACGGACTGATTCAGGCCCGCCAGCGCATCAAAGCCCTTGAGGACATGCTGCGCACCCACGGCCTGATGAATTAAGGATTCCCCATGCTCACACAAATCGATCCTCTTACCGGGCAGGAATTGATGCGTCTATGGGGCGTCCCGTCATTCCCTGTCGTCGAGGGCGATCACCTTCTCTGGAATGGCGTGGGCATCTTCGTTTGCATGGATTTCGGCTCCCACGTTGACCTGCACATGGCAATGAAACCCGGAGAGAGATACCGATGCCGGGATGCGGTGAGAGAGGTGTTGGCACTCATCGGAAACCGTGAGGTTCATGCACCAATCCGCATTGAGCACAAGCAGGTGTGCAATCTGGCTCGCAAATTTGGCTTTATCGAAACCTGGCGCGGTGTTGTTGAGTATGTCGACGATACGAGCGGAGAATTAATTTTAATGAAGAGGTACGCAGATGAGCGGGATAGCTAAAGGCGTCGGTAGCATAGTCGGGTCTATCACTGGTGCTAATCAGGCGGCAAGTGCGCAGAAAAGCGCAGCCAATCAGTCAAACGCAACGGCTTTGCAGATTTACAACGACCAGAAAAAGACACTCGCACCGTTTTTGGGTGCCGGACAAGCAGCGCTTACGGGGTTGCAGGGACTGGCAGGCCAGCCAATAGACCGCAATGCTTCACTGTTATCATACCTGTCCAGCCCTGAGTACCAGATGTTGTCGAACCAGGCCAGATATCAGGGATTGAATGCTGCCGAAGCGACCGGTGGGCTTGGGTCTACCGCCACCGGGAACATGCTTTCATCCATCGCCCCTCAACTTGGGCAAAATTACCTGTCAATGATGACCGACCAGCAAAATAACATGTATCAGCAGCTTCTCGGCCTGACTAATGTCGGACTCAGCTCAGGCGGAGCAACTAATGCAGCTGCAGGCAACTACTCCAACTCGGTACAAAATAATCTGGCTCAGGTTGGTGCGGCTAACGCCGGTGCCAGCCTGGCTAATGGTAATGCTCTTACAAGTGGACTTGGCTATCTTGCGGGAACAAGCACTGCAAAAACATTGGGCAATAGTTTGGGTAGCTTCCTTACTGGCTTATTTTAAGGTGGAATTATGATCGCACCTATAGATTACTCATCCGGCAACGGCTTTGCTCAGGGGCTTCAGCTGAAGGGGTTGCAGGACGAAATACAGCAGCGGGCAATGGCGGTTGAGCAGGCCCAGAGAGCAGCAGAGCAGCAGGCTCAGTTTCAGACTGAGTGGCAGGCATCTTTTGGTGATCCGCAGAAAATGACCGCCCTCGCAGCAAAATACCCAGGGCAAATGGAGCTACTCAAAGCCGGTATTGGATTCCAGAATGAGCAGCACCAGATGGCGCTCGGAAGTGCAGCGCGTGATTTGCGCATCGCTATGGCTACAGGCAATCCCCAAGCGGTGCAGAGCGCCGCATTAAAGAACGCAGGTGTTCTGGGAACCGTTGGCTCATCGCCTGAGGAAATTGTGCAGCAGTTCCAGCAGGACCCGCAGTCCCTGGCGCATACCGTCGATGCGGTTGGGCTTAGTGCTCTTGGAGCCAAGGATTATTACGGAGTCGAAAACGACCGTGCCCAGAGGCAGAATGACCGGGCGAAACTGGCAGAGCAAATCCGCAATAATGACATGCAAAACGCAGCAACTATTCGTGGACAGAATATATCTGCTCAGAACGCCCGGCTTGCTTCCAGCGGCGAGACGAGCGATATGAAAAACTTCAACGCTTATTCTCGCCTGCTGAAAACCGACCCAGAAGCCGCCGCTCTGTTTGCTCAGGTCGCTGGTATTAAAACTGAAGGTGCCGACAACAGGCAGGTGCAGTTATCTGACGGCAGAACAGTAAGCATCAAAGGGAAGCTTCATGGGGCAGGTCAAAACGCTTTCTATGAGGCCACTGATAACGCAGGAAACACTATCAGAGTGCCGCCGTCTGCGATAGCAGCTACCGCATCCTCTGGCGCCAATGCTCAAAACTATGCGATGAAGAAAGACATCGACATGATTAGCCAGGCCAACCCAGAGAGCCTTGATTTCCTGACTGGCGTAACGGGTGGCACTGGTAAGCCAGCGCTCGGCGCTGATGTCAGAAGCCGAATTGGCAGCAAAGAGCAGAGGCAAATCTACAATGCCGCGCAGAGAATCCAGGGGAAAATGCAGAATCAGGGCATAGCAGCGGCAAGGGATATGGGCGCGTCGGGGATCAACACCGTTGCAGAGGCAAAAATGTACTTTCAGGGCATGCCTCAGGTCGATTTCTCCAGCCCGGAGGCTGTTCAGCAATCAGTAAACGATATCAAGTCATACACTGACAACTACAACCAGCAATACAACGTCAATGTTGGCTCAGGCCGTCAGTCAGCCGCTCCTCAACCGGCGCAGCAGACAACCGGTGTGCATACATCGAAATCAGGTATCCAATTCACGGTGAAATGATGGAAGTTACAGCTAACGGTAAAACCTTCAATTTTCCTGACGGGACCAGTAACGAAGACATTGGTAATGCGATTGATGAGTACTTTGCTGGTCAAGCAACGCCACAAGAGCAGGCTCAATCAGTGCCGGTAGCAAGCCCGCCAGCGCAGCAACCAGAGACATCACTTGTACAGCAGGCAGGCGACTGGCTCACCGGAGGGCAAAGTGCGGGACAGATAGCAGAGCAGGCCGGTCGAGGGCTGGTTAACATCCCGTTTGACGTTCTCCAGGGTGGAGCCAGCCTGATTAATGCAATCAGCCAGGGGCTTGGCGGCCCGCGGGTGCTGGATGATGTCTATCGTCCAGTAGATCGCCCAACAGACCCGTATGCGCAGACAGGTGAGGCCATCGGCGGGTATCTAATTCCAGGCGCAGGTGTTGCCGGAAATATGGCGCTCGGCTCTGTAGCAGAGGCTGCAAATCAGCAGGGGGATTTTGCCGAGAACGTTGCAAAAAACGCTGCGATCAACCTCGGTACTCAGGGGATTCTTTCTGGTGTTGCAAAGGGGGTTGGGCGCGGAATCACCGCCATTAAGGGTGATATTGCGCCAGATGCTCAACAGGCCATCAGATTTGCAGAACAGGCAGATGCACCGCTACTTACATCTGACGTTCTTCCTCCAGGGACATTCACCGGACGTTCCGCGCAGGCGCTGGGAGAGAAAATTCCAGCTACCGGCACTGGAGGTTTGCGAAGAGGGCAGCAGGAAGTAAGGAATGAGCTTGTTCAGCGATATTCCCAGCAATTCGACGCGCCAGCTCCTGATGAGATTGTGCAGAGTCTTCGGCGGCAAACCAGCCGTGTTAAGCAGGCGGCGGGTGATCGCCTTAGTCAGGTTAACGATGCAATGTCTTCTGCAGGGAGCATTACACCAACTCAGGCCATATCAGCCATTGATACAGAAATAAGCCGCCTGTCCAGGCTTGGAGGCGCTGCTGATACGCAGACCATCTCTAAGCTGCAGACGTACAGGGATGAGTTAAATAAAGGCGCTGATTTTGGGCTGTTGAGAGATTTAAGGACGCAATTCAGGCAGGACGTTAAAGGTGATCGCATTGAATGGCCTAACCAGTCTCAGGCCGCTGTTAACCGGGTTTATTCTGCCCTGACTAATGACGTAAATAAGGCCGTAACAGACAGCCTTGGCCCCCAGGTTGCCAGCAGGTATCGACAAGCCAATGCCGTTTATGCCAATGAGGCTCAGCTGGTAAATAACACCAGGCTGAAGAACGTCCTTCAGAAAGGTGATCTGACGCCGGAGGTGGTGAACAACCTGCTTTTCAGTAGCAAGCCAAGCGAGGTTCGCCAACTTTATAACTCCCTTGACGGTAGGGGGCGTAGCGCTGCCAGAGCATCAGTAATTGGCAAGGCGTATGAGAAGTCTGGCGGAAGCCCTGACAGGTTCCTGAATGAAATTAATCGCCTGTCATCTCAAACGGGTATTTTGTTCAAAGGTGATGAGCGGCAATACCTGAAAGGGCTTACGACATATCTGGATCAGACTCGACGTGCGGCAAGGGCCGGTACTGTTACGCCAACCGGTCAGGAGCTTTTTCAGGTAGCAGTCCCGGCAGGCGTGGCCACTGACATCGTTGGAACGGGCGGGGTAGGTACGGCAGCAGGATTAAGTTACGGTGCGGTAGCGAGGTTTTACGAAAGCAAGCAGGTAAGGAATGCGATGCTCAGATTGGCTAACACCAAGGCTGGTACTCCTGCTTATGAGCGAGCTCTCAATCAGGCGGCAATTGCTGCGAGACCGCTGATAGCACCTCAGATAACGGAATGATTTACCTCCAGGGATGGTTATTTTTTACTACGGATTAAATCCTTTATTTCAGACCATGCAATAACAATAAGGATTGCGGTCAACCCAAACGTTACCTGCAGACCTTCTGAAGGAAAAAGGTATTCATTACTTGCTCCAAGAGCATACGCGCATGAAATAAAAGCAACGGCCTTTGAAGCACTGACGATCAATCTTTTCATAATCATCTCCTTAGTTTTTTATCACTGTACACCAAACATCGACGCCTCGGCATAACCCTTGGCTTTGTACTTACTAACAACTTAATTTCCCTTCTATAACACACCACTGCTATGCAGTGGGAACTACTCGCGCCGGAGTAAAAAATAAATGCCAGATTTAACTGCAAATTTAGTGGTAGGAATGCCCGCGCAACTCTTTACGCTGGCCCGCTCTTTTAAAGCAAACGCAAACGGAAAAATCTTCATCGGCATCCCTGATACCGACCCGACCAACCCGGCTAATCAGATACCGGTTTACGTTGAGAACGAGGATGGTTCGCTCGTACAGGTTCCTCAGCCTATCGTAATCAACGCCGGAGGATTCCCGGTGCTGGGAGGCCAGATTCGCAAGTTCGTCACGGTGCAGAACTACTCGATGCTGATCCAAGACGCATACGGTGCGCAGCAGTTCTATTTTGAGGACGTGGCGAAGTATGACCCTGACCAGTTGGAGAAAAGGCTGGCTGGACCAGGGGGCACTGCCGCAATAGGGCATGGCTCAACGACTTTATTCAAATCGCTACCAGTAAACGTCAAGTATCATGGCGCCAAAGGGGATGGAACAACCAATGACACTGCAGCATTTAATGCTGCGGAATTAGCATCCGGAACGAATGGCATTATTTATGTTCCAGAAGGGACATACAGAATTACCACTCCGATGGCTTTAAGCCAGACTGCCAGATACTACGGCCCGGGAACTCTTTTATTTGATAATGCTGAGTGGTGGCGCCGTGGCGGGTCGTCTGGTTCTATGTCGGTCCCGGAGAGATATACACTCCTTTATGATTATCCAAACCAGTCAGCAGTAAGCCTGACGTTTGATGGAGTAGTCCAGACTTATACATGGGTTGATGCACGGACAATTCAGGCAGCTGGCACTGCTAATACCGTGCAGGTGAAGATAAACATAACAAATGGCACACTGAATCTTGGCCCTCAACCTGAGATGATTCGGTCATACAATGCGTTTGGAAATAGTGGCGGCGGATGTAAAGTGGTGCCTACACTTCCTGACCCGTTGACATCACCATCTGGCTACAACAACACATCATTTGGGGCGAGAGCACTAATAGACCTTACGGCAGGGGCTAACAATACCGCTTTCGGCTCTCGCGCTCAGATGTCAAACAAAACAGGGAATAACAACACAACAATTGGATTCCAGGCCGGTTATCGTGCCTCCGGTGACGCAAATACCATTGTTGGCTCCATCGCCGGTGAATGGATAGATACAGGTTATTACAATTCACTTTTTGGTGCGTCAGCTGGCGGCAAGCTACAGGACGGAAACTTTAACTGCTCATTTGGCGCATCAGCTGGCGCTGAGGCCATGAGCGACCAGTATTGTGTCTCTATAGGCTATCGAGCACATGGGAATAGCGGGAGCGCTTCCCAGAGTAACAGTGTACACATTGGTACATTTGCTGGTGATGCCAATATTGGTTCTAACAACACGCATATTGGATATCGTGCGGGTAACTCTATTGGTGCACTAACTACCGCAGGAACCGGCACCGGGCACGACAACGTAGCGGTTGGCATGAACTGCATGAGCAATAACCTTGCTGGTAAGGAGTCGGTGGTTATTGGCGCGGGAGCAGCATATGCATCAACGATGGTTGAGCGGTCTGTTTTTATCGGCTTTGAATCAGGAACATCGGCAGCCACGCTTGGTTCATTCTCGGTAGCGGTAGGGCACTCATCCCTGAAATCTGCAACGGGAGACAATAACGTATCAATAGGCGTTAATTCTCAGAGCGCTACCACGGCAGGTAACAGTAACGTGAGCGTTGGTAACGGCAGTCTGATTACGAACACTATTGGCACTCTAAATACGGCGCTGGGCCATAACTCTGGGCGATTAACCCAGGCAGGGGCGAGCACAACAAACCTGACGAACACGACTACTGTCGGTAATGATGCAAGGGTATCTGGTGATAATCAGGTGCAATTAGGCAACTCAGCCACTACCACCTACGTTTACGGCACTGTCCAGAACCGCTCAGACGCCCGCGATAAGACAGAAGTACGTGATACAGAGCTTGGGATTGACTTCATTCTTGGATTGCGTCCTGTTGATGGCAAATGGGATTTACGAGACAACTATATCACCCCTGTCGAGGAAACCAGGATTGTTCAGGTTCCGGTGGATAAGGAAATTGATGGCGAGCTTGTGACTGTCATGGAAGACCGGGAAGAAAAATTTACCTCCGGTTCTACTTCTCGCGAACCTGACGGCACGCACAAGGGCAAGCGCTTCCACCACTGGTTCATTGCTCAGGAAGTGCAGAAAGTTTGCGATTCTTTAGGAGTTGAGTTCGGAGGCCTGCAACATCATGCAGTAAACGGTGGTGAAGATGTCTATTCTCTGGGGTACGACGAGTTCATCCCTCCAATTGTCAGAGCCCTGCAGCAGTGCTGGCAGCGCATGGAAGATTTAGAAAAAAGGATTTCAGTCATCGAAGGGAAATAAAATAAGGCAAAGGATTGCCATGCAATTAATATTTAATGCAAAATAAACGACATTTGCTGGCAAAAATATCTCTTAGGTGGCAAGTGTCTATTATAAACAACGAAAATCCATACTGTTGCGTAGTGCCCTCTGACAACTCAGAACGTCTGTATATCATCTTTTCGTCTGTATATATCCCCAAGGGCACATTCATGTTCTGGAAAATCATGAACAGAATGGACGGAGTTAAAATCTTCATTAACGATGAAAACAATGGATGGTATGTTCATGGAATTCCGGGTATGGGAGGTGACGTTTTATCCTCATCCAGCCATCTTATGTCAATGATAAAGGAAATAGCTCCGAAGGAGGTCGTACTTATTGGCCCATCAATGGGCGCCTATGCGGCGATGCTCTATGGGAGCATAATCGCCCCTCGCATGCCAGAGATACGTTTCAGGTGCCTATCATTTGGAGGGGAGTTCCTCTTGTATGGTAGAGAGACAAAAAGCAAAGTCCTGGCGGGGAAGCCAAGAAATCTTTGGTATGCAGACATTCGGGCTCTTGTTGCGTCATCAGGGCTGCAGGTGACACATGTGTATGGCGATGATGATGTGAATGATATATTTCAGGCATCCCTAATCCGTGGGATGAGCAACGTACAACTTGTTTCAGTTAGAAACGCTCCACATGCGGTTTCCACATACCTTGGTCAAAACTATAACCTTACAAATATCATCAAGAGGTACGAGCAAAGCGGCCACTTTGAAATCGAATGTGAGTCTGGCGTCAGCACATTAAAAGAACATGGGGCATTTCTTTTTCATGGGCATACTCTTATGCTTGACAAAAAACCAGAAGAGGCAATAGAGAAATTAAAGATCGCGGTGTCTATGGCACCAAGTCACGCCCTTAGCCATCATAAATATGGCGTAGCATTGCTAATGACAGGGCAAAAAACACTGGCATTGCAACACCAAGAAAAAGCTATATCTCTAAACCCCCTACTTGCTCATGCCCACTTCCATATTGCGCAAATATCTCAAGGAATAGGCAATACAGAAAAAGCTCTCAACCATTACGCTGAATGCATCAAGATTGATGAAAAGCATGTAAGGGCATTGTTTGAAATATCCAAAATAAAGCAATCTCTTGGCGATTACGAATCAGCTAAAGCGCACGCAAATGCCATTCTCTTGATAGACCATCATAATGTGAGAGCAAAAGGGCTAATCAAAGATTTAGAAAGCAAACATACACCACACTGACAGCATATATCAACATGGGGCCGGCATCCGTAGGCTCCAAAAAACCACCCCGCAAATAAACCTTGTGATTCACCCCGATTTGTCGATACTGTATGTATATACAGTAATAACGAGGGGTGATTTATGGGATTCCCCAGCCCGGCAGCAGATTTTGAAGAAGGAAGGATTTCTCTCGACAACCGGCTGATTACAAAGCCAGCAGCAACCTATTTCATGCGGGCCAGCGAGACGTGCTACAGAGAAGGAATAATAAGTGGCGCTTTGCTTGTCATCGACTCGTCGCTCACCCCCTGCGACGGGTCACTGCTCATTTGCAGTGTCGATGGGGAGCTGAGAATTAAACGATACCGAAGGCATCCGGTCCCGCACCTGGTAAATGTGCACAATGGACAGCGTGAGAAATTACCGGACTCTGAGGGATACGGTGTGGAGTCTCCCGTATTCGGTGTGATCACCTATATCATCAACGATGCGAGGTCCGGAGAGTTCGACGACTGCCCAGTGATGTGAATGGGGCATGGGTGGGACATTTTTATCTGCCGATTTATGGCGATTTAAGGAACCACTCAATTCTCATAACGGTAAACGCATGATGTTTAGTGCGCTCTTGGGCGAATTTTACTGTTTATGAAAATTGCACTTTCATATGATGAACATGCAGGTGTGAGTGTTCCTGAAGACGGCCCTGAACAGGGCCGTTTTTTTTTTATTTAACGTTGAATCAGATAGCGGATTGTCGGTCCATCCTGCTGAATATCCAGCACTTTGTAACCGTGGTTGCTGGCATCAACCGGAATGTTATTAATGGACTGCGGGCAGTCGCTTACCACTTCCAGTATCTCCCCTTTTTTTAGCTGCGGCATGGCTTCGAGAGTCGCAACAGCCGGGTAGGGGCAGGGTTCGCCAGTCATATCCAGACGATAATCAGGTACAATACTCATGCTGTCTCCTTAACGGCAACGGGTGTTGCACGACGAAAGAAATGTCTCTCCCAGCCCATCACCAGCAGCAGCGCGATGGCCAGCATCACGTAAGTCATCAGCAGGCCGCCAGAAGGGCCAAAGGTCTTGAGCAGATTGATTTTATCCCAGTTGGTAGCCAGTACCGGCGAGAGCCCGTCCCAGTAGTAGGCCAGGAGGGTCGACCCTATGACGTTGCCAAGGCCGACCCACCAGAAATGGACCTGACCTTCTACCGCACGGTACATCCAGCCGGTTTCACAACCACCTGCCAGCACAATTCCGAAGCCGAAGAGTAATCCCCCCAGTACTGCGTTCGGGCCAGCCCACATGATCCTGGCCTCTACGCCAAGCTGGATATAGCTGAAGATCCCGATGGCGCTTGCCGCCATGCCAAAGATAATGGCTTTTGCCATTACCGTGCGTCCTGTTACCCACATGTCGCGAAAGGCAGAGGTAAAGCAAATCTGCGCCCGCTCAATGAGCAGACCAAAGCCCACACCAAACAGCATAGCGAGTCCCAGTTTGGGTTGGTTCATCGCTGTGAGCAGCGCCCAGCCCAGCATGCCCGCAAATATCAGCATCCCTAACCGGAAGCGGCGGCGGGCCTGATCAGCATTCTGCGTCAGCGGTGACGCCGCCGAGACTTTCTGCATTTTCACCGGAATGCGAAAGAAAGGCAGTAAGGTGAAACGGGCACCAAACCAGGAGCCGATCGCGGTGGCTATGGCAAAAAACCAGGCGTGAAGTGAGAACTGTGGAATGCCCGTAAAGAATGCCGCCAGGTTACAACCCATCGCCAGTCGCGCACCAAATCCGGCGATAATACCGCCGGCAATGGCCTGAGCAACACGCTTGCGGCTGTGAGGAAAGCGCAGCTTCACGTTGTTAGCCCACAATGCGGCGGCAAAGCACCCTCCGAACATGCCGATGATCATCATGCCGTCGATACGGGTGAGCGGGGTGCCTTCAAGATGGATGAGTTTGAAATATCCCCACTCCTCGGTGTGGACGCCGGCCAGTTGCAGCAGCTGACCACCCCACCGGGTGAATTCGCCGGTTACTGCCCAGAAGGTTCCGGTGATGCCGAAGTAGTAGGTTGACAAGATACCGGCGGCTATCACCGCAGGAAAAGGGGACCAGAATTTGACCAAAAAGGTCTGCTTAATATGTTGCCAGGTCATAACGTTAGCCTCTGAACTCAGAAGGATCTATTTATGCAGTCTATAGACCGCGTGAGGGGTGGGATAATACACGTACCCTTTGCGTTTAACCCCGGTATACATCAAAGAATCACTGCGAAGAGTGGAAGAGGGGCTTACGAAAGACTGGTGACAGCCAGTATTTGATGCCACACTCTTTGTGGTTCTGGAGACAGGAAAAATGATGAAAAAACGTTGGGTTATTGGCGCATTACTGGTGTTGAGCGGATGCGCTCAGATTGAACATTATGATGAAGTGGTTAAACATCCGGCACCCGCCGGGTTGGCAGGAAACTGGCAATCTGACGGGCCGCAAAGCGAACTGGTCAGCCCGGATGCGATTGCCAGCCTGATTATTACCCCGGAAGGGGATACACTGGATTGCCGGCAGTGGCAACGCGTTATCGCTGTCCCGGGGAGGCTTTCCGTACGCGGTGGGGTGCTTGATAATATTACTCAACAGCTTGATAGCTATCGCATCACGCGGTCGGGCGATCGCCTCGATTATGACGGGATGACATTAAAGCGTGTTGAAAAACCTACCCCTGAATGTGCTGATGCACTGACAAAGAAAAAAGCGGTAGGGTTGAAACCCTGATTCAGCTTGATGGTAAACGCTGAGTGAAGCTGTTCACTCAGCGTTAAATCGCTACTCTTCGTCAATCACCCACACGCTTACGCTGCCGCCCTGGCAAGTAAACACGCCTTCCCCCTGTGCATTTGTGGTCACCGTCTCGTCCCGATTCCCCAAAAAATCCCGCCAGGTTTTATTGCCGTAGTTATCACCCAATACGAGCGTCTTCTGCCCCTCGTCGCCGTTGGACATTACCACTACGCAGCCTGGCGACTCCTCGGTACCACTGCGGCAAAAAGCGATGCAGTTAGGATGATCAAACCACAAAGTCTGGACTCCGTGGGCGAAGCGTTGCCGCGCCTGGATGAGTTCGTAAAGCTTATCAACAATTGGCATATCGACGTGGTGAGTCTTGCCATCGCCTCCCGTGTCCTCATAGCTTGCGCCGAACAGGTCCGGGTAAAACACCGACGGCACACCGTTTTCACGCAGTAAAATGAGTGCGTAAGCCAACGGTTTGAACCAGGCCTCCACAGGCGCTTCAAGAGCCTGCAGCGGTTGGGTGTCGTGGTTGGCAACGAGAGTGACAGCATGAAAAGGATCGGCCTCGACCAGCGTACCGGTGAAAATCTGGCGCATGTCATACTCGCGCCCTAACAGGGAGGCTTCATGAAATTTCAGGTGTAAGGGGGCATCAAACAGCATCGTATTCCCATCGACCTGTCCGATATAGTGCTGCAATTTCTCCACCTCATGCGACCAGTATTCCGCGACGATAAACAGCGGTTTTGGTGCCACCTCCTGGACGTGGTCAATCCACTCTTTATAAAACCAGGCGGGTATATGCTTTACGGCATCGAGTCGAAACCCATCGCAGTGGGTTTGCTCCAGCATCCATCGCGCCCAGTATTTAATCTCCTCTGAGACGGCGCGATTACGAAAATCAATATTCTCGCCCATCAGATAATCAAAATTCCCCATTTCATCATCAACCTGATCGTTCCAGCCATCCACACTGTAGTCGTTGACGATTTTAAACACGCCGTCTTCATCAGGATTTTCGATATGATCGATGCCGCTGAAGCATTTAAAATCCCAGATAAACCGTGAATATTGCCCCTTACGGCCAGGGAAGGTGTATCGGGTCCACCCCTCACAGGCGATGATCTCATCACTAATCTGCGTGCGGTCCTGCTCATTGACCCGCTTTACCCGAATCGCCTCCTTTTCATCGGCGCCCATTTTATGGTTCACCACCACATCCATCAGGACAGCAATCCCATTATCGTGCAGCGCCTTAATCGCCTGCAGAAGCTGATCTTTATCCCCATATTTGGTCGCGATGGTGCCTTTCTGATCAAACTCACCCAGATCGAAGAGATCGTAACTGTCATAGCCCACCGAATAGCCGCCGCTGGCACCTTTAGAGGCGGGAGGTAGCCACACCATATTAATACCGATGTCGTTCAGGCCTGGGGCACGATCAAGGATTTCCGGCCAGAGTTTTCCGCCGTCGGGGTAATACCAGTGAAACGCTTGTAAAAGAGTGGGATTTTTCATCTTCCGTGCTCCTGATTGAGGACACACGAAGTATGGTTGAAACGGGAGAAATGACGCGGGTGAAACTTTTAAAAATTCACCCGCATCATCGAAGCGAGATTAGAGCTCGCTCGGGAACAAGATATTGCCAGAGAGACGTCCATATGCTGAATTCAGGTTATGTTGTCGGGATGTTTGTCCAACCAGATTCCGTAATTCTTCCATGCGCTGGTGCAATAGCGTCTTCAGCTCCACTTCATTCTCAAGGATCTGCTTCAGAAGAGGGCGAATTTGTGCCTGCACATGGGGTGCAACATCACTTGCACCCTGAAATTGTGTGAGCTTTTCTACTGCTGTTACATAAGCCAGTTCATGTTGAATCAGGTCATCCCAGCGAGCCTCTCTCGCCAGGTTGAGCATTGAACAACTGGTCATAAGCAGTTGTTGATAGTGGTGGAGCAACCCGAAATTTGCTTCCATTAGTATGTGTCCCGCGCATTTGGATTATGTGGACCAATCTCTTTCCAGGCGTCCGCAATGTTGGTAAGCAACGCTGCGACTTCTTCAATGGCGGTGAGGTCATTGTGCAAATTGGCCTGTAAAAGACGCCGTGTCATGTAGTCATAAAGACTATCAAGGTTCGCCGCGAGCTCACCACTGGCTTCGTGGTTAAGGCCCGCGCGCAAACCATTGCTGATGATGTTGATGGCATGTGACAGCGCCTTGCCTTTACCGGGAATGTCTCCCAGCTCAATCAAGATGGCTGCTTTTTTCATCGCGCTTAATGCGCCATCAAAAAGGAGAACCACAAGTTGATGTGGGCTGGCGCTGAGGACGGCACTTTCGATGCCGACCGATGCATAGGCCTGGATCCCCGATTTCGTATACATGTCAAACCTCAATCAGTAACTTAAGAACTCAGTGCATTAAACTGTTGTGTCAAATAGCTTGCGGTCGAGTCAAGCGAAGAGATCAACGAACTTAACGACGTAAACTGTGCTTTGTAACGTGCCATCGTCGCGGTGATCTGCGTGTTGACCCGGTCGTAATCTTCGCCCAGCTTTTTCAGGGTCTTGTTAATCCCGTTTGTGGCGTTCTGTAAGGAACCATCCGTGCCCAGGATGTCTTTCAGTAACGCACTGGTCTGGGTAGCAAAACCGGTTTTCGAACCATCGCCTGACAGGAAGGTAATCACGTCAGCAGATTTTTCGTTCAGTGCTTTTTCAAGCTTCGTACTGTCGACGGTCAGCTTGCCGTTGACGTCCTGGGTTATCCCCAACTGAGACAACGCAGTCAGCGAGCCGCCGCTCTGGTTGGTCGACAGCATGGAGCGCACGCGCGTCTGAATATTACGCAACGTGCCATCACCGAGCAGGTCACCGTTGGAGCTGTTCTGGCTGGTCGTACCCTGCTCAACAGCCGTATATTTGGTCTGATTGCCGATCGTCGTTTGCAGCGAGTTATAGGCATCCACGAAGTCCTGGATGGCCTTGGTCATTGCGGTATTGTCTTTTGCGACCGTCAAGGTTTCCGGGGTACCGACGTTGGTCTTGGTCAGCGTCAGCGTAACGCCTTCTGGCGCATCCGTAATGGTATTACTGCTACGGGTGATGTCGATGCCGTTAACTTTCAGTTTCGCATCGGCAGCAGGCACCTGTTGGGCCATGCTACTCGGACCGGCACCCGTGGCATCGTAACTGATGTACTGTTCCAGAGAGGGGTCATCCGTAGTAATGGTCATCGCATTCGCGGTGCCACTCTCTTTGGAAGTCAGTGAAAGGTAATAGCTGTTATCATCGGCTTTGATGATACTGGCGGTCACGCTGCCCTGTTTGGCGTTGATCGCATCACGAATATCGGCAAGGCTGGTTTTATCGCTGGCCAGTGACACCGTAAATGGATCTTTCTGCCCAGGCTGCTTGATGGTAATCGTGTGCGATGACAGATTGCTGTCGCCCAGATCGGTATCTTTACTGGTCACTTTCGGGCTGAGTAAAGACTGCGCGGAAGCCAGCGCTGAAACCTCTACGGAATAGGTTCCTGCCGTTGCACTGTTCGCCAGCGTGGCGGTAAAGGCGGTGTTGGTGCTGGTCACTTTCGCGGACGCAATAGCGGAAGTATTCTTCAGCGCGTCAGAAGCCGTCTGCAGCTTATTCAAAGAGGTCTGAACAACACCCCAGGCAGTCAGCTTTGCTTTATAGGAGGTCTGCTGCTTGGTAATAGGCGTCAGTCTCGTCTGTTCAGAAGTCTCCAGGTTATCATATAAGGAGCTGAGGCTTGAACTCATGCTGGTGCCAGCGCCGAGCGAACTAATTGTTGCCATAAATAACATCCTTTCATCTGAGACAATCACTGGATGGATTATCGGCAGCGAATGAGAAAAGATTAGAGCCTTTTTTAAAAAACAATGGGCAAATAAAGCACGAGAATACGGGGCAGTTTGTGCTTTTAAAAAAAAGAATTTTTTTCTAAAGGTTATCTTAAGATTGTCGATAATGAGTAACAACGGTAAGAAAGCCGTAGGCAGATGCCTGAATATGATAACTTTTTAAAGGAATTCCATCATGGCTGTTATTAATACTAACACCCTGTCGCTGACGACTCAGAACAATCTGTCAAAATCGCAGTCTTCTCTGGGTACTTCGATTGAACGCCTGTCTTCCGGCCTTCGTATCAACAGTGCAAAAGACGACGCAGCGGGTCAGGCTATCGCTAACCGCTTTACGTCTAACATTAATGGTCTGACCGTTGCTGCACGTAACGCTAACGATGGTATCTCCCTGGCGCAGACCGCTGAAGGCGCGCTGTCCGAAATCAACAACAACCTGCAGCGTGTTCGTGACCTGACCGTTCAGGCGCAGAACAGCTCCAACTCTGCTTCTGACATTGACTCCATCCAGGCTGAAGTTAACCAGCGTATGGAAGAGATCAACCGCGTTACCACGCAGACTGACTTCAACGGCATCAAAGTGCTGAACACCGGTTCCGGCACCAGCAGCTACAGCTTCCAGGTTGGCTCTAAAGATACTGAAACCATCTCTGTTTCTATGAGCAAAAGCAACGATTACAACCTGTACAATGCTGGCACCAACACAACCTTTGACAACACTGCACAGACTGTTAATGGCAAAACACGTTCCACCAAAGCAGAAGGCTTTGACGTACTGAGCGGTACTGTTGCATCCGGTGCGACCACGGGCACCGTTAACGGCTCTCCTCTGGCCGACATTGATAATGCGATTAAAGCAGTAGACAGCCAGCGCAGCCTGCTGGGTGCGTCTCAGAACCGTTTTGAGTCCACCATCAGCAACCTGAACAACACCGTGAGCAACCTGACCGCTGCCCGCAGCCGTATTCAGGACTCCGACTATGCGACCGAAGTGTCCAACATGTCCCGTTCGCAGATCCTGCAACAGGCTGGCTCTTCCGTACTGGCACAGGCCAACCAGGTTCCGCAGACCATGCTGTCCCTGCTGCGTTAATCGCAAACGCTTTAATGACAGTAAAAGCGCCGCTTGCGGCGCTTTTTTTATTAGTAAATTCAGCAGGTTATGGCAAGAATAAAATTATCAAAAAAGATCTAAAGCATTTGTTCAGGTCGTCGATAACTATTATGACGGTGATGACGCCACTGGCCTTTACCGGATCTTACATTTACTAATGAAGGAATTTCACCATGGCTGTTATCAATACTAACACCCTGTCTCTGACGACTCAGAATAACCTGACTAAATCTCAGTCTTCTCTGGGTACTTCTATTGAACGTCTGTCTTCCGGCCTGCGTATCAACAGCGCAAAAGACGACGCAGCGGGTCAGGCAATTGCAAACCGCTTTACGTCCAACATCAACGGCCTGACCGTTGCTGCACGTAATGCTAACGATGGTATCTCTCTGGCACAGACCGCTGAAGGCGCGCTGTCTGAGATCAACAACAACTTGCAGCGTATCCGTGACCTGACCGTTCAGGCGCAGAACAGCTCCAACTCTGCTTCTGACATCGACTCCATCCAGGCTGAAGTTAACCAGCGTATGGAAGAAGTTAACCGTGTTACCACGCAGACTGATTTCAACGGCATCAAAGTGCTGAACACCGGTTCCGGTACCAACAGCTACAGCTTCCAGGTTGGCTCTAAAGATACTGAAACCATCTCTATCTCCATGAGCAAAAGTAACGACTACAACCTGTTTAACACTTCTGCAGCAAGCGGTTCAACGGGTGGTGTGGTTAATGGTAACAAACGTGCAACCTCTGCAGAAGGCTTCGACGTACTGAGCGGTACCGTAGCTTCTGGCGGCGGCACTGATGGTTCCCCGCTGGCCGACATCGATGCGGCAATCAAAGCGGTGGACAGCCAGCGCAGCCTGCTGGGTGCGTCTCAGAACCGTTTCGAGTCCACCATCACCAACCTGAACAACACCGTGAGCAACCTGACCGCTGCCCGCAGCCGTATTCAGGACTCCGACTACGCGACCGAAGTGTCCAACATGTCCCGTTCGCAGATCCTGCAACAGGCTGGCTCTTCCGTACTGGCGCAGGCCAACCAGGTTCCGCAGACCATGCTGTCCCTGCTGCGTTAATCGCACACGTCTTGATGACAGTAAAAGCGCCGCTTGCGGCGCTTTTTTGCATTTGCATTTATATGCTTTCCGGACAGATAAATAGATTAAGAAATAACTAAAGCATTTCCTCATAGCGTCGATAACTAATATGACGGTGATGACGCCGCTGGCCCTTACCGGAACTTACATTTATCAATGAAGGAACTACATCATGGCTGTTATTAATACTAACACCCTGTCGCTGACGACTCAGAACAACCTGACTAAATCACAGTCTTCTCTGGGTACTTCGATTGAACGCCTGTCTTCCGGTCTGCGTATCAACAGCGCGAAAGATGACGCCGCAGGTCAGGCTATCGCTAACCGCTTTACGTCTAACATTAATGGTCTGACCGTTGCTGCACGTAACGCTAACGATGGTATCTCCCTGGCGCAGACCGCTGAAGGCGCGCTGTCCGAAATCAACAACAACCTGCAGCGTGTTCGTGACCTGACCGTTCAGGCGCAGAACAGCTCCAACTCTGCTTCTGACATCGACTCCATCCAGGCTGAAGTTAACCAGCGTATGGAAGAGATCAACCGTGTTACCACGCAGACTGACTTCAACGGCATCAAAGTCCTTGATACTAAAGCAGGGACTGCGAGCTACAGCTTCCAGGTTGGCTCTAAAGATACCGAAACTATTGCCATTACTATGAGCTCCAGTAATTCATACAACCTGCACTTCTCAGGTGCCAGCACCACGTATGACAACACTGCTCAAACTGTAAACGGCAAAACGCGCAGTACTAAAGCAGAAGGTTTTGATGTTCTTAGCGGAACCGTTGCCTCTAGCGCAACCGGTGGTTCTGCAAACGGTTCACCATTAGCTGACATTGATGATGCCATCAAAGCAGTAGACAGCCAGCGCAGCCTGCTGGGTGCGTCTCAGAACCGTTTCGAGTCCACCATCACCAACCTGAACAATACCGTGAGCAACCTGACCGCTGCCCGCAGCCGTATTCAGGACTCCGACTACGCGACCGAAGTGTCCAACATGTCCCGTTCGCAGATCCTGCAACAGGCTGGCTCTTCTGTACTGGCGCAGGCCAACCAGGTTCCGCAGACCATGCTGTCCCTGCTGCGTTAATCGAACGCAATGGCAAAAGGGCATCTTCGGATGCCTTTTTTTATAGGGTTTAGTGACAATCGCCGGATATAAGCCCTTTTCTGTAACCTTTTTTCCCTCTCAATATCCCGCTGTTACCGCACAATATCGTATGACTACCGCTGTGCCTTTTTAACATGCCGCACGATGCAGGCGGGCACTTCCGACGATGTTGAGGATGACAGATGCGAAGTATATTAATCAGCGTCGATAAGCTAGACGTTTACTCTGCCCAGACCACTGAAGCGCTGGATATCGCCGACGCATTACTGGCATCAGGCTGGCAAGTTGATATCGTGACGTCTGCCGCCGGCAAAGTGCTGAACCATGAGATTGAACAACGCGCGTTAACAGGGCGTTTTAATGTCATCACCTCTTCCCGTGGGAGCCTGGCTACCCGTTACGACGCCATCTGGATCTATCGTGGTTATTTCAATGAGAGTCTGCTCACCGCGTTAAGGGAAGCGCGTCTGAGCGGTGCCATGATTTTCCGTCACTTCAGCGACTACAACGATCTCTATATTCCTTATGGTGTGCAGCTAGAAAACCAGCTCGCCACCCTGACGCTTGGCCAGTCTGGCCGTAGTAACGACATTCTGCTGCAAACCGGCATAGAGCGCGCGCAGTTACAAACGCTGCCCTGGACCGTCGCTGAGAAATTTGCCACCTATCAGCGAACCCGCATGGCGCAGGGGCTGCAAAAAGTCCTCTACGTTGCCCCTAATATGACTGCTGAGATGTACGAGATCCAGCAAAAGGCAGGGGAGGAGGGGATTACCCTCGACTGGCTGGATCTCTCATCGCAGGCCACGGGTGTTGAGCCGGCCTGGCTTGAACAGTATGACGTCGTTATCGGTAATGAAGACACCGTGCCTAAAGCGTTGTCGCTCGGCATTCCGCTCTTTCTGGCCATTGAAGGGTATGTTGAAGGGTATCTCAATGAAGAGAACATTGCCCGGCATGAGAATGAACACTTCTGCGCCCAGACGCTGCGTAACTGCCCGGATGCAGAAGAGTGGCTTGAGTTACTGAAAAGCGGTTATGAGAGTGCCGTCCAGTGGACTACGACCAGTCGCGCTCAGTTGACAGAAAAATGGCGTCTGGGACGCAGCCTGGAGGCCATTTTTGCTCAACCGCTGGCGGAAAAACCGCTGCACATTGATGAAAAAGCACACTATGCGTTGAGTTTCCACAGCAAAGCGGTACTCGCGCAACAGTCAACGGACTACTCCATGTCCCGCTGGCTTGAGGACCGCAAGCTGAGCTCTGCCCGCCGGGCGACGTTACTCTCTTTAGCGGAACGCCATCCGGAAAAGGGCAGCATCGGTGTGATTGTTATCGATAAACATTCAGATGCGGCGGCCCGCGAACAGACACTGGCCTCAGTGAACGCGCAATCGTTACGCCCCGCAAGCGTTGATATTATCAGCGACCAGGTGAATCCGGTTAACGCTGTCAACACGCTGTTAGCTGAGCGTCACGCGGATGCGATGCTGGTGATACCGGCTGGGTTCACCCTGCTGGACGACGCGCTGTTGCGCTTTTGCGAGCAGCGCCTGCACCAGCCCAATGCCTGGCTGTTTTACTGCGATGAGCTGACCCGCGTAGAAAACGGTGAGCCGCAGCTGACCATTCGCCCGGATGTAAATATCGATCTGCTGCGTGGCGTACCCTACGTTGGCGAGGTTCTGTTGTTCTCGCGCGATATCGCCTTGCAGTGTGGCGGGCTGGACACGCGTTATTCCCACGCCCCGTTAATCGATCTGCTCTGGCGCTTTGTTGAAGCGCAGGGGGCAGGGGCGCTCGGACGGGTGCCGGACGTACTGGTAGAGAACCCTGCCTCTCCATCACTGTGGATGAACTCGGCCGAGGTACAGGCGGAGTGCCAGCAGATCCTGCTTGCTCACCTGGCCCGACTGGGGATTAGCGCCACGCTGGAAGAGGGTATGGCACCGGGGATCGCACGGGTACGCTACCACTGGGATGCCGCTCCGCTGGTTTCAGTGATCATCCCCACGCGCGACCGGTTTGCGCTGCTCAAACGCTGCGTTGAAAGCCTGATGGAAAAGACGCGCTATACCCGCTACGAACTTTTAATTGTGGATAACCAGTCCGTAGAGGAGGATGCCTGTCGCTTTCTCAACGATCTGGCGGACTCCGGGATCGATCAGGTCCGCGTTTTACGCTACGACGCCCCTTTCAATTTCGCCGAAATTAACAATGCCGCGTCTCAGCAGGCCCGCGGGGAGGTGCTGCTATTCCTCAATAATGATTGCGAAATCATCGAGGGTGACTGGCTGGGTACGATGGTCGAGCAGGTTCTGCGCCCTGAAGTCGGGGTGGTAGGGGCACGGCTGGAGTATGGTGATGGTCGCATTCAACACGGTGGCTATCTGGTTGGGGTTGGGCCGGGTGTGGAAGTGGCCTTCGACGGGGCTGACGGCAACAGCAATGGCTATCAGCACTACCTGAAAACGCCGCGCAACCTCTCCGCTGTCAGCGCATCCTGCATGATGGTGCGAAAAGAGGTCTTCTTCGCGCTGAATGGCTTCCATCAGGAGGCGCTCCCCCTTTACCTTGCTGATGTGGATTTCGGGCTACGGGCACAAAAGTCAGGTTATCTCAATGTCTGGACCCCTTACGCACGTGTGAAACATATGGGCGGGGCAACCCGCTTAATGGGTCAGCAGTTTAAGGTTCAGGAACGGCCCCTTCGCGAAGACTACGCGACCTTACGCCGCGAGTGGAAGCAGGGCGTACTGGCGGAACCTGCCTACCATCCCTTAATGCAGAAAACCGGTAAGCTTTTCACCCTGAGCGAACACACGGCGCGTTTTCATGAGCCTCTGCCCGGGAGACCGCTACCCGTGATGCTGGCGCATCATATTAACTGGCAGGGAAACGGTCACCACCGGGTTATGCAACCTTTTAAAGCGCTCGAACGCCATTATCACATGGAAGGGGCGCTCATCAACGCCATTCCCGGGCTTATGGAAACGACGCAGTTACAACCTGACGTGGTGCTGCTTGAGCTGGTCACCGGTAGCCGTTTCCCGGAAATCATTACCCAGCTGCGTGAGATAAATAACGCAAAAATTATTCTGGAATATGACGATAACCTACTGAATATCCCGCTTAAAAATGGTTCGCGACAGCACTTCCCACAAAAGGCGCTAAAGACATTTCGCAAAGTGCTGGACAGCGCGGACTGGTTGGTAGTCTCAACCGAACCGCTGGCGGAAGCCTATAGCCGTTTCCATTCGGACATCCGTGTGGCGCTGAACCGCCTGGCTCCGGATCAGTGGGGACATCTGCAAAGCCAGCGTGGCGTGGGTGAGAAGATCCGTATCGGGTGGGCTGGTGGCAGTTCTCACCGCGGCGATCTGGAGATCCTGTTACCACTTATAAAAGCGCTGGAAGGGCAGGTAGAGTGGGTCTTTATGGGGATGAAGCCACGCAATATCCGCTGCGAGTTCCATCCAGGGGTCCCGTTTGATATGTACCCTGAAAAACTGGCATCCCTGAACCTCGACCTCGCGCTGGTTCCGCTCGAAGTGAATCATTTTAACGAGTGCAAAAGTAACCTGCGTCTGCTGGAAATTGGCACCTGCGGCGTTCCCATTATTGCAACAGATCTGATGCCTTATCGCTGTGGATTGCCGGTTACGCTGGTTGAAAACCGGTTTAAAGACTGGATGAATGCCATACAGGCCTATATCAATGATCCGCTGTTACGGGCGCGCCAGGGCGATGCGCTGCGTGAGGCGGTCCACCGTGACTGGTATCTGCGCGATGCGGGACTGGATGACTGGCGTAAAGCGTGGTTACCCGCGCGCTGACACTCCGCTGCCAGCGCACGTAAAAAAAGCCGGAACAGATTGCTGTTCCGGCTTTTTTTTAGTCCGGCAACCAACAGCGTGCATAACTGAGCAGTGCTTCGCCCTGCAGGAAGCCATCTTTCTCTACCCCGGCTTTCAGCATGTCTCCCAGTTTATGCGTGGCACTGAGATCGCTCAGATGCATCTCTATCGCATCACGCCAGTGGCGGGAGCGGTTTTCAACGCGCGTCACCGCAAGGGTGTTGCGAAGGCTGATGATGTCGCTGCATATCACCGGTACGCCGCAGGCGCCGAACTCCAGTAACCGCACGGGGCTCAGATTGCGGTTCCACGGGGTGTCTGCCATCGGCAGTAGCGCCAGATCGAGGTTCAGTGAGGCAAGCTTAGAGGCAAACCGCTCAGGAGTGACGGCTGCATGAAACTCGCAGACCAGCGGACGCAGGGAGGGGGGACAGTAACCGAAGAAAATCCACTCCACGCGGTCAGCAAATTGGGCGATGAGCTTGTGGATGATTTCCAGATCGGCAACGTTTCTTGCATCCCCAACCCAACCAATGCGGGGTTTCTGACCTGCATGGCGCAAACTGGTTAGCATCCCCCATTCGGACGGTGCGAGACGAGTGGGGAGTACGCGAATATCCGGGTGCCATCCGGCACAGCTCTCGGCCATGACATCGCTTGCCACCACCAGACGATCGACCCCGGCCACGGTGACGCGCAGTGCACCGGAAATATCCTGCGGATAGTGCTCTCTGGCACTGGCATTTGCTGCAAGCGCCGGCAGATAGTCGTCCAGATCGAACACGGTCATGACGCCGGTAATTTTTCTGTTACGTTGCAGCCACTCAGTCATGAACGGCATTATCTGTCGTTGCAGAATAACCGACGCCGGATTAAACCTCGCCAGATCAACATACTGCCTGGCATGGTGGCTGATTATGCCGTTCACCAGTCCCGCATCCCGCAGGGTAGTAAAGGTGGCGGTCAAACGCTGGTGACCATTGACGTGCTTATCGAGCACAAAGGGCATCACCAGCGGCTGAGGCCGCCAGTGCAGAGGTTGCCAGAGTGCGGGGTCGTCCAGCACCAGCTCGAACCCACCGTTATCCAGCGACAAATTCGGGTTGTAAGCGGGGTCATTAGCAATGAGCGGCAGCCATTTTTGGTACATCACATCCTGCTCCGCCATAAAACGCTGGCGCTTCTTCTCCTGGACCGTTTTATCGACGTGCTTCTGACTCACGCTCCCTTCATGCATGACGACAGCATGGGGTGTCCAGACGGTAAGGTAGCCTGCCTGACGTGCTTTC
Organism: Enterobacter sp. SA197; assembly: GCF_054131575.1. Classification (NCBI taxonomy): domain Bacteria; kingdom Pseudomonadati; phylum Pseudomonadota; class Gammaproteobacteria; order Enterobacterales; family Enterobacteriaceae; genus Enterobacter; species Enterobacter sp. SA197. The sequence goes on along the minus strand of NZ_CP096393.1, from coordinate 2,971,772 downwards.
AGGCATAAATCGACGTCGTTATAGGAGACGGTGAAATTCACCTCATCAAGACCACCCACCTCTTCATACAGCGATTTGCGAATAAGCAGACAGGCCGCCGTCACCACATTGTAGTTCTGGTCCACCTGCAAACGTTGCATGTAACCGGGGCGGTCGTGTTCACTGTCAATAAACGGATGGTCGGCCGGCCCGCGCAGGCCAAGCACTACGCCTGCATGCTGAACGCGGCCGGTCGGGTAGAGTAGTTTGGCACCGACAATGCCGACTTCCGGTCGCAGGCCATGATTGAGCAGATGATCCAGCCAGTCGCTGCTGATAATGGCCGTATCGTTGTTAAGAAGAACCAGATACTCGCCTCTCGCTTCCCGTGCCGCCATGTTATTGATGGCGGAGTAGTTAAAGGGATGCGGGTAACGCAATACGCGTATGCGATTCGGATCGATGGCAGACACCCCCTCAAGCCACTGCAGCGCTTCGGGCGTTTCGCTGTTATTGTCCACGATCAGGAGTTCATAGTTAGGGTAGCGGGTCTTCTCCAGCAGGCTGGTCACACAAGGGATCAGTACGGCGAGCTGATCTTTGGTCGGTATAATAATCGACACCAGCGGCTGTTGCCCGTGGTGATAGCGCAGGGCGTAAAGACCGTTTTGTGGTGCCTCCACCACCCCATTCGGGTAACCGCGGTGGTGCAGATGCTGGGTTAGTATGGCGACCTCTTCCGGATGGGTTGCCAGTAGTGGCGGGTGCGCAGTCACGAATGGCTCAGGCAGATGGCCGGCAAACTGAATGCCTTTGTGCTCAATCAGGCGGGTTATCATCTCAAACTGCCAGGCCGTGGGGTATTGCGGATTAAAACCGCCGAGCGCCAGCAGGGCGTCGATACGAAAAATCCAGTGCCGCGCCATCTCGGCCGGGCAGCTCAGCAGCAGGTCGAGGTTAAAATCAGGGCGCAGTGCGGTGCCCACAATTTGATCGTCTGCCTGGTAAATTTCATCAGCGTAAATTGCATCGCATCCCGCCGCACTGTCCAGAGCGAGATCGAACGTCAGCAGGCCGCTGTTGATAAGCGTCTCGCCGGCCTGTAAGAAGAGGAACCAGTCCCCCGGATAGCGGGCTAAGATTTCGTTAATGACAGAGACGCGTTCATGGGCAGGCGCTACCACCGTCTTGACTTCCAGCCCGCTGGCATCACTGCATAACACCACGGGATCAATCTTCAGGCCATAGCCGGTATAGCTTTTCAGGCTTTCGAGCGTGAGGGCGACGTCATCGGGGGAAGGGACGGGATTATCAATGATCACGCGTAACGTCTGTTGGGTTCCACGGCTGAGTTGATAAGCCTCTGCGAGGCCCTGCTGTTGTGTGGTGAGATGATGGGACGTTAACCACTGTCGGATTTGCCAGGTGCGATAATCCTTTTCAGACTGCTGTAACGACACATAAACCCCGTGCAGCAGATTCTCCTGCTGCACATTTTCAGGATCGTTCATGGGGGCTACACGTACCCACTGATTTTGCTCTTTATCGCCTTTATACCAGCCAAGTTCACGAATAGCCTGAGGCATGCGGGTATAGGTCCGGTTGACGAGATCCCGGAACTGCTCGGTTTTGGCAAGCTGACTGCTTTGCGATTCGGTTACGCGGAAAGCGGAGAGCGTATCGGCAATAAAGGCCAGGTTTCCGGCATGCAGAAGTTTAACGAACACGGCCATATCGCCGAGGAAAGGCATACTCTCTCCCCTTAGCAGGAATAAATCCTTACCAAAAGAGGCCAGATCCTCGCGATAACAGAGTACCACGCTGGGCTCTCCGACGAAGTTAAACAGGTAGTCGGCGAAAAATGCGAGCGCATCGGCGCCATTAAGGATCACATCGCCCTCAAAGGGATAGGCTGTTGCGCCAATATCAATCAGAGGCTTGCCTTCAGCATCAATACGCTGGCGGCGTGAAGAGGCTAAACGGTTTTCTGGTGAGGATTCGAGTGCGCCGACCAGACGGCTAACGCAGTCAGTAAAGAGAATATCGTCGTCATACAGGAATTTAATATATTTGCCCCGGGCGAGGTGTACGCCGCGCAACACGTTGCCTTCCTCATTGAGGCGAACCTCATTTTTGTAATAGCGCACGGGTAGGGAGGACGAGGCGGCATAGCGTTCACTGATAATACGGATGCTGTCATCCCTACTGTCATCACAGATAACGATTTCGATTTCAGGCCAGCTTTGGTTGAGGGCACTTAGCAGTGCGGTTTCAAAAAAGACGGGGTTATAGGCTGGTATAACAATACTCACCAGAGCGTGTTCTTTCATCATTTCATCCGTTAAGCCCCCTGGCGCGCGTCAGGGGAGGTGAACCAGTTAATAATTCAATGTGCCATACACCGGGCGGGTGCCAGCTGTTAAATATCCCCCGTTTTGCAGCTCTGTTCAGGTGATAGTGGCATTTTCAGTACCGATTAACTTCGGAATTGAGAGCGGAAAAGGGCGCTGTTTTGCCGATAACCTCCCGGCGCCAGCGGTATGATGACGTATCATCATTACTTCAGCGTTCGCGCATGTAGGGTCCCATGGCCAAGAATATTTTTGTCACCAGTCCGCTGCTGCCACCTCTGGAAGAGTTCATTCCTTATCTTGAGAAAATCTGGCAAAACAAAAACTTGACCAACGGTGGCGACTTCCATCAGCAGCTTGAAGCGGAGCTGGCACGTTACCTTGGCGTGAAGCACGTTTGCCTTTTTGCCAATGGAACGCTGGCGTTGCTCACCGCCCTTCAGGCGCTACGCGTAACCGGAGAGGTTATCACCACGCCTTACTCCTTTGTGGCGACGTCCCATACATTGTTGTGGAATGGCCTGACACCCGTGTTTGCTGATATCGATCCCCGGACCTATAACATCAATCCGGACCGGGTCGAAGAGCTGATTACCCCGAATACGACCGCTATCATGCCGGTGCACTGCTATGGTATCCCCTGCGATGTCGATAAGATCCAAAAAATTGCCGATATCTACGGCCTGAAGGTTATTTACGATGCGGCGCATGCGTTTGGTGTGCGGCAAAACGACACCAGCATCCTCAATTACGGCGACTTGTCGGTATTGAGCTTCCATGCCACGAAAGTATTTAACACCTTCGAAGGCGGGGCCATCATTTGCCATAATGAACGCACCAAGCAGCGTATCGATTATCTCAAAAACTTTGGCTTTGCCGGTGAAACTACCGTCGTGGCGGCAGGGATTAATGGCAAAATGAACGAAGTGCAGGCTGCGTTTGGACTGCTACAGCTTCAGCATATCGAGGGCGCTTTTAATAAACGTAGTGCGCTGGATAACCATTATCGTGCGCTATTGCAGGATATTCCGGGGGTGCAAATGTTAGACGTACCCGGAAATATTGACTGGAACCACGCCTACTTCCCGGTTCGCATTGGCCCTAATTACCCGATAAGCCGTGATGCGCTTTACGACCTGCTTAAGCAGAACGGCATTATGCCAAGGCGTTATTTCTACCCGCTTATCAGTAATTTCCCAATGTATCGTGGACTGCCGAGTGCGGCGAAAACCGCGTTGCCGCAGGCAAACCTGATCGCGGAAGAGATACTGTGTCTGCCGATTTATCCGGATCTGGAGTTTGAGGATCAATGTAAAATTGCTGACATCATTAAATCTCCCTGGGTTGCCGCAAATGAACCACTGGGGAAAGCGTCCTGATTAACCGGATTACCGGGATGAGACGCAGCTAAAAAGCCATGTAAACATGGCTTTTTTTAACGCAAAAAAACATCCTCCTGGCAACAGGCTGATTAATATCAGTAATTTAACATTTGCACCAAGCTGTTTTCAGCGTAGTGGCTGCTGTGAGCCAGGGGCGGTAGCATGTTCGCCTGACGTTGTTGCATGGCAGTCAATTTGAATTAACACACATGGATATGAAATGAAAATAGCCATCATGCAACCCTATTTCTTTCCTTATCTTGGGTACATCAGTCTCATCAAGCATACGGAACGTTTTATTTTACTCGATGATGTGCAGTTTATACGCCACGGTTGGATAGAACGTAACCGTATTCTTAAACCGGAATCTGGCTGGCAGTACCTGTCTGTGCCGTTGAAGAAAAAAAACCATACCGCCACAATAAAAGAGACCGAGATTAACAACGAGACTGACTGGAGAGATAAACTGCTGCGCCAGCTCACTCACTACAAAAAGAAAGCCTCATTCTTCAGAAAAACGATGGCAGTTGTTGAGCAGGGACTGGATATCAGAACTGACAGCATTGCTGAACTGAACCTTCATGTATTGAAATCCGTGTGTGGCTATCTGGAGATCAATGCCGATCTGTCTGTCTTCTCTCATCTGAATATGGATATAGAGCCGCCTGACGCGCCAGATGAATGGGCTCTAAATATATGTAAAAAAATTCCGACAGTGTCTGCGTATTGGAACCCTACCGGCGGAATGACGTTTTTTGATAAAAATAAATATACCGCAGCTAATATTGATCTGGTTTTTCAGAAAGTAAATCTCACACCCTACTCTCAGTCAAACCAGGGGCTGGCGTTTGAGCCTGGATTATCCATTATTGACGTTATGATGTTTAATTCTCCTGACGCGATACATACTATGCTGGATAATTATGAAAAATTATAAAGAGTATGGTGGTTTTCTGCATATGGAAGCAGGACGTGGTGGTCTTTATCACCCTGATGCCATTAATCTTAATTCAGCAAGAAATGCGTTAAAGTATATCATTCGCCTGCATAAAATAAAAAAAATATATGTCTCCTTTTTTACCTGCCCCGTTATCTGGCAGGCGATTGAGGAAGAACATTGCGAGATGCACTATTACGATGTAGACGGACAAATGAACCCGGTGCTCGATAATGTCGATGGCGAGGATTTTGTTCTTTGCAATGATTATTTCGGTATTAAATCAAAAGAGATGCATAGGCTTGCCGGTCAGTTTCCGGGTTTAGTTGTCGATAATGCGCAGGCGTTTTTTGCAAAACAAAAAGGCATCGCTGCGATTTACAGCCCGAGAAAATTCTTTGGCCTCCCGGACGGGGGAATGGCATTAACGTCCGGCACGCTGGAAGAAGCGTTCGAAAAGGATATCTCCTGGCAACGATGCCAGCATTTACTGAGGCGTCACGATGCAGGTGCCAGTGCGGCATACACCGATTTTTGCGAGGCTGATAGCCAGCTCAACTCAGCTGAAATCAGAGCAATGTCTGCCGTAACGGAAAACTTGATGCGTGGTATCGATTATGATTTTGCCAGACGACGTCGTCAGGAAAATTTTGTGCAGCTCCACAGCATGCTGGCAAAAATTAACGGCCTGACGATAGATCTCACTGATGAAGATGTTCCTATGGCCTACCCATTATTAATTGATAATCCAGGGCTGAAAAGTCGGCTGATTGGGGAGAAGATCTATGTCCCCACCTACTGGCCGCAGCTTGAGGATATCTGCCCAAAAGGGAGCGCGGCGCTTTATTTTAAAGCGAATCTGGTGCCACTCCCCCTCGACCAACGCTACGATTCCGAAGATATGCATACAATTGCTGAAAAGGTATTGCGCATACTCCAGAGAGAATAAAAAATGGCAACAACTAAAAAAATTAATGTCCTCGTCTTTCCCTGTGGCGCTGAGAATGCGAATGAAATATATCAGTCGCTGCGTTATTCCCTGCACGTCAATATCATTGGCGCATCAAGCGTTGAAGATCATGGCAGATTCACTTTTCCGCAATATCTGTCTGATATTCCGAATATTATGGACGCGCGGTTTAACGATGTTTTTTTCGACATCATTAAACAGCACAATATTGATGTTGTGTTTGCCACTCATGATACCGTCGCCGAGGCGCTGGCCCCACTGGCCGAGGGGATGGGGTTTTTCCTGGTTAACGGTAACGAACAGGCGACCCGTATAGCCCGTAAAAAAAGCGAAACGTATGCTCTTTTTAACGATTGCACGTGGGTGCCTGAGGGGTATGCCGACCCGGATGCCGTAACGGCATGGCCGGCAATTATTAAACCTGATTTAGGACAAGGGGGTCAGGGCGTTACGCGTGTTGATAATCTGAAACAAGCCTGGCAAGTTTATAAAAACACTACCCTGCCTGTGCTGGTGGAATATCTTCCTGGCGGTGAGTTAACCGTAGACTGTTTTACCAACCGTAAGGGGGAGGTCATCTGGATTGGACCGCGAACCCGTGAGCGCGTACGCGCCGGTATCACGATGCGCTCGCAGTCCGTTGAACTTACCGATGAACTCCGTGATATTGCACTGACGATATGTAAGCGCATACCATTGCGTGGACCCTGGTTTTTCCAGTTAAAAGCGAACGCAGATGGGAAATGGAAATTATTAGAGATCTCCTGTCGCATCAGCGGCACAATGATATTCCAGCGTGCCCGGGGAGTGAACCTGCCACTGATGGCTATCCATGACTTTATGGGAAGGGATGTTGCGGCTATGCCGAATCACGATATCACCTTGATAGACCGATGCATCAGCACCAAAGCGCGAGTCAATCGCGACTACAAAAACGTGTATGTTGATCTCGATGACACTCTCATTATTAACGGTTTCGTTGTGCCTGGTGTAATCAGCTTTATTTACCAGGCTATTGCTGACGGTAAGAAGGTCTACCTGATCACGCGCCACGAATATGATGTCCATCAAACTCTTGAAAAGGTCAGGATTTCTCCCGCCGTGTTCGATGAAATCTATCATGTGCAAGATAAAGAGAGTAAGGCCAACTATATTAAGCCAGATTCGATATTTATCGATAATTACTTTATTGAAAGAAAAGACGTATTTGAAAAAACAAAGTGTCTTGTTCTGGATGTTGATGCAGTAAATTTATTACTATGCTAATTTTTTACGGTGCACTGCTGCATAATATGCAAAATGTAATCTGCACATTCCAGTATCCATTGCTAATTAATAAATGAATTATTTTTGAGGTCGCTATGACAATTGAACGCGGTGAGGCACTTCGCCAGTTGTGTGATGAATTCATCAAGGGCAGAGTGCCTCGATATATTTTTGGTCGGACACCTTATGCTAAAGATATCATCGAATATATCAAGCCTGATGGTATTATTGATGATTTCACTACGGAATCTACCTTTAATGGTGTTCCGATAATTAAATTGGCGTCAGTCCCAGCTAAAGCTATTGTCGTTTCATCTATCGTCGATGGCAGGCCTGTCACTGTCAGTCGGTTACTGGCGGGAAAGGAAATCGGTAATATTGATTATTATAGTTTTAAGCATTATTCCGGTTTGCCACTGAAAGAGCATTCACTTGTCGCTAATGCAGAGTTTCGTTCGGATTATCAGCAAAATCGCGATAAGTATGATTATGTCTTCAATCACCTCGCTGATGAAACTTCAAAAGAAACTTTCTCACGTCTGGTTGATTTTCGGTTGAATGAACATCTTGAAACTATGGAGTATTTTACTTTCAGGCCCGAAGAAAGCTACTTTGAGTCTTTTATTAACATTGATTCTACTAATGCCGTTTTTGCAGACGTCGGAAGCTATGATGGTAGTACTACTCTTGAATTCATTCGTCGCTATCCTGGTTATCGTAGTGTCCATCTGTTTGAGCCAGAACCAAAGCAGATGGCAGTTATTCGGAGCAGAGTAGAGGCGCTGGATCATATTCATTTTCATGAGTATGGTGCTTCAAATTGTGCCGGGGTATTAAAATTTACCTCTTCGGGAAGCTGGTCGCATGTTGACGAGCAGGGCGATATAGAGGTCAAAATTAATACGTTAGATAACCTGGTTAATGAGAAAATTTCATTTATAAAAATGGATATTGAAGGTCATGAATATGCGGCACTGGAAGGCTCGCGTGAACATATTCTGAACGATCATCCGGTACTGGCAATCTGCGCGTATCACCTTGTGGACGATTTCTGGAAGCTCCCCGAGCTGATTTTCTCCTTCCGCTCAGATTATAAGCTTTACATGCGTCATTACACTGAAGGTGTGCTGGAAACAGTCTATTATTTCATCCCTGAAAAACATAATGGATAGTCAGGTACAGCAAAAAGGCATCGTTTTCGATGCCTTTTTAATTATGCTAACGAAGCAGTGTGTGACACGGAGAATTGTTGCGCAACGTTCACCAGGTTTGCTGTTTTAACGCATCGCGTCGGTATCGCTGATTTTAAATGCCGAGCAGCTAATCCCTTCTCAGAAGCCTTCCTGCCTTCACTGGGGCATATGGGTGCCTGTATTGTTAAGAATCTGATAAAATTAAGCCGGTTAGCCCTGGCGTCTCATTTTTTGCTATTCACCTTTTCGCCAGGCTGTGTAAAGCACCGCCATGTAAAGCAAGCCCGATTGCCTCAATAACGCGATTCAGTGCACACTTCTTTTTTATTACCGCAAATAACGCCCATTTCACCCACTATTCATCCGATTAAAACCCCTACAGAATCGGATAATCATGCCGATAACTTAAACTAACGCAGGGCTGTTTATCGTGAATTCACTGTATACCGCTGAAGGTGTAATGGATAAACACTCGCTGTGGCAGCGTTATGTTCCGCTGGTGCGTCACGAAGCATTGCGCCTGCAGGTGCGTCTGCCGGCGAGTGTGGAACTGGACGATCTGCTACAGGCGGGCGGAATCGGGTTACTGAATGCAGTTGACCGATACGACGCTCTGCAAGGAACGGCATTTACCACTTACGCAGTGCAGCGCATTCGTGGGGCCATGCTGGATGAATTGCGCAGCCGTGATTGGGTGCCGCGCAGTGTCCGGCGTAATGCCCGCGAAGTGGCACAGGCGATGGGGCAACTTGAACAAGAGCTGGGACGAAACGCAACGGAAACCGAAGTGGCGCAGCGTCTTGGTATCCCTGTTGAAGAGTACCGTCAGATGCTGCTTGATACGAACAACAGTCAACTTTTCTCCTATGACGAATGGCGAGAAGAGCATGGCGACAGTATTGAGCTTGTGACTGACGATCATAAACAGGAAAACCCGTTATTCCAGTTACTGGAAAGTAATTTGCGTCACCGCGTCATGGAAGCTATTGAATCCTTGCCGGAACGTGAACAACTGGTTCTGACCCTTTATTACCAGGAAGAGCTTAATCTCAAGGAGATTGGCGCGGTTCTGGAGGTCGGTGAGTCACGGGTAAGTCAGCTCCATAGTCAGGCTATTAAACGCTTACGTACCAAGCTGGGTAAGTTATAGGGTCGGTTGTCTGACAGCCCCTGGTAATGCCGCACAACGCATTGACAACCAGGAGTTATCATGACGGTGCAGCAACCTAAAAGACGGCCACTAAGCCGCTACCTTAAAGACTTTAAACACAGCCAAACGCATTGTGCACATTGTCACAAGCTCCTCGACCGCATCACCCTGGTGCGTCGGGGGGAAATTGTGAACAAAATTGCGATTTCACGCCTCGACAGTTTGCTGGACGAAGCCGCCTGGCAACAGGAGCAAAAGGAGTGGGTTGCACTCTGTCGCTTCTGTGGCGATCTTCACTGCAAAGAACAGAGCGATTTTTTCGACATCATCGGTTTTAAGCAATTCCTCTTTGATCAAACTGAGATGAGCCACGGCACCGTGCGTGAGTACGTTGTCCGCCTGCGCCGTCTGGGTAATCACCTCACTGACCTGAATATCTCCCGCCATCTTCTGGATGAAGGGTTCCCGGATGAAAATCTTGAACCCTGGTTGCCCGCCACCAGCACCAATAATTACCGCATCGCACTGCGTAAATACGCACAGTTTAAAGCACAGGCGCATTTTAACGTGGTGCAAAAAATCGCGGTCGGCGCAAGATCTGATATATATTAAAAATGAATAACATGTAACGGAAGGGTGCTTGTACTTTATGACAAGCGCCTTACCCTGTGAAAAATTATCTCATTCGGGGTCACTATGAAACTTGCACTTCTGGGACGTCAGGCATTACTGGGCGCGATGGCGGTTGCGCTGGTCGCGGGCATGAGCGTGAAAACCTTCGCGGCGGAAAATCTGCTCGCTAAGGTTAAAGAGCGCGGAACGTTGTTGGTTGGGCTCGAAGGCACCTACCCGCCGTTCAGTTTCCAGGGCGATGACGGCAAACTCACCGGCTTCGAGGTGGAGTTCGCGCAGGCGCTGGCGCAGCATCTCGGCGTGAAAGCGGATCTGAAGCCCACGAAATGGGATGGCATGCTGGCCTCTCTGGATTCAAAACGCATCGATGTGGTGATTAACCAGGTTTCTATCTCCGATGAACGCAAGAAAAAATATGATTTCTCCACGCCTTATACGGTATCCGGTATTCAGGCGCTGGTGAAAAAAGGCAATGAAAGCGGCATAAAATCTTCAGCGGATTTAAAAGGTAAAAAAGTCGGTGTTGGCCTGGGAACCAACTACGAAGAGTGGCTGCGCAAGAACGTACAGGGCGTTGACATTCGTACTTACGATGACGATCCGACCAAATACCAGGATCTGCGCGTCGGCCGTATCGATGCCATCCTGGTTGACCGTCTGGCGGCGCTGGATCTGGTGAAGAAAACCAAAGATACGCTGGCCGTTGCCGGGGAGGCTTTCTCCCGTCAGGAAGCGGGTGTTGCGCTGCGCAAAGATAACGATGACTTGCTAAAAGCTATTGATGCAGCAATGGCGGATATGCAGAAAGATGGCACCCTGAAAGCGCTGTCTGAAAAATGGTTTGGCGCTGACGTGACAAAATAAGCGTCGGGGCTTGCAAAAGGCGCTAAATCTAGCGCCTTTTTTATTTACGCGCGGTATGCGTGCATAATTAAAAAAAACCTGTAACCGGAGGATCCATGTCCTTGCATAACCTGACCCGCTTTCCGCGACTGGAACTTATCGGCGCACCCACACCGCTGGAATATCTGCCCCGTTTTTCTGATTACCTGGGGCGCGATATTTTTATCAAGCGTGATGACGTCACCCCGATGGCAATGGGCGGCAATAAGCTGCGTAAACTTGAATTCCTCGCAGCAGATGCGCTGCGTGAAGGTGCTGATACCCTGATAACCGCAGGGGCGATTCAGTCAAACCATGTGCGTCAGACGGCGGCCGTAGCAGCAAAACTCGGGCTGAACTGCGTCGCGTTACTGGAAAATCCTCTTGGCACCCGCGCCGAAAATTACCTCACCAACGGTAATCGCCTGCTGCTGGATCTGTTTAATACCCAAATTGAGATGTGTGAGGCGCTGACCGATCCGGTGCGTCAGCTTGAAGATCTCGCCACCCGTATTGAAGCCCAGGGTTATCGTCCCTATGTGATTCCGGTCGGGGGATCGAACGCACTGGGCGCACTGGGTTATGTTGAAAGTGCGCTCGAAATCGCCGGGCAATGTGAAGGGGCAGTCGGTCTCTCTTCGGTTGTGGTCGCTTCAGGGAGTGCGGGAACCCATGCCGGGCTTGCGGTGGGGCTGGAGCATCTTTTACCGGATGTCGAGTTGATCGGGGTGACCGTATCGCGCAGTGTGGCAGAGCAGAAACCGAAAGTCATAGCGCTACAGCAGGCGGTGGCAAACGCTCTTGAGGTGGATGCGAAGGCTGATATCCTTTTATGGGATGACTATTTTGCGCCTGGTTACGGCGCACCTAATGACGAAGGCAGTGAAGCGGTAAAACTGCTGGCGCGACTGGAAGGGATTTTGCTCGACCCGGTCTATACCGGTAAAGCAATGGCAGGACTTATCGATGGTATCAGCCAGAAACGGTTCAAAGATGAAGGACCGATTCTGTTTGTGCATACCGGCGGCGCACCGGCACTTTTCGCTTACCATCCCCATGTTTAATTGCAAGGCGTAGCAACCATCATGCAAGAAAGCTTACAACTGATTCTGGACTCCGCGCCGTTTCTGCTGAAAGGGGCCGTATTTACCCTCCAGCTGAGCATCGGGGGCATGATTTTTGGCCTGTTGCTGGGATTTGTGCTGGCGCTGATGCGAATGTCTCCGGTCTGGCCGGTTCGCTGGCTGGCGCGCGTTTATATCTCGATTTTTCGCGGCACACCGCTTATCGCGCAACTTTTTATGATCTACTACGGTTTGCCCCAGTTTGGAATTGAGCTCGACCCGATCCCGGCGGCGATGATTGGGCTGTCGCTCAACACGGCGGCCTATACCTCTGAAACGCTTCGGGCAGCAATTTCGTCCATCGATAAGGGGCAATGGGAAGCGGCAGCCAGTATCGGTATGACGCCCTGGCAGACCTTACGACGTGCCATTTTACCGCAGGCAGCGCGCGTGGCCTTGCCGCCACTTAGCAACAGTTTCATTAGCCTCGTAAAAGATACTTCTCTTGCCGCCACTATCCAGGTGCCGGAACTGTTCCGTCAGGCGCAGCTGATCACCTCGCGCACGCTGGAGGTCTTCACCATGTACCTTGCCGCCTCGCTGATCTACTGGGTGCTGGCGACCGTGCTTTCTGCGTTACAGAATTACTTTGAAAATCAGCTTAACCGTCAGGAGCGCGATCCCAAATGAGTGCCATCGAAGTTAAGAATCTGGTGAAAAAGTTTCATGGTCAGACGGTGCTGCACGGTATCGATCTTGAGGTAGAAGAAGGGGAGGTGGTGGCGATTATCGGGCCAAGCGGCTCTGGCAAAACCACGCTCCTGCGCAGCATTAATCTTCTGGAGCAGCCGGAAAACGGCACTATCCGGGTGGGGGAGATAACCATTGATACCGGGCGGGCATTGAGCCAGCAAAAGGGGCAAATTCGCCAGCTTCGTCAGCATGTCGGTTTCGTTTTCCAGAGTTTTAATCTCTTTCCCCATCGCACCGTGCTGGAAAACATTATCGAGGGGCCGGTGATTGTAAAAGGCGAGGCCAGGGAGGAGGCTGCCACCCGCGCCCGTGAACTGTTGGCGAAAGTGGGGCTGAGTGGCAAAGAGACCAGTTATCCTCGGCGTTTATCCGGGGGGCAGCAGCAGCGTGTCGCTATTGCGCGTGCGCTGGCGATGCGTCCGGAGGTAATCCTGTTTGATGAACCGACCTCAGCGCTCGATCCCGAACTGGTGGGCGAAGTGCTAAACACCATTCGCCAGCTGGCTCAGGAAAAACGCACAATGGTTATTGTCACCCATGAGATGAGTTTTGCGCGCGATGTCGCAGACAGAGCCATCTTTATGGATCAAGGGCGGATTGTGGAGCAGGGGCCTGCCAGGTCGCTGTTTACCAATCCCCAGCAGCCGCGTACCCGTCAGTTTCTGGAAAAATTTCTGATGCAGTAATGTGTTCAGGTTCAGAAGCGCCGCCTTTCTGAACCTGAAAATAAACCTTCTTAAAGCAAACTGCCGCCGGTGCGTTTATTACCGGCACATCCGTTATGGATATATTTGTGGGTATACAGCCCCATTACGCCTTTAATCGAACGCTTTTGCGTTTTACCACTATTAGCTGCCTTCCGCGGCCAACTAATTTGCCCTCTCTATGTTTTTTTACACTTATAAAAAAGTTTTATGTGTTAATTTAATGTATTCATAATAATGATTATTAATGGCAAGGGTGATATCCGTCAGATGTGGGAGAATGACTTTTTTGCGTGGCGCAGGGATGTGTTGCTACGTTTTCAGGAGATGACAAGTACAGAGGACGTTTATTCCGAGCTTAAGCGTCAGACGCAGGCCCTGGAATATGATTATTTTTCACTGTGTGTCCGACATCCGGTACCTTTTACGCGCCCTAAAATCAACGTTGAATCATCTTATCCTGATGTCTGGATGTCGCATTATCAGGCGGAGAACTATTTCGGCATCGATCCCGTACTAAAGGCGGAGAATTTCTTACACGGCCATTTACCCTGGGATGATAAATTATTCCATGATGCACCAGTATTGTGGGATGCTGCCCGCGACCACGGTCTGCGAAAGGGCGTGACGCAGTGTCTGATGTTGCCTAATCATGCGCTGGGTTTCTTATCCGTCTCTCGCACCAGTCTGTTGGGTAAAACCCGTGAGGGTGAAGATCTCGAACTGCGTCTACAACTGCTCGTTCAGGTGAGTCTGCTGGCCCTTGTGCGGCTGGGGGATGAGATGGTTATGGCGCCTGAAATGAAGTTCAGTAAACGCGAAAAAGAGATCCTGAGATGGACGGCAGAAGGGAAAACCTCTGCGGAAATTGCGATTATCTTATCGATTTCTGAGAATACTGTGAATTTCCATCAGAAGAATATGCAGAAGAAGTTTAATGCACCGAACAAAACCCAGATTGCCTGTTATGCCGCTGCAACCGGCATGATTTGAGCATCCATGCCGTTCTGCGTGTCAGACGAAAGCCGGCTGCCAGCGATAAAACGCCACCAGCCGGATTCGCTTACTGACGGTAGGCCTGTTTAATCTGCTTAACGGTGTTTGAGAACACAGCTGCCTGAGAGGCATCTTCCAGACCAGCGATCTGTTTTTCCATTTTAAGGATCACCCGGCCCGCATCAGCCTGTCCCATCGCCTGCAACATCAGCGTGACCATTGCTTTCAGGCAAGAGACTTCCTGAGCCAGTTCCTGGCTATTATCAGCAGTGGTGAAATCAGGGGTGCTCATTTAATTACCTCGTTAAGTTACAGTGTCTTTGCGTGACATAGAATGTCAAAGCGGCGGAGTATACCACATGCTTTGCAAAAATCAGCAGCGGTTATTTTTTGATCGCATTGGGGTGGGTTTATTAAATTAAACCTATTACCGTTATTCAAAAACGAATAGTGCTTAGCAAATATATGTTTTAACGAGGTGTCGCATCGGTTAATTATTGTTACAACTTCCATTTATATTTTTCATCAGGATAAGCGCAGCGCTGCCAGTAAGTTTCTGCTTCACGCTTTCTAATCGCGCGGCCCATCACAGATTTATGCGGGACGTTTCCACACCATGTACAGGTTATTTTCCAAAAACGGAAGCTAAATTCGGCGCACGGCACTATTTACCTTTCATTACCTGGTTAAAAACCGTTACTATGAGCCAATTAGTTTGCAGCAGCGTCATCCCTCTTCTGGAGATATTCCTTTGATCAACGTACTTCTTGTTGATGACCACGAACTTGTGCGCGCAGGGATACGACGCATTCTTGAAGACATTAAGGGCATAAAAGTTTCTGGCGAAGCGTGTTGCGGTGAGGATGCCGTAAAATGGTGCCGAAGCAATTCCGTCGATGTCGTACTGATGGATATGAACATGCCGGGTATTGGTGGCCTCGAAGCGACACGTAAAATTGTGCGATTAAACGTCGACACGAAAGTCATCATGCTGACCATTCATACTGAAAATCCTCTTCCAACAAAAGTTATGCAGGCGGGTGCGGCGGGCTATCTCAGTAAAGGTGCGGCCCCACAGGAAGTGGTAAACGCTATTCGTTCTGTCCATGCGGGTCAACGCTATATCGCCTCGGATATTGCCCAGCAAATGGCACTCAGTCAGATTGAGCCTGAAGCGGACTCCCCGTTTGAAAGTTTGTCGGAACGGGAATTGCAGATTATGCTGATGATCACTAAAGGTCAGAAGGTCAATGAGATCTCTGAGCAACTGAACCTCAGCCCAAAAACGGTGAACAGTTATCGCTATCGTATGTTCAGTAAATTGAACATCCACGGTGATGTAGAACTGACCCACCTGGCAATTCGCCATGGTCTGTGCAATGCGGAGACGTTAGCAAGTCAGTGAATGAAGTTTTCGATTCCAAAGCCTTTCTTAAGACCGTAACCAGCAACCCCGGTGTTTACAGAATGTATGACGCCGGCGGAACTGTGATCTATGTAGGCAAAGCCAAAGATCTCAAAAAGCGTCTTTCCAGCTATTTTCGTAGTAATCTCGCTTCGCGAAAAACCGAAGCGCTGGTGGCGCAAATCCAGCAAATTGATGTTACGGTCACCCACACCGAGACAGAAGCCCTGCTGCTTGAGCATAACTACATTAAGCTTTACCAGCCACGTTATAACGTGCTGCTGCGCGATGATAAATCTTATCCTTTCATCTTCCTGAGCGCGGATACCCACCCCCGGCTTGCCATGCACCGTGGAGCAAAGCACGCTAAAGGGGAGTATTTCGGTCCGTTTCCTAACGGTTACGCCGTACGCGAAACGCTGGCCCTGTTGCAAAAAATCTTTCCCGTCCGTCAGTGTGAAAACAGCGTTTACCGCAACCGTTCACGTCCCTGCCTGCAATATCAGATTGGCCGCTGCCTGGGACCTTGTGTCGCGGGACTGGTGAGCGAAGAGGAGTATGCGCAGCAGGTCGAGTATGTTCGGCTTTTCCTGTCCGGCAAGGACGATCAAGTTTTAACGCAACTTATCGCCAGAATGGAAAAAGCGAGCCAGTCACTGGAGTTTGAAGAAGCGGCGCGGATTCGCGATCAAATTCAGGCCGTGCGCCGCGTAACGGAAAAACAGTTTGTTTCCAATACGGGCGACGATCTTGACGTCATTGGTGTCTCATTCGACGCGGGGATGGCGTGCGTTCATGTGCTCTTTATCCGCCAGGGTAAAGTGCTGGGAAGCCGCAGTTATTTCCCGAAAGTACCCGGCGGTACGGAGCTTGGCGAGGTGGTCGAGACCTTTGTCGGGCAATTTTATCTGCAGGGCAGTCAAATGCGCACCCTGCCTGGGGAAATTTTGCTCGACTTCAACCTCAGCGACAAAACGCTGCTTGCTGATTCACTCTCAGAACTGGCCGGTCGTAAGGTTAATGTGCAGACGAAACCGCGCGGCGATCGTGCCCGTTATCTAAAACTGGCGCGTACCAATGCGGCCATTGCGCTTAGTACTAAACTGGCGCAGCAATCTACCGTCAGCCAGCGACTCACAGCCCTGGCTGCGCTGTTGAAAATGCCTGAAGTCAGACGTATGGAGTGTTTTGATATCAGCCATACCATGGGTGAACAGACCGTCGCTTCCTGTGTGGTGTTTGATGCAAACGGCCCACTGCGAGCGGAGTACCGCCGGTACAATATTACCGGTATTACCCCGGGCGATGATTACGCGGCAATGAACCAGGTACTGCGTCGGCGCTATGGTAAAGCCATTGAAGAGAGCAAAATCCCGGATGTCATCCTCATTGATGGTGGTAAAGGACAGCTCGGGCAGGCAAAAGCCGTCTTTGCGGAACTCGATGTTCCCTGGGATAAACATCACCCGCTATTGCTCGGTGTGGCAAAAGGTGTGGATCGCAAAGCGGGCCTGGAAACGCTCTTTTTTGAACCGGAAGGGGAGGGATTCAGCCTGCCGCCGGATTCGCCTGCGCTGCATGTCATTCAGCATATTCGTGATGAATCCCACGATCATGCGATTAGCGGTCACCGTAAAAAACGGGCAAAAGTGAAGAATACCAGTAGCCTGGAAACCATCGAAGGCGTCGGGCCGAAGCGCCGCCAGATGCTGCTAAAATACATGGGCGGTCTGCAAGGACTGGTAAACGCGAGCGTTGAAGAAATTGCAAAAGTGCCGGGCATCTCGCAAGGCCTGGCAGAAAAGATCTTCTACTCGTTGAAACATTAAGGGCTCTGTAGCAACATAGGGTCAAAATTTACTAACAACAGACAGTTACCGTCATTATGCAATTTAATATCCCTACGTTGCTCACCCTGTTCCGCGTCATCCTGATTCCATTTTTTGTGCTGGCGTTTTATCTGCCTTTTCCCTGGGCACCTTTTGCCTCAGCGCTGATTTTCCTTGTGGCAGCGGTAACTGACTGGTTTGACGGTTTTCTGGCGCGTCGCTGGAATCAAAGCACGCGGTTTGGCGCCTTTCTCGACCCGGTTGCCGATAAAGTGCTGGTAGCCATTGCTATGGTGATGGTCGCTGAGCATTACCATAGCTGGTGGGTGACCTTGCCTGCCGCCACCATGATCGCGCGTGAAATCATTATCTCCGCGCTGCGTGAATGGATGGCTGAACTGGGTAAACGTAACAGCGTAGCCGTGTCGTGGGTCGGCAAAGTTAAAACAACGGCGCAGATGGCCGCGTTGACGTGGATGCTCTGGCGTCCCAATGAGTGGGTTGAGTGGGCTGGTATTGCGCTTTTCCTGGTTGCTGCGGTTCTGACGCTGTGGTCAATGCTGCAATATTTGAACGCTGCACGCGGCGATCTGCTCGATCAGTGATCGCATCGCGTTAATTTTCAGCAAACGATTCGGGTTTTGAAAAATAACGTTGACTCAGTGCGCCAGGTAAGTAGAATGCATCGCATCAGACGGCAGCGCAGGCTTCCAGAAGATAACAAAATCAAGTGATTGCAACACAACTTGATATTGCGGGAATAGCTCAGTTGGTAGAGCACGACCTTGCCAAGGTCGGGGTCGCGAGTTCGAGTCTCGTTTCCCGCTCCAGTTTATATGCACCGGCAGTTTGCGGGTGTTGGCTTAAAAGCCTGAAGAATCTGGCGCGTTAGCAAAGCGGTTATGTAGCGGATTGCAAATCCGTCTAGTCCGGTTCGACTCCGGAACGCGCCTCCACTTTCTTCCCGAGCCCGGATGGTGGAATCGGTAGACACAAGGGATTTAAAATCCCTCGGCGTTCGCGCTGTGCGGGTTCAAGTCCCGCTCCGGGTACCATGGGAAAGACAAGAATAATCAAAGCAATAAGCAGTGTCGTAAAACCACCTTCGGGTGGTTTTTTTGTATTTGCGGTAGTTGTGTTACCCTTCCGTGACTTCCCGTAAATCTTCCTCTCCCTCAGGAGCTCCTCATATGGCCCAGGGCCCATTAAACGAAAACGAATTGCAGTGGCTGGAAGAGACCTTGATCTCTTACGCTCATGGCGATGACACCATTCTTGACGTCGCCGAGCTCGATGGACTGCTGACCGCTGTTTTGTCCGGCCCCGTTGTTGTAGAGCCTGACCGCTGGCTGGTCGCTATCTGGGGCGGCGAAAAGAATATCCCTCGCTGGAAAAACGAGCGCGAGATGGATCGCTTTATCAATCTCTGCTTCCAGCATATGAATGATATTGCCGAACGACTGAGCGACTATCCAGACCAGTTTGAGCCTGTATTCGGTGAGAACGAAGTTGAAGGCCGTCACTTCACGGTGGTTGAGGAGTGGTGTTTTGGCTATATGCGTGGCGTGGCGTTAACCGACTGGTCCGCACTGCCCGACGCGCTGCAACCCGATCTGGATGCGATTGCCCTGCATGGCTCGGAGGAGAATTTTGCCCGCCTCGATGAAATGGACGAAGAGACGTTCAGTCAAAGCATTGATGCCATACGTCCTGCTGCGTTGCGCCTTTATGATTACTGGTCAGCCAATCCGCAACAGCCGGTTGTTCAGCAGCCGGTCGTGAATGGTATAAAAGTGGGCCGTAACGATCCTTGCCCGTGTGGTAGTGGCAGGAAGTTTAAAAGCTGCTGCTTACATTAAAAGAAAGGGCCCGCCAGGGCCCTTTTTTTATCCGACCTCAGGAAGGATCCCGGCGACGATAGCAAACTGCACCAGAATAATACCGATCCCGCAGGCAATGATGGCACACAATGCGAGCCTGCCACCGGCAACACGATAAGGGGCCTCGGGGTGCGCATCACGACTTTTCCACACCAGCAACGCAGGCAGTAAAAGCGCCAGTATCGCGAGGGCTACGCCTGCATACCCCAACGCCATTACAAAACCACGCGGGTAAAAGAGGGCGAAAGCCAGAGGTGGCAGGAAGGTAACCAGCCCGGATTGCAGGCGCCCTGATACGTTGTTGCGGCGCTTGAACAGGTCAGCAAGATAATCAAACAACCCCAGTGAAACCCCGAGGAACGAGGTTGCCAGCGCAAGATCGGCAAAGAGATGTACCGCAAGTTCAACATGCGCAGAGGCAACGACTTCGCGCAGCGCCTGTAACAGTCCATTAAGCCCGGCATGTTGCGCCAGAAGGCCTGCAAACGTTGAGGAATCAATACTGCCCAGGGTCGCCAGTTGCCAGAAAATATAAGCAATAAGCGGGATCGCACTGCCGGTGATAAATACCCAGCGCAGTTTACGAATATTGCCATTCATGTAGCTTACGATACTTGGTACGCTGCCGTGGAAACCGAACGACGTGAAGATAACCGGAATAGCAGACAGCGCCAGCCCTTTTTCCAGCGGCAGCGTAAGCAGATTCGCATGATGAACATGAGGTACCAGTAATGCCAGCATCACCAGCAGGAAAATGATTTTGGCACTGAATAAAAACCGGTTAAAGAGATCAACCAGCGATGTGCCGATGCAGACCACGCCACCGGCAACCAGCGTAAACAGCAGCACGCCGGTTACGGGCGACACTGAAATGCCCGTCCAGTCACTCAGGCTGGAAGCGAGCAGTTCGCCAGCGCCGCTCATGTAAGCCGCCGTCAGGGCATACATTAAAAACATCATGCTAAACCCGGTGAGCCACTGACCGTAGCGCCCCAGGTAATGACGTGCAATAGACCCCAACCCGGTGTCTGCTGGCACATGCTGATACACTTCCAGCAGTAACAGTGCGGTATAACACATCACCGCCCATAACAGGAACAGTAAAACCAGCGTTACGCCAAAACCCACGCCAGCCGCTGCCAGCGGCATGGCCAGCATCCCCGCGCCAATGGTGGTCCCTGCCACGATAAAAACACTACCAAGTGTTCGATTTTTCACACATTCCTCGACAAATTCAACGCCCTGCAACATCAGGATGCGGCGCAGAGTATGTGAAAACAGTCGCGCCGTCAAACCAGCCTTACGCCTGCTGTAAACATTACTTTGCAGCTTGCCGAGCGCCACTGCCTTAGTCATTTGCCTGGCAGGATCCGTGACGTTGCCTGATGCATAACTCTCCGGTATCTGCGAGAAAATCAGGAGCTAAAATTTCTGATAATTTGTACAAGGGGAGATATGGCTGAGGAGAATCCATTTACCGCCAAGTGGACCCGTGCCGGTAATTTACTCTGTCATGGGAGCTGGCTGTTGAGCTGGCAGGGACAAGCGATTACGCTGCCTGAATCCCGCAGCGAAAAAGATATGGGCACATGGGCCATCTATTCCATTATCGATCCTGAAGATGAGACCTTCGCTCAGGGTTTGCAGGAGGATGAGTGGATCATTGCCAATGTAGACTGGCTTACCGACCTCTTTTATGAACACTCCATTCCGATGGAAAGTGAAAATTACCGGTTTTTCTATCAGGCCGTTAACCGTCATGACTGGCGCTGCACGAGTTGCGCCGGGTGCATGTAAATCTGTCGTAGCGCAATAAGGGCGGTGAGTGATGTGACTATCATGCTTTTTTTAAAGGAGGAGTGATGACATCTGTACACGGTCATGAGGTGCTTAACATGATGCTCGATTCAGTTGAGCCTTATACAGAGAAGAGTCTGGTGGCGGCCATTCTCGCGCGTTTTGGTAACGAGGCGCGTTTTTATACCTGTTCAGCGTCTGACATGACGGCGGCTGAGCTTGTGGCATTTCTGGCGTTGCGGGGGAAATTTATTCCGGCCGAAACCGGGTTTTCAACGCACATCAGTAAAATCTGCAACCATTAAAATAGTGCGGTAATGAAATGACATTACCGCGCACTTTATTAATTAGCCGTGTCGAGTGTCGACAGCTCTTTATCGATGAAATAAAGGCCTTCACCGCTTTTACCGGCAAGCGTTAATTTATCAATAACGGATTTGAAGAGTTTCTCTTCTTCATGCTGCTCCGCTACATACCATTGCAGGAAATTGAAGGTCGGATAATCCTGAGAGGTCATGGCAACATGGGCAAGTTCGTTAATTTTCTGGGTGATTAACTGCTCATGTTCATAAGTCGCACGGAACAATTCATCCAGCGAACCGTACTCCGCCACCGGGCTTGTAATAGTGCTGATGCGCGGCAGACTGCCGGTATCAGCCAGATAATCAAAGAGGCGCTGCATGTGCGTCATCTCTTCCTGCGCATGGCGACGCAGAAATGCGGCGGCACCTTCAAAACTATTAAAGCTGCACCAGGCGCTCATCTGTTGATAAAGCAAAGATGAGAAAAGTTCCAGATTCATTTGCTCATTAAGTTTTTCAATCATTCCAGCTTTTAACATTAAAGCGCTCCGGGAAATAAATTAAAGGTCGTGAAGTGCGGCCACTATAATTTGTTATTTAATTATTTGCAAAAGGTAAAATAAAAAATTCATTTATTAACAATGAGAATGGGAATAAAACGCATTGCATTATTAATAGCGGAGTAAATGATAATTATTCTTTATTTTAGAAATAACCCAACGCGCCAGCACATTCACACTGGCGCGGGGAACTACCAGGCGGGCGTGCCGGCGACACCGGTTTGATTAAAGGCCACTCCACGACACTGGTACTGAAGCGTCACGGTAGTATTCATGCAGACAGAACCACTGTAAACGCTGCAGGTGGAAACAGGCTGGCCATAGGCAACTGCGGTGGCGTAGCCCATCTGCTGGCACTGTTTGTTGGCTGTTCCTTGCGTGGTATAGCTGTCATAGCGCGCTGACTGCATCATCGCTTCACTGAAATTGAGCCGCACGATACCACTGGTGGTGTCGACGCTGCTGACTTTGGGCTCTTTTGTAATGGTGCACCCGGTAAGCAGTAATAACGCGGCGGCAACAACTAATTTGTTCATGAAATCGCTCTGTTTCTTGATGGGCATCGTGACATCTTACACGGGAGGCGCTGCCGCAATCGCCGGAATAAACCGCGTAACAGCCCTGTTTATGCGCAACGAGAAAGTTCACCCAGCGAGGCGGCCAACACTGAGCGCCTGTCTGGTAGCGTGCTGGCGGAAAGTATCCGCGCCACGACTGCTGCCTGCGCTTCGTTGATGCATTGTAAAACCCTCCTTCCTTTTGCTTTGCAGAGGTCCCCTCACTGTAAAAAATGTGAAGGCACTTTAATTTTTTAAAACCTTTTTTCATTAAATTTGAAAGTATGTTTGGCAGGTAGTAAGGTTGTTAGATTAGCTAGCGAACGCGTTAATCTGGAGATGAACATGAAAATTGCACTGATGATGGAAAACAGCCAGGCGGGTAAAAACGCCATCATTTTAAACGAGCTTCAGGCCGTTGCCGGTGAAAAAGGCTTCCCGGTCTTCAACGTCGGAATGAGTGATGAAAATGACCATCATCTGACCTATATCCACCTCGGTATTATGGCCAGCATTCTGCTGAATGCCAAAGCGGTAGATTTTGTTGTCACCGGTTGTGGTACAGGGCAGGGGGCATTAATGTCTCTTAATATTCATCCGGGTGTGGTCTGCGGTTACTGTATAGATCCGGCTGACGCCTTCCTTTTTGCCCAGATCAACAATGGCAACGCGCTGGCTCTACCTTTTGCTAAAGGTTTTGGCTGGGGCGCTGAACTGAACGTACGTTTTATTTTTGAAAAAGCCTTCACCGGCACGAAAGGCGAAGGTTACCCGCCGGAGCGTAAAGAGCCGCAGGTACGTAATGCGGGGCTCCTCAACCAGGTTAAAGCCGCTGTCGTAAAAGAGAACTATCTCGATACTCTGCGTGCCATCGATCCTGAACTGGTTAAAACTGCCGTATCAGGCCCGCGCTTCCAGGAGTGTTTCTTTGAGAATTGCCAGGATAAAGAGATCGAAGCCTTCGTGCGTGAAATCCTTGCCTGACAGTCAGAGGGTCGGTGAAAACCGGCCCCCTTTGCTGCAAATGTTAAATTTTTGTCCCGCCTCTGCGCCTGCCCGCCAAAAAAAGTTTAAAAATATAAATTTTTTTTATTCTTTTATCTCAATGAAAATAATGGTTTTTTCCTAAAGAAATGCTTTTTTCTGATTTTTAAAACGTGATTTCTATCACGAAAAACTTGCGTTTTGTGATGAAGGTCATATTATGTGCACATCAACTGATAACACCTGCATAACAAATCGCCGGAGCAAACCATGAAATTGCGCAAAATCCTGAAAAGCATTTTTGAAACCTACTGCAAAACTTTCAAAGACGTACCCCCTGGTGCTATGTTCTGATAATAAAAAAACCTGCGTAGGCAGGTTTTTTTATGCCCGTTTGCAGTGCAGACGGGCCCCTGGAAAGCGGCGCATTTCGCGCCGCTTTTTGTTAAAACAAAACAGAAACCAGCAGGTAGCTGGCCACACAGGCGCAACTGACACCAATCAGTCCCGGCAGAATGAAACTGTGGTTGATGATAAATTTACCAATTCGCGTGGTCCCGGAGCGGTCAAAGCCGATGCATGCCAGATCGCTTGGGTAAGTGGGCAGGACAAAATAGCCATACGAGGCGGGAAAGAAAGCCAGCAGCATTTTGGGCTCCACACCGAGCATCAGCCCCATCGGCGCGACCGCCGTGAGCGCAGCAGCCTGGCTGTTTACCAGTTTGGAAACCAGAAACAGCACAATGGCGTAGGTCCACGGATGACTTTTCACCACGCCTTCAAGGGCCATTTTCAGTTCATTAAGGTGCGCCTGGAAAAAGGTATCACTCATCCATGCCACGCCAAACACCGAAAAAATCGCGACCATGCCTGCTTTGAAGACCGCACCACTGGAGACCGCCGACGCGTTTACTTTGCAGACCACCAGCATAACGGCACCTGCAATCAGCATCATCATCTGAATGACAAGGTTCATCGACAGTGGCGAGAGTTTGCCTTTCACCTCAAATGCCGGACGTAGATCAGGCAGGGCGCCAAGTAAGACCACGACCAGAATACCGGTAAAGAATATCCAGGTTGACCAGTAGGCTTCTTTTGGAAAACGCTGGTTCATGAGCGTTTCGCTGGCACCATAGATAAACTCACGCTGCTTGGGATCTTTAAGCTTCTCCTGAAATTCAGGGTCATCGGCGAGATCTTTTCCGCGCCGCAAACTCCATAATGCCGCCATCGCAACGCCAAATAATGATGCAGGAACCGAAACGGCCAGGATCTCCAGGATGCTCCATGCGTGGCCAATACCATGCTGGGCAGCAAGAATAGAGACCAGGGAGACCACCGCCACGGAAACGGGCGAGGCAGTGATTGCCATCTGTGACGCAATCGAAGCCACCGCCATAGGGCGTTCAGGACGGATATTTTTCTTCAGTGCGATGTCTGCGATAATCGGAAACATGGTGTAAACCACGTGTCCGGTGCCGCAAAGAAAGGTGAGCATCCATGTGGTAAAGGGGGCGAGTAACGTAATATGTTGAGGATGTCGACGCAGCAATTTTTCGGCAAACTGCATCATGACATTCAGCCCACCCGCCGTTTGCAGCGTTGCCGCACAGCCAATGACCGCAAGGATGGTCAGCATGACATCCACGGGAGGCTTGCCAGGCTCAAGACCAAAGACAAAACTCAGAATAAAGAGGCCAATACCACTGATTAACCCCAGCCCCATCCCGCCGTAACGCGTCCCCAGTAATAAGCAAAGAATTATAATAATGAACTCGATGGTAATCATGACTCACCTTGTCTTTGAATGGATAAACCTGCTAAATCATTACATTTTGTAATGCCATTCAATGAGAGCCAGATCCAATTTGGCAAAATTTAATAAAAGCAATAACTTATAAACTTTTTATTAACATAAATTTCATGATTTAGTAAAAATTAACCCTTACAGAAGCATCAGCCGACCCCATCGGCGGCCTGAAAAGATGCCTGCCATTCAGCAACTCAATAACTTGAGGCGAAGCAGGCACCCTTTAGCCTAATAATGAACGCAGGCTTCATTAGGTGTCCTTCAGACAGCGGGCGAACAGAAAAAAGTAACAGGCATCACCCCTTCGGTTGTGCGCTTTTCACCACAGCTTTTCGCCAGCATTGTGACGAACGGCTCTAAAGCACGCCTGTGCGCCAGCAACAGGGCGGGCAGATAACTATTGATGGGCGAAATATTTTCGTAATGAATAGCCGGAGTTGCTCTGACATCCAGGCCTGGCCAGAGTCCTGCCCTGCACCAGCGAAAGCGAAAGCGGTTAATGGTTATGTGACTTATTCAATATTTTGAAACGTTGTTTTGAGTAAAAATAAACAATCTTTCATTGTATTGGTAAGGAATGCACACATGAAAAAAGTGGCAGTACTGATAGCGCCGGGTTTTGAGGAGGCAGAAGCCATCATTACCATTGATATTCTGCGTCGGCTGAATATTGATGTTGAAACGCTGGCCTGCGCGGAGTCCAGGGCAGTCGTCAGCTATCACAATATTCCGATGGTCGCCGACGCTACGCTGATCGAGCGCAGCGACGAGCGCTACGACGCCGTGGTCCTTCCCGGTGGCCCGCAGGGCAGTATGAACCTGGGGGCCAGCAAGGAGGTGATTGCCTTTGTTCGCGCCCATGATGCGCTGGGCAAGCTTATCTGTCCTATCTGTTCAGCGGCAGCCCGGGTGTTGGGCGCAAATGGGTTACTTAACGGGCGGCGCTATGTCTGTTCCGGCGACCTCTGGGAAACGGTGAGCGGAGGCGAATACCTTGACGCACCGGTCGTGGAGGATGGCAACCTCCTCAGCGGTAAAGGGCTTGGTCATGCCTTTGATTTTGCCTTTACGCTGGCCGCCCGCCTGTTGGGTGATGAAGCACCGGTCCACGACCATGCGGATCACATTTATTACCCCTGGTAAGTCTGACCCCGAAGACGCCCTGTCTTCGGGGACAAGGATAAGCTGGCTGATGCTATGGATTAATCTGCTGACCCCCTTCCTAATTGTCTGACAAATACCCCATTTTTTATGTCTAAAACCGCTGAATTTATGTACGTAATTACTGTAATTCTGCGGTGTGATATTGCTCTCCTATGGAGAATCAATTTCCCGCTAAAACTACTGCCAGCAAAGGTGTCCAGGGAAGTGCGGACCCTAATGCCTTGTTTTATGAACTTTTAAATTAACCAGTAGTTGTTTTCCCCTACATAAAAGAATGCCAAAGCTGGAGATAACCATGCACAAATTCACTAAAGCGTTAGCAGCCATTGGTCTGGCTGCCGTTATGTCACAATCCGCTATCGCTGAATCGATGAAACTGGGTTTTCTGGTAAAACAACCGGAAGAACCCTGGTTCCAGACCGAGTGGAAATTCGCTGATAAAGCGGGGAAAGATCTTGGTTTTGAAGTTATTAAGATTGCCGTACCTGATGGCGAAAAAACGCTGAACGCGATCGACAGCCTGGCGGCGAGCGGCGCGAAGGGGTTTGTTATCTGTACGCCTGACCCGAAACTGGGGGCAGCAATTGTCGCCAAAGCCAGAGGCTATGACATGAAAGTCATCGCGGTGGATGACCAGTTTGTTAACGCCAAGGGTCAGCCAATGACCAGCGTTCCGCTGGTGATGATGGCTGCCAGTGAAATTGGTGCGCGTCAGGGGCAGGAGCTCTATAAAGAGATGCAGAAACGGGGCTGGGATATCAAGGAAACCGCGGTAATGGCGATTACCGCAAATGAACTTGATACCGCGCGCCGCCGTACTACCGGCTCAATGGATGCGCTGAAAGCCGCTGGCTTCCCGGAAAAACAGATTTACCAGGTCCCGACTAAATCCAACGATATCCCTGGCGCCTTCGATGCCGGTAACTCTCTGCTTGTTCAACACCCGGAAGTGAAACACTGGCTGGTGGTGGGTATGAATGACAGCACCGTCCTTGGCGGCGTGCGCGCAACGGAAGGGCAGGGCTTCAAGGCACCGAACGTGATAGGCATTGGCATTAACGGCGTGGATGCGGTGAGCGAACTGTCCAAAGCTCAGGCAACCGGCTTCTACGGTTCACTGCTGCCAAGCCCGGACGTACATGGCTATAAAACCAGTGAACTGCTCTACAACTGGGTCACCAAAGGTGTTGAGCCGCCTAAATTCACCGCGGTTACCGACGTGGTGCTGATCACCCGCGATAACTTTAAAGAAGAGCTGGCGAAGAAAGGGTTAGGCGTGCAGTAACAGTCAGATGATTGCGCCCTCCCTCAACCGAGGGAGGGCCAGAAGTGCACTGAATTGATTCACGGAGACGTTATGCAAGACTCTACTCCTTATCTCTCCTTTCGCGGCATAGGTAAAACCTTTCCCGGCGTTAAGGCGTTAAGTGACATCAGCTTTGATTGCCATGCAGGGCAAGTACATGCCCTGATGGGGGAAAACGGTGCCGGTAAATCGACCCTGTTAAAAGTCCTCAGCGGGAACTATGCGCCAACCACAGGCACGCTGGCTATCAAAGGGCAGGACGTGAGCTTTAGTGACACGACTGCCGCACTGAACGCAGGGGTGGCGATTATTTACCAGGAGCTACACCTGGTACCCGAAATGACGGTCGCCGAGAACATCTATCTCGGCCAGCTTCCGCATAAAAGCGGCTTCGTAAACCGCTCACTGCTTAACTATGAAGCCGGACTTCAGCTTAAGCACCTGGGCCTCGATATCGACCCGCAAACGCCGCTGAAATATCTCTCCATCGGTCAGTGGCAGATGGTGGAGATTGCCAAAGCGCTGGCACGTAATGCCAAAATTATTGCGTTTGATGAACCCACAAGCTCGCTCTCGGCGCGTGAAATCGACAACCTGTTCCGCGTGATCCGCGAACTGCGTAAAGAAGGACGCGTGATCCTTTATGTCTCGCATCGTATGGAAGAGATTTTTGCCCTCAGCGATGCCATCACGGTATTTAAAGATGGCCGTTACGTGCGCACCTTTACGAATATGCAGCAGGTTAACCATGACTCACTGGTGCAGGCGATGGTCGGCAGAGAGCTGGGTGATATTTATGGCTGGAGCCCGCGTGATTATGGCGACGAACGTCTGCGTCTGGATCAGGTGAAAGCCCCTGGCGTGCGCGCCCCTGTCAGCCTGACGGTACGCAGCGGGGAGATAGTCGGCCTGTTTGGTCTGGTGGGCGCAGGTCGCAGCGAACTCATGAAAGGTCTGTTTGGCGGTACCCGGATCACTGACGGGCAGGTTTTCATTGATGGTCAAACGGTCAACATTCAAAAACCGGCCCATGCCATCAGCGCCGGGATGATGCTCTGCCCGGAAGACCGGAAAGCAGATGGAATTATTCCTGTTCACTCGGTACGGGAAAACATCAACATCAGCGCACGGCGTAAATATTTACGCGCCGGGTGCCTGATAAATGATGGGTGGGAGTCACAAAACGCACAGCACCATATTAACGCCCTCAATATTAAAACCCCCAGCGCTGACCAGCTCATCATGAACCTGTCGGGGGGCAATCAGCAGAAAGCCATTCTGGGTCGCTGGCTCTCGGAAGAGATGAAGGTCATCCTGCTCGACGAACCGACACGCGGTATCGACGTAGGGGCAAAACATGAAATTTATAATGTGATTTATGCGCTGGCAGCCCGTGGTGTCGCGGTGTTGTTTGCTTCCAGTGACCTGCCTGAAGTGCTTGGCGTGGCTGACCGCATCATTGTGATGCGCGAAGGCGAGATCGCCGGGGAACTGCTTCATGGTCAGGCAGATGAACAGCGAGCACTGAGCCTCGCAATGCCAAAAGTCAGCCAGGCCGTAGCCTGAGCGAGGAGAATATGATGTCATCTTTAACCTCATCCGGCGCATCAAAGTCGCCATTTACCTTCGGGCGTATCTGGGACCAGTTCGGCATGCTGGTGGTCTTTGCAGTGCTGTTCCTTGGCTGCGCACTTTTTGTGCCTAATTTTGCCACCTTTATCAATATGAAAGGGCTGGGGCTCGCCATTTCCATGTCCGGCATGGTGGCCTGCGGCATGCTATTTTGCCTGGCTTCCGGCGATTTTGATCTGTCGGTCGCATCGGTCATCGCCTGTGCCGGCGTTACCACTGCCGTGGTCATCAACCTCAGTGAAAGCCTGTGGATTGGCGTCTTTGCAGGGCTGATGCTGGGTGTGGTCAGTGGTTTTATCAACGGCTTCGTGATTGCGCGCCTGAAAATCAACGCCCTGATAACCACCCTCGCAACAATGCAGATCGTGCGCGGGCTGGCCTATATCATCTCTGATGGTAAAGCGGTTGGTATTGAGGACGAGAGCTTCTTTACGCTGGGTTATGCAAACTGGTTAGGATTGCCCGCGCCCATCTGGCTGACCGTTGCCTGTCTCATCGTCTTTGGTTTCCTGTTAAACCGCACCACCTTTGGCCGTAATACGCTGGCGATTGGTGGTAACGAAGAGGCCGCCCGTCTGGCCGGTGTGCCGGTAGTACGCACCAAAATCATTATTTTCGTCCTCTCTGGTCTGGTTTCTGCGGCAGCCGGGATAATCCTCGCCTCGCGTATGACCAGTGGCCAGCCGATGACCTCAATCGGTTATGAGTTGATTGTCATTTCGGCATGCGTGCTGGGTGGGGTGTCGCTGAAAGGGGGCATTGGCAAAATTTCCTATGTTATTGCCGGGATCCTGATTCTGGGTACGGTAGAAAACGCCATGAACCTGCTCAACATCTCGCCATTTGCCCAGTATGTGGTGCGCGGTTTGATCCTGCTTGCCGCCGTCATCTTTGACCGTTACAAACAAAAAGCGAAACGTACCGTCTGATACGCCGCACAAGATCCTCAGCTTTATCTCAACCGGCCCATCTACCGTTAATTCGGTAGGTGGGTTCAGCATAAAATGGCGAGCGCCGTCACACTGTCTATACTTACATGGCTAATGATAATGAAAGGTTATTGATAAAAGCCTTTCGCTCACACTGTAAGGAGGAGTCCAGGGTGGCTGACACGTTATCCATACCGCCTGTAATTTCGGGTGATTTTGCCTTTTTTTTCGACCTCGATGGCACCCTCGCTGATATCCAACCGCATCCGGACCTGGTATTCATTCCATCCAGAGTTCTGGAGCAGCTTGCACTGCTTTCAGGCGCAAACAATGGGGCGCTGGCGTTGATTTCAGGGCGTTCAATGGCTGAGCTGGACCAGCTCGCTTCACCCCATCGTTTCCCGCTCGCCGGGGTGCATGGGGCCGAGCGCCGCGACATCAATGGTGAAACGCACCGGGTGTCATTGCCGCTCAGCGTGGTTCAGCCGCTTGAGCATGAACTGGCTACCAGACTGGCGGAACTGCCCGGTACCGAACTTGAAGCCAAAGGCATGGCGTTTGCGCTGCACTATCGCCAGGCACTGCACTATGAAGAAGAGATCCGCGCTCTGGCCATGAAGATGGTGGCGCGCTACCCCGAACTGTCGATGCAGCCCGGTAAATGCGTCATTGAGCTTAAGCCAGCCGCGATTGATAAAGGTGCGGCCATTGAAACATTTATGCAGGAAGCACCGTTTCAGGGGCGTACACCGGTTTTTATTGGCGATGACCTGACCGATGAGCATGGCTTTGACGTGGTGAATCGCCTCAAGGGTATTTCGGTCAAGGTGGGTGCAGGACGTACCCTGGCAGCCTACCGTATAGACGATGTAAAAGGTGTTCATCAGTGGCTAAAACGTATCACCGACCATCAATTAGAAGAAGAAAAGACGTTAATAAACAGGAGAGATGGCTATGAGTCGCTTAGTCGTAGTATCTAATCGTATTGCACCGCCCGATGATAAAAAAGCCAGCGCAGGCGGCCTGGCAGTAGGTATTCTCGGGGCGCTGAAAGCGACCGGAGGGTTATGGTTTGGCTGGAGCGGAGAAATTGGCGATGAGGACGCGCCGCTCAATGAGGTCTCGCGCGGGAACATCACCTGGGCCTCTTTTAACCTCAATGAAGAGAATTATGATCAGTACTACTCGCAGTTCTCAAATGCGGTACTGTGGCCTGCATTCCATTACCGTCTGGACCTGGTGAATTACCAGCGGGAAGCCTGGGATGGCTATCAGCGCGTCAACGCGCTGCTGGCGGATAAACTGCTGCCGTTACTTAAAGAGGACGATATCCTCTGGATCCACGACTACCATTTACTTCCTTTTGCACGTGAACTGCGAAGCAGAGGCGTGAATAACCAGATTGGTTTCTTCCTGCATATTCCGTTCCCGACGCCTGAAATCTTCAATGCGCTTCCGCCGCATGCTGAGTTACTGGAAGCGCTGTGTGATTATGACCTGCTCGGCTTCCAGACCGAGAATGACAGGCTGGCGTTTCTCGATTCCGTCTCCGCGCAGACCCGCGTTACCACGCGCAGCGGTAAAAGCCACACGGCATGGGGCAAAAGCTTCCGTACCGAGGTGTACCCGATTGGTATTGAGCCTGAAGAGATTGCTCAACAGGCCGCCGGTCCGATGCCACCCAAACTGGCGCAGCTAAAAGAAGAGCTTAAAAACGTCAAAAATATCTTCTCTGTTGAACGCCTTGATTACTCCAAAGGGCTGCCTGAGCGCTTTTTAGCCTATGAAGCGCTGCTGGAAAAGTATCCTCAGCATCACGGTAAAATTCGCTACACCCAGATAGCCCCGACGTCGCGCGGTGAAGTGCAGGCCTACCAGGACATTCGTCATCAGCTGGAAACGGAAGCAGGGCGCATTAACGGTAAATATGGTCAGTTGGGCTGGACGCCGCTCTACTACCTGAACCAGCATTTTGACCGCAAGGTCTTAATGAAAGTCTTCCGCTATGCCGAGGTCGGCCTTGTCACCCCGCTGCGTGATGGCATGAATCTGGTGGCGAAAGAGTATGTTGCTGCTCAGGATCCGGCGAACCCGGGGGTGCTGGTGTTGTCGCAGTTTGCAGGCGCAGCCAACGAGTTAACGTCAGCGCTGATTGTTAACCCTTACGATCGTGATGATGTGGCCGCCGCGCTGGACAGAGCACTCACCATGCCCCTGGCTGAACGTATATCGCGCCACGCTGAGATGCTGGAAGTGATCCTCAAAAATGACATCCATCACTGGCAGGCGAGGTTCATTGACGATTTAAAGGGAATAACGCCACGTAGTGAGCAAAGCTACCTGCAGAGCAACGTGGCGACCTTCCCGAAACTGGCCTAATGCCGTAGCTCCCGCAAAGGCGGGAGCTCAACTACTCATCCAGGGGGACGAGCAGGACATCCACACCGCTGCTGCCGACAATTGATTTTGCAGAGCAGGTCGCCCGCGAAAAGAACCCCTGATTATGATTGCCATAGATGACTAAATCGACACCCTGGGTACGGCAGGTATGACGAATGTGCTCGCTGAGTTCACCGGAGGCCATGATCGTTTGCCCGATAGGGTAGTCAGCACGTGAGACAAGTTCATTTACAAATTGTTGCGTTTCTTCCTTCAGCACGTCCCGCACATTTTCCATCATCGGCGCAACAAGGTGATTATACATTTCGGGATCGGCCATAAGGGTGATAAGGCTAAGACGCGCCTGAAACGGGCGTGCTATTGACACGGCTTTGGCGACCAGTCGATGGCTTTCAGGTGACACGGAAACCGCAACAAGAAGGTGCGAATAGCTCATCTCTTACTCCTGAAAAAGGACTCTCATACCAGCTTTACTCCGATTAAACCAACCGCGCAAGGCATGAAAATGGCAGTGATGTGAAGAACGTCATAAATATTCATTAATTATTCTTAATAAAACCTATGCCCAGTATTTGTGCAAATTAACAATTTTTAAACACTTAACCAAAATTTTCGGGATTTTAAGTTAATTAGTGAAATTATTAATCAACACGATTAACGATATTGAAATTATCGCCACCTGTAATTAATTAGCGGTGTTGATCGCATAATATCCTGTTTTTAATGGTTTTTTATTAACGTATCTTTTTTAGAAACATTTTAACGCTTTTGAATTTCTTTTAGGGGTAGACATCTGACCAGTTTTGTCAATTTATCAAGTTTTTTGCATGACTATTCGCACAAAAGGAATAGAAAAGAGCTTTGTTAGAACAAAAAATATTCAAATCAGAAGCCAGACTGATAGATTTATTGTAAGAAATAGCTTAAATTATGTGACACGCATCACATAATATTCAAATTTTGTGGCTGTCCAGATTGTATGTAAGAGCACCTACGAGTACAGTTGCGTCGAATTAGGAAAAATCTTAATTCTTTGTAAGAAATGATTAAGAGTGTGGCAAGACGCTAACATCCAAATCGACGTCTTTCCCGCCAATCCTAAGTTAGATATGCATTTTTAGCCTTTCTTTTTTATACCGGGTTTTTCCCGGCGACATCACGGGGTGCGGCTTGACCGCATAAGATACAAGTTGGTTATTCGGGATGGGAAAAATGCATACATCCGAGTTGCTGAAACACATTTATGACATCAATTTGTCATACTTGCTCCTTGCTCAGCGTTTGATCAGTCAAGACAAACCTTCAGCGATGTTTCGCTTAGGCGTCAATGAAGAAATGGCCAACACACTGGTCGAGTTAACACTTCCGCAAATGGTAAAACTGGCCGAAACCAATCAGGTCATCTGTCAGTTCCGTTTTGACAATCATCAAACCATCACTCGCCTGACTCAGGAGTCGCGGGTGGATGATTTGCAACAGATCCATACCGGCATCCTGCTGTCTACACGTTTGCTAAATGAATCCAGCCAAAGTGGCGATGCTGCAGCCCGGAAGAAAAGGGCATAACGATGAGCGAAAAAAGCATTGTTCAGGAAGCACGCGATATCCAGCTTGCAATGGAGCTGATTACGCTTGGTGCACGTTTACAGATGTTAGAGAGTGAGACCCAACTCAGCCGTGGTCGTCTCATTAAACTTTACAAAGAGTTACGTGGTAGCCCGCCACCAAAAGGCATGCTGCCCTTTTCCACCGACTGGTTTATGACGTGGGAGCAAAATATTCACGCTTCTATGTTCTGTAACGCCTGGCAGTATTTATTAAAAACCGGGTTGTGCAGTGGCGTAGACGCAGTAATTAAAGCCTATCGACTCTATCTTGAACAATGCCCTCAGCCTGAGGAAGGGCCGCTCCTGGCGCTGACTCGCGCCTGGACACTGGTCCGTTTTGTCGAAAGCGGAATGCTGGAGTTATCGCGCTGCAACTGCTGCAACGGTAATTTTATTACCCATGCACATCAGCCTGTAGGTAGCTTTGCGTGCAGTTTATGCCAACCGCCATCCAGAGCGGTAAAAAGACGTAAACTTTCCCGTGATGCTGCCGATATTATTCCACAACTGCTGGATGAACAGATCGCTCAGGCTGTTTAACCGAATCAGGTGTGAAGAACTCCAGCAGCGGTGAAGTTTACCGCTGCTTTTTTTTGCCTGACTTTTGGGAAAAACAAACCCAGTCATCTGTTTATCCTTGCCATAGTCATTAGCGGAAGGATGATGTCGTGCTTATCGTATTAGGTTACATAGTGGTTGTGGGTGCTGTCCTGGGCGGGTATATGATGACCGGCGGGCACCTTGGCGCACTTTATCAACCGTCGGAGCTTCTCATCATCGGCGGTGCGGGTGTTGGCGCATTTATCGTTGGTAACAACGGAAAAGCCATTAAGGGTACTATCAAAGCGTTGCCCATACTTTTCCGTCGTTCTAAATATACCAAAAGTACCTACATGGACTTGCTGGCACTGCTCTATCGCCTGATGGCGAAATCACGCCAGCAAGGGATGTTCTCCCTGGAAAGGGATATCGAAAACCCTAAAGAAAGCGAAATCTTCGCCAGCTACCCACGTATTCTCGCAGACAGTACGATGTTGGAATTTATCGTGGATTATCTGCGACTTATCATCAGCGGCAACATGAATACTTTTGAAATAGAAGCGCTGATGGACGAAGAGATCGAAACCCATGAAAGTGAAGCTGAGGTACCGGCCAATGCGCTGGCCGCAATCGGGGATTCTCTGCCCGCGTTCGGTATCGTTGCGGCGGTAATGGGCGTGGTACATACCCTCGCCTCAGCGGACCGCCCGGCAGCAGAGCTGGGGGCATTGATTGCCCATGCGATGGTGGGGACGTTCCTTGGCATTTTGCTGGCTTATGGCTTCGTCTCTCCACTCGCGAGCGTTCTGCGTCAGAAAAGTGCTGAGACCACCAAGATGATGCAATGCGTGAAAATCACGCTGTTGTCCAATCTTAACGGCTATGCGCCGCCGATCGCGGTTGAATTTGGGCGCAAGACGCTGTACTCCACCGAACGTCCAACGTTTGTCGAGCTGGATGAGCACGTGCGTGCGGTAAGAAACCCGAACCAACAGACAACGACTGAGGACGCATGAAAAATCAGTCCCATCCTATCGTCGTCGTAAGACGCAAAAAACATAAAGGACATGGCGGGGGATCCCATGGCTCATGGAAAATCGCCTATGCCGACTTTATGACGGCGATGATGGCCTTTTTCTTAATCATGTGGCTGATCTCGATCTCAAGCCCTAAGCAACTGATTCAGATTGCCGAATATTTCCGTACGCCATTGGCGACAGCGGTCACCGGGGGGCCGAGAATTTCGAACAGCGATAGCCCCATTCCCGGTGGTGGCGATGACTACACACAGCAACATGGTGAAGTAAAAAAACAGCCGAACATTGAAGATCTCAGAAAGCGCATGGAGCAAAACCGGCTGAGTAAGTTACGCGGTGAGCTGGATCAACTGATTGAAGCCGATCCTAAACTGCGCGCACTGCGGCCGCATCTGAAAATCGATCTTGTTCAGGAAGGGTTACGTATTCAGATTATCGACAGCCAGAATCGACCGATGTTTAAAACCGGGAGTGCGGATGTTGAACCTTATATGCGTGACATACTGCGGTCCATTGCACCGGTACTCAATGAAATACCGAACAAAATTAGCATTTCCGGACACACCGATGACTATCCCTACGCCAACGGTGAGAAAGGATACAGCAACTGGGAACTCTCAGCCGATCGTGCAAACGCATCGCGACGTGAGCTGGTTGTTGGGGGACTTGACGATGGGAAAATGCTTCGGGTGATCGGCATGGCGGCGACGATGCGACTCGCTGCCCGCGGAGCAAACGAAGCTATCAACCGGCGTATCAGCCTTTTGGTGCTAAACAAACAAGCAGAAGAAGCCATTCTGCACGAAAACGCCGAAAGCCAGAATGTGCCACTAAGCGTCATTAGACAGCCGGAGGCAGCGGCGGCGTCAGAGCCATCGTCTGCACCTGCGGCAGCCGTTACCACATCGCCACAACCCGACTCGAGGTGATAGCGTGAGCATGGATATTAGCGATTTTTATCAGACATTCTTTGATGAAGCTGACGAGTTGTTAGCGGATATGGAGCAGCACCTGTTGGATTTGGTGCCTGAAGCGCCGGATTCCGAACAGCTCAACGCCATCTTTCGTGCAGCCCACTCCATAAAAGGAGGTGCAGGTACGTTTGGCTTCACCATTTTGCAGGAAACCACGCACCTGATGGAAAACCTGCTTGATGAAGCTCGCCGCGGAGAGATGCAGCTCAATACCGACATTATCAACCTGTTTTTGGAAACCAAAGATATTATGCAGGAACAGCTCGACGCCTATAAAAGCTCCACCGAGCCCGATGCAGCCAGCTTTGAATATATCTGTAACGCGCTGCGTCAGTTAGCGCTGGAAGCCAAAGGTGAAGCTGCACCTGGCGCGACCAGTGGAGCGAAATTATCCGTGGTCGACACGGCGCCCGTTGACGCGGTGGCAACACCCGCTGCGGCTGAAAAAGAGGGGAAACTGCGCATCGTTCTGTCGGGCCTTAAAGAGGGTGAAGTCAATTTACTCGAAGAAGAGCTCGGCAACCTGGCCACCTTAAGCGACGTGGTGAAAGGCAAAGACACCCTCACTGCGACGCTTGATGGCGGTGTAGGGCAGGACGATATTATCGCCGTTCTTTGCTTTGTCATTGAGCCGGATCAGATTGCTTTTGAAACGTCAGCGCCTGCCGCCCCTGCCGTGGCCGTAGAAGAAACGGTGGACGTTGCGCCGGTGGCTGCCGTTGAGGCTGCGCCGACCGTTACGCAACCCCCGGCGCTGAAGGCCGTTCCGAAGGAACAACCTGCCGGTCGCGCAGAGAAACCAGCGCGCGCCAGCGAATCCACCAGTATCCGTGTTGCCGTTGAAAAAGTGGATCAACTGATTAACCTCGTCGGTGAGCTGGTCATTACCCAGTCCATGCTGGCGCAACGGTCAAATGAGCTGGATCCGGTTAATCATGGCGATCTCATTACCAGCATGACTCAGCTTCAGCGTAACGCGCGCGATCTGCAGGAATCGGTGATGTCCATCCGTATGATGCCGATGGAATATGTGTTCAGCCGCTTCCCGCGTCTGGTCCGCGACCTTGCCAGCAAGCTGGATAAACAGGTCGAGCTGACGCTTCAGGGCAGTTCTACCGAACTTGATAAGAGT
Source organism: Enterobacter sp. SA197 (assembly GCF_054131575.1). NCBI lineage: Bacteria > Pseudomonadati > Pseudomonadota > Gammaproteobacteria > Enterobacterales > Enterobacteriaceae > Enterobacter > Enterobacter sp. SA197. The sequence goes on along the minus strand of NZ_CP096393.1, from coordinate 2,933,667 downwards.
CTTATCGAACGCATTATCGATCCGTTAACGCACCTTGTGCGTAACAGCCTCGACCACGGTATCGAAACCCCGGAAAAACGCGTTGCTGCGGGTAAATCACCGGTGGGTAATCTGATTCTTTCGGCGGAACATCAGGGCGGGAACATCTGTATTGAAGTGACCGATGACGGGGCTGGCCTGAACCGCGAACGTATCCTTGCGAAAGCGCTTTCTCAGGGGATGGCGGTAAGCGAAAACATGTCCGATGAAGACGTGGGAATGCTTATCTTCGCTCCGGGTTTCTCGACGGCAGAGCAGGTAACAGACGTATCGGGTCGTGGGGTAGGGATGGACGTGGTCAAGCGTAACATCCAGGAAATGGGCGGCCACGTTGAAATCAAATCAAAACAGGGGCAAGGCACCACTATCCGTATTCTGCTGCCGCTGACGCTTGCCATCCTTGACGGCATGTCGGTGAAAGTGAGTGACGAAGTGTTTATCCTCCCGCTGAATGCCGTAATGGAATCACTGCAACCCCGTGATGAAGACCTCCATCCGCTGGCGGGCGGAGAGCGCGTGCTGGAAGTGCGTGGTGAGTACCTGCCGTTGGTAGAGTTGTGGAAAGTATTCGATGTAACGGGTGCGAAAACTGAAGCCACACAGGGGATTGTAGTGATCCTGCAAAGCGCAGGTCGTCGCTACGCGCTGCTGGTGGATCAGTTAATCGGCCAGCATCAGGTAGTAGTGAAAAACCTTGAAAGCAATTACCGTAAGGTGCCGGGGATTTCTGCAGCGACCATCCTGGGTGATGGCAGCGTTGCGCTGATTGTCGATGTCTCGGCACTGCAGGGATTAAACCGCGAACAACGTATGGCGCACACAGCCGCCTGATTGAGTAAGAAGGTAAAAACATGACCGGTATGAGTAATGTAACAAAACTGGCGGGCGAGCCATCAGGTCAGGAATTCCTGGTATTTACCCTGGGCGATGAAGAGTACGGTATCGATATTCTCAAAGTTCAGGAAATTCGGGGATATGATCAGGTCACCCGCATTGCCAATACACCTGACTTTATCAAAGGCGTGACTAACCTGCGTGGTGTGATTGTGCCGATTGTCGATCTGCGCGTGAAGTTCAGCCAGACCGAAGTCGAGTATAACGACAACACCGTGGTTATCGTGCTGAACTTTGGTCAGCGTGTGGTCGGCATCGTCGTGGATGGCGTCTCCGACGTACTATCACTGGCTTCGGACCAGATTCGTCCGGCACCAGAGTTCGCCGTCACGCTGTCAACGGAATACCTGACGGGACTGGGTGCGCTGGGTGACCGTATGTTGATTCTGGTAAATATCGAGAAGCTGTTGAACAGCGATGAAATGGCACTTCTGGATATTGCAACGACGCAGGTCGCGTAATGCATAATGCTCTTCCGCCCCAGGCGGAAGAGCATTTCATCCTCTCTCCTGCCACGACGCTGTGCGTCATCTCTCTTTGGTTCGCCTGTCATATTGAAGTGGTTTTATAGTTAAGCGAATGTAAATCACATTTTAATACTGCTTAACTTATTATATTATTCTTCTCAATGATGGCAGACGTAAATACCTGCTCCTGTTTCAGTTCCGCAATAGCAACTGCAATGACCGACAACGGGAAACACATTTACGCCAGTCACATAGTGATCTCTCTGGTTAAGCGCATGCTTTAACCAGCCGCGATGGAAATGCTAATTTTTTCAGTTTGTTAAATGGTTATAAATAACTTACGCCATTTCCGGAGCGGTAGAATGAAGAAATATTTACTCCTGTCAACACTTCTGGCCGCCTTACCGGTGCCGTTAACCTTTGCCGCCGTCAGCAGCGGAACCATTGGAGTAAGTCTGACGCTTACCAATGGATGCCTGATTAATGGCACGTCGAATCAGAACGGGATTAATTTCGGTAGCCTTAATTTCGGTGACAGCCCAACGTCGTTTTCCCAACTCTCAACCCAGCTTGCCGGAAGCGGAAAGGCGGCAAATGCCATCGGCGTGCAGTGCACGACCGACAGTTATGCCGTTGTTATTACGGGTAATACCAACACCGTGCCGCCAGCCACGACAATTGGGGTACCGGGCGGTACAGCACGTTATTTGATGAGCGCGACCAACAGAACGCAGGGCGTGGCCTACCGACTTTATAGCGACGGTAATTTCAGTTCTGAAGTTGGCAACAACATGCCTTTGCCCCGTGCATCAACGGCGGATGGCGTCGATTATTACACCTTATACGGACGTATTCTCGCCGAGGGAAATAACGCTGCCGTCATCCCTGGTATATATACCGATACCCTCAATGTAAGCGTAATTTATTGACGGGCTTTGGGTAATACCTTTGCCGCTAAAGCATGACAAGCGAAACATTATTTTACTTGCAAAAAGCGGGCTTTATTTACAAAAAAATAATGTGCTTTTTTATTTAAGAAAATAGAATCTCGCCTGACGTTATTAACGCTGCAGGAAATCACCCACTATCATAATGATTTTTAAACACTGACGCCCTGGTTTGTCTCTGCATGGCAACAAAGTAAGTCATTTTGGCAAGATCTAATTTATTTTCTGACTGTTCCTTTGCCCTAATATTATCTCCTTATTTTGGGTTGATAGGGGGCGTTAATGAAGCATAGGCTTTTGTTACTCGCATTTCTGTACGTTTCTATGAGTGCTCATGCGCTAAATGTAAACTGCTCAGGCGGTTCGCCACTTGAGAATGTCGTGTTGCCAGTTCAGAGTCAGTCTATCACGGCCGGTGGAGAAGGTGATGTTTCTGGATACACCAAACTCGCGACCTGGACCTACTTTCGTTGGTCAGGAACGGGTGCCCAGTGCAACATAAATGGCAACCTGCAAATGCAGACCGTAACATACATAGAGCCATACAATAATAAACAACCCCTTTCTTATTCAGGTATATGGATATTCCCTACCTCCGTCAATGGCGTGGGTATTTCGTTTAAAACAGGATTATCGTCACCCGGATACCAGACCGGAACGAAAGATAGCCCCGCCATCATTCACCCCGGCGGCGCAACCAGTTATTATCACTGGACAAGCCTTAGTGATAACCCTCTGGCGGCTGAAATTACACTCTGGAAAATTCCGGCCTCGGGAGGGGGAAGTGAAATTCCACTCAGTGGTGCATTACAGTTTACTGGCCCCACACTTTATGAGGTGGTGAATGTCCCGCCTGGCAATAGTCTGACAGCACCCGACAACGGTACTTCTGCTTATTCAAATAGTTGGGTTATGCAGTCAAAAGCAGTCAGTGGTGCGCTTACGGTCTACCCTGGCACCTGTAACTTTGCCCTTAAAAAGGTGGACATGGGTAAACATGATGCGGGCGTGTCGGTCTCTGACTGGAAGGACGCCACCTTTACCCTGCAGTGCCCTAAAGCCTGGGGCTATAACCCGGTCTATTCTCTTAATTCGAGCAATGCGATCAGCGGAACCTCTGCTAACACGCCAAATAAGGGTCTTGTCCTGACCGTCCTACCCAGAACCAGCGAGGTCGGCACCAACAGTGGCGTTATTGCGCTGGACAGTGGCAGTACGGCAACAGGCTTTGGTATTCAGCTCGCCTGGGGAGCGACCTCCCAGTCAACAGGCTTAACGCCGGGAAGTCCGGTAACATTTAATCAACCCGTCAAGCCGGGTGTTATTGCAGCCACGGGCTATACGACAAAAACTTACTCCAGCAGCAGTACGCCCACGACTGAGACCATTAAAATGGCTGCCCGCTACATTCGCACCACGGGAACGGTCTCGGCAGGGACGGCAAATTCTTCGATAGAGATTGTGGCAAGTTATAATTAAGTTACTTCACGCCCGAAAATTTTTGTTCGGGCGAAACCGTAAATAGTTTTTAATAACCAGCGGTTACGGTTGATATTTTTATGCGTACTGTTTCGATTAAATATTTACTATATAAAATGTTCTGTTTTTTTACAAAAAAGGAGTTCTCCGCCAGGAAGGTAAAACTTATAATTTTCTCGTTTTAACACTTCCGTAAAACATGGTGATTTTATTAATATTTCAGATGGTTAATATCAATGTGTTGTGTCGCTGAACGCATGGTTTGAGGTGGTAATCCATCTTATAATTTATTTTCTGACTGTTCCTGTGCCTTTTATTATCCCCCTCGATAGTTCGCGCGAGGGGGAAAAGATGCGGCCATTTATAGCATTACTATTTTTAGCAAGTTTGTGTGGTTCCAGGGTTTATGCAATAAACATACAGTGCTCCGGTGGCTCTCCTCTTGAGAGCTTTACGATGCCTGTGCAAAACCTGCCAATAACCAGTGGTGGTGAAGGCAACACCGCGGGCTGGTCTAAACTCGCGACATGGTCATTTTTTCGCTGGAGTGGTAATGCCCAGTGCGATATGAGCTCTGCCTACAGCGTGAACACTGTCGGGTACGTCGTGCCCTATAATGGCAAACAACCTACGATGTATAACGGTGTATGGATATTTCCTACCTCAGAAGCGAGCGTGGGTATCTCATTTAAAGTTGCAATGGGCAATGCGGCAACACCCACCAGTTCTATCGGTACTTCCGCAAACCCTACCGTTCTCAATGCGGGGGGGATGGGAACCCAGTATCGCTGGACGAGTCTTTCATATAACGCGTTAAGCGTGGAAGCTACGCTCTGGAAGATACCGCCCTCAAACGGCGGGAGTGAATTACCGATAAATGGTCTGGTAACCTTTACCGGACCGACAATGAATGTAATCCTGGATATTCCGCCCGGGAATACCATGCTCCCGCCACCGCCAAATAATGGCTATGATCCCGCTTACCCAACGAGCTGGTTCATCATGTCCAAACAGTTTAATGGTTCATTAACCGCTTACCCTGGCACCTGTAACTTTGCCCTTAAAAAGGTGGACATGGGTAAACATGATGTGGGCGTGTCGGTCTCTGACTGGAAGGACGCCACCTTTACCCTGCAGTGCCCTAAAGCCTGGGGCTATAACCCGGTCTATTCTCTCAATTCGAGCAATGCGATCAGCGGAATCACTGCTAACACGCCAAATAAAGGCCTTGTCCTGACCGTCCTACCCAGAACCAGCGAGGTCGGCACCAACAGTGGCGTTATTGCGCTGGACAGTGGCAGTACGGCAACAGGCTTTGGTATTCAGCTCGCCTGGGGAGCGACCTCCCAGTCAACAGGCTTAACGCCGGGAAGTCCGGTAACATTTAATCAACCCGTCAAGCCGGGTGATATTGCAGCCACGGGCTATACGACAAAAACTTACTCCAGCAGCAGTACGCCCACGACTGAGACCATTAAAATGGCTGCCCGCTACATTCGCACCACGGGAACGGTCTCGGCAGGGACGGCGAATTCTTCGATAGAGATTGTGGCAAGTTATAATTAACCGCTGCCAATACCCTTTCTTCACCGGGAGCTGAAGCACTACTCAGAGCGTATGATCCGCGTCAGCCTCCCGGTAAATTAATTGCACTATTCTCAGTTAATCGCAATTTAAAATATATGATGTGACCGTCAATAAGCATTAATGATGACATGACTGAGGGATAAAAAATAATTAATTTAAGTGACACTACGACTTAATGAATTCAGGCTACTTCCTTTTTATTACAGAGGTGATTTAATGTGATAAAGGTCACATGGTTTGAGATATATCTTTTGCATGGACGCACATGTGGTTTTTAAATGGTGCTAATACATTGATTGATATGATTTTTAAATTCAGTCGTGCCGCATCGCTTTCTATTCCCGCGCAGTGGTTGTTCTCCCGTTATTCAACTAAATTTTGTTATTGCTGCTGGTAAATTGCGTGTTCGCCGCTTGAAAGTATTTTTTAAAATAAACACGCGTCATTTCGGAGGTTCAGAATGCAAAGAATACGCTTTGTTATGATGGTAGGGATGGTTGCGCTCTCGGTAAATAATGCCAGCGCTGTCACCAGCTCAGGCACCATTGGCGCGACCCTAACGCTTTCTAATGGTTGCCTGATAAATGGCTCTCCTTCTCAATCGGGCATTAACTTCGGTACTTTGAACTTCGGTGAGCATCCCGCTACCTTCAGCGAATTAACAACGCAATTATCGGCGACGGGTGCAGGAGGGAGCACCTTTACCATTCAGTGCACCACCACAAGTTACACGGTGCAGATTATTGGCAATACCAACTCGGCCACCCCAGGGTCGACGGTGGGCACACCGGGCGCGACGCCACGTTACCTGCGCACGGCGGCAAATACCCAGGGCGTGGCCTATAGCGTCTACAGCGACAGCGCATTCAGTAATGAAATTGGCAATAACACCAATATTCCACGTACCTCAACCGCTAACGGCATTGACTCCTACACGCTGTACGGCCGTATTCAGGGGGGCGGAAACAGCGTAACGGTCCTTCCTGGTACCTACACCGATACCCTGAATGTGAACGTGACGTACTGATAACACCACAATGTGGGTGAAAGGTAAGAGTGCTTCTTGCGTGAGAAGCCACAGATTGCTGCACCTTTTTTTCGGGCTGGTCATATGCATGACGGTAAGGCCGGAGAATGCAGTCGCCCTGACGATTTCACAGCAGACATTTACTGTGGGGGCAACCATCACCCCAGGGTGTTCCGTTACCAGCGGCGCGGGCGGCGTGCTGGGTAGCCTGAACTTTGGCACCCATACCGGGGCTGAAAGCGGACGAGTAAGCACCAGTTTTGTACCAAATGCGGCGTTGTCTCTCGCCTGTACGCCGGGAGTGGCGCTCAGCATGACAATTGATAATGGCGTCAATTACGCTTCGGTCCGCAATTTACAACGCGCGGGGGGAACACAGCGTGTGCCCTACAGGCTTTACACCAGCAGTTCACTGGCAGCCAACTCGGAAATCACAACACAGCCCGTCGCGATTAGCTATACCGATGCCAACGCGATTGCGCTCAGCATCTTTGGCGCTGCGCAGCTTACCGCATTAACGCCTGCGGGAACCTATACAGATCAACTGACCGTGACCTTGTCATGGTAATAAGGGAGAAGGGATATGAGCGTCACCTCGGGCGCCGCACGTGCGGCTGGATGGTTACTGGTGGCGTCGCTGAGTATCGCGACAGGAGAGGCAAAGGCGGCGGCCACAATCTTGCTCTGGCCCATTGATCCCTGGCTTGGCGCAGAGACCAAAGCCACGGAATTGTGGATCCAGAACCAGGGCGACAGCCCGGCAACCATGCAGGTGCGCATTGTGCGCTGGCAGCAGATTGCGGGCAACGAACGTTACGAACAGCAAACCGATGTAGTGGCCAGTCCGCCGATAGTAACCATTCAGAAGGGATCGAAGCAGCTTATCCGCCTGATTAAACAGACCCAGGTTCCGGCGGGTGTTGAACAGGCGTATCGGATTATTGTTGACGAAATCCCTCAGCCAGTTAACGCCACCACGCCGCAGATTGGCATCAAGTTGCAGATGCGCTATTCGATCCCGCTCTTTGTTTATGGTCAGGGCATTACCACTTACCCGGACAGCGCCAGTCATGCACTGGTTGAAGCTGGGGATTTGAGCTGGCAGGTGGTTAGGGATAACGGTAGGCCTGCGCTTGAGGTACGCAACAGCGGCAAGGTTCACGTCCGCCTGACGGACGTTACAGGGCGGCAGGGGGGACAATTACGCCCGGTTGCCGAGGGGCTTCTGGGCTACGTTCTGCCCGGCGGCACGCGCACCTGGCCGCTTCCGGCTAATTTGCCAGCCCCGGTTGAGCTGAAAGCAAAAATCAATGCGCGGGATAGTGAATGGCAGTCCTCCGCCAGGTAATTATCCCGGCGATGCTCCTGCTGGTTCATGCAGTCTCTGTACAGGCGCAGGAAGGGGATGACGCACTGCCACCGCCTCCCGATGCCCAGGCGATAAATGAAGACGCCGTTTTTCATTTAAACCTGGTGCTGAACCATTACGATACACAGCAGGTCGTCCCGGTAACGCGCAGAGCGGGGGCGTATTTTGTTGCCAGCGCCGACCTGCAACGCGCAGGGATCCCGGCTGAACATCTGCCACAGGGGGAGGTCAATGTGTCGGCGTTAGCGAACGTCCGTACCGACTACGACAGTGCAGGGCAGCGGCTATTGCTCTTTATGCCTCGTGAATGGTTGCCTGAACGCTTTACCGCGTTTAATGGTGAACAGGAGCGGAGCGAGCTGTTTTATGGCCGTGGTTCCCTGCTGAACTACGACTTCTACACCAGCAATACCGAACAGATCGGTGGTCAGGCCTCGTTGTGGCATGAATACCGCTTTTTTGCAGGCAATGCTTCGCTTTCGACCACCGGTACCTGGATTTCCCGTCTGTCGGGTGACGCTGCACAACAGGAGGGGTACACGCGTTACGACACCTCGCTGTTATTTACCAACGAAGATAATGCCACGCAAATCAGCGTGGGGGACGTTATCTCAGATGCCCTGAGCTGGAGCAGCAGCGTGCGCGTGGGCGGCATAAGCTACGGCCGTGATTTTTCCTTACGCCCTGATTTAGTTACCTGGCCGATTCCGTCGTTTTCCGGGGAGGCTGCGGTGCCAACCTCGGTGGATGTGTTCATTAACGGCTACCGCGCCGGTTCAAGACAGCTTGAGCCCGGCCCCTTTACCCTGACGAATCTCCCCTACATTAACGGGGCAGGCAATGCCGTTCTGGTCACCACGGATGCGCTCGGCAGGCAGGTGAGTACCACCATGCCTTTTTATGTCGCAAGCGATCTGCTCAAAGCCGGGCTTCACGACGGTGCGCTGACCGTAGGCAGCCTGCGCCGCAACTACGGTCTTGATAATTTTGATTACGGCCCGCTGGTGGGGAGCGGCTCTTACCGCTATGGACTGACCGACTACCTGACGCTTGAAGCACATGGTGAAGGTGCCCAGGAGCTGGCGCTGGGCGGGGCCGGTGCGGTCATCAAAGCAGGGCGTCTTGGGGTAGTGAACACCGCCTGGACAGAAAGCCGGATGCGTGAAGAAAGTGGTAGCCAGTTCAACTGGGGCTATCAGTACAGTACCAGCGCCTTTAGTATTGCCACCCAGCATATCCGGCGCGATCGTGGGTTTGGCAACCTGGCGCTCTATGACCAGAACTATTACTACGCCAGCGCCACCAACAGAAGCGCCCAGCCCGTCGCCAGTCTCAGTCGCAATACTGACCAGTATTCACTCTCTTTTACTCTCGGTGACTATGGCACAGTCGGTGCCGCCTGGATCGGGGTGCAAAGCTTTGACAACAGCAAAACTGAACTGCTCAACCTCTCCTGGAGCAAGAGTCTCTGGGGCGCCAGTAGCCTTTATGTTTCCGGCAGCCATGATAAGCAGCGTGGGGACTGGACGATGGCGATGGCGATTCAGATCCCACTGGGTGAACGAGATAACGCCACCTTCAGCCTCGAAAAAACGCCCGATTATGGCAATGCGCAGCGTGTGAATTACAGCCATTCGATGCCATCCGACGGGGGACTGAGCTGGAACCTGTCGCTAGGTCGCCAGAGTGAAGGTGATAGCTACCAGCAGGGGACGCTCGGCTGGCGTAACAACAATGTGGAGATGCAAGGGGGCTTGTATGGCTACACCGGCATGCGTACCTGGTGGGGAGAGGTGATGGGATCGCTGGTTATGATGGACAATGAGCTGCTGGCCGCCAATAGAATCAATGATGCGTTTGTGGTGGTCAGTACCGGGGGACAGCCTGATATTCCGGTCAATTACGAGAATCAGCCCGTGGGCAAAACCAACAAAAATGGGTATCTGCTGATAAGCGGCGTGTCGTCCTATTATCCGGCAACCTACAGCATTAACACCCTGAATTTACCCGCAGATACCAGCATCGCCCAGACCGAACGCCGTGTGGCCTTACGTCGTCACACGGGGTATCTGGTTGAGTTCCCGATGGAGCAGGAGCGGGTGGCAAACGTTATTTTGCATGATGAGCAGGGTGACCCTGTACCGGTGACAAGCCAGGTCAGTCGGGAAGGGAAGCCAACGGCGGTCGTGGGCTACGATGGCATTGCGTGGATTGAAAATCTGGAGGAGTCCAGCGTGCTTAACGTCAGGCTGCCGGACGGTTCGCGCTGTGTCGCCCGCTTTACGCTCGACCCGAACCCGGAGCATAAATTACAAACCTACGGACCCCTGACCTGCAGGAGGAGCAACTGATGCGCAAGGTATTCCTCACCCTGGTATTGCTGCTCATCAGCATTCCACACGCCAGGTCCGCCTGTCGGGCTAACTTTTCTAATGCCAGCCCGTCGCTGGGAACCCAGGTCAGCTCCTTTGTGCTCAATACCAACGAGCAGACGACAACCCTCAACTTACTTCTCGATTGCGACAGCACCTTAACCCTGCTCACTAATGATTCCGTGACCTTAACCGCCATCTCGCCGACGCCGTTTGTTGGCGATCGGGCCGTCATGAGACGCACGGATGCCACCGCCTCGACCGACGCCATCGCCTTTAGATTATGCGGTCTTAATACCTGCAGCGCCGCCAGTGAGATATCGCGAATTAAGGGGTATACCTGGACCGGCGGCGTGCTACTGACGTTGCTTGGCTCAAAACGTTACACCTTACCCCTCTTTTTACGCACGGTGACCGGGCAGACCGTGTCGGCAGGGACTTACCAGGGTGTGATGACGTTAAATCTTTATTACAGTATCTGCGCCGAAGGGGTGATTGGTTGCGCCACTAATCAGGTGGGTAATCTCCCCCTGACGCTCACGGTCAACATGACCGTCGCCAATGACTGCACGACCATTACCGCTCCGGCGGTTGCCTTCGGGAGCGCGCCAGTGGCAAAAAGTTTCCCGACCATCTCGCAGTCGGTAGGGGTCACCTGCACCAAAGATTATGCCTACACGGTCGGCATCAACAATGGCCTGAACGCCAGCGGTAACGTGCGCAGAATGGCGAGCGGGGCGACCAACCGTCTGAGCTATGAAATTTATAAAGGCAGCACCACATCGCGCTGGGGATCGACTGGCTCTGAGCGCTGGGCCAGCGCAATCTCATCGGCGGTCAGCAGCGATGGCACACTGCGCACCTTTAACTATACGGCGCAGGTCCTGCCGAACCAGATAACCCCGCCCGGAGGCGTCTACAGCGACACGCTGACCATCGATATCGGCCTTTAATCCCTCATCTCCGGGGCAGGCGAAGATAACCTGTCCTGGAGATAATGCAGCCTATATGTAATTCCTTTTCGCAAATGTAAAGTTCCGTTGGCCTTTGCCGATAACCTCGATAACAAGTTTTCGGGAAGGTGTCATATGTTGAACCGTATTCGCGTTGTCACAATGCTGATGAGTGTGCTGGTTGTCTTTGCGCTGCTCCAGTTGCTCTCTGGCGGCCTTTTTTTCTCGTCGCTTAAACAAAATCAGCAAAGCTTTGCGGTCTCCAACGATCTCAGGGAGCAGCAGACTGAACTCGGTAAAACATGGGAGCTGATGCTGCAGACGCGTATCAACCTCAGCCGTTCATCCGCACGCATGATGATGGATGCGAATAATCAGCAGAGCAGTGCCAAAACCGACCTTCTCAACAGCGCGAAAAGCAGTCTTGCTGAAGCCGGCAAACACTACGACCGCTTCCGCGCTTTGCCGGTGGTCGCTGAAATGGATCAGGCCCGTCAGACGCTTGATGAAAAGTACAAAACCTATGCTGCCGGCCTCACCGAACTGGTGCAGTTCCTGGAAAACGGCAACATGGACGGGTATTTCGCCCAGCCGACTCAGGGTATGCAAAATGGCCTCGGTGAAGCCTTAAAGAATTATGCAACGCTCAGTGAATCCCTCTACCACCAGGCTTATGACGAAAGCGTAAGCGATTACCAGTTTGCAAAATGGCAGATGGCTGCGCTGGCGCTGGCGTTAGTTGTGGTGCTGATTCTGGTCTGGGAGGGCATTCGCCGCATTCTGCTGGCTCCGTTAAGTGCCGTAATCAGGCACATCCGTGAAATTGCAGGCGGCAATCTGGCGCATAACCTGGTGGTGGAAGGGCGCAGCGAAATTACCGATCTTGCTCACAGCGTGGATCATATGCAGCGTTCGCTCATTGACACTGTCACCAGCGTTCGTGCCGGTTCTGATGCCATCCACGCCGGGACCAGCGAAATTGCCGCCGGCAATAACGACCTCTCATCCCGCACGGAAGAGCAGGCGTCAGCCTTGGAAGAGACTGCCGCCAGCATGGAAGAGCTGACAGCGACGGTGAAACAGAACGCCGAAAACGCCCGTCAGGCCTCGCTGCTGGCGAAAAGCGCCTCGGATACCGCCGGGCACGGCGGAAAAGTGGTTGATGGCGTGGTAAAAACCATGCACGACATCGCCGCCAGCTCGCAGAAAATTTCTGACATCACCAGCGTCATCGATGGTATCGCCTTCCAGACCAATATCCTGGCGCTTAATGCCGCGGTAGAAGCGGCCCGCGCCGGTGAGCAGGGACGGGGCTTTGCCGTGGTCGCCGGTGAGGTGCGAAATCTCGCCAGCCGCAGTGCTCAGGCCGCAAAAGAGATTAAAGCCTTAATTGAGGACTCCGTCTCCCGCGTGAATACCGGTTCGGAACTGGTGGAAAGCGCCGGGGAGACCATGAACGATATCGTCAGTGCGGTGACCCGCGTGAACGACATTATGGGTGAGATTGCGTCGGCGTCTGATGAACAGAGCCGGGGCATCGATCAGGTTGCGCTGGCGGTGTCTGAAATGGACCGCGTCACGCAACAGAACGCGTCACTGGTGCAACAATCTGCAGCTGCCGCTGCAGCATTAGAAGAACAAGCCAGCCGCCTGACCAGGACGGTCTCCGCTTTCAGACTCTCTACTGTACCCGGAACCCCGGCTCAGCGTTCGCTTAATCCGGCAGCTGTTAACGTTCCGACAGGTGCCAGACCACGCCAGCTCTCAACCGGACAAGATGATAATTGGGAAACCTTTTAATGGATAATCACGGCGGTCGGATGCCGCCTGATGGGAGCGTGGATGTTAAACCGTATTCGTATCTCGACAACACTTTTTCTGATTTTGATTATTTGTGGCGTTTTGCAGGTTGGGAGTAACGGGCTATCGTTTTGGGCGTTTCGTGAAAGTACTGGCCATCTGGAAGAACTCGAAAAAAGTAACCAGCAGCGCAGTACCCTGATGATGACGCGCTCACTGTTGTTGCAGGCGAGTACGGCACTGAACAAAGCCGGAACCCTGACCGCGCTGGCCTACCCACCGGAGGAGGTTAAGGGTCTGATGGCGCAGGCCAAAGGCTTTCTTTCGCAGGCGGACGCAACACTGCAGGCATTCCTTGCCATTCCGGTATTAACCGAAGATGGCAAAACCCTGCAGGCGGTCACAAAAGTGGCCTACAGCGCCTGGCATGGCGATCTGGAGCACCAGGCGACCTGGCTTGAGAATAACCAGCTGTCAGATTTTATGACCGCGCCGGTGCAACAATCGCAGGAGGCATTTGATAAGAATTTTGCTGCCTGGCAGACGCATATCGACAGCTTTGTGCGGACAGCGAAAGCGGACGGACAGAATAATTACCAGCGCTCCGCCGTGATTTTTGTGGTGGTGGTGATTCTGGCCGCGCTGCTGACCTCCGGCGCACTGTTCTGGTCACGCAAAATGATCGTGCAGCCGCTGGCAATCATCAGCAGCCACTTTGACAGCATTTCGCAGGGGAATCTGGCGCGTCCGATTGCGGTATTTGGTAAAAATGAAATTTCCGCCATTTTTGCCAGCCTGAAAAAAATGCAGTCGTCGTTGCGCACGACGGTAACCGACGTCCGGCACGGCAGCTATGCAATGCATACCGGTATTTCGGAAATCGCTGCGGGGAATAATGACCTGTCGGCACGCACCGAACAGCAGGCCGCTTCGCTCGCACAAACTGCGGCAAGCATGGAAGAGTTAACGGCGACCGTCGGTCAGAATGCCGACAACGCCCGTCAGGCGTCAGGCCTGGCACAGGGGGCTGCCGAGACAGCACGTAAAGGCGGGCAACAGGCGGCTAATGTGGCAAACACCATGCACGAGATTGCCACCAGCTCGCAAAAAATTGGCGACATCATCAGCGTGATTGATGGTATCGCCTTCCAGACAAACATTCTGGCACTCAACGCTGCAGTGGAAGCGGCGCGTGCCGGTGAGCAGGGCCGCGGCTTCGCCGTGGTGGCCGGTGAGGTGCGTAACCTTGCCAGCCGAAGCGCACAGGCGGCAAAAGAAATAAAAGGGTTGATAGAAGACTCGGTCTCGCGTGTGCAGCAAGGGTCAGCGTTGGTGGATACCTCCGCGCAAACCATGATGGAAATTGTCCGTTCGGTCACGCAGGTGAACGACATCATGGGCGACATTGCTTCAGCATCGGATGAACAACGCCGTGGCATTGAGCAAGTCGCGCTGGCCGTCAGTCAGATGGATCAGGTCACACAGCAGAACGCATCGTTAGTTGAAGAAGCGGCTGCAGCGACCGATCAACTCGCCCACCAGGCGGATCATCTGACCTCGCTGGTTGCAGTATTTAAAGTTGAAAACCATGTTTCAGCACCCGAAGTGGCACCGCCTGAGGGCGTGCCTGTTGCATCATAAACCAGGTGAGAACGCGCCATGACAACATCGCTGCCCAGTGGGCAATCGTCATCCATATTGCAACAGATGACCCAGCGCCTCGCGCTGTCTGACGCGCATTTTCGTCGAATCTGTCAATTGATTTATCAGCGAGCCGGGATTGTGCTCGCCGATCACAAAAGGGACATGGTTTACAACCGTCTGGTGCGCCGTTTGCGCACGCTTGGGCTGGACGATTTTGGTCGCTACCTGAGTATGCTTGAAGCGAACCAGAACAGTGCCGAGTGGCAGGCGTTTATTAACTCCCTGACCACCAACCTCACCGCCTTTTTCCGGGAAGCGCACCACTTCCCGGTACTGGCAGAACATGCGCGCAAGCGCAGCGGTGAGTACCGTATCTGGAGTGCGGCAGCCTCTACGGGCGAAGAGCCTTATTCGCTTGCCATCACCCTTGCGGACGCACTAGGCATGGCACCAGGTCGCTTTAAGGTCATCGCCAGCGACATCGACACGGAAGTGCTGGAAAAAGCGCGCAGCGGTATTTATCGCCAGGATGAGCTGAAAACCCTGTCGCCTCAGCAGCTACAGCGTTATTTCATGCGCGGAACCGGGCCGCATTCCGGTTTAGTACGTGTACGCCAGGAGCTGGCAAATTACGTGGAGTTTATGCCGCTGAACCTGCTCGATAAACAGTACAACGTCCCCGGGCCGTTCGATGCGATATTTTGTCGTAATGTTATGATTTACTTTGATAAAACGACGCAGCAGGACATACTGCACCGTTTCGCACCAATGCTTAAGCCTGACGGATTACTCTTTGCCGGGCATTCGGAGAATTTCAGCAACCTCGTGCGTGAGTTTAGCCTGCGTGGCCAAACCGTTTATGCGCTGAGTAAGGAAAAAGCATGAGTAAAATCAGGGTAATGTCTGTTGATGATTCGGCACTGATGCGTCAAATCATGACCGAAATTATCAACAGTCATAGCGATATGGAAATGGTCGCTACGGCACCGGATCCGTTAGTTGCCCGGGATTTAATAAAAAAATATAACCCCGACGTGCTGACGCTGGACGTGGAAATGCCCCGCATGGATGGGCTGGATTTCCTCGAAAAGCTGATGCGCCTGCGGCCCATGCCGGTGGTGATGGTTTCTTCCTTGACCGGTAAGGGTTCTGAAGTCACATTACGTGCGCTGGAACTGGGAGCCATCGATTTTGTGACCAAACCGCAGCTGGGCATTCGTGAAGGAATGCTGGCCTACAGCGAGATGATTGCTGAAAAGGTACGCACGGCTTCTCGTGCCCGCCTGGCCGCGCATCATCCAACGGCCGCACCAGTGGCATTGATGAAGTCGGGGCCGCTGTTAAGTTCGGAAAAACTGCTGGCAATTGGGGCTTCAACCGGAGGAACAGAGGCAATTCGTCATGTACTCCAGCCATTGCCCCTCTCAAGTCCGGGTATTCTGATTACACAGCACATGCCGCCGGGCTTTACCCGCTCGTTTGCTGAACGTCTGAATAAGTTGTGTCAGATAAGCGTGAAAGAGGCGGAAGACGGTGAGCGTGTACTGCCAGGGCATGCGTATATTGCCCCGGGAGATAAACATATGGAGCTTGCGCGAAGCGGCGCGAACTACCAGATAAAAATCCACGACGGTCCGCCGGTAAATCGGCATCGTCCAGCCGTGGACGTTCTATTTCATTCGGTCGCCAAGCATGCAGGGCGTAACGCCGTTGGCGTTATCCTCACAGGGATGGGCAATGATGGGGCGGCAGGAATGTTAGCGATGCATCAGGCGGGGGCCTGGACCATCGCGCAAAATGAAGCAAGTTGTGTGGTGTTCGGCATGCCGCGCGAAGCCATCAATATGGGTGGCGTGAGCGAAGTGGTCGATCTCAGTCAGGTTAGCCAGCAGATGCTGGCGAAAATCAGTGCCGGACAGGCAATACGTATTTAACGAGGAGTGAAGTTTTATGGCGGATAAAGAGCTCAAATTTCTGGTTGTTGACGATTTTTCCACGATGCGTCGTATCGTGCGCAACCTGTTAAAAGAGCTGGGGTTCAACAACGTTGAGGAAGCCGAAGACGGCGTTGACGCGCTGAATAAACTTCAGGCCGGCGGCTTTGGCTTTGTGATCTCTGACTGGAACATGCCGAACATGGATGGCCTTGAGTTGCTTAAAACCATCCGCGCGTCAGGTAACATGGCGACATTACCGGTACTGATGGTAACGGCAGAAGCCAAGAAAGAGAACATTATCGCAGCGGCACAGGCTGGTGCGAGTGGCTATGTAGTGAAACCGTTCACTGCTGCAACCCTGGAAGAGAAACTCGGTAAGATCTTCGAGAAACTCGGCATGTGAGGACTGGACGATGATTCAACCTTCTATTAAACCTGTGGAAGAGCATTCACCTACCGACATCATTGCCCGGATCGGTAGCCTGACCCGTATGCTGCGTGACAGCCTGCGTGAGTTAGGCCTCGATCAGGCGATTGCGGAGGCGGCAGAAGCGATTCCCGATGCCCGCGATCGTCTTGATTACGTGGTGCAGATGACAGCGCAGGCCGCCGAGCGTGCGCTCAATAGCGTAGAAGCTTCCCAGCCTCATCAGGATGCGCTGGAAAAAGGGGCCAAAACGCTTTCTAAACGGTGGGATGAGTGGTTTGAAAATCCGATCGAACTGAGTGACGCGCGTGAACTGGTGACCGATACCCGCAAATATCTGGGTGACGTACCGGGCCATACCAGCTTCACTAACGCCCAGTTGCTGGACATCATGATGGCGCAGGATTTCCAGGATCTGACCGGTCAGGTTATCAAGCGTATGATGGACGTGATTCAGGAGATTGAGCGTCAGCTGCTGATGGTGCTGCTGGAGAACATGCCCGATCCTTCCTCACGTCCGAAACGTGAAAACGAAGGCCTGCTCAATGGTCCGCAGCTTGACGCCACCAAAGCCGGTGTGGTGGCAAGCCAGGATCAGGTCGACGACCTGCTGGACAGCCTCGGTTTCTGATAAACCTAGAGCGTGCCTGATGGCGTTTCACTTGCCCGGTCTACAGCCCTGTAGGCCGGGTAAGGCGCTTGCGTCTGACTGGCATAACGCATGCTATTGCACATTCAGACAGGAGACATTTTTCTCTCCCTGCTGTGATTCGCTTTTCTCAAATCGCGAAAACCCCCCGTTTTTATGCCTTACTCCGCCCATTAGACAGACTTGACTCTGGCAATATGTCGTCAAACCTCCACCCGTGGATTTAAGCCGTGGCAGAAGATAGCGACGACAAAACAGAAGCCCCCACATCGCACCGACTAGAAAAGGCGCGAGAAGAAGGGCAGGTTCCCCGATCGAAAGAGCTGACCTCCGTACTGATTCTGTTGGTGGGTGTCAGCATTATCTGGATGGGTGGGGAGGACTTTGCACGTCGCTTGTCGATGATGCTGACGGCGGGGTTACGTTTTGACCACAACATTGTCAACGATCCGAATCTGATCCTCAGTCAGATAATTTTGCTGATCAAAAATGCAATGTTTGCGTTACTGCCGCTTATCAGCGGGGTTGTCATCATGGCTATAGTGGGTCCACTGATGCTGGGTGGACTGGTGCTCAGCGGGAAATCGTTACAGTTTCAGTTTTCAAAACTGAATCCGCTTAGCGGCATCAAACGTCTCTTCTCGGCACAGGTGGTCGCTGAGCTGGTGAAAGCGGTCATGAAGGCGCTGCTGATGGGAAGCGTGGCCGGGCTCTATTTATGGCATAAATGGCCGGACGTGATGCGACTGATGACGGAAGCGCCGGTTACCGCGATGGCCAGCGCGCTCAATATTGCTGGCATGTGCTGCATTCTGGTGGTGCTGGCGATTATCCCGATGGTCGGCTTTGATGTCTTCTTCCAGATATACAGCCACATTAAAAAATTACGCATGTCGCGTCAGGATATCCGTGATGAATTTAAACAGCAGGAAGGCGACCCCCATGTTAAGGGTCGTATCCGGCAGTTGCAGCGTGATGCCGCGCGTCGCCGCATGATGTCCGACGTGCCTAAAGCGGATGTCATTGTGACCAACCCGACCCACTACGCCGTCGCGTTGCAATATGATGAGAACAAAATGAGTGCGCCAAAAGTGGTAGCGAAGGGCTCCGGTCTCGTTGCGCTGCGCATTCGTGAAATTGGTACGGAAAACAAAATTCCGCTGCTTGAAGCGCCGCCGCTGGCGCGTGCGCTTTATCGCCATGCTGAAATTGGTCAACAAATTCCCGGGCAGCTGTATGCGGCCGTTGCCGAAGTGCTGGCCTGGGTATGGCAATTGAAACGCTGGCGTCTGACGGGCGGTCAGCGGCCGGTTAAACCTGCAAATTTACCTGTGCCTGAGGCGCTGGATTTTTTGAACGAGAAGGATACTGATGGCTAATCTGGTCTCCATGTTGCGCCTGCCGGCCAACCTGAAATCAACGCAATGGCAGATTCTGGCAGGACCCATACTGATCCTGCTTATCCTGTCGATGATGGTATTGCCGTTGCCATCATTCATCCTGGATCTGCTTTTTACCTTTAACATTGCGCTGTCGATCATGGTGCTGTTGGTGGCAATGTTCACCCAGAAAACCCTGGAGTTTGCTGCGTTCCCCACCATTTTGCTGTTCACCACCTTACTGCGCCTTGCGCTGAACGTGGCCTCCACGCGTATTATTTTGATGGACGGGCATACCGGCGGTGCGGCGGCAGGTAAGGTGGTCGAAGCGTTCGGCCACTTCCTGGTCGGGGGGAACTTCGCGATTGGTATCGTGGTGTTCATCATCCTCGTCATCATTAACTTCATGGTTATTACCAAGGGTGCCGGACGTATTGCGGAAGTCGGTGCGCGTTTTGTTCTTGACGGTATGCCCGGTAAGCAGATGGCGATTGATGCCGATCTTAACGCGGGCCTGATTGGTGAAGATGAGGCCAAGCGCCGCCGTTCTGAAGTGACTCAGGAAGCCGACTTCTACGGCTCAATGGACGGTGCGAGTAAATTCGTGCGTGGGGATGCCATTGCAGGCATCCTGATTATGGTTATCAACGTGATTGGCGGCCTGCTGGTGGGCGTGTTGCAGCATGGTATGGACGTAGGCCACGCGGCAGAAAGCTATACGCTGCTGACCATCGGTGACGGTCTGGTCGCACAAATTCCGGCGCTGGTCATTTCGACGGCGGCAGGCGTTATCGTTACGCGTGTAGCCACCGATCAGGACGTCGGCCAGCAGATGGTGGGGCAGCTTTTCACCAACCCGCGCGTCATGCTGCTCAGTGCCGCCGTGCTTGGTTTGCTGGGACTTGTACCCGGTATGCCGAACTTTGTCTTCCTGCTGTTCACCGGGGCATTGCTGGGCCTTGCCTGGTGGCTACGGGGCAAGGAGCAGGAAGCACCGGCGGAAGTCGCACCGGTCAAAATGCCGGAAAACACCCAGGCTGTTGAAGCCACCTGGAACGATGTGCAACTGGAAGACTCGCTCGGTATGGAAGTGGGATATCGCCTGATTCCAATGGTCGATTTCCAGCAGGATGGCGAGCTGCTCGGACGTATCCGCAGTATCCGCAAGAAATTTGCCCAGGATATGGGCTTCCTGCCCCCGGTGGTCCATATTCGTGACAATATGGACCTGCCACCGGCGCGCTATCGCATCCTGATGAAAGGGGTGGAGGTAGGCAGCGGTGAAGCCTATCCGGGACGCTGGCTGGCGATTAACCCTGGCACCGCCGCAGGCACGCTGCCGGGCGAGCAGACGGTAGATCCGGCGTTTGGTCTGACCGCTATCTGGATTGAGAGCGCCCTTAAAGAGCAGGCGCAGATTCAGGGCTTCACCGTGGTGGAAGCCAGTACCGTGGTCGCAACACACCTTAACCATCTGATCAGTCAGTTTGCCCCTGAGCTGTTTGGGCGCCAGGAAGCGCAGCAGCTACTGGATCGCGTGACCCAGGAGATGCCGAAACTCACGGAAGATCTGGTGCCGGGCGTGGTAACGCTGACCACCCTGCACAAGGTGCTGCAAAACCTGCTGGCAGAAAAAGTACCGATCCGCGATATGCGTACCATTCTGGAAACCCTGGCCGAACATGCGCCGGTACAAAACGATCCGCACGAACTGACGACCGTGGTACGCGTTGCGCTCGGCCGAGCTATCACCCAACAGTGGTTCCCTGGCACGGGCGAGGTGCAGGTCATTGGCCTCGATACCCCGCTTGAGCGTCTGTTACTCCAGGCGTTGCAGGGCGGTGGCGGGCTGGAGCCGGGTCTGGCCGATCGTCTGCTGGCCCAGACTCAGGAAGCGCTGTCACGCCAGGAGATGATGGGCGCGCCGCCTGTCCTGCTGGTAAACCATGCGTTGCGTCCGCTGCTGTCGCGGTTCCTGCGTCGTAGCCTGCCTCAGCTGGTGGTACTGTCGAATCTTGAAATGTCTGATAATCGCCATATCCGTATGACGGCGACCATCGGAGGTAAATGATGCGACGCCTCGCGGGCCTGCTTCTGTTAATACCGTTGTTCGGCCAGGCTGCCGGTGAAGGCGCCTGGCAGGACAGCAGCGTAGGTATTATTTTAAGTCACCGGGGGCAGGCTGCGTCATCGCGTGTGCTTGCGCCATCCCAGCCTGTCAACGGGCTGATGACCCTTGTCGTCTGGCGTTATGAACTTAACGGGCCAACACCGGCGGGATTAAATGTGCGCCTCTGCTCACAGACCCGCTGTGTTCAGCTTGATGGTCAAAGCGGGAGCACCGTAGGCTTTGCCGGTGTACCGGCTATTGAACCTATGCGCTTTGTCTGGGAGGTTCCTGGCGGGGGACGTTTGATACCCGCGCTGAACGTTCGCAGTAATCAGGTCATCGTTAACTACCGCTAAACGCTCGTCTTTTCAGCAGTCATCGTTCTCTTTTCATGGATTATGATGACTCGCTCGCAAATTTTGACCCTCACTTTTGAAGCAGTAGAAACACTGTTTTATAAATCAGTGACGCACGTAATGAGACTCTTTGCTTTTTTGCCATTGTGCCCACTTTGGTGGCAGAAACAGGAAGGTTTCAGAATGCGCATACTCTTACTTTAGCCGTGTAAGAACCACCTTTGGCGAAAGGATTGCCAGAGGTCCCTCACTAATGAACAGGGTTAACGGCAATGAAAACACGTAAAATTGGTTTAGCTAACTATCTCGCCTACGGCTCAGGCGATTTTCTGGGGGCGGGCACCACGGCACTGACCGCTGCATGGCTTCTGTACTTCTACACAACGTTTTGCGGGTTAACACCTATCGAAGCGACCTTTATTTTTGCCGCCGCAAGGGTACTCGATGCCGTTGTCAGTCCGCTGATGGGCTTTTTGACCGACAACTTCGGGTCAACATGGCTGGGTAAACGTTTTGGGCGTCGCAAATTCTTTATCATGCTGGGTATTCCTTGCGTGTTCAGCTATTCCATTATGTGGGTAGGGGACATGAACTTCTGGTATTACCTGGTGACCTATCTGATTTTTGACATCGTCTACACCATGATCCTGGTACCCTACGAAACCCTGGTGCCGGAAATGACCGATGACTTTAAACAGAAAACCAAATTCTCGGGTGCGCGCATCTCAATGGCGCAGATGTCGGCTATTTTGGCCTCTTTCCTGCCGGGCATCCTGCTGGCTCATTTTGGTAAAGACAACCCCATCTCCTTCTTCTATGCAAGCCTCGTCTTCTCCGTACTGTGCGCCATCATGCTGACCTTTGTCTGGTGCTTTACCTGGGAGCGTCCGCGTGAAGACTGGACTGAAGCCGCGCTGCGTGCAGAAGAAGAGAAGAAAAGCCTGACCTTTAGTCAGAGCATGAGCCGTCTGTTCGTGGAATTAAGCTCGACGCTGCGCATTAAAATTTTCCGTCAGCACCTTGGCATGTACCTCGGCGGTTATATTGCCCAGGACGTCTTTAACGCGGTCTTTACCTACTACGTGGTCTTCGTGCTGATGCAGGAAGCCTCTATGGCCTCCAGCCTGTTGGGCACCATGGCCATCTTCCAGTTCATTGCCGTTATCGCCATGATCCCGCTGTGCATCCGCTTCGGACCTGCGCCGTCTTACCGCATGGTGGTGGTGCTGTTTGGTCTGAGTGCAGTCTCTTACGCGGTGCTCTACTGGGCAGGCCTGAGTGATGTCTACTCGCTGCTGCTGTTGATTTCTGCGGTCGCGGGCCTGGGCCGTGGCGGTATCAACTACGTACCGTGGAACACCTATACCTACATTGCTGATATTGATGAAGTGGTCACCGGTCAGCGTCGTGAAGGGATTTTCGCGGGCATCATGACCCTGACCCGTAAAGCGTCTCAGGCCGGTGCGGTGATGCTGGTGGGGATTGTGATGCAGATGTCCGGATTTGTCTCCGGGCAGAAAACTCAGGTGCCAGAAGTCAGCCATACCATTCTGCTTATCTTAAGCGTTGGCACGGTGGCGGTGTTGTGCTGCGGCTTCCTGGTCTCCCTGCGCTTCAAACTGAACCTGAAAACCCACAGCATCCTGCGTGAAGAGACGGCAAAAATGCGTTCTTCCGGTCGCGCCATGCCGGAAACCGCAACGCCTGAAGCCCGTGCGACCGTCGAAATGCTGGCAGGTATGCCGTATGACACCCTGTGGGGCAATAACAACATTGGCTATCTGAATCGTAATAAACCTGCCGCGCCGTCACTGAAAGAACGCGCGTCACTGAAATCGACTTACAACTGAGGTTAAGAATATGAAGGTTTGGCCTGTTAAACACAGCCCGTTACTTTGCCAGCCCGAGCGTTTTATCGCCCGCGATGAGCTTAAAGCATTGATCCAGAAGGTGACGCATAATCTGGTTAATATTCATGATACCTCTGGTGAGTTTTTACTGCGGCTTGATGATGGACGCGTGATTGATACCAAAGGATGGGCAGGGTGGGAGTGGACCCACGGTGTCGGACTTTATGGCATGTATCAGTATTACCGTCAGACGGGGGATAAAACCGTTCGCGATATTATCGACAGCTGGTTTGCCGATCGTTTCGCTGAAGGCGCGACCACCAAAAACGTCAACACTATGGCGCCGTTCCTGACCCTGGCGTATCGCTACGAAGAAACCGGTGAGGCCAGTTATTTGCCGTGGCTGGAAACCTGGGCTGAATGGGCGATGAGCGAAATGCCGCGCACCGAGCACGGCGGCATGCAGCACATTACGCTGGCGGAAGAGAACCATCAGCAGATGTGGGATGACACGCTGATGATGACCGTCCTGCCGCTGGCGAAAATCGGCAAGCTGCTTAATCGCCCGGATTACGTTGAAGAAGCGGTGTATCAGTTCCTGCTGCATGTGCAGAATCTGATGGACCGCGAGACGGGGTTGTGGTTTCACGGCTGGAGCTATGAAGGCAACCATAACTTTGCCCACGCCCGCTGGGCACGGGGTAATAGCTGGCTGACGATTGTCATCCCGGACTTCCTGGAGCTGGTGGATCTGCCGGAAAACAACGCCGTGCGCCGTTATCTGGTGCAGGTGTTGAATGCCCAGATTGCCGCGCTGGCGAAGTGCCAGGATGAGAGCGGACTGTGGCATACGCTGCTTGACGATCCGAACTCTTATCTTGAAGCGTCCGCCACCGCCGGGTTTGCCTATGGCATCCTTAAAGCCGTTCGCAAGCGCTATGTCGGACCGGAATATGCGCAGGTGGCTGAGAAAGCAATCAAGGCGGTGGTGCAGAACATCTCAGCAGAAGGGGAGCTGCTGCAGGTCTCCTTTGGTACCGGGATGGGGAGCGATTTAGACTTCTATCGCCAGATCCCGCTGACCTCCATGCCCTATGGTCAGGCTATGGCCATGTTGTGCCTGACGGAATACCTGCGCAAGTATTTTTGACGGGGCCGGCGACATATCCGTAATCCTGCGGGGTTACGGATTTTTTTTTGTATATCGGTCAGCGCGACACACTTTTAGTTACAACATACTTTCTATTTTAACTTTGCTGCCAGTAAGCGGCAGCGGCGCTCGTTGCTTGTCAGGCAGGGGATGAGAGGCACGGTGTTGTAGGTAAAAAAATCCCCTGCAGGTTAGCAGGGGATTGACTGGCCGATTAGTTCGGGCATAACCCGGTAGGTTTTTTTAGCGGGCCGCACTGGTCAAAGCCGTAAACCTTGTAGCCTTTGCTTTCCATGCAACTTATTACTTTATCCCTTCGTTTTACGGATTGCTCGTACGTCTCACCAGGGTTGGTGGTATTCAGACTCCATTGCGGATCGTCAAGATTCTCCTTACGATCAACACCACAGCTGTACAGATCGGCTTTACGCTGAGCCTCATTGGTGCGGCCCGATGCCTCCGGCTTCTGAAATACCTGTACCCAGGGCACGTACCTGTAATTCGACGAGTCCAAATCCGCAACGACACAGCCGGATAACATAAACAGACTCGCGATAATGCCTGACATCTTTACCATGTTTTATCCTGTTATTTGTTGGTTGCGAAAATGAACTCCAGCAGTTCCGGTGAGACTACCTCGCTTAATGCGAAAGGTGCAGCCTGCGGAAGCGCCGCATAGGTCCAGACTTCTGCCGCAACTTTGGTGAAATCCGATCGGTTACGGGAGGTGTTACCTGTTTCATCATAGAAGCCCGGTAACTGGCCGCCGATGAAATCGTGTGAACCGGCGAAGCTTTCCACCGTGGTATCGAAGAAATCGCCTTTCAGCGTGCCGGGAGCATAAGGCGTGTCGCCAAAAAGCCCCTCGACACCCTGAAGCCCGCCCGTGTAGCCATAAAGTCCAGCCGCGATTTCTTTATCTTCCAGTAGAGAGGTTAACGTCGGGTGATTGATATCACCTTTGTATTTCACGCGTCCTTCAGCATCATAATCAAGCACCAATTTACCGTTCGCGTCTTTTTTAGTATCACAGCGTTCATTATTTGAGCCGCAAATGATATCTAAGCCAACCCTTACGCCGCCGAGTTTCAGCCCATCATAGGCGCCACTTACCGCTGATATGTTGCTTAGCACATTACCAGTAGATTTATCGACCACACCCGGCGACAGCATTGAGTTTCTGGCTGTCTCTTCACGCAGTTTGGTTGCAGCAAGGACAAGGGTGCCCTGGGTGATAGCGGCATCCGGGGAGCCGGCGACGATGCCAACGACGGTCTGCAGCAGGCGGCGTTGATACTGAATTTTATAAATCTCATCCAGTGCGGCATCGCGTTTCGCCACGTCACCTGACTTAATCGCTTTTTGCAGTTCATTGCGGGCGGCTGCTTGCTTGTCATCCAGCAGCACCCCAATCTGACGGTTGGCGTTCTCTTTAAAGTCGCGGGTCACCTGAACCTGCAGGTTCAGCTCTTTAAGGACTTTGTCTTTGTCGAAGTTATGTTCAAGACGACCGGAGTTGGCGGCGGCGGTCTCGGTCGTGATGTCGGTTTTGATACCATCAACGGCCTGTTGCTGCGCATCAGGACGGGTGACAGTGACATTACTCGTGTTGATGCCGCTACGGGTAACTGAGTTCTCACTACCGCTGTCATGACCAATGCCAAAGGTGATATCTCTGTCCAGGGAGGCATAGCCGTCCGCAAGATGGGTATTCCCGTCTTTATCCGTCACGGTTTTGCTACTTTGTGGTGCCGCATTTTTGCCAAGGCCCATATCCGTGTTCATGCTCATTGAGCCGCCAACGCCAAAGCCGTTGCCTTCATAATCAGCGTTGTTATGAACATCACGCCAGCTGATTGTGCCGGTGCTGAACTGGTTTTTACCCGCCTGTTCTGCGCTCTCGCTGGAGGTAATAAGCCCGCCGACCAGATCGGTATTGTCTTTAACATTAATATTATAGCCATCAGCACCGGCAAAGACTCCGGACTGCTCCTGCACGGAGGCGTAATCCGCGTTCACCTTAGACTGCCCGTAGTTACCGGAGGCGGCAAAGCCGTAGCCCACGGTGACCTGACCCCCGACGTTCATCTGTTTCCCGTCATACTGCATGGTGTCCTGAAGGCTTTCGATATTCAGATCCTGGGCGGTAATATCGACCCCTTTACCCAGTAGCTGACCGCCACGCAGGGTGGTCGTGCCGCCGCTGGTGAGGGTAGTTTGCCCGTCCATATCCCCGACATGGCTGTTACGCCAGGAGCGTTCATCCCCGTTGCCATAGCCTTTGCCTTTGTTGGCACCGGCCGTGACGCCAAACGAAGCACCACCCTGACCATAGCTCACCGCAACGCCTGCGTTCCAGCCGCTGGACTTATTATCACTGCGTTCATGGCGCTCTTGCTGCGCGGCCACGATATTGATGTCGTTGTCAGCAAACAGAGTCGTACTCTGCTTGCCACTGACATCAGAGCCGATGATGTTAATGTCCGACTGCTTGCCACCGGTCGCCACCACCACTGCGTTTTGCCCGGCGTTGACTTTGCTTGCCAGTGCGCTGGTGCTGTTGGTGTTTTCGGTATTAGTCTGTTTACTTTGGCCATAGGTGAGCGACACGCTGACGTTCTGCGCCGCCGCCTGGGCGCCGTTTTCCATCAGACCTTGCGACATATTCATCATTGCACTGGCCGCGCGGGCGCTGTCCCATGCGGCGTTGGCGGCTGCCAGCATGTTGATGCGATCGTCATTGCTCTTGCCCACATTCTGCGTGCTCTGAATTGCCCCGCGTACTGCCTGCACCACCGGCACGTTGACGGCCAGCGTAAAGCCTTTTTGCTCCAGGGTACGTTTGTATTGAGACGCGTAGGTGTTCTCGTCGGCCTCAATGGTGACGTTTTTACCCTGGATGCCCACATTGCCTTCAGGCGACGCGACGGTACTGCCGGTCTGGCGATAGTCATTGCCCGCCAGCAATACCGTGTCTCCCTGCAGGCTGCCAACCATTGAGCCCTGGCCGGAAAGCGCCTGGCTTGCCTGCTCGGTAGTCTCTTTACGTGAACCCACCGTGAAACCGATGCCGCCCGAACTCAGCAGGCCCGATTTTTTCTCCTGTTTAAGGTGCGTCTCTTCATTACGTCCCCCCATCGTGGTCAGGGTTAAATCGTTGCCGGCGCGCACGCCAACATTTCCTGTGCCGACCACACTACTGCCCGCAACGGTCACATTATTACCCGCATCGATTTTCAGCATGTTTGCGCTCAGCTCGCTGCCCTGAACACTCTGTCGATCTATGGTGTCACGCGTGGTACGGGTGGTTTTTGACAGCCAGCCGTTACCGCCTGTCACTTTGTGCCGTTCGTCGAGTTGGTTTTCGTTAAGCACACCGGAGACCTTGATATCATTCCTGGCAAGCAGCGCCAGGGTGCCATCGGACTTCACCGCCGCGCCGTAAGCGGCGATATCATTACCCGCTGCAAGAGTTACGCCGCCGTTACCATTAACGGTCGTACCGTTGTGTTCAAGGCTGCTCTGCCGAAGAGTGTTGTCAGCGTCCCAGATGAGATTGTCACTGCGGGCGGTGGTCACGGTGTCGAGCGTGAGGTCGCGGCCGGCCACCAGCTGTGCTTTGCCGTTTTCTCCGCTGGCGATAACCTGCGCGCCGCGTAGCGTAATATCCCTGCCGGACTGTAGCGCCAGCTTCCCGTCCTCACCCTGCACATAGATCCCCGACACGCTGTCGATAGTGGTGCGGCTAAAGCGGTTTTCACCATTAACGCTTTCTGCGCTGGCCGTGGTGGTGGTGAGTGTGATATCGCGTCCGGCGTTCGCAACTACGCTGTTCTCGCCAACCACCGTGCCGCCATTATTAGTAATATCGGTGCGGGCCAGAAGATTGACATCTGCCCCCCGGATAGTCCCTGCCTGATTGGTGATGTTATCGGCGTCAAGCTGCAGCACGCGGCGGCCACTAATGGTGCCGTTGTTAAACAGGCTGCCGTTCAGTTTCAGCGAAACATTGTTGCCTGCAATTAATGCGCCGGAGCCGTCAATGTCGCCCTGTTTAACTTTGGCATACACCTGCGGCACCAGCACCGTTTGCATTGAACCATCCGGCATCTTCACGCGGGTGTTGACCAGCCAGACGATGTCGCCGGTTAACAACGCCATCTGCTCGGGCGTCAGTGCTACCCCCAGCTTGAGATCGTACTGTTTGCCGAATGTAATGCCTCTATCCATCAATGACTTATATTGCTCTTCGTCATTGGAATAACCGTCAAGATAACGCTGCCCCGTCACGCCGATGACTTGCTCACGCACCAGGCGCTGCTCATAGTAGCCGTCGCCGAGGCGCTTCTGCGTGTTGTCGCCATCATCGCTGAAGGCCTTCTGCATGTAGTCGCTGCCAAGCCAGTTTCTTTCATTTGTGAAGCGCGGGTCGGTTTCGACCAAAAACGGCACATCGGCTGCCGGATTAACCTTAAACAGGCTATTGTCCGGTAGCCTGGTGTTCGGGCCAACGATACGGATAAGGCCACCTGCTGGCTTCACTTCAAACTGCTGCCCGGCTGGAGGCGTAACAGGTTCATCAGGAGAAACCGACTGTTGCGGTGGCGCGACAGGCACTTCGGTCTGCCCGGTGGCGACATCTGCCGTTCGGGCGATGGTCACATGTGTCGCCTGCGACACCAGCGGCGAGAGGGTGAGATTGCTCCCGTCGACGGTGCCGTTGCTGATCAGTTGTCCGGGTTTAAGTTTGATGGACTGGATGGCGGTCGGCGGGGTGTAGTTCGTCCTGTCGCGACCCTGTTCATCATCGCCTTTGTGACGGATGCGATAGTAATGGGTTACCGTGCCCACATCCGTTGTCCGACGTTCGCCGGTCACATCTTCATTGCGCAGACTCTTCAGACCGTCGGTGCTCAGGGTACCGCCAGCAATCACCTGGCTCTTATCGTTGTTCAGCGTGTCACCGCTAAGGGTCAGGTTTCCGCCAGCGAGGATTTTAGCCGGATCGCTCTCTTTGATGCGGGTCTCTTCAACCGTGCGCGTATAGTCATACTGGTTAAAGTTATCATGACCGCCGCCTGGGCGCTCCGGGGTGCTGAGGTTGCGTAAGCCGTCTGAAGAGTTGCCATCTACCAAGACATTTTCCGTGCCCGCTTTCCAGCGGTTGGTTGAGCCGGAGTGCTGATACTCCGTCAGCGGCTCTTGTGAAACGGTCACGATCTCGGTTGAGAAGCGATCGTTGATGTTATTGATCTGACCAGCGTTAATGGCCATATCGCCAGCCGATTCGATGGTAGAGCTATGGTTATTGATAGTCGCTGCCTGCCCGGTCACTGCCCCTTTATCATCGAGAGTGCCACCTATCTCCATCTCTCCGGCGCTGTAGATTAAGCCGTGGTCTCTGTTATTAAGGGTGTTGACGCCAAGATCAACGCGCTCCCGTCCCGCAAGCGTGGCCGCCGTGCCATTTTCCGCGAGATTACTGAAGGTCGTGGCATTGACACCGATGGCGTCACCATAGATACGTCCGCTACCGATATTGGTCAGGGTGTCGACATTGATGCGCGTGTAACCGCCGTCAATCAGGCCGCGGTTAAGCAGGGTACCAGTGGTGGTGAGCGTGTTTCGACCGGCATTGATTTCGCCGTCCTGGGTGTTAGTCAGGTTATCGCTTTGGACGTTGAGCGCCTTACCCGCCAGCAGTTTGCCGCTGTTGGTAAGGTCACCCTGAGTCGTAAGGTCAAGGGTGCCGTTGGCGATAGTTGACCCGCTGTTGTCAAAAGCCTGTGCGCTGTGTAGCGTCATATCACCCAGGGACAAAAGCTGGCCGCTGCCATCGAGCCTATCGGCATCCACTTTCAGCGTTTTACCGGCTTTGAGCGTACCGTCGCGGTTGATGAGGGAGAGCGTTTCGCCGCTCACCTCCAGCACGCCGGTGGCGGCCAGCGCACCGCCACTGTTGTTCAGTTCACCGGTGTTTTGAATTTCCAGTGCCTCGTTGGCAAGAAGAGAGCCGCGCTGGTTATCAAGCGTAGTGGTCTTCAGGCTGACGCGCTGCCCCTCCAGACCTTTATTGTCGGTCAGGGTGTTCTGGTTAGTGAGAGTAGCGGCATCCAGGCTGAGGTCATTCCCGCTGCGGATAAGGCCGGCGGTGTTATCTACCACGCCTTTCGCGCTCTCAACCATTAAATCGCCAACGGACTGGATCTGACCATTATTGTTGGCAAGGCTATCGGTTTTAATGGTTGTCTGGCCTTCACCGATCACCCGTCCGCCGTCGCGGTTAGTTAGTCGGGCGGCCGCAATGACTGCATTTCCCGTGGCCGCCAGGGTTCCCGCCTGATTATCAAGCGTGTCGGCGGCAAGGTTGAGCTCACCCAGGCTGTTCAGGGTACCATCGACATTGTTCAGTACACCGGTGGTGGCCTGGATCCCTTTAGCCTGTATCAGCCCGGACTGGTTATTCAGCGTCAACGCCGGATTGAGCGTAAGGCCTTCGTTTGCCACCAGTTGCCCGGCGGTGTTATCAAGCGTCTGCCCGCGCAGCGTCATCGCATTGCCGGAGTAGGCCACGCCGTTACTGTTATCCAGTGCATCGGCATTCAGGGAGGTCTCGCCGAGAGAGAGGATGCCCCCCGTGTCACCACTGTTGCGGTTGCTGATACGTTGTGCGCGGACATCCAGCGCGCCGCCGCTTTGTATCAGGCCGCCGCCATCGTTGTTCAGGCTCTCCCCGTCTAAGGTCATGCCCGTGCCGGCTTTCAGCGCCCCCTGCTGGTTGGTAAGGGTGGCGACGCGGGCATCGAGCGCGCCGCCGCTTTGTATCAGGCCACCGCTATCGTTGTTCAGGCTCTCCCCGCGTAAGGTCATGCCCGTGCTGGCTTTCAGCGCCCCCTGCTGGTTGGTAAGGGTGGCGACGCGGGCATCGAGCGCGCCGCCGCTTTGTATCAGGCCGCCGTTATCGTTGTTCAGGCTCTCCCCGTCTAAGGTCATGCCCGTGCCGGCTTTCAGCGCGCCCTGCTGGTTGGTAAGGGTGGCGACGCGGGCATCAAGCGCGCCACCGCTGTGTATCAGGCCGCCGTTATCGTTGTTCAGGCTCTCCCCGTCTAAGGTCATGCCGGTGCCGGCTGTCAGCGCGCCCTGCTGGTTGGTGAGTGTGCCGAAGTGGGCATTCAGCGTGTCGTCAGTGCCAAACTGTCCGAGACGGTTATCCACATCGCCGCCGGAGAAGGTCAATGCACCGTTGCTGGCAAGAAAGCCGCTCTGGTTATTGAGATCGCCGCTTTGAATGTCGAGCGTCCCCTGAGAGAGCAGGGAGCCTGACTGGTTGTTAAAGTCCCCGTTTTGAAGCGCAAGGCTGGCACCCCGGGCAACAATGACCCCGTTCTGGTTGTTCAGCCCGGTAGCTTCAAGGCGCTGGGTACGGGCAGCCTCAATGCGTCCACCGGTGTTGTTGACCGCATCGCGACTCTGAATGATGTTGTCACCGCCGGTCGCAGAAATCAGGCCTGCGGTGTTGTCCAGCGAGCCGGTGTTCAGACGCGTATTTCCCTCCACGCCCAGCAGTTGTCCCCCATTGTTATTGAGGGCTTGCGCGGTGACATTCAGATCGCCATTGCTGGCAATCTGTCCCTGCTGGTTATCGAGTTTTCCCGGTAACGCAACCGTCAGAGTACCTTTTCCGCTCTGGACAATAGTGCCTTTCTGGTTAGAAAGATGCCGGGCGCTCAGGTTGAGTGTATCAGCGCTGAGATTACCCCCGTCATTACTGGCGGTTCCGGCGGTACTGGCAGAGAGTTCGCTGGCGTTAACACGGGCCTGTCGGGTGCTGAGATCACCGCTGTTGGCGTTCAGTAACATCCGTTTGCCCTGCGTCTGGCTGCCGCTCAGGTCGACGCCCTGACCCGAAATGGCGACCGTTCCCCCCGCCAGCGTCTGGCCATGCGCGTTAAGCTGGCCGTCGGTGGATAGCTGCAGTTCGCCCGCAGAACCCAGTTTTCCGTCATTTCCCACCCCGGCTGCCAGCACGCTGTTACTGTCGCTGGTGAGGGTCGCCGCGTGCGCCTGCACGTTATTTCCCGCCGTCACGATGCCACTGTTACGAAACTCGCCTGCCGTTTGCAGGATGGCATCTTCACTGCCACGGACGGTCCCGCTGTTTTCGATGCGACCATCCGCGGTGAGGGTGACGCTGCCCGCCTGCGCGCCCATTGCGCCTGCGTTGCGCACACCCACCCCCGTTTCGGTGCCGATCATACGAATTTTGCCGGCGTACATGCCGCCAAGGCTGGAGACATCCACCGCCAGCTGTGGCCGTGTACTGGCCTCATCGGCACCTTTGGTGACCTGATCATGGGCCGCGTTAACACTGTTACGCCCTGTGGTGACCTTAAGATCGTTGGCCCATAATCCGGCATTGACCTTTACTGAGCGGGCGATGATATCGGTATAGTCGGCGCCGGTGGTGTCCATCCCGGCACCTTCAACCACCACTTCGCCGCGTTCAACGTTATAGCCTGTAAGATTGCCATTGTTCAGCTGGGCCTGGCCGGTGGTCAGGGTGGCGCGATTGGCGTTAATAAAACCGCAGCCGTTACAGGTGATCCCCGCCGGGTTAGCAATGACGACCTGCGCTTTCTGGCCTGCCACTTCAATCATACCGTTGAGTTTGCTGGGATCGCGGGCAGTGACTTCGTTCAGAATGACTTTCGCTTCGCCTTTAGCAAGCCAGGGGTTACCTGCAACCATCCCGCCCAGTTGGGTTTGCACATTTTTATGCGAGTTATTGAGGATGACCCCCTGCTGATTCACATCAAACTGGGTGTAATTATTGCGCGAAACCCCTGCGCCTGACGGTGTCTGAATATTGACCTGCGGCGTGCCGTTAGCGCTTTGTAGCACGGTTGGCTGCTGATTTTTCGCGGCGTTGACATCCGCGACAATATTGGCCTGCGCCGTTTGTATGACCCCCATCGCCAGCCACAAACTCAGACTCATGGCACTGAGCTTACATACCAGACGGCTATGGGTATGGCCAATACCGGAGGCGCGTGCGGAACCCGCACGACCAGAGCGGGCAATATCGGCCACGACCATAAGCATGCCGCGCGCTTTGTTAAAGACGATACGGTACAGGTTCTTATTCATCATTCATTCCTTTAAACACTTCCGGCAGGTTGACGGTGAGCGGGTGTTTCCGCCGCCACTCGTGCGCGTCTTCACGGCTTATCTGGTTGCCATGAAACATCACTACGCGCTTACCGCGCTCGGCACCCCGGTGATAGAGTGCGCGGGCACAGTGCCCGGAGAAAAAGTCATTACGCATCAGCTTATGCATGGCGACGGTATCGCCAAACGGCGCTATCCAGTCACAAAACCAGAGACGGTCGCCGCTCTGCCAGTCCGCTTCACGCATTTCAATCGACGGACGGGTAAGGAAACGGCTTTCCGCTTCCTCATCAAGCCAGGCCCAGCTGAGAAAGAAAACAGGTTCGGCGTCCCGTGCAACGAGCACGTACTGACGGCGTTTAATAATCGGTAACAGCAGTGTGGGGAGCGCATGAAGCGGGGCATCGCGATGCATGGGTGAGTGCATCCACAGCCAGACGCTTGCCCCCAGCACCTCGGCTTCGTTCTCCTCTTCGCTGAGAAACAGCGGAGCCTTGATGTTGTACTCGCCAATGCGCATTACCAGCTCCAGTTCAGGTTGAAACCCAGGGTAACGGAACTGGTTTGAAAACCGTCCGGTTTCGAGAAAGGCGTGCCAGCAAACAGGTCATAGGCGGTATTAAAAGCGCTGCCACGCAGGCCCAGGACGCCGCCTGCCAGGTGTTTACCAATCAGGTAATCTGAGCTGTAACCGCCGACTTCGCCGTAATCAGCACCGATATACAACTCCTGATTAGGCAGCGGTGTGCTCCAGCCCAGATCGTTACGTACATACCAGCCGTGGCTGGCGTTAAGCGTGCGTTCGCCATCGAACCCACGTACCGTCCAGCGGTTACCAATGGCGAATTGATCCTGTGGAGTCAGCGGCGTGTTACTGACCTGCCGCTGATACTGCACGTTGTAGCGAAAGTGCTGGTTTGCGATGTCGAAAGGCAGATCGAGCTGGCTGTTGAGAACAAGGATTTTGCTCAGCGCAGTGGCATCACCGGTGTACTCTTCCGGCGCAGGCTGGGCGCCAAACCAGCGGGTCCCGCGCTGGTAACTGACGCCAGCATCCAGCGTAGCCTGGCCAATATAGTGACGATGTTGTAGCCCCAGACGCCAGGCTGCTGTCTGGCGGCGCTGTACACCAACTTCGGTATCATCAATGTAGTTACGGGTTTCGCGTGCCAGCACATCGTAAGTGAAAGTGGTTTTCTGCGAGCCGCTGCGGTGCAGCACGCGGCTAAGCTGGACATCAAGGTTTTTGCTTTTGCCGCTATAACGGTAGTCCTGGTTCAGCCCGGCCACCGTCTGGTGATAATCGTAATCGCTGCCGGTAATGCCAAACATCCAGTAACCCAGCGGCACCGAATAGTGCGCGGTAACGTTTTTGCTGCCTTTCCCGCCACTGTCATTCAGGTCATGGCTGGCCGAGACATACAGCAGGTCGCTCAGTGAGAAGGGATTATCCAGCGAGAGGGTCGCTCCGCCCTGATAGCGCCCGGTGGTTTCCGTGCCAGAATCGTCAAGCGACAACCCGAGACGCCACATTTTGCGCTGATTACGGGTGATAACGATATCGCTTTCACCCGGCTTATCACCCGGAAGAATTTCCATACTGGCATCGACGGTGGGCAGGCGCTGCAGGTTTTCAAGCCCCTGTTCGATGTCGCGTAAGTCCAGCAGATTGCCCTCATGGGCAGGGAAGGCGCTGTAAAGCTGGATATAGTTATCGCTTTCAGGCGTGAGTTTCACCTGGCGCACGTAGCCTGGCACAATCGCCAGTTTTAACGTTCCGCTTTTCAAATCCTGAGACGGAGCCAGAACACGGGTCGTTATCCACCCGTGATCGACCAGTCTGTTTTGCAGCGTACTCATCAACAGATTGATTCCCTTCCCGCCCAGGCACTGGCCCTGAGCCTGGTCCGCAAGGCGTTGTAGCGGTAACCAGTGTGGCAGCGCATCCTGCCCGCTCAGCTCAACGCGATTAATCGGGAAGCACGGGCGTTCAGTGGGGAAGGGGATGCGGCCAAAGCTGGAAGTGGGTTCCGTTAACCTGACATCCGGTGTCGGTGGCGTAATTTGTTGTTCCAGCGCTCTCTGGCGCTGCTGCTGAATAATGAACTGATCTTCAGGAGGGGCAGCATGAACACTGTAAACAACAGAAAAAGGGGCTGTCGCCGAAATTATGAAGGCGAGATTACGTCTTAGAGTCATCGGTCATTCCGTGCCGTGTAAGTAAAAAGGATCTAATGTGATTTTTTGTAAAATTGTTTAGTTATTTGCGTTACGACGAAAGGGGGAATAGTCCTAAAACTTCGGACCATTCCGAGTCTGGATACCCCTAAAACTGGTAGGATTTCTTAAAGTTAGCCAAAAACAGGCTATATGGGCGTGTGGGACAGAAGGTAAAGCGCAGGGTGGTTAAAAAGCGTACAGGGAAAAGACGGATGATTTCCGGTCAAAAGGCGCAATAAAAAAGCCGTAGCGTCACCCGCTACGGCTTGTCGGTTTTCAATGTAAAAGAGACCTGTTACATGCGTTCGACGGTTTCGATACCCAGAGTATCCAGCCCAAGTTTCAGGGTCTTCGCGGTCAGCAGCGCCAGTTTCAGACGGCTGTTACGCACCGCTTCGCTTTCGGCGCTGAGGATCGGGCAGTGCTCGTAGAAGCCGGAGAACAGGCCCGCCAGATCGTAGAGGTAGGCACACATCACGTGTGGTGTCCCTTCGCGGGCAACCACGCTCAGCGTCTCTTCAAACTGCAGCAGGCGGGCTGCCAGCTGTGCTTCACGATCTTCTGCAATCATTACCGGTGCGTTGAGCAGGGCGCTCTCTTCGATTCCGGCCTTACGGAACACGGACAGCACGCGGGTGTAGGCATACTGCATATAAGGCGCGGTGTTGCCTTCGAATGCCAGCATATTGTCCCAGTCGAACACATAATCCGTGGTACGGTTTTTGGATAGATCCGCATATTTCACCGCACCGATACCCACGGCGTTCGCCAGTTTTTCCAGCTCATCGGCAGGCATATCCGGGTTCTTCTCTGCCACCAGGCGACGGGCGCGTTCCAGTGCTTCATCCAGCAGATCGGACAGTTTTACGGTACCGCCAGCGCGGGTTTTAAAAGGTTTACCGTCCTTGCCGAGCATCATGCCAAACATATGGTGTTCCAGCGGAATGCTTTCCGGCACGTAACCGGCTTTACGCACGATGGTCCAGGCCTGCATCAGATGCTGGTGCTGGCGTGAGTCGATGTAATAGAGCACACGGTCGGCATGCAGGGTTTCGTAACGGTATTTCGCACAGGCGATATCCGTGGTGGTGTAAAGGTAGCCGCCATCCTTCTTCTGGATGATGACTCCCATAGGTTCGCCTTCTTTGTTCTGGTATTCATCAAGGAAGACCACCGTTGCGCCTTCGCTCTCCACCGCAAGTCCTTTGGCCTTTAAATCGGCCACGATGCCGGGCAGCATCGGGTTGTAGAGGCTTTCACCCATCACATCGTCACGGGTCAGGGTCACGTTGAGACGCTGATAGGCAATCTGGTTCTGACCCATAGTGATGTCAACCAGCTTGCGCCACATCTGACGGCAGTATTCGTCGCCGCCCTGCAATTTCACTACGTAGCCACGGGCGCGTTCGGCGAATTCGGCATCCTCGTCGTAATGTTTTTTGGCTTCACGGTAGAAGCCTTCGAGGTCCGCCAGCGCCATTTCACCGGCGTTTTCCTGCTGCTGTTTTTCCAGGTAGGCGATGAGCATGCCGAACTGTGTGCCCCAGTCGCCCACATGGTTCGCACGGATCACTTTATGACCAAGAAACTCCTGAGTACGGACGGCTGCATCACCAATAATGGTTGAACGCAGGTGGCCCACGTGCATCTCTTTGGCCACATTTGGCGCAGAGTAGTCAATCACAATGGTTTGCGGCTGCGGTTTTGCAACGCCCAGACGGTCTGACTTCAGCGCTTCGCTGACGTGCGCGGCAAGGAATGCGGGATCCAGGAAGATATTGATAAAACCAGGGCCCGCTATCTCAACCTTGCTGGCAATCCCGTTGAGGTCGAGATGGGTCAGAACCTGCTCTGCCAGTTGTCGGGGGGCCATACCCAGTTTTTTAGCAATCGCCATCACGCCGTTAGCCTGATAGTCGCCAAACTGGACTTTAGCTGACTGACGAACCTGAGGTTCACAATCTGCTGCCGCGCCTGCGGCAATGAGCGCCTGACTGACTTTTTCTGAGAGAAGCGTCTGAATATTCACCGGGATACCTTACATTGTCGACACAACACGCACGAGTGCGGCTGCGTCCGGGTGTTGATTATGAAAGGCGGGAGTATACTGCAATTGCCCCATGTCGTCAGCAGGGGAACCGCAGTGGTTAATGATTGGGTGTCACGGTTGGTCTGTGGAGCAGAACAGGGTAGATTAGCCGCCTTACTCACCGCACGGATATCACATATGGCCACCTGGCAGACACTCGAAGAACTGAAGGACATTTGCGCAGACCTGCCACGATTTAGCGCTGACTTTTCCCAACTAATAACACGCCTTGGGCTGGACATTGCACCGCTTGAGGCTGACCACATCTCGTTACGCTGCCACCAGAACGCCACGGCTGAACGCTGGCGTCGCGGTCTTGAGCAGTGTGGTGAACTGCTATCTGAAACCCTGATTAATGGTCGCCCTATCTGTTTGTTCAGATTGCGCGAGCCCGTTTGTGTTGCCCACTGGCGTTTTAGCGTGGTTGAACTGCCGTGGCCGGGGGAAAAGCGCTACCCGCATGAGGGGTGGGAGCACATTGAGATTGTACTACCGGGCGATCCGCAAACGCTCAACGCTCGCGCGCTGGCGCTGCTGTCCGATGAGGGATTGCGTCAGGCGGGCATTTTTGTGAAAACCAGCTCACCCAGGGGAGAGCGCGAGCGTCTGCCTAATCCCACTCTGGCGGTGACAGACGGTAAAGTGACGGTGAAGTTTCACCCCTGGAGCATTGAGGCCATTGTAGCCAGCGAGCAGGAAGCCTGAAAGGAGGAAAAATGACGTTACTGGAGATCTGTTGTTACAGCGCAGCCTGCGCATTAACGGCACAGCGTCATGGGGCCGACCGTATCGAATTGTGCGCGGCACCAAAGGAGGGCGGGTTGACGCCGTCACTCGGGGTGCTTAAACGGGTTCGCCAGACGGTGACCATTCCGGTACATCCTATCGTGCGCCCACGCGGTGGCGATTTTTGTTACGACGCCGAAGAGTTTGCCGTCATGCTGGAAGATATTCAGGTCATGCGTGAACTGGGCTTTCCAGGGCTGGTCACGGGGGTACTGGACGAAGAGGGCAACGTCGATGTGACCCGGATGCAGCAGATTATGCATGCCGCACAGGGAATGAAAGTGACATTTCATCGTGCTTTCGATATGTGTGCTGACCCTTATCAAACCGCTGATATTCTGGGCCATTTGGGTGTGGCACGCATTCTGACATCGGGTCAGCAGTCTGGTGCCGAAAAAGGTATTTCATTAATTACGGAACTAAATGGCCGTTCAGGTGTTCCAATAATAATAGCGGGTGCAGGAGTAAGAGAAAGCAATCTGGATTGCTTCCTGACTGCCGGCATCCGGGAGCTACACAGCTCGGCGGGGCAACTAACACCGTCCCCTATGCGTTATCGCAACCCAGGATTATCGATGTCGGCAGACCCCACAGCGGATGAGTACTCCCGTTACCGGGTGGATGGCGACGCCGTCGCGGCGATGAAGGCAAAAATAGCCCGTCACGCGAAGTAACCGATTTTACCGCAGCATCATGTCGCCCAATATGATGCTTATTTGTACCAGGCCCCTGCAATTTCAACAGGGGTCTTTTTTTGTCCTTCTCCTGCATATTCCGGCCCGCAGCGGCGTTCGCTCTCCTCGCTCGCCCCGGTCATTTACTTATGTAAACTCCCGGGTCCTCGCTGCGTTGCTGCCTTGCTGCAAACCGGACTATTGTGGAGAAGGCTTCCCCTGCATATTCCGGCCCGCAGCGGCGTTCGCTCTCCTCGCTCGCCCCGGTCATTTACTTCTGTAAACTTCAGGGTGCTCGCTGCGTTGCTGCAAACCGGACTATTGTGGAGAAGGCTTCCCCTGCATCTTCCGGCCCGCAGCGGCGTTCGCTCTCCTCGCTCGCCCCGGTCTAAACTCCCGGGAACTCGCTGCGTTGCTGCAATGCCTCTGCTGCTGGTTTGAACAGAGATTAGGGCTTTCTGGCAATCAGCACGGCGCGAACCGGGGCGGGGTAGCCCTCTATGGTTTTGCTGCTGTCGTTGGGGTCAAGGAATTCGGCCAGCGATTCGGTGATCATCCAGTCGGTACGGCGCTGCTCTTCGACCGTCGTTGTGCAGACGTCAACTATACGCACATCAACAAAACCGCACTTTTCCAGCCAGTTCTTCAACGCGGCGGCGGAGGGAATGAAATAGACGTTGCGCATTTGCGCATAGCGATCGCCTGGTACCAGAACGGTATTCTCGTCACCCTCGACCACCAGCGTCTCCAGCACCAGCTCGCCGTCCTGCACCAGTTGATCTTTAAGCTGCCAGAGATGCTCCAGCGGAGATCGACGATGGTAGAGCACGCCCATTGAGAAGACGGTATCGAAAGCATTCAGGGCAGGAAGCTGCTCAATGCCCAGCGGCAACAGATGGGCGCGGCGATCGTCACCTAACAGCTTACGCACCGCTTCGAACTGATGCAGGAACAGCGGTGTCGGGTCGATACCCACGGCGAATTTTGCCCCGGCCCCGATCATGCGCCACAGGTGATAACCGCTCCCGCACCCCACATCGAGGATTGTGCGGCCACGCAGATCGGAAAGATGAGGTAAAACGCGATCCCATTTCCAGTCAGAGCGCCACTCAGTGTTGATCTGCAGCCCGTAAAGAGAGAAAGGGCCTTTACGCCACGGCATCAGATTGCGCAGATGAGTTTCAATGCGGGTCAGTTCACCGGCACTTAATGGCGCTTCACTTGATGCAATGACACCATTAAGCAGATCGAGGTGGTGCGGTTTTCGCTCAGGCAGATAGTTTATCGCGCTGGTCCACTGCTTGACTTGCCCGTGCACCGATTCACGCTGCCAGCTGGCAATTTGTGCCGGCAGGGTTTCCAGCCAGTGTGATAGCGGGCTGACGGCAATTTGCTGATAAAAACGCTCAAAGGTAATCATGCGCCATTCCCTGCTTTAACAGCCACCAGTGAACCGAAGTTAAAACACTGGAACCAGACTTCGCTGTGCTCAAACCCGGCGCTGCGCAGGCGTGATTTGTGGGTGGTGACGGAGTCCGTCAGCATCACATTTTCCAGCATGCTGCGTTTCTGGCTGATCTCCAGCTCGCTGTAGCCGTTGGCGCGCTTAAAGTCGTGATGCATGTTAAATAACAACTCACCGACGGTTTCATCTTCAAAGCTGAATTTCTCGGACAGGACCAGCGCACCACCTGGGTTCAGCCCCTGATAAATCTTGTCGAGCAGTGCCTGACGCTCTGCTGGCTCAAGGAATTGCAGGGTGAAGTTCAGCACCACCAGCGAGGCGTTTTCGATGGTCACATCACGGATATCACCCTCAACAACCTGGACGGGTGTTGGCGCTTTATAGGCGTCGATATGACGACGGCAGCGCTCCACCATTGCAGGGGAGTTGTCCACGGCGATAATTTTGCAACCGTCATGATGAATGTTGCGGCGTACCGACAGCGTGGCCGCACCCAGTGAACAACCCAGATCGTAAATCTGCGTCTGCGGCTGCACGAAGCGTTCGGCAAGCATGCCGATCATCGAAATAATGTTGGAGTAACCCGGAACGGAACGCTGGATCATATCGGGGAAGACTTCAGCTACCCGTTCATCGAAAGTCCAGTCGCCCAGGCTGGCGATAGGCGCGGAAAAAAGCGTGTCGCGGTTAGACATAATGTAAATACCTGGGAAAACAAAGTGGCGTATTGTGCGCTAACGCAGGGAGAAAACCAACTCCCACGGCATATACCACAGGTTGGCAAGCGCCATCAGCAGCAGGGCACACCAGGTGGCGCTCATGCCTGAACGCCGCCAGCGAAACAGGCGATGATGAAAACCATAGTAGTGCATCAGTCGCCCGACAATCAGCAGAATGCCGCACACATGAACCATCCAGGTTTCGGCGCCATTCATTTCCATAAACAGCAACAGGATCAACGCAACGGGGATGTACTCCACCGCGTTTCCGTGAATGCGGATTGCACTTTGCAGCTCGCTGAACCCACCGTCGCCATAGCTGACGCGGTATTGCATCCGCAGACGAACAACATCAAAAGAAAACTTAATGAGCAGTAACGCACCCAGCACGGCATACAGCGCGCTAACCATACAAACTCCCTTTAATACCTGATGGCTTTACAATGATAGGTAATCCATTCAGAAAAGAGAAGATTGCGAAGGGATGGACGGAGGAGTGCCAACAGAAGGCACGGCCTGCTGCAAATCGTGCCATAAGGTATCCACAAGCTCAGGAGCCTGGGCAATATCCGGCGTATGCAGAAAGAGATAAGGCGTGGTGGTCTTTTCCCATAAGGGCAGTTTTTCCAGCCAGACCGCAAATAATTCGCGGTTCTGTAGCATGTTATCGCTACCGATAAAGCGCACCATTGGGTTATGTGCGGTGACCAGCGCGTGCACCGGGACTTTCGGTTTTTTCCGTTGCGCCTCTCTCACCGCTTCACTATGCGGTATGGCGCAATGAACCGGGCGGCTGTCGAGGATCACGCGGTTGACGTTACGCTGATGCAGCCCACGGTTGAGAAAGCGTTCATCATCGCCTTTGGCAAAAAACGACGGGTGGCGCACTTCCACGCCATAGGTAAATTCCGCCGGTAAGCTATCCAGAAAAGCCCAAAGCGCAGGCATGTCGCGCGGACCAAACGTAGCCGGAAGCTGTAACCAGTACTGGCCGATGCGATCGGCCAGAGGCGTCATGCGGGTAAAAAATTCCAGCGTCAAATCGCCACACTGGCGCAGCGAGGCGGT
This sequence comes from Enterobacter sp. SA197, assembly GCF_054131575.1. NCBI lineage: Bacteria > Pseudomonadati > Pseudomonadota > Gammaproteobacteria > Enterobacterales > Enterobacteriaceae > Enterobacter > Enterobacter sp. SA197. The sequence continues at coordinate 2,891,042 of NZ_CP096393.1, read as the reverse complement.
ATGGGAAATGGTGGCCGGGAATTTAAAGCAAAAACGGAAATTATCTTGTGTCTGTTCCCGCCAGCGCTGAACGATTTCTGCTTTCGGCAGGGCGTAAAGCGTCGTGTTACCCTCCACGCAGTTAAAGTGTCGGGCGTACTCTTCAAGCCCGGTGATACCCATGCGCACCCATTTGGGGTGCGACCACTGTGGAAGGCCAAGATAGATCATAGCGCGGCGAGGATCTCGTCTGTTGTGCGAACGCGGCCAATGCGCGGGAAGATGTTTGTCATGCTCCCCTGGTGTTGTTCAGCGGTTGCGGCGGCACAGGCATCTTCGACAACCACCAGACTGAAGCCCAGTTCCCATGCGTTACGGGCAGTTGACTCGACGCCAATGTTGGTTGAGATACCGCACAGCACGATGGTTTCAATGCCACGGCGGCGCAGTTGCAGCTCAAGATCGGTGCCGTAAAAAGCCCCCCACTGGCGTTTGGTCACTTCAATATCGCTCTCCTGTTTACCCAAAGCCGCGGGGTAGTCCCACCAGTTTTCAGGCAGGGCATGTCCGCCTGCTGCAGCATCCACCGGCTGTTTTAATGCTTCAGCAAAATCCGCCGACCAGCCCACGCGCACCAGCATAACGGGCGCACCTGCGGCACGGAATTTATCCGCCAGTTTAGCGGAGCGGGAGACCACCTGGGCTGCGCTATAGGGTCCGCCGGCGAAAGGCAGAATACCTTCCTGTAAATCGATAACGACCAGCGCGGTTTTTGTGGCATCAAGTTGCAGCATAATTACTCCTGGAATATGAACGGCATCACATTACCTTACCCGGTACGCACTCCTGCACGGTTTACAATTTTTGTTAATTTTTGTGAGAATAGCCGCTAAGCGTGCAGCAAACGCGCGTACAGGCAGTATCGGGCTTATCGTCAGCCATTATTTCCAGTATAATAGCCGCCTTTTTTCATCCAGTTGTGACATTCAGCTAAAGCTGCGATAACGTCGCCTGCAGGGCAGGCAACAAACAGCCTGCGGCTAAGTTAAGGGATATCTCATGCGTACAGAATATTGCGGGCAACTGCGTAAGACCCACGTCGGGCAGCAGGTGACTTTGTGTGGTTGGGTCAACCGTCGTCGTGATCTCGGCAGCCTTATTTTCATCGATATGCGTGACCGCGAAGGCATCGTTCAGGTGTTCTTCGATCCGGATGCAGAAGCCTTTAAGCTGGCCTCTGAACTGCGTAATGAGTTCTGCATCGTCGTCACCGGCACGGTGCGTGCGCGCGACGAGAAAAACGTCAACAGCGACATGGCAACGGGTGAAGTCGAGGTCTTTGCCACAGAACTCACCATTATCAACCGTTCCGAGCCGTTGCCGCTGGACTCCAATCAGGTCAACACCGAAGAAGCGCGTCTGAAATACCGCTATCTCGATCTGCGTCGCCCGGAAATGGCGCAGCGTCTGAAAACCCGAGCGAAAATCACCAGCTTTGTGCGTCGCTTTATGGATGACCACGGCTTCCTGGACATCGAAACGCCGATGCTGACCAAAGCGACGCCGGAAGGCGCTCGTGACTACCTGGTGCCAAGCCGCGTGCATAAAGGTAAGTTTTACGCACTGCCGCAGTCACCTCAGCTGTTCAAACAGCTGTTGATGATGTCCGGTTTTGACCGTTACTACCAGATTGTTAAATGCTTCCGTGACGAAGACCTGCGTGCTGACCGCCAGCCGGAGTTCACCCAGATCGACGTCGAAACCTCTTTCATGACCGCACCGCAGGTACGCGAAGTGATGGAAGATTTGATTCGCAAGCTGTGGCTGGATATTAAAGGCGTGGATCTGGGGCAGTTCCCGATCATGACCTTTGCTGAAGCCGAGCGCCGTTACGGCTCCGATAAGCCGGATCTGCGTAACCCGATGGAGCTGGTGGACGTAGCGGATCTGCTGAAATCCGTTGAGTTTGCTGTCTTTGCAGGCCCGGCCAACGATCCTAAAGGACGCGTGGCGGCTCTGCGTGTGCCCGGTGGCGCGGCCCTGACCCGTAAGCTTATCGATGAGTACGGCAATTTCGTGAAGATTTATGGCGCGAAAGGACTGGCGTACATCAAGGTTAATGAACGCGCTAAAGGGCTGGAAGGCATTAACAGCCCGGTAGCCAAGTTCCTGAATTCAGAGATTGTGGAAGCCATTCTGGAACGCACCGGTGCGCAGGATGGCGACATGATCTTCTTCGGCGCTGACAACAAAAAAGTGGTTGCCGATGCGCTGGGCGCGCTGCGTCTGAAACTGGGTAAAGATCTCAGCCTGACCGATGAAAACAAATGGGCACCGTTGTGGGTTATCGACTTCCCGATGTTTGAAGACGATGGCGAAGGTGGCCTGACGGCGATGCACCACCCCTTCACCTCACCTAAAGACATGACCGCAGCCGAGCTGAAAGCAGCACCGGAAGAAGCGGTGGCTAACGCCTACGATATGGTCATCAACGGTTATGAAGTGGGTGGCGGTTCCGTACGTATTTACAGCGGTGAGATGCAGCAGACCGTGTTCGGCATCCTGGGCATCAACGAGCAGGAACAGCGTGAGAAATTTGGCTTCCTGCTTGATGCGCTGAAATATGGTACCCCGCCGCATGCGGGCCTGGCCTTCGGTCTTGACCGTCTGACCATGCTGCTGACCGGAACCGACAACATTCGTGATGTGATTGCCTTCCCGAAAACCACCGCCGCTGCTTGTCTGATGACAGAAGCACCGAGCTTTGCTAACCCGGCATCTTTAACCGAGCTGGGTATCGAAGTGGTGAAAAAGGAAGAGAAAAACTGATATGGCTTATCTACACGAAATCCTTCGCCCTGCATCGCGGCGGCAACTGAGTGAATTCTCATGAGCATAGATGACTATGTAAATGGGATGAACGAGGGCAGCCAACAACGAGGCAGTGTGAAGGATAAAGTGTACAAGCGCCCTGTTTCTGTGCTGGTTGTTATCTATGCTCAGGACACGAAGCGGGTGCTGATGCTACAGCGACGTGACGATCCTGATTTCTGGCAGTCGGTTACCGGAAGTCTGGAAGAGGGGGAGCTCCCGTCGCAGGCCGCCGTGCGCGAAGTAGAGGAAGAGGTCACGATTAACGTTGCGAAAGAGCAACTGACCTTGATGGACTGTCAACGCACGGTGGAGTTTGAAATTTTTAGTCATTTACGTCATCGATACGCCCCGGGTATTGAGCGCAATACAGAATCCTGGTTCTGTCTTGCGCTTCCCCATGAGCGCGCCATCGTGTTTACAGAACACCTGGCTTACCGCTGGGTTGATGCGCCAGAAGCGGCTGCATTAACCAAATCATGGAGTAACCGGCAGGCAATTGAAGAATTTGTAATTAACGTTAATTAATTTCCAGACCATCCGGTTTCCAGGAAGGCGGCAAGACCGCGAATCGCCAGGAGCTTACAGTGGTAAGTGACAGGTATGAGCGGTCGTAGCCAACGCATCTGGTAGCTGAAAGGCGCAGGATAATTTTGAGGAAATAGTTATGGCAGGTCATAGTAAATGGGCCAACACCAAGCACCGCAAAGCGGCACAGGATGCCAAGCGCGGTAAAATCTTCACTAAAATCATTCGTGAACTGGTCACCGCGGCCCGTCTCGGCGGCGGGGATGCGGGCTCTAACCCACGCCTGCGTGCGGCGATTGATAAGGCGCTGTCCAACAACATGACGCGTGACACCCTGAACCGCGCCATTGCGCGTGGCGTTGGCGGTGATGAAGATGCAAACATGGAAACCATCATTTATGAAGGTTACGGTCCTGGCGGCACAGCGGTGATGGTGGAGTGCCTTTCCGATAACCGTAACCGTACCGTTGCCGAAGTGCGTCACGCTTTCAGCAAAACGGGTGGTAACCTGGGCACTGACGGCTCAGTCGCATATCTGTTCAGTAAAAAAGGCGTTATCTCCTTCGAGAAAGGCGACGAAGACGTCATCATGGAAGCGGCGCTGGAAGCGGGTGCCGAAGACGTGGTGACCTATGATGACGGCGCAATCGACGTTTATACGGCCTGGGAAGAGATGGGTACAGTGCGTGATGCGCTGGAAGCGGCGGGCCTGAAAGCGGACGCGGCTGAAGTGTCAATGATCCCCTCAACCAAAGCGGACATGGATGCAGAAACGGCACCAAAACTGCTGCGTCTGATTGATATGCTTGAAGACTGCGACGATGTTCAGGAAGTTTACCATAACGGTGAGATCTCTGATGAGGTTGCAGCAACGCTGTAATGAGACGCTCTGAACCGTTAAAAGGAGATGCGTGATGTCTATTATTCTCGGTATCGATCCGGGGTCGCGCGTCACCGGTTACGGTGTGATCCGCCAGGTAGGCAGGCAACTGTCCTACCTGGGCTCCGGATGCATCCGTACCAAAGTCGATGATTTACCCTCGCGCCTGAAGCTGATTTACGCAGGGGTGACGGAAATCATCACCCAGTTCCAGCCCGATTATTTTGCTATCGAACAAGTCTTTATGGCCAAAAATGCTGATTCAGCCCTGAAGCTTGGCCAGGCGCGCGGCGTGGCCATCGTTGCCGCCGTCAATCAGGACCTGCCCGTTTTTGAGTATGCCGCTCGCCAGGTCAAGCAGACGGTGGTCGGGAACGGTGGTGCAGAAAAAACGCAGGTTCAGCACATGGTGCGTACCCTACTGAAGCTGCCGGCGAACCCGCAGGCGGATGCTGCCGATGCCCTTGCCATTGCGATTACGCATTGCCATGTCAGTCAGAATGCGATGCAGATGAGCGACTCCCGGCTGAATCTGGCGCGGGGACGGCTGCGCTAAACCCTGTTGTGACGAGGTCAGCGATGTCGCGGGTAATAAAAGCGCTTTTTATTCTTTTCCTCGTTCTGAACGGGTATGTGTTCTGGTCCGAGTATCCCTGGTATCGAACCAGTACGGTTTCCATGGCCAGGGTGTCCGGGCTGCAAGTAACCAGCAGTGCCGAGCGGCAATGGTATGACACCTGCACTTATTTTCGCGGCAGAAAAGATTGCTCGGCGCAATATGCGTACGATGTCAGCTGGCGGGCTGGGGCGAAAACCTGGCACTGGCACGTTGATAAAGCGCGCCTGCCGCCGGATGCGCTACTCTGCATGCACGTCGTGCAAAACCGTCCCGCTATTGCCAAACCCTGCGACGACCTTTTCTTTATTCCAAGCCGGATCCCGGCGCTCATCATGGCATGGGCAATCCTGGCTTTCGTCAGTTTTACCTGGCTGATACATCGCTTTGCGAGGCGCAGGAGGGCGCAGAGGCTGATTTTCCGGGTTTGTACCCCCAAACGTCAGCTCCTGCTGGAGACGGAAGATGGCGATGAAGCGCAGCGATTCATTGGTGACAGGTATCGCGTATGCGCAACATTCCGCACCTGTGAACGCGTCAGGTCTGGGCGCAAAATGTGCAGGGTGGACTGTATTACCTATCATGTGCGCCAGAAAAAGGGCCCCTGATGGGCCAGCACCGCGACGTTATCGCATCAGGGTAGGGTAGAAACGGCGGGTTAATTCACGCTCGCGCCATGATTCGCTGTTTTTCATCTGGATATCTATCCAGCCTTTTTTTATGATACCCCATATTTTCTTCGGCCCTTACGCAGGAGCGTCATGTGATAGGCAGACTCAGAGGCATTATTCTTGAAAAGCAGCCCCCTCTGGTATTGATGGAAGTCGGAGGCGTGGGTTACGAAGTGCATATGCCAATGACCTGCTTCTACGAACTACCTGAAGCCGGTAAAGAGGCGGTGGTCTTCACCCATTTTGTGGTGCGTGAAGACGCGCATCTGCTGTTTGGTTTTAACAATAAGCAGGAGCGCACGCTGTTTCGTGAGTTAATCAAAACCAACGGCGTCGGGCCAAAGCTCGCACTGGCAATTCTCTCCGGTATGAACGCACAGCAGTTTGTTAATGCGGTGGAGCGTGAAGATCCTGCGGCGCTGATAAAATTGCCGGGTATCGGCAAAAAAAACCGCTGAGCGTCTGATTGTTGAAATGAAAGACCGCTTTAAAGGTCTGCATGGCGATCTCTTTACGCCGGCAGCTGATCTGGTACTGACTTCGCCATCAGGTCCGACGGCGGATGATGCGGAACAGGAAGCCGTTGCGGCATTGGTGGCGCTGGGCTATAAACCTCAGGAAGCCAGCCGGATGGTAAGCAAAATCGCTAAATCCGATGCCAGCAGTGAATCGCTAATCCGCGAAGCATTACGCGCCGCGTTGTGAGGTAAAGGATGATAGAAGCAGACCGTCTGATTTCCCCTGGCAGTATGACTGCGGAAGAGGTTGCGGACAGAGCTATTCGCCCGAAGATGTTGGCTGAGTATGTCGGTCAGCCACAGGTGCGATCGCAGATGGAAATATTCATTCAGGCGGCGAAACAGCGCGGTGATGCGCTGGATCACCTGTTGATCTTCGGCCCACCGGGTCTGGGGAAAACCACGCTTGCAAACATCGTGGCTAATGAGATGGGCGTCAATCTGCGTACCACGTCCGGACCGGTGCTGGAGAAGGCGGGCGATCTCGCCGCAATGCTGACTAACCTTGAGCCGCATGATGTTCTGTTTATCGATGAAATTCATCGGCTCTCGCCGGTCGTCGAAGAAGTGCTCTACCCCGCAATGGAAGACTACCAGCTCGATATTATGATTGGTGAGGGGCCGGCGGCGCGGTCAATCAAAATCGATTTACCCCCCTTTACGCTGATTGGTGCGACCACACGGGCAGGCTCCTTAACCTCGCCGCTGCGCGATCGTTTCGGAATTGTTCAGCGCCTTGAGTTTTATCAGGTGGCCGATCTGCAGCATATCGTCGGGCGAAGCGCACGTTTTATGGGCCTTGATATGAGCGACGATGGCGCGCTGGAAGTGGCCAGACGCGCACGCGGGACCCCACGTATCGCCAACCGTCTGTTACGCCGCGTGCGGGATTTTGCTGAAGTGAAACATGATGGTGCCATATCGGTGGATGTGGCGGCGCAGGCGCTGGATATGCTGAATGTGGATGCTGAAGGCTTTGATTATATGGACCGTAAACTGCTTCTGGCGGTGATTGATAAGTTCTTCGGCGGACCGGTAGGGCTGGATAACCTCGCCGCCGCCATTGGCGAAGAGCGCGAAACCATTGAAGACGTGCTTGAGCCTTATCTTATCCAGCAGGGTTTTTTGCAGCGCACGCCGCGCGGGCGTATGGCCACGGTACGTGCCTGGAACCACTTCGGTATTACCCCGCCCGCACTCCCCTGAAACGCCCTTCAGGCGGTCAATAGTCATTTTCTATATCCTGCATGGCTGATCGGGAAACCACGACCGCCAGCAGGATAATTAACAAAAGGATGCCTGTTCCGATGAGTAGCATATGCACCTCCCGTCTGGCTGGCCTCTCCTTACCCTTTGAAGTAACTCCCTGATTAAACTTTAGAAGGGCTTAGGTGCGCGCACCGTCAGAGAAGTCCCGAAGTGAGAAAAAGATCACAGGGTGCAAATTTAAAACCACAAGGGGAGGAGGATGAGATATCCTTCGGCGCGCGACAGGCAGGCTCCCCGCGTGGGCGGGGAGGTTCTGCTAAAGGGAGTTGAAATTCAGTTGGCTGCCTTTTTCACCATCGTAAGCACAAACATCAGCGCCGCACACAGCACCACGGAAGGGCCTGCGGGCGTATCGTAAAAGGCCGAGAAGGTTAATCCACCGGTAACAGAAATCATCCCTATGACTACCGCCACACCGGCCATTTGTTCAGGCGTCTTCGCGAAACGACGGGCTGTAGCGGCGGGGATGATTAACAGTGAGGTGATAATCAGTGCGCCGACAAATTTCATTGCCACACCGATGGTCAGGGCCGTCACCAGCATCAGTAATAATTTCACACGCTGAATTTTAACCCCGTCAACAAAGGCCAGTTCCGGACTGATAGTCATGGAAAGCAGACTGCGCCATTGCCAGAGAAGAATAGCGATAACCACCGAGACCCCAAGCGCAATGGCAATGAGATCCTGCGGGGTAACGGCAAGAAGATCTCCAAAAAGATAAGCCATCAGGTCAACACGAATGTTCGACATCAGGCTCACTACCACCATACCAAGCGAGAGTGCGCTGTGAGCCATGATACCAAGCAGCGTATCCACCGCCAGATGCGGTCGCTTTTCCAGCCAGACGAGGCCCGCTGCCAGCAGTAACGTTACCGCGATAACGGCATAAAAAGGGTTCACATCCAGAAGCAGGCCAAAGGCCACTCCCAGCAACGATGCATGTGCGAGGGTATCGCCAAAATAAGACATCCGACGCCAGACGACAAAAGAACCCAGGGGACCCGCAGCGCAGGCAAGCAGAATCCCGGCAAACCAGCCGGGCAACAGTAATTCAATCATTCGCGTCCATTTCCCTGACGTAAAATAATGCGCCCTTGTAAATCATGGCGATGGTTATGTTGGTGACGATAGATACCCAGTTGCTCAGCGCCGCGCGGGCCAAACATAGAGATGAATTCGGGATGCATCGAGACGACCTCTGGCGCACCCGAACAGCAGATATGATGATTCAGGCACAGCACTTCATCGGTCTTTGCCATTACCAGATGCAAATCATGGGAAACCATTAACACAGCGCAATGGAGCTCGCGACGTAGCTTATCGATAAGATCGTAGAGAGCGACCTGGCCATTAACATCCACACCCTGCGTGGGTTCATCTAATACCAACAGCTCCGGTTTATTAAGCAAAGCGCGCGCCAGCAGAACGCGCTGGGTTTCGCCGCCGGAGAGTTTCTGCATTGGCGCATCAATGAGATGTGCTGCCTGAACGCGCTTGAGCGCCGGCAGAAGATCGGCTTTCCGCGTACCCGGACGCAACCGCATAAATCGCCCGACGGTCAGGGGGAGGGTGGCATCCAGATATAATTTTTGCGGCACATAGCCGATTTGTAGTCGAGGGCCGCGCTTGATAGTGCCGGAATCCGGTGCTACCAGTCCCAGCACGACACGTACAAGCGTCGATTTCCCCGCCCCATTTGGACCCAGCAAGGTCAATATTTTACCCGGTTCCAGATTGAGCGAAATATCAGACAGGACGCGTCTTTGACCAAAACTGACCGAGACATTTTCAAGCGTTATCAAATTAGTCATAGCGTTTAAGGGGTTGCACAAGTGATAGAATGTTATAATATCACATACCACCCATTCATTACGATAATTAGTCGCACTATGTTACATAAAAATACGCTTCTTTGCGCAACACTCTCCACCGCTCTGTTAGGGGCAGTTTCAGGCACCGCAAACGCCGCCGTTGTCGCCTCGTTGAAACCGCTTGGCTTCATCGCTTCCGCTATCGCTGATGGGGTTACTACGACCGAAGTTTTACTTCCGGATGGCGCCTCAGAACATGATTATGCTCTGCGCCCATCCGATGTAAAACGCTTAAATAACGCGGAGTTAGTCTTTTGGGTCGGCCCGGACATGGAAGCTTTCATGGACAAATCTGCCCAACAGATACCCGCCGCTAAACAAGTGGTCATGGCGACACTGCCGGAGGTGAAACCTCTGCTCATGAAAGGGAGCGATCACGACGAGCATGATCATGCCGGACACGATCATGGCGATGAAAATAGTGACGAGCATCATCATCATGGTGATTACAACATGCACCTGTGGCTTTCACCGGAGATTGCGCGGATGTCGGCGGTTGCAATCCACGATAAATTAGTGGAACTTATGCCGCAAAGCCGAGCCCGGCTGGATGCCAATCTGAAAGCGTTTGAGGCAAACTTAGCTCAGACCGACAAGCAGGTTGGTAGCGAGCTGGCACCGTTGAAGGGTAAGGGTTATTTCGTTTTTCACGACGCATACGGCTACTTTGAAAAACATTACGGGCTGACCCCGCTGGGTCACTTTACCGTCAACCCTGAAATTCAACCCGGTGCGCAGCGTTTACATCAAATCAGAACACAGTTGGTTGAGCAAAAAGCAACCTGCGTTTTTGCTGAGCCACAGTTCAGGCCAGCCGTCGTTGAAGCGGTTGCCAGAGGGACCTCTGTCCGAATGGGCACCCTGGATCCCCTGGGAACCCCTGTCCAGCTTGGTAAAGAGAGCTATTCAAAGTTCCTGACCCTGCTGTCGAGCCAGTATGCGAGCTGCCTGAAAGGAGATTAACGAGGAAGTGGATACGTGCAACAGATAGCCCGCTCTGTCGCCCTGGCATTTAATAATCTGCCCCGACCCCACCGCGTAATGCTGGGGTCACTTACAGTTCTCACCCTTACGGTCGCCGTCTGGCGTCCGTATGTTTACCACCCTGAACACACCGAACCTGCCCCTATCGTCAAAGCCATTACGCTTGAAAAGAATGAAATCCGATCGCTGCTGCCTGAGGCGAGCGAACCAATAGACCAGTCTATGCCGGATGAAGTTGAAGACATTCCTCAGGACGAGCTTGATGATAAAACCGCGAACGAAGCGGGCGTGCACGAATATGTTGTTTCTACCGGTGATACCCTCAGCAGCATTCTGAATCAGTACGGTATTGAGATGGGTGATATCAGCCAGCTTGCTGCCGCTGATAAAGACCTGCGAAATATGAAAATCGGTCAACAACTCTCCTGGACCCTGACGGCCGAAGGCGATCTTCAGCGACTGACCTGGGAGATGTCCCGCCGCGAAACCCGCACGTATGACCGCGTTGATGGCGGTTTTAAAATGACCAGCGAACTTCAGAAAGGAGACTGGGTTAATTCAGTGCTGAAAGGGACTGTCGGGGGAAGTTTTGTCAGCAGCGCCCGTGATGCGGGCCTGAGCAGTGGCGAAATCAGTTCGGTTATTAAAGCCATGCAGTGGCAAATGGACTTCCGTAAGCTGAAAAAAGGCGATGAATTTTCGGTACTGATGTCCCGCGAAATGCTTCAGGGCAAGCAGGAACAAAGCCAGCTGGTGGGTGTTCGTCTGCGCTCAGATGGCAAAGATTACTACGCGATTCGCGCTGAAGATGGCAAATTCTACGATCGTAACGGCACGGGCCTGGCGAAGGGCTTTTTGCGTTTCCCGACGTCGAAACAATTCCGCGTCTCCTCTAACTTCAATCCACGTCGACTCAACCCCGTAACCGGGCGGGTTGCACCGCATAAAGGCGTTGATTTCGCCATGCCGCAAGGCACGCCGGTGCTCTCTGTCGGTGACGGTGAGGTGGTAGTGGCGAAACGCAGCGGCGCGGCAGGATACTACGTTGCCGTGCGTCATGGCCGCACCTATACCACGCGGTACATGCACCTGCGAAAACTGCTGGTCAAAGAAGGGCAAAAAGTGAAGCGTGGCGATCGCATTGCGCTTTCTGGTAATACCGGACGTTCTACCGGACCACATTTGCACTATGAAGTGTGGATTAACCAGCAGGCCGTCAACCCGTTAACCGCGAAGCTGCCAAGAACGGAGGGTCTGACAGGGTCAGATCGTCGCGATTACCTGGCGCAGGTTAAAGAAGTGCTCCCACAGCTCCGCTTTGATTAAGGGTTGCATCCCGGAGAGCCGGCCGCATGCGCGCCGGCTTTTTCTTTTGTAGGATCCGGCGCGCCTCGCTACACTGTGCCTACTTTTTATTTTGATACCTGTCTGCCTGCGGAATATGCATGGAAACCAAGAAAAATAATTCTGAATACATACCCGAGTTTGAAAAGGGATTTCGCCATCCGCGTTACTGGGGCGCATGGCTGGGCGTGCTGGCCTTTGCAGGTATTGCTATGGTCCCCCCTTCGCTGCGCGATCCGCTGTTGGGTAAGCTTGGACGTCTTGCCGGTAAGCTTGGCAAAAGTGCGCGCCGTCGCGCGCAAATTAACCTGCTGTACTGTTTTCCTGAGCAAAGCGATGCGCAACGTGAGGCGTTGATCGACGACATGTTCGCCACCGCACCTCAGGCGATGGTGTTGATGGCGGAGCTGGCACTGCGCGGACCGGAAAAAGTGCTGCCGCGTGTGAAATGGCAGGGGCAGGCCATTATCGATGAACTGCGGGAAAACAACGAGAATGTCATTTTTCTTGTGCCACACGGCTGGGGCGTCGATATCCCGGCGATGCTAATGGCGTCGCAGGGGCGCAATATAGCCGCGATGTTTCATAATCAGGGAAACCCGGTATTTGACTATGTCTGGAATAGCGTGCGTCGCCGTTTTGGTGGACGTCTGCATGCCAGAAATGACGGCATCAAACCCTTCATTCACTCCATACGTCAGGGGTACTGGGGCTATTATCTGCCCGACCAGGATCATGGGCCGGAGCACAGTGAGTTCGTGGATTTCTTTGCCACTTACAAAGCCACGCTTCCGGCGATTGGTCGCCTGATGAAAGTATGCCGCGCCCGTATTGTGCCGCTGTTCCCCGTTTATGACGCAAAATCACACCGTCTCACTATTCATGTTCGCCCGCCAATGGACGATCTGAATAGCGCGGATGACAACACCATTGCCCGTCGTATGAACGAAGAGGTGGAATTACTGGTAGGGCCGAACCCCGAACAGTACACCTGGATTTTAAAGTTGCTTAAAACGCGAAAACCCGGAGATAAAGAGCCTTATAAACGTAAAGAGCTCTTTCCGAAGAAGTAGAAGAGATAAAAAAGCCCCGCAGCGTGCGGGGCTTTTTTCACTGCCCTTATTCTACGGTCAGAATACGGGTGGTGTTGGTTGTACCTACGGTGCTCATTACGTCACCCTGGGTGACGATGACAAGATCGCCGGAAATCAGATAGCCTTTATCACGCAGCAGATTGACCGCATCGTTAGCGGCGGCAACGCCTTCATTCACGCTGTCGAAGTAGACCGGCGTAACGCCACGGTAAAGCGCCGTGAGGTTCAGCGTACGTTCGTGGCGGGAGAGGGCGAAAATCGGCAGACCGGAGCTGATTCGCGATGTCATCAGCGCCGTGCGGCCTGATTCTGTCATCGAGATAATCGCCGTCACCCCTTTCAGATGGTTAGCAGCGTACATTGCAGACATCGCAATCGCTTCTTCTACGTTGTCGAACTGAATGTCCAGGCGGTGCTTGGAGACGTTGATGCTCGGAATTTTTTCCGCGCCAAGGCATACACGCGCCATGGCGGCAACGGTTTCAGCCGGATACTGGCCAGCTGCGGTTTCTGCAGACAGCATCACGGCATCAGTACCATCCAGCACGGCGTTAGCCACGTCCATAACCTCTGCACGGGTTGGCATCGGGTTAGTGATCATCGATTCCATCATCTGGGTTGCCGTGATGACGGAGCGGTTAAGCTGACGGGCACGACGAATCAATGCTTTTTGAATACCGACCAGTTCCGGGTCGCCGATCTCCACCCCCAGATCGCCACGCGCGACCATCACAACGTCGGAGGCGAGGATCACGTCATCCATCGCATCCTGGCTACAAACGGCTTCCGCACGTTCAACCTTGGCGACGATTTTGGCATCACATCCTGCATCCCGCGCCAGGCGACGCGCATAGTTCAGGTCTTCCCCACAGCGCGGGAAAGAGACCGCGAGGTAATCAACCCCGATCATCGCCGCTGTCACGATGTCTGCTTTATCTTTTTCCGTCAGTGCTTCAGCAGAAAGACCGCCGCCCAGTTTGTTGATGCCTTTATTATTGGAAAGTGGCCCGCCTACGGTCACTTCCGTGAAAACTTTCATGCCCTGAACTTCCAGCACTTTAAGCTGCACCCGGCCATCATCAAGCAGCAGGATATCGCCAGGGACAACATCAGCGGGCAGGCCTTTATAGTCAATGCCGACTTTTTCTTTATCGCCTTCGCCCTTGCCAAGGTTGGCATCCAGCAGGAATTTGTCGCCAATATTGAGGAAGACTTTCCCTTCCTTAAAGGTCGACACACGGATTTTTGGCCCTTGCAGATCGCCAAGGATAGCGACATGGCGTCCCAGTTTTGCCGCAATTTCACGTACTTTGTCTGCACGTAATTTATGATCTTCTGCGGTGCCGTGAGAAAAATTCATTCGCACCACGTTGGCACCCGCAGCGATAACTTTTTCAAGATTATTGTCGCGGTCAGTAGCCGGGCCAAGTGTGGTAACGATTTTGGTTCTGCGAAGCCTTCTGGACATGTAATACTCCGTTGTCTGAACAACCAGGTGTTGCGTGAACATGAATTCGGTTTCGTGCTACGCCAGAGCGGCGAACAATGAATTTAACCGAATAGCTAAAGATGTTACAACTTTGTTATTACTATTAATGTTTATCGCCTGTGATAAAACGCTCCTTATCAAAGCGCGATTCTTTGAGCGCTTCTTTGACACGCTTCAAGTTATCCCTGAATTTTGCGCCCCGTCGCAATGTGAAACCCGTCGCAAGTACATCAATCACCGTCAGTTGCGCCAGGCGCGATACCATCGGCATATAGATATCCGTGTCTTCAGGCACATCCAGAGTGATGGCAAGGGTAGCTTCGCGGGCGAGCGGCGTGTCGGCGGAGGTCAGCGCAATCACCATGGCATCGTTTTCACGTGCCAGTTGCGCCAGCTCAACAAGGTTTTTAGTACGACCCGTATGGGAGATCAGCACAACCACATCATCATCACTGCAATTCATACAGCTCATGCGTTGCAGGACGATGTCGTCGGAGTAGACGACAGGAACGTTAAAGCGAAAAAATTTGTTCATCGCATCATGTGCGACAGCCGCTGAGGAACCGAGGCCAAAGAAAGCGATTTTTTTAGCCTGAGTGAGAAGGTCAACAGCCCGGTTTACCGAAGCCATATCCAGCGACTGGCGAACATGATCCAGGCTTGCCATTGCGGATTCAAATATTTTCCCCGTGTATGCTTCTACGCTGTCATCTTCATCGACATTGCGATTAACATAGGGGGTGCCGTTGGCAAGGCTTTGTGCCAGATGCAATTTAAAGTCGGGAAATCCACGGGTATCAAGACTGCGGCAAAAACGATTGACCGTCGGTTCACTGACACCCGCTTCCTGAGCGAGGGCGGCGATACTGGAGTGAATGGCTTTGTCCGGAAGGGCAAGAATCACTTCCGCCACTTTACGCTCGGATTTGCTAAGGTGTTCCAGTTGGGACTGGATTTTTTCCAGCATGTTCATTTAGCAGCGTGCTCATCAGTAAAACGGTTCCACTGGAGTGTAAAACCGTAAAGCGTTTTAGCAAGAATATACCTCCCCGCGTAGTGGAAAGGTAAGTAACAACGTGAAATGTTGTTGTTTTTTTTCATAACATGATCACAGTCGGATTTTCCCATCACGGCATCTGGCAAACATCCAGCGTTTTCCGGGCGAAAACCCAGATCTCAGCCGGGTGATTAAAGAACGCACGGCATGATAAGCGTTAGCGGTTTCGTGATTTACGTAAAAGCAGTACAGTGCAGTGTAATAAAATTACAACTAAGGCCTGGCATAAGCACCAGGAAAGCCAACTGAGGAGAATGACATGGCGGTAACGCAAACAGCCCAGGCATGTGACCTGGTCATTTTCGGCGCGAAAGGCGATCTCGCACGCCGAAAATTGCTGCCTTCCCTGTACCAGCTTGAAAAAGCAGGGCAGATTCATCCTGATACACGCATCCTGGGTGTGGGACGCGCGGACTGGGATAAAGAAGCCTACACCAAAGTCGTGCGTGAAGCGCTCGAAACCTTCATGAAAGAGAAAATTGATGAAGGTTTATGGGACACGCTGAGCGGGCGCCTGGACTTTTGCAACCTGGATGTAAACGACGTTAAAGCCTTTACCCGCTTGGGTAAAATGCTTAATCAGAAAGAACGTACCACCATTAACTATTTCGCCATGCCGCCCAGCACCTTTGGCGCCATCTGCAAAGGTCTTGGTGAAGCAAAACTGAATGCCAAACCTGCGCGCGTGGTGATGGAAAAACCGTTAGGCACTTCGCTTGCCACCTCACGTGAAATTAACGATCAGGTGGGTGAATATTTTGAAGAGTGCCAGGTCTATCGTATTGACCACTATCTTGGCAAAGAGACCGTCCTGAACCTGCTTGCTCTGCGTTTTGCGAATGCTCTGTTTGTGAATAACTGGGATAACCGCACCATCGATCATGTCGAAATCACTGTCGCCGAAGAGGTGGGCATTGAAGGGCGCTGGGGCTATTTTGACCAGGCCGGCCAGATGCGCGATATGATCCAGAACCACCTCCTGCAGATTCTGTGCATGATTGCCATGTCTCCGCCGTCCGACCTTACCGCCGACGCTATTCGTGATGAAAAAGTGAAAGTGCTGAAATCACTGCGTCGTATCGATCGCACCAACGTGCGTGAAAAAACCGTACGTGGTCAGTACTCAGCGGGCTTTGCGCAGGGCAAAAAAGTGCCGGGCTACCTTGAGGAAGAGGGGGCGAACAAGTCCAGTAACACTGAAACCTTTGTGGCTATTCGCGTCGATATCGATAACTGGCGCTGGGCGGGCGTGCCTTTCTACCTGCGTACCGGTAAGCGTCTGCCCACCAAATGTTCTGAAGTTGTCGTCTACTTTAAAACGCCGGAACTGAATCTTTTCAAAGAGTCATGGCAGGATCTGCCGCAAAACAAACTGACCATTCGCCTGCAACCGGATGAAGGTGTAGATATTCAGGTACTTAATAAAGTGCCGGGCCTTGATCACAAGCATAATCTGCAGATAACCAAGCTGGATCTGAGTTATTCCGAAACCTTTAATGAAACGCATCTTGCGGATGCTTACGAGCGTCTGCTGCTGGAAACCATGCGTGGGATTCAGGCTCTGTTTGTTCGTCGTGATGAGGTGGAAGAGGCCTGGAAATGGGTGGATTCCATTACGGAAGCCTGGGCGATGGATAATGACTCTCCGAAACCGTATCAGGCGGGAACCTGGGGACCCGTTGCGTCCGTCGCGATGATTACCCGTGATGGCCGTTCTTGGAACGAGTTTGAGTAACGGCTGAACAGGTGTGTTACGTTATTTTACCGGTAACATGATCTAACACAGAATTCCGGATAATTTTTCATCTTTCAAGCCCCGCCTGGATTCACCAGCGGGGCTTTTTTTATTACACTGGCTGAAGCGATTTTGCCTTTGGGGCGCGCGGATGCAGTAATCCCGGTGATCTTATCCACCCTGGTAATGCCTGCAACGCGTAGCGCCGGACAGATAAATTTTCAGGAGCTTTTATGAACTCAGTATTGTTACGCGTAACAAATCGTATTGCAGAGCGTTCCCGCGAAAGCCGGTCAGCCTACCTAAAACGCATTGAACAGGCGAAGAGCGAAACAGTGCACCGCTCGTCGCTGGCGTGCGGCAATCTCGCGCATGGCTTCGCGGCCTGCCAGCCCGAAGATAAAGCGGGCCTGAAAAGCATGCTGCGTAACAATATTGCCATCATCACCTCCTATAACGACATGCTCTCCGCACACCAGCCTTATGAGACCTACCCGGACATTATTCGCAAGGCGCTGCATTCAGTGAATGCGATTGGTCAGGTTGCGGGCGGTGTACCTGCAATGTGTGACGGTGTCACGCAGGGGCAGGACGGGATGGAGCTCTCTTTGCTGAGTCGTGAAGTGATTGCCATGTCAGCAGCGGTGGGTCTGTCGCATAACATGTTCGACGGTGCACTCTTCCTTGGCGTGTGCGATAAAATCGTACCGGGTCTGGCAATGGCTGCCCTCTCATTTGGCCACCTACCGGCGGTGTTTGTCCCATCAGGCCCGATGGCCAGCGGGTTGCCCAATAAAGAGAAAGTGCGTATTCGCCAGCTCTATGCGGAAGGGAAGGTCGATCGTATGGCGCTGCTGGAGTCCGAAGCGGCTTCTTACCATGCACCGGGCACCTGTACCTTCTACGGCACCGCCAACACCAACCAGATGGTTATCGAGTTTATGGGGATGCAGCTACCGGGTTCCTCCTTTGTTCACCCGGATGCGCCGCTTCGCGAAGCACTGACCAGCGCTGCCGCGCGTCAGGTGACCCGACTGACCGGTAACGGCAGTGAATGGATGCCGATTGGTAAAATGATTGATGAAAAAGCCGTGGTGAACGGCATTGTCTCACTGCTGGCAACCGGCGGTTCGACAAACCACACCATGCATCTCGTTGCGATGGCCCGCGCGGCAGGCATCATTATCAACTGGGATGACTTCTCAGAGCTCTCTGAGGTCGTGCCATTAATGGCGAAACTCTACCCGAACGGCCCGGCCGACATTAACCATTTCCAGGCGGCGGGCGGCGTACCGGTACTGATGCGTGAGCTGCTCAAAGGCGGCTTGCTGCATGAAGATGTCAATACCGTCGCTGGGTTTGGTCTCTCCCGTTACACCCTGGAGCCGTGGCTTAATAACGGCGAACTGGCCTGGCGCGACGGCGCTATGGCCCCTCTCGATTCACAGGTCATTGCTACGGTCGATGCCCCATTCTCCCGCCACGGCGGTACTAAAGTGCTTAGTGGTAACCTGGGCCGTGCGGTAATGAAAACCTCCGCCGTGCCGGTTGAATATCAGGTTATCGAAGCGCCGGCTGTGGTTTTTGAAAGCCAGCATGACGTGTTACCTGCTTTTGAGGCAGGGCTGCTGGACAAGGATTGCGTGGTGGTTGTGCGCCATCAGGGACCAAAAGCGAACGGCATGCCAGAATTACATAAACTTATGCCGCCACTTGGTGTATTATTGGACCGCTGTTTCAAAATAGCGTTAGTTACCGATGGACGCCTCTCCGGCGCATCAGGTAAAGTGCCTTCCGCCATCCATGTCACGCCTGAGGCGTATGACGGCGGGCTGCTGGCAAAAGTGCGTGATGGCGACATGATTCGCGTAAACGGCCAAACTGGCGAACTTACGTTGCTGGTCGATGAGGCCGAACTGACCGCACGTCAGCCACATATTCCTGACCTGAGCGCAATGCGCGTAGGCACGGGGCGCGAAATGTTCGGCGCGTTACGGGAAAAATTGTCCGGCGCGGAACAGGGCGCAACCTGTATCGATTTTTAAAACGACAAGATTATTCGTTCTGGCGAGAGAAAAACTCTGATGAAAAATTGGAAAACGAGTGCAGAAGCAATCCTGAAAACGGGTCCGGTTGTGCCGGTTATTGTTGTCAACAAACTGGAACACGCCGTCCCGATGGCGAAAGCGCTGGTAGCTGGCGGAGTACGCGTGCTGGAAGTGACGCTGCGTACCGCATGCGCTATGGATGCTATCCGCGCGATTGCTAAAGAAGTGCCGGATGCCATTATTGGTGCCGGGACCGTGCTGAACCCGCAGCAACTTAAAGAAGTGACCGAAGCAGGCGCACAGTTTGCCATAAGCCCGGGCCTGACTGAGCCGCTGCTCAAAGCCGCGACGGAAGGTACCATCCCGTTGATTCCGGGTATCAGCACCGTTTCGGAACTGATGCTGGGCATGGACTACGGTCTGAAAGAGTTCAAATTCTTCCCGGCTGAAGCGAACGGCGGCACCAAAGCGCTGCAGGCTATCGCAGGTCCTTTCTCGCAGGTGCGCTTCTGCCCGACCGGCGGTATCTCGCCGGCTAACTACCGTGACTATCTGGCGCTGAAAAGCGTGCTGTGTATCGGTGGTTCCTGGCTGGTTCCGGCCGATGCGCTTGAAGCTGGCGATTATGACCGTATTACTAAACTGGCTCGCGAAGCGGTAGAAGGCGCGAAATAAGTTTATTTAACCCGGGTTGTGTTCCTGGTTAAAAATAAAAGCCGGTGCATATCATTGCACCGGCTTTTTTACAGGCAACAGAACCTGCTGCGCCCGGAGTAAGGCTGGCGATACCCTGTACGGCGCTGACCGCGTTTCACTGGCTGATTTCAGCGTCTCATGGCGGAATACTATCCCGTAGCGGCACCGGGGTTGGCAGAAAGGTACCGCGGGAGTCGCGGCACCGGGGAATGATCCCAGGGTACGCGTTAACTAAAAACTTTTACCGCTGTAGCCGCCGCCTTCGCACGTTCCACCGCTTCTTCAACGGAATTCGCTGTCGCCAGCGCTACGCCCAGACGCCGCGTCCCGTCAATTTCCGGCTTGCCAAACAGACGCACCTGCAGGCCTGCGCCAACGGCATTCTGCAGGTTATCAAAGGTGACATTCTTACTTTTCAGCTGAGGCAGAATCACCGCAGAGGCTGATGGCCCGTACTGGCGAATCTGACCTACCGGCAAGTCCAGGAAGGCGCGCACGTGAAGTGCGAACTCTGAAACGTCCTGCGAAATCAATGTTACCATCCCGGTATCATGGGGACGTGGAGAGACTTCGCTGAAGACCACCTCATCGCCGCACACGAAGAGTTCTACGCCGAACAGGCCATGCCCGCCAAGCGCCAGCACCACTTTGCGCGCCACTTCCTGAGCGCGCTTGAGCGCCACGTCGCTCATCTGCTGCGGCTGCCAGGATTCGCGGTAATCGCCGTCCTCCTGACGATGACCCACCGGGGCGCAGAAATGAACGCCATCCACGGCGCTGACGGTCAATAAGGTAATTTCAAAATCAAAATTGACGACGCCTTCCACAATGACACGGCCGGCACCAGCACGACCACCTTGCTGCGCATACTCCCAGGCTTTTTCCAGCTGTCCGGCGGTGCGAATGAGGCTCTGACCCTTGCCTGATGAACTCATCACCGGCTTAACAATACAGGGTAAACCTATTTCACTGACGGCTTCACGGAAGGCCTCTTCGCTATCAGCAAAACGGTAGCTCGAGGTTGGCAGTGCCAGCTCTTCAGCAGCAAGACGGCGTATACCCTCACGGTTCATGGTCAGTTTTGCCGCACGGGCGCACGGCACGACATGCTGGCCCTGAGACTCCAGCTCAATCAGCATATCGGTGGCAATCGCTTCAATTTCCGGCACGATATAGTGCGGTTTTTCCTGCGCCACGACGGCCTTCAGCGCGTCGCCGTCAAGCATGTTAATCACGTGACTACGATGCGCAATCTGCATGGCGGGCGCATCGGCATAGCGATCTACGGCAATGACTTCAATCCCAAGCCGCTGGCACTCGATGGCCACTTCCTTCCCGAGCTCTCCTGAACCCAGTAACATCACACGTGTTGCTGCCGGACGCAGCGCAGTACCTAAACAAGTCATCGTCATTTCACCCTCAAAAAAACCTGGCCGCAGTATATACGAAAACGTTTGCGCATGTCTTTTGCGACTTGCATCCAGGGCAGTGGTGCGGTAATATACTGTATATATAAACAGGTAAGGGGCTGTATCATGGCGGTTGAAGTCAAATATGTTGTGATTCGTAACGGTGAGGAAAAAATGTCTTTTGCCAGCAAAAAGGAAGCGGATGCCTACGACAAAATGCTTGATCTTGCTGAGGTACTTGAGACCTGGCTTGGCGAAGCACCTGTTGCATTTGAGGATGTGCAGCGCGATCAAATGGCCATGTGGCTTGCAGAGCAAAAAGATGTTCTGAGCCACATCTTCCGATCGGGTAAGCTCCCCTCGGCTGAAGCAGAGGACACCCCGTCGGCTGCTGTTTCCGCTGAAGCGGATAACGAAAGCCAGGCTGTAGATATCAAACGCGCAGCGAAGCGCTCTGCTGCCTGATTCACCTTGCACTGCCAGTAATTTGTACCATGCTTTGTATGGGCTATATGCACAGGAGAAAAGCATGAAATTAGCAGGAGTGTTAATGGGTACGGTGTTACTGGCAGGGAGTTTCGTGGTTTCAGCGGCAGACGATAAGACGGTCACCATTGATAACCAAAAATCAGTAACCTTTCCAGGTTGTGAGGGAATGAACGCTGAGGGCATTGCTGCCAGCGTCAAGCGTGACTATCTGCAAAACCGCATTGTTCGCTGGGCTGATGATCAGCAAAAACTTGGGCAGGCCGATCCGGTCGCCTGGATTAGCCCAAAAGCCGTGCAGGGTAAAGAAGATAAATGGCGCGTGCCCCTGACCGTGCGCGGTAAGAATACGGATATTCACTATCTCGTCCAGGTAGACTGTAAAGCGGGAAAAGCAGAATATCAGCACCAGTAAGCGTACAGAATTTTCTTTTCTTTTGCAGACTTAGACATTTCCTGACACACCCTCGCTTACGCTGAACCTTTCTGGCATCGCTTAAGCGGGGGACATCATGTCAAACTGGTTAAATCAACTCCAGTCATTGCTCGGCCAAAAAAGTGCGTCGGGCTCACCATCTACCGATCAGGGGCTCGGAAAACTGCTTGTACCCGGCGCACTCGGCGGGCTCGCCGGTTTACTGGTCTCGAGTAAATCATCACGTAAGCTACTCACAAAATATGGCACCAGTGCGCTTCTGGCAGGAGGCGGTGCGGTCGCCGGTACTGTTTTATGGAACAAATACAAAGATAAAGTGAGGGCAGCGCATAAAGATGAACCCCAGTTCGGGCAGACGAGCTCTCCGCTGGATGTCCGAACGGAACGATTGATCCTTGCGCTGGTGTTCGCCGCAAAAAGTGACGGGCACATTGATGATAAAGAACGTGCCGCTATTGAACAGCAGCTGCGCGAAGCCGGCGTGGAACAACAGGGCAGGTTACTGGTGGCGCAGGCTATAGAACAACCGTTGGACCCTCAGCGCCTGGCCCGGGATATCAAAAATGAAGAAGAGGCGTTGGAGGTGTACTTCCTGAGCTGCGCTGCCATTGATATCGACCATTTTATGGAGCGTAGCTATCTCGCCGCATTAGGCGATGCGCTGAAGATCCCTCAGGAGGTTCGCGAGGGCATTGAAGCCGATCTTCAGGAGCAGAAGCGCGCACTGCCACAGTAACCTTGTTGTCACGTTTCGCTTGCATCGGCGGCAGCTTTTGCCAACCTTATAGAGTGTCGAATAAATAAGTAAAATGTTATGCCGCCGAAAGCTAAACAACTTCCTCACACCATGACACTGCATGGTGACACGCGCCTGGACAACTACTACTGGCTACGGGACGATACCCGAACGCAGCCAGAAGTGCTGGACTACCTCCGGGATGAAAATGATTATGGTCGCCGTGTGATGGCGTCCCAGCAGGCGTTGCAGGATAAACTGCTCGCGGAAATCATTGCCCGTATCCCTCCGCGTGAGGTGTCAGCTCCTTATGTGAAAAATGGATATCGTTACAGACACGTCTATGAACCTGGCTGTGAATATGCCATCTACCAGCGTCAGTCTGTCTTGTCTGCTGAGTGGGATGAGTGGCAGGTTCTGCTCGATGGTAATAAACGTGCAGCCCATAGTGATTTTTATACGCTGGGGGGCTTTGCTATTACCCCGGACAACAAAATAATGGCCCTGGCAGAGGATTATCTGTCGAGACGGCAGTATGGCTTACGGTTTCGTAATCTGGAAACGGGGAACTGGTACCCGGAAATGCTCGACAATGTCGCGCCTGAGTTTGTCTGGGTGAATGACTCAGAAACAATCTATTACGTGCGAAAGCATGCTGTAACCCTGCTGCCTTATCAGGTATGGCGGCATACGGTAGGCACCCCTTCCAGCGCCGATGAGCTTATTTACGAAGAAAAAGACGATACGTTTTATGTAGGCTTAGGTAAAACCACCTCACAGCACTACATCATTATTCATCTGTCGAGTGCAACGACCAGTGAGGTATTACTCCTGGATGCGGAGCTGCCCGATGCGCAACCACTCTGTTTTCTTCCACGCCGCAAAGACCATGAGTACAGCCTCGATCATTTCCAGCATACCTTTTATCTGCGTTCTAACCGCGACGGTAAAAATTTCGGCCTCTACCGGACGAAAGTCCGTGACGAAAGGCGCTGGGAAGTGCTTATCCCGGCGCGCGAAAATATTATGCTGGAAGGGTTTACCCTTTTTACCGACTGGTTAGTGGTTGAAGAGCGTCAGCGTGGGCTGACCAGCCTTCGTCAAATCAACCGTAAAACGCGGGAGGTAACGGGAATTGCCTTCGATGATCCCGCGTATGTTACCTGGGTTGCCTATAATCCCGAGCCGGAAACCTCGCGCCTGCGTTACGGTTACTCTTCCATGACGACGCCGGACACGCTGTTCGAACTGGATATGGATACGGGTGAACGTCGTGTCATTAAGCAGTCGGAAGTGGCCGGTTTTGATGCGTCGAATTATCGCAGTGAACATGTGTGGGTACGCGCGCGTGATGGCGTCGAAGTCCCCGTATCGCTTGTCTACAACCACAAGTATTTCCGAAAAGGGGAGAACCCACTCCTGGTTTATGGATATGGATCCTATGGTGCGAGCATGGATGCAGATTTCAGTAGTAGCCGGCTGAGCTTACTGGATCGCGGCTTTGTTTTTGCCATTGCCCATATTCGTGGAGGAGGGGAGTTAGGTCAGCAGTGGTATGAAGACGGCAAATTCCTTAAGAAGAAAAATACCTTCCATGATTACATAGACGTCACCGATTCCCTGCTCGCGCAGGGGTATGGCTCCCCTTTATACTGCTACGGTATGGGCGGGAGCGCGGGTGGACTGCTTCTGGGTGCCGTTATCAATGAACGTCCTTCGCTGTTTCATGGTGTGGTGGCGCAGGTGCCTTTTGTCGACACCCTGACCACGATGCTGGATGAATCTATCCCGCTGACAACAGGTGAATTCGAAGAGTGGGGCAATCCTCAGGATGAAACTTTTTACCATTATATGAAGAGTTACAGTCCTTACGATAACGTTGGCGCGCATCCATACCCCCACCTGCTGGTGACCACGGGTCTGCACGATTCTCAGGTACAGTACTGGGAACCGGCGAAATGGGTGGCAAAATTACGCGAGCTCAAAACCGATGACAATATTCTGCTGCTCTGTACCGATATGGACTCCGGGCATGGCGGAAAATCGGGGAGGTTTAAGTCCTGGGAAGGTGTCGCGATGGAATATGCATTTCTTATCGGGCTGGCGCAGGGAACCCTGAAAGCTTCACGCCAGGATTAATGCTCACCGAGATAGTGTTTTAGCGTGAGACGCAGTTCAGGACTCATCTTATCAAGGTTATTAAACAACCAGCGCAAATAACCGGGGTCGCGTTCAGCGACTTCGGAAACCGCTTTACCGCGATACTTCCCGAAGGTAAAGGTGGTCATCAATGCAGGGCGACCCGTTACCGTCACCATATGTTCTGGCGTCCAGCCCGACGTATTCATAATATCAATCAGTAAAGCCGCCGTAATGTAGCAGTCATATAATGCCCGATGGTGATGCAACCCTGCGGGCGTCTGTACGCTCAGCTTGCGGGATTTATAGAGCGCCATATTGCTGTACTTAATGCCGGGCCATAACCGGCGGGCCAGCTTCATGGTGCATATCCATTCTCCGGGCATCTCGGGAAGTACGCGTCTGTCAAAACTGGCATTATGGGCGACATACCATTCACTACCGTAATAGTGAGGGATCACCTCTTCAATCCACGGCTGATGCGCAACCATCGCTTCCGTGATGCGATGGATAGCCATCGCCTGCTGGCTGATGGGTCTGTCCGGGCGCACCAGATGGCTCTGCGGGTTAATAATTTGCCCGTCCACCACATCCACTGAGGCAATTTCAACAATACCGCCCTGCAAATCACAGGTTTCGGTATCGATAACCCTTAACACGCTACTCGTAGTCATTTCGATTTCGGCTCATAAGGCAGGCGGGAAAGGTTCACAGATGTCAGACGGTGGGCGATGAGTCGTTCGCGAAACCAGGTGCGCAGGTGTTCGGGCTGCTCCCGCTCGACCACTTCAGCAATAACCGGCATATTATAGCGCTCTTTAAACGCCACACCCGCCGCTGCCAGATCGACATTCACTTTGTCCATTTCCTCTTGCGAGAGATGGGCCAGATTCGTATTCATTCTTTTCTCCTGAGTTCACGCCGAAAAAGGTACTAAGCCCGTCGCAGAAAGACAAGAGCACAGATGATCATACTCGACGCACACATTATACAGCGTTATCCTCGACCCTAAATACATAACGTAAAGGAATGACTAATATGGTCTTCACTGCCGCAGGCACCCGTCATGTTCTGCTTCTTGTCAGTATGCTGTTGACTACACCATTGGCCTTTGCTCATGCGCATTTAAAAACGCAGATCCCGGCCGCCAGTTCGCAAGCGACCACGAATGTAAAGGCGCTGACCCTCAACTTTTCTGAAGGGATTGAACCTGCATTCAGTGGCTTAACGCTTACGGATAGCAAGAAGCAGACCATCAGAACCGGCAAAGCCACCCATGATAAAGATAACGACACACAGCTTGTTGTCCCTCTGGAGCAAAGCCTGCAACCAGGGGTGTATAACGTTGACTGGCATGTCGTTTCGGTTGATGGTCACAAAACGCGTGGAACTTACTCCTTTACCGTGAAGTAACCCATGCTCAGTTCAGGTTATGTGGTGTTGCGTTTCATCCATTTCAGCGCTCTGATGCTGAGTTTCGGCGTAGCGTTTTATATCAATCGTCTGGCCCCTGCTGCTTTACAGAGCGTCATGGCCAGGGATTTCAGGACGCTGCAACGCATCTGCCTGGTATTAACCGCGCTGAGTGCGCTTCTGATGTACCCTCTGCAGGCTGGTATCATGGGGGACGGCTGGCAGGATGTCTGGCAGCCAGCAACGTGGTTCGCCTTAGCGGGCACCCGGTTCGGCGGTGTGTGGCTCTGGCAAATAGTCATTGCTGTTTTCACCCTGATCGTTGCAATGATGCGCCCTTGGCTGCAGCGAAACCTCATGCTGCTATGCGCCGCTCAGTTAGTGTTAATGGCAGGCGTCGGGCATGCCGCGATGCTGGATGGCCTGCCAGGCCTGCTGCAGCGCGCTAATCATGCGGTTCATTTACTCTGCGCCTCCATGTGGTTTGGAGGTCTGTTGCCAGTCATTTATTGTATGAGCCTTACGCAACGACGCTGGCAACATGAGTCGGTTTCAGCGCTGATGGGATTCTCCCGGTACGGCCATCTGGCGGTAGCAGGTGTATTGATAACGGGGGTAGTGAACACGATCTTTATTCAGGGCATCTCATGGCCCTGGAGCACTGACTGGGGGCGTATGCTGTTGATCAAAAGTGCGCTGGCCCTGCTAATGGTGGCAATTGCGTTAGTGAACAGGTATGTTCTGGTGCCGCGTCTGAGCCGGAAACCTTCGTCTGCGCAACAAACACTCATTTTTATGACATGGACTGAGGTAGTACTGGGCGCGCTGGTACTGGGCGCGGTAAGTCTGTTTGCTACCTGGGAACCCTTCTGAGACGGGGAAACGATGAAAAAGAATCTATTGATATTATTAATGGCCTTTTCTGCAGCAGCCTCTGCGGCACCATCAGTTATTACGGTGAGCCGTTTTGAGATGGGGAAAGACAACTGGGCATTTAACCGCGAAGAGGTGATGCTTACCTGTCGTCCGGGCAAGGCGTTGTATGTGATTAACCCGAGCACGCTGGTGCAATATCCGCTGAATGATATAGCCGAAGAACAGGTGAAAAGCGGTAAGACGACAGCACAACCAATCGCTGTCATTCAGGTCGATAATCCGGCCCGTGCGGGTGAAAAAATGAGCCTGGCGCCTTTTATTGCCCGAGCAGAGACGCTTTGTTAAAAAAACAATTCAACTTTTTGATTTACAATAAAAAACCGCAAGGCTTAATCAAGAAGTCTTGCGGTTTTAACATTTTTAAGCGTGACGATAACCTAATTTTTCAGCGTGCTTTTGCGGCAAACTGGAAAACCTGACGTCGTCATCTATTCTTAAAGTGCAAGGCGACTTAGCCTGCATTAATGCCAACTTTTAGCGCACGGCTCTCTCCCAAGAGCCATTTCCCTGGACCGAATACAGGAATCGTATTCGGTCTTTTTTTATATGTATGTTTTCTAACGTGTTTTTATCGCTTCCCTCGAAATTCCACGAAAATTACTCGAAAACTACATACTAGGGCTAAACCATAACATACTCCGCACCGCGAGCGTCCAGGTATTTTTTTGTCATAGCAATGTTTTTATATCCGAGTAATCGCTGCGCGAATTCTTCTCCACGCTCCTTTTAATACACTCTGGTGGCCAGACTCCTGATCTCATGATAAGGCGGCGGGTGTGGTCCGAACTGCTTTCCTTTACAGATAACGTGTTTTGCGGGGCAGGGATTATTCTTACATTAATAATGTGATCCTGTTTTTCCCCCATTTTATGTTTGGTTACCCGTTGTCATGGACGCCGTATATTGCTCAGGCAGTAATAATAATTGGAGTTACATATTTCATCTATTCAAAGTGGAGCCTATTTAAAAAGAAAGTTTTAATATTTTTGGCATCTTTATGTCTATTTTCATTCCTTTCGGTAGGTCTTTTGGCAATGAATCCTTCACTGTGGAATGCATTTCATTTTTTCATTGCTCCTCCAGGGTTATAAAACACTATAACCCGGCCTCTCAGGAAAGTGATCACTGATAAAATTTGTCAAGCATTACAGCAGGCATTCAATGAGTGCCTGTGATAATGCAAAAAAATTTTTGATATAACTGCTTTGGTGGGAGAATGGGATTCCACAAACAGGAGGTCTTATGCTTAAGGGTCTTGATGCGTTAAACGAATGGCTTAATCGTCCAACCTGGCATACGGGGCAAACCGATGATCTGGCAACATTTTTTCTGGCCATAAAAGAGATAATCAACCAGAACCCTTATATCTTGCTGCATGAATGTGTAATAGCTGCTTATATCAAAAACTCACAGTCTGGAAAGATGGATGCCAATGAACTTGAGCGGCTGGCAACAGAGTATTCGCAAAAGGCACTATTGATTTCTGAGTATGTAATGCTTACTACTGACTAAGTAATCATTTGGGTTGTACCAAGCCACTGGCATCCGCTGGTGGCTTTTATTGCCATCAAATACAGAAGTGCCTCACTGAGGGGCTTTAATAGTGAGCAGCGATAAAGAAGCCAAAAACTGATTGCCAGGGAGACTCTCTTAACAATCGCGGTGATTGATGGTGCCAGTTCGATGGCAAGGGACAGGGATAACTGAGTCTTCATAGAACCTGCTATTGATTGAGAAGAAGGACGATTCCTTGCTTCTGTAGTGAGCGCTTATTCCCGAATGTTGATTTTGAAGAGACCTGAATACAGTCTGCGGTTAACCCCACAACCGGAGTGACAGACACCGCAACCGGGTACGCGATTGTGGAAACGCAACCGACCAGAATCGAGCAGGGGGATACTCTGCTTATTGGAGGGAGCATTAGATTTCAGTTAGTACGACTGCATGGACAGGCGTTCGTCACGCCTGATGGTGACGTTTACGAGGGCGAGGGTATGGAGGGAACTCAGGTGATCGGTCTGGTCACGTTTTTTGTAGACCGGGCGGATGAGGACGGTTGCCCGGTTATTTGATGATTTATGTTATCGGTTCGATTAAGTTCGCCCCCTGATTCTTCACATT
Organism: Enterobacter sp. SA197; assembly: GCF_054131575.1. Lineage (NCBI taxonomy): Bacteria > Pseudomonadati > Pseudomonadota > Gammaproteobacteria > Enterobacterales > Enterobacteriaceae > Enterobacter > Enterobacter sp. SA197. The sequence goes on along the minus strand of NZ_CP096393.1, from coordinate 2,861,716 downwards.
CCCGACCGCACGCGTGACGGCGTGCCAGATAAATTTGTCAGCCGTCACTGCGCCGTCGGCTGCTATCTCTTCCGCTGCCTTTCCGCCAATATCCTGCCGCATCCATGCCCGGGCTGCGTCCGGTGACAATACCAACGGTCTTCTGTCATGAATATCGACCAGCCCTTTATCAGCGGCTGCGGTCACAATCAAAAAACCCTCAGCTTCATCGCCTCGCTCAAACGGCGTACTGCCAATTGCAGCCATAAAAATTGGCTCACCGTCGGCACGATGGATGAAGTAGGGCTGTTTTTTATCACCTTCCTTCTTCCACTCGAACCAGCCATCTGCGAAACAGATCGCCCGGCCGTGCTGCCATAGTGGCTTAAACATTCTGCTGGTAGCCGCAGTTTCGACACGTGCATTTATTAATGCGGGCTTATCCCACCAGCCAGGCGCATATCCCCAGTGGACCGGGTCCAAATGCAGTAGTTCGTCGCGTTCACTCAGCAGCAATACTTTTGTGCCAGGGGCTGCGTTGTAACGATCAATGGGTTCGGGGTCATAGGCAATATCGCGATCGTTATCATCTGCCAGGTAGGCCAGGTATTCTTCACGCGTCTGCGCTTGAGCAAAACGTCCGCACATAGAACCTCCAGTTTATTTCTGCAAGTGTAGCTAGTGCTGCTGATCTGACGATCTAAATCAGATCACGAGATTACTCCGAGGGAGACTCAAAAAATAGCACAAGTGTTTGATCCTGAATGGATGCAATGATAAGCATTGGAGAGTGTTTTCAAGAGGTGTAGCGGTTTAACTTAATGATATTGAAAGAGATTTATAGGAAGCAACCTTGATAGGAATCGTAGCCGGTCTTTTTTATACGTCTGAACTGCAAGGTTTTCTATTTTCAACCCGGCAATGGTGCCAAACCTGCACACTAGACATACCACAATCTGGCCTGAAAACCTCCAGCGTTTTTTATTTTGTCCAACGGGTGGGGCTGGCGAACTGGCGAAGCACAATTTAACAAGAGACGGTGGTCGAAAAGGTGTGCTACTGTCGTATGCAATTTAAACAAAACTGAGGATAACGACATGAGCAAAGATGTTGTGGTAATACTCCCCGGTGGCAAGGTCGAACATCTTTCTGTTGATGATGACCTGAAGAAAGTCAGCTATCGAAACGATCAGCGATCCTTCCTGGATCTCCCGATTGAAACCTACGTGCTTGATGGGGAAGAATTCCTCATTGCAAAGTTTTCTGACCTGGTCAGCGCCCGTGAGACGGAACAGGCAATCAGGCAATTTTACTAATCCTTCCTGCTGCATCCGTTCCGGGTGCGGCTTTTAATGCTGCTTCAGTGTGGTGCCTGTGTGCGGGGCTATCCTCACTTTCAACAAACCGGTTTCACCCACCGACGTCTTTTTGGCAGACAGGCTTTTAACGTTACCCTCGCGCCGCAGACTGAACATAGTGCGCCATGTAAATGAGTTTTTTCAGGGCAAAACTGTGTAAAGAAAAAATGATTGCCGCCGCAAACCGGGCAAATGAATTTTAAATTTGAAATAGCCCCTCCGGGCCGTGGAATGGAATGAATACCCTAACATTAAATAGCGCCGCGTAACGATATATCCTGGAAGGCGAAGGCGGCCCAGAAATAAATGATGGTGGCAAGGCACCGTAACGTGCCTTATCAGTATTGCTTAGAAAAAATTATGCAGTGAGGACTGTATTTCATCGAGTAATTCAAAGCGTCGGCGATATTCTGCTCTTTTTTTACTGGCGATATCCTCCAGTGGCTTACGCGCCATCTGCATGGGTAAACGCCAGCGATATTTATCACTTTTGATACCCTCAATGGAGGCCCAGAATTCATCGTAACTGGCATGGAAATCCCGGCCTTTACTGAAACGGTATCGCCACGCACGAAAGACATGACCGTTATCACTCACGCCATACATTGCTTTAATATCGGTGCTGGCACACATCTGCCATAACGCTTCAAGAAGTAAACGCTTGGGGAATATACCGTGGCAGGCTTTGGTCGCAATTTTAATGGCCTCATGAGAAACATTTTTGCGTGGTCCCTGCAGCCCGCCAATCATTAACGTGCGAATACCTTTTTCAACCGTCACGCTGAACGTCACGCTTGCCAGCAGCGCATCGTTACCGTCATAAAGCCACAGCGTGCTTTCACCTTCACGCTCTGCTTTGTGCGCCCCTGAGGCACATACGTAAAAATGGGCTTCATTGCGCCCCGTAAACTGCAGGATTTGCTGTGGCGCTGTTGCCGTCAGCGCGTCTGCAGCCCGGGCAGAGAGTTGCGAATCAAGCCATGCATAATGGCTCACAATCGCATCGGCGCGGCGCGAAGCATTCAGACCCAGAGTCAGATACTGACGGTGAGATTTACTCGGAAGGGTAACCTGCGCATGAAGCATCTCTTCAAAATTGGGGCGCTGTGCCAGTGCGCTGAGCATCCTGACGGTCGAGGGCCAGAACAGCAGTGAGCGCAATAAAAACTTAAAACGATACTCTCGCTTACGCCAGATAGGCCCAGGAATTAAACGACCGGTAACCAGTTCACTGATAATTTGTCTGCGGGTTGATGGCAGCGTTTTTGTTTGCAGACTGATATTTGACACGATAAGCACCTCTCAATGTTTCAAATACCATTCTAAAGAGTGAAGAATTATAAACTGAAGCGGTGCTGACTTTTATTTCCGGTTCGTTTAGGGGAGATTGAGGTTAATCGCATGTTTTTTAATAAACAGGCACAGTCAAGACCTCTCTCTATACTAAATATCAGGGGGAGAGAAATATGTATCTGCGTATCGACGGTAAAAGATGGCGTTATATCTGGATTGTGGGTGATGTGCACGGATGCCTGAGGCAACTGACTGAGCAATTACGCGAGCAGCACTTCGATCCCTGGCAGGATTTGTTAATTGCTGTGGGCGATCTCATCGACCGTGGTCCGGAGAGCCTCGCATGTCTGGAATTAATAAAAAAAACCCTGGTTCAGAACCGTGCGCGGCAACCATGAACAGATGGCGATGGAGGCACTTCAGAAAGGTGATGAAACCTTATGGCTTTTGAATGGTGGCAGTTGGTTTACAACGTTAAGTTCCGGGCATAAACAGCAGGCTGAGGCGCTCCTGCTCGACAGCGCATCGTGGCCGCTTATTATTGAACTGCATAGCCAGAGCGGCACTCATATTATTGCCCATGCTGACTACCCGGCACCACGTTATAAATGGCAACAGACAATCAACGAAGCGGCGGTATTGTGGAACCGGGAGCGGCTAACCCGGCATCTCGCCGGCAAGGGGGAGTTTATCTATGGTGCCGAACACTTCTGGTTCGGCCATACGCCGCTGAAACAGCGGCTTGATGTGGAAAACCAGCACTATATCGACACCGGAGCCGTATTTGGCGGCGCGCTGACGCTGGTGCGCGTGCAGTAGTTAAAAATCACTGTATTCCTGTGCGGGTTGCCAGAAACCATCAATGAAATCTTCAACCGGAAAGCATCCACCATAGCGCAGACGTTGAACGTCCATTGCCACCATGCACTGCTTCTCAGTGTTGAACACATCAACGACGATTTCGTCGCATCCACCATCCAGATAGCAAACAAAAAGAACCAGCGCGAACATTACATCCTCAGACCATGACAACCTGGACTAAGTGTAGGGGATGAACGGTGACAGGGGAAATGAAGCGGGTAAATAACCCGTCTTACGGACGGGTTCCCGATGAATCAGGCAAGGCGCATGATCCAGGTGTCAGATTGTTGATCGTAATGCTCGCGGTACAGTACAAAATGTTCGCCGTCAAGGATCGCCGGAATGCTGGTATCCGCGTCCCAGGCATCAAGTTGCATACAAAGATCCGGGTCGGATGAGCAGGGGATGCGCAAAGTACGTTCACCCTGAGTTTCGCCCTGCAACTCGGCATCATCGATTTCAAATGCGCCAATACGCACGCTGGTCTTCGTCATAATGCTCTCCGTTGATGGAAAAATGTGGTACGACCAGTAAAGCCGTCCACTTTTTAGCCTGGTACAACAAATGACAAGATGCCAGTCGAATCGTGCGTTTTTTCTACGACTCATCCGGGGCGGCAAACAAACGACCATCGCGTACCAGTTCACGCGGATAGCTGTTTTTAAGCCGGGAACCGATTTTTTTCGCCAGCCCCAAAGGCTGATGCTGATAGGTTACGAGCACGTCATCCTGCGCCAAAGCCGCGTGTGGATAGAGATCGCGCCCACGGTACCACTCCTGCGCTTCCGTGAGCGATAGCTCAAAGGCTGAAGGATGAGTGACATCGGCCAGCGCAACAATGGCCTCGTGCTGCCAGCGAAAACCTTTATTATGGGTTTCGGCAAGTTTCAGGCCGATACGTGAAAAACGGACTTTTCCGAGCAGAGCATCGATGGCTTTCGGGAATAACCAAATCTCTTTATCGCGTTGCCAGAGCTGTAATTCGTCCTCCCAGCGAAGGCCAACAGCGGCAGCGGCGGCTATCATCTGGCTGGATTCACGCGGTTTTACGCGAGTAAACGGAAAGTTACCCACTTTGTACTGCGGCGTGGGAAGCGGGGTGACAGCGGCGCGTTTACGTAGCTGGGCAACAAAAAAACCTTCGCAGTCATAGGTTTGAGGAAAGACATGCAGAAAGCCTTCAGCGGTTAATGCTTTCCCGGCTCCGCAAAACAGGTCCCCCAGCGGCACAAACTCGACTGCGTCAGGATACTGCTGCAAAAGCCAGTGGCAGACAGCTTCGTTCTCGTCCCGGTTCAGAGTGCAGGTTGAGTAGACTAAGGTTCCACCAGGGCGTAGCGCGTGAAAAGCACTGTCGATAAGTTCCCGTTGCGTGGCAGCAATCTCAAGATTACTGGCATGAGACCAGTTTTTCAGGGCATCCGGATCTTTGCGCACTACACCTTCGCCGGAGCAGGGAGCATCGAGCAGAATGGCGTCAAAAGCCTCGGGCAACGCCGGGCCAAAGACGCGGCCATCAAAATGGGTCAGGGCAACGTTAGTAATCCCACAGCGGCTGATGTTAGCGTGCAATACCTTCACACGACTGGCAGAGTATTCATTGGCCAGAATCACGCCGCTATTACCCATGCGCGCTGCAATCTGGGTGGTTTTTGATCCTGGTGCTGCGGCAACGTCCATGACCCGCTCCGGCAGTTCGCCATCGGCGAATAGCGCGCTTACCGGCAGCATGGAACTGGCTTCCTGAATGTAGAACAGCCCGCTGAGATGTTCTGCGGTACTGCCTAAGGGCAGGGCGTCCTCATCTTCCCGCTCGATCCAGAAGCCCTCGTCGCACCAGGGAACCGGCGTAAGGTGCCACTGGTAAGGGGCAACAAGCGCCAGAAAGCGCTCAACAGAAATTTTGAGAGTATTGACACGAATACTCCGACGCAACGGGCGCTGGCAGGCAGCGATAAAGTCGTCAAAGGAGAGGCTGGCAGGCATGGCGTCACGCATTTGAGCCAGGAAGTCATCAGGGAGATATACAGCGTTTTGAGCCACGAGGAATACCACAGGAATCGAAGAGGCGCGCAGTGTAACACACTCGCTCCGGCGCAGGCACGCCGGAGCAAAGCGTTAATTAGCGGGGCAGTGCGGTCCCCCACTGCCGCCACTCTTTCGGTTCGCTTTCCTGCAACAGGAAGTGTTTGTCCGGTTGCGCTTTTGGCGCAAGCGGCACGCCAGGCGGAGTAGCAAAGGCCACGCCACCGCGAATGAACTGGTTGAAGGTGCCGGTTTTAACCACGCCGCCTGTCAGACCAAAGTCCAGGGAATAACCTGACGCCAGCCAGAAGACGGAGTTGTTTCTCACCAGATGCTGATACCGCTTGCTGATGCGTAAACCGACCATCACTCTGTCAGACATGGAACCAAGCATTAACCCCGTCACGGTGCCAACCTCAATACCTCTGAAAAGCACCGGCGTGCCGATGTTCAGTGAACCAGCTTCAGGTGCCTCAACCACGATATTCAGGCCATCGAGATAACGTGAGTCAGTGATTGTCGCCTCCTGAATCTCAAACTCTCTGCGCGTCTCGCCATGACCGGGTTCGACATTGATATAGGGTTGCAAAATCGTATCAAGATTTTCGACGCCCGCAGCGGAGATTTGCGGTGTGACCACCGAGAAACGGGTGCCGTTACGGGCAAATTTCTGCACATACTCCGGATACAGCACGGCGGTTGCCTCTATTTCGCTCCGGTCGGTAATGAGCTGCAGATTAGAGATCTGCCCGATATCAATACCCAGATAACGAATCGGCATCCCGGCTGCGAGCTTGCCGGCATCGAAGGCATGCAGGGTTATCTGGCTACCTACCGCACGCGCCGTGGTTTCGGAGGCATAAAGAATACGCTTGTCGCCTTTGCGCGCACTGGCGCCGGCACCGCTAAGGTTATCGAAGCTGATGGCGCCTTTGATGGCGCGCGACAGCGGCGATGCCTGCACGGTCAGACCGCTACCGTTGAGCTGTACTTTCGCTCCCCCTTCAGCCCAGAACACACTGTTGTTGGTCAACAGTGAGCGATACTCGGGTTTGATATGAACTTCAATATCGAAGGCATTTGCGCGAGGGCGAACGGTAATGATTTCGCCGACCTGAAACTTACGATAAAGCACAACAGAACCGGCCTGAACATCAGGCAGCGTATCGGCGGTCAGCGTGAGGGTCGTGGTCGGCAGATCGCTGAGGCTGTTTTCCAGAGCCTTATCGAGATTAGCGAAGAGCGGGTAGTCAGGCTTCATATCGCCTTTGGTGCCAGGCAATATACGAATACCCCCGCTGAGCCACTCATTCGCGCTGGCGGCTAGAAACTCAACGCCGTCCAGGCCTACTTTGACGTCGACCCGGCTGTTTACCACAAACTTACTGTCACCCTTCACCAGGTCGCGATACTGCGGGTCGATGGCGATAGCAAAGGAGACGCCTTTGTTGGTGAGATCGCGATCAAGTACCTGACCTACCTGTACGCCATGCAACACCAGAGGTTGCCCGGCATCGATACCATAACTTTCGGGGGCCTTAAGCGTCAGGGTTACGACGCCTGGTTCCTGTAACAGCGTTTTATCCGAAGGCAACACCACAAAATGATTTCGCGGCTGGCCTTCGCCTGGCACCAGTTCCAGCGTGGTACCCGTCAGGAGTGAACTGACGCTGGCATTGTTTAACGAAAGTTTAGGGCTGCGCATTTCGATTCGCGTATTGTCGCGAAGCAGATTAACAATGCCCGGATCGACCGTCATCTCACCGGTAACGGTGCCGCCCGGGTCGAGGTTGATTTTGGTCAGCTCACCCACTTCCAGCCCCTGGTACATTAGCGCGGTAGAGCCTGCCTTAAGGCCTTTCCCGTCGGGTAAATCCAGCTTAACCAGCACCCCGCGCTGACTATGGGCGAGGTCTTCATAGAGGCCAAATTCATCATCCTGATCGGCATGGGCAGAGCCTTCCGGGGAGTCAAATGCAATAGCGCCATTGACCAGTGCCGCTAGGCTTTCAAGTTTTACTTTCGCTCCGCTCAGGCTCAGATCAGCATCCACACCGGAGACGTTCCAGAAACGGCTCCCTTTTTTGATAAGGTTGGTAAAGCGTCTTTCGATAAGTACATCAATGGTCACGCCCTGTTTATTGGCATTAATCGAGTAATCGTAAACGCGACCGACCGGGATTTTGCGAAAATAAACCAGCGACCCGCTGTTAAGGGAACCGAGATCGGGAGCATGAAGGTGAATCATTAACTCGCCGTTATTGAGCCGATATTTGGGCTGGGTATCCAGCGCAACAAAATGCTCCTGCGGTTCACCTTTGCCTGGCATCATGCCGATGTAGTTGCCGCCGACCAGCGCATCCAGCCCGGAAACGCCAGCCAGTGAGGCTTTTGGCGTGACCAGCCAGAACTGCGTTTCATTACGCAACGCATCTTTCATATTGGATTTAATGCTGGCGCGTACCTCGATCTTTTTCAGATCTTCGCTCAGGCGAATGTCCTCAACTGTACCCACTTCCACACCCTGATAGCGAACGGGCGTGCGGCCAACAACGATCCCGTCTGCCGACATAAAATCGATTGTGATGGTATTGCCGCGATCTTCATAACTGTTCCAGATGAGCCAGCCGGCAATGAGCAGTGCAAGAACCGGCAGAATCCAGAAAGGCGAAATGCGACGTTTGGTTTTAATGCGCGCTTCTGTCGGCGAAGCGGGGGTTTCCTGACTCATGTGCATCCCAAAGTAAGCGGCTGTCCAGCCATTCCACAGCAAGAATAGTCAATATTACCGCTGCGCCGAAGTAAAACGCAGCGGGTCCCATAGTAAATGCAAGCAATTGATCGCGATTAATCAGTGACATCGTTAGCGAGATGACGAACAAATCAAGCATGGACCAGCGACCAATCCATGTGACGATACGTAACATGGTGAGGCGCGCGCGCAACCCCTCCTCAAACTTAAAGTGGATGCTAAGCAGCAGTGTAATCATCACAATAACTTTGGTAAATGGCACCAGAATACTGGCGATAAATACCACGGCAGCGACGGCGATATTGCTTTCGGCAAGCGAGATAATGCCCGACATAATCGTGTCCTGTTGACGGGCACCGTTTATATAAATCACGGATATGGGCAACAGGTTGGCCGGAAAGAGAAAAATCATCGAGGCGATGAGTGCAGCCCAGCTTTTTTGCACACTTTGACGGCGGCGAACGCGTAAAGGAATGTGGCAGCGGGGACAACGGCCTCGCGGGTCGGGAAAGCCGGTAAAATGGCATCCCAGGCAGACCCGTAGTTTCTCATCAGGGCGCCGGGCGGGACGCTGGGGATAGAAACGCTCCCAAAGTTGCTCAACGTTAAGGTGAATAATGGTCATGATGCTGAGAATGACCAGCGCGATGAACGCAATCAGACCGATGCCAGGACGCAGGTAAGCGTAATCCTGCACTTTAATGGAGGCGACACCGATGCCGACGAGGTAGATATCCAGCATGACCCACTCTTTCAGCTTCTCCAGCATGAGTAAAATGGGTCTAAGATTCATGCCGAGAATGTTTCCCAGCCATAGATAGGCAATCGCCGCGACCAGAATGAGCGGGGCGCCTACTGCACAAAACAGCACCATAGCTGCGGTTAAGGGGTCGCCCTGGGCTACAATTTGCCAAATGCCTTGCAGCACGTCTGCGTCAATACGCACGCCAAGCAAATAGAGATGTAGCAGTGGTTCGCTCCATGCAAAGGGCATTAATAGCAGCATGGTGATCGCCATGGCGGCCAGACGAGTCAATGACCAGTCCCGCCCGTCACGGATTTTGGCGTCACAGCGCGGGCAAAAGGCGCTTTGGTGCGATTTCATCACCGGCAATGCAAAAAGCGTATCGCATTGCGGGCATCGCTGATAGTGTGCGCGTGGCAATGGGTCGCCAATGGCATGGACGGCCATCTTTTTAGCAGGCGTTATCTGTCGGTTTTTAAGGGCCATTGCAAGCAAATGATAAATTCAGGAATGCTACTATCTTAACTCATGATTGGAACTTCTTGAGCATCAACGCATTTAATGCTTATTTTAATAGGCTATGCAGTAAGACATCGCAAGACTTAAAGTGACTGGAAAATGAACAAAACAGAATTTTACGCGGATTTAAACCGTGATTTTCAGGCGTTAATGGCAGGAGAAACCAGTTTTCTGGCTACTCTGGCGAACACCAGCGCATTGCTGTTTGAGCGCTTGAGTGGCGTAAATTGGGCAGGATTTTACCTTCTTGAAGGCGATACGCTTGTTCTCGGGCCGTTTCAGGGCAAGCTGGCCTGCGTGCGTATCCCGGTTGGTCGGGGTGTATGTGGTACGGCAGTTGCGCAAAACCAGGTGCAGCGTGTGGAAGATGTGCATCAGTTTGATGGTCATATCGCCTGCGATGCCGCCAGTAATTCCGAAATCGTTTTACCAATTACGGTGAATAATAGAATTATTGGCGTACTGGATATCGACAGCGTTGAATATTCTCGTTTTACTCATGAGGATGAAAGTGGTTTACGTGAGCTGGTTTCACACCTTCAAAACGTTCTCGAAAACACCGATCACAAAAAATTCTTTACGGACGTCGCAGGATAATCAACGGATAACGTAGCAATTACTGATAGCGTCATTATAATGACGCCTGTTCATGCCTGCGCTTGTTGGCAACGTCCGTTGTAATCAGGAAATTTCATGGAAAATCAACCTAAGTTGAATAGCAGTAAAGAAGTTATCGCGTTTCTGGCCGAACGTTTTCCTCACTGTTTCAGTGCAGAAGGCGAAGCGCGTCCCCTGAAAATTGGTATTTTTCAGGACCTTGTTGAACGTGTTGAAGGTGAGATGAGCCTCAGCAAAACTCAGCTTCGTTCAGCCTTACGCCTTTATACATCAAGCTGGCGCTATCTCTACGGTATCAAAGCTGGCGCGATCCGTGTTGATCTCGACGGTAATGACTGTGGTGCGCTGGATGAGCAACATGTCGAACATGCGCGTAAGCAGCTTGAAGAAGCGAAGGCTCGTGTTCAGGCACAGCGCGCAGAACAACAAGCGAAAAAACGTGAAGCTGCTGCTGCCGCCGGAGAGACAGAAGAAGCGCCGCGCCGTGAGCGTAAACCGCGTCCAGCGCCCCGTCGTAAAGAGGGTGGTGAGCAAAAAGCGCGCGCTGATAAACCTGCAGCAAAACCCCAACGCGCACCTAAAGAAGAGCGTCACACTCCAGTTTCAGACTTATCTGTACTGAGCGTAGGCCAGAGCCTGAAGGTAAAAGCGGGTAATAATGCGATGGACGCTACCGTAACGGAAATCACCAAAGATGGCGTTCGCGTACAGCTTACTTCGGGTATGTCGATGATTGTACGCGCAGAACATTTGATGTTCTGAAACGGAGGCCTGGCCTGGCATGAACACTTTGTTTAAGCGCACCGCGTTGGCTGGCCTGTTGTTAATAACAGGCCAGGTATTCGCAGCAGAAGATATTACGCGTGCCGATCAGATTCCCGTATTAAAGGAAGAGACGCAGCACGCCACGGTCAGCGAACGGGTAACGTCACGTTTTACGCGTTCGCATTACCGCCAGTTCGATTTGGATCAGGCTTTTTCGGCCAAAATATTCGCCCGCTATTTGAATCTTCTCGATTACAGTCACAATGTGCTGTTAGCCAGCGATGTTGAACAGTTTGCGCAGAAAAAAACGCTGCTTGGTGACGAGTTGCGTAGCGGAAAACTGGATGTCTTTTACGATCTTTATAATCTTGCTCAAAAACGCCGTTTTGAACGTTACCAGTACGCGCTAAAAGTGCTGGAGCGGCCAATGGATTTCTCGGGTAATGATGTTTTTAACCTTGACCGCAGTAAAGCGCCCTGGCCAAAAGATGAGGCTGAGCTGAATGCGTTATGGGACAGCAAGGTTAAATACGATCAGTTAAGCCTTAAGTTAACAGGCAAGAACGATCAGGAAATACGTGAAACCCTGACTCGTCGCTATAAATTTGCGATTCGTCGTCTGGCACAAACCAACAGTGAAGATGTGTTTTCGCTGGCAATGACTTCATTTGCCCGTGAAATCGATCCGCATACTAACTACTTATCGCCGCGTAATACCGAACAGTTCAACACCGAGATGAGTCTGTCTCTGGAGGGGATTGGGGCGGTGCTGCAAATGGATGATGACTATACCGTCATCAATTCCATGGTTGCTGGTGGACCAGCCGCGAAGAGCAAAGCGATAAGCGTTGGCGACCGTATCGTGGGTGTGGGTCAGACAGGGCAAAACATGGTTGATGTGATCGGCTGGCGTCTTGATGACGTCGTTGCTCTCATCAAAGGGCCTAAAGGCAGCAAAGTACGTCTGGAGATCCTGCCTGCAGGAAAAGGGACCAAAACGCGCACCATTACCCTGACACGTGAACGTATTCGTCTGGAAGACCGCGCGGTTAAAATGTCCGTGAAAACCGTCGGTAAAGAGAAAGTTGGCGTACTCGATATTCCTGGCTTCTATGTCGGGCTGACTGACGACGTGAAAGTTCAGTTGCAGAAACTGGAAAAACAGAACGTAAGCAGCGTTGTGATTGACCTGCGTACCAACGGTGGTGGTGCGCTGACAGAGGCGGTTTCACTGTCGGGTCTGTTCATCCCTTCCGGTCCGGTCGTTCAGGTGCGTGATAACAACGGCAAAGTGCGCGAAGACAGCGACACTGATGGCGTGGTGTATTACAAAGGGCCGCTGGTCGTGCTGGTTGATCGCTTCAGTGCTTCTGCTTCAGAAATCTTCGCCGCTGCAATGCAGGATTATGGTCGGGCGCTGGTGGTAGGCGAGCCTACCTTCGGCAAAGGTACAGTACAGCAGTATCGTTCTCTGAATCGTATTTACGATCAGATGCTTCGACCTGAATGGCCAGCGCTGGGCTCCGTGCAGTACACGATTCAGAAGTTCTATCGCGTCAACGGCGGCAGTACGCAGCGTAAGGGTGTTACACCGGATATCATCATGCCGACGGGAACGCAGGAGACCGAAACGGGTGAGAAATTCGAAGACAACGCTCTGCCGTGGGACAGCATTAATGCAGCCAGCTTTACCCGCTCGGGTGATATGAAGCCGTTTGGACCCGCATTGCTGAAAAAACATGATGAACGTATCGCTAAAGATCCTGAGTTCCAGTACATCCTGAAGGACATTGCACGCTTCGATGCGCTGAAAGATAAACGTAATCAGGTCTCTTTGAACCTTGCACAGCGTGAGAAAGAGAATGCCGAAGACGATGCTATTCGTCTGGCGCGTCTTAACGATCGCTTCAAGCGCGAAGGTAAGCCGTCGCTGAAAAAACTGGACGACCTGCCGAAAGATTACAAAGAGCCAGATCCTTATCTTGATGAGACGGTTCACATCGCGATTGATCTCGCCGCGATGGAAAAAGATAACCCGGCAGCTCAGCCGGCCCCCGCGAAATAACTCCTTCCCAGGCACAAGAAATTGTGCCTGTTTTTTTAACAACAACAGCATCGCGTAAGCATGATGCTACAAAATGTAAAGTTGTGTCTTTCTGGTCACTTACGGCATTCTGATGCTTGAAAATAGCGTTATTACCCATACGATGTGGGTAATCGCATAGTGCGTTTTGTTAAACAGAGGTTAAAAGAAAATTATGATGCGAATCGCGCTCTTCCTGTTAACTAACCTGGCCGTGATGTTGGTGTTCGGCCTGGTGCTCAGTTTGACGGGTATTCGGTCGAGCAGCGTGCAGGGACTGCTGATAATGGCACTGCTGTTTGGTTTTGGCGGTTCGTTCATTTCGCTACTGATGTCGAAATGGATGGCGCTCAAATCGGTTGGCGGTGAAGTTATCGAACAACCACGCAATGATATGGAGCGCTGGCTGATGGATACCGTCGCTAACCAGTCCCGTCAGGCGGGCATTGCTATGCCACAGGTGGCTATCTACCATGCGCCTGATATCAATGCTTTCGCTACCGGCGCGCGGCGCGATGCATCCTTAGTCGCCGTAAGCACCGGGCTGCTGCAGAACATGAGTCGTGACGAGGCGGAAGCGGTTATCGCTCATGAGATCAGCCATATAGCCAATGGTGACATGGTCACCATGACGCTGATTCAGGGCGTGGTTAACACCTTTGTCATTTTCATCTCCCGCATCCTGGCGCAGATTGCAGCAGGCTTCATGGGGGGGAACCGCGATGAAGGTGAAGAGAGCAACGGTAATCCACTCATCTATTTTGTAGTCGCGACCGTGCTTGAGCTGGTATTCGGTATTCTGGCCAGCATTATTACCATGTGGTTCTCGCGTCACCGCGAATTCCATGCGGATGCCGGTTCTGCGAAACTTGTGGGTCGTGAGAAAATGATTGCTGCGCTGCAGCGATTAAAAACCAGTTACGAACCTCAGGAAGCGAGCACCATGATGGCCTTCTGCATCAATGGTAAATCTAAATCCCTGAGTGAGCTCTTTATGACTCACCCGCCACTGGATAAACGTATCGAAGCACTGCGTAGCGGTGAGTATCTGAAATAAGCGATGAGCAGGCTAAAAAAGCGCGTCTTTGACGCGCTTTTTTTTATACCCCACAACAGGCAGCAACACGTTTTTTAAGCGCCACTCATTCAAAGGCAGTGTGTTAAGCACTAATTCATCCTCTTACTGTCGGGTGAAAGGGCAAACCACGATTCCGGTTTTATATCGCAGATTTGTTACGAAGTCGGTAATCGTGCATTGCGACCGACTGGTGAGAAATTTATAATAAAAACCTATTCTAATTTTTATAAAACACTGGCGATGAGGTGAGTAATGGCAATCGCAGATTTGGATAAGCAGCCGGATTCTGTTTCTTCTGTATTAAAGGTATTTGGCATTCTGCAGGCGCTGGGCGAGGAACGCGAAATCGGCATCACCGAGCTGTCGCAGCGCGTTATGATGTCTAAAAGCACCGTTTATCGCTTTTTGCAGACGATGAAATCACTGGGATATGTCGCCCAGGAAGGTGAGTCTGAAAAGTATTCATTAACGCTTAAACTCTTCGAACTGGGCGCGCGGGCGCTGCAAAATGTGGATTTAATTCGCAGTGCGGACATCCAGATGCGTGAGCTTTCTCGTCTGACTAAAGAAACCATCCACCTGGGTGCGCTGGATGAAGACAGCATTGTCTACATCCATAAAATTGACTCTATGTATAACCTGCGCATGTACTCCAGAATTGGACGTCGTAACCCGCTTTACAGTACCGCGATTGGTAAAGTGCTTTTAGCCTGGCGTGAGCGTGATGAAGTGCGGCAAATCCTTGAAGGCGTGGAGTATAAACGTAGCACAGAGCGCACCATCACCAGCACTGAAGCGCTGCTGAGTATGCTTGATGTGGTTCGGGAGCAGGGCTATGGTGAAGATAACGAAGAACAGGAAGAGGGGTTGCGTTGCATCGGCGTCCCTGTTTTTGACCGTTTTGGCGTTGTCATTGCCGGTCTGAGTATTTCGTTCCCGACCCTGCGATTTTCCGAAGAGCGCCTGCATGAGTATGTTGAAATGCTTCATCAGGCAGCCCGCAAAATTTCAGAACAGATGGGTTACACGGCTTATCCCTTTTAATAGACAGGCGCCGCATATTTGCGGCGCTTTCTTAACCGTTATCGACGACTATTTCACTTTTTCGAAGAATCGGGCACTGAGTCAAACCGATGATCCCGCTGGATGAGTGCACATATTGCGCTGTACTCACGCCTCTCGCCGTCAGGTACTTGCACTGTAAACCCAGCCCCGCAGCATTTTCACTGCTGCCGATAAGCACACCGTAGCCGCTCAGTAAAATACCGACCCATACCAGCGCGAGTAAAATAATTGTACGAATAAGTGTTCGCATCGCTCTTCCTTGCTTGAAAATATTCTCTGGAAGGCTACCGTAATCACGGTGAGCCGCAAGTTGAGCATTCCTAAAAATCAACCTTACAGAGTTAGTCGCGGTTTAAGGTTGTCATGCTAACGTTATGACATTCGGGTAAGTATCGGAGAGTGGAGTGAGAAAATTTAGATGGCTGTTGCTGGTTGCCGTGCTGGCAATCTGCCTGCTGCTCTGGACTCAAACGCTAAATGTGATGTGCGATGAAGGTGTTCAGTTTTACAGCGGTATTTGCGTCATAAATAAATTTATCCCCTGGTAACTGCTTTTTTTCGTGAAGCGATACCCTTCTTTACCGCCAGTGGTAGAATACTGCGTTTTGGTTGAGGTGGTGAAATGAACGAAGTGATAAATTCTGGAGCGCTTAATTTTTCGGCGTTGATGGTTTCAGTAGTGGTATTGCTGGTCGGCCTGGTATTGTGGTTCTTCATTAACCGTGCCAGCTCGCGCACCAATGAGCACATTGAGCTGCTGGAAGCGATGCTCGATCAGCAAAAACGTCAGACTGCACTGTTACGTCGCTTATGTGAAGCGAATGAACCAGAGAAAGAGCAGCCCGTTGAGCAGCCTGGCAGCGCTAAAAGTAAAGACGATGAGTTCATTCGTCTGGTTGCCGAGCGCTGATTAGCCGAACAGTTGCTGATAAGGGGAGTGACATGGCACATAAAAATCCCTGGTTTAATGCTTCACTCCCTCATCATACTTCCGACGGCTTCAAGAACATGCGTCCCGGCGGCCATAAACCGGGTGACGTTAAGCGCTGGCGAAGGGAGCGTAAAGCCGCAGGACTTCCGCTGCCCCCCGCCGGTGGTTATGAGCAGTTTACTGCACGCTGGTGGCAGAAGGCGGAACTCGATCCCTTAGCAACAGAGGATAAAATCTGGTGGTTGGGTCACTCCACGATCCTTTTGCAGATACAAAACCGGTTTATTCTGACAGATCCTGTCTTATCGCAGCGCGCCTCACCGCTTTCCTTTGCTGGCCCCTTACGGCGTACGCCGCCAGCGTTGTCCGTCGACGAACTTCACTCCCTTGACGCTATTGTCATTTCACACAACCATTACGATCATCTGGATGATAAAACGATTCGGCAGCTGGTTGCGCGCTTTCCTGAGGTAACGATATTTGCCCCGCTTGGCCTGGGTAAATGGCTACAGCGTCGTGGGGCGAGGCAGGTGGTTGAACGTGACTGGTGGGAAGCGGAAACCTTTCATGGAATGACGTTTACAGCTGTACCTGCCCGGCACTGGAGTATGAGAACATTTTGGGATCGTAATGCATCGTTGTGGTGCGGCTGGGTTATTGAGCATTGCGGTCAGCGTTTTTGGTTTCCTGGCGACACCGGATACTCGTCCGATTTGCTACAAATCCCGCAGCGACTGGGGGACATTACTCTTGCTGCTTTGCCCATTGGGGCCTACGCGCCGCGCTGGTTTATGGCTTCTAATCATATGGATCCGCAGCAAGCTGTACATTTGTGGCGTCAACTTGGGCAACCCCGCGCATTTCCCATTCACTGGGGAGTATTTGAACTCGCGGATGAATCTTTAGATGAACCTGTAAACGAATTGCAAAACGCATTAAACGAAACGGTGACAGGGTTCTCAAATTTCAACATTCTCAAAATTGGTCAATATTTGACTTTGCAAGGTTAAAGCAGCACTTATTGATACTATTTTTTTATTTCTAATAATTAAAAGGTTGTTAATACCGTCGAAACGTTTTTATTGCCTTTTTATGAGGCGTTGTCATCAAGCATTCATTATTTTGGTGCAGTGGCTGAATTATTTGCACAAGAATTACTCGATAGTTAACAGTTGCATTTGGTTTACTACTGTTCAAGAAGTTCGCACACTTAACTCATCAGTATTAATGATAAAGCCACGCTTAAATCATACGAATGATATACGCTATATTTGAATAAATTTAAGTGCTTACATAGACTAACCTGACATGTTGCGCTATGGTTAGTTCGTGTGTTTTTTGCATACAGTGTGATGGAATCTGCTGAATCATTTAGCGTATAAGGTATTGCTTAAATGTGCATTACTTGGGCGAATACCCGTTAATTTGTGCGACGGATCCAGACATGTTTAAAAATGGCTTGCCATAATTAACGTTGTATGTGATAACACGTTTAGGGTCAAACGAGGTACAGTTCTGTTTATGTGTGGCATTTTCAGTAAAGAAGTCCTGAGTAAACACGTTTTCGTTGAATACCGCTTCTCTGCCGAACCTTATATTAGTGCCTCAAGCAGTAATGTCTCAGTTTTATCTCAGTGAATGCCTGCGGGCAAAGTATATACATTAAGGAATATTGCAAATGGCAAAGATTAAAGGTCAAGTGAAGTGGTTCAACGAGTCTAAAGGCTTCGGTTTCATTACTCCTGCTGATGGCAGCAAAGACGTGTTCGTACACTTCTCTGCAATTCAGGGTAATGGCTTCAAAACCCTGGCTGAAGGTCAGAACGTTGAGTTTGAAATTCAGGATGGCCAGAAAGGCCCGGCTGCTGTAAACGTAACAGCCATCTGATTTCAAAACCACTGATCCTGAAACGCCAGCGGCGTATCAATGTCAGCGGAAAGCCTCGCACTTGTGCGGGGCTTTTTAATTTCTGCTCCGCATTCCCCGCGGGCAGGAATGGCGGTACACTTTGGCCCTTTTTCGAGTTCCGGAGTTGTTATGCCCTTCAGTTGCCCACTCTGCCACGCGCCTTTGCATCGTTCAGTAAACAGTTTTTCCTGCGTAAACCGCCATCAGTTTGATATTGCAAAAGAAGGGTATGTAAATTTACTGCCTGTACAGCATAAGCGTTCCCGCGATCCGGGCGACAGCGCAGAAATGATGCAGGCCAGGCGTGCTTTTCTTGATGCCGGCCATTATCAGCCACTCCGTGACGCCATCGCAGCAAAGCTTGATAAATTTCTGCCGGAGTGCGCGGAAGCTTTACTCGATATCGGCTGCGGGGAAGGGTACTACACCCGTGCTTTTGCGAGTGTGGCGGCCAGCAGAGGGGCGAAAATGGTTGGGCTTGACGTCTCAAAGGCTGCTATTCGCGCGGCGGCAAAACGTTATCCCGAAGCAATGTTCTGTGTGGCTTCCAGCCATCGTCTTCCCTTTAAGGAAAGCAGCATTGATGCGGTAGTAAGGATTTATGCGCCCTGTAAAGCAGAAGAGTTAAAACGGGTTGTCAAACCAGAAGGTATTATCATCACTGCCTCGCCGGGACCCCGACATTTGTTAGCATTGAAGGGCCTGATTTATCAGGAAGTACAGTTACATGCTCCGGATGCGGGCGAGATTGAAGGTTTTGAGGTTATTGAACAGCAGTCAATTGCCTACGAGATGAGCCTCACCGGAAAAGAAGCCGTGGCATTACTGCAAATGACGCCTTTTGCCTGGCGTGCCAGACCAGAGGTGTGGGAGGCACTGGCTGGTAAAGCGCAGTTTACCTGCGAAACGGATTTTACCGTGCACTGCCTCAGACGTGTTGATTAAGGGGCGAAATGCCCCCACAGGATCTGTACACCAATTCCAATCAGTACAATCCCGCCCAGGATCTCGGCACGTTTACCCAACAGCGGGCCAATAAAGCGACCAATCATGATACCCAGTGTGGACATAAGCAGAGTGGCGCAACCGATGGCCAGGGCGGTAGTTATAATATTGACCTGAAGGAAAGCAAGCCCAACGCCAACAGCCATAGCGTCCAGGCTTGTGGCGATAGCAGTGGCAACCAGTAACCAAAAACCATGCCGACAGGGAGCGTGCAGGGGATCTTCACTTCCGGCACGGCAGCCTTCCAGCACCATTCTGCCGCCCAGAAAGACTAATAAGATAAACGCAATCCAGTGATTCCATTCAAGCACGAACTGACTGGCCAGCATGCCCATTCCCCAGCCAATGAGCGGGGTCAGCGTTTCGATAACCCCAAAAATGAGACCGGTACGCAGAGCTTCTGAAAACTTAGGCTTATGTAGCGTGGCACCCTTTCCTATGGAAGCAGCAAAAGCATCCATAGACATGCCAAAAGCGAGGAAAAGAGTAGCGGATAGATTCATGCGAGCGTCCTGACCGGGAATTCCATAAAACACACCACTGCCCCCAGTAAACAGCAGTGAATGTGTCTATGGTCTCGCCTGACTGAGAAGGATCAGTCCGTACGTGCCACGTTTTGCAACGAGTATGTTGACACGTACATTTCCGGGATAACAGAAATCGGCTACTCCCCAATGACGGGCGCAACCTTAACATATTTATTGAATATAAAACAACAACTGAAAGTTAATTCCGTGCTCCAGTTGATAACGATTTTCATTTGGTTTGAGTGGTGATTGTAATCTATATAGAGTGAAGAGGTTTTGGCACCTTTAATATAGCAATGGCTATATTGATGCCTAATAAATATACGGATATCTTTGATGAGGTTATTTTTATGTTATTGATGTTTCACAAGAACATGATAAACCTTCTCAAGGTCATCAATATTTTTCACCCGAATCAGCAAACGGCGCTGCTCTAATTGCATCACCAGCACCCCATCTTCCGATAAATTCATCTCTTTAATTCGGTCATATTTGATCCAGACAGAAGAATAATAAAAGCCGTGAGCTTTGAAGTGGATTTTGGGCACCTTGATCCAGAAGAGATAAATGGCCAGTAACGCCAGCGCACACAATAACCATGTGGTTAAGGTCGTACCGCCATTGACCGCATTGTTGTAGATAAGAATCACCAGCAAACCTACGAAAATGCTTGCATCCACACGACTGCGGCGTAGAAGAGGGAGGGTCAACAGGCTTTCACCATGACGTGCTGGCAGGATCAGTTCATCATAAATGGCGTAAGCCAGAAGGGCTGCAATAAACAGTACCAGAATGCTGTCCGTAAGCGTCATTGTTGCTCCTGAAAGTAAAAAACCGGGGCCAGGCCCCGGTTATAGCACAGTGGTTTACAGGCCTAACAGGCCCACGGCATAACCAGCGATACCAATGACGAAGAAGCCGACAATAATCCACAGCGGGTTAACTTTTTTACGCAACAGCCACATGCAGGCGAAAGTTAAAAGCAGTGGCACCAGACCTGGCATCAGTTGGTCAAGAATCGTCTGGACCGTCGTCACGTTCTGTTTGCCCGTCTGGTCGGTGATGCGCGACACGACAAGGGGAATATTGACGTGCGTCCATTTGTTAACCAGCGCCCCCATGACAAACAGCCCGAGAATAGAGGCCCCTTCCGTCAGTTTTTGCAGGAAGCCGCCACCCATGTCTTTAACGATATCGATCCCTTTGCGATAACCATAAGCCACGCCGTAATAACGGGTGGCAAGACGCACCAGATTAAACAGCACGAAGAAGAGCAGTGGACCAAGCAGGCTCCCGCTCATGGCGATACCGGCACCGAGGGCAGCAAAGACCGGACGTACGGTGCCCCAGAATATCGGGTCACCCACCCCTGCCAGTGGCCCCATCAGACCGACTTTAATACCGTTGATGGCGCCGTCGTCGATTTCGGCACCGTTGGCACGTTGTTCTTCCATCGCCAGCGTTACCCCAAGTACGGGCGCGGCAACATAGGGATGGGTATTGAAGAACTCCAGGTGGCGTTTAATCGCCTGACGACGCGCTTCATTGTTTTCCGGATAGAGGCGTTTTACCGCCGGTACCATGGAGAAGCAAAAACCTAACGCCTGCATACGTTCAAAGTTCCATGACCCCTGGAAGAGATTAGAACGGATGAACACGCTACGAATATCGCCCTGGGTCAGCTTTTTCTCAGGGGTAGTTTTAGTCATATCAACCATGTCGTTCACCTGTTAGTCCAGTTCATTATCAAGATCGTTGGAACCTGCAGCCTGCGCAGGGGCGGCTGAGCGATTATATTTCGGGCTAAGCTGAATATAGAGAACAGCCATCACTGCACCGATAACGCCCAACGCCACCAGGTTGAAGTTGGTGAACGCCGCGGTAACAAAACCCAGGTAGAAAAAGGGCATCAGGTAGCCTGCGCGCATCATGTTAATGACCATCGCGTAACCGACCACCACGATCATGCCACCGGCGATATTCAGACCGCTGGTGACCACTTCAGGGATGGCATTAAGCATGCCCTGAACTTCACTGGTACCTACAGAGATAGCAACGATAACCGCCGGAATGGCGATACGCATTGCCTGCAGGAAGAGTGAAGAGACATGGATCCAGGACAAGGCCGTAAGGTTGCCATTTTCGGCGGCTTTATCTGCGGCGTGCTGGAAGGCAACGGTAATAGTACGCACGATGATAGTCAGAACCTGACCAGCAGCGGCAAGTGGGATTGCCAGC
The DNA here is from genome assembly GCF_054131575.1 of Enterobacter sp. SA197. Classification (NCBI taxonomy): domain Bacteria; kingdom Pseudomonadati; phylum Pseudomonadota; class Gammaproteobacteria; order Enterobacterales; family Enterobacteriaceae; genus Enterobacter; species Enterobacter sp. SA197. Next base: position 2,839,965 of record NZ_CP096393.1, on the reverse strand, counting down.
GCGATGCCAGCGCCAATGCTCTGATGGCCTGCAATAACCAGCACGGTCGAGATAATGGAGGCCAGCGCGGCATCCGGTGCAACTGCAGCACCGATGTTCATCCAGCCCAGCGCAATCATTTCCAGCGTACCGCCGATGATAATGCCTGTTTTCATATCTCCCAGGACAATACCCACCAGCGTACAGGCCACTAACGGACGGTGAAACTGGAACTCGTCAAGCACCGATTCCATACCGGCAATACACGCCACGACAAACACCAGCACAATCTGAAGAGTGGTAATCTCCATTGTACTTCTCCTATGCTAAAACAAACGTATATGTGAAATCGCGTCAAAGAAAGCGCGTGATTACTTCGCCACTTTGCTGATCAAATCCATCATTTTCAGTTTCGGATCGTTAGAAACCTTGCGAACTTCCAGCTCAATGTTGCGTTCATTAAGCTTTTTGAACGCCTCAATGTCTTTTTCATCCACCGACACCGCATTATTCACCTGAGTTTTTCCCTGACGATACGCCATGCCTCCGATGTTAACGGACGTAATCTTCACCCCTTCCTCAACAATACGCAGCACATCTGTCGGATTAGTGAAGAGCAACATCACGCGCTCACCGGCATATTTCGGGTTGTTATAGACACGGATCATTTTGGCTACATCCACAACGTGCGCTGTTACGCCCGGAGGGGCTACCTGGGTCAGCAACGTTTTGCGTACATTATCGGCGGCGACCTCATCACTGATGACGATGATGCGCGTCACGTTGGTTTCTTTTGTCCAGCGCGTCGCGACCTGTCCGTGGATCAAACGGTCATCAATGCGTGCAAGACCAATGGTCATATAGTCATTTGGGCCCATAGGGCGGGCAGGAGCCGGTGCTTTAGGGGGAGCGGCAGGCACCGCTTTGGCGACCGGAGCCGCTTTCAGCGCTTTCACGCCTTCACGTCCGGTTTCAACCGCCACCGCGACCAGTTCGTCAAAATCGGGGTTGTCATCACGCGCCATTAAGGTTTCGACCAGCATGGGGATATTTACCCCGGCAACCACCTCATAATGTTCTTTGTCGACGACAATGCGGCTGGCGGCATTAAATGGGCTGCCGCCCCAGGTATCAACCAGAAACAGCACGCCCTGGTGGGTATCGAGTTTTGCCAGTTGAGCATTGTACTTTTCAATTAAGGTTTCGGCATTTTCCCCAGGAACGAAATCAATCCAACCCACATTCTCCTGCTCGCCTAATAACATTTCAGCGGTTTTGAGTAACTGTTCCGCAGCCCAACCATGTGTGCCTATCACAATAGCAATGGTCACTTGCTACCTCCTTCGTTTTTGTCGTTAACACACCTGTAAAAGGTCTGTTGAGAACCTCGCCATTCAGTGAATCGATTAATATAAGCGAGGAAAAACTAAGACTTCCGGGATTTATTTTAGACAGCGAAAAAATAATTTATGTGATGAAGATCCGTAATTTAGCTTAAGAACCGAAGAAGCCTCGCGGCGTGAAAAAGTCGTTAAATGCAAATTCAGGTAAATCTTTGCCAAAGACAAACTCTCTTTGATATGTTTACCTTCCGTTTAATATTTCAGGAGTAAAGGGCTGCAGCCCACCGTATGGACCGTCACCGACGTCAGTTAACCCTCTGGCAACCCATTGCCAACCATTTCTGTACTTCGACCCCCTTTAATGTCATCACGCCTGTGCGTTCACGCGCGCTGTCTGGCCTTATGTTGAGCAGGAGATACCCATGGAATTCTTAATGGACCCCTCAATCTGGGCGGGCCTGTTGACGCTTGTCGTCCTGGAAATTGTTCTTGGTATTGATAACCTGGTCTTTATCGCCATCCTGGCCGATAAGCTTCCCCCTAAACAACGTGACAAAGCGCGACTCATTGGTCTCTCGCTTGCCTTAGTCATGCGTCTGGGGCTGCTGTCGTTGATCTCCTGGATGGTGACGCTCACGCAGCCGTTATTCAGCGTCTGGGATTTCACCTTTTCCGGTCGCGATCTCATTATGCTGTTTGGTGGTATTTTCCTGCTGTTCAAAGCCACCACTGAACTGCATGAAAGGCTGGAAAACCGTCAACTTGAGGGCGGTCAGGGGAAAGGTTATGCCAGTTTCTGGGTAGTGGTCGTTCAGATTGTCATCCTTGATGCGGTGTTCTCTCTTGATGCGGTCATTACCGCCGTCGGTATGGTGAATCATCTGCCGGTCATGATGGCCGCTGTGGTGATTGCTATGGCCGTCATGCTGCTTGCCTCAAAGCCGTTAACCCGCTTCGTGAACCAGCATCCAACGGTAGTTGTGCTCTGCCTGAGCTTCCTGTTGATGATTGGTCTGAGTCTGGTCGCGGAAGGCTTTGGATTCCATATACCAAAAGGTTATCTCTACGCCGCGATAGGCTTCTCTATCGTTATCGAGCTCTTTAACCAGATTGCCCGTCGCAACTTTATTCGCCACCAGTCAGCGGTGCCGCTGCGCGCACGTACCGCTGATGCCATCCTCCGTTTGATGGGGGGCAAGCGCCGCGCGAATCAGCCCCAGGACGCTGAAAGCCCGGCGGCTGTGCCGGTGCCGGAAGGGGCCTTTGCGGAAGAAGAACGTTACATGATCAATGGTGTGCTTACCCTGGCCTCACGCTCACTGCGCAGCATCATGACGCCACGCGGTGAGATAAGCTGGGTGGATGCAAACCTCGGTGTGGACGAGATTCGTCAGCAACTGCTCTCTTCACCGCATAGTCTTTTCCCGGTATGCCGTGGAGAGCTGGATGAGGTAATTGGTATTGTACGTGCCAAAGAGATGCTGGTGGCGCTGGAAGAAGGGGGGGACGTAGGCGCCATTGCGGCCATGTCGCCAGCTATCGTCGTCCCTGAAACCCTGGACCCTATTAAGCTTCTGGCGGTGTTACGTCGCGCACGTGGCAGTTTTGTTATTGTCACCAACGAGTTTGGCGTCGTGCAGGGGCTGGTTACGCCGCTGGATGTGCTGGAAGCTATCGCTGGTGAATTCCCCGATGCAGACGAAACGCCGGAAATCGTCGCTGACGGTGACGGCTGGCTGGTGAAAGGGGCGACGGATCTGCATGCGCTGCAGCATACCCTGCAACTCGATACGCTGGTCAATGAAGAGGAAGACATTGCTACCGTTGCGGGCCTGGTCATTGCGATTAATGGTCAGATCCCACGTACTGGCGACGTACTGGAACTGAAGCCGCTGCAGATAACCGTAGTGGAAGCCAACGATTATCGCGTGGATCTGGTTCGTGTTGTTAAAGAGCAACCGCTGTACGACGAAGAAGAGTAATTCAAAGCGACATAAACGGCGTCATCAGTTTAGTGTGGCGGGCGGGAGGGGGCGACCATCCCGCCAGCCAGCGCGGAAACTCTTTTACCGGCATCGGCTTCGCGTATAAAAAACCCTGCAGGACATGAACTCCCCGCTGGCGCAGATGCGAGGCCTGGCGGAGGTTCTCAACCCCCTCCGCCACCAGTTCAATGTTAAGACGCTGCCCCAACGAAATGATGATATCGGTGACCGTGGCGTTCACCGCATCGGTGCCGATTGCCGTGGTAAAAGACTTGTCGATTTTAAGCACATCCGGGCGTAACCGCTCCAGCCATGAGAGTGAGCTGTTGCCGGTGCCGAAATCATCAATAGCGATTTTTAACCCTTTACGGTGCAGCTCGCGCACCATGCGGTAATCCACATCCTGCAGCGCATCACGTTCGGTGATCTCAATGGTGAGCTGCTGGGTCGGACGGGCGCTGAACCAGTACGTATTTAAATCTTTTAGTAATTCACCATTACGCAAATGGCTCGGTGCCACATTGATGCCAATCTGAAAATGAGTGTCGGCCGGGAACAACCCGATCTGACGCTGCGTTTCAGCCATGACATAGCGGGTAAGGGGAGCGATGAGATGGTGTTCTTCCGCGATGGGGATAAACACTTCCGGTGAAATCCATCCCTGACGGGGGTTATTCCAGCGCAACAGGATCTCCACGCCGACACACCTGTTGGTCCCGGCATCCAGCAGAGGCTGACAAAACAGCTCGAACTCCCGCGCAGCCATGCCAAGATTGATCTCCCATGAAAAACTCATCCGACTCGCGGTGGCAAGCCAGGCAATGTATCCCATCAGCAGACTTAGCATCAGCGCAAGAGGAACCTGAGAGGAGAGATAACGCCATGCCAGCCGCGCCGCACCGGGGCTGACAACAGCAACACTGAACGGGAACCGGTCCGACGCTTTCTGATAACGCTCCTCCCCCTTCAGGGCGGGAAGGGCCCCGACCACCCCCTGCCCATAGACCAGATGCCGCTGTCCGACGCTCAGGCTTGCCCCGCTGATAAGCGGGGAATCAGGCTCAAGAGTAAAGGCTGTGAGCAGATCAATATTAATGACTTCAATAATGCCACTCTGCCCCTCTGGTGTTGTCGGATACCAAAAGATCATCACTGGCGAATTCTTCAGCAACGATTGATCGGTTGAGAGCAGCAGCAAGGGAGTAGGGGAAGGCAGCGCGGGCTGTAGTTGGTTAATTGGCACATCGCGATAACCGAATATGCTTGAGCAATAAAGGATACCGTCTTTAATCAGGGCGACAGAGCGCACGGTCTGCAGGCTGGCAGCTTGTTTACGCAACAAAAAATGGGCACTTGCGCAGGGCTGTCCTACCAGAGGAATAAGATCGCTGCGTCTGAGTTCAAGAGGCAGGAGCAACTTGTCCAGGGTCTGCACGGCATGGGCCGTAAAGGTTGCAATTTTGCGCTCATTTAAATTGCGCTCCAAAATAAATCGCACCGCCAGGGTTGCCAGAAAAACAGCAATAGCGACCAGGGCGCAGACAATGATGCGTTTGCGCCGGTATCCTGAAATGATTTGCTGTGCTGTTTGCATGCCGTGACCGCCTGTGTAGCCACTGGCCTGGAACGATCGCCAGAACAAACAAAGTGTAGTGGGAATTCAGGAAAGAGAAGAGGCGGTGCAGGAAATTAGCCCTTCCGTTGCAGAAGGGCTATGACGACGTATTAGTCGCACTGAACCTTGATGGCAAGGCCGCCGCGCGAGGTTTCGCGGTATTTGGCGTTCATGTCTTTGCCTGTTTCGTACATCGTTTCGATAACTTTATCGAGCGATACGCGCGGAGCGCTGGTACGACGCATCGCCATACGGGACGCATTGATGGCTTTTACCGAGGCTATCGCATTACGTTCAATACAGGGCACCTGTACCTGGCCTGCCACCGGGTCACACGTCAGGCCCAGGTTATGCTCCATACCGATTTCCGCAGCCACGCAGACCTGCTCAGGGCTTGCGCCCAGCAGTTCAGCAAGCCCGGCGGCGGCCATTGAACAGGCAACGCCGACTTCACCCTGACAGCCCACTTCAGCGCCGGAGATAGAGGCATTCATCTTATACAACGCGCCAATGGCACCGGCAGCAAGGAAGTAACGAATATAGATATCCGGGCTTACCGGCTCGATAAAGTGATCGTAATAAGCCAGGACCGCCGGGACTATCCCACATGCGCCGTTAGTCGGCGCGGTAACCACACGCCCGCCAGCAGCGTTCTCTTCGTTCACCGCCAGGGCAAACATATTGACCCAGTCCACAACATTCATGGGGTCATTAGATAATTTATCGCTGGCAACCAACAGTCGACGCAACGCTGAAGCACGACGGGGTACGCGTAACGGCCCCGGCAGCACGCCTTCGGTATTCATACCGCGATCGATACAGGCACGCATTGTAGCCCACACGTGGCCAAAATAGCTTTCAATCTCTTGTTTACTGTGCAGCGCCAGTTCGTTCTGCATGACCATGCCGGACAGAGAAAGGCCGGTCTGCTGGCAGTAAACGAGCATCTCGCTGGCCGACCTGAACGGGTAGGGAACGGTCACGCTGGCAACGGTCTCTTTACCAAAATGCTCCTCATCGACGATAAAACCACCGCCAATGGAGTAGTAGGTTTTACTGTAAATCTCTTTCTCACCGCTCCAGGCATGAATGCTCATGGCATTTTCATGCAGCGGCAGGTTATCGCTGTGAAAACGCATGCCGTCATTGGGTGGAAAATCCACCTCCTGACGACCAGAGGCCAGCAGCAGGCGGCCCCGGTTTTCAACATCGCGAATAAACGCGGGAATGTTGTCGATATCCACGGTAGCAGGTTCATTTCCTGCAAGGCCCATAATAATGGCGATGTCGGTGTGGTGGCCTTTACCCGTTAATGACAGTGAACCGTAGACGTCCACCGCAACGCGGGTTACGCGCTCCAGCAATCCCTTTTCGACCAGGTCATCGACGAACTGTTTCCCGGCCTTCATCGGGCCAACAGTGTGGGAAGAAGAAGGACCAATTCCCACTTTAAACATGTCGAATATACTAATCACATTAACACTCCTGACAGGGTTACCGGGGTTCCGGTAACGATGTAATAACTGCGCATAGTGTAAGAGGGAAGTAATTTCGCGGTTCAACTATTCACATGAATTAAACTAATGGCTGACAGCGATTTTTCTTATGCCGGGCCGCTGAACGCTGTCAGCGATTGATTACAATGACTAAAGTATAGTCAAGGTCTGTCGCCAATCTGCAACGAAAGCTCACGAATAATGCCCGCGGTCATACCCCAGACAAAGTAATGCTGATACCAGGAGAGCCATACCCGATGGGCATTGCCGTGGCGGTGAACATCGAGAGGGTGGTAGCGCCCCAGACGCAACGCTTCTGCCAGTGGCATTTCAAAGACGGAGGCCACCTCATCCTCGCTGGCGTGATAAGGCAAATCGGGCGGGATGATGCCCACAACCGGGGTGACACGAAAACCGGTCACGCTGTCGACGGCAGGCAACACACCTATTACTTCAACAGCGTCGGGGGGGATTGCCACCTCTTCCTGCGCCTCCCGTAACGCCGCAGCAATCAGTGAAGCGTCGGTATCGTCCACTGCACCGCCAGGAAAAGCAACCTGACCGGCATGTTTACGTAGCCGCGCGGAGCGCTGCGTAAGCAAAAGACCAGGCTGTTCGCGACGAACGACGGGCACCAGAACGGCCGCCTGTCGCGTATTGGCAATAACAGGGTTCATCTGCGGACGTAAAAGCTGAAAACGGGATAAGAAATCCTCCAGCGTCAGAGCAGGCTGCGTCATCTTCTCATTTCTCCAGTTGCTGCAATATGCGGTTAACCTTATCAAAAGTCTCCTGATATTCCGCCTCCTCATTACTGTCGGCCACAATGCCGCCCCCCGCTGAACAGTAGAGCTGACCCTGCCATGCCGTTAAGGTTCGGATGGTTATGCTGGTATCCATCGTGCCGCAGAAACTGAGGTAGCCAATGCTGCCGCACCACGCGTTACGCCGTTGTGGCTCCAGCGCGTCAATGATTTCCATGGCCCGAATTTTTGGCGCACCGGTAATCGAGCCGCCCGGAAAGGCCGCACGCAGGAGATCGCTGGCATGCTTTTCTGGCGGCAGCGTCGCGGTAATGGTGCTGACAAGGTGGTGTACCGCCGGGAAAGGCTCGACCACAAAAAGTTCCGGGACGCGAACGCTACCCGGCACGGCCACACGACCAATATCGTTCCGCATTAAATCTACAATCATCAGGTTTTCAGCGCGGTCTTTTGGCGACCCTGCCAGTTTTTGCGCCTGCTGGATATCTGCCTGCGGATCGTTCAGACGAGGCAGTGTGCCCTTAATCGGCCGGGTCTGGATGCGGTCACCGGATATCTGAATAAACCGTTCAGGTGAAAGGCTTAAAATCGCGCCATCATCAAGACGGATAAAGGCGCTGAACGGCGCGCGATTTGAGTGATTAAGGCGCACAAATGCCTGCCACTCATCTCCTTCATAGCGCGCCTGAAAGCGTTGAGCAAGATTGACCTGATAGCAGTCGCCGCTTCGTATCCATGCCTGAATCTGGCGGAATTTCTCTGCGTAGGTTTGGCTATCCATATTTGACTGCCAGGGGGAGGTTAAGCGAAAAGGTTGCGACGCGACGGCAGACTGCTGCATAAGCCAGGCGTAGCGTGCCTCAACATCCTGATAGCTCAGCAGCGTGACCTGCTGCAGGTGGTGGTCAACAATGATTGCCCAGTCGTATATGCCTACTGCCATATCAGGCAGCGTGATGTCGCGTTCCGCCTGAGCGGGTAAGGTCTCAAAGCGACGCCCCAGATCGTAACCAAACAGCCCCAATGCGCCGCCCTGAAAAGGCAGTCCCTCGCAAAGGTCGGGCTTAAAGGGTGCTGCCTCCAGACTGCGGCAAAGCAGGGTCAGCGGATCCTCGGTGGATGTATGACTCCCGTTGCTATCGTGAATATGTGTGGTTTGCCCTGAGGTCACAAGCGTTGAGAGCGGGTCTGCCACCAGAATATCGTAACGGTTATAGGTATGCTCCGCGTGCCCTGAATGCAGCAGCATGGCCCAGGGTAAATGCTGGAAGGAAGAAAAATAGTATTCGGCAGCATCAGACTGCCAGGGTAGTGCCATAATGGCAGGTGTTGTTGAGTTCATTGTTCCTGGCTCTTAACGCCAGCGCTGGCGCATAGCCACGGCGCATGAAATAATTAGCGCCAATAATTTAGCAGGAGTTACCCATGTTTGCAGGTTTACCTTCCCTTAGTCATGAACAGCAGCAAAAAGCCGTTGAGCGCATCCATGAGCTGATGTCGCAGGGCATGAGCAGCGGGCAGGCTATCACTCAGGTAGCTAATGAATTACGCGCCAGCCACAAAGGGGAACGCATCGTGGCGCGTTTTGAGGACGAAGACGAAGACGAGTAACCGCCGGAACATGGAGGCAGAAAATGGAAAATAACATGCCGGAGAAGATACCTGATGCAATTCTGGCATTTATCACCGCGGCAGTGACGCCAGGCGACATACTGCTTCCCTTTCACTACCCTCAGCCAGCGCAATGGCATGCATGGCATAGCGGTTACCGCTGGCACGGCATTACCGGGGAAAATCTTGTCGCGAAGACTCCCGGTATGTGGCAGCCTGGCTGGTATCTGATTGCGCTTAACGGGCTGGACGATCCTTTTTTTATCAATCTTGACGAGGCCGCGCAGGGCTATCCGGTCTATTACGCGGCGCACGGTGCGGGTAGCTGGCAGGCAGAACGCATCGCCCCCAACCTGGACGCCTTTCACACCCTGCTTGCGCAACTGCATCATGCTGACGAGGCGACCGCACTGGCGTTACTGGACGCTCATACTGAACCTGAGAGCCGCTTCTGGGGCGAACTTCGGGAAACGTGGCTGTCAGAGGAGAATGAAGAAGATAGCGATACTCGCGTCGATCCCCTGGACTGGCAGGCGGGACGCCTTCTTATCACCGGGACGGGGCCGCAGAAGCTTAAGGTGGTTCACGTCCTCAGAAAAGCGCTTAATCTGCCGCTTGCCGGTGCGTTAGGGTTCGTCGCCAGCCTGCCCGTATGTGTGGGCGAGGACTATCGACTGCGCTTGCGCCCCCTGGAGCGGGCGCTACAGGACACCGGCGCGACCCTCATCTTTGAGCCCATCGGCCCGGCGCTTGAAACGCTGCGACTGAATATCGCGCTCGGCATCGGGGCGCTGATTGCCTGCGTGAAGGCCGGGCAAGGGACCACGCTTGACTACAGCCTCTACTCCATGCGGGAGGGGGCGTTACAGGAGGGGGATGTGCTCTTTGTGGCGGGCGGCGATGACGATGAGGACGCAATGCCTACGGGACGCTACCCTCACTTCGCCTGCATGGGCGAGCATTTTCAGTCTGTCGTGGAACTGGCGATTGCGCAAAAACCCCATGCCAGCGATGCTGAAATCATTCGGGCGCTTAATCATTATCTTGAGCGGGACGACTTCCTGGATATGGAGTAAATTCCGGCGCCGGGTGTGCGCCGGAAGGTGTCTGTCAGACGGCGGCAATAATCTTTATTTCGACTTTATATTTCGGGTTCATCAATCCCGCCTGAACGGTACAGCGTACCGGCGCATGTCCGGCCACGACCCAGGCATCCCAGGCCTTGTTCATTGCGGCAAAATCACTCTTCTCAACCAGAAAAATGGTGACATCCAGAATACGGGTCTTGTCACTGCCCTGTTTAGCCAGCACCGCGTCAATTTGCGCCAGCGTATTGGCCGTCTGCTCGAAAGCGTCGGCATCAAGATTTTCGGGTACGCCAGTGTAGTAAAGCGTTTGATGATGGATTACGGCGTCAGACATTCGGGCATCAGCGTCAATGCGGGTAATGGTCATACTTTTTTCCTCGTGCTTTTTCTTATGAAGGCAGAAGACTGCCACAGACTGGCGTAAAACCCAATGCCCTGACATAATCGCTGGCGATTTATCCAGTGTGGGGGCAGTGTGACGGACGATTTTGCAACAGACGGTCAGTTGGCCAAAGCGATAGCAGGCTTTAAGCCGCGAGAGCCGCAGCGCCAGATGGCCCGGGCGGTTAGTGAGGCTATCGCACGAACGCAACCGCTGGTGGTTGAAGCGGGAACCGGTACCGGGAAAACCTATGCTTACCTGGCCCCTGCGCTGCGTGCAGGTAAAAAGGTGATCATCTCCACCGGCTCCAAAGCCCTGCAGGATCAGCTTTACAGCCGCGACCTGCCAACGGTTGCAAAAGCGCTGGCTTACGCCGGAAGAACGGCATTGTTAAAAGGGCGTTCGAACTATCTCTGCATAGAGCGGCTGGAACAGCAGGTTCTCGCTGGCGGCGACTTGCCCGTGCAGACCTTAAGCGATGTCATTATGCTGCGCTCCTGGTCGAATAATACCGTGGACGGTGATATCAGCACCTGCGCAAGCGTGGCGGAAGATTCAGCCGCCTGGCCACTGGTCACCAGCACCAACGATAACTGCCTGGGTAGCGATTGCCCGATGTATAAAGAGTGCTTTGTGGTCAAAGCACGTAAAAAAGCCATGGATGCGGATGTGGTGGTGGTGAATCATCATCTTTTTCTCGCCGACATGGTGGTCAAAGAGAGTGGTTTCGGCGAACTCATTCCCGAAGCCGATGTGATGATTTTCGATGAAGCGCATCAGCTCCCGGACATTGCCAGCCAGTATTTTGGTCAGTCGCTTTCCAGCCGACAACTGCTCGATCTGGCTAAAGATTTCACCATCGCCTACCGCACGGAGCTTAAAGACACGCAACAGCTGCAGAAATGCGCCGACAGGCTCGCGCAAAGTACCCAGGATTTTCGCCTGCAGCTCGGCGAACCGGGTTATCGCGGTAATCTGCGTGAATTACTGGCAGACGCCCATATCCAGCGCGCCTTGCTGCTGCTCGATGATGCGCTGGAGCTTTGCTACGACGTCGCGAAATTATCCCTGGGCCGTTCTGCTCTCCTCGATGCCGCCTTTGAGCGCGCCACCCTCTACCGGGCCCGACTTAAGCGCTTAAAGGACTATAACCAGACCGGGTACAGCTACTGGTATGAATGCACCTCCCGCCATTTCACCCTCGCGCTGACCCCGCTGTCGGTATCCGATAAATTCCAGGAGGTGATGGCACAAAAGAAAGGCAGCTGGATTTTCACCTCCGCCACGCTCTCGGTAAATGATGATCTTCACCACTTCACCGCGCGTTTAGGCATCAATGACGCGGACTCCTTACTGCTGCCTAGCCCCTTTGATTATGCCAGTCAGGCGCTGCTGTGCGTGCCGCGCAATCTGCCGCAAACCAATCAGCCGGGGGCGGCCCGCCACCTGGCTGCCATGCTGAGGCCGATTATCGAAGCGAATAATGGCCGCTGCTTTATGCTCTGTACCTCCCACGCCATGATGCGTGATCTGGCCGAACAGTTTCGCGCCACCATGACCCTCCCGGTACTGTTACAGGGAGAAACCAGCAAGGGGCAACTCCTCCAGCAGTTCGTCAGCGCCGGGAACGCCTTGCTTGTGGCGACCAGCAGCTTCTGGGAGGGCGTGGATGTGCGCGGCGATGCCCTGTCACTGGTTATCATCGACAAACTGCCCTTTACCTCCCCGGATGACCCTTTGCTCAAGGCCCGTATGGAGGATTGCCGTCTGCGTGGAGGTGATCCCTTCGATGAAGTCCAGCTTCCGGATGCGGTTATCACCCTCAAACAGGGAGTAGGGCGCTTGATTCGTGATGTGGACGATCGCGGTGTGCTGGTGATTTGCGACAACCGTCTGGTCATGCGTCCCTATGGCGCCGTGTTTCTCTCCAGCCTCCCCCCGGCGCCACGTACCCGTGATATTCAGCGCGCCGTGGCATTTCTGGCGGCGGGCGAAGCGGAGTAATTTGCCGGAGACTGTGTTAAGATACGCGCCATTTTGTATTACCGGGACGTCTATTACCCATGCGTATTCTGGCTATTGATACCGCCACTGAAGCGTGCTCCGTTGCCCTGCACGACAACGGAGCAACCTTTGCTCACTTCGAACTTTGCCCTCGCGAACATACACAACGCATCCTGCCGCTGGTCAATGATGTGCTCACGCAAAGCGGGGTGACCTTAACTTCTCTCAATGCACTGGCATTCGGCCGTGGTCCGGGCAGTTTTACCGGCGTTCGTATTGGTATCGGCATCGCCCAGGGGCTGGCACTTGGCGCGGAACTGCCCATGATTGGCGTCTCGACCCTGGCCACGATGGCAGAGGGAGCATGGCGCAAAACCGGCGCTACGCGCGTGCTCGCCGCGATTGATGCCCGCATGGGAGAGGTCTACTGGGCCGAGTATCAGCGTGACGAAAACGGCATCTGGCAGGGCGAAGAGACCGAAGCTGTGCTCAAGCCTGAGGCGGTTGTGTCGCGTCTGGCCGCACTGGAGGGAAGCTGGGCGACGGTCGGGACCGGCTGGAAAGCCTGGCCGGAAATGGGTGCTGTCACTCACCTTACGCTTACCGACGGCCATATCGAACTGCCGACGGCAGAAGATATGCTGCCTATTGCCCAACACCTGCTGGCGCAGGGGCGCACCGTTGCCGTTGAACACTCAGAACCTGTTTATTTGCGAAACGAAGTGGCATGGAAGAAACTTCCCGGCCGTGAATGAATCTCAGTAGTACGAGCTACGTTTCAGGAGTCGCATCATGGCGAATCAAAAAAGGGTTTTGCGCTGGCTGTCCGCAGGTATTGTGGCGCTGGTGCTCAGTGGCTGTGTCTCTGTGCCTGACGCGATCAAAGGAAACAGTCCGACGCCGCAGGAGGATCTGGTCCGTGTGATGAACGCGCCCCAGCTTTATATCGGCCAGGAGTCACGTTTTGGCGGCAAGGTTGTGAAGGTGATTAATCAGAAAGGCAAAACCCGACTGGAGATCGCCGCCGTGCCGCTGGACAGCGGGGCGCGTCCGCGCCTTGGTACGACCTCGTTCGGCCGTATTTATGCTGACGTAAACGGCTTTATCGATCCGGTTGATTTCCAGAATCACCTGGTGACGATAGTAGGGCCGATTACCGGCGTCTACGACGGCCAGGTGGGGGGCGCGCCCTACACGTTTCTGGTGGTAAATGCGCAGGGGTATAAACGCTGGCATATAGCTAAACAGGTGGTGTTGCCTCCGGCGCCGATGGATCCCTGGATGATGGGGCCGCATCCGTGGCGATATGGCTACGGTGGCTGGGGCTGGTATAACCCTGGCCCGGCATACGAGCAAAGCATTGTAACAGAGTAGTTTTCTGTTCTGCCTGGCAAACAAAACAGCGGCTGGTCCGCTGTTTCTTTATTTGAATGTCGATAAGAAAAATAATTAGTGACGCGCTTCGCAACCTTCAGTTTGCACAATTAATAAACTGGTACGCTGAGTTAATATTATGTTAACGACTTGTTTATTTAACGGGGTTGAGATGACGTCAAATATCCATTTTAGAGGTGATGCATTGAAGAAGGTTTGGCTAAACCGTTATCCCGCCGATGTTCCGGCAGAAATCAACCCCGACCGTTATCAATCTCTGGTTGAACTTTTTGAACATGCCACGGCGCGCTATGCGGATCAGCCTGCGTTTGTGAATATGGGGGAGGTCATGACCTTCCGCAAACTGGAAGAGCGTAGCCGGGCCTTCGCCGCCTATCTGCAGCAAAGCCTGGGGCTTAAAAAGGGCGATCGTGTGGCATTGATGATGCCAAACCTTCTGCAATACCCGGTCGCGCTGTTCGGTATTCTGCGGGCTGGTATGGTGGTGGTGAATGTTAACCCGCTCTATACGCCGCGTGAACTGGAGCATCAGCTCAACGACAGTGGCGCTGCCGCGATTGTCATTGTCTCCAACTTTGCTCATACCCTGGAAAAAGTGGTTGATAAGACTCAGGTCCGTCATGTGATTCTGACCCGTATGGGCGATCAGCTTTCTCCTGCCAAAGGCACCCTCGTCAACTTCGTGGTTAAGTACGTTAAACGCCTGGTGCCGAAATACCATCTGCCGGACGCCATCTCCTTTCGTCGTGCTCTGCAAACCGGTTACCGACAGCAGTATATCAAGCCTGATGTGGTCACAGACGACCTGGCCTTTCTGCAATATACCGGCGGTACAACGGGCGTTGCCAAAGGGGCGATGCTGACTCACCGGAACATGCTGGCAAACCTTGAGCAGGTCAATGCGACCTACGGCCCGTTACTGCACCGTGGTACTGAACTGGTGGTAACCGCGCTTCCGCTCTACCATATTTTCGCCCTGACCATGAACTGCCTGCTGTTTATCGAGCTCGGCGGGCAGAACCTTCTCATTACCAACCCGCGCGATATACCGGGCCTCGTCAAAGAACTGGCGAAATACCCCTTTACCGCCATGACCGGGGTTAACACGCTCTTTAATGCGCTGCTGAATAATGAAGAGTTCCGCAAACTGGATTTCTCCACCCTCCATCTTTCTGCCGGCGGCGGAATGCCGGTGCAACAGGCGGTTGCCGAACGTTGGGTAAAACTGACGGGACAGTATTTGCTGGAAGGATATGGATTGACTGAATGTTCCCCGCTGGTGAGCGTGAATCCGCATGATATCGACTACCACAGCGGCAGCATTGGTCTGCCGGTGCCCTCCACCGAAGTAAAACTGGTCGATGACGAGGGCAACGAAGTCATTCACGGCCAGCCAGGAGAGCTTTGCGTAAAAGGGCCTCAGGTGATGCTCGGCTACTGGCAGCGCCCGGATGCCACGGACGAAATCATCAAAGACGGCTGGTTATATACCGGTGATATTGCGGTGATGGATGACGAAGGGTTTATGCGCATCGTCGATCGCAAAAAAGATATGATTCTGGTGTCAGGTTTCAACGTCTATCCGAATGAAATAGAAGACGTCGTAATGCAACATGCCGGAGTGCAGGAGGTGGCTGCCGTTGGGGTGCCTTCCGAAAACAGCGGCGAGATGGTTAAGCTTTTTGTAGTGAAAAAAGAGGCCTCGCTGACCGAAGAGGCGCTGATTGCCTTCTGTCGCCGTCAGCTCACTGGCTATAAGGTGCCGAAAAAAGTGGAGTTTCGCACTGAACTGCCAAAATCCAACGTGGGCAAAATTTTACGACGAGAATTACGTGACGAAGCCCGCGCCAAAGTGGACAATAAAGCCTGAGCTATGCGTTAGTCGCCTGAACGCCGGTTAATCCGGCGTTTTTTATGGGCGCAAACTTAAGAGAAAATGATTTGAATTACCAGATGATCACCACGAACCAGGCGCTGGCGGCGCTATGTGAAACTGCGGGTGCAAAAGATGCTGTCGCCCTCGACACCGAGTTTGTCCGCACCCGTACTTACTACCCGCAGCTTGGATTAATTCAGCTGTTCGACGGTGAACAACTCGCGTTGATCGACCCGCAGGCCATTACCGACTGGGCACCGTTTCGCACACTGCTTGGCGACACCCGCGTAACCAAATTCCTTCATGCCGGCAGTGAGGATCTTGAAGTTTTCCTGAATGCCTTTGGCATGTTGCCGCAACCGATGATTGATACTCAAATCCTCGCGGCATTCTGTGGCCGGGCGCTCTCCTGGGGCTTTGCCTCGATGGTAGAGGAGTTCACCGGGCTTGCCATCGATAAAAGTGAATCCCGCACCGACTGGCTCGCGCGTCCCCTGACCGACCGTCAGTGTGATTACGCCGCCGCCGATGTCTGGTATCTGTTGCCGATTGCACACAAGCTTATGGCGGAAACGGCGCAGGCAGGCTGGCAGGAGGCCGCGCTTGACGAGTGCCGTCTGATGATGCAACGCCGCCAGGAGATCCTTGCGCCGGAAGACGCCTGGCGTGATATCAGTAACGCGTGGCAGCTGCGTACGCGACAGCTGGGGTGCCTGAAATTGCTGGCGGACTGGCGTCTGCGTAAGGCGCGGGAACGCGATCTTGCGGTGAACTTTGTAGTGCGCGAAGAGAATCTCTGGGCAGTCGCACGCTACATGCCAGGCAGCATGGGTGAGCTGGATAGCATAGGGCTGTCAGGCAGTGAAATCCGTTTTCATGGTAAAACCCTGTTAGCACTGGTAGCGCAGGCGCAGGCCCTGCCGGATGCCGACTTGCCTGAACCGCTATTAAATCTTGTTGATATGCCCGGCTACCGTAAAGCGTTTAAAGACATTAAAGCGCTGGTGCAAAAAGTCAGCGAAACCTCAGGTCTCAGTGCGGAATTACTGGCGTCACGTCGGCAGATTAATCAGTTACTGAACTGGCACTGGCAGTTAAAAACGACCACCACGCTGCCGGAATTAATCAGTGGCTGGCGTGCAGAATTGATGGCCGATCAACTTAAAAAAGTATTAGCAGATTATCCCCGGTAATCCCTGTAAATAAATACAGGCTTTTTACATGCGGCAATAAAAAAAGGCAGAGGATATCTGCCTTTTTATTTACCTCTGACAACTGTCGTTGCCAAAAAGTTATTTTGTCTCTTCCGGTTCCGGAAGGGTGACGTTTAGTTCCAGAATGGAAATATCATCACCTTTTTGCTCGAGCTGAACGGTGACCATTTCAGGATCAATTTGCACGTATTTGCAAATCACTTCCAGAATATCGCGTTTCAACTGCGGCAAATAATGTGGTTCTGCATCGCTCCGGCGACGTTCAGCAACAATAATTTGCAGTCGCTCTTTCGCGATGTTGGCGGTGTTCTTTTTTCGTGAGAGAAAAAAGTCGAGTAATGCCATAACTTATCCTCCGAACAGGCGTTTGAGGAAACCTTTCTTCTCTTCTTCGATGAAGCGAAAAGGGCGTTCTTCTCCCAACAGGCGATCAACGGTATCGGCGTAGGCTTTACCGGCATCGGCAGTGGCGTCCAGAATAACCGGCTCGCCCTGGTTGGATGCACGAAGCACAGACTGATCTTCCGGGATCACGCCAACCAGTTTAATGCGCAGAATTTCCAGCACATCTTCCATGCTGAGCATATCACCTCTGTTAACGCGCCCTGGGTTGTAACGGGTTAACAACAGATGCTCTTTAATGGGATCCTGACCATTTTCCGCTCGACGGGATTTCGAAGCAAGAATACCAAGGATACGGTCAGAGTCTCGCACGGAAGAGACCTCCGGGTTGGTCGTGATGATGGCTTCATCGGCGAAGTACAGCGCCATCAGCGCCCCGGTTTCAATGCCTGCCGGTGAGTCGCAAATGATGAACGCAAAATCCATTTTGTTGAGTTCATCCAGCACTTTTTCCACGCCTTCGCGGGTCAGTGCGTCTTTATCACGGGTCTGAGAGGCGGGGAGAATATAGAGATTCTCGGTGCGCTTATCTTTAATCAGCGCCTGATTCAGGGTCGCATCACCCTGAATGACGTTAACAAAATCATAAACCACACGGCGTTCGCAGCCCATAATCAAGTCGAGGTTACGCAGGCCAATATCGAAATCGATAACAACGGTCTTGTTTCCCTTCTGGGCCAAACCAGTAGCGATGGCCGCGCTGGAGGTTGTCTTACCAACGCCCCCTTTACCCGAAGTAACAACAATAATGCGTGCCATAGGAGTTCCTTGTTAAAAAGGGCTTAATCTAACGGTTGAATAGTCAAAGCGTTACCCACCAAGAGTAAGCGTGCCGCTTTGCCATAATAATCGGCCGGGATTTGATCGCTCAGCCAGTACTCCCCTGCGATGGAGACCAGTTCCGCCGCAAGGTGACTACAAAATATTTGTGAATCCTGTGCGCCGCTTGCCCCTGCCAACGCACGTCCACGCATCATGCCATATACGTGGATATTACCATCAGCAATAAGCTCTGCACCCGCGCTGACATGACTGGTGACAATCAGGTCACTGTCAGGCGCATAGATTCGCTGCCCGGAACGAACGGGGGTATCTATCAGGCGCGTTTTGGTTACCGTCGAGGCAAGCGGGGCCGCAGCGACCGGCTCGGGGGCCGGGCGCGGTGCTTTTTCTTTCCCTTCGGTTAGAAGAGGAAGACCCGCGCGTTCAATCTCCGCTTTCAGTTCGCTGTCCTGACAACCACTGATACCAACAACGCGCAAGCCAGTCGCCATTATTGCTTGTTGCAAAGGCGGCCAGTTGACCGGATTACTGAGAGCGGAAACATTAATAACAATGGGGGCATGATTTAAAAATGCGGGAGCCTGAGCGATTTTGTCTTCTAACGCCTGGCGAATAACCTCGGGCTTTGCATCATGCAAATGAACCACTGATAAGGTGAAACTACTGCCTTTTAGCTCGATGGGCGCGTTTGACATCCTGACCTTACTCATTTTGCTATTATCACTGCCAACCGAGTGATATTCCGAAGACTATCAAGCATGTTATAGTCACTATTATATTCAGGCAAGTAACCACCCATTAATTCAGAGTAATTATGTATGTTTTGTGTGATCTACCGAAGTCCCCTGCGTGATGAGACATATCTGTATGTCGAAAAAAAAGACGATTTTAGCCGCGTGCCGGAAGAATTAATGAAAAGTTTCGGCCGTCCGCAGCTGGCGATGATCCTGCCGCTGGACGGGCGCAAAAAACTGGCGAATGCTTCACTGGAAAAAGTAAAAAACGCGCTGACTGAACAGGGTTTTTATTTACAGTTACCTCCGCCGCCAGAAGATTTGTTAAAACAGCATATTTCCTTAAACGACTAAAACCTGTCGATATCAATGTGGTGGATCGATTCCGCCACATCTCCCCCCTCTTTTTACCTTTTTCCCGGCCCGTTTCGATATTTGACAAACTTCCAGGCTGCGCGGATAGTCATTTTTCTCTCATGTTCAGTATGTTACTCAGGGGAAAACTATGTATCAGCATCATAACTGGCAGGGCGCGTTGCTGGATTATCCGGTAAGTAAAGTCGTCTGTGTGGGGAGCAACTACGCCAGGCATATTAAAGAGATGGGCAGCGCTATGCCGGAGGAGCCGGTGCTTTTCATTAAACCTGAAACCGCGCTTTGCGATCTTCGCCAGCCTCTCGTTTTACCAGAGGGGCTTGGCGCTGTGCATCATGAAGTGGAGCTGGCGGTGCTGATTGGCGCGACATTGCGCCAGGCTACGGAAGACCATGTTCAGAAAGGGATTGCCGGTTATGGCGTGGCGCTGGATCTTACTCTGCGTGAGTTGCAGGGTAAAATGAAAAAAGCAGGGCAGCCCTGGGAGAAAGCAAAAGGCTTTGATAACGCCTGCCCGATTTCGGGTTTCATTCCGGCGGCGGAATTTAACGGTGATCCGCAAAACATACCGCTTGGACTGAAAATCAACGGGGAAGTGCGCCAGCAGGGCACGACCGCTGACATGATTCACAAAATAGTGCCGCTTATTGCCTACATCAGCCGTTTCTTCACCCTGAAAGCGGGCGATGTGGTGCTGACAGGCACACCGGACGGCGTCGGCCCGCTTCACAGCGGCGATGAACTGGATATCAGTTTTAACGGACTTTCCCTTACCACCCGTGTCCTCTGACTCTCTTTGCCGCCGCAAAAGGGCGGCAAAACTTGCATCCCTCTGCCAGACTGGTTATAAGGTGCACCCTGGTTTTAAATGGCGAACTGACTGATGAACGACACACCCTTCTGGCAAAGCAAAACGCTTGAGCAAATGACAGACGCAGAGTGGGAATCACTGTGTGACGGCTGTGGCCAGTGCTGCCTGCATAAGCTTATGGATGAGGATACGGATGAGATCTATTTCACCAACGTGGCCTGCCAACAGCTGAATATCAAAACCTGTCAGTGTAAAAATTATGAACGGCGTTTTGAGTACGAGCCGGACTGCATCAAACTGACCCGGGACAATCTTCCTACGTTTGAATGGCTGCCGCCGACTTGCGCGTACCGGCTGCTGGCTGAAGGGCAAAGCTTACCACTCTGGCATCCGCTGCGGACCGGTTCGAAGGAGATGATGCACAAACAGCGCATCACCGTCCGTCATATTGCGGTCAAAGAGTCGGAAGTGCGCGACTGGCAGGACCATATTTTAAACAAGCCTGACTGGGCGCAGTGAAGCCGTCACCCCTTTTTCGCCTGGAACAGTTCATCGCTCCCGTTATCTTCTGCAACCCAAAAGTTGATGTTGAAACGGGCATCCTCACTTAATTCGATACGATGCCAGTATTGCGGCGGGCTGGTGGCAAACTGGCCTGCATTAATTACCGTTTTTACTTCATGTTCGGTCGCCTGCTCATTGGCGAACCCGAAATAGGTGACCGTACCTTCCATCACCACCAGTTGCCCGAATACGCCTGCCGCGGTGTTGTGGTGTGAGAGTAGCGCAGCTGGCACATTCTCTTTAGTAAAAAAGGGTGTAGAGCGTTTTACTTTCCAGTTGGCAGGAATCAGTAAATGCGACATAAAAACCTCCTCTTTAAAGTTGCATTTAAAATAAAACTTATGAGAACGATTCGCAATTGGCAGACAAAAAAAAGCGCCCTGAGGCGCTTTTCTTATCGACCAAAAAGGTCGCGTTTTTTCGGTTTTAAGGGCTGGGCAATCAGCACCAGCACGGCAACGATAAAGTAGGCGACAAAGATACCCAGTAGCCACTGCGGCATCTCCAGCGAAAGAAATTCCCACTGTTTTTGAGCGCAGTCGCCAGAGGCGACAAATACCTGAGGCAGCCATTTATCGAGCGGCAACCACGTCGGAAAACGGGCGGCGAAATCGCAGGTCATAAAGGGGGAGGGGTGTAACTGAATCATGGTATGTTCATAGGCCAACTGGATACCGCGCCAGGCGCTATAGAGCCATAGGGCAATCGCAACATAGCGTAACGGGGATTTCGGCGCAATCGCACCTACCAGACCCGCCCCCATGACGCCAAAGAGCGCCGAACGCTCATAAATACAAAGAACGCAGGGTTTCAACAGCATGACGTGCTGGAACCATAACGCCACAAGTTCAAGTGCCAGCGCAGTAAACGCCATCAACAGCCAGGCGCCGCGCCCGCGAGAGCACTGGTTTAAGTATCGCAACATAATCATTTCCCTGGGACACGCGTAGACAACGCAGTGTAAACGAATTCCCTTCGCAAACCACTATCACATAAGAAAATAATACGTAATTGGATGTTTAGCAGGCAGGGTGTTAAACGGTTTCGTAAACAATGTAATCAAAGCGCTAATAGCACCTTCGGCTACATGGCAATCTGACGCGCGTGCACGGTTTTCTTCAGAACAGCAGGCCAGGCGGATGAATCTTGTAAATTGGGTAGCCGATCCCCTTTTTCTTAAGCCCCTAAGCTATCTGCCCCAGAGCGGGTCTGGTATGATGAGTGATATTTGCTTAGTTGTAATGGAAATCTCACTATGGTCATAAAGGCGCAGAGCCCGGCGGGTTTCGCGGAAGAGTATATCATCGAAAGTATCTGGAACAGCCGCTTCCCTCCCGGGTCGATTCTTCCAGCAGAACGCGAACTTTCCGAACTGATTGGCGTCACCAGGACCACTTTGCGTGAAGTGTTACAGCGTTTAGCTCGCGATGGCTGGCTGACGATTCAGCATGGTAAGCCGACAAAAGTGAATAACTTTTGGGAAACCTCCGGGCTGAATATTCTGGAAACACTGGCGCGACTGGATCATGAGAGTGTTCCGCAGCTTATCGACAATCTCCTCTCCGTTCGCACTAATATCGCCACCATCTTTATCCGCACGGCCTTTCGCCAGCACCCGGACCAGGCGCTGGAAGTGCTGGCCAGAGCGCGCGAAGTAGAAGATCACGGCGATGCTTTTGCCGAGCTTGATTACAATATTTTCCGTGGTCTTGCGTTTGCGTCAGGTAACCCTATTTATGGCCTGATCCTGAACGGCATGAAAGGCCTTTACACGCGTATTGGCCGTCACTATTTTGCGAGCCCGGAAGCCCGTAGCCTGGCGCTCGGCTTTTATCATCGACTGGGGGAGTTGTGCGAGCAGAAGCTGCATGACCAGGTTTATGAAACCGTGCGTAAATACGGGCATGATAGCGGTGAAATCTGGCAGCGCATGCATAAAAACCTCCCGGGCGATCTGGTTATGCACGGGCGATAAAACAGCAAAACCCCTCATTCGAGGGGTTTTTTACAATACGCTACAGGACGTTGCTACGCGCCGGACAGCGTTCCAGCAGCTCCACGCTACCATCTTCATTTTGCTGTTCCAGCGTAACGTCAAACCCCCACAGACGATGTACATGCTTAAGCACTTCACGACGCCCCTTATCGAGAGGCGCACGGTTATGCGGGATATAGCGCAATGTCAGCGAGCGGTCGCCACGCAAATCCACATTCCACACCTGAATGTTAGGTTCGAGATTACTCAGATTATATTGTGACGACATCTTATTGCGGATTTCCCGGTAGCCTTCTTCATTATGAATAGCGGAAATTTCCAGATAGTTGTTGCGATCGTCGTCAAGCACCGTAAACAGGCGGAAATCCCGCATCACCTTCGGCGACAGGAACTGGCTGATAAAGCTCTCATCTTTGAAATCACGCATGGCGAAATGCAATGTTTCAAGCCAGTCGGAACCTGCAACATCCGGGAACCAGTATTTATCTTCATCCGTGGGTGACTGGCAGATGCGTTTGATATCCTGGAACATGGCAAAACCCAGGGCATAAGGGTTAATGCCACTATACCAGGGGCTGTTATAAGGGGGCTGGAAAACGACGTTGGTATGGCTGTGTAAGAATTCCAGCATAAAGCGATCGGTGACTTTACCTTCATCATACAGATGGTTCAGGATGGTGTAGTGCCAGAACGTTGCCCAGCCTTCGTTCATAACCTGCGTCTGTTTTTGCGGGTAGAAATACTGACTGACCTTGCGCACAATGCGCAATATCTCACGTTGCCAGGGCTCCAGCAGCGGCGCGTTTTTCTCCATAAAATAGAGCAGATTTTCCTGCGGTTCGGAGGGGTAACGGCGCGCTTCAACCACTGCTTTTTCTTCTTCACGTTTCGGCAGGGTGCGCCAGAGCGTGTTCACCTGACTTTGCAGATACTCTTCACGGCTTTTCTGGCGGGCTTTCTCTTCCTGTAGCGAAATTTTTTGCGGCCGTTTATAGCGATCGACCCCGTAGTTCATCAGGGCATGGCAGGAGTCGAGGAGTTTTTCCACCTCCTCTACGCCATAACGCTCTTCACAGTCGGTGATGTAATTTCTGGCAAAGATAAGGTAGTCAACAATGGAGCTGGCGTCAGTCCAGCTTCTGAACAGGTAATTGTTTTTAAAGAAGGAGTTATGACCATAGCAGGCATGTGCCATTACCAGCGCCTGCATGGTAATGGTGTTCTCCTCCATCAGGTAGGCGATACAGGGATTGGAGTTGATGACTATCTCGTAAGCCAGGCCTTGCTGGCCATGCTTATAAAGGCGTTCCGTTTCGATAAACTTTTTACCGAATGACCAGTGCGGATAGTTAATAGGCATCCCGACACTGGAATAGGCATCCATCATCTGTTCAGAGGTGATGACTTCGATTTGATGCGGGTAAGTGTCAAGGCGGTAGAGTTTCGCCACCCGATCGATCTCGGCGAGATAAACATCCAGCAGATCGAAAGTCCAGTCAGGTCCATCACTGAGACGTACAGAATCCTTATTCATGGAATCAATCGTAGCCATTAGCGCGCCCTCATTGTTAACAACCCTCTCTGTATGGAAGGTCTCATTTCAATGATAGAACACACAATAAAAACTGTGGGTTAGCGGCATTTTTTTCTTCACGATTTCTTCCGGGGAATGACGCGATTTCGGCCATCTGTTTAGCATTTTATGCTAAGGCGAAAGAGTGCGCAGCAGGAGATGCCAACTTTATGAATACCTTTATTTACCGAAAGGTGTGAGAAGTATCACCATAAAAAAGGCATATGTTGAATAACATTTTCATCTGGGTTATCAATTTGTAATCAGATGATTGTGCTTTACTCATGGGAGCAGGCTATGCGAGTTGTGGTACTGGGAGGAGGCGTAGTGGGGGTCACCAGCGCGTGGTATTTACGCCAGGCAGGTCATGAGGTGACAGTAATCGACAGAGAACCCGGGCCCGCGCTGCAAACCAGTGCGGCCAACGCCGGCCAGATTTCCCCCGGCTATGCGGCACCCTGGGCTGCACCCGGTGTGCCTTTAAAAGCCATCAAATGGATGTTTCAGCGCCATGCACCTCTGGCCATAAGCCTTGATGGCACCCCTTTCCAGCTCAAATGGATGTGGCAGATGCTGCGCAACTGCGACACCCGCCACTATATGGAAAACAAAGGCCGGATGGTCCGACTGGCGGAGTACAGCCGCGACTGCCTGAAGCGATTGCGCGACGAAACCGCCGTTCAGTATGAGGGGCGGCAGGGCGGCACGTTACAGCTCTTTCGCACTGCCGAGCAGTATGACAACGCCAGCCGAGATATTACCGTGCTCAAAGATGCGGGTGTTCCCTACCAGTTGCTGGAAGCGTCCCGCCTGGCGGAGGTCGAACCGGCGCTGGCCTCCGTGGCGCATAAACTCAGCGGCGGGCTGCGTCTGCCCAATGATGAGACCGGTGACTGCCAGCTCTTCACCCGCAACCTTGCCGACATGGCCGCACAGCAGGGGGTTATCTTCCGCTTCTCAACGCCGGTGGATCGGCTGCTGTATGAAAGCGGGCAAATTTATGGAGTCAAGTGTGGTGACGAGATAGTTAAAGCGGATGCTTATGTGATGGCCTTCGGCTCGTACTCCACCTCCATGTTGAAAGGTATCGTCGATATTCCCGTCTATCCCCTTAAGGGTTATTCCCTGACCATACCTATTGCGGATGAGGCGGGCGCGCCCGTTTCTACTATTCTCGATGAGACGTACAAAATTGCTATTACCCGCTTCGATAAACGTATTCGGGTAGGGGGCATGGCCGAAATCGTTGGGTTTAATACCCTGTTACGCGAGCCCCGGCGTGCCACGCTTGAAATGGTGGTCAAGGATCTTTTCCCGCACGGCGGGCATATCGAACAGGCCTCCTTCTGGACGGGGCTGCGCCCGATGACGCCAGACGGCACACCCATTGTCGGGCGTTCACCCTTCAAAAACCTGTGGCTCAATACCGGTCACGGTACGCTCGGCTGGACGATGGCCTGTGGCTCTGGTCAGTTGCTTAGCGATTTGATTTCAGGGCAGACCCCGGCTATCCCCTGGGAAGATTTAAGCGTAGCGAGATATCAACCAGGGTTTATGCCAGGCCGTCATCAGCAACTGCATGGCGCGCATAACTAACGCAAGGAGAGAGAATGTCACGTCCTGTTCAGGCCACGATCGATTTGCGCGCGCTGCGCCACAATCTCCAGGTCGTTCGCCGTGCCGCACCCGCCTCGCGTGTCTGGTCGGTGGTAAAAGCTAATGCTTATGGTCACGGTATTGACCGGGTCTGGCGTGCGCTTGAGGGCACGGACGGGTTTGCGCTTCTCAACCTTGAGGAGGCCATCCTGCTGCGCGAGCGCGGGTGGAAAGGCCCCATTCTGATGCTGGAAGGCTTCTTTCATGCCGATGAGTTGCCCCTGTTTGACAAGTACCGTCTGACAACCAGCGTCCACAGCAACTGGCAGTTGAAAGTTCTGCAGGACGCGCAGCTCCATGCGCCGCTGGATGTCTACCTCAAAATGAACAGCGGCATGAACCGGCTCGGTTTCCAGCCTGAGCGGGTGCAAAGCATCTGGCGTCAGCTTCGTGAAATGAAAAACGTCGGTGAGATGACCCTGATGGCCCATTTCGCCAGCGCCGAATTGCCGGAAGGCATCACTGAGGCGAGCGAGCGGATAGCGCGCGCCACCGATGGGCTGGCGTGCACCTGCTCGTTTTCCAACTCGGCCGCCACGCTCTGGCACCCGGAGGTGCATGCTGACTGGGTGCGTCCGGGCATTGTGCTTTACGGCGCGTCGCCATCGGGGCAGTGGCAGGATGTGGCTGACAGCGGTATCCGCCCGGTAATGTCCCTCACCAGCCAGATTATCGCCGTGCAAACCCTTCAGGCGGGGGATGGCGTCGGCTACGGCAGTCGTTACCGGGCGAGCAGGGAGCAACGCATCGGGGTGGTGGCATGCGGCTATGCGGATGGTTACCCACGACTTGCGCCAAATGGAACGCCGGTAATGGTTGACGGCATTCGCTCTGTGACCCTGGGGGCCATTTCGATGGACATGCTTACGGTGGATCTTACCCCTTGCCCGCAGGCAGGCATTGGCACGCCGGTCGAATTGTGGGGGAGGGAGGTGAAGATAGACGAAGTGGCGTCTGCCGCTGGCACGGTGGGCTATGAGCTTATGTGCGCGCTTGCCCCACGCGTGCCAGTAGTGACGGTGTAACTCAGGCCGGGGCGGTTACTCCGCCTCCTCTTCTGCCACGCGAACCCCTACCTTGAGAACCGCGTTTTCCGCTTTTTCCGCAACCGTCCAGACCATACCCGCGAACTCGACCTGATCGCCAACCACGGGAGCGGCACCCAACAGTTGCTGCACAATTTCTCCGAGCGTTTGCTGCTTGTCACGGTACTCCAGCCCGTCTTCCAGACCATAAATCAGGGCAACGTCGGCAAATTTCGCGCTGGCTTCCAGAATAAAATCGCCGAAAAAGCGCTGGTCAAGGGCGACAGGAGGCGTCTGGCTGAACAGTTTGCCAAGAGCCGGCAGATCCTTTTCCCGACCGATTACGCAGAGCACATCCCCTTCACGCAGCCGGGTGCTGCCGGTCGGGTGGAGCAGGGTATTATCGCGAAACAGCGCTGCAATGCGCGTTTCAGCAGGCATATGCAGATCACGCAGGGCGGCACCCACACACCATTTGTCAGCACTCAGTTGATAGACAAATTGTTCCCACGGGTTCTCAGGGTGGATATCCAGGCCAAGCCGCGAAACCGGCATGCCAACAGGTGGCACCACGACCCTGGCTTTTCTGGCAGCCCACGAGAGCGATGTCCCCTGGAATAAGAGCGAGATAAGCACCACGAAGAAGGCCAGGTTGAAAAACAGACGGGCATTATCCAGCCCTGCCATCATCGGGAAAACCGCCAGAATGATGGGCACCGCGCCGCGTAACCCCACCCAGCTTATGAATACCCGTTCGCGTAGCGTGAAACCGCGAAACGGCAGCAGTCCGGCAAAGACAGACAGCGGACGGGCCACAAAGATCATCCATGCGGAAAGGATCAGCGCAGGCACGGCAATAGGCAACAGATCGGACGGCGTCACCAGCAGCCCAAGCACCAGGAACATACCGATTTGTGCAAGCCAGGCCAGGCCGTCAAAGTTCTGCTGAACCGCATAGCGGTTGCGGATCGGGCGGTTACCCAGCACAAAACCACAGAGGTAGACTGCGAGAATACCGCTACCGTGAATGGCAGTGGTCACCGCAAACACCAGAATGCCGCCACTCAGGGCCAGTAAAGGATAGAGTCCGGCCGGGAGGTCGATCCGGTTTATCATTTGCAGTAAAAAATAGCCGCCGCCAAGCCCCAGTAAAATACCCAGGCCAAAATCCTGCACAATATGTACCGCGAACATCCAGCTCAGGCCCAGATTGTGCTGCTGAATCATCTCAATCAGGGTGATGGTTAAAAATACCGCCATCGGATCGTTACTGCCGGATTCTATCTCCAGCGTTGAGCCCACACGTTCGTTGAGCCCTTTACCGCCCAGCAGCGAAAAGACGGCTGCGGCATCCGTTGACCCGACGATTGCCCCGATGAGCAGCCCTTCAATCAGATCCAGATGAAACAACCACGCGGCCATCATGCCGGTTAAACCCGACGTGATAAGTACCCCCACAGTCGCCAGCGACAGCGCTGGTCCCAGCGCCACGCGAAAGGAGCTGGCCTGGGTTCGCATCCCGCCGTCGAGGAGGATCACCGCCAGCGCCAGGTTACTGATCATATAGGCAATCGGATAGTTGTCGAACGGGATACCACCAATACCATCAATACCAGCCAGCATACCAATGGCAAGAAAGATAACCAGGATAGGAATACCGAGACGGGACGAAAAAGAACTTAATAAAATACTGCAGGTTACAAGGACAGAACCCAAAATAAACAGACTAATTACTGCCTCAGCGTCCAATGTCGTGCTTCTCCTCTCGACGTCGCTCCACCAAAAGACCCGCGCACCGGCAGCCTGCAAGGGCACGGGGTTGAAAACCTCTTTATATTAACGGCAGAAAAAATGAATTAATAAGCCGAATGAATAATATTTTTATGCAGACAGCACAGGATGACCGGTGATTGTCAGCGTTGATGTCGCCTCATGGTGCAATACCGCGTGGGCGCCCAAAGGCAGGGTGACGGTCTGCTGCTCGTGTCCGAATGCCAGCCCGGTAATCACCGGAATAGTCAGTCGGCTTCTCAGGTAGTCCACCATCGTCAGTAAAGTGTAGTCTGCATCGTACTCATTCGGTCTGACGCCACTGAAACTACCCAGAATCAGTGCCTTCTGACGTGCCAGTACACCGGCATGCAGTAACTGCATGACCATGCGTTCGACACGGAAGGGATGCTCATTAATGTCTTCCACAACAAGAATGCCGTCATCAATGGCCGGAAACCAGGGGGTGCCCAGTAGCGAGGTCAGCATCGCCAGATTGCCTCCCCACAGCGTCCCGTCGGTTTTACAACGCGGCCCGTCTCCCTCCCATTCCACCACCAGCGTCGGGTTGCTTAACGCGCGCCAGAAATGATCCAGTGTGAAATCGTCGAGGGTGGGGGCGCCGAAATTGGCGGCCAGCATCGGGCCACTGAAGGTAATGACCTTTCCAAGAGCCAGTAGTCCTGACTGAAAAACGGTAAAATCGCTATGACCACAAATCAGCAGCGGCTGCTGTTGCTGGCGCGCAATCAGCGCCGGCCAGTCCACCTTGTCCAGCAGGCGACTGGCGCCATAGCCACCGCGCACGGGCAGCACGATAAGATTGTCCCCCTCTAAGCCCGCAAGCGTATTCAGATCCTCAAGGCGTTCCGGGTCGCTGCCGGCGAAACGGGTATCCCGACGGGCGATCACCTGACGGTTATCCACCTGGTGACCCATTGCCTCCAGACGTTGAACTCCCAGCGCCGCAGCGGCCTGATTAATGCAATAGCCGGACGGCGCGATTAAATGAAACCTGGACATGGCAATTCCTTGCTGACATCTGATCGGAAATCGTTATCATGCCGCTTACCCTGTTCGTTGTCATCCATAGCGATGTATTCACTCAAGAAGGATAACGTGTGAAATTTAGATGGTTTGCTTTTTTAGTGGTTTTGCTGGCGGGCTGTAGTTCAAAGCACGATTACCGTAATCCGGACTGGGATCCGAAGGTGCCGGTTAAACGGGCCATGCAGTGGCTACCCATCAGTGAAAAAGCAGGGGCCGCCTGGGGCGTCAGTCCACGCTTAATCACCGCGATGATTGCTGTCGAATCGGGGGGGAATCCAACGCTTGTGAGTAAATCAAATGCGGTAGGGCTGATGCAGTTAAAAGCTTCCACCGCCGGGCGTGAAGTCTATCAGCGCATGGGATGGAAAGGGGAACCCACCACCAGTGAGTTAAAAAACCCGGAGCGCAATATTTCTATGGGGGCTGCCTACCTGAGCATTCTGGAGCACGGGCCGCTTGCGGGTATCCGCGATCCGCAGGTGATGCAATACGCGCTGGTGGTCTCCTATGTCAACGGTGCAGGTGCGCTGTTACGCACCTTCTCGTCCGACAGGAAGAAAGCGATTCGTGAAATCAACGACCTGAGCGCGGACGACTTCTTCGACCATATCGTGGAGAACCACCCGGCGCCTCAGGCGCCGCGCTATATCTGGAAAGTACAAAAAGCGATGGATGCGATGTAATTATCGCACCCGGCTGGCGCGTTCGCGCGCCTCGCGCTCCAGTGAGAAAATGATGCGCTGGAGTTCGCGCTCCACGCCAGGGCTTACGTTCAGAAAACGAAAGCTCAGGCGTGGCGTCGTAATCGTCTCGTTCTTGCCGTCCACTACTTTACGCTCACCAATGGAAATCAGCTGGGCGTCAAAATAGAACTGCCCCCAGGACGCCATATCTAACTCTACCTGTGAAAAACGCATGCCAGCCTGTAATCCTTCCGGCAGTGCGCTATCCAGCAGCGCCCCCATACCGCCAAGGGAGAGGTCGAAAAGGCGAAAACGCAGTTCAGACTTGTTTGGCATGACGGCTTTGCAGAAATAGGCCGGATGCAGCGGGGCATTAATGCGGAAATATTCGCGACGCTGAATAAAAAAGAGGGTTTCGGGAAGTGGAGAGATGAAGGCTGGCAGGGACTGCCAGTTGCCGCTTTCGAGTCTGGACAGGGTAAATTCCACTTTTGCCCCCTGCGTTTCGGCAGTGATGGTCACCTTTCCGGCACGCTGTACGGCGGTATTCTCAAACTCCTGGCTCCCAAAGTCCATCACCAGCATTTCCGGCGTAACCTCGAGAATTTTGCTGATGAACTGACCACTCGCCCAGGTAATTCTGACCGGAACATCATTTTTCTGCAGGTCGCGAATCACGCCAAGCACCGCTAAGGGGCTATTTTTCAGGAACTGCTCACTGTACTTACTCACGCCTAAAGGCTCCTTGGTAACTGACAGACCGTATGAATTGTCTATCGGCAATTGCCGAAATTACTTCAGACAAAAGCGAAATTATTTTCACAAAAGTTTCGATTAAGTCCGTGAGAACAAATCAGTTTTCACACTATCACCTATACTTTACGCAGCGCGTCGCCATGGTGGACGGCGCAGCGGTATGACGTTTGAGCAGGAGAAAGCAACATGAGCATCATCGCGTGGATTATTTTTGGACTCATCGCAGGGATTATAGCTAAATTCATTATGCCAGGACGGGATGGTGGTGGCTTTATTCTGACCTGTATTCTTGGGATTGTCGGCGCAGTCGTCGGCGGCTGGCTTGCCACCATGTTTGGTATGGGTGGGGACATCACCGGCTTTGATATCCGTAGCTTCGCCGTTGCCGTCGTCGGTGCGATAGTGGTGCTGGCGGTATTCCGGATGATCCGCAGGGATTAACCTGTTTTCCCCTTTAAACCCGTCTATGAATAAACCCGGCAGAGCATACTCCGCCGGGTTTTGTTTTTACTGCGCGACCTGTTTTGCCGCAGGCGCAGGTGGCGTATCGACCACCGGTTGGGTGGCTGGCAGGCTGTCGCAGGGGTTTTCCTTAGGACAGACTAAATCCAGCATCATAAGGGTGACGCCGTTTGACCAGCCAAAGCCATCCTGGAGGGGATATTCGCCGCCGCCACCGCCGGTGCCGGTGGTGCTGACATCATATTTCTCCACCAGCTTCTTCTCCCGGTCATAGGTGTGCTGAACGTTGGAGAGGAAGCGCCAGGTGACATCCATTGCCAGTTTCTTATGGTTGTAATTCTGAAGCCCGGCGGTAGCAACCCATTGCAGCGGGGCCCAGCCGTTTGGCGCATCCCACTGCTGCCCGCTGTTAACAGTAGTAGTGGCTAATCCGCCCTGCTTCAGCAGGCGCGACTGCGTGGCGCTGGCGACCTTATCAGCGCGGTCTTTGGCGGCCGCGTTGACATAGAGCGGGAAGAGAGCCGCAGCGGTCAACTGATTACGCACTTTTTTGGTTTTCAAATCGTAATCGGCATACCAGCCCTCTTTATCATTCCAGAGATTGGCTTCCATACCCTTCTGGCGGGCGCTGGCAAGCGCTTCAAACTTGCTGGCTTTTGCGCTGTCACCGGCGGCCTGGCTGGCACGGGCTATCATTTTCTCCATCTTGAACATCAGCGCATTAAGGTCGACCGGCACAATGCTGGTGGTACGAATTGTCCCCAGTTGATTGGGATCATCCATCCAGCGGGAGCTGAAGTCCCAGCCAGAAGCAGCCGCTGAGCGCAGATCGCGGTAAATCTCTGTCGCCGGACGATTCGGGTTGTTTTTTGCCGTCGTCACATCATCAAGCCAGGACTCCGGGCGGGGGGTGTCTTTATCATCCCAGTAACGGTTCAGCACTGAACCGTCATCCAGTTTCACCACACGCTTGTTTGCTTGTCCGTTCTGCAGCGTATCAGCGCCGTCCATCCAGTACTGGTACTCTTTTTCCATCTGTGGCAGCCAGGTTTTAAGCACATCGTCCCCACCGTGGCTTGCCAGCAACTCGACCATAAAGGCAAAGAATGGCGGTTGTGAACGGCTCAGATAGTAGCTGCGGTTACCATTGGGA
This sequence comes from Enterobacter sp. SA197, assembly GCF_054131575.1. Classification (NCBI taxonomy): domain Bacteria; kingdom Pseudomonadati; phylum Pseudomonadota; class Gammaproteobacteria; order Enterobacterales; family Enterobacteriaceae; genus Enterobacter; species Enterobacter sp. SA197. The sequence continues at coordinate 2,807,420 of NZ_CP096393.1, read as the reverse complement.
ATATGACCCCAGCTGTCGATCTCATAACCGAAGTTGGCCACCATGTCTTCAATTTTGTCCCAGTGGCCGCTTTCAGCCAGCCCCAGCATGGTGAAGTAACTGTCCCAGTAATAAACCTCGCGGAACCGGCCACCCGGCACGACATAAGGTTTAGGCAGGGGGAGTAATGAATCCCACTTGCTGGCATGGTCGGTTGTGCGCGTCAGAACCGTCCACAACCCATCAATATGTTCACGCAGGTTTTCTCCCTCCGGGGGGACGTACTTTTCGCCTGCTTTTGGCAAATCAAAATTGACGTCCACAAAATGGCGCAGGTCAAAGCTGGTCTGGTTCTTCTGCATCCGGTAATCCGCAAGGATCATCAGCGGGTCACTTTTCGGTACAGCGTCGGCAAAGGTTTTCTGATCGGGGAACAACTTGGCACTTTGCACATCACTGAAAAGTGGCCCAAGGAGCACATCCGGCGACGGCTTCGCGTTTTGTGGATCAGCCGCAAAGGCCGAGGGGAGAAATGAGAGCAACGCACCACCCAACGCGATGTGCATTGCAAGATACAGGGTGCGCTGACGGCGCAGATCAGGTCTTGTCATTAACGATTCTCCTTTGCGGGTAAAATGCGGGGCCGCTGTAGCCAACCTAGTGAAAACCTTAGTCGAATATGAGCAGCGTAGCGTGCCGGATGTGGCATTTTGCGTGCTTACAGACAATTTAACCTTGCCCTGCTTACCTGACACGTTGGAGAGCCCCTTTTCCTGGCCCCTGCTGGCCGACAAAGCATGCGCGCGACATCGCACCTACCTTCATCTTTTTTTCTTATGTCGAAGGCGGCAAATATTAAAGCTGAATAATGTCAGCGTAAGAATTTACTCATTAATGAAATAAAAATGATCGATATGATCAATTTCTTTTATTAATAACCGGACGGAATAATTGATACAGGTCAAATTTGCTGAATTGATTCCGTTAATGGTTATTGATGAGCCGTAAGCAGGGCTACATGTTGTCGTGCGGCAAACATAGATTTAAGCGGTGATTAAATAAGGTTTTAACGCGGTGACTTTATTTTCATATGAAAGGGCGGGAATATTCGTAATGAATAACGGGTATATTTAATGGGTTAGATTTTTCCTCTGCTGAATAATCACCTTTGTAATAATACCCCTTATACTATTACGGTTTTGATGCTACTAATATTTAGGGGTATTATCAAAAATATGCCCTTTTAAGATTAATCTTATCTCTATTGGTGTGAAAGATGCTATCCCCATAGGGGTCAAATAAAAATGTTTAAATTCAACCAAGTGGGTGATTTAGTTAAGTGAAAGTAACGCTTGTTTAAGGCAATTCATAAGGGATTGACCTTAAATGAAATTATTTCTTGAGATTTATCTTAATTTACAGAAAAATTGAATATTCATTTTTCAAGTGGTCGGAGATCATATTGAATTGAATTGCTCAATCTGTAAGATTACGCCTCGCCGGATATTAGTGACGTCATGAATAGTGCCTGGTTTGCGCCTGGGTTCGTGCGGTAGCTATGCCCAAAATAAATTAATCCGGGATACAGCAGGAAAATGAACGGGGTGATTTTGAAAGATTCAAATCATTCTTTCCGAAAGGTTCCAGATCGCCACAGTAATATATTTGCAATGGAAAATTACCGTTATGAAAATGCGAAATGTATTAGCGCTGCTTTTTGTCTTTACACTTTCTGCCTGTAAAGCGCCGCCGCCGCCCGCCCCAACGGATGACACCATCGTAACCAGCGAGGTCAACGGCGTCACCCTGACGCACCGGTATGCCATTCAGCCGCCGAAAACGTTCCAGCCGATTAATGAAAATTATCGGGCATTGTACCCCGCATCCTTGATGAGCCAGCCAGACTACGGCGGCAAACTGGTACGCCAGCTGGAAAATGGCAAAACCTATGTTGTACTGGGGCAGGTTGAACACTTCTGGATGGCGCTGGCAGAAGAGGGGCAGGAGGAGCTGATTGGATATGTGCCTATGCGTGCCGTGGTGAAAAGTGAACTGTATGAAGAGACGGTGCGTAAACAGACCCCGCGCCTGAAGCCCCGGCAAAAGCAGACCTGCGTTAACGTCGATGGCAGCAGCAAAGCCTGTAAAAATAAATCTTCAGGCACCTGGATAATCGACTAATTCGTCCTGACAGGTGATGCAAAAATGAACATTACCGGGCAAACACGCCAGATTTTTCTGGCGTTTCTCCTTGCGCTGACCGCCCTGGTCAGCGGTTGTGAATCGACTCCACATAGCGTACCTGGCAATTACACCCTCCGCTTTCAGGCGAACCCGCAGGTAAATGCGTCTGCGCCGCTGAAGGTCAGGGTCCTGCTGTTGAAATCTGACGCCAGCTTCATGTCGGCGGATTTCTGGTCGCTACAAAACAATGCTGACAGTGCCCTCGGGGCAAATGTGCTTAATAGCGATGAATTTTTCCTGATGCCCGGACAGCTCTCTAAGGTGCTGAAAGGCCAGACGCCGCCTGAGGCGCGTTATGTGGGCATCATGGCGGAATATCAGTCGCTTGACGGCAAAAAATGGCGGATCTCGGTCCCCATCCCGGTGCAGGGCGAAACGCCATTTTATGCCTTCTGGACAACGTCAGCGGATTCACTGGAAGCCGACATTGTCCTTGACGCAACCGGTGTTCGTGCCGTTTCACGATAGCGCCAGTCTCAACAGGAAATCAGAATGAACAAGGCAGAAAAGGTCGTATGGACCGAAGGTATGTTTCTGCGCCCTCATCACTTCCAGCGTGCGGAAAGTCATCTAGAACATCACATCCGGGAGTGGGGATCGCTACAGCGTCCCTTTCTTTGGGGATTTCTCGATGTTGAACTCGATGAGGCGATGCTTCGTCAGGGCTGTATCGCACTGAGCTATGCCAGCGGACTGTTACCGGATGGCACGTTTTTTTCGTTCCGCGATGCCCGTAGTGCACCAACGCCACTGTTAATTCCAGACAACCTCAGCAATGCACGTGTGGTACTGGCGTTGCCGGCCCGACGCGGTGGCCGCGACGAAGTTATTTTCAGCGAGGAGAAAGACTCGCTGGCGCGCTATGTCACTTTTGAAACCGAAGTGGATGATGACAATGCGTTATCGGTGGGCCCGGCGGCTCTGCAGTTCGGCCGTCTGCGACTGAAACTGATGCTGGAAAAAGATCTCAGTGCTGAATGGACAGCGATGGGCGTCGTGCAGGTGCTGGAAAAACGCAGCGACAACCATATCCGGCACGACAGCAGCTACATTCCGCCCATGCTTAATGCCACCAATAACCCATTGCTCTACGCGATGATGAACGACCTGCAAAGCCTCCTGACCCAGCGTAGCCAGCAACTTGCCCAACGCCTACGTCAGCCGGGCCGCTTTAACACCTCTGAAATGGTGGAGTTTACGCTTCTGGCGCTGGTCAACCACCATATCGGACTCATTTCTCACCTGAAAACCCTGCCGCTGCTGCACCCCGAAGACCTCTGGCGTGAGTGGCTGGCCTTTGCCACTGAGCTCGCCACCTGGACCTCAGCGCGCGCGCCTCAGGAGATCTTACCGATTTATGATCATGACAATCTCGCCGTCTGTTTTGATGAACTGGTCTTGATGCTGCGACAGGGATTGTCGCTGGTGATGGAAGAACATGCTATCCAGATTCCGCTAACGGAGCGTACCCACGGCCTGAACGTGGCAACGTTACCAAGCACCAGCATGGCGCGAGAGTTTGGCTTCGTGCTGGCGGTAAAAGCCAATGTACCAGGCGAGGTGCTACAGGTTCATTTCCCGGCGCAGATGAAAGTCGCCCCGGTGACCAAAATCCGCGATCTGGTACAGCTGCAACTGCCAGGTATGGTACTGCGTGCGATGTCCGTCGCGCCGCCCCAGATCCCCTGGCACGCCGGGTACAACTATTTCGAGCTGGAAAAGGGCGGAGAGTTGTGGAGCGAAATGGAAAAGTCCGGTGCGTTTGCTCTGCACCTGGCCGGTGAATTCCCGGGGCTGGACATGGAGTTTTGGGCCATCCGGCAACAACGTGATCAATAGCGAGCGCAGACATGCAGGAACAGACGTTCAATGGCAGTGACGCCACCGCAGCCGCGAGTGGTAATAACCCGCTGGTGGTTGCTGCAAACCCGTTGCTGAACGCAATCCCCCAGATTCGCCACTCGGTGTCACATGAGGATCAGGCCGGGTTACGACAGCAGTTGATTGATGAAATTCGCCGTTTCGAAGTGCGCTGCCAACAGTCCGGCCTGGCCTATGAGGTGATTGTGGGTGCCCGCTACTGTTTATGCACAGCGCTGGATGAAGCGGCGGCGCTGACCCCCTGGGGAAGCCGTGGTGTCTGGTCCGGAAGTGGTCTTCTGGTCACCTTTCATAACGAAACCTGGGGCGGCGAAAAATTCTTTCAGCTACTGGCTCGACTGTCACAAAACCCGCGCGAACATGTGGTTCTGCTGGAGTTAATTAATTACTGCCTGTTACTCGGCTTCGAAGGACGTTACCGGGTCATGGATAACGGGCGTACCCAACTGGACACCATCAAACAGCGCCTCTGGCAGATGATCCGGGGCGTGCGCGGGAGTTACCCGCCACCGCTCTCACCGCATCCTGAAGACCGGCCTGTTCTGCGCAAACTCTGGCGTCCGGTTATCCCTCTCTGGGCCTGCGTGGCGCTGGCGGGTTTTATCGCCTGCTTATTCTTCATTGGCCTTAACTGGCGTCTGGGCGATGGCACCAATCCGGTACTGGCGAAGATTTATCAGACTACGCTACCGGAAGCCGCCATCGCACAACCGGCACCCGCCTTGCCACCGGTGCTTAACCTGCGTGCCTTCCTCAAACCGGAAATCGATGCAGGACTGGTTGCGGTGCGGGATGGTGCGGACAGAAGCGTAGTGACGTTAAAAGGCGATGGTCTGTTTGCCTCCGGCTCCACGGTGGCGCGTGACTCTTACGAGCCGGTGATAGCCCGTGTGGCGCAGGCGATGAATAACGTCAGCGGAAAAATTCTGGTCGTTGGTTACAGCGACAACGTGCCTATTCGCAGCGCACGCTTTGCCTCCAATTATGAACTGTCCCTTGAGCGTGCCCGCTCGGTGCAGTCGCTTCTGGAAAAACAGCTAAGCCAGCCGGGGCGGGTTAAAGCCGAAGGGCGAGGGGAGATGAACCCCATCGCGCCGAATAACTCGGCAGAAAATCGCGCCCGCAACCGCCGGGTGGAGGTGACGCTACTGGTCTCCCCGGAAAATACGGCCGCTGAACTGAACGGACTGCCACAAGGAAACTAAGGATGATGAGTCTGCTTTCTATTCTGACTAACCGCATATTGTGGGGTTTTCTTGGCATGACGGCGCTGGCAGCCGTGGTCTGGATGATTGGCCCGCTGTTATCGGTAGTTGACTCCCGCCCGCTGGAGTCTGAGCAAAACCGCATTATTACTATCGCAGTAATGTACTTCATCTGGATGCAAAGCCACATTGTGCCGCGTCTGTACAACGCCTGGCTCAATCGCAAACTGATGGACAACCTGAAAAGTGATAATGCGGCCGCAACGCCAGGCGACAGCAAGCGTCTGAGCAATGAAGACCAGATCCTGACCGACAGGTTTGAGGAAGCTTCGCAAATCCTCAAAAAAGCGCATTTTAATCAGCCAGGACAGCGTGGTACTGCGTGGACACAGCGCTTTAGCACCCAGTACCTCTATCAACTGCCGTGGTATGTGATGATTGGTGCTCCGGGTGCCGGGAAAACCACTGCGCTGGTAAATTCCGGGCTGCAATTTCCGCTGGCGGATAAGTTCGGCAAGACGGCACTACGTGGGATTGGCGGCACGCGTAACTGCGACTGGTGGTTTACCAACGAAGCCGTACTGCTGGATACCGCCGGGCGCTACAGTACGCAGCAAAGTGAACAGGCTCAGGACGCCAGCGAGTGGCTGAAATTTCTCGGCCTGCTGCAAAAATACCGTCGCCGACAGCCCATCAATGGCGTCATCGTCACCGTCAGCGTGGCAGATTTGCTGACGCAGTCGCCGGAAGCCTCCCGCGAACAGGCGCAAAATCTGCGCCAGCGCCTGAGCGAGCTTCATGAGCAGTTGGGTATTCGTTTTCCGGTCTATGTACTGGTGACCAAAGCCGATCTCCTTAAAGGGTTTCGTGCCTATTTCGCCGGGTTTGACAAGGCCCAGCGCGATCAGATTTGGGGCTTCACGTTTCCGTGGGAAGAGGGGAAACAGGCCGGGTTCGATCTTCACGGACGGTTCAGTCAGGAATATTCACTGCTGCAACAGCGTCTGGATGCCGCACTGCCGGACATTCTGTTAAAAGAGAGCGATGCCGAAGCGCGGGCGGAGTGTTATCTCTTCCCGCAGGAGTTCGCGGCCCTGCGTCCTTTACTGGCTGACTACCTGCAAACCCTGTTTGCCCGCTCAAACTTTGAAACCGAATTTTCTCCCCGCGGTATTTATCTTGCCAGCGGTACGCAGGAAGGGTTGCCGTTTGACAGGGTGATGGGGGAACTTGCCCGTTCACTGTCGCTGCCCAGAGGGGAAGGTGCTGAGAGCTGGGATACGGTTAGCAAAGAAGAGCCGGTGCCTGGCAATAAAGGTCAGAGTTTCTTTATCAAAAACCTGCTGCAGAACGTCATTTTCCAGGAGGCGGGGATTGCCGGGCAAAACCGCTGGTGGGAGATGCGCAACAGGGCGGTGATGTGGGCAGGCTATGCGGCATTGCTGGCCCTGCTTGTCGTAATCGGCGGGCTGTGGCTTACCAGCTATAACAACAACCAGGACTATCTTGCGGAAGTGGATGCCAAAGTGCCGGGTATCAGTGAGCAGGTAAAAGCCCTGCGAGCCCGGACGCAGGGCGATCTTTTTGCGCTGCTCCCCCTGCTCGACAGCCTGAGCGAACTGCCGCAAAGCGAAGCCTTTGATGTAAACGATCCTCCGTTAACCCGTCGCATGGGGCTCTACCGTGGTCACGACGTGGCGGATGCCTCGCAAACGCTGTACCAGAAAGCGCTCGATCAGCTACTGCTGCCGGATGTCGCAACCCGTATCACCCAGTGGTTACGCAGCGATAACGGACAGGACGCAGAGTACAGCTACGAAGCGCTGAAGGCTTATCAGATGTTGTATCAGCCGAAACATTACGACGGTAAATTCCTTCATGCATGGGTCATGCTCAACCTGGAGCGTAACCTGCCGGCGACGATGACAAAGGCTCAGCTTCGCCGTATGGCGTGGCACCTGACGCAGCTGCTGGAGCCACAAATTCAATCCTCGCCCTATGCCAAAGATGAGGCGTTGATTGCCAGGGAGCAGGCACTGATTAACCAGCAACCCCTGGCAACCCGCGTCTATGGTCGCCTTAAACGCCTGCTCGCGGCCGATGAAAATCTCAAACCGGTCTCGCTGGCAAGTCTGGGCGGGCCGCAAAGTGAACTGGTTTTCTCACGAAAAAGCGGGACTTCGCTCAACGAGGGCGTGCCGGGGCTCTTCACCCCGGACGGTTACTGGAAGCATGTTGATCCGCAAATTGGTCCGGTCACTAAAGCGCTGCATGATGATGACATGTGGGTATTGGGCAGCTCACAGGCGCAGATCTCGCAGGAAACCGATATGGCGGTGCGCCAGCTCTACGCCCGCGACTTTATTACGCAGTGGGACCATTTCTTAAGCGACATTCAGCTTAATAACAGCGCCAACCTGACGCAGCGAATCAACACCGCGCGCCTGCTCTCCGGCAACGCCTCACCGTTACGCCAGTTGGTAGTTAATCTGAGTAAAGTGTTAACCCTGACGCGTGATTTACCGCAGGAAGGCGAGAAAAAAGCCACCGAAACCAGCTCTACCAGTCGTACCCTGGATGTCCTTTTCGGGCATCGCGATTCTGCTGACAATGTGCCGGTGGCGGCGACAAATGCATCACCGGAGCAGCGGGTCACCGACTATTACGCCCCGGTTATTGCGCTGGCTGAGCCGCTGGAAAAGGGGGGCAAGGCACTGGTGATTGATGATTTTCTCAAACAGGTGGATGAGCTTTATCGATACCTGACCGCGGTACAGGATGCCGCTAACAGCGGAATGCCACCGCCAGGCGGCGAGGCGATAAGCCGTCTGCAGGCCAGCGCAGGCCGTCTGCCCGGCGGATTGCAGTCGATGTTCAGCAACATGGCCGTTGGTGCAAGCAGTGATACCCAGCGTAGGGAGCTCGATAACGTACGAAAGCGCATTAGCGTCGAAGTGGGCAGTTTTTGCCGTCAGGCGATCGCCGGACGTTACCCGCTGGTACGCAATGCAAGCGCCGAAGTCACCCCCGACGATCTGGCCCGCATGTTTGCTCCTGGCAGCGGCCTGATGGACAGCTTCTTTCGTGACAACCTGACCAATAAAGTGGATACCACCCAGTCACCCTGGCGCTTTACGCCGGGCATCGATGGGAAAACCCTGCCGGGCAGTGAGGGGTTACTGGCCCCGTTCCAGCAGGCACAGTCCATTCGGGATGCGTTTTTTGCCAACGGCAGCACGACCCCCTCTTTTCGTACCACCGTGCGCACCGTACAAATGGACAACGCCATCCTCAACTTAACGCTTGACGTTGACGGACAGATCCTCCGTTACAGCCACGGTCCGCAGGCGGTACAGGTGATCAACTGGCCAGGCCCTGGTGGCACCAATCAGGTGCGTATGCAACTGGGACTGACCAATGGCACCACCTCGACGCTGGTCAGTAACGGTGCCTGGGCGCTGAACCGTTTTGTCGATAAGGCGCGGGTAAGTGCCGGCAGCAGCGGTCTTGCGCGCCAGGCCACTTTTAACGTCGACGGGCATCAGGTCACGCTGGAGTTTATTCCCGGCAGCATTCGTAACCCGTTTCAGCTTCCCCGTTTCGCGTGTCCCTAACAGCAAGGAAAGCCGAATGACAACATCTTCATTATTAAGCTGGTACGGAAAACTACCCAGTGCCGGCGATTTTCTCCAGCGACGTTTCCCGGACGCCCTGCAACGTCAGTGGTCGCACTGGTTTCAGCTGGGCCTGCTGAACTGGCAGAAAGAGGCTGACAGTACCCCGGAGCGCAAGTTCGGAAGTGCGCCAGTCTGGAACTTCGTGGTACCGCCAATGTTAGGCGGCCAGCAGGTGCAGATGGGCTGCTTACTGCCGGGACGCGACAGCGTCGGGCGACAGTATCCGGTCTGCGCCTTGCTGGCAATAAACCCTCAGGAGTGGTCACCCCGCCAGCTGAGTCTCTCTGGCGACTGGTATCAGCAACTGGGGCGCACCCTTCTGCATGGCGTTAAAAACAGCTATTCACCTGAACAACTGGATCAGGCGTTACTGTCGATAGCCACGCCGCAGACGGGGGAAGTGGAAAACCGTTCCGACATTCTGGATGTCCTCGGTTACGACGGCGACGCAGAATCCACCCTCGGCTGGCAGCAGGCTGCCGACTGTTTTGACCCGCAGCGACAGACCAGCTTCTGGTGGACCAACCGCTGTGACGGGTATCCGCTCTATACCCACGTGCACAGCGGAAACTTCACCGGACAGCTGTTCACGTTGCTGTTTGACCCGGCAGGCGGGGCGCGACCGGGCCGACACGGACTTTATCCGCCGATGTTTGAATAAGGGAGCAGACCATGACCATTGAAACTTTACTTGCTCCAGTTAACCCAGAGCAGCCCTGCGGCGAGAACCTGGAGTATGACGCCGAGTTCCAGGCACTGGAGCAGGCAAGCCAGGGAAAAGCCGAGCAACAATTTGGCGACACGATTATTCCGGCCGAACCTGCGGACTGGAACCGGGTGGAAAAACTGGCGACGGCGCTCCTTTCCCGCACTAAAGATCTGCGGGTAATGGTCGCCTTAACCCATGCCTGGACCCGTCGTCAGGGGCTGGAAGGGTATGCCAACGGCTTGTCGCTGATTGAACAGGCGCTGGAGATCTACTGGGAAGCACTGTGGCCCGCCCTCACCGAAAACGGTGAGTATGATCCTTTTTACCGCATCAACGCGCTGGCAAGCATCGGTGACAAATCGGCCCTGACGACCACGCTGCGCCAGTGTGTGCTGCTGCGCAGCAACGGCGATGAGATAAGCGTGCGCGATGCGCAGGCGTTACTGGATGGCAGCAAAACGGAGTGTGCTGGTTTTCCCGGCGGCCGCGCCCGGCTGGTGGATGAACTGGCCCGCACCGGCGAGGGTGACAACAGTATTATGCGGCGCATCCACCTGAGCCTTATTGCCCTTCGCGATGGACTGGTAGACAAACTGAGTGAGAGCGGCGCGCCGGAAATGGATCAGTTGATAAGAACGACAGCCCTCATCACCAGCGTCTCCACCGCACCTCTGGATGAGGCACCTGTCACGCCAGCGGATGCTGCTCCTGAAGCCGCACTGGTCACCCCGCAGCCCGCGCGCAGCGACTGGCGAAGCACGGAGATAACCAGCCGGGCCGATGCACAACTGATGCTCGAAAAAGTAAAACTCTACTTTACCCGGCACGAACCCAGCCACCCGGCGCCGCTCATGATCGATCGCGTACAGCGGCTCATTGAACAGGATTTTATGGCGATCATTCGCGACCTCGCCCCGGATGGCGTCCAGCAACTGGAAAACATTTTTGGGCGTCACTCATAACCTTTGACAACAGGGTGAAATCATCCCGATAGCGTCACCGCGCACCTTCGACGGAGAACATCATGGCAAGAAGTAACAGTGGGCAAAAATTTATCGCGCGTAACCGCGCGCCACGCGTACAAATTGAGTATGACGTGGAAGTATACGGCGCGGAGCGCAAAATCCAGCTTCCCTTTGTGATGGGAGTAATGGCTGACCTCGTGGGGAAACCGCTCGAAAACCTTCCCTCTATTGAAGAGCGCAAATTCCATGAGATAAATATTGATAACTTCGACGAGCGAATGAAAGCCCTCAAACCCCGCGTGGCGTTTCAGGTCGATAATACGCTCACCGGCGAAGGGAAGATGAGCGTCGACCTGACGTTCGACAGCATGGAAGATTTCCTGCCGGATGCGATCGCCCGCAAGGTTGAACCCTTGAACGCACTGCTGGAGGCGCGCACGCAACTCTCCAATTTGCTGACTTACATGGACGGCAAAAACGGTGCTGAGGAGCTGATTGCCAACATCCTCAAAGATCCGACGCTGCTCAAATCGTTAAGCCAGTTGCCAGACAACCACGACAGCGCGCAAGGGAAAGAGGAGTAAATCATGAGCAATCCAGGACAACAGCATGAACTTCAGCGCGAAGAAACCTTCAGCCAGGACGAATTCAGCGCGCTGCTGAACAAAGAGTTCCGCCCGAAAACCGAACAGGCCCGCTCGGCAGTGGAAACGGCGGTGCAGACGCTGGCGCAGCAGGCGCTGGCAAACACCGTGACGTTCTCCTCCGACACCTATCGCACCATTCAGAACCTGATTGCCGGCATTGATGAAAAACTCTCCCGGCAGGTAAACGAGATCCTCCACCATGAGGAATTTCAGAAACTGGAAAGCGCCTGGCGCGGCCTGAGCTATCTGGTTAACAACACTGAAACCGATGAGATGCTGAAAATTCGCTTTATGAGCATCGCGAAACCGGAACTCGGGCGGATGCTGAAGCGCTATAAAGGCGTGGGTTGGGACCAGAGCCCCATCTTCAAAAAGATCTACGAAGAGGAGTATGGTCAGTTCGGGGGCGAACCCTTTGGTTGCCTGGTGGGTGACTACTACTTCGACCATAGCCCGCAGGATGTGGAGATGTTAGGAGAGATGGCGCGTATCGGTGCGGCCGCACACTGTCCTTTTATTACCGGCACGGCGCCGAGCGTGATGCAGATGGAATCCTGGCAGGAGCTCGCCAATCCGCGCGACCTGACCAAAATATTCCAGAACACCGAATATGCCGCCTGGCGCTCTCTGCGGGAATCTGAAGACGCGCGCTATCTGGGGCTGGTCATGCCGCGTTTCCTGTCGCGCCTGCCGTACGGCATTCGCACCAACCCGGTGGACAGCTTCGACTTTGAAGAAGAGACTGACGGCGCTAACCACAGCAACTACTCCTGGGCCAACGCCGCTTACGCGATGGCAACCAATATCAACCGCTCCTTTAAAGAGTTTGGCTGGTGCACCTCAATTCGTGGCGTGGAGTCAGGCGGCGCGGTGGAAAACTTGCCGTGCCATACCTTCCCGAGTGATGACGGTGGGGTAGACATGAAATGCCCGACAGAAATCGCTATCAGCGATCGTCGGGAGGCTGAACTGGCCAAAAATGGCTTTATGCCGTTGATCCATCGTAAAAACTCCGACTTTGCTGCCTTTATCGGCGCACAGTCGCTGCAAAAACCGACCGAGTACCACGATGCTGACGCCACCGCTAACGCCCGGCTGGCATCACGCCTGCCGTATCTCTTTGCCTGCTGCCGTTTCGCGCACTACCTTAAGTGCATCGTGCGCGACAAAATTGGTTCATTCCGTGAGCGCGATGAGATGGAGCGCTGGCTCAACGACTGGGTGATGAACTATGTAGACGGCGATCCGGCAAACTCTTCTCAGGAGACCAAAGCGCGTAAACCGCTGGCGGCCGCCGAAGTACAGGTTCAGGAAATTGAAGATAACCCCGGTTATTACACGGCGAAATTCTTCCTGCGCCCGCACTATCAGCTGGAAGGGCTGACCGTCTCACTGCGCCTGGTGTCAAAACTGCCGTCGCTGAAAACGAAAGAGGCGTAACCGCATCAGGCTGCCGCGGGGTTTCCCGGCAGCCTGGTAAAAGTCATCACTGTTCATGTTGCCTGGCATCAGGCTGATAGCGGTTGTAATGGTAAGCCGCATGATGCCGGCCCTGTTAAGGAGATTTCCCTGAAAATGAGGACAACACGGTCGTCCCTGCTTTTCGTTCTTGCTCTGACCACCATGCTGACCCCGGCGCTGGATGCCTCGGCAGAATCTATTTCGAACAGTACTTTCCCAAAAGATCCTTCGCTGATCTGGCCTGCCAACGTCAACCTGACGGGTGAAAAATTTTTAACGGCATGGCGTTCAGGTGAAGAAAACCCGGAACGTCTGAAAGCTGATTTATATCTGCTGGGGGTGCTGGATGCGACGGAAGGGAAAATCTGGTGTGATTACAAGACGCTTAAAATCTTTACGGTACATGAAGTCGTGCATCGTTATTTTAAGAAGTTACCTCCGGAGCGCTTAAAAGAGCGAGCCTCGACGCTCATTCTTGAAGCGATGATCCAGAATCACGCCTGTCAAAAGGGACCGCAGTCATGAAACCATTGTATGCCCAGCTTAAAAAGAACCATTACTCATCCAATCCCTACCGTCAGGGGTTTGTCGATAGCGAAAATGTGTATCCTGAAATTGGTTACACCCTGGAAGAAATGTTGAAAATGAGCCCTGCATATGAAAATACATGTGCAGTACGGATGAGCCTGGCTCTTTTAAAATGCAACATCACCTTCCAGGGGCGTCTGCCGATTAAAACAGGCCCCTACAAAGGCAAGAAAATTGAAACGGGAGCGAAACTGCTGGCCGATCAGCTTTACCGCCCGGATGTGTTTGGTAAGGCCGAACTCTATTCGGATTTGCAGGAGGCCGCACGCAAACTACAAAATCGCAAAGGGGTGATCTATTTTCATCAAATTGTAGATTATGGTGGCGGGCACATCGATATGCTGGAGCCGGATAAAGATAATATGTTTCAGTGCAACAGCAACTGTTATTTTGACTGCAAAGAAGTCTGGTTTTGGGAGCTGAATTAATTATCCCGGCTGCTGGCGCGTGCAGAGTGAATAAGCGAAGCGCCAGCGCAACTTCAGCACCGATGTCTGAGCCTGCGGTATATCAAAACAAACGCCAACAGCGTGCAGACTAAAAAAAGAAATTTTCCGAGCAAGGCACCTGAAGAACAGGCCATCAACGGTTCGTACTCCAGTACCAGCCAGAGAGAACGGCTGAGATCGATAAATGAATATACGCCAGCGGCGATGGATAGCATCAGCAGCATAAGCAAAACCCTTTTGCTCACGATCGTTACCTTATCTCACATTTATCAACGGTCATGGCCGAAGAATAAAACAACATGCGCGCTAACGCGATGAGTTTTGACGCAAGGTTTCCTGTTACCTGCCTTATGCAGGCGACAAAGAATACTGAATAGTTTAACTATTCAGAACCGAGGCAGAGGTAAAATATGGATGGTTTTATTTGGCCCCATGCTTTCCTTTTTGCCATATAAGTGCTTTTTCGAAAGCAATATTGTTCAACCACGAAGAGTAGATATTATGGCTATTGATATGTTCCTGAAGGTCGACGGTGTGACGGGTGAATCAAAAGATTCTAATCACACTGGATGGACAGATATTACTTCTTTTTCCTGGGGTGCGTCCCAACCGGGAAATATGAGCGTTGGCGGCGGCGGTGGTGCCGGTAAAGTTAACTTCAACGATCTTCATATTAATGCGCTCATTGATAAGGCCACGACGGCTATTCTCAAACACTGCGCCAGCGGTAAACACTTAAGCAAAGTGGAATTGTCCGTCTGCAAAGCGGGTGGGCAGCAGGTGGAATATGCACGTATTACACTGGAAGAAGTTCTGGTGACGTCTGTGCAATATACCGGTGCCGATAATGGTGATACCGTCGGCGTAACCTATGCCTTCCAGGCAGCGAAAGTGAAACAACAATACTGGGAGCAATCTTCCGCAGGTGGTAAAGGTGCGGAAACCAGCTCAGGCTGGAACATTAAAGAGAACAAAGAAGCGTAATACGTATTAATGTATGACGTGCTAACAGGCCAGGGGAATGCCTGGCCTTAAATACTTTATAAAAAGCTATTCTGTTTAAGTGTGTTGGCGCATGAGCCCGCCGCTTAACCAGCCGCGGCGTTATTGCCTCAAAAGAGAGATGTGATGAGGCGTAATTGCGCGCAGATATACCTTGCTGCTGGCCCCGTTTATCACGGGTATGGCACCCTGATTACAAAGTGAACATAAGAGATGAACGTGCCGAAAGTCGTTACCCTCGCCCTTATCCTGAACGCGGGCTTTTTCACGGCCAGTAGTCTGGCAGTTACTGAAAAATCACCGCTCGGCGTCTGGCAGGTTTCTGACGTAGCGATTAACGATCTCTCCGGGCGAACGCTGACCTATGAGAGTGATGACGATCGGCTGGTCGGGCGCTTTTTAACACTCACTCCCGATGCGATCGCAACAGACTTACCCAGTGGTGCGCATTGCCAGTCGCCATCGTATACACAAAAAAATGAAAAACTCGATACCTGGATTACCAGGGTATTTGGGACCGGTGACGATGCGAATGCTAAAAATTATGGGCTTGGCATCGCCGGCGCTGAACAGGCGGTCGTCACCACCCTCGACTGTAAAACGGGGCAGTTCACCAATGGTGATGGCAACACGCCGGTCGATATTGTCTTCGCGGGCAATAAGGTGCTACTGAACTGGACAGATGGCACGATTCTGAGCCTGAAAGCGGTAGAACAGCATGGCAAACCCGTCGCATCCTTCAGTTGCGATAACGCCGCGACAGCGAGCGAAAAAGCCATTTGTGACAATCCTTCCCTGGCCTCACTTGATGTCAGCGTATCACGCGCATGGAAGAGATATCGCAAGGAAGCCGCCCGACTCAACAAGAGCGACCTGCAGGCTTCCCTGATTAGCGGGCAAAAAGCATGGCTGGCGCAACGAAATGGCTGCGCCGACGATAAAACCTGCCTGCAGAAATCCATGCAGGATCGGCTTGAGGTGCTGTCTCACAGCCTGGATGCGTTCTGAATCCTTGCGCGTCGGCCACGGAAAAGCTTGCGCGCCGAAACCTGTACCTGAACCGGTTCCAGAATGACCGGTCCAGCAAAACTTGACTCTCCAGACAGGCAAACGCCACCGTTTAAGGCAAATTTCGCCGTTTGAGCGCGAATAACTCCAGCAGGAAAACGCTATGCGATTCACAATAGTCACCAATAAACCCGGCCATCAACCCGTGCAAAGCCGCTGCGATTTTTACCCGCCGGGGGGCACCATTGGCCGGGGAACCGACAACAATCTGGTCTTGCCCGATAACGATCGGGCCATTTCCCGCTTACAGGCTATTGTCCATATTTCGGGGAACGGAGAGTGCCGTATCACCAACCGTGGCAACGTAACACGCGTGGTGCTGAATGATATTCCGCTGGAGCGCGGGCGCCAGGTGGAGTTACAGGATGGTGATATTCTTGGCATTGACGAATACCGAATTGAAGTCAGTGATCTTATCCTTGATACGCAGCCGGTAAGCCGTATGGCTGCCAACGTACAGGCTGGACTGACGCCGGAGCCCTTGCCCGAAGAAACCAGCAAAACAGAGGCGACGCCTGCCGCCGTGCCCACCGAAATCTGGGACAGCCTGATGCAGGAGTTTTCCATCTCGGACAGCATCTCCCGCGGGCGGGCCAAACCGCAGGACACCCCGGCGGCAAACCCTTTTGCCGCTCCGGATGCCCCGGAACGTAACCCGGAAGATCCGCTCGCTCTGCTGGGTAAAGCGGATCCAGTCATCGCGCCGCGCACGGTAAACACGGACACTCTCTTTACCGACGACACACCGTTTAAAGGTGACAGCATTTTTGCTGATGCCACCCCCTCGACTCTGGTACCGCCCACAGGGCAGCCCGCGGCTGACAACCACGCCACGCAGGATGAACTCGATCCCCTGGCGCTGTTCGGCGGTGCAGGCGGTGGGGCAGCAACCACCCGCGACGATGATCCCCTTGGCCTGCTCAGCGGTGCCGTGCCGCTGGCGCATACTGACGACATCCTGCCAGCTGGGTCGCCGCAACCGGAATCGCAACCCAGAGCGGAAGAACCTGAGGTGATGCAGACGGCGCAGAGCGCAGAGGTGCCCCCGTTCAGCGAGCCACTGCCTGACTATGTGCCGATCACGCTCCCCACACCGCAAACGGTACAGCGGGCGGCGGTACAGACGCCGAAAGGGCGCTTACGCATCGACCCGGTGCGCAGTGAGTCTGCCCCTGCGTCAGGAAACGACAGTGGTGATGTTCTGAAGGGCGAACTGCTCGATGCCCTGCTCGAAGGGATGGGGCTTGGCGACATGCAGCCAACGCCACAGTTTGACAAAGAAAATATGCGCCAGCTCGGGCAGATGCTCAGTATGTTCTCTCAGGGCACGGTGGCGCTGCTCTCGTCACGTTCCATTCTGAAGCGTGGCGTCAAGGCCGACATGACGATGGTGTTAGACGACGCCAATAACCCTTTCAAACTCCTGCCGTCCGGTAAAACCGTGTTGATGCAGATGTACGGCACCCGTATGCCGGGCTTTATGCCGCCGAAAAAATCCGTTCGTGACGCTCTCATTGACCTTCAGGCACACCAGTTAGGCATGATTTCCGGCATCCGCGCCATTATCGCGGCCATGTTGCAGTCCTTTAATCCTGAGTTGCTGGAAGAAGAGGCAAAACGGGACGGTTCCCTGGCACGTCTTGGCATGCTTTCCAACCGTAAGGCGGCATTGTGGGACTACTTTGTACGCCGTTATGCCGAGACGGCCGGTGAGATTGATGACGACTTCCATACTCTGTTTGGCGAAGCCTTCCTGCACGCCTACGACATGGAGGTAAACCAGTACAAAGACTCACAGAGCGGATCGGAAGAATAATGAATATCAGCACAGCCTCCCTCTCCCGACAGGGCGGACGATCCAGCAACCAGGATCAGACCGGCGAAACCATTGGCGATCGCGCGGCCTGCTTTGTGGTCTGCGATGGTATCGCTGGCCTGCCCGGTGGCGATGTGGCGGCCGCCCTGGCCCGCAACGCCATTATTACTGGCTTCGACGGTGAAAAGCACCTCAATGCGCAGTCCATCCGCCACTATGTAAATGGTGCTAATCAGGCTATCCGCACCGAGCAGAAAGCAGGAGATGAAAACGCCCGGATGGGCACCACCCTGGTCAGTCTCTTCATTGACCGGGATTTTCATCTGGCCTACTGGGCGCATGCCGGTGACAGCCGTTTATATCTCTTTCGCCGTGGGTGGCTCTACCACGTCACCACCGATCACAGTCTGGTTCAGCAAATGAAAGACGCAGGTCATCAGACGGAGGGGATAAACAGCAACTTACTCTATTTCGCGCTGGGTCTGGGTGACGATCAGCGCGAAGCCAGCTACAGCGATGTGGTGCCTATTGAGGATGGTGACGTATTTTTACTCTGCACCGATGGCTTCTGGCATGGGGTAAGTGAAGAGCTGATGAAGCAGTCACTGCATATGGTCAATACCCCTGGTGACTGGCTGACGCTAATGAATCAGATCCTGCTGCGAAACAACGTGGAGAGCGATGGCCAGCAGGATAACTACAGCGCGGTGGCCGTATGGGTTGGCGCACCGCAGGATACGACGCTCCTGCACTCACTGGCGCAAGCGGCGCAATTTCTCCCTCTTCGTGACTGATACAGACTGACAAGGATTTTTATGAAACGTTGGCTTCCGGGTTTGGCACTGCTGACCGTGGGTTTTTGTGCCCAGGCGGAAAATTATCGCATTGTGCAATCCCCCTCGCAAAAACTGGATATCTGGATCGACAACATTGTGGATAACTCGCCTCAAAGCTGGTGTGCGAAGACCTTACCGCTGCGTATCGTCGCCAACGGCGACAAGAAAGTCACTGTGCTTGACACCTTTATGCCGCGTCTCGGCGCACTGCTGGAGAACCAGTGTGGCGCGCTTACCCAGGTCAACTGGAAAATGACGGATGCAAAAAACGTCACGCTGGCAGAGGGGACGGCAAAAAAATCCAAAGACTGGGTGCCTGAAGTCGCCACCCCTGCCACAAGCGACACCCCCGTGACGCCAGACGCTACCGTACCAACGACCGCGCCCGCTTATACCCTCCCGGAAGGTCGACCGGAGGAGATGTCCGTGGCGGCAAATCGCACGCCCTGGCAGGAGTTCACCATGCATGACGGCTGTCATTTACGCACTTACTGGCAGGGCGACAGCAGCACCTCCGCACTCTTCATTCCGGCTAAAGAGGATGGAAAGTGTGAAAAGGGCGGCTGGCTCAACGGCCGCAGCGAAGTGGTTCAACTGAGCAAAGAGGGTGAAAAAAGAGTATCCATGACCTTTGTGCACGGTTTTCCGGTAAGCGGCCTTAACCAAAGCGCGGATGCCGATCGACTGCTGATCACGACGGTTAATAATGAGCGCATGGTGGTCAGCGAAGGGCGTTCCGGTCAGAGCTGGATGCTGCTGCCTTATGATGCCAGCCTGAATGCCTGGCAGGCAAACGGCACCATCGCCGTGGAGGTGCCCCGGGAACTGCTCAGCGATGAGGGGCGTCTGCGCGCCCGTCTTGACGAAGTCCGTGAAAACTGGACCCCGTGGTTTGCACCGGGAACGCGCCTTAACATCGTGCTGATTGATGCGTTGCGCCCGCAGTTACGCGACCCGGCGGTAGGCAAATACACGCCGACGCATTAATCCCTGTCCGACATCTTCCCCTCATCCTGACGCATCGGCGCAGGACGAGGGGACAAAGGGGCACATTCTGGCGCCTTGCCCGCTGTCTCAGGCAGAGGGTAACCACGACTCACCATGCCTAATCCAACCCACTGGAGCGTTTATGAATACGCTTGAAGCACTACTCGCAGGGGATTCCCTGAAGGTAAGCCTGGAGAATCTGGAAAACCAAATTCGTACGCGACCTGCCGACGCAGACCTGCGCGCGGCGTTTGTCCAGCTGCTGTGTCTGGAAGGGAACTGGTCACGCGCGCTGGCGCAGTTGAAAAGCTGGCTGGCACTTACCCCGCAGGCGCAGCCCACCATTACCCTGCTTGAGCAGGCGATTAACGGCGAAAAAGTGCGTGCAGACGTTTTAGCAGGCCGGGCGCGTCCCATGATGCCAGCCCACCAGTGGCCGTGGCTGGAGACGATGGTCGCCTCTCTGGCAGACGCAGGGGCTGAGGCCAGCGCGCGGCGAATGATGGCGCTTGAACACGCCGATGCGGTTGCCGGCGAGTTAACGCTGCACAACGGCGAGACCCGGCGTTTTGACTGGCTCATGGATGGCGACTGTCGCTTTGGACCGGTGTGTGAAACCATCGTTAATGGCCGCTACTGCTGGCTACCCTTCAGCGCCATTGAACAGATGACCTTTCAGCCGCCTGCAAGCGTAACCGATCTGGTATGGCGTCATACGCTGATTCGTTTACAGGATGGCAGCGAACAGGTCTGCCAGATCCCGGTTCGCTACCCGTTCGACGCCGGGGCTGAGGACCGTTTCCGTTTGTCACGCACCACCGAGTGGCTGGCGGTGTCCGCTGATGAGACGCACTACCTGGGACAGGGGCAAAAAGTCTGGCTGAACGATACCGCTGAGTTTCCGCTGCTTGACCTGGCGGTCGTCTCTTTTGATGAGGCAACCGACCATGAGTAACCCGGCACAGGATGACAGTAACCTGCTGCATAACGGCTGGCGGGCAAGACGGGACAAAGAGAACGTCAGCAGCCGGGACAAAATGCAGCCTTCGCTGCTGGACAGACTCACCGACGACGCGCCGGAAAAGCGTCAGGAACCGCGTAACAGCACGCTGATTGCGCACGCCGCGCTGCGTCGCCACGTACTTCGCGATCTGCAATGGCTGTTCAACACCATCAATAACGAAGCGCAAAACGATCTCAGTGGCCTGCACCACGTTCGCCGTTCGGTGGTGAATTTTGGTGTCGCACCGCTGGCTGGTAAACGGATGTCTGATATTGAATGGCAGGATATCCAGCAGAAACTCACGCAGGCCATCCTCCATTTCGAACCGCGGATCCTGCCTCAGGGGTTGTCGGTACGTTGCATCTCCGATACCCAGTCTCTGGATCTGCATAACGTGTTGTCGATAGAAATTAAAGGTCGCCTGTGGTGCGTTCCCTATCCGCTGACCTTTCTTTTCCGTACCGATGTGGATCTGGAAAACGGCCATTTCGAATTAAGGGATGAAGGGTAAGTATGGAAAGCAAACTGCTCGAATACTATAACCGCGAACTGGCGTGGCTGCGGGAGATGGGCCAGGAGTTCGCCGGGCGTTATCCAAAGGTGGCGGGGCGTCTGGGCATGAACGGCATGGATGTGGCCGACCCTTACGTTGAGCGTCTGATGGAAGGGTTTGCCTTTCTGACTTCCCGTGTGCAGCTCAAAATGGACGCCGAGTTTCCGCGCTTCTCCGAACGTTTGATGGAGATGATTGCCCCCAATTATCTGGCTCCCACTCCCTCTATGGCGATTGCTGAATTTCAGCCTGATGCCATGAAGGGCGATTTAAGCAAAGGGTTTGTGGTTCCGAGGGGGACCATGATGGACAGCCAGGCGCTGAAAAAAAAACGGTGTCACCTGCAGTTACACCACCGCCCATGATGTCACTCTGTTGCCGCTCTCCATTACGCTCACTGAGCTTGGTGGCGTTCCGGCGGATCTGCCACTGGCCCGCTGCGGACTTTCGCAAAGCGGCGCGGCCAGTGCGCTGCGTATTCGCCTCTCCTGTGAGGGGGCCACAAAACTGGCTCATCTCGACTTCGATCGGGTGTCATTTTTTTTAAGCGGGCCGGACATGCAGGCGCTACAACTGCTGGAACTGCTGATGGCGCATCAGGTTGGGGCGGTTGCGCTCATCCCCGGTAGCGACAACGCGCCGATATCCCTTGGCACCGGGGCGCTGCGTCACGAAGGTTTTGACTCCGATCAGGCGTTGCTACCTGAAGATTTACGCAACTTTGATGGCTACCGTTTGCTGCAGGAGTATTTCGCCTTTCCGTCACGGTTTCTGTTTTTCAGTATTCAGGGTCTGCGCCCGCTGCTGGCAGACTGCAAAGAGGCGAAGTCGTTTGACATCATAATCCTGCTGGATAAAGCCGATGCGCAACTGGAGCGGGTGGTCGATAAAAGCCATCTGGCGTTGCACTGCACGCCGGTTATCAATCTGTTCAGTAAAACGGCGGAGCGGCAAAAGCTGCAGGAGAACCAGTATGAGTACCATCTGGTGGTGGACAACATCCGCCCGCTGGATTACGAAATTTATGCAGTAAACAAAATCTACGCCAGCCGCGACGGGCAGCGTGATGACCAGATTTTTCGCCCGTTCTGGCGCAGCGTGAATCAGGATGATGGTAACTACGGAGCCTACTTTTCATTGCGTCGGGAGCAGCGCGCGCTCTCTGAGCATGCCCAGCGTTACGGCACCCGCACCGGATATATGGGATCAGAAGTGTTTGCCTCGCTGGTTGATGAACAGCACGCTCCCTGGGATGAAAGTCTGCGCTATATCACCGCCGACGTCCTTTGTACCAGCCGCGATCTGCCTTTGTTGTTACAACAGGAGCTGGGGCAGTTTGTGCTTCCCGATTCGCTGCCCGTAAAAACGCCGCGCCTGCGCAAAGGCCCGACGCCTCCGCGTCCCGCCCTGGCCGAAGGGCTGAGTACCTGGCAACTGATAAGCCAGCTGCAGATGAACTATTTAAGCCTGATGGACGGTGAGGATGGACAGGGGGCTGCAGCGTTACGCCAGTTGCTTGGACTCTATACCCGGCTGGCAGAAGCCCCGGTGGCGCGACAGATTGAAGGGGTACGCGAATGCCTCCTGCAGCCGGTACACCGGCGGGTGCCTGAACCGGGTCCGATCGTTTTTGCCCGCGGGGTTGGCATCAGCCTGACGGTTGATGAACAGGCCTTTTCCGGCTTCAGCCCCTGGTTATTTGGTAGCGTTCTGGAGCGCGTGTTTTCGCGCCTTGTGGCGATGAACAGTTTCACCGAGTTTACCCTGAACAGTCTGCAACGGGGTGAAATTGGCTACTGGCCCCCACGGATGGGCAAGAGGGCATTACTATGACCGATGTCGTCACACCTCATGCTGCTATCCGGCGTGCGAGAGCCTTACCTGACGGTTTCTGGCAAAACGTCATGGTGGCGCCCTGGCGTTACGATCTCTTCAGTTTGCTACGGCGCATCGACGCGCAGGCAGGAGAACGTTATCCCCTCGGACGCGCACCGCTACCGCGCTTTGAGCCGTTACGTATCGGGCAAAAGCCTTCGCTGGGTTTTGCCCCTTCAACCCTGGCCGGGGTGAGCAGACGGGACGCCTCGACGCTTTATGATGTATCTATTCTGAGTTTTGGTCTCTTCGGGCCGAATGGCCCACTGCCGGTACATTTAACGGAGTATGCACGTGAGCGTATCGATCATCATCAGGATGAGAGCTTAACGGCATTCACCGATCTTTTTCATCACCGCCTGACCTTACTGTTCTACCGTGCCTGGGCCGATGCGCAGCCTACGGTCTCACTGGATCGTGCCGACAATCGCCGCTTTGAACAGTATGTTGCCTCCTTAATCGGCATGGGCCAGCCCGGGCAACTGCACAAAGGCAGTCTCAGCCCCCACGCGCGTTTTGCGCTGGCAGGCCACCTGACCCGTAACGGACGCGATCCTGAAGGGCTGGAAAAAATTCTCCGTCACTATTTTGGTGTACCGGTCAGGGTCGTTGAAAACGTGCCGCAATGGATGCCGCTGAGCCCACGTGAGCGGGCGCGATTGCAGGGGGGGCGTCATGCCCCTCGGCTGGGCGAATCGGCCTTTCTCGGCGAAGCCGTTCGCGACGTTACGCACTGTTTTCGTATCGATATCGGCCCCCTGAACCAGGCCTCCTACCGCCAGTTTTTGCCCGGCAATGATGCGGAAAAGCGCGTGCGTGACTGGGTCCGCCAGTATCTTGGCATTGAATATAAATGGTCACTGCGCGTGTGGTTACAACATGAGGATGTCACCGGGGCGGCGCTGGGCGGCAGCGAACGTCTTGGCTACAGCGCCTGGCTTGGTACGCAGCCGCAGGCCGTTCCACGCGGCGATTTGGTTTTCAGCCCGGAGCACTGAGCTCCGTCCAACGCAATTTCATTCATTCACGGAATCGATCATGTCAGAAATTAGCCGTGCCGTGCTTTTCGGCAAACTGGATACGCTGTTATTTACTTCGCTGGAAAGTGCTACGTCGTTTTGCAAACTGCGCGGTAATCCTTATGTGGAACTGGTCCACTGGCTGCATGCGCTGATGCAGCAGGAGAGGGGCGACCTGCAACAGGTCATTCACCATTTCAATCTCAGTGAAGAGGAGCTCAGTCGCGATATCATTCGGGCCCTGGACGCCCTGCCGCGCGGAGCCACATCGGTTTCCGATCTCTCGGAGCATATTGATACCGCCGTGGAGCGCGCCTGGGTCTACGGTTCACTGAAATTTGGCGTGACCCGCATTCGTGGCGGGCATCTGCTGATTGGCCTGTTGAAAACCTGGAGCCTGGCAACGGTGCTCAAAGGCATCTCTCCGCAGTTTGAGCGTATTCGTGTCGATACGTTACTGGACGATTTCGACCAGATTTTTGCGCAGAGCAAAGAGGCGACGCAAACCTTCACTGCGCCGGAGAACAGCGCGGCGGTACCCGCGCAGAAGGGGAGCCTGGCGCAGTACGGTCAGGATCTCACGGCCAGGGCGCGTGAAGGTAAAATTGATCCGGTCGTCGGACGTGACGAAGAGATCCGCCAGATGATCGACATCTTAATGCGACGCCGGCAGAACAACCCTCTGCTGACAGGGGAAGCCGGGGTCGGTAAAACCGCAGTCGTAGAGGGGCTGGCGCTGCGTATTGCCGCCGGTGACGTGCCTGAGCCGCTGCGCGACGTGGAACTCTGGCTGCTCGATATCGGCATGTTGCAGGCCGGGGCAAGCATGAAAGGCGAATTCGAAGCGCGCCTTCAGGGGCTCATTAATGAGGTCCAGTCCAGCCCGACGCCAGTAATGCTGTTTATTGACGAGATCCACACGCTGATTGGCGCTGGTGGTCAGCAGGGTACAGGGGACGCCGCTAACCTGCTCAAACCTGCGCTGGCCCGTGGGCAGCTACGCACCATTGGCGCGACTACCTGGGCTGAGTATAAAAAATACATTGAGAAAGATCCGGCGCTGACCCGGCGTTTCCAGACCGTGCAGGTGGCGGAGCCGGACGAAGAAAAAGCGGTACTGATGTTACGCAGCACTGTCTCCGCACTGGAAACACACCACCGCGTGCTGCTGCTTGATGAGGCCGTTGTCGCTGCCGTTAAGCTTTCACATCGTTACATTCCCGCACGTCAGTTGCCGGATAAAGCCGTCGCCCTGCTGGATACCGCCTGTGCACGGGTCGCCGTCAGCCAGAGCTCGCCGCCGCCGATGCTGGAAGATTGCCTGAACCGCATTGCGGCGCTGGAGGTGGAAATCGATATTGCCAGCCGCGAGCAGCGTATGGCAGCAGGCGACGGAGCACGCGTCGTGCAGTTGCAAGCCGCACGCACGGCGCTGGAAGCCGAACGGGACAGACTGACGCAGAGCTGGCAGCAGGAGCAGGCGCTGGTGGATGACATTATCCGCATGCGCGCGCAGTTACGCGATGAAAGCGACCCGTCGCCTGACGCGCTGCGGGAAACGCTGGCGCAGAGCCTGCGGGCACTGCGGGAGATGCAGAGCGACACGCCGCTGCTCTTTGCCTCCGTCGATGCCAATATTGTGGCCGCCGTGGTCGCCGACTGGACCGGTATTCCGCTGGGGCGGATGGTGAAAAATGAGATAGACGCGGTGCTCAGGCTGGCGGATACGCTGGGAGAGCGGGTTATTGGTCAGCAGCACGGGCTGGAGCTGATTGCCCGCCGTGTACGCACCTCGCGTGCGCGTCTGGACGATCCGAACAAGCCCGTCGGCGTGTTTATGCTTTGTGGTCCATCGGGGGTGGGTAAAACCGAAACCGCACTGGCGCTGGCAGAGTCGCTCTACGGCGGTGAGCAAAACATCATTACCATCAACATGAGTGAATTCCAGGAAGCGCACACGGTATCGACCCTGAAAGGCGCGCCTCCGGGATATGTTGGTTACGGTGAAGGCGGCGTACTCACCGAAGCCGTGCGTCGTCGTCCTTATAGCGTGGTCCTGCTGGATGAGATCGAAAAAGCGCACCCGGACGTGCATGAGATCTTCTTCCAGGTATTTGATAAAGGCTGGATGGAGGATGGCGAAGGACGGCACATCGATTTTCGCAATACCATCATCATCCTGACCTCTAACGTGGGTACGGAGTACATCACGAACCTGTGTGCTGACCCTGAGCTCCTGCCGGACCCTGAGACGCTGCGTGACGGGCTGCGCCAGCCGTTGCTTCAGGTTTTCCCCCCGGCGCTGCTGGGTCGTCTGCTGGTGGTGCCTTACTATCCGCTCAGCGACACCATGCTCGCACAGATTGTGCGCCTGCAGCTGAAACGTATTCAACGACGCCTGGCCGATAATCACGGGATTGTCTGCGAGGTGGACGACAGCGTGGTGACGCAGATAGTCCAGCGCTGTACCGATGTCGAATCGGGTGGCCGTATGGTGGATGCCATTCTGACCAATACGCTCCTGCCACAAATGAGCCAGATTTTACTGGATGCCAGCGCGCGTGATGAGCGTTTCCGGCAGCTACGTATTACCTTTGAACAGGGCGAATTCCAGTGTGAATTTGCGGCCTGATGCAACAACCAGGAGAGTTTGACTAATGACGGAAAATGATAACAACCGGACGGTACCGAACGCGTTGCCACCCGGCTACCGCTTCAATGAGTTCGAAATCAAAGAGGTGATTGGCGGGGGCGGGTTCGGCATTGTCTATCGTGCCTGGGATCATCAGCTTGAGCGCACTATAGCTATCAAAGAGTTCATGCCCTCTTCTTTAGCGGTACGAAACGATGATATGACGCTGGTCTTACGCAGCGACCGCTTCAGTAAAGCCTTTTCTGCCGGGTTAAACAGTTTCATTCAGGAAGCGCGACTGCTGGCCCGCTTTAACCATCCCAACCTGCTGCACGTGCTCCGTTTCTGGGTTCAGAACGACACTGCCTACATGGGCACCGTATTTTACAGCGGTACAACATTGTCGCGCCTGCGGGAGAAATCCCCCCACGTTGTCGACGAGGCGTGGATTCGCCGTATGCTGCCCATGCTGCTGGGGGCAATCAAAACTATTCACGACGAAGGCTATCTGCACCGGGATATTTCCCTGGATAATATTCAGATCCAGGATAACGGCCTGCCCGTACTCCTTGATTTTGGCTCCGCACGCCGCAGCATAGGCTCGGTTTCCGATGAAACTGAGACCATGTTGCGCCCCGGGTTTGCTCCCATCGAACAGTACACCGACGATAACGAGAGCGAGCAGGGGCCGTGGACAGACATCTATGCGCTGGGCGCGGTACTTCACACGCTGATTGTCGGCTCCCCGCCGCCGGTCAGCGTGGTGCGCAGTATTCAGGATGGCTACCAGCCGTTAATAAGCCGCCATCTGCCGGGGTATTCGGCGCCATTACTGATCGCGGTAGATAAAGCCCTGTCGTTGAAGATGGAAGACAGGCCGCAAACCATCGATGAGTTCGCCGCCCTGATCGAGATGCCCGTCGCCGGGATGAATGACGTGGTAAGCGTTAAAAAGCCCGGCACCATGCTGGTGCCCGTTGAAGAGGTGGAAGAAAAACCGGGCATGCTGGACTGGCGACGTTACAAGGTGCCAGGGCTGATAGCCGCAGGGGTGCTGGTTGGGTTAATTGCCGGTGGGATCCTCTTCCATCAGGACTCCGCGCCGGAGAGTACGACCGCGCAGGCCGACCACAGCCCGTCAGAGGAGGCACCGGTTGCAGGTACCGCCACGACGCCTGAACCCGCACAACCGCCGGTCAGTGCTACCGCGCAGAACACACCGCCCGCAACAGCGCCAGGCCAGCCAGAACCCGTCGTGCAGCCGTCGGCTGCCGTCGCGCCGCAAGCACCTGTAGCCCAGGTCTACGTGCGGATGAACGAAGGGGAAACCCTCTCGCTTAATGGTGAAGCACAGTCGGTCAGCCCCGCGACCAGCGGTTTTGCGACCGTAAAATTGCCGCCCGGACGCTATGAGCTTGTGCTTCAGGGTAACGGCCAGTCCCGTAGCCAGACACTGACGATAGCCAGCGCCGGAACCTGGCTTGTGAACCCGCAGCGGTGACTTACTCTCAACGGCATTGCGCAATGATGCTAAGAATAAATGATGAATGTACTCAGACAAAGCCATGATGGCAGTGGCGGATTTACCTTTGTCGTCTCACGCACGCGTGCGGAGCCTGACGATAAAGTGCATGACATTGCTGCCCGTACCCTACGTGAACTGAATGAAACGCTGACGGACTTCTATCTTGAATCAACGCAAATGCTGACGGTGGATAGCTATCCTGCTTTTGAACTCTTTTACCAGTTCAGAAATGACAATCACATCATCTTCCAGCGCCAGACCCTTATCCTTATCGACTCGCCAAATGGCGAAAAGAAACTGGTGAGCTATGTGGCGACCTGCATGGATGAGTTCAGCCTTCACCACCAGCAGCAGTATCAGGACACCATTCAGGGGATTAAATTTCATCGCGGAAAGTAGCCCCTTACCCCTTCACCCCGACGCGTCGGGAGGAGGGGGTAGGCGCACCGTCCGCTGGTCATTGTGAACGATATAACTTTTCGGATGCACTGATATGTTTAATCGTATAACCGTACAACTCCCGGTTGAGGGGCTGCTTTTCTGGAAACTCTCCGGGCGGGAAGCCCTGTCAGAGCCGTTTGCGCTGGAGCTGACGCTGCTTGGCACTGATGCGCGCCTGGAGCGCAGTCAGTTGCTCGGTCAGTCTGCGACCGTCTCCATCCCGACCCGGACGGCGGGGGCCCCGCGCTATCTTAACGGGAAAATCACCCGTGTGGCGGTGAGTGCCGTGGAGCTTTCCGGCACCCGCTATGCGGTGTACCAGCTTACCGTTGAACCGGACCTGTGGCCGATGAAGCGTGACCGCAATCTGCGCATTTTCCAGGGTCAGACGGCGGTGCAGATAGTGAAAACGCTGCTGGGTGAATATCAGGTGAACACGGAGGACAGGCTTACCGGCAGCTACCGGGTATGGGACTACTGCGTGCAGTACCAGGAGAGCAGTTTTGATTTCATCAGCCGGCTGATGGAGCTGGAAGGCATCACCTATTTCTTCCGCCATGAAGCCGGTCGCCACGTGATGGTGCTGACGGATGCCACCACGGGGCACCAGCCGTTCCCCGGCTATGAAACCATCCCCTACCATGTGACCGCATCCGGCGGCAGCACCGATGAGGAAGGGGTCAGCCAGTGGGCGCTGACCGACAGCGTGACGCCGGGGATTTACAGTCTGGACGACTATGATTTCCGCAAGCCGAACGCGTGGCTGTTCCAGGCGCGCCAGAATCCGTCCTCGCCGCAGCCGGGGAGTATCGACGTTTACGACTGGCCGGGGCGTTTTGTGGAGAATGACCACGCTGAATTTTACGCCAGAGTCCGCCAGGAGCGCTGGCAGGTGGAGCACCAGCAGGTGCAGGGGAGCGGCACGGCGCTGGGGATTGCGCCGGGGACGACCTTCACGCTGCACAATGCGCCGTTCTTCAGCGACAACGGTGAATACCTGACGACGGCGGCGGGATACTGGCTGGAGGAGAACCGGTACGCCAGCGGGGGCGACTCGCAGACGATGCACCGCGTGGACTTCACGGTGATCCCCGCGTCAGTGCCGTACCGGCCGGCGCAGTCGACGCCGTGGCCGCGCACGTACGGGCCGCAGACGGCGAAAGTGGTGGGTCCGAAAGGCGAGAGCATCTGGACGGACAAATACGGTCGCATCAAGGTGAAATTCCACTGGGACCGTCTTGCGAAGGGTGACGACACCAGTTCGTGCTGGGTGCGGGTATCGAGCGCATGGGCAGGTCAGGGTTTTGGCGGGGTGCAGATCCCGCGCGTGGGCGATGAAGTGGTGGTGGACTTTATCAACGGCGACCCGGACAGACCCATCGTCACCGGACGCGTCTATAACGAAGCAAGTATGCCGCCCTGGGAATTACCCGGTGACGCCACCCGAATGGGATTTATGACCCGCAGTAAAGACGGCAACATGGATAATGCCAGCTTTCTCTTTTTTGAAGATAATCCGGGCAATGAGTCCGTGCAGATGCACTCGGAAAAAGACATGGTGGTGTCGGTTGAGAACGACAAAACGGTGACCATTGACGGTAACCGCACGACCACCATCAAGAAAAAGCAGACGGATACGGTTTTGCAGGACGCCACCTTTACCTATAAACAGAAACGCACTACCACCGTAGACAATGTTGAAACCAAGAATTTCAATAACAGCGAAATAATCACCATTAAGAATGGGCGTAGGCTTGAAATTAAGAATGACGGCGATCAGAGCACCATTAAAGGGAACAGAATATTAACCCTTGATGGTAATAATCAACGCACCATTACCGGCAGTGATAAAACCCATATCGAAGGTAAACACGATAAAACGATTGATGCCGGAGAAACCATCACTATTACTTCAGGTGGGCAAACCCAGACCATTACTGATAACGTCAACGTCGATATCAGCGGTGAGTGGACGCAATACGTGGACGGAAAAATCATGATCCAGTCCCCAGGTCAAATTACTATTAAAAGCGGCACTAAAGTGTTTATTGATTCGCCCGTCTTTGAACGCAACGATGTTCAGAAAACGAGTTTCGCGCAGGACGTGGTGGATTACCTTATTAAACAGTTTACTTTCTCAGTGGGAACGGTCGCGATCAAAAGCAGCAGCTACGCCTTTACCGCGGTTGATGTCTCGCATAAAGGGTTCACCTTTGGTCACACCATTGTGAATGCGCAACGTGTTGAAGCTGCTCGCGTGGAGAGCGGAAGCCTTAAAACGGCGCTTTTCGCCCTCTGTATGGTCATGTAAGCCAAGGAACAAGCATGTCTCTTTTTAATGTAGTGAATATTGTTGTGACGTTGTCTTTATCCGCCATCATTATCTATTTTGCCCACCGCGTTGTGCGCAATTCTCAGGAGAGAGAGCAGACGGTTCTTGAGCAGGGTAGTGATGTCAATATTACGATATTGACGATGAAACAGAATGGCCTGTTCATTAACAACAATCCCGTTATTGATATGTCGTTGCGGGTTGAGGATGTTAAAAACCAAAAAAGCTGGCTGGTTGAAAAACATCAGGAAACCGCCTGGTTAATTGCCGTCGCCTCCTATCAGGTCGGCGAGGTATATTACGGTAAAGTTGAAAATAAAACGGGAAAAATTGTTTTCGTTAAAGATGGTAGCGGCAGGCCGGTGCAGGTCGGGCAACCCTCTGTAGCGTTAAAAAATTAAAGACGTAAACGGGAGAATCACTCCGGGCAACCGGTAGCGGCCTGCGCCCCAAAGCGTATGCCCGCCTGTTGCCCTAACGATCAGAAACAACTCGGAAAAAGACATGGTGTTGTCGGTGGAGAACGATGAACGGAGACTATTGATGGTAACCGCACGACCACCATCAAGAAAAAGCAGACGGATGATGTGACGTGTGATGCGACATTCATTATCGTAAAAAGCGGGCAACCCCTGTCGAAGATATTGACACACGGGTGTTAAACAATGGCTTAAAAACAACGATAAAGAATGGGCGTCAGTTGGATATCACGACGATAAGCGCAGATTCTCGTTCTTGGTAGAGATGTAACTATTACCATTATGCCAATGAAACAGAGCGGGTTATTTATCAATAGCAGCCCGGTCAACGGGATGTCGTTACGATTAGAGGAACCGGGTAATGGTAAAAGCTGGATTGTTGAAAAACACGATGAAACCGCCTGGTTAATTGCCGTTGCCTCGTACAATATTGGTAATATTTATCAGGGAGAGATAGATGAAAAAAATAATATTACTGTCGTTAAAGACCCTGGGGGTAAACCTTTATTAACCCAGTAATAATGGCTGATTCCTGAAAGGTGATGCTATGAACTTTTTGGAGCGTTATTGGTATTGACTTCCTCTGCAAATGACTGTGCTGATAGCGGGCATCTTCTATCTGAGTTTTCGAAATAACCTCATCCCCGATATGAACGATGTCTTCACCCAGGCTACGGTCAGGAAAAAGGGAATGGGTGCGAATGTCGATATTATCGTCGCCCGCCCATCCCAAGCGTATGGCGTGATATGACAGGCCGCTCATTCTGAGTGATAAAGGAAATAGCCGATGAAGATAGTGAAGCCCTTGCGACTGAGTGTGCTCAATCGTCCTTTTCGCTGGCAGGGAAAAAATCATCTTGGTGTCTCGGTACTCGCGTTGGCTGATATGGGGGCAAACCCTAAACTGCGCCCCGAGATGGAGCTCTGGCAACTTGCCGCCCGTGAACTGCACACCAGTGGCGGCGTGATTGATATGGCCATTCCGAAAACCCGCGCTGAGTTTCTGGCGACAGGCCATGTTTATACCCATCATCAGCAAGATAAAACGACGGCCATCGCGCGTATCGACATTGAGGCGCTCAGTAAATCACTGGTGGTATCCGGCGACCGTTACTGGGTGGACAATAAAATGACCGCGCCGCAACCCTGGAAGGAGATGCGTCTGGACTGGTCGCGCGCTTACGGTGGGGAAGGCTTTGAGGACAATCCTCACGGCGTCGGTTTTCGACCGGAAATACATCAGGGTCATGAGTTTCGCCGATTGCCCAACATAGAGCCCCTGTCAGGTCGTATCACGTCAACGCATCAGAAACCGGAGCCCACAAGTTTTGGGCCGCTCGATATGACCTGGCCTCGCCGTTTCAAAAAAATGGGCAACAAATACGACGCGAGCTGGTTGCAGAATGAGTTTCCGGGCTTTTCCCGTGACATCGACTGGACGGTATTTAATGCTGCCAGCCCCGACCAGTGGTGGGATGACAAAGACGCATTACCGCAAAATGCGCACTGGCGCATCTGGAACATGCATCCGGAAAAACCGATACAGGAAGGCACGCTGCCGCCCTGGCAGGCACGCTGCTTTATCCAGCGCCAACGGGCGGAAGAAATCCTTTTCGAAGAGATTACGCTCAGAGCGACCACCGTCTGGTTTTTTCCCCATCTGGAACAGATGCTGCTTATCTGGCAGGGGCATATTCGCATCAACGAAGATGATGCCGCGGATGTGTTGCAACTCATCCCCGCGCTGGAAAAGTACGGCGCAGCCCGTTCATCTCATCACTACCGCAAGGTCCTGAATCAGCGTCTTGATAAAGAAAAAGGGGCGCTCTTTGCATTCAGGGAAAAGGACTTGCTTCCCGAGGATGCCATTGGCCCCTGGCTGGACAACGAGGTGGCGCAGTCGTCCAGCGCGATGCAGGACAACATGAAAAATCGGGAGCGGCTGCTAAAAGAACAACATCGCGCCAGACTTGAAGAAAGCGGGGGAGATGTCAACGCATTAATGGAAGAACTTGCCGAGCCGCCAATGCCGACACTCGAAGAACTGCCGGAATTCATGGAGAAAATGGAGCGTCAGGCGCAGGAGATGCAAGAGCAAGCGGAGGCACACAAGAAAGAAGCCGCCGCGAAATATCCGCAAATGAACAGTGAAGATAATCTGCCACGTGGCCCGGAATCCCTGCATCAGATGCAGGACATGCTCTACCGCGAAAGCAACACGATGAGCGAGAAAAAGCGCGAGCAGGCATGCGAGATGCTGCATCAAATGTATCGACTGGCTGTCCAGACGCAGCCTCCGGCGCTGCGTCTTAAAGGCGATCTGGCGGTGATTATTCGTCAACGTGCACAACGAACGCTGGCACTCGGCGGGGATTTTACCGGCATGGATCTGACCGGTGCTGACTTCTCCGGGATGGATCTGCGCGGTGCGAATTTCCGCAAAGCATTACTGGAAAGCGTCGACTTTCGCCATTCAAAACTGGACGGTGTCTGTTTTGAGGGGGCCGTGCTGGCGCGCGCGGAATTTGAAAAAACCTCGATGCAGGGTTGTGATTTTTCCGAGGCAAGCATGTCACTGGCGCAGTGTGTACAAAGCGACTTCAGCGGCGCGCGTTTTAAAGATACCCAGTTGCAGAACACATATTTTGCGGACTGTATTTTCGATAAGGCTCACATCGACGGACTGCTTCTGCGTGAAACCGGGTTAAGCCGTTGTCGTTTTCACATGGCGAAACTCGATAACTGCATATTCATGGAACTGACGCTTGCGGAACCCGATTTTCGTGGTGCAACGCTACAAAAATGTGCCTTTATGCAATCGAAACTGGTCGCAGCAAACTTCCATTCGGCTACGCTCGACAGCTGTTCATTTGTACAAACACAGGCGGAACAGGCCTGTTTCAGCCATGCCACCTGTATAACCACGGCGGTGGCTTCGGAAAGCGACTTTACGGGTGCGGATTTCAGCTACGCCACGCTCAGACAATGCAATTTGCGACAAACGCCGCTCATCGGGGCGCAATTCGGCCAGGCGAAACTGGACAACAGTGATTTCAGCGAGGCGAATTGCGCATCCTGCCATTTCGTGGGGGCCAATCTGATGGGCAGCCTTTTTGTTCGCACTGATTTGCGAAACGTTGATTTTACTGATGCCAATTTGATGGGGGCCATCCTGCAAAAGAGCCAGCTTGGCGGGGCCATCTTCCCGGGGGCGAATCTGTTTCGCGCGGATCTCTCGCAGTCTTTTACCAGCGATACGACACGGTTTGACGGTGCCTGGACGAAGCGCATCAAAACGCTGCCCAAACGGGATGGAGAGGTGATATGACAATGCTGACAGCCGCT
This sequence comes from Enterobacter sp. SA197, assembly GCF_054131575.1. NCBI lineage: Bacteria > Pseudomonadati > Pseudomonadota > Gammaproteobacteria > Enterobacterales > Enterobacteriaceae > Enterobacter > Enterobacter sp. SA197. The sequence continues at coordinate 2,772,702 of NZ_CP096393.1, read as the reverse complement.
GAACTGCAGCAGCGCGTAAAAAGTGGCGAAACACTCAGTGACCTTACTCTGGACGGGCTGGATTTACAGGGATGCGATCTCTCCGGGGGCATTTTTCAGGATATCTCGTTTTGCCACGTCAACCTGCGACATGCCAATCTGAAAGAGGCGGTCTTTACGGAGTGCCTGTTTAAGCATGCCGATTTGCGAGAGGCGAGACTGGAACAGACGCTCTTTATCCAGTGTGAGATGGGCAATATCGATGCCACTAAGACCGTGCTTAACGAGTGCATCTTCAACAAATGTTCGTTAACCGCCAGCCGCTTCGCCGGTGGAGAAATACAGGCGACCCAGTTTTTAAGCTGTGAAGTAGAGAACAGCCAGTTTGATGCCGCGAAAATCGAGCGCAGTGTGTTCTTCGAATCAAATCTTAACAATGCGCGTTTTACCGCATGCCCAACTTTGCTGACCACATTCTACGCCAGCGATCTTCGTGCGACTGAATTTGAACGGGCGACATTTGAACGTGCCGTCTTTTTTAACTGCGATCAGCGTGGGAAGAACTATTCCCGTCAGGGATTTACCGGCTGCCAGTTTACCGATAACCAACTTGATGAAGTCAATTTCGATGGCGCGCAGTTAACGCAGTGCAACTTCAAGGGCGCATCCCTTAAAGGCGCAAATATGAATCAGGTCAATGCCAGTCAGGCACTGTTTATGGAAGCCAATCTGACGGAAGCACGGTGTCAGGGTAGCGTCTTTGATCAGGCTATTTTTGTGGGGGCGATACTGGAAAAGGCAGATTTCAGTCAGAGTCGACTCTTTCAAAGCATTCTGCAGAACAGCCACGCCACCGGCACGCATTTTACGTTGTGTAACCTGACTTACAGTGATTTTTCATACGCGAATCTGGACGGGGCAGATTTTCGTGGCGCCACCTTCTCGCGCACCCGCATGCACCGTGCCCAACTGGATAACGCCCGTCTGAGCGGACGACAGGGCATTCTGGACTATGACGAAGAATTGTTAGCTGCGGAAGCATGGAGCTTACAGCGCCAGAGTCGTCAATGATGAGGAGTAAAAGATGAACAAAATAAACCATTCACTGGCGCATTCACTTGTGCCGTCAGCCCAGGCATCGGGCATTGTCACCCAAGGTTTTGCTGATGGCAGTCTGATGGTTGAGAGTGAAGGGCGTGGCTGGCATTGCCGTCGTGCCGTGAGCTGCGTAATTGCGCCACAGGTTGGGGACACTGTGTTGATTGCCGGTGTCGACAATCAAATCTGGTTGCTGGCGGTCCTGGAAAGAGTCAGTGCAGAAGCCTGCGAACTTAGCGTGCCGGGGGATCTTTTGATTCGCAGTGAAGGGGAGCTCAGTCTGCGCGGCGCGGCCCTGAAAGTGAGCGCAGCGCAGGGCGATTGCCATATCAGTGAGATGAAATACAGTGGTGACAAACTCTCCGCCTGGGTCAGTTTGTCCCGCATTGTCGGCAAACGGGCAGAATCGGTATGGCAGACCGTAACGCAAATCAGCCATAACCTGTTTCGCACCACCCGGCAGACGGAGCAGGTGCGTGCCGGGCAACTGGATATCAAAGCCGAGGATTATGCGCGACTGCATGCGCACAACACGGTTATCACCTCCAAAGCGATAACCAAAATCGATTCTGAACAGATCCACATGGGATGAGGAACGACGATGTTTGCTAATTGCCAGCTTTTCGGGGTAGACCTGGCGTTTCCTGATGTTTGCCTGACGCCGATGCCAGCGCCAGTGCCTGTTCCTTATCCGGATGTTGCCCTGGGGCCAACGGCCATTCCTAATGCCCTCAACATCCTGTTTATGGGGATGCCTGCACACAACATGGCGACGGTCACACCGCTTACCGTTGGCGATAATCCGGGCGTGGCCACGGGCGTCGCGTCCGGCACGGTGATGGGGCCGTCGCGGCATTTAACCGGCGCGTTTACCGTCCTGCTCAAGGGCACACCCGCGACGCGACTGACCAGTATCAGTCTGCAAAACTCTACGAATGCTATTGGGATGCGCATTGTCCCCAGTCAGTTCAAGGTGTTACTGCTGGCACCCTAAAGGAGGCAACACCTGCAGTACCCTTTACTGTAACAAACGATCTCTGGCGTCTTATTAACCCTGTATTCACTTCTGCGTGCATTTGTATTTTCATGACGAAACGGAATGAACTTTATGCTTAACCGTATTACCGTACAGCTTCCGGTTGAGGGGCTGCTTTTCTGGAAACTCTCCGGGCGGGAAGCCCTGTCAGAGCCGTTTGCGCTGGAGCTGACGCTGCTTGGCACTGATGCGCGCCTGGACAGGAGCCAGCTACTGGGCAAACCTGCCACTGTTACTATTCCTACGCAAAACCTTCTTTCGCCCCGTTTTCTTAACGGGAAAATCACCCGTGTGGCGGTGAGCGCCGTGGAGCTTTCCGGCACCCGCTATGCGGTGTACCAGCTTACCGTTGAACCGGACCTGTGGCCGATGAAGCGTGACCGCAATCTGCGCATTTTCCAGGGTCAGACGGCGGTGCAGATAGTGAAAACGCTGCTGGGTGAATATCAGGTGAACACGGAGGACAGGCTTACCGGCAGCTACCGGGTATGGGACTACTGCGTGCAGTACCAGGAGAGCAGTTTTGATTTCATCAGCCGGCTGATGGAGCTGGAAGGCATCACCTATTTCTTCCGCCATGAAGCCGGTCGCCACGTGATGGTGCTGACGGATGCCACCACGGGGCACCAGCCGTTCCCCGGCTATGAAACCATCCCCTACCATGTGACCGCATCCGGCGGCAGCACCGATGAGGAAGGGGTCAGCCAGTGGGCGCTGACCGACAGCGTGACGCCGGGGATTTACAGTCTGGACGACTACGATTTCCGCAAGCCGAACGCGTGGCTGTTCCAGGCGCGTCAGAATCCGTCCTCGCCGCAGCCGGGGAGCATCGACGTTTACGACTGGCCGGGGCGTTTTGTGGAGAACGACCACGCTGAATTTTACGCCAGAGTCCGCCAGGAGCGCTGGCAGGTGGAGCACCAGCAGGTGCAGGGGAGCGGCACGGCGCTGGGGATTGCGCCGGGGACGACCTTCACGCTGCACAATGCACCGTTCTTCAGCGACAACGGTGAATACCTGACGACGGCGGCGGGATACTGGCTGGAGGAGAACCGGTACGCCAGCGGGGGCGACTCGCAGACGATGCACCGCGTGGACTTCACGGTGATCCCCGCGTCAGTGCCGTACCGGCCGGCGCAGTCGACGCCGTGGCCGCGCACGTACGGGCCGCAGACGGCGAAAGTGGTGGGTCCGAAAGGCGAGAGCATCTGGACGGACAAATACGGTCGCATCAAGGTGAAATTCCACTGGGACCGTCTTGCGAAGGGTGACGACACCAGTTCGTGCTGGGTGCGGGTATCGAGCGCATGGGCAGGTCAGGGTTTTGGCGGGGTGCAGATCCCGCGCGTGGGCGATGAAGTGGTGGTGGACTTTATCAACGGCGACCCGGACAGACCCATCGTCACCGGACGCGTCTATAACGAAGCAAGTATGCCGCCCTGGGCATTGCCAGCAGGAGCGACCCAAATGGGTTTCCTCAGCCGTTCAAAAGACGGTTCTGCCGACACCGCCAACGCCCTGCGCTTTGAAGATAAAGCCGGGGAAGAGCAGGTGTGGATCCAGGCCCAACGCAATATGGATACCCATGTTAAAAACGATGAGTCCCATAGTGTCCTCGGCGAACGTTCGCACTATGTGAAGAAAAACGAACTGCATCGGGTCGAAATCAATCAAACCCAGGCCGTCAAAGGCGGCACGGAGATCCTGACCGGCAAAGGCAAACTCGATGCGGTAGTCGAACAGTACGTGCTGGCCTCGGGCACCAAACTGCGGCTGGTATGCGGTGAGAGTGCCTTTGAGCTGAATGCCAACGGAAAAATCAATCTCATCGGTAAGTCGTTTAACTTCTTTGTGGAAGACGACGGGCACATTAAAACCGGCGGGAAACTGCATCTCAATGCCGACGACACGCAGCCAGGCACTGTCGCCCCAGGCTCTGATCATAAGAGCGATATTGATGCGGCGGTACAGGCCCATTTTACACCTGAGAAAAAAGGGAAAGCGGCAGGTGCACCGCCAGCGGCCCCACAGCGAGGGCAATCAGCGACGAAAGCGGGGCGGATTGACGATAGAGTCGTCAAATCAGTGATGAAATCGGAAGGGAGTGAAGGCGAGCAGGGTGGGCGTAAGGAGCTTTATGGTTTCCGAAAAGGGAATGGAAAAGCGTATGACAACATACTTGCCGCGCGTAAAGCTTACGGCAAGGGAAGCGCTGAGGAGTTTGAAGAGGTTTCAAAAGCGATGTCAAGCACGGCAAAATCCGCCGGCGCGTTAAATTTTACCGATCCTGGCAAACAAGCGGCCATTACCTCTTTATCCCACATGCGGGGTGCCGGTGGGGCTCAAGCCATACTGAACTCAATGGAATCAGGTAAAATAGTTCAAACTGATACCCTGACACCCCAGGCGATCACAAAAATAGAAGCCATGACGCCTGAGGATTTTCAGGAAAAACTGGTGAACGCGAGACTAGATTATGACAAGGCGATTTATGGCGACACAACAACAGTGAAAGGTGGCAAAGCCTATAACTGGTGGGATCACTACAACAAAGGACTTAAAAAACGCTATGCTAACGAGTCTGATGAGTTTTTAAAATTATCTAAAGAGTAATAATTATGTTAAAAAAATTTGCAATTACATCTTTGGTTGTCGCCGCGCTATGTTCTCCCTTGTCAGCATTAGCATCGATAAATTTAAGTCAATATGACAAAATATCCACGGCATCTGGCCTGATGGAGAATAAAGATGTGACGAAGAGCCTGAAAGCATTACTGGGCTCGGATTATGAGACCTATATTAATAATTTTGAGGTCTATGGCGAACCGCATAAGACCCGTGATGGTGCATTGTTTGTTGAAGGGTGGATGCAGGATTTATATAAAGAAAATGCCTCGGCCTTAATTGTCTTCCCTGATGGGAAAATATCAGCTGCATGGGTGGTGCCAGAATCTGATGTTATCCAGTATAAAAGCAATGCTGATGGAGCGGAAATTAACAAGGACATTAAGGCATGGGCTGAACGATTCGGTAATATGCAGTTTGCCTCGCTCAGAAGCGTCCCCGCAGATTACTCAGAAACGGCTCACTTTAATACAGATTCATTTTCCATTGAGCTTACAACGGTCTGCGATGCTGAGAAAAACTGCAATGTTTCAACGTATCATGGCACGAGAAAAAAAGATGGTGCGGAGCTAACTCTCAAAGGCGTTGCCGTTCGCAAGGGGTGTGACTCCGGGATTTGCCCCATTATTTCATATGAGTTCAGGAAGGGGAACGCGGTCTATTCGGTCAGTAAGCTGGATAACACATTGACTGTCGTTAATAACAATAAAACAGTCGTAAATCAAACGGGTATATGGAGTAAATGAATGTGACTTCAATTATTGATGGTTTTTTATAGAGCGCATTTTTTTATGATTCGAATGTTTTTTACAGCGTTTTTTGTTTTTTTTAGTGTTACGGCCTACTCATCAGGTACGCAGATAACGTCGACGATGGCTGCTGTGAGTGATGCTGCGCTAACGAAGGGCGATTTTTCTGTCATCGGAGAGCGGAAAATTATTTCGCTCGGTGATCCCTGGAACGAGCAGACCGATAAGGTGCTCGGACAAGCCGAAAGGGATGACTTTGTCGGAACAGTTGACTACGGCGATGACACTTACAAGTTTTATCGTCATCAATATGATGGTTTCGATGTTTATACATCCAATCTTTGGTGGGATAAAGCAGAAAGGACGGTTGATGATTATATCATTGCCCAGATTACATTGACGTCATCGAAGCTGAAAACAAATAGAGGCGCTTATGTCGGCATGCCTCTGGCCCAGCTTCGTGAACGCTATGGCGCAGGCAAAGAGGTCGAAATTAATGGCAGTAAGGTAATTCACTATTTATTTGCGAAGAAACGTATATCTTTTGAAGTCGTTGATGGGCAAGTGGCCTCAATCATTATGAGTTACAACGAAGAAGATGAGTAAATCACATGCTTTGTCGATATGTTGAAAAAGTGTTTGTTTTTTCGCTTTTATTTATGGCTGCGAATGCTGAGGCGAATATAAAAAGTAATGATGTCTGGGATTTTATTACCGACATCAAGGCACCCATCCGCAATCTGACAATACATAACGTAAACACTTTTCCAGTGGCGTTACGTTTAGTTAAACAGAATGAATATACTCAGTTTTATCAGGCAGCGACTGTTGAATTGAAGGATGGCTCAACAGTTGCTGATATTGATGTGCGTTTGAGTAAGGATCGCAGCGGTCAGGGGCCTTTCTTAAGTTTTATCTGGTTCGGGCACTGTATTTCGCTCGACACGGTAAAAAAACATTATCCTGAATTACAGATAACGGACGTACCCAGAGGGCGATCCGTAAATGAAGTCACCAGCCATACAACCCCTGCTGATAAGCAAGGCCAGGAGATAACGTTCAGTTTCACTGAATCACAACCTGATTGCTTGCACAGCGTGGTTATTTCGTCGAAGGACTTCTCTTAGCGCTGTCTTAGTAGCGCTTACCCATCTATTCCCCCTCAGTGAAAGCATTAAAAGGGCTAATAATGAAATATCACCTCCAGGAAGGTTCCTTTCAGCTATTCCCTGCCCAGTGGCAGGACACCAGCATGACAGTATTGCGTGATGATGAGAGCGGTTTATCCGTGGTCGTCAGTCGGGGCGTGATTCCAGAGGGCAGCAATGCAGAGCAGGAATTTCAGCGTCAATGGGACGTAATGCGCACCCAGATGGGGGACGTACAGCAGAGCGAATTTGCCCGTGTGCTTGTGGGGCCGCAAAGAAATATTCGCGCCATTGAAGTCGAAACCGCCTTTTTACGCGGTGAACACCATATCTGGCAAAAACAGCTGGCGGTCCAGGTTCCTGAGCAGGCGGTGCTGCTGGTTTTCACGCTTTCCGCACTGCGCGCATTTACTGAACAGGATACGGCGCGATGGAATGCCATTAAGCAGACACTCACCCTTAACGACAACCGGAATGCATAAGGCATGAGCGACAAACACGCGGCCCGGAAGGGCGACGATATCATTCACGCCAGCGTTTTTGCGGATATCACCAGTATTGTGGCTGAAGGGCTGGCCTATGCTGCTATAGGGGCCGCTGTCGGGTTCGCGGTATCGGCTGCTGCCCCTCTGCTGGTGGCCGCGGGGGCCAGTTCAGCCGCCGCCACGGCGATTACTCTGGGGTCAAGTTGCGTTTTTCGCGGCATTGCCGGTGCCGTACTGGCGAACATGACGGGCATTACCGATGACATCAGTAACGCGGCCAGCAGCATTGGCAACGCGATTTTCCCTCCGTCACCTGCCGGTAAGATAGCCGGCGGGTCGCCTGATGTACTGACCAACACGCTGCCCGCCGCCCGCGCCGCTGGCACGCAGACCCCGGGGCAGACGCCAGCGCCAGAACCCCAGTCTCCCGCCAGTTTCGCCGACTACGGCGGCATGCTGCTGTCGATGGCAGCCCAGTTCGGCAGCAACATGTGGCAGCCGCAGGTGGCTTCTGCCGACCCCGGCACCTCCTCCCTTGAGGAAGATAAAGTCGACTGCGAAAAACACTCCCCGCAGCAGTATCTGGCGGAAGGGTCGAAAAGCGTGTTTATCAATAATCAGCCCGCCGTCCGCGCTAAAGATCGCACGACCTGCGAAGCCACGGTGTCAGAAAAAGTCTCCCCGGACGTGATTATCGGTGGGGAGACCCTCACCGTTCGCGATATCAAAAGCGGCAAGCTGCCCGGCCTGGCGCTGGCGATGATAGCCATCTCACTCATTCGCGGGCGGCCCGGCAAAGTCCTGAAAAATATGCCCTGTGCGCTGGCCTCCGCCGGGGCAGGGTTACTCACCGACATGGCGATTGGCGCTGTGTTTGGCTCTTCCAACCCGGTTCATGCGGCAACCGGGGTGAAGGTCCTCAACGGCGGCAACGAACGCGACTTTATGCTGCCGGGGCGCTTCCCACTGGTGTGGCAGCGTAGTTACAACAGCCTTACCTCACGGGAAGGCTTATACGGCACCGGCTGGGCCACGGTGTTCGACAGCTGTCTGCACTTCGACGGCGAGACGGCGACCTGGTTTGATGACACCGGGCGCGAACTGACCTTCACGCTGCCTGCCAGCAACAGCGCCTTTTACAGCGTCAGTGAAGGACTGATCATCCGCCGTAATGAACAGGGTGATGTGGCGATTGCCGACGACGATGGCGCGGTCTGGCGGCTGTATAAACCGACGCGCCAGAACCCGGCAATTCTGCGTCTGGCCTCGCTCAGCGACGAGTACGGCAATATGCTGGAAACGGGCTGGGATGAACACGGGCGGCTGGTACGCATTCATGACGAACCGCTCGCCATTGATGTGACACTGCGTTACGAGGATGAACGTTTCCCGATGCGGGTGACATCGGCCAGTCACTTTGACGGCGACCGGCACTGGCCGCTGATGCGCTGGCGGTTTGACAGGCGCGGGCAACTGGCGGCGGTGGAAGACGCGGCGGGCGTAATAACCCGCGAGTTTCGTTACAACGATGAGTGCCTGATGACCTGGCACCGCCTGCCGGGCGGTCTTGAAAGTGAGTATCGCTGGCAGAAGTTTGACCACTGGCGGGTGGTAGAAAACCGCACCAGCAGCGGCGACGGCTGCCGTTTTGATTACGATCTGGACGCCGGGGTGACCACCGTTCGCCAGTATGACGGTAACGTCCGCCAGCATTTCTGGAATAAGCAGGGGCTGATCACCTGCTTTGTCGATGAACGCGGCGGGCGCTGGCAGTATGAATGGAACGACAACGACCTGCTGACAAAACGTACCGATCCGCTGGGAAACGTCACAACCTTTGTCTATGACGACGCGGGTAACCGCATTCAGGAAATCGACCCGCTGGGGAACATTCGTACCACCGAATGGCTGGTACAGCGTGCGCTGCCAACGGTTATCACGGAGGCAAACGGGGCGGCGACACGGTTTTATTACGACGAGCATTTTGGCCTCGGGCGGGTTGTCGACGCGATGGGGCAGACGACGTTTGTGCGCCGCGATGAATGTGGTCAGGTCACTGAGGAGGTGGATGCGCGGGGGAATACGTATCGTACCGAGTACGAGGATTCAGGCCTGGTACGAAGCCGGACGGACTGTTCGGGTTACACGACACATTACCGCTATCATCCCCTTGGCTGGTTGAGGTCTGTCCGGACGGCGTCCGGGGAACAGACCTCGTTTAGCTACGACCCCGCAGGCCGAACGGTGCGGGTCGAACGCGCCGAAGGGTGGCTTCAGACACTGGAATGGAACGCAGCCGGACAGATGGTCAGGCAGATTGCCGCTGACGGTTCGCAGAGCGAGTTTGAGTATGATGCGACAGGTCGACTTGTCACCACCAGGGACCCGCTTGGCCAGGAGCATCACCGCCGCTGGGATAACCGCAACCGATTGACAGAATTAAAAAACCCCAACGGAGAGAGCTATCGTTTCGAGTGGGGAGCAGGTTCGCTGCTGCTGGCGGAAGTGGGACTTGACGGCGTGGCCACCCGCTATAGCTATGATGCCTGCGGTCGTATGGTCAGCCGCGAATTTGCGTCAGGTCACCAGGAAGCCATAACGCACCTGTTTAACTGGAATGCAGCGGGGCAACTGCAAAGTCGCGCAACGCCGGAAGCGCTGACGCGCTACACCTATTCCCCCCTTGGCCAGATAACCCGAATTGCGGTTTACCCCCCTCTCGGAGACAACATCTGGAGCCAGTGTGCCGAACAGGAGCTTACTTTCACCTTTGATGTACTGGGTCGCCTGACGCAGGAGCAGGGGGAAAATGGTGCGCTCTCCTGGCGCTATGATGAACTGGGTAATTGCACCACCGTTGAATTGCCCCAGGGCCAGAGCCTCAACTATCTGCATTATGGCAGCGGCCATCTCCTCAGCGTGGCGTATGAGGGAATAGGCATCAGTGATTTCACGCGTGATGATATGCATCGGGAGACCAGCCGCACGCTGGGGGGACTGACCTGCAACAGTGAATACGATCGCCTCGGCCGCCTTCAGCGGCGTGATGTTTTTACAGGACACTCTCAGCGTCCGGCTCCCAGACGCTGGGCTCGCCGCTGGGATTACGATTACCAGAGCCAACTGGTGCGCGAAGAACGTGATGATAACCCGTTCAACTGGTCAAACTGGCAGTATGACGATATCGGTAGATTGTTGAGTCAGCGTGGGACGCTGGGCGGTAACGAGCAGTGTCACTGGGATGCGGCCGGTAATCCCGTAGATAATGGTCAGGCAGAAAAGGTTGCCTATAACCGTGTAACACGGCTTGAGGGCACCCGTTGGCAGTACGATATCCACGGGCGTACCGTCGAAAAAAACAACGGTCAGACCTGCTGGCGCTATTACTACGACACCGAACACCGTCTGACAGAGGTAGTGAGCCAGCCACGCGATCGCAACAAGCCGCAGACCCGGGTCAGCTTTCGCTACGATCCACTGGGCAGGCGTATCAGTAAAACCCGTCAGCAAATGTTTGGCGGTCAACCTGTTGGCAGACGCGTAACAACCCGTTTTTTATGGGAAGGGTTTAGGCTGCTTCAGGAGATCCACGATGATGTCCCGCTCACTTACGTCTACAGCGATCAGGGCAGCTACGAGCCGCTGGCACGAATTGATGGCACCGAATCGCCGGACGTTTACTGGTTTCACTGTCAGCTGAACGGCACGCCGGAGCGGATGACGGATATCGAAGGCGAACTGCGCTGGGAAGGGCAGAACAGCGCCTGGGGTAAGCTTCTGCGGGAAGCGACGCATAAGGCAATTGATTATCCGCAAAATTTACGCATGCAGGGTCAGTACCTGGACCGTGAAACCGGGCTGCACTATAACCTCTTTCGCTACTATGATCCGGACTGTGGTCGCTTCACTCAGCACGACCCAATCGGCCTTGCGGGTGGGATAAATCTCTACCGGTTTGCACCGAATGCCCTGGTGTGGATGGACCCGCTGGGTCTCGCAACCGCTATTGTGTATTGGTTAGCCCCATCTCCTGATCAAAGCATAGACGCGACCGGTCACTATACTGTGAAAGTGATGGGCGATAAGATTTTGCACACCCATCAATACGGTGGCTATGAAGACTTTGTAAATGAGGGTGGGCGCAATGTGGGGGTTAATCCGACGGACACGATGATAGCAAGCGATGGTCAGTCCCAGGTTAACAACGCAAAACTGCAAGGAAAACCCGTCCATCAAACGACCTTTGATATGACGGATGCAGGGGCAGAAAAAGCATTAGAATTTCAACGATCGCAGGTGGGCAAAAGTCTGGGACCCTATGATGTCAGAACCCGGAGCTGTCTTACGCATGTTATGGAGGTGCTCTCTGCGGGCGGTGTTGACGTACCACAAGGCGCGATGCGCCAGTATCATTTCATTCAGAAAAAGCTGGGCGTCACGAAATGTAAACAAGGTGGGTCATAATGCTGTTACTTTGTCCGGTTCATCAAAAAGCGCAGACCATATGTGTTTCACGTAAAGTCAGGGATATTTTGGTAAACCATCTTCCATTCTCAGACTATACATTTTTCCGTGTCGTTGTTCATACGCAGCACAATGGTCAGGAAATAAACAAAGGATATACGTACCTGGAAAAAGAGGATGTTCTGCTGCTTGAGTTGCCTCTTGAGCCGGAGATTCATTTGTTAGGCAGAGATTATGGCCTCAGGGAATGGAATGATCGGAAAAAATTATTTGAGATACGGCCTCTGGTAAAAAAAGTTTGCGAAGACTGCTTTGCCCCTCTCGCAGAACTTAAATTGTGGTAAGAGGAATGCCTTTTATGTTCTTTATTATCGTGAAACTCGTTACTTCAAAGAGGCTGCTAAAAAATACGTAAAAGTGAAAGGTGAATATGTTAGGTTTATGCAAAATCCATAATGACCTGGAGATCGTTTTTCTCAAAAAATAAATTAATTCTTAATCATGAGCTATGTCTTCCTGGTCATATTTGTATTGACATCATAGAGCATGCAGTTGATGTGGATGAGAAATAGGGGTTAGTTAATAAATGTTCACGTTATGACTTCAACGTTTTCCTCTGTTGTAGCTAATATAAATTTATTGATGGTCATCTCGTGTGGTCATAGAGATATGCCATTGTATCCTTTCATTCTTAAAAACTCTGTGTCGCTGAAGGTAAGGGATAAGGTTATGAGTTATTTTATAAAGATATATGAACATAAATAAAATGAGTTTACATATTTTCTATTGATAAAGATCATGAAGCATTTCTCGAAAAATATATTTTTTCTTCTCTTTATCTAATCATCTTAAGGACTTTTGCCTTTCCTTGAATATAAAGGCGACAACCGGAATGCATAAGGCATGAGTGACAAACACGCGGCCCGGAAGGGCGACCAGATTATTCACTCCAGCGTTTTTGCGGATATTACCAGTATTGTGGCTGAAGGGCTGGCCTATGCTGCTATAGGGGCCGCTGTCGGGTTCGCGGTATCGGCTGCTGCCCCTCTGCTGGTGGCCGCGGGGGCCAGTTCAGCCGCCGCCACGGCGATTACTCTGGGGTCAAGTTGCGTTTTTCGCGGCATTGCCGGTGCCGTACTGGCGAACATGACGGGCATTACCGATGACATCAGCAATGCTGCCAGCAGCATTGGCGATGCCATCTTCCCGCCGTCGTCCGCAGGCAAAATTGCTAACGGTTCCGAAAACGTCCTCACCAACAAAAAGCCTGCTGCACGTGCGGCCGGTACGCTGACGCCGGGAGACACACCGCCGCCAGAACCCCAGTCTCCCGCCAGTTTCGCCGACTACGGCGGCATGCTGCTGTCGATGGCAGCCCAGTTCGGCAGCAACATGTGGCAGCCGCAGGTGGCTTCTGCCGACCCCGGCACCTCCTCCCTTGAGGAAGATAAAGTCGACTGCGAAAAACACTCCCCGCAGCAGTATCTGGCGGAAGGGTCGAAAAGCGTGTTTATCAATAATCAGCCCGCCGTCCGCGCTAAAGATCGCACGACCTGCGAAGCCACGGTGTCAGAAAAAGTCTCCCCGGACGTGATTATCGGTGGGGAGACTCTTACCGTTCGTGATATCAAAAGCGGAAAAACGCCGGGGCTTGCACTGGCGATGATTGCCATGTCACTGATTCGCGGGCGGCCTGGCCAGATCCTGAAAAATATGCCCTGTGCGCTGGCCTCCGCCGGGGCAGGGTTACTCACCGACATGGTGATTGGCGCGGTGTTTGGCTCTTCCAACCCGGTCCATGCCTCAACCGGCGTGAAAGTCCTCAACGACGAGAATGAACAGGACTTCGCACTACCGGGGCGTTTTCCGCTGGTATGGCAGCGTAGTTACAACAGCCTTACCTCACGGGAAGGCTTATTCGGCACCGGCTGGGCCACGGTATTCGACAGCGTTATGCACCTCGACGGCGAGACGGCGACCTGGTTTGATGACACCGGGCGCGAGCTGACCTTCACGCTGCCTGCCAGCAACAGCGCCTTTTACAGCGTCAGTGAAGGGCTGATTATCCGTCGTAATGAACAGGGTGATGTGGCGATTGCCGACGACGATGGCGCGGTCTGGCGGCTGTATAAACCGACGCGCCAGAACCCGGCAATTCTGCGTCTGGCCTCGCTCAGCGACGAGTACGGCAATATGCTGGAAACGGGCTGGGATGAACACGGGCGGCTGGTACGCATTCATGACGAACCGCTCGCCATTGATGTGACACTGCGTTACGAGGATGAACGTTTCCCGATGCGGGTGACATCGGCCAGTCACTTTGACGGCGACCGGCACTGGCCGCTGATGCGCTGGCGGTTTGACAGGCGCGGGCAACTGGCGGCGGTGGAAGACGCGGCGGGCGTAATAACCCGCGAGTTTCGTTACAACGATGAGCGCCTGATGACCTGGCACCGCCTGCCGGGCGGTCTTGAAAGTGAGTATCGCTGGCAGAAATTTGACCACTGGCGGGTGGTAGAAAACCGCACCAGCAGCGGCGACGGCTGCCGTTTTGATTACGATCTGGACGCCGGGGTGACCACCGTTCGCCAGTATGACGGTAACGTCCGCCAGCATTTCTGGAATAAGCAGGGGCTGATCACCTGCTTTGTCGATGAACGCGGCGGGCGCTGGCAGTATGAATGGAACGACAACGACCTGCTGACAAAACGTACCGATCCGCTGGGAAACGTCACAACCTTTGTCTATGACGACGCGGGTAACCGCATTCAGGAAATCGACCCGCTGGGGAACATTCGTACCACCGAATGGCTGGTACAGCGTGCGCTGCCAACGGTTATCACGGAGGCAAACGGGGCGGCGACACGGTTTTATTACGACGAGCATTTTGGCCTCGGGCGGGTTGTCGACGCGATGGGGCAGACGACGCTTGTGCGCCGCGATGAATGTGGTCAGGTAGTGGAAGAGGTAGATGCAGGGGGAAATACCCGGCGGCGGGTGTTTAATGACGCTGGGCAAATTGTCTCTGAAAGGGATTGTTCGGGCCGCACCACTCATTATCGCTACACTTCACTCGGCTGGTTACACGCTGTCGTAACTGCCGATGGTGAACAAACGCGGTATCAGTACGATGCCGCCGGTCGCCCGTTGCAACTGGAGCGGGCTGAAGGCTGGCAGGAATCCATTGGCTGGAACAGGCGGGGGCTTCCGGAATACCACATCACGCCAGACGGTAAGCGTCAGGATTTTGAATACGATGCAACGGGGCGACTTGTTGCCAGCCGGAATGCACTCGGTGAGGCCATTCATCGCCAGTGGGACAGCCGTAATCGCCTGACTGCGCTACAGAACGAGAAGGGTGAAGCGTATCGGTTCGAATGGGGGGCAGATTCACTCCTTCTGGCGGAAATTGGGCTGGATGACGTGGCGACGCGTTATGCCTATGACGCCTGTGGACGCACGATCAAGCGCACCTTCGCCGCCGGGCACCGGCAGGCCATTACACATGGTTTCCGCTGGAGCGCGTCCGGGCAGTTGCTTGAACGCACGTCGCCGGAAGGTATGACGCTGTATCATTACGCCACTGCCGGGCAAATTGAGCGTATTGCACAACATCCACCGCTGGGCGAGGGCGTCTGGAGTCAGGCCCCCGAACAGGAAATCGAGTTCAGATACGACGCATTAGGACGGGTTATCGGTGAAGAAGGTGAAAATGGCGCGCTGGGCTGGCGTTATGACGCGCTGAACAACCGAACGTCAGTACAGTTGCCCGACGGACGCAACCTTAAATATCTCTATTACGGTAGCGGGCATTTGCTGAGTCTGGCGCTGGATAATCTCCCCATCAGCGACTTCACCCGCGACGAACTCCACCGGGAAGTGAGCCGCAGCCAGGGATTGCTGACCAGCCGAAATGACTACGACAGGCTGGGGCGCGTACGGCGTCGTGATGTCTTTGCGGGTAATGCGCAGCGTCCGGCCCCGAGGCGCTGGTCACGCCGCTGGGATTATGATTATCGCAATAATCTGGTACGCGAAGAGCGTGATGACAATCCTTTTTGTTGGTCCAACTGGCAGTACGACAGCGCTGGCAGGCTGCTCGAGCAGGACGGCACGTTGCCCGGGCAGGAGCAATGGCGATGGGACGCCGCAAGTAACCCGCTGGATGATTCGCTGCAACAGAGTGTGCGGCATAACCGCGTCACGCAGCTCAATGGTATTCACTGGCAGTACGACATCCACGGACGCACCACCGAAAAAGACAACGGCCAGACCCGCTGGCGCTATCGCTATGACACGGAGCACCGTCTGACGGAGGTGCTGAGCCAGCCGCGTGACCGTAATAAACTCCAGACCCAGGTGAGCTTCCGCTACGATCCGTTAGGCAGGCGTATCAGCAAAACGCGTCAGCAACTGTTGGGCGGACAACCCGTTGGCAAACGTGTCACAACCCGTTTCCTGTGGGAAGGTTTCCGCCTGTTGCAGGAAATCCACGACGGCGTCCCGCTCACTTACGTTTACAGCGATCAGGGCAGTTATGAGCCGCTGGCGCGTATTGATGGTACGGAATCACCCGACATTTACTGGTTTCACTGTCAGCCGAACGGCACACCGGAGCGGATGACAGATATCGAAGGCGAACTGCGCTGGGAAGGGCAGAACAGCGCCTGGGGAAAACTGCTGCGGGAGACGCCTCATAAGGCGACGGATTATCCACAAAACCTGCGGATGCAGGGCCAATACCTTGACCGTGAAACGGGTCTGCACTATAACCTGTTCAGGTACTACGATCCGGAGTGTGGACGGTTTACGCAGCCTGACCCGATAGGGCTGGCGGGGGGGATAAACCTTTATCAGTATGCGCCTAATCCGTTAAGTTGGATCGATCCGTTGGGATTGTTCTGTGGATCATCTCAGAAACATCATCCAATACCTAAATTCTTAGGTGGGAATAAAAAGCAGGATTTGATCAAATTAGATACAGCTCCTCACGTTGATTTCCATAATAATTTGAATGATAGCCTTAAAAAATTATTTGGAATGAGAGGTGGTGGTAAAGGTGGCGGTGCGATTGATTGGGAGGATATGATGCAAAGTCAGCCCGGTGCTCAGCAAAAAGCTTTGGATGCGGTACTTGATGCAGCTAAAAAGACGGATGCAACTCACAGAACCAGTATCTTCGATGCTGTTATTGATAACATGACTAAAGGCAATTATAAGAAAATACCATGATACGTGAACAGCTTTATCATCTTTATTACTCAGGAATGGATGTTTACGATTTAGTTCCTGAGTGGATATCCGAAAATAAAGAACACTTTTGTCATCGTTGTACCAGATTAAAACTTCCTCATAGCGCTATGGATTTTGTTACTGATGGGAAAATAAGAAAAAACTTAGATATGCCATTTGTAGGCCATCTTTCCATACCCGGTGTTATGTCATGCCGCTTATTTGAATTATTAGGAGAAAATGCCAGTGAACATCTAAATATTGGTTCAGTTTATAATGGTGTGGCAAAGAATGATACTAAACAACCGTTTGTGACTTTTGTTAGCAAGCATGAATATATTGTACTTAGAGGCGAAAAAGCCTATATTTTTGATGGGGTACCCGTTCCTGAAAATGAGAGGGAAGCAGTTTGCCCGGAATGTCATTTCCGAGCGAGAAGGGAACGATCTCCATGTTTTTTACTAGAAAATGAATATCCAACACATCCAATATGCTGTACAAGCAAAGGATTGCTTATATATGAAAGCATCTACAACAGAATAAAAGGTACCAAATTGATTGGAGTACGTGTAGAGAAAGTGAAAATCAAATAATAATATATCAGCGATATAGGACATTCTAGTATAAAGCCGGGCAAGAAATTAAATCTTCCCGGCTTATTTTTACTCAGTCGTCGCCGTTCATTCCACAAAACAACCACCTCCTTAATCCCCTTCATCACCTGTCGCACCTGATAAAGTTGCTCGCACAGCTCCTGCACCTCGTCGCAGTCGGCGATCAGCACGATGCACCCTTCTGAAATCCTCACCGTCACACCGCGCCCGGTATCAAATCCCGCCTCTTTGAGCCAGTCGCCCTTAAGGTGGATGCTGGGGCTTAGTGAGTAACGGGTGGGGACTTTGGTTTTACGGTTGGTGTGACAGACAGATACCGACATAGCCGACTTTATAGCGGCGCTGGGTTTTGGTAATGGTCACTTCTGGTTTAGAATCGCGCTCAGCCATAATTAACTTCGGCTTAGTTAGTTGTGGTGAGTGGTGGTTAAGGGTTGCCGCCCTTAGCTACCGCGTTATCTGGCTGTAATTACGGCATTTTCCCTGTCACGTTTAAAATCCTGGAAACCAGCTTCTGCCTGGTTCGCGGCAACTGGCTGATGATCTCGATCTGCTGTTCCAGCCCTGAGCCAGCCGCGTGACCGTAATAAACCCCAGACCCGGGTGAGCTTCCGCTACGATCCATCAGGCAGGCGTATCAGCAAAACGCGTCAGCAACTGTTGTGCGGACAACCCGTTGGCAAACGTGTCACAACCCGTTTCCTGTGGGAAGGTTTCCGTCTGTTGCAGGAAATCCACGACGGCGTCCCGCTCACTTACGTTTACAGCGATCAGAGCAGCTATGAGCCGCTGGCGCGTATTGATGGTACGGAATCACCCGACATTTACTGGTTTCACTGTCAGCCGAACGGCACACCGGAGCGGATGACAGATATCGAAGGCGAACTGCGCTGGGAAGGGCAGAACAGCGTCTGGGGAAAACTGCTGCGGGAGATGCCTCATAAGGCGACGGATTATCCACAAACCTGCGGATGCAGGGCCAGTACCTTGACCGTGAAACGGGGCTGCATTATAACCTGTTCAGGTACTACGATCCGGAGTGTGGACGGTTTACGCAGCCTGACCCGATTGGGCTGAGAGGCGGGCTGAATTTTTATCAGTATGCGCCGAATCCGCTGAAATACATCGATCCACTGGGACTAAAGTGTGGCTTCGCGGAAAAGAACAATATAACCCAAAGATGGGTGGATAAATTAACAGGTAAAACTCCGGCTGAAGTAGATTCCCTTTTAACATCTAAAGGCTGGACTAAGATCTATCCACAAGCTGGCAGACCTGATGCTATTCAACATATACAATATGTGAAAACGACAAGATCTGGCACAACATATAAATTAGATTATCATCCTGGCGGTAATGCAAAATAGCCAAATATTCATGGAAATGATTACTGGAAAGTTTATAGAACTAATAGTAGAGGTGAAGATGTTGTATATGGGCGTATAGGCCATGATGGTTTTGAAAATTACGCTCTTATAAAGGATTCTCCTGTTTATATCGATGGTGTATTAGTAAATGGTGGAATATAAAATGTTTGATTTTTCCGCAGAAATAAAATCTTTTCATTCGTTGGGCAATGTGCTGTTAAATACAAATATATCTGTCTACCTTACTGAAATGTATGCTGATCATTGTGTTGAGTGCAAGGAGTATCTTCTACCTGACGGGAGCAAGAGATTTGCCTATGTATTGGATGAAACTTTAACTATATCAACTAAAACTGATGGGAATATATTTTCCATTGGATGTAATCAAAATTATAAAGGCTTATATAAAAAATCATTATATGCCGGGCAAGAAATGGGAGAGATAAGAAAACTTACTTCTCGACAAAGAATATTTAACGGCGCCATTATTATAGACGATGATTTTGGTTTTTCATTTATATTGCCGCCACCATTTGATGAGATAGCTGACAATATAGATAGCATTCCATTAAACTTGAAATTGAATGAAATATATATAGGCGATTATTCTTTTTGGAAGACATGTAAATAATAAATAAAAGCCGGGATGAAAATTAACTGTTCCCGGCTTATTTTTTATTTACTCACGGTTGTTTAGTTCACTAAACAACCGCCTCCTTTATCCCCTTCACCACCTGCCGTACCTGATAAAGCTGCTCACGCAGTCCCTGCACCTCGTCGCAGTCGACGATCAGCACGATGCAGCCCTGCGAAATCTTCACGGTCACGCCGGTTCCGGTGTCAAAATCCGCCTCTTTCAGCCATTCGCCTTTAAAGTGGATACCGGGGATATGTGAATTATATGTCGGGACTGTGATTTTACGGTTGGTGTGACAGATGCCGACAGAGCCGACTTTGACCCGGCGCTGGGCTTTGGAAATGGTCACTTCTGGTCTAGAATCGCGTTCAGCCATGATTAACTCCTGCGTAGTTAGTTGTGGTGAGCGGTGGTTAAGGGTTGCCGCCCTTAGCTACCGTGTTATCTGGCTGTAATTACTGCATTTTTCCTGTCACGTTTAAAATCCTGGAAACCAGCTTCTGCCTGGTTCGCGGCAACTGGCTGATGATCTCGATCTGGTGTTCCCGCCCTGAGGCCGGTGCTGAGCCAGCCGCGTGACCGTAACAACCCCAGACCCGGGTCAGCTTCCGCTACGATCCGTCAGGCAGGCGTATCAGCAAAACGCGTCAGCAACTGTTGGGCGGACAACCCGTTGGCAAACGTGTCACAACCCGTTTCCTGTGGGAAGGTTTCCGCCTGTTGCAGGAAACCCACGACGGCGTCCCGCTCACTTACGTTTACAGCGATCAGGGCAGTTATGAGCCGCTGGCGCGTATTGATGGTACGGAATCACCCGACATTTACTGGTTTCACTGTCAGCCGAACGGCACACCGGAGCGGATGACAGATATCGATGGCGAACTGCGCTGGGAAGGGCAGAACAGCGCCTGGGGAAAACTGCTGCGGGAGATGCCTCATAAGGCGACGGATTATCCACAAAACCTGCGGATGCAGGGCCAATACCTTGACCGTGAAACGGGGCTGCACTATAACCTGTTCAGGTACTACGATCCGGAGTGTGGACGGTTTACGCAGCCTGACCCGATAGGGCTGAATGGGGGCATTAACCTCTATCAATATGCGCCAAATCCGCTGTCGTGGATCGATCCGCTGGGATTAACAAATTGTGGTATTGCTGGTTCTGTTAAGTGGAAAGGATTAAATCCAAATAAAAATCCATTAATAGGTAAGAGTGGCTTGCAAGGACACTATGAAAAACACGGTCATGAGTTTGGGAATATTACTCAGAATCAATATATGGCAAAGGCTAAAGAATTTGCTACCAAACCTTTAAAACCATCAATGCAAGAAGCAAAAGTCGGTAATTTTGTAATTAGACACGATAAAGATACTGGTGAGATTTTTGTAGGCCATATGGGTAAAAGGGAGATAAGGACTTATTACAAAGATGATGGGCGAAGTAGTACCCCATTCCAGGATGCAATTGACTTGGCTGGAGCAAAGTGATGTGTACAGAATTTCTACGTAGCGAAGTGATTGAGTTTTTGGGCTATCATTCGTTATTTACTCTAAGCTTGGATGATAGAACTGTTTTTTTGTATGAGAACGGAGTAATTGATGAGCAGTCTGCCGCTCTCGCTAAAAAGCAAATATTCAATGATGATCTTTTAGATAATTATAAGATATCACCACTAGTTAGAAATAAGTATTTAGAAAAAAAGATAAAAGAAATCACAGGAAATGATATAAAGATTATTGATCATCCTGATAGTGAAATTACGGGGGTGTCTTGTGCATCTTGCGGGTATATTGTTTTTGAGAGTCAAGATGATTCTGTTTTTGAAATATGTCCTGTTTGTGGTTGGCAGTCAGATAAATTGAGTGATACTGGATACAGTAAATTAAATGGTGATTATTTAAATACCTATACAAACACACCCTTACACATCGAAAGAGTTCTGCTATATAAGGATATATATATAAAGAAATAAAAACAAAGCCGGGTAAGTAATTAACTCTTCCCGGCTTATTTTTTATTTAGTTGCCGCTGTTCAACCCACTAAACATCCGCCTCCTTAATCCCCTTCACCACCTGCCGCACCTGATAAAGCTGCTCGCGCAACTCCTGCACTTCGTCACAGTCAGCGATCAGCACGATGCACCCTTCTGAAACCTCACCGTCACGCCGCGCCCGATGTCAAATCCAGTCTCTTTGAGCCAGTTGCCTTTAAAGTGGATACCGGGGATATGTGAGTTATATGTCGGGACTTTGGTTTTACGGTTGGTGTGGCAGATGCCGACAGAGCCGACTTTATAGCGGCGCTGGGTTTTGGAAATGGTCACTTCTGGCGTAGAATCGCGTTCAGCCATGATTAACTCCTGCGTAGTTAGTTGTGGTGAGCGGTGGTTAAGGGTTGCCGCCCTTAGCTACCGCGTTATCTGGCTGTAATTACTGCGTTTTTCCTGTCACGTTTAAAATCCTGGAAACCAGCTTCTGCCTGGTTCGCGGCAACTGGCTGATGATGTCGATCTGCTGTTCCATCCCTGAGCCAGCCGCGTGACCGTAACAAACCCAGACCCGGGTGAGCTTCCGCTACGATCCGTCAGGCAGGCGTATCAGCAAAACGCGTCAGCAACTGTTGGGCGGATAACATGTTGGCAAACGTGTCACAACCCGTTTCCTGTGGGAAGGTTTCCGCCTGTTGCAGGAAATCCACGACGGCGTCCCGCTCACTTACGTTTACAGCGATCAGGGCAGTTATGAGCCGCTGGCACGTATTGATGGTACGGAATCACCCGACATTTACTGGTTTCACTGTCAGCCGAACGGCACACCGGAGCGGATGACAGATTTCGAAGGCGAACTGCGCTGGGAAGGGCAGAACAGCGTCTGGGGAAAACTGCTGCGGGAGACGTCTCATAAGGCGACGGATTATCCACAAAACCTGCGGATGCAGGGCCAGTACCTTGACCGTGAAACGGGTCTGCACTATAACCTGTTCAGGTACTACGATCCGGAGTGTGGACGGTTTACGCAGCCGGATCCGATAGGGCTGGCGGGGGGGATAAACCTCTACCAATACGCGCCGAATCCGTTGTCATGGATCGATCCGTTAGGACTGAAATGCTGGTCTACTGCGCAAAAAGATTATTGGAAAGATGTTGGAGCAAAAGAACTAGCCAACCCGTCAGGGTTATATTCCCCAAGAAATATTCTGGAAATGGTAGCTGGTCGCGCACCTAAATTCAGAGCTAAGGTTAGAGTAAATAAAACAAGAAAAATAGAAGTAAGAGATATATCATATGAGTTACACCACAAAAATATACCTCAAAGGCAAGGTGGCCCTAGAGTTCATAATAAAAACAATTTGGATGAGGTAGATCCGTGGCAACATAAGGATGTTGATAAATATAGGCATCCTGGAATTGAACTTATTGAAGTTATAACGGGAGTTAACTCATGGTAATGGATAGATCCTACATCTTATTTTGTGCAGCCTTGTCTGAATTGGCTGCGAACGCTTGTAATGCAGGAATCGGTCACGGTGAGTCCGAACTGTTTATGAAACGTGTTTATGATGAATATTTATTAACATCGCATCCTGCACCAGACATGAATTGGATAAAATCTGTCCCAGCAGATGTCAAGGAATGGATGATTAATATCCTTAATAAAAAGTTCCTGTTCATGAATGAAAAACCTAAATGGATTAGAGAACCAAGTTGGCGGTTTATTGAAGATATACCTATGATTTTCATTTGTCAGGTAGAATTTGAAAAAAATAATATGATGGAGAAGAATTTATCATCCGGAGATGTTATATATATTTTTTCAGGGAGGAAAAAAGTTGATGATGGCTGGGAACTAGCAATAAAAATGATTAAACAGGACAGAAATTCTGTTGGCACTTCTTATATAGATTAAAATAAAAGCCGGGCAAGAAATTAAATCTCCCGGCTTATTTTTTATTTATCCACCGCTGTTCAGCCCACTAAACAACCGCCTCCTTAATCCCCTTTACCACCTGTTTTACCTTGTAAAGTTCTTCCCGCAACTCCTGCACTTCGTTGTTGTCCGCGATGATGGTCAGGCACCCCTCCGTGATCCTCACGGTCACGCCGCGCCCGGTGTCAAATCCCGCTTCTTTCAGCCAGTCGCCCTTAAGGTGGATGCTGGGGCTTTGTGAGTAACGGGTGGGGACTTTGGTTTTACGGTAGGTGTGACAGATGCCGACAGAGCCGACTTTCACCCGGCGCTGGGCTTTGGTAATGGTCACTTCTGGCGTAGAATCGCGTTCAGCCATGATTAACTCCTGCGTAGTTAGTTGTGGTGAGCGGTGGTTAAGGGTTGCCGCCCTTAGCTACCGCGTTATCTAGCTGTTATTACTGCGTTTTTCCTGTCACGTTTAAAATCCTGGAAACCAGCTTCTGCCTGGTTCGCGGCAACTGGCTGATGATCTCGATCTGTTGTTCCCGCCCTGAGGCCGGTGCTGAGCCAGCCGCGTGATCGTAATAAACCCCAGACCCGGGTGAGCTTCCGCTACGATCCGTCAGGCAGGCGTATCAGCAAAACGCGTCAGCAACTGTTGGGCGGACAACCCGTTGGCAAACGTGTCACAACCCGTTTCCTGTGGGAAGGTTTCCGCCTGTTGCAGGAAATCCACGACGGCGTCCCGCTCACTTAAGTTTACAGCGATCAGGGCAGTTATGAGCCGCTGGCGCGTATTGATGGTACGGAATCACCCGACATTTACTGGTTTCACTGTCAGCCGAACGGCACACCGGAGCGGATGACAGATATCGAAGGCGAACTGCGCTGGGAAGGGCAGAACAGCGTCTGGGGAAAACTGCTGCGGGAGATGCCTCATAAGGCGGCGGATTATCCACAAAACCTGCGGATGCAGGGCCAGTACCTTGACCGTGAAACGGGGCTGCACTATAACCTGTTCAGGTACTACGATCCGGAGTGTGGACGGTTTACGCAGCCTGACCCGATAGGGCTGGCGGGGGGGATAAACCTCTATCAATATGGGCCAAATCCTCTCAATTGGATAGATCCGTTAGGTCTTAAATGCTGGTCTTCTGCAAGAAAAGATTTTTGGATACGTGAGGCCAGAACCAATCCTCATAGATATTCACGGAATAACCTTGAACGTATGATTGAAGGTAAGGCACCAAGAATGAAAGTTGAAGTCTTTAACTACAAAACAGGGAAACTTGAAGTTAAAGATGTATCAATGGAAATTCACCATAGGAGCTTGCCACAAAGAGGAGTTTCACCAAAAGCCAATGAGCAATGGAACCTAGAAAAAACTACTCCATGGGGACATGTGACAATGGACCCAAACAGACACACAGGTTATAAATTAGAACGTATTATATTAGGACCTAACTCATGGTAACAACAAACAATCTAAGAGAATTTATTAAAACAAACGATTATATCTCTTTATTGAATGAGGTAATCGAACGTATGAATATAAATGTGAGTAAAGATGAACCATCTAGCCAGATGTTTAATATTCATGCAGATTGTGTAAATAAATCCGGCATTAATTTAGATGTATTAAATGAGCTATGTTACTCAGAAAAAGAGCATCTTGTAGCATTCACAAAATTAAAATTTGCAGAAATAGAAGACGACGAAGATGATTATAATGATGATGGCGATAAGTCTGAAACATTAGAGATATTACCATTTCCAAAAACATTTTTAATTGGATATATCATCGAATTTTATTTCTTAAAAAATAATCCATCTGCTCTTGCTGACTATTTGAAAAAATTAAGAATTCCAAATTCCATAAAGTACGCAAAAGAATTAAAATCAATATATAATCGTCTTTAATGCATTATTAGCTGAGAAAATTACTTACTGATTCTCTCGGCTATACTGTGAAACAGGACTGCATTATAACCTGTTCAGGTACTACGATCCGGAAAGCGGAAGGTTTACGCAGCAAGACCCGATAGGGCTAAGAGGCGGTTTAAACCTTTATCAGTATGCGCCGAATCCGCTATCGTGGATCGATCCGTTAGGGCTGACATGTGGAAAGGCTGACGGGAACATTGAGCCAAAAGATGTTCTTCATATGCAAAGTTCTATAAAAAATCAAACCGGGGATTATACTTTTTTTCGGTAATGCAGATGCTTTACTTAAAGGTACTTTGAAACCTTCCGATTTACCGCCAATTAGAATATGGAAAGATGATTTGGGTAAAATATGGACTCTGGATCATCGTAGGTTAGCTGCATTTAAATTGGCGGGGCTTGATAATGTTCCATTTAAATGGGCTTCACCTAGTGAAATTGCTAATCAGATGTGGAAAATGACAACAAAAACAGATGGTAAGTCAATCATTCTCAAACTGGGTGATAGGGTAAAGAAAATATTGGAGTGATGTTTTATGAATACTAAAGAAATAAAGACTAGAGAAGATTTAGTTGAATTTATTGAGTTTTTGTCATCAAATGCCAAGAATAATCTAAGTGAATGGGAAAATAAAGATTTACCTTCATATCTCGAATCAATGGCATCCTGGATAGAAGACATGGATGGATATTATTTAAATCAAAAATTACCTGTTCCCGATAATGTTAACTGGACATTTATTGCTGATGTTTTAATGGCTGCAAAAGTTTATGAGTAATATTATACCGGGAGGTTTATATCTCCCGGTTTTTTAATGCTCGTTCAGCCCATTAAATCACAGCGTCCTTAATCCCCTTCACCGCCTGCTGCACCTGATAAAGCTGCTCACGCAATTCCTGCACCTCGTCGCAGTCGGCGATCAGCACGATGCACCCTTCTGAAATCCTCACCGTCACGCCACGCCCGGTGTCAAATCCCGCCTAAGCCAGTTGCCTCTAAGGTGGATACCGGGGATATGGAAGTAATGGGTCGGGACTTTGGTTTTGCGGTTGGTGTGGTAGATGCCGACAGCGCCGACTTTTACCCGGCGCTGGGTTTTGGAAATGGTGACTGCTGGCTTCGAATCGCGTTCAGCCATGATTAACTCCTGCGTAGTTAATTGTGGTGAGCGGCGTTGGTGTGTTCGAGCACATCAGCGCCGCGCTAAACGTTAGGTCTTAAATGTATAACAAACAAGGTAGATGGTGATGCCCGAGAAGCAAGACTTTTAAAACGATTACAGAATATGTATGGGGCAGAAAATGTTCTAAGTCAGCGACATTTACGCAATGCTCAAGGAAAAATCGTTGGTCTTGTTGATGATGCTATTGCGTTAGGCAAAATAAAAGGCTCCCGAATTCTTGATTTTGTAGTTAAGACAAAGGATGGCTGGAAAGGAATTGAGGTCACGAGTAAAACAGCTTCGAAAGTAGCCCAATCTGCAAAAGAAGAGATAATTCGAGCTGCCGGAGGTGGTTTCGTTCGTCATCCAGTGACAAAAGAGTTGATAGAACTTTCTGATGACATCTCTCGAATAATACGCCTTGATTAACAGGAATAAATATGATGGACTTGTTAAGGTTTAATTACACAACTTTGTTGAAAAGAAGCAAAAATTTATCTTGTCGTGAACAAATAACAAAAATAACGATAGTGTTAATGACGTTTCTCAAGGAAAATGGGTTGGTTATGGTTGAACCATTTAAAGATGACGGTAGCTTAAAAGAAGATCTTATCTTATATAGTTCTGATCTTTCTGATGTCGGTAACTTGTTATTTAAAGAATACTATCCAGAATGGTCGTCATATATAGATCGTGGCGGAGATGTAAATAATACAAAAATATTGAATGATGGTTTAAATATATTGAAAAATAGATAAATAAAAAATCCGGGGTATATATTTTCCCGGCTTATTTTTTATTTACCCGCCGCTGTTCAGCCCACTAAACAACTGCCTCCTTAACCCCCTTCACCACCTGCCGCAGCTGATAAAGCTGCTCGCGCAGCTCCTGCACCTCGTCGCAGTCGGCGATCAGCACGATGCACCCCTTCGAAATCCGCACCATCACGCCGCGCCCGTTGTCAAAACCCGCCTCAGCCAGTTGCCTTTAAGGTGGATACTGGGGATATGGGCGTTATATGTCGGGACTGTGGTTTTACGGTTGGTGTGGCAGATGCTGACAGCGCCAACTATATGGTTCATGTTTTCTAGTTAACCTTTTGTTTTAAAAGTAAAATAATTCTTGCACAAATAGACGGATTTATCAGGGTATGGCGGTAGCGTATGAACTATGACGTGGTGGTATCGGATTTATATGAACTAACCCGGTAGTATGATGTTCAAGTAGGGCTGATTGCGTCAGCTGAGCCGATAGGGCTGGCCGGGGGAATGAACCTCTATCAGTATGCGCGAAATGTGCTGGGATGGATGGATCCGCTGGGGCAGATGAAGTGTTCAACGTCGCCGACAAGGAGAAAAATTAACCGAACGGTGTACAGATTTGAAGCACCTGACAGAATGAGCACAATGTGGACACCCCATAAATGAAATATTAAAGCTTCGCATAGATATACAGATGAAGGTTTGGGGGGTATCTATGATGCAAACTCACGTAAAACCGCACTTTCTGAAGTAACCCATTGGGATCTTGATCTATCAAACAGGGTATTAATTAGCAAAAAGGTACAATTAAATAAGTATCAGATCTGACTCGTCCGCGTGTGAGAGATAAATTGCGTGTTTCTTTAAGTGATATTATAGGTAATAATAACATTATCGCTCATCAAATCGGAGGTTAGGCTAAGAAACAATGACATGATGGCATATATGCTCCCTCAGCAAGAAATTCAACTAGTTCTAACTTAATATCATTCGGAGGGTTTTAGATATGTCTTCTTTCGAACACCATTACGCTGGTGATAAAAAGTGGAAAAGTTATTCTGATTTTTATGCTGAAGATTATTTAGATGATAATGCCCGCTTACTTTCTGAAAGATTGGATGGCCATTTGGATTTGGCTATAATTATTTATGGCAAAAGAGGGATGAAAGAGGCCTTATGGTGGATAGAACAAGATCTTCCAGCATTAGAAGGGATAAAGCCAGTTGATTGCATTAAAGATCCTGAACGCCTAAAGCGTCTTCGAGAATGTGTGATGAGAATGTCATAAATATTTTAATTAAGTAATGGTCAGAAAAAAATGATATACGTACCTGGAAAAAGAGGATGTTCTGCTTTTGAGTTGCCTCTTGTGGCGGAGACTCATTTATTGGACCGGGATTATGGCCTCAGGGAATGGCATAATCGAAAAAATTTATTTGAGATATGGCTTCTGGTAAAAATTTTGCCAGGACTGTTTTGCCCCTCTGCCAGAACGCAAATTGTGGTAAGAGAAATGCCTCCATTTTTATTACTTCCGGGACATTTCCGTAAGTCAGAGAAGGCCTGGCACCGACTCTGCATTTGATCATTTAAACGACACCCTTTAATAAATGTGGTGGCACCAGGCCACCACATTGCCTTCTGCTCCTTAGAAATTACTGGCCGAGCGTAATGCCCCTGACTCTGGCGTCACCCGAAGTGGAGAACGAACGATAAGGGAGGGAAGTGCAAGTTCGATATCATGCTCTGCGAGAGTTTCGATGATACGAATATTAATCTCTTGCTGAATGTCCATATATTTGTTGTAGTCAGCGGTATTGACGATATGGACGACTTCATACGTTAAGCGATCTTTATTAAAGTCGAGCAGATGTGCACGGTCGAATTTTGTCTCGCCCACTTCGGTAACGATCTTTTTAACCAGATCGCCAATAATCCGCAGCTTCTCTGGCGGCGTAGTGATGGAGACACCAAACGTAAAGACGATACGGCGCGTCTGCATACGTTTGTAGTTATGGATGGTCTGCTGTAACAACTGGGCGTTGGCGCAAACGATCTGCTCCCCGCTGAGGCTTCGAATACGGGTGGTTTTTAAGCCGATATGCTCAATAGTACCCGCCACATCACTGAAGACCACAAAGTCGCCGGGTTCGAACGGCTTATCGAATCCAATTGAGAGTGAGGCAAACACATCGCTCAGCACTGTCTGAACAGCAAGCGCGATAGCAATACCACCCACACCAAGGCTGGCAACCAGCGCAGTAATATCGACGCCCGCATTTGCCAGCACGGAAAGTAACATAATCGCCCAGACAAACGTCCGTAATATCATCCCCAGAATGACGAGCGTAACGGGGTTTTTATTGGTTCCGGGAGAATAAAGAAGGTGCCGCATCCACGACTGCACGCCCTGATCGAGCCAGATGGCCATTTGTATGGCGAACACCACAAACCAGGCATGCGAAACGGTGGAAAATAAGCGCTCCGGTAAGGGGACGAAACGCAGGCTGAAAAGAAATGCCGCAAATAGCATGAGCAACTTACTGGTCTTTTTCAGCATATCAAATGCAACTGAACCCAGCCGTTCCACCCTGGCATTATTCTTACCTGCACGATGAATGGTTTTATAGAGTAGATCGAGTAATCGAGTCGTTACCCAGTAGGTAACGAGGGTGATAAAAAATACGATCGCCAGATTTACCCAGAATGTGGGCGACATTAATACCGAAACCATGTTCAGCTGTAACAGATAAGCCATTCTACCTCCTTAATGCGTTATACAGTGCTTCAGTATAGACGCCAGAATTCGTCAGACAGGCTTAGAACGGTTTATCAGGAAAACGCCACGGCGGCAGGGGCGAGCGCGGTGCCATATTCACAGGTAGCGGGTGCTGGATGAGATGTCTTATCAGGCAGCGGTGAAAAACGAGAATCACAACCACATGATTAAAAGTGTTTTTTTGCAATCGCCACCGGAAAAAGAGGCCACCGGGATCGCAACTATGTGCTTAAGAGAGCCCCCAGGCGACGATTTTCTGTATGCTGGCAGGAGAGGTTAACGATTCACGCTTACAACAAAGGATGGATTTCTGGTATGAAGACAGCCGTTGTATTTCGACATGTACCTTTCGAAGATCTGGATTCACTGAGCGAAACCCTGCTGGCTAAAGGGTATCGCTGGCGCTGCATTGATACCCCTGTTCAGTCTCTTGCCTCGTTTGATGCGCTCAAGGACGATCTTTTGATTGTGCTGGGCGGGCCAGTGGGGGTTTACGAGCAGCATCTGTATCCCTTCCTTGAGACAGAACTGCGCATTATCCGTGAAAGACTCTTAGCCGGGAAACCGGTGCTGGGGATCTGCCTGGGGGCCCAGATGATGGCAACAGCGATGGGTGCACGGGTGGCGTCAATGGGGCTTAAAGAGATAGGTTATGGTCCCGTGACGGTTAGCGCTCAGGCGCCAGCGTACTTTGCCGCCCTTGATAACCTCCCCGTACTGCACTGGCACGGCGACAGGTTCGAACTGCCGCAGGATGCCATTTTACTTGCCAGCAGCGACCAGTGTGATAATCAGGCCTTCCGTATTGGCACCTATGCGCTCGCTTTCCAGTTCCACCTTGAAGTTACCGCCGCAGCGCTTGAGAGCTGGTTGGTTGGTCACGCCTGCGAACTTCACCAGGCTGGTATTGACCCTCGCACGCTGCGTGAAGATGCCACGCGCTACAGCGCAAGCCTCTCCAGCGCGGCGCGGCAGGTGGTGGGCCACTGGCTGGATGAACTGCCTGTCACCTGAGATCACCCCGCTGCCTGACGTTTCTCCAGGCGGCGGTATAACGTGCTGCGCGATACCCCCAGTTTTTTTGCCGCCAGGCTCATATTGCCCAGCGCTTCCTCAATGGCCATCTCTTCCACCGGTTTTCGGGCTACGCCTGTCGGCACGCCCGCAAAAGCCGGTTCTCCGGGTAAATCCGCCAGCGTAATTTCAGTGCCATCATCTGCCAGCGCCATCAGCACGCGTAGCTGGCTTAACAATTGCCGGACGTTTCCCGGCCAACGCCGGCGGGCAAGCGCCGACACAACCTCATCACTCAGACGCAAACGGCGAGACTCTGCCCCCTGTTGCTGCCACAATAAGCGAATAAAGGAGGCGATATGGGGCCACTCCCGCAGGGGGGGAATACGGTAGTGGAACTCCTGAATGCGGTAGAGCAAATCTTCACGAAAGGCACCCGCCTGCACTCTGGACGCCAGGTCCTGATGGGTCGCGGACACCAGTGCAAAGTTCACCTCACAGGCGGTGTTTGACCCAAGCGGTGTCACCTTTTTCTCCTGCAACACGCGCAGCAACCGGGTCTGCAGAGCGGGGGGCATATCGCCAATTTCATCGAGGAACAAAATACCGCCGTCAGCCTCACGACATTTGCCGATGTACCCTTTGGGATTGGCTCCGGTGAATGCACCCGGCACATAGCCGAACAGTTCGGATTCAATCAGATTTTCCGGCAGGGCGGCGCAGTTGATGGCGACAAAATTGCCGTTGCACCAGCGGCTTTTAGCGTGAAGTTCTCTGGCAAGATGCTCTTTGCCACAGCCGGTTTCTCCGGTCACGCACAAAGCTATCCCGGCGTTAAGGATCCGTAGCGCCTTCTCTTTTTCAGGCGATACGCTGGCTGCAGGGCGTGCGACCCCGCGCCCGCTGTAACGGCGCTCTGGGGCGGTCTGGCGCACGAAATAGCGTTGACGATTGGCGGCATCAAGCGTGCGCTGCCCGGTGTGCAATCTGGCATCCGGGAAGAGGGCAGAGAGAGGCGTTGTACCAAAGTGTCGCGCCGTCAGAGAGAAGGCATCCATCGCCAGCTTGTTGGCACCCTGCAGCGTTTCATCCTCAAAGATAAGCAGCAATTCATGTGCCGTGGAAAGAACGCTGGCATCCTGATGCAGACTCAGCAGCCAGCGGTTAGCGCCAGCCGCGCTGGTGGTCCAGGCATGTTCAATTTCACAAACCGCACGGCGGATGAAGGCGGTGGCGTCGTGGCGGGGAAGCCGTGCCGGCGTAGAGATATCGAGAACCCCAGCTATCTGCCCGTCCGGGCGAAACACCGGCGAGGCGGAGCAGAACAGACCGGCGTTACGGCTGAGGTAGTGTTCCCCGCCTGATACTTCACAATGGCGTTGCAGCGCCAGGGCGGTGCCGATGGCGTTAGTGCCCCGCGCATGCTCCCCCCAGAGGTTGCCAGGGGCGAGGGCGTAGCGTTCGGCCTGGTGTAAGAAATCCGTATTCCCCTGCGTTTCCAGCACCAGCCCTGCCGCGTCGGACATCACCAGAATCGATGGATGGCGGACCAGATCGCTACGTAAACGGGTCAGTAGCGGCGCCACCAGCTGGCTAATCCAGGTATTTTCCGCTCGCGCATCGTTAAGCTGTGAACTCGCCACCCACGGCTGAGCGTCATCATCACGGGTCAGGCCATAGTTCAGGCTGCGCTGCCAGGAGTCTTCCAGCTGGCAGGGTAATCCGGCGTCAGGCTGGAGAAGCGTCGACGAGAGTGGGGATTGCGGCATGACTCACTCCATAAACAAAGATGTTACAAATGTGTAGCATAATGGTGTCCCGCATGTAGCGACGAACGACACACTTCAGAAAGAGAATCTGATTCGTGAGCTTTAGTCAGCACTGTTCCCAGAATGCCTGTGGAGCGTAATGTATTGTTCTACAGGTATTTTAAAAAAATACTCCTCATTTTATCCCCCCCTGGCATAAGAACTGCTTATTCCCTCCTGACGTACCCTGTATCGCCTAACCTGTACCCATAATAATGAGAGGAACATCTAATGAAATACGTTCATCCTGGCCTCGCTGGCGCGAAAGTCTCCTTTAAAAATCGTTATGGCAATTTTATCGGCGGGAAGTTTGTCGATCCGGTAGAGGGGCGCTGGTTCTCAAACACTTCCCCGGTTACCGGGCAGGTTATCGCTGAGTTTCCACGGTCAGGTGCAGAAGATATCGAAAAAGCACTGGACGCAGCCCACGCTGCGGCCGACGCCTGGGGAAAAACCAGCGCCCAGGAGCGTGGCAATGTGCTGCTGGCCATCGCCGATCGCATTGAGCAAAACCTTGAACTGCTGGCGCTCACCGAAACCTGGGATAATGGCAAACCTGTCCGTGAAACCCTGAATGCGGACCTGCCGCTGGCGGTAGATCATTTCCGTTACTTTGCCGGGTGTATCCGGGCGCAGGAGGGGACGGCGGCGGAAATTGACAGCACCACGGTGGCATATCATATCTATGAACCGCTCGGTGTAGTCGGTCAGATCATCCCCTGGAATTTCCCTTTACTGATGGCAGCCTGGAAACTCGCCCCGGCGCTGGCTGCGGGTAACTGCGTGGTACTCAAACCCGCAGAGCAGACCCCACTCGGCATCTGTGTGCTGATGGAATTGATCGGTGACCTGCTACCTAAAGGGGTGTTGAACGTGGTGCATGGCTTTGGTACTGAAGCTGGTGAACCCCTGGCGCGGAGTAAACGCATCGAAAAAATTGCCTTTACCGGTTCAACATCTATCGGACGACACATCCTCTCCTGTGCGGCGGAAAACATCATTCCGAGTACCGTTGAACTTGGCGGCAAATCGCCGAACATCTACTTTGAAGATGTGCTGAACGGCGACGAAGGATACATTGATAAAGCGATTGAAGGCGTTGTGCTTGGTTTCTTCAACCAGGGGGAAGTCTGCACCTGCCCGTCCCGAGTGCTGGTGCAGGAGTCTATCTATCCACAGTTTGTTGAAAAGGTGCTGGCGCGAATGGAGAACATCCGCAAGGGCGACCCCTTTGACACCGAAACCATGATAGGTGCGCAAGCTTCCCGCGAACAGTACGACAAAATCCTCTCCTATATTGATATTGCCCGTGAAGAGGGCGGCGAAATCATTACCGGGGGAGCGCACGTCACCCACGGTGAAGAACTGGGTAATGGGTTTTATATCCAGCCGACCCTGATTAAGGGCCACAACCAGATGCGCTGTTTCCAGGAAGAGATCTTCGGGCCGGTTATCGGGATAACCACCTTTAAGGACGAAGCTGAAGCCCTTAAGCTTGCCAATGATACTGAGTACGGTCTTGGAGCGGGTGTCTGGACGCTGGACATCAACCGTGCATGGCGCATGGGGCGCGGCATCAAGGCGGGTCGCGTCTGGACTAACTGTTACCATCTTTACCCTGCACATGCGGCGTTTGGTGGCTATAAAAATTCCGGCGTAGGGCGTGAAACCCACAAAATGGCGCTCAGCCAGTATCAACAGATTAAAAATCTGCTGGTCAGTTATAGTGGTTCAGCAATGGGCTTCTATTGATTATTCTTATCCCTGCCAGCTAATTTTAAAAACGGAGCATAAAAGTTCCGTTTTTTTATTCCCGTAATAAACCGTGAAATATCAGGCGATAACCCTCTGTTTGCGTTTCGCTTGTTTCTGCTGCTTCGCTTTGACTATTTTGACAGAGCGCCTAAGGTTAATTCTTGTACGCGATCGATATCAGTTTTTCGTATCGGTTATTTAATAACATGAACGGGAGTTATATCATGGCAGAACATAGAGGCGGTTCCGGTAATTTCGCAGAAGACCGTGAAAAAGCATCAGATGCAGGTAAGAAAGGCGGTCAGCATAGCGGCGGGAATTTTAAAAATGATCCGCAACGTGCCTCCGAAGCGGGCAAAAAAGGCGGGCAAAGCAGCAACCGCAGTGGAGACAAAAAATAAGTCTCCGCTTGACCCAAATGCGAAATATTCACGGGTAATGGTTTTTGGTTAACGTGATTAATTAGGCTGCTGTTAATTTTATGAGACATTACCGGTGACAGTAAGCGTTTCATAAAATAAAGAGCAGTACCCTTATTAAACTATTTCAGGAGGTTCTGTTATGACGACTGAAAAAGACGATCCACGTAATTCACCGGAGTCCGGCGATAAAAAACCAGCCCCGGATAAAAAATAGGCTCAGGCCTGTTTAAGCCTTGAAAAAGCTGCCGATACCGCACGGTGTCAGCAGCTTTTTCTCATGTTTACCGCACCCCTGAATGTTTCTCCTTTCTTGCAGCGTAAAACACCTTTCTTTCTTCTGATACTGCCCGCGTACGCCATAAAATCCTCTGCCTGCGCCTCTGCTGGTAGCAGTTGCACATCAAATTACACTTAAGGGCTAATTAAATGCGTTACGGTGCCGATTAACAGTGTACCTAACGGAAATATGCCTCCCTCTTACGTAGCGTGCAGTATCCGTGGAAGTAAACGTATCGCCCCCGCTCACACTGTGCAGAGTCTCTTGTTAAGGTGAGAGGGGGAAATTTTGACCTG
The DNA here is from genome assembly GCF_054131575.1 of Enterobacter sp. SA197. Taxonomy (NCBI): domain Bacteria; kingdom Pseudomonadati; phylum Pseudomonadota; class Gammaproteobacteria; order Enterobacterales; family Enterobacteriaceae; genus Enterobacter; species Enterobacter sp. SA197. The sequence continues at coordinate 2,737,139 of NZ_CP096393.1, read as the reverse complement.
AGTATCAGAACAGAGATTGTAAAAATGCCTAAAAGTATCCTCATTGTTGATGACAGTCGTTTATCACGGATGATTTCCCGTCAGTATGTGCTGAGTTTGCACAAGGATCGGGACATTGCAGAGGCTGCAACGGGCGAACAGGCAATTGAAATGGCAGCAGAGAAAAGGCCCTGGCTCATTTTGCTTGATGTCAATATGCCAGGCATGGGTGGGCTCGCCGCCGCTGCGGTATTACGTCAGACCCATCCGCAAACACACATTGTGCTCCTGACGGCGAACGTACAGCACTCGGTGCAGGCGCAGGCCGAAGAGCTGGGGCTGGGCTTTTTGTCCAAACCGATTAAAGAAGCCGATATCCACGCTATGCTCAATGGCCTGGAGTCCAGCGTATGATGGATAAAATGAGCATGAGTGAGCTCGAAGCCGACAGCCTGATGGAGATCTTCAACATCGGCGTGGGCCACGCTGCGGCGGCAATGAGCAGCATCGTCAATGAAGAAGTGCGTATGTCTGTCCCGTCAATTCGCATTACGACGCGCTCTGAAGCGGCAGAAGAGCTGGGGGCCGGGCTTTCCCTCTGCGGCATCAGCCAGCAGTACAAGGGCGCTTACGCGACCGAAGCGATTTTGATGTTCCCTGAGCGCGCGAGTTTTGAAATTGTCCGCATGATGGTGGGCGATCTTATCCCGGCGGATGAGCTCGGTGAGATGGAACGCGAAGCGATGAGCGAGATTGGCAACATCGTGCTCAATGCCTGCGTCGGTACGCTGGCGAATATGTTCCAGAAGGAGCTGGAGGGATCGCTGCCGGTATTTCGGGTAGGTAGCAGTGAGCAGATCCTGAATCCGAATCACGACGAAGCGGACCCGTCAGTGCTGATGCTGCGTATCGATTTTTCTCTCGAGCGCCAGCAAATCGAAGGATATCTCGCTTTCATACTCGATATGTCTGCGCTGCGCGATTTGCGCGAACAAATCAGGCTCTACATCCTGCGCCTGGAGTCCGGTATGGTCCCTGACGGATTATAATAACGATGAAAGACAAGCTGTTACTGGATGCATTTTCCGCCCTGAGCCTTGGGGTGATAGTTGTGGATGCGAACTACCGCATTACGCTGTGGAACGCTTGGTTAGAAACACACACAGGACGCACCGCGAAAGAGACGCTCGGCGAAGATTTTTTTAAGATATTCCCGGATTTACGCAACCACCGCGTAGGCGTGGCGCTGAAACAGGCGCTCAGTCATAATCTGCCGGCACTGTTATCGCAGTCGTTGCATCGCTCGCCGTTTCCGTTATTTGCGGATCCGACGCAGCCTGGTCAGCGCCTGAGCCAGGCGGTGACTATCGTGCCGCTCGGTGACAGCGAACGTTATGGACTGATACAAATTGTCGACGTCAGCATCGCGGTCCGGCGTGAATCCCTGCTGCGTGAGCAGGCCCACGTCTTATTATCCCAGTCCTTATCGGACGGACTGACAGGCGTGGGGAATCGCCGTTATTTCGATGTCTGTATCGACAAGGAGTGGCGGGCCAGTAAGCGGAATAATAAATCGCTTTCGCTGCTGCTTATCGATGTCGACCATTTCAAACGCTACAACGATCGTTATGGCCATCAGCAGGGCGATCTTTGTTTAAAGCAGGTTGCTGCGGCGATGCGCAACGCACTGCCGCGTCAGAGCGATTTGCTGTTCCGCTACGGCGGCGAGGAATTCTGTGCGCTGTTACCGGAGATGCGCTCTGCGGATGCGGTAGAAGTCGCGGAGAAGTTGCGCGCCAGCGTGCAAAATCTGGCGCTTCCTCATGCTAATGCTCCGGCAGGGATTGTCAGCGTCAGCATCGGCGTTGCCAGCCATAATCAGCGCAGCCAAAAGGAGTATGGTCAGCTGATTCAGGCTGCGGATGATGCACTCTATGAAGCTAAACATGCGGGTCGAAACATAGTGCGGGCAAGCGTAGCAGCCTGGCCGGATAATCTCGCGTCCCAGGGGGCGGCAAGTCAGGATTAACACCGTTTTCGATTCGGCCCCGGTAACGCCGGGGCCGAACCGCGTTAAGCCATTCTGCATGATGCCCGGCGAGCAGGGTGACCCTTCGCCGGAACAGAGGAGTTATTGCAGGTCGAAACGGTCGAGATTCATCACTTTATTCCATGCCGCCACGAAATCGGTGACAAATTTCTGTCTGGCATCGTCACTGGCGTAAACTTCGGCCAGCGCTCGCAGGATGGCGTTCGAGCCAAACACCAGGTCAGCACGGGTCGCCGTGTATTTCAGCTCCCCGCTTTTGCGATCGCGCCCTTGAAACAGCCCGGCTTTCTCATCGACAGGTTTCCATACGGTGCGCATATCCAGCAAATTAACGAAGAAATCATTGCTGAGGACACCGACGCGATCGGTAAAGACACCGTGCTGACTACCGTCGAAATTGGTGCCGAGTACCCGCATGCCACCAATGAGTACGGTCATCTCCGGCGCGGTTAGCGTCAGTTGTTGCGCTTTATCAATCAGCAGCGTTTCGGTGGTTATCTCGTCGCGTTCGCGGCGATAGTTACGGAACCCGTCGGCCAGCGGCTCCAGAAGGTTGAACGACGCCACGTCCGTTTGATCCTGACGTGCATCGACGCGCCCTGGGGTAAAGGGCACGGTCACATGCACACCGGCTGCCGCTGCCGCCTGTTCAATGCCGACCACGCCCGCCAGCACGATGATATCCGCCAGCGATGCTTTCCCGGATGCCTGCTGAATAGCCTGTAGAGCAGGCAGGGCTTTCAATGCCACGGCGTTCACCGGCCAGCTATTTTGCGGGGCAAGCTGCAGACGCGCGCCGTTGGCACCGCCGCGTTTATCCCCGCCACGGAAGGTCGAGGCAGAGGCCCAGGCAACCGCGATCAGCTCGCTGACCGGAAGGCCAGTCGCAGCAATGGCAACCTTCAGATCGGCAATGTCTGCGTCTGTCGGGTTGTGGGTCGCGTGCGGCAGAGGATCCTGCCAGATCAGATCTTCACTTGGCACTTCAGGGCCAATGTAGCGCGCTTTGGGACCCATATCGCGGTGGGTCAGCTTAAACCAGGCACGGGCGAAGGCTTCATTAAAGGCCTGGGGATCGTTAAGGAAACGACGCGAAATCTTCTCGAAATCCGGATCAAAACGCAGCGTCAGGTCAGTCACCAACATAGTGGGTTTGCGTTTTTTCTCTGGGTTAAACGGGTCCGGAATGCTGTCCGGCGCGTCTTTCGCTTCAAACTGAATGGCACCTGCCGGGCTGCGGGTCTGAACCCACTCGTATTTAAACAGGTTCTCGAAGAAGGCGTTGCTCCACTGGGTCGGCGTCTGCGTCCAGACCACTTCCAGGCCGGAGGTGATGGCATCAGCACCAGCACCGCTTGCGTAACTGCTGGCCCAGCCAAGGCCCTGTGCTTCAAGGGGCGCGCCTTCGGGCTCAACGCCCACATGGTCGGCTGAGGCAGCCCCGTGTGTTTTACCCAGCGTGTGACCCCCGGCAATCAGGGCGACAATCTCTTCATCGTCCATGCCCATGTTTCCAAACGTGGCGCGAATGGCAGCACCAGCGGAAACAGGTTCGCCGCTGGCGTTGGGGCCTTCAGGGTTAACGTAAATCAGCCCCATTTCTGTTGCACCGATGGCGGCCTGGGCAAGGCTTTCGGGATGACGATGTTCAAGCCAGGATTTTTCATTCCCCCAGTTCACGTCCAGGTCCGGTTCCCACACGTCTTCACGGCCTGCGCCAAATCCGAAGGTGCGAAAGCCCGCGTTCTCCAGCGCCACATTTCCCGCCAGCATCAGCAGGTCGGCCCAGGAAATTTTTTGCCCGTGTTTCTTTTTCACCGGCCATAACAGGCGGCGCGCTTTGTCGAGACTGACGTTATCAGGCCAGGAGTTGAGAGGGGCAAATCGTTGTTGACCACGACCGGAACCACCACGGCCATCGACGGTGCGATAGGTGCCCGCACTGTGCCAGGCCATGCGAATGAACAGGCCAATATAACTGCCCCAGTCCGCTGGCCACCAGTCCTGAGAGTCGGTGAGCACTTTTTTGATATCGGCTTTCAGTTCGCTGTAATCGAGTTTTTTGAATTCTTCGCGATAGTTAAAGGTTTCATCGAGGGGGCTGGAACGTCGGGAGTGTTGATTCAGCAGGTCCACGCGCAGCTGTTCAGGCCACCAGTCGTGGTTCGTGGTGACGCTACTTTTTTTCGGTGAGGATGAACGGCCCTCATGAAAAGGACATTTTGCCGCCGGGGATGTTTCTTCTGACATGCTCATACGTGCTCCATTTGCTGTTAATGACGCTACGATATCTCACGGCTTATATTTAAAGATATTTGAATGAATCTACGGATTTGATAGCTAAAGCCTTATAAGTAAGTCGTTTCATTCGGGCTGAATGGTGCCCGACAGTTAAGCCTGTCATCAGCGCCCCATCATTGACAGTGCCGCCAGGGTTGAAGTGCTGGGCTCACCCGGAGCAGCATTCTTTTCGCGACTGGCGGTGATAACAACCCCTGCACACAAGACGACGGCGGAGGAGAAGCGAGCAAAATGTATAGTTTTGTGCTCTCTTGCTGACACTGCGTTGACAAACATTTGCCTGGTCAGTAATTTCAATTGTAATTATTGACCAGGCAAATAACATAAACGACATGGCGGACACTGCTAACCCAAAACTTCACCTCGGCCTGCTGATCCATCTGGCGAACCAGTTCAAGGACCAGCTTATCAGCCATTTTTTTGCTGACACGGACATCACCGCAGCGCAGTTCAAGGTGCTTATCAGTATCTACAAAGGCTTCAACAGCCCCCTTGAAGTCAGCAAAAATTTGCTGATGGATGCCGGGGCGATGAGCCGGATGCTGGAACGCATGGTAAAGCGCTCCCTGATCGTGAGAAATCCGAATCCGGAAGACAAACGCCAGGTGATCCTGGCGCTGACCGATAAAGGCCAGACTATCTGCGATCGTTTTCAGAATGAGGCGCTTAGCGCCATTCTGAGCTCGCTCACCACGCGTCTGACCCCTGAAGAATCACGCCAGCTGGCACAGCTTCTGATTAAAATGCTGCCGGACGAGGCAACGAAACCCCATCGCTAAGCTGTTCTGAAAAAAGGTTTAACTAGAATGCAAACTTCATCTGCACCGTCTTCAGCACAACCCGAACGCGCGCCCGGCAAGCGCAAGCGCAACTTTTTGATTTTACTCATCATAGTGGTGCTGATAGCAGCGGGGTGCCTGGCCTGGTATCTGCTCTACGCCCGCTTTTACGAAACAACGGATGACGCTTACGTCAATGCCAACCTGGTCACCCTGACGCCACAAATCGCCGGCACCGTCACCCAGGTGGCGGTGGAGGAGGGCGATTACGTTACCAAAGGTCAGCCACTGGTACTGCTTGATCCCAGCGATACGCAGATTGCCCTCCAGCAGGCGGAGGCCAATCTCGCCAGTACCGTGCGTCAGGTCCGTGGCCTTTACAGCACCGCAGACAACTACCGCGCCCAGGTGGCTGCAAAACAGGTCACGCTACAAACTGCGCAAAGCGATTACGCCCGTCGGCAGAAAATTTTTGCCGCAGGCGCCGTCTCTGCCGAAGATCTGGCTCACTATCGCGACGCCGTATCCAGCGCGCAAAGTGATTTGGCGGCAGCCAGACAGGCGTTAACCACCAATCTGGCGATGGTCGATGACACCGTTATTGACAGCCACCCTGAGATCAAAAGTGCGGTAGCGACCCTGCGCCAGCGCTTTCTCGATAATGCGCGCAGCACTATTGTGGCCCCCGTTAGTGGTTATGTCGCCAGGCGCGCGGTGCAACTGGGAATGCGGGTGGAGTCCGGCACCACGCTGATGTCGGTCGTGCCACTGGATCAGGTCTGGGTGGATGCCAACTTTAAAGAGAGCCAGCTCAGTGCGATGCGTCTGGGTCAGAAGGTGACCCTGAGCGCCGATCTGTATGGCGACAAAGTAGAATATCAGGGCACTATCGAAAGCTTAGGTATCGGGACCGGAAGCGCGTTCTCGCTGTTACCGGCGCAAAATGCCAGCGGCAACTGGATTAAAATCGTTCAACGCCTGCCGGTGCGTATTACCCTCGACCCGCATGACATGGAGAAACACCCTTTACGTGTCGGGCTGTCCATGTTTGCGCGCGTGGATATTCGTGACGCCGACGGGCACCTTCTGCCACAACAGACCGTTGCTGCACCGCGCTTTACGACGGATGTGTACCAGAATGCGCTGGATAAAGCCGACCAGGTGGTGGCCAAAATTCTTCATGACAACCGTCAGGCCGCTGCGACGAGCAGCCGCTAAGTGAGGCGTTATGCAAGATAAGGCAGCGTTTACGCCACCCAGCCTGTTGCTCGCCACCGTTGCGCTGTCGCTGGCAACCTTTATGCAGGTGCTGGATACCACCATTGCCAACGTGGCCCTGCCGACCATTGCCGGAAACCTCGGCGTGAGTTCGGATCAGGGCACCTGGGTTATCACCTCATTTGCGGTCTGTAATGCCATTGCCCTGCCGCTGACCGGGTGGTTTACCCGGCGCTTCGGACAACTGAAGCTGTTTATCGGATCGGTCTCGCTATTCACCCTGACCTCGTTCCTGTGCGGCTTTGCCCACAGCATGACCGAACTGATTATCTTCCGTGCGTTGCAGGGCTTTTTTGCCGGACCCATGTTCCCCATGTGCCAGACGTTACTGCTGGTGATTTTCCCGACCACCAAACGCAGTATGGCGCTGGCGCTACTGTCGATGGTAACGGTGGTGGCACCGATTGTCGGGCCGATCACCGGCGGCTGGATAACCGATAATTACTCCTGGCCGTGGATCTTCTATATCAACGTGCCAATTGGGATCTTTGCGGCCATCGTGGTCTGGACGCAGTTGCGCGGGCGTGAAGAGACTACCGTCAGCGCGCCTGTCGATTACATCGGCATTGCACTGCTGGTGCTCGGGGTGGGGCTGTTGCAGGTGGTACTCGACAAAGGCAACGATCTGGACTGGTTCTCTTCAACGGAAATCATTGTGATGTCGGTAATATCAGCCATTGCACTGGTCTCCTTTGTGATATGGGAACTGGGCGAGCGCCATCCGATTGTGAATCTGCGACTGTTTAAAGATCGTAACTTTGCTATTGGCACCACCACGCTGATGCTTGGCTATGCGGCGTTCTTTGCCATTAACATCATTCTGCCGCAGTGGCTGCAAACCCAGATGGGTTATACCGCTATCTGGGCCGGGCTTGCGGCGGCACCGATGGGCTTTTTACCGCTGTTACTTACGCCCATTGTGGGGCGCTATGCCACTCGGGTGGATCTGCGTATTCTGGCCTCGCTCTCGTTCCTTACGATGGGGGCGTCCTGCCTGCTCCGTGCACAGTTCAATACCAGCGTTGATTTTCGCACCATCGCCGAAGTGCAGATGTTTATGGGCATTGGTGTGGCGCTGTTCTTTATGCCGATAACCACCATCGTTCTGTCGAATCTGCACGGGAATGAAGTAGCCGAGGGCTCCGGGCTTGCGACCTTCTTCCGCGTGCTGGGCGGCTCGTTTGCCTCATCGCTGACGACCTGGCTGTGGTCGAGGCGCGAAATTTATCATCATGCGAATCTGACCGAGAGCGTGTCGGTGTATCATCCGCCCGCCGTGGATTATCTGAACAGGATGGGAGGTGTGACGCAGCAACATCTGGCGGCAGTGGATAAAACTATCGAGCAACAGGCTTATATGATGTCCACCATCGACTATTTCTGGCTGCTGGGCTGGGGTTTTATGGCGCTGGTGGTGATTATCTGGTTTGCGAAACCGCCGTTTGTCCACTCAGGACCGCCGGGAGGCGCCCCCTCCGCGGCACATTAAAGGTTGGTTAAAGGACTTTGCACCGGCACCGGGCACGACAAGCCCGGGCCGTTTTTTACATGAATGGGACAGGTTTATGGCTCCGGTTTTATCAGCACGTGACGGCAGTTTGTTGCAACATCGTTCGTTTGTGGCGTTCTGGCTGGCACGTACCAGTTCAAGCTTTGGCTTTCAGATGCTCTCGATAATCGTGGGCTGGCAAATTTACTCCCAGACCCATAGCGCTTTCTGGCTGGGGATGATAGGCCTGGTGCAGTTCCTGCCCTCGTTCATGCTGGCACTCCCCGCCGGGCACATTGCCGACCAGTTTGACCGCCGCCGGGTCGTAATGTGCGGGCAGGTGTGTGAATGGATCGCCATCGCGTTTCTGGCATGGCTTACCTGGCAGGGGGATGCCAGCGTCGGGGTAATATTACTGCTTATCTTTATTATCTCCTGCGCCAGGACCATCGAGTCTCCGGCGATGATCTCCATGCTGCCCGCGCTGGTGCCTGCTTCGATTTTACCGCGTGCGACGGCAGCGAATGCCGTTTCAGGCCAGGCCGCACAGATTGTTGGCCCGGCGCTGGGCGGCTTTCTTTACGCCGCCGGTGCGGATGTGGTGTACACCGTCACCGCTGGCTTATATCTGGTCTCACTGCTGCTGGTACTGACCCTGCGCTATGAACAGAAGCTGCCGCCGCGCACGCCGCCAACCCTGACCTCACTGTTTGCAGGCGTTGATTTTATTCGTAAACGCCCGGACGTGCTCGGGGTGATTTCGCTGGATCTCTTTGCCGTACTGCTTGGCGGTGCCACCGCGTTGCTGCCGATATTTGCCCATGACGTGCTGCATACCGGGCCCTTCGGACTGGGACTGCTGCGCAGTGCCCCGGCAGTTGGCGCGCTCCTGGTTGGTTTCTGGCTGAGTCACCGGGCGCTCAGACGCAACGTGGGGATCATTATGTTCATGAGCGTGGCGGGCTTTGGCGTGGCAACCCTTGTTTTTGCCCTCTCAAGCTGGATGTGGCTCTCGTTGTTGGCACTCTTTGCGCTGGGAGGCTGTGACATGGTGAGTATGGTTATCCGTGGCTCCCTGGTGCAGCTCGATACCCCGGACGAGATGCGCGGGCGTGTTAATGCGGTGAACGCTATCTTTATCAATACCTCAAACCAACTGGGCGAGTTTGAGTCCGGAATGCTCGCCGCCTGGCTGGGGGCCGTACCCGCCGCCGCCATTGGCGGTATTGGCACGCTTATCGTGGTCGCACTGTGGATGAAATGGTTCCCCGGTCTGCGTCATCGCCAGCGCCTGGAGAGTTAAGGTGCCTGCATGCTGCTATCCTCAGTAAGGATAATTTTATCCTTCACGTCGTAAGGCTATCCCGATGACAGATATTGCAGCCGCACCTTTACGCTTTGCCATTAATCTCGGTAATGGCGTACTCGCAAACGTTAATGAACACGGACAACCTGGTGGCATCACCGTTGCACTGGCCAACAGAATCGCCGCAAGCCTTAGGCGTAAGCCAGAATTTGTGACCTATCCTGCCGCAGGAGAGGTGGTCGAGGATGCGGGAAAGGGGGTCTGGGATATTGCTTTCCTGGCTGTTGATCCGAAGCGCGAAGCCGTGTTGCGCTTTACCTCCCCCTATATCACCATTCAGGGCACGCTACTGGTCAGGCAGAACAGTAACTGGCAAAGCGTGGCCGAGATGGATAAACCCGGTGTGGTCATCAATGTGGGCAAGAATGCGGCCTATGACCTGTGGCTGACCCGTGAAATTCATGCTGCCACTCTCATACGACATGCCTCCTCCCGGACGGCAATTGATGCCTTTCTCGACGGCGCGGGTGAGATGGCGGCAGGCATCCGTCAGCCGCTGGAAAAAACCGCGCGGGAAAACCCCGATTTTCGGGTGCTGCCGGACGATTTCACCGGTATCCGGCAGGCGATATGTGTGGCGAAAAATGACTCGCGCTATTTTGCCTCGCTTATTTCACTCCTTGCCCGGTGGCAGCAGGATGGTGAACTGAAGGCGCTGCTGGATGAGCACCTTATGCAAAGGTGAGTGCGACCGCTACTTTCAACCTGCGGGTCAGTGCAGTGAACAGCCGGTAACCGGCGGCCTGTATCAAAAAAGCGAGGGTTGAGAGGCGTCATCCGGCATGACTGACCTCATCAGGCGCGGTCAACATTTTTAACTTCCTCGCCTGATTCACTGCCTGGATGCGCCCGCTCACGCCGAGTTTTTCGTAGAGCTGCTTGAGATGCCACTTCACTGTTTCTACTGAAATGCCGAGAGTGCGGGCGATAGCTTTATTGGAGTCGCCATTCGCGATCAAACGTAGCGTCTGCTGCTCGCGCTCCGTGAGCCGTGGCGCGCCGGTTTCAGGAGTCACCGGACTCCCCGGCAGCGTCTCAAGCTCCGCCACCAGGGTTGAAAAACGCCTGCTCTCACGCATCCGGACAAGCAGGGCAAGCAGATCCGGCCCGGCATCACGCAGGCACTGCAACATTTGATGTTCCTTGATCTTTAAAAGCGCCGGTTGACAGGTCAGCGCGGCACGTTCGACCTCACCCGCGCGCCAGAGCGCGACCGCCTGTAGTAAGCGCGTGCGCAGCGCGAAGTGCCATTCTGTGCAGGCCTCCTGCTCCGCAACCAGGGGTTCAAGCGTGGCGGCGGCGCAGAGCGGGGCGTTATCGAGCAGCAGCAGATGGCTTTGTGTCACAGCGCGACACCAGTCTGCAACACGATTTTGCTTATCGCGAGCGAGAGATGATAGTTCCCCCATAGTCTGTTTCACCCGCAGGATATCGCCAGGGACAGGTGACAACGTCACGCTACCGGCAATCAGCGCCAGCCGTGCGCGCCACCAGCCACGTTGCAGTGCCAGTCGTTCGGCATGGCGGAGTAACTGCTGCGCTTTATCATCGCGTCCGTTCAGGCGTTCCCAGCGTGCCAGCGTCAGGTAACAGAGTGTAACGCCATCGGCAGGGCAAACCTCATCAATCATCTCCAGGCGCGGTGTCAGAAGCGAATGGGCGTACTGCCCGTCGCCTCGCTCCAGCGCAATGGCGGCCAGCACCGGGACCAGCGTCGCTCCGCTGCTTGAGTGCGGGCCAGTCTGCTGTTCAGCCTGCTGCAGCGCCTGTGTAGCCTGACGCTCAGCTTCATTCAGATTCCCCTGACGGAACCAGGCGAGCGACAGCACAAATGCCCGGTAGACCTCAATAAACAGGTTACGATTTTTTTGCAGTCCGACGGGAAAACGTTGCTGAACATCGAGGGCGCGCTGAGGCTGTCCCAGCGCCAGATGGCAGTAAGCGAGAATATTACAGACAAGCCCGTCAACCCACACATCGCCACAGGGCACCTCTGACAGTAGGGGCTCCACAAGTGCAATACTGCCGGTGATGTTATCAGCAAAGGCTTCACAGATAGCGCGCACCACACGCTGCTTTATGCGTGTTGAGTGACCAGGCGCCTCTGGTTGTTCAGCGGTCAGCGAATCAATGGCATCCAGCAACTGACGGGCATCGGCAAAATGAAAATGGTGCGCCAGCGCCCAGGCCAGATTGAGCTGAAGTTCAACGCGGGAGGGATCGGGCGTGGCGGGAAAATGACGGGTCCAGCGCACCAGGCTGTCAATGTCACCCTCTTCAGCAAGAGACTGCGCGCCGGCTTCAGCATGGCGGAGGGTCAATTTTCCGGCCGCCAGGGCGTGACGTATGGCTTCCGCCCATAACTGCTGAGCAGCAAACCAGTTTCCCGCCCGCTCGTGTAGCTGACCAATATCCACATTCCCTTGTTGTTGTAGCCGTTTTCGCAGTGCGTCACGCATCAGAGGGTGATAGCGAAACCAGAGGCCGCTCTCATCCAGGGCGCTGAGAAACAAATTATGCTGTTCAATCCAGTGCAGCATGGCCGCACCGTTCGTTGATTTAGTGACAGTGTCACATAATTCCGGGTGCAGACGGTTCAGCACTGAGGTAAGCATCAGAAACTCAACCACTGCCTGCGGAAGCGGCGAGAAAATCACCTCATCCAGATAGCGCTCTATGAAGCGGGAGCCAGCACGAAGTTCTCCGGTCAGCGGGTGTGGACGGGCGCCAGTCTGCGGCGCGAGAGTAGCCATTTTCATGCCCGCCACCCAGCCTTCGGTAAGAACATGCAGCTGAGGAATATCCTGTGTCGTCAACGAGGGGGCGAAGTAGCGCTGTGCCTCGGTGAGGGTAAAACGTAACGCCTGGTCATCTATCTCAACGTACTGTTCCTGTAACCGAAGGCGGCTCAGGCTGAATGGCAGCCGGGTGCGACTACCCATAATCAAATGAAGGCAGGCTGGCGCGTGGTGTAACAGCCAGCGTATGCCTTCATGAATATGGGGATCGTGGATGCAGTGAAAGTCATCAAGGATCAGGTACAGCGGATGTGGGCAGGCATGGAGGGCATTGGTCAGCTCCGCCAGACCGGGCGCACTGTCCCTGGCCGGTTCATCACCTTCTGGGCGGGCAGAGAGGGTATCCAGCCCCGCGTAAAGCGGACGCAGCGCGCGAAGTAAGTAACGCATAAAGAGGGCGGGATCGTTGTCGTCCTCTTCCAGACTGAGCCAGGCCAGGGCGTCTCCCTGGGCCTGACGGGTGCGATACCACTGGGCCAGCAGCGTCGTTTTGCCAAAGCCTGCGCCAGCGCAGACCAGCGTCAGGGTGGCAGCCGAACCCTTTTTGAGCTGCGCCAGTAAGCGATCCCGCTGTAATAACGCCCCCGGCGTGCGGGGCGGTGTCAGCTTGGTCAGGATCAGCGGCAGTTTATGCGCAAAGCGAAAGGGGGTGTCGTTTACGTTCTCTTCAGGGAGGTGACCTTGGGGGGGCATAAACGCCATGCAACCGCGACCTCGTTAATGTTTCTTTTCCCTGAGTGTACCGAAGGAGCCGCATCGTCACCAGCGTTGTGCCCGGATAACCGCCCGTTGTGCAGGATCCCCCCCATCAGAGGGGGTAGGCCACCCTGGCTTGCTGGCGGTACTGTAACTGCATATCTGCTGTGGTAAATGCAGCGTTTTCAGTCAGGATGAGGTGAAGAAAGTATGACAATTGAAAATAAAGTCGCGTTGGTGACAGGTGCCGGGCAGGGGATTGGGCGCGGTATCGCATTGCGTCTGGCAAAAGATGGCGCGTCAGTCATGCTGGTGGATATGAACGCAGAAGCTCTGGAAACCGTGGCGTCTGAAGTGCGCGCGCTGGGGCGCAAGGCTGCCACCTTTGTGGCTGATATTTCCGATCGCGAACAGGTTTATGAAGCCGTCGCCCGCGCCGAGCGTGAACTGGGTGGTTTTGACATTATCGTTAACAATGCGGGTATTGCGCAGGTGCAGCCTCTTTCGGATGTTACGCCGCAGGAAGTGGACAACATTATGCGCATTAACGTGCAGGGTACCCTCTGGGGCATCCAGGCCGCTGCGAAAAAATTCGAAGAGCGTAAACAGAAAGGCAAAATTATTAACGCCTGTTCTATTGCCGGGCATGACGGCTTCGCCATGCTGGGCATTTACTCCGCGACCAAGTTCGCGGTGCGCGCGCTGACGCAGGCGGCTGCCAAAGAGTATGCCAGTCGTGGGATCACGGTAAATGCCTACTGCCCGGGGATTGTTGGCACCGGCATGTGGACCGAAATTGACCAGCGCTTTGCCGAGATTACAGGTGCGCCAGTCGGAGAAACGTACAAAAAATACGTGGAAGGTATTGCGCTGGGCCGTGCAGAAACCCCGGACGACGTCGCAAGTCTGGTCTCTTACCTGGCGGGCCCTGATTCAGACTACGTAACCGGCCAGGCTATTCTCATTGACGGTGGGATTGTCTACCGCTAACCGCAACCCGCAGGCGACAACAGGCATCCTTTTAAAGACGTTTATTCCCTCTTGATGCCAGAACCCATAGCGAGCGGCCACAGCCGCTTGCTATTTTCGCCCCGCAACTCACTTCCCCTACCTCAACGCGACGTGATACCTACACGCCTTACTCGCTCTCCCGTCTTTTGAAACGCGCCGCGAGCAGATAACCAGGGCACGTCTGCGGTCATCCGCAAAAATAATAAGCGCTGCACAAGTCGCATACATCACAATTGCAAATGATATTAAGATTGATTACCATTTGCGACACGTAAACAACTGTAAAGAAAAATGACATGTCTTCACAACCGGTGAGAAGCAGAGCGCGCGTTACCTTTTGGTTGGAACCTTCACGCAAAGCCGCGATGCAGGTGGAGACTGTCAACATTAACCGCCTTTACGCCCCACTTTAAACCCACGTTAAGGACGCTTCAGTGATTACCCAGACACGCATAGCCGTGGCGATGACGCTCGCCCTCGCACACCTTCCCGCTGCTGTTTTGGCCGCAGATAACGAGACAAAAAATGAAGATGAGCTGGTGGTGACGGCCACCGGCTTTAGCCAGGAACGGCGCGAAGCACCTGCCACCATATCCGTGGTTGACGAAAAAGCGCTGAACACCCGCTCGAATCAGAATGTTACGGAGGCACTGCACGAAATGCCCGGTGTGCTGACGGGCAGTGGAAACGGTAGCCTGGCGTCAGGGGATGTGCAGATGCGCGGCATGGGGTCAACCTACACCGCGTACATGGTGAACGGTATTAAACAAGGCACCCGCGAATCCCGTCCTTACGGTCATCACATCGGGTCGGAGGCGAACTTTATGCCGCCGCTCGCCGCCATTGAGCGCATTGAGGTTATCCGTGGGCCGATGTCCTCGCTCTATGGATCCGACTCCATTGGCGGCGTGGTTAACGTTATCACCAAAAAGGCGTTCAACCTTGAGAGATGGACCGGCGTGCTGGAGGACAACTACTTCCTTCAGGAGAAGAGCGAATACGGCAACACGAATCAGACCAATGCTTTTGTCATGGGGCCGGTTATCCCCGGTAAGCTTGGGATCAGCGTCGGTGCTGACTATCTCGATCGCCGTGATGACGACAGCGTGAACGACGAGCGTTTTGTTAAGCACCAGGCCGGAAATCTGGATGCTACCGTGTCGATGTCTCCCGTTGACACCCAGCTATGGGAGCTTAATGCATCACGGGGACTGCAGGAGAAAACGCATAACGACAGCGCGTGGTACTGGGGGTTTGAGCGTGAGGCGGCCTCGCTTTCTCAACATGCCTGGTATGGCGATGACCTGGTGGAGGCGAGGAACTTCATCAGCTACGAAAAAGCCCGCACCGAATACCGTGTGCCCGGCATGTCTTCGCAATTTATTGAACAACGTAATGTTGAAGCCAATAGCGCGAATACCTTTACCCTTGGCGATCACAAACTCACGGTGGGGGCAAACTTCACCCGAAATTCGCTTGATGACACCTTTGGCATTGAGGACAAAATCGCGCCAGGGGTTACGCCGGTCAGTAAAATCCACCGCGACGGATGGGCGCTGTTTGCAGAAGATGCGTGGATGATGGTGCCGGACTTCACGCTCACCACCTCTGCACGTCTGGATCACGATAGCTACTTTGGCTACCACGTTACCCCTAAGCTTTATGGTAACTGGACTATCGACGAAAGCTGGGCCCTGAAAGGGGGCGTATCGGCAGGGTATAAAAAACCGGATTTACGGGAGAACAACGCCGGATTCACCAGCGTTTACGGTGCCTATCCCTATTCAGAAATCGGCATCGGCAATGACGATTTGAAACCGGAAGAGAGTGTGAATACCGAGGTGGGCCTGTACTGGCAGCAGGACGCACTGGCGCTGGATGCGACCCTCTTCTACACCCGGTTTAAAAACAAAATCAGCGACAGAACCATCTGCACAGCCTCCGGGACACAGACCTGTCAGTACAATGGCTATGTGGCGCAGACGGTGTTCCAGTATTTCAACATCAGCGATGCAGAAATCTATGGACTTGAGCTGAACGGAGACTGGCAGGTAACGGACACACTGAAGGCGAATGCGAACTACACCTGGACTCACAGCGAGCAGAAGAATGGCATTTATAAGGGCTATGCGTTGAGTGAGTACCCGAGCAGCATGGCTAACGTCTCGCTGACCTGGAATGCGGCACAAGCCCTGGAGTTGTGGACTAAAGCCAGCTGGCGCAGCAATACGCCGGATCTCGGAACCGCTAACTCAACAGAAGCTTATGCGCTGGTTGATTTAGGTGCCCGTTACCATCTGACCAAAGACATCACCCTGATGGGAGGCGTCTATAACCTGTTCGATGTTAACCCGCTCCATGTCACCTCCTATAACCAGACCTCCATTCTGGAAGGACGCCGTTACAATATAGGGGCGCGCTACGAGTTTTAATCCTCCAGCCGGAGCCCTCACGCTCCGGCGTTTTCCTCCTGTTACTCCTGGATAAGAGAGACGCTCTGTCCCTTTTATGCCAGCAAACCCGCCCACCGGATGCGCCTCGCCCGTTTCCCTTTTAAGAATAATCCTGCCGCACCTGGCGACTATGCTTAACCATTATTCAAAAAACGCATAAAGCGTCGGTTAATTTTTCTGATTTCTATAAATAAAACATACTGGAGGCCTGGCATGAGCAACCAAGGCGAAACCCCGGCAGCGTTGTCACCTGCGCGTGAGAACACCGTCAGTACTACCCCCGCACCTGTCATCCTGCCGCTTTCGCTGAAGGTGAACGGCGTGATGCATCAGCTTGACGTGGATACCCGCACCACCTTACTTGATGCCCTGCGGGAAAATCTTCATCTGACCGGCAGTAAAAAAGGCTGCGATCACGGTCAGTGCGGGGCCTGTACCGTCATTGTGGATGGGCGCAGGATCAACAGTTGTCTGACCCTTGCCGTGATGCATCAGGATGCGGAGATAACCACTATTGAAGGTCTCGGCACGCCGGATAATCTTCACCCCATGCAGGCGGCGTTTATCGAGCATGACGGATACCAGTGCGGCTACTGTACGCCTGGACAAATTTGCTCCTCGGTGGCGATGTTGCAGGAAATTGAAGCGGGCATTCCTAGTCACGTCACGCACGATCTGGTGTCACCGCCCCGACGAACGCCTGAAGAGGTGCGCGAGCGTATGAGCGGAAATCTCTGCCGCTGCGGCGCGTATGCCAACATTCTGGCTGCAATTGAAGAGGTAGCGGAGGGGGGCGAATCATGAAGGCTTTTACCTATGAGCGCGCCACGACTGCCGCCGCGGCAGCCGCCAGTGCACAGCGTACGCCTGGGGCAAAGTTCATCGCTGGCGGGACCAACCTGCTCGACTTGATGAAGCTTGAAATCGAAACTCCGGTTCATCTCATTGATGTAAACGGACTGGGACTCGATAGCATCTCGGCCACAGAGGAGGGAGGGTTGCGCATCGGCGCACTGGTGCGCAATACCGATCTTGCGGCGCATCCGGTGGTGCGCCGCGACTACGCCGTCCTTGCACGTGCGCTACTGGCGGGGGCATCGGGTCAGCTGCGTAACCGCGCGACGACCGCAGGTAATCTGTTGCAGCGTACCCGCTGTCCCTATTTTTACGATACGAATCAGCCCTGTAATAAGCGTCGGCCCGGTAGCGGGTGCGCCGCGCTGACGGGTTTTAGTCGCCAGCATGCGGTAGTGGGGGCGAGTGAGGCCTGCATTGCAACGCATCCGAGCGATATGGCGGTCGCAATGCGGCTACTGGATGCCGTGGTAGAGACCGTCACTCCGGGCGGGGAGGAGCGCCGTATCCCCCTGGCTGAATTTTACCGGGCACCTGCCGACACGCCGCACCTTGAAAATGTGCTTGAGCCTGGGGAACTCGTCACCGGGGTGACGCTTCCTCCTGCCACCGGCGGCGTGCATATATACCGAAAAGTGCGCGATCGCGCCTCCTACGCGTTTGCGCTGGTGTCCGTGGCTGCCATCATCCAGCCCGACGGCAACGGGCGCGTGGCGCTGGGCGGTGTCGCCCACAAACCCTGGCGGCTCGAAGAGGCGGATAACGCCGTGTCGCAGGGGGCGCTGCCGGTTTATGACCACCTGTTTGCCACCGCAACACCCACCGCCGACAACGCGTTTAAACTCACGCTGGCAAAACGCACGCTTGCCTCTGTTATCGCGCAAGGGAGGGCTAACGATGAAATTTGAAAAACCTGCCGGGACGAACCCCATTGATAAACTCAGAGTGATCAGTCAACCCGTCAATCGTATTGATGGCCCCCTGAAAACTACCGGAACCGCCACCTATGCTTACGAATGGCACGACACGCTGCCGGGGGTAGCCTACGGACACGTGGTCGGCTCCGGCATTGCCAAAGGACGCATCACCTCTCTTGATGTACAGGCGGCAGAAGCGGCACCCGGTGTGCTGGCCGTCATTACCCATGCCACTGCAGGTGCGCTCGGTAAGGGAGAGATGAACGCCGCCGCGCTGCTGGGCGGCCCTGAGATTGAACATTACCACCAGGCCATCGCGCTGGTGGTGGCAAACAGTTTTGAAGAGGCGCGTGCGGCCGCCGGGCTGGTCAAGGTGGACTATGCCCCGGAAGCGGGCCATTACCATCTCGCGCAAGAAAAAACCGCTGTCACCGAGCCGCCGGAAGATACGCCGGATAACATGACCGGCGATGTTGAACGCGCTTTCGCTGAGGCATCCGTGACGCTGGATGCCTGGTATACCACCCCCGATCAAAGCCACATGGCAATGGAGCCCCATGCCTCTATGGCCGCCTGGGAGGGGGATAAGTTAACGGTATGGACCTCCAGCCAGATGATTAACTGGTGGAAAAATGAGCTGGCGAAAACGCTGAACATCGCTGCCGACAATGTGCGTATCATCTCGCCCTTTATTGGTGGCGGCTTTGGCGGCAAACTCTTCTTGCGCAGTGATGCCTTACTGGCCGCGCTGGGCGCGCGGGCGGTTAACCGCCCGGTCAAAGTGATGCTGCCAAGACCCTTTATTCCCAATAACACCACCCATCGCCCGGCAACCCTGCAGCACATCCGCCTGGGTGCCGATGAGCAGGGGCATATCACCGCCATACAGCACCTCAGCTGGTCGGGCAATCTGCCAGGCGGCGCGCCGGAGACAGCGGTAAATCAGACCCGCTTCCTCTATGCCGGTGCCAACCGTCATACCGGATTGCGTCTGGCAACCCTTGATCTGCCTGAGGGGAATTCCATGCGCGCGCCGGGCGAGGCGCCAGGGCTGATGACGCTCGAAATCGCCATTGATGAACTGGCTGAAAAGGCCGGGATCGATCCGGTTGAATTTCGTGTGCTGAATGATACTCAGGTGGATCCGGCGCACCCGGAACGCTTTTTCTCCCGGCGTCAGTTGATCGCCTGTCTGCGTACCGGTGCGGAACGTTTCGGTTGGGCGCAGCGCCATCCTCGGCCCGCGCAGGTCCGCGAGGGGCGCTGGTTAATCGGCATGGGCATGGCTGCCGGTTTCCGCGACAATCTGGTGGGCCCTTCAGGTGCCAGAGTGCACCTGGATGCACAGGGCGTGGTGACCGTCGAGACGGATATGACCGATATCGGCACCGGCAGTTACACCATTATTGCCCAGACGGCCGCTGAAATGCTGGGAGTGCCGCTGAAGAACGTGGTGGTCCGGCTGGGGGATTCTGATTACCCGGTCTCCGCCGGTTCCGGTGGCCAGTGGGGGGCCAATACGTCCACCTCTGGCGTCTATGCGGCATGCGTAAAACTGCGTGAATCCATTGCGCATAAAACCGGGTTTGACCCGGCGTTAGCGGAATTTAGCGATGGGCAAATTCACGATGGAACGCGCAGTGTGGCGCTCACCGAGGCAACCGTGGACGGCCCGCTGACCGCCGAAGATACGATAGAATTTGGCACGCTGGATAAACAGTTTCAGCAGTCCACCTTTGCCGGACACTTTGTTGAAGTGGCGGTCGACAGCGCTTCAGGGGAAGTGCGGGTGCGTCGTATGCTGGCGGTGTGCGCCGCCGGAAGGATCCTGAACCCGAAAACGGCCCGCAGCCAGGTCATCGGGGCTATGACCATGGGGCTTGGGGCGGCGCTGATGGAAGAGTTAACGGTGGACACCGGGCGTGGCTATTTCGTCAATCACGACATGGCCACCTATGAAGTGCCGGTTCACGCCGACGTTCCGCGCCAGGAGGTAATTTTCCTTGATGACACCGACCCCGTCTCGTCACCCATGAAAGCGAAAGGGGTGGGAGAACTGGGACTCTGCGGCGTCAGCGCGGCTATCGCCAATGCCATTTATAACGCAACCGGCGTAAGAGTAAGGGATTATCCCATCAGGCTCGATAAGCTGCTGGAGAAGCTTCCGGATGCCGGGTAAGGAGGGCGCGTGTCCACACACTTCATGACCGAACCGCCGGTTATCACCCCCGTACGGGCCCGGCTGACGGATAACAGCGAAACGGTATTACGCTTTGCCGCCGAGGCGCTGGCGGCAGGCATGGAGGCGGCCCTCGTCACCCTGGTCGGGATACGTGGTGGCGCGGCCCGACCTGTTGGCGCGCAGATGGCCGTGCGCGAGGATGGTCACTATTGTGGCTATGTTTCGGGTGGATGTGTTGAGAATGCTGCGGCATTTGAAGCGCTGGAGGTCATCCGCACGGGTCAGGATCGGCTGATTGATTACGGTCAGGGCTCGCCCTGGTTTGATATTGTCCTCCCCTGCGGGGGAGGTATTACCCTTGCCATCCATAAGCTTCGCTCTGCGAAACCCTTACTGTCGGTCCTCAATGCGCTGGCGCAGCGCCAGAGCGCCACTCTGCGTTACAATGCGACATCGCGCCAGTTAGCGCATGCCTCTGAGAGCGTCACTTTGGGGCAGGAGGATGGCAGCTATTCGGTATGCTACCGACCCCAGGTTCGGGTGGTAGTGGCTGGCGGTGCGCTTGAGGAGCAGGCAACCGCTGCCCTGGCCCAGGCGGCAGGTTATGAGGTTCTGACGCTGGCGGGAATCAACCCGCTTAACCTCAGCGGCCTCATTGACCGTGATACGGCTGTCATTCTGCTCTATCACGACAGCGGGTATGAGCTACAGATCCTGCAACAGGCGCTGGCAGCCGCGCCGTTTTACATCGGCGCGTTAGGTAGCGCGCGCACTCACGAAAAACGCACCAGGAAACTCCAGCAACTGGGTTGGTCTGACGCAGATATTGCGCGTATCCATGCCCCTGTCGGGATCTTCCCAAAAGCTCGCGATGCGCACTCGCTGGCCCTCTCCATACTGGCGCAGATTGCCGCCGTGCGCCAGAGCCCGACATGAAGAGTGCCGCCATGAGCGCTGCCCCGGTCGTACTGGTGCTTGCCGCCGGGCGCGGGATGCGCTTTTATGCCTCTGGCGCTGGCGAACACAAACTGCAGGCTCTGCTGGCAGGAAAACCGGTGCTCTCCTGGGTACAAGATGCCGTGCGTGACGCCGGGCTTCAGAGCTACCTTGTTCAGCCCGCAGGAGGCACGGCGGGGATGGGGGAGTCCATTGCCCTGGGCGTGCGGGCAACCCCAGATGCTGGCGGCTGGCTTATTTTGCCGGGCGACTTGCCGCTTGTCCGGCCCGCGTCTTTGCTGGCAGTGGCGAACGCTGTGCGGGCGCAGCGGGTCGTCGTGCCCCGCTTTCACCAGCAGTCAGGCCATCCGGTGGCGTTCGGACACACATATTATGACAAGCTTGCTGCGCTTAAAGGGGATGAAGGTGCAAAGCATGTGGTCGCCGCCGCCCGCGCTCTGGGGCGGGTGTGGGACCTTCCTCTCGACGACCCGGGCATGACAGAAGATATCGACACGCTCAGTGATGTCGCCCTGGCAGAACAGAGACTGCGTGAGCGGTGAGCACGTTACCCTGTTCCAGGCCGCAGTCCAGTCATCCAACCTAACACGCTATTCCTGCTGCAAAAAAGCCTTTATCTGATGCGTAAACGCCTCCGGTTGATCGTACATCATAAAGTGGAAGCTATTGTCGATGCGCCTGAGTTGCACACCTTTTAGTGCGCCATACGCGTTAGCATAAAGTGCGTCGACCCTGGCGGCTGGAATACCGTACTGCGGATCCCAGGCGTAGAGCACGGTGACAGGTACGCGGATGAGGGATAACTGCGGACGCAAATCGAGGGTCATAATGTCAAATGTTGCATCGGCAAGCGTTTGCCGGTCTGAATCGAGACTGGCCCTGACCAGCTGCTCACGTACGGCGTCGGTTTTTACCAGTCGCGCGATCCCCTGCTGCTGCTGGCGCTTAAATCCGGCTTCATCAGTGGTTAACAGCATCTGGCGAAACTGGCGTGCCTGCGGCGTTACCGACTGGGGCGTTGCACCGGGATCAAACATCAAACTAAAAAAGGGCAATGCATCCACCACTGCCACCCTGCCTGGCAGATCGGGGTGCTGTGCGGCTACCAGTAAGGCGACCTCCCCACCCAGGGAGTGACCGATGATAGCGGGGTGGGAGAGGGAATGGGTTTTAATGTACTCCGCAATAGCCCGGGCGACAGGAGCCACGAACTGCCCGTCTGGTCGGCTGGACGGCGGCTGACCTGCAAATCCCGCCAGCTGCACCTTATGTAAACGGAACCGTGACGTTAACTGCGAAGAGAGATCGCCCCAG
The DNA here is from genome assembly GCF_054131575.1 of Enterobacter sp. SA197. NCBI lineage: Bacteria > Pseudomonadati > Pseudomonadota > Gammaproteobacteria > Enterobacterales > Enterobacteriaceae > Enterobacter > Enterobacter sp. SA197. The sequence goes on along the minus strand of NZ_CP096393.1, from coordinate 2,714,714 downwards.
ACATCGCGCGAGGAGGCAAGGCCCGGAATTAAGATAACATCCGGCCCAGTGCCTTCGCTCTCTACTGTAATGAGGGGAGCGGATGCATTATTTGCCAGCACGGCGGTGCTCAGCATCAGCATCAGAACGGCTAAGAGCGACAATAACAGAGCGCGCATGGTGCATCCTTATTTTTTGGTTCATTGGCCCCGGCCTCTGGCGTGCGCCGTAAGCGGGACGGAATTCGCTTTCTAAGAAAGAGCTGAGGTTGACTTTAACTCACACAAGGTCGGAGAAAAAATCGCGCCTACTATTATTGGTAGTAATTTTTAGCCTTTTCGCGTGAATTAAAAGTAGAGTAACTATTTTGTAAAATTTATACTACAGCATTAATGAATAATGTTAATTATTGAAAGGGATACAATGAAAAAAGTTGTTAATATGTGGAATGGTTCTTCTTGCCTCATCCTGTGCTGATTTCCAGAAAACGGTGGGCGATCAAATGAAAGCGGTGAATGCTGCGCTTAATTCAAAAAATACACCATCATCGCAAACAACGACCTCTGCAAGACGTGTTGGTACCGTTACTAATGACCAGTGCAAAACCAGCGTCGGTAAAACGCGAGCTTATTTTGAAGACATTATTGGTTTTAAACTGAATGAATCTAATGCGTCGAGTTATCTCTCTTTCTCTGAAACCTATAATCTGAAAATTTCCGATCGTAAAGACCGTCTGGGCGGTAATTTCGCCATCTGTATGATATCCATCGATCCGCAGACCGATAAAGTCACGACATTCTCCATGCCAACATAACGGCGCGGATAATAGCCTAAGTAAAAGCCCGCTGGCGCAGACAACACGCCTCTTCGTCATCGGGTATTCCAGTCTACAGGTCGCAGGCGTTGCTTTTACGCAACTCATCTCATCTTTTATTCCCTCATGCGTCTTTATCGCCAGGCTGCTGCTTTCTCTGTGGGTTACGGTCTTATGGCGGCGGGCATTGTAATGTGACCTTCCCCCCGCTGACACTGTGAGGGCAATTACAGGTATACTTCCCTAAATTTTTGACCAGGTTGAAAGACGACGATGACAAAACTTACCTTACAAGAGCAGATGCTCAAAGCGGGCCTCGTGACCAGTAAAAAAATGGCCAAGGTTCAGCGAACAGCGAAGAAATCCCGTGTGCAGGCCCGTGAGGCAAGAGAAGCGGTGGAAGAAAATAAAAAAGCCCAGATTGAGCGTGATAAACAACTGAGCGAACTGCAAAAACAGGCAGCGCTGGCAAAAGAGTATAAAGCCCAGGTCAAGCAGCTGATAGAGATGAACCGCATCACGGTAGCGAAAGGGAACATTGAATTTAACTTCACTGACAACAATGTGATTAAAAAAGTTGTCGTCGACAAACAGACGCAAACGCAGCTGATTAATGGTCGCCTGGCCATTGCGCGTCTGGTGGCTGGCAGCGGCAGTGAAAGTCAGTATGCCATCATCCCTGCGGTCGTTGCCGATAAAATTGCCCAGCGTGATGCGAGCAGCATTGTTCTAAACAGTACGCTGAGTCAGGAGGCGCAGGATGAAGACGATCCTTACGCAGACTTTAAAGTACCTGATGATTTGATGTGGTAAAGCCCTGTTAACGCGCCGGGAATCTTCCCGGCGTCAGAATGGACACTGGCTTTTCATATGCTCTGTTTCGCCGCTTACCGGATGAACAAAACGCAGTTCACTGGCGTGCAGCATCAGCCGGGCGGTGTGCGCCGTACCGGGCAGCGACAGTCCACCATAGAAGTCACAGCCGAGAATCGGGTGCCCTATGTAGCTGGAATGCAGGCGTAGCTGGTGGGTGCGACCGGTTTCAGGGGTAAAAATTACCCGTGTCAACGGGACGCGCACTCCCGCCTCACCCTGACCATAAAAACGGTCCACAACCTGATAGTGTGAACGAGCCGGTTTGCCATTAAGGGCACACACCGACATTAGCGGGAACAATGCCGGGTCTTTGGCAACAGGCGCATCAATCACCCCTTCATCCTTTTCCAGATGTCCGCAAAGCAGGGCGCTGTAGACTTTGGTGACTCGCCGCTGGCTAAACTGCTGGTTTAGGGCGACATTACTGCTTTTATTTCGCGCGATAACCATCAAACCGGATGTGCCAAAGTCAAGGCGGTGGACCAGGGTACACCCCGGAAATTCCTGTACCAGCCGGTAATGTACCGAATCCAGGTTGCGCGGATCCTTGCCCGACAGACTGAGCAGCCCGCTGGGCTTGTCGATTATCAGTAAATGCGCATCCTGGTAGAGGAGCGCTATCTCGTCAGTACAGGGAGGGGCAATGAAGTCATCAAAGTTCGTAGGCATCTGGCTGCACGCAAAAAGAGGGGGCGACAATAGTAACGAATTGCCGGCGCGCAAGCGAACCTTCACTCAATACATTATGTTGGCCATAGCTTTATAACGTTCAGGAAGGGCGCTGTTGAAGGCCAGGATTTTCTCAAGAATATTGAACGCTGGCGTGCCTTTCGCGCGCTCGGCATCGGCGATTGCAGCGCGTAACGTTGCCGCAGCGGCAGAGAGGTTCTGAAACCAGGCCTCAGATTCCGCCGTTTGCAACTCGCCAGAAACCGCATAATAAACCTGCGGCCAGCGGGTGAAGTCCAGCAAAGGCAAGGCGCCGTTATCCACTGAGAGGTTGGTCGCTAATAATGCGTCTGCTTTATCCGGATCCTGTCGTGCTTCAGAAAGCAACTGTAGGCGATATCGTATTCTTGAGAGTTTATCGCGGTGGGAATTATCTGGCGCAAGCTGGGAAATAAAGAATGACAACGTATCATCAGCATCTGATGGGGTAGTCGTGTTTTCCCGTGAAATAACGTCCGGCTGAGAAGGGGCAGCCAAAGCCAGTTGGATTAAATCACTTAACATGTCAAACGTCATCCGCTCGTACTCCGCTAATCCCTTTCATGGTCCGATAACTAAAGCTTAATATTGTCATTAACCAGCACTGCATTATGACTGGTTAATAAATAACGCTAATGAAAATCACTGTAAGCGCAGTTCACTATTTTTAGCGCATGCTATTTATTATTTCCGCTTTACCGCGACCAAATTTAACGTCTGGCCGCAGTTTGCGAATAAGTATTGTTGACGGATTGTTAAATGAAAAACGAAAAAAACTACGCCTTATTGTGAGTAAAACTCAATATAGACGGGGTAAGCCAACTACTGGCTTTTTTCCAGGCAGTCCAGATAGCGTTGCGCTGAACGCTGCACGATATGGTCGGCGTTTCCGGTTATCTCTTTTCCTGTAAAACCGCCATAGAGTCTGTTGAAGCGAATCGCGCGCAGGCGGTCGGCGATATCGCTCACCACCGGGCCTGGTAAAGGGAGCAGGTTTGGGTAACTCCACATAAAGGAGACGGCATCCGCCCCCGGTGTGACCTGAAGTGTATCGCCGGTAAAGAGTGCACCGCCGTCGTTTTCCCAGTGCAGGACGCAGCTGCCGGGAAAATGTCCACCCAGCCGCATCACGGTAACATCTGCGGCCAGCGCCAGTGTTTCGCCTTCCCACAGCCGGATATGAGGGCTCTCACGCATGATCCAGTGGCTATCGCTGCTGTGGAGGTAAACCGGCGCACCGAATGCGGCGGCCCAGTCCTGCATTGTGGTGTAAAAATGTGGATGAGAAATGGCGATGGCGTGAAGTCCGCCGAGTGCGGAGATCAGCGTCCTGGTTGCCTCATCCAGTGTGGTAATACAGTCCCAGAGAATATTACCTGCCGGGGTTCTGAGCAAAAAAGCGCGCTGACCAATGGCAAAAGCAGGAACGGTGGTAAGACTCAGCAGGCTGGTCTCATGCTGTTGCCAGCTATTGGTATGCGAAGACAACAGCAGTGGGACATCGACCCAGCTCTGCCCCTCGGGCGGGACAAACTGACGCGCATCCTGGCAAATCTGGCACTGCTGCGGTCGGCTGCCCTGGAACGCATAAGATGTGCCGCAGGCTTTGCATAACGTAATCATGACACTCTCCCTTGATGGATGAATTGCGCAGCGGATCGAAACTTTTAGCGTAGCCCAAAAAATGTACTGGATATTTAAACAGGTATTGGTTATTCTTTCTACAGGTTGTTATGTGAGCATGAAGAGTGGTGAACGCTATGGTGATTCCTTTGGATATTCTTAATTCGAACGATCGGTTACCAACCATGAGTAGCCGTGAAATCGCAACGCTGACAGGGATAGCCCACAACGAAGTGAAGCGTATGGTGACAAGCCTTGAAACAGCGCAACGCTTATCTCAACCGGTACAACTCCAGATGTACGAACGTAACGGAGAGCAACGGCAGGAGTTTTTGCTCAACAAACGCGATTCGGTGTTAACCGTCGCCCGTCTCTCCCCTGGTTTTACGGCGGATATTCTCGATCGCTGGCAGGCGCGTGAGCAGGCCATCAGCCTGCCGGACTTCACGAACCCCGCAGCCGCAGCTCACGCCTGGGCGGAGCAGTATGAGAAGCGCCAGCGGGCCGAGGAGCAGCTGGCTTTACTGTTTCCCAAGGCCGCGTTCTTTGACGACTTCGTGAAAGTGGAAAAGGCGCTGGGTTTTCGCGAACTGTGCAAAATGCTGAAGGCTAAAGAGCCTGAGTTCCGGCAGTTTTTGCTTGAGCGTAATATCATGCAGCGCGTGAGCGGAGTGCTAATGCCCGCGAAGCATCATATTCAGGCCGGGTATTTTACCGTCCATGATGGGGTGGCTGAGAATCAGCGCACCTGGTCACAGGCGCGCTTTACCGCACGTGGCGTGAAATGGATAGCGGATCTCTGGGCCGCACATCTGGCCTCGCTCCCCCCTGAGATCCCCTTTAGCGATCGCAGCGAACCGGCTGTGCAGGGCCGTAACTGGTTTTAACGCTCCTGTTGGGTATTCAGTTGTTTATGAATACCCATCGCCATCACCTGCGCAGGATGAAAAAGCGACAAGCTCTCCACCTGCGACAGCATCAGCACTTTGCGAAAGTTCAGCGCGGAAAGGATATCGACGTCATGTGAGTCATACCAGGCGCTGTAGTTATGTTCTACATGCAAATCCAGGGTGTTGCGATCGCGATAGCCGCTGAGCATAGGTATCAACACGATGTTATTGGCATCACCACTGTCGAAGGTGGCGGTATGCACCATACCGATGTAAATGCGTTGGGAGGTCAGCGTAACCCATGCCAGATCCCCGCTCTCCATACACTGGTAGATAAGCCCTTCAACGCCATTAGCCCGCGAGAGATGCTTATATAACTCTCTTCTTCCTCCGGTATCCAGACGGGCGCTGGGCGCCCAGTTAGAGCGCCACAGGCAGAAGGTCACGGCGAAGGCGAGCATGACTACCACCGGCCCCTGAATGCCGAGAAACGTCCAGTTCATAAAAGACATATGCAAATGATGGTATTCCGGACCAAAAGTAGCCGGCAGGGCATTCATCGCCCAGGAACTTACCAACAGGCACAGCCATAAAATGGCGGTGGCAAACATGCCCTGTAAAACAAAAATGCAGCCATAGAGGGCCACCAGAAAATAGACGTCCCAGCCAAAGCTGCGTTTAAATTTAAAGCGGGTAGTGAGATCGTGGGAGCTATACCAGTAACCGCACACCATCATTACCATAAAAATTGCCGTACCCATACCTAGGCCCTCTTCAGTGCATCAACGTGTCGCCTGAAGTCCTGCTGGACTTTCTCGCAACGTACATTGACCGAAGTGTTGCCATCGGCATCGACCACGATCCTCTCCCCATCCTCGATGGCATCCTGAATTTCACTATGGCTCATGACCTGAAGTAAGGTGTCAGGGCTTGCGAATAAAGATTTTAAAAACGTTCTCATTAATGACCTCCGGCGGTAAGTATAGAAACCCTCACCGGTAATGTGAGATTTCGTGCAGGATTCCTGGTGCCTTTCCCTTCGACGCATAACGATAGCGGGGAGAATAAATTCAGCTCACGCCAGGTTTTTTGCGCGGGAGCAGGCGGTACGTCGCCGGTGTGCTCCTGCATGTGCAGCCTTTTTACGCGTTATCAGGATCGGTATCGGTGGTCGCCGTGCGGGAGGTGAGCCAGTCGATCAGGTCTTTGGCCATCATGGGGTGGCAGTAATAAAAACCCTGCGCCTCATCGCAGCCAAACTCCCGCAGAATGGCCGCAGTTTCTGCATTCTCAACACCTTCGGCAAGCACGGTGTAATCGAGCTCTTTGAGCATCGTAATGATGTTTTTGGCGATGATACGACTTCCCGTGTCTTCCGCTATTTTGCCAATAATTGAACGGTCGAGTTTGATGACGTCGAGGGGAATTTTGCGCAGGTAATTAATGTTACTGTAGCCCGCGCCAAAATCATCAAGCAGGATATCGAAGCCTTTGTTTTTAAGGATATCCAGCTCCCGGAGCGCTGTCTCGTTGGCAATGATTTCTTCGGTTTCAAGGCATTCAATACGAATATCCGCCGTGGTTAACCCCAGTTTCAGCAGCTTGCTCTCCAGAGCGTTCGCGAAGCCGGGCTGCGAGACATCACTCACCGTGAAGTTAACAGAAACAGGAATGTGGATGTCAGCGGCATGCCAGAGGCCAATCTGGCGCAACGCCTCATTGACTACCCAGTGGGTGATGTCATTCATCAGGCTGGTTTTTTGCGCCAGCCCCACGATGACAGCCGGAGAGATTTGCCCGCGCTCAGGGTGCTTCCAGCGCAGCAGCGCTTCGACACCCACTATCTTTTCTGTGCGTAGTGATACCTTCGGCTGATAGACCAGATAAATCTGGTCTGAGGATTTAAATGCCTGGCTTAAGTCATAGAGCAGTCGGAAATCATCATTGCGTTTCCGATCCAGGGTCACATCAAACTCTTTTACCGGAACAACCTGTCTGATGGCTTCATGCAGGGCGCTGACGCTACGTCTGAGTATCTCGGCAGGAGGGATAGTTCTCCCCTTAAAAAAGACATAGCCGGTGAAGATATTTAACTGCACTTCAATATCCCCGGTGATCAGCGCGCGAGTGGAGGGCAGATTTTTTGCTCTGCGGATAAGTATTCTGGCGTACTGGCTGGTGACCAGAACGGCATAGCGACCTGTCGCAAAGGCATAAAGCGTCACGCTCTTATCTAATTCAAGCCGCATCCTCAGCAGCGGGCCAAAACTGTGCAGCATCTTTTCTATTGCCGCCAGACCCAGATAGCGTGATAGCTCGTAGGCCCGGGGAATGTCTATACAGTCAAAAATGAGTAACGCATGTTGCTGGGTCTTACTCTTGTGCGTCAGTCGTTCAATTTCACCGCGTAAATGCTGGCGGTTGGGTAGCCCCGTGAGCGGATCAATGCGCCCTAACGAGTACCATGACTCGAGATAAGCGCTGGCGAGAGAGGCAATACGTAAAAACTCTTCAATATCGCTCTGCGTCGGGGTAAAGGGGCTTTGTTCACTGACGCATAAGGTGCCAAGCGCATCGCCATCCTTTGTCTTCAGCGGTGCAGCCGCGTAGAAAATAACATGCCCGTTCCTGACGAGGGGATGACCGACAAAGCGGGGGTCGGTGCGGGTGTCGGAGCAGATAACAGGCTGGCAGGCTGCCACAGAATGTTTGCACAGGGTTTCTTCGACAGGCATTTTTCCGCTCAGATCCGGGATATTGAACGAAAATTTAATGTACTGAAATCGATCGTCAAAAATAGTGACAAAACAGCCTGAAACCCCCATCACCCTGCTCGCAAGCCTGGCAAATTCTCCGAGGGCGCGGTCGCGTTCTGCGTCATCTCTTTTCAGAATCTCAATAGCAGCAAGTTTTCTTGCTTCTTTTTTATTCAGGCCTGAGAACATAAATGCTCCTTAGGAACGCGCAGAACGGCCTTCTGAACAGTGCGTCAGTGGGCGCTCATCGGGAATACAAGCTGCTCTTTTTTTTATCCTCTGTGTTATGAAAGATAGCAGTCATTACCGGATTAATGGGCTGGTTAGTGCTGCTGTCGTTTATTTCTCAGGGCCAGCAGGGGAGTGACCGATATCCCGTGCACCAGCACGCTCAGGGTCACAATGGTGATGGCCATGTCGGTGAGCGTGTCTGCACTGCCTCCCTGAAGCCCATGCATGTACGCAAAGGCGATATAGTTCAGGCTGCCAATGCCCCGGATGCCGAGCCAGCCAAGACTGAGACGGTGGAAAAAGGAGGCGCCCGAACGCCAGGTAATAATGAATACGGCAAGCGGTCTGATAACCACAAAAATGATGAAGGCCAGTAAAAGCGCGTGGGCGTCCCAGTGCAGTGCCAGTGTCACACCGAGAATAATCACCAGCGTGGCGGCAAAGATGCGCTCTACCGTATCGCCAAAGGAGAGCGCGTCTCCGATAACCAGGCCGACCGATTTAATGGGGTTTTGCTCTTCCAGCCCGTGCCGGGTATGGGGATTAACCTGCATCTCAGCGGGAATATCGTGCTCTTTTTCAGTTTCATTGGGGTGGCGCTTCTGCACGGTGACTTCTGCACTGCGTAAGCCAACACCAGCGGCAAACGCCGCGAGAAAACCCGAGGCGCTCACGGCCATTGCCAGGGAAAAGCTCAGGCAAATTAAGGCGAGGGCAATGAAATCACTGGGGGCGACTTCACCCTGAGCATGGCGTGAGCGGGTCGCCACCAGCCCAATGGTCCGGCCTAACAAAAAGCCGATCGCAAGGCCCCCCGAGAGAGCCCAGAGGAGATCCACGCTGAACCAGGTTAACCATTCATGGGAATCAATAGTGCCGCTGGCTTTGTGCCAGACCAGCGCCAGCATCAGGAAAGGGAGCGCGGTCCCGTCATTAAGACCCGCTTCGCTTGAAAGCGCGATACGAAGCTTGTCACCATCCTGTGCATCAGTGATGGCGACCAGGCTTGCAAGCACCGGATCGGTGGGGGCAAGAATAGCGGCCAGCGCCAGCGACAGCGGCCATGAAAGCCCGGTAAGAAAGTGTGAAACCACCATTATCCCGGCGATGGTCAGTAACATGCCCGGAACAGCCAGCATCACCCCCATCTTCCAGTAGGAGGAGGTAAGGGGGAGGCGAATCTTAAGCCCGGTAATAAACAGTGAAGCCGCCATGGCGATTTCGGTGATGCGGCTGGTCAGGGAAGCGTGGGTGGCAATATCCAGATTAATAAATCCCAGTACCCAGGGGCCGCAGACGATCCCTACCAGTAAATAGAGGCCAAAGACCGGGATGGGAACGCGGCTAATCCAGCCATAAGAAAGTGACATCAGTAAAAGCAGGCAGCCGGTTGCTGCGGTCCAGGCCAGGTAATCCATTTTACTCCACACGCTGTAGCAAACAAAAAAACATATTTTGAAGGGTATAGTTGCATAAACGCAGATATTCCAGTTTTCAGCCGGAATAGTCCGAAGAGTGCAGCGAAAATGAACAGCATTAATACCGTTTCGGTTGTTGAGGACGGTAATTAAATAGCTGAGATTCAACGCCAGCAAAGGGTTTATGTTCTAATCTTAATGAAAGAATGGAACGCTAATTGCCGATATTCTGACGAAATAACGATGGGTAGCTCAATTACTGGGTTACTCCAGCAGATTCAGATTTATACCTGGGACCTGTCACTGAATTATATTTTCAGGCGGCCGTGGAGTTCCTCTAAAATCATTAATCCTTTTCGGGAGAATTGCTGATGAAAGCACTGACTTATCATGGGCCTCATAAGGTCAGCGTCGATAATATGCCCGATCCTGGCCTCGAAGCCAGCGACGATATCATTCTTCGGGTAACCGCAACGGCAATCTGTGGTTCGGATTTGCACCTCTACCGTGGAAAGATCCCTGGCACTGAGCATGGTGATATTTTCGGGCATGAATTTATGGGAGAAGTGGTTGAGGCGGGCCCGGACGTGAAAAACGTCAGCAAAGGCGATCGCGTGGTCATTCCGTTCGTTATCGCCTGTGGTGACTGCTTTTTTTGCCGCCTGCAACAGTATTCGGCCTGCGAAACCACCAACTCAGGGAAAGGGGCGGCGCTGAACCGTAAAAGCATCACGCCGCCTGCTGCGCTTTTCGGCTACAGCAATCTCTACGGAGGCATTCCCGGTGGCCAGGCAGAATATGTGCGTGTGCCGAAAGCTAACACCGGTCCTTTTAAAGTGCCGTCACACCTGCCTGATGAAAAAGTGCTTTTCCTTTCCGACATCCTGCCAACCGCATGGCAGGCGGTGAAGAACGCCGAGATTAAGCAGGGCTCCCGCGTCGCGATTTATGGCGCCGGGCCGGTGGGGTTGTTATCCGCCGCCTGTGCTCGTCTGATGGGAGCAGAGCAGATTTTCATGATTGACCACAATGATTATCGTCTGGCCTTTGCCAGTCAGCGATATGGCGTGATCCCCATTAATTTCGATCAGAATGACGATCCAGCGGCCTGGATTATTGATAACACCCCTGGTCATCGCGGGGTGGATGCAGTGATTGATGCCGTTGGGTTTGAGGCAAAGGGCAGCATTACGGAAACGGTACTCAGTACCCTGAAAATTGAGGGAAGCAGCGGCAAGGTGTTACGCCAGGCGATTGCCGCTGTGCGTCGTGGTGGGATCGTCAGCGTCCCTGGTGTTTATGCCGGGTTCATTCATGGATTTATGTTTGGTGATGCGTTTGATAAAGGGATCACATTCAAGATGGGGCAGACTCACGTTCACGCGTTCCTGCCTGATTTACTTGAGCTTATCGATAAAGGGCATCTCACTCCGGAAGAGATAGTGACCCACCACATGCCGCTTGAAGACGCGGCGCGTGGTTATGAAATCTTTGAAAAACGCCAGGAGGAGTGCCGTAAGGTCATTCTGGTGCCGGGGATGCAAGGCGAGAAAGCAACCCTGTAACTGCTAAGGGCGGCCCGCGTGGCGAGGCCGCCCTCTAATCTTACTAAGAGGTGAAAGATGACAGAGCAAACAGTATCCATTGCCAGGGAGCTTGGACGTGTACTGACTAAGAAAAATTTGCAACTGACCACTGCGGAGTCCTGCACTGGCGGGCTGATAGCCTCTTCATTATGTGCTGCGGGAGACACGCCCGAGTATTACGGTAGTGGCTTTATCACCTATACCAACGAAGCGAAAATTGCCGTGCTGGAGGTTAGCTATGAGACCATCGCGACGTGGACTGCGGTAAGCGAGCAGACGGTAAAAGAGATGGCGGCAGGGGCGCAACGGCGTTCTGGTGCGAACGTGAGTCTGGCGGTAAGTGGCTATGCAGGTCCCGATGGTGGAGAAGATGGTACACCGGCAGGCACCGTCTGGTTCGCCTGGCAGTTGCCTGATAACAAAGTCCATACCCAGTTAAAACACTTTGAAGGGGATAGCGAGTCGGTGGTAAAAGCCGCTGCCGCCTGGGCAATGAGCGCATTAATCACCTTATTAAAAGATGAAGGCTCACCAACCCGCTAATCCTTAATTTCAGGTATGAAGGCCAGCCATTGACATTAAAAGTTTGATCAATGAGCTGGCGACAAATAATGCCAGGACGCTGCCAAGCCACAGCAAAACGAACCACATTATTTTTTTTACGGTCGCCTTTTGTTTATATGACATCAGTGGTATCCCTCCCCATGCTGAATTTTCCCACGGAACACGTAATAACTCCAGAAAGTGTAAATCAGTATCACCGGAATAATCAGCAAAGCGCCCACTAACATAAAGCCCTGGCTCTGTGGCGGTGATGCTGCCTGCCATAATGAGATGTCCGGCGGAATAATATTTGGCCAGATACTGATACCCAATCCGCTAAAACCTAAAAAGATAAGCCCCAGCGTCAAAATAAAGGGCAGCGCATGAAACCGCGTGTCGTTTAGGGTTCGCCATAGTAATACGCTCAGCACTACCACCAGCAGGGGAACGGGTGCAAAGAACATCAGGTTAGGGAAGGTGAACCAGCGCCCGGCAATAGCCGAATGGGTCAGGGGAGTCCAGATGCTGACAACCGCCATCGCCAGTAATAAAGCCAGCAGCAATGTCCTGGCGGCCCGCCGCATACGGTTCTGCAGATTACCCTCGGTTTTCATCACCAGCCAGCTCGCGCCCAGCATCCCGTAGGTGATGACCAGGCCTATTCCGCAGAAGAGGTTGAACGCCGTCAGCCAGTCCAGCGCGCCACCGCTGAAGGTGCGACCCGACACGGGAAATCCGTTTATCACGGCGCCCACCACGATGCCCTGCGTAAAGGTGGCCAGCAGGGAACCGCCGAGGAAGGCTTTGTCCCAGAAAGGTTTGTGCTCCGGCGTTGCTTTGAATCGAAACTCAAATGCTACGCCACGGAATATCAGGCCAATCAGCATTAACGTCAGGGGGATAGCCAGTGCATCAGTGATCACCGCATAAGCGAGGGGGAAGGCCCCGAACAGACCCGCGCCGCCAAGCACCAGCCAGGTTTCGTTACCATCCCAGACAGGGGCGACGCTATTGACCATAACATCCCGCTCACCCTCGTCCTGAATAAGAGGAAAAAGGATACCTATACCCAGATCAAATCCGTCCATGACGATATACATCAGCGTGGCGAAGACAATGATCACAAACCAGATAAGTGACAGATCGATACCCATTAGCTTCTCTCCTCACTATCAAATTTCTCGCCAGCGGCAGACAGCGGACGTGCCGGTCGACCATCGGTAGGATGCGCATCATAAGGCTGCGGTCCTTTCTTGATAATACGCACCATATAGCCATAGCCCACGCCGAATACAGAGGTATAAACCACGAAGAAGGCAAGCAGACTCAGGCTCATCTGTAAGGTACTGTGCAGAGAGACGGCATCAACGGTACGCAGTAATCCGTAAACCACCCACGGCTGTCGTCCCACCTCCGTGGTCACCCAACCAGCCAGAATGGCAATCAGGCCTGCCGGCCCCATCCACAGGGCGAAATGCAGAAAAGGTCGTGAGGTATAGAGCCGATGACGAAACCGAAGCCACAGCGCCGCAAGGCCTAAGGTAATCATCAGGATCCCCATGCCGACCATCACTCTGAATGACCAGAAGACGATAGCAGAGTTAGGTCGCTCATCTTTGGGGAATGATTTTAGCGCCGGAACCTGCTCAGTCAGTGAGTGGGTCAGAATCAGGCTGCCGAGTGCCGGGATCTCGACGGCAAAGCGGGTGCGCTCCTCCTCCATGTCAGGTAAACCGAAGAGGATCAGAGGCGTTGCTTCACCCGGAGGATTCTCCCAGTGGCCTTCAATAGCAGCGATTTTCGCCGGCTGATGTTTCAGGGTATTTAAGCCGTGCGCGTCACCGACCAGGGCCTGAACCGGGGCGACGACCAGCGCCATCCACATCGCCATAGAGAGCATTTTGCGAATTGCCGGGGTATCGTTGCCGCGCAGTAAGTGCCAGGCCGCCGACGCACCGACAAAGAGGGCACTGCTGAGGAATGCGGCGATAGTCATATGAATCAGGCGGTAGGGGAACGAGGGGTTAAATATGACGGCGAACCAGTCGGTGGGAACCACCTGACCGTTGACCACCTCAAAGCCCTGGGGAGTGTGCATCCAGCTGTTGGAAGCCAGTATCCAGAAGGTCGACATCAGGGTGCCGAGCGCGACCATACAGGTGGCAAAAAAATGTAAACCGGGGCCCACTTTATTCCAGCCGAAGAGCATGACGCCAAGAAAACCGGCCTCAAGGAAAAATGCAGTCAGAACTTCATAGGTTAATAACGGGCCGGTTATGCTACCGGCAAATTGCGAAAATCCACTCCAGTTCGTGCCGAACTGATAGGCCATCACCAGGCCCGATACCACTCCCATGCCAAAGTTGACGGCAAAAATTTTCAACCAGAAATGGTACATTGCCCGCCAGTCAGGGTTTTTTGTCTTTAGCCATAACCCTTCCAGCACGACCAGATAACTGGCGAGACCAATAGTAATAGCCGGGAAGATGATATGAAAAGAGACCGTAAAGGCGAATTGTAGCCTTGCCAGATGAAAAGCATCTAACTCAAACATGGTTGCCACCTTAGTGCAAAAAAACACCCCTTATAAAAGGGGTGTCCAGGACAGGCATGATTAACTCATCACCTATTTTTTCTGCGGCTCACCTTTACCAAGCTCAACGCCGGTCACAGGTTCCACGGCGGGATCGGACTGCGTACGCTTCACCATCGCTTTCACCAGAGCCTGCTGTTCACGACTTAAATTGACCGTCGCGAGGCCATCGCCACCGTCAACGGCAGGTTGTGGATTAGCAACATACTCGAAGTTTTCATCGCTGTTCCAGCTGCCACGCGGATCATCGCCTTCCGACATGTTGTAGTACACATTGGTGTACTGCTCAATTGGCGGCAGTTTACCCGGCGGGAAGTTGTTGCGAATCGAGTAAAGGGCTTTCTCAAAAGAGAGCATATGCGCAGCTTCACGGGTCATCAGGAAGCCTAAGGCATCCTTAACACCCGGGTCATCGGTCACATTAATGAGGCGCTCGTAAATAATTTTAGCACGTGCTTCGGCTGCAATATTTGAGCGTAAATCGGCGGTGACTTCACCGATGGTATCGACATAGGCCGCAGTCCAGGGGACGCCTGCGGAGTTGGTTAACGCAGGGCCGCCGCCGTAGAGCAGGGAGGTAATATGACTGTCGTTACCGTTTTGAGTCAGAGAACGATAAAGTTCTGCTTCACTTTCAGTGCCTTCAGCCAGCTGACCTTTCGCCCCTTTATTGAGCATACCGACCAGCGAGCCGATAATCTCAAGGTGACTTAACTCTTCGGTCGCGATGTCCATGAGCATCTCTTTACGGCCCACATCTTCATCGCCAAGACCCTGCGTAAAGTAACGGCAGGCGGCAGCCAGCTCGCCCTGAGGACCACCAAACTGTTCAAGTAACAGGTTAGCCAGCCCCGGATTAGGTTCACTGACCCTGACCGTGTATTGCAATTGTTTAACGTGTCTAAACATAAAGCCTCCTGCTGTGTCCGTTATTTTTTCGCTTCGACGCCATCAGCTGCATCACGCAATAAAAATTGTTCTGTCACATCAGGCAGGTGATTAAAT
Organism: Enterobacter sp. SA197; assembly: GCF_054131575.1. Taxonomy (NCBI): domain Bacteria; kingdom Pseudomonadati; phylum Pseudomonadota; class Gammaproteobacteria; order Enterobacterales; family Enterobacteriaceae; genus Enterobacter; species Enterobacter sp. SA197. The sequence goes on along the minus strand of NZ_CP096393.1, from coordinate 2,699,692 downwards.
GCCCATTCCGCCATCGCTTTTTCCTGCGTCAGTATTTGCTTGAATACTTCAGCACCGGCGGTATCGCCAACCTTTTCGGCCGCGCGAATCAATGAGGTATAACAAGCAATTTCAAATTGCTCGAAGACGTAGCTGCTGATTGCCCCTTTGACAACTTCATCAGAGGCAAACATGCCACCCACGGTTTGACCCATAGCGCTCATTTTACTGGTGGCATCTTTCATTACTGAACGGTTAATACCGTTACGGTCCATCACTTCTTCGAGAAGCTGAATTTGACCCTGAGTCTCAGTTAAGTGTTGATCGATTCTTGCGCGCAGGTCAGGATAATTATCGATGCGGCTGCTCATTGAGCTCAGCATAGACTCTGCTTGTTTTTCCATTGCATGCGCGTCACGGAGCCAGTCATGGTAATTTTCTTGTGGAGTCATAATAATATCCTTCGTTGTCGTTTGCTTACCAGATTAAGAAGTTCAAAAGGCATTCTGCAGTGCAGAACTATTTATTTGCCTTCAGCTTTAAGATTAATTTTCGTAGTGGCAATTTGAGTTAATAAATCATCAGTGGTTTTTTCTTCCTGTAACGTTTCATCCAGGAGTACTTTTGCTTTTTTCAGTCCTAACTGCCCGGCGAGAGTAGAGAGGGTGCCATAAGAGGCAATTTCATAGTGCTCGACCTTCTGGGCCGCTGCAATCAGACCAGCATCACGAACGCTGCCTTTATCGGTCGCCTCGATGATTTCGTTAGCTTCATCAATCAGCCCTTCCATCGCATGACATTTCATACGCTTAATCTTCAGATTAGGATCGGATTCAATAATCTGATCGATACGTTCAATCTGCCCCTGCGTTTCATCATGGTGCTTTTTGAAGGCATCAGAAAGCTCCTGACTGGAGGCTTCACGCGCGAGTTTTGATAAAGCACGGCTCAGTTGTTTCTCGGCACTGTAAATATCAGACAGCGCATGAATGAAAAGGTCGGTAATAGAGTTAACTTGCATAAAATATATCCTGTAGAAAAGTGAAATTAAAAGCGAGTCCGTTTCGACTCGCTATCAATGTTCACAATTAACGCAAAATTAATTGTGATTTTCGGAATATATTACTCTCCCGATTTACGGCCACCGCCATGGCTTTGTTGACCGCCTTTTTTACCGGCTTCAGATGCACGCTGCGGGTCATTTTTAAAATTACCGCCGCTGCGTTGACCACCTTTGCGACCTGCTTCAGATGCTTTTTCACGATTTTCTGCGAAATTACCAGAACCGCCACGATGTTCAGCCATGTTATTTCTCCAGTTTCGTTGTTTAAATAAACGACATATTTAGCATCTCATGTCGTCGGTGTCCGTATCTAAAACTAGTCGGGGAATGGAATAAGTCAAACGGCAGGGGAAGCGGTTACATTCAGAAATAACCGCCGCTTCGCTTGTTTCCTGAATATAATTTTCAGGCGATTTTTATGAACGTATTTGATATATATCTCAGTAAATAAAGCAGTTAAGCAACGTTAAGTGCTTTTGAAATAATAACATCTGTTATCATTGGTGCTCGTTATGCACTCAGGATGAGATTTTTAGACAAAAACTGACATAAACTTACGTTCAGCATCTGGCTGACATTAGCGTTTTTTATGGTTATTTGAGACAAGTCCTGGGTAAACGTTCGTGCACCGATAAAAAAAGCGCAGGTCATAAAAACCTGCGCCAGCGGGTGCCGCTTATTGTACTGCTCGTCAGCATCAGCACATGGAACTATTCCGGTGCATCACCTTCGCCCTGGGCTGAGGGCCATTTCCAGTTACGTACTTCCGGCAAGTCTTCCCCGTATTCCCGCACATACTGATGATGGGCAGCTATTTTCTCCTGCAGATCATCCAGTATTGCTGCAGCTTGCCCCTCCTGACCATACACGCGCTGAATGGCATCCTGGGCCAGATGGAAGCGGTCCAGTTCATTCATTACCGTCATATCAAAAGGTGTGGTGGTGGTGCCTTCTTCCATAAACCCATGCACGTGAAAATTGCGCTGGCCGGCGCGTTGCCAGGTCAGGCGGTGAATGAGGCTGGGATAACCGTGGAAGGCAAAGATAACCGGCTTATCCGCCGTAAACAGGGCCTCAAAGGTTTCATCACTCACGCCGTGCGGGTGCTGCTCAGGGGGCTGAAGCGCCATAAGATCCACCACATTGACCACCTGAATCCTTAGCTGCGGACATGCGTTGCGCAGAAGGTCGACGGCCGCGAGCGCCTCCATTGTTGGTACATCACCGGCACAGGCCATCACCAGATCCGGGGTTTCGCCTTCCGCTACCGTACCCGCCCAGCGCCATACCCCCATACCGGCAGCGACATGCTCGGCCGCCTCCACGAGTGTCAGCCACTGCGGCGCGGGTTGTTTACCAGCGATGATGACGTTAATGCGATCCCAGGTATTGAGGCAGTGATCGGCCACGCAAAGCAGGGTATTGGCATCCGGCGGCAGATAGATACGTACAATATCGGCTTTTTTATTGGCTACATGGTCAATAAAACCGGGATCCTGATGACTGTAGCCGTTATGATCCTGGCGCCAGACGTGGGAAGAGAGCAGATAATTTAATGATGAAATTGGCTCGCGCCACGGCAGCTTCCGTGTGACTTTAAGCCACTTCGCATGCTGGTTAAACATGGAATCGACAATATGTATAAACGCTTCATAACAGTTGAATAAGCCGTGGCGACCGGTGAGCAGATAACCTTCCAGCCAGCCCTGGCACTGATGCTCACTGAGTATTTCCATCACCCGACCATCGGCGGCCAGCTGCTCGTCATAATCTTCAACCGGAAGCTGCCAGGTACGACTGGTGACGTCAAAGACATGGCTCAGTCGGTTTGACGCGGTCTCATCAGGCCCGAAAAGGCGAAAATTATCCTGGTTACGCTCAAAAATACCCGCCAGATAAGCCCCGAGCGCCGCCGTAGATTCTGCCTGCGTCTCACCTGGAGATGCCACCTCAACGGCATAATCACTGAGTTGTGGCGTTAGTAGCGCTTTGCGCAGCCTGCCACCATTTGCCCAGGGCGATGCCCCCATGCGTTTATCCCCCTCCGGGGCCAGTGCGCGCAGTTCGGGTTTGAGGGCACCCTGCTGGTCGAAAAGATCGTCAGGCTCATACTGCCTCATCCACTGTTCCAGAATCCGACGATGTTCCTCATTTTCCCGACACGACGAAACGGGCACCTGGTGAGCACGCCAGAAACCCTCAACTTTCTTACCATCCACCGTGGCCGGTCCGGTCCAGCCTTTGGGACTGCGCAGAATTATCATGGGCCAGCGGGCAGCACCGGCTGATTCACCTTTTCTGGCGGCCTGCTGATAGTCGCGTATATCGTCCAGCGCCTTTTCCAGCGTCTGCGCCATCTGGCGATGCATTGCCTCCGGTTCGTCGCCGCTTACCCGGTAGGGTTCATAACCATAACCCCGAAAGAGATGATCCAGATCCTCATCCGAAATGCGGCCGAGGAGCGTGGGGTTCGCGATTTTGTAGCCGTTGAGGTGCAAAATCGGCAGCACTGCCCCATCGCGCGCGGCGTTAAGAAACTTGATCCCGTGCCAGCTGGAGGAGAGTGGTCCGGTTTCAGCTTCGCCATCGCCAATGACACAGGCGGCAATCAGGGAGGGGTTATCGAACACCGCACCAAAGGCATGGGAGAGTGAGTAACCGAGCTCGCCGCCTTCGTTGATCGAACCAGGGGTTTCCGGAGCAGCATGGCTTGGAATTCCGCCGGGGAATGAGAACTGGCGGAAAAGCGTCTTCATGCCGTCACTGTTCTGACCAACGTGCGGATAAATCTCACTGTAACTCCCCTCAAGCCAGGTGTTGGCGACCATACCGGGTCCACCATGTCCCGGCCCGCAGATGTAAATCATATTGAGGTCGCGGGAACGGATAACCCGGTTCAGATGCGCGTAAATAAAGTTAAGACCGGGCGTGGTGCCCCAGTGACCAAGCAGGCGCGGTTTAATGTGTTCAGCTTTCAACGGTTCGCGCAGCAATGGATTATCCATCAGGTAAATCTGGCCAACGGAAAGATAATTGGCGGCCCGCCAGTAGCGGTTTATTAACTGAACATCCTGATCGCTGAGCGTCGAAGTTTGTGTCATGCAGGTCTCCCTGTCAGATGGGTTTCTCACCCGTTGCCGGGTGCTGTAGTGGGAAGTATAGACAGGGGTGGTGTTCAGGCATCAGGAACAGGCGCGTTACCGCGGGTCACAGAGCGCATGGCGAGGGCTCGATGTTAAAAAATTCAGCAGGCTTTGCCACGTATCCTCAATTTTTTTGGGTACTACCGCAAAAAATGGACTGAGCTCGATAGGGAGCAACATTAATTACCTGACTGGATATTTAGCTAAATAAATCATATAGATGGTGTAAGGTAATGACGGGGGAAACTTTATGTTGTACCTTTTCTTGCGGTCGCCCTGGCGAATGAATGAGGCCATCATGACCTCAGTGTGACCGGGTGGGCGGAGATCTTCATACATTTTTAACGGCGATTTAACACTTAAGCCAGGTATCAAGGGCAGATGTTAAAGGCCCTGAGAGGGAAGGGAATGAACTACAAAAAAGCAACGATGACGGGACTCCTCGCCATTCTGCTCTGGAGCACCATTGTCGGGCTGATTCGCAGCGTCAGTGAAGGGCTTGGCGCGGTAGGGGGCGCGGCGATGATTTACTCCGTAAGTTCGTTGCTGCTGCTGTTTTGCGTAGGGATGCCGAACCTGCGTACGTTTCCACGACGCTATCTTATTACGGGCAGTCTGCTGTTTGTGGCGTATGAGCTCTGCCTGTCGTTGTCGCTGGGTTTTGCGAATACCGCCACTCAGGCAATAGAAGTCGGGCTGGTTAATTACCTCTGGCCTGGGTTGACGATTTTACTGGCCGTGATGGTCAACAGAAAGCCGGTCAGTCTGTTTATTGTGCCGGGAATACTATTGGCGATTGCCGGTATTTGTCGCGTTTTAGGCGGTGAACAGGGGTTTGATCTCGGGCAAATTGCCGCCAACCTCACTTCAAACCCGCTCAGTTATGGCCTGGCGTTAAGCGGCGCCGTTATCTGGGCCGTCTACTGTGTAGTGACGCAGAGAATGGCGCAGGGGGCAAATGGCGTCACGTTCTTTTTTATTCTGGTTTCCCTGGCCCTGTGGCTTAAATTCTTCAGCGCGCCTCAGCCCGCCATGCAATTCAACCTGCGGGTCATTGTGCATCTGGTGATGGCGGCAATGGCAATGGGTTTTGGTTACGCCGCCTGGAATGTCGGAATTCTGCACGGTAATGTGACCTTGCTGGCTGCGGCCTCCTATTTTATTCCGGTGATATCCGCCTTTATTGCCGCCGTTATGCTTGATGCTTCGCTCTCACTGGCATTCTGGCAGGGGGCGGCGATGGTGAGTCTGGGATCGCTGTTGTGCTGGTGGTCGACCCGGCGTGCAGAGCAGGAGCGAGTCACACAGGAGACGACGTTATAGTTAAGCCTGGGTGAGGGCGGGTAGTCTCACAGACGGGTGAGCAAAGAGGAGTAGGTTGTCACCGAAGGATAAGCGGGAGCGCTCACGTTCCCGCACAGGCGATAAGAAGGCGTGATTCAGATATCGTCAGGTGTGCGACCTACGACAATATCAAGCGTCTGGCGAAGCACATTCACTCTTGCAGCGCTTTGCGCGTTCTCAATGTCGGCGATGAGCTGAAGGATGATGGCTTTATTCGTAACGGGGACGCCCCTGGCAATAAGCGTTCTGACGGCCATGCCGAGCATCTCGGTCTCTTCGGCCAGTCGCTCTCCCGCGCTGTGAAAAAAGTTAATCAGGGCTGCTTGTGCTGTGTGCTGACGCATGAATTTTTCCTTATTATCTGGGAGCTCTGCCTGGACTCACCGGTGTTGCCACTGTCCTTCAGGACAAAAAATTAATGTTTCGTATTACGGCTGGATACGTCATCCCGTTTCGGCAGGTGAGGCTCACCTGATGAATGATTAAGGGCCGTAATACTGTCGCGAATTTCTGCCAGCGCCAGGGTTAACGCCGCTTTACGGGCGCTATCTTTTTCGTCGCGTGCCATTTTGCGTAATTGTTGAAGCAGAGCGGACTGGGTTATCGCCGCCCCTTCGTTCAACAGTTCCATCACGGCTTCACCGACGATGATATCCGTCTGGATCTCTTCTTCACTTCTGTACATAACCGTATCTCTGAATGCCAGTTTTTTCCCTTGTAGAAATATCCTGACGCCATCACTTCTCAGAGCTTTTAAGCCAGTGAGGCTAAGCCTGCACTGGCCTTACATCGACGCGCCAGAATGCAACGCAATCCGATTTCCCATCAGATAAACAGGAGGTTGAGCAGCTCCTGGTAATGTTTTCCCGTTGCAGGGTCAGTTGAGTTACCCAGTTTTGCAAGCAGCTTGTCACAGAGTGCTTTACGGTTCAGGCGCTCTCCTGCGGAGAGGATTTCACGGGTAATTTGTCCAAGCGTCTGCTGCTGAGAAGGCAACGAGGCACGAGCAAAATACCCGACAACTGCAGAAGTGGCTTGTTGTTTGAACTCAGTCTGACGCATACGTTATTCCTTTTTCAGGGGTTTAAAATAAGTTCAGGATTGTTTCGTTAAAAAAAATAATAAATCTTGAAAAAAATGTAAAGACTCTCATGGGCAAATTTCACAGTCTGGCGATTTGGTCATCAATATTATGGGTGTTGTATATTATTTGTCTGTTTTCTGCGCAGATTGGTCCCTAAGCTAAATTGCTTTTAATAAGGCAGAGAACGCTATCTAATAACTAACTCGTTGTTAAGACTAATCTTAGAATTATTGCCCTCAGGGCATATTTTCTAGAGAAGGCATCTTTTTTGGCGTAAATTCATTTGCAAAAATTATGTTACAAATTTCGCGAATTTATTCACAACCAAGGACGTATAGCTTATGGGGATTTTTAAACCTGGCTTGTTACTGACTGCTTTCATTCTCACGGCATGTGGAGGCGGTGGCGGCGGGGGTGGTGGCGGCGGTGACAGTACACCACCAGCAACAACAGCACCGGTACAAACCGACACGGGCAATACGGACGGTAATGCCAGCACGCCTGCGCCTGCGCCTGCTCCATCTTCTGCGCCGGTGAGCCTGGCAACCGGTGGTACCATTTATGGCTGGACCTACACCACTCCTGAAGGTCGTGAATATGTTATGCGCGGAACGGGTCTCTCCGCAGGTCTGGTGTGGACCGAGAGGCTGACCCGGGATGACAAGAGTCCGGTCTCCTCTACCTCCTGGTGCTGCGGACGAATGAGTTACACCACGTTTGGTACCTGGACGAATTACGAGAAAGGTCAGCACGAGGTATTTTACACCGGAGATGCGACACTGGCGGCCAATGTGCCGACCCAGGGCACGGCAACCTATGTGGGTCACGGTATGCGTGAAAGCAACCTCAGTGATGCCAGCTTTAATGTCGATTTCGCGGCAAAAACCATCAACGGCACCATTGCGGCGAGTGATACCTTCGGTAGTGATGTTGCGATGCAGGGCACCATTGCCAACGGTGGCTTTACCGGTAATGCGCAGTCGGGTGGCCAGGCGGGAACCTTCTCCGGGCACTTCAATGGCCCCACAGCAGAAGAGTTGGGCGGGCTTGCACAGTTTGCAGACACCACTAAAAACGCATCCTTTGGCGCAACGCGTCAATAAATCGTTTTCCGGTCAGCGCGTCTGACCGGACCTTCTGATGGTAAGTTCTTCTATGAATATGTTGCGTACTGGCGCAGTCACGTTGCTGTGCCCGCTTAGCGTTGCCTTTGCTGCACCACCGGATACCAATGCCATTCCTGCCGCTCCCCACTTTGAACGCCTGACCACACCGGCGAACCCGTCTTCGATGAATGAGGGGATGCGCCATGTCACCAATGCCCAACTGGCGGAGCAGCCAGCGCTTGCGATGGCGCTGCTTGACCAGGCGGTTCGCGAAGAAAAATGGCCGATGGTGCAGGCAATTTTACCTGTCTATACCTCATCGCCAGACCCGGATCCCGTGCTGGTTCACTTTGCAAAAGCGGGTCTCGCCCGTAGTCAGGGGCAGTACGACGAAGCCATTTCACACTATCGCGCCATTCTGAGCGCCCATCCTGATTTTGTTGCGGTACGCCTGGATCTGGCCCGTGCGATGTATGAAAACCATCAATACGACGCGGCCGATTATCAATTCCGCCGGGTATTACAAAGTGACCCGCCTGAGAATATTCAGCACGTCATTGCCTACTATCTTGAACGTATTCAGAAGGGAGGGGCGTTAACGGGGGCGATAAGCGTTAGTTATCTGAATGACAGTAATGTCAATAATGCCTCCTCGGGGAAAACCATCCGTATTGGCGACCGTCTGTTTATTCGTAATAAAGACAGTTTTCCGCAGCGAGGCGAAGGCGTATGGTTTAGCGGATCGCTGCAAAAAGATGTGCAACTTCACGATCAGCATGGTTTACGCTTTTTGGGTACCGTTTATGGTAAAAGTTACTGGAATAACCATGACTTTGATGATGTAACCAGTCGTGCCTATGCGGGCTATCAGTGGCGTAATTTTCGTCAACAATTTGCCGTGCTGCCTTTTTATGAAAAGCGATGGTATGGCACTGAGGATTACTCTTCTGGCCCCGGTGTTCGCGCCGAGTACAGTTATTTAATCTCGCCCACCTGGCAGGTCAGTCAGGCGCTTGAGTATCAAAAGCTGGATTACGATGACGCCGACTATCATTTTTTACGCGGACATAATCGATATTCATCAACCACCCTCTCTCATGCCTTCAGCGATCGTGTCTCGGGCTTTGCCGGTTTCGATCTACTCGACCAGCAGACCTTTGCCCGCAGCGAGTCTAACCACCGCTTCGGCCTGCGAAGTGGCGTCCAGGTTGACCTGCCGTGGCAGATCTCTTTTGCGACCACAGCCGCCCTCTCTGAGCGACGCTATCTCGGCAATAACGATATTTTCCTTACGCGCAGAAAGGACACAGAGCAGCTCTATAATTTGTCGCTCTGGCACCGGGATCTCTATTTCTTTGGCGTGATGCCAAAACTGAACTTTACCTATAAGCGGGTCAACAGCAATATTGATTTTTACGACTACCAGCAGAGAAATATTACCCTATCAATTGACAAAAATTTCTGACATTCAACGTGCCGTGCCATTTGGCGTAGCACGTTTTCTGCACCCCACTTACTGCGGTAATTCCGGATAGCCGACGACTGGAATAGCGCGAAACAAAGCATTAACTCATTAACGACCACCGACGACGAACCCCAGGGATTTGCGCGTGCCCGCTATGCTGCGTGGCCCGCAGGGTGAATGAAGGGGCGAATGGCTGAACCTGCCGCTGTCATGACAGGTTCAGCCAGGCGGAAGTAAGCTCAGAACAGGCAAGCGTGGATGAGTGTGCGCACCGCGATACCTACAATGGCCCCCGGTATGACATAGCGGAAAAGTCTGACAAACCGGCTGGCAATGCCTAAAAAGATCCCCACACCTGGCAAATCAAAGGTCTGGATCAGGAAACCTGCGGAAGCATTTACCTGTTCCGGCGTCACCAGCCCTTTTTTGAGTAATTCAGAAATGACGCCGAAATAGGCGGTGCCACCCGCCAGAAATTTGGTCAGCGTCGGCAGAATGTAAACCTCCGGAATATTGCACCAGGCCAGAACCGGAGAAAACAGGGTGGTGAGCAGGGTGATGAAACCGGCCTCTTTGAGCACGCCGACGACGGTCAGGGAGAGTAGCAGCATAGGTAGCGATCCCAGGGCCAGACGTATTGCGTCAGCGCCGGCACCATTAATTATGCTGATGAGTCCGGCTGCGCTTTTATCGTTCGGCGTTTCCGGCGCGTCGCTGTCTGCGCCTGTCATTGAGAGCTTTTTGCCAAAGAGATGGTATGTAGACGCGGCGGCAATCAATCCCCCCAGGACAGAAATGCAGATGGCGCTTCCCCAGTGCAAACCGAAGGGGATCAAAGGGTAAAAGACATTGCCTTGCCCCATAGCAAAGAGCATCGCCAGTGCCGCAGCCAGCTGGCGCTCCGGGGTGCCGCGTTTTTCCATCATCGCCAGCGCGGCAATGGGGGCGGCAAAGCTCACGAAATTAAGCTGGATCAGCGCAAAAACAGCCATCCCTGAAATGCCAAAGGGCCTGAGGACCGGGGAGGTGAGTCGAACGACGGCATCCACTACCCCTTTCGCTTCGAGATACTTCATTACGATGAGCATAATGATCATAACGGGGATGAGAGTATAAAGCGCGACATCAACAGAGGCTTTCCCTGCTGACATGATGATATCGATAATATTCATTGCCTTTCCTGTTGAAGATCTACCGTGCGAAATCTACACCTCTGACCGCGAGCGTGCCGTCCATGTTGTGCGCTTAACGCCTCTTTGTCTAATAAGGGAAAATGATTTCTGCAACCCAATGTCATGCGATGGCCCTCTCCTTCACTCCTGGTTTCTTCTTGAAAAAATGCATTAAAAAAGGGCTGTTGCTTATTTCGCAAGTAATGTATACATTGTATACATTACTTGCACCCTGAAGATGAGACAAAGATGAGCAGAAAAAGTAATGTCGTCACCGTACGGTTGACGGATGAGCAACTGAAGGTTTTTACAGACTGGAAGGAACAGTTAGAAGAGGAGCTCGGCATAGATGTCCCACTCGGCGCGGTTATCCGCAGGGCGTTGGATGGCGCCATTCATATGTATAACCTGCGCCGGGAGGAGAACGCCCAGGCCCAACACCATCCGGAGGAACACAGCGCACGTGCACAAGGAGCGAACGCCTATATCAGTGACTACAAAAAAGGAAAACAGTCATGAGCACGATCGACAGTAAAGCCCATCAGGCAGGCTTCAGAGAGCATTATGCCGATAATGCCAGGCCAGTATGGGATACCGGTCGCCCACAAAAGCCTTTCATTGAGCACGCGGCGGATATACGCGGGCCAGTTTTGGATATTGGTTGTGGTACGGGTACGCTTGCCGCGTATTTTGCTGCGCGTGGTGAGCAGGTGACCGGGATTGATTTTGTTGAAGAAGCTGTCGTGCGGGCGAGGGCGAAAGCGAAGGCGGCTGGTCTTGATATCGACTTTATGGTTGAAGATTTCTTCACTATAGGTAACTGGGATCGGAAGTTTCAGACCATTATCGACAGCGGCCTGTTCCATATCTTTTCAGGCGATGAGATGAGAAAAGCGGCTTACCTCGATATCGTTGAAAAATTACTTAACGATAATGGGCGACTCTATATTCTGACCTGTAAAAAAGCGAGTGAGGACGATGCGGGGGTTAACGCTGATGAAATTTTTGAGACTTTCCGGGCGCGCTTTATCGTTGAGTCATTGCATGAGTTTGAGGCTGAAACCGTAAACGGTGCTGCGGAAAACATCCCCGGCAGGCAGTGGCTAAGCTATTTTGCGGTGATCAAAAAACGCTAATGTTCAAGGTGGGTTTCCTTTTCAGAAACCGGGGACAAGGGTAGGAAGACGCCTTTTTTTGCTGCGCTTTATCAGGCGTTAAGCTATCCTTGTGAACTCTTGTACTAGTTTAAGGGTTCATAGCGTGCATTTTTCTACCATCGAAGAAGTCAGAAAAGAGATCGATCAGATTGACAGTGAGCTGGTTAACCTTATAACTCAACGTGCCAGATGCGTTAGCGCTGCCGCCAGCTTCAAGACCGATCATGCGGCGGTTCGCGCCCCGGATCGCGTACAGCAGGTCATCGATAAAGTTCGTGGCAAAGCCGCGCAGACAGGACTTCCCGAAGCGATCATTGAGAAAATCTACCGGGCGATGATAGACGCATTCATTGACTACGAGATGGCACAACACGATCGTTTGCGCCAGGAAAAAGGCTGACACCATGCGACAACACGCCGTAGAGCTTGTCCCGGTTTCCGTTCCCGGGATAGAGGCGGTAAGCGCCGACAGTGACTTTGCATTTGGCCGCCATACGCATGACCAGTTCGGCATCGGTTTCATGGACAGCGGCGCGCAAAAATCACTGAGCGGACGCGGTAAGGTTGAGTCAAAAGCGGGCGATATTATTACCGTGAATCCCGGTGAGGTCCATGACGGGAGCCCACTCTGCGGCCCCCGCGCCTGGCGGATGCTTTATGTTGATCCTGAACTTATCAATCGCAACATCCTCGCGATTAGCGAGGGGAAATGCCACTGCCGGGAATTTACCCAACCAGTACTCACCGACCACAACGTGGCGGCAAACTTCGCCCGCTTATATAACGCGGTGGTTCTGGGCGAAGGCGATGTGGCAAAGTTGGCGGCGGATGAGGCGTTAATACTTATTGTGTCGACGCTGTCTGAGTTCGCCGTGCATCAGGAAAACCTGCCGTTAAAAAGCATTGCCTTTGCCAGAGAAAGAATGGATGACGACCCGGCACATGCTGTTACCCTTGCTGAACTGGCGGCTTGCGCGGGAGTCAGTCAGTTTCAGTTCCTGCGCGCCTTTAAGCGGTATAGTGGAATGACGCCTCATGCATATCTGCTGCAGCGGCGGTTAGGATTGGTACGTAAACTTATCGCTGGTGGCATGCCTCTTTCTGAAACGGCCGCCGCTGCCGGATTTGCCGATCAGAGCCACATGACACGTCTTTTCATGCGCAGTTTTGGTTATACACCGGGGCGTTTCGCGCAGCACTGGCGCTGAATCTGGCACTGACCACCCTGCAATTTTATTCAAGACCCGAACAGGCCTTATTCGGATACTGAAAATCCTTTTTCAGCTCGCGGTGAGGCTTAATTTATGATGATTGAAAACGACTTCCTGGTGACATCTTTACTGATAATTCTGTCGCCGGGAGCCGGAACGCTTATTACGCTTGCAGCCGGTCTCCGGCAGGGCACCCGGGGAGCTGTCGTTACCGCCGCGGGCTGCACCCTTGGCGTGCTGCCCCATATGCTGGCGGCCGTTACGGGGCTCGCCACTTTATTACATGCCAGCCCGCTGCTCTTCTCGGTTGTGAAATATACGGGGGTGGCTTATTTACTCTATATGGCGTGGCAAACGTTACGCGACGGAGGTCTGTTATCGGTTGATGCCAGGGGTGCAACGCTCTCTTATTGCAGCCTGATAAAGCAGTCCGTGGTCGCGAATATTCTTAATCCCAAGCTGTCATTATTTTTCCTGGCTTTTCTTCCGCAATTTATCGCAGTGCATGATACGCACCCCACCCGGACTATGCTGATGCTGTCGGCTATTTTTGCCGCAATGACGTTTGCTGTTTTTTCGCTGTATGGCATTTTTGCCTCAGGCGTAAGTCACAGGATTGTGGAAAATCACCGTGCAATGAGATGCATTCGTTGGGGCGTGGCGCTGGCGTTTATCGCGGTCGGCATCAGGCTCGCCTTAGCCGGACAATAATGAGGCTCGGGGGAAAGTGCACTTACGCCCTTACCGTTATCTTTCTAGACGTTTACCGCCAGGCCGGTAGACCGCGCCAGGCGACAGTCGTGAGGCTCTCATTGTGAAAACGGCTTCATTAATGCAATCCGGATGCTCCGGATGAGCGTTGGGTAACCGATATAACCTATACCAGGACTCACGAAGACTGACTGTCTCTGGCTGTGGTTGTTGAGCTGTTCTCACGCAAAATTATCGGCTGGCCCATGGAATCCCGGATGACAAAGGACATTGTCCTGAACGCACTGCTGATGGCTGTATGGCGGCGTAATCCCCAAAAAAAGGTGCTGGTTCATTCGGGTCAGGGCAGGCAGTACACAAGCCATGAGTGGCAGTCGTTCCTGAAATCACACGGACTGGAGGGCAGCATGAGCCGTCGCGGTAACTGCCACGATAATGCGGTTGCAGAAAGCTTTTGCCAATTGCTGAAGCGTGAACGGATAAAGAAAAAGATTTACGGAACGCGGGAAGAAGCCCGCAGCGATATTTTTGATTACATCGAAATGTTTTATAACAGTAAGCGTCGGTATGGTTCTGGCGATCAGATGTCACGGACAGAATATGAAAACCAGTATTATTAACGGTTCGGAAGTGTCTAGACTATCCGTGGCGATTCACTGTAATGAGAAGAGGTGAGGGTTATTAATATTTGGAATGGGTACTCTTATATTGAGTAAAGGTTTTGTTCATCAATAATTATGCATCTATATTTTCTTTGTAATAAATAATAATTTCTTATGACTATGTCATTTCATGAACTATATTGCAAAGAACTATGAAAGTATCTGAGCATGTTCGTGAAGAAGCTGAAAAAGGATTTAACAGCAGAAAAACATGAGTACATGTTGTAAATTTTTGTTAAGGAGCAATCTCATGCGGAAAAAAAGCTTTTTTTAATTTTAACCTGACTACCCTATAGATATGAAGCTAGTCGGTAGTAACATTGGCGTATACTTTGCGTATGGTGTCAATGGATTCTAACGGATCTGATGCTCTTTTGACCGGCCATACACAGCTCATAATGATGGTACTATTTTAGTCACGGTAAGACCATGTACAACAAGATCAGAATAGAAGCTCACTCACAGTCCATTAATAAAGTTGTGAGCCGGTTTGAAGACGAGTTTGACGTCAAAGCAGAAGGCATGTTCCCAACGGAAAAATTAGAGAACCTCATAGCCCAAATGAAGTTTCGCACGGCAAATGGAGTGGGTGATGATATTGACGCCCTTATACTTGAAGCGTTCTCTATCGGTGTAGGGGCCGGTTTTTACCGTGCACTTTCCAGATTTGAAGATGGAAAAATAAAAACCCGTAAAGTGCCCAATTTTGAAAAATGGGTTTTACGTTCAAGCTCTAAAAATTTCAGAATCACAAAACAACTACCTTCGACGAAGCACTCTTCTATCAAAGCAGTAGTGATTTTGTCTCTTGCTGATTATGGATTTGAATAATGGCTGAGGGGCAGGGCGTGTTCTTGCCCAAAGGTCACTGCAGTAAGAGCTGGCTTAGCCGTTCCCTGCCTATATCTATATCTGCGAGTTCTTCCGGCAGTTGGCTTAAAATGAGCCTGGCGCGGGGTAAGTCTACTGAAAGTGTGCTGGTGGTAGCCTGGCAGTAAACGTTGCTGTCCATGAGGTGAAATAAATGCTGTTCTGACACACAGTATCCTTGTTGACTCTCCCATTATCCAGGATGATAGCAGCCAGTGAGTCAACCTTAATTGATAGGACATCGGGAATGCTCGAAGTTGAATTTCGGGAATGGTTGGAAATCAGAGGCGCTACATCACCAACGGGCCTCAACTCTCGTATTTATGCTGTCAAAACTATCGAAAAAAATCTCGCCGCGCTGGGCTCTCCTCATGCAGATCTGGATTCAGCCTACAAGGCGGATGGGTTTGCGCAATTGCGAAAGCGGATTAAAGAAATTCGCCGTGATGCTAAACACAACGGTGACGAATATCGGTTGCTAATGCCTGAATCAGAGCGACCGATTAACCGATTGTCCAACTGGAATAGCTGGCTCGGGCAATATGGACGCTTCCTGAGCGGTGATAACTCTCAGGCCGACGAAATTCGGGATTATGTCCTTGAAAACTACATCACACCAGCCAGAGAGCGGGGTGACTCCAGTGTCACTTTAGTAGTTGGTCCTCTGAATACTGAAATGGGTCTCGACAAGGGATGGCCGAACATCTGTCAGGCTCTTGATGGTCAAAAATTTCAGGAGCTAGCGGATGTTCCCCCTCCGGTGACGGAGGGGCCTAAAAAGAGCACAACCCGGAAATATACGTTCATCCTTACGAAAGGAAGCGAACTGGTGGCCCATAATAAACCAACTCCGACTAACCTTATTTTTTACGGTCCTCCTGGTACCGGAAAGACCTATCACACGGCGAGTGAAGCTGTAGCGCTCTGTGATGGCAAAGACGCCTATCCGAACTCAAAAGATGGGCGTGCGGCCCTGATGGCGCGCTATAACGAACTGATGGCAGAAAAGAGGATCTCTTTCGTCACCTTCCATCAGAGCTATGACTACGAAACCTTCGTTGAGGGCCTTCGCCCAGAAATCGGTGAAGATGAGTCTTCGTCTGCAGGATTCAGACTCATGCCTACGCCGGGGCTCTTCAGAGAAATTTGCGCCCTTGCTGATCAGGCTAGAACACAACCCCGTGCACAGACGGATGCCTCGGCACTGCAACTGTCCCAAAAACGCTTCTGGAAAATGGGGCAAGGGACAATCGGCACCGAAGACGATGTGTATGAAGATGCTCGCGACAACGGGTATATCGCACTGGGTTGGGGTGGGACCATAGACTGGAGTGCGGATAGATTTTCATCGTTCCACGCGATTCATGATGAATGGATCAAGCAAAATCCTGGGAACCTGACGCCTAGTAACTGGACGCAAACCTATCCTTTCCGTTGCGAAATGAAGCCTGGTGATATCGTGATTGTCCCTTATGGGAACACTGCGTTTCGCGCTATCGCTGAAATCACTGGTGATTACTATTTCGTTCCTGAAGCCGAAGGTTACTATGCCCACCGCCGCCCAGTTCGCTGGCTACTAACTCTTGATGAACCACTGCCACTCGATACCATTATCGATGGTGACTTCACCATGCGAAAGCTCTATTCCATTGCCACCAGTTGTGTGAATATCCCGGCGCTAGGCAGACTGCTTTCGAGTACAGAGAATCTGGATAATAGTTCCGATGTAAAAGGGCAACCAGAACAGTTCGTCCTCATTATTGATGAGATCAACCGGGCAAATATCTCGAAAGTGTTCGGTGAACTGATTACGTTAATTGAGCCAGATAAACGTCTGGGAATGCCTGATGCACTCACCGTAACTCTGCCTTATTCGAAAAAGAAAGATTTTGGCATCCCCGCCAACCTTCATATCATAGGCACCATGAATACCGCCGATCGATCCATCGCATTGCTCGACACAGCATTAAGACGGCGATTCAACTTTCGGGAAATGGCTCCCGACGCGACCTTGCTAAGTGAAGTCGAGGGGATCGATCTCAAAGCTGTTCTGAATACCATCAACCAGCGAATTGAATATCTTATAGGCCGGGAATATCGCATTGGACACGCCTTTTTTATCAATTGTGAATCCAAGGCACAAGTTGAAGATGCAGTGCGCAATAAGGTCATACCGCTGTTACAAGAGTATTTCTTCGAGGACTGGAGCCGAATCGCGGCAGTGCTGGGCGATGGTTTTATGCAGGAAGAGCAGATTTTACCGCCACCCGGAATAGAGGGGGAACCATTATCAAGCTGGTCGGTACGTGCACCGTTCAGAAATGACGCCTTTGATCGACTGATAGGCAAAGCCAGGACGTTAAATGTCACCGCTCTTGAGGTGGCTGGTGAATCGAAAGAATGACGCACCTCACGGTTCGCGAATGGGGTGCTGTTTATGTGAGCACGGAAAGCAACATAAATGCTCCTCATGCTTTTACTCGCCCTCAGGCTAACGCGCTGCTTACGGCGGCGCGCGAGCATCCGTTGGCAAATCGGCACGGTAGCAATATCTTAATCGATCGCCATAACAAAATTATTGCCGGGCAAATGGTTGGGGTCATTGCCGCTCCGGGATGTAGCCTTGAGATCCTGCCTAAATTCGACAACGAGACGAGAGAACCGGACGCCACAATACGCAATCGCCTGATACGTATGCTTGATGTCGCCCTCGGCCTTAAACTCGGCAATGGACAGGCTGCAACAATGGCGAGACAAGCTGAAAGCTTGCTAGAGATACTTATCCGCTTGTTCGCCGATCTACTCTTGTCTGAAGTACATCGGGGATTACCGCGCGCCTATTTGGCACAGGAAGACGATTTGCCCTCATTGCGCGGAAGGCTCAATATCAAACGACAATTCACTACGCTTGCCGTTCGCCCTGACCGTCTCGCCTGTCGTTACGACGTTCTATCGGCTGATACCAGCCTACTTCGAATTATGAAGGCGTGTGTAGTTTTACTTCACCATTATGCCCGAGCTGCTGATACGCTTCGCCGTCTGAATGAATTACGTATCCTGCTGGCGGGTGTTAGCGATGTCCCCTTGAGTCACCTGCCTTGGCCACAGGTGCGGATCGACCGAACCAATCATCGCTGGGAAGCACTCTACAATCTCGCACGTCTTCTCCTGCGACGCGACTGGCAGGCTACACACCACGATAAGCGAGCGCAGAACGGGATTACACTGCTTTTCCCGATGAACGATCTGTTCGAGGCATATATAGCGGCACTGGCGAAGCGTGCTGTACGCGGTACGGAATGGACGGTTCGTGCGCAGGCAGGCAGATTATACTGTCTGATCGAGGACGCAAAAGAAGGCACACCACGCTTCCAGACCCGTCCGGACCTGCTTATCGAGCAGAACCATCAGATTGTTATGATCATAGATACTAAATGGAAGCGTATCGGACATCATTCTGAAAATGCAAAAGGCGGCGTATCACAAGCCGATGTCTATCAGATGATGGCCTACGCCCAGCTTTATCACTGCCCGAAAGTCATGCTCCTCTATCCACATCATGCAGGTTTGGGAGATCAGATATTGAATGCAGGCTATAGGATTTTAGCGGGCGAAGAACGGTTGCAACGATTACAGGTGGCGAGTGTCGATCTGATTCCCGATGAAGCCGACATTGTCGAGCAATTAATTTACCTCATCACCATCAACACATAGAGGGAATAAGTAATGACACTGATAAACCTTGAAACTTGGCAGCCGCAATAAATCATGTCCATACTTACATCAACACTTTAATGCGTGACAATAGGCCGGATTTTAGTTTAGGTATAAAGGGGACAGACCGAAGGGTAAGACGTCTGCTTTGAGCGAAAAGCGGCGCCTGGCAGATGCAAATCGGGTCTAGGTGTATTTCCACTGAAAAGCGGCTGGCGGTTCTGATGGTTTACGTGGCAGGCCGGGATTTATGGAAGACCTAAACGTCTGAAAGAGAGCCTATCCTATACCGACATCTATATGGCGGATCTTGCAGGCGTGGCCAGCAATAGCTAATGGCGTAAATACATCGGCGGCGAGAACCCGCGCGCGATTTCTCTACATATCCTCTTCTACCTGGCGGCCCAGTTGGCGCTGAGCAACGAGGAACTGAATAAGACTGTGTCCAAAATGTTTGAGATTGGGGCATCTGTCAAATAACTGTAAATTTCTACTGCTGACAATTCATTATTTGCTTTAGCTCTTGCAACAGCAGGGGAATAATTGTCTTCTACTTCTTTCCGTAACCACAGGATTAATAATGAGTATTCAGCGATGTGAAGTATATCTGCTCATCAGAGAGCTGGCTGGTGACCAGGTGATATATGTTGAAAGTATTAAAGCTACCTGCAATTACTTTTTTTGATGGTCATGTCCGGGCAAACACAGCCTCAGGCGGTTCAGCTAGTTTTATTCCTTTCCTACCCAATGAGCATCCTGTATAGCTTTTTCATATGCCAAATGAAAGAAATAACAGATGGCAGGCTGCTTTTAGTAATTTCGGCTGCTGGCCTGAGTTTGGGGAAACTCAACTGGAATACTTCATTTTCGTCGGTACCGCGACCGCACAATTGAGCTGATGCGTGAAGGCGTGGGGCGTACATGGGAAACTATTGATGGCAAGTGCCAGTTGTGCGATGGCGAGTTTAACGAGCCTGGTATATTTATTAAACCGTTATTGTAATCACTTAAAATGAAGATGAAAGAATGTTGTACACATCAATGTACTCATTCTTGACTGCGTTGTTACGAGATGAGTTGAGACTTTATAAAATAAAAAATCCACGCAATTGCGTGGATTTTTTTGTTTTTGTCATTTTCATGAGATTTGATGAAACCTCATGAGATAACAAAACTTATTTAGACGTTGAACAGGAAGTTCATGACGTCGCCATCTTTAACCACGTACTCTTTACCTTCAGCACGCATCTTCCCGGCTTCTTTAGCGCCTTGCTCACCTTTGTAGGTGATGAAATCTTCATAGGCGATAGTCTGGGCGCGGATAAAGCCTTTTTCGAAGTCGGTGTGAATTTTACCGGCGGCCTGTGGTGCGGTAGCGCCGACAGGGATAGTCCATGCACGCACCTCTTTCACACCAGCCGTGAAGTAAGTTTGCAGGTTCAGGAGTTCATAACCGGCACGGATCACACGGTTCAGTCCCGGCTCTTCAATCCCCAGCTCTGCCATAAACTCTTCGCGGTCAGCATCATCTAGCTCGGCAATATCAGACTCAACGGCAGCACACACCGCCACTACCACGGAACCTTCAGCAGCAGCAATTTCGCGTACTTTATCGAGGTACGGGTTATTTTCAAAACCGTCTTCGTTGACGTTGGCGATGTACATTGTCGGCTTCAGCGTCAGGAAGCTCAGATATTTAATGGCAGCCTTGTCTTCTTCCGTCAGATTTTTCAGCGCACGCAGCATGCCAGCGTTTTCCAGCTGTGGCAGACATTTTTCCAGCGCGGCTTGTTCCGCTTTGGCATCTTTATCACCGCCTTTGGCTTTTTTCTGCACGCGGTGCAGGGCGCGTTCGCAGGTATCCAGATCGGACAAGGCCAGTTCGGTGTTAATAACTTCAATGTCGTCTGCCGGATCAACTTTGTTATTTACATGGATAATGTTGTCGTTTTCAAAGCAGCGAACCACGTGACCGATGGCCTCGGTTTCACGAATATTGGTCAGGAACTGGTTGCCCAGACCTTCACCTTTCGACGCCCCTTTAACCAGGCCGGCAATATCGACGAATTCCATCGTGGTCGGCAGGATACGCTGTGGTTTAACGATCTCTGCCAGTTTGTCCAGACGCGGATCGGGCATCGGTACGACACCGGTGTTCGGCTCAATGGTACAGAAGGGGAAGTTAGCCGCTTCGATACCGGCTTTGGTGAGCGCGTTGAACAGGGTGGATTTACCTACGTTGGGCAGGCCAACGATACCGCATTTGAATCCCATAATGTAATTACCTTAATTTCTGAATAATCAACCTGTTAGATGAAACAGATTGTATAAAAGTTGATAACTCTGCCTATTATACACGTAACCGTTGTATCGCGCGGCATAAATGCCAACCGGGGGGCTTATTGCGCTTTGAAGGTATGGAGTCGGCTGGTGGCTTTGGCCAGGCCGTCCTTAAGCCATAACTCTGTACAACGCACCGCTTCATCTACCGCTTCGTCAATCAATTTTTGTTCTGAAGCTGGTGGCTTACCCAGTACAAAACCAACAACTTTGTTTTTATCGCCCGGATGGCCAATTCCAAGGCGTAAACGGTGGAAGTTGGGGTTATTACCAAGCTTACTGATGATGTCTTTTAAACCGTTATGCCCGCCATGCCCGCCGCCGAGCTTAAACTTTGCCACGCCTGGCGGCAGATCCAGTTCATCGTGTGCCACCAGGATCTCATCCGGGTTAATGCGATAGAAGGTCGCCATTGCCGCAACGGACTTACCGCTAAGGTTCATGAAGGTCGTAGGGACCAACAGGCGTATATCTTCGCCCGCGATATTTATTCGTGAAGCGTAACCAAAAAATTTCGGCTCTTCGCGCAGCGGGGCACGTAAACGGTCTGCCAGTAGATCCACATACCACGCGCCGGCATTGTGGCGCGTGGCTGCATATTCAGCCCCCGGGTTCGCCAGCCCGACAATCAGTTTTATCGTCACTTTCTTTTCCTGACCAGGTCAATAACCAGCGCGTAGTTTACGTTGTGCATCGCCCGAAAACAAAGTCCTCGGGTCGAAACGGCAAAAGGGGAAATGATTTCAGAAATGAACCATTAGAATTACATGCATTTCATGGGCTTATTTGTAAACTTATGTTGCCTCAATATGAGTAAATGTGATCCTAACCGCAATCAGCTCATACCGCACTGACTATACTTTACCCAATCATTGAGTGGGGTTATTCCTGTTCAACCCATCGTTCCGGAGGTGACACTATGAAACGCAAAAACGCTTCGTTACTCGGTAATGTACTCATGGGCCTGGGATTAGTGGTAATGGTCGTCGGCGTGAGCTATTCCGTGTTAAATCAGCTGCCTCAACTTAATTTACCCCAGTTTTTTGCCCACGGGGCTATCCTGAGTATCTTCGTCGGGGCCGTGCTCTGGCTCGCCGGCGCGCGTATTGGCGGCCACGAACAGGTCTGCGATAAGTATTGGTGGGTACGTCATTATGATAAACGCTGCCGCCGTGACGGTCACGGTCACCACTAATTCGCGATGGCGCAGAAGCGGTTTCCACTGGAAACCGTTTTTTTTGGCTTTTATATTGACCCTAACGTAACGTCAGGCCTGAGAGTCTGGATTGTGGGGAAGATAAGGAGCCGTCATGTTAATTCAGTCAGGTGTGCTGGCGCGTCGCGCAGGTATCACCGTTCGCACACTGCATCACTATGAATCGATCGGACTGCTTATCCCTTCCGCCCGAAGCGCTGCCGGGTATCGCCTGTACAATCTTAATAATGTGAAGCGTCTGCAAAGAATACAGGTGCTCACGAAAGCAGGTATGACCCTGGCAGCTATCGCGGATTATCTGGCAAAGGAGACGCGTCCTCTGGATGCTCTGCTCAACGACCAAATCACACTGCTTGATGCGCAAATGCGTAATATTCAGACGCTGCGTGAGCAACTGGTAACGTTACGGGATGGGTTGTCCGGCGGCGCTGAACCTGATCTGGAGTCCTGGTTACAGACGCTGGAGTTAATGAAAATGTACGACCGCTGGTTTAGTGAAGAAGAGTTAAAGGCGCTGCCATTTGTGAGCCATGATGAAGCCCGTATCCAGGAGTGGACGGCGATGGTTAAGGAGGTGCGCCGTCTTATGCAGAGCCGTTGCCCGGTGAATGACCTGCGCGCAATGGAACTTGCCACGCGCTGGATGACACGGCTTGAGGAAGATACGGCAGGTCGGCCGGATTTCCTTACCCGTCTGAATGAGATGCATATGGTTGAGCCGCAAATGCGAGAACAGACCGGCATCGACGAGGCGGTTATCGATTACATCACTCGCGCTTTTGCTGAAAGCAAGTTCGCCATCTGGCAGCACTATTTATCTGAGCCGGAGATGGCCTTTACCCGGGCTCACTATTTTGACCGCATGATGGCGTGGCCACCGCTGGTCGCACGTCTGCACCAGGCAACGCGGGATGCACTGGCCCCTCACTCTGATGAGGCGCAGGCACTGGCGGAAAACTGGCTTGCGCTCTTTGAGTCTTATGCCGGAACGGATCCGCAGACTCAGCAGAAATTCCGCCTGGCCATGCAGCAGGAGCCGCATCTTATGAAAGGCACCTGGATGACGCCTGCGGTACTGCACTGGCTGCAGGGCGCGATTGAGGTAATGATGCGCAAACGTTGTTGCGCATCCCACGCATCATAAATCAGCTAACGCCGCCTCACGGTCTGGCCAGAAGGACAATCGCCCAGGGATGGGTTGAATGCCGGCACGGGCCATCGTGCGCAGCGGCTGAAATTCAAGATTACTTACGCGAAGCTCGGTACCTTCCGGCAGGCGTTTAACGAAACGCTGGAAGGCATCAAGCCCTCCGGCATCCAGCACCGGGACCGCATCCCACTTCAGTACCACAATGCGTTTGCCTTTGATGCGCGATTCAAGGTCGGTAAAGAGGCCGTCAGCGGCTGCAAAGAACATGGGGCCAATCACCCGCAGCACCAGCACATCGGCAGGCACTTCAGCACTGACCGGTGCGAGGCGAGTCATGCGGGCAATGCGCCGCATAAACAACAGCGAGGCAAGAACGATACCAACGCTGATGGCGATAACCATATCGAACAGCACGGTGAGCGACATGCAGATGAGCATAACGATAATGTCGTCTTTCGGTCCCCGACGCAGAAGGTTCACAACCTTATGCGCTTCGCTCATGTTCCACGCCACCATCAGCAACAGAGCTGCCATTGCTGACAGCGGTAGCCAGGAGAGCAGGGGGGCGAGAACCAACAGGGCCAGTATGACCAGTATCGAATGAATAATGGCGGCAACCGGCGACGTCGCCCCGGCGCGCACGTTCGCCGCAGAACGGGCAATCGCGGCGGTTGCGGTGATACCCCCAAAGAAGGGGGCGATGATATTACCCAGCCCCTGGCCAATCAACTCACTATTGGCTTTGTGGCGCGTGCTGGTCATGCCGTCGAGCACTACCGCGCAGAGCAGCGATTCAATCGCGCCCAGCATCGCCATCGAAAAGGCGGCGGGTAACAACGCCTGCAGTGACGCCCAGCTCAACGTAAAAGTGGAGTCGGGCAGGTTCCAGGGTAAAACCAGTTGCGGTAACAGTTGTGGAATGCCGTTGCCCTGACTGCCATCGGCAAGCACATAATGAAACTGTGAACCAATGGTGGCGACCTGCCCCCCCAGAAGATTGACGACGCCCATCACGGCGCAGCCTGCCAGCAGGGCCGGCAGATGCCCCGGTAAACGAATACGCAATCGCGGCCATAATATAAGCGTACCTAAGGTAATAATACCGATGGCGGCATCACCGGGGTTAAAGGTCGGCAACGCCATCCCCAGTGCCCCGATTTTTTGCAAATAGTGTTCGGGCATATGGGGCACCTGCAGACCAAGAAAATCTTTAATCTGCATAGTACCAATGGTGATGCCGATACCTGAGGTGAATCCCAGCGTGACTGACAGTGGGATGTATTCAATCAGCCGCCCAAAGCGGGCAAGGCCAAAGAGGATCAGAAACAGGCCGGACATCAGTGTCGCAACGAGTAATCCCCCCAGGCCAAACTGCTGGGAAACGGGATAAAGAATGACGACGAACGCCGCGGTTGGTCCGGAAACGCTATAACGAGAGCCACCGGACAGTGCGATAACAAACCCGGCAATAGCGGCGGTGTAAAGCCCATACTGGGGTGCGACGCCGCTGCCAATCGCCAGCGCCATCGCCAGCGGAATGGCAATAATTCCCACGGTCACGCCCGCAATGACATCGCGGGTAAAACGCGCCACGCTGTATTTTTCTTTCCAGCAGGCTTCAATCAGCGCACTGAAAGGCATGACATGTGAGGAAAAGAGTTTATTCATAGCGATGTTCTTCCCTGCGTAAACATCAGTTAGACAAAACAGACACCTGGTTTTAATAAGTCATACAAATAAATTACAACAATAAAAAAACCCGCCGTAGCGGGTTTCTGTGCCGATTTCTGTTAGTGTTCAAACATTGCAGAAATGGATTCTTCGTTGCTGATGCGACGAATCGCTTCGGCGAGCATGCCTGACAGTGTCAGCGTGCGGACTTTTTCCAGCGCTTTGATTTCAGGCGTCAGCGGGATGGTATCGCAGACGATGAACTCATCAATCACAGAGTTTTTGATGTTCTGGATGGCATTGCCGGAGAAGATAGGGTGTGTGGCGTAAGCAAATACGCGTTTTGCACCACGTTCTTTCAGCGCTTCTGCGGCCTTACACAGCGTACCACCGGTATCGATCATGTCATCAACCATAACGCAGTCGCGGTCTGCAACATCACCGATGATATGCATCACCTGAGAGACGTTCGCGCGCGGGCGACGTTTGTCAATAATTGCCATGTCAGTGTCGTTCAGCAGCTTGGCGATAGCGCGAGCGCGAACAACACCGCCGATATCCGGGGAAACAATGATAGGGTTATCGAGGTTTTTCTGCAGCATATCTTCGAGCAGGATAGGGCTGCCGAATACGTTATCGACCGGAACGTCAAAGAAGCCCTGAATCTGTTCAGCATGCAGGTCAACGGTGAGGACGCGGTCAACGCCAACGCTGGAGAGGAAATCAGCCACGACTTTAGCGGTGATAGGCACACGAGCAGAACGCACGCGGCGATCCTGACGAGCATATCCAAAGTAAGGAATAACAGCGGTAATGCGGCCTGCGGAAGCACGGCGCAGCGCATCAACCATAACGACCAATTCCATCAGGTTGTCGTTAGTTGGAGCACAAGTGGACTGGATGATGAAAATATCACCACCGCGTACATTTTCGTTAATTTGTACGCTGACTTCGCCGTCGCTAAAGCGACCTACGGCGGCGTCGCCGAGAGAAGTGTACAGGCGGTTGGCAATACGTTGTGCTAGTTCCGGGGTGGCGTTACCAGCAAAAAGCTTCATATCAGGCACGAGAAGAACCTCAGGCATGCGTCCATTGATGAAAAGAATAAGCCAAAAACTGTGCGGGCCAGGCAATATTCCCTTCAGGCGGTGTATTAAAGAGCGCGATGCAACGTCTGGAACAAGGTGACGTTGTCACCGAAACTCAGCTACCCGGCACGTTTTCTGGAAAGTGGCGATAGGTTGACGCCCTGCGCCACAAAACCGGACAAACCCGCCGGGACTTGCTCTAACACCTGACGAGCAGCAAGCTCTGTGTCAAATTCAGCAAAAACACAAGCTCCGGTGCCAGTCAGGCGCGACGGCGCGTATTCTAACAGCCAGATGAGCGCCTCATCAACCTTACGAAAACGTTTTCTTGCGATAACCTCGCAATCATTGCTGAATTCACATTTTAGTAACGTTTCGATTGACCGGGCGGGTGTGCTTCGTGGCAGTTCCGGATCGTTGAATATTACCGGGGTCGAAATATGCACGCCCGGATGCAGAACCAGATACCATTTTTCGGCAGGGTTAACGGGTGTGAGCTTGTCGCCCACCCCCTCGGCAAACGCAGAGCGCCCCCGCACGAAAACCGGCACGTCCGCGCCAAGGTTGAGACCCAGCGTTGCCAGTTCATCTTCGCTAAGTCCACATTGCCAGAGATGGTTGAGCGCCACCAGAGTAGTGGCTGCGTTAGAAGAACCGCCCCCCAGCCCTCCGCCCATCGGCAGACGTTTGTCGATACCAATGTCGGCACCGCTACCTGCCGGCAGACGGCCGGTCTTCTGCGCCGCCGCCATCAGTAAGCGGGCGGCACGGACAATCAGATTCTCTTCGTCCGCTACCCCCTCGACCGGATTCAGCAGGCGAATCACCCCGTCGTGCCGGGGGCTGATATGCAGGGTGTCACCATAATCGAGGAACTGAAACAGCGTTTGCAGATTATGATAACCGTCGGTCCGTCGACCTGTAATGTACAAAAAGAGATTAAGCTTTGCCGGAGAGGGCCACTGCGTCATCATTATTTGGCGATCCAGTTATCCATTTTCAGCTTGATGCGTTGGCCGCCATCGCTCAGCTCCAGATTAGAAGGCAGCGCTGGTTTGGTCTGAGTGTCATAGCCGTTGTAAACCACTTTCCAGTTTTTGCCGTTCTGGCTGTAGTTGACTTCACTCAGACGGAACTGGTCATCCAGCTTGTAATCTGTGGCGTCGCCCGGCAGACCCACAATCCACTGACGCAGGCTGTTGAGTGGAATAGGCATTCCGGTCAGCTTGCCAATCATCTCTTCGGCGTCATCAGCTTTATAATGTTGGCCTTTATTATCCACCAGCTCAACCGTACCCGGAGCGGCATTCAGTTCAAGCTCGGTGCTGCCAAGCGGGTTGGTCAACAACAGACGATAGCGCTCCTGCCCCGTCTGCTGCCAGAAGAAGCGGGCATAGACTTTTTGCTGATCGGAGATAAATGCAAAGGCACCCCGGGTCTGGAACTGATTCAGCGCACGCACCTCTTGCTGATGCTGACGCCACTGCGGCGCATCGGGACTTTTCCCTGGGCCTTTCGGGGCATTCAGGGTACAGGCGCTGAGAACGAGGCTTGCCAGCGGGAGCAGGCGGATGAGTCTGGAAGTCGGCAAAGTCATAGTAATGACACGTCCTTGAGATACGTTGCGGTTAATTGTCTTAATGCTAGCGCCAGGGGCTGGTAGCGTCTACGGTCAAGTTGTCTTAAATCATTAAATTACCGATTACTCCAAAAGGGGGCGCTCTCTTTTATTGACCTCGCTCATCCTGTATGATGCGCACAGTCTAACCTTATCAACGTTGGTACTATTCCCGCACTCATGACCCTTTTAGCGCTCGGCATTAACCATAAAACAGCCCCTGTTTCGCTGCGAGAGCGTATTACGTTTTCGCCGGAAACGCTTGATCAGGCGCTGGAAAGTCTGCTCTCGCAGCCAATGGTGCAGGGCGGTGTGGTGCTGTCGACATGTAACCGCACCGAGCTCTATTTAAGTGTTGAAGAACGGGATAACCTTCATGAGTCGCTTATTCACTGGCTGTGTGATTATCATCAGATCAGTGAAGAAGAGTTACGTAATAGCCTCTACTGGCACCAGGATAACGACGCCGTCAGCCATTTAATGCGCGTGGCGAGCGGACTGGATTCGCTGGTGCTTGGGGAGCCGCAAATTCTCGGCCAGGTAAAAAAAGCCTTTGCCGATTCCAATCGCGGTCACCTGAACGTGAGCGAACTTGAGCGCATGTTCCAGAAATCTTTTTCCGTCGCCAAACGCGTGCGAACGGAGACTGATATTGGGGCAAGTGCGGTCTCTGTCGCCTTTGCGGCCTGTACGCTGGCGCGGCAAATCTTTGAATCACTCTCCTCCGTTACGGTGCTGCTGGTGGGCGCAGGCGAAACCATTGAGCTGGTGGCGCGTCATCTTCGTGAGCATAAGGTCGAGAAGATGATTATCGCCAACCGTACCCGTGAACGTGCGCAGCTTCTTGCAGACGAAGTGGGCGCAGAAGTCATCTCGTTAAGTGACATTGATGCTCGCCTGAAAGATGCCGATATCGTGATTAGCTCAACTGCCAGCCCGTTGCCTATTATTGGTAAAGGTATGGTGGAGCGCGCCATGAAAGCTCGCCGTAACCAGCCGGTACTATTAGTGGATATTGCCGTCCCGCGTGACGTCGAACCCGAAGTCGGTAAGGTTGCTAACGCCTATCTCTATAGCGTTGACGATCTACAAAGTATTATTCAGCACAATCTGGCACAGCGAAAAGCGGCAGCGGTTCAGGCTGAAAGCATCGTTGCGCAGGAAACCAGCGAATTTATGGCCTGGCTGCGCGCGCAAAGCGCCAGCGAGACGATTCGCGATTACCGTGGTCAGTCCGAACAGATTCGTGACGAGCTTACCGCAAAAGCGTTGGCTGCTCTTGAGCAGGGCGGTGACGCACAAACCATCATGCAGGATTTGGCCTGGAAACTGACCAATCGCCTGATCCACGCACCAACGAAATCTCTTCAGCAGGCTGCCCGTGATGGGGACGATGAACGCCTGCATATTCTGCGCAACAGCCTCGGGCTGGAGTAGCACAACAACCTCTTATAACAGGGTGCATTTACGCCTATGAAGCCTTCTATCGTTGCCAAACTGGAAGCCCTATACGAACGTCACCAGGAAGTCCAGGCGTTGTTGGGTGATGCGCAAACTATTGCCGATCAGGACCGATTCCGTGCCTTATCGCGCGAGTATGCGCAATTAAGTGACGTGTCACGCTGCTTCACTGACTGGCAACAGGTTCAGGAAGATATCGAAACCGCGCAAATGATGCTCGACGATCCGGAAATGCGCGAGATGGCGCAGGAAGAGCTGCGCGAAGCGAAAGAGAAAAGCGAACAGCTTGAACAGCATCTGCAGATCCTTTTACTCCCCCGGGACCCCGACGATGAACGTAGCGCCTTTGTTGAAGTCCGCGCCGGGACGGGTGGCGACGAAGCCGCTCTTTTTGCCGGCGATCTCTTCCGTATGTACAGCCGTTATGCTGAATCCCGTCGCTGGCGCGTGGAGATCATGAGCGCCAACGAAGGTGAACATGGTGGATATAAAGAAGTCATCGCCAGGATCAGCGGCGAGGGGGTCTATGGCCGTCTTAAATTTGAATCGGGTGGCCATCGGGTTCAGCGCGTTCCCGCGACGGAATCGCAGGGGCGTATCCATACCTCCGCCTGTACGGTGGCGGTAATGCCTGAGCTTCCCGAGGCCGAACTGCCGGATATCAACCCGGCGGATCTGCGCATCGATACCTTCCGCTCCTCCGGGGCTGGCGGCCAGCACGTTAACACCACCGACTCCGCGATCCGTATTACCCACTTACCTACAGGCATAGTGGTGGAGTGTCAGGATGAGCGTTCACAGCACAAAAACAAAGCTAAAGCGCTGTCAGTACTGGGCGCGCGCATTCATGCCGCAGAGATGGAAAAACGTCAGCAGGCGGAAGCCTCCACCCGTCGTAACCTGCTGGGCAGTGGCGACCGTTCTGACCGTAATCGCACCTATAACTTCCCGCAGGGACGTGTTACCGATCATCGTATCAACCTCACCATTTACCGCCTGGACGAAGTAATGGAAGGTAAACTCGACGCCCTGATTGAACCTATCGTACAGGAATATCAGGCAGATCAACTGGCGGCGCTGGCCGGGCAGGAGTGATGGATTATCAGCGCTGGCTTCAGGAGGCGGTGACTCGCTTAACACAAAGCGAAAGTCCGCGTCGGGACGCCGAAATTCTGTTGGGTTTTGTGACCGGGCGGGCGCGTACCTTTATTCTGGCGTTTGGCGAGACACGACTCAGTGCAGATGAACAGCAGCAGCTTGACAGGCTGCTGGCGCGTCGTGTGCGTGGTGAACCTGTCGCGCATCTGATTGGTATGAAAGAGTTCTGGTCATTGCCGCTGTTTGTCTCACCGGCGACCCTCATTCCACGGCCGGATACCGAGTGCCTGGTTGAACTGGCGCTTCAGCGTTTGCCTGCTCATCCGGTGCGCATTCTCGATCTTGGTACTGGCACAGGGGCAATTGCTCTTGCGCTTGCCAGTGAACGCCCTGACTGTGATGTTACGGCGGTGGATGTCATTCCTGATGCGGTTGCGCTGGCAACACGTAATGCGCAGCATCTCGGTATCGATAATGTCACTTTTCAGGTAAGCCACTGGTTCAGCGCCCTTGAGGGGGCCAGTTTCGACGTGATCGTGAGTAACCCGCCCTATATTGATGAACGGGATGCACATCTTGACGTGGGGGATGTTCGCTTCGAACCTCGCTCCGCGCTGGTGGCAGCAAAAGAAGGGCTTGCAGACATTGCATGGATAATCGCACAATCAAAGCGCTTTTTACCTCCCGGCGGCTGGCTGTTGATTGAACATGGCTGGCAGCAGGGCGACGCCGTTCGCAAACACTTTTTTGAGAATGGCTATGAACAGGTGGAGACCTGCCGGGATTATGGCGATAACGATCGTGTAACGCTCGCTCGCCTGCCGTTACAGGAGTAACAGCGCAATGGCTGCGTATAACGTTCTGATTAACATACATTTGACGTCAGTTGTTCTGACCATTAGCCTGTTTGTCCTGCGCTACTGGTGGCGATTTACCAACAACCCGTGTGGCAACGCGCGCTGGGCGCGCATCGTGCCACATGCCGTCGATACGCTTTTGCTGCTCAGCGGCGTCGGCCTGGTTATCGCCACGCGCTATATGCCATTTACTGCAAACGGGGCATGGCTGACGGAGAAGCTGTTTGGCGTTATCATCTACATCGTTTTGGGTTTCATTGCGTTGGGGCGACGTCGCCCGCGCAGCCAGCAAACAGGTTTTATTGCGTTTTTGCTGGGGCTGGTGGTGCTGTACATCATCATTAAACTCGCCGCCACAAAGATACCGATACTGGGGTAAGACATGCGGTCGTTAGCCGATTTTGAATTTAACAAAGCGCCATTATGTGATGGGATGATCCTGATTTCAGAGCAGGTTCGTGACGACTTTCCGTCGCAGTTTGTCCAGGACGAACTGGAGCGATTGTTAAGTCTGGCGCGTGAAGAAATTTCTGAGCTTCAGCCGCAGGACTGGCAGCTGGAGAAACTTCTTGAACTGTTTTACGGGGAGTGGGGCTTCAAAGATACCCGTGGCGTTTATCGTCTTTCGGATGCGCTGTGGCTGGATAAAGTCCTCAAAAATCGTCAGGGCAGTGCGGTGTCACTGGGGGCGATTTTATTGTGGATAGCCGGTCATCTTGATATCCCCTTAATGCCCGTCATTTTCCCGACCCAGCTTATACTCCGCGCGGAGTGGATGGACGGTGAAATGTGGCTGATTAATCCCTTTAACGGTGACACACTGGATGAGCACACGCTGGAAGTGTGGCTGAAAGGGAACATCAGTCCTGTCGCGGAGCTGTTTAATGAAGATCTCGACGAAGCAGATAATGCCGAGGTTATTCGTAAGCTGCTTGATACGCTCAAATCAGCACTGATGGAAGAGCAACAAATGGAGCTGGCCTTACGCGCCAGCGAAGCGTTGTTACAGTTTAATCCAGAAGACCCGTATGAAATTCGGGACCGTGGTTTAATTTATGCTCAGCTTGAGTGCGATCATATTGCTCTCAACGATCTGAGTTATTTCGTTGAACAGTGTCCGGAAGATCCCATTAGCGAAATGATCCGTGCGCAAATCAATACTATCTCGCATAAACACATTACGCTGCACTAAAACCGATTTAATCGACACACTCTGTAAGGGAATTATATGACTCAAAAAGTGGTAAGCATTGGCGATATCAAGGTTGCCAACGATCTACCGTTCGTTCTGTTCGGCGGTATGAACGTGCTGGAATCTCGCGATCTGGCAATGCGCATCTGTGAACACTACGTTACCGTTACTCAGAAACTGGGTATCCCGTACGTGTTCAAAGCCTCTTTTGACAAAGCAAACCGTTCTTCAATCAAATCCTATCGTGGGCCGGGTCTGGAAGAAGGCATGAAGATTTTCCAGGAGCTGAAACAAGCTTTTGGCGTGAAAATCATCACTGACGTTCATGAAGCCAGCCAGGCCCAGCCGGTAGCCGATGTTGTCGATGTGATTCAGTTGCCCGCTTTCCTGGCGCGCCAGACTGACCTGGTTGAAGCTATGGCGAAAACCGGTGCGGTCATCAACGTGAAGAAACCACAGTTTGTCAGCCCCGGTCAGATGGGGAACATCGTGGATAAATTCGCTGAAGGCGGTAACGACAAAGTTATCCTGTGTGATCGTGGCAGCAACTTTGGTTATGACAACCTGGTTGTAGATATGCTGGGCTTCAGCGTGATGAAGAACGTCTCCGGTAATTCACCGGTTATCTTCGATGTCACCCACGCGCTGCAGTGCCGCGACCCGTTCGGTGCCGCTTCCGGTGGTCGTCGCGCCCAGGTTGCGGAGCTGGCGCGTGCGGGCATGGCAACCGGTCTTGCCGGTCTGTTCATTGAGGCCCACCCGGATCCAGCCAATGCAAAATGTGATGGCCCGTCTGCACTGCCGCTGGATAAACTGGAGCCGTTCCTGAAACAGATCAAAGCCATTGACGATCTGGTGAAGAACTTCGAAGAGCTGGATACCAGCAAGTAAGAAAAAAAAACCGCCCCGGCGGTTTTTTTATGGTCCATCCTCTTTCTCCAGGGGCGAGGCGTGATGAGAGGATCGGACCGCACCGGTCCGATCCCGTTTTATCAGGCGAAGATAGTCATCAGATAGGCTGCAAACAGCGCCAGATGTGCAGCGCCGTTCAGAACATTTGTCTTCCCCGTAGAGAAAGAGATCTGGCACAGCACCAGTGACGCCAGCATTACTACCAGCTCCGGTTTGCCTAAACCGAACATCAGGTCATTACCTGTCAGCCAGGCAATCAACGTCACTACCGGCACCGTCAGTGAGATGGTCGCCAGCACTGAACCGAAGAAGAGGTTCATGGCACGCTGCACCTGATTATTGAGCACCGCTTTAAGGGCACCCAGCCCCTCCGGCGAGAGAATCAGCAGGGCCACCAGGAAACCGGTGAACGCCACCGGAGCATTCATCTCCGTCAGGAGGTACTCCAGCGGGTTAGCATTCATTTTTGTGACGGCGATAACCGCAATCAGGTGTACCACCAGCCACGCCGTGTGCCACATGCTGCTATGGGCCGAGGGTTTGCCATGATGAGGATCGTCGCCGTCATCTTCGTGTTCGTAGACAAACAAGCTCTGATGGGTTTTCGTCTGAATGAGCAAAAACACGCCGTACATCGCCGCTGAAATCAGGGCAACCAACAGCGACTGACCGGTAGAAAAATTGCCACCCGGAAGCGCGACAGGGAAGACCAGCACAATGACTGCCAGGGGAAAGAGCGCGATTAAATACTGCTTTATGCCAAACAGATTAACGTACTGTGTGGCGAATTTTCGGCCACCCAACAACAGAGAAAAGCCCACCAGCCCGCCGGTAACAATCATAATAATGGAGTAGAGCGTATCCCGCATCAGGGTGGGGGCCGCGTCGCCGGTCGCCATTAACGCGGAGATCAGACTTACTTCAAGGATGACCACCGAAAGACTCAGAATCAACGAGCCAAAGGGCTCGCCAAGACGGTGTGCCAATACATCAGCATGACGTACCACGCTAAAAGCACTGGCTAAAATTCCAACCAGCGCCAGAACATTTATCCCGATAACCACTGACAGTGACTGGCTGTTACCCCAGAAAACCAGTACGGCCAGCGCCAGCGCCGGAAAAATCAGGCTGGACTCCTTATGGCGGGTCTTAACCGCCTCATGTGCTGTTGTCATTCTTATCTCCACTGAGAGCAGGTAGTTGTAATTATAGAAAGGAAAAGCGGGGCTAAAATAACAGACATCAAACGATATGAAGGGAATTTTTACTTTTATTTACTGGATGAGATGATTCTTATGTGAGAATTCTATTAATGCGTATTATTGGAAAAATTAACTTAATTTACATGAAGATATATTTTAATCGTGACAATAATCGCCGGTAATGTGGAAATGCGCTGGATTGGCGTCCAGACTTACCCTAAACGTCAATAAGGAGCAAACCATGCCATATAAAAAGAGAACCGATCTTCCTGATAACGTACTGCACGTGCTTCCGGCCCACGCTCAGGATATTTATAAAGAAGCCTTTAACAGCGCCTGGGAACAGTATAAAGACGAGGAGGATCGGCGTGGTGACGCCTCGCGCGAAGAGACGGCGCACCGTGTCGCCTGGGCTGCGGTAAAAAATGATTACGAGAAGGGTGACGACGACAAGTGGCATAAAAAGAAATAATTGTCTGAATATACTCATCCTTTTTTCGTACCGCCTGGAATAACGCACCGGCTGAGCGGTACCAGGCCATACGTGAGCTTGAAAACGGCCTGTGAATTGCATATCGTCACTGAAAAGCGCCATGAAGGCAGCAGTATAGTCGTCGCAAGGAAGCCTGCAGTGGCGGAGGTTGAAAGTGATTACTCGTGATTTTTTAATGAAGGCAGACTGTAAAACGGCATTCGGGGAAATTGAAGCCTCGCTGCTGTGGTCTGCGGAACAGCGCGCGGCGTCGCTGGCAGCAACCCTCGCATGCCGACCTGATGACGGACCAGTCTGGATTTTCGGCTACGGTTCGTTGATGTGGAATCCTGCTCTGGAATATGTTGAATCCTGTACCGGAACGCTTGTTGGCTGGCACCGGGCTTTTTGTCTGCGTCTGACCGCCGGTCGCGGCACGGCGTGCAACCCTGGGCGGATGCTTGCACTGAAAGAGGGCGGTCGCACCACCGGCGTGGCCTACCGCCTTCAGGAGAGCGCTCTTGATGAAGAGCTGATGCTGCTCTGGAAACGCGAGATGATCACCGGCTGTTATCTGCCCTGCTGGCACAAACTCACTCTGGATGATGGACGTACCGTCAATGCGCTGGTGTTTATCATGGACCCGCGCCATCCGCTTTATGAGTCAGATACCCGTGCCCAGGTCATCGCGCCGCTGATTGCCACCGCTACAGGTCCGTTAGGCACCAATGCCCAGTACCTTTTTTCGCTTGAGCAGGCGCTCATTAAGCTGGGTATGCAGGATGATTGTCTGAATGAACTCGCAGGAAGGGTACGTGTTCTGCTGGAAGGAAAAAAACCAGGCCCGGAACTGCAGCCTGGTTTTGCCTGAAACCGCAATCAGGCAGGAACGTAGCTGATTGAGTGCTCCAGCGTCTGGCTGTGGCTGTCGATCAGCACATTCCAGATACCACTGTAAGGTACGGCCAGATATGCGCTGGCGCGATTCTGGACGCTCAGTACATCCCGTTGAGCGGCGGACGCTTGACTCTTCTCGCTCATCAGATGGATATGACAATTCTCAGAACAGCGTACGACTACCGTATCCCCACCAAATAACTTCAAACTTGCCTTTACCAACGCCATTTTTTAACCCCGTCATTATCAACAACGCACTCCCTGCGGGAAGCTCCCGTGCGTGATGCAGTTCACAAATCACTCATGGCATAACACCAAACGCGAGCGAAGCGGATGCTGATTTTGATCAACTAATGGCGTAACGATTAAACAAAAATGACAATATTCGGTGGGGAAATAGGTCGGCGCAGTAAAGCGTGGCAAAACGGCGCCGACAAAAGATTAAATGCGGAAATGCCCTGCGGTTTCAGCAAGCTCGCCCGCCTGGGTCTGCAATGCCCCTGCGGCGGCGGCAGACTGAATCACCAGTTCGGCGTTTTGCTGCACCATGCGATCGAGGTCGATGACCGCATGATTAATTTCCTGCACGCCTTTCATCTGTTCGTTGGTCGCCACCGTAATCTCACGCATGATAACCGACACGCTGTCGATACTGGAGACTATCTCACCCATGCTCTCTCCTGCCAGACGCACGTAACGCGAGCCGGTTGCCACGCTTTGTGTGGTGGAGTCGATCAGCGTTTTAATCTCCTTCGCCGCCTGCGCGCTGCGGCTTGCCAGGTTGCGTACTTCGCCTGCGACAACGGCGAACCCGCGACCCTGTTCACCTGCCCGCGCGGCCTCCACGGCGGCGTTCAGCGCAAGGATGTTAGTCTGGAAGGCAATACCGTCAATCACGCTGGTAATGTCACCAATCCTTGCGGAGGCGACCTCAATGGATTGCATGGTGTTGATGGCCTGGGAAACAACCTGTCCACCACGCGAGGCGGCCTCAGAAGCAGTATGCGCCTGCGTGTTGGCCTGTGCCGCTGAGTCGGTAGACTGCGCAACGGAGGCGGTAATCTGCTCGACGGCACTGGCGGTTTCCCGCAGGCTTGAGGCAGCCTGTTCGGTACGCCCGGAGAGATCGCGGTTTCCAGCGGCAATCTCCTGTGCCGCCTGCTGAACCGAGGTGCTGGAATCGCGCAGTTTAACCATGACGACCGACAGCTTGTCGCTGAAAGCATTAAAGGCGTGCGCGATTTGCGCCACCTCGTCGTTACCCTGTTCCGGCAGGCGTTGAGAGAGATCATCCGTCCCGCTACTGATTGCATTCATCGCATCGCGGATGGTGAGCAACCGTTGCAGCATAGTGGCGACAATCCAGTGCATAAGCGCACCGGCAAGCAGCACCAGCACAACCAGCGAAATGGCAGAGGCTTTAAGTTGCGCGCGCAGGCCGGTGGTGGAGTCGGCACTGTCCAGCGCAACCAGCAGTTGCCAGTGGGTGCCTTTCACGTTACTGGCAAGAAACTCTTTGTCCTCACCCGCGAGCGTACCGTGAACCGATTCACCCGACAGCAACGCCGCTAACGGCACGCCATCGATGGCCTCGGTGAAGGGTTTGAGCGTCAGTTTTGGGTCACTGGCGGCAATGATGGTGCCGTCACTGTCGAGCAGCAGACCGCTGCTGTTCGGTGTAGGGCTGACTCCACGCACGTTAGCAACCACGCTGTCCATCGACACATCCCCCGACACCACGGCTTTCAGTGTGCCATTTTCTTTAACCGGTACGGAGAAGGTGACCACCAGCTTGCCGCTGCCCGCATCCACGTAAGGTGCAGTGACGACAGGGGCGTCAGCGCTGACGGCCTGCTGATACCAGGGGCGAATGGTCGGATCATAATCTGCCGGTACGCCGTCCGGGTTGGAGAACTTTGCCGTTTTCGTCGCATAGCCAAC
The DNA here is from genome assembly GCF_054131575.1 of Enterobacter sp. SA197. NCBI lineage: Bacteria > Pseudomonadati > Pseudomonadota > Gammaproteobacteria > Enterobacterales > Enterobacteriaceae > Enterobacter > Enterobacter sp. SA197. The sequence continues at coordinate 2,661,896 of NZ_CP096393.1, read as the reverse complement.
GTAAACGTTAATGAACCCGCCCGCCTGTGCCACCTGAGTAAAGACCGGAACAGGGTCATCAGTCAGCGCGACCTTTTGCAATGAGTTGATAGCAGTCATCTTGCTGTTGACCCAATCGGCGATGGCAAGACCATGACTGCTACTGGTGCTGGCGAGAATGTTTTGCTGCGCCTCCTGATTATGTTGGCGGGTTACCTGATAGTTAATGATGGTGTTAAGAAGCAGCGCAATGGCGAGACAGCCCGCCGTCGCTGTAATGATACGAGCACGAATGGATCTGAACATAGTTATAGTACCTGCTGTGTTGTCTGTAATGCCTATCGGCAACGCAGCAGGCAAACTTGATGCCATGCAGGCACCCATAAGAAAAAAGTATTAAAGAAGCGTAATTATCAGAAGGTTAATACTTTGTCGGCGTCGAGTGTCCACTGTGCCAGCTCCACCAGCGTACCAATCTCTACTCCCTCTACCAACGGCAGGGCGGTGATGCCGCGCCCGTCAGTACAGGTTTTACAGAGTTTCACCGCCACCCCCTGCGCCGTCAGGATCTCCAGCATTTGCTGAATATTGTAGCCTTCGGCCGGTTTTTGCCCGCGTAAACCGGCTGTCACCGCGTCAGACATCAGAAACAGACGCAGTTGCAGGCTGCTCTCTTGTTCGCGCAGGGCTATCGCCAGACGCAGGCTGTTGAACAAAGACTCACTACCGTAGGCGGCGCCGTTGGCGACAATCACAATCTTTTGCATCTTCACTCCTTCGGAGGGCATGGTTATTGCAACTCACCGGTAAGAGAGGTAACCGGAGAGTCAGCATGAATGAACGGACCGACGCTACAGCCTGGTTTCGCTACGCGCGTCACATCCAGAAAAATCAGCTTCGTCAGCTTGCCCAGTTAGGGGTGCTGGCCGGGAAAATCAGTCATCTGACCCACATGCTGCAATGCGAGCGGGGGGCGTCAAATATCTGGCTCTGTTCCCGGGGGCGGCTTTACGGGCTTGAGTGCCGGGCCAGCAGTGCCCTGGCAGACGAGCAGATAGCGGTGCTGATGCCGGTGCTTGACGGGCTTAAGCCCTTAACCAGCAGTGCATTATGCCACCGAATCGCCGCCGCTGTTGCGGGACTTGAACAACTTCCGCTGCTCAGAAAACAAATAAAAGAGGGCGAGATTGATGCTGAACTGGCGATGGCCCAGTTCAGTCGCATTCTCAGCCAGTTGCTGAGTATTATTCCCCGGCTTAATGACAGTATTGACGATCCGGCGATAGCCGCCCGACTGGTAGCGCTTTACAGCTTTATGCAGGGTAAAGAGCTGGTCGGCCAGGAGCGGGCACTCGGGGCGTTGGGTTTCACCCACGGGCAGTTCAGTAGCGGGCAGAGACAGGCGCTGGTTGACAGGATTGACGGGCAGCAGTCGTGCTTTGATACCTTTCTTTCCCTCACCGATCCCGGCATCGCGGCGTTGTTCAGTGAAACCTGCGGCGCAGGGCTTGAGACTGAACAGATGCGCCGCCTTGCCTGCACCCGAATGCCGCCCCAGGATAAAGGTGACAACGCACTCCGCTGGTTCTCCCTGCAAACACAACGACTCGAACAGCTGCGCACGCTTGAAGAGACGCTGATTACAGCACTTAACCGGGAAACCGAACGCCTGCTCAGTGAGGATGACGACCTCATCGCCCGGCATACGCAGCAGTTCGCTCCTGAGGTCGCCCTCCTCTGGCAGGATAAAACTCTGTTGCCGCTGGTACGCCAGCAGGCGCAGGAAATCGAACAGCTCAGTCAGCAACTGGCCTCGCTGAAAGATACTCTCGAAGAGCGGCGGATCATCGATAAAGCCAAAAGCGTGTTAATGAATCACCAGCAACTGAGTGAAGAACAGGCCTGGCAGTGCCTGCGAAAAATGGCGATGGACAAAAATCAACGCATGGTAGATATCGCCCGCGCTCTGCTCACGGTGCGCTCACTATGGGAGCTAACCCCTAAGGAGTAGATGCACGATCGGTGGGCACGGGTTGCACAACGAGTGTGCGAAATAACAGCGTATACGCGGCCAGGCGGCAAAACAGGCCAAAAAATCCTGGCACAACCATTGCATCATTGAGGTTGAGATTCAGACAACAGAAACGGTAACCAATGGCGGTTAACCCGTTTCACGGATAAAGGCGTCCTGTGGTGCTAAGCACCATCGGGCGCTTTTTTTTTGCTTCGGGAGTGCGTATGGGTGATTCAGTCGTTTCTTTAACGCGACGGCGTTTTCTTAAGGCAGGTGTCGCGCTTGGTGGTGCCATGCTGCTGCCGGGGGTGATGCACACCGCCTGGGCTGCCGGTTCAGACAAACCGGAACAGGCTACGGTGCGGGTCGGGTTTATTCCGCTCACCGACTGTGCGCCGCTGGTTATCGCGGCGTTGAAAGGCTTCGATAAAAAATACGGCATTACGCTTGTTCCCACGAAAGAGGCCAGTTGGGCTGCCGTTCGCGACAAACTGGTATCCGGCGAACTGGATGCGGCCCACATGCTCTATGGATTGCTTTATGGCCTGGAGCTGGGCATTGCCGGTAAACCCCAGGCGATGGCCAACCTGATGACGCTGAACCAGAACGGGCAGGGGATCACCCTCTCCGCTGATTTACAGGAGAAGGGAGTAACCGGCCTTGAGCAGCTGAAAAACCTGATCGGGCAAAGCGAAGCGGGCAGCTATACCTTCGCCCATACCTTCCCGACCGGCACCCATGCCATGTGGCTCTACTACTGGCTGGCGAGCGGCGGCATCAACCCCTTCACTGACATTCGTACCGTCGTTGTACCGCCGCCACAAATGGTGATGAACATGCGTATCGGCAACATGGTCGGTTTTTGTGTGGGCGAGCCCTGGAATGCCCGCGCTATTAATGATCGCATCGGTTTTACCGCCGCCACCAGCCAGTCCATCTGGCCGGATCACCCGGAAAAGATCCTCGGTACCCGCAGCGCCTGGGTTGCGCAAAACCCCAACACCGCCCGCGCGCTGGTGTGTGCGGTGATGGAGGCGGCGCGCTGGATAGATGCCTCATCTGATAACCGGCGCGAAACCGCCCGCATCCTTGCGCGTCGTGCCTGGCTTAACACCAAAGAGCAGTACCTGACCGGGCGGATGCTGGGGGAGTACGACAATGGCGCGGGGCAGCGCTGGCAGGATGCCCATGCCATCCGTTTCTTCAATGAAGGGCAGGTGAGCTACCCCTGGCTTTCCGACGGGATGTGGTTCCTCACCCAGTTTCGACGCTGGGGGCTTCTGAAATCGGCGCCGGACTACCTGGCGATTGCCAGTCGCATTAACCGCACTGATGTCTGGAAAGAGGCGGCGACCGCCCTCGGCGGGATAGACATACCGACCCGCAGCCTGCGAACCAGCACGCTGATGGACGGCACGCGCTGGACCGGCGATGCGCCGGAACAGTACGCAACATCTTTTGCTATTCAACGTACAGGGGTCTGAGATGAAACACGCACATAAACTTCAGCGCGTCGAACCGACGTCCACCACCGCCGGGGTCTTTGTTATCCCTGCCGTGCAGGTGCGCCGCAACGCACCCTCCTGGTCGCGTAAAACGCGCGCCATCGCGGAACGTATCTTTCCTGGCCTGTTGGGGCTGGGGCTGCTGCTGGTGGCCTGGCAACTGGCCGCTATCAACAGTAAAGGCTTCCCGACACCGCTCAGTACCCTGGATTCAGCCATCACCCTGTTCGCCGATCCCTTCTACCGTGACGGGCCGAACGATATGGGCATTGGCTGGAACGTACTCGCCTCGCTGCAACGTGTAGGTATCGGTTTTGGCCTGGCCGCGCTGGTGGGTATTCCACTGGGCTTTTTGATTGGCCGCTTTCTCTTTTGTGCCCGCATGTTTAACCCGTTGATTGCGCTACTGCGCCCGGTCAGCCCGCTGGCCTGGCTACCGATTGGCCTGCTGCTGTTCCAGAAAGCGGAACCGGCCTCAAGCTGGACCATCTTTATCTGCTCCATCTGGCCGATGGTCATTAACACCGCCGAAGGGGTGCGACGTATCCCGGAGGACTACCTGAACGTAGCCCGCGTACTGCAACTTTCTGAATGGACCGTGATGCGCCGCATCCTCTTTCCGGCGGTGTTGCCTGCGGTACTGACCGGCGTGCGTCTGTCGATTGGCATTGCCTGGCTGGTCATTGTGGCCGCTGAGATGCTCACCGGCGGGCTGGGCATCGGTTTCTGGATCTGGAACGAATGGAACAACCTCAATGTAGAAAACATTCTGATCGCCATCGTCATTATCGGCGTGGTTGGCCTGCTGCTGGAGCAGGGGCTGATGCTGGTGGCGCGTCGCTTTAGCTGGCAGGAGAAATAATCATGAGCATAAAACCCTTAATTCAGGTCCAGGCCGTCAGTCAGCGTTTCTCCACTGCCGATGGTGACTTTGTGGCGCTGCACAACGTCTCTTTTGACATCCAGGAAGGGGAGACCCTGAGCCTGATTGGTCACTCTGGCTGCGGTAAATCTACCTTACTCAACCTCATCGCTGGGATCACGCTCCCCACCGAGGGCGGGCTGCTGTGTGATAACCGGGAAATAGCCGGGCCGGGGCCGGAGCGTGCGGTGGTATTCCAGAATCACTCTCTGCTGCCCTGGCTCACCTGCTTCGACAACGTTGCCCTGGCGGTAGACCAGGTATTTCGCCGCACCATGAGTAAAGCCGAGCGCCGGGAGTGGATTGAACACAATCTGGCGTGCGTACAGATGGCCCACGCTCTGCACAAGCGTCCCGGCGAGATTTCCGGTGGGATGAAACAGCGCATAGGTATAGCCCGTGCGCTGGCGATGAAACCCAAAGTATTGCTGATGGATGAGCCCTTTGGCGCGCTGGATGCGCTGACCCGCGCGCATCTGCAGGACACAGTGATGCACATTCAGCAGTCGCTCAACACCACCATTGTGCTGATAACCCACGACGTGGACGAAGCTGTTCTGCTCTCTGACCGGGTGCTGATGATGACCAACGGCCCGGCGGCGACGGTGGGCGATATTGTCAGGGTTAATCTGCCACGGCCCCGCAACCGGGTCCAGCTGGCGGATGACAGCCGTTACCACCACCTGCGCCAGCAGATCCTGCAGTTCCTCTATGAAAAACAGCCGAAAGCGGCATGAGGCGCAGCGATGACGACGCGACTGATCATTATCGGCAACGGCATGGCGGCCACCCGGCTGGTGGAAAAACTCACGGCAGCCGGCAACGGTCGCTTCGCCATCACCCTCATCGGCGATGAACCCGCACCCGCCTATAACCGTATCCAGCTCTCCCCGGTACTGAGCGGTGAAAAAGCCTTCGCTGACACCGTTCTGCATGATGAACGCTGGTACAGCACGCGCAATATCACCGTGTTACGCGGCGAACGGGCAGGCGAGGTGGATCTCATAAAGCGTCAGGTTCGCACCGACAGGCGGCTGCTGAAATGGGATGAACTGGTTTTCGCCACCGGTTCCGTGCCCTTCGTGCCGCCGTTAGCGGGGCATGATTTACCGCATGTACGTCCCTTTCGCACGCTCGATGATGTGACCGCGATTCTGGCAGGGCACGGACCTGTCGTGGTGCTGGGTGGCGGAGTATTAGGGGTGGAGGCCGCCGCGGCACTGCGCCACAGAGGTGACAACGTCACTCTGGTCAGCCGCGCAGACTGGTTGATGGAACAGCAGCTTGATGAACAGGCCGCGAGCGTACTGGCCGGACTGCTCACCCGCCGGGGCATCGTCTGCGAGTTTTCCACCGGCATAAGCGAAATCACTGCCACCCATGTCGCGCTTACCAGCGGCCGGGTGATCCCGACGACACGTGTGGTGATGGCAACCGGCGTGCGCCCGGCCATCTCTCTCGCCCGGGCGAGCGGTATTCCCTGTTCGCAGGGCATTATGGTTGACGGACAGATGCGCACCGCCATCCAGGGCGTGAGCGCCATAGGCGAGTGTTGCGAAATCAACGGTCAGCTCCGGGGGCTGGTGGCGCCCTGTCTCTCTCAGGCCGAGGTACTGGCGGCGAGACTGCTGGGCGAAGCCCAGGCGGATTTCACCTGGCAGGACAGGGGCACGCGTCTCAAAGTCACCGGCATCGATCTCTTTAGTGCCGGGCGAGTGCAGGCAGAGCCGCAGGATGAGGTCTGGACCACCTTTGACCCCCTTTGCGGCCATTATCGTCGCCTGCTGGTGCGTAACGGACGACTGGACGGGGTGCTGCTGCTGGGCGACTGCAGCAGTGCCGCCGCACTTACCGAACGACTCAATTCGCCAGACGCGCCGCTGGCGGGCTGGCTTTTCGACAACTTTTCAGCGCAGCCGCCGGTTGCAGGAATTCCAATGATGACAAAACCAACACTGGTTGTGGTCGGGCATGGCATGGTCGGCCACCATTTTCTTGAGCAGTGCGTCAGCCGTGATCTGCATCATAGGTATCACATCGTGGTATTTGGGGCTGAACAGTACGCCGCCTATGACCGTGTTCACCTCTCGGAGTATTTTGCCGGGCGCAGTGCGCACTCTCTGTCGATGGTGCAGGACAATTTCTTTGTCGAACATGATATTGAGCTGCGCCTGGCGCACCAGGTGGTGGAGATCGATCGCGACCTGCAGGTGGTACGCGATGCCGAAGGCCACGAAACGCACTGGGACAAACTGGTGCTCGCGACCGGCTCGTATCCCTTTGTACCTCCCGTTGCGGGCCACGACAGCGAAGGCTGTTTTGTCTACCGTACTCTGGACGATCTGGACAAGATTGCCGCGCATGCGCAGCAGGCCACACGGGGTGTGGTGATAGGGGGCGGTCTGCTCGGACTGGAGGCGGCAAACGCGTTAAAACAGCTGGGCCTCGACACCCACGTGGTGGAGTTTGCTCCGGCGCTGATGGCGGTACAACTGGATGAACAGGGCGGTGCCATGCTCCGCCAGAAAATCAGCGCCCTGGGTGTAAAGGTGCACACCAGCAAATCAACACGTGACATTGTCACGCATTCTGGCGGGCTAACCCTCAACTTTGCCGACGGTGAAAGCCTGACCACCGATATGGTTGTCTTCTCCGCGGGCATCCGTCCTCAGGACGCGCTGGCCCGAGATAGCGGGCTGCAAACTGGCGAGCGTGGGGGAATAGAGATTGACGCAGAGTGTCGCACGTCCGATGCGCGGATTTTTGCCATCGGGGAGTGCGCGGTGTGGCAGGGTAAAGTCTTTGGTCTGGTCGCCCCCGGTTATCAGATGGCTCGTGTGGTGGCAGGGTGTCTTAATGGCGAGGCGGCGCAATTTTGTGGCGCGGATATGAGTACCAAACTGAAGCTGCTTGGGGTGGACGTGGCCTCCTTTGGCGATGCGCACGGGCGCACTCCAGGCTCCCTCAGCTATCAGTGGACCGACGGACCTGCGCAAATCTACAAGAAAATCGTCGTCAGTGAGGACGGCAAACGGCTGATCGGCGGCGTGCTGGTGGGTGATGCCAGCGAATACGCCACCCTGCTGCAAATGATGCTTAATGAGATGGATCTGCCTGAACGACCCGAAAGCCTGATTTTGCCCGCACTGGCGGGCAGTGCACCGAAAGCGTTGGGGGTTGCGGCATTGCCCCTGAGTGCGCAGCTCTGCTCCTGCCATAACGTGACCAAAGCGGATATCTGTGCTGCGGTGAGCAACGGGGCAACGGATATGGGTGCGATTAAAAACTGCACAAAAGCGGCGACAGGCTGTGGCGGATGTAGCGCGCTGGTAAAACAGGTGATGGAGTACCAACTGGTGCAGCAGGGTGTGGAGGTTAAAAATGAGATCTGCGAGCATTTCCCCTGGTCACGCCAGGCGTTGCATCATCTGATACGGGTCAACCACATTCGTACCTTTTCCCAGCTCATTCATCGCTACGGCAGCGGTCACGGCTGCGAAGCCTGTAAGCCGCTGGTGGGCTCCATTCTTGCCTCCTGCTGGAATGAATATCTGCTCAAACCTGCCCATCTGCCGCTTCAGGACACGAACGACCGCTATTTTGCCAATATCCAGAAAGACGGCACTTACTCCATCGTGCCGCGCATGCCTGCCGGGGAGGTAACCCCGGATGGACTGATTGCAATTGGCCAGATAGCAAAACGCTATCAGCTTTACAGCAAAGTCACCGGCGGGCAGCGCATTGATCTGTTTGGCGCGCGACTTGAGGAACTGCCAGCTATCTGGTCGGAACTGGTGGCTGCCGGGTTTGAGACCGGTCATGCCTACGGCAAATCACTCCGTACCGTGAAATCCTGTGTGGGCTCTACCTGGTGTCGCTACGGCGTGCAGGATTCTACTGGCCTTGCCGTGACCCTTGAGCATCGTTACAAAGGGCTGCGTGCGCCGCATAAAATAAAAATGGCGGTCTCCGGTTGTACGCGGGAGTGCGCCGAGGCGCAGAGCAAAGATGTGGGGGTAATTGCCACCGATAAGGGCTGGAATCTTTATGTGTGCGGCAACGGGGGGATGAAGCCACGCCACGCGGATCTGTTCGCCAGTGACCTGGATGAGGCGACGCTTATCCGCACTGTCGATCGTTTTCTGATGTTTTACATCCGCACCGCCGACCGTCTGCAACGCACCAGTACCTGGCTTGATAACCTTGAAGGGGGCATTGACTACCTGCGTGAGGTGATCCTGAACGACAGTTTACAGATAGGCAGTGAACTGGAAGAGGAGATGGCGCGGGTGGTGGAAAGCTACCAGTGCGAATGGCAGACCACGCTGAATGACCCGGATCGTGTTGCCCTTTTCCGCTCCTATGTGAACAGCGATATCCCTGATGAAGCCGTCCACCGCGAAACCGTGCGTGGGCAACCGCAGCGCGCGCCCGCACCCGCCTGGCAGGAGGGCACCGTCACGACGCGCCCGTGGCAGGCTATCTGCTCCCTCCACGAGATCCCCGAACAGGCCGGTATCGGAGCCCGTCTGGGTGAACGGCAAATTGCCTTGTTCCGTTTTGGTGACGCGGTGTTTGCGCTGGATAACCGCGAACCGGGCAGCCAGGCCTGGGTGCTCTCCCGCGGTCTGCTTGGGGACAGCAATGGCGAGCCGATGGTCATCTCCCCCCTCTACAAAAAACGTATACGCCTGCGTGACGGGTGCAGCGTTGACGACGGCGAGCCCGCCGTGCGCGCGTGGCCGGTAAAAGTTGAGGGCGGTAAAGTTTGGGTAGGAAATCAGGCGTTGCTGATGCGTGCGGAGGCCTCATGACAGAAACCCTAACCACATGTCCTTACTGTGGCGTGGGCTGCGGTGTAGTGGCTGAGGTCAGCGAAGCCGGCGTGCGTATCAAAGGCGATCCTGTCCACCCGGCCAACGCCGGACGGTTGTGCGTTAAAGGATCGGCGCTGGGTGAGACCACCACCACGCGCGACAGGCTACTGTGGCCGATGCTCGATAACCAGCGAGTCAGCTGGGAAGAGGCACTGGCGGCGGCGGGCGATCGGCTGAGGGCGATTATCACGGAATATGGCCCGCAGGCGGTGGCATTTTATGCCTCAGGTCAGCTGCTGACCGAAGACTATTACGCGGCTAATAAGTTGATGAAAGGGTTTATTGGCGCGGCCAATATCGACACCAACTCGCGACTGTGTATGTCCTCCGCCGTCACGGGCTACAAGCGGGCATTTGGTGAGGATGTGGTGCCATGCAGTTATGACGATATAGACACGTCAGATTTGCTGATTCTGGTGGGGTCGAATGCAGCCTGGACCCACCCGGTGCTTTATCAACGCATTGTGCAGGCCAGGCGGGATAACCCGGCGATGAGAGTGGTGGTGATTGATCCTCGCGTTACTGCCACCTGCGACATTGCCGACCTGCATCTGGCTCTGGCACCGGGCAGCGATGCGGGACTCTTTGTCGGGTTGCTCAATGCCATCGCGACGGCCGGTGCGCTGGCAGCTGATTTTGATGATGCCGGTGACGCGCTAGCAATTGCCGCCGAGTGGACGACGGCAAAAGTGGCGGCGTTCTGTGACTTGCCGCCTGCGGCCGTCAGCACCTTTTTCGATCTTTTCCTGACGGCGCCGCGTGCAGTCACGCTCTACACCATGGGCATAAATCAGTCCGCCAGCGGCAGCGATAAGTGTAACGCCATCATCAATGTGCACCTCGCCAGCGGCAAGTTTGCACGGCCTGGTTGCGGCCCGTTTTCCCTCACCGGTCAACCCAATGCGATGGGGGGACGTGAAGTCGGCGGGCTGGCGAACCAACTGGCGGCGCACATGAATTTTGAACCCGCTGACCTGGCACGACTGGCCCGCTTCTGGGGCACCGAACGGCTGGCGCAGACGCCGGGGCTGATGGCGGTGGATCTGTTTGATGCTATCGGGCGCGGTGAGGTGAAAGCCGTCTGGATCATGGGGACAAACCCGGCCGTCTCATTGCCGGACAGCCACGCGGTGTGCACCGCGCTGGCAAAATGTCCGCTCGTCATGGTTTCGGAAGTGGCGGCAGATACGGACACCAGCCGCTATGCCCATATCCGTTTCCCGGCGCTGGCATGGGGTGAAAAAGAGGGGACCGTCACCAATTCAGAACGGCGAATCTCTCGGCAGCGGGCGTTTTTGCCCCCGCCGGGTGAGGCAAAAGCCGACTGGTGGATAATTTCCCGTGTGGCGGCAGCGCTCGGGCACCGCGAGGCATTCGGCTGGCAGCACCCCCACGAGCTCTTTTCTGAACACGCGGCGCTCTCAGGTTATGAAAATAACGGCACTCGTGCTTTTGACATCAGCGCACTGGCTGCGCTCACGCGTGATGAGTGGGATGCCCTTGAACCCGTCCGGTGGCCGATGACGCCCCTGCCTCTGGAGAGAGGCTGGCGCCCGTCGGGCAGACTGCGGATGGTGCCGGTGCGCCCTGTCGCGACCCGGGCGCAGGTGAGCGCGGGTTATCCGCTGTTGCTCAACACCGGGCGCATCCGCGACCAGTGGCATACCATGACCCGCACCGGTAACGTCGAAAAGCTGATGCAGCATATTTGCGAACCTTTCGTTGAGATTGCCCCTGAAGATGCGCAACGTTATGCGATCCCGCATGGGGCGCTGGTGCGCATCAGCTCGCCACGTGGCGTGATGGTCGCCCGGGCAAAGGTCGACAGCGGTCAGCGGACAGGGGGACTTTTTTCTCCGATGCACTGGAACCAGTGCTTTGCCCGGCAGGGAAAGGTTAACGTGCTGGTCGACCCTGTATGTTGCCCGCACTCCGGGCAACCTGAAAGTAAACAAACGGCGGTGCGCCTGGCCTGCTGGCAGCCTGCATGGCAGGGGGAACTCTACAGCCGCGAGGCTCTGCAACGCTCCCCCGTCTTTCACTGGACGCGTAAAGTCGCTGGGACATTAACCCACCTTACCCTTGCCGGGGATGGCGATATTGCGCCCTGGCTGGTGGAGGTTTGTCGGGAGCGTGGCTGGCAGATGCAGCAGTTACGCGCCGGGGCACGGTTTACGCTGCTGGCCTGGCAGGGGGAGACATTAATGCTGGGTTTCTGGGGCAGCGCGCAGTTGCCCGCCGTTTCACACCAGACTATCGTGGCGGCATTTGCCACTGCGCCCGCCACGGCGCGCCATCGCCATGCGCTACTGGCAGGGAGTGGCACAACGGAGATACCGGCAGCAGGGCGCATTATTTGCAGTTGCTTCAGCGTGGGTGAAAACGCTGTTCGCAAGGCCATCAGTGAGGGATGTAGCAGCACCGCAGCGCTGGGGCAACGACTGCGCTGCGGTACAAACTGTGGTTCCTGTCTGCCTGAGCTTAAAGGATTACTGGCCGAAGCGACCAATTAATCCCGCTGCGGCGAGGGTGTGGCCCTTCAGACGTTCGAACAGTTGCTCCCGGGTTAACCCTTCGGGTAAATCCGGGGCAAGGCTTGTGGCAATAAGGGTGAAGGTATAGTGGTGCGCGCCGCTACCCGGCGGGGGGCAGGGGCCGTGCCAGCGGAAGTTGCCAGGTGTGTTTTTACCGCCGGTAAAGCCTTTTCCGTCCCGCAGATCGTTTTCCGCGAAGCCCGTGGTGGCCTGAGGAATATTGTAAGCCACCAGATGCGTCACCCCGAGCCCGGTTGCCCCCTCCGGATCGTGGACCACCAGCGCAAAGCTTTTGGCTTCGGGTGGGGGACTGTTCCAGACCAGCGCCGGGGAGATATTTTCACCCGTACAGTTAGGGTTGTTTTTCGCGTTGCCGGCAAATTTTTTCTCCATTAACGCGTTATCGCCAAAGGCGGGAGATTGTAGCTGGAAAGTCGTATTGGCGCAGGCAGCGGCACCATACGCCATGATGGCACTGCATAACGCCCATTTCAGTGTCTGCTTCATCCCACATCCTCACTGGTTTTGATGCATTAACTGTAGTCCCAACGAGGCGGGAGGTTTAAGGATTTTCCTGAAATTTACTCACGGGCTGAAATTGTCGCCATAAAACGTTACCCTGTGAACTGGCATTCAGTGGCGACGCCCGGAGCGATTGTTCATTACAGTGATACGTTGGTTGTCCTCATTATTTATTCTTCTCTCTCTTGTCCTGCCGCTGGCAGGCCATGCTGCTGGCGATGCGCAGAGCTATATGCAGAAAGCGCAAAATCCCTTTGATAACGATGGCGATAACCTGCCAGATTTAGGCATGGCCCCACAAACGCAGGCGGCGGAAAAGCACCTTGCAGAGATGGTGAAAGCCTTTGGCGAAGCGAGCATGACCGATAACGGGCTGACGACCGGCGAGCAGGCGCGGTTGTTTGCGCTCGGTCAGGCGCGGGATGTGCTCAGCGATGAAGTGAACCAACAGGTGGAAACGCTGTTATCTCCCTGGGGTAAAGCGACCGTTGATTTCAAAGTGGATGATGACGGCGGCTTCACCGGCAGCCACGGCGACTGGTTTGTTCCGCTGCAGGATACTAACCGCTACCTGAGCTGGAGCCAGCTTGGGCTGACGCAACAGGACGCCGGGCTGGTAGGGAACATCGGCGTGGGCCAGCGCTGGAACGCGGGCAACTGGCGCATTGGTTACAGCACCTTTTATGACAATCTGATAGATGACAATAGTGCCCGCACCGGGTTAGGCGCAGAAGTCTGGGGCGAGTCGCTGCAGTTTTCTGCTAACTATTATGAACCGCTGAGTAGCTGGGATTATCGTACCGCAACGCAGCAACAGCGCATGGCTAGAGGCTATGATATTACCGCGCAGGCCAGCCTGCCGTTCTGGCAAAAAATCAACACCAGCCTGAGTGTCGAGCAGTATTTCGGCGACAATGTTGATCTTTTTGATACCGGCACGGGCTACCATAACCCGGTGGCGGTCAAAGTGGGGGTGAGTTACACCCCGGTGCCGCTGGTGACGGTTACCGCGCACCATAAGCAGGGTGAAAGCGGCGTCAGTCAGAACGATCTTGGGCTGAAGCTTAATTACCAGTTTGGCGTGCCGCTGTGGAAGCAGCTTTCGGTAAACGAACTGACCGAAAGCGGCTCGCTGCGGGGCAGTCGTTATGACAATCCGGTTCGCAATACCGCGCCAGTGTTTGAGTATCGCCAGCGCAAAACGCTCTCCGTCTACCTCGCTACCCCGCCGTGGGACCTGCAACCGGGCGAAACCGTTGCGCTCAAACTGCAGATTAACAGTACCCACGGCGTGCGCGAACTGAACTGGCAGGGCGACACGCAGGCCTTAAGCCTGACGCCGCCGGTTAACCCCAGCAGCGATGAGGGATGGACCATCATTATGCCTCGCTGGGATAACAGTGAAGGGGCGCAGAATCAGTGGCGCTTATCGGTGATTGCAGAAGATGAGAAGGGTCAGCGAGTGGCTTCCAATGAGATAGTCCTGAGGTTAACCGCACCCATCACCGCACCGCCTGATATCACGCCATCCGCGTTTTCACCGTGGTAATAGCGGGGAGGGCAGTTCGCTTTCCCCTCTCCCTTTGAACATGCAAGGGGGGCGCTTTTATCCCTCGCCCCACCGGGGAGAGGGTCGGGGTGAGGGGAAACGGGTGGCTCTGAGGTGTGTTACGTTCACTTCCAGACCTGCTGAATCTGCCAGGGGGCACGCGTTTCCCCCTCGCCCCTCCGGGGAGAGGGTCGGGGTGAGGGGGATGGGCGGGTCTGAGGGGTGTTACGTTCACTGCCATTCCTGCTGAACCTGCAAAGGGGCACGGTTTTCTCCCTCGCCCCACCGGGGAGAGGGCCGGGGTGAGGGGGATGGGCGGGTCTGAGGAGTGTTACGTTCACCTCCAGACCTGCTGAACCTGCCAGGGGGCACGGTTTTCTCCCTCGCCCCACCGGGGAGAGGGCCGGGGTGAGGGGGATGGGCGGCGCTGAGGTATGTTACGTTCACCTCCAGACCTGCAGAACATGCCGAAACAGTCACCCGTGAACGTGCAAAGGGGGCCACCGCGGCCCCCTTTGCAATCCCCGCGGCCCCGCACCGAAACCGGTGCTGCGCACTGCGCTCACCTCCCGGCCCTCAGCCTGCGGCCGGTTTGACTCGCCGTCCTGGCTCGACAAACCTCTGTCCGCCCTCCCTGGCGGACAGTCCTTGTCTTCCGGCCTCCGGCTCGCCGGTTTCAGCGGGGACTCAACCCCCTCGCTGTTATTTCAGGAGAAAATGAAAAAGAGGAATTGCTGTAGCATTTCTTCCAGAAAGCAGCAAAACCGTTTTATCTTCCGAGCACTTTCTCGCAGCGAGGGTGTTGTGGTCCGGCTGAAAATCGATGCGGCGTTGACGGCTGACCGGGTCCGCCCGCAGGGAAGCGGGGGGAGGGGATAGCCTGCAGGGACGCAGGCTGGTCCCCGACCCGACAGTCAGACGGCATAAGGCGACAAAATTGCCGGGAGCAATTTTGAATAGCGCCTGCGCCAGCCCCGAAGGGGTGAGCCCCAGGGATGGGGCGAATAATGCCGCGAAGCGGCGATTTTCCTTGCCGGGAGCCCGGGTTGCAAGGGAGGCGGCGGCGAGCCTCCCTTGCACGTTCACGGGAGGAGTGGCATCAGAGAAACACAGTACGCAAGGTGAACGGAACGCTCCGCCTTCCTGTCATATTCCTGTTCACCACGATGCTAAATTCCTGACAGCGGCTCGCTTTTCTCCCTCGCCCCTCCGGGGAGAGGGTCGGGGTGAGGGGAAACGGGCGGCGCTGAGGTGTGTTACGTTCACCTCCAGACCTGCAGAACATGCCGAAACAGTCACCCGTGAACGTGCAAAGGGGGCCACCGGGGCCCCCTTTGCAATCCCCGCGGCCCCGCACCGAAACCGGTGCTGCGCACTGCGCTCACCTCCCGGCCTTCAGCCTGCGGCCGGTTTGACTCGCCGTCCTGGCTCGACAAACCTCCGTCCGCCCTCCCTGGCGTCCAGTCCTTGTCTTCCGGCCTCCGGCTCGCCGGTTTCAGCGGGGACTCAACCCCCTCGCGGTAAGCCTGAAATCATATGAAGAAAATAATTGCTGCAGGATTTTACCGGGCAGACAGCGAAACCGTTCTATCTTCCGAGCACTTTCTCGCAGCGAGGGTGTTGTGGTCCGGCTGAAAATCGATGCGGCGTTGACGGCTGACCGGGTCCGCCCGCAGGGAAGCGGGGGGAGGGGATAGCCTGCAGGGACGCAGGCTGGTCCCCGACCCGACAGTCAGACGGAATAAGGCGCATGGACCGCGAAGCGGCGATTTTCCTTGCCGGGAGCCCGGGTTGCAAGGGAGGCGGCGGCGAGCCTCCCTTGCACGTTCACGGGTGGAGTGGCATCAGAGGAATACGGTACGTAAGGTGAACGGAACACTCCGGCTGCGTTACATATTTCTGTTCACTACGATGGCTGTTCGCGTGTGGATAGGCAACAGAGAAACACAGTACGTAAGGTGAACGGAACATTCCGCCTGCGTTACATATTGCGGTTCACCGCGATGCTATTCACAAGTGGCGCGGCATCAGAGGCACACGACACGTAAGGTGAACGGAACACTCCGCCTTCTGTCATATTCCTGTTCACCACGATGCTAAATTTCTGACAGCGGCTCGCTTTTCTCCCTCGCCCCACCGGGGAGAGGGTGGGGGTGAGGGGGAACAGGCGGCAAGTACCCTGTTACAGCTACTGAGAAGCGTAGACATACTGAATCAGAAAATACGATCCTGATGCACCCATACCGCCGCTTCCACACGCGATTTCAGGCGCATTTTTTTCAGCATATGTTTTACGTGCACCTTCACGGTACTCTCGGTGATGTCCAGGCGGCGGGCAATCATCTTGTTCGGCAGCCCCTGAGCAATCAGTTTCAGAATGTCGCGCTCGCGCGGCGTAAGCTGGCTGACATCTCGATCCGACGCTGAACGGTTAGCTCGCAGGCTCGCGGCCAGCACCGGGGTCAGCGCTTCGCTTAATACCATTTCGCCCGCAGCGGCTTGTTGCAGCGCTTTAAGCAGATCTTCCGGCTCCATATCCTTTAGCAGATAACCGTCAGCGCCCCGTTTCAGCGCGGTCACCACATCCTCTTCGTGATTGGAAACACTAAAGACCACCACGCGACCTGACAGCGATTTTTCACGCAGCTTGTCGAGGGTCTCCAGACCGTTCATCCCCGGCATATTGAGATCCAGCAGAATCAGATCCGGATCAAGCGCCTCGGCCAGTTCAATACCCTGCTCACCGTTGCTGGCTTCACCTACCACGGTTATCTCTGGCGACATGCTGATGAGTTGTTTTACGCCGGTACGCAACATCGGATGGTCGTCAATCAAAAGAATGGTGGCCGGTTCCTGGTTAGTCATAGTTATCTCCTTGCACTGGTGAGAGAAGATTTTCGGGGATAAACGTGACAATCACATCGGTGCCGCCGGACTCTCTGCGTCGCACCTGGCAATCACCACGTAAGCTCTGCGCACGGTCGCGCATGATAATTAATCCATAATGGTTGGTTCGCTCGGCATTTTCCGGCACGCCGCAGCCGTTATCACTGACCCGCAATACTACGCGTTTTTCCTGGTGTGTCACTGAGACGGTTACCTCGCTGGCCCCAGAATGTTTCAGTGAATTACTTAATGCTTCACGGGCAATCTGCAGCAGATGTATCGCCTGATGCGAAGGCACGAGGCGAGGGGGAAGCTGATAATCCAGTTTGACCTGAAAACCAAATCGGGCGCTGTACTCAAGGCAGCTCGCTTCCAGCGCCGGGCGCAAACCCGGTTCCGTCAACTGTAAACGGAACGTGGTGAGCAGCTCACGCAACTGTGCCCATGAAGTGTTGAGTTCGGTGCGGATCTGCCCGAGCAGTTGCTGGCTGTTCTCCGGCAGATCCTGCCCCTGCATCTGCAGGCAACTGACCTGCATTTTCATACAGGAAAGCGACTGTGCAATGGAGTCATGCAGTTCACGCGCGATGGTCGCCCGCTCTTCCATCACCATAAGTTGCTGCTGGCGTTCCTGGTGCCTGTCCAGCGCCAGGGTTGCAGTAAGCTGTTCTACCAGCGTATCCACCAGTTGTTGCTGATCGTGGCTAAGATGGCGGCCCGGCGGTAGTTGTGCCAGCAGCAGCCCGTACTGGGTATGAGCATCCGCCAGTCGCCACTTCAGCGTCGTGCCGCCGTTTGTTGGCGGCAAAGGCTTGCCACGGGGGCATAAATGGCAGCCTTTATCATCACAGCTGGCGTTGGACTGGCAGGTAAATTCCTGATGATTTTCTTCATCTTCCATGTCGTACACCCGCAGTTCGATATCATGCAGCAGCGTAAGGTTCTGCAATCCGTTCAGTACGGGCGAGAGACGCTCACAAAGCGGGATGCGCGAATGTAACCGATGATTAGCCTGCCAGAGGAAGGAGAGGATCTCATTTTTCTGCTCAAGCCCGGCGGTCTTCTCTTTCACCCGCTGCTCCAGCACCGCATAGCTCTCTGCCAGCTCTGCTGACATATTATTCAGCGCCGCACCCAGCGTCGCCATTTCATTGCGCCCGCTGATATTGGCCCGCTGGAGGAAGTCGCGCTGACTGACGGCGCGCGCCATATTCAGCAGTTGCTGCCAGGGCCAGAGCAGGCGGGCCCGCAGCCAGATAATGGTAAACAGCAAAATCAGCCCCAGTAAAATCGCCATGACCCGGTGGAGGATGACCACATGTGACACCCGCCGCTCAGTGCTGTGATCGAAGGCGGTAACGAGCCTGTCAATACGGTTAACGTAGGTAGCAATTTCGGCAGAGACAGCTCTGGGCTCTGTTGCCTGTTGCAGGGCCGGAGCGACCTCATTACGCCAGTATTGTTGCAGGGCGTGGAGCTGGGCTTGCTGGCCATCACGCGCGGCAGCATCGGCCAGTTCGTGGCTAAATGCAGTCTCCTCCATCTCACGCAGCAGCGGTTTATCCTCTTCCCGTAACGGGATGGCGGCCAGCAGGCGGTAGCTTTGCATTCGCAACGAGCCGGCTTTATTGATGGCATGTGCGCTGCCCTGCACCCCTTGCACCAGCCAGCCGGAAATGCCCATTCCCGCCACCCCAATAACCGTGGAAAGTAGCATGATCAGCGCAACCTGATTGACCAGGGTCAGCGGTGTAAAGCGGCGTTTAAGCATAAGAGGCGGGGCTCCGGCTGGCGAGATGAGAATGAACTGCATTGTCTGCCATCGCCTGGGGTATACCCATACCCCAAAAGGATTACCTCTTTATCGTCAGGCTTTTCAACAAAACGAGTAGGGTTTTTGCGGGTGCGCCCAGCACCGTGAAAAACCACACTTTTTTTAACACTTTCACCTACTCATAAGTGAGCATGATGTTTTTTTGGCCAATATATCGTGAACTTTTCCTTTGATTTATATCAACTTAAGTTGCGCGGTAAAAACTATGGTGGCAGGCGTCGAATCAATAATCAGAGGTGTCTATGAGCCACTCTACTACCCCGCAAAGGGCAACCGATCGGGTCATTTCCGACTGGCGTCCTGAGGACCCGGCGTTCTGGCAGCAACAGGGCAACGGCGTTGCCAGCCGCAACCTGTGGATTTCCGTCCCCTGTCTGCTGCTGGCGTTCTGTGTATGGATGTTATTCAGTGCTGTCGCAGTAAACCTGAACAAAGTCGGCTTCCGGTTCTCCACTGACCAACTCTTTATGTTAACGGCTTTACCCTCGGTTTCTGGAGCGCTGCTGCGCGTACCTTACTCCTTTATGGTGCCCGTGTTTGGCGGTCGCCGCTGGACGGCGTTCAGTACCGGTATTTTGATCATACCTTGTGTCTGGCTCGGTTTTGCTGTTGAAGATACCTCCACGCCCTTCAGCACCTTTATTATTATTGCCCTGCTGTGCGGCTTTGCCGGGGCTAATTTTGCCTCCAGCATGGCGAACATCAGCTTCTTCTTCCCGAAAGAGAAGCAGGGCAGTGCGCTCGGCATTAATGGTGGCTTCGGTAATCTCGGCGTCAGCGTCATGCAATTGCTCGCGCCGCTGGCGATTTCGTTCTCCCTTTTTGCCTTTTTTGGCGCAACCGGCGTTGCTCAGCCAGACGGTAGCATGATTTATCTCGCTAACGCCGCATGGGTGTGGGTGCCGTTCCTGGCCGTGTTTACGCTCGCCGCCTGGTTTGGCATGAACGAACTGGCGACCTCGAAAGCCTCACTGCGCGCGCAGTTACCGGTGCTCAAACGTAAGCACATGTGGATCATGAGCTTTCTGTACCTCGCCACTTTCGGTTCTTTTATTGGTTTTTCTGCCGGGTTTGCCATGCTCTCTAAAACCCAGTTTCCTGATGTGGTCATTATGCATTACGCCTTCTTTGGTCCGTTGATTGGTGCCCTGGCGCGTTCAGCGGGCGGGGCGCTGTCGGACCGTCTGGGTGGCACCCGTGTTACGCTGGTGAACTTTGTGCTGATGGCAATCTTTAGTGCCTTGCTGTTCCTGACGCTGCCAACCAATGGCGTGGGCGGTAATTTTATCGCCTTCTTCGGCGTCTTCCTGATGCTGTTCCTGACCGCCGGGTTGGGCAGTGGTTCGACCTTCCAGATGATCTCGGTGAACTTCCGTAAGATGACGCTGGAACGGGTGAAAAATTCCGGGGGCAGTGAAGCCACTGCCTTGCGTGAAGCGGCGACCGAAACGGCAGCAGCTCTGGGCTTTATCTCAGCGATTGGCGCTATCGGTGGGTTCTTCATTCCTAAAGCGTTCGGCACATCGCTGGCACTGACCGGTTCACCGGCCGGGGCAATGAAAGTGTTCCTTGTATTCTACGTAGCCTGTGTGGTGATCACCTGGTTCGTGTATGGCCGACATTCCAATAAAAAGTAAGTTACTGTTGATTATCCTTGCGCGGTGTTCTGCCGCGCTTTTTTTTACGCGTATATTAGTTACAACATCCTAATGTGTGATACCGGTCATGAAGCACCGTGCGCACTGACGTTCAGCAGGGAAACTACCCCTTAATACCTCCCTGGCAGGTTTTATTCCTTTTTGTTTGCAGGGAATTAATTATAAACGTTATTTATCATTAGTTTAACTGCTGGTTATTTATCCCCCTTTGGGGGTAGGTTGATTTTGCACCCGCCAGAACAAGCCAGTCCGTCTTGATCGTCATCAATTCTTACCACCTTTCATAGCGTTACTTTCGCAGCCATTGCAGCAATGTCGATTTATCAGAGAGCCGTCAGGCTCCAAACAGGAGAGACCCGATGAGTAAATTCCTGGACCGGTTTCGCTACTTCAAACAGAAGGGCGACACCTTTGCCGATGGGCATGGCCAGCTTCTCGAAACAAACCGGGATTGGGAGGATGGATACCGAAGCCGCTGGCAGCATGACAAGATTGTCCGTTCTACCCACGGCGTTAACTGCACCGGTTCATGCAGCTGGAAAATCTATGTGAAAAATGGTCTGGTGACCTGGGAAACCCAGCAGACCGACTACCCACGCACCCGTCCGGACATGCCAAACCATGAGCCGCGTGGCTGCCCGCGTGGCGCCAGCTACTCCTGGTATCTTTACAGCGCGAATCGCCTGAAATACCCGCTGATGCGTAAACGTCTGATGAAAATGTGGCGTGAAGCAAAAGTGGCACATCCTGATCCGGTCAACGCCTGGGCCTCAATCATTGAAGACGCAGAGAAAGCCAAAAGCTTTAAGCAGGCCCGTGGTCGTGGCGGTTTCGTGCGCTCAAGCTGGCAGGAAGTGAATGAGCTGATTGCCGCTTCTAACGTCTATACCATCAAAACCTACGGCCCGGACCGTGTCGCCGGCTTCTCGCCCATCCCGGCGATGTCGATGGTTTCTTATGCCTCCGGCGCACGTTACCTGTCGCTGATTGGCGGCACCTGCCTGAGCTTCTACGACTGGTATTGCGACCTGCCGCCAGCCTCTCCGCAAACCTGGGGCGAGCAGACTGATGTACCGGAATCCGCCGACTGGTACAACTCCAGCTACATTATCGCCTGGGGCTCCAACGTACCGCAGACCCGTACCCCGGACGCGCACTTCTTCACCGAAGTTCGCTACAAAGGTACCAAAACCGTCGCGGTAACCCCGGATTACGCTGAAATCGCTAAGCTTTGCGATTTGTGGCTGGCACCAAAGCAGGGTACTGACGCGGCGATGGCGCTGGCGATGGGCCACGTCATGCTGCGTGAATTCCATCTGGATAACCCAAGCCAGTACTTCACTGATTATGTCCGTCGTTATACCGACATGCCGATGCTGGTGATGCTCGAAGAGCGTGAAGGTTACTATGCTGCAGGCCGTATGCTGCGAGCATCGGACCTGGTGGATGCGCTCGGTCAGGACAACAACCCGCAGTGGAAAACCGTCGCCTGTACCGACACAGGCGAGATGATCGCCCCGAACGGCTCTATTGGCTTCCGTTGGGGGGAGAAGGGCAAGTGGAACCTCGAACAGCGTGACGGCACAACGGGCGCTGAGGCTGAGCTGCAACTGAGTCTGCTTGGCAGCCACGATGACATCGCCAGCGTAGGTTTCCCCTATTTTGGCGGTGACAGCACCGAACATTTCAGCAAAGTTGAACTGGAAAATGTCTTGCTGCACAAGCTGCCGGTTAAGCGACTGCAACTGGCTGACGGCAGCACTGCCCTGGTGACCACCGTCTATGACCTGACGCTGGCCAACTATGGTCTGGAACGCGGTCTGGGCGATGAAAATTGCGCCACAAGCTACAACGAAATCAAAGCCTATACCCCGGCCTGGGCTGAGAAAATCACCGGCGTATCTGCCGCCAACATTATCCGCACGGCGCGTGAGTTTGCGGATAATGCGGATAAAACCCACGGTCGTTCAATGGTGATCATTGGTGCCGGTATGAACCACTGGTATCACCTCGATATGAACTACCGTGGGATCATCAACATGCTGGTGTTCTGCGGTTGTATCGGTCAGAGTGGCGGCGGTTGGGCACACTATGTCGGTCAGGAAAAACTGCGTCCTCAGACCGGCTGGCAGCCGCTGGCGTTTGCTCTTGACTGGCAGCGTCCGGCGCGTCACATGAACAGTACTTCTTACTTCTATAACCACTCCAGCCAGTGGCGTTATGAAACCGTTACCGCGCAGGAGCTCCTTTCGCCGCTGGCGGACAAATCGCGCTACACCGGTCATCTGCTCGACTTTAACGTGCGCGCAGAGCGTATGGGCTGGCTGCCGTCTGCACCGCAGCTGGGTACAAACCCGCTACGTATTGCCGAAGAGGCGAAAAAAGCGGGCATGAGTGCCGTTGACTACACCGTCAAATCCCTGAAAGACGGCTCCATGCACTTCGCGGCAGAACGGCCGGAAAACGGCAAAAACCACCCGCGCAACCTGTTTATCTGGCGTTCTAACCTGCTGGGGTCGTCCGGCAAGGGCCACGAGTACATGCTGAAGTATCTGCTCGGCACTGAGCACGGTATCCAGGGCAAAGATCTGGGCAAACAGGGTGGTGTGAAACCGGAAGAGGTGGAGTGGAAAGATAACGGCCTTGACGGAAAACTGGATCTGGTGGTGACGCTGGACTTCCGCCTGTCAAGCACCTGCCTCTATTCCGACATCGTGCTGCCGACCGCCACATGGTACGAAAAAGACGACATGAATACCTCGGATATGCATCCGTTTATTCATCCGCTGTCTGCCGCGGTTGACCCGGCCTGGGAGTCGAAAAGCGACTGGGAAATCTATAAAGCCATCGCCAAAAAATTCTCCGAAGTGTGCGTGGGCCATCTGGGTAAAGAGACGGACCTGGTCACGCTGCCGATTCAGCACGACTCCGCCGCTGAACTTGCCCAGCCGTTTGACGTTAAAGACTGGAAAAAAGGCGAATGTGACCTGATTCCGGGCGTGACGGCGCCGCATCTGATTCAGGTTGAACGTGACTACCCGGCTACCTGGGAGCGCTTTACCTCGATTGGACCGCTGATGGAGAAAATCGGCAACGGTGGTAAAGGCATTGCCTGGAATACCCAGAGCGAAATGGATCTGCTGCGCAAGCTCAACTACAGCAAAGCAGAGGGTCCGGCGAAAGGCCAGCCGATGCTGAATACGGCGATTGATGCGGCAGAGATGATCCTGACCCTCGCCCCGGAAACCAACGGCCACGTGGCCGTAAAAGCCTGGGCGGCGCTCAGCGAATTTACGGGCCGCGACCATACGCACCTGGCAACCAATAAAGAAGAGGAAAAAATCCGCTTCCGTGATATCCAGGCACAGCCGCGCAAAATCATCTCCAGCCCGACATGGTCTGGTCTTGAAGATGAGCATGTCTCTTACAACGCCGGTTATACCAACGTTCATGAGCTTATTCCGTGGCGCACTATCTCAGGCCGCCAGCAGTTATATCAGGATCACCAGTGGATGCGTGATTTTGGCGAAAGCCTGCTGGTTTACCGTCCGCCCATCGACACCCGTTCGGTAACC
Source organism: Enterobacter sp. SA197 (assembly GCF_054131575.1). Taxonomy (NCBI): domain Bacteria; kingdom Pseudomonadati; phylum Pseudomonadota; class Gammaproteobacteria; order Enterobacterales; family Enterobacteriaceae; genus Enterobacter; species Enterobacter sp. SA197. The sequence goes on along the minus strand of NZ_CP096393.1, from coordinate 2,638,041 downwards.
GCCGTTATGGGCGAGAAGTCCAACGGCAATCCGGAAAAAGCGCTCAACTTCCTGACGCCGCATCAGAAGTGGGGGATTCACTCAACCTACAGCGACAACCTGCTGATGCTGACCCTGGGTCGTGGTGGCCCGATTGTCTGGATGAGCGAAGCCGATGCCAGAGATCTGGGTATCGTGGATAACGACTGGATTGAAGTCTTCAACAGCAACGGGGCACTGACCGCGCGTGCGGTTGTAAGTCAGCGCGTCCCGGCCGGGATGACGATGATGTATCACGCGCAGGAACGTATCGTGAATATTCCTGGGTCAGAAATTACCGAGCAGCGCGGGGGTATTCACAACTCTGTTACCCGTATTACCCCGAAACCGACCCATATGATCGGCGGCTATGCGCAACTGGCCTATGGCTTTAACTACTACGGTACGGTTGGCTCCAACCGCGATGAGTTTGTGGTGGTACGTAAGATGAAGAACATTAACTGGCTGGACGGCGAAGGCAATGACCAGGTACAGGAGAGCGCAAAATGAAAATTCGTTCACAAGTCGGCATGGTGCTCAACCTCGACAAATGCATCGGCTGCCACACCTGTTCCGTCACCTGTAAAAACGTCTGGACCAGCCGTGAAGGGATGGAATACGCGTGGTTTAACAACGTGGAAACCAAACCGGGAACGGGCTTTCCGACTGACTGGGAAAACCAGGAGAAGTGGAAGGGCGGTTGGATCCGCAAAATTAATGGCAAGCTGCAGCCGCGTATGGGTAACCGTGCCTGGCTTCTGGGCAAAATCTTCGCCAACCCGCATATGCCGGAAATTGACGATTACTACGAGCCGTTTGATTTTGACTACCAGACACTGCACAACGCACCGGCTGACAGTAAGCACCAGCCGATTGCTCGTCCGCGTTCGCTGATAACCGGTCAGCGTATGGACAAGATCAAGTATGGTCCGAACTGGGAAGATGACCTGGGCGGCGAGTTTGAGAAGCTGTCGAAAGACAAAAACTTCGAAAACATGCAGAAGGCGATGTACGGCCAGTTTGAAAACACTTTCATGATGTACCTGCCGCGTCTGTGCGAGCACTGCCTTAACCCGGCGTGCGTGGCGACCTGCCCGAGCGGTGCGATTTACAAACGTGAAGAAGACGGCATTGTGCTGATCGATCAGGACAAATGCCGCGGCTGGCGCATGTGCATCACCGGTTGCCCGTACAAAAAAATCTACTTTAACTGGAAGAGCGGCAAGTCTGAGAAGTGTATCTTCTGCTATCCGCGTATCGAAGCCGGTCAGCCGACCGTCTGTTCCGAAACCTGCGTGGGCCGTATTCGTTACCTTGGCGTGCTGCTGTATGACGCAGATGCTATTGAAAATGCGGCAAGTACCGAAAATGAGAAAGACCTGTACCAGCGTCAGCTGGACGTGTTCCTCAACCCGAACGACCCGAAAGTGATCGAACAGGCCCTTAAAGACGGAATTCCGTTAAGCGTAATTGACGCGGCCCAGCAGTCGCCGGTTTACAAAATGGCGATGGACTGGAAGCTGGCGCTGCCGCTGCACCCGGAATACCGCACACTGCCGATGGTCTGGTATGTACCACCGCTGTCACCGATTCAGTCTGCGGCCGATGCGGGTGAGCTTGGCAGCAACGGCATTCTGCCTGACGTGGACAGCCTGCGTATCCCGGTACAGTATCTGGCGAACCTGCTGACCGCCGGTGACACCGCACCGGTACTGCTGGCGCTGAAACGTATGCTGGCGATGCGTCACTACAAAAGCACTGAAACCGTTGACGGCAAAATCGACACCCGTGCGCTGGAAGAGGTGGGCTTAACCGAAGCGCAGGCGCAGGAGATGTACCGTTACCTGGCGATTGCCAACTACGAAGATCGTTTCGTGGTTCCAAGCAGCCACCGCGAACTGGCCCGTGACGCCTTCCCGGAGAAAAGCGGTTGTGGCTTTACCTTCGGTGATGGCTGCCACGGTTCGGATACCAAATTCAATCTGTTCAACAGTCGCCGTATTGATGCGGTGGATGTCACAGTGAAAACGGAGCCACACCCATGATTGAACTGGTGATTGTTTCCCGTTTACTGGAATACCCCGATGCTGCCTTATGGCAGCATCAACAGGCGTGCTTCGATGCGCTTGCGTCAGCCGAACATTTGCCAAAAGCGCATCGTTCAGCGTTAACCGTATTCCTGCGCGATTTAGTGAATCAGGATCTGCTGGATGCGCAGTCGGCCTACAGCGAGCTCTTTGATCGTGGGCGCGCCACGTCGCTGCTGTTGTTCGAGCACGTGCACGGTGAGTCCCGTGACCGCGGTCAGGCGATGGTCGACCTGCTCGGTCAATATGAACAGCACGGCCTGGAGCTGGACAGCCGTGAGTTACCGGATCATCTGCCGCTGTACCTGGAGTATCTGGCGCAGTTACCTGCCGAAGAGGCCTTGGGCGGTTTGCAGGATATCGCACCGATTCTGGCTCTGCTCAGTGCCCGTTTACAGCAGCGTCAAAGTCAGTATGCCGTGCTGTTTGATGCCCTGCTGGCCCTGGCTGACACGGTCATCGACAGCCAGAAAGTGGCCGAAAAGATTGCCGATGAAGCGCGTGACGATACGCCGCAGGCGCTTGATGCGGTGTGGGAAGAAGAGCAGGTGAAATTCTTCGCTGAACAGGGGTGTGGTGAGTCTGAAATCACCAGCCACCAGCGCCGTTTTGCCGGTGCCGTGGCTCCGCAATATCTGAATATCACAACCGGAGGACAGCAATAATGCACTTCCTGAATATGTTCTTCTTTGATATCTACCCGTATCTTGCAGGGACTGTCTTCCTGGTCGGTAGCTGGCTGCGTTATGACTACGGCCAGTACAGCTGGCGTGCGGGTTCCAGCCAGATGCTGGATCGAAAAGGCATGACCCTGTGGTCCAACCTTTTCCACATCGGCATCCTGGGTATTTTCGCCGGTCACGCGCTGGGTATGTTGACGCCACACTGGATGTACGAATCTTTCCTGCCGATTGAGATTAAGCAGAAAATGGCAATGTTTGCAGGGGGTGCCAGCGGCGTGTTGACGCTGGTTGGTGGCGTAATGTTACTTAAGCGCCGCCTGTTTAACCCACGTATTCGTGCTACCTCAACGACTGCTGATATCCTGATTATGGCGCTGCTGATGTTGCAATGTACGTTGGGGCTGTTGACCATTCCATTCTCTGCTCAGCATATGGACGGTAGCGAGATGATGAAGCTGGTTGGCTGGGCACAATCTGTCGTGACCTTCCACGGCGGGGCCTCCGCGCATCTCGACGGCGTGGCCTTTATCTTCCGTATGCACCTTGTACTGGGGATGACGCTGTTTGTACTCTTCCCGTTCTCACGCCTGGTGCATATCTGGAGTGCGCCAGTAGAGTACCTGACGCGCAAATACCAGATTGTGCGTGCGCGTCGCTGATGCGCTATTTGTAGTGATAAGACCCTGCCCTGGCAGGGTTTTTTTATGCCCGTGCTAAGGCCAGTCACCCCGTTTTCTTCGCGTTGTGAAGAAAGCGGACGGGTTTAACGCTACACTGCGCTACATCCCATCGCTGGCGGAAAATGTGACCGTGATGAATATTTTACGTTTAAAGCAGGGCGGTTATCACACTTTGGATGTTAGCTGCTGTGCGAAATTCGCACTGACAGTATATCTATTATAGAAACACTGTCATCAATGGAGGGGCTATGTCACAGCCTGCACAGCAATCTCTCGAACAGACGGTCCAGCCAGAAGGGGTCACTGCGTCGCGTAAATTACGGAAGGTTTTACTTGCCACCGGCGTGGGCCATTTTGTCGAATGGTTTGATTTCGGTTTGTACGGCACGCTCGCTGCCATTATCGGCTTACAGTTTTTTCATGCTGAAAATCCCAGCGTGGCGTTACTTTCATCGTTCGCTGTCTTTGGCGCGGGTTTTATTATGCGGCCGCTGGGGGGCCTCTATTTTGGCTCGCTGGGCGACAGAAAAGGGCGGCAAAAAGTCCTGGCAACGGTGATTTTACTGACATCGGGCGCCACCTTTGTGATGGGGCTGTTGCCAACGTATCATCAGATAGGCATTACGGCTACGGTGCTGTTGGTGATAACCCGTCTGGTGCAGGGATTCGCCGCAGGGGGCGAAAGCTCCGGTGCGACCACCTATCTGGCGGAATATGCCCCGACGCATAAACGCGGCTATTTCACCTGCTGGATCGATAACTTCGGATTTATGGCCTTTGTCGCCGGTTCCGGGCTGGTTTTCCTGCTTACCGCCACGCTGGGTGAGAGCACCATGAACGACTGGGGATGGCGCATTCCGTTTCTGATTGCCGGCCCGCTCGGTTGGGTTGGGCTCTACCTGCGAAAACATCTGGAGGATTCACCGGAGTTTCTTGAAGCCCAACAGCAAGGAAAAACCGATGCCACACCGCTGCGTTCTGCGGTCACCCGCGCCTGGGCGGCTCTGCTGTTCTGCGTGGGTTTTGTGGTGATCAAGGCGGTTGGCCACTGGACGCTGCAAACCTTTATGCCGGGCTATCTCTCGACCGAACTGCATTATTCGAAGCTGGACTCCTATGCCATCACCACCATTGGCCTGTTTTCGGTGGCGGTACTGGTGCCGTTTATGGGGCTACTGTCCGATAAGTTTGGCCGGAAGCCGCTGATGCTGGCAGGGTGTGCGGGCTTTATTCTGCTGAGCTACCCGGCAATGATGCTGATGGCGAGAGGCGATATGCTCTCGGCGGTGCTGGCGATGGTGATGTTAGGCGCATTTATAGCCGCTTTTGATGGTGCCTGCAGTGCGGCAATGGCGGAACTGTTTCCCACCAGCGTGCGCTACGGCGGATTATCCATTGCCTATAACTTTGCGGTTGCCTTCTTTGGTGGCATAACGCCGTGGTTCTCCGTCTGGCTTATTACCGCCACGGGCGACAAATTCTCCCCGGCATACTATGTAATGGGGGCCGCACTGATTACCTTCCTGACCGTTTTGCGCGCACGGGAAACGGCCGGACAACCGCTGAAGCGCTGATCGCTTACCCGATGGCATATGGCTGTCGGGTATGGGTTTGATCAAAAAGTGATCTGCCGATCGGTTTTGTCGATCGATAAATTATTTTTATTTGATTAATCCTTTCAGTGGTATAGGATTTCAACGTGTTCTGCTCAATTCGCCAACACCAGGCAGCAGAACACGTTACCCTGGTGAGACCGCGCGTGGTCTTTCAGGTGACTCAAGGATGACGTAACCGTTCTTGCCGGGGTAACACCTCCCATCGCCACGCTTATCACAGCACTTTATTCATATTCACGCCCGTGACTCTGAAGCCACTGGTTTCATAAACGTGCCGGGCTTGTGCGTTATCACCGGCAACGCGCAGCTGAATTTGATGACATCCCTCATGCTTTAGCCTCTCTTCAAGTGCAATTAACGCTTTACGCCCGAGGCCCTTATTGCGAAACGGCGCAAAGAGATAAAACTCATTAATAAAAACGGATTTTTGCAGCGCATTGGTTTTGTACCACAGGTAACCAATATGCATTTCGCGGTTATTTTCCTGCTGTGTAATGCAAAGCAGCGTCTGACCCGGCGTGTTTTCTGCCAGCGGAAAACTGTTCTCTATTTCCTGCCTGGCATGGGCCAATGCCTCGGTTTCACTGAGCTGATAGCTGGTAACAATTTCTGCGGCGTAGTCGGGCACGAAATAATCCACAAAGCCCTGAAAAGTGGCAGCTGTAAGGGGAGTAAAGGCGATCATAAAATGTCCTTACGTTATTTTTTCTATTGTGACATGAAACGGATTTGAGGATTGGTTTGATCAACGTCTATGTCGAATTTTTGTTTTAACATTTAACCAAAACAACAGGATGAATCAGTTTATGAAAAAAGGGGTATTAATCTACACCGCTTTGCTGCTTGCCGGAACCGCAATAGCGAATGAACAAAAACCTGTTCTTCTCGATTGCCCTCTACCGTTGATGCCTGTTAAAGCGCGTGCACTAAATATTTCAGGTGCAGTGGAATACCAGGCATGGGTCAATGCAAAAGGAGAGGTCTACTCAATGTCACTGAAAGGCGATGAGGTTTTTTTTAAAGAGGTTGACCGGGCAGTCAAGCGTTGCAAATTCGAACCAGGAAAACCTGGGGTTCATCATGGGAAGATGTCTTTTATAATACCGAAAGAAGGTGAAGCAAAATAATGCTGACAACGATTTTCACCAGGTCAGACTACACATGTGCTGGACTATTTTTTATTGCGACGTTGTTGCTGTCGGGCTGTACAAAAGTAAATTCTCACCCCCGTAACGAGGCAGACGACATAATAACGGGCATGTCTGCACAAGACTCAAATGCGGAACTCATCAAATATCTCTCGCAGATACACCGTGCGGTTACACAACAAATGGTCGATGTCGACGACAGGGAAGGGAAAACATGTAGTTTGCACATTAAGCTGAATCCCGATGGCTCGCTCAAGGATGTTCAGGCTATCAGCGGAGATCCGGGTTTATGCCCAGTGTTAATATCAGCGATGAAACACGCGCAGCTTCCGGCTCCGCCCTCAACAGAGGTCTACGAGCAAATCAAAGTTGCCACGCTGGATTTCAAACTATAACGTTCTGTTAAACAGATTTACTATCGGGCGTCCGGCCTCTTTACCTGCGCACGCCCAATCCGTTTTACTCATCCACCGCCAGCCACATATCGGCTTCTTCAAACATCTCCTGCACGGTACGGCTGATCTGCTCTTTCTCATGTTTGCTGGCATCGGTATTAATGGATGGCAGCGTCACCATCGGCTTAACCCGTACTTCGGCGTCCGGGAAAATACGGCCGATGCGTTTTGTTAATTCGGCTAAAATGCGCTCCTTTGCGTCTGGCAAGCCTGCAAAATTGCGTTTATCGTAAACCAGTTCCACGAACATAACCGTCTCCAGACCAGATAAAAAACCTGGTACAAGTATACTGTAAATACATACAGCATCAAGCGCAGACGCCTCCTTTCTGCCCATGAAATAAGCAATTAAACCGCTCAAGGCAAAATTTACACTTCCTCTAACCCGCTCATCAGCCACTGCTTTAAGGCAAAACGGGTATTTCATGTTCAGAAACAAGCGCAACGGTATCTTGATCATCGCGCCGGAGAAAACTACTGTATATAAAAACAGTAATTATTTCAGGAGGTGACGTATGGAGTTTTTCAGACCCGCAGAGTTGCATGTGGTAACCGCCATTCCGCTTTTCAGCGATCTTGTCCAGTGCGGTTTTCCGTCCCCGGCAGCCGATTATGTAGAACAACGCATCGATTTAAATGCCTTACTGATTCAGCATCCTTCTTCCACATATTTTGTTAAAGCAGCGGGCGACAGCATGACAGACGCCGGTATTTCAGACGGTGACCTGTTGATAGTCGACAGTGCGCGTACGGGAGAGCATGGCGATATTGTCATCGCTGCCGTAGATGGCGAATTCACCGTAAAAATGCTCCAGCTGCGCCCCCGTATTCAACTTAATCCCATGAACAGCGCTTACCGGCCTATTGTTATCAGTCATGAAGATACGCTCGATATTTTTGGGGTGGTGACTTTCATCGTTAAAGCGACCCGCTGATATGTTTGCTTTGTGTGATGTAAATTCATTTTACGCATCGTGCGAGACGGTGTTCCGGCCCGATTTAAAAGGTCGCCCCGTGGTTGTGCTCTCCAATAACGATGGCTGTGTTATCGCGCGTAGCGCAGAAGCGAAACCCTTCATCATTATGGGCGCGCCGTACTTCAAACAAAAAGAGGCCTTCAGGCAGCATAACGTGGTTGCCTTTTCCAGTAATTACGAGCTCTACGCCGATATGAGTCACCGGGTGATGACGACGCTCGAAGAGATGGCGCCACGCGTGGAGATTTACTCTATTGATGAGGCATTTTGTGACCTCACTGGCGTCCGTAATTGCCGGGTGCTACAGACGTTCGGGGAGGAACTGCGTGATACGGTGCTTAAGCGTACGCATTTGCGCATCGGAGTCGGCATTGCGCCAACCAAGACGCTGGCTAAGCTTGCAAATCATGCGGCAAAAAAATGGCTGCGTCAGACGGGCGGGGTGGTTGATCTGTCGAACGTGGAGCGCCAGCGCAGGCTGATGGCACTTCTTCCGGTTGAAGAGGTCTGGGGCGTCGGGCGACGTATTACCAAAAAGCTGAACGCGATGGGGATAAAAACTGCGCTCGACCTCTCCGAACAAAGCACCTGGGTAATTCGCAAACATTTTAACGTGGTGCTGGAGAGAACCATTCGGGAGCTACGCGGTGAGCCCTGTCTTGAACTGGAAGAGGTCATACCCAATAAACAAGAGATTGTATGCAGCCGCAGCTTTGGCGATCGTGTGTCGGAGTATGAGCATATGCGCCAGGCTATCTGCTCCCACGCCACGCGCGCGGCAGAAAAGTTGCGTAAGGAGCGTCAGTACTGTCGCTTTGTTTCCACATTTGTAAAAACCTCACCCTTTGCCCCTGACGAGCCCTATTACGGTAACAGCGGCTCGGTACACCTCCTCACGCCTACGCAGGACACGCGCGACATTATCCAGGCAGCAATACGCTGCCTGGAAAGCATCTGGCGGGAAGGCCATCGTTATCAGAAAGCGGGGGTCATGCTCGGCGATTTCTTTAGCCACGGCGTGGCGCAACTTAACTTATTTGATGAGCTCACGCCGCGCGCCAACAGTGAGACGTTGATGACACTTCTCGATTCGCTCAATGAAAAACGTGGAAAAGGGACGCTCTATTTTGCCGGGCAGGGCATTCAGCAGCCGTGGCAGATGAAAAGAGAGATGCTGAGCCCCCGCTATACGACACGTTTTACGGATCTGCCGTCGGCGCGTTAAAGGCGACAGATTTTACGAAATGTACGTTCTTTTTTTACATGTGATGAGAAATTCATGTACCATACCCCCCTATAGTATCAATGGGAGCGAAAATGCCACATTCACCTGAAGATAAAAAACGCATTCTTACCCGGGTTCGTCGTATCCGCGGGCAGGTTGATGCGTTAGAACGGGCGCTGGAAAACGGCGACCCTTGCATCGCCATTTTGCAGCAGATCGCCGCCGTTCGCGGTGCGTCAAACGGTCTGATGGGGGAGATGGTTGAAATTCACTTAAAAGATGAACTGGTCGCAGGGGAGACCACGCCCGAACAGCGTGCGCTGCGCATGGCGGAAGTCGGTCATCTTTTACGCGCTTATCTAAAATAAAACTTACGTACACATAAAAAGGAAACGTCTGATGAAATCACGTGCTGCAGTAGCTTTCGGGCCGGGCCAACCGCTCAAAATTGTTGAGATCGATGTCGCGCCACCGAAAAAAGGCGAAGTGCTGGTTCGCATCACCCATACCGGCGTGTGCCATACCGACGCATTTACGCTGTCCGGCGACGATCCTGAAGGGGTGTTCCCGGCGGTGCTGGGCCATGAAGGCGGTGGAGTGGTGGTAGAGGTCGGTGAAGGCGTCACCAGCCTGAGCGTTGGCGATCATGTTATTCCGCTCTACACCGCTGAATGTCGCGAATGTAAGTTCTGTAAATCCGGTAAAACCAACCTCTGCCAGGCCGTTCGCGCCACCCAGGGGAAAGGACTGATGCCAGATGGCACCACCCGTTTTTCTTACAACGGCGAACCCATTTACCACTACATGGGCACCAGTACTTTCAGTGAGTACACCGTGGTGGCTGAAATTTCACTGGCGAAAGTCAATCCACAGGCGCCACTCGACAAAGTCTGCCTGCTGGGCTGTGGCGTGACCACCGGTATTGGTGCGGTTCACAATACGGCGAAGGTCAAAGAGGGTGACACCGTTGCGGTGTTCGGCCTCGGCGGTATCGGTCTTGCTGTTATCCAGGGTGCAGTCCAGGCGAAGGCGGGCCGTATCATCGCGGTCGACACCAACCCGGAGAAATTTAAGCTGGCAGGGGAAATGGGGGCGACCGATTTCGTTAACCCGAAAGACTACGAGAAACCGGTGCAGGATGTCATCGTTGAACTGACCGACGGCGGCGTCGATTTCAGCTTCGAATGTATTGGTAATGTGAATGTTATGCGTGCTGCGCTTGAGTGCTGCCACAAAGGGTGGGGTGAGAGCGTGATTATCGGTGTTGCTGGCGCAGGACAGGAGATCAAAACCCGTCCATTCCAGCTGGTGACCGGTCGCGTATGGCGCGGTTCTGCATTCGGCGGCGTGAAGGGACGCACTCAGTTACCGGGCATGGTCGAAGATGCAATGACGGGGAAAATCGATCTTGACCCCTTTATTACCCACCGCCTGCCGCTGGATCAGATCAACGAAGCATTCGATTTGATGCACGAAGGTAAGTCTATCCGCACCGTAATTCATTTCGGCGATAAATGATTTAACCGCCAGCGGTGATCACCGCTGGCGTCTTAATGTTCCAATCTGTGACCTGTCTGGCGTTTTTACCTGTAACTAAACTCCCACAATTGCCGATACCGTTTTTACAGGCGTGTTTTACGCTTCTTACTATAAGAGAGTCGAAAGCCATGGATAAAACAGCAGCGATGCTCAGAACGCAAGGCATTGGATTTATGCACAATATTCGGTTGGTTCCCCTATTTGCAGCAATTTTAAGTGGTATTTTGTTGTTGTTTGCGTTGAGTTCGGGATTGGCAGGGTACTTTCTGATTCAGGCGGATACGGATCAGCAGGATTTGACCCAGGAGATGCAGGTTCGCATGGGGTTGTCTAACAGCTCTAATAATTTACGAATTGCACGTATTAGCCTGATCCATGCCGGTGCGGCCAGCCGCATTGCCGAAATGGAAGAGATGAAAAAGAACATTGCTGATGCGGAAAAACGCATCGGGCAGTCAAAAGAGGGTTTCAAAGCCTATATGGACCGGGCGGTTAAAACGCCGGAAGATACGGCGCTGGATGCCGAACTGACCACCCGCTTTAATGCCTATGTCGACGGCATGCAACCGATGCTGAAATATGCCAAAAACGGCATGTTTGAAGCGATCATTAATCATGAAAATGAGCAAGCGCGCGTACAGGATGCCTCGTATAACGAAGTCCTGCTAAAAGCCATTAAGATCCGTACCGAGCGGGCAAGCCAGCTCAGCGCGGATGCTCACTCCCGCACCCAGCTGGGCCTGGTCTTTATGGTCATTGCCTTTGCCGTCGCTCTGGTGCTAACCCTCATCACCTTTATGGTTCTGCGTCGTGTGGTGATTAATCCATTGCAACGCGCGGCACTGCGCATTGAGAAAATCGCCGCGGGCGATCTGACCGTTGCTGAAGAAGCGGCAGGTCGCAGTGAAATTGGCCGTCTGACCCAGGACTTGCAGGCGATGCAGCAGTCGCTGGTGAAAACGGTCTCCACCGTGCGCGATGGTGCCGATGAAATTTACCGTGGCACCAGCGAGATTTCAGCAGGTAATACGGATCTCTCTTCCCGTACTGAACAGCAGGCTGCCGCTATCGAGCAGACGGCTGCCAGCATGGAGCAGCTCACCGCAACCGTGAAACAGAATGCCGACAATGCGCACCACGCCAGCAGCCTGGCGCGTGATGCCTCCGGTAAAGCTGTGAAAGGGGGAGAAATTGTCGATGGCGTGGTGCAAACCATGAGCAATATCACCACCAGCTCGAAGAAAATTTCCGAAATCACCGCAGTCATTAACAGTATTGCTTTCCAGACCAACATCCTGGCGCTGAACGCGGCGGTTGAAGCGGCGCGTGCCGGTGAGCAGGGGCGCGGGTTTGCGGTGGTGGCAAGCGAAGTACGTAACCTGGCAAGTCGCAGCGGTCAGGCGGCGAAAGAGATTGAAGCCTTGATCAGCGAGTCGGTGAATCTGATTGGGAAAGGATCCAACGAAGTGCTGGCGGCAGGTGAAACCATGGATGAGATCGTGACGGCGGTAAAACGCGTTACCGATATTATGCTGGAAATTGCCGCTGCTTCGGATGAGCAGAGCAAAGGCATCACGCAGGTAAGCCAGGCCATTACGGAAATGGATAACGTGACGCAGCAGAATGCCTCGCTGGTGGAAGAAGCAACGGCGGCGGCAAGCTCACTGGAAGAGCAGGCGGCTCGTCTTACCGAAGCCGTAGGCGCGTTCCGCGTCAATACCTCCAGCGCACAACGCATTGAACGTGCGCCATCCGCACCTGGCAAAACCTTTACCCCCCAGCGCCCGGCCACCGCAGGCGGCGGCGATAACTGGGAAACGTTCTGATAAATTCAAGACCAACCGTTAAAAGGGCCGTAAGGCCCTTTTTTTATCCCTAACCGACAGAGATAGACGCACGAACACCTTGTATCCTGACCTGTCAAACCATGTTGCTGCGAATGAGGTCAACAGCCGATGTCGTTGTGAACGGCGGGGGTAGGCCTGTGGGGATTATTAAATTAATGCCCGCACATAGCGGGCATTAAATCAGTCAGGCGATACGTAAGCTGTCCGTAATACGTGACGGTGTCACAACAACAGGAATGGATTTTGAAGTGGGCGTGCCGGTGCCATCACCAAAGCGGGTGAGCGGCACTAACGGGTTCGTCTCAGGGTAATAGGCCGCAAGGTTGCCGCGGGGAATGGCATAAGCCACGACTTTAAACCCCTCTACACGACGCTCGATGCCGTCAGCAGCTAGTGTGGCGATATCCACGCGATCGCCATCGTTTAATCCCAGAGCCTGAATGTCTGCTTCATGCATAAAGAGCACATCGCGTTGACCGTACACCCCACGGTAGCGGTCGTCGAGGCCGTAAATGGTGGTGTTGTACTGATCGTGAGAACGCAAGGTTTGCAGCACAAAAGGTGCATCAGCCTCCGGGCATACGGCAAGCGGTAACGGGGCGGAACTGAATTCGGCTTTCCCGGATGGCGTCGCAAAGTTCAGTGCCGCTGCGTTATTACCCAGCCAGAAGCCGCCCGGCTCATCACAACGCACATTAAAGTTCTGGAATCCGGGGATCGTAGCGGCAATGTGATCGCGAATCAGGTCGTAATTATCCGCCAGCGCCAGCCAGTCAAGTCTCTCTGCGCCAAGGGTGGCGTGAGCGATACCGGCGACAATTGCTGTTTCGGAACGCTGATTTTCAGAAAGGGGTTTGCCGATGCCTTCAGAAGCGTGGACCATGCTGAAGGAGTCTTCCACGGTGACATACTGGCGACCGCTTGCCTGAATGTCTTCTTCAGTACGTCCAAGGGTAGGCAGGATCAGCGACGCCGCGCCAGGCATCAGATGACTGCGGTTCAGCTTGGTACTGATATAAACCGTCAGCCCGCAGCGGGTCAGGGCTTCACAGGTCAGAGGCGTGTCAGGCGCGGCGGCGGCAAGATTACCTCCCAGCGCGATGAGCACTTTTACTTCATTGCGGAGCATGGCCTGAATGGCCTCGACCGTATGATGTCCAGGCTCGCGAGGTGGGTTGAAATGAAAGTGGCGCGCCAGGCTGTCGAGCAGCGCAGCAGACGGCTTTTCATCAATGCCCATCGTGCGGTTGCCCTGCACATTACTATGGCCCCGCACCGGGCAAAGACCCGCGCCAGGTTTGCCCAGGTGCCCACCGAGCAACTGCAGGTTAACAATCTCGCGAACGGTATCGAGAGAGTGTTTGTGCTGCGTTATCCCCATTGCCCAGGTGCAAATCACCCGTCGGGCATGCTGCCAGACCGCTGCCGCGTCGCGCAGTTGTTGTTCGCTTAAACCGGACTGCGTTTCGATGGTGTCCCAGCCGGTGGCATCAATTTGCGCAAACCAGCCTGCAATACCGTTCGTGTGCTGCGCAATAAAGGCGTCGTCAAAAATGCCCGGTTCTCCGTTGGCCAGTTTCTGGCGCTGGGTTTCCAGCAGCGCTTTCGCCATGCCTCTCACGGCAGCCATATCACCGCCGAGGTTAGGCTGGTAGTAATCGGAGCTGATGGTGCCCGCCATCGGTGTCACGACCTCAAGCGGCTTCTGGGGATCGGCAAAACGCTCAAGCCCACGCTCGCGCAGGGTATTAAACGTCACGATACGGGCGCCACGGTCCGCTGCATGTCGCAGACTATGCAGCATGCGCGGGTGGTTAGTTCCGGGGTTTTGCCCAAAGACGAAAATGGCGTCAGCCTTTTCAAAATCGTTAAGGTGAATCGTCCCTTTACCGACGCCAATACTGCGTTTCAGGCCTGCGCCGCTGGCTTCATGGCACATATTGGAACAATCCGGGAAATTATTGGTACCCATCATGCGGCCAAAAAGCTGGTAGAGATAAGAGGACTCGTTGCTGGCGCGCCCGGACGTATAGAGCTCGAGTTGATTGGGATTGTCCAGCGCGTGCAAATGCTGCGCAATCAGTGCAAACGCGTCCGGCCAGCTGATGGGCTCGTAGCGATCGGTGTGGCGGTTGTAGCTTAATGGCTCCGTCAGGCGTCCCTGGTATTCAAGGAAATAATCACTCTGGCGGTTGAGTGATTCAACGCTGTGTTGCGCAAAAAAGTCGGCACCAATCTGTCGGCGGGTCGCCTCCCAGGTCACGGCTTTTGCACCGTTTTCGCAAAAGCTGAAGGTGCTTTTATTGTCGTCACCCCAGGCACAGCCGGGGCAGTCGAAGCCGCGCGATTTGTTCATACGCAGGAGATTGCGCATGTTCCTGAGGGCATTTTTGCTATCGAAGACAAAGCGGGTGGTCGCTTCCAGTGACCCCAGTCCACCTGCGGCAGCGTGATAGGGTTTGATGGCAGTTTTGAATTTCATGTGGTTTTCCGGACAGCGGATTGCTTACCGTTAAGTGTACGCCTCTTAACAACAATCTTTTATCAACAACCAACATTTAGCAGATAATTAACACAATTTTTACCCGTTGCGTCAGGAAACCGCCACCAATCAATCCGGTACGGTTTTACGGATGGCGTTAATCAGGGACTGTACGCCCGCTGAGAGCGGGGCATCGACGCGGGTGATAATACCGATGGGATCGCCCACGCCCGCAGGCATAATGGGCAGCGCCACCAGTGAACCCTGACGAAGATCGTTTCTAACCGCCCCGGACGGTACAAACCAGACGTAATCAAAATTAGCGGTCAGCTGACGGGAGAGCGAAGCCGATAACGTCTCAATACAGCCCGTGGGCAGTGAACAGCCCTGGCTCTGGAGTAAATCCTCCGCGTTCTGGCGCGGCACGGTGCCGGTGGGCAGCACCACAACAGGCCACTCCAGCACACGGCTGAGGGTAATGGTGGTGTGCAACAGAGGATGATCCGGGCGGACGACAAGCTTGAGCGACTCCAGAAATAGCATCTCATAGTTAAGCCCGCTCATCATTTCCGGGTCGGACATCCGTCCAATGCCCATGTCCAGCTCTCCGGATTTTAACCCGGCCAGCAGCATTGGATTATTGGTCGTCGCCACCTGGAGATTAAGGTCGGGCTGGAGTTTATGCACCTGTCCTATTACCTCCGGCAGAATACCCAACGCCGCAGTCGGCAAGGCACCTATGCGGATCACGGCATTATTTTGTTCCGGCTGATAGTTCAGTGACTGCCCGGCTGTATTGAGCGCATCCAGAACCCGGATGGCATGGGTGAGAAATTGTTCGCCGACAAGCGTCAGCTGGGCACCCAGCCGACCCCGTTCAAGGAGACGGGTGCCGGTTAGCTGCTCCAGTTCATTCAGTGTTTTTGACAGTGCTGGCTGACTGAGCTTAAGGGTTTCAGCCGCACGCCCCAGAGTACCCTGCTGGGCGACGGCGACAAATGTATGCAAATGGCGCAAGCGGATGCGCTGAGAAAACAGACCGTTTTTTTCCATAAGATGATCTAAAACGAAGCGATGCCTGTGACAAGTAGAGTTGTTTAATTTTGATAACTTGATAGCAAAATATTTTTAACATTTAATCTTCTTAAGTTACAAACACATTTTGTATGCAGTGTGACCTTACCCGCATCTTTTTCGGGGTCTATTCATAATCTAGGGTTATGCAAGCTGCCGAAATAACAGCATTTTTCGAGTTACGCCGCGATCACAGTTTGTAAATTCTCCCTCACGGGCCTGAAAGGGCTTTCCTACACTCCAGGTAACAGACACCGGAGGTAATACAACATGGCGATCCCCATCACGGCTGATGATATTCGGGAGCAATTTTCGCAGGCGATGTCAGCGATGTATCAACAAGAAGTCCCTCAGTACGGCACCCTGCTGGAGCTGGTGGCTGACGTTAATTTGTCAGTGCTGGAAGACAACCCCCGTCTGCACGAACAGCTCGTCAATGCCGATGAGCTGGCCCGTCTGAACGTGGAGCGCCACGGCGCGATCCGCGTAGGAACAGCTGAAGAGCTCTCCACGCTGCGGCGAATGTTTGCCATTATGGGGATGTTCCCGGTGAGTTATTACGATCTCTCTCAGGCAGGGGTCCCGGTTCATTCAACGGCGTTTCGCCCCATTGATGACGCGGCGCTGGCACGTAATCCGTTTCGCATTTTTACCTCTTTGTTGCGTCCTGAATTGATTGAAGATGCAGGATTACGGGATAAAGCGACGGCCATTTTACGCAAACGGGATATTTTTACCCCGGCCTGCCGCGAGCTAATCGGGGTGTGGGAACGGGAAGGGGAATTCAGTGAAACCCAGGCGGCCGATTTTGTCCGGGAGGCGCTGGAAACCTTCCGCTGGCACCGTCAGGCCACGGTGGATGAAGAGACCTATCACGCGTTGCATAATGAACACCGGTTAATAGCGGATGTGGTCTGTTTCCCCGGCTGCCATATTAACCACCTGACGCCACGAACGCTCGACATCGACAGGGTGCAGGCGCTGATGCCGGAATATGGCATCGAACCGAAGATTCTGATTGAAGGCCCACCGCGCCGGGATGTGCCGGTGCTGTTACGCCAGACCAGTTTTAAAGCGCTGGATGAACCCGTGCAGTTTAAAGGCGAGCATTCAGGCACCCATACCGCACGCTTTGGGGAGATTGAACAACGCGGCATCGCGTTAACGCCAAAAGGCCGTGCGTTATATGACAGGCTGCTCGCTGAAGCGGGAACCGGTAAAGACAATCTGACCCATCAACTGCATCTGCAGGAAGTTTTTAAACCGTTCCCGGACAGCGAAATGCTGTTACGCCATCAGCAACTGGCCTGGTTCCGCTATCGCCTGACCCCGGCTGGTGAGGCGCATCGGCATGCCATCCGGCCCGGCGATGATCCGCAACCGCTGATTGAACGCGGGTGGGTAAGCGCACAGCCGATTATCTATGAGGATTTTCTTCCGGTAAGCGCCGCGGGTATTTTCCAGTCTAATCTTGGCAATGAAACCCAACAGCGCAGCCACGGCAATGCCAGTAAAAAGGAGTTTGAGGCCGCATTGGGGTGCGAAGTGCTGGATGAGTTCGTGCTGTATCAGCAGGCGGAGGCGCGCAGTAAACGACGTTGCGGTCTCTTGTAAAACCGGTACTCTGAAAGGATGTTCATCAACAGGATGTTGTTATGGAAAACCCTAACGCGCCACTGGTTTTAACCCGACAGGGCACCGTTGTGGGTGTGACTGACGGCGGCTGCCATATCTGGCGTGGCCTGCCTTATGCCGAACCGCCGGTGGGAGCGTTGCGCTGGCGTTCACCGCAGCCCGTTAAGCCCTGGAATGGGGTCCGTCTTGCAGACAGCTTTTCCGCCTCAGGCTGGCAGAACAGCGAAAGCTGCACGCACCTTGCCGGAGGCGACCCGGGGCGGCTGTCGGAAGATTGTCTGTATCTCAATGTCTGGTCACCAGTGGAACGGCATAAGCCACTACCGGTAATGGTGTGGCTTCATGGTGGCGGCTTTACTATGGGGGCCGGCGACCTGCCCCCCTACGATGGAAAGGCGCTTGCGAGGCGAAATGTCGTGGTGGTGACGCTCAACTATCGTCTTGGTCATCTGGGCTTTTTTGCCCATCCGGCGCTGGAGGGTGAAGAGGGCGAGACGGTTTGCAACTTTGGCCTGCTCGACCAGATTGCCGCATTGCAATGGGTGCAGGAGAACATTGCCGCATTTGGTGGGGACGCCGGTAACGTGACGGTGTTTGGGGAATCGGCGGGGGCACGCAGCGTGATGTCGCTGATGGCCTCTCCGCTGGCAAAAGGATTGTTTCACAAAGGGATTATTCAGAGCAGTTATACCCTGCCTGACACACCACTTGCGGCGGCCAAAGCGAAGGGGGTTGCCGTGGCGCGCCACTTTGGTTTTGAGCAGGCGACGGCGGAGCAGTTACGTTCACTACCCGCAGAGCAGTTCTGGCCACTGATGTCGCCGTTGAAAATTGCCCCCACGCCCATCTGTGGCGATCGGGTATTACCGGAACCGATGATGGACGTCTTCTTCGCAGGACGCCAGCATCCACTCCCGGTCATCATAGGTTCGAACAGCGACGAAGCCAGTGTGATGGCCGAATTCGGGGTCGATCTCGCCGGGCAGATTGACAAACTGCGCCGTGAACAGCGCCTTGGCTTTGGGATAATTAAATTACTTTACCCAGGGGTAAAAGGGGATCGGGAGCTTGGGCGTCAGGTGTGCCGCGATATGGCCTTTACCACGGCAGGACTGGTGGTGATGCAGGCGCAGCAGCGGGTAAGACAACCCTGCTGGCGGTACTGGTTTGATTATGTCGCCGAAGCTGAGCATGACACTTACGCCAACGGTGCCTGGCACGGTAACGAGGTGCCTTATGTGTTTGATAACCTCACCCTGACCGAACCGGCCCGCCGCTATGTCAACAAACGAGATCGCGCATTTGCCGCCCACGTAGCCGATTACTGGGTCAGCTTTGCTCGTCATGCCAGCGCCCGTAACGTGACGCTGGCGGGGCCTGTGCCGTGGCAGGCAAGTGTGAAGGGGCGCGACAGGCTGCTACGTATTGGGCTGAATAAACATGCAGGATTTCGCATGGTTAATCGGTTTATGAGGGCGCGGCTGAGCTTCTTTAAGCGCGTCATGCGCCACCATGTAAAACTCGATTAACCGTGGAGTAATCCAAGGCGCAATGCCGCCAGGAGAGCGGCATTGCTGCCTGATTCCCGCATCACCAGGCGGTAACTTGCCCCTGTTTTCACGCTCTGTTTCCACGGCCTGAGCAGCCGTCCCATGCGAATATCTTCTTCCACCAGCGTTTCATCGGCGATGGCGATGCCGAGCCCCTGTATCGCCGCGGTGATCGCGAGATCCATGGTGTCGAAGTGTTGATTTTTTTTCATGACAAACTGCACGTTATCCTGTTTTGCCAGCCACAACGACCAGTCGGTTTTATCCCGGGTGGGGTGCAGAAGGGTTAAATGCTCCAGGGATGGGGTATCTGCAAACATTGCGCCCATAACGGGCGTCAGGGCTTCGTCAAACAGCAGATCGCCTGCGCTGAAGTGCGTACCGAAGACGATGGCCGCGTCAAATGGCTCAGTTTTGAAGTTGACGCCATGATCGGTGGTGGTGGTGAGGGCTATCTCAATATCCGGGTAGTGGCGCTCAAGATGCAGCAGACGAGGGACCAGCCAGCGCATCGCACAGGTGGGGGCTTTGAGACGTACCACGGTCTGTTGCGCGCGCGCCTGTCCCGCGACGGTAAGCAGGTGCTCAAACGACGCACGCAGCTCCGGCAGCAATGCGCTGCCCTGCGGCGATAACCGTAAACCCCGAGCATGACGCTCAAACAAGGGGAAACCGAACCAGCCTTCGAGCGCCGCGATTTTCCGGCTTACCGCCCCCTGAGTCAGGCAAAGCGCTTTTGCCGCATGGGTAAGATTCAGGTGGCGGGCGGTCACCAGGAAGGCGTCAATGGCGTTCAACGGCAGATTACGGGGGGACATGGCGACTCCGGTATGCGTTTTTGTCATAGCTATTATGACAAGATTTCGATTGTCCGCTCAATGCACTTCTGGTTTGAATGGTTATGCACTTTATGACTAAAAGGAGTGAGAATGACTTTGCGTACCCCGGTGACATCCCGTTCAAAACTGCCTGATGTGGGCACCACCATTTTTACCGTTATCGGGCAGCTTTCCGCGCAGCACAACGCCATCAATCTCTCGCAGGGGGCACCCAATTTTCCGTGCGATCCGCAACTGGTTGCCGCCGTCACCCGGGCGATGCAGGCCGATCATAACCAGTATGCCCCCATGACCGGGCTGAGACCGCTGAAAGCCAGGATTGCGCAGAAAATCAGTGATCTCTACGGTACCGATTATGATGTGGACAACGAAATTCTGGTCACCGCCAGCGCCAGTCAGGGGCTCTATTCCGCCATCGGCGGTCTGGTGCACCCCGGGGATGAAGTCATCTATTTTGAGCCGTCGTTTGACAGCTACGCGCCCATCGTGCGCTTGCAGGGCGCTACGCCGGTCGCCATCAAACTGACGGTGCCGGACTTTGCCGTAAACTGGGATGAAGTGCGGGCCGCGATTACGCCACGCACGCGTATGATAATCATCAACACGCCGCACAACCCCAGCGGGCAGGTTCTCTCCGGGAATGACTTAACCGAGCTTGCGAGGATTACCCGCAATACTGATATCGTGGTTTTGTCTGATGAGGTTTACGAACATGTGGTTTTTGACGGACAGCCGCATCATGGCATGGCGACGCATCCTGAGCTTGCAGAGCGAAGCGTGATTGTCTCCTCTTTTGGTAAAACCTATCACGTGACGGGCTGGCGCGTAGGTTACTGCGTGGCTCCCGCCGAACTGATGGGCGAGATAGTAAAGGTCCATCAGTTCCTCATGTTTTCTGCCGATACGCCCATGCAGTACGCGTTCGCCGACCACATGTCTGATGCGCAGACCTGGCTTTCGCTGGCGGCGTTTTACCAGCGCAAACGTGACCTGATGCAGACGCTGCTGGCGGACTCGCCGTTTCACCTGTTGCCGAGTGCGGGATCGTTTTTCCTGCTGGCGAGCTACCGTCACTTCAGTGACGAAAGCGACAGTGACATGGTGAAAAGACTCATTACGGATTACGGAGTGGCCACCATTCCGCTGTCAGCGTTTTACACGGATGGGACGGATAACAAATTGATACGCCTCTCTTTCGCGAAGGATGAGGCGATGTTAAGAGCAGGCGCGCAGGCCCTGTGTCGTGTTAAGCCACGCTAAGGAGCGTAATCGTGAAAGTAAAAGCACTCTGTCTGGGCATGGGCATGCTTTGCTCATTATCGTCTTTTGCCGCCACACAACTGCGGTACGGGCTGGAAGCAGAATATCCACCGTTTGAAAGCCGCAATGCGGCCGGCGAGCTTGAGGGTTTTGATATCGAGCTTGGCAATGCCATTTGTAAAGCCGCTGCGCTGAAATGTAGCTGGGTGGAAACCTCGTTTGATGCATTGATACCGGGTCTGGTGGCAAAAAAATACGATGCCATAAATTCAGCCATGAACATTACCGGGCAGCGTCGCCAGAGCATTGACTTCACGCAACCCATTTACCGCATTCCATCACAACTGGTCGGCAAAGCAGGGGACGGCATGGCGGCGACCGCTGAAGGGCTGAAAGGAAAAACCATCGGCGTATTACAGGGTTCCATTCAGGAAACCTATGCAAAAGAGCACTGGGAAAAGCACGGTGTCATCGTGGTGTCTTATAAAGATCAGAATATGGCATGGAGCGATCTGCTCAATGGCCGTATTGACGCCTCGCTGGTGATGTCTGCGGCAGGCCAGGCAGGTTTTCTCAGCAAGCCGCAGGGCAAGGGGTTTGGCTTTATTGGCAAACCGGTGTCAGACGATACCATCCTTGGCAGCGGGATTGGGTTTGGGCTGCGTAAAGGTGACGAGGCCACCAAAAAGCAGCTTGATGCTGCGATTGAAAAAGTACGTGCTGACGGCACCATCAAAACGCTGGCGGAGAAGTACTTCCCAGGCATTGATGTTAGTGTCAGCAAATAATAAAGCCTTGCTGTTGTAACCCCTGCCGTCCGATGTCCGGCAGGGTTTTTTTTATACCTAACTTTACCTGTAATTAGGTCTCTTCCGATCGACAAAGATATTTCCCGCTTTGAGCAGATAATCACCATCCAACAATTGGATTCTTAACTGATTTTGTCTACAGTGTGCGGTCATAAATGTACTGAATTAGTCGCTGTTTCGCGGTTGCGCGAAATGTCATTTTTCGACCAAAAGGATAACTTCCAGGGCATGAATCGCAGACGTTTTATTAAAGCATCTATGGCGCTGGCCGCTGCGTGCGGAACGACAGGCGTGGCTTCTCTCTTTTCCCGCGCTGCGTTTGCTGCGGACGCCGGTATCGCCGATGGTCAAAGTCGTCGTTTCGATTTTTCCGTGTTGCAGTCAATGGCAAAAGATCTTGCGCAACAGCCCTGGGGCGGCGCGCCGCGTCCTTTGCCGGACACGCTCGCCAACCTGACCCCGCAGGCTTACAACAGTATTCAGTATGATGCCGCGCACTCATTATGGAATAACGTTGAAGAGCGTCAACTGGACGTGCAATTCTTCCATGTGGGAATGGGCTTTCGTCGGCGTGTACGCATGTTCTCACTCGACCCGGCGACGCAGCAGGCGCGTGAAATCCATTTCCGCCCTGAATTATTTAATTACCACGATGCTGGCGTAGATACGAAACAGCTGGAAGGGCAAAGCGATTTGGGGTTCGCCGGTTTTCGCGCCTTTAAGGCGCCGGAGCTGGCGCGTCGTGACATCGTCTCTTTCCTCGGCGCAAGCTATTTCCGCGCCGTGGACAGTACCTATCAGTACGGCTTGTCCGCCCGTGGTGCGGCCATTAATACCTTCACCGACACCCCGGAAGAGTTCCCGGATTTCACCTCATTCTGGTTTGAAACCGCGAAAGCGTCAGATACCACCTTCACCGTCTACACGCTGCTGGATAGCCCAAGCCTGACGGGGGCTTATAAATTCGTGATCCACTGCGAGAAGAGCCAGGTGATCATGGAGGTGGACAACCATCTCTTTGCCCGTAAAGACATCAAGCAACTGGGTATCGCCCCCATGACCAGTATGTTCAGCTGTGGCAATAATGAACGCCGCGTGTGCGATACCATCCATCCGCAAATCCACGATTCGGACCGCCTCGCCATGTGGGCCGGCAACGGTGAGTGGATCTGTCGTCCGCTGAATAATCCGCAGAAGCTGCAATTTAACGCCTATCAGGACAACAACCCGAAGGGCTTTGGGTTACTGCAGCTTGATCGTGATTTCACCCATTATCAGGACATTATGGGCTGGTACAACAAGCGTCCCAGTCTCTGGGTGGAGCCGCGTAACAAATGGGGTAAAGGTGCGGTCGGTTTGATGGAAATCCCGACCACCGGTGAAACGCTGGATAATATCGTCTGCTTCTGGCAGCCGGAGAAACCGGTGCGTGCCGGTGATGACCTTGCCTTCCAGTACCGTCTCTACTGGAGCGCCATGCCGCCGGTACGCTCGCCGTTATCCCGCGTGTATGCGACCCGTACCGGCATGGGCGGTTTCCCGGAAGGGTGGGCGCCGGGGGAACATTACCCACAAAAATGGGCGCGTCGTTTTGCAATTGATTTTGTCGGCGGCGATCTGAAAGGGGCGGCACCTCGCGGAATTGAACCAGTGATTACCCTCTCCAGTGGTGAAGCGAAACAGATTGAAATCCTGTACGTGGAGCCGTTTGACGGTTATCGCATCCAGTTTGACTGGTACCCGACCTCCGATTCTACCGAGACTGTCGATATGCGCATGTTCCTGCGTTGCCAGGGTGAAGCCATTAGTGAAACCTGGCTTTATCACTACTTCCCGCCTGCGCCAGACAAGCGCAATTACGTCGATGACCGTATTATGCGCTAATCCAGAACCCTCCCTCGGCAGAGGGAGGGTGAGTAACAGGAAGAGATGATGACGTTAAACGACAGTTTAATTGTGGTAGACGAGCACCTGGAGTTGCAGGCTATCGACGAACATTTTGTTCACGACCTGCATCAACTGATTATTAAGAATAAAGCGTGGCTTCAGCATTTCCTCGACTGGCCCCAGTATGTGACCTCTGTAGAACAGAGCCGCCAGACGGCGCAGAGCAATATGCTACTGCACCAGCGTGGCTACGCAAAAATGTTTGTTATCCTGAAAGACAACATACTGGTAGGGGTGCTCTCTTTTAACGCCATTGAGCCCACCAATAAGACGGGTTACATCGGTTACTGGCTTGACCAGGATTATCAGCGGCAGGGGATAATATCCGCCTCGTTACAGGCAGTGATCGCCTTTTACGCCAGCCGTGGTGATATTCGCCGTTTTGTCATCAAATGCCGGGTAGCGAATGCAGCCAGTAATCGGGTGGCGCTACGCAACGGCTTTATTCTGGAAGGTTGCCTGCGACAGGCTGAATTCCTTAACGGCGCTTTCTGCGATCAAAATATCTACGCGCGTATCGTCACGCCAGCGTCAGAGTAGTCCGGCAACCGGCGTGCGGGTAATATGCTGCATGCCATTAATGACCTTTCTGCCCCGCAGTAAAATTTGCTCGCCCTCCAGCCCCTGAATGCAGGCGTCATCGGTGACTTCAATATGATGCTCGATAATCACATTTCCCCTGACGCACGCGTTTCCCTGAATCACGACATCTTCATCTAACAGAACGGGGCCACCCTCAAGCCTCGCGTGTCCGCCTACCAGCACGTGATGCTTAAGGACAACATTGCCTTCAATGACGGCATGTTCTGCCACCTGTGAACTGTAACGTAAGGTAGGGATCGCATCCTCTTCGCGACCGGCCGTAATTCGCGCGTGACCATAAACTTTGGCGCAGTCGCACACCCAGACATCGTTAAGATCATTACCATCCAGAATGGCATAATCAAACACCTCAGCACGGTGCTCCACAAACGCGTAGTTCAGCATGGCATCACCATAAATTTGTGCCTGGTGAAGGACCCGCGTGTGGGTAAGCGTTGCACGATCATAAATTTGCAGCATCTGTTCACTGTCCAGGGTTAACCCTTTAGCGGCGATAATTTCACTGCCATGCAGAATGCGGGCATCGCCAAAAAGATGGCAGGCACCGCGCACCGTCGACGCCTGAACGGTGACGTTGTCACTTATTCTCGCACCATGACTTAACTGACAGCTATCAATCCAGGCATTATCTTCAATGAGAACCTCATGACAGACGACACAGGGCTGAGTCAGACGGGCATAACCGCTTACCCTGGCACCGGCAAACACCAGGCTGTTGACGTCATAAATCCAGCACGTACCGTCCTGGGAAAGCACGTTTTCATCCTCTACCCAACCGCCAGCCGTACCGGCCGTAACATCGCCGAAATCGGCGACCGCAATAATCTGCTGTAACGTGACACTCTGTTTCTCACCATTAAGGTGATAGCTGAACGCGCGGCGCTCATCACTGAGTCGATATTTTTTCATGGTTCATTTCCACTGTTTGCCAACGATAAACGTAGCAAACTTTGCGATACTGGCTATTGAATATGAAAACCAATAAAATGCATATTAAATGCAACTTTTAATTACACACCGCTTTTCGTTAAACAAGGATTTCTGATGACACCTTTTGATGACAATTACTTCACTGAGAAATATGGCTTAACCCGTACCCATTCTGAGGTGCTGAATGCCGTAAAATTCGTGCCTCCTGGTAAAACGCTGGACCTGGGTTGTGGCAGTGGCCGCAACAGTCTCTTTCTGGCGGCAAAGGGTTATGATGTAACAGCGTGGGATAAGAACCCGGCGGGCATCAGTAATATGGAACGCATCCGGCAGGAAGAGGGGTTAACCCACCTGCAAACGGCGGTGGTAGACCTGAATACACTCACCTTTGACGGCGAGTACGACTTTATTCTCTCCACTGTGGTGCTGATGTTCCTGGAAGCGAAAACCATTCCGGGCCTGATTGCTAATATGCAACGTTGCACAAAAGCGGGAGGGTATAACCTGATCGTGGCGGCGATGGATACCCCGGACTTTCCCTGTACGGTGGGCTTCCCGTTTGCGTTTAAAGAGAACGAACTGCGCAACTATTACGCCGGATGGGAAATGATTAAGTACAACGAAGACGTCGGCGAGCTTCACCGCACCGACGTCAACGGGAACCGTATAAAGCTGCGCTTTGCGACCCTGCTTGCCCGCAAGCCTTAACGGGCAGCCAGCAGACACAGCGCTCGGGCCACCTCATAAGATGCTTCGAAGGACTTCACGGGCAGGAACTCAAACGGCGAATGAAAGTTGTGGGCGCCCGTGAAGAAGTTTGGCGTCAGTAAGCCTTTGGCGGAGAGCGCCGCACCATCGGTACCGCCGCGCATCGGCGTCGGTTTCGGGGTGATACCCAGCGACGCCATCGCCGTAAACAGCAGATCCACAGCGCGACGGTCTTCGCCAAGCGCATTGCTGATGTTGCTGTAAATATCGGTGATGTCTATCTCCACGCGGGCCGTTGGATGCTGCAGGGCAATTTTCTGCGCAACGTCCCGCATCTCTGCTTTACGCTGTTCAAAGCGGGTAAGGTCAAAATCGCGGATGCTGGCGCTCAGTTTCGCATGCCCCTGAACGGCCTCCATACCATTAAACCAGACGTAGCCTTCGCGCCCTTCGGTGTTCTCCGGGGTCTGCTGGCGGTCGAAATGGCTAATGTAGTCCATCGCCATCAAAAGCGGGTTCACCAGTACACCTTTGGCAGACATCGGGTGCGCCGTCACGCCGGTAAAATGGACGGTGGCAGAGGCGGCATTGAAGTTTTCATAAACGATTTCACCCTTCTCGCAGCAGTCGATGGTCCAGGCAAAGTCGACATCGAACCGTTTCAGATCCAGCGCCTTAGCCCCCCGCAGCCCAACCTCTTCATCCGGCACAAACGCAACCACAATATCGCCATGTCGGTCAGCAGGAGTCAGATTCTCTAAAAGCTGCATCACCACCGTTACGGCCGCTTTGTTATCTGCGCCGAGTACGCTGGTGCCATCACTGAAAATGATCTCCTCACCGGGGTAGGCAAGGATCTCCGGGTGTTCGTTTGTCCGCAACCAGATGCCTTTCTCCTGATTAAGACAAAGATCATCGCCTTCAAAACGGAGAATTTGTGGATGAATATCCGGCGATAATCCGACGTCAACGGTGTCAATATGCGTGATAAAACCGACGCGCGGCGCACCGGCAACCGTCCCCCTTTTTACCGCGGTTACCGTTGCGTGCTCATCCAGTACGATCTCCTCTAAACCCAGAGCCTGTAGCTCCTGCGCCAGGGTGCGCGCCATCTCGAATTGCCCTGATGTGGTAGGCAGTGTGGTAGCACTGGCGTCACTCTGACTGGTGATGGCGAGATAGCGAAAGAAGCGTTGCGTTAATTGACTGGAGAGCGGCGATGTCATAGTGAATCCTTCTTTATTTGACTAATCAGGTGCTTGCAATATTACTTTAATGTTATTTATGGAAGGGAAAACGACAAGCACTATTTGGCACATGGACAAAAAACGACAGGAAAAAAGATGACTCGCAAACAGACAACAGTTGCATTGACCCTGATGGCATTAGCGGTGAGTTCCTCTGTGGCAGCGAAAACACTGGTCTACTGCTCCGAAGGAAGTCCGGAAAATTTCAACCCGCAGCTTTACACCTCGGGCACCAGCGTGGATGCCAGTGCCGTACCGGTTTACAACCGGCTGGTGGATTTTAAAGCCGGCACAACCGACCTTCAGCCGAGCCTGGCAGAACGCTGGGACGTCAGCGAAGACGGCAAGGTGTATACCTTCCATTTGCGTAAAGGGGTGAAGTTCCAGAGCAATAAATTCTTTACGCCATCGCGGGATTTTAATGCCGATGATGTCATTTTCTCGTTCATGCGTCAGAAAGACCCTAAACACCCGTATCACAATGTCTCTAACGGTAACTACTCCAACTTCGAAAGCCTTGAGTTCGGCAAGCTGATTACCGCGATTGACAAGGTCGATGATAATACCGTGCGCTTCACCCTGGCCCACCCGGAAGCGCCTTTTGTACCGGACCTGGCCTGGTATTTCGCCTCTATATTGTCGGCGGAATATGCGGATGCGATGCTAAAAGCCGGAACACCTGAAAAGGTGGATATGGAACCGATCGGGACCGGGCCGTTTAAGCTGGCACAGTACCAGAAAGACTCCCGCATTCTGTTTACCGCTTTCCCTGAATACTGGCAGGGCAAAGCGAAGATTGATCGCCTGGTGTTCAGTATTACCCCGGATGCCTCAGTGCGTGTGGCGAAGCTTGAGAAAAACGAATGTCAGGTTATGCCATTCCCTAATCCGGCTGATTTACCACGGCTGAAAGAAAACAAAGATATAACGCTCATGAGCAAAGCCGGACTGAACACTGGTTTCCTCGCCTTCAATACGCAAAAAGCCCCGCTGGACAACGTGAAAGTGCGCCAGGCACTGGCGCTGGCCATCAACAAACCGGCCATTATTAACGCGGTTTTCCAGGGGACCGGCACGGCGGCAAAAAATCTTTTACCGCCGGGTGTCTGGAGCGCTGACAGCGAATTGCAGGATTATCCTTACGATCCCGAGAAAGCGAAAGCGTTGCTGAAAGAAGCCGGATTGCCGGAGGGCACGACCATCGATTTGTGGGCTATGCCGGTTCAGCGCCCCTACAACCCAAATGCTAAACGCATGGCGGAGATGATTCAGGCAGACTGGGCGAAAGTGGGAGTCAATGCAAAAGTCGTCACCTACGAATGGGGTGAATATTTAAAACGGGTAAAAAGCGGTGAGCACCAGGCCGCCCTCATGGGCTGGACCACGGCGACCGGCGACCCGGATAACTTCTTTGGTCCACTGTTTACCTGCCAGTCGGCAGACGGCGGTTCAAACTCGGCAAAATGGTGTAATCAGGCCTTTGATAAGCTTATCAATGAGGCAAAAGCCATTACCGATCATGACAAGCGCGTGACGTTATACAAACAAGCGCAGCAGATGATGCATGACGAAATGCCCGCCGTCATGATTGCTCACTCCACTATATTCGAACCGGTTCGCAAAGAGGTCACCGGATATGAAGTCGACCCCTTTGGTAAACATATTTTCTATCAGGTAGATGTTAATAAATAAGCTAACGCTGCCGGTGCCCACCAGGGCATCGGCAGCGTTAATAAAGAAACATACAACAAATAAATATATTAATTTTCTGAAAGTTGAGCGTGGCGGTTTTTTTTCAGCAGCATTGTACTCGCCTGTTTGCTATAACATTTATGGCGTCTACACACTCAAAAAAGGACCTTCCATGCGTACTGTATATAAAGTTGCAGTGCTTACCGGGCTGCTCGCGCTTGCAGGCTGCGGCTCAAAAGTGACTCAACCGGAACAATACTCCGGTTTCTTAAAGGATTATTCAGGCTTACAGCAAACGACCTCCGCCAACGGTAAGCCCGTACTACGCTGGGTTGACCCGTCATTTGACGAAAGTAAATACGACAGCATTGTTTATCATCCGGTCACCTATTATCCGGTGCCGAAACCCACAGCGCAGGTTTCTCAACAAACTCTGGATGGTATTCTCACTTATACCAATACCAAACTGAAAGCCGCTGCGGCTCAACGCAAACCGCTGGTAACCTCTCCGGGCGCGCACAGCCTCATCTTCCGTGGTGCGATTACCGGTGTTGATCGCAATAAAGAAGGGATGCAGTTCTATGAAGTGCTGCCGGTGATGATGGTTGTTGCCGGTACGCAGGCGGCGACAGGACACCGCACTATGGAAACGCATCTCTTCTTCGAAGGCGAATTGATTGATGCCCAAACCAATAAGCCGGTCGTGAAGGTCGTTCGTCAGGCTGAAGGTAAAAATCTGAGTAATGAAAATGCACCAATGACCGTCGATACGCTGAAAAACGTAATTGATGACATGGTACTGGATGCAAAAATGTTTGAAGTGAAGCAGAAGTGATATGTTTTGCGCCATCCCTGCGGATGGCGCTCTCCTTTATGCAACCCGTCGGCGTAACAGTAGATTTCCCGGTCTGGCAAACATCACCAGGTTACCGGTCAGGATTAACACCAGCCCCATAATGCCGTTAGCGTGCCAGACATAGCCTTCATAAAGGGTGGAAAAACTCAGCGCCACCAGAGGAAACAGCAGGGTGCTGTAGGCCGCATTACTGGCACCTATCCTGCCCACCAGCGTGAAATAGGCACCGAACGCAATCACGGAACCAAAGAGAGCCAGATAGACCAGCGCGCCCAGATAGCTGAACGTCCATTCAGGCATGAAGCTGTCCCCCCGTACCAGTGCAATACACCCCATGATGAGGGTGCCATAACACATCGCCCAGGCGTTGGTCGTCATGGTTTCCAGCCCTTTGCGCTGATGGCGCATGCTCAGCATGTTACCCAGTGAGAAACCAAAGGTGCCGAGCATCGACAGACCGACACCCATCAGCAGCGAACTGCTGATCCCACTGGCCCGCAAATCCTCCCAGAACAGCGTCACCATGCCGATAAGTCCGAGCGCAGCGGCCGGGTAAAAACGAGCAGGGGGTTTTTGGCCAAAAAACAGAAAACTGTTTACCGCGTTGAACAGCACCGCCATGGAGAAAATGACCGACTCCAGCCCGGTATTGATCCATGCCGCTGCCGTATAAAAGCAGAGAAAGTTAAAGCCGAATACACAGCAGCCCTGCAGCAGACAGAACAGATGGTCCTGTAGCGCCAGTTTACGCAGCCGGCGCAGGGCGAGCAGCACCAGCATGATGGTGGCGGTGGCCAGCGCGAAGCGCCAGAAGATAGACACTGGTGCCGGAACGGTTCCCTGTTGCAGGAATATCGCAATCCACGTTGTTCCCCAGATAACCACCACCAGACAATATAAAAATGCGTTCATTGTTTTACCTTTTAAACCAGACCAGTCGTTAGTGTCGCGGCAATCTGCCGTCCGGGCTTGCATAAAGCCCGCCACCACTTGCAAATTCTTGCGCTTTTTTAGAGAAAGGCTGGCATCGCACAGCAGGAATTCATAGACTGCAATTCTGGTTACTTTTTTGTTACGTGCGTTTATGTCACCGAGCTATCAGGCCTTTGAAAATCTTAAACATCATAATGCCGTCCTGCATGATTCAGTGGCGTTGCACTCTGGTATTCAACTGGCGGCCTGGTCAAATAAACGCGATAACATTACGCAGTACTGCGATCACCATACCCTGAGCCTGTATGTGGCTGACGGGTATGAGAGCTACCATAAAACCGCATCGGGCTGGAAGAATGGCGGTGGGCCCGACCGGTTTTGCCTGCTGCCTCAGGAGAGCGAATCAAGCTGGGACATTCGTGATGACTTGTCCTTTGTCCACCTGTACTGCACCGACGCGCATTTGCGTGATATCGGGGAACGAATCTGGGACCGCAGCCCGGCCGCTTTTACCCTTGATGAAAAAACCTTTGCTCAGGATGAACGCATCACGCTGCTGTATCGCCAGTTCTTACTGGGCAGTAACTGGCATCAGAAAGCCAACCAGCTGACCTTCAGCACGGCATCAACCTTGCTGTTAACGCACCTGATCCAGCACTACAGCAGCGTGCAATGGCAGTTACCGACCGTAAAGGGCGGTCTGGCGCCGGCAGTGTTACGCCATGTAGTGGACTGGATTGAAGCACATCTTTCCCAGCCGCTTTTGCTCGCCGATCTGGCAGAACAGGCGGCGCTCAGCGAATACCACTTTGCCCGCATGTTCCGGCAGTCGATGGGGCTGGCACCGCATCAGTACGTGATGCAACGGCGCATGGCGCAGGCAAAAACACAATTATTAAACAGCGAGCTCTCGCTGACGGCGATTGCGATGGCCTGCGGTTTCAGTTCGCCGAGCCACTTCAGTAACCGTTTCCGAGCGGTATATGGCGTAACGCCGTCGCAATTACGTGCGACGCGTCCGTGACAGGGCGACATAACAGATACCGCCCGCCACCAGTCCCCAGAACGCCGAACCCACGCCCAGCAGGGTGATGCCGCTTGCCGTAACCAGAAAGGTGACCACCGCAGCGTCCCTTTCTTTCTCATGTGCCAGCGCCTGAAATAAGCTGCCGCCAATCGTCCCCAACAGCGCCACGCCGGCGAGCGTCTGGATCCAGCTTACTGGCAGGGCATTCAGCAAGGAGGTGATGGAACCGCCAAAGACGCCCGCCAGCAGGTAAAATCCTCCCGCCGCCACGGCGGCCTTCCAGCGTTGTTGCGCATCAGGATGCGCTTCCGGGCTCTGACAGATGGCAGCGGTGATCGCCGCAATGCAAATGGAGTAGACCCCAAACGGCGAGAGCAGCAGCGCCACGCCACCGGTAAAAATCATTAATGGCGAAACCGCAACCCGGTAACCCGCTGCCTGCATAGTGGCAAACCCGGGGGCATTTTGTGACGCCATCGTAGCGAGGAAAAAGGGGACACCAATGCTGAGCAAGGAGGCCGGATTAAAGACCGGACGCGTGAATTCAGGCACCACCAGCGAGAGGGTGAGATGCTCTGTGGCAAGATGCCCATTTAACCCGGCAACCAGTGCGCCAATAATCATTGTCGCAACAATGGCATAGCGAGGCGCCAGCGCTTTACAGATAAGCCAGGCCAGTAGCATACTGCCGCACATAACCACGTTATCTTGTACATTGCTGAAGGCCTGAAGACCAAAACGCAACAGGATACCCGCCAGCATCGCAGCGGCAAGCGTATGAGGAATGACTTTCATCAGTCGTGCAAACAGGCCCGTTATGCCGCAAAGCACAATCAGCGCATTGGCGAAAATGAAGATGCCGACGGCCTCGCCGGGAGACAAACCGTCCAGACTGGTCGCCAGTAAGGCTGCGCCCGGCGTTGACCAGGCGGTAAGGACCGGCATGCGATACCAGAGCGATAACGCGAGAGTACTGAACCCCATACCGATACCGAGTGCGGTCATCCAGCCCGCAATCTGCGAGGGCGTTGCCCCCGTGGCAGCCGCGGCCTGCCAGATGATGGCCGCGGAACTGGCGTAGCCAACGAGGACGGCGACAAATCCGGCCAGAAGGGAAGTAAAGGGGAACGATGAGACGCGCATACGGCTATCCTTGTGCGTTATAACATCCGTTAAAATTATCATTGTGCGCTATAGCGCACAAGCGAGACGAGCTACGTCTGAGAGGAGATATCATGGAATCGACGCGTTATCTGGCGGCTACGCTGAAAGCGTTGCGTCAGTCCCGCCGCTGGAGTCTCTCCCGGCTGGCTGAAGAAACAGGCGTTTCGAAAGCGATGCTCGGGCAAATTGAGCGTAATGAATCCAGCCCGACGGTTGCCACGCTCTGGAAGATAGCCACGGGTCTGAACGTGCCGTTTTCTGCTTTTATCGCGCCGCCTGAAGATGATATGCCTACGACCTACGATCCGGATCAACAGGCGATGGTGATTACCCCCCTGTTTCCCTGGGACGAGGTTCTGCGCTTCGATCACTTTTCCATCACCCTGGCACCGGGGGCCCGCAGTGAATCCACGCCCCATGAGCAAGGGGTGATTGAGCACGTCGTGGTGATTGCCGGTGAGCTTGATCTGTGTACTGAAGGGCAGTGGAAGGTGCTCAAAGCCGGAACGGGGGTGCGTTTCGCCGGTGACAGGCCGCATGCCTACCGCAATAGCTCCGCCCATACCGTCCATTTCCACTCGCTTATCCACTACCCAAAAGAAAAAGCCGCAAGCAAGCCTGCGGCAAAGAACGACGACGATTAACCACAACGTACAACGTGACGAGGAAATATCCGTATTACGTTTCATCTTCATACGGCCACCCGTTACCGTGGCGCCTGAGAAGATTTTCGCGTAATGAACCAAGGATAAATTCAACGAGCGGTGCTGGAAAATATCAATTTCGTCAATCCTTTGCCGCCATACGAAAAATGGCTTCTGGTGCAGGTGGTGAAACAGCAGGGAACTGACTACAATAGCCGCCATTTTGCACATCATGGATAACAACGACTGTATGCACCTGCCAACCCAGCATCTTGAACTTTTAAGCCCTGCCCGTGACGCCGCGATCGCTCGCGAAGCTATTCTGCACGGGGCGGACGCGGTTTACATTGGTGGACCAGGGTTCGGTGCCCGCCATAACGCCAGCAACAGCTTGCAGGACATCGCGGCGCTGGTGCCCTTTGCCCATCGCTATGGCGCGAAGGTGTTTATCACCCTGAATACTATTTTGCATGATGATGAGCTGGAACCTGCCCGTAAGCTGATAACGTCGCTTTATGAAACCGGCGTCGATGCGCTGATTGTGCAGGATATGGGGGTCATGCAGCTTGATATCCCACCCATTGAACTGCATGCCAGTACGCAGTGTGATATCCGCAGCGTTGAAAAAGCTAAATTCCTCTCGGATGTTGGCTTCAGCCAGATTGTGCTGGCGCGCGAGCTGAATCTGAATCAGATCCGCGAAATCCATCAGGCCACAGATGCCACCATTGAGTTCTTTATTCACGGCGCCCTGTGCGTGGCCTATTCCGGGCAGTGTAATATTTCGCATGCTCAGACCGGTCGCAGCGCTAACCGTGGTGACTGCTCGCAGGCCTGTCGACTACCCTATACCCTGAAAGACGATCAGGGCCGCGTGGTCTCCTACGAAAAGCATCTGTTGTCGATGAAAGATAACGACCAGAGTGAAAACCTGGCCGCACTCATCGATGCCGGTGTGCGCTCCTTTAAGATTGAAGGGCGTTACAAAGACATGAGCTATGTGAAAAACATCACTGCTCACTATCGCCAGATGCTCGACGCTATTATTGAGGATCGCGGTGACTTAGCGCGATCCTCGGCGGGGCGTACCGAGCACTTCTTTATCCCCTCAACGGATAAAACCTTCCATCGCGGCAGCACCGACTATTTCGTCAATGCGCGTAAAGGGGACATCGGTGCCTTTGACTCGCCAAAATTTGTTGGCCTGCCTGTTGGCGAAGTCCTGAAAGTGACCAAAGATCATCTTGACGTGCAGGTCACCGAGCCGCTGGCTAACGGCGATGGCCTCAACGTGCTGATTAAGCGAGAAGTTGTGGGCTTTCGTGCCAATACCGTCGAAAAGACGGGTGAAAACCGTTATCGCGTCTGGCCCAATGAAATGCCGGCTGACATGTACAAGGTTCGCCCGAACCATCCCCTCAACCGTAACCTTGACCACAACTGGCAACAGGCGCTGACCAAAACGTCGAGCGAGCGCCGCATTGCGCTGGATATTGCACTCAGCGGGTGGCAAGAGCAGTTGGTACTGACGCTGACCAGTGAAGAGGGCGTTACCATTACGCATACGCTCGATGGCCAGTTTGACGAGGCGACCAACGCGGAGAAAGCGCGAAACAGTCTGAAAGAGGGGCTGGCAAAACTGGGGCAAACTCTCTTTTATGCTCGCCAGATCGACATCAACCTGCCGGGTGCGCTCTTTGTGCCCAACAGCCTGTTGAATCAGCTGCGCCGTGAAGCGGTTGAGATGCTGGACGAGGCCCGGCTGGCGAATTACCGGCGCGGCACCCGTAAACCTGTTTCCGTGCCCGCGCCGGTCTACCCGGATACCCACCTGACGTTTTTAGCCAACGTCTACAACCACAAAGCGCGTGAGTTTTATCAGCAGTACGGTGTAAAACTCATTGATGGCGCGTTTGAAATGCACGAAGAGAAGGGCGATGTCCCGGTGATGATCACCAAGCATTGCCTGCGCTTTGCATTCAATCTCTGCCCGAAACAGGCAAAAGGTAACATCAAAAGCTGGAAGGCCACGCCGATGCAGCTGGTGCATGGCGATGAGGTACTGACGCTTAAATTTGACTGTCGTCCGTGCGAAATGCACGTAGTTGGGAAAATTAAAAATCATATTCTGAAAATGCCGTTGCCGGGAAGCGTAGTGGCGTCGGTCAGCCCGGAAGAGTTGATGAAGACACTGCCTAAGCGTAAGGGTGGGTAATTAAAAGAAACGGCAGCCTGGGCTGCCGTTTCTCGTTGTAGTGCAGCAACGCCGGACTAATGCGCCCTGAACCCCGCCGACGCCATCAGTACACGAAAGAAGAGCCCGACCAGCGCCAGCGCCATCACGCTACCGCCCCAGATTATGACCAGCCATAACAGGCGATACCAGAGAGAGTGATGCATCAGTGATAACCCTCCCCGTGTTGCACTTTGCCGCGAAAGACGTAATAGCTCCAGAAGGTATAGACCAGGATCACGGGAATAATTAACAACGCGCCGACCAGCATAAAACCCTGACTTTGCGCAGGTGCCGCCGCTTGCCAGAGCGTAATCGCTGGCGGAATAATATGCGGCCAGATACTGATCCCAAGCCCGGTAAAGCCGAGAAAAATCAGCCCCAGCGTGAGAACAAAAGGCAGATGGTGATGCTTCGCATCGTAAAGCGTACGCCACTGCCACAGGCTCAACACCGCAACCAGCACGGGGACAGGCAGCAGCAGGAAGAGGTTCGGCAGACTAAACCAGCGCCCGGCGATGGAAGGATGAATAAGGGGCGTCCAGAGGCTGATGATCGCAATAACCCCCAGCAACACCATCAGCAGCTTCCTGCTGAGATGGCGCATGCTTACCTGAAGGCGATCCTCGCTTTTCATCACAAGCCAGGTTGACCCTAAAAGCGCATAAGCCACCGTCAGGCCAAGGCCGCAAAAGAGGGTGAAAGGGGTCAGCCAGTCAAACGGGCCGCCCGAATAGGTGCGTGCAACAACCGGAAACCCATTGATCACCGCGCCGACCACTATGCCCTGCGTGAAGGTTGCCAGGAGCGATCCGCCCATAAATGCCTTATCCCAGAAAGGTCGATGAGCAGGGGTCGCTTTAAAGCGGAACTCAAAGGCGACGCCACGAAAGATGAGCCCAATCAACATTAAGGTGAGCGGAATCGTCAGCGCATCAACGATCACCGCATAGGCCAGTGGAAACGCGCCAAAAAGCGCAGCGCCTCCCAGCACCAGCCAGGTCTCATTGCCATCCCATACTGGTGCCACACTGTTAACCATAACGTCACGATCCTCTGCGCCTTTTACCAGCGGAAAAAGGATGCCAATCCCGAGGTCAAACCCGTCCATGACGATATACATCAGCGTGGCGAATACGATGATTACAAACCAGATAAGTGAAAGATCGATACCCATTACGGCTTCTCCTGGGTCAGAAAGTCAGGGCCAGCGGCCGAGAGAGGTCGGGCGGGGCGGCCATCGTTCTCGTCAGGGTAGGACTCGTCTTCCTGTGGCCCCTTTTTAATCAGCCGCACCATGTAGCTGTAGCCAACACCGAACACCGAGGTGTAGACGAGGATGAAACCCAGCAAACTCACGCTCATGTGCAGATCGCCATGAGCAGAAACGGCGTCTGCCGTGCGTTGTAAGCCATACACCACCCAGGGCTGGCGTCCCACTTCGGTGGTTACCCAGCCCGCAAGGATAGCAATTAGACCGGATGGCCCCATCAGCAGGGCAAACCATAAAAAAGGACGCGAGCGGTAGAGACGCTGTTTATAGCGCAACCATACTGCCATCAGGCCCAGCAAAATCATCAACATGCCGAGTCCCGCCATCACGCGAAACGACCAGAATACGAGGGTGGAATTCGGTCGGTCTGCTTTGGCAAACTCCTTCAGCGCCGGAACCTGTTTATCCAGACTATGCGTAAGGATCAGGCTGCCAAGCGCAGGTATTTCGAGTCCGTAGCGGGTACGCTCCTGCTCCATGTCGGGCAGACCAAACAGCAGCAGAGGGGTGGGTTCACCAGGTACATTCTCCCAGTGGCCTTCAATCGCGGCAATTTTCGCCGGCTGGTGTTCAAGGGTATTGAGGCCATGCATATCCCCGACCATCGCCTGGATAGGGGCAACGATAAGGGTCATCCACAGCGCCATAGAAAACATTGTTCGGATGCTCTGGGTACTGTTGCCGCGCAGCAGGTGCCAGGCGGCAGAGGCTCCAACGAACAACGCGCTACTGAGAAAAGCGGCAATCGACATATGGAACAGGCGGTACGGGAACGAAGGGTTAAAGACCACCGCAAACCAGTCCACAGGGACAACCTGCCCGTTAACAATCTCATAGCCCTGAGGGGTCTGCATCCAGCTGTTAGAGGCGAGGATCCAGAAGGTGGAAATCAGGGTTCCCAGCGCCACCATACAGGTCGCGAAAAAGTGTAATCCCGGCCCGACCTTACGCCAGCCAAATAACATTACGCCAAGAAAACCCGCTTCCAGGAAGAATGCAGTGAGCACTTCATAGGTGAGTAGCGGGCCGGTTATGCTCCCGGCAAATTGTGAAAACCCGCTCCAGTTCGTACCAAACTGATAGGCCATCACCAGGCCTGACACCACGCCCATGCCAAAGTTAACGGCGAAAATTTTTGCCCAGAAGTGATAAAGAGAGTGCCAGACAGGATTACGGGTTTTTAGCCATAAGCCCTCCAGCACCGCCAGAAAGCTGGCAAGGCCAATAGTGATCGCCGGGAAAATAATATGGAAGGAGACAGTAAACGCAAACTGGATCCTTGCCAGGTGAAACGCATCAAGACCAAACATGCACAACCTCAAAGTCAAACGCTGTACCTGTTATGGTAAAACGGCAAAAAACGAACTGTCAGAGGCAATAATGTGAAATTTAACCATAACAGTTTCCTGAATTCTGCTATTTTAAGGCACCTGATATGATCGTACCGGGGCAGGAAGAGGGTGATGAAAAAATATCAACGGCTGGCACAACAGATAATTGAGCAAATTGAGCTGGGGGCCTGGCGTCCCGGTGAGCGGCTACCATCCCTGCGTGAGCAGGTCGCAAGCAGCGGCTACAGCTTTATGACCGTCGGCCATGCCTATCAGTTACTGGAAAGCCAGGGCTATATCACCGCGCGTCCCCAGTCCGGTTACTATGTTGCGCCGCGATCGCATCGCCCGCAGCCCGCGCCCGCAGCTCAGGTGCAGCGCGACGAAGCGGTCGATATTAACACTTACATTTTCGATATCCTGCAGGCGAGCCGGGATGCCTCGATTCTGCCGTTCGGTTCCGCTTTTCCTGACCCGCGGCTCTTTCCGTTGCAGCAACTTAACCGCTCGCTTGCCAACGTCAGCAAGAGCGCCACTGCGGTCAGCATTATTGAAAATCTGCCGCCGGGGAATGCAGCGCTGCGTCAGGCTATCTCACGCCGCTATGCGCAGCAGGGGATGAAAATTCCTGCTGATGAGATTGTTATCACTGCCGGGGCGCTGGAAGCGCTGAACCTCAGCCTGCAGGCTGTCACCGAGCCCGGCGACTGGGTCATCGTAGAAACCCCTTGTTTCTACGGCGCACTGCAGGCGCTTGAGCGGCTGCGGTTAAAGGCGCTGAGCGTGCCAACGGATGTCCATGAGGGTATTGATATGGCAGCTCTGGAAGACGCGCTGAAAACCTACCCGGTCAAAGCCTGCTGGCTGATGCCAAACAGCCAGAATCCGCTGGGATTTACCCTCAGTCCGGAAAAGAAAGCGCGTCTGGTTTCATTATTGACGGAACATGGCGTAAAGCTGATAGAAGATGATGTGTACAGCGAGCTCTATTATGGTCGGGAAAAACCGCTGCCCGCAAAGGCATGGGATACCAGCGATATGACACTGCATTGTTCGTCATTTTCTAAATGCCTGGTGGCGGGGTTTCGCATCGGTTGGGTGGCGGCGGGTAAACATGCCCATCGCATCCAGCAGTTACAACTGATGAGCACGCTTTCGACCAGTTCGCCTATCCAGATGGCACTGGTCGATTATCTGGATACGCAACGCTACGACACTCACCTGCGACGTTTGCGGCGAGCGCTTGCAGAACGTAAACAGCAGGCGTGGCAGGCGCTGTTGCGTCATCTTCCGGCGGAAGTCAAAATCCATCGCAACGAAAGTGGCTATTTTTTATGGCTGGAATTACCGGCCCCCCTGGATGCCGGAGCGCTGAGTGAGCGTGCGCTGGCTCATCAGGTCAGCATTGCACCCGGTAAAATGTTCTCAACTGCCCGTGAACCCACCCCCTTTTTCCGCCTCAATACCTCGTGGCAATGGGGGGAGCGCGAAGAGCGGGGAATTATGTTATTAGCAGCGCTTATTCAGGAAATGATGGAATAAAACTGTCCGGCATGCTTCTTATTTTCACAATGCGTTCTTCTTTATTCAGAAATAAGCAGAATAAAAAATAAAGAAGCGCTTCATTATTTTCTTTACTCCCCACTAACCTATTCATACGAAATTCGCATAGCTCACAGGCAGTGCTTTTCCCCGCTAACCTGTTGTCTATACTCCAAAAGACGGACCACCTGAGGCTTCATCCCTTAAGGCAGTGCGCTACCGGTCACAACATCGCGAAATTTCTCGCGGGTGGGGTTCGGCGCGTCAGGCAGCCGTCTACTTTTAAAACAGGAGATATTTTTACGGCAGGGCGGCCGCTCATTTCATTGCGACAGGAGTAAAACGTATGAGCAAGAAATTTGCCCTGAGCTGCCTTGGTGCGCTGGGCATGACCATCGCAACTGCACAGGCTGCTGAACCGACAGAAATTGGCAAAGGAGAAGGGCGGCTGGATATTATCGCCTGGCCGGGATACATCGAGCGGGGCCAAACCGATAAGGCCTACGACTGGGTGACGGCCTTCGAAAAAGAGAGTGGTTGTGCCGTCAACGTAAAAACCGCCGCCACGTCCGATGAGATGGTAAGCCTGATGGCGAAAGGCGGCTATGACCTGGTGACCGCCTCTGGTGACGCCTCGCTGCGCCTGATCATGGGCAAACGCGTCCAGCCGATAAACACCGCGCTCATTGCCAACTGGAAGACCCTGGATCCGCAAATTGAAAAAGGGGAATGGTTTAACGTAGGCGGCAAGGTTTATGGCACACCCTACCAGTGGGGGCCAAATCTGCTGATGTATAACACCAACACCTTCCCGACACCGCCGGACAGCTGGGCAGTGATTTTTGTGAAACAGGATTTGCCGGACGGCAAGAGCAATCAGGGTCGTGTTCAGGCCTACGACGGCCCTATCTATATTGCTGATGCGGCGCTGTTTGTGAAAGCAACCCAGCCGCAGTCAGGTATTAAAGATCCTTACCAGCTCACTGAAGCCCAGTATCAGGCGGTACTCAACGTGCTGCGCGCTCAGCATGGCCTGATTCACCGCTACTGGCATGACACTACCGTGCAGATGAGTGATTTTAAAAACGAAGGGGTGGTCGCCTCCAGCGCCTGGCCCTATCAGGCCAATGCGCTCAAAGCAGAAAAACAGCCGATTGCTACCGTGTTCCCGAAAGAGGGGGTCACCGGCTGGGCGGATACCACCATGCTGCATGCTCAGGCCAAACACCCTAACTGCGCCTACAAGTGGATGAACTGGTCGCTGACGCCGAAAGTGCAGGGGGACGTTGCCGCCTGGTTCGGCTCGCTGCCGGTGGTGCCACAGGGGTGCAAAGCCAGCGAACTGCTGGGGGAAAAAGGATGTGAAACCAACGGTTACAGCTTCTTTGACAAGATCGCGTTCTGGAAGACCCCGACCGCTGAGGGCGGCAAGTATGTACCGTACAGCCGCTGGACCCAGGATTATATTGCCATTATGGGTGGACGTTAACCGGGCGGGAGCTTTGCATGACTTACGCGGTAGAATTTCAGGATGTCTCGCGGTTGTACGGTGATATCCGCGCGGTGGACGGCGTCAGTCTGGTGGTGAATGACGGCGAATTTTTCTCAATGCTGGGGCCATCCGGCTCCGGCAAAACCACCTGCCTGCGGCTGGTTGCAGGCTTTGAACAGTTAAGTGGCGGCGCTATCCGTATCTTCGGGCGCGAAGCCAGCGAACTGCCCCCCTGGGAGCGTGACGTCAACACGGTCTTTCAGGACTACGCGCTCTTTCCGCATATGTCGATTCTCGATAACGTTGCCTACGGTTTAATGGTCAAAGGCGTCGATAAAAAAACGCGTCATGCCAGTGCCCGTGAGGCGCTGGAGAAGGTGGCGCTGGATTTTGTTCATGCCCGTAAACCATCGCAACTCTCCGGTGGTCAGCGGCAACGTGTCGCCATCGCCCGTGCGCTGGTCAATCGACCCCGCGTGCTGTTACTTGACGAACCCCTGGGGGCGCTGGATTTAAAACTGCGTGAACAGATGCAGTTTGAGCTAAAAAAACTGCAGCAGGATCTGGGCATCACCTTTATTTTTGTCACCCACGACCAGGGGGAAGCCCTGTCGATGTCCGATCGGGTCGCGGTCTTTAATAATGGCAGGATAGAGCAGGTGGATACGCCGCGTGAGCTCTATCTGCGCCCCCGCACCCCCTTTGTGGCCGGGTTTGTGGGGACGTCAAATGTGTTTGATAACACCCTTGCCGGAAAACTTTGTGCCATGCAGGGTACATTCTCACTAAGACCTGAACATATCCGGCTGAACCAGCCTGGAGAGGTTCAGGTTCAGGGCGTGGTGCAGGCCGTGCAATATCAGGGAGCCGCCACGCGTTTTGAACTGAAACTGGCCGACGGCGTCAAGCTGTTGGT
The DNA here is from genome assembly GCF_054131575.1 of Enterobacter sp. SA197. Taxonomy (NCBI): domain Bacteria; kingdom Pseudomonadati; phylum Pseudomonadota; class Gammaproteobacteria; order Enterobacterales; family Enterobacteriaceae; genus Enterobacter; species Enterobacter sp. SA197. Next base: position 2,595,579 of record NZ_CP096393.1, on the reverse strand, counting down.
GACCCAGCCGAACCTTTCAGACGCCCTGTTACCACCCTCACTGGAGCCGGGCCAGAGGGTGCTGGCCTCCTGGTCGCGTGACGCAATGGTGCCGTTGCAGGGAGTCGCCTGATATGGACGCGCGCGTTTATCCTCAACCGGCACCCGGACGTCTGAGTCGTTTCTTCTGGCGCAGGCCCTCGCTGGGTTTGTTCCTGTTATTGTTTGGCCCGCTGATGTGGTTCGGCATCGTCTATTTTGGCTCGCTGCTTACTCTCCTCTGGCAGGGGTTTTATACCTTTGACGACTTCACCATGTCGGTGACGCCGGATCTGACGCTGGCAAATTTATGGGCGCTCTTCAACCCGTCCAATTACGACATCATTCTGCGCACCTTGACAATGGCGGTTGCAGTCACCCTCGCCAGCGCCATTCTGGCCTTTCCGATGGCCTGGTTTATGGCGAGATATACCAGCGGGAAATGGAAAGCGTTCTTTTATATCGCGGTCATGCTCCCGATGTGGGCGAGCTATATCGTAAAGGCCTATGCCTGGACGTTACTGCTGGCTAAAGATGGCGTCGCCCGATGGTTTTTAAGCCATCTGGGGCTGGAGCCGTTGCTGGCTGCATTATTAACGCTTCCTGGTATTGGTGGTAATACCTTATCGACTTCGGGACTGGGGCGATTCCTGGTGTTTGTCTACATCTGGCTGCCGTTTATGATCCTCCCGGTGCAGGCCGCGCTGGAACGGCTGCCGCCCTCCCTGTTGCAGGCTTCTGCCGATCTGGGCGCGACACCCCGGCAAACCTTTCGTCATGTCGTTCTCCCGCTGGCGATACCGGGTGTGGCGGCAGGATCAATTTTTACCTTTTCACTGACGCTCGGTGATTTCATCGTTCCGCAACTGGTCGGCCCCCCCGGCTATTTCATTGGCAACATGGTCTATTCCCAACAGGGAGCGATCGGCAATATGCCAATGGCCGCCGCCTTTACCCTGGTGCCCATCCTGTTGATTGCCCTTTATTTGTCGTTTGTGAAACGTCTTGGAGCATTCGATGCACTCTGAAAGCGCACCCTGGTTTCTGAAAGTGGCGGCATGGGGGGGCGTGCTCTTTCTGCACTTCCCGTTATTGATAATCGCCATCTATGCTTTTAATACCGAAGAGGCCGCATTCAGTTTCCCGCCGCAGGGGCTGACGCTCAAATGGTTCAGCGTAGCGGCGACAAGGGGAGATATTCTCGATGCGGTGACACTGTCACTTAAAGTGGCAGCACTGGCGACTTTAATTGCACTGCTCCTTGGCACGCTTGCTGCAATGGCTCTCTGGCGAAGCACATTCTTTGGGAGGAATGCCATCTCGCTGTTGCTAATGTTGCCTATTGCATTGCCCGGCATCGTGACGGGGCTGGCGCTGCTGACGGCCTTTAAGACGGTGGATCTGGAACCGGGTTTTTTCACCATAGTGACAGGCCATGCGACTTTCTGCGTAGTGGTGGTCTTCAATAACGTCATTGCCCGTTTTCGCCGTACCTCCTGGAGTCTTGTGGAGGCCTCGATGGATCTTGGGGCGAACGCCTGGCAGACCTTCCGTTATGTGGTGCTGCCAAACCTGGGGTCGGCTCTGCTGGCCGGAGGCATGCTGGCGTTCGCGCTATCGTTTGACGAAATTATCGTGACGACGTTTACCGCCGGTCATGAACGTACCTTACCGCTCTGGCTGTTAAATCAGTTGGGCCGGCCGCGTGATGTTCCGGTCACAAACGTGGTGGCTCTGCTGGTCATGCTGGCGACGGCGCTGCCTATCCTGGGCGCGTGGTGGCTGACCCGTGACGGTGAAACCGTCGCTGGTTCCGGCAAATAACTGACAACTTAATAAGGATAGCCCTATGCAACATCAATTATTTATCAATGGCCAACTGGTCAACGGCGAAGGGGAAAAGCAGGCCGTTTATAATCCGGCTACCGGTGAGGTGTTGCTGGAGATAGCGGAAGCTTCCCCTTCGCAGGTCGATGCCGCGGTTCTGGCAGCGGATGCGGCTTTTAAAAGCTGGGGGCAGACCAGCCCGAAAACGCGCGCGGCCTGTCTGCTTGAGCTGGCGCAGGTGATTGAAGACAATGCAGAAGCACTGGCGACACTTGAATCGCTCAACTGCGGCAAGCCGTTGCACTGCGCGCTTAATGATGAGATACCTGCCGTGGTGGACGTGTTTCGCTTCTTTGCCGGCGCGGCTCGCTGTATGAACGGGCTGGCGGCGGGGGAATATCTGGAAGGACACACCTCGATGATTCGCCGCGATCCGGTTGGGGTCGTTGCCTCTATTGCCCCCTGGAACTACCCGCTGATGATGGCCGCCTGGAAGCTTGCTCCGGCACTGGCGGCCGGTAACTGCGTAGTCATTAAACCATCGGAAATTACACCGCTCACCGCGCTTCGTCTGGCGGAACTGGCAAAGGATATTTTCCCGCCAGGTGTGCTCAACGTACTCTTCGGTCGCGGCACAACCGTCGGCGACCCCCTTACCGGTCATGAAAAAGTGCGCATGGTCTCTCTGACGGGTTCGTTTGCAACCGGTGAGCATATCATCAGCCACACCGCCCCCTCGATTAAGCGCACCCATATGGAGTTAGGCGGCAAAGCACCGGTTATTGTGTTTGATGATGCCGATCTGGATGCGGTTGTGGAAGGCGTGCGGACCTTTGGTTTTTATAACGCCGGGCAGGATTGCACTGCTGCCTGCCGTATTTATGCGCAAAAGGGAATTTATGACCAGCTTGTGGAAAAACTCGGTGCGGCGGTCGCCAGCCTGAAAATGGGCGCACCGGAAGATGCCACCACTGAGCTTGGGCCGTTAAGTTCAGCAGCCCACCTGGCGCGAGTGGCTAAAGCAGTGGAGGATGCAAAAGCACTGGCACACATCAACGTCGTCACCGGAGGTAAAAAACGTGACGGAGCGGGTTATTACTTTGAACCAACCCTGCTTGCGGGCGCAAAACAGGACGATGCTATTGTGCAACGTGAAGTCTTCGGGCCGGTGGTGAGCGTCACCCTCTTTGATGACGAAGAGCAGGTGCTGGGGTGGGCCAACGATTCACAGTACGGACTGGCGTCTTCTGTCTGGACAAAAGACGTTGGCCGGGCGCATCGCCTGAGCGCCAGGCTGCAATATGGCTGTACCTGGGTTAATACGCACTTTATGCTGGTCAGCGAGATGCCGCACGGGGGGCAGAAACTCTCCGGTTACGGCAAGGATATGTCAGTCTATGGGCTGGAAGATTACACCGTGGTGCGTCACGTAATGATAAAACATTAACGGGCTGCGGGTGTCGGGGCAGCATGCCCTGACACCCGTACTCACGACTACAACCTTGATGCCAGCGCCAATACAAGCTGAACGGCCAGCAGTAACAGCGAGACTTTAACCCAGGAAAGCTGGCGGTATTTTTTATGCTTAAGGCCAAAAACCTTCAATGCTTTCTCTTTTTTCAGCAAAAATTTGCCCACCAGACCAAGCCATAACATATTAGCCAGTGACACAAGCGGGAACAGTAAACCGAGCCAGGGAAGCGCTTTGTCTGCCATCAGGGCGATAAGGATACGAGCAGGCCAGAATACTACTAACGACAGCAGGGAAAGGAGGCGGAATAACAGACCGGGCGGCTGATAACTGTATGGGACCGCCAGGATAAGCGATGTAATAGCCCAGCTTCCCACCACACATAACACCACGCCCCACAGGCGATTTTTGAACGTGTCAGACATGCCTGCGGAAGTGCCGGTGCCTGGGGTGCCGAAGGGACTTTGTGTCGGGGCAGCAGCAGGCGTGCTTTGCCAGGCAGGGGGAGTGTCAGTGCTGTCGTCCTGATTTTTATAATCAGAACGCCAGGTTCTGTCCGCTTCCTCTTGTGTGTGATAAATCCCGTCCGAGCCCTGGTAAATATCCGCACCGAAAACGTTCTTGCCTTTGTAATCTGAACTCATGGTTGATTTCTCTTTATTATTGATGCGCTTTGGCCGTTAAACCCGCAACGTTAGCCCCGGGAACGGCACAGCTGGCAGGTCGGTGTCATTAAAGTATCAGTCGTCGTCCTTTTCAAGCTCTTAAACTTTATAGGCTTCCTCGTCTGCACCCTTGTTACAAGTGAACGTCAGGGGAAAGAAAAGCATGGCGGACGCTGGCCACGCGATGGGATAGAGTGGTTCAAGAGAGTGAAAGAGCAGGTGCTTCACCGGCAGTGATGACGCACCCGGCCATATCATCAAGAATGTAATAGGAGCGTTATCGGCTTTATTGCAAAAATCGAATAACGATATAAATATTGCGGTAATTCTCACGATTTATCTTTTTGCTACTGTCAATAAACGTAAAGATAGTTTATCTCTAATGGTACGTTTCCTGCACCAGCAGTATTAAGGCGTTTCATAAAATATAAAACAAGACGAACCGTAGACAGACCTTATCTGGCCTTATTGTCATATTAAGTTAATTGATCCGACAACGAATCGTCACGGCCTGCTACTGATAATGTCGCGTTTTTTCATCGGGCTGGGGATAATTTAATGAGTAAGTTAGTGGTGATACTGATACCCGGCGGTGCGCCTGAGTATTTGACGGTTGATGATGATCAGAAAAGCATTACCTGGTTCAACAGCGCAGAAGTTCCAGGTCATGCTGGTTATATGCTGCCGATTGAAACCTATTTTTGTGAAGGGGAAGAGTTTCATTTTGCACGGATAGAGAGTTTGCCTGAAGGAGAGGAGGCATCCACCATTTCTTATTTAACTGCCCAAAAAACAGATGCGCTGGCAGGGCTTATGTCCAGTTTCAGGCAGGGTATTGCTGTTATTAGTCAGATTCTGAATATTGATGGCGGCAAAAGAATAAGGGCCAAATAAGCCCTTAACATTATAAGTATGTGCAGGCTATCGTTTCAGGATATTTTCATTTTCCCGTGGTGCCCAGTCCTTTTCTGAGAAATCATATAAGGAATAAGGCTGATCGCGTAAGCCGTTGGCACGCAGGATGCCGCGTACATCAGCAGGCAGGTTCTCTTCGCGAAAGAGTTCAGAGATAACAAACATAGCGTCGCTGAAAGAGAGCTGTTTAACTTCAAAGGGTTTCCAGCCGGTACGCTTAAAAATAAGGTGGTAAAGCGCTTCCTCACCAGCCAGCGAGACATAAGGGCTGGCATATTTTTCACGGTGGCGTGAGAGCAGAACTTCCAGAATGAAAATATGTGCGATGCGCTGTTTGGCGGCGTTACCCCTTACGCTGTCGTCGTTGGTCATATCCTCGTGTGTGATGTCATTGTTTTCACACACTCGTAATTCTATGGCATGCCACAGATCGTCAAACTTTTGCATAGCATTAACCCTGTATAAAATGATTTCTTACCCGTAAAGAATATCAAAAATGCTGCCTGTGCGCTAAAGAAGAGCAGGGGGATAAGCCGTAAATAATGAGACATTCTCAGTACAGGTTAATTCAAAAAGTTGAATGACTGATTATATTGAGCTTTAAGTTAAATTAACGCGCGCTACGTTTATGCCCTGAGAACAAGGCCGGTCGTTCGCGAGGTCATCAGGACCGATTACCTTATAATCGAAATAAAACGTGGATGCTTCTGCTACAGGACAGACGATGAGATACAGAAACCTGGTGGCAATCTTTTTTGTGACAGTTGGTGTTTTTGCTGCCGCCTACAGCCATGCCGTAACGCCAATTAACGATGAGCAAATTAAAAAGCGGATTGTTGAGGTTTCTATTGCCGCCTATCCCGGTCCCTGTGCTTGTCCCTTTAATCAAACCCGAAATGGTAGCCTTTGCGGTAAGCGAAGCGCCTGGAGCAAACCCGGCGGCTACGCCCCTATCTGCTATGTCAGTGAGGTCACACCGGAAATGGTGAAAGCCTGGCGTGCACAGCCTGGCAGACGGGCGAGCGTAGCACCCGGGAGTAAGCCGTGACCTGGACGAAAGGGTTACATTGGCTAACATCTACGTTGTAAAAACCGCATTTTATGTGAATAAAACTTGATGTGCGTCAACAAAACGAGCATATTGCGGTCGTTTTGTTTTCAAAATATTAGTGCGGGCTATGACGCTTTATCAAAAAATGTTGGTTTTTTACGCTATTATGGCGTTGATTTGTTCAGTGATTACCTGGTTTCTCTCCAGCGATCGCAAACGCATCCGTTTTCTGAGCGCGTTTCTGGTAGGGTCGACGTGGCCCATGAGTTTTCCCGTGGCATTACTGATCTCCATCTTCTGATGTTTTCCATTATTCCTGCCAATGCGTGACGGCGCAGACATTACAGAAAGGCACTCTTGTGCAACATAGGTCTGCAGATGTTTTCCACGGAAAGGAGGCAGAAGATGGACCTGTATTTCTGGATGCTCGTTTTTTATGCGGTGATGGCAGTGGTGGCCGGAGTGAGCACGTGGTTTCTGTCGAAAGAGACCCGGCGTATGAAAGCATTGAGCGCGCTACTGATAGGCGCAACCTGGCCCCTGAGCTTTCCGGTGGCACTGGCATTTTCTCTGTTATAGATGAAATGCGTAAAGAAAATGACCCGACACACCTCAGTGGCCGGGTCATTTTTTTATGGCAGTAAGGCTTTGAGCTTCTTACGCGCCGTCGTGGAAACGTCGAGCGGATGGCTGTACCCCATGTTTTCAACCGCGCGACTGTACAACGCCACCAACCAGTCATAGACATAGCGGGTTGCCGCATGGACCGGCTGATCACCTAATCTTGTCAGACGTTCACCCGTCACTACCGGGGCCGAAACGAAAACAGGCGTCCCCTTCAGCACGCGGCTGGAAGGGCGTTCAGAGGGCTTCACGGCGGCATAACCAAGCCAGGCGACAAAGTTCCCCGTTTCAGCATACAACTGCGCGGCGCAGGCGGTGTCGCGCTGCATGGTTTTCTGCAACTGTTCCGGCAGCCCCAGGCGATAGCTGGAGACAATCACGATTTCAGCCATTTGTCGCAGGGTTGTAGGCGTTACGCCCAGGCGGGCTGCATTATCATCGTTACGGCTCCACTGGCGAACATGATTCACCCACATGGCATGGGCCTGCTGGCCCACATCGCGTGAGGTATGCAGTTGCTCCCGGTTATCCGTCGACTCAGCAAAGAGATCGATGGCTTCATTAAACAGGCCGCTGACCTGCTCTTCACGCGGTTGCTGCACTTTCCATAAATTATCAAACTGCTGCATGTCCGGCATCATGCCCTCCAGCAGCTCCCCGTGACGGGAAGCATGCGCCTGCAGCTCCCGCACAACGGCTTCGGCACGGGCCTTTTGCGCACTGTTTTCTTTAGCCGGTGTTGTCACCCAGGCCTGCATGAGATCGTGGAGAGCAGCATGATGTCGCTCGCGCAGCGCATGAAGGCGATTTTGCCGAAGCGCAGGCGCGGTGGCCTGCGCCAGCCATTCCAGCACCCGTTGCAGACTGCTGGAATCCAGCGCCTGCAGTGTACCCCAGTGCTGGCCGGGTTTGCCCACCAGTTGCTGAATAACCTCGTCAAGATTCTGCCCACCGGTAAATCGCGCATCGTGTGGCGTAATAGTCCAGACCAGACCCGGAAGCGCGGCCTCCTGGCCTGACTGCGTCTCCTTCACCCAGTGCAGTAGTGCCCTGGCCGTGGCTGATGTCTCACTGCGTTGCGAGGTAGCGTTGCAGATGAGCAGGACATCCGGTTGTAAAGACTGGCGATAACTGTCGAGTAACCAGCGGCATTTACTGTTCCATAAGGGATCACCCTCTGCTCTGGTCGGAGTCGGAATATCAAGAATATCGACATTCTCCAGCACGCTCTCTTCGACCGGAAGCACCAGCTCTTTGGTCAGCAGGGCAAGCGTGGATAACGGAATACTGACTGCGTTTTGCAGTTGCGCCTGCGACCACGGGTGCACCACCACCTCGCTGGCGACCTCTTCAAAGGACGAAGCAGCGGGGGTAAGGAAACCTTCTGTCGGCAGCGCGAAGTTATCCACCAGCAGGCTCAGCGGTGCCGCAAGCTCAGCGGCATTACCGGTCTGATGCAGGGTGTGGGCCAGCGATAACCAAAGCTGCGTCAGTTCCTGATGTTCACCCCATAACAGAGACCAGGCGCTGGCGCGGGCGCTCAAGTCCAGCGACGGCAGCAGGCAGGCAAGTTCATACCAGAGCGCATCATCCAGATGCTGTTGGGATGCCGGCACGCAGGTACGCCAGAAACGACCGATAGCCCCGACCTCCTCAGCGATTAACCCCGGAACGGGGTTGGGCTGACGCAACGCACGCCATTTAGCAATACGATTTTCTGCCACCGACTTTTCCACGCGTCGCAGATCGGGCATCGTCTGGGCGTGAACGATAAAAATCTGCACCAGGTCCGCTTCACTGATGAGGCGCAGACGCAGCGGGAAATTCTCATCCACCGCCTCATGATGACGGCTAAAGCGCAGCGCCATGCGGGTCAGCATATGGCCGGGGTTGATATGGGTGAAATAATCCAGCGTTTTCTCGCCAGGCTGAACATTTAATCGTCCGTTGCCGCTCTGGCAGAGCGCACCCAGCAGATGGGCTTTGGCAGCCTGGGAGTGGCCATAAAGCCCGACAGTGCAGGGCGCACGCGCGGCCTCATCCAGGGCATGTTCTTCTGCCGCGCTGGCGGTCAGACGGGCCAGCAGCGCATCGGCATCATCTTCCAGCAAAGGAGAATGCTGGCGGTTCTCATTGATCCATGCACGAAGCGCCTGGGTTGTGTTCATGCTCGCACTCATTTCAGGTACACACTCCCGCTGTCGATCCAGTAATGGCTGCCGCTGTGGCGGCGATCGGCCAGCGTATTCAGTTTGAAGGTTAGCGCGTCGGCAGGAACCGGCGTGCCATCCTGAAGCCAGGCTTCGCTAAGCATAAAGGACTCCGGTCCTTGATGCTTATTGCCACCACTAAACTGTAAACGCACATTCAGGACGCCATCACCGGCGATGGTTTTTGCCAGTTCGGCGGAGTTGATACTCAGCGTATAGAGTGGGGTGGCAGGCCACCGCGCATTGGCAAGCTGGCGGAATCCCAGCGTAATATTGCCGCGCAGTGGGAAGTGCAGACGGGCATCCAGTTTGGCGTTGGGCTTATCCAGATCGATGTCGTGATACCAGATATTCTCATCACGCAAGGTATTCACCACATTGTCCAGCACGCCGAGATAGCGCACGGTGGAGTAGGCACCAATGTCTGCCGCTTTGAAGTTAAAACGCGGCAGACGGAGATCGAGCGCCAGGCTGCATAACATCGCGCCTACTGCCGCTGTGGATTTCGGGTTGCCTATCTTGCCCTGCTGACTGAACGGATACCACTCATGTACACGGTATTTATCAAGCCAGATCATCCGGTTAACCGGAACAGGTTGCAGGTGACGAATCAACGCCTGCACCCCTGGCAGACAGCCCGGACGGCCCATAATCAGCAAGACATCGCAGCAGTAATGGCTGATAGCCTCGCACACCGCGTGTAAGGGGGCGGTGAGAGTGAACTGCCCGGCGAGCATGGCCTCCTGCAATTCCCGGAAATTAACCTGAAGCGGGACGCTGAGTACGTCGAATTCCGGTGAACCAGAGGGGAGCGCATGATCGATAGCCTGTCTTAAGTAGTTCATGACATTGCGGGTAGGGCGCTGGGTAAGCAATTCACCAAAAGTGGCATGTAAACCGGCTAACGGATCGTTGATATCGCTCTCTTCCCAGGCCGCCAGAATCGCATGACCGACAGGCATAAACAGCTGCAATGTGGTCTGCTGGCGCAAAATTGCCTGCGTATCAATGCGACCTGAATCACTGAACAAGGTTGCCATCAGGGAGGCCGCATCCGTAATGCCAGCCTTTTGCAGTTGCGTTTGCATCGCGGGCAGGACGCAGCGCTGGATAATATCCAGCAGAATGTCATCGCCGGCTACCTTAAAGCCCTCGCGGAACAACAGCTGCGGCGTGATTTTGACGTTGCTGCCAGTGCCATCGTCCAGTTGATAATGGGTGATGGCCATATCGGTAGTACCGCCACCGATATCCAGCGAGGCGACCCGTAGCGAGCGGCCTGCTGGCATCCCTTCGGGCTCTGCTCTGTCCGGGCGCGCCTGAGCGGCAAAGAAGGTTTCCGTCTGGCCGGAATAGCGAGAAATGGCTTCGTTATAGAGCCACACCAGCTGACCGCAGCTGGCTTCATCCCACTCCATCTGAATACGCGGAACCGGCACCACGCTCTTATCCTGGTGTTTGCGGTTAGCAAAGTCCTCGTCCTGCGGGTGCCAGCCCATCGCTTTCCAGACAATCGCTATCGCTTCAAACATGCGGCGACGGAAGATCTCACGCTCCTGCTTAGGCATTGCTGAGGGTAACGTAAGGATAAGGGTACGCAACTGGCGGGGCGATGCCGGGAAACCCAGCCGCAAGCGGGTTGCCACGCTGTTCATCTGTCCGAGCGCTTGCGCCAGAAGTTCGCAGAGCATATGGGTCATCAGCGTGCTGCGGCTGTACTGCGGCGAGAAGACCGGCAGACGTTCGTCCAGCGGCAGGGTATAGAGCGGCTGACCTTCATCATTCATCAGATTCATCAGCGGGAACGCCGTTGCCAGCGGTTCGCGCTGGGTTTTGCTGTTCATCTGACTAAAGCGCCAGTCCTGTAATACTGGCGTCTCATCCCACAGATAACGACGCGGGCTGGAGATGCCGCTATTGCCCTCTGTACCCAACCGCTGCATGGCCAGCTTACGGGCTTCATCGCCGACACGAACAATAGACGGCCAGACGAAAGCATCTTCACGACCGCTTTCTACGGAGAAATGCTGTTTGCCAAAACGGGCTTCAGAGAACTCAAGGCGACTGGTAAACAGCGGCTCATTAAGGAACTGGGGCTCGCTCAGAGAACGAACCTGAAGCTCCGCTGTCTGGCGCAGACCGTCGTTGGCATCGCCATGATCTTCGATGATAACGCCGCATGTATGGGTGTTACCGACGTCGAGAATAAGATCAACCGGGATCGCAGGGGTACTGAGGGTGTGGGTGACAATTTTTACTTCCGGCACCTGAAGCTGTGTGCCGAGCAGCGTGAGCAGGTTCAGCCAGTGGGACTGGTATTCAAAGCCACGCATCGCCTGCGCTATGTCGCGCTCGCTGCGCGTATCGTTCTGGCTGGCGTACTGAAGAAAGGCTTCCCGCAACCAGCCGTCAACCCAGGTTTGATCAAGAAAGTCGGCAACCTCATCATCGCGCCAGGCCAGCGAAAAACGTGTGCCGTTGAGAATGTCGTTTTCCTGCGGCGCAAGGGCCGAAGGGGAGTTACCGTTGATCTGGCTGTCCAGCGCAAGGGTGACACGGTGGGTATTACCGGCCCCGTCCGGGGCAGTGAGTTTACGGATCTGTACCCGCGCCCAGTTGTCCGGCCCCTCCACGAAGGTACGTGGCGGGTTAAAGCGCAGAAACGGAATGGGCAGCCATATGCCATCCAGGATGGCAAGGGAGGTGTGCAGCGACTGGGTGCTTTCAGGCTTCACGACTTCGGGCTGACTGCCATGACGGCCCGGCAAGGTGTACCGCTCGTTAACCAGATCGTAATCCAGTCGCAGGAGCGGGCCATTTGCCGTTTTACGCACGAACCGACCGCTCTGAGCCGACTCCTGTGGCGTCAGGCCAAAATCGAGAAACTGCACGCCACTGTTGGCAATCAGGGTGACGCTCTGTTTGTAATCGCAAAGATTAACCAGCATAAAATCAGGCACCTGTTTTTCTGAAGGTCACGGAAACGGGGGTATTAGCATCAAATTGCGCCGTGCATTCCGCGACATCGTTATTACCTGCCTTACAGGCGATTTCCGGCATCGGATAGCGGGTGCCGTCGCTGCAACGTGCCGTACTACGGCTCTTGATCATCAGCACGCCCGTATCATGTAAACCCGAGAACAGCTCTGCACGACAGGAGATATTATTCCCCTGAATGATGCGTGCCGTCCCTTTATTGTTCTGGATCTGGAAGCGGATAGTCGGTGCTTTACCCGTGGCCTCATCTTTCACATCCATGACCACGCGCCAGTTACCGTTTAGAAAACGCGTCGCCCCGGTTTTGATTTGTTGTGCATCCATCACCAGTGCGTCTTTCGGGATGGCCGCAATAACCACAGGTTTACGCGCCGGTTCGGCTTTTTCCACAACCGGTTCGACGACTTCAGCCTGATGCAATGGCAGGGTTGCTGAGAGCACGGTGGGCGGGGCGACTGGCGCTACCACGGGCGCAGGTGCAGGCGCGCTCGCCGTCTGCTCAATGACAGAGCGCGCAACCGGTGCGCTGTTCTGCTGCTTAAGCACAAGGGGTGCTGCAACCGCCACCGCTACGGCGGCAGCAATGGGCAGTGCCCAGACACCATAACGACGACGTTTAACCGGTGCGGTTTGCTCGACCGCTGGCGGAGGCGGCGGCGTAACGGGGGCAACAACCTCGTCTGACGGCGCCTCTGGGCGGGGAACGCTAACCGGCGGCACCGCGCTCAGAAGCGGTTCGTCTGCATGAGTGAAACTGGTTGCGATAACGGGTTCATCAACCCCTTCAGGTTCCGGCTCGGACTCTGGTTCTGGCTCCGGCTCAATCAGAATAACCGGCTCAGGAACGTCTTCTTTGCGTAAACATTCCAGCACATCGTCGCGTGCACTTTCGTTAAGGTTAACAAATCCCCAGAAGGTGATAACGGGTTTACCCTCCACCAGGAAAACGTGGTTTTCACCAGGAAACTGCAGCGCTTTTTCAAGCAGCGAACCAAACAGTTGCTGCGCTGTTTTCGGCGACTGAATGCATTTTCGGCTCAGGGCCGCAGCGCTGTCCAGCGTGCTGTCGAGGTAGCGAAGGGCGCGAAAACGGGCCTCTTCATCTGCAGCTTTCCACGCAACGGCGCGCCCCTCGACAGGAGAGTACCAGTCGACGCGATCGCCTTCGTCATTAACCTGCGGAATGGCCAGGCAGTCGACCAGAGCCTGCTGCTTTCGCAGACGCAGGGCTTCACGAATTTGCAGTGCCGAATCAAAGACGGCCTGACCACCACCACCAACGGCCTGGAAATCATCCAGACAGCCGCTGCGCAAGAGAGTTTTTGCCACGTTTTCATCCCATAGACTTTTTCACGCGTCTACTGTACGCATTGTTATGCCAGACAAACGGCAGAAGAGAGCGCAAAACCATTGAATTCTCGACCCATTGGCGATCCGGCGACGTTCTGCCGAGGCTGAATTTGCTTAAGTCGATTTTATTATTTAATTCTGGCGAAGATTTCAGCGAAAACAACTGCTTTAGAATAACCTGATAGTGATTCGTTATTTGCCAGTTCACATCTGCTGTGCTGAGATTACGGTTTCATATAAAAATAAGGTTTCAAACGATGAACGCAAGGAAAACCCTGCTCGCGCTGGCGCTGAGCACCTTACTACCCACAGGGGCGGCATGGGCTGCTAACCAGGACACGCTTGTTTACTGCTCCGAAGCCTCTCCTGAGTCCTTCAACCCACAAATCGCCAGCTCTGGCCCCTCTTTTGTTGCCAGTTCCCAGGTCCTTTACAACCGTCTGGTAAACTTTGATCCGGTAAAAAATACCCCGGTTCCTTCCCTTGCAACCGACTGGACCATCTCCCCGGATGGCAAAACCTATACCTTCACGTTGCGCCAGGGTGTGAAATTTAACAGCAATAAATTCTTTAAACCTACGCGCGATTTCAACGCCGATGACGTTATTTTCTCGGTGATGCGTCAGAAAGACCCTAACCATCCTTATCATAATGTTTCTAAGGGAAATTATGAATATTTCAGCGATGTAGGACTGGATAAACTCATTCAGGAAGTTAAAAAAGTCGATGATTATCACGTTCAGTTTGTTCTCACGGAGCCTAACGCTGCCTTCCTGGCCGACTGGGGAATGGATTTTGCGTCTATCCTCTCAGCGGAATACGCCGATGCGATGATGAAAAAAGGGACGCCTGAAAACGTAGATAACTGGCCAATTGGCACCGGGCCTTATGTTCTGCAGCAGTACAAAGCCGATGCTCAGATCCGTTACCTGGCAAACCCCAATTACTGGGACGGCGCGGTTCCGACAAAGCATCTGATTTTTGCTATTACCCCGGATGTACAGACCCGTCTGGCAAAACTGCAGACCAACGAATGCCAGATCATTCCGGCACCGGCACCGGTTCAGTTTGACCAGATTAAAGGCAACAAAGCGTTGACCCTGCACACCGTTGATGCCCTCAACGTGGGTTACCTGGCGTTTAATACCGAGAAGAAACCCTTTGATAATGCGCTCGTGCGTCAGGCGCTGAACTATGCAACCGACAAAAAAGCAATTATTGATGCGGTCTTTATGGGGTCTGCGACCGTGGCGAAGTCACCGTTGCCGCCAAACATGCTCGGTTATAAGAAAGAGTTAAAAGATTATGCTTATGATCCAGAGAAAGCCAAAGCGCTGCTGAAGCAGGCCGGGCTTGATAAAGGCTTTGAAACCACACTGTGGTCAATGCCGGTTCAACGTCCTTACAACCCGAACTCACGACGCATCGCGGAAATGATCCAGAGTGACTGGGCGAAAGTGGGCGTAAAAGCAAAAATTGTCTCTTATGAATGGGGCGAATACCTGGCAGGTATGCGCCGTGGCGAGCATGATACCGCGCTCTTTGGCTGGATGTCTGACAATGGCGACCCGGATAACTTTGCTGACACCCTGCTGGGCTGCAACAGCGTGAAAAGTGGCGCTAATGCCGCACGCTGGTGTGATAAAGCCTATGATGGCCCGGTACAACAGGCTAAACTGACCAGCGACCCGGCAAAACGTGCCGCGCTTTATGGCCAGGCGCAAGAGGTGTTCTATGAGCAGGCACCGTGGATTGCGCTGGCAAACGGGAAAACCTTTTTGCCACCCGCAGTAACGTGACCGGTTACAGCGTCAGTTTGATGGGCAGTGATTTTTCTAAAGCAAAACTGAATTAACAGGAGTTGGCATGTCACATCTGGATGAAGTTGTCGCCCGTGTGGATAGCACCATTGCAGAGAGCGTCATCACGCATATGAATGAATTGCTGGTGGCGCTCAGCGACGATGATGCACTGAGCCGGGAAGAGCGTTATGCCCAGCAACAGCGTCTGCGCAAGGCGATCTTTGACCACGGCCGGCATCATAAAGAGGAACTTGAAGCCCGCCGTGAGCAGCTCACCAAAGGTGGCACCATTTTGTAAGTTCAGAACTGGCGTCTGGCAACCAGCCAGGCGCCAATTACCAGCATGACCGCGCCGCATACTGGCCCTGCCAGCGCTTTTAACGCCACTCCCTGACTTCTCACGACGTCCATAACCAGCCCGCCAATCAGCTGACTCGCAACCAGCACGGCGATAGTCGTGGCGGCACCCACATACTGATAGCCACTGATACTGGCAAAAACAAAGAACGAGCCGAGCAGGCCGGGAATAAGCGTCCACCAGTGCACTGTTGAAGCAAGCTCACTGAAGCCAGCGGTGCCGTGCTTTACCAGCAGAATAGTGACGAACAATACAATGCCTACCAGAGAATTAAGCAGCATGGCGATGAGAATCGTGGAGGCTGACTGGGTGATACGCACCATCAGCATATTTTGCACCACCAGACCAATGCCTGCGGCGACAAGAAAGCAGAGTGTTAGCGTCTGGTTCATCCGATAGCGTCCGGGTCCTGGCGGTTATCCAGTTGCAACTGTAAAAAGGTCAGATCCAGCCAGCGGCCAAATTTGGTGCCCACCTGCGGCATCTGGGCTGTGACGTTGAAACCCAGTTTTTCATGCAGATGAATAGAGGTGAGGTTTCGGGACTCGATGCCGGCGACCATCACGTGTTTACCGATTTTCCGGGCTTCCTCGATCAGCCTGACCATCAATGCCTGACCGATTTTTCGTCCCTGGTAGTCGGGATGAACATAGACCGAGTGCTCAACCGTGTGGCGGAAACCCTCAAAAGCACGCCAGTCGCCAAAGGAGGCATAACCTGTTACAACGCCGTTCTCCTCACTTACCAGAACCGGGTAGCCCAGCAGTGCGCGCGCCTCAAACCAGGCAATGCGGTTATCCGCATCCACCGTTGTGTCATTCCAGATGGCAGCGGTATGCAAAACAGCATGGTTATAGATTGCCGCGATAGCCGCGCAGTCCTCTTTTAAAGCATGACGGATGAGCATGGTTGAACCTCAGGGGTTGTACACTATAGTATTACGATATGAATACTATCTCAGACAGCATAAATCAACGGATCAGTGCGCGAATTCGCGTAGAACGTGAGTCACGAGGCTGGTCCCTGAGCGACCTTGCTCTGCGGGCCGGCGTTTCCAGGGCGATGATCCATAAAATTGAACGCGGGGAGAGTAGCCCCACGGCGACCCTGCTTGCGCGACTTTCCGGGGCGTTTGGCATCAGCATGTCCACACTCATTGCCAGGGCAGAGATGCCGGAAGGCAAATTGCTCCGCTTTGCTGAGCAGCCGGTGTGGCGCGATCCGCAAAGCCATTATCTCCGCCGTCATCTCTCACCTCGCAGCGATTTACCCCTTGACCTGGTGCAAATTGACTTACCGGGCGGCAGCGATATTCCCATGCCAGCCTCGGCCTATTTACATGCCCGACAACTTATCTGGTTACAGCAGGGGGCACTGGTTTTTGTTGAAGGAGAGACGCGCCATGAAATGCAGGCGGGGGACTGCCTTGAGCTGGGGCCGCCAAATGATTGCCGCTTCATCAATGAAACCACAGAAATCTGCCGTTACCTGATTGTGCGTCTCAATCCGGGGAGCGCGTAACTGGCATTACGCTCCGGCTGCCTTATCTGCCACGCTCTGCCCGCTGTCGGGTGCGCACATTTGATGGATAGCTCCTATTATCTATAGATCGTTGTCTGATGCAGGAGAGTTTTATGAAGCAAGAACGCGAAAAAAACCGCCGCTGGCTACTGGCCTCACGCCCGAAGGGCGCGCCGGTTGCCGACAATTTCCGGCTGGAAGATACCCCCATCGCCAACCCTGAAGAGGGGCAGGTACTGTTACGCACCGTTTACCTCTCGCTGGATCCCTATATGCGGGGTCGCATGAGCGATGCGCCATCCTATTCTCCGCCGGTGGCGATCGGCGATGTGATGTGTGGTGCCACGGTAAGCCGTGTTGTGCAATCCCGTCATGCTGATTTTCAGGAAGGCGAGTGGGTGCTGGGTTATAGCGGCTGGCAGGACTACGAAATCTCGGACGGTAAAGGTCTGGTGAAACTGGGTGCACACCCTGACCATCCTTCGTGGGCGCTGGGCATTCTCGGGATGCCGGGCTTTACCGCCTATATGGGATTAATGGATATCGGACAACCTCAGTCAGGTGAAACGCTGGTGGTCGCCGCGGCGACCGGGCCAGTTGGTGCCACCGTCGGGCAGATTGGCAAAATCAAAGGCTGCCGTGTTGTGGGGGTGGCAGGCGGTGCAGAGAAATGTCGCCATGCCGTCGAGGTTCTTGGTTTTGATGCCTGTATTGACCATCGTGCGGACGATTTTGCCGCGCAGTTGGCCAGCGCCTGCCCGCAAGGTATCGATATTTATTTTGAAAACGTGGGGGGGGCGGTTTTTGATGCTGTACTGCCATTATTAAATACCTCTGCCCGAATTCCGCTTTGTGGTCTGGTCAGTGGATATAATTCGACAGAATTACCTGCTGGTCCTGATCGGGTTCCATTATTAATGGCAACGCTTTTGAAAAAACGCATACGTTTGCAGGGCTTTATTATTAACCAGGATTATGGTCACCGTATTGACGAATTCCAGCAGGAGATGTCCGGGTGGATTGCGGACGGCAAGATCCATTATCGCGAACACATTACCGAAGATCTTGAGAGTGCGCCGGATGCTTTTATCGGGATGCTGGCAGGCAAAAACTTTGGTAAGGCTGTCATTCGGGTAGGTGCCGAAGACTAACAGGATGATGGCGGCGATAAACCGCCATCATATTTCGTGCAAAATTTTTAAAAACAGCTTTAATTAATCATGCATAAGGAATCGATGACCTTACGGCAACGGTTTCTGGTAGTTGTGCATAATAAATAACTAATTGTTCTAACATTAACGCGACAATCCAATACCAGGCATGCATTTGCATAACATATCCTAGGGACATTATGATTCCATACACGCTACCAGTTTGATAACTAATAAGAATTTTTTACAGGATACTCACATGCTTGACTTGGAAAAAGCGCAACGAACAAGCCTTACTTTACAGGTAGAGGCGAGTTTAAAAAGTGCGCTTATTATTGGTGCGTTAAAACCTGGCGCGCGTCTCATTACTAAGGAAATTGCTGATCAATTGGGCACGAGTATTACGCCCGTCAGAGAAGCTTTACTCCGTCTTGTCTCTGCGGGGGCACTTCATGCAACGCCGGCACAAGCATTTTTGGTGCCTGAAGTCAGTGCCGAACGCTTCAATGAAATTAACCTTATTCGAAAAAAACTGGAAGGGATGGCGGTGCACGCTGCCAGCCAGAATATGACCCCAGGAATACTCCATGAATTACGCAGCCTCGCTGATATTTTTCATGAAG
This sequence comes from Enterobacter sp. SA197, assembly GCF_054131575.1. Lineage (NCBI taxonomy): Bacteria > Pseudomonadati > Pseudomonadota > Gammaproteobacteria > Enterobacterales > Enterobacteriaceae > Enterobacter > Enterobacter sp. SA197. The sequence continues at coordinate 2,576,996 of NZ_CP096393.1, read as the reverse complement.
CGGTCAAAAGTGGTAATACTGAACTTTCTTTACAAACTAATCGTGTGTTTCGTTTCGCCGTATATCACTCTGCCCAAATGCCAACGCTAACGGCTATTATCGAACAATTATGGGTGCGCATTGGACCCTGCTTTAATTATCTTTACCCTTCATCAAATGAGTTAACCCGCGGGCATGACTATGGCGATTTATTAACCGGTCTTAAAAAACGGGACGGTGAAGCGTGCGAACAAGCGATATGGCGTGCTATTGATGATGGCGCTATCATTTTGCGTAAGCAGTTTAAGCACTGACGTCGTCAGTTAACCAGATAAGAGATTAAAAATCGTTCTTCTGCCTATGCTCCTCACTGATAATTTGTCATAGAGGAGCACTCATATCACGTTTTTGCCACAAACTTCGCCTCCTCTCTGAAAAACCGAAACCCTATGCCGATAACGTTATTGTGCGCAGTAAGGCGCTAACATTGATGTAAAGCAAGGAGTCCCGGATGTCTTTCAGCCAAGGGTTGAGCAATATAACCATCAGTAAAAAATTGTCGGTAGGGTTTGGCGTCGTTCTCTTTCTTGTCGCCATTGCGACCGTATTAAGCGTGCTCAGATTTAAAGAGATCCGTGACGTATACGAAAAAACCAATCTCATTTACAACGTCAACATTGAAGTCTTTCAGGCCAAAATAAATCGGCTTAAGTATCTCTATGGGGATGATAAAGCCGGACAGGTAATGTCTGGCTATGTTAAGCATGCCTCTGAGTTAACGTCCAGCGCAGCAGAGATGAGCTGGACCGAAAAAGAGAAGAACTGGCTCACTGCGCTCAATGGTCATCTGACAAAATTTCAGAGCAGCGTGAATGAGATGCAGCAGGCCATGAATGCGCTCAACACTGTGCGCACCTCTCTTGATGCTCTGGCGGGGCAGGATCAAAAAACCCGTTTCACAACCCTTATTCGTACCCCAGTGGCAGACAGTGCACTCTCCGGGCAACTTTTTGATCAACTGATTAATATCGGTAGCGTGCGTGATGCGGCGCTGATACTACGCTTTAGTCCCACTAAAGAGGCGCGAAGTACGCTGGACGCCCGCTTTAATGAAACGCAGGCTTCCGTGCAGGCGCTTTCCTCTCAGTTACCGGGTGACATCCAGGCACCGTTAAACGCACTCTGGGAAGATACCCGTAACTATTACGCACAAAGTGTGAATTACTTTACCGCGGTGCAGGCGCTGAAGGCCGCTGAAGATAACGTCAAAATCGGCGGTGATGAAAGTAGCGCTGACATTAAGCAGCTGCTGGGCCTGGTTAAAACGCATAATGACGCGCTGGCTAATACCTCCAGTACTATCGCGGCCATTATTGGCCTGATTGCGATTATGATTGGCGTGGTGGTCTCCTGGTGGATTATCCGCCAGATAACCCGTCCGGTTGTACACAATCTGGCGCTGGCGGAGCGCATCGCAAGCGGCGATCTCAGTTCGCAGATAACCGCACATAGTCAGGATGAACTGGGTAAACTGACCGGCGCGATGGGGAGGATGAACAGCAAGCTTCGCGAGATGATTTTCGAAGTGCGTAACAGTGTGTCGCAAGTTTCTCGTGCGGCAACGGAGATTGCGGAAGGTAATACCGATTTGTCATCCCGCACCGAGCAACAGGCGGCCGCCGTGGTGGAAACGGCAGCCAGTATGGAAGAGTTAACGGCGACGGTGAAAAACAACGCCGACAACGCCCGTAACGCCAGCCGCCTTGCCGCACAGGCCTCAACCACGGCAAGTGAAGGAGGCCTGGTCATGCGCGAAGTGGTTAAAACCATGAGCGATATCAATACCAGTTCCGGCAAAATTGCTGATATCACCGCCGTGATAAACAGCATCGCTTTCCAGACCAATATTCTCGCCCTGAATGCGGCCGTTGAAGCTGCCCGTGCCGGTGAACAGGGGCGCGGATTCGCCGTGGTCGCCAGCGAAGTGCGCAACCTGTCTCAACGCAGTTCGCAGGCTGCAAAAGACATCGAACACTTAATCAGTGAATCCGTATCGCGTATCACTAAAGGCAGTGACCTGGTGGTCAAAGCCGGGGCGACGATGGATGAGGTGGTTCAGTCCGTTACTCGTGTCAACGATATTATGGGTGAGATCTCTTCGGCCTCTGAAGAACAGAGCAGGGGTATTGAGCAGATAGCGCGTGCGGTTAGCGAGCTCGACAGTACCACGCAGCAGAATGCATCGTTGGTGAGTGAGTCTTCAACCGCGGCAGGATCGCTTGAAGAGCAGGCGCGCCTTCTGGAGCAACTGGTGGCAACCTTCCGGCTTGAAGCGGGGGGCGAGCAGGCTACGTCTGCGCAGCCGCTACTGCGACCGGCGTTAAAGGTGCAATCGCGAGCAAAAGCGCCGGAGAGTCAGGATGATGGCTGGACGACATTCTGATTAAGATTGCAGTTTTGCGAGGGAAGGTGTTGCGCTTCGGGCACGATTTTCTCGCTCGTCCTTTAAACCTGCAAAGGGGCACGCTTTTCTCCCTTGCCCCATTGGGGAGAGGGTCGGGGTGAGGGGACACGGGCGGCGCTGAGGTGTGTTACGTTCCCTGTCAGACCTGCTGAACATGCCAGGGAGCACGGTTTTCCCCCTCGCCCCATTGGGGAGAGGGTCGGGGTGAGGGGAAACGGGCGGCGCTGAGGTATGTTACGTTCACCGCCAGTCCTGCTGAACCTGTAAAGGGGCACGCTTTTCCCCCTCCGCCCCACCGGGGAGAGGGCCGGGGTGAGGGGAATGGGTGGCGCTGAGGTATGTTACGTTCACCGCCAGTCCTGCTGAACCTGAAAAGGGCTCGCTTTTCTCCCTCGCCCCATTGAGGAGAGGGCTGGCATGAGGGGGAACGGGCGGCGCTGAGGTGTGTTACGTTCCCTGTCAGTCCTGCTGAACCTGAAAAGGGCTCGCTTTTCTCCCTCGCCCCATTGGGGAGAGGGGCGGGGTGAGGGGAATGGGTGGCTCTGAGGTGTGTTACGTTCACCTTCAGACCTGCAGAACATGCCGAAACAGTCACCCGTGAACGTGCAAAGGGGGCCACCGCGGCCCCCTTTGCAATCCCCGCGGCCCCGCACCGAAACCGGTGCTGCGCACTGCGCTCACCTCCCGGCCCTCAGCCTGCGGCCGGTTTGACTCGCCGTCCTGGCTCGACAAACCTCTGTCCGCCCTCCCTGGCGGCCAGTCCTTGTCTTCCGGCCTCCGGCTCGCCGGTTTCAGCGGGGACTCAACCCCCTCGCTGCAAGCCAGTAGCCTGATGAAAAAAGGTACAGCTGTCGCGTTTTTAGAAAAGCGAAACCGACGTTTCTTTTAATACTGTAACGTGCAGCGAGGGTGTTGTGGTCCGGATGAAAATCGATGCGGCGTTGACGGCTGACCGGGTCCGCCCGCAGGGAAGCCGGCGGAGGAGATAGCCTGCATGGAACGCAGGCTGCTCCCCGACCCGACAGTCAGACGGCATAAGGCGACAAATTGCCGGGAGCAATTTTGAATAGCGCCTGCGCCAGCCCCGAAGGGGTGAGCCCCAGGGATGGGGCGAATAATGCCACGAAGCGGCGATTTTCCTTGCCGGGAGCCCGGGTTGCAAGGGAGGCGGCGGCGAGCCTCCCTTGCACGTTCACGGGTGGAGCGGCAACAGAGAAATACAGTACGTAAAGTGAACGGAACACTCCGCCTGCGTTACATATTCCTGTTCACCACCATGCTGTTCACGTGTGGAGCGGCATCAGAGGCACACGGCACGTAAAGTGAACGGAACTCTCCGCCTGCATCACATATGCTATTCACCGCCATGCTGTTCGCGTGTGGAGTGGCATCAGAGGCACACGGCACGTAAAGTGAACGGGACACTCCGCCTTCCTGGCATATTCCTGTTCATCACAACGCTATTCACGTGTGAACAGGCATCAGAAGCAGACCACACGCAAGGTGAGTGGAACCCTTTTACCCGGTCAAAAGTTACCCATACCTCGACAACCACTGACCGTCATCACTCAAACCGATAGGCTACCGACAGCCCAACTCCATAATTCCTTCCAGGCGCCGGTTCGTAATAACGGCCGTTCGACTCATTCACGATAACCGAGCCGACGTATTCGCGATCGAACAGGTTATCGACACGGCCAAACAGATCCATGCCCCAGTTACCGTAGTTGAATTTATAGCCGGTGTTCAGACCGACCACGGTCCAGGAGGGGGCTACGGCGCTGTTTTCATCGTCAGCTGCGATATTGCTCAGATACCGAATATCCGCACCTGCATACCAGCCTTCTTCAGGTACGTAGCCTAATGAAGCAAACCCCATATTGCGGGCAATGCCGGGGATACGATTACCGTTACAGTCGCCGTTGCCACAGACATCATCGCTGCGATAGGTGGCGTCAAGATAGGTCCAGGCAGCTTTGGCCCGCCAGTTCCCGGCGAACTGCTGATCCAGCGACAGCTCCGCCCCCTGACGACGGGTTTTACCAGCGTTTTTATAAGTGGTACGTCCACCGCTGCTGGTATCCGTCACCAGCTCGTTGTCGGTATCAGTACGGAACAGCGCGGCGCTGAGTAAGCCATTACCAAGGCGCGTTTTACTGCCTATCTCTACCGTATCACTGGTGGCTGGTTTAAGACCAAAGTTCAGCCCGCTCTGACCATCGGAACGGTAGGAGAGCTCATTGATGGTTGGGGTTTCAAAACCACGTCCCGCAGCGGCATAGAGATTCCAGGCGTCGGTGACCGCGTATTTCAACGAGCCCGCAGGCAGCCATTTGTGATAGTTTGCTTCGCCGCTGTCATCGCCGTTGCGTGCGGTAACGTAGTGATCGTTTGAATCAAACCAGACATTGCTGTAGCGCACACCGGCATCGAGAGAGAGCTTCCCGGTAAGCTGCCAGCTGGTCTGCAGATAAGGATCCAGGTTCCACATCAGATTGCGCTCATTACGGCGTTGATTGCCTTCACGACCATAATCCGGCGCGCCGTTGACCATCACAAAGTTCTCGTAGCCTTTACGCGCTTCACTCATGTTTTCATAGTTCAGGCCACCGGTCACCGTTACCGGGACAACCAGTTCACCGCGATGCGTCCAGCGGCTGTCAATGCCCTGATAGTGACGCGTCAGATCAATCACGCCACCAGCGTGTGTCGGATTCAGCTGTGGCGCGCGGGGGATGGACTGGAACTGCGTGGTTTCACGCTCGCCGGCATACATCGTAACGCTGACATCATCCTTCTCACTAAACTGCCTGTCGTAACGCAATCCTGCCTGGGTCTGTTTTACTGTTTTCCGCGTATTGTACTGTTCGGCGCGGGGTGACTGGCGGGGGTTATCGCGCCACTCATCACGGGTCAACCCACCCGGATCGTTTGCCTTAATGTCCACGCTATTGAATAACAGCGTCAGCTTACTGGCATCATCAATGCGCACGCCAAGTTTGGCGTTAGCCAGATTTTTGCGCGCCTCGCTGCGATCGCGGTAGCCGTGGGTAATAAAGCGGGTGGTGGAAACCGTGTAATCCACATCACCCGGTTGCGTACCGTCACCGACGACACCAGTGGCTTTGGTGCCATAGCGCCAGCTTCCATAGCTGCCGTAATAACTGCTGGCTTCAAGGGTTGTCGGCTGACGGCCGGTTTCGGTTTTTACGTTGAGTACTCCGCCCGAGGCGTTGCCGTAGAGGGCAGAGAAGGGGCCGCGCAGGACTTCAACGCTGTCCACGCTATTGAGATCGATATTCGATGTCTGACCCTGGCCATCCGGCATGGTGGCGGGAATACCATCAACATAAAGACGAATGCCGCGCACACCATAAGTTGAACGAGAGCCAAATCCGCGAATCGAGAGCTGCAAATCCTGAGCGTAATTCTGCCGGTTCTGCACCTGTAATCCCGGCACGCTCGCCAGTGATTCTGAAAGGTTGATTTGTGGCGTGGCGTGGCGAATATCCTCGCCGTTGACCACGCTGACGGCAGCGGGTGTATCCAGTTCAGATACCCCTTCTGGCGCGGCGCTGACGATCATGGTCTGCTGGTTATCATCAGCCCAGGCGGCAGGTGCGGCCAGGACAGGCAAAAGAAGCGCAATTCTTGAAAGAGCGAAAGTGTTCATGTGTAGACCAGATTGAGGGGCGAACCAAATGGAACATGTCCGTAATGTTAATGTTTTAAACAAAATATGAAAACTTAAACGGCACATTACGTTAATACAAAGTGTAGGAAAAAAGGAGAAGGGTAAAGGAACGGTAATTTATGCTCCACATTGTTACATATAATGATTACTATTCTCAGTTACAAGACGATGCCATGACGTCGTCGGCAGGCAAGCATGTGAAGCAGCTGTATACATTTTTATCAAAGGGAGTCGTCATGTTTTTACGTCATTTATGTTCGCCACGCCTGAGTGGTTCTCTGTTACTCGGTTCATTACTGTTCGCAGGCGCATTCAGCGCACAGGCAGCGGATGAGATGCTACGCAAAGCCGTCGGTAAAGGCGCTTACGAAATGGCCTTCAGTCAACAGGAAAATGCGCTCTGGGTCGCCACTTCGCAAAGCCGTAAGCTCGACAAAGGTGGCGTGGTTTACCGTCTGGATCCGGTGTCGCTGGAAGTGACCCAGATTATTCACAATGACCTGAAACCCTTTGGCGCAACCATCAACAACCGCACGCAGACCCTGTGGTTTGGAAACACCATTAACAGCGCCTTGACTGCGGTTGATGCCAAAACCGGTGAAGTAAAAGGCCGCCTGGTGCTGGATGAACGTAAACGCAGCGACACGGTACGCCCGTTGCAACCGCGCCAGCTGGCGGTAGATGAAACGACTAATACCGTTTATATCACCGGCATCGGTAAAGAGAGTGTTATCTGGGTTGTCGACGGGGAGTCGATGAAACTGAAAGCGACCATTGCCGGTACCGGCACCTTCAGCACGGGACTTGCTGTAGATTCGTCAGCCAAACGCCTCTACAGCACCAACGCTGACGGTGAACTGGTGACTATCGATACCGCCACCAACAAGGTGTTAAGTCGCAAAAAACTGCAGGACGATGGTAAAGAGCATTTCTATCTGAACCTCAGCCTGGATACCGCCGGTCATCGTGCTTTTATCACTGACTCCAAAGAGCCTGAAGTGCTGGTCGTGGATATTCGCGATGGCAAAGTGCTGGAGAAAGTGGCTGCGCCTGAGTCACTGGCGGTGCTGTTCAACCCTACCCGCAATGAGGCCTACGTGACCCATCGTAAAGCGGGGAAAGTGAGCGTCATCGACGGCAAAACTTATAAGGTCGTGAAAACGTTCGACACGCCAACCAACCCGAACAGCCTGGTGCTCTCCCCGGATGGTAAAACGCTGTATGTCAGCGTAAAACAGGCCTCCACAAAAGAGAAAGAGGCCACCGATCCCGATGACGTGATTCGTATAGCGCTCTAATCCGTACCTATAAAAAAGCCAGCCGGTACCCGGCTGGCTTTCGTAATGACCGAGAAGCGCTTAGGCACGATGTGAACAGGCAAGTCGGACCCCTGCGGCACGGGTAATTTCAGTGATGGTGGTTATGGTTGGATTGCCATGTTCTGAAAGCGCACGATAAATGTGTTGGCGAGCGAGTCCTGATTTGCGAGAAATTTCGCTAACCCCTCCTCGTGCTTCAATGACGTGACGAAGAGCAATCAGAAATGCAGGTACCCCTCCCGGCTCATAAATCTCGTCAAGGGCCATTTGCAAATACATTTCTGCATAGGCCGGGTTATCCCGAAGCTCTTCAATCATGGCCTCATCATGATCAACAAACGGGAGAAATGTAGACGCTTCATTTATCTTTTTCTTAGACTCAGTCATCATTTTTCCTCGCTTCATAGTCTCTCAAGTAATCAACGGCATTGTTTAAATCGCACTGCTGCGATTTTTTGTCACCGCCCACGAGTAAAAGAATCATTGTGCCATTTCTCACCGAATAATAGACGCGATAGCCTGGCCCATAGTTAATACAAAGCGCCCAAACACCGTCACGTTCAAACTTATGATCGCCGAAGTTTCCTGCCCGCGCCCGGTTAATGCAAATATCGATTTTTGCGGCTGCGCGAATATCTTTCCACTGCAACAAACTCATCCATTCCGCGTACGGAATGTTTCCGTCACGCTTTTGATAACGCACCGTTGTATAAGGCATTCCCTGGCCCTGTGCAGAAGATTAGCGGATTATTGTCACTTATAAAAGACAGCGTGACAAACTATTGAGGTGCATTTAGGGGGAGTATCAGAATAGTGCCTGGACGGGGCAAAAAAAAGCCAGCCGGTGCATACCCGGCTGGTTTTTTTGTAACGTTAAACGCAGTTGATTATTTTGCGGGTTTTTCTACCAGCGTGGCATCAGCGGCAGGGGACGCCTGCGCAACCGGTGCGGTGCTGTGGATAGCGGCAACGCGCTTACGCACACCAAACCAGCCTGCAACCAGCAGCAGCGCCAGTACCGGCAGACATCCAATGGTCAGGGTGCCGTTCGGGTAGTCGAACGCCATCAGAACCAGAACGCTTAACAAGAACAGCAGGGTTAACCAGGAGGTGAACGGCGCCCCCGGCATCTTAAAGCTCACTTCAGCCGCACGACCTTCTTTAATGGCTTTACGCAGGCACATCTGGCAAACCACGATAAAGGCCCAGGAGGCAATAATGCCGACGGACGCCTGGTTCAGCACAATTTCAAACACCTGAGCAGGCACCAGATAGTTCAGGAACACGCCCACCACGTAGACCGCCAGGGTGGCAAGAATGCCTGCATAGGGCACGTGCTGTTTGCTCATTTTGGACATGAACTTCGGTGCAGAACCGCCCATCGACATCGAGCGCAGGATACGTCCGGTGCAGTAAAGGCCGGAGTTCAGACTGGAGAGCGCAGCGGTCAGAACGACGATGTTCATCACATCGCCCATATAAGGCACACCAAGCTTTGAGAAGAAGGTCACAAACGGGCTCTGGCCTGGCTGGTAAGCCATCCACGGCAGCAGCAGGACCAGCAACACAACGGAGCCGACGTAGAAAAGGCCGATACGCCAGATAACGCTGTTAATCGCTTTCGGCACGGTTTTCTCCGGGTCTTTACACTCGCCCGCAGCCGTACCGACAAATTCGATAGACGCAAAAGCGAAGACCACCCCCTGGATAAGCACCAGCGCTGGCAGGAGGCCGTGCGGGAAGAAGCCACCGTTATCGGTTATCAAATGGAAGCCGGTCGCATTGCCATCCAGCGGTTTTCCGGAGCCGAGGAAAATTGTCCCGACCACCAGGAAGGCGACAATTGCCAGCACTTTCACCAGGGCGAACCAGAACTCCATCTCGGCAAACCACTTCACGCCAATCATGTTCATGGTGCCAACTATCGCCAGCGCACCCAGTGCAAAGACCCACTGTGGCACATCGCCAAACGCGCCCCAGTAATGCATATATAACGCAACGGCGGTGATATCGACGATACCGGTCATCGCCCAGTTGACGAAATACATCCAGCCTGCAACGTAGGCGGCTTTCTCACCCAGAAACTCACGGGCGTAGGAGACGAAGCTGCCACTCGAAGGGCGGTGTAAAACCAGTTCGCCCAGTGCGCGTAAAATAAAGAAGGAGAAGATACCGCAGACCAGATAGACGATAGCCAGTGACGGCCCTGCCATCTGCAGACGCGCACCCGCGCCTAAAAATAAGCCAGTACCAATCGCACCACCAATGGCAATCATCTGCACCTGGCGGTTACCCATTGCTTTGTTGTACCCCTCTTCATGAGAGTTTAACCAACGTCGTTTCGCGGCCTGATGCTCGGCCGCGTTATGCTCGGTTTTTTTCATTATGTACCTGTTGACCTGTCTGAACCTTTTGGGAATTCCTCACCCCCGACAGAACTAAAACCAAACGTTTGCTCCGCCGGGAAAGTGTCCTGCCTTTTCAATCATTCTGCGTATGAATAAGACAAAACATGGCGCAGCATCCTACCCGCAATTTTTTACCGACGCAAAAGATACAAGCGGAAAAACTGCACCTGATTAGTGGAATTTGTGAAGTCAGCAGCAGTCAGTAGGTTAACCGATTCCGCAGGAGGCAACTGGCGGCACAATTAACGCATATGCCGCCAAAAACAGGGGCGGGAAGGCGCAGCACTTGTGCCAGGGGTTCTGAAAGGTTTACTGAAACGCGGCCCGCATGGCGAAGCCGCGTTTTTATGCTCAGACCCCAGGTCGGGTGAGCTGTATGCGTTCCAGGGAACCCACAATAAACAGGTAGGAGAACAGGCCGATTAACCCCATAGAGCCGACGTACAAAATAGCGTAATCAAACGACTGGGTACTGGAAAGGATGAACCCAATTACCAGCGGCGTAATGATGCTCGCCAGATTACCGCACATGTTAAAGACGCCACCGGCAACACCCAGTACTTCTTTTGGTGAGGTATCGCTCAGCACACACCAGCCTAAATTACCAAACCCTTTGGCAAAGAAAGCGAGGCTCATGGCGGCAATGACCACTACTTCAGATCGGGTATAATTGGCCACTACGATAACGCAGGAGAGTAACATGCCGCAGATAACCGGAAATTTTCGCGCGGTCGTTAGGCTATAACCACGTTTTAATAACCAGTCAGAGAATACGCCTCCCATCAGGCCGCCAATAAATCCGGCGATGGCGGGAATACTGGCAATAAAGCCAACTTTCAGGATAGACATGCCTTTTGCCTGGTATAAATAGGTGGGGAACCAGGTCAGGAAGAACCAGGTAATAGAGGTTACGCAGAACTGGCCGATATATACACCGATCATCATGCGATTGACGCACACGCTCTTAATTTGCGAGAGTGTGATTTTCTCTTTCTTCGTGGCACTGCCCAGCGATGGTTCGCCCCCGCCTTCACGAATATAATCCAGTTCCTGTTGGTTAATTTTTTTGTGTTGCAGTGGATCGCGGATTTTTGCCAGCCAGACGATGCCAAGAACCACACCAATGGCGCCAATATAATAGAAAACATAATGCCAGCTCATATTATGCAGAATCAGCGTCATTAACGGCGTGACAATACCGAGCGAAATATATTGTGCTGCCTGGTAGACCGCCGTAACGAATCCGCGCTCCTTATTCGGGAACCACTGCACGCTTAAGCGACTATTGGCCGGAAACGCCGGGGCTTCTATGGCCCCCATCAGCAGGCGTAAAATCACCAGCACAATAAGAGGGCTGGCGAACAGGTAGATCGTGCCCTGAAACATGGTGACGATTGACCAGCCGATCAGCGCACAGCCATACACCAGACGTGAGCCATACTTATCCAGCAGCCAGCCACCCGGAATTTGCATAATGACGTAGGAAATACCAAACGCAGAAAACGCCAGTCCCAGCGCTTCGGGGTCAAAACCTAACTCTTTACTCATAATGGGGGCAACCACTGAAAGCGTTGCCCGGTCAGCATAATTAAACACGGTGGCCAGAAATAAGAAAATAAGAATACCGTGGCGCACGTTTGTGCGCTTAATAACATTACTCATCATCGATTCCTTGGCGGGGGCGTCACCCCGTCGTAATGATTAACAGAAAAGTACGTTTTCTTTCAGAGATAACCTTCGCACCCATCCTGGTGCGTTATGAATATTTGGATCCTTTTCATTTTTGTCTTTCTTTGGCAATAGTTAATGAACGTCGCATGTAAGTTCAAACGTTATTTATCAGCGTTATTAATAATTACTCCCGCTATTATGAATTTCAAATGCCATTTTGTTTCCGCAATAAATAGTTAAAAGCATATCAATACAATATTACTGATGATGTCATCATGCCTGAAAACAGGATCCAGAATGCCGATGACTATAAAAATCGCTGCTACGTCGGGAGTACAACCATTATGGCGAAGCAGCGGAGCGCAGGGTGCGCCAGAATTCTGCATCAATAAAGAAAGGCGGGACATTAACCCGCCTGTGACGACTAGGGGCGTTTGCCAAACTCACAGCTTTGCTGAGTCCAGGCGCGTGCCTGCTCACTGATACTAAAGCCGAGCCCATGACGGTCAGAGACATACATGCGTCCGTCGCGCAGCTCCAGTTGTTCATTAAACAGCGGGTTGAGCCACTCGAAATGCTCCAGCCACGGCTCAATGGGGTAAGCAGCGGAGAGGTGCAGGTGCACTTCCATCGCAAAGTGCGGCGCCAGCTTACGACCATGTTTCGCTGCAAGGTCCATAATTTTCAGAAACGGCGAGATACCGCCCACCCGCGGCGCATCCGGCTGAACGAAGTCACTGGCGTTACCGAGGATCAGCTGTTCATGCTCGCGAAAACTGGTCAGCATCTCACCGGTGGCAATTGGGGTATCGAGTGCTGCCGCCAGTTGGGCATGACCTTCCACATCGTAGGCATCCAGCGGCTCTTCGATCCAGATAAGGTTAAATTTCTCCATCTGACGCCCCATGCGGATGGCCGTTTCGCGATCCCACTGCTGGTTCGCATCCACCATCAGCGGGAAGTCGTCACCCAGGGCTTCACGTACCGCCGTCAGGCGACGCAGATCCTCTTTGGTATCCGGCTGGCCAACTTTGATTTTGATGCCGCCGATGCCGTTTTCGCGGGAGATAACGACGTTCTTCAGCACCTGGTCCAGCGGGGTGTGCAGGAAGCCACCGGAGGTGTTGTAGCACTGAACCGAATCGCGGTGCGCGCCGAGCAGTTTTGCCAGCGGCAGTCCCGCACGCTTGGCTTTCATATCCCAGAGCGCGATATCGATAGGGGAGATGGCCTGTACCGCCATACCGCTACGTCCTACCGAAGCGCCGGCCCATAACAGTTTGGTGTAGATCTTATCGATGTCGTTAGGATCTTCGCCAAGCAGATTGTCAGCAATCTCTTTGGCGTGAGCGTATATTCCCTGGCCGCCGGCGCGTTTGGAGTAGCTGAAGCCAACGCCTTCAAACCCGTCACGCGTGTGAATTTCGGCAATAATAATCGCGACTTCGGTCAGCGGTTTCTGACGTCCGGTCAGGACTTTCGCATCACTGACAGGGGTCGCCAGTGGCAGGAAGGCGAGGGAGAGTTTAACCCACTCAATACGGTCGCCGGTTTCCGCAGCGGTTTTTGCACCCTGCATTTTTGCGTAGGTAACGGCATCAGAATTTGCACTCACGGTCATGATTAACTCCTGTAGCTTAAACTGGAATAATGTTTGCGCTAACATTTATAATTTAGCCATGTCCTGGCCGCTACTGATTTGCCGTCAAAATGTACAGTAGATCACAATAAAATAGCTCGCTTTCTTTTAAAGGCTGAACCAGTCCACACTTTTTAATGACAAAGCCCCATGCGATAATAAAAATGATAGCGTTAACAAAAATCCTGGGGCTGGTGAGTTAACACGCTGATTATGAAGGTTTCGCCGCAGGCAGTTAGCCCGCGAATAAATCTGACAAATCGCTTATAATTCCGCTCACAAAAAAATGCCGCAGTGAGCAATCATGTCGAAACCCTCTCGTCCCACCCCTCCGCGCGCGCCGACGCTTGAAGATGTCGCCCGCTCGGCGGGTTTGTCTTCGATGACCGTCAGCCGCGCGCTGAACACGCCCCAACTGGTTCGTCCAAAAACCGTAGAGAAGGTGCTCGCTGCAGTAAAAGCAACGGGCTACATCCCCAATGCGCTGGCGGGCGGGCTGGCCTCGCGTCGAAGCAAACTGATTGCCGTCGTGGTGCCGCAAATCAACAACAGCATGTTCGTCGATACCATACAAACCATCAGCGATGAACTGGCTGAGCGTGGTTACCATATGCTGCTATGCGTTGCCGGGTATACGCAGGAAAACGAAGCGGAGCTGGTGGCGACACTTTTATCCCGCCGCCCCGACGGCATTGTGCTGACGGGTATTCACCACTCTACCGAGCTTAAGCGCGTTATCCTGAATGCCAGCGTGCCGGTGGTGGAGATCTGGGATCTAACCCCCACGCCACTGGATATGCTGGTGGGTTTTTCTCATGAAAAAGTGGGGGAGGCCACGGCAGAGTATCTGTTGCGTAAAGGCTATCGTCGGCCGGGTTTACTCTGGACGGTGGATAACCGTGCCGCCCTTCGTCGCAGTGGGTTGACCGATGCGCTGGCGCGTAATGGCGTGATGAATCCGCCTGCTGTTGATGTCGCCTTACCGGCCCGTTTTGTCTCGGGTCGCCAGGGGCTCAGCGATCTGCTTAAGGCGGGAGAATATGATGTCATCGTCTGCAGTTCAGACACCCTGGCGCAGGGAGCCATCGTTGAAGCCCAGTCACGTGGTCTGAAGGTGCCGGACGATCTGGCGGTGATTGGCTTTGGCGATCTGGATTTTGCTGCCGACACCTGGCCTTCGATTACCACTATCAGCGTTGACCGGCAGGCCATCGGATACCGTGCTGCAACCCTCCTTGCCGACCGGATCGAAGGGATATCGCCGCAGGATGGGGTGGTAGACATCGGTTTTCATTTAGTTGAACGCGAGTCAGCCTGAATCATGAAAATCAACGTTATCGGCACCAGCGGCAGTGGGAAGTCGACATTATCGCGTCGTCTGGCAACGCTGCTTAATGTACCCTGGATAGAAATGGACAGCCTTTACTGGCTCTCCGACTGGCAGGGACGCACCGACGCGGAGATGAATGCACTGCTGGTGGCGGCGCTGGACAGTCCCGGCTGGGTACTCGACGGCAACTACAATCGCACCCGTGACATTAAATGGCGGGACGTCGACGTCATCGTCTGGGTGGATTATGGTTTCTGGCGCACGCTGCGCCAGTGTGTCTGGCGTGCCATCAAACGTGCCTGGCATAAGAACGAACTCTGGGCGGGCACGGGAAACCGCGAAAGTTTTCGCCGCGCTTTTCTGACTCGCGACTCTATCATCATCTGGACGCTCAAAACCTGGCGTAAGAATCGCATCCGCTACGCCGCCGATATGGCGGATCCGCGCTATCAGCATCTGCGTTTTGTGCGCATCACGAATGACCATGAGGCCGACGCCTTCCTTGCCAGTTTGACTAAACTGTAGCTTTATTCGCAAGCGAGGAGGTCTTATGATCACCGTCTATGGCGCACCCGGCTGGGGGTCTGCTATTGCTGAACTGATGCTGACCCTGGCAGAGATTCCATATCATTTCGAGAACGTAGAAGGGTTTGATAAACCCGGTCCCATGCAGAACAGGTTGCTCAGTCTTAACCCGCTTTGCCAGGTGCCAACGCTGCAACTTGACGATGGCAGCGTTATGACCGAATCAGCGGCTATCGCGCTAATGATTCTCGATATCCGACCGGAGCTCGCGCCACCGCAAGGCACGCCGGAACGCCAGCAGTTCTGGCGTTTGCTCATCTGGCTGGTCGCCAATATCTATCCCACCTTCACCTACGCGGATTACCCTGAGCGTTTCGTTTCACAGGCGCCTGAGCAGTTGCGCGAACAGGTTGTTCATCACCGCAAACGGTTATATCTCTGGCTGGATCAGCAGCTCAAAGCCACACCTTATGCTTTTGGTGAGCAATTAACGTTGCTGGATATTTATCTTTGCGTAATGCGTACCTGGGGACCCCGACACCGCTGGTTTCACGAGAACACACCGCATATCACCACCGTCGCCGATGCCGTGTGTGCAGTGCCGAAGCTGAATAAGGTTCTGCGTGAAAACGACATTATTTGATAACTGACATTTTTTGCCTGTGGTAGGTTGAACATCCTATTACAAGGAGCACACCATGCCGCATATTGATATCCAATGTTTTCCCCGTGACCTGAATGATGAGCAAAAAAGTGCGCTGGCATCAGACATAGCGGAGGCCATTGCCCGCCATCTCGGCAGTAAAGACAGTTCCATCAGCATTGCCCTGAATCAGGTCGAGCCTGACGCATGGAAAAGTGAAGTCTGGGACACCGAAATTGCCCCGCATCTGTCTACGCTGATTAAAAAGCCGGGTTACGAGATGTAACTGGCGCAGGGGGAGGGCGTTGCCTCTCACCCTGAACCTCTCCATAAAAGGGGAGCGAGAAAGGCAACCCCGCGCACGTATTTTCCGGGTGAGGGGAAAGAGATTACTCCGGCGCTTTAATCGCTCTCCCGCTGGTGACAAAATTGCCGCCTCCCAGATGATGGATCGTATTGAGCTGACCCTCATCAAACTGCCAGTGACCATTCACAAATGCGCGCTCATCTGCAGCCGCAGAGACCACCTCACCAAACAGGGTGTCATATTTTTCCAGCGCAGCGGTCGGAGGCAACAGGCGGCACTCCAGCCAGGCAAGGCATTTTTCCTCAACGACCGGGAGACCCAGCACCGGGCCTGCAATCACCGGTATGCCGTAGCAGTTGAACTTATCCTCTTCACGCCCGCTCACGCTCCCAACCGCCCATGCCCAGTTGGTGGCAGCCACACCCGATACAACGATGCCGAACATCCCGCTGCGTTCAATCAGCTCGCGGGACCATGTGCTTTTATCCACCACGATGGCAATACGCGCAGGGGAGAATTCAACGGGCATCGACCAGGCGGCAGCCATGATATTGCGCCTGTCGATACTTTCATCGCGGCTGGTGATAAGCACCGTTGGCCCGTGGTTTAACAGGCGGCTTGCGTGATTCAATGAAACCGGACGAAAAGCATTCATAATGGCTCCTTGATGTCATCATGATGGCAGGTAAATTCAGGCCTTACGGCGCTACATTCGTCTGGCCTGCGCGGGCAATCACTATCTGTCCCCGCCCGCGCTCTTTTGCCAGATACAAAGCAACGTCGGCTGCGCGAATCAGATTAGTCGCCCGCGCATGCTGAGGCCAGGTGGCCAGACCGATGGAAACCGATACCGGGCCGATATCCCGTGATTCATAAAGAATATGGTGTGACTGGACATTGCGCAGCAGCTGCTCTGCCAGTTTGCGCGCGTCAGATTCAGTCGTGTCCGGCAGCATAATCAGGAACTCTTCGCCGCCATAGCGGAAGGCCGTCCCACGGTCAGCCACTGTCTCTACCAGCACCTGCGCAATTTCACGCAGCACTTTGTCACCCGCCTCATGCCCGTGGCTGTCATTGAGTTTTTTGAAATAATCGATATCCAGCATCAGGCAGCTCAGGCAACTGTTGGTGTTCATTGCCTGGTCCACCATTGCGCGCAGCGTCTCTTCCAGGTTCAGTCGATTACGCAGACCGGTGAGCGGATCATGTGCTGCCTTTTCGGTCAGGGTATCGCGCAGACTCTGGTTTGCCAGCGCCAGTGCCAGCGTTTCTGCCATCAGTTCCAGGTAGGCATAAGGTGGTTCTTTCTGTTGATCGGACTGGTCGAAGGTCAAGAGGCCGATGGTTTTGTTCTGGGCAATGAGCGGAATGCAGATGGCACGGGCGGCAACTTCTGGCGCTATGTGTTCGCATGGCATATCCACCGAGTCGCGGGATGGGCAGTGCAACTGACCACGCTTCAGCGCCCAGCAGGCATCCGGGGTAAAGGAGCTGTCTTCACCCGGTGGTAACAGCCAGCGTGCAGCTGACTTCATTCGACCGGTACGTGAATCAAGGATATAGAGGCGTCCCCCCATATCCGCAATGATCTGAGGGGCGAAACGGCTCACCACACGAATAATCGCACTGTAGGAGTCACACCCCTGCAAACGCTGGGTCATTCGCGCAAGCAAAGTACGTGACGCCCATTCAGCATCACGCTCCTGCTCCAGCCGCTGCCGGGCGAGGCCATTTTCACGAAAAATATGGATGGCCTGCGCCATATCACCAATTTCGTCCACCTGCGCAAGCACTGGCGTCTCCACCGCATAGTCCTGGGTTGCGAGGCGGTTTACCACATCGCTGAGCGTAACCACCGGGCGCAGAATACGGTGCTTGATAATAAATCCCAGGACAAACAAAAAGAGCAGTGCCGTGATGCCGACCATGACCTCTGAGAGGGTGCGCAGGCGCTGCGAGAAGGCGGTGGCTTCAGCAATAACGGCATCGGTTCGCTGGTCAGAGAGGCTGCGAAAATGGGCAAAGCGGTATTCCGCCTGGTCAAGTTCATCCTCGTAAGACTGACCAAACAGAAGATCAATGCCTTTATTAACGTCACCAGCCTCCACGGCGGCAACCGCCTGCTGCTGTTCATCTTCAAGCTCTCTGAGCACTTTAATGCCATCGCGCAGAATCAGAATCTCCTCCGTAGTGGCATTGTGGTCACGCAGGCGTACCAGGCGATCCTCAAGCTTGATATCAGTATCCAGCTGCTGTCGCCAGGCCTCAATCTGCGCCGGCTGGCGTCTTACTACAGCTTCCCGCGCCAGGTCGGTCAGGGCGTAGGCATCTTTTTCCAGTTCGTCGATCAGGGTGTCAGAAACCCGGCTATGGGCAATCGCCTCGCGCTCCGCCCGTTCTGCACTGGAAGCGGTAAAGAGGGCCGCACCGGAGGCAAGTGTCAGTATGACCGTGGAGATGTACGCAAAATTTGTGATTGTTGCGATACGCACATAATCACCTTTTTTCATTAAGGGAAATGGGTGAGGGATCCTCTAATCGTTTACCACTCTTCTTTATAAATCAAGCCGCAACATAAACGTAATTTATTCGTCACATATCCTGCCTATAGTCAGCGGCATCAAATCCCAAAGAGGATAACAATATGTTTTCTCCCCTGACTTATGTGCAGGTGGACGCGCCCCGTCGGTTGCAGACCACGGGTGTCATTCGCTTTCTCATTCCGGGAGGGCGCTAATGGACGCGTTCACTGAAATCCGCCTCGACGGCGTGTCGTATGCGTTTGGTACGCACACGGTTCTCAATCAGATCGATCTTCAGATTCCCGCAGGCACCATCGTGGCGCTGCTCGGCCCCTCAGGCTGTGGCAAAAGCACCCTGTTGCGTCTGCTTGCCGGGTTAACTCACCCCGCGGACGGCACCATTTCGTTTGGCTCACGCCTGGTGGCGAAAGCGGGGTGGGCGATGCCGCCGGAGTTACGCAACATTGGCATGGTCTTTCAGGACTATGCCCTCTGGCCGCATATGACGGTGGAAGATAACGTCGCCTTCCCGCTCAAAATGCGCAATGTGCCACGGGCTGAACGTGAAATCCGTGTTGCCGCAGCGTTAGCACGCGTCGGCCTTGATGCATTTGCCACACGCAAACCTTCCGGTCTCTCCGGTGGGCAGCAGCAGCGTGTGGCGCTTGCCAGGGCGATTGTCGCTGAACCGCGGGTGTTGCTGTTTGACGAACCGCTTTCCAATCTCGACAGCGAACTGCGTGAATCGTTGTGCCGTGAAATGGCCACACTGCTTCGCCAGCTCGTCATCACCGCCGTCTATGTCACCCACGATCGTCGTGAAGCCGAGATACTCGCCGACCGAATTGTTCATTTGTCTGCCGGACGGGTAGACGCTATTCGTACTGTTACATCATCCTCAGGGGAAATTGCATGAAAGCCAGACTGTCCGTGAAGAAAGGAGTTGCGTTAGCCATGGTGTTATCGTCTGTCATGATGTCCAGCGCACATGCGCTTACCGTTTACACCGCAGGGCCGGGTTCGCTGGCAAAAGGCCTTGCCAGTGGTTTTGAGAAGAAAACCGGCGTGAAAGTGGATATCTTTCAGGCCACTACCGGAAAAGTGATGGCTCGACTGGAGGCCGAGCAGGCTAATCCGCAGGCCGATATCCTTATTTCTGCTTCGTGGGATACCGCAGAAGATCTCCACAACCGCGGCTGGTTGCTGCCGTACCAGAGCGCTAACGCTGGTAATGTGCCGGATACGCTGAAAAGCGCCGATTATGTGGCGCAGGGTATCTCTGCGCTTGGCATCGTCTGGAATACTAAAAGCGGCACGCCTGAACCGAAAGAGTGGAAGGATCTGACCACACCTGCGTTTAAAGACAAAGTGACCACGCCGGATCCGGCGCTTTCTGGCGCTTCCCTTGATCTGCTGATAGGTCTGCAAAACGGTATGGGCGACCAGGCCTGGGCGTTGTTTGAGGCGCTGAAGAAAAATGGCATGGTGGTCAGCGGCCCGAACGCCCAGGCCGTTACGCCAGTAATGCAGGGGGCGAAAGCCGCTGTCTTTGGCGCGGTGGACTACGTGACCTATGGCAACATTGAACAGGGTGAATCCCTCAAGGTTATCTTCCCGGCCAGCGGCACCGTCATTGCGCCGCGTCCGATGATGATCCTGAAAACCACGCAGCATGAAGCCGATGCTAAAGCGTTTGTTGATTATGTGCTGTCGCCTGAAGGGCAGAAAATGGTTGCGGATGCCTGGCTGATGCCGGCCCGCACCGATGTGCAGGCCAAACGTCCGCTGTTCACGGAGCTGAACGTGCTGCCGACCCGAAGCGATGGCACCAGTGAGCGTGCCGACGTCCTCAAGCGTTTCAATACACTCTTCGCTCAGTAATCATCAGCAGACGGGGGCAACCCCGTCTTTTGGATAGCCGCTGTGAATCAACGATTTCTCTCTGTGGCGACCGTCGCCATTCTGGTGATACTGGTCGCATTACCACTTTTCTTTATTATTCTGCAGGCCGTGTTTCCCCACTTCAGCGCCGGATCGCTGGAAGGGGCGTTTACCGGCATCATGCCGCTGTTTACTGAGCCTCAGCTCCCGGCAATGTTTGCCGGCACGCTACAAATCGCCGCCGGTGTGGCATTGCTCAGCGCCTGTCTCGGTCTGCCGCTTGGCGTGGCGCGTGGTCTGTTTAATGTGCCATGCCCTAAACTCTGGGATCTGCTGTTCCTTATTCCGTTTTTGACGCCGCCCTACATCGCCGCGCTCTCCTGGATGCTGGTGCTGCAAACCAATGGTTATCTGGCCCAGTTGCTCGGCTTCGATCTTAATGCGCTCCTCTTTAGTAAAAGCGGAATCGTGCTGGTGATGACGCTGAACATTTTCCCGGTCGTCTACTTCGCCGTCTCCCGCAGCCTGCTTGCCAGCGGGCAACGGCTGGCGCTGGTCGCCAGGGTGCATGGAGCCACACCGTGGCGGGCGTTTATTCATGTGACCCTGCCGATGCTGTCGCCGTCGCTGGCGGCAGGCATGCTGCTGGCCTTTACCCTGGCGATTGAAGAGTACGGCGTTCCAGCTGCACTTGGCACACGCGCCGGGGTGGTAATGCTCACCGTCGGCATTGAAAAACGGCTGGCGGACTGGCCGATTGATCTGCCGGGTGCCTCTGTGCTGTCGCTCGTTCTGATTGCAATCGCCCTCAGCGCCTGGTGGTTGCAGGGTAAGCTGACTGGCGGTAAAGACGTCACCAGTGTGACGGGTAAACCCACCGAAAATAGCGGCGCGACGCTGGGTATGGCAGCCGTTCCCGTGGTGCTGGCGATGGCGCTGGTTGGTTTTCTTGCGGTCGTGGTGCCAGGGCTGTCAATGGCGGTGACGGGAATTATGTCTACCTTATCGGGTGGTTTATCGCTGGCCAATGCCACCACGGCGCATTACAGCGCGCTCTTTGCCCAGCAGGGAGATGCCTTAACGGCACTGGGTACCAGCCTGTCGCTGGCCTTGGGTTCGGCGCTGATTACCGGGTTTGTCGGGCTGCTTGCAGCCTGGCTGGTCGTGGTCCAGCAGATTAAAGGTCGCCGCATTATTGATGCGCTCTCATTAATGCCTGCCGCACTGCCGGGAATTGTGGTGGGCGTGGGGCTGATTCTGTTGTGGAACCGCACCTTCTGGCCCGTCTCCCCCTATAACACCTGGGCTATTTTACTGCTCTCCTATTGCTGCCTGCTGTTGCCCTGGCCGGTGCGCTATGTCGGCAGTGCCTTACGTCAGTTGGGGGGGAACCTTGAACCGGCGGCGCGCGTGCACGGCGCCAGCGCCTTTCAGTCACTGCGTTTTATCGTGCTTCCGCTCGTATTTCCGGCCTTGTTAGCCGCCATGTTGATGGTGTTTGCTATCGCCTCGCGCGAGCTGGTCACCTCGCTGTTGCTGGCGCCTGCCGGTACGCAGACTGTGGCCGTCTTTATCTGGCGACAGTTTGAGCAAGGTTCGGTCGGGCAGGGCATGGCAATGGCAACGCTGACACTGATAACCGGTCTGGTGCTCATGCTGACCGCGTTGGCCATTATGCAGCGTGGCACACAACGATAAATGCAGAGCACAAAATCGCCTGTCGGGCGGAAAAAATGCGTTATAACAGAAGGACATCAATTGCAGGAGCTGGTCATGACCCCTTTTCTGGACGCCTATTTCGCCCGTATTAACTTTACAGAACAAGCCGCCGTTAACATCGAGACGCTGCGGTCATTGCATTTACATCACAACGGGGCGATCCCTTTTGAAAATGTGGACGTGGTGCTGCCGAGGGAAATTGAACTGACCGATGAGGCCATTTTTAACAAACTGGTGGTGGCCCGCCGTGGTGGCTACTGTTTCGAGCAGAACGGACTCTTCGAGCGTGTGCTGCGTGAAATCGGTTTTACGGTCCGTAGCCTGCTTGGCCGGGTGGTGATGTCTAATCCTGCGCATATGCCGCCGCGCACCCATCGCGTGGTGCTGGTGACGCTGGGGGACGAACACTGGCTGGCGGATGTTGGCTTTGGCGGGCAGACGCTGACCGCACCGGTGCGTCTGATCGCCGACATCGAGCAGCCGACGCCGCACGGACTTTATCGCTTACAGCAGGACGGCCCTGACTGGCTTTTACAGTTCCGCCATCATGAAAAATGGCAGTCGATGTACCGGCTTGAGATGGTAGAGCAGTATCAGTCGGATTTTGTGATGGGTAACTTCCATTCGGCACACTGGCCACAGTCGCATTTTCGGCATCACCTGCTGATGTGCCGCCATCTGCCTGACGGCGTAAAACTGACGCTGACAAACTATCACTTCACCGCCTGGCAGAACGGCCATGTGACAGAAGAGTATGTTGCGCCGGATGCGAAAGCGCTGCATGCCTTGCTGCAGCAGCGTTTTGGGCTGGGAACGGACGATCCGCGGTACGGCTTCAGCGTGGATGATCTTGAGGTGACAATGTCACGTTTTAATCTTCATGGGGAAGGGGCGTAAAACAGCTCCCGGGTGATCATGGCATCCAGATGTCGATCGAACGCTGCATCATCGACATCTGACATGCCCAGCACATAGATGCCGTCCAGTCCACAGACGAGGGCTATCAAGCGCCAGGCGATATTGTCTGCTGTATCCGTAAGCGTAAATTCGTCCGTCTCTGCCCCCGCGTGCAGAATATCCACCACCTTCCGGTGCCACATCTCCATCGTCAGTGCATAAGCGCCTTTCAGGTCGGGCTCTTTATTTAGCAAAAGCTGCGCTTCCCGCCAGAGATGGATATAGGGGTCAAAACCCCCTTCATTACTGCCCAGCATCGAATGTAACCGTGCCCGCCAGCTGGCGGAGGGGGGCACCACATCCGCCTCAAGCAGTTCAGCGATAACGCGAATAAACGCCTGTGATTTTAACTCCCCGGCGGAGGAGAAGTGATGGTGTACCTGGCCTGTCGCCACGCCCGCTTCTGCCGCAATGCGGCGTACCGTCATACCGCTGAACCCTTCGGCGAGCGCGACACGCATTGCCGCCTGCACAATGTGCTCCCGCCGTTCATCCCGATGCAGATAAGCCATCTGACCTCCTTAAATGTTGATTGAACGAAGTTTAACAAAAAGCTGGACAGTCGTTCAACATTCCGTAGGATCGTGATTCTGGACATCGGTCCAACATTGATACTGAAAAGAGGGTGTTATGTTTCGTCAGTGGTTAACGCTGGTCATTATTGTGCTGGTCTACATTCCGGTGGCGATTGATGCCACGGTGCTGCATGTGGCGTCGCCCACCTTAAGCGCGGAGCTTGCAACCAGTGGAAACGAGTTGCTATGGATTATCGATATCTATTCTCTGGTCATGGCGGGTATGGTGCTGCCAATGGGAGCACTGGGCGACCGTATTGGTTTCAAACGCCTGCTGCTGTTGGGCAGTGGGCTGTTTGGCGTGGCATCACTTCTGGCGGCCTTCTCGGCCAGCGCAGAACAACTTATTGCTTCACGGGCGCTGCTGGCGGTGGGAGCAGCGATGATTGTTCCTGCTACCCTTGCCGGGATCCGCACCACCTTCTCCAGGGAAGAGCACCGGAATATGGCGTTGGGGGTCTGGGCTGCGGTGGGTTCCGGCGGTGCGGCCTTCGGCCCGCTGATCGGTGGCTGGTTACTGGCGCATTTTCACTGGGGTGCTGTTTTTCTGGTGAACGTGCCTCTCGTTTTGCTGGTGATGGCGCTGACCGCGCGTTTTGTGCCGACAGAGCGGGGAAGTGCACAACAACCTCTGCACCTGATGCAGGCTTTAATGCTAATCGCCGCCATCCTTATGCTGGTGTGGAGTGCAAAAACAGCGCTCAAAGGAAGTGTTGCCACCTGGGGCGTGGCGGCGGTATTTCTGACGGGCGCAGTGTTATTACTGGCCTTTGTACGCCTGCAGCTTGCCGCCACGGTGCCGATGATTGACCTGCGCTTGTTTACCCACCGGGTTATCCTCTCCGGCGTCGCGATGGCGTTAGCCGCAATGGTTGCGCTGGTGGGGTTTGAGCTGTTAATGGCCCAGGAGTTGCAGTTCGTGCATGGGTTTACCCCCTTTGCTGCCGGTTTGTTTATGTTGCCCGTCATGGTAGCAAGTGGTTTTAGCGGTCCCATCGCCGGTATGCTGGTCTCCCGTCTGGGTTTGCGTCAGGTGGCTGCAGGGGGGATGACATTAAGCGGCGTCAGCTTTCTCGGGCTCTCTGTCACCGACTTTTCGACGCAACAAACTCAGGCCTGGATTCTGATGGCGCTGTTGGGATTCAGTGCCGCCAGCGCCTTGCTTTCGTCCACTGCGGCGATTATGGCCGCGGCCCCGAAAGAGAAAGCCGCCGCCGCCGGAGCCATTGAAACTATGGGTTATGAACTGGGCGCAGGGCTGGGTATTGCACTGTTTGGCCTGATTCTGACCCGCAGCTTTTCGTCGTCCATTATGCTGCCAGACGGCCTGAGCGAACAACAGGCCGGGCAGGCGTCATCATCTGTTGGCGAGGCATTCCAGCTGGCGTCGGATCTGCCAGTGCCGCTGGGAGAGGCGGTGATTTCTGCGGCGAAAACGGCATTTATCTCCTCCCACAGTGTGGCGCTGGGTACGGCTGGAGCACTACTGATGCTGGTCGCGATAACGGTCTGGTTCAGCCTGGCGGGGATCGGTAAAAACGTTAGCACGGCCGACTGAGCCTGGGATCGAGCGTAAAAGGTTCTGCCTGCAGGCTTTTAAGCACCTTCGCCGCCTGCGGGTGTGCCGGGTTGAATAACGCGTTCCACTCACCCGTAATCGTGCTTGGAACGCGCAGTACCAGACCATTTTTGCTGGAGGCCAGCCAGTCATCGCCGATATGTTGCGTTGATACAGGGGCAGGGTCGGATTGCCAGTCGGCGGGCAGGGCATCCAGATCGAGCGTCGCCACCAGGGTGCGCGGCACATTGATGGTCAAAAAGCAGTAACCCAGGGCGATATCTTCGATTTCCAGATGCACCAGCGTTTCAAGGACACAAAGCGCTTTCGAGGAACCAAGATAGACGCAATCCTGTCCCGGCGAATTCCAGCGCCCGCCAAAGGTGCGTGCGCCATAGCCATCAAAGGCGGTTGTGGCATATTTGTCTTTCACCAGCCGCCAGAAGGTGATGTTCTCCATTACCCGATAACACCGTGTTCAATACGGCCAATCAGTGCCAGCACCGCTTCCGCACCAGCAGGGGTGGAGAGCAGCTCCGCCGGTTTTTTTCCGCCTAACCCTTTTGCCGGTTTGTTTAACCAGGTTGCCATTCTTTCACTGTCGCCATTAAAGAGTTCCCGGGCGGCACTGATGACTCTGGCGAGGGTATAGACCCTGGCGCTTTGTTCCGGAGAAAAGCGTTTTTCAGCACTGTTCAGGCGGCGATTGTAGGTATTACGATCAATGCCCGCCATTCTGCAGAGGGTGACTTCGTCCAGCGCCACAGCACCGGCAATGTCACGGACTACACCTGCATCCAGACCCACGCTGATGCTGTCATGCGCGGCGATAGCCGTTGCGGGGAGGCCCAGCATACTGAGCAGGTCATGCGGAATAGCCCGACCAGAAGGTGTATAGAGTTGCATGGAAGCGCTCCTGTTGTTCATTTGAAAATTATTTTAGTTCAAATGAACAGGTGGCGCAATCATCGCCATCGACACGCCCGGATTTCCACCTCAAAAGAGGTAGGGAAATGCGATGAAAAAGACTATTAAGAAGTTGGTCCACTGCGATTTTGATTTGCCGCAAATTAAGCAGGGATATTGCTGTTAGTTTTCTGCGCGAAGTTGCCTGAAAACAATGAGGAAAGCAATGGACGTCAGTCGCAGACAATTTTTTAAAATCTGCGCGGGAGGTATGGCCGGCACCACGGTCGCCGCACTGGGTTTTGCGCCAAAAATGGCGCTGGCTCAGGCGCGTAATTACAAATTACTTCGCGCAAAAGAAATTCGAAACACCTGCACCTACTGTTCCGTAGGTTGTGGGTTATTCATGTACAGCCTGGGCGATGGTGCGAAGAACGCCAGAGAAGCTATCTACCATATTGAAGGGGATCCGGATCATCCGGTAAGCCGTGGGGCGCTGTGCCCGAAAGGGGCAGGCCTGCTGGATTACGTTCACAGCGAAAACCGTCTGCGCTACCCCGAATACCGTGCGCCAGGTTCTGACAAATGGCAGCGTATCACCTGGGATGAGGCCTTCTCCCGCATTGCAAAATTAATGAAAGCCGACCGCGACGCCAACTTTATTGAAAAGAACGCGCAGGGCGTCACGGTCAACCGCTGGCTCTCCACCGGGATGCTTTGTGCCTCGGCGGCCAGCAATGAAACCGGCATGCTGACGCAAAAGTTTGTGCGCTCTCTCGGCATGCTGGCGGTAGACAACCAGGCACGCGTCTGACACGGACCAACGGTAGCAAGTCTTGCTCCAACATTTGGTCGCGGTGCGATGACCAACCACTGGGTTGATATCAAAAACGCTAACGTCGTGATGGTGATGGGCGGTAACGCCGCTGAAGCCCATCCGGTGGGTTTCCGCTGGGCGATGGAGGCAAAAAACAACAACGATGCGACACTCATCGTCGTCGATCCGCGCTTTACGCGTACGGCGTCGGTGGCCGATATCTATGCGCCGATCCGCTCCGGTACGGACATTACGTTCCTCTCCGGCGTGCTGCTGTACCTTATTGAAAACAACAAAATCAACGCTGAATACGTTAAACACTATACCAATGCCAGTCTGCTGGTACGGGACGATTTTGCCTTCGAAGACGGCCTGTTCAGCGGCTATGACGCCGAAAAACGCCAGTACGATAAGTCATCCTGGAACTATCAGTTCGACGAAGACGGCTACGCGAAACGCGATGAAACCTTCACCGACCCGCGCTGCGTATGGAACCTGCTGAAACAGCACGTCTCGCGCTATACCCCTGACGTGGTGGAGAATATCTGCGGTACGCCGAAAGCGGATTTTCTGAAAGTGTGCGAAGTGCTGGCCTCGACCAGTGCCGCAGACAGGACCACCACCTTCCTGTATGCGCTGGGCTGGACGCAACACACCGTGGGTGCGCAGAACATCCGCACCATGGCGATGATCCAGCTGCTGCTCGGTAACATGGGTATGGCGGGCGGCGGCGTGAACGCGCTACGCGGTCACTCCAACATTCAGGGGTTAACCGATCTTGGCCTGCTCTCCACCAGCCTGCCGGGTTATCTGACGCTGCCATCAGAAAAACAGTCCGATTTCCAGAGCTGGATTACGGCGAATACGCCAAAAGCCACGCTGCCGGACCAGGTGAACTACTGGAGTAACTATCCGAAGTTTGCCGTCAGTCTGATGAAATCCTTCTACGGCGATGCAGCGCAAAAGGAGAATGACTGGGGCTTTGAATGGTTGCCGAAGTGGGATCAGTCGTATGACGTCATCAAGTATTTCAACATGATGGATAAGGGCCACGTGACGGGGTATATCTGCCAGGGCTTTAACCCTGTTGCGTCGTTCCCGGATAAAAACAAAGTGGTGCGCAGCCTGAGTCAGCTGAAGTACATGGTTATTATCGATCCGCTGGTGACCGAAACCTCGACCTTCTGGCAGAACCACGGGGAATCCAACGACGTCGATCCGACCTCGATTCAGACCGAAGTGTTCCGTCTGCCGTCCACCTGCTTTGCGGAAGAGGACGGCTCTATTGCCAACTCCGGGCGCTGGCTGCAGTGGCACTGGAAGGGCCAGGATGCACCGGGTGAAGCGCGTAACGACGGCGAAATTCTCGCGGGCATTTACCATCGCCTGCGTGAAATGTACCGCACACAAGGGGGGAAAGGGGTCGAGCCGCTGTTGAAGATGAGCTGGCACTATAAGCAGCCGGACCATCCTGAGTCAGAGGAAGTGGCCAAAGAGAACAACGGCGTGGCGCTGGCGGATCTCTATGACGCCAACGGCACCCTGCTGGCGAAGAAAGGCCAGCTGCTGAACAGCTTTGCGCTGCTGCGTGATGACGGCACCACGGCCTCCTCGTGCTGGATTTATGCTGGCAGCTGGACCGAGCAGGGTAACCAGATGGCTAACCGCGACAATGCCGACCCGTCAGGCCTTGGCAATACGCTGGGCTGGGCATGGGCGTGGCCGCTTAACCGCCGGGTGCTGTACAACCGTGCGTCGGCGGACATCAACGGCAAGCCGTGGGATCCCAAACGGATGCTGATCGCGTGGAACGGATCGAAGTGGGCGGGAAATGATATCCCGGACTTCAACACCGCCGCACCGGGCAGCAAAACCGGGCCGTTCATCATGCAGCCGGAAGGGCTGGGGCGTCTGTTTGCCCTCGACAAGCTGGCGGAAGGGCCGTTCCCGGAACACTACGAGCCGATGGAAACGCCGCTTGGCACCAACCCGCTGCACCCGAACGTGGTCTCAAGCCCGGTGGTGCGTATCTACGAAGACGACGTGCTGCGTTTAGGCAAGAAGGACAAGTTCCCGTACGTGGGGACCACCTACCGCCTGACCGAGCATTTCCACACCTGGACCAAACATGCGCGGCTAAACGCCATCGCGCAGCCGGAACAGTTTGTGGAGATCAGTGAAACGCTGGCGAAAGCGAAGGGGATTGCCAATGGCGATCGCGTGACGGTGAGCAGCAAGCGCGGCTTTATTCGCGCGGTGGCAGTGGTGACCCGCCGTCTGCAGAGCCTGAACGTGCATGGGCAGCAGGTGGAAACCGTCGGTATTCCGCTGCACTGGGGCTTTGAAGGGGTGGCGCAGAAGGGCTATATCGCCAACACCCTGACGCCTAACGTCGGGGATGCCAACTCGCAAACGCCGGAGTACAAAGCGTTCTTAGTGAACATCGAGAAAGCGTAAGGAGCGAATAAATGGCGATGGAAACACAGGACATTATTAAACGCTCCGCGACAAACGCGCTGACGCCCGCGCCTCGTGCGCGGGATTACAAGGCAGAAGTCGCCAAGCTTATCGATGTCTCCTCCTGCGTGGGCTGTAAAGCCTGCCAGGTGGCCTGTTCGGAGTGGAACGACATCCGTGATGAGGTGGGTCACTGCGTCGGGGTTTACGACAACCCGGCCGATCTGAGCGCCAAATCCTGGACGGTGATGCGTTTTAGCGAAACCGACCAGAATGGCAAGCTGGAGTGGTTAATCCGCAAAGATGGCTGTATGCACTGTGAAGATCCGGGCTGCCTTAAGGCCTGTCCGTCTGCCGGGGCGATTATACAGTACGCCAACGGCATCGTGGATTTCCAGCAGGATAACTGCATTGGCTGCGGCTACTGCATCGCGGGCTGTCCATTTAACGTCCCGCGCCTCAGTAAAGAGGATAACCGGGTCTATAAATGCACTCTGTGTGTGGATCGCGTCAGCGTCGGGCAGGAGCCTGCCTGTGTGAAGACCTGCCCGACCGGGGCCATCCACTTCGGTACTAAAACCGAGATGCTGGAGGTGGCGCAGCAGCGTGTGGATAAGCTAAAAGCGCGCGGCTACGAAAACGCAGGCGTGTATAACCCGCAGGGCGTGGGGGGAACGCACGTCATGTATGTGCTTCACCATAACGACCAGCCGGAGCTGTACCATAACCTGCCGAAAGATCCGGCGATCGACACCTCGATTAGTCTGTGGAAAGGGGCACTCAAGCCGCTCTCCGCAATGGGCTTTATCGCCACCTTTGCCGGGCTGATTTATCACTACATCGGTATCGGGCCGAACAAAGAGGTGGATGATGACGAGGAGGAGCATCATGAGTAAATCATGGATTGTGCGCACGAAGTTTATCGACCGCGCCTGTCACTGGACGGTAGTTATCTGCTTTTTCCTGGTGGCGGTATCGGGAATTTCATTCTTCTTTCCGACCCTGCAGTGGCTGACGGAAACCTTTGGGACGCCGCAGATGGGGCGCATTCTGCATCCATTCTTCGGCGTGCTGGTTTTCGTGCTGCTGATGTTTATGTTCGTGCGCTTCGTACACCACAACATCCCGGACAGGCAGGATATTCCGTGGGTGAAAGGCATTGTTGAAGTGCTGAAAGGGAACGAGCATAAGGTCGCAAAAGTCGGCAAATATAACGCGGGGCAAAAGATGATGTTCTGGACCATCATGAGCATGATGTTCGTGCTGCTGGTGACGGGCATTATTATCTGGCGTCCCTGGTTTGCCCACTATTTCCCGATTCAGGTCATTCGCTACAGCCTGCTGATTCACGCGACCTCGGCTATCATTCTCATCCACGCCATTCTTATCCATATGTATATGGCGTTCTGGGTAAAAGGGTCGATAAAGGGGATGATCGAAGGGAAGGTGAGCCGCCGCTGGGCACAGAAACACCACCCGCGCTGGTATCGTGACGTTGAGCGCATGGAAGCGAAAAAAGAGAGTGCCGAGGGCATCAAATAAGCATCTCTTCTCCGCTCCGGGGCGTTCCCTGGAGCGGGGCGACGCGCGCGAACATCGCGGTGGCGTCAGAACGGTTCCGGAATAATTCGGAAGGGATAATTGCTGGGTTTGGCTTTGCCTATTTTACGTTTCGGCAGGTCAACCGCATCGGCGGGCAGCGCCTCGTAAGGAACCTGAGAGAGCAGGTGAGTAATGATATTCAGCCGCACGCGTTTTTTGTCTTCCGACCGGGCAACAAACCAGGGGGCCCAGGAAGTATCGGTTGCTGCGAACATCGCATCACGGGCGACGGTGTAGTCATCCCAGCGATCGAACGATTTGATATCCATCGGCGACAGTTTCCAGATTTTACGCCCGTCGTTGATGCGATCGCGCAGGCGGCGCTCCTGCTCCTGTGGCGAGACTTCCAGCCAGTATTTGAGCAAAATAATGCCGGACTCGACTATGGTGCGCTCCATCATTGGCGCACTTTCGAGAAATTTGTCGACTTGCTCAGGAGTACAAAACCCCATTACCCGCTCAACGCCCGCGCGGTTATACCAGCTGCGATCGAAAATCACGATTTCTCCGGCAGCGGGCAGGTAGGGGACATAGCGCTGAAGGTAGAGCTGGCTTTTCTCACGCTCGGTCGGTGCCGGCAGTGCCACCACCCGAAAAACCCGTGGACTGACGCGCTCGGTGATAGCTTTAATGGTGCCGCCTTTACCGGCGCCATCGCGTCCCTCAAACACGATGCAGACTTTCAGACCCTTTGCCACCACCCATTGCTGGAGTTTCACCAGCTCCTCATGCTGATGACGAAGCTCTTTCTCATAGGCTTTATTTTTAAGCGCCGGAGCCGCCGGCGCCGCCGGAAGGGTGTTGATCTTTTTCTTATTTCCCATGACGTACTTCCTTTCGCTGATTAACAATGACAGGTCTTAATCAGTGTAAGCCTGAGTCAGGAAGTTCGCGTAACACAGCGCCGGACATTCACGATCTGTTGCGATTTTATGGACTAAGCGGGCAGGCAGTAGATTTGATCTGGTTCACACTTCAGGAATAGCTGATAATGCCCGCTGCAATTTTTAAACATGTGGTTGTGGGATGAAAAAAACAATTTTTTCACTGGCGCTCGGCACGTTTGGCCTTGGCATGGCGGAGTTTGGCATCATGGGTGTGCTCACCGAGCTGGCAAATGATGTCAGCATCACTCTTCCTTCCGCCGGTAATATGATTGCCTTCTATGCCTTTGGCGTTGTCATTGGCGCACCGATTATTGCGCTCTTTTCAGGAAAATTTTCGCTGAAAAGTATTCTGTTATTTCTGGTGGCGATGTGTGCCGTAGGTAACGTGATTTTTACCTTTTCTTCCTCTTACACCATGCTGGCCATCGGCAGACTGGTTTCCGGTTTCCCTCATGGGGCATTTTTTGGCGTCGGCACCATCCTGTTGTCGAAGATAGCCCCGCCGGGGAAAGTGACAATGGCCGTCGCCGGGATGGTGGCGGGGATGACGGTCGCCAATCTGGCGGGCGTGCCGTTCGGAACCTGGTTAGGCCATACCTTTAGCTGGCGCTACACCTTCTTTATTATTGCCGTCTTTAACGTTCTGGTTATCCTGTCAGTCATACTCTGGGTGCCAACGTTGTATGACAAATCAGAGGCGCGCCTGTCTGAGCAGTTTCGCTTTTTGAAAAAGCCTGAACCCTGGCTCATTTTCTCTGCCACCCTGTTCGGCAATGCCGGGGTGTTTGCCTGGTTTAGCTACATCAAACCCTTTATGTTGAACGTTTCGGGTTTCTCAGAGCTGTTTATGACCATCATCATGATGCTGATGGGTCTTGGTATGGTACTGGGCAATCTGATGAGTGGCAGGCTGTCGGGGCGCTTTAGTCCGCTGCGTATTGCTGCGACCACCGATCTTGTGATCGTGCTTTCCTTACTCCTGCTGTTTACCCTGGGTGAGAACAAACTGGCATCCCTGTCGATGGGCTTTATCTGTTGTGCCGGTCTGTTTGCCCTTGCCGCACCGTTACAAATTTTGCTCATACAGAATGCGAAAGGCGGGGAGCTGATGGGGGCGGCTGGTGGCCAGATTGCCTTTAACCTTGGCAGTGCGCTCGGTGCCTACAGCGGTGGACTGATGATTACGCTCGGGCTGAGCTGGGACTATGTTACGTTACCGGCGGCATTGCTGTCGTTTTCCGCCATGTCGTCACTGTTGATGTACGGACGTACGGTAGCAAAACGTAGCCATGCGGAACGACGCGCACTGGCCTGAAGTTTCAGGCCGCAGGGTGACTGCGGCCTGCGTTTGAAATATCAGTCTCTCATCCAGGGCGTGATGCTTAAGCCTACCAGCATCCCTTCCGGACTCAGCAGCCGCGTGAGGCTCTGACCCCAGGGCTCCTGACGATTCTCTACCAGTAACCGGTAGCCCCTGTCCCTGAGCACCCGGGTCGCACTCGCCAGATCCTGAACTTCAAACTCTATCCAGCTCTGGGGGACCGGAATATCTGCCGGCCATTCGGTAGTACCGAAACAGGATTCTGCGGCCTGGTGCAGAGGCCAGAGTGCGAAATGTTTTGCACCATCCAGGGCGCCATGTTCGACCACCAGATACTCTTCATTGCCCTCCATTCCCGTAAGAGGAAGACCCAGCGCGCCCTGATAGAGCTGTTTACTCTCCTGCACATCGCGGGGAATGGGACCAAAGCCCGCGATAAACAGAACATCCAGTCCGGTCAATGAGGTAGCCATATGTTCTCCAGCCAGGTGATAAGAAGTGCGCCAGCAGGTCACTGAAATGCACCGCTATTGTCATGAATTCGTCACTATTAGCGCTTATTTTGTTTTTTTTTCAATAACAAAGAGCCAACATCAATGCATCTGGTTAAAAAAATCCTTGCTGTCAGCCTTTTCCTTTCCGCTTCAGTGCAGGCAGACAATATCCTCGACTTTCCTCAGCCTGACAATAATCCGGAAGAGTTCTATGCCGTTACTGAGATCCCGGCGGGCGGCATCATAAAATATGAAACCGACGCAAAAACCGGTTTTATTATTGCCGATCGCTTCCAGTCGATGCCGGTGGCCTATCCGGCCAACTATGGCTCGCTGACACAGTCCCTTGCCGGTGATGGCGACCCGCTGGATGTCATTTTTTATACCCGCGCCCCGCTAACACCCGGCACGCTTATTAAACTGCGCGCCATTGGTGTACTGAAAATGATCGATGGCGGAGAAAAAGATGACAAAATTATCGCCGTTCCGGTCAGCAAAGTTGACCCTACCTGGGATGACATCAAAGAGGTAGCCGACCTGCCGAAGATTGAGCAGGAGCGCCTGCAGGCCTTTTTCCGCGTTTACAAAGACCTGCCGGAAGGCCGTAAAAAAGTTGAGCTGAATGGCTATAACGACGCGGCAAACGCAAAGCAGGAGATCAAATCCGCCTTTGAGGCCTGGAAAGGGCAACATCCGCAGCAATAAGCAAAAAAACAGGCGCCAGGGCGCCTGTTTTGTCTGTTACCTCTTACATCAGTATTGCTGTAATCCGCTCGATCTCCTGCTTCCATTGCGCCTGCAGGGCGGGTTTTTGATGCGCCGTTTTACGTGCCAGGTCCTGCTGAAGCAAGGTTTCAAGGGCAATAAGCCGTTCGAGTAACGCCAGCGCATCCTCCTGCTGTTTAACGCAGGCTTCAGGAGCAGGCGAGGCCGCATGCAGGGACCGGGGCGTTTCGCGCAGCAAAGCGTAAGCCGCGTCCATATCCAGCCACTCGCTAAACTCACCACCATGAATCATCCAGACGCGGTTGCAACTGGTGCGAATCAGATCGCGGTCATGGCTGACCAGCAGCACGCCACCGCTGAACTGGGAAAGCGTTTGCGCCAGCGCCTCTTTGCCCGCCATGTCGAGATGGTTCGTCGGTTCGTCCAGCAACAGCAGGTTGTACCGCGCCAGCGACAAGCCGATAAACAGCAGGCGTGAACGCTCGCCTCCGCTGAGGGACGCCACCCGCTGGCCGTGCCGCGACCAGGGAAAGCCCGCGCTGATAAGCGTCATTTTGCGCAGTTCCGCTGAGGGGGCAAAGGGTTCCAGTGCCTCCAGCAGCGTTGCCTCATCCGACAGTTGTTCGAGGGTCTGGTCGTAGTACCCACTGTGCAAACGCGGATGCAGCTTCAATGTCGCCTCGCCGGGATTGGCTGAACATTGCCGCCAGATATGGCGAAGCAAGGAGGATTTGCCACAGCCATTCTGCCCGATTATCGCGACCCTCTCGCCGGTTTTTATCCGCGCAAGGGGAACGGTAAAGAGTGCTGGCAGTCCTGGCGCGGCAGACACCGGCAGGTTTTCCATCTCCAGTAAGCGGTCGGCAACAAGCGGTTCGCCGTGGAGCGTGAGTCGCCAGGCGCTTCCCGCTGTCAGCTGCGTCTGGCTCTCTTTGAGGCGTTCAACCTGTTTTTCCATTTGCTTTGCTTTGCGTGACAAATCTTCGTTGTCATACACGCGTCCCCAGTTGGCCAGCCGTTTTGCACTGCTGGTCACTCTGTCAATCTCCTTTTGCTCCGCTTTATGACGCAGCGCATCACTGGCATCCCGCTCATCCAGCGCCTGACGGGCGGCGGAACAGGGAAGGGCAAAGTAGTGCAGACGCTGGTCGCGCAAAATCCAGCTTCCGTTCGTCACGGCGTCCAGCAATACGCGATCGTGCGAGACCAGAACAAAACTTCCGGGCCAGCCTTGCAGAAAATGCTCAAGCCAGAGCAGTGTGGGGAGGTCGAGATGGTTGCTGGGCTCATCGAGTAGCAACAAATCCGGCTCGGTTATCAGCGCACGCGCCAACAGTAAGCGGGTATGTTGCCCGCCGCTCAGGGTTGCCGCAGGCAGTGTAATTTCCTGCTCGCTGAGTCCCATGCTGGCCAACAGGGCTTCAGCCCGCCAGCGAAGCGTTTCCCGCTCGCCCTGAGGGAGTTGCGCCAGGACCGCGTCCAGCAGGGTCAGGGCGAGGAGAGATTCAGGCAGATGCTGCTCGACCCGCGCCAGCAGACAGTGCCTGGCAAGAGAAACCGAGCCGTTAACCGGAGACAGGGTGCCATCAAGCACCTTTAACAGCGTACTTTTTCCGCAGCCATTGTCGCCAATCAGCCCAAGGCGATCGCCTTGCCTGAGGGTAAAAGTGAGATCGGAAAATAAGAGGCCAAAGGCCGTTTCAACACGTAATGATTGTGCAGACAGTAATGTGCTCATTGCTTACTCAAGAGTTACAGGCGTGATAACGCCTCGTCAAACATCGCTGACGATAACCCGGTAAGCCCGAGAGAAGGGAGTGGAGTTAGCTTCGCTCAAGCCAAAGTTATCGCAGCACGAGACCGATAACGCTTGAGCTGGTGCGATCACCAAACGCATGTGAAACGAGAAAACGTTCACAGTACGACATAATTATCCTCCTTTTATTCAGTTAGTTGATGGGAAAAAGGAGTGTAGCGTGGGAGAGGCGATTTTGCCACATCAGAAGGCAGGAGAGAAAACGTGCCGGGTAGAGTACCTCTTTACCCGGCACGGGGGGACGATTAGATGGCCGTGCGGCGGTAACTACGATACTCAGGTTTCCAGAAGTTATCGTCGATGGCCTGCAACAGTGCCTCTTCAGACGTTTTCACGGCGAGCCCCTGCTGCTGCGCCACTTTGCCCACGGCAAAAGCAATGGCACGGGACACCACGTGGATGTCTTTCAGTTCCGGCAGGACCAGCCCTTCACCATTGTTCAGTAGCGGCGAGTATTTAGCGAGGGTTTCACTGGCCGACATCAGCATATCGTCGGTGATGCGTGAAGCCCCTGACGCGATAACCCCCAGCCCGATACCGGGGAAGATATAGGAGTTGTTACACTGCGCAATAGGATAGATTTTGTCATTCCACATCACCGGTGCAAAGGGACTACCGGTCGCGACCAGCGCCATACCCTCAGTCCAGCTAATGATGTCCTGCGGTGTGGCCTCCACACGTGAGGTCGGGTTGGAGAGCGGCATGACAATAGGACGCGGGCAGTGCTTATGCATCTCACGGATAATCTCTTCGGTAAAGAGACCCGTCTGACCGGAAACGCCAATAAGAATATCCGGCTTCACGTTACGCACAACATCCAGCAGCGACAGGGAGCCCACGCTGGTATCCCAGTGCTCCAGATGTTCACGTTTTTGCACCAGCTTGCTCTGGAAGGGCAACAGGTTCGGCATTTCGTCGGTCAGCAGGCCAAAACGGTCAACCATATAGACGTTCTGGCGGGCCTGCGTCTCACTGAGTCCTTCCCGTTGGGTCTGCGCGATAATCTGTTCTGCAATACCACAGCCTGCAGAGCCCGCGCCGAGGAAGACAATTTTCTGACTGCTCAGCTGGCTACCCGCCGCGCGGCTGGCCGCAATCAGCGTCCCTACCGTCACCGCCGCCGTACCCTGAATATCGTCGTTGAAGCAGCAAATGCGATCGCGATAACGTTCCAGCAGTGGCATAGCATTTTTCTGCGCGAAATCTTCGAACTGCAACAACACGTTCGGCCAGCGGTGGGTAACGGCCTGAATAAATTCGTCGACAAACGCGGTGTACTCATCCCCGGTAATACGCGGGTGGCGTGAGCCCATATAGAGCGGGTCGTTAATCAGCTGTTGATTATTGGTGCCGACATCCAGCACCACCGGCAGGGTGTACGCCGGGCTGATACCGCCACAGGAGGTGTACAGCGAAAGCTTGCCGATAGGAATACCCATGCCGCCAATGCCCTGATCGCCCAGACCCAGGATACGTTCACCGTCGGTGACGACAATGACTTTGATGTTATGGTTCGGCACATTTTGCAGGATGTCATCCATGCTGCCGCGATTATTCCAGGAGATAAAGACACCGCGCGCGCGGCGGTATATTTCAGAAAAGCGTTCACATGCCCAGCCAACGGTTGGGGTATAAATCACCGGCATCATCTCATCGAGGTGATTTTCCACAAGGCGGTAGAAAAGGGTTTCGTTGGTATCCTGAATATTGCGCAGGTAAATGTGCTTATCAATGTCGGTTTTAAATCCCTGGTATTGCAGCCAGGCACGTTCTGCCTGCTCTTCAATGGTTTCCACCACTTCCGGCAATAATCCCAGCAGATTGAAGTTGCTTCTCTCTTCGACGCTAAAGGCGCTGCCTTTATTGAGGAGCGGGAATTCAAGTAATAGTGGCCCTGCATAAGGAATATACAAAGAACGATTTTTATTATGCTTCGAATACATCTAACAACTCCTGATTCATTGAACCCGTCGCGATGGCGTGGCCGCGTCGGTGTACTGCAGCGCGCGCCAGTATAAAGCATCAAAATGCCAAATACTTGACGAGTGCAGGATTTAGGAGATGAATTTTATGGAGTAAATACCACCCCGGGCGGGGTGGCAGGAAAACGCAAACTCTTAGTCTTCGCGGCGTTGACGACCAGAACGGTGGGTGACGACGGTTTCATTATCGTCTTTGTTCACAATCTTCCTGATGTTCGAGACTTTGTAATCCATTCCAAGAATATGACGTGCCTGACGGTTCGACTTCATAGGTGCTCCTTAATCCAGTTCATGTTTCAAGGGGTGCCTGCGAGGTACGCAGGAGAGTGTCATCTCATTCGGCGCGGTACAAGTCATCGCGCGACATCCATCGTCTGCTATCTGTAACACCAGTGCAACCGCAAGAGGCCGAATTCGGAACAGTCCGGCACAATGGCGGCGCGGTCAGTCATCAGACGAGGTTACCGCCAGGCCATAATCAGCTTCCGCCAAACACATGCACCGCGCGGTGCAGGCGCGCGGCTCGTTCTGAAAGATCTTCAGCGGTGACGGTCACGTTTTCAACCATGCCGGTATTGTTGTGCGTCATCCGGCCTATCCGGGATACCGATTTGTTGATTAGCTCAAGGGCAAGGGTCTGCTCGTGGGTCGCCGTGCCTATCTCTTTAATCATTGTCGACATATTCAGCACATTGTCGATCATCGCCGTCAGATGCGTTTCGGTATTTTCCACCATCTCGACACCGCTTTTTACATTCGCCACGTTCTGTTCAATCAGGCTCTGGATCTCCCTGGCGGCAGAAGCAGAGTGCTGCGCCAGGTTACGCACTTCGGCTGCAACCACGGCAAAGCCACGGCCAGATTCGCCTGCGCGCGCGGCTTCCACCGCCGCATTAAGGGCAAGGATGTTGGTCTGGAATGCGATGCTGTCAATGACACCGATGATGTCGACAATTTTGTTGTTGTCCTGAGATACCGACTGCATCATGGCAATGGTTTGCTTCATGACGTTGCCGCTATTGGTGGCATTGATGCTGGTTTCGTCGGCACGACTCATGGCTTCGGCTGCGGTTTCCGCCGTTTGTCTCACCGCGCTTGCAATCTCTTCCACGGCCGCGGCGGTCTGATGCAAATCTGCGGAGGTCTCTTCGGTGCGCTTTTGCAGCGATTCGCCTTCCTCCGTAATGCGCTGGCTGATGTTACGAATACCCGTTATCTGAACCGAGACATCGCCGACCAGTGAACTGAGATTCAGGCCAGACTGGTTTACCAGCCGTTGCAGCATGCCTATCTCATCGACCCGGTTAAAGGCGTGGTAGTCTGATTTTCGCCCTGAAACGACGTTCTGCATCTGCCCCAGAATGGTTTTTAAGGGCCGGGTTATCTGCATATGCAGGTAACAGGCGAGCAGGGCCAGCATAAGCAGCGTAAGACCGGCTTTCTCCGGCGCAGCCAGCGAAAGAAACTGCGCGGCCATTACTACCGCCGCGGCAACGATAACGCCGGCATTCATCCGGGCACGCACGCTGATGCGCTGAAAAAGGGATAAAAATGAAAACAGGCCACGTCTGACGACTAATCCTTTATAAAAACGAAAACCGCGCAAATTATTTTCATTAACTTTTTTATACAACGCATCGCTGGCATTAATTTCCTGTCGCGATGGAATATTACGCACCGAAATATAACCGGTTAAATTCCCCTGCTGATATACGGGGGTCACATTGGCACGTACCCAATAATGGTCACCATTCTGGCGGCGGTTTTTAACCATACCGGTCCAGCTCTCTCCCTGCTGGATGGTGAACCATAGGTCTGCAAAGGCGGCAGGAGGCATATCGGGGTGACGAATGATGTGATGGGGTTCGCCCACCAGCTGGTCTTCAGCGAACCCACTCGCTTCAATAAAAGCGTTATTCGCATAGGTAATATGGCTGTGTGTGTTTGTTGTGGATAATAACGTCGTGCCTTCGTTAAGCAAAAGCTCTTTCTGTGTAACGGGAGTGTTACGCTTCATGAATAACCCCATAATGAACTGCGTGCAATCGTGCAATAAACAGGAAAGTTCCTGCCAGTAATGGCATTTTTATTTACCAGTCAGTTGGAATTTTTTTTCGGCAGTATTTTCTATCAATGCTGTGACAACTGAAAGTAGTAAGGATAAATATTTTTTTAGCGAGGCTTACTCTGGTTTATTTAAATATTGTTATGTTTTTGCAATGGAAAAAACATCCAAAAAATAGCTGGTGGTAAATTCTAAACACTTAATGCAAATTAAAAGTGTAATCCCGATGCACAAAGCCAGATAATCCGTTATAGCCTAAAAAAATTAACATACCAGGCTAATATATCCACGCGTGATTCAAAATTTTGACATAATCCGCCACAATCCTTTTGACAGAAAATCTATTGGTAATAAAGTGTAGCTAAACTAAGGTTGATGTGTGGGTAAACTATCCTGCCTGCCCGTCCGATAAGGTGAGACAAACAACCTGAAGAGTACGTGCGGAATAAAGGCCCTAATCGGTGAACGGGATTAGCTCCTCTCTTGCTACATTACTGTAACAGCGCCCAGTCAGACTCTTTGTGTGTAGACTTTTTTTGAGGGAAGTATCCAGTGTTAGCGACTTTGATCTACCGTAGCCGGCTCCACTATGCGTTGGATCCTTCACAATTGTCCGAACTTGCCCTGCGGGCGAGTGTTCGAAACACCGGGCTTAATGTTACAGGCGTGCTGCTGTTCGACGGTAATCAGTTCCTGCAGGTGCTCGAAGGCCCCGTATCTGCGGTGAATGCCGTGTATGACCGCATCCGCGGCGATGAACGCCATGCAGATATTGTCGAACTGATGCGCGACTTTGCGCCTAAACGCCGTTTTCTGAATCACGGTCTGGTGTTATTTGACTTACGCACGAACAAACCCAGCGTCGTGCTGCGGTCAATTCTACGGTTCGGCACGTTAAAATATCATCTTGCCTGTAACGACAGGGTCTATAAATTCATTCGAAATTTCGTCTCTGCGCCGCTGCCAAAATCGCTGGTCAAAAATGTTACGCCTGCGCGCTGGCGTCTGGATACCCGGGTCTCCCCCTTCGAAAACATGAGTGTACCGGTACTGGCGAATCAACCTTGCCAGTTTGCCTTCCAGCCAATTATTGAAACGCTACGCGGTAATATATCTTCACTGGAAGCTTTGATCCGTGGGCCTAACGGCGGCAGCCCGCAGGAGTATTTTGCCACGATCCCAGGGCATAAACTGCATGAAGCCGATCTGGCCTCTAAAGGCTGGGCACTGGCTATGGCCCGCCAGTTGGGTATTGGCAATCATAAAATTGCGATTAACCTGCTGCCGATGTCACTGGTGAAAATTCCCGGTGCGGTCAACATTCTGCTCGATCACATTACCCGCAATAAACTCGATCCCGAACAGGTGATTGTGGAGGTAACGGAAGACGAAGTGATCTCCGGCTATGATGAGTTTACCTCCGCTATCCGTCAGCTACGTGCGGCAGGTATCGGCCTTGCTATTGATGATTTTGGATCGGGTTTTGCCGGTCTCTCCCTGCTGGCAAAGTTTCAGCCGGACAAACTTAAAATCGATCGCAGTATCGTTACGGATATTCATCAGCACGGTCCCAAGCAGGCAATTGTAAAAGCAATTATTGACTGCTGCGCTGAAATGCAAATTGCGGTTGTGGCCGAAGGCGTTGAGAAAGTTGAAGAGTGGAGCTGGCTCGAAGCGGCCGGTATTCAGCGTTTCCAGGGCTTTTTATTTGCCCGTCCGGTGCTGAATGGGGTTTCTGATATCTGCTGGCCGCAACGTATTTCCCGTTAATCTATCACCCGGAGAATAGCGCGTTATTCTCCACTCATCAGGCTTCCTGAGCTACATCAGGGTTATTTCATCGCGATGAATTCACGAGCTTGAGGATTAACTTATCCAGAAGCAGGCATGTGATGAGAAAGACCTTAGGGTTGTAGTTTACGCTCTTTTTCATGCGATATTTAACTTAAAGAAAGTCAATATTTCGCAGAAAACGATATTTGCCATCATACTTTAGCCGCCACGAAATTAATCTTGTCTAAAAATCATCCTATTTTCATGCATGACGTGGTGTACAGGGAGTTTACAGGAGGGAGTCACTATGAGAATTAATAAAATGATATCGGGCGCGCTGGCGCTGGATTCTTCCCTGGGTCGTAGCATCACCTTCTTTATGATTGCCCTGCTGCTGGCAGGCGTTGCGACCAGTAGCTGGACATTAACGCGCTCATGGGAGCGGGCAATAGAGGATACCGAGCGTAGCGCCATTAACCTTTCTGTTTCCCAGGCGCGGCAGGCAGAAGACACCTTTCTGCAGGCGGAGCTTGCACTGCGGGATATTCGCCGCACCATTCCGGCAGAGGGGGTTTCAGCCATTGATTCTACCCGTTTCGATAGTTTCCTGACCGACCTGAAGGAGCGTCTTCCACAGCTTCATGGTCTCTTTATTTATGATGCCCAGGGGAACATGAAAGCCACCGCCTTCGGTAAATTTCCGCAGATAACCAATAATAGCGACAGAGAATATTTTCGCTATCACCAACGTAACGGCCATAATAATGTTCACATCAGCCAGGTTATCAGCAGCCGTACGACAGGGGAGCTGGTGATTCCGGTATCGATGCGTATTAGCGATGCCGCAGGCGGATTTGCAGGGGTGGTACTGGCAACAATACGAATAGATTATTTCCGGCATTTTTACAGTTACTTCGAACTCGAAAACCGTGATTTGCTGGCGCTGATGATAACTGATGGCACAGCGTTATACGTCCGTCCTTTCCCGGATGATGTCATTAATAAAAACCTCTCGGCGAGCCCACTGTTCACCCGCGAACTGGCGCAAAAGGACAGGGGAAACGCGACCTGGGTCTCTGCACTGGATCATGTTGAGCGCATCTTTGGCTTCGCGCGGCTTGAACGTTACCCGCTGGTGGTCGCAGCCGGTTACGACAAACCTGCGCTCTGGTCTCACTGGCTGAAAGATAGCTTGCCGGATATTGTGCTCAACGCCATGCTGCTGCTGGGGACGCTATTGATGGGCACCATTGTTTTCCGTCAGGTGCGAATGAATGTGAAAAATCAGACGGAGCTCGCCGCGCTGCGGGATGAGCTGACCAGTATTAATCACACATTGCAGCTCATGGCGCTCGCCGATGGTCTTACCGGCCTTGCGAACCGCCGACAGTTTGATCTCTTCCTCGCGCAAAGTCTCAAGTCCTCGGCACTGAATAAAAGGCCCGTATCGCTGGTGATGCTGGATATTGATTATTTCAAACGCTATAACGATTTCTACGGTCACGTTGCCGGAGACAACTGCCTGCGCATGGTGGGCGAGATCATTCAGAAACTGAAACTAAGGAGTTCTGATTTGATTGCCCGTTATGGCGGTGAAGAGTTTGCGATTATCCTCCCGGACACCGGTCCTGAGGCGGCGCTGTTTGTCGCCCGCCAGGCGGTGACGGCGGTACGAATGGCGAAAATCCCTCATGCTGAATCGGGTTCGGATCAAAAAGTGGTGACCATCAGCGCAGGCTGTTTCTCACTGATTGGGTCTGGCGCAGATGAAGAGGCGAATCGGCTGAAAGAGGGGGCAGACAGGGCAATGTATCTGGCGAAAATACAGGGCAGGGATCGGGCAGCGGCAGAGCCTGAATGACCAGACGCCCTCTGCACGAAGGCAGAGGGCGGTGCTTATTCAACCAGCGTTTTGGTGAGATAGTGGCGCTGAATGCCTTTTTCAGGAAAATCATCAAGGGTCATTTGCAGGAGATAGCCCTGTTTTTGATAAAACGGCAGGGCCTGAAAGCTGAACGTATCAACCAGCGCCTTCACGCAGCCCATTTTCGCGGCTTCATTTTCAGCCCGCCGCATCAACTCACTTCCCAGTCCTGAACCACGAAGCGTGTCGCTCACCCATAAATAGCTGATGCAAAGCCATTCGCTTTTGCAGCTGGCTATCAAGC
This sequence comes from Enterobacter sp. SA197, assembly GCF_054131575.1. NCBI lineage: Bacteria > Pseudomonadati > Pseudomonadota > Gammaproteobacteria > Enterobacterales > Enterobacteriaceae > Enterobacter > Enterobacter sp. SA197. The sequence goes on along the minus strand of NZ_CP096393.1, from coordinate 2,532,791 downwards.
CGCCGGTCATTTTTTCCTCACCGTCATAGCAAAAGACGCCCAGCTCGCCCCGGTTATGCTTAGTGAGAAAAGGGGTATTATAAGCCCGCAGACCGTCCAGTAATGCTTCCTGTTCGTGCTCGGTTATCTCAGTGGTCACACGTAAATACATCACACACTCCCTGATTTGACAGTTATCCAGACTCTCTGGCGCTTTTGAGGCGCCCTATACTGAAAATTATCGACATTAGCGTGGCTGCCGCAGACAGCCAGAGCGTTAGCTTTACTGCCTGCTCCTGCCCGGCGAAAAGACCTGAGCCTGCATAGACGGAGAAGATAACGCCAACCAGTGCGGCACCCAGGCACTGACCGAAGGTTCGCATAATCGCCAGCACCCCGGACGCGTAACTGCTGTGCTCACGGGATGCACTGGCCAGCATCTCACGATTATTCGGGCTTTGGAATGTGCCGAATCCGATACCACAAATCAGTGCGCGCAGGCTGATGTCCCACCACGATGCCCAATCTGGCAGGAGTGCAAGCAGTATCAACCCGCCAGTAAAAATGACCAGCCCGATGGTTGAAATCAGCGCCGGTGAATGTTGGTCGGCAAGACGTCCGGCACGTGGAGCCGCAAGGATGATGCCAACGGGCCAGGCGGTAAAAAGCAGGGCGGAGGTAAACGTACTGTACCCGTAGACGCTCTGGAACAGAAAAGGAAGAGCCACAAAGGTCATTCCCTGGCTGATAAACGAAGCCAGCGACGTTAATGCCGCCAGTGAAAAGCGTGCTGAGGAAAATAAGGTCAACGGCAAGAGCGGTTGAGGCGCGTGCTGCTGGCGGCGTACAAAGAGTACGCCAGCCGTAAGCGCGATGCATCCATAGATACTGGCGGTGATCAGCGAATGCGCACTCTGCGTGCCGGCGTCAGAAAAGGCCGTCGAGGCCATGATCACCGCCCCCAGCATGGTCGCCGACCAGAGAGCCCCGGCCACGTCAAAAGGGCCGGGGGCGAGAGTGCGTTTATCGGGCAGAGTGCGAAGGGCAAGGAGCAGAGCAATCACGCCAGGCGGGATGTTAATAGCGAACAACCACGGCCAGCCCACTGCGCTGAGCATGGCACCGCCGAGGACGGGGGCCAGCGCGGTACTGGTGGCAATCAGTAAGGCGTTAACCCCCAGGATCCGGCCCAGCAGCCGGTTGGGGAAAATCGACCGCAGGATAGCGGGCGCGATACTGAGGGTCGCCGCACCGCCAATCCCCTGTAACAACCGCATGACGACCAGCATCTCCAGCGAACCAGACAGGGCGCACCCCAGCGACGCCAGGGTAAAGAGCGTGACGCCGGCAGAAAATAACAACCGGAATCCCGTTCTGACGGCAAGGGCGGAGAATATCGCCAGCGTCATGGCGGTGGTGAGGAGATAACCGTTGACGATCCATACCGCCTCGCCCGCGCCAACCTGAAGCTCACCGGCAATGCGCGGCAAGGCAATATTGACCATCGCGCCGTCAAACACGGCCATGGTTGTGCAGATCATGACGGTAAACATTGCCAGGCAGCGTTCGCGACCGGGCAGCCCCTCATCACCAGGTTTGTCGGTAAATAATTCCATTGCAACCTCTGCGTTAATGCATTTGAGGTCACTATACTGTCGGGTAATATAAGGCGGAAGACGCAGCAGTTGCAGATATAACCTGCATCAAACGCCATATCTGACCGATACGCCATCCGGACGTGCCAACAATGACTGAACCTGATCTTAATTTGCTTTTCGCGCTTAATGCACTGCTGGCTGAACAGAGCGTCGCGGGAGCCGCCCGGCGGTTACAGCTTAGCGCGTCAGCCATGAGCCGTACCCTGAGTCGACTACGTGAAACCACCGGCGATCCGTTACTGGTAAGGGCAGGGCGAAATATGGTGCTGACGCCTTATGCTGAGGCCATTCGTGAGCGGACTCAGCGTGCCGTTTTTGAAGCAAAGATGGTGCTGCGCCCGACCGCCCCTGAGCTGAATATCGCAACACTTGAGCAACGGTTTACCCTGCGTGCCAACGAGGGCTTTGTTGAGGCTTTTGGGCCGACGTTGATTGCGGAAATGGCCGCCATCGCCCCTGGTGTGACGCTGCGCTTCGCTGCGAAACCTGAAAAAAGCGCCAGACCCTTACGGGAAGGGCTGGTCGATCTGGAAATCGGTGTGCAGGGCGAAATGGGGCCGGAGATCCGCATTCAGGCGCTGTTCAGGGACAGATTTGTAGGCGTAGTACGTCGTTCGCATCCACTGGCGGATACACAAAAGGTGACGGTGTCACAATTTGTCCACTGGCCGCACGTAGTGACGTCCCGTCGCGGTCTGTTTTTGGGGCCGGTTGATGAGGGGCTGGCGCAACTCGGTTCAGGGCGCAAAATTGCGGCTATTGTCCCGGGTTTTCCGGCGGCGCTGGCGGTGGCCCGCAGTACCGATCTCATCGCGCTGGTTCCGGCCTCATTTCTGATAAACGCGGCCGCGCCGGAAGCGTTGTTCACGTTTGAGCTGCCGGTGAAGACGCCAGGTATCACCGTCTCGCAAATGTGGCACCCGCGCTCGGAAGTCGATCCGACGCATCGCTGGTTACGACAATTTATGCGCGATCTCTGTCGCCGGTTAGTGCCCGATTAACGGCAGGCAAATTAGCGCAATGGCGACATGCTGCATTTATTGCACATCCTCCGCTTAGCCAGTATGGTGTCCGCCATCTCTCACGATTCACTGGAAACCGCTGTATGCATGCCGATAAAGATCCCTTACACGGCGTTACGCTGGAAGCATTACTTAACGCGCTGGTCAGCCGGTATGGCTGGGCTGAGCTGGCGAAGCGCATCAATATAAACTGCTTCAAAACAGACCCTGGCATTAAGTCCAGCCTGAAGTTTTTACGCCGTACCCCCTGGGCACGCCGTGAAGTTGAAGCGCTTTATATTGCTTCTCTGCGTGATAACACGCCAGCTGCGTCACCTGAAGCCGAAGCGGAAAACCCGTGGGGCAACTGGCAGGGTAAGTCTTAACCTCTTACTTATCTTTAGAGGTTGAGCGCAAAGGGCGGCAAATAAAGCACATTGCGATGGCGCTTAACAGTGGGAAAAGGGCTAACTGCAACCAGGGGAGCATGGCCTTCGTCGAGGGGGTTAATGCGTTATCAAGCATATCGCCCAGCAGTAAATTGCCTGCCAGAACGGCAATGCCGCCCGCCGTTGCCAGCGCACCATAGTGGGCACCAAGCGTTGAAGGCGTGGCAAAAGACGGCACCAAATCTTTTGCCGCCGGCACCAGTAACATTTGCCCCAGCGTCAGCAGGGTAACAAAACTCGCCGCAGGTAACAGGCGATGCCAGGAATCTGGCGGCGGAGTAGCGGCAAAAAGGGCAATGCTCAGAAAGGCCGCAGACAGAAGCAGGAAGCCTGCCGGCAGAATATGACGTGCTCCAATACGCCGCGCGAAGCGGGCCAGCGGCAGTTGTAAAAGAATAATCAGCAGCGATGCCAGCATAAATAACGGGCCGAGATCTTTCTCACTCCCCCGGGCCCGTGCTATCTCAACCGGCAAGGCAAGATAAAGCTGGTTATAGCTCAACAACCATGAGCTATAGGCAACAATGAAGGCGACAAAGCGTGGCTGGCGGAAGGTTCTCCACCAGGGCGTGATCTGTAACGCTTGTACAGAGCGTCTGTCGGCTGGGAGACAAAAGTGCAGCACAACCAGTGCAATCACAAAAACCACCGCCCCTGCGATGGCCACCTGCCGGAATCCCAGTCCTGCCAGCAGCGCACCGGCCACCGGGCCGAGTACGGCACCCAGTTCGCCACAGACGGCAAAAAGTGCAAACCATTCCGCACGGCTGCGTTTTCCCTGACTCTCACTCTCTGTTCCCGCCTTCGCCAGTAACGCTTCAATCGATGGAGAGAAAAGGGCGCCGCCAATGCCCGTCAGACAGGCACCGAGAATAACCGGCGCAACGCTTTCACTCAGCGCCAGTAAAAGGTAACCCACTACCCGGACAACACAGCCGCAAAGGATGACAGTGCGGGCACCGAAGCGATCGGAGAGCGCGCCACCGAGAATAAACATTCCCTGCTGCGAAAAGGTACGCAGCCCAAGAATCAGACCAATCATCCCCCCAGACAGCAACATGTCATCGCGAAGGAAGATCGCCAGGAAGGGGACAACAGCATAGAAGCCGATGTTGAAAACAAACTGGCTGCCGGGTAAAACGGGAAGCCAGAGTCGGGAAGCAGGGCGAGGAAAAGGCATACCGCTCGTCTTTTCAGATTAAGTAATGGATGTGTTTCTTGCCATGAAATGCCGAGGTTTCAATGCGGGTTTTTACCCTGAAGACCTCCCACAACAGCTCTTCGGTGAGGAGCGTTTGCGGTGAACCACTCGCAACCACCTGGCCCTGTTGCATCACAATTAATGCGTCACAGAACATAGAGGCATGATTCAGGTCATGAATGGCCACAATGCTGGTCACCGGCAGATCGCTGATGAGTTTCATCAACTGCATTTGATGGTGAATGTCCAGGTGGTTAGTCGGTTCATCCAGCAGGATCTCACTCGGCGCCTGCGCCAGTGCTCTGGCGATATGCACACGCTGGCGCTCGCCACCCGATAAACTCAGCCAGCCCTGATCGCTTTTATCAAGCATATCCACCCGCATAAGCGCCGCATTTACCCTCTCGTCATCCTCCTTACTCCAGCCGGAAAAGGCGGTGTGGTGGGGAATTCGCCCCAGTTTAACCACATCCCTGACGCGCATGTTTGATTCGGTCATGCCGTGCTGTTCGACGAACGCTACCCGCCGTGCAAGCTGTTTTTTAGGCAGGCGAGCAATGTTATTGCCATCAAGCGTAACCGTGCCAGCATGAGGGCGGCGCAAACCGGCGAGCACACGCAGTAATGAGGATTTTCCTGAACCATTCGGCCCCAGCAATCCCACCGTTTGCCCAGGTAATACGGTAAGCGAGACATTGTTTACAATGACCTTTTTACCTACCTTCCAGCTAATATTTTCAGCAGCAATGCTCATGACCTGTTCCTTGAGCGATAGATAATAACGGCAAAAAACGGTACGCCGACCAGGCCGGTAACCACGCCAACCGGCAGGCTTTGTGGCGCGATCAACAAGCGTGAGGCTATATCAGCCAGCACCATCAGGATGGCGCCTGCCAGCGCGCTGGCAATCAGTAAAGTGCGGTGAAGCGGGCCGAAAAAGAAGCGCATCATATGCGGCACGACCAGACCGACAAAACCAATGGAACCCGCCATGCTGACAATGGTGGCCGTCATCAGTGCAGTTGCGGTAAAGAGGATCAGGCGTACCCAGGAGACATTGATACCGAGCGAAGCAGCGGCATCATCCCCGAAGGTGAAAGCATCCAGCGCACGAGAGTAGTAGAGACAGACCGCCAGACCAAGCAGGATAACTATCAGTGCCAGTTGAAATTCCGGCCAGCGCACGCCGCTAAAGCTGCCCAGCAGCCAGAACATGACATCTCGTGCCTGCTGCGCACTGGCTGACGTACTGATGGTATAGGCGGTGATGGCGTTAAAGAGCTGTGAAGCGGCCACACCTGCCAGAATGGTCCGTTCATTACCGCCACGTGCGCCGTTGGTCAGTAACGCCACAAAGGCGAAGGCAGTAAACGCACCGGCAAACGCGCCCGCAGAGAGAGAGACCGCGCCGGTTCCTATCCCTAATACTACGACGGACACCGCACCGGTTGAGGCTCCGGCCGACACCCCAAGAACATAAGGTTCCGCCAGTGCGTTCTTTAATAAGCTCTGCAGTACCGCGCCACAGATAGCCAGTCCTGCGCCACAACAGGCCGCGACCAGCGCACGGCTTAAACGAAAGTCCCAGATAACGCTTTCATAGATTCGATTGAGGGGCACATCGGTAAAACCAAGGCGATTGGTAACTGCGCTGATCACGCTGCCAAGTGGAATAGAGAGTTCGCCAACGCTGACACCCACGGCGATAACCAGCAGTAACAAGACCAGCGCCAGCACGGAGGAGATGCTGAGTAGCAGGCCCTGCCGGGCCTGTTTTACCGCCTGAACCATCAGTTAAGCCCCATTTTTCTGAGCTGTTCAGCAATTTGTTCTGCGCCATAAATGGTGCGAATGGTTGGGTTCATTGCCTGACCATCCATCACCACAATGTGGCCTTTTTTGACCGCATCAAGCTGGCTGACTGCAGGATCGCTTTTCAGGAATTTGATTTTTTCTTCTGCGTTATCCAGTGCCCAACGATTACGGTCAAGGCTGGACACCACAATGACGTCCGGGTTTGCGGCGATGATGCTTTCCCAGCCCACGGTTGGCCATTCAGTTTCAGAGGTGATGGCGTTATGCCCACCCAATACATTGGCAATAAAGCCGGAGGCGCTGTTTTTACCTCCAACGTAGGCGTCAGAGGAGGGCGATGAACTGGAGAACCAGAACACAAAGGAGAGATCTTTTTTATGCTTGCCAAATTCCGTGCGCAGGGCGTTTTCGCGTTGTTTAAAATCTTCAACCAGCGCACGGCCACGATCTTCTACATTAAAAATAGTTGAAAAATCAGCGATTTCTTTATAGAGGAAGGTCATATCCCACAGTTTCTGGCGGCTGCCGTACATGTCGCCGGTCGCTTTTTTCGTGGCACACATTCCCGGAGACATGTAGCTGTTTACGCCAACAGTCGCGAGATCTTCGCGTTTAGCAACCTTACTTTCAGGCCCCAGTAACAGCGGTAACTGGGCAGGAACAAAATCGGGATTTTGGGATAGAACGGCTTCAAGGGTCGGGATTTCAACGGTCAGCGTTTTAACTTTTTCGTTTTGTTTGGCCAGTGAAGGAAGGACTTTTGTCGGCCAGAACGCGCTGGCAACCACGTGGTCCTCAAGCCCGAGCAGTAATAAAATCTCCACGGTGTTTTGCCCCAGAGCCACCACACGTTCCGGTGCCTTAGTAAAGGTTTCCTGATAGCCACAGTTCTCAATAGTAACAGGGTAAGTCGTCGCAAAAGCGGGACTGACCGAAGCGAATATCATACCTAACGCACTGATGACCTTTTTCATGGAACGCTATCCTTCATTGAATGGTAGTGGCGACCCTGTATCCGGGCTTAACTTAAATGTAAATGATAATTAATACCTTGGGCGCGGTTTTATACAATGCGGAACAAAGCGTGTCAAACGAAGATCTAACGCGCTGTAATTAAATAGTTAGACGGGTGATATTGGTAAACAGCGTTTTACGCAGGCTACAGAAAACCGTTTCTGTTGTTAATGCGAAACCAATGATTACTCACGCGGTTAATATCAGACCACGCGACAACGTCCCGCTAAAGGATTCACGCGAAAATCATGCTGAAAGGTGACATGAATTCTCCAAAGGTGTGAACGCGCGCTGGAGTCTGCTTAGTGTGTTGAGGGGCATTGTAGGTAAAGATAACGAAGCCGCCTTAAGAGTGAGAGACAAAATGGAGGTTCTTGAGCAGCACAACCATGAGCACAAATCAGCGTATTCTCTCTTACGTTACCTTGGTGCGCATAATGTATATTATGTTAAATGAAGGAGTGAGGGCACTATCATTGACGCTGTTTGCTTACCTTACCGCACCCTTTCTCTCTACTCATAACCTGTCGTAACTGTTATTCAAAAAAAACCGGCTGCATTTCTGCAACCGGCTTGATTCAGGCACTCAGGGCTGTCAGGCGTTCAGCAACTGCATACCGCACGCTTCCACACTGGCAAGAAGCACTTTTACATCTTCCAGGTTTACCGTTGGGTTCAGCAAGGTCAGCTTCAGACAGGTTACGCCATCTGCTTCCGTTACTCCCACGTTCGCCGCACCAGATGCCAGTAAGGCATCACCGATGCGCTGATTGAGCAGCGCGACAGATGCGGTATCGCCGCTTTCCGGACGGAAACGGAAAAGCACGCTCGCCAGCTGCGGCTTCATTACCAGTTCCAGAAGTGGCTGCCCGGTGACGAACTGCGCAACGTCCTGCGCCAGCGTTACGCCGTTATCAATAATTTCGGCATACTGCTTTTTACCCAGCGCTTCAAGGCCCATCCACAATTTCAGGGCATCGAAACGGCGCGTGGTTTGCAGAGACTTGGATACCAGGTTCGGTACGCCCTGCTCTTCGTCAAAATCTGAGTTCAGATAGGCTGCCTGATAACGCATCAACTGATAATGATGCGCATCTTTTAACAGGAACGCGCCGCAGCTGATGGTCTGGAAGAACTGTTTGTGGAAATCCAGCGTAACGGAATCCACTAACTCCAGGCCATTCAGGTAATGACGATACTTCTCGGACAGCAACAGCGCACCGCCCCAGGCAGCATCGACGTGCACCCAAATATTCTCTGCTGCTGCCAGTGCCGCAATCTCCGCTAACGGATCGATAGCGCCCGCATCGGTCGTACCGGCAGTAGCAACGATGGCCATGACCTGCTCACCCCTGGCTTTTGCCAGCGCAAGTTTCTCGGCAAGATCGCTCACGTCCATGCGCGAGAATTCGTCCGTTTTCACCAGAGTAACGGAACGGTAACCCAGCCCCATCAGCGCCATATTCTTCTGCACAGAAAAATGTGCATTTTCAGAACAGAACACTTTCAGCTTACTGAGATCACCGGTCAAACCGTTCTGCTGTACGGAGTGACCCTGACGGGCAAAAAAGGCATCACGCGCCAGCATCAGGCCCATCAGGTTACTCTGCGTACCGCCGCTGGTGAACACGCCCGCGTCACCGGCGGCGAAACCGACCTGCTCACGCAACCATTCAATCAGTTTCACTTCCATAATGGTGGCGGATGGACTCTGATCCCAGGAGTCCATGCTCTGGTTGGTCGCATTGATAAACACTTCTGCGGCCTGGCTAATCACCAGGCTCGGGCAGTGTAAATGCGCCACACATTGTGGATGGTGAACGGACAAGCTGTCCTTCAGGAAGTATTCAACCGCACGTTCAATAGCGGCCTGGTTACCCAGGCCTTCAGACGTAAACGCCAGGTTGATGCGCTCGCGCAGTTGCGCAACGGTTTTACCCTGATACATTTCAGGTTGCTTCAACCACTCCACCACCGCCTGGGTGCTTTGGTCGATAGCGTCCTGATAGGCAGCGATACTTTGCGCAGAACCTGAAAGAATCAGATTTAAATCAGACATGTAAACTCCGATTAAACAGGTTTTACGCCGGCAGCCAGCATTGCGTTTTCAAATTTATCGAGGAAAATTTCCAGTTCAGCATTGGAAATTAACAGCGATGGCAGCAGACGCAGCACACAACCATGACGGCCGCCGCGCTCAAGGATCAGACCAGCCTTGAAGCACTCTTTCTGCAACAACGCAGAGAGTTCGCCATCCGCCGGGTAGCAACCCATATGATCCTGCGCTTCGTCAGGTTTAACGATTTCGATACCGATCATCAGACCCAGGCCGCGAACGTGGCCGATGACCGGGTAACGTTTCTGCAGCTCAGCCAGTTTGCCTTTCAGCCACTCACCCTGGCTGGCGACTTTGTCGGCAATGCCATCGTCTTTCAGGATCTTAAGCGTAGTCAGGCCGGTCGCCATCGCCAGCTGGTTACCACGGAAGGTACCGGTGTGGTGACCAGGTGCCCAGGCGTCGAACTGTTTTTTGATACCGAGAACCGCCAGCGGCAGACCGCCGCCCACCGCTTTGGACATCACAATAATGTCTGGCTCAATACCTGCGTGTTCGAAGGCAAAGAATTTGCCGGTACGTGCAAAACCAGCCTGCACTTCGTCGAGGATCAGGACAATGCCATGTTCCTGGGTCACTTTACGGATGCGCTGTAACCATTCAGCGGGAGCCGGGTTAACACCGCCCTCGCCCTGCACAGCTTCCAGGATCACCGCAGCAGGCTTACGCACGCCGCTTTCAACGTCATTGATCAGGTTATCAAAGTAGTAAGTCAGCGCTTTTACGCCAGCTTCACCACCAATACCCAACGGGCAACGGTACTGATTCGGATAAGGCATGAACTGCACTTCCGGCATCATGCCGTCCACCGCTTCTTTTGGAGAAAGATTGCCGGTAACAGAGAGCGCACCGTGGGTCATGCCGTGGTAACCGCCGGAGAAGCTGATGACACCTGAACGACCGGTAACTTTTTTGGCCAGTTTCAGCGCCGCTTCAACGGCGTCAGCGCCGCTAGGTCCTGTGAATTGCAGGCAGTACTCTTTGCCCTGACCTGGCAGCAGCGACAGCAGATAAGATGAAAACTCATCTTTCAGCGGCGTGGTCAGATCGAGCGTATGTAACGGTAAGCCACTGGTAATGACACTTTGGATGCTTTGAAGCACTTCAGGATGGTTATGACCAAGCGCCATAGTCCCGGCACCTGCGAGGCAGTCAAGATATTGATTATTTTCAACATCGGTAATCCAGACACCCTGCGCTTTGGCAATTGCCAGAGGCAGTTTACGCGGATAACTCCTGACGTTAGATTCAAACTCAGCTTGTCTTGCTAAAAAGGTTTCATTGCTTTGCGGTAATGAATTAGCACTCAAAGAATCAATACGGACTTTATCCGTCATCATATCACTCCTACAACCGCGGGTATCAAGAACGCCGGGTTGAATAAAGGTTAATGGTTAGGGTTGAAAAAAACGCGGCTAATATATGTTGTTTTAGCAGCGGACTCAACGTTTTATTTCTTGCGGTTTATTACAAAAAATTTCCTTTCAAATCATACCGTTATTTAACACAAACAACGAAGCCTCTTTTATAAAAATTATTATTTTTTTCATCGGCTTATCTTAAAGAGTAAGGAAAACGTCGATCCCAACGGTTAAATCACTTACTATGCCCGCGCTAAATATACCTGGACGGCGAGCCAACAGGTTTTTTTTAACAACAACGGATCCGAACTTTAACGTTCGGACGTGACGATTTCACGACAAACGTTCCGGGTTGCGAATGAGTAAAAACTCAATTCCGATAAGAAAAAGGAAACCAATAATTTAAGCCATATAATGCGCATCACACCCCGTAGCGTGTGCAGGCAAAACACGTTATCGACAACAGGACCGTACTCCTGGGTTGTAATTAGAAATGTTCGCGGGCGGACATTTCGTAAGGCGAAGTCACCTTCCCTTAAGCCGAGAATGAAAATTTTCTTGCCATCTCGTGATGGCGCCCTGAAATGAGATTGTTATGACTCGCATTTATCCACAAATCGTCGTTGCCAAATTTGGCGGTACCAGCGTTGCCGATTTTGACGCGATGAACCGTAGTGCCTCCATCGTCCTTGCTGACAGCGATGTTCGTCTCGTCGTGCTGTCTGCCTCCGCAGGCGTAACCAATATCTTAGTCGAACTTGCCGCAGGTCTGCCAGGCGGTGAGCGGCTGGACAAGATTGAAACGCTGCGTACCATCCAGTACAACATCATCTCCCGCCTGAAACAGCCTGAAGCCATTGGTCAGGAAATTGATCTGCTGCTGGAAAACATCAGCCGTCTGGCGGAAACCGCAGAGCACAGTGCCACGACCGCGCTGAGTGACGCGCTGGTCAGTCATGGCGAGTTGATGTCCAGTCTGTTGTTTGTCGAAGTCATGCGTGAGCGTGGTATCGATACGCAGTGGTTTGATGCCCGTAAGGTCATCCGTACGAATGACGCCTTTGGCTGTGCGGAACCCCAGATAGCAGAAACTGCTGAACTGGCAGAAAAACTGTTACGCCCGCGTACTGAGCAGGTTCGGGTGATAACCCAGGGATTTATTGGCAGCGATACGACCGGCAAAACGACAACGCTCGGCCGCGGTGGCAGTGACTACAGCGCCTCACTGTTTGGCGAAGCGTTGCATGCGGCTCGCGTGGATATCTGGACAGATGTTGCCGGGATCTACACAACCGATCCGCGTATCGCGCCCAAAGCGCAGCGCATGGAGAGAGTCTCCTTCTCTGAAGCCAGCGAGATGGCAGCCTTTGGTGCCAGGGTGCTTCACCCCCAGACCATGCTCCCGGCGATACGCAAAGACATCCCGGTTTTTGTCGGCTCTAGCAAAACGCCCTCGGCCGGCGGAACGCTGGTTTGTCGGCATGCTGATAACCCACCCCGTTACCGTGCACTGGCGGTGCGACGTAAACAGACGCTGCTCAAACTTCATAGCCTGAATACGCAGCCAGCCTGCAGCTTCCTGGCGGAGATGTTTGCCGTACTGGCTCGCCACCATACCGCGCTGGATCTGGTGACAACGTCGGAAACCAGCATTGCACTGATTCTCAACTCCTCCAGTGCGACCTCCGGTAATGTGGATTCGCTGACCACCGCCTTACTGACCGAACTCTCTTCGCGCTGCCGCGTAGAGCTGGAGACGGGGCTGGATCTGGTGACCCTGATAGGCAACGAGCTCACCCAGGCATCTGGGGTGTGCAAAGATGTCTTTACCGAACTGGAAAAACATCATGTGCGCATGATTTGTCACGGTGCGTCTGATCAGACGCTCTGTATCCTGCTGCCAGCAGATGCTTCAGACAACGCAGTCAGGGCGTTGCATCGCGCGCTGTTTGAATAACGCGTGTTTTACGGGCGAGTCAGTAGCGACTCGCCCGCCGATGCGTTGATACCTGCTTCCTTCTTTAAGCCTTGCCTGGGTGTGCCGCCTGCCCTCTATTTTTGAATGACTAACTGCCAGTAAGCTTTCATTAACTCTTCCGGGTTGGAAGGGACTTTTCCGGGCTGCATTGCGGCTCGCAGGGAGGAGGTATCAGCCTGCTCCAGTACCTGAACAATCTGCCAGCCAGACTTGGCTAGTTGCGGGATAGTCCCCGACACACCTGCGCCACAGGTGAACACGATACTATCTGAAAGCGCGGCGTTGCCGGAAGCTTGCGAAACGGTATCAGACTTACAGACATGCGCCTCACCTGCAAAGGCCACACCTGGCAGAACGGTGAAAATAAGTGCGAGGGCAAGACGTGTGTGCTTCTTCATAACATCTCCTTGTTGGGATTGATTCAAACGCACCATTTAGGGCCACATTTCAGTGGTGTGCAAGCCTGGGTGACCTACGAATTTACGTAGGTACTTTGTATGGACCTTCGTAAAGCGCGGGAACGGACGGGTGGTCTTCATAATATATGCAGCCTTTACATCATTGACTTACCCCTGAATAAGCCGAAAATGAGCCTCCAGGCGACAACCCGAAAACGAAAAACTGGAGTATCCCATTAACCGCTCGCGTCGTTTTTATCCGCTAACGAAACTGAAAAAAAGTTGTGCGTACATGGCAGCGGCCTTTTTACTCGCCAGTTGCACTCCGAAAGCCCCTGTCTCGCTTGTTACGCCACTGCCTCCGGTTAGCACGCATCCTGTTGCGGATAAATCGCAGCAGAACAGAGAGCCGATGCGCGGGATATGGTTAACCACGGTCTCCCGTCTTGACTGGCCGCCGTTAAATTCGGTGAATGGGAGCAGCCCGGACGTGCGTATTCGCCTTCAGCAGGCAGCGCTGATCGCGAAGCTCGATAAGCTGAAAAGCCTTGGCATCAACACGGTCTTTTTTCAGGTGAAACCTGACGGCACGGCGCTCTGGCCGTCGAAGATCCTGCCTTGGTCAGATATGTTGACGGGCACCATCGGTATGGATCCGGGATATGATCCTCTGCAATTCATGCTGGACGAAGCCCACAAACGCGGCATTCGCGTACATGCCTGGTTTAACCCGTACCGGGTTTCCACCAATATCAAACCCTCCACTGCGGCGGAGCTTAACCGTACCCTGCCGCTGAATCCGGCAAGCGTTTTTGTTCTGCATCGCGACTGGATCCGCACCTCCGGCGATCGCTATGTCCTTGATCCGGGCATCCCGGAAGCGCGCGACTGGATAACCAGCATCATTGCAGAAGTAGTGGCGCGTTATCCTGTCGATGGTGTGCAGTTCGATGACTATTTCTATACCGAATCGGCAGGGTCTGCGCTTAATGACAGCACGACGTTCAGGCAGTACGGTCAGGGGTTCGTTTCTAAGGCTGACTGGCGGCGACATAATACCCAACTGCTGATTGAGCAGGTCTCGCGCACTATTAAACAGCTCAATCCCAACGTGGAATTTGGCGTAAGCCCGGCGGGCGTCTGGCGTAATCGCTCTCACGACCCGGCCGGGTCTGAGACGCGGGGGGCAGCGGCTTACGATGAATCCTACGCCGATACCCGACGCTGGGTACAACAGGGGTTGCTTGATTACATTGCGCCTCAAATCTACTGGCCATTTGCGCGCGATGCGGCCCGTTACGATGTGCTCGCAAAATGGTGGGCAGAGGTGGTAAAACCGACGAAAACGCGACTCTATATTGGCGTAGCACTCTACAAAGTCGGTCTCGCAGCAAAAAATGAGCCTGACTGGATGGTGGGCGGCGGCGTGCCGGAGCTGAAAAGACAGCTGGATTTAAATGACGCAATTCCGCAAATCAGCGGCACCATTTTGTTCAGAGAGGGTTATCTGGATCAGCCGCAAACGCGGGATGCGGTCAGCTACCTTAAGCACCGGTGGGGTGAGTAATCGCCCTCCTCCTGATGCCGGACGGCGACTCGCTTTTCCCCCTCGCCCCACCGGGGAGAGGGTCGGGGTGAGGGGAAACGGGCGGCGCTGAGGTATGTTACGTTCACCTCCAGACCAGCTGAACATGCCGAAACAGTCACCCGTGAACGTGCAAAGGGGGCCACCGCGGCCCCCTTTGCAATCCCCGCGGCCCCGCACCGAAACCGGTGCTGCGCACTGCGCTCACCTCCCGGCCCTCAGCCTGCGGCCGGTTTGACTCGCCGTCCTGGCTCGACAAACCTCTGTCCGCCCTCCCTGGCGGCCAGTCCTTGTCTTCCGGCCTCCGGCTCGCCGGTTTCAGCGGGGACTCAACCCCCTCGCGGCAAGCCAGTAGCCTGATGAAAAAAGGTACAGCTGTCGCGTTTTTAGAAAAGCGAAACCGGCGTTTCTTTTAATACTGTAACGTGCAGCGAGGGTGTTGTGGTCCGGCTGAAAATCGATGCGGCGTTGACGGCTGACCGGGGCCGCCCGCAGGGAAGCCGGCGGAGGAGATAGCCTGCATGGAACGCAGGCTGCTCCCCGACCCGACAGTCAGATGGCATAAGGCGACAAAATTGCCGGGAGCAATTTTGAATAGCGCCTGCGCTAGCCCCGAAGGGGTGAGCCCCAGGGATGGGGCGAATAATGCCGCGAAGCGGCGATTTTCCTGGCCGGGAGCCCGGGTTGCAAGGGAGGCGGCGGCGAGCCTCCCTTGCACGTTCACGGGTGGAGTGGCAACAGAGAAAAACGGTACGTAAGGTGAACGTAACACTCCGCCTGCGTTACATATTGCGGTTCACCGCGATGCTATTCACAAGTGGCGCGGCATCAGAAGCACACCACGCTTAAGGTGAATGGAACACCCCGCCTGCGTTACATATTGCGGTTCACCGCGATGCTATTCACAAGTGGCGCGGCATTGGAAGCACTCCATGCGTAAGGTGAATGGACCGCTCCCACTGTGCCACCTGTTCGCCTTATCACACACTCTCAATGCCGGGGGCATGATCCGCCCCGGTAATACGCACCAAATGCACAGTAAGCCATAACAATTCATTGCCACCGAGAGTGAGATCAAGCTGTGATTTGACATAGTCTCGTATCAACAGTGAACAACGGTAAACCTGCGGATACTCTTTGATGATTTGCACCAGGAGGAAGTTGTCGCGGGATTTATCCAGTTCTCCCTCCTGTAACCGCTGCAGGAAAAACTGCATATGGACCAGAAAACGGGTGTAGTTAAGTGATTCAGTGTCGATCGCTTGTTTAAAGTGATACTGCACCAGATTAAAAATATCCTTTAGCATCTTCACCGACTGCATGGTCTGGCCGACGTCATCCCCCTGCGTCTGCCCGTTAACCAGGTGAAAAGCAATATTCCCTGCCTCTTCATCCGGAAGATGAAGGCCGTACTGCTGAGTAATCGCCGCGACGGCCTCGCTGGCGACGCGATACTGTTGGGGGTAAAAACGGCGCACCTCTGATAGCAGCCGGTTTTGGATAGCGATCCCCTTCTTATATCGCTCGATGGCAAACATCAGATGATCGGCGAGAGTAAAGAAAATTTGCTCTCTGACCTTATTTGTCAGCCGGGCATTTGCCAGACTGATGATCATCGACGCCATATCGAGCACCTCTTCGGGCATTAAGGAGATTGCATCAAGATGGCCTGGGTGCGCCGTTTGTCCTTTCTTGTTTTTATGCTGCTATGGCATAGTGAAGGACTTGTTAAAAACATCGGAAGTTACCAGGGGAGAAAGATGAATTCATCCAATATCAACATCGGATTCGGTTATTCCGATATCCCGGCCGGCCACGTGGCCTCGGTTGTGACCTGCCTTGAGATGCACCAGAAACCGCAACAAGCCACCTGCCCCCTGCCAGCAGGCGTGACGCTGGAACCCTTTATCGGCGATGACCTGGCACAATACCGCGCACTTTTTCGCAAAGTGGGTGAAAACTGGTTATGGTTTTCCCGGCTTTTTATGCCCGATCAGACGTTAAAAAATATTCTGAATAACGATCTCATCACTATCTATGTCATTCGCGATCAGGGTCAGGACATCGGTTTACTGGAGCTTGATTTTCGCGAGCAGGGGCAGTGTGAGCTGGTTTTTCTGGGGCTTATTCAGGGAACCACCGGGAAAGGAGTGGGTCGAGCGGTAATTGCGAAAGCCATTGAGCTTGCCTGGTCAAAACCTGTTACCCGTTTTTGGGTGCATACCTGCACTTTTGACCACCCGTCTGCTCTCAATTTTTATATTCGCTCGGGATTCAGGCCCTATGCGTTTCAGGTGGAGATGCGCCCGGATCCGCGGCTGACCGGCCATCTGCCGCGCCATGCCGCACCGCACATCCCGCTTATTGATCCTGGCGCTCGGTAAGCGGGAACAGAAACTATTCTGCGGTGATGACCATCACCCCTGCCGCCTCAAGCGAGAGCGCGAGGCCCTGTTCAACACCAGCGTCTACGACAACCGTGTCGGCCAGAGAGAGAGAGCCGATGACATAGGGTGACGCCGCATTTATCTTCTCGGAGGAAGCAAGCACAATGGTCTCTGCGGCCCGCCGCGAAAAGGCACGCTTTACGCTGGCTTCTTCATAATCCCCGGTCGTCAGTCCCGTCTGAACGTGTAAACCGGTCACCCCCATAAAAAAGAGATCGGCCTGAATAGCGGAAATTCCCTCTATGGCCGTAGTTCCGGTTGTCACAACCGAATGTTTGAATAATTTCCCGCCTATTAATATCACATCAATCAGTGGATGTTCCACCAGCGCCAGGACGATACCCGGACTATGTGTCACCACGGTGATATTGAGCTCAGGCGGCAGAAAGGCCACCATTTCCGCCGTCGTGGTACCGCCATCAATGATGACAACCTGTCCCGGGGAGATAAGCCCGGCACCTTTACGCGCCACCCGTTTTTTGGAGTCAAGGCTGAGGAGCTGGCGATTTGCAAAATTTGCCGTTGCGCCTGAAGCCGGGAGCGCACCACCGTGAACGCGCTGCAACTCGCCCGCTGCCGCAAGCTCCCGCAGATCCCGACGAACAGTATCTTCTGAGACGGCAAACTGCTGACTGAGCGCCTTAGAGTAGACCTGCCCCTCGCGCCGTAGCATATCGAGGATTAAACCTTTGCGTTGCCGGGTAAGCATAATGACGCGCCCTCTTTTTGCATGAGTTATCTTGATAATGCACGAAAATGCCGTTTATGATGTCTACTCTACGTATGGAGGAGCGATCGTGCAATCAAAACGTGCAGAAGTACGCATTACGGACAGTCAGTTGCTGTCCGATAACTGGTATACGTTAAGAAAATACACCTTTGACCTGCATCGACAGAACGGCGAATGGCAACGGCAACATCGTGAGGTCTACGACAGAGGGAATGGCGCAACCATTCTGCTCTACAACCGCGAGAAACGAACGGTTATCCTCACGCGGCAGTTTCGTTTCCCGGTCTTTGTAAACGGGCATGAGAGTAACCTCATCGAAGCGGCGGCGGGTCTTCTCGATAACATGGACCCTGAAAACCGCATCAAAGCTGAAGCGGAAGAAGAAACCGGCTATCGAATTGAGAAGGTAGAGAAAATTTTTGAAGCCTACATGAGCCCCGGTTCTGTCACTGAAAAGCTCTATTTCTACATTGCGCACTATAATCCTGGCGATCGGGTCAGTGAGGGAGGCGGTCTAAAAGAGGAAGGCGAGGATATTGAAGTACTGGAAATAACGCTTGAAGAAGCACTGGCCGCCATTGAAAACGGCCAGATAGTGGACGCAAAAACGATAATGCTGCTCTATCACGTTGCCCTGAAAGGTATTCTCTGACGCGATTCAAAGATATCCGCGCTCCTGCGGATATCTCATTTCATTCACCCTTAGCGCAGTACCGAGCGGGCCATGCGCGTCAGGGTATGCCGCACCCCTCTTATGGCCACACTGTAAGCATAGATATTTTCCGGCAGCGCAATGCCCATAAATCCGGTATCGCCAATGTGATGCATATCTGCTCCGGCCATTTTACTCATCAGCGCAATCTGGCGCAGAGTGCTGACATCGGCGCCTTCCTGCGAGGTTCCGATGGCGGTCATCGCCATCATCCCCTTCGCATGCGCGGCCTCAGTCAGTGACGTAACCCTTTGTTGGCTCATTCCCGGCACGGTGCCTGGCGCGGGGATCAGAACCACATCCGCACCCTGGTCGGCAAACCAGGCAACATCCTCTTCGGTAATAATGGCACTGCCGCTTTCACCCACCAGCCCCGCTCCATGCATTTTCCCGGTAATAAGCAGTGCGCTGTCACCTATAGCATCCCGTATGGCCTTAAGTGCCACGCCCAGGGCACGATTGCTTACGCCATTATTTGGATTCCCGGTCAGCACAATGATTCTGGCACCCATCTCCACTACGGCACGGGCGTTTTCAGGCGTAGCGGCCCGCCCCGCCGTCATGGCCCATATGTCATCATGACGGGCGGCAAAGTCCGGGTCCACGGCCTCCAGATTGACACCAATAATACGCCCGGTCAGCCGTTGTAAAACCTTAATTGCCGCTTGCCCAGGCGTGCCGGGAGGTAATCCCTCAATGCGGGGAGTATGACAGTCGAACATATTGAGCAGCAGAATATCAGCGCCCTGCGACGCGGCTACTTCTGCATTGGTCACGCCAGGTAATAAGGGTTGAGTAATGGCGATGGTTTCACTCATCACTACCCGCCCTTCACTGGCGCGAATGGCATAAATCAGCCCGTGTTTATCGAGCTGTACCAGTTCAGAAGCGCAACAATCCAGTAATCTTTTTTGTGCCATCTACCCCTCTCCCAAAATGTATACCAGTTATGTACCACTCATATACATTAGCTGAATGCATTATCTAACTGCCATTGCATCAAGGTTATTTTGTGATCGTTATCGCGGGTGAGCAGGCGGCTTTTTTCAGCAGAATGGTGACAGAACAGCCAACATGGATAACAATTGGTACATGATATAATGAACCAGTTGATGATTATGTCCTTTACTACAGACCTTTTCAGATTCGATCCCCGAAGTGGTATGCCCCTTTACAGGCAACTGGTGAATGCCATTAAAACGGCCATCACCCGCGGAGAATTACGTCCCGGTGATGTGCTCCCCTCTGAGCGTGAGCTGGTCGATAAGCTTGAGATTGCCAGGGGGACGGTACGCAAAGCGTTTCAGCTGCTTCTGGAGGACGGTATTCTGCTGCGCAGTCAGGGATCGGGTACTTTTGTCGCGCCGCATATCCGCCAGTCCATGCCGATGCTTGAAAGTTTTAGTGAAATGGCAAAAGCGAATGGTGGCCAGGCGCAGAGTGAACTGGTGGGCTTTTCCCGCCGCCCGTCAACCGATACGGAACGGCGTATCCTGCATCTGTCTGCTGAACAGGGTGAGGTGGTGGAGCTGACGCGACTGCGAAAAATAAACGGCGTTGCGGTTTCCCTGCAAACTGCCCTCCTCCCTGCCCGGCTGCTGGTAAACCTGAGCAGTCTGGATGATTCACTCTATCTTTATCTTGAACGGCAGGGCGCGCCGGTTTTACGTGCCAGTCAGCGGTTTTCGGCCGTCGCTGCGGATGAACGTCTTGCGCACTATCTCTCTGTGAAACCCCAGTCGCCACTCTTATTGGTGACCCGCACCGGCTTCAGCCATAACGATGTCCCGGTTGAACACACCTGGACCTGGTGTCTCAACGAGTACTATGACTTTACACTCGAGTTGCATCGACAGGGCGAATAGCGCCGCCGCCCTTTCCTCTCATCAAAAAATTCACTCCTTAACCTGTTTTTGAGGGGTAAGATCCCTCGCCTAAGTGACACTGTCACATCTATTTTCCAGGAATAGACTATGATTTGCTTCGTAAGCCTTCAGGTGTCCGGCAGTGAGGACATCTTCGCCGTCCATTGACAGCTTTGTACTGAACGAGGGAGTTGAATGGAGTCAAAATCATTTATTAAACGCTGGGGCGCTGAGTACCTGGATAACGGCGCTGTGCTTTTTCGTGTCTGGGCGACCGGGCAGCCAGCCATTACGCTGAGACTTGCCGGTAACGATCTCCCCATGCAACCGCAGGGAGATGGCTGGTTTGAACTGCGTGTAGAGGGCGTTAAACCCGGAACGGAATACCACTACGTACTTGAAGACGGGATGGTTATTCCTGACCCTGCCTCCCGGGCGCAGAAAGCCGATGTGAACGGCCCTTCTCTGGTCATCGACCCGCACCACTATGTCTGGCAGCACACGGAATGGCGTGGACGTCCGTGGGAAGAAACGGTGATTTATGAACTGCATGTGGGCACCTTCACCCCCGAAGGGACACTGCAGGCTGCCATCGCGAAACTGCCTTATCTTGCCGATCTCGGTATCACCCAGATTGAGCTGATGCCGCTTTCTCAGGCGGGCGGTAACCGCGGCTGGGGCTATGACGGCGTATTGCTTTACGCCCCGCACAGCGCCTACGGCACACCGGATGACGTGAAAGCCTTTGTTGACGCTGCTCACGGTCTGGGTCTCTCCGTCGTGCTCGATATCGTACTCAACCATTTTGGCCCTGAGGGTAATTACCTGCCCTTGCTGTCGCCGGACTTCTTTGATAAATCGCGCTCGACCCCTTGGGGAGCAGGTATTGCCTATGATGTGGAGGCCGTACGCCACTACATCGGGGACGCCCCGTTATACTGGTTGAAAGAGTTTCACTTTGACGGACTGCGCTTCGACGCTATCGATCAGATTGAAGATAATTCTGAAAAACACCTTCTTATTGAAATCGCTGAACGCATCCGTGCCGAGATAACGGACCGACCGGTTCACCTCACCACGGAAGACTGCCGCAATATTATTTCACTCCACCCGCGTGAAGAGGACGGTACGGCGCCGCTGTTTACCGGTGAATGGAATGACGATCTCCATAACGCCGTGCACGTCTTCGCGACAGGCGAAACGCATGCCTATTATCAGGATTTCGCGAAAGCCCCTGAAAAACTGATTGCGCGTGCGCTGACTGAAGGGTTCGCCTACCAGGGCGAGGTATCGTCGCAGAGCGGTGAAAAGCGTGGCGTGGACAGCCGCAGCCAGCCTCCGGTCGCTTTCGTCGATTTTATACAGAATCACGATCAGGTAGGAAACCGTGCACTGGGGGAGCGACTGATAACGCTTGCTGGCGCGGAAACAACCCAGGTGCTCTACGCCGCCCTGCTACTTTCGCCCCATATACCGTTGCTGTTTATGGGTGAAGAGTACGGTGAGACGCAACCTTTCCTGTTCTTTACCGATTTTCACGGTGAGCTGGCGAAAGCGGTTCGTGAAGGACGGGCAAAAGAGTTTGAAGGTCATTCGGGATATGAAGGTTCCGATGTGCCTGACCCGAACGCCCCCGACACCTTTGCGGCATCTACCCTCAACTGGGCCGCGCAGGAGACGCCGGAAGGAAAATCCTGGCTTGCACTGAGCCGCCAGCTACTGGCGCTGCGCCAGCAACATATCGTTCCGCTTTTGCAGACCGCCAGAGGAGGCTGCGGCAAGGTTATCCATACGGCACCGGGCTTCTTTGCCGTGTCCTGGGCTTTCCCGAAAGGCACCCTCTCCCTGGCGGTAAATATCAGTACGCAGACACATCCTGTTCCGGATCTGCCCGGCACCACGCTTTTCGCGCTACCGGGTATGGGCAATGAACTGCCCCCTCGTTCAGTTGTTGTTCGCCTTGCATCAGGAGAGGCATTATGAGTATCCCGACCGCCACTTATCGCCTGCAGTTTCGTAATGGGATGACCTTTGATCGTGCGGTTACGCTGGTCCCCTATCTTAAAAAACTGGGGATAAGCCATCTCTACGCCTCACCCATCTTTACGGCGACAAGTGACTCCACGCATGGCTACGATGTCACCGATGCGAATGAAATCGATCCGGTTCTTGGCGGCCGTGAAGGATTTGACCGCCTGAGTGCGGCGCTCAAAGCGGCCGGACTCGGCCTGATTCTGGATATCGTTCCGAACCATATGGCCGCCTCACTGGAGAATCGCTGGTGGCGCGATGTCATTGCGTACGGTGAGAAGAGCCGTTACGCCCGCCATTTCGATATCGACTGGTCCCGTCCGCTCACCTTGCCTTTTCTCGGCGATCATTTTGATGCTGTACTGGAAAATGGCGAGCTCAGCGTCCAGGCGGACCCTGAAACCGGCACGCCATCGCTTGCCTATTTTGACAACTTTTACCCGCTCGCGCCGGGTACAACCGAAGGGTTGAACCTGACGGATAATGCCGGGATCGCTGAACTGCATGCGCGGCAACCCTGGCGGTTGATGAGCTGGCGCAACGCGCCTTTTGAACTCTCTTACCGTCGCTTTTTCGAGATAACAGGCCTGGTGGGGATGCGGGTAGAAGATCCGGTCGTGTTTGCTGACACCCACCGGTTAATCCTTGAGCTGGTCCACGAGGGTATGGTGGACGGGCTTCGCGTCGATCACGTGGATGGTCTTGCCGATCCGAAGGCCTATCTCGAACAGCTGCGCCACCATGCCGGACCAGCGTGCTACCTCACCGTCGAGAAGATCCTCGGCGAAGGAGAACAGCTTCCTGCTGACTGGCCTGTCTCTGGTACCACAGGCTATGAATTTATCGCCTCACTCTCCGATGCGCTGGTAGACAGCGAAAAGACGGAGACCCTGTTCAGCCTTTACGAAGAGGTACTCGATCGCTCAGTGGATATGGAAAGTGAGCTGCGTAAAGCCAAGCTGCTGATGGTTGATCGTAACTTCGAAGGCGAATTTACCCGCCTGCTCGCGCTCTGTATGGCCATCGCTGAGACGGAAAATGTCACTATCAGTGAGACACCGGTTCGGGCTGTTCTGCGTGAACTGCTGGTCACCTTCCCGGTTTATCGCACCTACGGAACGGCACAGGGTATGACGTCTGCCGATCGGGCGATGCTCGATAAGGTCGCGAAGGCGGTCAGCGCCAGCCCGAATGCGCCCCATCCCGAAGCGTTACAATTCCTGGTCACTCTTCTCGCGGGCGAGGTGAGTGAAGCGGCACGGGTACAGGCCACCGAATTGCGTACCCGTTTCCAGCAGCTCACCGGACCACTGATGGCGAAATCGGTTGAAGATACCCTCTTTTTCCGTCAGCACATGGATCTGGCGCTTAATGAGGTCGGCGCGGAACCGCTGCCGCGTAGTTATTCCATTGAGCGTTTCCATCAGGATATGCAAACACGGCGGGCATGCCAGCCGGACGCGATTTCTACCACGTCGACGCACGACACTAAACGCGGCGAAGACACTCGCGCACGGCTCTATACGCTGACCGAGGCGCCGCAGGTGTGGGCGGAACATGTGATCCGCTGGCGCGAAATGAACCAGTCTCAGGTCGTAAGGATTGAAGATGGCCTGGCACCCCGCTCCGGCAGTATCTGGATGATCTATCAGGCGCTGGCGGGCGCATGGCCGGTCACCCTCGAGCCGGAGGACAAAGCGGGACTGCAGGCGCTCGAAGCGCGTTTTTTACCTTACGTTGAGAAAGCGCTTCGCGAAGAGAAGCTGCGTACCAACTGGGATAACAACAACGACGCCTACGAGCAGGCCGTGCTCGGCTACGTATCCCATCTTCTGCACTATGAACCTTTCCTGCAGGACTTTACCCGTTCGCTGGCGCCCTTTATCCGTGCAGGCCTGAGCAATACGCTTACGCAGACGGTCATTAAGCTGATGGCCCCCGGCGTACCGGACATCTACCAGGGCAGCGAAGGGCTTAACTTCAGCCTTGTTGACCCTGACAACCGCCGTGAGCCGGATTATGCCGCGCTCGGGACTATGCTGGACGACGTCAGCGATCCGGTCCTCTTCGACGACGCCGGGCTGAAAAGCGGCAAGCTGAAGCAGCACATTACCGCCAGACTGCTGCATTTACGTCAGCACAAACCGGCGCTGTTCCGGTTCGGTGATTACCTGCCGCTGACGCCTTCCGGCACACAGGCCCGTCAGGTGGTTGCCTTTGCCCGTCAGCACGAAGATGAGGCTGTGCTTGTTGTGCTCCCCCGCCTGATGCTGAATGCAGACAACCGCGGCTGGCAGTCAACCGAGGTGCGCCTTCCGGCTACGCTTGCCGGGCGAACCTGGCAGAACAGTCTGACCGGGGAAACCGTTTCGCTAACAGACAGCATCGCTCTGGATAATCATACCCATATGATTGTGCTAAGTGGCTGATCCGTTTGCTATAAAACTATTCTCGTCCGTTGTAAACATTGTTGTGAATATTAAAAAATGAAACATGTTATGGAGAAGGATTAATGGCTAACGGAAATTCGTTTTACATCACCGCGGGCGAAAGTCTGCCGCTCGGTGCTAATTTTGATGGCGACGGGGTTAACTTCGCGATCTTTTCTGCACACGCTGAACGGGTTGAGCTCTGTCTGTTTGATCCAAGCGGAAAAACAGAAATCGCCCGCCTGGAGCTGCCTGAGTATACCCACGAGATCTGGCATGGTTACGTGCCAGGCCTCAAGCCTGGGGCACTGTATGGATATCGGGTCTACGGCCCCTATGATCCTGAAAATGGTCATCGCTTTAATCCCAACAAACTGCTGGTTGACCCCTACGCCCGCGAACTGGTCGGCAATATCGAATGGAATGACGCGCATTTTGCCTATGATCTTCTTCATGAAGATAAAGATCTGACCTTTGATGAGCGCGACAGCGCCCCTTTTATGCCGAAGTGCCAGGTCATCGACCCCAATGCTGTGGACTGGCAGGATACAAACCGCCCTGTCATTCCCTGGTCGGAATCGGTCATTTATGAAACCCATGTTAAAGGGTTTACTCAGCTCAATTCCGCCCTGCCACCTGAGCTGCGTGGCACCTTTGAAGGGATGGGCCACAAAGCCAGCATTGACTACATTAAAAGCCTTGGCATCACTTCGGTGGAACTCTTGCCCGTCCACTGGTTCCCGGACGATCAGCATCTGCTCGACCGCGGCCTGAAAAATTTCTGGGGTTATAACACCCTCGGCTTTTTTGCTCCGGCCTCACGCTATTACGGGCCGCGTAACATTCAGGGCTTCCGCGACATGGTGCGTGCTTTCCACGATGCCGGTATCGAGGTCATCCTGGACGTGGTGTATAACCACACCGCCGAAGGGAATGAACTTGGCCCGACCCTCTCCTTTAAGGGGATCGACAACTTCTCCTACTACCGCACCCTGCCCGATCAGCATCGCTATTACATCAATGACACCGGAACGGGTAATACCGTGAACACCTCCCATCCGCGCGTGTTGCAAATGGTCATGGACTCCTTGCGTTACTGGGCCGATTCCATGCACATCGACGGTTTCCGTTTCGATCTCGGCACCATTCTTGGTCGTGAGCCGCAGGGTTTTGACCAGCGTGGCGGATTCTTTGACGCCATCACGCAGGACCCGGTGCTCTCCCGTCTCAAACTGATTGGCGAACCCTGGGATATCGGCCCCGGTGGGTATCAGGTCGGCGGCTTCCCGCCTGGCTGGGCTGAGTGGAATGACAAATATCGCGATACGGTGCGTGAGTACTGGAAGGGTGATAATGTTTCAGGCGACTTTGCTGCGCGTTTGCTGGGCTCAGGCGACCTCTACGATTTACGTGGTCGACGCCCCTGGTCCAGCGTGAACTTCATTACGGCCCATGACGGCTTCACCCTGAACGATCTTGTCTCGTACAACGAGAAGCACAACGAGGAAAATGGCGAAGACAATAACGACGGCCATAATGATAACCGCTCCTATAACTATGGTGCCGAAGGCCCGACGGATGACGAAGGCATTAATGCCGTTCGCGAGCGGCAAAAACGTAACTTCCTCGCCACTATCTTCTTCTCCCACGGCACACCAATGCTGCTGGCAGGTGACGAGTTTGGACGCAGTCAGATGGGCAACAACAACGGTTACTGTCAGGACAGCGAAGTCTCCTGGATACACTGGGACGATCTGCCCGCCTCCAATGAGGCGTTACGGGACTTTACCCGTCACCTTATTGCGCTGCGTAAGACTCAGCCCCTGCTGCGCCGGGAAAACTGGCGTGACGGTATGATTATCGAGTGGTTCAACGCAGGCGGCGGCGTGCAAAAAGCAGAGCAGTGGGAAGAAGGCACCACCCTTGGCGCCTATATTGGCCGACCTGATCTGCAAACCGAACCTGGTGTCTGGCATGACGTACTGATGCTCTTTAACCCGTATGAAGGCTCAGTGCCGTTCCGCATCCCGCAGTTCGGGGATGGTGGCTGGGTGCTGGAGCTCTCCACTTCCGAGACTGCGACGCCCGGTCAGGTGATTACCCAGGAGACGGATTACGAGCTGGAAGGCCGTAGCCTGGTCCTGTTCAGAAGACCGTAACCCCGTGCGGTGTGACGTTGTCACGCGTTACACCGCCTTTCCCCAGGGCTCCCCGATTTACGCCCGTCAGCCAACGCTATACACTTTGCGCTTCCTCCTTTTTTAAAGTTACACCATGAAAAACTCGCATATTAATCTTCCGGCTGGCTACTTTGGTATGGTGCTTGGCATTATCGGTCTGGGCTTCGCCTGGCGTTATGCGGCTACTATCTGGCCGGTAACCACCCTGCCCGCCAATGTGCTTATCATTCTGGCCATCATTCTCTGGGGGCTGTTACTCGTCGCCTTTGCCAGCCGTTTCGTGTTACACCGTGCCTCCATTATTGAAGAGATAACCCACCCGTTAAAAAGCAGTTTTGTCAGTCTTATACCGGCAACGTCGATGCTGGTGGCCATCGGTCTGGCCCCCTGGACTCACGCCCTGGCCCTCGCGCTTTTTCTTGTCGCCGTCACCGCCCAGCTCGCCTATTCCGCCTGGCAAACGGCAGGATTATGGCGTGGCAGCCATCCCAAAGAGGCCACCACGCCGGGTCTCTACCTGCCAACCGTAGCGAATAATTTTATTAGCGCGATGGCCTGCGGCGCGATGGGGTTTACCGATGTCGGCCTGCTTTTTCTCGGGGCCGGTATTCTCTCCTGGCTCAGTCTCGAACCCGCTATTTTAAGCAGGCTGCGTAACCTGGAGGAGATGACGCCCGCCGTGCGCACCTCGCTCGGTATTCAGATGGCACCGGCGTTTGTTGCCTGTAGCGCCTGGCTGAGCCTCAACGGGGGGGAAGCGGATGTCTTCGCCAAATTGCTGTTTGGCTATGGGCTACTGCAAATGCTGTTTATGATTCGCCTTCTTCCCTGGTACAGCAGCCAACCCTTTAACCCCTCTTTCTGGAGTTTTTCGTTCGGCATCGCGTCGCTGGCGACGACCTCCATCAAGCTTGGACACGGTGCACCCGGCGGCGCACTCTGGTGGATGGCGTTCCCGTTATTTGTCGGCGCAAACCTGGCTATGGGGCTGCTGATGGTCAAGACAGTTATGCTGCTGGTGAAGGGGCAACTGATAGTGCGTCAGGCAGTGAAGTAGCCCGGTAGACTTCGTCAGAGCAAAGGCTAACGTTGCACAATCAAGCAATATCAATCATCATCGAGCAACACTTGAATAAAACAAGCCAGAAATGAGCATGCCAGTTATCATCCTGGCAGACATGGACGGTCGAGCTTAACGCGTAAGGAAGAGCCGCAGATGAATGAAAAAATAGCCACCAGAGTGATCTTTTTTATTGCCGGACTGGTGACGGCCACCTGGGCTGTGATTGTTCCTTTTGCCCGTTTCAACACCGGAGCGAATGACGGGCTGCTGGGGACGTTACTCTTGTGTCTGGGGCTTGGCGCCATGCTGGCGATGCCCGTTACAGGCACGCTGACATCGAAATATGGCTGCCGGGCGGTCATCAGCGCCGCCGTGGGTGTGATTCTCTTCTCCATGCCTTTTCTCGCACTGGTGAGTTCACCCCTCTTGTTGGGCCTGAGCCTGCTGGTTTTTGGTGTTGGTGTCGGCGTCACCGACTGTGCCATGAATGTCCAGGCAATACTGGTGGAGAAGCAGTCCGACCGGCCGCTGATGTCTGGTTTTCACGGCATGTACAGCGTGGGCGGTATTGCCGGGGCCGGGGCCATGACCGCGTTACTCTCCTCAGGTTTGACTATCCTTGCCGCCACCCTGACCATCGCCGCTCTGGTGCTTGTGTTTCTTATCATCAGCTTCAGGCAGTTGTTGCCCTATGCTAATCCTTCAGAAGGGCCCGCATTTGCACTGCCCAGGGGAACGGTTCTGGTGCTCGGCTTGATCTGCTTCATTATCTTTATGGCGGAAGGAACGGTCCTGGACTGGAGCGCGGTTTACCTGGTCGACAGTCGTGACATCCCTGAATCCCTGGGCGGCCTCGGCTTTGCTGCCTTTGCCACCTCAATGACCGCAGGGCGTCTGGGGGGCGATTATCTCGTCCAGCGTTTTGGGGCGCTACGCGTGGTATTAACCGGTACTGCCGCCGCCATTGCGGGCTTTATCATTGTTATTTACAGTGCGCCGCTGGCACTCCTGCTGACCGGGTATTTACTCATCGGGATAGGCTGCGCGAATATTGTGCCGGTCATGTTTTCCCGGATTGGTAAACAGCGCAGCATGCCGCAGATGGTCGCGGTTCCTGCCGTCACCACGCTGGGTTATATTGGCGTACTTGCCGGGCCGGCCATTATTGGTTACATCGCACATCACGCGACCCTGGGCTACGGCTTTATTTTTGTTATTGTCTTGCTGCTGCTTGCCCTCCTGCTTTCTTACCATATACGCCAGCTGCTGGCTTCCGGACAGGCCAGTTGACGCTTTTTAAAGGGACGGCTGCCGGCCGTCCGTACCCTTCCATCGGCAAGGGTAGGATTGTCTCGCGACTATGATTAACACCTTTCTGCGTTACGATAGTTTCGGTGAGCCAGAAACCACCCTTCAGTACATCAGCGAGGCGCAGGGTCCCCTGGATGCGGATAAGCTCCGGGTACGTATGCTGCTTTCACCGATTAACGCGTCAGATCTGATCCCGATTACCGGCGCTTATGGTCATCGTATCAGGCCACCACAGATTGCCGGGTATGAGGGGGTGGGCACGGTCGTTGACGCTCCTGCTCGCTATGCCCGGTTAATCGGCACGCGTGTGCTCCCACTTCGGGGCCAGGGGACCTGGCAACGCTATATCGATTGCCCGGCGCAGCTGGCGGTCCCCGTACCGGATGAGATAGGCGATGACATGGCCGCCCGCGCTTACATCAATCCTCTTGCCGCCATACTGATGCAACAGCGTGTTTCGCCTGCGGGGAAACGGGTGCTGGTCACAGCCGCCGGGTCAGAGTGCGCACAACTGCTCGGGCAGTGGGCATTGATGTCTGGTGCGAAAACCGTGACAGGCGTCTATCGCAACGCTGTTCACGCCGCGCGACTGGCGCAGCGAGGGATTGTGCCGGTTGACCAGACTCATATCCACGACATTGCGTCCTGTGCAACGCATACGGACATTGTCTATGACGCCGTTGGCGGTGAGCTTGCAAACAGTCTGCTCAACCATTTGCCGCACACCGCTCACTTTGTCAGTTACGGTCTGTTATCGGGCCGCCCTTTTAGCATGCAAAACCGGCGTGCCACTCTGCACTGGTTTCATATGCGCGATTCGCTTCGCGCCATGAAGGCCGCGCAGTGGCATGCTGAGTTTGAATTCCTCTGGTCGCTACTGCGCCAGACGACCCTCAGTGAAGTCACCCGTTTTCCGCTTGCCCACTGGCAGGCCGCCATCGCTTATTACCAGAAAGCGGGCAGAACGACCAAACCGCTGCTGGATTTTACTGCGCGTTAAAGTACTCAATGGTTTCCCGGACGGTTAATACTGCCTTTTTCAGCGTTTCGATATCCACCGAGCCAATTGCCAGCCGTACGGCATGTGGCGTATGGACAGAGGCGCTGAAAGGTTCGGCGGTCGAGAGAGAGATATTCTCCCTGAGTAACGCACTGACTACTCTGTCTGCGCGCACCTCCTCCTGCAGGGGAAGCCAGATAAAATAGGACGTCGGATGGGTCTGGTAACGTAGCGGTGCTAAATGCTCTCGCACCACCGACTGGCGAAAACGGGCATCCTCGCGCTTGAGCCCTTCCAGCCGCGCCACGGTGCCATCCTGTACCCAGCCGCAGACGAGTGCGGTCATTAGCGCGGGGGTGTTCCAGGTCGTAGCCCGGATGGCGCGCTCCACCGCCTGCCGCCTCTTTTCGGGTACTGCAAGCAGGCCTACCCGCAGCCCGGAGGCAACATTTTTGGAAAATCCGGCCAGATAAAGGGTACGCTCCGGCGCGTAATGGTGGATGGGCAGCGGCGGATTTTCTACCAGCCAGACGTAGGTGGCATCTTCAATTATCAGCAGATCATGCTCCCGTGCGATAAGGGCCATTTCGCGACGAAAAGCCTCATCCACCACCCAGCCCAGCGGATTATGCAGTGTAGGCATGGTATAAACCGCTTTGACGCGGCGCGTTTTACACACCTGACGCAGAGCCTGCAGATCCATAGCCTCGCCCTTTGCCGGGATTGCTACCAGTTCAAGATGAAACTGTTCTGCCAGCACTCTGAATCCCGGGTAGGTCAGTGCATCGACCGCAACCACATCGCCCGGTTTGAGCAGACCCATGACCACGACCGTCAACCCATGCTGCGTACCATTCACCACCAGGAGGTTTTCAGGCTCGGTGTTAACACCTGAGGCTGCCAGATAGGCTGCAAAGACGGCACGTTCGGTCAGTTTCCCGCCGTGCGGTTGATAACGAAGCAAGGATTCGAGATCGCCGCTCACCGACAGCTGACGCAGGGCCGAGCGCAACAGTTCCGTCTGCTCCGGCAGCGCGGGGTAGTTAAAACTGAGATCGATAACATCCGTGGCGATAGCATCTCTGTCAATGCCCTGACCGCGCGGCAGCATAATTTCCCGCACAAAGGTACCGCGTCCGGTCTCGCCGCTGACCAGCCCCATGCTTTCAAGCTCAGCGTAAACCCGCGTCGCCGTGACCAGCGAAATCTTCCGCTCAGCCGCCAGCGCACGGTGCGTAGGCAGGCGGGTACCCGGCGCCAGCCCGCCGGAGGAGATCGCATCAGCGAGTTCATCAACAATCGATTTGTAGCGTGCTTTCACAATTGTATCCATGACAATAATTTGATTGTCATGGATTTTCAGACGTATGCTTCCCCCTGTCAAACCCTCAGACGGGATACAACAAGGAATCGAGGTCGCATCATGCAGGAATTAAGAGACAATCATGCCGTCAGTGGATGGCTTAATGGCTTCGCGGGTATGCTCATTTTTAGCGGTTCACTGCCGGCAACCCGAGTGGCGGTGCTGGATTTTGATCCGCTGTTTCTCACCGTCAGCCGCGCCTCCATCGCCGGCGTTCTGGCGCTGATACTGGTATTGGTGCTGAAGGGAAAAGGTCCTGACCGTCGGCAGGTCCTCTCTCTGATCGTGGTTTCACTGGGGGTTGTGATCGGCTTTCCGCTGCTGACAGCGATGGCCCTGCAGCACGTAACCTCCGCGCATTCCATCGTTTTTCTTGGTCTTCTGCCGATGACGACGGCAATTTTTGGCGTCATCCGCGGCGGGGAAAGGCCGCGTCCGGCCTTCTGGGTTTGCTCATGCCTGGGAAGTTGCCTGGTCACCGGGTACGCCCTGAGCCAGGGAGGTAGTGCTTCGCTGAGGGGTGATCTGCAGATGCTGGCCGCTATCCTGGTCTGCGGTCTCGGCTACGCCGAGGGGGCGCGCCTGACGCGGGCGCTCGGTGGCTGGCAGGTGATAAGCTGGGCACTGATCCTCGCCCTGCCACTGATGCTTGTCCTGGCCCTCTTTACCCGCCCGGCCAGCTTCAGTAACGTGAGCGAGTCGGCCTGGTTTTCACTCGGCTACGTTTCTTTATTCAGCATGCTGGTAGGATTTATTTTCTGGTACAAAGGGTTAGCGCAGGGAGGGATTGCGGCTGTCGGGCAATTGCAGTTACTGCAACCTTTTTTCGCCCTCGCTCTTGCCGCCACCCTGCTGCATGAAACGGTCAGCCTGATGATGGTATTCGTGACGCTTGGTGTGATTGCGTGTGTAGCAGGTTCGCGCAGATTCAGCCGTTAGTCTCTCGTTAACCGCTCCAGCGCGCAGCGGGGCGATGGAGCGGTTTTCAGCACTGATACTCAGGCGGGAGACGGCAGGTCCAGCGTCTGCCCTACCATCATGCGGTGCCCGTCCGGAGTGCCAATCATAAACTCCCGCATACCGTGGGGCTGATCGGTTAGCGGCGAGAGGATTGTGGCGCCCCGACTTACCCACTCATCATGTAACGCGGTGGCATTTGTCACGTGCAGATAGGCGAAATAGTTATGATCGCCCAGATCGGCGGCTCTTTTCGCCTCAGGACATTCACCCAGCATGATCCTTACGCTACCGCGTCGGGCCAACTGCCAGCCGCCCCCTTCAGGCCATAAAAGTTCGAATCCAAGAACATCACGATACCAGGCCGCGCTGCGTTGCAGGTTACGCACGGCGAGGACATAAGAAAAAGGGATTAACTCAGGAATCGTTTCTGACATGTTCTCTCTCTGTTATAAGGGCACTTGCGCGGGTTTTTCAGCCGCTTCTGCAAAGTGAGAGTATACACCCTGAGTCATCGGCCGGAGGGGATCCGGCCCTGGGATATTCTCTCAGACTTTCAGCATCTTCACGGTCGCTTCAATATCTATTTCATCTTCGGAGAAGATCAGGGTAGTGCCCTGGAAGGTGGTGATCGCCAGCTTTTTCAGCGAGCGCATTTCGCCAGGGCTCACGGCGGATTTCGGCCTGATATTATTCAGCAAGATACCCACGGACAACACCGCGTTTTCTTTATTAATGCCGGTTTCTACAGGAACCTCTTCACTGAAGACAACGAAGGATTTAATGGAGGTGAGTTTAAGACGCTCCCCTGCGATATAGATATATTTGCTGTCAGGAATCACTTTTACCGCATACGCGGATAACCCTTTATTGTTGGTCGTGGGTTCAAACGTGACTGCCGCATCTTTCTTGATCAGGTCCGGGTTGGCGACTTTGATCACGTGAAAATAGCGGTTATCCCCGTTCTCATCTTTGATAAAACCAAAGCCTTTCTCTTTAAACCACGTTGTGATCGTACCGTTCATCGCCATTACCGCCTGATTCGTTTATCTGCCAAAATTTTTGCAGCGCGCAGTGTAAAGCACAATGCCTGCCCAGACCATGTCTTTGCGTTAAGTCTGGATGAAAATGTGCCCGCCGGCGAGGAGATAAACGCGCCTTCAGTTACCGGAGGGTCTGGTGAGAAAGCCACGCTATGTTTCCGCGCCACGTGGAGCAGTTTCTCGATTTTTTTACCGGCTTATCCAGAATCATGAGGAGGATTCATGATGCAGTGAAATTTAGTCGCTTTCACTCATTCAGCCGCTCTGGCATAAAAGATGATAATTAACGTATTGATAACACGATACCGACTGGATACCTGAGCCGATAACACCAGGTGATTTCAGTTATTATCTCAAACCCAGGGTGCAAAATCGCGATGAATAATACTTTTTCATTTACCATCAAGAGCAGTACTTTTGATGAGAATTATAACCCTTCAGAAAATACGCGTATTACCACCAACTTTGCTAATTTAGCCAGAGGCCAGAACCGTCGCGAAAACCTGCGTAACACGTTACTGATGATAACGAATCGCTTTAACACCCTGGCGCACTGGGATAACCCCACAGCGGATCGTTATGCTGTCGAGCTGGATATTATCTCTGCCGAGATGAACATTAATACCGAAGAAGGCAGTCATGCTTTCCCCGCTATCGAGATCCTGAAAACCCGTATTATTGATAAGAAAAACAATGCACGTATCGACGGCATAGTGGGAAATAACTTCTCATCATACGTGCGTGATTACGACTTCAGCGTGCTGCTTGCAGAACATAACAAAAACCGCACAGAATTCAGCGTTCCCGAGGACTTTGGTGGGTTGCACGGCACTATTTTCAAACGGTTTATTCTCTCGGCGGAATACCAGCAAAACTTTAGCAAAGCGCCCGTTATCTGTCTGAGCGTATCAAACAAAAATACTTATTATCAGACGGGAAACCAGCACCCGGTGCTGGGCAAGGAATATCGGCAGGAGGGCACCTCTCTTACCGAAGCCTATTTTAAAAAAATGGGTCTGCAGGTTCGTTACTTTATGCCGGTAAACAGCGTTGCCCCGCTGGCCTTCTATTACATGGGCGATTTACTGGCTGATTATTCTAATCTCGAACTGATTGGGACGATAAGCACCATGGAAACCTTCCAGAAGATTTATCGTCCGGAGATTTATAATGCGAATTCCGCCGCCGGATACTGCTACCAACCGAATCTCAACCATCAGGATCACTCATTAACCAAAATCGTTTATGACCGTGAAGAGCGCAGCCAGCTGGCCGTTGAGCAGGGAAAATTCACTGAAACACATTTCATCAAGCCGTATAAAAATATTCTTGAGCAATGGGCTGCTCACGACGCGCTTTGATTTACAAAAACAATAAGGTCACCTGTTATGAAAATATTGCTTCCCACATCAACGGCGGGCAGTCTGCCTAAACCGTCCTGGCTTGCTGAGCCGGAAAAATTATGGTCACCCTGGAAGTTGAGCGATGAGACGTTAGCGGACGGAAAAAAGGATGCGCTCAGTCTGTCACTGTTCGATCAGCTCCGCGCTGGCATCGATATCGTCAGCGATGGCGAACAGACCCGCCAGCATTTTGTGACGACCTTTATCGAGCACCTGAGCGGTGTGGACTTTGAGAAACGCGAAGTCGTTAAAATTCGTAATCGCTACGACGCCAGCGTGCCGACCGTTGTAGGTGACGTTTCCCGCCAGAAGCCGGTGTTTGTCGAGGATGCCAGATTTCTACGCCAACTGACCAGGAACCCCATTAAATGGGCGTTGCCCGGTCCGATGACCATGATTGATACACTCTATGATGCACATTATAAAAGCCGGGAAAAGCTGGCCTGGGAATTCGCCAAAATACTGAATCAGGAAGCGAAAGAGCTTGAGGCCGCCGGGGTGGATATTATCCAGTTTGACGAACCGGCCTTTAATGTTTTCTTTGACGAGGTGAATGACTGGGGCATCGCGGCGCTGGAACGAGCCGTTGAAGGGCTGAAGTGTGAGACCGCGGTACACATCTGTTACGGCTACGGCATTAAAGCCAATACCGACTGGAAAAAGACATTAGGTTCCGAGTGGCGCCAATATGAAGAGGCGTTTCCGAAGTTACAGACGTCCAGTATCGACATCATTTCGCTGGAATGTCACAACTCGCATGTACCTATGGATCTGCTTGAGTTGATTCGCGGTAAAAAAGTGATGGTCGGGGCGATTGATGTTGCCAACCATGCGATTGAAACGCCGGAAGAGGTTGCCACCACCTTACGCAAAGCACTTCAGTTTGTGGATGCCGACAAGCTTTATCCATCAACAAACTGTGGCATGGCTCCCCTGCCTCGCCGGGTAGCCACAGGCAAACTTAACGCCCTGACCGCAGGTGCGGAAATCGTACGCAAGGCGCTTACGGCGTAGTTCTCATTCAGGTAACCCTCATTCAGGTAACGCAGGGCATCCCCTGTCATGCTGGCACTGGCCCGTCAGAGCATTTACGGGCCAGTGCCTTGTTATTGACCCGGACTACAGAGCACTATTTTATGCGCCTGCCCTGTGCGTCGATCACGGCTTCACCATCTTCTTTGACAAAGGCTGCTTTTTGCTCATCGGGCAGAATCTCCAGTACCACTTCTGAGGGGCGACACAGACGTGTACCCCGTGGCGTAACCACCACCGGCCGGTTCATCAGAATCGGGTGCTGAAGGATAGCGTCAATTAGCTCGTCATCCGTGAAGTGGTCATCGTCCAGCCCAAGCATGTCGTAAGGGGGAACATTTTTGCGCAGTAGCTGGCGCACGGTGATCCCCATATCCGCAATCAGCGTCACCAGTTCATCGCGTGACGGTGGCGTGTCCAGATAAAAAATGATCTCAGGCTCTGTGCCGGAGTTTCGGATAAGCGCCAGCGTGTTCCGGGACGTGCCGCAGTCAGGATTGTGATAAATGGTAATGGTGTTCATGAGCGATCCCGTTAATAAGAAAATGAAAGCCGCAGTGCCAGTGCTGCCAGGGTGACTAACAGTACCGGCAGGGTCATAACGATACCGGTGCGGAAATAGTATCCCCAGGTGATATGCATATTTTTCTGCGAGAGAACGTGAAGCCAGAGCAACGTGGCAAGGCTGCCGATAGGCGTTATTTTGGGGCCGAGGTCGCAGCCGATGACGTTTGCGTACACCATTGCTTCTTTTATCACCCCTGCGGCTGAACTGGCCTCGATGGACAGGGCACCAATTAACACCGTCGGCATATTATTCATCACTGAGGAGAGAAAGGCGGTGATAAGGCCCGTGCCCAGCGTTGTCACCCACACGCCTTTATCAGCAAGCCAGTTGAGAAGTTGCGTAAGAAAAACGGTCAGTCCTGCATTACGCAACCCGTAAACAACCAGATACATACCCAACGAAAAGATAACGATCTGCCAGGGCGCGCTACGTAGCACTTTTCCGGTGCTGATGACCTGACCTTTTTTCGCTACCGCTAATAATATCGCGGCACCGGTTGCGGCAATGGCGCTGACCGGAATGCCGAGCGGCTCCAGCACGAAAAACCCGACAAGAAGAATGACCAGAACTATCCAGCCGGTGTTAAAGGTTGCCCGATCCGTTATCGCCAGTGCTGGTGCCTCAAGCTTGTCGAGGTCGTAAACGGGGGGAATATCACGGCGAAAAAAGAGATGCAGCGTGAACAGTGTTGCAGCAATGGTTGCCAGGTTAACCGGAACCATCACCGCCGCATATTCAGAGAAACCAAGCCCGAAAAAGTCAGCCGACACAATATTAACGAGATTAGAGACCACAAGCGGCAGACTGGCGGTATCTGCAATAAAACCCGCTGCCATCACAAAGGCCAGGGTGGCGCGTTTGCTGAAGCCTAACGCCAGTAACATGGCAATAACGATGGGTGTCAGAATTAAAGCGGCACCGTCATTAGCAAATAGCGCCGCGACGGCAGCACCCAGTAAGACAATATAAGTGAAAAGCAGTCTGCCACGCCCTTTACCCCATCGCGATACGTGTAACGCCGCCCATTTGAAAAAGCCGCATTCATCCAGCAACAGACTGATGATAATAACGGCGATGAAGGTGGCCGTCGCATTCCAGACAATATTCCAGACAACAGGGATATCGCCGGGATGGATAACGCCACTTAGCATCGCCAGCAAAGCACCGATGACAGCGCCCCAGCCAATACTTAACCCTTTAGGCTGCCAGATAACCAGCACTAGTGTGAATAAAAAAATAGCACCTGCCAGAAACATAACGCTCTCCATCACATATAGATTGGGGAATATGTATTTTGCATTTAGCACCTTCCCGGCGAAATCGCTTTCACCCTGGATTGCAACATTTCCCGCTGCGCATTCCACGCGGAATCGATAATGCTGGCGGCCCATGCCGGAATATGTGGCGATAAACGGTAATGCACCCATTTCCCCTCACGGCGGTCAGCCACAAGGTTAACGTCACGTAACATAGCCATATGCCTGGATATTTTTGGCTGAGATTCTCCGGTCGCGCCGCAAAGATCACAGACACACAGCTCACCGGCTTCACGAAGCAGCAGCACTATTGAAAGCCGGGTCTCATCGGAGAGCATTTTGAAGAGATGAAGCGGAAGAAGCATATCCGGCCTTATCGCAATGGTTTTCATATATGTTAAACCATATGTGATGAAAGTGAAAAGCCAGATATGATCCTGGTTGCGCCAAAAGCGGAGTGGTAAGGCATGACTTCAACTGCTGAGTGACGGCCATCGTTTAAAAAACCGCGGCCGTTCACGTCACAAGCTTGCGCTCTGTTTAAGGGAGACGAAGGGCGTCAGAAATTTACCCATTCTTCATTCACCAGTTTCCCGGCAGGACGAACATGTGCGACGCCCTTAGATTTAACACTCTCTTTTTTCACCGCCAGCGGTTCCTGCTCGGTGTCCCGGCAGGTGAAGACTTTTACGCTGTCAACCAGCAGGGCAGCCTGCTCCTGAAGAGAGGTGCTGGCAGCTGAGGACTCTTCAACCAGGGCAGCATTTTGCTGAGTTGTGGTATCGATTTGCCCCATCGCCAGGTTTATCTGATGAATACCATCACTCTGCTCAAGGCTGGCTTTGGTAATGTCATCCACCAGTTTCTGCACGCTGGCGACATTCGCGACGATATCTTTCATTCCGCTGTCCGCATCATCGACCAGAGTACGACAGGTGTCGATTTTGCCAAGTGACGATCCGATTATCTCCCTGATCTCCTTCGCTGAAGAGGAGCTTCGTTGTGCCAGGGTACGTACTTCTCCGGCGACCACGGCAAATCCTCGGCCCTGCTCCCCTGCCCGCGCGGCTTCAACTGCCGCATTGAGCGCGAGTATATTTGTCTGGAACGCAATCCCTTCGATAGCCGTAACGATAGCGTTCATCTGCCCGGAAGCGGCATAGATGTCCTGCATGCTCACGGAGACCTCATGCATGCGTTTGCTATTTTTTTGAATGACATCGCCAGCTTCGCCAAACAGATGATTCACAGTGCGTGAATTTTCCGCCGTACTTTTGATGGTGGCCGTTAACTGTTCGAGGGTTGCC
Source organism: Enterobacter sp. SA197 (assembly GCF_054131575.1). NCBI lineage: Bacteria > Pseudomonadati > Pseudomonadota > Gammaproteobacteria > Enterobacterales > Enterobacteriaceae > Enterobacter > Enterobacter sp. SA197. The sequence continues at coordinate 2,493,539 of NZ_CP096393.1, read as the reverse complement.
GCTGTCTCTTCCACACTGGCTGCTTGTTCTTCTGTTCTGGAGGCAAGGTCGTGATTGCCTGCATTAATCTCATTCGCGGCAAGCGAGATGTTTTCGGCACCTTTTCTTACATGGCTGACGGTTGAGTTCAGCCCGACCGTCATCTCTTTGAGGGAGAGCAGCAGGTTGCCAAGTTCATCTCTCGAATGCACGTTGACATCTACCGTTAATTCGCCTGCTGAAACCCGTTTTGCAACCGACACCGCCTCTGCTAAAGGGCGAGTGATACTGCGGGTGATATACAATGAAATCCCGATACCCGAGACAATACTCAACAGGATAAAGGTCAGAATTATGGTTTTTGAAGAGGAGGCTTCATTGTGTACACCGAGATACGACTTATCGATTAATGACTTCTGAAACGACTTTAGCTCCATCAGCGCGTTAACGTACCCTTCTGTGGCAGGGTAAAATTGCGATGAAATAAAAGCAGTGGTTATCTCTTGATTACCTTCGCGGGCAAGCTTAAAGCCATTTGTACGCAGTGAGACATATTTCTCTCTTGCACTCACGACATTTTCAAGGAGGCGTTTGCCCGTTGGCAGCCGTAATAAGGGGGTGAGTGTTTTCTGCACTGAATTTATGCGTTCTGAATTCGTTTTCATGGTTTTCAGAATGTCATCCTGTGCTTTGACATCCCTGGCGTTCATTGCCGCCAGTGCAAGGCCATTATTAACGCTGACGAGCTGTACCCAGTCATTAACTAATCGTTCTTTAACCAGATGCCACTGAATTATTTCATCTACTTTTTTTTCACTGTTCACGGTCAGCCAGTAGGAGCTTGCTCCCATGATGACTATCATCATGATGAGCAGTGCGAACCCGGTTGCCATACGTGTTCCCACCTGCAAATTCTTTATAATCATAAATCCCTCGATCTCCGTGATAAAGTTAAGCTGGCGCGCATAAAGGATAAGCCATGCTTAATTATCTAATTTATTCACTGTTATGTTATCGGCGGAAACTCAGGCAAACTTTATGGTTAATTCTGAACGATCGCAGTTACCTTTCGGTGAGGTTTACGGGAATGTGAGATACTTCACCTCTCACTCCCGTAAAGCGAAGTTTTTATCGTTATCGTCTAAAACTCAAATCCAGCAGCTGTCTTTCAACAGGTTTGCTAATATAATATCCTTGCAGCACATCACATTGATTTTCTATCAAAAAATTCATCTGCTGCTCTGTTTCGACCCCTTCAGCGGTGACCTCCATAGAATAAGCTTTACCCAGCGCGATCATTTTCTCGACCACATTCTGACTCTCTGCCGACTCGTCCATTGCATTAACAAAACTCTTATCAAGTTTGATGCCGTCAAAATGGAATTTACGTAGATAACTCACTGACGCATAGCCCGTGCCAAAGTCATCGATGAGAAAACGGACGCCCTGCTCTTTGAGTTTTTTCATGATGTTAAAGGTCTTATCCGGATCCGTGAGAATGACATTTTCGGTGACTTCAATTTCCAGTTTGTGGGGATCAAACCCGGTTTCGGCAATAATTCTGGCGATTCGGGAACAAAGATCGCCTGAACTAAACTCTATAGCGGAAATATTTACCGACACCGCTTTATTCCTGAAATAAAGCGGTGCATCAGTACAGGCGCGTTTCAATACCCAGTCACTAAGGTCAACAATTAACCCCGTATCCTCGGCAACGGGTATAAAGGTATCCGGCATCACGATACCTTTCTGTGGATGACGCCAGCGAACCAGTGCCTCAACGGCCTCAATCCTGTTAGTGCAGGCATTGTACCTTGGCTGGTAGACCAGGAAGAGCTGATTGTTATGTATTGCCGAGCGCAACTCGATTTCCAGCTGCCTGCGTTCGGAAATTTCTTCATACATATCAGGGTGATAGAGAACCCACTTATTCCTTCCAGTCTGTTTGGCGCGGTACAGGGCAATATCGGCATAGCGTAGAAGATCGGTGCTGGTGGTGCCGTGCTCAGGTGCCAGCGTTACGCCCATACTGACGCCAACAGATATCTCATTGCCTTCAATAACAAAGGGATGATTTAACGCCTCCACAATCCGGGCGCAAATGTCATTAATGTTATGGATTTCATCCATCGCCGAGAGTACCACTAAAAATTCATCACCCCCCTGCCTCGCAACCAGGTCACATTTGCGCAGACAGCGCTGGAGACGAACCGAAACCTCAGCTAATAATGCGTCCCCGGCGGCATGACCAAAAAGATCGTTAACAGGTTTAAATTTATCAAGATCGATACTGATGAGTGCAAAGGGGCTGTTTTGTAAATTGCTGATATGCGTATTGAGATGCTCTTTTATCTGATGGCGATTAGGTAAACCGGTGAGCTCGTCGTGGAAAGAAAGATAGTGGATACGTTTAATTGCTTCGACTTCATCAGTAATATCCGTGGCGGCACCGCGAAATCCGATTGCTCCATTTTCCAGAACAATTTTTTTTGCAACCAACGTACAGATTCGCGTGTGATTATCTTTGGTGAAATACCGGCAGTGTTCAGCCACGCAGTGCGGTGGTTGTTCTTGTGCGTACCAGTTGCTAAACAGATTTTGTTGTTCCGGGAATAAAGTCCCCAGACTTTTACCGATCCAGTCCTTCTTATCAAGGCCAGTAACCGTTGAGAATTTGTCAGAAATCCAGGTGATAGTCAGATGGGCATCGGACTCCCAGAGCCAGTCACTGGTAATTTCGCTGGCATCGCGAAAACGCTCCTCGCTTTTTTGTAATGCCAGACGGGTGCGCCACAAGAGTTTAGTTTTTTCATCCTGAGCCTTGGCTTTTTTTATCAGGTGACGAAGCAATAGCAGCAGCAGAATCACAGTGAGGAGCATGATAATAAACAACAGCGGCATCTGAACGACAAGAAGATTTTTCCCGGGGTTTTCGCTATTCCAACCCACGCTAATACGGCCTGCGGCGGAGTTTAGAGAAAGGACGCGTTGGCTGGAGATAAAATTCTGCTCTGCGTTATTTATTATGCGAATATCATTAACGCCAATTTCCTCACCCATCCTTTTTAATTTTTCCGGCGTTAGTCTGTCTACAAAAATCAAATAAGAGTGGACCGATGATCGATAAGAGACACGATTATCCTCTCCCGGAACAATCCAGGCGGCGGAAACAATACTCAATACTGAATTAGTAATAGCAAGATAAGATACGGTTTTGCCATTGTTCTTATTTACACGTTGAAATAAGTCAGCGGCCAACGCTTCATCTCCGAGCCACGCTTTCAGGTCCTGCGAAACGAGTTTGCCATTGATGACGCTGTAGTTTGTCTTCTCGTCGTGAGAGACCACAAAAACACCTTCATAGCCAAAATTGTCGAAGATTGATTTGCCAAGGTTCTGGCTATCCCAGGCCCACGTCGTGTCCACCTTATTATGCAAATGAACATAAGCCTCGCCCCACTCGGCGTTATCTTGCAAATGGCTTCGCATATCTGACTGCCTTTTTTCAAAAGCATGGGTGATTAAAAAGCTATCATGTCTGTCTGTAATAAAATTTACCTGTTCTGAGATATAAAACAGTGAGCTTATTGCGGCAATAAACACACCTATCACAACAGGAACCAGAATGATAAATGTTCTCATTATCAATGATTTGGATTTCCCTGGCACGTCGTAGGTAAGATCTTGATGAAAATTAACCATATAACCGTTCTCGATTTTTTTATATTAGAAATCAGATGATGTTATCTGTTATGTACTTATCGGCAATTTCACTTATTAATGTAATAAAATTTCCTGGATTCTAACGCGCTGACTTCTTTATCTATTTCTTTTGCTGTCTTGATAAAACATTTCTCTTGTTTAAAAAATGCGCACGCTCTGCGGATTTGCTCACCAGCGTGACTCCAGCCTCATAGCGGCGCGAAAGATGCTATGATCCAGCACATACCGTAATAGCTGCCACTGACAGGCGCACACGCACCAGGAGTGATTGATGAATCAGGAAATCTCTTTGAAATACTATGACATCGCAGATGAGTACGCGACGGAGGCGAACGAACCGGTCGATGAGGCCGAGCGCGACGCGCTGGCGGCTTACTTTCAGTTACTGTTAACCCGTTTAATGAATAACGAAGAGATCAGTGAGGAAGCGCAGGGTGAAATGGCACTCGAAGCGGGCATTAATCCCGCCCGCATCGATGAAATTGCGGAGTTCCTTAACCAATGGGGCAATGAATAACCCATCCCGAAGACCCGTTTCTGCTCATCCTCAGCACGATGTGAATCTGTTGCCCGGCGGTAGGCGCTACCACCGGTGACAGGTCCGCGTAGCGGTGGTTTAAGCAGCAAAATGCGTGCTTTAACTAAAATGCACGGCATTTTCTGGCTTTTCCCGACCTTTTACATTTAATTTGCAAATTTTTTGCATCATTAACAGTTTCATTTCGTCAGCCTGTTAAGGTAACTTGTATCACGTGGAGTTATGAGTTCGAGCGGAATGATGAGGTAGCGAATGTATGCTTTTGTAGCCAGACAGGCTATTTTCGATAGTCAAATGAACACCGTCGGCTATGAACTGCTTTTCAGGGATAGCATGACTAACCGTTTCCCGGATGTGTCTTCTGAACAAGCCACTACCCAGCTTATCGAAGAGCAGTTTTTTGGTGCCCCGGTAGGACGTAAAAACGAAACCAATTCGGTTTACGTTAACTTCCCGCATCAGTTAATACTGGACGGGCTGGCAGAAACACTGCCAAAAAACCGTGTTGTTATCGAGATTCTGGAAACCGCCTCCCCCGATCAGCAGCTCCTCAGTGCTGTAAAAAGGCTGCATAGCCTGGGGTTTCGCCTGGCACTTGACGATTTCACGATGAGTCCGGAATGGGATATTTTCATTCCTTACGTCAATGTCATTAAATTTGATGTACAAAAAAATACGCAGCAGGAGATTGGAAGTTATCTTCAACACCATCGCCAGCTAATACGCAACGTTGTGTTGTTAGCAGAAAAAGTTGAAACTAACGAAGAGTACGACGCCTATAAAAAAATGGGCTTCAAACTCTTTCAGGGTTACTTTTTCAGCAAACCGGTTGTCTATAAAAGAAACAAGTTGATGCATAATCGCGCATTTGCGCTAAAGCTTATGCAGGAAGTGAACGTTGAATATCCGAGCCTGAACAGGATTGAGGATCTGCTTAAACGCGACGTTTCGTTATCCTTTAAAATTATGCGTTATGCGCAAAATATCCTCTATAACACCCGGGGGATAACAGGACTTCGCAATCAGTCTTTGAAAGATATTGTGCTCTATTTAGGCATTAATGAGCTGCGCCGTTTTGTGCTGGTGGCATGTTTAACCTCATTTGAGACCGTCAGAACCGCAGAGATTTATTATATGAGCCTGATCCGTGCCAAGTTTTGTGAGCTTTTGGCCGGACGCAGTTCGTCACATGCCTTGTCCAATGAAGCATTCATGGTTGGTCTGTTCTCCCTGCTGGATGTGATCCTTGAAACGCCCCTCGACGAGTTAATGGGCCAAATCGCTGTGTCGCCAGAGGTCATGGAAGCGCTTAAAGATCAGGAAGGTATACTCTATCGCTATGTGACTCTTGCGCAACTCTATGAGAAACGTTTGTGGACGGAAGCCAGTGACATGGCGGGAGAACTGGGTATCTCTGAACATACTGTTATGGAAATGATGAACAGGGCCACGAAATGGGCCGATGAGATCCCTGTCGGGTTCGGTAAATAATCCGAACTCGTCACGTTTGGTATTTTACCAGCAGGTGACTGTTTCTTTTGAAACATTATTTCATCTTGATAATGATTATTTTATTTTCATTTTATTTACATTATTAACAATTATCTTAACCCTTAAGGTAAACTTGCTTTTTGGGCATTACCACAATCTTATGACGATAAAATTGTGTGATTAAGATCAATTAAATAAAATCAACATTCTCGCCTGCGTGCCGTTATTACTATTACCATTCATAACAAAAATGACGACCATGAAAAAATTGTCCCAGACATCTGTATTAACAAAATTACTAACCGGTTTTTCTATCTTAATAGCAATGATGCTCATTCTGGGCGCTGTTGCCATTTATCAGCTCAACGCGACCAATCATCATATCGACAAATTTCGCGAAAATCGTATGCCGGGCATTCGCTATACGCTCGAGATGCGTGGCGTATTATCGGAAATGCGGCTTCAACAAACCCAGTATATTGCCTCAGTTACCCCTGAAGAACGTGAAAAGCATCGCGTGGAACTGCTGCAAAATCAGGCAATCTTCCTCAATGCACAGCAGCATTATGAAAAACTCAGTAAGGACGCACCTGAGGAGATGCGCGCCCTGTTTACAACGGTCGCTGATAACTTTCGCAACTTTGTCGACGTTAACGGCAAAGTAATCGAAGCGGTTAGCGCAGGCAGGCTGGAGGAAGCGTCAAAAATTAGCGGTGCGGTCTCCTCTAAATACCGCACTTCATTGATGGCAGATCTCGCGAAACTGGTTGATCAGGAAGTTGCTATGGGCGATTCGGCCGGACGCGCTTCTCAGGCCGGTTATACCAGCGCGCTTTATACTTTCTCTGCTTTGCTGCTGCTTGCGCTGATTGCCACCGGGTTCATCGCCCTCTTTATCTCGCGCAGCCTCTCCCGCCAGTTAGGTGGCGAGCCCGCCTATGCGGTATCAATTATGCATGAAATTGCGTCGGGCAATCTGAAAGCCGACGTGCAATTACGCGACAACGACAATAACAGCCTGTTAGCAACCATTAAGCTGATGAACAGTAAGCTGGCTGAAATTATTGATGGCATCATTAATGGCAGCGAATCCATATCGCTTGCCGCTAATGAAATTGCGCAAGGTAACAGCGATCTTTCTCAGCGCACTGAGGAACAGGCTGCCTCTCTGGTTCAGACCTCTTCCAACATGCAGCAGATCACTGAGAACGTGAAAAGTAATGCTGATAACGCCAGAAAGGCGAGTGAACTGGCGCGTGAAACCTCGCAGACGGCGGTAAAAGGCGGCAAAGAGGTCGATGATATGCTCAAGCGTATGCATGAAATCGCCCATAGCTCGCAGAAAATTGTCGATATTATCTCTGTAATCGAAGGCATTGCTTTCCAGACCAACATCCTCGCGCTGAATGCCGCCGTCGAAGCAGCCCGTGCGGGAGAGCAAGGTAAAGGTTTTGCCGTGGTCGCCGGGGAAGTGCGTAACCTGGCGCAAAAAAGTTCTTCGGCGGCCAAAGAGATCAAGCTTTTGATTGAAGGCACCGTCGACAAAATTACTGATGGATCGCGTTATGCCGACACGGCCAGCCGTGCAATGGAGCAGATAGTGACTTCCGTGAATAAAGTCACCGACATCGTAGCGGAAATTTCTGCGGCATCCACTGAACAGCATCAGGGCATCAAAGAGATAAGCCTGGCGATAGACCAGATGGATACCGTGACGCAACAGAACGCTTCGTTGGTAGAACAGGCAGCGGTCGCCGCCCAGTCAATGACGGAGCAGAGTGAAATGCTGCGCGATTCGGTGCGTTTCTTCCAGCTGCGTATGCAGAACGCCTAATAACTGGGTCATTGTAGATCAGGACGCAGAATTATCGGCGTCCTGTTACCTGGTTTTTTCTCCATATCCATATCCTAATTTAGCACTTCTCCTTACTAAATCCCCCTCCCTCAGCTTCCTCAACAGCCACTTTCAATTACTCTGCTTGCTTATCGTCTGACACGGCATTGAAGTTTGCAGTATCAGACGAATTGCTACTCTAAAAGGTAGTGACGATAAGTTTACGGAACAAGGAAGGACGGTTATGACAAAAGGACACTTTTTAGTTATCGGGGACCGGACAACCTGCGGCGGAATCATTATTGATGGCGCTGAGGATTACGTTATTGAGGGAGAGCCGCAAGCAAGAGAGTTCGATCGGGTAACGTGTGGCAAACATACCGGCATTTACATTATTGTCGGAGGCGTACCTGAAATATACCGTGGAGGCAGGCGGATGGCAGGCTCGCAGCACAGTAGAAGCAGTTGCCCCTGTCATGCCAAACTGATCGCATCGAAGCTGAACGTTGAGTACGGAGTTTATGAACAGTATGAACCTGAACAACGGGCGCAGTCTGGCCGGAAATCATTGGTCGGGAAGATACAATCAGCCTCAGAAGATTGCCAGCAATGCGAAACGGAAGAAAAGTTGCGTGAAATTACCCTTACGCTGGGTTTGTTCTTTGATGGCACCGGTAATAACGCGTTTAATATCAGCAACATGATGCAAGGCTGCACCGCTGACCTTCATGGTTTTTCTGACCCTGCTGTAGAAGACTTATTGCGTCAATGTGCAGATGCATCATTTGATGTAAAAGGTATTGGTGCGACAAGCTATTTAGGCTATTACACCAATGTGCACTGGTTGGCGACGTTATATAGAAAAAAGTTTAATAAGCATGAAACACACATGCAGCAAGCGATATATATTGATGGCATAGGCACAGAGTCCGGTAAACCAGATAGCGTCATCGGGCAGGGGCTTGGAATATCTGATACTGGAGTGTTGGCCAAAACGGACAAAGCCATATCGCTTCTATCATCAACAATTTCGAGAAGCATACAACAGCTCTCATCAACACTACCTGCCGATAATGAGCTTATCCTTTCTAACCTCCAGTTTGACATTTTTGGTTTCAGCCGTGGTGCGGCCGCCGCCCGACATTTTGCTAATCGTATTCATGCTGAAGAATCTATTATCGTCGAAGCCATACGTAAAGGTACAGGTGAGATACCTTACAAGGGAGCACCCGCAGGCAAAGTTCGTTTTATAGGTATTATGGACACGGTGGCTGCGATCGGTACGCCTGTCAATGGTTTAAATCCGCATACAGCAGATACCGGAGAAGTGAATATTGTCTTGCGGCCAGGCGTGGCTGAGAAAGTTTTTCATATTACCGCAGAAAATGAGTGTCGCTTTAATTTTGCTTTAAATAGTGTGCAACCTGCATGGCCCGAACTAAGCCTGCCGGGTGTACATTCCGATATTGGCGGAGGCTACCTCCCAATCGTTTTCGAAAATTTATTTCTAACCCGCCCGGAAACGGATACTGTTCCTGCCAATTTGCCTGGTGAGCAAACCCGTGGCTACCGTCAGACATTGAAAAAGAAGGCTGGGCTTAAGCTTGCATCTGCAATGGCACCAATAGTGCATACTACCCCAACAAACGCTGAAACATGGTGTGATGACCGATTACCACCGGATCGTTATGGTGTTGCTCAGAAAAGAAATTATGCGGCATTAACGGTGCGTAACAGGAAAGTAAAACATGATTGGTCAAAAGTTGTGTTGCGGGTCATGCTTGATGCAGCGCAAGATGCTGGCGTTTTGTTTGATAATGTTGAAACAAATGATGAATTTACTCTTCCAGATGAACTCATCCCGCTGCGCGAAAAAGCCATCAGAATGGGAAAAGCAGTGCGCTCTGGTAAGATACCTCCACCCTTTACTCTAGATGAGCTGGATATCATCGGCGATGAGTATATTCATTGTTCTGCCCACTGGAATCCGATTAAGACTGATAAGACAGGAATGATCCAGGGAGGTGCTCACCCCTCAGTTCTTATTGGGTTTGTTAATCGGCCAGACGATAACTGGCAGCGAACTATTTATGACATGGACGGACATAAAATATGAGGGCCTTAATCATTGCTTCTGTCATCTTTATAAGCTTGTTAGCAGCCTGTACGTCACGAGTTCCGCACACTTTATTAGAAGCGGATGAGATGCCTTATGGCAAATGGAGTTTTGTCTTTTTTACTCCCTACGCACTTAGTGCCTCAGTTAACCGGGTAATGATTATTGATTCAAACAATATCGTTTCCTCATATCTCACCCTGGATTACACGCCTGATGATGAAGATACATTTTCAACATGGCATAACAGGGTTTATATGCAGGTATTGTTTAATAAAGCCCCACGGCCGCCCGCTGAGATGCTGTTTTGCTGGGACTCCATTATCGACAAAAGGACCTACGAAACTCGCATTATCTTTGACCCTGCATTGCGGGATATTATGCTGACGCCAACGGGTAAGGATCTAATGGGCGAAACAGCATGGTATGACACCCTGCTGTTTGGGCTGGCACCAGAAGGCAAGGTCCGTATCTGGCTACAGAACAGCGCCGGAGGCGAAAATGTGCCGCTGATCCCCCGTGCCATTACCACCCTGTCCGGCGACAAGCTGAAAGTATGCAAAGGAATAACCAACCATACCAGGGGATACCGTTATACCCAGACCACGCAATCTTTTATTAAAGACAAAACTTACCCTTACGGAAGCTGGTAAAAAAGAGCGGGATAATCATGCATCTACTACTGGTTGCCAGATATCCCTTCTCAGTAAGTGCGAATCATCAATACTTTATATTCTGACTTCGCGCTCTTCCGTTGTTTCTACGTGTAAATTTTATTCATAGGTCAGTTTTCTTATTGAAGCCCTGCACGATCAAGTCCGTAAGCGGCATCCTGCGAGCCGGGTTGCATGCGGGAGAGGAGCTGCAGTCGGTTCCAGGCATTTATCAGAGCAATAGCAAACGTCAGCTCCGAGATCTCTTCATCAGTGAAATAGTCACGTGTTGCAAGGTAAAGCGCATCGGATATCCCTTCTGCGTCCGGGCGCGTGACCGATTCAGTCAGGGCCAGCGCCGCTTTTTCTTTCTCACTGAACAGGGGCGACTCACGCCAGATAGCAATATGGTAGAGGCGTAATTCACGCTCACCGCGTAACTTAGCCTGCTTAACGTGCATATCCAGACAAAATGCGCAGCCATTCAGTTGCGATGCCCTGATATCCACCAGATTTTTAATGCCACCATCCAGGCTGCTTTTATGCGACGCCATACTGGCATCGCCAAGGGTTTTGATCAGTGTTGGTATTGTCTGGAAGTGGTTCACGCGTGCGCTCATTTCATTTTCCTCATTTATTAATTCAACCGAACCAATAATAGGGATTTATGGCATAGTAAAAAGAGGCAAAAAACCACTTTCGAGGTAGGACATGAAGACAGGATATCGTGAAATTTATGCACGATTCAGAGAAGATATCCTTCAAGGCTTACGTAAACCCGGCGATAAAGTCCCTTCGGTGCGATTGCTGGCCACTGAACTGAAGGTCGCACGTAAAACCGTCGAGACAGCCTACGCCATTCTGGCTGGAGAGGGTTATCTGGTGACTCAGGGTGCCCGGGGTACCCGAATCAATCCTGAACTAAAACTCCCTGCCGTTAAGAAAATCGCGCCCCAGCCGCCATTGCAGGACACCCCGCTCGCCTCTGTCGTCAATCTTCGAGACCAGCAAGGCTTTATGCGGCTGGGAATACCCGCGCTGGATGCGTTCCCGACAAAAAAATGGCTCTTACTGTCCGCAAAAACGCTGCGCGCTCTGCCTGCTACCGAGATGGTCAATCCACCACTGATGGGTTATCCGCCTCTGCGGGAAGCCATCGCCCGATATCTCAATATTTCTCGCGGACTGAACTGTTCTGCCAATCAGATATTCATCACGAGTGGATATCGTAATAATCTCTCCCTGATCCTCACAACGCTCGCCGAAGAGCAGGATAAAGTCGTACTGGAGGATCCAGGTTACTTCTTTGGCCAGCAGTTGCTTAAAAGAACGGTCAAAAATCTGCATACGGTACCGGTCGATGCCCAGGGTCTTGATGTTAATTATCTCCTTGCACACCATCCGGACACGCGGTTTGTTTTCACCACCCCCTCCCACCATAGTCCTCTTGCGGTTACGCTTTCTCTGCCCCGTAAACATCAACTTCTGGAATGGGCCAGGGCAAACAATGCATGGATTATCGAAGATGATTACGATGGAGAGTTTCATTACACACGTAAAGTGTTACCTGCCCTGAAAAGCCTGGATACGCATGACCGGGTTATCTACATGGGGACCTTCAGCAAAACTATCCTGCCCTCGCTGCGCATCAGCTACCTGGTAATGCCCCGTTCGACAATCAATGCCTTTCATGAAACAGGCGAGATCACTGAAAACGGCCAGCCGATATTGACGCAAAAAATTGTCGCCAGCTTTCTTTCCGAGGGTCACTTCTTCCGGCATCTCAAAAAAATGCGCGCGCTCTATCAGCAGCGGCGGGAAATGATGATTGCTGCGCTCCGCCACGTCTTCTCCGACTGTCTGGAAGTGGAAAATCGTGATGGCGGGATGCATATCGTGGCATACCTTAAACAGCCTATCAGTGATGTCGGGCTGGCAAAGATCTGGCATCAACATCAGCTCAGAGTGAGTCCACTGTCCGAGTGGTACAGCGATGTGACTGAACGATATGGACTGATTATGGGATATACAAACCTGGTATCAGAGGGAGAGGCCATTGCTCTGTTTAAACGGGTCGAGCCGGAAACGCGGGCGTATCTGGGGATCTGAAAGGGGGATACCCCCTTTCAGACACTACTCAGGGCAAAGCACTGACGAATGAGATATCCCATGCCGTGGCAAGAAGCGAGATACCGAATACCAGACCCATGACGAGCGGTAATGTCTTTTCAAGCTTTTCCATTGCTTGTCCCCCTCTTCGTTCGTGTTGAACCTGTTAAGGCACAACGGTTTTCCCCGGTCGACGGCGTCGACGCGTGTGTGGCTGTTAAAAGTATAGAAAGAAACAGCCGCACTGATGAGCTATTTGTGGTTTTTGCGCCGATGTTAATGTCGGGAATAGTAGATTGATAAATAGTATGTTGTAACTAATAGCAGAGTAAAAATAAAGGCGCTCCCGGCCAAAGACTGAGAGCGCCCCTTTTTAGTGGGCGACGAGAATTAGCAGAGCGGTTTTACCGCGTCACGCATACCGCGCAGCAGAATAGCATCAAGATCCAGAGAAACCTGTTCTACCAATCCTGATACCTGGCTTAAATCCTGTTCCCAGTGTTCGCTCACGGACAGAACATTTCGTACCAGTTCCGTGGTGCTAATCTGACGGTCGCGGTGCTGCGTCCACAACTGCTGATAACGCTCGAGCCAGTGTGCATCATCCTGGACCGGATAGGCTTCGCCATTACGCTCGGCACGGTAGAAAGCAATAAGCGCGGCAAGGGCGAACGTCAGACGAGCAGGCAGTTTGCCCTGTGTCTCCTGCCCTTTCAGCAGCTGCGGCAGTATACGGGTGCGGAACTTGGTCATGCCGTTTAACGCAATGGAGAGCAACTGATGTTTGATGTAGGGGTTACGGAAACGCCCGGTTACGGCGCTCGCGAACGAGGCCAGTTCATTACGCGGCAGATCGAGCACCGGAATGATCTCTTCGTAAATAGCTTTTTCGACGAACGCGCAAATTTCTGCGTCGTTCATTGCTTCCCCTACGGTGTCCAGACCGGCCTGGTAAGCCACCGGCACCAGCGCAGTGTGCGCACCATTGAGAATCGCGACTTTACGTTCTTTGTACGGCTTGATGTCATCGACAATCAGCACATTGAGCGGGAACTGATCCAGACGTAACTCCTGCGCCAGTGATTCCGGCCCCTGAATAACAAACAGATAGAAGTGTTCGGCAGTATCCAGGAAGTTGTCGTGATAGCCCAGTTCCGCTTCAATTTTAGCCACTTCATCACGCGGGTAACCCGTCACAATACGGTCAACCAGCGTTGAGCAGAAGGTATTGGCCTCATTGAGCCATTGCGTAAACGCCGCCGGCAACGCCCAGTCCTGCGCATAACGGACAACCAGCTCATGCAGTGCCTCACCGTTGTAATCAATCAGCTCACACGGAATGATTACCCAGCCTTTATCCGCTGCGCCGGCGAAGTGGGTAAAGCGTTCGAACAACAAACGGGTCAGTTTAGCGGGGTAGCTGACCGCAGGGGCATCCTCAAATTTGTCACCGGCATGGTAGCTGATACCCGCCTCGGTGGTATTTGAGAAGACAAAACGCATGTCCGGATTGTGGGCCAGTTTCAGGAACTCTTCGTACTGACTGTAAACGCTGATTTCGCGGTTAACGGAGCGAATCAACCGGGAGTCACTGACTGCCTCCCCCTGTTCGTTCAACCCACGGATAATAGTGGTGTACAAACCGTCCTGAGTGCTGAGTGACGGTGGGAAGGTACTGTCAATAGGACGCACCACCACAATCCCCGCATTCAAATCGGTGTGTTCATTCAACAGGTCAATCTGCCAGTCAACGAAAGCACGTAAGAAGTTGCCTTCACCGAACTGAATCACGCGTTCAGGGTAAGAAGCACCGGGAAAATCGCGACGGTTTACAGTGTTCACAATGGGTTCCTTTTTTGATTAGTCATACAACCTGGGAGGATTGGTGTAATAACTTATCAGACTTTTAAACCACTAACCCCTGTTTTGATCAAAGTGAGCAGACAAATTTAACGGCTATCACAAAAACTTATAAAAAATGCTGGTACTTGCCATTTCCCCATCCGGCATCAATGCATAACGCGGAATTTCTCCCACCTTTTGCCAGCCCGCCCGGCTGTAAAAGATTTCGGCCCCGCTGCCGGTCGTGGTGTCCAGAACCAGTACGGTTTTACCCTCGTCCCGTGCAGCGGTTTCCAGCGCGGCCATTAAGCGGCCCGCGATACCCTGACGCCGGGCCCTTTCGTGCACCAGTAACTTCGCAACGTCTGCGCGATGGGGTTGGTTTTCGGGTTGATCGAGGATGAGCTGGACCGTACCAACAATACCCTGCCCGTCCCGTTCGACCAGCACCACTCGCTCCCCTCGCGAAACGCTCAGGGCGACGTTTTGCCAGAAAGCGATGGAGGTAGCGCGATCAAAGGGCAACATGAAACTGACAGAGGCACCGCCCTGTACACAGTTTTCCAGTACGAGACTAAGTTCATTAATACAGGAGGTGATTTCGTCCGCGGTAAGGGACTGGAGAGAAGCAGGCGTGGTCATTTTTATTCCTTAAAAACAACCACTATGCATTGACCCTGGCTACTGCACAATCCGCAGCGTCAGAGTTTTTTGTTATGCCCCGCGGGCCTGATGGTTTTTGGATTTCATGGCATACATCTTTTCGTCTGCATCCCTGAGCCACTGCTTCACGTCTCCCTCGCTGTTATGGTCAAACTCACTGACGCCCCAGGAAAAAGCCAGCTGCCAGGGTTTACCGGAGGATGCGTTCCAGGCCTTCGTCTGCTCCGCAAGGTGTTCGACGGCTATCCATGCGCCATTCTCATGGGTGTCCGAGAAGAGCACCGCAAATTCATCACCGCCATAACGCACCAGCAGATCGGCCTCTCTGAAGCTGGCGCGCATCACCCCCGCCATCGCTTTCAGGGCTTCATCACCTTCGCTATGCCCCCAGGTGTCATTGATTTGTTTAAACCCATCCAGATCGAGCCACGCCAGTGCCAGCGGCTCAGCACGGCGACGGGCGCTGGAGATAGCGAACCTGACCAGGCTGTCAAAAGCCCGGCGGTTAAAGAGTCCGGTCAGCTCATCGGTGGTGGCCGCACTCATTACCGCGAACTCATTTTCCACAATGAGCGCAAAATCTTTCAGGATCTCGAGTTCGGCGGGGGTGAAATCACGTGGGCTGCGATCGATTAAACAAAATGATCCCACGGAGGCCCCATCGGGAAGATGAAGGGGGTAGCCCGCGTAAAAGCGCAGACCCTCTTCGCCATGAACCAACGGATTGCCATTAAATCGCTCATCCTGTTGGGTGTCATTTATGACCAGTGGCGACGCACTGAGAATGGTATGACCGCAAAAAGAGAGGCTTCGGGGCAGGTTTTCATAGGCCATGCCATCACTGGTCTTGAAATGGAGCGTTTGTTCCCCTACCAGCGTAACCAGGGCAACCGGGACATTGAACAACCGCTTTGCGAGCCGGGTCAGACGGTCAAAACGCTCGTTAGTACCGGTGTCGAGAAGGCCTGAGTCGCGAAGTGACGCCAGGCGTTGTTCCTCATTGGCAGGAGTTGCAGGTGCTTTCATAGGGTGCTTTCTCGCTATTCATTACCTGATCTATTCCGCGATGATAAAAACAGGCAGCGTCAACGTCGCGGTGCATAGGATAAAGCGTAGCGTATTCAGCAGGTTTAGTGGGCGTAGATCTGGTTTTTTCCCTGTCGCTTAGCACGGTAGAGCGCGTCATCCGCCGCTTTCAGCCAGTGGGGAACGCTGTACATTCCCGGCGTCAGAACAGCGATGCCGATACTGAGGGTACAGCGGAAGCTGTGCTCGGCTTTTACGGTGATGTGTGCCGTGGCTTCAAGGATGCGTGTCGCCACCACCATCGCCTCATCCCGGGTGGTATTGGGCATCAGAATAACAAACTCATCCCCGCCCAGTCGCGCGGGGGTATCCGTTTTGCGCGTGGCGGCGTGAAGCACATGTGAGACGGAGACTAAAAGCGCATCGCCGGCTTCATGACCAAAGCGATCGTTAACCTCTTTGAAGTTATCAATATCGATTGAGATAAGCGCGGCGTGCAGCGGCGCCTGGTTGAACTGATCCAGTTCGAACTGGATACGCTGTTCAAGCAGCCGTCGGTTAGCGATATCCAGCAGAGGATCCATCATCGCAATACGTTCCAGCTCGCGACTTTTGAAGCGCAGTTTTACGGCAATGGTGTCCGTTAAGACACTCAGCGCCACCATATAAACCGCGATTAAGGGGAGCGTGGCAAACATGGTGCGCTGCGTAACCACCGGAGCAATCTCCATCCCCTGCGCTATCCATCCAGCGCAGAACGCGGCCACCATTGTCAGTGCGGCTTTACGCATCAGCTCACTGCCGCCAGCGGAGAGTCTGTCTGATATAAGAATGGTGGCAATCACAACGGAAGGAAGGGGATTTGCCGCCATCATCGCAATCCAGAATCCACCAGCCGCCGCATCCATAACGAGATTGTCGTGTTCCGCACGTAACGGCGTTGCGGCCTGGCGGGCGCGCGCAAAGGCAACCGTAGGCCAGATGAAGGCGTTTAGGCCTAACAACACCAACAACCAAAGTGGCCTGTTGAGTTCAATAAGAACGGAGAGAATGGGGAAGAAACATAAAAACGTTCCCAGGATACGCATCAGGTACATTCTTCTGACAAAGGCGCTGCCAGTCACCCGCGAACTTTTGTGCAAATTATCAGGTACGTTCATGACGTATGGGAATTCCGAAGCGTATAACGATTAATAATATTGACGAAGAAAATGTGTAGCAAGCAATTTAATAACCTGCTACCAGGGTTTCGCGATAATGTTGCATAGCAGACTGGCGTTTAACAGAGCGCTTCTGGCTCTGTCACCTGGGGGTTACGTATTGTCGGTGCCATCTCCTGCATACTGGTGCAGTTGCGCCCCGCTTTTTTTGACAGATAAAGATATTCGTCAGCCTGTGCGAGTAGCTTATTAAAAACGTCGGTGAGCCGTTTTGTCCGGACCTGCCCGTTACTGACGCCAATGCTGACCGTCAGACGTAAACTGTTCTGCCGCCACATAAAGTGCTGGGCTTCAATGGCCCGACGAACCTGTTCGCCCAGTTGGTATCCCTGAGTGGGATCCGTGGTTATGGCGACCACCGCGAACTCTTCTCCGCCCATGCGGGCGACGATACCCCGATCACCGATTTCCTGCCTGACCTGCTGGGCAAAGGATTTCAGCACCTTGTCGCCGCATTCATGGCCATAATTGTCATTAACGCTTTTAAAATAATCGACATCCAACAGCATGACGGTAAGGTGCTTATTTATAAAAATCGAGCTGTCATTATTCAGGGCTTCGTAGAGTCCGGAGCGTGAATAAACCTGGGTAAGGAAATCGAAATCCGCCCGCAATGAAACCTGACGAATTAAACGATTGATGGTGGCGACGCTAACCGAAACGATAACCGGGCAAATCGCCATCGTGGCAATACCCAGACGAGCGGAAAACATCCGCGGCATCTCCAGCGGCGAGGCCACGAAAATATTAATAATGCCATTAGCCATCAGGATAATTTCCACCCCACCCGTGATAAGGGTCATCAGACAGGTCACCGGAAGCGGGTATTTTACCGCGCACCAGATTAACGCAGGCAGAGGAAACGCGAGGCTGCCTGCGCCGCCGATGCAGACAGAGACCGCAACCGACGCCACCAGCGCCAGTACGGGCAACAGGTTTTTACTTCTGAACACGGGCGCCCGTTGTGGCCAACTGAACGTCAGCATACAGGGCAGAATTAACACGCCGGTCGAAAACTGCTCGCTAAACCAGTCGCAATAGAGGCTGAAGAAGCCCAGTCCGCCAATACCCACGGACGCCACCGCCCCGAACAGGGCGCAGAGCATGGCAGAGACCAGGCAGTAGCTGAAAAGATTAAGGGCATTGACAGGTTGCGGCGTCCGGGGCATCAGCCGTTTTTCTCTCAGCACCAGCGTGGCCATGGTCAGGATAAAGACCATATTGGAGAGATTAATAAGAAGTGACGCGCCCCCCCATGTGGTGGTCACGCCGTCATAAAGCAGCATAGCGGTGAAAGAAAGCAGATATAAATACCAGCGGTTCAGAAAGGCGTAGCGGGCGAAAATACCAGCCATCACCGCATTTAATGGCCAGAACAGCGACAGTTCATCTACCAGGCGCAGCATAGCGCCAACGCAATAAAGCAGCGTGGTTACTGTAAAAATAAGCACCGCGTTGATAAGCGGTCTGTCCTGCCGGAAAGGTCGGAAGGGGCCAGCAAAAAAAACACGCATCAAAGAGTAATCCAGGTCATTGGCAGAACGAATCAATGGGGCGGGGTAACGTTAACACATAGCTTAACATGCAATGCTCTGATAACAGCTTGCTAACATGCCTTTAAACTGGGTTTGTTACCCTCACGCGTTCATTTGTCGTACCAGCCACTGGTAAATAACCTCGACAACGTACTGCTGCTGCGTGTCACTCAGGGCAATGCCGGCAGGGATGTTATGCCATTTGGCAAGACAGCCACGACAGCAGGTTGCCGTGGCATGCTGCGCGATAAACACCGGATGGCCCCGCATCGGCGTCTGTTTCCCGTCATTTGCCAAAAGCGCAGGCGCGAGTCGACGCGCCACAAAATCTGCCGCGTGTTGCGCTATCACGGGTGCGCCCTTATCCAGGCAGTACTGTCGCTCTTTTATTCCGAGACGAAAGCGCGAACGAAAGGTTGAGCGTGCGAGACGCGCAAAGAGTGGGTTGAGATTCGTCATCAGTAGACCGACCGCCCCAGGCGCTGCGTTAACGCCTCCAGTAAGGCAATGCCCGCCAGTGAATTACCTGCCTCATCCAGTTCAGGGCTCCAGACGGCAATCACCATCTCATGGGGAACGACGGCGACAATGCCTCCTCCGACGCCCGACTTAGCAGGCAGCCCTACCCGCCAGGCGAACTCCCCTGCATTCTGGTACATCCCGCTCGTCGCCATCAGGGCATTGACCTGCTGGCTTTGCTGAGGCGTTAATACTGGTACATCACTTTGTGGCGAGCGGCCGCGATCGGCCAGGAACAGAAACGTGCGCGCAAGCTCGCTACAGCTCATCCTGAGCGCGCAATAATGGAAGTAATTTTGCAGCACGGTCGCGACATCGTTATTAAAATTGCCAAAAGATTTCATCAGCCACGCAATGGCTGCATTGCGGGCAGAGTGGTCAAATTCAGAGCGGGCGACCACGCTGTCAAAGCCGATATCCGGCGTGCCGGAGAGTTTTCGTACAATTTCCAGCATTCGTTGACGCGGTGCGCTGAGGCGACTTTGCAGCATGTCGCAGACCACCAGCGCCCCGGCGTTAATAAAGGGATTACGCGGTTTCCCTTGCTCCATTTCAAGCTGAACCAGGGAATTAAACGGCTGGCCGGAGGGATCTTTACCAACGCGCGTCCAGATTTCGGCCTCATCGTAATGGTTCATCGCCACGGTCAGGCTGAGCACTTTTGAGAGCGACTGAATGGAGAACCGCTCCTGCGCGTCACCGGCCTGATAATGCTCCCCACCGACGGTGCTGATAGCGATGCCCAGTTTATCCGGGCTGACCTCTGCAAGCGCAGGAATGTAATCCGCCACCTTTCCACGCCCCAACAGTGGGCGAACCTGCTCCAGCAGCGCCTCCAGCATCCCATTTCCCAACACCTTTGCCACGCTATGACCTTACTCACCGCTAAAATCGGGCTGCGAGTATACCAAAGTTCATGCCGGGAGACGAAAACGAGAAACCGCCTGAATAAGTCGGTGAGAGTCCTCATGCAACTGAACCGAGGCCTCGGTGGTGTGGGTCACAAGCTCCCCCGTTCGCTTTGCTACATGGTTGAGCGCGTGTAGCTGGCGCGTCATATGATGAATGTTTTCAGCCTGACTCAGCGTCGCCGCGGAAATATCATTAAGCAACCCACTCAGATGCCCCACCAGACCGGTCACCTGCTGCAGATTGTCTTCCAGTTTACTGACCGCCTGCGAACCCTCCTCTATTCCCTGAAGCGAATGGTTGATCAGTTGCTGGATGGTTTGCGTTGAGTGGCTGCTCTTACGTGCCAGCAACCCCACCTCTTTCGCAACGACCGCAAAGCCGCGACCATGATTACCCGCGTGTGCGGCTTCTATTGCGGCGTTGAGGGCCAGAATATTGGTCTGGAAAGCGACCCCGTCTATCATCTGTACGATGCCGCGCATCTCCGCGGCACGATCGACGATTTTACGCATCGACTGATTCACCGTCTCCATCATACTGTCCCCACCCGCGGCGGCCTGACGCGCCTCGTCGGCCCGTTGGCTGGCAAGCTGCGCATAACCGGTATTGCCCTCTACATAGGTTTCCAGACTGGCAATATGCGAGGTGACATCCTCAAGTTCCTTCGCCTGACGGGTTGATTGCAGGTAGAGCTTCTGGTTTCCATCTGCCAGATTGTCAATATTAGAGGCCATCGAACGGGTGGCATGGCTGACCTGGATGACCAGCTGCTGCAGTCCCTGCTGCATAGTGTCAATGCTCAGGCCAATCTGGTTGATCTCCCGGTTAAAGCGTTTCACTGCCGGAAGTGGCGCTGAAAGATCGCCCGCGGCAAGGGTGTTGATATGGGCAATTAACCGACGCAGCGGGGTAATTACCCATCGGGACATGGTAAACCAGACCACAATGGCAATCACGGCAAGTAGCGCCGGCACCAGTACAAACACATGTTGTAACTGCGCCAGATTCCCCATCAGTGCCTGACGCCCACGGTCCGCCTGCTGCTCACTGCCCTGCTGAAAACGGGCATAATTTTCATTAAAGTCTGCCTGGAATGCCTGGGCCGGTACGGCAAAAAACGCATCAATAGATTGTGTCTTCACCAGGCCGTCCGCCTGCTCTTTGATGGCGCCGTAAAACAGCTGATAGCTGTTCACCAACCCCTCGTCTTTTGGCGGATTAAGCGCCAGCCACGCCTGCCATGCCTTTTGCGAGCTAGCCAGCGCCTGCTGCGTTTCGTCCATCAGACTGTGCCAGCTACCCTCAGAGCCGGTCTCTTTATCCTGCATAAAGTAAACACCGGCGCGGTTGAGCAGATCGCTTGCGGCAAGGAGCGACACGCGTGCTTCATCGACCTTAACCTGCTGCATATGCGCCTGCTGGTTAAGCTGTTCGTTATGTCGGGCGTCGTTCAGTGAGGTGGAAAGCAGAACCGAGGTGGCAATCTGTAGTGCGGAAAAGAGGCCAATAATCCAGAAGATACCTGCGAGCAAGCCAAAATCCCGTGGGAAAACACGCCGGAAAATGCGGCGAAAAATTTGTGTTAAGTTCATGATATTCTTCTATAACCTTACGAATATCGTGAGTCTACGAAAGAATAATGACAGCACCATGACAGGCAGGCATGGCGCGCCCTGCACGGGCGCGCGAAAGGTTAAACTCTCTCTTTCCAGACCGTTTGCACATTACAGAACTCATGCAGGCCAAAATGAGACAGCTCGCGACCGAAGCCACTTTTCTTCACCCCACCAAACGCCACCCGGGCATCGCTGGCGCTAAAGCCATTAATAAAGACTCCGCCACACTCAAGACGCGAAGCAAAATCTTCAGCCAGCGCATTATTGGTGGTAAACACCGTCGCCGACAGACCGAATTCACTGTCATTGGCGAGCGCCAGAGCGTGCTCCGCATCGCGGGCAACAGTAATAGCCGCGACCGGGCCAAACATCTCCTGACGAAACGCCGTCATCTGCGGCGTAACGTGGGTCAGCACGGTTGCCGGGTAGTAATTCCCTGGCCCAGCAGGTATTTCACCGCCCAGCGCCAGAGTTGCCCCCTCATTAATCGTTGCCATCACCTGGGCGTGCAGCTCATCACGCAGATCAAAGCGGGCCATTGGCCCCAGAAAGTGCTTCTCATCCTGCGGTGAACCCTGCTGCAGAGCGGCAGCCGCGGCAATAAAATTCTCCGTAAAGCGGTCGGCAATGCCTGCTTCAACGATAAAGCGCTTCGCGGCGGCACAGACCTGCCCGGTATTCTGGTAGCGTCCAGTCACTGCCGCTTTCACCGCAAGGTCAATGTCGGCATCGTTCAGGACAATAAAGGGGTCTGATCCGCCAAGCTCAAGCACACATTTTTTCAGCGCCGCTCCGGCCTGTGCCCCGATTGCCGCCCCGGCACGCACGCTGCCGGTCACCGTGACGGCGGCAATACGTGCGTCTTTGATGGCCTGACTGACCCCCTCGTTGGTAGCGTTCACCCAGCCAAATACCCCTTCAGGGATCCCCGCCCTGGTAAAGAGTTTACCGATAAGTTCCGCGCAACCCGACACAGTTGGCGCAGGTTTCAGCAGATAGCTATTTCCGGCGAGCAGAATGGGCACCGCCCCGCGCAGCACCTGCCATAACGGGAAGTTCCAGGGCATCACCGCCAGTATCGGCCCCAGCGGGCGGTATTCAATGGTCGCACGGTTATTTTCCACGGTTGTGGCTTCACTGTTTAACATCGCCGGACCCTGGTCGGCATACCAGTCACAGAGGCTGGCTGACTTACTGACCTCTCCACGCGCCTGAGCAATGGGTTTGCCCATCTCAAGGGTGATGAGCTGCGCCATCTCTTCGCCATGTTCGCGCAAAACAGCGCCCACCTTACGCAGCAGCGCCGCGCGCTCGCAGACAGGCTGCTTACGCCACTGACGATAGCCGTTTGCAGCGAGTGTCAGTGCCGCGTCCACGTCATCAGGCGTGGCCCACGGGCGGGCAGAGAGGGTTTCGCCGGTTGCCGGGTTAACAGACATGGCGTGAGTAGCAGGTGATATCGACATAATTTTCTCTCCGTGTGGGAACGGCGCTATCCTCGCCCGGTTTACTCTTTCTTAAAAGTGAATAATATTAAGCAAACCATTCACGGTGAGAGAACGAAATGGATCTGACCCAACTTGAAATGTTTAACGCCGTGGCACAGACCGGTAGCATTACCCAGGCCGCGCAGAAAGTGCATCGTGTACCCTCAAACCTGACGACTCGTATCCGCCAGCTTGAAGCGGATTTGGGTGTCGCGCTCTTTATTCGTGAAAATCAGCGTCTGCGCCTCTCCCCCGCAGGCCACAGTTTCCTGCGCTATAGCCAGCAGATTCTGGCGCTGGTGGATGAAGCGCGGATGGTAGTGGCCGGGGATGAACCCCAGGGGCTTTTCTCACTCGGCTCGCTGGAGAGCACCGCCGCCGTGCGCATACCGGCAACGCTTGCGAAATACAACCAGCGTTACCCGCGTATTCAGTTTGATATGGCGACCGGCCCGTCCGGCAAAATGATTGACGGTGTACTGGAGGGAACCCTCAGCGCGGCCTTCGTTGACGGGCCGATTGTGCATCCGGGCCTTGAGGGCATTCCGGTTTACCGTGAAGAGATGATGATTGTGGCGCCTCATGGACATGCGCCTGTGGAACGCGCGTCTCAGGTCAACGGCTCCAGCATCTACGCCTTTCGTGCCAACTGCTCGTACCGCCGCCACTTTGAAAGCTGGTTTCACGCCGACAAGGCTACCCCCGGTAAAATTCATGAGATGGAGTCGTACCACGGCATGCTGGCCTGTGTGATTGCTGGCGCAGGAGTGGCACTTATCCCGCGCAGTATGCTGGAAAGTATGCCCGGTCATCATCAGGTGGGGGCGTGGCCGCTATCGGAAAAATGGCGATGGCTGACCACCTGGCTTGTGTGGCGTCGTGGGGCCAAAACCCGCCATCTGGAGGCGTTCATTGCCCTGCTGAATGACGATCCGACAGATCCTTCTCCATAAAAATGCTTAACGGGTCGTCGGCGTAAGGGGCAAACGCGCTGCGCTGCTGGTAGCCGCAGCGACCATAAAGGGTGATGGCCGCCGGTTGCTTAATGCCGGTTTCCAGCCGCAGGGTATGGCATCCCCGCGCCAGAGCCGCAGTTTCCAGCGCGGTAATCAGTAATTCACCCAGCTTTTGCCCGCGATGGCGTGCATCGATATAGACCCGTTTAATCTCCCCGGTGCCATCCCCGTTCAGCACCACAGCACCGCAGCCGACGGTTTCTCCGCTCTCATGACGGATAGCCAGCAGCGCCAGTGTTGACGCAGGTAATTCACTCAGATCCAGCAGATGGTTACTCTCCTGCGGATAGCATTCGCTCTGCCAGGCATCCAGGGCAGCAATCAGCGTGCGGATAACAGGTTGCCGGGCGGTCGCGGGTATAACGGTGTACATGGCGCTCTCCTGTGAATGTCCTGTTAAATTAACCCCCTGGCACCCGCCTTGATTCATACAATTAACTTATAACGCCCGCGCTGCATTGCGTAAGGCGCGGCCTGAGCGGTACTTTACGCTCAT
The DNA here is from genome assembly GCF_054131575.1 of Enterobacter sp. SA197. Taxonomy (NCBI): domain Bacteria; kingdom Pseudomonadati; phylum Pseudomonadota; class Gammaproteobacteria; order Enterobacterales; family Enterobacteriaceae; genus Enterobacter; species Enterobacter sp. SA197. The sequence continues at coordinate 2,468,764 of NZ_CP096393.1, read as the reverse complement.
ACGTCATCCTGAGAACGGAACCGAAATGAATACCAAAGCCCGTAAAGTTATGATCATAGGAACCGGAAACGTGGGCGCATCCGCCGCCTATGCGCTGTTAAATCAAAATATTGCAGAGGAGCTGATCCTGGTTGATGTCAATCGTGACCGGGTAGAAGGGCATGTGCAGGATCTGGCGGATGCGGCCGCGTATATGCCAGGAATGATGACCATTTCCTGTCGCGACGTTACCGAGTGTGCGGATGTGGATATTGCCGTCATCACCGTGTCCGGCGGCCCGCTCAGGGCGGGACAAACCCGTCTGGATGAGTTACAGAGCACGGCGCGAATCGTCAAAAACATTGTGCCGTCGATGATGGAAAACGGGTTTAACGGTATTTTTCTTGTGGCCACCAACCCCTGTGACATCATTACCTGGCAGGTGTGGAAACTTTCCGGTCTGCCACGCCATCAGGTGATTGGGACCGGGGTCTGGCTGGACACCACCCGTCTGCGCCGCGCGCTGGCGCAAACCCTCGATATTGGTGCCCAGAGTATTGATGCCTTTATTCTCGGTGAGCACGGCGATACGCAGTTTCCGGTCTGGTCGCACTCGTCGGTATATGGTTCGCCGATTGCCGACGTCTGGTTGCGTAAAACCGGGCAGGCGCTGGATTGCGATGCGCTCGCCGAGCAGGTGCGCAAACATGGTTTTGCAATCTATGCCAAAAAAGGCTGCACCGAATATGGTATCGCCGGCACTATTGCTGAGATTTGCCGCAATATTTTTACCGGTAGCCACCGGGCGCTGGCCATCTCCTGCGTGCTGGACGGTGAATATGGGGTGAACAATGTCGCCATTGGCGTACCCGCAGTACTGGCGCAAAGCGGCGTACAACAAATCATTGAGTTACAGCTCGAAGAGGACGAAGTGGCCAAATTCCACCACTCCGTTTCGGTGATAAAAGAGAATATCTCCCGCCTGCCCTGACGGGGTTAGTGGGTTAACCGGCTATGGTTAACCGCCCCGGCAGCACGGTGAGTTGCTGGCGGATCTCATCACTCAGTTGAGCATCGGTGATGATATCCGTCAGTGAGTCAAGGCGGGCAACATTAAACAGCGACCAGGCCCCGTATTTACTGCTGTCGGCAAGCAGCACCCGACGCCCTGCGTTATCAATCAGCGCCCGTTTCAGGGCCGCTTTTTCCTCCGTTGGCGAGGTAATGCCCTTTTCAAGGTCCCAGCCGTTACAACTGACAAAAGCCACATCCGGCCAGATCCCCTGCAACAGTTTGCGCCCATGCTCACCCACGCATGACTGGCTGGTATCATCGATACGCCCGCCAATGATGGTCACCTCAATTTGCTTAAACTCCGACAGAAACAGTGCTATGTGCAGATCGCTTGTGATAACCCGTAGCGGAAGATGGGTAAGCTGACGCGCCAGTTCAATCATGGTGGTGCCCGCATCCAGTACAATGGCATCCCCCGCTTTCACCAGCGACGCCGCTGCGGTGGCAATGGCGTGTTTCTCGGTCAGGTTGCGCTGCATCTTCTCATGCGTGGTCGGCTGAGAGGGAATAAACCGGTTCAGGGTCACACCACCGTGGGAACGGCTGATAACCCCTTCCTGGTCGAGCTTAATAAGATCCCGACGTATGGTCGCGGGTGACGCGCTGGTGGCGCTCACCAGCTGGTCTACCGTCACCAGATTATGGCTTTTGAGATAGTCCATAATCTGCTCTAACCGGTTATATCCCTTCATATTATTCTCGCGTTATTTGCATCGCTAACTGGATGGATACCGCCATGCTCTCCGGTTTTGCTTTCCCGGTCCAGGCGATATCAAATGCGGTGCCGTGATCCGCAGAGGTACGGATAAATGGCAGGCCCGCCGTGATATTAACCCCATCATAAAAGCCCAGCAATTTTAACGGAATATGCCCCTGATCGTGATACATCGCCACCACCATGTCATACATCCCTTCATGACACTGCATAAACACGGTATCGGGCGGGCATGGGCCGGTGACATTCACTCCTTCAGCCTTCATCGCCTCCACGGCCGGGCCGACGGTGGTTATCTCTTCGTCACCAAATAAACCATTTTCACCCGCATGTGGGTTTACCCCGGCGACGGCGATACGCGGATTAGCAAAACCCACCCGCTTCAGGAAAGCATCAGCCACACGTACCACGGTTTTGATGCGATCCTGATTCAGCGTGTCGAGGAATTTTCGCAGAGCAATGTGGGTGGTGACATGGATAACTTTGAGCTTATCGGTGTAGAGCACCATTGCATAATCGTTGATATTGGTCAGCTTCGCCAGCAGCTCGGTGTGCCCCGGATAATGGTGCCCCCCAAGATGCAGCGCTTCTTTATTCAGTGGCGCAGTGGCAATGGCTTTTACCTCACCGGCCATCGCCAGTTCTGTGGCACGACGCACGCAGCGGTAAGCCAGATCCCCTGCCTGCGCCTGCACTTTACCCGCCTCTAATGCCTGCGGGTTTTCCAGCGGCTCGTCCAGAACATTAATGACTCCGGGTGCAAAATGGGCCAGGCTCACCTGATCGATAATGCGCAGTTCCGCATGAGGGGTGATGTTTAATGCCAGAATACGGTTAAAGGTTTGCGCACAGCCAACCACCACAACCGGGGCGCCTGACAGTTCCCCCTCAACCAGCGATTTAATAATAATCTCCGGGCCAATCCCTGCCGGGTCGCCCATCGTTACGGCAATAACATTAGTCACTCGATTTCTCCTCAATAAAATTCAATACCTCATGCAGTGTGGCTTCATCGCCGAAGCCCCCTGCTTTGGTCATCACTGGTCGTTGCCATTCGCAACCTGAAAAATATCCCCAGGGCACACAGCCTGCGACGCGGCCCTGAATGCGAAACCCTTTTGCGCCGAGCCTGCGCGCTACCGCAATCGCAACGTCCCCGCCCGACAGATAGAGCGCATCCGGTTGGGTTTCTGCCAGAACTTCACGCGTGAGCTGTCCCAGAAACGCACAAATTCGCTCACCACATTCAACCCGTGAAACACCCCAGCGTTCGCACAGGGCTGCCACCTGGTGGCGCGCCTGTTCATCCGGGCAGGTGTGCACCAGGCAGTGTTTCCCGGCCTTCAACGCCGCGACAATCGCTGCGCGGTAATCGACTGTCGGGGTTGAAAACAGAGGGTTGATATCAATAAAGAGGTGCACCAGTCGCGGATGAGCAACGACGGCCGCAATCTGTTGTTGAGCGATTTCACTCATAGAGCCGACAATTGCCAGCACCCTCTTCTGGGTTGCCGGAGCCAACCGACGCGAGAGCGCATCACAGATCCCTGCAGAACCTACCAATAACGGGCGAACCGATGCCCGCATAGCGTGAAGCACGACGGCATCCAGATCCGCATCGCTTTGGGCGTCCACTATCACGGTTACCGGTTTCTCCGCGGTCGCGGACTCGAGAATCGCTGGCAGGTCATCAGGCTGTGCGTACAGGCGCGGGCCAGAAAAAAGCGCCCCTACATCCGCACTGGTAATGGGTGTTTTCGGGTCGCTGGCAAATTCGGTCTCCGTCAACAGGACATTGTTTACATAACAGTGCCCGTTGCGGGTCACGCGTCCGGCGGCGGGAAAGGCGGGCGCGATAATTACCGCCGCCACACCCGCTGCGCGCTGCATTGCGGCCACTTCCGCCCCCGGATTGCCCCGAAGCGTTGAGTCAATCTTCTTAACAAGCCAGGCGGGTTTGCCCGGGCGTAGCAGTTTTTCAGTCAGTACGGCCACCCGTTTCGCAGCAACGCTCGCCGGTAGCGCTCGGCTGTCAGTATTAAAGATACGCGCCTGAGCGTTGCTGACGTCGCTTTCATCCAGTACGACTTCTACCTGTATGCCGACCTGAGCCAGGCTCACCCCCGCATCGTTCGCACCGGTAAAATCATCGGCCAGAATCACCACGCTGTGTTCTGCAATCTGTTCGTTCATCCCAACTCCGGGTCGTTTCGTTTCTGGTTATGATTATATTCAATCATGATTGATTATATGTGAGCAAGATCAACTTATTTAATTTATGAATAATTTATAAATTCAGGCCATACAGTGACGGTGATTGAATTTTGATGATTAACTTCAATCACCACCCGGAAAGACAGGAGAATGTTGTGGTTACGATTAACAGCACCCTCATTAGCGGTGCGGGAGCGATTCCCTCTCTGGCACCGTTGCTGGCGGGTAAGAAAAACCTCTTACTGGTGAGTGACGCCAATGTCATTAAGCTGGAGGCCACCCGGCAGATCCTTGCGCTGCTGACAGCGGAAGGTCGTCAGGTACAGATAATCGATACAGTTCCACCCGAGCCTAGCCAGCATGATGTGGCGACGATTATGGCCAGCGCCCCGGCAAGCGCCATTGATCTGGTAGTGGGCATTGGCGGCGGCAGTGTGCTTGATGTCACCAAGCTGCTCTCGGTACTGCATCACCCAGGTTCGCCTGGCCTGGAGGCGTTGCTGGAGGGGGTAAAACCCACTGAACGTATCGCCTCTTTGCTGATCCCGGCCACTGCCGGCACGGGTTCGGAAGCGACGCCGAACGCCATACTGGCGATCCCGGAACAGGACACCAAAATTGGTATCATCTCTCCAGTACTGTTACCGGACTATGTTGCGCTGCTGCCCGAACTGACCACCAGCATGCCTGCACATATCGCCTCTTCCACCGGCATTGACGCGCTGTGCCACCTGATTGAGTGCTTTACTGCCACCATCGCCAATCCGGTCAGCGATAACGTTGCCCTCACCGGCCTGCGCAAACTACTGCACAACATCGAAACTGCGGTGAACGAACCGAACAACCTGGTAGCGCGGCTGGAGATGCTCTGGGCCTCTTATTACGGCGGTGCGGCAATTACCCATGCGGGTACGCATCTCGTACACGCGCTCTCTTACCCACTTGGGGGCAAATATCACCTGCCGCACGGCGTGGCGAACGCCATCCTGCTGGCACCCTGCATGAAAGTGGTTCGTCCTCACGCCGTTGAGAAATTTGCCGAGGTGTGGGATTTGGTGCCAGGCGCTGATACCTCACTGAATAATGAAGAGAAATCCCACGCGCTGGTGCAGTTCTTTGCCGATCTCGTCCGGCGTCTGAAGCTCCCGGACAACCTGGAAAGCCTGGGCGTGCCGCGTGCTGATATCCCGTCTCTCGCCGACGCCGCGCTGAACGTGAAACGCCTGATGAACAACGCACCCTGCACCGTCAGTCACGACGACGTGCAGGCGATTTATCAGACACTGTTTAAATAATGATTCATGTAGAGGCTGTAATGAGCAAGAAAATAGAAGGCGTGTTGACGGCAATCATCACACCTTTCGATGAGGACGGTGCGCTGCACCTGTCGTCGCTACAACAGCAGGTTGAACGCCAGCTTAGCGCCGGTAATGGCATCTTCTGCGGTGGCACCAACGGTGAATTTTTCGTGCTTAACGAGCAGGAAAAGTTAGCGGTAACCGAAACCTGCGTGAACCAGGTTAAAGGGCGCGCCAGTGTCGTGGCCCATATTGGCGAGATTTCAACCCGCGAAACCATACGACTGGGCAGGCAAATTGAGAAACTGGGCGTCGATGCCGTCTCCGTCATCACCCCCTGGTTTGTCCCCTTAAAACAACACGAACTCATTACCCACTATACCGCCGTGGCTGATGCCCTCAGCGTGCCGGTATTTCTGTACAACATCCCTGCGCGCACCGGCAACACGCTCGACCCTCAGACCGTGCGCACCCTGGCCTCACACCCGAACATTGCCGGTATTAAAGACAGTGCAGGCAGCTACGAGAGTCTGAGTGGTTATCTGAATGCGGTGAAGGATGTTGACAACTTCGACGTACTCAATGGCCCGGACTCGTTGATTCACAAAGGTTTTGTGGAAGGCTGCTCTGCATGCATTTCGGGGCTTGCCAACGTTGCGCCGAAAGAGATCAACAGCATCTGGGCACGCTTTAAAGCTGGCGATATCGAAGGTTCGCGACAGGCCCAGGAGAATGTAACCGGCCTGCGTACCGATCTTTACAGCATTGGTTTCTCACCGGCCGCGGTGAAGAAAGCACTACAACTCATGGGCTACGATGTCGGGGCCAGCCGTTACGCCGTCACGTTTAGCGATGAACAACAACAGCAGATCCGCCAGATAGTGAACCAGTACCTGCACTAAGGCGCATTTTTTTAGCATAACAATATTGGGCACCTCAGGTGCCCTGGATTCACACGCCCTGAAGAGAGGCTAAGATGAACACGTTTACTTCTCAAGATACCCTGATTATCGTCGGTATAGTGATTGTCTATATCGTCTTTACTACCTGGCTTACGTTCCGGTTACGCAGTAAAAACTCCGGCGATTTTATGGAAGGCTCCCGCGCTATGCCCGCCTTCCTCGTCGGGATCCTGCTGATGTCTGAATACATTGGCGCAAAATCTACCATCGGTACTGCGCAGGCGGCCTTCGAGGGTGGTATTGCCGCCTCCTGGTCCGTTCTCGGCGCGGCGATTGGCTTTCCGCTGTTTGGCCTGCTGCTGGTTAAGCGCATCTATAACACCGGAAAAATCACCATTTCAGGTGCGATAGCCGAGAAGTACGGCACCAGTACTAAAAATATCATCTCTGTCATCATGATTTACGCCCTGCTGCTGGTGAACGTGGGTAACTACGTCAGCGGCGCGGCGGCGATTGCCACGGTGCTGAAAGTGAGCCTGCCGGTAGCCGCCTTTATTACCGCTATCGTCAGTACCTTCTATTTTGCTTACGGCGGTATGAAAGGAGTGGCCTGGGTTACCCTGCTACATAGTGCGCTGAAGTATTTTGGTATTCTGGTCATCATGGGCTTTGCGCTGTACAAAACCGGCGGCTTTACGCCGATGGTCAGAGAGATGCCGCACTTCTACTGGACCTGGGACGGTAACTTTGGCCCGAGCACCATCTTTGCGTGGCTGATTGGTACCATTGGTTCGATTTTCTGCACCCAGTTTGTGATTCAGGCTATCTGCTCTACCAAAGATGTAAAAACAGCGAAGCGTTCCACCTGGATAGCCTTCTGGTTCTGCCTGCCAATTTCACTGGCTATCGCCATTATTGGTGTGGCGGCTAAGTATCTGCACCCGGAAATCAACAGCCTGTACGCCATGCCCATCTTCCTGCAGGATATGAACCCGTGGATTGCCGGACTTGTGACAACGTCACTTGTTGCTTCCATCTTCGTGAGCGTGAGTACCGTTGCGCTGGCTATCGCCTCGCTGGTGGTGAAGGATTTCTATGTGCCTTACCGTAACCCAACGCCGGAACAGGAGTTCAAAGCCACACGCTGGTTGTCACTGTTCATTGGTTTCCTGCCGCTGATTTTCGTGCTGCTGGTGCCTGAAGTGCTGAAGCTCTCCTTCTTTACGCGTGCGATTCGTCTGTCCATTACCGTGGTGGCGGTTATCGCCTTCTATGCACCTTTCTTTAAGAGCACCCGTGGGGCGAATGCTGGTCTGATTGGCGCCTGTGTGGTGACCTCTGTCTGGTACCTGCTGGGTGACCCGTTTGGTATTAACAATATGTATATCGCGCTGATAACGCCTGCGGTGATCATGGTCCTGGACCGCCTGATCCCCAATAAAGCGGCGGATAAAGCGCCAACACCCGTTCAAAATAGTGGAGTTTAATATGTCCGTTACCGTTAATCGTGATGGTGTGCTTCGTCAGCAGGAAGATGCGCAGGTTCTGAGCGCAATGCTGCCGTCACCCTGCCCGCAAAACCATGCTGCCAACATTTTACCGCTGCCGGATGGCTCGCTGATGTGCGTCTGGTTTGGCGGCACGCAGGAAGGTGTGGCGGATATTTCAGTGTGGGGCTCGCGCCTTATGCCGGGCAGCGATCGCTGGAGTGAGGCGGTTAAACTGTCTGACGACCCGACCCGCTCTGAGCAAAACCCGGTACTGTTCCTCGCTCCTGATAACGTGTTGTGGCTGATGTGGACAGCCCAGCTCTCCGGCAACCAGGACACCGCTATCGTACGTTTCCGTCAGTCTTCGGATCTGGGGCAGAGCTGGGGAGAGATTGCCACCCTGCTCGACAAACCCGGCACCTTTATCCGCCAGCCGGTGACGGTGCTGGAAAATGGTAACTGGCTGCTGCCGGTCTTCTACTGCCGCACGCAACCGGGTGAGAAGTGGGTTGGCAATGATGACATCAGCGCGGTGAAAATCTCCTCTGACCAGGGAAAAACCTGGCGTGATGTGGAAGTACCGGAAAGCCTGGGCTGCGTACACATGAATATTACTGCGCTGCAAAATGGCAACCTGGTGGCACTGTTCCGTAGCCGCTGGGCAGACAATATCTACTACAGCCAGTCGACCGATGGCGGTGAGAGCTGGTCTGTACCTGAACCAACCAGCCTGCCGAATAACAACTCGTCCATTCAGGTGACGACCCTGGCGGATGGTAGTCTGGCGCTGGTGTTCAATTTTATGAGTGCAGCAGGCGCGCTGGAGCGCCGTGCCTCTTTGTACGATGAAATTGACGATGGTGACGGGCGCAAAGAGCCGGAGGTGACCAGTGGTCGCAGTGCCTTCTGGGGGGCGCCGCGCGCGCCAATGACGGTGGCGATTTCGCCTGATGGCGGTAAAAGCTGGCCGTGGCAGCGCCACCTGGATGAGGGCGATGGCTACTGTATGACGAACAATTCGCAGGAAAAGCTCAACCGTGAGTTCTCCTATCCGAGCATCAAGCAGAGCGCCGACGGCGCGCTGCACATTGCTTACACTTATTTCCGCCAGGCTATCAAGTACGTTCGCATCCAGCCTGAGTGGGTAAAGGAGTAGTCGATGATTGTAGGAAACCTTAATGCCCTGCCGCTGGCAGGGTTACCTCGCGCATTTCGGGCCATCCTCGATCTGCCAGAGTGTACTCTGGCGGCGCTGCAGGCGCGGGATGATGGACGTTTTCAACCACCGGGCGCGACCTGGTTCTGCACCATTGGCCCGGCGTCTACCCAACTGCGGGAGCAGCGACATACCGAGTACCATCGACAGTGGGCCGATATCCAGGTGCTGCTGGATGGGGAAGAGATTATCTGTGCCGGACCGCAGTTGACTCCCGTCGCATCTGATGAAGAACGCAAGCCGGATCTGTTTATCACCACGACGGCTGACCTGCCGGTAAGCATGCGGTTGCAGAGTGGCGACTTTGCTGTTTTTCTGCCGGGCGAGCCGCATCAGGCTTTGTGTGCGGTTAACGCGCCATCAACCGTACGTAAGGCGGTGTTCAAAGTGCCACGCGCCCTGCTGGAGGAGTAAAGATGCCGCAAGCGTTGGTAACCGGGGCCAGTTCGGGGATTGGCGAAGCCATTGTCAGCTGGCTGCTTGACCACGGCTGGCGCGTGACGGGGCTGAGCCGATCAAAGGTAGTGCGTGACTCATCTGCTTTTGACAGCGTCTGCGTGGATTTGAGCGACGGCGTGGCGTTAAGCGATACGCTTTCGACTCTGCCGGTGCCGGACGCGGTGATTCATGCGGCGGGGATGATGGCCGCCGCTCCGCTGGGCGAAATTACCCCGCACGTCAGCCAGCGACTCTGGCAATTGCATGTGCTGGCCGCTGAAACCCTGGTCAATCATTTTGCGCCGCAGATGTCACATGGTGGACGCATAGTGATTATCGGTAGCCGTACCTCCCGAGGTGCGGCGGGCCGTTCACAGTACGTGGCGACGAAAGCCGCTCTGGTTGGCATGGTACGCAGTTGGGCGGCGGAACTCGCCCCGCGTGGTATTACGGCGAATGTGGTGGCACCGGGTGCCACCCAAACCCCGATGCTGAATGCGCCTGGCCGGTCGAGTTCGCCACCGAATGTGCCGCCAATCGGTCGGTTGATTGAACCACGGGAAGTGGCAGCGCTGGTAGGGTTTGTGCTGTCGGCGGATGCAGCGGCAATCACCGGTCAGGAACTGGTGATATGTGGGGGGGCATCGCTGAAATAACACGGCACGCCGGATAAGGCGATAATCGCCATCCGGCGTTGTTGCATCAGGCACGGGTAATGCGGGTGGATGGTTCCGTTCACCTTGCGTGTGGTGTGCTTCTGATCCCTCTTCACATGCGAACGTCCACGGAAGGCGAGCCGCCGTCCGTTTCCCCTCCCCCATAGGGCGACGGGCAAAAGCGAGCCGCCGTCCGAAATTTTGCATCGTGGTGAACAGGACTATGTATCACAGGCGGAGTGTTCCGTTCACCTTACGTGTCGTGTGCCTCTGATTGCCTCTGCTCACGTTAAAAGCATGGTGGTGAACAGGAATATGTAACGCAGGCGGAGTGTTCCGTTCACCTTACGTACCGTGTTTCTCTGTTGCCGCTCCTCCCGTGAACGTGCAAGGGAGGCTCGCCGCCGCCTCCCTTGCAACCCGGGCTCCCGGCAAGGAAAATCGCCGCTTCGCGGCATTATTCGCCCCATCCCTGGGGCTCACCCCTTCGGGGCTGGCGCAGGCGCTATTCAAAATTGCTCCCGGCAATTTTGTCGCCTTATGCCGTCTGACTGTCGGGTCGGGGACCAGCCTGCGTCCCTGCAGGCTATCCCCTCCGCCCGCTTCCCTGCGGGCGGACCCGGTCAGCCGTCAACGCCGCATCGGTTTTCAGCCGGACCACAACACCCTCGCTGCGAGAAAGTGCACGAAAGATAGAACGGTTTCGCTGTCTGCCCGGTAAAATCCTGCAGCAATTATTTTCTTCATATGATTTCAGGCTTGCAGCGAGGGGGTTGAGTCCCCGCTGAAACCGGCGAACCGGAGGCCGGAAGACAAGGACTGGCCGCCAGGGAGGGCGGACAGAGGTTTGTCGAGCCAGGACGGCGAGTCAAACCGGCCGCAGGCTGAAGGCCGGGAGGTGAGCGCAGTGCGCAGCACCGGTTTCGGTGCGGGGCCGCGGGGATTGCAAAGGGGGCCGCGGTGGCCCCCTTTGCACGTTCACGGGTGACTGTTTCGGCATGTTCAGCAGGTCTGGAAGTGAACGTAACACACCTCAGAGCCGCCTGTTCCCCTCACCCCGACCCTCTCCCCAATGGGGCGAGGGAGAAAAGCGAGCCCTTTTCAGGTTCAGCAGGACTGACAGGGAACGTAACACACCTCAGCGCCGCCCGTTTCCCCTCACCCCGACCCTCTCCCCAGTGGGGCGAGGGAGAAAAGCGAGCCCCTTTACAGGTTCAGCAGGACTGGCAGGGAACGTAACATACCTCAGCGCCGCCTGTTCCCCTCACCCCGACCCTCTCCCCGGTGGGGCGAGGGAGAAAAGCGAGCCGCCGTAAGAAATCTAGCATGGTGGTGAACAGGAATATGTAACGCAGGCGGAGTGTTACGTTCACCTTACGTACCGTGTTTCTCTGTTGCCACTCCTCCCGTGAACGTGCAAGGGAGGCTCGCCGCCGCCTCCCTTGCAACCCAGGCTCCCGGCCAGGAAAATCGCCGCTTCGCGGTCCATGTGCCTTATGCCGTCTGACTGTCGGGTCGGGGACCAGCCTGCGTCCCTGCAGGCTATCCCCTCCGCCCGCGTCCCTGCGGGCGGACCCGGTCAGCCGTCAACGCCGCATCGATTTTCAGCCGGACCACAACACCCTCGCTGCGAGAAAGTGCCAGGAAGATAAAACGGTTTTGCTGCTTTCTGGAAGAAATGCTACAGCAATTCCTCTTTTTCATTTTCTCCTGAAAGGACAGCGAGGGGGTTGAGTCCCCGCTGAAACCGGCGAACCGGAGGCCGGAAGACAAGGACTGGCCGCCAGGGAGGGCGGACAGAGGTTTGTCGAGCCAGGACGGCGAGTCAAACCGGCCGCAGGCTGAGGGCCGGGAGGTGAGCGCAGTGCGCAGCACCGGTTTCGGTGCGGGGCCGCGGGGATTGCAAAGGGGGCCGCGGTGGCCCCCTTTGCACGTTCACGGGTGACTGTTTCGGCATGTTCAGCAGGTCTGGAAGTGAACGTAACACACCTCAGAGCCGCCTGTTCCCCTCACCCCGACCCTCTCCCCAATGGGGCGAGGGGGAAAACCGTGCTCCCTGGCATGTTCAGCAGGTCTGGAGGTGAACGTAACACACCTCAGAGCCGCCCGTTGCCCCTCACCCCGACCCTCTCCCAAAGAGCGAGGGAGAAAAGCGTGCTCCCTGGCAGGTTCAGCAGGACTGGAGGTGAACGTAACACACCGCAGCGCCACCCTTTTCCCCTCACCCCGCCCCTCTCCCAAAAAGCGAGGGGGAAAACCGTGCCCCTTTACATGATCAAAGGGCGAGGGCGAAAAGCAAACCGCCATCCGGCGAACCATTAAACTGCTCACATCAATCGCGCAGATACACCTTGCCAATCAAATAGGTAGTAGCCTGACCGCCAATAAGCACCCTCTCCCCCCGCCACTCACAACGTAAATCCCCCCCACGCGCAGAGACCTGACGCGCCTGCATCAATGTCTTGCCCAGTCGGTTGCCCCAGTAAGGGATCAACATGCTGTGTGTGGAGCCGGTGACAGGGTCTTCCGGCACGGACTCGCCAGGGCAGAAGAAACGGCTGACGAAATCATCGGTATCGCCGGGGGCGGTGACACAAACCATTTTCCCCAGCGGGAGCATCCCGGTGATATCCGGCGTAATAGCCTCGACCTGCTGCTGATTCTCCAGCACAACAAGGTAATCACGTGCCACACGGACTTCGCTGGCGCTGTCGATACCCAGCGTCCTGAAAAGCTGTTCTGGCGGCGCGTCAACCACTTCGGTTTGCCACGCCGGGAAATCGAGTGTCAGCCAGTCGCCTTTACGGGTTACGGTCAGCGGCCCGACAAAGCGTGTCTCGAACTGGATTTGGGTATCAGGAAAGTCGAGATATTCAAAAATGACATGCGCGGCGGCCAGTGTCGCATGGCCGCACAGATTAATTTCATACTGCGTGGTGAACCACCGCAGTTCGTAACCGGAGTCATTACGCACAAAGAACGCGGTCTCTGACTGGTTATGCTGCTGCGCCATCTTCAGCAACAGTTCGTCCGGTAGCCACTCTGTCAGCGGGCAGACGGCGGCCGCGTTACCACCGAAGGTGCGGTCACTAAAGGCATCTACCATATAAAAGTCGATTGTGTGCATAGCGTTTCCTTTTGTTTTGCTTTTGTTTTCTCTTCCTTTCTAACACACTTCACCGGTATTTTTTAACCCCGAATAAAAGTGAGAGATTCATCACAAAAAGTTTGTGTTTTGCGCAGAAAAAGATCTAAGATCACCGCCTTACCTTCTCCTGCTACGAATGCCAACATGATGACAACACATACGGTTTCACGAAGAGTAGCGTGGCTACGCGTGGTGACGCTGGCCGTCGCTGCGTTCATTTTTAATACCACTGAGTTTGTGCCTGTAGGTCTGCTCTCGGATATTGCACAAAGCTTTAATATGGAAACGCCGCAGGTCGGCATCATGCTTACCATCTACGCCTGGGTCGTGGCCATGATGTCACTGCCCTTTATGCTGCTGACCAGCAAAGTAGAGCGCCGTAAACTGCTCATTGCCCTCTTCGTGCTCTTTATTGGGAGTCATGTGCTCTCTTTCCTCGCATGGAATTTCCAGGTTCTGGTGGTCAGCCGCATTGGGATTGCTTTCGCTCATGCCATTTTCTGGTCGATTACCGCGTCGCTGGCGATTCGTCTGGCACCGGCAGGTAAACGTGCGCAGGCGCTGAGTCTGATTGCGACCGGTACGGCACTGGCCATGGTTCTTGGCATTCCGATTGGTCGCATCGTCGGGCAATATTTTGGCTGGCGTACTACTTTCTTTGCCATCGGTTTTGGCGCGCTGGTGACGCTGCTCTGTCTCATCAAGCTGCTGCCGAAACTGCCCAGCGAACATTCCGGTTCGCTGCGCAGTCTGCCCGAACTGTTCCGTCGCCCGGCGCTTTTAAGCATCTATCTGCTGACGGTGGTTGTTGTGACCGCGCATTACACCGCGTATAGCTATATTGAGCCTTTCGTGCGTGATGTCGCGGGGTTCAGTGGTAATTTCGCGACGGTGCTGCTGCTGGTGTTAGGCGGGGCGGGAATTGCCGGTAGCATAATGTTTGGCAGGCTTGGCAACAAACACGCGTCTGCGCTTATCAGTGGCGCAATTGGCCTGCTGGTGCTCTCCCTGCTCTTCCTGCGTACCGCGGCTGGCAGCGAACAACATCTAGTGATCCTGAGTCTGTTCTGGGGCGTGGCCATTATGATTATTGGCCTTGGCATGCAGGTGAAAGTGCTGACGCTGGCCCCGGACGCGACCGACGTGGCGATGGCGCTGTTCTCCGGTATCTTTAATATCGGTATTGGCGCTGGTGCGCTGGTGGGTAATCAGATCAGTCTGCAGTGGTCGATGTCAGCGATTGGGTATGCCGGTGCTATCCCGGCTCTGGCCGCACTGGTCTGGTCGGTTATCATTTTCCGACGCTGGCCGGTTTCACTGGACGACAGTCAGCAGCCCCATCATATGTAAGAGGTTACAGGCCGAAGTCATAAGCTTCGGCCTTTTTATTCCCCCCGGTGGCCTGACACTACCGCTTTCATGACCTGTGTCTGCCAGTCGAACCAGGGATTCCACGTCAGTCGCGCGTGCACTTTATCTTTTTCCACCCGCCCCCAGTCGGAGTACCAGACCGCTTCCCCCTTCAGACAACGCTGCGTCGCTTCATCCGACTGACCGTTAGCGCACAACCGAACCTTGCCTTTGCGCCCGTAAAGCGGGTTACGCGGCGAAAAAAGCACGGACATGTGCGAGAACTGACTGATGCGCTCATCGGGCAGAAAATCAGGTTTAATCCGCACGCGGGAGACGTTCGCCGCTTCTTTTGGCGGTGAACCGTACCAGATAGCACGGCTGGCAGGATGGGTAAAAGTATTGTCGAAATGGTCAAGGATCCAGGCCGTATCCAGCACCGAGTCATGTTCGGTCAAAACCATCAGCACGGGTTTATCATATGGCCGTTGCGCTATCAGTTGGCGGGCCCGGGCGCTGGTACGGTAAAACTGCGCGAACCCGTTGGTCGGCACTCGCAGATAGCGGGTGGCAATTTGCTGCGGTACGAGCGTAGCAGGAGGCCGAAGCCAGTCGCGAAATATCGCCACTACCGGTGCCAGAAAGTCATATCTGGTGCTGGATTTAATCGCCGGGGAAAAGAGTAACAATCCCTGCACCTGCGGGTGCTGCATGGCATACTCCAGCGCCAGGTTACCGCCGGTTGAAAAGCCGCCAAGCCAGGCCTCATCCACCTCGCTCCCCAGAATGGCAGCCTGTTCACTCACCACCTGCCGCCACTGCTCAACGCTGACGTGAAGCATATCGGCGGGGCGCGTACCGTGGCCTGGTAACAAGACCGTGCGTACCAGAAAGCCCTGCCTGACCAGTTCCGGGGCGATATCAGAAAAGGATCCTGGGGCATCCCCCAGCCCGTGAATCAGCAGAATACCGCGAGACGCCTTGCCAGCAGGCTTCCACTCCTGCGGCGTATTCCATTGCAGTTCCGCAGGTTTATCCAGCGTCTGAAAAAAACGGTGGCTGGCCACCCAGTCGCGGGTTTGTTGCTGATAGCGGGCAAAGCTGTCCTGACCGAGCGGCGGCTCGCGGTTTTGCTGCTGGCACCCTGCCACTAACGCCATCAGGATGAGAATGATACCTCTCATTAATGCGTCGCCGGGAACTGCGTGATTATCTCCAGCACGCCATTAATGATGAACTGCACCCCCATGCAAACCAGTAAAAAGCCCATCAGACGAGAAATCGCTTCAATCCCACCCTTACCCACCAGCCGCATAATCGCCCCCGAACAGCGCAAACTCCCCCACAGGATCAGCGCAACGGCAGCAAAAATCAGCGGCGGTGCGACCCACACCACCCACTCGGGGAAGGTGGAGCCGTCGCGAACCGTGGCAGCGGAGCTGATGATCATCGCAATGGTTCCCGGCCCGGCGGTACTGGGCATTGCCAGGGGGACAAAAGCAATACTGGCACCAGGTTCATCTTCAAGCTCTTCCGATTTGGTTTTTACCTCCGGTACGTCATGGGTTTTTGGCGCCGGAAACAGCATCCGAAAACCGATGAACGCGACAATCAGCCCCCCTGCTATACGCAGACCCGGTATGGAGATGCCGAAGGTATTCATCACAACCTGACCGGCATACCAGGCCACCATCATGATGGCGAAAACATAAACAGAAGCCATTTTCGACTGCTGATTGCGCTGGGCGCTGTTCATGTTCCCGGCCAGACCCAGAAAGAGCGCAACCGTCGTTAATGGGTTTGCCAGTGGCAGTAACACCACCAGCCCCAGCCCTATTGCTTTTAGTAAATCCATCATATCCTTGATCACTCCTGCCGATTTCGTCGTACCGGGAAGTATATCTGCAACGGGATGGCGCGGGCATATCGCTTTACGATTCGTTACTTTTTGCAAGCAATTTCATGCACCTATCCTCTCCTTATCCTCCCTCTGATTCGGCTTTAGCATTTCGTGGCATCCGATTATTCATTCAGTTGACTTATACTTGCCTGAGCAATAATATCTGCCGTGATTAATCTACTTGCCGGGGCAACCATTGTGAAAAGCACAAGTGATCTGTTTAACGAAATCATCCCACTTGGTCGCTTGATCCATATGGTTAACCAGAAAAAAGACCGCCTGCTGAATGACTACCTGTCTCCGTTTGATATTACGGCAACGCAATTTAAGGTGCTTTGCTCTATCCGCTGTCAGGTCTGCATCACGCCGGTCGAATTAAAAAAAGTGCTGTCGGTCGATCTGGGCGCATTAACGCGCATGCTGGACAGGCTCGTGTGTAAAGGCTGGATCGAACGTCACCCGAACCCGCATGACAAGCGCGGCGTTCTGGTGCAACTCACCACCGAGGGCAAGGCGCTGATTGAGCAATGTCACCAATTAGTAGGGCAAGACCTGCATCAGGAATTAACAAAAAACTTAACGGCAGACGAAGTGGCAACGCTTGAATATTTACTCAAGAAAGTCCTGCCGTAAAACAAAGAGGTATGACGATGTCCAGACGCAATACTGACGCCATCACTATTCATAGCATTTTAGGCTGGATTGAAGAGAACCTGGAATCTCCTATGTCGCTTGAGCGTGTCTCTGAGCGTTCAGGTTATTCGAAATGGCACC
Organism: Enterobacter sp. SA197; assembly: GCF_054131575.1. Lineage (NCBI taxonomy): Bacteria > Pseudomonadati > Pseudomonadota > Gammaproteobacteria > Enterobacterales > Enterobacteriaceae > Enterobacter > Enterobacter sp. SA197. The sequence goes on along the minus strand of NZ_CP096393.1, from coordinate 2,451,610 downwards.
TGCAACGGATGTTTAAAAAAGAAACCGGCCATTCGCTCGGTCAATACATCCGCAGCCGTAAGCTGACTGAAATCGCGCAAAAATTGAAAGAAAGTAATGAACCGATCCTCTATCTTGCGGAGCGCTATGGGTTTGAATCGCAGCAGACCCTGACCCGTACGTTTAAAAACTACTTTGACGTGCCGCCGCATAAGTATCGTGTGACTAACATTCCCGGAGAGAACCGGTATTTGTTCCCCATTAATAACTGTAGTTACTAATTCGCCTGTTTTAAGACGTATCGAGGAAATCATGAAACGTATTACCTGTGCCGCCATCACCCTTATGGTGCTGTTTTCTGGCCAGAGTTATGCGGAGCAATTCGCGCACCCCACGCAGGGTAAAAATCCCGGTGTGATGGTGATGCCCACTGCCCACGACCAGTCGCCATTCGACTTTAATCACATGGGTGCAGGCAGTGACAAATCCGACGAGTTAGGTGTGCCCTATTACAATTCGCGCACCTGATAATAGTTGCCCCGCCAGTGCGGGGCTTTTTTTCAGGGTTTGACGGCAACCTGACGACGTAAGCGAAAACCAAACACATTGATGTACAACCCCGCCATAACCAGCAGCGCACCGGCCAGTTGCAACAGCGTCATCGATTCATTCAGCAGCAGCGCCGCGCTCGCCAGCCCTACGACAGGCACCAGCAACGATAACGGCGCCACGCGCCAGGTTTCATAGCGCCCCATCAGCGCTCCCCAGATGCCGTACCCCACAAGGGTGGCTCCCAGCGACAGGTAGAGCAGCGACAGAATCGTCGTAAGATCAATGGCTATAAGGCTCTGTAGTATCAGCGCCGGTCCATCAAACAGCAGTGAGCCCACCATAAAGGGCACAATCGGGATTAACGCACTCCATACCACCAGAGACATCACTGCCGGGCGGGATGAGTGCTGCATGATCTTTTTATTGAAGATATTGCCGCAGGCCCAGCAAAAGGCTCCCGACAGCGTCAGGATAAAGCCCAGCAGCGGAACGTGCTGACCGTTAAGGCTGGATTCAATCAGTACCAACACGCCAATAACCGCAAGCGTAATGCCGGCGACCTGCTTAGCCTGTAACCGTTCGTGGAATACCCCGACACCAAGAATGATGGTAAAAAAGGCCTGTGCCTGTAAAACCAGCGATGCCAGGCCTGCCGGCATACCAAACTTAATAGCGGTAAAGAGAAAAGCGAACTGCCCGAAACTGATGGTCAGGCCGTAGCCCAGCAGTAAACTTAAGGGGACTTTAGGACGCGAAACAAACAGCAGCGCCGGAAACGCCACCAGCACGAAGCGTAGCCCTGCCAGCAACAGTGGCGGCATATTGTGCAACCCGACTTTAATGACCACAAAATTCAGGCCCCATACCACCACCACCAGCAGTGCCAGCAATCCATCTTTACGCGTCATTCGCCGCCTCTAAATTTGTTCAATTTTTGTAAAGAATTTACGTTAACGCAAAAAACAGTCCAGAGACAGATCATTAATATTGGCAGGTCAGATTGGGCACTTCTCAACAAAACAATCGTTGTGCATCACACTTTATGCATGTTATTGCTGTAAGACATCACAAAAAAATATAACAACGGGCCAGTCTCGGGCAGGAAAAATGATCTCATCACAACAGCGGTCCATCGCCACATTACTGGCGTCGTCTCTTCTTTTAACCATTGGTCGTGGTGCCACACTGCCTTTTATGACCATCTATCTTAATCGCCAGTACGATATGAGCGTAGAGCAGGTTGGCTATGCGCTGACGGTGGCGCTTACCATCGGCGTGGTGTTCAGTCTGGGATTTGGCATCCTGGCCGACAAGTTCGATAAAAAACGCTATATGCTGCTGGCGGTTTCCGCTTTTTTAATGGGGTTCGGCGCGATACCGGTGGTGGATCATGCGGGACTGGTGGTGCTCTTTTTTGCCATCATTAACTGCGCCTATTCCGTCTTTTCAACCGTTCTGAAGGCCTATTTTTCCGATACCCTGGGGGCGACGGCGAAAACGAAAATTTTCTCCCTCAACTACAGCGTCATTAACATTGGCTGGACCGTAGGTCCGCCGCTGGGCACATTACTGGTGATGTATAACCTGAACCTTCCTTTTCTGCTGGCCGCCACCTGCTCGGCGGTACCGGTGGTTATCATACAACTCTTTGTACAGCGTATTAGCCACGCTGTCAGTGAGGAGAACCGCGTTGCCTGGTCGCCCTCGGTGTTATTGAAGGACAGAGCGCTGCGCTGGTTTACCTTTTCCGGCTTTCTGGCCTCCTTTGTTGCAGGCTCTTTTGCCTCCTGTATTTCGCAGTACCTGATGTCGGTGGCGGATAATGCTTTCGCGGAGAAGGTCGTTGCCGTGGTCTTACCGGTAAATGCCGCCGTGGTGGTCACCTTACAATATGCGGTGGGCCGTCGGTTAACGGCCTCTAACCTGCGTCCACTGATGAGCGCCGGTACGGTCTGCTTTATTCTGGGGTTGGTAGGTTTTATGCTGTCAGGCGGCAATCTGTGGTACTGGGGATTATCGGCGGCGGTCTTCACCTTCGGGGAGATAATCTATGCGCCGGGCGAATACATGCTGATTGATAACATCGCGCCACCGGGCATGAAGGCGAGCTATTTTTCCGCGCAGGCGCTGGGGTGGTTAGGGGCGGCAATGAACCCGATGATGACCGGTATCATTCTCTCATCGATGCCCGGCTGGTCACTGTTTTCGATCCTCATTCTGGTGGTGTTCTTTGCCTGGCTCGCCATGATTCGCGGCATCCAGGCAAAGCCACTGGGACAGTTGACGATGAGCAAAAGCGAGCCGGTTTAACCCTGATCCCGCAGCTGAGGCTGGTTATCCATCAGGCGGATCGAGGGGGTCAGAGAGGTCAGCAGGGTCGCCAGCACGACAGCAAGTGCGCAGGCCAGAAGCACCACTGGACTACCAAACTGCAGTGCTAACGGCCCGGCGGCAATCTCACCTACCGGGATCGCCACAAACGACCCCATCGCATCCCAGGCATAGACCCGTGCCAGCGTGTGCGCGGGAATATGGGTTTGCAGCGACTGAGCCCAGACCACGCCAAACTGACCAAAGCCGAGACCGGCCATGAAGAACGCCGCCATCAGCAGGGGTGTGGAGGGGAACAACCCCAGAATCACCATCGGGACCGCACAGAGCGCCACCAGAATAACACCGACAAAAAGGTCACGCCGGGGGCGCCAGCGTAGTGCGGCCAGCGAACCAACGATAAGCCCAACGCTTTGAGCGGCGACGATAAAGCCCCATCCCGTCCGCCCGAACGAGCTATCCGCCACAATCGGCCCGAGCACCATCACCACGCCGCTGAATGCCGCATTGATGATAGTGAACTGCACGACTATCGCCCAGACCCAACTGCGGGCAATAAACTCCCTCCACCCCTCGCGCAGATCCTGCAGGATGTTGGACGTCGGGGCCGCGCTTTGTGTCGCCGTCACCCGTATACGATGATAAAGCGGGGCGGCAGCGGCGAAGCCTAAGGCATCAATTGCCAGTCCCCACCCCGGCCCGATGGCGCTGGTCAGTAAGCCCCCCATTGATGCGCCGATAACCGTTCCACCATAAACACCCAGTTGAATCAGCGCATTGGCTTCCCGCAGGTTTCGCACCGGCACCGTTTGCGGCACCAGGGCGGAAGAGGCAGGCAACGCGATCCCGGCGGCGGCTCCGTTCAGCGCACCCAGCACCGCCAGCAAAGGAATGGTGGCGAGGCCATCCAGCACCACCCATGCCACCACGCCCTGTGACAGCGCAGCGGCCAGTGAGGAGGAGACCATCACGCGGCTTCGTGAATACCTGTCCGCCAGCACGCCGCCAAGCAGTAAAAATGCGACGTTAAACAGTGAGCGCGCGGCGACCACCATGCCCAGGTCTGCGGCAGACCCACCGATATCCAGCACGGCAAATGCGAGTGCAATGGGGGCGATGCCGTTGCCGAGAACGGTCAGCAGACGAGCCGAAAACAGGTTGCGAAAAGAGGCTGAGTGAAGTGCACGCCGGGAACTCACTGCGCCCTCCCGGTCGTCGGTTGAGACATTTTCAATCAATAGGTCCTTATTCTGCTGAGGTGTCCGCCGTGACCAGGGAACGCAAAACGGACACGCGGGGTTTCCCCCGCCTGTCCGTTCATCATGGAATTCGCGCAGTGTGCCTGGTTTACCAGACCTGCTCTGCAATTTGGGTCACGAGGCGTACTTTATCCCATTGCTGCGCAGGTGTCAGGGAATTGCCCTCTTCTGTGGAGGCGAAGCCACACTGCGGGCTCAGGGAAATCTGGCTGAGATCGACATACTGCGCGGCCTCCTGCAGACGGGCTTTGATACCTTCCGGATTTTCAAGCTCCCCATGTTTGGTGGTGATCAACCCCAGCACAACCCGCTGTTTACCCGGACGCACAAAACGCAAGGGGGCAAAATCGCCGGAGCGATCGTTGTCATACTCGAGGAAAAACGCATCGACGTTAACCGTGCCAAACAGCACTTCTGCCACCGGCTCATAGCCGCCTTCGGCGATCCAGGTCGAACGGAAGTTACCCCGACAGACGTGCAGGCCGATGGTGAGATCTTCAGGTTTACCCTCCAGCGCCTTATTCAGGACGCGGGCATAAATGCGTGCCAGCTCATCGGCATCCTCGCCGCGTTCAGCAATCTGGCGGCGCTGTTCGTCTGAACAGAGATAAGCCCAGACGGTATCGTCGAGCTGCAGGTAACGGCACCCGGCATCGTAAAAGGCGTGGATAGCATCGCGCCAGGTCGTGGCCAGATCGTCAAAATAGCGATCCAGATCCGGGTAAACGGTCTCGTCAATCCCTTTGCGGCCACCGCGAAAATGGAGCACCGCCGGACTGGGAATGGTCATCTTCGGCTGCGCATTCCCGCTGATGCTTTTCAGATAACGGAAGTCTTCAAGCATCGGATGGTCGCCAAATCCCAGTTTGCCCGTCACGCGAACGCTATGAGCTTTGGTCTGGACGCCATTGAACTGTATCCCCTGCTCTGATTCATAACGTTCGACCCCCTGTAAGCCCTCGAAGAAATCGAAATGCCACCACGCGCGGCGAAATTCACCGTCGGTGACCACGTGCAAGCCGCATTCACACTGCGCCTGTACCACCTCCCTGATGGCTTCGTCTTCTACAGCACGCAGTTGCGCGGCGCTGATAGCGCCCTGCGCACACTGCTGGCGTGCCAGTTTGATGCTGTCCGGGCGTAAAAAACTGCCGACGATCTCTGCGCGATAGGGGGACGGGTGGCGTTGCATGCTCTTCTCCTTAGGCGCCGGGCGGAGTAGTTTCCCGGCGTGATTGTTCACTATTTGAATTTATAGCCATCTGGATGGCTAAATGTCCAAATACAATGGCATGTCCCTGTCCGTTGAACAAACGAGAAATTTTCACGCCACATGAATTTTTTTCACGATTGGGCAAAGGCAAAGCCTTCATCTTCCCATCCGGTCATCCCCCCGAGCATGATTTTCACCGCCAGCCCCATGCGGGCGAGCTTAAGCGCAGCGCGATCGGCCCCATTGCAGTGCGGGCCAGCGCAATAGACGACAAAAAGCGTCTCCCTCGGCCACTGCGCCATGCGTTCCGGCGTCATATACCGATGCGGCAGATGCAGAGCGTGGGGCAGATGGCGACGGGCAAAGGTCTCCGGGCTGCCCACCACATGCAATAACACAAAATCCTGCTCTTCATTACTCAGCGCCTCATGGACATCGGCACAATCCGTCTCGACGCTCAGTCGGCGCAAAAAGTGGGCGACGGCTTCTTCGGGGGACGCGGCTGGAAAATCAGTTACTGTACTCATCATGGTTTCTCCGTGTTAGTGTTAACACTACTGTAACGAATACCCCACTTTCTGACTGCGTGGCGTCATGACAGAAAACCGCAAAATAATGACAATTTCAGGATCCCTTCGCGCTCCCCATCATGTGGTTGTGCTTGCCTATGACGGTCTGTGTACCTTCGAGTTTGGCGTGGCAGTGGAAATTTTCGGCTTACCCAGACCGGAACTGGGGGAGAACTGGTATCGCTTTTCGGTGGCAGCGGTAGATGAAGGGCCCCTTCAGGCCACGGGCGGGATCCGCATCATGACGGAGGGCGGACTTGAACTACTGGATCAGGCCAACACCATTGTGGTGCCTGGTTGGCGCGGGGCGCAGGTGCCCGTACCAGAGGCCCTGTGTGAGGCGCTCCGGCAGGCGCACCAGCGCGGCTGTCGCCTTATCTCCATCTGTTCAGGTGTGTTTGTCCTTGCCGCCACCGGGCTACTCAACGGACGGAAAGCCACCACCCACTGGCGTTATACCGGCCAGTTGCGACAGCATTATCCGCTGATTGAGGTGCTGGAAGATGCGCTCTATTACGATGAGGGACGCGTGATGACCTCCGCGGGTAGCGCGGCTGGTATCGATTTATGTCTGCATGTGGTGCGCGAAGATTTTGGGCGTGAGATTGCCAATAATGTGGCGAGACGGTTAGTGGTACAGCCCCATCGTGACGGAACACAGACCCAGCAGTTGGTAGAGCCGGTAGCCCGCACACGGGAGAGCCAGTCTCTTGGGCAGTTATTTGATTATCTCCATCAGAATCTGGCCGGCGACCATACCGTTGCGTCTCTGGCCGCACGCGCCGGTATGAGCCCACGGACTTTTTTACGCCGCTTTCAGGAGTCCACTGGCACCACACCGGCGCGGTGGATATTACAGGAGCGTTTGAAACGCGCAAAAACGTTATTAACCCAGTCAACAATGCGCATCGATGCAATTGCGGGCCATGCCGGGTTTAATAATACGGCCTCGATGCGGCACCATTTTCAGCAATGCTTTGCCCTGACGCCAGGGCAATATCGACAAAAATTTACGCTCCCCGATAAGTAATTCACCTAATTCAGCGTTTGTTTAGATTCACCTGAGTAATATCTCTTCCATCGCAATAACCACCTGGAAAATGAGGCGAGTAGTCAATAACGGGAGAGAAATATGTCAGGAAATATGCACGTATTTTTAGCAGTACTGGGAATTATCTTATTTTCTGGTTTTCTGGCGGCTTATTTTAGCCATAAATGGGACGACTGATGAACGGCGATATTCCCCTGCCGGGAAGGCCCCTTACGTAATTGCATAAGGGGCCTTTTTCTTTGGTACTACTTTTTTCAGCCGAAAAAAAACCGCCAGTAGACTGGCGGTCAAATGCTTGCATGGATAGATTTATGTTTTGGTCTTATCGCCATCCCACTCTGGTGAGGAGATTCGCGGATCGGGACCACTCTACCCATCGCATGTTCAATGAATCCTCAACAACGAAAGGTTAACTGCTGCTGCACAGGGGCAGCACACTGAGATGTGACTGGCATCACTTCATGACGCGCCCGCTTCAGTGTGGCAGGCCCACACTGCTATCTCCCTTTCATTACCAGCAGCGCGGCTTCCATAAAAATTTCATCTTCAATACCGTCGCCCCGGTTTCTACCCTGACGCTCAATTTCTTTAATGATGTTGTCCCGGTTGATGATTTGGCCGGAAGAGACCAGCCCGATTACCGCCGCGCCAATGGCTAATCCAATGAGTCCCGTGCGCTCGTCATTGAATTTCATACGCACTCTTCTCCTCGTCTGTCACCCGACAAAAATTTAGCACAGCGTCCTGCAACGTCCAGCCTGCAGGATAAAAACCCGCATTTTTTAAAAGGAAAAGTGTAACCCTTTACGACGTGACCGTCCTGGAGCCATCATCACTGCAGCCTCACGACGCCGGAAATCTGAGTGCCTGACGGTGCGTCATATAATTCGCCTTGTCTTTATCAGCATCTCATATAAATAAACACGCGCTTATGACCCGTTATTACGCCATGCGCTGTCGGTTTAAACCATAATGCGCACGGACGACGCGCCGCAGTTCGTATCTGTCGACTGTAACGGCAGCACGCTCCTCCGGAATTGCCAGCCGGTATTCGCGACCGGGAATAAGCGTTGTCAGACGATACCATTTATTTTTATAAAGGATCCTTCTCATCACTTTATCCACCCTCTTCTCTTTTCATTTATTTTTTCGTCAGGAAGAGTGTAGTAGCGGTAAATTTTTGGAGAAGGACAAACATGCATAAAAGCCTTAATTAACGACCTCAGGCATTAAAACCCACCAATATTAAGGAGGACCTGAAAATATATTCCCCGCCATCTCTGTTAATAAAAAGTGGCAAAATGTTTAAAACGTTGTCGCTTTAAAGCGTTTTATTATGTCGCACTCTTGCAGGCCGAAACGACGTGAGTTCCGGGCAGAATCCATAATGCGCGCCCGACTACAGTCGATGGGTGTCCAGTCCTGCAGCCTTAAGCCTGTCAACAATTTTGAACATTTTCGCGACAACAGTACGGAATGACTGGTTAACGCCAATGCCATCGCAGATTTTTTCCCGGGGAAGGTGCTTAAGCTGATCGGCATATTTAATAAGCTGCAAATGCATTTCAGCCAGTTTGGTGCGCGGTGGGGCTTCGCTGAGCGCTTTTTTGATTGCGTCGTAAATCTGTTGCTCGCTGTTCATCAAAAATACCTTTATCTGGGGCGCGAGAGAGTTTGTAGCATATCGCCGTTTAAAATTTGTGATGAAAGTATCCACATTGTAAAAATATATCCTATTTTCAGATCCTGCCAGCAAAAAACCGGGCCTTAGCCCGGTCTGGTGCTGCAGAAAATCGATTATGCGCTCAAGCCGCGATTGACCAGCATCGGCTCTGGCAGGGGATCGTGCCCGCGCCACTGGCGATAAAGTTCAGCCAGATCGGCACTGTTACCACGGGACAAAATAGCATCCCGGAATCGCTGTCCATTTTCCCGGTTAAGCCCGCCCTGCTCCACAAACCACTGGTAGCCATCATCGGCCAGCATCTGCGTCCACAGGTAGGCGTAATAGCCCGCCGCGTAACCACCGCCGAAAATATGGGCAAAGTAACTGCTGCGGTAGCGCGGAGGAACCGCGTCAAGGTCGAGGGATTCACGGCGAATGGCTTCTGACTCAAACGCATCAACGTCCGCGACGCCTGCATCCGGGCGCAGGCTGTGCCAGTTCATATCCAGCAGCGCGGCGCTGAGCAGTTCGGTCATGTCATAACCTTTATTGAACTGCGTACTGCGAAGCATCTTCTCGCGTAGGGCCTCCGGCATCGGCTCACCACTTTGATAATGCCGCGCGTAGCGGGTGAATACCGCCGGATGGCTGGCCCAGTGCTCATTGATTTGCGACGGAAACTCGACAAAATCCCGCGGAGTATTGGTGCCAGAAAGCGTGGCATAACGCTGACGGGCGAACAGTCCGTGTAGCGTATGGCCGAACTCATGAAACAGTGTGACCACGTCATCCCAGGAGAGCAGTGCGGGCTGGCCTGCAGCGGGTTTCTGGTAGTTACAGACGTTGTAAATTACCGGCAGCGTTTGTGCCAATTGAGACTGCTCAACGAAGTTACCCATCCAGGCTCCGCCGCTTTTGGAATCACGGGCAAAGAAATCGCCATAGAAGAGTCCCATCCCTTCGCCGCTGTGGTCGAAAATTTCCCATACCCGCACATCCGGGTGATAGACCGGGATGTCGAAACGCTCTTCAAAGCGAATGCCGAACAAGCAGGTTGCGGTATAAAAGACCCCGTCAATCAGCGTGTTTTCCAGCGCAAAATAGGGGGCGATTTGCGCGTCGTCTACCTCATATTTTGCCAGACGCACCTGCTCGGCGTACCATCCCCAGTCCCAGGCTTCGGCGGTAAAACCGCCCTGCTGATCGTCAATAACGTTCTGAATATCAGCCAGTTCGCGCTCCGCTCTCGAGCGTGCAGCCGGAGCGATCCCGCGCATAAAATCAAATGCCGCCTGCGGCGTCCCGGCCATCTGATCGGCAATCTTCCAGCTGGCATAATCCGGGAAGCCAAGCAAGTGCGCCTGTTTTGCGCGCAGATCTGCAAGCCGCAATACAATATCCCGGGTATCACAGGCATCGCCTTTCGAGGCACGCTGCGTGCTGGCGCGGAATAAATTTTCACGCGTCTGGCGATCGCGCAGCGCGGCAAGAAGGGGCTGCTGGGTGGTGTTAAGCAGCGTCAGAAGCCACCTGTCATTGAGCCCTTTGTCCTTCGCCGCCAATGCCGCGGCGGTAATGGCCTCTTCGCTTAGCCCCTGGAGTTGATGGCGATATTCCACCACCACGCCTCCGGCTTTGTCGGCAGCCAGCAGCCGCTGGTTAAACTGACTGGTTAAAGCTGCGGCTTCGGTGTTGAGCGCTTTAAGGGCCTGTTTTTCATCGGTACTAAGCGTGGCGCCTGCCAGCGTAAATTTCTGCCAGACGATATCAACCAGGCGCAGGGATTCTGCGTCCAGTCTGGCAGAGTCGCGTGCCTGCCATACGGCATCTATTCGCCGGAAAAGCCTGTCGTTCAGATAGATATCGTTTGCAAGCTCTGCAAGCTCGGTGGAGAACGCCTCATCGAGCTGCTGTAAAAAATCATTGGTGTGGGCAGAGGTCATGGCGAAGAAAACCTGAGTGACACGCGTCAGGATTTCACCGCTACGTTCAAGCGCCACAATGGTGTTCTCAAAATTCGCAGGCGCCGGGTTACTCACGATAGCATCAATGTCGGCACGTTTTTGTGCTACCCCCTGGTCAAAAGCCGGGCGGTAATGCTCCTGACGAATCAGATCAAACGGCGGAGCCTGATACGGCAGCGTGCTGATGCCTGAAAAGGGCGTTGTTACTGACATATTTCACTCCTGAAGAGGTTTAATTCATTCAGCCTGGCCAGCCGAAAACTGTATCGCAACGATTTCACCAGGTTGTCGGAAAAGTGGGCCAGTTCTGTCGGCAGGCCATCTCACATCATAAGGAAAATCTTCAACTGCAACATATCAGGGCTAACCCTGTGTTGTCGCGCATGCTATGGTAATACTACACAAAAAGCGTTGAGGAACAGTGAGATGATTATGTTAGTTACCGGAGCCACAGCGGGTTTTGGCGAGAGCATAGCGCGTCGTTTCCTGAAAAACGGGCACCGAGTCATTGCTACGGGTCGCCGCCAGGAGCGTCTGCAGGAGCTGAAAGACGAACTGGGCGACAACCTTTATACCGCGCAGGTGGATGTGCGTAACCGCGCGGCCATTGAGGAGATGATGGCGAACCTTCCTGCTGAATGGCAGAACATTGACGTGCTGGTTAACAATGCAGGCCTGGCGCTCGGTCTGGAACCGGCGCACAAAGCCAGCATTGAAGACTGGGAAACGATGATCGATACCAATAATAAAGGCCTGGTGTACATGACCCGCGCGGTACTGCCGGGCATGGTTGAGCGCAACCGTGGTCACATCATTAATATTGGTTCTACGGCAGGCAGTTGGCCATATGCGGGCGGTAACGTCTATGGTGCTACAAAAGCGTTTGTGCGCCAGTTCAGCCTCAATCTGCGTACCGACCTGAACGGAACGGCGGTTCGCGTAACCAATCTTGAGCCTGGCCTTGTGGGTGGCACCGAGTTTTCTAACGTGCGTTTCAAAGGCGATGATGATAAAGCCGGAAAAACCTATGAGAACACTAACGCCCTCTCCCCGGAAGATATCACTGACGCTGTGTGGTGGGTGGCGACGCTGCCGAAACATGTCAACATCAATACGCTTGAGATGATGCCGGTGAGCCAGACCTATGCCGGTCTGAGCGTACATCGCGACGCCTGATTATCTCGTCCCGGCCTGCGGGCCGGGTATGGGAACGGCGATAAATAAGTGGTATGGTACACAGGTTAACCTTATAAAAAGTAAGCACGAATGACCGTTGAAACCCAACTCAATCCGACACAACCCGTAAACCAGCAAATCTACCGCATTCTGCGTCAGGATATTGTTCATTGCCTGATCCCACCGGGAACGCCATTATCGGAAAAAGAGGTGTCGGTGCGTTTTGACGTGTCACGTCAGCCGGTCCGCGAAGCCTTTATCAAACTCGCTGAAAACGGCCTGATTCAGATTCGCCCCCAGCGTGGCAGCTACGTCAATAAAATTTCACTGACTCAGGTCAGAAACGGATGCTTTGTTCGTCAGGCAATTGAGTGTGCTGTCGCCCGACGCGCCGCCGGCATGATAACCGACAGCCACTGCTACCAACTTGAGCAGAATCTCAACCAACAGCGTATTGCTATTGAGCGCAAACAGCTTGATGACTTCTTCCTGCTCGATGATGAGTTTCATCAGAAACTGGCGCTCATCGCCGATTGCCAGCTTGCCTGGGACACCATCGAAAATATTAAAGCCACCATTGACCGTGTGCGTTACATGAGCCTTGATCATGTTTCCCCGCCCGAAATGCTGCTGCGTCAGCATAATGATATTTTCGTGGCGCTGGAAAACCGCGATGCCGATGCCGTAGAAAGCGCAATGACCCACCATTTACAGGAAATCAGCGCCTCGGTGAAACTGATCAGTCAGGAAAATCGCGACTGGTTCAGCGAAGAGTAATTCGCCCCCCTGCGCTCTCCTTCTTCAACGTCATGCGGTTTGCATTCGTAAAAAAGTGTGACGTTGATCAAAAGCAAAAAATTCTTCTCTCAAAAGCGTATTTTTAGAGCGTCCGTTCCGGGGACGACGTCTGCCCCGGTATGTCTGGCGGATGTTAACAGGAGAAACTACCATGATGACTTATGATCGTAACCGTAATGCTATAACCACCGGCAGCCGCGTGATGATTAATGGCACGGGCCGCACCGGGAAAATTATTGCTATCCATGCAGAGGGTCTGGATGCGAGCCAGGTACGCCGCAGCAAAACGGTAGAAGTCGAAGGATGTGAAGGCCAGTTCGAACCCGTAGAGCTGATTCGCCTCGGCCTGCACTAAAAGTGAAAATGCCGCCGGATGGCGGCATTTATGCCTCAGTAGCTGGCAATATACTCCGCAACCGTGGCTTTCGCCCCTTTAGCCAGTAGCCCCTGATAGGCCGTCAGTATCGCGTCGACAAAGGTTGCCTCCCGCGGTAACTCATTACCAAAAATCGCCTCAATGCCTAATAACGCCTTCACTCGCGCTTCACCGTCAGCACTGCCCTTAACCGCTTGCTGAATAACCGCGAGCAGCGGGTCGCTTACGTCAATGGCTTGCCCCTGCTCATCCACACCGCCTACGTAGCGCATCCAGCCTGCAATACCCAGCGCCAGCAGACGGAACTCATGCTGATGGACCAGATGCCAGCGCACGGAGTCAAGCATACGCTGCGGCAATTTCTGGCTACCGTCCATAGCAATCTGCCAGGTGCGGTGACGCAGCGCGGTGTTACTGTAACGGGCGATCAGCAGGTCGGCATAGTGTGCCAGATCCACGCCCTTCACTTTCAACGTGGGCGCCTGCTCCGCCAGCATCAGCGTATGCGCTGCACGGCGATAGTTATCATCTTCCATGCACTCGTTGATATGTTGATAGCCAGCAAGATAGCCCAGATAGGCGAGGAAAGAGTGGCTGCCGTTAAGCATCCGCAGTTTCATCTCTTCGAATGGCACCACGTCCGCGACCAGCTCCGCACCGGCTTTTTCCCACGCCGGGCGACCAGCAACAAAGTTGTCCTCAATCACCCACTGGCGGAATGGCTCGCAGGCAACCCCTGCCGGGTCACGCACGCCGGTTAGCTGTTCAATTTTATCGAGCGTATCGGCCGTCACGGCAGGCACGATACGATCCACCATGGTTGACGGGAAGGTCACGTTCGCCTCGATCCAGTCAGCCAGCTCACCATTCACGGCACGGGCAAACGCGCAGATGACGTTGCGGGTGACATGGCCGTTTTCCGGCATATTGTCGCATGACATGACGGTGAAAGGTGCAAGCCCGGCGGCTTTGCGCCGTGCCAGCGCTTCGACGATGACCCCTGGCGCGGATTCAGGCTGATGAGGGTTTTGCAAATCAGCCGCGATAAAAGGCGTTTCAGGCACCAGCTTACCGGTTGCCGGTGAGTGACCGTAGCCTTTTTCAGTGATGGTCAGAGAAACAATAGCAACCTGAGGTTCGCACATCGCCGCCAGCACGCTTTCCAGACCATCAACCTTCGCATGAAGCGCACGCGTTGCCACGCCAACGACACGTGCCGTCCATGCGTCAGCGGACATCTCCGCTACGGTATAGAGGTTATCCTGCATTTTCAGGTCAGCGATTTGCTGCTCACCCCCTATCAGGTTGACTTCGCAATAGCCCCAGTCGCTGCCATGTTCTGAGGCCAGAATATCGGCATAAACGGACTGATGCGCGCGGTGAAACGCGCCGAAGCCCAGATGCACGATGCGGGGAACGAGTTTGCTACGATCGTATGAGGGTAACGTGGCATTTGCTGTTAACAGTCTGTTTTCCATGGAGTCACTCTGTTCGTGTTTTATGAGTTTTGTTACGTCTGAGGCAGTTATCGTGTCTACCATCCCACCAAATTGGTATGACATCTTTGATTCAGGTCAACTACCATACAAGAAGAGCGGTGTCAGTTTCCCACAGGGCATGTCAAAAGGAAGAATCACTCCGCAGGCGTGATGGTGACGCGTATATCAACAATAACCTGTTGTTTACGCGTCATATCAGTGGTTGCATGACGGCTCCTGTTGCGGTGACTTTACGCATCAGGATAACTACCATACAAGTATAACATCTAAAAAGAGCGCCTCAGCTCACATATTTTGTCGACTCAGTCAGCGCGTCCCCAGCCCGCGACAATAATTAACATGCCGCACAACGCGACAGCGGCACCCAGCCAGTCATACAGACTGAGTTTTACTCCGTCCACCACCCGCAACCAGAGCAGCGCGGTGCAGACATAGACGCCGCCGTAGGCCGCATACACCCGCCCGCTGGCGGCAGGATGAAGGGTTAACAGCCAGACAAAAAGCACCAGCGCGACGGCGGCAGGTAGTAGCAGGAGCGGTGTGGCTCCGCGTTTAAGCCACAGCCAGGGAAGGAAACAGCCCAGGATTTCGCACAATGCGGTCAGGAAAAAAAGCAGCGTCGTTTTTAGCATTTCCAGTATTTTTCAATAAGCCTTGACTGAACTATCTTAACGGAAAAGCCACTAATAATGGGACTTCCCGGCGGCTACCCTCGATCGGGCGAATCAAGTACACTTGATGTAGGGATGTTGCGTCACTCTTAATGAAGGAAACCATCATGAACATCACACTGAGCAAACGCCTTTGCCTGACGGCGATGCTGACGCTGGGTGCAATTTTGTACACGGCCAGTGCCACCGCGAAGACGGACAAACTGATCATTGAATCCGGCGACAGCGCGCAGTCCCGCCAGCAAGCGGCAATGGAAAAAGAGCAATGGGATGATACCCGTTCGTTGCGCCATAAGGTGAACAAACGCGTTGAAAAAGAGTGGGACAAAACCGATGTCGCCTTCGATGCGCAGGATAACTGCCATAAAAGCGCCAACGTTAACGCCTACTGGGAACCCAATACCCTGCGCTGCCTTGATCGTCGCACCGGTCGCCAGATAACCCCGTAATTTCTGCATTTCAGGGCGCTTTGCGGCGCCCTTCCTCCCGTTTCAGCAAAAGGATTTCCTCATGACCGACACCAGACAGGTCAAACTTCGTCCGCTTGAGCGCGAAGATCTCCGCTTTGTCCACCAGCTTGATAATAATGCGAGCGTCATGCGTTACTGGTTTGAAGAGCCTTACGAAGCCTTTGTGGAGCTTTCTGACCTCTATGACAAACATATTCATGACCAGAGTGAACGCCGCTTTGTTATTGAGTGTGATGATGAAAAAGCCGGCCTGGTTGAACTGGTTGAAATAAACCATGTCCATCGCCGTGCGGAATTTCAGATTATCATTTCGCCGGACTTTCAGGGTAAAGGGCTGGCGTCCAGAGCAGCGAAACTTGCGATGGACTACGGCTTTATGGTGCTTAACCTCTACAAGCTCTATCTGATTGTCGACAAGGAAAATGAAAAGGCTGTCCATATCTACCGCAAACTGGGTTTTATGGTGGAGGGAGAGTTAATTCATGAGTTCTTTATTAATGGTGAATACCGTAACACCATTCGGATGTGTATTTTCCAGCATCAGTATCTGGCCGACCACAAGCCGACGGGCACCACCTTACTCAAGCCCACCGCCCAGTAAGGCGGTGGGATGTCAGGTTAATAGTATTTGATAGTATTTTTAATGCTGTACTTGTGTTCTACGGCAGGGGTAACGCTTTCATCAATAATAACCAGCTGGCAGGCGACCGGGTTATCGTGGCTGTCATAGTCACAGGTTTGCTTCACATTGCTTAGCGGTTTGTCGTTGAGCACGCTGACTGCCGTGTAATCCAGTTTTTTACGCGCATCCCGTGAAGGTGTGGATGCCACGGAGAGGTGTGCCTCTTTCGAGAGCGTGGATTTGCCAAGCGGGTAGCCCTCGCTGTCATAACGATAGGTCACCTCAACGTCCTTGCCTCGTGCGACCGAAATGAAACCGCGATCGTCCGTGTCCCAGGTCAGCCCGGCGCTGGGATACTCAGCCAGCTGGCATTTTCCCTGCAAACGCAGACGCTTTTCCTGCGTTTCAGCATCAATGTAATAGTTGGCGTTCAGCACCAGTTCAACGCCCGTGTTGTTTTCCACATCATGCAGTTCGAGGGTATCGAAACATCCCTCTTTAGAGAGCGTGCCGCTGACGCGTTTGGACACTTCTCCCTTTTCATTAAGCAGCGTCTGACTGAAGTCTTTCACTGGCCCGCGCAGCGGATCGAAATCGAATTCGTTCGAAAAACTCGCCATCTCCGGCGTATAGGATACAGGTCCCTTCTTGTCATCACACCCCGCCGTCAGAGCGATAAGCGCGATGAGTATCATTTTGTTCTTCAATAGGTTCACCAGAATTTGCGATACGTTGCGCTTATATTAGCAAAACCTCTAACGTCTCTGGCAATGACAATTTCCTTCACATGAAAAGAATGTCGCGTAGCCCGCCCAGATTCCAGACTACCCCTCCTGCGGCAATCAGCAGTAAAACCAGGGCGGAGCCTGCGGAATAGCGTCTGCCCTGCCCGCTGGTGAGAAAGCGTTTTACGGCGAGGATATAACCGGTTAACACCACGAAATCAAACAGGATCCAGACCAGCGAGAGGGTAATAATGCTGGTGGTAAAATCGCGACTGATCCCCATAAACTGGGGAAAAAACGACACAAAAAACAGAATGTCTTTTGGGTTCGCGACACCGGTGACAAACCCCCTTAGAAATCCGCCCGATACGGCATCGGCAGAAGGCGCTTCCCCACCGCCGGTGTCTGGATGCCTGAGCGTGCGGATGGCGCTCCAGCCGATAAACAGCGAGCCTGCCATCCCTAACACACTAAGAAAACCAGCATGTAGCGTGACAACACCGCTTAACATCAGCATGGCGGCGGCAATCAGCACCAGCGAGGCGAGGTTTGTTCCAAGCGATGTCAGAAAAGCCCGTCCATACCCTGACACGGCTGCCGTGCCCGTCACCAGCAATACCACCGGGCCAGGAGTGAGTAAAAGGGTCAGTATCGACAAAACATAGGCGCCGAGGAGCGCAACATTCAGGGTGTGCATAAGGGGTTCCAGTGAAGTTCTCGTACGGTAAGTATGAAAAAACCCCGGCGGCCAGAAAAACGAGTTAAACTGATTTCAATTGTGATTAAAACTCAATATTGGATTTTTATAATGATAAAAAACCTTCCTCACCTTTACGCACTGCGGGCCTTTTCCGTTGCCGCGCAATACGGCTCGTTCAGCCAGGCTGCAGAATTACTCAATGTAACAGCGGGGGCGGTTAGCCGTCATGTTCGTACGCTTGAAGCCTGGTTTGACTGTCAGTTGTTTACGCGAAACGGCCCGAAAGTCAGTCTTACCGACGCCGGTAATATGCTGGCAAGTGATTTACAGCAGGGCTTTTCGCTACTCGAAGCGGCTTGCCATCACATGCGAAGCCACCATCAGCAGCTTCGCTTAAAAGCGCCCTCAACCCTGACCATGCGCTGGCTTCTTGACGTAATGGCGCGGTTTAATGAGCAATACACCACCCCTGAAATTAATATCTCCAGCGTATGGATGGACGTCGACAACGTTGACTTCACCAAAGAGGCCTTTGATTGCGCCATTCTGTTAGGCAGTGGTCAGTTTGGGCCAGGCACCCGCAGTCTGCATTTGTTTGATGAATGGCTGGTGCCTATCTGCGCGCCCGCCTTGCTGGAAAAGGCCCGGGAAAACCTTGCCGGTTGCGAATTGATTCACCCTTCACGCGATCGACGCGACTGGCGACGCTGGCTGGCCGGAACGGGGTTATTCCCCGGCCTGAACCTGACCGGCGGCAAGGTATTTGACACGCTTGAGCAGGGCATGATGGCGGCAATGGGGGGCCACGGTGTGGCGATTGGCGATCTGTTGTTAAGCCAGACCGTGCGGGAGCAGCACTTGCTGGTCATTCCTTTTCCCGAAAAGATCAAAACGGGTGATGGCTATTATCTGGTCTGGCCGGCGGATTCGAAGCGGCAAAATAATATCGACAAACTCGCCCGGTTTTTATGTCAGAACGCCCCTCGTTATATAGAATGATCTATAGCGAATTAAAGCAGCAACGCCTGCGATCGCTATTCGTCTGAGTTTTACCTTAACCTTACTTAACACCTGCTACGCTTGTGGCTGGCAGACAAAATAAGGAGTTTGATATGAAACATTCTCTCTGGTTAGGTGCCGTTATGTTCACGCTGTCCGCTTCGGCCTTCGCAGCGCCGGACTCCTGCGAGCGGGTAAAAAATGATATACAACAAAAGATTATCAACAATGGCGTTCCTGAATCCGGGTTCACGCTGACCGTAGAACCTAACGATCAGAGCAGCGCTTCCGATGCGCAGGTAGTCGGGCACTGTGCGAATGATGGCTGGAAGATCCTCTATACGCGTAGCGGAAATAATCAAACCCAAAGCGGCGAAATATCACAATCTGACACCGCCCAACCAGCGTCACAATAATTGAATTAATTTCAAAAAATAATGGGGAATCTGCTTCTTATTGATCCCCATTAATATTTGACTACTCCCGAATAAGTAGCATAAAGCCATAATTAGCCAAATAGTAGTTCCGGTGAGTTATTACTTTTTGATATTACTTATAGTGGAGTGAGCTATGTCCCACGATGAACACCACGCTGGCATCAGTCGGCGAACGCTCGTCAAGAGTACCGCGCTGGGTTCGCTTGCGCTGGCCGCGAGCAGTTTTTCCCTCCCCTTTGGCATGCGTTCAGCGGCAGCGGCAGTACAACAAGCGATGCATACAGCCGACGATACTGTGGTCTGGGGAGCCTGTTAGGTTAACTGCGGTAGCCGCTGTGCACTCCGCTTTCACGTGAGTGATGACAGCGTCACCTGGGTGGAAACGGACAATACCGGAGAGGATATCTACGGAGATCACCAGGTCCGTGCCTGCCTGCGCGGTCGATCTATTCGCCGCCGTATCAATCACCCGGATCGCCTCAATTACCCAATGAAACGGGTAGGCAAACGCGGCGAGGGGAAATTCGAGCGCATCACGTGGGATGAAGCCCTTGACACTATAGCCACCAGCCTCAAAAACACGGTGGCGAAATACGGCAATGAGGCGGTCTACATTAATTACTCCTCCGGTATCGTCGGGGGCAATATTACCCGTTCTTCCCCTTCCGCCTCGATCATTGCGCGCCTGATGAGCCTTTACGGTGGTTTCCTCGGCCAGTACGGCACTTACAGTACCGCCCAGATTGCCTACGCCATGCCCTACACCTATGGTTCAAACGAAGGCAACAGCACCTCTGATATCGAAAACAGTAAACTGGTCGTGATGTTTGGCAACAACCCCGCAGAAACCCGTATGAGCGGCGGCGGTATTACCTATTTCCTCGAACAGGCACGTGAACGTTCCAACGCGCGCATGATCGTTATTGACCCGCGTTATACCGACACCGCCGCCGGACGTGAAGATGAGTGGATCCCCATTCGCCCCGGCACCGATGCAGCCCTGGTGGCCGGGCTCGCCTGGGTGTTGATTAGTGAAAATCTGGTCGATCAGCCCTTCCTCGACAACTACTGCGTAGGTTATGACGAGAAAACCCTGCCCGCTGATGCACCGGCTAACGGCCACTATAAAGCCTATATTCTGGGCCAGGGCGCTGATGGCATCGCCAAAACGCCGCAGTGGGCCTCGGCGATAACCGGCATTCCGGCCGATCGCATTGTTAAACTGGCGCGTGAAATTGGCACCGCCAGACCGGCCTACATCTGCCAGGGCTGGGGACCGCAACGCCAGGCGAACGGTGAACAGACCGCCCGAGCTATTGCTATGCTGCCAATCCTGACGGGCAACGTAGGCATTAACGGCGGCAACAGCGGCGCGCGCGAGTCAACTTACACCATTACCATCGAACGCATGCCGATGCCGGAAAATCCGGTCAAAACCAAAATTTCCTGCTTCACCTGGACCGATGCCATTGCCCGCGGCCCGGAAATGACCGCCCTGCGCGATGGCGTACAGGGGAAAGATAAACTCGACGTGCCGGTGAAGTTCATCTGGAACTACGCGGGCAACACCATTACCAATCAGCACGGGGATATCAACCGCACCCATGACATTTTGCAGGACGACACCCAATGCGAAATGATTGTGGTCATTGAGAACTTTATGACCTCCTCGGCAAAATACGCCGATATCCTGCTGCCGGACCTGATGACCGTTGAGCAGGAAGATATCATTCCTAACGATTATGCCGGCAACATGGGCTACCTGATTTTCCTGCAACCCGTCACCACGCCAAAATTTGAGCGCAAACCGATTTACTGGATAACCAGCGAAATTGCCCGCCGCCTCGGGCCGGATATTTACCAGAAATTCACCGAAGGCCGCACCCAGGAGCAGTGGTTACAGTATCTGTACGCCAGGATGAAGGAAAAAGATCCGCAGTTGCCCTCTTACGACGAACTTAAAAAAATGGGCATCTACAAGCGCAAAGACCCCAACGGGCACTTTGTGGCCTATAAAAAATTTCGCGATGATCCTGTGGCCAACCCGCTGAAAACGCCCTCCGGTAAAATCGAAATTTACTCCAGCCGTCTGGCGAAAATAGCCAGTACGTGGGAGCTGCAAAAGGATGAAGTGATAAGCGCCCTCCCGGTTTATGCCTCCACCTTCGAAGGCTGGGATGACCCGGCGCGCAGCACTTACCCCCTGCAGATGTATGGTTTTCACTATAAATCACGTACCCACTCCAGTTACGGCAACATCGACGTGCTCGAAGCGGCTTGTCGCCAGGAAGTGTGGCTCAATCCGATTGATGCGCAAAAGCGTGGGATCGCCGATGGCGACAAGGTGCGAGTGTTTAACGGACGCGGTGAAGTACGTCTGGCCGCGAAGGTCACGCCACGCATCATGCCCGGCGTGAGCGCCATGGGCCAGGGCGCCTGGCACGATGCCAATATGACCGGAGATCGCATTGACCACGGTGGCTGTATGAACACCCTGACCACGCAACGCCCGTCACCGCTGGCAAAAGGCAACCCGCAGCACACCAATCTGGTTGAAATTGAGAAGGTTTAAGGAGTAGCCGATGACAACCCAATACGGATTTTTTATTGATTCCGCCCGCTGCACCGGCTGCAAAACCTGCGAGCTGGCGTGTAAGGATTACAAAGACCTGCCCCCGGAGGTCAGCTTCCGCCGTATTTATGAATACGCAGGTGGCGAATGGCAGGAAGATAACGGTGCCTGGCATCAGAACGTTTTTGCCTACTATCTCTCAATTGCCTGCAACCACTGCGAAGATCCGGCCTGCACCAAAGTCTGCCCCAGTGGCGCAATGCACAAGCGTGAGGATGGCTTTGTGGTGGTGGACGAAACCATCTGCATTGGCTGTCGTTACTGCCACATGGCATGCCCCTACGGAGCCCCCCAGTACAACGCTGCACGCGGTCACATGACCAAATGCGATGGTTGCTACAGCCGCGTGGCTGACGGGCACAAGCCGATCTGCGTCGAATCCTGCCCGCTGCGTGCCCTGGATTTTGGCCCCATCGACGAGCTGCGTAAAAAACATGGGGAGCTGTCGGCCGTTGCGCCACTGCCTGCTGCACGTTTCACAAAACCGTGCATAGTGATTAAACCTAACGCCAGCAGCCGCCCGACCGGGGACACTACCGGCTATCTGGCAAACCCGCGGGAGGTGTGAGATGGGAAATGGATGGCATGAATGGCCGTTGGTGTTATTTACCGTGCTGGGGCAGTGCGTGGCGGGTGGGTTAATTGTGATGGGCCTCGCCTGGATGGCCGCCAGAGATGACGCCGTCAGTCAGCA
The DNA here is from genome assembly GCF_054131575.1 of Enterobacter sp. SA197. NCBI lineage: Bacteria > Pseudomonadati > Pseudomonadota > Gammaproteobacteria > Enterobacterales > Enterobacteriaceae > Enterobacter > Enterobacter sp. SA197. The sequence goes on along the minus strand of NZ_CP096393.1, from coordinate 2,429,227 downwards.
GCGCATTACCCGCAGTATGTTTTTTCTCTGGCTGCTGATGGGCATCGGGTTTATCGCCTCGATGATGCACCTGGGTTCACCGCTGCGCGCCTTCAACTCCCTTAACCGCATTGGCGCGTCGGCGCTGAGCAATGAGATTGCGGCGGGGTCGCTCTTTTTTGCGATCGGCGGTTTCTGGTGGCTGGTGGCAATGACGGGCAAAATGCCTGCCACCCTCGGTAAGATCTGGCTGAGTGTCAGCATGATCCTGGGAGTCGTGTTCGTCTGGGCGATGACTCGCGTTTACCAGATTGAGACCGTGCCCACCTGGCACACTGCCTATACCACCGCCGGTTTTTTCCTGACGATGTTGCTCGGTGGTCCGCTGCTGGCGGCGTTGCTGCTGCGCCTGGCAGGCACACCCTTTAACGGTGGAACCTTCGCCTCCCTGAGCGTCGCAGCCCTGCTGGCAAGCCTGGCGCTGGTGATGCTGCAGGGCATGAGCCTTGCCGCCGTGCACAGTTCGGTAGTGCAGGCGAATGCACTGGTACCATCGTATGGCAGCCTGCAGGTATGGCGGATGGTGCTGCTGGTCGCGGGTCTGGGATGCTGGCTGTGCCCGCTGGTGATGCGCAGGCAGCCACGCGCGCCGGCTCTGGTCGCCGGGGTTGCGCTGGTGGTGGCGGGTGAACTGATAGGCCGCGGGCTGTTTTATGGCCTGCATATGACAGTCGGCATGGCCGTTGCCGGTTAATGATTTTCAGGAGTGTGCATGTCAGAGACGTTGTATGGCGATGATTTCGCATTCAGCGCCAGAATTCTTGGCGCACTGTTTACGCTACCGCCCGATAATCCGCAGATTAAGCCGGTGGTTGATGCCTTTCTTAGTGGTGACTGGCAGTCGCAGTGGCCGCTGGCAGAGGAAAGCCTGACGCCGCTTGCCCAGGCCTTTATGCGACAGACCGATGAGCCAGTTGAAGCGGCCTGGCAGCGGTTGTTTATTGGCCCCTGGGCGTTGCCCGCCCCACCGTGGGGATCTGTCTGGCTGGATAAAGAGAGCGTGCTGTTCGGCGACTCCACACTGGCTTTACGCCAGTGGATGCGGGACAACCATATCGTATGGGAGACGCAGGAGAACGTACCGGAGGATCATTTTGGCACACTGCTGATGCTGGCCGCCTGGCTTGCAGAAAACCAGAATGAGCACGCCTGTAATGAACTCCTCGCCTGGCATATTCTGCCCTGGTCGGAGCGCTTTCTGGAGGTTTTTGTGCAGGAAGCGCACCATCCCTTCTGGCAATCACTGGGGATACTGGCTCAAAAAACGCTGGCCGACTGGCAATCAAAGCTTAGTGAGCCGGTTGCTCATAAAACCCTTTACCGCTGAGACTATTTAAGAGGCATAAAAGGGCTGTGCGTGACAGTGTCACTTTCAGCCCTTTTTTTTAAGACAATTCTCGCCCTCCGCGCCAGCCGTTACGCTTACTGGCATTCACGAAATCATCAGCAAAATCCGGATCTTAAAAGGCATCACCAAAACTGGAATCCTTCCCAACCGCTTGCTATAGCAAAGAGACCCTGCCGCACATGGCATAACAACAGGCAACGGGTCGTTGCAATAACGCATGCACTCAGGGAGACACACTGCAATGCACACATCCGCACTCACGCGCGCTCTGCTTTTCATCGTGGGGATCGCCGTCGTACTGGCACTTCTGGTATGGGGTATAGGGCTGGAGACAGTCAAAGCCCGCCAGGTTGATTTACTCTATCTCGGGCAACAGCACCTGATTCTGGTGTTCAGCTCAATGTTCTTTGCCCTACTCATAGGTATTCCCAGTGGTATTGGGTTAAGTCGCCCTGCTGCGCGCGGCGTGGCTGAATACGTAATGCAAATTTTTAACGTAGGCAATACCCTTCCCCCGCTGGCAGTCCTGGCTCTGGCGATGGTGGTCATTGGTATTGGAGATACACCGGCTATCATTGCCCTCTTCCTCGCCTCCTTATTGCCCATTGTTCGTAACACCTATGCCGGGCTGTGCTCTGTTCCCGCATCGCTGCTTGAGGCGGCCAATGGCATTGGCATGACCAAATGGCAGCGTCTGCGCCAGGTGGAACTGCCAAACGCGCTGCCGGTTATCCTCTCCGGTGTACGCATCGCCACGGCTATCAACGTGGGCACCGCGCCGCTGGCGTTTCTGATCGGTGCCAGCAGCTACGGCGAACTGATTTTCCCTGGTATTTACCTCAATGATTTCCCGACATTAATCCTCGGTGCCGCAGCCACCGCGCTATTTGCGCTTATTCTCGACACGCTACTGGCGGCGCTGGGCCGCTTCCTGAGCCCGCACACGGCCTGATAACAATAATAAGGAGACAATCATGGTCCTATTTTCCCGCCTGGTGGGTCTGATGACGGCCGCCCTCGTCGTTAGCGCGAGCGCGCAGGCAGCCCCGCTGATTCTGGCGACAAAAAGTTTTACCGAGCAGCACATATTGTCGGCCATGACGGTGCAATATCTGCAAAAAAAGGGCTTCCAGGTGCAGCCGCAAACCAATATCGCCACGGTCATCTCACGGAATGCCATGATCAACAAACAGGTTGATATGACATGGGAATACACCGGCACCTCCCTGATTATTTTCAACCACATCAAAGAGCGCATGACTCCTGAGCAGTCCTATGAAACGGTTAAACGTCTTGACGCCAAACATGGTCTGGTGTGGCTTAAACCGGCAGACATGAACAACACCTACGCTTTCGCCATGCAGCGCAAACGTGCAGAAGAAGAGCACATCAACACCATGTCCGAGCTGGTGGCGAAAATTGAACACATTCGCCAGACCGACCCGAAAAAGAACTGGATGCTGGGGCTGGATCTGGAGTTCTCCGGGCGCAGTGACGGCATGAAGCCGTTACAGCAGGCTTACAACCTGGAGCTGGACCGGCCGCAAATTCGTCAGATGGACCCCGGCCTTGTGTATAACGCCGTGCGGGATGGTTTTGTTGATGCCGGGCTTATCTATACCACCGACGGACGCATTAAAGGTTTCGACCTGAAAGTGCTGGAAGACGATAAAGGTTTCTTCCCCAGCTACGCCGTTACGCCGGTAGTGCGTAAGGATACGCTTGAGGCCAACCCGGGTCTTGAAGAGGCGCTCAATACGCTCTCCAGCCAGCTCAACAACGACGTCATTATTAACCTCAACGCAAAAGTCGACATCGACCATCAAACGCCGCAGCAGGTGGCGCGAGATTTTCTGCGCGATAAGAAACTGCTGTAAGGAGAATTCATGGATACGATCCACTACATGATGGACAACTGGAGCTATCTGGCGAGCCTGACCTTCCAGCACCTGTGGCTGGTACTGCTGGCCGTAGGACTGGCAATTGTAACGGGCGTGCCATTGGGGATTTTGATTGTGCGCCATAAATGGCTGGCCACGCCGGTGCTTGGACTGGCCACGCTGGTGCTGACCATTCCCTCTATCGCGCTGTTTGGCCTGATGATCCCGCTCTTTTCTCTGGTCGGCCAGGGGATTGGTGCCCTGCCCGCCATCACCGCTGTGTTCCTCTACTCGTTGCTGCCGATTGTGCGTAATACCCATACCGCCCTCGACAGCCTGCCGCCAGGCCTCAGGGAAGCCGGACGCGGGATCGGCATGACCTTCTGGCAACGCCTGCGCTGGGTGGAAATTCCAATGGCGCTACCGGTAATTTTTGGCGGCATTCGTACCGCGGTAGTAATGAATATCGGCGTGATGGCGATCGCCGCGGTTATTGGCGCGGGCGGCCTTGGGCTGCTGTTACTCAATGGCATCGGCGGCAGTGATATTCGTATGTTAATTGCCGGTGCGCTGATGATCTGTTTGCTGGCCATCGTACTTGACTGGCTCCTGCACCGTTTACAGGTGGTTCTGACACCGAAGGGGATTCGATAATGATAAAACTGGAAAATCTGACCAAGCAATTTCAGCAAAAAAAACGGCCAGACAATGAAAGCGGTCGACAACGTCAACCTTAACGTGCCGGAAGGCGAAATGTGTGTTCTGCTGGGGCCGTCCGGCTGCGGTAAAACCACTACGCTTAAGATGATCAACCGCTTGATCATGCCAAGCAGCGGCAAGATTCTGATTAACGACAAAGACACCAGCGAGATGGATATTGTCACCCTGCGTCGCAACATTGGTTATGTGATTCAGCAGATAGGTCTGTTTCCCAATATGACCATTGAGGAGAACATTACCGTTGTGCCGCGAATGCTGGGGTGGGACAAAGCCCGTTGCAAAAGCCGTGCGCAGGAGTTGATGGAGATGGTGGCGCTGGATTCGAAAAAGTTCCTGCATCGTTATCCACGTGAAATGTCCGGCGGTCAGCAGCAGCGCATCGGCGTTATTCGCGCCCTGGCAGCGGATCCGCCGGTTCTGCTGATGGATGAGCCTTTCGGTGCCGTCGACCCGATCAACCGTGAAGTGATTCAGAACCAGTTTCTGGAGATGCAACGCGCCCTGAAGAAAACCGTGATGCTGGTCAGTCATGATATTGACGAAGCGCTTAAGCTTGGCGATCGCATCGCGGTGTTCCGCCAGGGACGGATTGTCCAGTGCGCAAGCCCCGATGAGCTGTTAGCTAAGCCAGCGAATGAATTTGTGGGCTCATTTGTCGGTCAGGACCGCACCCTCAAACGGCTGCTGTTGGTCAGCGCAGGTGACGTAACGGATAAACAACCGACGCTCACCGTACGGGAAACCACCCCAGCCGCTGAAGCCTTCGCGCTGATGGATGACAATGATGTCCGCGCCATTACGGTGGTGGATGGTGAGGGTAAACCCTTAGGTTTTGTGAAGCGTCGTGAAGCTCGTGGGGCGCAAAATTTTTGCGCTGATCTGCTCCACCCGTTCCGCATTACCGGCAAGGCGGAAGACAATCTGCGCATCGTGCTTTCACGTTTATATGAGAGCAACACCAGCTGGATGCCGATTGTCGACGAAGGGGGGCGTTATAACGGTGAAATTTCCCAGGATTACATTGCAGAATACTTAAGCTCAGGCCGCACGCGCCGCGAGCTCAATATTCATACCGAGGTGTAATCTGCTTCCGACAGTCCCTCGTTGCAGGGAGAGGGACTGTCTGGAGGGCAAACCCGGTGGGTTACGCCAGAATGCGCTCCGCCACCAGCATCCCTTTTGCCATCGGCAGATTAATATAGTGCGCCAGATCTCGTTGTTCCGCGCGGGGTAAATAGGGTAACTCACCTACCAGAGGCGCAGGTAACTTGCGGCTCAGTACATTAATGATTTCCGCATAGTGCGCCAGACCCGGATTAATGCGGTTTGCCACCCAGCCGATCAATGGCAGTCCGTCGCCGGCAATCGCCTGCGCGGTTAATAAAGCATGGTTAATACACCCTTCCTGGATGCCAACCACCATCACCACCGCCATCTGTTCCTGCACAACCCATTCCGAAAGGGGCCGCAGATCGTTCATCAGACTACGCCAGCCGCCGGTGCCCTCAACGACCACGTGGTCCACGCTATCACACAGATGAGAAAGCCCACTGGAGAGAAGGCTGTAATTGATAGGTAAACTATGCGCCACACTGCTTTCATCCTCACTCAGGGCAATGGGATTGACCGCCGAGTAAGGCAGCGCAATGGAGGAGACGCTTTGCAGCACCATAGCGTCTTTATTACGCAGGCCTTCCGGTGTCTCTTTACTCCCTTTAGCGACGGGCTTGTAACCCGCGACGGTTCTGCCACTCGCCGCCAGCGCCTGAAGCAGTGCGCGGGACACTACTGTCTTCCCGACAGAGGTATCAGTACCCGTTACAAAGAAACGCTTAAGCATCGCTAACTCCACCGTTTTGCTACGAAAATATACATCAGGAAAATGATTCAGTGGCGGAAGTCTACGCCAGGCATCTGTAGCCCGGCTTGAGATAGCGCAATCTTTGTCACGACAGTTAAAAAATGTTAACCCTGTAACAAACGGATAAGGAGTGAACCGTTATACATCGCATCTTTTACCAGCGCGGCCCCGGCCATTGTGCCCTGGTTAGTGAACTGCGTGCTTTCAACGGCAATGTGTTTGCTGTATGCCGGAAGCGACTGCTGCCGGATGCAGTCAGCAATCGCGGGGAAAAGGATGTCAGCGGCTTTGCTCAGCGGCGAACCAATAAGGATTTTTTGCGGATTGAATAAATTCACCATGATGGCGAGAATGCGCCCCACGTTAGCACCAACACCGGTAATGATATCTTTAGCCAACAGATCACCCTGACGGGCGGCATCACACAGCGACTCAACCGTCAGCGGCTGCTGATGCAGCATCGAACTCATCGACTGACTCATGCGAAGCTGTGCCAGTTCAAGTACGCTTTCCACGCTGGCGATAGTTTCAAGGCAGCCGTGGTTACCGCAGTAACACCGCTTGCCATAGGGATCCACCTGCGTATGACCAATCTCGACCAGGCTGCTGCTACCAGCATGCAGCAGACGGCCATCGGTGATGACCCCCGCCCCCACGTTATGGTCGATAACCACCTGAATCACATCACGCGCGCCGCGTGACGCGCCAAACAGCGCCTCTGCCATCGTCCAGGCACTGATATCGTGCTGCACATACACTGGCACGCCGGTGTGCTTTTCCAGCGCCTCCCCAAGAGGCATATCTTTCACGTCCTCGTAAAACGGCATCCGGTGCACGATGCCATTTTCGGTATCAATAATACCGGGCAGCGTAATGGCGATAGCGGTCAGTCTTTCCAGTCTTTGCGTATGGCGGGTGAAGAACGTATCAATGTGATTGATAATACGGTGCAGTAAAGGGGTGTCATCGTCCGGAGCAAGCGCAAGCTGTTCTTCAACCACCAGCTTACTGCTGAGATCGCGCAGGGAGAGAAAAATTTCACCGCGACTGATGCGCAATGAAAGGTAGTGCCAGGCTTCAGTTTCGACCATCAACCCGACGGCCGGGCGACCACGGCTTCCCGGCTCCTGAATTTCAGTCTCCTGAACCAGATGTGCTTCCAGCATTTCGCGCACAATCTTGGTAATACTGGCCGGCGCTAACTGAGCCAGACGTGAAAGATCGATGCGCGACACCGGGCCAAGCTGATCAATAAGGCGATATACCGCCCCCGCGTTGGTTTGCTTAATTTGATCAATATGACCAGGCTGACTATCAGCAACCACCTCTGACTCCCTTTATTTTTGAGCTCGAAATAAACTTTTTGATATGGTGAAACACTTCATGAGTCGCCGTCAAATATTTACGTAGCCTTGTGATTTACAGCACATTTTACAGGGTCTTGCTGTGTGTTTTTTACCCATTCACCGCAGAAATGAGTTTTTCTTTGAAACGCTGTGCCGCATTTCCTTGTTCACGGTGTTTTGCCCATACCAGCCACATTTCAGAAATTGCATCCTCTTCCAGGATAGGAACCCAGCGAATCTCATTGAGCTGAATCCGACGAAATGAGGCAGGCAGAATCGACACCCCAAGACCCGCGGCGACCAGTCCGACAATGGTCATCGCTTCTCCAACCTCCTGCGTGATGGTTGGGGTGAGTTGGTAGCGGCGCAACAACCCGAGAATATCGTCATAAAGCCCGGTCCCCACGTGAGGGTCGAAAAAAACAAAAGGTTCTCGTGCCAGCTCCACCAGTGACACGCCGGGCCTCATCGCCAGGGGATGATCCCGGTGAATCATCGCCAGAAGGGGTTCCCGCAGAATAACCTCCCAGGCCAGCGTCTCCGGCAGCTGCGTATTGCGCATCAGACCCAGATCCAGCTCACCTTCGTTCAGGGGGGTAAACTGCGCACGGGTGTTAATTTCTCGCGTCTGGATATGCACATCCGGGTAGCGCTGGCGAAAGGTAGAGAGGGTATCTGAGACCGCTTTGATAAAGGGCGCAGAGGAGGTAAACCCTATGCGTAACTCGCCGGTCTCCCCATGATGCAGACGTGCAGCCCGGGCCGCTGCCTCATCCACCTGACCCAGAATTTGCCGACAGTCAGCCAGAAACTGACGTCCCGCCGGGGTGAGGGTCACGCTGCGATTCGTGCGGGCCAGAAGTCGTGCGCCAATCTGCTGTTCCAGGATCTGAATCTGCTGGCTAAGCGGCGGTTGCGAGATGTTTAAGCGTGCCGCTGCATGACCAAAATGAAGCTCTTCGGCGACCGCCACGAAATAACGTAAATGACGCAGTTCGATATTCATACTTTAAACATATCATTTGAGATTATTAATATATTAGACAGAATATTTCTTCTTTCATATCCTTACCGTTATCCCCGTCTTGTCGGGATACCTGTAAGGACAAAAAGTGAGCCGTATATCTACCGTCGATGCGCTTCCTGCACAAACCGTCGACGACACCCTACCCGTTTCACCGCCTCCTTTTATTAAACGTGGCACGCCGCAGTTTATGCGCGTCACCCTGGCCCTCTTTTCAGCCGGCCTTGCAACCTTTGCCCTGCTCTACTGCGTGCAGCCCGTTCTCCCGGTGCTCTCGGTAGAGTTTGGCGTTTCGCCTGCCAGCAGCAGCATATCATTGTCGGTTTCCACGGCGATGCTGGCCACCGGCCTGCTCTTCACTGGCCCGCTTTCTGACGCCATCGGACGCAAAAAAGTCATGGTGACGGCGCTGCTATTGGCCTCCTGCTGTACGTTGCTCTCGACCGTGATGACGAGCTGGCACGGTATTCTGTTGATGCGCGCCCTGCTGGGGCTATCGCTGAGCGGCGTGGCGGCCGTCGGCATGACCTACCTGAGTGAAGAGATCCACCCGAGTTTTGTGGCCTTCTCAATGGGGCTTTATATCAGCGGCAACTCGATAGGCGGGATGAGCGGCCGTCTGCTGAGCGGCGTCCTCACCGATTTCTTTAACTGGCGAGTCGCGCTGGCGGCGATAGGCTGCTTCGCCCTCGCCTCGGCGCTGATGTTCTGGCGTATTCTCCCGGAATCTCGGCACTTTCGCCCGACTCCGCTGCGCCCACGCACGATGTTGATCAATTTCCGTCTCCACTGGCGTGATCGTGGTTTACCTCTCTTATTCCTCGAAGGTTTCCTGCTGATGGGATCCTTTGTGACCCTGTTCAACTACATTGGTTACCGGCTGATGGCGGCGCCGTGGATGCTCAGTCAGGCGATTGTCGGCCTGTTATCGCTGGCCTATCTGACCGGAACCTGGAGCTCGCCGAAAGCCGGGGCAATGACGGCAAAGTATGGACGCGGCCCGGTGATGATAGGCTCAATAGCCATAATGTTGAGCGGGGTTCTGTTAACGCTGGCCTCGTCGCTGGCGGTCATTTTCGCCGGTATGCTGCTGTTTACGGCGGGTTTCTTCGCCTCACACTCGGTCGCCAGTAGCTGGATTGGCCCGCGCGCGCGACGTGCCAAAGGCCAGGCGTCCTCCCTTTATCTTTTCAGCTACTACCTTGGTTCAAGTATCGCCGGTACGCTCGGCGGGGTGTTCTGGCATCACTACGGCTGGCACGGCGTCGGCGGCTTTATCGCGTTGATGCTGGTAGTGGCACTGTTGGTCGGCAGGCACCTTCACCGCCGTTTGCGCAAGGCGCCTCATGGCAGGTTACCCGCGGCAGGGGTTTCCCCGCCTCTCTAACCGCCTCTCTCCCCCGGTTTGAGCCAGCCTTTGCTGCGCAACTGCTACACTCAGTGGCGTATATCAAACGGGGGATACATGAAATTAGGGTTTGCGTGTAAGTTTCTGGATGCGGAGTTCAAACAGCCTTTTCCTTTTAAATCAACCACCCGAACGCGATTTTTGGGTTCAGACAGTGAGACCAGGGCCAGGCTACTGCATACGCTGTCAACCACCAATCTCCGCCACCTGTTACTGACTTTCGAACAGCTCGCCAGCCAGCCTCCGGCGCTTCGGATGATGCGTATCGGAAGCGACCTGCTGCCACTTTATACCGTGCCGGAAGCCACCTTACTCTATCAGGAACTGTTGCCCGATCTGCTGCCGCTTTTCAGCCGCTGCGGCGAGTGTGCACGGGCCAATGGGATCCGTCTCTCCTTCCATCCTGGTCAGTATTCCGTGCTGGCATCAGAGAATCCGTTAGTGGTTGAACGTGCCCGGGAGGATGTGGAATACCACGCACTGTGTGCGTCGCTGATGGGGTATGGCAGGACGTTTGGGGATTTTAAAATCAATATTCACATGAATGGCAAAGCGGGATTCAGTGGATTTAAAACCGCCTTTGGCAGCCTCAGCCCTGAAGCAAGGCGTATGCTGACGGTTGAAAATGATGAGATCTCCTGCTCGCTGGATGACGTGTTACAGGCGCAGGATTTATGCCCGATCGTGCTCGATATTCACCATCACTGGGTGAAAGAGAACGCCTTTATTCAGCCTGACGATCCGCGTATCGCCCGCATTATGGCCTCCTGGCGCGGCGTGCGTCCGGTTCTGCACTACTCGATTTCACAGGAAGGATTGATTCCTGAACACGGTTTTCCCGATCAGCAAGCGCTCGGCGTGCCAAAGACAAAACTGCGCGCCCACTCTGATTTTTACTTTAATCCGACCCTCAATGACTGGGCGCTCTCATTCACAGATTTTGACATCATGTGTGAAGTCAAAATGAAAAACCTGGCGCGTGACGCGCTCTGGCTGCAAGCCACCTCAGCAAAAGGCGATGCTCAGTAATGTTTAATCATGCACATTTATGCTTTATTTGCGCCGGAATAGCTTGCCTTGATGCTCGGTTGTGATAGTTTTGAACCTCTCAGCGCACTCGTTATCAGGAATGAGCATGAACACAAATCCGGTCGGCGATATTATTCTGACGCAAGAGGCCATCGCCCGCGGTGTGAGCGATGTCGCCGCCGCCCTCAATCAACATTTTACCGAAGCCGTGGTGATTACCGTTGTACCTGGCGGAACACTGTTCACCGCCGACCTGACCCGTCAACTGACATTCGATATAGAGATGGATTATCTCTCCTGCCCGCACACGCCCGGCGACAGAGATAATCAGTCTGACATCGTTTATCACCAGAACATTCCGCTACAAGGTAAGCACGTCATTATTATTGATGATGCTATTGAATCTGGCGGCACCATGAAGCGTCTGGTGGAATACCTCTCTGAACACTTCGCCCCGGCTTCGCTATCCGTTGCCGTGCTGTTTGTTAAACCAGGGCGGGTAGCTATTCCGGTGAAACAGTATTATGCGCGGGAGATGGAAAACGATGATTTGCTGATTGGTTATGGTTTGCCCTGGGAGGGAAAATATCGCAATCTGCCGTTTATCGCCCGCCTGATAAAGCCCTGACTCCGCCTCTACCTTTTTATTCGTTTTCGGTGGTGCGCTTATTTGCGCACTACCGAGCTGCTGTGCAGTAGGCTGGCGCAACGGGTCACTTTTCCGGACAGGTTTGTCGGTGGCTGAAGCGGCGTTAACTGCCAGCACTTTTTTGCTATTCTTTTGCCTCGCGCTTTACTCCACTTTTCAAACCTAAGCTGGTACGCATGAAAAACAATGAAAACTATCTCTCCCTTACCCGCACATTCAGTCGTTTAAGCAAATTCTCCCACCTCTCCGCCATCGCCGGATGGGACATGTTCACCATGATGCCACCCGGCGGTAGCACCGCGCGCGGTGAGGCGCTTGCGGAACTTGGCGTGTTACAACACCAGATCCTCACTGACAAACGCGTCGCCGGGTGGCTGCATAATGCCCTGTCAGAAGATCTAAATGACGTGGAACAAGCCAACCTGCGCGAGATGACCCGTCATTATGAGCAGGCGGCACTGCTGCCGGAAAGCCTTGTCGAGGCCAAATCACTGGCGGGCAGCCAGTGTGAACATGCATGGCGTAGCCAGCGACCGGCAAACGACTGGGTGGGTTTTAGCGCCAACCTGAAAGAGGTGGTGAAACTGAGCCGCCAGGAAGCGCACCTGCGGGCGCAAGCCAAAGGCTGTTCGCCTTACGATGCCCTTCTGGACATCTACGAGCCGGATATGACCAGCGCCCGTCTGGACGTGCTCTTTGCCGACCTGAAATCCTGGCTGCCGGATCTGCTGGCAAAGGTCGTTGATAAGCAGTCTCGTGAAAACCTGATCGCGCCGCAGGGCCCGTTCCCGACCGCCACTCAGCGCGAACTGGGGCTGGAAGCCATGAACCTTCTGGGCTTTGACTTTAACGCCGGGCGACTGGACGTCAGCGCCCATCCGTTCTGTGGCGGCGTGCCGGAAGATGTGCGCATTACCACCCGCTATGATGAAAACGAACTCCTCAGCGCCCTGTTTGGGGTGGTTCACGAAACCGGGCACGCCCGTTACGAGCAAAACCTGCCGCAACAGTGGCGGGGTCAGCCGGTATCGCTTGCCCGTTCAACGGCAATCCACGAATCCCAGAGCCTCTTTTTTGAAATGCAGCTGGGCCGCAGTGAGCCATTCCTGAAGCGGCTGCTTCCCGCTATCGTCCAGCGTTTCGGCGCACAGCCTGCCTTTGAGGAGGGTAACTTCATCGCGTGGAACCAGCGCGTGAAACCCGGCTTTATCAGGGTGGACGCCGACGAAGTCAGTTACCCGGCGCATGTGATCCTGCGCTATGAAATTGAACGTGCGCTGATAGATGGCGACATCGAAGTGGACGACATTCCGGGTTTGTGGAATGAAAAAATGCAGGCCTGGCTGGGCCTGTCCACGGAAGGCAACTACCGTAACGGTTGTATGCAGGATATTCACTGGACCGACGGCGGCTTTGGCTATTTTCCCTCTTACACTCTGGGCGCCATGTATGCCGCGCAACTGTTCAGCGCCGCCAGAACCGCACTACCGGGGCTGGATAATGCCATCGCCAGCGGCGATTTTTCCGCCCTTTTCGACTGGCTGCGCCAGAATATCTGGCAGCACGGCAGCCGCTTCTCCACAACACAGCTGATTGAGCAGGCCACCGGGGAAGCCCTGAACAGCCATTATTTCCGCGATCATTTAACCGCGCGCTATCTGGGCTAAGCGGGCGCCTCCTGCACTCTTCCCGGGAAGGGCTGAGGAATCCCCAGTACTATGACGTTTTGCAGCGATATCACGGCGAAATGAGAATAAAACCGTCACCGCGATGACTGGGTCCGGCTGGAAATCGATGAGGCATTGACGGCTGACCGGGGCCGCCCGCAGGGAAGCGGGCGGAGGGGATAGCCTACAAGGATCCAGGCGGGTCCCCGACCCGATAGTCAGACGACATAAGCATCATGGACCGCGAAGGGGCGATTTTCCTGACCGGGAGCCCGGGTCGCCAGGGTGACGGCGGTGAACCACCCTGGCACGTTCCCGGATTCTGGCGTGACAGAAAAGCAAGGAACATAAGGTGAACGGGATGACCACAAGCGCCGCAGGTTTCCCCTCACCCTGGTCCTCTCCCCAAAGAGGCGAGGGAACTTTCCGTGCTCGTATTATTTTGTGGGGATTCCTCGGCATGAAGGGGGCTGGAGGCGGAGAAACCTGCTGCGTTCCCCTCTCTGCTACCCCTGCCTTCCTCTGGCCTCGCCTTTGTACATAAGGTTACACGCCGATACCAATGACTCACGGAAGCCTCGCAATTACAGGGATATAGTGTTTTCAACGGCCCCGCGTGGGGTTAAATGAAAACCAAATTTGAGGATATCAGCATGAAAAAAGTATTAGCCCTGGTTGTTGCTGCTGCAATGGGTCTCTCTTCTGTTGCTTTCGCTGCTGATGCTGCCACCACAACAGCGGCACCTGCTGCGACCACTACCACCGCAGCACCGGCTGCTAAAGCGCCAGTGAAAAAAGTTCACAAACACAAGAAAGCCGCTGTGCAGAAAGCCCAGGCTGCCAAAACCACTAAGCATCATAAAAAACACGTAAAACACGTGGCAAAACCGGCCGTTGAGCAACAAGCCCAGGCAGCCAAAACCACTAAACACCATAAAAAACACGTGAAACACGTGGCAAAACCGGCCGTTGAGCAACAAGCACAGGCCGCTAAAACCACTAAACACCATAAAAAACACGTGAAACACACGGCAACTCAACCGGCGGCTCAGCCAGCGGCATAAGTTGCAATGTGATTCCGGCCTGCCGTAAAGGCAGAGTCTGGCACCGGCGCTGAACCTGTGGGTGAAGCGCCGTTTTTTTCCGAGGGGTCTATGCTGCGACGTTACCGTTTTGAAGTGATTCTGCTGATGCTGATCCTCTGCGCGCTCATCGCCTTCCGGTTTTATCTTTCCTGATGTAGCACGCTGATTTTATTCCCGCTTTTCATCCGTCCCGTCTATAGTTAATTACCAGGGTTTACTTAAAAAATCATAATTACCCCTTTCAGAGTGAGATATGCGAAAAACCGCTGTGCTATTACTGGGATCGATTTTTCTTTTCTCTGCCTCCGGTCATGCTGATGAAGACCTCATCAGTGCCCGCGATGTGAAAACCCTCTTTTTCGGGCAGGATGACAGGGTTCCCGTCGCGTCCCCGACGCGCGCGCCCTGGGATGCTATCGGCCAACTTGAAACGGCGAGCGGCAATCTGTGCACGGCCACCCTCATCTCTCCCCATCTGGCGCTCACTGCGGGTCATTGCCTGTTAACGCCACCAGGCGGTAAAACGGACAAAGCCATTGCCCTGCGTTTCGTGTCGCAAAAAGGGAGCTGGCGTTATGAGATCCACGGCATTGAAGGGCGCGTGGATGCGTCACTCGGTAAACGACTGAAGGCGGACGGAGATGGCTGGATTGTTCCCTCCTCAGCCGCCCCCTGGGATTTTGGCTTGATTATTTTACGTAATCCGCCCTCGGGCATTACGCCATTACCGATTTTTGTCGGCGACAAAGCGGCGCTGACGGAAGCACTCAAAGTGGCCGGGCGTAAAGTCACCCAGTCAGGCTATCCGGTCGATCACCTGGACAGGCTCTACACCCACCATGACTGCGTGGTGACCGGATGGGCGCAAAACAGTGTGTTATCGCACCAGTGCGACACGCTGCCCGGCGACAGCGGCTCACCGCTCATGCTTAATACGCCGGAAGGCTGGCAGCTTATCGCAGTTCAGAGCTCGGCACCGGCGGCAAAAGATCGCTGGCGGGCAGACAATCGCGCCATTGCAGTGACCGGTTTTCGTGACAAACTCGACGCCCTGGCCCACTAGCCCTGTCCCTGCTTTTGCTGCTGGCGCAGAGTTAACATATGCGCCAGCGGCAGGGGTTCACTAAAATAGTAGCCCTGCAGCTGGTCGCAACCGGCAAGCCGTAGCAGTTTCATCTGTTTTTCGTTCTCAACCCCTTCGGCCACCACCAGCATCCCCAGCGCACTGGCGATGCGAATAGTGCCACTGACCAGCGCGGAGGCCTGTTCATCATCATCCACCAGCCCTGCCAGAGATTTATCAATTTTGATGGTTTCGAAATGAAAGCGGCGTAAATAACCGATGCTGGAATAGCCGGTGCCAAAATCATCCAGCGCGACCGCAGTACCCAGTGCTTTTAGATTGGTGATTGCCGAATGCGCACGTTCCGGGTTCTCCAGCACATAGGTTTCGGTCACTTCCAGCTGAAGTCGGCCGGCCGGGAAACCGGTGGTTTGCAGGGCGCTCGCCACTTTGTCTTCAAAGTCCGGGTCGCGAAACTGCGCCGGGGAGATATTTACGGACAGTTTCAGGTCGCCGAAGGGTTGCAGATCGCTGCAGGCGCGACGCAGAACAAACTGCCCGAGGGCATAAATTAAGCCGCTGGTTTCGGCAATAGAGATAAAGTCATCCGGTCTGAGTTCACCTGCCGGACGGCGCGGCCAACGGACCAGCGCCTCCACGCCCGTCATCACCAGGGTGCGGGCATCGACAATCGGTTGATACCAGACGTCAAATTCGTCCCGTTCCAGGCCACTACGAATATCGTTCTCAATCAGCAGTTGCCGCTCCCGCGCGCTGTTAAGCTCGGCGTCATAATGGGTGACGCGCCCTTTACCGGTATTTTTAGAATGGTACATGGCGATATCCGCGCGGCGGAAAAGCTCGGAACTGGAGCTGGTCATCAGAGTGCCGCTGGCGATACCAATGCTCGCGCCTATATGAATGGTCCGTTTGCTGACCTTTATCGGGGCATTCAACGCATTCAGTGCGTTTGCTGCAAACTCATTCGCTTTCTCTTCTGCCCAGGGGCCGCTGATGGTCATGGCGAACTCATCTCCGCCCATGCGCACCAGCGTCCCGTCGGTCGGGACTTTTTCCTGCAGGATCTGCGCGATGGTGATAATTAACCGATCGCCCACATCATGGCCATAAATGTCATTGACGTCCTTAAAGCCATCCAGATCGATAAACACCACGCTGATGCGATTGGTGTCGCCCATCATGCTGAGGTGATCCAGTTTTTCAATTAATGCGCGGCGGTTAGGCAGTCGGCTGAGCCAGTCGGTAAGCGCAATACGGCGGGCGATTTTTTCCCCTTTCGCCAGTTTGTACAACCCGGCGCTGCTCAGAACGATAAACAGCAGAATCAACCCTGAAGCAAGCATGGCTATCTGACGGATGTTGTCCGCAGCAGCTTTTGCCGCTTCGGCTCCCGGCAGTCGTGGATCCCAGTTCAGCCAGCCCAGCACTTCCCCCGCTGCACTTTCAAGCGGAACGCTGGAGAGCTCCCCCTTCTGTTTACTGAGCGTTAAATCCGCTATCTGGAAGGTGTCTCCCAATTCGTGCAGAATTTCGCTATTGAGATGGCGGGTAATGACCAGATAACGGCGCGCTGAACCCACATTCTCTAAGTGCCCGTTTACAGGTCGAATTAAGCTGATACCTACAAAGGCCACCCCCGCGCGCGTACGTGTAATACCAGCATAAATGTCATTCTGAACGTGAGGGCTGGCGAAATTATTGCGAATCAGGGCCTGCATGCCACTGCCAAAAAAATCCAGGGACGTTTCATTAAAACGCGTGCGACGAAACGATCCCCACAGTACGTTGAAATTTTCATCAAGCACAAAGGCGCCGTCATAAAGCGAATTGATTTTGAGCCCTGTGCCCCAGGTATTGTAGAGCCAGCCGGTATCGAGTTGCGGTCGGTAGGTTTCGTGAACGGCGTCATCCCAGACCGCATTATCAATCACCAGTGATTTCATCCGGTTTACCGATGTCTGAATTGCTCCCTGCACGGAGAGCGCCGTGCGGTGTTCGTCAATTTCATTGGCTTTGGTGCTGATGAGGTGAAGGGAGAGATACAACAAGGCGACGATAGATATTATCAGTCCAATTCCTGCCAGAAAGACCATGACAAACAGGGTTTTTGCCTGAGGAATATTACGCCAGCTAAACGGGTTAAACATTCACACCTCATCTCCTGGGCGAAGAAACATTCATTATTGTTGTAGGTAAGCTTAAGCGTAATACAGTGCAGGAAATTCGCTGCCCTACTTCGGGCAGCGAGAGTATCAGGCAAGTTTAATCAAAATCATCCCCAAAATTAAGAGAATAACGCCCGCCCAGCCTCTTTTATTCAGACGCTGGCCAAACAGGATCCAGCCTGCTGCCAGGGTGGCGGCAATACCAAAACCGCCCCAGAGCGCATAGGCGACCGACAGATCGATGCCTTTGACAGCTTGCGATAACGCGCTGAAGGCGGCCAGTACCGCTGCAAGGGAGCCAATACCGAACAACTTATGGCGAAAACCGGCGGATAATTTCAGAAATATATTGCCGACAATCTCAAGGATGATAGCCAGTGCCAGCCAGGCGGCGTGAATCCATTCAAACTCTTGCATCATGATGCTCCCGGTTAAGGGATTTACCACTGCGGGTTCCTGATTTTATCAGGACAATACCGCACACCAGCGTTGCAAGCCCGGCGACTTTCAGTGTGGTGAGGGTTTCACCAAAAATCACCACACTGCATAGGGTAATCAGTAAAATACCGATACCTTCCCACAGGGCATAGGCTACCCCCAGCGCGATTTTCTTTACTGCAAAGGAAAGTAAAATATAGGAAACGGCGATCATTATCAGCATCAAAATAAAACCGGCGTTGCCGCCAGACTCTGTTGCCCATTTCATAGACAATGTGCCAGTAATTTCAGCCAAAATGGCCAGAGCTAATAATATCCAGTAAAACATGACGCTTCTCCTGCTTGAGAATAAAACAGCAAGACTTACCCGCACGGGAAGTCAGAACTAAATAAAAAATCAGGCAGAGAGAAGAGAACTACAGCGCGCTGCGCCAGTGTTGTTCACCGCACAGTGGGCAGATAAGAAAAAGAGGAAGGGAACGAGCAGAAATAAACACCCTGAACAGATTATCCATAAAATTACACTTTCCGCGCATTGCTTCTCATCGTGGCGGAACGATTGTCCTCAGTAGTCAAACACGCCATACATTTAACATGAAAGCGAAATGACTCACAAGTGATTTTCAATTCTTTACGTGTAGCACTGTGGCGGTTGGGGGTATTTTTCAGCGTCCCTCAGCATCTGAAGGACGCGTTGAAAATTATATCAGATCATTGCCCGTTTTTTTCTTCGAGCGTTTTATCCTCGGCCAGTAGATTCCAGGACGAGATAAACAGGCCCGCAATCATAGGTCCAAGTACAAAACCGTTAATACCAAAGAACTCTAACCCGCCAAGCGTAGTGAGTAATATTAAATAATCCGGCATTCGTGTGTCTTTACCCACCAGCAGGGGACGCAGAATATTGTCAGCAAGCCCGACAACAATCACAAAATAGAGCGTCATCGCAATAGCGGTTCCCGTTTCACCGGTTGAGAAAAGAAAAATCACTGCCGGGATCCAGATGATTGCCGTCCCGACCGCCGGTATCAGGGACATAAAGGCCATCAGCGCCGCCCACAACAGGCTGCCGTTAAAGCCCGCAAACCAGAAGGCTAACCCACCGAGCCCGCCCTGAACAATCGCCACCACCAGCGTGCCCTTCACCGTTGCCCGTGAGACACCGGCAAATTTATGAAACAGACGACGTTTAATTTTGTCCCTCAGTGGAATGGCATCAAATATTTTACGTACCAGTTTTGCGCCGTCTTTAAGTAAAAAGAACAGCAGGTAAACCATCATACAAAAACCGATGGTCAGTCCGAGGGTATTCTTACCAATAATAACCGCGCTCCCTGCCAGGTAACGTCCGGCCCCGAGTGCCGCACCGGAGATTTTTTCCCGAATCGCGCTTACCGAGTCAAAATCATTATCCTGCAGGTAACCTTTTGCCCATCCCGGTAAATAACTGATGCCATCGCTCAGTAATTGCGGCAAATCGGTGGTGTTGCTTTGCAGACGCTGATAGAGGGCATTAAGTTCAACAATCAGCGATGAAATCACAATCATCAGAGGAATAAAAACAAGAACGCATATCAGCAGTACGGTGAGTAATGAAGCAATGCCGTCTCGTCCACGCAACAGAGCACTGAGTTTAATACGTAGCGGGTAAAAAATTAGCGCCAGAATCACGGCCCAGATAATGGCAGAATAATAAGGCTTGATCAGCGTAAAAAACGCCACGCTTACCAGCAGTAACAGCACAATAAAAAAGAAATTATTCACTTTCAACGTCGTCATCTTCGCCATCCATTGGTTAAACTGTTGTTAAGTGTAGTTCCTATCTTATTGATTGTAAAAAGCATGATCGTGGTGCTGGCAATGATTGAGGGATTAAATGGGGTACTACATTGTTACTCCGAGTGTGCTTCCCCCCTCACCCCAACCCTCTCCCTCAGGGAGAGGGAGCCATCCGTGCCCGTAATTTAATGTAGGGATCACTCAACACTCAGAGCCGTTCGCGCCTGGCGCGTTTTTCTCCCTTTCCCTCTGCCTCAGAGATCCCCAAAAAAAATTGCGAGCACTATCGGTCCCCTCGCCCCTTTGGGGAGAGATACCGTCTTGCGGTTCAGGCCGCAAGCGGTATCTCAGCGTCGAATATGCGACCCGATTTCACTACGCCATAAGCCAGTTGCAACAGCTTTCTCATTCCCGCGCAGACCTGCTCTTTCCCTGATTTTCCTCGTTCAGCCAGCCGCCCCATCAGGCTCTTCACCACTTCGTTATATCTGCCCGCGACGATGGCAGGCATGTACAACGCGCTACGTAACTCTCCCTGCCCCACCTTCGATATCCGGCTTTTCCCTTTCCACAACCCCGATTCACAGCGCCGTGGATTCAGTCCTGCATACGCCACCAGCGCCTTGCTGCTACTGAACCGGCGCAGGTTTCCCGCATATGCCAGCAGGCTGGCACTCAGCATATCTCCCACGCCCGGAATGCTCTTCAGCAGGGCTTTATCACGCTTCAGATCCGGGTTGTCGTCGATGTGCTGATTGATTTTCTTCTTCGTCTCTTCTATCAGCGCATCCAACTGGGCGATATGTTCAGTCAGGGACGCAAGGATGACCTCTTCAGCCCCTTCCAGCCGGTTTTCCTCCATCTGGCGCATCTCTTCCAGATTTTTCAGATGGCGGACCAGCGCAGTCAGTTGCCGCTCGTACAACGGCGCCGGGAACCAGGCCGATGGCTTATGCAGGGCGCAGTAACGCGCTATCAGCGCAGCATCACCTTTATCCGTCTTATTGCGGGTCAGTTCAGCCTTGCCAAAAGCGCTGATGCGCGCCGGATTTTCGAGGCTTACCCTGCAACCGTTATCAGCCAGCAGAGTGGCAAGTTCAGTGCTGTAGCAACCGGTGGCTTCCATGCAGACATGGCAGTCGCCAAAGCGCTTCAGCCAGGCCAGGAACTCGCGCGCCCCGGAAGAGGTATTCGCGAATTTTTTAGTTTTGTATTTCTGATTAGGAAGCAGAACGGCAACATCAAATTTGAGTTTGGCGATATCCACGCCGACAGGAACAAGATTCATGATGGCACTCCGTAACCTTATGACAATATCGCCGGACCATCCTTATATGTGGGTGCTCAGGGCACAGGATACCGTTCGGTCTTGAGGCGACAGGGAAACAGGTGACCGGGGCATAATCTCTCCCACGGGCTCAGAGGCACCAGGGCCAGGGGATGCTCACCGGTCACCTCCCGATGATCAGTCGGGGATCTTCTCCGGCTGAGCGGAGAAGATCAAGACATAAGGGCCAGGGTGAGGGGAACCGGGCGCACCTGACCTAAACCAACCTTATTCCTGCATCGACAAAAAACTGGGCCCCCGTGCACCCACGGGCATCATCGGAGGCGACAAACAGCGCCATCGCCGCCACATCCCGCCCTTCCAGCGTGATATCCAGCGACTGCATGGCCCTGATCTCTTTTTCCGACTCCGGCGTGCGCCACAGCGCCTGCTGGCGCGACGTTGAAATCGCCCCTGGCACAATGCAGTTTACCCGAATACCAAGCGGCCCGAGCTCCCGCGCCAGGGTCAGGCTCAGCCCCACTATTGCTGCTTTAGAGGTGGTATAGCCTGCCATACCGGGCCTCCCCTTCATAAAACTGGTGGAACTGGTGAGAATGATAGCGCCGCCGCTACGCGCTTTCATTAATGCGGCTACAGCCTGGCTTGCGAAAAACTGGTGATCGAGATTCACCGCCAGGCTCTCCCGCCAGCCGTCCGGTTCGATGGTTAACGTATCGGTGCGGTCGTCACGGGCGGCATTGTTAATAAGTATGTCAATGCCCCCTTCCTGCCCCGCTATCTCGTCAATAACCCGGCGCAGTGCGGTGATGTCGCGCACATCCACCTTGTGAAAATGCGCACCGGTTTGCACGACAACCGCCGCTGCGGCTTGCGCATCGATGTCGAGAAAATGCACCCGGCTCGCCTGCTGGCTGAAGGCGCGCACCAGATCCGCGCCAATGCCGCTCGCCCCGCCGGTAATCAGCACCGCCTTGTTTTCTAAACTCCCGTACCGGGTATAACGATGTTCAGTCATCTTTTCTTCTCATCTGGCGTAAGCACTGCCTGCATTATAGCGCCGTCGGGGATTAATTTAGCCGCACCCCGCTGTCGGCATCAAACAGGTGTGCATGGCGGGCATCAGGGGCTATTTTCAGGGTTTCGCCCGGCTCTGTTTTGACGCGCTGGTGGAACAGCGTGGTCACTTTCTTGTGCCCGATGTTGAGCAGAATCTGTGTTTCCGACCCGGTGGGTTCCACCACGTTGACCTGCGCAGCGATAGTCGCCTCCGGCGTCAGCAAAAAGTGTTGCGGGCGCACGCCATAGAGCACCCGAGAGCCGACATCCAGCCTGGTGTTTTGTGTCACCGGCAGCGCGATGCCATCCTCGGTAAGCACCACGCCCTGCCTGTCTACTCGTCCACTGAACAGATTCATGGATGGCGAGCCAATAAAGCTGGCGACAAAGGCGTTAGCCGGGCGGTCGTACAGCTCCAGCGGCGTACCCACCTGCTCAATATGGCCGTCGCGCAGCACCACAATGCGATCGGCCATGGTCATGGCTTCAATCTGGTCGTGGGTGACGTAGATCATGGTGGTGTTGAGCCGCTGGTGCAGGGCTTTAATTTCGGTGCGCAGTTCAACGCGCAGTTTGGCATCGAGGTTAGACAGCGGTTCGTCGAACAGAAACAGGCGCGGATGGCGCAATATCGCCCTGCCCATCGCCACGCGCTGGCGCTGCCCGCCGGAAAGCTGCGACGGTTTGCGCGCCAGCAGCGGCGTCAGCCCTAAGGTTTCTGCCGCCTGTTGCACCTGTTTGTCGATTTTCGCTTTCTCTAGCCGCTGCATTTTAAGCGAGAAACCGAGATTCTCGGCCACCGTCATATGCGGGTAGAGGGCGTAGTTCTGAAAGACCATCGCCATGTTGCGCTCCTGCGGCGAGCGGTCGTTAATCACCTCGCCGTCGAGCACAAGTTCGCCGCCGTCAATGCTCTCCAGCCCGGCAATCATTCGCAACAGGGTGGATTTTCCGCAGCCGGATGGCCCCACCAGCGCAATAAACTCGCCGTGGTGAATGGTCAAATCAAGACCGGGAATAAGGGTCTGCCCGTTAAAGGTCTTTGCGATGTTGTTTAGAGTCAGGGTTGCCATGATTAATCCTTAAGCCCACCGGCGGTGAGGCCGTGTACTAAATAGCGGCGCACCAGCAGCGTAAAGGCCACCACCGGGAGCATCACCAGGGTGCCGCTGGCGGCGATTTTGCTCCACTCCCACCCTTCGTATTGCAGGAAGTTCACAATGGCGACCGGCGCCGTAACGGCACTGGTGCGGGTGAGGATGAGCGCATAGAAAAAGTCGTTCCACGAAAAAATAAAACAGAGAATGGCAGTCGCCGCGAGGCCGGGTTTCACCAGCGGCAACGACACGCGCCAGAAGCTTCCCCACAGCGAGCAACCGTCCATCCACGCCGCCTCCTCCAGCGCCACCGGTACGGCGGAGAAGAAGGTCTGCATCAGCCAGATGACTATCGCCAGGTTAAAGGTGAGGTACACAATCGCCAGGCCGATTATCGTGTCCTGTAAACCGAGCCAGCGCCAGGCGAGGAAGAACGGAATGGTAAAGGCGATGGGCGGTGCCATGCGCGTGACCAGGATCCACAGCGCCACGTAGCGGCGAGCGCGAAAGCGCCAGCGGGTCAGCACCCAGGCGGCAGGCACGCCCAGCAGCAGCGAGAAGACCGTCGAGAGCACGCTGACCATCAGGCTATTACCAAAAGGCTGTAAAAAATTCCCGGCGATCAGCTGGCGGTAAGCCTCCAGCGTCGGCGTAAAGAACAGCGTCAGTTCGAACGCGTCCAGCGACGGGCGCAGGGACATGATAACCATCCATAAGAACGGTGCGAGGAACAACACCAGCAGCAGTAACGCCGCCAGCGTGCGCTTGCCTTTAAAGCGCCAGGTTTTACGCCGTACGGGGGCCCAGGCCGCCACCCGAGGTTCGTCAGTTTGTTGCACTGTCATCGTTCCACCCCGCACGGCCAATCAGCCAGCTTAAAAGGAATACCCCGACCAGAATCACGACCGCAATCGCGCTGCCGTATCCCCACCATGAGAAGTTAAACGCCTGGATGAAGCCGTAATAATTGGTGACTTCGGTGACCGATCCCGGCCCGCCGTCCGTGAGGATGTAGATCAGCGGAAAGGCTTTGAAGCTGTCGATCAGGCGAAAGAGAATACACACCGCCAGCACCGGTTTGAGGTGCGGAAAGACGATGTAGCGGAAAATATTGAACGACGACGCGCCGTCGAGACTCGCCGCTTCCCGCGGTTCGTTGGGTACCATTTGCAGCGCCGCCAGCACCATCAGCATGGTGAAAGGAAACCACTGCCAGACGTCCGCCACCACTATCGCCCACAGCGCCGTATCCGGGTTGGCGATGAGTGAGTCCAGCGGCATGTCAAAGCGGTCCAGCACCTGATGCAGCGGGCTGATGTCCGGCGTGTAGATGATTTTCCAGATAAGCGCGACGATGATCGGCGGCAGCACCATCGGGATCAACAGCAGCGTGCGCACCCCGTTGAGCAGCCGCGACGGGCCATTCAGTAGCAGCGCCAGCAGCAGGCCAATCAGCACCTGGAAGACCACGCTCACTACCGACAGCTTCAGCTGGGTGACCAGCGAGTTGAGGAAGCGATCGTCATGCAGTAACTGCTGGTAGTTCACCAGCGGGTTGCTGAAGGTGAAGGTCGCCTCCGGGTTGGTAAGGCTGAACGGCGTCAGGCTGGTTATCAGCAATGCCGCCGCCGGGACCAGGGTTAATAGCGTCAGCACGGCAAGCGACGGCGATAACCCCAGCAGCCAGGCAAGACGCTGGCGATGTCGCCAGCTTTTGGGTTGTGCCATCACGTCCACCTTAGATTTTTGCGCCAGCACGCTTAAGATCGGCAATCGTCCCGGCCTGCTCCTGGGCCATCGCCTCTTTCGCCGAACGCTGCCCGGAGGCAATCAGGGCTATAGCCTTGTTCAGTTGCTGATCCACCTGGGGATAGAACTCTACGGTGCGGTACTTCATGTAACCGCCCTTGCCCGCCTGGTCGATGGCATCGATGGACAACTGCGCCAGATCGACACCGTTGATGACCTGTTTGCTGCGAAACACCTGCGAATCGATATCAGTGCGCCTTGTCGGTGAACCGTATCCGGCGGCCAGCGCACGGGCTGTCATCTGTTTCGAGAGCGACCACTGAATAAAGGCCCACGCCGCCTCTTTGTTCTTCGATCCGGCCGGAATACCCAACGCATGGGTTGCCATGCCGGGGAACGCGCCTTTCGGGCCGCTGACCATCGGCCCGAAGTGCGCCGTTTTCAGGGTGCGCGAGGTCTGCGCATTGCCAAGCTGCGCCAGGTAGGTCTGGCTGGCGTCGGAGAAGTTCACCTTGCCCTGCCTGAGCGCCTGCAACGACTGGTCGGCGGTATAGGTGAGGCCGCCGTTCGGGCCAAAATCGCGAATTAAACGAGCAAAATAGTCCGCCGCCTGCACCGCTTCCGGCGTATCCAGCGTCGGGAAGAGATCGTCCGGCGGCGTGCGAAAAACATTGCCGCCAAAAGCCTGCAGATAGGGAATAAAGGTCCAGCCGTAGTGGTTGTCGGTGACATACCCGGCCACGCGCTCTTTCTTGTTCACCGCCTGCAACACCTTCACCAGCTCGTCGGTGGTTTTAGGGAATTCAAGCCCGGCCTGCTGGATGAGATCATAGCGCGACGCCCCCGCCAGCATGCCTTCCACCACATAGGGAATGCCGTACAGCTTGCCGTCGCGCCCGGTTTCTGCCGCCAGGGTTGCGGGCAAAAAGTCCTGCAAACCCCAGTCTGCCGGGGTCAGGTTCGGGTTGGCGATGTACTCATCGAGCGGCGTCAGCCAGCCTGCGTTAATCCAGCGGCTGGTGTAGATAAAGGTGACGTTGACCACGTCATAGGCCGACCCGCGCGTCGACAGTTCGAGGTCGGCGCGCTGGTTGTAGACCGGGAATGCGGGGGTATCGAGCTGCACTTTTGCCCCGGTCAGGGCTTCAAACTCCGGCAGCCACTGGCGAATTAACTGCGGCCAGGCGGTGCTGAAGGTGGAGACGTTAAGCGTGACGCCGTCGTACCTGCGCGCCACGTTTGCGCCACGGGCGATGGCCGGGATCATGCTGTAGACCCCGAACGCTGCCATGGCTTTGAGTAAATCACGACGCTGCATAGTTTACTTCCCTGTCCTGGTTTACAGTGCCGGAGCCGTTGGCGGCATCCTGCGGGCGGGCCACGGTGCGGCTGCGGCTGCCGTCAATGGCCACGGCCTGCTCGCCTTCGATGGTGACGCGGCGCACGAGGCGCGGCTGGGCGCCGTAGTCATTGACGGCGTAATGCTGGGTGCTGCGGTTATCCCAAATCACTACGTCGTCCTGCTGCCAGTTCCAGCGCACGGTATTTTCGAGGCGGATAATGCGGTTTTGCAGTAATTCAAAAAGCTGCGCCGATTCGCGGCTGCTGAAGCCGACAATTTTTTTCACAAAGTGGCCGAGTAATAACGCCCGCTCGCCGGTGACCGGGTGAACATGCACCACCGGGTGTTCGGCTTCCCATACGGATGAGACGAAGACTTTTTGATGGTGATTGAGGCGATGTTCTTCGGTGACAATTCGTTCGGCCCCGTAGTCGTAGTTATTACTGTGAACCGCGCGCAGTGTGCCGACGAACTGTTTTAAGGATTCCGGCAGTTGTTCGTAGGCTAAAACGGTATTGGCCCAGACGGTGTCGCCGCCATAATCCGGGATAGTGACGCCGCGCAGAATGGATATTTTCGGGAAGGCATCCACAAAGGTGACGTCGGTGTGCCAGGAGTCCGCCCTGCCGCCGCCTTTAGAGGCATCCAGTTCGAACAGTTTGGTGCCCGCAGGCGCGGGAACCGTGGGGTGCGCCACGATTTTACCCAGACGCGCACCAAAGGCCTGATGGGCCTCATCCGTTAAATGGCTCTGTTTGCGGAAGAATAAAACCTTATATTTTACGAGTGCATTTTCTATTTGCTGAATATGCTCATCATCGAGTTCCGCCGAGAGCGAAATATTGCGCACCTCTGCGCCGATGTTACCCGCGACGGGGTGAATATCCAGTAAATCAGTAGTGAAACGAGCAAGGTTGCCTGATGCGGTCATGGTGATTTTCTTTTAACATTGTCCGGAAAACCACTCTAGTAATAAATATGCGGCGATTAAAAATACTATTTGGTAATAAATATAGTAAGCGCTTTTGACTAAGCTAAGTTGAGAATTAGAAATAGAAAGGTGTGTGGTGGAATATGTTGCATTAATAGCGAGATTAAGGGAATTGGTTTTTGATTAATATCAGGAAAGCGATATTGTCAGTGTCACAATGAATGATATTCATCTCATCAAAACCTGATTTAGTTCAACACCACATAGCGGTAGAACATCGACAGCAAATCCTGCTTCATGCTGACAAAAAGCAAAATTTCTACGGTATTCGTTTCTTCGTCGACATCATATAAACATCGCGCCCCGTGCTCGACGGACAGGCGTTCGCGTATGAGAAGACCTTTATCTGCCATCATCACATTGTGATGGTAGCGTTTTGGATCCTGAACAACAGCAGCTAGCGATGTCTGTAAGAGTTCATCAACCCACTGTGCGGCACTCACCGGATCGTTATGGAAAGATTTCCAGGATTCCGCATCCCTGAGAGACCAAAGTGCCGTTGGGGAGATTTTGATTGTGTAAGAAGTTTTCACTCAGTGTCTCGTGTTAAGTTCTGGCGTCGCGCAACGCCAGGAGCGCTTCTTCTGGCGACATTCCCTCGCCGTTTTTGATTTCACGTTTTGCGGACAATATGAGTCGCAACAGTGCATTGGATTGTTTTTCCATTTCTCTTTCGCGAAGTTCAGCTTCACGTTCGCTGGCTGTCTGCACAAACAATTCCGCTGTACCATTTTTCGTCACGTAGACGCCGCCTTCAAAAAGTTCCGGATTGCCAAGGCCTTCACGGGCCAGTTTCTGTGACATGGTGTTAGTCATACTTAATTCCTCTTTCATTTACCCGTACCGGGCATCAGTGAGCTTACGTTAAGGTGGATAGATAAGCCCCGCACCGCGCTGCCGTCACGACGTTATGGCCCTGCGAATTTTAGCAGTGCGCCAGACAGGTGACAAATTTATACTAAATTTATAACTGCACGGGTATTCATCGATAACGGAATACATCACCAGGCATAAGGTGGCACTCATTTGGGTAAATGGGCAGTAAAAATGTAATTGAATATCCAGAATTGCGAGCCTGCTTCGGGGAATGCGGCTTGTCACGCCATTTATATTACTGCAACTTTGCGCCGCGCCTGTAAAAGCAGGCGTCGAAACTGGAACCTGAAGAACCTTATCGGCAACATTAACTCATACGCAAGGTTGCCAGTATGATTGTTTCTTCAACCCATAGTTCATTGATGCGAAAAGAGTGTTTGAGGATGTGCTGTTTTAAGCTGGGATAGAGTGACAAGAGGTTGAACGCGCATGGCTGGAAGTGAAAGGCGGAGAGTGAGGTGGAAAATGCGCTACAGTTTGGCTTTCTCGTTGAGAGGTGGCGGGTATGTTTATCATGACGTTACCAATAATGAAAGATGACATTTTGCTTGCAGCAAAGCTGCCTATGAATAATTTAGTAAAAGCTAAAAATAGTTCATCTGTCTCTATGCCGTAAAAAAGGTGTACTTGCAAATGAGTCATAGAAAGTATTTTTAATGATCACTCACTAAGTACCAGTGTGACTCATCAACCCGTTTAGAAGTAATATAGAACCGGGTCAACTGCTAGCATTGAAAACAATACGCTCTCCCGACACGCTTAAAACATTCACCAGTTGCGCGGGGCATTAATAAAGTTGACCTGAATCGCTTACTTAGAGATTTTTATCGTATAAATTAAAAGCAAGAGTAATATTTTTTGTTGTGAATTCCTAAAGTTAATGATATTAAGGAAAAAATAAAATGTCACACGTTGAGGAAAGTATCATGAAAAAATTATCATTATGGAAGCCCAGAGATCTTAAAACTTACTGTCTGCCATTACTTTTTCCTTTAGCCATGTCGATGGTAGCGGTGCCAGCGTTAAGTTCACCTCTGATTTTTATCGAAGTGGCTGATACTATAGCTAATATTGATCATGCACGTGGCGGTCTAGAGAAAGTTGATGCTATTTATGACGGCACCACACTGACTAGTTTGATCGTGCAACCAACTAGCAATGGATATACACAGCTGGAGAATGCCTTTCTCAGCTATAAGGAGCAAGGGGGAGACTGGTTAACCAGATACTACCGCGATAAAAAGATACCCGAAAATTTATACATCAAGGAATCCACCCCGCTCAAAGGAACATCTGCATCAGCACATTCGTTTGCTTATGTAATCACAAAACTTAACAAAGAAACGTGCAATATGTTTAATAATACAATCGACCCCTCTGTTACCTATAAATATATAAATCAAGGTGACAAAATTAACACATCGATTGAAAAAGCTGGCAAATGTGAAGATAAGAACGACAATGAAGTTGTCATACTAAAATAAAATCAAATCTCTTTCACAATTAATTTATCAAAAGGAATTCATATGGATTCCTTTGTAAGCTTTTAGTTGTAAACAGAAATGTTTCCCTTTCACATTCTTCTTTAATATCGTTTGACTTTTAGAGCCGTAAACTTTTCCTTCTTCATTCCTGTAGCGACGTCTCACTATTCCTCAACGTTAAAGCCATGATTGTTTTACTTACTAATGAGCTAACTCGCCCTTCTGCTGAAATAACAACGAGACCGGCGTCTTCTCCTGCCCCGTTTATTCCATCGTGCTCCCCCGCCACTGACCTGCGCCAGCACCAGGGGAGTCTTAGGAGTTACAGACTGTTACTGGCCTGAACCATTTCGTTATAGGATTTCAAAACCCGCATCGGTGAACCGGAAACCATCCAGCCACTGCCACCTTCCATCATCATCTTATCGCCCTGGCTGTAGGGCGTTTTGTCACGTAACCGGCGCATCATATCCTTACTGTCTTTCAGGAAGGTTTCTGCACGACTCAGGAAAACCGACCAGCCGATCGGCTTATCCTGGTCGTTGGCCGTAGACTGTCTGGCTTCCTCTAACAGCGCGCCATAGGCCTCAATCGCTTTGATGACGTTATTAACATCCGGTGATTCTGCATCAAACAGCATGGTCAGGTCTTTTCCCTGGCTGACCAGTGCCAGTCGATAGTAAGCGAGATGCTTGCCTTCGGTTTTCTCGATCTCGGCAAGCTGCGCGGCATTAAGAGCGCTCGACTCCTTCTCCAGTTCCGCACCATAGACGTCGCTGGCGTTCATAAAGGCTTTAAATGCCTTCATCAGCGGTTGATGCATCTCCTTGCCCTTTGCAAAACCATCATCCTTATAATCTTCCTGACTGTAATACTGATGCGCTTGCGAGACTAAAGGCGCAAGCGTTGTCAACTCAGTAAGATATTTTGTCGCCGCGTCATCCAAAGCGGGCAAGGCAGGCTTCGCCTTCACGGCCTGGTTGATGGCTTTAGTACAGCTTTCCACTTGATAGGCCGGGATGTGCCCCAGGGTGTACACCTTACGCTCTTTACCCGTTGGCCCCGTTTCCACGTTATCAATCCAGCTGACATAACGCTCTGCACTGTCGTGCACGCTACCATCCGCGGTGTTAAAGCATTCGATGTAGTGGTTCACCTTGGCGGTGAGCTGCTCGGTTGGGTCTTCTACAGCCGGTGTTGCACTCGCCGTAGCAGCAGGTTTGGCACCCGGCGCCGCAGCAGGTTTCGCGTCTGGCGCCGCAGCCGGTTTTTCTTTAGGGGCGTCGTTGTTATCGCAGGCGGCCAGCGGCAAACACAGTACGGCTGCCACCATTGCAGGTATTACATTTCTGGTCGCTTTTTTAAACACTGTTATTCCTTGTGGAGGTCAATAAGTAAAACGGTTGTGGCTCAACCCTGGCACTAAAGGCGCAGGGTTGAGTCACCGGTTATGCTTGTGGTTGCGTCACCGTCTCAGGCTGCTGGGGAAGCGCGCGCACTGTCTGATGGCGATGCCAGTACCAGGCCAACACTTCCTTGAACCGTTCGATCTCTTTCTTCATGCCCGGCAGTGGGATTTGGCTGCGTTTTTTGCCCTGGGCGTTTGGCTGCACATGTTGCAGATGCAAGGTATCCCGGCCGAAGTTTCTTAACACATTGATGTTTTTAACGTTATCCCACTCCAGCAGCTCGCCCGTTTTCGGCGCCACAATGCCCTGCCAGGTGATTTCGATTTGCGAACCGTCTTTCAGCGTGAAGGGAACGTTGGGGAAATACTTCAACACCAGCGCAGTCTCGGCTTCGCCCGTGGGCTGGTAGCGCCATGCCAGGCTCTCTTCATGGTTAGAGGAGAAATCGCCTTCGTACTTCTGCCACAGCTGCTGCTCAATGTTGTCGGCCACCGGGATGAGATCGACCCAGCTCTCCGTCGGCAATTCTGCAGCCATCGCGGCATAGGCGGTCTCTTCGACGCTAAAGCCCACGTTGCGCATTCTCTCAGTCAGCGGGGGGTGTGAATCAAAAGGATGCGGCACATTCTGTTCACGCATCAGGCTGATAAAATCGGGGGAACCCACATGCGTCGGCAGACCAGCCGCGATAGCGTGACGGATACCCAGCTCATTTTCATGCAGCGCGTTGTTTTCAAACAGATTCCGCTCAATCTGATAGCGGTAACTGGCATAAGCAGAAATTTTGATCAGCGACTCGATAATCGCGGCGGGCGAGATGAGTGCAGAGGCATTGCGATCGGCTACGAACTCACGTTCACGACTGTTACGCTGCCACGCCAGTTCAAAGAGCATGCGGTACAGATACAGCGGATAGTAGACAATCAGCGTGGCCACATTCTCGCTCATCAGGGCAGTATACAGATCGAAACGGTGCAGCTTCGGCCCCAGTAAAGCGCCCGACGCCGTATCGCCTTCATGCAGGTGAGTCAGCTCGTGCACCATGACACCATCCGCCTGAGCGAGGGTGAGTTGACGCAACAGAGGGATACTCACGTAGAGCTTGCGCCCTTTTAAAAGCTGGTCATTGACGCGAAGCGGTGCTTCTGTCACGTAAAAATTGGTGTCGATACCGGCAATAATGTGATCCGGCGGCGTCGTGCCTACTTTTGCGGCCAGCGCATCAATGCGTGACCACAGTTGAGGGGCTGCATCGCGGCTCACCACCTCCCCTTCGATATTCTCTTCAGGCGGCAGTTTTTTGAAGATGCCCTTAATGATGTAGTAGATACCCGCCAGTACCATCAACCCCACCAGAATAACCAGCTTCGGATAGTAAGTTTGCGTGAAGAAGGCGGTTCCCCAGAAAGAGAGCCATACCAGCATCGCCCCCTGCACTATTACTTCCAGTGAGCCGGCAATCATCAGGAACGGGCGCGCAAGCCGCAGGCTTAACAGCTGGCTGGGGCGATCTTTAAAGGCGAGCGCACTGAGTAGCACGATAATCAGCAGTACAACACCGCCGGCAATCAGCGTCCAGATGGCGGCTTTGTCCATCATATAGAACTGCCAGAGTTCTGAATTCGGCGCACAGACTGCATTTTTATACTCAATCAGATTGTCGGCCACCGGGCCACAGACGCTTGAGGGGGGATTCTGTTGCAAGAATTCAGTAAGCTTTCCGGCATCCTGATGCTGTCTCTGGGCATCCTCAATAAAGAACTGCGTATATTCTTCGTTAAGTGATTTATTCCCGTATTCAGCAAAGCCTAATGTGATAGCTGGTACGAGAAACAGGGTTAACAGAAGCCAGAAGACTACCTTTGTATAACCCATTTTCAATTCCGTTATGCTTTTCAACGTGATTAACTCATCCGATGTTTTAATGGGAGAAACTGCGTTCGTGGGAATGGCCACAAGGCATCACTCTGCAAGTCAGAAGACCGCACCCTGCCGCCACATTTAAACTACTTTACAAACAGTCTACGTTGATTGTAAACCTACCTTTGTTAGTTATGGAAATATGAAATCAAATCTCGCGGTTAATTTATCAGGATATATTGCATCCACTGGCATATCCCTGCCCCACGCCTGGAGGCAACGGATGAAATATCCACACCATTATTACGCTTTACAAATCATCGTGCGCCACAGGGAATCGTGTCGCGATAAAATGGCACGTAATAACAAATGCCCATCTCCGCCCTTGCTTTAATCCATATTTAAGAATTATCGCATTGAGAAAAAATATCTTTGTCAATCATCGAAAGAGAATGAATTCAGGACGGAAATCATTCGCAACACAGAGAGAAATGTGTTAGTTTTCCAAACAAATCCTAATAAAATCAAGGGAAAAGCTGACCAGGCGAATGTCAGAGATTAAATTAAAGGATGATTTTACCTTTTTTTGCTCCAGCCTCAGGCTCTTGCAAACCGGAATTTCCCCTTATTTTTTGTACGATGAATTTTTTCATCCTGCATACGAAAAAAGAGCTACCTTTATTCATTCTGTCATTATTGGTGCCGCATTTGACTGCACGATAAAACCAGGAAACAGGCGGTAATGCCAGCTTGCAGGCTGGTTAATCAGTAGCGTTGAATATTCACTCTGGGCTCTGATCTTTTACCGCCGGTTCGTTAGTTAAGGAAATAACAACATGAGGAGTTGTCTATGAAATTAAAGAAGTTAGTTAATCTGTCCGCTGCCATTTGCTTTACCGCGGCGCTGGGCTGCACGCTGAATGTCGCTACCGCTGCCGAAACTCAAAAGACAGAACAAGCAGCGTCCAGCAGCGAAACGCTCTCTCTTCTGGGTGGGAAACAGGTATTTACCTTGCAGGGCTATGAAGCCCAGCCTGTTCCTGGCGGCGCGCCTGGAAAAATGTATGTCAATAAACAGGCTAAACGCGTGCTTATTATTGGCGAAGAAGATATTCCGTTGGCTGCCCGCGCTGCCAGTGAAGATGATTTCCTCAATGGCCTGAAATCTATTAAAGACCAGCAGAAGCAATCCTCCCCTGCTTATAACGTTGTCAGTGAAAAAACCGAGAACGCGAAGGGCCTGAAGGTCTACCACATTGAAGCCACCAGCAATATGGATGGTACTGATGTTTATCAGGCCACGCTGATTGCGGTCGCCAACAAAAAATTCACCATTATCCAGGTCATTTCTAACCAGAAAGATAAGCCGGGTCATATCGCTGCTGTAAACAATATCCTCGGTAAGTAAGATTGCGTTGAAGTGGTGAGAGTGGTGCGTTTATGCGCCGGGTGTTCCCCTCACCCTGACCCTCTCCCCGGCTGGGAGAGGGAACCTATTGAGCAGGCCGGGGCGTCCACAGCCGGTCCTCTACTCAAAAGTGCGAGGGAAGCTTTCAGGCAGACTGGAGGCCATTACCTCTCCCCCATTTTTCTGCTTTTATTTTACTGTTACGGTTGCGGGCTGACTGCCCCCCGTACAGCCAGACACAGCTAAACACCATGCCGGACGTACGCAAAGAGACCGATATCAACACCGCTGCTCAGAAACTTAAGGCTATCGCCCAAACCGGGCTAACGTATTGAGAAGATGTATTAGACCGACAAAAAATCAGACCCGGTAGCGTTGCGATCAACCGGGCCTGCTGATGCAAAGGGCTTATGAACTGGCGCTACGCAAAGCGCAGCAGAACACACAGTTACACCCCACGACAGGAATAAGTTTTGCCACCTCGCCGTAATTCACTTTGCCGGAAGGTGCCTGCCCGTTAGCCAGATCATTGCCTGCACTCAGCGCCAGGGCGGCGTGAACAGAGGGTTGAGACACGAAGGCAGCGGTCTGGAACGATGTCGCTAACAGGGCCGCGCCAATAACAGTCAATACTTTCATTTTGTCTTCCACAAGCTATCTCAGAAAATCAATCTAATCCGGGCGAAATCTGAACACCAGATCTGGGGGCTGAAAAACTATGCGCATTTGTTTCAGACTAACCACGCACTGAAAAATAGAAAGCATAACGGGAGAGGTATGAATATTACTGTCTGTGAACCGCAGGAGTATGAAGATCTGGTAGACATTTTTATCGAAATGGAGACCTGGTACAAAAGCGATCTCTGCTTGCAGCCTCACGATATGGCAGCCTATCTCAGGGAGAGCGTCTTCGCGGCTGATAGCGGGACGGAAGTGCACAAAGTTGTCTGTGATGGTGTTATTGCAGCCTTTGCCTGCGTGTCGGTGATGTACCCCTCCCCACGATACAGCGGGCAGATGTTTATCAAAGAGCTTTTTGTTTCTGCGCCCTTCAGACGCAGAGGCATCGGCAGAAAACTGATGAGTTTTATCGCCGGGCGCGCGCAGGCCCGGGGCTGCCTGCAACTGGACTGGCTGTCGGTAGCGGCCGACCCGCTTGCCCAACAGTTTTATCACGCTCTGGGTGCAGACATCATCAGGAGTGTTAATTACCACCGCCTGTACGGGGAAAAGCTGGATACTCTCGCCAGTGAAAACATGGAATACCCGGCATGCGAAAGATAACCGTAGCGGAGTATGACGCGCAGTGGCCCGCCCGCTTCGCTGCCGAAAGTGCCTTGCTGCAGCGTGTATTGGGCAAGGTGATGGTGCGTATCCACCACATCGGCAGCACCTCCGTACCGGGGCTCGCGGCCAAACCGGTGATTGATATCTTGCTGGAGGTGAATGACCTTACTGCGCTGGACGGCCTGAACCCGGCAATGGCAGAGGCCGGTTACAGGGCACGTGGAGAGAATGGCATAGCGGGTCGCAGGTATTTCACCAGGGGCGATAACGCGCGTAGCCATCAGCTCCATGCCTTCGTCACCGGCGATCCGCAAATCAGAAAGCACCTCGCTTTTCGCGATTATCTCAGAAAGAACCGTGATGTGGCCGCCGCCTATGCGCAGCTAAAAAGGGCGGCTGTGCTGGCAGCCGAGGGTGACAGTCAGGGTTACAGCGCGCTTAAGGAAGCGTTTATCGCCCATCATCTTCGGCTGGCGCTGGGGGATGAGAAAAGCACTCCAGAGACCACGCCTTCCTGTTGCGTTGCCAGGGAACACTCTTCGCCACCCGATACCTTATCAGGGGCGCATAAGAGGTTCGATACCGATCCATTTTAGTGTCGGCTGATAACACAGCTTCAGCGGAGGAACACTTATCTTCTGCCCGCCAGCCTCAAGCTCACCGAGGTGAATGGTCCATTTGGTGTTCGCCAGCTGGTTATACACCTTGAAGACTACGTAAGCAGAACCGTAGTCATCATTATTGGTGATACGCGGCACGTTACGATGCACCTCATCACTGTTGATGTCATAAGGCGACGGCCAGGCATGTTTCAAATCATCTTCAGGAAAATCATAGGGAAAAAATGTGGTGCCGGAAAAAATTTCAGGCCGTGCGGCAAGGCGTTGCCCATCACCGAAGTCAATGTATGCCTGACGGCTATCCAGCATGATCGGTACAGGCGGCGCTCCCTTACTTCCCGGACGCGATGGTCGTTGTCGACCTTTGTTATAGGCTATCAGCTGAACATAAAATTCCGGCCGTGCATCAGGCCCTTGTACATGAGGGAGAGTGAATGAAGCGCGTTTAGAAGGAACATATCTACCGGGAATCGCATGATCGTAGAGATAGGTTTCAAGAATGATCTCTTGCTTTCCATCCGGGCCATTAATCGTGAAGGTATGCTCGCTCTCACACAGATCGATATACCCTGGTCGCTCCTTTGGATACGGAATACAACCACTCAGCAATAACGCGAAAATCGTTACCGCCGACCCGCTCAGCAACATCCGGTTTAATGGCATAATAGAATCCCTGAATATCCTCTCCTGTCACGACAGCTTAGGTTAAGGTCGCGCAGGGGTACAACCTACCAGATTTTAAATATCCGCTTTTAGCTCAGGGCGCACCTGCCCCGCCCCTCTCTTTTACCCCTGACTTTACTCGCCATCTATGCCTGGCAGAGGGTACTTATCTATACTGCTTCTCAACGTCCCCTACGCCAGAGGCCAGATTGTGCTCGCCACTATCCTCATCACCCTCGTTGCTCTCATCCACATCTACATACTTATCCTCGAAATGTTTTTGTGGAACACGAAGAGAGGCCGCAAAGCCTTTAACCTGACCGCAGAGTTTGCCCGGCAGACACGTGTGCTGGCGGCGAACCAGGGGTTGTATAACGGGTTTCTGGCGGCGGGGTTGCTCTGGGGATTATGGTTGGGTGAACACGGCACTGCAGTGTGTCTCTTTTTCCTGGTGTGCGTCGTGATTGCCGGTATTTTTGGCGCGGTGACGGCAAGCCGGAAGATACTTTATGTGCAGGCACTGCCAGCACTGGCGGCGCTTCTCACACTGCTGGTTGCGTATGGCAACTGACGATCTCTCCCGGATGGGGGCCTCCCGCGTGGTGCGTGTCCGGGATAAAACCGGGCGACTGAGGATAGAGAAAGCCCCGGTCAGCGAGGTGGAATACTGCTTTTATCAGCACGTCGCCGGTGAGCTTAACCAGGCGGGCATTGCCACCCCAGCGCTGATATCCGCCGATGCTGCCCGTCGCGCGCTGATACTGGAGTATATTCCGCACCCGGTGAGCCAGGCCGATGTGACAGCAGATGACATACTGCTCATGCTGGGTCAGCTGCACCGCTTTCCTGCCCGCGCTGAGTGGGTGTTTCATCAACATCAGTGGTCAGAATCGGCCCTGGAGAAAACCCTGGCGCTACTGTCGCTATCTCAACAGTCCGCGCAACAGCTACGGCGTTTTCAACGCTGTAGCGAGGTGTTGTTCTTCCCGAAGCGCCTGATTTCAGGGGACACTAACGCGGGCAACTGGGGAAAGAGAGCGAACGGCGGGTATGTGCTTTTCGACTGGGAGCGCTTTGGCCAGGGCAGTCCGGCGATTGATCTGGCTCCCCTGATAAAAGGTATGGGCAGGCAACAGGAGTTTGAAGCGCTGGCCGCACGTTATCAGCGGTTTTCCTCTGATAAGGAGAAGCATCTCGCCAGAGAAATCGCGATTGCCAAAGCCTGGATCGTAAGTGAGGTCGTCACTCTGCTTGAGGAGCGGCAGAAAAGCGACCTCTCCCGTTACCTCAGCTGGTACAGAGAGCACCTTCCTGCCTGGCTTAATAAGACGGGTAGTATGCTTTAGTTTCAATCAGGCAGAGAGAGTGAAGCAAAAGACAACATTCCCGCCAGCAAGGAACTACGCTCTCCCTCACTGGCACACGCCAGAGGTTACTTCACGCTTTGGCGAGCGGCTTCATCCTGAAGCTTATCCCCATTCGGTTAAGGGCGTTCATAGTAGCAATGACAATGGTCAGTTCGACGAGCGCTTTCTCGCCAAAAACGGCAAGCGCGGCAGAGTAGGCTTCGTCGCTGGCATGCGTTTCGCTGACACGGGTGACCTCTTCCGACCAGGCCAGCGCAGCCTGTTCCTGCTCAGTGAAAAGATAGCGTGCCTCTTCCCAGACCGGGATCAGGACCATCTTTTCAACAGACATACCGTGCCTGAGCAGATCGCGGGTGTGAATATCAATACAGTGCGCACAGCCATTGATCTGCGAAACTCTTAAAAACACCAGATGGATTAACGTTTCAGGTAAGGCTGTTGCGGTCGTGGCGTAATGATGAAGTGCACCAAGAGATTTTGCTCCCTCGGTAGAGACGTGAAACCAGTTTGGGCGATTCATGGGTGTCTTTCCTGGAAAAGTATGGGCGAAGATGAGTCAGTACCGGGTCGCCAGCTTCTCGCGGGCTATGCGTACAACACGTAACCAATACCCAGTGACAGGGATGTGATAATACCCCGTGGGGACCTGCAAAAAAGGGTCAAAAAACGTTTTAAAAGGTAGGACAACAAAAGAGAGAAATAACGGGGAAATTATCCGCCCTGCCCACAATCCTGAAGAGGCGCTTATGCTTACCGGACTGAACCACATCACACTTGCCGTTAATGATGTATCGAGAAGTTTTGATTTTTATGTCAACACGCTGGGCTTTTCACCAAAAGCCAGATGGGCACGGGGCGCCTACCTCACACTGGATAACCTGTGGTTATGCCTGTCTGCGGACAGCGTAGTGCCTGGTGAGGATTACACGCATGTCGCGTTCAACGTGGAGTCGGATGACTTCGAGAGGGTTGTGCAGCATTTGAAATCGGCAGGCGTAATAGAATGGAAAACGAACCGGAGCGAGGGGAAATCGCTCTATTTTCTCGACCCCGACGGGCACAAACTGGAGATTCATGACGGTGATTTAACGAGTCGCCTTCGCGCCTGCCGGGAAAAACCCTACGACGAGATGACGTTTTTCTGAAAACGTCATCACTGCCGGTCGCGGGAGGGATGCGTTCCCCTGCTGCCGATTGCAGATACGCCTGCGCGGGGGCATGTTGTCTGCGTTGCGCAAGTTGTATTCACAACTTCTCCACCAGCGTTTTCAGCGTGCTGATTAGCTGCACTTTTTCATCGCCAGCATCGTTTTGCAGCGGCCAGGTTGACTGGCGCAGGATTAACCGGGTGGGAAGAAGCTCACGGACTCGCATCTGCGGCGCGGCAATCTGCTGGATGAGCAACTCCACGGCGCGTTTACCGAGCTTGTTGAAATCCTGCGCCACTGTGGTGAGCGGTGGCTGAAAATAGAGGCTGTCTGCGGTGTCATCATAACCGGTCACCGACACCGCCAGGCTCATTTCCGATAAACTCGGCCTGCGCAAACATCTGCTGTGGACCATTACGGTATTACTGATTTTGTTTGCGCCCTTCTTTATTTTTGTATTGTCGCCGCTGTTACAGATGAATATTTTCATCGGCGCACTGGCAGGTGGCATCTACCTTGGCATTGTCTTCTCCAGCGGTTC
Organism: Enterobacter sp. SA197; assembly: GCF_054131575.1. Lineage (NCBI taxonomy): Bacteria > Pseudomonadati > Pseudomonadota > Gammaproteobacteria > Enterobacterales > Enterobacteriaceae > Enterobacter > Enterobacter sp. SA197. The sequence continues at coordinate 2,389,516 of NZ_CP096393.1, read as the reverse complement.
CGGCGCAGTAGAAGCTTATATAGAGCGCGTGAGCCGTGCCAACCGGTTTGAATATGGCAAAGTCCGCGTATCAGGCTGTGTGGGCTGGGCGTTATGCGCTTCCATCACCGGGATTTTATTTGGCATCGACCCCAATATAACTTTCTGGATAGCTTCCGGTTTCGCGCTGGTCCTTGGCGTATTGTTGTGGGTTTCAAAACCGGAAGGCAGCAGCAGCGCAGAGGTTATCGATGCGCTGGGTGCCAATCGTCAGGCCTTTTCTATGCGAACTGCCGCCGAGCTACTGCGTATGCCCCGCTTCTGGGGGTTTATTGTCTATGTGGTGGGGGTCGCCAGCGTTTATGACGTCTTTGATCAGCAGTTTGCTAACTTCTTTAAAGGGTTCTTTTCCAGTCCGCAGCGCGGGACCGAGGTGTTTGGCTTCGTGACCACGGGGGGCGAATTACTCAACGCCACCATCATGTTCTTTGCTCCGGCTATTGTTAACCGCATCGGGGCGAAAAACGCTCTGCTGGCCGCCGGCGTGATTATGTCTGCCCGTATTCTGGGTTCCTCTTTTGCCTCCTCTGCGGTGGAAGTGATTATCTTAAAAATGCTGCATATGTTTGAACTGCCGTTCCTGCTGGTCGGCACCTTTAAATATATCTCCTCTGCTTTTAACCCGAAATTGTCGGCCACGCTGTTTTTGATTGGCTTTAATTTGTCAAAACAGCTTTCGGGGGTGGTGCTCTCAGCATGGGTAGGACGAATGTACGATACCGTTGGCTTCCATCAGGCTTATCTGGTCCTGGGCTGTATTACGCTGAGCTTTACAGTGCTCTCCTTGTTTACCCTGAAAGGGAGTAAAACCCTGCTTCCGGCGAGCGGCTATAACAGCGCCGCCTGAAAGGAGCAGCCCGCCGCCTGGCGGGCTGGTTTCCGGCAGGGATCAGGCACGCGTTGCCTTTCCGTCTTTTACCGCCGTTTCTAAAAACGCTATAAACGCTCTGACCCTGGCATTCAGCGCTGAACGTTCGCTGACGCAGGCATAGATAGTCATGGGTAACGACTGTGGATCATTATCATCGCCCTGGCCGTGGCAAAACAGAGGAGTTAGTAGCCCGCGCGCAATCAATGGCCGGGCGACAAAATCCGCAAGCCGGGCAATTCCTCCGCCGTTAACGGCTATTTTGGCAATGATATCAATGTCATCACTGATAAATTTAGGATTGAGCTTCGCGCTGACTGCCTCCCCCTTTACCCGAAAGGTCCAGGGAAGAAAACGACCGTCAGTAGGATAGCGAAACACCAGGCAGGCATGCTGACTGAGTTCATCGGGGCTCACTGGCGTGCCCGCACGTTCAAGGTAGGCCGGCGCGGCACAAAAGATAAAAGGGAGCGATGCTATTTTTCTGGCGATCAGCTGATCGTTGAGTTGCGCCTCGATGCGGATACTGACATCCACTCCTTCCAGACGGTGGTCTACGTTTCGGTCTGTCGCCATGATCTCAATGTCGATACAGGGAAAATCGGCATTAAACGCGGGCATCAGAGGGGCAAGGACGTACCGACCAAACGCCGCCGTGGTGGCAATTCGCAGCGGGCCCTGCGGCGTGGTCTCCATCGCGGCAGCCTGAGCAGCAAGCTCAATGTCCTGCGGAATATGCCTGACTTTCTCGAAATAACGTTTCCCGTTTTCAGTCAGGGTCATGCTGCGCGTGGTGCGTGACAGCAGGCGCACACCCAGCTGGGTTTCCAGCCGCGACAGGCCCTGGCTTACCGCCGCCGGACTGGTACCTTTGGCCCGCGCTGCCGCTGCAATACTCCCGTTTTCCACCACCCGTATAAAATTACTTATCAGCCCCAATACATCCATTTCTGCCTCTGTGCATAATTCTTCACTTTTTCTTAACAATGATTAAAGCATACCCGCACTACACCTGTCCCGTTTCGCCTGGTAGGGTAGCGGCTCCCGAAATCAATTTTGTTAATACGGAAACACGATGACCAAAGCTATTGCCCGACCCACGCCGCGCCTGCGCTTTCCGAAACATGCCTCACCCTGGATCTTTGCGCTTTACATGGCGACTATCATGGCTTTTCTCATGAGCCTGGTGATTACGATGGCGGAATTTGGCGTTGGGCCCGATTACATGGAAAATGTGATGAATGCCTACCGGGTAGCCATGCCCGCGGCCTTTGTTTGTATCCTCATTATACGTCCACTGGTTATGCGTCTGGTGGGACTGACGGTTCACGGGGAGTGAGTCGGATTTCCCGGCGCAGATAACACTATAAATGGCGGCATTTCCCGGTGAATGCCGTTTTAATAAGATAAAGATCATCCTCTTTTCAGGGCTTCATCCTGAGGTTAAGCCTTTCTTTGCCCTCAATGCGGCTTATGGATATATTCTGCGCAACATACTGGTAAAATGCCGCCACCTTTATCCTCGGCCCTGAGCACATGTTTAACAGGACATACCGTCTTCGGACTCTTATGCTGGCCCTCTCCGTTGGAGGGATCCTGCTGACGTCAATGTTACTTCTGGGTGCACTCACCCTCTTTCAGACAGGCAACATCGAAGAGAGTCTGCTTGAGAGTAACATCGCCTACGCCCGAAAACTTGCCGATACCACCGACCATTACCTGGCCACCGCAAAACGGGAACTGGCCTACAGTGCCAGCCTTATTAAAAGCGTTGAAGACACAAAACGGCTTAAGTATGAAACTGACCGACTGCGTTTACAGTCCGGCTTCTTTAACTCCGTGGCCGTGGTATCGGCGGGTGCCATGATTGTTGCGACCTCGCCTGAAAGTCCGTCGCTGACCGGACGGCGGCTCACCTCGGTGCCAAACCAGCAAGCGTTAAATAAAAAGCAGCCTTTTATTTCCGCCCCCTTTGTCTCGGCAGCCGGAAACTATCTCGTCTTTCTCTCGCAGCCGCTCTTTTCAGTGGAAGGAAAGTATATCGGCTATCTGGGCGGCACCCTTCATCTCAAGAAACAGAGCATGCTCAGTGAGATCCTGGGCCAGCACTTTTATGACAACCAAACCCAAATAAGCGTCGTCACCGGCGAGGGGCGTATTATCTTCAGTCATGATCCCACACTTGTGGGTACGACGCTTTCTGCGGAACCGGCGCTCATGGAGAGCGTCGTTCATGCCCGCAGTGGGGGGGTCATTGACAGAAATAACGTGGCGGCTGATCTGATAGGATTTGCCAGCCTTAATCAGGCCGACTGGCACGTTCTGATTGCCGGGACCTCCGAAAGTGTGTCGACAATTCTGCTGCGCAGCGCCATCAACGCGGGATGGTTCATTCTCGCTATCATCGCCCTGACCGTGGCGATTGTGACCTATTTTGCCGCGCGTCTGTCCGCTCCTCTCGAAAAGCTGGCGAAATTTACCCGAACCAACGACAGCGAGAGCGCACTGAGGCAGCTCAACCGGCTTCGGCCAGGGTACGATGAGGCAGAACGGCTTCGTGAGGCGGTCAGTCATCATCTCCAGCGCATGACCAGACGGGTAAACAAGCTCAGCGATGAAGCCATGAAGGATCCTCTTACCGGGCTCTTCAATCGCAAGGGGTTTCGTTTACGGGTCAGTGAGCATCGCGATGCCAGGCAGCATTGCGTGATTGCTATCGATATCGACTATTTCAAGAAAATCAATGACCGCTATGGTCACGATGGCGGCGATGCGGTGCTTATCGCGCTCGGAAAAAAATTGCGTCACTGTTCCCGCGACGCCGATATTGTATGCCGCGCCGGGGGAGAAGAATTTATTATTTTTTTGCCAGAAACCAGCCGGGAGGTCGCCGCTTCTGTCGCAGAGCAGATCCGCGACTCGGTTGAAAGTGCGACATTCCCCCCTGCCGGGCACGTCACCCTCTGCGCCGGGGTGGCTGCACTCAGTGATTGTGATAACGATCTTACTCTGGCATTGCGCCGGGCCGACCTGGCCCTTTATGAGGCCAAAAAAGCCGGGAGGAACGCTGTCATCATCAGCACCCCGGCAGGGATGACAGGGGTGGTGCAGTATGAATCGTAACGGCACAGAAAGGTTTAAGATAAGTATTAACGGTGCCGCTATACAGCTGAAGCTAAAGCCTTATATAGTAAAGCTTCTCGCCTTACTTTAAGGATCCTCTCATGCCCGATTACCATTTTTATAAAAAAGGGAAACATGTCGTCGCTGTTAAAGGTTCAGACGCAGCTGCTGCATCAGGACTGACGCAGCAAGGGTATGAAAAGCAGTTTGAAGAAATCGATGCTGTTAACAGCGAACGCGCGCTGGCGCGTTTTTCCGATATACGCCGGGATAAGCAAACGGATCATCACAATTTTATGGCCGGTGCTATCGCGATGCCGTTAATCGGCGTGTTAACCGCAGTGGCGAATAAAGTGATCCGCAAAAAATCACCGCCAGAGGTATAAGACGCGGGTTGACCAGACGCAACGCAACCGCGCTCCTGCGCCCTTCCAGGCTTTCCTCAATGGATAACGACGCCGGCAGGCATACTCCCTGCCGGCAGTGATGACTCAGAAGGTTTCCCAGTTACTGTCGCTTGCCGCAGGCGCTGGGGTGGCGAGTGCCACACGCGGTGCCTGAACCGGTTTACCGGGTTTGGTTTGCAGTACGCCTGCGCCATTGTTTACACGAAACACCGCCACCGCCTGGCGCAGTTGTTCAGCCTGCTCTTCCAGGGCGGCAGAAGCTGCTGCGGACTCCTGTACCAGCGAGGCGTTCTGTTGCGTAACGCTGTCCATCTGTGAAACCGCAAGACTCACCTGCTCAATCCCTTTGCTCTGTTCGTCGGACGCCGAAGCAATTTCACCCATGATATCGGTCACGCGGGTAACGGCGTTCACAATCTCTTTCATGGTATCGCCCGCTTCCGCCACAAGCGTTGTACCGGAGTTGACGCGGTTAACTGAGTTCTCAATCAGGGTTTTGATCTCTTTTGCAGCCTGCGCACTGCGACTGGCGAGGGAACGAACTTCGCCTGCCACCACGGCAAACCCACGTCCCTGCTCACCGGCACGCGCCGCTTCAACGGCGGCGTTCAGCGCCAGGATATTGGTCTGAAACGCAATACCGTCGATAACGCTTGTGATCTGCGCAATCTGCTGGGAGCTGCTGGAGATTTCACTCATGGTACGCACCACATCACTCACTACTTCACCGCCGCGGGCAGCCGTATCGGAAGCATTTTTGGCAAGATGTGAAGCCTGACGGGCGTTGTCGGTGTTCTGTTTTACCGTGGCGGTCAGCTGTTCCATGCTGGCAGCGGTCTCTTCAAGCGAAGCTGCTTGCTGCTCGGTGCGGGAAGAGAGGTCATTGTTACCGGTGGAAATTTCGCTCGCACCGGTGTAAATGGAATCGGAGCTGTTGCGTACCGCGCTCACCGTATTGACCAGAGAGTGCTGCATGTCGTGAAGGCCGGCAGCCAGTTGGCTCATCTCGTTGCGTCCTTCCGCGGAGATGGTCTGCGTTAAATCGCCGCCAGCGATAGCCCGGATATGCCCCATTACGCTGTGCAGCGGTTTAAGCAACAGATGTTGCAGACCCAGCCAGATGACGGTCATGACCGCAATCACCACCAGCAGTATCACCCCCAGCGTCCACTGCATGCTGGTGAAACTGCTCTGGTTTTCCTGCGCGGCGGCCTGCAGGAAGGTATTGTTCTCCGTACGCCATTTTGTGTAGCTGGCATCCATCTCATCCTGGGCCTGCTGCGCATCTAAGTTACCGTAGGCCTCATAGTTGTTGGCACGCAGGAAAGTGATAGATTGCTGGAGCACATCATGCATTTTGGTAATTTTCTGCGCGACATCGTCCGACAGCGCAGCATCCTGGCCCGCTACGCGCGGCGTACTTTTATAATTGTTGAAGTAGCCTTCCGCACTGACCAGTGATTCCGAGGCAGCGGTCAGCAGTTTTTCGATACTCGCCAGGGAGGCCGGATCGCGTTGGTTTTTCAGAAAGCGGATGGCCACGCGGGTAACGGTCACACGCGTTTTGATGAGCGTATTAACGCTGTCGCCCAGATTTTCCTGCTGCGCACTGAGCACGCCGGTGTTCTGAAAATTTACTCTGTCATTGTTCACCGCAGAGTAAAAGAGTCCCCCGGTAACCAGTTGCAGAAGACAAAAGACCGACAGCGCGATAATGATGCCGGTAATAACCCGTATATTTTTGAGCATAACCTTAGTCCGTGGGAGAGTAGAAATTGCTCAATATGTATCGTCACGGCGGCCATTAACTTTACGATAACTTTGCAGGAACAAACCGTAGCTCACAAACGGCAGAGGGGCTTGCTAAGCCCACCTTTACCTTAAAATCCGCTTTCCCGAATTCTCAATACAGCAATGCGTCGCCAGAGACGCGTAAACCGTGATGCCGCTTTACCGTCAACCACCACCACGCCACGTAACGGTTGATTCGGCGCGCGGTGGATATCCATTACCACCATCATCTGCAACGACGATTGCTACGACCGTTGCGGCCACTGCACCGTAAAATAACAGAAGTGGCTTTAATGACCAGGCCAACGTTTCAGCGAAATCTGAATGATTGTTTAGCACAGCATCATTATGCCCAGATGCGGCTTTATTACGGGCAGAATGTAATCAGGCACGCCATAACAATATTTTTCCTTCGTCGAGATATATCGTGGTGAGTAAGGTGTCAGTCCGGCGTTAACCGGGAAGCGTTGTTCTCTGCTATTTATAGGGATACGACACTGCCACACCTTTTATCAAAAAACCTTTTGAAACAGAAACAGAAACAGAAACAGAAACAGAAACAGAAACAGAAACAGAAACAGAAATGTTACAGCATTTTTATTCCTTCAGAATAGGCCTGTTATTTACAAGGGATATATTTTAGTTAAGCAATGAAATGAGTTTATTTGCCTGTATAAGAAGCTCTGCTAATGCTTTTTTGAACCGCATTTACCCTTTAATACCTCATTTGAAAACGCTGATCGCTGTTGGTCAGGCGCAACGATTTGACCTACCAGGATTGGTAGGTCAATACGTTGTCCTGCATTGACCGTGTAAACCTGATGCCGCGAAGGTCACAAAAACATCATAAGGGTGGACAGCAAAGCAACGGGCGCATTCATTCACCCCTTCACCGTCGGTATCCACATGGTTATCCCCCGTTTCTGTGGATAACCCTGTCACTTTGTCTCGCTGGCGCGAAATCAGGTAGAGGCCAGGTGACGGCCTCAGGCACTGACGGCCAGGGTGCTCTGAGAACAGGCGATGAGGCAGTGGAAAAGCTAAAAAAATAGCCGCATTCAGCGGCTACGTTTAGCATGTCGTTCCCAGTTTTCCTGTTTTGCCTGCTCAGATTTACGCAGCGCAACATAGCAGGCACCACTTCCGCCCTGATGCGCCTGGGCCACGCAAAATGCCTGCACCTCATCAAATTCTGGTAACCAGCGCGCAAGATAACTGCGAATGATGTTGGCATGGGAGCGCTCCTCGCGCCCTTTTCCATGAATAATCAGCACGTTTCGAAGCCCATCCTGACTTGCCTGATGCATAAAGCTAAAGAGTCGCTGACGGCACTGCTCTACGGGCTGGCGAAGCAGGCTCAATGTGGCCTGCTGCATATATTTTCCCGAGCGCAGCTTATCAACCACCCCCTGCTGAACCCCCTCGCGTTTGAATTCCAGCGGGGTCGCTAAGGGGAGAACGTCGAGAAAACCGGTCGTCAAAAAATTATCAAGTTGCAGCGTATCGATTTTCGTCGGTGTGCGGGTTTTACGTCCCGGTTGCCAGTGGACATCCGCACAGCTTTTCAGTGGCTGGACATCCTCCATGGCGTCAAGGAACAACGATTTGTCGTCAGGTTTCATGGTCAGTCCTCTCGCTACCTCTGAGCAGATACTATAGCGGGCGCGTCAAGGACTCACAACGCAAGCGTTCCGTATGCTGAAGATAATAATGCAGCTACGGTTCCGACGGCGACGCGTAATAGCCCCTACCCCTTTCGTGTTATTTAATCTCACTTAACTTCGGGTTAACTGTCATTAATATACTGATATAAAGGTTAACAATCGTGAAACCTATCACTAATTCGACTGGAAATAGTTTATGGGTGCGCTATAACTATATTATCAAGGTAAGGATGTAACTCACAAAAATAATCGAACGGATGCGCTGCTGTGTGCACTATAGAGCCTGACGATGTCGGCGGGCTCTATTTTTTTATATTTTATTTCTTAAAAAGAACTCCTTTTAATTTTTATAAACCAATATTAAAGAAATTAGATTAGCGCGCTGATAATTCGTAATAAATATATCAAATAACTCCCTTTTGAGGTATAGTGCGTGCCCGCTAATCATGCTAGATTTCCCGCGGGTGTGTTCCCGGATAGCGCTTAAAAGGATGCGAGATGCTGACCCTCCTCGAAGATAAAATCGATACGCCGCTTGGCCCGTTGTGGATTATCTGCGACGAAACCTTTCACCTGCGCGCTGTGGAGTGGGAAGAGCACAGCGACCGTATGGATCAACTGCTGAATATCCACTATCGCCGTGAAGGCTACCAGCGCGTAACCAGCCGCAATCCCGGCGGCCTTAGCCAGAAACTGCAGGATTACTTCGATGGCGATGTCGCGGTAATTGACACGTTACCTACTGCCACCGCCGGTACCCCGTTTCAGCGAGAGGTATGGAAAGCGCTGCGCAGCATCCCCTGCGGGCAGGTTTTGCATTACGGGCACCTGGCGGAAATGTTAGGCCGAAGCGGTGCCGCCCGTGCAGTAGGGGCAGCCAATGGTTCCAATCCGGTCAGTATCGTGGTTCCTTGTCATCGGGTTATCGGGCGCAACGGCACCCTGACCGGCTATGCCGGCGGCGTGCAGCGTAAAGAGTGGCTTTTGCGTCATGAAGGCTATTTGCTATTGTAGGAACAGGCGCCATTTAGTGCGTTTAATCGTGCCGTTCGCTATCTAAATCCCCACTAAAACTCTGGAATATCAAGAGGATGCTGAACGGCGCACCTTTCATGTTTCCAATAACCGTTTTAATTCTACTGAATTGAGGTTTCGCCAGGCTTACGTACACCATAAAAAGGTGTTAAAATTGACCAAAATCAATTAAGGCTTGAGTAGACCTATGATCCCGGAAAAGCGAATTATACGACGCATTCAGTCAGGCGGATGTGCTATCCATTGCCAGGATTGCAGTATCAGCCAGCTTTGTATCCCTTTCACACTCAATGAGCACGAGCTGGATCAGCTTGACAACATCATTGAGCGTAAGAAACCGATCCAAAAAGGCCAGACGCTGTTCAAAGCGGGTGATGAACTGAAATCGCTGTACGCTATCCGTTCCGGCACGATCAAGAGTTACACTATTACAGAACAGGGTGATGAACAGATTACCGGCTTCCACCTTGCAGGCGATCTGGTGGGTTTTGATGCCATTGGCACCGGCCATCACCCGAGCTTTGCGCAGGCGCTCGAAACCTCTATGGTTTGTGAAATCCCCTTTGAAACCCTGGACGACTTATCCGGCAAAATGCCCAACCTGCGTCAACAGATGATGCGCCTGATGAGTGGCGAGATCAAAGGCGACCAGGACATGATTCTGCTGTTGTCGAAAAAGAATGCGGAAGAGCGTCTGGCGGCCTTCATTTACAACCTGTCACGTCGCTTTGCGCAGCGTGGATTTTCGCCGCGAGAGTTTCGTCTGACAATGACCCGTGGTGATATCGGTAACTATCTTGGCCTCACGGTGGAAACCATCAGCCGCCTGCTGGGCCGTTTCCAGAAAAGCGGAATGCTGGCCGTCAAAGGCAAATACATCACCATCGAAAACAGCGATATTCTGTCGCAGCTTGCAGGGCACTCCCGCAACGTAGCCTGATTTACCTCCCTTTTTATCCCTTTTGCCCGGTCGCTAAATTTTTCTGATTTATTGATCTGGCAAAAGGTTTCCTCTGTTTCATTCATTGCTTATGGGTTATCTTGTAATTACAGACTGTGGTGACAGATGTAAGGAGACCCTGTATGGCCAGATATCAAAATATGTTGGTCGCCATCGATCCTAATCAGGACGATCAGCCCGCACTGCGACGTGCCGTGTATTTGCATCAACGGATTGGTGGGCGCATAAAAGCCTTTTTGCCCATCTATGACTTCTCTTATGAAATGACCACCCTTCTGTCCCCTGACGAACGTACTGCCATGCGACAAGGTGTGATTAGCCAGCGTACGGCCTGGATCCGCGAGCAGGCCAGATATTATCTGGACAGCGGTATTCCTATTGATATTAAAGTGGTGTGGCACAATCGCCCGTTCGAGGCCATTATCCAGGAAGTGCTTGCCGGTGGGCATGATTTACTTCTGAAGATGACACACCAGCACGAGAAACTTGAGTCCGTCATCTTTACCCCTACCGACTGGCACCTTTTGCGCAAATGTCCATGTCCGGTCTGGATGGTTAAAGATCAGCCGTGGCCCGAGGCCGGTAAAGCAGTGGTAGCCGTCAATCTGGCAAGCGAGGAGCTTTACCACAACTCCCTGAATGAAAAACTGGTGAAGGAGACGCTGCAGCTGGCAGAACAGGTCAACCACACCGAGGTGCATCTGGTGGGCGCCTATCCGGTTACACCTATCAATATTGCCATTGAACTGCCGGAATTTGACCCCAGCGTTTACAACGATGCCATCCGAGGCCAACACCTGATTGCCATGAAAGCACTGCGTCAGAAATTCGGCATCGATGAAAAAATGACTCACGTAGAGAAAGGGCTGCCTGAAGAGGTGATCCCGGATCTTTCCGAACACTTACAGGCCGGTATTGTGGTGCTCGGCACCATTGGACGCACCGGCATTTCCGCGGCATTTCTTGGTAATACCGCAGAACAGGTTATCGACCATTTGCGCTGTGACCTGCTGGTCATCAAACCCGACGATTACCAGTCCCCTGTCGCACTGGATGACGACGAGGACGACTGACCGCCAGGCCTCCTCGCTATCGACGCCCGCTGCTGCGGGCGTTTTGTTCTCCGCGATGCGCGGAGTTCTCTCCCCACTGTTGCAGATAGTGACGCAGCCAGCTACCCGCGACGCCGGGGGGTGTGCGTTTGTTCCAGAGAAGATCTATCAGTATGCTTCGCGGCCAGCCTGGCACATTAAGCCGCGTCAGTTTTTTTGCCCCTGAAAACTCCTCCACCAGGGCACAGGGCAGTGCACACCAGCCAAAACCCTGCTCTGCCATACTGAGCAACATCAGATAGTTAGGTGCGGACCAGACCGGGCCTCTGGCTATCATGTTGTTGTGTTCAAGGTAGGTATTAAGTCGTAGCTCGCGCCAGCTGCGTAGCTGCTCTTCGAGCAGCATGCCTTCGTGCACCAGCGGGTGGTTATGCGCCACGTAAATGTCCATCTCACTTTGCATCGGCAGGCGCATGGAACCGATGTCGGTGGGATAGTCGGCCTGTGCCTCCGTCAGCCCCAGCTGCGCGCGCCCTTTTTGCAGCAGGTCGATGACGTCCTCATTTTCACCGATCAAACACTCAAACTCGGTATGCGGGTAGCGTTTATCAAATGCCCCGAGCAGGTCCGCAAGAATATCGGGATGAAGCGTGTCGGACAGGACAAAGGTCAGCCGGGTTTCCATATCACCCGCCAGCCAGACGGCCAGTTCGTCCAGCCTGTCGCTGGCGGCCAGAATCGCCTGAACATAGCTGAGCGCCCTTTCGCCTTCCGCTGTCAGCGTGGGATGACGCGATGAGCGATCAAACAGTGTTACCCCAAGATCTGCCTCCAGAGAGGCAATCGCCGTGCTGATAGTCGACTGGCTTTTACGCAGCTTACGGGCAGCTGCAGAGAAGGAGCCCGAGGCAACGGTTTCCACAAAGGCGGTGAGGGCTTCGGGGGAGTAACGCATGAAAGTATCGCTTTTATCGATGGGTAATAACTTTAATTTATCTCATTAAGCGATGAAAATCGCCTTTTTCCCGCTTTAGCAAATTGCAATGAGTAAAAAGAGGAGTTAACCATGCAAGAGCATGCCTTACAGCGTCGCGGTTTACCCGAGCGAGTTTTCCATGCGGTAAGTTTTGAAGTCATCGCCACCGCCATTTGTGCCCCGGCAAGCGCCTGGATAATGCAGCGTCCGGTGCTGGAAATGGGTGGGCTCACGCTGATACTGGCCACCGCCGCCATGATCTGGAACGTCATTTACAACGCCATCGTTGACCGCATCTGGCCTGTGCATCGGGTTGCCCGTACAGCACGTGTGCGCGTCTGGCATGCACTGGGGTTTGAGGGTGGATTTATCCTGATTGGGGTGACGCTCGTCTCGCTGGTACTCGGCATCGGTGTTGTGGCGGCGTTCTTACTGGAAATTGGATTTTTCCTTTTCTTCCTGCCCTATACGATGCTTTTTAACTGGTGTTATGACCTGCTGCGTGAACGCCTTGTTCAGCGCAAATTAACCCGTGCGACGGAGTAAAAAAAGCCTCGCGTGCGGCGAGGCTGATTCATTCAGTGATGCTTTTTAGGCATCATGCGTAATAGCGTATTGTCTTTAAAATAGTAATGGTGCGCGAGGGCGGCCAGCGCGTGCAGGCCAATAACGTAATACCCAAGCATCGCCAGCGTAACGTGGTACGTTTTGAGCGTATCCACCAGATCAAAATCAGCTTCTGCGGCATGCGGCATCGGGATGCCAAAGGCAATCCAGTTTCCCCCCCGGTTATACATCATCACCATGCCGATTAGCGGCAACGCGATAAAGAGCAGATAAATCACCAGGTGCCCGAGATGCGCCATGCCGGTCATCATGGGTGACGGTTTCGGTATAACAGGCGGCGTGGTGGATTTCAGGCGCACCAGCAACCGTGCCACCATCAGGACCAGAATCGTGATGCCACAGGAGACGTGGACAATATTGAAATACGGGCGGTAACTGCGCGGAGCGTACCCGCGAAACTCCATAGCGCAATAGGTCACAATGACCAGCAGAAAAACCAGCCAGTGTATGGCTATTTGAAGCCCGGAATATTTACTGCGCATTAGATAATCCTGAAATGTCTGCGAAAACCTCAACATACCTGGCTTTCCTTAAAAATTCATTAACTTTTCTTTATCCATTTTCAAGCGCTTAGCCGGTGGTGAAATGCATTCATTTGCTGATGTGTTCAACCCAGGCTATGCCTGGTGAAGTGCAAAAAACCGTTCCTGACAGGAGTAGCATAATGAGTAAAATTGGCATTAACGGATTTGGGCGTATCGGCCGTCTGGTGTTACGTCGCTTACTGGAAACCGGCAGTGATGCCGATGTCGTGGCAATCAACGACCTGACCTCCCCAAAAGTGCTGGCCTACCTGCTGAAGTATGATTCGAACTATGGCCCTTTTAAATGGAGTGTGGATTTCACCGAAGACGCCCTGATTGTCGACGGCAAAAGCATCAGGGTTTATGCCGAAAAAGAGGCGAAGCACATCCCCTGGGGGACCGCAGGCGCCGAAATCATTGTTGAATGCACCGGGTTTTATACCTCTGCTGAGAAATCGCAGGGCCACCTGGATGCCGGCGCTAAAAAAGTGCTGATTTCGGCCCCGGCCGGCGACATGAAAACCGTGGTTTTCAACGTCAATGACGACACCATCGACGCGCAGGACACCATCATCTCGGTGGCATCCTGTACCACTAACTGCCTTGCGCCTATGGCCAAAGCCCTGCATGACAGTTTCGGTATTAACGTGGGCACCATGACCACCATCCATGCCTATACCGGTACACAGGCGCTGGTGGATGGCCCGCGCGGTAAGGATTTGCGCGCGTCACGGGCGGCGGCAGAAAACATCATTCCTCACACTACCGGTGCAGCAAAAGCCATTGGGCTGGTTATTCCGCAACTGAGCGGCAAATTAAAAGGCCATGCGCAACGCGTGCCGGTCAAAACCGGCTCCGTGACCGAACTGGTTTCCATTCTGAATAAAAAAGTCACCGTCGATGAGGTGAACCAGGCGCTAAAAAAAGCCACGGAGCACAATGAATCTTTTGGTTATACCGATGAGGAAATTGTCTCTTCCGATGTCATTGGCAGCCATTTCGGCTCTCTCTTCGACGCCACGCAAACGGAAATCACTGAGGTGGGCGATCTGCAACTGGTGAAAACTGTCTCCTGGTACGATAACGAATATGGTTTTGTGACCCAACTGGTTCGCGTACTTGAGAAATACCGCACGCTGTAATTCTCTGCGGGTGGCTTGTCCACCCGCTATTTCAGCCTGCGCTCGCGAGATTGTCATAATAAGAGACTGGCATAGCCTTGCGGAATAAATAAAAACGGCAAACATCGCCTCACCGGGTCATTACCTGACAATAAAAGCCGCCACAGTGAAGTAACTTCCCTTTCGCACCCCGTCTGACCTTGCATAATATTAACTGTTGATAAATAGTGTCTTTACTTCGTAGCAGCCAGGTTGTACTTCACGCTGCGGGTATCCATTCCGGAAGATCTAATATCCTCCTGACCGACAGGTTTCCTCGCTATTTTACTCAACACACTCTGGAGGAAAGGATGCGATCATGCAGCACTCGTTTTTATCTGTCCCTGTATGTTTTACGCTATGGATGAGTCAAACTTTTGCCGTAGCCATAGACTGTAATTTAGCAGGAGCTACCGTTAGCGTAGGGGGAACCTATATGATCCCAAATATAGACATCACGATGCCCCGGGCGCCAGCAAGCGGATATACGTTAGTGTTTAATGTTGACGGGTCAAAGATCGGTAACGGCGTCAAAGCCGGTTGTAATAAAGCCATCCAACTGCGTTATTCATTACTGGATGCAGGCGCAGCGCTTATTACCGGTTACAACTACTCAGGCCAAATCAATGATATATACCCTACCTCTTCTGACGGAATGGGAATGTCATTTAACGAAGCGACAACGGGCGGCAAAATGCGCTTTCAGGCCTGGCCCTCCTCACACTATATGCAGACGATACTCGCCGCTACGCCTGGTTACCTCTCTACCTTCCCGATACTCGTACATATGCGTTTGTGGTCGACGCCTGACTTTATTCATCCTGGGGGACCGGTAACCTATACCGGCCCTACGTTTGTTGCCTTTATTACCCCTGCTGGCGGCGGCGATACCATCAGCGACTGCCCTGCCGGTAGTGAAAGAATGCCCGGAGATAATGACAAAACCTGCGTGATTTTTAAGCGCCAGGTGGTTATTTCTGCCAGGCTCAGGCTCGGCACCTGCGATCTCGACCAACAAAACAAAATTGTCTATCTCGGCTCACATGATGGCTCAGCCGGACAACACTCGCCCTGGAAAGATGCCAGTTTTAAACTCAGTTGCCCTCCTGGTTATGGATACGGTGCGATGCACAGTGGCGCCACAGGCCCGTACGATCTCTCCGGCGGCTATCAATCCTTTGCCGGGCTGAGAAACAAACCTGTCACTCTGCAGATTAACCCATTAAATCCCCCCATCGCGACGGTACCCGGCACGATGGAACTTGATGCAATCCCCGGCAGCGCGTCAGGGTATGGCATTCAACTGGCGTGGGGAGAGAGCACCAGCCAGAGCGAACCGCCGTTAAAGCCCGTCAATTTCAGCGCACGCGTGAAAGCAAGTGAGCTTAACAGCAACTTTTACCAGGCTGACTACACCGGCAGACTGCCGGGTAACCGTGCCCTGCCCGTTGGCGCGGATAGCACCATCAGGCTGTCAGCACGCTATGTTCGCCTTCCCGCAACGCCGCTACTGGCAGGTAAAGCGAACGGCAAAGTTGAAATTCTTGCCAGCTACGAGTGACCCTTGACGGGTAGCCTGCCTGCCCGTTATTACTACTTTCTCCACACTTTCCCGCCAGCGCCTATGCTATAAACCACTGTTTCAATTTTGTGGAGATTTGCAGTGAAATCAATAAGTGAGCCGGAACTCATCACTATGATGGAGGCCGCCGTGGCGAATTCGCTCTCCTTTTCCGTCTGGCCCGATGGAGAGGCACCGGGCGCCGCCACCAGCCTCGTCTCCTTTCGGCTGGAGGAAAATCATACCGGCCCGTCAGATTTTGACCGCTCTGTCACCGGCGTTCGCGCCCCCCATATCACCGTTTACGCACCAAAAGAGCCTAATGGCGTCGGTATCCTGGTGACTCCGGGCGGCTCTTATCGCCGGGTGGTGCTGGACAAAGAAGGTAGCGCGCTGGCTCCGTTTTTTAATGCCAGGGGATATACGCTGTTTGTCATGACCTATCGCCTGCCGGGGGACGGACATGCTGAGGGTGCCAATGCGCCTTTGGCCGATCTGCAACGGGCAATCCGCACGTTAAAGGCGCGGGCCCCGGAGTGGCACCTCGATCCAGCGCGCATAGGCGTGATGGGATTCTCAGCCGGAGGCCATGCCGCAGCCAGTCTCGGCACGCGGTTTAACGAGTCCGTTTACCCTGCGAAAGATGACACTGACGCCCTCTGCGCCCGCCCCGCCTTCATGGCGCTGGTCTACCCGGTGATCACCATGCATAACGCTATCGATCATCCCGGCTCGCGCCATGAACTGATTGGTGATACACCAACGGAGCAGCAGATTATGCACTATTCACTCGAAGAGCGGGTGGATGAAGAGACGCCGCCGACCTTTTTACTCCATGCGGTTGATGACCCGGCGGTGAAAGTGGAAAACAGCGTGGTGATGTTCACCGCCCTGCGCAAGCGTGGCATACCCGTTGAGATGCATCTTTTTGAGCAGGGTGCGCACGGTTTTGGTATCCGTGATGCCCAGGGGTTGCCCGCCGCCCTCTGGCCGACACTGATGATGAACTGGATTGCGACGAAGGTATAAGGGGAGTGCCGCCACCCTGACAGGATGGCGGCGGAAGAAAATTATACCTGCAGATAGACCATCTGGGTTTGCAGATACTCTTCCAGGCCATGTTTACCGTCGGCCCCGCCTATACCTGACTTACGCCAGCCCGCATGGAAGCCCTGCATGGCTTCAAAGTTCTCACGGTTGATGTAGGTTTCACCGAATTTAAGCCCTTTAATGGCCTTCATGGCGGTGTTCAGGTTTTGCGTGTAGACAGAGGAGGTGAGCCCGTAGTCGCTGTCATTCGCCATTGCCAGCGCCTCTTCAAGCGTGTCAAACGCGACCACCGGCAAAACCGGACCGAAGGTCTCTTCGTGCATGATGGACATCTCCTGGCGTACATCTAACAGGAGTGTGGGCGGGTAGAAATAACCTTTGCCTTCCACCGCCTTGCCGCCAAGCGCCACGCGTGCACCTTCCTCTACCGCACGCGCCACTTTGGCTTCCACACGCTCAAGGGCCGCCGCGTTAATCAGCGGCCCCATAGCAATATCATTGCGCTCTGCCGGGTCGCCAAACTGTACGGCCTTCATGGCTTCGCCGAGACGGTTAACAAAGCGGTCGTAGATCCCTTTTTGCACATAGACGCGCTCAGCACAGTTACAGACCTGCCCGGTATTGATCACCCGCGAATCGACAATTGCTTTCACTGCCAGTTCCAGATCGGCGTCATCAAGGACGATAGCAGGCGCTTTGCCGCCCAGCTCCAGACAGACTTTGGTAATGTTTTTTGCCGCAGCAGCCATGATTTTCTCACCGGCAACCACGCTACCCGTCATGCTCACCATCGCCACTTTCGGGTTGCCGGCAAGCTCCTGCCCAACGGTTTCACCACGCCCCAGCACCAGATTGAACACCCCTTTCGGCAGCCCGATTTCATGCACTATCTGGGCGAAGGCAATGGCGTTATTGGGAGTGAATTCACTGGGTTTAATCACAATGGTGTTACCCGTAAGTAGCGCTGGCGCGAGCTTGCGGGCAATCAGAAAGAACGGGAAGTTCCACGGCAAGATCCCGGTCGTTACCCCGAGCGGTCGTTTAAATACAAAGATATTTTCGCCAGGGCGGTCGCTTTGCAGAATCTCACCCTCATAACGGCGAGCCCACTCGGACATATAGTCGATGTAGTCGGCGGTGAAGTTCACTTCAACCTCTGCCAGCTGCTGAATTTTGCCGCCTTCAGCCACAATCAGGGCGCTGATTTCGCCTGCTCTGGCGCGAATACCCGCAGCTATCTTGCGCAACCAGCCAGCACGTTCGATAGCCGGCAACGCCTCCCACGCAGGCTGCGCTTTATCAGCGGCGTCAATCGCGCGACGGGCATCTTCTGCCGTGCCGTCAGGAATGCGCGACAGCAATGCTTCTGTCGACGGATTGGTAACGTCAATCCAGGCGTCGCCCTGCCAGGTAACAAATTGACCATCGATATACATCGGGTGCTGTACGGGTGCTGTCATGAACTGCTCCTGTAATAACATTGTTTTTAACAAGTAAATTCGTTGTTAAAAATTTACAAGCGTTCAGGGTATTTCCCAGGGTGACAGCAGGAATTTGTGAGTCAAATCATAAAAGAAAGGCATTCTGGCAACAGAAAGATAACATTGCCTGCCAGCCACCTGCCCGTTTGCGTTTGTCATAGCGCAAACGGGCATGGCCTTAACGCAGCGCGCGGGGAGTGATAACTGACTGCAAAACCTCATCGTCGCGCATCAGTTGCCAGGCGGCTTCGATGTGGTCAGGTACATCAACATGCACAATGAAATCCTGCCCGTTCGGGCCGTAGCCCTGTGCGTCATCACGCAGGCGTGGCACTTCGCCAAGGAGTAAGGAGAGATAGCGTTCTGTCGGCCATAACCCACTTGTGAAAGGAGTAAATGTTAATCCCTTATCGGATTGCGTCAGCTGGGGCGTAAACCCTGGATAACTCAGCCAGTGAGGGGCGCTGGCGACACCCTGACTCGCACGGGCAAAGGTCGCCATAGTCCGGCGCTGCATGGTCGGATCCTGCATGACCAAGACGCTGGCGAGGTTCAAACCGTGCGAGCAGATAAGATCGATGCTGAAACGTGCGTTTTCCCCGCAGTGCGATGACCTGTCTTCGATGAGAATGTTGCGGGCGGGGACAGACCAGTACTGACGGGCAATCTCGGCCAGAATCGTCGCTTCGGCTTTCCCCGTGGTCTGGATTGTGTTGTACCTGGGATGGCTTGCCACGGCATGGTAAAGAAAAGTGGTGGAGTGACCGATGCCTCCGCTGATAATCAGCGGGATATTATGGCGTGAGGCGATATCACAGGCGGCATCAATGACCGGGATCACCGCATTGCCAGCGAGGATCACCGCCTCTGCATGCACCGGTTCTGGCTTGCCCTCAAATGCATTCTGCGCAAGCCACTGACCCAGGGTGTTGGCGGCGTTAAGCGTCTTTTCGGATAACGCAAGGAAGTTCATCATAGGCAGCGGTCTCCTTGTTTTAAGCAAGCTCACAGCATAGTTAAGCCCTACTACATCGTAAAGTGGCAGAAAATGCCCTGCTGACCGGCTTATGCCGAGGACTCCTCCTCAAAACGCTTATCTGACATGCCTGTTCTGCCAAACGACGCGCCTTCTTCCCGACTTGTATTATTCCGCAGCCTGACGCTAAACTCGTTAGAGCTCTAACTAATTATCAGAATAATGAATGGATAATCGTGAACTCACCTTTTCTCATCTGCTCTATTTAACCGCGCACCACTGGCGGCTGGCGGTCGACCGTCGCCTGAAAGGGTTGGGAATGAGTCAGGCCAGCTGGGTCGCGGTGTCGGCCATTGCCCGTCACGACACGCCGCTATCGCAGAGCGAGCTGGCCTGTGAGCTTGGCGTCGAAAATGCCACTCTGGTGCCATTGCTTAATCGTCTGGTCGAACAACAGCTTGTTGAGCGCGTACTGACCGCGCAGGACAAACGTAAACGTCTGCTGGTGGCAACCGGGCAAGGCATGGCGTTGTACCATCAGGTCAAAACCGTTGCGGACACGCTGCGGGAAGAAATACTCTCCGTCATTACCCCCCAGGAGCAGGCAGACACACGTCGGGTTCTTGAAAAGCTTCTGCGCGAGGTCGAGAAGAAGTAATGCGCCTGCCGAAAAGCGATCCCTACGCGCCGCGTGAATGGGCACCCCATGAGAAACCGATGCTGCTGGGGTCCCCCTCTACGCCTTTTCACAGTACCCCCCGCCGTATCGCGTACGGCATCGTTGGCCTGCTGGTCTGTATGACCGGCGCGCTCGGAAACGCGATGGTCACCGCGAACCTGCAAAATCTGCAGGGCACCTTCGCCGCCTGGTCTACGGAAATTGCCTGGCTACCGGCGGTTTATGTGATGACCAACGTTTCCATTAATTTATTGTTGGTTAAATTCCGCCAGCAGTTTGGCCTGCGGGCGTTTACCGAAGGATTTCTGGTGCTTTATGTGCTGGTGACCTTTTTCCACCTGTTTGTGAACGATCTGAGCTCGGCCATACTGGTTCGCGCGGCGCATGGCATGGTGGCCGCCGCGCTCAGTTCGCTGGGGATTTATTATCAGATTCAGGCGTGGCCGGCACGACATCGCCTCAAAGCGCTGACCATCGGGATAACGGGGTCATCGCTGGCTATCCCCATCGCCCGCCTCTTCTCCACCGAGTTATTGCAGATGGACGAGTGGCGCGGCCTTTACTTCTTTGAACTTGGGCTGGCCCTCATCTCCCTCGCCTGCGTGGTGTTACTGAAATTACCGCCAGGGGATCGTAAAAAAGTGTTTGAGAAAAAAGACTTTATTACCTTCTTTTTACTGGCCCCCGGCATGGCGCTTCTGTGTGCGGTGCTCTCATTCGGTCGGCTTTACTGGTGGTTTGAAGCCCTGTGGATTGGCTGGTCGCTGGCACTGGCTGTCGTGCTTATCGTGAGCGCAATGGTGTTTGAGCACAACCGGAGTAACCCTTTGCTGAACACCCGCTGGTTGTCCAGCGGCAGCATTTTGCGCCTGGGGCTTATCATGCTGCTTATCCGCATTGTGCTTGCGGAGCAAAACACTGGCGTGTACGGCTGGCTACAGTACGTTGGTTTGCAGAATGAACAGATGAGCCATCTGGCCTGGTCTATCCTGGCGGGCATCGTCTCAGGAATCATCGCCAGCTGTCTGACGATTAAACCCCAGCGGCTGGCCTGGCCCATTGTCACCGCCCTGATGCTGATGATCGTGGCTTCCCTGATGGACAGCCACTCCACCAGTCTCACCCGCCCCGATCAGCTAATGATAAGCCAGTTCCTGCTGGGCTTTGGCAGCGCCTTCTTCCTTGCGCCAGCGATGCTGGCAGGCATTGGCGGCGTGGTTGCCGATCCCCGCAACCTGGTGAGTTTTTCGGTGCTATTTGGGATGAGCCAGAATATTGGCGGCCTGTTAGGTTCGGCCATTCTCGGAACCTTCCAGACCTGGCGGGAGAAATACCACTCGGCACTGCTGGCCGAACAGCTGACCACACTGGATCCCGCTGTCACTGAACGATTGCAGGCCTATACCCAGCTCTACCAGCACATGACTGGCGACACGGCGCTGCTCGCTACCCAGGCGGTCCTTCAGTTGCAAAGTGTCAGCACACTGGAAGCGAATATTCTGGCTTACAACGATACTTACCTTTTAACCGCCTCGGTGGCCGCCGCCACCCTGGTATGGATCCTCTGGCGATTGCTGCGTTTACGCATTACCGCACGCATCGCTCTGCGTCGGGCAACAGGAACGAAGTAACACGCGTGACATTTTTACTGGAGCAAATATGAGTCAGCAGGACGCCGCTAAAGAGCGGGCCACTACCCGCAGTAACCTGCGCATTGTGTCGATTTTTGCCGCGGCCGCGATCGGTATCGTCGGGGTTCTGGTCATTCTTTTCGCCTGGCAGTTGCCGCCCTTTACCCGTCACACCCAGTTTACCGATAACGCCTATGTGCGCGGGCTGACGACCTTTATCAGTCCTCAGGTCAACGGCTATATCACTGAGGTGCCGGTGCAGGATTTTGCCCAGGTAAAGAAAGGCGATCTGATCATGCAGATTGATGACCGGATCTATCGTCAGAAAGTGCACCAGGCGCAGGCACAGCTGGCGATGAAAGTCGCGGCGCTCAATAACAATATTCAGCAGCGCAAAAGCGCAGAGGCCGTAATTAAGCGTAATGAGGCGGCTCTGGCGAGCGCCAGAGCGCTGAGTCAGCAGTCGCAGGCAGATTTAAAACGAGTGAAAGCGCTGGCGTCTGACGGCTCTCTCTCGGTGCGTGAACGAGATGCCGCGCTGGCGACCGCCGCGCAGGGGAGCGCCAGCATCGCCCAGGCGCAGGCGACCCTGGAGATGTCAAAACAGGATTTGCAAACCGTTATTGTGAACCGTGCGTCGTTACAGGCCGATGTGCAAAGCGCGAAGGCGGCGCTGGAACTGGCGGAGATAGACTTACAAAATACGCGCATCCTCGCCCCGCGTGACGGCCAGTTGGGGCAGATTAGCGTCCGGCTTGGGGCGTATGTTTCCGCCGGGACTCACCTGACCTCACTGGTGCCCGCGCAACATTGGGTCATCGCGAATATTAAAGAGACGCAGTTGGCGAATCTGCGCATTGGTCAGCCGGTGCGCTTTACCGTCGATGCGCTCGATGGCAAAGCATTCCAGGGACGCGTACAAAGCATTTCGCCAGCAACCGGTGTGGAGTTCAGTGCCATCACACCGGACAACGCGACCGGCAACTTCGTTAAAATCGCCCAGCGCATTCCGGTGCGTATTGAGGTGGAGGGGAAAGCGGAGGACATTGCCCGTCTGCGGCCGGGGATGTCAGTGCAGGTTAATATTGACACCCGGGAGACCCGGCCATGATCTTTCGCCCCACTCTCATCGCCCTGTGTCTGGCGCTGTCGGGTTGTCAGTCGGTTAACGTTAAACCTGCCACACCCTCATTACAGATCCCAGCCGCCTGGCGCTCGGCCTCCGGGCCGACCGGCAGTGTGGATAAAGCCTGGTGGCACCGTTTTAATGACCCCGCGCTGAATGCCCGGGTGGATCAGGCGCTAAGTGCCAACAGCGATGTTCTCATCGCCCGTGAGCGTGTCAATGAGTATCAGGCCCGGGTCTACGGCGCAGAAGGCAGCCTGCTCCCGTCGCTGGATGCCGGGCTAAACGCAACGCGCGCCCGCTCGTCCTCTGCTGCCACGGGTCTTCCGGTGTACAGTTCACTCTATAAGGGCAGCCTGACGGCCAGCTATGACGTGGATATCTGGGGGGTAAACCGCAGCAGCGCCGACGCCGCGCGGGCCTCGTTAGCTGCGCAAAAAGCGGCTGCCGCTGCCGCTGATCTCACCGTGGCCTCATCCGTTGCCTCAGGATACATCACGCTGTTGTCGCTGGACGATCGGTTAAAAGTGACGCAATCAACGCTCCAGGCACGGGAAGAGGCTCTCAAACTGGCGCGGCGGCAGTTTGAGACGGGATACAGTTCCCGCCTTGAACTGATGCAATCGGATTCCGAAGTGCGTGCCACCCGCGCCCAGATCCCAGGGTTACGTCATCAGATTAGCCAACAGGAAAATGCGCTGAGTCTGCTGCTGGGGGCCAATCCGGGTGCGATTACCCGCACGGGAGGGCTGGATACGCTCACACCGCTTACGCTGCCGGCTTCGCTGCCCTCCTCACTGCTTAATCGCCGCCCCGATATTACCCAGGCAGAACAGCAACTGATCGCCGCCGACGCGACACTCTCCTCTGCCCGCGCCAGTCTGTTACCGTCGCTCAATCTCACCGCAACGGGCAATATCCAGGATCGCACCCTGCCGGGTTTGCTCGACAACCCCCTGCAGCTATGGAGCATTGGCGGCAGCATACTTGCGCCGTTGCTTAATCGTCAGGCGCTGAACGCGCAGGTTGACGTGACAACGTCACAACGTAACCAGGCGCTCTATTCTTATGAGAAAACGGTCAGAAACGCCTTCAAAGAGGTGAATGACAGTCTGGACGCTATCATCCGTTTGCAGGAGCAACTCGATGAACTGCAGGCGCAGGTCGGGGTGGCTCAGGAGACGTTGCGCATCGCACAAAAGCGCTACCGTAATGGTTACTCCTCCTATATTGATGAACTGGATGCCCGCCGCACGCTCTTCTCGGCACAACTGAGCGTGGTGGAAGTGAAGCGCAATCTGTTACTGGCGCAAATCGATTTGTATAAAGCGCTGGGAGGCGGCTGGTCAGCGTCCGGCCAGAGAACGAGAGACAAGGAAGATGCTGATAACCCCCTGAGGGGAAAACTTACCCGCAAAGAGGACGTCCATTAACCACTGCTGCAAATAGAATACTCTGCCGGGCGGCTCACGCTGCTCCGCCCGGCAGAACGTCTCAGGCAGTGATCTGCTCCATCGCCTGCATGACGCGCTTATCGGATACCGGGAAGGGCGTGCCCAGCTGCTGGGCAAAAAGGCTGACGCGCAGCTCTTCAATCATCCAGCGAACCGCTTTCACATCGTCATCGTCACGTCGCGCCGGTGGCAGTTTATGTAACCACTGCTGCCAGGCCTGCTGCACCTGCTCCACCCTCAACATCTGTGCTCTGTCGCGATGGGGGTCGACCGCCATTTTTTCCAGACGTTTTTCAATGGCCTGTAAATAGCGCAGCGTGTCATCGAGACGACGGAAACCGTTGCCGGTGACGAAGCCACAGTAAACCAGCCCTGCCATTTGCGCTTTAATGTCTGACAGCCCCAGTGCCATCGTCATGTCCACGCGCCCTTTCAGCCGTTTATTAATGTTGAACACCGCCGTCAGGATCTGCTCGACCTGTTTTGCAATCTCAACCACGGTTTCGTTCAGTTCGGCACGCACTTTTTCATGCAGCGCGGTAAAAGCTTCTTCCGTCCATACCGGACCGCCTGCGTCACTGATGAGCTTATCGACACCGCAGGAGATACAGTCATCGATAAGATCCAGCACCTTGCCATAGGGGTTAAAGTAGAGTCCCAGCTTGGCTTTGTTGGGCAGCTTCTCATGCAGATATTTCACCGGCGAAGGAATATTGAGCAGCAGTAAACGGCGTAACCCCCGCCACATCGCCTGCTGCTGCTCAAGCGGATTATCAAATAATTTAATGGCGACACTGTCGCGCTCATCCACCAGCGCAGGCCAGGCCTTAACCTTATAATTGCCCCGCTTCTGTTCGTAACTCTCTGCCAGGGTGCCAAAGCTCCAGATATGCAGCCCGCTCTGTTCAATGCCATCATCGGCTACCGCCGAGAGCGTTTCCTGAACTTTGCCTTTCAGCGCCTCTTTCAGTGCGGTCAGATCGCGACCTTCCTGAAGTTTCCTGTTCTTGTCATCCACCACGCGAAACGACATTTTCAGGTGATCGGGCACCTGATCCCAGTGCCACTCTTCACGGTCAATGGTATTGCCGGTCATGCGCCGCAGTTCGCGTTCGAGTGAATCGAGCAGCGGCAGTTCAAGGGGTGTCACGCGTCCTAAAAAGGCTTCGGCATAGTTTGGCGCAGGAACAAAGTTTCGCCGCACCGGTTTAGGCAGCGATTTGATTAACGCGATAACCAGCTCACGGCGCAGCCCAGGAATTTGCCACTCAAACCCGGTGTCTTCCACCTGGTTGAGCAGCGGCAACGGAATATGGACCGTCACGCCGTCTGCGTCAGTACCCGGCTCAAACTGGTAGCTCAGGCGCAGCTTGAGATTGCCCTGATGCCAGAAGTTCGGGTAGTCCAGTTTGCTTATCTTCTCTGCGCCCTCTTTGATGAGCATGCTCTTTTCAAAGTTGAGCAGATCGGGCGTCTCGCGACTGACGGTTTTCCACCAGCTGTCGAAATGCCGGGCAGAAATAACGTCGTGACTGATGCGCTGGTCGTAAAACTCAAACAGCGTCTCATCGTCAACCAGAATGTCGCGACGGCGGGATTTATGCTCCAGCTCTTCCACTTCCGCCCGCAGCTTGAGGTTGTCACGGAAGAAGGCGTGACGCGTCTGCCAGTCACCCTCCACCAG
The DNA here is from genome assembly GCF_054131575.1 of Enterobacter sp. SA197. NCBI lineage: Bacteria > Pseudomonadati > Pseudomonadota > Gammaproteobacteria > Enterobacterales > Enterobacteriaceae > Enterobacter > Enterobacter sp. SA197. Next base: position 2,363,647 of record NZ_CP096393.1, on the reverse strand, counting down.
CGCATGGCGGATAAACAACTCGCGGCACAGCGCCGGATCGATCTGGCTGTAGTTCACGCTGCGGGCAGCCACTATCGGCAGACCATACACCGTGACTTTTTCCGTCGCCATCACCGCCCCCTGCGAGCGTTCCCAGTGGGGTTCACTGTAGGAGCGTTTGATCAGGTGTTGCGCCACCGGCTCGACCCATTCCGGGTCGATACGGGCGGCGATGCGCCCCCACAGACGGCTGGTTTCCACCAGTTCCGCAACAATTGCCCATTTTGGCGGCTTTTTGAACAACCCGGACCCTGGAAAAATGGAGAATCGGGCGTTGCGTGCGCCGGTAAACTCCTGCTTGTCAGTGTCTTTCATCCCGATATGCGACAGCAGTCCGGTCAGCAGAGAGATATGAATTTCACGGTACTGCGCAGGTTCGCTGTTCACCGGGATACCCAACTCTTTTACGACCTGGCGTAACTGGGTGTAAATATCCTGCCATTCGCGCACCCGCAGATAGTTCAGATAGTCCACGCGACACTGGCGACGGAACGCATTTGAGGAGAGCGCTTTTTGCTGTTCGCCGAGATAATTCCACAGGTTAACAAAGGCCAGGAAGTCCGACTCTTTATCATGGAAGCGGCGGTGCTTCTCATCGGACGCCTGCTGTTTATCCATCGGTCGTTCACGCGGGTCCTGAATCGAGAGCGCGGAAGTGATGATCATCGCTTCACGCACGCAGCCGTGTTTCTGCGCTTCCAGTACCATCCGCGCCAGACGCGGATCGACCGGCAGCTGGCTCAGCTGACGGCCCTGAGTCGTCAGTTTATATGCCGTGTGCTGTTCATCGGTGGTGATTGCGCCCAACTCTTCGAGCAGACGCACCCCATCCTGAATGTTGCGTTTATCCGGCGCCTCGACGAAGGGAAAGGCGCCAATATCGCCCAAATCCAGTGCGGTCATCTGCAGGATAACCGAGGCCAGGTTGGTACGCAGAATTTCCGGGTCGGTAAATTCCGGGCGCGAGAGGAAATCATCTTCGGAGTAGAGACGAATACAGATCCCTTCAGAAACACGACCACAGCGCCCTTTACGCTGGTTGGCCGAGGCCTGAGAAACCGGCTCAATCGGCAGTCGCTGCACTTTAGTGCGGTAGCTGTAGCGACTGATACGCGCGGTCCCGGGATCAATGACATATTTAATGCCCGGCACCGTCAGGGAGGTTTCGGCGACGTTGGTCGCCAGCACAATGCGCCGCCCGCTGTGGGACTGGAACACGCGGTTCTGCTCGCTGTTCGAGAGACGCGCATACAGTGGCAGCACTTCGGTGTGGCGCAAATTTAGTTTGTTCAGCGCATCTGCGGTATCGCGAATTTCACGCTCGCCGCTCATGAAAATCAGGATGTCACCCGGCGCTTCGCGGCCGAGTTCGTCGACCGCATCAAAAATGGCCTGCAGCTGGTCGCGCTCGGTATCCTCTGCCTCTTCAACAATCGGGCGATACCGCACCTCTACCGGATACGTCCGGCCAGAGACTTCAATAATCGGGGCGTTATTAAAATGCGTTGAGAAACGTTCCGGGTCGATGGTCGCTGAGGTAATAATGATTTTCAGGTCCGGGCGGCGCGGCAGGAGTTCTTTCAGGTAGCCGAGCAGGAAATCAATGTTCAGGCTACGCTCGTGCGCTTCATCAATAATGATGGTGTCGTACTGCATCAGCAGCCTGTCCTGCTGAATTTCTGCCAGCAGAATACCGTCGGTCATCAGCTTGACCAGCGTGTTGTCACCGACGTGATCGCTAAAGCGCACTTTATAACCAATACAGCCGCCCGGCTCCGTTTGCAGCTCTTCCGCAATACGGTTAGCCACAGTGCGCGCCGCCAGACGACGCGGCTGAGTATGACCAATCAGCCCTCTGACCCCGCGCCCGAGCTCCATACAGATTTTTGGCAACTGGGTGGTCTTACCGGAGCCGGTTTCACCCGCAACGATCACGACCTGATTATCGCGAACCGCCTCAAGAATCGCCTGTTTTTTCTGACTTACCGGCAGGTTTTCGGGGTAGGTAATCGCAGGACGCGACGCTTCGCGTAGCTGCACCTTTTGCGCCGCTTCGCCCATCTCGCGCATCATCGTCTGGAAAACAGCCTGTTGTGATTCAGGATTTTTAACCTTCTTCACCCCGTGCAGACGGCGGGCGAAGCGCTGCCTGTCACGCAGCATCAGCAGTTCAAGCTGACGATGAAGATCGGTGAGGGCCAGTTTCTGTTGTTCTGTCATAATCTTATCGGGCAGAGCACTGCCGGAAAACTTCTCTTAATTGGATTGGGCGTAGAATAGCACAACGCATTGTTGCATTTCTTGTTCAAGAAATTCGAACAGAGGATTCGATATATTGCGCTATTCATCCCGCAGTTTTGTGAATAGAGTGTCACCTGAAAAACGGGGCATTGCCCCTTCTCTAATAATAAGGATACACCCATGAGCAAAGTATTAGTTCTTAAATCCAGTATTCTGGCAGGGTACTCGCAGTCTGGTCAGTTGGCTGACTATTTTGTTGATCAGTGGAAAGCAGCACACCCCGAAGATGCGATCACCGTTCGTGATCTTGCCGCTAATCCGGTTCCGGTGCTGGATGGCGAACTGGTAGGGGCACTGCGTCCTTCCGATGCGCCGTTGACGCCACGTCAGCAGGAAGCGCTGGCGCTCTCCGATGAACTGATTGCCGAGCTGAATGCCCATGACGTTATTGTCATCAACGCCCCGATGTACAACTTCAACATCCCGACGCAGTTGAAAAACTACTTCGATCTGGTAGCACGCGCTGGCGTGACCTTCCGCTATACCGAGAAAGGACCTGAAGGTCTGGTGACCGGCAAGCGTGTCGTTATCGTCTCCAGCCGTGGTGGCATTCATAAAGATACCCCAAGCGACCTGGTTGCACCTTACCTGAAACTCTTCCTCGGCTTCATTGGCATTACTGACGTGAACTTCGTGTTCGCAGAAGGCATTGCATATGGCCCGGAAGTAGCGACTAAGGCTCACTCAGACGCCAAAGCCGCCATCGACAGCCTGGTGGCTGCGTAAGATTTTCCCCTTCCGTTTCGGCGGAAGGGTGTTCCGCTTTTACCTCCTCCTGTTGGGGAGGGTGCCAACCGCAACGTTAACCCACCTTTTCCCCATCAGCGATTCTGTTTTTCCAGCAGCGCTTCCACCTCTTTGTCTGCTTTGATATGGATATCGTGCTCAATTTTCACATTCATATTAATGGTGATAGGCTCTTTTGAGGCCGCGACCTCAATGCGCGGCGTGCAGGCCGCCAGCGTCATGGCCATCAGTATCACTGGCAGCGTTTTCATTGGTTTTCCTCACACACTTTTCCGTTCGCACAGGAGACCCCTGGCAATGTCGTGTTCTGCTTTAGCAGTGACTGCAGGTTGTCACCAAACCGTAAACTGCGCCACAAGGCAAAGACATTCTCTTCATGGTTATAGTTCAGATTCACCCTATTACGCTTGCCATCGACGACGCTGGTGCCGCTGATGGCCGCCTGCATCTTCATCAAACCCTGACTGTCCAGGTCGAGCTTTGTCCACGACCGCGATATTTCCATATAACGCAGCCAGTTGATGACGGAGCCCGCGGCTACGTTATCTCTCTGTAGCGCATCAACGGTATCTTTATCCACACGCAGCGTCATTGGTCCGGGGTTGTTTAACCAGCCATCTTTAATGATCCACGCATGATTATTGTCCAGCCATAATGGCAGTGCGCCGTCAAAGCGACCGGACATGGTGAACTGTTTTGGATTGATGGCGCTGATGAGCTCGCTTGACGACATATTCTGTAGCCGCAGTAGGGCCGGATCGTGCTGGGGCAGACGCAGCTGACGCATTGTCATTTTCCCTCCCAGTACCTCCAGGCTGACATCGCTCAGTTGCAGTGGATGTGCATCATCCCAGGGGTAGCTACCCTGTAAGTCTGCACGAATGTTCTTCGCGATGACCTGATTGACCACTTCGCCAATTCGCAGAGAAACCGGTCCTCGGGTACCGAGCTGCCATGTCCCTTCGTGATAGCGGAACGGCAGGACAAAATCGACGCCGGAAATCTGATTATCCGGCATCCATACGCTGCCGCCGCGCAATACGCCATGACCACCCGCGTCAAAGCCTTGCCCCGCTGCGGCGGAAAAAGCCACCTGCGCATAAAGCTCGCCGTCCAGCAGATTCATTTTCATCTCAGGAGGCACCAGCGGCTGGAAGACGGTCAGAGACTGGCGAGGCCACCATGCCTGCCCACGTAAACGTACCCCATCCCAGCGCCCGTTTACCCGAACCGGACCAATACTGTCGGCATGCAGATCGCCTTTAAACTGGAACAGCGTCGGCTCGCTGCCCGTGACGCTAAACGTCAGGGTTGATGGGGGTAATACGCTACCGCCGCTGAAGGTCGTCGGCCCTGCATCGAGCGTCAGTGCGCCACCAAAGAAGGGATGCTCATCATCACGAAGCCAGCGTACCGGCTCATGGAGCTTGAGTCGGGGGGTGGTGATACGCATGGTGCCGTAGTGCAGTTGATCGAAACCGGTAGAGAGCTCGCGAAGTTCGATGGTTTTATCACGCCACTCCCCGCGCCCGGCAACATCCCAGCGCGCGTCCATCGGCGTAAAGTGCCCGTCTCCCCAATAGCGCCACTGCCACAGGCCGGCATCGGGTAAAAAGTCCTGAGCGCGGCCATCAAGATGCAGGGTAAAATCCCCCATGCTGTTTTCATGAGCGCGTAAAATCGCCTGCAGTCTGCCGTCGACGCCGCGTCGGGTAACTTTTACCCCCGCCAGCGGCCAGCGGATTTCGTCAATGTTCAGATTATCGATGACGCGGCCGCGGGAGCGTAGCAGTGCGCCGGGGGTAAATGCCAGTTGTGGTTCGCTTATGCCGCCGGTAAGGGTGGCGGGCAGTACGGCGTAAAAGATCATCTCGCCCTGTTTGGCCTCGCCGGTCAGCTGTAGGGGCATTTCACTATTCAGCCTGCCAGGACGCCCCGGCCCGAAGGTCAGTACCGCGTTACCTTTACCCGCATCGCCCTGGGTAAGCACGTTTAAACGGCCGCTTACCAGCGCATTCTGCAGCCCTTTTTGCCAGTCGTCGATGCGTAAGCCGACGCGCCCACTGAGCGGAAATCCCTGATAAGGCCAGTTCCAGCGCCCGTCGCTGATGGTTAACCGCCCTGCGGTGGCCTGCCAGGGCAGGTCAAGGATCGGGTCCGGGTTGTCCCGTGCCATCACAACCAGTTGTCCTTCGTTATCACGCCATTCAATGTCAGCATCTACCAGCCCCGGCGCGGTGGGCAGCGTCAGGGTCGTTTGTGCATGTCCGTTAACCGGAACCCCTTGCGGCACCAGGGGTAAGGTAAACTGCCCGCCCAGGGTAACGGGCGGTTGGTTATCCAGCAGGCTCAATTGCATTTGATCAATCGTCAGTACCTGACCGCGCAGGTTAGCGCTAACCGTAATCCGTTTGCCCCGGTAGTGAATGGCCTGATGCGCTTCAGACAGGGCCAGCGACACACCTCCCTCCCACTCCTGCCAGGGCGAAATCGTCATTCGATGAATATTCACCCAGGATTTGGGCAGCATAGATTGCCACTGGGCGAGCGTCCTGGGTGCCGCAGGTGACGATGCCGTTTCGGGAAGCTTATTCAGGCAGGTGGTATTGAGATCCAGCGAAGCAATATCCAGTTGCCACCTGCTCGGGTGCGTCAGCGCTGCCCCTTTTATCAACGCCAGGGGACAATCGTCGATGAGATAACTCAGATCGGGAATATGGAGCGCATGGCGTGTGAAACGCGGGCTCTCCTCCATCGAGATACGCGTCCCGGACGGCAGCCAGATGCCCGCAAGCGTAGGCACCCAGTATGCGAGCGTGAGCAGCAGCGTCAGGGGCAGCAGTATAAAGAGCAGTATCAGCGCGAGTGCGGCTTTGTATTTACCCTTCATGGGCAGTTAATATCCTGATTTTGCATGTGATTCAGCCGTTCCTGGTCATTATTGTTGCATGTTTGGTCTGACAAAAAAAGTTGCCGCCCGCTTTAAGCGTAGATGGTTTAAAATGAACTATATGTCTCTGTTTATAAAATATTTTTTAGAATTTACTTCAATATTTGATTCATGCTAATGTGGATATAAACCCTGATGGAGAAAGTCTTATGAAACTCGCGGTATACAGCACAAAGCAATACGATAAAAAGTATTTGCAGCACGTGAATGATAAGTTTGGCTATGATCTTGAATTTTTCGACTTTCTGCTCACTGAGAAAACAGCCAAAACCGCTATTGGTTGTGACGGGGTCTGCATCTTCGTCAATGATGACGGCAGCCGACCCGTGCTCGAAGAGTTGAAAAAACATGGCGTGAAATTCATCGCGTTGCGCTGTGCGGGTTTTAATAACGTTGACCTGGACGCGGCAAAAGAGCTGGGCCTGCAGGTGGTGCGAGTTCCAGCATACTCCCCTGAGGCCGTTGCAGAACATGCCGTAGGTATGATGATGGCATTGAACCGTCGTATTCATCGCGCCTATCAGCGTACCCGTGATGCTAACTTCTCTCTGGAGGGGCTCACCGGTTTTACGATGTACGGCAAAACGGCGGGCGTGATTGGCACGGGCAAAATTGGCGTAGCGGCTCTGCGCATCCTGAAGGGCTTTGGCATGCGCCTGCTGGCGTTCGATCCTTATCCAGCCGCAGCGGCACTTGAACTGGGTGTGGAATATGTTGACCTGAAAACCCTGTTTTCTGAGTCAGACGTTATTTCCCTGCACTGCCCGCTAACGACTGAAAACTATCATTTACTGAACCAGACGGCATTTGATCAGATGAAAGATGGCGTCATGATCATCAATACCAGTCGTGGTGGGCTTGTTGATTCTCAGGCGGCCATTGAAGCACTGAAACACCAGAAAATTGGCGCGCTGGGGATGGACGTTTACGAGAACGAGCGCGATCTCTTCTTTGAAGATAAATCCAACGATGTCATCCAGGACGATATCTTCCGCCGTTTGTCAGCTTGTCACAACGTGCTCTTTACCGGTCATCAGGCCTTCCTCACGGCGGAGGCGTTGATTAGCATTTCCGCGACAACACTTGAGAATCTGCGCCAGCTGGAGCGCGGTGAAGCCTGCCCCAACGCCCTCTTTTAATCGCCTAATTCCCCTCTTTGGAGGGGAATGCTTTTAAGAAAATCTCCGATGACAACCGCGCCTCGCCTGTTAAAATCCCGCCGATATATCAGGAAAGCCTTTGAGGAATAAATGAATAAATTGATTACCCTGGTGGCATTGAGCGTGTTGCTGACCGGATGTGTGCGCAGCGGCGCCAATGATGTGTCGGTAAAGGCCGAACAGTTGGTCAATCACCGCTTTGTGCTGGAAACGGCAAACGGGCAGGCGGTTGAACCCGGTGAGCAGCCGGCAGACATTCATTTCGATGGAGAAATGAAAATCTCTGGCGGCATGTGTAACCGCTTTACCGGACAGGGCAAACTCTCAGAAGGAAAGCTGACGGTGAAGAACATGGCGATGACGCGCATGATGTGTACAGACGCACAGCGCAACGCGCTGGATAACGTCCTCGCCACGATGCTCAATACCGGCGCGCAGGTCGATTTAACTGACAGTCAGCTGACGCTGACCACCGCCGATCAGACACTCATCTATAAGCAGACGGAACCGGCTCAGTAACTCCCGCACGTTCCTGCGGCAAGCGACTGTTCGCTGCAACGTTTGCCGTTAGGTAGCGCACACATTCCCACCGCAGTGCCATCAAGCTGACGTGCGACAGATAACGCCCCGCCAATCATCGCGCAGTTGGCTTCTCCCCCGCTGGACATAGCCGCTTTCAGACCCGGCGAGACGTGCGCCGCCGTTGCCTGTTGAACCGGCTCATTGCTGCATGCAGACAGTAACAGTGCAGCACATCCCACCCAAAACGCTGAACGCATTTCTCATCCCCCTGTGAATTTGCAAAACCTAAGCATCATAGGCAGTGCAGGACGGCACGTCGAGAGTCGCAACGCACCTTTATGCGCTTTCGCAACATTTTGATGCGATTTTTTTGCACGCTGTCAGCGCCGGAAGGTATGTAAAGGAATCGGAAGGGGATAGATCGACCAGGCACGCCCACGCGGCGTTTTGCTGCCGCTTACGCGAGTTTATGTTCTGCTATTCCTTGCTGGAGTTCTTCAATAATCGCTTTGTCTTCGGTTAACGCATGCTCTTGTTCAATGACGACGTTAACCAGCTCCTCGATCGCCGCCGCCGCAGTTAAAACCAGTTTTTTGTCCACGACGCAGGCTTCGCGCTCGTCTTCCACCACTCTCTTCAGATGTTCGGCATACGCCTGATAGGTTTTGATTGGCATTGTCCCTTTCCACGGCTGACTGGATTTAAATTTTTTTAGTAATTGCACTTAAGATAAGTCAATTCAGCAACGTTAGCGGCAGATGCACTTGTTTTTTCAGACGATTACCTAAACCTGCGCGCTGACACCCACTCCGGATACAGTAGGGGCAAGTCGTTGCGCCAGACACGACGGGAGTGCTACTAACGGGAAAATGCGCCATCGCCATCTGTTGTATTTTTCTTACAGCGCTGTTGCCGGTGGCTATTTATCCCCGATAAGTATTTACGAAACCGATAAATGCCGACACGCGCCATGAGATCAAAATCCCCCGGCCAGGGGATGTCTATACTGAAGGTTATCTTTGTCATAAGAGGCCTTAAGCGGGCGGGCTGAAGCCGTCCGGGCACATACAAACTGCACCAGGCTCAGAGTGCAGCGTGAGTCAATACATGGCCGGTTTGCCGGACCAGAACAAAAAGTGAACAAGCCCGAACCGGCTTGCTGCAACCCTCTGGCAAACAACGGCGCTATCCCACTTATCGTTGAGCAATGAGAGTACAATATGATTACTACTGACGGTAATGGCGCGGTCGCTTCGGTAGCGTTCCGTGTCAGTGAAGTTATCGCCATTTACCCCATTACCCCAAGTTCCACGATGGCGGAACAGGCTGATGCCTGGGCCGGAAACGGATTACTTAACGTCTGGGGTGACACACCGCGTGTCGTTGAGATGCAGTCCGAAGCGGGTGCGATTGCGACGGTGCATGGGGCGCTACAAACCGGCGCACTCTCCACCTCCTTCACCTCATCGCAGGGTCTGCTGCTGATGATCCCAACGCTCTATAAACTGGCCGGTCAGTTAACGCCGTTCGTCCTGCACGTGGCGGCGCGCACCGTTGCCACCCATGCGCTCTCAATTTTTGGCGACCACTCCGATGTGATGGCGATTCGTCAGACCGGTTGCGCTATGTTGTCTGCCGGGAGCGTACAAGAAGCGCAGGATTTTGCCCTCATCTCACACATTGCCACCCTGAAAAGTCGGGTGCCTTTTATTCATTTCTTCGATGGTTTTCGCACCTCTCACGAGATAAACAAAATTGTGCCGCTGTCGGACGATACGATCCGCAGCCTGCTCCCACAGGCTGAGATCGATGCCCACCGCGCTCGCGCGCTCAATCCTGAGCATCCGGTTATTCGCGGCACCTCCGCTAACCCGGACACCTACTTCCAGTCACGTGAAGCGACAAATCCCTGGTACAACGCGGTGTATGACCACGTTGAGCAGGCGATGGATGATTTTGCCGCCGCCACGGGACGTCAGTACAAGCCCTTTGAATACTATGGCCATCCGCAGGCGGAGCGGGTGATTGTGTTAATGGGATCGGCAATAGGGACCTGTGAAGAGGTGGTCGATGAGCTGCTGACGCGTGCCGAGAAAGTAGGCGTGCTGAAGGTACGGCTGTTCCGTCCATTTAGTGCGCAACATTTACTGTCCGTTCTGCCAGAAACCGTCAAAAATATCGCCGTCCTTGACCGTACCAAAGAGCCGGGTGCGCTCGCTGAGCCGCTCTACCTTGATGTCATGACTGCTCTCGCGGAAGCGTTCAGTCAGGGCGAGCGTGAGATCCTGCCGCGCGTCATCGGCGGGCGATATGGCCTCTCCTCTAAGGAGTTTGGTCCCGATTGCGTACTGGCAGTGTTTAACGAGCTGAACGCGACAAAACCCAGGCCGCGCTTTACCGTTGGTATTTATGATGACGTCACGTCGCTGTCGTTGCCGTTACCGGAAAATACCCTGCCCTCACGCGCTAAACTTGAGGCACTCTTTTATGGCCTTGGCAGTGACGGTAGCGTGTCGGCTACCAAGAACAACATCAAGATTATTGGTAACGCCACGCCGTGGTATGCACAGGGTTACTTTGTCTACGATTCAAAAAAAGCGGGTGGCCTGACCGTTTCGCATCTGAGGGTGAGTGAGCAGCCCATTAACTCCGCTTATCTGGTCTCTCAGGCGGACTTTGTAGGCTGTCACCAACTGCAGTTTATTGATAAGTATGAGATGGCAGAGCGGCTAAAACCTGGCGGCATCTTCCTGCTCAATACCCCTTATAGTGCTGATGAAGTCTGGGATCGTCTGCCGCAGGATGTCCAGGCCGCACTGAATCATAAAAAAGCCCGGTTCTATGTGATTAACGCGGCGAAAATTGCCCGTGAATGCGGACTTGGCGCGCGTATTAATACCGTTATGCAGATGGCCTTTTTCCATTTGACGCACATTCTGCCTGGTGACAGCGCCCTGACCGCCCTGCAGGGTGCGATTGCCAAAAGTTACAGCAGTAAAGGTCAGGAGCTGGTGGAGCGTAACTGGCAGGCGCTGGCAATGGCACGTGAATCGCTGTTTGAGGTTCCCCTGCAACCGGTTAACGCGAGTAGCGCACCGCGTCCTCCGGTGGTGTCAGACGCGGCACCCGATTTCGTTAAAACCGTAACCGCGGCGATGCTTGCCGGGCTGGGCGATGCCCTTCCCGTCTCTGCCCTGCCGCCGGACGGGACCTGGCCTGTGGGCACCACGCGCTGGGAAAAACGCAACATTGCTGAAGCGATCCCTATCTGGAAAGAGGAGCTGTGCACCCAGTGCAACCACTGCGTGGCAGCCTGCCCACACTCAGCCATCCGCGCGAAAGTGGTTCAGCCGCAAGCCCTGGAAACCGCCCCGGCCAGTCTGCATTCACTTGATGTGAAATCCCGCGATATGCGCGGTCAGAAATATGTACTGCAGGTTGCGCCGGAAGATTGCACCGGCTGTAATTTGTGTGTGGAGGTCTGCCCGGCAAAAGATCGCCAGGATCCTGACATCAAAGCCATTAATATGATGTCCCGCCTTGAGCATGTGGAAGAGGAAAAAGTGAATTATGACTTCTTCCTCAATTTACCGGAGATCGATCGCAGCTCGCTGGAGCGTATTGATATCCGCACCTCTCAACTGATAAGTCCGTTGTTTGAATACTCCGGTGCCTGCTCCGGATGTGGTGAAACCCCCTATATCAAGCTGCTGACGCAGTTGTACGGCGACCGAATGCTGATCGCTAACGCTACCGGTTGTTCATCAATTTATGGCGGTAATCTTCCCTCCACGCCCTACACCACGGATGCCTACGGGCGCGGGCCGGCGTGGGCCAATTCACTGTTTGAAGATAATGCCGAATTTGGCCTGGGCTTCCGTCTGACGGTGGATCAGCACCGTAAACGGGTGATGCGAATGTTGTCGCAGTTTGCTGATAAGATCCCGCCTGAACTCAACGAGGCGCTGCATACAGACGCCACACCGGAGGTACGCCGTCAACAGGTTGCGGCGCTGCGCCAGCATCTGGCAGGGAATGAAGAGGCGAAAGCACTGTTAACCGATGCCGATGCGCTGGTGGAAAAATCCATCTGGCTGATTGGGGGGGACGGCTGGGCCTATGATATTGGTTTTGGCGGTCTTGACCACGTCCTGAGTCTGACCGAGAACGTCAATATTCTGGTGCTCGACACGCAGTGCTACTCCAACACCGGCGGTCAGGCGTCAAAAGCCACACCTCTGGGTGCGGTCACTAAGTTTGGTGAGCATGGCAAACGCAAGGCCCGTAAGGATCTCGGTGTCAGCATGATGATGTATGGCCATGTGTATGTGGCGCAGATTTCGCTCGGTGCCCAGCTTAACCAGACTGTGAAGGCGATTCAGGAGGCGGAAGCCTACCCCGGCCCCTCACTGATCATAGCCTACAGTCCCTGTGAAGAGCATGGCTACGATCTCGCGCTCAGTCATGACCAGATGCGCCAGCTTACCGCTACTGGTTTCTGGCCACTGTACCGCTACGATCCGCGCCGCGAAGCGGAAGGGAAAGTGCCGCTGGCGCTGGACTCCCGCCCACCCTCCGATGCGCTGGCCGATACCCTGCTGAACGAACAGCGCTTCCGTCGGCTGAATGCCCAGCAACCGGAAGTGGCAGACCAGCTGTGGAAGGATGCGGCGGCCGAGTTGCAAAAACGCTATGACTTCCTGGCGCGGATGGCAGGCAAAGCGGAAAAAAGTCCGTCTGAATAATAAGATACGATGCCAAAAAGCCTGCAATCCTGCAGGCTTTTTTATCTCTGTGCGGCTTGCCATCACCCGCCGTCCTGGTGGATGATGCTCTTTCCTCGCGCCGGGCTGTAAAGGACATTCATCATGCTACACCATCCTGTTAAATCATCACGCATTTTATCTGTTGCCTATGAGGAAAGTACCCGCACGCTGGAAATTTGTTTTCACGATAAAAGCACCTTTCAGTATCGCAATGTGCCGCCACGCATTTTTACCGTCTTTCTGACGGTGGTGTCTAAAGGCCGGTATTACGATGGTGTAGTAAAAGGCAAATACCCGGAAAAGAAAGTGGCCTGAGTGTCACCTCACCCATCTTGCAGAAAGTCGTTCTGCCATCTCACTGTTATAAAACTGTAAAGGTTCTGCGTAAAACTGAGGTCATGCGTTTCGTTAACGCTTTTCCCGAACCATTGAGATGATCCTATGAAGCAAAGCAGAAACCGTCGCACAATGCAGATCCACTGGAGCCTGCAACGTAAGCGTGATAATCAGGAATGGAAAAAATTCAGCCTGGTATTAACCAACCGCAGGGCATGACCTGCACTGACCTGCCATCAATGCCGCGTTTTTAACCAGTCATCTTATATCGCTCGCCATTTTTATGGCATCCTGAGAAGTTGCTGGTGATTTTTGCCGGTATCGGATAAAAGGAGAGACCCTACCTCTTATGCCGTCAGGAATTCAGCTGTTATGAGAATTGGTATTGCCTTCCCGATTATAGTTTTTATCGTTGCCGTGGCGTTTCTGACCTGGTTTGTGGTTGGAGGCTATGCCACACCGGGCTGACAGGCGCGGTGGGGTGATTCAGGGCAGAATCCACACTCTTTTAGCGGTCAACACCGGTTGAACGCTGTCCCAGCGCCTGAGCAGGACAGTGCATCACGGGTATCTGATGTAAAACGTTGGCATTCGTCGCCGCAATCCGTACCATACACGGCACACTTTCGCATAGGGCTTTATGTCACTGGCGCCAACCTCTCTTTTGTTGCTTACCAGAGGGGCACAAGGATGCGCAGAGGGTGTAGAGAACTTATGCTACCGGGTTGAAGTGATTAAGGGTGAACATGAGGTTGTGTTGTCCACCGGACAGGCGCATTAAGGTGCCGCCACCTCATCCGTGCCCCGTTTGAACATTGAGTAAATAATAAATGTCGCAAAATCAAGAAACTACAAAGAAAGATCAGTACAACCTGAATAAGCTTCAGAAGCGTCTGCGCCGCAATGTGGGCGAGGCGATTGCCGATTTTAATATGATTGAAGAAGGCGACCGCATCATGGTCTGCCTCTCCGGCGGTAAAGACAGCTTTACCATGCTGGATATTTTGCGCAACCTGCAACAGAGCGCACCGATCAACTTTACACTGGTCGCGGTCAACCTGGATCAGAAACAACCGGGGTTCCCGGAACACATTCTGCCCGCCTATCTGGAATCCATTGGCGTTGAGTACAGGATTGTCGAAGAAAACACCTACGGCATTGTAAAAGAGAAAATTCCGGAAGGGAAAACCACCTGTTCGCTCTGCTCACGCCTGCGTCGCGGCATTTTGTATCGCACGGCAACGGAGCTGGGTGCTACCAAAATCGCCCTGGGGCACCACCGCGACGATATTCTGCAAACCCTGTTCCTGAACATGTTCTACGGCGGCAAAATGAAAGGCATGCCACCGAAGTTGATGAGTGACGACGGAAAGCACATCGTCATTCGTCCGCTGGCCTACTGTCGTGAAAAAGACATTGCGCGCTTTGCCGAGGCCAAGGGATACCCGATTATTCCGTGTAACCTCTGCGGCTCTCAACCCAACCTGCAACGTCAGGTCATCGGCGACATGTTGCGCGACTGGGATAAACGCTACCCCGGACGCATCGAAACCATGTTCAGCGCCATGCAGAATGTAGTGCCTTCTCACCTCAGCGACACCACGCTGTTTGACTTTAAAGGCATTCAGCATGGTTCGGCCGTGGTGGATGGCGGGGATCTGGCGTTTGACCGCGAAACCCTCCCGTTGCAGCCTGCCGGATGGCTACCGGATGAAGACGACGGCGATTTTACCGCCAGTCGACTGGACATTCTGGAAATCAAATAACCGAAATCCCTCGTAATACGAGGGATTTTTTTAGCGATGCTGTGGGGGATCGATAACAGGATGCGGGTCCGGGTCCGGCGGATCGGGTAACGGTTGGGGCTGCGGGATCGGGTCAGGAACCGGAACGGGATCGGAAGGAATCGGGTCACTCACTCGCAGAGTGTTAGCATTCGACATATTAGCCTCCAGTAAAGGGTTACTGTTCTTTAAGGGTAGTCCGTGCTGAACAGGAGGCAAAAAAAAGCCGACTATTCTAAGTCGGCGTCGTACGAATCAATTGTGCTATGCAGTAATTCAAAAAAGGAAGTAAGACAATATGGAGCGCAACGCCCATCGCTTGACGTTGCATTCACCTGCGAGATGAATATTGCCTTTTCCTGAGGCTGCTTATATTGATATTGCTCAATTTACACCGCGAAATTATGTTCATTTTTTGTTAAAAAAGTGAAATTTTACAGCCATTTACTGCGATGTAACCACCAGGCAACACCACCTATCAGAACAACCAACATAATGCAGAAGAGTGAAAAGCCGAATCGGTACTCCCCTCCCGGAATGCCGCCCAGATTCACGCCAAATAACCCTGTCAGGAAGGTACTCGGAAGAAAAACCATGGCCATCAGCGACATGGTATAGGTTCTGCGCGATAAGGACTCCTGCATCACCTGAGTAATTTCATCCGTCATTACGCCGGTACGGGCAATACAGGAGTCGATTTCATCCAGTCCCCGTCCGAGACGGTCGGCAATGTCCTGCATCCGGCGCCGCATATCGTCATTCATCCAGGGCAGCCGCTCACTGGCAAGGCGTGCAAACACATCACGCTGAGGAGCCATGTAGCGACGCATCACGATTAACTGCTTTCGCAGCAGGGCTAAAAAGCCGCGCGGCGGGATCTCCTGATCCAGCAGATTATCTTCCAGATCGATAATTTTATCGTGCAGCACTTCGATGAATTCACTGGCGTGATCGGTCAGGGCGTCGCACACATCCACCAGCCAGCCACCGCAGTCGGTAGGGCCGGTTCCTTCCTCTAAATCAGAGACCACATCATCCAGCGCGAGCACTTTGCGCTGACGCGTTGAGATAATCATGCGCTCATCCATATACAGACGAACGGCGACCAGTTGATCCGGGCGTTCATCGGTGCTGCCATTGATGCACCGGAGAGTTATGAGGGTGCCTTCCCCCATACGCGACACGCGGGGACGCAGACTCTCGCCTGCCAGCGCATTGCGGACGGTATTGGGCAAAAGAGGCGTGGTTTCCAGCCATTCTGCGCTCTCCGGACTTGTGTAATTAAGGTGCAGCCAGCAGGGATGCTGCGCATCAATAATATCCTCATCCTCAAGCGGCTTAACGCCGCCTTTACCATCCAGTTGCCACGCATACACGGCATCCGGGATATTAATGTCTGACCCTTTAATCGCTTCCACAAAGACTCCACACTCCACTCAGGCATGGTGTCAGTCTAGCTCTCCGCACGGGTTAATCAACCATCATGCTGAATTCATTAATAAATGTAAAAAAGGCCCGCTAAACGGGCCGATAAGAAAAGAAAAGCGAAGAACCGGTTCAGAACGAGTGCCAGTAATTTTCCTGGTTTGGCAAAACGGGTCTTGCCGGGCGGGATGAGCCCTTGTGCTGCAGGCCACGAGGCTCCGGATTTACCTGCGCGGTGGGCGTTTCTGTAGCAAGACGGTATTTAGCGGTGCGTTGCTGCAGCTCAAGGACCCGATTTTTAAGAATGTCTGACGAACCCGCCAGCTCATCTACCATACTGACGTTACTTTGGGTGACTTTTTCCAGCTCCGAAAGCGCAAGAGTAATTTGCGAAATGCCCTTTTCCTGTTCAAGCGTCGACACCGCAATTTCATCCATTAACTTACTCACTACGCTCGCACCGGAGACAATTTCCTGCATATTTCGTTCGGCTTCAGACACGACCGTCGCCCCCTGAGTCACGTTATTGGTGGTGACAGCGATCAGGGATTTAATATTTTTGGCGGCTTCTGCGCTTCGGTGGGCCAGGCTACGCACTTCTCCGGCAACCACAGAAAAACCTTTACCATGATCTCCGGCCCTGGCAGCTTCCACTGCGGCATTCAGTGCCAGAATATTCGTCTGGAAGGCAATACCATCGATGATGGCAATAATGTCCGTCATCTGGTTAGCGCAGTCTGTAATCGACTGCATGTTATGGGCTACCTGCCCCATCAGATCGCCGCCCTTACGGGCGCTGATACTGGCATCGCTCGCACGCGAGCTGGCAAGACGCGTGTTTTCGGCATTATTTTTCGTGCTGCTGGCCATCTGTTCCATGCTGGCTGCCGTCTGAACCAGGGCTGCTGATTGCTCTTCCGTTTTTACCGAAAGCTCCCCGCTGCGGGAAGCCAGCTCGTCAGAGAGATCAAGCGCGTTTTGCGACGACAAACGGATCTCTTTCACCAGAATAGCAATACTTTCCGACAGGCTATTGATGCCAGGTATTAATCTGCCAGCACAGTTGTTACCAAATAACGGAATAGTTATTGAGAGATTACCGGAGGTCACCTCTTCAATACTTTTTTTAACCGTGTTGATAGGCGTCACCAGATACCAGGTTAAATATAACCAAAGAAATCCTAGCGTAGCCAATAAGAGAGCTGTGACCGCCACAGTGAGCGCCATATTTTTTGCGACGACTGTCACTAAAATATCGATAATTACAAAAAAAGACAGCAGGAACACTAATAAAAATGTTCTTACACTCATATTTCTAAACATAGCGACACCAGAATTACAACTCAGAGAGGTAATATTCTTATAGCATTCGGAATACACTTTTTCACTACCAAAATAACGGCCGAGCATCTTTAGGCGATGACACTGCAAGTTTAGCTTAAGTGTAAATAATGTAGATTAAAATAATCACTTACCAAATATTTTAGCATAAAAAACTATGTTTTTTATAAAAAACCTAAACAACAAAATAATAAAAACGCCCCTTAATAAACGGCTGCATCATTAAATGACAGGTCCTAAATTATAGTTAAGCGCAGCTTAAATCGAGATTTTTTTAAAGTTCATCCCATAATGGTCGATAACCATTATGCGTAATTATAAATAATCGCCAGAAAAGAATTATATTTAACCGGCATTTTTTAATTCCGCCTGATAGTTAAAACGTAAGGATGTTGTTCGCTGCATCTTTAACGTGTCAGCACTCTGTTTTATGTATGAGGGAAGCCATTATTTTTGGTTATTAAATCCGCTGCGATAATGCGCGCACTCAGTATAGGCGAATGCGCGCTCACGCTGCCTGCTGACCTTCTGAACAACTGAGCGGCAACGGGGATATTCGGCCAATATACACAGCCCGAAAGCAACGGGCGTACTTATTATGCTCTGCGCCTGCCCCACAAGGGTAGGGATAAGCGTATTGACGAAGCGCTTACAGGGTGGTTCTGCCCTGAAGAGAGGTAAAAAAAAGCGCCCTGCAGGGGCGCGTCTTTTGCCTTTGAGGGATCAGTGGATGCCCAACCGCCCGGCAAAATCGATTTCTTCTTTCAGTTCATTGTGCGACAGGGTGAGCAGGTCGGCAAATTCCAGGCTCAGCTGTTTTAATCTCTTCAGATATTGCGCGGGGGTCATGGCGCTTTTGTCACGGCGTAAGTATTCGATGGCCAGTTGGGTGGGGTCTAATTCACTCTGCATAACATCCTCTTTTGTGGTTAAGGAATAACCACTATAACACATAATGCTGCACAATTTTTGACCTTAGCCAGTTTCCCGCAGGGTCACCGTTACGCCTGTTCAGGAGTGGATTCACACAACAAAGCTTTACCTTCAATAAGTTAAAAATGCATTTCCAACCACGGGAATACACAGAGGATTTTTTGTTACCCGCAACCGGGTCGGTTGGCGCAGATAAAAAGGGGTTGATCGAAGGGATGATAAAGATTATCTTTCTCATTACTGAATAGTTGACTTAAATAGTCTGGTATTCAGTACGACATTGCTCACATTGCTTCCAGTATGACTTGCCCGCTTCACTGAAGCGGGCTTTTTTTCAGCGGGTCAGGCATAGTCTTCCAGCGCATCCTGGATGGCATCCGCCAGCGCCGACACTTCCTGTGAAACATTACGCAGGTCCATCTGACTACGGATACCTGTGTTCGAGGTGGATGAAGAAACCGCCGCTTTGGAAATTTCTAAGGCCGCCTGTACAGCAAGAAGTCGCTTCTTTTCTTCATCCGTCGCAGCGGTACCAAAATATTCTTCTAACATTCTTCCTTCCTCTTTATGAACTGCAAAAAAGACTAACCGAAACCATGCACGGCATGCGCCCTTGCGTCTTAATGCTTAATCACATACATGGTGCGGGTGTAGGCCACATCTTCCGGGTTGTTAATGGGGTAGCCTTTAAGCCAGGGTTTAATCAGGCGGCCATTGGTGTACTGATAAATAGGAATAAGAGGGGCCTTCTCGGCAATGATTTTTTCAGCTTCATTGTAATCCGCATTTCTGGCGCTGGCCTGGGTTTCCACTGATGCCTGACTCATCACCTTGTCATATGCCGGGTCGTTAAAGCGGGTGATATTACCGCTATGACCCGAAGTCAGCAGGGACAAAAAGGTGGAAGGTTCGTTGTAATCGCCAACCCAGGAGGCCCGGATTACATCGAAATTGCCGGTGTTGCGGCTGTCGATATAGGTTTTCCACTCCTGATTTTGCAGCTTCACATCAATGCCCAGGTTCTTTTTCCACATGGATGCCACCGCAATGGCAATTTTCTGGTGCGTTTCAGAGGTGTTATAGAGCAGCGTCAGTTTCAGAGGACGCTGGGGCCCATAACCTGCCGCCTGAAGCAAGGTTTTAGCCTGAGCATTGAGCTCTGCCTGGCTCTGACGTTCCAGTATTGAAGGCTGAGGTTTGAATCCTGCCGTGACATCCGGGGTAAAGCGCCAGGCCGGTTTCTCGCCGGTCCCCAGCACTTTTTCGGCCATGATGCGACGGTCGACGGTCATGCTCAGCGCGAGGCGCACGCGCGGGTCAGCCGTAGGCCCTTTTTGTGTATTCAGCGCGTAATAGTAGGTTCCCAGCTGCGGCGGGGTATAAACCTGACCGGGAATATCTTTCAAAAGTTTCTGGTACAGGCTTTTCGGGAAGGATTCGGTAATATCGATATCCCCTGCCAGGTAACGATTGGTGGCCGCCGTCTCCTGGTTAATCGGCACGAAGGTCACTTTCTGAATAACGGTTTTAGCGTTATCCCAGTAATGCGTATTCGGCGTGAACTCCAGCTTCTCATTCACAACACGGTTGGCCAGCACATAGGCGCCATTACCGACCAGATTACCGGGACGCGTCCAGTCCTGCCCGCTCTCAACATTTGCCTTTTTAACCGGGTAAAAGGCGAAGCTTGCCGCCATATTGGCAAACCAGGGTAGCGGTTTATCTAACTGAACCCGCAACGTGTGATCATCTACCGCGGTCACCCCAAGTTTTTCGGGCGATACTTTGCCATCAATGATCGCCTGTGCCTGCGCGATGCCCGCCAGCGAGGCAAAAGAGGCAAAGGGAGAGGTGGTTTTGGGATCTACCAGACGCTGCCAGCTATAGACAAAATCCTGCGCCGTAACCGGCGTACCGTCTGACCATCTGGCATCACTGCGCAGGGTGAATGTCCAGCTACGGTTATCACTGCTCTGCCACTTCGTGGCGACACCAGGCACAATCTCACCTTTCTCATCCTGGTTCACCAGCCCTTCATACAGATCGCGTATCACCTGAATCTCAGGCAATCCCACGGCTTTTGCCGGATCAAGGGTTGCGGGCTCATCTTTGATGTGGCGAACCAGCTCCTGCTTCTGCGCAAGTTCAGTACCTTTTGGCACGTCGGCAGCCCAGGCCAGTGAAGTGAAACCGCACAAATAAAGCGCACAACCGATCCGCGTCACAGGATGCTTCATGTGATCCCCTTTTAGTTTTGTAGCAAAGCGAAAGATGCGGTAATTATTTGTTTTAAAAAGAAGGAATGCAAATTCAAGTCAACGGAATGTTGACAGTAATCCTGTTTATACCCGCCCTGCACGTTGCCGGGTTGAACAAAATGCTTAACACTTACTATGACTGCACTTAACTCAAGGAAACCTATGCCCGTCTCACGACCACGTCAGGAACGCGGTGCTTTCCCTTCGGGGAGCGATATCTATGGCCACTCATTGTTAGGGGCCCCCCTTATCTGGTTCCCGGCTGCAGAGGCGTCGCATGCCAGTGGGCTGATTATTGCGGGTACTCACGGTGACGAAAATTCGTCTGTGGTCACCCTCTCCTGCGCCCTGCGGACACTCAAACCAGAACTTCGACGCCATCATGTGGTACTGGCCGTTAATCCCGATGGCTGCCAGTTAGGACTAAGAGCCAGTGCCAGCGGTGTTGACCTGAACCGAAACTTCCCGGCGGCAAACTGGAAAGCGGGTGAGACCGTCTACCGCTGGAACAGTGCGGCAACCGAACGGGATGTCGTGTTATCAACGGGTGAACATCCCGGTTCAGAGCCTGAAACGCAGGCCCTTTGCCGGCTTATCCATCGCATCCGCCCGGCCTGGGTGGTCTCTTTTCACGATCCGCTGGGATGTGTGGAAGATCCCCGCCGCAGTGCACTCGGCCAGTGGCTGTCAACACAGTTTGCCCTGCCACTGGTGACCAGCGTTGGCTACGAAACCCCAGGCTCCTTCGGCAGCTGGTGTGCCGATATGCAACTGCACTGTATTACCCTTGAGTTCCCGCCGGTTTCGGCTGATGAAGCCAGCGAGAAATATCTCGGTGCGATGATCGCCCTCTTACATCACAACGCCGACAGATGAAGCTGACCAGGCGTGAAGCGCAGCGCGGGCTCGACGTCCACCGCAAGCCAGGTCGGTCCGTCAAGATCGGCAAAACGAACATCAGCAGCAAGCGGAAGCGCAGCGCTGATGGCGCGTGAAGTGCAGATCATGCAGCCGAGCATTAAACCGAACCCGCGGGCGCGAGCGTCGTCGGCAAGCGCCAGTGCTTCCGTAAGCCCGCCGGTTTTGTCGAGTTTGATGTTGACCATGTCATAACGGCCCACCAGTCGCGGTAAGTCTGCGCGTGTATGGCAACTCTCATCAGCGCAAATGGGAAGCGGATGGATGAAATTCGCCAGCGCGTCATCTTCAGCCACCGGCAGTGGCTGCTCCAGCATCGCCACCCCCAGATCCGCCAGCAGCTGGCAGCGCGCGGCCAGCCCCTCGCTATGCCAGGCTTCATTCGCATCAACGATTATTGTCGCATCGGGGGCAGCGGCGCGGATAGCCACCATTCTTTCGCTGATAAGGTGATCGTCAAGTTTGACTTTAAGCAGCCTGGCACCGGTTTCCACCAGCGCTGCAGCACTTGCCGCCATTTGATCCGGCGTGCCAATGACTACGGTTTGCGCCGTCGTCACCACCGGGGGTAATACCACCCCTGTACGGGCAACCAGAGACTGATTGAGACGGCGGGCCTCCAGATCCCAGAGCGCGCAGTCAACGGCATTGCGCGCGGCACCCGGCGGCAATAACGTCTGCAATTCATCACGACTGAGGTTGTTTTCCAGACGAGCAATATGGGTCATGATTTGCGCGATAACCGAGGCCTCGCTTTCACCATATCGGGGATAGGGTGTACACTCACCCACTGCCTTTACGCCATCTTCTTCCAGCTCCACAACCACTACCCGCGCTTCGTTACGGCTGCCGCGCGAGATAACAAATGGCGAATGTAACGGCCAGGTTTCTTCGTACACCTTCACACTTCTCATCCCTTACTCCTGTGGCGTTGTCCTTACGAGTATAGTGGCGAAAATGGCATTGCCGTGTTCCTTGCTTTCAGCATAAACTAGCGCCGAAGTTAACTATATGTAAACAGGAAGATATATGTCACAGCTTGTTCATTTCCAGGGTAATCCAGTTTCCGTCGCAGGCCAGATCCCGGCAACCGGTAGCAAAGCTGCCGCGTTTTCACTGGTCGCAAAAGATCTGTCAGACGTTGCATTAAGTCAGTTTGCCGGTAAACGTAAAGTGCTGAATATTTTCCCAAGCATCGATACCGGCGTCTGCGCCGCCTCCGTTCGCAAGTTCAACGAACTGGCGACCGAAATTAATGACACCGTAGTGCTGTGCATTTCTGCAGACCTGCCGTTCGCCCAGTCCCGCTTCTGCGGCGCTGAAGGCCTGAGCAATGTCATTACTCTCTCTACCCTGCGCAACCCGGAGTTTCTCGAAGACTATGGCGTTGGCATCGCCGAAGGCGCACTTAAAGGCCTTGCCGCGCGCGCCGTGGTGGTAATTGATGAGAATGACAATGTGATCTTCAGCCAACTGGTTAATGAAATCACTAATGAACCAGACTACGCCTCTGCACTGAACGTGCTGAAGGCGTAATCTCACCCGTTGCCCGGTAAGCCATTACCGGGCACAGTTTTACTCCTCGCCCTTCTTCTGACTTAAGCCATATTCCCGCAGCTTATTGGCAATCGCCGTATGCGACACGCCCAGACGTTTTGCCAGTTTACGCGTGCTTGGGAAATTACTGTAAAGCTGAATAAGGACCGAGCGCTCAAAGCGACTGGTTATCTCATCCAGCGTGCCTTCCATCGCCTCCTCGCCGACGGCCAGGGTCGCGGCATCGTAATCCGGTAACAGGATGTCCTGGGGTCGCAGTTCATAGCCTTCGAGCTGGGTCAGCGCACGGTAGACAGCGTTCTTCAGCTGACGAACGTTACCCGGCCAGTTATAACGGCTCAGGACCTGATTCAGTTCATGCGCAAGTTTCGGACGCGGTACGCCCTGCTCATCAGCAAAACGGGCCACAAACAGCTCCGTCAGCGGCATGATGTCCTGCGGACGGTCACGCAGAGGCGGTAAATTGAGGGTCAGGACATTCAGACGGTAATAGAGATCTTCGCGGAACACCCCTTTTTGCACGAGATCCACCAGATTACGCTGGGTCGCGCAAATCACGCGCACATCAACGTGGACTTCATGATCTTCACCTACCCGGCGGAAGGTCCCGTCATTCAGGAAACGCAGTAGTTTAACCTGCATCCGCGGTGACATTTCACCGATCTCATCAAGCAGCACGGAACCACCGTTTGCCTGCTCAAAGAATCCCTTTTTGCCTTCCGGCGCATGACCAAAAAGCTCGCTTTCAACAGCATCTTCCGGAATTGAGGCGCAGTTCAGGGCGAGATAGGGTTTTGCCGCGCGCGGGCTGGCGAGGTGGCAGGCATGGGCAAGCAGATCTTTTCCGGTACCGGTATCGCCTACAATGAGCAAAGGCGCAGTAAGATTGGCCAGCTTACGGGCCTGCTCAAGTACCTGACGCATCCTTGGGCTGACCGCCACAATCTGGCTGAAAGCGCTCAGATCCTGCTGAGAAAGGTTCTGCAACTGGCGACCCATCCTGGCGGTAGAACGCAGCATCACCACCGCACCTGTAAGTACGGATTCACCGGTTTCCCCTTCCAGGTGCACCGGGGTTATCTCCATCAGGAAGTTCTGCCCATTAATCGCGACATGCTCGCTCTGGGAGAGGTGAGGATTGCTTTCAAGCCAACGGGTAAAGTTAAAACCCGAGATAAGCTGTGTGGCGTTAAAGTTGCGCAGCTTATCCTGATCCTGACCAAACAACTGGCTGCTGGCGGGGTTAGCCAGTTCGATTTTACTTTTCATGTCCAGCGACAGTACCGGCTCCGGTAAGGCTTCAAGTACCGCACTCATGGCGCGGTGCTCACGTTCGGAGGGCATCCAGAGGACTGTGCGCACATCAGTGACGCCAGGGATGCGCCGGATTTCAGCCATTAAACTGCTGAATGCATCAAAGGCCAGCGCCGCGAAATTAAGGTAGATTCGCCCGATAGGATCGATCTCAATGCCACGTAAGTCGATACCGCGTAACACCAGTAAATCAAGGAGTTCGCGAGTCAGACCCAGCCGGTCTTCACAAAATACTTCAAGACGCATGGAAATTTCACCCTACATTAACCACTGATGCCGCGATGATATGTCAGTTACAGGCTGGCAGGAAGATGTCTGTCAACAAATATTGACAGTTTGCTGGAAAAACGGGCGCTGCGCCGTAAAGTGAAATGGGCAGCGCCGCGGCTTATGTACTCTTACTCTTCTGTAACGTCTCTTTGACCTGCACGATAAGCTCGCGCCGGAAATCGCCCAGACGCGGTTTATCATCGTCCATCCAGGGAAGCGGTCGGCAGAGCTCCATGGCTTTAATACCCAGCCGTGCGGTGAGTAATCCGGCACCGATCCCCTGCGCAGCACGGGCAGATAATCGTGCAGCCAGATCCTGCGACATCCAGTCCAGTCCCACCTCACGCACCATCTCACTGGCACCCGCAAAAGCAATGTTCAGCAGTACCAGGCGGAACAATCGCAGTCGGCTGTAGTAGCCAAGTTCAATGCCGTAAAGCGCAGCAATACGGTTGATGAGGCGTAAATTACGCCAGGCAATAAATGCCATGTCGACCAGCGCCAGCGGGCTGACGGCAATCATCATGGTTGACTCAGCGGCCGAACGACTGATTTCCCGCCGTGCCTGACTGTCGAGCACCGGCTGAACAAGATGGGCATAAAGCGAGACGACTTCACGATCGTTCTGGGTTTCATGGATAGCGGCATACCAGCGTTGCAGTGCCGGGTGAGCATGATCGATACCCGCCTGGCGCGCCAGATGTTCACAAAAAGCACGTCCTTTTCCGCTCCCATGACTATGAAGCAGTTCGCGGGCGTCATCCCGCGCATGCGCCCGCTGGCGTAAACGCCACAGGCGTCGCCACTCCGTTGCAATGGAACCCGCCCCGGCGCCGATGATCAATGCCCCGGCGGCACATCCTCCCATCGCCACCCAGTCCTGCGTCTGCCAGGCATTTATTGCCCACTGCACCCCCTGCCCGACGACGCTTGCCCCCAGCAATGCCACACCGGCAAAGACCATTTTGCGCCACAGGCTGCGTTTGGGGCGAAGCGCAGAGGCAACGATGGCCTCAGCCGGCCCCTCTTCCGATCTCTCTTCAGCGCGAACGGGAGAAAAATGTTCAGCCTGCTCCGCCCCAAAAGTCTGTGCGGCCTTAAACTGGACATGGCTTTCTTCTTCCAGCGGTCCGGCAAAATCAATACGCGGTTTTAGTGGTTCGGTCATCGCAATTTATCTCCCAGTAAAAACTCCAGCGCGGCATCCAGCCGGATATGCGGCAACGGTTTATCCACGTCCAGCGCCTGAGGACGGAAGGATTCAAACTGAAAACCCTGTTTATCCCAGAACGCCTGACCCGGTAGTCTGGCGGGTACTTCGCCGGGATAAACCGTTAGCGGTTCGCCATCGCTGAGGCGGTGACCGCGAAGCGCCGGGATCTTTTCACCGTTCACATCAATCAGACCGCTTTGGGTGGCCTGCACCGAGGCCAGCCCCACACACTCCATGCGAATACCTTCAAAGGCCGCGTTTTGCCAGGCATCCTGAATCAGTTGCTGCAGCAGTGACACCATGTTGCCATGCTGATCCACCGTCACGTGATCGGCTTTGGTCGCTGCAAACAGCAGCCTGTCTATCACGGGAGAAAACAGTCGCCTGAAGAGGGTACGCTGACCGTAATGGAAGCTTTGCATCAGCTGCGTAAGCGCCAGACGCATATCATTAAAGGCCTGGGGGCCACTGTTCAGCGGCTGCAGGCAGTCCACCAGCACAATCTGACGGTCAAACCGTAAGAAGTGGTTTTTATAAAAATCTTTCACCACGTGTTCGCAGTAGTAATTGAAACGTTCACGCAACATGCCGACGTTGGTCTGTTTTCCTGCCTGCGCCAGCCTGGCTTCCCCACTGCCCTCCACGTCCGGCCACGGGAAAAACTGCAGAGCGGGCGCGCCGGCCATCTCCCCCGGCAGCACAAAACGGCCGGGCTGAATGAAATGAAGCCCTTCCCGTTTGCACTGGTGCAGATAATCAGTCCAGGCGGCAGCAATCTCAGCGAGTCGGTTTTCATCAGCTGGGGCCAGCGGATCTAAGCCGTTAGCCAGTTCCCGCCACGCTGCTGACCAGTCGCTACGCGGCCCCTGCAGCAGGCCGGTCATCTGCCTTGACCAGCTTAAATAGTCCTGAGCCAGCATCGGCAGATCCAGCAGCCATTCGCCAGGGTAATCCACAATTTCGAGATATAACGTGGAAGTATCTTTGAAGTGGCGAAGCAGCGAATCCTGCTGGCGAAAACGCAGTGCGAGGCGAATTTCGCTCACACCGCGCGTGGGGGTCGGCCATGCGGGCGGCGTACCGTAGAGCTGCGCCAGGCCTTCGTCGTAAGTAAAACGTGGAATACCAAAATCCCGCTGCGGCACGCGCTTCACACCCAGCAGTCGCTCTTCGCGAACGGCGCTAAGTAAAGGCAACCTCGCCCCGGCGTGAAGGGTTAATAACTGATTAACCATCGCCGTAATAAAGGCCGTTTTCCCGCTTCGGCTAAGACCGGTGACTGCCAGCCGCAAATGACGGTCCATGCCCCGGTTGACGAGCGCACTCAGTTCATTTTTAAATCGCTTCATTGCCATCCCGTTATGCCTGAAGTTCGCAAAAATTATAACCTACAGGGTAAGATATTGGGTCAGGTTGCTGATAATCAATTAACTTGTGTTGTCATCCCCAATCTAACTTCTTAAGATATGCGGCATTAGCTTCTGCGGGGTTCAAGGATTATGTCACCAACCATTTATGATATTGCACGTATTGCAGGCGTATCAAAATCGACGGTATCGCGGGTTCTCAATAAGCAAACCAATATTTCACCAGAAGCCCGTGAAAAAGTGCTGCGCGCAATAGACGAACTACAATATCAGCCCAATAAATTAGCCCGCGCCCTGACATCTTCAGGCTTCGATGCCATAATGGTCATCTCCACCCGCTCGGCAAAAACCACCGCAGGCAATCCTTTTTTCTCTGAAGTGCTGCACGCTATTATGGCTAAAGCTGAGGAGAAGGGCTTTGACGTCATATTACAAACCTCCCGAAGTACCGAAGATGATCTGCAGAAATGCGAGAGTAAAATTAAGCAAAAAATGATTAAAGGCATTATTCTGCTTAGCTCACCGGCTGATGAATCTTTTTTTGCCAGACTTGATAAATATGAAGTTCCTGTTGTTGTCATCGGCAAAGTTGAAGGCGAGTACCAGCACGTATATTCAGTCGATACTGACAATTATCAGGACAGTATTATTCTGACAAACACCCTGATTGAGAGCGGCCATCGAAAAATTGCCTGTCTGCATGCGCCTTTGAATTATCATGTTTCGGTGGATCGGGTAAATGGTTATAAAGCAAGCCTCAAAGCCCATGTTCTTTCAATAAATGATGACTGGATAATGGATGGCGGTTATACCCACGAAAGCGCTATGGTCGCGGCAAATAAATTGCTTAGTCTTCCTGAGCTACCCGATGCGGTATTCGCTACTGATGGATTAAAACTGGTGAGTTTATACAAAGTGGCGGCGGATAAAAAAATCAACATACCTAAACAACTTGCCGTTGTCGGTTATGGTAATGAGATGCTCTCCTTCATCCTGAATCCTCCACCTGGGGGAATTGAAATCCCCACGCAAGCGCTCGGCGTAAAAAGTTGCGAAACCTTATTCCAGCTTATTGCCGGCAAGCTCACCCAGAAAAACACGATTATTGACACCCACATTTTTCTATCGCAATCAATTTAAGCGCAAAGGCGCCCAGAGGGCGCCACGGTTTATCAGAATGCGTAGTTAATTCCCACTCCCGCATAATGGAACTTATCGCTATCCCCTTCATCATGGTGCTGCCATTCGAAGGCGTATTCAAGTGAGGCAGAAAAGCCGTTCTGAAAGTCGTACGCGTAGAGCAGTCCGACCCTGTTAAAATCATGGCCTTCACGCTCTATATCATCCCGCCAGTCCCAGTTAGACCAACGGTCAAGCCCAATGCGTCCATAGGGCGTTATTGTTGAGTTGCCTAATGAGACTGGAACATAGGCGCGGATCTCCTGGGTTGAGAATTCACCATTATTTTTTGAGTCATCCATGTTAAAACCACGTTCAAAATAATAATTTGTGGTGACCGAGACGGTTTCATTTATTTTATATGAAAAACCCATCTCGCCTTCCAGGCGACTATCGGCATAACCGGTTTTATCTAAATCATTGGCAAAACGGTACATGGAAAGCCAGCCACTAAAACGCCACTCATCATTAATTTTTGCATCCCAGTCAGGCTGAATTTTCCAGCGTTGCATATTTGCTGTTCCTGCATCAGCGCCGTGCTCATCTTTGAAATGATAACCGTAGTTACGCACGCCGCCCGTTAAACCGAAAGCAAAATCCTCGCTTTCGGTAAACTGATACCGAACTTCCAGTTCCGGTCGATCAAACCAGCTGCCTCGTGTACCACTGCTGTAATCAACAGGCCCCTCCTGATAATAAGCCAGCGCGATTTTCCAGGGGCCGGTGGACGCATTAAACCAGATGGAGGGCTCATACAGACCATCCATGTCTTCGGCGTAACCCTCGACGTTTTCTATTTCATACATGGCACCGATATTAAAATGCCAGTCATTGTTTTCTGCAGCCTGTACGCAGGCCATTCCCGCGCACATGACCAGCGCAGTAGAGGACAATAATTTTTTCATTTTTATTCCTTGTTAAATCACTAAAAAATGCACCTCACTCCGAAAACAGGCGTTTGTGGAGTGTGAAATTATTGAATTGCAATCTCGGACTCAGCATCAAAGAAATGGCTTTTTTCCATATCAAAATGAATCTGAATAGTATCCCCCGCATGAAAATCATTCATTGCACCGGCACGAACAACCAGTTCGTGCCCCCCAACAGTGGTATAAAGCATAAATTCTGCACCCGTTAATTCGGCAACACTTATTTTTGCTATCACACCTTGAACATTATCTTGCCGAGGATGAATATCCTCGGGACGAATACCCATGATTACGGCTTTATGTTCATATCCGCGCGTCTTTAATGCACTCAGCATGGATGACGGAATTGTTAATTTAAGGGTTTCCGTAACAAACTGGTCTGCATCAATCGTGCCGCGAATAAAGTTCATTGCGGGTGAGCCAATAAAACCTGCGACAAAAATATTTGCCGGGTGATTATAAACGTCTTTAGGTGCACCAACCTGCTGAATAATACAGGCCTTCATGATGACAATGCGCGTCGCCATGGTCATGGCTTCGGTTTGATCATGGGTAACATAAATCATGGTGGTGTTAAGCTTCTGATGAAGCTTGCTGATTTCCGCCCGCATCTGCACTCGCAGTTTGGCATCGAGGTTGGACAGAGGTTCATCCATCAGGAATACCCCCGCTTCACGGACAATCGCCCGCCCCAGCGCCACACGCTGACGTTGACCACCGGAGAGCGCACCGGGCTTACGCTTCAGGTAGTCACGTAGCCCCAGGATTTGCGCTGCCCAGTTAACCCGCTCGTCAATGACTTGCTGGCTGATTTTCTGCATCTTCAGGCCAAAAGCCATGTTGTCGTAGACGGACATATGCGGATATAACGCATAATTCTGAAACACCATCGCAATATTGCGTGATTTGGCCGGTACATCATTCATTCGCTTACCATCTATCAGTAAATCGCCGCCGCTGATCTCTTCGAGCCCGGCAATCATGCGCAATGTGGTTGATTTTCCGCAGCCTGACGGCCCGACAAAAACAATAAATTCTTTGTCTTCAATTTCCAGATTGAAGTCTTTCACGACCTGTACCTGGTTATCGTATATTTTTTGAATATGTTGCAAAGAAAGCTGTGCCATATTGAATCCCTTACTTGTCGTTTTGCCAGAAAGCCGATAAGCGCGGCCACGTCAGTAATTCGGTCCCTGAAAGCAGTAAATCTGCATGAATGAGCCCCCGGCCAATCCCCACGGAACGCATGCCACAGGCATTAATAGCGTCGATCCCTGCCTGCGCATCCTCTACCCCGATACAGTCACGTGGATCCACCCCAAGGCCTTTGCAGGCGGCGAGAAAAATTTCTGGATCCGGTTTCGAATGGCTGATTTGAGCTGCATCGGCGCAAAAATCGAAATAAGTGTCGAGTTCCAGGGCCTGCACAATCGCAGGCGCATTGAGCGATACCGACGCCAGAGCAGTCGGGATCGTTAACGCTTTTAAGGTGGAGAGCAGTTCACGAATACCGGGCAGTACCGACTGCGCCGTTAATTGCCTGAGCGACCCGACATAGAGGCTGTTTTTGCGGGCAGCAAGAGCGGCCCTTGCCTCCTCGCTAAATGCACTCTCCTTAGCGCCGTACTGCAGGATGCGTCTGAGTGATTCGCTGCGACTGATCCCTTTTAGGGTGTCGTTAAATGCTTCATCTATCTCAATGCCGATATCGCCGGCAATTTGCCGCCATGCAGAAAAATGCAGGTGTGCGGTATCGGTAATGACACCGTCCAGATCAAAAATAATGGCCTGTGGTTGCTTTTTCATTCGTCTCCCCTCCATGTGGTAGCGGTCCCATTATCAAGCGAAAAAAATGCGCGTTGAATGACAGTATCCCCCCTTTGGAGGATGCGTTTTTTTCCCTCGACCCAAAGATGCACTACCGCCCCGGCGTTAATCCGTATCTCCGTTTCATTTATGGTGATGAGCAGATCGCTGTTCTGCCAGCAAAGAGGGAACCTCAGACTCTGCCAGTGCACCGGTAAAACCGGATCCACATGCAGCTCACCGTGGCGTACGCTCACTCCGGCAAATCCCTGGATTGCCCCCAGCCAGATAGCGCCGGTTGCAGCAGCATGAATACCGTCATCACAACTGTGCGGATCGACACCAAGATCGATAAGTGCCCCCTCCTGCCAGAATCTGTAGCTCATCTCACGCTCCTGACAGCGTGCGGCCACAATGCCGTGAATCGCTTTGCTCAGCGACGAGTCATGAATAGTTCGCGGTTCATAAAAACGCAGATTCGCAAGGCACGCCTGTCGGCTAAACTGCTCGGGCAACATGTAGGCCAGCATGACCACATCCGCCTGCTTCAGGATCTGCATCTCATTGACTTCAGACCGTGAATAATCCAGTAAAATGGTCTGCTTGCCGGCGTTCGCTTTATATTTCGCCAGGTCAATGGTGGGCTTGCTGAGGAAGGCGTCATCCTGAGGCAGGATCCCATCCTCCCCTGGCTCGGGTCGCCACAGGTGCTGTAAAAAGTGCCCGGCGCGGTGGATAAAGGCTTCGTCACTGCACTTCAGAAAGCGCGCGAACCAGAGTGCCTGCTCGACGTTGTAGTAAGCCATGTAGTTGGTAAACGCATTATTGTTCACATGCTCAGTGTATTCATCCGGGCCAATAACATCGTGGATCTCCAGCCGCCCCTTCACCATTACGGCACGACTGATCCAGAACATCGCCGTCTCCAGCAGTAGCGCCATTCCCTCATGAGCCATAAAGCCCATATCGCCGGTGGCATGCCAGTAACTCACCACGGCCCACGCGATGTCGGCCACGAGATGGTGTTCCGCCTGCGCTGAGGCCACTTTCTGCCGCAGCCCGGTGCGGATGTTAATGGCGGCGAACTCAGGCGTCTCTTCTTCACCACTACGCGCACTCTCCCACGGAAACAGTGCCCCCTGCCAGCCATTGCGACGGGCTTTTTCCCGGGCCTGAGACAAATTATGCCAGCGGTAGCGCAGCAGGCGTCGGGCGATATCCGGGCGGGTAAACAGGTGAAACGGCAGCAGAAACACCTCGGTATCCCAGAAAACATGACCTTTGTACCCTTCCCCCGTCAGCCCCTTAGCCCCTATGCTGCTGCGTTCATCGTGAGCTGGGGTCATGGCCCGAAGCTGGTAAAGCGCAAAATCCAGCGCCTGCTGATCCCGGGTGGCGGCGACGCTGGTCACCTCTACGCGACTGCGTTTCCACCACTCACCCCAGTTGTTAGCAGATTCCTCCAGCAACGCGTCGTAACCCTGCTGCACACTGGCTTCAAGTTTTGCCAGCGACTGTTTACCCCAGGTCTCAACTGAGACCAGACGCTCCTCTGTCCACGTAATCCAGTTGATCTTCTGCAGGGTGATACGCTGCCCGGCCCGTGCATGCACGCTGTTGTGCTGCAGCAGACGGCGCTCCTTTGCGGTAAAACTACGCTGGACGTCGCCATCGAGATGGCAATAAGAGGAGATGGCGACATCGTTTCGTCCGTCCTGGGTGCGGTAAATGCCCTGTAAAAGATGTTGACCAAAGACCCGCACCTGCACTTCATCAAGATGCTGGCGACCATGATTGGTCATGGTGGCATCGATTCCGGTGGTGATTGATATGCTGGCATCCGCATCCAGAGGGGTTATGGACACCTCCAGTGCCAGTAAGGGCAGCTTCTCAACCGAGGCAAAGCGCCGACTTTCCAGCGCAAACCTTGCCCCGTCTGGCGATTGCCAGATTACCGCGCGTGACAGTTCCCCGGTGGCGACATCTAACTCTCGCCGCCAGCTTTCAATAACACCGCGTTGCAGGGAAAAAACCTCGCCATTAAGGGTAAGTTCCATCCCCACCACGTCCGGGAGATTGACCAGTTCGGTGCTTTCATCCTGACCTGCCCGGTGGTAAAGACCAGCCAGATACATTCCGCGTGTCTGCTGAGTGTAGGCTTCTTCATGAGTAGCACGGATGCCCATATAGCCATTACCCGTGGTCATCAACGAGGCATATTTATTAAGACTGTGGAGGCAAAAGGCCGGCTCAGTCAGCTTTACTGGCTTATTCATAATTCCACATATCTTCCTGTTTCAGCGGACTGATAAAGCGCGGCTACCAACTGCTGGATAAGGAAGCCTTGCTCCGCATCAGCCAGCGCAATGGGTTCGCCGTAAAGGTGATCGACAAAGGCTTTCATACTTTGAAAATGGCGATTATCGTCCGCCGCCTCGCGCTGAAACTGCACGTCCAGTTGCCCGTCGTTGTCGGTATAGATTTGAAGGGGAAATAACGTTGCGCCCGCTTTTTCACCACAAAAGTTCACGTTCATGATGGACTGCTCAGGAATATTGAGCGCGAATGAGGTTTCAAGGCGCAGAATGCCGCCATTGCGAAATTCAATAGTGCCGAATAAGGCATCTTCCACGGAGTAAGCGGCGGGGTCCCACTCACCAAACTGCCCGCTTTTCTTGCGTGTGCCTATTTTTTGAAAACTGTGGGCGTAAACGCCTTTTACCGCCGGGAATCCCAGCACATACAGGGCGGCATCCAGCATATGAATACCAATATCAATGAGCGGGCCTCCCCCCTGTAACGCTTTACTGGTAAACACGCCCCAGCCAGGTACGCCACATCGACGCAAGGCACGGGCGTTCGTCACGTAGATTTCACCCAGTGCACCATCCATTACCTTTTCACGCAGTATTCGCGTATCCAGCGCAAAACGGTGATGGAAGTCATAAGCGAGAACCTTATTCATCCGTCGCGCGGTATTACGCATCTCCAGCGCTTCGTCGGGTGACATAGCCGGTGGCTTCTCGCACATGACGTGGCAACCAGCTTTTAAGGCCTGCATGACGTGTTCATAGTGAAAACGATTAGGGGAACAGACGCTGACGATGTCCGGCTTCGCCTCAAGTAGCATCGCCTGAACATCGTCCCGGATCAGTGGTATTCCGTATTTGTGCGCGAAAGCCTGGGCCTGCTCCAGACGGCTGTCACAGACAGCCACCAGTTGCAGATCCGCACGTGTGCTGTAGTAAGAAGCATGAACCTTATCCGCCACCTGCCCGGCGCCGATAATGGCGACGCGCAGCGGCGAAGTTATCGTTGCACTTTTCACGGGATCCCTCTTAGCAGGTACGCAGCCAGGCCAGCGACTGACGATACGCTTCGGCGGGGTTATCCGCTCTTACGCGACCTTCGTAGACCACGTACCCCTGATAGTTATCCTGACGCAACTGGTCAAAGAGTGCGCTGAAATTCAGCGAGCCGCTACCCGGCTGATAACGATGGTTATCCGCAATGTGCACATGGCCGAGCAGATCGCGGTTTTCATGCAGCGCCTGCGCTATATCGTCCTCTTCAATGTTCATATGGTAGAAATCACCGATGATCTGCACGTGTTGCAGCTGGTTTTCCACGATATAGCGGCGCGCGTCAGCGAGGGTGTTGATCATATGGTCCTGGTAGCGGTTGAGCGGTTCCAGATAGACCACCGTTCCGGTGCGTTCTGCGACCTTATCCAGGTAGATCAGCGAGTCGCTGATCGCTTTACGATCGCCTGCCAGACTCCGGGGTGACGTCATTGGCGGCAGGCGGAAAGTAAACATGCCCCAGGCGGCGGGTACGACGATGCCTTTACCGCCTGCTTCCGCCAGTGCTTCAAGGATGCGGGTTATTTGCTGTAAACCGTTAAGACGACGCTCTTCAATAAAATCGCCAATCCAGCCGTCATAGCCGCCACAGGCGGTGGTCACCGGCAGGCCGGTTTGGGCTATTGCCGCTTTCACCTCTTCCAGGTGATTGACCAGGAGCTTGCCATCAATTTCAAAGCCATCAAATCCCATTGCCTTGATATAACGAAACTTCTCCAGAATATTTTCCGGAAAAAAGGCCTGGTTCTGTGTTCCAATTTTCATCTTCTGCATTCCTTTGGTTAAAACGTGACGCCCATTTTGATGCTCAGCTCCGGGTGCTGGTCGACATACTGCATGTAGCTTTCCGGGCTATTGGCGAAAGGAACGACGGGATCGATTATCTCGTCGCAATCGAGGTAGCCGTTCATCAATAGCTCCCAACAGGCCTCTTCAATGCGCTTGCGGCTCCAGCGTGGATAGTCCGGGTTAGGTTCGCTGCACGCACGCGAGAAGACGATTCTGGCGTTATTGAAGTGCGCTTCACGACCCAGGTTGAAGCCTTCCGTGAAGGGTTTGGCAAAGGCAACGTAGGAGATGGTGCCGCCGTAGGCCAGGCCGCGCAGCGCCGACTGCAGCGCATCCGTGTGACCACTGGTTTCGATGATTACATCGGCACCCTGCCGCTGGGTCAGCTTCTTGATTTCCATACCCACGTCGGTGCCGATCGGATTGAGACAGACGTCGGCGCCATGACGGCAGGCAATATCACAACGATGGCTAATCGGATCGACGCCAATCACAACAGAGGCGCCAGCTTTTTTCGCCAGCTGTACCGCAATCTGGCCGATGGCCCCCAGCCCCACAATAACCACGAAATCGCCAACGCGGACGTTGGCATCACGCACGCCGCTCATGGCAAACTGCGCCGGATCGTAGCAAACAGCATTTTTCCAGCTGCTGCCCGCTGGCATCTTGCGCAGCTTGTAGTTGTTGACGGCATTAATAATGACGGTTTCAGAGAGCGGGCCGTAACCGCAAACAGAATCGCCCACGACATAATCCGTGACGTCACTGCCGCATTCGATAATGTCTCCCACCACCATGTTGCCAAGCTGGAATTGACCAAACTCAATCCCGCGCGGCGCGCCTTCAGGACGAGGCATAAACATCTGCCACTCGGCGTTGAAATCCTCATTAATAAATGGGCTGGCAGCGCGAAAATCGACCACCTCGGTGCCGTGCTTCGGCGCACCGAAGCGCACACGGATCCTCACTTCGTTGGCTGAAAGCGCGCGATCTTCATACTCCACCAGCGC
Source organism: Enterobacter sp. SA197 (assembly GCF_054131575.1). Classification (NCBI taxonomy): domain Bacteria; kingdom Pseudomonadati; phylum Pseudomonadota; class Gammaproteobacteria; order Enterobacterales; family Enterobacteriaceae; genus Enterobacter; species Enterobacter sp. SA197. The sequence continues at coordinate 2,327,371 of NZ_CP096393.1, read as the reverse complement.
AGCAACACGCGGTTCTACGGCAACTAACTTTTTCATTTATCACTCCTTGATTAAACTGGCCGCTTCAGCCCTTCACGCCGCCTGCGGTCAAGCCACTCTTAATAAAACGTTCGGAAAGCGCATACATAATGACGACCGGCAGGGCCGTCACCAGCGACGCCGCCATCATGCGTCCCCAGATATAGTCCGGCGTGCTGAACAGCGCGTTCAGGCCGACCGGCAGGGTGAAATTGCTGGCGCTGGAAAGGAAAATCGACGCAAACAGATAGTCATTCCAGGCCACCATAAAGCAGTAAACAAAAACCGAAACCAGACCGGACATTGCCAGTGGAACGGTGATGCGAAAGATGATCTGCAAGCGGCTTAATCCATCCATCATTGCCGCCTCCTCTATCTCTTCCGGAATGGTGTCGAAGTAGCTTTTCAGCATAAAAACGGCAGTGGGTAGCGTTTGGGTGATCATGGTGACGATCAGCGCCATTTCGGTATCATAAATTCCCAGCGCGGTGATGATTTTGAACAACGGCACTACCAACAGGATGCCGGAGAACATATACACCGTGTAAAAGCTGGCATTAATAGTCATCCGCCCTTTAAAACGCAGGCGGGATAAGGCATATGCCCCCAGCACGCCGAGAAATACCGCGACAAATGACGACACCACGGAGACGACCATGCTGTTACGGAAATAATCGACAAACGGAAAAATCAACGGATTGAAAATGTCGATATAGTGCTCCAGCGTCCACTGCTGTGGCAGCAGCGTGGGATGCAGTGAAATCGCCTCTTTCGCGCTCTTAAACGACGTCATCAGCATCACAAAGAAGGGAAACAGCGTGATGAACAGAAAGACGAAGAGACCGCAATAGAAGCCAGTGCGTCTGAGCGCGCGTTTATTTGTTGCCATAGAGGTTCACCCGTTTTCTGGTCAGCAGGATAACAGCGAAAATAATGACGAAGAGCACAACTGAAATCGCCGCGGCCTTACCTAAGTCATTAAATGCAAACGCCGTTTTATAGAGATAGACCCCGAGAATATCGACTTTGGTGGTAAGCAGATAAACATCGGCGAACATATAGAACATCCAGATGGTACGAAGCGTTACCACCGTAGCCAGCACCGGCATAATGGCGGGCAAAGTCACGATACGAAAACGCTGCCATGCGTTGGCACCATCCATCTCAGCGGCTTCATACAGGGATTTATCAATCGTCTGCAAAATAGCCAGAAAGGAGATAAAGGCGTACGGGAAATAGCGCCAGATGGCAAACAGCACTACCAGCACAAAACTGCTGCCGGGATTATCAAACCATAGCGGCGCCTGATCGTAGAGATGAAGCAGGTCGACGCCGAGATAGTTCACAATACCGTAGCCGTTGTTAAACATGTACTTCCAGGCAAACACCAGTGAAATAGAAGGCGTTACGTACGAGAGGATTACCAGCGAGCGCGCCGTTTTTCGCATACGGAACTCGCGGTTAAAAAACATCGCCACGCCTAATCCCAGTACGGTACTCCCTGCCACGACAAGCGCGGTATACCAGAGCGTCATCCACAACGAGTGCCAGAATCCCGGGTCGGAGAGGATGCGGATATAGTTGCTCAATCCCACAAACGTCGATTCGATGCGCGGATTCAGCGGCAGACGTAAAAAACTGATTTCGATATTGGATATCATTGGCCAGACCACCAGCCCGCCAAGCAACAGCAAGCTGGGCGCCAGCAGCAGCATGGCGAATGGCATATCAGATCGACCAGAAAAGAACCTGTTCATCACGGTTTCCCACTTTCCCATTAGCGCTGTTCAACGAGGTCATCCAGTTTTTTCTGGCTTGCCTTGAGAGTCGTTGAAAGATCGGCTTTGCCTACCGTGACGTTATGCACCAGGGTGCTCACGACACCCGATCCGGTCACATCGCCCATGCGGGTAAAGTTTTTATCGCCGACGGCGCCAAACACCTGGATGTTAGGCAGCTCAGCAATCAACTGGTTTGGCAGATCACCCAGGGCTTTGATGACGTCGTTATCTTTCCAGGTCACGGTATCGACCACCGCTTTATTGACCGGCAGCGCTGCGCCCGGCGACATCATCACCCAGTCGGCGATGTTGTCTGCCTGCTCCATAAAGGCGACAAATTTCTCTGCGGCATCCGTCTCATCCTGTTTCTGGCCCGCGGTGATGGTGAGTGAGGTCAGCATGCCGTAAACGGCGGAGCTCTTTTCGGTGGGAACCATAAATCCGACGTTTTGCGGATCGCCTTCTTTAATCACGGCAGGCAGGATGTAGGTGGAATAGATGGCCATGGGTGCGGTGCCGTTCATGAAAGCGTCTTTCACTTCCATGATGTCGTTAGACCCCGGCATCGTATAGGCCGCCAGTGATCGGTAATAATCCAGCGCCTCGGTCATCTCCTGGGTATTTAGGGTGATTTTACCCTGCGCATCAAAGACGTTGGCATGGTTCGATAACGCAAACTGCGAGAAGGACTGTTCGGTCAGTACGCTCTCTGCCGTCGGCAGGGCAATGCCGTATTTTTTATGGGCCGGGTCGTTAAGCTTCTGCGCGGCCTCCAGTAACTGCTGCCAGTTATTCGGCTTCTCCAGACCGGCTTTTTCCAGAACATCTTTGCGATACCAGATGCCCCCAATCCAGGCGCTGACCGGGACGCCGGTCCAGGCAGTACCATCTTCAGTTCGGACAATACGCAGCACGCCGTCATAGAAGGCATTCTCCCCTACCGTACCAATCACTCTTCCCACCGCCTCTCTGTCGATAAGTGCCTCTTTATCCATCACCTTTGCGTAGTCATGGCTGGTTTCAATGACTTCGGGTAAGGATCCACTGCGCGCAAGCGTGATGACTTTAGTGTTATAGGCATCCTCTTCAACCGGCACCTGTTTGACGCTAATTTCAGGATTCTCTTTTTCGAAGCGGGCAATTAATTGAGAAATGACGGCCTGGCGCTCCTGTTCTACAGAAGAGTGCATAAATTCAATTGAGACATGAGATTTTTTATCTTCCTTGCATCCAGATAACAGAGCGCAGGAAACCAGTGCTGAGATCAGCACAACGTGAGTTTTAAGCATGAGAATTTCCTTTTTATTATTTAATCCACATAACCTGCCAGGGGTGCAGCGTTAATTCTTCATCAGAAAGCGTCGTTTCGCTCAACAAATCAAACCCGGCACCAATATCAACACGACATATCTGACGTTGACTGCTCACATTAAATAAGGCGATAAGCTTCTCGCCTGTTTCCGCAGTGCGTATAATTTGCAAGACGGCAGGCGCGATATCATTAATTTCAAAATGGCTGTCAGGGTGAAAGGCTTTATTATCACGCCGGATAACAATCAGGCGTGCCAGCGCATTATAAACCCGAGAGCGCAGCGTATCCAAATCCATTAATTCTGCTTCAATCGCATCGCTTTGATATTTTTTGCGGTTAATTGCCCGGTTATAACCCAGTTGCTCCACACCATTATAATCGTTGCGTGAACCCAACATACTTTGAATATAAACTGCTGGTACGCCAGGAAAGCTGAGTAACAGTGCATGAGCAAGATAAAATCGCGCGAATCGTTCGTCATCACTGGCATCCCGCGGGCTTAACGCGTCCATATAGGTCACATTAATTTCATAGGGGCTTCGGCTACCGTCCGGATTGTTTTTCCAGTTAACCAATGCCCCCTGCTGTTGTAACTCGGCAACCAGTTTGACTATTTCCTCTTCCGGTAAGAGGCCACGCAGTGGATTAAGTCCAATTCCATCGTGTGATGCCAGAAAGTTAAACCAGGTGGTGTCGGTTGAAGGCAGTTTGAGCGTCTGCGCCCACTGGCATAATGAGGAGACATTCTGCCGCTGTACCGCATGAAGCACTAAAGGTGGAAGGGAAAACTGGTAAACCATCTGTGCTTCATCCCGGCCATTACCAAAGTACGAAATATTATCTTTATGCGGGACGTTCGTTTCCGTAATGATAACCGTACCCGGTGCGACATCGTCAGCAATGGCGCGGAATAACTTTATCAGTTGATGGGTCTGTTCAAGGTGGATACAGGATGTTCCCGGCGCTTTCCACATGAACCCTACGGCATCGAGACGCACATAATCAGCCCCTTTTTCAAGGTAGCTTAACAGCACATCCACCATTGCCAGCAGGACATTGGGGTTTGCGTAATTCAGGTCTATCTGATCATCGCTGAAGGTTGTCCACACGTAGCGCGTGGATTTGTCTTTAAAAGTAAAAGGCGTCAGAAGAGGTAAAGTGCGGGGGCGCGTTACGCCGCTGAGATCAATTGTTGGGTCGTGAGTGATAAAAAAATTTTCAAATTCAGTCTCCTGGTTTAAGTATTTTTTGAACCATTCACTTTTAGCCGACATATGATTACAGACGAAATCAAACATCAGCTTACTGGATTTATTCAGTTCCTCAATATCATCCCACCCGCCGGTTTCCAAAGCGACCTGATGATAATCTATAACTGAGAAACCGTCGTCTGACGACCACGGATAAAAAGGCAGCAGATGCACATGCGAAAAAATAGCCTGCAGCCACTGACGATAAAACTGGTTGAATGTCGCAAGCGGTTTCTGATCCTGTTCATGGAATTGATCGGCATAGGTGATAAGAACGACATCACTCTCATCCCAATGCCCTTTTCGTCTTTTAGAAATATTTTTACGTGATGCATTTAATCGGCTGTTAAGCGCATCGAAATGCGCGGAAGTAAATGCTTCGCCATAGACCTGATTTAAACATCCTTTTATTTTTGGATTCATTTCGCCTTTCCGTGGTAGCGGTCCCATGCGCAGCGAGATTACTCTTCGTAAAATACACTGTCAATCAGCCAACAGGGGTTACCCGCTGAGAAAATAAGGTTTCTAGCTGGAAAAATGCGTATTTGTGAGCTGCTGCAAAATAAATAGAAATGTGATGAAATTGTTATCTTCCCGGCGATGAGGGATACCTTTTACCACCGATTATTTCAGGCTAAATCATTCAGGCAGGGCGTGTTGTGCGGTTATTCAGCGTGGTGCCCGGGGGCCAGGTACCACGCCGTAAAGTATTATTGAGATTTAATGGTGGGCATATTTAGCTGGTTCATGCCGCCTTTGTTAATGACATGCTGATAACCTAACTGCTGCAATTTTTCCTGCGCCAGCGTCGCCTGACGACCAGAATTGCAGTAAAGATAAAGGGTGTCATCGCGGGACAGGGAGTGAACCTGTCCGGCCTGAATATCCTTTAAGGGGATATTAACCGCGCCCTGAATGTGCTCCTGTTGAAACTGTTCCGGCACCCGAACATCGACCCACTGTTCAGCGGCAAAGGCCTGCGTGCTGCTGGCAAAGGTAATGGCAATTAGCATCTGTTTTAACATTTTTCTTTCCTTAGTTTGATTAACTCCCTGGAGAACTATACGCCTTTCACGCCGCCATTTTTGTCTCGGCTGGCGCAAATCTGCTGGCGCGTCTTTATTTGTTAAAACGTCGGGAAATTTTGCCCGCAGCCCGGTTCAGTAACGGTTCCAGAGCGAACGCCAGCAGTAACTTAACCGGGCGGCGGGCAACGGATTTCACCGCCCAACCCGCCACCCCTGCCGGGCCGAAACGCAGCGCCGCCAGGAGGGCCATTTTGCCGACGAGTTTCACGCCCGGTTTCATCTTTTGCGCTGTCTGTTGCCATTTCGCCATGATGCGATACCTCTTGGTTAAAGCTGTCGAAAGCGACTTCTCAGTGAAAACGTATCGGAAGTGACATAACGTTCCATCTCCCGAAGCCGCTGCTCACCGCTCTTTAATTCATTATCGACCCTTTCTAATAGCTCGCCGCTGGTGGGAGCATTTTCTTCTTCGGTAAAATGCGCCGGCATAGGATCGAGTACAAAGGTCATGATGATATAAACCACCAGCACCGGGAAAAAGAGCCCAAACAGCATCGCCAGCACGGTTATCAGGCGAATCAGTTTAACCGGCACGTCCAGGTAATGGGCGACACCAGCACAAACGCCTTTGACCATGCCCTGCTGTGGAATGCGCCAAAGTTTTTTATTTAATGGTAATCCTGCCATCAGCGATCTCTCCAGTTGGGGTGCTCCGCATCGAGAATGTCTTCCAGCGCCTGAATGCGTTCGCGCATGCGCCTTGCGTCATCGGTCAGTTGAACCAGGCGCTGCTGCTCACCTTGAGACAGCTGGCCCTGAGCTGAGCGATTGTTGTAATGCAGCCATAGCCAGACCGGTAGAACAAACAGGACGAAAAGCGTCAGGGGAATGGCCAGAAAAAGCGCGCTCATGTGTACTCCTTACAGGGAATGATGGGGCGGCATCTCCCGATGCCGCACAAAAAATATTACTGGTTATCCTGTTTCATTCTTGCTTTGAGCTGTGCCAGTTGTTCACTGATTTCATCGTCAGCCTTCAGTTCAGAAAACTGTTGATCCAGCGATTTTTGTTTACCAAAACCGTGACTTTCCGCTTCAGCTTCCATCTGATCGATACGGCGTTCGAAAGATTCAAAGCGTGCCATCGCTTCATCAATTTTGCCGCTGTCAAGCTGACGGCGAACGTCGCGAGAAGAGTTTGCCGCCTGATGACGGAGCGTCAGTGCCTGCTGGCGTGCACGGGTTTCGCTGAGTTTATTTTCCAGCTCACCAATCTCTTTTTTCATGCGCGTCAGGGTTTCATCTACCAGCGTCACTTCCTGTTCGAGCGTGTCGATGATAGCGACCACTTTTTGTTTCTCGATAAGCGCGGCGCGGGCCAGATCGTCTTTATCTTTACGCAGCGCCAGTTCGGCTTTCTCCTGCCACTCGGCCTGTTGCGCATTCGCCTGCTCAATGCGGCGGGTAAGCTGCTTTTTCTCCGCCAGCGCGCGGGCTGAGGTAGAACGTACTTCCACCAGCGTGTCTTCCATTTCCTGGATCATTAAACGCACCAGCTTCTGCGGATCTTCCGCTTTCTCCAGCAGTGAGTTGATGTTGGCGTTCACGATGTCGGCAAAACGAGAAAAAATACCCATAATTGATTCCTCTTGATTTCTGTCATTGGGCGATGCCCTGCTATCTGGTTAATACAACCTTCGTGCCAACTTTTTAATTGTTTGATTTTATTAGATAAGCAATATTTTACCGTTGCGGCTTTATAAGCTACAGTGGTGAATAACGCTAACTAGTGGTGAAATTCATCATGCCTGAACAGAAAGATAATCTCCTCGGCGAAGCCAACAGTTTTCTTGAAGTCCTTGAACAGGTCTCCCGTCTGGCACCTCTCGACAAACCCGTGCTGGTCATCGGCGAGCGGGGCACCGGAAAAGAGTTGATAGCGAATCGCCTGCACTACCTCTCTTCCCGCTGGCAAGGGCCGTTTATTTCGCTCAATTGTGCTGCACTCAATGAGAATCTGCTTGATACCGAGCTTTTCGGTCATGAAGCAGGTGCCTTCACTGGCGCGCAGAAACGCCATCCGGGTCGCTTCGAACGTGCCGATGGCGGCACGCTGTTTCTCGATGAGCTGGCGACCGCACCCATGCTGGTACAGGAAAAACTTCTGCGTGTCATTGAATACGGCGAACTTGAACGTGTGGGCGGAAGCCAGCCGTTGCAGGTTAACGTGCGGCTGGTGTGCGCCACCAATGCCGATTTGCCTGAAATGGTCTATAAAGGCACGTTTCGCGCCGACCTTCTCGACAGACTGGCGTTCGATGTGGTTCAGCTTCCCCCGTTGCGTCAGCGGCAAAGCGACATCATGCTGTTGGCGGATCATTTCGCCATTCAGATGTGCCGTGAGTTGAAATTGCCGCTCTTTCCGGGCTTCACTGACCGCGCTCAACAGACCCTCCTGCAGCACCGCTGGCCGGGCAATATCCGGGAGCTAAAAAACGTGGTTGAACGTTCTGTTTATCGTCATGGCACCAGCGAGCACCCGCTGGACGACATCATCATTGACCCATTTAACCGCCAGCCTGCCCGCGAGCGACAGGAATCAGAAAAACAGCGTTCATCCCTCCCGGCGTTTCCGCTTGATTTGCGGTCCTTTCAGCTTCATCAGGAAAAGTCGCTGCTTACTGAGAGTCTGCAACAGGCAAAATTTAACCAGAAGCGGGCCGCTGAACTGTTAGGACTTACCTATCATCAGTTTCGTGCCCTGCTGAAAAAACACCAGATCAGCTGAAATCGTCGACAATAGCAGCAGTCGTTTTCAGACTTTTGTACGTAGCCCTGGCAAGTGCGATACACTTTGCACATGAATCTAAAATCGTTGAATAAATCATGCGTCTGGTTTTTCCATTCCTGCTACTAACAACGACGCTGCTTTCCGGCATGGCCTGGGCGGCGTCGCCGCTTTCCGCCAGCGCCGATATCCGCGACAGCGGTTTCGTTTACTGCGTAAACGGGCAGGTCAGCACCTTTAACCCACAAAAAGCGGGCAGCGGACTGATTGTGGATACGCTCGCAGCGCAACTCTATAACCGCTTGCTGGATGTCGATCCTTATACCTATCGGCTGGTCCCGGAGTTAGCAGAAAGCTGGGAAGTGCTGGATAACGGTGCGACCTATCGGTTTCGCCTGCGCGAAGGGGTGAATTTCCAGCATACCCCCTGGTTTACGCCTCATCGCACGCTCAACGCGGACGATGTGGTATTTACCTTCCAGCGCATTTTCGACAGAGCAAACCCCTGGCATAACATTAATGGCAGCGCCTTCCCCTATTTCGACAGTCTCCAGTTTGCCGACTCCGTTCAGAGCGTGCGTAAACTCGACAGCCGAACCGTGGAATTTCGCCTGCGCCAGCCAGATGCCTCCTTCTTATGGCACTTAGCGACCCATTATGCGTCGGTGATGTCTGCAGAGTATGCCGCCGCACTTGCTAAGAACGATCGCCAGGAACTGCTTGACCGTCAGCCGGTCGGTACGGGGCCTTTTCAGCTGGCAGAATACCGTGCCGGACAGTACGTAAGGTTACAACGTCACGCTCAGTTCTGGCGCGGCACACCCTTAATGCCTCAGGTGGTCGTGGATTTGGGTTCCGGAGGAACCGGACGTCTGTCTAAACTGTTGACCGGCGAGTGTGACGTGCTGGCCTGGCCTGCGGCCAGTCAGCTGACTATTTTGCGCGACGATCCGCGTTTACGCCTCACGCTTCGTCCGGGGATGAATATCGCCTACCTGGCCTTTAATACCGACAAGCCGCCGCTCAATAAGCCCGAAGTCCGGCATGCGCTGGCGCTTGCCATTAATAACCAGCGACTGATGCAGTCAATCTACTACGGCACTGCGGAAACGGCCGCTTCTATTTTACCGCGCGCCTCCTGGGCCTACGACGGTGATGCCAAAGTAACGGCCTATGATCCTGCTGAGGCGCGCGCGCGCCTCAAAGCGCTGGGGGTGGAAAATCTCACCCTTCAGCTTTGGGTGCCCACCACCTCTCAGGCCTGGAACCCGAGCCCGTTAAAAACCGCGGAGCTGATTCAGGCGGATATGGCCCAGGTTGGCGTGAATGTGATTATTGTTCCGGTTGAAGGACGTTTTCAGGAAGCCCGCTTAATGGATATGAACCATGACCTGACGCTATCCGGTTGGGCAACCGACAGCAACGATCCTGATAGTTTCTTCCGCCCCCTGTTAAGCTGTGCGGCCATTGATTCTCAGACCAACTTCGCACACTGGTGCAACCGCGAGTTCGACAGTGTGCTGAGGAAGGCCCTGACTTCACAGCAGCTAGCCGCGCGCATTGACGCTTACGACGAAGCACAAAACATTCTGGCCGAACAGTTACCGGTCTTACCTCTGGCCTCCTCTTTGCGCCTGCAGGCCTACCGTTATGATATAAAAGGGCTGGTGCTCAGTCCCTTCGGCAGCGCCTCCTTTGCCGGTGTCACGCGTGAAAATGAAGAGGTGAAAAAGCCATGATTATCTTTACGTTGCGCCGTCTTCTTTTGCTTATCATGACGCTGTTCCTGCTTACTTTTGTCGGTTTTAGCTTAAGCTATTTCACCCCGCACGCGCCGCTTCAGGGCGCATCGTTGTGGAATGCCTGGGTCTTTTGGTTTACCGGCCTACTGCACTGGGATTTTGGCGTGTCGAGCATTAATGGACAGCTCATTTCTGAACAGCTTAAAGAAGTTTTTCCGGCGACAATGGAGCTGTGCATTCTGGCGTTTGGCTTCGCCTTACTTATCGGCATCCCGGTTGGGATGCTGGCCGGAATTATGCGCAATAAATGGCAGGATAAATTCATCAGCGCCCTTGCGCTTTTGGGCTTCTCAATTCCTGTCTTTTGGCTGGCTCTGCTCCTGACGCTTCTGTTCTCTTTAACATTAGGCTGGCTGCCGGTTTCCGGGCGTTTTGATCTTTTATACGAAGTAAAAAGTGTGACGGGTTTTGCCATTATCGATGCCTGGCTGTCCGACTCTCCCTGGCGGGAAGAGATGATTGTGAGCGCGGTGCGCCACATGGTCCTGCCGGTGCTGACCCTTGCCGTCGCCCCGACGACGGAAGTGATTCGTCTGATGCGTATCAGCACTATTGACGTGTTTGACCATAATTACATTAAAGCCGCAGCTACGCGGGGCATGTCACGGCTGACGATATTACGCAGGCATGTTCTGCATAATGCTCTGCCGCCCGTGATTCCCCGTCTGGGCTTGCAATTTTCCACAATGCTGACGCTGGCGATGATAACCGAAATGGTCTTTAGCTGGCCGGGACTGGGACGCTGGATGATTAATGCTATTCGTCAACAAGACTATGCCGCTATTTCCGCAGGCGTAATGGTGATCGGCTCCCTGGTCATTATCGTAAACGTGCTTTCCGATATTCTGGGCGCACTGGCGAATCCTTTGAAGCATAAGGAATGGTATGCCCTACGATAGCGGTTACATCTATAAGGATTTTACTTATATTATTCAGTTTCTTACATCTATTAAAAACTAAATAAAATATTTTTTTATACGCAATAATGTACACATTGTTTTTTTCGTTAACTCTGGCGCCACGCTTTTGTGGCTGCCAGAGTTAACAACCTTACCCTTACGCTTTGGCTCTTCCGAGGCAATGAAACATGGCTGTTTAACGAACAACCAACAAATCGGAAAATCTGGTTGTATAACGGGGACTCAGCATCTCCCGCTTCATCTGCCATTGCTGCTGGATACCCTGTCCGGCGAAATATAGCGTACCTTTGCCACCTTTGGCGTTTAGTTGGTCAATCATCGTCATTAGAGCATCGCTATTAGAACGCGGTGCGTTGTCGTCAAACAGATTCAACTGCGCGACACCCTGGCTGAAAAAATCGCCCAACATGACCCCGGCTTTCTGATAGCGATGTCCGTCACGCCAGATCGCCTCCAGACAGCGGATCGCTGCGCAGATGATATCTCTACTGTCTTGCGTAGGTGTGAGAAGTTTTATCGAAACGCTGTTGCCGTAGTACGGCTCGTTCAGTGCAAAAGGGCTTGTCTTGACAAACGCTGAGATAAAACGGCAATACTGATGTTCCCTGCGGAGTTTTTCAGCGGCGCGCGCAGCGTAGCTACAGATGGCCTGACGCATTTCTTCATAATCGGTGATACACCCTCCAAAGCTCCGACTACAGACTATTTCCTGCTTGGCTGGCGCAAATTCTTCCAGCTCAAGACATGGTTCGCCGCGCAATTCCCGGATGGTTCTTTCAAGCACAACGTTGAAATGCTTGCGGATCACCCAGGTGCTCTGCTCGGATAAATCCAGCGCGGTGTTTACCCCCATCGCATTCAGTTTTTTGCTGATGCGCCGCCCTACTCCCCAGACGTCCTCCACCCGGACTAGAGCCATTAACCTGCGCTGGCGGTCAACGTTCGACAGATCAACCACGCCACCAGTTTGCCGTTGCCATTTTTTTGCGGCATGATTCGCCAGCTTAGCCAGCGTCTTGGTCGGCGCTATCCCGACGCCAATCGTCAAATGTGTGTTTTGCAAAACTGTTGCGCGTAGCTCCCTTCCGAAATCCTCCAGCACCCGGCAATTTCTTACGCCAGTCAGGTCACAAAATGCCTCATCAATTGAATATATTTCGACACGAGGGGACATTTCCTCCAGGGTTGTCATCACCCGATGGCTCATATCGGCGTACAACTCGTAGTTGCTGGAAAACGGGATTATGCCATGTCGCCTGAAGATCTCTTTTTGTTTGAAATACGGCTCGCCCATAGTCACTAGTGGCTTAGCCTCAGCGCTCCTGGCGATGACGCAGCCGTCGTTATTCGACAAAACGACTACTGGCCGCCCGCGCAGGTCTGGCCTGAACACCGTCTCACACGACGCGTAAAATGAGTTCACATCGCATAATGCAAACATAATGCACATCCATTTTCACTGTATTTTTATACAGTATACGCACTGGTGATTGATCGCAGCAACCGAGCGATGTCATGAATTTGTTCGATGGTAACAATGAGCATTTTTTAGACAATCAGCGGATGGTAAATGTCCATTTTATTTGCAGGGTGAATGTATGTGGCTTATAGGCATCCTTGCCGTGTTCGTCCTTCTGGTCGCGCTGATCGTCAGGTCACATCTGCAGGACATTGATGATAATTACTGAGACTCAAGCTTCGCCAGACGAGCTTCAAGCTCATCCATACGCTTCCAGCACGCCTGAACAGCGTTAACCACAGGTGGAATAAATTCGTCATAACCAAGCGAATACACATCCTCGCCACCATTAACTGAGTGATGTTGCAGGCCGCCGAACTCCACTCCCAATGATTCGCAAAGTGACTGCACTTCCTGTGCAATGAACCAGTGGTGGAAACGCTGCCGCTTATGCGTTCCATCGGGTGTATGCTGAATCGTCTGCTCGATGTACGTTTCTTCACGGTCTTCCATTACCATGATCAACCCGCCATCCACTTCCTTTTCAACCGGAACCTGTACCGTGCGAGTCTTTTCAATCACTTCAACATAGTCATCACGCAGGTCCCAGCGACCATCAACTGCGCGTAAACCAAGGATAAACTCGATCCCCAGTTCGGTGTTTCTTATATCGGATTTATCACGCAGGTCTGAACGATTCTGTACAGTGCCGTACACGTAGGTGGTACTTGCTGAATTACCCACCTGGTTTTGATTGTCCCCTGATACTCTTGCATCTGCTCCAAGAGCCATCGTGTTATTGAAGTTAATGGTGCTACCACCAGATAAAGTCAGGCGTCCCGCATTGAAACCCAGCGCGGTGTTGTTACTTCCGGTCTCATTCGTGATAAGTGATCCGTTCCCTACACTGACATTTCCCGTACCCGTTTTCGTTGCCAGCTGAGAGTTTGTGCCTACAGCAAGGTTGTTATCTCCCGTTACTGACTTGAGTGCAGAATGCCCTATAGCGACAGTGAAAAGCCCCAGTGATACCGAGGCAGTACAGGCCTCAAACCCAATAACGACAGAGCGCTCCACCAGACTGGCAGCGGTCGCCGCCCCGGCACCCACGACTACACTTTGCTTACCGGCCAGGTTTGCGGCCATCGCGTACATGCCAATGCCCGTATTGTCATGCCCCGTTCCAGCCCCTGGGGACGTTGCAGCGCCTGTGCACTGACCTGCGCGATAACCAACAAAAGTGTTATTCGAGCCAATGTTGAAATCACCGCAAAAAGAACCGATGTAAATGCTGTTTGACTGCGAATAGTCACCCGCATTTCCGTGAGCACGATACCCCATCGCGACAACGTATTGGTCAGAACCCCCTTCCCCGCCTGCGGATGCACCGTAAAAGCAGTTGAAGCTACCGTCAGTCAGTTTGCCACCAGCCACGGCACCGAAAAGGGAGTTGTATCGCCCGTTCATCAACCATTCACCGGCGATTGAACCCATAATAGTATTGCCATCGGCATTCAGTCGGTAACCAGCCTGAAAACCCGATACGGTGTTATTGTTTCCTACCTTATTAGTCATCAGAGCGCGTGAACCGAAGGCGGAATTATTGACGCCGGATTCAACATCTAACATCGACCTTGCACCATACGCCGTGTTGTTATACCCGGTAGGCTGAGTAATCGGATCGGTAAGTTGTGGGTCTACTTTTGAGCCACCACCACTGTTACCAAAAAGATTATAGGAGCGGGTCATTTCTGCAGATGAACCTAATCGCAGATAACCTTTGGCAATGTTGATTTTTACATTGACTGTTGTTGCTGTTCCAGCAGCCTCAATGGTGCGGTCGTCAACCCAGGTGAACGCCACGCTAACACCATCGAAGGTGAGTGAAACAGCCGATTTATCCGGGTAGTCATAGAGCAGCGTATAGCGCTCATTTACGCTCACAGAACCTGAAGACCCACCGCGTCGCCACCATTCAGCGTTATCAAAGACGAGCACACCTGGGCCGTAATATTGTGCCTTTTGCCCGAGTGCCATCGGCGTTGAAATACGCCACATCCCGACAGGTACGTAGATAGGTTTGTTAGCCGCTTCTGCTGCCTGAAAGAATGAGTCACAAAGTGTCACCCCACCCGAGACCGCGCCCCATCCGCGCACATCTCCAGTATCGCGCCAGCGCGCCAGTTGTAATTCGGGATACAGCGTCGCACCTGCCGGATTTGTAATCTGGCTGCGCAGAACGGCGTCGCCTACTCCTAACCAGGCCCCCAGGCTCACTCCGCCTGAACTGGCAGGCGTTGAACCTGTCGGAACAGTTTTCGGGAATGCGCCATCCCAGCGGTAATACTCTCCAGTGCTGGTATCGCGGAGAACCTGGTTAGGCAGGGTTAGCGTGGCGCCAGCCTGGAACGAATCCAAAGTGATATAGCCGAAAGCAGCAATAGCCGCCTTAGCCAGTTGCTCAAGCCCGTACCAGGTCTGGCGACTACGCCCGAAGCGATCCTGCCAGAAAGCATTGGTAATATCGTTAATTGCAAAGTCAAAATTCTGCGCGTTGTCGAATAAATCATACGGGCTGGTAGACCCCAGCGGATTCAGGGTGGCGTATTTGGTCATGCTCGCTCCGGGCATAAAAAAACCCGCCGAAGCGGGTTATTTTATTGTGTTGTGATTAAATGACATCGCCGGGGTATGTGGCGTCGTCAAAAGCGTAAAAAGAATCCTGATATTCAGACGCCGTCACCTGGCAGGTTCCGTCTGATTGCGGAGCTATCTCAGTGACGATTGCGTCGTAGCCTGTCTCGGAAGATGAATAAAAAATAAGACGCGGCATTTCTACTGCCGGGTCATCCAGGATCCACTCATTAAAGTTGAGCGAGCTGGTTAATGCCAGTGTGAGGGTGTAATCGTCGACCCGTGCAGGCGTCAATAAGGGCGTAGCTGAACCATCCTGCAGGCGCAACATCACGCGCGGACTGGTGAATGACCAGTCGAGCGGCTCACTGACTTCCAGCGTCAGCAGCGAACCAGACAGTGAAGCGTTAACCACCAGACAACTGAGCGTGTTACTGCCCGGTATATCGTCGGTCAGCACCAGGCGGTCGCCGTAGTTGTAGCAAAGCGCATCCATCTCCGTAGTGGTGGTGAATGTCATTCGCTGGTTCAGATACTTCATCAGGCGTCGCATGCCTATGCGGTAAGCCCTGTCCTGACTGACGACACCGTCCAGTTTGTAACTCTCGATTTTCACCGGGGTCGGATTGTCTGAGGTACGGCACTGCACCGTTTCCTCAGTCCAGGTGGTACCGTTGATATACGTGACATCCACGCCGTCGTAATCGTCCTGCGACGGGACAGAAAACGCCGTCTGTAGCGCCTCTGTTGTCTCCTGCGGGGTGATGGCGCCCACCCAGTTTTTAACCCCCTCACGTCCTACGGACGCCAGCCCGTCCGAAAGAAGGAAGTACCCCATTCCGGCATTCGCAATCATTTTCAGAACATCCAGCGCTGACGCACTGCTGTCAGCGGCCTCAAAGTCGAAGGTCTCACCACGAGGCGTCCAGTAGATGTTTTCCAGTGAGTTGATGGTGGCCGTGTCGATATTGCTCATGCCCAGGCAGGTCAGAACATGCATCAGCGCGCCACTGATAGAGCGCGAAGTGTAGCCGTCATACAGCCTGGTAGCCTCAACGTTCACTCGCCGATCCGACTGACTGGCCAGGCGATTACCAGTGCGGATGGTCAGGGCCATGGTGGTTACGCCAGCGTAGGAGGATGGCCGCTTCGATAGCCGGGAGCGCAACGCCTGCCAGTAGACTGCATTGACCGTCTTCGCGCCCCCTATTTTGGTAGTACGCCGCACCCTGACTTCGTACTGCGCGGCAGCCAGCCCGCTGATACGCCGTGTGTATCCATGTCCGTTCGCTGTTTTGTTCTTAAAGTCATAGGCAGCCTGCGACCAACTGCCGCCCAGCGCAGCATTACGATACTGAACCAGCACGCGGACACTATGTGATTTTGAGGACCCGTCGTTTTTGTACTGAATATGACCGTTCGGGAAGATGAAGTTGCTTTCGATAACTGTCGTCGTCTCGCCGTCCGGGCAGGCAAGGAACGGCCCCAGCCAGTTTTCCGCATCGTTATCACCAGACACAATCGAATCTAGCACGGTGCGACTGGTGAATCCGGGCCATGAAGCATCCACCACAGTTGAGCCATCAGAAGTCACCAGCAGGCGCGCCACGGTAATGGTCGCATCATCGACCGTCGTAATGATGAACGCCCCGGTGCCATACATTACCGAAAGTCGCTGGGTGCCCGCAGGAATGCCGGTGAACGCTTTGCCCGTCGCTGACGTGTACGCCAGCGTAATATGCGCTGGTACGCCCGCAGCGCCACCACTCGATGCCACGCCATGCACATTCACCGGGCTGGTACCGAATACGGCGGCAGGCAGCGTTGAGTTGACAATCGTACCGCCAGTGAAAGGGCTCGACAGTTCGTGAATAACCACCTTGCCCGAGCTGTCGATAGCCACCAGCCCCGAACCGGTCAGGGCATCTGTAATTACGTTTACCAGGCCGCTCATGTTCACGTAATTGGTTACCAGGCTGACTGTATAGGTGAATCCCTGCCAGGTAATGGTGAACGTGTATGGCGTGGCGGTAAAGTCGTAGGTGGACGGCGCGGCGCTGGCCGTAATACTCGCCGCAGTGCCACCGACACCCGGCACCGGCGGTACCTCGGCAGTGTAGGACGCTACAAACAGGTCATAACTGTTATCGTTGAAGGTCAGCGTGATCGGCATGCCCACAACCGGCACCAGTTCGGTGAAGTCACCGTAAATAACGCTGTAGCCACCATCAGCGCTGATGACATAGCTGTCCGGCGCAACAACAGTAATGACAGTGCCCACCACCCAAGAACTCGGCACGCTAATGTCGTCTGAACTGTCGTCGTCATCGCCGTTTTCATTGCTGACGCCAATCAGCGTGATGGTGTTGCCGTCGAAAAGCACCGCGTCCGAACTGACGTAGATTGAGTCCGGCGCCGTGGAGTTAGTATCCAGCCCCGACCCGCTCGACGTTCCCCCTACCTCCGTGGATGACCACCAGTTTTCTGACCGGGTGTCAGCGCCCACGTTCGCGCCGGGCGGGTAGATGGTGTAAGCGACGTCAGTACCGAAACTCGCCACCGGCGTGCTGCCGATACGAATACCTGACTGGGGGATGCTGAAATTTCCCACGCCGATGCAGAGCATCATGCTGGTTCGGAATACCTCAGGATCAGCAGAATCAAACCGACTGATGGGCTGCAGGATGTAGTCCGGGTAAACCCGGTATTTGCCGAACACCTCCCGGATGGGGTCGCCCAGCTTCACGGAGTTCGCTTTGGCTGGATTCAGGTCGAGCTGGTCGCCGTTCTGCGCATTCTGGTTTGCGCTGTCCAGCTGGCTCATCATGTACAGAGAGAAAGCGACGCTGGCTACGGCAACGGCCAGGGCAACATAAGCGCCGTATGCCGCCATAAACGCGGAGACTGCTTCTCCCGGTACCGGATAAATGCGCACGTCGCTGTCTGGTTCGATAACGACATCGGCCCATTGCTCTGCCGGCACCGCCCGCCCGTCGACATCCACCGTGATGGGGTGCTGCATATCCAGTTTGTAGTCAGTGACGTTTTCCGCCAGCCAGCGGTCAATCGTCATGCTCTTGTGTGCGTGAGTTTCCAGCGGCTCGCCCGGGAGTCGTGAAGGATAGAATCTGATGGTCACTGGTAATACTCCACTTTCACATAGCGGCGCTCAAAGCGCGCCAGCGGCAGGATGGTCACGTTATTGCGTGGGTTGCTCTCGATAACCTGCAACTGCCCGTCGAGCAACACCACGATGCCGACATGAGATATCAGCCCGCCTTTGTAACAGGCCGCCACCGCGCCATGCTCAGGCCCGCACCGGGTTGCCTCCCTGAGCACTCCGCGCGCCGTCGCATCCATCGAATCGTCCTTAATCACGCCCTCGAGCACCGGCCAGGCGGGAAGCCCAAGGTCTTTACGCACCTCATGAACGATGCCGTAGCAGTCGAGAACCGGATAAGTTCGGCCCCCCATCCGCCATTTGACGGTCAGGTATTTATCGATGTTGAACATGGTGTTCCTTAAGCAGCGATGTGGCGAAGGCCCGGGAAGGTGTTGAGCAGGTACCGGTAACGAGGCCAGGCCGTGTCCAGCACGTTCATGTAGCCGGCGGTAATCTGCACCTCGGAAGCGGTCCAGTATCCCGATTTGATGTTGAGCGAAAAAGGCACCTCTGCTGGCGCAGTAAGGTCATCAGACGTGTAGCAGCGATATGTCAGGACAGACCCTTTAATGACGGGCAGGGCTTTCCTGATGGTCGTCGACACAAGGCCCTCGATATTGCTGATGGCAAACTGTAAGTCCTGCGTGCCGTCGGCATTCCTTGCAGGCAATGCAAGGTCGATGCCGCAGGCAATGAAGGTTGCCGTGCGCCCATCCTCCAGCGTCCCGGTAATGTCCTCATACCCATGCGTTAGCCAGAACGTATCGTCACCAACCACTATCTCAAGCGTAGGGATGATCACCTCTTTGCCCGAGGACGCGTAGAGCCTGTTAATTGCAGTCATGCTTCAGGCCACTCCCGGTTCAGCGCCAAATCAATGATGCTCTGGTTGATGATGAAGTCCGGGAAGTCACCCCAGCCTGGCGGCAGGATCGGACGCTCCCATAATTCAAGCGTGGCGCTGTATTGCCAGTACCCTAAACCGATCAGCGTCGGCCCCTGGTAGATATCAACGAACCGGCACGCGTAATCATCAAGCCCAATCGGCGCACGAATGCGCATGTTGAACCAGGCTACGCCGTCGGTCAGGGTATCCCTGAACCACGCCTCAAACAGCTGCGACTGCACCTCATTAAAAATCCAGGTCACTCCGGCCTGCGTCGGCGTCGACGTGTACTTTCGTCGCTGCCTGGCGCGGCCCGAGGTTAACTCAGCTCTCAATAATGGACTGACAGGCTGGTAACCGAGGCCGGTTCGCTGGGCTAAAGGGAGGTATTCGTGCGGGTAGTTGATGTCGGTTTGCTTACCCATTAACCGGTTCTCCGTTTGGTAGTCCAGCCACTTTGCAGACCTTTAGACACATTGCCTTTGCCTGCAGCCAGGTCGCCGCTGATTTGCTGGTAGACCTGCTTGCCACCACGGGCAACAGCTGCCTCCACCAGCGCAATGGTTTTGTCATCAGGATTACCGTTGATCTGGATTGTCGGGCTGTAGTGATAAGCGGTCCCTCCGCCGCCCTGCATATCCCGGTTGCTGATGACCTTGCCGTTATCGCCTGGGATCATGTACTGGCTGCCATTCGATGCTTTGAAGATTTCAGGCTTACCGCCTTCACCCACGCGGTACATTGCGTTAGCGGATACCGGGCCGCCGTGCTCGCGAGCGCCAGCAATAGCCAAACCCTTAGCGGCAAGAAGTGAGGATGTGTAGGCCGACTGACCTACTGCTGCTGCACTGCCATATGTTGCAATAGATGCGCTGATAGCTGCAGGGGCCCACGCAGACGCAGCGGCAGTTGCCTGTGCCATAGTAGCCGCCAGAGATGCAGCTGCTGTTGCCTGGCCCATTACCTGATTCTTAACCCACTGCATCCCCATCTCTACGAGGCTGCCAATAACGCTATTGATAATGGTTGAGCCGACGTTAGCCATTGCCTCCTGCAGGCTCTGGGTTCCATTAATCAGACCAGTTAGTGCATTGGTTGCTCCCCCCTGAAGCCCCTCAAGTGAAGACGCCAGCAATTCATTGCCCGCGCTCTGATTGCGGTAAATCTCCCACTGCGCGGCGATGCGAGCCTGTTCGTATTCAGTATCAGCGGCCGCTCTTAGCGCCAGCGCGTTCTGATGGGTTAATACGCCCTGCTGCTCATACTGCTGAATCAGAGCCAGTTTGCGAGCGTTCTCGTTTGCCAGTTGCTGCACCGGGTCAACGGTGCCAGCCGCTTCCTGCTGCGACGTTACCGCTATCTGAGCGCGTATTTTGGCAAGATTATCCTGGTGCGTAGCCTCCAGGCGTTCTGCGGTCTCATTGTACTGTTCCTGACTGATTTTCTTCGCAGTCAGGGCTGTATTCAGATCCTGCACATCCTGCTTATAGGTGGCGTTTTCCCGCGCTTCCGGCAGAAGCTTCTCTGCGGCTGCCTGTGCCTTAATGGCATTAGCAGTGTCCCATTTCTCAGCGGCATATTTCCCGGCAAGAGAAATCTGCTCCTGCGTGGCACCTTTCCCTAAAGATTGCTGGGCGGTCAGAATGGCCTGCTCACGACTTAGCTCTTGTGTAGAATCAGCCGCCAATTCTGACTGCTGTTTGAGGTTCGCCAGTTTCTGCGCGATAGACTCGGCCTGATTTGCTGACTTTTTACCCTGCGATTCTGCCTCTGCTGCCGCCTTTCTCCGCGCCTCCTCAGCCTTTATCTGATCAAAATCAGCACCAGCACGCTCACGTGCTAACCTGACATAATTTTCGGTATCCTCTGGCGATGCGTTGTCTTTTGCTGCAAGTTTCCTGATGTCTTGCTCAGCTTTTAACTGAGCTCGTTTTCTCTCGTTGAATTCACCTTGAAGGGTTATTTGATCTTGCTGCTTGTCTAAATAATCCTGAATATCTTTCGGGCGGTCGACCATGAGGCTGCTGGAGTTAAATTTGTCTTTTGCTTTGGTAGCAAAATTAATCATATCCCCCAACTTGCTCATCATCCCAGCAGCGACGCCAGCCTGTTCACCATCGCGACGAAGCAAATCAATGCCTTGCTTCATAGTTCCGTTTAGCGTAGCGCGTCCAATGTTAATAGCGTTTTGGGTCTGGCTAAGCCGGTTCTGCGCTCTTTCCAGATTCAATGTTGCAATAGCAAGTTTATCTTGCACTCCACCCAAGGCCTCGGCAGCTTGCTTTCCGCGCGTAGTATTTGTACCCCAATTATTAATTTCTTTTTGCTGAAACTGGACGGCATAAGTTGCGTCATTAAATTCTTTTTTCGCGTCCGCAACGGCGTCACTTAATTCAGGGAGACTTTGGCTCATTTTAGCGATTGATGCTGACAACTCTATGTGAGACATCGTCTGGAATTTAGTGCTCAACTCGTTCACGCCGTCAGCGAGATTATTAGCATCATCTCTTGCTT
This sequence comes from Enterobacter sp. SA197, assembly GCF_054131575.1. NCBI lineage: Bacteria > Pseudomonadati > Pseudomonadota > Gammaproteobacteria > Enterobacterales > Enterobacteriaceae > Enterobacter > Enterobacter sp. SA197. Next base: position 2,305,817 of record NZ_CP096393.1, on the reverse strand, counting down.
CTTTTGCGCGCTGGGAAAAGTAGAAGATAGCGGTAGCCGCAAGCATAGCTGCGCCACCAGCACCACCAACTAACCGCAACGCTCTGCTTGCAAGACTGGAACCAGCAGATGCTGCAATCTGGGCGGCATTGCTTGCCACTAGCGCCCTGTTGTAATTGGCTACGGCAGCAGTAGCTGCAATTCTAGCGGCTGACAGGCGTTGTTCGGAAGCGGCAGAATTTGTCGCACTAATGGCCGTTAACTTCATCATTTCAGCAAGGCGAATCTCATCCAGCGCACGCTCTTTAGTGACCGCAGCGGCCCGAAGATCAGCGGCCGCTTTATTCGCTGTAGCCTGTGCGGCCGCCATTTCGGCCGCAGCCTGGTTTCTTGCTGCTGCGGCTGCTTTAACCTTCTCCGCAGTGGCGATCGTCAATGCACCAACGTAGCGACTCCCCATAACAGCAGCGGCGGCAGTCAAAACCAAACTTAATGAGGAAATATTTTCACTCACGCTAATAACGGAGTCGTTAAATACCGCCACACCGGCTTTAACGGTAGAGTTTTCACCAAAGAATTTGGTGATGTTATTTCCTGCAACCTGTAAAGCATGGCTGATAGTCGTCGTGGTATTGGCAAATTCATTACCAATGGTGGCACCTTGCGAAAGTAGTCCTTTCACAACAACATCGGTTGTCAACTTACCCTGCGCAGCCATATTACGCATTTGCCCGATGCTGACGCCCATCGAATCAGCCAGAGCAACGATAAGGCGGTTACCCTGTTCGTTTACAGAGTTGAATTCTTCACCACGTAGAGCACCAGATGCCAACCCTTGAGACAACTGAATGATGGCATTCTCAGCTTCTTGCGCAGTGGCTCCTGAGACAACAAACCCCTGGTTAATTATTGTTGTGAGTTTGGATAAGTCATCCGCGCTGGTCCCATATTGGCGCGTTGCTCTTTCGAGTCTTGCATAAAGTGATGCCGTCGCATCAAGGCTGCTTCTGGTTTGCTGAGTAATATTAAAAACGCGTTCGGTTACATCAACCAATTGCTCGCTAGGGCGAAGGGAGTTGGAGAGTTTGTTGCTTACAGTAGCCCATGCGTCAGCATATGCAGCCACCTGCTGTACGGACAATGCCGCGGTAAGAGAAACTGCGACGCGCGACAAACCAGACATAGACTTCTCTGTCCTGCCAATTGCGCTCGTGGATGCATCAAACTTTTTTTCCATCTGATCCAGGCGTTCATTGACCTGCTTCTGTCCAATAAGCAGCGGCTCGACATCAGCACTCACGGTGTAAACGATACTTCCTGCATCCTGTTCTGCGGCCATTTACTTTTCTCCAGGCAATAAAAAACCCCGCCGGAGCGGGGCTAGTTGATTCAATTCACAGTTTAATTAGTCTTCTCCTAAGCGCACTGCCGCACACGGAGTAAAACTATGTGCATCTGATATATACCCGCTAACCTTCTGTGGGTTATATGCAACTCGCATTGATCCACCATTGAAAGTAATAAAATATTCACCGTTTTTAAATGATGATTTATCACCTTGATAGTATGAATCCCCAAGCATAACAAGCGGCTTAGAGCCTGTTGAAAACCCTACGCTACCAGCCCATCCGCATTCAAGCAGCATGAAAAGGTGAGTCTCTTTGAGGAAAAATTTATTTGCCTCTTTTCCTCCCCATGGGATGGATGCAATTCTATTCATCTGTTTTTTGACGTCTGATTTCGTTATATCGTTTTCTATTTTATCGTTATCTAATAAGCATCTTGCCCATTGCTCTGTAGTTTTTTTTATTCTGTCAGATATGGCAAAGTTAGACCTATCTATACTGGCAGCAAAAACCTTTGTCTTATCATCAAGTAAAATCATTCCATTTTTCTTTTCGTTTAATGGAGGTGATATGACATAAGAACCATCTGGTCTGTATGCGGTAAAGATCTTTCCGTCAAATAACACATTTGCATTGCCTTTAATGAAAAGTTTTGGAGATGCAGACAAATCACCAACCGAATACTCGCATGATAACTTTTCACTAGCCACGGCCAACCCAGAGACCATTAAAAGCCCGAATGCAAAAACGCTCTTCATATCCCTATCCCCATCGGTAAAAGTGATCACATCCTATTAAGGAATAGCACAAGCGCAACGGCGGCGATGATTTGTTGGACTCAATAAGCAGAAAACCCGCCAAATGGCGGGCCTATTTATTCTGTTCCATTAACTCGGAAACCAAGCGGTTTACTTCCTCTGCTTCCGATATACTCATAATAGCAGTGATCCTTTGCATTTTTTGATCTAGTTTGTAATCTGCAGCAACTCTATGGAAATGATATGTTTTTAATTTTAGACCCAATTTTTTAAGGGTTATCGGATCCAGTTGATATTTTTCCGCAGCCTCTCCATCACACAAATAGGAAAAAAGCCTTGCATGAACGCCACCAGAGATTTTTTCACCATCCTTGTTATGGCTTGGGACATCGCCATGAACAACACGAAGGGCCGAATGATACATGGAATAATAAGCCCTGCTGACAGCATTCCTTGTCCACAGCTCACCATCTTTGTCAGTAGAGGATTTTGCGATTTCTATAAAACAGGAGAAATCAACTGCCATTACTCACCGCCCGGTTCGAAAAAACCAACGCAATTACTGATTTCTAACCCTTCTTCGACCATCTTATCGATCAACTCATTATTGAGTGTTATAAGATAAGCGGGATCACTGGTTTGCAGAGTAATACTAAATGAGATAATTCCATCATCAGTGGAATCTATACGGCTCACATCAGAAGGGATCTTGTGCTTTTCAGCAACATACATTGCTGCACGTGCAACATTGATAACGTCCCTCGCCTCATCACCATAGCCAAGGAGGTTTTCATAAACTGAGATCGCATTTGCAGCAGAATCAGTTAGTTTCAAATTCATAGATTTAGCCATATGAACCGCCTTGCTAAGTAAGTCAAGGTCCGCCCAAAAAGCACCAACAACCAAAGCCTCTTTAGTTATATCAGGTTCACATACATCTATAGCTCGCTTTAGCACCTCGATTTGCTTGCTATAAATTGCTTTGTTGCCTAAGGCGCGAGAAAAATTCCCCCACGAAACAACATCCAAAGGGGCTAGTGCCAAAGCTCTGTCCAGAAGTTCGTAACCTTGCTCAAGTTCATCGCACACAATCATTGCAAGCCCCTCGATCGAAAGCCCCTGATAACGCTCAGGCAACTTACGGGCCTCTTTGATGATTCGATGGACTTCAAATTCGCTGAGCAAGTTCTTACCTTGGATTAAAGACTCACTAAGCAAGTCAATGAGCTCACCGGATTTTGGTTGCAGAACCTTCATTATTCCCTTACTAACTGTTTTTGGTGACAAAAAAGCAAAGCCATTGGCTTTGCAAGTGATTCGTTCTAGTTTTTATGTTCAAAAGTGTATTACCTTAAGGGTAATCCTTCAACTCTTGGTTGAATTCAGAGCCACCATAAAGTCACTAAAAAGCGCCCTAAAACACCTAAAACAGGCGTGTACCAGGATGCACCTTAAATGAACGCCTTTTGTAGAGCTTCTGAGTTCGTTTTAGGCGGTATTAAATCTATCTTCATTTTGTGCTCTTTGAGATTGGGATCGCATATAGACTTTTTCGACACCAAAAAGCCCACCTCAGTGGGCTTTTTGCTCTTTTGACATTCGCCTAGCTTTCCGCGCCAAATAGTCATCGGCCACCGCGTCGTACTCTTCCCGAGTGAAGCCTTTTTGGTCAGGGTATTTGGCAGCCAGCATCATCTGAAACTCTGTCATTGTCAGCGCCGCCGCCTCATCCCGATTCATGCCGAAGTGGCTCCGCGCCGCGCTGATGTAGTCGAAGGCCTTAAACTCGTTCGTCGTTTCGCCTGACTCATGGCGCTGCAGGCGGCGAACACTGGCCTTACCTACGATGCCATGCTGCATCAGGTGCTGTGCCAGTACTATAATGTCGTTTCTCGGCATCTGCCCGGGCCGGTAAACAACGTACCGTCTCCAACCCTTCCACTCACCTATCATCGGGGTGAGATCATCATCACAGCAGGCCTGCATGATATGCATACTCAGCGACAGCAGCCGTTCGGCGATGCGATTCATCGAAGGCGATAGCCAATCTGGGAAACGGCCAAGAGTGTCAGTACAGAGCTTGATGCCGGCGGCGACATCGCTACCGTGCACGGTGGCATAAGCCTGAACAATCTCCGCAGGATTGCCGATCCGCGTCATAGCCATCAAGGAAGGCCGCAGCAGGTAGTCTTTTCCTCCGTCACGGCCATCACTCACAGAGAACTCACCGATATCTATTAGTGCATTCATTTTCTTTCCCGGGTAACGAGCATTATCAAGGGCAGCCGAAGCCACCCTTTGGAATGTCCATTAGGTAACGGTAACCGTATGCACGGCCACAAAGTTGCCGTCTTCGGTGTTGATGATGATCTGCGCGCTGCCGGTGGCGACGCGGTTCACCGTGACGGTGGTACCGGAGGCGCTGGCAGTGGCTTTAGTTGGATCGGTTGATGCGACGGTGAAATCTTTGTTCGTCGCGCCGGTTGGAGCGATATTCACCGTGAAGGTGCTGGTGCCGCCTGCCGCGCCTGTGCTGGTAGCTGGGGTCACCGTTACTCCAGTCACAGCCACTGCCGTCACTTCGTTAACTTCGATGGTACTGGCATCGCCGACTTTGAACTCGGTGGAGAACGTGACGATGTCGTTGGTGCCGCCGTCAGAACTCAGCGCGTTGATGTTCATGTAGCCGATGAATTCAACCGGGCCGTAGTCCATGCGCACCCAGATGCCAGGCTGGCGCTTAGCTTTCAGTTCGTCAGCGAAATACTTGATGAACTTGCCAACACCGTACTGATCGAGCTTATCTTTCTTGCGCACTTCGCCTTCAAAGCTAAGGGTGAAGTCACTATTGGTGATGATGGTTTCGACATAGCCGCCGCCGTCATCCGCATCAGAAGTGACCGAGTTCGGATTGAAGTCGAAGCCCTTCGACGTACCAGCCGCCAGCGCCTTCCACTCAGATTCAAGCGGTTTGACATCCGGGCAGCCATCAGCGACTTCCAGCACGACCGCACCGCCGAAAAGGCGCTCGTTCGAGTTAGGGCAGTTAGCCATTTGAAACTCCTCTTTGACGTATAAAAAAGAAAACCCGCCGGAGCGGGTTATTTGGTTGGTATGGCTATTCGCCGTAAGTGCAGGCGAACTGGAGTCGAAAGACTATTCGCCCTTCTTCAGTAAGCACCGGCGCGGGAATGGCGCCCATGTTCTGAATGTAACCGACACACTCGTCAGCCATTGGGTTAATCTGGACGTAATCGACGATACGCTGCACGGCATTCAGCGCGTCTTTGCGCTTGTCCTTCGCGCCGACGACGTCAACCAAGACGTGGTATTCCGACCCGAGATCGGTACGGATGTTTGACCCGCCGTTTGGCCTGAATACCATGATCGCCTTCGACAGGTCGCCCGGGTCGTCGTACATCAGCTGCTGCACCGTGAAACCGGTGGTTAGCCCGGCTTCGCCGAACATGTTACGCACCCGTTCGTGCATCAGGGGTGTCATAGCGAAAGCTCCTTGCGCATCACTGCATCTATGGCATCGCGCTCTTCATTAGCGCCTTTGGTCAGGAATTGCGGCTCTCCATGAGGATCCCAGTAGTTGCCCGTTCCGGTCCCACCGCCGAACTCTTTCGGTTTCTGCGGGCCGAATTCAGACCGGTTACTGGTCACGCCGAAGTGCGCACGTGGCTGGCCTTTCAGCTTGCCGGATGCCTCATGGACATACGCCGCGTAGTTTGCCGAATAGCCGACGCGCCCGGTAATAACCACGCCTCCTGCATCGATTTCCCTGAACTGGCTGTTAACCAGCGTAGAGGTATCGATCGGGGTGTAATAGGCCGCCCGGGTGCCGATAAGCATCATCGCCGACTGGATGGCGCGGACAGCCTTCCGGCCCTGAACGTCGTTGATGATGTCGTTCAGGTGTTTTTTCGCCTGGGCAATGCCCTTCACTTTGATGCCCATGGTTAAACCCCCGTCAGTATCGCGAAATCGTCCGCCACTCGCTCAAATGTGTCGGCGTAGCGGATAACCTGCCGCACCTCATCAGCGCCAGCAGCAACCGGATCGGCGTCGGTAGATTCACCAATCAGGAGGTAGTCACCGGCGTCGGCCAGTGCGTACTCAGTCCAGACGGTATTCTTCACGACGATTTCAGCGCCCAGGCTGGCAAGGCGTTTCGACAACCCCCCGTGGTAATCGCACATGATGACTTGCGGCGCTGCGTAGCCCATTGGATCGCCGTATTCATCTTTACCTGCCAGCTTGCGCCAGATAGTGGCCTTCGCCGTGTAACTCCAGTTCGCTGCCGATGACATCAGCCCTCCCTCCAGCGCAGTAACTTCGCGCCAGTCGCCCGGATGCGCGGGCAGTTGATGAACCACTCGCCGTCCGATTTGACATAGCCGGTAGTTTGCCGCCCGGTGTCGGTCATCACCCATACCCTAGCGAATGAGCGCGGCATTGCCTGTTTAACGGATTTCCATTCCATCAGCAGCCACCAACCACATCAAAGAAGCCCACGCTGTTTCCGGCACTGATTGGCAACTCACCAGTGCATCCGCTGATATCGAGTCTGGACAACGTATTTCGAAGCCACGTTACGCCATCATCTCCGTATTCAAACGACCGCGAAGCACCAGATGGCGAACTTTGCGATTTTATACGGCGCGCACCGGATGATGTTGCCATCAGAGCCGCTGCGTAAATCAGAATGAGCTGCGCGGTGCAGTCGTCATATCCTGCACCTTCAAGGCAAGGGATAATCTTGTTCACCACGCAGAGGATCGGAGTAAGCAAAGCGTCAGGGATGGCATACCCCAATTCGGAGAGGAAGCCTTTCACGTCGTCAGCCGTAACTGGGGTCGCCATTGTTATTTCACCTTCTTCTTCAGTTCTTCCAGCGCGGCTTCGGCATCATCCGCGCGTTTCTTTTCTGCTGCCAGCGCGTCGGCGTGTGCCTTGTCTTTTGCTTCACCGTCGGCGATTAGCTTTTGGTTCTGCTCCAGCGCGTCGGCGAGTTGCTTTTGCAGGCCAGACAAATCACCTGACGGTGCTGACGGCGTTGCCATCTCAAACACCAACTTTTCGCCCTTCTTCTTGTCAGTGTCCTTTGCTTTGCCAGACGCTTTCCAGCGCGCTGCTGTTGCATCGTCCACTTCCACGACCGCACCAACCTCCAGTTTGCGGAGGTTGGCACCGGCGAAGACGTTACCTGCTGTGATTTCTACCAGTGCCATTCTTTTCTCCTTAGCTGTTCGCGAAGAGCACGCCATGTTTGAGGTTGATATCCTGCTTGACCATCAGGCCCATAGCGCCCCAGGTGCGCCAGATGTAGTCGCTGTTGTAGAACTGACGTGGGTCAGCAACAGTTCCCACGGCCTGACCAGTTATCGGAGCGATAACACCGGCAGTCAGCGGAACCACCAAAATCTGGTTGCCGGTGAGTTCGGCGTCTTCTTTCACTGCGGCAATGCCGGACAGCTTCAGGATTTCCTGCAGGATGGTGCCGGACTGGTAATTGTCGCTGAAATAGCGCTCCCAGTTGGACATGATCTCGCTGGATACGTACCAGGTCTGCGGAGCGTACTGATTATTGGTGATCTTCATGGTGTCACGCAGGGCGATCGCACCGTTTCGGTTCTGTTCTGCGGTTGTAGTGCGGCTGGAGAAGTCGATGTTCAGGCCAGCTGCGCCCAAATCAACCTGACCGACGCGCTCATCGTTCTTCAGGCCTTTCCATGTTTTGCCGTCGAAAGTAACAAAGTTTCCTTCTGAGTCGCGGAAACCGTTGAACATGTATTCCACGATTTTACGGCGCACATCATCAACAGAACCGCGCTGCGCATCAGCCAGGGATGCCAGAGCAGAGCCTTTGTTGAAGATCGGATCACGCCAGTGGAACTTAAATCCGCTGTCGTGCACCGGAACCATGGTGCCGTCAAAGCTGTAAGCGCGGGCATCCAGCGCCGCGCCAATCTGGCCGGACATGGAAGTGTGCGCCCAGCCACGACCGCCGGTACGCGCATATTCATACACGGACTCTTCCAGGCGGACAGAGCGTGACAGTGGCATCAGGTCGTTGAAGAGGGTGAACTCGGTGTTCGGTTCGAACTGTGCCAGAACTGTCTGGTCGTACGCGCGGTACATGCGGCGGATATCGTCGACAGCGTTCACCGCGTCCAGATGTCCGTTTTCACCGAAGCGAGCACGGGCAATGAAGTCAGCGACAGACTGCGAGCTCATGTTGCGCGCCATCTCCAGCTCGCGGAACTGCGCCTGGTTGACTTCGAGGTTACCGGTGCGTTCACCGATAGAGCGAGAAAATACAAGCATTCAGATGCTCCTTACTTGATAACGACGCGCAGCAGATCGCCTGCAGCAACGGTGTACGCCGTGTCTTCTTCGACATATGCGCGGATGGACTCGCCAGAAGCGTGGGCTTTCACCTGGCCGTTTGCGATGGATAACGGCTGGCCTTTTTTGTACGTGCCGGCAGCGGCTCGCACGTTCAGAAACATGCCCTGCATCGGGTGGATGGCGACTACCAGCTCGTTGATGGGGATTGAATCATCAACCGTCTGGCAGCGCAGATAATCGAAATCAGCGACATACAGGATCGCTTCTTCGTTACCATCCACGGAGGCAGTGAATTTTCCTGCTGAGAAGAAGCCAACGGTGCCCGGCTTGGTGGCCGCTGCCGCCGCACCTTCACGGTTAAGCAGCGGGTTAGGGAATACGCCACCGGCGTGGATTACGTGTTTTCCGTCTTTAGCCATTTTTTACTCCGGCATTTCGCTGACTGATTGGGTGTTAGTTGCCTGGTGGCGGAATGCACCATTCAGGCCGGTTGAGGTCTGGCATTGCGCGAACAACTCTTTCAGCGGTTCGCCGTCGAGGGCATTGACTGCCAAATCGGTCATGCCGAACTTGGCTTTCACCGCGGTGCGCATGCTTGCCTTCTCAGTCTCTGCGCCTGCGCTGAACTGGCTGTTGAGCGCTGCCACCTGATCGGAGAGAGTTTTCGCCCAGACTGGCATCTCTTCGCTGTTGGTGGTTTGCTCTTTTTTCTTCGGCTTGCCGGTTGCCGGGTCGATTTCTTCGTCGCCGTTTTTCTTGGCGGCGGCTTCGTCGGCCTTCATCTGGTTGTAAGCGTCCATCAGCTCGGCGTCGGACTTGCCTTCGGTCGGCTTACCAGCGGCTTGCAGCGCATTGATAATCAGTTGTTTCATCGGATCGTTCTCTCCGTTGGTTTTAATCTCGTACTCAGTTGGTTTGCGCACGACTTCTACAGGTTCGCCGACGAGCGATACTGCCCCGTCAGAGATGAGGTACTTCTGTTTGAATAGATTCCGGCCAGATGTGGTCTTCTTCTCTTCTTCGAAAATCAGATAGTCCGGGTAAATGCTGACGACACAGCGCCAAGAATCAGGAGTGTTTGCGCGAATTGCTTCACGCAGCGATGCGGCGATCTCGTCGAAGGACATCCCGCCGTCATTAGCGACAAAGAACTTTATTTTGTTCAGCCATCCGTCTTTACGGTTGTCGCTAACAATCGCGTCCTGAAGGTTGCAGACCTCAATTTCAGTCTCATCACCTTCGGCATTAACGAAGATGCCCACGCCCTCCTCCGGCGTACCGGCGCCGGGCTCATCAAGCAGCACCGCGACATGGTCAAACATCATGTTGGTGGCGATTTCGTTGTATTTCTTTCCCTTCGATTCGCCATTGGCGGCTATGCGGGAATACAGCAGACCGGTTGAGATGTGTATCGGGTCGGAGTTGGTACCGACTGCCATCTCATCCAGGCGGTTGATGAGGCGCTGGCCCTTATCGCTGGATTCGGCGTACTGGCGATTAACGTACATGTCGCCCGTCACCTTCCCGTCTTTGTGGCTGACGTTCTGCAGCCAGGCCCCGACGTGGTACTCGTTCACCGCCTGAACATCGCGCGCTGAAACATGCTTGCCATCCACCTTCGGGTGCCCCAGAGGCATCGGGTTACGTTCGAGCGTGTTGTAGGCCTTTTCGATTTCTGCTGCCGGGTACAACTTCCGATTCATCACGATATCGTCCACGACAGGCGTGATGCCGCGAACCACGATATGTGGCTTGCCGTTGACGGTTTCAGTGGTGATGTTTGAAGCGGAGTTGACGACGGTCAGCACGTTAACGCGGTTGCGTTTCATGCTGGGTCCTCATGGTGAATTTCAGGCAATAAAAAACCCGCAGAAGCGGGTTTATGGTTCAATCTTCTCTGTGACGTCTCGGTCTTTCATAGCAGCGCTCTCCCGTTGCATAGAAGAGCATTTCATTTGCTTGCAGGAAAGCTCTATGTTCAGCTTCTTCATGACGATCCAGCCTTAAGGCTCGAAAAATATCAGATGATAAATCTGTACTCTCTATTCTACCGTCCGTAGAACCTGATACCGTAACATCTGCTTTTGTTACGATAGTGCAAACAACCCGATAGGTTTTATACAGCGGATTTTCAAGCTCTTTATTCCATTCAAACTTAATACTTTTAATTTCCATTTTCTCGCCTTAACTATTGATGTGCGTAGTTAATTAAGCGAGCCACTTTTTTCTTTCTTTTGCAAGCTTATCCGCCAACCCTTCGTTGAATATGCTGCCGTCGTCATTGAGCAGTACCGGAATCTGGCTGCAGTAGCAGTTATACCGGTTGCCGTTTTCGGCGTAGAAATCACGCACCTCTTCCGTGATGTAGACCCTGCCGTGCCGACTGGCGTGCCAGCTCCGCGTCGTAGGCTTAAGTGCAGACAGCCACATCAGCCCGGTATTCAGCCCGAGACGGTCAGCGGCCCAGTCTGTTTCATTCCACTGCGCCTGGCGCAGCGCGCCGACCTGCTCAGTCTGAGCGATGTTCTTTGCTTTCGACATCGACACATCGAGACGCTTGCTGATGACGCTGGCCGTCTCACGAGGGTTAACGCCACGACCTATTGAGTCTGCGATGACGTTCGCCAGATCCACACGCGCTGCATCGCTGACACCCTTCCAGTCGCTGTATGTACTGATGTAGGCGCTGGCTATCTGGTTCTGGTAGGCCGGGCTGGATAGCAGTTGCTGCAATGTGGTCTGGCTGGCGTAGGCCTGAGACTGCACTGACAGGTTGGTGAAAGCGTTGCGCGTACCTCGCTCATATTCTGCTGAAACATAATCCAGCGCCCAGAGGTTCTGACTGCCACCGTCGAGTAAAGCGTCATCCAGGATGGTCTGGACAATCTGGAGCAGGTCAGCAAGTTGCGCAGCCGACATGTCGTAGATATAGCGGCCAGCGTTAATCTGATACAGCGAAGGCTCTGCACCCTCGTTGTTGCACATCAGCCAGGACTGCTCGCCGTTAGTTTCGCGAAACTGCCCGGACAGGCGCTGGTCAAACAGCGCTTTCAGACGACGCTTTATCGTCAGATAGCGCTCATCGATGTCACGAAACATTCGCCCTACCTGCCGCGCTGACTGCGTGGGGTCCGCTTTATTGCGCGGTACGATTGGCGTCCCGATTCGGGTCTGCACTGTCATCATCATCTGTCAGCGGATCCTTACCGGGTGGTTTTGCGTTAGGGTCTGGCGTTTCTGGCTCCTTCCGTGGCTCCAGTTCTCCGACGGCGCGCACCTCGTTCTCATCGACAGCCGGAGTGCCAAAGGCTTGCTGGGTCTTCGTCGCCACGTCAGCCATCACCGCCATGTTGGCCAGCTTTTCTTTCTCGCTCGGGGCCAGTAAATCTGACCAGACCAATGACACCTCACCGGACGCGGGAGGTTCAATAATGCCGACCATCCAGAATCGCTCAATTACGCGGGTAATAACGTCTGACTGGAAGCCCCAGCGGCGACCGTTACAACGATTCGCCCAGGCCGTTTTATCCTCTTCAGAGGCGAGATTGCCTGTCTGTTTGCCAAACATAATGTTGAACGGACATTGAATTGTTGAGGAGAACGAGTTTGCCGAAACTGTCCAGCTCGGCGTTGGGTCGGCGGCGGCGACAGAGAGTACCGAGGTTTTTCCTCCTTGGGTAACCAGTGCTGCATCGGTACCGCTATTGAGTTTCGACACCTTGTCATTCATTGCGTCACTGAGTTTGTCATAACCGGCTTCTTTCGCCTGCTTGATCAGTGAATCAATACTTACCTTTTCATCAAACTCAGTCACAACCGTACGGCTCGCGTTTTTCAGGAAGCCCTCGGCGCTGCCGCCCTTCGTTTTCTCGATGTCCAGGAGGTCGTTATAGCCAGCCTCCAGTAGCGGAATTCCGGAGAGGATGTTGTCATCCTCAGAACCTTCACAAAGCAGAATGATGCGATCAGGGTGTACCTGCACCGAGCGCGGGCTCTTGTAGGTTCCCTCATCACCGACAGGTTGCTCATTAAACTGATAGCTTACAGGCTGCCCGTAAGTTTCAGACCAGGTATCGATATCCAGGTTGCCTGGCAGGATCTGAGGCTCCCACGCTGGTATGAGTTTCACCAGTGCTTTGCTGCCGAGTTTTTTCACTACATCGACATCAATTGGCTCGCTCCAGTCCCGGCTGTCACGCACCTGAATCAATAACGCAGAATAACGGCCCACCATATTGCGGCGATCGGCATCCTTGATTTTCGCCCAATGCTTTTTCATCAGCTTAGTAACGGCTTTTTCCCACGCCGTCGTGGCTGTTGACTCCCTGTCCTCGTCGCCATCAATGATGGTGGGCAGATCAACCCAACAAGCGTCGAGCAGCTTGTGTACCGCCGAAAACCCCGTAGAGCCGCGACGATACTGGCGATAGAAATTATCGAAAGTAAGCTTATCGGGGTAACCAAACTCGTCCCAAAGCTTAGTGCGCTTCACATTGCCATTACGCCCTGCATAAAGCATGCGCTGGCGCCCTATAGCATCAGCAAGGGCATTAACGAGGAATTTTTCCCCGGTGCTTAATTCACTCACTGATGAGCTCCTTAGAAGAATACTGCGCCGACCTGCTTGCGGTTGTTCTTCGCAACAGCGAAGTAGCGGAAGCCGTCTGCACCGTGAGAGGTAAAATCGTGGAGAGGTTTATCTTTCCAGCAGCCTCGCTTGTCATCCCATTCTTTGCGATACCCCTCAAGGTGGGAAATGCCCTCAGCACACTTCTCTTCATCGAATACGCAGGCCGGGAGGATTTCACGTACCGATTCAATGCCAGTATCAACGCCTGTTTTTGGCACGACATTAAACGTCATTGAGTACATCTGGCCGTCAATCTCATAGCCTTCTTGCGCCAGCTCTTTGCGTGACTTCGCGTCTGCGCCGAATTCGCGGTTTTCTATATCGTGTGGGCCCCAGTGCTCGCCGTACTCATAGCCGCGGTCTTTCAGCACCTTCATGTAGTGCCGCAGGCCCTCTCCTGAATTTTCGTAGTAGTCGATAACGTGGAATTCGGTACCAACCTCACGAACAAACCAGATCGCCGTGGAGTCGCCCACGCCGATATCCCAGAAGGTATGAACCGGGAGGTGGGAGTTATCAGGCAGAGTGCCGATGCGCTTGTTGGTGTAGAGCCAGCGGAATTGTTTGGCGTAATACGCGCCCTCAACCGACTGCTGGAATGCCTCAGCTGGTATGGTCGGGTATTCCCGCTTCATATCGTCGCCGAGCGTTTTCTCTTTGGCGTAATACCAGGCGCGCTGGCGCTCGTTGACGACAACGCCGTGCTTAGCCTCCATTTCGGCGAAGTAATCAACCAGGCGCTGCGGCAGAGGCTCTACCGGGTCGATGGCGTACTGCGGATTCTTCCACCAGGAGAAGAAGAAAAACTTCCAGTCCAGATTGGATAATTCTTTCCCCTGCAACAGCGCTTTCTCAGCGTCCTGGCAGTAGTCGTAGAAATATCCCGCGCGGCCTTCAGCCGTACTTTCCAGAGTAATAACGCCGCCGAGTGGAACGGCTTCAAAAGCGCCGGTAACAATCTCCTTCGCCTTCTCCGGGTACTTTGCGCATATCTTCCCGAACTCTGACACATGAAGGCTGTATAGCGTCCCGCCACGAAATGACGTTGAAACCGTTACGCTCCCCCCTTTTGAGAACACGTATTCACTCGTGGTCTCTTTGACCAGGGGGTTTGCCAGTTTTATGTCATCGGTCATTCGCTGATAGGCGAATTGAGTCTTGTTGCGGAACAACCTTTCAGCGTCAGGAAGCGAGTGGGCGATCAGTGCGCATTCTTTTTTGTGGAAGATAGCCAGATCCAGCTGAATGATGCAGACCTCAGTTGTGAAGCCAAGCTGGCGAGCCTTCAAAATGACGTTGCGGTCATGCATCCCATCGAAATACTCCAGTTGTTCGGGAGTCATTTTGAATGTTACGCATTTGCCGTTCTTGTCTTTAATTTTGTAGAGGTTGTTGAGGCGCCAGAACCTGTTTTTCAGGAGCGTTCTCTGCTTTTCTGTTAACACAGTGACTCCTTACAGGTCTTCATCTCCTATCTCATCCATGACCGAAGCCACTGAGCTAACTGCTACCCCACCAGAGTGCTCAACCTTTTGTTTGTTCGTGTATGCGTCCCCGACCTCTTTTGCGGCCTGCTCCATCAGAGAAGCGGCCAGCGCCATGTTTTTCATTCCCTCAGCTCTGGTCATCATCCGGTCAAGCGCACGGAGACGATAAGCCTTGTTGGCGATCGGAATGTCGCTTAATTCGGTCTGGAATCGCTTACGGGTTCCGTTGAATAGCGCAACCCATTTCTGCGCAAGCCCCTTGCCGTTTGCTTTCGTCGGGTCATGAGATTCGACCTGCTGGCGTGTGATGCTCAGGCCAAATTCTTTTTTGACCGACTCAACCACCTGAGAGGGGGTATCGAAGCAGGCAAGAGACTGAACGATGAAGGCTTTGACCTCACCTTTCAGTGCCGCCATAAATCACCTGCCTGTCATAATCAGTCATAAAATTCACGCCAGTTTCAGCATGCACGTTCCGCATGCCCTGGCGATATTGAGGTGAGAGACTTCCGCTGGAGCATTTGCCGCATCAACCAACTCCTGCACTTCCACACTGGCACCGTAACGCCTTACGACACCTACGAACTCTTCGACATCGTGACCTCGCAAAGTAAGCACTGGATGCCCGGTCTCTTTGTTGAACTTAGGTGCGCCAAAATCATCGGTGGCCTGGGCAACGTGGTAAAGCTCGTGCTCCACCAGCGCGCAAAATTCGAGGTCGCTACATTGGGAGCAGTAATCGGCAGCAAGCGTGATGATGAACTTCGGGATGCGCCCGAACCATTCATACATCTGCTGTTCCATTCGGGCCTTTTGCCATCCACCAGCGCGCAGCATTACCTGTTCGGCCTGACCGAGAACGTAGCGCCCTTTCTTCGCGAATGAGCCTGATGCCCACATAAACGCTATATCAGCGTCTGCGAGGTGGAAGTGGTCAGGATTATGCAGATGCCCAGCATCGGCAATGATTTGCTCCTGCACCCATTCGTAAACACCTTCAGCGGGTATCAGGCGGGTGTGGGGGGCGAACTCTTCAACGAATGTAGTTGTTGGCAGTGGTCGGCGTTCGGCTTCATTCCCCATGGTTATCTTCCTATGGTTAAGCCATTAAAAAGGCCACTTGAAAGTGGCCTTTGTGATGACAATGAAGAACTACAGGGAGGTAATTCAACAATTAAATAAGATCACTAAGAAATTTTAAGCTGCCACTGATAGTTAAATCGGGTCTGCTCAAGACACTACCGTTGAAAACAGCGCCTTCACCTACTTCCTCAAACTGAAGCGCAAGATCTACACTGTCGACACCATTAAAAACAGTGGTGTCGTTAGGATTGTGGCGCACCACTTGAAGAGTTACGCCACTAGACTTGATTAATCCGCGGTAAAAGCATACGTAATCACCACCATTTATATGATTATCACGAATTGAAACTATCCCGTCACATTGTCCGTTGGGATTAACATTGCTGTCAAAAACCACCTTGTAAATGCCATCTTTCATTTTTGCATCCTTAGTAATTTTTCCGTACGGGGGAAAAATTATACGATTCTTAAATGAGAGCAGCAAAACATTACTCATTATCGCAGGCACTCAGTGAATGCCTGCTGTAATGCCAAGAAAAAATGTGCCTAAGCAGCTCTTTTCACTTTATATAAGCTTTATTTTTACTGCATATCCTTCAAGACCAGACATGGTTTCATTCGGTATAAACTCAATCTCAGAAACCTCTTTGCCAGTTTTTTTGCGGATCTCTGCAATTTTTTTACTAATAAAAGCAGAAATTTCTTCCTCAACTTTACGCTCCAGCTCTTCTTGTTTCATACATACTCCTTGTTCATACCCAAGCTTATAAAAATCATAGGTTATTTTTTCATAAGGCGCAGGAATCACCATCCCGGATATTTCTTAAAGAAGCCTTTTAACTGCATACTAAATCCCGCTCTTGCATATGGCTTTCTTCCACGCTTACGCTTGTTAAATACTCTTTTTCAGCCAGACTCAGTGCGAGTCATAAGGAAAGAGCGCCTCACCAGGGCTGATCTCAGGGATGAGAATTCACTCCTCAACTCTGCTCTGGCGGAACGCTTGTATCCCATTAGAAGTTGTCTGCAATATTGCCCTCCCACGAGAGGGCTTTTTTTTATTTCAGACACTGCTCACGCACATACGCTTGCAGACCTGTCAGTTGTTTGGTGACCGTTTCGATTCGCTCTCTGAGGGTGAAATAATCCCGTTCAGCGGCGTCAGTAAGTCGGGCGGTGTTGCCATCATCCACGCTGGTGGTGCTGGCCGTTCCGTTCGTGGGACATTTTGCGTTGACTCGCAGCCCACACTTGCCAGAGCTAACGCAACGCTGCAGATCATCAAGCTGCTTTTTGGCATCTCCTAAATCCTTCGTGTATTTCTCATCCAGTGCGGCAACGTCACGCTGGCGCACCTTCATATCGTTAATGGTGTCGTACGCCAGCAGCAGGTCGCCCTTCGCTTTATCGCGCTGCTCTTTATAGGCAATGGCGTTATCACGGTAGTGATTCACAAAGAACACCAGCAAGCCGATTAGCGCCAATACCGCCAGTTGCAACCAGTAACGCTTAACAAGCGCGGCAATCACGACAGGAACAGAGCACGCTCTGCCTCGCGCCGACGTGTAAGCCCATTCAGGACTTTTCCGCCAGCTTTATTCCAGCGCAGGAACTCATCAGCGGTACCAGCATAATCACGGGCGTTGAGTTTACGCAGCAGGGTTGATGTAGACAGCGACCGGGTGCCGAGGTTATACGTGAACGACACCAAAGCATCGAACTGCCCCTGAGTCACACTGACTTTAACCAGGCGTGACACGTCGTTTTCGTAACTGATCAGCCCAGCCTTCAATAGGCGCTCCGCCGCTTCCTGATTAATCCTCATCCCGGCACGAATCGGGTTTCCGTCGACAGGCTGAGTCCAGCCATAGCCGATCGTCCACACTCCGACGCTATCCTGGTAAGCAGTAAGCTTGCAGCCTTCGAATTGCTTGATCAGGGCAATACCTTTCTCGCTGGTTTGCATGGACTACTCCGTTATAACGACCTTTGCCAGGTTCCCGCGCGCCAGCCACACCGCCATGCAGATGACGGAGTTAAGTAGCAGATCACCGAGATTAACCTGTACGTAGTGGCCGAGAAGAATACTGAAGGCATTAAAGCCGGCGGCCAGGATGACCAGATATGCCAGAACGGCCACCAGCAGGCGGTGGCGTTTACCTTCTTTGCGAAAAAACATCAGCCTGAACATGATGAGCAGGCACACGATGGCGTTTGCGTCCATCAGGAACAGTTGCCATGTCATTTGTCTTCCTCCCCCAGCCCTGGCATGTTCCCCGTTTTTGATTTGCGGAGAATGCGCAGCAGGACTGCCACGGATATGGAAGCAGTAACGATTGCCCCTACGGCAGGAGAGACTTCGATAGATGCCGGGGGCGTCATCAGGCTGAGAGGGGTGTTGATAATCCCTGCCATGATTTTTGCCATCGGCACCGAGAAGAACACGCCGCTGATAAATGAAATCAGCGCAAATATCGCCTGCTTCCAGAGTTGATGAGGGTCTGAGGTCAGCACGTATAATGCTGTACCGGCAAGCGACCCGAGCATCACCGCAGGCGTGGCTTCCGGGAATAGCGTGGCGAACGTTACACCGACCGCAGCCGATGTAATGCCGCTGACAACAGTGAGTGGCTCAGACATAAGCATTCCGTGTGTAGAAGAAAAAGGCCTCGAGCTGCATTAACGACAAAACTCTGATTGAAGTTTCCCGAGGCCTGAAATAAAAACCCGCTCATGGCGGGAAGATGTGAGCACTGCAATGTCGGCCATGGGGTTGCCGAAAATACCCTGGCTGGGTATGGTCTGCCTGGCTGGATTTGAACCAGCGACCAACCACTTAGAAGGCGGCTGCTCTGTCCGCTGAGCTACAGGCAAATAAAAACCCCGGCATATAGCCAGGGATCTGAATTCTTCGCCACTAACCGTAGTGGCCACGCTCATGCCCTTGAGGTGCTGTCGCATCATCGCCGCTGATAACCGGTGCGCGGCTGGCCGTCGCGCTGCTTTACCGGAGCTTGTTTTGATATCAGAACCTTAACCCGTCACTACACAGGCTCGCCCAGTGGCTACTCAGGGCAGCATCATGACTACTGCATTGCCTTTCGGCTGCGGTCAATCCGTATTATTTGCACATAATCACACCCTCCAGAAACGACAAAGCCCCGCAATATGCGAGGCCTTTTAATCGTGAATCTTATCTTCCTGCCGCCGATTACAATTCAGGCAGCATATCAAAGTAGACTCAAATATGGCTTGTTTAGTTCGGTTTTGCAATACTTACATGTAAATTTGATGCCTTTTGATGTGAACGTGATCGGCAAACTGAAATTAGCGATTGCTTATCCAACGCGAAGAATATTCTAGCCATAGCCAGCCAATGAGGTTTATACGTCTCCGTCCATGTTGAATCAGCCACCCCCATCAAAGATGCAAGTTCAGCAAACTGATAACTCTCACGCCGGGCCAGTTGCTCTTTAACGTCCTGGGCAGCCAGCCAGATGAGGGCCTTCAGCTTTTCTTTGGTCTTCCCCGCTATGCGTCGCTCTTTTATCGTTTCGCTGAACAACTGCCAGCCATATTGCACAATCGCAGCCTGAAGGCGAAAATCAATATCATGAAGGTAATTCCACTTCACCCAGGCGCTTTCGGTATCTTCCAGTTTCGCGATGGCGCGGCGCCAGCTTGCCGTTGAAAACTCTACCGGGATGACCTGAGGGATAGAAGTTCCTTTGGCATGTGACTGCTTACCGGGCACTGGTGGGTTTCTAAGCATGATTTTCTTGCCAGATACCTCATCTAAAACATACTGGCGCTTTCGCGGGTACCGTTCGTGCGTGAACTGGAGCTGTTCCACCAGTGCAATAAGCTGTCCCTTTGTGCGGCCGCTAAAGTCGGCAGTGGCCAGCGCGATTTCTTCGCGGACATATTGCAGATATTGTTCGTTCATGCGGCGGCCCCTGTAGTTTGCTGCGATGGTTGTTTAACTGGTTCTTTGGTGTGGCGCGCAATCGCCTTGAGACATGCACGCGCAACGCTTTCGGCCTGGTACCGGTTGAAGTAGAAGACGGTCATGCGGCCTCCTGCTGTTTGAGCGCTTTCAGTTTCGAGCGGTATTCGTCCCGGATCCGGATATAGTCATCGCGAGTCAATTTCGTCAGCGCGTGTGGCCCCATCAACGTGTCAAAGCGCTCCTGGCCGATCTTGGCCATCAGCGCTGGTCGGTATGCGGTGAGGTTTCCGGAGAGGTGGTTATTGCAAACCGAGCACTGCTTGTGGCAGTTATCCTCATCAAATCGCAGCTCCGGGTTGGCTCCAGTCGTGCGGTAGTGCCCTGCGTGGTACTGGCCATCATGATGACGGTCGCAGCTTATGCACGGTAGATTCCGGTCCCGGTACCGGATGAAATCGTTGAAGGCCTTCTGCGCCTGCTTGATGAAGTAGCTGAGCGGCTTCACCGCCATTCGACGTTCGGCCTGGCGCTGGCGATCAGCTTTTTTTTCCGCCACCAGCCTGGCTTTATCTTTCCTCTGCTTTTCTGCTTTTGCGGCGTCGTTCGCAACTTTGCCATGGGCGTTAGCGCATTCAAACGAGCATACAAACTGGCCGTCACGGGTCGGATGAAACCACTCACGGCACACGGTGCATTTACGGCGTGGTTTCTTTTTCAGAATGGCAGGCATTGTTGTCCACCTCCCTGAATGCTGTTCAGTTCCCGCCGGTGCTCATTCAGATAGCTGTTCCAGTGTGCCTGCCGAATTATTGATGCCTGTTCTTCAGCCAGGACCGGCTCACGAATTGTCTTCCCTTTTCGGTGATGGTCTTCCCGAATCACCTCACCTTTCTGATAAAGGGCCTGACAAAGGGGGCAATAATCCCTTGTTTCCATGCTGCCGGCTTTACCTGAAAAGAAGATGTTTCCGTGCCAGGTCCCACACGTCGAGCACATGGGCGCATCACATGTGAACATTCCCCGAGCGTTACATAGGTGAGGATTTTCATCCTCGTCTGCATCCCAGCCGATGATCCCATCGCAATAGAGCGTTGCGGGCTCACCGCAGAAAAGGCATTTCTCCTTTTTAGCCATGATCACCCCGCATAACTCATCAACTGCGCCGCAGCGTTCTCTGCTTCCGCTTTGCTGGTAAATGCGCGGGAGAGGATGAAACGCCATAACACGTTGAGAGATTCGTTGTAGAGAGGGGCAAACGTGGTGTCGTCCATGTTTGCAAATGAAATGCTTTTTGCTCGCTTGCGCTGGGTGCCATCCGGCAGGTTAACGATGTCATAATACCCGGCGCTTACTATGACCCATTCCCGATAAGCGTCGAACGATTTACTGGCAGTGATATTTGATGAACGGCGCTCTGCTACGTCAGCAAAGAACTCTTCTGCATAAGACGTAAGGACGTCACCGCTACCCACCCGGAGGGACAGATAACCCACATAGCGATTTACTATGGATTTTTCAGCAGGCGTTATCGCACCGCCGTTCGGCTCCCAGTATTCGAAGCCCAGATTCAGGAGAGAGAAATATTTGCGGTGTAAAGCGGCATTGCGTACCTGGCGGAATTCGCCTTCCAGTACCGCGCCGAGCTTACATTTAGAATGCAGAAAATCGCTGCTCTCCGGTGTAGCGGGGATCAGGATTCCTGAGGAGTGCTTGAGAAGTTGTAATTGCGCCATGGTTTTCTCCGTGGCGCACAGGTTGTCAGTTGTTCAGGCTGATACTGGTATTATGAACAGGTGATTTCTGAAAATCAAACCAACAAACCAATATTTTAGATATCTGATTCCCGGTAAACATAACAAGTCCCATCCACCCAGAACGAATGGAAATACGACTGGGTTTTAGGCGATTGGGTAGGCACGGTCAGCGGAAGTAACGCATTCGCTACTCTGACGAAATCCTCGAACCCTACTCCCAAGCGCAACCGGCACAACTCATCAATATCCGACTGATTATCATTGTCATCAGGGTGCGGATACATCGCACGCAACAAGCTTTCAAAATCCTTATCTTCCATTTTTATCTCCTTATTTTTTAATGGCCCCGGCCATATCAATATAGCGCGGGTCGCTTGCGCGCGGAAGTTGTAGGCTCTTCTCACGATAGAAGCGCACGCGCTCCATGAAGTATTCGCGAAGGTGTTCAGGCTGTTCACGTGCCACCTGTTCGGCGATAACCGGCATGTTCATGCGCTCTTTGTACGCTACCCCAGCAACTGCCAAATCGACGTTTACCTTGTCCATTTCTTCCTGCGGTTTTGCTGCTAAATTCCAGTCGCTCATGAAGATGCCCTTAGTCTTGCCGCCAACTTCATAGAATCGGTAAACAACGTCACAAGCGACGGCTTAAGCCCAATTTCTTCGACAAATTCCTTTGCAGAAACGGTAATTAACTCGCTATGAAATTTAATAATCTGCATCTGAATAGTAACAGTGCGGTCGCCTTTCGCTGCTGTATCGACCGCGTGTTTTATTGCTGCAAACATTTCTGATTTTTTCATTGGGGGTACCTCCAGACTGGAGTATATCCCCGCTCTTGATTTATCACACCCCTTTCGGCGCTGAGGCTAGTAAGCGTTCGATTTCTTCGTGGGCGTCATAGCACTGTATCGCGCTAAAGCACCCACGGCTCCCATCGCTATCAAACAGCCGATGAACAGCCTCGACTAAACCTGCCGGAATATTTTGAGGTGTGTTTTGTGTTTCAGTCTGGAGCATGGCGGCGCGGCATTCTTTCGCAACACCACGTAATATCATGGCTGCGTAACGCTTGCGCCGGTCTTCTTCGAAGCATTCCGCTGATATTGCGGCTGCATCCATCCTTTCGGCATGACTCTCTATGATGCTAATCACCTCATCAGCCACCGCTGCCGGGATTGATGGCGCGGGGTGGGTGTAGAGCGGACCAGGTGGGATATCAAAACTACGCAACTGTACATCGCATTTTCTCTCCTCGTTAGGATGAGACCATGCAACAACATCAGCCACCGGCTCTTGCTCGTATGCCACCAGTGCGAAGCGGGCCAGCTCCTTGACCACGGCAGGCGGTGCCAGATTGTCATTGAAATGGTCGTAAAGGCCGATAATCGTTTCAGTATCGTTCTGGCTGATATCTTCATTCGTACCATCACGCACCGTTATGATTTCATCAGCCGCTTCGATAATTTTTTGCAGAAGCTCTTTGCTCAGTTCGTGTGTCATACGGACTCCTTCACGAAGATAATCCAGTGGGTTTTGTCGCCTTTTCCGGTGCGCTGGCCAATCACTGGTTTTGCATCTGTCAATGCCAGAATCTGGCTCACTGGTATTTGGGTTTCGTTCCATTTGAAGATGAGAACGCCGTGTGGCCGCAACACCCTGAATGCTTCTGCGAACCCAGCGCGAAGGTCATCACGCCAGGTGTCTTTGTTCAGTCGACCATATTTCTTGCCCATCCAGGCGTTTTCACCAACACGCTCAAGATGTGGCGGATCGAATACCACAACCGGGAAAGAGGCATCGGCAAACGGCAAATCGCGAAAGTCGGCGACAACATCAGGATTGATGACCAGGCTGCGCCCGTCACAAAGCTTGTGCTCTTCGGTTCGGATATCGGAGAACACGGCGCGTGAGTCCTGTTTGTCGAACCAGAACATGCGGGAGCCGCAGCACATGTCTAAAATTCTCTGCTCCAACTTCACTCCCCTCCCACGACCAATTTAACTTCGGCATCAAGTTCCTGCCTTTTTACGCGGCGGGCATGGCGATGCTCTCGTTTGATTCCTTCCGCTCTGGCATGAACTGAACGGCGATTGTTGTACTTATCCGCAGGGTATTTATCGTGACCCGGGCAACAGTGGCCCGGAGCTAAAACATCACAAATTTCGCGCTTCACTTTTCTTCCCCTCCCACGGTCAGGGTGATGCCAGCGGCTGCGCGTTCTGCTTCGCTTTGCTCCCAAAACCACTGGTGAAGCGCCATAAGCTCTTCGTCAAGCGGCGCATATTTACGGTCAAAGTAGGCCTGAGCATCTTTCTCCGCTTCGTCAGGTAGCTCGCCAGGTCCAAACAGTGTGTTATAAATCCAGGCTAAACCATTTTTAGCGTCGCCAGTTCCTTGCCATTCGATAATTGCCGCCTGCATGACCAGGAGGTTTTTGCCAAACATCAGGTCGGTTTCTTTGAAGCGCTTGCGGATGTATTCATTCTCGCCTTGTAATTGGTCGATGCGCTTCGCCTGATCAGCAATCAGCGCCTTATCAGCGTCACGCTCTGCCAGCAGGGTTTCAGCAACATTTGCCAGAATGGTTGCATACTCAGCGTCGCAGCAGGATGCGCAGATGGCGCTGCCATCGTCTTCCGTTACGGTATCTTTATGATGCCCGCAATAATCGCAGGTGCGCATTACGCTCGCAGTCCAGTTACGGTGTTTGCGCTTCATCTGCGCCTGGAGTGCCTGAATCTGTTCGTTGCTAATCATTGCTATTGTCCTCGCAGCAATAGTGCGCGCCGTCAGGCGACGTACTTTTAAACCCGCAAATGTCACACTCGATTTCTGGTAATTCGCACTCATGCTGCTCGGGTTCGTCAGCCTTGTAATAACCACCGCATATGTTGCATTGAACCTCTGGTACTTCGTCGAAATTACTGGTGCCGGTAATCATCCCTGCGCTCCTTTGCTCTCGCGAAGCTGGCGGGCGAATGAAGACGCAAGTTCATAAAACTTGGCGTAGATAACAACCTGCCTGTCGAAATACCCTCCAGACTGTAATTTTTGATGCTGGGCAGACATTTCGGCTGCAAACATCTCCACCCCTTCTGCTCGCAGGGCTGCGATTGCGGCGTCGGTGGCGGGGGTTTGGATTTCATTACTACCAACCTGCTCGGTCCGGCATTCGTCATCAGTCATAGTTACGACGCGATATTTTCGGTTCGGCATGCGGGCGGCAACCTGAACATCAAAGATGTCATCAACGTCCATCTCACATTCACTCGCGATTTCATCTGGGTGTTCATACGGCGCTTCAGGGTCTTCTGCATCCCAGAACATCAAATTTGATTTCAGCGCCACACTTTCCGCCACCAACGCGTCGCGCTGCTCAGTCAGCAGGCGGACCTGATCGAGTAGTTCTGCAAGCTGTTCAGCCGAATACAGCGGGATCAGTTTTTCATCAGCACGAACACGAGGTGTTGAGACACCTTTGTGTAGTTGGATTGAGCCATGTTCGTCACGGCGGTCATATGCGTATGGTTTCATGCCTGTGCACTCCCGAAAATTTTGTGGATGCGGTAGCCCTGCCAGTTCTGGCGGCACTCATCGAAAATGCCATTACCGTTTCGCTGCATCGCTTCAATCTTCAAACGTCGCTGGCCATACGGGCGGCGTGCGCGAGCGATGTTGTATTCCGCTATCGCTTTTTCGTTGCGGAAAAGGCCGAATTTTTCAAAGCGGATTACTTCGCCAGTGGCCCCGGCGTCAAGGAATCGGCGGCGCATAGTTTCCTGCTCAACGCCAAAATGCGCAGCGGCCTCAGAGGTTGTCAGGCGCCCTCGTGATTTGACCAGGGCGATGATGTCGCGAATCAGCTGCTCGCGGAGTTCTTTGGTTGCGTATTTATGTGCCATGCTCATGCCCTCCCGCCCTTGAATCCAAACTTCGCCCGGATTTCCTGAACCTTGGACAGGCTCTCTTCACGGCTTAATGGTTTTTTCCCCATCACCGGCAGTCGCACTACAGGCTCAGGTAACACCTCGCCGCTACGGACGCGTTTCACCATCTTCGCCAGCTCATCTCCGGCCTTGCGGTTCAGCTCACCGTCGGTGAACCCCTGCAGACGCATCTGCTGGCTCAGGGTGGTGACCATCCAGTAACAGGCTTTGGATTTGGTGGTGTGCTGTTTGTCTGCGGTTTTACCGGGCCACGGATAAGACTCGGCGTCAGGGTAGCTACCGCGAATGCGGCAGTACTGGTACACCAGGGCAACCAGTTCGTTCTGGTCAGGCAGACCTACAGCGGCGCTTTCCTCAGCACGGCACCAGGCGACGAACTGGCCGGGCGACGGCAGGAATGGTTTCTCCTGACGACGTGCAACGCGCATACCAGCATCGACCTGTTCCATGCTGGTGATCCCAGCTTCCCCAAGAGCCAGAAGCCACTGACGGCGAATCTCGTCGTACTCGCCCTGGGTGCGAATGGCAGATACGGCAGCCGGGAATGCAGCACGCAAACGTGCGAACAGCGAGTTAAAAATCTCCGCTACCTGCTCTGCCTGACGCACCGGGCCGCTTGCATCCTGCACCTCTGGCATTCCGTTGGCGGCACGTCGAAAGTTTTCACGGTCGAAGTTGTGAAGTTGCTCAGAGAGATTTTTCATTTCAGCACCTCGTTGATCCAGTCGGTGTTGTTGAAGTCGATAGCGGTACCGCCACGAGTAACACCGCTACTCAGGCTCTGGCGCTTCGTGGTGAGCTTGTCCCACTGTTTGCGAAGGCTTGAAGGGCTGAGGATATTGTCTTTCCAGAAATCGTTCTGGCTGGCCCATTTGAGCAATGAACAAATCTCATGATGAGAACGGAAGTCTTGCACGCGCATCAGTCGGATGGTGTTTGCCCATTCGACCCAGCGCGGCTCGGACAGACTCGCGTTAACCACCAGCAACTGAGCGTAAATCCACTCTGCGGCACGAAGGTCTTCGGCGGTTCCCCATGATTTACCGGACGGTGTGTAAATACCGCCGACTGCTTGAGGGTGACGAGAAAGAAACTTCTCGGTAGGGTCGTCGGAGGATTCGTCAGAATTCTCAGACGAAGATCTTTTAATACTGTTCTTGTTATAGTCTTGGGTGTCTACCGTTTCCGGGAAGGTTTTTCCCGATTTCGGGAAAGATTTTCCCGTTTTCGGGAAGACTTTTCCCGTTTTCGGTTTGTCCAAAATCCAGGCAGATAGGTCAGTATTTATACCGACTATTTTCATCACGCCCTGCTTGTGACTGAAAATAATTCCACGCTCAGCCAGGGCGCTTATCGCATCAGAAACATGCGAATCGGCAAGCCCGGTAAGCCCGGAAATGACAGTATTCGTAACCCGGTCCTGTTTTTTGTTCCATCCGTAGGTCAGCCAGATAACCGCTTCCAGGCATTGCCATTCACGTCCCGACATGCGCAGGCGCGGCTTCAGCTTCTGAATCTCGTTTGCGATCCTGGTGTACCCGTTGGACAGGTCGGCCATAAGACCTCCTGTTTGCTCGGTTTGAATAGGGAATTTGTATATTTCAGCGGTGTTTGACATACTGCTCTCCGCAATTGCCCAAAGTTATTGCGCCTGAAAGCCGTTGGTGTTCGAGCACCGCGGCTTTCGCCATTTTTGAACCTGTCATACTGCCCCCAGCATCGACGTTACGATTGTCATCAGTGGGCCAACCTGATCCGGCATCAGCCGAAACAGGCTTGCTATCCCCTCGCTTACCTCCTTCAGCTTTTGATGTTCTGGGGCACCCAGCAGCACGGCCTGCTTGGCTTCAGCACACTCCTTCATCGCTGCCGCAATGCGCGCCATTGTGTCTTCCTGCGGCGCCAGGCGGGAACGAAATTCCAGTGGCAGAACAGCTAGGATCGCCGGCGTCAGTAGGCGAACGTTTTCAGCTGCGTACTCTGTCTCACCGTCCAGCCAGCGGAAAATCTTCTGCATCTGGCGATGCGAGTCAGTCGGTATATCCAGCCCTTCACCACCAGCGCGGCGCCACTCTTCTGCGATCAGCGCGGCAACAAATTCACGGCTACGGCAATCAGCTGCCCAGGCACGAACGGCAGACCGAATGTCGTCGTGGTTTATACCGGCCGCAGCGGGCTTTCGATGATTTTCATAAATCAGAACGGGATGGCCTAATCCTGTACTCTGTTGATACGTAAGTGATTGCGTGTGCATTGCTTTCCCTTTCGTGGTTAGTACCGCCGGTTAGGCGGCAGTATTATTTGCGCTGAGAAGTTGCGCGAGATCGGGCCTGATATCTGCCGCTTTGATTTTCCCTTCAGTGGCAAACACGATTTTCATCACGTAACGTGCATCAATCCCGCCGCCATGAAGCCAGCGCCACACGGTTGGTTGAGCAACACCACAGCGATCGGCTAGTTTTTTTTGGCTGCCAGCGATGTCAATTGCTCGCTGGATAACTTTGTTGGTCATATCCAATTCCTTTAAGTATTGGTCGATATGGATAATAGCAATGCGTATTAATGTTGGCAATAGCTAAACGTGTTTTGACCACCAATACGCAAGCGTATAAATTGAAAACTATGAAAAAAGAAACTCTTGCAGACCGCCTTAACCAGGCAATGGAATTGTCCGGCATGTCTCAGGGCGCTCTCGCGAAAGCGTCAGGTGTCGCTCAGCCCACCATTTGGCGCCTCACCAGTGGCAATGCTCGCGGCTCGACAAAAATCGTTGAGATTGCCAATGCACTTGGCGTTAGAACGGAATGGCTTTCTACTGGCGAAGGAAGCATGCGGGCTGATGGCCAGAAGCCTGCGGAAGTTGTCGCTCAGCCTCGCACTGATATCTACAGAGTCGATGTGCTGGATGTTCATGCAAGCGCGGGGCCGGGTTCTATGCTGTCGACCGACTTTATCGAAACCATCAGAGCGATTGAGTACACACCGGAAAAAGGTCATGCCCTATTTGGCCCGGTACCGTCTTCTCAGGTTAAAGTGATCACCGTTCGCGGTGACAGCATGGAAGGCACGATTGACCCAGGCGATGAAATATTCGTAAACATCGGTGTGCGGCATTTCGACGGCGATGGTGTGTACGTTTTTGTGTTTGGCAATACACTGCATGTTAAGCGGCTGCAGATGCACAAGGACAAATTGTTGGTGATATCTGATAACGCCCGGTACAAAGAGTGGTACATCGAGGATGGAGATCTGGATCGCTTTCACATCATGGCTAAGGTGCTCATCAAGCAGACAATTGCTTACAAGCGGTTTGGATAACAGTTAGGCATGCCGCAGACGTACAGGAAGCATGGCTAGGCAGGTCTCAACGCAATGAGATGTAGGAATTAGATCACTTGGTTGGCGCTTGGCTGGAAAGGCTTCACAAGAAGTGCTTAACGGAGCGGATTGTTAAGGGAATTCATCTCGTTAATCATAGATTTTTTTGATAAAAAATCAGATTTTTGGACACTATTCAATCAAAGCCCAGGCTGATTGAAACTAATCTGTACCGATAATTCCGTGGAAATAAATCAACTTAACGTTAGCAGAGGTTCCAATGTCAGGCTGGAGGAATACCAAAGTGGCTCAAGAAAATGAACCAGAAAACAGCGAATTACCGGAGCAAGGTAATCTTTTTGAGTTAGAGTTCAACGATTACACTCCATCTGGACTTGGTACTGTTCATCTTTCTGGATTCGCGGTCGCAAGCGATGAGATGGAATATGCAGTAAAAGGAACAAATGGTAGCACTCCTTTTCCAGTACAAAACCCGACTCAGGTACCTGCAGCAGAATGGTTCTGTACATGCCTTGCTGAAAAGTGTGGCATTGCAACCCCAGTATGTAAGGTCCTTCGCTGTATAGCTGATGGAAACTATGTATTTGGTTCAAGAATAGAACATGCTGCTTGGAAGTTAGGCCTAAGCGCTCCGCAATGGCTAGGAATACTAACTAATGCTAGTGATTCGCTTAAAAGGCAGTTATGGGCAATTTACGCCTTTGACCAGTTTGTGCATAACATTGATCGCCATCTGAATAATTATCTCTATATGCATAATAGTAGAGACCAAGTAATCGTTAAAACATTCGATTTTAGTTTAAGCTCATTCGTTATTGGCTGGCCAAGAAGCACCGCGCTTACGCTTCCTACTGATTCGACAACAGTTGTTAACTGGAACCACGCCAAGCAAATGGTTGGGGATACTCCCGAACTTCGCGCTGTAGCTTTGAATATCCTTGACAAAATCGATAAAATTGGCGTGTCAGTGATTTCTGATATATTGTCTTCTATGCCTGAAGAATGGCTACCGCCTATGCACAAAGAATACATTTTGCGATGGTGGGATAGTGAAGATAAGGCGATGCGCCTAGAAGCAATAAGACAGGAGATAATGTCATGACAACATTCAAATACAGCTTAATCAGAGTAACACCTAATCTTGAAAAGGGTGAGACGATTAACGTTGGAATGATTGTTTACCGTGACAATGAAATTGACGTTAGAATGATTAATTCCGTTTCAAAACTTCGCGCTATTGATAAAGGGTTAAACCTTGAATATCTGGAAGATTTAACCTCTTCTTTTTTTGATGTATCAAAGGTAATGAAAGATATTTATCTTCTTCCTCGATTATTCAAAGGCTCTCTTTCTCTCTCTGATTTTGGAGTCTTCACTGTAGGTGATATGGCTCTTTATGAAACAAAAATTAACGAGCTGATGGCAAGACTCGTTAACCCGCAGAGAGCATCTCATAAGCGCGTTAGCAGAAAAATATTTTTCGATATAAAAGATACATTTATTCGGAACGGGGTTTTTAGCAAGTATAATGAAGACCTTTACAACCACAAGGTTGTTGCCAATTATCCCATCAGCTCGGATGAAGGACTTATGGCAGATTTTTTACTTAAAAATGGTAAGTATCATTTAACTGAAACAATAGATTTTCGCTCTGAGAATGTTAAAAAACAAATGGGTGAGGCAGCTATAAGTGCATTAACCATAAGTAAAGCGTGTGAAGTTTTCAGCCACAATATTGACTCTTTTGTTATCTATGCCGCTGAAACAACCGCTCAGGAAAAAAGCGCGAAACAGCAACTCAACTTATTAGAAAAACATACAGATAATTTAATTAATGCTTTTAGTAAAGATGATATGAGTCATTATTTCGAAAAAATGCTTGAAGCTTCCTCGATGCTTCATTAATTGATATATGTTTAAAAACCCGGCCACCGCGCCGGGTTTTTTATTGCTCTACTTACCGTCTTTAACCAGCAACCTTTTGATGAATTCAAGCTTCGCGGTCTGCCTGCGCATCTCCAAGATTTGCAATGCCTCATAAGCCTCAATCCCCACTAGCTGACTTTTCTCCAGCCTGTCCAAATCCGCTTTGAGTAACTCAATTTCTTCATCTGTAACTGGTGGTCTCATATTCCTCACCTCACAAGTTCCGCCGCATCCCTGTTCACGCCCTTCCCTATCACGTTCCCTGTCTCACGCCGGTTGTGCTCCAGCTTATCTACCAGGTTATCTCTGGTGATCGGTACGCGCTCGCCTATCAACTCAACCACCGCCAGGCCGATCGCGTTCAGAATTAGTCCCGCTTTGTCGTCAATCATATCCATACGAAGCTCCATTTCGACGCTTTTCTGAGCATAGCACGCAGTTTTTACAAAATTAAATTCCTTTTGTTATCAAAGTATTAATGCAAATTGCTATTATTTAATATCAATAAGTATTGCTATCAATAATACGTATAGCTATCATAATCCCATCGCAACACAACTATGCGCACAGGTTTCTTTAACGTTCTGACGCCGGGAAAGACCGGGGGATTAGATGGTAGTCACTCACAACAATCAGCAGTACAAGGTCAAACCTGTAGCTAATGGCTCACTCTGGCGCCTGAGCTTAGTAGATAGCCCCCGCGATTCTGTCGTTCTGAATCGAGAGCAAATGGTTATCGCTGGTCTGTCTGAAGCAATCACTGTTCGCACCGTTGACCTGAACCGGGTCCGCGCAGCGCAAAACAAAATCGTCATTGCCCTATTTCTCGAAGATGCCCACATGTGGCACCAGGCAGTGCAGGAATTCCACTACGCAGCAGGGGCTACGCGATGAACACCCTTTTCGCTTTAGTTCTGACCGTCGGCATGACCAACGGTGATTTTCAGGATGTGGTGCTGGGCGTGTACGAAAGCCAGCAGGCATGTGAAGCAGCTGCCGTTGAGCAGCAGGTATCGGGCGAATGCTTTGAGATTGAAGGCATTGTGCGCGGAGGTGAGCAACCGGCTGGTTACAACGCGAATTTGTGAAAGGAGTGATTCGTGGAAATCAAATGCGCGTACTGCCGCAAACCGATTGAGCAAGGGAAAGAAGTTAAAAACGAATTGCTCTTTATCCAGGGCGCACAGCTGGCGCGCAAAGAACACGATTATTGCTCTAAGCAGTGCGCAGAGCATCACCAGATGGCAAACGAGCCATAACGTAAAAACCCGCCGAAGCGGGCCTGTACGTCCGGTGCCACCGATCAAAGTACACCGGAAATTACCAAAACCAATGAATACCCAATGGGCGCTATCAATGGCTCGGGGATCTTACATCCAAAAATGAGGATCTGACATGGAATCTTTCCATCTGCTTAAAGCCAGTCAGAAGTCTGGCAAGAAAGATGCGGTGATTTGGTTCACTGCGAAAAGTGCAGCGCGCGCAAACCTGCAGCTGGATGTTGCGCTGGAAGACGCCGAAATCGAAACCGGTCGTGGTAAAGATTACGCAAAACCGATCCGCACCGATTTTCCGGTAGTTAACGACCTGCCTGAAGAAGGCGCAGTGGATTACACCTGGTGCGAACGCTATGAACTGGCTGACGATGGCCGTACATGGCAACTGAAAGCCGGCAAGGCGCCGGCAGATGAGTTCCACCCCGCACCGAGCGCAGCAGTTGTTGATACTGGTGCCGAACTGCCAGACGCGCTGGAAACTGCCGAAGAAAATGCAGCACCTGACGCTGTCGCAACTGTACCGGTTGAGAAGCGCGGGCTGGCCGTTCGTCTTGCCATCTACATGCTGAATGACAAATACCTGACCCACGTAACAAAAGATCAGCAGATTGCCGCCAGCGAATTGTCGATGGATGAAGGCAATTTGTACATGCGGAACTTATTCCAGGCCATCAGCGATGTTGCTGAGTTTGCCGACCTGTCTCTGCACGTCGAATGGAAACTTGTTCAGGCAGTTAAATCAGTATTTCCTCAGGATGAAGAGCATGACCAGACGATGCTGGTCGAGTTTGTAACTGACTGGATCGCTGCTGAACCAGAGGCGCGTAATCAGATGGTTAAAGACTGGCTAAGTGCAAAGTCTGAGGACGGTACTTCGGAAGATTTTAGCAGCGACGTTGAAGAGGCTATGCTGTGGCCGGTTGCCCAATTGTCGTTTCGCAATTTACTTCTGTCCCAGTTCATCGTCGATGAGTTTACTCACCACGTCACTGCAGAACAGCGCAAAGAAATCTCCGCGCTGGAACTGGACATGGACAACAGTTATATCCAGAACATGCTGCTGGCGTCTGAAAACGCTGACGGTATGAAAAAACTGTCCACCAACGATGTCTGGAAATACACCCAGGCAATCAAAGCGGTCTTCCCTCAGGATAAACGCCATGAGCTGGGGGCGGTGGTCGCCTTCACAAAAGCCTGGCTGGGTACACACCATGTAGACCGCGGGTTGCTCGTTAAGGAGTGGGCTGCCGGTAAGCGGGTCTCCGCTATTCAACGCACCGATGCTGGCACAACTTCTGGCGGTGGAATCACGACTGATCGTAATTCCGATTACGTCCACACGCTGGACACGCTGGATGTCGAAATTGCTGCGGCAACTATGCCTATGGACTTCGACATCTACAACATTCCTGGCGGGATCTATCGTCGGGCAAAAGAAATCGTATCCACCAAAGAAAGCCCGTTCAAAGAATGGTCTGCGGTGCTGCGCAAAACGCCCGGCATTCTAGATTATTCCCGCGCAGCAATTTTCGCCGTTATCAGAAGCGCTCATCCTGAGCATTACAAATCCTCAGGTCGTTTGAGCGGTTACATAAACGCCAACCTTACCGAAACTGATCACACCAAGCCAACCGCCGAAACCCTCGCGGCCGCCCGCCAGATTGATAGTGCAGCAGTGGTTGCAGGAGTTATTCAGGGTACCGAACCGGTTGAGAGCCTCGATAAGCTGGACACTGGATTTGCTGTAGTTGGGAAAATGGCGGTAGAGGCTGCCAGTAAACCTGAGGCGGTGACCACAACAAAATCAGACGTCGCCAACCTTGGCGCCGGCATTTTCTCCATCGACAACCTGATGGGCCAGCAATCCACCACCAGCACCACCACTAAATCAGAAGAGGCTACCGACAATGTGCAGATGGAAACGACTGTCCAGGTCGAAAGCGAAGCTGGTAGCGCGGTATCAGCAGGCCAGAGCGTTGATGAGTCTGGTACAGAAACAGCTACCCTGACAGCCAAAGAGATTCTGGCTCCGGTCGGCGAAATGCTGGCATCTGCGATGGCGAAATTCGATCAGTCCGAAGAGTTGCAGGATGCCACTACCGAACCTGAACCTGAATACCCGGCCTATTTCGAACCGGGCCGTTATGAAGGCCTGCCGAATAACGTCTACCACGCAGCCAATGGTATCAGCAGCACACAGGTAAAAGACGCCCGTGTCAGCCTGATGTATTTCAACGCGCGCCACGTCGCCAAAACCATCGCCCGCGAGCAGTCCAAAGTGCTGGATATGGGCAACCTGGTGCATGCGTTGGCACTGCAACCGGAAAATCTGGATGCTGAATTCAGCGTTGAACCGGTTATCCCTGAGGGTGCGTTTACCACCACGGCGACGCTGCGCGAGTTCATTGATGAACACAATGCCAGCCTGGCGCCGCAGTTAAGCGGTGACGACATCAAAGCCCTGCTGGAAGAGCATAACGCCACGCTGCCCGCTCCGGTGCCAATGGGGTCATCTGTTGAAGAGACTGGACAGAGCTACATGTCTCTGCCAGCCGAATTCCAGCGCATTGAGGCAGACCAGAAACAGACAGCTGCAGCGATGAAAGCCTGCATCAAAGAGTACAACGCCACCCTGCCCGCGCCGGTGAAAACCAGCGGTAGCCGTGATGCTCTCCTTGAGCAACTGGCGATTATCAACCCTGACCTGGTTGCACAGGAAGCTCAGAAGCCCGCGCCGCTGAAAGTGTCCGGTACTAAAGCGGACCTGATTCAGGCAGTGAAGTCCGTGAAACCGGATGCGGTAATCGCTGACGAACTGCTGGATGCGTGGCGCGACAACCCGGATGACAAGATTCTGGTGACCCGCGCGCAGCTGGCGACGGCCCAGGCCATTCAGGATGCCCTGCTGTCACACCCGACTGCCGGTAAGTTCTTAACTCATCCTAACCGCGTTGTTGAGACGAGCTATTTCGGCATCGATGATGAAACCGGTCTCGAAATCCGTGTTCGCCCTGACCTTGAAATTGACATGAGCGGTGTACGAATCGGCGTTGACCTCAAAACCATCAGCATGTGGAACGTCAAGCAGTCTGGCCTGCGGGCGAAGCTGCACCGCGAGATTATCGACCGCGATTACCACCTGAGCGCATCCATGTACATGAACACCGCGGCGCTTGACCAGTTCTTCTGGATTTTCGTCAACAAAGACGAGGGTTATCACTGGATAGCCATCGTCGAGGCCAGCCCGGAACTGATTGAGCTGGGCGCGCTGGAATACCAGACCACCATGCGTTCAATCGCAAACGCTTTTGATACTGGCGAATGGCCAGCTCCGGTGACTGACGATTACGCCGATGAGCTTACTGATTACGACCTGCGCCGCCTTGAATTTCTGCGCACTCTGGCAAATGCATAAGGGGATCAACCATGGAAAACACGAACATCATCACCACCGAACAGCAGGCACCAAACACTATCTCTGCCAGCAATGCCATTTTCAACGTCCAGGCGCTGGGCCAGTTAACAGCATTCGCCAACCTTATGGCTGATTCTCAGGTCACTGTCCCTGCACACCTTGCAGGTAAACCCGCTGATTGCATGGCTATCGTAATGCAGGCCCTGCAGTGGGGCATGAATCCCTATGCGGTCGCGCAGAAAACCCACCTGGTAAACGGCGTTCTTGGCTATGAAGCCCAGCTGATAAACGCAGTTATTGCCAGCTCCAGTGCCATCCGTGGACGCTTCCATTATCGCTATGGCGGTGAATGGGAGCGCTGCACACGGACCCGCGAAGTCACCAAAGAAAAAAATGGCAAAAACGGTAAATACCAGGTAACTGAGCGCGTTCGCGACTGGACTGACGAAGATGAAATTGGGCTCTATGTTGAGGTCGGGGCCATCTTGCGCGGTGAAAGCGAAATCACCTGGGGTGAACCCATTTACCTGTCTGGCGTGGTCACGCGTAATTCTCCGTTATGGGTCTCGAATCCTAAACAGCAGATCGCCTATCTCGGCGTCAAATACTGGGGCCGCCTGTACTGTCCTGAAGTCATTCTGGGTGTTTACAGCCCGGATGAGGTTGAGGCACGTACTGAACGTGAGATTAACCCTGAATTAAGCCAGCGCATGTCGGTTAAGGAGATCACCTCAGAAGTGGAATCAGCTGCCAAAGGACAGGAGTCCGCAGTAAACATCGATGTGATGGCAGACGACTTCCGCGACCGTATTGATGCTGCTCAGGATGTCGACAACGCCAAGGCGGTGCGTGCTGATATCGAATCGCAGAAGGTCGTACTCGGTACCGCGCTGTTTACTGAGCTGAAGAACAAGGCAGTTAAACGTTATTACCTGGTGGATGCTCGCAATAATGTTGAAGCGGCTATCAACTCCCTGCCGAACCCTGGCGAACCGGGCGCCACCGAGCAATTTGCCGAAGCCGAGAAAATTCTGGCATCAGCCAAACGTCACCTCGGCGATGAGCTGTACGAAAAATACAGCGTCAATCTGCTGGATCTGAAACCTGAATACGTGGGCTAAGGGACACGGGAGGGGAAACCCTCCCATGCCTAGGAGGAACTATGGGCTGGAGTATTGAAGAACTTGAGATCCTGGCGCGGAACAACAACAAAGTGGTTGCCGAACTGACCGGGCGCAGCGTGGATGAGGTGGCCGAACGCCGTCTGCTGCGAAATATCGAAGCTAACTGCTGGGATAAATACGACCCGGAGCGTACAGCATGAAAGAGCGCGGAATGATTTTTAACTCAGAAATGGTGCGGGCCATTCTTGATGGGCGCAAAACGCAGACGCGCCGGATCATCAAACTTTCCCATGAGCATGGTATGAAAAACCCGGTAGTGCGCGGTAAAAACGGCGAGGCCAGCTATGAGGGTTGCCGCCTCGCGGCAATGCTTTGCACGTTCGGCCAGCCAGGGGACCGACTTTGGGTGCGCGAGACGTGGGCGCAAGCTGGCGCTGGCGCGCCGGAATTACAGCTTTATCGTGCGAACTACCCTGCACATGTGCCACCGCACTACGAGAACGCGCCGCCAGCTGAGGATGTGCGCTGGACTCCATCAATCCATATGCCGCGCTGGGCCAGCCGTATTCTGCTGGAGATTACCGACGTGCGCGTGGAACGACTGAACGATATCAGCCAGAGGGATGCAATTGCAGAGGGCGCGCCGCCGAGTCATCCGTCTATCGACGCGGTATCCCAGCAGTTTGGTTACCCCGATTTTTCCCGGTCATGGTTCGGCCAGACATGGCAGCACATCTATGGCGAAGAAAGCTGGCAGGCCAACCCGTGGGTATGGGTTATTGAGTTTAAGCGCATTGAAGGAGATGACCGTGCGGCTGATTAACCGTGGCAATCAACAATCTCCGCTGGCGCGCCAGGCATGCGACATCGCACTGGCCGCCCACCATCAAAGATACGGCGACTATGGACGCAGCAAGATGAAAGAGACGTATACGGTGAGGGTTGAAGGCGTGAAGGTTTGGGTGGAGGTGGTGAACCGCAGATGTAGCTATGTGGCTACAGCAATGACTCACGCTCGTAGATTGAGGAATCTTCCAGGGCAATGCAACTGAGAGGCTTGATATGAACAACGTAACGAACTCCACTGTTGAGATTTTAATAACCAGTGACGTCCTTTCAAGGTACAAAATCTCACGTAGCACGCTGTATTTCTGGAGCACGCCATCGCGGATGCCGGCCTCATTCTCTCAGCCATTCCCGCAGCCGAGAATAAATGGCAGCCCGAAGCGCTGGAGGCTGTCTGATCTACTGGAATGGGAGGAGAAAGTAGGTATCAAACCAGAGGCTGACCGATCAGCGTTTCAAGATGGCTCTGCCACACTGCAAGCCAGTGCCTCTGATCGTCCAAGTAATCATGCAGGTTGTACCGCGCCATAACCCCTGCCATATGATGACCGAGCAATTTCTCAACTACATGTGGAGGCGCGCCTAATTCAGACAGACGCGTCGCCACTGTTCTCCTCAGGTCGTGAAGTGACCACGGGGCCATCCCTGTTTTGGCTATAATCTGGGCTGAGAATAAAGCGACATTCGGTTGCATTGGCGGCCTGTCATCCTCCGGGCCGTTGTATCGTGACACTGTAACAATGTGTTTCGATACGGATGTTTCCTTTATAGATGCCATCATTTTAACTATGGCCTCCGGAAGGGCTCTCCTAACCGATTTACCCGTTTTGTAATCGCTCCCTGGTATAGTCCATGTTTTTTCGACGAAGTCGAACCATTCCCATTTAGCTGTCCTTATCTCAGTGCTCCTGCAACCAGTCAAGATAAGATACTTCATGATTAATTGCTGCCGCCCCTTCATCTCCGGAAGTACGCTCCAAACAGTTTTAATTTCTTCATCGCTCAGCCTGCGATCCTTAACTGCTGCAGAGAGACCTACATCTGAACGACGAAGGCTTTCTAAAGGATTTAGGTTAATGACCCCCCTGTTAGAGCAGAAACGGAATGCACGCTGCATCAATCCAAGCATTTGCCCTGTAACCACTCGCCTACCCATGTCGTCAAATAGACTAAGCCAGTGTGCCTTAGTGGTCTGGTCAACAATCATATTCCCGAGCACCGGCGCGATATGATTGTTGAAGTCCCGGCGGTTAACCTTGATCTTCACCAACCCCTCGGGGATACAGTAAAACTTCTCCCAGTAATCGAATGCTTCTTTAACTGAAAGCGCATCAATTTTTTTCTGCTTCTCAAGCACTGCCTGGCGCCGTGGATCAAATCCTTCAGTCAGCCACGCCCTGAACTGCTGACGGCGCTCCCTTGCGTGAGATAGCGATACGGTTGGATAATCGCCAATCGTCAGTTGAGCTGCTTTCCCTTCCCATCTGTAGCGGTAAAAGAATGTTATACTGCCGGTGACAGACAACCGGGCATTAAGGCCGTGAGCATCTGAAATGACTTCAATTTTGTCTCTTTTTTTGCCAAGAACTTTTCTAAGTTTTGTGTCGGTGAGCAATGTGTACACCCCGCAGGAATATATACACATTAGTGTACACAAAGCGGGTAAATTGAAAACCTTCACGATGATCCAGATTAAACGAATTTAAAGCATCAATAGGCAGCTGAGTTGCGGTACACCAGAGAAAAATGAATAGAAGTAAATCATGATTAATAAAGATAAAGCGGGTTCATATGCCCTACGATAATGTTTATAGCGAAAAACGCCCGCCGGGCGCCTTGCGTATGGTCTGGCGTAAATTTTATAGCGACACCCCCGCTATGGTTGGGCTGTATGGCTGCGCCGGGCTAATCCTGCTGTGCCTGTTCGGCAAGTGGTTTGCCCCTTACGGCATCGATCAGCAGTTTCTGGGCTATCAGTTGCTTCCGCCGTCATGGTCTCGTTACGGTGAGGTCTCTTTCTTCCTGGGTACGGATGATTTAGGCCGTGATGTTCTCAGTCGCCTGCTCAGCGGTGCGGCGCCAACGGTGGGCGGCGCTTTCCTCGTCACGCTCGCTGCGACCCTGTGCGGACTTCTCCTGGGCGTCATTGCGGGTGCGACGCACGGTCTGCGTTCTGCTGTGCTCAACCATATTCTCGATACCCTGCTGTCGATTCCGTCGCTCTTACTGGCCATCATTGTGGTCGCTTTTGCCGGTCCCCATCTTTCTCATGCCATGTTCGCCGTGTGGCTGGCTATCCTGCCGCGAATGGTGCGCTCGGTTTACAGCATGGTGCATGACGAACTGGAGAAGGAGTACGTCATTGCGGCTCGTCTCGACGGTGCTTCCACCTTAAATATTTTATGGTTTGCTGTGCTGCCCAATATGACGTCCGGACTGGTCACTGAAACGACCCGTTCGCTTTCCATTGCCATTCTGGACATTGCCGCACTTGGCTTCCTTGATCTTGGCGCACAGCTCCCCTCGCCGGAATGGGGCGCCATGCTGGGGGACGCCCTTGAACTTATTTATGTCGCCCCCTGGACGGTCATGCTCCCGGGTGCGGCCATCATGCTCAGCGTATTGCTTGTCAATCTGCTTGGCGATGGCATTCGCCGCGCCATTAATGCGGGGGTGGAATAATGCCGCTGCTCGATATACGTAATCTCACCATCGAAGTGAAAACCGGTGAACAGTGGGTTAAAGCTGTCGACAGAGTCAATCTGACCCTGGCCGAAGGGGAAATCCGCGGTCTTGTGGGTGAGTCTGGCTCCGGTAAAAGCCTGATTGCAAAGGCCATTTGTGGCGTCACTAAAGAGAACTGGCGCGTCACCGCCGACCGTATGCGTTTCGATGATATCGACCTGATGCGGCTGTCGCCTCGCGAACGGCGAAAATTGCTCGGCCATAACGTGTCGATGATTTTTCAGGAGCCGCAGTCCTGTCTCGATCCCTCCGAGCGGATCGGCAAACAGCTGATGCAAAACATCCCTGGCTGGACCTGGAAAGGGGGCTTTTTCCGTCGCTTTGGCTGGCGCAAGCGTCGCGCGATTGAGCTCCTACACCGCGTGGGTATTAAAGATCACAAAGATGCGATGCGCAGCTTCCCTTACGAGCTGACCGATGGCGAGTGTCAGAAAGTGATGATAGCCATTGCGCTCGCTAACCAGCCGCGACTACTGATTGCCGACGAACCGACCAATGCGATGGAGCCCACCACGCAAGCGCAGATTTTCCGTCTGCTGACGCGGCTTAATCAGAACAATAACACCACGATTCTGCTCATCAGCCATGATCTGCAGATGTTGAGCAACTGGGCTGACCGTATCAATGTGATGTACTGCGGTCAGACGGTAGAAACCGCACCGAGTGAAGAACTCATCTCAACGCCGCACCATCCTTATACGCAGGCATTGATCCGCGCTATCCCTGATTTTGGCAGTGCGATGCCACACAAAAGTCGACTCAACACGCTTCCAGGCGCCATTCCGCTGTTGGAGCATCTGCCAATTGGTTGTCGCCTGGGGCCCCGCTGCCCCTATGCGCAACGCAAATGTATTGAAAGGCCGCTACTGTCAGGTGCCAAAAACCATCTGTACGCCTGCCATTTCCCGCTGAATATGGAGAGAGAGTGAGATGGTGGAAACCCTGCTCGAAGTACGTAACCTGAGTAAGACCTTTCGCTATCGCACCGGCTGGTTTCGCCAGCAGACCGTGGAGGCGGTGAAGCCTCTGAGCTTTACGCTACGGGAAAAGCAGACGCTGGCGATTATTGGTGAGAATGGCTCAGGTAAGTCGACGCTGGCAAAAATGCTGGCCGGGATGACAGCACCCAGTACGGGGGAACTCCTGATTGACGACCATCCTCTGCGCTATGGTGATTACTCATTTCGTAGCCAGCGTATCAGAATGATTTTTCAGGACCCGTCGACATCGCTTAATCCGCGCCAGCGTATTTCGCAGATACTCGACTTTCCGCTCAGGCTTAACACCGACCTTGAGCCAGAGGCGCGACAGAAACGCATTTATGAAACGCTGCGCATGGTGGGGTTATTACCCGATCATGCCAGCTATTACCCTTATATGTTTGCCCCCGGTCAGAAGCAGCGTCTGGGACTGGCGCGTGCGCTTATCCTGCGCCCGAAGGTCATTATTGCCGATGAGGCGCTGGCCTCGCTGGATATGTCGATGCGCTCGCAGTTAATAAATCTGATGCTGGAATTACAGGAAAAACAGGGTATCGCTTATATTTATGTGACCCAGCACATCGGCATGATGAAACACATCAGCGATCAGGTTCTGGTGATGCATCAGGGCGAAGTTGTCGAGCGTGGCAGCACCGCCAGCGTGCTGGCATCACCGCTGCATGAGCTCACTAAGCGCTTAATTGCCGGCCATTTTGGCGAAGCATTGACCGCAGATGCCTGGCGACAGGATCGCTGAGGCCGCACGGCCTTTCAGTGGTCGGATTAACTCATTCGGCGACTCATGTTAGAATCGCCGCGTTTTAATAACGATCCACGTGTGAACGTTGATCGCATAACAGTAACTATAAGGATTAAAAGCTATGGGTTTTCTTACCGGTAAGCGCATTCTGGTAACGGGCGTTGCCAGCAAACTTTCCATCGCCTACGGTATCGCGCAAGCTATGCACCGCGAAGGCGCTGAGCTGGCGTTCACCTATCAGAACGACAAACTGAAAGGCCGTGTAGAAGAGTTTGCCGCTCAACTGGGTTCCAGCATCGTGCTGCCATGTGACGTTGCGGAAGATGACAGCATCGAAAACCTGTTCAGCGAACTGGTTAAAGTATGGCCGAAATTTGACGGTTTCGTTCATTCCATCGGTTTCGCCCCGGGTGACCAGCTGGACGGCGATTATGTGAATGCAGTTACTCGTGACGGCTTCAAAATTGCGCACGACATCAGCTCCTACAGCTTCGTCGCACTGGCAAAATCCTGCCGTGCCATGCTTAACCCGGGCTCTGCACTGCTGACCCTCTCTTACCTGGGTGCTGAGCGCGCTATCCCAAACTACAACGTGATGGGTCTGGCGAAAGCGTCGCTGGAAGCCAACGTGCGCTATATGGCTAACGCAATGGGCCCGGAAGGCATTCGCGTTAACGGCATCTCTGCAGGCCCTATCCGTACTCTGGCTGCCTCCGGCATTAAAGATTTCCGTAAAATGCTGGCCCACTGCGAAGCGGTTACTCCGATTCGCCGCACCGTCACCATCGAAGATGTGGGTAACTCCGCAGCCTTCCTGTGTTCCGACCTCTCCGCGGGTATCTCCGGTGAAGTCGTTCACGTTGACGGCGGTTTCAGCATTGCAGCAATGAACGAGCTGGAACTGAAATAATCCCTTTTGCCCCCCGGTTCCGGGGGGCATCTTTATACCCTAAATAGTTCAGGTTGCATCGCGGCGGCAAGCGCATGCATCCCCGGGAACATAGACAACTATGTGACCGGGGTAAATAAGCGCAGCCAACAATGAGGCAACTTGAAATATAACGGGTATATACCTTTCTGATATTTATTATCACCTAACAATCTTTCATCCCTCTCCCCGCTTACGCCAGGATAAAGCAGCGAAAACGATCCGGCGTTTCTTTGCCACGACGTGTCCGGATCGCCACTTCTGACAAGGAACGACCATGGAACAACGCCGTTTTTCCGGCAAAAGCCACTGGTATCATGAAACGCAGTCGAGCGCACGTCAGCATCAGTCGTTGCCCCTCGTGCCGGAAGCTGCACGGGTGGAAGACCATTTTCTGCTCGACCTTTCATTACCCACCCCATTGACCGGGGCGTGTAGTCGCTGGCTGACGCCAGCCCGACAACTCTATGGCTTTCTTTTCCCGCCGCGTGTTGCGGTTAGTCGCCTGCGCACGTTAAGCATTTACGACAGGTTGAGCACGGCCCTGACGGTCGCGCAGGTGTATGGCGTTCAGCGTCTGTGTAATCACTATGCAGCCCGGCTTGCGCCTCTTCCGGGGCCGGATCCTTCACGTGAAAGCAACCGTCGGCTTGCGCAGATCACCCAATATGCCCGTCAGCTCGCAGCTTCCCCGGAGGTCATCGACGCCCGCGCCCGTCAGCAGCTGGAAGAGGTGGGACTCACCGGGTATGACACCGTTCTGATGGCGCAAATCATTGGGTATATCGGATTTCAGGCACGCATCGTGGCGGGCGTGCAGGCGCTGACCGGCCTCCCCGTGCGACTCATCCC
Source organism: Enterobacter sp. SA197 (assembly GCF_054131575.1). Classification (NCBI taxonomy): domain Bacteria; kingdom Pseudomonadati; phylum Pseudomonadota; class Gammaproteobacteria; order Enterobacterales; family Enterobacteriaceae; genus Enterobacter; species Enterobacter sp. SA197. The sequence goes on along the minus strand of NZ_CP096393.1, from coordinate 2,262,332 downwards.
TGGCATGGAAATGCAGCAGGAGGCTGCCCCTGCGGCATTTACTGAACTGCGTACTCAATGGACAGCGGGCATAAAGGGCGTCGAAATGCGCATCGCCAGCGCCCGCCAGCTGGAATCGCTTGCTGCCTGGCAACCGCTACCAGCCTTTCGTCTGTTAGCACCCATTCTGGCTCATGAATACCCGTCGCTCGACGCGCTCGGTGAGATTTACAGCGATGTACACGGTGGGCTTATCGACGAGGAGACAGCGGCACTGATTGCCCTTTATTGCGCTCGCATAAATGGCAGCCTGCACTGCTTCACTGAAGTCTGGCAGCACTGGCGTGGTGCTGACGATCTGGCGGAGGCGATAAGACAGGGTGAACGGGTGCTAAAACGACTCGGGCAAACCCGCGCGCGTGAGATAGCTGTCGCGTCAGCGGTTCAGATCCTCACCTGCGCCCCGGACCGGTTTAGTGCCGCCCATTTTCGCACACTACAGGCTCAGGGATTTTGCGAGACATCCGCCCTCTCTCTGCTGGTCTGGTGCGCCTTATGCGGCTGGCTTAATCGCCTCAACATTGCGCTGGGCGATGCGGCATAATGTTTTAGCGCCACGCCGGGTTAAGTGCTCAGCCTGAGCAGGGAATTTTGCCCAAAGAGCGCTTGCTGCAACCCCCGGATTCGCGTAAAACTGTCAGCCGCTCTTTCAGCCACGAAAATAGAAAACTATGTTTCAGGATAACCCGCTGCTCGCGCAGCTAAAACAGCAACTTCATTCACAGACACCGCGTGCGGAAGGTGTCGTGAAAGCCACGGAAAAAGGCTTTGGTTTCCTCGAAGTCGATGCGCAAAAAAGCTATTTTATTCCACCGCCGCAGATGAAAAAAGTGATGCATGGCGATCGCATTATCGCCGTGATCCACACTGAAAAAGACCGTGAATCCGCTGAGCCGGAAGAGCTGGTTGAACCCTTCCTCTCCCGTTTTGTCGGCAGAGTTCAGCGTAAAGACGATCGTCTCTCGATTGTTCCCGATCATCCCCTGATTAAAGACGTCATCCCCTGCCGTGCCGATCGCCAGGTTACCCATGATTTTAAAGAGGGTGACTGGGCCGTTGCGGAAATGCGCCGCCATCCGCTGAAAGGCGATCGCACCTTTTATGCCGAACTGACGCAATACATCACCTTCGGTGACGATCATTTCGTCCCCTGGTGGGTGACACTGGCACGCCACAATCTTGAAAAAGAGGCACCGAACGGCGCGGCCACCACCATGCTGGATGAGGGCCTTGAGCGTGTTGATCTTACGGCGCAGACGTTTGTTACCATTGACAGCGCCAGCACAGAAGATATGGATGATGCGCTTTATGTCGAAGAGACCGCTGAAGGGAAACTTCAGCTGACTGTCGCCATCGCAGATCCTACTGCCTGGGTTGCAGAAGGTAGCGCAATCGACAAAAACGCGAAAATTCGTGCCTTCACCAATTACCTGCCGGGCTTCAATATCCCGATGCTGCCGCGCGAATTGTCAGATGATCTGTGCTCCCTGCGCGCCGATGAAGTCCGCCCGGTACTGGCCTGTCGGATGACCATCGACAGCGAAGGCAGTATTGAAGAGGAGATCACCTTCTTCGCAGCGACTATCACCTCTAAAGCCAAGCTGGTATATGACGAGGTCTCTGACTGGCTGGAAAAACGCGGATCATGGCAGCCGCAGAGCGATGCCATCGCGCAACAGATTCAGTTGCTGCACCGGGTATGCCTTGCGCGCGCGCAGTGGCGTCAAACCCACGCGCTGGTCTTTAAAGATCGCCCGGACTACCGCTTCATTCTGGGTGAAAAAGGCGAAGTACTTGATATCGTCGCGGAGCCACGCCGCATTGCCAACCGTATCGTTGAAGAGGCAATGATCGCTGCCAATATCTGCGCTGCCCGGGTTTTGCGCGACAAGCTTGGATTCGGTGTTTACAACGTTCACATGGGCTTCGACCCGGCCAGTAGCGAGCAACTCGCCGCCTTGTTAAAAACGCACGGCATGGACGTTGACCCCGAAGAAGTGCTGACACTGAACGGGTTTTGTAAGCTTCGTCGTGAGCTGGATGCGCAGCCTTCTGGTTTTCTCGACAGCCGCATCCGCCGCTTCCAGTCATTCGCTGAAATCAGCATCGAGCCGGGTCCGCACTTCGGTCTGGGTCTCGAAGCCTACGCGACCTGGACATCCCCGATTCGTAAATATGGCGACATGATCAACCATCGTTTGTTGAAGGCCATCATCAAAGGGGAATCTGTTGCGCGTCCGCAGGCTGACACGACGGTACAAATGGCTGAACGCCGCCGCCTTAACCGTATGGCTGAGCGTGACGTGGGCGACTGGCTCTATGCCCGCTACTTGCAGGATAAAGCAGGCACCGATGCGCGCTTTGCCGCTGAAATTATCGATGTCAGCCGCGGTGGTATGCGTGTGCGCCTCGTTGATAATGGCGCGGTCGCTTTTATTCCGGCCCCCTTTATTCATGCCGTTCGTGACGAACTGGTGTGCAGCCAGGAAACAGGCACCGTACAAATTAAAGGTGAAGCCGTTTATAAAGTGACAGAGGTTATTGATGTGACTATCGCTGAAGTGCGAATGGAAACACGCAGCATTATTGCCCGTCCGGCGGTCTGAATCCCCTGCTCTCATTCGCCCCCTGATGTCTGGGGGCGAAATGAATGGATGCGATCTCACAAGCATTTTTTCTTTATTTCCCCCACAACGGGTATAAACCCGCCACAATAAAATAACTGCGCACGTCCAGTGATTTGCTATGCAAATTTTACGCACCCGCTATATTTTTAAACAGAACTCGTTTTATTATTAGTTTGTAAGTAAAAACAATACGTTTTTCCCCTGGTTCCCCCTTTTGTACTGTTGGTTTATCCGTCCTCGAATGAGTATCCGTTGCGCTTTTTGGTGGGTTGGGAGATAGCATGAAAGATTTGCAGGAACAGAACTTGCTGTTTCGTTATCTGGGCTCAACCAGCCCTTTCTGGCGACTGAGCGCTGACAGCAATGCGCTGCACTTTGCCCCTGATGAGGATGCGGAGGTGAGCCAGGTCGTCACCCTGAGCGATGAACAGGCAGCCCAGCTTCGCCAGATGACGGTCATTACCTCCAGTCAGACGATGTATCTGTCGCTCTTTGGTGATGATCTCCCTGTACATCTCGTTGGCCGTAAAATTAATCAGCAGGAGTGGGCCGGCACAGCCTCTGCCTGGCATGATACCTCTTCCGTAGCACGCGATCTGGTGCAGGGCCTCTCTTTTGCCGAGCAGGTTGTTTCAGAAGCTAACTCGGTCATCGTCATTGTTGACCGGCATGGCAGTATTCAACGCTTTAATCGTCTGAGTGAAGAATATACGGGTTTAAAAGAGCACGAGGTGATTGGCCAGAATGTATTTAAGCTTTTTATGAACCAACAGGAGGCGGCGGCATCACGGCAAAATATTAGTGAATTTTTCCGCAATGGTTCCTCATACGAAGTTGAACGCTGGATTAAAACCCGCAAAGGACAACGTCTGTTTTTGTTTCGCAATAAATTTGTTCATAGCGGTAGCGGAAAAAATGAAATTTTTCTCATCTGTTCGGGTACGGATATTACTGAAGAACGCCGCGCTCAGGAGCGCCTGCGCGTTTTAGCTAATACCGATACCATTACCGGCCTGCCTAATCGCAATGCTATTCATGAATTAATCAGCAGCGCCATTGATAATCGCGGTGAAACGCAAATTGGTATCGTCTATCTGGACCTGGATAATTTTAAAAAGGTGAACGATGCCTACGGTCATATGTTTGGCGATCAGCTTTTACAGGCCGTCGCGCTCGCTATTTTAAGCTGTCTCGACGAGGGTCAGGTCCTGGCGAGACTCGGCGGCGACGAGTTTATCGTGATGGCGACAGACTCGTCGCAGAGCGCGCTCGAGGCCATGGCGTCGCGCATCATTACCCGTTTACGTCAGGCGTTCCGTATCGGGCTGATTGAGGTTTACACGGGATGCTCGCTGGGGATTGCCCTGGTTCCTCAGCATGGCAACGATCGGGAAAGCATCATTCGTAATGCTGACACGGCGATGTACATTGCAAAAGAGAATGGAAAGGGAAAATTTTGCGTATTCACCCCGGAGATGAATCAGCGCGTCTTTGAATACCTCTGGCTGGACACCAACCTGCGCAAAGCCCTCGATAAGGATCAGTTAGTGATCCATTATCAGCCCAAGGTGACCTGGCGCGGCGAAGTTCGCAGCCTGGAGGCGCTGGTTCGCTGGCAGTCACCGGAGCGCGGTCTGATCCCTCCTCTGGATTTTATCGCCTATGCCGAAGAGTCCGGGCTTATCGTCCCGCTCGGCCGCTGGGTGATGCTGGATGTAGTGCGGCAGGTCGCAAAGTGGCGTGATAAAGGCATCAACCTGCGCGTAGCGGTTAACGTTTCTGCCCGCCAGTTAGCCGACCAGACTATCTTCAGCGATCTGAAACAGGCCTTAAGCGATTTGAATTTTGAATATTGTCCGATAGATGTAGAACTCACGGAAAGCTGCCTGATTGAAAATGAAGAACTTGCACTGTCACTGATTCAGCAATTCAGTGAGCTCGGCTCACAGGTGCATCTCGATGATTTTGGCACCGGCTACTCCTCCCTGTCGCAACTGGCCCGCTTCCCGATTGACGCCATTAAACTGGATCAATCTTTTGTTAAGGATATACATAAACAATCTGTCTCCCAGTCGCTGGTGCGGGCTATCGTTGCGGTGGCTCAGGCGCTTAATTTACAGGTGATTGCGGAAGGGGTGGAAAGTGCAAAAGAAGACGCCTTTCTGACTAAGAACGGCGTCAATGAACGACAGGGTTTTTTATTTGCTAAACCCATGCCCGCTGCCGTTTTCGAGCGATGGTATAAACGTTATCTGTCGCGTAAATAGCTCAGCTGGCTTTACTCAGACTGGCGGCGGCATGTCGGTTTTGTAATAGAACCAGGCGTTCCATGTAGGCGATGTCCTTTGGTTCAAGGCAGAACGCGGCATCCACCCAGTCTTCAGTAATGTCCATCAGTTCGCTTCGTGGGAGCTGTATCACTCGCTGACGGGCGCGCAACATGGCGCGTATCCCGTTGAGTCTGGGTTGCAGCGTATCAATGAAGGTCCTGACAGACAGGTAACCCTGGCCGGGTTCAAACAGCTGGTCCACCAGCCCCTGCTGTTCAAACCACTCCGCCGTATGCGACTCGCCTTTGTAGATAAGCGCTTCGGCCAGTTTCATTCCCGAACGGCGCGCTACCAGTGAATAACCGCCCATACCCGGAAATAAATTGAAGGCTATCTCCGGGAAACCGAGCCGGGCATCGCGCTGCGCCAGCAGAAAATGGTGCGCCAGGGCGGCCTCAAACCCGCCACCGAGTGCACTCCCCTCAACCATAGCCAGTGAGATGGCACCCGTATCAAAGCCTCTTGAAGCCGCATGAACACAATCCACGCAGGCGCGCGCATAGGCCCGCAATGCTTCGCGCCGTCCATTACGGATACACTCCACAAAAAAACCCAAATCACCACCGGCATTATACATTCCGGGGACCAGAGACCCCGTCACCCAAAAATCAACCATGAAACCCGCCTGGCGAACGAGCCAGGACGCATTCATGATCTCTTCAATTAACACATGGTTAAAACAGGGTCGGGGCTGTGCTCGCAACATCATCCATACGGTGCGGCGCTCTTCTTCGTAATAGCAGGAAAGTTGCGTAAAACGATCGGTATCGGTAAAAAGTTTGCACGTAGCCTGGTTGATTACTGTCATAGACTTGATCCTCCGGAAATAAAAAGCGCGTTGTGCGCAGAGCAAGACTAATCCAGGGGCAATCAGGGCAGAATGTAAGTTAATGAATATATAATCTGTACTTATAATATTTTGAGATTTCGTTTTTCCGCTTCTCTTTTTACACTCTTTTCTGCATCATTCATTTTGTTACTTTTCAAATATAAAGGTGAAGTTATGGCTGACATCGACGTAAAGCAACTGACCAGTCGGATTGATATCGTGCTGGATATTCTTGTTGCCGGGGATCATCAATCCGCCATTCGTAACCTGGAGATCCTGAAAGCGGAATTGCAGCAGTGTGAAAACGCCGGTCAGGAAAACGCCAGCAGGTTGCGCGGAACCCCCTGGGAGGTGTAGCCATTTCTTTGTCGTTAACGCCTGTGTAAAGCTGCAAAGCGATACGATCTTCTTCCATCCTGATTCTACAAAAACTATAAGTAGTGCCTATGAATTCCCGACAACAACGTATTCTTCAGACGGTCATTGATAAAGGGCGAATGAGCGTAACAGAGTTGGCAAAAATGACCGGTGTGTCCGAAGTCACCATTCGCCAGGATCTGAATGCACTTGAAAAAGAGAGTTATTTGCGACGTACGCATGGCTATGCCGTTCCTCTGGACAGCGATGACGTCGAAACGCGAATGATGAATAACTACACGGTGAAGCGCCAGCTGGCTGATTTTGCCGCCTCACTGGTGAGCGAAGGCGAAACCGTATTTATTGAAAATGGCAGTTGTAATGCCTTACTTGCCCGCCGCCTGGGTGAGCAACGTGATGTCACCATCATTACGGTAAGCAGCTACATCGCCCATCTTTTAAAAGACTCCCAGTGCGACGTAATCCTGCTTGGCGGAATCTATCAAAAGAAAAGTGAAAGTATGGTCGGCCCGTTGACGCGTCAGTTTGTCCAGCAGGTGCACTTCAGTAAGGCGTTCATCGGGATTGATGGCTGGCAGGCGGATACGGGTTTCACGGGTCGCGATATGATGCGCACCGATGTTGTGAATGCCGTGCTGGAGAAAGGCTGTGAAGCCATTGTGCTGACCGACAGTTCTAAATTTGGCGTGGTGCACCCGTACACACTCGGTGCAGGCAAAGCATTTAACCGCGTCATCACGGATGAGCGACTTCCTGCCGAAGCGCATACACAATTGCAACAATCAGGACTGATCGTCAGTCTCGTTGAGTGCCCCATTTCTGCTTAAGTGAGAAGGCCCGCTATAGCGGGCTATCCCCTTCATATCTGAGATTATTCCGACGTTTCAATTAAGACTTTTTACCCTGCCGCTTCGCGGGTTCAAACGTAAAATTGTATGTAGCGAGATAACAGGAAGTGACTGTCACACCCGTGATTTTAGTAACACCTGCGCAACAAGGTTTTACGGAAAGTCTTACTGTCTGCCCATAATGGCTATACTTTAAGAGAACACTTTTCCGTGAATCACTCATTCAGGAGAAAGTATGATGATGTTATCAAGTAAAAAAGTCGCGACAGCTATGCTGGCCATTACCCTGGCAATGTCTCTGAGTGCGTGCGGGCACTGGTCTAAGCGTGATCGCAACACCGCCATCGGCGCTGGTGCTGGTGCGCTGGGTGGTGCTGTTTTAACTGACGGTAGTACGCTGGGCACCCTGGGCGGTGCAGCAGTAGGTGGTATCGTTGGTCACCAGGTGGGTAAATAATCCTTTTGAAGGATTTCCCTCTTTTTATGAACTTTGTTTCAAGACCTGAGCACTGACTGAAAAAGGGTAACGCTAATGCGTCACCCTTTTTTTATACCGCCGGGTTGGTGTTATCCCCCCGCAAGCTTAACCTTCATGCCTTTTGCTTCGAGCAACGTTTTCAGTAAGTCGCGCTTGTCGCCCTGGATCTCAATCACACCGTCTTTAACAGCCCCGCCGCAGCCGCACTTTTTCTTGAGCTCAGCGGCCAGCGCATTCAGGGCAGCGTCATCGGCATCAATGCCGGTTATCAGACAAACCCCTTTGCCTTTTCGACCGCTGGTCTGGCGCTGCAGACGGACAACGCCATCACCTTTTGGGCGTTCGGCCGGTTTTTTTTCTTCCGCAATTCGCCCGGATTCTGTTGAATAGACCAGACGACTGTTGTTGTCGTTCATCATGCATTCCTTAGCAGCGAGGCGTTGATGTCGCGTAATGTCTGCGCAGGGTCGGCGGACTGCGTCACCGGGCGACCAATGACCATAAAGTCAACGCCAGCCGCCTGCGCCTGTTCAGGCGTCATGATACGACGCTGATCGCCTGCCGCACTTCCTGCAGGTCGGATACCCGGCGTCACCAGCTTAAATGGCTGACCAAAGGCCTCTTTAAAGCGCACTGCTTCTTGCGCAGAACAGACTACCCCGTCAAGACCACACTGCTGAGTGAGCCCGGCAAGACGTTCAGCATGTTCAGCCGGTGTGGTTTTAATGCCTAAACCTTCCAGATCTACCGCTTCCATGCTGGTCAGGACCGTCACGGCAATCAGTAATGGCGCATCGTTTCCAAAGGAGACGAGCGCTTCTTTTGCCGCTGTCATCATCCGGGCACCGCCGGAAGCATGGACGTTGACCATCCACACACCAAGGTCAGCAGCAGCTTTCACCGCATGGGCCGTGGTATTAGGAATATCGTGGAACTTGAGATCAAGAAAGACATCGAAGCCGCGCTGCTGCAACTCGCGCACCATATCCGGCCCGAAGAGGGTGAACATCTCTTTACCGACTTTAAGCCGACAGTCACGAGGATCGATGCGGTCAACAAAAGCCAGGGCGTTATTACGGTTATCGTAATCAAGGGCAACCACAACCGGTGAGGTCGTTTTAGCGCGGGAAACAGATGAAGCTGTAGTCGTCATGGAGAGACCTTCTGAGATAAGGGCACCCGCTCAGGCGCAATGAATAAACGGCGAGCATTCTACCTGCGGGAGGGCGTAATTGACAGTGCATTACGCCCTGCCAGACCTTCTGCGCAGAGGAGCGGCCTTTAAGTCATCAGAGTGAAAAGTATGTTGTAACTAATCAGGCGTTTTTTTGCTTACTGACCATCTAAGCCGCGGATAGGTTTAACGGTGGACCACGCACGGCAGGAGGGGCAATGCCAGTACATGGTATAGGCGGTAAAACCACATTTATGACACCGGTAGCGCGGCTTACTGCGGATTTGTTCACCGACCATCTCACGCAGCACCATCAGGCTCTCTTTTGCGCGCCCTTCTTCTGCCTCGTTGAGGTGGTAGTCCATTAACTTATGGAAGACCCGCATCGTCGGATGACGCTGAAGCTGGCGCGTCACGTATCCCTGGGCCGAATCCGGGCCTTCACGTTGCTCCATAATTTCCGCCAGCATTAAATCTGCCGTTGCGCCGGTGTTCTCCTCGACGCAACGCTGAAGAAACGCAGCCCACTCATCATGCTTACCAAGTTGCTGGTAGCAGACCTGCAGCATTTCCAGAGTTTCGCTGACGAGCTCTTTATCCTGATCAATGACGCGAAGCAAGGACTCGACGGCTTTCGCGTACTCACCCTTTGCCATATGCACACGCCCCATCATGATCGAGACGCGAGGGCTGTCACGGTCTGCTGCCGCCCCCTTTTTCAGTAATGCCATGGCACGATCAAGTTCTTCATTACCTATCTGCTGCAGCGCCAGCTCGCAGTAGAAGTGGGCGATTTCGCCACGCTGTTTGTCTTTGCCCAGTTTGACCAGTCTTTCAGCGACATCAATCGCTTTCTGCCATTCGCTGGTCGCCTGATAGATTTGCAACAGCTGTTGCAAAGCGCCGATGCGAAAATCGGTCTCGTCGGTCAACTGGTTAAACATGTCTTCTGCGCGGTCATACATACCGGCGGCCATGTAATCGCGACCCAGCTGTTGTACGGCAAGAAGACGCTGATCGTAGGTGAGCGAGGCGCTCTCCATCAGGGTCTGGTGGATACGAATGGCTCGGTCAACTTCCCCACGGGAGCGAAAAAGATTACCCAGGGTCAGGTGGGCTTCAACTGTGCCGGTGTCCTCTTTAAGCATATCGAGGAACAGGTCGACGGCTTTATCCTGTTGGTTACTCAGCAGCAGGTTAACCCCGGCCACGTAATCACGTGAAAGCCGGTTAGCCTCATCCTGCTTTGTTTGTTGAGCATTTCTGCGCCCCATATACCAGCCATACGCCGCGGCAACCGGTAGCAGCAGAAATAACAACTCCAACATAGACGGTTATTCCTTCACCACGGCGGTACCGGAATGCGCCGGGACATCAGCCACCGGGGCAATTTTTTGCTCCAGTCGTTTAATTTTGCGTTCAGCACGCGCCAGAGAGACACGCACGCGCAACCAGAACAGACCACATATCAGCCAGCCTATGGCAAAGCCCGCAGCGAAAAGCACGGCCAGCAAGGTGGAGATCCGATATTCACCCTGAGCGAGCAGATAATTGAAGGTCACCAGCTGATCGTTTTGGGCACCCAGCGTGACAGAGACGACGAAGATCGCCAGGACCAGTAAGAAAATGAGTAAATATTTCACATTACTTCCCGTTATGTGGTTGTGAGCGAGTAAATTCTGTTCAACCGGCTGCATCCAGCCTTATAAATTACCATTTTAGCGCCTGGTGCGAAACGGAAATGCGTGATGCCTCAGGGTGATTTAGGGGCTTTTTACCAGTTTTCAACTCTCCTGCTCCCTTTCAGCTATTTCCTGTCGTTCTTCCACTGGCGGCGCGAGCGGACCACATAGTTTTTGTGCAAGCCAGGTGGCAATCGTCACCAGTAACCCCGAGATAAGCGTAGCGACGATAAGATCGCGCGGCCAGTGCATGCCCAGCACCAGACGGCTACCCATCACGGCCGTCGCCCAGACGAGTAATAGCGCAATCGTCCAGGTTCGGCGACGGGGCCAGAGGAGTCCTACCCCCAGCAGCGCCCAACTGGCAGCAAACATAGTGTGACCGGAGGGGAAAGCAAAACCGGTTTCTTTTTGCCAGTGCTTACGCAAAAAAACCGGAACCTGCTGCTCATCGGCCAGTTGCGCTTTCACCAGGTGGCCACGCTCCTTGCGTTTCAGACTGTAAAATTCAGTCGCCTTAATATTATGGGCGCTCTCCAGCCAGACGACGAAGGGACGCGGCTCCTGCACACGATCTTTCACCCAGGATTTTACCCCCTGCCCGGCCAGAATGGCGCTCCCGAGGATGACAAAAAGCACCAGCGCGGCTTTGAGTCGAAAACGTAAGCACCAGAGAAACCAGCCACACAGAATGACGTGGGTAATAATGCCCCAGGGTTGGGTCACCGTCTCGGTTATCCAGTACGATGCTCTGAGAAAGGTAACATTCGAACCGGGTTGCCAGTTCCAGCCCACCATCCAGACCAGCGCTGGCATCACCATCAATATTCCCGCACCGACCATGGTGCGCTTCGCTATAGCCCGCATTGTTTCTCCTTTCGTATCTATCACAATCATAACCGAAAAATAACATTTTCGGTGTAACTGCCATGTTTGTGCGTTTATTCCGTGATGTATCTGCTGGTCATTAGTGATGTAAAGCGCATTGTGGCAAAATAGCGGAATACATAAGGCCCGACTAACAATGGCCAATATAATCTGGAGAATCACATGCAGCTTAAACGCGTGGCAGAAGCCAAACTGCCGACCCCGTGGGGCGATTTCCTGATGGTGGGTTTTGAAGAACTGGCGACCGGGCAGGATCACGTTGCGCTGGTCTTTGGGGATATTTCCGGGCAGACGCCGGTACTGGCGCGCGTCCATTCTGAATGCCTGACGGGTGATGCACTCTTTAGTCTGCGTTGCGATTGTGGATTTCAGCTCGAAGCGGCCCTCACGCATATTGCAGAGGAAGGGCGCGGTGTACTGCTTTATCATCGTCAGGAGGGCCGCAATATCGGTCTGCTGAATAAAATACGCGCCTATGCGCTACAGGATCAGGGCTACGATACCGTCGAGGCCAATCATCAGCTTGGCTTCGCCGCCGATGAACGCGACTTCACCCTGTGCGCTGACATGTTCAAGCTGTTGGGTGTCGATGAAGTTCGTCTGTTGACCAACAACCCGCGTAAGGTTGAGATCCTGACCGAAGCAGGAATAAATATTGTGGAGCGGGTTCCTTTGATTGTCGGACGCAACCCCAAAAACGCCCATTACCTCGACACTAAAGCTGCCAAAATGGGGCATTTACTGAGCGAGTAAGCGCGTGCTGGCCGTGGGAGGTGCTCCCACGGCCAGCTCCGTATTAATGCAACATATTACGGATCACGTAGTGCAGAATGCCGTCATTCTGATAGTAGGTCAGCTCGGTTGAGGTATCGATACGACACCGGCACTCCAGTACCTCTTGCGTACCGTCGGTGCGCGTTAAGGTCACCGGAATAGTGGCACCCGGCTTAAGCTGGTTCAGATCGGCAATATCCAGTTTCTCTTCACCGCTCAGCCCCAGGGTTTTACGCGTCGTCCCCTGTGGAAACTCCAGCGGCAAAATGCCCATACCAATCAGATTTGAGCGGTGGATGCGTTCGAAGGATTCAGCAAGGACTACCCGCACGCCCAGCAAACGCGGCCCTTTCGCAGCCCAGTCCCGGCTGGAGCCCGAGCCATATTCTTTACCGGCAATAACAGCAAGCGGCACGCCCTGCTGCTGGTAGCGCATCGCAGCGTCATAAATGGAGATGACTTCGTCACCCGGCAGATGACGCGTCATTCCGCCCTCCACGCCCGGCACCATTTCGTTACGGATGCGGATGTTAGCAAAAGTCCCACGCATCATTACTTCATGGTTCCCGCGGCGCGAGCCGTAGGAGTTAAAGTCGCCCCGTTCAACACCATGACTTTGCAGGTAGCGGCCCGCCGGGCTGTCGGCTTTAATGCTCCCCGCAGGAGAGATATGGTCCGTTGTGACCGAATCACCGAGCATCGCCAGAATACGCGCGCCATGAATATCCTTGACCGGTTCCGGTGTTTTTTCCATTTCATCAAAGAAAGGTGACAACCGGATATAGGTCGAGTCGTTTTGCCAGCCGTAGGTATCTGAACGATCCACCTGAATGGATTTCCACTCCTCGGTGCCCTCAAACACTTCGGCATACTCTTTACGGAACATATCGGTCGAGACCTGCTCCACCGCACGGGCGATCTCCCGGCTGGAGGGCCAGATATCTTTCAGATAAACAGGATCCCCTTTGCGATCGTGACCCAGTGGATCGGTCGCCAGATTGATGTTCATGTTACCCGCCAGGGCGTAAGCCACCACCAGCGGCGGTGAGGCCAGCCAGTTGGTTTTTACCAGTGGGTGGATTCGACCTTCAAAGTTTCGGTTCCCGGAGAGCACGGCGCCTACGGTGAGATCGCCCTGCTTAATAGCCTGTTCGATAGGTTCAGGCAGCGGACCCGAGTTACCAATACAGGTAGTACAGCCATAGCCCACCAGGTTAAAGCCCAGCTCATCCAGATAAGGGGTTAACCTGGCCTGTGCCAGATAATCAGAAACTACTTTCGATCCCGGCGCGAGGGACGCTTTCACCCAGGGCTGCCGTTTTAACCCTGCTTTGACCGCATTTTTCGCCAACAGCCCGGCGGCCATTAATACGCTGGGGTTAGAGGTATTCGTGCAGGAGGTGATAGCAGAGATGACGACGGCACCATCAGGCAACTGGTATTTCTGCCCTTTCAGGACATATTCAACAGGCTGGCGATCTTTTTGCGCCGTGTTAAGTTCAAGCTCTGAACTGGCTGCAAAGGCTTGTGGCACATCGCTGAGTGCGACACGGTCCTGGGGACGTTTGGGCCCGGCAAGGCTCGCCTCAACATCATTCATATTCAGTTCGAGCGTACTGGTAAAGACGGGCTCATCCCCCGCGTTTCGCCACATACCCTGCGCTTTGGCATAGGCTTCCACGAGGGCAACCTGCTCTTCGCTGCGTCCACTAAGGCGCATATATTCCAGCGTTACGCCATCAATAGGGAAGAAGCCGCAGGTTGCGCCATACTCTGGCGCCATGTTAGCGATCGTAGCCCTGTCGGCAAGCGGGAGCGAATCCAGCCCGTCGCCGTAAAACTCAACAAATTTACCCACCACGCCGTGTTTACGCAGCATTTGCGTCACGGTCAGGACCAGGTCGGTTGCCGTGATCCCTTCCTGCAATTTGCCCGTCAGCTTGAACCCTACTACATCCGGAATAAGCATCGATACGGGTTGCCCAAGCATGGCGGCTTCTGCTTCTATACCGCCCACGCCCCAGCCCAGCACACCCAGGCCGTTAATCATGGTGGTGTGAGAGTCCGTACCGACCAGGGTGTCCGGGTAGGCTACCCACTCTTTATCCTGTAATTCGCTCCAGACGGCTTTACCCAGATACTCCAGATTGACCTGATGACAGATCCCGGTACCTGGCGGCACGACGCTAAAGCGGCTGAACGCTTGCTGCCCCCAGCGCAGGAAAACATAGCGCTCATGATTACGCTCCATTTCGAGGCGAACGTTCTCTTCGAAAGCGTCATCATCACCGAAATGATCGACAGTCACGGAGTGGTCAATAACCAGGTCTACCGGAGAGAGAGGATTGACTTTGGCAGTGTCGCCACCCAGGCGTTTTACCGCTTCTCGCATTGCGGCAAGGTCAACAACCGCAGGCACACCGGTAAAATCCTGCATCAATACGCGGGCCGGACGATAAGCAATTTCGCGGTCGGCATGGGCTGAGGTTATCCAGCCTGCCAGCGCACGAATATCTTCCTCGGTGACGGACTCGTCGTCCTGCCAGCGCAGGAGATTCTCCAGTAAAACTTTCAGTGACTTGGGTAGCCGTGAAATATCCCCAAGTTCCTTAGCGGCCAGCGGCAGGCTGTAATAGTGATAGGTTTTATTCTCAGCCTGCAATGTGTCCTTACTGGCTTCGCGTAGGGTAAACGACATATGCTCCTCCTTATTCACAGGGATAGCGAAACCCTGATCGTTTTTAGGGTCTGTATTAAAGATAACACAAACATGTCGTAACGTTTTGATAACAACCCAAATCGACAAAGCAGGCAATGGGCATCAGGCGCATCACGCCCGGCAGGAGGGAAATAAAAAACCCCGCATGTGCGAGGTTTTTCAATTAATTAGCGGGCCAGAATCCAGATAATTTCGCCCCAAAGTAAGGCTGAGACAGAAAAGACACTCATCCACGACCAGTATTTGAGGGAGCAGCGGTTATTCATTTGTTCACACCAGAAAAGGTATTTCATCAACACCGCGTAATAACGCGGGACATTATTTGCTGAGGTGTATTTATTTAACAGTACATAAGTACAAGCGTGAATAACAGGGTAATAGCCTGCCTGTTCCCGCGAATAATTATTGTTTAGATGCGTCGTCTTCTGCGAAGCTATCAATAAAAGCTTTTTGTTGCGGCGTCAGTTTCCACGACGTCGGAACCGGCGAATCACTCTGCGGTTTGGTGTGTTGCGGTTTGTCATGTCGCTGACACAGTTGCTTAACGGGTGCTACCTGACCGGTTACCGCCATTTTAACCCCAAAATTTCCAGATAACGAAAGCCACCACCACCCAGAACAGGGCTGAGCCCAGAAACACCGCCAGCCAGGCTTTGCGTTTCACTGACGGATCCCTTTGTGGCTCTTCACTTCCTGATGGCATTGCTAACCTCGTACAATCGACATCACTTATCATTTTAGGCACCAATAATAGGTACGATTAATCATGAGATGAGACAAATCCTAAAGAAACTTTAGTCGAAAAGCTAGTGAATTTACGTACTGTTTTTAACGAAATATTTAATCTTTTGACGTGAAATAAATTATTGAACCAGGAAATTTGCGAAGCGACAATTTAGTTTCTATGTTTGTCGCAAAAAGCGTGCGGATTATGCAGTTTATGGGCGGTCATGGCGGGAACATAAGAAAGAGAATAAGAGAGGGATAATGAAAATTGCACTTAGGGAAGCGTTAAAGGTATCCCCCTCTGTGCAAGGGATACCCTATTGCCGATTATTTCTCGGGAAGCTTAATGTCTTTAAACATGGCTTCAATATCCTCATTAGACCGTAAGGCAACAGCGGCATCAACAACGTCGCGGGTCAAATGCGGAGCAAAGCGCTGAATAAAATCATACATATAACTGCGCAAAAAGGTGCTGCGACGAAAACCAATTTTCGTCGTGCTGTGACTGAACACGCCCTGCGCGTCAAGTTTCACCAGGTCTGGATCCGAGACAGGATCAACCGCCATGCTGGCAATTACGCCCACTCCCAGCCCCAGTCTTACATAGGTCTTAATGACATCGGCGTCTGTTGCGGTGAAGACAATGCGTGGCGAGAGCCCTGCCCGGTTAAAGGCGGTATCCAGTTCTGAGCGCCCTGTAAACCCGAAGGTATAGGTTACTAAGGGGTACTGGGCGAGCTCTTCAATGGAGACCGATTGTTTTGAGGCAAGAGGATGATCGGGGGTTACAACGATTGAACGATTCCAGTGGTAGCACGGGAGCATGACCAGATCGTCATAAAGGTGCAGCGCTTCGGTTGCAATGGCAAAATCGGCGTTGCCTTTGGAGACAGCTTCAGCGATCTGTGTCGGGGAACCCTGATGCATATGTAGTGAGACGCGCGGATAGCGTTCAATAAATCCTTTGATGACGTTCGGCAGCGCATAACGCGCCTGCGTGTGGGTCGTCGCGACATAAAGCGAACCTTTGTCCGGCCAGGTGTGCTCACCCGCCACCGACTTGATGGCTTCAACTTTTGATAAGACTTCCCGGGCTATGCGAATAATTTCTTGGCCTGCTGGTGTCACCTGGGTTAAATGCTTGCCGCTGCGGGCAAAAATCTGGATCCCAAGTTCATCTTCCAGCATGCGAACCTGCTTACTGATGCCCGGTTGTGAGGTATAAAGGCCTTCGGCGGTAGAGGAGACATTGAGATTGTGATTGACCACCTCAACGATATAACGAAGCTGCTGTAGTTTCATGAAAGACCATCCGAATTCGCGCAATCAGCCTATCGCTTAAGACGATTTCATAATAAAAAGTGGGTTAACTATAACCACTATATCATTTATATCTTCTATGTATAGATTTGAACCAAAAATAATAAGTGATGAATAAAAAAGGGTCGGAAATCCGACCCTTTGTTTAAGCTATTAAAACCTAATGCTTATTTTTTTGTTTCAGTCCATTTACCCTCAATAAAGAAGGCGGACCACCCCGTGGCTTTACCCTCTTTCTCAGAGGCTACATACTGCTGTTTCGTCTTGCGACTAAAGCGCACGATGGTCTTGTTCCCCTCGGGATCCTGCTGCGGCGCATCGGCCAGATAGCGGAGCTTTTCTGGCAGGCGATCGCGGAAGCGGTATAACTCTTCGACCTGCGGCGCGCGCGTTTCACGCGATTTAGGGAACGTGTTGGCGGCAAGGAAGACCCCGGCAGCACCGTCACGCAGGACAAAATAGGCATCTGACTTTTCACACGGCAGCTCCGGCAATGGCACCGGATCTTCTTTAGGCGGAGCCACTTCGCCATTGCGCAGGATCTTACGCGTGTTTTTGCATTCATCGTTAGTACAGGCCATGTACTTGCCAAAACGCCCCATCTTCAGGTGCATTTCAGAACCACATTTTTCACACTCAACGATCGGGCCATCATAGCCTTTGATGCGGAACTCACCCTCTTCAATCTCGTAGCCGTCGCAGGTGGGGTTGTTGCCACAGACGTGCAGTTTACGCTTAGGATCAATGAGGTAGCTGTCCATAGCGGTACCGCATTTGCCGCAACGACGTTTTGCACGCAGGGCGTTAGTTTCAGCGTCATCACCTTCAAGGACGTTGAGCACTTCGTTTTCCGGCACCAGATTAATGGTGGTCTTGCAGCGCTCTTTCGGCGGCAGCGCATAGCCTGAGCAACCGAGGAAAACCCCGGTACTTGCCGTACGTATGCCCATCTTACGGCCACAGGTCGGGCAGTCGATGCTGGTCAGCACCATCTGATTCGGGCGCATCCCCCCTTCTTCCGGATCTTTCTCTGCCTGATCGAGCTGGCGAGAAAAATCACCGAAGAAACTGTCCAGAACCTTTTTCCACTCGGCTTCGTGGTTAGCCACTTGGTCAAGACGGTCTTCCATCTGGGCGGTAAAATCGTAATTCATCAACTCGCGGAAGTTATCTTCCAGTCTGTCGGTGACGATTTCACCCATCTTTTCGGCATAAAAGCGACGGTTTTCTACACGTACATAGCCGCGATCCTGAATCGTCGAAATAATGGACGCATAGGTAGACGGACGTCCAATACCGCGTTTTTCCAGCTCTTTAACCAGTGAAGCTTCACTGAAACGCGCCGGCGGTTTGGTGAAGTGCTGCGCCGGCGTCAGTTCAGTCAGGGACAGTACATCGCCGGTGTTTACCGCAGGCAGGGTCCGGTCTTCGTCACCTTTACGCAGGGCTGGCATCACCTTCGTCCAGCCATCGAAGCGCAGAATGCGACCGCGCGCTTTCAGACGATAATCAGCCGCGCCCACGGTAATGGTGGTGGAATCATACTGTGCGGGCGTCATCTGGCAGGCCACAAACTGACGCCAGATCAGCTGATACAGTTTTTGCGCGTCAGTTTCCATATCTTTGAGCGCGTCCGCTTCTACGGCAACATCGGAAGGGCGGATCGCCTCATGCGCTTCCTGGGAATTCTCTTTGCTGGCGTACTGATTAGCATTTTCCGGCAGGTATTTCTTACCGAAAGTCTCGCCA
The DNA here is from genome assembly GCF_054131575.1 of Enterobacter sp. SA197. Taxonomy (NCBI): domain Bacteria; kingdom Pseudomonadati; phylum Pseudomonadota; class Gammaproteobacteria; order Enterobacterales; family Enterobacteriaceae; genus Enterobacter; species Enterobacter sp. SA197. The sequence continues at coordinate 2,243,771 of NZ_CP096393.1, read as the reverse complement.
ATGTACCCACGCACCATGCTGACCGCGTCCTGACTGAGATTGGTCGAGTCGGTACGCATGTAGGTAATGTAGCCCGCTTCGTAAAGACGCTGCGCCATCATCATGGTTTTCTTCACGCCGAAGCCCAGACGGGTACTCGCCGCCTGTTGCAGCGTTGAGGTAATAAAAGGTGCACCGGGCTTGCTGCTGGTCGGCTTATCTTCGCGATCAACCACCGTAAAGCGAGCTTTCTCCAGCAGGCTGACCGCCGCCATAGTTTGCTCGCGGTTAACCGGACGGAAAGGTTTATCCCCTTCATGGGTGACGGCAAGCGGCAGCGAATCACCACCAGGCGTAGCGGCGCTGGCGTCAATTTCCCAGTACTCTTCCGGCACAAACGCTTTAATTTCGCGTTCACGTTCTACCACCAGGCGTACCGCCACGGACTGCACGCGGCCTGCGGAGAGACCGCGGGCAATTTTCTTCCACAGCAGTGGCGAGACCATATATCCCACCACGCGGTCCATAAAGCGACGCGCCTGTTGAGCATTGACCCGGTCAATATTCAGTTCGCCCGGCTTCTCAAAAGCCTGACGAATCGCATTTTTAGTAATTTCGTTGAAGACCACGCGGCTGTAGCGAGAGTCATCACCGCCGATCACTTCCCGCAGGTGCCATGCAATGGCCTCCCCTTCGCGGTCAAGGTCGGTTGCGAGATAGATATGGTCAGCTTTTTCAGCCAGAGATTTGAGCTCAGAAACCACTTTCTCTTTGCCGGGGAGCACTTCGTAATGGGCATCCCAGCCGTGCCACGGGTCAATACCCATGCGATTGACAAGCGCACCGCGCTCATCTTTTTTGGGCTTTTTAGCCGGTTTGGCGGACGTAGACTCCGCGCTCTTTTTAGGTGCTGAGCCACTTGTCGGCAAATCGCGGATATGACCTACGCTGGATTTCACCACGAAGTCGTTACCCAGATACTTATTGATCGTTTTGGCTTTTGCCGGGGACTCAACGATGACGAGAGCTTTACCCATATTCACCTTTACCTAATAAAATTCTTCCAGGAATTCGTCGCACGTTGCTTCACCTTCCACAGGCGACGAGCCAACGATATAGTGGCGGCGACAATGGATATCAACCGTTTATACAACCATAAGCAAAACATATCGCTATCAGGTGAGTGAATGAACAGGGGGTTTATCCTGCCCGCGATACAGCACGACAATGTTGCGGTCGAATGTCAAGCAATTCTGTTGCCAGATTGACGAAAGCGTCACACTGTACCTGATAAAATTTGTTAAGCAACTTTATTAGCATGCATTTTAGATTCACGCCAGCCTCACCGTGGACGCAAACCCCTTGCCTGGACAGGGAAAATTTGCCCACACGCGGTGTGGGGCGTAAACTTGTAAAATTTTTCAGGAGGAGCGAGATGAGCGATTCAGCGCAACCTATTGACCGCCAGTCATTACTGAAACTGGCTAATCAAATGATCCGCGATCATGAAGATACCCTGTCAGGTATCGAAGCGACCGGCGTGAGCCAACGTAACGGCATTCTGGTGTTTACCGGTGAGTATTTTCTCGACAGCCAGGGGCTGCCAACCGGGAAAAGTACGGCCGTTTTTAACATGTTTAAATATCTGGCTCATGAGCTATCGGAAAAGTACACGCTCATTGATTAACGAAAAACGCGAGGCTCACACCTCGCGTTTCGTTTACATCATCGGTTTCTGCCCTCGCTGCCACCAGCGCATTAATAGCTTATCAACGCTTTCAGTCGCACTGCCAGTAAACCTTTCCATCAATTTTTTACGCTGCTGATAACGCACGCCAATGACGTCGTGTTTGTCATAAAGGCCCAGCAAAAGTTCATCGCTGGTGCCTACGGCATCGACCAGACCTTTTTCCAGCGCCTGGGTGCCGTACCAGTGTTCGCCTGTCGCCACGCTATCGATATCCAGTTGCGGGCGCATCTGATGAACAAATTCTTTAAACAGATCGTGCGTCTCATTAAGACTTTCACGGAATTTCTGTCGACCTTCTTCGGTGTTCTCTCCGAGGAGCGTGAGCGTACGTTTATACTGCCCGGCGGTGTGCAGCTCGATGTCGATCTCTTTGCCTTTCAGGAAACGGTTAAAGTTGGGGATCTGTGCGACAACACCAATCGAACCGATAATGGCGAACGGCGCGGCAACGATAGTATCAGCCACGCAGGCCATCATATAACCGCCGCTGGCGGCGACTTTGTCCACTGCTATCGTCAGTGGAATGTTTTTATCACGAAGACGTTGCAACTGAGAGGCTGCCAGACCGTAGCCATGCACCACACCGCCCGGACTTTCCAGTCGAACGACAACCCGATCCTCGGGTTGGGCCAGGGTTAAAACGGCCGTTATCTCTTCACGTAATGATTCAACTTCGTGCGCGTCCATACTTCCTTTAAAATCCAGGACAAAAATGCGCGGACTTAAGCTTGTGGCTGTCTCGCCTCGTTTTGCTTTGGCTTTGGCTTCCTTTGCCTCAAGCTTTGCTTTTTTCTTTTGCGCTTTATGCCAGAGTTTTTGCTGCTGCTCGTCAAGCAACGCCACCGCCATCTCCTCCTGCATCTCTTTATAATGTTCACTCAGGCGGGTGATGCGAAGCTCCCCCCGCTGACGCTTGCGCTGCCTCAGGTTAACGATGAGGATAGCTACAACGGCTATCGCGACAACCAGAGTCGCAACTTTGGCCAAAAACAAACCATATTCAGACAGTAATTCCACGTATTCCACCTTGGTTCAGCCACTTAACGTTCACAGCCAGTGTACATGAGGTGCTGGTGCGCGTCTGCACTGCATCGCTCTCCTCCTGGCGGGTATGCCCCCTTTTTCCAGCGCCTTTGTACCGGCTGACCGACGACTCTCCCCCAGACTGATTGAAATAGCCGGTCATTTCAGGCATAAAGCCAACATCAGTTCACCCTGCGCAGACCAAGGAGTCAGTGTGCATTACCAGCCACAACGCGACCTGCTACGCAACCATATCATCCTGGTCACCGGTGCCAGCGATGGGATCGGTAAAGAGGCCGCGCTCACTTACGCCGCTTACGGTGCCCGCGTCATTTTGCTGGGTCGTAACGAAGAGAAACTTCGCCGCGTTGCCGACAGCATCTCGCAACGCGGGGGGCAGGCCGCCAGTATTTATCTGCTCAACCTCGCCACCTGCACCCCTGAGGATTGCCACGCCCTTGCCCATCAGCTTGCCACCCGCTACCCGCGACTGGATGGCGTGCTGCACAATGCCGGTTTACTGGGCGACGTTTGCCCGATGGATGAACAGAAACCTGACGTCTGGAATGCGGTAATGCAGGTCAATGTTAATGCCACCTTTTATCTGACCCAGGCGCTTCTTCCTTTATTACTCAAGGCGGAAAACGGTTCGCTGGTGTTTACCTCTTCAAGCGTAGGCCGCCAGGGACGGGCAAACTGGGGGGCTTACGCGGCTTCGAAGTTTGCAACAGAGGGAATGATGCAGGTGCTGGCAGAGGAGTACCAGAACCGGCTGCGGGTAAATTGCATCAACCCTGGCGGTACCCGTACCAGCATGCGGGCAAGCGCATTTCCGTCGGAAGATCCGCAAAAACTGAAGACGCCAGCGGATATTATGCCACTCTATCTGTGGTTGATGGGTGATGACAGTCGCCGCAAAACAGGCATGACCTTTGACGCGCAACCAGGACGAAAACCGGGGATATCACAATGAATGAAGAACGTTATCAGCAGCGCCAGCAACGTGTAAAAGAACGCGTGGACGCCCGCGTGGCAGCCGCGCAGGATGAGCGCGGCATCATTATTGTTTTTACCGGTAATGGTAAAGGTAAAACCACCGCCGCTTTTGGTACCGCCACTCGCGCTGTCGGACATAATAAAAAGGTTGGCGTCATCCAGTTTATTAAAGGGACATGGCCTAACGGCGAGCGAAATCTGCTTGAGCCCCTGGGGGTGGAATTCCAGGTTATGGCTACCGGTTTTACCTGGGACACGCAGAATAAAGAGAGCGATACGGCGGCCTGTCTCGCCGTCTGGGAACACGCGCAGCGTATGCTGGCCGATCCCTCCCTCGATATGGTGCTTCTCGATGAGCTGACCTACATGGTGGCCTATGACTATCTGCCACTGGCGTCGGTGCTGGATGCGCTGAAAAGTCGGCCCGCCAGCCAGACGGTAATCATTACGGGCCGCGGTTGCCACCGGGATATACTGGAACTGGCCGACACGGTCAGTGAATTGCGCCCGGTGAAACATGCCTTTGAGGCAGGGATCAAAGCGCAAATCGGCATTGATTACTGACAGCTCACTACTCAACCGCAATAAAAAAGGGCTTGCGCCCTTTTTTTACTGACCGTTGTTATTGCGACTGCTCGACCGGCGTCCACCCGTCGCCTGTCGGCTGTTGGTCACCTGAGTATGACGTTTCACCGCGCGGCGAATCTGGTTGGCCTTCATGCGACGGCGATCTTTTTCAACCGCCACTTTCGAGGTGGTTTCCGGCGTCAGCCCGACCAGCTCGCGCAGGTAGTTGGTTTGCGCCAGATCCAGCTCGGTATAGCCGCCACGGGGCAGCCCTTTCGGCAGCGGAATATCGCCATAACGGACGCGAATCAGGCGACTTACCTGCACCCCTACCGCTTCCCACAGACGACGAACCTCACGGTTACGCCCTTCAGTCAGGGTGACGTTGTACCACTGGTTTATCCCTTCACCACCGCTGAATTTGATGGTTTTAAAGGCAGCCGGGCCATCTTCAAGCTGCACACCCCGACCAAGATCGCGCAGTTTAGCTTCATCAATCTGCCCAAAAACACGCACGGCGTATTCGCGCTCGACTTCACGGCTTGGGTGCATCAGGCGATTAGCGAGCTCACCATCGGTGGTAAAGAGCAGCAGACCGCAGGTGTTAACGTCCAGACGGCCTACGGCAATCCAGCGCGCGCCGCGCAGTTTTGGCAGACGGTCAAATACGGTCGGACGCCCTTCCGGATCGTTACGGGTGCACAATTCACCTTCCGGTTTGTAGTACGCCAGGACGCGACAGATCTGTTCAGCGGATTCTTTAATGGAAATGAGGTGTCCGTCGATACGAATTTTCAGGGCCGGGGTCACGTCAACGCGGTCACCGAGCGTGGCAATTTTGCCATCAACACTCACGCGGCCCGCTTCAATAATGGTTTCGATTTCACGGCGGGAACCGTGGCCGGCTCGCGCCAGCACTTTCTGTAACTTCTCGCTCATAGAGCTTTCCTCGGGTGTCGCCTTCACAGGCGTCGAATAAGGTCATCAGGTCGCCGTGGCGCCTGTGAAATGGCCGCGTAGTATACCGACTTGTATGCCTATAAGAAAGGCTTAACGTCGCCGACGCCTTCACGGATAACCACCGGCGCGTCGTCGGTGAGATCGACCACCGTCGTCGGCTGCTGGCCCAGATAGCCACCATGGACAATCAGCTCTACGACTTTTTCAAGGCGATCTTTGATTTCGTCCGGATCGGATTCGGTAAATTCACTTCCCGGGAGCATTAACGATGTTGAGAGCATCGGCTCACCGAGGGTTTCGAGCAAATCGACGGCAATGGGATTCGACGGCACACGAAGGCCAATGGTTTTTCGCTTTTCCTGCAGTAAACGGCGCGGAACCTCTTTAGTGCCTTTAAGGATAAAGGTGTAATTGCCGGGGGTGTTATTTTTGATCAGGCGAAACGCCACGTTATCCACAAAGGCGTAGGTCGACAGTTCCGATAAATCCCGACACATCAGGGTGAAATTATGACCGTCCGGGAGCTGACGGATGCGGCAGATACGCTCCATGGCCCCTTTATCTTCAATTTTACAGCCCAGTGCATAACCGGAATCAGTAGGGTACACAATGACCCCGCCTTTACGAACGATTTCCACCGCCTGATTAATTAAACGTGGCTGCGGATTTTCCGGATGAATATAAAAAAACTGACTCATACTTCCCTCTCTGTACTGTGTTGCGGCTGCTCCCATTTAAGCCAGACGCCATCGACATCCGCTGGCAACCAGAGCTTGCGCCCCAGCTCAATCCAGGGGCAGGGCTGATGAAAGTCAGACCCTTGCGAGCCCAGCAAACCAAACAGGCGGGCGTACTCGCCAAGCTGCTTACGTTCGTCAGGAGCCTGCTGGCATTGGGCAACTTCCATTGCCTCACCGCCGCGTTGTGCAAAATGCGCCAGCAGTCTTTTCAACCATTTAGCAGATAAATCGTAGCGTCCTGGATGGGCCAGGACCGCTGTTCCGCCAGACTGGTGAATCACGTCAATAGCGTGTTCTATTGTACACCACTGCGGAGGAACGTAGCCGGTTTTCCCGCGTGCAAGATACTTTTTGAACACATTCGCTACCGAATTCGCTTTCCCCTGCTCAACTAAATAGCGGGCGTAATGGCCACGGGTAATGGCCGCCCCTTTCGCCAGCCGTTGCGCCCCCTCCCATGCCCCAGGAATGTGGGCTTTCTCAAGGCGTTCCGCAATGAGTTGCGCGCGCAACTGACGGCGCTCATGCTGCTGGCGGAGAAACTCGCACAGAACCGGATGGTTAATATCAACGTTCAGTCCCACGATGTGAATTTCATGATTTTCCCAGACGGTAGAAATTTCAACGCCAGGGATAAGGCGTAACGGTAAACCCGCACGGGTAATTTCAGCCTGGGCGGCAGGAATACCCTCGGTGGTGTCATGATCAGTAATGGCCAGAGTGCCGATACGCATTGCAACGGCGCGGTGCACCAGTTCTTCCGGGCTTAACAGGCCATCAGAAGCAAGCGTGTGACTGTGAAGATCGTAAATAATCGCGTAATTCGTGTCGCTCAAAAGCGGCTCCAGGACGGAATGAAACAGAGTTTGCGGGCTATCATAACGTTACATGCCAATTTTCTGAAATCAGGGTTGACATTCGCCCATCGAACTAGTTAACTAGTACACAAGTTCACGCAATGAGGTATCATCATGAATACGCACTATTCTCTTAACAACCGCTGGTGGCGCACTCCCTGAAACGGGCAGTGTCTCCGTGCGTATTCAGCACACCGATACCCGGCCCGCCCACAGAGCGGGCTTTTTTATGGAACATAATGGATGAGAGCGACGATGCAAACGCAAAAACCGACACTCGAACTGCTGACCAGCAATGCCCTTTATCGTGAGAACCCGACCGCGTTATTTCATCAGCTTTGTGGCAACCGGCCTGCCACGCTGCTGCTCGAATCAGCCGATATCGACAGTAAAAACGATTTAAAAAGTCTGCTCCTTGTCGATAGTGCGCTGCGCATTACGGCCTACGGTGACACTGTCACTATTCAGGCGTTAACCGCCAATGGCGCTTCCCTGCTGACGTTGCTGGATGCGGCCCTTCCCGCTGGTATTGAAAATACCATCATGCCCGAAGGTCGTGAGCTGCGCTTTCCGCCGGTAAGTGCGCTGCTTGATGAAGATGCCCGTCTTTGTTCACTCAGCGTGTTTGACGCGTTCCGCCTGCTACAGGGGGTGGTGAACGTGCCGGAAGGTGAACGTGAGGCCATGTTCTTTGGCGGCCTCTTCGCCTATGACCTGGTCGCGGGGTTTGAGGATTTACCGGCGCTCGAAAACGATCGACGCTGCCCGGACTACTGTTTCTACCTGGCAGAAAGTCTTCTGGTCATCGATCATCAATTACAGCAGACGCGCATTCAGGTCAGCGTTTTTAGCGAAGATGCAGCTGAAAAATCCCGCCTCGCCCGTCGTGTTGAAAGCCTGCGCCAGCAACTCAATGAACCACCGGTTCCGTTGCCGGTCGAGACGGTCCCGAGGATGCGCGTGGAGTGCAACCAGAGTGATGACGAGTACGGTGCCGTTGTGCGCCAGATGCAAAAAGCCATCCGCGCTGGCGAAATTTTCCAGGTTGTCCCCTCCCGTCGTTTTATGCTGCCGTGCCCTTCGCCGCTCGCCGCCTATGACGTGCTGAAAAAGAGCAACCCCAGCCCCTATATGTTCTTCATGCAGGACGAGGATTTTGCCCTCTTCGGTGCCTCGCCTGAAAGCTCGCTCAAGTACGATGCGACGTCGCGTCAGATAGAAATCTACCCGATTGCCGGAACGCGTCCACGTGGTCGCCATGCGGATGGCACCCTGGATCGTGACCTTGACAGCCGCATTGAGCTTGAAATGCGTACCGATCATAAAGAGCTGTCCGAGCATTTGATGCTGGTGGATTTGGCCCGTAACGATCTGGCGCGGATTTGTACCCCGGGTAGCCGCTACGTTGCCGATCTTACCAAGGTGGATCGTTACTCCTTCGTGATGCATCTGGTTTCTCGCGTGGTAGGCGAACTTCGCCGGGATCTGGACGTGCTGCACGCTTATCGCGCCTGCATGAATATGGGAACCCTCAGCGGGGCGCCAAAAGTACGTGCCATGCAGTTAATTGCGGACGCCGAAGGTACGCGTCGCGGCAGTTATGGCGGCGCAGTCGGCTATTTTACCGCCCACGGCGATCTGGATACCTGCATCGTGATTCGTTCCGCCTGGGTCGAGGATGGCATTGCCACCGTTCAAGCCGGTGCGGGCGTTGTGCTGGACTCCGTTCCGCAGTCTGAAGCGGATGAAACCCGTAATAAAGCCCGCGCGGTATTGCGCGCCATTGCGAAAGCGCATAACGCCGAGGAGACGTTCTGATGGCCGACATTTTATTGCTCGATAATATCGATTCCTTTACCTACAACCTTGCCGACCAGCTGCGGGCAAGTGGACATAACGTGGTGATTTATCGTAATCATGTCCCTGCTCAAACATTAATTGAACGCCTGGGCACCATGCAAAATCCTGTGCTGATGTTGTCTCCCGGCCCCGGAACCCCCTCTGAAGCGGGCTGTATGCCAGAGCTATTGACCCGTATGCGCGGCAAATTACCGATTATCGGTATTTGCCTCGGTCACCAGGCGATTGTCGAGGCCTATGGCGGCTACGTAGGCCAGGCGGGTGAAATTCTGCATGGCAAGGCTTCCAGCATTGAACATGACAACCAGGCGATGTTTGCCGGACTGGCGAATCCTTTGCCGGTGGCACGTTATCACTCTCTTGTGGGGAGCAACATTCCAGCAGGATTAACCATTAATGCCCATTTTGATGGCATGGTGATGGCGGTCCGTCATGACGCTGATCGGGTATGTGGTTTCCAGTTCCATCCGGAATCCATTCTGACTGCACAGGGGGCGCGTTTGCTGGAGCAGACTCTGGCCTGGGCGTTACAGAAACTTGAGCAGACCAACACCCTGCAACCTATTCTGGAGAAACTCTACCAGGCGCAGACCCTCACCCAGCAGGAGAGCCACCAGCTCTTCTCGGCGGTTGTACGGGGCGAACTGAAACCTGAGCAGCTGGCCGCGGCGCTGGTCAGCATGAAAGTGCGTGGTGAACACCCTCAGGAGATCGCCGGCGCGGCAACCGCCCTGCTGGAAAATGCAGCCCCCTTCCCACGCCCTGATTATGCGTTTGCGGATATTGTGGGCACCGGCGGTGACGGTAGCAACAGCATCAATATTTCCACCGCCAGCGCATTTGTTGCCGCCGCCTGTGGAATGAAGGTCGCCAAACACGGCAACCGCAGTGTCTCCAGCCGCTCCGGCTCGTCTGACCTGCTGGCGGCATTTGGCATCAATCTGGACATGAATGCCGACAAGTCACGCACGGCGCTTGATGAACTGGGCGTCTGCTTTCTGTTTGCCCCGAAGTATCACACCGGGTTTCGCCATGCAATGCCGGTACGCCAGCAGTTGAAAACCCGCACGCTGTTTAACGTGCTCGGTCCGCTCATCAATCCGGCGCACCCGCCGCTCGCACTGATTGGTGTTTACAGCCCGGAACTGGTGCTGCCGATTGCCGAGACGCTGCGTGTGTTGGGGTATCAGCGTGCAGCCGTGGTGCATAGCGGTGGCATGGATGAAGTCTCCCTGCATGCGCCGACCGTGGTGGCAGAACTTCACGAAGGCGAAATCAAGAGTTACCAGCTGACCGCAGCGGACTTTGGCCTGACGCCTTATCATCAGGAGGCGCTGGCCGGGGGAACGCCGGAAGAAAACCGTGACATTCTGACCCGCTTATTACAAGGTAAAGGTGAAGCCGCCCATGAGGCCGCCGTCGCCGCTAATGTTGCCATGCTGATGCGTTTACACGGTGAAGAAGATTTGCAGGCTAACGCGCAAAAGGTACTGGATGTGCTCCACAGCGGTACCGCGTATGACAAAGTCGCCCAACTGGCGGCAAGAGGATAACTAATGCAGACCGTTTTAGCGAAAATCGTCGCAGATAAGGCGATTTGGGTGGCGGCCCGTAAGGAACAACAACCGCTGGCCAGTTTTCAGAACGACGTGGTGCCGAGCACGAGACGTTTCTATGATGCTCTGCAGGGAACGCATACGGCATTTATTCTTGAATGCAAAAAAGCGTCTCCATCCAAAGGGGTGATACGCGATGATTTCGACCCGGCGCGCATTGCTGAGGTCTATAAGCATCATGCCTCGGCAATTTCGGTACTCACCGACGAGAAGTACTTCCAGGGCAGCTTCGATTTTCTGCCCATTGTGAGCGGTATCGCTCACCAGCCGATTCTGTGTAAGGACTTCATTATCGACCCTTACCAGATTTATCTCGCCCGTTATTATCAGGCGGATGCCTGCCTGCTTATGCTCTCGGTGCTGGATGACGAACAGTATCGCCAGCTCTCTGCCGTCGCGCATAGTCTCAGTATGGGTGTGCTGACAGAAGTCAGTAATGAAGAAGAGCTGGAGCGCGCGATTGCCCTTAATGCCAGAGTGGTGGGCATCAACAACCGTGATCTGCGCGATCTCTCTATCGATCTTAATCGTACTCGCCAGTTGGCCCCTCGTCTTGGTGCGGGGGTCAGGGTTATCAGTGAGTCAGGGATCAATACCTACGCGCAGGTGCGTGAACTGAGTCATTTCGCCAATGGCTTTTTAATCGGGTCAGCCCTGATGTCTCACGGCGACCTTGATGCAGCGGTAAAACGGGTACTGCTTGGCGAGAACAAAGTCTGTGGACTGACCCGCCCGCAGGATGCACGGGCCGCGCACGAAGCCGGGGCGATTTTTGGCGGACTGATTTTTGTGCCCTCCTCACCCCGTGCCGTGAATACTGAACAGGCCAAAACCGTGATGGCCGCCGCACCGCTGCAATACGTGGGCGTTTTCCGTGATAACGATATTGAGAATGTTGTCGACATTGTGACGCGACTTGGACTGATAGCCGTTCAGCTTCATGGCAGTGAAGACCAGAGTTACATCGACAGGTTACGCCGCGTGTTGCCAGCCGGAATTCAAATCTGGAAAGCGCTGAGCGTAAAAGACGCGCTCCCCGCACGCGATTTACACCATGTCGACAAGTACGTATTCGATAACGGTCAGGGTGGAACCGGTCAACGTTTTGACTGGTCACTACTGGCAGGCCAGACGCTGGATAACGTTCTGCTGGCCGGCGGTCTTGGCGCGGACAACTGCGTCGATGCGGCTAAAACCGGGTGTTCCGGACTTGATTTCAATTCAGGCGTAGAGTCGGAGCCAGGCATTAAAGATGCCTCGAAGCTGGCCTCGGTCTTCCGTACGCTGCGAGCCTATTAAGGAAACAACAATGACGACGTTATTAAATCCCTTTTTTGGTGAATTTGGCGGCATGTACGTTCCACAAATTCTGATGCCCGCCCTTCGCCAGCTTGAAGAAGCCTTTGTCAGCGCCCAGAAGGATCCGGAATTTCAGGCCCAGTTTGCCGATTTATTGAAAAACTATGCGGGCCGCCCAACGGCACTTACCAAATGCCAGAATCTGACAGAAGGCACCAGAACGACACTCTATCTGAAGCGTGAAGATCTGCTACACGGCGGTGCCCATAAGACGAACCAGGTATTAGGCCAGGCTTTACTGGCAAAACGGATGGGCAAAACCGAAATCATCGCCGAAACCGGTGCCGGCCAGCATGGGGTTGCCTCCGCACTCGCCAGCGCCCTGCTCGGCCTGAAATGCCGCATCTACATGGGGGCTAAAGACGTTGAGCGCCAGTCACCCAACGTCTTTCGTATGCGTCTGATGGGCGCAGAGGTGATCCCTGTGCATAGCGGCTCCTCGACTCTGAAGGATGCCTGTAACGAAGCGCTGCGCGACTGGTCAGGCAGCTACGATACGGCGCACTATATGCTGGGTACAGCGGCTGGCCCGCACCCGTTCCCGACCATCGTGCGTGAATTCCAGCGCATGATTGGCGAAGAGACTAAAGCACAAATCCTCGAAAAAGAAGGACGTCTGCCGGATGCCGTGATTGCCTGCGTGGGCGGCGGTTCTAATGCCATCGGCATGTTTGCTGACTTTATTGAAGAGGCCTCCGTGCGCCTTATCGGGGTTGAGCCGGCCGGTCACGGCATTGAAACCGGTGAACATGGCGCACCGCTTAAACACGGGCGCGTTGGTATCTACTTCGGCATGAAATCGCCGATGATGCAGACCGATGAAGGACAGATTGAAGAATCCTACTCCATTTCAGCGGGTCTGGATTTCCCGTCCGTTGGCCCTCAGCATGCCTACCTCAACAGTACTGGTCGTGCGGATTATGTATCGATAACCGATGATGAAGCGCTGGAGGCTTTTAAAGCCCTGTGTCGCAGCGAAGGCATTATCCCCGCGCTGGAGTCCTCACACGCCCTCGCCCATGCGTTGAAAATGGTCAGAGAGAACCCTGAGAAAGAGCAGCTGCTGGTGGTTAATCTTTCTGGCCGCGGAGACAAAGACATCTTCACCGTACATGACATTCTGAAAGCGCGAGGGGAAATCTGATGCAACGCTACGAAGAACTTTTTAAACAGTTACATGAACGCAAGGAAGGCGCCTTTGTTCCCTTTGTCACCCTGGGCGACCCCTCTCCGGCACAGTCGTTAAAAATCATTGATACCCTGATTGAAGCAGGGGCGGATGCGCTGGAGCTCGGCATTCCCTTCTCAGATCCTCTGGCAGATGGCCCAACCATTCAGAATGCGGCACTGCGCGCGTTTGCTGCGGGTGTCACTCCGACGCAGTGTTTTGAAATGCTGGCGACAATCCGTCAGAAGCATCCCACCATACCGATTGGGTTGCTGATGTACGCCAACCTGGTCTTTTCTCGTGGGATCGATGAGTTTTACGCGCAGTGCGCCAGCGCCGGCGTCGATTCGGTGCTGATTGCCGACGTCCCGGTTGAAGAGTCCGCGCCCTTCCGTCAGGCGGCTTTGCGTCATAACGTTGCGCCAATATTTATCTGCCCACCCAATGCGGATGATGAACTCCTGCGCCAGATAGCCTCTTACGGGCGCGGTTACACCTATCTGCTTTCACGTGCGGGGGTGACGGGTACGGAACATCGTGCGGCGCTGCCGTTGCTCCATCTGGTGGAAAAATTGACCGAGTACCATGCGGCGCCGGCGTTACAAGGATTCGGGATCTCTTCGCCTGATCAGGTGACGGCTGCGATTGGTGCTGGCGCGGCGGGGGCTATCTCTGGTTCCGCCACTGTGAAAATTATTGAGAACAACCTCGATAAACCCGACCTGATGCTTGAGGAACTCGCCCTCTTTGTGCGGGCAATGAAAGCGGCAACCCGCCGGTAATGTCGTGCGTTGCCGCCGGAGGCGCTATCCGGCGGCAACCGTGAAACGACGCGACGCGCTGCAGCCAGACAGCGAGGCGTCGTCAGAAGCGATACCCTGCCGAAAACATAAATACCCAGGGATCCAGTCGGGTGCTCACGCTCTGCTGTACACCGCCGGCTTTAAACCGAACGTCAGTATCGATATCCATATACCAGACCGAGGCGTTGATGAGCCAGTCGCGGTTAATCAGATAATCCATGCCAGCCACACCTGCTGCGCCCCATGAGTTTTTCAGGCTTAAATCGGAGAGCCCCGCCGCTTTGCCGGTGTCATTAAATTTTTCGTCAAAGAACATGGTGTAGTTTATCCCGGCACCGATATAGGGACGAAACCGGCTCTCTGCATCGCCAAAATACCACTGGGCGACGAGCGAAGGGGGAAGATGATGAACGGTAGCAATGGTGCCTGTTGGGCCCGTACCTACTTTATGGCGAAACGGTGAGGCCGCCAGAAGTTCGATACCGATATTTTCCGTTGCCATGTACGTCATGGTCAGGCCGAGCTGCGTGTTGTTACTGACGTTAAATCCGCCCAGACTTCCTAACACGTTATCCGATCCTTCATTGGGTCTGACGGTCGCTGAACCCGCTCGAATGAAGAACTCTCCGGCGTCATGTGCCATCACCCCTGTAGAAATGCTGCTCAGGATCAATGCTGCCACGGCTACTTTTTTCATGTCCACTCCATGTATGTGGTTTTATAGGCGCCGTGAATATAACTACTATTAGGTATAAAGTGATCCCACATAGATCACATTCCGTCAGCGAATTTAACCTTTATTGATCTACATTAATTTTGGTCGCCAAAATGAAAAAAGAAATTCTGTAATTACCTCAATTTCCTTCTGAAAAACCGCAAAAAATAAATCACATTCCCCTGCTTGTTCTTCTTCTGCTCTGGGGATAATTTAACCAACTCATTCTTTATTTTGATACGTGATGAATGCAGGTGTGCCATGAACGAAAGCAATCCGTGCATGTCGTGCGGAGCCTGTTGTGCCTATTTTCGTGTCTCCTTTTACTGGGCTGAAGCAGATGATGCTGGTGGTCTTGTCCCCACGCATCTGACTGAAGTCGTTTCGCCTTTGCTGCGCTGTATGACAGGTACGCAGCAGAAACCCTGCCGGTGCGGTGCCCTTAAGGGGACGCCGGGGGTCTCAACCTCATGCAGCATTTACCCACAACGTCCCTCGACGTGTCGTGAATTCGTTCGGGCCTGGGAGGACGGAAAACCCAATGACGCCTGTAACCGCGCCCGGGCAAGCTACGGATTACCTCCTCTTTACAAAGATATGCTTTTCCATACGCGTGCTGATGCTGCCACCGACGGGCCATCCAGGGTACAATTGCGCGGAATTTAACATTGCAAAACTCAAGGAGAGTGCATGTCTATCACGGCGAAATCCGTTTACCGTGACACGGGGAATTTTTTTCGTAATCAGTTTGTTACTATTTTGCTGATTACATTATTGTGCGCTTTGGTTAGCGTACTTGTTGGTCGTGTTTTGATGCCGGGTGACGACGAGCTCGCAATGATGGCAGAGGGTCTTAACCTGACAGGCAAAACGGGCTTATTTGAAATGGTACAGAAAATGACGCCCGAGCAGCAGCAGGTGCTGTTGCATACTTCCGCAGCGGCAACCGTTGCTTCCCTGATCGGCAGTGCGTTGCTGGCTGGCGGCACGCTGGCGCTTATTCAGTTGATTTCAGCAGGTCATCGGGTGAGTGCGCTTCGGGCTATTGGTGCCAGCGCGCCCGTGCTGCCGGGTCTGTTTATTCTGCTGTTGCTGATGATGTTTATGACTCAGTTTGGGATCCTGCTGCTTGTCGTGCCGGGTATTCTTGCAGCTATCTTTTATGCTTTCGCGCCTGTCATGCTGGTACAGGATCGTCTCGGCGTATTTGGCGCGATGCGTGCCAGCTTTCGTTTAAGCCGGGCAAATATGCGTGTGGTTGCACCCGCAGTGGTTGGCTGGATCCTCGCCAAGGTGTTGCTGATGCGGTATGCCCATCTGCTGGCGTTCCTGACGCCTGAAGTGGGCACGATCATCGCGAATATGGTGAGTAACATGATATCTGTAGCTTTGCTCATTTATCTGTCCCGCCTGTACATGCTGATTCGTCAGTAACTTTTCCGCCTGCGCGGTCTTCCCGCAGGCGATAATCTGTAACGGAATCGTAGAATGAAGCAGTTTCTTGATTTTCTCCCGCTGGTCGTCTTTTTCGCGTTTTACAAACTCTATGACATTTATGCCGCCACCACTGCGCTGATTGTTGCCACCGCCGTTGTGCTTATTTACAGCTGGGTTCGCTATCGTAAAGTTGAAAAGATGGCGCTTATCACCTTTATTCTGGTAGCAGTCTTCGGTGGGTTAACCATTTTCTTCCATAATGATGAGTTTATTAAATGGAAGGTGACGGTGATTTACGGTCTGTTTGCCGGTGCGTTACTCTTCAGTCAGTGGGTAATGAAAAAGCCGTTGATTCAGCGGATGCTCGGCAAAGAGCTGACGCTGCCAGAATCGGTCTGGTCACGCCTTAATCTTGCCTGGGCCCTCTTTTTTATTCTGTGTGGGCTCGCGAATATCTACATCGCTTTCTGGCTTCCGCAGAATATCTGGGTCAATTTCAAAGTTTTTGGCCTGACTGCGCTGACGCTTCTTTTTACGGTGCTCAGCGGCGTCTATATTTATCGTCACATTCCGCAGGATGGTCAGTCCTGATGTTAACAAGCCAGGTCCGCCTGGCTTTTTTTCCTGCCGCTGCGTTATCTCGTTGTGACCTGCAATAAATTCATAGTAGCATCCCGCCATATTCCCACTGTATGACTGAGATAAGAATGACGAACACCCAGGAGACACCTCAGGGCGAACTGGTGCTACGCACCCTGGCCATGCCCGCTGACACCAATGCGAATGGCGACATTTTTGGCGGCTGGTTGATGTCGCAGATGGATATGGGCGGGGCCATCCTCGCTAAAGAGATAGGCCACGGGCGCGTGGTAACGGTTCGCGTAGACGGTATGACCTTTCTGCGACCGGTCGCAGTTGGCGACGTGGTCTGTTGCTACGCGCGTTGCGTAAAACGTGGAAATACGTCAGTCACTATCAACGTCGAAGTCTGGATCAAAAAAGTCGCGTCCGAGCCTATCGGGCAGCGCTATAAAGCCACCGAAGCCCTGTTTATATATGTCGCCGTAGACGGCGAGGGAAAGCCCCGCCCTCTCCCCTTACAGCCATAAAAAAAGCCTCCGCTGTGGAGGCTTTCAGTATTATTGCACCGTAGAGGTGCCTTTCATATTAAACACAATGTTGACGGTAATACCGGTCCCGGGTTTGCCCGCTTCATATCGCCATTTACGCATCGCGGATTTCACTTCACGTTCAAACATATTGGACGGTTGAGCGGATAAGATTTGAATATTATCTAAACGGCCATCTGGCATTACATCAAATTTCACCCGCACACGCCCTTCAATGCGCAGCGCCCTCGCACGTGTCGGATATTGAGGTTCAGCACGGCTGAGAGCACGCGGACCGACCGGGACGGACGGTGTCTGCTTGCTGGCAGCAGAGGGCTGACTGGTGGTAAACGGACGTGTCGGCGCACTGTTTTCCACTGGTGCAGTGCGGCGGGGTTCAACCGGTTTAACTTCCCGTTTTGGCTGCTCCACCTTTTTCTCTGGCTTCGGCTTCGGTTTAGGCTTTGGTTTCGGCTTCGGCTTGGGTTCCGGTTTTGGGATAACCACGGGTGCCTCCTGAGGCGGTTCCGGGACCGGCTCAGGTTCAACGACTGGCTCGGGTTCAGGCACTGGCTCAGGTTCAACCACCGGTTCAGGCTGCGGCTGAGCTGTCTGAGGCGGCTCCAGTTCAGCCGGAGATACCATCGTCACAGAAATGGGTTGTGCGGGCGCAGGCAGCTCAACAACCTGATGTACCGACATATACAGCAAACCCGCAACCACAGCGCCGTGAATGCCGACAGAGAGCATCGTTGCCCAGGGGATGCGGCGAGGTAAATCAAGGGTCATCGCAGTCATAATCATTTCAGTTGAAAAAACAAACCATGATTTTAAATGCAAATAGCAATCATATTCAACTACGCATCTCACCTAACCTTGATTTCGATCCTCAAGGAACAAAACAAGGCGACAGGTGAGCGAGGTCCAGGGTGTGCAATCTTTACATTGCGACGCCCGGATGATTCACATAACGTAGTGGTTTTATGATGAAAGGAGCAATGCCTGTGCTTTACGTTATTTTTGCTGAAGATACCGCTGACTCTCTGGAAAAACGCTTATCCGTCCGCCCGGCTCATCTGGCGCGCCTCCAGTTGCTGCGGGATGAAGGTCGTCTGCTGACCGCAGGCCCTATGCCTGCCGTAGACAGTAACGATCCGGGCGCCGCAGGATTTACCGGCTCAACCGTCATCGCTGAGTTCGACTCACTGGAAGAGGCGAAAGCATGGGCGCAGGCCGATCCTTACGTCGCCGCTGGCGTTTATCATCGGGTTACGGTTAAGCCTTTCAAAAAAGTATTCTGATTTTAACGCCCAGGGGCCGGAGGAGTGTTTATAGCTGGCCCTTACGCACTGTATTAATGCGTGACGCTTTTTGAGAATACATTAATGGTAATGACACCGGCGATTATCAGCCCCATCCCCACCATCGCCGGGATATCCAGTTTCTGACCATGCACCAGCCATCCCACAGTACCAATCAACACAATGCCAGCACCGGACCAGATAGCATAAATGATGCCGGTGGGTATGGTGCGCATAGGAATGGTCAAACACCAGAAAGCGATGCAATAGCCCGCTATGCTGATAAGCGAGGGGAAAAGTCGCGAAAAACTGTCAGAGGATTTCAGGGCGGTAGTGGCGATCACTTCGGCGATGATGGCCACTGCCAGAAAGATTAAAGCTTCTTTATTCATGGGATTCCAGTGCGAAGGTTAAAGCGCTGCTTAAGATACAGGGTGTAAGCTGAAGAAGAAACGTGGCATAAAAATGAAACGCTGGATTTTAAAGAGATAAAACAATGGGCACCCTGAGGTGCCCCTGATTAAAACACGTAAAAATCAAAAACTAACGCATTACGATGCCGGTTAAGAATACACTTTCTTATTGAGTGGATACGCATATTGCGTCGTGACTGACCCTCCAGCCAACGTGCCTTGCGGCGGCTGGTTTGTCGCGCCATGCGCCAGCGTCCCACTTCCGTTCTACTACGCTTCATTATTACGACTCTTTTTAGTGCTGACGCGCCATTATAGACCCTGCCCGCCGCCGCACCAGCCCTTTTGCGAACCGTTTTTATTTGCCAGATGAATCCTTATGCGTAAACTCCTCTTAAGCACTGTTAAAAAGGATTTTTTATGACAACCTTCTACACCGTCGTGAGTTGGCTGGTCATTCTGGGATACTGGCTTCTTATCGCGGGGGTGACATTACGTATACTCATGAAGCGCCGCGCCGTTCCTTCCGCAATGGCCTGGCTTCTCATCATCTATATTCTTCCGTTAGTCGGTATCATTGCCTATCTCTCCTTCGGTGAACTCCATCTTGGAAAACGGCGTGCCGAGCGGGCCAGAGCAATGTGGCCTTCTACAGCAAAATGGCTGAAAGATCTCAAAACGCATCATCATATTTTTGCGACGGAAAACAGTAGCGTTGCGTCATCGTTGTTCAAACTTTGCGAGCATCGCCAGGGCATTGCCGGGGTGAAAGGCAATCAGCTTCAGCTGCTGACAGCATCAGATGATGTCATGCAGGCGCTAATCCGCGATATTCAGCTGGCTCGGCACAATATCGAGATGGTGTTTTATATCTGGCACCCCGGGGGCATGGCCGATCAGGTCGCGGAGTCCTTAATGGCCGCAGCACGTCGCGGCGTGCATTGCCGGTTACTCCTCGATTCAGCGGGCAGTGTGACCTTTTTCCGCAGCCCCTGGGCCGATATGATGCGTAACGCCGGCATCGAGGTGGTGGAGGCGCTGAAGGTCAATCTGATGCGTGTCTTTTTACGCCGGATGGATCTACGCCAGCACCGGAAAATGGTGTTGATTGACAATTATATTGCCTACACCGGCAGCATGAATATGGTTGATCCCAGGTACTTCAAGCAGGACGCGGGCGTCGGTCAATGGGTCGATCTGATGGCGAGAATGGAAGGCCCGGTTTCGACGGCGATGGGTGTGGTTTATTCCTGTGACTGGGAAATTGAAACCGGTAAGCGCATTTTACCGCCGCCACCGGATGCCAACATTATGCCCTTCGAGCAGGCAAGCGGTCATACCATTCATACCATTGCTTCCGGCCCGGGTTTTCCTGAAGATTTGATCCATCAGGCCTTGCTTACTGCGGTGTACGCGTCGCGGGAGTACCTCATCATGACGACTCCCTACTTTGTACCGAGCGATGATCTGCTTCATGCGATCTGCACGGCGGCTCAGCGCGGGGTGGATGTCAGTATTATTTTACCACGACACAACGATTCCGTTCTGGTCGGCTGGGCCAGTCGGGCGTTCTTCACCGAACTGCTGGCTGCGGGGGTAAAAATTTACCAGTTCGAAGGTGGACTGCTGCATACCAAAAGCGTCCTTGTTGACGGGGAGCTCAGCCTTGTCGGAACTGTGAACCTCGACATGCGCAGCCTGTGGCTTAATTTCGAAATTACGCTGGTCATTGATGACGCCGGGTTTGGCGGCGATCTGGCCTCCGTTCAGGATGATTATATCTCGCGCTCCAGATTGCTTGACGCCCGCTTGTGGGTGAAACGCCCGTTCTGGCACCGAATCGCTGAACGACTGTTTTACTTCTTCAGCCCGTTGCTGTAAAACGTGCCCAACTGACGTTAAACAGGTAGTTATTATGGAAATGGATCTGAACAATCGCCTGACCGAAGATGAAACGCTGGAACAGGCTTACGACATTTTTCTCGAACTGGCGGTCGATAATCTTGACCCGGCAGACGTAATCCTCTTTAACCTCCAGTTCGAAGAGCGTGGTGGCGCAGAGTTGTTCGATCCCAGCGAAGACTGGCAGGAGCATGTCGATTTCGATCTGAACCCGGACTTCTTTGCTGAGGTGGTGATTGGACTGGCGGATACGGACGGCGGCGAGATTAATGATATCTTCGCGCGCGTGCTGCTGTGCCGGGAAAAAGACCACAAACTCTGCCATATTCTCTGGCGCGAGTAAGAAAAAAGGCTGACTCTCGTCAGCCTTTTTTATGCATGCCCTTTAAAGCGGATCAACCTTCAGGCAGGAGACCGCATGGCGGAAACTACCCTCAAGTACCGGGCGCGTTTTCGCACATTCTGGTCCGGCAATCGGGCAACGAGTGCGGAACACGCAGCCGGAGGGTGGATTGATCGGCGAAGGCAGCTCCCCTTCCAGCAACTGAATGGTTTTGTTCTTCTCCAGATCCGGATCGGGAATCGGCACCGCTGACATCAGGGCTTTGGTATAAGGATGCTGAGGATTATGGTACACCTCATCATAAGTGCCCAGTTCAACCGCATGCCCCAGATACATCACCAGCACCCTGTCCGAGATGTGTTTCACGACCGCCAGATCGTGGGCAATGAAGATCAGCGAGAGTCCCATTTCGCGCTGCAGTTTTTGCAGCAGATTGACCACCTGCGCCTGAATCGACACATCAAGCGCGGAGACGGGTTCATCACAAATGATAAGTTTGGGTTCAAGGATCAACGCACGGGCAATCCCAATACGCTGACACTGTCCACCCGAGAATTCATGTGGATAACGGTTAATCAGATTGGGAAGTAACCCCACCTTGAGCATCATTGCTTTAACGCGATCGCGGACATCCTGACGAGACATCTTAGGATGATAGGTTCTCAGCGGCTCGGCAATGATTTCACCGATGGTCATACGCGGGTTCAGGGAGGCCAGCGGATCCTGGAAAATCATCTGGATATCACTGCGTACCTGACGCCACTCATCCGGCTTCATGCCCAACAGATCGTTACCCAGCCAGGCCACTTTGCCGTCAGTTGCTTTCACCAGACCAATAATGGCACGGGCAAATGTCGACTTCCCGCAGCCCGATTCGCCCACCACGCCAAGCGTTTCGCCTTCGTATAATCTCAGGGTCACGCCATCCACGGCTTTGAGCGTTTTCGACGGCTGCCAGAACCACTGTTTACCGTCTTTAATGTCGAAATGCACTTTTAAATCGGCAATTTCGAGCAGAACTTTTCTCTCTTCGGCGACGTTACTCATACCAACTCCTCCACCGGCTTAAAGCAGGCACGCAGGCGGCCTGGGGCGAACTCCGTTAACGGGGGAGCACTGGAACAGATATCCATGGCGTGGGGGCAACGCGGCTGGAACGGGCACCCTTTCGGTAGCCGCAGCAGATTTGGTGGGTTACCCGGAATGGTCAGGAGTGAATCCCCTTCCGCATCAAGGCGCGGAACCGCATTCAGCAGCCCGATGGAGTAAGGGTGCGCTGGCTGGTAGAACACATCGCGTGCTTTACCGTACTCCATCGTGCGCCCGGCGTACATCACCAAGACTTTGTCACAGATACCCGCCACGACGCCCAGGTCATGGGTAATCATGATGATTGCCGTGTTGAACTCGCTCTTCAGTTCGTTGAGGAGCGTCATGATTTGTGCCTGCACGGTTACGTCAAGCGCAGTGGTCGGTTCATCAGCAATCAGTAGCTTAGGTCTGCACAACAGCGCCATCGCTATCATCACACGCTGACGCATCCCGCCGGAAAATTCATGCGGGTACATACGCATACGCTTACGGGCTTCCGGCATTTTGACGGCATCGAGCATTTTCACTGACTCTTCAAAAGCTTCAGCTTTGGTCATGCTTTTATGCAGCATCAGAACTTCCATTAACTGCTCTCCGACCCGCATATAGGGGTTCAGAGAGGTCATGGGGTCCTGGAAAATCATTGAAATCTGTTCAGCACGGAGTTTATTGAGCGCCTTTTCCGGCAGATTCAGGATCTCCTTGCCGTTGAATTTTGCCGACCCACCGATGATACCATTTGAGGCCAGCAGCCCCATTAACGCAAACGCAGTCTGGGACTTACCGGAACCGGACTCTCCAACGATACCCAGAGTTTCGCCCGCACGCAGGCTGAAATTCAGGTCGTTCACCGCCGTGACGTCACCGTCCGGGGTGGTAAAAGTGACACGCAGATCGTTTACATCCAGCAGGATGTCCGATTGCTGTAGCGCCTGCGGCGCCGATGAGGTTTCATGCATGCTCATTACAGCACTCCTTAACGATCTTTCGGATCGAGGGCATCACGCAGGCCATCGCCGATAAAGTTGAAACAGAACAGCGTCACGACGAGGAAGGCCGCCGGGAACATCAGAAGCCAGGGAGAAACTTCCATTGAGTTTGCTCCGTCACTCAAGAGTGCGCCCCAGCTGCTCAGTGGCTCCTGCGTACCAAGGCCAAGGAAACTCAGGAAGGATTCAAACAAAATCATGCTGGGCACCAATAGCGAAGCATAGACCACAACCACACCCAATACGTTAGGGACGATGTGGCGAATCACTATGTTACCCGTGGAGACGCCGCCTACCTGTGCTGCTTCAATAAACTCTTTGCGCTTAAGGCTCAGAGTCTGCCCACGCACGATACGTGCCATATCAAGCCAGGAGACCATGCCGATGGCGACAAAAATGAGCAGGATATTTTGCCCAAAGAAGGTCACCAGCAGGATAACGAAGAACATAAACGGGAAGGAGTTCAGGATTTCCAGGATACGCATCATGACTGAATCAATCTTGCCGCCGAGATAACCTGAAAGCGATCCGTACAGCGTACCGAGAATCACCGCGACAAGCGCGGCCGCGATCCCAACCATTAATGAAATTCGTCCACCAATCGCCACGCGCACTAATAAATCGCGACCCGAAGAGTCCGTGCCAAAATAGTGACCGGATTCGGTATCGGGCGCGCTGGACATCATCCCCCAGTCCGTATCGAAATAGGCAAACTGAGAGAGCATGGGGGCTAAGGTTACGAACAGGGCAATTAGCAACAACACGAACAGGCTGGCGACAGCGGCGCGGTTGTGCATAAAGCGACGTCGCGCATCCTGCCAGAGGCTACGACCTTCTACTTCCAGTTTTTCACTGAAGTTTTCCAGCGCCTCGTTGTTTTTCTTACTTAACATCATGGCGTACTCCAGTGTTAATAACGAATCTTCGGATCGATAACGGCATAAAGCACATCTACAATCGCGTTAAATAAAATAGTCAGTGCGCCTACCAGAATGGTCAAACTTAATACCAGAGAGTAGTCACGGTTGAGTGCGCCGTTAACGAACAACTGACCAATACCCGGCAGACCATATATGGTTTCAATGACCATTGAGCCGGTGATAATACCGACGAAGGCGGGGCCCATATAGGAGAGTACCGGTAATAAAGCAGGCTTGAGCGCGTGGCGGAAAATAATCCGCGTCATCGGCAACCCTTTCGCGCGAGCGGTACGAATAAAATTCGAATGCAGAATTTCAATCATCGAGCCGCGGGTGATACGCGCAATGCTGGCGATATAAGCCAAAGAGAGCGCCACCATCGGCAGAATGATGAATTTCGGCGCGCCTCCGTTCCAGCCACCCGCAGGAAGCCACTTAAGCGTGATGGCGAAGATCATGACCAGTAACGGGGCGACGACAAAACTGGGTATCACCACCCCCGTCATTGCAAGTCCCATCACGGAGTAATCCCACTTCGTGTTCTGGTTGAGTGCGGCAATAACCCCTGCCCCGACGCCAAAAATCACTGCCATTAAAAAAGCAGCCGCACCGAGTTTCGCAGAGACGGGAAAGCTGGCAGCAACCAGATCGTTAACCGTGTAGTCTTTGTATTTAAACGAGGGTCCAAAGTCGCCATGCGCCAGCTGCTTCAGATAGCTGGTGTATTGCGTCAGGATAGGATCGTTCAGATGATATTTCGCTTCGATATTAGCCATAACTTCAGGCGGCAGCGTACGTTCACCGGTAAAAGGGCTGCCGGGTGCGAGGCGCATCATAAAGAAGGAGATCGTAATAAGAATAAAAAGTGTTGGAATCGCTTCTAAGCAGCGACGTAGGATAAATTTCAACATTGCCCGTACCTTCTGGCCTGTGCCTTTGTAGTGCGATGAAATAAGACACCGTGGGGCAGGCTCACCCTGCCCCACTCATTGCCATTAATGCTTGATAATATAAAGGTTTTTAACGTAAATATTATCCATCGGGTCTTTACCGGTATAACCACCAACCCAGGGTTTCACCAGACGGGCATTCACGTAGTAATAGACCGGAACAATGGCAGAATCTTTATCGAGCTGTTGTTCTGCTTTGCTGTAGAGCTCCGCACGCTGTTCGTCACTGGTCGCTTGCAAGGTATCGCCAACCAGCTTGTCGAACTCGGCACTCTTATAGTGTGCCGTGTTGTTTGAACTGTCAGACAGCATGGTATTCAGGAACGAAGTGGGTTCATTGTAGTCCGCACACCAGCCAGCACGTGCCACATCAAACGTACCCTGATGACGGCTGTCGAGGAAGGTTTTCCACTCCTGGTTTTCCAGCTTCACATTTACACCCAGATTTTTCTTCCAGATGGACGCGACGGCGATAGCCAGTTTTTTATGCAGATCTGAGGTGTTGTAAAGCAGACTGAAAGTCAGCGGTTTATCAGCGCTGTACCCTGCTTCTGCCAACAATTTTTTCGCCTCTTCATTGCGTTTTTCCTGAGACAGCTTAAACCACTCTGGCTCAACCAGTTTTGCACCATCGGTATATGGCGGAGTGTAGCTATATGCAGGTAGATCGCCCTGATTTTTCACCTTGTTAACAATGATGTCGCGATCAAGCGCCAGTTTCAGAGCGGTACGTACGCGCACATCGGTGAAGGGGGCTTTCTGGTTGTTAATTTCGTAGTAATAGGTGCAGAGGTACGGGTCGACGTGAACTTCAGCCGGGATCTCTTTTTTCAGTTTCTGGAACAGTTCAATCGGCATGTTGTTATAGGTCATGTCGATTTCACCGCTGCGGTAGCGGTTGACGTCTGTGACTTCTGAGGAAATCGGCAGGTAGGTAACCTGATTGATGACGGTTTTAGCGTTGTCCCAGTAATTCGTATTACGCTCAAGCACGATACGCTCGTTGACAACCCAGTTTTTTAGCTTGTAAGCACCGTTGGAGACGATGTTCGCCGGTTGGGTCCATTTGTCGCCGAATTTTTCGACAACGGCTTTAGGCACTGGAGAAACAGACGGGTGTACCAGCAGTTTATAGAAATAAGGGACGGGTTCACTCAGGGTAACTTCGAAGGTATTTTCATCGACAGCTTTTACGCCGAGATCGGTAACGGGTTTCTTGCCTTCGATAATTTGGTCGATATTTGCGATATGACCATACTGCAGATAGCTTGCATAGGGAGAGGCGGTTTTCGGATCTGCCAGACGCTGCCAGCTATAAACAAAATCTTGTGCGGTAACCGGGCTACCGTCGGACCATTTAGCATCTTTACGTAAATGGAAGGTCCAGACTTTAAAATCTTTGTTTTCCCATTTTTCTGCCACACCCGCGCTCGGATGGCCCTGAACGTCAGAAATGAGCAATCCTTCAAAAAGATCGCGGCTCACGTTGGACTCTGGTACCCCTTCAATTTTGTGCGGGTCAAGAGACTGAACTTCAGAGCCATTATTGCGGACCAGCGTTTGCGTGTCAGCCAGTTTAACATCTGCCGGAACGTCGGCTGCCATAGCCACGTTACCTGCCATTAGCGCAGTAAAAATCCCTGCCGCTACCAGACTTTTTTTTGTGATGATGGACATTGTGTTGATACTCCACTCATTATAATTACTGGCACGAATACCAGCTGTTTCGTTCCCTTACGGGGCACCTGGTCAGCGCAGGAGCTTTAGCTACTGCCAGGCATCATTACTTCTTGCTATCACCGACTTCTCTTTATTACGAGGCGCTCGTGCGGCACCTTTTCGTCGATATCGAGCACATTACCCTGTCGTGACCTACCGTTGATTCTGCAAGACGAAAGAGAAATCTTAATTGAAAATAATTCTCATCCGCGTTTATTTTTGGCGAAAGTTAGGGCCGGAAAGTATCAAATGCAATTATTTGCCGCCAATACATTTTGCAAATTTGTTAACCAATTCTCTTTTATTTGCACCTGTTACTAACGCTGACCCGAAACGCTCGTTGCAATTTTTACTTCATTCAAAACAAAATCAATGTGTTAGGCAATTTTCAGCGCAAAACATGTCGCTTAGCATCAAACTGGTTATTTTCTACACAAAAAATCAACAATTGAATATTATCTAGCACATTTGTCTGACTTGAAGGGGAAATTACTAATATCATTTCAATTATCTGACAGCAACCCCCAGAGTATCATGTGAAGAAAATAACAAGCTTAAGGGGCGCATTTCGCAGCAAGAAACACTGCAACAAAATGTAATCCATTGAAATAGCATAATTAATTCAAAGCAGGCTGTTTTATTATATTTACGTTTTTTTCCGGCAATATTTATACGTTTTACTAATAATGCGGGAATTGAAACGTAGCGGGAGAAAAGGGTAGCCGCTACGGTTGGCTCAATTTAGCAGTCCCGGGAAAATCCCTTTTACACCCGCCACAATGAATTCAATCCCCAATGCCATCAATAGCAACCCCATGATACGTGTAATCACGTTGATACCTGTCTGGCCCAGAAGTCGGACTAACCAGGGCGCAATGCGAAAAAGACCCCATGAGCAAGTGGCGAAGAGTGCGATGGCGACAGAAAAACCCAACAAATATTCGACGGTATGAAAACGAGTTCCCCAGACAATAGTGGAGCTGATGGCACCAGGCCCTGCCATCAGCGGCAACGCCAGCGGTACGACACCTATGCTCTCTCTGATCGCTGACTCTGATTTTTCTTGTTTATTTTGTTTATCCTCCCCCAGCTTGCCGCTGATCATCGACATCGCGATGGTGACCACCAGAATACCGCCAGCGATACGGAAGGAATCAATAGAGATACCAAACAATTGCAGGATAGCGTCACCCAGGAACAGAGATGTCCACAGAATAATGGCAACTGAGAGGTTGGCCGTGAGATTGGTTTTATTTCTCGCCGCTGCCGTCTGATAACTGGTCATGCTGATAAAAACTGGAATAATGCCAATCGGGTTAACCAGCGCAAACAGACCGATAAAAAATTTCGTCCAGGTAGGAAAATCAAAAACGGATTGAATCACAGGGCGCTCCCGTAATGTCGCAACGGTAAAAGTCAAAATCGGCCAATAAAACCGCGCTGAATATACGCCTTTTCAGCGCTTTGCTCATCAAAAATACTGCCTTTATCCTGACATATGGGCATGTTATGCATTTGTATTAATTATGATAATCTTACTCAACGCTGGTCTTTTATGATTAACATTTAAGACATATGCCCAAAAACAGCCTGCTGAAAGGTGTCAGCTTTGCTGTAACTTGATTTAGATCACGTAATCGCTACTCAGAAGTGAGTACCCTTGGGTTACGTCATCGGGATACACGACTCATCATTAAGAATGATGCTTCGTGAAAAACTCTCCCAGTAAATCAGTAGGGCAGGAAGGCGTTAACTTATTGTTTTTCTGTAATTTACGCAACCTGCAACCAGCCTGACTATACTGTCGTATTCACCAGCTGGTTTACTAGAAGAGTTTAACATTATCAGGAGAGCATTATGGCTGTTACTAATGTCGCTGAACTTAACGCACTCGTAGAGCGCGTAAAAAAAGCCCAGCGTGAATATGCCAACTTTACTCAAGAACAAGTTGACAAAATCTTCCGCGCCGCCGCTCTGGCAGCAGCTGATGCCCGCATCCCCCTCGCTAAAATGGCCGTTGCCGAATCCGGCATGGGTATCGTTGAAGATAAAGTGATTAAAAACCACTTCGCTTCAGAATATATCTATAACGCCTATAAAGATGAGAAGACCTGCGGCGTCCTCGACGAAGATGACACCTTTGGTACCATCACCATCGCTGAACCTATTGGTATCATTTGCGGTATTGTTCCCACCACCAACCCAACCTCTACCGCTATCTTCAAATCGTTGATTAGCCTGAAGACGCGTAACGCTATTATCTTCTCCCCGCATCCGCGTGCTAAAGATGCGACCAACAAAGCAGCAGATATCGTGCTGCAGGCTGCTATTGCGGCCGGTGCGCCTAAAGATCTCATTGGCTGGATTGACCAACCCTCTGTTGAGCTGTCAAATGCATTGATGCATCACCCTGACATCAACCTGATCCTTGCGACCGGTGGTCCAGGTATGGTTAAGGCAGCATACAGTTCCGGTAAGCCTGCTATCGGTGTAGGCGCTGGTAACACCCCTGTCGTCATTGATGAAACGGCAGATATCAAACGCGCTGTTGCCTCTGTTCTGATGTCAAAAACTTTCGATAACGGCGTAATCTGTGCGTCTGAACAGTCTGTCGTGGTTGTTGACGCGGTGTATGATGCAGTTCGCGAACGTTTCGCCAGCCACGGTGGCTATCTGCTTCAGGGTAAAGAGTTGAAAGCAGTTCAGGACATTATCCTGAAAAATGGTGCGCTGAACGCCGCCATCGTGGGTCAACCGGCCTACAAAATTGCTGAACTGGCAGGCTTTACGGTTCCAGCATCCACCAAGATTTTAATTGGCGAAGTCACCGTTGTTGATGAGAGCGAGCCTTTTGCTCATGAAAAACTGTCGCCAACGCTTGCTATGTACCGTGCAAAAGATTTTGATGACGCGGTTGTTAAAGCAGAAAAACTGGTTGCAATGGGCGGTATCGGTCACACATCCTGCCTTTACACCGACCAGGATAACCAGCCAGCACGTGTACAGAAATTCGGCGCGGAAATGAAAACCGCACGTATCCTGATTAACACCCCTGCCTCTCAGGGTGGTATCGGTGACCTTTATAACTTCAAACTCGCACCTTCCCTGACACTGGGTTGTGGTTCCTGGGGTGGTAACTCCATCTCTGAAAACGTTGGTCCGAAACACCTGATCAACAAAAAAACCGTTGCTAAGCGAGCTGAAAACATGTTGTGGCATAAACTTCCGAAATCTATCTACTTCCGCCGTGGCTCTCTGCCCATCGCGCTGGATGAAGTGATTACTGATGGTCACAAACGCGCGCTGATCGTGACTGACCGCTTCCTGTTTAACAATGGCTATGCTGACCAGATCACCTCTGTTCTGAAAGCAGCGGGTGTGGAAACAGAAGTCTTCTTTGAAGTTGAAGCCGATCCGACCCTGACCGTTGTGCGTAAAGGCGCTGAGCTCGCTAACTCCTTTAAACCAGACGTCATTATCGCCCTGGGCGGTGGTTCCCCGATGGACGCCGCGAAAATTATGTGGGTGATGTACGAACACCCGGAAACCCACTTCGAAGAACTGGCGCTGCGCTTTATGGATATCCGTAAACGTATCTATAAGTTCCCGAAAATGGGTGTGAAAGCGAAAATGGTGGCTGTTACCACGACCTCAGGTACGGGTTCAGAAGTGACACCGTTCGCCGTGGTAACTGACGATGCAACGGGTCAGAAATACCCGCTGGCTGACTACGCGTTGACCCCGGATATGGCCGTTGTTGATGCCAACCTGGTCATGGATATGCCGAAATCCCTGTGCGCCTTTGGCGGGCTGGATGCGGTTACCCACGCACTCGAAGCCTACGTGTCTGTTCTGGCCTCTGAGTTCTCTGACGGTCAGGCTCTGCAGGCTCTGAAATTGCTCAAAGAGAACCTGCCAGCGTCTTACCATGAAGGGTCCCGGAATCCGGTTGCCCGTGAGCGTGTACATAGTGCAGCCACCATCGCTGGTATCGCGTTTGCTAACGCCTTCCTCGGTGTGTGTCACTCCATGGCGCACAAACTGGGTTCTCAGTTCCACATTCCGCACGGTCTGGCTAACGCCCTGCTGATTGGTAACGTTATCCGCTACAACGCGAATGATAACCCGACCAAACAGACTGCCTTCAGCCAGTACGACCGTCCGCAGGCTCGTCGTCGCTACGCTGAGATTGCTGACCATCTTGGCTTAACCTCCCCGGGTGACCGTACCGCAGCGAAAATCGAGAAACTGCTGGCATGGCTGGACAGCATCAAAGCTGAACTTGGCATTCCGAAATCGATTCGTGAAGCTGGCGTTCAGGAAGCAGACTTCCTGGCCCATGTAGATAAGCTTTCCGAAGATGCCTTTGACGATCAGTGTACCGGTGCTAACCCACGCTATCCGCTGATCTCTGAACTGAAACAGATCCTTCTGGATACGTTCTACGGACGTGAATTCAAAGAAGGTGAAGTTGCTGACGTGAAAGCGGATCTGGTTAAAACAGACAAAGCTGACAAAAAAGCGAAAAAAACTGCTTAACTTAGCGTTGTAAATAAAAACCCGCCTGATGGCGGGTTTTTTTATACCTTCATGTGAAGAGGAATTCTTATCCTCTCACCCTCGCCTGAATGGCAGGCAGAGAACCCTCTGCAAGCGCCTCTTTATAGTGTTTACGGCAAACAGATACATATCGCTCGTTACCACCAATAACCACCTGTTCACCCTCGTTATAAGGGCGACCCTGATGGTCAAGTCTCAGGACCATGCTTGCTTTACGACCACAGAAACAGATGGTTTTAAGCTCCACGAGCTTATCTGACAAGGCAAGTAAATACTGGCTACCAGTGAAAAGCTCGCCTCTGAAATCGGTTCTCAGCCCATAGCAGAGTACCGGTATATCCAGATCGTCGACCACATCAGAAAGCTCATACACTTGCTGACGCGTTAAGAACTGGCTTTCATCAATAAGCACACAGTGGATTGGCTCACGGGTATGTTCAGCGCCGATTTCCTGTCTGAGCTGGCTGGTTTGATTAAACAGTCTGGCCGGGGACGATAACCCGATACGTGAACTCACTTTACCTGCGCCAAATCTGTCATCGATTTCTGCGGTATAAACGAGCGTGCGCATACCACGCTCCTGATAGTTATAGGAAGACTGCAGTAAGGCCGTAGACTTTCCGGCATTCATCGCAGAGTAATAGAAATAAAGTTGCGCCATTGCCCGCAAAACCTCAGTGAAAATGTGATATCCCGGCGCAGGATTGTATCATATTTTAACGTTATGCCTCGCCTCCCCTACCCGGCGGAAAGCATCTGAATTAGCCTTCGATAACGGTTAAGGCTTTACTTATTTGCTCACAACCCTGTTGCTGCCAAAGAAACATACAATAAATCGGGCGCATGCTTACGGCCTATTCTAAGGCCCGGAAATTAACGCCAGGCTTCGGAAACTATTAATGTTTTATCGCAGACGGTCCCGTTATCAACAACAATTAAAAAGGTTGATATTTATCCATAACACCCCCTGCAGTGCATGAGATAAACCGTGATTATCCCGGATAAAAATGAGTGTTGCCCTGCTGCTTATCTTTCTTTCTATATGCACCTTTCGTGCTTTTAACCGCTAAAAATTTAAGTTAACGGATTTAAGAAATGAACTAAATAAAGAGGAAATTTGAATTCCTTACATTCTCACCTATTGCACCTGAGAAATTAACGCTCTATTATTAGCCCAACAAACCACCCCAATATAAGTTTGAGATTACAAAGATGAGCGAAGCACTTAAAATTCTGAACAACATCCGTACTCTTCGTGCACAGGCAAGAGAATGCACCCTCGAAACCCTGGAAGAAATGCTGGAAAAATTAGAAGTTGTCGTTAATGAACGTCGTGAAGAAGAAAGCGCTGCAGCAGCTGAGATCGAAGAGCGTACTCGTAAACTGCAACAGTATCGCGAAATGCTGATTGCGGACGGTATTGATCCTAATGAACTGCTGAATAGCATGGTTACTGCGAAAACCGGTACTAAAGCTAAACGTGCTGCGCGCCCTGCTAAATATAGCTATGTTGATGAAAATGGCGAAACCAAAACCTGGACCGGCCAGGGCCGTACACCAGCGGTAATCAAAAAAGCCATGGATGAACAAGGCAAGCAACTGGACGACTTCCTGATTAAAGAGTAATAACCCCCTTTTCGAAAATCCCGCTAATGGCGGGATTTTTTTTGCCCATAATTGTTCAAAATATAAACCTGCTGAAGATTCCTGTGCATGCATGGCGCTTTTTAATCATGCCTGTATGTATGAGAGGCTATTCTGGTCATGCGTACAGGCAATAAAAAAGCCGGGAGGCATTCCCGGCTTTCAGGCTAAAACAGCGCAGATCAGGCTTTGGTGACGCCTAATTGGCTTTCCAGCCATGCTTTAAATTCTTCACCTAATGTATTGTGACGAATCCCGTATTCAACGAAGGCCTGCATATAGCCCAGTTTATTACCGCAGTCATGGCTTTTGCCTTTCATGTGGTAGGCTTCAACGGTTTCTTTCTCAATGAGCATATCGATGGCATCGGTCAGCTGAATTTCATCACCTGCGCCTGGAGGGGTCTTCGCCAGCAACGGCCAGATATGCTCGCTCAGGACATAGCGACCTACTACAGCCAGATTTGAAGGGGCAACGTCAGCCTTAGGCTTTTCAACGACACCCACCATCGGGACGCTATCACCTGGGTTGAGGGCCGCGCCTTTGCAATCGACAACGCCATAAGCAGTGACATCTGCGACCGGTTCAACCATGATTTGACTGGCACCGGTCTCATCAAAGCGTTTAATCATTTCTGCGAGGTTATCCTGCGAGAGGTCCGACTCAAACTCATCCAGAATGACGTCTGGCAGAATAACGGCAACAGGTTCATTCCCTACAACAGGGTGAGCACAAAGCACGGCGTGACCAAGGCCTTTAGCCAGTCCCTGACGTACCTGCATAATAGTGACGTGCGGTGGGCAAATAGACTGAACTTCTTCGAGCAGCTGGCGTTTTACGCGCTTTTCCAGCATGGCTTCAAGTTCAAAACTGGTATCGAAGTGGTTTTCGATTGAGTTTTTAGATGAATGCGTAACCAGAACAATTTCAGTAATACCCGCAGCAATACACTCATTTACGACGTACTGAATTAATGGCTTATCCACCAGCGGCAACATCTCTTTAGGAATCGCCTTTGTTGCTGGAAGCATCCTGGTTCCCAATCCCGCGACGGGGATAACTGCTTTTGTTACTTTTGAATTTATGGCAGCCATTAAAATCTCCTGATCTGTTCACGCGTTGAGCATGTTCATGTAATTACACGCGACTGAGTATATCAGTACCACCGGATCACACTGGTCTGAAAAGGGCGCGGTAACGTTTAATTAGGACTAATACGCAAAACTGTGGCGATAGTAGCACTCGTTGAAACGCGCAGGTAAAGCAATCTGCAATTTGCGTTGCGATTGCTCATTCCGCAGACAGCATTAAACGTAAACGGCCGCCTGCGCCCCAGACCTGGCACTCCCATGCATCACAACGCTGACTAAATTGGTTCAGATAAGTATTACCTAATGTACCTAATGGTACTCCACTACTGATCTGAACCTGGTGTTGACCTGTATTGAGTGTGGCATTAAGACCTGCCGAAACTAAAATAAGATTTTTTAAGTCGCTATGGTAATAACCAACCAACAGTGGAAATTGCCCCGGCAAATTTGCCTGCCGAAGCAGTTGGTTCACCTGTTTTAGTAAACTGCCCATTTCTGGTAGCCGTTGATGCTGGTGCGACAACTGCTCCTGGAGTAGCCCATTGAACAGTGCACGTAGTAATAACGCGGCCAGTACCCCGTTATTTCCTGCACGGGTTACGTCCAGGCAATAAAATGCAATGTCGTTTGATGAAATGGGGGCAATATCCAGAACGAGCCCAGGTTTATCGGCTGAAACAAGCTGTCGGTAATTGACCCTACAGCCTGACATCTGTTGTTGAACCGGCGGCTGTAACTCCTGCAACAGTTTTGCCGCCGCCTGCGGATTCTCCACCAGGGCATCCCAGTCCTGGAACAATTGCTCTTCTTCTTCTACCCGCGAATTAAACATGTTCGGGTATATACAGGCAAAAACGGTTTCCTTGAGGCGATTAAAGTCTTTAACCGGTTTGAGCAGAACATCCTGCACACCCAGCCTCAGCGCTTTAGCAATATCTGCCATGTTATCCGTTGCTGAAATGACAAGGATGGGCAGTTGTTGCCCTTGATTACGAAGTTGCTCGACCAGCTTCAGGCCGTTCATTCGTGGCATCGCAATATCACAAATCATCAGATCTGGCGACACGCTTTCCAGAATCTCAAGCGCAACGAGACCATCTTCTGCCAGCAAGGTTTCCGCGCCCAGAGACGAGAGCCAGGAATCCAGCAGAGAGCGGAAGACGGGCTCGTCTTCAACGATCATTATCTGTTTTCCTGCTAACGGCTGCGTCATCATTTCTCCCCTGACCTACGATAAATAAATAGTGGCATGTTTATCAGCAATCGCCTGTCAGATTTTGATTAAGTCACATAAAAAAACGAGGTTCATAACGATGTCCTCGCCAGTGGTAATAGTTCATCTATCTTTTTTTCCACCGCCAACTGACCAGCATGAATAGCTGCCTCAGCGCGATGGAAATCAAGCGTTGAAATTTGAGGACACAACGGCTGGATAAGTATATCCGGAGGATCGCCGGCCATACGATTGCGCTTAAGCCGGTTCTCAAGGACCTGAATGGACGTCGTCATGATTTCCATTGCAGTAGGCGCAATTACCGTTCGACGCGCCGTCATAGTGCCTAAACGCTCACGCAAACGTTCATGCCAACGCGGGGTTGCAACAGCGACGCCCTCCCCCTCTGCCTCTTCAGGGGCTGCAAGATTAACGGAAAACAGATCCTGTTGCATGAGATGTGCATCATGTTGCAAATCAACCGCGATCACGATATCCGCACCTAATGCACGCGTTAGCGAGACCGGCACCGGATTGACCACCGCGCCATCCACCAGCCAGTAGCCATTGTGGGACACGGGTGCCATTAAGCCAGGTATACTGCAAGAGGCCCGCACTGCCTGATGGAGGTCGCCCTCTGTAAACCATATTTCACGACCTGTACTCAGGTTGGTTGCTACCGTGCCAAATTTTAGCTGGCTCTCAGCAAAAGAGGTTTGTGGAAGGATCTGCCGGTAATGCTTGAATACACGCTCTCCCCTTAAGAATCCACCACGCCGCCAGGAGACATCCATTAACTTCAGGACATCCCAGTAGCTGAAGGCACGCACCCAGGTTTCAAGTTCAGGCAATTTACCACACGCGAAGGCTGCACCTACCAGCGAACCGATGGAGCACCCTGCCACAACATCAATGTGTATTCCTGCTCGCTGTAATGCATTGATCACACCAATATGCGACCATCCTCTGGCAGAACCAGAGCCCAACGCCAGCCCAATTTTTACGCTTCTCATTACCTGGATGTCTTTCCCCCGGAACGACTGGCATAGCCACAACGCCACAGCTCAGTTAACATATCCACTACCCTGGCTTACAATGCCATTCTATCTGTTCAGGAAGTTCATTGTGTCTCAACGTTGTCCCTGCGGTAGCGCAGTGGAGTATAGCCTATGTTGCCAGCGTTATCTGTCTGGTACGCAGGTTGCGCCGAATCCATCACAACTTATGCGCTCCCGCTATACCGCATTTGTGCTCAGGCAAGCGGATTATCTTATCAATACCTGGCATCCGGTTTGTCAGGCCGCTGCTTTGCGCGAGGATATTGAATCAGGTTTTGCCCGTACGCAATGGCTGGGGCTGACGATATTTGAGACTGCGCCCGGCACAAATGAGAACGAAGGTTATGTCAGCTTCGTTGCTCGCTATATTGAGGATGATAGACCTGGCGCCATAATTGAACGCTCCCGATTCTTAAAAGAGAACGGTCGATGGTACTATATCGATGGCAAGCGACCGCTCATAGGCCGCAATGACCCTTGTCCTTGTGGTTCACAGAAGAAATTCAAGAAGTGCTGCGGGCAATAAGCTCAGCGTCACCCCCATAGCAAACATCATCAACAGGATTTACCCGGCAATGCATTCACTACAACGTAAAATACTGCGCACTATCTGCCCTGACCAGAAAGGCCTTATCGCGCGAATTACTAACATCT
Organism: Enterobacter sp. SA197; assembly: GCF_054131575.1. Taxonomy (NCBI): domain Bacteria; kingdom Pseudomonadati; phylum Pseudomonadota; class Gammaproteobacteria; order Enterobacterales; family Enterobacteriaceae; genus Enterobacter; species Enterobacter sp. SA197. The sequence continues at coordinate 2,206,983 of NZ_CP096393.1, read as the reverse complement.
GCTACAAACACGAACTGAACATTGTGCAAAACAATGAGTTTGTCGATCACCGAACCGGGCGCTTCTTTATGCGTACCGAACTTGAAGGCATCTTTAATGATGCCACGCTGCTGGCCGATCTCGATAGCGCGTTGCCCGAAGGATCCGTGAGGGAATTAAACCCGGCAGGTCAGCGTCGCGTTGTAATTCTGGTGACAAAAGAGGCGCATTGCCTGGGCGATCTGTTAATGAAAGCCAACTACGGTGGGCTGGATATTGATATCGCTGCGGTGATTGGTAATCATGAAACGCTGCGCACGCTGGTCGAACGTTTCGATATTCCCTTTGAACTGGTGAGCCACGAGGGTCTGACCCGCGAAGAGCATGACAACAAAATGGCGGAAGCCATCGAAGCGCATCAGCCCGACTATGTTGTTCTGGCAAAATATATGCGCGTTCTGACGCCTGGTTTCGTCTCTCGCTTCCCGAACAAAATTATTAATATTCACCACTCCTTCCTTCCGGCCTTTATCGGTGCCCGACCGTACCATCAGGCTTATGAGCGTGGCGTGAAGATTATTGGCGCTACCGCGCATTATGTTAATGATAATCTTGATGAGGGTCCGATTATTATGCAGGACGTCATCCATGTTGATCACACCTACACTGCGGAAGATATGATGCGTGCAGGACGCGACGTCGAGAAAAACGTGCTTAGCCGCGCCCTCTACCAGGTTCTCGCCCAGCGTGTTTTCGTATACGGCAACAGAACGATCATTCTTTGATGCTAATGAAATGAATTGATTAGGTTTACTGCGTTACGGATGAAAAGTACGCAAACGGTTCATTTCCGCCAAAGGAAAGCTTTACAGCGGCGCGTCATTTGATATGATGCGCCCCGCTTCCCGATAAGGAAGCAGGCCAGTAGTATTATGCATTACCCCGTGGTGGGGTTCCCGAGCGGCCAAAGGGAGCAGACTGTAAATCTGCCGTCATCGACTTCGAAGGTTCGAATCCTTCCCCCACCACCATCTCACTTCATGCAATATCAATTACCCCTGGTGGGGTTCCCGAGCGGCCAAAGGGAGCAGACTGTAAATCTGCCGTCATCGACTTCGAAGGTTCGAATCCTTCCCCCACCACCATCACTTTCCTGCAGCACCTCAGCAAAAATCAAATTTCTCTACCTCATATTCTGCCCGGGCGGGGAAGGATGAGAAGCTTTGATTAAGGTTCGATTCGAGCGACGCGAGAAAGCGTTGCCGCAGGCAACGACCCGAAGGGCGAGTCGCTATGCGACGAGTCATCCTTCCCCCACCACCATCACTTTCCTGCAGCACCTCAGCAAAAATAAATTTTCTCTACCTCATATTCTGCCCGGGCGGGGAAGGATGAGAAGCTTTGATTAAGGTTCGATTCGAGCGACGCGAGAAAGCGTTGCCGCAGGCAACGACCCGAAGGGCGAGTCGCTATGCGACGAGTCATCCTTCCCCCACCACCATCACTTCCCTGCAGCACCTCAGCAAAAATCAAATTTCTCTACCTCATATTCTGCCCGTGCGGGGAAGGATGAGAAGCTTTGATTAAGGTTCAATTCGAGCGACGCGAGAAAGCGTTGCCGCAGGCAGCGACCCGAAGGGCGAGTCGCTATGCGATGAGTCATCCTTCCCCCAGCGCTGTCTCTCTTAAGTAATCCCCCAACATCAATAAACACGCATCAATCCCCCCACACTTTGTTAAATGTCGGCGGGGTTTAAGTAAAAGCGATGCGCTGCAATGCCGGATTGTGGGCATAAAAAAGCCGCCCGCGAAACACGGGCGGCTGTCATCGTTCAGGGCACTACAACGCTTTCAGAATGGCATCAACCGTGGCTTTCGCATCGCCAAACAGCATTTGGGTATTCTCTTTGAAGAAAAGCGGGTTCTGCACACCAGCGTACCCGGTGTTCATTGAGCGCTTAAACACAATGACATTCTGCGCTTTCCAGACTTCAAGTACCGGCATGCCTGCAATAGGACTGCCAGGATCATCCTGCGCCGCAGGGTTAACGGTGTCGTTGGCACCGATTACCAGTACGGTATCGGTATCGGCGAAATCATCGTTAATCTCATCCATTTCCAGCACGATATCGTAAGGCACTTTGGCTTCGGCAAGAAGTACGTTCATGTGCCCGGGCAGGCGACCTGCAACCGGATGAATACCAAAGCGAACCTTAATCCCGCGGGCACGCAGTTTCTCCGTGATCTCGGCTACCGGGTACTGCGCCTGTGCTACGGCCATACCATAGCCCGGAGTGATGATAACGGAGTGAGAGTTTTTCAGCATTTCTGCTGTCTCTTCCGCGTTGATCTCACGGTGTTCGCCAACTTCTTCAGATGCCCCGGTAGACGAACCATCGGTTCCAAAACCACCTGCAATAACGCTGATGAACGATCGGTTCATGGCTTTGCACATGATGTAGGAGAGAATGGCCCCGGAGGAACCCACCAGCGCGCCGGTAACGATCAGCAGGTCATTGCTCAACATAAAGCCGGCAGCGGCCGCGGCCCAACCGGAATAGGAGTTGAGCATTGAGACGACAACCGGCATATCCGCACCACCAATTGAAGCCACCAGATGCCAGCCGAAGACCAGTGCAATCGCGGTCATCAGTAGCAGCGCCAGAACCTGAACCGCCACGCTCTCGGTGCGCACAAAAGCCATCAGCAACAGGAAAGAGACCACCAGCGCGGCCAGATTCAGCTTGTGTCGATGAGGCAACATCAGAGGCTTCGATGAAATTTTGCCGCACAATTTTCCAAACGCAACCACCGACCCGGTAAAGGTAACGGCACCAATAAAAATACCGAGGAAAACTTCGGTCAGGTGAATGTTCACCAGAATCGGTTCCAGACCTGGCTCGTGATACAGGTAGCTGTTAAAGCCCACCAGTACAGCCGCAAGACCGACAAAGCTGTGCAGGATGGCAACCAGCTCAGGCATTTCGGTCATTTCAACTTTACGGGCAAGACGAATACCAATCGCACCACCAATGATCATCGCCACCAGGATCCATGCCACGTTTCCGGTGTCAGGGCCAAAAATGGTGGCAATGAGCGCAATCGCCATCCCTGCCACACCGAAACGGTTCCCTTGCTGGGAGGTCTCATGTTTCGAAAGCCCGGCCAGACTGAAAATAAACAGGATCGCGGCAACAATGTATGCAGCAGTAACTAATCCTCCAGACATGTGCTACCCCTTAGTTCTTCCGGAACATTTTCAGCATGCGCTGAGTGACGGTGAAACCACCGAAAATATTAATGCTGGCGATGAGGACAGCGATGAAGCTCAGGAAGCTGACCCATCCACCATGACCAATCTGCAAGAGTGCGCCGACCACAATAATGCCAGAGATAGCATTGGTGACTGACATCAACGGCGTGTGCAGTGCATGGGAAACGTTCCATACTACGTAGTAACCCACGACGCAGGCTAACGCGAAGACGGTAAAGTGACCGAGGAACTCTTTTGGCGCAACATCAGCAAGCCAGCCAAACAGCACAATGACCAGCGCCATCACACCATATTTAAACCAGGGAGAGGTGGGTTGGGCCTCAGGCTTTTCAGCCGGAGCTGCTTTTGCCGCCGCTTTTGGCTGTGCTGAAACCTGAATGGGGGGCGCCGGCCAGGTGACTTCACCATCACGAATTACCGTGACGCCACGCACTACAACATCGTCAAAATCAATAACCACATTGCCGTCCTTCTCTTTACAGAGAAGTTTCAGCAGGTTCACGAGGTTGGTACCGTACAACTGGGAAGACTGAGCGGCCAGACGGCCCGGCAGGTCGGTATAACCAATGATTTTTACGCCGTTTGCGGTGGTTACCACCTCATTCGCCACCGTGTATTCACAGTTACCGCCGTTTTGCGCAGCCAGATCAACCACTACGCTTCCGGGTTTCATGGAATCAACCATTTCGCGGGTGATTAACGTTGGCGCAGGTTTACCTGGGATAAGCGCGGTAGTAACGATGATATCGACATCTTTTGCCTGAGCGGCAAATAGCGCCATTTCAGCTTTAATGAAAGCCTCAGACATGACCTTCGCATAACCGTCGCCGCTACCGGCTTCTTCTTTGAAGTCCAGTTCAAGAAATTCAGCGCCCATACTCTGGACCTGTTCCTTCACTTCCGGACGCGTATCAAACGCGCGGACAATCGCACCGAGACTGTTTGCAGCCCCGATGGCGGCAAGTCCTGCCACGCCCGCACCTATCACCATCACTTTAGCTGGCGGCACTTTACCGGCAGCGGTAATTTGTCCGGTAAAGAAACGGCCAAATTCATGTGCTGCTTCAACGATGGCACGATAACCCGCGATATTCGCCATGGAGCTCAGGGCGTCCAGGGACTGAGCGCGGGAAATACGCGGCACCGAATCCATTGCCATTACGGTTACGTTACGCGCGGCCAGTTTTTCCATCAGTTCAGCATTTTGTGCAGGCCAGATAAAACTGACTAATGTCGTACCAGGATTAAGCAGCGCGATTTCATCCTCGTCAGGCGCATTCACCTTAAGAATGATATCTGAATGCCAGACCTCATTGCTGTCAACAACGCTTGCCCCTGCATGGGTAAACGCATGATCATCGAAACTTGCCAGCTTACCAGCGCCGCTTTCAATCGCGACGGTGAAACCCAGTTTAAGCAGTTGCTCGACCGTTTTCGGTGTTGCCGCTACACGAGTCTCATTGGCCAACCGTTCTTTTGGTACACCAATACGCATAGTTTTCCCTTCCATCGAGTTGAGATGATGGTTTGTCAGTGATGTCCGGGGAGCACCCTCACCTTTTATAGCGACAAACGGCGCCCCGCTAATTAAAAACGTAACAAACTTTCTATAACCTACTGAAAATTACGCTTGTGATCTAGCGCAGGGATCCAGAAATTCTTTTTTAATCTGTGAAAACGAGGCGGTTAACGGCGCAAACAGGGGAATCTCCCTTTATATCGTCAGAAAGGGCTGATATTCCGCTCATGAGGCCGGGCAAAACACAATTTATCTCCAGCAGGAAACATGATTTTAACAATACATTAACCTGGAAAAGGGGTAGGCTTTATTTGTTTTACCGGTCAAGCGCGTGTTTTTTCAACATATCATTAATCCTTATTATCAATGGCCTGGCGGGTAGCACACTCAGTGAAAAATGACGCAGACAGTCGTGCCGAATAAATGCCATAATCACCCACGTTTTTTGACTACAACTACACCAGTATCTGGTTTGCGCAAGGCGAAGGATTATTTTTATGAAGCATAAGTTTACCCTCCTGGCGTCAGCATTTCTGTCTGTAACGACCCTGTCTGCCCAGGCCGCGACAGAGTTAACCCCGGAGCAAGCAGCAGCGTTAAAACCCTACGATCGCATTGTGATAAATGGTCGTTATAACTCCATTGGCGATGCCGTGAACGCTGTTTCCAGCCGTGCGGATAAAGAAGGTGCAGCCTCTTTCTACGTTGTGGATATGTCCGACTTTGGTAACAGCGGGAACCAGCGTGTCAGCGCTGACCTTTACAAAGCAGATGCCCCAAAAGCCGATGCGATTAAATACCGTGTTATTAACGGCGTTACCGAACTGCCTAAAGATAAAGCCATTGAGCTGGAACCATTTGATACCGTCACGGTACAGGGTTTTTACCGTACTCAGCCCGATGTTAACGATGCGGTGACTAAGGCGGCGAAAGAGAAAGGTGCAGCTTCCTTCTATATTGTGCGTCAGGTTGATGCTAACCAGGGTGGAAACCAGCTTATTACAGCGTATCTCTATAAAGCGGACGCTAAGAAACGTGTTCTGCAAAGCCCGGATGCCATTCCTCGTGACTCTGAAGCGGGTCGTGCTGCCCTTGCTAAAGGCGGCGAAGAAGCTAAAAAGGTAGAAATTCCAGGCGTAGCCACCAGTGCCACACCAAGCTACGAAGTGGGTCGTTTCTTTGAAACGCAGACGTCAAAAGCGGGTCGTTATACGGTTAATCTGCCGGATGGCACCAAAATTGAAGAAGTGAATAAAATTACCGCCGCGCAGATGATTCCTTTCGACAGCATTCAGTTCACCGGCAACTACGGCAATATGACTGAAATTTCTTATCAGGTTGCGAAACGTGCGGCGAAGAAAGGGGCCAAATACTACCATATCACCCGCCAGTGGCAGGAGAGCGGTAGCAACATCACTATCAGCGCAGACCTCTATAAATAATCCTTTCTTAAAGGCGGCCGACGTCGCCTTTTTTCATTTTTTCTGCAAATTTATGCAGACTCGCATTGCATGCCTTTCCGACACTCCGTAAAATCCCGCGCCTTAGTGAGATCCACCATTTTTATGCGCTCATGCAAAATAATTATTCTGGATTGAGTCCATTCTTGACAGGATACCCATGGAAAAGAAACTTGGCCTGAGCGCTTTAACTGCGCTGGTTCTTAGCTCAATGCTTGGCGCAGGTGTATTCAGCCTGCCACAAAATATGGCGGATGTTGCCAGTCCCGCCGCGTTGCTTATCGGTTGGGGTATTACCGGAGTCGGGATCCTGTTGCTGGCGTTTGCAATGCTGATTTTAACCCGCATCCGCCCCGATCTGGATGGTGGCATTTTTACCTATGCCCGCGAGGGGTTCGGTGAGCTTATCGGTTTTTGCTCTGCCTGGGGATACTGGTTATGCGCCGTGATAGCCAACGTTTCTTACCTGGTTATCGTTTTTTCAGCGTTAAGTTTCTTTACTGATACCCCGCAATGGCGTCTGTTTGGTGACGGCAATACGTGGCAATCCATTGTGGGCGCCTCCGTGTTGCTTTGGGTCGTGCATGCGCTTATTTTGCGCGGCGTGCAGACGGCTGCCAGCATCAATCTTGCCGCGACCCTGGCAAAACTGGTGCCGCTGGGCCTGTTTATCGTTCTGGCCGCCATTGCCTTCCACGCGGACACCTTCCGCCTGGATTTTTCCGGTGTCGCGCTGGGGGTTCCCGTTTGGGAGCAGGTGAAAAATACGATGCTCATCACGCTCTGGGTCTTCATTGGCGTTGAAGGGGCAGTTGTTGTCTCAGCCCGAGCCCGTAATAAGCAAGACGTTGGCCGAGCGACGTTAATGGCGGTTCTGGCTGCCCTTTCGGTCTATTTGCTGGTCACCCTGCTCTCTGTAGGCGTGATTTCCAGACCGGAACTGGCTGAAATGCGCAATCCGTCAATGGCGGGTCTGATGGTCAAATTAATGGGCTCCTGGGGCGATGTGGTCATTGCCGCCGGGCTGATTATTTCCGTATGTGGCGCCTATTTGAGCTGGACTATCATGGCCGCAGAGGTGCCGTTACTGGCTGCCACTCATCAAGCGTTTCCTCGTATCTTTACCAGGCAAAATAAAAATAGCGCTCCGGCGGCGTCGCTCTGGCTCACTAATATCAGCGTCCAGATCTGTTTAGTGCTGATCTGGCTCACAGGTTCTGATTACAACACGCTGCTGACTATTGCCTCAGAGATGATTCTGGTTCCTTATTTTCTGGTAGGTGCCTTTCTGTTCAGGATTGCACGTCGTCCACTGCACAGGGCCGTCTCTGTGGGGGCTTGTCTCTACGGACTGTGGCTGCTTTATGCTTCTGGCCCCCTGCATTTACTGTTATCGGTAGTACTTTATGCGCCAGGATTACTGGTATTTATGTATGCCCGACGCACACATGAAATCAGTAGCCCCCTTAAAGGCCGGGAAAAAGTGCTGATTGGTTTACTGCTGATGGCAGCCATTCCGGCCACGTGGAAGTTATTGGGGTAAGCGCGTCTTCCCCGTCATTACAGGAGAGAGCTGATGGGAAGACCAGATGAGCGACCGATTTTAATTACAGGAGGAGGCCGGCGCATTGGCCTCGCCCTTGCCCACCATTTTCTTAACCAGAGTCATGCCGTCATCGTCAGCTATCGCACGCGTTATGCGGCTATCGATCAACTGGAAAGCCAGGGCGCGCTGTGCATTCAGGCTGACTTCAGTACCGATGAAGGCATTCAGGCCTTTGCCCGGACAGTCAATGAGAACACCTCAGGATTGCGGGCAATGATTCACAACGCAAGCGACTGGAAAGCGGAAACGCGTGACACCTCGCTTAGTGATGTCCTCAGGAGTATGCTGCAGGTCCATGTCCACGCCCCCTACCTGCTGAACCACCTGCTGGAAGGCGCTTTGCGAGGTTATGGTCATGCAGCCAGCGATATCATTCATTTCACTGACTATGTCGTTGAACGAGGAAGTGATAAACACATTGCCTACGCAGCGAGTAAAGCCGCGCTGGATAATATGACCCGTTCTTTTGCGAAAAAGCTGTCCCCTGAGGTCAAGGTCAACGCTATTGCGCCGTCATTAATTTTGTTTAACGAAAACGATGATGCCCTTTACCGCCAGCAGGCGCTAAGTAAATCGCTCATGAAAATCGCGCCAGGCGAGAAAGAGATAATCGATCTTGTAGATTATCTGCTGACAAGTTGTTATGTCACGGGGCGCAGCTTTGCTGTTGATGGTGGTCGGCCGCTTCGTTAATGCATGCGGCTCCAGCAAAAAATGAGAAACCAGGCGCTGAGGCACCAGCAGAGCACCGCACCGCCCAGCGCAGGACCCACCCGCATAAAGCCGGTGAAATACCAGAGTGAGAGAAGATAGAGAAAGTACGGAATAATCGACCACATGCCAAACACGATGGTTGTTCGCAGCGCTTCAACTCCCCGTTCGCTAGCCACTATATAGTGAGCAATGAGGGCAAAGGTCGGAAACAGGGGTATTAAGCCAGCGATATAATAATTTTTTGTTTTTGCCAGCACGCCAATCAGCAGTACCACCAGCGCACCCAGCGCCGCTTTAATTACTAATCCCATATTTTTCCTGTACTTCATTAACAACAACAACCTACAGCATAACGGAACCCCCTTCGTTTAGAAAAGATTAATGGAAGGTTCAGACGAGGCAGTGTATGTTTGCCTTTTCGACTCATCACGATGACATATGAATAAGATCGTTTTTGTGGAAGATGACCCGGAAGTGGGCGCGTTGATTGCCGCTTATCTGGGAAAACACGATATGGATGTCATTGTTGAACCGCGTGGCGACCGTGCTGAAGACGTTATTACGCGCGAGAAGCCTGAGCTGGTACTGCTTGATATCATGCTGCCCGGAAAGGATGGCATGACCTTGTGCCGTGATTTGCGTAAGCAGTGGAGTGGACCTATCGTCCTTCTCACCTCGCTCGATAGCGACATGAACCATATTCTGTCCCTTGAGATGGGGGCGAACGATTACATTCTTAAAACCACTCCCCCTGCCGTGCTTCTTGCCCGTCTGCGCCTGCATTTGCGCCAGCGTGCGGAGGTGAACCAACAGGAGCCTGCTCCTGCTCTCAGGCAGCATAAGGCACTGTGCTTTGGCAGCTTATCCATTGATCCCGTCAACCGTCAGGTCACCCTCAGCGGCGAACAGGTTGTACTGTCGACAGCAGATTTCGATCTGTTGTGGGAGCTTGCGACCCACGCGGGTCAGATAATGGATCGCGATGCGCTACTTAAAAATCTGCGGGGTGTCACCTACGATGGAATGGACCGTAGTGTGGATGTCGCCATCTCTCGCTTGCGTAAAAAGCTACTCGATAGCGCCACCGAGCCCTATCGCATTAAAACCGTGCGCAATAAAGGCTACCTTTTTGCCCCACACGCCTGGGAAAGCTGAGTCCGGTTTCATTCGCAGGTGCCTTTATGAAAAAGCTTTTTGTACAGTTTTATCTGCTGCTGTTTGTCTGCTTTCTGGTTATGACCATGCTGGTAGGGTTAGTTTATAAATTTACCGCCGAGCGTGCAGGCCGACAGTCGCTGGATGATTTAATGAAAAGCTCGTTGTATCTCATGCGCAGTGAACTGCGTGAGATACCGCCTCATCAGTGGAACAAAACGCTAAAAGATCTGGATTTAAATCTGTCGTTCAATCTGCGTATTGAGCCGATGAGTAAGTACACCCTGGATCCCCCATCCGCACAGCGGATGCGCGAGGGGGACATTGTGGCCCTGGATTCAGAATATACCTTTATCCAGCGCATTCCGCGTAGCCACTATGTCCTGGCCGTAGGCCCCGTGCCCTATTTATTCTATATGCACGAAATGCGCATTCTGGATATCACACTGATGGTGTTTATCGCCATCTCACTCGCTTTTCCGGTTTTTATATGGATGCGTCCCCACTGGCAGGAGATGCTAAGGCTGGAGTCAGCGGCTCTGCGTTTTGGCGAAGGCCATCTTGAAGAACGTATCCATTTTGATAGCACTTCAAGCTTTGAGCGCCTCGGGATCGCCTTTAACCAAATGGCGGATAACATTAATGCCCTGATCGCGAGTAAAAAACAGCTGATTGATGGCATCGCTCATGAGTTACGTACCCCTCTGGTCAGGCTCCGTTACCGCCTTGAAATGAGCGATAATCTTAGCGACGGTGAACGCGCCGCCCTGAATCGCGATATTGGTCAACTGGAATCCCTGATAGAAGAGCTGCTCACCTACGCCCGCCTTGATCGACCGCAAAATGAGCTCAAACTGACCACACCGGACTTTACCGCGTGGATGACAAACTACATGGATGACCTGCGGATAGTGAATCCGGGTCATCAGCTGCTGCTCCACCACGATGCGGCGGATTATGGCGCCCTGGATATGCGTTTAATGGAGCGGGTGCTCGATAACCTGGTAAATAACGCCCTGCGCTACTGTGAAAGTACCGTAACCATAAATCTGACCCGCGACGGGACCGATGCAATATTGAGCGTCGAAGATGATGGGCCGGGCATTGCTACCGACGATCGTGAGCGGGTATTTGAACCTTTTGTTCGCCTTGACCCCAGCCGGGATCGCGCAACCGGTGGCTGCGGTCTGGGCCTTGCCATCGTACATTCCATCGCACAGGCGATGGGCGGTGAAGTGACCTGCGGCGAGGGATCGTCCGGCGGTGCGCAGTTCAGTTTTCGCTGGCCTGTTTATCATTTGATTGAATTGCCCTGAAAAGCCGCTGGCCATGCTGGTCAGGCGGCTACCCGCGTGCTATAAAAAAGCATGTTGTAACTAAAGGAGTGGCAGGATGGCAAGCTACGATCTTATTGAACGGTTGAACAGCACCTTTCGCCAGCTTGAACAGGAACTGGCAGCGTTTAACACCGAACTGGAAGCGTGCCGGCTGCTGGCGGGCCGGGTATTTTCACTGCCAGATATCGAAAAAGGGGCGGAGCACGATCCCCTGCCAGCGATTGAGGTGCAGCAGCATGTGGGTAAAGACGCAGCCGAACGTGCCCTTACACACTACAGGCATCTTTTTATTCAGCAACAATCGGAAAAGCGCAGCAGCAAAGCCGCCGTGCGTTTGCCGGGCGTTATTTGTTATCAGGCAGATGCCGTCAAACGGCACCGACTTGACGCTGCGGTCAACAGCATAAATTCGCTGAAAATGACCTTCGAGCGGATCGTCACCGTGGAATCGGGCCTCCCCTCGACCGCCCGTTTTGAATGGGTGCATCGCCACCTGCCTGGCTTAATTACGCTAAACGCCTACCGCACCCTCACCCTGATTCATGACCCTGCCACCCTGCGCTTTGGTTGGGCAAACAAGCACATCATCAAGAATTTCACCCGCGACGAGGTGCTCGCAATGCTCGATAAGAGCCGGAAATCCCCTCGCGCCGTTGCGCCCTGGACCCGGGAACAGTGGCAGGCGCGACTGGAGCAGGAGTATCAGGATATTGCCGCCCTGCCTCAGAAGGCGCGCCTCAAAATTAAACGACCGGTAAAAGTGCAGCCGATTGCACGGGTCTGGTATTCGGGATCGCAAAAACAGGTGCAGTATGCCTGCCCGACCCCCTTGATTGCGCTGGTTTCAGAAGAACACGGTGGAAAAGTACCGGATATAGGCGGCTTGCTAAATTATCAGGCAGACAGCGTTCAGCATCGTTACAAGCCACAAGCGCAGCCGTTGACGCTCATCATTCCCCGGCTGCACCTCTATGTTGCGGGTTAAACGGGCTTCATACTGCCCACCATCGACTCTGGACGCACCCAGCTGTCAAACTCGGCCTCCGTCAGGTAGCCGAGTGCCAGCGCAGAGGCTTTCAGGGTCAGGCCTTCTTTATGCGCCTTTTTGGCAATCTCCGCGGCTTTGTCATAGCCAATATGCGTATTAAGGGCAGTAACCAGCATCAGGGACTCATTAAGAAGCTGGTCGATACGCTCACGGTTCGGTTCAATTCCAGTAGCACAGTGTTCGTTAAAGCTTTCCATGCCATCCGCCAGCAGACGCACCGACTGCAGGAAGTTATGAATTACCATCGGACGAAAAACATTCAGCTCAAAGTTACCCGAAGCGCCGCCCATGTTGACCGCCACGTCATTGCCGAGCACCTGACAGCAGAGCATGGTCATCGCTTCACACTGCGTCGGGTTAACTTTACCCGGCATGATAGAGCTGCCTGGTTCGTTTTCCGGAAGCGAAATTTCGCCAATGCCGCAGCGCGGCCCAGAAGCAAGCCAGCGCACATCGTTAGCAATCTTCATCAGCGAGGCAGCCAGCCCTTTTAGCGCACCGTGCGCATGCACCAGCGCATCGCAAGTGGCCAGCGCCTCGAACTTATTGGGTGCGGTAATAAATGGCTGCTGAGTAAAGGATGCCAGTTCGTCAGCAACCCGTCTGGCATATTCAGGATGGGTATTAAGCCCGGTGCCCACCGCCGTTCCACCGAGCGCCAGTTCACTCAGATGCGGCAGACTCAGCTCAATATGCCTGAGATTATGTTCAAGCATGGCCACCCAACCGGAGATCTCCTGGCCCAGCGTAAGCGGGGTCGCATCCTGCAAATGGGTACGTCCGATTTTGACAATATGCGCAAAAGCAATGGCTTTCTCATTGAGCGTTTTTTTGAGGACGTGCAGCTCAGGGATCAAATGTTCGCGCAGGGCGATGATGGCCGCGACGTGCATGGCCGTCGGGAAAACGTCATTAGAACTCTGGCTTTTATTGACGTCATCGTTGGGATGGACCTTGCGCGCCATCCCGCGTTCGCCACCCAGAAGCTCACTGGCGCGGTTCGCCAGCACTTCATTCATGTTCATGTTGCTCTGGGTACCCGATCCGGTTTGCCAGATTGCCAGTGGAAACTCATCAGCGTGCTTACCGGCAAGCACTTCATCGGCGGCATCAATAATGGCGTTCGCCTTTTCTTGCGCCAGTAGCCCCAGATCATGGTTAACTTTCGCCGCCGCCCGTTTGGTCAGCGCCAGCGCGTTAATAAGCGAGACCGGCATTTTCTCTGTCGAAATGCGGAAATGTTCGAGGGATCGCTGGGTCTGTGCGCCCCACAGTTTGTCTGCCGGGACGTCAATTGCGCCCATCGAGTCTTTTTCACTACGATGCATAGTCATTACTTTCTCCCTGTTACAAAGTGATGTTGGGTACCGACATTGCTCACCTGCAAACAAAGCTTAAGTATTGATGCTAGTTATAAGAATGTTTATTGCTTCGTGCGCTTTCAGGCGTAAAAAAACCGCCCCGAAGGGCGGCAGGTCTTATTTCACGCAGCGTCCGCACTGGCCCGCCTGAATCTGCTGGAAGAAGTCATTTCCTTTATCATCTACAAGAATAAAGGCGGGGAAATCTTCAACCTCAATTTTCCAGATAGCCTCCATGCCCAGCTCCGGGTAGGCCACGCATTCAAGGCTTTTAATACTGTTTTGCGCAAGTATCGCCGCCGGACCGCCAATGCTGCCCAGATAAAAACCACCATGCTTATGGCAGGCATCCGTCACCTGTTGACTGCGGTTCCCTTTAGCCAGCATGACCATGCTCCCCCCCTGCGACTGGAGCTGATCGACATAGGAATCCATGCGTCCTGCGGTGGTCGGCCCCAGCGAACCGGAGGCATAACCTTCCGGAGTCTTTGCCGGGCCAGCATAATAGATGGGGTGATCTTTCACGTACTGAGGCAGCGGTTTGCCTTCGTCCATTAACTCTTTCAGTTTGGCATGGGCTATGTCGCGCGCCACGATAATCGTGCCGGTCAGTGAGAGCCGCGTGGACACCGGATACTGCTTAAGCTGACCGAGGATCTCTTCCATCGAACGATTAAGATCAACCTTAATGGCTTCCCCCTCGCCCGCTGCACGCAAAGTTTCAGGAATATATTTACCCGGATTCTGCTCCAGCTTTTCCAGCCAGATGCCTTCACGGTTAATTTTCCCTTTGATGTTGCGGTCCGCAGAGCAGGAGACGCCCATCCCAACCGGGCAGGATGCGCCATGACGCGGTAAACGCACGACGCGAATATCGTGGGCGAAATATTTGCCACCAAACTGCGCACCGAGGCCAAGCTGCTGGGCTTCAATTAGCAATTCGTTCTCAAGTTGTACATCGCGGAAGGCCTGACCGTGCTCATTCCCCTCTGTTGGCAGACCATCGTAGTATTTAGTCGAGGCAAGCTTCACGGTTTTCAACGTCGCTTCCGCACTGGTTCCACCTATTACGAAAGCGATATGGTACGGCGGACAGGCCGCCGTACCCAGAGTGCGCATTTTATCGACCAGATAACTTTTCAGCTTACCGGGACTGAGCAGAGCTTTAGTCTCCTGGTAGAGATAGGTTTTATTTGCTGAACCACCGCCCTTGGCAATGCACAGAAATTTATACTCATCCCCGTCCACGCTGTACAAATCAATCTGCGCTGGCAAATTGGTGCCGGTATTCACCTCGTTGTACATATCTAATGCAGCGTTTTGGGAGTAACGCAGATTATCTTCGATGTAAGTGTTATAGACGCCCTGCGACAGTGCGGCTGCATCGCCGCCACCGGTCCAGACGCGTTGGCCTTTTTTGCCCATAATGATCGCCGTGCCGGTATCCTGGCAGGTAGGCAGAATGCCTTTGGCGGCGATGTCGGAATTTCGCAGAAACTGCAGCGCGACATATTTGTCATTTTCGCTGGCTTCAGGGTCGCTCAGAATATCCGCCACCTGCTGCTGATGCGCGGGGCGCAGAAGGAAGGAGGCATCATGAAACGCATGCTGGGCGAGAAGCGTCAGGGCTTTAGGGTCAACCTTGAGGATCTCCTGGCCTTCAAACTCCGCCACGGAAACATAGTCGCTGCTGAGCAGATAATATTCGGTATCGTCCTTTTTCAACGGAAAAGGATCTTGATAAGTAAAGGGTTTTGTCGACATTGTTCTCTCACTTACTGCACGATCTGGTTATTATTCGGCAGGACATCCATCTGCCACAAAAAAGCGAGTCCGCCTATCCTACACAATTATTTAACAAAAACTGAGACTAGTACGACTTTTTACATGTGCTGATTACTTCAGGCGGGTTTATTGCTTTAATACCCGCACTTATGTTGAACATCATTAAGGGCAGGAGCATGCAAAAACTCATCAACTCAGTGCAAAACTATGCCTGGGGAAGCAAAACTGCGTTAACGGAACTCTATGGCATCGACAATCCTGACGGTAAACCGATGGCAGAATTGTGGATGGGCGCGCACCCGAAAAGCAGCTCAAAAGTGCAGGATGCAGCGGGTCATCCGC
The DNA here is from genome assembly GCF_054131575.1 of Enterobacter sp. SA197. Lineage (NCBI taxonomy): Bacteria > Pseudomonadati > Pseudomonadota > Gammaproteobacteria > Enterobacterales > Enterobacteriaceae > Enterobacter > Enterobacter sp. SA197. The sequence continues at coordinate 2,191,403 of NZ_CP096393.1, read as the reverse complement.
ACTCCTTGCGTCAGGTGATTGAACAGGACAAATCCACGCTACTGGGCACAGCGGTTGCCGACCGTTTTGGTGAGCTGCCCTTCCTGTTTAAGGTTCTCTGCGCCGACCAGCCGTTGTCCATTCAGGTCCATCCGAACAAACAGAATTCTGAGGCTGGCTTTGCGAAAGAGAATGCGGCGGGTATTCCTCTCGATGCCGCCGAGCGCAATTACAAAGACCCTAACCACAAACCTGAGCTGGTTTTTGCGCTGACCCCCTTTCTGGCAATGAATGCATTTCGTCCTTTTATGGAAATCGTCTCGCTGCTTCAACCCGTCGCGGGAGCGCACACGGCCATCGCCCATTTTCTTGAGGCGCCTGACGGTGAACGGCTCAGTCAACTCTTTGCCGCCCTGCTCAATATGCAGGGCGAGGAAAAATCCCGCGCTCTGGCGGTATTGAAAGCGGCGCTTAACAGCCAGCAGGGCGAACCCTGGGAGACCATCCGCTTCATCGCTGAGTTTTACCCGGACGACAGTGGTCTATTCTCCCCCCTGATGCTCAATGTCGTGAAACTGGAGCCAGGCGAAGCGATGTTCCTGTTCGCGGAGACCCCGCATGCCTACCTTAAAGGGGTTGCTCTTGAGGTGATGGCGAACTCTGACAACGTGCTACGCGCGGGGTTAACGCCTAAATACATTGATATTCCTGAGCTGGTGGCGAACGTCGCCTTCACCCCAAAACCGGCGGATACCTTGCTAACCCTGCCTGAGCAGCGCGGGGCAACGCTCGAATTCCCCATCCCTGTTGATGACTTCGCTTTTTCACTGCATGACATCGGCGTTCGCCCCGATACGCTGGCGCAGCAGAGCGCAGCCATTGTGTTCTGCGTAGAAGGTGAAGCCGTATTAAGCAAAGATGACGAACGGCTGGTACTCAAACCGGGCGAGTCCGCCTTTATCAGCGCCAGTGACTCCCCGGTCAGCGTAAGCGGCGTTGGTCGTGTGGCGCGGGTTTATAATAAGCTGAACTAAGTTACTGAACTTTTTAGCAAGCGTTGCTAAGATTTACTCAGCCTTTTCATCTATCCAGGCGGCCTGTTCCGCCTGATTTCATTTTTAGGGATAAACCAAATGAAAAAATCGCTGGTTGCTGCAGGCGTTATTATTGCTCTTGGCGTAGTCTGGACCGGGGGAGCCTGGTACACAGGAAAACAACTTGAAGGCCGTCTTGCGCAGATGGTCACTGAAGCGAATAGTCAGATTGCCCGTGTTGCCCCTGAAGCCAGCGTGGTGCTCTCCACGCAACATTATCAGCGTGGTCTGTTCAGCAGTCAGCTGGAGCTGGTGGTACAACCGGTTGAGGGTAAAGAGAATCCGTGGCTCAAACCGGGTCAAAGCATTGTGCTGCATGAGAATGTGGATCATGGACCATTCCCGCTGGCCCAGCTGAAATCGTTTAATCTGATCCCCTCAATGGCCTCCGTTCACTCAACGCTTGTGAATAATGAGGTGACTAAACCCCTGTTCGATATCGCCAAAGGCGAATCACCCTTTGTGGTCGAAACCCGTATTGGTTATGGCGGCGACTCGCGCAGCGACATCTCTTTGCGTCCGCTTAGTTCCGAAAAAGAGGGTGAAAAAGTCGCCTTTAGCGGCGGGGAATTCCGTCTCAGTGCCGACAAAGACGGCAATGTTGTTGCCTTAAGCGGTCAGGCACAAAGCGCACTGGTTGATGCAGTAAATGAGTATAACCAGCGCGTTCAGCTCTCCTTTAATAACCTGAAAACGGAAGGCACGACCCAGCTGTCCAGCTTTAATGAACGTATCGGTAATCAAAAACTTACCCTCGATAAGCTGGCTATCGCCGTTGAAAATAAAGAGATGGCCGTGCTGGAAGGCATGAACCTGAATGCTAAATCCGACGTGTCTACCGACAAAAAAAATATCGACAGTCAGGTCGAGTACACCATTGGTAGCCTGAAAATTCAGGGTCAGGATATGGGCAGCGGCAAGCTGACGCTGAAAGTGGGTCAGATTGACGGCGAATCCTGGCATCAGTTCAGTCAGCAATACAATGCCCAGTCGCAGGCACTGATGGCGCAGCCTGAGGTGATGAAGGATCCTGTGCTGTATCAGCAAAAAGCCACCGAAGCGTTCCTCAACGCCGTACCGCTTTTGCTTAAAGGCGAACCCGTCATTACCATCGCGCCTCTGAGCTGGAAAAACGCCAAAGGCGAAACGGCGTTTAATCTCTCCCTTTTCCTGAAAGATCCTTCAAAAGCCACGACACCTGCCCGGACGCTGACGGAAGAGGTCGATCGCAACGTTAAGTCGCTGGAGAGCAAACTGACCATTCCTATGGATATGGCAGTGGAGTTTATGACTCAGATAGCGAAACTTGAGGGATATCAGCAGGCAGAAGCCGAAAAACTGGCTAACCAACAGGTGAAAGGGCTGGCTGCTATGGGGCAGATGTTCCGTATTACCACGCTTGAGAACAACACTATCGGTGCCAGCCTCCAGTATGCCAATGGTCAGGTCACGCTGAACGGTGAGAAAATGTCTCTCGATGAGTTTGTTGGCATGTTTGGTATGCCTGCGCTGGGGCAACCGGGTCTGGGCGCACCGCAGTCACCGGCACCGGCCACCCCGGCACTTCCGGTTGTGCCGCAGAAGTAACTGCACTCCCCCTCTGCGGAGGGGGTTTTATCTGTTCACCACGAGCCCGGGAGTGAGCACCGCCTGGTGTAAGGTGCGCTCAGGCTCGTCAATGCGTTGCAGTATCCGCTCTGCCAGCAGGTAACCCATCTCTCTTCCAGAAAGCGTCGCCCAGGCGACCGGGATGTCATACTGCCCCTGCTCCCACGCGTCAGCAAATGCCGCCAGCGAGACCTGTTGCTCAAAATATCGGTCAAGCCCCGAACCCGCCTGCCAGCCTGCACGCAGCAGACCAAACCAGGCGCCCATTGCCGTTGGGCCGTTGTAACAGACGATGGCATCCAGAGTGGGGTTACGGCTCAGTAATTGCTGTACGGCTTCCGCCGCCTGTTTCTGGCTGGCGTCGCACTCTACCACCCAGTCGCTGTTAAACGGCAAACCATATTTCAGCAGCGTCGCGCAATATCCCCCCACACGCTCAGCCCGGATCAGGGATGCGCTTTCTCCACCCAGCCAGGCGATACGCTGATGCCCTTGCTGGATAAGGTGCTCGGTAACCCGTTGCGCGGCGAGCGTATTATCGGGACGAACGGTATCGGCATCATCAGGGTAGTTAGAACGTGAGGCGAAGATGAGCGGCACCCCCGCCTCCTGAGCGCATGCGCGCATCGCAGCGCCCTGCTCGCCGGGAATCCCTGCCACAATGACCCCGTCGACCCCCTGGGTAAGCAGGGTATTCAGTCGGGCCAGGAGATGCTCGCCGTCACGTCCGCCGTGCAGCAGGAAAACCATACGGCCTTCACTTTCAAGCGCTTCGCTCAGACCTGACGTGGCCTCGGCATAAAACGTCAGGGCCAGATCGCAGACGATCAGGCCAATCACACCCGTTTGACCTCCCCGGAGGGCAGAAGCCTGGCGGTTACGTACAAACCCTAACTCCTCAATGGCGTCATGTACGCGCTGCCCGGTTCGGGCGGATATCCGTCCTTTGCCACTGAGCACCAGCGACACCGTCGTAACTGACACACCTGCTGCCAGCGCCACATCATGAATAGTGATTTTTTTTACGATAGACATTGCATATAACGTCGATGAGATAAAACGATTTATCAATGATGACAGTTATAAACTATAGGATGAGCAGATTATGTGATTTCTTTCGCACTAAAATTAGGTAAAACGTTTTATCTTTTTGCTGCAGCTACCCTCACCCTTCATATCAGGAGCACGTATGTCTGGCAGAAAAAGACAGAAAGTTTCGCTTTGGGAGTTTTTTCAGCAATTAGGTAAAACCTTTATGTTGCCGGTCGCCCTGCTCTCGTTCTGCGGGATCATGCTGGGGATCGGCAGTTCACTGAGTAGCCAGAGCGTCATCACGTTACTCCCGGCCCTGGGTCATCCGGTACTGCAGGCCGTTTTTATCTGGATGGGGAAAGTCGGCTCTTTTGCCTTTAGTTTCCTGCCCGTCATGTTTTGTATTGCCATCCCGCTCGGACTGGCGCGGGAAAATAAAGGCGTGGCGGCGTTTGCCGGTTTTGTCGGTTATGCCGTGATGAACCTGGCGGTGAATTTCTGGCTTACGGCGAAAGGCATACTCCCCACCAGCGATGCGGCGGTGCTTAAAGCTAGCAATATCCAGAACGTACTGGGGATCCAGTCCATTGATACCGGCATTCTGGGGGCGGTGATCGCGGGGATTATCATCTGGAATTTGCATGAGCGCTTTAACACCATCCGGCTTCCCGATGCGCTGGCCTTTTTTGGCGGCACCCGCTTTGTACCGATCGTAACCAGTATGGTGATGGGGCTTGTCGGGCTGGTTATCCCGCTGGTATGGCCCTATTTCGCAATGGGCATCGCAGGTCTCGGTCAAATGATCAATGGCGCCGGAAATTTTGGTCCGATGATTTTTGGCACCGGCGAACGTCTCCTGCTCCCCTTTGGTCTGCAACATATTCTGGTGGCAATCATTCGCTTTACGGAAGCAGGCGGAACGATGGAGGTGTGTGGTCATAGCGTCAGCGGTGCGCTGACCATTTTCCAGGCCCAGTTGAGCTGCCCTTCTACGCAGGGCTTTTCCGAGAGTGCTACCCGCTTCCTGTCTCAGGGGAAAATGCCTGCCTTCCTCGGGGGTTTACCCGGCGCTGCACTGGCGATGTACCATTGCGCCAGACCGGAAAACCGCCACAAAATTAAGGGGCTGTTGATTTCAGGGGTCATCGCCTGCGTAGTGGGTGGTACAACCGAACCGCTGGAGTTCCTCTTCCTTTTTGTTGCGCCAGCGCTCTATGCCATTCATGCCCTGTTAACCGGACTGGGCTTTACCGTGATGGCCGTACTGGGGGTCACTATCGGCAATACTGACGGCAACGTAATTGACTTTGTGGTGTTCGGCATTCTGCACGGGCTGGCAACCAAATGGTATATGGTTCCTGTTGTTGCGGCAGTCTGGTTTATGACCTACTACCTTCTCTTCCGTTTTGCCATCCTGCGATTCAACATTAAAACGCCGGGGCGTGAGTCAGAAACAGCCAGTTACACCGAGAAAGGGGTCAGTGGCGCGACCGGCAAATCCGGCTATAACGTACCCGCTATCCTCGCCGCGCTGGGTGGCAGTGACAACATCAGCACGCTGGATAATTGTATTACCCGCCTGCGTCTTTCCGTCAAAGACATGTCCCTTGTCAACAGCGAGGCCCTCAAAGCTAACCGGGCAATCGGCGTAATCCAGCTCAATCAGCATAACCTGCAGGTAGTTATCGGACCGCAGGTGCAGTCGGTAAAAGATGAAATGACTGCCTTGATGAATTCCGTGCACGCCTAACCCAGCCGCCCTCACCCCGGTGAGGGCATCAGGCAAGAAGGACGTTATATGTTTGATTTTTCAAAGACGATCGATCGGCACGGTACCTGGTGTACCCAGTGGGATTATGTTGCCGACCGTTTTGGCGAAGCGGATCTGCTCCCCTTCACCATTTCCGATATGGACTTCGCTACCGCCCCCTGCGTGCTTTCTGCGCTACAGCAACGGCTTGCGCACGGCGTGCTGGGTTACAGTCGCTGGCAAAACGAGGCGTTTACTCAGGCCATACAGCACTGGTTTACCCATCGTTTCAATACGGTAACCGACCCGGGTACGCTGGTGTATGGCCCCTCGGTCATCTATATGATTGCGGAGATGATTCGTCAGTGGTCGCAGCCGGGCGATGGCGTGGTGGTGCATACGCCGGCTTATGACGCCTTCTATAAAACCATCGCTGCCAATCAGCGCAAGCTGGTTCCCGTTGCACTGGAGCATGACGAAGGCAAGTGGCACTGCGATATGCAGCGTCTTGAGGCTGCGCTTTCGAGGCCGGAAAATAAAATTTTGCTGCTGTGCAGTCCCCACAATCCCACCGGGAAAGTCTGGTCACTTCATGAGCTGCGCATGATGGCTGAGCTAAGCGAACGCCATAACGTCTGCGTCATTAGCGACGAAATTCATATGGATATGGTCTGGGGCGATACCCGGCACACGCCCTGGTATCAGGTGGCTCGCGGCAACTGGGCACTTTTTACCTCCGCCTCCAAGAGTTTCAATATTCCTGCGCTGACGGGTGCTTACGGTTTTATTGCTGATGAATCTGCACGTACGGCCTGGCTTTCTGCGCTCAAAAACAGGGACGGTCTCTCTTCTCCGGCGGTACTCGCCCTGGTTGCCCATATTGCAGCTTACACAGAAGGAGCACCCTGGCTTGATGCGCTACGGGGTTATTTGCAAGCCAATCTGCACTTTATTGCTGACGAGCTCCGGCGCGCCTTTCCCCAGCTCACCTGGCAGGTCCCGGAAGCGACTTACCTTGCCTGGATCGATCTCTCAGCGTTGGGCATCAGCGATATCGCCTTACAACAGGAACTCATCACCCGGCAGAAGGTGGCTATCATGCCGGGGTCAACTTACGGTGCCGATTATCAACACTTTGTTCGCCTGAACGCGGGTTGCCCTCGCGCAAAACTTGAACAAGGGGTGGCTAAACTCATCGCCGGGCTTCGCGCGCTACGTTGATTCATATTGCGCAAATAACATTGTTTTTGCGCAACATGGCTTTTTTGCGTTGATTCTTTTTATAATGGATCGCACTTTACCTGAATTAAGAGTGCGACCATGATTGATACTAACCTGCCTTTAACCGATGTTCATCGCCACCTGGACGGCAATATTCGGGCACAAACCATTCTCGATCTTGGCCGGGAGTTTAACCTGCCCCTTCCCGCAGACACGCTCGATACTCTCCTTCCCCACGTTCAGGTCTCGACCAATGAACCGGATCTGGTCAGCTTTCTGTCGAAACTGGATTGGGGAGTAAAAGTGCTGGCCTCGCTCGATGCCTGCCGCCGTGTAGCCTTTGAGAACATGGAAGATGCGGCCCGAAACGGCCTGCATTACGTTGAGCTGCGCTTCTCCCCAGGTTATATGGCGATGACGCATAACCTGCCGGTAGCAGGTGTTGTCGAAGCCGTGATTGCCGGTGTACGCGAAGGCAGCAGAGATTTTGGCGTGGAAGTACGTCTGATTGGTATTATGAGTCGCACCTTCGGCGAGTCTGCCTGCCTTCAGGAGCTGGAAGCACTGTTGGCTTATCGTGAAAGCATTACCGCCCTCGATCTTGCAGGGGATGAGCTGGGCTTCCCCGGTAGTCTTTTCCTGCCTCACTTCAACCGCGCCCGTGATGCCGGCTGGCATATTACCGTCCACGCAGGCGAGGCTGCAGGCCCGGAAAGCATCTGGCAGGCGATTCGCGAGCTGGGGGCAGAGCGTATTGGACATGGGGTGAAAGCCATAGAGGATCCGGCGCTGATGGCGTTCCTTGCCGGACAGCGGATTGGCATTGAATCCTGCCTGACCTCGAACATTCAGACCAGTACCGTCGCCGCGCTGGCACGCCACCCTTTGAAAACCTTCCTCGAAGCAGGCGTGCTGGCTTCTATTAACACGGATGATCCTGCCGTTCAGGGCATCGATATCGGACATGAATATGAGACTGCCGCACCGGCGGCCGGACTGACCCGCGACCAGATCCGCCAGGCTCAAATTAACGGCCTGGAAATGGCTTTCCTCAGTGACAGTGAAAAGCAGGCGCTCAGAATGAAAGTGCAGCAGCGCGTCTGATAGCGAAAGCAGCACGCCGCTCACGTGAGCGGCGTCTTATCAGGTCAGACTGAGGGTGGCGCGGTGTTTTGCCGACTCAATGCCAAGCTCAATCAGTTCCATAATTTTAATGGCCTGACTGGCGGGGACCGGGTTTTCACCGACACCATTAAGTGCATCACGAATGCCCGCGTAATACGCCGGATAGTTACCCGGTACGGTCAGCCAGGTTTCCTCCACGCGCTCTTCCCCTTCCACCCGCGTCAGTACGCCATCGCGCATGTCGTAGCCCCAGTCCTCCTGCGGAAGTCGCGCACCACTTTTCAGCCGCTCCTCCTGCGGGTCGAGACCGAATTTCACAAAGCTTCCGCGCGTGCCGTGCACGATATAACGTGCGGATTCTGCTGCTGCCAGCATCGTGCCATGTAAAACCACTCTGCGCTGCGGATAGGAGAGGACCGCGTGGAAATAATCGGTGGCCTGGGAGCCCGGACGCAGCTGCGCGAGATCCACCGTCATAGAAACCGGTAAGCCAAAAAGATTCACCGCCTGATCGAGAAGGTGCGGAGCCAGATCGTACCAGATACCGCTGCCTGGGCCTGCCTGTTCACGCCAGCGATTGCGGATCTCAGGGCGATAACGATCAAAATGTGACTCAAAGTAAGTCACTTCGCCCAGTGCGCCGTCTGCCAGGATACCTTTCAGGGTTAAGAAATCACTGTCCCAGCGCCGGTTATGGAAGACCGACAACACGCGACCGAGATTTTTTGCCAGCGCCTCCAGTTCCCTCGCCTGCGACAGAGTAACGGTGAAAGGTTTATCCACCACCACATGTTTTCCCGCTTCCAGCGCCGCTCGCGCCAGAGGGAAGTGGGTATCATTCGGGGTAGGAATCACTATCAGGTCAATTTTGGGATCGTTAAAGAGGTGTTTCGGTTCGGACACTACCGGCACGTTAGGCCAGTCAGCTTTGACTTTTGCAGCATTACTACTGGAAATGGCCGCCAGTTCAAGCCCTGGCGTGCCCGCGATAAGCGGCGCATGGAAGGTTTTGCTGGCATAACCATAGCCTATTAGTCCGACACGGATATTCTCATTCATATAGCGGCCTCTTTTCGTTGGAATCGCTGTTTCATACTATCTGGCTTTGTGTCACCACCGCCACTGCGATCTTCAGTACCTGCGTCGTCTATTACCCCTGTAAGAAAAGGGGTTTAAATACAGAATTTCCTTAAAAATATCGACCCTGTCTTGTTGTTGTTGCTACACCCCGGTAACATCCGAAAAATCGAATCAGGGAGTGGCATCAGGGAGCAGTAAAAGATGTTTTCAATGTTTAACCGCATCATTGAATTAATGGGCTGGGTTGTGCTTGGCGTATCAACCATACTTTTAGTTTTTGCCAGTCATATTGATAATTACCAGCCACCTGAGCCGAGCGCTGTCGCGCAGAAAAAATAACGCACAACGTAAACGTCCCCCTAATACTGATATACAGTTGCATATTGCCAGGCGTGACGAAGAGCGCTAATCTTCACCACCAGACACTGTTCTGGTGTCTGCTTTAACCTTTAAAGAAAAGTCTAAATTAGTGCGGGCTGTGCACTCGGTGACAATGACGTCCTGAGAAGCCCGTTTATTATTCGGCCGAATTATCCGCGAATGTTTTATTGTCTTTCTAAAATAGGGATAACGCTTGTCATGACCGTTCAGGACTATTTATTAAAATTTCGCAAAATCAGTTCTCTTGAAAGTCTGGAAAAACTTTTTGATCACCTCAACTACACCCTGACCGACAACGAAGAAATCATTAACATGTACCGTGCCGCCGATCATCGCCGTGCTGAACTGGTCTCTGGCGGTCGGCTGTTTGACATTGGCCGCGTGCCAAAGTCTGTCTGGCATTATGTTCAGTAGCCTTTGTGGAATTCAGTGAATAATGCTTTATACTCCTGGCCGGTAATGAGAATGGCCTACGAGGAAAGAGTATGACAACACAACATGCAGAGCGAATCGGCGGCTGGCTTCTCGCGCCTCTGGCCTGGTTGCTGGTCTCAATATCTGGCCAGACACTCAGTCTGGCGTATACCATCCGATTGCAATTTCCTCAGGTTATTGCTGCTGTTGGAAATGTGCCAGCGGTGAATCTGGTCATCTGGTCTCTCTCATTCGCCTTTGCCTCTGGCATCTGGTTTTACACGTTGTGGCTGGTGATTGCTTTCTTTAAACGCCGCCGCAGCGTACCAAAGCAGATGATTATCTGGCTGCTGATCACCCTGCTATTGGCCCTGAAGTCTTTTGCTTTTTTACCCGTATCCGATGAGATAGCCGTACGGGATCTGCTCTTTGCGCTGGCCGCCACTGCACTCATTGTGCCTTATCTCAAGCGCGCTGAACGTGTGAAAAACACTTTCGTGAATCCGTAATAACCTTACAGTTATTCAGTTGTCGCCTGCTGTCGTTTGACGGATAATAGGCGGCTTTTTTTATTCTAGGCCATCTAATGACAGACTATCTGCTGCTTTTTATCGGAACCGTTCTGGTCAATAATTTCGTGCTCGTGAAGTTTCTTGGCTTATGCCCGTTTATGGGTGTGTCCAAAAAGCTTGAAGCCGCTATGGGGATGGGGCTTGCCACCACCTTTGTTATCACGCTGGCTTCCATTTGCGCATGGATAATTGACACCTGGTTACTGATCCCGCTGGATTTGGTCTACCTGCGCACGCTGGCGTTTATCCTTGTTATCGCCGTGGTGGTGCAGTTCACCGAAATGGTAGTGCGTAAGACCAGCCCGGCGCTCTATCGTTTACTGGGGATTTTTCTGCCGCTTATCACCACCAACTGTGCCGTGCTCGGCGTGCCGTTGCTTAATATCAACCTTGGGCACAATTTCCTGCAATCCGCGTTATATGGCTTTTCAGCCGCCGTCGGATTCTCTCTGGTTATGGTGCTCTTTGCCGCCATTCGCGAACGCCTGGTCGTCGCTGATGTGCCTGCACCGTTTCGCGGTAACGCTATTGCTCTTATTACCGCGGGTCTGATGTCTCTGGCCTTTATGGGCTTTAGTGGTCTGGTGAAGCTGTAATGAATGCAATCTGGATTGCCATTGTCGTTCTGAGCGTACTCGGGCTGCTGTTTGGCGTCATTCTTGGCTATGCCTCGCGCCGTTTCGCCGTTGAGGACGATCCGGTCGTCGAAAAAATTGATGACCTGCTGCCACAAAGCCAGTGCGGTCAGTGCGGTTACCCTGGTTGCCGACCTTATGCCGAGGCGGTGGGCCTGCAGGGTGAAAAAATCAACCGCTGTGCGCCGGGTGGCGAAGCGGTAATGTTAAAAATTGCCGAAACGTTGAACGTGGAGCCGCAGCCGATTGACGGTGATGAGATACCGTCTGAGCCCGTGCGCATGCTTGCCATCATTGATGAGGCTAACTGCATCGGCTGCACCAAATGTATTCAGGCTTGTCCCGTCGATGCCATTGTTGGCGCAACCCGCGCGATGCACACGGTCATGAGCGATCTGTGTACGGGTTGTAATCTCTGCGTGGATCCGTGCCCGACGAAATGTATTGAACTGCGTCCGGTTGAAACGACCCCCGCCAGCTGGAAATGGGACCTGCACACTATCCCCGTGCGTACAATTCCCGTGGAACAACATGCTTAAGTTATTCTCTGCTTTTCGTAAAGATAAACTCTGGGATTTTCACGGTGGCATCCATCCACCGGAAATGAAAACCCAGTCATCCGGCACACCTCTGCGTCAGCTACCGCTGGCGACACGGTTTGTGATGCCTCTGAAACAGCACATTGGCGCAGAAGGTGAGCTCTGTGTCAGCGTGGGCGATCATGTTCTGCGCGGTCAGCCACTCACCCGTGGGCGCGGGCGAATGCTGCCGGTACATGCGCCAACGTCGGGCACCATTACCGCCATCGCGCCTCACTCCACTGCACACCCTTCCGCCCTGCCGGAACTGAGCGTCATTATTGATGCCGATGGCGAAGACAAATGGATTGAGCGTGACGGCTGGAGTGACTACCGCGCCCATGAGCGGGCAGCATTGATCGAGCGAATCCATCAGTTTGGGGTCGCAGGGTTAGGTGGTGCAGGTTTCCCGACCGGAGCCAAACTCAAGGGCGGCGGCGATCTTATTGATACGCTGATTATCAATGCCGCCGAATGCGAACCTTACATCACCGCCGACGATCGTCTGATGCAGGATTGCGCCGCACAGATCATTGAAGGCGTGCGCATTCTGATGCACATCCTGCAGCCGCGTAAGGTTCTCATCGGCATTGAGGATAATAAACCTCAGGCAATTTCGATGCTGCGTGCGGTACTGGCCGGTTCGCATGATATCCAGTTGCGTGTCGTGCCGACCAAATACCCCTCCGGTGGCGCAAAACAGCTCACTCAGATCCTGACAGGTAAACAGGTTCCGCATGGCGGCCGCTCTTCTGACATTGGCGTTCTGATGCAAAACGTGGGGACGGCGTATGCGGTGAAACGCGCCATCGTTGATGGCGAACCCCTGACCGAGCGCGTGGTAACGCTGACAGGCGAGAGCGTCACCCGACCAGGTAACGTCTGGGCGCGGCTGGGCACCCCGGTTCGCCATCTGCTTGAACATGCCGGATTCTGCCCTTCCAGTGACCAGATGGTTATCATGGGCGGGCCGCTGATGGGCTTCACGCTGCCCTGGCTTGACGTACCGGTGGTAAAAATTACCAACTGCCTGCTTGCCCCTTCCGCCAGTGAAATGGGTGAGCAGCCGGAAGAGCAAGGTTGCATTCGCTGCAGCGCCTGCGCCGATGCCTGCCCGGCAGATTTACTCCCCCAACAGCTGTACTGGTTCAGTAAAGGTCAGCAGCACGATAAAGCCACCGCCCATCATCTCTCGGACTGCATTGAGTGTGGCGCCTGTGCCTGGGTCTGCCCAAGCAGCATCCCACTGGTGCAGTATTTCCGTCAGGAAAAAGCGGAAATTTACGCCATCGCTCAGGAAGAAAAACGCAACGCCGAAGCTAAAGCGCGCTTTGAAGCTCGACAGGCACGCCTTGAGCGTGAAAAAGCCGCGCGTGCACAGCGTCATAAACAGGCCGCCGTGCAACCGACTGCTAACGATCAGCAGGCTATTGACGCCGCGCTGGCCAGGGTTCGTGAGAAACAGAGCGCTGCCATCGAACCTGTTGTTGTTCAGGCGGGCAGCACACCGGATAACAGCGAAGTGATTGCCGCGCGTGAGGCCAGAAAAGCGCAGGCGCGCGCGCGTCAGGCTAAGAAAGCATTGCATCGCGACGCATCTCCACCAGCGCCAGACGCAGAGACAGATCCGCGCAAAGCGGCGGTCGAAGCCGCCATCGCGCGCGCCAAAGCCCGTAAACAGGCCGCAGAACCTGCTGGCGCGCAACCGCCTGCGCCGGTCAGCGAACCGGTTGACCCGCGCAAAGCGGCGGTCGAAGCCGCCATCGCGCGCGCCAAAGCCCGCAAACAGGCTGCTGAACCTGCTGGCGCGCAACCGCCTGCGCCGGTCAGCGAACCGGTTGACCCGCGCAAAGCGGCGGTCGAAGCCGCCATCGCGCGCGCCAAAGCCCGTAAACAGGCCGCAGAACCTGCTGGCGCGCAACCGCCTGCGCCGGTCAGCGAACCGGTTGACCCGCGCAAAGCGGCGGTCGAAGCCGCCATCGCGCGCGCCAAAGCCCGCAAACAGGCTGCTGAACCTGCTGGCGCGCAACCGCCTGCGCCGGTCAGCGAACCGGTTGACCCGCGCAAAGCGGCGGTGGAAGCCGCCATCGCACGCGCCAAAGCGAAAAAATTACAACAACAAACGGCCACGACCGAGGCAGCCAATGACGATCCCCGAAAAGCCGCCGTTGCCGCTGCTATCGCCCGGGTTCAGGCAAAAAAAGCCGCACAGCATGCTGTAAACGAGGATTAAATGGTATTCCGAATTGCAAGTTCCCCTTATACCCATAATCAGCGCCAGACATCTCGCATTATGATGCTGGTTGTGCTCGCGACGCTGCCAGGCATCGCGGCACAATGGTGGTTCTTTGGCTGGGGTACCCTCATCCAAATCGTTATTGCCGTCGCGACCGCCCTTGCTGCGGAGGCGCTGGTTCTCCAGTTGCGTAAGCAAAATGTGAAAGGGATACTGGCCGATAACGCGGCCCTGCTCACCGGGCTGCTGCTGGCAATCAGTATTCCCCCTTTTGCCCCCTGGTGGATGGTGGTCTTAGGCACTCTCTTCGCGGTGATTATCGCCAAGCAGCTCTACGGCGGCTTAGGTCACAATCCTTTTAATCCGGCGATGATTGGTTACGTGGTGCTGCTCATCTCTTTTCCGGTGCAGATGACCAGCTGGCTGCCCCCGTATGAGATGGCGAAAACCGTCCCGGGCTTCACGGACGCGCTACAGATTATCTTTACCGGCCATGCCGCGACCGGGCACAGCATGGAGAGTTTGCGTATGGGCGTAGATGGTATCAGTCAGGCAACACCCCTTGATACCTTCAAAACGTCGTTGCACGCCGGTCATAGCGTCACTGAAATTCTCAATTATCCTCTCTTTAGCGGCATGCTGGCGGGCGCCGGCTGGCAGTGGGTGAACGCGGGTTATCTGGCAGGCGGCCTTTTCCTGTTAGGGAAAAAGACCATCCGTTGGCATATTCCCGTTAGTTTCCTGCTCTCTCTTACGGTCTGTTCGACGCTGGGCTGGCTTTTTTCACCGCAAAGTCTGGCCTCGCCGCAGGTGCATCTGTTATCCGGCGCCACCATGCTTGGGGCCTTTTTCATTCTGACCGATCCGGTTACTGCCTCAACCACCAACAAGGGCCGCCTGATTTTTGGTGCTCTGGCAGGGTTGCTGGTTTGGCTTATCCGAAGCTTTGGTGGCTATCCGGACGGGGTGGCCTTTGCGGTGTTACTGGCTAACATCACCGTGCCGCTGATTGATTATTTCACGCGTCCGCGCGTTTACGGCCATCGTTAAGGAGTCGCCATGCTAGATACCATGCGTAAGTACGGCATGACGTTGACGCTGTTCGCGGCGGCTTCAACCGGCATGACCGCAGCGATTAACCAACTGACAAAATCCACCATTGCCGATCAGGCCGTGATGCAGCAAAAAGCGTTGTTCAGTCAGGTTTTACCCTCTGACAGCTATAATAATGCGCTGCAGTCCAGCTGTTATCTGGTGGATGCGCCTGAGCTTGGAAAAGGCAGACATAAGGTATATATCGCACGCCAGGATAATACTCCGGTCGGGGCGGTGATTGAAGCGACCGCGCCTGACGGCTATTCCGGCGCCATTCAACTGCTTGTGGGCACGGATTTCAACGGCACCGTGCTTGGCACACGCGTCACTGAACATCATGAAACGCCGGGCCTTGGCGACAAAATAGAGCTGCGTATTTCAGACTGGATCACCGGTTTTGCCGGTAAGAAAATCGAAGGTGCGAACGACACACACTGGGCCGTGAAGAAAGACGGCGGCGATTTTGATCAGTTTACCGGTGCGACCATCACCCCGCGTGCCGTCGTGAATGCCGTCAGGCGGGCTGGACTCTATGCGCAGACGCTGCCCGGCCAACTTTCTGGCTTACAGACCTGTGGAGAGTAATCATGAGTGAAATTAAAGAAATTATTGTCCAGGGATTGTGGAAAAATAACTCGGCATTAGTGCAGCTGTTGGGGATGTGTCCGCTTCTGGCCGTCACGTCGACTGCAACCAATGCCCTCGGCCTTGGGCTGGCGACGACGCTGGTGCTGACCCTGACAAACTTTACTATCTCGCTGGTGCGCCGCTGGACGCCATCCGAAATCCGCATTCCGATTTACGTGATGATTATCGCCTCCGTGGTGAGCATCGTGCAGATGCTGATCAATGCCTATGCTTACGGGCTGTATCAGTCGCTGGGGATTTTTATCCCGCTTATCGTGACTAACTGTATCGTGGTTGGCCGTGCTGAGGCCTTCGCCGCTAAAAAGGGGCCCGGGTTGTCAGCTCTCGATGGCTTCTCCATTGGCATGGGGGCAACCTGTACCATGTTTACGCTGGGTTCTCTTCGCGAGATACTCGGTAACGGTACGCTGTTTGACGGTGCAGACAGTCTGTTAGGCAGTTGGGCGAAAGTACTGCGGATCGAGGTGTTCCATACCGACTCCTCTTTTCTGCTGGCTATGCTGCCGCCCGGTGCCTTTATTGGCCTGGGAATGCTGCTGGCCATTAAATATCTCATCGATGAGCGTTCGAAAAAGCGTCGTGCCGCTGTGCCGGCGAGTGAACCCTCTCATTCAGTGCCCGGGAAGGCGTAATGAATAAACTGAAAAGGCGGGAAATTCTCACCCGCCTGCGCGACAACAATCCGCATCCGACCACGGAGCTGAACTTTACCTCTCCTTTTGAGCTGCTTATCGCCGTTCTGCTCTCCGCACAGGCTACCGATGTCAGTGTCAACAAAGCCACCGCCCTGCTCTACCCTGTTGCGAATACCCCGCAGGCGATACTCGAGCTCGGCGTCGAAGGGCTGAAAAGCTATATTAAAACCATCGGGCTCTTTAATACCAAAGCTGAGAACGTGATTAAGACCTGTCGCATTCTGCTGGAACGTCATGCAGGGGAAGTTCCGGAAGACCGGGCCGCGCTGGAAGCGCTTCCCGGCGTGGGCCGAAAAACAGCGAATGTGGTGCTTAATACCGCGTTTGGCTGGCCTACCATCGCGGTGGACACCCATATATTCCGGGTCTGCAATCGCACCCACTTCGCACCGGGCAAGAACGTCGAACAGGTTGAAGAGAAACTACTAAGCGTCGTACCGACGGAATTTAAAGTTGATTGCCACCACTGGTTTATCCTGCATGGACGCTATACCTGTATCGCCCGTAAACCCCGCTGCGGCTCTTGTATCATCGAAGACCTGTGTGAGTTCGAGAACAAAACCGATAGCTGAAACCGCTTGCGTTAAAACGGCCTGAACACGGCAAGCAGAATAACCAGCGCAACGGCCACAAGGATAATCGGCGTGGCCTGAAAAACGATGCCAGGGACACGGGTAGCGCTACCTGCGGCCAGGCGGCGTAAAGTGCCGGTGAGCACGCCGTGAATGCCGGAGAGCCCAATGATGATGACTATCTTAAGTACTAACCAAAGGTGCGGCATCCTGCCGTGCAGCACAATCATCGCTATTCCCACTACCCACAACAATATCATCGCAGGCGAGGTGATTTTACGACTCCAGGTCCGTACGAATTCCAGCAGCGAGGCAGGCACAGCCCCTTGTTGTCTTATCTGATAACCTGACCAGCCAACCACAACCGCCATTACCAGCATGCCGCCAAGCCAGATGATGGCCGCAATGATGTGCACAGCATTAAGCCATGGGTGAAAATTCATGGGGTAAACTCCGAATTATATGCGAAGGGCTAAGTCTGACAGTGTGTCAGCGCCCTGTCATTCCCTGGGGCGTAATTCCCTGAAAAAAACCTGAAAACATTGATCTGCGCCTATATCCATATCACCACGCGAGAGTTTTCAAGGGTTGTGATGAACCGGTCGTAAACAGCGTGCCCTGTTCAAACTTGTTAGCTTTGCGTCAATTGTTCTGCAACAAGCCATTTTCATCCTTTTATATATTGCTTATTAGCTTTTCTGTTGATGAAAAGTTTTTTTATGCCAAAAAAATTCTACCCTGAGGTGATTATTGCAACTTTGCTACGAGATGGTTAATTCCTGGATCGTTTTGACGATAACGTTTGCTATGCACAACCTGCGAAAAAATCAATAATCAACATATAAGACCAGTAAAATGCGCACTTCCAGCCCGATTAACTGCATGGCGCGCTAAATAGCAGAAGATATACCCGCACGCGGGTTATCACCCCTCTCTGGTAGTGGAAAAAACTGCCATTATTCTGGCGGCAAAATTTAACGCTAAATAACATTTATCTCTGCGGTTTATAATATCGCTCAGGTTAAATGTAACAGTTCATTACAAAGCTCTTGCCTCTCGTGCCAGGATAAGGAACATTACCCGCCGTTTTCCTTCCCGCAATTATTATAAACACGATGAAAACTGGGCATCGTGTGCCGAGTCGCCCCGTTAATATGGGATGTAAAAAAAGAGGTCTTTGTGTCAACAGCAAACAACAAATCAACCGAAAGCGTAAGTCTTAACGCTTTCAATCAACCGAAAGCGTTTTATCTCATCTTCTCAATCGAGTTATGGGAGCGGTTCGGCTTTTATGGCCTGCAGGGTATTATGGCAGTCTACCTGGTTAAGCAGCTGGGTATGTCAGAAGCCGATTCAATCACCCTGTTCTCTTCTTTTAGCGCCCTGGTGTATGGGTTAGTCGCCATCGGTGGCTGGCTGGGCGATAAAGTCCTGGGAACCAAACGCGTTATTATGCTTGGCGCTATTGTGCTGGCGATTGGCTACGCGTTAGTCGCGTGGTCGGGTCACGATGCCGGTATCGTCTACATGGGAATGGCAGCCATTGCCGTAGGTAACGGGCTCTTCAAGGCTAACCCCTCTTCGTTGCTGTCTACCTGCTATGCAAAGGACGATCCTCGTCTGGACGGCGCATTTACCATGTACTACATGGCCGTTAACGTTGGCTCCTTCTTCTCGATGCTCGCCACGCCGTGGCTGGCTGCGCAATTTGGCTGGAGCGTTGCCTTCGCACTGAGCGTTGTCGGTCTGGTGATCACCATTGTTAACTTTGCTTTCTGCAAACGTTGGGTCAAAGACTATGGCTCCCGTCCTGACTTTGAGCCATTGCGTGTCGGCTACCTGCTGGCGACTATTGTCGGGGTTGTGGTACTGGTGACTGTTGCCACCTGGCTGCTACACAATCAGGGTATTGCGCGCATGGTGCTGGGCGTAGTTGCGCTGTGTATCATTTGCATCTTTGCTAAAGAGACCTTTGCTCTGCAGGGTGCTGCACGTCGTAAGATGATTGTTGCCTTTATTCTGATGCTGCAGGCTATCGTTTTCTTCGTACTCTACAGCCAGATGCCGACCTCCCTGAACTTCTTTGCTATCCGTAACGTAGAGCATACCCTGCTGGGCCTGACCTTCGAGCCGGAACAGTTCCAGGCATTGAACCCGTTCTGGATTATTGTTGGCAGCCCGATCCTGGCCGCTATCTACAATAAGATGGGCGATACCCTGCCGATGCCGCACAAATTCGCCATTGGTATGGTGCTGTGCTCCGGCGCGTTCCTGGTGCTGCCGCTCGGCACTAAATTTGCCTCTGAAGCCGGTATCGTCTCCGTGAGCTGGCTGGTTGCAAGCTATGGCCTGCAGAGCATCGGTGAACTGATGATCTCCGGTCTGGGTCTGGCGATGGTCGCACAGCTTGTACCTCAGCGCCTGATGGGCTTCATTATGGGCAGCTGGTTCCTGACCACCGCTGGGGCAAACATCATTGCCGGTTATGTTGCTAATCAGATGGCTATTCCTGAGAACGTAACTGACCCGCTGATGTCGCTGAATGTCTACGGTCACGTCTTCCTGCAAATCGGTATTGTAACCGCAGTGATCGCCGCCCTGATGGTGATTGCCGCGCCGAAACTCAATCGTATGACGCTCAATGACGCCGACGATATAGCGAAAGCGGAAACGGCGAAAGTATGACTTTTGCGTAACCGAGTGTGAACAGAGCCGTTAACTTTACGTTAACGGCTTTTTTTTTATGCCTGAGGGGAATAATCTAAGTCGGAATTCAGCTAAAAGGAGTGACGAATGAAACTGTTTTACAAACCAGGTGCCTGCTCACTGGCTTCCCATATCGCCCTGCGTGAAGCGGGAAAAGAGGTTGAACTGGCAGGTGTGGATTTAATGAAAAAACGCCTGGAAAATGGGGATGATTTTTTTGCTATTAACCCGAAAGGACAGGTTCCCGCACTTCAGACAGATGCCGGTACCCTGTTAACTGAGGGTGTGGCCATCATGCAATACGTTGCTGATACAGCTCCGCAAAATCATTTACTGGCCCCCGTCGGCGACCTGGAGCGTTATAAGACGCTGGAATGGCTGAATTTCATCGCCACTGAACTGCATAAAGGTTTTACCCCCCTTTTCCGCCCGGATACCCCGGAGGATTTCAAACCTACAGCCCGTGCTCTGCTTGAGAAGAAACTGCAGTATGTTGATGACACCCTGGCCGATCGTGAGTGGATCAATGGGCAGCACTTCTCCATTGCCGATGGCTATCTGTTCACGGTGCTGCGCTGGGCCGTCGCGGTGAAACTTGCCATGCCAGCAGCGGGAAATATCGCGGCTTACATGCAGCGCGTGGCAGCACGACCGGCAGTAGCCGCGGCGATGGCGGCAGAAGGGATTTAACCACCACATAAAAAAAGGGAGTGATAGCTCACTCCCTTTTATTTCACTCCCGCCCGCTTATTTCCAGCAGATCAGGCAGTAGTTCTTTTTACCACGACGCAGCAGCGTGTAGCGGCCAAACAGGCGGTCGCTGTCCGCGAAAAAGTATTCCGGATCGGCCTGTTTCGCGCCGTTAATGGTAACAGCGTTAGAGGCGATGGTTTTACGTGCCTGACCGCGTGAGGGCTGCAGATCGGAATCCACCAGCGCCTGCATCAGGTCCGCCCCTTTCTCCATTTCGATCATCGGCACGCCATCCTGGGCAAGCTGTGCAAAATCCGCTTCGCTCAAATCGCTTAAGGTACCGTTAAAGAGACTTTCCGTGATGCGTTTTGCCGCCGCCAGCCCCTCTTCACCATGCACCAGTTTCGTTACCAGCTCGGCCAGAACGTACTGAGCACGCGGCGCTTTACCGCTGTTTTTATCCTCTTCTTCCAGCGCATTGATCTCTTCAATGTCCATAAAGGTGAAGAATTTCAGGAAGCGGTAAACGTCAGCATCGGCCGTGTTGATCCAGAACTGGTAGAACTTGTATGGACTGGTTTTCTTCGGATCCAGCCAGACCGCGCCACCCTCAGTTTTACCAAATTTGGTGCCATCGGCTTTCGTAATCAGCGGAACGGTCAGACCGAAGACCTGATTCTGATGCAGGCGACGGGTCAGATCGATACCGGATGTGATGTTACCCCACTGATCGGAACCACCAATTTGCAGTGAAACGCCGTGCAGATTATTCAGACAGGCGAAGTCATAGCCCTGCAGCAGGTTGTAGGAAAACTCGGTAAACGAGATCCCTTGATCGTCACGGTTCAGACGCTGTTTCACCGCTTCTTTATTTATCATCTGGTTAACCGAGAAGTGCTTACCGATGTCACGCAGGAAGGTAAGCACATTCATGCCGCCAAACCAGTCATAGTTATTGGCCGCAATCGCTGAGTTTTCACCACAATCAAAGTCGAGGAACGGAGCCACCTGTTTACGGATTTTGTCTACCCACTCCTGCACGGTGTCTTCGGTGTTAAGTTTACGCTCTGCGGCTTTAAAACTCGGGTCACCAATCAGACCCGTTGCGCCGCCGACCAGGGCAACAGGTTTATGACCTGCCTGCTGGAAGCGTTTCAGGCATAACAAAGGAACAAGATGCCCCAAATGCAAGCTGTCGGCGGTGGGATCGAAGCCGCAATAGAGCGCGATCGGGCCTTGCGCCAGTCGCTCTGCTAACGCTTCCTCGTCCGTCACCTGGGCTACCAGCCCGCGCTCTTGCAATTGTTTAATCAAGTTACTGCTTGCCATCAAATTCTCCATTTAAAACGACTGCACCTCTGTCGGTACACGACTTTTCGCCAGTTACGAAAGCTACATAGAATAAAGCGCCGGATGCAGTAGCACCAGCGCTTAGCACAACATTTTTTAGGGATTAGGGTGCGAGGCGGTCAATTTTCCAGGCGTCGTTTTCGCGTTGATACAAAAAACGATCGTGCAGACGGTTGGCACCGCCCTGCCAGAATTCCATTTGCTCAATACTGACGCGGAATCCGCCCCAGAAACTGGGTAAGGGTACCTCGCCCTGCTGGAATTTTTGCTTGAGTTCGAGGAACTTACTTTCCAGAATGCCGCGGGCGGAGATTCGGCTGGATTGCTGAGAAACCCAGGCGCCAATCTGGCTGTCGCGCGGCCGACTATGAAAATACTTCACCACATCCAGTGTAGAGAGGCGCTCCGCCTTACCGATGACCATGACCTGACGTTCAAGCATGTGCCAGGGAAAGAGCAAACTAATGGCCGGGTTCTTTTCAATTTGCTGCGCTTTGCGGCTGCCGAGGTTGGTGTAAAACACCAGTCCGCGCTCGTCATAGTGCTTAAGCAGCACGATTCGCTGATAAGGCTGGCCGCTTTCATCTACAGTCGCGACCACCATCGCTGTAGGATCGGCAAGCCTGGCATCGCAGGCCTGGCCCAACCAGCGTTCAAACAGCGGTAAAGGTTCGGCGGGCAGGTCGTTGCGGCGTAGCCCGCCCCTGGTATATTCACGGCGCAGATGCGCGATTTGCTGCAATTGATCGTTATCAGACATGGCGTTAGCGAAATGAGTCATTAGGTGGGGCTATTGTGCGCCCCCCCTGCAAAAATCTCAACGCTGCGGATGCTGTAGCTGGCAGTTGTTCAGTACGATGCGGTCACGCTTGTAGACAGTTGCGGTGTCTCCTTTAGACCAGAAGACGTAGACGCCATCGGTGTAACGTGCACCCGAGGCAGACAGCCCCTGTGCCAGGCTAAGGTGTTTGTCGTCATAGACGAAACGCGCCTCCTGACGGGTTTTATTTAACTTTACGCTAAGGGGTTTCTCTTCGCACTGGTACTCCAGCGTATCGGTATTCATCTTTTCAACGAACTGGTTGTAATAGCTACATCCCGCCAGAAGGGCGGGTAAGCAGACGATGAGGATTTTTTTCATGAGTGCTTCCACGACGGTCCGGGTCCTGGAGAGTGCTGACTGCACGCTCCCAAAACCCGGAGTCTAACGGTACGCTGGCGGCGAGAAAGTCAGTTAACTCTGATTCTGGCGTGGATTAGCCGGATAAATGGCCCCAAGAACCGTAGGGTAAGCGGCACCGGTAACGGAGGGAAGATTTCCCGGCAAACCTGCCAGCGTACGCCAGGCAAGCCATGCAAAGGCCAGTGCTTCCATATCATCCCCACTGATCCCCGCCTCATCGGTGGTGGTCACTTCAGTGCCTGGGAGGAGCGATGATAACCGCGCCATGACCAACGGATTACGACTGCCGCCGCCGCAAACCAACAATCGATCGCAGCCACCAGCGAGCAGCACCTGTTCGGAGATCGTCACCGCTGTCAGCTCAACCAGCGTTCTTTCCACATCCTGTGGTGCCTGCGCCGGGAAGCCCGCAAGCTGCCGCTCAAGCCAGCTGTAGTTGAAATACTCCCGACCCGTGCTTTTCGGCGCGGCCGCAGCAAAATAGGGATCGCTCAGCATGCGCTGCAGGAGGGGAAGAATCACTTTGCCCCCGCTCGCCCACTGCCCGTCTTTATCATAGGGTTTACCAAGCTGCCGCCAGATCCAGGCATCCATCAACATATTGCCAGGCCCGGTGTCATGCCCTTTTACCGGCGAGTCGGGAAAAAGGACCGAGACATTGGCAATACCGCCAATATTTAACACCATCCGGCGCTCGGTTGGGTGCGCGAGCAGCGCATGGTGAAACGCGGGAACCAGGGGGGCGCCCTGCCCACCGAGCGCGATGTCCCGACGGCGAAAATCCCCGACGACGGTAATGCCGGTGCGGGCAGCTATCTGGTTATTGTCACCGATTTGCAGCGTATGCGGTTCGTCGCCAACAGGTTCATGCCAGACCGTCTGCCCATGACAGCCTATCGCCACGATATCTTTGGCCAGGAGGCGTTCCTGCGAGAGTAACGCCTGCACCGCGTCGGCAAAAAGTTTGCCCAGTTGGCTGTCCAGACGACCAAGCTGCGACAGCGTGACAGGTTGCCCCTGACATACGCTCAGAATCGCCTCCTTTAGCGAAACAGGCATTGGCCACGTTAAGCTGGCCTGCTGCGCAACCATTCTGTCATCAATGGCGGCTAACACGACGTCTACGCCATCCAGACTCGTCCCCGACATCACGCCAATGTAGCGACCCGATTTCATACGCTTTCCTTCGTTGCGAAACTGAGGGATATCACTCCAACATAAAACGATGCGCATGACTATCGATTACAAATACTTTTTAACAATCGACTTAGGGGTTGTCCCGATGCAAATGGCTCACTCTGACCTATAATCGGCTCGTTTAAAGATGGTTAAATCCGCTACAGGTAATATTTTTGCCATGTTTTGGCAGAAGACATGACCATGAATGACGAGATGCCATATAATTTACTCATGACGGATGCTCATCCGAGCGCGTTTTGGTGAACAGGAGATTCATAAATGATGTTACGTGCACTGGCAGTTACGCTGGTTGGTTTTACTCTGGCTGGCTGTGTTAACGACAACTCCCTTTCCGGTGACGTTTACACCGCCTCAGAAGCCAAACAGGTGCAAAATGTCACTTACGGTACCATTGTCAATGTTCGTCCGGTACAGATTCAGGGCGGCGATGATAGCAATGTGATTGGTGCGTTGGGTGGTGCTGTACTGGGTGGTTTCCTGGGTAACACCGTGGGTGGCGGTACCGGGCGTTCACTCGCCACAGCAGCAGGCGCTGTCGCAGGCGGTGTGGCTGGTCAGGGTGTGCAGGGAGCGATGAATAAATCCCAGGGTGTAGAACTCGAAATTCGTAAAGATGATGGCAGCAGCATCATGGTCGTGCAGAAACAGGGCAATTCTCGCTTCGCCGCTGGCCAGCGCGTTGCACTGGCAACCAATGGCCGTCAGGTTACCGTCTCTCCGCGTTAACAGGCGCGTTTCGACCATTAACGGACACTGCCTCATGCATAAAAAAAGCCTTGTATCCACAAGGCTTTTTGTTATTTAGTCTTTCGACTGCAGTTCAATGATATTTTGTTCCAGCCGCGAAATCAGAGCAATCAACAGTTCCAGCTCCTGCGCAGAGATCCCTGACAGAATCTCCCCACGGGTTTGCTTGATGACCGTTTCCATCTCTTCAATGATGGGATCGGCTTTTGCTGTCAATTTGATCCGTTTTGCACGGCGATCGTTGGCACACGTCTGGCGAGAGATGAGACCTTTCTCTTCCAGTTGGTCCAAAGTGCGCACCAGCGAAGGCTGCTCAATGCCGATCGCTTTTGCCAGTTGAATTTGCGACTGATCGGGAGGCAGCTGATGAATGTTATGCAGCGTTACCCAATGCGTTTGCGTCAATTCCAGAGGTTTCAGGCGATGGTCAATTAATGCACGCCAGATGCGCACTAAGCGTGCCAGATCAGAACCTAATGGCGATTCCAATTTCATCTCCTTATAATTAGCTTGCTAAGTTATTATACTGATTTTAGACTAGTGTGCAGCATTTATATTTCTAAAACAAATGCATTGCGCCGTCCGCACCGGTACCGCTCCCTTTTCTCATTCGCGCAATGAATCTATGCTTTGAAAACGACTCTGCGGCGCGTTATAAGGATGAAACTCGTGACGTTACCCCTTCATACCCCTGCGCTTCCTTTACAAGACGTGATCTTTGGGGCATCGCTTTACTTCCCTCCCCTCTTCAAAGCCGTCGCGCTGGGTTTTTTACTCTGGCTGGTCGTTCACCGACTCCTGCGTGACTGGATGTATGCAGGGGATATCTGGCACCCCATTCTCATGGACCTTTCCCTGTTTGTGATTGCCATCGGCCTGTCGCTTGCTCTGTTAATGGCGTTTTGATTATGCATCTGAAATCTTTTAAGTATTTCTCAACGTTGCTGGTCCTGGCGGTTGCTGTTATTGCCGGGTGGTGGTTATGGACTTTTTATATGCAGTCGCCCTGGACGCGGGATGGAAAAGTGCGTGCTGAACAGGTCAGTATCACGCCCCAGGTGTCAGGGAGTATCAAGGCGCTGTATGTCAAAGATAATCAGTTTGTCAGCGCGGGTGAGGTCTTATTCCGCATCGATGAGACGCCTTACGACATTGCAATATTAAATGCACGGGCTCAGCTTGCACGCGCACAGGCGGACCTTTCTAAAGCCAGTAACGAAGCCAATCGCCGCCGTCATCTCTCACAAGGCTATATTTCTGCTGAAGATCTGGATACCGCCAATATCAATGTCAAAGCGATGCAGGCAAGCGTTGCGGTAGCCCAGGCGCAGCTGGAGCAGGCCCAGTGGCAACGGGAGCAAACCACGGTGAAAGCCCCCGTTGATGGCTGGGTTGCCAACCTCTCGACCCGCACTGGTAATTATGCCACTGCCGGCCAGCCCGTATTTGCCCTGGTGGACAGCCATTCTTTTTACGTGGTGGGCTATTTTGAAGAGACGAAGCTTCGGCATATTCATGAAGGAGATGCGGCAAGCATTGTATTATACAGCGGCAACGTTACGTTACAGGGTCACGTTTCCAGTATTGGCCGAGCCATCTACGATCAGAGCGTTGAGACCGACAGTGGCCTGCTGCCGGATATCAAACCTAATGTACCGTGGGTTCGCCTCGCACAACGTGTCCCGGTGCGCATTCATTTTGATGCTGTTCCGTCGGGGGTCACGTTAATATCCGGCACCACCTGCACCGTGTCAGTGGGCCATTAATTGTGAAAGGGCCTGTCCCCTTCCCCTGGGCCACCGCCAGCGCTGGTCAGTGGCGGTATGCCATACGCAACAGTGTGGCTATGTGCCTTGCACTGGCGATTGCTTACTACCTCAACCTTGATGAACCCTACTGGGCAATGACCTCTGCGGCAGTGGTAAGTTTTCCAACCGTCGGCGGCGTCATCAGTAAAAGTCTCGGACGCGTTGCGGGCAGCCTGCTGGGGGCCTGTGCGGCGCTGCTCATTGCCGGGCACACGCTCAACGACCCCTGGCTGTTCCTTTTTGCGATGGCCGGATGGACTGGTCTGTGTACCTGGGCATGTGCGCAGTTCAGTAACAATGTGGCCTATGCTTTTCAGCTTGCTGGTTACACGGCCGCAATTATCGCTTTCCCGGTCATCAACATTATCGATCCAACGGAACTCTGGGATATCGCCCAGGCGCGCGTCTGTGAAGTCATGCTGGGGATTTTATGTGGTGGCATGATGATGATGATCCTGCCCAGCACGTCCGATGGCACCACGCTGCTGTCTGCGTTGAAGAAAATGCATGTGCGCCTGCTGGAACATGCGAGTTTGCTATGGCAACCGGACGCCTCGGATGCCATTCGGAGCGCACATGAAAGCGTTATTGGTCAGATCCTGACAATGAACCTCCTGCGCATTCAGGCTTTCTGGAGCCACTACCGTTTTCGTCGTCAGAATGCCTTACTCAACTATTTACTCCATCAGCAGTTACGCCTGACCAGCGTCATCTCCAGCCTGCGAAGGCTGCGGGTCAACTGGCCTGATGCCCCGTCAAACACCAGTGCGGTTATCGCGTCGCTGGTTGCCGAACTGGCAAAGCCCCGCACGGATTACTATACCGTAGCACGCCTTATTGCCCCGCTTGCCCCGACGGACGATAACGACTACCGACACCAGGCATTCTGGCAGCGATTACGCTATTTCTGTCGCCTTTACCTTAACAGTAGCCGCTGGCTGGCGCGCGTGGAGAATGCCACGCCGGTGACGGAATACGTTTTACCTCACCGCGCCAGTCTCACCCGTTATACCGACGACATCGAAGCGCTGTGGAGCGGACTACGAAGCTTCTGTGCCCTGAGCCTGGTGGGGGCGTGGACCATTACCAGCCAGTGGGAGTCCGGGTCGGCTGCACTAACCTTAGCCGCCATCAGCTGCGTACTCTATTCTGTCTCACCGGCCCCCTTCCGCTCGTTAACGCTGTTATTGCGAACGCTGATGTTACTGACGCTGTTCAGCTTTATAGTGAAGTTTGGTCTGATGGTGCAAATCAGTGAACTGGCGGTCTTTCTGCTTTTCCTGTTTCCTCTGCTGGCAACCATGCAACTTTTAAAATTGCAGATGCCCGGTCAGGCCGGCCTGTGGGGACAACTGATCGTGTTCATGGGATCTTTTATCTCGGTGACCAACCCGCCGGTCTATGATCTTGCAGATTTCCTTAATGATGACCTGGCGAAAATTCTCGGCGTGGCCCTGTCCTGGCTGGCATTTGCCGTACTGCGACCGGGGTCAGACGCACGTAAAAGCCGTCGGCAAATCCGTGCCCTGCGTCGGGAGTTTGTCGATCAGCTTGGCCGTATGCCATCGCGTAATGAACATGAGTTCGAATCGGTGGTGTACCACCATATCAGTCTGCTGAGTAACAGCCAGGATGCTCAGGCCCGACGCTGGCTGCTGCGCTGGGGCGTGGTGCTACTTAACTGCTCTCATGTGGTCTGGCAATTGAGGGAATGGGAGACCCGATCGGATCCATTGCGCCAGGTGCGCGATCGCTGTCTGGGGCTGCTGCGCGATGTGATGAGTGAACGAGGCGTTCGGCAACGTCCACTCACCGTTATGCTGGCTGAACTGCAGCGGATATGCGATACGCTTGCCCGGCACCCTCAGCCTGCCGCCCATGAACTCGCTGCCATCGTCTGGCGACTGCACTGCTCTCTCTCACAACTGGAGCTGGCACCGGCAGCGGGTTCTATCGAGAGTATGGCTACCTGATGACGCCGCAGGCGTAACGCTCACCGCCTCCCCCCAGCGGTTCTGGCGAGTCGGACATGTTATCGCCGCCAACGTGGATCATCAGCGCTTTATCTTTCACTTCGGTGAGTGTTTTCAGTCGCGGAGCAACAACGGCGTCGGTCGCTTTACCGTCGTTATTCACCACGAGTACCGGCAGGTCGCCGAGATGCCCCATACCTTCCGGGCCCTCATGTTTGCCGGTAGCGTCCGGATCCAGATGACCGCCTGCCGCCTCAGCTGCAGAGGGCTTTCCATTCTTCAGGGCCGGCTCGCAGCTTCCCTTTGCATGAACATGAAAGCCATGTTCCCCAGGCGGAAGCCCGTTAAGATCGGGCGTGAACTCCAGCCCTTTGTCTGTTTCAGCGATGGAGACGGTCCCGATGGACTGGCCGGTTCCCTTATCGGTCACAAGGTGCATGTCAACTTTTTCACTGGCCGCCTGCGCCCCTGCGCAAACGACCAGCGTGAGCATTGCCAGACTAAAACGCTTCATAAAACCTCCGGTTTTCACTTTTCCCCTGTAAGTTTAACGCAAGAGAAAATATTCACCGGAGCGTTAGCCTGTTCGGCAGTTAAGGCACATCATAACCCAGCGCGGCTTTGCGAATGCGGAACCACTGCTGACGTGTCATGTTGAGGCTCTCTGCCACCAGCGCGGCGTGCACACGTTCAATTTTGCCGGAGCCGATAATGGGCAGCGGTTGTGACGGCAGGCGCATCACCCAGGCGTACACCACCTGCTCAATGCTTCCTGCATTGAGCTCCTGCGCCACCTGCGCCAGCTCATCCCGAAGCGGCTGGAATTGTGCATCATTGAACAAACGGCCCCCGCCAAGGCAGGACCAGGCCATAGGGCGAATACGTAATTGTTGAAGCTGGTCGAGGGTGCCGTCCAGTAACAGTGGCTGATGCACCGGCGAGATCTCTACCTGATTAGTGGTCAGGGTAAACGGCAGCCGTGACTGCAACAGCGCGAACTGAGCCGGGGTAAAGTTTGATACCCCGAAGTGACTCACTTTGCCGCTCTGATGGAGATGAAGGAACGCTTCCGCCACCTCGTCAGCATCCATCAGGGGATCCGGGCGATGAATAAGCAGTAAATCCAGATTATCGGTTGCCAGATGCGTGAGGGACTGCTCGGCGCTGGCAATAATGTGGTCACGATCGGTGATGTAATGACCGATGGTATTTTCTTTACGGGCGGTCGTTGCTATGCCGCATTTGGTGACAATCTCCATGCGGCTGCGCAGGTGTGGCGCGAGTTTCAGCGCCTCGCCAAAGGCCGCTTCGCACTGATAGCCGCCATAAATGTCGGCATGATCGACGGTCGTGACGCCTGTGTCCAGATGCGCTTCAATAAAACTCACCAGCTGGCGTGCTGACATATTCCAGTCCATCAACCGCCAGTAGCCCATCACGAAACGGGAGAAGGTAGGACCTTGGGGTGCAAGGGTAATTCGCTGAACCATAACCACTTCCTCAACAATAATTTCAGCTGAGTATACGCATTTCTGAGGTTAAAACAGTGAAGGCTGCTCAGGATCTTCAGGAGGTGGGGTTTTGTTCGCACGCAATTTGCGCAGCAGACGTTGGCGACACAGCCGCAGAACCTCCTGCTTTTGGGCGTCACTCATGCTTTGCCAGTTAAAGCGCTCATCGCGGCTGCGCATACAGCCACGGCAAAATCCCCGTTCGTCCGACTGGCATATTCCCCGGCACGGGCTTTGAACGGGGAAAAACTCCAGTTGCTCTGCCACCACTCACCTCTCATTTTGCTCGCTTACCCTTATTGAAGACCCCCTGCTGCTAACCTGCAAGGCCATAAGGGCAACTATTGCTACTTGCACCAGACCGATCGGTCTAGTAGAGTGCCTTCCTATGAGCAGAAACAGCGAACATGATACCCGCGAACACCTCCTTGCCACCGGCGAGCAACTTTGTATGCACCGGGGATTTACCGGGATGGGGTTGAGCGAATTACTGAAAACGGCGGAGGTGCCTAAGGGCTCTTTCTACCACTATTTTCGCTCAAAAGAGGCGTTTGGCGTGGCGTTGCTTGAACGTCACTATGCGGCTTACCATCAACGACTGGCAGACCATTTTGCCCACGGTGAGGGGAATTATCGCGATCGTCTTCTGGCCTATTATCGTCACACGCTGGTGCAGTTCTGCTCGCAGGGCATTATCAGCGGTTGCCTGACTGTAAAACTGTCCGCCGAGGTGTGCGATCTCTCCGAAACCATGCGCTCGGCGATGGATAAAGGGGCAAGCCAGATTATCGCTCTGCTGGCAAGCGCACTGGAGAAAGGGCGCGAGGAAAAATGCCTGGCGTTTTCAGGCGACGCGCAAACCCAGGGGCAGGTGCTCTATTCGCTGTGGCTTGGCGCAAATTTACAGGCCAAGATTTCGCGCAGTGCAGTGCCGCTGGAAAGCGCGCTGGACCATGCGCAGACCATTATTGCAGCGCCTGTGTGACAGGCGTTTTTATTTAAACTTTTACTAGTCGACCGGTCTATTCAGGAGAACATATGTCCAGTAACGTGTTTACCCCGTTAAAAGTTGGCGCTATTACCACGCCAAACCGCGTGTTTATGGCGCCCCTGACGCGCTTGCGCAGCATTGAGCCGGGCGATATTCCTACTCCTCTCATGGCGGAATACTATCGTCAACGCGCCAGCTCCGGCTTAATCATCAGCGAAGCGACCCAGATTTCAGCCCAGGCGAAAGGGTATGCGGGTGCGCCTGGTCTGCATAGTCCGGAGCAGATCGCCGCATGGAAAAAAATCACCGCCGGCGTCCATGCTGAGAATGGCCGTATCGCGGTGCAGCTCTGGCACACTGGCCGTATTTCCCACCACACGCTTCAGCCTGGTGGCCAGGCACCCGTTGCGCCTTCTGCCATCGCGGCAGGGACTCGTACCTCTCTGCGCGATGCTAATGGCAACCCGACCCGCGAAGAGACGTCAGTACCACGCGCGCTGGAGACCCGCGAGATCCCAGGCATTGTTGATGATTTCCGTCAGGCCGTCGTTAATGCACGTGAAGCCGGTTTCGACCTCGTCGAACTGCACTCTGCTCATGGCTACCTGCTTCACCAGTTCCTCTCCCCGTCGGCCAACCAGCGTACCGATCAGTATGGCGGCAGCGTTGAAAATCGTGCCCGTCTGGTGCTGGAAGTAGTGGATGCGGTGAGTAAAGCGTGGAGTGCCGATCGTATCGGGATTCGTGTCTCGCCGATTGGTACCTTCCAGAACACGGACAATGGTCCTGATGAAGAAGCCGATGCGCTCTATCTGATTGAAGAGTTAGGTAAGCGCGGCATTGCCTATCTGCATATGTCCGAGCCAGACTGGGCTGGCGGTCAGCCTTACAGCGACGCCTTCCGCGAGAAAGTTCGTGCGCGTTTTAAGGGCCCCATTATCGGTGCCGGTGCCTATACGCTGGAAAAAGCCGAGGACCTGATTAGCAAAGGATTGATCGATGCCGTGGCATTCGGACGCGACTATATCGCTAACCCCGATCTGGTTGAACGACTGAAACATAAAGCTGAACTTAACCCGCAGCGCCCGGAAACCTTTTATGGCGGTGGCGCGGAAGGTTATACCGATTACCCCTCTTTATAATCCCTCGATTGATAGCGGCGAGGATCCGCCGCTATACTAAAACTCTGTTTCGAATGAGAATTCACCTACACAAAAGAGGATATTATGCGCTTTCTCCATACCATGCTTCGCGTCAGCGACCTGCAGCGTTCCATTGATTTTTATACCAAAGTGATGGGCATGTCCCTGCTGCGCACCAGTGAAAATCCGGAATACAAATACTCGCTGGCCTTTGTGGGTTACGGCCCGGAATCGGAAACCGCAGTGCTGGAACTGACTTATAACTGGGGCGTCGACAGCTATGAGCTGGGTACCGCCTATGGTCACATCGCGCTGGAGGTCGATAATGCGGCCGAGGCCTGCGAGCGTATTCGTCAGAATGGCGGCAATGTGACCCGCGAAGCCGGACCGGTAAAAGGTGGCACCACGGTTATCGCCTTTATCGAAGATCCTGATGGCTACAAGGTAGAGCTGATCGAAGCCAAAGATACCGGACGCGGTCTGGGTCATTGATCTTAACGGGCGCAACGGCGCCCGTTGTTTTACATCCCTTCCTAAAATTTGCCATAATGCGCTGCCATTTTTCCACACCAAGAGACTCAGATGTCCGACAATGCTCAACTCACCGGTCTGTGCGACCGTTTTCGCGGTTTTTACCCTGTAGTTATCGATGTTGAAACCGCCGGGTTTAACGCCAGAACGGATGCGTTGCTGGAAGTCGCGGCGATTACCCTGAAAATGGATGCAGAAGGTTGGTTACTGCCTGACGAGACCCTGCACTTTCACGTTGAGCCTTTTGAAGGGGCCAATCTGCAGCCTGAAGCGCTGGCCTTTAACGGTATTGACCCGGCCAACCCATTGCGGGGTGCGATAAGCGAGTACGACGCGCTGCATGCCATTTTCAAAATGGTGCGTAAGGGGATAAAAGAGACTCACTGCAACCGTGCCATTATGGTGGCGCACAATGCTACCTTTGATCATAGCTTTATGATGGCTGCCGCTGAGCGCGCCTCGCTTAAACGTAACCCGTTTCACCCCTTTGTGACTTTTGATACCGCCTCTCTCAGCGGGCTGGCACTGGGACAGACCGTACTGTCTAAGGCATGTGGTGCTGCCGGTCTTGATTTTGATACGGCTCAGGCCCACTCGGCACGCTACGACACTGAACAGACCGCGCTGCTTTTTTGCGAAATAGTGAATCGCTGGAAGCGACTCGGCGGCTGGCCACTTCCGTCCGTCGACGTACCGGCATAAAAAAAGCGACCCTCGGGTCGCTTTTTTTTTGTGCGCGGAAATTACTCTGCGCCCGGCTCTTCAGATTTGTACTTCGCAGCCGTTTCTTTGATCAACTGCTGCAGCTCGCCGCGTTGATACATTTCGATGATGATGTCGCAACCACCAACCAGCTCACCGTCAACCCACAGCTGAGGGAATGTCGGCCAGTTAGCGTATTTCGGCAGTTCAGCACGAATATCCGGATTCTGCAGGATATCCACGTAAGCAAAGCGTTCACCACAGGCGGAAAGCGCCTGAACAGCCTGTGCGGAGAAACCGCAGCTAGGCAGCTTCGGAGAACCTTTCATGTACAACAGAATGGGATTCTCACCAATTTGGGTCTGGATTTTTTCAAGGGTAGTGCTCATTGTCTTGCTTCCTTCAACTTCTCGGCAGATAACTGTCATTGTAACGGTTCGGACAAGCAACAGAAAATAACATTTTGTTCACCAGTCATTATTTTATCGTCTGATGGTAAAAGATGCAGGGTTAAGAGCATTTATCGCCTGTTTTAGCGCTGCATCAGTTTAACAATTGAGCGACATAGCAGCATAACTGGTGATTTTTTTTGCGCTTGCTAACGAAACAGAGTTTAGATGCAAAAACCCTATTAACTTTTGTGCTTTTTATAGATTAGAATCGACGCGGTTCTAAATCACACGCAAGCATGATTGCATGCCTGCACTTTTCAGGGGATTGCTCAGTGGCGCGAATTAACACAGCTTCAATCACGCTCTGTGCTTTGTTGTTCGCCACGCTCACGTTTACACCGCTTGCCACTGCTTCCGAGCAGACCCGAGGCTCGGCTGTACACAAAACACACGTGGTGAAAGCATCCGAACGTAAGAAAAATAGCCCGAAAGAAAAGACGACAAAGAAAAGCAGTGGCACGACTTCCAGGGTAACGGCAAAAGCCGAAAACAAAAAATCAGCAACAGCCAGGAAAACACCGTCGTCCGGCAAAAAGAACGTCAGCACTAAGACCAGCAAGAATACTTCCCGCCATAGTAAATCCAGCAAGGCTCCAGCCACCGTTGTCGCTATGACGGAAAAATGCACGAAGCGTAAAGGACACAAAGCGCAGTGCGTAAAAGTCAAAGGCAGTAAACCTCTCACCCTTTCAGAAGCACATAAAGTCCGTGTCCAGAAAGTTCAGAAAACAGCAATGTCAAAACTGATGAATCAGATTGGCAAGCCTTATCACTGGGGCGGCACCTCCCCGATGACCGGATTTGATTGCAGCGGGTTGGTTTATTACGCCTATAAAGATCTGGTTAAGTTCCGCATCCCTCGCACTGCCAATGAAATGTATCACCTGCGCGATGCTTCACCGGTTAACGTTGCAGAACTCGAAAGTGGCGACCTCGTATTTTTCCGCACCCAGGGCCGTGGTACGGCCGATCATGTTGGTGTTTACGTAGGTAACGGCAAGTTCATCCAGTCTCCACGCAGCGGTCAGGACATCCAGATAACCTCGCTCAGCGAGGATTACTGGCAACGCCATTACGTTGGCGCACGCCGCGTTGTCACACCCAAGACTATTCGCTAGCGCATCATCTGCGCGGTAAAGGTCTTTCCATCCATGACAAAAAAAGCAGGCGGACACTCCGCCTGCTTTTTTATTACTCCACAGCAACGCAGGTGCGACGCGGCGAATTCCTGCCTGATAACCACACCAGTAATAAGGCCAGACCCGCAATCACCGCGCCGGCCACTGGTACAAACGCATAACCTGCGCCCGCTGAAATAACCCCACCGCCAGCGGCCGCACCGAGTGCGTTACCTAAATTGAAGGCACCAATATTCACCGAGGATGAAAGGCCCGGCGCCTCATGGGCGACACGCATCACCCGCATTTGCAGCGGCGGCACAATCGCAAAGGTCGCCGCTCCCCACACGACCATACTGATAGCGGCACCAACTTCGCTGCGTGCCAGCCACGGAATGGCAACCATAATGGCGATAAGCAGCATCAGGAAGCCTTTCAGCGTACCGGTTACCGACCGGTCAGCCAGCCTGCCGCCGAGATAGTTGCCCAGCGAAAAGCCAATACCAATCAGCACCAGCATCGCGGTAATGAAGGCGGGCCCGGCGCCAGCAATACTGTGAAGCACCGGGGAGATGTAGGTATAGAGGGTGAACATTGCTCCCGCACCAAGCACGGTCGTAAGCAGTGCCGATACCACCTGCGGGCGCATCAGAACCGCCAGCTCTTTGCGCACGTCAGGTCGCTCACCGGCAGTGCCTTTTGGCAAAGAGAAATACAAACTGACCATGGCAACAATGCCAAGTCCCGCCGTGGCGAGGAATGACATACGCCAGCCAATGGTTTCACCAAGCCAGGTGGCCGCAGGGACACCGCCAATATTGGCAATGGTCAGTCCCATAAACATGGTGGCAACCGCGCTGGCCTGCTTCTCCTTTGCCACCACGCTCGCCGCCACCACCGACCCAAGCCCGAAAAAGGCGCCGTGGTTGAGGCTGGTAATAATTCGCGAGAGCATCAACGTGGTGTAATCGGGCGCAATGGCGGATAACACATTGCCCAGCGTGAAGATTGCCATCAGAAAGATTAACGCATTACGACGCGCGCGATGCGAAAGCAGCAGCGTCATTAGCGGCGCCCCCACCATTACCCCTATTGCATAGGCGCTTATCAGCATCCCTGCCGCTGGAATCGACACATCGACACCACGGGCAATGACGGGCAGAAGTCCCATCGGGGAGAATTCCGTCGTACCGATGCCGAAAGCGCCAATCGCCAGGGCAAGCAGTGGATAATTAATTTTCATGTTTTATACGCTCCGGAAATGCCGTGTCGTCGGGCGACACCGTCACAGAAGGCAAAAGTATGACATTAATCACAAAAAACAGCAGTCAATGAATCGCGAAAAGAGAATTGCTGGGGAGGGAATAATCGAAGGGGAAACAGCGAGGGAGCTCGCGCTCCCTCGGGGTAAATCAGTTCAGAGCGGCAGTCATTGCGCCTGCAACAATCAGAGCAAGGACAACAACGGTAGTCATTAAAGAAAACTTCAGGTCGGTACTCATCAATTTTTCTCCTTTTTTAAATCCCCACAAAAAGTGAGATAGCGCATTTTTGCATAAATAAACGTAAAAATCTTGCAGGAATTAGATTGATATACGTTTTACCTCTTCCCCTTTTGTTCAAGATAAGACAAAATTCGACGCTAAATTTATTAGCGTACCGGCCATTGACTCCCCTCCTGACGTTCAGTGTCTTTTTCCCGGCGTAAGTTTCCCCTCGCGCGGCGAAAGGGTGAAGGCAGGCAAACGTTTACCTTATGTATTTTCAGGAGCTTATGATATGGCATGGAGTGACATCTGATGGCAACGATTAAAGACGTAGCGAAGCGAGCAAACGTTTCCACCACAACCGTATCACATGTAATTAACAAGACGCGTTTCGTGGCTGAAGAGACACGAAATGCCGTGTGGGCTGCAATTAAAGAGCTTCACTACTCGCCGAGTGCCGTCGCCCGTAGCCTGAAAGTGAATCACACCAAATCCATTGGTCTGCTGGCGAC
This sequence comes from Enterobacter sp. SA197, assembly GCF_054131575.1. Lineage (NCBI taxonomy): Bacteria > Pseudomonadati > Pseudomonadota > Gammaproteobacteria > Enterobacterales > Enterobacteriaceae > Enterobacter > Enterobacter sp. SA197. The sequence continues at coordinate 2,154,582 of NZ_CP096393.1, read as the reverse complement.
CAGCAGTGAAGCGGCCTATTTTGCCGAGATTATTGAAGCCGTTGAGAAAAATTGCTTCCAGAAAGGGTATACCCTTATCCTCGGCAATGCGTGGAATAACTTTGAAAAGCAAGGGGCTTACCTGTCGATGATGGCGCAAAAGCGTGTCGACGGTTTGCTGGTCATGTGTTCTGAATACCCGGAATCCCTGCTTACGATGCTCGGCGAATATCGTCACATCCCAATGGTGGTGATGGACTGGGGTGAAGCAAAAGCCGACTTCACGGATACCGTTATCGATAACGCGTTCGAAGGCGGCTACATGGCCGGTCGTTATCTGGTTGAACGTGGTCATCGTGATATTGGCGTCATCCCAGGGCCACTTGAGCGCAATACGGGCGCGGGCCGCCTGGCGGGTTTCATGAAGGCAATGGAAGAAGCGCACATCAGCGTACCGGAACACTGGATTGTCCAGGGTGATTTTGAACCGGAATCGGGCTATCGCGCCATGCAGCAAATCCTCACCCAGTCTTCACGCCCTACGGCGGTATTCTGCGGCGGTGACATTATGGCGATGGGGGCACTCTGCGCGGCGGATGAAATGGGGCTGCGGGTGCCGCAGGATATTTCGGTGATCGGTTATGATAATGTGCGTAACTCACGGTATTTTACCCCCTCGCTCACCACTATCCATCAGCCGAAGGATTCGCTCGGAGAGACCGCATTCAATATGCTGCTCGATCGTATTGTGAATAAACGCGAAGTTTCTCAGTCCATTGAAGTTCACCCGCGTCTGATAGAACGTCGTTCGGTCGCTGACGGTCCGTTCCGCGACTACCGCCGTTAATCCCCTCCGTGGGGGCCGGTTAATCCTGCTCCCACAGCCATTCCCGGTTTAGCGTTTCACTGTCTCCCAGGTAATTCAGCAGCCAGTCCAGTGCCGGCGAGGCATCGTTTTGCTGCCAGGTCAGGCAGCAGGCAGCATCGGGGAATGGATTTTCGAGCGTAAGCGCCACCCACTCTCCTTTATCGAGCCACGGGCGCGCAAAATGCGCTGGCACCATGCCAACACACAGACCGGCGGAAAGACACGCCGCAGAAGACTCCCAGTCCGGCGCCACCACCCGTTTCTGGTTGTCCAGAAGCCAGGTTATGCGCTTGGGCAGGGAACGGGACGTGTCTTCACGCACCAGGGAAGGCCAGTTGCGCAATGTCTCGTCACTCAGCGGTGCGGCCATCTGCACCAGGGGATGGTGGCTTGCCACCACACACTTCCAGCTCAGCATGCCCATATCACGAAACGCGTAACGCCCTCCGACCGGGATCGCCTGGGTCGCGCCGATCGCCAGTTCCACCCTCCCGTCTGCCAGGGCATCCCAGACCCCATTAAAGACCTCCTGAAAGACGATCAGCTCAACATCGCAAAAATGGCGGTAGAAGTCGACTATCATCTGGCGGGTCCGCTCCGGCTTAACGATATTATCCACCGCAATAGCCAGCTGCCCGCGCCAGCCGTTGGCAATTTGCTGACACTGTTGTCGGGTGATCTGCATTTTTTTGATAACAGAACGCCCTTCTTTGAGAAATAACGCGCCAGCGGGGGTTAATTCGACATCCCGATGACGACGCTGAAACAGCTCAACGGCGAGCCATTCCTCCAGCTGACGTACGGTATAGCTCACCGCCGACGGTACCCGATGCAGTTCCTGCGCTGCACCACTAAAACTGCCATTACGTGCCACCGCATCAACGACTTCAAGTGAATATTCTGACCACATAGTCTGCCTGCAAAAAATTTGAAACCAGTGCGCAAATATTAGCGTTTCACAAGCTGACTTTCACTCCCTAGACTCTGTTTCCCTGTTTACCTGCATAAAAAGAGATAGTGCCATGCAACCAGGAAAAGGATTTTTAGTCTGGCTGGCGGGATTAAGCGTACTGGGCTTTCTTGCTACAGACATGTACCTCCCTGCTTTCGCTGATATTCAGCAAGATTTAAACACGTCGGCAGCAGTGGTCAGCGCGACGCTGAGCCTGTTCCTTGCAGGCTTTGCCGTGGCTCAGCTTGTCTGGGGGCCGTTATCCGATCGCTACGGGCGCAAACCCATTCTGCTCAGTGGCCTTACCATTTTTGCCTTTGGCTGTCTGGGCATGATCTGGGTTGAGGATGCCCGCTGGCTGCTGGCACTGCGTTTCATACAGGCCATCGGCGTCTGTGCTGCTGCAGTGACCTGGCAAGCGCTGGTGACCGACCACTATCCGGCGCAGCGCACTAACCGCATTTTTGCGACCATTATGCCCCTGGTTGGGTTATCTCCCGCCCTGGCCCCCCTGGTAGGAAGCTGGATCCTTGCACATTTTTCCTGGCAGGCAATTTTTGCTACCCTCTTCGCCATTACTGTTTTGCTGATGCTGCCTGCGCTGCGTCTGCGTTCCGTTACGCAGAAGGTAGCCGTGGATGCCAGTCCCGTCACCTTCGTCACACTGCTGCGTGACAAAGCATACCGTGGCAATGTGCTTATTTATGCGGCCTGCTCCGCCAGCTTTTTTGCATGGCTGACAGGTTCACCTTTTATCCTTCACGAAATGGGTTACGGTCCTGCCATTATTGGCCTGAGCTATGTCCCGCAAACCATCGCCTTTCTGGTTGGCGGATACAGTTGCCGCTGGGCGCTGCAAAAATGGTCGGGCGCGCGTCTGCTGCCGTGGTTGCTCTGGGTCTTTGCCTTCAGTGTGACGGCGACCTGGGCTGTTGGCTTGTTCCCTGAAGCGTCACTTACTGCGTTGTTGGTCCCCTTCTGTCTGATGGCCGTCGCGAACGGAGCGATTTACCCCATCGTTGTGGCACAGGCGTTGCGCCCTTTCCCGCACGCCACGGGGCGCGCCGCCGCGCTGCAAAATACGCTCCAGCTGGGATTGTGTTTTGTTGCAAGTCTGGTGGTGTCGGCACTTATTGCGTTTCCGCTTCTGGCGACCACCAGCGTGATGTTAGCCACGGTTTTACTGGCGGCGCTGGGGTTTGTCATGCAACGTCAGGCTGGGGCGCAACGTCATCATACTGACGGTCTGAAAACCTCAACGCAGGCCTGATAACTGCCGCGACTATGTGAAAACTATGTGATTAGTTTGCTAAGGATTTTTGGTTGAATCAGCCGATGTTGAGGCCTATACTCATTTTCGGCTGTACTAAAATAAAATTATGCAAGCGTTAACGGGAGCCGGATTGCTCCCGTTTCACCATGGATGGCCTTTCTGGCAAGGGTTATCTCCCTTCCTCTGTTCTACGTCGGATTTCAGCCTCACGGTTTAACCGTGATATTTCTCATACCCCATAAGCGGCAACGCTTCTGGCGGAATTCACTTGCAGGTGATGGAGAAGTTATGAGTTCATCGTGTATAGAAGAAATTGGCGTACGGGATGATAACTGGTTCCGTATAGCAAGCGAGCTATTGAGTCGTGCTGGTGTTCAGGTTAACGGCTCAGCGGCATCAGATATCCAGGTCAAGCATCCGGATTTTTTTAAACGTGTGTTACAGGAGGGGTCGCTTGGGCTTGGGGAAAGTTATATGGACGGCTGGTGGGAGTGTGACCGGCTGGACACTTTTTTCACCAAAGTACTGCGTGCCGGGCTTGAAAATCAACTACCGCACCATCTGAAAGATACGTTACGTATTGCCGGGGCAAGATTATTTAATCTGCAAACCAAAAAACGGGCATGGATTGTAGGTAAAGAGCATTACGATCTGGGTAACGATCTTTTTACCCGCATGCTGGACCCGCAGATGCAATACTCTTGCGCCTACTGGAAAGATGCCACCTCTCTTGAGGAGGCGCAAATCGCCAAACTGACCCTGATTTGTGAAAAACTCGCGCTTGCGCCCGGCATGCGTGTACTGGATATCGGTTGTGGCTGGGGTGGACTGGCGCAATTTATGGCACAGCGGTACGGCGTAAGCGTGGTGGGCGTAACCATTTCAGCAGAACAGCAGAAAATGGCGCAGGCGCGCTGTGCAGGACTTGATGTGGATATCCGCCTTCAGGATTATCGTGATCTTAATGAACAGTTTGATCGCATCGTCTCCGTGGGCATGTTTGAACATGTTGGCCCTAAAAACTACGCCACCTTTTTTGCCGTGGTGGACAGTAATCTTAAGCCCGATGGTTTATTTCTTCTGCATACCATCGGCTCGAAAAAAACCGACCTTAGTGTTGACCCCTGGATAGACCGGTATATTTTTCCCAACGGCTGCCTGCCGTCAGTACGTCAAATTGCCACGGCCAGTGAGTCACATTTTATTATGGAAGACTGGCACAATTTTGGCGCGGATTACGATAAGACCCTGATGGCGTGGTATGAGCGCTTCCTGAATAGCTGGCCTGAAATAGCAGATAACTACTCTGAACGCTTTAAACGTATGTTTAGTTACTATCTTAATGCCTGCGCCGGTGCATTTCGCGCGCGGGATATTCAGCTCTGGCAGGTTGTCTTTAGTCGGGGCATCGCCAATGGCTTACGCGTAGCACGGTAATTAAAAATAAACCCCGAATTTTCGGGGTTTATTATTTTTTCACTCTTCGGTAGTCATGGCCCGAACCGCCGCCGCTTCTTTAGCAGCCAATACACGTTCAACCGTATCCACCACCGCTTGCGTCTGCGGGTCGATCTCAATATTTACCCGATGCCCTAACTTCTTGGCCCCCAGGGTAGTGCGTTGCAGCGTCTCGGGGATCAGGTAGACACAAAACCGTGTTGCGGTCACCTCTCCCACCGTCAGGCTGATACCGTCAATACCGATAAACCCTTTATAAAGGATGTACTTCATCAAGGTAGGATCCTGGACTTTGAACCAGATCTGACGATTATTTTCTGAGGTGAGAATTTTGGAGATTTCAGCGGTCGTCATAATATGACCCGACATCAGGTGTCCACCGATTTCATCACTGAATTTCGCGGCGCGCTCTACATTCACTACGTCACCCACCGCCAGTTCGCCCAGGTTAGTAATACGTAGCGTCTCTTTCATTAAATCGAAACTAATATGGCTACCATTAATATCCGTCACGGTCAGGCAACAGCCATTGTTAGCAATTGACGCCCCCGTCTCAATTCCTTCCAGCATATGCTCAGGTAATTCGACAACGTGCGTGCGAAAATTCGGTTTATCATCGACAGACACCAGTTTTGCCGTGCCCTGTACAATACCAGTAAACATGCCACCACTCCTGTATTTCATATTCACGGCCTTAGCCGTTGCTCGATGCACAATAACAGGTGAAAATTCATGTTGCCAGTCCCGGCACCTCGCCAACTGTTTTTTCACTAGATAATTAGCCAATCCCCGCTACAATAGTCTGGCTAATTCCCCTGCTCCTCCTCTTGCTGCCAGTTAAGGCGGCGTTTTTTATCTCTCCAATAACAACAATATATAGGTGTTCGCAGTGCAGAAGTACTTCACAGAAGCGCGCCAGTTATTAGCACTGGCTATCCCGGTGATGATTGCGCAAATCGCCCAAACCGCGATGGGATTCGTCGATACCGTAATGGCTGGTGGCTACAGCGCCACCGATATGGCCGCCGTCGCTATCGGGACCTCCATCTGGCTTCCGGCAATTCTCTTTGGTCATGGCCTTTTACTGGCGCTCACTCCGGTGATTGCGCAACTGAACGGCTCCGGACGACGCGAGCGTATCGCTCATCAGGTGCGACAGGGTTTCTGGCTCGCCGGACTGGTGTCGGTGCTGATCATGATAGTGCTATGGAACGCCGGGCATATCATTCACGCCATGCATAACATCGATCCTCTGCTTGCGGAGAAAGCGGTTGGTTATCTTCGCGCGTTGCTCTGGGGTACACCAGGCTATCTCTTTTTCCAGGTTGCCCGTAACCAGTGTGAAGGGCTCGCAAAAACCAAACCGGGTATGGTGATTGGTTTTCTCGGCCTGCTGGTTAACATTCCTGTTAATTATGTATTTATCTATGGGCACTTCGGCATGCCTGAACTGGGGGGCGTCGGGTGCGGTGTGGCAACGGCAGCAGTGTACTGGGTGATGTTCGCTTGTATGCTCTCGTATGTTAAGCGCGCCGGATCAATGCGGGACATTCGTAATGAAGCGTCTTTCGGCAAGCCTGACCTCACTGTATTAACCCGCCTGGTGCAACTGGGGCTGCCTATTGCACTGGCACTGTTTTTTGAAGTCACCTTGTTTGCGGTGGTGGCACTTCTGGTATCCCCGCTTGGCATCGTTGACGTGGCAGGGCATCAGATTGCCCTTAATTTCAGTTCCTTGATGTTTGTTCTGCCGTTATCACTTGCCGCCTCGGTGACTATCCGGGTGGGGTATCGCCTTGGCCAGGGTTCAACGCTTGATGCGCAAACAGCGGCCCGAACTGGCCTTGGTGTCGGGGTTTGTCTTGCGGTCATCACAGCCATCTTTACCGTGTCGCTGCGAGAACATATCGCCCTGCTCTATAACGATAACCCTGCGGTGATTACGCTTGCCTCGCAACTGATGATGCTGGCGGCCATTTATCAGATCTCTGATTCTATTCAGGTGATAGGTAGCGGCATTTTACGTGGCTATAAAGATACCCGTTCCATCTTTTTTATTACGTTTATCGCCTATTGGGTGTTGGGATTACCCTCTGGCTACGTACTGGCGTTAACTGATCTGGTCGTCCACCGCATGGGACCTGCGGGTTTCTGGATGGGCTTCATCATTGGGCTGACCTCTGCGGCCATTATGATGATGCTTCGAATGCGCTTCCTGCAACGTCAGCCATCGGCGACGATATTACAACGCGCTGCACGCTAAACCCTTTGTGGCCGCCCGGTGGCGGCTACTTTCTCTCCACTTTGCGCAGTTGTTCCGCAATCGCGTGAAATCAGGAAGAAAATTGCCATTTTCTGCTTGCCACATCTGCGCCCTGCCGCTAATATTCGTCCCCGTTGTCAGGCACAACAATGCGTTCATAGCTCAGTTGGTTAGAGCACCACCTTGACATGGTGGGGGTCGTTGGTTCGAGTCCAATTGAACGCACCATTCCTCAGTGCGTCCGTAGCTCAGTTGGTTAGAGCACCACCTTGACATGGTGGGGGTCGGTGGTTCGAGTCCACTCGGACGCACCATTTCATGTAGTACTCTTAGTTATTTTCTGAAAATTCCGGCGAATGCCCACCCTCTTCTTTTATTAATCAGAAAGCCTTACACGCTTGATGCCCGTATTCCTTATCCAGGCCGCTACTCCCCTCTACTGCCCGTTTACGCTCAGCCGCTTAAGTACACCCAACCATGTTATCGAACGTGTGCACCAGCGCGCCCTTTTGCGCACCGCCCACTCTGTTTGTCGGCGAATGAAACGCGCCGGGGTTGAACACGTGCAGGGAAAAATGCAATATCGAGCATGATCGAGCACATTCACGCTCACCGGTACATTCAATAAGGATATGTTTATGACCCTGCCTCTGCCTACAGTGAGCTTTCTGCATGAACTTGCTGATGCCGCTGACAAACAAACCCTGCCACGTTTTCGCTCGCAAATGAATCTGCACGTCGGCAGCAAACCGAAGGAAGGTTACCGTTTCGACCCGGTAACCGATGCCGATCGTGAAGCCGAACGGGCAATGCGCGACATCATTACCCGATGCTACCCGGAACATTCCATTATGGGAGAAGAGTTCGGTACAACGGGCACCGGCCCGCTGCAATGGGTGCTCGATCCAGTGGACGGCACGCGGCCATTTCTCTGTGGGCTGCCGGTCTGGGGAACCTTGATTGGTCTGACCGTTGAGGGACACGGCACGCTCGGTATGATGGGGCAACCTTTTACCGGTGAGCGGTTCTGGGCAGATGGTAAAACGTCATGGCGCAACGGACCGCAGGGACTTGCGCAACTGCATTCCCGAAAGGAGATCCCGCTTCATCAGGCCATTTTACACACGACTTCCCCGGAACCCATCAGTAAAACGCCCGACGTCAACTTTGCTGAACTCGACGAGCGAGCCCTGATGACGCGCTATGGTGGCGAATGTTACGCCATGGCCATGCTGGCTGCAGGGCAGATAGACCTGTGTCTGGAGTACTCCCTGCAACCTTACGATATTGTGGCGTTGATCCCCGTTATCGAGCAGGCAGGCGGCATCGTCACCACATTAAGCGGTGGCCGTCCTGAGCTGGGTGGAACTATTCTTGCCTCTGGTTGCCCCCGTCTGCATGAGGAAGCTCTGCGCATCCTCAACAGCTAAATCGGTTAAGCGCATTAGGTTTTTTTTGTAAGCCCTGAGGACGGTTTTGCCAGCACAATCGGTTAAAACCGTTATTTATACCAGGCTTATGTCGATGAAGGCCCTGTTTCACAGGCAGAAGCCAGGGAATCCCGTCAATCCCCTGAATTTAAATTTGTGCTAACTTAACACGTTGATAACACATCGTTGTGAAACTGCACAGAAGCGTTTTGAAACAGCGTTTTCATTTTCCTTTTACCTCTTTTTCGTCGTATAATGGGGCCCTATTCACTCTTGAATGGTTTCAGCTCATTGAACTGTAAATATCTCTCATCACATCGCTGTCTATCCGGTTGGGCTGAAACAGACGCACACTTTATTACTCTGCACGCTTTTTTGATGTCACCTATTCTTAACCAGTGGCATCGCAATTTTCGCACTACAGGCTTTACTCCGGCGCGTAACGCTCACCGGAACATAATTTCTAAATCCCTCTCTCAACTTAAAGATTAAAACTGTCATGAAAAAGACCAAAATTGTTTGCACCATCGGTCCGAAAACCGAATCCGAAGAGATGTTGACCAAAATGCTGGACGCTGGCATGAACGTAATGCGTCTGAACTTCTCTCACGGCGACTATGCTGAACACGGTCAGCGCATCCAGAACCTGCGCAACGTGATGAGCAAAACCGGTAAAAAAGCGGCGATTCTGCTGGACACTAAAGGTCCGGAAATCCGCACCATCAAGCTGGAAGGCGGTAATGACGTCGCGCTGAAAGCAGGCCAGACCTTCACCTTCACCACCGATAAAACCGTTGTGGGTAACAACGAAACCGTAGCCGTGACTTATGCAGGCTTCACTGAAGATCTGCAGGTTGGCAACACGGTTCTGGTCGACGATGGTCTGATCGGCATGGAAGTGACCGCCATCGAAGGTAACAAGGTTATCTGTAAGGTCCTGAACAACGGCGATCTGGGCGAAAACAAAGGTGTTAACCTGCCAGGCGTTTCTATTGCGCTGCCGGCGCTGGCTGAAAAAGATAAGCAAGACCTTATCTTCGGTTGCGAGCAAGGCGTGGATTTCGTTGCAGCATCCTTCATCCGTAAACGTTCTGACGTAGAAGAAATTCGTCAGCATCTTAAAGCGCATGGCGGTGAAAACATTCAGATCATCTCCAAAATTGAAAACCAGGAAGGCCTCAACAACTTTGACGATATCCTCGAAGCGTCTGATGGCATCATGGTTGCGCGTGGTGACCTGGGCGTTGAAATCCCGGTTGAGGAAGTCATTTTCGCGCAGAAAATGATGATCGAAAAATGCATCCGCGCGCGCAAAGTGGTTATCACCGCCACGCAGATGCTTGACTCAATGATCAAAAACCCGCGCCCTACCCGCGCAGAAGCCGGTGACGTTGCCAACGCCATCCTGGACGGCACCGATGCCGTTATGCTCTCCGGGGAATCCGCGAAAGGTAAATATCCGCTGGAAGCCGTCTCCATTATGGCAACCATCTGCGAACGTACTGACCGCGTGATGACCAGCCGTCTGGACTTCAACAATGACAGCCGCAAACTTCGCATCACTGAAGCCGTGTGCCGTGGCGCAGTTGAAACCGCTGAAAAACTGGATGCTCCGCTGATCGTTGTTGCGACCCAGGGTGGTAAATCAGCCCGTGCGGTACGTAAATACTTCCCGGATGCTACCATTCTGGCCCTGACCACTAACGAGACCACCGCTCGCCAGCTTGTGCTAAGCAAAGGCGTGGTAGCGCAGCTGGTGGAAGAAATCGCCTCTACGGATGACTTCTATCGTCTGGGCAAAGAGCTGGCCGTACAGAGCGGTCTGGCGCAGAAAGGAGACGTGGTGGTGATGGTTTCCGGCGCACTGGTTTCCAGCGGCACCACCAATACCGCATCCGTCCACGTTCTGTAATAATTCCTGGACGATTTTCCGTGATTAAAAAAGCGCCTGAGGGCGCTTTTTTTATTTTCGTGCCTCGGGTATGAATAAATTGCAAATCGGATTTCACTATTTAAACCAGGTATTATCTAAGATGAATCCGATGGAAGCTTGCTGTTTTATCACACTTTTTTTAACGTTTTATTCAAAGTAGGTGGTTCTTTGAGCGAACGATCAAAATTAAGTGGATTCCCATCAAAAAAATATTCTCAACATAAAAAACTTTGTGTAATACTTGTAACGCTACATGGAGATTAACTCAATCTAGAGGGTATTTATAATGAATCGTACTAAACTGGTACTGGGCGCGGTAATCCTGGCTTCTACTCTGCTGGCTGGTTGCTCCAGCAATGCAAAAATCGATCAGCTGTCTTCTGACGTTCAGACTCTGAACGCTAAAGTTGACCAGCTGAGCAACGACGTGAACGCAATCCGTTCCGACGTTCAGGCTGCTAAAGACGACGCAGCACGCGCTAACCAGCGTTTGGACAACCAGGCTACTAAATACCGTAAGTAATAGTACCTGTGTTGAAATGGCGCACTTTGTGCGCCATTTTTTTTATCTCTCTTCTGCCTTTTCAACTCATTGCGTAGCCATTGCACCCTCATCTTCATCACTGACCGCTTTTGTCGCGCTGTTCTGTACAGAGACAACACCCTGGCTAACAACCTGTTCATTTTTAGTAACCGGAATAGCGACCGGGTAACCCGCACGGCGATTAAGCGCCTTCTCAATTGATGCTCTGTCTGCCCCTCCCTGTTCAATAGCCCCACTAAGCGTGGCAGAGAACGCGATAGGCAGCGTCTGCGGATCCTCTTCCAGCGTCTGCGACAGTGGCCGGTGAACTTCAATGTAGTGACGACCGTCCGGCTCCACGGCATATTTCACCGGCTCATTGACGATAGCGACACGCGTGCCCGTTGAAACCTGCGAAAACAGGGTTTCGATGTCTGCCGCATTCATTCGCATACAACCCGAGCTTGCGCGCAGCCCAATGCTGTCCGGCGCATTGGTGCCATGAATCAGGTACTCACCATTTCCGATACCCAGGCGCAACGCAAAGCGTCCCAGCGGGTTGTTTGGCCCGGCTGGCACAACCGGTGGCAGCGTGATGCCGTTGGCCAGTGAACGCGCCCGGATTCCGGCCGTTGGGGTCCAGGTAGGATTCGGGATCTTCTGGCTCACACGCGTGATGCTGACGGGGGTTTCAAGCCCCTGCTGCCCGATGCCCAACGGGAAGACCTGTACAATGTTCTTACCCGGTGGATAGTAATAGAGCCGCAGTTCAGCAAGGTTTACGACTATCCCGTCCCGCGGTGTATCCGGCAGGAGCATCTGCGAAGGTATAGTCACCACCGTACCCGGCCCCGGAACCGGCGCAATAGTGTTATTGGCGGCCAGTATCAGCATCGCCCCGGTATCAAAGCGACGAGCGATAGCCTGAAGATTTTTATCTCCTGCCTGCACGGTGTAGGTCTGGTTTTGCCCGATGAGTCGACTGCCTTCAGGAGGAAGGGGATAATCTACGGCCCAGGCGTTCTGAATGGCGCTGTACGCGCCGATAAGACTTATTATGAGTAGAGACGCGCGTTTCATGCTAATACTCCTGTATTCACGGCAGAGGCCGAATGCTGAAAAACCAGCGAGGCAGTTAAACCACCTCGCGTCACAGGATGAAAGCTGTCTTTGAAGTTTAGCTAATGTTGGCCGCTTTGTTGCGTATCGCGCGAATCATTGCTTCAAGCCCTTGCGAACGCGAAGGCGTGAGGTGTTGAGTCAGGGACATTTGTTCAAACCAGGGACGCACATCAAAGGCCTGAATATCCTGCGGCGTCATCTGTTGATAAAGAATGAACACGACCGCTATCAGCCCTTTTACAATGGCCGCGTCGCTGTCTCCGGCCAGTTCAATGACACCATTCTCATTACGGTGCATCACAATCCACACCTGGCTTTGACAACCCTGAATAATGTTTTCCGGGTTATGTGCGCTTTCTTCCAGGGGGGCTAATCGTTGGCCCAGTTCAATAATATAAAGATACTTCTCTTCCCAGTTGGCGCAACGCCCAAAATTTCGCAGGAGCTTTTCTCTGTCCGGTAATACAGCCATTTTCGCCTCTCTTAGCCCAGCAACTGATGAATACGTTTCAGGCCAGCCACCAGACGATCCACCTCTTCTTCCGTGTTGTACATCACAAGCGATGCGCGGCACATCGCCGGTACGTTGTAAAAGTCCATCAACGGCATCGCACAATGGTGTCCTGTACGCACGGCAACACCATAATTATCCAGGAAACTCCCGACATCATAAGCGTGGTGTTTGCCAAGATTGAACGCAATTACCCCCAGCCGGTGCGCGGGACCGTACACCTTAAGGTCTGGTACCTCCTGGAGTGCCTTTAACGCATAATCCATCAGCGATTGCTCGTAACGGGCGATATTCTCCAGACCCAGTGCGCTGACATACTCAATAGCGGCACCCAGTCCAATAATCCCGGCGGTATTGGGGGTTCCGGCTTCAAAACGCCACGGCGCTTTAGCGTAGGTCGTCCCTTTGGTAAGGCTGACGGTTGCGATCATCGCCCCGCCACCTTCCCACGGTGGCATAGCCTGCAGGATAGCGTCCTTAACATACAAAACGCCAATGCCGGTAGGCCCGTACAGTTTATGCCCGGAGAAGACGTAAAAGTCGCAATCCAGGGCCTGAACATCAATCTGGTGATGCATTACCGCCTGGGCGCCATCCACCAGCACTTTCGCGCCATACTCATGGGCAAGGGCAGTCATTTCAGCAACCGGGTTCTCCGTGCCAAGCACGTTTGAAACCTGCGTGATTGCCAGCAGCCGGGTACGCTCATCAAAGAGACCTCGCAGAGTATCCAGTTGCAGCGTGCCGTCCTGGTTAAGGGGGATGACGCGCAGTTGTGCGCCCACGCGCTCACACAACATCTGCCACGGCACAATATTCGCGTGATGCTCCATGGCGCTGATGATGATGTTATCGCCGGCCCCGACCTGGCTCTCACCCCAGCTATTGGCTACCAGGTTTATCCCTTCGGTAGTACCACGGACAAACACCAGCTCTTCCGGCAACCGCGCATTGACGAAGGCCGCAATCTGTTCACGCACCTTTTCCATACGCTGGGTGGCTTCAGCGCTGAGCGTATGGATGCCCCGGTGAACAGCAGCATAGCCCTGGCGGTAAAACTCCGCTTCGGCATCAATGACCTGCGCAGGTTTTTGCGCACTTGCGGCGCTGTCAAGGTACGCCAGCGGCACGCCATTAACCTCACGCGTCAGAACTGGAAAGTCGGCGCGTACGCTGTCAACGGAAATACTCATGCTATGCCTCCCGCAAGGCGTTGCCCGATACGGGCCAGCACCTGCTGCCTGAGCACCTCATCGCTGACGGCTTCGGTAAGCTCAGCGGCAAAGGCGTAAATAATCATCTGTTGAGCGGCCTGCGCATCAATACCGCGTGAGCGCAGATAGAACATCTGCTCATCATCAATGCGGCCGATGGTCGCCCCGTGACTGCATTTCACATCATCCGCATAAATTTCAAGCTGCGGCTTGGTATCGACTTCTGAAAGACGGCCCAGCAGCAGATTGTTGTTGGTCATCTGCCCGTCAGTTTTCAGCGCATGCTGCGCTACGTTAATGAGACCATTAAAGACCGCACGGCCCTTATCATTCACGATAGTTTTGTGAAGCTGGCGACTGTTGCAATACCCCTTGTTATGCTCAAGCCAGGTGCGGGTATCGCATACTTCGGATTTGACGGGCATTGCCAGACTGTTCATGCGCAGCGTGGTGTTTTTCGCCATTGAGCTGAGTGCTGGTGTTGTGACGCAGCACCGCACTGCCCAGCAGAAAACTGTGGCTGTCCGCTGATGCATCCTCTGCCAGACGAATGTCGTTATGGGCAAAGTGGTAGCTTTGCGGGTTCTCAAACGCCATTTTAAAATGGTGCAACTGCGCGTTCGCCGCCACGTCCATCGTAAAGCGGGCTCCGGTAAAGTGGCGCTGAGGGTTAAGACTGACGTAATGTTCGTACACGGTCGCCTCTGCCCCTTCCGCCAGCGAAATGTGGTGACGGTAGTGCGCAGTGTTCATCTCTTCGCCATCCACCCCTTGCGTTATATGCATCAGCAATAAGGTTTTAGCCGGACGCTGGTTGCGCGCTACCCGGATATGGGTCACCGTCTGCGCCAGACTCTCTGTCAGGTGCAGGAAAACATCCGGCTGAACGGGTGCAGCAAGCGGCTGACGGTCCTCGTTAATGGCTATCTCAAAGCCTGAGCCAGAAGTGTCATCGCTCAGCTCAGCATTGAAATAACCATCAACAAAGACCAGCCGCAACGCCTCCACTGGCAGAGCCAGCGCGGAGCATTCAGCCTCCGTCAGCGATCCGCTGCGGCTCACAAAGGCGTGATTGAGTAGCCCGTCGAGTGGGGTATATTTCCAGTTTTCATGCTTGCGGGTCGGCAAGCCCAGGCGCAAGAGCTGTTGAAAATGCTGCGAAGCCTCTTCAGACCGCGCGCCACCCTGCGCTTCAAAGAGGTGGTGCCACTGTTGCAGTGCGTTACTGCTGTTCGGTAAGCCAGCCATACCCCTGCTCCTCCAGTTGCTTAACCAGCGTGAAATCACCGGATTTGACGATACGGCCCTGATACAACACGTGCACGAAGTCTGGCTTGATGTAGTCCAGAATACGCTGATAGTGGGTGACAATGATAAATGAGCGCTGCGCATCGCGAAGCGAGTTCACCCCATCAGCCACGATTTTCAACGCATCAATGTCCAGACCCGAGTCAGTTTCATCAAGGATGCACAGATTCGGCTCCAGCACCGCCATCTGCAGGATGTCGTTACGCTTTTTCTCGCCGCCCGAAAAACCCACGTTGACCGAGCGGGTCAGCAAATCTTCCGGCATTTTAAGCAGCTTGATTTTCTCTTCCATCAAATCCTGGAAGTCGAACCGATCCAGTTCATCCTGATTACGGTATTTGCGCACGGCATTAAGCGCGGTTTGCAGGAAAAACTGATTACTGACACCAGGGATCTCCACCGGGTACTGGAAGGCCATGAATACCCCTTCACCGGCTCTCTCTTCAGGGGAGAGCGCCAGTAAATCTTTACCGTGGTACTCCACGCTTCCGCCGGTGACTTCGTAATCTTCACGACCGGCAAGCGTGGCCGACAGCGTACTTTTACCAGAGCCATTTGGCCCCATGATGGCGTGCACTTCCCCCGGGCGAACCTCCAGGCTCAGGCCCCGCAGAATCTCTTTATCTTCAACGCTAACCTGCAGGTCTTTAATACTTAACATGTTTGTTCCTTAATCCTTAACCGACGCTGTGTTCAAGGCTGATAGCCAGCAGTTTTTGCGCTTCAACGGCAAACTCCAGTGGCAGCTCGGAGAATACGTCCTTACAGAAGCCATTGACGATCATCGAAATGGCGTCGTCCTCACTGATGCCACGCTGCAGGCAGTAGAACAGCTGGTCTTCCCCAATACGTGATGTGGTTGCTTCGTGCTCCAGTTGGGCCGTATTGTTCCGACACTCAACGTAGGGGAAGGTATGTGCGCCACAATCCGGGCCTATCAGCATTGAGTCACACTGGGTAAAGTTACGGGCATTGGTGGCACCAGGCATGATTTTCACCAGGCCACGGTAGCTGTTCTGGCTCTTACCGGCAGAGATCCCCTTGGAGATGATGGTCGATTTGGTATTTTTACCAATGTGGATCATTTTGGTCCCGGTATCCGCCTGCTGGTGACCACTGGTCAGCGCAACCGAGAAAAATTCACCGATGGAGTTATCGCCCCGAAGGATACAGCTGGGGTACTTCCACGTGATAGCCGAGCCGGTTTCCGACTGAGTCCACGACATTTTGCTGTTTTCACCTTCGCAAAGCGCACGCTTGGTAACGAAGTTCAGAATGCCGCCGGTGTTGTTATCACCCGGGAACCAGTTTTGCACGGTTGAATATTTCACCTCCGCGTCGCGATGGATGATCACTTCCACCACCGCCGCATGGAGCTGATAACTGTCTCGTACGGGCGCAGAACAGCCTTCGATATAGCTTACGTAGCTGCCTTCATCGGCCACCAGTATGGTGCGCTCAAACTGCCCGGTTTTTTCCGCATTGATGCGAAAATAGGTGGACAGTTCCATCGGGCACCGTACTCCCTTGGGTATGTAAATAAATGTGCCATCAGACGCCACGGCAGCGTTCAGGGCGGCGAAGAAGTTGTCGTTTGAGGGAACAACCGTACCCAGATATTTCTTCACCAGTTCCGGATGATCGTGGATGGCTTCGCCGAACGAGCAGAAAATAATCCCCTGCTCAGACAGTTTTTCCCGGTATGTTGTCGCCACAGAAACCGAGTCAAAAATAGCGTCAACCGCCACTTCTCTCCCTTCACGTACCGGCACGCCGAGCTGATTAAAGGCCTCTTCCACCTCTTCTGTAAGCCAGGCATTGGCATTGGTTTGCTGCACAGCGCCAGGCTGCGAGGCGCAGGAATCATCGCAACTGCCGCAGGAGGGTGCGGAGTAGTAACTGTAATCCTGATAGTCCAGCTTGTCGTAGTGGGCTTTAAGCCAGTGCGGTTCGTCCATTTCAAGCCAGGCGCGGAAGGCGTTAAGGCGGAACTCCAGCATCCATTCAGGTTCATTACGTTTAGCTGATATGGCGCGCACAACCTCTTCGTTAATGCCTTTCGCCAGTTCATCAGTGTTCAGCCGGGTGAAAAAACCCTCTTTATAGTTGAGGTTCCCGGTCCAGGTTTTGACATCGTCAGTTGCTTCAGTATTACGAGACATAGTACCGCCTATACCCCAAAGCTTTCGCCGCAGCCACATTCGTTCTGCGCTTTAGGGTTATTGAATTTGAACAGCTGGTTTAACCCTTCCCGCACGTAATCCACTTCGGTGCCGTCGATAAACGGCATAGCCTGAAGCGGCACATAGAGCCGGGCGCCCTCATTTTCAAAGAGCAGATCATCTTTTGCAGGTTCACTGACCGTATCCAGCACGTAACCAAAGCCTGCACAACCGGTTTGCTTGATACCCAGTCTTACGCCAAGCAGTTCGGGCTGCTTTTGCATCAGTGCGCGAATATGTTCAGCCGCCGCTGGCGTCATGGTGAGGCCACGCCAGCTAAAGTCGGCCGGATTAAAAGTTTCTGATTGCGTTACCATGGGACTACCTCATGTCATAAAGCCTGAAAGGCATAACACTATGTTAGTGATAATGATTCTCACTTCAACCTCTATTCCGAAGGGTTATTCATGCTTTGCCCGTAATTTAAACCTCTGTATTAAGCATAGACCCTCCGGTGAGGCTTAACAGACATGTGAAGAATTGTTTAACAGACTGATAATTAATAGCTAATCATTAATGGGGCGGGCAAAAAGCAAAAACAAGTGAAGATGTATAGGCAATACCTATTTTTAGAATAGGCAGATAAAAATAGCGGGTGGGAAGAGCGTCAGCGCAGATAAAGGAGAACTGGATCACACTCTGAGAGTGTGTGGAGCGCGCCGGAACCCCTTCTGGACGAAGGGGATAAGCGTAACGCAGCGTATTTAGTGGGATTTCTTGCAGCCAAGCGGCTTAAAAATTCGCGTCGTTGAGGCGGGGTTATGCACTAACTTTTCAATAGCACGTCGCGGACGACTGACTAACTCACCGCCACAATTTGGGCACTGCATCCCGAGTCCTGAGGCACATTCGCGGCAAAATGTGCATTCAAATGAGCAGATGACGGCATCTTCACAGTCGCCCGGTAAATCGGTATCGCAGCATTCACATCCCGGTCTTAATTCGAGCATCGTCTGCACCTCAAGGTTGGTATGAGAAGGGGCAGCAAAAGAAATAGCAGATTTATTCCCATGCGAGAAGCGAAATCCGACCTGCCCCAACGCTGAGTTGCGCCAGAGAATTTTCTCCTCTCCCCCGTGGTCAGGATTGCAGCGTTGCCAGACGGGCAGCGAAGCCGACAAACAATAAACCAATGAGCGAATTGCCCAGTTTTGCCAGACGCTTTTTCGTCTTCACCAGTTGGGTAACGTAGGAGCCTGATACGATCAAAAAGCTGAAATAACAGATGCTAATCATCTCAAGCGTTACGCCGAGAATAAAAAAGGACATCCCGGGGTTTACGTAATGAATATCAATGAACTGTACAAAAAAAGAGACGTAAAACAGGATGGCTTTCGGGTTTGTGAGACTCAGAATCAGAGAGCGTCTGAAGATGTCTCCCTTCTGGATCTCGTGCTCCTCGCCGGCTGCGGCCCGACGAAACAGCGTACTGTAGAGCATTTTCAGCCCGAGCCAGAGCAGATAGATAGCGCCAAGATAGCGGACAATATTAAACAGTACCGGCGTTGTCTTAATCAGCGTAGCGACTCCGGCATAAGCGAGAAACATCAAAATAGCGTCGCCAAGAAAAACCCCTGTCGCCGCAACATAGCCATGTTTAAGCCCACCCGCGATGCTGGTTTTAAGCACAAAAAAGGTATTAGGGCCGGGCACCAGAATAATAAAGATGGCGCCAATGAAATAGGACCAGAAGCTAATCACACCATATTCGGCAAACACTTTTCCTCCTTGAACAACCTTCAGGGTTTTAACGGCGCGCCTATGCTACATAAAGCCAGAGCAATAAAAAAGCCCGCCGCAGCGAGCTTTATGGACAATGACCATCGGGAGATTAGTGATGGAGCATCTCGTCTACGACATCCTCTTTTTTTAACTGGTAAGGGTAGTACGTTGGCCAGTTGTCCATCTCTTCAAGCAGTGCAGCCTGAGAGGTGCTACCCATGAAAATATGGTAGTGGGCCGATTTACGTGGCGCGATGGTGTGATCGCTGAACTGCACGAATTTTGGTGCTTTACTGTTTGCATCCTTACATTCGAACAGGTAACGAACCCCCTTCTTACCGGAGGTATAGGTCAAAATTTTATAACCGGCATAATCGTACTTACAGCTGCTGACGTTCTCGCCAACATGGAATTCCATTATCCCATTCTCAATGCCAATGGTATCCACCTCAGTGGCATACCCTTTGCGATAGTAGGCTTTGATTGCATCAAAGGATTTACTTTTGTCTTTCTCCGCTTTCTTTTTAAAGACCGGATCGAGGTCGCCGCTTACCAGATACGGATAGACGGACTGCCATACACCGTCCCAGTCGGACAGTTTGCGATCCTTCACATCCGCATTATCAAACTCCCCTTCTGAGGCTTTCAGCTCTTTCTCAGTTAGCGGCACACCATGCGAATGATGTCCGTGAGAAAGTGCCTGACCACTTACCAGAAGTGCACTCAATGCGATGGCTAATTTTCCGAAATGACGTACCAAGATAAAACCCTCTTCCCGAGAAATGAGAGCAGAATGTTATATTATAACATTTCAATGATCAATATCTTGTTACAAGGCATTTATATGAGTGATGTCTGACTGGCAAGAGAAGTGATTCATGCTATAACCAGATGGTCATGTTTTAACCAACGCAGCCATTCCCAAGAGGCCTATTACATGTCTATTGCAAAAGCCCATAGCTTAAATCAGGCGTATCAACTGCTAAATTCTGGTAAGCAAAGAGAAGTAGAACTGGCATTTGATGTTGATGCGGATACCTTTTTTCAGCTTTCCGCTGAATATTGCGAGCAGGGTGCGAAAATCACCCGCCACGACAACCATTTCGTTATCCGGCGTAAAGGGCTGGCGATCCCCGCGCTCGACTAGTAGCAGCGGCCAGGGGCCGATGTATTCAGACTGGCGGTTGTACGCAGGTTAGCGATAATGCGCTGCCAGGTCTGAGGGAAACCTGACCGGCGCTGCTGGCAGCGCATTACGCAGTGGAGCGATGAAGTGGTTTCCTGGCCTGTCCAGTCCGCCTCTGCGGACTGGATGGCGTCATTCAGAGGTACAAAGACACTTCACCCAGGGGACGGGTTTTGAAGCGGCGATGGATCCAGAGGTACTGTTCAGGGGCTCGCAGAATTTCTCGTTCAATGATCTTATTTATGTACCGGGCGGCTTCGTGCTCATCCCGTGCGGGATAGTCGGTCAGGGCTCTGCCGATATGCAACTGGTAGCCGGAGCGATCGGCCTTACGAATCATCGTCACGGTCAACATGCTCGCACCTGAGAGGCGCGACAGGACATAGGTACCGTTAGTGGTGGCGGCGTCAGGTACGGAAAAGAACGGTGCAAATGTACTGCCCTTACGACCATAGTCCTGATCCGGCGCAAACCAGACGGCTTCCCCTTTTTTCAGTTCATTCACCAGGCCCTTAAGATTACGGCGGTCAATCATCGACTTGTTCGAGCGCATACGCCCCCGGGTCTGAACCCACTCCATCAGAGGATTGTTGTGTGGTCGGTAGGTCGCCATCATAGGCTGGCAGAGCCCCATCACCCGTCCGCCCAGCTCAAGAGACATGAAGTGCACGCCAACGACCATGACCCCTTTATGGCTCGCCTGCGCCTGCACCAGATTCTGATAGCCCTCAACATCAAACCAGCGACGCACACGGCTGTCGGGCCAGAACCAGGCCATACCCGTTTCAAATAACCCCATGCCCAGCGACATGAAGTTTTTTTCAATCATCGCTTCCCGTATTTCCGGTGTCATATCCGGGAAACATAACTCGAGGTTACGGCGGGCAATACGCTCACGGCGTTTCAGAAAGCGGCGGGAAAATTTACCGATGGTTTCTCCCAGACGGGATAAAACCGGATAAGGCAGTTGCACGAGCAACCAGAGCAGACCTAACCCGGCCCAGGTTACCCAATGACGCGGGTGCAAGAACGCCAGTTTGAATGAACTACGCATAATATTTACCTTAATACATGAGGATGTAGCGCTTAAGGAAAAAAAATGAATCACTTCATCCAGTCTTTATGCGTTACAGCATTTGGCTTTTTCTGACACCGAGATGGTGAGTTAAACCGCACACACTATACCATGAGGGTCGAGGAAAAGATGTAAAGAATGATGAATAAAATATGAACATTTACGTCAAATCAGGAATACCTGTAACGCAGTAATGTAATAGATTCATTTAAAAAATTATTAACACACGTTTATCAAAATGAATATATGTGAATTCTCACCTCCCTTTTTTATCTCGCACCCGGCTACATTGTTTGACGCCACCGGAATAACAGGCCGGACAGCATTCAGCCATCCCCACCGCCGGGGTGGTGCAGTTTGCAACGACTACTTTTATTGCACCTGCGCCACATCATTGAACGGGGTTACACATCAAGCGTAAAGGTTTACCCTTCATTGTTAAATGACGAATAACGTTGTCCGCGCAAATAAATGCTGATACCTGTTGATAACTGAGCATGTTTTAAAGTTTATGAGATTTACTATTCTCTTCATGACGGGTCGTAATCCCCACCCAAATAAAAATAGTATTTTTATATTATCACCTCAGTACCGACGCTGATAATAAAATCCTCTCTTTTTTAATTCCAGGAGGAAGATTATACAGTAAATGACGCTGGCAATAATATTATAGATTTTGGTGATAATACTTTTATTAATATTAATAAAACGGATATACCTGTTTTACGCTGGATTGTACTTTGCGAAAAAAACCCAGGCCTTCGCCTGGGTTGCTCGCATGGCGCCCTGTCATCAAGCCATGACAACAGGCTGGATATACTCTGCGCACTCCTCGCTGTCCCGCAATTACTCGATCACCGCCGTCGTCAGGCGCGATGAGCAGCACAGCTTGCCTTGATCATCGTAAACATCAATCTGCCAGACCTGATGCCGCCCTCCGGTATGAAGCGCGCGGCACACGCCACGTACACGTCCACTTTTCACGGCACGAACGTGGTTGGCGTTGACCTCAAGGCCCACCACGTTTTTATCGCCTTCGGTACAAAGATAGCCTGCCACCGATCCCAGGGTTTCCGCCAGCACCACGGATGCGCCGCCATGCAACAGGCCAAAGGGCTGACGGGTACGATTATCCACGGGCATCGTTGCTTCCAGGGTATCATCAGTGATGCGCTCGAAGCGGATATCCAGCAGGCCAACCATGTTGCCCTCCCGCATGCCGTTGAGAGCTTCAAGCGTGACCGCACGTTTCCAGATCATCCTATTATCTCCAGTAAGGCCTGCAGAGGGTGACGTACCCCGCTGCCTTCCACCCGCTTAACCTGGCTACGGCAGGAGTATCCCGTCGCGAGACAACGGCTGCGGGGAAGACGCTGCATTGCCTGATGCCATGAAAGCTCATAAATTCCGAGCGAATTAGCATGGTTTTTCACTTCATGCCCGTAGGTACCCGCCATGCCACAACACCCGACGCTGACGTTTTCCAGTTTTGCCCCTAACCGGGCGAAAATAGCTGCCCACTGCCCCGTAGACGCCGGCAATGCTGTCACCTCGGTACAGTGGCCAAATAAGTACCAGGACTCCCCGCTCACCGCACGAGGCGTGTTTTTGTCCAGCACCTGGGGCAACCATTCGTGTACCAGCATTACGTGGAAATCACCCCGTTTATCACCTAACACCTGTTTATACTCATCGCGGTAACAGAGCACCAGCGCCGGATCGACGCCGACCATTGGCATACCCAACTGCGCGACCCGATTGAGAAAATCTGAGGTTTTTTGCGCGGTTCTGGCAAAACGATGCAGGAAGCCTTTGATGTGCTGCGCCTTTCCATTGGGCGAGAAAGGCAGTACAACAGGTTGCAGACCCAGTTTTTCAATCAGGCGGACAAAATCGGCCACCACCTGCGCATCGTAATAGCTGGTGAAAGGATCCTGCACCACCAGCACGGTTTTCATCTTCTGTTCATCACTGAGCCGCTCCAGATCTTCAAGCGTCAGATTAGCGGAAGCATGACCCACCATCTGGCGTTGTAAGGAAGGGGCAGATAACAGCGGCAGGTCCACCATCCCGATATGTTTTTTCGACAGTGAACGCACCCACGGCTGGCTCAGGAAGAAGTTGAACGTCTTCGGGGCTCTCGCCATCAAGGGTGCATAGCTTTCAACCGTAGCCACCAGATGATCGCGCACCGGACGCAGGTAACGCGTGTGATAAAGCTGCAAAAAACGGGAGCGGAAATCGGGAACGTCGATTTTGATAGGGCACTGCGTTGAACAGGCCTTACAGGCGAGACATCCGGACATCGCCTCTTTCACTTCGTGAGAAAAATCGTATTCCCCTTTACGGGCATGCCAGCTGTTACGGGTACGTTCAATCAGCAGTCGCAGGCTGGCACGTTTTTCCGGTATCTCTTTTTCGAGTTTAACAGGATCGACACCGCGATCGGCGAGCAAACGGAGCCATTCGCGCACCAGGGTGGCACGCCCTTTTGGCGAGTGGATGCGGTTGCCCGTAATTTTCATTGACGGACACATCGGGCTTTTTGCATCAAAGTTAAAGCACAACCCGTTACCGTTACACTCCATCGCGCCGCGCCAGGTGGTCCGCACCGAGATAGGGATTTGCCGATCAAAGTGGCCACGTTTCACGTCGTCCACCTGCTTCATCGGCGCATCAACCCCTTCAGGGGGACATATTTTACCCGGGTTAAGGCGGTTATGCGGATCGAATGCTGCTTTTACTTTTCGCAGCTCGGCATAGAGTTGCTCGCCAAAAAACGCCGGGCTGTACTCTGCGCGAAAACCTTTACCGTGCTCACCCCACAACAAACCGCCATATCTGGCGGTCAGAGCCACAACATCGTCGGAGATAGACTTCATGAGTATCTCCTGTTGCGGATCGCACATATCCAGTGCCGGACGCACATGTAATACGCCCGCATCCACATGGCCGAACATGCCATAGCTGAGGCCGTGGCTATCCAGCAGTGCGCGAAACTCAACGATATAATCGGCCAGTTGCTCCGGGGGCACGCAGGTGTCTTCCGCAAAGGGAATAGGTTTGGCGGCCCCTTTCGCATTCCCCAGCAGACCCACCGCTTTCTTACGCATAGCATAAATTCGCTCGATACCCGCCAGGTCGTCGCAGCGCTGCCAGCCAATCACGCCCCCTTCACCCTCTTCCATCAACGCATTAAGCCGCTGACAAAGCGAAGTTACCTGGTTTTCAATAAGCGCTTCATCATCGCCGGCGAATTCCACGATGTTGAGGCCCAGCAACGTCTTATCCGGTACATCAGTAATAAGATCCTTCACCGAATGCCAGACGATATCTTCGCGGGCAAGATTGAGCACTTTTGAATCGACGGTTTCAACCGACAACGCACGGGCATCCACCATAAAAGGCGCATTGCGCAGCGCAGAATCAAAAGAGTCATATTTGACGTTAACCAGACGGCGAACTTTCGGCAGAGGCGTAATATCCAGACGGGCCTCGGTGATCAACGCGAGCGTCCCTTCAGAGCCGGTAAGCACACGGGTCAAATCGAATTCGGTCATCTCATCATTGAAGACGTGACGCAGGTCATAACCTGTCAGAAAGCGGTTTAGCTTAGGGAATTTTTCAATAATCAGTTCACGATTTTCGAGACAGCGCTCAAACACCGTCCGATAAATTCTTCCCACCGTGGTATTCGCACGGCCAAGGGTTTTCGCCAGCTCAACCGGCATCGCCTGGGTATCAAGAATATCCCCCCCCAGCAGCACTGCACGCACGCCAAGAACATGGTCTGAGGTTTTGCCATATACCAGCGACCCCTGTCCAGAAGCATCGGTGTTAATCATGCCACCGAGAGTGGCGCGGTTACTGGTGGATAACTCCGGGGCAAAAAAGAAACCATAGGGTTTAAGGTATTGGTTGAGCTGATCTTTAATCACGCCCGCTTCGACCCGCACCCACCCTTCTTCCGGGTTTATCTCAATAATGCGGTTCATATAGCGCGACATATCAACGATGATGCCCTGGTTTAATGCCTGACCATTGGTGCCGGTCCCGCCGCCACGAGGGGTAAAAACCAGAGACTGAAAGCGCGCATCTGTTGCCAGACGGGCTATCAAAGCGACATCAGAAGTGGAACGGGGAAAAACGACCGCATCGGGTAACAACTGGTAAATACTGTTGTCCGTCGCCATCGTCAGCCTGTCGGCATAACTTGTCGCGGTATCGCCTGTAAAACCTTGTTGCTCCAGTGCCTGTAAAAAATTCAGCACCAATTGAACGACGCCTGGTGCCTGAGAAATCTGTGGGATCATTACTCTTGACCCTGCCTGACTGTTAGAGTTGTGAATAGTTAATCGTTTGCTTGCAGCATCCCACGTTGTATCACATTTTTTTCTTATGCGCCCACCAGAATTACGGGCAGAATCGCTCTGTCCAAACGCGCTGAAATCATCAATCATAGTCTTTCGCGCTTTTTCATCACCCTTCAAAGGTAAATACGTCTTATGGCCTTTCAAACGCAATCCAGGGATGTACCGCAGGTCATGCTGTCGGTACTGTTCCTGGCCCTTATGATCGTCGCCTGTTTGTGGGTAGTTCGTCCTTTTGTGCTGGGCTTCGCCTGGGCCGGAACAGTGGTCATTGCAACCTGGCCCGTACTTATCCGCCTGCAACGGATCCTTTTTGGACGCCGCTCGCTGGCGGTCATTGCCATGACACTCATCTTAACGCTGCTGTTTATCATTCCGGTGGCGCTTCTGGTAAACAGTCTGGTGGACTCCAGCGGCCCGGTTATCGGTGCTGTGACCTCAGGAGAACTCACCCCGCCTGACCTCGACTGGTTAAACAGCATTCCTCTTTTTGGCGATAAGTTATACAACGGCTGGCACAGCCTTCTGGATATGGGTGGCAGCGCAATCCTTGCCAAAGTCCGGCCTTATGTAGGAACGACCACCACATGGTTCGTTGGTCAGGCCGCGCATATTGGGCGTTTTTTGCTCCATTGTGGTCTGATGTTAGTCTTCAGCGCCCTGCTCTACTGGCGTGGTGAGCGCGTGGCAGAAGGTATTCGTCACTTTGCTTTCCGCCTTGCCGCCCACCGCGGCGATGCGGCTGTCCTGCTCGCCGGTCAGGCCATCCGCGCGGTTGCACTCGGCGTGGTGGTCACGGCGCTGGTGCAGGCGGTGCTTGGCGGGATCGGCCTTGCGGTCAGCGGCATCCCCTATGCCACCCTCTTTACGGTAATTATGTTGATGACCTGTCTTATCCAGCTCGGGCCGCTCATTGTGCTGGTTCCGGCGGTTATCTGGCTTTACTGGAGCGGGGATTCAACATGGGGGACAGTACTGCTGGTCTGGAGCTGCGTGGTCGGCACCCTTGACAATTTTATACGGCCGCTACTGATTCGTATGGGTGCCGATCTTCCGTTAATCCTGATTCTTTCGGGGGTCATTGGCGGGCTGGTCGCCTTCGGTATGATTGGCCTGTTTATTGGCCCGGTATTACTTGCGGTAAGCTGGCGCCTGTTTTCGGCCTGGGTCAATGAAGTGCCGGCTCCGGGTCCTGTCAGCAGTGAAGTGCTCAGCGCCCCTGTCGAAAATAATAAACTCCCTCAGTAATATCCGGCGGGGAAACCCGCCTTTTTGGTTTTACTATTAAGCACTGCTAATCAATTATTTTAACCGTTATGCCGATTCATGCCGCCTGTGTGCCTTAATTCGCTTTCTTCGCCGCAAATTCGTTACGGACGTTAAACTAATGAGACGAATCTGATCGACGCAAAAAATCGAGATGCCTACTATTAGCTCACGGTTATAAATCAACGCATTGATTTATAAGCATGGAAATCCCCTGAGTGAAACAACGAATTGCTGTGTGTAGTCTTTGCCCATCTCCCACGATGGGCTTTTTTTTATGTAAAATTAGCGAACTGGAATCATAAGCCTGACCAGAAGTGCGTGTCGGGTACGTGCGCTGTGCGAACTTCATACAAAAAAAGAATTTCGCTGCCAAAAATATATTCAAAAACAATGCGTTTTTCCATTAAGCACCTCATTTCACCCCACATCGTCATCTTCGCCCACCCTGTGCCCGTTCCCATCCTTATGCTTTCTCAACGTCACGCGGCACGTTAACTTTCGCGGGTCATATCTCAAGCATATTCGCCCTGTTATCACGCCTGCGCGAAATACTGCATAAGACTTCCAGCAAACCAGGCATTATCCTGCCCGAATTTTTCGGGTGTGCAGCACTGCGCTTCGGGTATGATATTTGCCTCAATTATCATTATGAATTCTGTATACGTAACCGTCCTCACTGCCGTTTCGGACATGGATTTCATTTTTACCCCGGCATAGGATTTCAGCGCCAGGCTCAGGGGATAAAAATAATACTGTTTTGCATCACTCATTCAGTCAGCGGAATTTAAATCGTAATATGTAACTTATTGAGGGTTATTTCGCACTCATCCATGAAACGGTTATACGCCGCTTGCGAAGGCTGAAGAAAAACATGCTCACCGGATTTACATAGTTTTTCGATTTCAGCGGCATAGCGCGAATCTGACGCGCCCACTTCCGCCAGCCGCGCAATAAGGGCGTGAAGAGTATCTCTCTGATAAAAATACATTATTTGCTCCCTGCAATTTCAGATCCTGCGTTCCGACAGTTATTTTAACTGGAACTCGCTTTCGCGGCACAATAGCCGTTGTCCACAATGGCACCAATGGGCAGGTAATCCAGAACCAGATGCGCCGTGGAGGTCTCCTGCCCGTGGCAGGCTTTAATATGCTCGTTATACGATGCACACCCATTAAGTCCAAGGCAGCCCACCAGGACGAGCAACAACAATTGCCGTTTCATAATTCGTACTCTTTTAATTAACAGTGAATTCCACACTTCATTAACAAATGTGGCAAGAATATCGCGCCTGCTTTAATTAAGAAGAATCTCAATAAAGTTCGCGAATTCTAATCTGCTCACGTGCAATATTTTAAGTAACACGTGCTGAAAAACATTTTGTTTCATCCCCGAATGGATTTCGCCCATAAAAAAACCCCATCACCAGAGGTGACGGGGTTTGCCTGAGCTGAATTATTTCTTCAGTTCAGCAAGACTTAACCAGGTTTGCACGACGGTATCCGGGTTCAGGGAGAGGCTGTCTATCCCCTCTTCCATCAGCCATGCCGCAAAGTCCTCATGGTCAGAAGGACCCTGCCCGCAGATACCTACATATTTACCCTGTTTTTTGGCGGCACGAATTGCCATTGAGAGCAGCGCTTTCACCGCATCGTTACGTTCGTCGAACAATTCAGACACAACACCAGAGTCACGATCCAGACCAAGCGCAAGCTGCGTCATATCATTCGAACCGATAGAGAAGCCGTCGAAATATTCGAGGAACTGGTCGGCCAGCAGGGCGTTCGAGGGGATTTCGCACATCATGATTATCTTCAGGCCATTCTCGCCTCGCTTAAGTCCCTGACGCGCCAGCTCCTCCACCACCGCTTTTGCCTGCTCTACGGTACGCACAAAGGGCACCATAATCTCGACGTTAGTCAGGCCCATCTCGTTGCGCACGCGTTTCACCGCCTCACACTCCAGCGCAAAGCAGTCTCGGAAGCTTTCGGCCACGTAACGGCCTGCCCCGCGGAAGCCCAGCATCGGGTTCTCTTCCTCAGGCTCATAGCGCTCGCCACCTACCAGGTTGGCGTATTCGTTGGACTTAAAGTCAGACAACCGCACAATTACCCGTTTCGGGTAAAACGCCGCCCCCAGGGTTGAAATGCCCTCAGTCAGTCTGCCGACATAAAACTCCTTCGGCGAATCGTAGCCTTTCATCAGCTCCCGGATTTCATTCTGCAGTTTCGCGTCCTGAGCATCGAACTCCAGCAGCGCACGTGGGTGGACGCCGATCATCCTGTTGATAATGAACTCCAGGCGAGCCAGGCCCACTCCTTCGTTTGGCAGGCAGGCAAAATCAAATGCCCTGTCCGGGTTGCCGACGTTCATCATGATCTTCAGCGGTAGCGGTGGCATTTCATCAATACTTGAACTTTTTACGCTGAAATCCAGCATATCGGCATAGACGTAACCGGTATCGCCTTCAGCGCAAGAGACGGTGACGTTTTCACCCTCTTTGATGCGATCCGTTGCATCGCCACAGCCCACCACCGCCGGGATCCCCAGTTCACGGGCAATAATCGCCGCATGGCAGGTTCGACCGCCCCGGTTAGTCACAATCGCCGAGGCCTTTTTCATGATCGGTTCCCAGTCAGGGTCAGTCATGTCCGTCACCAGTACATCGCCGGGTTCAATCCGGTTCATTTCACTGATGTCATGGATAACCTTTACCGGCCCCGCGCCAATGCGATGGCCGATAGCACGCCCTTCGGCAATAATCTTGCCCTGGGCGTGTAACGTATAACGTTCCATGACCTTGCCGCGAGAGCGAACCGTTTCCGGACGAGCCTGGACAATAAACAGCTTGCCGGTATGACCATCCTTCGCCCATTCGATATCCATCGGACGCTGGTAATGTTTCTCAATTTCGACCGCCTGCTTCGCCAGCTCCTGGACTTCGCTGTCGGTCAAAGAGAAGCGGTCACGATCGGCCTGCTCCACATCCTCAATGCGAACCTGTTTACCGTGCTCCTGGGTTGGCGCATAGACCATACGGATTTTTTTAGACCCCATGGTGCGGCGCACAATGGCCGGGCGGTTGGCCGCAAGCGTCGGCTTGTGAACATAAAACTCATCCGGGTTAACGGCCCCCTGCACGACCATTTCACCTAAACCAAAGGCTGAGGTGATAAAGACCACCTGGTCAAAGCCGGACTCGGTATCAATAGAGAACATCACTCCCGCCGCGCCGATGTCTGAGCGGACCATACGCTGAACGCCGGCTGAGAGAGCCACACCACGATGATCGTACCCCTGATGTACCCGGTACGAGATGGCCCTGTCGTTAAACAGCGAGGCAAAAACATGTTTTACCGCTACCAGAACGGCGTCATAACCCTGCACGTTCAGGAAAGTTTCCTGCTGACCTGCAAAAGAGGCATCCGGCATATCTTCAGCGGTGGCGGAGGAGCGCACCGCGAAGGAGGCCATTTCATCATCAGCGGATAATGTGGCATAAGCCTTGTGAATAGCCTCTTCAAATTCTGGCTGGAACGGGGTATCAACAATCCACTGACGGATCTGCGTACCGGCTTGCGCCAGTGCGGTCACATCGTCGATGTCCGTTTTATCCAGCAGGTCATAGATGCGCTGATTCAGACCACTTTGCTCAAGAAACTGATTAAAAGCATCGGCAGTAGTAGCAAAGCCATTAGGTACGGAAACGCCCATACCTGAAAGATGGGTGATCATTTCACCAAGAGAGGCATTTTTGCCCCCCACTCTGTCAACATCATTCATGCCGAGTTGGTCATACCAAAGCACCAGTGGAGACGAGCCATTATTGGACATCGAAACAATCCTTTTGTGATATTGAATGGATAATTAACGCTCGGAGTACGAAGGCATCCTGACATAATTGCGCGGTTGAAAAAAACGGTGAATCGTTCAAGCAAATTTATTTTTTATCTTTTCGGACAGTTTAACGCCGATTCTCAGGCTACTGATTGTCATCGCGGCGATAAAACCATTCTCTTGTTAAGCCCTTAATAAAAATGAACTATCCTTTTCATTAAAAATAAAAATAGCGTTTCATTTTAAAAATAGAAAAAAGTCTCTACGCAGATACCGGACTTTAATTTATGCTTTTAGCTCATCCTCATGACAACCAGGTAGGGTAAAAATGGACAGTACGGTAGACAGGCACGTGTTTTATATTTCTGATGGAACCGCTATCACCGCCGAAGTATTAGGCCATGCCGTCATGTCGCAATTCCCGGTTGCTATAAACAGCATCACACTCCCGTTCGTGGAGAATGAAAGCCGCGCCAGAGCTGTCAAGGAACAGATAGATGCCATCTATCAGCAATCCGGTATCCGTCCACTGGTCTTTTATTCGATTGTTCTTCCCGAGATCCGCACCATTATTTTACAGAGCGAGGGTTTTTGTCAGGATATCGTTCAGGCACTGGTTGCGCCTTTGCAACAAGAATTAAAACTCGACCCGACCCCAATTGCGCACCGGACGCATGGGTTAAATCCAGGGAACCTCATTAAATACGATGCGCGTATTGCCGCCATTGATTATACCCTTGCGCATGACGACGGTATTTCGTTGCGCAACCTCGATCAGGCCCAGGTGATTTTGTTAGGTGTTTCGCGCTGTGGTAAAACACCCACCAGCCTTTATCTGGCGATGCAATTTGGTATTCGGGCAGCGAATTATCCCTTTATTGCCGATGACATGGATAATTTGGTGTTACCCCCTTCCCTGAAACCGCTTCAGCATAAATTATTTGGTCTGACCATTAATCCCGAACGTTTAGCCGCTATCCGCGAAGAGCGACGTGAGAACAGCCGTTATGCCTCTCTTCGCCAGTGCCGCATGGAGGTGACCGAGGTAGAAGCGCTTTATCGAAAAAATCAGATCCCCTGTCTGAACAGTACCAATTACTCCGTAGAGGAGATGGCCACCAAAATTCTCGACATTATGGGTCTCAGTCGCCGCATGTACTAACAGGCTAGTACATGAGTAATGTTTTTGTTATCATGCGCTACCTGAATGTGATGCCCCTCACAACCTGCTATTGAATTCAGCAGGGATTGGTTTAAGGTGTGGCATCGCCTCCGGCATTTGGCCGTATGAGCAAAAAATTTTGAGAATTTCGATGAACAGAACCGATGAACTCCGCACGGCGCGCATGGAAAGCCTGGTGACCCCGGCGGAACTGGCGCAACGTCACCCCGTTACCCTGGAGGTAGCGGAGCATGTCACGCAGTCACGACGCCGTATTGAAAAAATCCTTAATGGTGAAGACAAACGTTTACTGGTGGTAATAGGCCCCTGCTCCATCCACGATCCTGATGCCGCCATGGATTACGCACGCCGGCTCCAAACCGCGCGTGAAAACTATGGCGAGCATCTTGAAATCGTCATGCGTACCTATTTTGAAAAACCGCGCACGGTTGTGGGCTGGAAGGGGCTGATTTCCGATCCGGATCTCAACGGCAGTTATCGCGTGAATCATGGTATTGAACTCGCGCGCCGACTTTTGCTGGACGTGAATGAGTTGGGTGTGCCGACGGCAACGGAATTCCTGGATATGGTCACCGGGCAATTTATTGCCGATTTGATAAGCTGGGGCGCCATTGGCGCGCGCACCACGGAAAGCCAGATTCACCGTGAGATGGCCTCCGCCCTCT
Organism: Enterobacter sp. SA197; assembly: GCF_054131575.1. Taxonomy (NCBI): domain Bacteria; kingdom Pseudomonadati; phylum Pseudomonadota; class Gammaproteobacteria; order Enterobacterales; family Enterobacteriaceae; genus Enterobacter; species Enterobacter sp. SA197. The sequence continues at coordinate 2,122,222 of NZ_CP096393.1, read as the reverse complement.
CCTGCCCGGTAGGCTTTAAGAACGGAACGGACGGCAATACCCGCATCGCAGTCGACGCCATTCGCGCCTCCCGTGCCAGCCATATGTTTTTATCGCCTGATAAATCAGGACAGATGACCATCTACCAGACCAGTGGCAACCCGTACGGCCACATCATTATGCGCGGGGGTAAACGTCCCAATTATTATGCTGAAGATATTGCCAGCGCGTGTGAAACGTTGCGAGAGTTCATGCTCCCTGAGCAACTGGTCATCGACTTTAGTCATGGCAACTGCCAGAAACAGCATCGTCGCCAGATGGAGGTGTGTGATGACATCTGTCAGCAGATCCGCGCGGGCTCCACGGCTATCGCGGGCGTGATGGTGGAGAGTTTTCTCCAGGAAGGGACACAAAAAATTCTCCCCGGTCAGCCTCTGACTTACGGTCAGTCTATCACTGACCCTTGCCTGAACTGGGAAGACAGCGAAACGCTGTTAGCACGGCTGGCCGCAGCTGTCGCTACCCGTTAGTCCCCTTTCCGCCTGCCAGCCGCCTGGCAGGCGTTTCGTACCTGTCGACTAACCTCATCATTTCTTTGAATAATACTTGCTGATACGCAGCGAATTTCTGATAATGATTATCAATTCAACTTGACTCTCATTGCAATGATTATGGTGAACAGGGAAAAAAATGCTGCTCAGGCTGAGCAACCTTCTGTCGGAACAAACCCCGCCAGCATTTTGCCAGAGGATCGTCGCATCACAAGCCAGGCGTTGCTCGGCGAGGAGGCACGCATCGTTATCATTCATCAGGGTCAGGAGTACCTGCTGCGCCAGACGCAGGCAGGTAAACTGATCCTTACGAAATGATGTTCAACTTGAACAACTCACCTCAAGTCGCTTGCCCCAGTCAGGGGGACGTTTGCTGTAATCATCGTCCCGCTCGCGGTAAGGTTCACGTAATATCGCATGCAGGCGATGCAGCTCGTCGGTATCACCCTGTTCGGCCTGCTCAATAGCGCGCTGCGCCAGCCAGTTGCGTAACACGACCGCCGGGTTAACGCTTTGCATCGCCTGTTGACGTTGCGCATCATCAATCTGTTCTTCCTGCAAACGCAGACGATAGCGGCCATACCAGTTGTCAAAAGCCTCGCGATCGATAAACTCATCCCGCAGCGGCGAACGGAGCTCCTGCTGGTTAACGTGGCTTAACAGACGGAAGGTACGCGTGTAATCGCTTCCTTCGCGGGCCATCAGCGCAAAGAGTTCGCTTAACAGGTCATTGTCAGCTTTCTGCCGGGTAAAGAAACCGAGTTTCTCGCGCATTAACCTTCCGTATTCGGTTAACAGCACCTGCTGGTAGCCATCCAGCGCCGTATTAAGCGCATCGACACTGATAAAAGGCGAAAGCGTCTGCGCGAGACGCTGCAAGTTCCAGAGGGCTATCGTCGGTTGATTTTCAAAGCTATAGCGCCCCTGATAATCGGAATGGTTACAAATAAAGTCAGGCTTATAGTCATCAAGGAAGCCAAAGGGGCCATAATCCATTGTCAGACCGAGAATCGACATGTTGTCGGTATTCATTACCCCGTGGGCAAAACCGACGGCCTGCCAGTGGGCAATAAGCTGTGCGGTACGTTTGATGACGTCGTTAAACCAGAGCACATACCGGTCAGCCTCGTCCTGTAAATGTGACCAGTGATGACGGATAACAAAATCCGCAAGCTTACGGACCTGTTGCGGTTCACGCCGATAATAGAAATGCTCGAAATGACCGAAGCGAACGTGGCTTGGGGCAATACGCATCATCATCGCGCCAGCCTCGGTACGCTCTCGCTGTACCGGGGTGTCACTGGTTACCACAGACAACGCTCTGGTGGTCGGGATCCCCAGCGCATGCATCGCTTCAGAGGCCAGACTTTCACGCAGCGTCGAACGCAGAACGGCGCGGCCATCGCCCATGCGCGAATAGGGCGTAAGCCCGGCTCCCTTCAGATGCCAGTCCAGGGTTGTGCCGTCCGCAAGCTGTTGCTCACCCAGCAGAATGCCGCGCCCGTCACCCAACTGACCGGCCCAGACGCCAAACTGGTGTCCGCTATAGACCTGAGCAAGGGGGGACATCCCGGGCAGTAGCACCTCTCCACCCCAGACGCCCGCTCCGCGGGTGGGTTCAAACAGCGACGGCGCGAGGCCCATTGCTTGCGCCAGGGGGGCGTTATGCCAGATTAACCGGGCATTGTGCAGTGGCGTGGGTGAAAGCGCGGTATAAAATTCTGGCAGTTCATCGTGCCAGCGGGAAATAAAAGACAGGGTCATGGTTCCTCCTGTCTTTTATTGTAGTATGTTTAATGAATGTTAAACAGCGGTTACTTTTTTACACATGCACCAGCGTAGTAATCATCGGCACGGATACCGCAGGCCACAGATTCCCCTGCATCGCACCAAACTGATAGGGTGCGACCCGCTTCAGGGTTTTCTCATCATCAATACCTGCAATCATGACGGTGCGGCAGTACGGCGCAATTTGCGAGACAATAGCGCGCATAAACGGCTCAAAAGAACGGGAGGTGAGCCGTTGATGAACAAAATTTTTATCCAGCATGACCCGCTTAAAAAGACCATCAAAAATGGCTTTTGAGGTGATATTCCCCGCACCATAATTCGTCAGCACCACCGGATAACGTTCACAGAGCTGTGCAAGTTCCGGATTGTCACGCCCGTGGTTTAAACCGGGAAAACTTTCATTGATGCACAGTTCAAGAAAAGGAAGCCTTGCAATGGTTGCGGCGAGGTCTTCATCACTGATAAGCGCGGTCACGATTTCAGGCGAGAGGGTTATCCATGCGGTTAATTGATGCTGGATAAAGAACAGTTTGCAGGATTCAGCCAGCGCCAGCTGCTCTTTGAATAATGTCAGTGCATCCGCGGCACTCAGACGCGGTAAAATGAGTTCTGCAGGTGCCCGGACGTTGCTCGACACCCCAACAAAATTGACAATTATCTCAAGCCCCACCAGCATGCCAAAGCCGCTACGGGCAGGCAGAAAGGAGAGTTCTGAGCAATATGTGTCATCTAACGATACGATCATTGCGCCAGCCCTGCATTGTGAGTGATATCCGGCATTGAAAACCTAATGCGAATACACTCAACGTAGTTAATTTCAATAAGCCAGGCTTCATGATTTTCCATCATTCTCTTCACACTTCCCTACGACTTTCGTCAGCTTATCCTGACTATATTGTTCCTGCCATCGCCATTCGTCTGAGAACGAGCCACTTTTCGCTAACCGATAGTTAAATAAGAAATCATGGAGGAATGATGGATTTTACACGCAACGGCAACCTGAATTTGCGTTTAGTCAGGGTTGCTAAGGCGGGCGAGGCACCCGCCTTAGCAACCCTGCCAGGAAGGAGTTATATGCGACGTGCCTGCCAGAAATTTTTACGCCAGTAAACGTTGTTCAGCGATGACCGTATTACGCCCTGGCTTGTTGAGGCGTGAATAAAGGCATTATCGGTATCGTAGATGCCCACATGCAGGCCGTTTTCGCCCGAGCCCGTTTTGAAGAACACTAAATCCCCGGGTAATAAGTCGTCTTTATCTATACGCGTCCCCACATCCGCCTGCGAACGAGTATCCCGTGGCAATACCAGATCGAATTTATCACGGAAAGTCATCATCACGAACCCGGAACAGTCCACCCCGTTACGACTCATCCCCCCATAACGGTAAGGCGTTCCGCGCCAGTCACGAAGCTGATCGTTTAACCCTGCGATAACCGTAATAGCGTCTGAAAGCCGTGCGTTAGGTGGCGGGGCGCGATGGCTGCTACAGCCAGCAAGAATTAACGTCGCCACCAGAACAAACCAGATGCGCATTCTGGGAAACCTCTTTTATTGTTATGCGGGAATAATTTAGCGCGTGAATCAACGATCCTGCAAGTCCGGATGAGCTTATACCTCCGGGATGAGCATTCTGTGCCCCGCCATGTCGAGCCGACGAAACGGAATGCCATATGCGCGGGACAGATTTTGCGGTGTCATTACGCTGTCCCTCTCCCCTGCCGCTAGTAAGGTTCCCGCGCAGAGAAGCCAGGTCTGGTGAGCCTGTCGCAACGTGTGGTTAAGATCATGGCTGCTCATAATGACCGTTATCCCGTCGTGAGTCAGCTCACGTAAGAGATGATCCAGTGCCGCCTGTTGCGCAACGTCAAGACTGTTCATTGGCTCATCCAGCAGCAGTAGTTGACCGTCAGGATTGGCGGCCGGGTGGATTTGCAGTATGACCGCAGCCAGACGAACCCGCTGCCACTCCCCGCCGGAAAGTTGATTTACCGTCCGTCCGAGTTTGTCCTCAAGACCCAGCCTACAGGCAATGCGGGTGCTCAGTTCGCCCTGGGCATTGCCGTGCTGGTGCAAAGAAAGATAGTGCCAGACAGGCATGGCGAACGGCGGTATCTGCTGTTGCGCCAGATAGGCGCGCTGACGTGCAAGCTGGGGGGCATCAAAGGTTTTGATATCTGTGCCGTTAAAAAAGATCTCCCCCTTACCCACGGTGATCCCGGCCATCCGTGCCAGCAAGGTGCTCTTTCCTGCGCCGTTAGGGCCGACAAGGTGCAACATTTCCCCTGTAGAGACCGAGGCCGTTACCGGCCCCAGCCTGCCTGCATCCTCAACGTTGTGAAGTTGCAGTATTGCCATTATTTAGCCAGTGCCAGTTTGATTGCTTCCATCAGAATAGGATCTTCCGGCGTCATATCCGGTGAGAAACGCTGCACCACCTGACCATCACGCCCGATGAGGAATTTTTCGAAATTCCACAAAATATCATCCGGATAGAGCGGCGCACGGCCTTTGCTCGCCATACGTTCATAAAATCCGCTCTCTTCAGGTGCGACGGCTTTCGGTGCCGCGGCAATCAGTTTGCTGTAGAGCGGGTGACGGTTTTCACCGTTAACATCAATTTTGGCCGACAAGGGGAAGGTCACGCCATAAGTCGTGCTGCAGAAGGTTTTAATCTCCTCTTCGCTGCCAGGTTCCTGGCCAAGGAACTGATTGCACGGGAAGCCCAGCACGCTAAAGCCATCTTTTTCCCACGCCTTGTGGATATTTTCCAGTTGCTCATATTGCGGTGTCAGCCCGCATTTTGAGGCGACATTGACGATAAGCAGCACTTTACCGCGATACTGTTCCAGCGAAATGTTTTCGCCATCAATCGTTGTGATCTCTGTGTTCAGAATATCCTGGTGCATAGCATCCTCTCAGTTAAAAGACAGGTTTCGGATCTTATCGCCCGACCCTGGACATTAATAATAGCCAGATAAAAACAGGTGCGCCCAGCGTTGCCGTCACGACGCCAACGGGTAATTCTGCGGCGCTGAGCGCCAGGCGGGCCACAATATCCGCAAAGAGCAGGGCTATCCCCCCCGCCAGTGCGCCCGCAGGCAACAGCACCCGGTGATCCGTCAGGCCACAGAGTCGCAGAATATGGGGAATCACCAAACCAATAAAACCGATGGAACCAGCAAGCGCAACGCTCACGCCGACCAGCCAGCCGGTCGCCACAACCAGTAAATTACGCCACAGCCATACTGGCAAACCCAGCTGTCGGGCCGATGTTTCACCCAGTGCCAGCATATTTAATGGTCGGGACTGAAAACAGACCCACATCATGACGGGCAGCAAAGCCAGCATCAACCAGCTTTGTCGCCAGTCAACGCCGCCAAATCCTCCCATCATCCAGTACATCAACTGGCGCAGATCAAAGGATGTTGAAAAGTAAATAGCCCAGGTCATTAGTGCACTGCAGATGATGCCTAACGCCACTCCCGCCAGTAGCAAGCGACTGGTAGAGAGCTGACGCCTGGCAAACCGGAGCAAAATGAGGGTCACAATCAGCGCACCGGCGATGGCGCACATTCCCAACGACCAGTCCGGAAGTATTCCGTTTCCGAGTAACACTGCGGCGATTAACCCTACGCCAGCGCCATTAGAGACACCGAGTAGCCCCGGCTCGGCGAGGGGGTTATCGAATAAAGCCTGCATGATGGCACCTGAGAGTGCCAGCGCCGCGCCCACCAGCATGACGGCGAGCGTTCGTGGTAAGCGTATTTGTCCGACAAACAGGCGACCATTGGCGTTGAGCCACTCTCCGGGCGCTATCCACTGGTCGCCGGCGCACAGACTTATCATCATGGTCAGCAGCAGTAGCAGCGCAAGGGCTGCCAGCCATCGTCCATTGCGCTGTCGCTGGCGTTGAGCGTAGTTCTGCATGGTTTGTCGTCAGCCAATCGTGAAGGTCATTGATTTTAAAGATAATAGAATAAGCAGGAAAGAAAAAAGGCCGCATAGCGGCCTTTTTAGTTAGATCAGATTACTCTTCTTTAGGCGAAGCGTTTTCGACACGGCTTTTTAACTTCTGGCCGGGTCTGAAGGTCACCACACGCCGCGCTGTAATGGGAATATCCTCGCCCGTTTTCGGGTTACGACCCGGGCGTTGATTCTTATCACGCAGATCGAAGTTACCAAAACCGGAGAGTTTTACCTGCTCACCGTTTTCAAGAGCGCGACGGATCTCTTCGAAAAACAGCTCTACCAGTTCTTTGGCATCCCGCTTGCTAAGCCCTAGCTTATCAAACAGATATTCTGACATTTCAGCTTTTGTAAGCGCCATAGGTTCAATCCCTCAATGATGCCTGGAATCGCTCTTTTAATGCCTCTACACATCTGGCAACGGTAGCGGCAATCTCCTCTTCTTCGAGTGTACGGCTGGTATCCTGAAGGATCAGGCTGATGGCAAGGCTCTTATACCCTTCCGCAACACCCTTACCGCGGTACACGTCAAATAAGTTTACGCCAACTACCTGATTTACGCCAACTTTCTTACATTCATTCAAAATATCCGCCGCAGGAACATTTTCAGCCACTACAACGGCAATATCACGGCGGTTAGCCGGGAAGCGTGAAATGTCCTGAGCCTGAGGAATCACGCGGTCTGCGACCTTGTTCCATAACAGTTCAAACACTAGCGTGCGACCATTGAGATCCAGTTTACGTTCAAGCTCCGGATGCACCACGCCGATGAAACCAACGTATTCATCTTTCAGATAAATCTCGGCGGATTGGCCAGGATGAAGCGCAGGGTTCCCGGCTTTGCGGAATTCAATGGCTGAGAGCTTACCGGTCAGATCGAGTAAGGACTCCAGGTCACCTTTCAGATCAAAGAAATCAACGCTACCTTTCGCCAGATCCCAGTGTTCTTCGTAGCGGTTGCCGCAAATCGCGCCAGCCAGCATCACGTCCTGACGAATACCCAGCGGAGCCTGGGTGTCCGGTACGAAGCGCAGACCGGTTTCAAAAATGCGTACCCGGCTCTGTTGACGATTCTGGTTGTAGACAACAGTGCCCAGCAGTCCGGTCAATAAAGAGAGACGCATTGCAGACATTTCACTGGAAATCGGGCTTGGCAGGATCAGTGCTTCTTCACCCGGGTGGATCCACTGCTGAACTTTCGGATCCACGAAGCTGTAGGTGATCACTTCCTGGTAACCCTTATCGTTGAGCAGCGTTTTAACGCGCTTGAGCGACAGGTCCGCTTCACGGTGAGAGCCCATTACCAGACCCGCCTGAACCGGCGCATCCGGAATGTTGTTGTAGCCGTACAGACGGGCAACTTCTTCCACCAGGTCTTCTTCGATTTCCATATCAAAACGCCAGCCAGGGGCGACAGCCAGCCACTCATCCTGGCCTTCGGTAACCTCGCAGCCCAGACGCGTGAGAATGTCGCTCACCAGGTCATCGGCAATATGATGGCCAATCAGACGATCCAGTTTGCTGCGGCGCAGGCGAATGGTCGCACGTTCTGGCAGCGTAGCTTCGTTGGTGACATCGATAATCGGACCCGGCTCACCGCCACAGATATCCATCAGCAGACGGGTTGCGCGCTCCATTGCTTTATACTGCAGCTGCGGATCCACACCACGCTCGTAACGATGAGAGGCGTCCGTGTGAAGGCCGTGGCGACGCGCACGGCCAGTAATGGAGAGCGGGCTGAAGAATGCGCACTCAAGCAGCACGTTCTCGGTTTCATCGTTGACGCCTGAATGCTCGCCACCGAAAATACCGCCCATTGCCAGCGCTTTGTTATGATCGGCAATCACCAGCGTATCGGATTTCAGTTTCGCTTGTGTGCCGTCCAGCAGCACCAGCGTTTCGCCCTCCTGCGCCATACGAACGACAATGCCGCCTTCAATGCGATCTTTATCGAAGGCATGCATCGGCTGACCCAGTTCAAGCAACACGAAATTGGTCACGTCAACCACGGCATCGATGGAACGGATGCCGCAACGACGCAGCTTCTCTTTCATCCACAGCGGGGTCGGTGCTTTGACATTGATACCTTTTACCACGCGGCCTAAATAGCGCGGGCAGGCTTCAGTGGCCTCAACGCGGATCGGGAAAGTCTCCGTGAGCGTTGCGGGTACCGGGGTGATTTCAGGCGCAACCAGCGGCAACTTGTTCAGGGCGGCCACATCCCGGGCAATCCCGATAATACCCAGGCAATCTGCGCGGTTTGGCGTCACACTGATTTCAATCGTGTTGTCGTCAAGCTTCAGGTATTCACGAATATCGGTGCCAATGGGCGCATCAGCAGGCAGTTCAATAATCCCGCTGTGATCGTCGGAAATACCCAGCTCCGAGAACGAACAAAGCATCCCTTCTGAGGGCTCGCCACGCAGTTTCGCCGCTTTGATTTTGAAATCACCCGGCAGCACGGCACCGATGGTCGCGACGGCCACTTTCAGACCCTGACGGCAGTTTGGCGCGCCACACACGATATCCAGCAGACGTTCTCCGCCCACATTGACTTTCGTCACGCGCAGTTTGTCAGCATTAGGGTGCTGACCACATTCAACCACTTCCCCCACGACCACGCCATTAAAGGCACCAGCAACAGGTTCAACGCCATCGACTTCGAGGCCAGCCATGGTGATCTGATCCGAAAGCGCTTCGCTATCGACAGCCGGGTTTACCCACTCGCGTAACCACAGTTCACTAAATTTCATTATTCTGTCCTGCCCTTATTTAAACTGTTTGAGGAAACGCAAATCGTTTTCGAAGAAGGCGCGTAAATCGGTTACGCCGTAACGCAACATGGTCAGGCGTTCCATCCCCATGCCGAACGCAAAACCGGAGTAAACTTCTGGATCGATGCCGACGTTGCGCAACACGTTGGGGTGCACCATACCGCAGCCCAGGACTTCAAGCCATTTGCCGTTTTTGCCCATTACGTCGACTTCAGCAGAAGGTTCCGTGAACGGGAAGTAGGAGGGACGGAAGCGAATCTGCAGATCTTCTTCAAAGAAGTTGCTCAAAAAATCGTGCAGCGTGCCCTTCAGGTTGGTAAAGCTGATGTTGGTATCAACAATCAGGCCTTCCATCTGGTGGAACATCGGCGTGTGCGTCTGATCGTAATCGTTACGATAAACGCGACCCGGCGCGATAATGCGAATCGGCGGCTGTTTGTCTTTCATGGTACGGATTTGCACACCGGACGTCTGCGTACGCAGCAGGCGGGTCGCATCAAACCAGAAAGTGTCATGATCGGCACGCGCAGGATGGTGACCGGGAATATTCAGCGCATCGAAGTTATGGTAGTCATCTTCGATTTCCGGGCCTGTCGCCACGGTAAAGCCAAGCTCACCAAAGAAGTGTTCAATACGGTCAATAGTGCGGGTTACCGGGTGTAAACCGCCATTTTCAATACGACGGCCCGGCAGGGAAACGTCAATAGTTTCTGCAGCCAGACGGGCATTCAGCGCGGCGTTTTCTAAATCGTATTTGCGCGCATTTAATGCCTGTTGAACCTGCTCTTTCGCGTCATTAATCACCGCTCCGGCAGCCGGGCGCTCTTCTGGCGGCAGCTCACGCAGGGTGGTCATCTGAAGGGTCAAATGCCCTTTCTTACCCAGATATTCAACGCGTACGTTATCTAACGTGGCGACATCTGAGGCATCATTAATGGCTGCCCGTGCACTGGCAACCAGCTCTGCGAGATGTGACATAATTTTCCTCGTTATGTCCTTGTTATTGGACTTTTTACTTAAAATTCGGACACAAAAAAAGCCTCCTGTTGGAGGCTTTTGGCGTTAATTTTCCGTTTCTTCTCTCACGCTCTCGCCTCCTGGATTCAGGTGCTAAAGTAAAAAAAGAAGCGGAAAATAGCAGCATTCATGCTTGCGTTACCTTGTCTGATAAAGACCGGGAAACCTTATTGAAAAGGCACACCGAATAAATGTCAATGTAATGATAGTGTGGAACGAAAAAGAGGGAGACAAGCTCCCTCTTTTAACTGGCTTATGCCAGTGCTGCTTTCGCTTTTTCGACCAGAGCGGTGAACGCTACTTTGTCGAATACGGCGATGTCAGCCAGAATCTTACGGTCGATTTCAACAGAGGCTTTTTTCAGGCCGTTGATGAATTTGCTGTAAGAAATACCGTTCTGACGTGCTGCTGCGTTGATACGCGCAATCCACAGTTGACGGAACTGACGTTTACGTTGACGACGGTCACGGTAAGCGTACTGACCTGCTTTGATAACAGCCTGGAAGGCAACGCGGTATACGCGAGAACGCGCACCGTAGTAGCCTTTAGCTTGTTTCAAAATTTTCTTGTGACGTGCACGGGCAACTACACCACGTTTTACGCGAGCCATATGTGCTCTCCTGTATCTATTCTAATTAAAAAGTTAAAAGGTTAAACGACTTATGCGTACGGCAGGCACGCGATTACCAGGCCCAGATCGCCTTTGGAAACCATGGCTTTCGGACGCAGGTGACGTTTACGCTTGGTAGCTTTTTTGGTCAGAATGTGACGCAGGTTAGCGTGCTTGTGCTTAAAACCACCTTTACCGGTTTTTTTGAAGCGCTTAGCAGCACCGCGTACGGTCTTAATTTTTGGCATTTTAATAACTTCCACTTCGCATTGTTAATAAACGAAACAAAGGCGAGCAAATCCTGCGAAGCTATCGCTTCACAGGAATCGCTACTTGAAGGCCTTACTGTTTCTTCTTAGGAGCGAGCACCATGATCATCTGGCGGCCTTCGATCTTCGATGGGAAGGATTCGACCACTGCCAGTTCACTCAGATCGTCACGGACGCGATTAAGCACTTCCATACCGATCTGCTGGTGAGCCATCTCACGACCGCGGAAACGCAGCGTGATCTTAGCTTTATCACCCTCTTCCAGAAAGCGTACCAGGCTGCGGAGTTTTACCTGGTAGTCGCCATCGTCGGTGCCAGGTCGGAATTTGATTTCCTTGACCTGAATAACTTTTTGTTTTTTCTTCTGTTCCTTAGAAGACTTACTCTTTTCATAAAGGAACTTGCCGTAGTCCATGATACGACAAACTGGCGGTTCGGCGTTAGGGCTGATCTCAACTAAATCTACTCCGGCTTCTTCAGCCTTTTCGATAGCTTCTCTCAGACTCACAATACCCAGCTGCTCGCCTTCCAGACCCGTTAAGCGAACTTCCTGGGCGCGAATCTCGCCATTGATACGATTCGGACGTGCCGTTTGAACTCGTTTTCCGCCTTTAATACCTTATTCCTCCAGTTGTTGAAGACTGCGGCTGCGAATCTCTTGTTGCAGCTTCTCAATCACTTCACTTACGTCCAGGCTGCCCAGGTCTTTACCGCGGCGGGTGCGAACGGCCACTTTGCCTGCTTCCACCTCTTTATCACCACAGACCAACATATAAGGGACACGACGTAAAGTGTGCTCGCGGATTTTAAAGCCAATCTTCTCGTTTCTCAAGTCCGCTTTTACACGAATACCTGCATTTTGCAATTTTCGTGTCAATTCGTTGACATATTCGGCTTGAGAATCAGTGATATTCATCACTACAACCTGAACTGGTGCAAGCCAGGTTGGGAAGAAGCCAGCAAATTCTTCAGTCAGGATGCCAATAAAGCGCTCCAGCGACCCCAGAATTGCTCGGTGGATCATCACCGGTACCTGGCGCTCGTTACTTTCACCTACGTAGGAGGCATTCAAGCGCTGTGGTAAAGAGAAGTCCAGCTGTACCGTTCCGCACTGCCAAGCTCTATCGAGACAGTCATATAACGTAAATTCAATTTTCGGACCGTAGAATGCGCCTTCACCCAGTTGATACTCAAACGGGATATTGTTTTCTTCCAGCGCAACTGCCAGATCCGCCTCAGCACGATCCCACATTTCGTCACTGCCAATACGTTTTTCAGGACGAGTGGATAATTTGACGACGATCTTCTCGAAGCCAAAGGTGCTATACATATCATAGACCAGTCGGATACAAGCGTTCACTTCATCACGTACCTGTTCTTCGGTACAGAAGATGTGTGCATCATCCTGGGTAAAGCCGCGAACGCGCATCAGACCGTGCAGCGCACCTGACGGCTCATTACGGTGGCAACTGCCAAATTCCGCCATGCGCAGCGGCAGATCACGGTAAGATTTCAGCCCCTGGTTGAAGATCTGTACGTGTCCCGGGCAGTTCATCGGCTTAATGCAGTATTCGCGATTTTCAGACGATGTAGTAAACATCGCATCTTTATAATTGTCCCAGTGGCCGGTTTTTTCCCACAGCACACGGTCCATCATAAAGGGGCCTTTCACTTCCTGATACTGATACTCTTTCAGTTTAGACCGTACGAACGTTTCCAGTTCACGGAAGATAGTCCAGCCATCGTTGTGCCAGAACACCATTCCCGGCGCCTCTTCCTGCATATGATACAGGTCGAGTTGTTTGCCAATTTTACGGTGGTCGCGTTTCGCCGCCTCTTCAAGGCGCAGCAGATAGGCATTAAGTGCTTTTTTGTCAGCCCATGCAGTACCGTATATACGCTGCAGCATTTTATTATTGCTGTCGCCACGCCAGTAAGCACCGGCTATTTTCATCAGTTTGAAGTGGTGACAGAAACGCATATTCGGCACGTGCGGGCCACGGCACATATCGATATATTCTTCATGATGATACAAGCCGGGCTTGTCATCATGAGCAATATTTTCATCAAGAATGGAAACCTTGTAGCTCTCACCACGCTTAGCAAAGGCTTCACGCGCCTCGTGCCAGCTTACTTTCTTCTTGATGACATCATAATTTTTCTCGGCGAGCTCATGCATACGTTTTTCGAGCGCGTCGATATCTTCCTGGGTCAGGGTATGGTCAAGGTCAACGTCATAGTAGAAGCCATTGTCGATGACCGGCCCGATCGCCATTTTGGTATTGGGCCATAGCTGTTTAATTGCATGCCCTAACAGGTGCGCACAGGAGTGACGAATGATTTCAAGACCATCTTCGTCTTTGGCGGTGATGAGCGACAAGGTCGCGTCCTGTTCAATCAGATCAGAGGCATCAACCAGTTCGCCGTTAACGCGACCCGCGATTGTGGCTTTAGCAAGCCCCGGACCAATGTCGAGCGCAACATCCATTGGGCTAACAGCATGATCGAAATGGCGTTGACTGCCATCAGGAAGAGTAATTACTGGCATTTCATATCCTTATTTCGCAGTGGTGACCCGCACGTAAGATCACATACGAAGTAAATATTTAGGTGTTTACATTCAATTACGCCGCCATCTAACCAACAATTGTTAAATTGGCGCGTAATGGTTTACGCAAATGTCTGCCCCGAGAGCGATTTTTACATTTGGTTCGGGGATGGTAACACTATTAAAAGCGGGAGTGCACCACTCAGCGCAAGATTGATTCATTTCGGATTTCATAAACCGGCGGATTTGCGCTCATGCATCATAACCCAGCGCTTTAATGACCTCCGACATGGCCTGACGCGTGAGCGCGGTACGCTGAACCTTCTGGTTGGCCAGCATCGTTCTTACCATTCCGGCGATCACGATGTGTTTGGGCTCCTGACCTAAATCACGCATCTCAAGCACAATTTTGCCCACCACCCGGCACATTTCTTCATATAACTCGGCGTCTTTGGATTTACCCATTCATCTCTTCCTGTAGGACCATCGCTAATTCAGGGGGATTGTTGGCTTCTCACGCCGCGTTCATAATGAAAATGAGCGAAAGCACCGCTAATTACTATAAGGACATCACCATGCCATTTACACAAAAAGAACGCGAGGCGCTACTTGAATGCAAAGGCGTAGGGCCAAAAGTCATCGAAAGACTCGAACAAATGGGGTTTAGCTCACTGGATCAGTTAGGGCAGGCAGGGGTGGAGGAGATTCTGACTCAGGGCGCGGCGCTGGTAGGTTCAACATGCTGGAAAAACAGTCCGCAGGCAAAGGCGGCGATTCAAAATGCTGTTGCGCTCGCCCGAACGGGGTCATCGTAAGGGTCCGGCACAATTAAGGGCCGGCAAACCGGCCCTGTGCGATTACATTTTATAGCCAAGCGTAACCGTTGTTCTGCGATCGGTGTGCTCTGGCGCGGAAGCAGGCGGCTCAGAGTTCCAGGTCAGGTTATAAGCAACCTTAAGCCCGAAATGATCATTGATGGCCACGTTAAGTGCCGTCTCGGAGTTCACGGTGGTGTCATCAGAACCAAACACAGACACACCCTGGGTGAATTTGGTGGTATCGGTCATTTGCCACATGTAAGTTCCTGACGCATAACCCAGTCCCTGCGTATCCGTATCACCATCCGTGTATTCGTCGTAACGAACACCCGGACCGAATTCAAAACGGAAACTGTGCACCGGCCCGTTAAGGAACTGACGACCATAACCGGCCGTGAAAATATCACGCTGATGGTAGCCGTTGTATCTGTCTGTCAACCAGCTTGCCTGACCGAAAATATAGTCATAATCCGTCAGGTTATAACGGCTACGGCCACCCGCAGAGTATTTCTCTGACGAACGCTCATCATTGGCGGAAGTATTACTCGCCGTCCCCCACAATGACCACGCGGTCGAGGAGCCGTACCAGGTCAACGTAGAGTCGGCTGTTAAAGAAGAACTCGTGGTGTTTCCGGACTGGGCCATATAGCCCCCGTTCAAAATGCCTTCAAACGGTTTTTTAGCGGTAGATGGGTCATCCATGACAGTAAATACGGTGTCATCAGCGGCAGCATTCATTGACGCAAGCACGCCCCCCGCGAGAAGAACCAGCGCGGGTACTGTCTTTAAAAGCTTCATTAGGTGTCTCTAAAAATACATATACAAGGTTAGGCGCTGTTTCGCGCGCGCCAATGTTAATACTATCCTGCGATAAAAACGATGAAATTTAACCGCCTCCCGGTGCTTTATTTCCCCTGTACACGGCTGTCGGTCCTCCTTTGAGAATGAAGTCGGAATGTTCATGATTTTGCGCATTTTGCCTTCTGCCCACAGAGTGCCAGACTTAAGAAACCTACTGCATAAGGAGATAAAAATGGTCAATGTTTACACTCTGACGCTTGCCCCGTCACTCGACAGCGCCACCCTGACCCCGCAGATTTACCCGGAGGGTAAGTTACGCTGCACGGCCCCCGTCTTTGAACCTGGTGGAGGCGGCATAAATGTTGCCCGCGCCATTGCTCATCTCGGCGGAAAAGCCACGGCTATTTTTCCGGCCGGTGGTGCAACAGGAGAGCATCTTCAGTCCCTGCTGGCAGATGAAAACGTCCCCACCCATTGCATAGCAACCCGTGACTGGACCCGGCAAAACCTGCATGTTCATGTCGAAGCCAGCGGCGAGCAGTACAGGTTTGTGATGCCTGGTGCTGCGTTAAGCGACGATGAGTTCCGCCAGCTTGAAGCGCACATTCTGGCTATCGAAAAGGGAGCGTTACTGGTGATTAGTGGCAGTCTTCCCCCGGGTGTGGAGGTTGGAAAATTGACGCAACTCATCACTGCCGCGCAGGACGCAGGCATCCGATGCGTCGTTGACAGTTCCGGCGATGCCCTGACGGCGGCCCTCGAGATAGGAGGCATTGAGCTGGTGAAGCCTAACCAGAAAGAGCTGAGTGCCCTTGTGGGTCGTGAGCTGACGCAACCGGACGATGTACGTCAAGCTGCGCAGGAGATTGTCCGTAGCGGCAAAGCGATGCGGGTTGTGGTTTCTCTGGGGCCTCAGGGTGCGCTTGGTGTTGACGCCGATCACTGCGTGCAGGTCGTGCCTCCGCCGATGAAAAGCCAAAGTACCGTGGGCGCAGGTGACAGCATGGTGGGAGCCATGACCTTAAAACTGGCCCAGGGTGCCAGTCTACAGGAGATGGTCCGCTATGGCGTTGCAGCCGGGAGCGCAGCAACCATCAACAAAGGTACCCGCCTTTGTGCTCATGATGACACCCAAAAAATTTACGATTACCTCTCACGTAGTTAATCTTTACCCTTCGCCTGCCGGGCGAAGGGGTCTGTCTCCTGGCGCGAAAGTCGACAAATCCCCCTCGCCGACTATGCTGAAAACACTCACGATAACAACGAGGTGAATTATGAGCAGCGGTGATATTTCGCGCTATGTCGTCACAGTTTCTTTTCATGAACAGAGTCTGACGGAAATTAACGAGCTGAATAACCAGTTTACCCGGGCAGGTTTTCTACTGACATTAACCGATGACGAGGGAAAGGTGCACGATCTCGGAACCAACACCTTTGGCCTTATCAGCCCGCTGAGCGAGCAGGAGGTGCAGGAACTGGCGAGCGGGCTGGCAGACAGCGCCGTTAATGAAACGCCTGAGATACATGTCACCACCTGGGAATCCTGGCACAAAGAGCTTCAATAATAAGTGCCCGATCACACCTCTCCTGCACAGGTGTGCGTGAGTTCGAATTTTTTTATCGCTGTAGTGCGCTAACCTAATGATCTGGCTGATAACATGGGAGACAAATCATGTGGCAAGCAATTAGTCGTTTGTTAAGCGAACAACTCGGTGAAGGCGTCATCGAACAGCGTGACGAGTTGCCAGGTGGAGAGATCCACGCTGCATGGCATTTGCGTTATGCCGGGCGAGAACTCTTCGTCAAATGCGATGACCGTGAGCTGTTGCCGATTTTCACCGCAGAAGCCGATCAGCTGGAACTGCTGTCCCGTAGCCATACCGTGCGGGTGCCTGAAGTCTGGGCCGTTGGTGCCGATCGCGACTACAGTTTTTTAGTTATGGAGTATCTTCCTCCTCGCCCCCTTGATGCCCACAATGCGTTCTTGCTCGGGCAGCAGCTTGCGCGTCTGCACGCATGGAGCGATCAGCCTCAGTTCGGACTCGATTTTGATAACGACCTCTCTACCACGCCCCAGCCCAATACCTGGCAACGCCGCTGGTCAACCTTTTTTGCTGAACAGCGTATAGGCTGGCAGCTGGAGCTGGCGGCCGAAAAAGGGCTGGCGTTTGGTAACATCGATGCCATTGTTGAACATGTGCAGCAGCGGCTCTCGGCACACCAGCCTCAGCCCTCTCTTCTGCATGGGGATTTATGGTCATCAAATTGCGCCCTTGGCCCGGACGGTCCTTATATTTACGATCCCGCCTGCTACTGGGGTGACAGGGAGTGCGACCTGGCCATGCTGCCGTTACACAGCGATCAGCCTCCACAGCTGTATGATGGTTACCAGTCCGTCAGTCCTTTACCGGGTGATTTTCCTGACCGCCAGCCCATTTACCAGCTCTACACACTGTTCAACCGGGCAATTTTGTTTGGCGGGCAACACCTCGTTACGGCGCAGCAGGCGCTGGAACGCGTGCTGGCATCCTGAGCAAAAAGGCCACCTGAACGGTGGCCTTCTTTTTACAAAAATCCGAGTAACGAAAAGAAGAAATAGCCGGCCACGATAATAATGACTGGCAGCACATAGAGCGGGAAAATTTGCAGGAAAATCGTGTGGTGTGGCACCACAATGCGCTCCTCTATCCGGGCACGAGACAACCCCTGCTCGCCCTTCGCTTTCTCCAGGATCATCTGATCTTCGACATTTTCACGCAGAAAACGCGTCTGACGACTCATTCTGGCGCCCGAGGCCTGCAATGCAAGGCCAACGAAAATCAGCGCAAAGATGACCCAGAACGTAATATTCATTTGCTGGTGAAAATCGGGTGTTGGCGAGTTGAACCAGAAAAGATTAAGAAAGGGCGTATTAAAACGCACCATTTCAATGATTACATGAGCAAAATCCAGCATGACGGCATTAATACCCGCCTGCTTCTCGCTATGTTCGTACATAAATTTCAGTACGGAAATGATGGTCGATATGACCGATGGGATAAAAATAACCCACCCCAGAACGCGTTTGAGCACTGCTATGCGTCCAGCTTGCTGATACGTCATGGATTCCCCTTTTCAGACGTTCTGTTTGCGCCTAAGTCTACCTGCTCAGATTCATTTTCGCCTGTTCTTTAAAGACGGTATGATGGCATCTTAACCATTGTGAACATTTACCCCCCGATTCAACGTCAAAGAGAGGTACTATGTCTGCCCCACGACAAATTCTTGCTGCTATTTTCGATATGGATGGATTGATAATGGACTCAGAGCCACTCTGGGACCGGGCTGAACTGGACGTCATGGCAAGTTTGGGTGTGGATATTACCCGACGCGATGAACTGCCGGATCTGCTGGGCCTGCGCATTGATGTGGTGGTCGGTCTCTGGTATGCGCAGCAGCCCTGGAATGGTCCGGGCTGTGAAGAGGTCACCGCCCGCATCATCAGTCGCGCTATTTCTCTGGTTGAAGAGGCCCGCCCGTTACTACCTGGCGCCCGTGAAGCTGTCGCTTTGTGCAAAGCAAACGGGTTGAAGGTGGGACTCGCCTCAGCCTCCCCGCTGCATATGCTTGAAAAAGTGCTTACCCTGTTCGGTCTGCGGGAAAGCTTTGATGCCCTGGCTTCGGCAGAGAAACTTCCCTACAGTAAACCGCACCCGCAGGTCTACCTGGATTGTGCCGCGAAGCTGGGGGTGGATCCTCTCACCTGCGTTGCGCTGGAGGATTCGACCAATGGCATGATTGCCAGTAAAGCGGCACGTATGCGTTCCATCGTGGTTCCCGCTGAAGAAAACCGCCACGACCCGCGTTATGCCTTAGCTGACGTTAAGCTTAATTCGCTTGAAGCGCTGACTCTCACCCATTTACTTGGGTAATAGAATCCATGAGGGGTAAAGTGCCCCTCATTTTTTGAAACCTCGTTTCATTTAATTTGTCATTCTCCTTTTCCCCCTCTAAGCTTTTCTCAGACCATGCAAGAACCTCAACGGGGGAACAATGATTCTTGACGCTTTTCATCTGGCAAATAAAGTCGCCATCGTCACCGGCTGTGATACCGGGCTGGGGCAAGGTATGGCGCTCGGCCTGGCTGAAGCCGGGTGCGACATTGTGGGGGTAGGCAGAAAAACGCCGCACGACACGGCAGCACGGGTCACGCAACTTGGTCGCCGTTTTATAGCGCTTCAGGCCGATCTCAGTAAGCAGGATGGCATTGACGATATTGTGACTGAAAGCGTGTCGCAGATGGGGCGGATAGATATTCTGCTCAATAATGCCGGAACTATTCGCCGCTGTGATGCCCTTGATTTCAGTGAAAAAGACTGGGATGAGGTAATGAGTCTGAATCTGAAAACAGCCTTTTTTCTCTCGCAGGCCGTAGCCAGGCAGTTTATTGCCCAGGGTGGCGGCGGCAAAATTATTAATATTGCCTCCATGCTCTCTTTTCAGGGTGGCATCCGCGTACCTTCCTACACCGCCTCGAAAAGCGGCATCATGGGCCTGACACGCGCCCTGGCAAACGAATGGGCTGCTTATAATATTAATGTGAATGCTATTGCTCCCGGTTACATGGCCACCAATAACACTCAGGCGCTGCGGGACGATGAAGAACGTAATAAACAGATCCTCGAGAGGATCCCTGCCCAGCGCTGGGGAACGCCGGACGACCTGCAGGGTCCTGCGATATTTCTGGCTTCTGCCGCTTCCGATTATATCAACGGGTTTACACTTGCCGTAGACGGAGGCTGGCTGGCGCGTTAATGTCATCTTTGTGACAAAGAGTTACACCGTCACCTCTTCCGCCTACTGTATAAAAACCCTATACTGTATACATCGACAGTTTGGTGAGTTTTATCATGACGGCGGAAGGACACCTGCTTTTTTCAATTGCCTGTGCGGTGTTTGCCAAGAATGCCGAATTAACCCCTGTGCTGGCACAAGGGGACTGGTGGCATATTGTGCCGTCTGCCATTCTGACCTGCCTGCTGCCGGATATTGACCATCCGAAATCTCTCCTGGGGCAGCGATTAAAGTGGATCTCTAAGCCTGTGGCCCGTATGTTCGGGCACCGCGGGTTTACGCATAGTCTGCTGGCGGTTTTTATCGCCCTTACCCTTTTTTATCTGAAAGTACCGGAAAGCTGGATTATCCCTACTGATGCACTTCAGGGGATGGTGCTGGGCTATTTGAGCCATATTCTGGCCGATATGCTTACACCTGCGGGGGTTCCTCTGCTCTGGCCATGCCGCTGGCGCTTCCGTCTCCCGCTGCTGGCAGCACAAAAAGGGAACCAGCTGGAGCGCGCGCTGTGCATGGCGCTGTTCACCTGGGCCTTATGGATGCCGCAGTCGGTGCCCGATAACAGTGCAGTTCGCTGGTCGTCACAGATAATCAACACCCTGCAAAGCCAGTTCAATCGCTTCATTCATCAACAGATTGGTCAGTAATCGCGCGAAAATGATGATTACGTCATAAATCATTCCATTTGGATATAAGCCCTGCACCCCAGTTCTGCTACCCTTCCGCCAACGATTGGTATCGTTACGCCGATCACATAATTACATCAGGAGAACGGGAATGAACTTTCCTTTAATCGCGAACGTCGTGGTTTTCGTCGCCCTCTTACTGCTGCTGGCGCAAAGCCGCCATAAACAGTGGAGCCTGGCGAAAAAAGTGCTGGCAGGTCTGGCTCTGGGCGTACTCTTTGGTCTTGCGCTGCAGGCTATCTATGGTGCGGAGAGCCCGGTACTAAAAGCGTCTATTCAGTGGTTTAACGTGGTCGGTAACGGCTATGTACAATTGCTGCAAATGATTGTTATGCCATTGGTTTTTGCTTCCATACTGAGCGCCGTAGCACGCCTGCATAACGCCTCGCAGCTTGGGAAGATCAGCGTTTTAACCATCGGAACACTGCTCTTTACCACCCTGATTTCAGCATTAGTGGGGGTACTGGTCACCACTTTATTCGGTTTAACTGCAGAAGGGCTGGTCCAGGGAACCGCAGAGACGGCGCGCCTTACTGCCATTCAGACCAACTATGTCGGAAAAGTTGCTGACCTCAGCGTCCCGCAACTGCTGCTCTCTTTTGTTCCTAAAAATCCGTTTGCCGATCTGACGGGTGCCAGTCCGACATCGATCATCAGCGTGGTGATTTTTGCCGCGTTCCTTGGCGTGGCGGCACTCAAGCTCCTTAAAGACGACGCCCCAAAAGGTGAACGCGTCATCACTGCAATTGATACCCTGCAAAGCTGGGTAATGAAGCTGGTGCGTCTGGTAATGCAACTGACGCCCTATGGCGTACTGGCACTGATGACCAAAGTGGTCGCTGGCTCAAACATTCAGGACATTATCAAACTGGGGAGCTTTGTTATCGCCTCTTATCTGGGGCTTGCCATCATGTTTGTGGTACACGCTATTCTGCTCGGCGTGAGCGGTGTCAGTCCGCTGAAATTCTTCCGTAAGGTTTGGCCTGTACTGACGTTTGCCTTTACCAGCCGCTCCAGTGCAGCCTCAATACCGCTGAACGTTGAAGCGCAGACCCGTCGCCTGGGCGTACCCGAATCCATCGCCAGTTTTTCGGCCTCCTTCGGCGCAACGATTGGTCAGAATGGTTGTGCGGGGCTTTACCCGGCAATGCTGGCCGTTATGGTCGCCCCTACCGTGGGGATTAATCCGCTGGATCCGGTATGGATTGCCACCCTGGTGGGTATTGTTACCGTGAGTTCAGCCGGTGTGGCTGGTGTGGGTGGCGGGGCAACCTTTGCCGCGCTGATTGTACTGCCAGCGATGGGACTTCCGGTGACGCTGGTGGCGCTGCTGATTTCCGTCGAACCCTTGATCGATATGGGACGTACTGCCCTGAACGTTAATGGTTCCATGACTGCCGGTACGCTTGCCAGCCAGTGGCTCAGGCAGACTGATAAAACCATTATGGATAGCAAAGACGACGCCGAACTGGCGCACCGCTAAGCGGCATCTCGTATAACCGCCTGTCACCTCAGGCGGTTTTTTTATGTCTGTTACTCTTCAATTTCCCCCTCCTGACGAATCTGTGTTGCCCAGCGCTGGGCCGCTTCAGGAACGTTAAAGACCGGAGAGCGCTGAAAACGCTCGCCCATCAGCACAAAAGCCACGTATTTACCCCGTAACAACCAGACGTCGCGAAAGCCATCCACTTTCATGGCATGTTCAGGCGGAGCGGGTTCGATTCGGGGAACATAGCTGATAATACGGCGGTTTTGCTGACGCATAGGTTTCATAGGCGAAGAGGTTACCAGGACGAATTCTACTAACACGAAATTTCTATGATAGCTGAAAGTGCCCATGTCCGTCGCGTTCCGACTGCGTTTCAGTTCAGCGTAGTAGAAAATTCCTCCCCACTTTACTCCACTGCGCCAGAGGCTGCGGGGAGTTGTTCTATAGTTAGAAGGGTTTTTCCATGACAACGACCATTTTTCAGTAATGAAAACAGGAGCTGAGTTCAATGTCGCAAAACGAAAAAAACCCACACCCCCATCAGTCCCCCGTACATGACGCAAGCGAATCCAGACCAGGGCTCGACTCGCTGGCTCCCGACGACAACTCCCATCGCCCGACACCCCAGCCAACGCCTCCCGGCGAACAGCCCACCGCGCCGGGGAGTTTGAAATCCCCGGATACTGCAAACGAAAAACTCACCGCCCTTGGGGCGTTCCGTAAAGAGAGTGAAGCGGTGCCGCTGACGACTAACCAGGGTGTACGCATCGCCGACGATCAGAATTCGTTACGCGCAGGCGCACGTGGCCCCACCCTGCTGGAAGATTTTATCCTGCGGGAGAAAATCACCCATTTTGACCATGAACGTATCCCTGAACGTATCGTCCATGCGCGTGGCTCGGCCGCACACGGCTATTTCCAGCCTTATGAAAACTTAAGCGATATAACCAAAGCCGATTTTCTCTCCGACCCTGATAAAATCACGCCGGTATTCGTCCGCTTCTCTACCGTTCAGGGTGGTGCCGGATCTGCCGACACCGTGCGTGACATCCGTGGATTCGCCGTCAAATTTTACACAGATGAAGGCATTTTTGATTTAGTTGGCAATAACACGCCGGTATTTTTTATTCAGGAAGCGCATAAGTTCCCCGATTTTGTACATGCGGTGAAGCCGGAACCCCACTGGGCCATTCCGCAGGGACAGAGTGCCCACGACACCTTCTGGGATTACGTCTCACTGCAACCTGAAACCCTGCACAATGTGATGTGGGCGATGTCCGATCGCGGGATCCCGCGCAGCTACCGCACCATGGAAGGGTTTGGTATCCATACCTTCCGTTTGATAAACGCCGAAGGAAAATCGACTTTCGTCCGGTTTCACTGGAAACCTGTCGCAGGCAAAGCCTCTCTGGTCTGGGACGAATCGCAAAAACTCACCGGACGCGATCCGGACTTTCACCGCCGTGAATTATGGGAAGCCATTGAAGCAGGTGATTACCCGGAATATGAGCTGGGGCTGCAACTGATCCCCGAAGAAGATGAATTCAAATTTGATTTTGATCTTCTCGACCCCACCAAACTGATCCCTGAAGCGCTGGTGCCAGTTAAACGTGTGGGCAGAATGGTGTTGAACCGAAATCCGGATAATTTCTTTACCGAAAATGAACAAGTGGCGTTTCATCCAGGCCATATCGTCCCCGGTCTGGACTTCACCAACGACCCGCTGTTGCAGGGCCGCTTGTTCTCCTACACGGATACGCAAATCAGCCGCCTCGGTGGGCCGAATTTCCATGAAATCCCTATTAATCGCCCGACATGCCCCTACCATAATTTCCAGCGGGACGGGATGCATCGCATGGATATTGATACCAACCCGGCTAACTATGAGCCCAATTCAATCAACGACAACTGGCCACGTGAAACGCCTCCGGCGCCGAAACGTGGCGGCTTTACCTCTTACCAGGAGCGCGTCGATGGTCATAAGGTGCGCGAGCGCAGCCCTTCATTTGGCGAGTATTACTCCCAACCTCGCCTGTTCTGGCTGAGCCAGACCCCATTTGAACAACGTCATATTATTGATGCTTACAGTTTTGAACTGGGCAAAGTGGTCCGTCCGTATATTCGTGAACGCGTGGTTGACCAGCTGGCACACATTGATCTGCAACTGGCCGATGCTGTGGCAAAAAACCTTGGCATCACGCTGACAGAGGAGCAGCGACAGCTGACGCCGCCGGCACCGGTTAACGGTCTGGACAAAGACCCCACCCTCAGTCTTTATGCGCAACCTGACGGGACCATTAAAGGCCGCGTGGTAGCCATATTGCTGAATGACAGCACCTGTGCTGGCAGTCTGTTAACGATTTTACAGACGCTTAAAGCCCAGGGCGTACACGCCAAATTACTCTATTCGCGTATGGGCGAGATAACGGCTGACGACGGCACAACGCTAACGATAGCGGGAACCTTTGCAGGCGCCCCTTCTCTTACCGTTGACGGGGTGATTGTGCCGGATGGCAATCTTAGCAGCCTGCTTAAAAATGGGGATGCACGCTACTACCTGATGGAGGCGTATAAACACCTTAAAGTCATTGCGCTGATGGGTGATGCTCGTCAGTTGGTGACGGATTTGCAGGTCGCCCCGGAGGGAGAAGAGGGCGTGGTGCTGGCAGAGAAGGCGTCAGACAGCTCGATGAATACCTTTTTAACCTTGCTGGCAGCGCACCGCGTATGGTCGCGCATCGGCAAAATCGAAACGATCCCGGCATAACGACCGCACCGCAGCAGGCTACTGCTGCGGTGTCGTTTTTACAGCGAGCGGAAATTTCCCGGCCGGAAACCACGCCCGGCAATTGCCCTTTTCAGCGCGGGTTGCGTCAGGAGTTCCAGCTCATCGAGCCTGGGGTAGCAGTAATGGCTTGCCAGTACGCCTTTATCCACAAAGGCCGGATGGCACATCATCTCAAATGAGTTGTCTTTGCGTAGCAAAGATTCATCAAGAAGCGCAGTGAATAAGGATGCGGTGATGGATTCTCCATAAAAACCACTGGAGTACCCGTCAGTACTGCGCAGACCATCAACCCGCAGCGCATGACGTTGCACCACTTCACGGTCAATCCGGATCGGCACATCTTTCGCCTTCGCAAAATCCGCCACCAGGGGAAAAAGGTCGGACATCATGTGCACGTGATGATGACTGTCTATATGGCTGGGCGGGCCGCCAAAGAGTGCGAGAAAACGGCCATACTGGCGTTCCAGCTCCTCCGCAATTTCATCTAATGCCAGTGCACCTCTCTCCGCCTGCTCCCAAAGCCATTTACCGAGCACCCCGTCGCGGGTCAGCGACGGAAGTACACCAAGTGGCTTGCCGAGCGTCAGGTTAAAATGCAACCCTACCCCCAGCTCGGGCACCAGGCGACGCAGTTCAACTGCGTGCTCAATCGCCGCACCGTTAACCAGCGCCGTGGTCGACAGCACCACTCCGTGACGGCAGGCTTCGATAATGCCATAGTTCTGGCCACGACTCAGGCCGAAGTCGTCTGCGTTGACAATCAACAGGTTGCTCATACGTCCTCACTGCTTGATGTCAGCGACCGTTTCGGCAAAGCGTGGCAGCCATTGCTGATTCGCAAGAATCATTTCGCAGGCCAGTTTTTCTGCATCTTTATCCGAATGAATAAGCGGATTAAGGTTCAGCGCCAGAAGAACGTCATTGAGCCTGCCGCTTAACGCTGCGTTGCTGGCCGCGATTTCAAAGCCTTTGATGGTATAAATCAGCCCAAGCACATTCTCATTGAAATGGGTGATACGAGGATGGGGTATTGCGCCATTTTTACCCAGCAGACAGGTCATCTCCACCGCCCAGTCAGCGGGAATATTATCCACGCTACCGATATGCGGCACGTTGACGTAATGCTCGGCCTGCTTGTCGTTGTAAATCGCATTGATTACTTCGCAGGCGGCATCGGAATAGTACGCCCCACCGCGCAACTCCAGCTCTTTGGGTTTCACATCCAGACCGGGGTTTTTGTACATATCAAAAAGGTTCTTCTCGACGCCCTGTACTACCTGCGCTCGCGTACCGCCCTTATAATATTCCCCCAGCTCAATACCGAGCATCTCTTTGGATTTGAAGTAATACTGCAAATACGAACACGGCAATAAATTCAACGAACGCAACAGGCCTTCGGAAAAGGGCAAATCAAAAATATTTTTCACCGAAGATTTCGCGAATCGCCCTGATGCCACCCCGTCCATCAATTCGGCAAACCGTGATTTACCATTGACCAGCACATCACTAATAAACACCAGATGATTAAGGCCGAACAGATCTAAGGAGAGATCATCCGCAGGGGCTAGCTGCAAAACATCACGGACGAACATTTTCATACCGACGGGGACATTGCACACACCAATAAAACGGCGAAAACCGGTGTGACGGTAAACGGCCTCGGTGACCATACCTGCCGGGTTAGTAAAGTTAATAATCCACGCCTCAGGGCAGAGTTCTTCCACATCCTTAATGATGTCGAAAATAACAGGAATAGTGCGAAGCCCTTTAAAAAGACCGCCAGCACCATTGGTTTCCTGGCCAAGATAGCCATGACTCAGCGGGATACGCTCGTCCTGCTCACGCGCTTTTAACTGACCGATACGGAACTGGGTAGTTACGAAATCGGCATCAGTAAGTGCTTCCCGACGGTCCAGGGTTTTCATCACCTTAAGCGGCACACCCGCTTTTTTTACCATCCGACAGCACAGATCATAGATAATATCGAGCTTGTGTTTCCCTTCTTCCACATCCACCAGCCACAATTCAGTGACCGGCAGTTCTTGATAACGAAGAAGAAATCCTTCAAGTAATTCAGGGGTATAGCTACTGCCGCCACCGATAGTGACAACTTTTAACTTATGGCTCATATCTGCTCCCTTCAGGCTTTTTAGGACAAGCCATACCGCTATCGCAATATGCGATAAGTATAGAATAATCCAGACATTTAACGGGGACGCCCCGTCATTCAGGAAATACTGGTTAACTGCTTTCGATAATTACCCGGTGTAAAAGACGTTAATTTCTTGAACGTTTTAATAAATAAACTGGCGCTGCTGTAACCCGATTCCCATGCAATGTCGGTAATGGAGAAATTCGTGATTTCCAGCTGCTTACAGGCAAAGTTAATGCGGATCTCATTAATAATTTGCACTGGCGTTTTTTGATAATAACGCTGGGTCGCCCGGGTTAAATACTCTTGCGACTTACCGGAGAGCTTGACCATGTTTTCCAGGGCGTTTTCAGAGAACTGACTTTTATCATGCATCCTCTCAATGGTGAATTTTAACCATTGCGGTATAACATTTTCAGTCTGTTGCTCACGAAAATGGCGTAATCGGTTGATGACATAAAAACTAACATGCTCAATAAATTCGTCAAATTCGCTGTCACGGAAATTAAGCGATGCAATAATGGATTCAATATAGGTAAGGAAAGCCGACTGAACCGTATGCACCTGCGAGGCAACATAACAAAAAGGCACCAGTGACAGGTAATGTTCATCAAAAAATGGCTTGCTGATGCCCACATTGAGAATGCGTGTTGCGCCAAACTCGTAAAAACTTTGATGGGAAGATCCCACCGGGATAAAAACAAAATCCCCTCTTTCGAGCAATACGCGTTTGCCATTAATAACCTGATAATAACGCCCGGTCAGCACCAGGGTAAATTCGTAGTAATCATGCTGGTGAAGCCCGCTTATGCTCTCCACTTTATTGTAAATAAACACATGAAAGGATCTGCCATTAAACAGCTGCTGCTCTTTAACCAGTCTGACTTCCGTGTTGTTTACCGCTGGCAACATATCGGGCCTCCCCTGTTTTTCACTCTTTTTCGTACAGTTCAATCAGTTCAGCGATAAGCTCACGCGCCAGCATCGCCGTCATCAGGTGATCCTGAGCATGTACCAGCACCAGGCTGACTTTCATCTTACCTTCACCGGCATCGCTTTCAATCAATTGCGTCTGTACCCGATGGGCGCTGTTAAGCGCGGCATGAGACTCCGCCATCAGGGTTCTGGCGGTTTCCACATCCCCGGCCTTGGCATGTTTGAGCGCGGTCCAGGCCAGGCTACGCGCCTGACCGGCGTTAATAATCAATCCCATGACAATCTCTTCAAGCGCATCGGCAGGGGCGTCTGTCTCATCAATAGTCTCTAAATCCAGCATGTAATCCTCCTTTCATGGCAGGGCGGTGCAGAACTCACCGCCCGTGTAATAGGTTAAAATTTCAGGGCGTCGGCGATCGCCTCTTCACTCTCTTCTTCCTCAATGGTGCTTTGCGCCTTATTCGAGATGACCACGAAAGGCAGGTAGATAATGGTTGCTACCCCCAGGTTGAACAGCGCTAACAGCAGTGCGGCGATGCTACCGTTGGTATTAAAGAATGCACCAAGGCCGGTCGGCATTGTCCAGGGCGCGATGTTAGTAATAGGTGGAATGATGCCCGTGTAGTACGCCGCCAGCGTGATAGCGGCCAGCACCGGTTGCACCAGGATAAAAGGAATGAACATCACCGGGTTCATGATGATGGGCAGGCCAAAGAGGATAGGCTCGTTAATCTGGAAAATGCCCGACGGCAGCGCCAGCTTAGCAACCTGACGATGATCGGCACGGCGTGAGGCGATAAAAATGGCGATAATCAATCCTAACGTCGCGCCGGTACCGCCGAGGAAAATATAGGAATCCAGCATAGGCTTAGCCCAGACATGGAACGTCTTCCCTGCCGCCAGGGCAGCATCAACCGAACCATATTCGGTATAAAGCGCTACGTTTTCCAGCGCCCACGGCGTCATGATGCCACTGTCGAGGGCTGCCAGGGCCAGCGAACCGTGTACGCCAAAAAACCATAGCAGTGAGGTAAAGATAACGTAAGCCCAGCCCACCACGCTTCCCATCGCCGCAAGCGGTCGGGAGATGGAGTCCATAATGATTTGATGGAAGGTAGTCCCGGCACCTGCCAGTCCCCAGGCCACGATACCCATTACCGACAGAATTAAAAATCCTGGAATTAAGGCTGAAAATGAGCGCGAAACCGAAGCCGGAACGCTGTCGGGTAGTTTGATGACCCAATTACGTCTGACAATAAACGTGAACATTTCTGCCACAATTAAACCAATAAGCATCCCGGAAATAATATTTGATCCGCCAAGCCAGTTTGCATCAACGGCATAAGCCTCCCCAACGCTAAAAGGGGTGAGCGTCATAAATGCCGCAATTGATAATAACCCTGCTGCCAGTGAATCAACTTTCCGCTCTTCCGCTAAAGCCATCCCAATAAAAAAAGGAGCCACCAGCGACATAATGCCTAGTGTACCGTTATAGACATTGCCACCAATGGCTTTTAGGCCGTTAAGAGTAGATATAGTAGAGGCATCCAGGCGGATACCAAGGGAATAAAAAAACGAACCTTCACCGAAACTCAGAAAAACATTATTTATCAGAACAAACATGGCCCCTGCGAGCGTTAATGGCATTAATTTAATAAAGCCATTTTTAATTGCATTTACATGGGGTTGTTTTCCTATTTTTACTGCAAATGGCAGAAGTACTTTTTCAAGAGAACCAATAACACTATTCATATAAATATGCCCCAGAAGGCCGCAATAATGATTGCGGCAGTCATGTGTGAAATAACTCTTTGACGGGAAAATAACTACTAAATGGCCGCTTTTTTAATGGCAGCAACAGCACTTTTAAGTACGGCCAGACCATCGTTCTTGCCGTAGAGCACCGAATCTATAACTTCCACGGGTTTAGTGGGAAGAAGGCGTTGAATTTCCGGAAGCAGGTAAGCAATTTGTGGCCCCAGAAGCACCACGTCGGCATGAGGGCCCTTTTCTGCGGCCAGCGTCTCCGGGAAAGCATCGATAATCACCGGGACATCGTATTTTTCAGCCTGAGCTCGCATTTTTGTCACCAGCAGCGACGTCGACATCCCTGCTGAGCAGAATAAGTAGATGCGCTTTTTATCCATGAGAAACCTCTTGTGTGTGACCTTCGCCAGCGGTAAAAAAACGGCGACTGGCATGAAATGTGATATCGATTGGTTGATATCGTTACGAGGGTTTCAGTATACGTCGTCGGTATATGACGGGATAATTCGCCACAAACCTCGATTGTCTCTCCTTGACCAGGCATGATGATTCCCTTCACATTCCAGCTAAATAATTCGCGTCGATAAAAAAGTGAGGGGCACAAAAAAACCGCCCGCAGGCGGTTTTCGTTAACTCAGGCAAGAAGTCGAAATTATTTCTTCGCAGCCTGCGGATCGGTATCGTATTCCGCACAAGTCTGATAACCCGAATTCATTACGTGACCAGTTTCATCCAGCGCAACGAAGTAGGTTTCGGTCTTACCATCACGCTGGCCCAGGATATAGGTCTGGCAAGTCCCGCGTGCATGAATCATTGATACTTCTGACGACGGACGACCAGCAATCTGGTTTACCTGCTGACGCGTCATGCCTTTCTTGATGTCCTTCACCACCGGCGTAGTGAACTGATCTTTGGTACGATCGTAAGCCGTACAGCCCGCCAACATCGTCAGAACCGCCGCTGCACCTAACATTCCTGCAATATTCTTTTTCATATTCCTTCCTCTTGTTATCCGCTTCTGTATCAGCGCGTTATCTAAGCCTGGAATATAAAATTACATTTTTCAACTCTGGTTCAGGTTCGGCATAACTTTCGGAAAATTCTAATAAAATTGAGATATGCTGCTAAAACGTCGTAAATTGCGCCACTCGAAAGCGCGCACCTTGTCGTTTTAGGGCTTAGGGTTTAAGTTGACCTTATCAATACTATTGTCACTGTTAACAGGTTTACTTACGGAGGGGTTCAATGACTCTGCAACAAGAGATTATTCAGGCACTGGGTGTCAAACCGACCATCCAGCCAGAAGAAGAAGTACGCCGTAGTATCGATTTTCTGAAAACCTATCTGCAAACCTACCCCTTTATAAAAACGCTGGTGTTGGGGATTAGCGGCGGTCAGGACTCTACGCTGGCAGGCAAAATCAGCCAGTTGGCCATCACTGAACTGCGCGAGGAGACCGGCGATAATAGCTACCAGTTTATCGCTGTTCGTTTACCGCATGGGGTGCAGGCTGACGAACAAGATTGCCAGGACGCAATCGCCTATATTCAGCCCGACCGGGTTCTGACCGTTAATATCAAAGCCGCCGTGCTCGCCAGTGAACAGGCATTACGTGACGCAGGCATTGAGCTTAGCGATTTTGTTCGCGGCAACGAAAAAGCGCGCGAGCGCATGAAAGCGCAGTACAGCATCGCCGGTATGACCAAAGGCGTAGTTATCGGCACCGATCATGCCGCAGAGGCGGTTACCGGCTTCTTTACCAAATATGGTGATGGTGGCACTGATATTAACCCTCTGTTCCGACTGAACAAGCGCCAGGGTAGACAGTGCCTCGCATTTCTGGACTGTCCGGAGCATCTGTACAACAAAGCGCCAACTGCCGATCTTGAAGACGATCGCCCCTCCCTGCCGGACGAAGCCGCGCTGGGGGTCACCTACGACAACATTGATGATTATCTGGAAGGCAAAACGCTGGATGCCGGAACGGCGCACATCATTGAAGGCTGGTATGTGAAAACGGAACACAAACGTCGGCCACCCATTACGGTTTTTGATGATTTCTGGAAAAAACAGTAAATATTCAGGCGGCATTTGCCGCCTTTTTTATCAGGTCGCGTGAGTGCCGTTGGTCTCACCCGCGTGCAGTTTATCCCCGATCGTCTTTTGGCCCCAGGAAGTAGAATCCAAAGGGGAGCGAACCGATAACAGTAAACATGATGCTGTAGATGGCAGCCCACGCCCCCTGAATAATAAACAGCGAAACGCTCCACTGCTCCATAGGCAGATTGTACTGATCCTCTACCCCCTGAAAGGTAACGCTGGATATAACAGACACGGCTATCGTGAACACAACCGCGACCGCAATAAGAAATTTTTTCCCCTCAGGGGTGCGTAATATTTTTAGCATGCAGGCCTCCTTTAGATAAACCAGACGTTGAATGTCTCCGTGCCATGTTAACCGCAGACGGGCGTAACGCGCAGATATTTACACCAGCCTGCGAGCCTGGCAACGGTTTACTGGCAGCCTGTCTTTACACGCCAGAGGATAAGGCGACGCTCATCACCTCACCCTGACCGCAGGCAGGCAGTAAAAACAGCCTCTTTTTTGTGCAAAAAGAGTCTGCTACACTGTACAGGTAACCAGTATCAGGAGTGACAGTGAGCAGGCGTCAATCTGCCCCGCGTCTGGAATTCGAAGCGGCGGCCATCTACGAATACCCCGAACATCTTCGCCCGTGGCTTGAGGCATTACCCAAACAGCCGGGCGTCTACTTCTTTCATGGCGACAGCGATGCTATGCCGTTGTACATCGGCAAAAGCGTCAATATTCGCAGCCGCGTGTTGTCGCACCTGCGAACGCCGGATGAAGCCGCCATGTTGCGCCAGTCGAGGCGGATTACCTGGATTTGCACTGCCGGTGAGCTGGGCGCCTTGTTGCTGGAAGCCCGTCTTATCAAAGAGCAGCAACCGCTGTTCAATAAACGGCTGCGTCGCAATCGCCAGTTATGTTCGCTGTTGCTACGAGGCGGTAAACCGCAGGTGGTTTACGCGCGTGAAGTGGATTTCTCTTGCGAACCGGGGCTGTTTGGTCTGTTTGCCAATCGCCGCGCCGCCTTACAAACCCTCCAGTCCATCGCCGACGAAGAAAAACTTTGCTACGGCCTGTTAGGACTTGAGTCTCTGACCCGTGGCCGGGGGTGTTTTCGCTCAGCTCTGAAACGCTGCGCGGGAGCCTGTTGTGGTAAAGAGTCGCCTGAAGCGCATGACGCCCGTTTTCTTGCCGCAATGGAACGCATGCAGCTGGTATGCTGGCCGTGGAAAGGCGCGGTAGGATTACGCGAAACCGGCGGTGCAATGACCCAATACCATATCATTCACAACTGGCTCTGGTTAGGGGCGGTCGACACGCTGGAGGAGGCGGCAGCGCTTATCCGCACCCCAGGCGGTTTCGATCAGGATGGTTACAAGATTTTATGTAAGCCGATGATGTCAGGCGTGTATGACATCATCGAGCTAAATTAGTGACCCGGAAGCCAGTTGATCTCGCTGAACAGCAACTGGCCTTCTGATTTCAGCAAACGCACCGTATGACGCCCCTCATCCCAGCATGCCCCCTGGTCGGGCGTAAGCAACTTGTCACCCATTTGCCAGGCACCGCTCAGCACAAAAATCACCCCGCCCCGGGAGCCAAAAGTGGTAAAGGTGCGATCGGCGATACGAACATGTGCCTGACAGCGATCGCGACGTGTCATGATATTAAAATCCATCGACATCTGACCATCATGCAACTGGGCGCGCACATGCTGTTCACCAGCAAAGCTGAACGGCTGAAAGCGTTTTAGCGTATGGCAAAAGGCGGTGCCTGCATCCAGTGTAATTTCTCCGCCTTCGATTAAGGTCATCACCCGGTCCACACCCGGGAATTGAGGAAAATCGCCATTGCTGGCCAGCGAAGCAATGCTGGCGCGCCAGCTAAAATCCCGTGTCGCCTCGGGGAAACAACAAATTTCACGGGTTTCGCCCGCACCATTACGCCAGAGATTGACCGGCATTTTGCGGATATCAAAGAATTCCATTGTCACTCCTGAAAGGCGCAGAAACCTTCTGCGCCGCTGCTTCTGCAGGCAGCGTGCATTGCTGTTTGCTATCACCCACCCTGCTGTAAACGCGTTATCGGCAGGGAAAAGGCATTTCCTTAATCATGTCGCGAGTCGACATGTAAAAAAATATTAACGTTTAAATAGCTAGAAAATACGTTGAAGACTGGCTTAAGGAGAATACCGCGCTGGGGGCGGCTGACAAGAGGGGAGCGAAAGAAAAAACCGCCGGGTCTGGCCACAACGCTAAGGCGTGCTGTGGACAGGTCCGGCGGTCTTGATAAGGGCTGCGGAGTTACTCGGCAGATTCAGGCATTTTACCTTCCGGGGCCGCGCGTTCTGTCAGACGCTTCTCAAAATTGGCATTAAACTGCTTTTTCTGTTCCGGCGTTAACACATTGTAAATCTTGTTCTGTGTTTCCAGATGCGCCAGCATATGGGCCTTACGCTGCTCATCCATTTTGGCAATCTGCGCTTCAGCTTTTGCTTTGTCGAAGGTATCGCTGGCAATCAGTTCGTGCATGCTGCGGCGATCCTGTTGCATCTTCTCGCGCTCCGTTTTTCTGATTTCGCGGATTTGCTCTTTTTGCGCATCAGTCAGGTTCAGCCCCTGGAACATCATGTCATGGTGAGGACCTCGTGGGCCTTTATGGTGCATCATTGGCTTGCTGTCTGTGGCCGTGGCAGCCGTATCTGCAGCATGAGCGATATTCGCTGCGCCAAACGCCAGGGTAGAAGCAACAAACAGAGCGGTCAGTTTACGCATAATGTGATTCCTTATATTCATGTTTATTTATGCGGCGAGTGCCGGATTAACGATATTCACTTTAGCCCCTTCAGCGTCAATAAATTAGAGCATCAGTAAAACAATGAAAGTGTAAAAAACATTTTTTCGCCGATTGTGGAGGAAATATGAATAAATCATGGAGAGTGGAAAATAAAATACACAAATCGATGATTTTAAAAGGAATGATGGAGATTCTAAATCAATATCGATTATAAATAAATCAATTTACCAGGATTAATCTGCACTTGCCGAAGAAATAATTTAGCCCCGGTCATCCGGGGCATTACCTTAATTGATACGTTCCAGCAAGAGACCCGCTCTCATCCCTCGCGCTACATTTGGATTTGGAAAAAGAATGTATTCCTGTTCCCGCTGCACAACATAACGCTCGCCACTGTCTTCGGCCAACAGCGTGCCCTGCCCAATCGCCGTGAAGTTTGGCGTCTCGGGCGAGAGATGCAGGACAAACGCCTCAGTATGCCGTGTAAGTTGCTGTACCACGCGGTAACGAAGCGCAGGTGACTCACGCTCTGGTAGTGTATCGCCGCCAATCAGTGCCGCCAGCGCCTCGGCCGTACGCGAAAACTGGCTCAGATCGTTGGCCCCAAACGGCAGTGCTTTGCCCAGCTCAAGGGTACAGGCCTGCCCGCCGAACTGTTCACAGGTGTAATGGGTGAAAGTGCCGGCAGGTGTCTGATGAAAGACCAGCGCTTCCAGACCGGCATCCTCCAGCCACTGAAGAAACCGTTCATCCCAGGGTTCCGGGCGTGCTGGTAAGACTCCGAATCGCACATGTAATGATTCCCGGATGGCCGTATGCATATCCAGATGCCAGCGCTCCTCATCGCTTTCACTAAAAAAATGGGTCACGGCACGTTCCAGTTGTGCGGCACGTATCGTTTCATCACTGGCGGCAAACTGCTGCCAGCGCCCGCCAAACATGCGATTAAGATCGCTATGCTGATAACGCTTATTGCGTGCCAGCGCCTGCGGATTACCGATAATCACCAGTAACCGCCAGCGCAGCTTTAGGGTCCCGTTCAGCAGCCTCTCCAGCAGGGCATCCACCATTTCAACAGGAGCGGTCTCGTTACCGTGAACAGCACATGAGAGAACCAGAGCGCGTTGTGCTGGCTCGGCGGGAATGAGTTCCAGTATCCCCTGCTCGTGCCATAACCAATGGAATCCTGCCGCTTCGCCTGCGGTTTTACGCGGCATATCACCCGACAGTGTCATTGCAAGAAAATTATCCATAAGACCTCCGGTTATAACTGGAAGGGATACACGGAACCCAGCCGCAAGATCCGGGTCAGGGCATCCAGTGCTTCCCGCCCTTCGCGTAACAGCAAAGGATCCGCCAGATCCGACTGCCGCAACTGGTCCCGATAGTAGCGGTCAATCCAGTTATTCAGTGCATGGAAGAGATCTTCATTCAGGATAACCGCCGGGTTTACCGCCTGCAGTTCCGCCTCAGTGAGCACCACTCTCAGACGTAAACACGCCGGGCCGCCCCCGTTAGCCATGCTCTCCCTTAAATCAAACACCTTGAGCTCGCTAACAGGATTCTCCTGCTCCAGCAGTTTACACAGGTAACGCCACACGCCAGGGTGGTCATGGGACTCCTGAGGCAGCACCAGTATCATGCTGCCATCATCCCGGCTGAGTAGCTGGCTATTGAAGAGGTAGGTTTGTACCGCATCGGCGACCGAAACCTCTGCATTCGGCACTTCAAGGGCCATAAATCCGGGCACCCGCGCACGCAAATTTGCCAGTAAGCCGGATTGCTGCACAAAAGCATGTTGATGGCAAAAGAGCAACTGATGGTTAGAGACAGCAATGACGTCATTGTGAAATACGCCCTGATCGATGACCGCCGGGTTTTGCATGGCAAAGACGGCCTGACGGGGATTAACCTGATTTAGCCGCGCGACGGCCTGGCTGGCTTCCAGCGTCTGACGTGCGGGATAGCGCGCCGGTGCCGTGCTTCCCCCCTCTTCCCGGCCATAGACAAACATCTGAACACCCGGTTCACCGTACTGACCGCCAAACCGGTTATGGTTTGCCGCCCCTTCATCCCCCAGCATCGCCACCTGCGGCAACGCGGCATGTACGGCAAAGGTATTTTCATCACGAAATATCGCCCGCAGTACTGCTTCGGTCGTGGGCGCTTCAATCGCACGATGAAACTTGTTGTTCAGGTTAGCCACGGTCAGATGCACTTTCCCGTCCAGCGAATCCGCGGAAGGGCAGACGGTTGCCGCGTTGGCGACCCACATTGCGGAAGCGGAGCTGACGGCGGAAAGTAGACGCGGGGCCTGCGTTGCCACTCGCCCGATTATCTGCTCATCGCTTCCGCTGAAGCCTAACTGGCGTAAAACAGGCAGATGCGGGCGCTCCTGGGGCGGGATCACCGCCTGCGCAAAACCGGCGTCGGAGAGCGCTTTCATTTTCAGCAGGCCCTGTCTGGCCGCCAGTCGTGGATTAGAAAGTCGATCCCGGTGTTTCGTCGATGCCTCATTACCAAACGACAGCCCGGCATAGTGATGCGTCGGTCCCACCAGACCGTCAAAATTGACCTCCCGCGCTTTCATCGTTCGTTCTCCGACGTAAAATCAAGCCCTGGGCTGAGCGTTGTCGGTAGCACCAGATCTGGCGTCTCCAGGCTTGCCATCGGCCATGCGCAATAGTCTGCCGCATACCAGGCACTGGGGCGATGGTTGCCGGAGGCCCCTGTTCCGCCAAAGGGTGCGGTGCTGGCGGCACCGGTTAGCGGTTTATTCCAGTTTACAATTCCCGCCCGTGCTTCAAGCAGCAGTTGTTCAAAACGTGCCCGGTCCGGGGAGATCAGCCCGCAGGCAAGCCCATAGCGCGTCTCGTTTGCGCGTGCTATTGCGTCATCAAAATCGTCATACCGCCAGACGCAAAGTAAAGGTCCGAACACCTCTTCATCAGGTACATCGCTGACCCCGGTCGTATCAATAATGCCAGGCGTTAGCAGTGAGGTGCCGGCCTCTACTAAACGCGGCTCCAGTAAGGTTTTCCCGCCTCGGTTCACATGCGCCTGCCAGGCTTCATGGACGTGCAGGGCTGCCTGCTCGGAAATTAAGCCTCCCAAAAACGGCTGGGGGTCGGCATTCCAGTTTCCGGGGGTCAGTCTGGCTGATAATGCCGTCAGGCGGGCAAGAAAGGCATCTCCGGCCTCCCCCCGTTTGACCAGTAACCGACGTGCGCAGGTACACCGCTGCCCGGCTGTGATAAAGGCGGACTGTATAGTCAGGTGTACCGCCGCGTCGATGTCAGCAGGATCATCCACGATCAGGGGATTATTCCCCCCCATCTCCAGCGCGAGAATTTTTTCCGGCTGCCCCGCCAGCTGGCGATGCAGCTGGTATCCCGTTGCGGCACTGCCGGTGAACAGTAAACCATCCAGACCCGGCAGAGTGCTCAGTGCCTGACCGGTCTCCCGCCCGCCCTGTACCAGGTTGATGACGCCTGCGGGCAGACCCGCTTGCTCCCATAATTTCATCACGCTTTCGCCGGTCCAGGGGGTTAACTCGCTCGGCTTGAAGATGAGCGTGTTACCGGCAAGCAGTGCGGGGATAATGTGTCCATTGGGCAGATGGCCTGGAAAATTGTAGGGGCCAAACACGGCGAGTACGCCATGAGGACGGTGGCGCAGGGTAGCCGCTCCGTCCGGCATCTCGGTGTGATGCGCCCCGGTGCGGGCATGATATGCCTTCACCGAGATGGCCGCTTTGTTGATCATCGCCGCCACTTCGGTGGCCGCCTCCCAACGAGGTTTGCCGGTTTCGCGCGCAATCACTTCGCCAAGAGCGGCTTTGTTGGTTTCCAGTAACGCTGCAAATTTCTCAACAATACGTTGGCGCTGGGTAAACTCGCCTTTTGCCCATGTCGGGAATGCCGCACGGGCCGCCTGATACGCGGCCGCAACCTGGTCAGCGTCGGCATCGCACCCATGCCACAACACCTCTTGAGTTACGGGGTTAGTTTTGACCCGCTGCCCGCCCTGGCCGGCAACCCATTCGCCATTGATCCATTGGTTCATGATTTTTTCTCCTCGGCGCACAGGCGCACCAGACGTACGAAGTCGCCAGCTCTGCATTGCAGGGCGTCACATTGCGCGGCGTTCAGTACCAGCCGCTCGGTATGGGGATCCACATGAATAAGCATGGCCCTGAACTGGTGGTACTGCTCGTTGGATACGAGGCAGGCAGGCCATTCACCGGCAGCACAATCTCCTTCGACCACTTCGACAAGGCGACTTTTACGAACCGCCCTGACGCTGTCGATATCGCATTCAAGCGTTGGGCCACCGTCAAAGATGTCAACATAGTTACAATAGCGGAACCCCTCTTTTTCGAGGACGGCTCGGGCGGGAGCGGTTTGTGGATGGACCTGACCAATCACCGCCTGCGCATCGGCAGAGAGAAAATCGGTATAAATAGGATGTTTAGGCATCAACTCGGCGATAAAGGCCTTTTGTCCGGTCCCGCAAAGGTAATCTGCACGGCTGAATTCCATCGAGAAAAAACGTTTACCGAGGCTGTCCCAGAAAGGTGAAAAACCGGTTTCATCGATAACGCCGCGCATTTCTGCGACTACCTTTTCATTAAAGCGATCGCGAAATGCAGCCATGAAGAGAAAGCGGGATTTTGAAAGCAGATAGCCGTTGCCCTCTTTGCGCCACGCCGGATCCAGAAAAAGCGTACATAACTCACTGCTGCCAGTGTGATCGTTACTTAAAAAGAGCGTGGGTAACGCGTTGTAAACATTCAGCTCCTTCGAGGCGTGGACAAGTGTGCCGACCCGGTAGTTGTACCAGGGTTCGTTAAGTCCTACAGCCACTTCGATGGCGCATATTCCTGCCACCTCCCCGGTGTCGGTAGACGTGAGCACAAACACGTACCCCTGATCGGCTTTTGGTAATTCACCGCGCCAGGTCTTTAATGCCCGCTCAATACGGTCAGAAAGGGTTGCCTCATCAACCGGCAAAGAGGTTAACCCTCCACCGGTCTTGCCTGCGAGCGCCATCAGTGCAGGCAAATCGCTGCGTTCAACAGGACGGATGACCATCATGATGTGCACCCCTTAAGGAAGGTGTCACAGGCCGTGGCGAAGCGGTCAAGACCACGGGAGATTTCATCCTGGGTAATATTCAGTGCTGGCGCGAAACGCACAACGTTGCCACCCGCAATCAGCACCATCACCCCTTCGGCGGCAGCAAGTTGAGAAATAGCTTTCGCTTTACCAGCATAGTCAGGGTGCAGTTCACAGCCGATAAGAAGGCCCATTCCGCGAATGTCGCGAAACAACTTCAGTTGGTTGTTCATCGCCTGCAACTGCTCGTTAAACCACTGGTTACGCTGTTTTACGCCGTCCAGCGTCTCGCGGGTGTTGACGATGCCCAGCACCGTGCCTGCCACCGCAGCGCCTAACGGGTTACCGCCCCAGGTGGTGCCGTGGGTGCCGACAGTCATTACGCTGGCGCAGTTTTCCGTGGCCAGCATGGCCGCTACCGGGAAGCCGCCACCGAGCGCTTTCGCCGTGCTCAGGACATCCGGCGTCACACCATAATGCATATAGGCGTAGAGTTCACCCGTGCGCCCGACGCCGGTTTGCACCTCATCAAAAATCAGCAGCGCATGATGCTGGTCGCACAGGTCACGTAATCCCTGCAAAAACGCCTTAGTCGCAGGGACGACGCCCCCTTCCCCCTGCATCGGCTCCACAATCACAGCACAGGTGCTGTCGCTGATAAGCGAGCGGGCCGACTCCAGGTCGTTGTAGATGGCGTGCTGTATATCCGGCGGCAGGGGGGCAAAATCCTGCGAATAGGCCGGTTGGCCTCCCGTGCTGACGGTAAAAAGGGTGCGACCATGAAATGCATTTTTAAAGGCCACAATACCGCTTTTATGGCTACCAAACTTATCGTGAGCATATTTACGGGCCAGTTTGAGCGCAGCTTCATTGGCCTCCGCTCCCGAGTTGCAGAAAAACACGCGCTCAGCAAAGGTCGCATCGATTAACTGCTTTGCCAGCCGCAGCGCGGGTTCGTTGGTGTAGCCGTTGCCGGTATGCCAGAACCGGGCGGCCTGATCGCTGAGTGCCTGACACAATGCCGGATGCGCATGCCCCAGGGCATTCACGGCAATCCCCCCGGCAAAATCGATATACTCCGTGCCCTGCTGATCCCACAAACGCGAGCCTTCACCACGTACGGGAATAAAAGGCGCTGGCGCGTAAACAGGCATCATCCATTCATCAAAATTTTCACGCGTAATTGAGTGAGACATAGCGACCTCTTCTTCCGGTAAATGGTTGGTTGTGGATTTGTTAATAAATATGAGCATTCACGCTGTAAATGTATATTGCACAGGACATGCCAGCTAGCGGTTAAAATGCATAAAAGGAGCGTAATAGCTAAATATCAACAGGTTACGATCTCATTTTATGCATTTAAAATGCATAAAAATTGCATAATTGAAGTCGGGAGTGATTAACAGCCGCGGAAAAGAGCAAATTTATGCATCAGAAAAATTAATTGTGGAAGTGTGATCATCAGCGAAATTAATATTGCGGCCCTGCATCGATCTGGAGCAGGCTGCCCATTTTGGGTGCGGTTTGCGGTTAGCCGGGCATCAAAGGTTCAGATGGCAAGGGTACGTGCCTGCTCAGTTAAATGGTCATAAAAACCAAAGACCGGACAGCATTATGCGTAATAAATGACTTGCAGGTTCGTTTGCCCTGAGGCGATGTGCGTGAACAGGCGGGAGCGATATTCGTATTCGACATATTCAGTAAATTAATTTTTAACGCCAACCATCTACTAACCCGTGGTGATACCACCGGCACGGACAACACACAGGCATTTTTTTTCCTTTTCTGCTAACATCCCCGCCACATTCTTTCTGCATTCTGGCGGCGACCATGAAATTTGTCTCTTTTAATATCAACGGCCTGCGAGCCCGTCCTCATCAACTTGAAGCGATAGTCGAGCAGCATCAACCTGATGTCATTGGCCTGCAGGAGACGAAAGTCCACGACGATATGTTCCCGCTCGAAGAGGTAGCCAGGCTCGGCTATAACGTCTTCTATCACGGGCAAAAAGGGCATTATGGAGTGGCATTGTTGACCAAGGCCACGCCGGTTTCCGTGCGTCGTGGGTTTCCGGAGGATGACGAAGGAGCCCAGCGTCGAATCATCATGGCGGAGATCCCCTCCCCGCTGGGAAATATTACTGTCATTAATGGTTACTTCCCCCAGGGGGAAAGTCGCGACCATCCGGTGAAATTTCCGGCTAAAGAGAAGTTTTACCAGAACCTGCAACACTATCTGGAAACAGAGCTGAAAAAAGAGAATCCGGTGCTGATCATGGGTGACGTTAATATCAGCCCCACTGATTTGGATATCGGCATCGGCGAAGAGAGCCGCAAACGCTGGCTGCGTACCGGCAAATGCTCCTTCCTGCCGGAGGAGCGTGAATGGATGGACCGACTGCTCAATTGGGGTCTGGTGGACACCTGGCGCGCGGCTAACCCGGACAATAACGAACGCTTCTCATGGTTCGACTACCGCTCCAGAGGCTTTGACGATAACCGCGGCCTGCGTATAGACGTACTACTGGCCAGTGGGCCGCTGGCAGAACGTTGCATTGAAACCGGTATTGACTACGACATCCGTGGTATGGAAAAACCCTCTGACCATGCGCCGGTGTGGGCGACATTCAAGGTCGAGTAATCCCCCTCTCTATAGCGGCAGTCAGAGGATTGCCGCTTCTTACGAGATGCCGCCATGCAGCACTTCCTTACCTGTTTACAGATTCAGCAGCAGCACGGGGCCATTATCGACACTCGCCCGGCCGCCATTTTTAACGGCTGGCCTGATGAGGTACACGGTACCTCAGGTCATGAACCCGGCGCCCTTAACCTTGCCACGCGCTGGCTTGATATAATGGATGATGAGGTTTTAAGTGGCTGGCTCAGCAGGCATGCGCTCACTCCTGCGATGCCACTGGCGCTCTATGGTGGTGAGCATCACGCGCTCAGTTATCGTCTTCGCAGAATCGGATTTCAGGCCGTGTCAACGCTCGCTGACGCCCTCACCGATCCGGCCCGCCTTCGCCGATTGCCAGGCTTTGCGCAACGCCCCTGCCCCCAGTGGCTCCACCAGCTTTTGCAGGGCAAACCTGTAGCAGAGAGACCCGCTGGCGCGTGGCGGGTGCTGGAGATAATCTCGGATGGAACGCCGTTACCACGTCATGCTCACATTCCCGGGGCTGCCTGTCTTGATATTGGCAAACTTGAAGGCGGGCCTTTCTGGAACGTCGTGCCAGCGAACCAACTTTCCAGGGTGCTCACCCGTCACGGCATTGGCGGTGATACTACCGTGATACTCTATAGCCGCCATCTGCTGGCGGCGGCGCGCGCGGCGCAGATCCTGCTGTATGCTGGCGTGGCCGACGTGCGATTGCTTGAAGGAGACGCATTTGCGCAGGCGTTTCCTCGGGCAACCGTACCCCCCATGACTACCAGCCATAACCTTGACGCTGCTCTGGGCGTGCCGCGGTGTCCGCAACTGATGGTGACAATGGCGCAGGCGCGAGCGCTCTTACATCGTCAGGATGCCTCGCTGGTGAGCGTCAGAAGCTGGCAGGAGCATACCGGGCAGATCAGCGGCTATGATTACATCGCAGAAAAAGGGGACATTCCCGGCGCCCGCTGGGGACACGCGGGAGAGGGCAAAGATGGCATGGGCGATTTTTTAAACCCGGATGGCACATTGCGAAGCGCAGAGGAAATAACCGCCATGTGGGCGGCTTATCACATCACCTCCGATCAGCACGTCGCCTTTTATTGTGGCACTGGCTGGCGGGCCTCGCTGGCGTTTTTATGTGCCCGCGCGATGGGCTGGTCGCGTATCGCCGTATATGACGGCGGCTGGTACGAGTGGAGTCAAAAGAATAAAAACGGAGCAACATGCTAAAGACAATCGACGTCGTCGCCGCAATCATTGAGCGTGACGGCAGCATTCTGCTGGCACAGCGCCCTGAACAGGGCGATCAGCCAGGCTTATGGGAATTTGCCGGCGGTAAAGTAGAGCCCGGTGAAACGCAGCCGCAGGCGCTGGTTCGCGAGCTAGGTGAAGAGCTGGGTATTGAGGCCACCGTTGGTGATTATATTGCAAGCCACCAGCGTGAGGTTTCCGGGCGCATCATTACTCTGCATGCCTGGCACGTGCCGGTCTTTACCGGCACCCTCACCCGTCATCATCACGCCGCGCTGGTCTGGTGCTCACCGGATGAGGCGCGCAACTGGCCCCTGGCTCCGGCAGATATCCCCCTGCTTGAGGCATTTAAGGTTTTACACGCCGCCAGACCAAAGGATTAGTTGAGATAGTGCGTTCATCACGCTGGCATTGCAGCAATATGCCTTCGGTTTTGATGACCGCACCTTCAGAATAGGTTTGCCCCTCATAAATACAGCACTGATTACAGGGCTGAGCATTCTGTTGACCGCCCGAGCTGAACACCTGGGGCGGAACGTTGACTTCCACATCCGGTGAGAGACGTCGTTCAGCCTGCACGCCAAAGGATGCGATTATTAATAAACCACTTATCACCCACTGCATTGGCTTCATGATATTTTCTTCCTGAATTGATTCTTTAATAACTATAACGGATCTCTATTTCAAAGCAGCTATTTCTTCTGTCATCGCTTTTAATTATGACCCTCGACCTTTCATTAATTTCGTCACATAGGCGGATTTTTGCTTGCTTAACGTCATATTGCAGATGTTATAGTCGAAAAACGCTGAAATTTTGGCAGCTATAAAAAACATAACATCCGACATCTGACATAAGAGGCTCTTATATCTATGGAACAGACATGCACTCTTGAATCGTTCCTTTCCCACGTTCAAAAGCGCGATCCGCACCAGACCGAATTCGCTCAAGCCGTTCGTGAAGTCATGACCACTCTGTGGCCTTTCCTTGATCAAAACCCGCGTTACCGACAGCTCTCCCTGCTGGAGAGACTGGTAGAGCCTGAGCGTGTGATCCAGTTTCGCGTAGTGTGGGTAGATGATAAAAATCAGGTGCAGGTTAACCGTGCATGGCGTGTCCAGTTCAGCTCCGC
Organism: Enterobacter sp. SA197; assembly: GCF_054131575.1. NCBI lineage: Bacteria > Pseudomonadati > Pseudomonadota > Gammaproteobacteria > Enterobacterales > Enterobacteriaceae > Enterobacter > Enterobacter sp. SA197. The sequence goes on along the minus strand of NZ_CP096393.1, from coordinate 2,077,407 downwards.
CATTGGCCCTTACAAAGGTGGCATGCGCTTCCATCCCTCCGTTAACCTTTCTATTCTTAAATTCCTCGGCTTCGAACAAACCTTTAAAAATGCCCTGACCACCCTGCCAATGGGCGGTGGTAAAGGCGGAAGTGATTTCGATCCAAAAGGGAAAAGTGATGCTGAGGTGATGCGCTTCTGTCAGTCTCTGATGACGGAACTCTACCGCCATCTTGGCGCGGATACTGACGTGCCCGCAGGTGACATGGGCGTTGGTGCGCGTGAAGTTGGCTTTATGGCCGGCATGATGAAAAAGCTGTCTAACAACACAGCCTGTGTCTTCACCGGTAAGGGGCTCTCTTTCGGCGGCAGCCTGATTCGCCCGGAAGCCACCGGCTATGGCCTGGTCTACTTCACCGAAGCGATGTTAAAACGCCACGGTCTGAGTTTTGAAGGCCTGCGTGTTGCGGTTTCCGGTTCCGGTAACGTGGCACAATATGCTATTGAAAAAGCGCTGGAACTGGGGGCACGCGTGATTACCGCCTCCGACTCCAACGGTACAGTGGTCGATGAAGCCGGCTTTACTAAAGAGAAGCTGGCACGCCTGATTGAGATTAAAGAACAGCAGCACGGTCGCGTAGCAGATTACGCCCGGGAATTTGGCCTGCACTATCTTGAAGGCCAGCAGCCGTGGTCCGTTCCGGTTGACGTTGCGCTGCCGTGCGCAACGCAAAATGAGCTCGATGAGGAGGCGGCCCGTCAGCTTATCGCCAACGGCGTAAAAGCGGTTGCCGAAGGGGCGAACATGCCAACCACCATCGCCGCGACCGATCTGTTCCTGGAGGCCGGTGTTCTCTTCGCACCGGGTAAGGCAGCGAACGCTGGTGGTGTCGCCACATCCGGCCTCGAAATGGCGCAAAATGCCGCCCGTTTTGGCTGGAAAGCGGAAAAAGTGGATGCGCGTCTGCACCACATCATGCTGGATATTCATCATTCCTGCGTGGAGTACGGTGGCGAAGCGAAACAGACGAACTACGTTCAGGGCGCAAACGTGGCCGGCTTCGTGAAAGTGGCCGATGCGATGATTGGTCAGGGGCTGATTTAACTATTTAAGCCGGGTGGCTCGACGCTTCCCGGCCAGACAATATCAGGCCTGGTGTGCATTGCGCACCGGGCCTTTTTATTTCACGCTCGCGCAACCAGCGAGGAGACGATTTCCCGATGGCGTTTAAGAATGATGGCGATTTGCTCATCGGCGGTGAGTTCGTTAAAGAGCCTGTCGTGACTTTCGGCTCGTGCGTTGCGCAACGTGGTGGGGATTTTTACTACGCTATTTTCTACGGGTTTTTGCTCGCTCATTTTCCAGTCCTGCTACTAAATGGTCTGTGTTCGCGCGCATCATAATCCTGTTTTTTAGTGACAGGAAGACGCAAGGATCACGTCTTCCTGCAAATTGGGCAATTTTACGCCATTTTTGGGCAATTCCACGGAAGTGAACGCCACATCCGCATCACCCAGCAGGCGATGGCGCCGGGGTGTCATCTCCACGAGATTTTCGCCCGGTACGCTTGCCGGCGGCCCTTTTCTTCCCGCCGCCTGGGGCCACTATCCCCTTGAAACGTTGCGCTGGGGTGTTACGCGCCTGCTGAATAAGCTCGTGCAATGTGCCAACCAGCGGCTGCATAAAATCCTGATACCGGCACTGCTTTTCACTGATTTGCGTGAGTACCGACTCCCAGTGTGCGGTCATGTCGGGCCTGGCCGCCATCTCAGGTAGCGAGTGTATTAGCGCTCTTCCCGCATCGGTTGAGAGGATGTAACGCCCTTTCTTATTAAGAAAACCACGCTTAAACAACAACTCAATGATGCCGGCACGGGTTGCTTCCGTTCCGAGACCGTCCGTGGCGCGCAGGATTTTCTTCAGCTCTTTATCCTGCACGAAACGCGCAATCCCGGTCATTGCCGAGAGCAAAGTGGCATCTGTGAAATGGCGCGGCGGCTGGGTTTGACGCTCAACCACCTCCCCCTTCTCACATAGCAGTTCATCGCCTTTGGCGACCACCGGCAGCGGCGTCCCGTCGTTCTCTTCATCACGCTCTTTGCCGCCCAGCAAAGCACGCCAGCCCGCCTCTGCCAGAAAACGCGCCTTAGCAATGAACTTACCGTTAGCGATATCCAGATCAATCTGGCATTTGCGGAAGACGGCATCAGGGCAGAACTGCAAGAGATACTGGCGAGCGATGAGGTTATAAACATCGGCTTCGCTGTGGGTCAGATTGACCTTTGATGCCCGTGCGGTCGGGATAATCGCATGGTGGGCATCGACCTTTTTGTCGTCCCAGCTTCGGTTGCGCAAATCCGGGTTAACGACAGGCTGCGGCAGTAAGCCCTGGGCATGTACGCTTATCGCATTCATCACCGCATGGCGCCCGGCATAGTGTTCTTCTGGCAAGTAGCGGCAGTCCGATCGCGGGTAGGTAATCAGCTTGTGGGTTTCATACAGTTTCTGACAGATATCCAGGACGTTTTGCGCACTGAGCCCATAGCGTTTGGCAGCTTCAATCTGTAATGCCGAGAGTGAAAACGGCAGCGGTGCCGGTTCTGATTCCCGTTTATCATTATATCCGGTGACCCGGGCAGGCTGCCCGGCAATGCGATTAACCACATGATCGGCAAGTGGGCGATGAAGCAGACGGCCCTCTTCATCCTGATACGGCTCGCAGGCTTCACTGGGCTGCCAGAGCGCGGTAAAGCGCTCTCCGGCAGGCGTAACGATATGGGCTTTGACCTCAAAGAAATCCTTCGCCACGAAGTTTTCTATCTCTTCGTCGCGCCGTACCACAAGGCCAAGCAATGGCGTCTGGACGCGCCCCACGGATAACACCCCCTGATAACCGGCATTACGTCCCAGGAGCGTGTAAGCGCGGGTCATATTAATGCCATACAACCAGTCCGCGCGGGCGCGGGCCAGGGCAGAAACGCATAGCGGCACGAACTCACTGTTGGAACGTAAGCGAGATATCGCGCGCTCAACGGCCTGCGGGTTAAGATCGTTTATCAGGCAGCGCTGCACCTGCTGACGTTTTGCGGGCGGAAGATCAAGATAATCAATTACCTCGTCCACCAGCAGTTGCCCTTCCCTGTCCGGATCGCCTGCGTGAACCACTTCCGTGGCCTCAGCCAGCAGACGCTTAATGACGTTAATCTGCTTCGTCACCGAAGGTCGGGGCTGAAGACGCCATTTTTCCGGCACGATGGGCAAATCCGCGAGATTCCAGCGGGCGTAGCGGCTGTCATAGACATCCGGCTGCGCCTGTTCGAGCAGGTGGCCAATGCACCAGGTCACGACCTGCCCATTTCCGCACTCAATATAGCCGTCGCCTTTGCGATGGGGCTTAGGCAGCACATCGGCAATGGCACGGCCAAGACTCGGTTTTTCTGCAATAAACAACCGCATCGGTTTAACGGATCTCAATCATCGGACGACCGGCACGGGCGCTGACCAGCTCACCTACCTGCGTGAGGGTAACGCCACATTCTGCGCCAGTGGCGAGAACCTCATTTACCGCATCCGGGGTCACGGCCAGTAGCAGACCACCGGACGTCTGGGGATCGCATAACAGATCCCGGACCGCAGTCGGCATCTCTCCCATCAAATGACCGTAACTGGCGAAGTTACGTTGCGTGCCTCCCGGCACCGCCCCAAGCGCGATGTACTCTTCCACGCCCGGCAGCTTAGGTACCTCCTGATACCACACCTGCGCCTGGACGCCCGCGCCCTGACACATCTCACTGAGATGGCCCAACAGCCCAAAGCCCGTCACGTCGGTCATGGCTTTGACCCCTTCAATACCCGCGAACGCTGCGCCCGCGAGGTTCATCTGGCACATGACCTCGGTAGCAAGTCCCTGATGTTCAGGCTTGAGCAACGACTTTTTCTCCGCCGTAGTGAGCACGCCAATGCCTAATGGTTTGGTCAGGAAAAGCTGGCAACCTGCCTGCGCGGTACTGTTTTTCTTCACCCGCTCGGTGGGTACAACGCCGGTCACCGCCAGGCCAAAAATAGGTTCTGGTGCGTCGATAGAGTGACCGCCCGCCAGCGCAATACCGGCCAGCTGACAGGCATGACGCCCACCTTCAATCACCTGACGGGCAATTTCCGGGGCCAGCGTGTTAACAGGCCAGCCCAGAATGGCAATCGCCATAACCGGTTTTCCGCCCATGGCGAAAATATCGCTGATGGCGTTGGTCGCCGCAATGCGACCAAAATCAAAGGGGTTATCAACGATTGGCATAAAAAAGTCGGTGGTGCTGATAACACAGGTGCCATTACCTAAATCGTAGACGGCGGCGTCATCGCGGGTTTCGTTACCCACAAGCAGATTCGGGTCGAGAAACTTCGCCTGTTCACTGTGCAGAATGGTATCAAGCACCCTGGGGGAAATTTTACAGCCACAACCTGCTCCGTGGCTGTACTGGGTCAGACGAATACCGTTTTCGTTCATGGACATCTCCTGTCAGGACAATCCGGCTATGGTAACGCTCAAAGTACATTGTGGTAAGCGAGACTGTCTGAATTGCGGCAGTTCGCTCACAATCCAGACAGATTTACAACGTGGGTTCAGAAATGACGCACGAACGGGGTGGTATCGGGCACGCTGACCGTGGTAGCGGCTTTCAACTGCGGGGTACCGAGATAAAGAAAACCGACGATTTGATCCTGCGCCCGACAGTCGAAGGCGTCGCGCACAATGGGGCTGTCGGTAAGCGGGCCGGTACGCCAGATTCCATTAAACCCCTGGGCGAGCGCAGCCATCTGCATCGCCATGACTGCACATCCGGCAGAGAGTAACTGCTCCCATTCGGGCACTTTATGGTGCTCTACGCATTTCGCGACGACGGCTATAATGAGGGGCGCGCGGAACGGTGAGGTGCGGGATTTCTCCTGCGCTTTCTCATCCAGCCCCGCATCCACCGCCGCTTTTTCCAGCGTCTGGCTAAAGCGCTCACGGCCTTCACCTTCAATCAGGAAAAACTGCCAGGGTTGCAGCGTACCGTGGTCCGGCGCGCGCATGCCTGCACGAAGGATGTTCTGCAGTTGTTCACCCACCGGCGCAGGCTCGGCCAGGCGGGAAGCACTGCGGCGGTTGACGAGCAGTTCAAGTGCATCCATTAGTTAAGCTCCTGTTGTGAATTTTGTTCCTAAAATTAACACGTGCATAGAATTTGTTACAGCACCGACGGCGATTCCTGCTGACATTACGCTGCAGGGTAATTAGGATAACGACACTTCCCGCTCAGGGCAGCGGGTGACCTTACTTATCAGGGAGAAAGCATGCGAACCCTTTGGCGCATTATTGCCGGTTTTTTCAAGTGGACCTGGCGATTGCTGAATTTTATCCGCAATCTGGTACTCAACGTAATTTTCATTCTGCTGGTGCTGGTCGTGGCGGGTGTCTGGATGCAGTTCAGTGACAGCAAATCGGAGCATAGTAGCCGTGGCGCGTTGCTGATGGACATTACCGGCGTGGTGGTGGACAAACCGACCGCCAGTAACCGCCTGGGGACGCTGGGTCGTCAGTTCTTCGGGGCCGGTTCAGATCCTTTACAGGAAAACTCACTGTTCGATGTCGTCGATACGATTCGCCAGGCGCAGGCCGACCGCAATATCACCGGTATTGTGTTAGACCTGAAAAATTTCGCCGGCGCAGACCAACCCTCCATGCAGTACATCGGCAAGGCGTTACGTGAATTCCGCGACAGCGGCAAACCTGTCTACGCGGTGAGTGATAACTACAGCCAGGGCCAGTATTACCTTGCCAGCTTCGCCAGTAAGATTTGGCTCTCTCCGCAAGGGGTAGTGGATCTGCATGGCTTCGCAACCAATGGGCTCTACTACAAATCGCTGCTCGATAAACTGAAAGTGACCACCCATGTCTTCCGTGTTGGCACCTATAAATCGGCGGTTGAGCCGTTTATTCGTGACGATATGTCTGCGCCGGCGCGTGAGGCTGACAGTCGCTGGATTGGCGAACTCTGGCAAAATTATCTCAATACAGTCGCCGCTAACCGTAAGGTCACTGCGCAACAGATCTTCCCTGGCGCGCAGGCGATTCTGGATGGGTTGCGCAAGGTTGATGGTGATACGGCAAAATATGCGCTGAATAACAAGTTAGTGGATGAGCTGGGCTCCAGTGCTGACGCTGAAAAAGCGTTGACCAAACAGTTCGGCTGGGATGACAAAGATAAACATTTCCGTGCCATCAGCTACTACGATTACCCCCTTAAAGCACGAAGCGATGTGGGTGATTCGGTGGCCGTCATCTTTGCTAATGGGGCTATCATGGACGGGCAGGAAACGGCTGGCAATGTGGGCGGAGATACCACCGCCTCACAAATCCGCGATGCTCGTCTGGATCCGAAAGTGAAAGCCATTGTGCTGCGTGTTAACAGTCCAGGCGGCAGCGTAAGCGCTTCGGAAGTGATTCGCGCCGAGCTGGCCGCAGCGAAAGCGGCAGGTAAACCGGTGGTGGTTTCCATGGGCGGTATGGCTGCGTCCGGGGGTTACTGGATCTCAACCCCTGCTAACTACATTGTGGCCAACGCCAGCACGCTGACGGGATCTATTGGCATATTCGGCGTAATCAACACGCTGGAAAACAGCCTTGACGCTATTGGCGTGCACACTGACGGCGTCGCCACCTCGCCGCTGGCCGACATGAGTGTCACCAAAGCGCTGACGCCAGAAGTCTCACAGATGATGCAAATCAGTATTGAGAATGGCTATAAACGTTTTATCGGTCTGGTGGCGAAGTCACGTAACAGCACCCCGGAGCAGATCGATAAAATCGCCCAGGGCCATGTATGGACCGGCCAGGACGCGAAAGCAAACGGACTGGTTGATGGATTAGGTGATTTTGATGATGCGCTGAATAAAGCGGCTGAACTGGCGAAGCTTAAACAGTGGCATGTGGAGTGGTATGAGGACGAACCTTCGTTCTTTGACCGGATGATGGACAGCATGTCTGGCTCCGTTCGCGCCATGTTACCGCAGGCATTGCAGGCCTATCTTCCTGCACCGCTGGCCAGCGCAGCCGTACAGGTGAAAGCCGAAACTGACAAACTGGCCGCGTTTAACGATCCACAGAACCGTTATGCGTTCTGCCTGACCTGCGCCAATATCAAATAACGCTTACGGTCTAATTCCTCCCAGGGCGGTGGCGAAAGCCTCCGCCTTTTCTGTTGGCTTTCGCTGCATCAATCATTCACTGTGTATATACTCCCCCCACGTTGTGCTAATACATCCTCTACCATGCAGAAAAAATCAATTTATGTGGCGTATACCGGCGGGACTATCGGTATGCAACGTTCTGAACACGGCTATGTTCCGGTTTCCGGCCATTTACAGCGCCAGCTGGCCCTGATGCCTGAATTCCATCGTCCGGAAATGCCGGATTTCACTATTCACGAATATGATCCGCTGATGGACTCTTCGGATATGACCCCCGAAGACTGGCTGCATATTGCGGACGATATCAAGGCCCACTACGACGACTACGATGGCTTCGTGATCCTGCATGGCACCGACACCATGGCCTACACCGCCTCGGCGCTCTCATTTATGCTGGAAAACCTCAGCAAGCCTGTTATCGTCACCGGTTCGCAAATCCCGCTGGCCGAGCTACGTTCCGATGGGCAGATTAATCTGCTGAATGCACTGTACGTGGCGGCTAACTTCCCGATCAGCGAAGTGACGTTATTTTTCAATAATCGTTTGTATCGCGGCAATCGCACCACCAAAGCCCACGCAGACGGTTTTGATGCCTTTGCTTCACCTAATCTTGCGCCCCTGCTTGAAGCCGGCATCCACATTCGTCGTCTTAATACTCCGCCCGCTCCTCATGGCGAGGGGGCGCTGAGTGTGCATCCGATAACACCCCAGCCGATTGGCGTGGTGACCCTCTATCCAGGTATCTCTGCCGATGTGGTGCGCAACTTTTTACGCCAGCCGGTCAAGGCCCTGATCCTGCGCTCATACGGCGTTGGAAATGCTCCACAGAACCGTGAGTTCCTCAAGGAGTTGCAGGAAGCCAGCGATCGCGGCATCGTGGTGGTAAACCTCACCCAGTGTATGTCCGGTAAGGTCAACATGGGCGGCTACGCCACTGGCAACGCACTGGCGCATGCCGGTGTGATTGGTGGTGCCGATATGACCGTCGAGGCGACCCTGACGAAACTGCATTATCTGCTGAGTCAGAATCTGGATGCAGCGGCTATCCGTAAAGCCATGAGTCAGAATCTGCGGGGCGAACTGACCCCTGATGAGTAAGGAAGGCGACATGAAACAACGTGCGTTACTGCTTGTGGATTTGCAAAATGATTTCTGCGCCGGAGGGGCGCTGGCCGTAGCGGAAGGCGACAGCACGGTGGATGTGGCAAACCAATTGATTGACTGGAGCCACGCCCGACATGAGCCGGTTATTGCAACCCAGGACTGGCACCCGGCAAACCACGGCAGCTTCGCCAGTCAGCATGGCGTTGAGCCTTTTACGCAGGGGCAGCTAGAGGGTTTGCCACAAACCTTCTGGCCGGATCATTGCGTCCAGCATAGCGAAGGGGCGCAATTGCACCCCCTGCTCAACCGTGCAGACATCAGTGAAATCATTCATAAGGGTGAGAACCCGGCTATCGACAGCTACAGCGCGTTTTTCGATAACGGGCATCGGCAAAAAACGGCACTGGATGACTGGTTGCGTGCGCATGCTATCAGTGTGCTCACCGTGCTCGGTCTGGCCACCGACTACTGCGTGAAATACACGGTGCTGGATGCGCTAAAACTGGGTTACCAGGTCAATGTGATAACCGATGGCTGCCGTGGTGTGAATCTGAACGCACGCGACAGCGCACAGGCCTTTATGGATATGGCCGCCGAAGGCGCGACCTTATACACACTGGCGGACTGGCTGGAAACCCAGGCGTAATCTTCGCGTCCGGCCTTCTGGCCGGACCGTTTTCACACGCGTTATTGGATCTTGAGAGTGGCGATGGGCTTCGAACCAATCCCAAACTCTTCCTTGAGCTGCTGTTTGGTTTTCATCACCATCTGACCCTGCGTGTCGATGGTCATGTGTTGTGCCTGTGTGTTGTTTTTTGCCTGCCAGAGCATCACCAGCTGCAGGCTGTTCTCTTTTTGCTCAGGCGTCAGCGCGACGCCATCGGGCCATTTTCCCAACTCCACTGCCGTAACGAGACGCTGATAAATTTCCGGCGTCATGCTGTTAATGACGTGATCAAGATCCATAATTAATTAGCTCCAGTGGAATAATTGCTGAATCGATTCGTTAACCTTTGATCTGTTCGCCATTCTCATCGTCAGAAAAGCTCAGGGAAGCGGAGTTAACGCAGTAACGTTCCCCGGTAGGTTGCGGGCCATCGGGGAAAACATGCCCCAGGTGGGCATCGCATTTTCCACAGCGAATTTCGATGCGCTGCATACCGTGAGAGTAATCGTTAATGTAACGGATAGCACCGTCGGCAACCGGCTCGTAAAAGCTGGGCCAGCCGCAGCCAGAATCAAATTTGCTTTGGGACTGAAACAGTGCGGCGTCACAGACTAAACAGTGGTAAACCCCTTCCCGCTTGTTATGCAGTAACCGCCCGGTGAAAGGGGGTTCGGTGCCGTGATTTTGCGTCACGTAGAACTGCATTTCTGTAAGATTTTTTTTCAGTTCGTCCTGAGAAGAATTCGTCGTCATAGGCTCACATCTCGCAATAAGAACGCATATTACACTCTGTAGATTCTAACAAAACATTAACAATGAAGAACTAACTTTTGTTCTAAACTTAAGCGCGCCTGGCACCCGGAGGGGTAATTGTGATGTTGCTCACATTTTTATCCTGCGTGACCTTTAAAATTCGGGGCGGCGTCCCCATTAGGGGAGAATGCTCATGGGAAGAGTGGGACGAATCAGTCGAACAAAGGTTAGGCGGAATATGATTTGTCGCAATGATTGACACGATTCCGCTTGACGCTGCGTAAGGTTTTTGTAATTTTACAGCCAACCTTTTATTCACTAACAAATAGCTGGTGGAATATATGACTATCAAAGTAGGTATCAACGGTTTTGGCCGTATCGGTCGCATTGTTTTCCGTGCTGCTCAGGAACGTTCTGACATCGAAATCGTTGGTATCAACGATCTGTTAGACGCAGAGTACATGGCGTACATGCTGAAATATGACTCCACTCACGGCCGCTTCAACGGCACCGTAGAAGTGAAAGACGGCCACCTGGTTGTTAACGGCAAAACCATCCGTGTAACTGCTGAAAAAGATCCGGCTAACCTGAAGTGGAACGAAATCGGCGTTGACGTTGTTGCTGAAGCTACCGGTATCTTCCTGACCGACGAAACTGCTCGTAAGCACATCACTGCTGGCGCGAAAAAAGTGGTTCTGACTGGTCCTTCTAAAGACAACACCCCGATGTTTGTTAAAGGCGCTAACTTTGACAAATACGAAGGCCAGGACATCGTTTCTAACGCATCCTGCACCACCAACTGCCTGGCACCGCTGGCTAAAGTTATCAACGACAACTTCGGCATCATCGAAGGTCTGATGACTACAGTTCACGCGACCACTGCAACCCAGAAAACCGTTGATGGCCCGTCTCATAAAGACTGGCGTGGCGGTCGTGGCGCATCCCAGAACATCATCCCGTCTTCTACCGGTGCAGCGAAAGCTGTTGGTAAAGTTCTGCCAGAACTGAACGGCAAACTGACTGGTATGGCGTTCCGCGTTCCTACTCCGAACGTTTCTGTTGTTGACCTGACCGTTCGTCTGGAAAAAGCAGCGTCTTACGAAGAAATCAAGAAAGCGATCAAAGCGGCTTCTGAAGGCGCAATGAAAGGCGTTCTGGGTTACACCGAAGATGACGTGGTTTCTACCGATTTCAACGGTGAAGTTTGCACTTCCGTGTTCGATGCTAAAGCGGGTATCGCGCTGAACGACAACTTCGTGAAACTGGTTTCCTGGTACGACAACGAAACCGGTTACTCCAACAAAGTTCTGGACCTGATCGCTCACATCTCCAAATAAGTGAGATGAGATTCTGATCTATAAAGGCGACCTCGGTCGCCTTTTTTTGTTTTAGTGTCACGCTAACGAAGGATTGCACCATGATAAACACAATTTTTGCTCTCCCGGTTGTCGAACAAATTACCCCTACCCTCTCCCGCCGCTTAAATGACGAACTTGATATTATTGTTGTCGATCATCCGATGGTGAAAGCATCCGTCGCACTCAACGGCGCACATCTTCTCTCCTGGAAGCCGCAGGGTGAAGATGAGGTTCTGTGGTTAAGCGACAACACGCCTTTTAAACCTGGCGTCGCCCTGCGTGGCGGCGTGCCTATCTGCTGGCCGTGGTTCGGTCCGGCAGCGAAGCAGGGACTGCCGGCTCACGGTTTTGCCCGTAATCTGCCGTGGACACTGAAAGCCCATAATGAAGACGATAACGGCGTGGTGCTGACCTTTGAACTTCAAAGCAGCGACGCGTCCCGTCAGTACTGGGAACACGACTTCACTCTGCTTGCGCGCTTTAAGCTCGGCAAAACCTGTGAAATCGAACTGGAAGCGCACGGCGAGTTTGAAACCCACTCTGCGCTGCACACCTACTTCAACGTAGGGGATATCCATGCCGTGAAAGTCAGCGGCCTGGGCGACCGTTTTATTGATAAGGTCAATGATGCAAAAGAAGACGCCTTAACCGATGGCGTGCAAACCTTCCCGGATCGTACCGACCGCGTCTACCTGAACCCGGAAGCCTGTAGCATCATTCATGACGGCGCTCTCAATCGCGCTATCGAAGTGGTCCATCACCATCACTATAATGTGGTCGGCTGGAACCCTGGCCCGGCACTGGCTAAGAGCATGGCCGATATGCCCGATGACGGCTATAAAAACTTCGTGTGCGTGGAGTCTGCCTGTGCTACGAAAGCGCAGAAGACAACTGAAGAAAACCCGTCACGCCTCGCGCAGACAATCAAGGTTGTGAAACGTTAATCCTTTCACGCCCTTCCCGCCAGGGAAGGGCGTTATCTCACCGCTATACGACATCGAGCGGCGTTTTCCTTCCCGGTGCAGGAAACGCTTTATCCAGCCGGGATAACTCCTCTTCACTCAGCGTAATCCTTAGCGCTGCTGCATTCTCTTCCACATGCGCCACGCTTGCCGCTTTGGGAATCGCCATCACACCCTGATGGCTGATAACCCAGGCGAGCAAAATTTGCGCTGCAGTAGCCTGATGCGCCGCCGCAACCTCCTCCACGACGCGGTTGTGCATTAAGCCGTCACGCAAACGTCCCGCCTGGGCTAATGGACAGTAGGCCATGACTGGCATCTGTTGCTGCTGGCACCAGGGCAGCAGATCATATTCGATACCCCGTGAACCGAGATGGTAAAGCACCTGGTCGGTCACACAGGCGTTGCCGCCCTGGACCTGCCACAATGCCTGCATGTCGCTGTAATCAAGGTTGGATACGCCCCAGCGGCGAATTTTGCCCTGCTCAATGAGGGTTTCCATCACCTCTACGGTTTCGGCAAGGGAGAAGTTACCGCGCCAGTGCAGCAGGTATAAATCCAGATAATCAGTGTTCAGGCGACGCAGGCTGGCTTCACAGGCGGCGATGGCTTTCTTACCCCCGGCATTCCACGGGTAGACTTTAGAAACGAGGTAGACTTTATCGCGCAAGCCTCCGCGCAGTGCCTCGCCCACGACCTCTTCCGCTCCCCCATCGGCGTACATTTCTGCGGTGTCGATCACTCCGAGTCCAAGGTCAATGCCCGCACGCAGTGCATCAACTTCCTGCGACCGCTGTCGTTCATTTTCACCCATGTACCAGGTCCCCTGGCCGATAGCAGGCAGCGTATGGGTGCCGGCAAACAGAACATGTTTCTCTGTCATTTCGTCCTCCTTTTAATAATGCACCACCGTAAAGTAAAACAGGGCCAAAGGCCCTGTTTGCGTGCACAAATTGCACTATCAAAAAGCACAATCAGAAGCGATAGGTCACACCTGCCGATAGCAGCCCGGCCCAGGATTTATCAACCATCGGACTGTCTTTGATATCGTCAGACAAGTGCGTATAACGACCGGTGCCGTAAACGCTCCAGTTATCAGTCAGACGATAGCTGGCGGTCAGTTCGAGATACGGGCTCCAGCCGTTGTCCGGATCGTAGCTGTCGAGGCCACTACGGCGGGATTCAGAACGGGACACGCCGTAGTAGTATTCATTCTGGTTGTCGCTGCTCCACTCAACCCCAATCCCTGGCGTCAGGGTCAGACCACCGTTGGTGTAGCGATAAAGCCACGCCAGGTCCCAGGTCACACCATTGCTGTTATCCAGTATATCCCCTGCAATCGCAGTACGCAGGAAACCGTACTCGGTATTATGAATGTAAGAGAGGCCCGCCACCGCGGTTGATTTACGCTTATTCAACTGACGCAACTGATTATTGTCGCTGTCACCAGGCTTGAAGCTCCAGGGGGAGTAGGCTGCAAAGACCGAGAGCTGGTCTGCCTGATCGTTCCACAGGTAGTACCCGCCACCTAATCCACGGAACCAGAAGTCATCGCTCTCGTAGGTGATAACCGGCACCGGATAGGCTTTGTTGTCGTACTGTTTATAAGGAGACTCCACCACGCCCACGCCCGCACCGAGCGAAAAGTTGTTTTCGGCACTGGCAGCAAAGGTTGAAGTCGCGATTAGCACACCCAGTGCCAGGAGTTTGAATTTGGTCACAGTCCTTTCTTTCCTGTTGTCAATAATCGGCGTAAGAAGTGTAACCGCCCTCCTCATTCATCCCAAATTATTTTACTTATGCATTACAAAAGGCAACGCAGTAGCATGTCGTACTGATATGAATCGCCACGGGTTTAACAGACACCTCGGAGTCATTTAAGATGACTTAAAGAGAGGTGCCCATGAGCGGTAAACGTTATCCCGAAGAGTTTAAAATTGAAGCAGTCAAACAGGTTTTTTATCATGGTCATTCTGTTTCCAGTGTTGCAACACGTCTCGATATCACCACCCACAGCCTTTACGCCTGGATAACGAAGTACGGTCCGTATCCTAACACTAATAAAGAAAAGGCAGATGCTCAGGTCGGGATACGCCGTCTTCAGAAAGAGCTGAAGCGGGTTACCGACGAACGGGACATATTAAAAAAGCCGCGGCGTACTTCGCAAAGCTGTCCGACTGAGGTACGCCTTTATTCGTGACAATTCCCGTTGCTGGCCTGTTCGTCTGCTCTGCAGGGTGCTGGATGTTCATCCCAGTGGCTTTTACGCCTGGCTTCAGCAGCCGCATTCACAACGCCATCAGACAGTCCTGAGACTGACAGGACAGATCAAACAGTTCTGGCTGGAGTCGGGATGCGTTTATGGTTATCGCAAGATCCATCTCGATCTGCGTGATACCGGACAGCAGTGCGGAGTGAACCGTGTCTGGCGGCTGATGAAGCGTGCCGGAATAAAAGCTCAGGTCGGATACCGGAGCCCGCGGGCACGTAAAGGCGAGGCCTGCATCGTGACACCCAACAGGCCCCAGCGACAGGTCAATCCGGATGCTCCGCATGAGCGTTGAGTAACGGACATCACTTATATCAGGACCCACGAAGGCTGGCTGTATCTTGCCGTGGTGGTTGATCTGTTCTCACGCAAAATTATCGGCTGGTCAATGCAATCCCGGATGACAAAGGACAATGTCCTGAACGCACTGCTGATGGCTGTATGGCGGCGTAATCCCCAAAAACAGGTGCTGGTTCACTCTGATCAGGGCAGTCAGTACGCAAGCCATGAGTGGCAGTCGTTCCTGAAATCACACGGTCTGGAAGGCAGCATGAGCCGTCGCGGTAACTGCCACGATAATGCGGTTGCAGAAAGCTTTTCCAGTTGCTGAAGCGTAAACGGATAAAGAAAAAGATCTATGGAACGCGGGAAGAAGCCCGCAGCGATATTTTTGATTACATCGAAATGCTTTATAACAGTAAGCGTCGGCATGGTTCGAGTGATCAGATGCCGCCGACGGAATATGAAAATCAATATTATCGACGGCTCAGGAGTGTCTAGATTATCCGTGGCGATTCAAAATTTCAGACGTATCAATATTTTTATAGATAAATTAGTCATATAACCATCGTCCGGCTTTAGCTGACTCGATTAACATACTTATAGTAAAATCGGGTACTGGTACTGGCTCTGTTTTTTTAAATGGATTCCATGAAACCGGAGTGTCGGGAAAATATGTTTTGATATTAAAATCCCCTCTGTCTACATGTAGTTCGTTGAAGTACCGCTCCATCAGATCCTCAGCCTCCAGTTCATCGATAGACAGATCACTATCGAGATCTGTCACTGGAGTCAATAGAACTGGTTTATCAGACAATACATATGTCCCTGCATATGGGCGAACGATTTCATAAACTCGTTCCTCAATGTTATCTACCATAGCTTGTCATTTCCCCTTGCAATAGCGTTGTACTCGCTGATGGTACGATAGACAATTTGAGATACGTCATTCGCAAGTATCAATACACCGATTAGCGGTATAGTACGTCCAACGAATGGAGCGATGTTACGTACCATTTGTTTTCTTGCGGTCCAGGGAGTGTACCCACCTAACCAAGTTGGAAGCGACAAACCGAATGGGAACTTTGCCTTTTTAAATACCGCTCGGGATGCTTTCGACGCATACGACGTACCAGTAATAGACCCACCAGGTTTGGTGCGAGTAGGTAGATCGTTTCGGCCTGAAACTATTGCAATAACTGCCGCGAAATCGGCAACACCTCATCCAAACTGTTCTACAGTCTTCTCACAAAACACCATGAAGAACAATTCAGCAGCACTTAAATTAGATTTACCAGCATAGAAGTACGTTCCGTTCAACTGCTCTACTGTATCCATCATCAGCCTCTGGCATTGTCTGAACGACAGCAATAATAAGACGGTCTTTGTCGTTAAAGTAGTAACATAATATTGGGATTTATCTTAAAAAATATTTATATAAGTTTCAGTGGTGGTGATGTGTTGCAACTGATTTTGATTAAGGCTTGATATGGACATTAAAAAATATTCTACACCTTTCTTTATTATGATAGGGATTATTGCTTCCTTAGAAATTCTGTTTTTTATAAAAGTACTTTTCGCTGGTTCGAAAGGTTTCGAGTGGGGTTCTGTAACGGATTGGGTAAGTGCTTTATGTATCATTGCTATTGCAAGTGCTGCAGTTTACGCAGTATTACAAACAAAGAAGTGGCTTAAACCAAAACTAAATCAAAATGGTTTACCTGATGCAATTAAATTCCTTAAAAACAATGTAAAAACAATGCTGAGTTGAGTTGTGAGTGACTCAATTGATGGGAGTTTCATTGAGTTGGTAAAGGTTCTTGAAATCGTTGTTAAGAGTCATCGAGAAGAAGTACTTCCTAGATATAATAAATTGAAAACTCACTTCTCTGAACTCAAAGACATAAAAGATCCGTATAACTCTGGCTATAAGTTGAAGTTTGACTCAGAAAAATCAGAGCTAATGTGGTATGGTTATTCTCTAAAAGAAAACAAAAAAAACCATAATAGAAGAAATATTTAAATTACACACTCTGTACTTTTTCATATCATCTCAAAAATACAAGATAGCAAGTGAGATTTTTACATGTTATTTTTCGGAGCGTGTAAAAAAGACCAATGCCATTCCAAAATGGAAATTATCGAAAACCATCGATGATGTCATTAATAAATTAGCAAAACTCGATAGCAAACAAACTAAAGTTCATACCAGACTTAAGCAATTATATAAAGGACTGATGGGTGATAAACCTGCTATTACAGTTGAATAGATTTAGCAGCACATCTTTTCTTCTCTTCCCTCGTTCTACAAATTACATACTTCGTTCTTACATGGTTGTAATGGATTGCAATATTGCCACCACAACAACCACACTTTAGAATTCTTGAGAAAAGGTTTGTAATGTAATCATCTTGTGCAAGGGTTACATCTTTTCTTATACAGTTTGCAACACCATTTGCAGTGAGTTTTGTATTTACTCGTTCAAATGTAAGGTTGTCGATAATTATCATTTCAACAACTTTTTTATCTCTAAGTACTCTTAATACGTTTACCGTACTCCAGCCTTTTGGTAATCGCTTTACTATGGCTCCAGATCCAAGCCCACTTTCTGACAATGAGAATATTTGTTTAACTACAGATGGCTCAAGAAGAAGATCCCCAGCAGGCTTTTTCTTATCAGTCATAACCGTATCCATCATACGGTTAGCAGTTAGGAATAGTGCATCATCAATGATTTTTGGGTACACATTCGAGATCACCTCATCGTTGTGCCGCTTATGTTCCCTAACAATCTGCGGTCACGAATGAGCCTCGATACCCTAACCATCTGCCACTTAGGATTATCAAGCCGTTTAACAATTTCACCAGTACTAAACCCCTGCCTGTACCATTCAAAACACTGCACAATGAGTACAGCCTGTTCCTGAATGATCGAGTACTTGTTATCAATGTTTTCTAACCAGAATGGCATACGGTTGGATACTACCTCACCATTAGCTGCCGCTCTTTGCACCTTGTTCTGCCATACCACCTTCGCACGTACTGACTTCATCAGCGATTCGTTATGCGAACACTGTAGGATAATTTCCATGAGTATTTTTGAGAAACTGTCATCGTTTTTTAACACTAAACCCGTACTGATATGATGTACGACAATGCCACTAACAACGATGAATTGAATAGTATTTTCCGCCTACGACGAACGACGACTCAAGCGATCTTATGATGTGACTATTAATGCATCGGCAGTCCCAGACTTGCGATTACGCACATACTGTAAAAATTTACCTAAATTCGAGCCGGGTGAAATGTTGGCATTTTTAAACGCAGAAACGCCCTCATCTATTATATAAATCCTATCATCACTAAATTTTTCAGAATTATCATCTAAAGATTGTTCAATAATTGAACGCCGATCATCCAGACCCGCTCCGCTTACGACTTGATCAAAACTCGATACACGCTCATAACAAATAGGACGATAAGTCATTTTTTATCCTGTTGGTTTACGACGCTAAAAGTAAAAATTGCCCGTACTTTTAAAATGTTCCCATCGATTACAATAGGACGGCATGCCATGAATATATTCGATCACTACCGCCAGCGCTATGAAGCTGCCAAGGACGAAGAGTTCACACTGCAGGAGTTTCTTGCTATTTGTAAGCAGGATCGCAGTGCCTATGCTAACGCAGCTGAAAGACTATTGATGGCTATTGGGGAGCCAGTAATGGTGGACACTGCGCTAGAGCCACGGCTTTCCCGTCTCTTTTCGAATAGGGTTATCGGACGCTACCCGGCGTTCGAAGAGTTTTATGGTATGGAAGAGGCTATTGAGCAGATTGTCTCCTATCTCAAACACGCCGCCCAGGGGCTGGAAGAGAAGAAACAGATCCTGTATCTGCTCGGCCCGGTCGGTGGCGGTAAATCTTCGCTGGCAGAGCGGCTGAAAGCCTTAATGCAGCGTGTCCCTATTTACGTACTGAGCGCCAACGGCGAACGCAGCCCGGTCAACGATCACCCGTTGTGCCTGTTTAACCCGCAGGAAGATGCGCAGATTCTGGAAAAAGAGTACGGCGTACCCCGTCGTTACCTTGGCACTATCATGTCTCCGTGGGCGGCAAAACGTCTGCATGATTTTGGCGGCGACATCTCTAAATTCCGCGTCGTCAAAGTCTGGCCCTCCATCCTTGAGCAGATTGCGATTGCCAAAACTGAGCCTGGTGATGAGAACAACCAGGACATCTCGGCGCTGGTGGGTAAAGTTGATATCCGTAAACTGGAAAACCATGCTCAAAACGATCCGGATGCCTATGGTTACTCAGGCGCGCTGTGCCGGGCCAACCAGGGCATTATGGAGTTCGTGGAGATGTTCAAGGCACCCATTAAGGTGCTGCACCCTCTGTTAACCGCTACGCAGGAGGGGAACTACAACGGTACGGAAGGCATCTCCGCGCTGCCTTTTAACGGTATTATTCTTGCGCACTCTAACGAATCAGAATGGGTGAGTTTCCGTAACAATAAAAACAATGAGGCCTTCCTTGACCGCGTTTATATCGTCAAGGTGCCTTATTGCCTGCGTATCTCCGAAGAGATCAAGATTTACGAAAAACTGCTTAACCACAGTGAGTTGACCCATGCGCCCTGCGCGCCCGGTACGCTGGAAACCCTCGCGCGATTCTCTATTCTGTCGCGCCTGAAAGAGCCAGAAAACTCCAGCGTGTACTCGAAAATGCGCGTGTATGACGGTGAAAGCCTGAAAGATACCGACCCGAAAGCCAAGTCCTATCAGGAGTACCGTGATTATGCCGGTGTGGATGAGGGGATGAACGGCCTGTCGACCCGTTTCGCCTTTAAAATCCTCTCCCGCGTGTTTAACTTTGATCATGTCGAAGTGGCGGCAAACCCGGTGCACCTTTTCTATGTGCTCGAACAGCAAATTGAACGCGAGCAGTTTCCGCAGGAACAGGCCGAACGTTATCTTGAATTCCTCAAAGGTTATCTGATCCCGAAATACGCTGAGTTTATTGGCAAAGAGATCCAGACGGCCTATCTGGAATCCTATTCCGAGTACGGGCAAAACATTTTTGACCGCTATGTCACCTATGCCGATTTCTGGATCCAGGATCAGGAGTACCGCGACCCGGATACCGGCCAGCTGTTTGACCGTGAGTCGTTGAATGCAGAACTGGAAAAAATCGAAAAACCGGCGGGGATCAGCAATCCGAAAGATTTCCGCAATGAGATAGTAAATTTCGTGCTGCGCGCCCGGGCAAATAACAGTGGCCGCAACCCGAACTGGACCAGTTACGAAAAACTGCGCACGGTTATTGAGAAGAAAATGTTCTCCAATACCGAGGAGCTACTGCCGGTTATCTCGTTCAACGCCAAAACCTCTACCGATGAGCAGAAAAAGCACGACGATTTTGTCGACCGCATGATGGAAAAAGGGTACACCCGCAAACAGGTTCGTCTGCTTTGCGAATGGTATCTGCGCGTGCGCAAATCGTCTTAACGTCATGCCTGCCCGGTACGCGGTATCGGGCCAGAACAATGAGAACTGTAGGCCGGACGGGCGGTATGCCGTCCGGCATTACAACGCCATAAGAAGTTGGCAAATGCAGTACCGGAGGGCCTATGACCTGGTTCATTGACCGAAGACTTAACGGTAAAAATAAGAGCACGGTTAACCGCCAGCGATTTTTACGCCGTTATAAAGCGCAAATAAAGCAGTCGATTTCCGAAGCGATTAACAAACGCTCCGTCACCGACGTTGAGACCGGTGAGTCCGTCTCAATTCCCATTGATGACATCAGCGAACCGATGTTCCATCAGGGACGCGGCGGCTTACGCCATCGTGTCCACCCTGGTAACGATCACTTTGTACAGAATGACCGTATCGAGCGCCCTCAGGGTGGCGGTGGCGGCGGTGGGAGTGGTCAGGGAGAAGCCAGCGCCGACGGCGAAGGTCAGGATGAATTTGTCTTCCAGATTTCGAAAGACGAATATCTGGACCTGCTTTTCGAAGATCTGGCGCTGCCTAATCTGAAGAAAAATCAGCACCGACAGCTCAATGAGTATAAAACCCACCGGGCGGGATATACGGCAAACGGCGTGCCTGCCAACATCAGCGTCGTGCGCTCTCTGCAGAACTCGCTGGCGCGACGCACGGCGATGACTGCCGGTAAGCGACGCGAACTACGCGCACTTGAAGAGGATCTGGACAACGTAGCCAGAAGTGAACCTGCCCAGCTACTGGAAGAGGAGCGTCTGCGTAAAGAGATTGCGGAGCTGCGTGCGAAGATTGAACGCGTACCTTTTATCGACACCTTTGATTTACGCTACAAAAATTATGAAAAGCGCCCGGAGCCATCGAGCCAGGCCGTAATGTTCTGCCTGATGGACGTATCAGGCTCAATGGATCAAGCCACCAAGGATATGGCCAAGCGCTTTTACATCCTGCTCTATCTCTTCCTGAGTCGGACCTATAAAAACGTCGAGGTCGTCTATATTCGCCACCATACCCAGGCAAAAGAGGTGGACGAGCATGAGTTCTTTTACTCGCAGGAGACAGGCGGCACCATCGTGTCGAGTGCGCTGAAGCTAATGGATGAAGTGGTGAAGGCACGTTACGATCCTACCCAATGGAATATTTACGCCGCGCAGGCCTCGGATGGTGATAACTGGGCAGACGACTCGCCGTTGTGTCACGAGATTCTGGCGAAAAAGATCCTCCCGGTGGTGCGTTACTACAGTTACATTGAAATCACCCGTCGTGCGCATCAGACGCTCTGGCGGGAGTACGAGCATCTGCAAACGATGTTCGACAACTTCGCTATCCAGCACATCCGCGACCAGGAAGATATTTATCCTGTGTTCCGCGAGCTTTTTCATAAACAGGCTGCCACCTCCGGCAGTTAATCGAACCGGCAGCCAGCGATCCCCCGCTGGCTGTTTTTCGCGCACAATACCCTAAGGGGCAAATTGCGGTACAAAAATGCAGCTATTTCCCCTCTTGCCCCGCCGTCGATATGGCATATTACTTCCGGACAAACTCGATTTTCCATTCGCGCCATTAGCGTCTGGCCTTTGAAAATAGTACACATAACAGCGTTGTTGAAATGAGTGCTTTTTAAGCCGCCTTCTTCTCAGGCGGCTTTTTTATTTTCATCCCCGTCGCGCTGCATTACTCTTGGGTTTTACGCTATTCATCCGGGAGCGATAATGTCCACCATTGCCAGTCTTGATATCCATCAGCATCTTATAGAAACCCTTGATGCGCACCATGCACGCTATCGTGTGGTTGAACACGAAGCCTCTGGTAAATGCGAAGCGGTGAGTGAAATACGTAAAACGGCCCTGGCCCAGGGCGCCAAAGCGCTGGTCTGTAAAATTAAAGGCAACGGGGTAAAACGACATGTCCTGGCGATTTTGGCCGCTGATCTGCAGGCAGACTTATCGCAACTGGCATCCTTTTTTGGCGGCACTAAAGCCTCGCTGGCAAGCCCGGCGGAAGTTGAAAGCTTAACGGCCTGTGTATTTGGTGCCATCCCTCCCTTTAGTTTTCATCCGGACCTGAAACTGGTCGCCGACCCGCTCCTGTTTGAACGCGTTGAGGAGATAGCTTTTAACGCCGGACTTCTGGAGAAGTCTATTATTCTCAACACCGAGGATTACCTGCGCATCGCGCGCCCGCAACAGGTCAGTTTTCATCGCCTGCCGTGAGGCAACAGGGCGTGGCGTTATGGCCAGCCCGCTTTTTCCAGCATCAGTACCGCCAGAACCAGCACCACCATCATGGTAATAAAAGATAACGTGATGAGAAGCACTTCATATTGCATCGGATCGTTCATCTTTTATGCCTGTTTTTTGTCCAGATGAAGGTAGTAATAATCACTTAAGGTGACGATTTAATGACAGGACCAGATTATCCTGATGTCAATTGCGGCTGAAACGATTCCTGCCCTAATATCTCTTTCTTTTCGCCTTAAAAGCGGGTTATTTATTATTTGCAGTATGCATAAATAAATTGTTACCGGTATCACGAAAAGCAGTTTCCATAATTCCGAAGGCAGATCTCGTAATTGTTAACCATCCAATATTGACACACCATATATTCAGTACCCCCCTGAAATAACCTTACAGAGTCTGGTGAATACAATGAATTTAACGATCACCCGTAAAGAAAAAATCAGTTATGGACTGGGCGACATGGCAAGCCACGTCGGGCTGGATAACGTCATTATCTTTCTGACCTTTTATTATACGGACGTTGTAGGATTACCCGCCGCCTTCGTGGGCACCATGTTTTTACTCGCGCGTACCGCTGACGCTATTATCGACCCGGCGATGGGTTATCTTGCGGATCGTACCAAAACCCGCTGGGGAAAATTCCGTCCCTGGATGCTCTGGCTTGCACTTCCCTTCGGGGCCAGCTGCCTGCTGACCTACGCCGTGCCTGAATCGCTGACCCTTTCCGGTAAGATGATTTTCGCTACCATCAGTTATACGCTGATGATGCTGATGTATACCGCGATTAATATTCCTTACTGCTCAATGGGTGCTGTCATCACGCCTAATAATGAGGATCGTATTTCATTGCAATCCTATCGCTTCTTTTTAGCGACCCTTGGTGGCGCAATGTCGACCTTCTTTATGATGCCTCTGGCTCAATATCTTGGCGGTGATGACAAATTATTGGGTTACCGCTGGGCGATGGCCATAATGGCAAGCGCAGCGGTGATTATGTTCTGGATCTGTTTTGCAAATACTCGCGAACGCATTAAAGCGCCGGCCACACATAATAATTACCTTGCTGAACTACGTGATTTGTTACGTAACGATCAATGGCGCGTGGTTGCCATGCTGGTGATAACCAATATTGGCTTTGGGGTTATTCGTCTCGGTGCCATGATGTATTTCGTGACCTATTATCTTGGCAGTGCCAGCTATTTTATGTGGATGCTCGGCGCGCATATTCTGGGTAAAGCGGCAGGCAGTGCACTGGCAAAACGCCTGACCCGTAACTTCAGCAAAGTCCAGATGTTTGGTTACTGCTCGGTACTGGCTGGCGTCCTCAGCATCGCCTTGTTCTTTGCCCCGAAATCCATTTTTGTGCTGGTGCCTCTCACGTTTATCGTTTCAACGCTGTATCAGTCCACCACCACCCTGATGTGGGTGATGATGGCGGACGTGGCAGACTACGGCGAATGGTTGCAGAAGAAACGCATGGACGGTGTGATTTTCTCTACTTTCCTTGCGGTGCTGAAGCTGGGTATGGCCATCAGCGGTGCGATCGTAGGCTGGACGCTGAGTCTGAGTGGTTACGTGGCTAACGCGCCGGAACAAACTTCAACGGCAATGTACTGCATCGTTGCCCTGTTTACCGTCGTGCCCGGCCTGCTGTCGCTGGCGGCCTTCGCCACGCTGCGCTGGTACAAACTCGACGACAGCACCATGAAATCCATAAACCTTGCCCGTCAAAGTCTTTCGTAAAAGGACGTATTCATTATGAGCGAACTGATCCAACACCCTGACAGCATTGAATGGCGTTTTGAGCGTCAGATCCTGCGCATTGAGCCCTGGGGCGTAAACAGCCTGCGCGTGCGGGCCACCTGCGCCCCACAATTCAGCGATAACCTGCATGCGCTGTTAGCGCCAGCGGCCAGTCAGCCGAAGGTCAGCGCCCAGCCAGAGCAACTGACCCTGCGTAACGGCAACATTACCGCCGTCCTCAACCTGAAAGGCCAACTGGCCTTTTATAACCAGCGCGGCGAACTGCTGCTGGAAGAGATGTGGCGACAGCGCTCCACCGTCGGCATTGGTGCCAGCGAAAAGAGTCAGGACAAATACATCAGCGCCCTTAAACTGGACGGGCGCGAATTTAAACCCCTGCCTGGCGGCAAGTACCAGTTGACCGTGCGTTTTGAATCCCGTGCCGATGAGCGCATCTACGGTATGGGACAGTACCAGCAGCCGTGGCTGGATCTGAAAGGCTGTGTGCTGGAGCTGGCGCAGCGTAACTCCCAGGCCAGCGTGCCTTTTATGCAGTCCAGCCTTGGCTATGGTCTGCTGTGGAACAACCCGGCCATCGGCGAAGCCAGCTTTGCCAAAAACCAGACTCAGTGGCAGGCAAAAGTGACCCAGGAGATGGACTACTGGATAACCGCCGCCGACAGCATTCAGACCATTACCCGTCAATACGCGAAAGCCACCGGCACGCCGCCCCCTGCTCCCGGCTTCACCAGCGGACTATGGCAGTGCAAACTACGCTACCGCACCCAGCAGGAGGTGCTGGAAGTCGCACGCGAGTATCGCCGTCGTCACTTGCCGCTTTCGGTGATGGTCATCGACTTCTTCCACTGGCCGAATCAGGGCACCTGGTGCTTTGACCCAGTGGACTGGCCCGATCCCAAAGCGATGGTGGATGAGCTGAAAGCGCTGGGCATCGAGCTGATGGTCTCCGTCTGGCCGACGGTAGAGGCCCGAAGTCCTCTGTTCCCGGTGATGAAAGCCAAAGGTTACCTGGTCACCAGCGATCGGGGCGTACAGGTCAATCTCGACTTTATGGGTAATACCACCTTTTTTGATGCCACCCATCCGCAGGCGCGCGAATTTGTCTGGGAGACGGTAAAGAAAAATTACTACGATCTCGGTATCAAACTTTTCTGGCTGGACGAAGCCGAGCCGGAATATCGCGCCTATGACTTCGATAACTACCGCTATCACGCCGGGCCGGTTCTGGAGACAGGGAACCAGTACCCGCGCGATTTTGCCCAGGGCTTTTATGACGGGCTTGTTGCGAGTGGCGAGAAGGAGATTGTTAATCTGGTGCGTTGCTCCTGGGCGGGCAGCCAGCGCTTTGGCGTGCTGGCGTGGTCTGGCGATGTGCACTCCTCTTTTCATGCGTTCAGAAACCAACTGGCTGCCGGGCTGAACATGGGGATGGCAGGTATACCCTGGTGGACGACCGACATTGGCGGTTTCCAGGGGGGCAACGTCAACGATCCCGCCTTCCACGAGCTGCTGATCCGCTGGTTCCAGTGGGCAGTCTTCTGCCCGGTGCTGCGCATGCACGGCTACCGTGAACCGCAGATCCAGCCACCGGAAAGTTACCGTAACGGCATCCCGCAATGTAACAGCGGTTCGCCTAATGAATTATGGAGCTATGGCGAGGAGAATTTCGCCATCATGCAACACTGGCTTGGGGTGCGCGAGAAACTACGTCCCTATGTGGATGCGCTGTTTGATACGGCCCACCAGCACGGTGATCCGCTGATGCGTCCCCTGTTCTGGCACTACCCCGACGACGCCGAGAGCTGGCAGGTAGAAGACCAGTATCTGTTTGGTGATGATTTGCTGGTGGCTCCGGTGTTACAGGCGGGGGCACGCGAACGTGACGTCTGGCTGCCGGGGGACCACGGCTGGGTGGCGCTTAATGGCGAGCGTTATCAGGGCCGGCAGCGCATTCAGGTGGCCGCCGGGCTTGAGACAATACCCGTGTTTATCCGGGAGGGTAGCCCGCTGGAAGCCTTGTTAATCACGGGTTAATGCGATTGCCCGAAAATGCGCCTTTCGGTATAAAAAGCCTGCTTATCAATGCGCTTACGCGTAAAGTACGGTAAGCAGGCTTCTTTTATTCTGACAAGGAACGAAACCCTCTCCATGTTTGATACCACTCTCTTTATTCTTCTTGGACTGGTGGCGCTGAGCTTTTTCAGCCATAACACCACCGTTGCTGTTGCCGTCATGGTCCTCATCATCGTGCGGATTACGCCACTCAATGCCTATTTTCCCTGGATTGAAAAACAGGGGCTGACTATCGGGATTGTCATCCTGACCATTGGCGTGATGGCGCCCATTGCCAGCGGTACCCTGCCACCTTCCACGCTGATGAGTTCCTTTTTGAACTGGAAGTCGCTGGTGGCAATTGCGGTTGGCGTGTTCGTCTCGTGGCTGGGCGGTCGCGGCGTCACGCTGATGAGTTCACAGCCTTCGTTGGTAGCAGGATTACTGGTGGGTACGGTGCTGGGTGTGGCCCTGTTCCGGGGCGTACCGGTAGGGCCACTGATTGCGGCAGGGCTGGTCTCATTGTTAATTGGTCGGCAGTAGATGCCGGCGCTGCCAGCGCTTCACGCTCAGTTCTAACAGGCTGCACAGCAGGTAGTACACCAGACCGGTAAAGATGAACAACGCGGCCGGATATACCTGTACCCGGTTATTAACCTGCCCGGCTACGGTGGTCAGCTCCGGTACGTTGACAATAAATGCCAGCGACGTGTCTTTGAGTAAAGCAATGAGCAGGCCAATAAACGATGGTATCGCATTGCGCAGCGCCTGAGGCAGCAGCACCAGTTGCAAAATGTGCCAGGCACCAAATCCGCTACTTACTGCCGCTTCATATTGCCCTGCGGGTAACGCATTCAGCGCGGCGAGCGTGGAGTACATTACCGAGGCCGAGGTGAACCAGGCCAGCGCCAGCGTCACCGTAACGGCCCCTGGCAGATCCGCACCGGTTATCCAGGGCAGCAAAAACCACATCCAGAAGATGACAAAGATCAGCGGGATCCCGCGGATCAGCTCCGCCCAGGCAAACAGCACTTTTCGCGGCAAGCCAGGATACCGCCACGCCAGGCAGGCCAGCAGAATACCGCCAGGAAAAGCCAGCACTCCGGCCCCCAGCGTCATCAGCACCGACAGCAGCACTCCGCCCGGCTCGCCCTGTAACGCCCGTCCCAACAACAGATAGCTGAGGTTATCGGTGATAACAGTGATATTAGCGATCACGGTACGCCTCCTTGCGGCTTAACCCGCGCCAGCCACGCGGCAGATTGAACAACAGGCTCATCATCAACCCCAGCGCCAGATACAGCACGCTCCCTACGGTGAAGGCTTCCAGCGCATGAGCATTGAAACTCTCTATCTGCCGGGTCTGGTAGGTCAGCTCTGCAAACCCAATCCCGGTCGCCAGCGACGAAAGTTTCATCAGATTGAGATACTGCCCCACCACCGGTTGCCAGGCATTTTCCAGCCCCTGCGGCAGCAAAATCCAACGAAACAGCGCCAGATCGCTGAACCCTTGCGCTTTTGCGGCTTCAATTTGCCCGGCCGGTACGGCCCCTAGCCCTGCCTGAATCTCTTCTACGAGGAACGCTGCGGTAAACAGCCCCAGCGCCCAGGCGGACGAAAGAAATTCCGGCGTAAACCACCAGACGTCGCCCGGCAGAATGCTGAAGGCGTGGTCGTCATTGACATACTGGCGAAAGCCTTCGGGCAGAACATTCCAGGCGGCGAAGTACCAGAAGAGGATCTGCACCAGCAACGGGGTGTTACGAAACAGCGAGACCCAGCAGGCAACGACAATCCTTCCGGGTCTGCCCCCCGCCAGACGGAGCGCGAGAAGAAGTACGGTGAGTAGCGTGGCAAGTAACACACCCGCTACCGTGACCCAGACAGTGGTCAGAAAACCGGAAATAAGCCATTGCGCTGGCTGGCCGGTGAAGACCCCTGCCCAGTCGAGATGGATCCCCATTACAACTCCTTGCTGTCGGCATGCAGTGGGTTAAGGACTTTTTGCAGGAAGCGTTGCGCCCGTGGATGGCGGGGTGCGGTGAAAAAGAGGTCAGGCGCCGCTTCTTCGAGGATCTCCCCACCGTCAATAAACACTACGCGGTCGGCAATCTCCCGGGCGAACTGCATTTCATGGGTCACCACAATCAGCGTGATCCCACTATGGGCAAGGGATTTCATCACCTGCAGTACTTCGCCTATCATCTCAGGATCCAGCGCTGAAGTAGGCTCATCAAACAGAATGATATGCGGATCGGCTGCCAGCGTGCGGGCAATCGCCACGCGCTGTTGCTGCCCACCGGACAGTTGTGAGGGATAGTGCTCCGCTTTCTCTTTCAGCCCGACGCGCTCAAGCAACGCCAGCGCTATCGCTCTGGCCTGCGCCGCCGATTTACCGTGAATTTTGGTTAGCGCCAGGGTGATGTTGTCCAGCGCGGTCAGATGCGCATAGAGGTTAAACTGCTGGAAGACAAACCCCACGTGGCGGCGCAGGGCGCGCAATTCCCGGCCTTTAAGCTGCCGTGTGGGTTTTCCGTCCACCAGAATCTCGCCGTCAGTCAGCGTTTCCAGTTGGTTAATCAGACGAATCAGGGTCGATTTACCGGAACCTGACGGCCCACAGACTGCCACCACCTCGCCGGCCGCGACCTGTAAATTGATGTTATTCAGCACCCGATGGTCGCCGTAGCTTTTACTGGCACCACGAAATTCCACCGTGCCTTTTTGCACGGGAAAAACCTCCGGGGCCTGGGCCACGGAGGAGGAGAAGAGACCTGCCAGCATATTACTTCGCTTCTATTTTAAAGCTGCGCGGAGCCGGAGCTTTGGTTTGCGGTCCAAACCAGGCGTCGTAGATTTTTGCGGCTTCGCCGTTCTGCTCAAGCTTAACGAGTTCGTCATTAACCGCGTTTAACAGCGCCGTTTCGCCTTTGGTGACCCCGACCCCAATCTCCTCTTTTGAGAGCAGATCCGGCAGGATTTTGAATTTTGCCTTATCCGGCGCTTCCGCCAGCAGCCCTGCGAGGATAGTGCTGTCCTGGGTGATTGCCTGCACATTGCCGTTACGCAGTGCCGTCAGCGCCAGCGGGATGTCGTCATACGCCAGCACGCGGGCCTGCGGGAAACGCTGGTGCAGCGCCTGCTCGCCGGTGGTGCCTTTTACTGCACCGATGCGGGCTTTGCTGTAGCTGTCAAGCTTATCTGAACCAGTGGCCGATACCAGGAACTGCTGCCCGGTCACGAAATAGGGTGTTGAAAAATCAATGACCTGCGCACGCTCTGGGGTAATAGTGATGTCTGCCACAATCAGATCCACTTTGCCCGACTGCAGCAATGGAATACGGTTCGCCGGGTTGGTTGCCACCAGCTCCAGCTTCACGCCCAGGCTTTTGGCCAGTGCTTTAGCAAAATCGACATCATAGCCAACAATTTCATGGCTTTGTGGGTCGATGGCACCAAATGGCGGGTTGGCATCAAAGGTCGCGACTTTTACGACGCCAGCGGCTTTGATATCCGCCAGTTTGTCCGCATGAGCGGCAAAAGAGAAAGAAAGAAGTGCCAGTGCGGTCAGCGCACCGATTTTTTTATATTGTGCTGAGGTTGCCATGCTAATTCTTACGCCCTGTTTTTAGTCAGAATTCATGGCTAAATTCACATACCCGCTAACATCAGACAAATATCAAAAAGTGCATAGATTAGCTAAAAAAGTTATTGAAACTCCGGCGACCATACGAAACGCTTATTCGAAAGTGAAACGCAGCCAGAAGTTGCTATGCCCATGATTAGAAAAAGGGTTTTGCAGCATAAAATAATCACCCTGCCCCTAACGCAGCAAGGTAGCGACCCGGCGTCTGTCCCAGCCCTTTTTTAAACATAGTGATAAAGGCCGTAGTGGAGTCATAGCCCAGCGCCTGCGCGACCTGCTGCACCCCATTTCCGCCAATCAGTAACCTTACCGCCAGAATCAGTTGTAACTGATGCCGCCAGCGGCGAAAGCTCAATCCCGTCTCCCTCACCACCAGCCGTGCGAGATTACGTTCGCTCATGGCAAAAATGTGCGCCCACTCGGTGAGCGTTTGCCGCTGCTCAGGCGCCCTTTCCATGCTCTCCACCATCTGACGAATTTTCGGGTGCGGCGAGACGGGCAACTGAAACTGCATCTGTGGTTGACGTGGAAGCTCATCGAAAAGTACCTGAACCAGGCGCTGCGTTGCGGGCTGCTGGCGCTCAAGGTGACTGCGGGTGGCAAGCGTCATAATCAGCTCACGCACCAGCGTAGAGATTTTAAGCGTGCAGCAGGTGTCCGGCATCGTGACCCGACCTGGTTCAATAAATAAAAAGTACAGCTGCGCCCCGGGCGTCGCACGATTGCTGTGGGCAACCCTGCCCGGAAGCCAGACCGCATGATGAGGCGGCACCATCCAGCGTGCATGCTCCACTTCGCTGGTAATGGCACCGGTAAGCGCCAGAATCAACTGCCCTTTGCGATGGCGGTGTTCCGGGATCTGCTGTTCGTCGGCGTTAACCTGAATACCGAAAGCCAGCGCCGCTTCCTGCTGGCTGTCAGGGTTGAACCCCTCAAGTCCAAGACCGTGCTGCATACGAATGTCCGTTTTTAGCGATAGTGTGTCATTTTAGCTTGATTCAAACAGCAACAAAACGAGGTAAGGTGTGCGTCTGATATTTTTCCTGAGAATACAATGACCCTAGCGCTCCATCCCTGTGGCAGGCAACGTGTGCTGCTGATTGCGGGCATTCTGACGATCGCCACCACCCTGCGCGTCACCTTTACCGGTGCGGCTCCCCTGCTGGATACCATTCGCGACGATTATGGTTTATCCACTGCCGTGGCCGGGATGCTGACCACCCTTCCTCTGCTGGCATTTGCTTTTGTCTCGCCTCTGGCGGCGGGTATCGCCCGGCGCAGGGGAATGGAACGCAGCCTGTTGCTTGCAATGCTCCTTATTTGCGCCGGCGTTGCCGTACGCTCCCTGCCCTCGACTGCCCTGTTATTTACTGGCACGGCGATAGTCGGCTGCGGTATCGCATTAGGGAATGTGCTGCTGCCGGGGATCCTCAGACGCGATTTTCCCGGTGAGGTCGCTAAACTGACCGGTGCCTACTCTCTGACAATGGGGGCCGCGGCAGCGCTGGGCTCTGCGGTGGTGGTGCCTGTCGCCATGATGGGGGCAGGATGGCGTGGGGCGCTGCTGACGCTGATGGTTTTCCCGCTCCTGGCGCTGCTGTTGTGGTTACCCCAGCTTCAACGACAGCAACCGACACCTCTGTCTGCCGCGCCGCTCACGCAGGACCGGGGGATCTGGCGCTCGGCGCTCGCCTGGCAACTGACCCTCTTTCTTGGTATCAACTCTTTAATCTATTACGTGGTCATTGGCTGGCTGCCTGCGATTCTGCTGAGTTATGGCTACAGCGAAGCGGGTGCCGGTTCACTGCACGGACTGTTGCAACTGGCGACGGCCTCGCCGGGGGTTATCGTGCCGCTGATACTGCATCGCCTGCGCGATCATCGTGGGGTGGCGGTCATCATCGCCCTGCTGTGTGCGCTCAGTGCAGCCGGTTTTGTTATCTGGCCTGAACAGGCAGTAGCCTGGACGCTGATATTCGGCTTTGGCTCTGGCGGCACCATGATCCTTGGCCTGACGTTCATAGGCCTGCGCGCGCTTAGCGCACATCAGGCCGCGGCGTTATCGGGCATGGCACAGTCGGTAGGATATCTGCTGGCGGCCTGCGGCCCGCCACTGATGGGGAAAATTCATGACGTCAGCGGAAGCTGGCATATTCCGCTGCTGACCTGTGCGGCGCTGTCAGTGGTGATGGCGGTATCGGGCGCGTTTGCCGGGCGGGACAGAGAAAGCGAGAACAGATAAAAAAGCAGGCCCCGCAGGGCCTGTTTTTAATCGCAGGCTGCACGCAGCATTGCCTGCACCAGCGGAACCGGATGCCCAGCCAGCGCATTGCGCTCATGCTGGAAAAGCGTTGCCACAAAGAACGGATGGCTTACCAGCTCAACCGCGCGGATTTCGCCCTCTTCATCCCAGCCGGTAACCCGCAGATCGCCTTTTTCCAGC
This sequence comes from Enterobacter sp. SA197, assembly GCF_054131575.1. Taxonomy (NCBI): domain Bacteria; kingdom Pseudomonadati; phylum Pseudomonadota; class Gammaproteobacteria; order Enterobacterales; family Enterobacteriaceae; genus Enterobacter; species Enterobacter sp. SA197. The sequence continues at coordinate 2,045,150 of NZ_CP096393.1, read as the reverse complement.
TCAGCGGCAAAATCATCCGCGATGCCGTAGCTGCAACGATATGCCTCTTCAATCTCAACCTGACCGTACGCTTTCGCAATCAGGGTATTCGGGCGCAGTTCGATAGCCGCGCGCTGATCCACCAGCGAGCAGGCCAGCGGTACAATCACCATTTTGCCTTCGCTGTCCGTCTCCTGATGCGCGGCATTTTCATAACCCAGCACGTGGCGGGCGTATTCAATAATGGCATGCTGGAACCCACCGCAGGTGCCAAGGAAAGGAATGGCGTTTTCGCGGGCATATTTAATAGCAATAAAAGCGCCCTCAGGGTTTTTGTAAGGGCTTGCCGGTACGACCCAGACTGCATCGTAGCCGACGAGATCGTCGCTACTGGTAATCTCAGAGGTCGCCAGCCAGTCGTAATCTGCGGTGATGTCGAGAACAGCGGCTGCGTCATCGATAGCCAGAGGGATAGCCTGATGGGCAACAACATCGTGGTTATAATCGCCGACCAGGGCAATACGTAGCGTATCTTTAACGGGAATATGGGTCATGAAGGGTTCCTTACGTTCAGGCAGATAACGGACAACATAAGGAACCTCACATTAACGAACTTTTGCCTTTATCACAATCTCTTAAAGCTGGTAGTTCGTCATCTGGCGCGTTCGGATAACAATGGTCGTCCACCGTTTTGGAAATCCTATGCAAAGCAAAATTCTGGTAAGCGCCTGCCTGATGGGCTTTAACGTTCGTTATAACGCCAGCGCAAAAGCGGCGCTGCAACAGACCCTTGAACGCTGGGAGAAGGAAAAACGCCTGGTTGTGCATTGCCCGGAGCTGGCGGCAGGTCTGCGCACGCCACGACCAGCTGCGGAAATTATATCGGGTGACGGGAGCGCTGTTATGCAGGGTAAAGCGCGGATTCTGGAGCGCACCGGTCAGGATGTGACCGCGCATTATCAACTGGCCGCCTGGCTGGCGTTAGAAGCGGCACAAAAGGAGAACTGTTGTGCCGCGTTACTGACCGACGGCAGCCCGACGTGTGGAAGTCAGCACATTTACGATGGAACCTTCAGCGGTACACAAATCAGCGGCAAAGGGGTGGCGAGCGCGCTACTTGAGGCGCACGGCATAAAGGTTTTCTCACATGACGATATTGCAGAGCTCATCGAGTGGGTCAACGCGAGAGATAATGATGAAAATTCACTGTAAACGGGTCTACGAGGCGGCATCCGCCGGGGATGGCTACCGGGTTCTGGTCGACAGACTGTGGCCACGAGGAATTAAAAAAAGCGAACTTAAACCGGATGAATGGTGCAAAGACCTCGCCCCTTCAACGGCGTTGCGCAAAGACTTTCATGCTGACATTCTTGATTTCAACGCCTTTCGTGACGCCTATCTGCAGGAGTTAGACGCGCACAAGGAGGAGGGGCGCAAACTAACGGCACGGTTAAAAAAACAGCCGCTGACGCTGCTCTATGCGGCGAAAGACAGCCAGCAAAATCATGCCGTTATTCTTGCTGAGTGGCTTAACCGTTTATAATTTCGCGGGTCACAGCTTCTTGCGGCAGCGCGTCCGGTTGCAGTGGCATTAAGTGCCCGGCGCGAACAAAGGCGAAGCCATGCTGACCATCAAAGGCAACGACATCACCGGTTACCAGCCAGAGCGCCTGTGGCATGTTCAAAGGCATACGGGTCATGACCCCGTTAACTGGATTGAGGAAGGTTTGACCCGGTTCGAAGAGGCCGAAAAGCTCGACGGCCTTACCGATATTGCCTCTTCCGAGGGGGGTTTGAGCGCCTGTTATCATTGCCAGGCCGCCCGGACGTAATTGAAACATAGTCATCTCGCGCAAAATACAGGAACACCAGGATAATTCTTAATCGCTAGTGTAACCTGACGCTGATGCTGGTGTCACGATCCGGATTGCGGATGATCCTGTCGCCACAGCTCCCATTCATCTACAACCGTGCCGTTGGATAATTTACACGCCGTTCGCACCCCCTGTGGACTTTGTACCGGTACCCGCTCTCCGCCTTTTTGCAGGCAGTATTCTGCTGCAGGGTTTGCCATGCCGACCTGTGGCGGTGGGGGGGCCTCTTTTTCTGCCGCGCAGGCCGTCAGGGTAAAAATAAGCATTAACAGCGTCTTGTTCATCAAATTGTCCATTTTGAGATAATCAGCCAGAAATTTAGCTTAATGTGTTACTGGCAACAACTCCACGATTTCTCCATCTTTACATCACCTTCGCCCGCTATATTGACTCCTGTTCTCACCCATGACCAGAGAACATCATTCCGTAATCAATGAGTTTTTTGCCCCGTCTCAACAACGGGGCTTTTTTTGCCTTCTCAACACTGCCGGTGAAAAGATGACGATATATGAAATTCATTTAAGCCATGCTTTAATATGTCGAGCCTAAAATTTCAGCATTAAGTGCATGTATCGCGCGCAGTCGACAGAGGTAAACAAGCGTAATGTCCGATTTCATCCTGGCCCGGGTCTCCGAAACTCTCTCACAAGATCACTCTCTTGAAAGCCTTGTACGACAACTCCTTGAAATGCTGGAGATGGTCACCGAAATGGAATCCACCTACCTCACTAAAATCGATGACGACGGACGTTATCAACATATTCTTTATGCCAGAAACAGCAAACAGCTTGATATTCCAGAGGGTTTTTCACTCCCCTGGGGTGACAGTCTGTGCAAACGCGCGCTGGACGAAGGCTGTCCGTTCAGCAATGACGTGGCGACTCACTGGGCGGATTGTGAAGCGGCAAAAGCGCTGGGCATCACCACCTATTTAAGCACGCCTGTACATTTGGCCGATGGGTCACTGTATGGAACGCTCTGCGCGGCCAGCTCAGAGCGACATACGCTGAGCATCCGCGGCGAACAGGTACTGACGCTTTTTGCTGGCCTGATAGCCCGCTCCATTGAAAAAGATCATCTGGTTAATCAACTGCGCGCAGCCAATGCCGCACTGATAAGCCATTCCTACACGGATGCGCTGACCGGTTTACCCAATCGTCGCGCTATTTTTGATAATCTTATTACCCTTTTTTCCTTTGCCCGCCATGTGAAATCCCAGATAATCATTGGGTTTATTGATCTTGATAATTTCAAGAAAATTAATGATGAACTCGGACATGAATCTGGCGATCAGTTCCTAATTCAGATTGGGCACCGGCTTATGGACGCGTGCGACAAAGATGATGTGGTGGGACGACTCGGTGGAGATGAATTTTTAATCGCCTGTCCGGGCGCCCCGGTGGGTAAAACGCAAACTAAACGATTAATTGCCCTTAAGCAAAATTTGCAGAAGTGTCTGACCGGGGAATATCAACTGAGCGACGTCAGGATATTTTATCCCGGCGCAAGTATTGGTGTAGTGGAAATAAATCCGGAGGAGGTTGATGCAGACAACGCCCTGCGCATAGCGGACCAGGCTATGTATCAGGATAAAAATGGCAAAGAGAAAAAACCCTTTCTCAGGCTCAATTAATCGTATCAAAACGTAGTTTTTGGCTTGAGAATTATCTCATCTTCTTCTATTTAATTTATGTAAGCATGGCGCCTAAAACGGTTCCCTGCCGAGGAGTATTTCCATGAAAAAAACGACCATCATAATGCTTATCGTGGCAATAGTTGCTGTGGCTGGCACGCAGCTCGGCTGGTGGTAATCGATGAGCTAAAAAAACGTTTTTAGCAGATTTTCATCCGGACCATTGATGTTGTCGGTGTAGCAGATCCCATTAGCCTCTTTTTTGAGCAGGAGCTCGCAATGTTCACCGGACTTAAAAAAAGCGAAAGTAAAAGACTCGCAGCGCTGGAATTATTGCGTAAGGAAGATAAGACCCGCGACGCTGCCCTCACCGAATATGCCTGCCTCGCCTGTGAGGTAATGGGTGTTGAAGGATGTTTTATCACCGTATTTGATGATGATTACCAATACATCAAATATGTGAAAAATGTCCCGCTGGAACATTTCAAAGTCCCGATAGAAAAAACCATGTGTCAGTACTCGCGCGACAGTGGTCAAACCATTGTCTGTCCTGACACTCGCCTTGATAACCGTTTCTCGCATCAGCCACTGGTAAAGAATGGCGATATTATGTTTTATGCTTCAGCCCCGATGATGACGAAAGAGGGAATGGTGCTGGGTACGCTGTGCGTCAGCAGCGCCTCCATATTCAGCCCCAGCGCGCAGCAGATTGAGAGTTTTAACCGTATTGCTGAACTCTCTGCGATTTACCTGGAGGCCCGGTACGCTATTGGCCGCGTCGATACCTTAACCGGCCTGCCGAATCGCCAGTTCCTGATTCGTGAAATGGAGCAAAAAACCCTCAATAAAGATCGCAATACATACGGTCTGGTGATTTTCGACTGCATTGATATGCCGCGCGCCTACGAACTCACCCGCTATCTTGGGCTTCCCGCCGTCGATAACATGCTGCGTAGCTTTATTCCCCTGCTACGCTTGCGGCTTCGCTTAAAAGAGAGTGTTCCGCTCTACTCTTTCGCGCCGGCCCGCTTTGCCGTACTGGTGGATATTGAACAAGCCCTGGCGCTGGTAAAGCGTGCCGAGACACTGCCTGGCACCCAGGCACAAATGGCGCAGGACATCGATATCACCCTGACCATTCACACCGGCTATGTGAAATTCTCACCACAGGACGATGATGCCCATGAAATCGTCCGTCAGGCCATCAGCGCCCTGCATGAGTCAATTCGCCAGAATATTCCGGTGCTGCAGTTCAACCCCATTCTTGATCATAAAAGAAACAAAGACTTTAAATTGCTCTATGACCTGAGTGAGGCCATCAAATCAAAAAGCCAGCTTTATCTCGTGTATCAGCCTAAGGTGTCCCTGCGTTCAGGCAAAACGGAAGGCGTGGAGGCATTATTACGCTGGCGTCATCCACAGCTTGGGAATATCCCGCCGACCACCATCGTCGCCCTTGCCGAGAAAACCAGCCTGATGCCTGAAATCACCCAGTGGGTTATTAAGGCCGTCATTTTGCAGCTGAAAACCTGGCGCGCCGCAGGGATTAAGCTCCCCATCTCCATCAACGTAACCGTCAGTGATTTTTCCCGTAAAGGCTTTGCCGACGAGCTGGAAAATAGTGTGTTACGTGCCGGGTTATCTCCGGCCGATGTGCGAATCGAATGCCTTGAAACAGAAAAAGTGCTGGAGAGCGAGCTCGCGCTGGAGGAGCTCGACAGGCTTAAACTACTGGGCTTTCAAATTTTGCTGGATGATTTTGGCGCAGGCTACAGCAATATCAGCTATCTGCGTCGTATTCCCATTGATGTTATCAAACTGGATCGCTCGCTTATCAGTCAGATTACGACCGACACGGGTAGCCGCATCATTGCACGCAACGTCATTATGATGCTCAAAGAGCTACACTATGTCGTGCTTGCGGAAGGGGTGGAAGACCAGGAGACGGCACACATGCTCAATGAGTATGGCTGTGATGAAGCCCAGGGCTACTATTTCTCAAAGCCGCTTCCCCCTGGCGATATTCCCGGCTGGCTGGCGGAGTGTAAACCTTATCGCGTGTTATCACGCATCAGCGTCGACCAGAGTTTATAGTCTGCCATCACACCAGCTCATCGCATTCTCAACAATTACAAATTACAGCGCTACTGTGGCAGAGACAGGCAGCGCTGTTTATTTATGGGGCAGCCGCATGAATTAATGGCGGATAAGATTACTACCCTGCTCATCAATTTTTTCAATCCTTACGGGTTAAAGTTCAATTTGTCTTAAGTTCACAATAACGTTATAAAGTACATCAAGTGATGGATATACGATTTAACATTAAGTACCACATTCAGGGCAGTTTTGGTGTCGAAACTGCCCGTCTTTATTTCCCCTTTCCTAAGCTGTCCAGGCTTTCATCCTTTTCACCACTTTCCTGGTTTCGTTAACCGTGTTTTTTCGCAAACGCCAGAAGGGAAAGACAAAATAGAGCCATAATTTATAATAAATTTTATCTGCGCCTTCCAGGAGCATAAGTGAGTCGCGTAATCTGCTGTAATGGTCGCGGCTTATCAATTTCATTACTCTGGAATTCACATTTCTGTATATTAATCCGACATTACGATGATTTTCCTGATGGTGAAAACCACAGCACTTATCGACTTTCTCAATACCCAGCGAAAACGGCACCGGTCCCGTGGTGTGGAGCACGCCCTGCATCCCTACGCCATAACGCCAGGGCTTGTAATTCTTTAAACGCGAGACAACCTCGTCAATCACGGCTTTAAGATAGGGCGAATGCGGTGCGGCGATAATGTTCCACTGCTGATACTCACCGTTTTTCAGAAAGCTGAGTGCTTCATGTTTGCCCATCTCATTGTCACTCCCGCCGGGCCGGTTATCCCAGTTACACACCATGATTTCACACTCAGGTGAGATAATCTCATTTAGCGGAAGCTGGCAGGAGCTTTTGATATCAAGATAAACGCCGCCTTCTTTATACATCACGAGATAACGAAAAAAATCCGCACGGGCGGCACCATATCGAGGATTAATCTGGCAATAAAGAGTAAGAATCTCGTGATCATAATTCTTTGCAATATAATCAATAATGCAATCATTATCGTAGAAATGATATTCCCAGTCGGGGTTTCTTTTTTTTAACTCCGCAATGGATGCATGAATTTCTTCAGGTAGCGCCTGTGCCCCTTTGGTGTAAATCTGATGAATTTTTTTAGGTATTTTACTCATCATTTATCCTGCCATCATCAACGTTACAGTATGAAAACGCTAAAATTTGAGAGCTCTCAGGTAAATGTAGCCAGAGTCTGTGACATAAGCATTATCCAGGTTCTGAAGTTTAGCCTGCGGATTACTCCGTAAATGCCATTCTGAAAGATAGACATTATTTTTTGCTTAAGGTTTCGCGCACTTATACAAATAAGAACCTTCCAGGAAATTTACATTTTGAGAGGTTGCGAGCATTTTTAACTATTTTTAAGGCAAGTCGGTAAAGCGCTATGGAGTTTATTGCGGCGAGGTCGATAATCAAGACAGGCGTGATAACACGCCCTACTAGCGGGGATAAGTCTATGATTACACTGACTGTAGCTGGCATTTTTGCCGTGAACGCTGTTGCGTTTCTCGTTTCCCGTTCTTCGATTCAGGATATTGATAACGACTATTAATGTTACTTTTTTAACCAGGAATAGCACTTCCCTCCCGCTGCAATCTTCTGATTCAGCGGGATTTTACTTTTCAGCACCGGTATTAACGGCTAATAAGCAGATGTTCAGGCGGTTTCAGGCCAAAGTAAGCGCGACTGGCTCGCTCAAGTTTCTGGCGGGTTAAGACTATATAGCCTCTTTCCCCCGGAATGGAGAGCTTGTAGTCACCGCTTAGCATGACAGGGCTGATTTGATACCAGCGGCCAAGATAAAAAATCCAGTTCATCGCTACCTCAGATATGCGCAAACCTGTCAGCAGGGTAAAACGCCACGTCGTTGCGAACCTGGAGATGCGTCTCAGTATCGTTTATCAGAAAGGTAAAAAAACGGGAACCCGCAGGCTCCCGTTGTTGCAAACCAGGAAAACTGGATTACATGTTTGCGATGATCGCGTCACCAAACTCTGAACATTTCAGCAGTTTAGCGCCTTCCATCAGACGTTCGAAATCGTAGGTCACGGTTTTAGCCGCGATTGCGCCTTCAACGCCTTTCACGATCAGGTCAGCCGCTTCGAACCACTGCAAATGACGCAGCATCATCTCAGCGGAGAGGATAACAGAACCTGGGTTCACTTTATCCTGACCCGCGTATTTCGGTGCGGTGCCGTGGGTGGCTTCGAACAGGGCACATTCATCACCGATGTTAGCACCTGGGGCAATACCAATACCGCCAACCTGGGCTGCCAGGGCGTCGGAGATGTAGTCACCGTTCAGGTTCATACAGGCGATAACGTCATACTCAGCCGGACGCAGCAGGATCTGCTGGAGGAATGCATCAGCAATCACATCCTTAATGATGATCTCTTTGCCGGTGTTCGGGTTTTTGATCTTCTGCCACGGGCCGCCGTCGATCAGTTCACCGCCGAATTCTTCGCGAATTAACTGGTAACCCCAGTCTTTGAACGCGCCTTCGGTGAACTTCATGATGTTGCCTTTATGGACAAGCGTAAGGGAGTCACGGTCGTTGGTGATGGCATACTCAATCGCTGCACGCACCAGACGTTTGGTCCCTTCTTCGGAGCACGGTTTGATACCGATACCGCAATGTTCCGGGAAGCGAATCTTCTTCACGCCCATCTCTTCGCGCAGGAATTTGATGACTTTTTCTGCTTCAGCAGAGTCCGCTTTCCACTCGATACCGGCATAAATGTCTTCGGAGTTTTCGCGGAAAATAACCATATCGGTCAGTTCCGGGTGTTTTACCGGGCTAGGCGTGCCCTGGTAATAACGAACCGGACGCAGGCAGACGTAAAGGTCCAGCTCCTGGCGCAGCGCCACGTTCAGTGAACGAATACCGCCGCCAACGGGCGTCGTCAGTGGGCCTTTAATAGCAACACGGTATTCACGGATAAGATCGAGGGTTTCAGCTGGCAGCCAGACATCCTGGCCGTAAACCTGGGTAGATTTCTCACCGGTGTAAATTTCCATCCAGGAAATTTTACGCTCGCCTTTATAGGCTTTCTCCACAGCGGCATCAACCACTTTCAGCATCGCAGGGGTCACGTCGATACCGATTCCGTCGCCTTCAATGAACGGGATAATCGGGTTATTCGGAACGTTCAGCTTGCCGTTTTGCAGGGTGATCTTTTTACCTTCCGCCGGAACAACTACTTTGCTTTCCATTCACCTCTCCTTCGAGCGCTTCTGGTTGTTACTGATTTTTGTTAATGAATTGTAATTAGCCCGTCAATACTACCCGATAGTTGGGTGCCATGAAAGACCATCATCATTCAGTTATAATGCGGCAAATGATAACTACTGAAAATACCATGAAGAAAACTTCTGATAGAAATCACCACCTTAAGCGATTCAGCTCACGACAAGCGACTAAGCCTCGCCCTAAAAGCGGGCCGAAACGGGTGATTTTGTTTAATAAACCCTATGATGTCTTGCCCCAGTTTACCGATGAAGCGGGTCGGCGCACCCTGAAAGATTATATAACTGTACAGAATGTATACGCAGCGGGGCGTCTGGATCGTGACAGCGAGGGGTTGCTGGTGCTTACCAACGACGGAGCATTGCAGGCAATGCTCACGCAACCCGGAAAACGCACCGGTAAAATCTATTACGTGCAGGTCGAGGGTGAACCCGGTGAGGATGCCCTGCAGGCGCTTCGTCAGGGTGTCGTTCTTAATGATGGCCCGACGCTACCCGCCGGGGTTGAGCGGGTGCCTGAACCAGAGTGGCTCTGGGCGCGCACTCCCCCGGTTCGCGAACGCAAGACCATACCCACCAGCTGGTTGAAAATCACCCTGTATGAAGGGCGTAATCGCCAGGTAAGGCGTATGACTGCCCACGTTGGCTTTCCGACCCTGCGTCTTATCCGCTACGCTATGGGTGAATACACCCTGGGAACGTTAGCCAGCGGTGAATGGCGTGACCTTCTCTGATTTAAGGACAAGCAACCATGTTTAAACCCCATGTCACCGTCGCCTGCATTGTGCATGCGCAAGGTAAGTTTTTGGTCGTGGAAGAGACCATTGGAGGGAAAGCGCTCTGGAATCAGCCTGCGGGTCATCTTGAAGCCAACGAAACCCTGGTTGAGGCGGCACAACGAGAGTTGTGGGAAGAGACCGGTATTCGTGCCCAGCCCCAGACCTTTATCCGGATGCATCAGTGGATAGCCCCTGATAAAACTCCCTTCCTGCGTTTTTTGTTCTGCATTGAGCTTGATGAGATCTGCGCTACCGAACCGCACGATAGCGATATCGACCGCTGCCTGTGGGTCAGCGCTGAGGCAATCCTGACGGCGTCGAATCTGCGTTCACCGCTGGTTGCGGAGAGCATCCGCAGTTGGCAACGCGGGGAACATTACCCCCTGTCCGTCATCGGCGAATTCAACTGGCCCTTTTAGATGTGACGCCGCCAGCCTCAGGCGGTGATCTGATTCCTCCTTTTCATCATTCGTAGCGACATTCCTCACATATTAAGCTTGAGTTAAAAAGATTTAACTTAAGCTTAACAAACCAGTTTATCGTGCTTAAGTGAGCAGGAAATCTGGACTCCTTCCGGTTAAGGCCGCTTATCCTCTACCGGTACGCAGAATTGCCTGTTTTTCACCCATTGCCCGTCTGGTACACACATTAAAGTTCAAAATCTATACGCCGATAACGTCACTGAAAGGAGGGAATAATCACAGGGACGAATGACGTTTTAGGTTGAATCCACAGGAGCCGGCATGGCCAGACAATTCGTTCAAAAAAAAATGAGTACCCGTGCGCAAATGCTGTTAACGGGTGCATTAACTATCACGCTCGGGTTTGTGGTGACCATTGGTGTTTTGAGCTGGCAGTCCAGCAATGAACAAAAAGCGCTGGCTGAAAACTACCTGCAGCAGATCGCCCAGACGGAAGCACTTAAGGTTCAGCAAGAGCTAAACTATGCCCGTGACGTAGCACATAACCTTGGACACAGTCTTGTGGCATTACCCAATGCGGGAGTGACCGATCGACGCGTGGCCGATAAACTACTGGAGTATGCTGTTCGGGATAACCCCGATTATCTGTCAGTCTCTGTGACCTTCGAAGAAAACGCCTTTGACGGGCGTGACGCAGACTTTGTCGGCAAACCTGACCAGGCACCGCAGGGTCGCTATGCATTCTTTGTTGATAAAGATCAGTCCGGTAACTTCAAGCTTCATCCGCTGCTCTCCTTCCTTACGCCAGGTCAGGGAGATTACTATCTGGTGCCGCAAAAGTCGCAGAAAGATACGCTGATTGAACCCTATACCTACGCCTACAATGGTGTCCCTACCCTGCTGACCTCTGTCGCGGCCCCTATTATTAGCGATGGAAAATTGCATGCCGTTGTGACCTCCGATATTTCTCTCGCCTCCCTGCAGGCGAAGGTGAACCAGATTAAACCCTGGGAAGGCGTTGGCTACGCGATGCTCATCTCCTCTGCGGGCAAGGTTATCTCTTACCCGGATAAAAACTTGACCAGCAAGGCGTACCCGGGCGAAACCCACAATTACAGTACCAGCGTAATGGAACAACCGGACGCCGTACTGGGGGAAGACGCGCTGGTCACCTGGCAACCGGTCACCATCGGTAACAGCCCGGATAAGTGGTATCTCGGTATTGTCGCACCGGTAAGCCAGGTCATGGCGGCAGCAAATCGCCAGTTGATGAATGCCATCATACTGATGGTGGTGAGTATTCTGTTGGTGAGCGCCTTACTGGGGATCGTCTTTAGCCGTAAAGTGCTCAAACCTATTGGCGGGGAACCGCTGGAAGCTGCGACCATCGCCCTGGCCGTTGCAGACGGAAAACTCGATAACGTTATTGACGTGAAAGCCGGTGACCGCAAGAGCCTGTTCTATGCTCTGCATACCATGCAGGAGCAACTGCGACACATTGTCAGCCAGATTAAAGACGCCAGCGACTCGGTACGTCAGGGCGCGGGAGAGATTGTCAGTGGCAACATTAACCTCTCTTCGCGTACCGAACAGCAGGCAGCAGCTCTCGAACAGACCGCTGCCAGCATGGAGCAGTTCAGTGCGACCGTGAAACACAACGCCAGCAACGCGCACCATGCTACCGAGCTTACCGCTAACGCCACGCAAATCGCCAGCCGCGGTGAAGCGTTGGTCAGTCAGGTGGTGAAAACCATGTCGCAGATTGATGACAGCTCGAAGAAGATCAGCGACATTACCACCATGATCAACAGCATCGCCTTCCAGACCAACATCCTGGCCCTTAACGCGGCGGTAGAAGCGGCGCGCGCAGGGGAACAGGGTCGCGGGTTCGCCGTGGTGGCATCAGAAGTGCGTAACCTGGCTCAGCGCAGCGCCAATGCGGTTAAAGAGATTGCCGCACTGATCGAAGAGTCCAGTCAGCGCGTTGAAAGCGGTGTCCAGTTGGTGAATGATGCCGGGAAAACCATGCAGGAGATGACCCAGGCCGTCAACTCGGTACAGACTATCATTAATGAAATCGTCAGTGCCTCCGATGAGCAGGCAAAAGGCATCGGTCAGGTGACCATCGCGGTAAACGAGATGGATGGGGTGACCCAGCAGAACGCCTCGCTGGTGCAGGAGATGGCGGCGGCAGCAAGCTCTCTTGAAGAGCAGGCGCAGCAGCTTGCCCAGAGCGTGGAGCAATTCAGCCTCGAAGAAAGCGCGGCGTAAGGTGGACGGGCGGGAGTCTGCAAGGCAGGCTCCCGCTTTTTAACAGGGTATCGCACGGGGGGTGCCTGCGCGGCGAGTGCGTGATAGAATACGCCGCCTTGAAGTTCAATGTCGTGAGTATTCTATGTCTGCTAGCCCAAAAAAAGTGATCGTTGGCATGTCCGGCGGTGTCGATTCTTCCGTTTCTGCCTGGCTGTTACTGCAACAGGGTTATCAGGTCGAAGGCCTGTTCATGAAGAACTGGGAAGAAGACGATGGCGAGGAATACTGCACCGCTGCGGCTGATCTTGCTGACGCGCAGGCCGTCTGCGATAAGCTCGGCATCACCCTGCACACCGTTAACTTTGCCGCAGAATACTGGGACAACGTGTTTGAACTGTTCCTGGAAGAGTACAAAGCCGGACGCACGCCCAACCCGGACATTCTGTGCAACAAAGAGATCAAATTTAAAGCCTTCCTCGAATTTGCTGCTGAAGATCTGGGCGCTGACTACATCGCGACCGGTCACTACGTGCGTCGCGCGGATGTCGATGGCAAAAGCCAGTTACTGCGCGGGCTGGATGGCAACAAAGACCAGAGCTACTTCCTTTACACGTTAAGTTCGGAGCAAATCGCCCAGAGCCTTTTCCCGGTAGGTGAACTGGAAAAGCCGCAGGTGCGTAAAATTGCTGAAGAACTTGATCTCATCACCGCGAAGAAAAAAGACTCGACCGGTATCTGTTTTATTGGCGAGCGTAAATTCCGCGAATTTTTAGGCCGCTACCTGCCGGCTCAGCCGGGGAAAATCCTTACCGTGGACGGTGAAGAGATTGGTCAGCATCAGGGCCTGATGTACCACACTCTCGGCCAGCGTAAAGGGCTGGGTATTGGTGGCACCAAAGAGGGTTCTGAAGATCCGTGGTACGTCGTTGATAAAGACGTTGAAAATAACATTTTGATTGTTGCCCAGGGGCATGAGCACCCGCGACTGATGTCTGTCGGGCTGATTGCACAGCAGTTGCACTGGGTTGACCGCGCGCCAGTGGTTGGCACGCTGCGTTGCACGGTGAAAACCCGCTATCGTCAGACGGACATTCCCTGTACCGTGACCGCTCTGGATGCAGATCGTATTGAAGTCCGTTTTGATGAGCCTGTGGCTGCCGTTACCCCAGGACAGTCCGCTGTCTTCTACAGCGGTGAAATCTGCCTCGGTGGCGGCATCATCGAACAGCGTTTACCCTTGCCGGTTTAACCGACAAGCAGAAAGCAAATCAAGGAGCGAGTGTGGCGAAGAACTACTATGATATCACCCTGGCGCTGGCCGGTATCTGCCAGTCGGCCCGTCTGGTTCAGCAACTGGCGCATCAGGGACACTGTGATGCCGATGCGCTCCATGTCTCACTGAACAGTGTGATTGATTTAAACCCCGACTCGACACTCAGCGTCTTCGGCGGCAGTGAAGCTAACCTGCGCCCTGGGCTGGAGACGCTGCTTGGCGTACTGAATGCCAGTAGCCGCCAGGGTCTGAATGCCGAACTGACCCGCTACACGCTCAGCCTGATGGTACTGGAGCGCAAACTCGCCGCCCAAAAAGGGGCGATGGATACGCTGGGAGATCGCATCTCGGGTCTGCAACGCCAGCTTGAACACTTTGACCTGCAGTCCGAAACACTGCTGAGCGCAATGGCCGCTATCTATGTGGATGTGATTAGCCCCCTGGGGCCGCGTATTCAGGTTACCGGCTCCCCTGCGGTACTGCAAAGCTCGCAGGTGCAGGCTAAAGTGCGTGCCTCACTGCTCGCCGGCATTCGTGCTGCCGTGTTGTGGCACCAGGTAGGCGGTGGTCGCCTGCAACTTATGTTTTCCCGTAATCGCCTGACGACTCAGGCTAAACAAATTCTTGCTCATTGTTAACCTCCCGGAGTTCTGAACTATGGAATTATCCTCACTGACCGCCGTTTCCCCTGTCGATGGACGCTACGGCGATAAAGTCAGCGCGCTGCGCGGCATTTTCAGCGAATTTGGTTTGCTGAAATTTCGTGTACAAGTCGAAGTACGCTGGTTACAGAAACTGGCCTCGCACACAGCTGTAAAGGAAGTTCCAGCTTTTGCCGATCACGCAAACGGTTTCCTTGATAAAATTGTTACCGATTTCAACGAAGAAGACGCTGCGCGTATTAAAACGATCGAGCGCACCACCAACCATGACGTAAAAGCGGTGGAGTATTTTCTGAAAGAAAAAGTCGCTGATGTGCCTGAGCTGCACGCGGTGTCCGAATTTATCCATTTCGCCTGTACTTCGGAAGACATCAATAACCTTTCTCATGCGCTGATGCTGAAAACAGCCCGTGATGAAGTGATTCTGCCTTACTGGCGCCAACTGATTGATGCGGTGAAAGATCTTGCTGTCCAGTATCGTGACATTCCTCTGCTTTCACGCACTCATGGTCAGCCGGCCACGCCATCGACTATGGGTAAAGAGATGGCCAACGTCGCTTACCGTATGGAGCGCCAGTTCCGTCAGCTGAACCAGGTTGAAATTCTCGGCAAAATCAACGGTGCGGTTGGTAACTACAATGCCCACATCGCTGCCTACCCGGAAGTCGACTGGCATGCGTTCAGCGAAACGTTCGTGACGTCGCTGGGCATCCAGTGGAACCCCTATACCACGCAGATTGAACCGCATGATTATATCGCCGAGCTCTTTGACTGCATGGCGCGCTTTAACACCATCCTCATCGATTTCGATCGCGATATCTGGGGCTACGTGGCGCTTAACCACTTCAAGCAGAAAACCATTGCGGGCGAAATCGGCTCCTCCACCATGCCGCATAAAGTTAACCCCATTGATTTTGAAAACTCAGAGGGTAACCTGGGACTCTCCAATGCCGTGTTGCAACACCTGGCGAGCAAACTGCCGGTATCCCGCTGGCAGCGTGATTTGACCGACTCTACCGTGCTGCGCAACCTGGGCGTCGGCGTGGGCTATGCGCTGATTGCCTACCAGTCAACCCTCAAAGGGGTGAGCAAACTGGAGGTGAACCGCGAACGCCTGCTGGACGAGCTGGATCATAACTGGGAAGTGCTGGCTGAACCTATTCAGACCGTCATGCGTCGTTATGGCATCGAAAAGCCCTATGAAAAGCTTAAAGAGCTGACCCGCGGCAAGCGTGTTGATGCACAGGGTATGAAAGACTTTATCGATAGCCTGGCCCTGCCGGAAGATGAAAAAGTGCGTCTGAAAGCAATGACCCCGGCCAATTATCTGGGCCGCGCGGTGACAATGGTTGATGAACTGAAATAATCCCTTCAGCATCTGCCCTCTTTTGTGCCGAAAAGAGGGCTTCCTTCCCGCGGTTTAATAAATGTTTATCCCTGACCGAAGACAATCAGCGTTACACTCAATGTATTAAAAAAGTCAGGAGAAGGCATACGATGCGCGTACTCGTTGTGGAGGACAATGCTCTTTTACGTCACCATTTAAAAGTTCAGCTTCAGGATTCAGGTCATCAGGTGGATGCCGCAGAGGATGCTAAAGAAGCCGATTATTTTCTTAATGAACATCTGCCCGATATTGCTCTGGTGGATCTTGGTCTGCCGGATGAAGATGGCCTTTCGCTGATTCGCCGCTGGCGTTCGCATGATGTGTCCCTGCCGGTACTGGTCCTGACCGCCCGTGAAGGCTGGCAGGATAAAGTGGAAGTGCTCAGTGCCGGTGCTGACGACTATGTCACCAAACCTTTTCATATTGAAGAAGTGGTAGCCAGGATGCAGGCGCTGATGCGTCGAAACAGTGGACTGGCATCGCAGGTTATCTCCATGCCCCCTTTCCAGGTTGATCTCTCCCGTCGTGAAATGACGATTAACGACGAAGCGGTCAAACTGACGGCCTTTGAATACACCATCATGGAGACGCTTATCCGTAATAACGGCAAAGTGGTCAGTAAAGATTCGCTGATGCTCCAGCTGTACCCGGATGCCGAGTTACGTGAAAGCCACACCATTGATGTTCTGATGGGCCGCCTGCGCAAAAAAATTCAGGCGCAGTACCCAGGCGACGTGATAACCACGGTGCGTGGTCAGGGCTATCTCTTCGAATTGCCAAAATGAGAAAAATGAAGCGGCTGCTGCGCCATTTTTTTCCCCTTTCACTGCGCGTTCGTTTTCTGCTGGCCACCGCCGCCGTGGTGCTGGTGTTATCACTGGCCTACGGTATGGTGGCACTGGTGGGCTACAGCGTCAGTTTTGACAAAACCACCTTCCGGCTGCTGCGTGGTGAAAGCAATCTGTTCTATACCCTGGCAAAGTGGGAGAACAACCGCTTAAGCGTGGACCTGCCAGAAAACCTTAATCTGCAAAGCCCCACCATCGCGCTGATATATGACAAACAGGGCAACCTGCTCTGGGCTCAGCGTGACGTTCCCTGGCTGGTCAAGCGTGTCGATCCCTCCTGGCTGAAAGCTGATGGTTTTCAGGAGATAGAAGCAGATGTCGACGATTCAAGCACACTGGTGCATAACGATGAATCCGTAAAAGAGCAGTTCAATGCCATCCGCGAGGATGACGACAACTCCGAGATGACACACTCGGTGGCCGTTAACCTCTATCCTGCGACAGCGCAAATGCCGCAGCTTACTATTGTGGTCATCGACACCATCCCTATTGAACTTAAGCGCTCGTGGATGGTATGGAGCTGGTTTGTGTATGTACTGGCCGCCAATCTGTTACTGGTTATCCCCCTGCTGTGGCTGGCAGCACGCTGGAGTCTGCGCCCTATCGAAGCGCTGGCAAAAGAGGTTCGTGAGCTGGAAGAACATCACCGCGAGAACCTTAATCCGGCCACTACCCGCGAACTGACCAGTCTGGTGCGCAATCTCAATCGCCTGTTACGCAGCGAACGTGAGCGCTATGACAAATACCGCACCACACTGACCGACCTGACCCATAGCCTGAAAACCCCCCTCGCCGTGTTGCAAAGTACGCTGCGTTCTTTACGCAGCGAGAAGCTGAGCGTGAGTGAGGCCGAACCGGTCATGCTAGAACAGATCAGCCGCATTTCTCAGCAGATGGGCTACTATCTCCATCGCGCCAGCATGCGTGGCAGCAGCGGCCTGCTCAGTCGGGAACTGCATCCCGTAGCGCCGCTTTTGGACAGCCTCGCCTCGGCACTGAACAAAGTCTACCAACGCAAGGGGGTCGATATCAGCCTCGATATCTCTCCTGAAATCAGTTTTGTTGGTGAGAAAAATGACTTTATGGAAGTGGTGGGAAACCTGCTGGACAACGCCTGTAAATATTGCCTTGAGTTCGTCGAAGTTTCAGTCCGGCAGACGGATGACAGGCTGCATATTCTCATTGAAGATGATGGGCCGGGTATTCCGCACGCGATGCGGGAAGCCGTCTTTGACAGGGGTCAGCGTGCCGACACGCTTCGACCGGGCCAGGGCGTAGGGTTAACCGTGGCGCGTGAAATTGTCGAACAGTATGACGGGCAAATCATTACGCGGGAAAGCTTGCTCGGCGGGGCGAAGATGGAAGCCGTATTTGGCCGTCAGCAGCCGTTTAACGGCGATAATTAAGCCATTCAGTTAAAATTAGGTTACATCGCGCACGCAGTCTGTAATGCATCCGTTATACTGCGACTCAAACAAACGTTTGGGGAACCAACATGGACTATAACGTCAATCTTAACTGGCCGGAGTTTATCGAACGCTACTGGCAAAAACGCCCGGTACTGTTAAAACGCGGTTTTACGCAATTTATCGATCCTATTTCCCCTGACGAACTGGCCGGGCTGGCTATGGAAGATGAAGTCGACAGCCGCCTGGTCAGCCATCTCTATGGCAAATGGCAGGTCAGCCACGGACCGTTCGAAAGTTACGATCATCTGGGTGAAAACAACTGGTCGCTGCTGGTGCAGGCGGTTAACCACTGGCACGAACCCACCGCGGCGTTGATGCGCCCCTTCCGCACGCTGCCTGACTGGCGTACGGACGATCTGATGATCTCCTTTTCGGTGCCCGGCGGTGGCGTAGGTCCCCATCTTGACCAGTACGATGTCTTTATTATTCAGGGTACCGGACGCCGTCGCTGGCGGGTGGGCGAGAAAACGCCAATGAAGCAGCACTGCCCTCACCCGGATCTTCTGCAGGTTGACCCGTTTGATGCCATCATCGACGAAGAGATGGAACCTGGCGACATTCTCTATATTCCGCCCGGATTCCCTCACGAAGGCTACTCGCTGGAAAATTCGATGAACTATTCGGTAGGTTATCGTGCACCAAGCGGCCGGGAGCTTATCAGTGGTTTCGCTGATTATATCCTGCAACGCGAACTCGGCAGCCAGCGTTACTCAGACCCGCAAATGCCTTCCCGTGAACATCCGGCGGATGTCCTACCAGAGGAGCTGGACGGCCTGCGCCAGATGATGCTGGATCTGGTTAATCAGCCAGAGCATTTCAACGAATGGATCGGCGAGTTCCTCACCCAGTCGCGCCATGAACTGGATATCACGCCGCCCGAACCGCCCTATCAGCCTGATGAAATTTATGATGCGCTCCGCCAGGGAGATAAACTGGTGCGTCTGGGTGGTCTGCGGGTGTTGCGTGTTGGGGGTGAAGTGTTTGTTAATGGCGAGCGTGTTAACTCTCCCCATCAGCCAGCCCTGGACGCGCTGGCAAATCATATCGTCCTCAGCGACGAAAGCCTGGGCGATGCCCTGGAAGACCCTTCGTTTCTGGCGATGCTCGCCGCTCTGGTGAACTGCGGCTACTGGTTCTTCGAGGATTAATATACCCACC
Organism: Enterobacter sp. SA197; assembly: GCF_054131575.1. Classification (NCBI taxonomy): domain Bacteria; kingdom Pseudomonadati; phylum Pseudomonadota; class Gammaproteobacteria; order Enterobacterales; family Enterobacteriaceae; genus Enterobacter; species Enterobacter sp. SA197. Next base: position 2,026,048 of record NZ_CP096393.1, on the reverse strand, counting down.
CCGGAGGAGTCAACCTCCGGGGTTTCTGGCAATTATTTCGCCGTTAACTCTGCAATTCGCACAATTACCTGCACGGCTTTCTCCATGCCTTCCAGGGTGACAAATTCATGCTTGCCGTGGTAGTTATAGCCGCCGGTGAAGATATTGGGGCAGGGTAATCCCATAAAGGAGAGCTGCGCGCCATCGGTGCCGCCGCGGATAGCCTTCATTTGCGGTTCAATATCGCAATCCCGCATCGCCTGGTGCGCTATCTCGATAATATGCGGATGTTCAACAATCTTCTCGCGCATATTGTAATAGCTGTCTTCCATAATGAGCTCGATATAGCAGTCCGGATGAAGTCCTTTGCCGACTTTTTTTGCAATCTCCATCATCTTACGTTTGCGACCTTCAAAGGCTTTACGGTCAAAATCGCGAATAATGTAGTGCATCTCAGCACGCTCAACGGTGCCCTTAATACTGGTGAGGTGATAGAACCCTTCGTACCCTTCCGTTTGCTCCGGGCTCTCCTCCTCTGGTACCAGGGCATGAATGCGGCTTGCCAGCGTCAGGGCGTTGACCATTACGCCTTTGGCGGTGCCAGGGTGCACATTGTTACCGACTATTTTGATGGTTAATGAAGCCGCGTTGAAGTTTTCTAACTCCAGTTCGCCCACGCCGCCGCCGTCGACGGTATAGGCCCACTGTGCGCCAAAGGCCGCCACATCGAAGAATTTCGCCCCCTTGCCCACTTCTTCATCAGGGGTAAACGCCACGCAGATATCGCCATGAGGGACGTTGTTCTTAATCAGTACGGCGAGAGCCGTCATGATCTCCGCCACGCCAGCTTTGTCGTCCGCCCCCAGCAGCGTTTTGCCGTCGGTAGTAATCAGCGTCTGACCAAGCAGCTGATGCAGCACCGGAAACATCACCGGCGAGAGTATTTCATCGCCCACGCCGAGCGCGATATCACCACCGCGGTAGTTTTCCAGAATCTGTGGATTGACGTTTTTCCCGCTGCAGTCAGGGGAAGTATCAACATGGGAAATAAATCCAATCGCCGGAACCGGCTTATCCACATTAGACGGGAGCCTGGCCATGACCGTGCCTTTCTCACTCAAGGTGACGCTCACGAGTCCCATCTCTTCAAGCTGTTGCCGGAGCAAGTTCAGGAGCTTCCATTGACCGTCGGTACTGGGAACCTGGCGGACACCGGGCTTCGATTGCGTGTCCAGCGCGACGTACTGTAAAAAACGCTCTAATAATTTTTCCATGTAGCCACCCTCACTTAATGTGACAACATTATCAGTAAGCCCGAAAAGACAAATATTGCGTCAGGTCACTTTTATCCCGTTAACGAGAATATTTTCATTTTGTCCTGCTTTGTAAGGGTAGCGAATACCTCAGCTTTTGCGCTGCAAAAATGCATCAACAATTGGCGATTTCAATGGTTTGCCGTAGAATGCCAGGCCTCTATCAATGTGTCAGACCCTAAGGTGGTTAATCACAAACCCCGCATCCGGAGCGTCATCCGGTGCGTTTATATGGGACAGCGTAAAAAATTGACTACACATTCGCGTTCGCACGCCCCGCTGGTTCAACTGGCCGGGATAGGCAAAGGCTTTGACGGCAAAACTGTCATTTCTGATTTCAACCTCACCATTAATAACGGCGAATTTATTACGCTGCTGGGTCCCTCCGGTTGCGGTAAAACCACGGTTTTACGCCTGATCGCCGGGCTGGAAAGTGTCGATGTCGGCCATATTCGTCTTGATGACCGGGATATCACCGATGTGCCTGCCGAGCACCGCCACGTTAATACCGTCTTTCAGAGCTATGCTCTCTTCCCTCATATGACCGTGTTTGAAAACGTGGCATTTGGTCTGCGGATGCAAAAAACGCCAGCCGCCGACATTGCGCCGCGCGTTACCGATGCGCTGAAGATGGTGCAACTTGAAACCTTTGCGCAGCGTAAACCCCACCAGCTTTCTGGCGGCCAGCAGCAGCGCGTGGCCATCGCCCGTGCGGTGGTGAATAAACCCCGTTTGCTGCTGCTTGATGAATCTCTCTCCGCGCTGGATTACAAGTTACGTAAGCAGATGCAGAATGAGCTTAAAGCGCTACAGCGTAAGCTTGGGATCACCTTTGTTTTCGTCACCCACGATCAGGAAGAGGCGTTGACCATGTCTGACCGTATAGTGGTCATGCGTGACGGCAAAATTGAGCAAGACGGCACGCCCCGCGAAATCTATGAAGAGCCTAAAAACCTCTTTGTCGCCAGTTTTATCGGCGAGATTAATAATTTTTCCGCCACCGTGATTGAACGGCTTGATGACAGGCGCGTCAGGGCGAATGTCGAAGGTCGGGAATGTGTTATTTACGTCAATTTTGCCGTTGAAAAAGATCAATCCCTTCATGTTTTGCTGCGCCCGGAAGATTTACGCGTCGAAGAGATAAATGATGCGGCCCCTGTCGATGGGCTGATCGGATATGTGCGCGAACGAAATTACAAAGGCATGACCCTTGAGTCAGTGGTCGAGCTGGAGAACGGCAAGGTGGTACTGGTCAGCGAATTCTTCAACGAAGATGATCCGGATTTTGACCACTCGCTGGATCAGAAAATGGCCATTACCTGGGTTGAAAGTTGGGAGGTCGTACTGGCTGATGAAGAGCACAAGTAAATTCCAGAATGTGGTGATTGCCACTGTCGTCGGTTGGCTTGTGCTGTTTGTCTTTCTGCCCAACCTGATGATTATTGTCACCAGCTTTTTAACCCGTGACGATGCACACTTTGTGGCGATGGTTTTCTCACTGGACAACTACGCGCGCCTGCTGGATCCGCTCTACTTTGACGTGCTGCTGCACTCGTTGAATATGGCGGTGCTGGCAACCCTCGCCTGCCTGGCGCTGGGTTATCCGTTTGCCTGGTTTTTAGCAAAACTGCCTGCTCGCGTGCGCCCTCTTCTACTTTTTCTGTTGATTGTTCCTTTCTGGACCAATTCACTGATACGTATTTACGGACTAAAAATTTTCCTCAGCACCAAAGGGTATCTCAATACCTTTTTACTCTGGCTGGGGGTCATTGATGAACCGATACGCGTGATGTTCACCCCCGTTGCCGTGATCATTGGTCTGGTCTATATCCTGCTGCCTTTTATGGTCATGCCGCTCTATTCCAGCATTGAAAAGCTGGATAAGCCGCTACTGGAAGCAGCAAAAGATCTGGGTGCGAGTAAATTACAGACCTTCCTGCGCATTATTATTCCCCTCACCATGCCAGGTATCATTGCCGGCTGCCTGCTGGTTTTGCTGCCCGCTATGGGGTTGTTTTACGTGTCGGATCTGATGGGTGGTGCGAAAAACCTGCTGATTGGCAATGTGATTAAGAGCCAGTTTCTTAATATTCGCGACTGGCCCTTCGGTGCTGCCACCAGCATTACGCTGACGGTAATCATGGGTGGCATGCTGCTGGTTTACTGGCGAGCATCGCGTTTACTGAATAAAAAGGTGGAGCTGGAATGACAGGCCGACTGCTGCGCGGTGGCTTTATGACCGCTATTTATGCTTACCTTTATATTCCAATCATCATTCTGATTGTGAACTCCTTTAATCGCTCGCGGTTTGGTATCAACTGGCAAGGCTTCACCACCGACTGGTACAGCCTGCTGTTGAACAATGACAGTCTTATCCAGGCAGCCAGGCATTCACTGACCATGGCCGTCCTCTCCGCAACCTTTGCAACCCTTGTTGGTTCACTGACGGCGGTGGCGCTATACCGTTATCGTTTTCGTGGGAAGCCGTTTGTCAGCGGTATGCTGTTTGTGGTGATGATGTCGCCGGACATTGTGATGGCAATTTCCCTGCTGGTTCTCTTTATGCTGGCAGGCATTCAACTGGGCTTCTGGTCGCTCTTGTTCTCGCACATCACCTTCTGTCTGCCTTTTGTGGTAGTGACCGTCTATTCACGGCTCAAAGGCTTTGATGTCCGAATGCTGGAAGCGGCGAAAGATTTAGGTGCCGGTGAAATCACCATTTTGCGCAAAATTATTCTTCCGCTGGCGATGCCCGCTGTTGCCGCAGGCTGGCTGCTCAGCTTTACCCTGTCGATGGATGATGTGGTCGTGTCGTCGTTTGTGACAGGGCCGGGGTATGAAATTCTGCCGTTAAAAATTTATTCGATGGTCAAGGTCGGCGTCTCACCTGAGGTGAACGCGCTGGCGACCATTCTGTTGGTGCTGTCACTGGTGCTGGTAGTTGCCAGCCAGTGGATAGCGCGTGATAAAACGAAAAGCCTGGCTCGCCAGGCGTAAACACAGGGGACGTAAAATGATGAAATGGTCACGCCACCTGCTCGCGGCGGGCGCTCTGGCTTTAGGAATGAGTACTGCGCATGCGGACGATAGCAAAACACTCTACTTCTACAACTGGACAGAGTATGTGCCGCCTGGGCTGCTGGAACAGTTCACCAAAGAGACGGGCATCAAGGTTATTTATTCGACCTACGAATCGAATGAAACGATGTATGCCAAGCTGAAAACCTACAAAGACGGGGCTTACGATCTTGTTGTTCCGTCCACCTACTTTGTCGATAAAATGCGCAAAGAAGGCATGATTCAGAAAATCGATAAAACGACGCTTACCAACTTCCATAACCTCGATCCGGCGATGCTCAACAAGCCGTTTGATCCCAATAACGACTACTCTATCCCTTATATCTGGGGAGCAACGGCGATTGGGATCAACGGTGATGAAGTGGATCCGAAGTCGGTGACCCGTTGGGCTGATTTATGGAAACCGGAATACAAGAGCAGCCTGCTGCTGACCGATGACGCCCGTGAAGTGTTCCAGATGGCGCTGCGTAAACTTGGCCTGTCCGGTAACACGACCGATCCAAAAGAGATAGAAGCGGCCTATAACGAGTTGAAAAAGCTGATGCCTAATGTGGCAGCCTTTAACTCCGATAATCCGGCTAACCCCTATATGGAAGGCGAGGTAAACCTTGGCATGGTCTGGAACGGCTCGGCCTGGGTTGCACGGCAGAATGGCACGCCGCTGGAGGTTATCTGGCCCGAGGAAGGGGGGATTTTCTGGATGGACAGTCTGGCCATTCCGGCTAACGCCAAAAACAAAGAGGGTGCACTGAAGCTGATTAATTTTCTGCTGCGCCCGGATGTGGCAAAACAGGTAGCGGAAACTATCGGTTATCCGACGCCTAACCTCGCTGCGCGTAAACTGCTCAGTCCCGAGGTGGCTAACGACAAATCGCTCTACCCGGATGCTGAGACCATCAGCAAAGGCGAATGGCAGAACGATGTGGGTAATGCGAGTGCAATTTATGAAGAGTATTACCAGAAGCTGAAGGCTGGCCGCTAAGCCCGCATAAACGAAGCGCCTGATGGCGCTTCGTTACGCTCAGCTAAAGACCTTTTAAGAGCTTATCGACAAATGCCGGCACCACGGCGCTTGCCAGACCATAGTGCTTCTCTTCAAACTCACTGCCCACCTGGCTTGGTTCAAGGTTTAACTCGACGGTATGCGCACCCTGCAGTTTTGCCTCATGAACAAACCCTGCCGCAGGGTAAACATGTCCTGACGTACCAATAGCAATAAAGACATCCGCCATAGAGAGGGCATGGTAAATGTCGTCCATACCGAGCGGCATTTCGCCAAACCATACCACGTGAGGGCGCAACGGCGCGGGGAACTGGCAGCAGTGGCACTTATCTTCCGGCGTAACGTCCTGAGTCCACTCCAGCACCTGACCGCTTTGCGAACAACGCACCTTAAGCAGTTCGCCATGCATATGAATTATCTGCTTATTACCCGCACGCTCATGCAGATTGTCAATGTTTTGGGTGATCAGCAAAAAGCGGTCACCCAGCGCTGCTTCCAGTGCTGCCAGCGCCAGATGCGCGGCATTAGGTGTTATCTCCGGTTGTTGCAACTGGCGTCGACGGGCATTGTAAAACGACTGAACCAGCGCAGGATTACGGGCAAAACCTTCTGGCGTAGCCACATCTTCCACATGGTGTTCTTCCCACAGGCCGTCTGCCGCGCGAAATGTTCTAATACCGGACTCGGCTGAAATGCCAGCCCCGGTCAGTACCACTACTCTCGGTTTATCCATCACTTGGGGCACCACGCTGTCTCGAAAAAAGATCCGCTGGCGTAAGCGCTCACGCAGGCGGCGTTTATTACGGCGAAAACAGCTGAGACGATGTGACCGACGAGACTGCATAACATCCTCTCAGGACTAATCAGTAAGATGAAGGAAAGCCGCACCGCGCATCCCACCCGCATCACCGTGGCGGGCACATTCAATGCGTGGCACACGGGCAACAGGCAGCAGATGTTGCGGTAGCCGTTGTGCTAACAGGGTAGTCAATGCGGAGAAATTCGACAAACCGCCACCGATGACCACTAAATCCGGATCCACGATGGTCAATATATTGCCCAGACAGACGGCCAGCAGATCAGCGTAGCGGTCGACGTGATTTCTTGCGCGCACGTCATGTTGCGTCCAACGGACAATAATTTCCGGGGCGGTCAGCGATTCACCGTACAGATGATGATAAAGCCAGGCGAAACCTCGCCCGGAAAGGTAATTTTCGATGCAGCCGAGCTTACCGCAGCCGCAGCGCGTCAAGGGGAAATCAAAACCCATTAACGTCAGGGCATCCACCGGCAGGCGAATATGACCAAATTCCCCGGTGATGTAACTGCGCCCGGTGATCGATTTGCCGTTAACCACCAGCCCCCCGCCCACGCCGGTGCCCAGAATCAGCCCCATCACCAACGGATACTGCCGGAACTCGTCGTCCCAGGCTTCAGAAAGCGCAAAGCAGTTAGCGTCATTGTCGAGGCGCACGTCACGGTTGAGCAGCGCGCTCAGATCGTGACGCAGTGGTTTTCCGCTGGCAGCGGGGACATTGGCGGCATAGAGTGTGCCATCGGCAGTTTCAGGCATCCCGGGAATACCAATGCCGACGCTGCCCTGACTACCACATCGGGCATCCGCCTGCGCAACCATCTGCGCAATTGTCTGTAAAAAGGTTTCGTAGCTATCCTTAGGGGTGGCGACCCGCGTTTCCCATTGTAAACGTCGGGTATCATCAAACACCCCCAGCGCGATTTTGCTGCCGCCGATATCAAATCCGTAATACATCGCCTCTCCTTGTTAACCTGTTTACTGTCCGCTCAACACCCTCGCCGGATCGATATTGCTCGCACGGCGCGCCGGGTACCAGCTCGCCACCAGACTGAGAAGCAGTGCCGTTACCAGCACATACACCACGTCCAGCACATGCAATTCCGACGGCAGGAAATCAATAAAGTAGATATCCCCTGACAGGAACTGATGCCCGGTCATCTTTTCAATCAGCGTAATAATGGGCGTCAGCTGCAGTGCCGCAACCACGCCAATCACCACGCCAATCACGCTACCCAGCAGCCCTGCCAGCAGCCCATACCAAACAAACACAGCACGAATCAGACCATCTTTCGCGCCCAGCGTGCGCAGCACCGCTATGTCACTGCTTTTATCCTTCACCGCCATCACCAGGGTGGAGACGATGTTAAAGCAGGCCACGCCAATCACCAGCACCATCGCCAGATACATGATGGCGCGGATCATCTGGATATCGCGGTACATGTAGCCGTACTTGCCAATCCAGCTCTTAATGTAAACGTAGCTGTTGGTGACTTCACCGGCATTACGTACCAGCTGGTTGGCATTAAAGACATCGCTCACTTTAATGGCGATACCGGTCACGCTGCTACCCATATCCAGATATTGCTGCGCATCGGCCATTGGCACCATCGCAAACGCATGATCGAGCTGGCCGCTCAACTGCAGAACGCCGGTAACGTGCAGTCTGACACGCCTGGGTTGCAGTAATTTATGATCGGTGTCGGAATTCGGGATCATGATGGACACCCAGTCGCCCTGCTTTACGTTCAGCGCATCTGCAACGCCTTTGCCGAGAATGATCTGTTGTTCACCCGCCTTAAATGCGCGCCAGGCATCAGCCTGAATAAAGCGCGGTAGAGCGCTAAGGCGCGACTCCTGCTCAGGGTTTACCCCTTTCACCTGAATGGCGCGCAGATTACTGCCGCTCTCCACCAGCCCCGTGAAATTAATGTAGGGTGCGGCGGCAACGATGCCTGGCACTTTTTCGACATTCGCGAGAGCCTCATTCCAGTTGGCCCAGGGCTGGTTAACGGGCTCAATTTCGCCGTGAGGCACCACGGCCAGGATGCGGTTGTTCAGCTCCCGCTCAAAGCCATTCATCGCGCTCAGACCCATTATCAGCACCGCCACACCCAGTGCGATGCCAATCGTCGAAATAATAGAAATCAGCGAAACCATGCCGCTACGGCGGCGCCCCCGGCTAAAGCGCAGAGCAATCCGTAAAGAGAGCGATGACATTACTCCGCCCCCATCAGGGTCAGGTCAGTGGTCAGGCGCCCATCGCGCATCTCAAGCTGGCGACTCATGCGTTTTGCCAGCTGCAGATCGTGGGTAACAACCAGAAACGCGGTGCCCTGCGACTGGTTCAGCTCTCCGAGCAGCTGGAAAATGCTGTCTGCGTTACGGGCGTCCAGGTTACCCGTCGGTTCATCCGCCAGCACCAGACGCGGATTGTTTACCAGCGCACGGGCAATCGCCACACGCTGGCGCTCCCCCCCGGAAAGTTCTGACGGACGATGACTGGCACGGTGTTCAAGCCCCACGGAACGCAGCATTTCACGCGCGCGGGCATCAATCTCCGCCGGTTTCTGTTTGCCTATCAACAGCGGCATAGCCACGTTTTCCAGCGCTGAGAAGTCCGGCAGCAAGTGATGAAACTGATAGATAAAACCCAGCTCCCGGTTGCGCAGATCGGCTTTTGCCGCAGAGGAGAGTTTGCGCATTGACTGGTTATCAAAGATAACATCACCGGACGTTGGCGTGTCGAGGCCGCCCAGCAAATGCAGCAGCGTACTTTTACCCGAACCGGACGTGCCGACAATCGCCAGCATCTCACCCTGCCCTACGCTGAACGTGACATCATGCAGCACATCAGTCTGCACATTGCCTTCCTGATAGCGTTTGCACAGGTTGTCGCATTGCAACAGGATTTTATTCATAACGTAAAGCCTCAGCGGGTTGAGTGGCGGCAGCGCGCCAGGAAGGATAAAGCGTAGAAAGCAACGCGATGGCCATCGCCACCAGCGCAATTACCACGACCTGGAGCGGGTCGATGGCGACCGGTAACGCCGCGCCATCAAGCAGCGCGCCGATTATCGGCATCAAATTATTCAACTGGCTGGCCAATAGTGCACCGAGCACCGCACCCAGCAGTGCACCGATAACACCGGCACTGGCGCCTTGCACCATAAAGACGGCCATGATCTGGCGCGGGGTGAGCCCCTGGGTTTGCAAAATCGCAACTTCGCCCTGCTTCTCCATGACCATCAGACCAAGCGAGGTAATGATATTAAACGCCGCAACGGCAACAATCAGGCTCAACAACAGCCCCATCATATTTTTTTCCATGCGCACGGCCTGGAAGAGTTCGCCCTTACGGTCGCGCCAGTCCTGCCATTTGGTGCCCTGCGGCAATGTTTGCTGGCTTAATACATCAACCTGCAGCGGCGCATCAAGCCACAGACGCCAGCCGGTAATGTTTCCCGCCGGGTAGCGAAGCAGACGTGAGGCATCCTGGATATTGACCAGCATCTGATAATCATCAACTTCGCTGCTGGCGGCAAAGGTGCCCGCCACGGTAAACAAGCGCTGGCTCGGCAGACGCCCCATCGGGGTAAACTGACTGGCAGAGGGGACCATCACGCGGATCTGATCGCCCCGGTTCACGCCAAGCTGCCCGGCCAATCCCTCACCGATAATGACGTTGTACTGACCGGCCGCCAGAACGGATTGCTGCACATTGACCAGGTATGGCGTGAGCGGATCGTTTTGCGCCGGATCGATACCGAGCATCACGCCCACCGCGACACTGCGCGCGCTTTGCAGCACGACATCACCGGTACTCAGCGGCGCAACACGGTTGACGCCCTGTAGTTTCAGCGCAGTGGCGGGAAGCTCATGTGGATTGATGGAGCCCGTTTTGGCAGAGATAACGGCCTGCGGCATCAGCCCCAGAATGTTGTTTTGCAGCTCACGCTCAAAGCCATTCATGACCGACAACACGGTCACCAGCGCCATCACGCCAAGCGTAATGCCGATAGTAGACAGCCAGGATACGAATCGACCGAAGCGGTCGGCTGCACGCCCACGCATATAGCGCAGTCCGATAAAGAGAGTGACAGGTTGGTACATGAAATCCGTCTGGTTGCAGGTAGCAGACTCAGGAGTATATAAGCGAAAGCACAGAGCGTAAATGAGTGAAACCGAAAGCAAAGGGCCTGAACAGAGGGAAAAAATCCGAGAAATCAAATTGCTATTGTTTTCGACTTCCCCCTGAAGGGTAACCGCAGCCGGGATTTTCTGCAGCTCACCCTGATCTTAATCTGAAAAAAGTGAAATGCAGACTGTTTCCCATTACTTCGAGTTGCCAGGCAACCAGGATAACCGGCCTGAACTCTGGCAACAAAATGGCACGCAATGATGAAAAAAAAGGCTTTATGGATTAATCAGATAAAAGGGTTATGCATCTGTCTGGTGGTTATTTACCATTCAGTTATCACCTTTTACCCGCACCTTGTTACGTTTGCGACGCCCTGGTCACAGACGCTGTCGAAATGCTGGATCTACTTCAATCTTTATCTGGCACCCTTTCGGATGCCGGTATTCTTTTTTATCTCAGGCTTTCTTATACGCCGATACATCGCTGATGTGCCCTGGAAAGAGACGCTCGACAAACGCATCTGGCAAATCTTTTATGTGCTGGCACTCTGGGGCTTCCTGCAATGGCTGGCTCTGAGTCAGATTAATGCGTGGCTCGCCCCCGAGCGCGATCTCAGTAATGCGGCCAACGCCGCTTACGCCGACAGCCTGACCGAATTCCTGCACGGCATGCTTACCGCCAGTACCAGCCTCTGGTACCTCTATGCGCTGGTGGTCTATTTCATTATTTGTAAGCTGGTTCACCGTCAGGCACGGGCGGCCCTTATTGTCATGGCGCTGTTAAGCGTGGCCATTAATTTTGCCCCTCTGCCGTGGTGGGGAATGAACAGCGTGCTGCGCAATATGATCTATTACAGCCTGGGTGCCTGGTACGGCGCGGCCCTGATGGAAGCGATTAAAACCTTTCCCATTCGTCGGTCTCTTCTGGTCATCTTTCCCTGTCTGCTTGCCGCCGTTGCGCTGTGGTTCCTGAATGTTTCCTTGCTGCTCAGCCTTTTTTCCATTGTCGCTATTCTGCGCCTGTTCTATGCCATCGAGTCTCGCTTCGGAGCCAGTGAAACTTCGCTGTTTAACGTCGTTGGCACTAATACACTGGCTATTTACACCACCCATCGCATCATTATTGAAGCCACAAGCCTGGGATTACTGGCGCCGTTGAATGCCGGGAAATGGCCTGCGGTTGCTGAACTGGCGCTTATCCTGACCTACCCGTTCCTGAGCCTGGTGGTCTGTGTCACGGTAGGGCTGGGGGTGCGCAAACTTTCGGCGTGGATCTTCGGCGATCTTTTTTTCACACCGCCGGCAAAATTGCGCCTCGTCCCGTCGCTGCGCTAGGGCGATGCGTTAGGGTTGGCGAATAAATCACAATCGCGGATAATAAAGGGATTGCGTATCAGTAATATGCCCCCATAACAGGGGCATACATACATGAGATCCTGATTCTACCTATGCCTGAAGACTATCGTTATTCTCTGCCCGTGAAGGCTGGCGATCACCGTCAGCTTGGCGAACTGACTGGCTCTGCGTGTGCAACAGAAGTCGCTGAAATTGCCGCACGTCACCCAGGCCCTGTGGTCCTGATTGCCCCCGATATGCAGAACGCCCTGCGTTTGCAGGATGAAGTTGCGCAGTTTACCCAGGTTAAAGTGATAAACCTCGCGGACTGGGAAACGCTGCCTTATGACAGCTTTTCACCGCATCAGGAAATCATCTCTTCGCGCCTTTCGACACTGTATCAACTACCGGCCTTAAAGCAGGGTATTTTGATTGTGTCGGTCAATACGCTGATGCAACGGGTCTGCCCGCATAACTACCTGCACGGTCATGCGCTGGTCATGAAAAAAGGGCAGCGTCTGTCCCGCGATGCGCTGCGCGCTCAGCTCGACAGCGCAGGTTATCGCCATGTGGATCAGGTCATGGAACATGGCGAGTACGCCACCCGTGGCGCACTCCTCGATCTTTTCCCAATGGGCAGTCCCCAGCCTTATCGTCTCGACTTCTTTGATGACGAAATTGACAGCCTGCGCCTGTTTGACGCCGACACGCAGCGGACGCTTGAGGAAGTCGAGGCCATCAACCTGCTTCCGGCTCATGAGTTCCCGACGGATAAAAGCGCTATTGAACTCTTCAGAAGCCAGTGGCGCGATCGGTTCGATGTCAAACGCGATGCCGAACACATCTATCAGCAGGTCAGCAAAGGGACCCTGCCCGCTGGGATCGAGTACTGGCAGCCACTTTTCTTCAATGAACCCCTGCCCGCACTCTTCAGTTATTTCCCGGCCGGTACTCTGCTAATCAACACCGGTAACCTTGAAGCAAGTGCGGAACGTTTCAGCCAGGAAATACAGGCACGTTTTGAAAACCGTGGCGTTGACCCGATGCGCCCGTTGCTGCCGCCTGAGCAGCTCTGGTTACGTGTGGAAGAGTTGTTCAGCCAGCTTAAACACTGGCCTCGCATCCAGTTAAAAACGGAACATCTGACGGAAAAAGCGGGTCATACAAACCTCGGCTATCAGACGCTCGTGGATCTGTCGGTGCAGGCACAGAATAAATCCCCGCTGGATAACCTGCGTAAGTTCCTTGAATCTTTCACCGGCCCGGTGATTTTTTCTGTAGAAAGTGAAGGGAGACGCGAAGCTCTGGGTGAACTGCTGGCACGTATTAAGGTGTCACCAAAACCCATTGCGCAACTTGATGATGCTGGCGCTAGCGGGCGCTATCTGATGATAGGCGCAGCTGAACATGGCTTCGTTGATACTCTGCGTAACCGGGCGCTGATTTGCGAAAGCGATCTGTTAGGCGAACGGGTTGCCCGTCGTCGTCAGGACAGTCGGCGCACCATTAACCCCGATACTCTGATTCGCAATCTCGCGGAGCTGCACATCGGTCAGCCCGTGGTTCACCTGGAGCACGGCGTGGGGCGCTATGCGGGCATGACAACCCTGGAAGCGGGCGGCATCAAAGGCGAATACCTGATGCTTACCTATGCTGGCGACGCCAAACTTTATGTGCCCGTCTCATCATTGCATCTTATCAGCCGCTATGCGGGTGGCGCGGAAGAGAACGCCCCGCTGCATAAACTTGGCAGCGATGCCTGGTCGCGAGCGCGGCAGAAAGCCGCAGAAAAAGTGCGTGATGTGGCAGCTGAACTTCTTGATATCTACGCCCAGCGGGCAGCAAAAGCTGGTTTTGCCTTCCGGCATGATAAAGAACAGTATCAGCTCTTTTGTGACAGCTTCCCCTTTGAAACCACCGTGGATCAGGCTCAGGCCATCAATGCTGTACTGAGTGACATGTGCCAGCCACTGGCAATGGACCGTCTGGTATGCGGTGATGTTGGATTTGGCAAGACGGAGGTGGCGATGCGCGCCGCCTTCCTCGCCGTTGAGAATAACAAGCAGGTTGCAGTGCTGGTGCCAACGACCCTGCTGGCGCAGCAGCACTTTGAGAATTTCCGCGATCGTTTCGCCAACTGGCCGGTACGCATTGAGATGCTCTCTCGCTTTCGCAGCGCTAAAGAGCAGGCGCAGATTCTGGAGCAGGCCGCCCAGGGAAAAATCGACATCCTGATTGGTACGCATAAATTGCTGCAAAGTGATGTAAAACTCAAAGATTTAGGCCTGCTGGTCGTCGATGAGGAGCACCGCTTTGGCGTGCGCCACAAAGAGCGGATCAAAGCGATGCGCGCCGATGTGGATATCCTGACGCTTACCGCAACGCCCATTCCGCGCACGCTGAACATGGCGATGAGCGGTATGCGGGATCTGTCGATTATTGCAACCCCACCTGCCCGCCGACTGGCAGTGAAAACCTTTGTCCGACAGTTCGACAATCTGGTGGTTCGCGAAGCTATCCTGCGTGAAGTTCTGCGCGGCGGTCAGGTCTACTATCTCTATAATGATGTCGAGAATATCCAGAAAGCCGCCGACCGGCTGGCGGAGCTGGTGCCCGAAGCGCGTATCGCCATCGGCCACGGCCAGATGCGTGAGCGCGAGCTGGAACGGGTGATGAATGATTTCCATCATCAGCGTTTTAACGTTCTGGTATGTACCACCATTATTGAAACCGGCATTGATATCCCTACTGCCAATACCATTATTATCGAACGCGCCGACCACTTTGGTCTTGCGCAACTGCACCAGCTCCGTGGTCGTGTTGGCCGTTCGCACCATCAGGCTTATGCCTGGTTGTTAACGCCACATCCAAAAGCGATGTCTACCGATGCGCAAAAACGTCTTGAAGCTATCGCCTCGCTGGAAGATTTAGGGGCCGGTTTTGCACTGGCTACGCATGATCTTGAGATTCGTGGCGCTGGCGAGCTGCTAGGTGAGGACCAGAGTGGTTCAATGGAAACGATCGGCTTCTCTCTCTATATGGATCTGCTGGAGAGCGCAGTTGATGCCCTCAAGGCTGGCCGTGAACCGTCACTGGAAGATCTCACCAGTCAGCAGACCGAAGTCGAGCTCCGCATGCCCTCCCTGTTGCCGGATGATTATATTCCTGATGTGAATACCCGCCTTTCGTTTTACAAGCGCATCGCCAGTGCGAGAAATGAAAACGAGCTGGATGAGATCAAAGTGGAGCTGATCGATCGCTTTGGCCTGCTGCCGGATGCTGCCCGCACCCTGCTGGATATTGCCCGACTGCGGCAGCAGGCGCAGAAACTGGGGATTCGTAAGCTTGAGGGTAATGAAAAAGGAGGGAGTATTGAATTTAGCGAGAAGAATCACGTTAACCCGGCCTGGCTCATTGGTCTGCTGCAAAAACAGCCGCAGCACTTCCGGCTCGATGGCCCGACGCGACTGAAGTTCTTCCAGGATTTGAGCGAGCGTAAAACCCGTATGGAATGGGTTCGTAACTTTATGCTGCAACTGGAGCAGAACGCCGTCGCCTGATAGCACCTCCAGACCGGATCGGCACGCTCCCGATCCGGTTTTCCTGCCATATTTACAAACACTTTGCACTCCCCAGGACTTCCCGACGCTTCAGCCCACCATAATTCCATTGGCTGTTTTTATAAAAATAACCTTATTATTCACATGGATTATGATGATGATAAAAGATGCGCGCATTGCACTCTGGGCGGTGCTGATTGCCGTGGTGCTTGTACTACCCGCAAGAGCCAATACCTGGCCCCTCCCCCCGGCAGGCGGGCGGATGGTAGGTGAAAATCGCTATCATGTTGTGGAAAATGATGGGGGATCGCTGGAGGCTATCGCAAAAAAATATAATGTCGGTTTTCTCGCCCTATTGCAGGCCAACCCAGGCGTTGATCCATACGTGCCGCGAGCGGGTAGTGTACTGACGATACCTTTGCAGACTCTGCTGCCCGACGCGCCACGCCAGGGGATTGTGATAAATCTTGCTGAGCTGCGACTCTATTACTATCCGCCCGGCACCAACGAGGTCACGGTCTACCCTATCGGTATCGGGCAACTGGACAGCGACACGCTTACGCCTACGATGGTGACCACGGTATCGGATAAGCGTGCGAACCCTACCTGGACGCCAACCGCCAATATCCGCGCCCGCTATAAAGCGCAGGGCATTGAGTTGCCTGCTGTCGTTCCGGCAGGTCCTGATAACCCGATGGGTCATCATGCTATTCGCCTGGCGGCCTACGGCGGCGTGTATTTAATTCACGGCACCAATGCTGATTTTGGCATTGGCATGCGCGTCAGTTCAGGGTGTATTCGCCTGAGAGACGATGACATTCAGGCGTTGTTTAATGCCATTACACCAGGTACTCGCGTCAATATCATCAATACTCCAATCAAGGTGTCAGCGGAACCGGATGGCCGACGTCTTGTGGAGGTACACCAGCCGCTGTCAAAATCCATTGATGACGATCCACGGCTGCTGCCAGTTACCCTTAATCAGACGATGCAGCGTTTTAGAAACGCGCCTGAAAGCGAAGCCGATGTTTTCGACCACGCCATTGAGATCCGTTCCGGCATGCCAGTCGACGTCACTCGTCATGCCCCCCCACCATCCCAATCGCTTTAAGCATAAAAAAAGGCCCCGAACATGCGGGGCCTTTTTTGTGGTACTTACGTCGCTTAACTCAACAATTATTTGTAGAGAACCGCTGTACCGTGCAGTTTGTCAGAACCGGTCACAGAGGTGATACGGTAAGACGTTGCGCCAGACGCTTCGGCTTTTTGTGCCAGCTGGTTTTCAACTGACGAGAGGTTAGTACCTGCAGAAACAGCAACGGTCCCCACTTCCTGTTGACCAGTAGGAGTGGCCTGAACCTGTACAGCAGCAAAACTTGCAAACGAGAGGGAACTCAGGATAGCAGCAGCAAACAGTGTTTTAACGTTTTTCATGTTCATGACTCCGGGCAGATGATTGAGGAGGTCGTTAAAATTTAATTAATTAACGATCGATAATCAAATGATAAATGTGATCTATATCACTCGTCAATCCATTTTTATAATGAATGTTATTTAATTTGATAAATCGTTAATTATCAGATAGATATAATTTAATAATTTGTGCTATTTGCTGCTGGCATCAATGAACATTTATTTTTATAATGATTGTTCAACAAACCAACAAGGTGGAACGGCACATGACCGATGACGTCAGCAGTAGTATTAAAAAAAGCCGTGGCCGACCGAAAGTGTTCGACAGGGAAGCGGCGCTCGACAAAGCCATGACGCTCTTTTGGCAGCATGGTTATGAAGCCACATCATTATCCGATCTTGTAGAAGCTACCGGCGCAAAAGCGCCAACGTTGTATGCAGAGTTTACTAATAAAGAGGGGTTATTCCGTGCGGTCCTTGACCGGTATATTGCCCGCTTTGCAGCGCAGCATGAGGCGCAACTGCTTGGCGAAGGAAAACCCGTGACACAGGCACTCGAAGATTACTTCACCGCCGTTGCAACTTGCTTTACCAGTAAAGAGACGCCTGCAGGTTGTTTTCTGATTAATACGTCAGCCACACTGGCAGCCTCTTCACAGACCATTGCACAAACCATTAAGGCGCGCCACGCACGTCAGGAACAGTTATTGCTGCAATTTCTTGCTCTCCGCCAGCAGCGAGGTGAAATTCCCGGGGACACACCGTTAACGGAGGTGGCTGAATTCCTGAGCTGTATTTTACAGGGCATGTCCATTAGTGCGCGTGAAGGAGCGAGTTGCGACAAGCTGCTGCAGGTAGTGCGCACGACGCTTCGTCTGTGGCCAACCCTGATAACCCGCTGAACCTGTATGCGTGCCTCTCATTATCGTTTTCACCTATTTAAACAATAGGTGAAAACGTAAAGTCGTTTTTACCGCTTTGCTAAGATTAAACAGTAATTATTGCGCTGCTAACGATTTACCTGCGCAAATAAAAGCAACGTTATGATGACGTTATTAAAGAATTGGTGGGTTTACTTATTTGCGCATTTTGGCTCTTCGATAACGTTGCGCACATACTGACTGGACACATGCAGAAGGAAAACGACGATGATTTTGCTATTACCATTCATCAAAGTGCTAATAGTAATTACATTATTATCTGGCCTCTGGGTTTTATGTGGTGGTTCCGTACTCTTTGCTTTTATCGCTGTTCTTATCACCGGGTTTCTGCTCAGGTTTCAGCAGGAGCTCATCTGACTATATCAAGGCCTTAATCATAAGGCCTTGATAATAAAAAAGGCCCCTCAGCCTGAGCAATTGAGGAGCCAACAGGTACAGTACTGCTATTTTACGCTTTGTTATTCAAAACAAGCTGACCATTACCATCCAGTGGGATCTGAGTTCCAGGATCGTTATTCATACGAATTTTACCCTGCTGATCGCCAATTTTATACGTCACGTCGTAGCCCAGCATTTTCTCGGATTTATCATAGACCGTCCGGCAACGTTGTTGAGTCGTGGTGTAGGTATCACGCGCCTGCATTTCACCCTGCACCTGATTACCTGCATACCCGCCGCCTAACGCCCCTACCACTGTGGCCACGTCCTTCCCGCGACCGCCACCAAACTGGTGACCCAGGACACCCCCTGCCACCGCCCCCAGCACTGAGCCAGTGATGCGGTTTTCATCCTGCACCGGACGACGATGGGTTACGGTTACGTTGCGACACTCCTGACGCGGCGTTTTAATCGATTCTTTAATTGGCGTGGCGGAGATTACCTGCGCATACTGAGGACCACGGTCAAACACGTTCATGCCTGCTACCGCAGCGACACCCAGCGCAGCGGCCACGCCAATACCGATACCCGCTAACATTGATTTATTCACAGGATTTCCTCCCCTGGTTTGCAATTGGTAACAATTCTGCAACCAGGCTACTACGACGCCAATCGGAAAGAGCGGAAAAAAGGGAGAAGGGTAAGGAAATAAAGGGGATTCAGAGTTATCCGAGCAACGGGTAACTTGCGAAAGTGAAAAAGCGCTGCTCTCCCCTATCACTAAACGGAGGAGCAGCGTACAGGATTAATGCAGCTTAAGGCGCGGGCGAATCACGCGGTTGATACTGCCAACCACCATCATCAGGCCGGTTTTGAAATAGCCGTGCAGCGCTACCTGATGCATGCGGTACAGGGAGATGTAGACGAAGCGTGCAATACGCCCCTCGACCATCATTGAGCCACGCATCAGGTTACCCATCAGGCTTCCCACCGTGGAGAAGTTTGAAAGAGAGACCAGCGAGCCATGATCCTTATAGACATAAGCCTTCAGCGGCTTGCCTTTGGTTTGCGCCAAAATATTGTGCAGTGCCAGACTTGCCATCTGGTGCGCTGCCTGCGCGCGCGGCGGCACAAAGCCCCCTTCAGGACGCGTGCACGACGCGCAGTCGCCGATGGCATAAATATCCGGATCGCGCGTGGTCTGAAGAGTCTGCTCCACCACCAACTGGTTGATACGATTGGTTTCCAGCCCACCGATCTCTTTCATGAAGTCCGGCGCTTTGATGCCCGCAGCCCAGACCATCAGATCGGCTTTGATGTACTCGCCATCTTTGGTGTGCAGGCCGCCTTCATCTGCGCTGGTGACCATAGTTTGCGTCAGGACGCGCACGCCCATTTTGGTCAATTCGCTATGTGCTGCGCCAGAAATACGCGGCGGCAGCGCAGGTAGAATGCGTTCTCCGGCCTCGACCAGCGTGACATTCAGTGCTTCGTTTGTCAGGCCCTTGTATCCATAGCTGTGCAACTGTTTCACTGCATTATGCAGCTCAGCAGAGAGCTCTACACCCGTCGCGCCACCGCCAACAATAGCAATATTGACCTTGCCGTTGGCACCAAGATTGGCGGAATACTTCAGGAACAGATTCAACATTTCCTGGTGGAAACGACGTGCCTGGTGGGGGTTATCCAGGAAAATACAGTGCTCTTTCACGCCCGGCGTGTTGAAGTCGTTAGAGGTGCTGCCCAGCGCCATCACCAGGGTGTCATACGCCAGTTTGCGTTCGGGCACCAGTAACTCACCCTTTTCATCACGCAATTCGGCAAGGGTAATGGTTTTGGTTTCGCGGTTAATGTCGACAACCGAACCGAGCTGGAACTGGAAGTGATGATTACGCGCATGAGCAAGGTAGCTCAGCGCGTCGACGCCCTCATCCAGTGAACCGGTCGCCACTTCATGCAGTAACGGCTTCCACAGATGGCTGTGATTACGATCAACAAGCGTAATCTTTGCTTTCTTGCCGCGACCGAGTTTTTTACCCAGCTGGGTTGCCAGTTCAAGCCCGCCAGCACCACCGCCAACAATCACAATTTTTTTCAATGGTGTAGTCAACGTGACCCCCTCAAATTATTAACCAATTGTTAACTAAAGGTTATGGAAATAACACTTAATTAACAACAAGTTACACAACAAATACTTCGTTACTGCAATGAGAATACCATGTTCGGTGCATTGGTCATACCAAAATTGATATACATCAAGTTTTCATGCATAAAAGATGAACAAGTGTAGCTGCTGGCGCGCGATGAGGAGGAAGAAATCCCATTGCGGGAGATAAGGCGATAAAAAAGCCCGGGTTGACCGGGCTGTTACTTAACCGAGTGACTTAAACGCTTTTATGCGTTGAAGATGCGGCGATATGCTTTTGAATTTATGTGACTGCGCTTCATCCCAGACCACTTCATAAAAGGGATGCAGCACCTCTGCTGAACGCTGGCTGTCCAGCGCTTCATCATGGCGTGAGAGAATGGCCAGGCAACGATCGCGGTTCTTTTCACGAAAATTACTGACGCACTTCGTTGCGATGTCCACATACTCTTCCGGCCTGTCGATCCTGCCTTCCATATTTTCAAAAGGAAACAGATTGGGGTTGAACATCACCTGACGAATGTCACATAAAAAGCCGATACGTTCCGCCCAGTACCCTCCCAGCCCGACACCGCAAATCAGTGGCCGATCGTCAACGTTCAGCTGTAGCATCTTGTCCACTTCTTTGAGCAAATGCTGCATGTCATGCTTAGGATGCCGCGTACTGTAACTGATGAGCCGAACGTCCGAATCGATAAATTGCAGTTGCAGCACCTTTTCGTGGTTGCCCGGACTGTTTGAGTCAAAACCGTGTAAATAGATGATCATTATTCCTCACCCTTACTCTAACGCCCCGTCCGTTAACGCTTACTGAGCAGCTTTAATGGTCTGCCAGCGCTCATGAAGCTGTTCCATTTCGCGACTGACAACCTTCCAGCGTGAAGAGCTCAGCAGTTCCTGACGAGAAAATGAACCTTTATGATACAATTTCGTAACACGTTCAGCTTTGATCGGCGACAGGTTATCCAGCACACTGATAGCACCTTTGCGATTGTTGCAGACCAGGATCATATCGCAACCGGCGTCCAGGGCAGCCTGACCACGTTCAGCATAACTGCCCATTATAGCTGCCCCCTCCATAGAGAGATCGTCCGAGAAGATCACGCCATCAAAGCCCAGCTCAGCGCGCAACACGGTTTTCAGCCACCAGGGAGAACCGCTTGCCGGACGCGGGTCGGCCTCGCTGTAAATCACATGGGCAGGCATGATTGCATCCAGTTTGCCCTGCTCAATCAGCAGTCGGAACACCGCCATATCTTTGCTGCGGATGTCTGCCAGCGGGCGGGGATCGCGGGGCGTCTCTTTATGTGAATCGGCAGAAACGGCACCATGTCCCGGAAAATGTTTACCCGTGGTTTTCATACCAGCGCTATGCATACCATCTATAAACTGGGTGGCTATAGCCAGTGCCTTCGTCGGATCGTCATGGTACGCACGCTCGCCAATCGCAGCGCTGATGTGGCCTACATCGAGAACGGGCGCAAAACTGATGTCGATGTCCATGGCGATCATTTCACTTGCCATTAACCAGCCTGCATCCCGCGCCGCTCTTTCACCTGCTTCCATACCCAGCACCGCCGCAAAGGATTGAGCGGCAGGCAGACGGGTAAAACCTTCACGGAAACGTTGAACACGCCCGCCTTCCTGATCGACCGCCACCACCAGCCGATGATGAGAGGCAGCACGAATCTGACGCACCAGTTCACGTAACTGCTCTGGATCGTGATAATTACGGGTAAAAAGGATTAATCCACCGACCAGCGGGTGCGCCAGAATTTCACGCTCTTCCGCATCCAGCTCATATCCTTGCACATCTAACATCACCGGACCCACACTCACCTCTCTTTCATATTGGTTCTTAACTGATGCCAGGCGGCATCGGCCAGGGTAATAAACTGACGATCGCCCGTTTGCTGCCAGCGGGACTCATACCAGCCGGCCATCAACATACCTGTCCAGGGTCGCCAGCGGCGCACCTGCCGGTGGAGCATTTCAGTGTCGATTGCCGCCCGCCTGGCATACGCCTCTACCAGCGCAGTGCGCTGATTTTCCGTCTCCAGCCAGACACTGGCAAGTTCCATCGCCACATCACCATCCCCGGCATACTCCCAGTCGATAAGCCTGAGGCCCTGCTCTTGTCTGACAAGATTGCCTGCATGAACATCCATATGCAAAGGGGCGACCCGTAGCGGTCGGGGCTCCCCTTGCCGACGCATCTTTTGCAGCGTCCTTAACCAGAACAGCGTGCGGCGCGATGGTGACGACCTCATCCAGTAATCTTCCAGCAGGGGAAGGAGCAAAATACGCCATCCAAACCGGGGCTGGTGGTGTAACGCGTTAAGTAATGCCGCAAGCACCTGGGGCTCAGGTAACGTTTCGTCCACTTCACCGGGTAGATACTCAATGGCCATCCACTCTCCCAGCCAGCAACAGGGCCTCGGCGCAATTCCGGGGGCCAGTTTTTTTAACGCCCGATACTGCCGCCTGAATGGAGAAGAGGTCGCCGGATGTCGCTGACGGAGCACCAGGAAATGATGCCCGTTGTGGATAAGACAACTCCCACCGCTAAGGCCAGCAGGCTGGCCCGCGACGGGAGCATAGTCGGGAAAAAAGCGTGACAGCATTGCGTCACGCAGAAGGTTATTGCTGTTGAACGGCACCTTTACCTGACCAAATAATTTCGCCGGTCTGCACCAGCATCAACTGCATTTGAAGCCCGGGCGCGTTCGCACTACCGTTGGCGCTGGAGTAAAGCACGTACTGAGCGCCGACGTTACGGGCAATGCCGATGGCTTTACTGCGCGTACCCAGGCTGTCCTGCGGAGAAAGCCCAAGTTGCTGCTTCGCCATACTCAGCTGCTGAGGGGTAACCAGTGTAAATTTGCCATTGTTCCCCAGCGCACCACGCAGCGACTCTGTCGCCTCACTGGTGTTAATTGACCCGTTGGTACGGTTGTTGACGCTGTCCACCAACAGCACACTGCCTGCTGTTACGCCGTTGGCCTGAAGCATTTTGCTAACCATAGGCGAAATGGCGCTGTTCCAGTCGTAGTGACGTTCACGAGGCGGTGGCGGCGTCGTCTCTTCCTGATGCTCAATAGGACCTGGTTGCTGAGGGAAAGTCGGCACCGTGGGTACTGGCGTAATCGGCTGTTGAGGCTGCTCCGGTACCGGTTGCTGCTGCGGAGGATTCGCCTGATCCACCGGGGCAGGCTCCTGCTCACCACGCATAATACAACCTGAAAGAATGAAGGCTACCGCCGTGAGCAGCGCGTAACGTCCTGCTGTTTTAATCAATTTTCACCCCTTACAAATAGAGATAAAGTCTGACCTTATGCGCGCCAAGATAGTTAGCGCTGCCGTAAAGCGTGACTGAGGAATGTGCCGGAATGGTAACGCGGCGTGGTGTTTCCAGCGGATGCATCTCCAGACCCCGCACGTCATACCAGTAGAATCGATAGTTAACGGTGACCGGTTGTGCACGCTCGTTGTAGAGACGGGATGACGCCGAGGGCTGAATATCCTGCGTGTTGAGGTTGGGCTCCTCTGCTGAAATGCCCGCAGCCAGCACGGTTGACTCCATGACCAGACTCTGATCGTTCGCCACCGGAATAGCCGGGCGCGAAGAACACCCTACGGCTGACAATGCCACCAGCATCAACATCACGCGACCGTTTACCATATTATGGGCCTTTATGTGCCAGCATTGGGCCAAGTGGACGACCTCCCACCAGATGCATGTGGATATGCCACACTTCCTGTCCGCCGTGACGGTTACAGTTCATTATCAAACGATAGCCGTCTTCCGCGATGCCTTCAGCACGCGCAATTTTAGCCGCCACGGTCATCATACGACCCAGCGCCTGTTCATGTGCCTCAGTGACATCGTTCGCAGTAGGAATGAGGATATTGGGCACAATCAGAACATGAACAGGTGCCTGAGGGGAGATATCGCGAAAGGCAGTGACGAGTTCATCCTGATAGACAATATCCGACGGAATTTCGCGACGGATAATTTTACTGAAAATGGTTTCTTCGGCCATGACGGTTTCCTTTATAGTCGTAAGGGCTATGCATTTTTATGCTTCATGCACCCCGCACCGGGCTAAGTATGAGCGAGATTATTCAGCTCTTTCAACTATAACACTCTTTTTCTTCATTATTTCCCAGCCGCAGGTTACGCACTGCCCTGTCGCCAGGCGCTGAGCGAATAAAACAGCTTTTCAATGTGGACTATGACCTTTGTTTACATTGTGATTTCGAATGCGTATATTTCGCATTTGCATTTCCATGCGCATTTATTAATTAAAAAGAGATCAGGTCCGGTAGCGACAACGAACGTATCGCCGCAGGCCCCTTTCCGCTCAAACACCATTAAGGGTTGATAATGTCTTTCACCACTCACGCCGGAGATGAGTCACGAAAATTTGCGGGCGCACCGTCCCTGCTGGCGATATCCATTGCATTTGCATTAGTACCGGCGACAGGTTTTGCCGCAGGCGCTGATGATACCGTGGTCGTTGAAGGGAGTACGGTTCAGGCCGACAGCAGTCAGGACCAGGATTACAGCGTAAAAACCACCACCACGGGAACGAAGCTGCTGCTGGTTCCTCGCGACATTCCGCAGTCGGTAAGCGTCATCAGCCAGCAGCGCATGCAGGACCAGGAGCTGAATACCATTGAAGACGTTCTGGCTAATACCACGGGTGTCACCGCCTCACGTATTGACAGCGCGCGAACTAACTTCTTTGCCCGTGGTTTCTTCATCAGCAACTTTGCTTATGAGGATATGCCAACCTTCCTCGACAACCGCTGGAACTTTAACGACACCGCAGGTGATACCGCGATTTTCGATAAAATCGAAGTGGTACGTGGCGCAGCGGGCCTGATGAGTGGCACAGGTAACCCTTCTGCTTATGTCAACATGGTCCGTAAGCATGCTGACAGCAAAGAGTTCAAAGGCAATGTTTCCGCCACTTATGGTAGCTGGGACAAACAGCGCTACGTTCTCGATCTGCAGGCACCGCTGAACGAGTCCGGTAACGTGCGCGGGCGCGTTATTGCGGGTTATCAGGATAATGACAGCTGGCTTGAACGTAACCATTACCGTAAGAAATTCGTCTCTGGCATCATTGACACGGACCTTACCGATTCGACCACCCTCTCCCTGGGCTATGATTACCAGGAGAGTGAAGAAGACAGCCCGACATGGGGCGGTTTCCCTTCTCTCTATAGCGATGGCAGCAAAACCCATTTCCGTCGCGGCTTCAACACCGCGGCGGACTGGGCCTGGTCTAACACCGACTCAACAAAACTCTTCGCTAACCTGACGCAACGTTTCGATAATGGTTGGGAAGCTAAAATCAACGCCATGCATGCAGACACCAACTTCGATAGCAAACTGATGTATATCGATGGCTACCCGGATAAAACCACCGGTCTGTACGATTCTGCGGCATTCAAGGGCGCCTGGGGCGGATGGAACCGTGGTGAGCGTAAGCAGGATTCGGTGGATGCTTTCGTGCGTGGTGGCTACGATCTGTTCGGCCGACAGCATGAAATTATGTTTGGCGGCAGCTATAGCCGTCAGCGCAACAATTACGACAACGCTTACCCGGTAAATGATAACTTCGGGCTGATGGATGTGGGCAATATTCATCAGTACAACGGCAATACTCTGGCCGACCCGCAGTGGTCCGACTGGGCGCTGTATCAGCGCGATATTATTCGCCAGAAGTCTGTTTACACTGCCACCCGCCTGTCGCTGGCCGACCCGCTGCACCTGATCCTGGGCGCGCGCTGGACCGAGTGGAGCGCAAAGTACAATCTTGAGCGTAAACCTGATGAAATCCGTAACGCCAGTTTCGATAAGGTTACCCCGTATGCGGGGCTGGTTTACGACATCGATGACGCCTGGTCTGCCTACGCAAGCTATACCTCCATCTTCCAGCCTGCCGGGCAGCGCGACGTTAACAGCGTATTCCTCGATCCGACAACCGGTAAGAGCTACGAGGCGGGCGTAAAAGGTGACTGGTTCAATACCCGTCTGACAGCAAGCCTGGCCGTCTTTCGCACCGAGCAGGATAATGTTGCGGTCAACACTGGCGTCGCTATTCCGAACTCCGGCGGACAGACCGCGTATAAATCTGTCGACGGTACCGTCAGTAAAGGGGTTGAGTTCGAGCTGAACGGCGCACTGACAGACAACTGGCAGTTAACCTTCGGTGCCAGCCGCTATATTGCCGAGGATGGTGACGGGGCCGCGCTCAATCCCGATCAGCCACGCACGACTGCCAGACTGTTCACCCGCTATCAGTTGCCGATGCTGCCGGAACTGGCCGTGGGCGGTGGCGTTCGCTGGCAGAACAAAACCTGGCAGGCGCTCGACAACGGCCCTGCCGGCGTTTCGCGTATCAGTCAGGGTGGCTACACTGTGGTTGATCTCTTCACCCGCTACCAGGTCACCAAAACGTTCTCGGTGCAGGGCAATATCAACAACCTGTTTGACAAAGAGTACTACGACTACCTCGGTAGCTATGGCGTTTACGGTGCGCCACGTAACTTCTCTGTTAGCGCGAACTACACCTTCTAAAGCCCAACAAATCATCAAGGGAGCCCGCTGGCTCCCTTTTTTTGTCTGCAATAACCTATTCCCCTCCTCTTCTCTGTTCGCGTTGCCAGGTGGCATAACGGCTTTACAGCGACACATCCCGACTAACACCTCTCCTCAGAGAGACGGCGTGTATTAAGAGGGCAATAAAAAAGGCAGCCTTGCGGCTGCCTCAGTCTCCCCAGACTTTATGGATTAGTGGCTACGGATGTAGTCATCCATTTCGGTTTTCAGGTTATCGGATTTGGTACCGAAAATGGCCTGAACACCTGAGCCTGCAACAACCACACCTGCCGCACCCAATTTCTTCAGGCCAGGCTGGTCTACTTTCGCCACGTCGGCAACGCTTACGCGCAGACGAGTGATACAGGCATCAAGGTTGGTGATGTTCTCTTTACCACCGAATGCAGCCACCAGCGCCGGTGCCATTTCGCTTGTCGCAGCTGTTTTGGCATCCTCTGACGCCTCTTCACGACCCGGTGTTTTCAGATCCAGTGCTTTAATCATCACGCGGAACACAATGTAGTAAACCGCTGCGTAGCACAGACCAACAATCGGGAACAGCCAGATTTTGCTGCCGTTACCGCTCAGTACGATAAAGTCGATGAGACCATGAGAGAAGGACGTACCGTCACGCATACCCAGCAGGATACAGATCGGGAAAGCAAGACCTGCAAGCACCGCATGGATTGCGTACAGAATCGGCGCAACGAACATGAAGGAGAACTCGATCGGCTCGGTAATACCGGTCAGGAACGAGGTCAAGGCTGCGGAGATCATGATACCGCCCACTTTCGCACGGTTCTCTGGTTTAGCAGAGTGCCAGATAGCAATCGCTGCAGCCGGCAGACCGTACATTTTGAACAGGAAGCCGCCAGACAGTTTACCTGCAGTCGGGTCACCCGCCATATAGCGTGGGATATCGCCGTGGAAGACCTGGCCTGCCGCGTTGGTGAATTCACCAATCTGCATCTGGAAAGGAACGTTCCAGATATGGTGCAGACCAAAGGGTACCAGGCAACGCTCGATAAAGCCGTAAATACCGAATGCAACCACCGGGTTCTGGTAAGCAGCCCATTGAGAGAAGGTCTGAATAGCAGTGCCGATAGGAGGCCAGATAAAGGACAGCACAACGCCGAAGACGATAGCGGTCAGACCGGAAATAATCGGTACAAAGCGCTTACCGGCGAAGAAGCCCAGATACTCAGGCAGCTTAATTCGGTAGAAACGGTTGAACATGTAAGCTGCAATCGCACCCGCGATGATACCGCCGAGAACCCCGGTATCTGCCAGGTGTTTCGCCGCGATTTCTTCAGCAGGTAAATGCAGCACCAGCGGTGCAACCACAGCCATGGTTTTCACCATGATGCCGTAGGCTACAACGGCAGCAAGACCGGATACGCCGTCGTTATTGGTGAAGCCCAGTGCAACACCGATAGCGAAAATCAGTGGCATGTTAGCAAAAACGGAACCGCCCGCTTCGGCCATCACATGAGAAACCACTTCTGGCAGCCAGCTGAAGTTTGCAGAACCGACGCCCAGCAGGATACCTGCGATCGGGAGTACGGATACTGGCAGCATCAGCGATTTACCGACCTTCTGCAGGTTAGCAAATGCATTCTTAAACATAATTGAGAGTGCTCCTGAGTATTAGTGCTTTTTTTTACGCTTTTGCGCATTGGCACGGGGGGAGAACCGTGCTGTGGACAGGACATCTAAGTGCCCTTTATTTATTACACAGAGTAAAATAAATAAGCTTCGGTTTGTTTGACGGCTATCACGTTTCAGTTAGCGTCCATCTTAAAACTTTCAAAGATTTACAAAACCTATGACGGAATGTGTCAAAAGGTGATGTCACCGCCCGTTTAATGGCGGTGAACTTTACTCCGAATGTCTATTAATTACGAGGACTAAAATAAGCTGGGAATTCAGGCAGATTGCAGGCGGAGGGGGTCAATGTGGAACAACGTAGCGAAGTTTTCAGTGGTTTGTTGCGCCAGTTGTTCTACCGAAACGCCTTTTAAAACCGCCATATAATCAGCTACATCCCTTACGTATGCTGGTTGATTCTCTTTACCGCGATGCGGAACCGGTGCCAGATAAGGCGAATCCGTCTCTACCAACATACGGTCCAGTGGCACGTAGCGCGCAGCTTCACGAAGCTGTTCTGCGTTACGAAAAGTGACAATACCGGAAAAGGAGATGTAAAAACCCATATCCAGCAGCGCCTTCGCCGTCTCTCTGTCCTCAGTAAAACAGTGTAGTACGCCTCCGCACTCCGTGACCTGTTCTTCCCGCAATATGGCAAGTGTATCGGCCCGTGCGTCACGCGTATGCACGATAACGGGTTTATTTAATTCGCGCCCAATCCGGATGTGGTCACGGAAAGATTGCTGCTGACGGACCCTGGTCTCTGGCGTGTAGAAGTAATCCAGACCGGTCTCCCCCATCGCCACTACACCCGCCTGTGCGGCCAGACTACGTAAATCTTCTACGTCATATGTTTCATCCTGATTAAGCGGATGAACACCGCAGGAAAAAACAACGTTGTTACGCTCGCCCACTAACTCACGCAGAGTCCGATAGCCAGGGAGTGTCGTTGCAACGGCAAGGAAAAATTTCACATCCCGGGCCGCAGCTTTGTTCAGGGCGTCAGTAACGTCAGTGTGAAGCGTCTGATAGTCCAGCCCGTCAAGATGGCAGTGTGAATCAACTAAAAACATAATTTCTCTTCTTAAAAATGCGATGTGGGGATCGGGTCTCCCGCGTGCAGATAACGTTCAAAGCGTAATAGCAGATCGGTTAAAAGCAATTCGCGATTAACCCCCACAACCGTGACTAACTGTTCACGGCACGCGACAAGCGCAGTGAGGAAAGCCTGAAGACGCGAGGAGGTGAGCTGCTGCGCCAGCTGCTGTACCAGACCGACAGCATCCATATTGGTCAGAAGCGTCGCTTGTTGCTGGACCTTAAGCGCATCCAGCAGTAACGCACCGAGCCAGTGTAGGCGCTCGTTAACCTGATCATGATGTAACACGCTGAGTAACGACAGCCATTCACCGCTGTTCAGACAGTGCTCTACTGCCTTGCAAAGCGCCTGACGGGAAGCCTGAAGGTCAGATTGTAGCAACTCCGCTGCTGCGCCGGGCGCCCCTCCCGAAAGCCTGAGTGCCGTAAGAATACGCTCTGGAGAAACGGCCGTTTCCCGCTCCAGCCAGGCGCTGGCATACTGTTCCGCAGGTGGGGAAAGGTGATGTAAACGACAACGACTGCGCAGTGTGGCCATCAATCGGGCAGGCTCACGACAGGCAAGGAAAAACCAGGTGCCCGCGGGCGGCTCTTCCAGGGTTTTGAGCAGCGCGTTGGCTGCGGCGTCCGTCAATGAAGCCGCATCCGGGATCCAGACAACTTTTGCCCCACCAAGCCGAGAATGTTCATACAGCTTTTCGCTGACGTCACGAACTGCATCAATCCCTAATGACGTTTTCCCCTTCTCAGGCGCCAGCAGGTAATAATCGGGATGCGTTCCCGCCTGCATTAGCTGACAGCCTTTGCACGTGCCACAACTTTTTTGATTTTCAGGATGCTGGCAGAGCAGGAAGCGGCAAAGCGCATAGATAAGCGCATCCTCACCCATCCCCGGTAACGCATAAACCAGTAGCGCATGGTGCCCACGTCCAGCCTGATAACTGGCGACCAGTTGGTCATAGTGCGGACGCAACCACGGATACCACTTCATGCGCCCTGCTCCTGAACCCATTGGGTCACCGTCTGGCGAAGTGAAGCAATAACCTCTTCCAGTGATCGGGTGGCATCGACAGTACGGATACGTCCATCCTGAGAAGCCAGTTCACGGTAACGTGTACGGGTACGGTTAAAGAAATCAAGGGATTCCTGTTCAATACGGTCAAGCTCGCCCCGAGCCCGGGCGCGCTTAAGCCCCACCTCCGGTGTAACATCCAGATAGAGGGTCAGGTCCGGGCGGAAATCGCCGAGTACTGCATCGCGAAGCGTAGTAAGCAGGGTCTGATCGATGCCCCGGCCTCCTCCCTGATAGGCCTGGGTTGAGAGATCGTGACGATCGCCAATGACCCAGCAGCCACGGGCGAGCGCAGGCTTAATGACCGTCTCCACCAGCTGTACGCGGGCCGCATAGAACATCAGCACTTCCGCTTTATCGATGATGATTTCATCTCCTACGGAACGGATATCCAGTACCAGGCTGCGAAGTTTTTCGGCAAGCGTCGTTCCCCCCGGCTCACGGGTAAAAACGATATCCTGGACACCAAGTTCACGCAGCGTTTCAACAATCACATCGCGTGCGGTGGTTTTACCTGCACCTTCCAGACCCTCAATGACAATATATTTACTGTCCATTTTTTTCCTTAAGTACTTTCAGGTACTCCTGCACTGATTTGTTATGGCTGTTGAGATTGGTATTAAAGGTGTGCCCTCCTTTACCATCCGCCACAAAGTAGAGATAAGGGGTTTTCGCAGGATGCGCTGCGGCTCGGAGCGAGGCTTCGCCGGGAGTGGCAATGGGTCCTGGCGGTAACCCGTTAATCACGTAAGTGTTGTAAGCCGTCGGGGTTTCGAGATCCGCGCGTGTTAACTTCCCATTATAACGCGCACCCATACCGTAAATCACGGTAGGATCGGTTTGCAGGCGCATCCCGATTCGCAGACGATTGATAAATACGGAGGCAACCTGATCGCGCTCGCTGGCGACAGCAGTCTCTTTTTCGATAATGGAGGCCATCGTGACCATTTCGTTCTTGTCTTTATAAGGCAATCCGTCGATACGCCCCTCCCAGGCCTGGTCGACGGCACTGACCATTTTCTGATGAGCACGCTTCAGCAGCGCCACGTCGGTAGTATTCGCGGTGTACATCCAGGTATCGGGCCAGAACCATCCTTCAACCCAGTCGGCGCGTTCAAAATCAAGCGTGGCTGCGACGGTCGCATAGTCATCATTTTTAAGCGTATGTTTGATCCAGGGCGCGGTGCGCAGCTGTTGCAGATAATCGCTGACGCGCATGCCTTCAACGAACCGCAGCGGGAATTGCGCCTCTTTGCCACTCTCCAGTAACTGAAGCATCTGGCGGACCGTCATATCCGGCGTAAGCCGATAGGTCCCGGCCTTGAAATGAGAAAGATCGGGCTCGACCCGGAGTAACCACTGAAAGACGCGCGGTCGGTTGATGATTTTATCGTTGTAGAGCTGAGTGCCTAAAGCCGTACGTCCCGTGCCTGCTTCCAGAGCAAAAATGGTCTCTTCTTTGATTAATAAGCGGCTGTCCGCCAGCTGGCGAACTTTCCACAATCCAGCACCAGCGGCAATGCCCATCACCACCAGCAGGAGTAATACAAAACGCAGCATTTTTTTCATGACGATATCGGATGCTCACAAAGAGGGGCTAAAAAATTGTACATCTCGCGGGAGGTCCAGACCTTTTCATCCCACTGGCGAACCGGGACGATCGGCATTAAGGCGTTACACACCATTACTTCATCAGCGGATTTAAGCGCATCGGCTCGCATATTCACTTCATTAACGCCATAACCGGAAGAGGCAAGTTGTTGTAAACAATGCTGGCGCATAATGCCATTCACACCGGCCTGGTCAACGCGGGGCGTAAAAATCTCGCAGCCTTTGCGCCAAAAAATATTAGCGGCACAGCATTCCGTAACCCACCCGTCACTGTCAAGAACCAGCGCCTCGTCACGGTCAGTTTGCTCAAGATAGCGACGAATCAACACCTGTTCGAGCCGGTTCAGATGCTTGACTCCTGCCAGCAGAGGGTTTCGCCCCAGCCGTACCGGGCTTAATGACAGCGTAATGCCCTCTTCGCGCCAGCGCGCGTACTGCGCTGGCGCGGGTGAAACACTGAGTATGCGTGATGGCGAAAGGCATGTTCTGGCCGAGTAACCACGTCCGCCGCTTCCCCGGCTGAGAATGACCTTCAAGACACCGACGCCTTGCCGCGTGGCAAGATGCCGCATCTCCTGTTCGAGCACGTCCCAGTCCGTAAATGTGATGAATAATGCATCACAGGCTTGCTGCAACCGCGCCAGATGTTCATTCAGTAAATGAATACATCCTTTTTCAACGCGCGCGGTGGTAAAACAGCCATCACCAAACTGGACAGCCCTGTCCCGGGCAGAGAGAACATCTTGTTCCAGGCCATTAATTAAAAACATAGTGGCTCCTTATGGACGGTCGGGTAGTTTCGCAGGAGAGCATACTGAGGACAAGCGGAGTAAACCGAATAAAAAAGGCCCGACATGCGGGCCTTTAGTGCTTAACCGGGTAAAGCGTTACTCAGACCTTTTTAAAGATCAGAGAGCCGTTAGTGCCACCGAAGCCGAAGGAGTTACACAGCGTGTACTCCAGACCACTGACCTGACGGGCTTCGTGTGGTACGAAGTCCAGATCACAACCTTCATCCGGGTTATCCAGGTTGATGGTAGGTGGAACAGCCTGATCGCGCAGTGCCAGGATAGAGAAAATAGACTCTACTGCACCTGCCGCACCCAGAAGGTGACCGGTCATGGATTTGGTAGAGCTCACCAGCACACGGCTTGCAGCGTCACCAAAGATTGACTTAACGGCCTGCGTTTCAGCCTTATCGCCAGCTGGCGTAGAGGTGCCGTGGGCGTTAATGTAGCCAATCTGGCTCGCCTCAAGACCCGCATCGCGCAGTGCATTCGCCATTGCAGCCGCGGCACCCGCACCATTTTCTGGCGGAGAGGTCATGTGGTAAGCATCGCTGCTCATGCCAAAGCCGATAATTTCAGCATAAATTTTGGCACCACGTTTTTTCGCATGCTCATACTCTTCCAGCATGATGATGCCCGCGCCATCGCCGAGAACGAAGCCATCACGGTCTTTGTCCCAGGGGCGGCTTGCAGCCTGCGGGTTATCATTGCGGGTAGAGAGCGCACGCGCGGCACCAAAACCACCCACACCAAGAGGTGTACTGGCTTTTTCTGCACCACCGGCAAGCATCGCATCTGCATCGCCATACGCGATAATACGCGCAGCATGGCCAATGTTGTGCACACCAGAGGTGCACGCCGTTGCGATTGAAATACTCGGCCCCTGCAGGCCAAACATGATGGTCAGGTGACCGGCCACCATATTAACAATTGTCGACGGTACGAAGAACGGGCTAATTTTGCGCGGACCACCGTTCACCAGGGAGGTGTGGTTTTCTTCGATTAAACCCAAACCGCCAATACCGGAACCAATAGCGGCGCCGATGCGGGTTGCGTTTTCTTCCGTCACTTCCAGACCAGAATCAATCATGGCCTGGGCGCCAGCGACAATTCCATATTGAATGAAGTCATCCATCTTGCGCTGTTCTTTACGCGAGATGATGTCATCACAGTTAAAATCCTTTACTAAGCCAGCAAATTTCGTTGCGTAGGCGCTAGTATCGAAATGGTCGATCAGGCTGATGCCACTCTGACCGGCAAGCAGAGAGGTCCATGTAGACTCTACGGTATTGCCGACAGGAGACAACATGCCCAGTCCGGTCACAACTACACGACGCTTAGACACGTTTGTCCTCCAGGGAGGGAAAATTGGGATTCGTGGGATAAAAGATAAAACTCAGGCGGTCGAATGACCGCCTGGAGATGTTCACTTACGCCTGGTGACCGTTGATGTAATCAATGGCAGCCTGAACGGTGGTGATTTTCTCAGCTTCTTCGTCCGGAATCTCAGTATCAAACTCTTCTTCCAGAGCCATTACCAGCTCAACGGTGTCAAGAGAATCAGCGCCCAGGTCTTCAACGAAGGAAGCATTGTTGGTAACTTCTTCCTGCTTAACGCCCAGCTGTTCGCCGATAATTTTCTTAACGCGTTCTTCGATAGTGCTCATACTCTTAAATTTCCTATCAAAACTCGCTTTCGCGATGGTTTTCGTAGTGTATAAAATGTTGAAAAATTTGCAACTAAATCCCGGCAGTTCGTACCACGATTTTACGCTATTTTGAGGCCTTTCACCCTAATAACGCAAATAATTTTAATCGTGATTAAACCATGTACATTCCGCCATTGACGTGCAGGGTCTCACCAGTGATGTAACCTGCCTCGTCAGAGGCTAAAAATGCAACCGCACTGGCGATCTCTTCTGCACCGCCAAGTCGACCCGCCGGAACCTGCGCCAGAATACCCGCACGCTGATCTTCAGACAGCGCACGCGTCATGTCCGTTTCAATAAAGCCCGGAGCAACAACGTTTACAGTAATACCACGTGATGCGATTTCTCGTGCCAGTGATTTACTGAAACCAATCAGACCTGCTTTCGCCGCAGCGTAGTTGGCCTGACCAGCATTTCCCATGGTACCAACCACAGAACCGATAGTGATGATACGCCCATGACGCTTTTTCATCATAGCTCGCATCACCGCTTTTGACAGACGGAAAACAGAGGATAAGTTGGTTTCGAGAATATCGTTCCACTCATCATCTTTCATTCGCATCAGCAGGTTGTCGCGCGTGATACCGGCGTTATTCACCAGAATATCAACTTCGCCAAACTCGGCACGAATGTTTTCCAGAACAGAATCGATGGATGCAGGATCGGTCACATTCAACATCAGACCTTTACCATTTGCACCCAAATAATCGCTAATGGCCTGCGCACCGCTTTCGCTGGTCGCTGTACCAATAACTTTTGCGCCAC
The DNA here is from genome assembly GCF_054131575.1 of Enterobacter sp. SA197. Lineage (NCBI taxonomy): Bacteria > Pseudomonadati > Pseudomonadota > Gammaproteobacteria > Enterobacterales > Enterobacteriaceae > Enterobacter > Enterobacter sp. SA197. The sequence goes on along the minus strand of NZ_CP096393.1, from coordinate 1,990,645 downwards.
GAGCGACAAGCGTTTCCGCGATTGCGCGGCCGATGCCACGACTCGCACCTGTTACCAGGGCGATTTTTCCTTCAAAACTCATGGTTTTCCTCTTTTATTGCGCCACTGCCTCTGACATCGCAGCAGGCTCATTGAGCGCTGACGCCGTCAGGGTATCAACAATACGTTTAGTCAGTCCGGTGAGTACCTTACCCGGCCCCACTTCATACAAGTGTTCAACGCCCTGCGAAGCGATAAATTCAACGATTTTGGTCCACTGCACCGGGCTGAAAAGCTGGCGAACAAGCGCGTCACGGATAGCCTCCGGAGAGGTTTCACACTGTACATCGACGTTATTCACAACCGGAATCAGAGGCGCGCTGAAGACGATTTTTTCGAGTTCAACAGCCAGTTTCTCAGCAGCAGGTTTCATCAGCGCACAGTGCGATGGAACGCTTACCGGCAGAGGCAGCGCACGTTTTGCCCCCGCAGCTTTACAAGCGGCACCAGCACGCTCAACAGCGTCTTTGTGCCCGGCGATCACAACCTGGCCTGGTGAGTTGTAGTTCACCGGCGACACAACCTGCCCTTCTGCGGCTTCTTCACATGCTTTGGCAATAGCAGCATCATCCAGACCAATGATGGCAGACATCGCGCCGGTTCCTTCCGGAACCGCCTCTTGCATGAATTTACCACGCAACTCCACCAGTCGTACGGCATCTTCAAATGGAATGACGCCTGCACACACTAATGCAGAATATTCACCTAAGCTATGGCCCGCCATCAGCACCGGGTTTTTGCCACCCTGTTGCTGCCAGACGCGCCAGAGCGCTACCGAAGCGGTCAACAGCGCCGGCTGAGTCTGCCAGGTTTTGTTTAATTCTTCTGCCGGACCTTGCTGAACCAACGCCCACAGGTCATAGCCCAGCGCGGCAGACGCTTCGCGAAAAGTCTCTTCCACAACCGGATGGCTGGCTGCCATCTCAGCAAGCATCCCCACTGCCTGGGAACCTTGTCCCGGAAACACAAAAGCAAATTGCGTCATGTTGATATCCTTAATACTAGAAACGGACCAGCGCCGAACCCCAGGTAAAGCCACCACCAAATGCTTCAAGAAGGATCAACTGTCCTCGTTGAATACGCCCGTCGCGGACGGCTTCATCCAGGGCGCAAGGGACAGAGGCCGCAGACGTGTTGCCGTGACGATCAAGCGTCACCACGACATTGTCCATCGACATCCCCAGCTTTTTGGCGGTCGCACTGATAATCCGCAGGTTAGCCTGGTGCGGCACCAGCCAGTCCAGTTCACTACGCTGCAGATTATTGGCATCCAGGGTTTCATCGACAATGCGAGAAAGTTCAGTCACAGCGACTTTGAAGACTTCATTCCCGGCCATCGTCAGGAAAATCGGGCTATCGGCATTCACACGGTCTGCATTAGGCAGCGTCAGTAGCTCACCATAGCTGCCATCCGCATGCAGGTGGGTTGAAATAATGCCTGCCTCTTCCGATGCGCCTAAAACCACGGCCCCGGCGCCGTCACCGAAGATGATGATAGTGCCACGATCGTCTGGATCACAGGTGCGGGCAAGTACATCAGAACCGATAACCAGGGCATGTTTGACCGCTCCGGATTTAACGTACTGATCGGCAATGCTTAATGCATAGGTGAAACCTGCACATGCCGCCGCCACATCAAATGCCGGGCACCCTTTGACGCCGAGCATACTCTGTACCTGGCATGCTGCGCTCGGGAATGCGTGTGTTGCAGACGTTGTCGCAACAATAATCAGGCCAATCTCCTCAGCCGTCACGCCCGCCATTTCCATCGCCCGCTTAGCCGCTTCGAAACCCATCGTAGAGACGGTTTCGTCCGGCGCGGCGATACGGCGTTCACGAATACCTGTACGGGTGACAATCCACTCGTCAGAGGTATCCACCATTTTTTCCAGATCGGCGTTAGTTCGAACTTGTTCAGGCAGATAGCTGCCGGTACCCATAATCTTCGTATACATGTACGCTCAGTTTTTTTCCGGTAACACAGATTCCAGGCGAGCGGCAATTCTCCCGGGAACTTGCCGCTGCACCGCCTGCACTGCCTGCTCAATCGCGACGCTAAATGCTCGCTGATTGGCCGCACCATGACTCTTAATCACCGTGCCGCGCAATCCTAACAGACAGGCGCCATTATACTGGTCGGGGTTGAGGTGACTGAATCGCCTGGTCAGGCTTTTTTGTAACCAACGCTTTAATAAAATCAGCCACCACGACCGTTTTTTGCCTTCACCCTGAGATTTCAGCAGTGAAAGGAACATTCTGACAACACCTTCCATGGTTTTTAATGTAACGTTTCCTGTAAAACCGTCACATACCAGCACATCCGTTTTACCAGTGAGTAATTCGTTCGCTTCCAGATAACCAATATAGTTAATGGTAGGAACCGCTTTTAAGATGGCTGCAGCGTCATGAATGCTTTCATGACCTTTGTTCTCTTCTTCACCAATATTCAGCAGCGCCACGCGGGGATTTTCTATCCCGACGACCTCTTCAGCCATCACGGCACCCATCACTGCAAATTGTGCGAGCATTTTGCCATCGCAATCGACGTTGGCGCCCAAATCCAGCACCACCGTTTTCCCTTTTTGCTGATGCGGCAATACGGTCACCAGAGCAGGTCGTTCAATACCTTCAATTGGCTTAAGTAACATTTTTGCCAGGCCCATCAGCGCGCCGGTATTCCCGGCGCTGATACAGGCCTCGGCACGACCCTCTTTTACCAGCTCCAGCGCCACACGCATTGAACTACCCCGACTGTTGCGGATAGCGTGTGACGGTCGGGCATCGCTGGCAATAACTGATTGCGCCGGTACGACAAGCAGGCGTGAGCGTTGCTCAAAATCAGCTTTTGCGAGCAATGGTGTGATTGTATCGGGATCGCCGACTAAAAGAAGATTGAGGTGCGAATTAGAATCCAGTGCCTGCAAAGCTGCAGGCACTGTCACGGAGGGACCGAAGTCGCCCCCCATGACATCTAACGCCAGGGTTAGACGTGTCAAGGTATCGGTAAATCCCCGTTTTCACGGGGAAATCCTCACTAAGATGGATCACGCTTGCGCGTGATTACTTAGTGATTACCTTGCGGCCACGGTAGAAACCGTCGGCAGTGATGTGGTGACGCAGGTGTTTTTCACCAGAAGTTTTGTCTACAGACAGGCTGGTGACTGCGGTCAGCGCGTCATGAGAACGACGCATGCCACGTTTGGAACGGGTTGGTTTATTCTGTTGTACGGCCATGGACCTTACTCCTCAATTACGATTAACCCCGTGTTTGCGGGGAAAACCTATTACTTACGCTTTAAGCTGGCTAATACGGCAAATGGGTTTGGTTTTTGCGCTTCATCAGGCAGTTCCCCAAAGACCATGTCCGCCTCGGACACTTCACAGTGTTCAGAATCATGCACCGGAACTACAGGCAAAGAGAGGATTATTTCGTCCTCAACTAAAGCCCGCAGATCGATTTCACCGAATTCGTCAACCTCAATCGGTTCATACGCTTCCGGCAGTGCTTCGGCCTGCTCGTCTGAACGGACAGGGCTGAAACAATATGTTGTGTGAACCTGATGCGTAAACGGCTTACCGCAACGCTGACATTCCAGAGACACCGTGACCTTCGCATCGCCGGTAATAACCGCGAGGCGTTGATTATCAATGGCAAAGGAGATGGAGCATTCCACATCACTGTCCACACTGACTACAGACTCGACAACACGGCTGACCTGATCGGGCAGATAGACACCCTCATAATCAAGGCGCTTTTGAGCCGTGCGAACCGGGTCGAGAGTCAGGGGTAATTTTACCTTTTGCATAGGGCGCGCATATTAACTTTGTAATGTCATAGAGTCAAAGAAAAAGGCAGCCTCAGGTTGCCTTTTGCCAATAATTCGCACACATTGCGGCCTACAGTTTAAAATGCCTGTCATGGTTAAGCCATATTTGGTGAAAAAAATATGTCAGATATTATTCTTGCTTCCACTTCACCCTGGCGACGTGCGCTGCTTGAAAAGCTGGGTATGCCCTTTGAATGCGCGGCACCCGATACCGATGAAACGCCGCTGCCTGGGGAATCCCCTCGCCATCTGGTACTGCGTCTTGCCCAAAATAAAGCCCAGTCCCTCACTCACTTTTACCCGCATCATCTTATTATTGGCTCCGATCAGGTGTGCGTGCTGGAGGGCGAAATAACCGGCAAACCACATACTGAGGAAAATGCGCGCGCGCAGCTGCGTAAAGCCAGCGGAAATATTGTCACCTTCTATACCGGACTGGCGTTGTTTAATTCAGCAACGGGTCACTTACAGACCGAATGTGAGCCTTTCGATGTTCATTTTCGCCATTTAAGTGATAAGGAAATTGACGATTACATTCGTAAAGAGCGCCCGCTACAGTGTGCAGGCAGCTTCAAAAGCGAAGGGCTGGGGATTACCCTTTTCGATAGGCTTGAAGGTCGTGACCCCAACACCCTTGTAGGTTTACCGCTTATTGCGCTTTGCCAGATGCTACGTCGTGAAGATCGTAATCCGCTGTTGAGTTGAGTGATGGTTGTCTGTAAGTCTGTAAAAAAGGGTAGCCGCTGGCTACCCTCTGCTTACTTCTGCTGGCGCAGCGTCTGAAGGCAACGCTTAAGCTCATCGTCGAGCGGCGCTTCAATACGGATGGTTTCGCCGCTGTTCGGGTGAGTGAATTTCAGCGCGGCGGCGTGCAGAAAAAGGCGTGATAATCCCGTTCCTGCCAGTTCCTTATCAAACTCACGGTCCCCGTATCGGTCGTCAAACGCAATAGGATGACCGGCATGCTGTGTGTGAACGCGAATCTGATGGGTGCGTCCCGTTACCGGGCTGCAACGCACAAGCGTCGCCACTTCATAACGCTCTTCCACCTTAAAGCGGGTTTCGGAAGGTTTTCCTTCCTGGTTTACCCGCACGATACGTTCACCACTTTGCAGAATATTCTTCAGTAAGGGTGCCTGGACGACTTTCACGTGGGATTGCCACTGTCCGCGCACCAGCGCGAGATAGTCCTTCTGCATTCCCTTGTCGCGTAATTGCTCATGGAGCGAACGCAAGGCAGAACGCTTCTTCGCCACCAGCAGCACACCGGAAGTATCACGATCAAGACGGTGGACCAGTTCAAGGAAGCGGGCCTCCGGGCGTAACGCACGCAAACCTTCGATAACACCAAAGCTCAGACCGCTTCCCCCGTGCACGGCCGTGCCTGAAGGTTTATTCAACACCAGGATATGGTCATCCTCATACAGGATGACATTGTTCAGTGCGGCAACTTTTTGCAAATGCGGTGAAACGGCTTCCTCTTCTTTTTCGGAAACGCGTACCGGCGGGATACGTATTTCGTCCCCGGCTTCCAGCTTATATTCAGGTTTAGTACGGCCTTTATTGACACGGACTTCACCCTTACGAATGATGCGGTAAATCATGCTTTTTGGCACACCTTTGAGCTGGGTGCGCAAAAAATTATCGATACGTTGCCCCGCTTCGTCATCAGCGATAACAACAAATTTTACGGATGGGTTCTCAGTTTTCATGGGTGGCGATTCTAATTATCGCGGATGATTAGCGCCACTCATTTTTCTATGCTTATATTTAGACGTGATCCCGGATAACGTTGTTCTCCACAGATGATTTGGCGGTTATTAAGTCAATCGCCAGTCAAAAGTGAAAAAACTGTGAGTAACCGGGTGATAAAAGGTAAAAGTCAGCTTGCTATAACAGGGTTCGCAAGGAATAATGTTGCAGTTTTCCGCGTTGACTCTTGTTAATACAAGCAATTATGCGGAATGACCAGTTTTGCCTGTCCGACCATACACGCAGCAATGGCGTAAGACGTATTGGACTTTCAGGCACTTAGCGGGCTGCGGGTTGCAGTCCTTACCGGTAGATGGAATCTTCTCTGGAGAGTTTTTCCCAGGCTGTTCCCCTGATAATTGCGCTGTGTTTTCCACAGGAAATACAGGCAACCGACACACTGCGCCTCTTAAGCGAGCGACAACCGTGAGGTTGGCGACGTGAACAGACACGAGGCCATCGGTTCTCCCCCGGAAAGGCGTTATTATGCCCGCAGCTTAGTCGTCAATGTAAGAATAATGAGTAAGTTACGATGAAAAGAATGTTAATCAACGCAACTCAGCAAGAAGAGTTGCGTGTTGCCCTTGTGGATGGGCAGCGTCTGTACGATCTGGATATCGAAAGCCCAGGACACGAGCAGAAAAAAGCGAACATCTACAAAGGTAAAATCACGCGCATTGAGCCAAGTCTTGAAGCCGCATTTGTGGATTACGGTGCTGAACGACACGGTTTCCTGCCTCTCAAAGAGATTGCCCGCGAATACTTCCCTGCCAGTTACAATTCTCATGGTCGTCCGAACATCAAAGATGTGCTGCGCGAAGGCCAGGAAGTCATTGTTCAGATTGATAAAGAAGAACGCGGCAATAAAGGCGCTGCGCTGACTACCTTTATCAGCCTTGCCGGCAGTTACCTGGTGCTGATGCCAAACAACCCGCGTGCGGGTGGTATCTCCCGCCGTATTGAAGGCGACGATCGCACCGAGTTAAAAGAAGCGCTCGCCAGTCTGGAACTTCCGGATGGCATGGGCCTTATCGTTCGTACCGCAGGGGTTGGCAAGTCAGCCGAAGCGTTACAGTGGGATTTAAGTTTCCGTCTTAAGCACTGGGAAGCTATCCAGAAAGCCGCTGAGAGCCGCCCCGCCCCGTTCCTGATCCATCAGGAAAGCAACGTCATCGTTCGCGCTTTCCGTGATTATCTGCGTCAGGACATTGGTGAAATCCTGATTGATAACCCGAAAGTGCTTGAGCTGGCACGCCAGCACATTGCTGCTCTGGGTCGTCCGGATTTCAGCAGTAAAATCAAACTCTACACCGGTGAGATTCCGCTGTTCAGCCACTATCAGATTGAATCCCAGATAGAATCCGCTTTCCAGCGTGAAGTCCGCCTGCCGTCCGGTGGCTCCATCGTTATTGACTCCACCGAAGCACTGACCGCTATCGATATCAACTCCGCCCGCGCAACCCGTGGTGGTGATATCGAAGAAACCGCGTTTAATACCAACCTTGAAGCCGCCGATGAAATCGCGCGTCAGCTTCGTTTACGCGACCTCGGCGGCCTGATTGTTATCGACTTTATCGATATGACACCAGTGCGTCACCAGCGCGCGGTCGAAAACCGCCTGCGCGAAGCCGTTCGCCAGGATCGTGCACGTATTCAGATTAGTCACATCTCCCGCTTTGGTCTGCTGGAGATGTCCCGTCAGCGCCTGAGTCCTTCTCTGGGCGAATCGAGCCACCACGTCTGCCCGCGTTGTACGGGTACGGGTACGATTCGTGACAATGAATCCCTCTCTCTGTCGATTCTGCGTCTTATCGAAGAAGAGGCGCTGAAAGAAAATACGCAGGAAGTGCATGCCATCGTACCGGTGCCTATTGCCTCTTACCTGCTGAACGAGAAGCGTACGGCCGTTAACGCGATTGAAACCCGCCAGAACGGTGTTCGTTGTGTGATTGTGCCGAACGATCAGATGGAAACGCCGCACTATTCCGTGCTGCGCGTGCGTAAAGGCGAAGAGACAGCCACCCTTAGCTACATGCTGCCTAAGCTGCATGAAGAAGAGATGGCACTCCCGTCCGAAGAAGAAGCTGCTGAGCGAAAACGCCCTGAGCAGCCGGCACTGGCTGCCTTTGTCATGCCTGACATCCCGCCGGTTCCTCAGGCCCCTGCAACGCCGGTTACACAACCTCAACCTGCGTCGCCAGCACCTAAGGCTGCAACACCTGCAGCGCCTGGCTTCCTGAGTCGTCTCTTCACAGCCCTGAAAAATCTCTTTGCAGGCAACGAGCCCGTAGCCCCTGCTGAGGAGATACAAGAGAAGAAAGAAGAGAAGCCGGAGCGCACCCAGGAGCGTCGCAAGCCGCGTCAGAACAATCGCCGTGACCGCAACGATCGCGGGGAACGTGGCGAGCGCAACGAGCGTCGTGACAACCGTGCAGAAGGTAATGAAGCACGCGAAGGCCGTGAGGACAATCGCCGTAACCGCCGCGAGAAACCTCAGCAGAGTAACGAGGATCGCGAGCTTCGCCAGACCGTCGTGGCCGATGAGGGTGAAAAAACCAAATCTGAGCATCAGCCACGCCGTGAGCGCAACCGTCGTCGGAATAACGATGACAAGCGTCAGCCCCAGCCGGATGTCAAAGCGCAGGAGCGCGAAGAGCAGCCTGAGCAGGAAACAGCCCAGGAAGAGCGGGTTCAGGTTATGCCGCGCCGTAAGCAGCGCCAGCTGACACAAAAAGTTCGTTCCGGCGAAGTGCAGAGTGATGTGCAGAGTGTTGAGCCGGACGCCATCGCAAAAGATGCTCCCGCAGAGCGTACTGAGCTTGCTAAACGTGACCTGCCTGCCGTTGTCGATGCTGTCGCTGAGCAGGAAGAGTCTACAGAAGCGCGTGATAATGCGGGTATGCCGCGCCGTTCACGTCGTTCGCCGCGCCATCTGCGTGTGAGCGGTCAGCGCCGTCGTCGCTATCGTGATGAGCGTTATCCGACGCACTCTGCGATGCCGTTGGCTGTAGCCTGTGCGTCCCCTGAAATGGCCTCTGGCAAAGTGTGGATCACCTATCCGGTGGTTCGTCCTCAGGATGAAGTGCAGGAAACCCAGGTTACTGAGCAACCTTCCGTGCAAGACGAGCAGACTGCGCAGGAGGCATCTCCATTGGTCGCTGAAGTTCAGCTGGTCACCGCAGAAGCCGAACAGCAGCCTGTCGAGGTGGTTGAAGCGCCAGCCGCGGTGGTCGTTGAACCAGTCACCCCTGTTGACCAGCCACAACAGGTGGACGTGGAAACGTCGCACCCGGAAGTGATCAACACACCGGTTGAGGCACAGCCGCAGCTCATCTCTGACGCTGACAAGGCGGTAGCTGACACCGTGGTTGACGAGGTGGTTAGCGCCGCCGAGCCAGAGGTGAATAACCGCGAAGCAGCCATTGCAACGCCGGTGGAAGTGACGCCGGTTGTCGCTGAGCGCGCGAGCGATGAGCAGGAACCTGCCGCGCCTGTCGCCCACGCCGCTGATGCGAAAGTCACGGCAGTGGCAGAACGCACTCCGGTTGCAGCTTCGCACGAAACCCATGCAGTAGTCAGTCATGCTACCGCGCCGATGACCAAAGCCCCGGCCCCGGACTACGTTCCGGAAGCGCCTCGTCACAGCGACTGGGTACGTCCTCAGTTCGACTTTGAAGGTAAAGGGTCTGCCGGTGGCCATAGCGCTACACATACGGCCACTGCGCCAGCAACCCGCCCTCAGTCAGCGGAATAAGTTCTGACAAACCCTGACAAGCCGACCTTCGGGTCGGCTTTTTTATGCCTGCGCACCGGGCTGGCGCATCCCGCTCATTTCCGGCATCACTTCACGCATCAACTGCAAAAACATGCGCAGTCTCGCAGGATAGTAGCGAGCCCAGGGGTACACCAGATGAACCGGCAGTGGGGCTGGCATCCACTCCGGCAGCACCGCCACCAGCCTGCCGTGTCGGATATCCTCCTCCACCGTCCAGCTTGATACCGCTGCCACGCCTAAGCCTGCCAGCGCAGTATTACGTGCCACATAAAGGCTGTCGGTGTATAACCGCGGCGCGAGGACGATCCTTTCTGGCTCAGCATGCTGTGAATGATTAAGCGAAATATCATGCTGATAAAAGGTACTCAATGCTATCCACGGCAGTTCACTCAGTTGCGAGGGTTGCGTCAGCGGCTGATAACGGGCCAGTAATTCCGGGGAGGCCACCAGGCAACGAGGGACTTCTGCTAACAGTACCGATACCGTTGCCGGATCCACCTCCGCCCCCACGCGGATAGCGCAGTCGATATTGTCACTGAGGAAGTTGACATTTTTATCATTGAGCATCCACTCTACGTTCAGCTGAGGATAGCGTTGCAGAAACCGGGTGAGGGGCGAAAGAAGCTGTTCCTGACCAAATGCGTGGGGTGCGCGTACTCTGAGCATGCCTACCGGTTCATCCCCGGCCTGACTGAGCGCGTCTTCCAGACTCACCCAGGCATCAATAACCCGTTTCGCATGCTGATAACAGCGCTCGCCATCATCGGTAAGTTTCATTGCATGCGTGCTACGCAGGAGCAGTTTCACACCCAGCAGCGTTTCCAGTGACTGTAACCGTCGGCTCACGGTGGCCTGGGTGGTATCAAGCTGCCGTGCTGCTGCAGAAAGGGATCCCGCTTCGACAATACGCACCAGGGTACGCATTAAATCCACTCTATCTATACGCTCTGTGCGCATTTTATTCCCTCCTGGTTATACGTTATGCGTATAACCGTTTTACCATCTCGCTATCTACCACGCTATGCGGAATTCATAAAAAATGTTCTCACACCCAATATGAGGAAAACCTTATGAACCGTCATTCTCAACCGTTACTTGTTGCGCGCTGGATAATCTTCGTGCTGGCAATGGGCGCGGGGTTTAGTGTGGCAGCGATTTATTATGCCCAGCCACTGCTCCCGCTGATGGGTAGCGACCTGCATTTGACCATTAACGGCATGGGGCTTGTGCCGACGCTTACTCAGGCTGGCTATGCGCTGGGGATCCTTTTTTTACTGCCGCTGGGTGACCGTTACGATCGCCGCCGCCTGATCCTTACAAAATGTACCGCGCTTGCCCTTTTGCTGCTGGCCTGTAGTTTTACAACCACCCTCTCTACGCTGCTGGTAGTCAGTCTGCTACTGGGCATGGCCGCCACGATGGCGCAGGATATCGTACCGGCCGCCGCCATACTGGCCCCGGAGGGTAAACAGGGCAAAACGGTGGGTACCGTAATGACCGGTTTGTTATTGGGTATTCTGCTTTCGCGAACCGTCAGTGGTTTTGTGGGTGCCGCCTTTGGCTGGCGCATCATGTTTCAGTTAGCGGCGGTGAGCATCGCGTTCATCGGCACGTTAATGTGGTTTGTGCTGCCACGCTTCGCCATTCACTCTACGCTGAGTTACCCCCAGCTGTTGAAGTCTATGGCGCATCTCTGGCAGCGCTACCCTGCGCTGCGCCGTGCTGCGTTTGCGCAGGGCTTTTTATCCATTGCCTTTAGTGCCTTCTGGTCTACCCTTGCCGTCATGTTGCTTGAAAAGTATCACCTGGGCAGCGCCGTCGCTGGGACATTCGGAATAGCAGGTGCCGCAGGCGCGCTGGCCGCCCCGCTTGCAGGTGGTCTTGCCGATAAAGTCGGTGCTGAAAAAGTAACCCAGCTTGGTGCGGCGCTTGTCTCCGCCTCCTTCGCGCTGATGTTTGTTCTGCCGCTGGTCTCCCCGCAGGCACAGCTGGTGATTATCGCCCTTGCAGCGGTTGGCTTTGACCTGGGCTTGCAGTCCAGTCTGGTTGCTCATCAGAATCTGGTCTATGGGCTTGAACCTCAGGCGCGTGGCCGACTGAATGCCTTACTCTTTACCGTCGTATTTATCGGCATGGCTCTGGGGTCTGCGCTGGGCAGTAAAGTTTACACCTTTGCAGGCTGGTCTGGCGTGGTGGCGCTGGCGACAGTGACCGGGCTTATCGCGCTGGTTATTCGCCTCGTTGACAGCCGTCGGTTACAGGCGGCGGCGAGGAATGCAGGATAAAAAAAACCCGCACCGGTTTGCGGTGCGGGCACACAAACCATACCCAGTTTCAAGATATGGTCAAAACGAAAATTACTTATTGAGCTGGAACAGCGACATGCCCTGCATGTCGCTAAATGCTTTATAGGATGCCTGTAATGCCGCTTGCTGCATGGTGTACGAGGAGATGGCTGCGTTCCAGTCCACGTTGACCAGATCGCTCATCTGCTGCGTTAACCCCAACGCACGGTCATCACCTAATGAGTCCAGCTTATCCAGCTCGTCAAGCTGGGTTCCCAGCTCTGCACGCACGGTCAGCACATTGTTCAGGGAGTTACGCAAACCACGGTTTGCTTTGTCCAGTGCGGCCTGAGACGTCTCCTTCGCCGTTTCGTCATCCCCTACCGGCACTTTCAGTGCGGCAATGACGTCATCCAGCATGTCAAAGACGTTAGTCTGGGAATCCGTACCGTCTGGCTCTTTCACCGCATTGCTGCTGATGTTATCGAAGACCTGCGTGCCGGTATGGGCTATTACCATGGTACGTGCGGAATCAACCTGCTGCGTAATGGCTTCAGGACCACCGCTGTAAGCGCCAGACGTTTTATTGAACGGGGGCTCGCTGGTTTTATAACCACCAAAAATGTAGCGGCCATTGCCATCAGTGCTGTTCGCCAGGTTCATCAGCTGATCGCGAATCCCCTGAAGTTCGGTAGCCATTGAGGCACGGTCATCGTCACTCAGGGAGCCGTTGCCGGCTTTAACGACACTGGTTTGAGCCGCCGTCACCGCCGTGGTGACCTGGCTTAGTACATTCTCTTCCAGCGAAATTTTCTGGTTGGCAAAAGTACGCGCCGTTTTATATTGCTCGTTCTGTGCCTGCGCCTGAGAAACCACTACCGCCTGCGATGCAGCAATAGGGTCATCTGAAGGACGGTTAACGCGCAGGCCGGTAGACATTTGCTCGCCGTATCCCAACCACTTACTTTGTGAGTTGGTGATACCACGCATGTTTTGTTCATACATCATCTGGGTACTGATACGCATCAATCACCTCTTACTTAGCGTATGTTCAGTAACGCATCAAACAGGCTGCTTGCAGTCTGCAGAACCTGTGCGTTGGCGAGATAATACTGCTGGTAGCGCTGCAGATTACCGTACTCTTCATCCAGGTTAACCCCGGAGATGGACTGCTGCTGATTACTCAGCTGCGTCACCACGTTCTCCTGCGTCGTGCTGCTGGTTTTAAGTGTGGCGGTCGTGGTACCAATGGTGCTTATCAGCGACGCATAGGCATCGTTGAAGCTCTTGGCTCCACCCACTTTTTTCGCACTTTGCAAATCCAGCAGCGCCTGACCATTTTTGTTGTCACTGGCACCCGTATCCGCGCCCGCAGCCATAGCGATTTTCGACTCATCGGTGATCGCCACATCCATATTGATGATGGCGTTGGCGACCGGCTTGACGGTAAAGCTGTCGTTTTTCACAGCCGCACCAGAGACGTTAATTTTCAGGCCATCGAAATTAAGGGCTCCACCGGATTGCGTTGCCGCAAATGAGGTGTTATCCGCAAGGCGTGTGACGGTCCAGCCAGCAGTGGTTTTGGTAATTTTATAATCCGTCGCCTTCACGCTGCTGCTGTCGGTCACGACGGCAGTCATTGTCGCATTGCCCGTATTTTTCGCATTGCTGAAGGTGGTGGGACTACCAATTTTGAAGAAATTTTTGCCTTGTTCGCCATCGACGTCATAGCCAGCTTTATGCTGTTTATTAAACGCATCAGCAAAGGAGAGCGCCAGTTGGCCAAGGGTATTACGGGTCTGATCAAGATCCTGCGAACGGAAGGTTAACAGCCCACCGAGTGAACCACTGTTCAGCAGCTTTTCCGGGATCTCAACATTACCTGCGGTGTTATCCACATAGGCCACGGTAGTACGCGCCGAATCGTCACTGGAGGCTACTGCCGCCAGCTGACGCGCTGTACTCCCCTGCACCAGGGTATAACCATTTGCCATGGTCACGTTATAGGTGTTGCTGTCCTGAACACTGACTTCAACCCCAACAATTTTATTCAGCTCACTGACCAACTGGTCACGCTGATCGAGCAGATTGTTTGGCGATGCGCCCGCGCCAACGCCGGTCAGACGTGAGATCTGATCGTTGAGGTTGGCAATCTGCTTGGTAAAGCTGTTGATCTGATCGACACTCGACGAGATCGAAATATTGATCTGTTTGTCCTGATCGCGCAGGTACTGATCGGTAACCTGGAACTGGTTGACTAATGCATCCGCCTTACCGAGCAAACTCTGACGTGACGCCGGATCTTCGGCGTTGCTCACCAGGGTTTGCAGGCTTGAGAAGAACCCCTGCAGGGACGTCGACAACGAGTTGGTGGTACTCGACACCATGTCGTTGATTTTAGACATCTGCTGGTAGCGCGTCGTCAGACCGCTACTCTGCGTTTGGGCACCGCGAAGCTGGTTCGAGATGAAAGCGTCATATTCGCGCTGCACGCCGGAGACAAAGGCCCCATTACCCACCCAACCGCCTGCGCCCAGGGTACTGTTGGCAGCAGAGATGACGGTTGTCTGACGGGTATAGCCCGCCACGTTATAACTTGAGATGTTATTACTGGTGGTATTCAGTGCAGCCTGGGCTGCACTGAGGCCGCTCATGGCGCTGTTAATCAAGCTGGACATGGAGGTTCCTTATTAACTTTTAAGACATAAGTCCTGTTAACGATTATCGGCAACCTTGAGCTGAACTTGAGCCGTTTCAGAACAGATTTTCAATATCATTACTGTAGGCTTTGCTGACCTTCTCCCCCATCGATTTGAGCTGCTGAATCATGGAGGTTAATTTTTGTGCATACTTAGGATCGGTCGCATACCCGGCATTCTGCAGTGCCTGCGCACCCTGCTCCGCCGTGGCGGCGGTGGTGACGGCGGCGTAGCGCGGATTACGGGTTAACATACCCACGTAATCGGACAAGGCTTCGAGGTATGAGCCATAAACGCGGAACTTCGCTTTGACCTTCTTCGCTTCACCGTTTTCAAATTCCGTGGTGGTGATTTCAGTGACCGGGCCTTTCCAGCTTGAGGTGGCTTTCACACCAAACAGGTTAAAGCTCGGTTCACCGTTTTCGCGTTTAATCTGCCGTTGTCCCCAGCCTGACTCAAGGGCAGCCTGGGCCAGAATCAGATGGTGCGGCACCCCGCTCTGCTGGCTGGCCAGACGAGCGGGTAGCGAGAGTTGCGCCAGGAAGTCTTTGCTGTCGCCACTCATCGGTTCATCAGTGGTTTCTGGCGCTTTTGGTACGGCTTTACGAACCATTTGCGCCAGGGTTTGGTTTTGCAGGGTATTGATCGTTTCCAGGTCAAATTTCATTGGCACCTGTTGCATACGATCGCCAGCCTCAACGGGAGCCTGTTCCCCGGTCATCTGCTTAACCATCATCTCTGCCAGCCCCAGTCCCTTCCCGGCCGTCATCTGCTGGGCGATTTGCTGGTCATACATGCTGGTATACAACCGCGTGGAGTCGCTACTGAACAGACCGTCTTTCGGCAGAGCTTCGCGCATGCTTTTCAGCATCATCTGCACGAACATCCCTTCGACCTGACGGGCCACCGGCCGGATGTTGGCCTGCGGATCCTGTCCGGCTTTGATTTTCAGCTCATTCAGGGATTGCGCATCCCATGCAGCGCTTGCGTTCAGGCGGTTGTCAGTCAGCATCAGATGATCTCCAGCTTCGCACGCAGGCAGCCTGCGCTTTGCATCGACTGCAGGATGGACATGAGATCAATAGGTGTTGCGCCCAGCGCGTTAAGCGCACGCACCACGTTGTTGAGGTTGGCGCTGGAACGAATGCTCTGCAGCGAACCGCCACTTTGACGCAAGTCGATCTGCGTCTGCGGCGTCACCACGGTCTGTCCACCACCAAACGGCGTATTAGGCTGGCTTACGTTAGCAGACTGATTCACCGTGACCGAAAGGTTACCCTGAGCCACCGCACAGTTATCCAGGGTTACTTCGCGGTTCATCACCACCGAGCCGGTACGGGAGTTAATTACAATTTTGGCATCCTGCGGCGCGGCGCCGACTTCAAGATTCTGAATGTCCGCCAGCATGCGTACCTGAGAGCTGCCGCCCTGCGGCACCCGAACCTGAACGGTACGGGCATCCAGTGCGGTCGCCCCGCCCATACCACGGCGGTTAATGGTGTCAGCAATCTGCTGCGCCATCGTAAAATCATCCTGATTGAGCTGCAGGTTGAGGGTATTGCCGTTACCGAACTGCGACGGCAGTTCACGTTCAATCACCGCACCACCGGTAATGCGGCCACCATTAAGCTGGTTTACCGCCACGCTGCTACCACCGGCTGATGCACCCGCACCGCCGACCAGAATATTCCCCTGCGCCAGCGCGTAAACCTGGCTGTCAACGCCTTTGAGCGGCGTCATCAGCAGCGTACCGCCGCGAAGGCTTTTGGCGTTACCCATAGAGGAGACAACAACGTCAATTGTCTGGCCCTGACGGCCAAACGCTGGCAGTTGCGCGGTGACCATTACCGAGGCGACGTTTTTTAACTGCATGTTGGTGCCCGCAGGGACGGTAATCCCCATCTGGGACAGCATGTTATTGATACTTTGCGTGGTGAACGGCGTCTGGGTCGTCTGGTCACCCGTTCCGTCAAGGCCTACCACCAGGCCATAGCCAATAAGTGAGTTTTCACGTACGCCCTGTACACTGGTGAGATCCCGGATACGCTCAGCCTGGGCAAAAGTTGCCAGCAGGATTAACGCCAGTCCAGTCAGATATCTAAACATAATGCACCCCGGTTACATCGGCGATAAGTTGAGGAAGAAACGTTGCAGCCAGCCCATGTTCTGCGCTTCGTTGATGTAGCCATTGCCCACATATTCGATACGCGCATCCGCCACCTGGGTGGACGGAACCGTGTTGCTGCCGCTGATGGTGCGTGGATTAACCACACCTGAGAAGCGGATGAATTCAGTGCCCTGGTTGATGGCAATCTGTTTTTCACCCACGACATGTAAATTGCCATTGATCAGTACCTGATCGACGGTGACGGTCAACGTACCGCTAAACGTGTTGCTGGCATTGGCGCCACCCTTTCCATTAAAGGAGTTGCTGCCTGAGCTCGAAAGATCCGCACGGGCATTACCAAACAGCCCTTCAAGATAACGGGGCGTGGTTTCCATGCCAAAACTGCTTTTGCCATCACGGCTGGCGTTGGCGGATGAGCTTTTACTGGCGCTGACGTTTTCCTGCAGCACTAACGTCAGCGTGTCGCCCACATTACGCGGACGTCTGTCTTCAAACAGTGGCTGATAACCATAGTTAATCGGCTGCGCGGTTTGATAAATAGAACCATTGACCACAGGAACGGGGCCTGGCATTGGTTGGGCGGTGGTGGCGCCCTGCACCAGCGGAGTTGAAGGAACCCATGCACACCCGCTGAGGGTGACAGCCAGTAAAGCCAAAACAGGGTAACGGCCGGTGGTGAATTTTTGCATTACATTCATCTTCAAAATCAGGGTTCCGGTGCCGCCTTTTACAGCCACACCGGAATACGCCTTAGAGTTGCGACAGTTTCTGCAGCATCTGATCGGTTGTGGAGACCGCTTTGCTGTTAATTTCATACGCACGCTGAACCTGGATCATATTGACCAGTTCTTCAGCCACGTTAACGTTCGACGTTTCCACATAGCCCTGGTAGAGCAGCCCTGCACCATTCAGGCCTGGCGTCGTATCATTTGGTGCGCCTGAAGACTGGGTTTCGATGTAGAGGTTTTCACCAATACTTTCGAGGCCGGTGTCATTCATAAAGGTAGTGAGGTTTAACTGCCCCACCTGCACCGCAGCTGCCGCACCCTGCTGGGTCGCACTGACCACACCATCACGCCCAATGGTAATGCTAAGGGTGTTTGCCGGGATGGTAATTGCAGGCTGAACCTGGAAGCCGCCCGCCGTCACCAGCTGGCCATTCTGATCCACCTGGAACGAACCGTCACGGGTGTAAGCAGAAGTCCCATCCGGCAGCAGCACCTGGAAGAAGCCCTGACCTTTAATGGCTACATCTTTGCTGTTATTGGTCTGAGACAAGTTACCCTGGCTGTGCAGACGCTCGGTCGCCACAGGACGCACACCGGTACCGACCTGCAGGCCAGAAGGCAGTGTTGTCTGTTCAGAAGACTGGGCGCCTGGCTGGCGAATAGTCTGGTAGAGCAAATCTTCAAATACCGCACGCTGGCGTTTAAAACCGTTAGTACTGACGTTCGCCAGGTTGTTGGCGATAACGTCCATATTGGTTTGCTGCGCATCAAGGCCGGTTTTAGCGATCCATAATGAACTGATCATAGGTAATCCTGTTTATTAGCTCAGAGACAGCAACTGATTGGCGCGCTGCGCATTTTCATCAACGTTGCCAATCACTTTCATTTGCATCTCAAATCGGCGGGCACTGGCTATCATGTCAGCCATAGCTTCCACCGCTTTAACGTTACTGCCTTCCAGCACACCAGACATAACGGTGATGGTCGGGTCAGCCTGGAGAACAGGGCCACGTGTAGCCTGGGCTGCCGGAGTCAGGCGGAAAAGACCGTCATCACCGCGTGCTACTTCGTTGCCCTGCGCTTTCACAAGCTTAAGCTTGCCGACCGGCGAAACCGTATTTGGCGCATCCCCGGCCGTCAGGGCGGAGATAGTACCGTCAGCAGCGATAGTGACCTGAGAGCCTTCCGGTACGGCGATAGGTCCTGCTTCACCAATGACCGGGTTTCCGCCAATGGTCAGCTGACCGGTCGGGCTCACCTGGATGTTACCGTTACGGGTATACCCCTCGGTGCCATCTTTACCCTGTACGACGAGCCAACCGTCCTGCTGCAGCGCCACGTCCAGCGGACGCGACGTGTAGTCCATCTGACCTGGGGTCATATCCGCGCCCGGCGTTGACTCAACCACCAGCGTACGGGTCGGCACTGACATACCTTGTACCGGTACCGCACGCAGCGCATTGAGCTGAGCACGAAAGCCCGGTGTTGAAGCGTTTGCGAGGTTGCTGGCGGTCACAGCCTGCTGGTTCAGCGTCTGGCTGGCGGCACCCATCGCGGTGTATATTGCGTGATCCATTAGGCTATCCCGTCAGGCGATTAACGCAGGTTAACCAGCGTGTTAAGGATCTGATCCTGGGTTTTGATGGTCTGCGCATTCGACTGATAGTTACGCTGCGCGACAATCATGTTGACCAGTTCTTTACTCAGATCCACGTTTGATGCTTCAAGCGCGCCATTGGTCAGCGTACCGAAGTTACCGGTACCTGCCGTACCCAGCAGCGCAACACCGGAGGCATTAGTCGCAGACCAGACGTTATCGCCCTCAGATTTCAGCCCTTCGTTATTGGCAAAGTTTGCCAGTACGATTTGGCCGAGCAGCTGTGTTTGTTCGTTGGAGTAAGTCCCGACTACGGTGCCGTCGTCATTGATGGTGTAGCTCACCATCGTGCCCGGCTTGTAACCGTTCTGTGAGGTGGAAACAATGGCGCTGGTGCCGACGTTCTGCTGCATTGAGCCCTGGAAGCTCAAAGAGAAGGTTGACGGAGTCGCGCCGTTCAGGGCACCGGTCCTCACCGTGATTGACGGCGTGGCGTTGGCAGTAGCGTTCAGTACATAGGTCTGCGGCGTGGTGTTTTGCGCGATATAGTTGCGAACACCTTCGATATTACCGTTGGCATCAAAACTCATCTGGGCAGATTTCACCGCTGCGGAACCGGCCACGCTGGTGTCCTGGGTGTAAACGTCCCATTTGTTATTGGTGGTTTTGACGTAGTAGACGTTCATGTCATGGGAGTTACCCTGAGTGTCATAAACGGTAACCGGCCCTTTTTTGTTATAGCTGTTTGCATTCGCCGGGTCGAAAACAGCGACCGTCGGCACGGCGTCGGATGAGTTCAGGTTCATCTGCATTGCTGCGGTGGTGGTCGTTTTCGCGGACATCAGATCGTTTGGAATATTAATCCCGGCCGGGTTACCACCAGTCTGAATTTCCGGCGGAGAACCTACCGCTGCATAGCCCGTGACGGCCAGACCCTGCATGTTTACCAGGTTACGGTTTGCATCCAGCGTGAACTGGCCGTTACGGCTGTAGTAAACGGAACCGTTTGTATCGGTGAGGCGGAAAAAGCCGTTCTGGCTGATTGCCACGTCCAGGCCACGACCGGTGTTGGTAGTAGTACCGTCGTTGAAGTCCTGAGTAATACCCGCTACTTTCACACCCAGACCGACTTTAGATCCTGCAAACATGTCAGCGAAGGACGCGGTGCTGGATTTGAAGCCATAGGTGGCGGAGTTGGCGATGTTGTTACCAATGAGATCGAGGTTAGTTGCAGCAGCATTCAAACCGCTGACCGCTTGTGAAAAGGCCATGACTTACTCCTGATAAGTGTTAAGGCTTAAATAATCTGCCGAACTTCGTCGAGCGTGGTATTACCGTAAGTACCAAGATCTAAGGTGCTACCATTAGAGGTACGCGTTACTGCCTGTACCAGCGCATACTGCAACGGTTGAGCAACCAGCTGCGTTGCGCCAGAGCTGGCGGCGATAGAAACTTTATAAGAGCCGTCAATTGCGGTAGTGCCATCCAGCAGCTTCCCGTCCCAACTGAACGTATGGACGCCCGCTTTCAGTGCGCCAAGCTCAATGGTCTGTACAACGGTGCCGTCTTTATTCGTGATGGTCGCGGTGGCTTTATCTGCCGCCTGCTCCAGCTCGACCCCAAACGGCGTGGTGGTGGAACTACCCGCCAGTACCGTGGTGCCAGGGACCATGACGCCATGACCAATCAACGTACTGGCCTGTACTGATTCGTTGTTATTAATCTGACCGGAAATCGATCCCAGCGTGGTGTTGAGTTTTTCGATACCGTTAAGGGTACTGATCTGCGCAAGTTGCGAGGTCAGTTCATTGTTCTGCAACG
This sequence comes from Enterobacter sp. SA197, assembly GCF_054131575.1. Classification (NCBI taxonomy): domain Bacteria; kingdom Pseudomonadati; phylum Pseudomonadota; class Gammaproteobacteria; order Enterobacterales; family Enterobacteriaceae; genus Enterobacter; species Enterobacter sp. SA197. The sequence goes on along the minus strand of NZ_CP096393.1, from coordinate 1,969,994 downwards.
GATTCGTCGGGTCCTGGTTTTTCAACTGGGCTACCAGCAGGGTCAGGAAGCTACTTTGCAGGTCTGATGCACTACTTGTGGTCAGCGAAGAAGCACTGCTACTGCTGCTTGTGGAACTGGCACCGCTGGTGGTGGTGTCATTCACATTTACGGCGAAGGACATGAGCGTCTCCTTTACTGGCCGAGAGTGAGCGTCTTGAGCATCATGCTCTTAACGGTATTGAGCACTTCTACGTTCGCCTGGTAGCTGCGGGAAGCGGACATGGTGTTCACCATCTCGCCCACCACATCCACGTTCGGCATTTTGACGTAGCCATTGTTATCCGCGAGCGGGTTGCCCGGTTGATAAACCAGTTTTTCAGGAGCCTGACTTTCCACAACCTCAGCCACTTTTACCCCACCAGTAGCCTGACCCGGGGCCGCGTCTACCTGGAAGACGACCTGTTTTGCCCGGTAAGGCTGGCCATCTGGCCCGGTTACGCTGTCGGCGTTTGCCAGGTTACTGGCCGCCACGTTCAGGCGCTTGGACTGCGCGGTCAGTGCCGAGCCGGCGACATCAAAAATATTCAGTAATGCCATCTATCAGTTCCCCTGTAGCACGCTTTGCATGCTCTTAATCTGCCCGCCCAGGACGGTCAGACCCATTTGATATTTGACGCCATTGTCAGCAAACTGCGTCCGCTCGCGGTCCATATCGACGGTGTTACCATCCAGCGAAGGCTGGTCAGGGATGCGGTATAACAATTCGGTGGACGCTGTGGAGGTTGCCTGAGCCGGAATATGGCGGCTGGACGTTAAGGCCAGAGCAACGCCATTGGTTTCAGGACGACCACGCTCCATCACTTTTTTCAGCTCACTGGAAAAATCCAGATCACGTGCCTGATACCCTGGGGTATCAGCGTTGGCGATATTCGCGGCCAGGATTTCCTGGCGCTTTGCGCTCAGGTTCAGCGCTTCTTGCTGGAACCGTAACGCGGCATCAAGTTTATCGAGCATGGCTTCACCGCTGATGAGAATTATTTAGTCAATAGCTTAAATCTCATTACGTACGCCTTATCGTCAGAATAAGAGCAAAATGCGTCGCTATTTATTGCGTTGATAGATTTGCTCCCCGGTTAGAATTCTCTCATCCTTTCCACAGGCAGGAGTCTGCGATGAACATACTTAAAATCGGTTTAGCCGCGGCCTTACTGTTGTTAAGCCCTGCTTTGCTGGCTCAGGACCTGAATGCGCAACTGACCTCATTCTTTGCCACACGTCTGGCAGGTTTTAGTGATGAGGTTGTTGTGACGCTTCGCACACCGAAAAATTTGCTCCCGGCCTGTGAGCAGCCCGCGCTGAGCATGACCGGCAACGCGAAGCTGTGGGGAAATGTAAATGTGCTGGCACGGTGCGGTAACGAAAAACGGTATCTGCAGGTCAACGTCCAGGTAACGGGGAATTATGTTGTTGCAGCGCAGGCCATTACTCGTGGCAGCGCGCTTGAACCGGGTAGCGTGAAGCTCGCCCGAGGACGACTCGATCAATTACCGCCGAAGACTATGCTTGATATTACTCAGGCGCAGGACGCCGTCAGTCTGCGCGATCTCGCGCCAGGGCAGCCGGTCCAGCTCTCTCTCCTCCGTCAGGCCTGGCGGATAAAAGCAGGGCAACGCGTTCAGGTGATTGCTAACGGTGACGGCTTTAGTGTAAATGGTGAGGGTCAGGCTCTGAATAATGCAGCAGTGGCGCAAAACGCCAGGGTTCGAATGGCATCCGGCCAGATTGTGAGTGGCACGGTGGGGGCTGATGGGAATATTCTTATTAATCTATAATCTTTTTAAAGATTCCTCGGCTTCTGCCGATAAATAAGCAACGACTGAAGACTGGCCGCTCCCAAACGCCGGGAAACCTCAATGAGGAAACACTATGAGCATTGATCGTACATCGCCCCTGAAGCCTGTTAGTACTGTACAACCGCGCGAAGCAAGCGAAACACAGGCGCAAAAAGTACGTCAGGAAAAATCAGCCACTGCGAACAGCACTAACGTTACCCTGAGTGACGCGCAGGCAAAATTGATGAAGCCTGGTAGTAACGATATCAATATGGAACGCGTTGAGAAACTCAAAACCGCGATCCGCAATGGCGAACTGAAAATGGATACCGGCAAAATTGCCGATGCCCTGATCAGCGACGCACAGAGCTACTTACAGAGTAAATAACGGTATGAATGGACTGTCAGATATCCTTGATCAAATGACAGTTATCCTGAATGCGTTGAAAGACGTGATGGATGCTGAGCAGAAACAGCTTTCCGTGGGCCATGTGAATGGCAGTACGTTACAGCGTATTACGGAAGAGAAAAGTTCCTTGCTCGCTACCCTGGATTATCTTGAACAGCAGCGCCGCGCAGCGCAGAACCTGCAAAGCAGTGCGAATGATGATGTCGCAGATCGCTGGCAGCTTATTACCAAAAAAACGCAGCATTTGCGCGATCTGAACCAACACAATGGCTGGTTACTTGAAGGGCAAATCGCGCTGAATCAGAAAGCGCTCGAGGTGCTCAAGCCTCACCAGGAGCCAGGTCTCTATGGTGCAAATGGCCAGACCTTCTCCGGCAGCCGCGGCGGCAAAAAGATTTCCATCTGACGCTCAGCACGCCTGTCGGTCTCTGAACGGGAGTCGCCATTCTGGCAGACTCCCTTTTGTGTTTACCCTACCCGACGCGCGAACTCGCTAACCCTGAATCCGAGCAGGGCTAGCGTTGCGAAGTAAGCCACTACGCCCGCAATTACTACGGCAGAGAGGCGCATCAGGCGATGCGCCATGTTGCCGTCCGCCCACTCGGGCATGATGAAAAGCATTCCCACCAGCGCTGCGGACATCACCAGTACCGCCACCAACAGACGTACCAGGAAACTGCGCCAACCTGGCTGCGGCGTAAAAATGTTCTGCTTACGCAGTTGCCAGTAGAGCAGCCCGGCGTTCAGGCAGGCGGCAAGACCGATGGATAATGACAGCCCCGCATGCCTGAGCGGTCCGATAAAGGCGAGGTTCATCAACTGGGTCATGATAAGCGTAATAATGGCTATCTTTACGGGTGTCTTGATGTCCTGACGGGAGTAGAAACCCGGTGCCAGCACTTTTACCACGATGATGCCGATGAGACCCACCGAGTAGGCAATGAGCGCCTGCTGGGTCATCTGCGCGTCAAAGGCTGAAAATTTTCCATACTGGAATAACGAAATGGTTAAGGGTTTGGCCAGAATGCCCAACGCCACCGCACTGGGTAACGCCAGTAAAAAGCATAAACGCAGCCCCCAGTCCATCAATCGGCAGTACTGGTCATGGTTTCCACTGGCAAAACTGCGAGACAGCGAGGGTAATAATATGGTTCCGAGCGCTACGCCTAATACACCTGACGGGAACTCCATTAAACGGTCGGCGTAGTACATCCATGAGACGGAGCCTGAGACCAGAAAAGAGGCAAAGATGGTGTTGATAATGAGGGAAATCTGACTCACCGATACCCCGAGAATGGCCGGTCCCATCTGTTTTACCACGCGCATTGCGCCAGCATCACGGAAGTTCACCCGGGGCAACACCAGCATGCCGATTTTTTTCAGATGTGGCAGCTGATAAAGCAACTGCAGCACACCGCCAACGGTCACCGCCCATGCCAGGGCCAGTACCGGCGGGTGAAAATAGGGTGCGCCAAACAGGGCGAAACCAATCATGCTGATATTAAGGAAGGTCGGCGCAAATGCCGGCACCGAAAAGCGGTTCCAGGTATTCAGAATGGCCCCCGCCAGCGATGCCAGGGAGATAAGCAGAATATAAGGAAACGTAATTTGCAGCAGTTGTGATGTCAGGGCGAACTTATCCGCCGTGTTGGCAAAGCCCGGTGCCGTGACCAGAATCACCCAGGGTGCCGCCAGCATCCCGACAACGGTGACCAGCGCCAGCGCCAGGGTCAGTAACCCGGAAACATAGGCCACAAAGACGCGCGTGGCATCGTCGCCCTGTTTACTTTTATACTCCGCAAGAATAGGCACGAATGCCTGAGAAAACGCCCCCTCTGCAAATATACGACGCAGAAGGTTCGGTAATTTAAAAGCGACAAAAAAGGCGTCTGTCGCCACACCTGCACCAAATATTCTTGCCACGATGGCATCGCGCGCAAATCCCAGCACGCGAGAAAACATAGTCATTGAACTGACCGCAGCCAGTGATTTTAATAAATTCATTTAGGATCCCATAAGGCACAACGCCTGCAATGCAGGCGTTGGTAATGCGAAGCGCTTAGTCTACCGGGAATAATGCGAATTACTACCGGCAGATGTTACAGCGGATTATTCCCGGATAGCATCGCGCCAGAGTCTCTCGATAACCCGCTGTGCGGCGATGGCCTGCTCCCCGGCGGTCTCAGGAACCGTCTGATTTTGCACACATTCCATGAAATGACGCGCGCACCCGACAAAACCTCGTTGCTCAAGGGTGGTCTGCCAGCCAGCCACCGGCCGTTCAATCACCCCCTGCCCTGCCTCCTCACGCCATTGCCGCATATCGGTCACATCGTATAACGCCCCGTCCGTGACGGCCTGAACCCATTCGCGCTGACTGCCCGCCCGGCGGTGCATGCTGGTTGTAATTTGTACCCCTGACGCCGAAAAATGGTGCTCGGCATAGACCATCTCGCCATCAGCACTGGTCACTAAGGTGCCACTGACCGGATGCCCGTTGCTGCCCCCTAGCCAGAGGGCGGTATCCACGACGTGCAGATAGTCGTCCAGCAAGGTAAAGCGCAAATCATGAGGGCCTACGCTATTGGTGCGGTGTTTATCCATTCGCACCGAAGCGGCCATCGTCAGCCGGGATTTGAGATCCTGATACAAGGGCGCAAAACGGCGATTAAAACCCACCATCAGCGTCAGTTTTTTTCTGGCCGCAAGGTCGACCAGCTTCTCGGCGTCAGCAAGATTATCCGCCAGCGGCTTGTCCACACAAACGTGCACCCCCGCATTGAGCAGCGCGCTTACCACCGCGTAATGGGAGGAGGTAGAGGTGTGCACAAAGACAGCATCACACTGCGCTGCCAGATCGGCCAGCGAAGCGGCATAAGGGATGCGCCAGGTTTCACATACCGGCAACGCCTTTTCGCGGGTCGGTGACCAGGCTCCGGCTAAGGTCCAGTCAGTAGCTGCCCCCAGCACCGGCAGCCACGCTTTTTGTGCAATACCGCCTAATCCAACCACCCCAATTCGTAGTGTTGTCACGCTCAGTCTCCCAGATGTTCGAGCAGAGCATTCAGACGCTGTTTAAGCTCTGCCACTTCGATTTCCAGTGCCTCAACACGCGCGCTCAGATCGTCTGCAGAGGGACTGACCGCTTCCACGACATTGATGAGGGTTTCAACATCACCGCTAAAACGGTGCATATAACGGCTTTCACGTTTGCCAGGCTCTCTGGGCAAACGCACCACGTAAGGGCCATCTTCACGTTGAGCCAGATTCTCCAGCACGCTTTCGACATCACTCACATCGGTAAATTTATGCATGCGCTCAGCGCGTCCACGCAGTTCACCCGGCGTCTGCGGCCCACGCAGCAGCAGCGTGGTGACAAGCGCAACCTCGGCGCTGGTCAGTTTTAGATCGCCGAATTCGGAGTTACAAAAACGCTGTTCATACTTAGTGACGCGGTTGCCAAAACCGCTGACGGTACGCAAGTAATGACGTTTTACCAGGGCATCCAGCAGATCCTGCACCTCATGCTCGCTGAGGTTCATCACCGGTTCGCGGTTGGTCTTCTGGTTACAGGCGGTCACCACCGCATTCACCGATAAAGGATACTGCTCGGGCGTAGTAACCTGTTTTTCCAGCAGACAACCAATAACACGCGCTTCTGGCGCGCTGAGTTGATACTTCATGTTTTCTCCTTAACGACCCGCAGTCCAGTTTTCCGTCGTCAGCGCTGTCAGCACATGATCGCGCCACTGACCATCAATCAACAGGTACGCTTTCGCGTAGCCTTCTTTTTCAAAGCCCAGACGGGCAAGTAAATCACCGCTGCGTTTATTGTGCGGCATGTAGTTCGCCATAATGCGATGCAGATGCTGCGTTCTTTGCATGTAGCGGATGGCGCTGGTCAGGGCTTCGAACATCAGACCCTGGCCCTGCCATTTTTGGCCGATGGAGTAGCCGAGATAACAGGCGTGAAACGATCCCCGCACCACATTGGAGAAATTCGCCACACCAATAATTTCTTTTTCATCGGGGTCGAGCAGAGCAAAATAAAACGCCGTCCCCTGCTTGTGAAATTCGTTGATCATGCCAAGCCGGGCCTGCCAGCCTGAAGGGTAACAATGGCTTTCGTCCCGTACGGGTTCCCAGGGCTTTAAAAACTGGCGATTTTCCGCGTAATAGTCCGCCAGCCGCCAGGCATCACGCTCATGCACTAGCCGAACCACCATTCGGTCTGTCACCAACCGTACTTTGGGCACATTACTGCGGTAGCCAAACATGTTTTCCCTCTCTTTTGGTTTACGTCTCTATACCCTTTCTCTTTACTATACCTTTGCGCAGAGAGTCTGTGAAAACAACAACCTGCATTTTCGCTCGCCATAGATGTTTTCGATGAGAAGTCTGAATTAAAGCTCGGTTTTGATAAAAAAATATTGTCATCTCAGCGATGGGAAAAGCACCGGCGCAACGGCATCATAGAGATGACATTTTTTGTTACTTTCCCGGGAGGGGAAATGGCGCGCGTCTCACAGGCCAGGAGCCTGGGTAAATATTTCCTGCTTGTCGATAATATGCTGGTTGTACTGGGTTTTTTCGTCGTTTTCCCGCTTATCTCTATTTGCTTTGTTGATCAACTGGGCTGGGCAGCGTTAATGGTCGGGATTGCCCTTGGCCTGCGCCAGTTTATTCAGCAAGGGCTCGGCGTATTTGGCGGCGCGATCGCCGATCGCTTTGGTGCCCGGCCGCTGATTGTGACCGGTATGCTGATGCGTGCGGCAGGGTTCGCTACCATGGGTGTCGCTCAGGACCCCTGGGTTTTATGGTGTTCCTGTATTCTCTCTGGCCTTGGCGGCACGCTGTTCGACCCGCCGCGGTCGGCGCTGGTGGTGAAACTTATCCGCCCTTCCCAGCGCGGGCGCTTCTTTTCGCTATTAATGATGCAGGACAGCGCCGGTGCGGTTATCGGGGCACTGCTCGGCAGCTGGTTGCTGCAATATGATTTTCGCCTGGTCTGCGCCGTCGGCGCAGCCGTCTTCGTACTCTGCGCGGCGTTTAACGCCTGGTGGCTACCGGCCTGGAAATTATCAACCACAAAAATCCCGATGCGTGAGGGTTTAGGGCGTGTGTGGCGGGATAAGCACTTCGTCACATATGTTTTGACGCTCACGGGCTATTACATGCTGGCCGTGCAGGTGATGCTGATGCTGCCCATCATGGTGAATGATATTGCCGGCTCCCCTGCCCCGGTAAAATGGATGTATGCCATTGAGGCCTGCCTTTCTCTGACGTTGCTTTATCCTGTTGCGCGCTGGAGTGAAAAACGCTTTCGACTTGAACACCGTCTGATGGCCGGGCTGCTGCTGATGACCTTCAGCTTATTGCCGGTTGGTATGGTCAGCAACCTGCAACAGTTGTTTACCCTCATTTGTACGTTCTATGTCGGTTCAATCATTGCGGAACCGGCGCGTGAAACACTCAGCGCGGCTCTTGCTGATGCCCGTGCCCGTGGCAGCTATATGGGCTTTAGCCGCCTGGGTCTGGCGCTGGGTGGTGCGCTCGGTTATGCCGGCGGTGGCTGGCTTTTCGATGCCGGAAAAGCCGCTAACCAGCCAGAGCTGCCCTGGGTCATGCTTGCGCTTATCGGGCTTATGACCTTCTTTGCCCTGCTCTGGCAGTTTGGCTCTCGCCGAATGCACCCGCCAGTACTGGAACGCGAAGCCTGATTTGCCAGCACTTTTATTCTCCTCCATACTTTTTGGTGATGACCCACCACTATGGAGGAGAAGCGTGAAACTCTACATTTACGATCACTGCCCGTACTGCATCAAAGCCCGCATGATTTTCGGCCTCAAGAACATCCCTGTCGAACTCAATGTGTTACTCAGCGATGACGAAGCCACACCCACGCGGATGATTGGGCAGAAAATGGCGCCCATCCTGCAAAAAGATGACAGCCGCTATATGCCGGAAAGCATGGATATCGTGCATTATGTCGATAATCTTGATGGCAAGCCGCTGCTCACCGGGGCGACAAATCCGGCCCTGGAAACCTGGCTACGTAAAGTTAACGGTTATGCAAATCGCTTGCTTATCCCCCGTTTTGCCCGTTCCCGTTTCGATGAATTTGCCACTCCGCAAGCCAGGACGTACTTCGTTAATAAGAAAGAAGCAACGCTTGGCAGCTTTGACGAGCATATGGCTCACTCCGCCGGCCTTGTTAAAAACATCAGTGATGACTTACGCGCACTGGATAAACTCATCGTTAAGCCGAACGCGGTAAACGGTGAACTCTCTGAAGATGATATTCATCTTTTTCCGCTGCTGCGTAATTTGACACTGGTCGCGGGTATCGTCTGGCCGACACGCGTTGCCGATTACCGCGATAACATGGCGAAACAGACACAAATTAACCTGCTCTCATCAATGGCGATATAATCCCACCCGCGGAAGCTACGGCTTCCGCTTTCAGTTTTATCTGCTGGAGTATCCTGAGCTTTGGTTCAATGCTACGGGCAGGGATGAAAACCCGGTGTCATTTGAGGAACGCAATGAAGAAAGTCATTTTTGCCGCCGCACTGATTTTGAGCGGCGTCCTGGTGGGATGCAATCAGCTTACCCAGTACAGCATCAGCGAACAGGAGATCAACCAGGCACTGCAAAAACGTAATGATTTTGCAAAGGATGTCGGTCTGCCGGGCGTGGCTGATGCACACATTGTGTTGCGCAATCTGGCCAGTGAGATTGGTCGCGAAGAGCCGAATAAAATCACCTTAACCGGTGATGCCAGTCTCGATATGAATTCACTGTTTGGCAGTCAAAAAGCCACCATGAAACTGAAAATGAAGGCACTGCCGGTTTTCGATAAAGAAAAGGGTGCCATTTATCTTCATGAGATGGAGGTGGTTGATGCCACCGTAGAACCGCAGAAAATGCAGTCTATTCTGCAGACCCTGATGCCTTATCTCAATCAGTCTCTGAGCAACTATTTCAACCAGCGTCCGGCCTATGTACTGCGTGAAGACAGCAGTAAAGGCGAAGCCCTGGCCAGGAAATATGCTAAAGGGATCGAGGTTAAACCCGGTGAGATTATCATTCCTCTGACGGATTAGCCGTAAGGCATTCTTCAGGAAAAGGATGCAAACGGAAACGATTACGCTTATGCTTAGTGCCCGGCAAAAACCAGCCAATAATGACTGATTCTCACCCAGCCGGAGCACTATCATGACAGCTAAACCCCAGGTTTTGAAAATCCGCCGCCCAGATGACTGGCATGTCCATTTACGCGACGGCGACATGCTAAAAACCGTAGTGCCCTGGACCAGTAATACCTATGCCCGTGCCATTGTCATGCCCAATCTGGCACCACCGGTCACTACCGTGGAAGCGGCAAAAGCTTATCGCCAGCGCATTCTTGATGCCGTTCCCGCCGGGCATAATTTCACGCCACTCATGACCTGCTATCTCACCGACAGCCTCAACGCCGATGAAGTCGAACGTGGTTTTCATGACGGGGTATTTACCGCAGCAAAACTCTATCCGGCAAACGCCACCACCAACTCCAGCCACGGTGTTACCAGTATCGACGCCATCATGCCCGTGCTTGAGCGTATGGAAAAACTGGGAATGCCGCTGCTGGTCCACGGTGAGGTCACCCATGCAGAGATTGATATCTTTGATCGTGAAGCGCGCTTTATTGAAACCGTGATGGAACCGTTGCGCCAGCGTCTGCCCGGCTTAAAAGTGGTCTTTGAGCATATCACGACGAAAGACGCTGCCGATTACGTGCGCGAGGGGAACGAACTGCTGGCGGCGACCATTACCCCCCAGCATTTACTGTTTAACCGCAACCATATGCTGGTCGGTGGGGTTCGCCCTCACCTGTATTGCCTGCCCATTCTCAAACGTAACACTCATCAACAGGCGCTGCGTGAGCTGGTCGCCAGTGGCTTTGAGCGTGCGTTTCTCGGGACAGACTCGGCACCCCATGCCCGCCATCGTAAAGAGACGAGCTGCGGTTGCGCGGGCTGCTTTAACGCGCCAACCGCGCTCGCCAGCTACGCCACCGTCTTTGATGAGATGAATGCCTTATCGCATTTCGAAGGGTTCTGTTCCATCAACGGCCCGCGTTTTTATGGTCTGCCGGTGAACGAAGATTATGTTGAGTTGGTGCGGGAAACCTCAACGGTCATGGAGTCCATCGCCCTTAGCGACGACACATTAATTCCTTTCCTGGCAGGTGAAACCGTACACTGGACGGTTAAACAGTAAATTTTTACTCCCTCCTGTTGTAAAACAGCGGTGATGACTGTATATATATACAGTCATTGCTTAAGGGGGCTGCCATGCGTATTGAAGTCACTATCGCGAAAACATCACCGCTTCCGCCGGGCGCCATTGATGCCCTGGCGGGAGAACTATCCCGGCGTTTAAATAACCAGTTTCCGCAGACTGATAACACCATCTCTGTGCGCTACGCGACGGCAAATAATCTCTCCGTGCTGGGGGGAGCAAAAGAAGATAAAGCGCGCGTCAGTGAAATTTTGCAGGAAACCTGGGAGAGCGCTGACGACTGGTTTATCCACGATTAATGTATTCTCATTGTGTTGTGCTTGCCGGGTCGCCCCGGCTTTTTTGTCTCTTTTTTGTACAGAAATCGTAGTTCCTGCCTCACCTGCATAAAATTCACGTTTAACTTCCCGCTTTCTTGTTCAAAAAAATCTATGCATTCGAAAAATATGTTGCAGAGTGTTATTTCTTAGAGCTAATACGTTAAATATTGGTATACTGAAAAGGCTTCACAAAAACATGCATTGAACCTCAGAAGTCGTTGTCCTTAAACACGCCATACGGGGGTTATGATGGAAAAAAATAATGAAGTCATTCAAACCCATCCTTTAGTCGGATGGGATATCAGCACAGTGGACAGTTACGATGCCCTCATGCTGCGCTTGCATTACCAGACCCCAAACAGACCCGCTTCCGAGGATGCTGAAGTCGGTCAGACGTTGTGGTTAACGACAGATGTTGCCCGTCAGTTTATCTCCATATTAGAAGCGGGCATCGCCAAAATAGAGTCAGGCGAATACCAGGAAAATGAGTATCGCAGGCATTAGTCATAGTGCGCAATATACACTCAACAGGCACCCATCGGGTGCCTTATTTATTTCTCATCTTGTGTAACGCTCCCCGGTTAATTACCCTCCTGAATACGCATTCGCTGGAGAACAACATGAAATACGATCTGATCATCGTCGGTAGCGGCTCTGTCGGGGCAGCGGCCGGTTATTATGCCTCACGCGCTGGCCTGAAGGTTCTGATGACCGATGCCCATTTACCCCCTCACCAGGAGGGAAGTCATCACGGCGATACCCGTTTAATTCGCCATGCGTATGGTGAGGGCGAACGATATGTTCCTTTGGTGCTACGGGCTCAGGAATTATGGGACCAACTGGCGACCGAGAGCGGCGAACCCATTTTCGAGCGTTGTGGGGTGATAAACCTCGGCCCGGCACACTCCGCCTTCCTCGCAAACGTGGCGCAAAGTGCCCGGCAGTGGAACCTTGCCGTTGAAAAACTGGACGCGACCTCGCTGATGGCACGCTGGCCGGAAATTACCGTGCCGGAAGATTACATCGGTTTATTTGAGGCCGATTCGGGGTTCGTGCGCAGCGAGCTGGCTATCAAGACGTGGATTCGGCTGGCGCAGGAGGCCGGTTGTGCGCAACTGTTCAACTGTCCGGTTACGGCTGTGCACTCCTCTACAGAAGGGGTCACCATTGAAACCGCCGAAGGCTCGTTCAGCGGTAAAAAGCTGCTGGTCAGTGCGGGAACCTGGGTGTCTGAACTCGTTCCTGGACTGCCGGTGCAACCGGTACGTAAAGTGTTTGCCTGGTTTCAGGCTGATGGCCGTTACAGTAAGAAAAATAACTTCCCGGCCTTCACGGGAGAAATGCCCGACGGTACTCACTATTACGGCTTTCCTGCCGAAGAGAATGAACTCAAAATCGGCAGGCACAACGGCGGTCAACTGATTGCAAAGGCCAGCGAGCGGGTTCCCTTTGGCAGCATCGCCACCGATGGCTCTGAATGCTTTGGCTTTCTGCGGCAATTTTTACCGGGTATTGGTGGCTGTCTTTACGGCGCTGCCTGTACGTACGATAACTCGCCGGATGAAGATTTTATTATCGATAACGTGCCGGGCGAACCGGACATGCTGGTGATCACCGGACTCAGTGGTCATGGCTTCAAATTCGCCCCGGTGCTGGGCGAAATTGCATTGCAGTTTGCCCGGGGTGAGCGCAGTAATTTTGATTTAACGCCATTCTCTCTGGCACGCTTTGCTGGATAATTTCAGGGCGACCCCGTGGTCGCCTTTATTTTTGCTTCCAGCCCGGAGAAGTCATGCGCCGTTTATTTCAGTTTGTGGTGAATAATGTCAGAGAACATCTGATGCTCTATATCATTCTGTGGTCTGTTATTGCGTTAATTGACTTAATTTATATTATTTGGGCAGAATGAAAAAACTGACACTCATTGACATTTATTTAAGAAAATAAAAGTTTGGGACAGATTTTTTGAACAACAGCCTCGTGCAATAAACCGCCATAAAACAGCCACCAATGGTCGCCACCCGCCAGAACACTCGAATACGCTGAACATAACCCGTCACAAAAATTCAAAAAAAATGAATAAAGAAAAATATTATTATTGAATGTAATTTTTAAGTTGATTTATTGGTTATCTCACGCCATTTTGATTTAACAAAATTCCTTTTCGTGGCTGAAAAAATGCATTTGCGAAACTCTCCATCTCGTTATGGCGCTATTTCTGTTGCCCTTCACTGGCTGGTGGCGGTGGTGGTCTATGGCATGTTCGCGCTGGGTCTGTGGATGGTCACTCTCAGTTATTATGATGGCTGGTATCATCAGGCACCCGAAATCCACAAAAGCATCGGTATTTTGTTAATGCTGGTGCTGGTCGTGCGGCTCGCCTGGCGTCATCTCTCTCCCCCACCCCGGCCTCTGAAAAGCTATTCGCGCCTGACCCGCGTCAGCGCGGTGGTGGCGCATGTCGCGCTCTATCTGCTGCTGTTCGGCATTATTTTCAGCGGCTACCTGATTTCGACAGCCGACGGGAAACCCATTAGCGTCTTTGGCCTGTTCGAGGTTCCGGCAACGCTGGCGGATGCCGGAGCGCAGGCGGATCTTGCGGGCGATATTCATCTCTGGTTAGCCTGGAGCGTCGTGCTGTTGTCGGTGCTGCATGGTCTTGCCGCGTTTAAACACCATTTCATTGATAAAGACGACACCCTCAAACGTATGCTGGGTAAATCGTCCCCTGACTCTGGAGCATAATATGAAGAAAATCCTGCCAGGACTGGCCCTTTCTGCCCTGCTGTTTACCACCGGTTCTGCGGTTGCGGCAGACTATAAAATTGATAAAGAAGGTCAGCACGCTTTCGTTAACTTCCGTATTCAGCATCTTGGCTATAGCTGGCTGTACGGTACGTTCAAAGATTTCGACGGCACATTTACCTTTGACGAGGCGAACCCGGCTGCCGATAAAGTTAACGTAACCATCAACACCAACAGTCTGGACACCAACCATGCCGAGCGTGATAAGCACCTGCGCAGCGGCGAGTTTCTCAATGTCGCAAAATTCCCACAGGCTACCTTCACCTCAACGGAGGTGAAAAAGGACGGTGACGGGCTGGATATTACCGGTAATCTGACGCTGAATGGCGTAACCAAACCGGTAACCCTCGATGCGAAGCTGGTGGGTCAGGGAGACGATCCCTGGGGCGGAAAACGCGCGGGCTTTGAAGCAAGCGGTAAAATCAAGCTGAAGGATTTCGGGATCAAGACCGACCTTGGCCCTGCTTCTCAGGACGTGGAGCTGATCATTTCCGTTGAAGGCGTACAGCAGAAATAAAACAGCTGGCCCGGTTACGGGCCAGCTTTGAACTTTATTCCGGGTCAGGAATACCCAGTTTAGTATTCAAACGGCCCCGGGATTTGTTGAAGATTTTATTGCCATTCTCACGACCCGCACGGCGACGACGTTGTTCTTCCTCTGGCAAGGCGCTCTCTTCACTGCACTGTTCGCTACAGCATCCATTATATTTCTCGGCACAGGCCGGACACTGGATAAACAGTAAGTGGCAGCCGTCATTGCGGCAGTTGGTGTGACTGTCGCAGGAGGTGCCGCACTGATGGCAGTGGGCAATCACATCATCAGAAATCCGCTCGCCCATCCGCTCGTCAAAGACAAAGTTTTTGCCTACGAAACGTACCGGTAGCCCCTGTTCGCGCGCACGGCGAGCGTACTCAATAATACCGCCTTCAATGTGCGAAACCTTGTTAAACCCGTTGTGCTTCATCCAGGCGCTGGCTTTTTCGCAGCGAATGCCCCCAGTGCAGTACATGACAATATTTTTGTCTTTATGCTCCTGCATCATTTCGACCGCTTTCGGTAACTGCTCGCGGAAGGTGTCTGCTGGTATCTCAAGCGCCCCTTCAAAATGGCCGACTTCATACTCATAGTGATTACGCATATCGATGAACACGGAATCAGGATCATCGAGCATGGCATTAACCTCTGCGGCCTGCAGATAGTCACCGATGTTACTGGCATCAAAAGTTTCATCGTCGATGCCATCGGCCACGATGCGGTCACGCACTTTCATGCGCAGCACCCAGAACGACTTCCCGTCATCATCGATAGCGATATTAAGACGCAGCCCTTTCAGGGCAGGGTCGACGCTGTCCAGACAGTCGCGCAGCGCTGGTAACTGGCTTTCAGGAATACTGATTTGCGCATTGATACCTTCATGCGCTAAATATACACGACCAAATATATTCAGTTTGGTGAAGGCCTGATAGAGTGAGTCGCGCGTGCTCTGAGGATTCACAATGGTGAAATATTTGTAGAAAGAGACCGTGGTACGCGGTTCCGTTTCTGCAAGCATGCGGGCTTTAAGTTCATCGTTAGAGATGCGGTTGTGTAACACTGGCATGGTGTACGTTTTCCTGCGATACATGGTGAATAAAAAACCGGCGCATCATAAAGCAATTACTGACAATTTACATCCACACATTTTGCGCTACATTTTCGGCATTACGTTGATGAAGTCGATCGCGCGTTCACATTACAGGCATTACGTCGTTTATTTTGGATAAGCCTCAAATAATGCGACACTATAGGGAATAGTTACGGAATACAGGACAGACATGACCCATTTACCCAAATTCTCCGCTTCTTTACTCCACCCCCGTTTTTGGCTTATCTGGTCTGGTATCGGTTTGCTGTGGTTAGTTGTTCAACTCCCCTATCCGGTCATCTACCGGCTGGGCTGTGCGCTCGGCTCGCTGGCGCAAAAAGTCATGAAGCGACGCGTTCACATCGCCCGGCGTAACCTTCAACTCTGCTTTCCTGAAATGAGCAGCGATGAGCGCGAGCGTTGGGTCAAAAAGAATTTCGAATCGGTCGGTATGGGCGTGATGGAAACGGGCATGGCCTGGTTCTGGTCCGATAAGCGTATTAACCGCTGGGTTGATGTCACCGGAATGGAAAATACCCGGATGCATTTTGAACAAGGCAAAGGAATTCTGCTCATTGGTATCCACTTTCTGACGCTGGAGCTGGGTGCTCGCGTTTTTGGCATGAACATTCCGGGCATTGGGGTTTATCGGCCTAATGATAACCCGGTGCTGGACTGGCTACAGACCTGGGGCCGTTTACGCTCAAACAAGACGATGATCGATCGCAAGGATCTCAAAGGGATGGTGCGAGCGCTGAAAAATGGGGATGTCGTCTGGTACGCTCCGGATCATGACTACGGCCCGCGAGCCAGTGCGTTCGTACCGTTTTTTGCTGTTGAACAGGCAGCCACCACTACCGGTACCTGGATGCTGGCCCGCATGTCTAAAGCCTGTCTGGTCCCGTTTGTTCCTCGCCGCAAACCTGACGGTAAAGGCTATGAGCTCATCATGCTGGAAGGAGAAACTTCACCGCCGCTCGACACGGCGGAAGAGACCGCAGCCTGGATGAACAAGGTCATTGAACGCTGCATTTTGTTGGCACCTGAACAATATATGTGGATGCATCGCAGATTTAAAACGCGCCCTGAAGGGGTGCCCTCCCGCTATTAATCTTCCGGCGATCCGTTATGGATCGCCCTTTTGGTTCATTTTTAAGCCCTCTGAACGTTGCAGCAATCATCACCCAGGCGCATAATTAGCCTGCTTATTAATTCCCTTTCCCATTGATCCGCGCCTGCTGCGCGTAACGTGAAGCGTAATGACATCGTCTGCCCCCATAAACTGGAAGCGTAATCTCGCCGTCGCCTGGATAGGCTGTTTTTTAACAGGTGCGGCCTTCAGTCTGGTTATGCCCTTTCTTCCCCTCTATGTCGAACAGCTCGGCGTTACCGGCCATAGCGCTCTCAATATGTGGTCCGGCCTGGTCTTCAGTATCACGTTTCTCTTTTCAGCTATCGCGTCGCCATTCTGGGGTGGGCTTGCGGACCGCAAGGGAAGAAAGATCATGCTGCTGCGCTCAGCGCTCGGCATGGCTTGCGTGATGGCCTTAATGGGATTAGCGCAAAACATCTGGCAGTTACTGGCACTGAGGGCGCTGTTGGGGCTGCTCGGCGGCTTCATACCTAACGCGAACGCCCTGATTGCGACCCAGATGCCACGTAACCGCAGTGGATGGGCCATGGGCACCCTCTCAACGGGTGGGGTGGCTGGCGCGCTGCTGGGGCCCCTTGCAGGCGGGCTTCTTGCGGACACTTACGGTCTGAGGATGGTCTTTTTTATAACGGCCACCGTCCTTTTTCTCTGTTTTTTACTCACGCTGGTCTGTATCAGAGAAAATTTTGTCCCTGTACCGAAGAAAGAGATGCTTCATGCCAGAGAGGTCTTTGCCTCGCTGAAAAATCCTCGCCTGGTGTTGGGCCTGTTTATTACCACCATGATAATTCAGGTCGCGACGGGCTCTATTGCTCCTATCCTGACGCTGTATGTTCGTGAACTGGCCGGTAATGTGGGTAACATTGCTTTTATCAGCGGTATGATCGCCTCGGTTCCAGGTGTTGCCGCCCTGTTGAGCGCGCCGCGCCTCGGGCGACTCGGTGACCGCATTGGTCCGGAAAAGATCCTTGTTGTCGCCCTGCTCATTTCGGTTTTGTTACTCATTCCGATGGCCTGGGTGCAGAGCCCGTGGCAGCTCGGGTTATTGCGTTTCCTGCTGGGTGCGGCAGACGGCGCGTTGCTTCCGGCCGTACAAACGCTGCTGGTTTACAACTCGACCAACCAGGTTGCGGGTCGCATTTTCAGTTACAATCAATCCTTTCGCGACATCGGTAACGTTACAGGCCCTTTGCTGGGAGCGGCTGTCTCGGCAAGCTATGGTTTTCGTACCGTCTTTTTAGTGACCGCCGGCGTGGTGCTTTTTAATGCCCTTTACTCCTGGGCCAGTTGGCAGAAACCGGCACGGGTTTCTGTTGCCGACCCTCCCCTGCGCAGGCAAAAGTCGCTTAACACCGATGACTGATTTTTTATCCGGGCTTCTTGCAAAATCTGATAATCAACTATTCTTTCCCTGAACACTTCGTCAAATTACAGGGAGACACCTATGACTATGTACGCCACGCTTGAAGAAGCGATTGATGCCGCTCGCGAAGAGTTCCTGGCTAATAATCCGGGAGTGAATGAAGAAGAGGCAAACGTACAGCAGTTCAATATCCAGAAGTACGTGCTGCAGGATGGTGACATCATGTGGCAGGCGGAGTTCTTCGCCGATGAAGGGGATGATGGCGAGTGCCTGCCCATGTTAAGTGGCGAAGCGGCGCAGAGTGTGTTTGATAACGATTTCGACGAAATTGAAATACGTCAGGAGTGGCTGGAAGAAAATACACTGCATGAATGGGACGAAGGCGAGTTTCAGCTTGAACCTCCGCTCGACACTGAAGAAGGACGTGCAGCGGCCGATGAGTGGGACGAGCGTTAACTCACTCATAGGGTCCGTGATGCGCATCCAGCGGCAATAACAGCGTGTCGAACACCAGTGAGAAAGGCAAATCCAGCACGGTGACGTAACGCCAGGCCGAATCCCGGACGTCCCACTGAACGCCGGGATAGTACTGGTTTCCGTGACCCTGACCGGGGATAGTGCGGCTGATGATACTGCCGCATCCGGTCAGCAGGAGTGCCATGAGTAAGACCACCAGAATTCTCATTAAATACCTCGTCCTGATTGTGATAAAAAAAATACCGGCACGCTGGCCGGTATTTTTGCTGATGTCGGGCTACTTCGCCTTAAGCGCCCGTGGATTCACCTTCAAATCCTGATAATAATTAACCCAGGAGAGATACTTCTCCGGGGCAGCCCATACACGGTAATGCAGGCGTGCCATGGTCACCGGATCGCTGAGTAGCACCAGACGGCGGTCACGGTTAAGTTTATCAGGCGTCTCATTGAGCGCCTGCTCAACATGACGATCGCGGGCTATTTCAAGGATGTGACTCGCACGGTGACGCGCCGTCGCCATCGCTACTGCCAGCGCATTAAATGACGGGTTAAACACCGCGTGCATAAAGCCCTGTTCCAGCGAACGACTGCGGTTAAGCTCCAGATATCTGTCGGTATCAACCAGCACCTGCGGTGGTGAATACTCTTCAGGGATCAGGAAAAGCTTCCAGCGCTTTGTACGCAATCCTATCGTTGAGCGGCTGGAGATAACCGACACAAACGGCGAGAGGATAAGCGAGAAGACAATAGGTGCCAGCCAGAACAGGAAACGCAGATCCAGCCACGCCATACCAACCGCCCACACTAACCCCAGCAGTAGCTGAGAGCCATGACGCATGAAGGCTTCTCCCCACGGCGTAGAGTCATCATCACGTTGCGGTGAGTTCCAGACCACTTCCCATCCGAGAAACGCACTGACCACGAACACGGTGTGGAACAGCATACGAACCGGTGCCAGCAGGACCGAGAACAGCACCTCCAACAACAGGGAGGCTGTAACGCGGAAGAAACCACCGTACTCTTTTGGCCCTTTACACCAGACCAGAATAATACTCAGCAGCTTTGGCAGGAACAGCAGCACCATTGTCGAGGCAAAGAGCGCGATCGCCAGTTCCGGTCGCCACTGCGGCCAGACCGGGAAAAGCTGGCGTGGTTGCAGGAAGTATTGCGGCTCGGTGAGCGCATGTACTACCTGTAACGCGGTTGAGAGCACCAGAAACATAAACCACAGCGGCGCAGAGAGGTAAGACATAACCCCTGTCAGGAAGACGGCACGGTGGACCGGGTGCATCCCTTTTACCAGGAACAGACGGAAGTTCATCAGGTTACCGTGGCACCAGCGACGGTCACGCTTGAGTTCATCGAGCAGGTTAGGTGGCAACTCTTCATAAGAACCCGGCAGATCGTAGGCTATCCAGACGCCCCAACCAGCGCGGCGCATCAGCGCGGCTTCTACGAAGTCATGAGAGAGAATGGAACCCGCGAATGAACCTTCGCCCGGCAATGGCGCCAGCGCACAGTGTTCAATAAAAGGCTTCACACGGATAATGGCATTGTGACCCCAGTAGTGCGACTCACCTAACTGCCAGAAATGCAAACCCGCAGTGAACAGAGGACCATAAACGCGGGTAGCAAACTGCTGGCAACGCGCATACAGCGTATCCATGCCGGAGGCTTTCGGCGAAGACTGAATGATACCGGCATTCGGGTTGGCCTCCATCAGACGCACCAGCCCTGAGAGACAGTCACCGGTCATTACGGAGTCTGCATCCAGCACCACCATATAGCTGTACTGATTCCCCCAGCGACGGCAGAAATCGTCAATGTTGCCGCTTTTACGCTTCACACGACGACGGCGACGGCGGTAGAAAATCTGGCCTTCGCCCTGCACTTCTGCAATCAGCTCCATCCAGGCCTTTTGTTCGGCCACACAGATATCCGGATTGTAACTGTCGCTCAGGATATAGACGTCAAAATGCGCACCGTTGCCGGTGGCTTTGACGGACTCCCAGGTGGCACGCAACCCTGCGAAGACACGGTCTACGTCTTCGTTACAAATCGGCATGATAAGCGCAGTACGGTGTTCGGGGTTTAGAGGTTCATCCCCCACCGTGGAGTGCGAAATACTGTACTTGTCACGGCCTATCAGCAGTTGCAGGAAGCCCATCAGGGCGGTCCAGAACCCGGCTGAAACCCAACAGAACAAAATGGCGAACAGGATAAGGATACCCGTCTGCAGCACATACGGCAGGAGCTGCATCAGGGAGACCCAGATGTCCTGCCCCATCATGTCGGCCGGGTTAATTAACGCCCATCCCTGATAAGGTAGGATCGTTTTCATATACCAGGTCGCCACCACCGTTTGCGCCAGCGTCAGCAGCAGCAAAATGTAACGACGAAGAGAGCCGACCATGCGCCACTTCTGCTCGCTGGCCTGCTGATCCTCCGTTAATCGAGACATGTAGCGTGGCTGAACATCACGACCGCGCAGTCTGTCCCAGAATCGACCGATAGGGTTAGTACGCCAGGGGTCAGGGAACATGGAGGAGCGCGTCGCTTTAGGCATTGCCTGAAGCTGGTCGCGGCCTTCGTCGTCCTTAAGCAATTGCCCTTCAGCTAACGAGTCCGGCCAGCTGTGTTCAAGACGTGATTTCACGGAACCGAGTGGCGTATCGTCATCACGCTCCCACGCTGAACGGCCACCACCCAATGCCCTGTGTACGGCAGCAATACTTTCAGTCGGCAGCGCTGCCTTCTCCGACTCCGGAAGCGGCAGCGCGTCGATATACTCAGTTATCTTATTCATTGGCAGGTAGCTGATAGCTCCAGGTTTCACTCAGGGTCTGATCGGCATTGACGAGTGCAGCGCGCATATCCGTTGTTTTCTTCGGATCTTTCACTTTCACACGCAACATCAGGCGCCAGCCTTGCGTCACAGGATTATAGCGAACGCTGTTTTCAACAATTTCACCGTTATCACCAATGCTGGCCTGGGCTGTGACAGGAGTATCCTGCGGCAGCTGTTTCATATCCTGGCCCGTAAAATCAACCACGAACGCGAGGGTGCCATCAGGCTGGCGGATCAGGTTAGACTGCTTCACATCCCCGGTCGAACGGCGGGTCTGAGTAACCCAGGCGTTGTCGGGCGCATGCAGTTTGTCTTCATCGCGGCTAAAGGTGATGGTGTACTTGAAGTTCATCTCTTTGCCAGCTTCTGGCAACTGATCCGGCGTCCAGTAGGCCACAATGTTGTCATTGGTTTCATCGTTCGTCGGAATTTCTACCAACTCGATTTTACCTTTGCCCCACTCACCTTGTGGCGTCACCCAGGCGCTCGGACGCAGATCGTAACGATCGTCAATGTCCTCGAAACGAGAAAACTCGCGACCGCGCTGTAATAAGCCGAAGCCCTGTGGGTTTTCCATCGCGTAACTGCTGACAGCAAGGTGTTTCGGGTTATTCAGCGGACGCCAAATCCACTCGCCGTTCCCCGCATGTATGGACAGGCCATTGGAGTCATGCAGTTCAGGTCGGTAATTGGTCGCAGGTGAAGGCTGAGACGGCCCAAACAGGAACATACTGGTAAGCGGTGCCACGCCCAGCTTACCTACTTTGTCACGCAGATAGACTTTAGACTGCACATCAATGACCGTGTCACGGCCCGGGATGATGACAAAGCGATAAGCACCCGTTGCACGTGGTGAATCGAGCAGAGCATAGATGGTCAGACGCTTGTCAGTCGGTTTGGGGCGTTCAATCCAGAACTCTTTGAAATGCGGGAATTCTTCACCTGAGGGTAAGGCGGTATCAATGGCCAGGCCACGCGCGGACAGACCGTAGACCTGCCCTGCGCCAATCACACGGAAGTAGCTGGCACCCAGCATACTGACGATTTCATCGTTTTTATCTTTATTATTAATGGGGTAGAGGACTTTGAAACCGGCGTATCCGAGATCTTTTACCGTGTCTTTATCGTGCTGCACGTTGCCGAAGTTGAAATAATCGGGGTTGTACTTGATTTCACGAACAGCAGTGGCGGTCACTTCGTTGAGGGTCACTGGCGTGTCGAAGTACATGCCCTGATGATAAAATTCGAGTTTGAACGGGGTTTTAGCAGTGTTCCACCAGGCCTTATCGTGGTTGAATTGAATCTGCTGATAATCCGCGTATTTCATCTCACGGAATGCAGAAGGCAGGTTACTTTTTGGCGCTTCATAACCTTTACCCGCGAGGGATTGAGCCTGTTTTGCGACATCGTCAATAGAAAAAGCCCAGCCTGATGACGTATAAAGAGACAACAGAACTGCGGCACCCAGCCAACGCATTTTCATCATTCGTAATTTAGGTTTCATAATAACTAAGCACTTCCCCCTTTGTGTGCTTAAATCGATCCGATCCATTTTAATGGAAATACAAGCAATCCGACAACTGAATCCCCTCTTTGTTCTCTATGCCGGCTCAGTGAATAAGCAATTGAAACTAACCCTTTAGGGTTTTAGGTGCTTATCCTGGAGACTGTCCGTGGGACATAGTGTAGGGTTACTTTCGAATGTAATCATTATTTGTCTTATGGATAAGACGAAAAGTCTGAGAATCAATGGAGTTATATGTGAGCAATCCTCCTGTACAACGTGAATATTTTCTGGACTCCATCCGCGCGTGGTTAATGCTGCTGGGTATCCCTTTTCACATTTCGCTTATCTACTCAAGCCACATATGGCATGTGAATAGCGCTCACCCCTCATGGTGGTTGACGCTGTTTAATGATGCGATTCACGCGTTTCGAATGCAGGTGTTTTTTGTCATCTCCGGTTACTTCTCTTACATGCTTTACCTGCGTTACCCGGTTAAACGCTGGTGGACGGTACGCGTCGAACGCGTGGGCATCCCTATGCTCACGGCCATCCCGCTGCTGACCCTGCCACAATTTTTAATGCTGCAGTACGTCAACGCCCGTGCCGAAAACTGGCATACGTTGTCAACCTACGACAAATTCAATACGCTTGTGTGGGAACTGGTTTCGCACCTGTGGTTTTTACTGGTGCTGGTTGTCCTCACCACAATTAGCCTGTGGCTCTTCAGAAAGGTAAAAAATAACGCCAGCCGACTTCTCAGTGACATTAGCTGGACAAAGCTCTCAGTGGCATTCTTGCTGTTTGGTCTGCTCTACGCCGCCCTTCGCCGACTGATATTTATGGTTTATCCGGATATTTTACGGGATGGTTTATTCAATTTTACCGTCATGCAGTCTCTGTTCTATATTCCCTTTTTCATGCTTGGGGCCCTGGCTTTTATCAGTCCACGACTGAAAGCGCTGTTCCTCACCCCCTCCCCTGCCTGCATGGTGGGTTCCCTTCTCGCTTTCATTGCTTACCTGCTCAATCAGCGGTACGGGAGCGGTGATGGCTGGATGTATGAAACGGAGTCGGTGATCACAATGCTGCTTGGCGTATGGATGGTTAACGTGGTCTTTTCCCTGGGATACCGCTTGCTCAATTTCCAGTCTGCTCGCGTGAGCTACTTCGTGAATGCATCACTGTTTATTTATCTGGTCCATCATCCGTTAACGCTCTTTTTCGGAGCCTGGATAACGCCTCTAATTCACTCTAATCTTTTGGGTTTTCTGACCGGACTGGTGTTTGTGAACGGCTGTGCACTGGTGCTGTATGAAGCGCATTTGCGCATTCCGGTGCTGAAATTCCTTTTTTCCGGAAAACCCCAGAGCAAAGCGGATGCCTCACGGGCAACCGCTGGCTAATAGCTACGGGCTGCTCAGGGTCAGAGCAGCCATTCAACCGGCAACCAGTAAGCCAGTTTCACCATTACCCGCTGCCAGAATCGGGTCTTCGGCTCTTTGGTCAGAATGACATCTTCGCCATGTCGTCTTTCGATCCAATTAATTCTTCCCCACCGATCAAGGCGTAGCTGCCAGGCAGCGGCTTTTTGACTACGTATGAAGCGGTGGTGGATCTGCCGCGCCAGAGTCTCACTCTCGATAACAAAACCCATCTCTGTATTGAGCATCGCCGAGCGAGGATCGAAATTAAACGAACCGATAAAAACTTTGCTGCCGTCGATGCTGAAAGTTTTGGCGTGCAAACTGGAGCCGGAATTGCCGGTTAAGCCGCGGTCATGCAGCGGGTGGACGTTTTCGCGGGTGGGTTTAAGCTCATAGAGCTCAATCCCATGTCGCAAAAGTTTCTTACGCCAGCGGGCGTAACCGGCATGGACCACACTCACGTCATTGGCCGCAAGTGAGTTGGTCAGGATGGCAACACGGACGCCTTTGCGCACCATTTGTAGCAGCTGCGCCACTCCCGCTCGACCGGGGACGAAGTAAGCTGAGATGATGTCAATCTGCTGTTCGGGTTTACCCATCACATTGAGCAAACGCTGGGGTAAAAGCGTTCGTGGCGACGCTTTTCCTTCTCCTTTTCGCGGATCGTCGCTAAGTAGACGCGTTTTCGCCCAGATAAGCGGTAAACTGCCCTGTTCGAGCTGGCTGGCAAACTGCGTTGTTTCCAGCGTCCTGAGGTAGCGTGTCGCTGTCGGGTCCTCATACCAGACATCGGGCATTCGGATGCGCGCTGCGATATTATCGTTATCAATATCAAGCACTTCCCGTAACGAGGAGACGGACGCCGACTGCCAGTACCGTTCGAAATCTTTTTCAACATCGGCCACTACCGGCCCTATCGCCAGCACATCCAGGTCGGTAAACAGTGGCTCTTCCCCGACACCGAAATAAGCATCGCCAATATTGCGACCGCCCACGATGGTGACCACACCATCCGCGGTAAAACTTTTATTGTGCATCCGGCGGTTAAGACGCGCGAAATCCGTTAAATATCCCAGTGCTCGCAGGGTGCGAAATGAAAAAGGATTAAAGAGGCGGACTTCTATGCGTGGGTGAGCATTAAGCTGACGTAATGCGTCATCCATACCCGAGGTATTATTGTCATCCAGCAAAATACGTACCTGAACGCCCCTGTCAGCCGCAGCCAGCAGCGCCAGAAAGAGTAAACGCCCTGACATATCGTCATCCCAGATGTAGTACTGCACATCCAGCGTCGACTGAGCCATTTCCGCAAGCCGATGCCGGGCGACGAAGGCATCCATACTGTCGTCAAGGGCCACCAGGCCGCAAAGCCCCTGATGTCGGGCGCATAAAGGTGTAACGGCACGCCCCAGGCGCGTATCGGGCCGGGCAGGATGGTTTTCCACCGTAAAAGGCTCACTCTCAGAGATTGTTATTGTCATGGCAGTATAATTATATCTGCCCTTCTGCCGTTAGGTTGGTGAGAAATCCGAAACAGGAGGTCCCGGTCCGGACATAATGAAAGAAGAGGGAAAATCGCCTGACAGGCTCTCTCAGGCGACGGGGAAATATCAGGATTCAGGCAGAAAACCGTGCTGAGTTAACAGGCGCTGATAAAGCGCCCTGTTTTCTTCATCAAAGCAGACAAAAATCACCTGTTTGATAAACGAGTGGGTTGCCAGGTAACTCCACACGCTGTTGACGGCTATCTCAGCCGCCGCAGGTTTCGGATAGCCATACACACCAGTACTGATAGCAGGGAAAGCAATAGTTTCGTAGCCGTTTGCTTCCGCCAGTTTAAGGCTGTTGCGGTAGGCATCTTCCAGCAGACGCGCTTCGTGTTCATTACCGCCACGCCAGACCGGGCCAACGGTATGGATAACCGCTTTTACCGGCAAATTCCCAGCGGTCGTTATGACGGCATGGCCCGGTGAGCACTCACCCTCTTGCTGGCGAACTTTTTTACATGCCTCCAGCAGTGCGGGACCCGCGGCGCGATGAATTGCACCGTCTACCCCTCCGCCGCCCAGCAGAGACGCATTCGCGGCATTGACTATGACATCCACCTTCACGGTGGTGATGTCGCCCTGCAAAACCTGTAAACGTGGTTGCATATTGACGCCTCTCATCAACATTTTCTTTTTAATAGTGTATCGCAGGCAGGAGCGGGAAGTATGAAAAAAGCGACGGCACAACCTGACGTGCACCGGATAAAACCCCTTCAGTTATAGACGATATCCATAACCGCAAGCGTATGCCCGGGATTAAGATAGTGCATTTGCACTGTAGCAATATTCTTAACCCCCTGTGGTTCGTCCGTTAACTGCCTGAAAGTAATGGTTCGGGTATAAACCCGACCTTCCCTTGCACAGGAAAAAATTAACTGTTTTGATGAACATTCATTTCACAGGGGGGCTCAACAATCATCCCTTCAAACTGAACCATGCCTCCCGTCCCGGCAACAGCAACCTGAATGCCGCTGCCGGACAGCAGGAAAAACAAGGAAAGTAAAAGCTTTCGCGACGCTGACATATTGACCTCAATAATATGTTGTTAGGCAGAGGAGAAAGCTTTCCCCTCTGAATCTCTGCTCATGCAGAATGCCAGCCTCATATATACATTAAATAAACATTTTTAACAGATTATTAACCAAATATTTTTTCCTATATTCATTCATGAAATGAATAACTTAAGTGCGATTTACCGGTGACCACTGCTGAGACATGTGCAGTCTCTCTCCGTCCGTCACCGTTACGGTAATAGTGACGTTATCCTGCGGCGTGATTGACATGCGCAATGTCATTAGTGCGGTAGATCGACCGGCTTTAAGCTTCAGGGTTTTTCGCTGCTGTGTCCGGCTTTCCCCCCCATCCCCCTGCCGGATAGCCTGAATCTGAACCTGACATAGGCAGTCTTCGCTTAACACGACCTGCGGCACGATGGTGTACAGGTCCCCTTGTTGAGTCGCGTTGAATGTTATCTGGCTGGAAAGGGCAGCCAGCAGTAATAAAGTGTGCATAGAACCCCGCAAAAACAAAAACAGGGCCTGAGCCCTGTTCTTGTTGATAATTGCTGATTAGTACTGGTTTGCCGTGGCGTTGTTGCCAAAACCGACCTGGTGTACAAGGACGCTTGAATCAGATGCGGTCTGATTAACCAGCGCACCGTTACGGCCACCATACTGGCTGACAGTAATATCAGAGTTGTGGCTATTCCACTGATCGATGGTTGCGCTGTTACGGAAACCATTTTGTGACAGACTGATTTCGCTGCGATCAGAGCCCTGACCAACGTCAGCACCATTGCTTGCGCCGTTCTGACGGATGGTGGTTTCTGAACCGCGTGCATTGGTCTGCAGCGCCAGTGCAGAGTTACCGCTACCGCTCTGGTAAATGCTCAGATCGGAATCAGGGCCACTATTGTCATGGTTGCCATGACCATACTGAGGAACAGAACCTGCAAATGCGCTGGCTGACACTACGAGAGCTGCTACAACTGCCACTTTGAAAAGTTTCATGGTAAACCCCCATCGGATTGAATTAAACGTCGCTCTGCGTTCAGCGTTGAATAACGCGAATCGACATTTGCGACTGTCTTTGAACAACAACTGCTGTTTTCTGCGTACCGTACTGGGCAATACTCGCTTTGTTACCTGAACCTCTCTGGATAATCATCGCTGTATTGCCGTAAGCTCCTTGCGATATGTTCGCGTCATTGGAATTACCTGACTGATCGATATAAGCAAGGTTGTATGAACCTGACTGGTCTATTCTTGCGGAATTTCTGGCACCATCCTGGGAAATTGCCGACAATAATCTGGAACCACCCTGGTTAATCTGTGCATTATTATTGGAACCGTTTTGACCAATAATAGCTGACTTGTTATAAGACGCTGCACTTAATTCATTCACCGCCTGGTTAAATTCAGAGCCAGCTAAATCATAACCTGTTGCGCTTGCAAACCCAGGCATACCCAGCACAGTTAACACCATAAACAACAATTTGTTTTTCATGTTATCACCCTGGTCTGGTTAACGTTCACGAAGCAAAAGGATAATTATTTTGTTTCGCCAGTATCGCTGCAGACAAACTCGACATATTTGTTAACGCTGCGTTACGAAAATCAGTATGCGCAGGCACAAATTTTAAATAACTACGCCGCACGTTGTATTTTGAAAAATATTATTCACCCCAAAGTATGACTGCCAGATAATTTTTAAAATCACACATAAAGAATGGTCGCAGTATTTCACCATGATCCCTTTGCTTATAACCGCCTGCTCCTTTGGCCTAAATACGTACCGATGATGCGATCAGCTTTGCATTTTCTCGCATCCCTTACGTCACGGCACGACTTTTTCTGTACGAAAAAAGAATGGCTAAAAGGTTGAAGGGTTTTTCTTTTTTACAAAACCTTAAGAAAGTTTCTATATTAAAAATAGCTATAAATTACAATGAATTGTATATTAAATCTCGCAACCTAAAATTTATGCAAAATCCAAAAAATGTACAACTTATGTATCAATAACAAACCTTAGATGAATCGATTTTAACAAATTAATATTGATTTTTACATTATGTTACACGTTTAACACTTGATTTAAGATTGGCTGGGACTAGATTGAAATCAGCAGTACTCATGTAATTTTATTAATTTCCCCTTTGTGGGCTGAGCTTTTATTACTACACACAGCAAAACTGCATCTGTCAGTACCTCTGGCTTCCCCATTGCTATGGGGAAGACTGCGGATGTGCAAAAAGCGGGGTTCATCATGTATAGTGAAGTCCAAAATGTTCAGAATCAGGTATTACTGTTAATCACCAAACCTTCCTTGCAGGCAACAGCCTTGTTGCAGCATCTAAAACACTCTCTGTCATTGACGGGAAAAATCCATAACATTCAACGGTCTCTGGACGATATCTCCAGCGGCAGTGTGGTGTTATTTGATATGATGGAAGCAGATAAAAAAATGATTCATTACTGGCAGGATATTTTATCTCGCAGAAACAATAACTTGAAATTATTGTTAATGAACACACCTGATGAATACCCTTTCCGTGAGATTGAGAACTGGCCTCATATTAACGGGGTCTTTTATGTCTCCGAAGATGAAACCAGCATGATTGAAGGGTTACAAGGGATACAGCGTGGCGAGTGTTATTTCTCACAAAAACTGGCAAGCTATTTAATTACCCACTCAGGAAATTATCGTTATAACAGTTCGGAATCGGCCCTGCTGACCCACCGGGAAAAGGAGATTTTAAATAAGCTGCGTATCGGCGCATCAAACATAGAAATCGCCCGCTCACTGTTTATAAGCGAAAACACAGTTAAAACCCATCTCTATAACCTTTTTAAAAAGATATCGGTAAAAAACCGTACTCAGGCCGTCTCCTGGGCAAACGATAATCTCAGGCGTTAGCATCATGAAACGTTACCTGAGTTATCTCGCGGCAATGAGTTTAGCGTTTGCCGCCGGGACGTCACACGCTGTCGAGGTGGAGATTCCCGGACTGCTAACCGATCATACCGTTTCTTCAATCGGCCACGATTTTTACCGTGCGTTCAGTGATAAATGGGAAAGTACCTGGACAGGAAACCTCACTATTAATGAACGGCCCAGTGCCCGCTGGGGAAGCTGGATAACCATTGCGGTTAATCAGAATGTGGTTTACCAGACATTTCTTTTCCCAACAAAACGCGACTTCGATAAAAACATCGATCTCGCCCTGGCACAAACACAGGAAGCGCTCGACCATCTGCAGATTAACCAGGTGCTACTCAGCACCGGTGATTTAGCGAAAGACGAGTTCTGACACACAATAACCCTCTACGGAGGCACAAATGCGTATCGCATCTGCCATAACTTTGTTAATGCTTGTCGCACCATTAAGCTGGGCCGGCAATATGACCTTTCAGTTCCGCAATCCTAACTTTGGCGGCAATCCGAATAATGGCTCGTTTCTATTAAACAGCGCGCAAGCGCAAAATTCATATAAAGATCCTGCTTATAAGGATGACTACGGAATAGAGTCCACTTCCGCCCTGGATAATTTCACCCAATCCATTCAGTCACAAATACTGGGGGGGTTATTAACCAATATTAATAGTGGAAAACCGGGCAGAATGGTTACCAGCGATTATATCGTTGATATTGCCAACCGGGACGGGCAACTGCAATTAAACGTAACCGACAGAAAAACAGGCAGAACCTCAACCATCGAAGTTTCAGGTCTGCAAAGCGGTTCAACTGATTTTTAAGGCATCGCCTTTACAGGACTATACTCATGCAGCGCTTTTTACTTATTTTGGCCGTATGTTTATTAAGCGGGTGCTTAACTGCGCCGCCAAAACAGGCCGCTAAACCTACGTTATTACCCCGGGCTCAGAGCTATCAGGATTTAACCCATCTGCCGTTACCGACAGGCAAGATTTTCGTTTCCGTTTATAACATTCAGGATGAAACCGGGCAGTTCAAACCTTATCCTGCCAGCAACTTCTCGACTGCCGTGCCGCAAAGCGCGACGTCAATGCTGGTCACGGCACTGAAAGATTCACGCTGGTTTGTTCCTCTGGAGCGTCAGGGGCTGCAGAATTTACTCAATGAGCGCAAAATTATCCGTGCTGCACAGGAGAATGGCACCGTTGCGGTAAATAACCGGTTTCCTCTTCAGTCATTGACGGCAGCAAACGTCATGGTTGAGGGATCGATCATTGGCTATGAAAGCAATGTGAAATCCGGTGGTGCGGGAGCACGCTATTTTGGTATCGGCGCAGATACGCAATATCAACTCGACCAGATAGCCGTTAATTTGCGCGTAGTGAATGTGAGCACGGGGGAAATACTTTCCTCGGTGAACACCAGCAAGACTATCCTGTCGTATGAGGTTCAGGCCGGGGTTTTCCGCTTCGTTGATTACCAGCGTCTGCTGGAAGGAGAAGTGGGTTATACCGCTAACGAACCAGTAATGCTTTGCCTGATGTCCGCTATCGAAACCGGTGTTATTTTACTTATTAATGATGGTATCGATCGTGGATTATGGGATCTGCAAAATAAAGCGGAAACCAAAAATGAAGTTTTAGTGAAATACCGTGAAATGGCAGTACCACCGGAATCCTGATTTCCCTATAAAAAAAGCGTGTCGGGTTATTCCTTCACGCTTTTTTCTGTTATTTCGTCAGTGCACGGGTGTGACGTGACGCAAGCCAAAGGCCACTGTTTTTCATTGCAAAACCAAACAGTAACCCCACCACCAGCGAAGGGACGACCAGACGCCAGTCACCCTGTCCGGCAAAGGTGGCGCAGGCACCAATAAAAGTCCCTGGTA
Source organism: Enterobacter sp. SA197 (assembly GCF_054131575.1). NCBI lineage: Bacteria > Pseudomonadati > Pseudomonadota > Gammaproteobacteria > Enterobacterales > Enterobacteriaceae > Enterobacter > Enterobacter sp. SA197. Next base: position 1,938,595 of record NZ_CP096393.1, on the reverse strand, counting down.
CAAATGAAAGCAGCAGGCTTTTTGCCTGCACGCACATCAAAAACGCCACCAGGCCGGTAACCACATAGCCAACGATTTCCAGATGAGGGGCAAGCGCGCTACCGTGAATGATCACCTGCGCCCATGCCGCACCGCTCAGTAAGGTACACAGCGAAATAAGGAGACCTTTTACGCCGCCCTGGGGGCAGGCGAAATAAGCCGTACAACCGAGAAAACCTGCCCAGCTGATAAGGCCAAGTGAGACAGCAACCCAGCCCCAAAGACCGGACAGTAGCCCTGTTGTTAATGCGAGAGAGAGAAGTATGTTCATGGCGCGCATCTTAGCAGATACGCGTTCTTCGTATGTGATTTACACCACAATAAATGCAACAAGAAAATAACCGTTACATTGTTAATGTGATCAGTATCACACGTTACTCCTCTTCTGCTTCCTGCAGCTCATCCCACATGGCAGAGAGAGCTTCACGGGTAAGTAGCGCCAGCGTACGCCAGAAAGGTGTGGTGGCATGCGCTTCGACTTTTCCCAGGAAAGTACCGCACCAGGGCAATAAATAGTCTGCGAACAGGGTTTCCAGCGCCTCACTTTCATCATCTGCCGACTGATCTTCCAGCCAGGAGGCAGCCAGTAATAAAGTGCCAAAATGATCCGCTGGCGTCTGGGTTAACGGCATCCCACGCGAAGCGAGAAACGCATGCACTTCAGCTTCCGTCCCCCCTTCCACCCATGCGCTACGGTAGGGCGAGACACGGCACTCATCGCCAACGAACAGCGCGTTGTAATCTGCCGCCAGGCTTTGTGCATCGCAGTTCTTTTGCAATCGGGTGAGCAGCTCATCCTGCTCAAGCGGCCAGTTTTCAGCGAGTTTGCCGTCGCGAATCAGGGTATACAGCGGCACCAGAAGGGGATCCTGCGGCTGGCGATAAAAAAGAGAGCCGAGTACACGGCAAAGGATGGAAAATTCGTTCATGCAAGGTTCCAGTAAATGACAGATTAAAGTTCAGCGAATTCGCTAATGGGCGCCATCCCGCGAGATTCAAGGAAAGAGAGTAAACGGCGTGGTGAGACGTTAAGGATCTTTTCTTCCGGGAAGCCCACATCATCGAGGACCTTACGGCATTCGTCAAAATCGCCGAGGGTAAAAGCAGTATGGGAGTCGGATCCCAACGCGACCCACCCGCCTGCATCGCGAACGGCAGCGGCAATGGCGCGGCAATTGGCCTCGCTACCTTTACGTGAGTGCAGGAAAGAAGAGTTGTTAATTTCCAGCGCTACATCATACTTCGCTGCGGCTTCAGCAACTGCCTTAATATTAATAGGGTACTTAGGATTTCCCGGGTGGCTGATAATATGGGCAATGCCGCCCGCGATAGTGGCAATCATCGCCTGGGTGTTGGTCGCTTCATCCTGTGGTGCAAACACCGGTTCATGGAAACCGGCAATAATCAGGTCAAGCGACGGCAGCATCGGTCCGCTGCAATCAATTTCGCCGTCGGTATTTTTAATATTCGCTTCAATGCCACGCAAAATGCCTACGCCATCAACCAGACGGGGCCAGATACGCATATTCACAAAGTGCCAGTAGTGCGGGGCATCGGCCATGTCTGGCCCGTGATCGGTAATCGCAAAAAGCTTGATTCCTTTGCGCTTAGCCTGAGAGATATAGTCCTGGAGGGTACTGTAGGCGTGGGTGCTGGCGACGGTATGCATATGCAGGTCAACGGGATACATGAAACTCTCCTGTAAATGTTTTTTGCAAGGATAGCAGTTATCATCGCTATTTTTAATGAAAACCCCGGCGATCGCGTTTTACTCAATAGCCCAGCGTTCTGTCCACCTGCCCGCTTGTTGTCTCTCCACGCTCCAGGTTATGAATCGTTCTGGCGATATAAACAATGGCTTGATCGGGACGGGTAACCGCTGCGATGTGCGGAGTGATAGTTACACGCGGATGTAACCAGAGCGGGTTATCAGCTGGCAAAGGCTCCTGATTAAACACATCCAGCATCGCGCCTTTGATCTTGCCGGATGCCAGCGCAGCCAGCAAATCACTTTCGACCAGATGAGCTCCGCGGGCGAGATTCATTACATAGCTCTCATCGGCAAGCTGGTTGAGCAACGCGTGGTCAATGATGCCAGCGGTCACCGGCGTGTGCGGTAAAAGGTTGATAAGAACACGTGTATCGCGCAGGAAATCGCGCATCTCTTCTTTACCAGCAAAACTTGTTACCCCCGGAATATGCTTTCGCGAACGGCTCCAGCAGCGCAGTGGAAAACCCCAAACCTGTAAACTTTCTGCGACCTGCGTGCCGAGTACGCCTGCGCCAAGGATCCCAATGGTAAACTCTTCAGGTCGGTATTCCTCAAGCTCCTGCCACCGCGCCTGTTGCTTAAGCCGCTGATAATCATCGAAACGCCGGAACCAGTGCAGTACCTGGCTGACGGCATATTCCTGCATCTGCCGTCCCATCCCTGTGTCTTCGAGTCGATAAAGCGGAATATCCGGTGCCAGCATTTCCGGATGCGCTTTTAATGTCGTCAGGATTGCATCCACACCGGCGCCCAGACTGATCACACCTTTCAGGTTTCGTCCACGCAGCATCTCAACGGGTGGATGCCAGACCAGTGCATAATCGGCTGGTTTATCATCTCCTGGCTGCCAGACCCTTATCCTCGCATCAGGCAGTGCGTTGCTCAGTTCCTGGGTCCAGTGCTCACTGTCGAATGAGGGGTGATAAAAGATAATGTCCATCTCTGCTCCCGTTATGGTTTGTGATGTCCCGGACATCCGTCAATATGTTGGCGTAAGTTACGTCCGCGAACAGGCACATCAACATAGCAAAGATCATTGATAACACGGTGAAAAAAGCGTGCTGCTGAGAAAAAAGTCAGTTTCAGAGCATTTTAGAAGCAGGTTGTTTGAAGTTTGTATAATCGCGCGACTTAATTGAAAAAGTTGATTGACGGGAGTACCAGACTCCCCTACATTAGCGCCCGTCCCGGCAGCGTCGGGATAACAATATGGTGAGGTGTCCGAGTGGCTGAAGGAGCACGCCTGGAAAGTGTGTATACGGCAACGTATCGGGGGTTCGAATCCCCCCCTCACCGCCATTATTTTAAGAAGAGCTCGCATGCAAATGCGGGCTTTTTTTTCGCATGTTGCACTCCCCCGGGGGGGACGAGAACCCCCGACCGGGGTTCGACAATCGGCGACAGCCGGGTGGACAGCTGACGAGCCCGCGAGGAAGCTGCCCGCAGGGCGAGCGCAGCGAGTCAGTCCCCCCCTCACCGCCATTATTTCAGATGAGAGCCTGTACGTAAGTACGGGCTTTTTTCTTTTATATTCTCCCGCATCAGGGGGGATGAGACCCCCCGACCGGGGTTCGACAACCGGCGACAGCCGGGTGGACAGCTGACGAGCCCGCGAGGAGGCTGCCCGCAGGGCGAGCGCAGCGAGTCAATCCCCCCTCCCTCTTCCTTTATAAGCATGAGGAAGAAAATCTGCGCAGCCTTCCGACATTTCAGCATTTCAATCCTTTTTAATAATGTCCGTTGCTCACAGCTTAAGCGAACAATCATCATCTCCGAAAATAAGCTTGACCGTTTTCATGCAACTCCCTATAGTAGCGCCCCGTTGCCCCCTGGTGGTGTAACGCTAAAAAATGTGGTGAGGTGTCCGAGTGGCTGAAGGAGCACGCCTGGAAAGTGTGTATACGGCAACGTATCGGGGGTTCGAATCCCCCCCTCACCGCCATTATTTTAAGAAGAGCTCGCATGCAAATGCGGGCTTTTTTTTCGCATGTTGCACTCCCCCGGGGGGGATGAGAACCCCCGACCGGGGTTCGACAACCGGCGACAGCCGGGTGGACAGCTGACGAGCCCGCGAGGAAGCTGCCCGCAGGGCGAGCGCAGCGAGTCAATCCCCCCTCCCTCTTCCTTTATAAGCATGAGGAAGGAAATCTGCGCAGCCTTCCGGCATTTGCGCTTAAGGTATTTGCCAGGAGATAGCGAACGTTGCCCGGTTATAATTACGCGCTATCAGAGTCCTAATATTGAAAGTTATTAAATCTACTTACTTATTGATGCAATAAATATAAAGCCCCCCTTAATTATTTATAATCAAAATAAAACAAAGATACTTCGCCCAGCCAGGGTAAAATAACCCACCCATCCCTACACGAGATACTTCATGAGAACGCCTTTATTACTTGTATTCGCTGCAGCATTACTGACGAATGGTTGCACCCAATCTTCAATTGATGCCAGAAAAAAAAGCGCACCCGAAACTGAAGCAAGGAAGAGTAAAAACATCCCACTCCAACTGACAGATAAAGATGTATTTGGAAACGAGACTACACTCGCCGTTTCAGAAGAGGATATTCAGGCTGCGCTTGATGACGAAAAGCTCAGTGTGCCGCCGGGCTCAGCTATTATTCTCATTCAGTCGGGCAGTCGAGCGCCGGAGACGGCTATGCAGCAGGAATTAAGTAAATATTACAGAGTAACGACATTTTCAGGTATCCCGGACAGACAAAGAAACCTGTCCTGCAATAAACTGAAAAATGACGAGGGCCAGGCCGCCTTCAGCGAAAACATGAACTATATGCAGTCACTGCGTTATATCGCTGCAAAAGGGCAGCAAAGAACGGTACTCGTTTATTGGGACGCACTGCAAACAGGTCATTATCAAAACGCAACTAAAACGACCATATGGACAGATTATCAAAATGAAACAGTCACCAGTTCGGGTTCGCTACGCTATCTGATACGTTTTGCTCTGGTCGATGTGGCAACAGGCACGTGGGCAACCTGGTCTCCGATTAACTATGAAGAAAATCTTTCCTTACGACTTAACGAAAAAATACCATTGTCACAACAAACGATGAGTCAGTTAAAACAAAAAACGATCGCCGCAGTGGTAAAAGATTTGGTAAAACGCTATCAATAACCACTGAATACACCGTCTACTCACCTGCCGCCAGTATGATGTGGCGGCAGGCAGTGTTGCATAATAATGGTAAACAAAAGCGGTGATATACCTTTTTCCAGCAACCAGACTTTTAGATTTAAGAGAGTGTTATTGGCTATGTTTGCCATCAATAGTTAATACTTTCATAATTAAATGATACTGCTTGCACTGCACTATCGGTAATAGCGTGAGGAACACCGTTCTGTACGCCTGATATTCTTGTATTCCCAACTGAGTCCAGTGGAGAAAACCCTGCAAAAATCACTCCTTGTAATTGTCCATGTCACTTAAAATAAAAAATGACCATAAGATTTTTACCCACCGAGGGCAAAATTGACAATCAGAACAGAGCGACCGACAACGAGCCTGGCGCTACAGTGACGCCAGAAGCACATAAAAATTGTGATTATTCGCATCTTGCGAAAAGATTACATCAGGGCATGCTGACCAGTACTCTCCCATTCCCAGACCTCCTGACTTTCCGCATTGATAATTTTCAGTAGGTGGAACGAGACGATACTGGCGTATAGCGCGAAAAAATGAGACAAAACCGCACCCAACAGGTAAATCTCCCCCTCACAGATAAAAGGTGCTGGATTGATCCATAGCGTGGTGGCAAGTCCCCTTACCGGTATCCCTTTAAAAAGCCGATCCACCGGATGTGTTTCCATCTTCTCAATTGCATCCAGTTTTGGCTGAGATAAGCGAGCTCGTTGGGGATGATGAATACCGGGAATATCAAAGGTACGCAGAATGTTCACCAACGCATCTCTGTCCAAAAGAGAGAGATAATTCAAATTCATACTGGAAATAAGCGACCAGTGCATATCTCCATCCATCACCGGATCGAGAGGACGTGTGGGACAAGTGATATTGCTGAATGAGGCGACAGCCGGATTTTTGCTAACAGCAACACTGATATCGCCCGTATTAAGTTCAATAGGAAGCATTCGGTTTGTGCAAACCAGCAAGGGGTTAATCACCGCCCCCTTCAGTCGAGCGGGATTTGGTACATCCCCATTAGCATGAACAAAAGCAATACTGTGATCCAGACCGCGATGAAATAAAGACGTCCTGGTGCGATGATGCCAGTAAATTACCTCACGTTGGTTTCTGTATTCAACCTGATGCTTGAAACTTTCAAATTCTGGCCAGTGAATGACGGAATTCGATCGTTGTTCAGGCCCATCATTTGCACTGGGAATTTTATTTGTGACGGACTTGACCCGAAAAATATCGTAAGCATACGGATCTTGGTGGCTAGCCTGTAACGGATATTGCTGTAAGTCACCATTTGGGCGTATTGGTTCAGCATGATGTAAAAAAAGGTTCACCGCAGGCGTACAGCTCACGTGCAATGAATCCTTACGCAACTTTATATCGGTGGGCAGCGGTTGATTGAAACGCAAACGCAACGTGAACTCGCCGCCGCGGAAATCCTCCATTAACGGTTCAGCATCACGAAGATGAAAAAAGAAGAAACTCTCTGGGTAGCAAAAATACTCGTGCAGTATCCGGTATCCATTGTGGATATTTTTAGGCCATGACAGTAGCGCATCCTCTCGCTCAAACCCTGCAGGGTCCAGCCATAAGTTGGGCAAGGGCATGCTAATGTTTCCCATAATTATTTCTGCGTCCATCAAACGCTCACTTAACCATAAATAGAGCTGATAGCGGGTATTATCGTCGTGATTACCCAGCCAGAAACTGATTTTATTTAAATCCAGTGTGTCAGCAGTGATACCTTTGTCAGTGTAAAATTCAATATCAATAATACCTTCATCAAGGCTGCTTGCGTTGCGAACGTTTTTTATCGCTAAGGGCTGCAACCAGATATTCCGTGCCAGCGTGAAATGGCAAGCTGGAGGAGACGATGCCGTATCGCTTCCCAGAACGTTCCCCTCTGGGCGAATAATCCGCAACGTACCTGTGCTAATCAATTCATTACGTAAAATCTGCACGGGTATTTTTAGCGTCTTTTCAGGTTCGTACTTAATGACCGTCATAGCCGGAACCGGACGAAGGTAATTAGGCCATAACATACGGATGATACCATGAGTAAACTCGGGAAACTCATCTTCAAGCTTTTGCCGTAATCTCCCCGATAAAAAAGCGAAAGATTCCATCAGGCGCTCAACATCAGTATCTCCCTGTTTTTCCTTAAGAAAATGGGCTAAAAAGGGTTTTTCTTTAGCCAGTAATTTTCCCAACTGACGCAGGTAGTCCAGTTCCTCTCGATAATAACGCTCTTCAACATCCATATTGTTCACACCACCCGTTAGCGCTGGCAATAGTCCAGCAAAATACCAAATTTAGGACAGTTCACGCAGCCATCGTCACTGGATATATGCCGGGCCTTCAAATATTGATGCTCTATCCTTTTACCCTGTCGTTTCGACCATGAAGCTAGGCCGAACAATTCTGGCGCAACCGAAGATAAGAACGTCGTGTAAACCATTGCATTGCCCGTATTAACGTATTTAGCAACGTAAAATCCACAGCAGTTTTTTCAAGGCATAATTACCGATGGCGGCCGTGACAGACTCACCGCCAGATTCACCATATTTGCTGGAACAGACGTGTTTGTAAACTCCTGCCCGCGTGATGCCCGACGCAAACACTCTATCGTCAACTACTTTCTCTTTCATAAGATGTCTCAGATGAATTCTAATTTTTTCACGCATTTTAATGCGATCAACCAGCAAGATTAGTGAACGAAGCTGTGCTTTACGTTCTTGAAACTCATGAGTATAAAAAATAGGGTCCCACTGTTGGCCAGCACCGGCGTTTATATGTGCAATCATCGCATTTACTACAAGAATATCAACAGATGCAGCTGTATTGTACAATAACGCGTCGATAACGGCTGCCATCTCCTGACGCGAAGTATCATGGATTTCAGTGTCGAGTTGAAAAAGACTTTTCTTAATTATTAAGAGAATACTCATAAATCGTCCTGATGATATAAAACAGAACACAAAAGATATCGTCATATATACCTTTAATCACTCTACCTTTAAAACCATTTTAAAAATAAACACATTAAACTGTGGCAACTCGCACATAACTCCTGCAAAAACACATGCTATAAATAGATTAATGCACATAAACAAGAGAACCGAACCACAAATGCATCCAATACACTATAGGATACATAACAATCATTCGATGGATGAATACATTCGCGCTATTAAAGCTCAATAAGCAATCGCCCTGGTAACATCAACGCAAAATGGGATAAACACCTTTTTTGATAAAGTTATAGGTTAAAAAATAAATAATGAATCCACCCAAAATTAAATAAAAGATTATCAGATCAAATCATTATTTTGATGAAGGGAGGCCGTTACAAAATGACTACGATGCCCTACAAGGAGTACTCCCCGTGCCAATACCGTGTTCCCTCTTAGTTAAAGGACAAACTCAGGGGCTGAGCGCCCATCGTGCATTTACGGTGGAGTCTGTGGGCAACATCTATGGCCAGGTTCAGGAAGACGAAATGCTGCCGGCTACTGAACTGCACTGGCATCGTCTTTCTGTTAAAGGCAAAACAGGAGCCTCTCTTAACCACCTGTCTTACCGACTCCACGATCGTGGTTATCGACTGCCATCTGCCGCACTGTCAGGACGTGGAAAAGCGTGAATTCGCTCAACTGGTTAATGCCTCTCTGGCTTATTGCAAGGTCGAGTGGGAGCACCTCTTCGCTGCCCCTCTGAGGTGGACGCCTTGCGCATACCACTGAAAGCATAATCCAACCCATGCCACTGCGACTGCAAGAAGAGTGGCATTTTTTACCAGGGGCGGAATGACCAGGTCAGCCCCCCGGCAATACCCTTTGCATATGGGAGATGGCAGATGCCGGACACTCTGGCGGTAGCGTGCCTGGAATTGCCATTACGCCTGTAAGTCTGCCACGGAAAATCGTGGCTCCATAATTAACTATCTGGACCGGGAGAAGTTTATGTCTCAGGAAGGCCTTCGCTTTACCCTTGACGTGGAGGGGCTCCCCCCGCGTGCCATCGCCGTCGTCACCTTTTCCCTTCAGCAGCACCTCTCCACACCCTTCCGGCTTGACGCGGAGGTCACCGGCAGATTCTCAGGCTGGGACGCCGCCCGTTTTCTGGAGAAAAATGCCACCTTCACCGTCTGGCAGGGCAGCGTTTCCCGGTTCGTCCTCAGCGGCATCGTGACCGGCTTCGCCCTCGCGCACAGCGCCCACGGTCAGATGAACTTTGCCCTGACGGTCTCGCCTGCCCTCTGGCGCTGCGGCCTGCGCCGGAACTTCCGCATCTTCCAGCAGCTGGACACTGAGGCCATCACCGCCACCCTCCTCACGGAGCACGGTGTCACCGGCCAGGTGCCCTGCCTGTACGACCCCCATCCGCCACGCGAATTCTGCGTCCAGTACGGCGAGACTGACCTCGGTTTCCTGCGCCGTCTGTGGGCCGAGGAGGGTATCTTCTTCTTCGACTGGTTCGCCTGCGGCGCAGCGGAGCAGAAACTGGTGCTCACCGATGATGTCGCGGGCACCGGCAGCGCGGGTGAGCTGCCCTTTAACCCCAACACCCGCACGGAGGTCTCCACGGACTGCATCAGCCTGTTCCGCTACCAGGCGCAGATACGTCCCTCCTCGGTACAGACCCGGGATTACACTTTCAAAGCGCCACACTGGCAGGGCAGCTTCAGTCACCACCCCCGTGAGCTCAACGGCCAGCGCACGCAGTACGAAATCTTCGACTACCCCGGGCGCTTCAAGGATGAGCAGCACGGGCGGGATTTTGCCCGTTATCAGGCAGAGGGCTGGCGCCGGGATGCGGAGACCGCCACCTGCGAGAGCAACAGCCCGGTACTGTGGCCCGGCCGGCGGTTCACCCTGACCGGTCACCCCGCCTCCCTGCTGAACCGGGAATGGCAGGTCACCGGCAGTGTCATGGAGGGCCGGCAGCCGCAGGCGCAGCACGGCAGTCCGGGGGAAGGCACCACGCTGAGCAACCGCCTGGAGGTTATCCCGGCAGACCGCACCTGGCGTGTCACCCCGCTGTCGAAGCCGCGGGTGGACGGCCCGCAGAGTGCCGTGGTCACGGGCCCGCCGGGTGAGGAAATCTTCTGCGACAAATACGGCCGCGTGCGGGTGCGCTTTCACCAGGACCGTTACCACGGCAACAGTGAAGACAGCTCCTGCTGGATACGGGTCTCCCAGGGGTGGGCGGGCGCCGGGTTCGGCAGCCTGGCCCTGCCCCGCGTCGGCCAGGAGGGATTGTCGACTTTCTGCACGGCGACCCGGACCAGCCTGTCATCACGGGGCGTCTGTACCATGACGTGAACCGCGCCCCCGGCCGTCTGCCGGACACGAAGACGCAGATGACCATCCGCTCAAAAACCTACCGGGGTGACGGGTTTAACGAACTGCGCTTTGAGGATGCGACGGATAATGAAGAAATTTATGTGCATGCGCAGAAAAACATGCAGGTGAAGGTGCTCAACAGCAAGGACGTACGAATAGATTACGATCGGACAGTGAGCATTGGCCATGATGAATCACTGGTGGTAGCCAATGACCGTAAAGTCACGGTGGACGGCAGGCAGGACCACAAGACGACCAGAGACCATGTGAGTCTGGTGGAGGGCAATCATGGTCTGGAAGTCAAAGGCGACCTGGCGCGGAAGATAGCCGGTGCACTGGGGATCGACGTTCAGGGCGATATTGTTCTGCAAAGTAACAGTAAAATCAGCCTCCGCGTGGGAGGTTCGTTTGTCGTGATACATGCAGGCGGCGTCGATATTAAGGGGCCAAAAATTAATCTGAATAGTGGCGGCAGTCCGGGAGAAGTAATACTGCCGATGCGCCCCGTCATTCTCAAAGCTGCCGCAGGAAGCGGCACAATGTTTGTTGCACATTGCCCGAAGGAGGATCAGTAATGGAAGCCGTACGCTATGCCATTGTCGATGGTGCCGTTGAAGAAGGGTTGCTGGAATTTCTACAGAAAACCAGTCCCCCACATTGTTGCCTGTTTTCTCCTCCTGTCCAGCCAGACCTGACTGAGATAGCGCCTTACCTGATGGAAGTTACACCGGAAGTAGCCGGGTGGCTGACGGAAAAAGAAACCCCCTGGGGAATATATTTTTATTCGTGCAATAAAATTCATTTGTTAGTACAGCACTTCCGCCATTATCTGTGGGCTAAGATACCAGAACAAAGCAAGCCCGCATTATTTCGCTTTTATGATCCACGTAACATCTGGACACTGGTTAATGTACTGACTCCATTTGAACTGTACAAATTTATTGAACCAGTTACTAAAATAATTACTCATTATTCAGAAGAAAGGCGGGAGGATGATTTTTCGGTATTCCGCCAGTCAGGAAAAAGGAAAATTACCGGAGAAAGTGATGCGACACTGACCTTCTCTCAGCGACAATATGAGCTATTGAACAGACAGGCACAAAAAAACTACATCAAAAATCTTGAGATATATATAAAAAACTATCATACAGAGAAAGGCTCTCCTTATCCGAGCGGGCGCGACAACGATTGCGCTGAGCGTTATTTTGATTTCTGCCATTCATTGAACATAAATGATGACAGATCTATTAGAGGTATGATTTATTTATTACTGGAAAATAAAATCTATCACAAAGCTGACATTCCACATGAATGGACTGACATGTTAAATAATAATGAAGTGGCAGCACACCGACAGGTTGAAATGTTGCTTCTAAAGGAACTCGGTTTTTTCCCTCAATAAGGAAGCTATTATGTCAAAACCATCATCGACTGCCGGACAAGCCTGTGTCGAGTGCGGTATACCTGACCCATGCCTGATGGATGTGATTACTGATTTTCCTGAAAATAAAGAACATCATATCTGGTCGAAAGAGGGAAAAGTTCATTTTGAACTGCTGGATGAAGGAGACGGATGTGATGGAACCATCACTATCGAGAGTAAATGCGACAAAAGTGGGTGTCCGGAAGCATGGCTGGAAGAGTATAAAGCGGGGGCGTCTGAATCGTTAAGTGCTGATGAAAAGCCAGAAAAAGTCATACTGTATTACGGAGGAAAGAAAAAAGAATTAAGTATAGTCGATTCATTCAGAAGTCCGTGGGAATATCTCAGTTCAGTTACCCACCCCGGAAAAATTTTTGATGAACCAGCTCATTATGCAGTTGTGGTAAATGGCTGTCACGAGTGTGGCAGATATGTTGAAATTGATGTCTATCCGACGATTGAAATACGTTTTACGGTTGGGTTAAGCTATGACCTTATTTCATCACGCAGAGAGCGAACTATCAAAGAACGCCGTGACGAGCAAATAAAATCCCGACAAACCATGGATAATACGCAGCCAAAAAATAAGAATAAATTACGTAACGGCTGGACGTATAAAACGGCTCAGTTTGAGTTGATGAATAAAACTGCACTGAACGTGGATTTCGGATTGAAAATTTGCAATAAAGAATTTACACATGAGTATGAGGAAGAAATAAAAAAACTGCGCAGAACTAAAGCACTTGAGCAGTTAAATCGGGCAGATCAGTTAGTTGATAACCTCAACACTTATTTTGCTCCTGATCCAGAAAATGGAAACAAGACACGAGAATATGCTGTATTTTCATTTAAAGCAGAGCCACTGAAAATCGGCGTTTCTTACGCTTATCAGTACACTGATATAAAAGAAGGCCCATGTCATTATTTCGGATTATATGGAAAGCCTTTTCTGGAGGCAACGCTAAAATTTGACATTATTCAGTTTATCTGCGCCTACTGTAAAATTGATACATTAGTCGGCAGATGTCGTGACTATCTCAGAAAACACGGTACCAGTGTGGAGTGTTATATAGAGGTAGCATCTGGCATAAATCTAAACATCGGGGCAGCATACAGCCAAAAAGATGATAAATGGACATTCAATACCCTCACAGAGAATCAGTTATACCTGGGTATAAAAGGTGTGGTCAGCGCCACCTTTGAGGCCGAAGTTTTTGTCGTAGAACTCAGGGCTGAGGCTGAAGCCACTATCGGTGCAGCAGCAGGCTTTGCTCTGGATGAGCATGATAATGGCCTGGATCTGGTTGCATACCATGACGGAATTAAGGGGACATTTAAGTTTACTGCTGATATAGTTTATAAAAATGGTAGTAATACTAAAGATGAATCACCACCTGAAACAAATAATTATGCTGAGGAAGAGTGGCAATTATCTTCGTCTTTAAAAACTGAAGACTCAACTTTACGTATTAATTTATATGGAAAAGCACGTATTATCCCTCGCCCTGCCATTACTCCTCCTGCTCATTATGAACCGTGGGCAATGGGTTCCAACCCGAGTTGGAATACAAATTAAGAGAACAAAACGGGATATAATGAAACCCCACAAGATTAAGAGAAAATTATGAAATTGAGATATATCATTTCAGCAATAATATTAATAGGAGTCATTATGACATTGACAGTATTCGCCAATGGAAAACCCAATAAAGTGCGCAGTCTTTTTAATATCCAGCAGGCTTATTGCGCCATTAAGACCAATGGCGTTACCGGATATCATAATCGTGATTCTGCCTGGCGTGGACGAGGTGGTGGAATTTCCAGTACCAACGCTTTAATGTTGATGGAAAACGGTGAGAATGAAATCAGCCTGGAGATTGGCGCACTAGGCTGGTTTTCTAATAAGCAACTATCCCCGGAAGAGAGAGGACATTTCGAACCACAGTCAGCCTGTAGTCTGGAACTGGTGCGTTATAATGGACAGGAAAAGCAAACACTTTCATCAATAAAAGTGACCATTAGCCTGCAAGGACTACCTGAGGCATTGCCTGACATCACGCATCCCATTACCCGGACCAAAGTTCTGGCGGAGCAGGTCATACCTGGACATATCGATCCCGATTATTTTGATAAGAACTATTTTCCACAAGGAATGGAACTCTATCAATTTACGCAAAAAGTGACGGTGAGTGGCATCCCGGAATGGGCATGGGTCAAAGCTGAACCGTTCACAGGCAGCAGGGAGCAGATTCAAAAGCTACGGGCGGCCTACAGTGAGATGGCGGAAATTATCAACAGCCGGGATCGAAATCGCTTGAAAATATACGACAAAACAGCACTGGAGGCATGGTCCAGAACAACCGGTGACAGCGAAGATGAAATATTATTATCTCAATATACAAAGAATGAGTTGGAAGAAGGGCAAGCGATGATACTTCCAATCAAATGGGAAAATTATAACATCAGGGTTATGAATAAAGGACGAATGGTGCAATTGTACAATAAGTCAGAACTTAATTACTCTCCATTAACATATAAATATATAGACAAAAAAGGAAAAGATTTCATGGGTTTTTACGCTCCCGTATTCTCACTCATTGATGGCAAGTTCATTCCTGTTATCTGACATAACCAATGTTATTAAGGTATTACATCAACATTGGAATTGTATTTGCAGCACTCCCTCTAATTGAGGAGAAGTAAAACAATGATAATAATGTATGTTATACCGGAGTGACACGGATTCGAGAAAGAATATGAAACTAGAATACATGTCCTCAGCAATGATATTAACAGGGGGAATTATGTCATTAGCAATACTTTCAAACAATGAACCACATAAAATACGAGGTCTATTTAATATCCAGCAGGCTTATTGCGCCATTAAGACTAATGACGTTACCGGGTTCAGCAACCGTAAGTCTGCATGGAGAGGGCAAGGGGGAGGCATTTCCAGCACCAATGCAATGATGCTGATGGAGAACGGCGAGAATGAAATTAGCCTGGAGATTGGCGCACTAGGCTGGTTTTCTGATGAGCAACTATCACAGGAAGAGAGAGGTCATTTCGATCCACATTCAGCCTGTAGTCTGGAACTGGTGCGTTTTAACGGACAGGAAAAACAAACGCTTTCATCAATAAAAGTGACCATCAACACACAAGGTTTACCGGAAGCACAGCCTGACAGTTCACGTACTATCACTCGGGAAAAAGTTCTGGCAGAGCAAGTCATTCCTGGACACTTTGACCTTGATTATTTCCATAATACCTTTTTCCCACAGAGAATGGAAATCTACCGTTTTAAACAGAAAGTAATGATAAGCGGCATTCCAGAATGGGCATGGGTTAAAGCCAAAACTATTACGGGCAGCAGTGAGCAGATTCAAAAGTTGCGGAGTGCCTACAGTGAGATGGCGATAATTATTAACAGCCGGGATCGAAACCGTCTTAAAGCATATGACAAGACAGCGCTGATAGCATGGTCTGCAACAACCGGTGACAGTGAAGATGAAATACTATTATCGCAGTATAATAAAGATAAACTTGAAGGTGGAGAAGCTAAGATTCTTCCCATTAAATGGGAGGATTATGAAGTACGGATTATGAACAAAGGACGTATGGTACAATTCTATAATAAATCAAAACCTAATTATTCACCCCTTACATATAAGTATATCGATGAGGACGGGGATGAAGCCATGAACTATTATGCACCGATTTTCTCACTAATTGATGGTAAGTTCATTCCTGTTATCTAAAATAACAAATACGGTTACGGTATTATATCAATACTGAAAAGGTATTTACTGCACTCCCTCTAATTTTTTTTGGGGGGGGGGTAAACAATGATAATAATACACGGCATGCTGGAATGACACAAATCCGAAAAAGCATATGAAACTAAAATATATCACCCCAGCAATGATACTAGCAGGAGGTATTATGTCGTTAGCAGTATATTCAAGTAATGAGCCACATAAAATATGAAGTCTATTTAATATCCAGCAAGCCTACTGTGCAATCAAAACTAATGATGTCATCGGTTTTGACAACCGCAAATCTGCATGGCGGGGACGAGGAGGTGGGATTTCCAGCACCAACGCTTTAATGCTGATGGAAAACGGTGAGAATGAAATCAGCCTGGAGATTGGCGCTCTGGGTTGGTTTTCTGATAAGTCATTAGCTACAGAAGAGAGAGATCATTTCGAACCACAGTCAGCCTGTAGTCTGGAACTGGTGCGTTTTAACGGACAGGAAAAACAAACGCTTTCATCAATAAAAGTGACCATCAACACACAAGGTTTACCGGAAGCACAGCCTGACAGTTCACGTACTATCACTCGGGAAAAAGTTCTGGCAGAGCAAGTCATTCCTGGACACTTTGACCTTTATTATTTCCATAATACCTTTTTCCCACAAAGAATGGAAATCTACCGTTTTAAACAGAAAGTAATGATAAGCGGCATTCCAGAATGGGCATGGTTTAAAGCTGAACCGTTCACAGGCAGCAGGGAGCAGGGAGCAGATTCAAAAGTTACGGACTGCTTACAGTGAGATGGCGACTATTATCAATAGCCGGGATCGAAATCGCTTGAAAATATACGGCAAGACAGCATTGGAGGCATGGTCCAGAACAACCGGTGACAGCGAAGATGAGATATTTTTATCACAGTTTGCAAAAGATGGCTTAGAGGGTGGAAGAGCAACGCTGCTTCCTATTAAGTGGAGGACTACGATATTCGAGTCATGAATAAGGGGCGCATGGTTCGAATGTATAATAAATCGAAACCGACCTATTCTCCACTGACATATAAATATACGGATAAAGATGGCAAGGAGTTTATGGGTTTTTATGCACATGTCTTTTTATTAATTGATGGGGAGTTTATCCCTGTAATATAACACGCAATGTCAGATTTTATATTTAAAGGCCGATAGCAAAAGAGTCATATATCCTTTCAAGATTTTTATTTTTTTTGGCTATCTCGCTATCATCAATCATGATGGTATTCACTATATCTACTAACCACTTCCCCCAGGAACTGCACTGCCTGCTGGATATTCAACAGGCTTATTGCGCCACTAAGATTTATGACATTATTGTCTTCAGAACCCCATAATCCCGCATTGGGTGGTCAATCAGAAAACGATCATTAGGAGTAAAATTTGCTAAACACCTTTAAGTGAAATGGCCACGAAAAGATCACTGGGATTGATTAAAAAAAAACAGTATCGACTAATAACACTTACTGGAGAAAAATATGCCACTGGCTGCAAAAATTTTAGACAAAGGTACTCAGCATGATGGTTATCGTGAAACTGTCATTACTGCCGGTTCAGGCAGCGTATTTATCGATGGTCTCCCTGCAGCCCGAAAAGGAGATCCACTCGAACCCCATGCCAAACCCAAACACCCTCCCCATCCAAGAAAAATAGCCAGTGGTTCTGGTACGGTTTTTATTGATGGTCTGCCCGCGGCCAGAACGGGTGATGCTGTTAACTGCGGCGGTGTGATTATCGGCAGCGGTACAGTCACTATTGGTTAACTTTCTTAGTCCAGAACTTGTGATGCGACTAAATGTTTACCCGGCGGGCATACGGCCGCGTGCGGGTGCGTTTTCACCCGGACCGCACCACGGACGTGAAGGTGGACCACACCGAGACCATTGGTCATAACCAGCGGATTAGCGTCGGGCAGAATCAGGTCCAGGCTATAGGGCTTAATCAGCAGGAAACTGTCGGTCTTAACCAGTCCATTACCGTCGGGCTGAACCAGGCAGAAACCGTTGGCGTCATACGCGCCCTGTCGGTGGGTATGGCCTTCCAGACCACAGTCGGGGGCGTGATGAACACATCCGTTGCCCTGCTGCAGTCCTCACAGGTAGGCATACATAAATCCCTGCTTGTCGGCAAAGGGTATGACGTCAGCCTGGGAGAAAACGTCACCTTTACGGTGGGTAAAAGCAAAACCGAAGCCACCGGTAAGGTGGCCGTCTATTCCGCAGGTGAACATCTCGAACTGCACTGCGGTCAGGCCCGGCTGGTGCTCACCCGTGCCTACAGCAGTTATCAGACCCGAACCCCTGCGCCAGTCAGTCTCTTTGGCCCCGGCTGGAAAGCCCCGTTCGATATCCGCCTGCAGTTGCATGATGATGCACTGATCCTTAATGACAACGGCGGCAGAAGTCTTCACTTTGACCCGCTGATGCCCGGCGAGACCGCCTTCAGCCGCAGCGAATCCCTGTGGCTCGCCCGTGGCGGGGCGCTGAAACTGCACGAGAGCAACGTGCTGCATGTGCTCTGGCAGACCCTGCCGGAAGCCCTGCGGATAAGCCCGCATCTTTATCTGGCAACCAACAGTGCCCAGGGGCCGTGGTGGCTGCTCGGCTGGCCGGAGCGTGTTCCGGGCGTGGAGGACGTGTTACCCGCGCCGCTGCCCCCGTCCCGGGTGCTGACCGGGCTGGCGGACCGCTTCGGGCGTACACTGCGCTTTCACCGGGATGCCGACGGAGACTATGCCGGGCATATCACCGCCGTCACCGACGGTGCGGGACGTCGCTTCCGGCTTGAACTCTCCACGCAGGCGCAGCGGGCGGAAGCGGCGCGTAAACAGACGACCGCGTCAGATATCAGGGTATCTGAATATCCGCAGACGCTGCCCGGCACCGACAGCGGCGTTCGCCTGGCGGCGGTGTGGCTGACCCATGACCCGGTATACCCCGACAATCTTCCCGCGCTGCCGCTGGTCCGCTACACCTATTCCCCGCGCGGCGAACTGGCGGCGGTGTATGACCGCAGCGGTACCGCGGTGCGCCATTTCACGTATGACCATACCCATCCGGGGCGCATGACCGCGCACCGGCATGCCGGACGACCACCCGTCACCTACCGCTACGATGCCGCCGGGCGCGTGACGGAGCAGCACAACCCCGCCGGGCTGAGCTACACCTATGGCTATGAAAAAAATGCTGTCGTCATCACCGACTCCCTGCACCGCCGGGAGGTGCTGCACACCGAAGGCGAACACGGTCTGAAACGGGTAATTAAAGAAGAAAAGGCCGACGGCAGCACGCTGACCCGTGAATTTGATAATGCCGGGCGACTGCTGGCAGTGACCGATGCCGCCGGGCGCAGAACTGAATACCGGCTGAATGTGGGCTCCGGTAACGTGACGGACATCGTCATGCCGGACGGCAGGTCAGTACGCTTCAGCTACAACAGCCAGCGTCAGCTTATCTGCACCACCGGACCGGACGGCCTGCGCAGCCTGCAAAAATTTGACGACGCGGGTCGCCTGATACAGGAAACCTCCCGCAGTGGCGATATCACCGGTTATTTTTATGACAATCCGCAGAGCGAATGGCCCTGTGCCACCGAAGGCCCCACCGGCAGCCGCCGGGAGATGACCCGGAACCGCTACGGGCAGCTGCTCACCCTCACCGACTGCTCGGGCTGTGTCACCCGCTATGAATACGACCGCTTCGGTCAGCTCACCGCGCTGCACCAGGAGGAAGGGCTCAGCCTTCACTGGCAGTATGATGCGCGGGGCCGGCTTGTCTGCCATACCGGTGCCGCAGGCCATAAGACGCAGTATGACTACAACGCGGCGGGCGACCTCACCACCGTGATTCACCCGGACGGCAGCACACAGACCACGGAGTACGACGCCGCCGGACGCCCGGTCAGCACCACGCAGGGCGGGCTGACGCGGCGGATGGAATACGATGCGGCCGGGCGCGTCAGCGGGCTGGTCAACGAGAACGGCAGCCGCACAACCTTCACGTATGATGCGCTGGACAGGCGGGTGCAGGAGACCGGTTTTGACGGCCGGACGCAGCGTTACCACTACAGCGCCACTGGTCAGCTTATCCGCAGCGAGGATGAGGGCCTTGTGACCCGGTGGCACTATGATGCGTCGGACCGGCTCAGCCACCGCACCGTGGCGGGTGAACCGGCAGAGCAGTGGCAGTACAACGACCTGGGCTGGCTGACAGAAATCAGCCACCTCAGTGAAGGCCACCGCGTTGCCGTGCACTACGACTATCATGAAAACGGTCGCCTGTGCCGCGAGCGTCAGACCGTCCATGCCCCGCAGACAGACGCCCTGCTCTGGCAGCACGTCACAAAACACGCCCACCACCACGGGCTGGCGAACCGGACCACCCCGGACCGTCTGCCACCCGTGGAATGGCTCACCTACGGCAGCGGCCATCTGGCCGGGATGAAGCTCGGGGAGACCCCGCTCATCAGCTTTACCCGCGACCACCTGCACCGGGAAACGCAGCGTGAGTTTGGTGCGTATGAGCAGAGCACGCGCTACAGCGCCGGCGGGCAGCTGCTGAGTCACACGTTCAGTGACCCGGTGCTGAACCGGGAATACGGCTATAACGACAACGGTCAGCTGGTGCGCATCAGCCAGGCAAACGCGGACCAGCACTACCAGTATGACGACACGGGGCGGCTCATCAGCGCACAGCACAACGACCTGTTACGGTATTACGCCACCGACCCGGCCGGCAACCGTCTGGCTGACCGGGTCGCATACCCCGCCCTGCCCGCCGTGTGGCCGGACAACCGTATCAGCGGGGATGCGGAAAATTTTTACCATCATGACGACCATGGCAGATTCACCGGGCGGGACGAGCGCCTTATCCGCGACGGCGGCAGCCACTGTCACCGGTATCACTATGACCCCCAGCACCGGCTGGTACAGTACACCCGCAGTCAGCAGGACCACACCCTGACCAGCGCCCGCTACCTGTACGACCCGCTGGGCCGTCGCACCGGCAAAGTGGTGCGGGAAACACCCCGTGACGGCCGCCCTGAGCGGGCCACCCGCGTCTGGTACGGCTGGGACGGCAACCGCCTCACCACCACGCAGACGGACACCACCCGTATGCAGACGGTGTACCTTCCGGGCAGCTTCACACCCCTGCTGCGCATCACAACCACCACGGATGAGCTGAACAAATCCCTGCGCCGCAGCCTGGCCGAAAAGCTGCAGCAGGACGGCGGGGTCACCTTCCCGTCAGAACTGGTCACCCTGCTGGACAGACTTGAAGGCGAACTGCGAAGTGGCCACCTCAGCGAACAGAGTCAGCAGTGGCTGGCACAGTGTGGTCTGATGGCAGAGCGGATGCAGAACCAGCTGGAGCCGGTGCACACCCCGCAGCGCACTCTCCACCTGTACCACTGCGACCACCGCGGCCTGCCGCTGGCGCTCATCAGCCATGACGGAAAAACAGACTGGTCAGCGGAATACGACGCCTGGGGGAATGTGCTCAGTGAAAATAACCCGCACGGTCTGGTGCAGGCTCTGCGCCTGCCGGGCCAGCAGTATGACGAGGAAACCGGCCTGCACTACAACCGACACCGTTATTACGACCCGCATCAGGGACGGTATATCACGCCGGATCCGATTGGACTGGCGGGGGGATGGAATGCGTATGCGTATCCACTGGATCCGGTTATGGGGGTGGATCCGCTGGGGTTATCGGATGAACCGTTATCTCAACCTTCTCCATCTTTTGGTGTCTGGAATGCTTCACAAGCCTTAAATGACAGAGCGGCAAGAGCCTTAACAAAATGGTTAAATGAAACTTTTAATGATAAAGAGGATTGCCCATCATGTGAGCCTCCGGCCGGGGAAAAATTTAATAAGACTACGCATTACGATCACGATCACGATCATGGTAATTGTAAAGCAAGGACTGGCTCACAAATCCACTGGCACTTTCAGACTAATAATCAGGAACCTTATCCATCATGTAAATGTCATCTTCAAAAACATGCATTTGGAGGATGTGGTATAGCAACTCCATGAAAAATAGAGCCTATTGCATATTAGAAATGTTTGAAATCTGATCAATTCAAACATTGAGCTTTTGAAAGAGCAAGTCTAGTCTTGATAAATCAAGAATAGACTAAATTTAAAGATGATATACTTTTAAAACTGGGTATAGATAAATGAAAAATTTGAACTGCAGATGCGAAGGTTCTACAATCAATCTTCATGATAATAAAGTATGGGGTGTGAGGTTCAATTTTGATAGTAGTCAACTTTTAATTCCACCTCATCTTATAGTTGATATCGATTACGAGGTGGGTAGTGAATTCTCAGCCATCGACAATAATATAATATTTTACATTAGCCCCGCCAAGCTGATTTTTAATTTTGTCAGCAGCTTCAATTTCAATATATCTTCTGGCCGAGAGAGCGAAAATAACTATCGTGCAGACTGCCTATATATTTATAGGTTAGAAAAGGAAATAATGAATAAAGAAAGAACTTATTTTAAAATGATCTTCTGCGATGATGTTGGGTATATTGACTTTTATGCAAAAGATTTCTCATTAATTATTAGTAAAGAAAAAAACATAAAATTAAAGGGATGGATCACATCCCAATTCAATCAAGATTAGATTTTTAAATAAAAATTAAATTTATTATCTAAATCTAGAATGTTCCCAATGCTTATTAGGAATATATTCGAAATCAATTTCATCACTCCTAAGAAAAAATAAGCAATGGCTTTGATTGAAATTATAAATTATATGAACTAACAGAGTGGTGGTATAACACCTGCGCCTGCCGGGCCAGCAGTCTGACGAGGAAACCGGCCTGCACTACTACCGCCACCGCTATTACGACCCGCATCAGGAACGGTATATCACGCCGGATCCAATTAGGCTGGCGGGTGGTTTGAATCCGTATAGGTATCCCCTGAATCCTGTGTCAGAAATAGAACCGCTGAGGTTATCGTGTGAACCGTTGTCCTACGCTTCTCCATCTGGTGGTATCCGGAGAGCTTCACAAACTTTAAATGAGAAGCAGCAAGAGCCTTAACAAAAGGATGTAATGAAATTTTCAGTGATAATGAGAAAAGTCCATCATGCAATTCCCCTGCCTACAATTTTCGTCAAAACAAAAAATGCTGAAAAGCTATTTATTCTGGCTCGATATTGCGGATTTGATAATGGATATTCTTTTTCGGCAATAACGCTATCCAGCATACATGAGTTTGAATATATAATAGTTCGCACAGACGACAGCACTGTCGGGATTCATCGATACAAAAAATAAAGCCCGGTTTCCCGGGCTTTATCGTCAGCAAACAGGTTAATCGTATGCTTTGAGCGTTCTCTGGCAGAGCGCGGAGCGGACGCAGTCGTCTTTAGTGAAACGCACCACCCCTACCATTTCATCTTCCTCAAAACGTGCCAGCGCATCGCTCAGGCCAGATTTTACTCCAGCGGGCAGATCACACTGAGTAACATCACCGTTGACAATGACCGTCACGTTCTCCCCGAGGCGCGTTAAAAACATCTTCATTTGCGCAGCGGTCACATTCTGAGCCTCGTCGAGAATAACGACCGCATTTTCAAATGTACGTCCGCGCATATAGGCGAACGGCGCGATTTCTACCTTGCCAATCTCTGGTCGCAGGCAGTATTGCATAAAGGACGCGCCCAGACGTTTAACCAGAATATCGTAAACGGGTCGGAAATAGGGTGCGAACTTCTCTGAGATATCACCGGGCAAGAAGCCGAGATCTTCATCGGCCTGCAGAACCGGTCGGGTCACAATGATCCTGTCCACATCCTTATGAATCAGGGCTTCCGCCGCTTTCGCTGCGCTGATCCATGTTTTACCGCAACCTGCTTCACCGGTTGCGAATATCAGTTGCTTATTCTCAATAGCATTCAGGTAGTGCGCCTGAGCCTCGTTCCGGGCAGCAATCGGGGAATTATCACGGCAGTCCCGTGCCATGCCAATTGCTTCTACGCCACTCATCTGCACAAGCGAGGTGATCGATTCTTCTTCACGCTGTTTATGACTACGTGAATCCCGTCTCAGCACACGTTTCGCTTCACGACGAACTTTGATCACTGCTTTTTGTCTTCCCATGGATAGCACCTTGAGTTGTTGGTTTACATCACACGCGTCGTTACTGACGCGATTATGCGCACAAACGTCTGAGGGTTGGCTTCCTTGTAAGCCTTGGCTTGCCTTTAAAATCGACATAGCAGAACGACAGCCATCATCGCCTGTCATGTCGGTAGAAAGAGGGATTATCACTGCTGAATAAAAATTAGGGGCGAGAAGATCGCTGCCGGAGAATGCCTCCCCGTGCCGGGTTTTACGAGAACTTTTGTCTTTATGTCCAGTACCGGACCTGACCATCCGCGATCTCCATAGTGAAGGCTTTTCACTGACTACCGGGAACTACCGCTCTTGTTTAAGTACACCAGAAGAAATCAAAATTGCAACATTATTTTTACTTAAATATAACGAACTTTAACCTCTCTGCACTGGGTAAAAGTGTCGTTTATCAATATTACAGAAAAATAACAGATACTTTCTCATACGAAAAAAAGATGTTTTGATGGCAGAAAAAGTGCGAGCAGCCGCAACAGATAAGAGATTATCCTGCCCGGATTCGGGCAGGATATTGTTCAGGCTTCGAGCAATGCTTGCCCCAGATAGTGCGACGTGTCCTTCACGCCGGGTAGTGCAAAGAAGAATCCGCCGCCAATCGGCTTGATGTACTCTTCCAGCGCTTCACCATTGAGACGCTGCTGAACGGTCAAAAACCCTTTCTCCAGGTCATGCTGATAACAGACGAACAGCAGTCCCATATCCAGTTGCCCTGAGTTGGTCACACCGAGGGAATAGCTATAACCCCGACGCATCATCAGGCTGGAGCGGCTTTCGGCAGTACGCGGATTGGCCAGACGAATGTGACTGTCGAGGGCAATCACTTCACCATCAGGATCGCTCGCGTAATCAGGTTCATCGTGCTCGTTTTTCCCCCCCAGCGGCGCGCCTGAGTGCTTATCGCGACCAAAGATGGTCTGCTGCTCTTTTAACGGGGTGCGATCCCAGAATTCGACATGGAACTGAATGATGCGCACCGCCTGATAACTCCCGCCCACCGACCAGGCAGGCTCGTCCTGCTCTCCGGTGACCCACACCACGCTATCCATCAGTGCGTTGTTACTGCTGTCCGGGTTAGCCGTACCATCTTTAAAGCCCAGCAAATTAACCGGCGTCTCCTTGCCTTTACTGCGTGCTGCATGGTCAGAGATAAAACCTTCCCGCTTCCAGCGCACACTCAGCAGATCCGGTGTGTGCTTGATGAGGTCGCGCAGTGCATGAATGACCGTATCCTGAGTATTTGCGCAGATCTGCACTAACAGGTCACCGTGACAGAGTGCCGCATCCAGCGAATCATTAGGAAAACGCGCCATTTTTTGCAGCTTCTTCGGCTTCTGAGCGGCAAGTCCAAAGCGCTCATCGAACAGCGACGCCCCCAGCGAAACCGTAATGGTGAGGTTATCCGGCGCGATATAAGGGCCAAGAATACCGGAATCCATTGGCGGAAGGCGCGGATTAGGGGTAGCGGGCGCAGGCCCGCCCTCGGTCAAAAAGGCAATACGCTGAGTTAACAAGCGGAAGAGACGCTCGACATCCGTCTTATCTGCTGCCAGTACATCAAACGCCACCAGCATCATCGACGCCTGTTGAGGTGTGAGGATCCCGGCCTGATGCACGCCGTAAAACGGCTGTTTTTCCATGCGTGCATCGGGGGAAAGTGTGCCGGGCGCACTCTGCGGTTTGGCCGCATGCGCCACAGGACAGCCTCCGGCAAAGGCAAGCGCGCCGCCCAGCGCGCCCATACTTTTTAACAGACGACGTCGTGAAGGTTCACGGACGGCGTCATTGTGTTGTTTTTCAGTCATGATGCTTAATCCAGACCCAGCACACCACGCAGTTGCGCCAGATCTTCAGCCAGCGTGGTAATCGGGCCTTTCAGGGCGTTACGGTCGGCATCGGTCAGCTTATCGTAGGTTTCGAATCCATCGTTGGTGCGGTATTTCTTCAGAATAGCGTCAACTTTACTGAAGTTAGCATCCACTTTTGCCAGCAGTTCGGCGTTGTTTTTCTGCAACTGCGGACGCAGCAGGTCGACAATTTTCTGTGCGCCATCAACGTTCGCCTGGAAGTCCCACAGGTCAGTATGGCTGTAGCGATCTTCTTCACCACTGATTTTGGTCGCCGCCACTTCTTCGATCAGGCCAGCCGCCCCGCCCACCACTTTTGACGGTGGGAAGGCCAGTTCACTGATGCGTTTTTGCAGCTCCAGTACGTCGGTGTAGAGCTTATCAGCATAGGTATCCATACCTTTTACCGCGTTGTCACCAAACAGCGCTTTCTCTAAGCGGTGAAAACCAGTGAATTTCGGGTCAGCGGCTTTCTGCTCGTAGTCATCTTCGCGGGCGTCAATGCTGCCATCAAGATCGGCGAAGAGTTCAGCAATGGGCTCAATACGCTCATAATGTTGACGGGTGGAGGCGTACAGGGATTTGGCTTTTTCGATATCCCCTGCTTTTACCGCGTCGGTAAACGCTTTAGTACCCGTGACAAGGGCCGCTGTTTCGGTGGTTACATAGGCTTTATAGGCCGTAATTGCCTCGCCCAGACCCAAGAGTGCTTCGCTCTTCGCCGCATCCGCCGTCGCGTCACCTTTCACCACCAGTTTGCCTTTCGGGTTAGTGAGCAACCCGCAGGTCATTTCATACTCGCCAGGCTGCAGATTTGCCGTCAGTTTCTGGCTGAAACCGGGGGCAATGTTTTCACGTTCTTCAACCACCATGACCCCTTTAAGGATCTCCCACTCCAGTGCTTTCTGGCTGTGGTTAAGAATGATGAACTGAGTTTTACCTGCGTTTACCGTCAGGTTCATCGGCTCACACTGTTTATCCGTCACGGTGACTTTGACCTGTGGGATGTCCGCCGCCTGGGCGCTGAACGCGCAGGCGATCAACGCTGCAACACTGACCTGTAACGCACTACGACGAAAATGAATTGCCATGACCCTTCCCTTAAATAAGTATGTTGTAACTAAAATTAAACCGGGCACGATGTTCAGCGCGAGGCGCTGGACGGCTGTACACCCGCACGCGACGGCAACATAAACAGCACCAGCGCCGGGATGAGATAAAGGAAATATACAAACACTTCACTGACGCTCGGGGTTTCCTGATAACCGAAAATACCCTCCAGCAGCGTGCCGGTCAGAGAGTGGGTTGTCAGCACATTGCTCAAATCAAACGCCACATCCTGAAAATGGTTCCACAGTCCCGCCTCGTGAAAGGCACGAATCGCACCCGCGGCAAGCCCTGCCGCCACCAGCAAAATGAACAAACTGGTCCATTTGAAAAACGCGCCCAGATTCAGTCTGATGCCACCCCAGTAGAGCAGGAAACCTAATACCACGGCAGTCGCCAGCCCCAGCATGGCGCCAACCGGTGGCCAGAGTCCCACATCCTGTTGAAATGCCGCCAGAAGAAAGAAGACCGATTCCAGCCCTTCACGTGCGACCGCAAAAAACACCATCAGGATCAGCGCCCAGCCGTGGTGATGACTGCGCGCCAGCGCGTTGTCTACCGCCTGCTCAAGCTGCACTTTGACGTTACGCGACACCTTACGCATCCAGAACACCATCCAGGTAAGGATCGCTACCGCAATCCCCGCCACGATCCCCTCAAACAGCTCCTGCTCTTTTTGTGGAAACTCGCCCGTGGTTTCGTTAATGAAGATGCCGAGCGCCAGGCAGAGGGCGGCGGCAAGAAATACACCAATCCACATCACGCCTATCCAGCGGCCACGCTGGGTACGTTTGAGATAACTGGCAATGAGGCTGACGATCAGCGCCGCTTCGAGGCCTTCACGTAACATAATGAGAAATGGCACAAACATGAGAACGCCCCTGCGTCATATAAGGTCAATTACTGAAAAGAAAAGTAAACTTCTTTGATAGTGATTATCATTACGAAAAGCGGAAACTCAAGCGAAAAATGCAGAGAATGATAACTGGATGTAAATGGCTAGCAGGCTAACCATCAGGCCTGATGACGTTATGCAGAAGTGTTTGAAATAGTGAAGTATTTTTGCTTACAAAACTTTAACTTTCTGTTTACTGACTTCTGACAGTGTGGCTAAATAAGCGCCCATTTACCTGCAAACATTCCCGATATGATTAACTTTCTACATTTTCTGCTGGCGCTGGTAGTGATCCTCGCGCTCGCCTGGCTGGTGAGCTTTGATAGACGCGTGCTTCGCCTGCGCTTTATTTTGCAACTGGTGGTCATTGAACTGGCCCTGGCCTGGTTCTTTCTCCATGCCGAGAGCGGCCTGACGCTTGTTAAATATGTTTCCGGCTTTTTCGACGTTCTGCTGAAATTTGCAGGCGAAGGCAGCAACTTCGTCTTTGGTGGAATGGGTGAAAAAGGGCTGGCCTTTATTTTCCTCGGTGTGCTCTGTCCGATTATCTTTATTTCAGCGCTGATTGGCATTTTGCAGCACTGGCGAATTCTGCCCCTGTTCATCCGGGTAATTGGCACCGGGCTTTCAAAACTGAACGGCATGGGCAAACTGGAGTCTTTCAACGCTGTCAGTTCGCTGATCCTCGGTCAGTCGGAAAAC
This sequence comes from Enterobacter sp. SA197, assembly GCF_054131575.1. Taxonomy (NCBI): domain Bacteria; kingdom Pseudomonadati; phylum Pseudomonadota; class Gammaproteobacteria; order Enterobacterales; family Enterobacteriaceae; genus Enterobacter; species Enterobacter sp. SA197. Next base: position 1,910,371 of record NZ_CP096393.1, on the reverse strand, counting down.
TTTATCGCGTATAAAGGCATTCTGGGCGACCTCTCTTCACGCCGTCTGTTTACGATGGCGGCCACCGCGATGTCGACAGTCTCGCTTTCCATTGTGGGCGCGTATATGACCATGCTGGACGCAAAGTATGTGGTGGCGGCGCTGGTGCTGAATATGTTCAGCACGTTTATTATTTTAACCGTCATTAACCCCACACGGGCGGATGCCGAAGCAGAGGTCAAGCTGGAGAAGCTGCACGAGTCGCAGAGTTTTTTTGAGATGCTGGGTGAATACATTCTGGCAGGCTTCAAAGTGGCAATGATTATTCTGGCGATGCTGATTGGCTTTATCGCGCTTATCAGCGCCGTTAACGCCCTCTTCTCTTCGCTGTTCGGCATCAGCTTCCAGCAGATTCTGGGTTATGTTTTCTACCCGCTGGCCTGGCTTATCGGCATTCCTCTGTCTGACGCATTACACGCGGGCAGCATAATGGCGACCAAGCTGGTGGCTAACGAATTTGTGGCAATGATCGAGTTGCAGAAGATTGCCGCCGGGATGACGCCGCGTGGCCTGGGTATTTTGTCGGTGTTCCTGGTGTCGTTTGCTAACTTTGCGTCTATCGGCATTGTGGCGGGGGCAATAAAGGGGCTGAATGAGAAGCAAGGCAACGTGGTCTCTCGCTTTGGTCTGCGCCTGGTCTATGGCGCAACGCTGGTGAGTTTGCTCTCCGCCGCCTTTGCGGGCGTAGTGCTCTAACACTCGCGGCGGGCTTAACACCCGCCGTTTTTATATCAGAACTGCACGCACACCGGCTGGTCAACACGCATTACTGACTCCTGGGCAAAGCGGGATGTATAAATACCCCGTAATGCTTCGATATTCTTTTCGCTTCCGACGTCTTTAGGGTGGATTAGCATCAGCGCTTTGCTCGACTCACGCGCTATTTTGCCGTCATTGCCCAGCCACTGCCCGCGTGCGTCAAACACCGTCAACCCCTCGCGAAAACGCGGCGTGACGTCACCGTCCACAAACTGCTGCCACTCCGCCCCGGTAATCTCCTTTCCCGCCGGGCGATTTAAACCAAAGTAGAGGGTCGTTTGCTGCATCTGGTTGTCTGCTTTACAGGTTTGCTCCGGCGCCGCCTGGCGTTGAGAAGGTGCCACGCACCCGGTTAATGCTGCTGCGATTATTAGTGCAGTGACCCCTGTCTTAATTTTCATCAGGCTATCCTCGTTGTTATAAGAGCAGTGATAAAAACGTAAATAAACTGCTTTATCAACAAAAAGATAAGCAAGACCCGTCATCCCTTATCGTCATTCATATGACATAACAAATTCCAGTGCAGAATTGGCCGTGCCGCCGGTCATTGTTCCAGTGCGTATATAGCGGGCCTTCATGGGAATGACGAAGCTACCACCATTGATTTTATCGTAACCCTGAGTTCCCCCGGTATTCGGTACGGCAATCTTCGTATTGAAGGGTACGGTAGTCACACCGTCATCAAAGAGAACCTGAACACCGACGCCGGTTGCCAGTGAAGCTCCATTTAGCGTCAGGTATTGTGTATTGCCGGAACCTACCAGCGTCACGCCAGCAGCAGGTCGGAAGGTATAATTGACCGAAGCCATCCCAGGATTGCAATTATTAACCTGGAGATTAAAGGAAACCGCTTCGCTGGTTGCGTTCACTGCAGGAAAATCAGTAGCCGCATGTTTACCAAGTTGTACCGGCGGTATATCCGGTGTAGTGCAGGATGCTGCCGTAAACTTTACGGTTCCATTGATATTAAAGGTCCCGACGAATACCCCTGGAGAATTGACATCATTCACCGACCCCTTGACCCAGGGTCCACTCATCACAACATCTCCGGTTGAAATTGGCCCGATAGCATAAAACTGTAGCGTGTACTGATCAGGAGCAGGACCAAATACATTAAGGCCTGGAGCATAGTAAGGTGCGAACCATAAGTTAGGATCATTACCTACATCGTTGTGATAGACACGTGGATCGGTCGGGGCGTAAGGGGTTAATTTCATCCCAATACCTTCGACATCAGTTTTGAAAATGCCAGGATAGATGGTGGGCTGCATGGGGTTAGCATATTGCTGGAAAAAGTATAATGTACTTCCCCCACAACTTATTCCCTCATTGATACGAGAAGTAGAGTTCAGGATGATTGCATCACCAATCGGCGTACCAGGGACATGATCTTTTCCAACAGTAAACTGTTTTTGTGAAAAATTAGCTGTATAAACCGCGGTACTACTTACCGTACACGCTGCCAGGCTAATATGACTATAGCTGATAAGCAACACTGACAAAATTAAATGCAACACCCTGGTAAATTTCATCTTTACTCTCCTGAAAGATGCTCAACATCAATGGTGAAATTGCGCCTCATGGTTATCAAAGCCGCCATTATCATTAATAGTGGTAAAATAAAGTTTCCCTTTTGATGGGGGTATTACTTTGCTCACATGAAATGTTCCGGTGCCTTTCGCCGGGCACATGCCACTTTGTTTAATCGCAATCATTTCGGATGGCGGCGCGAGTTGAATATGACGGACAGAAACAGTGAAGGGTGACGGGTTATAACACTCGACTCTGTCTTTTTTTTCACCCGATATCAATCGCCAGCGGAGTCCAGAAATAGCTTTCCCTGGATTGCCCTGCAAATGAGTTGGGCGGAAAAATATTTTTAACCGGGAACGAACAGGAAACTGTATAAAGTTTTGCGTGCCGGCTATCTTAGCCTTAGGAGGAGGACTAATTTCCAGCACGTTAATCCAGTAAACGGTTTCCTGGTCATGGGGGAGATCACCACCCGTAAACTGAATTCTGAGTGAATTTCCTTTACCTGGATCCAGTCGGAAAACAGGCGGCAACACAATAAAAGGTGCTTTAGTATTATTCTCTTCGCCAGCATCAATCCATGTCTGAATCAAACGTGGCTCAGTGGATTTGTTGCTCACCCCCAGCGTCACTTCTTTTTTGCCTTGTGGGTAAATTATGCGTGTCGCATCAAGCATAATACCGGCCTGAACAGGGGGCATGAGTGTACATAGACTGAACAAAAAACAACTTTTAATCGTAAGTCTCATTATATTTCTTACCCTCAAGAAATATTATCTTTCGACTTACAATGATAAAAAGCGGAGTTGTCACTATGAATAAATTACATCGCGGAAGTTTACATTTAATGACACTCGGTTTGCAACGTAACGCTGATAATAACTCCACCAACGGCTCACAAGGGCAAACTTCTAACACCTTAAGAAACAAAGGCTTTAAACCATTTAACCTCATTCAAGAGATAGATACGTTACAATTCAGGAAAGAATGTTACTTAATTTCACCAGATTATTGCTCCGCTTGCCAGCCGATATTATCCACCACGAAATAATTTTCATGGTGGATATACACCCTTTTATTCATACGCCATCACAAATTCCGCCGCCGAGTTTGCCGTTCCCGCGCTAATGGTGCCGGTGCGCACATAGCGGGCTTTCATGGGGATAGAAAAACTACCGCCCGTCGTTTTGTTATAACCATTCGGGCCGCCCGTATTCGGTGCAACGATTTTTGTATTAAACGGCACGGCGGTGATGCCGTCGTTTTTCAGCAGTTGTACCCCCACGCCGATCGCCGTCGAACTGCTGTCGAGCGTCAGATACTGATTATTACCGGAGCCCTGAAGCGTTATTCCCGAGGCGGGTTTGAAGGTATAGCTGACCGAATTGAGGCCCGGATCGCAGTTGTTGATTTCAAAATTAAACGAGACAGGCGTACTGGTTGCCCCCGCTGCGGGGAAATCCGAAGCGGCATGTTTGCCGAGGTCAACGGTAATATCCGGGGTGGTACAGGCGCCGGGTTTAATTTCAATGGCGCTTGCTGCAAAAGTTATATTATTGAAAACTGCGCCATCAGTAATAACTGGGCTATATTGATCGTTATTAATCCATCCCTGAACCACAAAATCCGATAAATCCATTTTACCATACTGAGTCACAGGCCCAATAACATAAAACTGAACGGTAATCTGACGAAATGTTATGGTGTTATATGTCTGACCCAAGACTATTATTAATCTTTTTTCAATATTACCAACGGATTCAGTCACTGTACGAATATAGCTAAGCGTTGTTGTTATTTTTACACCAATCCCGGGAATTTTAGTTTTATAGATCCCTTCAAAACCAGAAGGTTCCATCACCGATGCATACTTTACAAAGTAAGCCAGCCGAGAACCGGTACAAACAAAATAACCAGCATCCGCCGCACCAGGATTAAAAGTGATGACAGGGCCAAGTGCTGTATTGGGCTGCACATTGCTCCCCACCGTAAACGAGTTTGCCGGCAGCGTTAACGTATAATCTTTCGCATTAGCGGTACACCCAGCCAGCGCCGTCCGGCTGACGAGAAGAAGTAAAAATAACACAGCTGCTTTTAGTAAAAACCTGTAATAAACCATATTTAACACCCCAACAAGAATAATCTGCCGCTGGCTTTAATTTATATATCGCGCCTGCTGATAATGGAAAAGCCCTGAATCACCAATAACTGAGAAAAAGACTGTGTCCTGCGCCTGCTGGCCGGTGTGTGGCGGAGTAAATAGCACCCGCCCTTTCGCCGGGCACATACCGTTCAGTTTTGTTTTATCCACATCAGAGGGTGGTGTCAGCCGGATGTCATGAAACGAAACGTTAAATGCCGAAGGGTTAGTGCACTCAAGCTCTGCACCCTTTTTGCCCGGCATCAGACGCCATTGCAATGTTTTAACGGCTTCCTCTGGCGAACCCGGCAACCCCTCTGGCCGGTAAAACAGCTTCAGTCGGGAACGCACCGGGAACTGCATCACGTTCTGCGTCCCGGCCTTTTTACCCGGCGGTGTGGGGCTCACTTCCAGTACGTTTATCCAGAACACCGACTCCCGGTCGCGGGGAACCGCGCCGCCGGTAAAACGAATACGCAGCGACTGCCCTTTACCCGGATCCAGGCGGAAAATGGGCGGCATGATAATAAAAGGTGGCGTCGAATCATTACCTTCGCCCGCGTCCATCCAGGCCTGAATAAGGCGCGGCGCTGCGGAATCATTTTTAATTCCGAGGGTCACCTCTTTTCTGATTTCCGGATAAATCACACGGGTGGCATCAGGCGTAATGCCCGCCTGAGCGGTGGCTAAATGAATAACGGTAAAAACGGTAAAGCAGAAAAAGCGGAGCGCGCGTCCTGACATGATTTCCTCCCTGGAAAAACGTGCCGCTGGCGCGCAGTTATAGAGGACGCAGCTTTCAATAAGAATATCTTGTATCCGGGAATTTTACCGAAAGAAGAGATGGCGGGCCAGCCTGCTGGCCTGAGATTCATACTGGCAGGAGGACCCGAAGGATTATTTAGCTAAAATAAATCAGAGGGATAACATGTCGGGTAGAAATCGCCTGAAACCATTTTTCAGAAATCTCTACCCGGCAATAATCACTTATTCATATGTCATCACAAATTCCGCCGCCGAATTGGCCGTTCCGGCGATGATGGTGCCGGTGCGCACGTAGCGGGCTTTCATCGGGATAGAAAAACTTCCGCCAGTCGTTTTGTTATAACCATTCGGGCCGCCAGTATTCGGTGCAACGATTTTTGTATTAAACGGCACGGCGGTGATGCCGTCGTTTTTCAGCAGTTGAACCCCCACCCCGCTTGCCGTCGAACTGCTGTCAAGCGTCAAGTATTGAGTGTTACCAGTTCCGACTAATGTTACCCCAGAGGCAGGCTTGAAAGTGTAGTTCACAGAATTTATCCCTGGATCGCAATTATTAATTCGGAATTCAAATGACACTGGGGTGCTGGTAGCCCCAATTGAAACAAAATCGCCAGCGGCATGTTTGCCAAGATCAACGGTGATATCCGGTGTAGTACAAGCAAACGCCCTGAGCTTCACATTACCAGAAATGGTAATAGTGGCGAATTCTAACTGATCGGTTCCCAGCTTGAGAGGTGCCATATTCTCTGTCACATACTCACCAACAGTTATAGGATTAAGAGATGCATCCCCAGATTGCATAGGGCCAATGACATAAAACTGGAGAGAATACTCGGGTATAAATGCATCATATGTAGGTGCGCCTGGTGATGATGCGTAAATATCGGCTGGATTGTGTGAGACATAACGGACTTGCGGTGTTCCATAAAACCCGTATACGGTCGTTGATATTGCCACCCCAAGACCTTTAATATTTGTAGTAAATACAGGAATACCGTTGATCACTTGTGAAGTACCACCATCATATCGGTGATACTGTCCATAAGAGCTACATGTTATTTTAGTTTTACCACCAGCAGGAATCAGAACAAAGCTACCCACTTTTGTACCAGGTGTAGTATTGCTTGGCAATGAAAATTCCTCCAATACTGTGGCTGTACTATTCACCACATTATTGCCAATTACAAAAGAACATTTAGCCATTATTTGCGGAGTCATTAGCATAAATAATGAGAAGGTGATGGCCGTTCTTAAGCACATATTAAAATAAAACATACTCCCCTCCAAAGCATAATTATTAATTCAAATAATTTTTCTGATGGAAGTGAAAGCCACCTTCATCATCAATCGCTGTGAAAAAAATTTTTCCCGTGGGGGTGTAATTTTCCAGTGAAAAATCAAGTCTTCCTCTGGATGGGCACATCCCTCCTTGCTTAAGATTGCTGGCACCTGTGAAGCTTACATTGTGAAAAGAAACGTTAAATGCCGTAGGGTTTTCACATTCAATTTTATTATTTTTTAGCATTCGCCACTTCAGCATAGAAACGGCCTCCTCTGGCGACCCCGGCAACCCCTCTGGCCGATAGAACAGATTCAGCCGGGAGCGCACCGGGAACTGCATCACGTTCTGCGTCCCGGCCTTCTTACCCGGCGGTGTGGGGCTGACCTCCAGCACGTTTATCCAGAACACCGACTCCCGATCACGGGGAATCTCGCCGCCAATAAAGCTAATACGCAGCGACTGCCCTTTGCCAGGGTCGATACGGAAAATCGGCGGGATAATAATAAACGGTGTTTTAGCATTATTGCCTTCCCCCGCATCCATCCACGCCTGAATAAGACGCGGCGCGGAGGAATCATTTTTAATTCCGAGCGTCACCTCTTTTTTCCCTTCCGGGTAAATCACACGGGTGGCATTTAGCGTAATGCCTGCCTGAGCGGTGGCTAAATGAAGAACGGTAAAAACGGTAAAGCAGAAAAAGCGGATAGCGCGTCCTGACATGATTTCCTCCCTGGAAAAACGTGCCGCTGGCGCGCAGTTATAGAGGACGCAGCTTTCAATAAGAATATGTTGTATCCGGGAATTTTACCGAAAAAAGAGGTGGCGGGCCAGCCTGCTGGCCTGAGGTTTATACTGGCAGGAGGAACCGAAGGATTATTTAGCGAAAATAAATCAGAGGGATAACATGCCGGGTAGAAATCGCCTGAAACCATTTTTCAGAAATCTTTACCCGGCAATAATCACTTATTCATACGTCATGACGAATTCCGCCGCCGAGTTTGCCGTTCCCGCGCTAATGGTGCCGGTGCGCACGTAGCGGGCTTTCATGGGAATGGTGTAGCTGCCTCCCGTGGCTTTTACGTAGCCTGTAAACGCTGTTTTCACGTTAAACGGCACGGCGGTGATGCCGTCGTTTTTCAGCAGTTGTACCCCCACGCCGCTCGCCGTCGAACTGCTGTCGAGCGTCAGATACTGATTATTACCGGAGCCCTGAAGCGTTATTCCCGAGGCGGGTTTGAAGGTATAGCTGACCGAATTGAGGCCCGGATCGCAGTTGTTGATTTCAAAATTAAACGAGACAGGCGTACTGGTTGCCCCCGCTGCGGGGAAATCCGAAGCGGCATGTTTGCCGAGGTCAACGGTAATATCCGGGGTGGTACAGGCGCCGGGTTTAATTTCAATGGCGCTTGCTGCAAAAGTTATATTATTGAAAACTGCGCCATCAGTAATAACTGGGCTATATTGATCGTTATTAATCCATCCCTGAACCACAAAATCCGATAAATCCATTTTACCATACTGAGTCACAGGGCCAATAACATAAAACTGAACGGTAATCTGACGAAATGTTATGGTGTTATATGTCTGACCCAAGACTATTATTAATCTTTTTTCAATATTACCAACGGATTCAGTCACTGTACGAATATAGCTAAGCGTTGTTGTTATTTTTACACCAATCCCGGGAATTTTAGTTTTATAGATCCCTTCAAAACCAGAAGGTTCCATCACCGATGCATACTTTACAAAGTAAGCCAGCCGAGAACCGGTACAAACAAAATAACCAGCATCCGCCGCACCAGGATTAAAAGTGATGACAGGGCCAAGCGCTGTATTGGGCTGCACATTGCTCCCCACCGTAAACGAGTTTGCCGGCAGCGTTAACGTATAATCTTTCGCATTAGCGGTACACCCAGCCAGCGCCGTCCGGCTGACGAGCAGAAGTAAAAATAACGCAGCTGTTTTTAGTAAAAACCTGTAATAAACCATATTTAACACCCCAACAAGAATAATCTGCCGCTGGCTTTAATTTATGAATCGCGCCTGCTGATAATGGAAAAGCCCTGAATCACTGATAGCTGAGAAAAAGACTGTGTCCTGCGCCTGCTGGCCGGTGTGTGGCGGAGTAAATAGCACCCGCCCTTTTGCCGGGCACATACCGTTCAGTTTTGTTTTATCCACATCAGAGGGTGGTGTCAGCCGGATGTCATGAAACGAAACGTTAAATGCCGAAGGGTTAGTGCACTCGAGCTCTGCACCCTTTTTGCCCGGCATCAGACGCCATTGCAATGTTTTAACGGCTTCCTCTGGCGAACCCGGCAACCCCTCTGGCCGGTAAAACAGCTTCAGCCGGGAGCGTACCGGGAACTGCATCACGTTCTGCGTCCCGGCCTTTTTACCCGGTGGGGTCGGACTGACCTCGAGCACATTAATCCAGAACACCGACTCCCGGTCGCGGGGAACCTCGCCGCCGGTAAAACGAATACGCAGCGACTGCCCTTTACCCGGATCCAGGCGGAAAATCGGCGGCATGATAATAAAAGGTGGTGTCGAATCATTGCCTTCGCCCGCATCCATCCACGCCTGAATAAGGCGCGGCGCTGCGGAATCATTTTTAATTCCGAGGGTCACCTCTTTTCTGATTTCCGGATAAATCACACGGGTGGCATCAGGCGTAATGCCCGCCTGAGCGGTGGCTAAATGAATAACGGTAAAAACGGTAAAGCAGAAAAAGCGGAGCGCGCGTCCTGACATGATTTCCTCCCTGGAAAAACGTGCCGCTGGCGCGCAGTTATAGAGGACGCAGCTTTCAATAAGAATATCTTGTATCCGGGAATTTTACCGAAAGAAGAGATGGCGGGCCAGCCTGCTGGCCTGAGATTCATACTGGCAGGAGGACCCGAAGGATTATTTAGCTAAAATAAATCAGAGGGATAACATGTCGGGTAGAAATCGCCTGAAACCATTTTTCAGAAATCTCTACCCGGCAATAATCACTTATTCATATGTCATCACAAATTCCGCCGCCGAATTGGCCGTTCCGGCGATGATGGTGCCGGTGCGCACGTAGCGGGCTTTCATGGGAATGGTGTAGCTGCCGCCCGTGGCTTTTACGTAGCCTGAAAACGTCGTTTTGGTGTTAAACGGCACGGCAGTGATGCCATCCTCATACAGCACCTGTACACCAATGCCGCTCGCCGTCGAACCGCTGTCGAGCGTGAGATACTGGTTATTACCGGAGCCCTGCAGCGTGATCCCCGCTGCGGGTTTAAAGGTATAGCTCACCGAGGTCATCCCGGCAGCGCAGTTGTTGATTTGAAAGTTAAAGGGTACCGGCTGGCTGTTACTGCCAACAGCGGCAAAATCTTTGGCGGCATGCGAGCCGAGTGGAACGGTAATATCCGGTGTCTTGCAGGAGCTGACAGTGAATGTGGTATTGCCGTTAAATTTCCATGTCACACCTCTCACTCCACTGTATATGCTATATGATTCGCTCAGATAACCATAGGCGGCATCTTTCCCACTGAGCGTGGTTGTTCCTGGGGTGATTTGGGTGGCGGTAGCGACATACTGCCCGTACAATGACTGAAAGAAGAAAGGCTGGGGGTTAGAGGAATTAGTGGCGGTAAAGTAAAGACTCGTGCCGTTACTAATCTGCACATTATTGTAAGCACTCCACATTCTTATACCCACACCTGGGACCCCGGTGTCAAATAATGTATAACCACCACTCGTTGTAAGGTATGACAAACTCCCTTTCTGGAGGAGTTCGTAAATAGTAGATGTACCACAGCTTACATATATATAAGGCCCCGTCCCCCAGCCGATCGTGAAAGAATTGCCAATGTTTTGTCCCTTTGTCAGCGTTGCCGGGACAGTGATATTTGCAGGTAGCGCGTTCCCCCAGATAATCTGCGGCCCCCCACTGGTTATATAACAATATGCCTGGCACAGCGGACTTAAGACAATCAGCCCTGAGAAAAGAGCGAACTTCACAATAAAAGGTATTATTTTCATCATGTATTTCCCTGCCCCGTAAGGCGCGCACACGAGGTTAAATTATTGGTGTTGGTAAGCGGCTTCATGCCGGGTATAACCGCCATAATCATTGATAGTGGTAAAAAAAACTTTCCCCTGTGCGGCCTGTTCCTTTCCCTGCAGAAGAAATAGTTGTTGCCCTTTTGCCGGGCACATTCCACTTTGACTGATATCTTGCTCCCCGGAGGGCGGCGTCAGCCGGATATCCTGAAAAGAAACAGTAAATGCGCTGGGGTTTATGCACTCGATTCCATTATGCGTTCCCCGCCGCCAGTGCAGTTGCGAAACCGCCGCCTCCGGTGAACCCGGCAACCCCTTTGGCCGGTAAAAAAGTTTCAGCCGTGTGCGCACCGGGAACTGCATATAATTCTCCGTCCCGGCCTTTTTACCTTGCGGCTGCGGTCTGACCTCCAGAATATTCACCCAGAACACCGACTCACGGTCACGGGGAATCTCGCCGCCAATAAAGCTAATACGCAGCGACTGCCCTTTACCGGGGTCGAGGCGGAAAATCGGCGGCATAACAATAAACGGCGGTCTGGCATTATTCTCTTCCCCCGCATCCACCCATGCCTGAATCATACGGGGGTCGCTGGCTTCATTTTTGATGCCCAGCGTTGTTTCTTGTTTCCCTTGTGGGTAAATCACGCGGGTGGCATCAAGCTGAATACCGGCCTGAGTGCCGGGAATGGACATGAGTGACAGGACTGAAAAGCAGATTGCGCGTCTGAGCATATTCCCTCCGTGGAAATGCGTTGCTGACGTGCCGTTATAAAGAACAAAGTTGTCGATAAGGAGATATTGTATTGCTGAAAAATATCCCACAACCCGGTGGAATCGCAAGCTGCTGGGTTGCCGTATGGCGTGAAAAAGTAAAAGGCTGTGTAACTTGCATGCCGCTGAAGCAGTCAGGTAGCGGAAATCACGTTAAATTCTGAAACGTTGTTTGTGACAATTTTTCTGCTGCGAGGGTGGAGTCTGAGCCCGCAAATCCGGGCTCAGTCAGAGAAGGTGTTACTGCAGGCGCGACGGCGGTGCGGAGTGGTAATGGGCATCCGCCTCGGCGAAGCGTTTTTCCATTGCCGCGGTGGGCGCTTTACCCAGCAGGCTGAAGACCACAATGCCGATGCTGGCGAAAACGAAGCCCGGAATAATTTCGTACAGGCCCAGCCAGCCGAACTGTTTCCAGACGATAACCGTTACCGCACCAATCACCATCCCGGCCAGCGCCCCGTTGCGGGTCATTTTCGACCACATGACGGAGAACAGCACCACCGGACCGAAGGCGGCACCGAAGCCTGCCCAGGCGTAACTCACCAGACCCAGCACGCGGTTTTCCGGGTTCGCCGCCAGCGCAATAGAGACCAGCGCCACCAGCAGTACCATCACGCGTCCAACCCACACCAGCTCCTTCTGACCAGCATTTTTGCGGAAGAAGGCTTTGTAGAAATCTTCGGTCAACGCGCTGGAGCACACCAGCAGCTGGCAGCTCAGGGTAGACATCACCGCCGCCAGAATGGCAGAGAGCAGCACACCGGCAATCCACGGGTTGAAGAGGATCTGCGCCAGTTCGATAAACACGCGCTCGGCGTTCTGGTTAACCGCCCCCGCCTGCTCAGGGTGGTTGTTAAAATAGGCGATACCAAAGAAGCCGACCGCTACCGCACCGGCAAGGCAGAGGATCATCCAGGTCATACTGATGCGACGCGCATGTACGATGCTGTGGTGGGAGTCCGCCGCCATAAAGCGCGCCAGAATGTGCGGCTGGCCAAAGTAACCCAGCCCCCAGCCCATCAGCGAAATAATGGCCACAAAGTTCAGACCTTTGAGCATATCGATGTTTTCAATGCTTTTTTGCTTGATCACTTCCATTGAGTCAGCAAAGCCCCCCACGGAGATAATCACAATCACCGGCGTCAGGATAAGCGCAAAGATCATCAGGCTGGCCTGCACAGTGTCGGTCCAGCTAACCGCCAGGAAGCCGCCGATAAAGGTGTAGATGATGGTGGCAGCGGCACCGGCACATAAAGCCTGCTCATAGGTCATGCCAAAGGTGCTCTCAAACAGGCGCGCGCCTGCCACGATGCCGGAGGCACAATAGATGGTGAAGAACAACAGAATCACTACTGCCGAGATAATACGCAGCAAACGACTCTTATCTTCAAAGCGTCCGGTGAAATAGTCCGGCAGCGTCAGGGCGTTATTGTTGTGTTCGGTATGCACGCGCAGACGGCCTGCCACCAGCTTCCAGTTGACCCACGCACCCAGCGTCAGGCCAATGGCAATCCAGCTTTCAGAAATCCCGGAAATGAAAATGGCGCCGGGCAAGCCCATCAACAGCCACCCGCTCATGTCGGAAGCACCCGCAGACAGCGCAGTAACCAGCGGCCCGAGGCGTCGCCCCCCTAAAATATAATCGTCGAAATTTTTCGTTGAACGCCATGCAAAGTATCCGATAAGGATCATGCCAAAGATATAAACAAGAAATGTCACCAGTAGTGGTGTGCTAATTTCCATCGAAATTCTCCAGGATTATTCGTCGGCAACTGTCATCTTTGCCGCTTTTATTCCACCACCGGAACGAGGTGAGGATGTGGTTATTGTATAAAGCGCCCGTATCCTGCCGGAAGCCTCGCTTATTCACAATTGATTTAACACTGCATTCACATCAATTGCATCCCGCGACGAGAGGGTCTTTTTAAGAGGTTGCACTTAATCACACTTTTTACGGTTGCACCTTATAAAAGTGTTATGCACCGCAAATATCCCACTCTCTGAACGTTAGAACAGCGCTTAAATTAAGTAACATACAATTAACTTATTACGCGATTTAACCTTGTCACAAAGTTGACATTTAACATGGTTGCACAAAGTTGCAACATGACGGATAGTCAGCTCACCACGAATTCACAGGAGAAAGTCATGGGCACCACGACCATGGGGGTTAAGCTTGATGACGCTACGCGGGAACGCCTGAAAGCGGCAGCGGCAAAAATTGATCGTACACCGCACTGGCTGATTAAACAGGCCATCTTTAGTTATCTGGAAAAACTGGAAAACAATGAGATGGTACCGGAACTGCCCGTCACGCATATTACTGGCGCATCCGATTTTGACGACACGGAAACGCCGGTAGAGGAAACACCGCAGCCTTTCCTCGACTTCGCAGAAAATATTCTGCCGCAGTCCGTCACCCGTGCCGCCATTACCGCCGCCTGGCGCCGCCCGGAAACCGACGCCGTGCCCATGCTCCTGGAACAAGCGCGCCTTCCTTCACCGGTTGCCGAAAAGTCTCAACAGCTGGCGTACCAGTTGGCCGAAAAACTGCGTAACCAGAAAACGGCTTCTGGCAGAGCGGGAATGGTGCAAAGTCTGCTTCAGGAATTTTCTCTCTCTTCGCAGGAAGGCGTGGCCCTGATGTGCCTTGCCGAAGCGCTGCTGCGCATCCCGGACAAAGCTACCCGCGATGCCCTCATTCGCGATAAGATCAGCAACGGCAACTGGCAGTCACACATCGGCCGCAGTACCTCGCTGTTTGTGAACGCGGCCACCTGGGGCCTGCTGTTTACCGGCAAACTGGTGTCGACCCATAACGAAACCAGTCTCTCCCGCTCCCTCAACCGGATTATCGGCAAAAGTGGTGAGCCCCTCATCCGCAAGGGTGTCGACATGGCGATGCGCCTGATGGGTGAGCAGTTCGTAACCGGCGAAACCATTTCTGAAGCCCTGGCAAATGCCCGCAGGCTCGAAGAGACAGGTTTCCGTTACTCCTACGACATGCTCGGTGAAGCAGCCCTGACGGCGGCAGATGCCCACGCCTATATGCTCTCTTATCAGCAGGCGATTCACGCCATCGGTAAGGCCTCTAACGGACGTGGTATCTATGAAGGACCGGGCATTTCTATCAAACTGTCGGCGCTGCACCCCCGCTACAATCGCGCCCAGTACGATCGCATGATGGATGAGCTCTACCCACGTCTGAAATCCCTGACCCTGCTGGCGCGCCAGTACGATATCGGGATTAATATCGACGCCGAAGAGGCCGACCGCCTCGAGATCTCACTCGATCTGCTGGAAAAACTGTGTTTTGAGCCGGAACTGGCAGGCTGGAACGGGATTGGCTTCGTCATTCAGGCTTACCAGAAGCGCTGTCCGTTCGTGATTGATGACCTGATCGATCTGGCAAGCCGCAGCCGTCGCCGCCTGATGATCCGTCTTGTCAAAGGCGCCTACTGGGACAGCGAAATCAAACGCGCCCAGATGGAGGGGCTGGAAGGCTATCCGGTCTATACCCGCAAGGTCTACACCGACGTCTCCTACATTGCCTGCGCCAAAAAGTTGCTGGCCGTGCCGAACCTCATCTACCCGCAATTTGCTACCCATAACGCCCATACTCTGGCGGCTATTTATCACCTGGCCGGTCAGAACTACTATCCGGGCCAGTATGAGTTCCAGTGCCTGCACGGCATGGGCGAACCGCTGTATGAGCAGGTTGTGGGCAAAATCAATGACGGCAAGCTTAACCGTCCCTGCCGCATTTATGCACCGGTGGGCACCCATGAAACGCTGCTCGCCTACCTGGTGCGCCGTCTGCTGGAAAACGGGGCAAATACCTCGTTTGTGAACCGTATTGCAGATGCCACCCTGCCGATTGATGAACTGGTTGCCGACCCGGTTACTGCGGTGGAAAAACTCGCCCGTCAGGAAGGCGGCGTCGGCCTCCCCCATCCGAAGATCCCTTTACCGCGAGCGCTTTATGGTGAAGGACGCGTAAATTCCGCAGGGCTTGATCTTGCGAACGAACACCGCCTGGCCTCTCTTTCTGCGTCCCTGCTTAACGGTACGGCGCAAAAATGGCAGGCCAAACCGCTGCTGGAGACACCGGTTGCCGACGCAGAGATGCAACCGGTAATCAACCCGGCAGAGCCAAAAGATATTGTCGGTTACGTGCGTGAGTCCACTGAAGCTGAAGTGTCCCAGGCGCTGGATAATGCCCTAAATCAGGCCCCTATCTGGTTTGCCACGCCACCTCAGGAGCGCGCTGCTATCCTTGAGCGTGCCGCCGTGCTGATGGAAGATCAGATGCAGTCGCTGATTGGCCTGCTGGTACGCGAAGCGGGCAAAACCTTCAGCAACGCCATTGCTGAGGTGCGTGAAGCGGTGGATTTCCTGCGCTACTACGCCGGCCAGGTGCGTCACGATTTCGATAACATTACCCACCGCCCGCTCGGACCGGTTGTCTGTATCAGCCCGTGGAACTTCCCGCTGGCTATCTTTACCGGGCAAATCGCCGCGGCGCTGGCGGCAGGTAACACCGTGCTGGCAAAACCGGCAGAGCAAACCCCGCTGATTGCCGCCCAGGGCATTGCCATTCTGCTGGAAGCGGGCGTCCCGCCCGGCGTACTGCAGCTTCTGCCAGGGCGTGGCGAAACGGTGGGGGCGCAACTCACCGCCGATGAGCGCGTGCGTGGCGTAATGTTCACCGGCTCCACCGACGTTGCCACCCTGCTGCAACGCACGGTCGCAACGCGTCTTGACCCACAGGGCCGTCCGACCCCGCTGATTGCAGAAACCGGCGGGATGAACGCCATGATCGTCGACTCCTCAGCGCTCACCGAGCAGGTGGTGATTGACGTCATGGCCTCGGCGTTTGATAGCGCCGGTCAGCGCTGTTCCGCGTTACGTGTGCTCTGCCTGCAGGACGACATTGCTGACCATACGCTGAAGATGCTGCGCGGTGCGATGGCAGAATGCCGGATGGGTAATCCAGGCCGTCTGACCACCGACATTGGCCCGGTTATCGACGCCGAAGCGAAAGAGAATATCGAGAAACACATAGCCGCGCTACGCGCCAAAGGCCGCACCGTCTTCCAGGCCGTGCAGGAAAACAGCACCGACGCGCGTGAATGGCGCACCGGCACCTTCGTGCCGCCTACGCTGATTGAGCTTGAGCGGTTCGACGAACTGCAAAAAGAGGTCTTTGGTCCGGTGCTGCACGTGGTGCGCTACAGCCGTAACCAACTCGATGAGCTGATCGGTCAGATCAACGCCTCCGGCTACGGGTTGACCCTGGGCGTACATACCCGTATCGATGAAACCATCGGTCAGGTCACCGGGCGGGCGCACGTCGGGAACCTCTATGTGAACCGCAATATGGTAGGTGCGGTGGTGGGCGTGCAGCCGTTTGGCGGAGAGGGTTTATCCGGCACGGGTCCGAAAGCGGGAGGCCCGCTTTACCTCTACCGCCTGCTGGCAAGCCGACCGGAGGACGCGGTACTGCGCACGCTGTCCCGCCAGGACGGCACCACAGCGGCGGACACGCAGATCAAATCCGCCCTGCTTGGGCCGTTAGAGATTCTGCGTGAGTGGGCCGCTGGTAAACCTGATCTGCAGGCACAGTGTCGCACCTTCGCTGAGCTGGCGCAGGCAGGTACGCAGCGCATCCTTCCTGGCCCTACCGGTGAGCGTAACACCCTGACGCTGCTGCCGCGCGAGCGGGTACTGTGTATAGCGGATAATGCCCCGGACGCCCTGGTCCAGCTGGCCGCTGCACTGGCATGCGGTTGTAAAGTGTTGTGGCCGGAAGACGGTATGCATCGCGATCTGCTAAAACAGCTGCCGGACGCGCTGGGGCCGCATATTGCGCTCGCACCTGCGGAAACGCTGATGGCTGAAAGCTTCGATGCAGTGATATACCACGGCGACTCCGATCAACTGCGTGAGCTTTGTGCCGACGTTGCCGCCCGTGATGGCGCGATTGTTTCGGTGCAGGGCTTTGCACGTGGTGAGCGCAATATACTGCTGGAACGGCTGTGGATTGAACGTTCGTTAAGCGTCAACACCGCGGCGGCAGGCGGTAATGCCAGTTTAATGACCATAGGATAAACTACAGCCATCGCCCCGGTCATCTGCCGTTACCGGGGTCTTGCTAAACAGGGAGAGAAGATGAAAATTATCCTGATTGCCGCCGCAACCCTGCTGGCCAGCGCAGGTGCTCTGGCGGATGAGTGCGACAACGCCAGTACCCAGACTGCCATGAACATGTGCACCGCTGAGCAGGCACAGACCGCGGATAAAAAACTTAACCAGACCTGGCAGGACGCGCTGAAACGCGCCGCCCCCGCGCAACGTGAGTTGATGAAAAAGGCGCAGCAGGCCTGGATTACACTGCGCGATGCCGACTGTGAGTTCATCGCCTCGGGTGTCGAAGGTGGCAGCGTCCAGCCGATGATTCATAACCAGTGTATCGCCGACAAAACCATTGAGCGTGAAGCCTGGCTCTCCTCCCTGTTACAGTGCGAGGAGGGAGATATGAGCTGCCCGTTGCCGCCAGCCGGTTAACGCGGGCGAATGCCCTCAATGATCATCCGCTGCACGTTATCCACCGTGCTGTTAAAGAAGGCTTCATCCTGTAAATTTTTGCCGGTCACCGCCTCCACCTGGGAGGCGAAGTCGGCGTAGTGCTGGGTCGATGCCCAGATCATAAAAATCAGATGATGCGGGTCAACCGGGGCCAGTTTTCCGCTGGCCACCCAGCCAGCAACGATCGCCGATTTTTCCTCCACCAGCGTTTTTAGCGTCCCGCTGAGTTCCGCATTCAGCACCGGCGCCCCCTGCAACATCTCCAGACAAAAAAGCCGTGAGGCCTGAGGGTTATCGCGCGAGACTTCAAGCTTCTGGCGGATGTACTCACGAATAGCCACCAGCGGGGCAAGATCTTCACGAAACGCTTTCAGCGGCGCCAGCCAGACGTCCAGAATCTGTTGCAGTACCGCAAGATAGAGCGCCTCCTTCGACGGGTAGTAATAGAGCAGATTGGTTTTCGATACCCCGGCCCGCTCGGCGACTTTTTCGAGGCGGGTGCCATGAATGCCATACAGAGAGAAGGTTTCCAGCGCTGCGGCAAGAATAACCCCGCGTTTCTCATTCACCGCCTGCATGCGTTTGCCCGTTTTTTTCGCCGTACCCTGCGCCATGATCGCTCTCCTTTACCCTTTGCGCCAAGCATAGCAAATGGCCGGTGCGGACTCGACCCCTGCACAGCAATAGCGCAAAGCTGCCTGTTTTTTGTGCACTCTATTTGACCATTCAGTCCACTTTTTTCACTCTCATTTTGCCAACTTTTATTTAACACGTTGACAACAATACCTTTTTCAATTCTGGCATCGCCTTTGCAAACCCGTTCTCGGAAGGCGTACTGCCCTATGTCATTCACGATGCAGCAAGGCGGCAAGCGCAGATCCCAGTAGCTTACTCAGGTAAGTGAATGGGGTGGACAAGCGAAGCCAACACTGCTGAAACGTGAAGTATGACCGGCAGAGAATTCGGCAATCAGCCACACCACGCCCCCCTTCACCTGACAACGCGAGGTACGAGATGAAAATTGGTGTTTTTGTTCCGATTGGCAACAACGGCTGGCTCATTTCCACCCATGCGCCGCAATACAAACCGACCTTTGAGCTGAACAAGGCGATTGTGCAAAAGGCGGAGCATTATCACTTCGACTTTGCACTTTCGATGATCAAGCTGCGGGGGTTCGGCGGCAAGACCGAGTTCTGGGATCACAACCTTGAGTCCTTCACTCTGATGGCCGGGCTGGCGGCCGTGACCTCACGCATTCAAATTTATGCCACCGCCGCCACCCTGACCCTTCCCCCGGCTATTGTGGCGCGTATGGCCTCGACCATCGATTCCATCTCCGGCGGGCGCTTTGGTGTGAATCTGGTGACCGGTTGGCAAAAACCGGAATATGAGCAGATGGGCATATGGCCGGGGGACGAGTACTTTTCCCGTCGCTATGACTATCTGACGGAGTATGTACAGGTGCTTCGTGATCTGTGGGGCAGCGGCAAAAGCGACCTTAAAGGTGAATTTTTCACCATGAATGACTGTCGCGTCAGCCCGCAGCCGTCGACGCCGATGAAAGTTATCTGTGCCGGGCAGAGCGATGCCGGGATGGCCTTCTCCGCGCAGTATGCTGATTACAACTTCTGCTTCGGCAAGGGGGTTAACACGCCTACCGCTTTTGCCCCTACGGCTCAGCGCATGTGCGAAGCGGCGCAGAAAACCGGGCGTGATGTCGGTTCGTATGTGCTGTTTATGGTCATCGCCGACGAAACCGACGAGGCCGCCCGTGCCAAATGGGAACACTACAAAGCGGGAGCCGATGACGAAGCGCTGGCATGGCTGACCGAACAGAGTCAGAAAGACACCCGTTCCGGCAGTGACACCAACGTGCGCCAGATGGCGGACCCGACCTCCGCGGTCAATATCAATATGGGCACCCTGGTGGGTTCATACGCGACGGTAGCACGTCTGCTCGACGAGGTGGCGACCGTGCCGGGCACCGACGGCGTGCTCCTGACCTTCGATGATTTCCTTCAGGGTGTGGAAGATTTTGGTGAGCGGATCCAACCGCTGATGCAGTGCCGAAGCCATATCGCCGCCCCCACCAGGGAGGTAGCCTGATGCTGACATTACCCGCCCGTCCTGAAGCGGTCTCTTTCACACCGGCGCAGAGTGCACTCATTGTGGTGGACATGCAGAATGCCTATGCAAGCCAGGGAGGATATCTCGATCTTGCCGGATTTGATGTCTCCGCCACGGCTGCGGTGATTGCGAAGATCAACACCGCCGTGGCGGCCGCCCGTGCGGCAGGAATGCAAATTATCTGGTTTCAGAACGGCTGGGATGACCAGTACGTAGAAGCCGGCGGGCCAGGATCGCCTAACTGGCATAAATCCAATGCCCTGAAAACCATGCGTAAGCACCCTGAACTGAAAGGGACATTGCTGGCGAAAGGCAGCTGGGACTACCAACTGGTGGATGAGCTGGTGCCGCAGGAAGGGGACATTGTGCTGCCCAAACCGCGCTATAGCGGCTTTTTCAATACGTCACTGGACAGCATGTTACGCAGCCGGGGCATTCGCCATCTGGTTTTCACTGGTATTGCCACCAACGTCTGCGTGGAGTCAACCCTGCGTGATGGCTTCTTTCTGGAGTATTTCGGCATCGTGCTCGAAGACGCCACCCATCAGGCCGGTCCGGCGTTTGCGCAGCAGGCGGCGCTTTTTAATATCGAAACCTTTTTTGGCTGGGTCAGCGACGTCGATACCTTCTGTTCCGCCCTCTCTCCCCAGCCACTTATGAATATTGCTTAGGAGCACACTTATGCCAAAACAGGTCATTATTCCCGCTGGCACCACCACGCCCATCGCCCCTTTTGTTCCCGGCACGCTGGCCGATGGCGTGGTCTATGTCTCCGGCACACTGCCCTTTGATAAGCAGAACAATGTGGTGTTCCCCGGCGACACAAAGGCGCAAACCCGCCATGTGCTCGAGACTATTCGCAGCGTTATCGAGACGGCGGGGGGTACGATGGAGGACGTGACATTCAACAGCATCTTTATCACCGACTGGAAAAACTACGCCGCGATTAATGAAATCTATGCCGAGTTTTTCCCTGGCGATAAACCCGCACGCTTTTGCATCCAGTGTGGGCTGGTGAAGCCGGAAGCACTGGTGGAAATTGCTACCGTTGCCCATATCGGCAAGTGAGGCTGCCATGAACATTTCCCTTACCCCGGCCCCTTACCCCGGCGCGCCTGTCATAGTGATGATTGCCGGACTGGGCGGTAACGGGAGCTACTGGCTGACGCAGAGGGAGGCGCTGTCGGCCCGCTATCAGGTGGTCTGTTACGACCAGTGCGGCACGGGAAACAATCCGGCCACCCTGCCGGATAATTACCAGATAAGCGACATGGCGGGCGAGTTGCAAAGCGCGCTGCAACAGGCGGGGATCCTAAGATTTTGCGTGGTCGGTCATGCGCTGGGTGCGCTGGTGGGAATGCAGCTGGCGCTGGATTATCCGCAGTCGGTCAGCGCCCTGGTACTGGTGAACGGCTGGTTATCGCTGGATACACACACCCGTCGCTGTTTTCATATTCGCGAACGGTTATTGCAGGCGGGTGGGCCGCCTGCCTGGGTGGAGGCGCAGCCGCTGTTTCTCTATCCGGCGGACTGGCTCTCAGCCCATGCCCCGCGCCTGGAAGCGGAGGAGGCCCTGGCCCTTGCGCACTTTCAGGGAGAACACAATCTCCAGCGCCGTTTACAGGCCCTGAAAGAAGCGGATTTCAGCGCCACGGCCCGTCAGATCCGCGCTCCGGCGCTCATTATCTGTTCGCAGGATGACATGCTGGTCCCCTGTACCTGTTCGCAGGCGCTGCACCAGGCGCTTGTTAACAGCATCAGGGTGGTGATGGCCCGCGGCGGTCACGCCTGCAATGTAACCGAAAGCGATGAGTTTAATGGTCTGCTGCTCGAGGGGCTGGCAAGAGTGCTGCCCGCTACGGCAGCGGTGCAAAAGGAGTATTTATGAGTGAAGCCGTTAGCCAAAGTGCGCTGAATACCCTGTTTACTGCCGCACGTACCCACAACGGCTGGCAGGACAGGATGGTCAGCGACGCGACATTACAAGAGATTTACGATCTGCTGAAGATGGGACCCACGTCGGCCAACTGCAGCCCGGCCCGTTTTGTCTTTATCCGCACTCCGCAAGGTAAAGCGCAGCTGCGTCCGGCCCTTTCCGGCGGTAACCTGGAAAAAACCCTGAGCGCGCCGGTCACCGCGATTGTCGCCTGGGACAATCGCTTTTACGACAAACTCCCTGCCCTCTTTCCGCACGGTGACGCCCGGAGCTGGTTTACCTCAAGTCCTGAACTGGCCCAGGAGACGGCATTTCGTAACAGCGCGATGCAGGCGGCCTATCTTATTTTCGCCTGCCGGGCGCTGGGACTGGATACGGGGCCGATGTCCGGATTTAACCGTGACATCGTGGATACCACCTTTTTTGCCGACAGCGATTTTCGCAGCACCCTGCTTGTGAACATTGGCTATGGTGATGAAAGTAAACTTTACGCGCGTCTGCCGCGCCTGGCATTTGACGATGCCTGCGTGCTTCGTTAAGGAGAAGAGATGGGAATCAGCCAACAGCATTTTCGTGATGCCATGTCCTGCGTGGGTGCGGCGGTGAACATTATTACCACTGATGGTCCGGCAGGCCAGGCGGGATTCACCGCCAGTGCAGTCTGCAGCGTGACCGATTCACCGCCGACGCTACTGGTATGCCTTAACCGCTCCGCATCGGTCTGGCCAGTGTTCAGTCAGAATCAGACGTTATGCGTCAATACCCTGGCAGCGGGCCAGGAGGCATTATCCACCCTTTTTGGCGGTAAGACCTCTATGGCTGAACGCTTCGGTGCGGCAGACTGGGAAACCGGGGAAACGGGTTGCCCGCGTCTGGCTGGCGCACTGGTCTCGTTTGACTGTCGCATCAGCCAGGTGATGAGCGTGGGGACGCATGATATTCTGTTTTGCACCATTGAAGACAGCGCCCATCGTCCCGATCCGGGCGGTTTAATGTGGTTTAACCGCCATTACCACACCCTGCCCCGTCCCCCCGCCTGCTGAAGGATCCTCGAAAAAAATGAGAGCACGAAAGGTCCCCTCGCCCCTTTTGGGGGAGGGCCAGGGTGAGGGGAAACATGCGGGGCTGAGGGTCATTCCGTTTACCTTATGTTCCTTGCTTGTCTGTAGCGACAGAACCCGTGAACGTGCCAGGGTGGTTCACCGCCCCCCTGGCGACCCGGGCTCCCGGTCAGTCGTCAACGCCTCATCGATTTTCAGCCGGACCCATTCATCGTGGTGACGGTTTTATTCTCATTTCGCCGTGGTATCGCTGTAAAACGTCATATTACCGGGGAGCTCTCAGCCCCGCCTGAGCAGGGTTCAGGACTCATCCGGCGCTGTCGCCAGCGCCGCTTTCTTACGCTTTCTAAGCTTCAGTTCGCTTACCAACACCCCGGCAATAATAAACACCCCACCCAGGATAGCCAGAGCAGGCAGACGCTCACCTGCCAGGCGGCCAAAAATTCCCGCCCACACCGGTTCCCCCGTGTAGATAACCGTGGCGCGGGTTGGGGAGACGCTACGTTGAGCCCAGTTCATGGTGACCTGAATAATGGCGCTGAAAATACCCAGCCCTGCCGCCACCATCAGCAAAGCAGGCGACAGTTCAGGAACGGACTCACCTGCCGGAGCCATACAGGCAAAGGCGATTACCGAGGCCGTCAGCAGTTGCACCACCGTCACCCGACGCACGTCCACTTTACCCGCCCAGGCGCTGATCAGGATGATTTCCGCGGCAATCGCCAGCGCACCCGCGAGGGTAATAAGCTCCCCCTCGCCCAGCGCCAGCATATTTCCCTCTGGTCCGGCAAGAAAAATGAGGCCAGTAAAGGCAAGCACGATCCCCACGCAGGACATCAGCCCTGGCATTCGCCCAAGGCACAGCCATTGCAGCAGTGGCACCAGGGGCACATACATGGCAGTGATAAATGCCGACTTACTGCTGGAAATTGACTGCAACCCCCAGGTCTGCAGGCTGTAGCCAAAGGCAATAGCAATACCAATGGCGACCCCCGCTTTTACCTCAAGCCAGGTGATGCCACGCAGGATTTTCAGAGATAAAAGTGCGACAGCCAGCCCGGCCGTGGCAAAACGCAGGCCCACAAAAAAGAAGGGGCCGCTGAGGGTGACGGCATACTGTACCGCAAGAAACGTGCCGCCCCAGAACATGGTGATGAGGATCAGGAGAGATTCCTGGGCAGAGATCGAGAAGGTAAAACGTGAGGGGCGCATGTTGCAAACCGGTTAACGTAAAACGGTAGTGTGCGTTGTCAGTAAAGGGAGTTCAACCCCTCTTTTGCGCTGCTTTTACTCATCCCGCATGCCTGAAAATGGCACCGGGGGTAATGCGCGCGGGCGGATGAGGTTTTATCTTTTACCTTATATAAACCCTATACATCAAGTAACCCCTGTCTCACTTGAGGACGAATTAAGCGCAGGGCCCTTTATAGTGTTCATCAGGCAATAAAAAACCGCCGGTATAAACCGGCGGTCAGCAGACGGTGACAATGAAGCTTCACCGTCACCACGGTGCATCAGTCTTAACTAACTGCTGCGACTGTTCCCGTGGCCGCTTTTGCCCCCTTTCTTACCAGCTTCCGAGGCGCGCTGAGGGTCATTTTTAAAATTCCCCCCGCTTTGCTGGCCACCTTTACGGCCTGCTTCTGATGCTCTTTCACGGTCTTCAGCGAAATTACCTGAACCACCACGATGGTTTGCCATTTCGAACCTCCGGTTAAGTGAAACATTAGTCATCATACTGCATTCAGTAAAAGAGGATTCTTTCACCGTGTGCCGCTATGGCATCGCCATAATCTGCGTCACGTGAATCTAATCTTAGTAAACCCAGGGCAAGCGGCCAGTGAATCGTAATATTCTGCAACAGCTACGCCTGCAAAAAAGCGATTTTTATTTTCATCAATTAATAAGTCACTCTTATGCATTGCAAAAACGGCAGCGGTAAAAATGTGTCAAATTGCGACAATCCTTAAAGGTGAAACCAGAAGCATTAATAACGACAGCGGGCAGTATTTTGAAGGTCAATGCCCTGGGTGGAACCTTTTTATCAGGAGCTGTCGCAGGCCCTTCTGACCGCAGGCGATAGCCCTGTTCTACGGCTCGAATTTTCACCGGGTCAGTAACTGATGTTTCGTTTGCTACACTCAATGGTGATCTCATCGCAACGAAGGGTTGATAAATGCAGAATAGAGAACCTGGTAGCGCTAAAATCCTGGTGCTTTTTTACTCCATGTATGGACATGTCGAAACCCTGGCCCAGGCCGTAGCCGAAGGGGCACGCAAGGTGGACAACGTGGAGGTAGTGGTCAAGCGTGTGCCTGAAACTATGTCGGCTGAAGCCTTCGCTAAAGCGGGCGGCAAAACCCATACCGCGCCGGTCGCCACCGCGCAGGAGCTGACTGATTATGACGCCATTCTGTTTGGTACGCCGACCCGCTTTGGCAATATGGCCGGTCAGATGCGTACCTTTCTTGACCAGACCGGCGGGCTCTGGGCCTCCGGCGCGCTTTACGGCAAACTCGGCAGTGTTTTCAGCTCAACCGGGACGGGCGGCGGTCAGGAACATACAATCTCTTCAACATGGACTACCCTTGCACATCATGGGATGGTTATCGTGCCTATTGGCTACGCCGCGCAGGAGCTGTTCGATATTTCGCAGGTTCGTGGGGGTACGCCTTATGGCGCGACAACCATCGCCGGGGCGGATGGTTCCCGGCAGCCGAGCCAGGAAGAGTTATCCATCGCCCGTTATCAAGGTGAATACGTCGCCGGTCTGGCGGTCAAACTCAAAGGCTAATGTTTTACAGGAGGATTTCTATGCCAACTCAAGAAGCAAAAGCACATCGCGTGGGAGAATGGGCCAGCTTACGTAACACCTCACCGGAGATAGCGGAAGCCATTTTCGAAGTGGCGGACTATGACGAAGTACTGGCTGAGAAAATCTGGGAAGAAGGCAGCGATGAAGTGCTAATGCGCGCCTTTGAAAAAACGGACAAAGACTCGCTCTTCTGGGGCGAACAAACCATTGAGCGCAAGAACGTCTGACCTGACACGCCCCCGCTTGAGCGGGGGCTTTTTTTTATTTCGCCGCCGCGTTTAACAGCGCATTAAATTTCTCCAGCGGGCAAAAACCGTTATCGTCTACCGGACACCCTTTCAGTGCCAGGGTCACGCGCTGGGCAGGCTCTTTTAGCGTCAACGGGTTTGCATTACGCAGTTGCTCGCTACTCTGGTAAACGTACTCAATCTTCATGAGCTCACGTTTCGCCGTTGGATCATTCCAGCGCTGAAACACAATTTTGCCCCCTATCGGCGTACGCTCATACTGGTCATGCAACTGATAAGGAGCAAAGTCCAGCGCCGTCAGTAGCGATGCAATGTTGGAGTCGTGCCCGACCAGCAGGGTCACTTTCGCTGCCTTCGCCGCCTCGCTCACCAGGGTTTTATCGATATATTTCACCAGCGGTTTCGCCACATTTTGCGCCACGGCGGGTGAAGTGAAGAGCGCATCCTGATAGCTATTTTTCAGCTTCGACAGCACGCGCCACTGCTGGTCAGATTTGATTTCGCCCCAGGCCACCTGGTCCAGTGGAAAACCTTCGTAATACTGCAACGTAAAGGCATCCACCAGCGAGTTACCGACCTTCAGCGGCCCCGATACGCCAGGTTCCTGCTGCACTTTCGCACTGAATACCTCTTTGCCGCTGGTCAGGTCGCAAACCTGTTTTTCTTTGCAGGAGGGAGACTGATCAAACTGGGTAATCTTTTCCAGCAACTGATAACTTTCATCAAGCGCATCCTTCTGGCGCTGCGTCTCCATTGCCTTCACCGCCTGCTCGCTGAACGCTGCCGACCCGTCAGTTATCACCGGATTAAACGTCGGATCCATGGTGCCCATTTTTTCCTGGTGATGAACGGGCACATCGCAGCCGGGAAACGCGCCGGTGATAAAGAATTGCGCGGTGGCCACCGTGCGTTGCAGGCTGTTGGCATAGGCGTAAACGGCACCCGGTGCCGGGCATTCACCGGATGTTACCAGCTTATTCTCTACAAGCCATTCACGCAGGTAATGGCCCATGTAGACTTCCAGTACCCCGCCTTTGGTGGTGAGCTGCCCGCCGGGTACATCCCATTCAGGCCACTGTCGGGCTGTCGATTGTTCGAGAACGCTGCCGTTATTAGCCAGCGGTGCGCGCAGGTTATGCCGGCTCATGATCAGCACTTGCTCAAGCTGATAACCCGCTGGCGTGGTTTGCGCCTCAGTCCCGGCAGCAAAAGGTAACGTAGCAGCTGCGGCAAGCGCCCAAAGTGAAAGCTTCATCCTGACATCCTCATCCTGATAGGGGAAAAGAAAGTGTGACATATTTGTGAAGGTTTGCTGCGAAGCCGCGCGCAGAAGTGACAGCACGCTCTGCGCGGCGGTTGCAGGCGTCAGGGGAGTTCAAGCGCAGGACCAACGTAGCGGCCACGCGGGCGGATAACTTTACCCGTGTTGATCTGCTCCATAGCATGCGCCAGTAGTCCCACACTGCGGGCGATGGAGAAGAGCGCGAAGGCTGCATCACCCAACAGGCGATAACGCGTGACCAGCGCCGCCAGCACCACATCGATGTTGGGCAGCAGCCCGGTCAGGGTGATCACTTTCTCAATAAATTTCGCAATCTCCTCCGGCGGAGTGAATTGTGCAAGCAGGGCACCTGCCCGTGGGTCACCGTCCGGGTAGAGGTGGTGACCGAAGCCCGGAATGGGAATGGCGGAGGAGAGATAGCGGTTGACCACCTGATCGGCGCTGGACCGCTCGACCTCATCAAACAGGGCTCTTACGCGCTGAGTGGCATCGCCATGCAGCGGCCCGGTAAAGGTCGCCAGTCCGGTCAGCAGGCAGGCAGGAAGGGAGGCTCCGTTTGAGGCGGCGATCCTCGCCGCAAACGCCGAACTGGTCAGTTCATGATCGGCCAGCAGAACCATTGCTCTGCGTAAAATATCGGCCACCTCCTCGTTCACTCCCCAACCAAGGGCCAGACGCTCATGAATCAACAGCGCCGGATGATTTTGCGCACCAAAGGTCGCAGCCAGATGCCCCACCAGTGTGGCGGCTTCAGCATGCAATACTCTGGCGGTGCGGCCATGAGTTGAGTGTCCGGTCGCTGTTGCCGTCGCCAGCGCGATAAAGGCATGAGAACGCTCAGGTGCGGCAGGTGGATAGTCCCTGGTCGGGACGGAAAACCCTGCGTCACTCTCCGCGCTCCAGAGCAGGCGCGCCGTCTCCTCCAGCGTCGCCTGCTCTGAAAAAGCGATAACATCTCTGCCCCGGTAGTACAGATGCCCTTTTGCAAAGGTCGAAATAGCGGTCGGGATGCTGGGTTCAGTGCCAAACAGCGTATTTACCGCGAGAGTCTCTCGTTTGCGTCCCTGCTGCTTCTTCTGCTTCAGGCTCTGTATGTTTTCTGCGCTGTACAGGCTGCGTCGGGTATTTTGCGGGTCCGGATGGGAAGCGATCAGCCCCCTGCTGACGTAGGCATAAATGGTTTGCGCCCTGACGCCGAGATAGGCCTGAACCTCGTCCAGCGTAAGCCAGGGGGAGTGGGTCGTCTTTGGTTGCATAAGTCTGTCCGGTTAGCTTTCTGATGAGCGCGGAGTGCGGCCCCCTTCAGGGCACCTTAAGAAAAATCAAAGCGAATCAAATAACTCTATATATGCATTTTTGGCCTATCAAGATTGATTTTGCAAATCAACTGATAGACAGATCGCAAAATTGCCCCTTTAGCCTAACGCGGGGAAGTTTCACTCCCCTTTCCCTTCCTCCGGGACGTTTTACCGGAGGGTGCGAAACTTTCATTCCCTATTATTTTTGCCTGTCAATAAATAAATGCGATCTTTTGCTATTGCGTCACACTCCTTAATCTGTAATGCAAAGATGAGTATTGATTATTTTAATCAAGATTGATCCTGGCAAAACGATATTCTAACGTCACTTTTATCAATGGTCATATGCAGTGAAGCCTGACAAATTGATGCCCAATAAGAAATGCAAAATAGCACGCAGCGGTACAGCATAAAAAATAAAGGGTGTTTTACGGTTTTAATAACCGGCCTGAAAAACGCATTGGATTTTTTATTAACAGAACCGTTGCTCACAAAACTCTATGGGCACCTGGTCGAGAAGACACCTTACAAAATAATTAACACCCGTGGTACCGGTTGGTAATTATTACGTATACCTACAAATGCATGAAGGACAAAAATATGAATAGCATTCAACAACAAGAACTTACCGAGGCATCAATAGATGCCAGAGTAGTTCCACAAAAAAAAGCCACACGTATTCGCTATTACATGCTAGCGCTGATCCTGTTCGCGACAATTATCAATTTCGTTGATCGATCGAGCCTGGGTATTTTAGCCCCATTCATCAGTAAAGATCTGGCACTGGATAAAGTACAAATGGGGCAAATATTTGCGGCATTTGGCCTTACCTACGCTATTGCACTTGTGCCCGGTGGCATTATCGCTGACGTACTGGGTTCCCGTATTGCCTATGCTTTTTCACTGATAACCTGGTCGTTAGCCACCATGACACAGGGTATTGCCAGCGGCTTTACTATGCTGTTCGGCTCGCGCCTGGCGATTGGCGCGCTGGAAGCACCCGCTTTTCCGTCAAACGCCCGGGCCGTCACCATGTGGTTCCCCACTACCGAACGTGGTTTTGCCACCAGCGTGTATGTGATGGGGCAGTATATCGGCACCCCTTTATTTACCGGTCTTTTACTTTGGATTGCCAATGGATTTGGCTGGCGCTCCGCCTTTTATCTGACCGGTGGCGCAGGGGTACTGTTTGGTATTTTATGGTACATCTGGTATCGCGACCCTTTAAATCACCGTGCGGTTAACGAAGCTGAATTAAAACATATTCAGGAAGGTGGTGGTCTTGTTGGCAAAAAAGAGCGCGATCGTTTTGACTGGAAAAACGCGCTCAGATTGCTCAAACATCGTCAGATCCTGGCTATCTGCCTGGGTAAGTTCTGTAATAACGCGATTCTGGTGTTCTTTACCACCTGGTTTATGACCTATCTTGTGGAAGAGCGTCAGATGACGATGATCAAAGTCGGTATATTCCAGGCGCTGCCGTTTATTGGCGCCACCGCAGGAATATTGCTGGCAGGCTTTTTCTCTGACTTCTTTATTCGCCGTGGCTACTCTATGTCGGTTGCCCGTAAAGCGCCTTTGATTATTGGGACGCTACTTGGCTCTTCCATTTTATTAGTAAATTTCGTGACCTCCAATGAACTGATAATTGTTATTTTAACTATCTCTTTCTTTGCGCAGGGCGTAGGTTCCTCGTCATGGGCCGCGGTTTCAGAAATAGCGCCCCGGCAATATATTGGATTAACCAGCAGTATCACCAGCCTTGCGGCGAATATTGCCGGCGTCACCACCCCTATCATGATTGGTTATATTCTTCATGTCACCGGGCAGTTTTTCTGGGCGCTCAATATGATGGGCATCATGTGCCTGATTGGTGCATTTGCTTACTCCTTCCTGCTGGGGCCTTTGTCGCGTATTGAAATGGATTAACCACGCCGGAACCCGTGCCGTTTGCGGTCTTGCGTGAGTGTTACAACCAGGCCTGAGCAGCCTTCACGCCGCGTGTAGCGGGTTGGTCGCCCGGGCTGGCATTATCAAAAGAGAGGAAACTGTGTCTGAATTTACCTGGGATCATTTGCAGTTACGCAGTCCGGATCCTGAAGCAACCGCCGAATGGTTCGAACGTTGCCTGGATGCCCGGATCATCCGTCACTCCGGAAAAGTCGATATTCGCCTCGCGGGGATAAACATATTTATTGCCCCCGTCACTGACGGTGACGGCGTTGCTCCACCCCCTTTGCCTCCCTACCAGGGTCTGGACCATTTTGGTTTGACCGTGGACAACCTTGATGAAGTCGCCAGTACCCTGAAAAGCAGAGGGGTAGTCTTCACGCAGGAGCCCGTTACGATTCGTCCCGGCGTGCGCGGTTGTTTTATCCGTGGGCCGCAAAATATCTCAATTGAAATACTTGAGAGACGGCTGAGTTAATTCGCCTCTCCTGTTCAGCACAACGAAAACATTAGCCTGCCACGCCTGGCCGCAACTATGGACATATTGTTATGAAACCCAGCATCCTGCAGTTAAATCCCATTCTTATTCCCGCCATCAGCGAGAAACTAAACGCGCTTTATACCGTTCACCGCTATTTTGAAATAGAAGACAAAGCAGCCTTTATTAAGGAGTACGGTAACAGTATTCGCGGCGTGGTTTCAGGAGGACATACCGGCATCAGCAATGCCTTAATGGAACAACTTCCGGCGCTGGAAGTGGTCGCCATCAACGGCGTAGGCGTAGACGCTGTCGACCTTGAGTATGCACGCAAGCGTAAGATCCACGTCACCGCTACCCTCGGCGCCCTGACAGAAGATGTTGCAGATCTCGCCATTGGCCTGCTGATTGCCACCTGCCGTGGTATTTGCTCGGGCGACCGCGTGGTACGTAACGGTGAGTGGGCGAAGAACCCCCATCCTGGCGCCATTCCCCTCTCCCGCCGCTTTAGCGGAATGCGTATCGGCATCGTGGGGATGGGCCGAGTGGGACGTGCGATAGCGACTCGCGCGTCAGCCTTCGGTTGCCCGATTGCTTACACCGATCTCCATGCTATGGCCGATTTGGATTACCCCTTTATCGCCGATCTGCAGGAGCTGGCAGGTAAGAGTGACGCGCTGATCCTCTCCGCCTCTGCCGACAAAGCGGAAGGCATTGTTAACGCCCCTGTACTGGCGGCGCTCGGGGAACAGGGCTTTTTGATAAACATTGCCCGGGGAAAACTGGTTAATGAGCCGGATCTGGTACAAGCCCTGGTGTCAGGTAAGATTCAGGGGGCGGGACTGGACGTGTTTGTTGACGAGCCAAACGTTCCGGCCCCGCTTTGTGGCATGGATAATGTGGTGCTGCAGGCACATCGTGCCAGCGCTACGGTCGAAACGCGAACCGCGATGGGTGAAATGGTGCTGGCAAGCCTTGCCCAGGCGCTGAGTGGGCAGCGTCCTGATGCCAGCCTGACAAGCTAAGCCCCCTGAGTGGGGCATTTGAAATCACTGAATAACAAAGGATGTAACTATGTTCGCTTCAACAAAGATTGCGCTGGTGACCGGCGCGGGCAGCGGGATAGGCAGAGCGACAGCCATTGCGCTCTCTCACGCGGGATATTTTATCGTCCTGGCCGGGCGACGTCTTGAGCCCATGCTGGAAACGGTATCGGCGCTCGGCGGCGGTGAGCAGTCGATGGTGGTTCCCACCGATGTCACCGACCCTGAATCCGTAGCGGCATTGTTTAACCGAATCAAAGAAAAATGTGGTCATCTTGATGTGCTCTTTAACAATGCAGGCACCAACTTTCCGGGTATCCCTTTCGAGGAGCTGAGCTATGAAAAATGGACCGCGGTCGTTGACGTCAATCTGACAGGGATGTTCCTTTGCGCTCAGGGTGCCTTCCGTCTGATGAAGGAGCAATCTCCACAGGGCGGGCGCATCATAAACAATGGTTCGATTTCGGCGCATGCCCCCCGCCCGGATTCTGCGGCTTACACAGCCACGAAACATGGCGTGACCGGCCTGACTAAAAGCATTTCGCTCGATGGGCGTAAATATGGCATTGCCTGTGGTCAGATAGATATTGGGAATGCCCATACCGAACTTTCTCAGCGAATGGCGAAAGGGGTAAAACAGGCCAACGGGGAGGTGATGGTGGAGGCGATGATGGATGTCTCGCAGGTGGCGAACAGCGTGGTCTATATGGCCGGCGTGCCGCTCGATACTAACGTGCAGTTTATCACCGTAATGGCCACCACGATGCCTTTCGTGGGGCGCGGCTGAGTCTGGCTCCCCTCTGAATGGGCGGCGAATCGCGTGGCCCATTCAGCAACAACGTCCCTATTCCGCATCCGGAGCGCTGTTTTTTTGTAAATTATCCCCACCAAGCCCGCCAATAAATGGCAGACGCAGGCGTAGCGGTGAAAAGCTCACACCGATATTTACACTGAGGATGTTGAGCTCAAGCCCCTCCTCTCTCCCCAGCGTGAAGCCCGCGACGCCCAGCAGCGAAACCTGGATCCCTCGCCCGGAGGGTGGTAAACCGACAGGATTGAGCAGCCCCCGAAAATCTTTTCCTGGCGCATTGGCAGGCATATCCAGTCTCAGCTCCGGAACTTCGCGCCCGATATGGGCGATAAAAGTATTACTGTTCGGGCCCGGCCAGGCGCGATAAGTCTCAGGCCAGGGGTAAGAGGCGATAGCCGCTTCTATCTTAGGGATCATGGCCCCGGCAGCGGCCCCGCGATGTTCCACCAGCAGGCGCGGCTTTGCCCCGTACCAGTAACCGTCCGGGGTGTTCTGGTTTCGTCGCACTTTTTGCCCTGCTCCCCAGCTAATTACTTCATAGCGGCTATAGTCGGTTTCACCGGCACGTTTGAAGATTATCCACGGGTGCACCGCCACTACCCCCTTCCAGCCCCAGGTGGGGGCCGCATAGATCTGGACAACGGCCTGACTGGCGTAACGCCGTGCATCCGGCGCCATGCCTGTGGAATCACGTCTGGCAGACCACCATCCATCCTGCGCCAGGGATTCCCGCTGGTGTAGTGAAAGGGCAAGGCTTAAAAATATCGCCAGAAAAATGAGGCAAAGCAGGCTCAGATAAAGGGTTTTCATCAGACTCATCATGGTTGGTTAGCGCAGAGCGTACGGGACGCGTTGGATGAGTATAGCGAGTTTTCTCCGGGCGTCGGGCGAAGGGACGAAGCTAACAGGTAATAGCAAGAGGCGGTGTCCGACTGAAGGCTCGTTGCGCGTTATATACTTAAGTAGATGTAGCGTAGTGGGAGAAAAATGTTGTGCTGCAGCTGCGTTCGCTACGCCTGTAGCAAGGGGATTAGATTTGCTTTGCCAGAAAAACAAAGGACTTACCTGATGGTAAGCCCTTTGTTTAATCTGGCGGAAGCGCAGCCCGCAAATTGATGTCCGAAAATGTCAGAAATCGTTCATTTTATCATTAATAAACAATATGTTGTCAAAATCGATTGTTCGAGGACGTGTTGCTACATCCGAAAAAATCCGACATTTTATGGAGATCCGTTCTGCGTTGGTTTACCTG
This sequence comes from Enterobacter sp. SA197, assembly GCF_054131575.1. Lineage (NCBI taxonomy): Bacteria > Pseudomonadati > Pseudomonadota > Gammaproteobacteria > Enterobacterales > Enterobacteriaceae > Enterobacter > Enterobacter sp. SA197. The sequence goes on along the minus strand of NZ_CP096393.1, from coordinate 1,876,152 downwards.
GCTGGATAAGCCGCAGCTCCACACTATGCTCAAAGGCCCATTGACCGAGCGCACGGCAGGTAAATTCCGGGCCCTGATCGGTTCTTATTGCCGACGGGCAGCCACGAAAGAGCGCGATACTGTCTGGAATACGCGTGACCTGAACGCCTGAAATCCCGAAAGTAACGCTGATCGTCAGACGCTTCTTCGTGAAATCATCCACACAAGTCAGGCACTTAATCCGGCGGCCGCTGGCAAGTGCATCCATGACAAAATCCATCGACCAGGTCTGGTTCGGCACATCCGGCCGGACAAGCGAAAGCCGCTCAGTAGCCAGACCCTTACGACGTCGTCTGCGCTTCACACTCAGGCCGTTAAGGTGGTAAATGCGGTATACCCGCTTGTGGTTGCCGTGAAGCCCCTCCCTACGTAATAACTGCCAGATGCGCCGGTAACCAAAACGCCTTCGTTCGGGTGCCAGTTAAGTGATACGCCCTGATAAATATGCATCAGCCGCCAGACGCTGAGCCTCATAGCGGCAGGTCGACAGGGATAAACCTGTAAGCCTGCAGACACGACGTTGCGTCAGACCGGTCGCATCACACATAAACTCAACGGCTTCCCGCTTCTGGCCTGTCGTCAGTACGTGCGCCAGAGCCACCTGAAGTGCCTCCTTATCCAGCATGGTTTCGGCAAGCAGCGTCCTGAGTCTGGCGTTCTCTTCCTCAAGCGACTTCAGTCGCTTAACCTCGGGCACCTCCATACCGCCATACGTCTTACGCCAGGTGTAAAAGGTGGCGTCGGAAATGGCGTGCTTGCGGCAAAGCTCACGGGCAGAAAGCCCGGCTTCAGCCTCGCGGAGGATACTGATGATCTGTTCCTCGGAAAAAAGCTTTTTCATGGGGATGACCTCATGTGGCTTATGAAGACATTACTTACATCGGCGTGTGTTAATGAATGGGGAGCAGATCAGTACACAGATGCATTTGTTTTTAGCACGAAGAAGAAAAATAATGCTGTTCCTAATACTAAAAACAGTGTCCAGATCGATAAACCGCGAAAGGTATATAAAAGAATAAAAGAAAATGAGGCAGCAATAAAAAACGTGTCTGAAATCGACACCAATCTAAAAGCTGCATCTTAAAACACGACAATAATAAGTAAAAACATCCTGAATTCTTTTATGCTACCAAAGTAGAAATAAAATATTTAACCTACTCATTAATTTGACACTTTCTCTATATAACTTAACATAAAACTATATCTACTATTTATTAACGAGGTATATATGAGGAAAGCATAGGTAGACAACAGTGATTTATTAGCATATTTTAATACGGTTGAAGAATTCAAAAACCATCCATCAATAAAGGCGTTTAGAGCAGGATATCGTAAGCTACGTGATGATGATGCATTTGCATATGAAATAAAAAAAATATAGATCCGCACATACTACGCTGCGCAGACCAGATAAGAAAAGACAATGTCTTTTGAGTAGTTTTATTAGTGAGTTCAATCCTGTAAGTCACTCAACAGCTAACACCGCTGCTAAATCGTCAGGAAGTCCAGGCTTAATAAATGAACGAATACTTTATAGGAAAGCCACTGCAAAAAAATTGATGCTGAAATCATTACTCTGGTGATAAAAATGCACAAAGGCCGTGCTTGATTTTTAATGTTCTGTTGAGAATAGCATTAATAAACCTTCATTCATTTCATCTAGAATAGACAATTCAAATAAGAAAAAAGCAAGATGCATATTTAACCCCGTTATATTTTATAATCTTTTATCCATGAACTTTTCTGTATAGAATCATGCCTGAATAATAGCGGAAGATAAAAACATCTCCGTGTAATGAAAATAGAATATTCTAAGGATTGATGTTTTTTATCTCTGTAATCCTGTTATTATTCATATTAATCAGACAACTCAACATCACTTCACCAAAAGCATGACCACCCTGCTCACTTGTTGTTAGCACTTGGCAAAAATTATCTCTATATTGAATCCATTCATCTTGACTTTTTTTGAAAGCAGATAACATATTCTGTTTTTGCTCCTTAGTTCCCATCCACCATTTTGTATAATCAGCTTTCTCTAACTCATGAAACTTTTCATTATAGATGCTTTGTAGTTCATTGTTTGTCTTATCATTCAGAGAACCAAGACATTCATCATCTTCCTCACCATATTTTGCGACACAATTTTCAACCGCTTTATTTTTCAATATTGGAAGTGAGTCAGCTAGCGCACTAAACTGAAATGCTAACAGGAAAGCTAATAAAAATATTATTTTCATTTTAAGTAATTCAACCGTAAAGTTAACCGACGAGGATCATTCTTTTGATAAATATCATTATTCAGATATGTAATAATATCTTGTTTACTGCCATTTTTAGCCATTACTGCTACCATATCACTCGCTGTAACATTCCCCTGGAATAGTGTATCAACAAAAGTATCTTTAATTTTCTGGTCTATACTATCCCATGATGGAGGTGATGGCACTTTTGCTGAAAATTTTAGATAAAGGTGTTGAGCGTAACTGACTTTTTCAGCATATGATAACTCAAAAAGCCTGACCTGTTGATAATGGCTAATCTCCCCTACCAATGGGCCATAAACTTCAATAAAAATATCAGCCTCGCGTCCTGATAGATGTGATGCCAGAGCACAAAGCTGCGCTTTATACTCCTCAATCCCGTCCTGTCTTAGAATTGAGAGTATTTCGCCAGCACTTCGCTTCTTCATATCAAAACCACGTCCTAACGTTACACCAGAGTTATTGGTAGGGTTGTGTAAAATACGAGAGAACCACGGCATACGAGCAGGTTGTCGAAAAGGTTCCACCGCAGTGATATAATCAGCACCTTCATAGTCGAAAGTCAACTGCCCTTCCTTCACTGTCAAGATACCGCCACTATGCTTAGGTCGCCATTCAGTGCTTGAGGCATTGCGCATTGCCTCCACAAACCAGATGTCAGTGGGTTATACACGCCCTGTTGGAAACATTCTTAATAGCGACTGATACCAGCGTATTGCTTCAATAATATCAGTTGAACAGTGTCCCGTCAGGGGTAATGGCCGTCCTGTACTCAAGGTATAACCTGCAGCATCTAACATTAACTGTAGATTTTTAACTTCTTTTACCTCGTTGGTACCACAAGCCCCCACTGAATTTGTCAGTCGAAATATATGTGGTTTTGTTCGATTAGATCGCAAAGTCCCTCCTACTTTCAGGCAACTTAATGCCACATTATCATCATTGAGTAAAAAATTAGTGAGACAATTTATTATATTCCTTCATATTATCGCGAGAAAACCGTTAGTTATGTACAACCTGAAATTAGGAATAACCCTACCTGAATCATTAAAAGCAGAGCCACATCATAACTAAAATTTATGCTTATTCTTAATATTATAAAGTATTCACGAATCATACTCTCATTTATATTTTTTATTAACCCAATGCTTTCAGTGAGTTATTAATTTCATTATATTTGTTTGATAAATGTCTTTTGTATAGAAGTAAGAAAAATTATATTCATCAATCCCATATTGATGATATATCAGTATGCATTTGATGTTCATCTATATAAATATTTCGGTGATACACGATCAAGCCCCATTTACTCAAGCAACTGTTGTAACCTCTTGGCCCCCAATTTATGAGCCTTTTTCTCACCAATCTCCTGATAGTATTCCTCCCGGCACTCCACGCCAACTTGGCTGAACTTCTTCAAAAGCTGTTCCAGTGGCTACCCGGTGATCGGTCCAATGGACTGGTAATCGCTGGACCGGATGGAGGGAAACTCAACCGTAAAACTTTTAACAACTGGTGGAATAAAGCGAAGAAAGCTGCGGAAGTTTCCCTGGGTAAAACCATACCGGGTACTTACCATGACGTTAAAGCTAAGGCTATTTCAGACTACGAAGGATCTGGTAAAGATAAGCAGTTATTCAGTGGTCACAAAACAGAGAGTCAGGTGCTGGTTTACGATAGGAAAATAAAAATTTCTCCGTCGCTGGACCTGCCATTTTTGAGTGATACAGAGGAAGAATGAGGATGGAGGGTCGGAAAATATACCAAGTGAATATACCTACACCATACCAAGAGGCCAAAAAACAAAGGGGTTACCTTTCGGTAACCCCTTGTTTAATCTGGCGGAAGCGCAGAGATTCGAACTCTGGAACCCTTTCGGGTCGCCGGTTTTCAAGACCGGTGCCTTCAACCGCTCGGCCACACTTCCGGAATGAGGCGCACTATAAACATCCCGATGACGTCTGTAAAGCCCGTTATGCACCGTTTGCCTGAAAAACAGACAAATGTGATTTAATCGTCTGAAATTAAAACAAATTGACTATTAAACCAGCACTTTTCACCTCACCTTACTGCTCATGTTTTTTGATATAAAGATCTTTGGTAAAGAAATATCCCAGCCGATCGGGCGCAAATCCCCCTACCCAGGGTTTCACAAGATGTGCACGAACGTAGTGATAGAGCGGAATGGCCGGAACATCTTTCGCCAGTATATCCTCCGCCTGCTGATAAAAGCGGCCGCGTTCAGTGACATCCCCGGCTTTAGCCGCATTCCGGAGCGCGTCGTCATAGGCAGGGTTACTGTACTTCGACGTGTTTTCGCTATCGTCGGTGCGGAAGTTATTTAAAAAGGTGGCAGCATCATCGTAATCCGCAATCCAGGAATATCGGACGGCATCAAAGTTGCCGGTATGCATGGTATCCAGCATGGTTTTCCATTCCTGATTTTGCAGTTTTGCCTCTACTCCCAGATTTTTCTTCCACATCGAACTGACGGCAATGGCCAGCCGCTGATGCGTCTCCATTGTGTTATAGAGCAGAGAAAACGACAGGGGATGGGCATCGTTATACCCGGCCTCGTTCAGCAGTTTCCTGGCCTCGTCAATACGCTTTTCGCGTGGCCATGAGGCATACTCCGGGGCGGTCAATGTGATGCCGCCGATCTCAGGCTGGCTGATTAACCAGGCGGGGCGTTGCCCTTGCGCCATCACCTTCTGTGCAATGATATCTTTGTCGAGCGCCATGTTCAGCGCCAGCCTGACCCGCGCATCATTAAATGGAGGCCGGGTGGTATTGAGTTCATAGTAATAGGTTGAGAGCAACGGCAGCACTTTCATCTGGTCGCCCAGGGTCGCTTTCAACTGGGCAAACTGATTCACTGGCACACTGTAGGTGACATCAATTTCACCCGCCCTGAAACGGTTTACGTCAGCGGTTTCTGAGGTAATCGGCAGGTAGGTTACTTTATTAATGATGGTGTCTTTATTGTTCCAGTAACGCGTATTGCGCTGGGCGACAATTTTTTCATTTACCACCCACTCACTCAGTTTGTATGCGCCACTGGTGACAATATGTTCCGGTTTCGTCCATTTCTCAGCAAAGCGATTGATAAGGATCCTGTCGACAGGCACCATCGAAGGGTGCGCGAGCATGGCCAGAAAGGCAGCGTTAGGCTGCGTCAGACGAATTTCCAGGGTGTTGTCATCCAGCGCTTTTACACCCAGGCTCTCAGCAGGTTTACTACCAAGCGCAATCTCGCGGGCGTTCTCGATATGCATGTTTCCCGGATAGCTCGCATAGGGCGATGCCGTTTTAGGATCCACCAGCCGCTGCCAACTCCAGGCGAAATCTTTAGCGGTAATGGCAGTACCATCTGACCAGGTCACCTTTGGACGAAGATGAAAAATCCAGACCGTATTGTCTTTGTTTTCCCATGCTTGTGCGAGTCGGGGCTCAATTGAGCCATCATTTTTTACCGCAACAAGCCCATCGAATAAATCACTGATAATAGTGAATTCAACATCGCTTTCTACTTTATGTGGATCCAGTGATGCAGGCTCACTTCCATTATTACGAACCAGTTCCTGCTGCGCGGCCAGTACAGTACCCGGTGGTACGCTGGCCGCAAAAGAGTAAGTGGCACTCCCTAACCCACTGATTAAAAACAGGCTCAGTGCTACATGCGTCAAAGTATGTGATTTCATATCCTACGCCCTGAAGGTTTTTTATGATGACGGTGCGCTTACACTCTTAGCTGCCAATTCAGGTCAGGGCAATATTTTTCAGCTACATATAAGACACAGGTAGGGTTATTTTTAACAAATGCGCGCTAGTATCGATATTTGTTAAAAATGCAGGATAAATAACTATGTTAACCGGGAAGTATTCAGAGTAAAGATGGGTAAAACAGCTAGGTAAGGAAACCGGGATTTTCTATCCTCTGCACATATGACATTATTTAAAGAGAGTGCCTCATGGATCGTATAATTACCTCCTCGCGCGACCGTACATCGTTGCTTAGCACCCATAAAGTGCTGCGTAACACCTATTTTCTTCTTAGCCTGACCCTGGCGTTTTCTGCTATCACCGCCACGGCAAGCACGCTGCTGGCGCTGCCTTCGCCCGGACTGATCCTGACGCTGGTGGGAATGTATGGTCTGATGTTCCTGACCTATAAAACTGCTAATCAGCCCATCGGTATTGTTTCGGCCTTTGCGTTTACGGGCTTCCTTGGCTACATCCTGGGCCCCATTCTGAATGCCTATCTCTCCGCCGGTATGGGGGATGTGATTGCGCTGGCACTTGGTGGCACCGCGTTGGTGTTCTTCTGCTGCTCGGCTTATGTTCTGACTACCCGTAAAGACATGTCTTTCCTCGGCGGTATGCTGATGGCGGGCATCGTGGTTGTGCTTATCGGGATGGTAGCGAACATCTTCCTGCAGTTGCCTGCCCTGCACCTTGCTATCAGCGCGGTGTTTATCCTGATTTCAACAGGTGCCATCCTGTATGAAACCAGTAATATCATTAACGGCGGCGAGACCAATTACATCCGCGCCACCGTCAGCCTGTATGTCTCTATCTACAACATTTTTGTCAGCCTGTTGAGTATCCTTGGCTTCGCCAGCCGAGATTGATCCTCTTAGGACATCACTTCCAGGCCCCGCTTAAGCGGGGCTTTGTTTTTTGTTACACTGCCTCGCCGTGACTGACTAACATTGCGATACATCATGATTTTTGAAGGCAAAGAAATAGAGACCGATAGCGAAGGCTATCTGAAAGATACTACGCTCTGGAGTGATGGGCTGGCGCTGGCTATCGCTGAAAACGAAGGCATTACCCTTTCTGTAGAGCACTGGGAAGTGGTGCGCTTTGTCCGCGATTTCTATCTGGAATTTAATACGTCGCCAGCCATACGTATGCTGGTAAAAGCGATGGCCAATAAGTTTGGTGAAGAGAAAGGCAACAGTCGATATTTGTATCGCCTCTTTCCAAAAGGGCCGGCAAAGCAGGCGACCAAAATTGCTGGCCTGCCTAAGCCGGTAAAGTGTATTTAGTAGCGGATACTGAAATTTGACCACTTACTGTCGGGTTGATGCGGTTCGGTAAGAACTCGCTCAACTCTGGCACTGCGTGGCCCGCCCGCCTTTAACCATGTAATCAGTTGATCAACCCTTTCCTGATGTCCGCAGGCAACCACTTCGACACTCCCGTCATCCATATTCCGGGCGTACCCCGTCAAGCCCAGGCGTTGTGCCTCATGTTGTGTGCTGTAGCGAAATCCCACCCCCTGAACACGCCCATGTACCCAACAGATTGTGCAAGATGGTGCGGTGCTGGTCATAAATCCCCCTTATTTTTGTGGTTTTGCTTCTGTGTTAGCCTTTAGTACTGTTAATTTTAGTAAACTGTACCTCTGGCGACAAAAACAAGACTAAGCTTCTGATTCGTTTGAGGATAAGCAATTTCCGTGTGACATTATGACTCAGGCATCACGGGTGCTATGTACCACGTAATCGTTTTCAGATGGACTCTTGTTAACCCTTTACTCTACAGGAAGATAAATGGCGCACATCCGCATTGCTGTAAGCGATATCAGGCAGTGGCATGGCATTGAGGCAGAGGTGTTGGACGTTATACTCGCCGAAACCTACCGTACCTTTGCCGAAATGGTGGGCTACGGGCTGGAGAAAAATATTATTCTGACCAATGCAATGCGCTCCTCCTGCCCAATGGTTTTTTCGCCTCAGTTCATCATTAAAGAAAAAGATAATTACCGTGTTTGTCTCAATATCACGGATGCCACAAACTGGGGGATGATCATGTATCAGTTTACCCACATGCTGTGCCACGCATATTGCCGGTATGACAGAGCGAACGTTCATAAACACCACTGGTTTGAAGAGGCTATCTGTGAAGCGGCTGCAATGAGTAACCTCTACTATATTCAGGACCACTGGAACTCATTGCCACTCGCCCATCACCCCACGATAAATGAGAACAACACACGGGTCTTTGGCTATCTTCAGGAGGTACTCAGGGATGTGCCGAAAAATATTCCTGCCTCCGCCATCCTGCAGTTTATCAATGACAATATCACGATGCTTGAACTGAAAAGCATTACCCGCATCTGGGACCGAGCCAGTTTAAAGCACATCCACGGCGTCTCTTATTATCTGTGTGAACATGTTTTTTTCCGAGAAATTCAGCGCTGGAAAGCGGTGGGCTACCTGAACCTCTGGGATGCTTCCGGAGATAAAAATCTCATTGACTATATCAAGAACTGGATCCGACACGGTGACAGCAACGTCAGCGCAATTGCCGGCACGCTTGGGGTTGTGGTTTTTGAAAGTGAACATTCAGATTAATACGTGGTGCGTTGCAATTACAGCATGAACCCCTGACAATAGCGCCCAATTTCTCCCGTTTAGCTGAATAATTAACTATGAGTGCACGTTTAATTTTGACCAAAGGCCGCGAAAAATCGCTGCTGCGCCGCCACCCGTGGGTTTTCTCTGGCGCTGTCGCCCGTATGGAAGGGAAAGCCAGCCTGGGTGAAACCGTTGATATCGTGGATGCCCAGGGCAAATGGCTGGCGCGCGGCGCTTTCTCGCCTGCTTCGCAAATCCGTGCTCGTGTCTGGACTTTCGATAAAAACGAAGCGATTGACATCGATTTCTTTACCCGCCGTATTGAGCAGGCGCAGACCTGGCGTGACTGGCTGGCGCAGCGTGATGGCCTTGACAGCTATCGTCTCGTCGCGGGCGAATCGGATGGCTTACCTGGGGTGACAATCGACCGTTTTGGTAATTTTCTGGTGCTACAGCTTCTGAGCGCGGGCGCGGAATATCAGCGCCCTGCGCTTTTATCGGCGCTGCAGGCGCTCTATCCGGCCTGTTCAATTTATGATCGCAGTGACGTTGCCGTGCGTAAAAAAGAGGGTATGGAGCTCACGCAAGGTCCGGTTCTGGGTGAATTGCCGCCGACACTGTTGCCCATTGAAGAAAATGGCATGAAGCTGTACGTCGATATCCAGGCGGGTCACAAGACTGGTTACTACCTCGATCAGCGGGACAGCCGTCTCGCTACCCGTCGCTATGTCGCCGACAAACGTGTCCTCAACTGCTTCTCTTATACCGGCGGTTTTGCTGTCTCTGCCCTGATGGGAAACTGCCGTCAGGTTGTGAGTGTTGATACCTCACAGGAAGCGCTGGACGTAGCGAAAAAGAATGTCGAACTTAACCAGCTCGACCTCAGCAAAGCGGAGTTCGTTCGTGATGATGTGTTTAAGTTACTGCGTAAATATCGTGATCAGGGTGAGACCTTTGATGTCATTGTGATGGACCCGCCAAAATTTGTTGAAAACAAAAGTCAGCTTCAGGGTGCCTGCCGCGGTTATAAAGACATTAACATGCTGGCAATCCAACTTCTCAACCCCGGCGGCGTGTTGATGACCTTCTCCTGCTCCGGGCTGATGACGACCGATCTGTTCCAGAAAATTATCGCTGATGCCGCAATAGATGCTGGTCGTGATGTACAATTTATAGAGCAGTTCCGTCAGGCCGCCGATCACCCGGTGATCGCCCCTTACCCGGAAGGGCTGTATCTTAAAGGGTTTGCCTGTCGCGTCATGTAACTTGATTTCTGGAACGTTGCCCACATATCAATGTAGGTAACTGTTTTAAGGAGGTGACTATGATAGCCAGCAAATTCGGCATTGGTCAGCAGGTACGTCACTCGTTGCTGGGTTATTTGGGCGTCGTGCTTGATATTGATGCAGAGTACTCTCTGGATGAACCGCCGGTTGATGAAGTGGCGGTGAACGATGAACTACGCGCAGCGCCCTGGTACCATGTGATTATGGAAGGGGATGACGGCGAGCCAGTCCATACCTATCTCGCTGAAGCACAGCTGACGCGTGAAACCGCGGATGAACACCCTGAGCAATCCTCAATGGACGAGCTCTCACGATCCATTCGTAAGCAACTTCAGGCCCCTCGCCTCCGCCATTAACAGCACCCCGCATCGCGGGGTGTTTTTTATTTAGTCAGCCCCAGTCTCGGTATCTCAATAGCCGGGCACCGGTCCATTACCACTTTCATTCCCGCCTCACTGGCTAAAACCGCTGCCTGTTCGTTTATCACACCCAACTGCAGCCAGAGGGTTTTCGCGCCAATGGCAATCGCCTCCTGCGCCACACCCCAGGCGGCTTCTGAATGACGAAACACATCCACCATATCGACCTTTTCCGGCACATCCGCGAGGGTGGCGTACCCCTTTTGTCCCAGCAACGTGCTTCCTGCCACTTTTGGCGAAACAGGGATGACGTGATAACCCTGGTCAAGAAGGTATTTCATCACGCGGTAGCTCGGCCTGTCAGGTTTGTCACTCGCGCCGACCAGAGCAATGGTATGGGTCGTGGTAAGGATTTCAGCGATGTCTGTCTCTTTCATGTTTCCTCCTACGGTTTTTGAAAGTGTACGCCAAACATGCCGTTGCAACCATTTATCCATACATAAGCATGAGAGCGTTCCGCCTGGTTATCTCTGTATAGTAATAACGAGCTAAAACCTGAAGGTTCCGGTTATCCGCAAGGCACGTAAACAGGAGCGCGAAATGAGAGGCGGGTGTGCGGTCGTGATGATGATTGCTTTCTTACCCATTCCACTGCTGGCAACCACGCTGAGGTTATCTGGCGAGGTGGATCTGCTGGTCCTGGATGGCAAAAAAGTGTCCAGTTCGTTATTACGCGGCGCGGAGAGCATTGAACTTGAAGAAGGAGTGCATCAGGTCGTTTTCCGGGTCGAAAAAACGATTAGTACCCGCGATCATGAATCACGCCTTTTTACATCCGTGGCATTGATTGCCACCTTTAATACGCAGCACATCGGACAGGTCAATTTCAGCCTGCCATTACTGGACTCTCAAAAAGAGGCCGAACGATTTAATGCTACTCCGCATATGGCATTACTGGATGGCAACGCAACGCCCATTCCCGTTAAGCTCGATATCCTTGACATCAATTCGCCCCTGAAAGAGGGGGACTACGAGAGAGCAGCAGAAGGCTATAATAACGCCGGCAAGTATGCCTCCCTTGCACAATTTTCAACCACAACGGCTGATGACAGTACCCTGCTGTCGGGCATTTCTGAGCTTGATATGCCGCCTGCGCAATCCCAAAACCTGACCGAACAGCGACTCAGATACTGGTATCAACAGGCTGACCCCGCCACACGGGATCGCTTTATGCAATGGATCAGGCAACAGCCACCGTCCTGAATGTGCGCCAGTTAACAGAATCCCCGACCTCCCTTTTTTTTCGTCGACTTCTCTTGCAGCATCAGGCGCTTCCAGTAATCTGTAGCGAAATTAAATAACGGAAGTTAATCATGGAACTCACTACACGCTCTTTACCGGTGCGCAAGCACATTGCGCTGGTGGCGCACGATCACTGCAAACAGATGTTGATGTCCTGGGTTGAACGTCATCAGGCTCAACTGGCACAACATGAGCTCTACGCAACGGGCACGACGGGGAATCTTATCCAGCGTGCTACCGGCCTTACCGTCAACGCCATGCTGAGTGGCCCGATGGGCGGCGACCAGCAAGTGGGCGCCCTTATCTCTGAGGGAAAAATTGATGTGCTGATTTTCTTCTGGGATCCGCTAAATGCGGTGCCGCACGATCCCGATGTCAAAGCGCTGCTGCGTCTTGCAACCGTCTGGAATATTCCGGTTGCCACCAACCTCTCAACGGCAGATTTTATTATTCAGTCGCCCCACTTCAATGACAGTGTTGAGATCCTGATTCCGGATTATCAGCGCTACCTTGCTGAACGTCTTAAATAAGCGTTATCAGGCGGCAATGCCGCCTGCTCTCATGGCTTTCGGGCTACCTGAACATTCTGCTTTTTTAATGCCTCAACAAATCGCGAGGGGTTTGCCTTATCAAAGAGTACCCATACGCGCTTTTTGGCCCGCGTCAGCGCCACATAAAGTAAACGTCGCTCTTCCGCATCAGGGAAATCTTCCGGCACGGGCAGCAGGGCTTTTTCAATCAGTGACTCGCGCGCGGGAGCCGGGAAACCATCCTGCCCGTCATGAAGACCGAGCACAATGACATATTCCGCCTGCTGCCCTTTACTGGCATGAATGGTCATAAAATCAAGATTTAACCTGGGCCAGCGCGTTGCGGCTTTGTCGAGACTGACCGGCTTACTATGGTGATAACGCGCCAGCACCAGAATGCGATCGTCGGGGGTGGCAAACCCGCTGAGCTTGTCAAACAGCGCATCCAGTTGGTCATCCGCCAGTAACATCACCGCATTCTTGTCGCCCGCCCTGATGCTGTTTAACGGCTTCGCCAGTTGGTGCGGGTTCTGCTGGATAAATCCGTTGGCGACTTCGCCAATCCGACCATTGAAGCGATAGGTAGTATCCAGCGCGCAGAGATCCCCTTCCCCGAAAGCATCGTGAAACGCGGTCGTGAGCGAAAGCTGCGCCCCACTGAAGCGGTAGATGGCCTGCCAGTCATCCCCGACAGCAAACAAGGTGGTTTCTGAATTCTGCCGACGTAATGCCGCAAGCAGCGCCGCACGCTGTGGAGAGATATCCTGAAATTCATCCACCAGGATATGTTTCCAGGGACTTACAAAGCGTCCTTTTTCCAGCACCGCCACGGCCTGGTGAATTAATCCGGGGAAATCCACTGCGTTTTCCGCTTTCAGGGCCGCTTTCCAGGCTTTCAGTAGCGGGGACAGCAGCTTAATACGTTTGCTGAAAAGGGCACGAATGGACTCCGGCGCCGCTTCAATCATCTCTGCCTGACCTGCGCCATGCATACGGATGAGGCTTATCCAGCGATCCAGGCGCCCCGCAATACGCTTCTGCACCTTTTTATCATTCCAGAAATCTCCCTCCGGCAACGCCCAGTCTAACTCTTCACTGAGCCACTGCCGCCAGCCATTGGCCTGAGATTTTTTCTCAGCGCACTGTCTCTGCCATGTGCTGGTCAGTAAAGCCTCCCTCGCTGAGGTATTACTTTCCAGTTCACTGATGGTGGGCGCTTTTTTCCCACCCTGCTGGATAATGGACAACGCAAGCGCATGGAAGGTACGCGCCGTAATGTCCTCGGTATGCAGGCGTTCACGGATACGGTCATCCATCTCACGTGCGGCTTTTCGCCCAAAGGCCAGCAGCAATATCTGTTCGGGAGAGGCTTCACCGCGGGCCAGCAGCCAGCCTGCGCGAGCGACCAGCACGGAGGTTTTTCCGCTGCCAGCCCCGGCAAGTACCAACAGGGAACGCTCTCCGTTGACCACCGCCCGCGCCTGGGCGGGGTTAAGAGGGGAAGATTCAATATCATTGAAAAAAGGGGCATACTCCGCGAGCATCTTCGCTGTCCATGCCTGGTTATGCTCAGCCCGACGCGCTTCAGTATCCTGCAACCATGCCTGGCACTGCTGCCAGAGCTCACGGCAGTTATCGAAAGAGACAAGGCGGCGTTGCGGTACAGGCAGCGCATCAAACGCTTCGATAATTTCTTGTTTTAACCCGGCCAGTCGGGAACGCGTCAGCCAGCCGCCGTGATTAACCCGGGCGGTAATGGCCTCCAGTTGCGCACTGAGCACACCGGCCGCTACGTCGCTCATTTCTGCGCTCCAGCTTTGCCAGCGTTCATCAAGATGTTGATAGAAACGTTGGGTTTCGGCCCACTCCGTACCGTGCAGACGGACTACTTTATCATTCGCCAGCACAAATTCGAGCTCTCCCCAGACCAGCCCACGCTTACACGCTATGGAAAGTAACTGGTTGAAGGGAATCAAATATTCATGCTTATCGCCGGAAACTTTCACCCCGGCATGGAGTAGTGCAATGCGATCGTAAGGATGCTGCGCCAGACGTTTTCCTAATGAAGTTGCTTTTAGTTCCATCACACATCGTTTCTCAGCTGACTGTGATTCTCAGTGTAACCGCCAGAGAAAACGTGCTCCAGTTTAAAAAATCATTACAATTGACCAAAACATTCAGTGGATGGATTACAGCGAGGTATTATGCGTACCGTTTTGAATATTCTGAATTTTGTGCTTGGCGGATTTGCAACCACACTGGGCTGGCTGATAGCCACTGTTTTTAGCGTCATGCTGGTTATTACACTTCCCCTGACCCGCTCCTGCTGGGAAATCACCCGGCTGTCGTTGGTTCCCTGGGGCAACGAAGCTATCCATGTTGACGAACTTGATCCCGAAGGCAAAAGTTCATTGCGCAATGCCGGCGGAACCGTGCTCAATCTGGTGTGGTTTGTGCTGTTCGGCTGGTGGTTATGCATCATGCACATTGTGGCAGGTATCACGCAGTGCATTACCCTCATTGGCATCCCGGTAGGGGTGGCGAATTTCAAAATCGCCGCCATTGCTCTCTGGCCCGTAGGACGTCGCGTGGTCTCCGTCGAGGTCGCTCGCGCCGCGCGTGAAGCCAACGCCCGTCGGCGTTTTCCTTAACAGGATGTTGTGTTTATGTTAAGTCCCCTTCTGCGCCGGTATACATGGAACAGTGCCTGGCTGTATAACGTGCGCATTTTTATCGCTCTGTGTGGGGCTGCAGCCCTGCCCTGGCTTGTGGGCGATGTTAAGCTAACCATCCCACTGACGCTTGGTGTGGTTGCAGCCGCGCTGGCTGACCTCGATGACAGACTCACCGGGCGGTTGCGTAATCTCATTATCACCCTGATCTCTTTTTTTATTGCGTCGGCCTCAGTCGAGTTACTTTTCCCCTGGCCCTGGCTGTTTGCTCCTGGACTTGTCCTGTCCACGATCGGGTTTATTTTGCTGGGAGGGCTGGGCCAGCGTTACGCCACCATTGCTTTTGGCGCGCTACTGATTGCCATCTACACTATGCTTGGGACGTCACTTTATAGCATCTGGTATCAGCAGCCTTTGCTGCTTCTTGCAGGCGCCGTCTGGTTTAACCTGCTCACTCTGGCAGGCCATCTGGTTTTTCCTATCCGTCCCCTGCAGGACAACCTGGCGCGCTGTTATGAACAGCTTTCGCATTACCTTGAGCTCAAATCCCGCCTGTTTGATCCTGACCTGGAGGATGAAAGTCAGGCACCCTTATATGAACTGGCGCTGGCGAATGGTCAGTTGGTCACGACGCTGAATCAGACTAAAGCCTCACTACTGACGCGCCTTCGCGGTGACAGAGGCCAGCGCGGAACCCGCAGAACGCTGCGCTACTATTTTGTCGCTCAGGATATTCACGAACGTGCCAGTTCGTCGCATATTCAGTACCAGGCGCTACGTGAGCATTTTCGCTACAGCGACGTCATGTTTCGTTTTCAGCGGTTGATATCGCAACAGTCGCTGGCCTGCGCTCACCTGGCACGGGCCATTCTGCTGCGTACGCCTTACCAGCACGACACGCGTTTTGAGCGTGCCTTTGTTCATCTCGATGCCGCTCTGGACAGGATCCGCGCCGGTGGTACAACATCGCATGAACAGCTTAAAGCGCTGGGTTTTCTGCTGGACAACCTGCGGGCTATAGATGCCCAACTTGCCACAATTGAGTCCGGGCAGGCGCACATCTCTGCGTCAAATGAAACCGAGAACCTGCTGGCGGATGATAGTCTGCACGGACTGAGCGACATCTGCTTACGTTTACGCAGCAATCTGACGCCGGAATCGGCGCTATTCCGCCATGCGGTACGTATGTCTGTTGTATTGTGCGTGGGTTATGGGGTTATCCAGGCCCTGGGTTTGCATCATGGCTACTGGATATTGCTCACCAGCCTGTTTGTATGTCAGCCCAACTATAACGCCACACGGCATCGCCTGACGCTACGCATCATTGGTACGCTGGCCGGTGTCGCGCTGGGTTTGCCGGTACTCTATTTCGTCCCCTCGCTCGAAGGGCAACTCATCCTCATCGTTATTACAGGTGTGCTCTTTTTTGCTTTTCGCCTTGTGCAGTATGCTCAGGCAACGATGTTCATCACCCTTCTGGTTTTACTGTGCTTTAACTTGCTTGGCGAAGGATTTGAAGTTGCCATACCTCGCGTTATCGATACGTTGATAGGGTGTGCGATTGCCTGGGCGGCGGTGAGTTTTATCTGGCCCGACTGGCGTTTTCGTAACCTTAAGCGGGTCACGGAACAGGCCGTAAATGCCAACTGTCGCTACCTCGATGCCATTCTGGAGCAGTACCACCAGGGACGGGATAACCGTCTGGCTTATCGTATTGCCCGTCGTAGCGCCTACAACCGCGATGCAGAACTGGCTTCTGTTGTCTCCAATATGGCGTCAGAACCGGGAACCTCTGCCGAGCAGCGCGATGTTGCCTTCCGCTTGCTGTGCCTGAACCATACTTTTATCAGTTATATTTCTGCCCTTGGGGCTCATCGGGAACAGCTAACGCACCCGGCAATTCTTCGGCTGCTGGACGATGCTGTCTGTTACGTGGACGATGCGCTCCATCATCAGCCTGCCGATGAGGAGCGCGTGCAGTTAACGCTGGCAGACCTCTCACGGCGAATTAAGCATCTTGAGCCCAGGCCTGACAGCAAAGAGCCTCTGGTATTGCAACAGATTGGCTTACTGATATCCCTGTTACCGGAAATGTGTTACTTACGTCAGCAGCTGGTTTAACGCGGCTCCCATGCTTTGCTGTCGAGCGTATTGAACCAGTCGATAAGTTCCTTTCGCCGGCATGCAGGCAGCGCCGCTTCATGCATGCCAAAGATGGCCCCTTCGAGGGCCAGTAACACTTTAACACCCAGATTTTTGTTCCTCTTTTTCATGCGTAACCAGCATGCTTTTGCCCCCAACATGCGTAACATCGTCGGGTCCCTGACCCCTGCTTCGCAAAGTAAGGTCTCAAGCTGAAAGGTGAGGTTGGGTAAATCCTTTAAGCGCAGAACCGCTCTTTTCTGCTGTGCTTCTGAGCGCGCGGCATTCAGGGAATATGAGGAGAGCCGGACCAGCATGGCTCTGTCGTGCCAGAGATGTTCATCCACAAAATAATAGTTAAGTGACACCTGACGTCCACGCTTTTTATACGTCAGCAACGGTGATTGTCGTTTCACTGTATAAGATGCACTTTCTTCGCACATGCGCAGATACAACTCTCCATTCGCCACCATGGCAAACACGACATCATCGACAGAGAGACTGTATCCCCCGAAAAGGGCGCGGGATCGAATATCCCCCAGTGTTGCAAGATATTCCTGAGATAAATAGATCCTCTGATAGGATATGCTTTTCATGATTATTCCTTTTAAATCATGGTCTAAAACAGCATCTTAGTTAACGGATCCGTTACTCAGGAACATAGGGAAGTGTGCGCCACTCAGCAAGCGAATTTTATTACTGCGCTCTATCAGGCCACAAAAATGCGAGGCTCTTTCAGAAAATGAGGTTGATCTTTAAACGCCTGAGGGTTACTGTATAAACATACAGTAACTACTAGGGCTGGGTTGATCATGTACCACTCACTAAGCCGTGCAAATCGTTCAACACAATTTATTTCCGCGCCTCACGCGAATGCTCATAATGTCTCTACAGGGCTCATCAGTGAAGTGGTCTATCGCGAAGACCAGCCCGGAATGACGCAATTACTGTTATTGCCTTTATTGCAACAGCTTGGTCAACAGTCACGCTGGCAGCTTTGGTTAACGCCTCAGCAAAAATTGAGCCGCGAATGGGTACAGTCTGCGGGATTGCCACTTACAAAAGTGATGCAGATTAACCAGCTCTCACCGAGCCTGACGCTGGAATCCATGATTCGCGCCTTACGCACCGGAAATTACAGTGTTGTTATTGGGTGGCATGCAGATGAACTGACGCAGGATGAGCATCAGCAGCTGGCACAGGCGGCAGAAGAAGGTAATGCTATTGGGTTTGTTATGCGTCCGGTCAGACGCGATCATCAGGATGCGAGACAGCATTCCGGGGTAAAAATTCATTCAAATTTGTATCATTGAGTAAAAATAAGATAAATCCTGGCATTAAATTTACTTGAGTTATCATTTCCATTGTTATCAGCTAAATACCGCGCCAGGTCATGGTTTGCGCCCTTTTTTTGACGTTTCGACTGCTGATTGCTTGCGCAGAATTGTTAAATATTGTGTATACAAAGCCTTTTTTTTCATATGCCTGACGGAGTTCACACTTGTAAGTTTCCAACTACGTTGTAGACTTTACATCGCCAGGGGTGCTCAGCATAAGCCAAAGATATCGAAAAGATATCTGCTGAGTAATAAGTGAGCAAGACCCCCGGTGAAGGATTTAACCGTGATTTCTCTCCGAGATTTCCATGGCGATTTTTGGATGATAACGAGGCGCAAAAAATGAAAAAGACAGCTATCGCGATTGCAGTGGCACTGGCTGGTTTCGCTACCGTAGCGCAGGCCGCACCGAAAGATAATACCTGGTATGCAGGTGGTAAACTGGGCTGGTCTCAGTTCCATGATACTGGTTTCATTCCTAACGATGGCCCGACTCATGAAAACCAACTGGGTGCTGGCGCGTTCGGTGGCTATCAGGTTAACCCGTATGTTGGCTTCGAAATGGGCTACGACTGGCTGGGCCGCGAAGAGTATAAAGGCGATACCGTAAACGGCGCTTTTAAAGCTCAAGGCGTACAGCTGACCGCTAAGCTGAGCTACCCGGTAGCAGACGATCTGGACATCTACACCCGTCTGGGTGGTATGGTATGGCGTGCAGACTCTAAAGCAAATGCTCCTGCTGCAGACGCTCACTTCAAAGATCACGACACTGGCGTATCTCCGGTCTTCGCAGGTGGTGTTGAGTGGGCAATGACCCGCGATATCGCTACTCGTCTGGAATACCAGTGGGTTAACAACATCGGTGATGCTAACACCGTTGGCACCCGTCAGGATAACGGTCTGCTGAGCCTTGGTGTTTCCTACCGTTTCGGCCAGCAGGAAGACGTAGCACCAGTTGTTGCTCCGGCTCCGGCTCCGGCTCCAGAAGTACAGACCAAGCACTTCACTCTGAAGTCTGACGTTCTGTTCAACTTCAACAAAGCAACTCTGAAACCTGAAGGCCAGCAGGCTCTGGATCAGATGTACAGCCAGCTGAGCAACCTGGATCCGAAAGACGGTTCCGTAGTTGTTCTGGGCTTCACTGACCGTATCGGTTCTGACGCTTACAACCAGGGTCTGTCCGAGAAACGTGCTCAGTCCGTGGTTGATTACCTGATCTCTAAAGGTATTCCTTCTAACAAAATCTCCGCACGTGGCATGGGTGAATCTAACCCGGTTACTGGCAGCACCTGTGACAACGTGAAAGC
Source organism: Enterobacter sp. SA197 (assembly GCF_054131575.1). Classification (NCBI taxonomy): domain Bacteria; kingdom Pseudomonadati; phylum Pseudomonadota; class Gammaproteobacteria; order Enterobacterales; family Enterobacteriaceae; genus Enterobacter; species Enterobacter sp. SA197. The sequence continues at coordinate 1,856,549 of NZ_CP096393.1, read as the reverse complement.
GCGCCCTGCGCTGATCGATTGCCTGGCGCCGGACCGTCGCGTAGAGATCGAAGTTAAAGGTATCAAAGACGTTGTAACTCAGCCTCAGGCTTAAGTTTTACCGTCTAAAAAAAACCCCGCCTGGCGGGGTTTTTTATTGTCTTTAGTAAATGGGACTCACTCTTTGCCCAGTAAGGCCTGGAGATCGTGCTTTAGCGATGACATTGTCGTCGCGTATTTTTCTTTATGTTCGGCATCTTCAATCAGTTGCACCACCGTTTCGGAAAGTGTTTTACCGCGACGTTGTGCAAGCCCTGCAAGACGCTGCCAGACCACAAATTCCAGATCGATAGATTTTTTTCGCGTGTGCTGGTGTTCAGCATTGAAATGACGCTTACGCCTGGCACGAATGGTTTGCTTCATGCGATTAATAAGAGAGGCGTTGATATGCTTTTCTATCCACGCATTCACCTGTACGGGATCATGCTCGAGGGTTAGCAATAAATCGACAGCATCTTTGGCAGCGCTGGCCTCAACATATCGTGTGATAAGCTCACCTTCCCGGTGCTTCTTTACCAGATACTTCCATTTCCAGCCGCTTTCAAGGTTTTCGAGTTGTTGATATTTCATTGCGATCTCAGCGTTACCGTGTAACTCTCTTCAGAATATCAGTTTTTTCCTTGTCTGCTGCAAAGAAATCACATTCTGCAGATAAGCGCAGCAATTCTGCCCGAGGAAAACGTGTAATCCGTGTGTGCCGTGCAGACGTTTACGGTATAATTCCGCCCTTTACATCAGACTAAAAAAACGACTTTGACCATTACAAAACTCGAATGGAATGAACTGACTCCTGAGACAGCCAGTCACCAGGACATATTCAGTCAGGCCGACTTATCCGACGACTCCGTCTACTTCCTTGGCGATACCCAACCCCGTTTACAGTATGCACTGGAGCAGTTGCTGCACCCGTCATCTGACAGCCGCTTCATGCTGGTGAAAGCCCCAGAGGAAGCAGAATACCTGGCCGTTATCGCCGGGGCGGTGCAGGATATACTTCCTGAATCAACGCAAATCTATGGTGGTGATTACCAGGTAAGCGGCTCCTCGGTTACTTTTGAACCCGCACGGGATCAATTGGCGCGCTTTGCCGGAAAACAGCAGGTGGTCATCGCCGATTGGGTTGAAGCGGAGCAGTTGTTTGGTTGCGTGCGTCAGTTCAACAATCAGATAACGTTGCAGCCCGGCCTGGTTCATGAGGCGAACGGGGGCGTTCTTGTTATCTCTTTGCGCACGCTTCTGGCCCAGCCATTACTGTGGATGCGTCTCAAATCCATGATCGCCCGACGCCGGTTCGACTGGGTTTCATTTGATGAATCTCGTCCTCTGCCTGTCGCTGTACCCTCCATGCCGCTTGAGCTCAACGTTATTCTGGTTGGCGAACGTGATTCACTGGCAGATTTCCAGGAGATGGAGCCTGAACTGGCGGCCCAGTCCATCTACAGCGAGTATGAAGACAGCCTGCAAATCATCGATGCGGATACCATGGCGCTCTGGTGTCAGTGGGTAATGCTGATAGCGCACCAGGCTGGTCTCCCCTCTCCTGCCGCCGATGCCTGGCCGTTGCTCATTCGTGAGGCCGTGCGTTATACCGGCGATCAGGAAACGCTACCGCTTTGTTTCCTCTGGCTTACGCGCCAGCTGCGGGAGGTTGCTGCCCTGACGGAGAGTGACCACTTCAGCGCCGAACAATTTACTACCATGCTTACGCAGCGCGAGTGGCGGGAAGGTTATCTGGCTGAACGTATGCAGGATGAGATTTTGCTTGAGCAAATCCTCATTGAAACGGAAGGCGAGCGTGTTGGACAGATCAATGCGCTCTCGGTTATCGAATTCCCGGGCCATCCGCGCGCCTTTGGCGAGCCGTCCCGCATCAGCTGTGTGGTGCATATTGGCGATGGTGAATTCAATGACATTGAACGCAAAGCTGAACTGGGCGGCAATATTCATGCGAAAGGCATGATGATTATGCAGGCATTTTTGATGTCTGAGCTCGACCTTGAACAGCAGATCCCATTCTCCGCGTCCCTCACCTTTGAACAATCCTACAGCGAAGTTGATGGCGACAGTGCTTCAATGGCTGAACTGTGCGCGCTGATAAGCGCCCTCGCGGAGGTACCGGTTACGCAGAGTATTGCCATCACCGGCTCAGTGGATCAGTTCGGTCGTTCACAGCCTGTCGGTGGACTCAACGAGAAAATTGAAGGCTTTTTTGCTGTCTGCCAGAGCCGCGGTCTGGATGGTAAGCAAGGGGTTATCATTCCGGTTGCAAATGTACGTCATCTCAGCCTTAGCCAGTCGCTGCTTGACGCGGTACAAGCCGGGCAGTTCTCAATCTGGGCGATTGAAGATGTAATGGACGCGCTGCCCCTGCTGACACAATTAGTGTGGGATGAAGAAGGACAGACTACGCTGAAGCAGACGATACTTGAACGCATTGCTCAGGCAACGCAGCAGGATGCACGTCATCGTTATCCGTGGCCGCTGCGCTGGCTTGGCTGGTTCAGTCCGAACTGATCGGACTTGTTCAGCGTACACGTGTTAGCTATCCTGCGTCCGAAACTCACAATAAGGCTTACTGAGAACATGGTAGATAAACGCGAATCCTATACAAAAGAAGACCTTCTTGCCTCTGGTCGCGGAGAGCTGTTTGGCGCTAAAGGCCCGCAGTTGCCAGCACCAAGCATGCTGATGATGGACCGTGTGGTCAAAATGACCGAAACCGGTGGCAATTTTGACAAAGGCTATGTAGAAGCTGAACTGGATATCAATCCGGACCTGTGGTTCTTCGGCTGCCATTTCATTGGCGACCCGGTGATGCCAGGCTGCCTCGGTCTTGACGCTATGTGGCAGCTGGTTGGTTTTTATCTGGGCTGGCTGGGTGCGGAAGGTAAAGGTCGCGCATTAGGTGTGGGTGAAGTGAAATTCACCGGCCAGATTCTGCCAACGGCGAAAAAAGTCACCTACCGCATTCACTTTAAACGTGTCATTAACCGTCGTCTGGTCATGGGTCTGGCAGATGGCGAAGTACTGGTTGATGGACGTGTAATCTATACGGCATCCGATCTGAAAGTAGGTCTGTTCCAGGATACATCCGCTTTCTGATAGCCGGACGCCCTACGCGCGAAACCTCCGCATGGCGGAGGTTTCTTTTTCTAAAGAGACAGAATCAAGCAATAACGGCCCTGTCTTCCATGGCTTCTCGCCAGCCTCCAAGCCAATAGGACCTTTGATTCAGCGTCTGATAAGGACACATTTCTTTAGGCCGTCCGGTAATGCCGGCCTGATATCCACGTTGATGTGCCCGTTCCAGGCGATCTCGTTTTTGTCTCTTCATGCCTCGTTTCCCTCATTTTTCTGGTCTGGTGGAAAAGAAAACAGTGGTCATAAATCGTGCAACCACAGGCTACGAATACCCTGGATAAAGTTTGACGTCAATGCGCAAAATTCACGCCAGTGTCATAAATGTGACCTGGAAAAGAATTCGTTTGTACAAAAAGTGTGAGCCAGTACAAGTAACTGTATGAGAAAAAGAGACAAAAAAGCCGCCACCTTTACCAGCATGACGGCCTCAGCGCGGCATTAATTTTACTTATGGTAAGCGTTTAAGCTCCCCGGCTATGCTGGCTGCTTCCTGCTGCCACGCCTGCGCCAGCATTTTAACCATTTCATCATAGCCATCCTGCTGCTGCTTCAGCTCAACATGGAAGGGGCGCTTGGTTAACTGACCCTGATGATTCAACAACCATTCGCCACTGACAATCACCCGCCCGTCGTAGCGTCCATGAAACCCTGTCACCGTCACGTTGAGGGTGTCCTGAACACTGCCGAGCGGTTGTGAAGCAACAACCCATCCCGGTAGCTGTTTACTGAGACCGGCCACCAGCGTAGTTCGCAGCTGTTGATCAAGCGGGCTCGCCCACAGGTTTTTAGTCGCGATGACATATTTCACATCGGAGGTCTGGTATACCACGCCGTTCCCGGCAAGATAATCGGGCACGCTGACCTGTTCAACCCAGAGCAAACGCTGCCCACGGGCATCGCCCGCGGCTGTGGAGGTGAATTGAGGTGACGGTAGCTGATAGTAGTTTTTGCTGTCATCCCCTGAGCTACAGGCGGTCAGCAAGACCGCCAGCAGTGCTACTACTCCTTTCTTCATTCTTTCGCCCTCTTCGGCTGCGGATCGTCTTTGCCTTTTGCTTCAAATACCAGCGCGTTGCTCTTCTCATTCAGGGTCTTAAGAACAGGTTGCAGCTCGCGCAAGACCTGATCAAGGCGCTGCATATCAGCAACCATTTTGTTATACGCCGCGGAGCCTGGCTGGAAGCCTTGCATACTGCGGTTGAGTTCTCGCAGGGTGCCCTGCATATCAGCAGGCAGTTGCTGCACTGACTGACTGGCGGTCAGTTTGTTCAGATTATCGAGCGTCTTCTGCAGACGGCGCATCGTTTGTTGCGTTTCTGAAAGCGTATTGGTTGCCTGCGAAATCATCGGGTTCAGCGGCAGGTTATTGATTTTGTCGAGCGTATCCATCAACCGTTGCTGGATCTGTGCAAGGCCGCCACTCACTGTAGGGATGATACGGTGCCCGCCAAATTCCGGCATTTCGTTAACCACCGGTGCTTTAGGGTAGAAGTCGAGATCAACATACAGCGCGCCGGTGACAATATTGCCAGTCTTTAAGGCTGCACGCAGACCACGTTTCATCAGCTCAGTGAGATGACTATCGATATTGGCATCGCCACCAAACTGATTGGCAATGCGTTCCGGCTCAATGCGTATCAGGATGGGGATCCGGTAATCATCATTCAGTTTCTGCCGCATCTCAGGCGTGAAGTACGGGACTTTCTCAACGGTACCCAGTCGGATACCACGGAACTCAACGGGCGCCCCTGGCTGAAGACCGCGAATAGAGTCTTTGAAGAACAACAGATAGTCAGTGTGCTGGGTATAGAGTGATTCCCGAATGCTCCGCTGGTCATCAAACAGCATAAACGCCGTTTTTTCCGCCACCGGCTCCCCTGCTTCGTTGCCCTCCGGCACATCAAAGCTTACACCGCCCCCAAACAGGGTGCTCAGGGAACCCATTTCAACACGCATGCCTGCTGAAGTGAGGTCAACAGCGATACCGCTGTCTTTCCAGAAACGCACGTTACTGGTTACCAGCCTGTCATTCGGCGCATTGATAAAGAGTTGATAGGTAATGGTGCGTTTTTCAGTATCAAAGGTACTGGTTTCAACCGAGCCCACCCGATAGCCGCGGAACAGCACCGGATCCCCCGGCGAGAGCTGCCCTGCTTTTTTGCTGTCGAGAATCACACGGATGCCTTTCGCATCTGGCGGTGCAAGCGGTGGTGAATCCAGCAGCTTATAGTTATCCGGCTGGGTGCCTTTTTTGCCGGGCTGCAACTCAATATAGGCGCCGGAGAGCAGTGTACCCAGTCCGCTAATACCCTCACGGCCTACCTGAGGTTTTACTACCCAGAACACCGAGTCGTTATGGAGCAGTTTCTCCATCCCGGTATTCAGGCGTGCCTTAATTTCAACATGCGTCAGGTCATCGGTAAGCGTCGTACTTTCAACCACACCCACATCCACGCTACGGCTTTTTATGGTGGTTTTACCCCCAACGATACCTTCAGCGTTGGTTGTGATGAGCGTAACCTCAGGCCCCTGATGGCTGTAATGGTAAAAGAGGATCCATGCGCCTATGAGAGCCGTCACGATCGGGAAGATCCAGACCGGCGACCAGTTCTTTACTTTCTGCACCTTGGCCTCCCCACTTTTATTCTCCATGTTTTACTGCTCCTTATGGCTTGATTCAGGATCTCTGTCCCAGCTCAGACGTGGATCGAACGTCATAGCCGCAAACATGGTGACAATCACCACTAACGCAAACATCAGCGCCCCAATAGCCGGATAGATGTTCATCAGTCCGCCCATTCGTACCAGTGCCGATAATACGGCAATGACAAACACATCAATCATCGACCAGCGCCCCACAAATTCTACGATTTCATAGACAACATGCATGCGCTCACTGTCCCGACGGCCATGGCCTTTTGCATCCCAGCAAAGCCAGGCGATGGCGATCATCTTCAGGGTGGGTACCATAATACTGGCGATAAAAATAACCAGAGCGACAGGATAAGATCCCTCACTCCAGAGCAGTATGACTCCGGCCAGGATGGTGGAGGGCATCCGGTCGCCCAGGAGATCGGTTATCATGATTGGCAGGATGTTAGCCGGAAGATACAGCATGATGGAGGTAACCAGTAGTGCCATCGTCCACTGCAAGCTGTTTCTGCGCCGTACAAACCCTTTCGTATGGCAGCGTGGGCATACCGGTTCATCCGCTTCAACAATGGCCGTGCAGCACGGACAGCTTCTCAGCCCCTGACGGATCCCAGGCACCCCTACCTGCAGCGGTCGGGACACGGGTGGGGCGGGCGCTAAGTCATCCCACAACCAGTGACGATCCACGCACTGCACCGTGCGTAGCTGCAGCAGACAAAACAGGCACCAGGGAATAAAACTGCTGCCGATGCCGACGTCACCGTAAGCCATTAGCTTCACAAAACTTACCAGCACTCCGGCGAGGAAGATTTCCGCCATTCCCCAGGTTCTCAACTGGAAAAGAACACGTGCCAGAAAGGTTTTTGTTCGCAAGGACAGGGGGACGCGATTGACTAACAGTAAAATCGTGACCAGGCAAAAAGCAGGCACAAATTGTACGAAAAGCAGGAAGAAGGTTCCCAGGCTGGCGTAATCTTCCGAGAACATCACGCCGGGAATCTGCAGCAGTGTCACTTCGCTTGTAACCCCGGCAACTTTCATGTTAACGAAAGGAAAGAGATTCGAGAGCAGCAGCATGAACAGTGCCACCAGCGCATACGCCGTAGGTCGTTGCCGTGGTTCATCCCAGCGCGTGGTCAGTGTAGTGCCACAACGCGGGCAAGCCGCCTTGTGGCCATGTTGCAACGCCGGTAACGCCACCAGCAAATCACATTGCGTACAAAGAATGTGAGGCGTGGAAAGATGATGTTCGCACATACTGGCTCCCTGAATTATGCGCCGTTTTTCAGAGCCTCCAGAGACTCCCAGCGTTCAAACGCCTCCTCCAGCGCTTGTTCCGCCTGCGCCAGTTCGGCTAAGACTTTTTGGGTGTGGTCATGAGGCTGGCTGAAGAAGTTGCCGTCCGCGACCTGAGCCTGCAATGCTTCCAGCTCTGCTTCCAGGGATTCCAGTTTCTGGGGCAGTTGTTCCAGCTCACGCTGCAGGTTATAGCTTAGTTTGTTCGCGCCGCGTTTGACAGTATCCGCTTTAGCAGCCGGTTGCTTTGTCTCTTTCTTGGCAGGGTGCGCTTTAAATGCCTGCGACGACGACTGTTGACCCCGCGCATCATGATACCCGCCGACATAGCGACCAATCTGACCGCCGCCTTCAAAAATCCAGCACTCGGTCACCGTGTTATCGACAAACTGACGGTCATGGCTCACCAGCATCACCGTACCCTGATAGCCATCAATCAGCTCCTCAAGCAGTTCCAGGGTTTCGACATCCAGATCGTTGGTCGGTTCATCGAGAATCAGTAGATTGCTGGGCTTCAGGAACAGGCGCGCCAGCAGCAGGCGGTTTCGTTCCCCACCGGATAACGCACGTACTGGCGTCATGGCACGTTTCGGGTGGAACAGGAAGTCCTGCAGATAGCCCAGCACATGACGAGGCTTTCCATTCACCATCACTTCCTGTTTGCCTTCCGCCAGGTTATCCATCACTGTTCTGTCGGGATCGAGTTCAGCGCGGTGCTGGTCGAAGTAGGCCACTTCGAGCTTAGTACCACAGTGCACGCGCCCGCTGTCTGCCTGCAACTGACCCAGCATGAGTTTCAGCAGCGTCGTCTTACCGCAGCCGTTCGGGCCAATCAGCGCAATTTTATCGCCACGCTGAACCTGGGCAGAGAACCCTTTCACCAGCACTTTGCCATCGACCTGATAATGGACGTTTTCCATTTCAAAAACGATTTTGCCAGAGCGGGTGGCCTCCTCTACCTGCATCTTCGCCGTTCCCATGACTTCACGACGCTCGCTACGCTCACGGCGCATGGCTTTAAGCGCACGAACACGTCCTTCGTTGCGGGTGCGACGCGCTTTGATGCCCTGACGGATCCAGACTTCCTCCTGCGCCAGCTTGCGATCGAACTCAGCGTTTTGCAGCTCTTCAACGCGCAGGTTCTCCTCTTTTTCCAGCAGGTAAGTGTCGTAATCGCCAGGGTAGGTCACAAGCTTACCGCGGTCGAGATCCACGATGCGCGTCGCCATATTGCGAATAAATGAACGGTCGTGAGAAATAAAGATGATGGTCCCGCTGAAGGTTTTCAGGAACCCTTCCAGCCAGTCGATCGTTTCAATATCCAGGTGGTTCGTCGGTTCATCAAGGAGCAGCACACGTGGCCCGCTGACCAGCGCACGGCCCAGCGCCGCTTTACGCAGCCACCCTCCGGAGAGGGATGCCAGAGGCATATCCGCTTCCAGACCTAATTGCGCCAGCACCTCATTAATGCGGCTTTCAAGTTGCCATAAGCCGTGATGATCGAGTAAATCCTGAAGCCGCGCCATTTCACTGAGATTCTTCTCGCTGGGATCGGTCATCACCAGGTGGGAGATGTCGTGATAGCGCTTCAGATATTCAGCCTGCTCTTCAATCCCCTCAGCCACAAAGTCGTAAACGCTGCCGCTAACGTTACGCGGTGGGTCCTGCTGCAGACGCGCCACCACCAGATCCTGCTCATACACAATGCGACCATCGTCAAGACCTTGCTCACGGTTAAGGATCTTCATGAGCGTCGACTTGCCCGCGCCGTTACGCCCGACCAGGCAAACGCGTTCATTTTCTTCGATATGCAGTTCTGCATTATCAAGGAGAGGCGCATCGCTGAAGGACAGCCATGCACCATGCATACTAATTAATGACATCTATTTATCCTTTCAGGCTGAGGTAACCAGCCAGCAGTTATGGATTTGACGGTTGCGGGCAAAATCTTGCGATTGCGTTTTCTGGGTAATTTCTTGTGCTTTCAACCCAAGCTCAGCCAGCCCTTCAAGGTCCATGCGAAAACCGCGTTTGTTGTTGGAGAACATAATTGTGCCGCCTTTACGCAGCATACGTTTTAGATCTTTCATGAGTGCCAGGTGATCGCGCTGAACGTCAAACGACTCTTCCATACGCTTCGAGTTTGAAAACGTAGGGGGATCGATGAAGATCAGATCGAACTGTTCGTTGGTATCTCGCAGCCAGCCCAGGACATCGGTCTGAAGCAGTCGGTGCGCACGCCCGCTCAGTCCATTGAGGCGCAGGTTACGCTCCGCCCATTCAAGATAGGTGCGGGACATATCCACCGTGGTGGTACTTTTGGCACCGCCCAATCCTGCATGCACGCTGGCGCTACCGGTATAAGCAAAGAGATTCAGGAAATCTTTACCTTTGCTCATCTGCCCCAGCATACGTCGCGCAATTCGATGATCGAGGAACAGGCCGGTATCAAGATAGTCCGTCAGGTTAACCCACAGGCGCGCATTGTACTCACCGACCTCGAGGAATTCCCCTTTTTCATTCATCTTCTGATACTGGCTGCTGCCCTTCTGCCGTTCGCGCGTTTTCAGCACCAGTTTATTAGGTGCAATCTCCAGTACCGCAATGGTGGCAGCAATGATATCGAACAGACGCTGGCGTGCTTTATTCGCATCAATGGTTTTTGGCGCAGCATACTCCTGGACCACCACCCAATCCGCGTAGCGGTCAACCGCCACGTTATAATCCGGCAAATCGGCATCATAAAGGCGATAACATTCAATGCCTTCCTGTCGCGCCCATTTTTCCAGTTTTTTCACGTTTTTACGTAAACGGTTAGCGTAATCCTTCGCCATAGATGGCGCACGGACTTCACCGGTGGTTTCCGCGAGGTGATAGTTTTTCTGCACGCAGTCGAGCGGGCCGTTCTTGGCTTTGAACTGGCGCTCCGCGCGTAATTGCAGACAATTAAGTAAATCGACAGAGGCACTGAACAGCGACAGATTCCAGCCGCCGAACTGCGATTTCAGGGTACGACCCAGCAGACTATGCAGGGCAATCAACGCCGGCTCGCTCTCCAGGCGCTCACCGTAAGGCGGGTTACTGATGACAGTGCCATAAGGTCCTTTGGGCAGCGGATTAGTGAGCTTCGCCGCATCCTTCACCTCAAAAGTGATCAGATCGGCAATGCCTGCACGACGGGCGTTACGCTGAGCGCGCTCCAGTACGCGCGCATCGTTATCAGAACCGTAGAAATGAGACGCGTAGTCGGCAAGACCTTTACGTGCGCGGGCCTGTGCCTCCGCTTTTACTTCCTGCCAGAGGGCATCATCATGCTGCGCCCAGCCGCCAAAGCCCCAGTGACCACGATGCAAACCCGGCGCACGGTCGGTGGCCCACATTGCAGCTTCGATCAACAACGTACCGGAGCCACACATGGGATCTAACAGCGGCGTACCCGGCTGCCAGCCAGAGCGCATTACGATGGCGGCGGCGAGGTTCTCTTTAATCGGCGCGATACCGGTGCGATCGCGGTAACCACGCAGGTGTAATCCCTCACCGCTGAGATCCAGAGAGATATGCGCCGTCTCTTTATTCAGCCAGACATTAATACGGAGATCCGGTTGTTCACGATCGACATTGGGACGCGGCAGGTTTTTACGGGTAAAGCTGTCAACTATCGCATCTTTAACCTTCAGAGCACCGTACTGGCTGTTACGTATCTCGTCGTTCAGTCCGCTAAAATGTACGGCGAAGGTCGCGTCGGTGTTGAAAATCTCCGTCCAGTTTATCGCCTGCACGCCGAGGTAGAGATCAAGGTCGCTGTAAACCTTGCACTCGCCGAGGGGCATCATAATGCGCGAGGCCAGTCGGCTCCACATCAGGCTGGTGTAGACAAGCCGTGTGTCACCATGGAAATGGACGCCCCCCTGAACCACCTGACACTCTGCGGCGCCAAGGCTTTCAAGTTCAGTTTTTAACAGCTCTTCCAGCCCACGGGCCGTACTGGCAAACAGAGAAATCATAAGGTCACTTAACTTTAAAGAAAATTGTTGCGCATTATAGCCAATCTGACGTGCATGTCATAAAGTTGAAGGCTTATTTTCGTCGGCAGAGGAAACGGCGTGGCTACCCTCTCGCGTCTTTTTATACATCCGGTTAAATCTATGCGCGGTATTGGCCTTACGCATGCGCTGGCAGACAGCAGTGGTCTGTCATTTGACCGTATCTTCATGGTCACTAAACAGGATGGCACCTTTATTACAGCGCGGCAGTATCCGCACATGGTGCGCTTTATTCCCTCCCCTTTGCCTGACGGTCTGCATCTGACCGCGCCGGATGGCACCAGCGCGGTGGTACGTTTCGCTGATTTTTTACCAGAGGGCGAACCCACCGAGGTGTGGGGAAACCACTTCACTGCCCTGGTTGCGCCAACGACCATTAATCGCTGGTTGAGCGGCTTTTTTGACAGCGAGGTGCAGTTACGCTGGGTTGGCCCGACGCTGACGCGGCGCGTCAAACGCTTTGATGCTGTACCGCTCTCTTTTGCCGATGGATTTCCGTTCCTGCTAACCAATGAGGCGTCACTGCGCGATTTGCAAAATCGTTGCCCGGCCAGTGTCAGCATGGAGCAGTTCCGCCCTAATCTCGTGATTACGGGCGCTCAGGCGTGGGAGGAGGATAGCTGGCGGGTGGTGCGCATTGGTGAGGTTATCTTTGATGTCGTGAAGCCATGTAACCGCTGCGTGCTGACCACCGTTAACCCGGAGCGCGGGCAGAAACATCCCTCTGGCGAGCCGCTCAATACATTAATTCGGTTTCGCACCGCACCGGATACCGGCAGTGTCGACTTCGGGCAGAATTTAATTGCCCGCAATAGCGGTGTCGTGAGGGTTGGTGACGCGCTCGCCGTGCTGGATCGCGCGCCGGCCAAACCCTATGGTGCGGGTAAGGTTGTGGGCTCCATCGAACCCGAACAGCAGACCGCAGGCGAAGTGGATATTGTCTGGGAAGGGAAACGGTTCCGGGGAAACAATCAGCAGATCCTGCTTGAGCAACTGGAGAGTCAGGGCATCCGCATCCCCTATTCCTGTCGGGCGGGTATTTGCGGCTCTTGCCGCATTCAGCTTATTGAAGGTGACGTCAAGCCGTTAAAACAATCGGCGGTGTCGGCTGAGGGTTCCATTTTGAGCTGCTGTTGTGTGCCGAAAACGTCCTTAAAACTTAAAGGTTAAACCGCCTGCTCATAGCTGAAGCTATCAACATGAAGTTGTGGCTTCAGTCGGTCATTCATCACTTTTATTGCGTCACCTAACTGCATGGTGCGTCCGGCTATCACCACCCCGGGCTGCGCCAGCAAGCAGAGGGCCGCGTTTTCACCGGACTCCACCACCAGCAGATTCACCGACTCACCGGTATCACTTAACGAAACGCTGGCAGCCATTCCCGGTGCGGGAGACCAGGGGGCGTTGTGGCTCATAAAGTGCCAGCTTTTTGGCATTTGTGGTTTCAGAAAGCGGATGGCAACCAGCGCATTGAGCACCAGTTCAGCGCGCTGCTCGTTGCTGAGCATAAGATCCCGACATTTTTCGTCGAAGGAGAAATAGAGGGCTGCGTCATCGACACAGAATCCGCAGGGAGAGAACGCATCCGGGGTAAGCATCTTACGGGCAAAACGTGAACGGAAAATCATGCCATTGGCCAAATCGAGCATCATGCGATCGTGCTCATCATCATAAAACCAACGCCAATTATCATCAGGTTTAATTCGCATACCGTTCCCCCTCGCCCTTGGTCATCCCTTAATCCCAAAGTCCTTTTTACCGCTTCGCTTATTACCAGAATTAAGAAAAGACTAAAATGTACAAATTAGCAACAGTGAGGGAATATAAATCAACCAGGGCCTGAAATAAAGCCCTGGCGGGGTAATTCGGGAGAAAAGATCAGATGTGGGTAACGATTTCTTTAATCAGTGGAGGACCTTTAAAAATAAACCCGGAATAGATCTGAACCAGCGAGGCACCGGCTTCCAGCTTCTCGCGTGCGGCAATCACCGAATCGATGCCCCCTATGCCAATAACCGGCAAGCGACCTTTTAATTCCGCGCTGAGCTGGCGAATAATTTCAGTACTCTTTAATTGTAATGGGCGTCCACTTAACCCACCCGTTTCATTGCAATGTTTCATTCCCTGAACCAGAGAGCGTTCGAGCGTTGTATTGGTGGCAATGACGCCATCAATATTGTGGCGAACTAAACTGTCAGCGACCTGAATCAATTCCGCTTCGCAGAGATCAGGGGCGATTTTCACGGCGACGGGCACATATTTATGGTGGATTTGTTGAAGCGCCGCCTGTTTAGTTTTTATCGCGCTTAACAGTTCATCCAGCGCTTCGCCATATTGCAGTGTGCGCAGCCCAGGGGTATTTGGCGATGAAATATTAATAGCGATATAACCTGCATAGGCATAAATTTTCTCCATGCAAATCAGGTAGTCATCTTTACCCTGCTCCACCGGCGTGTCTTTATTTTTGCCGATGTTAATGCCCAGGACGCCGTCAAAACGGCTCTTTTTCACATTCTCAACAAGATTATCAACCCCAAGGTTATTAAAGCCCATGCGGTTGATTAACCCTTCAGCCTCCACCAGACGGAAGATACGCGGCTTGTCATTACCCGGCTGCGGGCGTGGGGTTACCGTACCAATCTCAATAGCGCCAAAACCCATTGCGCCCAGCGCTTCAATGCATTCTCCGTTTTTATCCAGGCCCGCCGCCAGTCCGAGCGGGTTTTTAAACGTCAGACCCATACACTGCACCGGTTTTTCCGGCAGGCGCTGACGCACCAGCGCTTCAAGGGGCGTCCCTGATACACGACGTAGCTGTTGGAAGGTAAACTCATGAGCGCGCTCAGGATCGAGCTGGAAAAGGGCTTTACGAACGAAGGGGTAGTACATGAACTCTCCTGGATTCCCGGTGTGCAAACCGGGGGCGTATTATCTGTGATAACCGGAAGAAAGGGAATTGACCTGGGGCAAAAAAAGACTATCTCGACGCAATCGATTACCTGGCCAGCTGTTTTTATGCCTTTTTTCGCGTTTTAACGTCGAATAATGTATCTAAAGGAATAGTTCCCCTCTGCCAGACGTACTCTCGCGCTGGGTGTTACCAGGCAATGGACGCAGCGGTGATAAGGCGTAACCATGAACGTGGTCACTTTAGCGGAGCGCTCACGTTACCATCCGCTTCCAGCGTCTTGCCTGAACAAGCCCTTTCGCCCGTGAAGTGGCGTAAGGTATCGAGAGAAGAAACCGGGCAGGCGGCAATGCCTGCCCGGTTTACGATTACGCCAGTGCTTTACTGATTTTTTCGAACAGATCGCCGGAAAGATTATCCAGCGCTTTCAGTTTTTCCAGGGCGGCACGCATCAGCGCCTGGCGTTTCTCATCGTAGCGTTTGAGGCGGATCAGCGGCTCAATAAGTCTTGAGGCCACCTGCGGGTTACGACTGTTAAGTTCGGTAAGCATCTCTACCAGGAACTGGTAACCACTCCCGTCCTGCGCATGGAAAGCCGCCGGGTTGCTGCCTGCAAAGGCGCCAATCAGTGAACGAACGCGGTTCGGATTACTGAGGGTGAAGGAACGGTGGTGCAACAGGCCGCGAACCGTTTCAAGAACGTTATCTGCCGGGCTTGTGGCCTGCAATATCAACCATTTATCCATGACCAGACCGTCCTGATGCCATTTGTCGTCATAGGCCTGCATAAGCGCATCACGGCACGGCAACTGAGCCGCAACGGCTGCAGAGAGCGCAGCGAGTGCATCTGTCATGTTATCGGCACTATGATACTGCTGGCTGACCAGCTTATCGGCGAGCTGTGCATCACCAAACGCGATATAGCGCAGACAGGTATTGCGCAACGTGCGCCTGCCGATATCCGCATGTTCAACACGATAAGCATCGAGCTTGTTGGCGTTGTAAATCGCCAGCACCTCATCCGCCAGTTCTGTCGCCAGCGTGCGGGTCAGTGCTTCCCGCACCGTCGTAATAGCGAGAGGATCGATGACATCAAACAGTTCGGCGATTTCGCTGACCGAGGGGAGCGTCAGGATCTCAGCGGCCAGCGCCGGATCGATATGCTCATCAAGCAGAATGGCACGGAAGGCATCCGCCACGTGCAAGGGTAACGACAGCGGTTGTCCCTGCTGCTGACGGGCAACGTTAAGCTTGATGTGGGTTGCCAGCAGACTCTGCGCGGCGTCCCAACGGGAGAAATCGTTGCTGGCGTGGCGCATCAGGAACGTTAGCTGCTGATCGCTCCATTTATATTCCAGTTTCACCGGCGCAGAGAACTCGCGTAACAGTGACGGCACCGGCTGGAAGTAGACGTTATCAAAGACAAAAGTCTGCTCGGGTTGGGTCACATTCAATACATGGTGTACCGGATGCCCCTCTTTTTGCAGCGGGATTATCTTCCCTTCATTGTCATAAAGCTCAATGTCGAACGGAATATGCAGCGGATGCTTCTCCTGCTGCTCGGCCGTCGGCGGCGTACGCTGGCTGATGGTCAGAGTGTACTGTTCGGTGGCCGGATTATAGTCATCATGAACGGTAACAATCGGGGTGCCAGCCTGGCTGTACCAGCGACGGAAATGGGAAAGATCAATATTTGACGCATCTTCCATCGCCTGGACAAAATCATCACAGGTGGCGGCGCTGCCGTCATGGCGTTCAAAATAGAGCTGCATCCCTTTCTGGAAGTTCTCTTCACCGAGCAGGGTGTGGATCATGCGGATAATTTCAGCGCCTTTCTCGTACACCGTCAGGGTATAGAAGTTGTTCATCTCGATGACTTTATCCGGGCGGATCGGATGCGCCATCGGGCTGGCATCTTCGGCAAACTGCAGTCCACGCATGGTGCGGACATTACTGATGCGGTTGACTGCTCGAGATCCCAGATCCGAGCTGAACTCCTGGTCACGGAATACCGTCAGCCCCTCTTTGAGACTAAGCTGGAACCAGTCGCGGCAAGTCACGCGGTTGCCGGTCCAGTTGTGGAAATACTCATGACCAATCACGCGCTCAATATCAAGGTAGTCTTTATCCGTTGCAGTATCGGTACGGGCCAGCACGTATTTGGAGTTAAAGACGTTCAGTCCTTTATTCTCCATCGCGCCCATGTTGAAGAAGTCGACGGCGACAATCATGTAGATATCGAGGTCGTACTCGAGGCCAAAGCGTTCTTCGTCCCATTTCATTGAGTTTTTCAGCGAGGTCATCGCCCACGGCGCACGGTCCAGGTTCCCACGGTCGACGTACAACTCCAGCGCGACTTCACGCCCGGAACGGGTGGTGAAGGTATCCCGCAGGACATCAAAATCACCGGCAACCAGCGCAAACAGATAGCAGGGTTTTGGGAAGGGATCTTCCCACTTCATCCAGTGGCGACCCCTTTCAAGCTCACCCTGATCGACACGGTTACCGTTGGAGAGCAGGAACGGATACTCCGCTTTGTTTGCAATCAGCGTGGTGGTGAAGCGCGCCAGCACATCCGGACGATCAAGATACCAGGTGATATGGCGGAAGCCTTCTGCTTCACACTGTGTGCACAGTGCTTCGCCTGATTTATACAGCCCTTCCAGCGCCGTGTTTGCCGATGGGCTGATTTCATTCACAATCTGCAGCGTAAAACGTTCCGGCACATTGTCGATGACCAGTTGGTTATCTTCTTCTTTATAGTCTGTCCAGGGCTGGCCATCGATATGTAGGGAGACAAGCGTCAGGTCTTCACCATCCAGACGCAGCGGTACGGCAGTGGCGCTCTGGCGGGAGACGGAACTTATCGCAGTGACAACGGTTTTTGCGGCATCCAGGTCAAAGGTCAAGTCAATATCGCTAATCAGGTAATCCGGCGCACGGTAGTCGTGGCGGTATTTGGCTTGTGGCTGTTGTGTCATAAAAAACCTTTAGCATCTTCTGTTGGTTACGTCTCCAGTCTATTCCTGTTGCCAGAATCCCGCCACGCAGAATCTTTAACTTTCCAGGCAGAAATACCATGTTTGCTACATTTGGCTAACATGCGGCACAAAATGCGCTCGACCCGTTTAGCGCTATATGGTGTGATCGGGGTTCAATAAATCAATAAACAGGGTATACTCCGGCAGTTTTCACCTGCTTTGTTTATTGTACTAAACGCTCCTGTGAGAGGATGCTACGGCGCACCATGACTCAATTTGCCCACCCTGTTTTGCGGACACTGCTGGATACTGATGCCTACAAATTGCATATGCAGCAGGCGGTGTATCACCACTACTTCGATGTGCATGTAACGGCGGAGTTTCGCTGCCGTGGCGACGACCTGCTCGGGATTTACGCACAGGCGGTTCAGGAAGAAGTCGAGGCGATGCAGCATTTGCGCCTGCAGGAGGACGAGTACCAGTGGTTGTCCGGGCTGCCCTTCTTTAAGCCTGATTATCTCAACTGGTTACGTGACTTCCGCTATGACCCGCGTCAGGTGGTTGTGACTAATGATAATGGTAAGTTGCACATTCGCCTCTCGGGCCCCTGGCGTGAAGTGATCATGTGGGAAGTGCCTTTGCTTGCGGTCATCAGCGAGCTGGTTCACCGTTATCGTTCTCCCGAAGCCGGTATTCAGCAGGCGCTTGTGCACCTTGAGACAAAACTGGCAGATTTTGCCGCCCGAACAGACAACCTGGATATGTCAGGCTTCCGTCTGATGGATTTTGGTACCCGTCGTCGCTTCTCTGCCGGGGTGCAGCACGCGATTGTCGCTCGCCTTCAACAGGAGCCGTGGTTTATTGGCACCAGCAACTACGATTTAGCGCGTCGCCTCGCCTTAACGCCGATGGGCACCCAGGCGCACGAATGGTTCCAGGCACATCAGCAGATAAGCCCTGAACTTGCGACCAGCCAGCGTGCAGCACTGGCAGCCTGGCTTGATGAGTACCCGACACAACTGGGTATCGCTCTCACCGACTGTATTACTATGGACGCCTTCCTGCGCGACTTCGGTCCTGAATTTGCTCAGCGTTATCAGGGTTTACGCCATGACTCCGGAGATCCGGTTGAATGGGGTGAAAAAGCCATTGCCCATTATGAAAAGCTCGGTATCGACCCCTTGTCGAAGACCCTGATTTTCTCTGATAACCTGGATCTCAATAAAGCGCTTGATCTCTATTGCCACTTTGCCACACGGGTGAAACTCGGTTTTGGGATTGGAACCCGCCTCACTTGCGACATCCCGGACGTTAAACCGCTGAACATTGTCATCAAGCTGGTGGAGTGTAATGGTAAGCCGGTCGCGAAATTGTCTGACAGCCCAGGTAAAACCATCTGTCATGATAAAGCCTTTGTCCGTGCGCTGCGCGAGGCCTTCGACCTGCCGCAAATCAAAAAAGCCAGCTGAAACTGCCTGCCTGAACACCACCCTGAAGGGCATCACCTGATGTGATGCTCTTCAGGATAATTCCTTGCTCTCTGCTGCATTGATTAATTCAGCCGACCTCCCCCACACCGTGCCTGAGTCAATGATAACTTGTGTGGCGTCCTGCATTTTAGGTGGCGGCACGGGATACCCGACGCCTTAAACGGCTAACTTCCCCTTTAATTTCCGAAATCTCCTCTTCCACTGTTAATTCTGCTTGTCTGATGGCGCTCGCCAGGTAACATAGGTATCCCCCCTTTTACGGGCGGATAAATGGTTATTTTTTCCAGACAATTAACAGAGAGAATATTATGAGCGTTGTGCCTGTAGCCGACGTCATCCATAGCCGCGTTGCCGTTGACCAAGAAGTCACCGTACGTGGATGGGTGCGCACCCGCCGAGATTCAAAAGCTGGCATCTCCTTCCTCGCCGTTTACGACGGTTCCTGCTTTGATCCTGTACAGGCCGTTATTAATAATTCTCTGCCCAATTACAATGAAGACGTACTGCGCCTGACTACCGGTTGCTCCGTCGTTGTTACGGGTGTTGTGGTGGAATCGCCTGGTGAAGGCCAGAACCTGGAAATCCAGGCGACAAAAGTCGAAGTGACCGGTTGGGTTGAAGATCCGGATACCTATCCGATGGCGGCTAAACGTCACAGCATTGAGTACCTGCGTGAAGTGGCTCACCTGCGTCCGCGCACCAACATGATTGGTGCCGTTGCGCGTGTTCGCCATACGCTGGCGCAGGCTTTGCACCGCTTCTTCGACGAGCAGGGCTTCTTCTGGGTTTCGACCCCACTTATTACCGCTTCCGATACCGAAGGGGCTGGCGAGATGTTCCGCGTGTCGACGCTGGATCTGGAAAACCTGCCGCGTAATCCACAGGGCAAAGTCGATTTTGACAAAGATTTCTTTGGTAAAGAGTCTTTCCTGACCGTTTCCGGTCAGCTGAACGGCGAAACCTATGCCTGTGCGTTGTCGAAAATTTACACCTTTGGCCCAACCTTCCGCGCCGAAAACTCCAATACCAGCCGCCATCTCGCTGAGTTCTGGATGCTGGAACCGGAAGTCGCCTTTGCCGATCTGGAAGATAACGCCCGTCTGGCAGAAGCCATGCTGAAATACGCCTTTAACGCGGTGCTGACAGAACGTATGGACGATCTTAAGTTCTTCGCTGAACGTGTCGACAAAGATGCTATCGCTCGTCTTGAACGCTTTGTTGCAGCGGATTTTGCTCAGGTCGATTACACCGATGCCATCACTATCCTTGAAAACTGCGGTCAGTCGTTTGAAAATCCGGTTTACTGGGGCGTTGATCTCTCTTCCGAACATGAACGCTACCTTGCTGAGAAACATTTTAAAGCACCGGTTGTGGTGAAAAACTATCCAAAAGAGATCAAAGCTTTCTATATGCGTCTCAACGATGATGGAAAGACCGTCGCCGCAATGGATGTTCTTGCGCCGGGAATTGGTGAAATCATCGGTGGTTCTCAACGTGAAGAGCGTCTGGATGTGCTGGATGCACGTATGGCGGAAATGGGCCTGAATAAAGAAGATTATTGGTGGTATCGCGATCTTCGTCGCTATGGCACCGTGCCGCATTCCGGGTTTGGGCTTGGTTTTGAACGTCTCATTGCCTATGTGACCGGCGTGCAGAACGTCCGTGACGTAATTCCCTTCCCGCGAACTCCGCGTAGCGCCACTTTCTAAAAACATAAAGGCCAGCCGGTGCTGGCCTTTTTACTCCACTGTCATGGTTTCTTCATTTGCCTTTGCCATACTGACTCCGCGTTACCATGTTGACCTGAATTTACCTGCCTGTCGTTGAAACATTCCTGAACAAAAAATAACCCCCACCTTTCTTGCGGATTAGTTTTTCCTCATCGAATAGCACATTTGGATAAAATATACACAGCAATCCAGATGGCTGAACCTCGTCATAAGCAAAAGCTTGTTGAGAACGATTCTTGAATAAGAAATCCCGTTATCTTTATTAATTATAAGTAATTCATATAAATAGGATAAGAATGGCTGTTTTTATCGACGATTGTCTCTGAACTTTGAGTTGGTTCACAAAGTTCCTTAAAATTCATAAATTATTACATAATATTGCTTTCTGTTACTTCTTTAAGACATTTGTAGCACTTTCAGGCTAGCGAAACGATTATATGAATGGAAAGATGCCTCTCAGACACAGAAAGACACCAAACTCTCATCAATAGTTCCGTAAATTATTATTGACGGAATTTATTGGAGGCAGTGGCAGGTGTTCAAAAAAACCAATGAGGGTAATAAATAATGATGAAGCGCAATATCCTGGCAGTGGTCATCCCTGCCCTGCTGGTAGCTGGCGCAGCAAATGCTGCTGAAGTTTACAATAAAAACGGCAACAAACTGGACCTGTACGGGAAAGTTGTTGGTGAGCACGGCTTCACCACCTCCGGCGATAGCACTACTAACCAGGACTCCTCTTACGGTCAGATCGGCTTCAAAGGCGAAACTCAGGTAAACAGCGATGTTACCGGTTACGGCCAATGGGAATACCGTACCAAAGCGGGCAAAGCTGAAGGCAACCAGGACAACGTTACCCGTCTGGCATTCGCTGGTATCAAAGTAACTGACGCGGGCTCTCTGGACTACGGCCGTAACTACGGCGTGGTTTACGATGTAGAATCTTACACCGATATGTCTCCGTCCTTCTCCGGCGAAACCTGGGGTGGCGGTAACACCGATAACTACATGACCAGCCGTTCTACCGGTGTTCTGACCTACCGTAACAGCAACTTCTTCGGTCTGGCTGATGGTCTGAGCCTGGCGCTGCAGTATCAGGGCAAAAACGATCGTAGCGACGACATCGAACGTGGCAACGGCGACGGTTTCGGTACCTCCCTGGGCTATGAGTTCGGTGAAGGCTTCGGCGTGATCGGCGCATACAGCACCGCTAACCGTACCAAATACCAGAAAGACGACGGCAAAGGCGAGAAAGCAGAGAGCTGGGCTGTTGGTGCAAAATATGATGCGAACAACGTCTACCTGGCAACTGTTTACGCAGAAACCCGTAACACCAGCATCCTTGGTAACAGAGTTAACGACGACAAATCTGTTGCTAACAAAACTCAGAACTTCGAAGTTATCGCACAGTACCAGTTCGACTTCGGCCTGCGTCCGTCCGTATCTTACGTTCAGTCCACCGGCAAAGCACTGGGCCTGGATAACAACGGCAACACCGTTTCCAACGACCTGGCTAAATACGTGACCGTTGGTGCGTACTACTACTTCAACAAAAACTTCAACGTATACGGCGACTACCGTATCAACCTGCTGGATGACAAAGACAGCCAGTACTACTCCTGGGTTGGTACCTCCGATAACGTAACTCTGGGTGTAACTTACCAGTTCTAATCAGCATACCTCGTTATTATATGCATGATAAACAGGGCTTCGGCCCTGTTTTTTGCTTTATGGAAGAACAACCTTCTGTCGTGCAAAAAGACGCACGCTTTTTATTGCAAACGGTTGGCAATCACTGGTTCTCCCGTTACCCTGATAGCGGACCTCCCTTCTGTCATCACAATGGAACCTTGTCATGTTTGAGATTATAACCGCTGCCCCGGCTGACCCTATTCTGGGTTTAGCCGATCTGTTTCGCGCCGATGAACGTCCAACCAAAATCAACCTGGGTATTGGTGTCTATAAAGACGAAACCGGCAAAACCCCTGTTCTGACCAGCGTAAAAAAAGCTGAACAATATCTGCTGGAAAATGAAACCACCAAGAATTACCTCGGCATAGACGGTATTCCTGAATTTGGTCGTTGCACCCAGGAACTGCTGTTCGGAAAGGGCAGCGCCATTATCAGTGACAAACGCGCCCGTACGGCACAGACACCAGGTGGCACGGGCGGTTTGCGTGTCGCGGCTGATTTCCTGGCCAAAAATACTTCAGCTAAGCGCGTGTGGGTAAGTAATCCGAGCTGGCCAAACCATAAAGGCGTGTTCAATTCCGCGGGTCTGGAAGTGTGCGATTACGCCTATTACGATGCGCAACACCATGCGCTTGATTTTGATGGCATGCTGGCAAGCCTTGAAGGTGCTGTCGCAGGGGACGTGGTCCTGTTCCACGGTTGCTGCCATAACCCTACCGGGATCGACCCGACGCTGGAGCAGTGGGAAACGCTGGCCAGACTGTCAGTAGAAAAAGGCTGGCTCCCGCTCTTTGACTTTGCCTATCAGGGTTTCGCTCGTGGCCTGGAAGAGGATGCGGAAGGGTTACGTGCCTTTGCTGCGCTTCATGAAGAACTGATTGTCGCCAGCTCCTTCTCTAAAAACTTTGGCCTTTATAATGAACGTGTCGGCGCCTGCACACTGGTCACAGCCAATAGTGAAACCGCCGACCGCGCTTTCAGCCAGATGAAAGCGACCATTCGTGCGAACTACTCCAACCCACCCGCACACGGCGCTTCTGTGGTGGCGACCATCCTTGGCAATGATGCTCTGCGCGCTATCTGGGAACAGGAGCTGACGGATATGCGTCAGCGCATTCAGCGTATGCGTTTGCTGTTCGTAAATACTCTGCAGGATAAAGGTGCAAACCGCGATTTCAGCTTTATCACTAAACAGAACGGCATGTTCTCGTTCAGCGGTCTGACGAAAGAGCAGGTTCTGCGTCTGCGGGAAGAGTTCGGGGTGTACGCTGTCGCGTCGGGGCGCGTCAATGTCGCCGGAATGACGCCAGATAATATGGCACCGTTATGTGAAGCCATTGTCGCCGTGCTTTGAGTCAGGGTGATCATAAAAAAGCCGCTTTCGCGGCTTTTTTTATTTACCAGACAGGGAGTTCATCCTGCAGGAAGGGATTATGCAAACGCTCATGACCCAGCGTTGATATGGGGCCATGTCCGGGCACAAAGGTCACATCATCACCCAGCGGCAGCAGCTTAACCCGGATGGAATCAATCAATTGCCGGTGATCGCCTTTCGGAAAATCACTGCGCCCGACGCCACCTTTAAATATGACGTCGCCGGAAATCAGTAAGCGTGAGAGCGCATCGAAGAAAACCACATGGCCGGGCGTGTGACCGGGGCAATGCAGCACCTGCAATTTAACATTGCCAACGCTCACCTCATCCCCTTCGTTCAGCCAGCGATCGGGGGTTAAAGGCTGGCAGTCATCCAGACCAAACATGCGACTCTGCGCGGGCAAGCCTTGTAACCAGAACTCATCTTCTTTTTCCGGACCGATAACAGGCACACCGTAGTGTTGCGCCAGTTCAGCGGCTGCTCCCACATGATCCAGATGACCATGCGTGAGCAAAATCTGTGTCAAGGTTACGCCGGAAGCATCGACTTCTTTTATGATGCGTTCTGCATCGCCGCCGGGATCGACCACGGCAGCCTGCCGGGTTTCTTCACACCAGATTAACGAACAATTCTGCGAGAATGCCGTCACCGGAATAATACGATAGTTCATACTGCTCCTGTTTTTCCGTCTGAGAATTACCAGTGCCGTAACGGCCCGGTATCAATATGCACAAAGTCACTGCTGGGGTAATATCCTACACCACCCGCGCGCATAGATAACGCAGCTTTGCGAACATTGCTCAGAGAAATCCCTTCAATATGAAAATCCATCGCCTGACCTTTGGTGTGGTAGCTTTTTTTGGCGACCCCACGGCTATGGGCACGGAGTTCATTGTTGGTATCAATGGAGCGATACCCTGAAATCAGTTGTACCGGCTTACGCGTTCCCAGCAGACCCTGCAGGCGGAAAAGCTGATCAAACAATTTAGGATCGATGGTTTTTATTTTGTTCGCGCGGTAGTCACGGAAAAAATGGTTCAGTTTTGCTAATTCATCCTGAATATAGCCCTTACCATCGAAAAACTCGGCCTTAATAGTTTCGCCGGTGTGAAGATTATTCAGCGTTAAAATACGTGGGCGTGGCGTTGATAGGGTTGCAAATGCACGTTGAGGTAAGATGGCTGCACCAAGGGCAATACCACCTAATGCCAACAATTTGCGGCGATTAGCGTCAAATTTGTCCATGATATTCAGGTCTTCAAGAAAGCAAAGTGATCGTATTTTATGCACATTATTAGGCACGAAAGGCACCTTACCGGGCAATAACGCCTGCGTCAAGGCAGCCAGACACCAGGAAATACGGGCGTTTGGACAGATCCCGTCCGTATTTCCTGGTTATGACGACAACGATGTTTTCAGAACGTCTTCATTTATCTGATTAATTGTTCCGCCTTCGCCAGGATTTTCGCCCCCGAACGAGCCGGTAAATCATAATTGTAAATATCTGTACGATATTGCGTGCGTCCGTCCGCACCAACAAAAGCAGTCAGGTAATAGAGATTGACCGGAATATTCTGGCGAATATTAACGTAACGGGTATCTCCCCCTTTTAATGCGTCAGAAATGCGAGTGTCATTCCAGCCTGCATCCTGTAATAACATATTGGCAAGCTCAGAGGATTTATTCACCCTCACGCAGCCAGAGCTAAGCGCACGAGCCTCCTTTTGAAAGAGGGCGTGGTTTGGTGTGTCATGCAGGTAAATCGCGTCAGAGCTCGGCATATTGAACTTATAACGCCCAAGCGAGTTGTGCGCGCCTGGGGCCTGCTGGAAACGAAACGGCATGTTAGACGGGGTAATCGTCGCCCAGTCGACCATCCAGGGGTCAATCGCCTCTTTGCTGTTCCAGCCCCGCAGAACCGTATAGTTGTGACGTTCAAGGTACCCGGGGTCATTCCAGACTTTTGGTAAAATATCTTTGCGCGCAAGCGTTGGCGGGACGTTCCAGGGCGGGTTAACAACCACATTATTCAGCGCGCTGCTCATCATGGGCGTTTTACGATCCGGGCGACCGACAATGACTTTTGATGCCAGCACCTCATTACCATTCAGGTAATAGACCAGCGAATATTGCGGAATATTAACCATAATGCCCGTTGAGAGCTTGCCGGGAAGCAAGCGCAGGCGCTGAATGTTCAGCGCCAGCAAGCCCGCACGCTGGGCTGGGGTAACATTGAGCCAGTCACGCGTGGCTGTCCCGATGACACCGTCTGCATGCAGGCCCTGTGCACTCTGAAAGCGTTTTACTGCTTCTACCAGCGTACGATCGTATTCACTGCGTACCGCAGCCACAGCAGGTTTTTTCTTACCTTGCGTTACCGGCGCGGGTACGGCTGGTTTTGTCTCTTCAACCGCAATAGCTGAAGGACTGACAACGTTCGCGCTGTCGTTATCGCCTGGCAGGGCAATATGCGGATGCGCTTCCATCATCCCGCTACGTTGCAAAATCTCACGCAATGCCGGGACATCAATGCTCCATTGACCCGGCCTTAAGGATGCCGTTCCGGTCAGCTGTGGCCAGGGGGTGGTGTCGGCCACTAAAGCCAGCAATGACTTATGCATCACCTCATACTGGGGATGCTGCGGTGCGAGACTGGCAATAAAAGAGGCGAGCTCGCCATTATCCAGGGCCAGTTGCCACTGATTGATAACCGAGAGTGGCGGGGTTTCCAGCGAATAGGGTTTGGTACTGTAAAGCCAGCGGTTACCTTTTACCGGAATACTGGCAACATAATTGAGATAGCCCATCATCGCGTCTGAAAGCACTACGTCTCTTGCCATGCCGGTAACGGCAGGGTCGGTCAGTAGCTCAACCCAGGTCGTAAACTGCGGCTGGAAGCCGGCGATGGCAATCTCAGCTAACTGTTGCTGGAAGGCCTGAACGGCTTCGCGATTGTCCCATAACGGTTTCATCTCACGTGCCGCATAAAGCGCCGCAAGTGAGTTCATGTAAACGGGCGACCAGTTAGCAGGAAGAATCCCCTGCAAAGATGCACGCGCCTCAGCAGGCGCATTTTCACTCGGGAAAGGCGTTAACCCTGCCATCATGGCTGTCGCAGGAGACTGCGCCAGCGGTTGAGATAACGCGGTCGGTTGAAAACCCTGAGTCGCTGAGCTATCAACCGGCACCACTTCAGGCTCATCGGCCTGAGCGCTAAACAGTGGAGCGAGTGCGAATGTCAGGCATAAACCCAACGAAGACATTCGACGACCATACGACTTCATAAGCAACATCCCTTGCCCCCTGTTCACAGTAAATCAGCATCACTTCATTCTTTCTCTAAGTATATAAAGACAAAAAAGCATTTGCCTTACCAAATGTAAAGAAGTTTAAAGACCCACTCACGCTGAGCAGACCTCTTTAGATAAAAAAATGGCGGCATATCTGCCGCCATCAGAGAGCTCAGGTTATCAGGATGCGTCAGCCGTTCCCGGCAACGTTTCTGGTAACTGCGCAGCAAAACCTCGCAGACCTACCACATGTACGTGCTCGTTGTTGTGCACAACCTTACGTACCAGCTTATAGGTGGTTCCTTTTTCAGGGCTGATATTTTCCGGTGCGGCAATGATAAGCTGCATTTCAAGCCGTTCGCACAACTCGAACAGCGTTGCAATGGAACGGGCATCAAGACGTGCCGCTTCGTCAAGGAACAGCAGTCGGCAGGGCGAAATATCTTTTCCACGCAGACGACGTGCTTCATCCTCCCAGCTCTGTACCACCATCACCAGAATCGACATCCCGGTACCAATGGCCTCACCGGTAGAGAGCGCACCCGATTCTGCACGAAGCCATCCATCAGAACCGCGGTTTACTTCCACTTCCATTTCCAGATAGTTACGGTAGTCCAGTAACTCTTCCCCGATGGTTTGCGGCGTCCGCTGGCCCAGATCGATTTGCGGGTTCAGGCGCTGATACAACTTCGCCAGGGCTTCCGAAAAGCTCAGACGATTGCTGTTAAACAGATCCTGATGCTGTTCATGCTGCTCCGAGAGTACCGTCAGCAGGGTGGCATGGGTTTCCCGCACGTTCACGTTAAGCCGCACGCTGTTGACCTGACCAAAGGAGACGCTTTGCAGACCCTGGTTCAACTGACGAATACGGTTCTGCTCACGCTGGATAGTTTTGCGAATAATGTTCGCTACGCTTCGGGAGCTGATGGCCAGTTTCTGCTCACGTGAGGTCAACTCTTCCGTCAGACGACTCAGCTCAATCTCCATCTGTTCAATGGCTTCTACCGGATCGTCAGTACGGATAATATCCTGACGGATACGCTCACGAAGATGCTGATAAACCGCAACGAAGAACTGAATTTTGCGCTCAGGCCGTTTCGGATCTTCCGACATCCTCAGGACATCACGAAGATGCTCGTTATCGGCGACGGCAAGACGCAACGCACCCAGGGCTTTATCCGACATGGAACGCAATTCATCTCCGGAAAGATAAGCAAGTTCACGACGGTGCAGACGGCGTTCAACGCCATTATCTTTAACCATGCGCATAACCGCACACCAGCCAGCTTTTGCCGTCACGACATGCTCGCGCATCTCATGATAGTCGCGTTCAAGACGACGGAGTTTACGGGTCAGATTATCCATCTCCGCCTCACAGAACGTCAGCGCTTTTTCCAGTTGATTACGGCGGGCACGGTTGCCGGAGAGTTGCGCATGCAGCTCATCACGGCGAATGCGCGCTCGCTCTTCCGCACCACTGTCGGCACGCACGCCAATGTCCTGTAACTCTTTTTGCAGATCGTTCAGCAGCTCTTTCTTCGTATCGAACGAACTTTTCAGTGATGCCATAACCTGATTGTACTGGCTAAGCTGTGCTGCATGACTACGCAACGCTTCACGGGTGCGGCTACGCTCTGCTTCTGCCTGCTCCAGACGCTGGCGCAACTTCTCATTCAGATCGTTATTACCACTGAGCATCTGGGCAGAATCGGAATAGCTAAAGTGAGCACGACGCTGGACCACTTCGGCTAACGCGAAGGCCTGTTGACGGGCATCACGCTGCGCCTGCTGCGATAACGCATAATCTTCTTTTAACTGTTCGAACTGCTCAGGATCGTTTTGCAGCACCGAGACTATCGGCTCCAGCTTCGCCAACTGATTACCGTACTGCTGAATAAAGCGGGCCGCTTCCTGAGCTTCATCCAGACGTTCCTGGATTTCATCCACGCGATCGGCAAGCGTTTCATCCGCCAGCAGGCTAAGACGTGGCAGCAGTCGGTTAAGCAGCGCCACCCCCTCTTTGGCCTGCTCGAACTGGGTGCGATTTTGCTGATTATCGTTCTCGTGAGCAGTGATGGCCCGCTCCAGTTCGCCGCGTCGGCTATTGAGCGTGCGTATCTCGGCTTCTGGATCGGCATCAAACGCAACGGCCAGATGGCTCCCGATGAAACGGCTAAAAGCCTGGTGTAAACGCTGGGTTTTCTGCACATCAAAGGACAGGGTCGCAAAACGCTCAGACAGCGCTTCACGCTCCGCATGGAGGCTTTCAATCCGGCTTTCACGCGCCGCTCGCCCGAACAGGGGCACGGACGGAAAGCGTGAATAACGCCACTGTCTGTCAGCAATTTTTACAACGACCGCTTTTTCCAGCTCATCCACGCCGAACACACTGTCATCAAAAGATTGCGGATCGCCTTCAATCAAATAGAGATCTTCCGGGCAGTCCTCAAGACCTTCCAGCTGTTCTGAGACCAGCGATAAATCCGGCACCACAATAGCGTGTCTCGACGGGCCATAAAGCGCTGAGTAGTAAGGGGCATCCTCAAGGCTGACGTCATCATAGATTTCGGACAACAACACGCCGCCAAAACGTTCCGCCAACGCATTAAGGCGTCCATCTTCGGCCCCTCCTGGCTGGCTGAGGCGTTCGATCTCGTCGTCGACAGCACGCTTACGTGCACCTACCTCGTCACGCTCTACGCTGCCTTCACGCTCACGCTCCAGCAGTTGCTGAAGGTATTCGGTGACGTCCTGGCCGGATTCAAACTGCTCTGCGCTCTGCTCACATAGCTGGTTGAGGCTGTTCTGTGCCGCCAGCCAGACGGGCGCACGCAGGGTCAGGGTTTTGATACGGGATTGCAGCTGCTCCAACTCCTGGCGCAGCGCCATGCGTTGTTCGCCTGCACCAGAAACCGTATCTGAGAGCGCTGCGATTTGCGCTTCCAGCTCCTGGTGTAGTGCTTCAAGCTCATCAATGGCATAGGTTTTACCCTGGCGTTTGCAAAAGTCTGCCAGCAGCCGCTCGGCATCCTGCTGTTCGCGTAAACGCTGCTCCAGCTCATTCAATCGCATCCGTAAGGATTGCGCCTCACCGGCCAGGTGGCGCTGGTTTACCCCGTCCCGAAGAAGTTCACGGGCAACGTTCCAGGCATCACTGCGGGGGAGCGGGCCATTGATGGCAACCACCAACTGGTAAGCCTGCTCAAACTGACTGTGCGCCGTTTGTGCCACGCTCATGCGCTGGTCCAGCGTCAGCAGCCTTTCAGTGGCTTCACGCTCTTTCGCCTGGAAGGTCTCCAGCCACTCATCCGCGGTGTCTGACGTCAAATCAGGTAACTGGCAAAGTTCTTTTGCTCGTTGCAGCGCCTGCAAAGCCTGGTTGTACTGAATGGCACGGGTCTGTTGGACATCCAGCGCCTGCTGGTAATCGGCAAGCTGGTTTTTAAGCTCGTCAACTTCAAGCTCTGCGGCTTCCGCCCGGGCTTCATTCTCTTCCTGACGATCTGTTGCTTCAGCCACGACTTCAGTCTGCTCTTCGAGGCGAATCTGCAACTCCTCCAGATCGGCCTCATAGCGCTCGATTTTCTCCTGCTGGCGCAACGCGGTCTGCACCAGGTTAAGGTGATCGCTGGCAGCCTGATAATCAGCCTCAAGATCGCCTTCCGCGCCATTCTGTTCAGCCAGCTCTCGTGCCATATCGACATGTTTATACTGCTCTGCCGCCAGCTGCTGGCGTGAGGAGAACAGATCGCGACGGTCGGTCAGCGCTTTGTCCAGATGAACGCGACGTTCATTAGCGTGACGCATATAGTCCGCTGCCACATAGTTGGTGGCTTCGCTGATCAAATGCTTAAACAGGTCGCGGTCAGACTGGGTGACGCGGATGGCTTCCAGCGTCATCCGGTTCTCCCTCAGGGCAGCTTCCATATCCTGAAACGCCTTACGGACGCCGCTGTTTTCAGGTAACAGATAATCACGCAGAGAACGGGTAATGGCGCTGGAGATGCCGCCATAAAGGGACGCTTCAATCAGACGGTAGAATTTGCTGCGATCGGACGCCGTTCGCAACCGACGCGCCACGATGCCCAAATCAAACATCAGGGCATGGTAGTCGGTGATGGAGTTGAACTGCTTAAACTGCACCCCTTCCATCTCGTCGAGCTTGTCTTTCACTTCCTGCAGCGGCAGTACGCGGGCCTGACGTTCGTTTACTGTCTCCGTCAGAAGCTGCGTTGGTAAAAATGCGGTCGGCAGTCCCTGGATGGCAAAAGGCTTGATATCTACTTTGCGGTCGCGACCCGCAACCTGCTGTAAACGTACCCCCACCAGTACGCGCTGGTGACGAGAGTTGATGACGTCAAGTACGGCATAGCAGACCCCCGCCCTCAGCTTTCCGTGCAGACCTTTGTCGCGCGAACCGGAGGTCGCGCCCGCTTCGGTGGTATTGCGAAAGTGCAGAAGGGTGAGATCCGGAATAAGTGCTGTTACAAAAGCAGCCATCGTTGTGGACTTACCCGCACCGTTGCCCCCGGACAAGGTTGTGACCAGTTCATCCAGATCGAACGTACGGGCAAAGAAACCGTTCCAGTTAATCAGCGTTAGTGAGCGAAATTTACCGCGATCAATCATTATTCTTCCTCTCCGCTTTCCGGCTGGTTTTCTTCTGGATCGTCATTAAGCTGTAGATGATTTTCGACGGGCATCGCTTCGCCGTCACGAATCAACCGGCGCTGCGCTTCACGCGCATCATCCCCGGAGCGTACGTCGGCACCAAAGCGGAATACGGATTCTGTTATCCGGAATTTGCTGCTGTCATTACCCATAAACCAGACCATGCCAAGACGACGCAGACGGTTCAGTGAAGAACGCACCTTCTCCTGCAATTTCTGGCGGTCCAGATCTGAACCGGTTGAACGGTTATTCACCAGTTTTAGTAAACGAGTTTCATCCGCTAATGACAGAAGCTCATCGTAAAGCTCCTGCTGGGTAAAAATACCTTCATTCGCCAGGCGTTCCGGGCTGAGATAGAGGTAACAGAGAATTTTACCCACCATCATATCCAGCTCAGAGAGCACCGAACGCGGGATAAGGGTGGTCGACCGCGGACGTAAATAGAAGAACCCTTCAGGAGCGCGGATTAATTCCACATTGTATCGGGCATAAAATTCTTCCATATATTCCTGAAAATCCATCAGGAACGCATGGTTGTCCAGCTCATCAAGACCGATATGTCGACCTGAACGCAGGGCGCTGTCCAGAGCCGGGAAAAGCGGGTTAGAAAGTGCCTGGGCCAGTTTAACCGGCATCATTTGTTCAATATTTGTCAATGACATGCGCCTGTACCTTGGCTCCGTAATCATTAATCGGCTGCCATTCAGGAGGCAGTCCGGTGAAATCTGCTTGCGCCACGCCAAGGCGTACCGCCTGATCGATGACGATCCTTGCAACATCAAAATGCCGCGCACGTGGATAGCGCAGCAGATATTCGCGCACAACCAGACCAAGATCCAGCGGCGTCTCTTTTGTCTTATAGATAGCGAGCTGTTCTTCGATCATCGCCGCAAGTTGTTCGCGAATTTCGTTGAACTCTTCGTATTCCAGATCCGGTGGAAGTTCACCCGTTACCTCTTCGTCCCGCAGCGCCATCTCTTCATCGCGCATATCCAGCAGCCTGTCGGCGCTGGCATGCGTGAGCGTCCAGGGCGCATCAAAGTAAGACTGCACGGACTGACGAAGCCGCTGGGCGAAGACACGGTTCTTATCCATATCAATAGCGGTACGGATAAATTTGTGCACGTGGCGGTCGTAACCAATCCATAAATCTATCGCCTGTTGCCCCCAACTGACGATGCGATCCAGTTTGCTTTGCAAATCGAATACAAGCCGGTCTACGAATTCAAGGTCGTTGTGTGCCAGGGTCGCATCCTGGATCTGCAGGAGATTGGCCTGCAGCTTATCGCCTGCGGCATCCAGGGTGTCCTGTAATTCACGCAATGTGCCGGAGGTTTCCGACAATAACAGTTCGCAGCTGGATATCGCCGCCCGCCAGTCTTTATTCAGCAACTGGGCAATATCATCTTTCACCAGTTGCTGCTGTTCATCCATCACACGCTGGGTCAAATCGATACTGTCGAAAATCTCGGCCACGGAGTATTTGAGCGGCGCATATACATTGCGGTGCCAGTGGAATTCATCTCCCCCTTCCTGGGCAGCATCGGCGGCTCGTTTTAATTCTGCCGCCACAATTGAGAGCTGCATGGAGAGTCGCAGCGTGGAGAATTCACGCTGGCGAATATAATAATCGGTAATCCCCATTCCCAGCGGCGTCAGGCGATAAATGGCATTGCCTTCAGCAAGTTCACTGGTGAAACGGTTTAATAAACGCTGACGCACCATATCATTGATGGCGTTGTTGGCGCGCTGAGTGATGGTGTCGCTACTCTGTTCAAACGCGTCACTGACGTGGCGGAACGCGTCCACCAGCTCTCCTTCGCTCATTTCGCCATCCAGCCGCTCACCGTTTAACGTGGCGATGGCCAGTAAAAATGAGAGCCTGTCCACCGGCAGGGCGATAGAAAAATCATTTTTTCGGGCCCAGGCAACCAGTTCGGGCACTGTCTGGGAAAATTCACTCATCGTTCATCCTTTCATCTCTCTGCGGCTTGATCGCGGTCACGTGAATATAACGACCCAGGCTGACGTAGGGCTCCTGCCGACAATATTGTGTTTCAAGTTCAAGCAAGGCGTTATAGCACTCCTGCTGCTGATGCTTATCTCGCAGATAATCATGAAAAACGCGGACGCCAGTTTTTCCGGTAATATGCCAGCCTATCTCATTCAGCCAGCCATAGACTTCATCCGGATGGCGCGGATAATCCGGGGACAACGTACGCTTTTTCTTTTTCGGCATACCCGCCAGCACGTAGTCGAAATTGCCGACGACCATATTGCGCATTAACAGCCCGTGCGCATTGTAGAACATCAATGACAGCGCACCGCCTCTGCTGAGTACTGACCATAAGGCCTGCAGCACGCCCGTGGGCTCAGCGACCCACTCCAGCACCGCATGGAACAATATCAGATCGACCGGCGAATCCAAATGCTGCGCAATATCCTGAGCGGCGCACTGTATAAAATGCATATTTCCGCTCACACCTTTCTCCTGCGCCGCAACGCGGGCCCGCTCAATCATCTCTTTTGAGACATCACACAGCGTGACATGATGCCCCCGCAGCGCCATCTGGATTGCCGTCTGGCCCTCACCGCCTCCTGCATCCAGCACCCGAAGCGGCCGCTCTCCAGCTTCTGCCAGCAACGCGTCGAGATCTTGCCAGAGGATCGCCTGACGCAGTTGGCCCTTGGTGGTGCCATAAATGTTTCGCGAGAATTTCTCTGCGATGCCGTCGAAATTACGATCCTGCATGACCGCTCCACGATCCTGACAAAACCGCTATTTTGTCACAGCCGTGCCGAGAATGAACCCACCTGGTGTAAGATCGCCCAGAAACACGCGCTGTATGGTCAAAAAGGAGACGGAAGCGATGCTTTTCACCCTCAAAAAATACATTGGCGGCCTGATGTTGCCTTTGCCCTTTTTGTTGCTACTGATTGGAACAGGGATAGCACTGGTCTGGTTTAGTCGGTGGCAGAGAACGGGGAAAAGTATCATTACCGTAAGCTGGATGGTCTTATTCATGATTAGCTTACAGCCCGTCGCTGACGGCCTGCTTGGGCCGATTGAAAACAGCTACCCCACCTGGCGGGGCGAACAGCGGGTTAATTATATCGTGGTCCTGGGCGGTGGTTACACCTGGAATGATGAGTGGGCACCCAGCTCAAACCTAATCAATAACAGCCTGCCTCGCCTCACTGAAGGCATCCGCCTGTGGCGGGAAAATCCTGGCGCCAGAATGATTTTTACCGGGGCGGCCGCACGAACCAATCCGGTCAGCACCGCTGAAGCCGGCGCTCGTGTCGCAGAGAGCCTTGGCGTTCCACGCAGCGATATCCTCACCCTCGATAGTCCAAAAGATACGGAAGAAGAGGCCGCAGCGGTCAAAGCCGCGATCGGTGATGCTCCTTTTCTGCTTGTTACTTCAGCATCCCATATGCCGAGAGCGGTCATCTTTTTCCGTCAGGCTGGTCTGCATCCCCTTCCCGCCCCTGCCAATCAGTTGGCCATTCATTCACCGCTTAATCCCTGGGAAAGCGCAATCCCCTCCCCGGTCTGGCTGATGCACAGTGACCGGGTTGGGTACGAAACGCTTGGGCGGGTCTGGCAGTGGCTGAAAGGGGAGTCAGGCAAGCCAGGGCAGGAGTGATTTCGAGGCTAAATTGAAATTGTCGCGATTGAAGTGGCCGGTGTTGACTAACTGCGCCACTTCATCCCAGAGCAGATACAACCAGCGCCGCCACATAAAGGCTTCAGAAACGGGTGCGCGCTGGAGATAGTGCCAAAGCAGCCCTTCTGACAGCGCCCCCTCCGCGAGGCGGAACAGCTCATATTCACGCGGAGCCCAGAGCATTATTCCAGGCCCCACCATCGCCAGCAGTTGGTCGCTACGCGCATCTTTCAGCATGCTTCGCAGGTTAAAATTTCCGTGGACCAGTACGCAGTTATCGTTAAATCCGTCAAACAGTGCAGGCAGACATTCGCGCGTGCGAAACAAAATACGCTTATCCTGCATCGTTAACCCGGTATTCTGATACTGATTAAGCGTGGTCCAGAGTACTTCCACTCGCTGGCGATACCAGGACGGCCAGATATTTTCCTGGGTGCTGTCTACCGTGCCGACACATCCACGGCTGTCCTGCCGGTGCCAGGCCAGTAAACCTTCAACAATCTGATCTTTAAGCTGTTCCCAGCGTTCCGGCGTGCGCGCTGGTGCTTCCACCGACACCCCACGTAAGCGTTCGATAAGCAGAACATCCGGGCCCGGGTGCTCTTCATGCGTCATGACTCCATAGACCACGGGCATACGCACCGTACCGCTGCGCGCCAGCATTGAGATTTTCCATGCCAGTTGCCGCGCCAGCCCAGGCGTGGTGAAGCTTCTTGCCAGCAAGGGCATCGCATTACCCTGGCTGTCATAAAGCGACCATAGTGCCGTATCAGGACGTTCGCTCACACATTCCATACGGCTTAGCTTTTCACCCAACAGATGGCTCAGTTCAGCACGCAGTTGTTCCATACAAGATTACCCTCATGAAGACCACTGCTTTTTATAATGAGCGCCTGCCACGGGGAAGTCACCCTGACGAGATCAAATCAGGATGAGAATATGCGTAAAAAAACAAATCCCCTCCGGACGGAGAGGATGAGAGGGTAACTTAGCGCATTTGGGCGCGGACACGTTCCAGATCGTCCGGGGTATCGACGCCGGTACCGGGAATTTGAGTTGCGACTGCAACATGAATTTTTTCGCCGTACCAAAGCACCCGCAGTTGCTCCAGCATCTCAATATTTTCTAACGGACTGGCTTCCCAGTTAACGTAGCGACGAATAAAACCGGCCCGGTAGCCATAGATACCAAGATGACGCAGTACGCTATTGCCAATGGTTTCTTTCGATACGGCAAAACGGTCACGGTCCCACGGAATGGTCGCACGGGAGAAATACAATGCATAACCCTCAGCGTCCAGTACCACTTTTACCGCGTTCGGGTTGAATGCTTCTTCGGCATCATGGACAGGCGCCGCCAGGGTCGCCATACCAACCTCGCGTGCCGCCAGATTCTCTGCAACCTGACGGATTATAACCGGCGGGATCATGGGTTCGTCACCCTGCACGTTAACGATAACCGTGTCATCGCTGAACCCGCATTTTTCTACCACTTCTGCCAGACGCTCGGTTCCAGACTGATGGTCGGCGCGTGTCATACACACTTCACCGCCCGCCGCTTCGACCGCCTTTGCCACTTCTTCATGATCCGTAGCAACGATAATACGATCGGCACCAGATTCTCGTGCACGCTCCAGCACATGCACAACCATTGGTTTACCGTTGATATCCACTAACGGTTTTCCGGGCAACCGGGTTGACGCATAGCGGGCGGGAATAATGACTACGAAACTCATGGTCGACTCTCATCTTCTGTCAATGGGCGGGCTTCTGTTTCTAAAAGAACCGGAATTCCCTCGCGGACCGGATAGGCGAGGCTATCCAGCTTGCAGATTAATTCTTGCTTATCCTGACTGTAATACAGTTTGCCGTTGCAAACCGGGCAGGCAATGATTTCCAGCAACCGATGATCCATGTTTCCTCCTGATGGACCGGACGTGAGATTGTTAAATATTAACATATTCATTTATCAGACCGCGTCTATTTCCAGCCCCTGATGAATATCTGTAAAGAGACCATCGGGAAGGCGGCCAAAGGTAATACGCACCGCTCCCTGCCAACGGGCAAAATCGGTAATGGCACTTTTCAGCTCGTTATTAAGGCGCTTATTCGGTTTCACTCCGGCCTCAAGAAAGAGCGCGATAATCTCCAGCACATTCGTTTTACGGTGCATTTTGGCATCCATTCTGCCTACCAGACGCCCCCGATGCAGTAGCGGCAATACGAAGTATCCAAACTGCCGTTTGGGCGCAGGCGTGTAACATTCCAGCCGATAGCTGAAATTAAAAAGCTGTTCGGCGCGCTTTCTGTCCCAGACAACCGGGTCAAAAGGAGAAAGTACGGCACTGTGCGTGGCGTTGAGTTTTCCTGCCATCCCCTTTTCCAACAGAGGGAGCAAACTGGTGTGCAGCCACGCGGGACCAAGGGTCTCGATGTTGACCGGAACAATAACGTTTTCTGCCTGTAATCTTTCCAGTAAAACCGGCAGAGAGAGTTTTCGCAGACGATAGTAGTCAGCCAGCCATGATGCCCGGAAGATACCGAGGCTGCGGGCGCTGTTTTCCAGCATCAGAATTTCAGCCTGCGTTTGTGAAAGGCTATCGCGTTCATCATCCCACTCTGGCATGACGCGTGCGGTGAGATCATAGACACGCTGGAAATTACGCCGTTCTGTCACCATCACCCTGCCCGAGGTGAATAATCCCTCCAGATGACGTTTATGGGGCTTCCAGTCCCACCAGCCACTGCTTCCTTTATGGGGGTGTTCAAAATCCGCTGAGCGCACCGGGCCATGCTGCCCGATATGGGCCACCAGCGCCTCGATTTCCACGGCATGCTCCTGCATCCATTCTGGACGATATTTCCAGCCCATCTTTTCTGGCGCGAGCATACGGTGGCGGATCAACCTGAAATCAGTACGGGGTAAGAAACAGGCTTCGTGAGCCCAATATTCCATGAGCTCTCCACGACGTAGCGCCTCGTCCAGCCAGACGGGAGGATAACTGCCAAGCCGACTGAAGAGCACGATATAGGGGCTGCGTGCCACAATATTGATCGTATCGATTTGCAGCAGTGACATGCGCTGGACGGTAGAAAGAATATCCTCAGGTTTCGCGCTTCGGGTTGGTTTTTGCAGCAATCCCTGAGCGGCAAGGTGGAGTTGTCGGGCAAGTTGCAATGAAATAAGCGGCGCTGACATAAGCTTCCCGGTAGACAGTGTGCACCCGACAAATCGCTAGCGCACCAGGGTTAATAGATCCTTTAACAGTGTGGCAGCCTTATCCCCGTCAAGATGCGCATCAACAGGGAGATACCACCAGTTCTCATGGGCGAAGGCGCGGCATTTTACCGCGTCCTTTTCCGTCATGATAAGGCTCTGCCCGCTGCTCAGTAACTTAACCACATCCGCTTCAAAGAGCGCCTGGTGGTCGGCAAGGGCAACCTCCCCTTCAAGCGTCACGCCACATTGTGCGAGGGTGGCAAAAAAACGCGGTGGATGCCCGATACCAGCCATTGCGACAAGATGGTTAAGTTCCCGGACGTCGCGATGCTCCCCGGTGCGCACATTCACTGCGGTGCCCGGTTTCAGGTGCATCGCAATTTCATCCGCAGACGCAACGCCCCCATTCGTAATGATGGCGTCCACGGTCTTCAGGCGCGAGGCTCGTTCGCGCATTGGCCCTGCCGGCAACCACCAGCCGTTGCCAAAACGGCGGACACCATCAATGACCACGATCTCTTTATCACGATGAAGACGATAATGCTGTAAACCATCGTCCGTCACGATAAGCTGAACCGGGTCGTGTGCCAGCAGCGCTTTCACTGCATCAACCCGGGAGGGGGAAACGGCCACCGTTGCGCCCGTTCGTTGATAAATAAGTACGGGTTCATCACCCGCCTCTGCCGTTGTCGTGTCCACTGTGAGCACCAGGGGATAGTGCGCCGCCTTTCCGCCATATCCGCGAGACACCACACCCACGCGTACTCCCTGTTGCTGTAACTGTTCTACCAGCCAGATGACAACCGGGGTTTTGCCGTTCCCTCCCGCCGTCAGATTACCGACCACCACCACCGGGACGGGCGCACGCCAGGGTTTACGCAATCCGATACGCCAGCTTAACCGAATGATGCTGCTCACCAGGCCATAAAGCCAGGAGAAGGGCAGCAAAAGCAGCCATAAAGGTGACTCACCAGACCAGATGCGGGCTATCATTCGCCAAACTGCATTTTATGTAACTGGGCGTAGACACCGCGTTGTGCCAGCAGCTCGGTATGACTTCCACGCTCAACAATACGCCCCTCTTCCACCACGACTATCTCATCAGCCTGTTCAATGGTAGACAGGCGGTGCGCAATAACCAGCGAGGTGCGGTTTTTTTGCAACTCATTGAGGGCAGACTGAATGGCACGTTCAGATTCCGTATCTAATGCCGATGTCGCTTCATCAAGGATCAAAACTGGACTGTCACGGAGCAGGGCACGCGCGATAGCGATACGCTGACGTTGCCCCCCTGAAAGCAACACCCCGTTTTCACCAATAATGGTGTCAAGGCCGTTGTCCATCTTGCTGATAAAGTCCATGGCATAGGCCATTTTCGCCGCCTGCTCTATCTGCTCGCGACTAAACGCTTCAGTGCGGGCGTAAGCAATATTATTGGCTACCGTGTCGTTGAACAGATGGACATTCTGCGAAACCAGAGCAACCTGATTACGCAGTGAGGTCAGTTTGTACTCGCGCAAATCGTGACCGTCCATCAGGATTTCGCCTTCATCAATATCGTAAAAGCGCGTGATCAGGCTTGCCATTGTCGACTTACCCGAACCTGACCGCCCCACCAGCGCCACGGTTTTGCCCGCCGGGATTTTCAGGTTGATATTACGTAACGCTGGCGTTTCACGACCAGGGTAGGTGAAGGTCACATTGCGAAACTCAATATCACCTTGCGCACGCTCGATGACCCGTTGACCTTCGTCTTTTTCCTGCTCACTGTCGAGGATGGCAAATAACGTCTGACAGGCTGCCATACCACGCTGGAACTGCGCATTAACGTTCGTCAGCGATTTCAGTGGGCGCATCAGGGCTATCATGGATGAAAAGACCACGGTAATGGTACCTGCGGTCAGTGTCTCCATCACACTCGGAAAACTGGCAGCGTAAAGCACGAACGCCAGGGCAAGGGAGGCAATCAATTGAATAATGGGATCTGAAATTGAAGAGGCAGAGACCATTTTCATACCCTGCAGACGCATTTTGTTACTGACTTTGTCAAAACGGCTGGTTTCAACCTGCTGCCCACCAAACATCAGTACTTCTTTATGCCCTTTTAGCATCTGCTCGGCGCTGGTGGTGACCTGACCCATCGTGTTTTGCATATTTTTGCTGATGTTACGAAAGCGCTTTGAGACCACACGGATGGCGAAGGAGACGACCGGGGCCAGCACAATCAAAATCACCGACAGCTGCCAGCTGTAATAAAACATCATGACAAAAAGGCCGATGATAGATGCACCTTCACGCACCACGGTGATCAGGGCACTGGAAGAGGAAGAGGCAACCTGTTCAGAATCATAGGTAATGCGCGACAACAAGGTGCCTGTCGACTGCTTATCGAAGTAAGAGACAGGCATACCCATCATATGGCTGAAAAGCCGACGGCGCATGGTCATTACCACTTTGCCGGACACCCAGGATATACAGTAACTTGAAATATAGCTGGTGATGCCGCGTAAAATCATCAGCCCGATAACCACCAGTGGCATCCACAGCAGCACTGAACGGTCCGTTTTGCCAAAACCATCATCCAGTAACGGTTTAAGAAGCGATAGCATGAAGGTATCGCTGGCGGCGTTGAGGATTAACGCTACTCCCGAGACGAACAACCCCGCTTTAAACGGCGCAATCATGGGCCAGAGGCGGCGAAATGTTTGCCATGTTGAGAGATCTTTGTCGTTATGCATTCAAAAAACCAGCACTTGTTGAAAGAGCCGCATATTCTACCCGTTATCGCCAGGGACGCCAAACCACTGATGATACCAGCGTGGGAAAATATGCTCGCGCAGGCTGACTATGGTCCAGGTATCAGGTGAAAATTGCACGGTAATTTGCCCATGATGCGGTGTGTCATACCATTTGTATCCCTCCTGAAGATAACGGTTTTTTACTTTTTCCGACGGCAGACGCCATGCGTTATAGCGTGATGCTGATACCAGAGCCGCAGCTCCATTTACTCTTTGAATAAAGGGCAACGTTGAAGACGTATTACTGCCATGATGTGGAACCTGAATGACGCTTGCTGCCAGATGCTGCCAGTAGTGACGCAACATCGCGAGCTCTGCGGAAGTTTCAATATCTCCGGTGAGCAGAATGCTGTGTTTGCCCTCTTCAACTTTCACCACGCAGGAAAGATTATTCCCTCCCATTCGCGAATCCCTTAGCGGCCAGTGTGCCGTAAAGGTTAAACCCTGCCACTGCCATTTCTCCCCGCGCCAGCAAGGTTGGTAGTTTTTAGAATTAACCGGACTTCGGACCCAGAGTGCCGGCCAGAGACGCATAAGCGTATCTAGCCCGCCGCGATGATCGAGATGATCATGGCTAAGAATAATGCCTTCAGGCTCTAAGTGGTGCCAGCGGAGCCAGGGAATTATCAACTGTTTTGCACTGTCGCCGCCCGGCCAGGCCAACCCTGTGTCATAGAGAATGGCTTTACCGTTGCGCTCAATCACCATCGCAAGTCCCTGCCCCACATCCAGCATATGCACACGCCAGGTATCGGGGGTCGGATAACGAAATAGCGGTATCAGCATCGCGCTCAACGCGACCAGACACAGGCCTGGCACCGAACGAAAAAGTTGCAAACGCAGGAGAATCAAAACAACCCAGGGTACTCCCCCCATTGCCAGCCAGCGCGCGTCGACATTCAGCCACCCCGGGGGCAGAGCATGTAAAAACCAGAAGAGAAAATCTAACGAACCGTCAGCAAGCAACCAGAGGAGGGTCTCAATTGCGTGAGGCCCGGTCAGATGAAGCAACATGCCCATCAGGATGAGCGGAACCGTTATCAGGGTCACGAGCGGAACTGCCAGCAGATTTGCCACCAGGGAACTCACGCTTACGCCATGAAAGGAGAGGATTTGCAGGGGTAACAGTAACAGCGTCATCCCCACCTGAAGGTAGATCAGATTAACCAGTCCGCGATACCACCAGGCCATGCTTTTCGTCCTGAGTGGCAGCCACTGATACCAAAAAATAAGGGCGGCGACAGCAAAGGCGGAAAGCCACAGGCTTTGCGACAATATCGCGACAGGATCAACAAATAAGATACCAGCAACACAGCACCCCCAGACTTGCCAGGGACTCCATTGTCGACCAGAAAGGCGTAACCCTGCCCATACGCCGAGAGAAATTGCCGTTCTGAACGCCGGGGGTTGCATCCCGGTAAGCCACGCATAATAAATCGCGAAAATGACGCCGACATACAGCGGCAGACGCCAGTTTATCCAGTGTGCCGGGAAGAAGAACTGTATGCCTCGGGCGAACAGCCCGCCGAGTACAGCCGTTAAGGCAATATGCAGTCCGGATATCGCCATTAAATGCGCGGTACCTGTCTCGCGCATGATGTCTTTAGTTTCTGCATCCAGCGAGGTGCGTTCTCCCAGCCCCAGGGCCAGTATGACGGCTTGCCAGTGAAAGGGCTCGAGCCTCTTTGTCAGTGAATTAACGAACAGGCCCCGTCTGCTGCACTCACTGCTGATGGCTCTGGCGGTGATGAATCGTCCTGTGAGTGGCTGATGAATGGATAACGCGTGCCGCTGTGTGTCGAAACCACCCGCGTTAAGTTGCCCGTGTATTGCCCTCGCCCGAATCACCATTTCCCATTGCTGACCTGCACATACAGCTTCAGGCAAATATTGACCATAGAATACAATGCCAGGCGCAGGGTAAAGGCGTTTACCGTTCAGATGGGTAATAGTGGCAAAATGGGTCGTCGCACGATCCGTATCGGTAATAACCACCTTCACTTTCTGGCTGCTTCCCGGAATAAACGCCATAGGCCATATCTGTTGCCGTGCAGCCAACACTCCCCACGCAAAAAACAACAGCGCAAATCCTGCGTATCGTAGGATACGTCTACGCTGCCCCGCCAGCACACATGCCGCTGCAATCATCCACCAGAGGAAGTGCAGGCCGGGTAGTTTCGGTAGAAATAAGAGCGGTATTAATCCCAGATTGAGACACATCGCCAGGGCAGGTAATGTCATTCACACCTCCTTGTTGTGGTGAGTGTGAATGGCGCTATCAGCAGTGTCTGCGCAGAAAGAGAAGATTTACGGCGAGCCCCGAAATCGAGTTCAGGTTTTGCATCGGCCAACAAGAAATCTGCGGGAGCGGTTCAGGTTTTGCCCACGCAGGGCCTGAAACGAAAAAAGCACCTTATCGGTGCTTTTCACTGGTTAAGCCTCAGTAAACTGAAACTTATTCATAAATATTGGCGCGGTCACGCAACTCTTTACCCGGCTTAAAGTGCGGAACGTATTTTCCTTCCAGATCCACTTTATCGCCCGTTTTCGGGTTACGTCCGGTGCGAGGTGCACGATAGTGCAGAGAAAAACTACCGAAACCGCGGATCTCAATACGCTCACCCTGGGCAAGAGTAGAGGCCATATGCTCCAGCATCTCTTTTACTGCATCTTCTACGGCTTTTGCCGGAATGTGCGAGTGCTGGCTGGCAAGTCTTTCAATCAATTCTGACTTGGTCATGATTCCTCCGGTTTCCTTCATGGCAAATTAGCTTAACAGCTTGAACAAGGGCGGCCGTAGCCGCCCTTTGTGCTTGATTACAGGACGAAATCTGTAATCTGTCAAGTATCCTCATCATTCTTCAGACTGAATGAAGATCTGCTTTGACTGCTCACCCCGAAATTAATCGGGGTTTGCATTCAACAATCCGTCATTATCTGAATGATGTTGAGAAATTACTCGCCTTTAGCTGCTTTGAAGGCTTCAGCCATAGCGTTAGAGAAGTTACCGTCTTCCTGTTTGTTGTTAACAGTCGCGATAGCATCTTTCTCGTCAGCTTCGTCTTTAGCACGAACAGACAGGCTGATTGCGCGGTTCTTACGATCCACACCGGTGAATTTCGCTTCTACGTCATCACCAACGTTCAGAACCAGCGTTGCATCTTCAACACGGTCACGGGAAGCTTCAGAAGCGCGCAGGTAACCTTCAACGCCGTCAGCCAGTTCTACGGTTGCGCCTTTAGCGTCAACTGCAGTGACTTTACCGTTTACGATTGCGCCTTTCTTGTTCACTGCAACCCAGTTGTTGAACGGATCTTCTGCGAGCTGTTTAACGCCCAGGGAGATACGCTCACGCTCTGCGTCAACCTGCAGAACAACGGCTGCGATTTCGTCGCCTTTCTTGTATTCACGAACTGCTTCTTCGCCTGTAACGTTCCAGGAGATGTCAGACAGGTGAACCAGGCCGTCGATGCCGCCGTCCAGGCCGATGAAGATACCGAAGTCAGTGATAGACTTGATTTTACCTTCAACACGGTCGCCCTTGTTGTGGGTTTCCGCGAACTGCTGCCATGGGTTGTTTTTGCACTGCTTCAGACCCAGGGAGATACGACGACGTTCTTCGTCGATATCCAGAACCATAACTTCCACTACATCGCCAACGTTAACAACTTTGGACGGGTGGATGTTTTTGTTGGTCCAATCCATTTCGGAAACGTGAACCAGGCCTTCAACGCCTTCTTCGATTTCAACGAAGCAGCCGTAGTCGGTCAGGTTGGTCACGCGACCAGTCAGTTTGGTACCTTCCGGATAACGCTTAGCGATAGCGACCCACGGATCTTCGCCCAGCTGTTTCAGGCCCAGGGAAACACGAGTACGTTCGCGGTCGAATTTCAGCACTTTAACAGTGATT
Organism: Enterobacter sp. SA197; assembly: GCF_054131575.1. Lineage (NCBI taxonomy): Bacteria > Pseudomonadati > Pseudomonadota > Gammaproteobacteria > Enterobacterales > Enterobacteriaceae > Enterobacter > Enterobacter sp. SA197. The sequence goes on along the minus strand of NZ_CP096393.1, from coordinate 1,811,643 downwards.
TCGTCGCCAACGTTTACGATTTCGCTCGGGTGCTTAACGCGTTTCCACGCCATGTCGGTGATGTGCAGCAGGCCATCAACGCCGCCCAGATCAACGAATGCGCCGTAGTCAGTGAGGTTCTTAACGATACCTTTGACTTCCATGCCTTCCTGCAGGTTTTCCAGCAGCTGATCGCGTTCTGCGCTGTTTTCGGATTCGATAACGGCACGACGGGATACAACAACGTTGTTACGCTTCTGGTCCAGCTTGATAACTTTGAACTCAAGCTCTTTGCCTTCCAGTTGCAGCGTGTCGCGAACTGGACGAACGTCAACCAGGGAACCTGGCAGGAACGCGCGAATACCATTCAGCTCAACAGTGAAGCCACCTTTAACTTTGCCGTTGATAACACCAACCACAGTTTCAGCGTCTTCGTAAGCTTTTTCCAGCGTGATCCAAGCTTCGTGACGTTTAGCTTTTTCACGGGACAGCAGGGTTTCACCGAAGCCGTCTTCCACTGCATCCAGAGCAACGTCAACTTCGTCACCAACCTGGATTTCCAGCTCGCCCTGGGCGTTTTTGAACTGCTCTGCCGGAATGGCAGACTCAGATTTCAGACCAGCGTCAACCAGTACGATATCTTTGTCGATAGCAACAACAACACCACGGACGATGGAACCCGGACGGGTTTCGATTTCTTTTAAGGATTCTTCAAATAGTTGAGCAAAAGATTCAGTCATGTTTAATCTTCAGGTTTCATATTTAACGTCCACCTGGCTCCGTGCCGGATGGGGTTGTTTAACATACCCGCTAACACTCCATTGCTGCGGGGGTACTGCAAATTCGGTCGCTTTACGCGAGAGCCAATTTTTGGCGCGCATATTGTAACGCTTTTTCAATCACTTGCTCAATACTTAAACTGGTAGAATCCAGAACTAAAGCATCAGCAGCGGGGATAAGCGGCGCAACGGGACGATTACGATCGCGGTCGTCACGTTCTTTGATCTCGGCCAAAAGGCGATCAAAGTTAACACTAAAGCCCTTTTCCTGCAACTGAAGCATACGCCGGTGCGCACGCTCCTCTGATGAGGCGTCAAGGAAAATTTTTACTGGCGCATCAGGAAACACCACGGTTCCCATATCACGACCATCGGCAATCAGACCAGGTGCTTCACGGAAGGCGCGTTGACGGCGCAACAGCGCTTCTCGGACACGGGGGAAGGCGGCAACCTGGGAAGCGGCATTGGCCACGTCCTGTGTGCGGATCTCACCACTGACATCCTCCCCTTCCAGAATCACTTCGAGGTTGCCGTTAGTCGAAATAAAACGCACATCCAGATGCGCTGCCAGCGGAACCAGAACCTCTTCAGAGGTGACATCGACGTGATGGTGCAATGCAGCCAGCGCCAGCACACGATAGATTGCGCCTGAGTCCAGAAGATGCCATTGCAACGCTTCCGCCATTGCTTTGCACAGGGTGCCTTTCCCCGCACCGCTTGGCCCATCAATGGTGATTACCGGGGCAATCGCTGTCATCTTTTTCTCCTTCATTAAGGCATACCGTTTACGTGAACGCCGCGCATTATACGCTGCAACGTGAATGACCGTTACTCCTGCGTGCAAATAACCTGTTGAATCGGATTGAGTGAAGAAGGTTTGCGCAATTATAGTGGGCTGGCAGAACGCCAGCCCGGAAGTGACAATGATTTACTTTTTGTCAGCCGCGATGCGATCGCGAATATGCTGCGCTCGCTCAGCTGAAGGCGGATGGGAGTCGAACATCGATTTTTCTGAGCCGGCATCCAGCTTAGCCAGTTTCTCGAAGCTGGTGACTAAGCCCTGAGTGCTGATCTTACGCTTTTTAAGCAGATCGTAGGAGAAGTCATCAGCATCCGATTCCTGGCTACGGGAGAAGGCGGAGTTAATCATTTTCTCCCCCAGTTCGCCGAGCTGAGAATTTGACAGCTGGGCACCGACGGCGCTGCTCGCAGAAATGGCATCGCGCGCTGCCAGCGTCGCATAGGCGGTTTGCATCGCTTTACGCGAATGTCCCAGCGCTACGTGACCCAGTTCATGGCCGAGAACCGCTTCAACTTCATTATCGGTCATCATGTCCATCAGGCCGCTATAAACGCGAATACAGCCGTTGGCCATTGCCCACGCGTTCACATCTTTAGTGGCATAGACTTTGTAATTAACCGGGGTACCGTCGATGGAACTGCCCAGTGCTTTGGAGATTTTTGCCAGTCGTTTGGTATAAGAACTCGAGGCCGGAGCAACGGTGTTCTGTTTATCCATCTCCGCACACGCTTCATTTGACAGCGTTTTAACGTCTGCGTCGCTTAATGTCGCGGCTTTATATGCAGACATGCCTGATTTCGCCAGCGAATCAGGATCGAGACTCATTGTTTTACAGCCTGAGATCAGTGTTGCCGCTACCAGGCAGCTTAAGAGTACTTTTTTATTTTTCATTACATCATCCTTGTATTAATCATTAACACCATTGGGATAAATCCGCAAAAAGATTAACACTATAAGGTTATGATGTTACAACCAAAAAATGACAGGTGCGGGCTACCCTGCAATATGTTAAGGGTAGCCCGGCATATCAAGCGAGGGTACTGATACGTGCTAATTGCTCAAAATAGTCCGGGAAGGTTTTCGCCGTACATTTCGGATCAAGGATCGTAACCGGCGTGTCTGACAATGCTACCAGTGAGAAACACATCGCCATACGATGATCGTTATAGGTACCGATTTCCGCGTACTGTATGTGAGCAGGCGGCGTGATACGAATAAAATCTTCGCGCTCTTCCACCTCAGCACCAACTTTGCGCAGCTCGGTTGCCATTGCAAAGAGACGATCGGTCTCTTTCACCCGCCAGTTATAAATATTACGCATGGTAGTAGTACCACGCGCGAAGAGTGCTGCCGTGGCGATGGTCATCGCCGCATCCGGGATATGGTTCATGTCCATATCGATTGCCTTCAGCTCACCGTGGGTACAGGAGATAAAATCATCCCCCCAGACCACTGTCGCGCCCATTTTCTCCAGCACATCCGCAAAGCGGATATCGCCCTGCACGCTGTTACGCCCGATACCGGTCACTTTTACCGTGCCGCCTTTGATGGCACCTGCAGCAAGGAAATAGGAGGCGGAGGAGGCATCCCCTTCCACCAGATAGTGCCCCGGTGAGTGGTAACGCTGGTTTCCACGCACAACAAACTGTTGATAATCCTGGTTATCTACTTCTATCCCGAAGGTTTTCATCAGATGAAGAGTAATGTCGATATAGGGTTTGGAGACCAGGTCGCCTTTAATAGTGATGGTCGTATCCTGCGGCGCAACCGGCGCCATCATCAACAATGCGGTGAGGAACTGGCTGGAAACGCTGCCATCAACCTCAACCCGCCCTCCTACAAACCCACCGCGTAAACGCAGCGGAGGGTAATTTTCCTGCTCAAGATAATCAATTTGCGCGCCACCCTGACGTAGCGCATCGACCAGGTGACCAATCGGGCGTTCTTTCATTCGCGGTTCACCGGTCAGCACCAGATCGTTAACGCCCAGACAAAGCGCAGCAGCCAGAGGCCGCATCGCCGTACCGGCATTTCCCAGGAATAACTCCAGCGGTTTATCACAAATCAGTGGACCGCCGACACCCGTGACCTCGCAGCGTGTACGATCGTCTGAAAGCGTAAACGAGACACCCAACGCACGCAGTGCATTGAGCATATGGCGCACATCGTCACTGTCCAGCAGATTGGTCAGTACGGTGGTACCCTCAGCGAATGCCGCCAGCAACAAGGCACGGTTAGAAACACTTTTAGAACCAGGCAGATTGATGGTGCCATCCACCCGCGCGATGGGTTGTAACGTCAGGGATTCCATGAAACTTAACTCTCAACAAATACACAATAAAAACCCCCGCAGCAGATGACGGGGGTAAGATGACAGGCAGGGTTAACCGCGACGACGTTCGAAGTCAGTCATAAATTCGGTCAGGGCTTTCACACCTTCGAGCGGCATGGCGTTATAAATTGAGGCACGCATACCACCCACCACACGGTGGCCTTTGAGGGCATGCAGTCCCGCCGCCAGCGACTCTTCAAGGAAGCGTTTATCAAGCGAGCTATCCGCCAGCTGGAAAGGGATGTTCATACGAGAACGGTTCGCTTTCGCGACATCGTTACGATAGAAATCACTGTTATCAATGACGCCATAAAGCAGGTCTGCTTTTTGCTGGTTAACTTTATCCATCGCCGCTACGCCACCGTTGTTCTTCAGCCATTTGAAGACCAGGCCGGCCAGATACCAGGCAAACGTCGGCGGCGTGTTAAACATGGAGTCGTGTTCAGCCAGAATGCTGTAGTCCAGAATGGACGGGCAGCTCTGATGCGCTTTGCCCAGCAGATCGTCACGCACAATCACCAGCGTCAAACCCGCAGGACCGATGTTTTTCTGCGCTCCGGCATAAATCACGCCATAACGGCTGACGTCCAGCGGACGAGAAAGGATTGTGGAGGAGTAGTCAGCGGTGACGATAACATCGCTGCCAAAGTCAGGCGTTTCATCGATGGCGATGCCATCAATGGTTTCGTTCGGGCAGTAGTGCAGGTAAGCGCTATTGTCGCTGAGCTGCCATTCGCGCATCGGCTTCACGCCACGCAGACCATCCACAGTGATTTTGGCGTCAATCACGTTTGGCGTGCAGTATTTTTTGGCTTCTTTGACAGCGCTTGCTGCCCAATAGCCCGCATCAACGTAGTCTGCCGTGGTTTTATCACCGAGAATGTTCAGCGGGATACCTGCAAACTGACCGCGACCGCCGCCGTGACAGAACAATACTTTGTAGTTCGAGGGGATATTCAGTAAATCACGAAAATCCTTTTCTGCTTCTTCCGCCACCTGAATAAATTCTTTACCACGGTGGCTGATCTCCATCACCGATGTACCAAGACCCTGCCAGTCACACAACTCTTGTTGAGCTTGTTTAAGCACATCCGCCGGTAACATTGCCGGACCTGAACTGAAATTAAAGACCTGAGCCATTTCCCCTCACCACGCTAAAAGCAATAAGTTATAACAGTGGATATCGGTTTTATCATTCAGTGACACGCGCCGCAATGTCTAAAACTTATGACCCGGTAAACGTGCTGTGCTTCACACAAAACATTCTTCCGGGTAACCATCATAAAACCGACATAATCGCTGTCAGGTTATCCTAATTCCCCGGCTCGCCTTCGACCATTCTGGATTTGCGCAGCGCGGACATAATTGATGCTCCCCTGCCCGCATGGTTATTACCCGGCTACATTGCACACAGGCATAATCTCCCTGTTCCGGTACCGTTGTATAACGTGGAGAGTACTCGGCGGGTAAAATACACAGTCCAGGTTTAATGTCCTCATCTGCATAATAAAAGACACTGAGCTGGCCGTTCGTTTCCAGAATAGCGAGGCGAACCTGACCAAGGTGATCGACACCGCTAATGCGAAGCTCCATAAAAAATTCGAATTCGGTCATATTCTCCTTGCTCAGTTTCTCCCAGGCGAACTCCCCTTCTTCAATAATGATGGCGGGCTTGCCTTCCAGCAGATCCTCAAGCTTTTCACTATGAGACATCAGCCACATGACGAGTCGATATAACCCGGCAAGGGTAATAAACACCACCAGCACCGGTAGCATGGGGACATCATCATAGAAGGCGACATCGCCTGCCGCCGACCCTAAGGTCAGAATGATCAACACTTCAAATAACGACATCTGCCGGACACCGCGGCGACCGGTAATTTTGAGAAACAAGAAAACCAGAATGAAGGTATAAAGACTGCGTAGCGCGACTTCTCCCAGAAACTCCAGCGGAACCTTATCAAGTGCCATTCGGTGCAAATCAAACGCTTTCATTTTTAACGCCTTATCAGCGAGTTATGTTTAGTAAGCATAGCCAAAAGTTTTATTTTCGCCGACCGTCCGGTGAAGATAGCGTCAGTCACATAAAACCCGTATGATCGCCCGCTTTACGTACAAAAAAGTGACTGCTGCTATGACGCAAACCTATATCCCCGGCAAAGACGCCGCTCTGGAAGATTCCATCACTCGCTTCCAGCAAAAACTCCTCGATCTTGGCTTTAATATTGAAGAGGCCTCCTGGCTGAACCCGGTACCCAACGTCTGGTCCGTGCATATTCGTGATAAAGACAGCGCGCTGTGCTTCACCAATGGTAAAGGCGCCACCAAAAAGGCCGCTCTGGCTTCCGCGCTGGGTGAATATTTTGAGCGTCTTTCCACTAACTACTTCTTTGCCGATTTCTGGCTGGGTGATACCGTCGCTAATGGCCCTTTCGTTCACTACCCGAACGAAAAATGGTTCCCGCTGCCGGAAAATGACCAACTGCCGGACGGAATACTTGATGCCCGTCTGCGCGCCTTTTACGATCCGGAAAACGAACTGACCGCCGGTATGCTGGTGGATTTGCAATCCGGCAACGAAGCTCGCGGCATCTGTGCTCTGCCGTTTACTCGTCAGTCTGACGCGCAAACCGTCTACATCCCTATGAACATTGTTGGCAACCTCTACGTCTCTAACGGCATGTCTGCCGGTAACACGGCTAACGAAGCGCGTGTTCAGGGTCTGTCCGAAGTGTTCGAACGCCATATTAAAAATCGCATCATCAGTGAACGCATCAGCCTGCCGGAAATCCCGGCCGAGGTACTGGCACGTTATCCGGGTGTGGTGGCCTCCATTGAGAAGCTGGAAGCAGAAGGTTTCCCTATCTTCGCCTATGACGGTTCCCTTGGTGGCCAGTATCCGGTCATTTGTGTGGTGCTGTTTAACCCGGCAAATGGCACCTGCTTTGCGTCCTTTGGTGCCCATCCGGACTTCGGCGTGGCGCTGGAGCGCACCGTGACCGAACTGTTGCAGGGCCGGGGCCTGAAGGATCTGGACGTCTTTACCCCACCCACCTTTGATGATGAAGAAGTGGCGGAACATACCAATCTCGAAACACACTTTATCGATTCCAGCGGTTCGATCTCCTGGGATCTGTTTAAACAGGACGCGGATTATCCCTTTGCAGACTGGAGCTTTGCGGGCACCACGGAAGAAGAGTTCGCTACGCTGATGGCTATCTTCCGCGCGGAAGATAAAGAAGTGTACATCGCTGACTACGAGCATCTGGGGGTTTACGCTTGCCGCATTCTGGTGCCGGGTATGTCCGATATTTATCCTGCTGAAGATCTGTGGCTTGCAAACAATGCGATGGGCAGTCATCTGCGCGAAACGATCCTCTCATTGCCAGGTAGCGAGTGGGAAAAAGAGGATTATCTGAATCTGATTGAGCAGCTTGATGAAGAAGGCCATGATGACTTCACCCGCGTTCGCGAACTGCTCGGTATCGCAACCGGCAAAGATAACGGCTGGTTTACCCTGCGCATTGGTGAGCTGAAAGCTATGCTCGCCCTCGCCGGTGGCGACACTGAGCAGGCACTGTCATGGGTTGAATGGACGATAGAGTTCAATGGTTCTGTTTTCAGTGCTGAACGCGCCAATTTCTACCGCTGCCTCCAGACCCTGTTGTTGCTGGCTCAGGAAGAAGAGCGTCAACCTTTGCAGTATCTGAATGCTTTTGTGCGGATGTATGGCGCAGAAGCGGTTGAAGCCGCAAGCGCAGCCTTGAGCGGTGAAGAACCTTTCTACGGCTTACAGCCTGCGGATGGGACGCTTGAAGCTTTCCCGGCCCATCAGGCGTTGTTAGCCGCTTACGAAAAATTACAACGTGCTAAACGTGCTTTCTGGGCGAAATAGCAACAAGTAGTACGACATTCTGTAGGCTTAATCGCAAGTTCAGGCTATATTACGGGGCAATTTCATTGCCCCTTTTTATTTATATTTCGGCAATGAAAGCCAATTGTAATAATAAAGTTAATTATGGGTAAATATATATATAGATACTCAGGGCTTATTGTTACTTTTTATGGCAATTACTCCATTTTAATTAACTGTTAATTGGGAGCGAGCATAAAAAAATTCAACACTTCTTGTAAATTTTAAACTTTATTTTTACTTTGATAATCAACACTTTAGTTCGCATTCGCAGTATAACCCTGCGCTTTGCGGTCCTATTAGCCAGGCGAGATATGATCCATATCAAATTCTCTTCTATAATGCTTTGTTAGTATCTTCTCGCCGACTTAAACAAAGAGAGAGTTAGTGTGAAAGCTGACAACCCTTTTGATCTAATACTTCCCGCTGCGATGGCAAAAGTTGCCGAAGAAGCAGGCGTCTATAAAGCAACGAAGAAACCGCTGACCACATTCTTTTTGGCGATTACTGCCGGTGTCTTTATCTCCATCGCTTTTGTTTTCTATATTACAGCCACGACAGGTACTGCCTCGATGCCCTATGGCATTGCTAAACTGATTGGTGGCATCTGCTTCTCATTAGGGCTAATCCTTTGCGTCATCTGCGGCGCTGACCTCTTTACATCAACAGTACTGATCGTCGTGGCTAAAGCCAGCGGACGTATCACCTGGGGTCAGTTGGCTCGCAACTGGGCAAACGTCTATATCGGTAACCTGATTGGCGCACTGCTCTTTGTCTTACTGATATGGCTTTCAGGTGAATATATGGTGGCGAACGGCGGATGGGGTCTCAACGTCCTGCAAACCGCTGACCATAAATTGCACCATACTTTTATTGAAGCCGTTGCCTTGGGCATTCTGGCGAACCTGATGGTCTGTCTGGCGGTGTGGATGAGTTATTCCGGCCGTAGCCTGACAGATAAAGCACTGATTATGGTGCTGCCGGTAGGCATGTTTGTTGCCAGCGGCTTTGAGCACAGCATCGCAAATATGTTTATGATCCCTATGGGTATCTTAATTCGTCACTTTGCGGCCCCGGAGTTCTGGACTGCTATCGGTTCTAACCCGGATAACTTTTCTCACCTGACAATTGCAAATTTCATCACCGATAATCTGATTCCTGTAACAATTGGGAATATCATTGGTGGAGGATTATTAGTCGGGTTGACATACTGGGTCATTTACCTGCGTGGCGACGATCATCACTAACGGTTGTCTCAGGCAGTAAATAAAAAATCCACTTAAGAAGGTAGGTGTTACATGTCCGAGCTTAATGAAAAATTAGCCACAGCCTGGGAAGGTTTTACGAAAGGTGACTGGCAGAACGAAGTAAACGTACGTGACTTCATCCAGAAAAACTATACCCCTTACGAGGGTGACGAATCCTTCCTGGCCGGCGCTACCGAAGCTACCACCGCGCTGTGGGATAAAGTTATGGAAGGTGTTAAACAGGAAAACCGCACTCACGCGCCTGTAGATTTTGACACCTCTGTTGCCTCTACTATTACTTCTCACGATGCTGGTTACATCAACAAAAGCCTTGAGAAAATCGTTGGTCTGCAGACTGAAGCACCGCTGAAACGTGCAATTATTCCGTTCGGTGGCATTAAAATGGTCGAAGGTTCCTGCAAAGCGTACAACCGCGAGCTGGACCCGGCACTGAAAAAAATCTTTACCGAATACCGTAAAACGCATAACCAGGGCGTGTTTGACGTTTACACCAAAGACATCCTGAACTGCCGTAAATCTGGCGTATTGACCGGTCTGCCGGATGCGTATGGTCGTGGCCGTATCATCGGTGACTACCGTCGTGTTGCCCTGTACGGCATCGACTTCCTGATGAAAGACAAATATGCCCAGTTCCTGTCCCTGCAATCTGACATGGAAAATGGCGTTAATCTGGAAGCCACTATCCGTCTGCGTGAAGAAATCTCTGAACAGCACCGTGCTCTGGGTCAGATCAAAGAAATGGCCGCTAAATACGGTTACGACATTTCTGGTCCGGCAACGACTGCACAGGAAGCAATTCAGTGGACTTACTTTGGCTACCTGGCCGCTGTTAAATCCCAGAACGGCGCAGCAATGTCCTTCGGTCGTACCGCTACCTTCCTTGACGTGTTCATTGAGCGCGACCTGAAAGCCGGCAAAATCACCGAACAAGAAGCGCAGGAAATGGTTGACCACCTGGTCATGAAACTGCGTATGGTTCGCTTCCTGCGTACCCCTGAGTATGATGAACTGTTCTCTGGCGACCCGATTTGGGCAACAGAATCCATCGCAGGTATGGGCGTGGATGGTCGTACGCTGGTTACCAAAAACAGCTTCCGCTTCCTGAACACCCTGTACACCATGGGGCCGTCTCCGGAGCCGAACATCACCATTCTGTGGTCAGAAAAACTGCCACTGAACTTCAAAAAATACGCGGCTAAAGTCTCCATCGATACCTCTTCTCTGCAGTATGAGAACGACGATCTGATGCGTCCTGACTTTAACAACGATGATTACGCTATCGCCTGCTGCGTAAGCCCGATGATCGTTGGTAAACAAATGCAGTTCTTTGGTGCTCGCGCTAACCTTGCGAAAACCATGCTGTACGCAATCAACGGCGGCGTCGATGAAAAACTGAAAATTCAGGTTGGCCCGAAATCTGAACCGATTAAAGGCGACGTACTGAACTATGACGAAGTCATGGATCGTATGGACCACTTCATGGACTGGCTGGCTAAACAGTATGTCACTGCGCTGAACGTCATCCACTACATGCACGACAAGTACAGCTACGAAGCTTCACTGATGGCGCTGCACGATCGTGATGTTATCCGCACCATGGCATGTGGTATCGCTGGCCTGTCTGTTGCTGCTGACTCCCTGTCTGCAATTAAACATGCAAAAGTGAAACCTATTCGTGACGAAGATGGCCTGGCTATCGACTTCGAAATCGAAGGTGAATACCCGCAGTTTGGTAACAACGACTCTCGCGTTGATGACATGGCGGTCGATCTGGTTGAACGTTTCATGAAGAAAATTCAGAAACTGACTACCTACCGTAACGCTATCCCGACGCAGTCCGTTCTGACCATCACCTCTAACGTTGTGTATGGTAAGAAAACTGGTAACACCCCGGATGGTCGTCGTGCTGGCGCGCCGTTCGGACCAGGTGCTAACCCAATGCACGGTCGCGATCAGAAAGGTGCGGTTGCCTCTCTGACTTCCGTTGCTAAACTGCCGTTTGCCTACGCGAAAGATGGTATCTCTTACACCTTCTCTATCGTTCCGAATGCACTCGGTAAAGACGATGAAGTGCGTAAAACTAACCTGGCAGGCCTCATGGATGGTTACTTCCATCATGAGTCTTCCATTGAAGGTGGTCAGCACCTCAACGTGAACGTCATGAACCGCGAAATGCTGCTGGATGCGATGGAAAACCCGGAAAAATATCCGCAGTTGACCATCCGTGTATCTGGTTATGCAGTGCGTTTTAACTCCCTGACTAAAGAACAGCAGCAGGACGTTATTACCCGTACTTTCACTCAGACCATGTAAGTCCTCTTACTGAAATGGTGAAGTAAAACGCGTACAATAAAGGCTCCACATCAGTGGGGCCTTTTTAACACCCCTCTCCAGTCTGCTTCGTCGGTTATCTATACTATGGATATCTGCCAAAACAGATTGTTACCCAAAATAATTCGTGCTGCGAGAAGGGAGCCGCGCAGAAAATCCTCAGGCGTTTACGCAAGTAAATGACTGAGGTGAGCGAGGAAGCTAACGTATGTGCAGGACGAAGAGTGAAGGGTATTAACACAGCCGGATTGAGCTGTGCATCAATACAGGCCCCGGATGGGCCATATCTGGAGAAAACACCGCAATGTCAGTGATAGGTCGCATCCACTCCTTTGAATCCTGTGGCACCGTTGATGGCCCGGGTATCCGCTTTATCACCTTCTTCCAGGGCTGCCTGATGCGCTGCCTCTATTGTCACAACCGTGACACCTGGGACACCCATAGCGGCAAAGAGATAACCGTTGACGAGTTAATGAAAGATGTCGTCACCTACCGCCACTTTATGAATGCCTCCGGCGGCGGCGTCACGGCGTCAGGCGGTGAAGCCATGCTGCAGGCTGAATTCGTTCGTGACTGGTTTCGTGCCTGCAAAAAAGAGGGCATTCATACCTGCCTAGATACTAACGGCTTTGTGCGCCGCTACGATCCGGTTGTCGATGAGTTACTAGAAGTGACCGATCTGGTGATGCTTGATCTCAAACAGATGAACGATGAGATCCACCAGAATCTGGTTGGCGTCTCCAACCACCGTACACTGGAGTTCGCGCAGTATCTTTCCAATAAAAATATTACCGTCTGGATCCGCTATGTGGTGGTTCCAGGCTGGTCAGACGACGATGACTCCGCGCACCGTTTGGGCGAGTTTACCCGTGATATGGGGAACGTCGAAAAGATAGAACTTCTGCCTTACCATGAGCTGGGTAAGCATAAATGGGTGGCGATGGGTGAAGAGTACAAACTCGATGGTATTCACCCGCCGAAAAAAGAGACCATGGACCGCGTGAAGGGTATTCTGGAGCAGTACGGTCATAAGGTGATGTACTAAGTTTCCAACCAGACACGGAGTAAAAAGCCCGCGGAATTATCCAGCGGGCTTTTTTTCAGGCATGGGCGACAGGTGTCGGATGATGACCGGCTTTGCGCATCAGCATCATCAGGTAAATGAGCGACACGCTGGCAATCATGATAAACAACAAGCTGTCAGAATAGCTTTGCATCAGCATCGCCGTTAGCGTAGGACCTAACAGACTACCAATTGTGTAACTCAGTAACAGCGCCTGGTTCATCGACACCAGTTGATGGTGCTCCACTTTCTCGCAGGCCCATGCCATCGCAACCGGATAAAGCGTAAACCCGGCGGTGCCCAGTACAAACAGTGCCGGAGCCATCGCAGCATTGCTAAGCATTGCCACACATCCCAGAATCACAACGAAAACCTGCACACGCAGTACCAGCAAACGGCCAAAGCGGTCAGCAAGACGCCCTATCGGCCACTGCCCTACGATACCTGCACTGACCATCAACGCCATCCAGAACCCAATCCCTGAATCGTTCACGCCTTTGTGGTTGAGATACAGCGGCATTAAACCATACAGCGAACCAAGGATGATGCCTGAAATAATGCAGCCGTTCACCCCAAGACGGGCCTGACGCAAACGAAACATCGGCCAGACCGAGGTGGAGGTCTGCGCCTCGTCACCCTCACGGGTAATCCGGGCAAAGAGTAACGGCAGAATAGCGGCCAGTACGAGGCCAACGGCCCAGGGTAAAACGCTCATCAACGCTGTTGGCATTTTACTGACCATAAGCTGACCCAGCACCGTACCGACGTAATAAATCATCATATAGGCAGCCAGCAAACGCCCCCGATTATGAGAGGTGCCGCTCTGCATCAAGGCGCTCTCTACGACCACCCAGATCATGGCGCAGCCAATACCTGCGACAAAGCGCCAGATAAGCCAGCTCCAGAAACCGATATTAAAGCCCAGTCCCGCGCAGCCTACGGCAAAAATCAGCGAGGCAATGTAATAACTGCGGTTAAACCCGTAACGCCGGATGAGCCAGCCGGTCATCATGGTGCCGAGCAAATTACCGGTAAAATAGGATGAACCGACCATTCCAACCTGCCAGGTCGGCATGTTTTCGTGGGCGAGCCAAAGCGGGACAAGCGTATTAAGCACCGCGATTGCCAGGGTCAACAGAAGCAGGCCACAGAGCAATAAAAGCACTGGCCGGGTATAGGTGGTCATGGATTAAAACCGTGAGGAAGTTCAGGATTCGTGCGCATCATGCCACTGGCAAAAACATTGTCAATCCACGGATTCAGGCACCGACACATTTTGTTGAAGGACGATATATAAAACTAATCCTTAGAGGATAAATCTGCACCTGAATTTAATTTAATTTATTGAATTTAAATATTAATTTTTCATTCTGGTGCTTTAAATTCAGTTGAAATAATTCATGGAGAATTTAGCACCCAAAGATTCACCTGAGCCCCCTTACGCTAATCAGAGGTCATGGGTTCGGAAGCAGACAGTAATGGGGCGGGAGAAGTGAAAAAAAAAGCGCCCGCAGGCGCTTTTAATATTATTAACGTTAGCCGATAAACTCGACGCCACGCATATAGGGGCGCAACACCGCCGGGATCTCGATACGACCATCAGCTTGCTGATAGTTTTCCAGCACCGCCACCAGAGTGCGACCAACCGCCAGGCCTGAGCCGTTCAGGGTATGGACCAAACGGGTTTTCTTATCGGATTTGCTGCGACAACGCGCCTGCATACGGCGTGCCTGGAAGTCCCAGACGTTGGAGCAGGAGGAAATTTCACGATAGGTATTTTGCGCCGGCACCCATACTTCAAGATCGTAGGTTTTGCATGCGCCAAAGCCCATATCTCCGGTGCAAAGCGCAACACGACGATACGGCAGACCCAGCAGCTCAAGCACTTTTTCAGCGTGACCGGTCATCTCCTCAAGCGCCGCCATCGACTCTTCAGGGCGAACAATCTGCACCATTTCAACTTTATCGAACTGGTGCATACGGATCAGGCCACGGGTATCACGACCGTAAGAGCCCGCCTCTGAACGGAAGCACGGGGAGTGCGCCGTCAGTTTAATTGGCAGATCGTCTTCGTCGATGATCTCATCGCGCACCAGGTTAGTCAGCGGCACTTCCGCAGTCGGAATCAACGCATAGTTGCTGCTGTCGGCCTCTTCATCCAGTGGACGCGTATGGAACAGATCACCCGCAAATTTTGGTAACTGACCGGTTCCGTAGAGCGTGTCATGGTTCACCAGATAAGGAACGTAGGTTTCGCTGTAGCCATGCTGCTCGGTGTGCAGATCAATCATGAACTGCGCCAGCGCACGGTGCAGATGCGCAATCTGACCTTTCATCACCACAAAGCGAGAGCCGGTAAGTTTAACCGCAGCGGCAAAGTCTAATCCGCCATGCATTTCACCCAGGGTCACATGGTCGCGAACCTCAAAGTCGAACTGACGAGGCGTGCCCCAGCGTTTGACTTCAACGTTGTCGTTTTCGTCTTTGCCAACCGGAACGCTATCGTCCGGGGTATTCGGAATGGCCAGCGCGATTTCGCGGATTTCCGCCAGCAGGGTGTCCAGCTCTGCCTTCGCGGCATCCAGTTCTTCACCCAGTTTGTTCACTTCCAGGCGTAAAGGCTCGATGTCTTCCCCGCGTGCTTTCGCCTGGCCGATGGATTTCGATCGCGCGTTACGCTCTGCCTGCAGATTTTCAGTATTGACCTGCAAAACCTTACGACGCTCTTCAAGAGCGCGTAATTTATCTACATCCAGCTTAAAGCCCCGGCGTGCCAGTTTTTCTGCGACTGCGTCTGGCTCGGTACGCAGCAGATTGGGATCGAGCATGCTTATCCTGTGCTTATCGAATTGAAATAATGGGAAAGTGACCGCAGCCTGCGGCCACAGAGATACAGCGACAACATTACCGCAAGGTCACTCTCAACGGTAGCGTTTTATGGGGCTTTTATGATCCTGTTCAGCAAGCCAGGCGAGCTTTTCGCCAATCTTACCCTCAAGACCCCGATTTGTAGGAAAGTAATAGCGTGTTTGTGCTAGCTCTTCAGGGAAGAAAACTTCGCCAGCCGCGTAGGCATTAGGTTCATTGTGCGCATAGCGATACTCCTGCCCATAGCCCATCTCTTTCATCAGCTTTGTCGGCGCATTACGCAAATGGACTGGCACGTCATAATCCGGACGTTCACGGGCATCCGCCATTGCCGCTTTAAATGCGGTATAAACGGCGTTACTTTTTGGTGCACATGCAAGGTAAACAATAGCCTGCGCGATAGCGCGCTCCCCTTCTGCCGGCCCGACACGGGTAAAGCAATCCCATGCTGAAATTGCCACCTGCATAGCACGAGGATCGGCGTTGCCAACATCCTCAGAGGCAATTGCCAGACAACGTCGAGCCACATAGAGCGGATCGCCGCCCGCGGTGATAATTCTCGCATACCAGTAGAGTGCCGCATCGGGAGCACTACCGCGTACGGATTTGTGCAGGGCGGAAATCAAATCGTAAAACCGGTCACCTTTGTTGTCGAAACGCGCGCTGCGCTCACCGGCAATTTCCGTCAACAATGCGGGTTGCAGTACACGCTTGCCAGCATCATCCAGCTCGGCCATGTCCGCCATCATTTCAAGCGTATTAAGCGCCCTGCGGGCATCCCCGTTGACCAGCTCCGCAATGGCTTTGCGCGTTTCGGCAGGCAACACGATATCCTGACCACCATAGCCACGCGTTTTGTCTTCCATCGCCTGGGTCAGGACAAGTTCAATATCTTCGGTGGTGAGTGATTTCAGCAGATAAACACGAGCGCGCGAAAGTAAAGCAGAGTTGAGTTCAAACGACGGGTTTTCGGTGGTCGCACCAATAAAGGTAATGGTGCCGTCCTCAATATGCGGCAAGAAGGCGTCTTGCTGGCTTTTATTGAAACGATGGACTTCATCCACAAAGAGGATGGTTCGTCGGCCCGCATTGCGGTTCTGCCGCGCACGCTCAATGGCTTCGCGAATCTCTTTTACGCCTGATGTCACCGCGGAGATCCGCTCAACATCTGCGCTGGCGTAGCGAGCGATCACTTCCGCCAGGGTAGTTTTGCCTGTTCCCGGCGGTCCCCACAGGATCATAGAGTGCAGATGTCCGGCCTCTATCGCACGGGGCAACGGGTTTCCCGCAGCCAGCAAATGTTGCTGACCAATATATTGCGCTAGATTTTCTGGCCGCATACGGGCGGCCAGAGGCTGGAATGCATTATCGGAAAAATCGAGCGACAGGTTGCCCACACATGCCTCTTACTTACGCTGATCGTCGACCGTTACGCCCTTTGGCGGGGTAAAGGTGAATTTAGAGGGATCGATGCTGCCGTTTTGCTGAGATTTGAGCTGATAGCTGCTCTTCTGATCGTCCTGCTCAATAGCGCTGAACTGATGAATAGTACCGTCACGACCCACGTTAATGGTGAATTGCTTCAGGTTACCGCTGGCTGTTTTTGGCGTCAGAACAAAATCATCTCCGTTCTGGACAATATTATATTTCTGCCAGTCACTGCTCTGATTGCGGGCAATAAGCATGAAGGGCGTATTGCTGGTGGCATCGGTCAGGGATGTGGCGGTAGCTTGTTCAACGAACGGGTTATAGAACCAGAGCGTTTTCCCGTCAGAGACCAGAACGCTTTCATCGGGCTGGGTCATATGCCAGTTAAAAAGGCTGGGGCGTTTAACCCACAAATCTCCCTGTCCTTCCTGAACAGCAGCACCGCTGCCATCCGTGACCTTCTGCGTAAAGCTGGCATGGAAACTGTTCACCTTATCAAGGCGACTTTTCAGATCGCTGGAGGCATCAGCCCATACGTTGCTGGCCATAAAGCTACCCATTAACACACATGCCATCGCGATTTTTTTCATTGTGGTTCCTTAAAATTCATCGCCCCCGGTCTGGGGAACACTCCTGTCACTCTAAAAGCAGATTGCAGTGAGCGACAGGAGAAAAGACTTAAATTTTACTGATTTACCTATTTTAGCATTTATTCAAACGGTGGAGGGGCTAACACTTCACGGTTGCCATTGTGCCCCTGCTCGCTCACGATGCCCTGCGCTTCCATTTGCTCAATAATACGAGCAGCACGGTTGTAGCCGATACGGAATTGACGCTGTACGCCAGAAATGGAGGCTTTACGCTTCTCGGTAACAAAATTGACGGCCTGATCGAATAATGGATCCAGCTCTTCGCCGCTGTCGAAACCACCGCCGCCGCTGTCGCTTTCGCTGTCAGAGGTAATGCCATCGATATACTGTGGTCGGCCACGGGCTTTCCAGTCCTGAACAACGGCATGGACTTCTTCATCGCGTACGAAGGCGCCATGAACGCGAACCGGAATGGTCGAGTTCGGCCCGGAATAGAGCATATCACCCATCCCCAGCAGCGATTCCGCGCCGCCCTGGTCCAGGATGGTACGGGAGTCAATTTTACTGGATACCGTAAAGGCGATACGGGTGGGAATATTCGCCTTAATAAGCCCGGTAATGACATCGACTGACGGTCGCTGAGTGGCGAGCACAAGGTGAATCCCCGCTGCACGGGCCTTCTGTGCCAGGCGTGCGATGAGCTCTTCGACCTTCTTACCCACCGTCATCATCAGGTCAGCAAATTCATCGACCAGAACCACGATATAAGGCAATTTTTCCAGTACGGGATGCTCAACGGCCATGCTGTCTCCCGGTTTCCAGTAAGGATCGGGGATCGGACGGCCCATCTTCGCCGCCTCGGCAATTTTATCGTTGTACCCCGCCAGATTACGCACACCCAACGCCGACATCAGCTTATAGCGACGCTCCATCTCGTTGACGCTCCAGCGTAGCGCATTCGCGGCATCCTTCATGTCGGTGACTACTTCAGTTAGCAGATGCGGGATACCTTCGTACACCGACAGTTCAAGCATTTTAGGGTCAATCATGATGAACTTGACGTCTTCAGGACGCGCTTTATAGAGCATGCTGAGGATCATCGCGTTTACGCCAACGGATTTACCTGAACCCGTGGTACCCGCAACCAGTAAATGCGGCATCCTCGCAAGATCGGCCGTCACCGGCTCCCCTGCGATATCTTTACCCAGGACAACGGTCAAGGGCGAAGGGTTATCGCGGAAACTGGCGCAATCCAGAACTTCGCGCAGGTAAACCGTCTGACGCTTTTTATTGGGCAGCTCAAGTCCAACATATGGCTTACCAGGGATAACCTCTACGACACGCACCGCAGCGGTAGAGAGCGAGCGGGCTAAATCGCGAGACAAATTGGAAATACGTGCCGCTTTCACGCCAGGCGCGAGATTTAATTCAAACCGAGTAATGACCGGCCCCGGAGAATAATTGACTACATCCGCTTTGATGCGGAAATCCGCCAGACGTGCTTCTACCAGGCGTGCCATCTGCTGCAAGGCAAAAGTGTCCACCGGTTCGACTTCTGACGGTGGTGGTGTCAGCAGATCCAGAGACGGCAGCGGTGTAGTAGGTTTCTGCAATGGCCGGCTGTCACCATTTCGCATCAGCAGCGGATGGATAAGGCTTTCCTGTGGTGCGGGAGCCACTGGCCGGGCAACAGGCTGCTGAGGCACTGCGGCAGGGGTTGGCACAACCTGCGGACGGGCCGTTTCTGCTTCGGGCATAACGCCTGGCGTGAACAGTGGCTCACTCGGGCCGTCATCCACCAGCGTTTTCGTCGGTGAAAATTCGAAATCATCCAGTGAAAACATGCCAGGCTTGACAGCGCGATCGCCGGAATAGCGCTGCTGTTGGCTGCTGGCAAACTGCCGTGCCAGCTCCGCTTCCGCCTCTTCATCCTCATTACGTTCAGCCGCCGCAGGCAGTGATGGCGAGTCATCGATATACTCATCGCCATATCGGCTGTGCTGGCTGGCAGCAAACTGCTGAGCCAGCTCCTGCTGTTGCAGGATATCGGCTTCATCATCACTTACCGCATCATGCTGAGGATGTTGTTCTGCACGCGCGCGCTCTTCAGCCATACGCTGCGAAGGTAGCTTAATACCGTAGGACGCCAGTTCACGGCGGGTCGGTACACGTACGCGGTTCGGACGGGGCAGCTGTGGACCAATTCCTTCCTTCACCTGCTGTCGCGGCGCCCCGCCTTCAGCAAGACTGAAGAGCGGGTTAACCGCCTCCGGAGCAGAGGCATGTGATACGCCCGAGACGGCGGAGACGGCCGCTGCGGTCACGGGCGCAGCCGCAGGTGCAACTGTCGGAGCGGGAGTGACAGGACGCGGTGGCTCCTGAACGGTTTCGGGAACCGGTTGATACCAGGCCGCAAGCTGCTCGCGCTCACGGGCCCGCTTCTCTTCAACTTCTTCAAAATAATAAAGCGGTGGACGGGAATGCTTAACCTCTTCAGGTTCAGGCTCTGGTTCCGGCTCACGAGTAGGTTCAGGGGCAGCGTAGGCTGGCTCAGGCAGAGAGGTCTGATACTCCATAGGCTCGGTGACAACCGGGGCCGTAGGCTGCCAGTCGCTCTCCTGCGCTGGCACCACTTGCGCGGACACCGGACCAGGCTCGGCTGACGCCTGAGAAGCATAAGGCTCAGGGATCGACTGCTGCCACGCGGGGGGCTGCTCCGGAGCATAATCTGCCGGGGCTGCTGGAGCCGCATAAGCCTGAGCAGCGGTCATTTCCGTAGCTGCCGCGTTAAGGGGTTCGGTCGCCCGATATCCACTCAACAGCGGGTCGTAGGCCTCTTCTGCGTGCGTCGCCCGATTACCCGAGAACAGTACATCGTCAGCATCCGCCGGAACACCGCGTGCGGAGTATTCAATCTCTTCAGCGCCATCGTCATCCATGCGTTTACCGGAGAAGAGCGCTTCATCGGTTTTACGTCCCATCGGATTACTGAATTTTTCCGCCACGCTCTTGCGACGAGCCAGTGCCCCTCGCATGATGCGAGCACGACGCGACTCTCGGGGCGCACGGGATGGGACGTCATCGTCTTCATCCTCTTCATACTCATCTTCATCAACCCAGGTGTCGTCACGTCGCGTACGATTGCTGGCGAAGGTCAGGATGCTGAGGATCACGCTGCCGATTTTTTCTGCGATAGTCACCCAAGACCAGCCCGTAAAGAGCGTAAGGCCTGCGGCCCAAACGCACAGCAACGCAATGGTTCCGCCGCTGCTACGTAACAGTGGCTGCAGTGTGGTGCTGAGCAGACTGCCAATCACGCCGCCAGAGGCAAAGTACCAGATATCATCGGCATTTATTGCTGCAAGGCCGCATGAGGTAAGGATCAGCGCCAGCGCGCCAATTAACCGCAGCGAAACCGCGAAATAATCGATGTAATCTTCATTAGCACGGTGGCGGTAAGCGAACCAACATCCACCGATAATAATGACCGGGATGGTGTAAGCCATAATGCCGAAAATGAAGAACAGGGTGTCTGCAAGCCACGCACCGGGTTGCCCACCTAAGTTATGGATGGGTTCATGCCATGCAGTCTGAGACCAACTGGGATCGGACGGGTTAAAACTTATAAGTGCCGCCATCAGCCAGATGGCAAACAGAGAAACGAGGATCAGCAACGCCTCAAGGAGTCGACGCCCGCTGCTTAGCTTGGTAAGTGTGACTTCTTTGTCTTCTGTGTATTCCTGGCTCAAGTAAGGCTCTCCAGCTAAAACGGACAACAGCGCCGGGAAGCCCCGGCACTGTTGCTGTATGGATTAACAGGAGTGTAATCAAAAAAAGCTGATTTTGCACCTGTTCCGTATTAGCGCGTCTTGATAACCAGACGATTGCTTTGTTTGACTTCTTCCATCACCACATAGGTACGGGTGTCATTGACGCCTGGCAGTCGCAACAGGGTTTCCCCTAAAAGCTTACGATAGGCCGACATATCTGGCACACGTGTTTTCAACAAGTAGTCGAAATCGCCAGAAACAAGATGACACTCTTGAATTTCTTCAAGTTTTTGTACAGCGGAGTTAAATTGCTCAAACACATCCGGCGCGCCACGATTCAGAGTAATCTCAACAAAAACCAGAAGTGATGCATCCAGATAATGTGGGTTCAGCAGTGCTGTATAGCCCTGAATGAATCCCTGTCTTTCCAGCCTGCGCACGCGCTCAAGGCACGGCGTGGGAGAAAGTCCCACTCGTTTAGAAAGCTCGACGTTGGAAATACGCCCATCTTTTTGCAATTCGTTCAGGATATTACGATCGATGCGGTCGAGATCTTTGCCAGGGCGCTTCTTGCTATCTACCATTATTATTGTCTCTCTGTATTCCTTCCCTACTCCTGTCTTGACCCTGTGCACTTCACTGTTCAGAGTCTTTGCCCGTCGCTTTATGTGTAACGTGTTGTGTAACGCCAACACCACATAATCCCAGGGTCTGTATTAAGAAGCCGGTGCCTGAAGGCCACTATCGACATCACGGATGGCATCTGTCCACACCATGCGTAGATTTCGCTAGCCCGGTAAAAATGGCATTTACATGCATGATTTTGCATCACGCGCGAAACACTGCTTTTTTTCTTCCTTTGATGTTTTCGCAAATGCGCAGGGGATTGTCAAAGCAAAACATCTTTTTTTAGTACAACATGCCAGATATTCATCATCGGGGTCCCGTAATACTCATTTTATCCCCTTATAAGCGACCGATTTTCAGTAGAAATTATTATATTTGAAATCTTCCCTTGAACTTTGCCATCGGCTTTGTCTATTACACATATCGTTAACAAAACCGCTGCACTCTTTTTTTACGCTTACAAATTCCCTACAATCCGACTCAATGTATGCAAATAAAAATGAGGATTTCATGGGTACGGCCAAACACAGCAAGCTGCTTATCCTGGGTTCAGGCCCCGCGGGTTATACCGCTGCGGTCTATGCTGCACGCGCAAACCTGGAGCCGGTATTAATTACAGGTATGGAGAAAGGCGGTCAGCTCACCACCACGACCGAAGTGGAAAACTGGCCTGGCGATCCCAATCATCTGACCGGGCCGTTGCTGATGGAGCGCATGCACGAGCATGCCGAAAAATTCGATACTCAGATTCTGTTCGACCACATCAATAGCGTTGATCTTCAGAACCGCCCCTTCCGTCTGACCGGCGACAGTGGCGAGTACACCTGTGATGCATTAATCATCGCTACGGGCGCCTCTGCACGCTATCTGGGCCTGCCTTCTGAAGAAGCCTATAAAGGCCGTGGCGTCTCCGCCTGCGCAACCTGCGATGGTTTCTTCTACCGTAACCAGAAAGTTGCCGTCATTGGTGGTGGTAACACAGCCGTTGAAGAAGCTCTTTATCTGGCGAATATCGCCTCTGAAGTGCATCTGATTCATCGCCGCGACACGTTCCGCGCGGAGAAAATCCTTATCAAGCGTTTAATGGAAAAGGTAGCAAGCGGAAATATCGTTCTGCATACCAACCGGACGCTGGAAGAGGTCACTGGCGATCAGATGGGGGTCAGCGGGCTGCGTCTGCGTGATACGCAGAATACCGATACTGTTGAATCTCTCGACGTGGCAGGTCTGTTTGTCGCCATCGGTCATAGCCCAAACACGGCGATTTTTGCCGGCCAGCTTGCGCTGGAAAATGGCTATATCAAAGTACAATCCGGTATTCATGGCAATGCTACACAAACCAGCATCCCGGGCGTCTTTGCTGCAGGCGATGTAATGGATCACATCTATCGCCAGGCGATCACCTCCGCTGGGACTGGCTGCATGGCGGCTCTCGACGCAGAGCGCTATCTGGACGGGCTGGCTCAGGAAAGTAAATAATCTTTACAAGTCAGTAATAAAGGTAAAAAAGGCGACTATAAGTCGCCTTTATTTTTGTGCCGATGTAACATTGCGAAGCTAAAAAATCCGATAACTTTACCTGCAAAGCGCGCAATGAATAAAACCCGTCAACAAGAATTAACCCGCTGGCTAAAACAGCAAAGTGTCATCTCACGTCGCTGGCTCATGATGTCCCGACTTTTGGGTGTGTTGAGCGGCGTACTCATCGTCGCACAGGCCTGGATGCTGGCGAAAATCCTTAATCATCTGATTATGGAGAATATTCCACGCGAGGCTTTGCTCCTCCCCTTTGCATTGCTGGTGCTGGTGTTTATTCTGCGTAGCTGGGTGACGTGGCTTCGCGAGCGCGTGGGTTTTCATGCTGGCGCACATATCCGTTTTGAAATTCGCCGTCGGGTTCTGGACAGGCTTCAGCAGGCCGGGCCTGCCTGGATACAGGGTAAACCTGCCGGTAGCTGGGCCACCCTTATTCTTGAACAAATCGACGATATGCATGATTTTTACGCTCGTTATCTGCCGCAGATGACGCTGGCGGCAACGGTGCCTTTGTTGATCGTGGTAACGCTGTTGCCGATTAACTGGGCTGCAGCATTAATTCTGTTATGCACCGCGCCGCTTATTCCTTTGTTTATGGCGATGGTGGGCATGGGGGCAGCCGATGCTAACCGCCGTAACTTTAAAGCCCTGGCGCGCCTGAGCGGCCACTTCCTCGACCGTCTGCGTGGCATGGAAACCCTGCGCATTTTCCACCGGGGCGAGGCCGAGACAGAAAATATCCGCCTGGCGTCGCAGGATTTTCGCAGTCGTACAATGGAAGTACTGCGGCTGGCCTTTTTGTCTTCCGGTGTGCTTGAGTTCTTCACCTCATTGTCGATTGCGCTGGTGGCGGTCTATTTCGGCTTCTCTTATCTTGGCGAACTTAATTTTGGCCACTATGCCGCTGGCGTTACCCTGTTCGCTGGCTTCCTGGCACTGGTGCTGGCACCGGAGTTTTTCCAGCCGCTGCGTGATTTAGGCACCTTTTACCATGCAAAGGCGCAGGCCATTGGTGCCGCCGACAGCCTGAAAACCTTTATGGAAGCACCGCTCGCTCACCCTCAGCGGGGAGACCTCACCCTGAAAACGGATGAAGCCCTGACCATCACCGCACAGGATCTGATTCTCAAATCGCCAGAGGGTGCCGTGCTTGCCGGGCCGCTTAATTTCACTTTGCCTGCGGGCCAACGCGTTGTGCTGGTAGGGCGAAGTGGCTCAGGAAAAAGCTCTCTGATTAATGCGCTTTCCGGGTTTCTTCCCTATGAAGGATCTTTACGCATTAATGGCGTGGAATCCGGCAGTCTCGACCCTGATGCCTGGCGGCGCATGATTAGCTGGGTGGGACAGAACCCTCAACTCCCGGCCTCTACCTTGCGACAGAATATTCTGCTGGGCAGGCCGGATGCCAGCGCGACCGAACTGCAGGCTGTTATCGATAAAGCCTGGGTGAGCGAGTTCCTGCCGCTGTTGCCGCAAGGTCTTGATACGCCAACCGGCGATCAGGGCGCACGCCTTTCCGTCGGACAAGCCCAGCGCGTTGCGGTAGCACGCGCCCTGCTGGATGCCAGCAAGCTACTACTGCTTGATGAGCCCGCCGCCAGTCTGGACAGCCATAGTGAGCGGCGTGTTATGCAGGCGCTGAACGATGCCTCTTTGCTCCAGACGACAATAATGGTAACGCATCAGCTCGAAGGGCTCACTGACTGGGACGCCATTTGGGTGATGGAAAATGGACAGATAATCGAACAAGGCACCTTCGCCGAACTCTCACAAGCCGGGGGAGCCTTTGCCGCCCTGCTCGCTCACCGTCAGGAGGAGATTTAAATGCGCGCCCTTCTCCCTTATCTCGCCCTTTATAAACGCCATATCGGGTTACTCAGTCTCGGGGTGATTCTCGCGATTGTGACCTTGCTGGCCAGTATAGGCCTGCTGACCCTTTCCGGCTGGTTCTTATCCGCCTCAGCGCTGGTAGGGGTCGCCGGAATTTACAGCTTTAACTACATGCTTCCCGCTGCTGGCGTGCGTGCCGCAGCAATTATACGTACTGCCGGGCGCTATTTTGAAAGGCTGGTCAGCCATGATGCGACCTTCAGAGTATTGCAGCATTTACGGGTCAGCACGTTCAGTAAACTGCTTCCCCTTTCACCGGCTGGACTGGCCCGCTTCCGTCAGGGGGAGTTGCTCAACCGGGTGGTGGCAGATGTTGATACGCTTGATCACCTCTATCTGCGCGTTATCTCCCCGCTGGTGGGAGCACTGGTCGTTATCTTTGTCGTGACGCTGGGGCTAAGTCTTCTGGATATGCCCCTCGCCCTGACGCTTGGCGGGATCATGCTTGCCACACTGTTTATTCTTCCGCCGCTCTTTTATCGCGCCGGAAAGCCCACCGGAGAGAGCCTGACACATTTACGCGGACAATATCGCCAGCAGTTAACGAGCTGGCTGCAGGGTCAGGCGGAGCTGACAATTTTTGGCGCCAGCCAACGTTACCGTGAGCAGATGGAGAATACAGAACTGAGCTGGCACGATGCCCAGCGACGCCAGTCCGATCTTACGGCAGCCTCACAGGCGCTCATGCTGATTATCAGCGCCTTTGCAGTGATTGCCATGCTGTGGCTGGCTGCTGGTGGGGTCGGCGGTAATACGCAGCCCGGCGCGCTTATTGCCCTCTTTGTCTTTTGTGCGCTGGCCGCTTTTGAGGCACTGGCCCCGGTAACGGGAGCTTTCCAGCATCTGGGCCAGGTGATCGCCTCCGCGGTGCGCATTACGGAAATTACCGACTCGCCGGTGGACGTGCAGTTTGCTGAAAATAGCGATGCGGCCCCCTCGCAGGTTAACCTGCGTCTGGAAAACGTAAGTTTTGCCTACCCGGGTCAACCGCTTAATGCGCTGAATGCCCTGTCATTATCCATTGCCAGTGGGGAGCACGTCGCGGTACTGGGCCGTACCGGCTGCGGAAAATCAACGCTGCTGCAACTGCTGACCCGCGCATGGGATCCGCAGCATGGCCGTATTCTCTTTAATGATCTGCCGGTTACAGCACTTAGCGAAGCCACCTTACGCGAAAGCATCAGTATGGTTCCGCAGCGCGTCCATTTGTTTAGCGCCACCTTACGTGACAATTTACTTCTGGCCGCTCCGCAGGCCAGTGATGAGACCCTGGCAACCGTACTCTGTCGGGTTGGCCTGGAAAAGTTGCTGGATGACAGCGGGTTGAACGCCTGGCTGGGTGAAGGGGGCCGCCAGCTCTCCGGCGGTGAGCTCCGCAGGCTGGCTATAGCGCGCGCTTTATTGCACGATGCGCCACTGGTCCTGCTTGACGAACCCACCGAGGGTCTTGACGCCGCGACCGAAACGCAAATACTTGATTTACTTGATGAGGTTATGAAGGATAAGACCTTATTAATGGTGACACATCGCCTTCGCGGGCTGTCGCGGTTTGATCAGATAATTGTGATGGACAACGGTGAAATAATTGAGCAAGGTAATCACGCAGCGTTAATGGCGAAACAGGGTCGTTACTACCAGTTTAAGCAGCGTCTGTAATCGATGGGTATCGACATCTTCCTTCGGATTTTGCGCTAACGTTAAAGTGCGGAGTAAAGTTGACGATATACATAAGGAATTACTCTTTGTTGCGTTGTGGAGCATTGCAGTCATGCGCCTGGTTCAGCTTTCTCGTCACACCATTGCTTTTCCCTCGCCGGAGGCGGCGTTGCGTGAACCAAACGGGTTGCTGGCTTTAGGTGGCGACCTCAGTCCGGCCCGGCTTTTAATGGCCTATCAGCGTGGCATCTTCCCCTGGTTTTCACCAGGGGATCCTATTCTCTGGTGGTCTCCGGACCCACGCGCGGTGCTTTGGCCAGAAAACTTTCATGTCAGCCGCAGTATGAAACGCTTCCATAAAACGACCCCCTATCGCGTCACGCTCAATCATGCTTTCGGGCAGGTGCTTGATGGATGTGCAGAAGATCGTAATGAGGGCACCTGGATAACCCCTGACATCGTGCTCGCCTATCATCGTTTACATGAACTTGGGCACGCGCATTCCATTGAAGTCTGGGAAGAGGGTGCGCTCGTGGGTGGCATGTATGGGGTTTCGCAGGGGGCGCTGTTTTGCGGCGAGTCCATGTTCAGCCGTCGCATAAATGCTTCAAAAACCGCGTTAATGCTTTTTTGCCATGCTTTTGCCGAGGCTGGTGGGCAGCTGATTGACTGTCAGGTTCTGAACTCTCACACCGCCTCGTTGGGCGCCGTTGAAATTCCGCGCCGCGAGTATCTTGAACGTCTTGGTCAGACACGGCAACAGCGCTTACCTTCCCATTTTTGGGTACCAAGGGAACTGTTTTTAGCAACCTGATGAATGTTTTCGGCACATTTTTTATCAGGGTGTTATAATGGTCGCTCAGAGCAGCTTCTGCCTGTTACCCGCCATTCAGGGAAGCACGTATCAGGGACGCCCTCCTTCTTCTTTATCGCTCCCCTTTATGATGCGCGTGACGCGCGTCCTGATTGTGGCATGAGGGTAATGCGCAAAAGCCGTTTGCTGCGTTTTATCAGCACAAATCTTTACTTAACAGACGAACTTGGGCATTATCTTGCCGGTTCAAAAAAATATGGTAGTGATACCCCCGAGGATTAGATGGCCAAAGAAGACAATATCGAAATGCAAGGCACCGTTCTGGATACGTTGCCTAATACTATGTTCCGCGTAGAACTTGAAAACGGTCACGTGGTCACTGCGCATATCTCCGGTAAAATGCGTAAAAACTACATCCGCATTCTGACGGGCGATAAAGTGACTGTTGAGCTGACCCCGTACGACCTGAGCAAAGGCCGCATTGTCTTCCGTAGCCGTTAATCACAGTTAGCCACAACGCCGCGTGCGAAATTCTGAAAGCCGGACTTTTGTCCGGCTTTTGTCGTTCTGCATCGGGGTGCTGACCGCGCTAGTCAGGCATAAAAAAACCGGACCACTGTCCGGTTTTTGTTATTAAAGGCGCGCTTAATGCGCGGTTTCCGGTTTGTGCTTCTGCGCACTCTGGAAACCATACTGCAGCTCATTTTTCTCTTTATCCAGGGTTACCGTTACCTGTCCACCATCAACTAACGAACCGAACAGCAGTTCGTTGGCCAGTGGTTTTTTCAGGTTGTCCTGAATAACGCGGGTCATCGGACGAGCCCCCATCGCACGGTCATAGCCTTTTTCTGCCAGCCAGTCACGCGCGTCCTGACTCACTTCCAGCGAGACACCTTTTTGATCCAGTTGCACCTGGAGTTCGACAATAAACTTGTCGACTACCTGATGAATAACCTCGGTGGAGAGGTGATCAAACCAGATAATGTTATCCAGACGGTTGCGGAACTCCGGCGTAAAGATTTTTTTGATCTCTTCCATCGCATCGGTACTGTTGTCCTGATGGATAAGACCAATAGATTTACGCTCGGTTTCACGCACGCCAGCATTGGTGGTCATCACCAGCACCACGTTGCGGAAGTCCGCTTTACGCCCGTTGTTATCGGTCAGGGTGCCGTTGTCCATCACCTGCAGTAAGAGGTTGAAGACATCCGGGTGCGCTTTTTCAATTTCGTCCAGCAGCAGTACTGCGTGCGGGTGTTTTATCACCGCGTCGGTCAGTAAACCGCCCTGATCGAAACCAACATATCCCGGAGGCGCACCGATTAAGCGGCTAACGGTATGACGTTCCATATACTCGGACATATCAAAACGCAGCAGCTCAATGCCTAATGCTTTAGAGAGCTGTACCGTCACTTCGGTCTTACCGACACCCGTCGGCCCTGCAAACAGGAAAGACCCCACCGGTTTATGATCCTGTCCAAGGCCAGCGCGGCTCATCTTAATGGCTTCGGTTAACGCCTCAATGGCTTTGTCCTGGCCGAAGACCAGCATTTTCAGACGCTCGCCAAGACTTTTCAGGGTGTCGCGATCGCTTTGCGACACGCTCTTCTCAGGAATACGCGCAATACGTGCAACAACCGATTCGATATCCGCCACGTTGATGGTTTTCTTGCGTTTACTGACCGGCATTAAACGCGCGCGCGCACCTGCCTCATCAATCACATCAATGGCTTTATCCGGCAAATGACGATCGTTGATGTATTTCACCGCCAGCTCCACTGCTGCACGCACCGCTTTCGCGGTATAACGCACGTCATGGTGAGCTTCGTACTTCGGTTTCAGGCCATTGATAATCTGTACGGTCTCTTCAACAGAAGGCTCGGTGATATCAATTTTCTGGAAACGACGCGCCAGCGCACGATCCTTCTCGAAGATATTGCTGAACTCCTGATAGGTCGTTGAACCCATCACGCGGATCTTGCCACTCGACAGCAATGGCTTAATCAGATTGGCAGCATCAACCTGCCCGCCTGACGCAGCACCCGCACCGATAATGGTGTGGATCTCATCAATGAACAGAATGCTATTAGTATCCTGCTCCAGCTGTTTCAAAAGCGCTTTAAAGCGTTTTTCAAAATCACCACGGTATTTTGTTCCGGCCAGCAGTGAACCAATGTCCAGGGAGTAAATAGTGCAGTCGGCCATAATTTCCGGCACATCGCCCTGCACAATTCGCCAGGCGAGTCCTTCGGCGATAGCTGTTTTACCTACGCCGGACTCACCCACCAGCAGCGGGTTGTTTTTGCGACGACGGCAAAGCACCTGTACAGCGCGCTCAAGCTCTTTACCGCGACCAATAAGCGGATCAATACCGCCGACGCGAGCAAGCTGATTAAGGTTGGTGGTGAAGTTTTCCATACGTTCCTCCCCGCCTGCTTGCTCTTCATTGTTATTGGCCTGATTGCCAGAATCGGGAGAAGACTGTCCCGGCTCGTCTTTACGGGTGCCGTGGGAGATAAAGTTCACCACATCAAGGCGGCTCACTTCATGTTTGCGTAGCAGATAAGCCGCTTGCGACTCCTGCTCGCTGAATATTGCAACCAGCACGTTCGCCCCGGAGACTTCGCTACGTCCGGAGGACTGAACGTGAAACACCGCGCGCTGAAGAACACGCTGGAAGCTGAGCGTCGGCTGAGTGTCGCGCTCCTCTTCACTCATCGGCAGGACGGGTGTGGTTTGTTCGATGAAGGCTTCGAGTTCCTGTCGCAACGCCACCAGATCCACAGAACACGCTTCCAGCGCTTCGCGGGCCGAGGGGTTACTGAGCAATGCCAGTAACAGATGTTCGACGGTCATAAACTCATGTCGGTGCTCACGCGCTCTGGCGAAAGCCATGTTTAAACTGAGTTCCAGTTCTTGATTGAGCATTGGCACCTCCCCCAATTTCACGCCTGCATTCAGGCTTTTTCCAGCGTACAAAGCAACGGATGCTCGTTCTCCCGGGCGTAATCGTTCACCATAGACACTTTGGTTTCTGCGACTTCGGCGGTGAAAATCCCACAAATGGCCTTTCCACGATAGTGCACAGTGAGCATCAGTTGCGTTGCACGTTCAACATCATAAGAAAAGAACTTTTGTAGCACGTCAATAACAAATTCCATCGGCGTGTAATCATCGTTCATTAACATAACTTTATACATTGATGGCGGTTTTAGCGCGTCACGCAGTTTCTCATCCGCCAGGTGGTCAAAATCCAGCCAACTATTGCTTTTGCCCATCGTCAGTTTTCATCTTAGGTTACAGGTTCCGGCGACGTTCAATCGACCGATTACATGATTCAAGATGTATCTTAAATCTACATCAGGTGTTAGATAACTATCATCTATCATTGCTATCCGCGACGGCTGTCACAAACCTTTCCAATAGCGTTAACTGCTTCAAATTTTTGACTGATAGACCTCTAAGAACCCCTGCCAAACGCTTGACGCGATGCCTGATTTCTCTAAATTGTACAGTCGAGAGTTGGCGAGGTTTTGAACAACCCCACGCTCTGCCACCGGTTCATTCCATCTTACTTAAATAAGATTTACGAAGGATGTCGAAGCATGGAAACGGGTACTGTTAAGTGGTTCAACAATGCCAAAGGGTTTGGTTTCATTTGCCCCGAAGGCGGCGGCGAAGATATCTTCGCGCATTATTCCACCATCCAGATGGATGGTTACAGAACGCTAAAAGCCGGGCAAACCGTCCGGTTTGATGTGCATCAGGGCCCTAAAGGCAATCATGCCAGCCTTATCGTGCCTCTGGAGATGGAAGCCGTCGCCTGACGCCACTTCCTTCATTGTGTACATCCTGCAGTTAAAATGCCAGTCCCGTTGACTGGCATTTTTATTAACTTTTTATTCACTCCCTCGCCAGGGCATCAACAGGATCGAGACGTGCCGCGCTGCGAGCCGGCAACCAGCCAAACAGCACACCGGTAAATGTTGAGCAGAGAAAAGCGGTAATCAGCGCAACGGGAGAAAAACCAATTTCCCAGCCGGGCAGGAAAAGTTGCAGCGTAAAGGCAATTGCCATCGACAAAGCCACACCCAATGCACCGCCCACCAGGCAGACCAGTACGGCTTCGATAAGGAATTGCGCCAGTACATCGCTTGCCCGCGCGCCAACGGCCATTCGGATGCCTATCTCCCTTGTTCGTTCAGTCACTGACACCAGCATAATATTCATTACGCCAATGCCCCCGACCAGCAGGGAGATAACCGCAACCAGCGTTAAAAAGAGCTGAAGAGTACGTGTGGTCTTTTCTGCCGTTTTCAACACCCCATCCATATTCCAGGTAAAGAAATCTTTCTTCCCGTGGCGTAAGGTCAGTAAGCGCTCCAGCTGTTGTTCGGCCTGACCACTGCCATAACCCTCATTGACGCGAACGGTAATGGAATTAAGCCAGGACTGACCCAGCACGCGGGCTGAAAGCGTAGAGTACGGCATCCACACCCGGAGGATCTTACTGCTGCCAAACATCGACTGCTTCTCCTGCGCCACGCCGATGACGGTGGCAGGCATATTGCCTACCAGAATAATTTCACCCGTCACCTTCGCTTTATTCGGAAACAGCTGACGCCGGGTATTGTTATCGAGCACCACCACCTGTGCTCTCCCGTTTTGCTGCTCCTCATTGAATGTACTGCCCTCACTGAAGGTCATGCCATAGACATTGAAATACTGGCTGCTCACCCCGTTTGCACTTGCCGCAACATCGATATTGCCATTACGAAGTCGCAGATTCTGCGAGATGGCAGGGGTTGCCGAGCGTACCCACGGCTGCTTTTGAATGGCCAGCAGATCGTCATATTTCAGCGCCTGCTGATACTGCGGATCGTCGTCGCCAAAATCTTTGCCAGGGTAGATATCTATCGTATTAGTGCCGATGGCGCGGATATCCGCCAGTACCAGCTGTTTGGCCGCATCGCCTACCACCACAATAGAAACCACCGACGCGATGCCGATGATTATCCCAAGCATGGTCAACAGCGTGCGCATTTTATTGGCCGCCATCGCGCGCCACGCCATCATCAGCGCTTCCTGAAAACGACCGGAGAAGTGCCGTACACCAGCAGGCGTTTCCGCCGTCGCGATGGGTTGCCCCGTGGAAGAAGGCACCACAGAGGGCGGGTTCGTCAGAATTTCGCCGTCACGAATTTCAATAACCCGCTGTGCCTGGGCCGCGACTTCAGGATCGTGCGTGACGATAATGACCGTATGCCCGCGTTCGCGCAGTTGATGAAGGATAGCCATCACCTCTTCGCCGGAATGGCTGTCCAGCGCGCCGGTGGGCTCATCGGCAAGAATAACCTGCCCTCCGTTCATCAGCGCCCGGGCGATACTGACACGCTGTTGTTGTCCACCGGATAGCTGAGAGGGTGAGTAGCCTTCCCGCTCACTTAAGCCAAGCCGCCCCAGAAGTTCTCTGGCGCGGGCGAGGCGTGCTTTGCGCTCAACGCCTGCATAGACCGCAGGAACCTCGACGTTCTGGGCCGCCGTCAGATGCGACAGCAGATGATAGCGTTGAAAAATAAAACCGAAGTGCTCACGGCGCAGGCGCGCCAGCGCATCACTGTCCAGCGTCGACACGTCCGTGCCCGCCACACGATAGGTGCCACTGGTGGGCTTATCAAGGCAACCGAGTATATTCATCAGCGTTGATTTGCCTGAGCCTGACGCCCCGACAATCGCAACCATCTCACCTGCATGAATGGCTAACGAAATGCCCTTAAGTACCTCAACCTGCCCGTCACCGGAAGGATAACTGCGGCGAATATTATTCAGTTCCAGCAGTACCGTCATTGAGGCGCTCCGGGGGTGGTCGTCGTGATGATCACTTCATCACCCGCCTCCAGACCTTTCGTCACCTCAGCATCAGTGTCATTACGCATGCCGAGTGTAATTTCACGCTCTTTTACTTCGCCGTTACGCAGCAGCTTCACTTTGTAACGGTTATCCCCTAC
Source organism: Enterobacter sp. SA197 (assembly GCF_054131575.1). Taxonomy (NCBI): domain Bacteria; kingdom Pseudomonadati; phylum Pseudomonadota; class Gammaproteobacteria; order Enterobacterales; family Enterobacteriaceae; genus Enterobacter; species Enterobacter sp. SA197. The sequence continues at coordinate 1,777,989 of NZ_CP096393.1, read as the reverse complement.
CGGCTCGCCCAGCGACGCAAGCGGAACCGTCAGTACATTCTTCACGCCGTTAAGCTGGATATGCACCTGTGCCGTCATCTCCAGACGCAGCACGCCCTGAGGGTTGGGCACTTCAAAGCGGGCATGGTAGAAAATGGCGTCATTCACTTTGGTAGGGGTTGGCAGAATATCTTTCAACTTACCTTCATAGCGCGTTTGCGGGTCGCCTAATACCGTAAACCATGCCTTCTGGCCAGGTTTAAGGTGGATAATGTCAGCTTCTGAGACCTGGGCCTTCACAAGCATGGTAGACATATCCGCCAGCGTCAGGATATTGGGCGCCTGCTGGGCGGCAATCACCGTCTGGCCCTGAAGGGTGGTTATCTCTGTTACTTCACCCGCCATCGGAGCAACGATGCGGGTATATTCAAGATTGGCTTTCGCCGTATCGAGGGTGGCCTGATTTCGCTGAATTTGCGCATCGATAGTGCCAATCTGCGCCTCTTTTACCGCAAGCTCGGTAACAGCACTGTCGAGGTCCTGACGTGACACGAGATTATTTTTCACCAGCTGCTGCTGGCGCCCCAGGGTCACGCTCGCCAGCTTACGTTCAGCCTCTGCCTGACGACGCTGGGCACGCAGCTCCATGAGCGTCGCGTTCACTTCCTTAATCTGGTTTTGCGCCTGTTCGGGATCAATCACGCCGAGCAGTTGATCTTTTTTCACCTTATCACCGATGCTGACGGACAAGGTTTTTAACTGCCCACTGACCTGCGCCCCGACATCCACCTTCCGCACCGCATCAAGTTTGCCTGTCGCCAGCACGCTTTGTGACAGCTCACCAGGGCGGACAATCAGTGTCTGGTACTCAGGTACTGGCGTGTTGAGCTGACCCCACAGCCAGAATGCCGCCACCACCACCACCAGCCCCAACACCAGCCAGCGCTTTTTGCGTTTTCCCTTCAAATTCATAAAAATTCCTAATGTCTTTATTAACGCTATTTGTGCCAATAATAACTAAACGCTGTCTTAACGAAACGTAATCTTTTCATTTCTGCCCGCTCTCATTTATCTGGCGTTGAAGGTGTGCTTGTTCCAATACCCTCATCATCCCTAAGACCAGGTTATTTCATGTCCATTCTTGCTGATATTCCTTCCTCTGACGCGCCTGTTATCCGGACAGGCTGGCAGCTCTTCCGTGCGCTCGCGACCGGTGAACTGAGACCCGGACGAGCCTGGCAAAACCCGGCCTACCGGCGAAAATTTGTGCTGCGATCCCTGCTCATGCCGGTCAGCACTGCGTCATTGCTGTCCGGTCTGGCAAAACACCCGGATCTACTGCCTATGCTGCATGCTCAACCCGGACTCCCCTGCCGTCTTCATCGCCCGTGGCTCTCACTTGTCATGGACAAAAAGCGCACGCTGGAGGCCTTATCCTTTCATTATCAGGCCTTTTCCGCGCATCTCTCAGCGCCGGTGCGCATGAACTATTTTACATCGCAGGGCATTACCCTGGCTGAGCTTAGCGGAAAAAACGAAGAGCGTTATACCATCCGACTTGTGGCCGACGCGAATCTGGATAAAGAAGGCGAGGCAACGCTTGTCTTCTGCGACGCGCAGCAGACCACCCTTGCGGAGATGACCTTCGCGCTTTGTGAATATCAGGGTAAACGCACACTGTTTATTGGCGGGTTACAAGGGGCAAAAGCCAATGTTGCGCACGATGCGATTCAGTTTGCCACCAAAGCGTGCCACGGCCTGTTTCCTAAACGTTTGCTGCTGGAGGCCTGCACCGGGATTGCCGCCTTTATGGAGATGGAGCAAATCGTCGCGGTGAGCAATACCACCCATATTTATAAGAGTTTGCGTTATCGCAAGAAAAAACAGGGGAAACTGTTTGCCGACTACGACAGCTTCTGGCTGTCGCTTGCAGGCGAGCAACATGCTGACGGCGCTTTTCTGCTGCCATCCACCATTGTTCGCAAACCAATGGAAGAGATAGCCAGTAAAAAACGTTCCGAGTATCGCCGTCGTTACGAACTGCTGGATGCTCTGCAGGCCCAGGTGACCCGGACGCTACGCACTTAATCAGCCCGCCCTCGCGCCAGCCACAGCACGCGCGAAAACATTTTACGCAGCAGGTACGGCACCGCCTCTACCCCTCGCCGGCCTGCTTCCATCGCCACCTCAATAGCCAGTTCCGGTTTTGAAGAGCGGTGGATAGCTTTGGTGATAATGCGCCGCATGTTCATTGGCACGTTATCAGGCAACTGCGCAACGCGGTGATAGACATCAGCAAAGCCTTCCCGGTACATGAAGTGTTCCATGTCCAGCGCCGGAAGTTGGGTGAGGTGATCGCGCAGTGGGTCACGATCCTCATTCAGCAGGCCACGAACCGTGGCGGCGTATTTTTTACCCGCCTCATCACCGTCGACCAGCACATGCCACTGGATGCCCATTCTGCGGGCAAACTTGATGAGCGGCTTCAGACCTGACTGCGCAAATTCAATGACCTTTACCCCTTCAGCATCGAAATGATGACCACACTGACGCGCAAATTCATTGATGACCCAGGTTTCCGTCTCCCCTTCAACCAGCAGCCAGCAGCGGGCAAACAGGGAGGAAGCTCGATTAAAACGAATATGGAAAGCAATGCGCCTCCCTTCTTCGGCATTCATCCCTCCCGGCCCTAATCGCCAGGCCGCGACGCGTGATGATTCCCGAACCAGCCTGCATACCTGCTCGACCGGCGTAAGGGAAAGCAGTTCACCTGAGTTGGTGGTCGTGATTTTCTGCAGGGGCAGTAAATTGAGGAGATGCCAGGCGACAGAGAGCATAATCGGATGCAACCGGGTCTCAGGATCTTCCACCAGCAGCAGTGGTCGGGCGTCCCTGTCCAGGCGGACATTCCCTTTAGCCCGCAACAGGGTGGCAAAAAAGCCCAGTAAAATGACGCGATACATTCGGCCACCGGGTCTGTCGATGACCCGGTTTATGACATCAAGATAACGCCAGCTGCGCTGTTCATCATGAGAGCGCCGACGCATCAGCCGCTGGGCCGTGGGCCCGCTTCCCTGTTCAGCAAAGTAGTGTTCAAGCAGTTGGACCATCGCAGATAAACCATGACGAATTTGCGCATCAGAAAGATTTTGCGGTTGGGAGAGCAGCTCATGTGAGAGAAGGTCAAGCTGACGCGCGGTGGCGTCAGTTTCCGGCACCCCGGCCTCTTCTCCAGCGTGAAGGCGGCGCATAAAGCGCGCATCCCGCAGCCGCAAAACGGGCATGAGGCGGATCAGATGATGGGCCAGAGCGTCAATATCCGTGAGGGGCAATGGATTTCCCTCGGCGTCAAGAAAAGTGCGGAGCGTCATGACGCTGCCCTCTTCTGCGAGCTCCCCCTCCAGTCGGTAAAACAGACGATGGTATCCGTCGCTACTCGCCATCCAACATGCTTCCAGAGGGCGATAACGTCGAACCCGATGGCGACCGGGCACCGATTCACGGAAGGTGAGAATAATGTGCAGATGATGCTCCCTACCATGAATATCGCCAGGGGGAAACCAAAAATCGTCGCGAACAAAATGGTAAAGCTCGGGAGCCGGGGCCAGCAGTAAGGTTAACGCATCCAGCAAACTCGATTTACCCCACGCATTCTCACCGATAAGCACATTGTTTTGCTCAAGCATCAACGAGAGCCGATTAATGCCACGAAACCCTGCAATTTCGACGCGTTCAAGGATCATAACCCCTCCGGGAAACATTCCATTTTCCATAACGTTACCCTGAGTATAGCGGCGAGATCTCTGAGTAAAAACAGCATTTCCCCCTGCGAAGGGGCAAAACCAGCTGACGCTGTCAAAATTGCGCTAAATCAATCTATGTGCATATTGCGTAAAAAACCCCTTTTAAGCCTCACCACACCCGCTTAATCTTAAACATGTATTTTAAATATAACTTTAAAACTTATAAGGTGTGACTATGTTTTGTGTGCAATGTGAACAAACCATCCGTACCCCGGCGGGCGATGGCTGCGCTTACGCGCAGGGTATGTGCGGCAAAACGGCCGAAACATCGGACCTGCAGGATCTGCTGATCGCCGCACTTCAGGGGCTGTCTGCCTGGGCCAGCAAAGCGCGTGAATACGGCATTATCGTTCATGAGATCGATAATTTCGCACCTCGCGCCTTCTTCTCTACCCTGACCAACGTCAACTTCGACTCCGTGCGAATTGTCGGTTACGCGCGTGAAGCCATTGCCTACCGTGAAGCCTTAAAAGCGCAGTGCCTGAGCATTGATCCTGCCGCTACCGTCGAAAATCCAATGGCAGACCTGCAACTGCTGAGCGACGACCTTGGCGATCTTCAGCGCCAGGCCGCTGCGTTTACGCCGAATATTGATAAAGCGGTTATTGGTGAAAACATTCTCGGCCTGCGACTTCTCTGCCTCTATGGCCTGAAAGGGGCTGCCGCCTATATGGAGCACGCGCACGTGCTCGGTCAGTACGACAATGAGATCTACGCTCAGTACCACAAGATTATGGCGTGGCTGGGTACCTGGCCTGCGGATATGAATGCGCTGCTCGACTGCTCAATGGAAATTGGTCAGATGAACTTCAGGGTCATGAGCATTCTGGATGCGGGCGAAACGACCGCCTACGGGCATCCGACCCCAACACAGGTCAACGTGAAGGCCGTTGCTGGTAAATGCATTCTGATTTCCGGCCATGATCTGAAAGATCTGCATAATCTGCTGCAACAAACCGAAGGTACCGGCGTTAACGTCTATACCCACGGTGAGATGCTGCCTGCGCACGGTTATCCGGAACTGCGTAAATACAAACATCTGGTGGGTAACTACGGCAGCGGCTGGCAGAACCAGCAGGTTGAATTTGCCCGCTTCCCGGGTCCCATTGTGATGACCTCGAACTGCATCATCGACCCGACCGTCGGCGCTTATGATGAACGCATCTGGACTCGCAGCATTGTCGGCTGGCCAGGCGTTAACCACCTGGAAGGTGACGACTTCACCCGCGTGATTGAGCAGGCGCAGCAGCTGGCTGGCTTCCCGTACAGTGAAATTGAGCATCTGATTACCGTTGGTTTCGGGCGTCAGACACTGCTGGGGGCCGCTGATACGCTGATTGATCTCGTCAGCCGCGAAAAACTGCGTCACATCTTCCTCGTGGGCGGCTGCGACGGGGCCCGCGGTGAACGTAACTATTTTACTGATTTTGCCACCAGCGTGCCGGACGACTGTCTGATTCTGACCCTGGCGTGTGGCAAATATCGCTTTAATAAACTGGACTTCGGCAACATTGAAGGGCTGCCGCGTCTGGTCGATGCCGGTCAGTGTAACGATGCTTACTCTGCCATTATCCTGGCGGTGACGCTGGCCGAAAAACTCGGTTGTGGCGTGAATGACCTGCCGCTCTCACTGGTGCTCTCCTGGTTCGAGCAGAAAGCTATCGTTATCCTGCTGACGCTGCTGTCGCTGGGTGTTACCAACATCGTCACCGGCCCGACTGCGCCAGGCTTCCTGACGCCTGACCTGTTGGCGGTACTGAACGAAAAATTCGGTCTGCGTGCCATCACCACCGTCGAGCAGGATTTACAGCAGATGTTAGGTGCGTAAGGAGTAACCCATGACAATGCCAACCCCGCAGTGCCCGTGGCGTATGCAGGTTCACCACATCCAGCAGGAGACGCCGGATGTCTGGACGCTGTCGCTGTTATGCCATGATTATTACCCTTACCGCGCCGGTCAGTATGCGTTGGTCAGTATCCGCAACAGTGCAGAGCAGCTACGTGCTTATACCCTCTCCTCGACGCCGGGGGTGAGCGAATACATTACGCTGACCATCCGTCGTCTGGATAACGGTACCGGCTCCTCCTGGCTGACGCGCGATGTGAAACGCGGCGACTATCTGTGGCTCTCTGACGCACAGGGTGATTTTACCTGTGATAATGAGGCCAACGACAAGCTGCTGTTGCTGGCGGCAGGCTGTGGGGTGACACCGGTCATGTCAATGCGCCGCTGGCTGGCAGCCTATCGCCCGCAGGCGGATGTGCAGGTTATTTTTAGCGTCCGATCGCCGCAGGATGTAATTTTTGCCGACGAGTGGAAGAATTATCCGGTCACGCTGGTAGCGGAACATAACGCCACCGACGGTTTCCTCGCAGGACGCTTAACGCAGGATATTTTGCGCCGGGTTCCCGATATCGCCTCGCGAACCGTCATGACCTGTGGCCCCGCCCCTTATATGGACCAGGTGGAAAAAGATGTGAAGGCACTGGGCGTTACCCGGTTCTTTCATGAGAAATTCTTTACGCCTGTTGCCGAAGCAGCCACCAGCGGGTTGAAGTTTACCAAACTCCAGCCGGCAAAAGCGTTCTTTGCACCGGTGGGGACTACACTGCTTGAGGCCTTTGAAAGCAACCAGGTGCCGGTGAATGCAGCCTGCCGTGCGGGCGTCTGCGGCTCCTGCAAAACGCAGGTTATTTCCGGGAAATACAGCGTCAACAGCACGATGACGCTGACTCCGCAGGAGATAAGTGAAGGTTATGTGCTGGCCTGCTCATGCCATCCACAAAGTGATTTAGTCCTGGCGTAAACGGAACTGAATAACGCAAAGCCTTCCCTTGCGGGAAGGCTTTTTTTTACCTCAACGCGGGGATAAGTGAGTAACGACCTGCCCCGAGAAACGCGACGGCCAGCCCACCAATAAAGAAGTAGACCAGGCTTTCGATAGCCCATGCCCCGGTTGCATCCAGCGCGCCGGTTTTTCCGATACCGACCATCAACCAGGCAACGACCATCGTAAAGGCCAGCACCAGTGCCGCCGGACGGGTAAAGACGCCAATGACAATCAGGATAGGGGCAACCACTTCACCGACCAGCACGCCGTAAGCGATAAACCCCGGTAACCCTTTTGCCACCAGCATACCCGCGATGCCATCGGTGCCGTCCATCAGCTTATGGAAACCGTGAAAAAACATTAGTCCGCCCACCGCGAGCCGCAGCAGTAAACGACCAAAATCCTCATGAGCTAACATCTTATTAACTGAATCTAACAATGATTTAACCATTTGAAATGATTCCTATTTTTATTCAACTTTATGCAGATTATGCCTAATCTCAACAGAAATAAAGCCCTATGTAATCAGGGGCAATTTACGCAAAATTAATGACATTTCATGGACTACGCTTGTAGACGACATACTTATATGGAGTCATACGATGAAACAGACAGTGGCCGCTTATATTGCTAAGACACTGGAACAGGTTGGAATCAAACGCATCTGGGGTGTAACCGGGGATTCTCTGAATGGCTTAAGTGATAGTCTTAACCGTATGGGAACCATCGACTGGATGCCAACGCGTCACGAAGAAGTTGCCGCCTTTGCCGCAGGGGCGGAGGCTCAACTCACTGGTGAGCTGGCGGTGTGTGCCGGTTCCTGCGGTCCGGGCAATCTGCATTTGATCAATGGTCTCTTTGATTGCCACCGTAATCACGTCCCGGTGCTGGCCATTGCCGCTCATATCCCCTCCAGCGAGATTGGCAGCGGTTATTTCCAGGAAACTCACCCGCAGGAGCTGTTCCGTGAATGTAGCCACTACTGCGAGCTCGTCTCTTCGCCTGAACAGATCCCACAAGTGCTGGCAATCGCCCTGCGTACCGCTATCCTCAAGCGTGGCGTGGCAGTGATTGTTCTGCCCGGCGACGTGGCACTGAAACCGGCTCCTGAAACCGCCAGCAGTCACTGGTATCCTGCTCCTCAGCCCGTGGTAACACCTGCCGCGGAAGAGTTAAAAAAACTGGCGCAACTGCTGCGCTACTCCAGCAATATTGCCCTGATGTGCGGCAGCGGCTGCGCCGGAGCGCATAGCGCCCTGATTGAATTCGCCGCTAAACTGAAAGCGCCGATAGTCCATGCCATGCGCGGCAAAGAGCATGTGGAATATGATAACCCCTATGATGTGGGCATGACCGGGCTTATTGGGTTCTCGTCAGGGTTCCATACCATGATGAACGCCGACACCCTCATCCTGCTGGGCACGCAGTTCCCCTACCGCGCTTTCTACCCGACGGATGCCAAAATCATTCAGATAGATATCAACCCAGCCAGCATTGGCGCACATAGCAAGGTGGACATGGCGCTGGTGGGAGATATCAATGCGACATTAACGGCTCTGTTACCTTTGCTGGAGGAGAAAACCGACCGTCGTTTTCTCGACAAAGCACTGGAGCATTATCGCGATGCCCGTAAAGGGCTGGACGATCTGGCCAAACCCAGCGACAAGGCCGTGCATCCGCAATATCTGGCTCAGCAAATCAGCCACTATGCCAGTGACGATGCCATTTTTACCTGCGACGTAGGAACGCCGACCGTCTGGGCCGCACGCTATCTTAAGATGAACGGCAAACGACGTCTGCTGGGCTCCTTTAACCACGGCTCAATGGCAAACGCCATGCCGCAGGCGCTGGGCGCAAAAGCGACGGCCCCCGACCGCCAGGTCGTGGCAATGTGTGGCGATGGCGGATTCAGTATGCTGATGGGTGATTTTCTCTCCGTGGTGCAAATGAAGCTGCCGGTGAAAATCATCGTCTTTAACAACAGTGTATTGGGGTTCGTTGCGATGGAGATGAAGGCTGGCGGCTATCTCACCGATGGAACAGACCTGAATGACACGAACTTCGCCCGCATCGCCGAAGCCTGCGGTATTACCGGGATTCGTGTGGAAAAATCTGCCGATGTGGACGCCGCGTTGCAGCAGGCCTTCTCCATTGACGGGCCGGTACTGGTTGACGTGGTGGTGGCGAAAGATGAACTGGCGATCCCGCCGCAAATCAAACTGGAACAGGCGAAGGGATTCAGTTTGTATATGCTGCGCGCCATCATCAGCGGGCGCGGCGACGAAGTTGTCGAACTGGCAAAAACGAACTGGCTCAGGTAAAAATAGCCTTTTCAGTTCATACACAACATCAATCGTGTTGCATCAAGGCAGCAAGCCCGCCCCCCCCGGCAGCACAGAGACCTGTGCGACGGGGGGCGGGGCGTGCCCGTTGCCCCGACAGCGTGAAGGATGGAGTGTATATAAGGAAATGCCATGATTGATTTACGCAGCGATACCGTCACCCGCCCCAGCCGTGCCATGCTTGACCAGATGCTGACGGCCCCGGTCGGAGATGACGTCTATGGGGATGATCCGACCGTTAACGAACTGCAGCGCTTTGCCGCCGAACTCAGCGGTAAAGAGGCCGCTCTCTTCCTGCCGACAGGCACCCAGGCGAACCTGGTGGCGTTGCTGAGCCACTGCGAACGTGGCGACGAGTATATCGTTGGTCAGGGTGCCCATAATTATCTGTATGAAGCTGGCGGTGCAGCGGTGCTCGGCAGTATTCAGCCGCAGCCGATTGACGCTGCCGCAGACGGCAGTCTGCCGCTGGACAAGGTCGCCGCTAAAATCAAAGCCGACGATATCCACTTTGCCCGCACCAGATTATTGAGTCTTGAAAACACCCATAATGGCAAAGTCCTGCCCCGTGACTATCTTCAGCAGGCGTGGGAGTTTACCCGAGCGAAGGGTCTGGCTTTACATGTAGACGGCGCACGCATTTTTAATGCCGTGGTCGAGTATGGCTGTGAACTGCGTGAGATCACCCAATTCTGTGACTCGTTCACCATTTGTCTCTCCAAAGGGTTAGGCGCGCCGGTGGGCTCACTGCTGGTGGGCAGTAGCGACTACATTAAACGCGCCACTCGCTGGCGTAAAATGACCGGTGGCGGTATGCGCCAGGCCGGTATCCTTGCCGCGGCTGGCCTCTATGCCCTCAGGAATAACGTTCAGCGTCTGAAAGACGATCACGACAATGCCGCCTGGATGGCCGCTCAGTTGCGGGAGAGTGGTGCCGATGTTATGCGCCACGATACCAACATGTTGTTTGTGCGCGTGGGAGAGGAGCATGCTGCCGGGCTGGGCGCGTTTATGCATGAGCGTGGTGTGCTCATCAACGCCTCGCCAGTTGTCCGCCTGGTCATACACCTTGACGTCAACCGTGAGCAGCTTGCCGGAGTCGTTCGTCACTGGCAGGCGTTCCTGCAGCGCTAAGGAGCCGGGCGTGCCACAACCTATCCTGGTGCTCGGGGCCAGCGGCTACATTGGTCAGCATCTGATTCAGGCACTGAGCCAGCAGGGTCATGAGGTACGGGCAGCGGCCCGCCAGCTCTCTCGACTGCGAAAACAGCCGTTGCCGGGGGTAAGCTGCCACGAGATTGATCTCAGCTGGCCGGACGATCTCCCCTCCCTGCTCAGGGATGTCGGCACGCTCTATTACCTGGTTCACAGCATGGGTGAAACCGGCGATCTGGTCGCCCAGGAGAGGCAAATCGCCCTTAATGTACGTGACGCTTTGCGGGAGGTGCCCGTAGGCCAGGTCATCTTCCTGAGCTCGCTGCAGGCAAAGGAAACCAGTGAATCTCACCATCTCAGGGCCCGTCAGCTCACAGGCGACCTGCTTCGTGATGCGGGCGTACCCGTCATCGAACTACGTGCCGGAATTATTGTCGGCGCGGGCTCGGCGGCGTTTGAGGTCATGCGGGATATGGTTTACAACCTTCCCATACTCACCCCACCGCGCTGGGTTCGCTCCCGCACCACTCCTGTCGCGCTGGAGAACCTGCTCCACTACTTGCTGGAGCTGCGTCACCACAGGTTCACTCATCACCAGGTCTATGAGGCGGCCGGGCCTGAAGTGCTCAGTTATCAGCAGCAGTTTGAACAGTTTATGGCGGCAAGCGGCGTGCATTGCCCGCTTGTGGCGATCCCGCTGCCCACCCGCCTTATCTCCGTCTGGTTTTTACAGGTCATCACCTCCGTCCCGCCCACCATCGCCCGCAGCCTTATTCAGGGGCTTAAACACGATTTGCTTGCCGATGACAGGGCCCTGCGTGCGCTGATCCCACAGGTGCTCATCCCCTTTCGTGAGGCGGTAACGCGAACATTACAGGATGAAGCACGTCTGGCTCACTCCGGCGACTGGGGTTATTCGCCACAGGCGTTTGCCCGCTGGCGACCTCAGTATGGCTACTTTCCGAAACAGGCGGGGTACAGGGTTAAAACAACGGCCTCATGTCGTGCGCTCTGGGACGTCATCAACCAGATAGGCGGCAAGGAAGGGTATTTTTATGGCAACGCGCTCTGGCAGATCCGGGCGCTACTCGACAGGCTTATCGGACACCGGCTGGATAAAGGTCGTCCGTCTCGCGACTATCTGCAGGTAGATGATCGGGTTGATAGTTGGCGGGTCATCATTGCCGAACCGCAGGAGCAACTGGCCCTGCTGTTCGGAATGAAAGCGCCGGGGCTGGGTCGCCTCTGCTTTACTCTGACGGATATGGGAACCTACCGCTTGCTGGATGTCCGGGCCTGGTGGCACCCGCACGGCATGCCAGGCCTGCTCTACTGGCTGCTGATGATCCCGGCTCATCTGTTTATCTTTCGGGGGATGGCGCGGCGTATTGCCCATTTAGCAGAACAATACTCAGAAAAAAAGTGAAACCGGACCCTATTCTTTCACGTTTCCCATTGCATACCGGCCTGTTTCACGGAAGAATGCGCACGCAATGAATGCGGGTCACTATAGTGGATTGCTATGAAGGTTTTGGTCACAGGCGCAACCAGCGGGTTAGGTCGCAATGCCGTCGAATATTTACGCCGAAAAGGCATCAGCGTAAGGGCTACCGGGCGCAACAAGGCGATGGGCTCCCTGCTGACAAAAATGGGTGCGGAGTTTATCCATGCCGACCTGACCGAACTCGTCTCCTCTCAGGCCAAAGCAATGTTAGCGGGTGTGGATACCCTCTGGCACTGTTCCAGCTTCACCTCACCCTGGGGCACTCAGGCGGCGTTTGACCTGGCCAACGTTCGCGCCACCCGTCGCCTCGGCGAGTGGGCCGTCGCCTGGGGTGTGCGTAATTTCATTCACATCTCCTCACCCTCACTCTATTTTGACTATCGCCATCATCACGCTATTAAAGAAGAGTTTCGTCCGGCGCGCTTTGCCAACGAATTTGCCCGCAGTAAAGCAGCCAGTGAGGATGTGATTCAGCTGCTGGCGCAGGCTAACCCCAATACCCGCTTCACCGTGTTGCGCCCGCAAAGTTTGTTTGGCCCGCATGATAAGGTGCTCATCCCGCGACTGGCGCAGATGATGCACCACTACCGCAGCGTGTTGCTTCCGCGCGGAGGCCGGGCAACGGTCGACATGACCTACTATGAAAACGCTGTGCACGCTATGTGGCTTGCCAGTCAGGAAGCCTGCGACACGCTTCCCTCCGGGCGTACCTATAACATCACCAATGGCGAACCGCGCCCATTACGCAACATTGTGCAAAAGTTGATTGACGAGCTGGAGGTGGACTGCCGCATCCGTTCAGTCCCCTATGCCATGCTGGATGTCGTTGCGCGCAGCATGGAGCATTTTGGCAACAAAGCCGCTAAAGAACCGGCTTTTACCCACTATGGCGTCTCCAAGCTCAACTTCGATTTCACGCTGGATATCAGCCGCGCGGAGAAAGAGCTGGGGTACCAGCCGGTTGTCACTATTGATGACGGTATTCTGCGCACGGCCCGATGGTTAAAAGATCACGGTAAAATCTGACCCTCAGCTCTGCCCGTATTTCTCCAGCAATGCTTGCGCAATAGCCTGACTTTCTGCATCCGCCACGCCATTCCACAGCGTCGGGCGAAAATGCATCTGGAAGGCCATGATCACCCTTTTCTGCTGCCCCGGCGTCATCTCAGGTTTTACCTCATAGCCATAGCGCGCCAGTAAATCGAGTAGTGAGGCGGTATCCACCGCGTCGTAAGGGTCCCGCCCATTGAGATAAAAGGCAACGCGTGTGGCGTCCGGCCATGCGCCAATGCCTTGCGCCGCCAGTTCCCGCCAGGGGAAAAGTGGCCCGGGATCGTCCTTTCGCTGGGGGGCGACATCAGCGTGTGCCACCACATTCTGAGGAAGTATGTTGTAACTATTGATGATGTCTTTAGCAAGCGGGATGAGCGCGGCAATTTGTGCAGGTTCGAAGGGGGTAAACTGCTTACGACCCGCCACGTTCCGCCAGCCACGATTCTCAAGCTCAATGCCAATCGACGTATCGTTGAGGCGAGTCGCGTTCCGCCAGTAGCTGATACCGGCATGCCAGGCCAGGGAGTGTTCCGGCACAAGCTGCCATATGCGGGGTTTACCGTCGTAAAGCGGCGGACGGGCAGGAATAAGATAATGAGCGCTGACGTGCCGGTCGGTTAAGGTGGCCAGCGAGACGTCAAAATCATCTGCCGTATAATGCAGTACCAGCACCTTGACCCGTGGATAGGCGGCCTGCGCCTGACGGCGGGTATCAAGCTGATACCCCTGCTTCTCAACAATGCCTTTTTCGCCCGCACAGCCAGACAGCAGCAGTGCAAGTAACAGCAGCGGTAGAAAACGTTTCATTAGCGTGTTTTCACCGCCGTACCGCTGACGCTAACCATCAGCATGCTGCTGTCCTTACCTACCGTCTCATAATCAATATCAATACCCACGACGGCATTCGCACCCAGCGCTTTGGCCTGCTCAGCCAGTTCACGAAAAGCGATTTCCCGCGCTTTACGCAGCTCTTTTTCATAAGCGCCGGAACGACCGCCCACGATGTCGCGTATACCGGCAAAGAAATCGCGGAAGATATTGGCACCCAGAATTGCCTCGCCGGTGACAACACCACAGTATTCCACGATCGGTTGTCCTTCCAGAGTGGGGGTAGTTGAAAATTGCATCAGGTTCTCCTTTTAGGCTTCAAGTGCGGTACTTCACACATTATCGAAGCAATACACTATTCTTGAAAGGAAGTTAAATCCGAAGCGAAAATAAGGAAATCATTATGCGCTATTCTGCTCTGACTCTCGCTTTACCCTGTGCGTTGCTGCTCAGCGCCTGTACCACTGTCCCGCCGGCTTACAAGGACATCGGCACCCGTAGCGGTCCATGCATCGAAGGGGGCCCGGACACGGTGGCACAGAAATTTTACGATTTTCGTATTGAGCATCACAGCAATGACCTGTCGGCACTGCGACCTTACCTGAGCGACGATTTGGCAGCCATGCTAACGGCGGCAAGCCGGGATAATCGAAACACAGCGCTGCTGCGATCGGACCCCTTCTCCAGCCGCACGGTCATGCCAGAAAAAGCCAGCGTCGCCAGCGCATCCACCATCCCCAATACCGATGCACGTAACATTCCTTTGCGCGTAACCCTGACCCAGGGCAGCCAGACGTGGCAGGATGAGGTGCTGATGATCAGAGAAGGCCAGTGCTGGGCAGTAGATGACGTTCGCTACCTTGGCGGCGCTGCTCATGCTCCCGCCGGAACTTTGCGCCAGTCTGTTGAGCACCGATAGCGAGCTGAGGCGTAAATACGATAAATCCCGCTTAAACCCCGCAAAATGTCTGGCATTCCGGCGTGAATGCCGACATTTATTCCTGCTTACCTCGAGCTCCGGTATTTTGTGCTAACTTTATTGAGTGCGGCGGTTTATATTTAAGTTTTAACGCACAAATATTGCATAACTATTCTGCGAACGTTACTATTTGCGGCCTCAATTGCTATTAGATTGCCTCGATGAGTATAAAATTAAACGGCATTAACTGCTTCTATGGCGCACACCAGGCGCTCTTTGACATCACCCTTGAATGTCCCCAGGGCGAAACGCTGGTGCTTCTTGGTCCCAGCGGCGCAGGTAAAAGCTCTCTGCTACGCGTGTTGAATCTGCTTGAGCAGCCTCGTTCAGGCCAGCTCACTATTGCAGGCAATCACTTCGATTTTGCCAAAACACCTTCTGATAAGGCGATTCGCGATCTGCGTCAGAATGTGGGTATGGTTTTCCAGCAATATAACCTCTGGCCACACCTGACCGTCGTGCAAAACCTGATTGAAGCACCATGCCGTGTGCTGGGGTTAAGCAAAGATCAGGCGCTCGCGCGGGCCGATAAACTGCTGGAGCGTTTACGCCTTAAGCCTTACAGCGACCGTTATCCCCTGCACCTTTCTGGCGGCCAACAGCAGCGTGTGGCGATCGCCCGTGCGCTGATGATGGAGCCCCAGGTGCTGTTATTTGATGAACCCACTGCCGCACTGGATCCGGAAATTACTGCCCAGATTGTCAGCATTATTCGTGAGCTGGCGGAAACGGGTATCACGCAGGTTATCGTGACCCACGAAGTTGAAGTAGCACGTAAGACCGCCAGCCGCGTGGTCTACATGGAAAACGGCCATATTGTCGAACAAGGGGATGCGAGCTGCTTTACCTCGCCGCAAACCGACGCGTTCAAATACTACTTATCTCACTGATTTATTTGGGGAAATAACAATGAAAAAAGTTCTGATTGCCGCACTGCTTGCCAGCGTCAGCCTGAGCGTCTCCGCTGCCCAGACTATCCGTTTCGCCACTGAAGCCAGCTACCCTCCGTTTGAGTCGACCGATGCTAATAATAAAATTGTTGGTTTTGACGTCGATCTGGCCAACGCCTTGTGTAAAGAGATTGATGCAACCTGTACCTTCACTAACCAGGCATTTGACAGCCTGATTCCAAGCCTGAAATTCCGTCGTTTTGACGCCGTGATGGCAGGAATGGATATCACCCCAGAGCGTGAAAAACAGGTGCTCTTTACGACGCCTTATTATGACAACTCCGCCCTGTTCGTTGGGCAGAGCGGTAAATACACCAGTATTGATGCCCTTAAAGGCAAGAAAGTGGGTGTACAGAACGGCACCACGCATCAGAAATTCATCAACGATAAACACCCGGAAATTACCACTGTCCCCTATGACAGCTACCAGAATGCCAAACTGGATCTGCAAAATGGCCGTATTGACGCCGTATTTGGTGATACTGCCGTCGTGACCGAATGGCTTAAGGCCAACGATAAACTGGCCGCAGTGGGCGACAAAGTGACGGACAAAGCCTACTTCGGTACTGGTCTGGGCATTGCGGTGCGTCAGGGTAATACGGAGCTGCAGCAGAAATTCAATGCCGCGCTGGAAAAAGTGAAGAAAGATGGCACTTACGAAACCATCTACAGCAAATGGTTCCAGAAGTAATCTGAATGAACGAATTTTTTCCTTTAGTAAGCGCCGCCGGGATGACCGTCGGCCTTGCCGTTTGCGCCCTGATCATAGGCCTGGTGCTGGCGATGATCTTTGCGGTATGGGAATCAGCGAAGTGGCGTCCGGTAGCCTGGGCTGGCACGGCGCTGGTGACCATTTTACGCGGCCTGCCAGAAATTCTGGTTGTCCTGTTTATCTATTTTGGCTCGTCACAGCTGCTGCTTATTCTCTCTGACGGTTTCAACATTCATCTCGGGTTTGTCGAGATCCCGGTGCAACTGGCGATCGAAAACTTCGATGTCAGTCCTTTCCTGTGCGGCGTTATTGCCCTGTCGCTGCTCTATTCAGCGTATGCCTCTCAGACGCTGCGAGGTGCCCTGAAAGCGGTGCCTCAGGGCCAGTGGGAGTCCGGGCAGGCGCTTGGGCTGTCGAAAAGCGCTATCTTCTTCCGCCTGGTGATGCCGCAGATGTGGCGTCACGCACTGCCAGGCCTGGGTAACCAGTGGCTTGTGCTGTTGAAAGATACCGCGCTGGTGTCACTTATCAGCGTGAATGACCTGATGTTGCAGACGAAAAGTATTGCCACCCGTACCCAGGAGCCCTTCACCTGGTACATTGTGGCGGCGGCTATTTATCTGGTGGTTACCCTTATCAGCCAATGGATACTCAAACGCATTGACCTGCGTGCAACGCGCTTTGAACGGAGGCCTGGCTGATGCTTGAATTTTTCCCTGAATTACTCAAGGGTCTGCATACCAGCCTCACGCTGACGGCAGCATCTCTGGTAGTGGCACTGATCCTCTCGCTGCTCTTTACTATCATTCTGACGCTGAAAACGCCGGTTCTGTTCTGGATTGTGCGCGGTTATATCACCCTGTTTACGGGCACGCCGCTGCTGGTACAGATCTTTCTCATCTACTATGGCCCAGGTCAGTTTCCGGTGTTGCAGGAGTATCCGGTCATCTGGCATCTGTTGTCGGAACCCTGGCTTTGCGCGCTGCTCGCGCTGTCGCTTAACAGTGCGGCTTACACGACCCTGTTGTTCCACGGTGCAATCCGCGCCATTCCGGAGGGTCAATGGCAGTCCTGTAGCGCTCTGGGCATGAGTAAAAAAGATACCCTGGCCATTCTGTTGCCGTACGCCTTCAAGCGCGCCCTCTCGTCCTATTCGAACGAAGTGGTGCTGGTATTCAAAAGTACCTCGCTCGCTTACACCATTACCTTAATGGAGGTAATGGGTCACGGGCAGTTGCTGTACGGACGCACCTACGATGTGATGGTGTTCGGCGCAGCGGGAGTGATTTACCTTATCGTGAATGGTCTACTGACGTTAATGATGCGACTGATTGAGCGTAAAGCACTAGCGTTCGAACGGCGTAATTAATGCATAAATAATATTCAAAAAGCGAGTAACTTATTAAGTTCTCGCTTTTTTTATCCACAATAAAAAATATTTAAGCATATATATTGCATACTAATTCATTAACTGGCATTGTTAGCCCCATGCCCACAACACGGCAACCACAATAAGATTGACAGACAGGAGTTCCAGTGATGAAAAAATTGATTCTGGCCGCAGTACTCGCCACCTTCGCTGCCGGTGCGACAGCCGCTGAAAAAATTAACTTTGGTGTTTCTGCTACCTACCCGCCGTTTGAATCCATGGATGCGAACAACAAGATTGTGGGCTTCGATATCGACCTGGCAACGGCGCTTTGCAAACAGATGCAGGCCGACTGCACCTTTACCAATCATGCTTTCGACAGCCTGATCCCTGCCCTCAAATTCAAAAAATATGATGCGGTGATCTCAGGTATGGACATTACCCCGGAGCGTAGCAAGCAGGTTTCCTTTACTGAGCCTTACTATGCCAACTCCGCGCTGGTTATTGCCAAAAAAGATGCGTTCAAATCCTTTGAAGATCTTAAGGGCAAGCGTATCGGCATGGAAAACGGCACCACTCACCAGAAATATTTGCAGGATAAACATCCTGAAGTGAAAACCGTGGCGTATGACAGCTACCAGAATGCGATTATCGACCTGAAAAACGGGCGTATCGATGGCGTATTTGGTGATACTGCCGTGGTGAATGAGTGGCTGAAAACCAACCCGCAGCTGGGCACCGCGACGCCGAAAGTAACCGACCCGCAGTACTTTGGCACCGGTCTTGGGATCGCCGTGCGTCCGGACAACAAAGCCTTGCTGGAAAAACTGAACGGCGCGCTGGCGGCAATCAAAGCTGATGGTACCTATCAGAAAATCAGCGACCAGTGGTTCCCACAGTAAGCTGATTTAACAGTAAAAAAGCCGCATGATGCGGCTTTTTTTTGCCTGTTATCCGCGGGGAAGCGGCAGTGAAAACCGGAAACAGGCACCGGTTCGTACATCCACCAGTTGAATATCCCCGCCATGCAGTTGCAGCATTCTTCTTACAATCATCAGACCCAGACCACCCCGTGACTCGCCCGCCCTGGGTTTATCCAGAACAGAGGGCCGTTGGAACAGGCTGGCACGAAGCTCCATCGGTATACCCGCGCCGCTGTCTTCGATTTCCACCACCAGTTGTTCTGCTTCCTGCCGGGTCCGAAGGGTAATAATGCCTCCATCAGGGGTATGTCGGATGGCGTTATCGAGCAGGTTGGTCAGCACCCTCTCCATCATCGAGAGGTCGGCATAAGCCTGCGCAAGCCCCACTGGCAGCTCAAGGTGGATACGGATAGCCCGCGTTTCGGCCATTAAATCAAACTTTTGCGCCACATCCTGCACCAGCTCGGCCATCACAAAAGATTCCGGCTGCGGTTTTATGCCCCCATGTTCGAGTCTGGCCAGTTCAAATAACTGTTGCGACAGATGCCGCACTTTGTTGCCCTGACGCATCGCAATGCTCAGATAGTGTTTGGACTCTTCCGGCGTCAGATAATCGGCTTTCACCGACAGCGTTTCCAGATAACCCAACAGTGCGGTCAGCGGCGTACGCAAATCATGCGAGATGTTAGCAACAAACTCCCGCCGCTGACGATCGTTATCAGCCAGCGCATCCCACTGACTGGCGACCTTGCGGGACAACTCAATAAAGGCATTTTGTAACACGGCCACTTCGTTGCCTGCAGCGGGATCGAGTGGCTGTTCCGCCACGCGTTTGATGGCAATGATACTTTCCTGCTCCAGCGCGCTGACTTCACGCGTCAGCATCCTGACCGGGCGGGTGATCCACCACCAGGCTACCCCCCCTGCAAGCAGGCCGAGCGCCGCAACCAGCAGCAGCGACCATAACATTGCGCGCCATAACGCATGTTGCCAGGCGCTGTCGGCAAGCGCGTCCAGGGCCTCTCCCTGCAGAATAATATAAAGATAGCCGTGCAGTTGCCCCTCTACCCGCACCGGCGACACGCTGAACACTTTTTGCTTATCACTGCTGCGGGGATCGTCGCCATAGACGGGCCACTCCGCGCCGGCCAGAAATGCCTGCACCGGCGCGAGGTTTATACGTTCACGTTTGATATGCCCTTCGGGTGCCGCATCCGCCAGTAAAATACCGTCAGGCGAAACCATATACAGCTCCACGCTCGGGTTCAGGGTCATTAACCGGTCAAACAGCGATTTCAGCGCCTCACGATTAACCTGACCCTGCCTGTCGAGCAGCGACTCGCTTCTGGCAATTTGTTGAGCAAGCCCTGCGGAGAGCCGCTGAACCATAGCGTCGCCATAACGGGTAGTGCTGTAGAGTTGCAGCGAGCAGGCAGCCGCTGCACATAACAGCAACAAAGCGGTAAACACCAGCGTCAGGCGCTGGCTCAGGCTCAGACGTTGCATTCGCTCTCCTCCGGATTTGGCGAAAACTTATAGCCTTTTCCCCAGACGGTGAGAATGATTTCCGGCGCGGCAGCGTCCTTTTCGATTTTCATCCGCAGGCGATTAATGTGGGTGTTGACCGTATGCTCATAGCCTTCGTGCTGATAGCCCCATACCTGCTCCAGCAGCGCCAGCCGGGAGAAGATCTCGCCGGGATGACGGGCAAACCAGTAGAGGAGATCAAATTCGCGGGGGGTTAAATCCACCAGCTCGCCACGCAGACGCACTTCACGCGGAAGCGGGTCGATAGTGAGATCGTGGCAGGCTATGCTGCCCATTCCGTGGCGAATATTGCGCCCCATCGCTTCCTGTCTGCGAAAGAGCGCTTTTACCCTGGCCACCAGCTCCAGCACCGAAAAAGGCTTCGCCAGATAATCGTCAGCCCCCATCTCAAGGCCGAGTACGCGGTGAGTTTCACTGGATCGGGCGCTGATGATGATCACCGGAAGATAACGGGTCATCTGCCGGATGCGGCGGCAGATCTCAAGGCCATCCACGTTCGGCAGCATCAGATCCAGGATCACGGCGTCCCAGTCGGTTCTGTCCAGCTCACGCAGCGCCTGTGCGCCATCCTCCTGATGAACTATCTGAAAGCCCTCATCCCGCAGGTTGAGTTGCAACAGTTCAGCAATATCCCGATCGTCTTCGACCAGCAGTATTTTTTTTGCGCTATCCATCGTCCGTTCCGGTTAAGGCCATATAGCTAAGATTAACGAATAACCGGGCAGGAAGTTGTCACAAATTCGTTATAGATTTCGCAAAGAAGATTATTTACGTACTAAAAGCGTCAGCACTTCATAATGCGCGGTGTGGGGGAACATATCAAAGAGCTGTACCCGCTCAATACGGTAGCCGGGCAGCAGGTGAAAATCGTTCGCCATGGTCTGCGCATTACAACTGGAGTAGACAATAAACGGCGGTTGCATCTGGCTCAGGTAGTCACATAAAGTTTTGCCTATGCCCCGGCGCGGCGGATTCACCAATACCAGATCCGGTACTTCACCCTGATCGGTGGCAAATGCCGTAGAGTCGAGAGCCTGAAAATGCAGACGAGTGAGACCCAGTTGCTCAGCAGAACGTTTCGCGCTGGCAATAGCTTCCTGGGAGATCTCAATGCCGGTCAGGGTCATTTCCGGTGTGGCACAGTGCAAACCAAACCCGCCCACACCGCAGAAAAGATCCCACATATGCCGGACCGGCAGCGCCCTGACCCACTCTCTGGCCGTTGCGTATAATGCGCTCGCCACCGTTGGGTTAGTCTGGAAGAAGCTTTGAGGACGGATCCATAAGGGTACATCATTAAAACATTCTGCCAGGGTGCGCTCCTCAGTGAGAAAAATCTCTTTTTCCCCTTCCATTATGGCCATATGCACCGGCTGAATATTGACCGAAATGACGCGCAGCTGTGGCAGTTGCGCCTGCAGCCACGGCAGCGCCGCCCGCAGTTGCTCAAGCCTGGATTCAGAACGCAGCACAAAGCGCAGCATCATCCCGCCGGTGTGCTGGCTTTCGGTAAGCAGAAGATATTTCAGCTCGCCGCGCCTGCGTTCAACGTTGTAAGGCGTTAAACCGGCACGGGCGATAAAGGGTTTGATTGCAGCGAACGCCAGAGAGAAAGCAGCAGGATAGAGCGGGCAATCGCTAAGGTCGACCGGCGTGCCATCCCGATGCAGCATACCCAGCAGTGGCTTTTCGACGCTGCCGCTAACCACCATTTTTGCTTTATTACGAAAGCCTTTTTCAGGACCGCTGACAGGCGTGCGCCACTCCGCAACGGGAAGGCCCGCCAGCAGCGCTCGCAGATCGGTCATCCTCGTGGTTAATTGTTCAGAGACCGGCTGCTCGATCCATTGGCAGGAACGACAGCGTCCGGCGTCATAATGTGCGCACTGCATAGTAAAGCCTTCTGTTTTGCGGGGGGCGGGATTGTACCATCGTTATTGCAGACGGAAAAAGCGCCGACTGGGAGAAGGAATAAAGAGCAAAAACAGCGCGAGCAGAGAAGGCACCTTTTGCAGGAGTAGCGTCTGAAAAATCTCGCGCTTCGACTCACCGGGAATGCTAAAGAGTTCAGGGTAGCCGTAACCCAGCGAGGCCGCCCATAAATAGCCGCCGGCGATAATCTGCGTCAGTAAATAGACCCACCGCGCCCAGCTTCTCCCTTTAACCACTGAAAACGCACAGAGTATTTCGACAAAAACCAGCACCAGGCTGCCAAAGAAAATCAGGGTTAATGCCCAGGTCTGGGCGCTACGCTGCACGAATTCAACCAGCCCCTGTGGCCCGAGCGTCATAAAAATCATTATGAAGTCGACACACCGGATAGAGATGATGGCGATGGCCGCGACCTGGACTAACGCCGGAATATTCGGGCGGGCATGGGTGTGGCGTGTTTTAGTAAAGAATCCCAATCGGTACTGTTCCCTGTGAATAGATGCCGCGACAGGCGCGGCATCTGCGACACAACTTTTAAGATTCTAGAGCCATTATCCCCGTCTTGCACGCTGGATATCTCTGATACGTTGCTTTTCAGCACGTGCCATCAGACACCAGGCGATAAAACCAACAATGCCAACCACACCGAGGATAAGCGAGGCCAGGGCGTTGATTTCCGGGTTAACCCCCATACGCACGCTGGAGAACACCAGCATCGGCAGTGTGGTGGCGCCAGGGCCGGAAACAAAACTGGCAATGACCAGGTCATCCAGCGACAGCGTGAAGGCCAGCAGCCAGCCGGAAACGATCGCTGGCATCAGCATCGGCAGAGTGATAATGAAAAAGACCTTCAACGGCGTAGCACCCAGATCCATCGCCGCCTCTTCGATGGAGCGGTCAAGCTCGCGAAGACGTGATGAGATAACCACCGCCACATAGGCGGTACAAAAGGTGACATGGGCCAGCCAGATAGTGAGCATGCCACGATCGGCAGGCCAGCCGATGGCATGGGCCAGCGCCACAAAGAGCAACAGTAGTGACAGCCCGGTAATCACATCTGGCATCACCAGGGGTGCGGTTATCATAAACGCAAAACCATTCGATCCACGAAAACGGCCGAAACGCACCATAACAACCGCAGCGATGGTCCCCAGTACCGCCGCCATCGTGGCGGCACATGCCGCAATCGTCAGGCTCAGGCCCACCGCACTCATCATCGCGTCATCACGAAACAGCTCGCCATACCAGCGTGTGGACCATCCTGCCCAGACGGTCACAAGCCTTGAGCTGTTAAACGAGTAGATGACCAGCATCAGCATAGGGGCATAGAGGAAGGTAAACCCAAGCACCAGAATCAGGATACGCCACGGCGAGCGCACTACCGGTAAGTTGTTCATGCCCCCTCTCCCATCTGTTTTTGCTGATGTTTATGGAACCACATAATGGGCACGATGAGCAGCAGCAGCATGATAATGGCGACCGCTGAGGCCACAGGCCAGTCACGGTTGTTAAAGAATTCCTGCCAGAGCACGCGGCCAATCATGATGCTGTCCGGGCCACCGAGCAGTTCCGGGATAACAAACTCCCCTACCGCCGGAATAAACACCAACATTGACCCCGCGATAATGCCACCTTTGGTCAGTGGAACAATAACGCTGAAGAATGTTTTCAGCGGACGCGCGCCTAAATCCAGTGACGCCTCCACCAGCGAGTAATCGATGCGCGTCAGTGCGGTGTAAATAGGTAACACCATAAACGGCAGATAGGCATACACAATGCCGATGTACACCGCCAGATTAGTGTGCAAAATCGCCAGCGGCTGATCGATAACCCCTAGCCATATTAAGACGTTATTCAATACGCCGTTGCTTTTCAAAATCCCCATCCACGCATACACGCGAATAAGGAACGACGTCCAGGAAGGCAACAACACCAGTAACAGTAAAATATTACGTGTTGAAGGCCGACTGTGGGCCACCGCCCAGGCCATCGGGTAACCCAGCAACAGGCAACAAAGGGTGGAGATCCCGGCAACCTGTAACGACTGAAGATAAGCTTCAAAATAGAGCGGATCGTCGGTCAGTTGCAGGAAGTTATTGAAGTTAAGGGAGAGGGTCAGCTGATTATCTGCCCACTCTACCAGGTCAGTATAGGGCGGAATGGCGCGGGCCATCTCTGCCAGACTGATTTTAAAAACAATCAAAAAAGGCAGTAAAAACAGAAGCGTCAGCCAGATATAGGGCAGCGCAATAACCAGCTTGCGCCCGTGCTTCATTTGCAAACGCGCCAGCCAGAGGCGAAAACCGCCAGGCTTGTCAACGCGGGATGGGGGTTCAAGTGTACTCATTACCGCTCCTTAAACCGTCAGAACCACACAGCTGTCGGCTTCCCAACACAGGCGTACTTCGTCGCCCCAGGTCGGCATGCCTTTACGATAGCGATACGCATTCTGCAGCTGCGCGCTGATCATTTGCCCGCTTTGCAGACGCACGTGGTAAATCGACAAGTCGCCCAGGTAGGCGATATGCACCACTTCGCCTACCGCAAAGTTATAACCGTCAGCAGGCGGCTCCTCACAGAGCATGATTTTTTCCGGACGCAGCGCTACGTAAACCGGCACGTTGTCCACGACCGAGGCGTCCACATCCACTTTCAGCGGATGAACCAGCCCGGGGGAATCGATAACCAGACCGTCCTCTTCACGCGCCTTCAGCAGCCCTTCAAAGACATTAACCGAGCCGATAAATTCTGCACTGTAGCGGGTGGTCGGGTGCTCATAGATCTCTTCCGGTTCACCAATCTGCACGAACTTACCACGGTTCATAATGGCAATACGTCCGGCCATGGTCATTGCCTCTTCCTGGTCATGGGTCACCATCACGCAGGTCACCCCCACGCGCTCCAGGATATCCACCACTTCAAGCTGCATACGGTCACGCAGCTTTTTATCCAGCGCGCCCATAGGTTCATCAAGCAGAAGAAGCTTGGGTCGTTTTGCCAGGCTACGTGCCAGTGCGACACGCTGGCGCTGACCGCCGGAAAGCTGATGGGGCTTACGTTTGGCGAACTCCTGCATGTGCACCAGGCTCAGCATTTCGGCGACGCGGGCGGTAATTTCCGCCTTGGGCAGTTTGTCCTGCTTCAGGCCAAACGCGATATTCTGCTCGACGGTCATATGAGGAAAGAGCGCGTAGGACTGGAACATCATATTGATGGGCCGCAGGTAGGGCGGCACATGCGCCAGATCCACGCCATCAAGCATGATCTGCCCGGTCGTCGGCAGCTCAAACCCTGCCAGCATGCGAAGCAACGTAGATTTACCGCAGCCGGAAGGCCCCAGAAGGGCAAAGATTTCGCCTTTATAGATGGTCAGGCTGACATCATCCACGGCGTGCTGACCGTCAAACGACTTGGTCAGGTTGCGGATTTCCAGCAGAGGCGTCAGCGCCTTGGGGGTTTTCGCCTGTGGGCGGGGGATAGCGTCATTCACTCAAGTGCTCTCCGGCAAAAACATCAACCGCCTTTTTCGGTTGATGAAAAATGACTGGACAGAGGTCAATGACCTCTGTCCATTATGGGGCAATTGCACCGCCCTGGTGCAGGTCAATCGCTATTCAGCTGATTGATTTATTTGCCACTTTTCACTTTTGTCCACGCACGCGTTCTCACGCGATCAATTTTAGGATCCTGCACCTTCAGCGTGTAGAGTTTGGCAAACACATCCGCAGGCGGATAAATAGCCGGGTTATCACGTACCTCGGCGCTGATCAGCGGGACAGATGCCTTATTACCGTTAGCATAGAATACGTGGTCGCTGACATGGGCAATCACATCCGGACGCATCAGATAGTTCAGGAACTGATAGGCTTCTTCTTTATTTTTTGCATCATTTGGCATGGCAAAGACGTCGAAGAACGCCAGGGCGCCTTCTTTCGGGATGACGTAGGAGACGTTCACCCCGTTTTTGGCTTCTTTGGCCCGGTTGGCCGCCTGCCAGACATCACCTGCCCAGCCAATCGCCACACAAATGTCGCCGTTAGCCAGATCGTTAATGTACTGAGAGGAGTGGAAGTAGCGAATATTCGGGCGCAGCTTTAGCAGCAGATCGGTCGCCGCCACGGAGTAATCATCAGCTTTCGAACTGTTGGGATCTTTACCGAGGTAGTTCAGCACGGTGGCGAAGATCTCTTCCGGGGCGTCCAGGAAGGAGACGCCGCAGCTTTTGAGTTTTTCCAGATTTTCTGGTTTTAACACCAGATCCCAGCTGTTTACGGGTACATCACCCAAAGCCGCTTTGACTTTATCGACGTTATAACCGATGCCCGTAGTGGCCCACAGATAAGGCACTGCGTATTTGTTATCCGGGTCGTGTTTGGCAACCATCTTTAACACGTCCGGATCCATGTTCTTCCAGTTCGGCAGCTTGCTTTTATCAAGCGGCTGGAACACGCCGGCGGTAAGCTGACGCTCCAGGAAACTCGCTGACGGCACCACCAGATCGAAACCGGTGCTGCCAGCCATCAGTTTTCCTTCCAGCACTTCGTTGGAATCGAATACGTCATAAACGACTTTAATACCGGTCTCTTTTTCGAAATTGGCCACCGTATCCGGTGCAATATAATCAGACCAGTTATAAACATGCAGCGTCTTTTGCTCTGCGGCGAGTGTGCTGGCAGAGACCGCCAGTAATGCACCCGCAACAAGACCTGATAACCATTTTTTGCTCAAAGCGGTCATATCTCATTCCTTCTGGAAAGTCCGTTACCACACGAACTAAATGTATGCATTTAAGATATGCAAGATTCATGCATATTTTGTCAGTCTGCACTCACCGAAGCGAAAAAATCTTTCGGTCGACGCCGCATGCTTTTCAAAGCACCGCAAGAATAACTGTAGCCAGGGTTAGAGGCTATAGGGCAGATTAAAAAACGCCTTTTATCAATTTTTTATGCAGATTCTGTCTATTGGATAAGCCGAACTGACGGGAATGGCGGTGGAATACGCTGGAAGGAAGGGATTAGGGCAGAATAATAATATCTGTTATGCAGCCGCTCTGGCAGCGGCTGCGCTTAAGTTACAAGGTGTTAGTGAAGAAAATTGAGCGTTTCGTCGCCGCCTGACTTATCGTCTTCTTCCGGCACATAGAGCAGTTGATGGGCGCGGGCCTCAAGAATCACCATCGAAATTTGCTCTTCACTCTGCTGCATAAACCAGGCAAACTGCTGAGTGGTCACCCCGGCGGCGACGGATAATGTCTGGCAAACCACCAGTTTTGGCAGGTTATCATCCTGAATATCAATAAATGCTTTCACCGTCAAAGAACTGGCGTTAATGGCAGAGAGATCTGCAGCCAGCGCCAGCAGCGCGGACGGCTTCACTTCAGCCATTGCCGTAAAGAGCACGACATCGTTAATGAGATCGATTTTAGCGTCAAACACCCCATCAAAATTCTGCATATGCGGCAGGTGCAACGCCTGGCAGGTATCGCATTCAAAGAAATTAATACCCGCTTCGTCGAGCCATTGACGTAGGGTGTCCAGACCAGGGACAACAAGTGAATCCATAGTGCGACACAACCTCTGCTTAGAAAATAATGCCCTAGCTTACGCAAAAAGCCGGCGATGTACCATGATTCGAAAGGGAAAACGGCTATCCGCCTGTTTTCAGGCAAAAGCCTGGGGTGGCGTGACGCTCAATCCACTGAAGCATTTTGCCCGCAATATCGATACCGGTTGTTTTTTCAATGCCTTCAAGGCCCGGCGATGCATTGACCTCCATCACCAGTGGCCCGCGGTGCGCCCGTAAGATATCCACTCCGGCGACATCCAGCCCAAGGGTCTTTACCGCCGCCAGCGCCAGCTCCCGCTCACGCGGCGTAATAGTGGCAACACTCGCCACGCCCCCCCGGTGCAGATTTGAGCGAAAATCCCCCTCTTTTGCCTGACGTTCGATAGCCGCTACCACTTCATCACCGACGACCAGACAACGGATATCTTTACCTCTGGCCTCTTCTATATATTCCTGGACCAGAATATGGGCGTTCAAACCGCGAAACGCATCAATGACGCTCTCCGCTGCCTGCCGGGTCTCTGCCAGCACC
Source organism: Enterobacter sp. SA197 (assembly GCF_054131575.1). Taxonomy (NCBI): domain Bacteria; kingdom Pseudomonadati; phylum Pseudomonadota; class Gammaproteobacteria; order Enterobacterales; family Enterobacteriaceae; genus Enterobacter; species Enterobacter sp. SA197. The sequence continues at coordinate 1,749,981 of NZ_CP096393.1, read as the reverse complement.
ACGCCGATGCCCTGCGTACCCTCCACCAGCTTCACCACCAGTGGCGCACCACCGACCATCGCAATCAGGTCACTGGTATCATCCGGGGAGTGAGCGATACCGGTAACCGGCAGCGCGATGCCCTGACGGGCCAGCAGCTGCAACGACCGGAGTTTATCTCTGGCGCGCGTAATGGCCACGGATTCATTTAAAGGGTAGCTGCCGAGCATTTCAAACTGCCGTAGTGATGCCGTGCCGTAGTAGGTTATTGCAGAGCCGATGCGCGGGATAACCGCGTCATAGTGGGGCAACTGGCGGCCTTTATAATGCACGGCAGAGGCAGCAGGATCGATGCTCATATAACATGACAGTGGATCGAGAATATCGAGTTGATGGCCACGGGACGTGGCGGCTTCACGCAGACGTTTACACGAATAGAGCGTTCCGTCCCGGGACAATATGGCAATTTTCACCCTGCACCTCTCTGATTAGCGCTGGAAAAGCACGCGTATCATACACGTAGCAAGGTGCCGGATGCATAGGAATTAACGCACCGCCCATCCCTGTTTGTGCAAATAATCGAGAATGAAAGGACGGTTCTCTTTGATAAGGGTACGCCGGATATGGTCGCTCCAGGTATCCTTACGATTATTACTACCACGCGAGAGATAATAGGCCGCCAGTTCCTCGTCGTACTGCGCGAGCGTCTGCGTGTCCACCGGCTGGTAGCTATTTTCATGCACCACCAGGGAGGCCGGTAAACGCGGTTTCACGTCCGGGTTATCCGAAGGCCAGCCGAGGCAGAGACCAAACAGCGGCAGCACATGTTCTGGCAGCTTAAGCTGCGTGGTCACCGCCTCAATATTGTTCCGCAGTCCACCGATATAAACCCCGCCAAGCCCCAAAGACTCCGCTGCCGTCAGGGCGTTCTGGGCCATCATCGCCGTATCGACCACGCCGAGCAGCAACTGCTCGGCCAGCCCCAACTGTGCCTCCGGGCAAATCTGCAAATGGCGGTTAAAATCGGCGCAAAACACCCAGAATTCCGCTGCCTGTGCCACATGCTGTTGACCGCCGGTGAGGGTCACCAGCTGTTCGCGAAGGGCGGTGTCCGTGATGCGAATAATGGAGCTGCATTGAAAAAAGCTGGAGCTGGAGGTGCCCTGGGCCGCCGCAATAATCGCTGCGCGCTGTGCATCGGTAACCGGCTGGTCGGTGAAATGGCGAATCGAACGGTGGTGACAAAGGAGGTCGATAGTGGGTGTCATGCGTTTCCCTGAAAAAGTTGCAAAACGACCATTATAAATGAACCGCGTCGCGGGAATTATCCGTAACTTGCTCTGAAAGGTTCCGGGCATCAACACAACAGGCATAACCTGTTTTCACTGCGCCGCGAAAAGACGCATGATGCCCTCAGTTACCCTCTGGATAATGGAGAGAAAAAATGTATGCCGTGATATTTGGTCGTGCGGGTTGCCCGCAATGCGCTCGCGTAAAAGAAGTGGCCGAGCGGATCGCTAAAAAGCAAAAAGGGTTCGAGTGGCGCTATGTCGACATTCATACCGAGGGGGTCAGCCGCAGAGCGCTGGAAGAGGCGGCGGGCAAATCTATCGACACCGTACCGCAAATTTTTATTGATAAACAGCACATTGGTAGCACCAGCGAGTTCAACAAATACATTCGCCAACATTTCGGCTGGTTTGCCTGACTGTGCCACCGACGATGGCAGGGCAAAGGCTCCTTAACGCGCCCGCGGGGAAGATAACCGGCTGAAGAGCCCACTTAAAAACAGGTAGCATAAGGCCCCCAGCGAGCACCAGAACAGCCCACTGAACAGCCATGCCAGCTCCTGCCAGAAGGAGCGGACCGGTGTGAAGCAGAGTCGCATCAGCACGAAACAGAGTGGCGCGGCGAGAATAGCGCCGACGAGCGACACCATGACATTGCGCCGACGGGTAAAAACACCAGCCACTACGCCCGGAATAATAAAGAAAAGTAGCCCCAGCTCCGCATGTCCGGATGCCCGAAACGCACCGTCTACATTCATTACCAGCGACAGACAAACGACGATAAAAAGTATAAAGCAGCAGAAGATGCCCGCTAAACTCTGTTTATATTTCAAACCATCCTCCTGATTTTTTCTCTATCAAACACGCATTCGTTCAAAAGAACGTCCTGTCAGATAAAGCGTGAAGGCAATCCCTGCTAAATGGCCCAAAGGGGAATAGTTGATTCTTACTAGCCGTTGGAATTCTTTACGATTAAACTAGCGACCAGTTATTGTTTTGAGGTAAAAATCGGGGCGAAGCACGCATTTTTTCAGCACCCGCCGCAGCTCAAAACATTAGCCCAAATAACCATTTCTTTCAATAGCTTACAAGTAAACAAGAAGTTAGACTCCGTGAATATAAACGTCGCAGATTTGTTAAACGGGAATTACATACTGTTATTATTTGTGGTTCTGGCGCTCGGACTTTGTTTGGGAAAATTACGCCTGGGATCGGTACAACTCGGTAATTCCATTGGCGTTTTAGTGGTTTCCTTATTATTAGGTCAGCAGCATTTCAGCATTAACACCGACGCCCTTAACCTGGGTTTTATGCTGTTTATTTTTTGTGTTGGCGTGGAAGCCGGACCAAACTTTTTTTCAATTTTTTTCCGTGATGGTAAGAATTATCTCATGCTCGCGCTGGTATTAGTTGGCAGTGCTCTGCTGATCGCGCTTGGCCTGGGTAAGCTGTTCGGTTGGGATATTGGGCTAACGGCGGGGATGCTTGCAGGCTCTATGACCTCCACGCCAGTTCTGGTTGGCGCAGGCGATACCCTGCGTCATCTGGGAATGGAGAACAGTCAGCTTACCAGCGCCCTCGATCATTTGAGTCTCGGTTACGCCCTGACCTATCTTATCGGGCTGGTGAGTTTAATTGTGGCGTCACGCTACATGCCCAAACTGCAACATCAGGATCTGCAAACCAGCGCCCAGCAAATTGCCCGCGAGCGTGGCCTCGATACCGACACTAACCGCAAAGTCTATTTGCCGGTTATCCGCGCCTATCGCGTTGGCCCTGAACTGGTGGCCTGGGCGGATGGTAAAAACCTGCGCGAACTGGGTATCTATCGTCAGACGGGCTGTTATATCGAACGCATTCGCCGCAACGGCATTCTGGCCAACCCCGACGGCGATGCGGTACTGCAGGTGGGTGATGAAATTTCTCTGGTGGGCTATCCGGACGCGCACGCCCGTCTCGATCCAAGCTTTCGTAATGGTAAAGAGGTGTTCGACCGCGATCTGCTGGATATGCGTATTGTCACCGAAGAGGTGGTGGTCAAAAACCACAACGTGGTTAATCGCCGCCTGGCCCAACTGAAACTGACCGATCACGGCTGTTTCCTCAACCGCGTCATCCGCAGCCAGATTGAGATGCCGATAGACGACAATATCGTGCTCAATAAAGGCGATGTGCTCCAGGTGAGTGGCGAAGCAAAACGGGTGAAGACCATTGCCGATCGTATCGGCTTTATTTCTATCCACAGCCAGGTGACAGATCTCCTCGCCTTCTGCGCCTTCTTTATCGTCGGCCTGATGATTGGCATGATCACCTTCCAGTTCAGCTCGTTCAGCTTTGGCATCGGTAATGCCGCAGGCCTGTTGTTCGCGGGTATCATGCTTGGCTTCCTGCGTGCCAACCACCCTACTTTCGGCTATATCCCCCAGGGCGCGTTGAACATGGTGAAAGAGTTTGGTCTGATGGTGTTTATGGCAGGCGTGGGGCTTAGCGCAGGCAGCGGCATCGGGAACGGTCTGGGCGAAGTTGGCGGGCAGATGCTGATTGCCGGGCTGATAGTAAGCCTGGTGCCGGTGATGATCTGTTTCCTCTTCGGCGCCTATGTCCTGAAGATGAACCGTGCCCTGCTGTTCGGCGCCATGATGGGGGCGCGTACCTGCGCGCCAGCGATGGAGATCATCAGCGACACCGCGCGCAGTAACATCCCGGCGCTGGGCTATGCTGGCACCTACGCCATCGCCAACGTATTGCTGACGCTGGCAGGGACACTCATCATCATCATCTGGCCTGTCCTCGGATAACTCTGAAGTAGCATTTATTTTTGACAGACAGAGAACTTTTTATCAGAGCGTCAGTCATAACTAGTGCCACTGCTTTTCTTTGATGTCCCCAATTTGTGGAGCCCATCAACCCCGCCACTTCGGTTCAAGGTTGATGGGTTTTTTGTTTTCTGCCACTCATCTTTCCCCCGCAATCCGCCCAATCATTATCCTCAGGTCTTCACGCTTAAGCGGTTCCCTGTCCACCACAAAGTGCAGCGTCATCCCTTCAATAAACGCATCCAGCGCACGCGCGGTGACTGGGTCAAACCACTGTTCGAGGGTGGTCTGACTGGTGCGCATCCAGTTTTGCATTACGCTTTTAAAGGTCGGCTTTTTGCTCATGAAGGCATAGAGCTGATACATCAGTTCCATATTGTGCGGGGTGGTCACCTGTGCGCTGTAGATGAGACGGGTGATGGCATCGCAGGCCTCAGCCTGGTTTGTTACCTTGTCGAAAAAGGCCTGGTACTGTTCCGACATCTGCTGAGTGAATCGGGTAAAAGCTTCGTCAAGCAGCGCGTCGATGCCTGTGAAATAGTAGGTCATGGAGCCGAGGGGCACGTCCGCGTGGCTGGCGATTTTACGGTGGGTTACGGCCTGAATCCCATGCTCAGCAATGGCTTCCAGCGTCGCTTCGATGATTTTTTCACGTCGATGCGGGTCGTTCGGTCGTCTGTTCATACACCCTCTCAATCAGTTATGTACAAATGTACACACCCTTGCTAGTGTTGTCCTCACTTTTCCCTGCAGGATGCGACGTAATGGCTGTCATCTCTCCTCGTAATGCCCTGAAACATCGCCTCTGGGCGCTGTTTACCTTCTTCTTCATACCAGGTTTATTGATGGCGTCATGGGCCACGCGAACCCCGGCGATCCGCGATATTTTGTCAGTGTCGACAGCACAAATGGGTGCCGTGCTGTTTGGACTGTCCGTGGGCTCAATGAGCGGCATCCTCTCCTCCGGCTGGCTGGTTAAACGCTTTGGGACACGTAAGGTGATTCGCGCCAGTATGACGGTGGCCGTTGCTGGCATGGCAATTCTGAGTCTGGCGCTGTGGCTGGCATCGCCGCTCCTGTTTGCCATCGGGCTGGCGTTCTTTGGCGGCAGCCTGGGCGCAGGCGAAGTGGCCATTAACATCGAAGGTGCCGCTGTTGAACGTGAGATGAACAAAACCGTGCTGCCGATGATGCATGGGTTCTACAGTCTGGGCACACTGGCGGGTGCGGGCATTGGGATGACACTCACCGCATTTGGAACCCCGGCTACGCTGCACATCCTGTTGGCGGCAGGGGTGGCCATTACGCCCATCGTCATGGCTATCTCTGCTATTCCCGAGGGCACCGGCAAAGACACGCCGCAAGATAAACAACGCAGTAAACAGGGTGTGCCCTTCTGGCGCGATAGCCAGCTACTGCTGATTGGCATGGTGGTCCTGGCAATGGCCTTTGCAGAAGGCTCAGCGAACGACTGGTTGCCGTTGTTGATGGTTGACGGACATGGCTTTGATCCCACCTCCGGCTCACTGATTTATGCGGGTTTCACGCTGGGGATGACCGTCGGGCGCTTTACTGGCGGCTGGTTTATCGATCGCTACAGCCGCGTCACCGTCGTTCGCGCCAGCGCACTGATAGGTGCTCTTGGTATCGGGCTTATCATCTTCGTTGATAACGCCTGGGTTGCCGGAGCGTCGGTTATTTTCTGGGGGCTGGGGGCGTCGCTGGGCTTCCCGTTGACCATCTCTGCGGCGAGCGATACCGGCCCCGATGCGCCAACGCGCGTCAGCGTGGTCGCCACAACAGGTTATCTCGCTTTTCTGGTAGGGCCGCCGCTGCTGGGCTTTTTGGGGGAGCACTACGGTTTACGTAGCGCGATGATGGTGGTGCTGGGCCTTGTCATGGTCGCCGCACTGGTTGCTAAAGCGGTTGCCAAACCTGCAACCCCGATGGCGTCAGCACCGCGATGAGAATACCGCGCGTGAGGTTCAAGTACCGCACGCGTGGCAACACTTTCCTTCTGGCGATTCCCCATACTTCGTCCGGTTTTGTGGCTGGCACCCGGTCAGCCACCTCACTCTGTCGAGGCGAACATGAAACGCTCCCTGCTCACACTTGCACTTTTTGCCACACTCGCCAGCGGCGCGATGGCGCAAAACATCACGGTAAACGTGCCTGATGGCTACAAAATTGAACTGGTACCCCTGAACACTCCCGCACCACAGACAGCCTATGTCGCTCCGCAGATCGTTACCCCGGCCCCGGTGATGCGCGTTGCGCCTCGCGCCCGCCATCTGGCAAGCGTGGGTGAAGGGATGATTATCGAACACCAGATTGATGACCATCACCACTAACGGTTAAGGCTGTTTCACATCGCGATGTAAACAGCCTTAACCCTCCAGTGAATTGCCCACACGCTTATCCCGCAGAAAAATCACCATCAGTCCGAGCCAGAAGAGACCATTGAGTAAATTAAAGAGGCTGAACAGCGCATTACCACCCACCAGCCAGGCATGTTTACTGATCTCTATGCCGACGGTGAAAATAAACATTTGCAGCATGCCCATTGCTGCCGACACAGCCCCTTTGCTCACCTCGCTGGCGAAAAGCGTCAGGCGAACCAGCCCGGCGTTGGCGAGCCCGATACCGAAGGCGTACAGGCTTAAGCCTGCCGTCATCCACAAATAAGCGTGCGATGAGGCCACTGTCGCGACCGCAGCGACAATCAACCCGGCGATAATCGGCCAGCCGCCGAGAATAATCAGCGCACGGACCGTCCGGCGTGAGGTCAGTTTTGCCAGCACCAGGTTACCCGCAATCAGTGCGCCAAAAATGGGCACCTGTAACAACCCATATTCATAACTACTCAGCTGCTCACCATTGATGATGATAATGGGTGACTGGGCAATCCACGCCAGTAACGGCAGGCTGACAAACCCGGTCGCCAGCGCCCCCGCCACAAAGCGCACATTTTTCATCACCAGCGCATAATCGTGCCAGAGTGCTTTCATCGACAGCGACTCACCGAGACGCGTGGCCGTCTCCGGCATGGCACGCTGTAAGCCGACAAAGGCGACGGCCGCCAGCACGGCAAAGAGCACAAACATGCCCTCCCAGGGAGCGACATGCACCCAGGCAGCCCCGACCAGCGGGCCAAGCAGTGGCGCAATCAGGGCCACATTCGCCATCAGGGCGGTGATTTTAATACACACCGCCTCTTCGAAAGATTCCTGAATCGCGGCGTAACCCACAGCGCCGATAAAACAGAGGCTGATGCCCTGTAAAAACCGTAACAGGGTGAACTGTTCAATGTTCTGCGCCAGCAGGGTGGCAAGGCAGGTCACAATGAACCACACCACCCCTGCCAGCATCACCGGGCGGCGACCCACACGATCCGACAGCGGCCCCAGCAGCCACTGTAAAAACATACCGCCAGCCAGATAGGCGGTCATGGAGGTTGGCACCCACTCGATACCCGCCTGATATTGTTCAACCACGGTCAACATACCGGGCTGAATCATATCGTTGGCGATATAGGTGGAGAATTCGTACAGAACCAGACACAACGGAAATAACAGCGCCTGGCGACCCAGGCGTTGACCGGAAAGGGAGTGTTTTTGCATGTCTTCTCTTTAACGTAAAAAATCGCGCAGAGTGTAATCAAAGCCTCTGCACGGGGATAGTGAATTGTGCCGTTGAGTTCGCCGGGAGCACTTTTTTACCACTTAAGGTTCGCTTAAGCGTCATGACCTAATGTTGCAGAATAATGAACCTTCTGGCGTCAGAATTCTCTAACTCTGCGTTCAGAAAAGTAAAAGCACTTTACCCTGCGTAATCATGCTTTTATGGTTAACGTTTTCCCATTACTGCCCGTGTGCTAAGCGTCGTCAACGGTATGTTAGAAACTCTCAACACCTCGCTGTTCGAGTGGATTAATGCCACTCCCGATTCCCCCGCCTGGCTTATCAGCGCCGCCAGGGCGATTGCTAATGATGTCATTGGCATCGTGCCGGTGCTGGCAGTGTGTCTGTGGCTCTGGGGGCCACGGCATCAGGTGCGCGCCCAGCGGCAACTGGTGATCAAAGTCGCTATGGCAATGGCGGTCAGCATGACCCTCTCCTGGCTGCTGGGCCATCTTTTTCCCCATAATCGTCCGTTCGTCGACCATATCGGCTACAACTTTCTGCACCATTCGCCCGACTACTCCTTCCCAAGCGATCACGGCACGGTGATTTTCACCTTCGCCGTCGCCTTTATCGCCTGGCACAGGATCTGGTCCGGCGCGGTGCTGATGGTAATTGCGCTGGCGATTGCCTGGTCCCGTGTCTACGTTGGCGTGCACTGGCCGCTGGATATGCTCGGCGGGCTGATGGTGGCGCTCTGCGGCTGCCTGACCGCGCAGATGTTGTGGCATGGCCCCGGTCACACCCTGCTTCGCCTCACCCAGCAGCTTTACCGCCTCTGTTTTGCGATCCCCATTCGCCGGGGCTGGGTACGTGACTAAGCCCGACGGCAAAGGTAATATGAACGCCCTGCTCTGCGCAGGGCTTTCTTTATACTCAGGGGTTCTATGGAAACAAGACGTGACGAACGTATCGGTCAGTTACTCTCCGCGCTTAAACGCAGTGATAAGCTGCATCTGAAAGAAGCCGCCGCCCTGCTGGGGGTGTCCGAGATGACCATTCGCCGCGATCTCAGTACCAACAGCGCGCCTGTTGTACTGCTCGGAGGCTATATCGTACTTGAGCCCCGAACCGCCAGCCACTACCTTCTCAGCGATCAAAAAACGCGCCTGGTCGACGAGAAGCGACGTGCCGCAGCGCTTGCTGCAAAACTGGTGCTGCCTCATCAGATGGTGTTTTTCGATTGTGGTACCACCACGCCCTGGATCATTGAAGCCATTCCGGACGAGGTGCCGTTCATCGGCGTCTGCTACTCTCTGAATACGTTTCTCGCGCTGCAGGAAAAGCCCCTCTGCCGGGCCATTCTGAGCGGCGGTGAATTCCATGCCAGTAACGCCATTTTTCAGCCGCTCAATTTCAACGAGACGCTGAACTGCTTACGACCCGACATCGCCTTCTATTCGGCGGCGGGAGTGCACCAGGAGCAGGGGGTAACCTGTTTCAATCTTGAAGAATTGCCGCTTAAGCAGTGGGCCATGTCCAGTGCGCAATATCACGTGCTGGTCGTGGACAACAGCAAGTTCGGCAAAGTGCGCCCGGCCTGCATGGGTGCGCTGGGCCACTTCGACGCCATCGTCAGTGACGCCCGCCCTGACGATGCCTTAGCGGAATTTGCCCACGCGCAGCAGATCAAACTGATGTACTGAAGCAGACCGTGCCTGTCACGGCACGGTCTGTAATTGTCAGGAGAACCAGCCGCCAAACCACTGGTGGAACTTCATCAGCACCATATCCCACATCCGGCCAAAGAATCCGCCCTCTTCCACTGCTTCCATCACTATCAGTGGACGCTGTTCAATGGATTTACCGTTGAGCTGGAAGTCTATGGTGCCCACCACCTGCCCCTTTTTCAGCGGCGCTTTCAGTTCTGGTTCCGTGAGGGTGTAGCTGGCTTTCAGGTTTTTCAGTTGACCACGCGGAATGGTCACCGACCCTGCCTCTCCGGCACCCAGCTTCACCTCACTCTGATCGCCGAACCAGACGCGCTGGCTGACGAAGGTCGCGTCCGGTTTAATGGGTGTGACGGTCTCATAGAAACGGAAACCCCAGGTGAGCAGTTTTTCAGATTCGTTAAAGCGGATACGGTCGGTTTTCGACCCCAGCACTACCGAAATCAAACGCATGTCGCCCTGGGTTGCCGACGCCACGAGGTTGTAACCGGCCCCCTCTGTGGTGCCGGTTTTCATCCCGTCGACGTTCATGCTGGTGCTCCACAACAGGCGGTTGCGGTTCGGCTGACGGATCTTGTTAAAGGTGAACTCTTTCTCTTTGTGGATGGCGTACTCATCCGGGACGTCATGGATAAGCGCTTTGCCGAGCAGCGCCATATCCCGGGCGGTACTGAACTGCCCTGGCGCGTCCAGACCATGCACCGTCTTAAAGGTGGTGTTAGTCAGGCCAAGTTTGGTCGCGTAGCCGTTCATCAGGCTGACAAAGGCGTCCTGGCTACCGGCCACATGATCGGCAATGGCAATACTGGCATCGTTACCCGACTGAATGATGACCCCTTTGTTGAGATCCGCCACCGAGACCTGATCGCCAGGCTTGAGGAACATCAGTGAGGAGCCGCGCAGAGCCGGGTTTCCTGTGGCCCAGGCGTCTTTGCCAACGGTAACGGTGTCAGTTAACTGAATTTTTCCGGCCTTAAGTGCCTGACCGACAACATAACTGGTCATCAGTTTGGTCAGGCTCGCCGGGTCGAGTTTCTCATCTGCATGGCCTTCGGTGAGCACTTTTCCGCTGTTGTAATCCATCAGGATCCAGGCGCGGGCATCGATTGCCGGCGCAGCAGGGGCTTGCTCAGCCGCGTGCAGAGAGGAAGAAAAGAGAACGATCAGCGCGGCTCCCGCCGCAAGGCCGCGTGGAAAGAGAGATAAATGCGTCATATAGGCCACCCAGGTATCCATTCTGAAATAAACGTCGCACCACCGTGCCGCAACAAGCCGAGAGTAATAGCGCATAACGTAGATGAATGAAAGCGCCAAAAAGTAAAGTTTATGCAATAACATAATGTTGCGCTTACGCAGGCCACTTTTTTTGTAAATCGTTGCCAGAACGTTAACTTTATCCCACCATGGTTATCATCTGAAGAGGCTGAACATAAAGGGGGTCATATGATCACACTGTGGGGCAGAAATAATTCTTCTAACGTGAAGAAGGTACGCTGGACGCTGGAAGAGCTGGAGTTACCCTATGAACACATTCTGGCGGGGGGCGCCTTTGGCCTGAACCGTGATGCGGAATATCTGGCGATGAACCCGAACGGGCTGGTTCCGTTATTGCGTGATGACGAAACCGACGTGGTGCTCTGGGAGTCCAATACCATCGTGCGTTATCTCAGTGCCCAATACGGGCAGGCGCGCCTGTGGCCAGAGTCGCCCGCTGAACGCGCAAAAGGCGAGAAGTGGATGGACTGGGCGCTCAGCACGCTGGCGCCAAAACATGGCGTGTTGCTGGTCGGTCTCGTGCGTACCCCGGCGGAAAAACGTGATACTGCCGCTATCGAGGCCGGGATCAATGCCTGCGAAGAACTCTTCGCGCTGCTGGACGATGCGCTGGCAACGCAGCCGTGGTTGTCAGGTGAGGCATTTGGCCCCGGTGATATCGCCGTCGCCCCCTTCATCTACAACCTTTACAATATGGGCCTGAGCTGGACACCGCGTCCGCATCTGGAAAGCTGGTATCACCGCCTCACCCAGCGCCCACCGTTCCGTGACGTCGTCATGATCCCCGTCACCTGACGCAGCGCCCGGCGCGAGTTACGCCGCCGGGCTGACTTTCAGCAGTTCACCGTCTGATTCGTCCGTCAGCACATAGAGGAAGCCATCCGGCCCGACGCGCACATCACGGATACGCTGTTTACGATCGCCGAGTATCCGTCCGTCTTCCGTCACCGTATTGCCGTTCACGCTCATGACGATCACATCCTTCTCCTTAAGGGCACCAATAAAGAGTTTGTTTTTCCACTGCGGGAACGTCGTGGCGTTGTAGAACGCCATACCGCTCACCGCAGGAGATTTCTTCCAGTAAAAGATGGGTTGCTCAGTCCCTTCCACCTTCTCGCCTTTGGCTTCGGGAATGGCGAATCCGCTGTAGTTAATGCCCCATGTCGCCAGCGGCCAGCCGTAGTTTTTGCCTTTCTCCGGGATATTTATCTCATCGCCACCGCGCGGACCATGCTCGTTAAGCCATAGCGCATTGCTCCAGGGGTTCATCGCCATGCCCTGCGGATTGCGTATGCCGTAAGCCCAGATTTCAGGCCGCTTACCCGACTGTCCGGCGAAGGGATTATCGGGCGGCACTTTTCCTTCATCGGTCAGACGCACCAGCTTGCCCTGCAGCTTATCCAGGTCCTGGGCGGTCGGGCGCTGATTGTTCTCGCCGAGCGCAATCCACAGATAGCCTTTGCCATCAAAGACAAGGCGGCCGCCAAAGTGGTTGCCGGTAGAGAGTTTAGGCTGCTGGCGGAACACCACCTGGAAGGCTTCAAGACGCGAAAGATCCTCCGTCAACCGCCCGTAACCCACCGCCGTGCCAGCTTTGCCGTCGCTGCCCGCTTCGGCATAGCTGAGCCAGACACGACGCGACTGAGCAAAATCCGGTGCCAGCACCACATCCAGCAGGCCGCCCTGTCCGTTTGCCCACACGCGCGGCACACCAACAATGGGATCGGAAAGACCTTTACCGGCCTGCCAGTGGCGAAGCTGACCGCCCCGCAGGGTGATCAACATCCCCTTATTCTCGGGCAAAAAAGCCAGTGACCAGGGGTGATCGAGTCTGGTTTGCAGCACCTCAACCTTCACCGGCGCAGGGGCCGCCAGTACGGAAGCAGAGAGGAGCAAAGTAGGTATCAAATAAATAGCGTGGCGGCGCATGGCACACTCCTTGAGCGGTTGTTAGCCTAAAGGGTAGACAGCCTGCGCAAGCGGGAGGTGACTTTTACAAAAATTGAAACAGGGAGGGTTAATACGATGCGTCCTGCTATCAGTTCGCTCTTTTCCTTTCTCTTTGGGCTGAGGGATCCCCACAAAATAACAGGGGCACGGAAAGTCCCCTCTCCTCTTTGGGGAGAGGGTTAGGGCGAGGGGAACATACGGCTATGATGGGCATTCCGTTTACCTTTATTCCTTGCTTTTCTGTCGCTCCAGAACCCGTGAACGTGCCAGAAGGGTTCACCGCCACCGCCCTGGCGACCCCTACCCCCAGCCATCGCTTTAACTATTGTGTGCTCATTGCGCGCTGGTATCGCAGTAAAACGAAATATTACTGGGATCACTCAACCTTCAGGCAAAACCACAGTAAAAAGGGGGAGTCTCCTCCCCCTGCCTCACGCCTCTTCAAGTCGTGAATGTTCACTCAGATAGTCGATGCTGAAATGCAGGATGTTCAAAGAACGCTCGAGTTTATCAACATTTACGGCAATATAGGACGGACAGTCATGACGCCCGGTCATCAGGCTGATGGCAGCCGACGATAACGCTTCTTCAGCGCGATACACTGCACCGCGACTATCGTGATCCAGCAACTGATTCAGTTGCTCACCCCTGTCGCGAATCTCCTTCGCGAGATCAAAAAAATGGTCCTTTAACTGATTGGTTTCGCTGACCGACATATAGCCTTTTGCTTTACGCATATGGGTATAGGTCTCAAGCTCAACACGGGCATTGAGCAGTTTGTCCAGCAGGCAGCGTGTGAGTTCATCAACGTTCATACCTTTCCCCTCCTTTGTCAGCCATTGTGTCATTTCATAGTATGAACAACTTTCGAACAAAAGCATGAAAGCAATCAATTATTGACCACCGAACACACATCTTTACACTTTAGCGCGGCTTAATTTTATGCCCGCCCCGCAAGCCATGCGCGCCAGCCGCCTCGTTCGGTGATCTCCGTCGCGCCCTGTAAACCATAATTTTCGCAAATGAATCCAGTTAACCACCGTCCGTCCATGAGCTCGACTTTGCCAAGGCCAAGCGGCGCCGGGATCCCCGACAGGAAGGAACCCATCTCACTGGATGGGATCTCCCACACCTCCACCGCTACAGACTGACCCTGTTCAACATCCCGGACCATCCCCGGTCGTTTACCGTCCGCCAGCGCATACAGGCGGTAGGCCGCTGCACTTTGCGTAGCCTCAATCAGGCGCCCCTGACGCTCGCGTAACTGGTGATTAAGGGCCAGTCCATCAAGATGGGCACCGCACACCACCAGTTGCACGCGATCGTTGCTTCCTTCCCCGCTTACTGCTGGTGTATTAAGCATGGCTCCGCCCGGTAAGGTCAGGGGACGGGCACGCTGTAGCGCATCCGCCACCCCGAGTAAATACTGATCCGTAAAAGCGCGACCAAAGAGCGTAACTCCCGAGGGCAACCCATCTGCCATAAAACCGACCGGCACCGCCACGGCGGCATAGTCCAGCAGATTCATAAAGTTGGTGTAGTAACCCAAATCTGAGTTGCGTTTTACCGGCTCATCATGAAGCTCAGCCAGCGTTACCGGACGCGGGTAGGTCGGCGTCAGTACGCACTCCAGGTCAGCGAGGGTGGCATCACATCGAGCCTTGAGGTGCTGCAAGGTATACAGCCCGTCAAAGGTGCTGACCGCATCGGTGCCGGGCGCTTTTTGCAATACGTCGCGAATAACCGGCAGCACGGCATCGGGCTGTGCTTCAATTAAGGGCCCCACTACATGATATCGCTCCGCGACCCACGGCCCGTCGTAAAGCAACTTTGCCGCCGTCATAAAGGGAGTGAAATCGATACTGACCGGCACGCCACCCAGCGCCACCAGCTGTGCTTTTGCGGTGTTGAACAGTGCTTCACTCTCCTTGCAGCCAAGAAACTCCAGCGTATCGGGCACGCCAAAACGAAAACCTTTTCGGGGTCTCCCAAAGGCCTGTGCCCCGTTCCACGCCGGGTTCTGGCGGCTGTAATCGTCAGCAGGATCCAGCCTTGCAGTGAGCGCGAGTAAACGGCTGGCTTCGGCAGCGGTCGCCGTAAAGAAGGTCACGCAATCCAGCGTGCGGCAGGCGGGCAGGACACCCGCCGTGGACACCAGCCCTTTTGTCGCTTTAAGTCCGACCAGATTATTAAGCGCGGCCGGCACACGCCCGCTGCCCGCGGTATCCGTGCCCAGCGCAAAACTGGCAACGCCCAGTGCTACTGAAAGCGCAGAACCTGCGCTTGAGCCGCCCGACGGATAGTCCGGATGCACACTGTTGCGACAGGCACCGTAAGGTGAGCGCGTGCCGTTCAGCCCGGTGGCGAACTGGTCGAGGTTGGTTTTACCCAGCGGCACCGCTCCCAGCGCAATCAGCTGACGCACAATTGTCGCGTCCTGCTTAGCCGTGCGGGCAAAGGCCGGGCAGGCTGCGGTGGTAGCAATCCCCGCCAGATCGATATTGTCTTTGATAGCAAACGGCACGCCGTAGAGCGGCAGTTCATCAGGCTTACGTGCATCAAGCGCCGCCAGATAGGGCTCCAGCTCCTCTTCACTCAGGATATAAATGAAGAGAGAGAATGCCGGGTTAAGCGCAATGGCACGTTCACGTAGCTGCCGGATGAGCGTGCGCGGCGTCAGCGTGCCGCTTTTGTAGTGCGCTGAGAGCGTATCAAGTCGTAAATCAAAAGCCTCTGTCATTGTCTTTTCTCCATCACCACTACGCATTGCCCGGCGCGCACGGCACTGCCCGGCTGCACCCGAACCTGACTGACCACACCGGCATGGGGCGCGGTCAACGGAATTTCCATCTTCATGGATTCAAGGATGACCAGCGTCTGGCCCTCACTGACGGTATCGCCCTCTTTAACGTTTACCTGCCAGAGGTTGCCGGAGACCGGGCTGTCGACCCCGCTTTCACCCGACATCAGCGGCGCATCTTCCCCTTCGTCGCTCACCACCAGGGTGCTGTCGAAATGGGCCTGGCCGCTGGCAATCCAGCGATCGCGCTCGGCAGCAAAGGCCTGCTGCTGATGCGCGCGGTTCGCCGTGATGCTGTCCGCCTCTTCAGCAAGAAACTGCTGGTACTCCGCCAGCCGCAGGGTGGTCTGCTCAATACGCAGCGGATAGCGCCCGAGCGGGAAATCGCGGCGAATAGTCAGCAGCTCTTCAGCAGAGACCGGGTAAAAGCGGATCTGGTCGAAGAAGCGCAGCAGCCAGGGCTTGCCGCCGAAATCAGCCACATCGCGATAGCGGTTCCACATCTGCAGCGTGCGGCCGACAAACTGGTAGCCCCCCGGCCCTTCCATGCCGTACACGCAAAGATAGGCGCCGCCAATGCCTACCGAGTTTTCAGCCGTCCAGGTGCGGGCCGGATTGTATTTGGTGGTCACCAGGCGATGACGGGGGTCAAGCGGCGTAGCGACTGGTGCGCCGAGATAGACATCCCCCAGCCCCATCACCAGATAGTGGGCATCAAAGACGGTTTTGTAGACCTCATCGATATTGGCGAGATCGTTAATACGGCGAATAAACTCAAGATTACTCGGACACCAGGGCGCATCGCGGCGCACAGTGGTCATGTATTTTTCAATAGCTTTCTGACAGGCCGGATCGTCCCAGGAGAGCGGCAACCAGACCACACGTGACGGCACATCAAGATCCGAACGCTGACAGACCTCGTGCCAGAGTTCTGCGATCGCCTCAAGCAAGGCGTCGGGCGGCAGCGTCTCCGGCTGATAGTGAACCTGTAGAGAACGAATGCCCGGTGTCAGATCAATCACCCCCGCCAGCGCACGGGCTTCCAGCGCCTGCATCAGCGCGTGAGCGCGAAAACGCAGCACCAGATCCAGCTCCGGCGCGCCAATTTCCAGTAACAAATGGGTATCACCGGAAAGCCGTGCCACCAGACGTTTGTCCGTCTCGCCGATATCAAGCACCACGGGCGATACCCGCGCCGCTGGCTGCCAGTTCACGGCGACGGGTTGCAGGGTCTCTACTTCCTGATTACACGCCTGCGCCAGTAAGCGCGCGGTCGCCATCTCTACCGGCACAAAGCGCACCTTATCGCCCGCCTTTAGTTGCCCAAGCTGCCAGAGATCCGCTTCGATAACCGTCACCGGGCAGACGAAACCACCAAGGCTCGGGCCATCCGGCCCAAGGATGACGGGCATATCACCGGTAAAATCCACCGCGCCGATGGCATACGGGTTGTCATGTATGTTGGACGGATGCAGCCCGGCTTCGCCGCCGCTGTCACGCACCCACTCAGGCTTTGGCCCAATCAGACGAATACCGGTACGGCTGGAGTTGAAGTGCACCTCCCAGTCGGTGGCAAGAAAGGTGTTGATATACTGTTGGGTGAAATATTCCGGCGCGCCGTGCGGCCCGTAGATAACCCGCAGTTCGCGCACGCCAGGGAACGTCGTCTGCAGGCTCGCGGGTAAGGCGACGCTACGCGGTGCGGCGTTCAGCGCATTAATGTGCAGGACGTCACCTGTGCGTAACGCGCGCCCGGCATGCCCGCCAAACTGCCCGAGGGTAAAGGTACTTTTACTGCCCAGATAGTCCGGTACATTGATACCGCCCTGCAGACACAGGTAGCTGCGCACGCCCGCCCCGCTCACCTCTCCCAGACGTAGCGTACTGCCTGCCTGGAGAGTAAAGAGAGTATTCATGGCGATCTCTTCGCCATCGCGCGTAATGCTCATTGCCGCCCCGGTCACCACCGCAACGGCATCGGTATTAAATTTCAGCGTCGGCCCGCTAAGGGTAAGCTCCAGCGCAGCATCGGTTGCGGCATTACCCAGCAGCGCGTTACCCAGACGGAGCGCACGGCTATCCATTGGTCCCGACGGCGGTACCCCCACCGCCCAGTAGCCCTGCCGACCGGGATAATCCTGCACCGTGGTCTGGGTGCCTGCGCTCAGCACTTCAATGGTGGTGGCCCGGTAGGTCAGCCCCTCCAGGCAGCGCGTCCAGGGATCACCTTCAGCAAAAGGTGCAAAGGCGAGGATCTGTTGCAGGTAGTGACGGTTGGTCTCCACACCGTACAGGCGGGTGGCATCCAGTGCCGCATTAAGCTCAGTAATCGCCTGCGCACGGGTCGGCTGCCAACTGATGATCTTGGCCAGCATCGGATCGAAGAACGGCGGCACATCACAACCGGCCTCCACCCAGGTGTCGACACGAAGCTTACTGCGATCCTCAGGTGGGAAAACGACCTCGGTCAGCAGGCCTGGCGAGGGCTGAAACTGGCGGCCGGGATCTTCGGCATACAGACGCGCCTGCACCGCATGTCCCTGTGGCGTGAGCCCTGCCGCCAGCGCTGACAGCGGCGGCAGCTCGCCTGCCGCCAGTTCAATCATCCAGCGCACCAGGTCCACGCCCCACACCTGCTCAGTGACGCCATGCTCCACCTGCAGTCGGGTGTTAACCTCAAGGAAGTAAAACTGGCGAGCCAGGCTGTCATAGACAAACTCCACCGTGCCCGCGCTGCGGTAGTTGATGGCTTTGCCGAGCGTAATGGCGGCTTCACACAATGCGGTTTCTATTCCGTCCGGCAGATTCGGGGCCGGGGTCTCTTCCAGCACCTTCTGGTTACGGCGCTGGACCGAGCAGTCGCGAACCCCCAGGGAAATCACGTCGCCTTTCCCATCACCAAAAATCTGGACTTCCAGATGGCGTGCGCGCTCGATGTACTTTTCGATAAACACGCCGGCGTCGCTGAAGTTGTTTTTACCCAGCCGTACCACGGCGTCAAAGGCTTCCGCCAGCTCGCTGGCGTTATAACAGACGCGCATTCCGATGCCACCGCCGCCGGCAGTACTTTTCAGCATCACCGGAAAACCGACCTGCGCGCCCGCCTGCTGCGCCTCGTCAAGGTTCGCCAGCAGCCCGGTGCCTTCAAGCATCGGGACACCGTGGTTTTTCGCCAGCGCACGCGCCGTATGTTTTAAGCCGAACACGCGTAATTGCTCCGGCGTCGGGCCGACAAAGGCAATCCCCGCGGCTTCGCAGGCCTCGGCGAAAGCGGCGTTTTCAGAGAGAAAACCGTAACCGGGATGAATCGCCTGGGCACCGCTTTTACGGGCGGCATCGATAATTTTTTCCGTGACGAGGTAGGTGTGTGCCGCCGGGCCATCACCGAGGCTGATGGCTTCGTCAGCATCCCGGATGTGTAAGCTGCTGGCGTCGGCCTCAGACCAGACGGCCACCCCACTTACGTTCATGCTGCGCAGGGTACGCAGGATCCGGCAGGCAATCGCGCCACGGTTGGCAATAAGGAGTTTCGTAAACATAGTCAGAACTCAGTGCTGGCGGGTCGTCCCGCCGAAAATCGGCTCACCTTATGGTCGTCCATAAGGGGCGATGTCTCTATGGACGCGGTGTCGTGGGCCTGTCCTGAGGTAAAGGCAGGCGGGCGGCACGAACGGCAAACAGGTGATAAAGCAGGCTGCGCACCTGGCGGATCAATTCCATATCAGCACCTCCGCCGGTGTCGGGTTCCAGCCATTACAGGGGTTGTTCAGTTGCGGGCAGTTGGAGATGAGCACAATCACGTTGCATTCGGCACGCAGCTCCACATATTTACCGGGGGCAGAAATACCGTCTTCAAAGGTCAACCCACCTTCTGGCGTGACAGGTACGTTCATAAAGAAGTTGATGTTGGCCCCGATATCCCGTTTGTGCATACGACCATCATGCAGGCAGGCGCAGAGAAAGTTGTCACGACAGCTGTGCATCTGACGTTTGTCCAGCGCATAGCGCACGGTGTTACTCTCCTGCGCGCAGGCCCCGCCGAGGGTGTCGTGACGGCCACAGGTATCGGCCACAATGGTCAGCAAGGGGTTACCGAGACTGGAATAGAGTACGCTGCCGGTGGTGAGATAGGCGTTACCCTGACGGCGCAATGTGCGCTGCGGATCGTAGCGCTCCCGTGGCTGGTCAGCATTGTAAAACAGCGTATCCACGGCCTGGTTGCCTTCCAGATCCAGCAACCGTACGGTCTGGCCTTTTTTCACTTCAAAGAGGTAGGGTTCGCCCGCCGGGATCACATGGCGAAAGAGTGCGTCGTCGGGGTGTTTCTGACTGGTGACATGCATCTGGTGGCTCCTTAGAGGGCAAATAAACGGGTGTTAGCAAATGCGCGTTCGTTTTCCGGGCGGCTCTGTAGCGTCCCGATAGCGGCATTTTCATCGTCAGCCTGACGCCAGCTCAGTTGCACCGGGCGCGGCGCGTACTCCGTTGTCGGGTCCATCGGGTGTTGCAGTGCCGTCATCACCAGCAGCACGTCCATCGGCGCAAACAGCTCTACATAGCGGCCCGGTTGTGACGCACCCGGGTGGAAGGCGAAGGTGCCGTCCTCTGCTACCGTCACCTTGCTGAAGAAATTCACCACCATCAGCAGGTCTTCAAGGCTTAAATCCCATTTACCCATCTCTACCAGCAGGTTATCGGTGCCGTTACGGTAAAAACCGTTGCGCAGGCGCTGGTAGCGACCCTCACCATATTTCTCCTTCACTTCGGCGGCATTAAGCACGCCGCCAAAAGGGTCGTGCCAGCCGCAGGTGTCGGCCACAATTCCGGCCAGTACGCGTCCCATATCGGAGTAGAAGCAGTGACCGGTGGTCAGGCGCGCCGTATGCTGGCCTTTTAGGGTGTCTGGCAGGTTCAGACGTTCGCTCTTTTCATGGGGATTGAGCATCATCAGGCTGACATTGTCCCCGCCGTCGATGTCCGTCATGCGCAGGATCTGTCCACGCTTAAGAATAAAGGAGAGCGTGCCGCCACCGGGCAGGGTTTCCTCTCGCAGAACGGGTGTCATATTTTCCAGTGAAGTCATCAGGTTAACTCCTTAATGCATAGACGTTTTGAGGCGTGCTGCCGGTCATTTCGGCCAGCCGCGCTTCGTTGAGCGGTATGTCGTAAGTGATGCGTGCGCCGTAAGCATTGGGTTCGTGCGGGTCGATACGGACTTTGTCGAACACCAGCAGTCGGGTGCCGAGGTTGAACCCTTCTGAGAGGTCGTGCGTGACCATAAAGACCGTCATGCGGGTTTCCCCCCAGAGCTGGAGCAGTAGCGCATGCATGTCTTTGCGAATGCCGGGGTCCAGCGCACCGAAGGGTTCATCCAGCAGCAGCACGCGTGGCTGCATAATGAAAGCCTGCGCAATGGCAAGGCGCTGCTGCATGCCGCCGGAGAGCTGCGCCGGGTATTTGTCCAGCGCGTGCCCCAGCCCCACTTTTTCCAGCATCCACACCGCCCGCTCGCGCGCCTCGCGCTTTCGTGCGCCAAAAAGACGCCCCAGAACCGGGGCCTGCGGAAACTCAAGACCCAGGGTCACGTTGCCCAGCACGCTCAGGTGGGGAAAGACCGAATAGCGCTGAAACACCACGCCACGGCTGCGGTCCGGCTCGGCCGACAGGGCTTTGCCATCCAGCGACAGCGTGCCGCGACTTGGTGCCTCCTGGCCTAACAGCAAACGCAGGAAGGTGGACTTCCCACAGCCCGAAGCCCCTACCATCGAGCAAAACTCCCCGGCATTGACCTGCAGATTAAGACGCTCCAGCACCACGTGCGGCCCGTACTCCTGCCAGACATTGTTGATCTCAATAAAGCTCATGCCTTCCCTCCTTCCGCCCAGGGAAAACAGGTTTTATGAAGCTGACGCAGACCCAAATCCATCAGCCAGGCCAGTAATGTAATCCACACCACATAAGGAATGATGACGTCCATTGCCATGTAGCGGCGCACCAGGAAGATGCGATAGCCGAGGCCTGCCGTTGACGAGATAGCCTCGGCGGAAATAAGAAACAGCCACGCCGAGCCGAGCATCAGCCGCAGTGAGGTCAACAGGCGCGACAGCAACTGCGGTAACACTACGCGCAGGACCAGCGTCCAGCTCGAGGCGCCGAGCGTCTGGGCTTTAATCAGGAGTTCCGGCGGGATTTCCCTGGCGCGGTGTTCAAGATCACGGGCCAGCATAGGGGTAATGCCAATCACTATCAGCATCACCTTTGAGAGTTCATCAAGCCCGAAGACAATAAACAGCACCGGCAGAATCGCCAGCGGCGGAATCATTGACAGCACCGTCATCAGCGGCGACAGCGAGGCGCGCCACATCGGGAAGACCCCGGCAGTGATACCGATGCAAAGCCCTGCCAGCGAGGCGATAGCCAGACCGGTCAGCAGGCGCGCCAGACTAACCAGGGTGTCCATCCAGAAGAGATAATCGCCGCTGCGTTTATCCGGGCTGAAGGCCATGCGCGATACCGCATCCAGCATGTTCTGCAAGCCGGGCAGGAGTTTGTCCTGGGGGTTGGCCTCAAGGCGGACTGCTGACCCCAGAAAGTAGGCTGCCAGCAGAATAACGAAGGGCAGCAGGACAAGCGTATAGCGCATGCCCCGGGTCGGATGGCGATTAATATGTCGCATGGCGTCGTTTCCCGTCATTCGATAAATCAAAGCTTGCCGTCGGCGGCCAGTTTCACAAAGCTGTCGTCAAAACGCAGTTTGAGGTTACTGGCATCACCGGACGTGGCGCTGCCGGGGAAGGCCATGCCAATGAAATCGGCACTCTGCGCACCGTCGCCAAGCAGCCCTTTATCAAAGGAGAACTGCGCCACGCGCTGCATGGTTTTAGGCAAATCAGGAGAGGTGACAAAGGCCAGATTGTCAGCCGGAGTGTAAAAAAGGTGGGTCGTTTTCAGCTGCGCCTGATAGCCCGTCAGATCGGTCCCGGAAGCCGCTGCCATTTCACTCAGCATGGCTTTATCCTGCGCCTTCATTTGCGCCATCATTTCGTACCAGGCGCCGGTCAGGGCTTTTCCCAACGCCGGGTTGTCTTTCAGGGTCTGGGTATTTACCACCATCATGTCGATGAGTTCACCAGGCACCTGTGAGGAGCTGAACACTTCAGTGGTGTCTGGCGTGCCTTTGATGACCGACAGCTGCGGATTCCATGCCACGGCGGCCTTGACGTCCGGCGTGGCGAAGGCGGAGACAATGTCTGCATCAGAGGTGTTCACCACGGTGACATCTTTTTCCGCCAGCCCGGCTTTCTCCAGGCCACGTACCAGCAGGTAGTGGGAAACAGAGAGTTCAGGCAGGTAAATCTGCTGCCCTTTCAGATCCTTAAGCGTTTTGCCCTTGCCTTTCATTACTACCCCATCATTGCCTTCGGAGTAGCTGCCGAGAATGAGCGCGGTGGTATCCACACCGCCCGCCGCCGGGATAGTCAGTGCATCCATATTGGTCATGGTGCAGCCATCAAACTGACCGGCGGTGTACTGGTTGATGGATTCGATGTAATCGTTAAGCTGCACGACATTAATTT
The DNA here is from genome assembly GCF_054131575.1 of Enterobacter sp. SA197. Taxonomy (NCBI): domain Bacteria; kingdom Pseudomonadati; phylum Pseudomonadota; class Gammaproteobacteria; order Enterobacterales; family Enterobacteriaceae; genus Enterobacter; species Enterobacter sp. SA197. Next base: position 1,726,945 of record NZ_CP096393.1, on the reverse strand, counting down.
TGATGCCGTATTTATCGGCCCACTTATCGATGATTTTGTGATTGCTGATGGAGCCCCAGGGCATCCAGCCCGCGTAGATAGTCCAGCAGACGTTAAATTCTTTTTTTACCGCAGCAAAGGTGGGGAGAGTGGTCAGCATGACCAGCGACAGCACGAGGGAGCGGAGTAATGGCGTTTTCTTCATCATGGACCTCTGGTTGGTACAAAAAAAGGGCAGCGCGACACCCACTGGTGCTGCTGTCTCCCGGGTTTTTGTCCCGCCGTGTAACCTCTCAGAGGTCGCCAGCTCTTGGACCAGTCATCCGCACACGCGAACCGGAACCCTAGCCAGCTATTTGCAAATTGTGTTGTGTTGCACTGCATTTAATGCATTGCAAGCGGTGTGCCAGAAAATTAATTACTTATTTATCAGTTTATTAACTATGAGCGGGTACTATGGCTCCCCGTTTTGGTGAGTCAGGATCAGGCAGTGCACCATGCTGGTGCCCGCCGGGTTGTAGCAGGAGGTAATGCCGTTGATGTATTGTCTATAATCCATCACATCCGTAGGGAGCGGCCTGCCATCATGTTAAGCATTCTCGGGAAAACCTCGTCAATCAATGTGCGAAAAGTGTTGTGGACCTGCGAGGAAGCAGGCTTTGACTATCAGCAGGAGGACTACGGCAGTGGGTTTGCCTCCACGCAAACGGACGCCTTTCGGGCCATGAACCCCAATGAAATGGTGCCGGTGCTGATTGACGACGATTTTGTACTCTGGGAATCGAACGCCATCTGCCGCTATCTGGCCCGTAAAGCTGAGCGTCGCGATCTTCTCCCGGATGATGCGCAAGCCTGCGCCAGGGTGGAGCAGTGGATGGACTGGCAGGCATCCGAATTCAACAATGCCTGGCGCTATGTCTTCCCTGCGCTGGTGCGTAAAAATCCCGCCTACAGCGATCAGAAGGCGATTGACGCCGGTATTAAAGCGTGGAACCACTGTATCGGCATCGTGGATCAGCAACTGGAAAAAACCCAAGCCTGGGTGGCCGGGGAAGATTTTACTCTCGCCGATATTGTACTGGGACTGTCGGTAAATCGCTGGAAGATGACGCCGTTTGACCATCCGACGTTCCCGGCTCTTGAGGCCTGGTTTACGCGGTTAAATTCACGCCCGGCATTTTTACAGTATGGAAATAATGGCGTGCCGTGAACGGCTGCTTTGGTAAGGCCCTATCATTATCGACTGATGGGGCCGGGCAAGCGCAGGGGACAAACGCCTTGTTCTCTTTCCTGCGCATCCGGATTAGAACCTCTGGGTTCATTTTTTCGTCAAAGACGATCTTCATCACAATTTAACATTGAAAACACTTTTCTCTTACATAACGGGTGACAGCCATTCATTAGCAGGCTATTATTTCTGCCGTAAATCATTATGTTTCTGAAGAATTCCCTGTGTTGTATATCTGCCGTTCGTCCGAGCGGCTTTTTTTTACCTCGCTTATATTCACGCCCCGGATTATTCCTGCAAACTCAACGGCAAAAGTATCCTTTAGAGGTATGGTTAGCACGCTCATGTTATACCCCGAAATACCCCGCGAACGTTTTATGAGGAAGCTGAACCGCCGTGGTATGTTATCGCCACAGACACTTTGATCAGGCGCGTTATGCATATTTTTCCGCTGAACCTTACCCTTGCCGATAACCACGCTGATTCTGCCCGTGAGCTTCAGCACTACCTGCAGCACAATCGACACTCCCCCGCACTTATTCCTGCGCTTAACATGGATTTAGGTTTTATCAGCCCCCATGCGCGCTCTACCAATGCGTTTGATATTAACCGGGTTGAACATCTGCGTGACACTACCTATGTTCTTTATTATCAAATACATTATTTCATCTTTAACCTGTGCCAGGATATGAATATTGAGGATAGCTACGCCACTTCTATTACCTTTACGGTTAATGATGGCGAGTTAGTGTTCGACGTGATTAATAACGACCGGGACACGGTGGATGAATTCTGACGACCCGGGGTCGTTTACTGGCAAAAACAGGTAGCAGAGGCTCCACCCAGGCCAGCGGATTTTTGATCCTGCCTGCCGACAATCCGCTATAAATCTCCCGCCGATAACTGTACAATCCGTGCCCTGAGCATCCCTTAACTGATTAATTTTTGAACTATGAGCAATGTTACGCACCAGCCGAAAATCGGCTTTGTCTCCCTCGGTTGCCCGAAAAACCTCGTCGACTCTGAGCGCATCCTGACGGAACTGCGCACTGAAGGCTATGACGTTGTGCCGAGCTATAACGACGCCGATATGGTTATCGTCAACACCTGCGGCTTTATTGACAGCGCGGTTCAGGAGTCACTGGAGGCCATTGGCGAAGCGCTGAATGAAAACGGCAAAGTGATCGTAACCGGCTGTCTGGGTGCGAAAGTCGATCAGATCCGCGAAGTCCACCCGAAGGTACTGGAAATTACCGGGCCTCATAGTTACGAGCAGGTTCTGGAGCATGTGCACCACTATGTACCAAAGCCGAAGCACAACCCGTTCCTGAGTCTGGTCCCAGAGCAAGGCGTTAAGCTGACACCGCGCCACTACGCCTACCTGAAAATTTCTGAAGGCTGTAACCACCGCTGCACCTTCTGCATCATCCCATCCATGCGCGGCGATCTGGTCAGCCGCCCGATTGGTGACGTGCTGGGCGAAGCAAAACGTCTGAAGGATGCTGGCGTAAAAGAGATCCTGGTCATCTCGCAGGACACCTCTGCCTACGGCGTTGATGTGAAGCACCGTATGGGCTTCCATGACGGTGAGCCGGTAAAAACCAGTATGGTTGGTCTCTGCGAACAACTGGCGAAGCTTGGTATCTGGACGCGTCTGCACTACGTCTACCCTTACCCACACGTTGATGATGTCATCCCGTTGATGGCCGAGGGTAAAATCCTGCCCTATCTGGACATCCCGCTGCAGCACGCCAGCCCGCGTATCCTGAAACTGATGAAACGCCCCGGCTCGGTTGACCGTCAGCTGGCACGCATTAAGCAGTGGCGTGAAATCTGCCCGGAACTGACCCTGCGCTCTACCTTTATTGTTGGCTTCCCAGGTGAAACCGAAGAAGATTTCCAGATGCTGCTCGACTTCCTGACCGAGGCCCGCCTGGATCGCGTAGGCTGCTTCAAGTACAGCCCGGTTGATGGCGCAACCGCTAACGAACTGGCAGATCAGGTGCCGGAAGCGGTTAAAGAAGAGCGCTGGAACCGCTTCATGCAGCTGCAACAGAAAATTTCTGCTGAGCGTCTGCAGGAAAAAGTGGGCCGCGAAATTCTGGTCATCATTGATGAAGTGGATGAAGAAGGCGCTATTGGCCGCAGTATGGCGGATGCACCTGAGATCGACGGTGCGGTCTATCTGAACGGTGAAAACGGGGTCAAACCAGGGGATATCGTGCGCGTGAAAGTGGAAAACGCGGATGAATACGACCTGTGGGGCACCCGCGTTTAACTCTGTCGCCGCCTGCTATCAGGCGGCGTTTTTATTTACTCACCCACGCGCTCAAACCGCGTTGCGATCAGTACGTAGCTCACCACTGCCAGTACACCGTGCGCCGCCACAAACCATAATGCGTTGTTAAACGAACCGGTCACCGTGACCACATAGCCAATCACCAGCGGCGTAATGATCCCTGCGATATTACCGATGCCGTTAAACACACCCCCACACAGGCCAATCATGGTTTTCGGTGCCACGTCCGACAGAACAGCCCAGCCCACTGCCGCAAAACCTTTACCGAAGAAAGCCAGCGCCATCAGGAAAATTACCGCGGCATTGCTGTCCACCACGTTTGCAAAGACCAGCATAGTGGAGAGTCCCATGCCGAGCACAAATGGCGTTTTACGGGCGCGGGAAGGGTGAACACCACGGCTAATAAGTAAATCAGAGAGGTAACCGCCGAGCAGACCGCCGGTAAAACCGCATACTGCAGGTAAAGCGGCAACCCAACCCGCCTGCATGATCGTCATGCCACGTCCCTGAATCAGATAGATAGGGAACCAGGTAATGAAGAAGTACGTTAACGCGGTAATACAGTACTGCCCGAGGTAGATAGCCCACAAATTGCGGTTAGTAAACAGGCATTTGGTGTCGCGTAAGGCGATTTTTTTACCCTGTTTCACTCCACTGTCCAGATCCACCAGCGCCCCGCCCTCGCGCATCAATTTTTTTTCATCTTCCGTCAGGCGCGGATCTTTATGCGGCTCTTTGTACCAGCCAAACCACACCGCCGCCAGCACAAGCCCTAATCCCCCCATCCAGATAAAGACGTGTTCCCAGCCCCAGGCGTGGGTAAGCCAGGCCATCATCGGGGTAAAAATCACCACCGCCATGTACTGCCCGGAGTTAAACAGTGCGGAAGCTAATCCACGCTCGCGGGTCGGGAACCAGCTGGAGACGATACGTGAGTTCGCCGGAAACGCGGGCGACTCCACAAGGCCCAGCATGAAGCGCATCAGGAACAGCGTCATCGCGGCCAGGCTACCGGTTAGCCCAATCCAGCCGACGGTGCCCTGCAGCATGGTGAATACCGACCACAGCACCAGACTCATACCATAGACTTTTTTGGCACCAAAACGGTCAAGCAGCCAGCCTCCGGGGATTTGCCCCAGCGCATATGCCCAGGCGAAGGCGGAGAAGATCATCCCCAGCATCATCGGGTCGAGGCCCAGCTCTTTCACCACCGATGTCCCGGCGATGGACATGGTGGCACGGTCAGCGTAGTTAATGACGGTAATAATAAATATCAGGCCCAGCACCCAGTAACGGTGATGCCCGACGCGTTTGACCTGTTCCAGAGAGACTTCCATTTGTTTGCTCATGATGTTCTCGCTGTATTTTTAAAGGGAAGACAGAGGTCGCGTTGTTAGCGGAGTTACACGCGATGTGGCGGTAACTGTCCGTTAAAGCAGGCCGCCAGATTTTCCAGCACCATTTCCCCCATCGCCAGACGGGTCTGGAGAGTGGCACTGGCACGATGAGGCTGAAGCGTCACGTTATTAAGGGTGTAAAACCCCTCCGGCACGTGCGGTTCATTGGCAAACACATCCAGCCCTGCGCCGGCAATGCGTTTCTCGCTGAGCGCAGACAGCAGCGCGAGCTCATCCACCAGCTTGCCGCGCGCGACATTGATGAAGTACCCCTCAGCCCCCAGCGCGTCGAGCACCGATTCAGTGATGATGAGCTGCCCTGCGTCGGCAGAAGCGGCCAGGATCAGTACGTCAACCTCATGCGCCAGGGTGTGGATGTCTGCAACGAAGGTGTAATCAAGTCCGCTAACCGGCCCGAGATCGGTATAAAGGATCGTGGTATTAAACGCCGCAACTCGCCGGGCAATGGCCTGCCCCACCCGTCCCATGCCGATAATCCCAACGGTGGTGCCGCTGACTTTACGCGCCAGTGGCAGGGTGGTCTGCGGCCAGCGTCCGGCGCGCACCACCTGCTCCCCCTCACTCATCTGGCGTAGCGTTGAGATCATCAGCCCCAGCGCCATGTCTGCCACATCATCCGTTAGCACGCCGGGCGTGGTGGTGACAAATATCCCGCGTTCCGCGGCATAGGCCAAATCCACCGCATCCGTTCCGATACCGCTGATGGCAACAATTTTCAGTGCAGGCAGGCGTTCCATGATGTCGCGGGATAGTCCCTTTGCTCCCCCGGTAACCACGCCCTGAATACTCGTCCCCGTTTCCGCCAGCATCTGAGCTGGCTCGCGGGCCTCGTATAGACGATGCACGTAATAATCACGCCGTAATATTTCATCAATCGGGCCGGGCACCGCTTGAGTTAATAAAATGTGAGTTTTTTGTTGGTCTGTTTTATTTAGCATTGCGTCTGTCCATTAAGTGGGAATAAGACGATGATGGACAGCGCAATAATTCATGTCTAATATAAATCCGGTATTCATTAATATAAGAATTGAATTATGGATTTACATCAGCTTCGCTGCTTTATTGCGGTTGCCGAAGAGTTAAACTTTGGTCGCGCCGCCGCCCGCCTGAGCATGACGCAACCGCCATTGAGTCGCCAGATTCAACTGCTGGAAAAAAGCCTTGGCGGCGCCCTGTTTGACAGGAATAACCGGCACGTTCAGCTTACTCATATGGGTCACCATTTACTGACCGAAGCCCGATTAATTCTTAAATTAGCGGACCGGCTGGAATCCTCCGTTCAGCTTTGCGCCTCCGGCGAGACGGGAACACTTTCGCTGGGATTTACTGCGGTATTTTCATGGAATTTTATTCCCCAGTTACTAAAAGAACTCGCCATAAAATTGCCTGGAGTCACCTTTCAGCTACAGGAACTGGTGTCGCATAAACAAATAAGCGCGATTGAAAACAACAGTCTTGATATTGGTTTTGTGCGCCATGTCCCACCAAATCCGCTGCTGGCGTACCAGCCGCTTCAGGGTGAAACCTTTGTGGGGGCATTTCACTCAGAGCATCCGCTGGCACGTAAACGGAAAATTCCCCTCAGCGCATTTAACAATGAGCCCTTCTTTCTTTACAGCCCGGATGAAGCCCGCCATTTTTACGATCGGATAACCGACCTGTTTGTGTTTAATGACATTACGCCGGACTATAAATACCAGCTCGCCCAGACCCACACTATTCTGGGTCTGGTGAATGCCGGGTTGGGGTGCGCCATCGTTCCCGCCTCATCACGCACGCTGGGGATGCCCAACGTGACGTTCATGAATATTGAAGGCGTAAATATTCAGGCGCACAATTTTCTTGTCTACTCAAAAGCCAACCCCAACCCGGTGCTGCCCGTTTTCCTCAGGAGCATGAGCGAGGCCCTGATTACCCTTTGATTTTTGGATCAAGGGCATCACGTAAGCCATCACCCAATAAATTAAACGCCAGCACGGTGAGAAAAATGGCCAGTGAGGGGAAGAGCGCCACGTGCGGCGCAATGACCATATCGGCCCGCGCTTCATTAAGCATTGCTCCCCATTCGGGCGTCGGCGGTTGCGCACCAAGCCCCAGAAACGACAGGCTGGCCGCGGAGATGATTGAAGTCCCGATCCGCATTGTAAAGTAGACCACGATCGACGAGACCGTGCCGGGCAAAATGTGGCTGAAGAGAATGGTCATGTCGCTGGCACCGATACTGCGAGCCGACTCGACAAATGTTTGCTGCTTTAGCACCAGCGTATTGCCTCGTACCAGACGTGCAAAGGCAGGGACTGAGAAAACCGCCACCGCGATGATAACGTTGGTCATTCCGCTGCCCATGACCGCGACCACCGCGATGGCCAGCAGAATGCCAGGAAAGGCAAACAACACGTCGCAGATACGCATGATGATGCGATCCCACCACCCTTCATAATACCCGGCCAACAGGCCAAACAGTGTGCCGATTGCCGCCCCAATCAGTACGGCAAACACGCCGGCGGCCAGCGAAATTCTGGCCCCCAGCAGCACGCGGCTCAGTATGTCCCGCCCCAGGGAGTCGACGCCGAACCAGTGAATAAGAGAGGGTCCCTCATTCAGGCGGTCGTAATCAAAATAGTTTTCCGCATCAAAAGGGGCAATCCAGGGGGCAATCACCGCGAGCGCAATCAGAATCAGCACGAAAAGTCCGGCGGTCATTGCCACCGGCTGACGGCGAAAGCGCCGCCAGAATTCATGCCACGGGGTTCTTACCTGTCCCGGCTTTACTCCGGGCAGGGCATTTAAAATCGCCTGACGACGCCAGTTAAACAGTCGCATCCTTACTTGTACCTGATTGCAGGGTTAATGGCAGCGTAGAGCACATCCACCACTAAGTTGATGAGAATAAATTCAAGAGAGAAGAGCAGCACTTCCGCCTGGATGACCGGGTAGTCGCGCATTTCTACGGAATCCACCAGCAAACGGCCAAGCCCTGGCCAGTTGAATACCTTTTCGACCACGATCGACCCGCCAAGCAAGAAGCCAAACTGCAGCCCCATCATCGTTATCACCGGGATAAGCGCGTTGCGCAGACCGTGTTTAAGGATAACCCAGCGTTCTCGCACCCCTTTGGCACGGGCGGTACGCATATAATCTTCATTCAGCACATCCACAAACGAGGCACGGGTAAAGCGCGCCATCACTGCGGCGACGGCGGCCCCGAGCGTCATGGATGGCAAAATATAGTGCTGCCAGCTGTCTGCACCGACGGTGGGCAACCAGCCAAGCTCAACCGAGAAGATCTGCATTAACAGCATACCGAGCGCAAAGGCCGGGAAGGAGATGCCGGTAACGGCCAGCGCCATACCCAGCCTGTCCGGCCAGCGATTGCGCCATACCGCGGCGGCAATACCGGCGACAAGGCCAAAAAGCATCGCCCAGGTCATGCTGGCGATAGTCAGCCAGAACGTGGGGAAAAAGCGACTGGCGATTTCATCCACCACCGGGCGGCGCGATGCCATCGAGATACCAAAATCGCCCTGCACCACATTGGTAATGTAGTGCCAGAACTGGACGTATAACGGTTGATCCAGGCCCAGCTGTTGACGCACCAGGTTAACGACCTGCTGGTCTGCCTCCGGCCCGGCAATCAGCCGCGCCGGATCGCCGGGTAAGAGATGGACAAATAAAAACACCAGCACCGCCACAATCAGTAGCGTTGGAATCAGGCCCAGCAGGCGTTTTAAAACATAATTAAGCATGTCTGTTTTCCCTCACCCCACCGCCACGCGGGCGGTGGGCATGAGTTTTTTATTTCAGGTCGGCGTTGTCAAAGCTAAAACCGGTATCGGGCATAATGTAGAAGCCGGTCAGATTCTTGTTATGGGCAGAAACCAGTTTTTCGACAACCAACGGCACCCAGGGTGCCTCTTTCCAGATAGTATCCTGAGCATCTTTATACAGACGGGCTTTTTCTTCGTCGTTAGTGGTTTTCAGAGCATCCGTCAGATCCTTATCCACCTTCGGATTACTGTAAAAGGCGGTGTTAAAGAGCGCAGGCGGCCAGTTCTGGGTAGCAAACAGCGGTGACAGCGCCCAGTCAGCCTCCCCGGTTGACGCCGACCAGCCCGTATAGAACATCCTGACTCCGCTCTCTTTCTGCCCTTTCGCTTCCACTTCAGCCGCACGCTGACCGGCATCCATCGCCGTGAGCTGGGCTTTTATACCCACCTGCGCCAGCTGCTGCTGGGTAAACTGCAGCACTTTTTGTGCGGTACTGTGGTTATGCGAAGACCAAAGCGTAGTGCTAAAGCCGTTGGGGAAGCCCGCTTCTTTGAGTAACTGACGCGCTTTTGCCGGGTCATATTTCCATTGCGGATAGGTCGCGGCATAAGCCAGAGAGGGCGGCACCACGCCAGCTGCCGGGGTGGCGTAACCGGCAAAGGCCACTTTTACCAGCGCCTGGCGGTTAATGGCATAGTTAATGGCTTCGCGCACTTTCGGGTTATCGAACGGTTTTTGCGTCACGTTCATGCTGATATAGCGCTGCATGATAGACGGACTCGCCACCAGCTCCAGCTTGCTGTTTTTTTGCAGTACAGCGGCCTGCTCGTAAGGGATCGGGAAGGCAAACTGTGCTTCACCCGTTTGCAGCATGGCGGCGCGGGTATTGTTATCGACCACCGGTCGCCAGGTGATGGTGTCAAGTTTCGGCAACCCTTTCTGCCAGTAGTCCGGGTTCTTTTTCACTTTAACAAAGTCGGTCTGGTTCCAGGTTTCCAGGGTGTACGGGCCGGTCCCCACCGGATGGAACCCAATCTCTTTGCCATATTGCGCCAGCGCTTTAGGGGAGATCATTGCCGTGGCCGGATGGGCAAGAATATTGATAAACGCCGAGAAGGGTTCTTTAAGCGTGATCTTTACCGTCGAGGCATCAACAGCCTCGGTGCTGGCGATGTTTTTGTAGAGGTTGTAGCGCTTGAGTTTATTGTCAGCATTGCTGGCGCGATCGAGGTTGGCTTTCACCGCTTCGGCGTTAAAATCGGTGCCATCCTGGAACTTTACCCCCTGACGAAGCTTAATGGTGTAGACCAAGCCATCGTCAGAAACGGTGTAGCTTTCCGCCAGCACGTTCTGCAATTTCATGTCCTTATCAAGCCCAAACAGCCCCTGATAGAAGGATTTTGCCACCGCCTGCGATAATGTGTCGTTCGCATCATAGGGATCAAGGGTGGTGAAGTTCGAGGCCACTGCGACCACGACATCTTTGGCAGCCAGTGCCGGCGCGGCGGCCAGGGTGGCGGCAATCGCAACCCCCAGCTGCCATTTTCGTGCGACGAATTGTGTCATGTTGTTCTCCTGAGTGTCCCTGCCTGAATCTGTCAAAAACGGGATTGCGTATTGCCTGGTGTCGTGCGTGCGACATAATGCCCCGCGCCGACGTGATGTAACTGCACGCGTTCGATAACATCGCCGCGCTTATGAATATTGCTGGGTAGTTCATCCGACAGCAGCACCCGTTGCGCCCGGTGGTGTGTCGGGTCCGCGACCGGCACGGCGGCCATCAGTTTTCGCGTATAGGGGTGTTGCGGATCCTCAAATACCGCCCGGCGGGGGCCAATTTCGACAATCTGTCCAAGGTACATAACCGCCACGCGATGGCTAATCCGCTCCACCACCGCCATATCGTGGGAAATAAACAAAAATGCAATGCCCATTTCCCGCTGAAGATCTAACAAAAGATTGATGATTTGCGCCCTGATCGACACGTCAAGCGCGGAGACGGATTCGTCGGCTACCACCACCCGTGGATTCAGCGCCAGCGCCCTGGCAATGCAGATACGCTGACGTTGTCCACCGGAAAATTCATGTGGATAGCGCCAGGCGTGCTCGGGTTTTAACCCCACCCGCTCCAGCAGCCACAGGACGCGTCGCTGGGCCTCATCTTCGCTCATGATCCCATGCACCCGCAGCGGTTCCATGATCGAATAGCCCACGGTCTGGCGCGGATCGAGAGAGGCATAGGGATCCTGAAAAATAAACTGAATATCCCGGCGCAGCGGCTGCAACTTGTTTGACGGTAAGGTATCAATGCGCTCACCGTTGAAGGTGATTTCTCCGCTCTGGCTCTCCACCAGACGCAGCAGCGCTCGGCCGGTAGTAGATTTTCCGCTGCCGGACTCCCCCACCAGCGACAGGGTTTCGCCAGGCCAGAGGTCAAAACTCACCCCTTCCACCGCATGAACTTCGCGGGTGACGCGGTTAAGGATGCCGCTGCGAATCGGGAAACGCGCCACTAAATCCCGTACCTGTAAAATGGGTTCACCTGGCACCACCGTGTCCTGCTCCGTCTCCTCTTCAGGACGGTGTGCAGGCTGAGATGACATTAACCGAAAACGTCGCGGCAGATCGCTACCGTTCATCGCCCCCAGCCGTGGGACGGCCGCCAGCAAGGAACGGGTATAAGGATGCTGAGGCGCGCTGAATATCTGCGAAACCGTGCCGGTCTCCACCGCCTCACCCTGATACATGACCAGAACCCGATCGGCGATATCCGCCACCACGCCCATATCGTGGGTGATGAAAATCACCCCCATTGCCATCTCTTTTTGCAGCACACTGATGAGCTGCAGAATTTGCGCCTGAATGGTGACGTCCAGCGCGGTAGTGGGTTCATCGGCAATCAATACCGCCGGGCGACACGAGAGCGCCATCGCAATCATCACCCGCTGGCGCATGCCGCCAGAAAGCTGATGAGGAAAACGCGATAAAATCGCCTGAGATTCGGGGATACGCACCAGGTCCAGCATGCGTCTGGCTTCAACCAGCGCCGCCTCTTTATTCACCCCCTGATGCAGACGAATAGACTCAGCAATCTGCTCACCGACCGGAAACACCGGGTTCAGCGAGGTCATCGGCTCCTGGAATATCATCGCAATATCCGCACCACGCACCCCGTGCAGACCCGAGCGGCTAAGGGTAGCGAGATCGACACGTTTACCGTTGCGGCGGGTTAACAACATATGGTTGCAGTTAACCTCAGCGCCGGACTGCTCCAGCAGGCGCAGCAGAGACATCGCCGTAACCGACTTCCCTGAGCCGGACTCCCCCACTATCGCCAGCGTTTCACCACGTTTTAAGGTAAAGGAGAGGCCGCGCACTGCCTCGGTGCGTTGCTGTTCATGGCTAAAGGTCACGTTCAGATTGCTGACATCGAGCACATTCTGTACATCCTCTGCGGGTCGTTGCGACATGTCGCTCTCCTTATTCACGATAAATTCCCACGCTCGGTGCATCACCCGCATAGCCCCAGGCGCGGTACATGCCTTCACTGTTAAAGGGCAGGGCCACATTGCCTTCCCTGTCGACCGCAATCAGGCCACCGCTGCCGCCAAGTGCGGGGAGTTTTTCCATCACCACCGCCTCACAGGCCTCATGCAGACTGAGCCCACCGTAATCCATCAGTGCGGCGATGTCATAAGCGGCCAGGGTACGAATAAAGACTTCGCCCGTGCCAGTACAGGAGACCGCGACACTGGCATTATTCGCGTAACACCCTGCCCCCGGTAAAGGGGAGTCACCGACGCGCCCGGGCAACTTGTTGGTCATCCCGCCGGTAGAGGTGGCTGCCGCCAGATTGCCCTGTTTATCGAGCGCCACCGCGCCAACGGTGCCAAATTTCTGGCGCTCATCCAGCGGAGCATTGCCGTGATCGAGACGCAGGGTATTGTCCGCCCTGGCCTCTGTCAGTTGCTGATAACGTTCCCGGGTGGAGAAAATCTCAGGCGCAACCGGCTCCATGCCTTCAGCAAAAGCAAATTTTTCTGCCCCTTCCCCGACGAGCAGGACATGGGGGCTGCGTTCCATAACGAGCCGTGCGGCAAGGATGGGGTTGCGCAGACGGCTGACGCCGGCCACCGCACCGGCCAGCAGCGTTTCACCGTCCATAACGCAGGCGTCAAGTTCATGGGTTTCATCGCGGGTAAAGACCGCACCAACACCAGCATTAAATAGCGGGCACTCTTCCAGAAGGCGTACCGCTTCGGTCACCACATCCAGCGCGCTTTCGCCCGCCTCCAGCATGCGCTGACCCTGTTCAACAATGGACGACAGGGCTTCAATATAGTGCCGCTCGTTCTCCGGGCTTAGCCGGGCGCGGGCAATTGCCCCTGCGCCGCCGTGTATCGCAATCACTGCTTTGGTCATTTTTTCATCGCCCGGTCAGGTACTCTGCTGCTTTTACTATAAATATCATTATCGTCGTCACAACTTCAGACGATTTTTGAATATAGAAAGTCGTTACAACTATGTAAAGCAGGCTTCGCACTCTGCCCACGGAGGAGTACATGCAGCGGGGGGCACTTTTCTGCCATAATGCCTCCTTTGATCCGTTTTACTGGAGCCACTCATGGAACATACTGCGGGCCTTATTCCCCTCGATGCTGCCCTGGCGCAAATGCTGTCGGCCATTACCCCACTGGAGCAAAGTGAAACCTTGCCACTTCTGGCCTGTTTTGGTCGCGTTGTCGCGCAGGATGTTATCTCTCCGATAAATGTGCCGGGTTTTGATAATGCCGCAATGGATGGCTACGCCGTGCGGATGTCCGATCTTGAGCAGGGCATTCCGCTAAGGGTTGCCGGTAAAGCTTTTGCCGGGCAGCCTTTTCATGGCGAATGGCCAGCCGGCAGTTGCGTACGCATCATGACCGGCGCCCCGGTGCCCGCCGGTTGTGAAGCGGTGGTCATGCAGGAAGAGACCGAAGTGACGGACGCGGGAGTACGCTTTACCGCGGCCGTTCGCGCCGGGCAAAACGTTCGTCGTCTTGGCGAAGATATTCGTGCCGGGTCCGTCGTGTTCACGCCCGGAACCCGACTGACCGCTGCTGAAGTGCCGGTGCTCGCCTCGCTGGGTATTGCAGACGTCAACGTGGTGCGCAAAATCCGCGTCGCCCTTTTCTCCACCGGCGATGAGTTGCAGTTGCCGGGACACCCCCTGGGCGACGGGCAGATCTATGATACTAACCGTCTTGCGGTGCATCTGATGCTTGAGCAACTGGGGTGCGAGGTCATTAACCTTGGCATTATCCGTGACGATCCGGCCCTGCTGCGCGAAACCTTTATCACCGCAGACCAGCAGGCTGACGTGGTTCTCAGCTCAGGCGGCGTCTCGGTCGGCGAAGCGGATTACACCAAAGCGATGCTTGATGAGTTAGGTGAAATCACCTTCTGGAAACTGGCCATTAAGCCGGGCAAACCTTTTGCCTTTGGTCGTCTGCAACACAGCTGGTTCTGCGGGCTGCCGGGCAACCCGGTATCAGCGGCCCTCACCTTTTATCAGCTTGTGCAACCGTTACTGGCGAAACTGAGCGGCGCAACAAATAACCCTCTGCCGATGCGTCTGCGCGCCCGTGCCGCTACGCGGCTCAGAAAATCACCGGGGCGTCTGGATTTCCAGCGTGGCATTCTCAGCCGCGATGAAAACGGCGAACTGAGTGTGAGCTCCACCGGGCCGCAGGGCTCGCATATTTTCAGTTCATTCAGTCAGGGTAACTGCTTTGTGGTGCTGGAGCGCGAGCGCGGCAACGTTGAGCCGGGCGAGTGGGTCGAGGTTGAGACCTTTAACCATCTGTTCGGAGGATGAACGTGGAAGCGCTGAGCGATGCAGAGATGTTGCGTTATAACCGGCAAATCATTCTGCGTGGATTTGATTTTGACGGGCAGGAGCGGCTGAAAGCTTCTCGGGTACTGGTCGTGGGATTGGGCGGCCTCGGCTGTGCTGCGGCGCAATATCTGGCGGCCGCGGGCGTGGGTCAGATGACGCTGCTCGATTTTGACACCGTCGCGCTCTCCAATCTGCAGCGCCAGACCTTGCATAGCGATGCCACAATCGGGCAGCCGAAAGTGATCTCCGCCCAGGCGACACTTGCCCGGCTTAACCCTTATGTTCAGCTTGATACCCTCAACGCGCAGCTGGACGACGCGGCCCTGTCAGCGCAGATTGCCGCCCACGACCTGGTGCTGGACTGTACCGACAACGTGGCCATCCGCAACCAGCTCAACGCCGGTTGCTTCGCGCACACTGTCCCGCTGGTTTCCGGGGCGGCTATTCGCATGGAGGGGCAGATCAGCGTCTTCACCTGGGGCGAGGATGAACCCTGCTACCGCTGCCTGAGTCGTCTGTTTGGCGAGAATGCCCTGACCTGCGTGGAAGCGGGGGTGATGGCACCGCTGGTGGCCATCATCGGCTCTCTTCAGGCGATGGAGGCTATTAAAGTGCTGACGCATTACGGCACCCCCGCCTCGGGCAAAATCGTGATGTACGATGCGATGACCTGCCAGTTCCGGGAGATGAAGCTGATGCGCCACTCCAACTGCGAGGTATGTGGAGGTTAACAGGACCGGGGATGAAGGTAAGCGCGCACATTTCCCCCTCACCCTGACCCTCTCCCTCAAAGGAGAGGGGACTAAATCGAGCCGCCATCCTCTCTCTCCCTTGAGGGGGAAGCAACGGCAACGGGCTGCCTTTCTCCCTCTCCCCGTGGGAGAGGGATCCCCAGTAATATGCCGTTTTACAGCGATACCACGGCGAAATGAGAATAAAACAGTCACCGCGATGAGTGGGTCCGGCTGAAAATCGATGAGGCGTTGACGGCTGACCGGGGCCGCCCGCAGGGACGCGGGCGGAGGGGATAGCCTGCAGGGAGGCAGGCTGGTCCCCGACCCGATAGTCAGACGACATAAGCATCATGGACCGCGCCAGCGGCGATTTTCCTGGCCGGGAGCCCGGGTCGCCAGGGTGGTGGCGGTGAACCACCCTGGCACGTTCACGGGTTCTGGCGTGACAGAACAGCAAGGAACATGAGGTGAACGGAATGACCATAAGAGCCGCATGTTTCCCCTCACCCTGGCCCTCTCCCCAAAGGGGCGAGGGGACTAAATCGAGCCGCCATCCTCTCTCTCCCTCAAGCGGGAAACAACGGCACCGGGCTGCCTTTCTCCCTCTCCCCGTGGGAGAGGGATCCCCAGTAATATGCCGTTTTACAGCGATACCACGGCGAAATGAGAATAAAACAGTCACCGCGATGACTGGGTCCGGCTGAAAATCGATGAGGCGTTGACGGCTGACCGGGGCCGCCCGCAGGGACGCGGGCGGAGGGGATAGCCTGCAGGGAGGCAGGCTGGTCCCCGACCCGATAGTCAGACGACATAAGCATCATGGACCGCGCCAGCGGCGATTTTCCTGGCCGGGAGCCCGGGTCGCCAGGGTGGTGGCGGTGAACCACCCTGGCACGTTCACGGGTTCTGGCGTGACAGAACAGCAAGGAACATGAGGTGAACGGAATGACCATAAGAGCCGCATGTTTCCCCTCACCCTGGCCCTCTCCCCAAAGGGGCGAGGGGACTAAATCGAGCCGCCATCCTCTCTCTCCTTTGAGGAGGAAGGAACGTCACCGGGCTGCCTTTCTCCCTCTCCCCGTGGGAGAGGGCCGGGGTGAGGGCATCAGCGCGCACATTTCCCCCGCACTACTCCATTCAAAATGTGACCTCCTCCATGCTTTAGCACTGGCCTGACATTACCTGACAGGGCGTTGATCCTTATCAAATTAACTTTCATTCGAAAGTAATTTAATCTTCATACGCAATATGAGGATACTCCATGATTTTCAATATTCAGCGCTATTCCACCCATGATGGCCCGGGTATTCGTACCGTGGTCTTCCTGAAGGGCTGCTCGCTGGGCTGCCGCTGGTGTCAGAATCCTGAAAGCCGGGCGCGGGGGCGCGAGGTGCTGTTTGACGCACGCTTGTGTCTGGAGGGATGTCACCTTTGCCAGCAGGCGGTGCCCACGGCTATTACGCGCACGCTTAACGGACTGGTGATCGAGCGGGACGCGCTCCATGAAGCCGACCTGGACGCCCTGACCCTCTGTTGCCCCACCGAGGCGCTGACCGTCTGCGGCGAAAACCAGTCCGTTGACCAGATCATGGCGACCGTACTACGCGACAGGGCTTTTTACGCCCGCAGCGGCGGCGGCATTACGCTCTCCGGCGGCGAACCCTTTATGCATCCCACGCTGGCTCAGGCACTCTTAAAGCGCAGCCATGAGGAGGGCATTCATACTGCGGTAGAAAGCTGTCTGCACGTGCCCTGGCACTACATTGCGCCGTCACTGCCCTATGTCAGTCTGTTTCTGGCCGACCTTAAGCATGTCGATAGCGCGGTGTTCAGACAGTGGACCGACGGTAGCGCCAGACGCGTGCTGGATAATCTCAAACGGCTGGCCCAGGCCGGTAAAGAGATGATCGTTCGCGTACCGCTGATTCCTGGTTTTAACGCTGACGAGCAGTCCATCACCGCCATTACCCGTTTCGCCGCAGACGAACTCCAGGTTCGTGAGATCCATTTTTTGCCTTATCACACACTGGGCATGAACAAATACACTCTGCTCAATCAACCTTACACCGCACCGGATAAGCCGCTTGATGCGCCCGCGTTACTGGCTTTTGCCCAGGACTACGCCCGCCAGAAAGGACTCACCGTCACCTTACGAGGATAACGCCATGACCACCCTGCAGCTCACTACCCTGACCGAACGCATAAGGGCGCATAAAGATGCGCTGGTACATATCGTTAAACCCCCTGTCTGTACCGAGCGTGCGCAACATTACACTGAGATGTACCGTGCCCACATGGATAAGCCGATCCCGGTACGGCGGGCGCTGGCACTGGCGCATCACCTGGCGTTACGGAATCTCTGGATCAAACACGACGAGTTGATTATCGGCAATCAGGCAAGCGAAGTGCGCGCCGCCCCCATCTTCCCGGAATACACGGTCTCCTGGATTGAAAAAGAGATTGATGACCTTGCGGACAGACCAGGCGCAGGTTTTGCGGTGAGCGAGAAGAATAAACGCGTGCTGCATGAAGTTTGTCCGTGGTGGCGCGGGCAGACGGTGCAGGATCGCTGCTACGGTATGTTTACCGATGAACAAAAAGCGCTGCTGGAGACGGGCATCATTAAAGCCGAAGGCAACATGACCTCCGGCGATGCGCACCTGGCGGTAAACTTTCCGCTGGTGCTGGAGCAGGGGCTGGACGGCCTGCGTGCCCGTGTGGCTGAACGCCGTTCACGTATTAACCTGACCATACTGGAAGATCTTCACGGCGAGCAGTTTCTGAAAGCGATGGATATTGTGCTGGAAGCCGTCAGTCTGCATATCGGACGGTTTGCCGCACTGGCACGCGAAATGGCCTCAACGGAAAGCCGTGAACAGCGTCGTAATGAACTGCTGACCATCGCAGAAAACTGCGACGTGATTGCCCATCAACCCCCGGTAACCTTCTGGCAGGCGCTGCAGCTCTGCTATTTTATCCAGCTGATTTTGCAAATCGAGTCCAACGGTCACTCAGTCTCGTTCGGGCGCATGGACCAGTACCTGTACCCCTTCTACCGCCGTGACGTTGAACTGAACCAGTCGCTTGAACGCGAACAGGCCATTGAGCTGTTGCACGGCTGCTGGCTGAAGCTACTGGAGGTGAACAAAATTCGCTCCGGCTCGCACTCCAAAGCCTCAGCGGGGAGCCCGCTGTACCAGAACGTTACTATTGGCGGGCAGAGTCTGGTCAATGGCAAGGCGACGGATGCGGTCAATCCGCTCTCTTATGCGATCCTCGAATCCTGTGGTCGCCTGCGTTCCACTCAGCCGAACCTGAGCGTGCGCTATCACGCGGGCATGAGTAACGACTTTCTGGATACCTGCGTGCAGGTCATCCGCTGCGGCTTTGGTATGCCTGCTTTTAATAACGACGAAATCGTCATCCCTGAATTTATTAAGCTTGGGGTGGAGCCACAGGACGCCTATGACTACGCGGCCATTGGTTGCATTGAAACTGCTGTCGGCGGTAAATGGGGCTATCGCTGCACCGGCATGAGCTTTATCAACTTCGCCCGCGTGATGCTGGCGGCAATGGAAGGGGGCCGCGACGCCACCAGCGGCAATGTATTCCTGCCCCAGGAGCATGCGCTGTCGAAAGGCAACTTCCCCGGATTTGACGACATGCTGGCTGACTGGGACAACCAGATACGTTATTACACCCGCAAATCTATTGAGATTGAGTATGTGGTCGACACCATGCTTGAAGAGAACGTACATGACATTCTGTGTTCGGCACTGGTGGACGACTGTATTGAGCGGGCGAAAAGCATCAAGCAAGGGGGCGCAAAATACGACTGGGTTTCCGGCCTGCAGGTGGGAATTGCAAACCTCGGCAACGGACTGGCCGCGGTAAAAAAACTGGTATTCGATCAGGGCGTCATTGGTCAGCAACAACTGGCAGAGGCGCTGGCGGCAGACTTTGATGGACTGACCCATGAACAGCTACGCCAGCGCTTAATCAACGGCGCGCCGAAGTACGGTAATGATGATGACAGCGTTGATACCCTGCTGGCCCGCGCCTATCAGACCTATATCGATGAACTCAAACATTATCGCAACCCGCGTTTTGGCCGTGGTCCGATTGGTGGCGCCTATTACGCAGGAACCTCTTCGATTTCGGCCAACGTGCCCTTCGGGGCCGCTACCATGGCCACGCCAGATGGACGTAAAGCCCATACGCCGCTGGCAGAAGGGGCAAGTCCGGCATCCGGCACCGATCATCTGGGCCCAACGGCGGTTATTGGCTCAGTCGGTAAGCTGCCTACCGGATCGATTCTCGGCGGGGTATTGCTGAACCAGAAACTGAACCCGTCGACGCTGGATAATGCAGGCGATCGTCAGAAGCTGATGATGCTACTGCGTACATTCTTTGAAGATCACAAGGGCTGGCATATTCAGTACAACATTGTTTCACGTGAGACGCTGGTTGAGGCGAAAAAACACCCGGATCGGTATCGTGATCTGGTCGTGCGGGTAGCGGGCTATTCCGCGTTCTTTACGGCACTCTCACCGGATGCGCAGGACGATATTATTGCCCGTACCGAGCACACGTTGTGATGCAGACCGTCTCTGCGCTCTGATGCCCTCACCCTTGCCCTCTCCCCGTGGGAGAGGGAGAAAGGCGGCCCGGTCTGGTCCCCTCTCCCTTGAGGGAGCAGATTGGGGTGAGCGGGAGAACCAGGCTCCGCTGCCCTCGCCCGGCCCTTCCCCAAAGTGAGAGGCAGAAAGGCGGCCCGGTCTGGTCCCCTCTCCCTTGAGGGAGAGGGTTAGGGTGAGAGGGAGATGCAGGCTCCGCTGCCTTCTCGCCATTCCTCCCGCCGGACGAGGGGCGGACATCCACAAAGCCACTACGATTGCCTTTTGCTTTCACCCTATTTTTACTTTCGAATGAAATAGATTTGTGCTGCAGGTCACACTGTTATTACAATGTTACTGGAAAAACATATTCCAGGAGCTTATGTATGACCGTGAAAGTTATCGTCACTGATATGGACGGAACCTTTCTGGACGACGCCAAGCAGTACGACCGCGATCGTTTTATGTCCCAGTTTGCCCGGCTGAAAGAACGCGACATCGAATTTGTCGTCGCCAGCGGCAACCAGTATTACCAGTTGATTTCGTTCTTCCCCGAGCTTAAAGACCAGATCTCGTTCGTTGCAGAGAACGGAGCGCTGGTCTATGCGAATGGGCAACAGCTGTTTCACGGCGAATTGACCCGCCATGAAGCCCAGGTAGTGATTGGCGAATTGCTGAAGGATAAAGGGCTCAATTTTGTGGCCTGTGGCCTTAACAGCGCTTACGTCAGTGAAAACGCCCCGCAAGCGTTCGTTGACCTGATGTCAAAACACTATCATCGCCTGCAACGCGTCAGTGATTATCACCAGATTGATGACACGCTGTTCAAATTCTCCCTCAATTTACCGGACAGCGACATCCCACAGCTTATGGACAGACTTCACGTCTCACTGGACGGCATCATGAAGCCCGTCACCAGTGGCTTTGGTTTTGTGGATTTGATTATTCCCGGGTTGCACAAAGCCAACGGCATTACGCGGTTGCTCAAACGCTGGCACCTCACACCCAAAGAGTGCGTCACCATTGGCGACAGCGGTAACGACGCGGAGATGCTGCGGATGACCGATTTCTCCTTTGCGATGGCGAATGCCAGCGATGCCATTAAAGCAATTGCCCGTCACCAGACGGATGACAACAACCATCAGGGCGCGCTGAATGTGATCCAGTCCGTGCTTGAAGGCGCTGCGCCCTTTAATTAGTCCTGGTGCCGGTGCGTCAGCGCCGGCCCGTTTTCTCACCCCTCTCGTTTCGCCCTTCTTTTCACTTTGTGTCAGGCATCAAGTTTTTAAACTTGCATTAACTTAATTTTAACTTAAATTGTCATATGTAATCTTTATAACTTTCGAATGAAAGATTGAGAGGTCATCATGACATACACCAGTGAAACGTTGCCCGCCGACCCTAAAGAGGCGATCCGCCAGATGAAACACGCGCTTCGCCAGCAGATGGGTGACGTACAGGCGGTTTTCGATGCCCTGCACAAGCGCATTCAGGAGCGGGTGACTGAAATTAAGAGGCTGAAGGCCAACGGCGAGGCTATCTGGCCTGAGATCCCCTATGCTGATCTGGCATGCGGCAACATTTCGCAGGCGCAACGGGACGCCATCAGGCGTCGGGGATGCGCTGTGATTAAAGGCCATTTCCCCCGCGAAAAGGCACTGGGCTGGGATCAGGACATGATGGCCTATCTCGAAAAAAACCATTTCGATGATGTCTACAAAGGGCCCGGCGACAGCTTCTTTGGCACGCTGGAGGCATCGCGTCCTGAAATCTACCCGATTTACTGGTCGCAGGCGCAAATGCAGGCGCGCCAGAGTAATGAAATGGCGACCGTACAATCGTTCCTCAATCGTCTGTGGCGTTTTGAAAGCGAAGGCACCCGGTGGTTCGATCCGGACGTCAGTGTTATTTACCCTGACCGTATTCGTCGACGCCCACCGGGAACGACCTCAAAAGGACTCGGCGCGCATACCGATTCCGGCGCACTGGAGCGCTGGCTGTTACCCGCTTATCAACGGGTGTTTGCCAATGTCTTTAACGGTAAGCTGGATGAGTACGATCCGTGGGACGCCGCGCACCGCACCGAAGTGGAAGAGTACACGGTGGATAACACCACAAAATGTTCAGTGTTCCGGACCTTCCAGGGCTGGACAGCACTTTCCGACATGATCCCAGGACAAGGGCTGCTGCACGTAGTACCGATTCCCGAAGCGATGGCGTACATTCTGCTGCGCCCGCTGCTTGATGATGTGCCGGAAGATGAGCTGTGCGGTGTGGCGCCGGGTCGCGTTCTGCCCATCTCTGAGCAGTGGCATCCATTATTGACAGAGGCGCTGACCTCTATTCCGGCGCTGGAAGCCGGCGATTCCGTCTGGTGGCACTGCGATGTGATTCACTCCGTGGCCCCGGTTAATGACCAGCAGGGTTGGGGAAACGTGATGTATATTCCCGCGGCCCCTATGTGCGAGAAAAATCTGGCCTACGCCCGCAAGGTTAAAGCGGCTCTGGAGAAAGGAGCATCGCCGGGGGATTTCCCGCGTGAAGATTATGAAACCGACTGGCAGAATCGCTTTACCGTGGCGGATTTGAATGATTACGGTAAACGTGCGCTGGGGATGGTGGCCGACTGATTCTGCTGGCATAGCAAAGAGAATGGCGTTTAAAACAGAAACTGCGCTTTTCCTGAATTCAGGAAAAGCGCATGACGTGGTGCGAATTATTCGATGCCTTTGCTGCGCAGGTAATCTTCATAATTACCGGAGAAGTCGATGACTTTCTCTGGCGTAATTTCGATTACACGGGTAGCGAGCGAACTGACAAATTCACGGTCATGAGAGACGAAAATCAGGGTTCCCTGATACATCTCCAGCGCCATGTTCAGCGATTCAATGGATTCCATATCCAGGTGGTTGGTCGGTTCATCCATGATCAGGATATTCGGTTTTTCCATCATCAGCTTGCCAAACAGCATGCGACCCTTTTCACCACCGGACAACACTTTTGCCGGCTTTTTGATGTCGTCCTGGCTGAAAAGTAAACGCCCCAGAATGCTGCGCACCGCCTGCTCATCATCCCCTTCCTGTTTCCACTGGCTCATCCAGTCAAACACGGTCAGGTCGTTTTCGAACTCATATTCATGATCCTGCGCGTAATAGCCGATTTGCGCATTTTCGGACCATTTCACCGTACCGTTATCAGGCGCAAGGTCGCTTACCAGCGTCTTCAGCATGGTGGATTTACCCACGCCGTTCGCACCAATAATGGCAATCTTCTCGCCCACTTCCAGCAGCAGGTTAACGTTTTTAAACAGCGGACCGTCATCGAAGCCTTTGGTAAGGGCTTCCACTTCCAGCGCATTACGGAACAGTTTCTTATCCTGCTCGAAGCGAATGAACGGGTTCTGGCGGCTGGAGGCTTTCACCTCATCCAGTTTGATTTTATCAATCTGACGGGCGCGGGAGGTGGCCTGACGAGATTTGGAGGCGTTGGCACTAAAGCGACTCACGAAGGATTGCAGGTCTGCAATCTGCGCTTTTTTCTTGGCGTTATCCGCCAGCAGACGCTCACGCGCCTGGGTTGCCGCGGTCATGTACTCATCATAGTTACCCGCATACACACGCAGCTCGCCGTAATCAAGATCGGCCATGTGCGTGCAGACCATATTCAGGAAGTGACGGTCGTGCGAAATGATGATCATGGTGCTGTCGCGTTCGTTCAGCGTCTGCTCCAGCCAGCGGATGGTGTCGATGTCCAGGTTGTTGGTAGGTTCATCGAGCAGCAGAATGTCCGGGTTAGAGAACAGGGCCTGGGCTAACAGCACACGCAGTTTCCAGCCTGGCGCGACTTCGCTCATCAGACCGTAGTGCTGTTCGACAGGGATCCCCACGCCTAACAGCAGCTCGCCCGCGCGTGCTTCAGCGGAGTAGCCGTCCATTTCGCCATACTGGGTTTCGAGGTCGGCCACTTTGTAGCCATCTTCCTCGCTCATTTCGCTCAGACCATAGATGCGGTCACGCTCCTGTTTCACTTCCCATAATTCACCATGACCCATGATGACGGTATCAAGTACGGTGAAATTTTCGAAGGCGAACTGATCCTGACGCAGCTTACCGATGCGCTCATTAGGATCGAGTGAGACGTTCCCAAGCGTAGGTTCCAGGTCGCTGCCAAGGATTTTCATAAAGGTGGATTTACCGCTCCCGTTAGCGCCGATCAGGCCGTAACGGTTGCCGCCGCCAAATTTGACGGAAATATTTTCAAAGAGCGGCTTGCTGCCGAACTGCATGGTGACGTTGCTGGTTACTAACACGGAAGTATCCTGAAATGTGTGACAAACGCCGTATTATGCCACAATTCCGAATTAGATTCCTGCTTCGAAACGCACGGCTAAAATGAAAGCAACGGGAAAAAAATGTGATTTCGTACACATCTGAATTCCCTGGGCGAGGGAATGCACATATAATGCGCTCCCATCTATAGAAAGCATTATTAACCCAACGGCCTGTGGCACGAATCTCGCACAACATGAACATGAAATTAAAAACGCTTTTAGCGGCGGCGTTTGCCGTCGTAGGCTTTTGCAATACCGCGTCTGCTGTTACTTACCCGCTGCCAACCGATGGTAGCCGTCTGGTTGGTCAGAACCAGGTCGTAACTATTCCTGAGGGCAACACCCAACCGCTGGAGTACTTTGCCGCGGAGTACCAGATGGGCCTGTCCAATATGACGGAAGCCAACCCGGGCATTGATGCCTTCCTGCCGAAAGGCGGCACCGTCATGAACGTCCCGCAGCAGCTGATTCTGCCGGATACCGTGCACGAAGGTATTGTCATCAACAGCGCCGAAATGCGCCTCTACTACTATCCGAAAGGCACCAATACCGTGATCGTACTGCCAATCGGTATTGGTCAGTTAGGTAAAGACACCCCGATCAACTGGACAACCAAAGTTGAGCGCAAAAAAGCGGGCCCGACCTGGACGCCGACCGCGAAAATGCATGCCGAGTATATTGCTGCGGGTGAGCCGCTGCCTGCGGTAGTGCCGGCGGGCCCGGATAACCCGATGGGCCTGTACGCGCTTTACATTGGTCGTCTGTATGCTATTCACGGCACCAATGCGAACTTCGGTATCGGTCTGCGCGTAAGCCACGGTTGTGTGCGTCTGCGTAACGACGACATCAAATTCCTGTTCGAAAATGTGCCGGTCGGCACACGCGTTCAGTTTATTGATGAGCCGGTAAAAGCGACCACTGAGCCAGATGGTTCACGTTATGTTGAAGTGCATAACCCGCTGTCGACGACCGAAGAGCAGTTCAACGAAGGCGAAATCGTGCCTATCACGCTGACCAAAAGCGTGCAGAGCGTGACCAGCCAGGCGGATGTTGATCAGAACATTGTTGAACAGGCGATTCAGAACCGTTCCGGTATGCCGGTCCGTCTGAACTAAGCTGTAGCTTATCCATAAAAAAGCGGGTCTCAGACCCGCTTTTTTTTATCCGTTATTCACCACAATCACCCCACCGTGATCGTAGCGGTAATGGCAGTGTGCATACTCCAGGGGCGTGCCATCTTCCAGATAAATGACCTGCTCCACTTCCAGCACCGGGTCAGTCTCATCGCAATTGAGATACTGCCTGTCCTCTTCACCCGGTTTGAGCGCGCGCACTATGCGGTATGAGCCCATGATTTTCAGCGCCAGGGCATCCTGCACATAGCTGAAAACAGAACTCTCAAGATGGGAGCGATTAAGCCCCGGCACCAGATTTACCGGCATCAGGGTAAACTCCAGCGACATGGGTTCGCCCTCAAGCAGACGCAGACGGATAAAGTCATAGACCGGGTCATCCGGCCCTACCAGCAGCGACGCCTGCTCTTTTTCCGTCGGGAAGCGCAGCTCAAAGCGGATGATTTTACTGGTGACCTGCCCGACGTGCTCCCAGGTTTTGGTCGCGCCATAGTAATCACTGCCTGGTAAATCCCAACGGGAGAGCTGCAGAAAGTTTTTACGAATAAAGGTGCCCTGCCCCTGGCGGGTATAGACCAGTCCCTCCACAATCAACTGGCGCATCGCCTGCTGAATAGTCATCCGGCTGGTATTAAACTCCCCGGCAAGGGCAAACTGGTCAGGCAACGGTTCGCTGGCGTTGTAACGCTGACTGAGGATCCGCTGTTTGATTTCCCGCGCGATAAGTATGTATTTCGCCGCCATTGCCTGTCCTTCATATTATTCGGTTATGCCGTTGTTTTTTAAGGCCACTCTCTCGGCTATCTTGAGGAAAGGCAGGTAGAAGAATACACCAAAGATGATGATTATCAACTGCACCACCACGGCCCTCCAGTCCCCCGCCGTGGCCAGCCATGCGCTCAGAACAGGCGGCGTGGTCCAGGGGATCATCACCACACATTTTGCCATCCAGCCGAGCGTGGTACACAGCCAGGCGAAGTAAATACCTATCGCCGGCAGCAGCACAAACGGGATCATCAGCGGCAGGTTAAAGACAATGGGCAGGCCAAAAATCACTGGTTCATTGATGTTAAATAGCCCAGGGGAGACAGAGAGCCGCGCCACCTGATTGGCCGCTTTCTGCTTCGAGAAGATGAAGATAGCAATCAGCAACGAGAGCGTACTGCCCGTACCGCCAATCATGCCGAAGGTCGGCACAAAGATATTGTTGATGATATGCGGAATCGGCTGCCCGTTAGCAAAGGCCAGCATATTCTCGTTGGTGTTGATTAAGAGGAAAGGTTCCAGAATCACGCCGTTGACCACTGACTGATGGATACCCAGCGTAAACAGGAAGTTACCAAAACTATAAATAAACAGTGTGCCCGGAAGACTGGTATTAACGAGCCGTAGCGGTTGCTGAATCAAGGTGGTGATGAGATGAATCAAATCCGTGTGCAGCACATTTGCCAGCAGCGCCGCCACAATGGCGAACGTCGACAGCGTGATAATGGTCGGGATCAGCGCCGAAAATGACTGGCCGACCGCCGGGGGCACATTTTCCCCCAGGGAAATATTCAGCTTTTTAATCGTCGCGATCCGAATAAACAGCTCGGTGGAGAGCAGGCCGATAATCACCCCGGCGAAAATCCCGGTCGAACCTATGTTGCCGAACGAGAGCATCTGGCCTACCGTTACCGCCGCGTTGCCGCCAACCGGTACGACCTCAAGCGTCACTGGCATCATCATAATGTAGCTCGATAAGGCAATGACCACCGCCGACACCGGGTTATCGAAATTGCGATTGCGCGCCAGGGACCAGGCGGTCATGGGAGCAATCAGCAGGGCCGCGATATTGAGCGTGCCATTGATAATGACGTCACCCCAGACTTTGAAACGCGCCAGCGTTTCACCCTCCAGGATCCACGGGAAGACCACGTTATTTACTAACACCGCAAGCCCGGCCAGAATAAATATCGGCATGACGGCAGCGAAGGCATCTCTGAGCGATCGCAAGTGCACCTGTCCTGCGAGGCGTGCAGAAAAATCGACAAACCTGTCGACAAAGGACGGCGTATTTTCAGGCTGTTTAGCGTCAGACATAATGGTCTCCCGTGAATGGCTTACGGCGGCGCGTTACATCTCGCGACCGTTGGTATGGATTACCTGTTTCAGCCAGGCGTAGCTCTGTTTTGGAATGCGCTTGAGGTCTTTCAGATCGTGGTTTTCGCGGTTTACATACACCACGCCGTAGCGCTTACGCATGTCCCCCTGCGAGCTGAGAATATCGATAAGCCCCCAGCCGAGATAGCCAATCACCTGCGCCCCGTCTTCAAAGATGGCGTCTTTCATGGCCTGCAGGTGATCGCGGTGATAGGCCACGCGGTAATCATCCTGAATCGGGTTGACACCATCCCAGCTTTCAATCACCCCGATACCGTTCTCAATCGGGAACACCGGCAGCCGCCAGTCGTTGTAGTAACGGGTGATGATGGCGCGAAAACCGAGCGGATCGATCTGCCAGCCCCACTCCGTCGCCTTCAGATGCGGGTTAGGCACGTCGCCCTGTTGCAGATAATAATTGACCGGCGCATCGGGGGAGATGGCGTCGCTGTCCAGCGTCTTGCTGGCGTAGTAGCTGAAGGCCATATAATCACTTTTCACCTGGCTGATGAGCGTTAAATCTTCAGCCCGATAGATATCGCTAAAACCTTCGCGTTCTACCACCGCCATCACCGCCGGGCTGTAGCCCTGGCCGGCAAAGACGCGCAGCAGGTTCTGATTGAGGAATTCGTCATACTGCTGGGCGCAGAACACATCACGCGGTTTGCAGGTCGCCGGGTAGACCAACTGATGTGCGAGCATCCCGCCCATCAGCGCCTTCGGTTTTGTCTGGTGCAGGTAATGGGTGAGTTGCACATGCGCCATCATCACATGATGCTGAATCTGATAGAGCTCGCGCAGCGTTTTCTCCCCCTTAAGATAGCCCCCGACTTTGAACGCTTCCGGCATGTGGTAGATGTTCTGCTCGTTAAAGGTCAGCCACCAGGTCACCTTGTCGCCGAAGCAGTCGATCATCTTTTGCCCGTAACGCACAAACGCATCCAGCACGCGGCGATCGGTAAAACCGTTATATTTTTCCGCAAGCGCCAGCGGCATATCGAAATGGTAGAGGCAGATCATCGGCGCAATGCCACGGGCAATCAGATCGTCAATAAAACGATCGTAGAACGCGATCCCTTCTTCATTAAAGTCGCCGTCACCGTTCGGGCAGACGCGGCTCCATGAAATCTGGAACCGGTAGCAGTTCATGCCCAGATCCTGCATGCAGTCGAAATCTTCCGTGTAACGGTGGTAAGAGTCGGTGGCAACCTTCCAGTCTGAGGCAAACTCGCTGGCTTCGCGGATGTCGTACACTGAAGGCCCCTTTCCGCCCTCATTCCATGCCCCTTCGGTCTGCATACTGGAGACCGAATTGCCCCATAAAAAGCCCGGCGGTAGTGTTTTTGTCATCTCGTTATCTCCGTGGTCACATGTAAAGTCATATCTATTTCATGACTAGTCATATAGACAAATATGAAAAGTCAGGCCACGACGACGATCGTTTTTTGTGAGCAAGGTGGAGAAAACAGGACGGGGCAAAACGCAGAAAAAAGAAAACCCCGGTGGCCCAAAGGCATCACCGGGGTGAGGCAAAGAAGAGAACTAGCTTGCTAACTGATTGCGACGGTATTCGCCCTGACGCTCCAGCATCCAGCCGGGGTATTCACGGGGTAAGGCACTCACCGCATCAAGCTGGCGCAACTCCTCTTCCGTGAGGCGGATATGCGTTGCCGCAATATTGTCCATCAGCTGCTCCTGGCGTTTCGCGCCAATGATCACGCTGCTCACGACGGGCTGATGGAGCAACCAGGCCAGCGCTATTTGTGCCACAGATACCCCTTTGGCTTGTGCAATGACCCGCATCACGTCCACGCAGTCAAATGCGCGATCTTTATTCACCGGTGGGAAATCAAATTCGAGACGGCGGCTGCCCGCTTCGCCCTGCCCGTCGCGATCATATTTACCGCTCAGCAGGCCACCAGCCAGCGGGCTCCAGACCATCAGACCGACGTTTTCGCTCTGCATCATCGGCATCAGTTCGCGCTCAAGGTCACGTCCGGCGATGGTGTAATAAGCCTGCAGCGAGGCAAAACGCGCCAGCCCAAGACGCTCAGATATCCCCAGCGCTTTGGTGATTTGCCAGGCTGCCCAGTTGGAGACGCCGATATAGCGCACGTGGCCGTGCTGCACGAGGTTATCCAGCGCGTAGAGCATCTCCTCCATTGGGGTTGCCGGATCAAAACCGTGCAACTGGTAGAGATCGATATGATCGAGCTGCAGGCGTTTCAGGCTCTCTTTCACGCTGCCGATGATGTGGTAACGCGAGCTGCCGCGCGAGTTCACCCCCGCCGTCCCGGTTTCACCGAACACTTTGGTCGCCACCACCACGTTCTCGCGGGGGATTTTCAGGTTTTTCAGCGCCTGACCTGTTATCTCTTCCGAGCGGCCCTCAGAATAGACGTTCGCGGTATCGATAAAATTAATGCCTTCATCCAGCGCGCTGCCCACCAGTTGGTCTGCCTGCGACTGGCCTAACTGGCCGATTTTGCTCCACATCCCGCTTTCACCACCAAAGGTCATGGTGCCAAGGCATAATTCAGATACAAACAGACCGGTATTGCCGAGTTTTTGATAACGCATGGCGCGTCTCCTCTCATTGTGGGTTGACGCAAACAGTTATACGCAAAACGCGGCGCGCCGGAATGTGAGGTTTCTGCCTGTTTCTTGCCTGAACCTCTGAAACTTATCCGCGCGGCGCATCACCGAAAACGTCATACTCTGGCAGTCGCACGTTCTGGTAAGGTTCCCAGCCGCCTCCCAGCGCTTTGTACAAGGCCACCAGATCAAGGCTGCTTTGCACCCGTGCCTGGGCGCGCTGCTGTTCAGCCTGTGCCAGTTGGCGCTGGGCATCCAGCACATCAATAAAGGTCGCGATCCCCTGTCGATAGCTGTCGCTGGCTAGACTGAAGGCGTTTTGCAGCGCTTCAATGGTTTTATCAAGCCCCGCTTCCCGCTGCTGATCGCTGCGGTAGCTGACCAGGGCATTTTCCACATCCCCCAGCGCTTCCAGTACCGTCTGACGGTAGTTAAGCACCGCAGCGCCCTGTTGAGCACGGGCCAGCTTCACGCTGGAGACCAGCCGTCCGCCCTGGAAAATCGGAATTGAGATTTGCGGGCCGAAACTGTAGAAGTGGCTGCTCCAGTCGGTCAGCCAGTCGGTTTCGCTGTTACGCAGGCCAAACTGTCCGCTGAGCGTGAGGCTCGGGAATAGCTGCGCTACCGAGACGCCTATCTGTGCCGTTGCCGCGTGCAGGGTCGCTTCGGCTTCCCGCACATCCGGGCGGCGGCGCGCCAGCGTGGAGGGAATACCGGTCTGCACAATTTTTGGCAGAACGGGCAGCGGCCGCGAACCGCGCAATTCGCCGTCGAGCGCACCGGGCGGTTTACCCAGCAGCACCGCCAGGGCGTTCATTGCCTGGCGCTCCTGAGCCTGATACTGCGGCAACTGCGCTTCAAGATTGCCCACCTGCGCACGGGCATTTTCCACATCTAATTGCGGTGACAATCCGCCGCGCTGGCGGTTTTCCGTCAACTCAAACGTTTGTTGTGCGGTATCAATCTGGGTTTGCAGGGTTTTGATGATACTTTGCGCGCCACGCAGTTGCAGCCAGGCGCGTGCCACCTCCGCCTGCAGGGAGACCAGGGCATCGTTGCGCTGCTCAATGGCCTGCTGCTGTTGCGCTTCGCTTGCCTCAACCTGGCGGCGCACTTTGCCCCACAGGTCGAGCTCCCACTGGGCATCAAAGCTGCCCTGGTAGAGATTGACCGGCTGAGTTAATGCCCCTAACGCGCCGGAAATTTCCGGGTCGACGTTATCGAGCTGTCCATAGACGTCATGGGATTTCAGCTCCCCTTCCAGGCCAAGCTGTTGTCGGGTCGCCTGCAGGTTGCCATTGACCGCTGGCAAAAAGGCGCCGCCTGCCTGATTAATCTGTTCACGTGCCCCGGCGATACGTAGCACCGTCTGCTGGAGCGACAGATTCCCGGCAACAGCCCTGTCAATCAGACTGTTCAGCTGTGGGGAGTTAAAGGTTGTCCACCAGCGCGGGTTGACGGCCTGCGGGGCGGTTTGCGACGCCACACTTTTATCACCCGGATCGTTCCAGCGTGCCGGGGTTTGCGGCTTCGGTTGCTGGTAATCCGGCCCCACCGCGCATCCTGCCAGTAAGAGCGACAACATCATCAAAGAGAGACCACGCCTGGACATATTAATGTGCTCCTGCGCTGCCTTCGCTCTTGATGGGCGAAAGCAGTAAACAAAATGGAATCAGTAAAAACGCCACCACCGCGAGCAACGTAAACACGTCGATATAGGCGAGAAAACGCGACTGCGCAATCATGATTTTGTACATCTGGCCGGTTGCGGCACTCATCGCATCGCCGGTGATGGCGGTGAAATTGCGTATCGCTTCAGCCGACTCGCGAAGCGCAAGCTGGAACTGCTCATTCAGGGGCGACGCATGGGTTGACAGATGCGCGCTGTGTGCCTGCGAGCGCTCGGTAATGGCGGCCGTAGAGAGCGAAATACCTATCGACCCCGCCACGTTACGGAACATGGTAAACAGCGCCGCCGCATCGGCGTTGAGCTGCCGTGGAATGGTAATAAAGGCAATAGTCGTGAGCGGCACAAACAGGAACCCGAGCCCTATCGACTGCGCGCTACGAAACAGCACCAGAGTTTCAAAGTCGATGTCAGGCGTGAGCGTGCGCGACCACCAGAAGGAGGCCCCGAGGCAGAAAAAGCCAAAGGCGATTATCCAGCGTGTCTGCACGACGGGCATCA
Organism: Enterobacter sp. SA197; assembly: GCF_054131575.1. Taxonomy (NCBI): domain Bacteria; kingdom Pseudomonadati; phylum Pseudomonadota; class Gammaproteobacteria; order Enterobacterales; family Enterobacteriaceae; genus Enterobacter; species Enterobacter sp. SA197. The sequence goes on along the minus strand of NZ_CP096393.1, from coordinate 1,694,637 downwards.
GTTTAAGCACCAGCGGGATCGTCAGCACAATAAGCACCGCCCCCGGCGAGAGCACCAGCCCGGACCAGGTGGCGGTATAGCCCAGGTCCTGCTGCGCGAGTTGGGGAATAACCACCGAACTGCCGTACAGGATCATGGCCATCCCCGCCATCAGCAGACTGGACACGGCAAAGTTTTTATCTGCCATACAGCGCAGATCCACCACCGGCTTTTTGGCATACAGTAGCCAGTAAATGGCACCAATGATGCCAATCATCGTCAGAACCGCAAAGGTACGGGTGAAGTCGGAGGCAAACCAGTCCTCATCTTCCCCGCGATCGAGCATCACCTGCAGGCAGCCCAGCCCCAGTGCAATCAGGCTGATCCCCGCCCAGTCAATGGAGAGCTTCTCTTCTGATTTTCGCTCCCAGGGCGGATCTTCCAGCAACTGGTAGATAGCTAACACCGTGACGATCCCAACCGGGATGTTTATAAAGAAGACCCAGCGCCACGAATAATTATCGGTTATCCAGCCGCCAAGGGTGGGCCCCAGCACCGGCGCGACAATGATAGCAATTGATGAGAGACCAAAGGCTTTGCCCCTGTCCTCTGGCTTAAAGTAGTCCAGCAGCACTGACTGTTGCGTGGGCTGTAACCCACCGCCAAAAAAGCCCTGCAAAATGCGGAACAGAATGATTTGCCAGAGTTCGGTGGCAATACCGCATAAGAATGAGCAGACGGTAAACATGACAATACAGATCAGAAAGAACTGCTTGCGGCCAAATACCCGGCTCAGAAACGCAGAGATGGGCAGCACAATCCCGTTGGCGACCAGGTAGCTGGTCAGTACCCATGTCGATTCGTCATAGCTTGCTGACAGCGAACCGGCGACATGCGGCAGGGCAACGTTGACGATGGTGGTGTCGAGAATTTCCATAAACACCGCCAGCGTCACGACCCATGCCACCGTCCAGGGATTACTGGCCGGGCGCCAGTTTTCATGATGGGTATCGGTCATTCCAGCGTGACCTTAGGTTCAACTGATAAGCCAAGCGGCAGGGGGCGGCTGGTGTCCAGACCTTTATCGATAACGATTTTCACCGGCACACGCTGCACAATCTTCACGAAATTGCCGGTGGCGTTTTCCGACGGGAAGGCGGAAAACTTCGAACCACTGCCCTGCTGAATACTGTCAATATGTCCTTCGAGCTCCATGTCTGGCCATGCATCAACCTTCACGGTGACTTTATTGCCAGGGCGCATACGTTCAAGCTGCGACTCTTTAAAGTTCGCTGTCACCCAGATGTGTGGCGAGACCAGGGAAAAGAGCGCGGTGCCTGCCTGCACCAGGGTGCCGGTCTGCACGTTGCGTTTAGTGACATAACCATCAAAAGGTGCGCGAACTTCGGTCCAGGAAAGATTGAGCTTTGCGGTTTCAAGCTGGGCTTTGGCCTGATCGACCTGCCGCTGCCGGGCCTCAACGTTGGTCTCCTGCTGGCGGATCTGAAGCTGTACCTGATCGGCCACCTCAAGTTGGGCCTGCGCGCTGGCGAGCTGGGCCTGGGCGCTACGCAACTGCGCATTGGCGCTGTCGATGTTCTGTTGTGTGGTAGCACGGGGATCAACGCCCCGCTGGCGTTTATAAGCCGCCTGAGCATTGGCTAAATCAGCCTGCGCTTTCAGCACCTGCGCGCGTGCTTCATCGCGTTGGGCGGGATATTGCACTTTGGAAAGCGCAAGCTGTGCCTCGGCCTGATGAAGCTGCGCCTCGGCAAGGCCCAGTTGAGCCTGCGCCTGATCGCGCTGGGCCGCCGCATCACGCGGGTCAATCACCAGCAGCAGGTCACCCTTCTTCACCTGCTGGTTATCTTTCACCCGCAGCTCGGTAACATAGCCTGCGACTTTTGGCGCAATGGTTACGGCATCGCCATCGGTAAAGGCGTCATCGGTGGTCTTCTGATTGCGGGTCATCATCCACCAGACCAGTGCAACAATAACCATCACGACCACCACTACCCCCAATATAATCAGTGGCTTTTTACCGGGGCGTTTGCGCGGGGTTTTCTCTTCTTTTTCCTGCCCGTTGTCAGGCGAAGTTGTAGTGTCTGCCATAGCTCGCAACAATCCTGTCAGTGAACGGCGTCATAGTTACGCCGTTTACTAAAGTTAGAAGCTCGCTATACATTTGCCAGGATAAACTGACAAATCAGCACTATCTGAGAAGAAATAACCCGTAGCCGATGAGCGCTGCCCAGAGCAGCATTGGCAGGGAGTAAAGGTGAAAACGCCACCAGATACGGCGGTCGTTAGCCATGCGCAGGGCGATCAGGTTAGCCAGAGAGCCAGGCAATAGGCCAAAGCCCCCCACGTTTACCGCCCAGGCAAGCAGCGTATCCGGCTGGACATAATTAAGGAGCAGGATAGTCGCCGGCACGTTGCTGATAAATTGCGATAGTCCGATGGCCGTAAACCACAAACCGGGCGCAGAAAGCTCACGTGTCGCACTGAGCAGGTCATGCAAAACCGGCAGTTGAGTGAGCAAATGCACATCAATAAACATCGCCATGAAGACCAGTAATAGCGTCCAGTCCACGCTCACCACTACCCGGCGCGCAAAGAGAAGAAACCCGATCGCCACCGCTGCCAGCCCCCATAGCTCAAGCTTCAGCTCCAGCGCGGTAATGAAGACGATATAAAAGCCCAGGCAAGCCCAGACCAGTCGTGGTTGCCAGTCGGGCGTGGTGGTCCCGCTATGATAGCGAAGCGCGTTTTTGGGAAAACAGAACCAGCAAAAGATAAGAAGCGATATCATCATGGCCAGCGCCAGAGGGGCCATTTGCCCGATAAACGCCAGAAACGAACTGCCGGAGCGCCCCCATAACAGGATATTTTGCGGGTTTCCTACAGGAGTCAGCAGTGAACCGGCATTAACGGCCAGTGCTTCGAAAATGATCAGTCGGTTGACCGGGATCTCGCAGAGCCTTTTAAGGGTAATGGTCAGGGGCACCACAATAAACAGTGCCACGTCGTTGGTAAGGAAGGTAGATAACAACGCGGCCGCCAGCACCATAAACATAGCCAGCTGCCGTTCGGTACGAAAGCGGCGCACCATTCTGCGCCCCAGGAGATCAAAATAGCCGCTTAGCTCCACGCCTTTGGTAAGAAGCATCAGCCCGCTCAGCGTAATAATGGTGTGCCAGTCAATGGCGGCAGGCCAGGTACCAGGCGCAAAGGGAACCACAACGCACAGACCTGTTCCCAAAAGGAGTAAAAGTTGTAAGAAGCGATCCCGCTTTAGCGCGTGGAAAAGCGGCAGGTTCATTCGGTGGGTAGCCCGCGTTGTTGGGTAAAGAGGCGAAAGCGCTCCAGCGTCTCTTCACTGACATGGTGCTCCATACCTTCCGCATCGCGGCGTGCGATCTCCGGGCTAACGCCCAGCACCAGCAAGAAACTTTCCACTATCTGATGACGCTCGCGGCTGGCCTGCGCCAGTTTTTCGCCTTCGGGGGTCAGAAAAACGCCGCGCCAGGGGATCTGTTCAATCAGCCCTACCGTTGCCAGACGCTTTAACATTTTTGCGACAGTGGGCTGTGAAACCCCAAGACGTGCCGCCATATCCACCTGACGGGCTTCCCCTACTTCATGAATTAAATCAGAAATTAGTTCGACATAATCATCAATCAGTTCACGCCGGTGCGCTTCACGTACCTGACGAAACCCTTCGACATGCTCTTCAACATTCACCAGCGTCACTTTTTTTATAGTTTGCTTACCTGCGCGACGGTTCATTGTGCTTCCTCTGGGGTGTAACGCGACATTCGCGCCATAAAAGAGAGGGCTCATTGTAAACCAATCGTGAAGCAGCACAAAAAATTAACGTATTAGCCGTAGCTATACAATATAGCCTGTGCTATATCTGTATGTATAACGTTCACTGCGACAAGGTCAAACCGCGCTGAACGTGAACGTCAGGAGGTCATCATGAATGAATTCAAGAGGTGCATGAACGTGTTCAGTCACTCCCCCTTTAAAGTACGTTTGCTGCTGCTTAACATGTTGTGTGACATCATCAGCGGCAAACCAAAATCAGACGAAAAATCTTCTCATTAAGGCGGCGTCGCGGTACGCCGCTTCATTTTTTTGTCATAATCCCTCGTTATATTTGGCCTGACCGACCCTCAGTCTCCCTTATTTTTGCAATTTGCAGCGTTCCTCCCAAAACAATCCCTTAGCGGGTGTTGACCTTCTCCGCCGCTCAATTTATCTTTGCGCAGCCCTGCACAACTTGCGGCTCGCAGAAGTGGACCACTCCCCTCTCCACGCACTGTCCGGCAGGTATTGACCCTTACGCCAGGGTGTTCACATGGCGTTTTCGTGATAGTGACTATGAGCCTGATAATTAAAGAACCTCTTGTCTCCCGTGGACAGGCGTTAAGCCCGTGGACGGGCTTCTACTTTTTACAATCCATTCTGATAAATCACGCGCTCGGTTATGAATTCAGCGTGCTTTATGCTGTGGTGCTTACCGCCTTTATGTGGGTTATGTGGCGCCATGCGCCGCGTACGCAAAAAGTGCTCATCGGGATTTTTTCACTGGTTGCGGCCTCATATTATCCGTTTGGTCAGGCCTATGGCGCGCCGAACTTTAATACCCTGCTGGCATTGCACTCCACCAATATGGAAGAGTCGACGGAAATCCTGAAGATTTTTCCCTGGTATCACTACGCTATCGGCTTACTCATTTTCGCGCTTGGCGTGGTGTCATTTCGCCGCAAAGCGGAACCTAAGCCCGCCTGGACCAAATGGGATACCCTTGCAGCCCTCTTCTGCGTTGGCTGCTATTTTGTGGGGCCGGTGCAAAATTATTTCCGCGGGTATGACGTGCATCTTCGCGATACCGGGATTCCGGTGCTGCGCTTCGTCCGCGACGTGGTGGTCAACAATCAGGGCGTGATTGATGAGCAGGCCAGCATGGCCCAGCTTGCCAACATGAAAGACTCCTGGAACGTGACGGCGGTAAAAACCCGATACCATACCTATGTGGTTGTCATTGGTGAAAGCGTACGCCGCGATGCCGTCGGGGCGTTTGGTGGGCACTGGAATAACTCCCCTTTTGCCAGTCAGGCTAACGGCACCTTCTTTATGGATTACATTTCCGCAAGTGGGTCAACGCAAAAATCGTTGGGATTGACCCTGAACCGCGTTGTAAACGGCAAGCCGGAATACCAGAACAATTTCGTCACCCTGGCGAACCGTGCCGGTTTTCAGACCTGGTGGTTTTCAAACCAGGGGCAGATCGGCGAGTATGATACCGCCATTGCCAGTATCGCGAAGCGCGCCGACGAAGTGCAGTTCCTGAAAAAGGGCGATTTTGAAGCTGATAAAAATACCCGCGACGAAGATTTACTTAAAATGACATCGCAGGTGCTCTCAACTCACCGTACCCAGCCGCAGCTGATTGTTCTGCACCTGATGGGGTCGCACCCCTCAACCTGTGAACGTTCAGGGGATAAATATAACGAGTTCGTGCAGTCGAAGGAGACCTCGTGCTATCTCTATTCCATCACCGCAACGGATGAGCTGCTTGGCAAACTTTATTCGCAGTTAAATAGCAGCGGAGAGAGCTTCTCCATCACCTATTTTTCCGATCATGGATTGACCTTCAGAGAGCGGGGAAAAGAGGTGCAATATCTGGCACATGACGACAAGTTCCAGCAGAACTTCCAGGTGCCTTTCATGGTGATTTCGAGCGATGATAAAACGCATCGGGTGATTAACGCGCGGCGTTCGGCTAACGATTTCCTGAGCTTCTTCTCGCAGTGGACAGGTATTAGCGCGAAAGAGATAAAAAATTCGTACCCGTTTATGTCTGAGAAAAAAGCCGGGCCAGTCTACGTTACCAATTTTAAGTTACAGAAAATTGACTACAGCCAGCTTGCGACGGATATTTTCGAACCGCGTAATCGCTAAGATGTGCGTTTATTGCAGATAAAAAAAATCCGCCCGTAGGCGGATTTTTTATCGTTACCGTCTTAGAAACGGTAGCCGACGCCTGCGATCCAGGTGCCAACATCAACGTTACGAATACGAGACTGCTCGTAGGAGAAGTCCAGGGCAACGTTTTCCATTGGGTTGAACTGCATACCTGCGCCGTAGGAGAAACCGTAGTCGCTGTTGCTTGCAGTTTTGAGCTGGTCTTCAGACTGCTGGAATTTACCGTAGCCAACACCTACAACACCGTAGATGCTTGCCCAGTCGTTCAGACGGAATGCCGGGCCTGCGGTAACACCGTAGTACTGACCTTTATTGTAAGTGCCGTCTTCGAAACGATCTTTCTCAGTGTAAGTGAAAGAACCAATCACACCCAGCGGGCTGCTATCATCTTCATAACGGTATTTCAGGTTGAAACCGTTCATTTTGTTTTGTACGCCCTGCGCGTCGCTCTGAGCATAACCACCGGTAACGGTAGAAGTTGCAGCGGAAGCAGTACCTACGGAAACGGCCAGAACAGCGGCCAGTGCTGAAAGACATGCAATTTTTTTCATAACCACCTCAAATGTGCTTCAAGTAAATCCTAAGTTTTAAATATATCAAAAAATGTTAAGAAACTCTTTGGCATTAACGATGTCTAATGACGCTTTTCCTGTAACAGAACATTTCCTCTGTTGACTAACTCTTTCATTAAACAGCCGTTTTGCCATACTACCTGCCATTATGAAGGTTCCACCATGGCATATTCATCCAGATTAATCCTAATCGAATAGCTTAATTAACCAGCAGATGCGCCCTATTCTACCTGGTTTGCGCGACGGATTTTCAACAAACCCTCAACCAGCCGGGTCTATTTAAAGTAGACTCGTTCTTTTACTTCTTTTGACAAAAATTGACGGGAGAAAGGATGCCTGGTACGTCTCGTAAAATGCCGGTATGGCTGCCTGTAATCGTGCTGCTGGTGGCGATGTGTTCCATTCAGGGGGGCGCGTCACTGGCAAAATCACTGTTTCCGCTGGTTGGCGCACCCGGTGTAACGGCGCTGCGCATTGCACTGGGTACTCTGATTTTGATCGTAATATTCAAGCCCTGGCGCTTACGATTCACCCGTGAACAGCGGCTGCCCCTGCTTTTTTACGGTCTGTCGCTGGGGGCGATGAATTATCTCTTCTATCTTTCCATTCAAACCGTTCCGTTAGGCATAGCGGTAGCACTGGAGTTCGTCGGCCCGCTATCAGTGGCCCTTTTTGGCTCCCGCCGGGCCATTGATTTTTTATGGGTTATCCTGGCCGTTGTGGGGCTATGGTATTTATTACCATTAGGTGACGATGTCGCCCATGTGGATCTCACCGGGGCCGCATTTGCATTAAGCGCGGGGGCCTGCTGGGCGGTATATATTATTAGCGGACAGAAAGCAGGAGAAGATCACGGGCCTGCGACTGTCGCCCTTGGTTCATTAATAGCGGCCATTGTTTTTGTTCCTTTAGGAATTATCCAGGCTGGAGAGTTATTATGGCACTGGTCAGTGCTCCCGCTGGGTATTGCCGTTGCCATATTATCAACCGCCCTGCCCTATTCACTGGAAATGATCGCTCTGACCCGGATTCCAACCCGCACCTTCGGGACACTAATGAGTATGGAACCTGCGCTGGCGGCAATGTCCGGCATGGTTTTCTTAGGCGAAACGCTTAATTTTCAGCAAATTATGGCACTTATGTGTATTGTTATCGCCTCCATCGGTTCGACGCTTACCATCCGCAAAGAGAGCGAAATAAAGAAAGTAGAGATCGGATAATTATTATTCTTGCGCATGGTTGTTGAGCTCAGACTGAATAACCATGCACTTTACCACTCTCATTTCCCCTCTATTATTTGTGCCTTTAGCCGTAAGATTTATATATCGTTACAGGCGCTTTCGTTTTGTCGATAATTATTAAACGGCCTCAGCCGTGATAATAATTATTATTCAGCCACAAATGCGTTAAATTTTAACCGATGCTATCAAACCGATAGGCATATCCAAATTATCACTCTGAAATCTGGTGCTATACTTAGTTCCAGTCATTACCTGGGACACAAACATCAAGAGGATATGAGATTATGAGTACCGCTAAACTGGTTAAAACGAAAGCGTCTAATCTGCTTTATACCCGCAACGATGTACCGGACAGCGAGAAGAAGGCAACCATTGAGGTGCTGAATCGCCAGGTGGTCCAGTTCATTGATCTCTCCCTGATCACTAAACAGGCGCACTGGAACATGCGCGGGGCGAATTTTATCGCCGTTCACGAAATGCTTGATGGTTTCCGCACCGCCCTGGTGAATCATCTGGATACCATGGCAGAGCGTGCCGTACAGTTAGGTGGTGTTGCGCTCGGGACCACTCAGGTCATCAACAGCAAAACCGCGCTGAAGAGCTACCCGCTGGATATTCACAGCGTACAGGATCACCTGAAAGAGCTGGCTGACCGTTACGCAGTCGTCGCTAATGATGTGCGTAAAGCTATCGGCGAAGCGAAAGATGAAGATACTGCCGATATCTTCACCGCTGCCTCACGCGACCTCGATCAGTTCCTGTGGTTTATCGAATCTAACATCGAGTAATCCATAAGCTGTGATTCTGACCCCTTTGCGCCCGCGCAAAGGGGTTTTTTATTCCCCTGCACCATAAAAGTGCAAAAAAAATTATCTGTCCCGCTAATCACGCCCATCTTGTTATCATCACTTCACAAAATTGTTATGAAAAGATTGTTTACTGGCGAATTTCCGCGCTAAATTGCTAGTAATCTGTGCATGCATTGCGCACGCACCATAATAAAGCCCCAATTTGGTGCAAAACGCCGGTAATGCGCGCGCCATCGTGCACGTTGAGAATCCCGCCTCTTTACAAAACAACGGGTTGTAAACCTGGCACGATTTTTTCATACTGCGTACGTTCTCGCAGGGGATTGCCCCGTGGATATAAAAGGAAAAACTATGAAGTCTGTATTCAAACTTTCCCTGGCTACACTCGCTCTTGCTTTCGCTGTATCTTCCCAGGCCGCAGAAAAATTAGTTGTTGCGACTGACACCGCATTCGTTCCTTTCGAATTCAAACAAGGTGACAAGTACGTCGGTTTTGACGTCGATTTGTGGGCCGCCGTTGCAAAAGAACTGAAGCTTGATTATGAGCTGAAACCAATGGACTTCAGCGGCATCATCCCGGCACTGCAGACCAAGAACGTTGACCTGGCGCTGGCCGGTATCACCATTACTGACGAACGCAAAAAAGCGATCGATTTCTCTGACGGCTACTACAAAAGCGGCCTGCTGGTGATGGTGAAAAGCAGTAACAACGACGTAAAAAGCGTAAAAGATCTTGATGGTAAAGTGGTTGCGGTCAAAAGCGGTACTGGCTCCGTAGATTATGCGAAGGCCAACATTAAAACCAAAGACCTGCGTCAGTTCCCGAATATCGATAATGCGTATATGGAGCTTGGCACCAACCGTGCTGATGCGGTTCTGCATGATACGCCAAACATCCTCTATTTCATTAAGACCGCCGGTAAGGGTCAGTTCAAAGCTGTGGGTGACTCTCTTGAAGCTCAGCAGTACGGGATTGCTTTCCCGAAAGGCAGCGATGACCTGCGTACTAAAGTGAATGGCGCACTGAAAACCTTACGCGACAACGGTACTTATAACGAAATCTATAAAAAATGGTTCGGTACCGAACCTAAATAAAACTATTTTTTCGCTGTTTTTTTGCCCGGTAATCTGATGTTTACCGGGCATACAAAAGCAGATTTATAACCCGTAGGCCGACGTTCCGGTACTATGGGTATTTGTATATCTCCACCACGGTTTACAGGAATTCATCATGCAGTTTGACTGGAGTGCCATCTGGCCCGCCATTCCGCTTCTGATTGAAGGTGCAAAAATGACGCTTTGGATCTCGGTCCTTGGCTTAATTGGCGGCCTGATTATTGGTTTAGCGGCAGGTTTCGCACGCACCTTTGGCGGTTGGATTGCCAACCATATTGCGCTTGTTTTTATTGAAGTTATTCGCGGTACCCCTATCGTTGTGCAGGTGATGTTTATTTACTTCGCCCTGCCGATGGCATTCAACGATCTGCGTATCGACCCTTTCAGCGCTGCGGTGGTCACGATCATGATCAACTCAGGCGCCTACATCGCGGAAATCACCCGCGGTGCTGTACTCTCCATCCACAAAGGTTTTCGTGAGGCCGGTCTGGCGCTGGGGTTGTCCCGCGGTGAGACCATTCGTCACGTTATTCTGCCGCTGGCGCTGCGTCGTATGCTGCCGCCGCTGGGGAATCAGTGGATCATCAGTATTAAAGACACCTCGCTATTTATCGTTATTGGCGTGGCCGAGCTGACCCGCCAGGGCCAGGAGATCATCGCCGGTAACTTCCGCGCCCTGGAAATCTGGAGCGCCGTTGCCGTTGTTTATTTGATTATTACGCTGGTTCTGAGCTTTGTTCTGCGCCGCCTTGAAAGAAGGATGAAAATCCTGTGATTGAATTTAAGAACGTATCCAAGCACTTTGGGCAAACTCAGGTGCTGCACAATATCGACCTGAACATCACTCAGGGCGAAGTCGTCGTGATTATCGGTCCCTCCGGCTCCGGTAAATCCACCCTGCTGCGCTGTATCAACAAACTTGAAGAGATAACCAGCGGCGAACTGATTGTCGATGGTTTGAAGGTCAATGATCCGAAGGTTGACGACCGCCTGATCCGCCAGGAAGCGGGCATGGTGTTCCAGCAGTTCTATCTCTTTCCGCATCTGACCGCGCTGGAAAACGTGATGTTTGGTCCGCTGCGCGTGCGCGGCACGAAAAAAGCGGATGCCGAAACGCTGGCGAAATCGCTGCTGGCAAAAGTTGGCCTGGCAGAGCGCGCGCATCACTACCCGTCTGAACTTTCCGGCGGTCAACAGCAGCGTGTGGCCATTGCCCGTGCACTGGCAGTAAAACCGAAAATGATGCTGTTCGATGAGCCGACCTCTGCGCTTGACCCGGAACTGCGCCATGAAGTCCTGAAAGTCATGCAGGATCTGGCCGAAGAGGGAATGACGATGGTTATCGTGACCCATGAAATCGGTTTTGCTGAGAAAGTAGCTTCCCGCCTGATCTTTATCGATAAAGGTCGCATTGCTGAAGATGGTAATCCGCAGACCCTGATTGAAAATCCGCCGAGTCCACGTCTGCAGGAGTTCCTGCAACACGTCTCCTGATTCTGGCGCATGACATGACCAGCCGGGTTCGCCCGGCTTTTTTACGCCAGAATGTTCCCAAAATCTCCTTTCCTCCGCTTGCCATCTATACTTATCATTTTGCTACTTTTTTTCATCGGAGAATGCCGTGCCGTGGATCCTGTTGTTGCTCGCCAGCTTGTTCTGCTCATCAGTTCAGGCGGTTGCTATACCGGGGGTGACCACGGGCGCAGCCCCTTCAACCCCCACGACCAGCACACAAGAACCGGACGTCGAACAGAAAAAAGCGGCCTATGCTGCCCTTGCCGACGTACTTGATAATGAGCAATCCCGAAAGGAACTGATCGATCAACTGCGTAAGGTCGCCACCACGCCCCCGCAGGACCCCGTTCCGCTTATTACGCCACCGGCGATAACCGAAGAAAAAACTGTGCTGGAGAAGATTACCGAAGTCAGCGGATACTATGGCGACGCCTTTTCTGAGCGCTTTGCCCAGCTCTATCGCAATATCACCGGTTCTCCCCATAAAGCCTTTAATCCACACACCTTTTACAATGCGGCGACTTACTTTTTACTGCTGGCAGCCCTGGTCTTCGCCTTCTGGTTTCTGGTGCGCTTTAGCGTGATGCCGTTGTACCGAAAAATGGGTCAGTGGGGCCGACATAAAAACCGCGAACGAAGCAACTGGCTCCAGCTGCCGTCGATGATTATCGGGGCGTTTATCATTGATATGATGCTGCTGGCCCTGACGCTGTTTGTCGGACAGCTCCTCAGTACGAATCTCAATAACGGTAATCGTACTATCGCGTTTCAGCAAAGCCTGTTTCTCAACGCTTTCGCGCTGATTGAATTTTTTAAAGCGATTCTCAGACTGGTCTTTTGCCCCCGCATCCCCGATCTGCGCCCTTTTCGCATTGCCGATGAAACCGCGCGCTACTGGCATTTACGCCTGAGCGCATTAAGCAGCCTGATTGGCTATGGCCTGCTGGTGGCTGTACCCATCATCTCAAATCAGGTCAACGTGCAGGTGGGTGCACTGGCTAACGTCATTATCATGCTGTGCATAACCATCTGGGCGCTCTATCTTATCTTCCACAATAAAAAGGTGATTCAAAAAAACCTGCACACACTTGCCGATCGGTCGTTAGCTTTTTTCAGCCTGTTTATCCGCGCCTTCGCGCTGGTGTGGCACTGGCTGGCCAGCGCCTATTTCATTGTGTTGTTCTTCTTCTCCCTGTTCGATCCGGGTAACAGCCTGAAATTTATGATGGGCGCCTCAGTGAGCAGCCTCGCGATTCTGAGTATTGCCGCCTTTCTTTCCGGCATGCTTTCCCGCTGGATAAATAAAACCATCACCCTCTCACCGGAAACCCAGCGCAACTATCCGGAGCTCCAGAAGCGCCTCAACGGCTGGCTCTCATCCTCGCTGAAAGTTGCGCGTATCCTGGTAGTGTGCGCCACGGTGCTGTTGTTGCTCAACGCCTGGGGGCTGTTTGATTTCTGGTACTGGCTGACTTATGGCGCCGGGGAAAAAGCGGTGGATATCCTTATCCGCATTGCCCTCATTCTGTTCTTCTCGGCAGTAGGCTGGACGCTGCTGGCAAGCATCATTGAGAACCGTCTGGCGCTGGACATTCATGGTCGCTCGCTTCCCAGCGCACGAACCCGCACGCTCCTGACGCTGTTTCGTAATGCGCTGGCGGTGGTTATCAGTACCATTACCATCATGATTGTTCTGTCGGAAATTGGCGTTAACATTGCCCCATTGCTGGCTGGTGCTGGCGCTCTGGGCCTGGCCATCTCCTTTGGTTCCCAGACGCTGGTAAAGGACATCATTACAGGGATATTTATTCAGTTCGAAAACGGCATGAATACGGGGGATCTGGTCACTATTGGCCCGCTAACCGGGACTGTTGAACGTATGTCGATTCGGTCAGTGGGGGTGCGTCAGGATACCGGGGCCTATCACATCATTCCCTGGTCATCGATAACCACCTTCGCCAACTTTGTGCGGGGAATCGGGTCGGTGGTGGCCAACTACGATGTGGATCGTCATGAGGATGCGGACAAAGCGAAGAAAGCGCTGGCGGATGCCGTCGCGGAGCTGATGGAGATGCAGGATATTCGGGGGCTCATCATCGGCGAGCCGTCTTTTGTGGGCATCGTGGGGCTGACTAACACCGCCTTTACCATCCGTGTCACCTTCACCACATTGCCACTCAAGCAGTGGACGGTGCGTTTTGCGCTCGACAGTATGGTGAAAAAGCACTTTGACCTGGCGGACGTGCGCCCGCCAGTGCAGACCTATCAGGTGCTGCCGTCGCCGGGCAGCCAGCCGCAGGCCCTTATGCCACAGCCCCCCGCCCCACCTACCCTTTAAAACGGGTCTGCGCCCAGCGTTTACGCTGGGCGTCGTCCATAAAGGTCCAGGCGATAAACCGGCTTTGCTTCTGGCCTTGCGCCATCTCTTTTTTCACAACCTTAACCGCCCCCGCCTGCGTCAACGCGCGATAGAGCAGCGGAAGGTTATCGCCACGGGAAACCAGCGAGCTGAACCACATCACCTGCCGCGCAAACTGTTTACTTTCATCAATCATTTTACTGATGAAGGCCACTTCCCCACCTTCACACCACAATTCCTGCTGCTGACCGCCAAAGTTGGCTTCGCTGTCTTTTGCCAGCCCCAGATTACGGCGCTTACGCTCCCCCCCTTCAGCAGCGGCTTCGGCGCTGTTATGAAATGGAGGGTTACAGAGAGTGGCGTCGAAGCACTCATTTTTATGGATAATGCCCGGCAAAATCAGCGCGGGATCTTTCTGACGACGCAGACGAATGGCACGGGTCAGCCCTGAGTTAGCGTTAACGATGGCAAGCGCACTGGTCAACGCTTCCTGGCTCACTTCACTGCCGGTAAAACGCCAGCCATATTCATGAACGCCTATCAGGGGATAGATGCAGTTCGCGCCGGTGCCGACGTCCAGAATAGTGGCCTGAGCAGGCACCTTGCCTTCATTGTTCTCTGCCAGCAGATCTGCCAGATGGTGTATATAATCCGCACGACCTGGTACAGGTGGGCACAAAAAGCCCGCCGGGATGTCCCACTCGTTAACGCCATAAAAATGTGCCAGTAGCGCCTTATTTAGCGTTTTGACCGCCTGCGGGTCGGCAAAGTTTACTGTGGCCTCCCCCGCCGGACTGGTGGTAATAAATTCACGCAATGAGGGTGTTTTCTCGCAAAGCGTGTCGAGGTCATAGCGGCTGTGGTGGCGGTTACGTGGGTGTAACCCCGGCTTCTGGGCATTCATGGCATTCTCCTGTTGGCAGCGGCGTAAGATACCCGTTGACGGCGGCAGGGTAAATAAGTGAGGTTAAAGAAACTCTCAGCTGTCAGGAACGCACCATGTATTTTTACGAACCTACAAAGGGACACGGTCTGCCCCATGACCCGCTTAATGCGATTATTGGCCCTCGCCCCATCGGTTGGATCTCATCGTTAAACAGTAGTGGTCAGCAGAATCTTGCGCCCTACAGCTTCTTTAACTGCTTCAATTATCGCCCGCCGATTATTGGTTTCGCCAGTAGCGGCTGGAAAGACAGCGTGCGAAACATAGTTGAGACGAAAGTCTTTGTCTGGAATCTGGCAACCCGTGCGTTAGCAGAGCGAATGAATGAAACCTCCGCCTCACTCGCCCCCGGCGAGGATGAGTTCGCTTTTGGCGGGTTAACACCCCTTGCCAGTCATCTCGTTAAAGCCCCGCGCGTGGCAGAAAGCCCCGTCCATTTCGAGTGCCGGCTCTCCCAGTGTATTCAACTGACAAAGGCCAATGGTGACGAGCTGGACAGTTGGCTGGTTTTGGGTGAAGCGGTTGCCATCCATATTGATGAATCATTGTTAGAAGAGGGTATATACCAGACGGCAAAAGCGCAGCCCATTTTGCGGGCCGGTGGCCCGACAGCCTATTACACCATTACGGATGCGCAGCGTTTCGATATGCGTCGCCCCGACGACCGCTAATTCTTTCGCGTTGCGCTTACCCGCACTCGCTGCGGGTTTTTTATCTCCGGGGCTTGAAATGGCGAAATAATACGCAATATTGATCTTATGAATGATCAACACCGAGGTGAAGACGATGGCTTCCGGTTGGGCAAATGACGGTGCAGTACAGGATCAGATCGACAGCACTATTGAAGATGCAGTAGCGCGGGCGCGTAACGACCTGCCTAAAGGTGAAAGCCTTAAAGAGTGCGCCGAGTGCGGAGAACCTATTCCTGATGCACGGCGTAAAGCGATTCCGGGGGTACGATTCTGTCTTCAGTGTCAGCAGCAGAAAGATTTACAAAACTCGACACATGCAGGATATAATCGCAGAGGTTCCAAAGACAGCCAGCTTCGTTGACTCTGTTTTACCGATTTATGCAGCGCAAGCGGTTTCGCTTGCGCGCACATTTATGCCGATAAAAAGTAGCATTCTGTGCCTAACCCTTTAACCCCGTCAGACGAAGCGGCAAAAAAAGCGCTGCTTTTTAATTATTAACAGATAAATCAACACGTTAAAAGTTATTCAATTTTTTTAAACAAGGCCGTCAATTCTCTTAGATTTTCTCTCTCGTAAAAAACCGTGATACTTATCACATCGACGGAAGAACGTCCCCTGAACAGAATAACCTGCGAGAGATTAACTATGAAAACCATCAAATATGCTGTTGCTGCCATCGCCCTTTCTACTCTGTCCTTCGGTGCTTTCGCCGCAGAGGCGATTAACCCGGCGCAGGCCCAGAACATGAATAAAATCGGTGTCGTTTCCGCCGAAGGCGCTACCACTCTGGATGGTCTGGAAGCACAACTGGCTGAAAAAGCTGCTGCTGCTGGCGCAACGGGTTATAGCATCACCTCTGCCAACACCAGCAACAAACTGAGCGGCACTGCAGTTATCTACAAGTAACCTAAATTGATGTACCCCGTAGACTAACCCTCTGACGGATGCTCCACCCCTCATTGACCCTGTTGTTATTACCCTTTTTAGCCCGTCCAGTGATGAGACGGGCTTTTTTTTGCCTGTCGATCAGAAGTGGCTTGCAATGCGCGAGTGCGCGGCTTCCAGTGAACTGCACTCACCCGTCGCCACCAGACAGCACGCCATCTGAATCTTTAAGGATTCCGGTATCGGTTCACGCCCGCACAGGCAGTGCTCAATCCAGCGCGCTGTGGTTTCGGGGTCTTTTGCTGAGGGTAAAACCGCTTGCGTCGGGGCATCCTGACGTTCAAAGAGCACACGCGTGCCCTGCGCGTCGATGAGCGTGATTTGCGGACAACGCTGTGGGTTGGCGTACACTTCGCCTTCCGTTCCATGCATCAGCAAACCACGGCCGCCAATGTCGGCAAAAAACTTACCGACGCGTGGAATATACTCCGGGTGAGAAACACTGGAGAGGCGAAGTGCAGCGTCCTTCTCAAAGGGCGTCGCCAGTTTCGCGAGCGTATGGGCGCTGTTACGGACACCCATCACCCAGCGCAGAGAGAGCTGTTTTTCCAGCGGTGGGCACAGCGCGCTCACGGGTATAAACACAGGCTTTTGACCTTCCAGTTTTGCCTGTGCCTGCCCGGCATGATGTGTAGCTTCAATCCCGAGCATAGCGAAAATGGTTTCGCTGACTACCCGGGTCGGATCGATGCTTACGCCGTGAACCACAACCGGGAAACCCAGTTTATTGAGCAGGATCGCCAGCAGCGGCGTCAGGTTTGCCTGCTTACGCGCACCGTTATAGCTGGGTATGACAATCGGCATCGGTTTCGCGACCGGTGGCGTCAGGCGTAGGGTCTGCTGCTGCATGGCCTCGTAAAACCCCAGCATTTCTGCTTCGCCTTCCCCTTTTATTCGCAGGGCCAG
Organism: Enterobacter sp. SA197; assembly: GCF_054131575.1. Taxonomy (NCBI): domain Bacteria; kingdom Pseudomonadati; phylum Pseudomonadota; class Gammaproteobacteria; order Enterobacterales; family Enterobacteriaceae; genus Enterobacter; species Enterobacter sp. SA197. Next base: position 1,677,565 of record NZ_CP096393.1, on the reverse strand, counting down.
CAGGATACCACCCAGTTCAAGATCCGGGACATCACCACTTAACATCCGGGAATACAGCCCACGGGCGGTGTCAAAATCCAGATCGCGGGCATGGTTTTTTCCCCGACCAATCTCTTTGATGATCTTGCGGTAATCCATCGACACTCCTCACTGACTCACATTTTCAGCGGCGCTTACGGCGGCTTTGCTTCGGTCTCTTCACTATAACGTCAGGAACAGTGGGTTGGGAAATAGGAAAAACCGGGAGCGCGTCAAGCAGGCGCTTGCCGTAACTTTTGCTCAGCAAGCGATTGTCGTAAATCACCACTTCACCGTGGCAGCTGTGGCTACGAATCAAACGCCCCACCTGCTGAATGAGGGTAAACGAGGCGCTTGGTAAACTTTGTACCTCAAAGGGATAGCGATTAAGGCTTTTTAACCACTCGCCTTCGGTGAGCACGACCGGGCTGTCGATGGGTGGGAAGGCGATTTTATGGATGTGCACCTGCGTCAGATAGTCGCCCTTAAGATCCAGCCCCTCCGCAAAGGACTGTAAACCGACCAGCACGCTACGTTCCCCTTCATCGATGCGTTTACGGTGAAGTTCAACCAGCCGGTAGCGGGGCTGATCGCCCTGCACCAGCAGTAACAAACGCAAGTCTGTAACAAAGGTTAAAAAGAGCTGCATCGCCCGCTGACTGGCAAACAGCACCAGCATTCCGCGGTGGGCTTTACTCTCAACCTGTTCGCGAAAATAGGCTGCCATTTCGGCCAGGTGCGCCGCTTCATTGTCAATAAGCGGCGCATGACGCATCTGCGGGATAACGATTTTCCCCTGCTCAACATGGTTGAAGGGAGAGTCCAGCGCCACAAAACGGTCGCCCGCTTTGGGTTTGAGGCCACTCATCTCCTGCAGGCGTGAAAAGCTATTAAGCGAGCGTAAGGTGGCAGAGGTGACCACAATGTGCGGTACGCTGCGCCAGAGCAGTTTTTCCAGCTGATCGCTGACGCGAATGCCAACGCAGTGGAAGAACAGGTGAATTTGCCCGTCCCGTACTTCGCGGGTAACCCACTTGGAGACCGGTGCGCCAGAGGCCTGCGCCATTGAGGCCAGCCGCCAGAGTTTGCTCTGGGATTCAAACATGCCCAGCGCCCGGTTCATCTGCAACAGTACCCGATGAAGACGCACGATGTCATGGGTGCCGGTTTTCTCACTCAGATCGTTCAAAAATAGCTCTGCCAGCCCGCGCAGCATCTCGGTAAGCTTTGCCAGCCGCTGACAAATCACCATCACCTCTTCGGGAAGTTCCCCCATCGTAAAGCGGTGTTCCGCTTCCTGACCTGCGGGAAGATAAAGACAGAGAATGTTATTCAGCGAGGCAATAAGCTCGTACAGTTCTTCGTTATGGGCATTAAAGCGTTCCGGGTTCGCCAGCGGCGGCGTAGTTTTGGGCCGGAACTGCTCAAGGCAGGTCGCTACCAGTTTACTGAACAGGTCAAGTTGCAGACGAAACCAGGGTGCGGTGATTTCAGCGCTCATTTCCAGCGCATCACGGGCCACATCAGGCAGGTGGTGGCCTTCATCCAGTACCAGCAGCAAATTTTTCGGCTCGGGCAATACCGCTTCACTTTCCAGTGCGGCCATCACCAGCGCATGATTCGCCACCACCACTTCTGCCTCCTGAATCTCACGACGTGCGACAAAAAACGGGCATTCACGGTAGTAATGGCAGTTACGATTCAGACAGCTGGCTTTGTCCGTGCTGAGACGCCGCCAGAGATCGTCGCTTATCGGCTTATCGGTATGATCGCGCAGGCCATCCCATTTGTAGCTGTCCAGAGAGGCTTTCAGCGTGGCGCAAAGCTTCTGCTCCTCCTGATTATTTGGCGTGAGCTCATCCTCAAGGAAGGCCAGCAGATCCTGCTGTGTGGGATCGGTACTGGAGAGCGCTGCCAGATTACGCGGGCAGACATAGCGCCCGCGCCCAAAGGCCGCGGTAAAGCGCAGGTCCGGGATAATCTTGCGCAGCAGCGGCAGATCCTTACTGAAAATTTGATCCTGCAGAGCGACGTTAGCGGTGCTGACCACCAGCGTTTTCTGCTCTTCACGAGCAATGGCGATCCCCGGAATCAGATAGGAGAGGGTTTTGCCGACCCCCGTTGGCGCTTCGATTGCCAGATGCCGTCCTTCGTCCCCGGCGAGGGTTTTCGCCACATCGGCAATCATCTGTCGTTGCGGGGCTCGGGGAATAAAATCGGGGATCTGTTGTTGCAACGCCTTATACCAGGCGGCAATTTGCGCTCTTAACGCAGTGGTAAGGGCCATCGTCAAACCTGAAACACTGTATAAACAGCCACCATTGTGGCATTTTTCACGTTTCAGGGGTAATGCTTTTTCCGCTTATGGAAACGGGCTCGTAAAAAGCGGCACCGGAGTGATGCCCCTTCCCTTATTTCGGGCGCGCTGAAGGTAAGAGAACGTTACTCTTAACGTTCAGCGCTGGCGTAATGCCATAAGGCTTGTCACAACAACGGTCCACGACCACCCACGCAAAAGTGGATGTCATGCGCAGGTTAAAGCAGGATGCGCGTCCTTGGGCACGCTTAGCGCCCCTTCCCCCAACATACGTTGCAGAATAACAATATCCAGCCAACGATTATGTTTGAACCCAACATTTTTTAGCGTGCCCGTTAGCGTAAAACCAGCACGCTGGTGTAAAGCCAGTGAAGCTTCGTTTTCACTGTTACCGACCACGCAGATCAACTGTCTGTACCCGTGTGCTTCGGCCCAGGCTATAGCCCTGGCGAGCAGCTTTTTGCCCGCCCCCTGGCGACAAAAAGCATTATCAATGTAAATCGAATCTTCAAGCGTGTAGCGGTACGCCGCACGAGTCCGGTAGCGTGACAGGTAGCAGTACCCTTTAACACTGCCCTCATGGATCAATACAAACCAGGGCAGTCCGGCGTCACGCAAGTTGTTCAGGCGCACCAGCATATCGTCAGGCGTGGGGATTTCGGTTTCAAACGAGGCGGTGCCGTGGGCCACGTGCCAGGCATATATTGCGTGGATGGCGGGAATATGATGTTCTTCGGCTTCAGTAATGTGCATTCTTCAACTCCTGTTTCTGATGCAGGCAGGATAACCGTTCCCTCTCTCTTCAGGCACAGGTCTTCACTTATGACCTGTATAAGGAAAACCTTGCATGACCACCCTCAGTCTCGATCAGCTGGCCACCTATAAGCTGGTGATAAGTCGGGGAAGTTTTACCGCTGCGGCCACGGTGCTGGGCCTCTCCCAGCCTGCGGTCAGTTTGCAGATACGCCAGTTAGAGGCCACCTTGCAGGCGCGCTTAATTGAGCGAACCGGGCGCGGTATCCGCCCTACGCCTGCCGGATTGACGTTACTCGAACATTGCGCTGAGATTGACAGAGCGGTCAACACGGCAGTGCAGGCTGTCGCCAGACACCAGCAGCACATCAGCGGCAGCGTTGTTCTGGGAACAGGCGCAACCCTGTGTATTCATTTACTGCCTCCGGTATTGCTGGCGCTGCGTCAGCTCTGGCCAAAGCTTACCGTCGACGTACGCACCGGGAATACCCAGGACATTGTTCGCGCCATTGAAGAAAACAGGATTGATATCGGCCTCGTCACTCTGCCCGCGGCAGGCAAAAACATAGAGATAACCCCGGCGATGAAGGAAGAGTTTGTGGTGATTGGCGCGACGGGACTCGAAGGCGTGGATGCCCCTTTTTCCCCGGCCCGTTGCGCCGCGATGCCGCTCATTGTGTTTGAATCCGGTAGCGGCGTTCGCCAGCAAATTGATAACTGGTTTTTAAGCGCTGGCGTAGAGGCGAAATCGGTGATGGAGCTTGGCAGCGTCGAAGCGATTAAACGCATGGTGCGTGCAGGACTGGGGGTGAGTATCGTGCCACGCATGGCTGTTGCGCAGCCGCTGGAAAGAGAGGGCCTTGAAATTTTTCCTCTGGAGCCCCCGCTGCACCGTACATTAGGCTGGGTTATGCGCCAGGATCGTGTAGTCCACCGTGGCATACAGGAAGTCGTTCACCATATTACTGAGGCAATACGCAAGCTGACAGACGAAAAGCAGGCGTTATCCTGTGGTAAGGCCTGACGTTCCCTAAAGGAATATTTGGTATGCTCATAATTCATGATGTGATCGGTAGCACATTTTAGCCTTTAATTGTATGATGAATGCGGTTCATCAAGGGTTTTCACCATGAGTAAATCACTGACTAATATCTGGCACTATCTGCGCGCTTTTGCTCTTATTTACGCCTGTCTGTATGCGGGAATTTACCTCTCTTCGCTGCTACCTATTACTATTCCCGGCAGCATTATTGGCATGCTGATTTTATTTGTCCTGCTGGCACTGCAAATCCTGCCGGCGAAATGGGTCGCCCCTGGCTGCTACGTCCTGATCCGCTATATGGCGCTTCTCTTTGTGCCTATCGGTGTGGGGGTCATGCAGTATTACGACATGCTACGCGCTCAGTTCGGGCCCATTGTGGTCTCCTGTGCCGTGAGTACGCTCATTGTCTTTTTGGTTGTGAGCTGGAGCACCCATCTGGTACATGGCGAACGTAACGTCGTTGGTAAAAAAGAGAGTAAATAATGATGACGTATATCTGGTGGTCCCTGCCTTTGACCCTGGCCGTGTTCTTCGCTGCGCGCAAACTCGCCGCACGTTTTAAGATGGCGCTGCTTAATCCGTTGCTGATAGCCATGGTGGTGATTATTCCTTTCCTGCTGCTGACGGGGATCCCTTACGATCACTATTTTCAGGGGAGCAAAATCCTCAATGACCTGCTGCAGCCTGCGGTCGTGGCGCTCGCCTTCCCGCTCTATGAACAGCTTCACCAGATCCGGGCGCGCTGGAAATCGATAATCACTATTTGCTTTATTGGTAGCGTGGTCGCCATGGTCACCGGTTCAGTTATCGCCCTGATGATGGGGGCGACACCTGAAATTGCAGCTTCGGTTCTTCCAAAATCCGTGACGACGCCCATTGCGATGGCCGTAGGAGGAAGCATAGGCGGCATTCCTGCCATCAGTGCGGTATGCGTGATTTTTGTGGGTGTTCTGGGGGCGGTTTTTGGTCATACCCTGTTGAATTTGATGAAAATACAGACGAAATCTGCCCGAGGGCTCGCGATGGGGACCGCCTCGCATGCGCTCGGTACTGCCCGGTCTACTGAGCTTGATTATCAGGAAGGGGCGTTCAGCTCGCTGGCCCTGGTGATCTGCGGCATTATCACCTCGCTTATTGCCCCCTTTTTATTCCCGCTTATTCTGGCGATGGCGGGCTAAAATTTGCGATGGATCGCGCATTTTTCATTTGAATTTCATAAGTTGCATATACAGTGCGATGCTGATCACATATAAAGGCGCAAACGGCCCGTAAACTACGATCCCATTACACTGTTATGAGGCAACGCCATGCATTCACGTTTCCACACTGCGTTTCCGGCCCTCGCGGACACACTCAGGACCGCGCTGGCACCGCTTCTCGATGACGCGCACTTTCCTGCGATGTTAAGCGCGCAGCAGGTATCTGACCTGCTTGACGCCACCGGGATGGACGAAGACGCGCTGGCCTTCGCTCTGCTCCCCCTTGCCGCCGCCTGCGCGCGTACTGAACTCTCCCATTTCAACGTCGGTGCCATTGCCAGGGGCGTCAGCGGTGCCTGGTATTTTGGTGCCAACATGGAGTTCCTCGGTGCCACCATGCAACAGACCGTGCATGCTGAACAGAGCGCCATCAGCCATGCGTGGTCGCGCGGTGAGAAAGCGCTGGTTTGCATCACGGTGAATTACACCCCGTGCGGTCACTGTCGCCAGTTTATGAATGAGCTGAACAGTGGTTTGACGCTGCGTATTAACCTGCCTGGTCGCGCACCGCATACGCTGGGTGATTACCTTCCCGATGCCTTTGGCCCGAGAGATCTGGAGATCAAAACGCTGCTGCTCGATGAGCAGGATCATGGGTTTTCCCTGCGTGGCGATGCCCTCGTTCAGGCGGCCATTGTCGCGGCGAATAAAAGCCATAGCCCTTATACCCACTCCTATTCTGGTGTCGCCATTCTCTGCCGTGACGGGCAGATCTTCAGTGGCAGTTATGCCGAAAATGCGGCGTTTAACCCCACCCTTCCCCCTCTGCAAGGGGCGCTCAATCTGCTGAGCCTCAGCGGTTATGATTATCCGGATATCCAACGTGCGGTGCTGGCAGAAAAAGCGGACGCGCCTTTAACGCAGTGGGATGCCACAATGGCCACCCTGCGTGCGCTGGGCTGTCAGAACGTTGACCACGAACGTCTTGCCTGATCTCTCCCCTGCGGGCTCGCTCCCGCAGTGGTGAAAAACCCCGCAGTTGAACCTCCGTTTCTTGCGCTTGCCGAACGGGTAAAGTAGCCTTGAGTGAAATTTAATCCTGTACCGAGTTTGTCTACATGTTGAAGCGTTTTGTTTACAGCCTGTTTGTCCTTATCGGCTTACTGCTGTTAACGGCGCTCGGCCTGGATCGCTGGATGAGCTGGAAAACCGCCCCTTACATTTACGATGATCTGCAGGACCTTCCGTGGCGTCAGGTGGGCGTGGTACTGGGTACAGCAAAATATTACCGCACCGGCGTGATTAATCAGTATTACCGCTACCGCATTCAGGGCGCGTTAAATGCTTATAACAGCGGCAAAGTTAACTACCTGCTTCTAAGCGGCGACAATGCCCAGCAGAGCTACAATGAGCCGGTGACCATGCGCAAAGACCTCATAGCAGGCGGCGTTGACCCTTCCGATATCGTTCTTGATTATGCGGGATTCCGCACGCTGGACTCGATTGTGCGCACGCGCAAAGTCTTTGATACCAACGATTTTATTATTATTACCCAGCGTTTCCATTGCGAGCGCGCCCTGTTTATCGCCCGTTATATGGGGATTCAGGCACAATGTTATGCCGTGCCTTCGCCGAAGAATATGTGGAGTGTGCGGGTACGGGAATTTGGCGCGCGGCTCGCCACCATTGCTGATCTGTATGTGTTCAAACGCGAGCCACGCTTCCTGGGGCCGCTGGAGCCGATCCCCTCTTTACAGGAAGTGCCGAACGATGCGCAGGACTACCCTGCAGTTACCATCGAACAGTTGCTTGATCTGCAAAAGAAAAACAGTCAGGAATAGTGCGTGTCGGGTCAGTAAACCGAGGCGCCACGGTTAATATTTCTCACCGGGCCAAGTAAATAATAGTGGCGCTCGGTAAACTCCTGAATATCGATAACCCGTTTCTCCGCCTTATTTAACGTCCACAGACCGCTTAACGCGTTAAAAGACATGATTACTTCACCTTCAGGTGTAGCAACCAAATATTCACCGGTTTTTATATATCCTGTCGAGCATTCAATACGCAGCTGAGAGCGGTTTGCAAGGCTAAACTCTATTTTGCCAAAGCCCGTGGGGACAATGCTGAAGGAGTAAAATGGCAATGAGGTGATTTTAAGGTCGCCCAGATCGGCAATAACCTCATTATCACGGATAAGCTTTACCGATTTCAGGTAGAAGTGAATGGGGTGAATTTTTTCATGCGGCGGATGATCAACTTTGAAATACACAACATTCATAGGCGCTCCAGCTCATCATTACTTCATTGTCTCATCAATAAGCATAGATCTGATTACGATCCTGACATTAAGATTAGCCTTAAACATCCATATTTGTGAGCGCTGCACGATTAATCAGGTAAAACGTTGTAATGCTACAAATATATCCTTGCAGCAGACCGTTGATACTTTACAGACTGCTGCCACTACACGCACCCCTGCTGACAGTAATCCGTCAGGCTACTTTATCTTCATACTTGTGCAAACTGACCTGCAAATCATAAATCAGGCTGCGTACCTTTTCAGGTGTGAGGCTGAAAAACTGCGATTCGAACGTTGAGCCACCCGGTGCATAAGGTGATGTGCTATAGCCAAACTGTATCACCACACTATTCAGATCTTCCACTGCGCCTACCTGCCATCCATTAACTGGAAATGCAGGAAATGCTGATTCGTTGTTCATCCTAATCTCCTTGTGAATGTTGTGACGAAAGTTATGCCTCCATGAGCGTAGCACCGAAACGAAAAATTTAACAACACGTAATGCGTGAACTTTTCGTTTCTGAAGCAATATATTTTTTGGGTGACATTAGTGGTAAGACCTCTTATTAGCTCTTTTAAGATAATTCTCTAACAATGTTATTTTCGGCACATTGATTAGTTAACAAGTTGTTGGTTTTATGTTCAAAAAAGCACATTGTAAGGATATATTCTTGACGTTCATAAATTAAAGATTATTTAAAACGAAGTTTTAATTTGGCATTTTTAATAATCCACTGGCACCCTTAAATTTGTATAAATAATCAAATTAATGTTTGGTTTATTCCTGGTTGTTAGCGAAAACGAATATTTGGGTCTACCTTAAAATTCTGGTTTTGTGTAAATGGCTTTCTCTAAGAGGTAGATAAATATGACTCCTGCAGACAAAAAACATCTTCAATATCCGCGCCCACCTTTTCCTGAACAGCCACAGCAGCCACCGGGACTGGCATCGGAGATGAAACCTATCCCCGATCATGGTGAAACCAGTTATATCGGCTCCGGAAGACTGGCTGGCAAACGAGCGCTCATCACCGGGGGTGACTCAGGTATCGGGCGCGCTGTTGCTATCGCATTCGCTCGTGAAGGGGCAGATGTGGCAATAAATTATCTGCCAGAAGAGCAGTCGGATGCTGAAGCCGTTATTGCCCTTATCAACGCTGAAGGGCGCAAAGCCGTTGCGTTGCCTGGCGATATTCGCGACGAAGCATTCTGTAAGCAACTGGTGGAAGATGCGGTAAGTCAGCTCGGCGGGCTGGAAGTGCTGGTAAATAACGCGGGCCGCCAGCAATTTTGCGAGTCCATTGAAGACCTGACTACCGAAGCCTTCGACGCGACCTTCAAAACCAACGTGTATGCACCGTTCTGGATAACCAAAGCGGCAATTCCGCACCTGCAGGAAGGGGCGGTGATTATCAATACCACTTCCGTTCAGGCTTACCAGCCAAGCCCGATGCTGCTCGACTATGCGCAGACCAAAGCCTGTAACGCGGCCTTTACCAAAGCACTGGCCCAACAGCTGGGCTCGAAAGGCATTCGCGTTAATGCCGTTGCTCCCGGCCCTTACTGGACCGTGCTGCAATCGAGCGGCGGGCAGCCTCAGGAAAAAGTGAAACAATTTGGTGCTTCTGCCCCGCTTGGCCGCCCTGGTCAGCCAGTAGAAATTGCGCCGTTGTACGTGCTGTTTGCCTCTGATGAAAGTTCTTATTCATCCGGTCAGGTATGGTGCTCAGATGGCGGCACCGGTACGGTGTAATCCGTCACATCCAGGGGCAGGTTTTGACCTGCTCCTGGAGCCTACATCTGCTCAACGCCATGACGACGGTGATTCTCCCTTACCGTGGCTACCCCCTCAAAAATGACTATTCTCCAGGATAGCTGCCTGCTGTTCTCCTCCCGCTGTATGCCCGGTACATTCCGACAGAAAGTGTCGTCAATTCAGGCCAGGCAAGTGCAAACCTGCCCCCTGCAATAAGTCATCATTGAAAATTTTTGTGAAATCATCGGCATTTTTCAGCGTTCTCGCTAATTCTGTTTACGCTTAATACGGGGCGGCTCTCTGCTGTCCTGTCTTAAACAGGAGAAAAGATGAAGAACGAGTCGTACATTCACCCAAAACGAATCGACGGGTACGCGGGACTGGGCGATTATGCGGCTATTGGTGACGGGCGCTCAGTCGCACTGATTGCGCCGGATGGCGCTATCGACTGGTGGTGCGCCCCCAATATGGACTCCCCTCCTCTCTTCGATCGCATTCTGGATGCTGCCACGGGCGGCTATTTCCAGATTGAACCGGTAGAAGAGTACCGTGTTCAGCGACGCTATCGTGATAACAGCAATGTGCTTGAAACCCGCTTTGACACTGCCTCAGGCAGCGTGCTGATTACCGAGTCACTGAACAGTAACTATGCAGGTCGACTGCCGTGGTGTGAACTGGCGCGGCGTATTGAGGGCATTGAGGGTGAAGTCGAACTTCGCATGATGTTTGTTCCCGGTAGCGCCGCCTGTACGCGAGCGCCCTGGATGCAGAAGACGGAACAGGGTCAGGTGATGCACATCGGTGATTTGATGAGCATGCTGCGTTCAACAGAGGACGTCAGCATTACCTGCTATGACGATCACGCCATTGAAGGCACACTCATCACCCGTAAAGGCGTGCGCTCCCTTATTGCCCTGTTAGTCAGTGAAAAAGAGCCGCTTGCTATCCCGTCCCTGGAAAAAATAGACGGGCATATTGATACCTCTGACCATGTCTGGCGCATCTGGGCCGAAAGCCTGACCTATGAAGGGGCCTATCCGGGCCACGTTACACGCTCTGCGCTGGCGCTGAAATTTTTGCTCTACTCGCCGACCGGCGCGCTGGCGGCTGCGCCTACCACCTCGCTTCCGGAAGGGATAGGTGGGGAAAAAAATTATGATTATCGCTATGCGTGGACCCGCGATGCCTGCCTTATCATTCGCGCATTCAGCATTATTGGGGCCCTTGAAGAGTGTAAAGCGGCATTCTCATGGCTTACCAATACTATCCTGCGCCACGACGGTAAGGTGCTTGCCTGCTATACCCTGCAAGGGGGAATTGTCCCGGCTGAGCACTATCCACCGTTGAGTGGATATAAAAACTCCCGCCCGGTGCGTATTGGCAACAATGCACGGGATCAGCAGCAACTGAGTATGTACGGCGATTTACTGGCAACCGCAATGCTGTTTGTCCGGGCAGGCCATATTCTCGATCTCACTACCGCCAGACTGTTGGCCGCACTCGCCAACACCTGTGCAGATACCTGGCGTCAGGATGATTCAGGCATCTGGGAACTGCACGATCTCCAGCACTATACCCACTCAAAGATGGCCTGCTGGGTTACCCTGGATGTGGCCGTTTACCTCGCCAATGAAGGGCACATTGAAAAGACCTGGCTTGAGCGCTGGGACCGGGAGAAAGTGCGCATTCAGGAGTGGATTGAAACGCATTGCTGGTCGGAGAAAAAGCAGGCATACACCTTCTATGCGGGCACCGACAAACTGGATGCTTCGCTCTGCATGGCATGGCACTACGGACGGCAATGCAACCCGGCGCGCATGAAGTCGACGCTTGATGCCATCATCCGCGAACTGGGTCATGGCACCCCCATGCTCTATCGCTACAGCGAGGTGGAAAAGGAAGAGAGTACGTTTGTCGCCTGTTCATTCTGGCTGGTCGAAGCGCTGGCCTATATGGGTGAACAGGAACGCGCCACAACCTGTATGGACACCATACTGGAAACGCTCTGCGACAAAGGCAACGTTGAAACCTTTAACGAGATGTTTGATGTCCGCAGCGGCGAGTGGCGCGGAAACGTCCCTCAGGGTCTGAGCCATCTGGCGCTCATCACCGCAGCGGATGCCCTCTCCCGATGTGCGTAAACCGCCCATAAAAAACCCCGTCTGCAACGAGACGGGGTTTTAGCTTTACCGGCCAGGTAGCGGCCGGCGCAGAGCACTTATTTCTTACGGGCGTATTTCAGAGAATCCAGCGCCACCGCGAAGATGATGATGCCGCCCTTGATGATGTACTGCCAGTAAGGGTTAATACCGATATAGGTCAGGCCGTAGTTGATAACGGTGAAGATAATGACACCGGTTACCACACCCAGAACGGTACCTACACCGCCGCTGAAGGAGACGCCACCCACCACGCAGGCCGCAATCGCATCCAGTTCATACATAAAGCCGAGGTTGTTGGTCGCCGAACCGATACGGCCCGCTTCCAGCATCCCACCGAAGGCGTAGAACACACCGGAGAGGGCATAAATCATCAGCAGGTTCAGCGCAACGTTAACGCCAGACACTTTCGCTGCTTCCGGGTTACCACCGATAGCGAAAATGTTTTTACCGAAGCGAGTTTTGTTCCAGAGCACCCAAACAAACGCCACGGCAATCAGCGCGTAGAAGGTGATGTAAGAGAGGCGGAACGAGCCCAGCGCAACAAAGCCCTGCGTAAAGGTGGAGAAACCACTGTCGAAACCCGAAATTGGCGACGCACCCACGAAGTCGTAGTACAGGGAGTTAATACCGTAAACGATGATCATGGTACCCAGGGTGGTAATAAAGGGCGTCACGTTCAGGTAGGCAATGATAATCCCGTTAATCAGGCCGATAATCGCCCCGATAACACACACAATCGCCACAACGGCAATGATTGGCATGGTCTGCATTTCCGGGAAAACTTTGTTAACGTTCTCCATGGACTGCAACAACGTTGCGGCAACAACCGCTGCCAGACCCACCTGACGACCGGCGGAAAGGTCAGTACCCTGCGTCACAATCAGACCGGCAACGCCCAGTGCAATAATAATGCGCACCGAGGACTGGGTCAGAATGTTACTTAAGTTCAGCAAACTTAAGAAGGTGGGGTCCTGGAAAATAATAATTGCCAGCAACACCAAAAGAACAACGTAGATACCGCCGTCTTTCAGATAAGTGAGAAAAGTTTTTTTATTTAACGCACTCATGAGGAGCCCCTGATCTTAAAGGTGCAAAGACGCAAGACGGAGAATTTCGTTTTGCGTTGTCGTTTTCGTGTCAACAATTCCAGCGACGAGACCATTGCTCATCACCAGAATACGGTCAGTGATACCCAACAATTCAGGCATTTCTGAGGAGATAATAATTATCCCTTTATTCTTTTTCGCCAGCTCCGCAATCAGCTGATAGATTTCGAATTTCGCACCTACGTCGATACCACGAGTAGGCTCATCCAGCATCAGTATTTCAGGTTGAGTCAACAGCCAGCGACCAATAATCACTTTCTGTTGGTTCCCACCGGAAAGGGAGCCGATTTGTGTACGGTGGCCAGGCGTTTTCACGCGCATTGAGTCAATTACCCATTGGGTGTCACTCTTCATGCGGGAATTGTCGAGCAAACCAACTTTATTTTTGTAGTTCTGAATATTAGAAATCAGTGAGTTGAAACCAATATCCAGATAAGCATAAATACCGGTAGAACGACGTTCTTCCGTCACCAGCGCAAAACCATTATTAATGGCTTCATTCGCGTTGTGGTTATTAATACTTTTGCCATGTAGCTTAATGGTACCCGATGCTTTTTCACGGATGCCAAATAACGTTTCCACAATATCAGTACGCTTCGCCCCGACCAGTCCCGCGATACCGAGGATCTCACCTTTGCGCAAATCAAAGGAGATATCACGAATTGACGGCTGGCGCATCGACGTCAGGTTGCGCACCTCAAGAATAGTTTCGCCAGGGGTGTTATGTTTATCCGGGAAACGCTGATTCAGTGAACGGCCAACCATCATAGCGATGATCTTATCCATATCCAGCCCTTCAAGCGGCTGGGTGGCAATCCACTGACCATCGCGCAGGATCGTGATTTCATCGCACAGCTGGAAAATTTCTTCCATTTTATGTGAGATATAAACGATACCGCAGCCACGATCTTTCAGCTTACGAATAATAGTAAAAAGATGATTAACTTCTTTTTCGGTCAACGAGGAAGTAGGCTCATCCATAATAACGATTTTGGCGTCATAGGAGAACGCTTTCGCAATTTCGATCATCTGCATTTGCGAAACGGATAAGGTTCCGACACGCGCACGGGGATCGATATCAATATCCAGCTCATCGAAAATGGCTTTGGTATCGCGATACATTTTGTCCTGATCGACAAACACGCCTTTGGTCGGATAACGACCCAGCCACATGTTGTCCATAACAGAACGTTGCAACACCAGGTTTAATTCCTGATGAACCATTGAGATACCATTTTCCAGTGCTTCTTTTGCAGAATGGAAATCTATTTCTTTTCCCATAAAAAGAATGCTGCCGGAATCTTTTTGGTAGATCCCAAAAAGGCATTTTAATAATGTTGATTTACCCGCGCCATTCTCTCCCATTAATGCATGGATAGAATGAGGACGCACTTTTAAATTCACATTATCGAGAGCCTTTACGCCAGGAAAGGACTTGTTGATATTGCTCATTTCCAACAAGAATTCACCGGACGACTGAGTATTGTTGCTGACCATAATTATACCTTGTTGGCCTGGCATAGTTATTATAACAGGGCGCAGGATCTCGCGCCCTGTGTGTACGAAAAGCTAAAGATTACTTACCAGTAAATTGAGACAGGTTTTCCTGATCTACACCAACGTAAGGAATACGCACAATTTTGTTGTCGATTTTCCAGTCGGTGCCATCCGCCGCGCCTTTGCCGTCGGCGAGGTTTTTCGCCAGATCAAAGGTCGCTTTCGCCTGGTTGTTGGCATCGTTCAGAACGGTACCGGCCAGTGCGCCAGATTTAACCAGTGCCAGTGCTTCTGGCAGGGCATCCACACCAAATACCGGAATAGCGGACTTATTGTGCGCTTTCAGTGCTTCAACTGCACCCATCGCCATGGCGTCGTTGTTGGCAATCACGACTTCAATTTTGTTTGCATTCGGGCCAGAGAGCCATGCATCCATCTTATCTTTCGCCATTGCGGTGTCCCACATCGCGGTATCAAGCTGAAGCTGCTCAGTTTTGATGCCTTTATCATTCAGCTCTTTGATAACGTAAGTGGTACGTGCTTCTGCATCCGGGTGGCCCGGTTCGCCTTTGAGCAGAACGAACTGGATCTGACCATCTTTGTTCAGGTCCCAGTTTTTGTTCGCAGCCCAGTGTTTAGCAATCAGGTCGCCCTGAATGATGCCGGATTCTTTAGAGTCAGTACCCACATAGAAGGCTTTGTCGTAGCTATCCAGCGCTTTACGGTTCGGTTCTTTGTTGAAGAAGACGATAGGCACATTCTGCCCACGTGCTTTCTCAATGACGGTACCTGCAGCCGCCGGGTCAACCAGGTTGATCGCCAGTGCTTTCACGCCTTTTGCCAGCAGCACGTCAATCTGATCGTTCTGTTTGGACTGGTCGTTCTGCGAGTCGTTCATCAGCAGCTGTACGCCGGAAGCGTCTTTAGCGTCTTTCTCGATGGCTTTACGTACAACGGACATAAAGTTGTCATCGTATTTATAAATGGTCACACCAATACGGGTATCCGCAGCGTGAGCGGCCGCGCCAAACAGCATGCTTGCCATAACAGCAGACAGAGTCAACACCTTCTTATTCATGGTATCTCCGGTTTTTTGCAGGGTAGTTCTTGTGAATTCAAGGGTCGGCGGGGCAGCAAGGTAGTGAAACGTTACTGTCGGCCGAAGTTCACTCAAAAAATTCTTTCTTCCGTGTAAGGTAACGCTCCAGTGATGCGCAATTGTCGATGCTTCAGGCTTACTGACGCCCCCATTGCCGGGTCGCCACCGTTACATCGTGTTTCAGCTCTTAAAACGCTGACATCATAGTCAGCGCGTTGTTAAGATACTGTGAATTTACTCACAGATTGAAAACGGTTACATCATCAAAACTCATAGGTTAGTGATCGTTACCCCAATTTGCCGTGATGTAACAGAGTGACGACGCACCAGCGTCGGCATAAAGCAGTGTTTTGCTTCAGGATCAAGCTTGCCCGCGGCCCCCATCAGCGCCAGCTCGGTCGCCAGTCGCGCCATTGAGGCGATGGGATAGCGCACCGTGGTCAGTTGCGGGTCGGTGTAACGAGCAATGGGGATGTCGTCAAAGCCAATCAGGGAGAGATGCGGTGGCACCGCAATGCCATTGTCTTTCAGCGCCGTCAGTGCGCCTGCGGCCATGCTGTCGTTATAGGCAAATACCGCGGTAAGTTGTAGGTTACGCCCCAGCAGCTCCACCATTGCCGCCTCTCCGCCCTGCATATCGGGCGAGCCGGTGCCAACCCAGGTGTCCGGTGCAGTAACACCGTGTTCTGCCAGCGCCTTAAACCAGCCCTCACGGCGCAAATCGTTATCTTCAATCTGATGGCTTGAAGCAAGATACCCGATGCGCTGATGCCCATGATTAAGAAGCATTCGGGTCGCCATAATGGCGCCGCTTACGTTATCCAGCTCAACGCAGCGGTGGGCATACCCGGGCACCACACGGTTGATGAGCACCATGCCGGGGATCTGTTCCATAAACCCGACAAGCTCTTCATCACTCAGTGCTTTAGAGTGAACAATCAAGGCGTTACAGCGTTGACGAATCAGAACCTCAATGGCATGACGCTCTTTTTCAGCCTCGTGGTAGCTGTTACCTATCAGCACATATTTCTGGTGCTGCTGCGCGACGACATCCACCGCTTTCACCAGCGCACCGAAGAAAGCATCGGATACGTCCATCACCACAACACCAATGGTGTCGCTGACCTGAGTGGCCAGCGCCTGCGCGTTTGCGTTTGGCCGGTAGCCAAGCTGCGCAACCGCACGGGTTACGGCCTCACGCGTATCCTGGCTTACCAGCGCACTGTTGTTCAATACGCGAGAAACCGTCGCAACGGAAACGCCCGCCTGACGGGCCACGTCACGAATGGTTACCATAGTTTTACCCTGTATGGATGGCGGAAGCTCACAGACACACCCCCTGTCGTTAGCAAGGCGAGTATTCTCTCAGTCGGCGTAAGTCCGCTACGTGAGTGGCATCACACGAATGGAAACGGTTACATCCATTTTGTTAATGATTGTGATCCAGATCGTTATCTGGATGTGCGGGGTAATGACATCCCCGCAGCACGAGCGGTTAACTGACGCCAGAGCCACTCGAAGGGACCCTGACGAAAGCGACGTAACCAGAAGAGGGAGAAGAGGATATTGACCGCCCAGACGAGGGGAACCAGTGCCAGCAGCTGCAGGCGGTCAAACTTCATGAACAAACCAAAACGGTAAAACAGCGTGGTGCAAATCAGCGTCTGCAAGAGATAATTACTGAGCGCCATGCGTCCGACGCAGGCAATGGCATTCACCAGCCTGCTCCGGCAGAGCTGCGGCCAGAAGCCAAAAATGAGTGAGGTATAACCCAGCACCTGGAGCGGCGCACTGAGTTCGCGGGGTGCCTGTAAAATAAATGCACACCAGCGGTAGGCCCATTCCAGCTGCCACTGGGCAATAATGGCGGGCAGATTTATGGCAAGCCCCAGCAACGTCAGGAAAAGCCCCGTGCGGCGATAATGTGACAGACTGAACTGCCCTTTCAGCCAGCCGCTACGCATCAGGGCTGCCCCAATCAGCATTAACCCGGCAAGCTGCCAGCCATATTGCGCTCCCAGCGCCAGCAATCCATTTGAGAGCATATCGGCACGGTTACCAATGGCCTCCATGAACCCGCCCGTGGTCTTCCAGTAACCTTCGTACTGCAGCGTAGCCGCATCCGGCAGCCATGAACGGTTTGGCGTACTCCCGGAAATCACCCCCAACAGCAGCAGCACCGCAATGCCAATAATGTAGAGCGCCACACCGGTATTAAAGAGCGTTTTCACGTTGACGGCATCACGTACCATTCGCCAGGCGACCAGGCCAATCAAACCATACGCCAGCAGAATATCGCCGTCCCAGAACACCAGCCCGTGGATGAAGCCAAGCAGCGCCAGCAGGGTTAAACGTGACTGTATCCAGCGTTTACCGCGCGGTAAGAGCATTTGTAAGCCGGCCCCGAAGAGGATGGCGAACAGAGAGAGAAATTTGACCTGCGCCACGAGGTCGAGTGCCGCCCATGTCCAGGCATCCTGCAAACTGATGCTGCCTTTCCAGGCGGGATTAAGATAGGCGGCTTTAGGCAGACCAAAGCCGACGATGTTCAACAGCAGGATACCGAGAATGGCAATGCCACGAACAAAATCCAGCGTGACATTTCTTTCCATGTACCCGGCTCCTGTTAAAAACTAGTTATGGTGACGCACGGCGCGCAGGAATTCCTGACGCGTGTTCTGGCTGGACTTAAACAATCCCCCCAGCGAGGTGGTGGTGGTGGCGCTGGTGGCATCGCGGATACCGCGCGCTTTCACGCAATAATGCACGGCATCAATGGAAACCGCGACATTGTTGGTGCCGAGCAGGGTCTGAAGGGCGGTCAGGATCTGCTGCGTAAGACGCTCTTGCACCTGCGGACGTTGGGCAAAAAACTGCACAATGCGGTTGATCTTGGAGAGCCCAATGACCGAATCTTTTGGAATATACGCCACGGTCGCTTTACCGTCGATGGTGACAAAATGGTGCTCGCAGGTGCTGGTCAGCGTGATATCGCGTACCGTGACCATTTCATCCACTTTCATCTTATTTTCGATGACGGTAATTTTCGGGAAATTGGCATAGTCGAGGCCCGAGAAGATCTCATCAACGTACATTTTAGCAATACGGTGCGGCGTCTCCATCAGGCTGTCATCCTCAAGATCGAGATTAAGAAGCTGCATAATCTCAGTCATATGACCGGCTATCAGGCGCTTGCGGGATTCGTTATCCAGGTCGACGGGTGGACGCAAGGGGGTTTCAAGGCCGCGAGCAACCAGGGCCTCATGAACGAGAGCCGCTTCTTTACTGAGTGATGACATTTTTTATTCTCCTGCAGGTGTGGCATCTTCGCCCGAATGACAAGCGAAGTGAGCAAGCATTGTGCGTGAGGTCGCGCACAGAATCCAGTATTCACGGCGATAATTAATGAAATAGCCCGCGCCTGTTAACGCGCACGCTTCCACACCAGAAGACCACCCGTCAGCAAGGCGATTCCCGCCAGCCCCAACGCGGGTTCCAGCCGCTGCGTAAGCCAGGTTGAGAGCGCTGAGGTTACGGGCCCAATCAGTTGTCCGATAGCATAACCGGTGGTCAATAACCCGGCCATATATCGCGCGTGGTTCGGTGCCAGTTCACGGCCATATAACAGCGACAACTGCACCGCACACAGAAAACCGCCGCCGACTAACAGCGCGCCAGTCACCAGTCCGCTCATTCCCGGCAGCACGCTTGCTGCTAATACGCCTGCGCCCTGCAGCCATAACACTATGGCAAGGCGCTGATGGCTCTCTCCCAGATGACGCAGCGCGATACTCAGCGCAATACCCACCACCGCCGCCGCGCCGAAGACCGGCCAGACAAACTGGGCAAACAGGCTTCCCGGAAAACGCAGCGCCGCCATTTGCGATAAAAAGGTGGCCGGCAGGATGTAACCAAAGCCCGCCAGGCTATAACTTAAGACCAGGCGCCTGAGGTCAGGGGTGAGAGGCAAAGGCGCCGGCTGGTCGCCAGAGCGATGTAACTGCCCAGGGCGCGGCAGATAACGTCCAATAAAGGCAATCAGGATCAGCGCCAGCACGCCGTAAACCTGCCAGGCCGCCGCGGCAGAAAGACCGCGCGACTGAATAGCCACTGCCAGCACGCCACTTAAGGCAATGCCTGCGCCAGGCCCAGCAAACACGGCGGCGCTGAGGCCGGGGCGGGCATGGTGTGCCAGACGCTCGTTGGTCCAGGCGGCGGTCAGCACCATCGCCCAGCCGCTCATGGCACCAATCACCAGACGTAGCGCAGCGTGCGTGAACGGGTTGTCGGCAACAGCGGAGAGCAAGGTCAAAGCAACGGCACCCGCGACGCCGAGGTACAGACGCATTTCGACGTGGCGACGGGCACGCATTGCGTCCCATGCGCCAATGAGGTAACCAAGGTAGTTCATGGCGGCCACCAGCCCGGCGCTGGTCAGGGTCAGTTGCCCATCGTGGATCATCAGCGGCACCTGAGGCGTGAAAGCAAAGCGCCCTATTCCCATCGCCACGACCAGCACAATAAAACCGCTCAGCGCAATTCTAAGCGCCATCCGCACCCCGAAAGTTAAAAAAAAGTAAAATTTATGATGCAATATGATGAAACGAAGCGAAAGTTAAAGTTGCTCACAGCGACATGAATAATCTGTATTATGGAGAGCTATCACGCTTTTATTTAATCGAGTTCAAAGGAGCCTTGCATGGAATTGCTTGAAGAGCACCGCTGTTTTGAAGGGCGTCAGCTACGTGTGCGACATGACTCAACCGTGCTGAAATGCGCGATGACGTTCAGCATCTTTTTGCCCCCTGTCCGTGAAAATACACCGCCGCCGGTCCTTTACTGGCTCTCCGGCCTGACCTGCAATGACGAGAACTTTACCTTCAAAGCAGGCGCGCAGCGCGTGGCGGCTGAGCTGGGTATAGCGCTAGTCATGCCGGACACCAGCCCGCGCGGTGACGATGTCGCGGATGCTGACGGTTACGATCTGGGAAAAGGGGCGGGTTTTTATCTTAATGCGACCGAGCAGCCCTGGGCTTCTCACTACCGGATGTACGACTATCTGCGCGATGAGCTGCCTGCACTAATTCAGGCGGAATTTGCCGTAAGCGATCGTCAGGCTATCAGCGGTCACTCAATGGGAGGTCATGGCGCATTGATAATGGCGCTGAAAAACCCGGGCCGTTTTACCAGCGTCTCGGCATTCGCCCCTATTGTTAACCCAATAAAAGTCCCCTGGGGCCAGAAAGCCTTTACGGCCTATCTTGGTCACGATACGTCTGCATGGCAGGCGTGGGACAGCTGCCTTTTGATGCAGGCAAGCCAGGCTGAAGATGCTATCCCGACCCTTATCGATCAGGGAGATGCAGACCAGTTCCTCGCGGAGCAATTGCAACCTGCGCGACTGACCGAAGTCGCCCGTCAGAATGCATGGCCGCTGACGCTTCGCGTGCAGCCGGGTTACGATCATAGCTACTATTTCATTGCCTCCTTTATTGAAGATCACCTGCGTTTTCATGCCGGGCATCTCCTGAAATAAGGCGGGAGGGCACCTGCCCTCCCCTTTACTTTTCCTTACATTCACCCCTATCCCGTTGAACGTCTTTGCTTTCTTCATTTATTAATAATTAAATACAAATGATTTCAATTCTCACTTGTATTTACATAAAGACATTTTTTCTTCACAATCCCTGCGCTTCGCCATCTCATGAAGGCTTAAAAGACAAACACTTAGCGTTTTCATGGTTTTGATATGGCATCTTTTTCATTGAAACGGAATGACATGATGATGACACCTCGCGCAAACGTCCTTGCTGTCGCAATCTGTGCAGCACTCTCCCCCTCCCTGTTACACGCCGCCGACCAGGATACCGTTGTTGTCTCCGCTACCGGTTTTGAACAAAAAATCCAGAATGCCCCGGCCTCAATTTCGGTTATCTCTAAACAACAAATCGAAGATAAGGCCTATCGTGATGTTACCGACGCCCTGAAAGATGTCCCGGGCGTAGTGGTAACGGGCGGAGGCAGTAGCAGCGATATCAGCATTCGCGGTATGGGCTCCCAGTACACCCTTTTCCTGGTTAATGGCAAACGCGTCAGCACCCGTGGCACTCGGCCGAACAGCGACAACGCCGGTATAGAACAGGGCTGGCTGCCCCCTCTGGAATCCATAGAGCGTATTGAAGTGATTCGTGGCCCGATGTCCTCGCTCTACGGTTCGGATGCAATGGGCGGGGTTATCAACGTCATCACCAAAAAAGTCTCCAATACCCAGGCCTGGACAGGCTCGCTGCATGGCGATGCCACCTGGCAGGAAAATCGCGACTCCGGCGATCTGTATCAGACCAATGCCTATGCCTCCGGCCCGTTAATTGATGGTCTGCTGGGCGTGAAGGCGACCGGCCTCTTCTCCCGTCGTGCCGAAGATAAGATTCTTAATGGCTACAACGAGCAGCGTCTGCGCAACGGCGGGGTCACACTGAACTTTACACCGGATGATAAAAACGACATCGATTTCGATGTCTCACGTGAATTACAGGATCGAAACAGTACGCCAGGTAAATCGTCTGCTGCGCAAAGCTGCCGTGGAAGCGTCTGCACCCCCAACAGCAAAAGTGAAAGCCGCTACGAGCACACCACTTATGCGTTGACCCACAGCGGGTATTACGAAGACGTCAACACCGTCAGCTATCTCCAGCAGGAAGAGACCAATAACCCAGGTCGTGAAATGAAGTCCTGGAACACCACCTTTAACACCCAGAACCAGATCTTCCTGGATGCGCATACCCTGACGCTGGGCGGTCAGTATCGCTACGAAAAACTGCGCGATAACGGTAACCAGCTGGAAGCGGCAGACGGTCTGAATAAACTGACCCGCTGGAGCTGGGCGCTGTTTGCTGAAGATGAGTGGGCCATTCTCGATAATCTGAGTCTGACCGGCGGTCTGCGTATGGACAAGGATGAAAACTATGGCACCAACTGGACGCCGCGTGGCTACGGTGTCTGGCATCTGACCGATCAATGGACGCTGAAAGGGGGCGTATCCGCCGGTTATCGGGCACCTGATTTGCGTCAGTCCTCCGCGAACTGGGGACAGGTGACAGGGGGCGGTCGACTGAACGGCATTATCGTGGGTAACCCGGATTTGAAGCCCGAGAAGAGCGTAAGCGAAGAACTGGCCTTGTTGTGGGATAACAACGATAACCTGAACGCCGGGATCACCCTCTTTAACACCGATTTTAAAAACAAAATAACTGAAGTTCGTCGCTGCAACAGTAGCGCCGATCCGGCCTGTACTATCGGTAACGTCAGCTATGATTTCGTCAGTGACCGGGTGAACGTCGACAAAGCTAACATGCGCGGCGTGGAGTCCTCCTTTGGCTGGAAAATCACCCCTGACCTGAACCTGACCGCCAATTACACCTACACGGAGTCTGAGCAAAAAAGCGGGCAGTTCTCTGGCAAACCATTGAACAAAATGCCAAAACACATGCTGAACACCACGCTGGACTGGCAGGCGATGCAGGATGTGGGCTTATGGAGCCGCCTGAACTTCCGCGGCAAAACCTCGGAATACCTGAGCCGTACCTCTATGTCTCAGGGCACGCCATCCTACACGCAGGTGGATGTGGGCGTGCGCTATAACGCCACCAAAGATCTGCTGGTTTCTGCGGGTGTCTATAACGTGCTTGATAAGCAAATTGACTATGATACCTACGACACCGTGCTTGATGGCCGCCGTTATACTCTCGGTTTAACCTATAGCTTCTGATATCCGTACATGAGAAAACGCCCCGACAGATTGCCGGGGCGTTTTTATTTGTGACTGCCAGGAACTGAGATTTACTTCGTAAAACGCTCCGGGAACACCATCTCTTTGTAGCTAACAAAGCGGGTGCCTCTGGAGAATTTGTAACCAAACCAGATAATCAGGAACAGCGGGATACCAATGTAAGTTGCTGCCACTGCGCCCCAGTCAATGGTGTCTTTCAGGAAGGCTTCATAGTTCTGACCAAGGGTAATGATCAGGCACAGGGCGAAGGCAAACATCGGCCCCAGCGGGAAGAAACCCGAGCGGTACGGCAGATTATTGAGATCGTGCCCCTGCATCACATAACCACGACGGAAACGATAATGGCTGATGGCAATCCCCAGCCAGGCGATAAAGCCCGTCATGCCGGAGGTATTCAATAACCACAGATAAACCGTCTGGTTACCAAACATAGAGGTCAGGAAGCACAGCCCCGCAATCACGGTAGTGGCATACAGCGCGTTGCGTGGGACACCGCCTTTTGACAGCTTAGCGAAGATACGCGGCGCTTTACCGTCGCAGGCCAGGGTGTAAAGCATACGGGTCGACGCGTACATGCCAGAGTTACCGGCTGAGAGTACCGCCGTCAGGATCACCGCATTCATAATGGCAGCCGCAGAGAGCAGACCGGCATGCTGGAACACCAGCGTGAATGGGCTGACACTGATGTCTTTTACATCGTTGCGCAGCAGGCTCGGATCGGTGTACGGAATGATCAGGCTGATAATCAGAATCGCGAACACATAGAACAGCAGAATACGCCAGAAGACCTGGCGCACGGCGCGCGGAATATTTTTCTCAGGATCTTCAGATTCACCCGCCGCGATGCCAATAAGCTCGGTGCCCTGGAAAGAGAAGCCAACGATCATGGCCACACCAATCATCGCCGACAGGCCGCCGGCAAAAGGCGCATCTCCTGTCGTCCAGTTGCTCCACCCCGCAGGCTGCGCGCCTTTGAAAATGCCCACAATCATCATGATACCGATGACGATAAAGATAACCACGGTCGCCACTTTAATCAGCGAGAACCAGTATTCGGCCTCACCAAAGCCCTTCACCGAGATATAGTTCAGCAGGAAGATGACGCAGAGGAACACGGCGCTCCAGATCCAGCCCGGCGTATCGGGAAACCACCAGGTCATTACCAGCTGCGCGGCAACCAGGTCCACGGCGATGGTGACGGCCCAGTTGTACCAGTAGTTCCAGCCCAGCGCGAAGCCAAAACCCTCTTCAACATACTGCTGACCATAGGTGGCAAATGAACCGGAAACCGGCATGTACGCCGCCAGCTCGCCCAGGCTGGTCATCAGGAAATAGACCATCAGGCCGATGAGAATATAAGAGAAGAGCGCGCCGCCCGGGCCCGCTGCGGAAATCGTCGCCCCGGATGCAACAAAAAGACCAGTTCCGATAGATCCGCCAATGGCGATCATCGTCAGGTGACGCGCCTTGAGCGCACGGCGAAGCGTGGGCGCTTGTGTGGTTTTAGTTTCACAAACCATAAGAAAATGCTATCCATCCAAAAAATGAGGCGCGATTGTAGCAAACGAAAAGGGTTCAATCTGGCACAAAAACCCTCATATTAGACACCTTCATGATAGCAGGTGGATTATAAGTAAGGCAGTGGATGACGCCCCCTCACCCCGGCCCTCTCCCTAAGGGAGAGGGAGAAAATCAAAGCCATTCTCGTTCGGTTCACTCTCACTCAGGGTTAAGGAATTACCACAAAGAAAGTGCGAGCACGGACAGTTCCCTCTCACTCAGGGTTAAGGAATTACCACAAAGAAAATGCGAGCACGGACAGCTCCCTCTCCTCTTGGGGGAGAAGGTCAGGGTGAGGGGAACATGCGGCTCTGAGGGTCATTCCGTTCACCTTATCTTCCTTGCTTCTCTGTAGCTCCAGAACCCGTGAACGTGCCAGGGTGGTTCACCGCCACCACCCTGGCGACCCGGGCTCCCGGCTAAGAAAATCGCCGCTGCGCAGTCCACGACGCTTAATCCTTCAGGCTTATCGGGGACGGGCGGAGGAAACCTCCCTGTAAAGCCGCCCTCGCCGCGCATCCCTGCGCGGCGCCCCGGCCTTGCGGATACGCGTCGCCGATTTTCAGCCGGACCCTGTCATCGCTGTAATTGCTTTATTCTGATTGCGCCGCGTTATGGCGGTAAAAACGTAATATTACCAGGGTCCCTCCCCCCTTTTGGGGAGAAGGTAAGGATGAGGGGTGGTTACACAAGGGCTAGTTCAGCCCTCTTACCGACGCAATAAACTGCTGTAATTCTGGTGTCTTCGGCTGATTAAAGAACGACTTGCTCTCCCCCTGCTCCCAGACTTTTCCCTGATGCATAAACACCACCCTGTCACCCACTTCCCGGGCGAAACTCATCTCATGGGTCACCAGAATCAGCGTCATACCTTCAGCGGCAAGTTGCTCCAGCACGCGCAATACCTCCCCCACCAGCTCCGGGTCCAGTGCTGAGGTGATTTCATCGCACAACAGCACTTTGGGTTTCATCGCCAGCGCACGGGCAATGGCCACGCGCTGCTGCTGCCCCCCGGAGAGGTTCGACGGATAATAGTCCATACGCTCCCCTAACCCGACCTTCTCCAGCATCTCTTTTGCCAACTGGCGGCACTCATCAGCGGGCAATTTCAGCACCCGGCGCGGCGCCAGCATCACGTTTTCCAGCGCGGTCATATGGGGAAACAGGTTAAAACTCTGGAACACCATCCCGACAGAACGGCTGATCTCGCGGGCTTGCGAATCTCTGTCCGTCACCGTCATGCCACCGAGCTTGATGCTGCCGTCCTGGTAACCTTCCAGGCCGTTCATGCAGCGCAGCAACGTGCTTTTTCCCGAGCCGCTGCGCCCGATAATCGACACCACTTCACCCATTTCGATATCCAGACTGACGCCCTTCAGCACATGGTTGTCGCCGTAATATTTTTGCACGTCATTAATGGTGATGAGCGGCATGGAATTTCTTCTCCAGGTAACGGCTGTAACGCGACAGCGGGTAACACATCAGGAAATAGCCCAGCGCGACCAGGCCAAACACTTTAAAGGGTGCAAAGGTGACGTTATTGAGCATGGTGCCCGCCTTGGTGAGTTCAACAAAGCCAATAATGGAAGCCAGGGCTGTCCCCTTCACCACCTGCACCGAGAAGCCCACCGTCGGGGCGATGGCAATACGTATTGCCTGGGGCGCAATCACGCGAAACAACGTCTGACCGAAGCTTAACCCCAGGCAGCGGCACGCCTCCCACTGCCCCTTTGGTAACGCTTTGATGCTGCCGTACCAGATATCGAGCAAAAAAGCGCTGGTGAATAAGGTCAGCGCCAGCGTGGCCGCCGTCCAGGGGCTGACATCAATGCCAAACAGCGCAAGACCAAAGAACGCCAGGAAGAGCTGCATCAGCAGCGGCGTGCCCTGAAACAGGGCGGCGTAAGCTGCAATACAACGTTTCGGCCACACCCAGCGGCTGATGCGCAGCACCAGCAGCGGCAGAGTCACTAAGGTGCCGCAAATAAAGGCAATCAGGGAGAGCAGCAGCGTCCAGCGTGCGGCCAGCAGCAGGTTGCGCAGAATATCCCAGTCGGTAAATGTGCTCATCAGTGTTCACTCCCTAACCACTTGCGCCCGGCGGCCAGCAAAACCTGACGCATCAGCAATGAGAGCGCAAGGTACAACAGCGTGGTGACCAGATAGACTTCAAAACTCAAAAAAGTGCGAGACTGAATCAGGTTTGCCATAAAGGTCAGCTCTTCATATGAGACCTGCGACACCACCGATGACCCCAGCATCACGATGATGCATTGACTCACCAGCGCCGGGTAAATCCGCCCCAGCGCCGGGGGGAGAATCACCCGTATAAAGGTCTGCACTTTCGTTAATCCCAGCACCCTCGCCGCTTCCCACTGGCCTTTTGGCGCGACCTGAATACCGGCGCGGATAATTTCAGTGCTGTACGCGCCGAGGTTAATCAACATGGCAATCAGCGCCGCCTGCCCTGCCGTAAGCTTGAGGCCAAGCCCTGGCAGGCCAAACACAATGAAAAAAAGCTGCACCACGAAGGGGGTATTGCGAATCAGCTCCACATACGCCCCCCAGAGGTGACTGAGGAGAGTCGGTTTACCACTGCGCAGCGCCGCGCCGATGATCCCGAGCGACACCCTACCGAGGGTCGCCACAGTGGTCAGGGTGACCGTGGTCCACAGCCCCGCCAGCAACTGCGGCCAGAAGGGCCAGAGGGCGGCAAAATCAAGGGTTGTCGTCATGCCGACCCCTTAAGCGCCGAAATGAGCCGGCAATGGCGCCTGCATCCATTTTTCGGAGAAGGTGTTCAGCGTGCCCTCTTTCAGCGCCTGCGCGACCAGCTTGTCCACTTCCGCTTTCAACGCTGGTTCATTTTTCTTCAGGCCGATGTAACAGGGTGAATCTTTGAGCATAAATTTGCTCACCGGCGCTTGCGATGGGTTCTGGCGCGCGATGGCCGCGACCACGACGTTACCGGTAGCGAGATACTGCACCTGTCCGGAAAGATAAGCAGAAATGGTGGTGTTGTTATCTTCATAGCGCTTCAGTTGCGCATCTTTCGGCACCAGGTCGGTCAGGACCATATCCTCGACGGCACCGCGCGTGACCCCCACCGATTTCCCGCTCAGGGCGTTGGCATCGGCAAGCGCGGCATCTTTGGGGCCAAATACGCCGAGAAAGAACGGCGCGTAGGCGCGGCTGAAATCGATGACCCTTTCGCGCTCCGCGTTTTTACCGAGGCTGGAAATCACCAAATCCACTTTATTGGTCTGCAGGTAGGGAACGCGGTTGGCACTGGTCACCGGCACCAGCTCTACTTTCACCTTCATGCCTTTTGCCAGATATTCTGCCATGTCAATGTCGTAGCCCTGCGGCTTAAGGTCGATAGCAACTGACCCAAACGGCGGGAAATCCTGCGGCACCGCAACGCGCAACACGCCGCGCTGTTGAATATCCTGCAGTTGATCCGCCAGAACCGCACTCACTGAGGAGAACATTAATGCAGCACCTGCTGCTGCCCGCATCCACTTTTTCATCGTCATCACCCTGTCGCTTATGAAACAAAAGATTCTTTGAATCATATTTTGCAACTAATGTGCCAACGCGGCGCTACACGACGGCCGCTGTCGCTGCGGGCGTCGGGGGAGAGATTATGGCTACGCCTGCACACCAGAAAGGTGCAGGCGCATCGTGATGGTGCAGTCAGATGTCGCAGTAGCGCAAAAAGCGATGGAGTGCGCTGGAGAGGTGTTTTTGGCGGTGATGGATCCGCCAGAGGGTGCGCACCAGGCGTGGCAATGGCAGCGGCACCTCCACCAGTGAGCCGGCATCCAGTTGCTCGGCAATCACCCGTCGCGATAAACAGCTGATGCCCAGACCGTGGCGCACCGCATGCTTTATTGCCTCGGAGTTTCCAAGCTCCATGCCCAGGTGAAACTCAGGCAGATGAGAAAGCAGCAGATAATCGACAATTTCACGGGTCCCTGAACCGCGTTCACGCAGGATCCAGGGGGCTGCCGCAAGCCGTAACAGCGTGACCTCACCCTGGAGTAATGCGCAGCCCGGCGGCGCAAACACTACCAGCTCATCTTCAAGCCAGGGCTCGGCAATGATTTCGGCCATGTGGCACGGTCCTTCAATCAGGCCGATATCCACACGAAAATCTGCCACCGCGTTGATCACGTCCTGACTGTTACCGACGCGCATATCCAGCGGCAGATCCGGCAGATCGCGACGATAGCGGGCGATCACTTCCGGCAAAATATAGTTGCCGATGGTGCTACTGGCATACACCCGTATGGCCCCGTTCTCTTCGCGAAATAACTGTTCAATTTCAAGCGCCTGTTCCAGCAATGCCAGCGCGCGCGGATAAAGCAGGCGGCCATGCTCATTCACCACCAGCCTTTTACCTACCCGGTCAAACAGCTGTACACCGAGCTGGCCTTCCAGATCGGTTAATGCGGCGCTGACCGCAGACTGCGACAGCGCAAGCCTCTGTGAGGCCTGCGTCGTTGATCCGCTTTTCAAAACCTCGGCAAACACTTCAAGCTGCCGGAGCGTGATATGCATACCCTGCCCTTACCACTTATAAAGATTAATTATAAATATATAATCAATTTTACCTTTAAACCATCGCGACGTACCCTTTTCCGCAGACAAAGGAGAAGGCTATGAACAACATCACACAATCCCAACATGCCCCCCTGCTGAAGCCTGGCCTGTTACCGGGGCTTGCACTCAGCGCACTGGTCGCAGGCGTGGCCTTATGGGCAGGGACTGTTCCGACGCTGACCGCAGCAGGCATGAGCGCACTGACGCTGGCGATACTGCTCGGCATACTGCTCGGCAATACCCTTTATCCGCGTTTAAGCCGCTCCTGTGACGACGGGGTGCGCGTGGCAAAACATTATCTTTTGCGTCTGGGCATCATTCTGTACGGGTTCCGCCTGACCTTTTCCCAGATTGCTGACGTTGGCGTCAGCGGCATCGTTATTGACGTTCTGACCCTCAGTTCCACCTTTCTTTTAGCCTGCTGGCTGGGGCAGAAAGTGTTTGGTCTTGACCGCCAGACCAGCTGGTTGATTGGGGCTGGCAGCAGCATCTGCGGCGCAGCGGCGGTGCTGGCAACTGAGCCGGTGGTGAAAGCTGAAGCGTCGAAAGTAACGGTAGCCGTCGCAACGGTGGTGATTTACGGTACGCTCGCCATCTTTTTATACCCGGCGCTTTATCCCTTTCTGAGCCACCTGTTTACCCTGGAAAATTACGGTATCTATATGGGGTCGACCATGCACGAAGTGGCGCAGGTGGTGGCTGCCGGGCATGCTATCGGTCCCGATGCGGAAAACGCAGCGGTTATTGCCAAAATGCTCCGCGTGATGATGCTGGCCCCCTTTCTGATTATTCTGGCGATGCGGGTAAAAACGCTGGCACCGGCGAATGCGGCGCAGAAGAGCAAAATCACCATCCCCTGGTTCGCCCTGTTTTTTATCGTTGTCGCGCTCTTTAACTCTTTTCACCTGCTGCCGCAGGGTGTGGTGAACGCGCTGGTCACGGTCGACACGTTGTTCCTCGCCATGGCGATGGCCGCGCTGGGGTTAACCACCCATATCAGCGCCCTGAAACGTGCAGGTTCTAAACCGCTGTTGATGGCGCTGATGCTGTTTATCTGGTTAATCGTAGGGGGCGGGGCAATAAATCTCCTTGTACACCATGTGATGGCATAAACCCATACATCTCCCTCCGGTTTACCCGCTATGATAGGGGATTGCTTTCCCCTGGCGGGTTTAACAGGAGTTATTCATGAAATACATTGGAGCGCACGTCAGCGCCGCTGGCGGCCTTGCAAATGCCGCAATCCGTGCCGCTGAAATTGATGCCACCGCATTTGCCCTGTTCACTAAAAACCAGCGTCAGTGGCGGGCCGCCCCGTTGACGACAGAGGTGATTGATGGTTTCAAAGCCGCCTGCGAAAAATACCATTATCAACCGGGGCAGATCCTGCCGCACGACAGCTATCTGATAAATCTGGGTCATCCGGTTCAGGATGCGCTGGAGAAATCCCGCGACGCATTTCTGGATGAGATGCAGCGCTGTGAGCAACTCGGGCTGACGTTGCTGAACTTCCATCCCGGCAGCCACCTGCTGCAAATCAGTGAAGACGCGTGTCTGGCACGTATTGCTGAGTCCCTTAATATTGCGCTGGATAAAACCACCGGTGTGACAGCCGTGATTGAAAATACCGCCGGTCAGGGCAGCAACCTGGGTTTTCGCTTTGAACATCTGGCGGCTATCATTGAGGGCGTGGAGGATAAATCCCGCGTCGGCGTCTGCATTGATACCTGCCACGCCTTTGCTGCTGGCTACGATTTGCGCAGTGCTGAAACCACGGCAGATGTCTTCGCTGAGTTTGATCGTGTGGTGGGTTTTCAGTATCTGCGGGGGATGCACCTTAATGATGCGAAAAGCCAGTTTGCCAGCCGTGTTGACCGTCACCATAGTCTCGGCGAAGGCAACATCGGTCATGATGCTTTTCGCTGGATTATGCAGGACAGCCGTTTCGACGGTATTCCACTGATTCTGGAAACCATTAACCCGGATATCTGGGCAGAAGAGATCGCCTGGCTTAAAGCGCAGCAACATCAAGAGGCAGCCGCGTAAATGAATGACAGGGAAAAACAGATACTCAAAATCCTGCGCAGTAACCCGCTGATTCAGCAAAATGAAATTGGCGATATTCTGCAGATAAGCCGTTCACGCGTTGCGGCTCATATCATGGATTTGATGCGCAAAGGACTTATTAAAGGCAAAGGCTATATACTCACCGAGCAGGATTATTGCGTCGCTTTCGGTGCCATTAACATGGATATTCGCGGTACGGCAGCTATCCATTATCCTCAGTCCTCCTCCAACCCTGGCAGTATTCACTGCTCGGCAGGCGGTGTGGCGCGCAATGTGGCGCACAATCTGGCCCTGCTCGGACGCGATGTGCATCTGATTTCCGCCGTGGGTGATGACTTCTATGGTGAAACGCTGCTGGAACAGACGCGTGTCGCCGGGGTGAATGTTCAAAGCTGTCTGCGCCTGCACGGTCATAATACCTCTACCTATCTTTCAGTGGCCAACCAGCAGGAAGAGACGGTGCTGGCGATTAACGACACCCATATTTTGCAGCAGCTTACGCCACAGTTACTCAATAACTCCCGGGATCTGGTGTTGCATGCGGGCGTGGTGGTAGCGGACTGTAATCTGACGGAAGAGGCGCTGGAGTGGATTTTCACTATGGCTGGCCATCTTCCGGTGTTTGTGGATACCGTATCAGAGTTTAAAGCGGATAAAATCCGTCCCTGGCTTTCGCGTATCCACACCCTGAAGCCGACCCTTAAAGAGTTGCAGATATTGTGGGGAGAGCCCATTCGCCGGGAGGCAGACCAGTTCGCGGCAATAGCCTCACTGCATGAACAGGGCGTTCAGCGGATATTTGTCTGTCTTGACGACGATTCGGTGTTTTGCAGTAAACGTGAGGGTGAACAGTATCTGATCCCTTCCCCGGATCATCAGGTAATTGATCGCTTTGGCGCTGATGATGCCTTCATGGCAGGGCTGGTCTACAGCTTTATGGATGGGGGTGATTTCAGAGAGTGCGCCCACTTCGCCATGGCCTGCGCCGCCATTTCCCGCGCCAGTGTCAGCATTAATAACCCTGCCCTGTCTGCCGAAAATGCGCTTTCTCTGCTTCAGGCCTCGCTGGCCTGAAGCAGAGCGGCTTTCTCCAGAAATTAAGCTAACCCAATAAAGAACCCGGCAATGGTTGCGCTCATCAGGTTGGAGAGCGTGGCCGCTGCCAGCGCCCGCAGGCCAAGCTGAGCAATTTCCGGTGCGCGTTGCGGCGCGATGGCAGAAAACGCCCCCACCACGACCCCTATCGATCCAAAATTGGCAAAGCCGCACAGCGCAAATGAGATGATGGCGATGGTTTTTACATCCAGCGTACCTGCAGCCTGCAGATAGGGGGAGAAATTCAGATAGGCCACGAACTCGTTAATAGCCAGTTTCTGTCCAATCAGGCTACCGGCAAGGGTAGCATTACCCCAGTCAACGCCCATCAGCCAGGCAAGCGGCGCCAGCGCATAGCCGAAGATCGCCTCAAGCGAAATCTGATCATAGCCAAACCAGCCACCGATACCACCAATAATGCCGTTAAGCATGGCGATGATTGCCACAAAAGCCATCACCACCGTTGCCACACCCGCCGCAATTTTTAACCCTGCCATTGCGCCACTGGCCGCCGCTTCAATAAAACTCTTCGGCGGCGTTTCGGTGAATGAGAGATTATCGAAGGTAACCTGAGTTGCCTCTGTTGCAGGGCTGAGCAGACGGGCAAAGAGGATGCCGCCCGGAATCGCCATGAGCGATGCTGCTAACAAATAATCAATAGGTACGCCGAGCCCCGCATAGCCAATCATCGTCGAACCGGCAATAGATGCCATGCCGCTACAGATAGCCGTAAAAAGCTCATTGCGGTTGAGCTTGTGGATAAAGGGTTTAACAATCGCCGGGATTTCGTTTTGACCGAGGAAGATAGTGGTGACCGCTACGAAGGACTCGATTTTACTGATACTGAGCGCTTTCTGGAAAATGCCGCCGAGGATCCGAATCAGGAACCCCATAACGCCAATGTAATAAAGTAAGCTCACCAGTGCGGTAATAAATATGATGGCGGGCAGGACGCGAAATGCAAATACAAAGCCTGCCCCGTCAAATAACGCATCCATTTTTGGCCCCACAAGCGATCCAAAAATAAACGCACTGCCCGCATCGCTGTAGGTCATTACTTTATGAATACCCAGCGCCGCCTGCTCCGCCAGCCATTTACCCGGCGGGAAATAGAGCATGATACCGCCAATAACAATCTGCAACCCTAACGCAGCGCCGACGGTTCTTAAGCTAATGCATTTTTTATTTACTGACAGCAGAAATGCTATCGCCAGTAATACCACCATACCCAGAACACTTCTCATTATATCCATAATGATTATCTCAATATTATTTTTTTGGTATGACTGATATTGATATGGGCGACAGCAAACTGCCCATTAATACAGGTCAGGAGTAAGAGTCTTTACACGTGAAAACCGGGAGTACAGATTCCGTAAATCAAATATACATCCGTATACACGCTTCGGTTAAATCCCAGAACCATTGGGTGTCGATGGTTACCCCAACTTTTGCATTGGCAGCTTTCCCCAGCACGCCGAGTTCGTCACATACGGTACGTCCGTAGCAGGGGCCACTGTTCACATCGATCTCAACATACATCTCCTGGGTCCTGATGCCCTGCGGATTGATCAGGTATCCGATGCAGGTGGCATCATGTACCGGCCCGCCTGCGAGCCCGTAGTTTTCAAACTGGGTTTTCAGAGTAAAACTCATGATATCGCTGAATAATTCACCCGCAGGCCCACCCACTTTTTTCATTCTGGCAATCACGTCTGCGGTACATACGGTCTGGTTTGTAAGATCCAGTCCCATCATCACCAGCGGGACACCCGAGGTAAAGACCACCCTGGCCGCTTCCGGGTCGGCAAAAATATTAAATTCAGCCGAGGGGGTGAAATTGCCGGTCCCGTAAGCACCGCCCATTAATACGATCTCACGAATTTTCGGCAGAATTTCGGGTTGCATACGCATGGCAACCGCAATATTGGTGAGTGGCCCGACCGGCACCAGAGTAATATCACCATCACTTGCCATAAGCGTATCAATAATATACTTAACAGCATGTGTGCTTTCTGCTTTACGGGTGAGCGGTCCAAATACAGGACCATCTAATCCAGTTTCGCCGTGTATATTATCAGCGACAATCTGTTGGCGCATGATAGGCTGAGGCATTCCTGCATAGACAGGAACATTAATGCTTAACTTCTGACAAACGTTTAATCCATTGATTAATGTTTTATTCAGCGTCTGATTTCCAGCAACAATGGTAATGCCCAGCAATTCTATTGCCGGATGCCTTGCCGCCATCATAATGGCAATAGCATCATCATGACCGGGATCGCAATCCAGGATAATCTTTCTTCTTTCCATATTCTATTTCCTCTGTTGCTGTTAGGTTATTTTCACTTCATCAAAGAAAACTATTCAGGCCGACGACTGAAGAATAACAACAGAAAACCGTTGCAAAATATGAGAAATCTCATACCAGGAAATCATTGTGAAAGAAATACAAAATAAAGAACTAAAACAACAGCTTATCCGGGATTCCGGCTATATTGAGCGATTCACCGCAACGGTCGTCAGCGAAACCCGGCTGTTTCATGTGATGGCAGGCGATTTTATTATCAGAGAAGGCACCCAGCCGGCTTACCTGTTTTATCTGGCACGGGGACGAGCAAAACTCTACGCCAGCTTACCCAATGGGCGGGTATCACTGATCGATTTTTTCGGTGCGCCCTGTTTCATCGGTGAGATTGAACTGGTGGACATCAGCCATGAACCACGGGCGGTACAGGCTATCGAAGAGTGCTGGTGCCTTGCCCTGCCAATGAAAGCGTTTCGGCCCCAGCTATTAAATGACGTGGTTTTCCTGCGCTACCTCTGTGTTGCGTTGAGTCATAAAAATTACCGTAACATTGTCTCGTTAACGCAAAATCAGTCATTTCCCCTGGCGAACCGGCTGGCGGCGTTTATCCTGCTGACGCAACATAACGACGTCTATCATGAAAAACATACCCAGGCAGCGGAATACATGGGCGTCTCCTACCGTCATCTCTTGTTTGTAATAGCGCAGTTTACGAAGCAAGGCATATTAGAGAAGCAGAAATCTGGCTATCTCCTCAGGGATAAAAAGCGTATAACCGCGCTGGCACGTGAGATGGATCCTGAGAATAAATTTGGTCATTTACTCCACTAACCATGACAGGCGGCAGACTTTCACATGCGCCAGCCGCCGCTGGCGCACGCTCAATATCAGGCCAGACCAATAAAGAAGCCGGCAATGGTCGCACTCATCAGGTTAGAGAGCGTGGCCGCTACCAGCGCCCGCAGGCCAAGCTGAGCAATTTCCGGCGCGCGCTGCGGCGCGATGGCAGAAAACGCCCCCACCACGACCCCTATCGATCCAAAGTTGGCAAAGCCGCACAGCGCAAATGAGATGATGGCGATGGTTTTCACGTCCAGCGCACCTGCTGTCTGCAGATAGGGGGAGAAATTCAGATAGGCCACGAACTCGTTAATAGCCAGTTTCTGCCCGATAAGGCTACCGGCAAGGGTCGCGTCGCTCCAGTCCACTCCCATGATCCACGCCAGCGGTGCCAGCGCATAGCCAAAAATCCCCTCAAGCGAGGCCTGCCCGTAGCCAAACCAGCCACCAATACCGCCAATGATACCGTTCAGCATGGCAATGATCGCCACAAAGGCCATCACCACCGTTGCTACGCCAGCGGCAATCTTCAGCCCGGTCATAGCGCCACTGGCCGCCGCTTCAATAATGCTTTTTGGCGGCGTGTCGGTAAAAGAGAGATGCTCGAAGGTGACCTGTGAGTCTTCCGTTGCCGGACTCAGCAAACGAGCAAAGAGGATGCCACCCGGAATGGCCATTAATGATGCCGCCAGCAGATAGTCAATCGGTACGCCCATGCCGGCATAGCCAATCATCATCGAACCGGCAATGGAGGCCATCCCGCTACAGATAGCGGTAAAGAGTTCATTACGATTAAGCTTATTGATGAAGGGCTTGACGATAGCCGGGATTTCGTTCTGCCCGAGGAAAATCGTCGTCACCGCCACAAAAGATTCTATTTTGCTGATCCTGAGCGCCTTCTGGAAAATTCCCCCCAGAATACGAATCAACAGCCCCATAACCCCGATGTAATAAAGAAGGCTTATCAATGCAGTCACAAAAATGATCGCCGGCAGAACACGGAAGGCAAAAATAAAACCCGCACCGTCAAACAGGAGATCCATTTTAGGGCCGACCAGCGAACCAAAGATAAAGGCGCTGCCCGCATCGCTGTAGGACATGACCTTATGCACGCCGAGTGCCGCCTGCTCCACCAGCCATTTGCCTGGCGGAAAGTAGAGCATCACCCCGCCAATCACGATTTGCAGCAGCAATGCCGCCCCGACGGTTCGTAAACTGATGCGTTTTTTATTAACGGACAGCAGAAATGCGATGACCAGTAATACCATCATCCCCAGAACACTTCTCATTATATCCATAATGATTTCCCTTCATGCCAGGAAACCCGGCGATTGCGCCAGGTTTTGGTGTGTCTGATAACGTGGCGGGCGACCACAAACTGCCCGCATAAAAGTCAGGCGAGCTGTTGATACTCTTTCGCTATTTCGCAAGCCAGAATGGCGTTGTTAAACACCAGTTGAATATTCGATTTCAGGCTATCGCCACCGGTCAGTTCTGCAACACGCGCCAGCAGGAACGGGGTACTGGCTTTTCCCGTTACTCCCTGGGCTTCGGCTTCGGCAACCGCCCTGTCAATGGCCGCATTGATGCTCTCTTCTGCCATCGCGAACTGCTCTGGGATAGGATTAGCCACCACCAGGCCACCGTTCAGGCCGGTTTGCCACTTCACCGCCATCGCGCGGGCAATCTCTTGCGGCGTATCGAGGCGAATGCTCACATCGAACGGACTGGTGCGACAGAAAAAGGCCGGCAGGGAGGTGGTTTGATAACCAATTAACGGAACGCCAAAGGTTTCTAAATATTCAGTGGTTAAGCCCAGGTCGAGTATTGATTTCGCCCCTGCACAGACCACTGTGACATTCGTATGTGCCAGCTCTTGTAAATCAGCCGAAATATCGAAGGTGTGCTCGGCGCCACGATGAACACCACCAATGCCGCCGGTTGCAAAAACCTTAATTCCTGCAAGAGCCGCAATAATCATTGTCGAGGCAACGGTGGTAGCGCCGTTTAATCCTGCCGCGACAATAAAGGGTAAATCACGGCGACTGACTTTCGCTACGTCATGACCTTCGCGGCCTAATAATTCGATCTCCTCTTTCGAAAGACCAACTTTCATCACCCCATTAATAATGGCAATGGTGGCAGGAACCGCTCCATGTTTACGAATAGTGTCTTCAACTTCAATGGCCGTTTGCGCATTTTGCGGGAAGGGCATACCGTGAGAAATAATAGTTGATTCGAGTGCAACAATCGGTTGTTTATTGTTAAGTGCATCTTGTACTTCGGGTGATATTTCTAACAATGCAGGTGAGAGTGTTAATTCAGACATTTTGTTTCTCCACTAACGAAATGACATTTGAAAAAGACAAGTCGGGGTTATTGGTATATTCACAGGCGAGTGCCATTGAAGAGCAACCCTGCGCAAAGTGGACCGAATCACTAAATGAAAAACCTTCTACCCAGCACGCCGCCAGCCCGGCCATCATGGCATCGCCTGCGCCGGTAACATTAATAATTTGCGTTTTAAAAGGGAGTGACCAGCCGCTTTCTCCACCCAGCTCGCTGTAGTAGACGCCATCGCCCCCCATGCTCAGCACCAGACGTTTAAGCCCGCGCTCATGAAACCACCTTGCAACGTTGCTCACGTCATCACGCCCGGTCAGTGCAAGGCCGCTCAGGGTTTCCGCTTCGACACGATTCGGTTTCAGGGTGTGTATCTGAGGGAGCCAGTTGCGAATTTTCACGCACTTCCAGGCGGAAACCGGATCGACAAAAATCGGTGTATTACCGGCATGCGTGAGAAGCCAGGAGAGCGCATCTTCACTGATATTACAATCAACCACAATCACCGCTGCATCGCGTATAAAATCAATATGTTTTGCCAGAAACGCTGCGGATAAATAGCTACTAATATTCATGTCATTTATAGCCACCAGCATTTCACCGGTATTATCCAGTAGGGATAAATAGCTTGAAGTATTCTCTTCCGGCACCACCAGGCACTTATTGACATGAACCCCGGAACGGCGGGTCTCATTTAGCAGAGATTGACCATAAAAATCGTCGCCAACGGCGGTTAATAACCATGACTCTTTACCCAGCAGCGCCAGGTTCTGCGCAATATTGCGCCCGACGCCGCCGGGCGTGAACTTTATTTTACCGGGGTTGGAATCTGCATAATTCAGTACACCGTGAGAATACCCGGCAACATCCATGTTAGCGGAGCCGACAGTGACAATATAATCCTTTTTACGCATAAAACGCCCTCTGGCAACTTATTGCCATATCAGTGAGATCGCTGAAAATACACTACAGGAAAATGAATCACTCTATTAGAGCACATGTTTATCTTCAAACATGTGTTCATAGTAAGTGGGTTTTGTTTAAAGTAAAGCGTGCAAAACGATCCTGGGTTTACAGATATGAAGGCGGTCACAATTATTTAGCCATTCTCAATGGATAGCGTTTAAAGTTGCGATATATGTCAAATAAACAATGAAAAAGGCCGCAAAAGCGGCCTCGATAAAAAATGGTGTAGCGCTGTGCTGGTACGCTTAGCTACTGATAGGTGACGGTATAAACCAGTTTTCCGTTGGCGGTGCCCGCAGAAAGGTTATTTTGAGTCTGAACATAGCGTGCAAACAAAGGGATAGTCACGTTCGGGCTGCCATCTTTAGGTAATGCCCCCTTTACCGCCTGAGAGAGATCGACCACCCCACTTGTACTGCTGCTGGTTGAAAGCTGTATGCCGATCCCGGTCGCCCGCAGGGGATCATTGTCTATATCCATTATCCCTTGTGTGGCATTGATAATGGCGCTGTGGGGGGCTAACGTAAGGGCCCACTCATTGTTAGCCAGCGTCCCCATTGAGGTGTTTGTTGAACCATTAAAGCTGGCGATGGAGGCGCTGGTCGTGCCGTAAAAGCGGGCACAGTTCATAAGCATAATACTGGCGTCCTTCCACTCCGTTCCCGTGCCGATACCGGAAAAGGCATCGACATCATGTACACCCATCTTAATACTCATAGAGCCACTGGCGGGAGTCACATCGCAGGTCGGCACCGTTACGGTAATTCCCCCGGTCAACTTAACATTGTGCAGGGTTACCATACTGTTTTTTTGCCCCAGATTGAAAAGGATCGAGGGGAGATTGTTGGCGGAAATCATACCAGCAGCGACGGTATTTGCGGTTTTGACAAGGGCAAATTGCACGGGATAGTACCAGCTTGTGGTAGGCACACAGCTTAGACTATGCGCACAGTGACTGATGCTGGTAGAGAGGTAGGGAACATTGACGGCGGAATTAACAGTAAATTTAATTCCTATTCCCGCCACCCCTGTTTCATAAATATTTGAATCCGTTGTCGATACTGGCAGCGGCAGCACACCGTAGGTGTAGCTAAAAAAGAAATTATCGGCACTGTCACATTTAATTTGTACGGGCTCGAAATTTTTAATTTGAATTTCTTGTTGATAAATAACCTGCCCGATTGCCGTACCTGGTGGCACGGATATCGTCGTATTTGCCACAAAAGGAACAGTGAAATTTCTTGTCGCATTAGCCGTATATTCAGCTGTCTGGTTAAACCCACACCCTGCATATGCGCAAGTGCCAAAAAAAATAAGCGAAAGTAACATTAACGGAAATACTTTAAGGTAACACAACATAGAAATCCTTATCGTTGTTGTTAATGGAGAAGGGAATAACAATGCATGGATTAATGGGTAAAAAATGGTGCAGGCACCCTCCTGTCACGCCCCGAATCCTACCATGAACGCCTGATTTGTTAGAAGTCTCTGTAATGTAAATAAGCATTTTAGGGGCAAGACAGCGCTGGATCCGCCTCTCAGCGCCAGCGTACACTTTATAAAAATGATGCGCCGCTTTGATTGTCTTTATTTTTCATAACCCCTATGAATTCTTTATTTCTTTATTATATTTATAATGAATGATTCATATTACACCTATCATTAAAACCAGCGCAGTAATAACACAAGCCACTTAAACAGAACTTTATTGCATCCCTGAAACGGAATTAATGGTTACTCCTCCGCCGTCACAGTTAATTGTGTCAATAAAGTAATGCCTCAGGAAAATTTCAATACATCGCCATGACAACTTAATCTGTCGCCCTCTTTTATCATCAAGTATGAAAAATAGCGGGTGTTAAATGCCACCAGGACGGATATCGGTAGAAAAAGCAGAACGGAGGAAGGCACGGATAAAAACAGATGCATAAGCGTGCGGAACTGAGGCAATAAAAAAGGCCGAACGAATCGGCCTTTTGAACTCATAAATACGCTTATGCGACTTTGGCAACCGCTTCGGTTTCCGGACGTTTCAGGAAGGCGTAGGCCAGACCAGCCACCAGGGTGCCCGCCACGATAGCGAACAGGTAACCCAGCACCGGCGTGATTGCGCCCGGGATCAGCAGCACAAACAGACCGCCGTGCGGCGCCATCAGTTTAGCGCCAATCGCCATAGAGATAGCACCCGTCAACGCGCCACCGGCGATGCAGCATGGCAGCACACGCATAGGGTCACGCGCCGCGAACGGAATCGCACCTTCAGAGATGAAGCACAGGCCGAGAACCAGCGCAGCTTTACCCCCTTCCTGCTGCCCTTTGTCGAACTTCTTACGGGCAACCATCGTCGCCAGACCCATCGCCAGCGGTGGCACCATACCTGCTGCCATGATGGCGGCCATCGGCGCATAAGTCTGGGTACTCAGCAGGCCGACGCCAAAGGCGTATGCCGCTTTGTTCACCGGTCCACCCATATCAGTACACATCATGCCACCGAGGATTGCGCCCAGCAGAACGGCGTTCGCGGTGCCCATGCCCTGCAGCCATGTGGTCAGGCCCGCAAGGATTTTCGCAACCGGCGTACCAATCAGGTAGATCATTGCCAGACCGACGACCAAGCTGGAAACCAGCGGGATTATCAGGATTGGCTTAAGGGCTTCCATGCTCGGTGGCAACTTCAGCCCTTTGCTGATGCCTTTCGCCAGATAACCTGCAAGGAAACCAGCGATGATACCGCCGATAAAACCAGAGCCCGTGCTCACCGCCAACATCCCGCCGATGAGACCCGGCGTCAGGCCAGGACGGTCAGCGATGGAAAAGGCGATAAAGCCCGCCAGTACCGGAACCATCAGTGCAAAGGCTGAACCACCACCGATTTTCATCAGTGCAGCGGCAAGAGTACCTTCCACTTTGAACGCTTCGATACCAAAGGCGAAGGAGAGCGCGATTAACAGACCACCCGCCACCACCATTGGCAGCATGTAGGAGACACCGGTCAACAGGTGACGATAAGCGCCTGCGCTCTCTTTCTTACTCTCACCATTGCCCGCCTGCGCGCCGCCACTCGGCTGGTAAGGTCTGGCTTCAGCCTGGGCTTTATCCAGTTCCTGCGCCGTTTTCTTCAACGCAAGACCTGTTGTGGTGCGGTACATCGGTTTACCGGCAAATTTCGCCAGATCCACTTCGATGTCTGCGGCCACAATCACTAAATCCGCCTCTGCCACCTCTTCCGGGGTGATAGCATTGCCTGCGCCCACGGAACCACGGGTTTCTACTTTCACCCACCAGCCGCGTTTTTTCGCTTCGGTTTCGATGGCTTCAGCAGCCATAAAGGTGTGAGCCACACCTGTCGGGCAGGCAGTGACCGCCACGATACGTTTCGGACCCGCACTGGCCGTCGCGGGGGCGGTCGCCGGTGCCGTGTAAAGGGAAGCGTGATTTTTCGCTTCGCTTAAAAACAGCTCCGGGTGTGCCACCGCACGGTTGATATCGCCCAGCCAGACTTTTTTGCCCGTCAGAGCAGCGTCAGCAGGGACGCGTGAGCCCAGAACAATGGCTAAATCCGCTTCACCAGGGTTGTCGATAAACTGCAAATTTGCTTTTTGTGCGGCTGCGCCCAACAGGCTTTTCGCCATGTATGCACGCGCCTGACCGAGTTCAGAATCAATTATCAGCAGCGTTTTCATTATGCTCTCCTGCTGTTAGTTAAAGGGTTTTAAGTCAACACGCGCCATCATCGCGGCTAACTGGGTACGATCGGTAATACCAACGTTGCTCTGACTCACTGCCAGTGCTGCAACCGCCGTGGCCAGGCGCAACGTATGTTCACTGGACTCTCGCATCAACAGACCATAAATCAGACCGCCAACCATCGAATCCCCTGCGCCAACGGTGCTTACCACTTCCATTGACGGCGGTTTGGCGATCCATTCGCCAGAAGCGTTAACCCACAACGCCCCTTCCGCGCCCAGTGAAATCACCACATGGGCAATGCCTTGTTCACGAAGCGCATGCGCCGCTTCGATGACATCCTGCAGATCCGGTAATTTACGTCCCGCCCAGATTTCAAGTTCACGGCGGTTCGGTTTCACCAGCCACGGCGCGGCTTTCAGTCCTGCGACCAGCGCGTCACGGCTGCTGTCAAAGATAATGCACGGGCACTGGCTGCGCAGACGGGTCATCCAGTCGGTGAAGGCTTCCGGGCTTACACCCGATGGCAAACTGCCGCTCACGCAGACCATGTCGAACTGCCCCAGCCAGCTCAGGGAGTCCGCAACAAAGCGTTCCCAGTCTGCCGGCGTCACTTCAAAGCCAGAGAAGTTAAAATCGGTCACTTCACTGTCTTTTTCAGTCAGTTTTACGTTAATACGGGTACGGCCCTGCACTACCTGGAAACGGTTAGCAATGCCCAGCTCGCTGAAGAGCTGCTGAAAGCCGTCCTGGTTGTCTTTCCCGAGGAAACCGCCAACGGTGACGTCAATACCTAAATCTTTCAGCACTTTGGCTACGTTGATGCCTTTACCGGCGGCGTGCAGCCCGGTGGTGCGAACGAGGTTGACTTCACCACGTTCAATTTCCGGAGTGAATCCTACCAGGTCGTAAGCCGGATTAAGCGTAATTGTGGCAACACGTCTGCTCATTACGCTCCCTCCCCAAGGCCCGCGGCGATGGCGTCGCCAATCGCTTTCAGCGCCAGTTCCGCATCTTCACCCTGCGCGGTGAAACGCAGGCGATGGCCCTTCTTCACGCCCAGCGCTACGACTTTCATCAGGCTGCGTCCGTTGGCCGGTTTGCCGGAACCATCGAGGTTGGTCACGGTCACGTCACAGTTAAATTGTTTGATGGTGTTCACCAGCATGGTGCCAGGACGCGCGTGCAGGCCATGCTCATTACGCACAACGAATTCAGCGTTCAGCACATCGTCAGCAATAGCGTCGTCACTGGTCAGCAATGCCAGCAAAGTGGCGGCATCAGCCGCGTGCAGACGATCGGCTTTGTTGGCCTGCAGCAGGTCACTCAGGCGTTTCAGCACTGCTATTGGCTGGTCATCGACCATTG
This sequence comes from Enterobacter sp. SA197, assembly GCF_054131575.1. NCBI lineage: Bacteria > Pseudomonadati > Pseudomonadota > Gammaproteobacteria > Enterobacterales > Enterobacteriaceae > Enterobacter > Enterobacter sp. SA197. Next base: position 1,633,689 of record NZ_CP096393.1, on the reverse strand, counting down.
CGACACTCACCAGAAGCGCAACGGTTTCACCCTCAGCAGTGAAGGGGGTGGTCGCCCGGCTAACGGCAATGGCGCTCAGCATATTGCCCTGTGCGCTGTCGTTCAGCCAGATGCCCTGGCCCAGGTTCAGCGGTTGCTCATTGATAGCGCGCGCGACATAAACCGCGTCGACCGCGCCAGCTTCTTTAAGACGCGCGGCGTTCAGCGCCTGCAGCGTCACCAGGTCACTGGCGACCACGTCAAGGGAGAGCGTGTCGTTGTCCAGCTTCAGGGTGGCGCTTTGTTGCTCACCCATCAGCAGCGCACGCAGCTCTTCAGCAGTGGTAGCTGATTGCAGCTGTGCGGCGACGGCGTCATCGCTGAGAACATGCGTCAGCTGACGCAGCAGGCCCAGATGTTCGTCGGAACTGGCGGCAATACCAATCGCCACGTAGGCCACCTGACCGTCACCCCACAGAATGCCCTGCGGAAACTGAAAGACTTTCACGCCGGTTTTCAGCACCTGGTCGCGGGTGTCCGTCGTGCCATGTGGAATGGCAATGCCATTGCCAAGGAAGGTAGAGGTCTGCTGCTCGCGCGCCAGCATGCCCTCAACGTAACCCCCGGCTACGTTGCCTGCTTCTGCCAGAGCGGCGGCAATCTGACGAATCGCCTCTTCTTTATTCCCGGCCTGCTGGCCCGGATGGATGTCCTGAACGGATAACTGGAACATGTGGGTCCTCTCCTGCTGAACTGAATCGTTTCAGCTAACTTGAGAAATAATGCGCCACCCTGAACTGTGTGTAAACCAAGATGACGCTGAAACGTTTCGCGAAGTTTTGACCTTTCCGCGTCAGCACGCAAGAAAAGTCTCATTTTCAATCGCAAAATTTCGATCTACTGCACATTTTATCCCCGAACGTAAATTTTTTGCTGAACAAAGCTGACCGCCCTTTTGCTGATGTTTCAGCTAACGTCAGCTTCAGGCTGAAGCTGACGGTTGAGGGGAAAGGAATAAACGTGAGGCACGCCAGGCAAAAAAATACCTGTCTGTTTTTCGGTTGTGAGGAGAGAGCACGCTTTATATCGTCATGGCTCGTCGACTCAGGAGCTTCAAAATGAATTTTACGGAATTACATGCCCGATCCACCCCCTTGCTTATTGCCAACGTCTGGGATGTGGCGAGTGCGAAAGCCGCGCAGTATGCCGGCTTTAACGCAGTGGGCACCTCAAGTGCCGCCCTTGCCGATATCTACGGTTATCCCGACGGAGAGGGACTCTCCTTCTCTGAACTGCACCATCTGGTGCAACGACTGCTCGCCTGCTGCACGCTCCCGCTCACCGTGGACATGGAGTATGGCTACGGTGCGAACTCAGAAGAAATTGTGAAGAATGTGCTTACGCTTGCTGAAGCGGGCGTTGCCGGTATCAATCTGGAGGACAGTCTGGTCCGGCAAGGGGAGCGGACATTACAGGACGCAACGGAATTTGCCTTACTTCTGCGCGCCTGTCGTCAGCAACTGGCGCGCAGGGGCTTGCCGCTGTTCATTAATGTGCGCACGGATACTTTTTTGTTGGGTCTTGAAAACGCCTGTGAAAAGACCCTCGCCAGAGGCATGCTGTATGCTGAGCACGGCGCTGATGGTCTCTTCGTCCCTGGCCTGACGGAACCGGAGGCAATTTCAGCCATCGTGCAGGCCGTTCCCCTGCCGCTTAATGTCATGTGCATGCCAGCGCTTGCCGATTTCACCACGCTAAAAGCGCTGGGCGTTAAGCGTATCTCGATGGGAAATGTTATCCACCAACACGCGCAGGCATCGTCGCACCGTCTGTTTTCCTCTATTCTGAATGACCAATCTTTTGAGGCGGTGTTTGCCCATGCAGGTGAATGACGAGGCGACCTGTGATACCTGGTACCAGGCGCTGCTTGAACGCGCGCCGGACTATGCCGGTATCTTTTTTGTTGGCGTCAGGACAACCGGCGTTTTTTGTATCGCCACCTGCCGTGCGCGCAAACCCAGGCGTGAAAATGTACAGTTTTATTCGACGATGAGATCGGCACAGGAGGCGGGCTTTCGTCCCTGTAAAGTGTGCCGCCCCACGGAAAACGCCGCCAGCCCGCCACAAGAAGTGGAAAAAGCGCTGGCCTTACTGCGTCACCATGCCGGAATGAAAATCAGTGATAGGGTTTTGCGTGAGCATCAGATAAGCCCGGAAGCCCTGCGGCGCTGGTTTCGTAAACATCAGGGTATGACGTTTCAGGCCTATCAGCGTATGCAACGGGTCAATGATGCCCTGCTGTCGCTGAAATCGGGACGTACGGCCACTGAAACCGCGTTTGACAGTGGCTATGACTCCCTGAGCGGCTTCGGCTATACCTTTAAAAAGTTGACCGGCGCAGCACCCACCGGGGTGGTCAGCGTCATCCTTATGCAGCGCTTTACCACACCGCTGGGGCCGATGGTGGTCTGCGCCACCGATAAGGGGGTCTGCCTGCTTGAGTTCACCGACCGCAAAATGCTTAAGAGGGAAATCGACGCTCTGCAACGGGTATATCAGGCCCGCATTCTGGCAGGAGAGAATGCGCATACGCAGCAGGCCATAAAAGAGATCGAAGCGTATTTTTGCGGGACACGCACCCATTTTACCGTGCCCCTGGATATCCCCGGGACGCCCTTTCAGCAGGCTGTCTGGCAGGCGCTGCGGCAGGTTGGCTACGGCGAGACGGCTCATTACGCCCTGCTGGCCGCAAAAACGGGAAGGCCGGATGCTGTTCGCGCCGTCGCCAGTGCAACAGGGGCGAATCGCATCGCCATTATCATCCCCTGCCACCGGATTTCCGGCAAAGCTGGCGGCTTGACCGGGTATGGCGGTGGCATTGCACGTAAAAAATGGCTGCTAGAGCACGAGGAGGCGCTGACATCGTCTGCGGCGGTTAAGGTGCCGTTGCCACTTCCAGGTCAATGAGAAAGGTCAGCGCCTCTTCCCGGCGGCTGAAGCACATATCAGGACTCGGCTGCAGCCCGGAACACACTTTCGGGCGCAAAGGCGAAGTGAAAATCTTGCAGGTGAAGTCGTCCGCCAGCTGAACGCAGCGGGTATTTGCCGGCTTGCCGTGCGGCATGCCGGGGATCGGGCTTGATACAGAGGGGGCGATACAGCAGGCCCCGCAATCCGGGCGGCATTCCATAATGACAACTCTTTAACCAGTAAACCACCAGGCTACCATTTTCATCCCCGTTACCCTAGCTAATTCGCAAGAAAGACCACTGGCCGTTGTATCGAGGGGTCCGCACGTCTGAAGTCCACGGTGCGAAACGCAAAACTCAGCGATTCCGCTTGCCTGGAAAGGCCCTCCCGAGTAATTTGTCGCGATATTTTCTCTCTTTTAAATTTACAGGATTTACGCGATGCCAAGAGCGAACGAGATTAAAAAAGGTATGGTGCTGAATTACAACGGCAAACTGCTGATTGTAAAAGATATTGATATTCAGGCACCCAGCGCCCGTGGTGCTGCGACGCTCTACAAAATGCGCTTTGCTGATGTTCGCACCGGGCTTAAGGTAGAAGAGCGTTTTAAAGGCGATGATATCGTCGATACCGTGACGCTGACCCGCCGTTATGTCGATTTCTCTTACATCGACGGCAACGAATATGTGTTCATGGATAAAGAAGATTACACTCCGTATATCTTCACCAAAGATCAGATTGAAGAAGAGTTACAATTCATTCCTGAAGGCGGCATGCCGGACATGCAGGTTCTGACCTGGGATGGTCAGTTGCTCGCACTCGAACTGCCACAGACGGTGGATCTCGAAATCGTGGATACGGCGCCGGGCATCAAAGGCGCCTCCGCCAGCGCGCGTAACAAACCTGCAACCCTGACCACTGGCCTGGTGGTTCAGGTGCCTGAGTATCTCTCCGCCGGGGAAAAAATTCGTATCCATATCGAAGAAAAACGTTATATGGGTCGCGCCGACTAACCTCTGCTGATCCTGACGACTGCACTGTCCGTTCAGCATCCGTCAGGCGGTTTATACCTACTCCTGTCCGGAAACGCTTACCCGTTTCCGGATTTTTTTTATCAGCACTCGCCGTTTCGCCAGCCCTTGTGCCTCTCTCGCAGCGGCGTGGCTTTTCCCGTAATCTTAATTTCTTAAGGTTGTCTTAAACATCGCCGCCTACCATGACCGCATGTTCTCCCAGGAAGTGCCGCCATGTCTGGACTCACGCTTCGCCGGCCAGCGTTAAGCCGTCTGCAGTTGATTATCTTTTTTGCGCTCTATATTTCACTACTCTTAAATATCGCTTTTTATCACCAGGCGTTTACGCTTTTGCCGGTCAATTCGCTGCACAACACGCTGGTCTTTTTATCCATGCCGGTAGTGGCTTTCAGCGTGATAAATATTGTGCTGTCACTGGCCTCTTTTTTACGGTTAGAGCGCATGGTGATAAGTCTGTTTATTATCCTCAGTGCGGCGGCGCAATATTTCATCCTGAGCTTTGGCGTGATTATCGACCGCTCAATGATAACCAATATTCTTGATACTACGCCGGCTGAGAGTTTTGCCCTTCTCTCATTGCGGATGGTGATGGTGCTTTTCTTTTCCGCCTTTGTGCCAGTCGCGATAGCCTGGTGGGTGAAAAGTAAACCGGCCCGCTCTTTCTGGCGCGGTATAACAGTGCGAACCCTTAATATTGTTCTCTCCGCATTGTTGATAATCCTGGTCGCCCTGGTTTTCTATAAAGATTACGCCTCGTTGTTTCGCAACAATAAGGAGCTGGTGAAATCCCTGAATCCGTCGAACAGTATTGCGGCATCGCTCTCCTGGTATACGCATAACCGTATGGCAAATCTGCCACTGGTGCGCATCGGTGAAGATGCCAGACAAAACCCGGCCATGCAGCACGGCCCGCGGAAAAACCTGACTATTCTGGTGCTGGGTGAAACCTCCCGTGCAGATGATTTTTCCCTTGGCGGCTATACGCGGGAAACGAATCCGTTGCTTAAGCAGGATAACGTGGTCTATTTTCCCGACACTACCTCCTGTGGAACCGCTACGGCCATCTCGGTACCCTGTATGTTTTCAGGCATGCCAAGAGCCAGTTATAACGAACAGTTAGCCCACCACCAGGAAGGCCTTCTGGATATCATTCAGCGTGCCGGTCTTCAGGTGTTATGGAATGAAAATGACGGCGGCTGTAAAGGTGCCTGCGATCGCGTCCCACACCAGGATATGACGGCATTGAAATTGCCGGGCCAGTGTATTGAGGGTGAGTGTCTGGATGAGGTGCTGTTCCACCAGCTTGAGGAGTATATTAATAATCTCCAACAGGACGGCGTTATTGTAATACATACAATTGGTAGCCACGGGCCGACCTATTATAACCGCTACCCTGCATCGTTCCGTAAATTCACACCAACCTGCGACACCAACCAAATCCAGACCTGTTCCCGGGAGCAGTTAGTGAATACCTATGACAATACCATCCTGTATGTGGATTATATTGTTGATAAGGTCATTAAATTATTACAAAGCAAGCAGGACAGATTTACCACAAGCCTGGTTTATCTCTCCGATCATGGTGAATCTCTGGGGGAGAATGGCGTCTACCTGCACGGTCTGCCCTACTCCATTGCCCCGGCGAGCCAAAAACATGTGCCTTTTTTAATCTGGCTATCTGACGATTATCAGCACCGCTACGGTGTGAGCAGTACCTGCCTGCAAAAAGAAGCGCAGCAGAAAAAGGTGTCGCAGGATAATCTGTTTTCAACCATGCTGGGATTAACCGGCGTTGAAACCAAAGAATACCGGGCACAGGATGATATTTTGACCGCCTGCCGTGGAGAGCAAAAATGAAAATTCTGGTGGTAGAAGATGATGCCCTGCTGCTACAGGGACTGCTGCTGGCCATGCAAAGCGAAGGTTACGCCTGTGATGGGGTATCTACAGCCCATGAGGCAGGACTCAGTCTGACCACCGGACATTACAGCCTGATGGTGCTCGATTTAGGCCTGCCGGACGAAGATGGCCTGCACTTTTTACAGCGTATCCGCCGGGAGAAGTTTACTCTGCCGGTCCTGATCCTGACCGCCCGCGATACGCTGGGTGATCGCATCACCGGTCTGGATACCGGTGCCGACGATTACCTTGTCAAACCCTTCGCACTGGAAGAACTCAACGCGCGCATTCGGGCGTTACTGCGCCGTCATAACAACCAGGCTGACAACGAAATCATCAACGGTGATTTAACCCTGAACGTTACGCGGCGTCAGGCATGGCGGGCTGGCCAGCAGATTGAACTGACGCCAAAAGAGTATGCCCTGCTCTCCCGGCTGATGCTGAAAGCAGGCAGCCCGGTGCACCGCGAAATTCTTTATAATGACATTTATAACTGGGATAACGAACCGGCAACCAATACGCTTGAAGTTCATATCCATAACCTACGCGACAAAATTGGCAAAGCTCGTATCCGCACCGTTCGCGGTTATGGCTACATGCTGGTTAACGCAGAGTGACAGGATAGTACAGGGTGAAATTCACGGTAAAAGGCTGGTCCATGCGCCGCCGTCTGGTACTGACCATCGGCATCATTCTGCTGTTCTGCCAGCTTGTCAGCGTGTTCTGGCTCTGGCACGAGAGCAAAGAGCAGATTCAGCTGCTGGTAGAAAGCGCGGTACATAACCAAAACAACCACCGGCACATCCGGCATGAGGTGCATGAAGCCGTAGCCAGTTTACTGGTGCCGAGCCTGCTGATTATTGGCCTTGCGCTGTTGTTGTGTTTACAGGCCGTCAAAATGATCCTGCGCCCGCTCGCGGAATTGCAGCGGGAGCTCGACGCCCGCACGCCGGATAACCTCCAACCCATTGTACTGAATAATGCGGTGCCGGAAGTGGAAGTCGTGCAGTCGGCTATTAATCAGCTGGTAGAACGTTTAACGCTGACGCTGGATCGTGAAAGACTTTTTACTGCCGACGTCGCTCACGAGCTTCGCACTCCGCTGGCAGGCTTACGTTTGCATCTGGAGTTAATGTCCAGAACGCACAATCTTAACGTTGCGCCGCTTATCCAGCGCCTCGACCAGATGACCGAAAACATCGCGCAGTTACTGCAGCTCGCCCGTGTGGGGCAGTCTTTCTCAGCGGGAAGTTATCAGCAGGTAATGTTAATGACCGACGTGGTGCTGCCCGTATGGGGGCAACTGGATGCGATGCTGGCCGAGCGGGGGCAGACGCTGTTACTGCCGCAAAGCAATCAGGATGTGGCGGTCGCCGGCGATGTCACCTTGTTGCGAGTGCTGGTGAGAAACCTGGTGGAAAACGCCCATCGTTACAGCCCCACCGGCTCGACTATTCGTATTTGCATCGATAGCAGCGACGAGCCTGTTCTGGCGGTTGAAGATGATGGCCCGGGCATCGACGAATCTCGTAGCGGAGAGTTAAGCAAAGCGTTTGTGCGTATGGACAGCCGGTACGATGGCGCGGGACTGGGGTTGAGTATCGTGACGCGCATTGCCCGTCTGCACGATGCTCAGTTTTTCCTGCAGAACAAAACAACCACGCCCGGCGTGCGGGCATGGGTCAAATTCAAACCGGTATCACGCCAGACGGGGTTCAGTAACTGAGCACCCAGCTGTGGCTGAAGGCAATCACAATCGCCAATGAGAGCGCAATGGCGAGAAACTGATAGACGTTTTCTTTTTGCATAGGGACCCTCCGGGGTAGTGGCAGGGAGAGTACCGGAACAACATTAAGCGAACATTAAGGCCCGTTCACCACGTTGTGACGGGCCTCCCGTTATGACACTGCGATAAACAGCTCTCTTAGCTGATGGAGCTTGTCGCGGCATTTTGCCGCCTCCTCAAATTCCAGATTCTGCGCATGCTGCATCATCATCCCTTCGAGCTCCTGTATTTTCTGCTGCAAGGCTTTCGGCGACAGCGCCATCTCTGCTGCCTCCGCCTGCGCAGGCGTGCGTGACTTGCCACGCCCTTTGGCCCGGGTTTTCGCCAGGTTCTCCCCGAGGCTCAGAATATCCACCACTTTCTTATTCAGGCCCTGCGGGGTAATACCGTGTTCTTCATTGTACTTTTGCTGTTTCTCACGACGACGCTCCGTTTCGCCAATGGCTTTTGCCATAGAGGGGGTGATTTTGTCGCCATACAGAATCGCTTTACCGTTGATGTTTCGCGCGGCACGACCGATGGTCTGAATCAGTGAGCGCTCTGAACGCAGAAAGCCCTCTTTATCGGCATCCAGAATCGCCACCAGCGACACTTCAGGCATATCCAGACCTTCACGCAGCAGGTTGATGCCGACGAGCACATCGAACTCCCCAAGGCGCAGGTCACGAATAATTTCCATACGCTCGACGGTGTCGATATCAGAATGGAGATAACGCACCTTCTCCCCATGCTCTTCAAGGTATTCGGTCAGATCTTCCGCCATCCGTTTGGTCAGGGTCGTCACCAGCACGCGCTCGTTGATGGTGGAGCGCTTACGGATTTCAGAAAGAAGATCGTCTACCTGGGTTGCAACCGGGCGTACCTCAATAACCGGATCGAGCAGTCCTGTTGGACGCACCACCTGATCGATGACCTCATCACCCGATTTTTCCAGCTCATATTTGCCGGGAGTGGCTGACACATAAATCGTCTGGGGGGCGAGAGCTTCAAACTCCTCAAAACGCAATGGGCGGTTATCCAGCGCTGAAGGTAAGCGGAAACCGTATTCGACCAGCGTCTCTTTACGCGCCCTGTCGCCTTTAAACATGCCGCCAATTTGTGGAATGGTTACGTGGGATTCATCAATCACCAGCAAACCATCAGCCGGAAGATAGTCAAACAGCGTTGGCGGTGCCTCACCCGGCCCACGCCCGGAGAGATAACGCGAGTAGTTTTCGATGCCAGAACAGTAGCCAAGTTCGTTCATCATCTCCAGATCGAACTGGGTTCGCTGCGTAATACGCTGTTCTTCCAACAGCTTGTTATTATCCATCAACGTCTTACGCCGTACTGCCAGTTCGCCTTTGATCTCTTCCATAGCCTGAACAATGCGTTCGCGCGGGGTGACATAGTGCGTCTTCGGGTAAACGGTAAACCGCGGGATCACGGACTCCACATGCCCGGTCAGCGGGTCAAACAGGGATAACCGTTCAACCTCCTCATCAAACAACTCCACCCGCAGGGCGATGTCGTCAGACTCCGCAGGGAAAATATCAATGACTTCGCCGCGTACCCGAAAGGTGCCGCGCTGGAAAGCCTGATCGTTACGGGTATATTGCAGCTCTGCCAGGCGACGCAGAATGGCGCGCTGATCGATGATCATCCCGTTAGTGAGATGCAGCATCATCTTGAGATACAAATCCGGGTCACCCAGACCATAAATCGCTGAGACAGAGGCCACCACAACCACATCGCGCCGCTCCAGCAATGCTTTGGTCGCAGACAGACGCATCTGCTCTATGTGCTCGTTTACCGAGGCATCCTTTTCAATAAAGGTATCCGAACTTGGCACATAGGCTTCCGGCTGGTAGTAATCGTAATAGGAGACGAAGTACTCCACCGCGTTTTCCGGGAAGAACTCTTTCATTTCGCCATAGAGCTGGGCAGCCAGCGTTTTGTTGGGCGCCAGCACCATCGTCGGGCGTTGCAGGTCAGCAATCACATTGGCGACGGTAAAGGTTTTACCCGACCCCGTCACGCCCAGCAGCGTCTGATGGGCCAGCCCATCTTCCAGGCCCTCTTTCAGGCGACGGATAGCCTCAGGCTGATCGCCGGAAGGGCGAAAAGCGGAATGCAATTTTAACGGTTTACTCATGGACAGCTACCTGATGAAGGAATGAGCGGGCAGGTTAGTAATTTTACTCACCGTGGCGGGAAATGCCAGTCATTAATACTGGATGAAAAAACAGTAGCAATATGCCAAATCTGGACTAGCGCAGGGAACAGCTTGTGTTGTTCACCGTAAAACGGTGGCCGGATGGCATAAAACGCCTGACGAAACAGGTTATCCCCAGAACATTTCCTTTTTTAACATTTGTCAAGTAAGGTGATGAAAGTTTTGTGGCAGCGGGTGACACTTTTTTTACAACCATTGCTTTTATATAACCCGTTGAAATTTATCATTTTATATAAAAAGCCGCGTTTCGCATCAATTCAGGCGCAAGCCGCGTGTTTACTCGCTTGTCGCACTTTTTCTAACTCTAATACACAAGGTTATCCACAGGAATAGTGGATAACTCATTCCAGGCCACATCCACAGCCAGCCCACAAAATGTTAACAACTCCTTTTCAGCCGTCAGTAAAAATTTTTTATCACTTATTTTTGCATGACGACTGTTGACGAAACGGCAAAATATCCTGCGAACGTTCTCACATTTCTCTCATTTGCTGCACCAATAACCATCATCTGCAGCACTGGCAACGTGCAGCCAATAACGCCCTATTTTCCTGAACCGGTGCAGTGCGGGGCAATTCATCAGCGGACTCTGAAAACAGCCACGCTTTGGCGCGTTGGCAAGCGTTTTGCACCTATTACTCCACCTTAACGCAACAACAGGAGCAGGTTATGTTGCATTTACGTTCGGTAAATCAGTATTACGGTGATCAGCATACGTTGTGGAACCTCGACCTTGATCTGGTGACCGGTAGCTGTACCTCCGTGATTGGCCTGCCAGGTATGGGCAAAACAACGTTATTTAACTGTATAACGGGTTTCCTGCCCGTAGAGAGTGGCAGCATGGTCTGGCAGGATGCCAGCGGCCCTCCGAAAGATCTGCTGGCACTGCAGGCGGCGCACCGTAGCGCTATGGGGATAGGTTATGTGCCTCAGGACAGGCGCATTTTTTCGCAGCTCACAGTGGAAGAGAACCTGCACATCGCCCTGCTGGCGGGCGCGACGCCCCGTCAGGCTGTGAGCAGTGAGGTCTACGACCTCTTTCCCGAGCTGTACGCCTTTCGTCAGGAAAAAGTGGCGGTATTATCGGAGGAGAATCAGTATCAACTGGCGATGGCGCGGGCGATGGTGAACCGCCCGCGCTTGCTCATTCTTGATGAACCTACACGGGGCATGGGGCAGGCGTTTATTCATAAGCTCGGTAATTTTATCGTGCGTCTGAATCAGGATGTCGGTATGACCGTCCTGCTGGCTGAGCAGCACCTTGGTTTTATCCGCCGCGTGGCGGACCGGTTCTGCCTGCTACACAGGGGGCGCAATGTTGCCCAGGGGGATGTCAGTCAACTGAATGAAGAGGTCCTGTCCCACTGGATGACGCCGGAGTCAGTACGCTGAGATCGAGATAATGACCGTTATTTGCCTCATCCGGCGCGTGAGAAAGCCAGGGGATCTCCCCGATCAGAGGCGCTTTAATCACGCGCCGCAGCGTTGCGATATACTCCGGGTGACGACGCCCCGGCGGCTGGACATCATTGGCAATCCACCCTGCCAGCGTTAAGCCCGCCTGTTCAATCGCCAGTGCGGTCAGCATCGCGTGGTTAATACACCCAAGCTTTACCCCCACCACAAGAATGACCGGCAACTGCTCGGCCACTACCCAGTCTGCAAAAGTGTAAGCATCGCTCAGTGGCGTAAACCAGCCCCCTGCCCCCTCGACCAGCACCCACTCTGCCTGCTGTTCCAGATGGCGCAGCCCGGCTGAAAGAGCTGCGGGTATTATTGGTTTGCCCGTCGCCGCGCTGGCAATATGTGGTGAGGTTGGCTCGGCGAACGTCCAGGGGTTTACCTCCTCATATGAGAGCGACAGTGTGCTGTTGCGCAAGAGTGCGAGTGCATCGCCGTTACGCAGTCCCGCGGGGGTCAGCTCACTGCCCGAGGCAACGGGTTTGTACCCTGCGGTGCGCCATCCCTGCTTTTTCGCCGCCTGTAGCAAGGCACAACTGGCGACCGTTTTCCCGACCTCAGTGTCTGTTCCGGTGACAAAATAACGTTCAGTCACGGCTGATAACTCCCCAAAATAGTTGATAACTGAGCGGGTAGCCGCCGCCCTGCTGTGGCCAGGCCTGCCGCAGCTGCTGTAACCCTCCCCGCGTTAATCCTGAACGACGTCCGGCATGAAGATGGGTTGCCCCAATGCCTTTGAGCGAACGCATCGCCTGCGTCACCTCATCAAAATGCAGGGTGAGAGTTTCCACACCGGCCTGATAACGCCGCCCTGCAAGCGCGGCATGGATCTGCTCAATAGCCATAAAGCGATTAGCATGAGGCAGACCATCTACCGCCCGCCACGCCTGGTTCAGCTCCGGTAGCGAGCCGTGCGCGAGGGTGGTAAAGGCCACATACCCGCCCGGACGAACCACCCGGCAGAGCTCGTTTACCGCCTGACGCAGCGAATTGCACCACTGCACAGCCAGGTTGCTCCAGGCAAGGCAAAACTGCCCGTCAGGGAAGGGCATGGCTTCAATATCACCCTGTACGTAATGGTGTGCCGTTTGCTGCTGACGGGCTTCATCCAGCATGGGCACGCTGAGATCGAACGCGGTGACCTGCGCCCCCAGACGTCGCCAGTAGTGCCCTGTCGAACCGGGGCCGCATCCGGCATCCAGTACATTGCGAACCGGAATGTTGCCCAGACGGGAGAGCAGCAGTTCAGTGCTCTGGCGCTGCACGTCGTCGTGTTGCCGGTAGTGTTGCGCCGCCCGCCCGAAGGCACGGGCCACGGCCTGCTTATTGACTGGCGTCATTCAGCACCTCCAGCAACTGCGTGATATCTGCGGCTTCATGGGCCGCAGTAAGTGTAAGGCGCAGACGGGCGGTCCCCGCGGGCACCGTCGGCGGTCGGATGGCCGTGACCCAACATCCGCGATCGCGCAGGGCGCCGGCCAGCATGAGCGCGCGGCTGTTTTCACCCACCCTTAACGGCTGAATGGCACTCTGCGATCCGCTTATCGTTAACCCCAGCGACGATGCGCCAGCGCGAAACTGGGCAACCCGTTCAGCAAGCTTTTCGCGTCGCGCATCGCCTTCTGCACTGCGGATGACGTTGAGCGACGCCAGAAGCGCCACCGCCTGAGCAGGCGGCATTGAGGTGCTGTAAATCAGGTGGCGGGCGAACTGCAATAAATAATCGGCTACCGGTTCACGGCAGAGCACGGCCGCTCCGCTCACGCCCATGCCCTTACCAAAGGTGACGACCAGGATATCGGGCATGACCTGTCGGGCATGACAGCTGCCGCGTCCGGCCTCACCCCACACGCCAATGCCGTGCGCATCATCAACCATCAGCCAGCCCCCGGCGCTGCGCGTCAGGGCGTAAAGATCGGCGAGTGGGGCCGCATCGCCGTCCATGCTGAAAATACCCTCAGTCACCACCAGTTGCTCTCCGGCAACAGGCTTTTGCAGCAGCGTGGCAAGGTGGGCGGTGTCGTTATGGTGAAACCGGCGTAACCGGGCGGGACTGCGATCGGCAGCCTCCAGTAACGATGCGTGACTGAGCCGGTCGGCCAGGATCCGATCATCTTTAGCCATCAGAGCCGTAATCACGGCCTGATTGGCGGCAAAACCGGAGATAAACAGCAGTGCCCGCGGGTAGCCGAGCCACTCCGCCAGCGCCTCTTCGAGCTCGCGATGAGCAGCGGTATAGCCACTGACGTGACCCGATCCGCCACTGCCCACGCCGTAGCGTTCAGCGCCCTGTTGCCAGGCGCGAATCAGCGCCGGGTGCTGGCTGAGTCCCAGATAATCATTACTGGAGAAATTGAGGTAGCGGTGTGCCTCCTGAATCAGCCAGCGCCCTGCGCCCTGCCCGACGCAGTGGCGCGTTCGAAACGCGTCATTCACGCGACGGGCTCGGTTAGCCTCGTCGATACGTTGCTGCCAGCTCACAGGGCGGCCGCGTTATAGAACTGCTCAGTGTCAGCATGCAGCAGTTGCTGTTCCAGATGTTGCTGCTGCTCGTTATCTCCGGCCTGTACATCCGTCTGCTGCGGGTTAAGCCCCAGTTTGCGGAACAACTGCACGTCTTTGTCTTCCTCCGGATTGGGTGTAGTCAGCAGTTTGCAGCCGTAGAAAATGGAGTTTGCTCCGGCCATAAAGCACATCGCCTGGGTTTGCTCGTTCATCTGCTCACGCCCGGCTGAGAGACGCACGAAGGAGGTCGGCATCATGATACGGGCCACAGCAATGGTGCGGATAAATTCAAAGGCATCAACGTCATCGGTATCCGCAAGCGGCGTCCCCTTAACTTTCACCAGCATGTTAATGGGTACGCTCTCCGGCGGGGTCGGCAGATTCGCCAGTTGCAGCAGAAGTCCGGCGCGGTCTTTCACCGTTTCTCCCAGCCCGACAATCCCACCAGAACACACTTTGATGCCGGCATCCCGCACTTTACCGAGGGTATCAAGACGCTCCTGGTACGTGCGGGTGGTGATGATGTTGCCGTAAAACTCCGGCGAGGTATCGAGGTTGTGGTTGTAGTAATCCAGCCCCGCCGTGGCCAGACGCTGAGCCTGACTGTCGCTGAGCGTGCCAAGGGTCATGCAGGCCTCAAGCCCCATTGCTTTGACCCCTTCAACCATCTGCTCAAGGTAGGGCATATCGCGATCGTGAGGGTTTTTCCAGGCCGCGCCCATACAAAAACGGGTCGATCCGGCGTTTTTCGCTTTGCGGGCAGAGTCCAGCACCTGCTCCACTTCCATCAGGCGCTCGGCTTCCAGCCCGGTTTTATAGCGCGCACTTTGCGGGCAATATTTGCAATCTTCCGGGCATGCGCCGGTTTTGATCGACAACAGCGTACTGACCTGCACCTGGCGCGGATCGAAGTGCTGACGATGCACGATTTGGGCCTCGAACAGCAGTTCAAGGAGAGGTTTATCAAAAAGCTCAGTGACCTGCGACAGTGTCCAGCGTGCGTGGTGAGCCATAGGGCGTCTCCAAAGGGTGTTGTAAAAATTCGATTCGGGTTATACTCGTAAACCTAAATGTTTTCAATTTGGTTTACAAGTCGATTATGACAGCGGACGATCTTGCCTTTGACCGGCGCCATATCTGGCACCCCTATACCTCTATGACCTCTCCTCTGCCGGTTTATCCGGTCCAGTCCGCGCACGGCTGCGAGCTTCTGTTGAGCAGCGGCGAGCGTCTTATCGACGGCATGTCCTCCTGGTGGGCGGCGATCCACGGCTATAGCCACCCGGTACTGAATGCGGCGATGAAAGCGCAGATTGATGAGATGTCGCATGTGATGTTTGGTGGTATTACCCATTCGCCCGCCGTTACGCTGTGCCGCAAACTGGTGGCAATGACCCCGGATAACCTGGAGTGCGTGTTTCTGGCCGATTCCGGCTCGGTCGCGGTGGAAGTGGCGATGAAGATGGCCCTCCAGTACTGGCAGGCAAAAGGGGAGCCTCGTCAGCGATTTCTTACCTTTCGCAATGGCTACCACGGCGACACCTTTGGTGCGATGTCAGTCTGCGACCCGGATAACTCCATGCACAGTCTCTGGCAGGGTTATCTTCCTGAGAACCTCTTTGCCCCCGCACCGCAAAGCCGTTTCGACGGCGAGTGGGATGAGCACGATCTGGTGGGTTTTGCCCGTCTGATGGCAGCGCATCGCCATGAGATTGCCGCCGTAATTCTGGAGCCTGTCGTACAGGGCGCGGGCGGCATGCGGATGTACCATCCCGCATGGCTCAAACGCATCCGTAAAATGTGTGACCGGGAAGGCATTTTGTTGATTGCCGATGAGATAGCCACTGGCTTTGGTCGCACCGGAAAAATGTTTGCCTGCGACCATGCAGGGGTGGCTCCCGATATCCTCTGCCTCGGTAAAGCGCTGACCGGCGGCACCATGACGCTGTCGGCTACCCTTACCTCCCGCGCGGTCGCTGACACTATCAGCAACGGTGACGCGGGTTGTTTTATGCATGGCCCGACCTTTATGGGCAACCCATTGGCCTGCGCTGCGGCCAACGCCAGCCTGAGCCTGCTGGAGAACGGGGAGTGGCAGTCACAGGTTGCCGCTATTGACGCGCAGCTACGGACAGCCCTCTTACCGGCCCGTGCAAGCCACAACGTAGCCGACGTGCGTGTACTTGGGGCGATTGGCGTCGTTGAAACGACAAAAGCAGTGAACATGGCCGCCCTGCAGCGTTTCTTCGTCGATGAGGGGGTCTGGATCCGCCCGTTTGGACGCCTGATTTACCTGATGCCGCCTTACGTCATCTCCCCCGAACAGCTCACCTGCCTGACGGATGCGGTGACGGCGGCCGTCTGGCGTGACGATCTCTTTATGGCTTAAGCGTGGCTTGCGTTGGGTGTAAATGGACTAAAATAGAAGGCTGACAATCGACCTGCGGAGGTGAAATGAAACTGGTAAGCCATGACTTACACGACGGGGATAAACTGCATCATCGTCATGTCTTCAACGGCATGGGTTATGACGGTGATAATATTTCTCCCCATCTGGCATGGGACGATGTGCCCGCCGGCACCAGGAGCTTTGTGGTGACCTGTTACGATCCGGATGCGCCTACGGGTTCCGGCTGGTGGCACTGGGTGGTGGTGAATCTGCCTGCGGATACCCGTGTGCTGCCCCAGGGATCAGGTTCGTCACTGACCGCCCTGCCGGAGGGTGCGCTTGAGACCCGTACCGATTTTGGCACGGCAGGCTATGGCGGTGCCGCACCACCAAAGGGTGAGACGCACCGCTATGTTTTCACTGTTTTCGCGCTCAATGTTCCCGCCCTTGAGGTCGACGAAAATGCCAGCGGCGCAATGGTCGGTTTTAACGTCCATTTCCATACCCTGGCCAGTGCCTCCATTACCGTGTATTTCAGCTAGAACATCACTGAATTGAAGCCGATTTGCACAATCGGCTTCCCGTTTCGCTCAACTTAGTATAAAAAAGCAGGCTTCTGAGGAATTCATTTAAACTTGTACAGCTGGAGCACTCCTTGAACACATTCTCGGTTTCTCGTCTGACGCTGGCACTGGCTTTTGGCGTGACATTGACCGCCTGCAGCTCAACGCCACCGGATCAACTTCCTTCCACGCAAACGGCGCCGGGTACGGCTTCCCGTCCGGTCCTCTCTGCGGGCGAAGCGAAAAACTTTGTTGCGGCGAATTACTTTGCCTCTTTGACGCCCAACGCTGAAGCGTGGAAACCGTTCGCTATCCGCGTTCCGGCGCAGGCGAATTTCGTAGTAGGTCCGGCCGGAACGCCAGGCGTGACCCACACCACCATTCAGGCAGCCGTTGATGCGGCAATTAACAAGCACTCCAGCGATCGTCAGTTTATCGCCGTGATGCCGGGCGACTATGAAGGCACAGTCTTTGTCCCCGCAGCTTCCGGCAGCGTGACAATTTACGGCACCGGTGAGAAGCCGCTTGACGTAAAAATTGGTCTTGCTATCGATGCGGAAATGGATGCAAACACCTGGCGTAAGCTGGTGAACCCGTCAGGCAAATACATGCCGGGTAAACCGGCCTGGTACATGTTTGATAACTGCCAGAACAAACGTACGGCAACCATCGGCGTGATGTGCTCTGCAGTCTTCTGGTCACAGAACAATGGCCTGCAACTGCAGAACCTGACCATCCAGAATACCCTTGGGGACAGCGTTGACGCTGGTAACCATCAGGCCGTGGCCTTCCGTAGCGATGGTGACAAAGTTCAGTTGAATAACGTGAACATCCTGGGGCGTCAGAACACCTTCTTTGTGACCAACAGCGGCGTTGAAAATGCCCTGCGTACCGATCGTCAGACGCGTACTCAGGTTACCAACAGCTACATAGAAGGCGATGTTGATATCGTCGCGGGTCGTGGTGCGGTGGTATTCGACAATACCGATTTCCGGATAGTTAACTCCCGTACGCAGCAGGAAGGTTATGTCTTTGCCCCGGCAACGCTGTCCAACATCTACTATGGCTTCCTCGCCACCAACAGCCGCTTTACCGCGGCGGGCAACGGTGTCGCACAACTGGGTCGCTCGCTGGACGTTGATGGCAATACCAATGGCCAGGTGGTTATTCGTGATAGCGTCATCAACGAAGGCTTTAACGTCGCGAAGCCCTGGGGAAATGCGGCGATCTCCGGTCGCGCCTTT
This sequence comes from Enterobacter sp. SA197, assembly GCF_054131575.1. Lineage (NCBI taxonomy): Bacteria > Pseudomonadati > Pseudomonadota > Gammaproteobacteria > Enterobacterales > Enterobacteriaceae > Enterobacter > Enterobacter sp. SA197. Next base: position 1,615,644 of record NZ_CP096393.1, on the reverse strand, counting down.
GCAGGCAATACGGGTGCCGTGGACGACAAAGGCAACGTTCAGCGTCAGTTGAATGACAGCCAGTTCAATCGTGCCTGGGAATTTAATAACCGTGGCGTAGGCAGCCAGGTCGTGGCAGAACCCAAAAAGTAACCGCCACGGATAACAAAAAACCTCGCCGCGGCGAGGTTTTTTTATGGCTCAGACTTAGTGAGCGTTCACCACCACCCACATTGGCCCCTGACCTACCGCATAGCGGGCTTTTTCAGTCAGTAGTCCCTGCGCACCTGCAATTTCATACAGTGCGATATGGTGTGATTTTTGTCCGGCGGCAATCAGGAATTTACCGCTATGGTCGACATTAAAACCGCGCGGTTGCGTCTCTGTCGATTGATGGCCTTCAACAGCCAGAATACTGCCATCTTCAGAGACACTGAACACGGTAATCACGCTGGCGGTACGGTCGCAGGCGTACAGGTGGCGACCGTCCGGGGTGATGTGGATATCTGCTGCCCAGCGCGTGCCGGTGAAATCAGCCGGCATCATGTCGAGCGTCTGCACGCATTCGATGTTGCCGTGCGCATTGCTGAGCTGCCATACGTCAACCGAGCTGTTCAGTTCGTTAACGCAATAGGCATAGCGCTGGTTGGGATGAAAGGCAATATGACGCGGGCCAGCGCCTTCCACCGTGGCGACTTCAGCAGGCTCTTGCGCCAACAGATTGCCCTCCTCCGTCAGGGTGAACAGGCAGATTCGATCCTGTTTCAGTGCCGGCACCCACAGCGTGTGGTTATCCGGGGAAATATTCGCGGAATGACACCCTTCCAGCCCTTCCACCACGTCCAGGGTCTCCGTCGGGATACCATCGTCCAGTTTGGTGACGCTCACACAGCCTGCGTTGTAGGAGCCGCTAAACAGGAAACGTCCGCTGCGATCGGTAGAAATATGCGTCGGGCTGCCTGGCAACGCCGCTTCGGCGGTAAAGGTCAGCGCACCATCATCAGGCGCAATGCGGTAGGCGATAACGCGGAATTCCGGGCGTACGCCCACATAAAGGTAGCGCTTGTCAGGGCTGATGACCATCGGCTGAACCTGGCCCGGCACATCCACCACCTGCACCAGCGTCAGGGTGCCTTCCTGATTTAAACGCCAGACATGGATTTGCTGACTTTCCGGACTGGCGGTATAAACGGTTTGCTTCATGAATACTCCTTTCCTCAATACTGCGTTAATTAACCAGGATAGCCTTTTTTCGTCGTTAATGCCGAATTTCGCCCTGAGATTTTGCCCGCAGGCCGACCCGGTGTACCATCCGGGAGAGCTAAAATTGATCATTGACCACGGAAAACGCCATGACCTCGCGAGTGATTGCACTGGATTTAGACGGTACCTTACTGACCCCCAAAAAAAACGCTTCTCCCCGCTTCGCTGGAAGCGCTCGCCCGCGCTAAAGCCGCCGGGCACCAGTTAATTATTGTTACCGGACGGCATCACATCGCCATCCATCCTTTTTATCAGGCGCTGGCCCTCGATACACCTGCAATTTGCTGTAATGGCACTTATTTGTATGATTATCATGCAAAAAAAGTGTTAACTGCCGATCCGCTGCCTGTATCACAAGCCCTGCAGTTGATTGAGATGCTGGACACCCACGACGTTCACGGCCTGATGTATGTCGACAATGCCATGCTGTACGAAAAACCAACCGGCCATGTCATTCGTACCCATAACTGGGCGCAAACGCTGCCGCCTGAACAACGTCCGGTCTTTACTCAGGTCGATTCTCTGCGTGCGGCGGCAAGCGAAGTCGAGGCTATCTGGAAGTTTGCCCTGACGGATGAAGACACAGAGAAACTGAAACGTTTTGCGTGCAGCGTTGAACAGACGCTGGGGCTGGAATGCGAGTGGTCCTGGCATGACCAGGTGGATATTGCGCGCAGCGGTAACAGCAAAGGCAAGCGTCTGACCGAGTGGGTCACGTCGCAGGGTCTCTCCATGCAGGACGTGGTTGCTTTTGGTGATAACTATAACGACATCAGCATGCTGGAAGCGGCAGGTGTAGGGGTCGCGATGGGTAATGCCGATGACGCGGTGAAAGCCCGCGCCAATGTCGTGATTGGTGATAACACTACCGACAGCATCGCCAGCTTTATCTACAGCCACCTGCTGTGATCAGGCGGTAATCGATACGCTCTTGATTTGTGCGTAGAGCCACTGGCCGGGTTTGATATTAAGTTCATCCCTGGCCCAGGGGCTGATACGCGCCCACAATGAACGTCCGCCTACATCCAGTTGCACTTCTACCTGCCCGTCTACGTCAAAAATGGCCATCACTTTAGCCCGCAAAATGTTGCGAATACTGGTATGGGTCGGCGGCTGTAGCACCAGCGAGACATCGGTGGCCTGAATGCGAATGCGCACGTCAGACTGCAACGGGCGATCCAGTTTATTGACCCACAGAGGCTGGTCGCCCAGCGCCAGTGCCGTCATGGCGTAGTGTGGATGGTGCTCCAGTATGCTCGCTTTCAGCACGCTGCTTTGCTGATCCTGAGGCAGCCAGGGGTGCATAACCCGACTTCCCCAGACATCTTCCAGATTGCCGCAGGCTTTCACCTCACCCGCCTCCAGCACCATGACTTTGTCGGCCAGGTGAAGGATCTCATCCAGCGCGTGGCTGACGTAAAGCATCGGAATATTAATCTCTTTTGTCAGACGCTGCAGATAAGGAAGCAGCTCACGCTTACGCGGGATATCCAGCGAAGCCAGCGGCTCGTCCAGCAAGAGGAGTTCCGGGGCGGTCAGCAGCGCGCGGCCAATGGCAACGCGTTGTTTTTCACCGCCGGACAGCCCGCCGGGCAAGCGGTCCAGCAGAGCTTCAATACCCAGCAACGCCACCAGCTTGTCAAACTGCCCGGTCATGGATTTCGCCATGCCATAGCGGAGATTACCCAGTACCTTATAGTGAGGGAACAGACGCGCATCCTGGAAAACGTAACCGACGCGGCGCTTTTCCGGCGGCAGACAGATTTTCTTTTGTGCATCGTACAGCACACGATTGTTAAGAATAATGTGGCCGCTTTGGGGGCGCGTCAGGCCACTGATGGCATTGATGAGCGAGGTTTTACCCGCGCCTGATACCCCAAAAATTGCGGTGATACCGCTGGCAGGCAGCGATTCATTAAGGCGCAGTGTGTGTGTTCCCAGCGTCTGGGTGAAATTGAGCTCCAGCATCCCGGTTATCTCCCAATCCGTTTACGGCTCAAACGCGCCAGCCACTCTGAGAACAACAGCGAAACCAGCGCCAGCACGATTGAGATAATACACAGGCGGGCGGCAGCGCCTTCCCCTCCCGGCATCTGAATCAGGGTATACATCGCCGAAGGGATAGTGCGCGTTTCGCCAGGAATATTGGAGACAAAGGTGATAGTCGCACCGAATTCACCGAGCGAGCGGGCAAAGGCCAGCACGGTGCCCGCAATGATACCGGGCAGGGTTAACGGAAGCGTGATGGTCACAAAAACCCGCAGGCGGCCTGCCCCTAAGGTTCGGGCTGCCTGTTCAAGCCTGGTGTCTACTCCTTCAAGCGCCAGACGGATGGCACGCACCATGAGCGGGAAGGCCATCACCGCCGCCGCCAGCACCGCACCCCGCCAGCTAAAGGCCAGCGTAATGCCAAACCAGTCAAAGAGTTTTTCGCCGATAAATCCCCGCCTTCCCATAGCAATCAGCAGCAGATATCCCACCACAACCGGAGGGAGCACCAGGGGGAGATGAAGGAGGCTGTCGAGTAGCGCTTTGCCAGGAAAAGTGCAGCGCACCAGCAGCCAGGCGAAGAAGATCCCAAAAGGCAGACTAAAGAGAACCGCAAGGGATGAGACTTTAAGGCTCAGCAATACCGCCTGCCATTCGGGATCCGTTAATATCATCAGTGGGTCGTAAATCCGTAACGTTTGAAGATGGCGGACGCTTCGGGGCCTTTCAGGTAGTCATAAAAGGCGCTAACCGCCGCAGTGTTATGCCCCGCTGTCACGGCCATCGGGTACTCCACTTTTTTGTGACTCTCTTCGGGGAAGGTTCCGACGACTTTCACCCCTTTGCTGGCCACGGCGTCGGAGCCGTAGACGATGCCCAACGGCGCTTCGTTACGTTCAACCAGCGCCAGAGCGCCGCGTACATCTTCCGCCGGTGCCAGGGCCGGAGACAAGGCTTCCCACGCGCCCAGTTTCTGCAAGGCCGCTTTGGCATAGATGCCTGCCGGAACGTGTTCAGGGTCGCCTACCGCCAGACGCCCGCCTTTGAGCAAACTTTTCCAGTCAGTGTTGCTATCAATGGTGATATTGCTCTGTGCGCTGGCTTTTGGTGCCACCGCAACCAGGCTGTTGCCGAGCAGCGTGTCACGGGTCGCCGTATCGATGCTTTTCTTCTCTACCGCATAGTCCATCCACTTCTGATCGGCAGAAATAAAGAGATCGGCAGGGGCACCCGCTTCAATCTGACGCGCCAGCGTAGAAGAAGAGGCAAACGAAGAGACGACCTCGACGTGGTTCTCTTTTTTATACGCAGCGGCAATATCCTCCATCGCATTAGTCAGCGACGCTGCCGCAAAAACCGTGATTTTCCCTTCCTCAGCCACGGCGTGACCGGCGATGGAAAGCGATAATGTTGCCCCGGCAAAAAGGCGTAACCATGTACGTGCCATCTCTAACTCCTGTGCGTGTCGTTATATATTCCAGAATATAGCGATGATAACAGATATTACCGGGGGAGAGATCATACCTCTGAAGCATTACAGGAATTAATAAGATACCGGCAGGAGTGGACGTTACTTAAAAAGCAAAACGCCCGCAAAAGCGGGCGTTTACAGAAATCAGCGGTTTTTCGCGGGACGATCGCGGTGACCAATACCGGAGAACACGTTAAACACTTCACCCAGGCCATAAATCAAACCCAGGATGATTGCCATCACCACCGGGACCATGACTACGGCGAAAACCAGACTCTTTAACAACTCTAACATGGTCGACTCCATTCAGTGTGAATTGACTATTTTAACCTGCACTTTCAAAAAAACACTCCCCTTTTGTGCCATCGCCCTGCTTTGCAGGACGTTTTCAGGTAGCTGTGGCTTTCCGGTCCTCCGCTCCACCGGAGGGTATGTCGCGCCTAACGCATTAATCTTCAGGCAAATCACGTCAAACGTTGCGCATTAGGCTTATAGTGGCTTTTCCTTCACAATAGTGGTTTTAAGCCAGGACACGACGCTATGCAGGCTGAAATTCTTCTTACTCTTAAACTCCAGCAACGCCTCTTCGCCGATCCCCGACGTATTGCCCTGCTTAAACAGATAGCGCTGACCGGATCGATAAGCCAGGGGGCCAAAAATGCAGGTATCAGCTATAAAAGCGCCTGGGATGCTATCAATGAAATGAACCAGCTTAGCGAGCATACGCTGGTGGAACGCGCAACGGGCGGCAAAGGCGGCGGCGGCGCACTGGTCACCCGCTACGGGCAGCGGCTTATCCAACTTTATGACCTGCTTGGGCAAATCCAGCAAAAAGCCTTTGATGTACTGAGCGACGATGAAGCTTTGCCGCTGAACAGTTTGCTGGCGGCGATTTCCCGTTTTTCACTGCAAACCAGCGCCCGCAACCAGTGGTTTGGCACCATAACGGCGCTTGAATACAAGCAGGTACAACAGTATGTCGAGGTGCTGCTGGCAGATGGCGAAACCTCACTGAAAGTGGCAATCACAGCCCAGAGCGCGCAACGCCTGGATCTGGTGCGGGGGAAACAGGTGCTGGTATTACTGAAAGCGCCCTGGGTTGGCATTACGCTGGACGATACCCAGGCATCCTGCGCGGATAATAAACTTCGTGGATACATCAGCCATATTGAACGTGGCGAAACCCAGAGCGAAGTATTGATGACCCTCCCTGATGGCCAGCAGCTCTGCGCCACCCTTCCGCTGGCTGAAACGCAAGATCTGGCAGAAGGGGGGCAGGTCACCGCATATTTTAATGCCGATAAGGTTATTCTTGCCACGTTGTGCTGAGCCGATTGACAAGTTGTTGTTCAGGACGTATCCCTGTGGTATCGCTGCAAAAAATGGGATACATCATGTCATCATTGCAAATTGCGCAAGGCACGTTTCGTCTGAGTGACACCCGCACGCTCACCATAGAGAATTTAACCCTGAGCGCCGGGGAGAGTTGGGCGTTTGTCGGCGCAAACGGTAGCGGTAAATCCGCGCTCGCCAGAGCCCTCGCCGGGGAGCTGACGCTCCTCAACGGCGCACGCCAGTGCACATTTACCCGTATCACCCGCCTCTCTTTCGAGCAGTTACAGAAGCTGGTAAGCGAGGAGTGGCAACGTAACAACACCGATCTGCTGAGTCCTGGTGAAGAGGATACCGGTCGTACCACGGCGGACATCATTCAGGAAGAGGTCAGAGACCGTGCGCGCTGCCAGGCGCTGGCGGAACGTTTTGGTATTACCCACCTGCTCGCCCGCCGGTTTAAGTATCTCTCGACCGGTGAGACCCGAAAGACGCTGCTCTGTCAGGCCCTGATGTCGCAACCGGATCTGCTGATTCTTGATGAACCCTTCGACGGGCTCGACGTCCAGTCGCGCGAACAGCTGGCTGAATTACTCGCGGAGTTAAATACTGACGGCTATACCCTGGTGCTGGTGCTGAACCGGTTCGATGAGATCCCACGTTTTGTGCAGCGTGCAGGAGTGCTGGTCGACTGCACCCTGACGGCGACGGGGGAAAAGGCCACCCTGCTGGAGCAGGCGCTGATAGCCCAACTGGCGCACAGTGAAAAACTGTCGGGTATGCGTCTGCCGGAGCCTGATGCTCCGCCAGCCCGCGAGTTGCTCAACCAGGGCGAGCCGCTGATTGTTCTTAACGATGGCCTCGTCTCTTACAACGATCGGCCCATCATTCAGCATCTCAACTGGACGGTGAAAGCGGGAGAACACTGGCAGATCAGTGGCCCTAACGGCGCAGGAAAATCGACGCTGTTAAGTTTAGTGACCGGCGATCATCCTCAGGGGTACAGCAACGATTTGACCTTATTTGGGCGCCGTCGCGGCAGCGGAGAAACCATCTGGGACATCAAAAAGCACATAGGTTATGTCAGCAGTAGCTTGCATCTGGATTACCGCGTCAGCACCACCGTGCGCAACGTCATTCTTTCAGGGTATTTCGATTCGATTGGGCTTTACCAGGCGGTATCAGATAAACAGCGTAAGCTCGCACAGCAGTGGCTGGATATTCTGGGCTTCACTGCCCAAACGGCTGATGCCCCTTTCCATAGTCTCTCCTGGGGGCAGCAGCGGCTTGCGCTTATCGTCCGCGCGCTGGTGAAGCACCCGACCTTACTGATTCTGGATGAACCTTTACAGGGATTGGATCCGCTAAACCGCCAGTTGATCAGACGTTTTATTGACGTGCTTATCGGGGAAGGTGAAACGCAGCTGCTGTTTGTTTCTCATCATGCTGATGATGCCCCTGACTGTATCACGCACCGCTTACAATTTGTGTCCGATGGCGAGGGCTGGCGCTATCAGTTTGATTAAGTTTCATGGGCGGGAGCTGTCGCTCCTGCTCTCTTGTCGATTCATTTTCGGATTTTATGCATCATTCGTTATTCATTCTTTTGATTTATAATCTCTTTTTCCGCTCTATCCCTGCATTGAAATCTTAGTGTAAGCGATTCCACAAACTTATCGCATATCACAGTTTTGACATCTCTGTTATGCTACTGTTAGTTCATAACATACGCCTAATGGAGTGAAAAATGAAAGTTCTTGTCACCGGTGGTAGCGGTTACATAGGAAGCCATACCTGCGTACAATTGCTGCAAAATGGCCATGACGTCATCATTCTCGACAACCTCTGTAACAGTAAGCGTAGCGTGGTGCCGGTGCTGGAGCGCCTCGGCGGAAAATCCGCGCTTTTCGTTGAAGGGGATATTCGCGACGAAGCGCTGATGGCGGAAATCCTGCATGACCATGCTATTGAGGCTGTCATCCATTTTGCTGGCTTAAAAGCCGTCGGTGAATCGGTCGCTAAACCGCTGGAGTATTACGATAACAACGTGAACGGTACTCTGCGGCTGGTGAATGCCATGCGCGCGGCTAACGTCAAGAACTTCATTTTCAGCTCTTCCGCCACCGTCTACGGCGATCAGCCCAACATCCCCTATGTCGAAAGTTTCCCGACCGGCACCCCACAAAGCCCGTACGGCAAAAGCAAACTGATGGTGGAACAGATTCTGGCGGATCTGCAAAAAGCCCAACCAGAGTGGAGCATTGCCCTGCTGCGTTACTTCAACCCGGTTGGCGCACATCCGTCAGGGGATATGGGGGAAGACCCGCAAGGTATTCCCAATAACCTGATGCCCTACATCGCACAGGTTGCTGTCGGTCGTCGCGATTCGCTGGCCATTTTCGGCAATGATTACCCGACGCCTGATGGCACCGGCGTCAGGGATTACATCCACGTCATGGATCTGGCCGATGGCCACGTTGCCGCCATGGAGAAACTGGCCGGTAAATCAGGTGTACACACCTATAACCTCGGTGCGGGCGTAGGCAGTAGCGTACTGGATGTGGTTAACGCCTTCAGCAAAGCCTGCGGCAAGCCCGTCAGCTACCACTTTGCACCCCGTCGCGATGGCGATCTCCCGGCGTACTGGGCGGATGCCAGCAAAGCAGACACTGAACTCAACTGGCGCGTTACCCGCACGCTTGATGAGATGGCACAAGATACCTGGCGCTGGCAGTCTCGCCACCCGCAAGGCTACGAAGATTAAGGAAGGATCATGACGCAATTCAATCCGGTCGATCATCCGCATCGCCGTTACAACCCCCTGACCGGGCAATGGATCCTGGTCTCCCCGCACCGTGCCAAACGCCCGTGGCAAGGCGCGCAGGAGACGCCGTCGAAAGAAACGCTGCCGAAACATGATCCGGACTGTTTCCTCTGCCCGGGTAATACCCGTGTCACAGGAGACAAAAACCCCGATTATCCGAGCACCTATGTCTTCACCAACGATTTTGCAGCCCTGATGACCGACACGCCGGATGCGCCAGAAAGTGACGACCCGCTGATGCGCAGTCAGGGCGCTCGCGGCACCAGCCGCGTCATCTGCTTCTCGCCGGATCACAGCAAGACGCTGCCAGAACTGAGCCTGAGCGCGCTGGAAGATGTGGTGAAAACCTGGCAGGAACAGACGCTGGAGCTGGGTCAACGCTATCCGTGGATTCAGGTGTTTGAGAATAAAGGCGCGGCCATGGGTTGCTCTAACCCACACCCGCATGGGCAAATCTGGGCCAACAGCTTCCTGCCTAATGAAGCCGAACGCGAAGACCGACTGCAGAGAGAATACTTCAGTCAGTACGGTTCACCTATGCTTGTGGATTATGCCGCTCGTGAAAGCAAAGACGGCAGCCGCACGGTTGTGGAGACCGAACACTGGCTGGCGGTTGTGCCTTACTGGGCCGCGTGGCCGTTTGAGACATTGCTGCTGCCAAAAGCCCATATCCTGCGGATGACGGATCTCACCGATGCCCAGCGCAGCGATCTGGCGCTGGCACTGAAGCGCCTCACCAGCCGTTACGATAATCTGTTCCAGTGCTCGTTCCCTTACTCTATGGGATGGCATGGCGCGCCCTTTATTGAACAGGACAATACCCACTGGCAGCTGCATGCGCACTTCTATCCGCCGCTGCTGCGTTCTGCCACCGTGCGTAAATTTATGGTCGGATATGAAATGCTCGCGGAAACGCAACGCGATCTGACTGCCGAACAAGCTGCCGAACGCCTGCGCGCGGTCAGTGACATCCATTTTCGCGAATCAGGAGTTTAAAATGAGTCTGAAAGAAAAAACGCTTGCTCTGTTTGCTGAAAAATTTGGCTACCCTGCCACTCATACCATCCAGGCACCGGGGCGCGTGAACCTGATTGGTGAACATACCGATTATAACGACGGTTTCGTGCTCCCCTGTGCCATTGATTACCAGACGGTAATCAGCTGTACCCCACGTCCTGACAATATTGTGCGCGTTATAGCCGCAGATTATGACAATCAGCAGGATGAGTTTTCCCTTGATGACCCTATCGTGACGCATCAGAGCCAACAGTGGTCTAACTATGTGCGTGGCGTGGTAAAACACCTGCAACAGCGCAACAACACCTTCCACGGCGCGGATCTGGTGATCAGCGGCAACGTTCCACAGGGTGCGGGGCTAAGCTCCTCGGCTTCGCTGGAAGTGGCGGTGGGGACGGTCTTCCAGCAGCTGTATCATCTGCCGCTGGATGGCGCCCAGATAGCGCTTAATGGCCAGGAGGCGGAGAATCAGTTTGTCGGCTGTAACTGCGGCATCATGGATCAGCTCATCTCTGCGCTTGGCAAGAAAGACCATGCTCTGCTTATCGACTGCCGCTCCCTGGGAACCAAAGCGGTTTCCATGCCGGAAGGGGTGGCTATCGTCATCATTAACAGCAACTTTAAGCGTACGCTGGTGGGAAGTGAGTACAACACCCGCCGCGAACAGTGCGAAACCGGTGCGCGTTTCTTCCAGCAAAAAGCGCTGCGTGACGTCGATATCGCTCAGTTTAATGCCGTGGCGCATGAGCTTGATCCGGTGGTGGCAAAACGCGTTCGCCATGTGTTGACCGAAAACGCCCGCACCGTTGAAGCGGCTTCCGCCCTGGAAAAAGGGGATTTGAAACGCATGGGTGAACTGATGGCGGAATCCCACGCCTCTATGCGTGACGACTTCGAAATTACCGTCCCACAAATTGATACACTGGTTGAGATTGTAAAAGGGGTGATTGGCGATCACGGCGGCGTGCGTATGACCGGCGGTGGTTTCGGTGGTTGCATCGTATCACTGGTGCCCGAATCAATGGTGGATACCGTTAAACAAGCGGTAGAAGCACAATACGAAGCGAAAACCGGGATCAAAGAGACCTTTTATGTCTGTAAACCATCACAGGGAGCAGGACAGTGCTAAATGAAACCACCGGGGCCGCACCTGACGGCCTGCCTTTTCGAGTGATTACCCTGCGCAACAGCGCAGGGATGGTTGTAAGCGTTATGGACTGGGGGGCCACCCTGCTCTCCGCCCGGGTACCGATGAAAGACGGGACCGTTCGTGAAGCGCTGTTAGGCTGTGCCACGCCTGAACACTACATTGAGCAGACCGCCTTTCTGGGTGCCTCAGTGGGGCGCTATGCCAACCGTATAGCGAACAGCTCGTTTACTCTGGACGGTAAAACCTACCCACTCACCCCAAGCCAGGGGAAAAACCAGCTGCACGGCGGCCCGGAAGGCTTCGACAAGCGTCGCTGGAAAATTGAGCGTCAGAACGACAGCGAAGCCCTGCTCTCTATTACCTCTCCCGATGGGGACCAGGGTTTTCCAGGTAACGTTCTCGCCAGCGTGCTCTACCGGCTGGATGACGATAACCGCCTTGCGATTGAATACCAGGCGACTACCGACAAGCCCTGCCCTGTCAATCTTACTAACCATGCTTATTTCAATCTTGATGGCGAGCAGAGCGATGTGCGTAACCATACCCTGCAACTGCTGGCCGATACCTATCTTCCGGTTGATGAGATGGGGATCCCGGTTGGTAGTCTGAAAAAAGTAGCCTTAACCAGCTTCGATTTTCGCCAGCCGAAACCTATCGCCCTGGAATTCCTCAGCGATGACGATCAGCGGGCCGTGAAGGGCTATGATCATGCGTTCTTACTGCAGACCCAGGGCGACGTCACAAAGCCAGCCGCCCAGCTATGGTCAACAGATAAGCAGCTGCAGATGACCGTCTTCACTACTGCACCCGCCTTACAGTTTTACTCCGGTAACTATCTGGAAGGCGCCCCGGCGCGGGGTAACAACGTCTACAGCGCGTGGCAGGGCCTGGCGCTGGAAAGTGAATTTTTACCTGATAGCCCCAACCGCCCGGACTTCCCGCAGCCTGACTGCGTGCTTAAGCCCGGCGACAGGTACGTCAGCCAGACGGTGTATCAGTTCATTCCAGCCTGATGTAAAACCCTCCCTGCGGAGGGTTTTTTTTGCCCGAAACGCTGAAAAATCGGTCAGTTATCGACAAAATGGTAACCCCTGATTCACATGCACCTTACACTGCGCGACTATTTTCGCTATGGTTAAGGGTAATCGTTGCTGCGGCGCATCGCCGGGCAATATAATGAGAATTGTTATCATTCAATCAGGCTTATGAGGAGTAAGTATATGGCTGTAACTAAGCTGGTTCTGGTTCGTCACGGCGAAAGTCAGTGGAACAACGAAAACCGCTTTACCGGTTGGTATGACGTTGATCTGTCAGAAAAAGGCGTGGGCGAAGCCAAAGCGGCAGGTAAATTGTTGAAAGACGAAGGCTTCAGCTTCGATTTCGCTTATACCTCTGTGCTGAAACGTGCCATCCACACCCTGTGGAATGTACTGGACGAACTGGATCAGGCCTGGCTGCCGGTTGAGAAATCCTGGAAGCTGAACGAACGCCACTACGGTGCGCTGCAGGGTCTGAACAAAGCGGAAACTGCTGAGAAGTATGGTGACGAGCAGGTTAAGCAATGGCGTCGCGGCTTTGCGGTAACCCCGCCGGAGCTGACTAAAGATGATGAGCGTTACCCGGGCCATGATCCGCGTTACGCAAAACTCACCGATAAAGAGCTGCCGCAGACAGAAAGTCTGGCGTTGACCATCGAACGCGTTGTGCCTTACTGGGAAGAAACCATTCTGCCACGCCTGAAAAGCGGCGAGCGCGTGATCATCGCGGCCCACGGTAACTCCCTGCGTGCGCTGGTGAAATACCTGGATAACATGGGTGAAGATGAAATTCTCGAACTGAACATCCCGACTGGCGTCCCGCTGGTCTATGAGTTCGATGAAAACTTCAAGCCAGTTAAGCATTACTACCTGGGTAACGCCGACGAAATCGCTGCAAAAGCAGCAGCCGTCGCCAACCAGGGTAAAGCGAAGTAATTTTTCGTTTTGCATGAAAAAGCGTGGAGAAATCCACGCTTTTTTTCTTTGTGGGTCCAATACACAAACTCATTTGAGGCTGTGTCGAGGCGGCAAAGGAAGAAATCCCCAGTAACATATAACTATGTAACTGGGGCTTCTGAGTCCGGCCAACAAAGAGACAGACCAAAGGATGAAGTGTATTTATTTGCGGCGGGCTTTTACTGCCTCTGCCAGCTGACGCAACAGGATTTCCGTGTCTTCCCAGCCGATACAGGCGTCGGTCACACTCTTGCCATAGACCAGCGGTTCACTGCTTTCCAGACTCTGATTACCTTCTACCAGATGACTTTCAATCATCACGCCCATAATGGCGTTTTCGCCACTGGCAATCTGGCCACAGACATCCGTACCCACGTCCATCTGCTTTTTAAACTGCTTGCTGGAGTTTGCATGGCTGAAGTCAATCATGACCTGGGCTTTAAGACCGGCTTTTTCCAGACCCTGCTTCACTTCTGCCACGTGCGAGGCGCTGTAATTAGGCGTTTTCCCGCCGCGCAGGATGATATGGCAGTCGCCATTACCCGCCGTGTTAACAATAGCTGAATGGCCCCATTTCGTCACCGACAGGAAGCAGTGCGGCGCGCTGGCAGCATTAATGGCGTCGATGGCTACTTTGATGGTGCCATCAGTACCGTTTTTAAAACCAACCGGGCATGAGAGGCCGGAGGCCAGTTCACGGTGGACCTGCGATTCAGTGGTGCGGGCACCAATGGCCCCCCAGCTCATCAAATCAGCAAGATACTGTGGGGTTATCATATCGAGAAACTCACCCGCTGCCGGCAGACCGCTGTCATTTATCTCAAGCAGCAACTTACGTGCAATGCGCAGTCCATCGTTGATCCGAAAGCTGTTATCCATATGCGGATCGTTGATAAGCCCTTTCCAGCCCACGGTGGTACGCGGCTTTTCAAAATAGACGCGCATTACCACTTCCAGCTCATCTTTAAGCGATTCGCGTAGCGTCAGCAGCCGTGCGGCATACTCTTTCGCCGCTGCGGGATCGTGAATGGAGCAAGGACCAATGACCACCAGCAGACGATCGTCGCTGCCGCGCAAAATGCTGTGGATAGCAGCGCGGGCATGGGAAACCGTATTGGCTGCATTTTCAGTGGCGGGGAATTTCTCAAGGAGTGCGACCGGGGGTAATAACTCGTTGATCTCTTTTATGCGTAAATCATCGTTCTGATAAGTCATGTTCGTTCCAGCTTTGCCAACTATTTTTAATGAATGCAATCTATCCAATCTAACTTGTCGGTCAAGGAGTGTAAACGCGATTTTACACTACGGGCAGAAAATTCCTGGAATTACGCTAAAAACCGCCAGAAAGTAGCGAACAGTGATTCCAGGGCTACACTTTTTAAGTGTAAATACTTTGTTTTTATTTTATTGCGATATTCCATGCTGCAATTTATTGCATGTAAGGAATTTTTAACCACTGAGCGTGATAACTCGTTCGCGCACGTTAAACCGATCAGCCGATCGGCAAATGACGACCAGAACAGGAGCATCATGATGAAAATGAATAAATTAGCGGCACTTTTACTGACGACTACCCTGACCATGGCAAGTGGCGCGGCATTAGCAGCGGACTCCACTTCACAAACGAATAACGGCCAGGCTAACGCCGCGGCAAATGCAGGCCAGGTTGCACCAGATGCAAAAGAAAATCTTGCGCCGAACAACTCGGGCACTCAAAGCGGTACCATGCTGCATTCCAACAATGATGGTAAACACGGGATGAGCGATAACAGCATGACCAAAGATGAAATTCATAAAAATTCCCAGTGTAAAGACGGTAAATGTCCGGACATCAATGAAAAAGTCCAGACCGGTGAGGGTATTAACAACGATACCAACACTAAAACCGACGGTACGACTCAGTAACACTGATTCGGGAATGAAAAAGGAGAGCTTCGGCTCTCCTTAATTTTTTCTGTGGGATGGGAAAAGATCTGCAATGATGTAAGTCGCTGATATCGTTTTGACACAGGACGCTTAACATGGCGCATTCTCATTCACACTCATCCCTTCCTGAAGATGCCAACGCCAGACGTCTACTGTTGGCTTTTAGCGTTACGGCGCTGTTTATGCTGGTGGAAGTGGTCGGCGGGTTTATTTCAGGCTCGCTGGCTCTGCTGGCCGATGCGGGCCACATGCTTACCGATGCCGCGGCCCTCTTTTTCGCCCTGCTGGCGGTTCATTTTGCCAGACGACCTCCCAGCGCCACCCGCACGTTTGGCTGGCTGCGACTGACCACACTAGCTGCTTTCGTTAACGCCATTGCCCTGGTGGTGATTACGGTTTTTATCATCTGGGAAGCTTTTGTTCGCTTCAGACACCCGCAACCGGTGGCCGGTGCGACCATGATGGCTATCGCGGTGGCCGGGCTTCTGACAAACCTGCTGGCATTCTGGCTGCTGCATCGCGGCAACGAAGAGAAGAATCTCAATGTGCGCGCGGCGGCTTTGCATGTGCTGGGCGATTTACTGGGATCGGTCGGGGCGATTATCGCCGCGCTCATTATCATGTATACCGGCTGGACGGCTGCCGACCCGATCCTCTCGGTACTGGTCTCGCTACTGGTACTGCGTAGCGCATGGTCACTGTTACGCGAGAGTGTCAATGAACTGCTGGAGGGGGCGCCGGTGTCAATGGATGTGGAGGCGCTTAAACGCCATGTCCGGCGTGCTATTCCGGCGGTACGCGATGTTCATCATGTGCATGTCTGGCTGGTGGGCGAGAAAAGGCTTATGACGCTGCATGTGCATGTTATCCCGCCCCACGACCATGATGGTCTTCTCCGCCAGATTGCGCATTTCCTGGCCCATCATTACCAAATTGAACACGCCACTATTCAGATGGAGTATCACCCCTGCAGCGTGCCAGACTGCCACCTCAGCGAGATGCAGTCTGAGCACGCCCATTTACATCATCATTAACGGGAAAACGCTCTGGAGCCACGCTCACGGGCGCTCTTCATCCACATACGGCTGCCGTTTAACGCGATAAAGGTCAGCAGCATGTATTCCAGCGACATGGCCCAGACGCCTTGCAGTGCGAAGATAACAACGCTGATGACATTGATGATGACCCAAAGTAGCCAGTTTTCAACATACTTACGGGTCATCAGGATCATGGCAGCAATCGACAGCACCATCATGCAGGAATCCCAGAACGGGAAGGCATCGGGTTGCAGTTCCGGCATGGCGACATTAAGCCCGAGCGTCTGCATCAGGCTCACCGCAATGCGGGTCAGTACCGCAAAGACAGGATCAATAAAGGCCGTCATCAGCCCGATGGCACAGACACAGGCTACCAGCCAGCCAATGGCCTTCGGCAACGGCAGCCAACGAATCTGCAACGCGGCTTCGTTCGATGTCGTTTGTCGGGACCATGCATACCAGCCATAAATGTTTGCCGCAAAAAAGAAGAGCTGTAATAGCAGGCTGGCATAGAGCTGGATCTGGAAAAAGATGATGGCGAACAGCGTGACGTTGATTAAGCCAAACGCATAATTACTGATTTTCTCCAGGCTGGCGAGCCAGATACACAGTAGCCCCGCCAGCGTTCCTACCGCCTCTATCCATGAAAGATCGTAGCCTCCGGCCCCGATCGGAATATGTACCAGAATGTTCTGCGTGCTAAAAAAATCCATCTTTTCCCCAGAGCGTATTCCTACGCGTTATAAATGTTACGGACGTAGTGTAGCCGCAAAATCTAACATACGGTTAAGCGGCAGTAACGCCCCTTCACGCAGTGCCGCATCCACATGAATCTCATGAGCTGTTCCACCATTTTCAAGGCCATCAGCAATCGCTTTAAGGCCATTCATCGCCATCCACGGGCAGTGGGCACAGCTGCGGCAGGTAGCGCCCTCTCCGGCTGTTGGCGCTTCCAGTAGCTCTTTTTCTGGCACCGCCTGCTGCATTTTATAAAAAATCCCACGATCAGTGGCAACGATAAGCTGTTTGTGCGGAAGGGTCTTTGCAGCATTAATTAACTGGCTGGTTGAGCCTACGGCATCGGCGAGCCTGACCACGGCGAGGGGGGATTCAGGATGCACTAACACCGCCGCGTCAGGATAGAGGGCCTTCATCCGACCCAGCGCCTGCGTTTTAAACTCATCGTGGACAATGCAGGCCCCCTGCCAGCACAGCACATCGGCACCGGTCTGCTTTTGCACGTAGCTACCGAGATGGCGGTCCGGGGCCCAGATGATTTTCTCCCCCAGACTGTCCAGATGTTCTATCAGTTCCACGGCAATGCTGGAGGTGACAACCCAGTCGGCGCGTGCTTTTACCGCAGCGGAGGTATTGGCGTACACCACCACGGTTCTGTCTGGATGGGCATCGCAAAAAGCGCTGAAAGCCTCAATGGGGCAGCCAAGATCGAGTGAACACTCTGCATGGAGGGTTGGCATAAGAATGGTTTTCTCCGGGCTGAGTATTTTCGCCGTCTCACCCATGAAACGCACCCCGGCTACCAGCAGCGTCGAGGCGGCGTGCTTCGCGCCAAAGCGCGCCATCTCCAGGGAATCAGAGATGCAACCACCTGTCTCCTCAGCGAGCTGCTGGATCTCTGGATCGGTATAGTAATGCGCGACCATTACCGCATCGCGCTCTTTTAGTAAGCGCTTGATTTTGTCGCGGTAAAACTGTTTCTCATCCCGACTGAGAGGCATGGGTTTAGGCGGGAAAGGATAAATGGCTGCTTCCGGATCAAACATTACGCTCATTCTGCTCACTCGTTTTGCTGACTTAACAAAAATGCCTGTCTTTGAAGGATGGGGAGAAAAGAAAGGCTAATGTGTTTTATATACTAAACACGATAGCGGATCGGGCGGCAAAAGTCACAGGAATTGATTAGCTGCGCCAGGTACAGGCATAGGTAACGAGGTTATACCCAGAAGAGAGGGTGGATAATAAAGCGCCGTGAGCGGCTCGGTTGTCTCACTGCGCTACTTGTCTCATCCTGAGACTCGCCCTTCGGGCAACGCTTCGCGTTGTGCAAAATTGTTCCCGACAATTTTGTCGAGCCGAACCTGCTGCAGGTTCGAATCTTATATATCGCAGATAGCAAAAAAGCGCCGCCAGCGCCATTTTTACCCTGGTGGGTCGTGCAGGATGACTCGGCTTCGCCTCGCCCTTCGGGCCGTCGCCGCGAGCGGCTCCGTTGTCTCACTGCGTGAGACCCGAACCTGCTGCAGGTTCGAATCTTATATATCGCAGATAGCAAAAAAGCGCCGCCAGCGCCATTTTTACCCTGGTGGGTCGTGCAGGATGACTCGGCTTCGCCTCGCCCTTCGGGCCGTCGCCGCGAGCGGCTCCGTTGTCTCACTGCGTGAGACCCGAACCTGCTGCAGGTTCGAATCTTATATATCGCAGATAGCAAAAAAGCGCCGCCAGCGCCATTTTTACATTGGTGGGTCGTGCAGAATGACTCAGCTTCGCCTCGCCCTTCGGGCCGTCGCCGCGAGCGGCTCCGTTGTCGCACTGCGTGAGACCCGAACCTGCTGCAGGTTCGAATCTTATATATCGCAGATAGCAAAAAAGCGCCTTTAGGGCGCTTTTTTACATTGGTGGGTCGTGCAGGATTCGAACCTGCGACCAATTGATTAAAAGTCAACTGCTCTACCAACTGAGCTAACGACCCCTTGCGGGATTTACTGCTTAAATCATTCAGGATGGTGGGTCGTGCAGGATTCGAACCTGCGACCAATTGATTAAAAGTCAACTGCTCTACCAACTGAGCTAACGACCCATTCGGGTGTCGCCTGAAGATTTTTACTCGGAACCACATACAGTGGTGGGTCGTGCAGGATGACTCGGCTTCGCCTCGCCCTACGGGCCGTTGCTGTCGCAACGTTATCCTTCACGTTTTGCTATCGCGTTCCACCAGAACTATTGGTGGGTCGTGCAGGATTCGAACCTGCGACCAATTGATTAAAAGTCAACTGCTCTACCAACTGAGCTAACGACCCGAGTGGTGGGTGATGACGGGATCGAACCGCCGACCCCCTCCTTGTAAGGGAGGTGCTCTCCCAGCTGAGCTAATCACCCGATACTGCGCTGGATACTACTTTAAGTGGTGGGTCGTGCAGGATGACTCGGCTTCGCCTCGCCCTACGGGCCGTTGCTGTCGCAACCTTATCCTTCACGTTTTACTATCGCGTTCCACCAGAACGATTGGTGGGTCGTGCAGGATTCGAACCTGCGACCAATTGATTAAAAGTCAACTGCTCTACCAACTGAGCTAACGACCCACTTCTGCGCTGCTTTTGAGATGTTTGATATCCCTTGGCAACGGCGGCATATATTACTGATTTAAGAATTCAGCGCAACAAAAATTTCGAGGAAGATCACTTAACTGCTTACGATTCACGCGACAAGACCAGAAATAACGCGATTTCTGGTCAAGCGCTATTCGCTACATCGAACCAAGACGTTTTTGCGCTTGTTTTGCGCCGTCAGTGCCAGGATATTTCGCGACCACTTGCTGATAAACAGCTTTCGCTTTTGCTGTATCACCTTTGTCCTGCATGATGACGCCGACTTTAAACATGGCATCAGGCGCTTTTGGTGACTTCGGATAGTTTTTCACTACCGACGCAAAATAGTATGCCGCATCGTCCTTTTTACCCTTGTTGTAATTCAACTGACCGAGCCAGTAATTGGCATTCGGGATATAGGTCGAATCCGGGTAATTTTTGACGAAATTCTGGAATGCAGTCATCGCTTCATCCTGGCGAGACTTATCCTGCACCAGGGCGATTGCCGCATTGTAATCCGTGTTGGCGTCACCGCTCTGCACAGGGGCCGCAGTGGATGCAGAGGCATCAGGTGCCGCTGCCGCACTTTGGTCGCCAGAGGCTTGCGGGTTCTGCCCTGCAGCCGCACCTGCACCACTGCCCAGACTTTCAATCTGCGTCAGAATCTGCTTCTGCCGCTCATTAATCTGGTTCAACTGATACTGACTTTCCTGAATCTGACCGCGCAGGGTATCAATATCGGATTGGTTGTCAGAGAGTTGCTGCTGAAGTTGCGTTAATAGTTGACTGTGAGCATTAGAAATACGCTCGAGTTGAGTGACCCGATCTTCTACCGAGCCAGAGCCGACACTACTGATTGGCGCCTGAGCAAAAGCGGCCCAGGGGGCCGCTATGCCAACCAGTAACGACAGACTCATTAGATGATGTCTGAAGTTACTGCTCATGCAATTCTCTTAGTAAACCAGTACGGCACGACGGTTTTTGGAGTAAGCCGCTTCGTCATGACCCAGTACTGCAGGTTTTTCTTTACCGTAAGAAACGATGGAGATCTGGTCAGCGGTAACGCCTTTACCCTGCAGGTACATTTTAACGGCGTTAGCACGACGTTCGCCCAGGGAGATGTTGTATTCCGGCGTACCACGTTCGTCCGCGTGACCTTCTACGGTGACTTTGTAGGACGGGTTGCTACGCAGGAAGTTAGCATGAGCATCCAGCATCGCAGCGAAATCAGAACGAATGTCAAATTTGTCCAGATCGAAGTAAACGATGTTGTTCTGCTGCAGCTGCTGCATCTGCAGACGCGCCTGCTCTTCAGAAGACATATTGCCGTTGCCGTTCATACCGGTGCCAGCACCCATCATGCCTTCGCCGCTCTGGTCGTTGCTCACGTTCTTTTTAGAAGAACATGCGGCGATTGCCATTACGGACAGAGCGATACCCAGCCCTTTCAGCACTTTGTTCAGTTGCATTTCTTTGATCCTTTAGTAATCAATTATTTATTATTTACAGGTACGGCGACCAGGCAGGTGATTTTACCTGTCCATCAGACGCCGGAATACGCGCTTTGAACCGCCCATCTGTAGAAACCAGATTCAGCACGGATCCCATCCCCTGAGAAGAGCTGTAGATTACCATCGTGCCGTTAGGTGCCAGACTTGGCGATTCATCCAGGAACGTTGACGACAAAACTTGTACGCCACCCGCTGCCAGATCTTGTTTGGCAATGTGTTGCTGACCGCCTTCGGAGCTCACCATTACCATAAATTTACCATCAGCACTGACGTCAGCATCCTGGTTCTGCGAACCCTGCCAGGTGATACGTTGTGCTGCACCGCCATTCACATTGACTTTATAGACCTGTGGACGGCCTGCCTGGTCGGAAGTAAACGCCAGATTCTGGCTATCCGGGAACCAGGTCGGTTCAGTGTTATTGCTGCGACCGTCGGTAACCTGACGGATTTGACCGGAACCCAGATCCATCACATAGATGTTCAGGCTACCGGTTTTAGACAGTGCAAAGGCGATCTTGCTGCCGTCAGGCGAGAACGCAGGCGCACCGTTATGACGCGGGAAAGAAGCCACCTGACGCGTTGCAGTGGTTGCCAGATTTTGAATCACCAGCGCAGAACGACCACTTTCAAACGTCACATAAGCCAGCTGCGAACCGTCCGGAGACCAGGCAGGAGACATCAGCGGCTGAGACGAACGGTGAATCACCGAGGTGTTGTGACCATCGTAATCGGATACGCGCAACTCATACGGGAACTGGCCGCCGTTAGCCTGTACCACATAAGCGATACGGGTACGGAACGCGCCTTTAATGCCGGTCAGCTTCTGGAACACTTCGTCACTGGCGGTGTGCGCCGCGTAGCGCAGCCACTGTTTAGTGACTTTGAAAGAGTTCTGTGAAAGGACAGTACCTGGCGCTCCGCCGGTATCAACGAGCTGGTAGGCCACGTTGAAGCTGCCGTCCGGGTTAGGTGTTACCTGGCCGACGACGACTGCATCAATGCCCAGCGCAGACCATGCCGCAGGCTGAACTTCCTGTGCGGTTGCCGGTGACTGGGGCAGGCGAGATTTGTCCAGCGGATTGAATTTTCCACTCATGCGCAAATCGAAGGAAACGACATCACTGATGTCCTCAGGTGCAGCACCCGGCCCTGCCCACTGGAAAGGTACAACACCGATTGGGCGTGCCGAGTCGACCCCTTGGGTGATCTCGATACGTACTTCTGCATGCAGCACCGCTGCCCACAGCATTAAAAAACCAAACGCTACACGTAATGCCTGCTTCATCATATCTCCCTTATCCGGGCGGAAAACCCGCGATAATTTAGCAGAATGTTAACAAACTCAAAGACACAAAATGACTTAGTTCATGGTCATAACATAGCCACTTTTTCTACATTTTCATGAGAAATCTATGGTTATGGCTTAAAGTCCAGTGGTGCATTTTTAAACACTTCATAAACCGCCTGTGTAGGGGGTTTAGGAATTTTAGCCTGTCGTGCCGCCGCAAGCGCTGCCTGACAGAGAGCTGGATCACCCCCTTCGGACTGAATGTCTCTAAGTGTCCCATCCGGATCGAGCTTAATGCGTAATGTACAAGTCTTGCCATTATAAGAAGGGTCGTTATAGAACCTGCTTTCAATCGCCGACTTAATCTGGCCCGCATAGTTACTGATATCAGCTCCTGACGCACCATTGTTTTTAGTATTACCTGCACCTGCTGCTGCCGCACTATTCCCCTTCGCTCCTCCGCCCGCTTTCGGTGCATTCTTACCGGAACTCAGGTCGCCAAACAGATCATCCACGCCTGACGCAGCCGCCGCTTTCTCTGCAGCCGCTTTCTTCGCAGCAGCAGCTTTGTCAGCAGCCGCTTTTTTGTCAGCAGCCGCTTTTTTGTCAGCGGCGGCCTTCTCAGCAGCGGCTTTTTTATCGGCAGCGGCTTTTTCAGCGGCGGCAGCTTTTTTCTCAGCAGCCGCTTTTTCAGCGGCCGCAGCTTTCTCGGCAGCGGCTTTTTCAGCAGCAGCAGCCTTCTCAGCGGCGGCTTTCTCTGCTGCAGCCGCTTTTTTCGCAGCCTCAGCAGCGGCTTTCTTCTCAGCATCCTGCTGGGCTTTTTTCGCCGCGTCTGCTTCCGCTTTCTTCTGAGCGTCTGCTGCAGCTTTAGCAGCTTCAGCTTCGGCTTTTTTCTGCGCATCCGCCGCCGCTTTAGCTGCATCGGCTTCGGCTTTCTTCGCGGCGTCTGCTGCTGCTTTCTTAGCAGCATCCGCAGCGGCTTTTGCCTGAGCATCCGCTTTCGCTTTTGCATCAGCGGCCGCTTTTGCAGCGGCCTCTTCAGCCTGCTTCTGCGCTTCCTGAGCCTTTTTCGCCGCTTCTTCCGCTTTCTTCTGCTGCTCAGCCTGCTGACGTGCCGCTTCCTGCGACTGCAAACGCTCCTGCTCAAGCTGCTTTAAGCGCTCCTGCTCGGCAGCCTGCTTTTCACGTAACTCTTCAGCCTGCTGTTGCGCCTGTTTCTCACGCTGCTCTTCAGCACGTTTCGCACTGGACTGCTGCTGTTGCTGGCGGTTGTAATTCTGCACCACGGCGCCGGGATCAACCATCACCGCATCGATGGATGAACCGCCACCACCGCCGGCAGAAGCGTCAATATTTTCATCGAACGAACTCCAAATCAGCAGAGCTACAAGCACTACGTGCAGCACGGCTGAGATGATGATCGCGCGTTTAAGTTTGTCGTTTTGTTCGGTTGCCTTTGACACTCTCGGTTCCCAAAAACTGCCCGCCTGTTATGCCGGGGATCAAATAGGCTGCGTCATCAAGCCAACCGACTTCACACCCGCGCTATGTAACAGGTTTAGCGCTTTAATGATTTCATCGTAAGGCACTTCTTTCGCGCCACCGATCAGGAAAACGGTTTTCGGATTGGCTTGCAAACGGCGCTGCGCCTCTGCAATAACCTGTTCAGGCGGTAGCTGATCCAGACGATCTTTTTCCACTACCACGCTGTACTGGCCGACACCCGAAACCTCAATAATGACCGGTGGATCGTCGTTGGTGCTGACGCTTTTCGAATCTGTCGCGTCTGGCAGATCAACTTCAACACTCTGCGTAATGATGGGAGCGGTTGCCATAAAGATCAGCAGCAACACTAACAACACATCCAGCAGAGGCACAATGTTGATTTCGGACTTGAGGTCACGACTGCCGCGTCCACGCTTTCTGGCCATGGTTTACCCCTTGTTGCTCTCGGTGCTGGTAAACGCCTGACGATGCAGAATAGCCGTGAACTCTTCCATAAAGTTGTCGTAGTTCATTTCCAGTTTGTTCACGCGCTGGTTCAGGCGGTTGTATGCCATTACCGCTGGAATCGCCGCAAACAGACCGATAGCGGTCGCGATCAACGCTTCAGCAATACCCGGCGCAACCATTTGTAAGGTGGCCTGTTTCACCGCGCCAAGCGCGATGAAGGCATGCATAATCCCCCATACGGTACCAAAGAGACCGATGTAAGGGCTGATAGAACCCACAGTGCCGAGAAAAGGAATATGCGTTTCCAGATTTTCAAGCTCACGGTTCATGGAAATACGCATCGCCCTCGCCGCCCCTTCAACAATGGCTTCAGGCGCATGGCTGTTAGCACGGTGCAGGCGCGCAAATTCTTTGAATCCGCTGTAAAACATCTGTTCCGAGCCGGTCAGATTTTCGCGACGCCCCTGGCTTTCCTGATACAGACGTGAGAGTTCAATACCGGACCAGAACTTGTCTTCAAAGGCCTCCGCTTCACGGGCAGCAGCATTAAGAATACGCGTTCGCTGGATGATGATGGCCCAGGATGCGATTGAAAAACCAATCAAAATCAACATGATAAGTTTGACCAGAAGGCTAGCCTTCAGGAACAAATCAAGGATGTTCATGTCAGTCACTGCTTAAACTCCGCGACAATAGACTTGGGAAGCGCACGAGGCTTCATTAAGAGTGGATCAACGCAAACAATAAGAACCTCGGCTTCATTAAGCACCGTGTTCTCTGCGTTGACGATCCGCTGCGTGAAGACCAGGGAGGTACCACGCATTGATGTTATTTCCGTTTGGACATCGAGCATATCGTCGAGTCTGGCGGGTGCAAAGTACTCCAGCGTCATTTTACGTACCACGAATGCGACCCGTTCGGCCAGCAGGACTTGCTGGCTAAAGTGATGATGGCGCAGCATCTCAGTGCGTGCTCGTTCATAAAAAGCAACATAGCTGGCGTGGTAAACCACACCACCGGCATCAGTGTCTTCGTAATAGACCCGAACCGGCCATCGAAACAGCGTTGTATTCACTTTACATCCCGGTAATGCAAAAAAAGTTAGAGCTTTTAAACTTCGCTACTATACGCGCGGGGAAGGTGGTTTGGAATGGGTTGAAGTAAACGGAGAGTAAAAATATATGGGCTTTTGCAAGCCCATGTCGTAAACGGAGATTTCTTATTCAAAAGAAGAAAAAGATCAGACCCGTTAACATAACAATGATGGCGATTAACGGGCAAAACACCCCCTGCCAGACGATGGCACGCGGGCGAAAACCTACTCCGTGAATCACGCCTGCACAGACTGCCCACATCAGCAGAAAGCCCTGCCAGATTTCGAACTCACTGGTTTTAGCCGCGAATCGGGAGGGATCCCAGAAAATACAGCCTGCCAGCACTAATGCCATAATCAATGAAAGCGCCCGTAACGGGCGCTTATCCATTACCGCATAGAGCTTCGCGATAATTTCATTCATTAATGTTCTTCTTTCCCGGCTTTGGTCGCTTCCACGTGCTCAAGCGCCAGCGCGGTAATAATCCCAAAAGCACAGGCAAGAAGCGTTCCTAAAATCCATGCGAAATACCACATTATTAGCTCCTTACTTAGTACATAGAGTGGGTATTGGATTCAACGTGCTCTTTGGTGATGCGTCCGAACATTTTCCAGTAACACCAGGCGGTGTAGATAAGAATCAGCGGGACAAACACCAACGCCACAAAGGTCATCAGATTCAGCGTCATCTGACTGGATGTCGCATCCCACATGGTCAGACTCGCATTCATCATGATGCTGGATGGCATCACGAACGGGAACATCGCAATACCCGCGGTCAAAATAATGCATGCAAGCGTCAGGGAGGAGGAAACAAATGCCCAGGCACCTTTCTCCAGTCGTGACGTCAGCACGGTCAACAGCGGCAGCAGCACACCCAGTGCCGGAACCAGCCACAGAATCGGTGCATTATTAAAGTTGGTAAACCAGGCACCCGCCTGACGCACAACTTCTTTGTTGAGCGGGTTAGACGCGGCATGGTGATCCAGCGTAGAGGTCACAACATAACCATCAATGCCGTACATCACCCAAACACCTGCCAGCGCGAAGCAGACCAACGTCACCAGTGCGGCAATTTGCGCCGTGACGCGGGAACGCAGATGCAGTTCCCCAACCGTGCGCATTTGCAGGTAGGTGGCGCCCTGAGTGATGATCATCGCAACGCTCACCACCCCGGCCAGCAGGCCAAACGGGTTCAGCAGCTGGAAGAAGTTGCCGGTGTAGGCCAGACGCAGATACTCATCCACATTAAAAGGTACGCCCTGCAGCAGGTTACCAAAGGCAACGCCAATCACCAGCGGCGGTACAAAACTGCCGATGAAGATGCCCCAGTCCCACATGTTACGCCAGCGGTTATCTTCAATCTTGGAGCGGTAATCAAACCCGACCGGACGGAAGAAGAGCGAAGCCAGCACCAGGATCATCGCCATATAAAAGCCGGAGAAGGCCGCCGCATAAACCATCGGCCACGCCGCAAAGAGTGCGCCACCTGCAGTGATAAGCCATACCTGGTTACCGTCCCAGTGCGGTGCGATGGAGTTAATCATCACACGGCGCTCGGTATCGCTCCGCCCCAGGAAACGGGTCAGCATGCCGACCCCCATGTCGAAACCATCGGTGACAGCAAACCCGATCAGCAGAATGCCAACCAACAGCCACCAGATAAAACGCAATACTTCATAA
Source organism: Enterobacter sp. SA197 (assembly GCF_054131575.1). Taxonomy (NCBI): domain Bacteria; kingdom Pseudomonadati; phylum Pseudomonadota; class Gammaproteobacteria; order Enterobacterales; family Enterobacteriaceae; genus Enterobacter; species Enterobacter sp. SA197. The sequence continues at coordinate 1,588,808 of NZ_CP096393.1, read as the reverse complement.
TCGATCATTTGACGACTCCTGTCTTAGCGTGCCGGCTGAGAAGCCACGGTGGACTGCTCGTAGTGGTAGCGACCGGTTTTCAGGCTGCTTGGACCCAGGCGTGCAAATTTGAACATCAAGAACATCTCAGCCACCAGGAACAGGGTATAGAGGCCGCAAATGAGCACCATCGAGAAGATAAGGTCGCCTGCGGTCAGGGTAGAGTTTGCCACTGCTGTTGGCAGCATTTCGCCCACGGCCCACGGCTGACGACCATATTCAGCAACAAACCAGCCGGATTCGATAGCAATCCACGGCAGCGGAATGCCATACAGGGCAGCGCGCAGCAGCCATTTTTTCTCGCCGATACGGTTACGACAAACGGTCCAGAACGCCACGCCAATGATCAAGAGCATCAGCACGCCAGACGCCACCATAAGGCGGAAGGCGAAGTAAAGCGGTGCGACACGTGGGATGGAGTCCTGCGTTGCCAGCTTGATTTGCTCTTCCGTCGCGTCAGAGACGTTCGGGGTATAGCGTTTGAGCAACAGCCCGTAGCCCAGATCTTTTTTCACGTTGTTGAAGGCATCACGCACTGAAGGGTCGGCCGAGCCTGAACGTAACTGCTCCAGCAGATGATATGCTTTCATCCCGTTACGAATACGCTCTTCATGCTGCACCATCAGGTCCTTCAGACCCACCACTGGCGTGTCGACAGAACGGGTAGCAATGATGCCCAGCGCATAAGGGATCTGGATGGAGAAGTTGTTTTTCTGCCCGTCCTGATCCGGAATACCAAACAGGGTAAAGGCTGCCGGTGCCGGCTGGGTTTCCCACTCAGCTTCGATAGCTGCCAGTTTGGTTTTCTGTACGTCACCCATTTCGTAACCGGACTCATCACCCAGTACGATAACAGAGATAATGGCAGCCATACCGAAACTCGCCGCGATTGCAAAAGAACGCTTGGCAAAAGCGAGATCGCGACCACGCAGCAGATAGTAAGAGCTAATCCCCAGCACGAAGATAGCGCCGCAGGTATAGCCAGAGGCGACGGTGTGGACGAATTTCACCTGGGCTACCGGGTTGAGCACCAGTTCGGCGAAACTCACCATTTCCATGCGCATGGTTTCGAAGTTGAAGTCTGCTGCTACCGGGTTTTGCATCCAGCCGTTTGCAACAAGGATCCACAAGGCAGACAAGTTAGAGCCAAGCGCCACCAGCCAGGTCACGGCCATATGCTGCACTTTACCCAGACGATCCCAACCGAAGAAAAACAGACCTACAAAAGTCGACTCGAGGAAGAAGGCCATCAGACCTTCAATGGCCAGCGGCGCACCGAAGATATCCCCAACATAGTGAGAATAGTAAGACCAGTTAGTCCCGAACTGGAACTCCATGGTCAAACCGGTTGCCACGCCCAGTGCAAAGTTAATACCAAACAACTTGCCCCAGAACTTGGTCATATCTTTATAAATCTGTTTGCCGGAAAGGACGTAGACCGTTTCCATAATGGCCAGCAGGAACGCCATACCCAGCGTCAGTGGCACAAAAAGGAAGTGGTACATCGCGGTCAAGGCAAACTGTAAGCGTGACAGTTCGACAATATCTAACATCTTGACTCCTTGCTCATCGCATGAAGACTCCGAGAGTAAACCCTGTTAGTGAAGGTTTACACGCATGCCCCAATACAAAGTTGTTGCACTTTAAAATCATTATCATGAATAAAATTGATGTTGATTCAAAAAAGTTACAACTACGTTAATAAAAAACCCAAATTGATCTCTCGAATATATTACTCCGCAAAACCCTTACAATAAAAAGGTTTTTATTGGGTTTGTTTTACGTTTTTCGACAGTGATCAATTTATACCTAATTTGCTCGCTTTAAGCCAATTTGATCGGCGACAATTTATCGATTTTTAGTGCTTTTTCCAAGCTTTTAAATATTGATTTAAATCAATTTAGTTCAGAGGTGTTAATTTTGTAGCTATCGTATCCACATAGTGAAAACCATGTTAACGATATGTATATTTTAACCTGTGATATGGTTATCAATCGGCAAGAAAAAGGACAAACTGGCGGGTATATTTCTCGTTTGGTTCTGGCTGGCTTTTTCCCTTTGCCCATTATTACGCATGCTAACAAACACGGTTACGAAGAGGCTGACTTCATTATTTTACAATTATTTCACTTTAGAGAATCCAGTATTTAACACCTCAAGGTGATTATTAAAAAAAGCCACGACGTTAATCTATGGCTTTATTAACATTTGCTCTCGGCAGAAAAAATAGATCCCATTCCTGGCGGTTATAGATTTATTACTTTACGCAAAGTGACTTAAGGGTTTCAAGTAGCATATCGACATGCACCTGCCGGGTACGCCAGGACGAGACGCTAATTCGCAGGGCCAAACGCCCCTGCCACCGCGTACTGCCAAACCAGATGCGTCCCGATGCTTGCGCCGCCGCGAGGAGGGTTGCCGTCTCTTCTTCAGTGGCGCAGCGGAAGAGAACCTGGTTGAGCACCACCCGATTCAGCACTTCAAATCCCTGCGTCGTTAATCCTTCGCTGATTCTGCGTGCCATTGCACAATGCTGGTCAATCATCGTCTGTAACCCGTCTCGTCCAAGAACGCGCAATGCGGCCCAGACGGGGATGCCGCGAGGACGGCGGGAAAACTCCAGCGTCAGATTTTTTTGCGCATCGGCGCTGGCTGTCGTGTAGACCGCATCACTGTTCATTGCACCGGCCAGCAGTTGAGGCTCACGGCAAATTACCATTGCGCAATCATAAGGGGTGTTCAGCCACTTATGGGCGTCCGTCGTCCAGCTGTCTGCAAGATCGATACCCTCAGTAAGCGAGGCCTGCGCTGAGGCTCTTGCCCACAGGCCAAAGGCAGCGTCCACATGAACCCAGGCACCTGCCTTATGGGCAAGCGGAATGATCTCAGCGAAGGGATCGCACTCACCGGTATTCACCTCTCCGGCCTGTAAACAGAGTAAAGTCCGATTATCCAGCTGTGGAAGTTGTGCGACATCTATTCGCCCGAACGGGTCAACCGGGGCGATCCTCAGTCGGGAAAGACCAAACCCTAAAATCCGCAGCGCTTTTTTTACCGTAATGTGCACAAGCTCGGATACCACGACGGTGATGTCCGGAGCGCCCTGTAACCCATCATTGTCAATGTCCCAGCCCTGGCGCGCCAGCAGTTCACGCCGTGCGGCCGACAGCGCGGCCAGCGTACAGGCCGTCGCGCTGGTACCAAAGCCCACGGCGCTCTGGCGGGGCAGATCCAGCGCCTCCAGTACCCATTTCCCGGCTATGCGCTCGACGTAATCGGCAACCGGTGAGTTGAGAAACGATGAGGCGCACTGATCCCAGGTCGTGAGTAGATGCTCTGCTGCCGAGGCGGCGGGAAGCGTTCCCCCCACCACAAAACCAAAATAGCCCGGGCCGTTTGATGCTGTTGTCGCGGGTGAACCCAGCTCATCCAGCATAGACAGAGTAGATTCTGCGGGCATGCCAGCCTGGGGAAGCGGTTCATCAAAGGCCGACAGCGCCGCTATCGCTTCCGGGGAGGGGAAAACAGGGCGTGCCTCAATTCCCTCCAGATAACGCAAACCACGCCGATGTGCTTCTGTCAGTAATTTTTGCTCTTCCATCTTGTTCCTCTGCGTTTTTATTTGTGTTCTGGCATCAGATGCCGGGTCAATGCCCATATTATCAGTGCCAGTAAACTGACCAGGGCACCAAGCCCACAGACGCCCTGCCAGCCCGACCCTGAATAGACCGCCGTGGTGGCTATCGCACCTGCGCCGCTACCGGTGGCATAAAACAGCATATAGAGCGCCACCAGCCGACCATGCTTATCGGGCGACGCACGTAAAATCAGGCTTTGATTTGTGACGTGCAGCGCCTGTCCACCGAAGTCCAGCAGCACAATCCCCAGCAGCAACCACGTAATGGAATACTCAAGCTGTGAAAGCGGCCACCACGCCAGCACTAAAAGTAGCAGGGCAATAAGACTGGTACGCTGAGCCTGGCCCCGATCGGCGGCCTGCCCTGCCCTCGCGGCGACAAGCGCACCTGCCGCACCCGCCAGCGCAAATAAACCAATCACGGTATGAGAGAAGTTATAGGGAGGAGCACTGAGCGGTAATACCATCGCACTCCAGAAGATGGTAAAGGCGGCAAACATCAGTAACGCCAGCGTGCCCCGTATCTGCAGCACGCGGTCAGTAAACAGCAGATGCAGCATCGACAGAATCAGCCGTGGCCACCCTGTTCTTTCACCCGCCACCTCGCCCTGCGGCAGACGCCGCCACAAAAGAGGGAGTAATAACAGCATCAGGAGTGCCGAGAGTCCGTACACCGCCCGCCAGCCAGCCAGATCGCTTACCGCGCCGGAGAAAACTCGGGCCAACAACAACCCTGTAAACACCCCCCCTTGCGCCGCCCCGACAACCCTGCCCCGTTCGTGCGGTGCTGAGGCGCTGGCCGCGCAGGCAATGAGTCCCTGGGTCATCGCCGTCCCCAGTAAACCCACCGCCAGCATCCCCGCAAGGAGCATCGGCGTTGACGCGGCTAAAGCCACAACCCCGAGCGCGATAACCAGCGCCACAAGCTGTAACAGCATCAATGTGCGCCGCGCTACGATGTCGCCCAGCGGCACCAGCAGTAGCAGCGCCAACGCGCACCCCACCTGAGTGGCGGTCACAATGCCTCCCACGGCGGCATAACTTATTGAGAAATCGTGCGCCAGCGCGTCGAGCAGCGGCTGCGCATAATACACATTGGCGACGCTCATCCCGCTGGAAACCGCAAACAGCATCACCAGCCCGCCTGGCAGTGTGTAAACAGGTGCCAGCGGCTCCTTTGCCCATATCTTCATCTGCAAACCTGGTTGCGAATTGAAACTAGTTGCAGCCTAAAGACTCCAGTTTTAAAATGCAACCAGAATATTTTTGCATGAGGCCTGCCGATGTCTACTCCCCTTTCCCCCTCTTACCAACCCTGCCCTGTCGCACGTGCTGTTGAGGTAATGGGTGACCGGTGGGCGCTTCTGATTATCCGTGATGCCTTTGATGGTGCACGACGGTTTGGCGATTTTCAGCGCGGACTGGGGATGGCGCGTAACATTCTTACCGACCGGTTACGCAAACTGGTTGACGCAGAGATACTGGAGACCCGGCCAGCATCGGACGGTAGCGCCTACCAGGAGTATGTACTCACGATGAAAGGCAAATCGTTATTTCCGGTTATCGTCGCGTTGCGTCAGTGGGGTGAGGGTCATCTTTTTACCCCGGACGAACCTCACTCGGTACTGATTGATACCCATACAGGAAAACCGGTCGCCCCGATGCAGCCCTGTGCTGAAGATGGCCGCGCGCTGACGGCGGACCATACGCGGGTACAAAAGCTTGATGCGTTAAAACCGCAATAAAAAAGGCCGCTCATACAGAGCGGCCAACCATGTCGAACATCATACCGCCCCTTTTACAAAGGGGCATGCATCTTATTTGATAATGGATTTCAGCGCTTCACCGATATCGGCCAGGCTGCGAACCGTTTTCACGCCTGCTGCTTCCAGCGCTGCGAATTTCTCATCCGCCGTGCCTTTACCGCCTGCGATGATGGCACCCGCGTGACCCATACGCTTGCCTTTCGGCGCCGTCACACCGGCGATGTAGCCAACAACAGGTTTGGTCACGTGATCTTTGATGTAAGCCGCCGCTTCTTCTTCTGCGCTGCCGCCGATTTCACCAATCATCACAATCGCTTCGGTCTGCGGATCTTCCTGGAACAGTTTCAGGATATCGATGAAGTTAGAGCCCGGGATCGGGTCGCCACCAATGCCCACGCAGGTGGACTGGCCGAAACCGTAGTCGGTGGTCTGCTTAACCGCTTCATAGGTCAGGGTCCCGGAACGGGAGACAATGCCCACTTTACCCGGCTGGTGAATGTGGCCCGGCATAATGCCGATTTTGCACTCGCCTGGGGTAATCACGCCCGGGCAGTTCGGCCCGATCATGCGAACGCCTGCTTCATCCAGTTTCACCTTCACGGTCAGCATATCCAGAGTCGGGATGCCTTCGGTGATGGTGATAATCAGTTTGATGCCAGCATCGATGGCTTCCAGGATGGAGTCTTTGCAGAACGGTGCCGGAACGTAAATCACGGTGGCGGTAGCACCCGTTGCTTCTACTGCTTCACGCACGGTGTTGAACACCGGCAGACCCAGATGCGTGGTGCCGCCTTTGCCGGGCGTAACGCCGCCAACCATCTGCGTACCGTAAGCAATCGCTTGTTCAGAGTGGAAAGTGCCCTGGCTACCGGTGAACCCCTGGCAGATAACCTTGGTATCTTTATTGATTAAAACAGACATTATTTACCCTCCACTGCGGCAACAACCTGCTGTGCTGCATCCGTCAGACTTTTCGCTGCAATAATATTCAGGCCGCTGTCAGCCAGACGCTTCGCGCCCAGCTCCGCGTTGTTGCCTTCCAGACGTACCACAACAGGCACGTTAACGCCTACTTCTTCTACGGCACCAATGATGCCGTCAGCGATCAGGTCGCAACGCACGATGCCGCCGAAAATGTTTACCAGAACGGCTTTAACATTGTCATCAGAGAGAATGATTTTGAACGCTTCGGTTACGCGCTCTTTGGTCGCACCACCGCCCACATCGAGGAAGTTTGCCGGTTCGCCGCCGTGCAGTTTTACGATGTCCATGGTGCCCATCGCCAGACCTGCGCCGTTAACCATGCAGCCGATGTTGCCGTCCAGCGCAACATAGTTCAGTTCCCACTGTGCTGCCTGCGCTTCACGCGGATCTTCCTGAGACTGGTCGCGCATTTCACGCAGATCCGGCTGACGGAACAGGGCATTGCCATCCGCACCCAGTTTGCCATCAAGGCAGATCAGATCGCCCTGTTTGGTAATAACCAGCGGGTTAATTTCGATCAGAGCCAGATCGCGCTCCAGGAAAATGGTCGCAAGGCCCATGAAAATTTTAGTGAACTGCTGAACCTGCTTGCCTTCCAGACCCAGTTTGAACGCCAGCTCACGACCCTGATAAGGCATCGGACCTGCCAGCGGATCGAGGGCGATTTTGTGGATCAGGTGTGGCGTCTCTTCAGCCACTTTTTCGATTTCCACGCCACCTTCGGTAGAGGCCATGAACACCACGCGACGGGAGCTACGGTCAACCACCGCACCCAGATACAGCTCTTTATCGATATCGGTCGCCGCTTCAACCAGGATCTGGTTTACCGGCTGGCCGTTGGCGTCCGTTTGGTAGGTGACCAGACGTTTACCCAACCAGTGCTCAGCAAAGGCACGGATCTCTTCTTTGCTTTTTACAACCTTCACACCGCCCGCTTTACCACGGCCGCCCGCGTGAACCTGGCATTTTACTACCCACGGACCCGCACCAATTTTAGACGCCGCTTCTTCAGCTTCGCGCGGCGTTGAGCACGCATAGCCTACTGGCGCAGGCAGACCGTAACGGGCAAAAAGCTGTTTTGCCTGGTATTCATGTAAGTTCATCTATTCTGTCCATCCTTCAGGTCATCATTATCTTTGAACCCGCAGGCCCGATAAGTCGCAAAAGCATTGCCATCAGGCAACGCACCAGCACCGGATGGCGGTGTGTACGTCTTACCCGGCCTGCGAGGCAGGGGATATTCTCAGGTGCTACACGTCCAGCAGCAGACGCGTCGGATCTTCCAGCAGCTCTTTAATAGCCACCAGGAAACCAACGGACTCGCGACCATCAATCAGACGGTGATCGTAGGAGAGCGCCAGATACATCATCGGCAGGATCTCCACTTTACCGTCCACCGCCATTGGGCGGTCTTTGATAGCATGCATGCCGAGGATTGCGCTCTGCGGCGGGTTGATGATTGGGGTAGACATCAGTGAACCGAAGACACCGCCATTGGTGATAGTGAAGTTACCGCCGGTCAGATCTTCTACCGTCAGCTTGCCGTCACGACCTTTAATCGCCAGATCTTTGATACGTTTTTCAATGTCAGCCATGCCCAGGGTATCCACATCACGCAGCACCGGCGTTACCAGGCCGCGCGGAGTGGACACGGCCATGCTCACGTCGAAATAGTTGTGGTACACCACATCATCGCCATCAATAGACGCGTTCACTTCCGGGTAACGTTTCAGCGCTTCAACCACTGCTTTCACGTAGAAAGACATAAAGCCCAGACGGATACCGTGACGTTTTTCAAAAGCGTCACCGTACTGCTTGCGCAGGTCCATGATGGGCTTCATGTTCACTTCGTTGAAAGTGGTCAGCATCGCGGTGGAGTTTTTCGCTTCCAGCAGACGCTCAGCAACGCGCTTACGCAGGCGAGTCATTGGCACGCGTTTCTCAGCGCGCCCCGCCAGTTGTGGCGTCGCCGGGGCTGCAGCAGGGGCCGCCGGTTTGCTCTCTTCTTGCTTAGCCGGGGCTTTCGCCAGATGTTTTTCAACATCTTCGCGGGTCAGACGTCCACCCACACCCGAGCCTTTGATGTCGCTGGCGTCGAGGTTGTGCTCAGCCAGCAGGCGACGGATCGCCGGGCTGAGTGCATCGTTGTTTTGCTCTTCCAGCGAGGCCTGCTGGCGCTGCGCTGGAGTAGATTCTTTGGCATCCGATTTGGCGCTGCTCTCTTTTCCGCCACTGTTGCCTTCACGCAGGCGACCCAGAATCTGGCGAGAAGTGACGGTGGTGCCTTCATCTTCCAGCACGGCATCCAGGATGCCATCCGCCGACGCCGGTACTTCCAGTACCACTTTGTCAGTTTCGATTTCTACCAGCACTTCATCGCGTTGGACGCTATCGCCCGGTTTTTTGTGCCAGGTCGCAACGGTCGCATCAGCAACGGACTCAGGCAGGTCGGGTACAAGAATATCTACGCTACTCATTGTTTATCCTTTATTTAATCGACGTTCAGCGCGTCATTGACCAGATCTTGTTGCTGTTTCTGGTGAACGGACAGATAACCTACCGCAGGCGACGCGGAGGCCGGGCGACCTGCGTAACGCAGTGACGCTCCAAATGGAATCACTTCATTGAAATGATGCTGACTGCAGTACCATGCGCCCTGGTTGAGCGGCTCTTCCTGGCACCAGACAAAATCTTTCACATGAGCATACTGCTTGAGCACATCCTGAACCGACTGATGCGGGAACGGATAAAGCTGCTCAATACGAACAATGGCGACATCTTTCTGATCGTTCTTACGACGCTGATCAAGGAGGTCGTAATAAACCTTACCAGAACACATCACCACGCGCTTAACGCCTTGCGGATCCAGTTCATCCACTTCACCAATGGCAGGCATAAAGGTGCCATTTGCCAGTTCATCCAGCGAAGAGACCGCCTGCGGATGGCGCAGCAGAGACTTCGGTGACATTACGATGAGCGGACGGCGCATACCGCGCAGCGCCTGACGACGCAGCATGTGGTAAACCTGAGCCGGGGTGGACGGCACACAGACCTGCATGTTCTGCTCTGCGCAAAGCTGCAGATAACGCTCCAGGCGCGCGGAGGAGTGCTCCGGTCCCTGACCTTCGTAACCGTGTGGCAGCAGCATCACCAGACCACACATCCGGCCCCATTTCTGTTCACCGGAGGAGATGAACTGGTCGATAACCACCTGCGCGCCGTTGGCGAAGTCACCAAACTGGGCTTCCCAGATAGTCAGGGTACGCGGTTCAGCGGTGGCATAACCGTATTCAAACGCCAGCACTGCCTCCTCAGAGAGGACAGAGTCCCAGACTCTGAAAGGCCCCTGGCTGTTGTGCACATGGTGCAGTGGCGTGTAGGTTGAGCCGTTCGCCTGGTTGTGAATCACCGCGTGACGATGGAAGAAGGTGCCACGGCCGGAGTCTTCACCAGAAAGACGCACCGAGATGCCTTCGTCGACAAGCGTCGCGTAGGCCAGGTTTTCCGCCCCACCCCAGTCAAACAGCTTCTCACCGGCGGCCATCGCCTGGCGATCGTTGTAGATCTTGGCCACGCGCGCCTGCATTTCAATAGCTTCCGGCACGGTACTGATGCGTTTTGCCAGCTCCTGCACGCGCTTCATTTCTACCTTGTTCGGGTAGCTCTCATCCCACTCATGGTTGAGGTACGGCGACCAGGTAAAGGAGTGCATGTTCATCGGTCGGAACTCTTCTACCACACACTCACCGGCATCCAGCGCGTCACGGTAGAGATTGACCAGTTCTGTTGCATCTTCCAGAGTCGCAACGCCTTCCTGCTCCAGCTTGTCCGCGTAGAGTTTGCGTGGGGTCGGATGCTTTTTGATTTTCTGGTACATCAGCGGCTGGGTTGCGCTCGGTTCATCGGCTTCGTTATGGCCGTGACGGCGGTAGCAAACCAGGTCGATAAAGACATCACGTTTGAAGGTATTACGGAAATCCAGCGCAAGGCGGGTAACAAAAGCGACCGCTTCAGGGTCATCCGCATTAACGTGGAAGATGGGTGCCATCACCATTTTACCGATGTCGGTACAGTAAGGCGTAGAGCGCGCATCGAGCGGGTTAGAGGTGGTAAAGCCCACCTGGTTATTGATGACGATACGCACGGTACCGCCCACTTCATAACCACGCGCTTTGGACATGTTCAGGGTTTCCTGAACCACACCCTGCCCGGCTACTGCCGCATCGCCGTGAATGGTAATCGGCAGCACTTTGTTGCTGCCAGGTTCGTCAAGACGGTCGAGACGGGCGCGAACGGAACCCATCACCACCGGGCTGACAATCTCCAGGTGCGAGGGGTTAAATGCCAGCGCCAGATGCACCAGGCCACCTTCGGTTTCCATGTCAGACGAGAAGCCCATGTGGTACTTCACGTCGCCGGTGCCGAGATGCTCTTTGTGTTTCCCCGCGAACTCGTCAAACAGATCCTGCGGTTTTTTACCCAGTACGTTAATCAGCACGTTGAGACGACCACGGTGTGCCATGCCCAGTACCACTTCGCGGGTACCGTTTTTACCGGCGTGACGAATCATCTCTTTGAGCATCGGCACCAGCGCGTCGCCACCTTCCAGCGAGAAGCGTTTCGCGCCGGGGAATTTCGCACCGAGATAGCGCTCCATCCCTTCTGCGGCGGTGAGCTCGCTCAGGAAACGTTTCTTCTCTTCTTTACTGAAAGAGGCGTGACCCACGACCGACTCGATGCGCTGCTGGATCCAGCGCTTCTCTTCGGTACTGGTAATGTGCATGTATTCTGCACCGATAGAGCCGCAATAGGTCTGTTTGAGCGCCTCAATCAGATCGCCGAGCTTCATCGTATCTTTGCCGATAGCAAAGGAGCCGACGTTGAAGGTTTCCTGGAGGTCAGCCTCGGTTAAATCATGGAAAGAGGGATCAAGGTCGGCAACACGCTCCTGCTGCCAGAGTCCCAGCGGATCCAGTTTAGCCTGTTGATGACCACGAAAACGGTAGGCGTTGATCAACTGCAGGACTTTAACCTGACGAGCGTTAGTATCTGGGTCGGAAACGGAAGAGGAATAACGTGAGGCGTCCTTCGCTAAACGACGGAAATAGTCACGTGTTTTGGAATGGAATTGATCCGGTTTCACTCCGGTGCCCGGTAGCTCTTCAAACATGGCACGCCAGTTTGAATCAACCGAGTCAGGATCGGTTAAGAAGTCTTCATAGAGCTGTTCTATCCAGCTCTGGTTAGAGCCAGAGAGGTAAGAAGAGTCCAGCCAGGCTTTCAAAGCGCTGTTCTGCATCGTGATCCCTTAAGCATTGTTATGCTTACATCGCCGTGGATAACTACGACGCGCGCAGCAACGCGCACGTCCCGGGGTTCACTTGCGAGCTCTTCTCTCTACCTGGCTCGCGAAGGAACCTTTAAAAACTGTCTGAATATTTTCCCTCACCCCTGCCCTCTCCCGGAGGGAGAGGGGGAAGAACGTGCGGCAGTTTTTAAAGGTTTCCTGCTTTATTCCCCTCTCCCCACGGGGGAGAGGGTCAGGGTGAAGGGAACAGCGCTCCCTTCATTTTTCTTACGCACTGCGTTGTAACAACATCGACTTGATATGCCCAATGGCGCGCGTCGGGTTTAACCCTTTCGGACACACACTGACGCAGTTCATGATGCTATGGCAGCGGAATACACTGAAAGCATCACTCAGGCCTTCCAGGCGGTTATCGGTTTCGGTGTCGCGGCTGTCGATCAGGAAGCGGTAAGCCGCCAGCAGACCGGCCGGGCCGATGAATTTATCCGGATTCCACCAGAACGACGGGCAGGATGTAGAGCAGCAGGCGCACAAAATACACTCATACAATCCGTCGAGTTTCTCGCGCTGTTCCGGCATCTGCAGATGCTCACGAGCGGGTGGATTTTGTCCATTATTCAATAAGTAAGGTTTAATCTTCTCATATTGAGCATAGAATTGCCCCATGTCCACCACCAAATCGCGGATGACCGGCAGCCCAGGTAGCGGACGAATCACAATCTTCTGCTTGCCGTTTCCGAGCGCTGAGAGCGGGGTGATACAGGCCAGACCGTTCTTGCCGTTCATGTTCACGCCGTCGGAGCCACAGACCCCTTCACGGCAGGAGCGGCGAAACGACAAACCTGGATCCTGCTCTTTAATCAGCATCAGGGCGTCCAGCAGCATCATGTCACGCCCCTCTTCACCTTCCAGGGTGTAATCCTGCATGCGCGGAGCGTCATCAACATCCGGGTTATAGCGATAAATTGAAAACTCGAATTTCATTTTCCTGTCTCCGCATTAATAAGTACGAATCTTCGGCGGGAATGCCGGACGCAGTTTCGGTTCCATATTGACGCTGCGGCGTGTCATGGATTCCGTCTCTGGCAGGTACAGGGAATGGCACAGCCAGTTTTCATCATCACGCTCCGGGAAGTCGAAGCGGCTATGGGCACCACGGCTCTCGGTACGGAAGTTAGCCGATACCGCCGTTGCATAAGCGGTTTCCATCAGGTTATCCAGCTCCAGGCACTCAACGCGCTGGGTGTTGAACTCACTGGAGGTATCATCCAGACGGGCGTTTTTCAGACGCTCGCGAATCGCTTTCAGCTCTTCAAGCCCTTTAGCCATCGCATCACCTTCACGGAACACCGAGAAGTTATGCTGCATACACTCCTGCAGCGCTTTGCGAATCACCACCGGATCTTCGCCATCACGATTACCGTTCCAGCGATTCAGACGTGCCAGCGAGGCTTCAATCTCATCGTCGGTCGCATCGCACAGATCGCCCTGTTCAGCGATGGATTCCTGCAGATGCAGACCCGCCGCACGACCAAACACCACCAGGTCCAGCAGTGAGTTGCCGCCCAGACGGTTCGCACCGTGTACGGAGACACAGGCGATTTCGCCCACGGCGAACAGACCAGGAATGACCACATCTTCGCCCTGCTCGTTCACGGTCAGCGCCTGACCGGTCACTTTGGTCGGGATCCCGCCCATCATGTAGTGGCAGGTTGGGATCACCGGGATCGGCTCTTTCACCGGATCGACGTGCGCAAAGGTACGGGAGAGTTCCAGAATGCCAGGCAAACGCGACTCGAGCACCTCTTTGCCGAGGTGATCGAGTTTCAGTTTGGCATGCGGACCCCACGGGCCATCGCAGCCGCGACCTTCGCGGATTTCGATCATGATGGAACGCGCCACCACATCACGACCCGCCAGGTCTTTCGCGTTAGGCGCATAGCGCTCCATAAAACGCTCACCGTGTTTATTTAACAGGTAGCCGCCTTCACCACGGCAGCCTTCAGTCACCAGCACCCCCGCCCCGGCGATGCCTGTCGGGTGGAACTGCCACATCTCCATGTCCTGCACCGGCACACCAGCGCGCAGTGCCATCCCGACGCCGTCACCCGTATTAATATGGGCGTTGGTCGTGGACTGATAGATGCGGCCTGCGCCACCGGTCGCCAGTACGGTGGCACGCGCTTTAAAGTAGACCACTTCACCACTTTCAATGCTCAGCGCCGTACAACCGACGATAGCGCCGTCCTGGTTTTTCACCAGATCGAGCGCATACCACTCCGAAAAAATAGTAGTATGATTTTTAAGGTTTTGCTGATAAAGCGTATGCAACAGTGCGTGGCCGGTACGGTCCGCCGCCGCCGCCGTACGTGCTGCCTGCTCACCGCCGAAATTTTTTGACTGCCCGCCGAAAGGACGTTGATAAATTTTGCCATCATCCAGACGAGAGAACGGCAGGCCCATATGCTCCAGCTCCAGAATCGCCTCCGGGCCGGTTTTACACATGTATTCGATCGCGTCCTGGTCACCAATGTAATCCGACCCTTTTACGGTGTCGTACATGTGCCATTCCCAGTTATCTTCGTGGGTATTACCCAACGCAACGGTGATACCACCTTGCGCAGAAACGGTGTGCGAACGGGTTGGAAAGACTTTCGAGAGCAGCGCACAGGTCTGGCCGCTCTGGGAAATTTGTAGCGCCGCGCGCATACCTGCGCCGCCTGCGCCAATAACAACAGCATCAAATTCTCTGACTGGCAGTTTCATTACACACCCCACACCACAACGAATCCATAAATAACGTAAATCGCAAGCGCAACCACAATCACCAGTTGCAGCATCAGGCGTAAAGCCACGGATTTAACGTAGTCGGTCAACACCTGCCACATGCCAATCCAGGCATGGATTAATATTGAGAATAGCGCCAGCAGGGTGAAAACTTTGGTAAAGGCGGAGGAGAAAAAGCCTGACCAGACTTGCCAGGTGATATCACCGTTAATAGCGAAGAAGCCCACCATATAGATGATGTAAAGCGTCAGGACGATGGCGGTTGCACGGACCAGAATGAAGTCATGTACGCCGTTACGTCCTAGTGCGGAGGCATTGCTTACCATACGAGGACTCCTGCGAGAAGTGAAAGCACGACAGTTATTGCAAAAGAGATATTAGCGGAACGTTTTCCTGCCTCAAAAGTTTCATCCAGCCAGCCGAAATCCATCAGCATGTGCCGAATACCGCCCACGGCGTGGTACGCCAGTGCAGTCAGAATGCCCCACATAATGAATTTAACAAAAAAACCATTCATGATGGCAGCAGCAGCCTGGAAGCCTTCTTCAGACGATAGCGATAGGCCCAGTAACCACAACAGAATGCCAACAGCGATAAAGGTGATAACGCCGGAAACACGGTGGAGAATGGAGGCTATAGCCGTGACAGGAAACCGGATAGTTGTGAGATCCAGATTGACAGGTCTTTGTTTTTTCACATTTTTTATCATGAATAACGCCCACATGCTGTTCTTATTAGTTTCCTTCCTCCGGTCTGCGTGCGGGTCAGACAGCGTCCTTTTCTATAACTGCGCGTCATGCAAAAAATGAGCTTCCAGATGCTAAACGCCAGGTTACAACGCTGGGTGGCTCGGGATTGCAGGGTATTCCGGAGACCTGGCGGCAGTATAGGTCGTTCACAAAATCATTACAATTAACCTACATATAGTTTGTCGGGTTTTATGCAGAACAGTGACTGGCGTCACGATAACAACATTTTTTTAAATTTTAACCATCGGATTTGACAAATATTAAACATTATTGTTACAAACTTCACCAGAAGAGAGATATAATTCGCAAAAGTTATGGGGTCTATCTTTCACCTGCAAATAAGTTATGCAACTACAAATAAGTTATGCAACAGTGTGATGGTGTTGACCGAATTAATCAGGACAGTTATTAGTGATAACCAGTTTTGTAAATTTCGGACTGCCGACTCCCTGATTTGTTGTTGTTTCAACTGAACTTTAGATGCTGACCTGCATGCGCCCATCGCTCTGTACCCTGGTATCTCCTCTCAACAGAGCAGCGAGCCACATTATAATCTGGTAGCGTTGAAGACAGTTTGAATGCAAATCCGGTAACAGGTAGTCTTAAGCAATAAGGCGCTAAGGAGACCGTAAATGGCTGATAAAAAAGCAAATCTCACCTATAATGGTGACGCTGCTATTGAACTGGATGTGCTAAAAGGCACACTCGGTGAGGATGTTATTGATATCCGTAGTCTCGGTTCAAAAGGAGTTTTTACTTTTGATCCTGGTTTCACCTCTACCGCATCCTGCGAATCAAAAATTACTTTTATTGATGGTGATGAAGGTATTCTGCTGCACCGTGGGTTCCCGATTGACCAGTTGGCTACCGACTCTAGTTATCTCGAAGTCTCTTACATTCTGCTTTACGGTGAAAAACCGACGCAGGAGCAGTATGACGAGTTCAAACTGACCGTTACCCGCCATACCATGATTCACGAACAGATTACCCGTCTGTTCCACGGTTTCCGTCGCGACTCGCATCCAATGGCCGTACTGTGCGGCGTGACCGGCGCGCTGGCGGCGTTCTATCATGACTCCCTGGATGTGAATAATTCACGCCACCGTGAAATCGCTGCTTTCCGCTTGTTGTCCAAAATGCCGACGGTTGCGGCAATGTGTTACAAATACTCCATCGGTCAGCCTTTCGTTTATCCTCGTAACGATCTCTCTTACGCCGGCAATTTCCTGCACATGATGTTCGCCACCCCATGTGAACCTTACGAGGTTAACCCGGTGCTGGAACGTGCGATGGACCGTATTCTGATCCTGCATGCTGACCATGAGCAAAATGCCTCAACCTCTACCGTGCGTACTGCTGGTTCTTCAGGTGCCAACCCGTTTGCCTGCATCGCCGCCGGTATCGCCTCCCTGTGGGGACCTGCTCACGGCGGCGCCAACGAAGCAGCGCTGAAAATGCTGGAAGAGATAAGCACGGTCAAACACATTCCGGAATTCCTGCGTCGCGCTAAAGATAAGAACGATTCGTTCCGTCTGATGGGCTTCGGTCACCGCGTTTACAAAAACTATGATCCGCGTGCGACCGTGATGCGTGAAACCTGCCATGCGGTTCTTAAAGAGCTGGGCACCAAGGACGATCTGCTGGAAGTGGCGATGGAGCTTGAGCACATCGCGCTGAATGACCCCTACTTCATCGAGCGTAAACTCTACCCGAACGTAGACTTTTACTCCGGTATCATCCTGAAAGCGATGGGCATTCCTTCCTCCATGTTTACCGTTATCTTCGCGATGGCGCGTACCGTGGGCTGGATTGCACACTGGAATGAGATGCACGACGATGGCCTGAAAATTGCCCGTCCGCGTCAGCTTTACACCGGCTATGACAAGCGCGATTTCAGTTCCGATCTTAAAAAATAACGATCGCCTGTTAATAAAAACCCGCTCAGTGAGCGGGTTTTTTTATTGCTGACAGCCAGGGCACCAGTAAAAGGGTCGGGAGGAGAGCGTGGTTTTCTCAATCAGGGTACCGCAACGCGCGCATTTCTTACCGGCACGGTGAAAAACCTTAAAGCTGAACAGCGCACCATGATGTCGGTTTTCATCCACCCTGCCCCGGGTCTGGTAAGAGAGACGGGGAATATCCAGCATCGCCTGTGAAAGCTGGGTTAGCTGCGCGTCACTGAGATCGCAGGCCCGGTGCCGGGGCGACAGGGCCGCAGACCAGAGGATCTCCACCCGCAGGTAGTTGCCCAGCCCTGCCAGAAAAGCCTGATCGAGCAGTAGTCCTGAAAACTGGCGCCTTGCGAAGCGCGGGGAGAGCAGACGCGCTTTTACCGCCCCGGCCGTGAGCGTCATATCCAGCACATCCGGGCCCACGCGCTGTAAGAAAGGATGCGCCGCCAGTTCCTCCGCAGTAAGAATGTCAATATCGGAAGCGCTGTAAAGTAAAATGGCTTTGTCTGCCGTCTCAAGGCGCACGCGCAAAATGCGCGTCGTTTCCACCGTTTTTCCTGCCTCTGTAACCCGCCAGACGCCATACAACTGGTTATGACTGTACATCGTCAGGCCACTGGAGAAGTGGGTTAACAGGGCCTTACCACGGGTTTCAATCTTTTCAACGCGACAACCTGTCAGCCCGGCGGCGAAAGGTTGTAACCGGGGGAAGGCAAACCAGACAGCTGTTAACGGTTTGCCGACAATCGCCGCTTCCAGGTTATCTGCCGCGCGGCGAATTTCTGGTCCTTCTGGCATGGCCTCTCCTGCTAAATCTCTGCACTCACGGTAATATTCTGCTGCTCAAAGGCGCGTCGAAGGCGACGGGCGAACGCCAGCGCATGGTCTGTGTCTCCATGCAAACAGACGGTCTGCGCCGTGACGCACACCTGCTGGCCACTGATGCTGGTCACCCTGCCCTGCTGCACCATCGCAAGCGTTTGTGACAGCGCCTGCTCTTCATCAGTAATCAGCGCGCCAGGCTGTGTTCGTGGCACCAGGCTGGCATCATCCTGGTAGCCACGGTCGGCAAAGACTTCCTGACGCGTAATCAGCCGGTAGCGCGCGCCGGCACGAATCAGTTCGCTATCGGCAAGCCCCACCAGAATGAGTGCGGGGTCAGTGTCATGCACCGCGCGGGCTATCGCGTCCGCAAGGCCGGGATCGACAGCGGCCTGATTATAGAGCATACCGTGGGGCTTCACATGGCGAAGCCGTTCCCCTTCAGCCCTGACGATGGCTGCCAGCGCGCCTGTCTGGTACAGCACCTGGGCATAAACCACCTCCGGCGGAAGTTGCATCGCTGTGCGGCCAAAATTCGCCCGATCGGGAAAACTGGGGTGTGCGCCAATCGCCACGCCGTTTTTGCGGGCCTCGCGGACTGAGAGCAACATGGTGTGCGCATCCCCGGCATGAAAACCGCAGGCAATATTGGCCGAGGAGATGAGCGTCATAAGGGCGGCGTCATACGCACCGCCCTCACCAAGGTCGGCGTTAAGATCAATCTTCATGAAGAATGCGCCAGGCTAACTGCTCCAGAAAACGTGACTGTTCGCGACGGGCCACCAGCGCCTCTTCCAGAGTGCAGGGAACAAAATGGATAGGCTGTCCCAGCGGGATCTGCGCCAGATGGTACATATCGGCCTCAATGATGCAGGCGATGCGCGGATAACCGCCGGTGGTCTGCGCATCGTTCATGAGCACGATGGGCTGACCACTGGACGGCACCTGTACGACGCCTGGCAGTAGGCCATGTGAAACGAGTTCACGATCCGAGGTTCGCACAAGCGGCTGCCCCTGCAGGCGGTAGCCCATACGGTTGCTTTGTGGATTCAGTTGCCAGGGAAGACGCCAGAAGGACTCCTGAGAGGTTTTGGCGAACTCCTGATATTCCGGGCCTGGCAGCGCCCGAATACGGTTACCCCAGAGGAGCTGCTTAACCCCTTGTGGCCCACGGAATGTTTTCGCGGGTGGCTTCAGGGTGAGCACATCGCCATCACGCAGCAGACGCCCTTCCAGCCCGCCAACGCCGATTTTCAGGTCGGTGCTGTACGACCCCATGACTTCAGGCACATCCAGCCCGCCCGCCACCGCCAGATAGCTGCGCATACCATGTTGTGGACGCTTAAGGACCAGCCGCTGCCCGGCCTTTACCGCCGTGCGCCAACCGGTCCAGACGGCTTTACCCTCCAGTCTGGCCTCGCACCCTGCCCCGGTCAGCGCAAACCAGCCGTCACGACCAAATTCAATTTCACACTGCCCCAGAGTGATTTCAAGACCCGGCGCATCGAGCGCGTTGCCTACCAGCGCGTTAGCAATAGATAACGCCGGGCCGTCAAGCGCACCACAGTAACTGACGCCCGACTGACGCAGCCCGATGCGCTTACCGCCCTGCACGCTGGTATGGATCCCGGCATGAATGATTGTCAGCATATGCCTTCCTTGCGAGGAATAAACCTGAGGGTGTCACCGGGGCGAAGTCGCACCGGTTCGGGTAATGCAGGATTAAAAAGGGGCAAATCCGTGCGGCCAATCAGGTTCCAGCCGCCCGGCGTTTGTAGGGGATAGATTCCCGTCTGGCTGCCGCCAATACCGACTGAACCTGCCGGTACGCTGACACGAGGTTCCGCTCGGCGTGGTGTCGCAAGTACATCAGGCAATCCCCCCAGGTAAGGGAACCCCGGCTGAAAACCTAAAAACCAGACCACGTAATCCACAGAGGCATGCAGTTCGACCACCTGTTTTTCGGAGAGATTCGCGTGACGGGCTACCAGCGCCAGGTCCGGCCCGGCCTCACCGCCGTACAGCACCGGGATCGTTATCGTGCGGGAGTCAGGCTCAAGCGCCTCGCTCTCCTCCCACCAGCGCTGAAGACGCTCAATGGCATCCAGCGCCTGCGTCTGCGGATCCCGCAGCACCACGGTGATGTTATTCATGCCAGGAATGGCTTCCACCACCTCCGGCACCTCAGCTACGCGCTGGGTTAAGCGCCATATCCTTTTTTGGGTCGCCAGGGTTACCGGAGGTTCCAGCTCCAGTACCACTGCCGTTTCCCCTAACAGATAACAACGTGCTCTTTGCACTCTCCCGCTCCTTTCGCCACAGGTCCGTCATCGATACGTAAAATAAGATAACGTGCACAGTGGCTTCCGTCGACAGGCATATCTTTAGTGAATAGCCGTTCCGCCCTTAGGCAAGGTAAGAAGATTAATAATAATTAATCAGGTAAGTGACTTTGCCGTTGGCTTTTCCGGGCACAATATCAGCGAACGCGCCTGCCGTTTGAATATAGCGGGCTACCAGAGGGATCGTATAAGTGGGGCCCTGAGTTGAAGACATGGTATAGGTTTTAGTGCCTTTGCCCGTGGATAAATCAACCAGTTGAGGCGACGCTGAAGTGCCGTAGGCTAACTGGATCCCCACCCCCGTGGCTGCCAGGCCTCCGCTATCCACAGGCATAATCCCCTGGTTACTGGTGGTCGCATTACCCGGTATCAGGGTAACGGTCATCATATTGTTGCGCACCGTATCCTTATTGCTGCTACGTTCGCCTGTGCCGTAAAACACCGGGCAGTGAGTGAGGTGGATGCTGGCATCAGTCCAGGGCGAGACAAATTTATTTCCTTCCCGATTGCTGAGGTTTTTAAGGCTATGAGACCCCAGATTTATGGTCATATCCGGGGTATCACAGGTGCCGGAAACAATATCAAAAGTGGAAGGCGACAGAACAAATTGCGCCATCAGCACATTGCCGTTGGGCATGCGTGAGGCATCGCCGCTGTTAGTGATTCGGACAACCGAATTGATGCTGGAAATGACCGTAGAATCAATAACGACTGTTCGTGAGCCCGCCGGAATATCGCCATATTTTACAATATCGATATCAAAAACCTGCGTCATTGAACCCGTATAATCCAGCACCCTGTTGGTATAAGAGTAAGTCCCCCACCAGTATGGAAACGCACTGCCGCTGTAGCGCACCACCAGACCAATACCCGGTACGTTGGTTTTATATACCGGGTAAGTGGAACCGCTTTGACTGACTAAGCCACCACCACTCATGGCAACCGTCTGGCCACCTGAGCCATAGAGGTAACCGCCCTGTAAGGAATAGCTGTTTGCCGTCTGGCATTTAAAATTTTGCCCAGCCTGAGCGGCCACAAAATGTTCGAAAAATACCGTGCCGACAGGTGCATTGGGATCGAGCGTCACTTTTTTTCCGGAGGGTATCTCGATGTTAATGATTTTCGTATCGTAACTACAATCTGTTCCCCAGGAGGAGGCATATAACGGCTTAGTTATGCTCATGAGCACCAATAAAAAAAGATAATAGCGCACTCTTTCCTCCTTTTATTCACACGTTCTTGTTAATCTACTGCAGCCGAAAAATTCCGGGCTCTGCCTGAATCATCAATAACGGTGTAATTTACTGTTTTAACGTCTGTCATTTTTACATTATTTGTGAGCAACAATTTTCCATAAGGCGCGACCATTTCACCCCGGACCGATAGCGTTTGACCGGCAGGCAGCACGTCAATGTTAAGCAAAGAAATATAATAGGGAGTCGGGTTAGAAACGGTCAGCCCACCCGCCGTTTTATTCCACTGCAGTTTTTGTACGGCCTCTTCTGCTTTGATATTAAGGTTTACAGGACGATAAAAGAGTTTTACTCGCGTCTGATAAGCAATATTAAGGTATTGATGTTCAACATCTTTAATCTTGGGTGGAACCGCAAGCACATTTAACCAGAATACGGACTCCCGATCGCCCGGCAACGTTCCGCCAATATAGGTAATCCTTAACCTCTGGCCTTTTCCGCCGTCAATACGCTGAACAGGTGGCATAACCACCAGGGGAACGAAGCGCTTTCCCGGATCGGCCAGCGGATCGCCAGCATCGAGCCAACTCTGCACCAGAACCGCCTGTGACCCCGTGTTTTTAAGCCCCACCGTGACTTCATGTTTTTCAGCGGGATAAATTACCCGCGTTTCACTCAACACCACGCCTGCACGAAGGGGAGCAGCAACCATTAAAGATGCAGCAACTATTAACCCGCAAAATTTCATCGTCTGATAATCCATAACCAGAATGATTAAGAACAACTGAGTTAGTGGAAGAATGAATAATAGCAATTACAGGGTGCAAAAAAAGCGTTATCGGCATCATTAATATGCGAATGTAATAAAAAATGTTAACAGAGCGGATTATTAACAAATAATATTCAGCAGAATTATATTTAATCGGGAAATATTCATTATTTTGTAGGCATCTGAACGCTCAGCCTCTGCTAAGACGCGATACGCAGACGTATCGCGTCTTATTATTTACGCCGGATTTGGAATATCAATAAAAGTGACATCCAGCTCGGTATTGGCGGTCAGCCATTCGCTCAGCGCGCGAATACCACCGCGCTCGGTGGCGTGATGACCCGCAGCATAGAAGTGCAGCCCCTGTTCGCGAGCAGAATGAATAGTTTGTTCAGAAACCTCGCCGGTAATAAACGCATCTACCCCAAAACGCGCGGCGTTATCGATAAAGCCTTGTCCACCGCCTGTACACCAGGCAACGCGTTTTACCAGCTCTGGTCCGGTATCGCCGCACCACAAGGGTCGGCGACCGAGACGTGCTTCAATCCATGAGGCCAGCTCCAGCCCCGGCACCGGCATTGACAGCTCGCCCCACGGCAGAAGCTGTTCACCGCCCACCGTGCCCATGACGGTAATGCCCAGCAGCGATGCTAACTGAACATTATTCCCAAGCTCCGGATGCGCATCCAGCGGCAGGTGCCAGCCATAAAGATTAATGTCGTTTGCCAGCAGCGTCTTAAGGCGATGACGCTTCATGCCACGGATGATTGCCGGTTCGTTTTTCCAGAAATATCCATGATGCACAATGATCGCATCGGCCTGCTGACGCACCGCCTCATCCAGCAACGCCTGGCTTGCCGTCACGCCAGTAATAATTTTCTGCACCGTTTCGCGTCCCTCGACCTGCAAGCCATTCGGGCCGTAATCGCTGAACGCCACACTGTTTAGTTTTTCGTTAATCAGCGTTTCCAGTTCGCTATTTTTCATTGTCACTCTCTCAGGATTTACGGGCGGCTTCATATGCCCCAAGCGTGGCAGCACGAGCCTGTTTATGATCCACAATGGGCCGTGGATAGTTCAGATTTCTGCCATGTTTATCTGCCCACGACCAGGGATCGTGGATGGCTTTCCCCGGTACACTGGCCAGTTCAGGGATCCACTGGCGAATAAAATGGCCCTCGGCATCAAAGCGCTCGCCCTGCGTGGTGGGGTTAAAGATACGAAAATAGGGAGCTGCATCGGTGCCGGTTGAGGCCGCCCACTGCCATCCCCCATTGTTCGCGGCCAGACAGCCGTCAATCAACTGCGACATAAAATAGTCCTCGCCGAGGCGCCAGTCGATCAGTAAATCTTTAACCAGGAAGCTGGCGGTAATCATGCGCAGGCGATTATGCATCCAGCCAGTACTGTTCAATTGCCGCATTGCCGCATCCACAATGGGAAAACCGGTTGCCCCTCGCTGCCAGGCCTGGAATAAATCGGGCGTATCATTCCATTTCACCTTATCTGTCCAGGGAATGAAAGGACGGTGCTTACATAAATAGGGGTGGTAGGTTATTAAATGGCGGTAGAACTCACGCCAGATCAACTCACTCAGCCAGACAGCGCCCTTCCCGCCGTTCAGGGCATCGGGGTGTTCTGCAAGTAAGCGGCGCAAACACTGGCGCGGAGAGAGTATGCCAAGAGCGAGACAAGCTGAGAGACGACTGGTGCCTTCAATTGCCGGGAAGTCTCGCTGCTCTTCATATTCACCTGCATGATGCTGGCAGAAATGACGCAACTGACCGATGGCGCTTTTCTCATCAGCCGGGAACAGCGTCGGGTCAAATTCCTGCTGTGGATAGTCAAAATGTAGAACGGATAAATGCCCATTCAGCGCCCCGGATTCCCGCACGCGCGGTGCACCGACGCACTCAGGCAAATCCTCTTTTAAACGGCGCAGATAAGCATTTTTGAAGGGTGTGAAGACCTTATACATCTCCTGATTGCCGGTCATCACACTGCCCGGTGGGAGCATGACGCTGTCATCGAATCCCTGACACGCCACATTCGACAACGCCTTTTCGACGGCAGCATCGCGCAAGCGCTCATTGATTTCATACTGGTAGTTGTAAAAGAGGTGGCTGACCTGCTCCTCTTCACACACCGACACCAGCGCATCAACGCTGGCGGTAAAATCCTTCACTTCCCGATAAATCAGCGGGATACCTTTTTCAGCCAGCATCTGTTGAAGCGAATTCAGATGGGCGTTCATGTACGCCGCCTGACGCGGAGCCATCGCATGCAACTTCCACTGTCCAGGCGTGGCGATGAATAGCGCTTTAACGGTGGCCGAGGGGTTGCTGCAGGCCGCAGCAAGGGCAAAATTATCGTGGACGCGTAAGTCCGCACGAAACCAGACCAGATGGGTGGCCATAACTCTCCTGATAAAAAATGTCCGTCCGAAACGTAGCGTAGTGTGTTAAAGGAAAGTTATGAGTGCAAGCAGAGGTTGTATGTTGCGACATTCAAAAGTTTAACGGTAGCAGGGGAAGGAAAAAAGGCCGCACGTAGCGGCCTTTGAACGTTACTTGCTTAACGCAACACTGGCAGTATCAAGCAACCGCACTGGTCGATCGCTTTTTGCCAGCATCACGCTGGTGATAATGAATACTATGCAAAGATAGCGATTCATTTTTACATTCCCTGTATACACCGCTCCACCGTATTGCCACCGCGACATTGCGGTAGACACAAGCCCTGGATGGAGTTCGTTTTACGATGGAAAGGACACCTTCCTTACAGCCGATACCCATTTGCGAGATAGCGGAAAGGGGCGAAGCATAATCATTGAAAAAAAATCAGTGAGCCAGCGCCAGAAGGTTGTTTAGGAATACGTTTAAGGGCAATGGGTTGACGATGATTGCGAGGAGTATAAGAATCGATTTCCCTGGATGGGGCTTGAGACTTTCCCCCAACGGACCGCGAATCCTGAGGGACAAAAAAACCGCTACGCAGAAACGTAGCGGTTTTTTTATTGCTGTGTGTAATCAAGTGATCAATAAAAGTCGCAGGTCGCTTTTTCGGCCTGATCCATCCACACCGGTTTGTCGCTGGTTTTCGCCCAGACACGATGCAGGTAGCTGTAAAAACGGGCGCGATCTTTCCAGAACATCATCACCGGTAATGCCAGAAGACCCGCCAGAACGGCGAAAGTACGACGCATTAACACAACATGAGCTGGAAACGCTTTATAGATAGCCATAATACTCTCCCCTTTTGTTTGGCCGGTAATCTTCACCGGAAAATAGATACCCTGACGACATTCTCATCTCAGGGCTCAACTGGAATCTGATTAAAATAGTACCGTTTTGTTTGTAATTTTACTACTCATCCGACCACTATTTTTTGTCAATTTAAGCTTTATTTACATTCATCCCGTAACTGAGTTACATAAAAGTTAAATTAATACTAATCATTAGTTAAATTAGGGTCTTGCCGTTTTTATACTTTTTTTACACCCGCCCTGCTGATTTTTGCGAAATCTTTGCACACGAATGCCTACTCTCCCGGTAATCAATGAACACACCTGGAGGTGGACTGTGAGTGCAGGCGTCGTAACCGGTATCGTGCTGGTGTTCCTGTTGTTGGGCTATCTGGTTTATGCCTTGATAAATGCGGAGGCTTTCTGATGACGGCCCAGGCATTTTTACTGATTGCCAGCTTCCTGCTGGTCCTTTTTATTCTCGCCCGCCCGCTGGGTTCGGTACTGGCAACACTGATTGCAGGAACCCCGCTTGCGGGTAGTGGCAGAATCGAGGCTGGTCTCTGGCGCATATTGGGTATTGATAGCCGGGAAATGGACTGGCGCCGCTATCTGATGGCTATTTTATCTCTCAACCTGTTCGGGCTGGCCCTGCTCTTTACCCTGCTAATGCTACAGGGTGTGTTGCCACTGAATCCACAGCAGCTCCCCGGACTCTCCTGGCATCTGGCGCTGAACACTGCGGTAAGCTTTGTAGCGAATACCAACTGGCAGTCCTATGCGGGCGAAAGCACAATGAGCTACTTCAGCCAGATGGTCGGCCTGACGGTGCAAAACTTCCTCTCCGCCGCCACCGGCATTGCGGTTATTTTCGCTCTTATACGCGCCTTTGCCCGTCACAACGTGAATACGTTGGGTAACGCCTGGGTCGACATCACGCGTATCACCTTGTGGATCCTGCTGCCGCTGTCGCTGGTGCTCGCGCTTGTCTTTATTCAGCAAGGGGCACTGCAAAACCTGCACGCTTACCAGCCGTTTACCACGATCGAAGGTGTCGAGCACCTGCTCCCGATGGGGCCGGTGGCCTCGCAGGAAGCGATTAAAATGCTCGGCACTGACGGGGGTGGCTTCTTTAATGCTAACTCTTCGCATCCTTTCGAAAACCCCACTGCCCTGACTAATTTCCTGCAAATGCTGGCCATCTTTTTGATCCCAACGGCACTGTGCTTTGCCTTTGGTGATGCCGTCAGTGACCGCCGTCAGGGGCATGCCATCCTGTGGGCAATGTCGGTTATTTTCGTGATTTGCGTTGCGGTAGTGATGTGGGCCGAGTGGCAGGGCAACCCACATTTCCTCACCGCCGGGGCCGACAGCGCCGCCAACATGGAAGGAAAAGAGACCCGCTTTGGCATTCTTGCCAGCAGCCTGTTTGCTGTGGTCACCACCGCAGCGTCCTGCGGGGCGGTCAATGCCATGCATGACTCCTTTACTGCACTCGGTGGCATGGTGCCGATGTGGTTAATGCAAATCGGTGAAGTGGTCTTTGGCGGCGTGGGCTCAGGCCTCTACGGCATGCTGCTCTTCGTGCTGCTGGCGGTGTTTATCGCCGGGCTGATGATTGGCCGCACGCCGGAATATCTGGGTAAAAAAATCGACGTGCGTGAAATGAAAATGACCGCGCTCGCTATCCTGGTTACGCCTGCGCTGGTGCTGCTGGGAACGGCGCTTGCCATGATGACCGAAGCCGGGCGCAGCGGCATGTTCAATCCGGGTATCCACGGCTTTAGTGAAGTGCTTTATGCCGTCTCGTCAGCCGCCAACAACAACGGCAGCGCCTTTGCTGGTCTGAGCGCCAATACCCCTTTCTGGAACTGTCTGCTGGCCTTTTGCATGTTCTTTGGTCGCTTTGGCGTCATCGTGCCGGTGATGGCAATTGCCGGGTCGCTGGTTATCAAAAAGAGCCAACCCGCGAGTACCGGCACCTTACCTACGCACGGTGCGCTGTTTGTCGGCCTGCTGATTGGCACCGTATTGCTGGTAGGTGCGTTGACCTTTATTCCCGCGCTGGCCTTAGGCCCGGTGGCGGAATACCTTTCTTTACGCTGATTTCGGGGATTATTTTTCATGAGTCGTAAACAGATGACGCTGCTCGAACCCGCTTTAGTTCGTCAGGCGCTGATAGATTCCGTCACCAAATTAAGCCCGCATATACAGTGGCGTAATCCGGTCATGTTCATCGTCTGGCTGGGGAGTCTGCTGACCACGCTGCTGGCGGTGGCAATGGCGACCGGACACCTTGAAGGCAGCGCCTGGTTTACCGGTGCGGTGAGCCTCTGGCTGTGGTTTACGGTGCTGTTTGCCAACGTTGCAGAAGCGCTGGCAGAGGGACGCAGTAAAGCGCAGGCCAACAGTCTCAAAGGGGTGAAAAAGACGGCGTTTGCCCGTAAATTGCGTGCCCCTCAGCATGACGCGCAGGTTGACCACGTACCGGCTGAAGCGTTGCGAAAAGGCGACATCGTGCTGGTCGAAGCGGGCGATATTATTCCCTGCGATGGCGAGGTTATTGAAGGGGGAGCATCGGTTGATGAGAGTGCAATAACAGGGGAGTCTGCGCCGGTTATCCGTGAATCCGGCGGCGATTTCGCCTCTGTAACAGGGGGCACGCGCATTCTGTCCGACTGGCTGGTTATTCAGTGTAGCGTCAACCCTGGTGAAACTTTTCTCGACAGGATGATAGCGATGGTGGAAGGGGCGCAGCGGCGTAAAACCCCCAACGAAATTGCGCTGACCATCCTGCTGGTCGCGCTGACCATTGTCTTTCTGCTGGCCACGGCCACGCTGTGGCCATTCTCGGTATACGGCGGCACCGCAGTAAGCGTCACCGTGCTGGTGGCCCTGCTGGTCTGTCTTATCCCAACCACCATCGGCGGCCTGCTTTCAGCCATTGGGGTGGCGGGAATGAGCCGTATGCTGGGGGCAAACGTGATTGCCACCAGCGGGCGCGCCGTGGAAGCCGCCGGGGATGTCGATGTACTGCTGCTGGATAAAACCGGCACCATCACCCTTGGCAACCGCCAGGCCTCAGCCTTCCTTCCGGCCCAGGGAACAGAGGAAAAAACGCTGGCCGATGCCGCACAACTCTCCTCACTGGCGGATGAAACACCGGAAGGCCGCAGCATCGTGGTGCTGGCTAAACAGCGTTTTAATCTGCGCGAACGGGATGTACAAAGTCTGCAGGCCACCTTTGTGCCCTTTACAGCGCAGACCCGCATGAGTGGGATCAACCTGGGTGAGCGCATGATTCGCAAAGGTTCGGTGGATGCCATTCGCCGTCATATTGCCGCCAACAACGGGCTGTTTCCGGCAGACGTCGATGCGCTGGTCGAGCAGGTCGCCCGTCAGGGGGCCACCCCGCTGGTGGTCGCAGAAGGGGCGCACGTGCTCGGTGTTATTTCGCTCAAGGATGTGGTGAAAGGCGGCATCAAAGAGCGTTTCGCCCAGTTGCGCAAAATGGGCATTAAAACCGTGATGATAACCGGCGACAATCGCCTGACCGCTGCGGCGATTGCCGCCGAAGCTGGCGTGGACGATTTCCTTGCCGAGGCCACGCCAGAAGCCAAACTGGCACTGATTCGCCAGTATCAGGCAGAAGGTCGCCTCGTGGCGATGACCGGTGATGGCACCAACGATGCGCCTGCCCTGGCGCAGGCGGATGTCGCCGTTGCGATGAACTCCGGTACCCAGGCTGCAAAAGAGGCGGGCAACATGGTGGATTTGGACTCTAACCCCACCAAGCTCATCGAAGTGGTGCACATTGGTAAACAGATGCTGATGACCCGTGGTTCGCTGACCACCTTTAGTATCGCCAACGACGTGGCAAAGTATTTTGCCATTATTCCGGCAGCCTTCGCCGCCACCTATCCGCAGCTTAACGCGCTGAACGTGATGCATCTGCATTCACCCGCATCGGCGATTTTGAGCGCGGTGATTTTCAACGCCCTGATCATTGTCTTTCTGATCCCACTCGCCCTGAAAGGAGTGAGTTACAAGCCGTTGAGCGCGCCCGCCATGTTACGTCGCAATCTGTGGATATATGGTCTTGGCGGCCTGGTGGTGCCCTTTATCGGCATCAAACTGATTGACCTGCTGCTGACGCTGTTCGGCCTGGTGTAAAAGGAACATACAATGTCTTTGATTCGTCCCGCTTTACTGCTGTTAATTTTACTGACGCTTATTACCGGTGGCCTTTATCCGCTGGTGACAACGACACTGGGTCAGTGGTGGTTCAGGGCGCAGGCTAACGGCTCGCTGATTGAGAATGCCGGTGAAATACGTGGCTCTCGCCTGATAGGGCAAAACTTTACCGCACCGGGTTATTTTCAGGGGCGTCCGTCTGCCACCGCTGATGCGCCCTATAACCCAATGGCATCCGGCGGAAGCAATCTTGCGGCAAGCAACCCGGAACTGGATAAACAGGTCAGCGCTCGCGTTAGCGAACTGCGTGCGCATAATCCTCAGGCCGACGCGCTGATACCCGTTGAGTTGCTCACCGCCTCGGCAAGCGGGCTGGATAACAACCTGACACCTTCTGCTGCTGCCTGGCAAATCCCGCGCGTGGCTGCGGCGCGTGGACTCTCCCGCGAGGAGGTGACTAAGCTTGTGGCGGAACACACTGAAAAACCGCTGGTAGATTTCCTGGGCCAGCCGGTGGTAAATATTGTCGAACTGAATCTGGCGCTGGACGCACGTAAGGATAACTAAGACATGACCGACGAGCCTTTGCGCCCGGACCCCGACCGGTTGCTGGAACACGCCGCAACCGCCCATCGCGGAACGCTGAAGATTTTTTTCGGTGCCTGCGCCGGGGTAGGTAAAACCTTTGCCATGTTGCAGGAAGCCCAGCGGCAACGGGCGCAGGGGCTGGATGTTGTGATTGGCGTGGTGGAGACGCATGGACGTAAAGAGACCGCGGCCCTGCTCAATGGGCTGGCGGTACTACCTGCAAAACGGGTCGCCCACCGCGGGCGACTGATTCAGGAGTTCGATCTTGACGCCGCCCTTGCGCGGCGTCCGGCGTTAATACTGATGGATGAGCTGGCGCACAGCAATGCGCCGGGCACCCGCCATCCGAAGCGCTGGCAGGATGTCGAAGAGCTACTGGACGCAGGAATTAATGTGCTGACCACGGTGAATGTTCAGCATCTGGAAAGCCTGAATGATGTGGTCAGCGGCGTAACCGGTATTCAGGTGCGTGAAACGGTCCCCGATCCCTTTTTTGATGCGGCCGACGAGATTGTGCTGGTGGATCTCCCCCCGGACGATCTGCGACAACGCCTGCACGAAGGAAAGGTCTATATTGGTGGTCAGGCCGAACGCGCCATTGAACACTTTTTCCGTAAAGGAAACCTCATCGCCCTGCGTGAACTGGCGCTGCGTCGCACTGCGGATCGTGTGGATGACCAGATGCGGGCCTGGCGTGACCGCCTGGGGGATGAAAAAGTCTGGCATACGCGTGATGCCATTCTGCTCTGCATAGGACACGGCAGCGGTAACGAAAAATTGATTCGTACTGCGGCTCGTCTGGCCGCCAAACTTGGCAGCGTCTGGCATGCGGTATACGTCGAAACCCCGGCGCTGCACAAACTTCCGGAACCGCAGCGACGGGCGATTCTCGCCGCTCTGCATCTGGCGCAAGAGCTGGGCGCAGAAACGGCCACGCTCTCAGACCCCGCTGAAGACAAGGCCATTTTGCGCTACGCAAGAGAGCACAATCTCGGCAAAATTCTGATTGGCAGACGCGCAAAACGCGGCTGGTTTAACCGCGAGTCGTTTGCTGATCGTCTGGCACGACGCGCTCCGGACCTTGACCTGGTGATCATTGCGCCGGACGATACGCCTGCCCCCCTGCCCCTTCGCCCGAATGATAGCCGTCCGTTTATGGAGCGCTGGCGCGTGCAGTTGAAAGGCTGTGTTGTCGCACTGGCCTTATGTGCGGCTATTACGCTGATTGCGATGCAGTGGTTAGTCGCATTTGATGCGGCTAACCTGGTGATGATCTATCTGCTGGGTGTGGTGGTTATCGCGTTACTGTATGGCCGCTGGCCGTCAGCCTTTGCCACCGTCATTAACGTGGTCAGCTTCGATCTCTTTTTTATTGCGCCGCGAGGAACGCTGGCCGTTTCTGATGTGCAGTATCTGTTGACCTTTGGCGTCATGCTGACCGTTGGGCTGGTGATTGGCAATCTGACCGCCGGGGTGCGCTATCAGGCTCGCGTAGCCCGCTATCGTGAGCAGCGCACCCGCCATTTGTACGAGATGTCAAAAGCGCTGGCTGCGGGACGGAGCGTTGAAGCTATTGCCGCCACCAGCGAGACGTTTATTCGCTCTACCTTCAATGCCCGCAGTCAGGTGCTCATGCCCGACAGATCAGGCAAACTCATTGCTATCACCCGTACGCAAAATATCACCTCCTGGGATGACGCCATTGCCCGCTGGAGCTTCGATAAAGGTCAGCCAGCCGGTGCCGGTACCGATACGCTACCCGGCGTGCCTTATCAAATTTTACCGCTGAAGAGTGCGCAGCAAACTCACGGACTGGTGGTGGTCGAACCGGCTAACCTGCGCTTGTTGATGGTGCCGGAGCAGCAGCGGTTGCTGGAAACCTTTACTCTGCTGGTTGCCAGTGCGCTGGAGCGCCAGGCGCTGATAACCAGTGAAGAGCAGGCCCGCTTTGCCAGTGAACGGGAGAGCATTCGAAACGCTCTTCTGGCTGCTCTCTCTCACGATCTGCGCACACCGCTGACGGTGCTGTTTGGTCAGGCAGAAATTCTGACGCTCGATCTCGCCAGCGAGGGGTCAAAACATGCGCCTCAGGCCAGCGAAATACGCCAGCATGTGCTCAACACCACGCGGCTGGTGAACAATCTGCTGGATATGGCGCGTATTCAGTCCGGTGGTTTTAATTTAAAAAAAGAGTGGCTGACGCTCGAAGAGGTGGTGGGCAGCGCCTTGCGGACGCTGGAACCTGGTCTTGGCGGACGGCGTATTGCGCTGGATCTCCCTGACCCGTTAATGCTGGTCCACGTGGACGGGCCTTTATTTGAACGCGTGCTGATTAATCTACTGGAAAATGCGGTCAAATATGCAGGCTTTCGGGCGGAGATCGGCATTCGCGCCATCGCTTCCTCCTCTCGCTTAACGCTGGAGGTCTGGGATACCGGGCCGGGTATTCCTGAGGGGCAGGAAGATGCCATTTTTGCTAAATTTGCCCGTGGTAATAAAGAATCGGCCATCCCCGGCGTAGGGCTTGGTCTGGCTATCTGTCAGGCGATTGTCGATGTTCACGGGGGAACCATCAGCGCGGCAAACCGTCCTGAGGGAGGAGCCTGTTTTCATGTTACACTCCCGCTGGAGACGCCCCCGCAACTGGATGACCTTTCTGAGGATCTGTGATTAACGTTCTTATTGTTGAAGATGAGCAGGCTATTCGCCGTTTTCTGCGCACCGCGCTGGAAGCTGAAGGGCTGCGGGTATTTGAAGCGGAGACGTTACAACGCGGTTTGATTGAGGCCGCGACGCGCAAGCCTGAT
The DNA here is from genome assembly GCF_054131575.1 of Enterobacter sp. SA197. NCBI lineage: Bacteria > Pseudomonadati > Pseudomonadota > Gammaproteobacteria > Enterobacterales > Enterobacteriaceae > Enterobacter > Enterobacter sp. SA197. Next base: position 1,555,627 of record NZ_CP096393.1, on the reverse strand, counting down.
CTGGTCATCCTGGATTTGGGCTTGCCGGATGGAGAGGGCATTGATTTTATTCGTGACCTGCGTCAGTGGAGCCAGATGCCGGTTATTGTCCTTTCCGCCAGGAGCGAAGAGAGCGATAAAATCGCGGCGCTGGATGCGGGTGCAGATGATTATCTCAGCAAGCCGTTTGGCATCGGGGAGTTGCAGGCGCGTCTCAGAGTGGCGTTGCGCCGCCATGCTGGTACGCCGCAAAGCGATCCGGTGGTAACCTTTTCGAATATTCAGGTCGATCTTGCCAGTCGGCGAATCCAGCGAGGCAGTGAAGAGCTGCACCTGACGCCTATTGAATTCCGGCTGCTCGCCGTGCTGCTGAATAATCATGGGAAAGTTCTCACCCAGCGCCAGTTATTAAGCCAGGTCTGGGGACCAAACGCTGTGGAACATAGCCATTATCTGCGTATTTATATGGGTCATCTTCGGCAAAAACTTGAGGAGGATCCGGCGCGCCCACGCCATTTGTTAACCGAAACCGGCATTGGCTATCGCTTTATGCTCTGAGCGGGCATAAAAAAGCCCGGTCACGCGAACGCGACCGGGCCGGACAAGACTATAGCATCAGGCGTTTTTCAGCACTTCGCTGACAATCTCAACCGCTTCTTTCTCGATAAGCTTACGGTGTTCCTCACCGAGGAAGCTTTCGCAATAAATTTTATAGGCGTCTTCCGTACCGGACGGACGTGCCGCAAACCAGCCGTTGTCGGTCATCACTTTCAGGCCCCCAATAGAAGCACCATTGCCCGGTGCCGCCGTCAGGCGCGCGGTGATTGGGTCGCCTGCCAGCGTGCTGGCGCTGACCATCTCCGGAGAAAGCTTAGACAGCGCGGCTTTCTGTGCAGAAGTGGCGCTGGCCCCCAGACGATTGTAACTCGGCGCACCGAAGCGCTCGGCCAGTTCGTCATAGTGCTGCTGTGGGTTTTTGCCGGTAACGGCCGTGATCTCTGCTGCCAGCAGGCACATGATGATACCGTCTTTGTCAGTTGACCAGGGCGTGCCGTCAAAGCGCAGGAAGGATGCCCCCGCGCTCTCTTCCCCGCCAAAGCCGAAGCTTCCGTCAAACAGACCATCTACGAACCATTTAAAGCCCACCGGCACTTCCACCAGCTTACGGCCAAGGTCGTTGACCACACGGTCAATCATCGCCGAGGAGACCAGCGTTTTACCTACTGCCACCTCTTTGCCCCACTGCGGACGATGCTGGAACAGGTAGTTGATCGCCACCGCCAGATAGTGGTTGGGGTTCATCAGACCAGCCGGGGTAACAATGCCGTGGCGGTCATAGTCAGGGTCGTTGGCGAAGGCCAGGTCAAACTTGTCGCGCAGCGCCAGAAGCCCCGCCATCGCACTTTCAGAGGAGCAGTCCATGCGGATCACACCGTCTTTGTCGAGGTGCATAAAGCGGAACGTCTGATCAACCTGATCGTTCACGAGGGTCAGATCAAGTTTGTAGAAGTCGGCGATGCGTTTCCAGTATTCGATACCGGAGCCACCAAGCGGATCAACGCCCAGCTTCAGACCGGCTTTCTGAATCGCCGCCATATCAACGATCTCCGCCAGCCCTTCGATAAATGGCTGAACCAGATCCTGTTCTTTTACATGACCGGAAGCGAGCGCGGCATCCAGCGAAATGCGTTTCACGCCTTTCAGACCGTCAGCCAGTAGCGCGTTAGCACGATCTTCTACCACTTTGGTAACGTTTGTATCTGCCGGGCCGCCGTTAGGTGGGTTGTATTTGATGCCACCATCTTCCGGCGGGTTGTGTGAGGGGGTGATAACAATACCGTCTGCCAGCGCGCCGCCGTTTTTGTTGTGGACCAGGATGGCGTTTGAGACGGCCGGCGTAGGCGTAAAGCCGTTGTTTTCCTGCACAATGAGGTCAACGCCATTTGCTGCCAGCACTTCAAGCACGGAGATGAACGCAGGTTCAGACAAAGCATGGGTATCTTTACCCACGTAGCATGGCCCGGTGATGCCGTTTTTAGCGCGCTCTTCAGCAATCGCCTGAGCAATCGCCAGAATATGAGGCTCGTTAAAGCTGTGGCGCCACGCACTGCCACGGTGGCCTGATGTACCAAATTTTACCGCATGTTCAGCGTTACCCACTTCCGGCTTCAGCACGTAGTACTGGGCGGTAAGTTGGGCGACGTTGATCAAATCGCTCTGCTGCGCAGGTTGACCTGCACGTTCATGGTTAGCCATTGCCTGGTCCTTCTTATGCAAGGATTAAATTGTGCCGCAAACCTTTTCAATCAATTCCGCCGGGAACTGCATTGACTGCATGATGTGTTCGATCATGCTGCATTTACGACCCGTATTAGTGTTGGTGATGACCCAGTATGGCGTGTCTGGCACCTGTTTTGGCTTAGTCTGCGTGCCATTTTGCAACAAGGTTTGTTCGTCAGACGCAAAGTATACGCGGGTCCGCCCGTGCAGAGACTCAGTGGATTCTGCAAAGGCTTTATTGTCCAGAGAATAGAGTGTAGACAGCACCAGCATGAAACGGTTAACCGCTTTTTTCTGTTCAGCGTATTCATCCGAAAGCAGAAGCTCGCGCACGGCACGCACCCTGTCCTTCGCGGTGTTCGTCGGTTTAGTCTCTTCAACCTTCGGTGTAACAGGGGTTTCTTTTGCAGCGGCGGTCAGCGTGGCAGCAGGTTGAGAGGAGGCGGAAAATTTCAACATGCGCCGTAAAATGTCGGATGCGCTCTCACCAATATGCTTCGTGTGGCTGGCAATATAACTGTAGAGTTCATCATCAACTTCAATCGTTTTCATTTTAATCCAGTGCAGTGTCTTATCTGAATACAAGTTATTGAGATTATAGAGTCAAATCTCAACAGCGGATAGCGCTTAACCTGAGTGGCGGCTAAGTTAGATTACCTCTGAACCTTGCAGCCGGGCGGCAGAATGTTCAACATAATACCCTAATCCGAAAGAGCGAAAAAAAGAACTTTGCCATGAAATTGAATACCCGAGCGCAAACTGCACAACAATCGCACAACAATTCTCCCATCGTCCTGGTTCATGGCCTGTTTGGCAGCCTTGACAACCTGGGTATCCTTGCCCGCGACCTCGTCCTTGATCATGATATTCTGCAAGTGGATATGCGTAATCACGGGCAGTCTGACCGTTCCGACACGATGAATTATCCGGCAATGGCGCAGGATCTGGTCGAGACACTGGACGCGCAGGGTATCGAACGCGCTACCTTCATCGGCCACTCCATGGGCGGCAAAGCGGTGATGGCATTAACGGCGATTGCGCCGGAACGTATTGACGGGCTGGTGGCTATTGATATTGCCCCTGTCGATTACGCTGTACGTCGCCATGACGAGATTTTCGCCGCCATCAATGCCGTAACGGATGCAAAGGTCACCACGCGCCAGCAAGCAGCGGCCGTGATGCGCACGGTAATTGATGAAGAGGGCGTTATTCAGTTTCTTCTGAAATCTTTTAGTGAGGGCCAGTGGCGATTTAACGTTCCCGTATTATGGGAAGAGTATCCGCATATTGTGGGTTGGGAAGCCGTTCCGGCCTGGAACCACCCCGCTCTTTTCATTCCCGGCGGTAACTCCCCTTATGTGACTGAGCAGTACCGGCAGGCGTTACTCAGCCAGTTTCCTCAGGCGAAGGCGCATGTCATTGCGGGCGCGGGGCACTGGGTACATGCAGAAAAGCCAGATGCCGTTTTACGCGCCATCCGCCGTTATCTCTCTGAAAAGACGAACTGATTAAAAACCCGGCGACCGGTCGCCATAACGCGCCCGGGCGTTGGCGTCCCTGCATCGCTGATGTATGATGGCGCGCTAATCAGCCCGGGCAATGACCCGATTGCTTGTACTTCCCGTAGTATCCTTAAACCATGGCTAAAGAACAAACGGACCGCACGACACTAGATCTGTTCGCGAATGAGCGTCGCCCGGGACGTCCCAAAACCAATCCGCTCTCTCGCGACGAGCAATTACGCATTAACAAGCGTAACCAGCTTAAACGCGATAAATTTCGTGGGCTTAAACGCGTCGAATTGAAAATAAATGCTGAGGCAGTGGACGCACTGAATGCCCTGGCAGACGCGCGTCAAATGAGCCGCAGTGAACTCATTGAAGAGATGTTGCTGGAACAGCTCAAAGCGCTGAACAGCATTGATTACTCTGAATCTTCGTCTGATTAACGCTTTCATGTAGCAGAGAGTGCAGTCCGAGGCGATTGCAGTTTCCGCGCGCTTCTCCTATCTGCTATGATTGCCCTTATCCGTGGGCTAAACGCCACCACCATATCATTAAGTTTCAAGAGGTTATTTTACTCATGGCAATCACTGGCATTTTTTTCGGCAGCGACACCGGTAATACCGAAAACATCGCAAAAATGATTCAGGCGCAGCTTGGTAAAGATGTTGCGGATGTTCACGATATTGCGAAGAGCAGCAAAGAAGATCTGGAAGGTTACGATATTCTGTTGCTGGGTATTCCAACCTGGTATTACGGCGAAGCACAGTGTGACTGGGACGACTTTTTCCCGACGCTGGAAGAGATTGATTTCAATGGAAAGCTGGTTGCCCTTTTTGGTTGCGGTGACCAGGAAGATTATGCCGAATACTTCTGTGATGCACTGGGGACTATCCGTGACATCATCGAACCGCGCGGCGCGGTCATCGTTGGTCACTGGCCGACAGAAGGTTACCATTTTGAAGCGTCCAAAGGCCTTGCTGACGATGATCACTTTGTAGGTCTGGCTATTGATGAAGATCGTCAACCGGAGCTCACCGCGGGTCGCGTCGAAAAATGGGTGAAACAGATTTCTGAAGAGCTGAACCTTACCGCAATTATTAATGCCTGACAGTATATGGCGCAATCTACATGTTGCGCCTTATTGATAGTTAAAACCAATGGAAATAATTGCTACATTTTTTTAACTTTTGCCGCCAGCACTGTACAATATGGCCTGGTTGAAACGGATACCGCATGACTTTGTTGGCGCTACCACGTTTTATACGCTTACTTTACTTGAGGACTTGCAGTTTTCATTTAGACATGGCAGTTCTATAATGAGACGCATTTCCCAGAGCATTCCTTGTAGCTTCCCTCCCCGGAAGCGAATCGTTTAGCAACAGGACAGATTCCGCATGACTGACAACAATACCGCATTAAAGAAGGCCGGCCTGAAAGTCACGCTTCCTCGCTTGAAAATCCTGGAAGTGCTTCAGGAGCCGGACAACCATCATGTCAGTGCGGAAGATTTATATAAGCGCCTTATCGATATGGGCGAAGAGATCGGGCTGGCAACGGTTTACCGTGTACTGAACCAGTTTGATGATGCCGGGATCGTAACCCGCCATAATTTCGAAGGCGGCAAATCTGTCTTTGAACTGACTCAGCAGCATCACCATGACCACCTGATTTGCCTCGACTGTGGCAAAGTGATTGAATTCAGTGATGACTCCATTGAAGCCCGGCAGCGTGAAATTGCCTCCCAACACGGCATTCGCCTGACGAACCATAGCCTGTACCTCTACGGCCATTGCGCTGAAGGCGACTGCCGCAGCGATGAAAACGCCCACGAGATTGCTAAGTAATCTTCCGTAAACGTAAAAAGCCAACCTGAAGGTTGGCTTTTTTATTGGTTTACCCTGGGTGGCTACTGCGTATTGTTGCTACGAATTTCCTGCCAGATACGATCGCAGTTGGCTTTTACCGCCTGACCATTCCCCGTATGGGTGGCTTCAAGGCACTGCTGATAATCCAGGGTGCGTACCGACTCTTCGTGGGCAAATTGTTGATGCGCCTTTTCTGACTTCAGCACTTCCAGCACGCTACGGCAGGCTTCAAGTTTTTCCGATGAACCTTCTGCAGTATTAATACAGGCACTATAAGCCGCTCTCAAACGCATATCTTCTTTCGGCGCCTGAGGTTGCTGTACGCAGGCGGTAAGCCCCAGAACCATAAACAGAGTCATTATACTTTTATTCATGTTGCCCTACCCTCGCCTCAGAAAATCGTAAAAGGTGCAATGACGATAAATTTCACGTCGCGCTCATCCTGGAAGATGTTGTTGTAACCCCCACCCCAGCTTGGAATATCGGAGTGATTATCGAACTGGGTAAAGTGCAGCTTAAATAATGTGCCTTTCGCCATGCCGTCCTGCAGGGTATAAACCACATCCAGGCTGTAAGCGGATTCCTTAATTGAATTGCCGGCCTTATAGTATTTATCGCCAGACGAAACGTTGGATGGTTTGGCATCCCAGCCATAAACATATGAGGCACCTACCGCCCAGCCCGGAAGATTTAAATCTTTCAAATCATACATAGCGCCAACAAATACCGCTTTTTCATTATGGGCGTTAAAGTCAGAACGATTATCCCACCAGATATCCAGTCGGCCATTTGACGAGCCATAAAGTGGTGTCATACGTGAGTTGAAATTTCCCTGCCGGCCGTCCGCTTTTACCCATGTGCCCTCCAGACGTAAATCAACGGGCCCTGCGGCATAATTAAAGGTCAGCGCCTGTAACCAGGCCGTACCATCATAAATATCATTGATAGTGTGATTAGATGCTTTATCACGTGAGCTGTAGAACTGATAGCTTGTAGACAGCGGACTCCCAGCAATATCAAATTTATAACTGGCTTTCGCGAAGTACTGATCTACATAGCCCTGTGCCTGTCCAAATGCCGCTTCTAAAATGAAATCATTTTTAAAATCATATTGCGCGCCAATGGAGTGGACATAATCAATTTTACTCACGCCATCATTCTGGTAAAAATTATCGGTTTCGTTATACCAGGGGGCCTTATATTCATTGGCCCACATATAGGAGAAACTCAGGGTACCGCAATCTTCATAGTCGAGATTTACGCCAATTTCCGTACCTTGATACGTACCCGGCATAAAACTCCAGTTGGACGCCAGTAGCGTCTGACCGGTGGGCTGGATATAGCCCGCTCTGGCCCATAACGGCCCGTACTTAAATTTTGCCGCAGCAGTATAGAGACTTGCCCCACTTCGGTCTCCAGCCCAGTCTTCATCATAGACCTTATGGCTGTTAGAAAACGCCATTTCATTAGGATGTGCGCTACCTGAAGATTCGGCCATTTCAATAGCTGCAAATGCCGCAACGTCGAAACCAAACATATCTGCTGCATAACCAGACTGGAAATCGAGATTGGTATTCCAGGTAGAATGCGCCAGATTGGTTTTATATTTATTACCATCAGTGACATCTTTACGGTCGCGTTCACGCTGCCAGTAATAGACACCGCCAGTAAGTGTAGAATCTTCAACAAACCCTGCGGCCCTGGCCACCGGGGGTGCTATTAAAGCTGATAGTGTTGTTGTACCGACAATAGCTAATGCTATCGCCTTACGTTTAGCGGTAAACGCGATCATAATTGTTCCTCTTTGACTAAATACAAAAATGCTGTGCAAAGGCAGGCAGCAAGAAAATAAGCATAAAAAAATGGCAAAGTGTGGCTGCAAACTTCTTTCACACCACGAATCAAGGTTATTTTTACCGACTATCAGGATCAAGTTATTTGCCAGAAAGAAAACCAAGAATATGACAAGGGACACATATTTCTTGAATAGAGGAAGAGGATTAGAAATATTATTGAGAGAAGAAAGGGCTCACTAAAAAAATTGCTAAAAATGAAAATAGAAAATAATAAAATTAAAACAATTTTTCAGGTCAACCACAAACCATTATTTACGTTCAGTAATAACAGCGTCGTTATAGAATAAAAAAACGCCGCACAAAGCGGCGTTCATGAGATTAGCTGCAATTATTCGCCGACTTTCGCCCAGGTATCACGAAGACCAACCGTGCGGTTAAAGACCAGTTTCTGTGCCGTGGCGTAGCGGTTATCGAGACAGAAATAACCTTCACGTTCGAACTGATAAGCTTTACCCGCTTCTGCGGCCTGCAGGGATGGCTCCGCATAACCCTGTTTAATGACCAGGGATTCCGGATTCATCACCGACAGGAAGTCTTCAGCAGCACCCGGGTTCGGGACGCTGAATAAACGGTCATACAGACGAATTTCTACCGGAAGCGCGTGCGCAGCGCTGACCCAGTGAACCACGCCTTTTACCTTGCGACCATCTGCCGGATCTTTGCTCAGAGTGTCAGCATCATAGGTGCAGAAAATAGTGGTGATATTGCCTTCGGCGTCCTTCTCAACGCGTTCAGCTTTTACCACGTAGGCGTTGCGCAGACGCACTTCTTTGCCCATCACCAGTCGCTTGTACTGTTTATTAGCTTCTTCGCGAAAATCGGCGCGATCGATCCAGATTTCACCGCTGAAGGGTACTTCCCGACTGCCCATTTCCGGTTTGTTCGGATGATTAAGCATGGTGACAATTTCGCTCCCACCCTGCGGGTAGTTTTCGATAACCAGTTTAACCGGATCGATTACTGCCATCGCGCGCGGCGCGTTTTCGTTAAGATCTTCACGGATGCAGGATTCCAGCGAAGCCATCTCAATGGTGTTGTCCTGCTTCGTCACGCCAATACGTTTGCAGAATTCACGGATGGATCCGGCGGTGTAACCACGGCGACGCAGCCCGGAGATGGTCGGCATACGCGGGTCATCCCAGCCTTCAACATGTTTGTCCGTCACCAGCAGGTTCAGCTTACGTTTTGACATTACGGTGTATTCCAGATTCAGGCGCGAAAATTCATACTGGCGCGGGTGAACCGGAATAGAAATGTTGTCCAGCACCCAGTCGTACAAGCGACGGTTATCCTGGAATTCCAGCGTGCACAGAGAATGCGTAATGCCTTCCAGCGCATCACTGATGCAGTGGGTAAAGTCGTACATCGGATATATGCACCACTTGTTACCTGTCTGATGGTGTTCCGCAAATTTGATGCGGTACAGCACCGGATCGCGCAACACAATAAAGGGGGAAGCCATATCAATTTTGGCGCGCAGGCAAGCTTTACCTTCTTCAAAGCCACCAGCCCGCATCTTTTCAAACAGGGCAAGGTTCTCTTCAACACTCCGGTCGCGGAATGGACTATTTTTGCCAGGCGCGGTAAGCGAACCGCGATACTCGCGGATCTCGTCTGCTGAGAGTTCATCAACAAAGGCAAGACCTTTGGTGATCAGCTCAACCGCATACTGATGCAGTTGATCAAAGTAGTCCGAGGAGTAACGCACATCACCAGACCAGTGGAAACCCAGCCACTCTACGTCATTTTTGATGGAGTCAACGTATTCGATATCTTCCTTCACCGGGTTCGTGTCATCGAAACGCAGATTGCATTGCCCGTTATAGTCTTGCGCGATACCAAAATTAAGGCAGATAGATTTCGCGTGGCCGATATGCAGGTAGCCGTTCGGTTCAGGCGGGAAACGGGTGCAAACGGAATTGTGCTTACCGGTAGCAAGATCTTCGTCAATGATCTGACGAATAAAATTAGTCGGGCGGGCTTCAGCCTCACTCATCGTAGATTCCTCAAAGCGTAAACAACGTATAACGGAACATGATCTTATAAGCGGGTCTTCCAGACAACCCTTGTTTACGGAAAATATATACAAAACGGACTATGCAAGTTAATGCAAAAAAAAGCGGCAGAGAAAATGTCCTCTGCCGCTTTTGGCAAAACCACTACGAAACGCGATTAGCCTTTGATGTCGTACAGCGGCGTTTGACCTGCAACAACGGCGCCCTGAGCTTTAATTACCAGCCCGGAGAAGTCATCAATATTGCTGCATACCACCGGACTTATCATTGAACGTGCTGTGGCGTTCAGGTAATCCAGATCCATTTCCAGGACAGGTTGCCCGGCCACCACCTGTGCCCCCTCCTCGACCAGACGGGAGAAGCCCTGTCCAGCCAGCGCTACGGTATCGATGCCCATGTGAACCACAATCTCCGCTCCTTTCTCCGTCTCGAGACAGAACGCGTGGTTAGTGTTGAAGATTTTTACGATGGTTCCGGCAGCCGGGGATACCACCACTTTATCGGTTGGTTTGATAGCCACTCCGTCACCAACAGCTTTACTGGCAAACGCTTCATCTGGCACTTCATCCAGAGAAACAACCTGACCCGTAATGGGTGAGACCAGTTCAGCAATCACGGACGCATTCGGCACAGCCTGAGGTTTAACCGGTGCAACTGTAGCAGCAGGTGCAACGTTGTCAGCGGCTGGAACATTGCCGGTGGTTTTCATGGCGTTGGCAATTTTTTCAGCAACGAAACCTACGATAATCTGCACGCTGGTTTTATTCAGACGAATAATTCCGGTAGCGCCGAGACGTTTCGCCATCGCTTCATCCACTAACGCAGAATCTTTAACGTTCAGACGAAGACGCGTGATACAGGCATCAATGCCAGTCAGGTTCGAGGACCCCCCCACAGCCGCAATGTACTGACGAGCCAGACCGGCAACATCCTGGTCAGCATTCGCGCTTACATTCACATCCTGACCGTCTGCTTCGTCACCAGTAACAGCCAGTTCACGGCCCGGTGTCAGCAGGTTGAATTTCTGGATAGTGAAACGGAACACCACATAATAAATAACGAAGAAGACCAGGCCTTGCAGAATCAGCATGTACCAGTGAACAGCCAGTGGGTTACGTGATGAAAGCACCATATCCACCAGACCCGCACTAAAGCCGAACCCTGCAATCCACTGCATGGTCGCGGCAATAAATACGGAAATGCCGGTCAGCACTGCGTGGATGAAGTAGAGCACTGGTGCCACGAACATGAAGGAGAATTCCAGCGGTTCGGTGATGCCGGTGAAGAAGGCGGCAAACGCACCCGCCATCATGATACCCAGCACTTTGGCTTTGTTTTCGGGACGGGCACTGTGGTAAATAGCCAGTGCCGCACCCGGCAGACCGAACATCATGATAGGGAAGAAGCCTGCCTGATAACGACCCGTGATCCCAATTTCAGCTTTACCTGCAGCAATGGACTGCGCGCCGCCGAGGAAGTTAGGAATATCGTTAATACCCGCAACATCAAACCAGAATACGGAGTTCAGCGCATGGTGCAGACCGACAGGGATTAGCAGGCGGTTAAAGAAGGCATAGATGCCCGCACCCGTCGACCCTAGTTTCTGAATATGTTCACCAAAGCCTACCAGACCGCTAAACACGACAGGCCAGATATACATCAGAATAAAGGCAACAACGATCATGATGAACGAGGTCAGGATCGGTACGAGACGACGACCACTAAAGAAGGAGAGCGCTTTTGGCAGTTCAACGCTGCTAAAGCGGTTGTATAGCTCGGCGGCGATAATACCCACCATGATCCCAACGAATTGGTTTTTAATCTTACCGAAAGCGGCAGGCACCTGATCGGCCGGGATTTTTTGAATCATGGCGACGGCGGCTGGCGAACACAACGTCGTTAATACCAGGAATCCGACGAAGCCTGCAAGAGCAGCAGCCCCGTCTTTATCTTTGGACATACCGTAGGCGACACCCACTGCAAACAGCACACCCATGTTGTCAATGATGGCAGAACCAGACTGGATAAAAAGCGCCGCCAGCGCATTATCCCCACCCCAGCCTACCGGATCGATCCAGTAACCGACCCCCATAAGAATTGCTGCTGCGGGCAGCGTGGCGACCGGCACCATCAGTGCGCGGCCAACCTTTTGCAAGTAACCTAAAAGACTCACGTTATTCCCCCTCTGACCCCACACCGGGTGCATAGAAACAGTATTTTTTATTGTCTTACTTAACCTGAAAGCACGGCCTTTTTCACGACAGTGTAAGTGTGTGAAAAATTAATTCGCCTCGCAAATTAAAAGCGCACTTTTTGTGATTTTAATCACCAAATATCGTTATTAACCCTCCACTTTGCTAGCTAACAAGCAAAACTTATTTTATGATTAAAAAAATCAAAACGGATTGCTCCCTGCGAAGCAAAACTGCATTACGCTTACACTATCACTGGCCTGCAATCCGCAAACTTTTAAACTCAACATCGAGGTGAATAATGAGACTGATTCCCCTGGCAACAGCTGAACAAGTCGGAAAATGGGCCGCCCGTCATATTGTTAATCGCATTAATGCCTTCAAACCGACCGCGGATCGCCCTTTCGTTCTCGGTTTACCGACAGGCGGCACACCATTAACCGCTTATAAAGCTCTGGTTGAAATGCACAAAGCGGGCCAGGTTAGTTTCCAGCACGTGGTCACCTTCAACATGGATGAGTATGTCGGGCTGCCAAAAGAGCATCCGGAAAGCTACCATAGCTTTATGCATCGTAACTTCTTCGATCACGTTGATATTCTGAAAGAAAATATTAATCTGTTGGATGGCAACGCCCCGGATATTGACGCAGAATGTCGTCAATATGAAGAAAAAATCCGCTCCTATGGCAAGATTCACCTGTTCATGGGCGGCGTAGGTAACGATGGTCATATTGCCTTTAACGAACCGGCGTCTTCGCTGGCGTCTCGTACTCGTATTAAAACCCTGACTCATGACACGCGTGTGGCGAATTCGCGCTTCTTCGATGGCGATGTCAGCCTTGTGCCAAAATATGCCCTGACCGTGGGTGTGGGTACGCTGCTGGATGCTGAAGAAGTCATGATTCTGGTGCTGGGTAACCAGAAAGCACTGGCGCTACAGGCGGCCGTTGAAGGAAACGTCAACCATATGTGGACCATCAGTTGCCTGCAACTGCATCCAAAAGCTGTCATGGTCTGCGACGATCCGTCTACGATGGAGCTTAAGGTTAAGACATTGAAATATTTCAATGAATTAGAAGCTGAAAATATTAAAGGTCTGTAAGTGAATTTCCGTTTCGCAACAGCCACATTGCGCAACGGTACTGATTTGTTAACCGGGGGTCGTTATGTATGCTTTAACTCAATGCCGGATTTTTACCGGCCATGAAATTCTGGATGACCATGCGCTGATTGTCGCGAATGGCCTGATTGAGCGCGTCTGTCCTCTGGCGGAGTTGCCGTCAGATATTGAGCAGCGAAGCCTGCACAACGCGATACTTGCCCCCGGTTTTATTGATGTTCAGTTAAATGGATGTGGTGGCGTTCAGTTTAACGATACGGCTGATGCTGTCAGCGTTAAGACTCTGGAAATCATGCAGCGTACGAATGAAAAATCTGGCTGCACCAGCTTTCTGCCGACGCTGATAACCAGCAGTGATGAACTGATGAAACAGGGTGTTCAGGTCATGCGTGAATACCTGGCAGCGCATCCTAACCAGGCGCTCGGTCTGCATCTGGAAGGCCCCTGGTTGAATATTATAAAAAAAGGGACGCATAACCCAGAATATGTACGCAAACCAGACGCTGAACTGGTGGACTTCCTGTGTAAAAATGCCGACGTGATTACCAAAGTTACGCTTGCACCGGAAATGGTGGGTGCAGAGGTTATCGGGAAGCTGGCCGCCGCTGGCATCGTGGTCTCTGCGGGCCACTCCAATGCCACGTTAAAAGAAGCGAAAGCTGGTTTTCGTGCTGGTATCACTTTCGCTACACATCTGTTTAACGCCATGCCTTATATTACCGGTCGCGAGCCTGGGCTTGCGGGAGCCATCCTCGATGATGCGGATGTGTATTGCGGCATTATTGCAGACGGCCTGCATGTCGATTACGTTAATATTCGTACCGCTAAACGTCTGAAAGGCGACAAACTTTGCCTGGTAACCGATGCAACGGCTCCTGCGGGCGCTACTATTGACCAGTTCATTTTTGCTGGTAAAACAATATACTACCGTAATGGATTGTGCGTGGATGAAAACGGTACGCTAAGCGGTTCCGCCCTGACGATGATCGAAGGGATTTATAATCTGGTTGAGCATGTCGGCATCGCGCTGGACGAAGCACTGCGTATGGCGACCCTTTATCCTGCCAGGGCGATAGGCGTTGCGGACAGTCTCGGCAGCATTGCGGCGGGCAAAGTCGCGAATCTGACGGCTTTCACGCGCGATTATAAAATCATCAAGACCATCGTTAATGGTAACGAGGTCGTCACTGAGTAAGTAAAAGTATGACATCAGGCGGACAAGCTCAAATTGGTAACGTTGACCTCGTTAAACAACTAAATAGTGCGGCAGTTTACCGCCTGATTGATCAGCTTGGCCCTATCTCGCGCATTCAAATTGCCGAACAAAGCCAGCTTGCACCAGCAAGCGTAACCAAAATTACGCGACAACTTATTGAGCGCGGTTTGATTAAAGAGGTGGACCAGCAGGCTTCAACTGGTGGTCGTCGCGCTATCTCAATTGTCACCGAAACCCGTAGTTTTCAGGCCATCGGCGTTCGCCTTGGGCGAACCGACACCACGCTTACGCTTTATGATTTGAGCAGCAAAGTCCTTGCTGAAGAGCATTACCCGCTCCCTGAGCGCACCCAGGAAACCCTCGAACACGCCCTGCTCAGAACCATCAGCCTCTTTATTGAATCCTGCCAGCGAAAAATTCGCGAATTGATCGCCATCTCCGTGATCCTGCCAGGGCTCGTTGACCCGGAGAGCGGGGTAATCCGTTATATGCCGCATATACCGGTGGAGAACTGGGGGCTGGTAGAGGCGCTTGAAAAACGGTTTAAATTAACCTGCTTCGTGGGTCACGATATTCGCAGCCTGGCGCTTGCTGAGCACTACTTTGGGGCAAGCCAGGACTGCGAAGACTCCATCCTGGTGCGCGTTCACCGTGGAACAGGTGCGGGGATAATCTCGAATGGCCGTATTTTTATTGGTCGTAACGGTAACGTGGGTGAAATTGGTCACATTCAGGTCGAACCGCTTGGCGAGCGTTGTCACTGCGGAAACTTTGGTTGTCTCGAAACCATTGCGGCTAACGCGGCCATTGAGCAGCGTGTGCGCCATCTGTTACAGCAGGGACATCACAGCCGTTTAACGTCCGATGACTGCTCCATTAAAACCATTTGCAAAGCGGCCAATAAAGGTGATGCCCTTGCCTGTGAAGTTATTGAGCATGTCGGCCGTCATCTGGGCAAAACCATTGCTATCGCCATTAACCTCTTCAATCCCCAAAAGGTGGTGATTGCCGGTGAGATTATTGAAGCTGAGAAAGTGTTGCTTCCCGCCATTGAAGGCTGCATAAATACACAATCGCTTAAAGCATTTCGCAGGAATCTCCCGGTTGTGCGCTCGACGCTGGATCACCGCTCCGCCATTGGTGCTTTCGCCCTGGTTAAACGCGCCATGCTTAACGGTTTGCTGCTGCAACGTTTGCTGGAAAGCTAACCGGGATTATAGTTACTGCTTCTCTTTTTAAACTGGGTAGTCCATGACCATTCAGAATGTAATCTGTGACATTGACGGCGTGCTGATGCACGATAACGTCGCGGTGCCGGGAGCCGCTGAATTTCTCACGCGGCTTCTTGAAAAAGGGATGCCGCTGGTAGTCCTGACTAACTATCCGTCTCAGACGGGGCAGGACCTGGCCAACCGTTTCGCCTCGGCAGGCATTGATGTGCCATCCTCGGTCTTTTATACCTCAGCCATGGCGACAGCGGACTTCCTTAAACGTCAGGAAGGAAAAAAAGCCTATGTTGTGGGTGAAGGCGCTTTGATTCACGAACTGTACAAAGCGGGATTCACCATTACTGACATCAATCCTGATTTCGTGATTGTGGGTGAAACCCGCTCTTACAACTGGGAAATGATGCACAAGGCGGCATTTTTTGTGGCTAACGGCGCCCGCTTTATTGCGACCAACCCGGATACTCACGGCCGCGGCTACTATCCGGGCTGCGGGGCATTATGCGCAGGTATCGAAAAAATTTCTGGTCGTCAGCCGTTTTATGTAGGGAAACCCAGCCCGTGGATAATCCGCGCCGCGCTCAACAAAATGCAGGCGCATTCTGAACAAACGGTGATTGTGGGCGACAATCTTCGTACCGATATACTGGCGGGTTTTCAGGCCGGACTGGAAACCATCCTGGTTCTTTCAGGGGTTTCAACCCTCGATGATATCGATACGATGCCTTTCCGCCCTTCCTGGATTTATCCATCGGTTGCTGAGATCGACGTAATTTAACGAAAACCACGTCCCGGACGTGGTTTCGCATTTTTATTGCACGCCTCGCCAATCACCATTAATAAATCCCCCTCAAAAATGATAATTCATCAATAATGGTGCCTTTTACCTGTGCTTTTTTCAGCATTCCGCAATCACCATTGCGCTTTTTACTTTTCCACCCGTAAAAGGCTTGCGGACACTCCCGCTTTACGGCATTTTCTTTAACAAGCAATAAGACAACGCGATGACGCGGCGTCTGCACACTACAACACTGCAATGCCTGACAGTAACGGAGAAGTCTATGTGTTCTATTTTTGGCGTACTGGATATTAAAACCGACGCAGTTGAATTGCGTAAGAAAGCGCTGGAGTTATCCCGCCTGATGCGCCATCGCGGCCCGGACTGGTCTGGGGTATATGCAAGCGATAAAGCGATTCTTGCCCATGAACGCCTGTCGATTGTCGACGTCAACGCCGGTGCTCAGCCGCTCTACAACGAACAAAAAACACATGCGCTGGCCGTCAACGGTGAAATCTATAACCATCAGGCCCTGCGCGCTGAGTATGGCGACCGCTACGCATTTCAGACCGGTTCCGATTGTGAAGTTATTCTGGCGCTCTATCAGGAGAAAGGTCCGGAATTCCTTGATGATCTGCAGGGCATGTTTGCTTTTATTCTTTACGATATTGAACAAGACGCCTACCTGATTGGCCGTGACCATATCGGTATCATTCCGCTGTATATGGGGCATGATGAGCACGGCAATATGTACGTTGCGTCAGAAATGAAAGCACTGGTACCTGTCTGTCGCACCATTAAAGAGTTCCCGGCAGGCAGCTATCTGTGGAGTAAAGACGGCGAAATCCGTTCTTATTATCAGCGTGACTGGTTCGATTACGACGCAGTTAAAGACAACGTCACGGACAAAGACGCGCTGCGTCAGGCGCTGGAAGATTCTGTAAAAAGCCACCTGATGTCCGACGTGCCCTATGGTGTGCTGCTCTCTGGCGGCCTGGACTCCTCCGTGATCTCCGCTATCACCAAAAAATTTGCGGCTCGTCGCGTTGAAGATGAGGAGCGTACAGAGGCCTGGTGGCCGCAGCTACACTCTTTCGCCGTTGGCCTGAAAGGTGCGCCGGATCTGAAAGCTGCGCAGGAAGTAGCAAACCATTTGGGTACCGTGCATCACGAAATTCACTTCACCGTGCAGGAAGGTCTTGATGCTATTCGCGATGTGATTTACCACATTGAAACCTACGATGTGACCACGATTCGCGCTTCCACGCCAATGTACCTGATGTCTCGTAAGATCAAGGCTATGGGCATCAAGATGGTGCTGTCGGGAGAGGGTTCGGATGAAGTCTTTGGCGGCTACCTCTATTTCCATAAAGCGCCGAATGCCAAAGAGCTGCACGAAGAGACGGTTCGCAAATTGCAGGCGCTGCATATGTTTGACTGCGCGCGAGCTAACAAAGCGATGTCTGCCTGGGGAGTTGAGGCGCGCGTGCCGTTCCTGGATAAAAAATTCCTCGACGTGGCGATGCGCATCAACCCGCAGGATAAGATGTGCGGAAACGGTAAAATGGAAAAACATGTGCTTCGTGAGTGTTTTGAATCCTATCTGCCGGCAAGCGTTGCCTGGCGACAGAAAGAGCAGTTCTCTGATGGTGTAGGTTACAGCTGGATTGATACGCTCAAAGAGGTGGCGGCACAGCAGATCAGCGATCAGCAGTTGGCCACTGCCAGCTACCGTTTCCCGTACAACACGCCGGGTTCGAAAGAAGCGTACCTGTATCGCGAAATTTTTGAAGAGTTGTTCCCGCTGGCAAGTGCTGCAGAGTGTGTGCCTGGCGGCCCGTCCGTCGCCTGCTCGTCGGCAAAAGCGATTGAGTGGGATGAATCCTTCAAAGCTATGAACGATCCATCAGGTCGCGCAGTTGGCGTGCACCAGTCTGCTTATCAATAACAGGTTATTATCCATTCAGGCCCTTCGGGGCCTGTTTTTGTTTCTGCAAAGGATTTACTGCACAAAAGCGATAAATAACCAATAATTGCCGAATTATGCGTCAGGCTGTTCGCAACCTAACCAAACAATCACATTACGGCAATTTTCGATGAAAAAGGTATTGACGCTGTCAGGCCCAATACGCATAATGCGCCCCGCAACGCCGATAAGGTAACGCGAAAAAAGATGGCTACGTAGCTCAGTTGGTTAGAGCACATCACTCATAATGATGGGGTCACAGGTTCGAATCCCGTCGTAGCCACCATCTTTTTTGCGGGAGTGGCGAAATTGGTAGACGCACCAGATTTAGGTTCTGGCGCCGCAAGGTGTGCGAGTTCAAGTCTCGCCTCCCGCACCATTCACCAGTAAGCGTTGCACGGATGGGGTATCGCCAAGCGGTAAGGCACCGGTTTTTGATACCGGCATTCCCTGGTTCGAATCCAGGTACCCCAGCCATATTTCTTCGAGTAAGCGGTTCTCCGCGGTTTTTGGGGTATCGCCAAGCGGTAAGGCACCGGTTTTTGATACCGGCATTCCCTGGTTCGAATCCAGGTACCCCAGCCATCGAAGAATGCAGTCTGGCTACGTAGCTCAGTTGGTTAGAGCACATCACTCATAATGATGGGGTCACAGGTTCGAATCCCGTCGTAGCCACCATTAAAGATTTAGCCTATCGCCGGCATCATGGCGGTAGAAAAGAAACAAATTGGGGTATCGCCAAGCGGTAAGGCAGCGGATTCTGATTCCGCCATCCGAGGTTCGAATCCTTGTACCCCAGCCAATTTAAAAAGTCGTTTTCCTTCGGGTTAGCGCACAGTAGTTGAAGTTTTATGATAATCGCGTAAAATTTCACGCTATTGGGGTATCGCCAAGCGGTAAGGCAGCGGATTCTGATTCCGCCATCCGAGGTTCGAATCCTTGTACCCCAGCCACTTAAATGCAAAAAGCTCGCTTCGGCGGGCTTTTTGCTTTTCTGTCTGCGGATGATTTCAGCCTCTCATGCGAGGAGAGGCCTGATTCATTACAGTCCTAGTGCATATTTCAGTGCCTGTCGTTTCAGCACCCCTGCGCGTTCAGCCGCCATTAACCCAAGATTGCGCAGAATACGCACCGGCCCGAGATCGTTACTGAACCCGGCGTAGAACAGATCCATCCCGCTTTGCATAATGAAGTTATCTGCCATCCGGCGTGACTGATACCGTTTGAGAACCTGATGACTGTCCCAGGCCTCGCCATGACTGCGCGCGCGGGTTAACACATCCAGAAGGCAATCCACATCCCGGTAACCCAGGTTTACGCCCTGCCCTGCCAGTGGATGAATGGTGTGTGCGGCATCGCCTACCAGCGCCAGCCCCTGACGGGCATATTGCAACGCGTGACGACGCGTCAACGGAAATGCCCCGGCAGCAACCGGTGTGATGCGCCCTAAACGCGAGGGGAAGCACCGCTCAATTTCCTCTCGCAGTTGCGGCAGGCTCAATGACTGTAGCTGACGGATGCGGGCGGGAGTGTCATACCACACCAGCGATGCCCAGTTATCAAATAACGGTAAGAAAGCGTGAGGCCCGGCGGGGGTGAAATGCTGCCATGTGCTTTCCCCTGGCGCCTGTTCACACTGCACGGTGATAAGCATGCAGGATTGTTGATAGTGCCAGGCGTGAATACCAATACCAGCAGCCTGTCTGACCCGGGAATTAGCGCCATCGGCACCAACCACCAGTCTGGCTGACAGCGAACTACCGTTTTCAAACAGCAGTTCATGGCTATCGTGTTGAAACTCGATAGTGTTAAGCAATGCAGGAACACGAAGCGTCACAGCGGGATGGGCGTCAAGCGCCTCCCATAACGCGCGCTGCAGCACGTTATTCTCAACCATATAACCGAGCACTGGTAGTTTCAGCTCATGCGCATCAAAGACAACGTGGGCATTCTCCCACTCCCAGGTCTCCAGACGCCGGTAAGGGTGGCAGCGCATCGCCTCAATACGCTCCCAGACGCCAAGTCCCCTTAACAACGCCACTGACGAGGCGCTGATGGCGGAAATACGAACATCCGGTTGCGCGTCATCCCGGAAAACAGGCGGAGTAGTATGCTCAATAACCGTGACAGCAAAGCCATGTTGCGCCAGCCCCAGCGCCAGCGCCCCGCCGACCATACCGCCGCCAACAACGGCAACCTCAGTGGATTGATTAATCATGCTCATTGTCCTTTAACGAGAATCCCTTAAGTCTACCGGATTTTTGACAACTTGAGGCTGACAAGCGTCATACTGGTCAGGGCGCAACCAAAGCATTACACTATTCCCCCTGCAATTCTGACGCTATACCCGTCATACTTCGCATCGCAGGTGCGTTGGCACTAATCATAAGAATGCGGGTATACCCACTTAAGCATGAGCAAGTCGATGACAAAAAAACTCCATATTAAAACCTGGGGCTGTCAGATGAATGAATATGATTCATCAAAGATGGCCGATCTGCTGGATGCCACGCATGGTTATCAGCTTACCGAGGTGGCGGAAGAGGCAGATGTGCTGCTGCTTAATACCTGCTCTATTCGCGAGAAAGCGCAGGAAAAAGTCTTCCATCAATTGGGGCGCTGGAAGTTACTCAAAGAGAAAAATCCTGATCTGATCATTGGTGTTGGCGGCTGCGTCGCCTCCCAGGAAGGGAAGCTCATCCGTCAGCGCGCCCATTATGTCGATATTATTTTTGGACCACAAACGCTGCATCGCCTCCCGGAAATGATCAATTCTGTGCGCGGTGACCGCAGCCCGGTGGTGGACGTCAGCTTCCCGGAGATCGAGAAGTTTGACCGTCTTCCCGAACCGCGCGCGGATGGCCCAACGGCGTTTGTTTCCATAATGGAAGGCTGTAATAAATACTGCACCTACTGCGTCGTGCCCTATACCCGTGGTGAAGAGGTTAGCCGCCCGAGCGATGACATTCTGTTCGAGATAGCGCAACTTGCCGCCCAGGGCGTGCGTGAAGTGAATCTACTGGGTCAGAACGTAAACGCATGGCGTGGTGAAAATTACGATGGCAGCACGGGCTCTTTTGCTGATTTGTTGCGTCTGGTCGCGGCCATCGATGGCATCGATCGTATCCGTTTTACCACCAGCCACCCGATTGAATTCACCGACGACATCATCGAAGTCTACCGCGACACCCCGGAACTGGTGAACTTCCTGCATCTGCCGGTGCAAAGTGGTTCCGATCGCGTACTGAATCTGATGGGCCGTACCCATACCGCACTGGAATACAAATCCATCATCCGTAAACTGCGCGCCGTAAGCCCGGATATTCAAATCAGCTCTGACTTTATTGTGGGTTTCCCTGGGGAAACGACGCAGGACTTTGAGCAGACCATGAAGCTTATCGCTGAGGTGAATTTTGATGTGAGCTATAGCTTTATTTTCTCTGCCCGTCCGGGTACACCGGCTGCGGATATGGTGGATGATGTGCCAGAGGAGGAGAAGAAGCAGCGTCTCTATATCCTACAGGAGCGTATCACCCAACAGGCAATGGCCTGGAGCCGTCGGATGCTGGGCACCACACAGCGTATCCTGGTTGAGGGCACCTCTCGCAAGAGCGTGATGGAGCTCACCGGCCGCACGGAGAATAACCGGGTGGTCAACTTCGAAGGTAGTCCGGATATGGTCGGCAAATTTGTAGATGTTGAGATAACGGATGTGTACACCAACTCCCTGCGCGGCAAAGTAGTCCGTACCGAAGCGGAGATGGGACTTCGCGTCGCGCAATCTCCGGCATCGGTTATCGCCCGAACCCGCAAAGAAAATGAGGCTGGTGTCGGTTTTTACCAGCCCTGATTCAGTTGGCCTGTCTCTGCGGCAGGCCTTGTTTTTCCCGTCACCGGCCCCCATTTCTTCTTCAGTGCTTGCGCCTTTATTAAGTGGCGTGAATAATTCTTTAAGGGCTTATGGTCTCTGAGATGATAAGCCAGCCCTTCCCGGCATTTCACAGATAAGAGGAACAGTTTGAATATAGATACGCGTGACATCACCCTTGAGCCAGCGGACAACGCTCGCCTGCTGAGCCTGTGTGGACCGTTTGATGACAACATCAAACAACTGGAGCGGCGACTGGGCATCGAAATCAACCGTCGCGATAACCATTTCAAACTTACCGGACGCCCAATTTGCGTCACTGCGGCCGCCGATATTCTGCTGAGCCTGTACGTTGATACTGCACCGATGCGCGGTCAGATTCAGGATATTGAACCTGAACAAATCCATCTGGCCATCAAAGAAGCGCGTGTGCTTGAACAAAGCGCCGAGAGCGTGCCGGAGTTTGGTAAAGCCGTAAATATCAAAACTAAACGTGGCGTAATTAAGCCGCGCACGCCGAATCAGGCGCAGTACATTGCCAATATCCTTGATCATGACATCACGTTTGGGGTTGGCCCTGCTGGTACGGGTAAAACCTATCTGGCCGTCGCCGCAGCGGTGGATGCGCTTGAACGCCAGGAGATCCGCCGCATTCTGCTGACCCGTCCGGCGGTTGAAGCGGGCGAAAAGCTGGGCTTTTTGCCTGGCGATTTAAGTCAGAAAGTTGACCCTTACCTGCGCCCGTTGTACGACGCGCTGTTTGAGATGCTGGGCTTTGAAAAGGTCGAGAAGCTGATTGAACGCAACGTCATTGAAGTCGCACCACTGGCCTACATGCGTGGTCGCACACTGAACGATGCTTTTATTATTCTTGATGAGAGCCAGAACACGACCATCGAACAGATGAAAATGTTCCTGACCCGTATTGGCTTTAACTCCAAAGCGGTCATCACTGGCGACGTGACGCAGATTGACCTGCCACGCAACATGAAATCGGGCCTGCGCCACGCTATTGAGGTATTGGCAAACGTCGACGAAATCAGTTTTAACTTTTTCCACAGCGAGGACGTTGTTCGTCATCCTGTTGTCGCACGTATCGTCAATGCTTACGAAGCGTGGGAAGAAGCCGATCAAAAACGCCGCGCGGAGCAAGCCGCCGAGCGTAAACGCGAAGCCCAGGAGCATGAGCAAAAATGAGTCAGGTGATACTCGATTTACAACTGGCATGTGAGGATAACAGCGGTCTGCCGGAAGAGGCCCAGTTCCAGGGCTGGCTGGACGCGGTTATCCCGCAGTTTCAGGAAGAAGCAGAAGTCACCATCCGCATCGTGGATGAGGCTGAAAGCCATGATTTAAACCTGACTTACCGCGGGAAAGATAAATCCACCAACGTGCTCTCTTTCCCGTTTGAAGCCCCGCCGGGGATTGAACTGCCGCTGCTGGGTGATTTGATTATTTGCCGTCAGGTCGTGGAGCAGGAAGCGAAAGAACAAGGCAAGCCGCTTGAGGCACACTGGGCGCATATGGTCATTCACGGCAGTTTACATTTGCTGGGATATGACCATATCGAGGATGACGAAGCGGAAGAGATGGAAGGCCTCGAAACAGAGATAATGCTTGCTCTGGGCTATGAGGATCCGTACATTGCCGAAAAGGAGTAGCCCCGGCGCCAGTTTACTGGTGCGCAGGAGCATTATGCCGTCAGGTGCTGAGTTTACGCGTGACGGCGACATTTCAACTAACATGAGAACCCACACGACGCCATGAGCGACGATAACTCACACAGTAGTGACACACTTACCAACAAAAAGGGATTTTTCTCTCTTTTACTGAGCCAGCTTTTCCACGGCGAACCGAAAAACCGTGAGGATTTACTGGCCCTCATCCGTGATTCCGGGCAAAACGAGCTAATCGATCAAGATACGCGCGAAATGCTCGAAGGGGTAATGGACATCGCCGACCAGCGCGTGCGTGACATCATGATCCCCCGGTCGCAAATGATCACCCTGAAACGTAACCAGACCCTGGATGAATGTCTTGATGTCATCATCGAATCTGCGCACTCGCGTTTCCCGGTCATCAGCGAAGACAGAGATCACATCGAAGGGATTCTGATGGCCAAAGATCTGCTGCCGTTTATGCGCAGCGATGCCGAAGCCTTCAGTATGGAAAAAGTGCTGCGCCAGGCCGTTGTCGTTCCTGAAAGCAAACGCGTTGACCGGATGCTGAAAGAATTCCGCTCACAGCGCTACCACATGGCGATTGTGATTGACGAGTTTGGCGGCGTTTCCGGCCTGGTCACTATTGAAGATATCCTGGAACTTATCGTCGGTGAAATCGAAGACGAGTACGACGAAGAAGAGGATATCGATTTCCGTCAACTCAGCCGTCATACCTGGACCGTGCGTGCGCTTGCGCCGATTGAAGATTTCAATGAAACCTTCGGCACCCAGTTTAGCGATGACGAAGTTGACACCATCGGTGGGCTGGTGATGCAGGCGTTTGGTCATCTTCCTGCACGTGGCGAATCCATTGATATAGATGGTTACCAATTCAAGGTCGCTATGGCCGACAGTCGACGTATTATTCAGGTTCATGTCAAAATACCGGACGATTCCCCCGAACCGAAACTGGACGAATAACCTAAATGGCATTTGCCCCCTTGTTTGAACGCCAGCGCGTTAGAATGCTGCTGGCGCTGCTATTCGGAGCCAGCGGAACGCTGGCTTTTTCTCCTTATGATATCTGGCCTGCCGCACTGATCTCCCTGATGGGACTGCAAGCCCTTACCCTTAACCGCCGCCCGCTTCAGGCCGCCGCAATTGGCTACGCCTGGGGGATGGGCCTTTTTGGTTCCGGGGTACATTGGGTTTATGTCAGCATTGCGCAGTTTGGCGGTATGCCGGGTCCGGTCAACGTCTTCCTCGTCGTGTTGCTTGCCGCTTATCTCTCCCTGTACACGGGCTTATTTGCGGGGGTGCTGTCGCGCCTATGGCCTGCAACGACCTGGATACGGCTTGCTGTTGCAGCGCCCGTGGTGTGGCAGCTCAGTGAGTTTCTGCGCGGCTGGATACTGACGGGCTTCCCGTGGCTCCAGTTTGGTTATAGCCAGATTGATGGTCCACTGAAGGGGCTTGCTCCGGTAATGGGCGTCGATGCGATTACGTTCTTACTGATGGTGGTCAGTGGATTGCTGGTACTGGCCGCCACTACGCGTTCCTGGCGTCCACTGGTTGCCGCACTGGTGCTTTTTGCGCTCCCCTTCCCGTTGCGTTACATCCAGTGGTATCAACTGCTGCCGGAGAGAGCAACGCAGGTCTCGCTGGTACAGGGCAACATCCCCCAGTCGGTTAAGTGGGATGAAAGACAACTGCTGGATACATTAAAGATTTACCTTAACGCCAGTGAATCCGTGATGGGTAAGTCACAGTTGATCATCTGGCCGGAATCGGCGATTTCCGATCTGGAAATTAACCAGCAGCGCTATCTGGGCATGATTGACGGACTGATGCAGTCAAATAACAGTTCACTCATCACCGGCATTGTTGATGCGCGTCTTAACCAGCAAAACCGTTACGATACCTATAATACGATTATCACGCTCGGCAAAGGCAACCCTTACAGCTACAACTCCAGCGACCGTTACAACAAGAACCATCTTGTGCCTTTTGGAGAATTTGTGCCCCTTGAGAGCATCCTGCGCCCGCTGGCACCCTTTTTTGACCTGCCGATGTCATCATTCAGCCGTGGCCCCTATGTTCAGCCCCAGTTAATGGCACATGGCTTTAAACTGACCCCGGCTATCTGCTACGAGATTATCCTTGGCGAACAGGTGCGGGATAACTTCCGTCCTGACACGGATTTCCTGCTGACTATTTCTAATGACGCCTGGTTCGGTAAATCTATCGGCCCGTGGCAACACTTCCAGATGGCACGCATGCGCTCGCTGGAGCTGGCTCGCCCGTTGTTACGCAGTACCAATAACGGCATCACGGCGGTGATTGGTCCCACGGGTGCGATTCAGGCGATGCTTCCGCAATTCACCCGCCAGGTTTTGACTACCACCGTGACGCCTACCTCAGGCCTGACACCCTATGCCCGCATGGGGAACTGGCCGATGTGGGTAATCACCGCGCTGCTGGGCTTTGGCGCGCTCATTATGAGTCTGCGACAACGCCGCTCGAAATAATTCTCTTCAGCCCTCTCTTTATGATGAGGGCTTTCTCCGCCTCTGACTCGTCAGAATCCATTTCTGGCACATCAATTGCTTTATTCATCCTGACCCTGGGAAATTTTATGGATGCGCAACTGTCTCGCACCATAACGGATCATGATGAGCACCAAAACGGTGCAATGGAAGATTTTTGCCTTTAAACGGTGCGGTGCACTTCGCAAAAACAAACAATAACGCAGCAAAATCTTTACATTAAGCCAAACTAAATGCTAACAAACGCAGACTACACTGCACGCATTTGCAGCAGGATATAACAAACACAACACTCACAATGGGTATCAATGCGTCTCTGGCGCGACGATAAAGGAGTTGGATATGCAATTACGTAAACTGGCCACCGCAATGCTGGTAATGGGAATGTCTGCCGGTCTCGCACATGCCGCCGATGAAGCGAAACCAGCCGATGCCGCAGCTACGCCGGCAGCGCAAGGGGCGACGCTGGAAAAAATTGCCAAAAACGGTGTGATTGTGGTCGGACACCGTGAATCCTCCGTACCGTTCTCCTATTACAACAATGAACAAAAAGTCGTGGGTTATTCTCAGGACTACTCCAACGCCATTGTTGAAGCGGTGAAGAAGAAGCTCAACAAGCCGGATTTGCAGGTCAAACTGATCCCTATTACCTCACAAAACCGTATTCCGCTGCTGCAGAACGGTACCTTTGACTTCGAGTGTGGTTCCACCACCAACAACCTCGAGCGCCAGAAGCAAGCCGCCTTCTCTGACACGATTTTCGTGGTTGGTACGCGCCTGCTGACCAAAAAAGGTGGCGACATCAAAGATTTCCCGGATCTGAAGGGCAAAGCTGTTGTCGTGACGTCAGGAACCACTTCCGAAGTGTTACTGCATAAACTGAACGATGAGCAGAAAATGGACATGCGAATCATCAGTGCCAAAGACCACGGTGATTCCTTCCGTACGCTGGAAAGCGGTCGTGCTGTTGCGTTCATGATGGACGATGCTCTGTTAGCAGGTGAACGTGCGAAGGCTAAAAAAGCCGATAACTGGGACATCGTGGGTAAACCACAGTCGCAGGAAGCCTACGGCTGTATGCTGCGTAAAGGGGATACCGAGTTTAAGAAGCTGATGGATGACACTATCGCCCAGGTACAAACCTCAGGCGAAGCGGAAAAATGGTTTGATAAGTGGTTTAAAAACCCCATCCCACCGAAAAACCTGAACCTGAACTTTGATCTCTCTGACGAGATGAAAGCCCTGTTCAAAGAACCCAATGATAAAGCGCTGAACTAATTAAAACGATTAGGGGCGGGTTTACCCTGCCCTCTCGATTGTCGAAGCAGCACGGACAGACTATACGCTGAATGGTCGTTCCCCATTCAGCGCGAACTCAGGCTCTTCACACAATCTTCGAGGGTAGCGCTGCTACCCTTTTTTTCCGGAGTAGATTTATGTCAATAGACTGGAACTGGGGAATTTTCCTGCAACAAGCCCCGTTCGGCAACACCACCTATCTTGGCTGGCTGTGGAGCGGCTTTCAGGTGACGATCGCCCTGTCGATCACCGCCTGGATTATCGCTTTTCTGGTTGGCTCACTGTTTGGCATCCTGCGCACCGTTCCTAACCGTTTTTTATCCGGTATTGGTACGCTTTACGTGGAACTGTTTCGTAACGTTCCGCTTATCGTGCAGTTCTTTACCTGGTATCTGGTTGTACCTGAACTCTTGCCGGAAGATCTTGGCATGTGGTTTAAGGCCGAGCTCGATCCCAATATTCAGTTCTTCCTTTCATCAATGATTTGCCTCGGGCTTTTTACCGCTGCGCGCGTATGCGAGCAGGTGCGTGCCGCCATTCAGTCGCTGCCGCGTGGTCAGAAGAATGCCGGTCTGGCAATGGGATTGACGCTGCCACAAACCTACCGGTATGTGCTGCTGCCAAACGCTTATCGCGTTATCGTGCCGCCCATGACCTCAGAGATGATGAACCTGGTGAAAAACTCGGCCATCGCCTCCACTATCGGTCTGGTGGACATGGCGGCCCAGGCCGGAAAACTACTGGACTACTCAGCGCATGCCTGGGAATCCTTTACGGCCATTACCCTCGCCTATGTATTGATTAACGCCGTCATCATGGTGGTGATGAACCTGGTTGAACGCAAAATTCGCCTGCCAGGCAATATGGGAGGCAAATAATGTACGAATTTGACTGGAGTTCTATTGTTCCCTCCCTGCCTTATCTGATGGCCGGGCTGGTTATCACCCTTAAAATTACCGTGACAGCCGTTATTGTGGGTATTGTCTGGGGAACTATCCTGGCGGTGATGCGACTGTCGAGTTTTGCCCCCGTCGCCTGGTTTGCCAAAGCGTACGTCAACGTTTTCCGCTCAATACCCTTAGTCATGGTGCTGTTGTGGTTTTACTTGATTGTGCCAGGACTACTGCAAAACGTGTTGGGCCTATCACCCAAATCAGACATTCGCCTGATTTCCGCGATGGTAGCGTTCTCGATGTTTGAGGCCGCGTACTATTCTGAAATTATTCGTGCTGGCATCCAGAGTATCTCCCGTGGGCAGTCGAGTGCGGCCCTGGCTCTGGGGATGACGCACTGGCAATCCATGAAACTCATTATTTTGCCGCAGGCGTTTCGTGCCATGGTGCCCCTGCTGCTTACGCAAGGGATCGTGCTGTTCCAGGATACGTCGCTGGTTTATGTATTAAGCCTTGCCGACTTCTTCCGTACCGCCTCCACCATTGGTGAGCGTGACGGAACCCAGGTGGAGATGATCCTGTTTGCCGGTGCCGTATATTTTGCTATTAGCCTGAGTGCCTCGTTGTTGGTCAGCTATCTGAAAAGAAGGACAGTTCAATGATTACCCTGAAAAATGTTTCTAAATGGTATGGTCACTTTCAGGTGCTGACCGACTGCTCCACCGAAGTGAAAAAAGGTGAAGTGGTGGTGGTGTGTGGGCCATCCGGCTCGGGAAAATCCACGCTGATTAAAACCGTCAATGGGCTTGAGCCGGTACAGAAAGGCAATATTGAAGTTAACGGTACGCCGGTAAACGATAAAAAAACCGATCTGGCTAAACTGCGCTCCCGGGTGGGAATGGTGTTTCAGCATTTTGAGTTATTCCCTCACCTGTCGATCATCGAGAACCTGACCCTGGCGCAGGTGAAAGTGCTCAAGCGCGACAAGGCGGCTGCGCGTGAGAAGGGGCTGAAATTACTGGATCGCGTGGGGCTCTCCGCCCATGCCAATAAATTCCCGGCCCAGCTGTCGGGTGGGCAACAGCAGCGCGTGGCGATTGCGCGCGCACTCTGTATGGATCCGGTTGCCATGCTCTTTGATGAACCGACCTCGGCCCTTGACCCGGAAATGATCAACGAGGTGCTGGACGTCATGGTCGAGCTGGCGAATGAAGGGATGACCATGATGGTGGTGACCCACGAAATGGGCTTTGCCCGTAAAGTGGCCCATCGCGTTATCTTTATGGATGAGGGTAAAATTGTTGAAGACTCAGCGAAAGAAGAGTTCTTTGCTAATCCTAAGTCCGAACGCGCGAAAGACTTCCTCGCCAAAATCCTGCATTAATCGTTCCGACGCGTGCTCCCAGGAGTGCGCGTCTCATCACGCTTTGTCGTTTCACTTCTCGTCTGTTTTACAGCAACGCTTTAACCTTATCGCATATTAATGCTAACAAGGAGTTGCTATGGTTCAGCCCATTATTCTTGATTGCGATCCGGGCCATGATGACGCAATCGCCATTGTTCTTGCCCTTGCCTCCCCCGAACTCAGCGTAAAAGCCATTACCTCGTCGGCGGGTAACCAGACCCCGGATAAGACGCTCAATAATGTGTTGCGGATGCTGACATTGCTAAAACGTACCGATATACCCGTAGCGGGCGGAGCCGTTAAGCCGCTGATGCGCGAGCTAATCATCGCTGATAACGTGCATGGCGAGAGCGGGCTGGATGGGCCGAAATTACCCGAACCTGCCTTCAGCCCCCAAAACTGTACGGCAGTGGAGCTGATGGCGAAGGTATTACGCGAATCTACCACCCCCGTCACGGTAGTCTCTACCGGCCCCCAAACCAACGTAGCGCTGTTGCTCAACAGCCACCCTGAGCTGCACGGCAAAATCAATCGCATTGTGATTATGGGCGGGGCTATGTCGCTGGGTAACTGGACCCCGGCGGCGGAATTTAATATCTATGTTGACCCGGAAGCGGCGGAGATTGTCTTCCAGTCCGGCATTCCGGTGGTCATGGCCGGGCTGGATGTCACGCATCGGGCGCAGATCCATGCCGAGGATATCAGCCGTTTTCGTACGCTGGGTAACCCCATCTCCACCATCGTGGCGGAGCTGCTCGACTTTTTTATGGAGTACCATAAACAGGAGAAATGGGGATTTGTCGGCGCCCCGTTACATGACCCCTGCACCATTGCCTGGCTGCTGAAGCCGGAAATTTTCACCACTGTTGAGCGCTGGGTCGGGGTGGAGACGCAGGGGAAATACACCCAGGGAATGACGGTCGTGGATTACTATTTCCTTACCGGTAACAGGCCAAACGCAACCGTGATGGTCGATGTGGATCGTCAAGGATTTGTGGATTTACTGGCGGAGCGTTTGACATTCTACAGTGCAAAATGATGCCCTCATTCAGTCCATTTTTCACCGGTCTGAGAGGGATTCCCACAAATAAATGCGAGCACGAACGCTCCCCTCTCCCCTTTGGGGAGAGGGCCAGGGTGAGGGGAATATGCGGCTCTGAGGGTCATTCCGTTCACCTTATGTTCCTTGCTTTTCTGTCACGCCAGAACTCGTGAACGTGCCAGGGCGGTTCACCGCCACCGCCCTGGCGACCCGGGCTCCCGGCCACGAAAATCGCCGCTTCGCGGTCCACTACGCTTAATCCTTCAGGCTTATCGGGGACGGGCGAAGGTAACGTCCCTGTAAAGTCGCCCTCGCCGCGCATCCCTGCGCGTCGCCCCGGCCTTGCGGATACGCTTCGTCGATTTTCAGCCGGACCCTGTCATCGCGGTGACTGTTTTATTCTTATTACGCAGTGTTATCGCTGTAAAACGTAATATTACTGAGGCTCCCTCAACCCAATGGGTGAGAGCGCAAACACCAAAACGGCAACTGAAGTTGCCGTTTTGCGTTTTCCTAGGGTTCAAAGGGCCTGCGCTGGAACTGATCATGACCACATTTCGGGCAAAGTGGCAGCACATCCGGGGTGTAGATAGCCAGATGAAAATGGCATTTCTCACAGACCAGATTGCCAAGCCCTACCACTTCACCGCTATGGTATACACCGTGATGGTTGAGATCCTGAAACACTTCGCGCCACTCAAGCTGGGTTTTATCCGTGATGTCCGCCAGCTCCTGCCAGAGGCTCTCTTTAATGACGCGCATGAAAACGCTGTCAACGACCTCCTCCTGGCTCTCTTCATAACTACGGGCGAACTCCTCCAGATCGCGACGGATAGCCCGTGTTAACTCATCAATTTCGGTGCGCGTTAATTCCCCGGTCTGGCTGACCCTGAGTCTTGCCTGCTCTACCAGTGCGTCAATATCCCTGTCACCATTGCGTAAGCGTTCCGTTAATGTCGTCACCAGTTCGCGGTAAAATTGAGCAACCTTGTTCATCACTTTTCTCCCGGGTCGTTAACCTGTTCTAATAATAGACCTTATTTTCTTCTCGCTTTGTCAATTACCCCACAGAGTACGTAAATTCGGACGAGTGCTTTTCTCAGGCTTAATGTGCGAAAGGCTGTTTTGACGTGGGCGTTTGGGCTATGCTATGCGGATCTGAAAAACCACGAAATAACGCTACATTTGTAGCCGTATCAAAAACAGGACCACTGGCTGCCATGCAAGAGCAATATCGCCCGGAAGAGATAGAATCCAAAGTACAGCTTCACTGGGAAGAGAAGCGCACCTTCGAAGTAACTGAAGACGAGAGCAAAGAGAAGTATTACTGCCTGTCGATGCTTCCCTATCCTTCTGGTCGACTACACATGGGGCACGTGCGTAACTACACCATCGGTGACGTTATCTCTCGCTATCAGCGTATGCTCGGCAAAAATGTACTTCAGCCTATCGGCTGGGATGCGTTCGGCCTGCCCGCTGAAGGTGCAGCAGTAAAAAATAACACCGCCCCGGCGCCGTGGACTTACGACAACATCGCGTACATGAAAAACCAGCTCAAAATGCTGGGTTTTGGTTATGACTGGAGCCGCGAACTGGCCACCTGTACGCCAGAATATTACCGTTGGGAGCAGAAGTTCTTCACTGAGCTCTACAAAAAAGGGCTGGTATATAAAAAGACCTCTGCGGTTAACTGGTGCCCAAACGACCAGACTGTCCTTGCTAACGAACAGGTTATCGACGGCTGCTGCTGGCGCTGTGATACTAAAGTTGAGCGTAAAGAGATCCCGCAGTGGTTTATCAAAATCACCGCCTATGCCGAAGAGCTCCTTAACGACCTCGATAGCATGGATCAGTGGCCTGACACGGTCAAAACCATGCAGCGTAACTGGATTGGCCGCTCTGAGGGTGTCGAGATCACCTTTAACGTTACCGGCTATGATAAAACGCTGACCGTTTACACTACCCGCCCGGACACCTTTATGGGCGCGACCTACCTGGCCGTTGCCGCCGGTCACCCGCTGGCGCAACAAGCCGCCGCGAACAATGCTGAACTGGCTGCTTTTATCGACGAATGTCGCAACACCAAAGTAGCCGAAGCCGATATGGCGACCATGGAGAAAAAGGGTGTGGATACCGGCTTTAAAGCCGTTCATCCATTGACCGGTGAAGAGATTCCGGTCTGGGCCGCTAACTTCGTGTTGATGGAATACGGTACAGGCGCCGTCATGGCCGTTCCTGGCCACGATCAGCGTGACTACGAATTTGCCAGCAAATACAACCTGCCAATCAAAGGCGTTATCCTGGCAGCTGACGGTTCTGAACCCGATCTGTCTGAGCAGGCATTGACGGATAAAGGCACCCTGTTTAACTCCGGTGAGTTCAGCGGCCTGAGCTTTGAAGAGGGCTTCAACGCGATTGCCGATAAACTGGCAGAGCAAGGCGTTGGCGAGCGTAAAGTGAACTATCGTCTGCGTGACTGGGGCGTCTCCCGTCAGCGTTACTGGGGTGCGCCAATCCCGATGGTAACGCTCGAAGACGGCACCGTGGTGCCGACACCGGAAGATCAACTGCCGGTCATTCTCCCGGAAGATGTAGTGATGGATGGCATCACCAGCCCGATTAAAGCCGATCCTGAGTGGGCGAAAACCACGGTTAATGGTCAGCCTGCGCTGCGTGAAACCGACACCTTCGATACCTTTATGGAATCCTCCTGGTACTATGCCCGCTACACCTGTCCGCAGCACCAGGAAGGCATGCTGGATTCTAAGGCCGCGAACTACTGGTTACCGGTTGATATCTATATCGGTGGTATCGAACACGCCATCATGCACCTGCTTTACTTCCGCTTCTTCCACAAACTGATGCGTGATGCGGGTCTGGTCAACTCCGACGAGCCGGCTAAACAGCTGCTGTGCCAGGGCATGGTGCTGGCCGACGCCTTCTATTACGTTGGCGAAGGCGGAGAGCGCAACTGGGTCTCCCCGAAAGAGGCTATTGTCGAGCGTGACGAAAAAGGCCGCATCGTTAAAGCGAAAGATGCTGCCGGCCATGAACTGGTCTATACCGGCATGAGCAAAATGTCCAAGTCGAAAAATAACGGTATTGACCCGCAGGAGATGGTTGAACGTTACGGTGCGGATACCGTTCGTCTGTTTATGATGTTCGCTTCTCCGGCTGACATGACGCTGGAATGGCAGGAGTCAGGCGTTGAAGGGGCGAACCGCTTCCTTAAACGCGTCTGGAAACTGGTTTACGAACTCAGCTCACAGGGTGCAACGGCACCGCTGGATGTCGCGGCACTCACGGAAGATCAGAAGGCCCTGCGTCGTGATGTTCATAAAACAATTGCGAAAGTGACCGATGATATCGGACGCCGTCAGACCTTCAACACGGCGATTGCCGCGATCATGGAACTGATGAATAAGCTGGCGAAAGCCCCGCAGGACAGCGATCAAGACCGCGCCCTCTTGCAGGAAGCGCTGCTGGCAGTGGTACGTATGCTTAACCCGTTCACCCCGCACGTCTGCTTCACGCTGTGGCAGGAGCTGAAAGGTGAAGGCGATATCGACAACGCGCCGTGGCCTGTTGCAGACGATGCAGCTATGGTGGAAGACACCACGCTTGTGGTCGTCCAGGTAAATGGCAAAGTGCGTGGTAAAATTACTGTTGCGGTTGATGCAACCGAAGAACAGGTTCGCGAACGTGCCGGCCAGGAACCTCTGGTCGCAAAATATCTTGATGGCGTTACCCTACGTAAAGTTATCTACGTACCGGGCAAACTGCTTAATCTGGTCGTTGGCTAAGCGCGGGAGGAAGCGTGCGACATCTGGCAACATGGTTGTTATCTCTGGCGGTGTTACTCACCGCCGGTTGCGGCTGGCACTTGCGTGACAGCACACAAGTGCCCGCTGAGATGAAAACAATGATATTTGACTCAGGGGATCCTAACGGACCACTCAGTCGTGCATTGCGTAATCAGCTGCGCCTGAATGGCGTCGACGTCGTTGAGAAGGGATCGCTGCGTAAGGACATACCGTCACTTCGTCTGGGTGCCGTTACTTTTGCTCGTGACACCGCATCCATTTTCCAGGATGGTCGTACCGCAGAGTATCAGATGGTACTGACGGTTAATGCCACCGTGCTGATACCGGGTCACGATATCTATCCTATTAATACGAAAGTGTATCGTTCGTTCTTCGACAACCCGCAAACGGCGCTGGCGAAAGATGCTGAACAAGACATTATCGTGCAGGAAATGTACGATAAAGCGGCGGAACAGCTGATTCGTAAACTGCCCAGCGTCCATGCCGCTGACAGCGAAAAAGAGACGACATCAACACATGTGACCAGGACACCGGGTAGCTGATGCTCAGGCTGTATCCGGAACAACTCGGCGCGCAGCTTAAAGAAGGGCTGCGCGCCGCCTATTTATTGCTCGGTAATGATCCCCTTCTTCTGCAGGAAAGCCAGGATAAGGTACGCCATGCAGCAGCGGCAGCAGATTTTACTGAACACCACTCCTTTACGATTGATGCGAGCACCGACTGGGATGCCATCTACTCCCTTTGTCAGGCGCTGAGTCTGTTCGCGAGTCGACAAACCCTCACCCTTCAACTCCCGGAAAATGGCCCTAACGCGGCAATCAATGAACGCATGGCCATGCTGGTAAGCCTGCTGCATGACGACCTCATTCTGGTGGTGCGTGGTAACAAGCTTACCAGGGCGCAGGAAAATGCTGCATGGTATACGGCACTGGCAAACCGTAGCGTTGCGGTTAGTTGTCAGACCCCTGAACAGGCAAATCTGCCTCGCTGGGTGGCCGCCCGGGCTAAACAGAACAATTTAGAACTTGATGATGCCGCGAATCAGCTGCTTTGTTACTGCTACGAAGGGAATTTACTGGCCGCTTCACAGGCGCTGGAACGGCTGGCATTGCTGTTCCCGGATGGCAAACTGACCCTGCCTCGGGTCGAACAGGCGGTTAACGATGCGGCACATTTTACCCCGTTTCATTGGGTCGATGCCCTGCTTGCCGGAAAAAGCAAGCGCGCACTACATGTGCTCTACCAGCTTCGGCTGGAGGCCTGTGAGCCGGTAATTTTGCTGCGCACTATACAGCGCGAATTACTCCTGTTGGTGAACCTGAAACGCCAGTCTGCCAGCGTTCCCTTACGCACGCTGTTTGATAAGCATCGTATCTGGCAAAACAGACGCGGCATCACCGGCGACGCGCTGCAACGCCTTAGCCTTGATCAACTCCGCCAGGCTGTCCACCTGCTGAGCCGCATTGAGCTGATTGTGAAACAAGATTTTGGTCAGTCCGTCTGGGCCGAGCTCGAAAGTCTGTCTCTGCTACTCTGTCATAAGGCACTGGCGGACATTTTTATTGATGGGTGATATGAATCAGTTGCAGGCTATGTTTGGCGGTACGTTTGATCCTATCCATTATGGTCACCTGAAACCGGTCGAAGCACTGGCTGAGCATATCGGCCTGTCGCGGGTAGTGATTATGCCCAATAACGTGCCTCCCCACCGCCCTCAACCCGAAGCCACCAGCGAACAGCGCAAAGCGATGGTGGCCCTGGCGATTCATGATAAGCCCCTGTTTACCCTGGATGAACGCGAACTGAAGCGCTCATCGCCCTCATATACTGCGCAAACGTTGCGGGAGTGGCGTGAAGAAAAAGGCCCGACGCGGCCGCTGGCTTTCATCATCGGCCAGGATTCTTTACTGACTTTCCCGACCTGGCATGAATACGAGACCATTCTTGATAACAGCCACCTGATTGTCTGCCGCCGTCCGGGTTATCCACTCACCATGACGGAGGAGAAAGATCAGCGGTGGCTGGAGGCCCATCTGACGCAGAATCCTGATGACCTCCATACGCAACCTGCAGGTAAAATTTACCTGGCGCAAACGCCCTGGTTCAACATTTCTGCGACAGTGATTCGCGAGAGGCTGGAAAAGGGTGAGGCCTGCGATGAGCTGCTGCCCTCTTCGGTTCTGGACTACATCAGGTGCCAGGGTTTATATCGCTAAACACACTTTCCATCGCGGTAATCAGTGCATCATTTTCTGACGCACTCCGTACCGCCACACGATAATAGCGTTCATCAAGACCCGGATAATTAGCACAACTGCGGATAAGTATCTGTTTCTCCAGAAGCGCGCGTTGCAGATCAAGTCCTGTTACATCACAACGCAGAAACAGATAATTGGCCACGCCGGGCCAGAGATGCACGCCCTTCACCTTTTGCAGCGCACGATATAAGCGAGGGCCTTCCATTCGCAACCACGTCCAACTCGCCTGCTGGTAATCGCTGTCCTGCAGCACCAGCTCACCGGCGAGCGCCGCAAAGGCATTGATTGACCACGGCATCTGCCGTTCACGCATACGGCGTACCTTTGCCACATCGCTGCTCACCAGGTAGCCCAGGCGCAAACCAGGCATAGCGTAAAATTTGGTCAGAGAGCGCAGGACCCAGATGTGGGGATTGTTCGCAAGGTGAGGAATAAAACCCTCGCGATCGCAGAGAAAATCCATAAACGCTTCGTCCAGCACCAGCGTGATATGCAACTGCCTGCAACGCGCAGCAATAGCGTGCAATAGCGACTCGTCAGGCAATAATCCTGTGGGATTGTTCGGCGTACATAAAAAAAGGCAATCAATACCGCTGGTCAGAGCGTCCAGAATCGACCCGGTGAGCTGCCAGCCCTCCTCTTCCTGCAGGGCATAATCCACAATATCGCACTCTGTCAGTTGCAGTGCGCGGCGATACTCCGCAAATCCTGGCGTAACCAGCATGGCACGACGGGGCTGAAGCCCGTTTACCAGCGTGAAGATGGACTCGGTTTCGCCGTTTCCTGCCAGAACCCAGCTTTCAGGAACCTGATGATGCGCCGCCAGCGTCTGATGCAGGTGATGATAGTCAGGATCCGGGTAACGCTCTGCAATAGCCAGGTTGTCCTGTAAGGCACGTTTCAGCGAGCCGGGCAAGCCGGCCGGGTTAATGTTCGCGCTAAAATCCAGCAAGCGCTCGGCAGACATACCCAACAATGCGGCGGCTTCGCGAACATTGCCCCCGTGTGCGCTATGAAATAAAGCCATTGTCCCTTTTGCTCCGCTTAAAAGGGGTATCTTAATCGAAAAAAAGCTCATGAATGGGGGTGCGGTGATAAACTTTGTCCAGAAAACTGCATGGGAGAAAAAAATGCGACTCTGGCTCATTCGTCATGGGGAGACCGACGCAAATGTTGCTGGCCTTTATAGTGGCCATTCCCCAACCCCATTAACAGAAAAAGGAATTGCTCAGGCCCAGACTCTGCACCGTCTGCTGCTTGATGTTCCCTTCGACCAGATAATTTGCAGTGAACTTGAACGTGCGCAGCACACTGCCCGACTGGTACTGCATGAGCGGACGATCCCAACCCATACAACACCGTTGCTAAATGAGATGTTCTTTGGTGACTGGGAGATGCGCCATCATCGCGACCTCACTCATGAAGATCCTGAAAGCTATGCCGCCTGGTGCACCGACTGGCAAAATGCGGTCCCGACCAACGGTGAAGGTTTTCAGGCTTTTTCGGCGCGTGTGCAGCACTTTATTGCGCAATTACCCACCTGGGCTGAATCGCAAAACGTGCTCATCGTCAGCCACCAGGGTGTGCTCAGTTTACTGATAGCGACACTGCTCAACATGCCCGCCTCATCACTCTGGCATTTTCGCGTAGATCAGGGCGCATGGAGCGCACTGGATATTCAGGATGACTTTGCCACATTACGTGTACTGAACAGCCGGGCGGCGTGGCGGCAGGGGGAATAACGGCTATTTTCTTTTCCAGGCCCCGGCCAGCGCACGCGGGTGATTGACACAGACTAACAGGCTGCTATTCTCCGCACCGCCATTTGTAGCCATCCAGAAATTGTTTTACAAAAATGGCGATGCATTCTCGTGCCGGGGGTGGGATGATAGCCCACTTTTTGTAACCTGAGCCGGACATTAGTCCCGAAAATGGCTGCACTTCAGGTATAATGCCGGGCCATTTATTGACACCATCATCTTTTTCTCCCAGGGGGAACACTTGCAGGGTAAAGCACTCCAGGATTTTGTAATCGACAAAATTGATGACCTGAAAGGTCAGGACATCGTGGCGATCGACGTTCACGGTAAATCCAGTATCACCGACTGTATGATCATCTGTACCGGTACCTCCACTCGCCATGTTATGTCTATCGCCGACCACGTGGTGCAGGAATCCCGTGCCGCTGGCATGATGCCGCTCGGTGTGGAAGGCGAGAATGCCGCCGACTGGATTGTTGTGGACTTAGGCGATGTCATTGTTCATGTGATGCAGGCGGAAAGCCGTAGCCTGTATGAGCTGGAAAAACTCTGGGGTTAATGCGTGAAGCTGCAACTGGTCGCCGTCGGCACTAAGATGCCGGACTGGGTACAGACGGGTTTTACCGAGTATTTACGCCGTTTTCCTAAGGATATGCCGTTTGAGCTGGTAGAAATCCCGGCAGGAAAACGGGGTAAAAATGCGGATATCAAACGCATTCTCGACAAAGAGGGTGAGTTGATGCTTGCTGCGGCAGGCAAAAACCGTATTGTCACCCTCGATATCCCCGGAAAACCGTGGGATACGCCGCAGCTGGCGAATGAACTGGAGCGCTGGAAGCAGGATGGTCGTGACGTTAGCCTGCTTATTGGTGGCCCGGAGGGGTTATCCCCCGCCTGTAAAGCAGCGGCAGAACAAAGCTGGTCACTCTCTGCGTTAACGCTTCCTCACCCGCTGGTGCGCGTGCTGGTTGCAGAAAGTCTCTACCGCGCATGGAGTATCACGACCAACCATCCTTATCATCGTGAGTAATACAGACCAGGTAAACTAAGCAGCGGATGAAATTACAGAATTCTTTTCGCGACTATTCGGCTGAGTCTGCGCTGTTTGTGCGCCGGGCAGTGGTCGCTTTTTTGGGGATTTTGCTGCTGACCGGCGTGCTGATTGCTAACCTCTACAATCTGCAAATCGTTCGTTTCGCCGACTATCAAACGCGCTCCAATGAAAACCGCATCAAGCTGGTGCCGATTCCGCCAAGCCGCGGAATAATTTATGACCGCAACGGCACCCCGCTGGCACTTAATCGCACTATTTACCAGATTGAGATGATGCCGGAGAAGGTAGACAACGTTGAGCAAACGCTGAATGCCCTGCGGGATGTGGTGGATTTAACCGACGATGACATTGCTGCGTTCAAAAAGGAGCGTTCCCGCTCGCATCGTTTCACCTCTATCCCCGTTAAGACCAACTTAAGCGAGATTCAGGTCGCCCGTTTTGCGGTCAACCAGTACCGCTTCCCTGGCGTCGAAGTGAAGGGTTACAAACGTCGCTTCTACCCTTATGGCTCTGCACTGACCCATGTCATCGGCTACGTTTCTAAAATTAATGATAAAGATGTAGAACGACTCGATAAAGACGGGAAGCTCGCCAACTACGCCGCCACGCATGATATCGGCAAGCTGGGCATTGAACGTTATTACGAAGATGTGCTTCACGGACAGACCGGATACGAAGAGGTCGAGGTCAACAACCGTGGGCGCGTTATTCGTCAACTGAAAGAAGTCCCGCCGCAGGCTGGTAACGATATCTACCTGACGATTGACCTCAAACTTCAGCAGTACATCGAAACTCTGCTGCAAGGCAGTCGTGCTGCGGTGGTGGTGACCGATCCCCGCACGGGCAGCATTCTGGCGCTGGTCTCTACGCCAAGCTACGACCCCAATCTCTTTGTTGACGGCATCTCCAGTAAGGATTATTCGGCGCTGCTCAACGATCCGAATACGCCACTGGTTAACCGCGCCACGCAGGGGGTCTATCCGCCAGCGTCAACGGTTAAACCCTACGTTGCCGTCTCGGCGCTCAGTACCGGGGTCATCACCCGCAATACCACGCTCTTTGACCCGGGCTGGTGGCAGCTTCCTGGTTCAGAAAAGCGTTATCGTGACTGGAAAAAATGGGGCCACGGCCGCCTGAATATCACCAGGTCGCTCGAAGAGTCGGCGGATACCTTCTTCTATCAGATTGCCTATGACATGGGCATCGATCGTCTTTCAGAGTGGCTGACCAAATTTGGTTACGGTGAGTACACCGGCATTGACCTTGCGGAAGAGCGTTCCGGCAATATGCCGACCCGTGAGTGGAAGCTAAAGCGATTTAAAAAGCCCTGGTATCAGGGGGATACCATTCCTGTAGGCATCGGTCAGGGTTACTGGACCGCAACGCCGGTGCAGATGAATAAAGCGATGATGATCCTGATTAACGATGGGGTCGTCAAAGTGCCTCACCTGCTGATGAGTACGCTGCAGGATGGCAAACAGGTGCCGTGGAAGCAGGAAGAGCAGAAACCCGTGGGCGATATTCACTCCGGTTACTGGGAAATAGCCAAGGACGGTATGTATGGCGTTGCGAACCGCGCCAACGGCACCGGTCACAAATACTTTGCTGGTGCCCCCTATAAAATTGCCGCTAAATCCGGTACCGCTCAGGTCTTTGGCTTAAAAGCCAATGAAACCTATAACGCCCACCGCATTGCGGAGCGTTTACGTGACCACAAACTGATGACGGCATTTGCCCCTTACGATCATCCCCAGGTCGCTGTGGCGATGATTCTGGAAAACGGCGGGGCCGGTCCTGCGGTGGGTACCATCATGCGCCAGATCCTTGACCATATCATGCTTGGCGATAACAACACCGAATTGCCGACTGAAAACCCGGCGTCGGTCGCCGCAGAGGACCATTAATCATGACGGATAATCCGAACAAGAAATCGTTCTGGGATAAAATCCACATCGATCCTGCATTTTTGCTGATCGTTCTGGCTCTACTCTTTTACAGCGCCATTGTTATCTGGAGCGCCAGCGGCCAGGACATTGGCATGACGGAGCGTAAGGTCGGGCAGATTGCCATGGGCCTGATTGCCATGGTCGTGCTGGCGCAGGTTCCGCCCCGTGTTTACGAGGGATGGGCACCCTATCTTTACGTTATCTGTGTGATTCTGCTGGTCGCCGTGGACGCCTTCGGGGCCATCTCCAAAGGGGCGCAACGCTGGCTGGATTTGGGGATTGTCCGTTTTCAGCCCTCCGAAATTGCCAAAATCGCCGTACCGCTGATGGTGGCCCGTTTTATTAACCGTGACGTCTGCCCGCCATCGCTCAAAAATACGGCTATCGCGCTGGTCCTGATCTTTATGCCGACGTTACTGGTTGCGGCTCAACCTGACCTCGGCACCTCGATTCTGGTCGCGCTTTCTGGTCTCTTTGTGCTGTTTTTATCCGGCCTGAGCTGGCGTCTGATTGGCGTGGCAGTGGTACTGATTGCGGCGTTTATTCCTATCCTGTGGTTCTTCCTGATGCATGAGTATCAGCGTCAGCGCGTGATGATGTTGCTCGATCCGGAAACCGATCCGCTGGGGGCAGGCTATCATATTATTCAGTCTAAAATTGCAATAGGTTCAGGCGGGCTGAGTGGGAAAGGCTGGCTGCACGGCACCCAGTCGCAACTGGAGTTTTTGCCTGAACGCCACACTGACTTTATTTTCGCCGTGCTTGCTGAAGAGCTGGGTCTGGTGGGTATTCTTATCCTGCTTGGGCTTTATGTCCTGCTGATCATGCGCGGATTATGGATTGCCGCCCGTGCGCAGACCACCTTTGGTCGCGTTATGGCGGGTGGTTTGATGTTGATTTTGTTCGTCTATGTGTTCGTAAATATTGGTATGGTGAGTGGTATCTTACCGGTGGTGGGCGTTCCGCTGCCACTGGTGAGCTATGGAGGGTCAGCGCTGATTGTGCTGATGGCCGGGTTTGGAATAGTGATGTCTATCCATACCCACAGGAAAATGTTGTCAAAAAGCGTATAAGAGGTTCGCAATGCGAAAGCAATGGCTTGGAGTCTGTATAGCGGCAGGGTTACTGGCGGCATGTTCAAGTGATGATGGGCAACAACAGACGATTGTTGCGCCGCAGCCTGCGGTATGTAACGGTCCGGTCGTTGAGATAACCGGTGCAGAACCTCGTTACGAAACGCTTAATCCCTCCGTTAATCAGGATTATGAGCGCGACGGTAAGCGCTATAAGATTGTGCAGGACCCGTCTACCTTTAGCCAGGCCGGGTTTGCCGCTATCTATGATGCTGAACCAGGCAGTAATTTAACGGCCAGTGGCGAAGCCTTCGATCCGATGCAACTTACCGCTGCGCATCCAACACTTCCCATCCCGAGCTATGTGCGCCTCACCAACCTGGCTAACGGGCGAATGCTCGTGGTGCGGATCAACGACCGTGGCCCGTACGGTAACGATCGCGTTATCTCGATTTCTCGCGCCGTGGCAGATCGACTGAATACGTCAAACAACACCAAAGTGCGTATTGATCCTATCGTTGTCGCTCAGGATGGCAGTATGTCGGGTCCGGGAACGGCCTGTACCACCGTCGCGAAGCAGACATACGCCCTGCCGGCTCGCCCGGATTTGAGTGGTGGAATGGGCAGTGCCTCTTCGCCTGCACCGGCCCCTCAGCCCCAGGCGCCCGTGAGAACGCTGGATGACAGCACGCAACCTGGCGCGCAGCCCGATCAGCCTGACACGCCGCCTGCTGCACCCGCTGGTAACAGCAACAGTGGCTTTTTAGGTGCGCCAGCGCCGCTGGCTTCAGGCGTGCTTGAAGGGAGTGAAGGCTCATCGGCGACTGCTGCACCGGCAACCAGCGTACAACCGGCACCGGCTCCGGTGACCCGCCCGGCTCCCGTCACCGCTCCGGGCTCAACCCAAGGTCACGTGACCCCTGTGACTCCGGCCCCCGCGGCGACAGCCGACAGCGGCAGCTATATGGTTCAGGTAGGTGCGGTCAGTGACCAGGCCCGTGCTCAGCAGTATCAACAGCGCCTTGCGCAACAGTTCTCAGTGCCCGGGCGTGTGGTACAAAACGGCGCGGTGTGGCGTATTCAGCTTGGGCCATTTACCAGTAAAGCGGACGCCAGTCGCTTGCAACAACGTCTGCAAAGCGAAGCACAATTACAGTCTTTTGTGACCGGCGCGCAGTAATAGCAGCGGCATCCGACACGCTTTTGACATTGTCAAGATACGTAAACCGCATTAACAAATCATGCGGAAAGTCGGATGCCTCCCCCTATAGCTTTTGCTATAGTAAGGCACTTTTTTAACTCCATCACGGATGTCGTTGTTCAGACCATGAAGACCACTTTCTCCGCTCGATTCGTACAGCGCCTGGCGCTCACCACGGCACTGACCGCCGCCACTCTCGGGGCCGCACATGCCGACGACCTGAACATTAAAACCATGATTCCCGGTGCGCCGCAAATTGACGCTGAATCCTGGATCCTTATTGATTACAACTCAGGTAAGGTGCTGGCAGAACAGAACGCCGACGCCCGTCGCGATCCGGCCAGCCTGACTAAAATGATGACCAGCTACGTTATCGGTCAGGCAATGAAAGCGGGTAAGTTTAAAGAGACAGACCTGGTGACCATCGGCAACGACGCATGGGCAACGGGTAACCCGGTTTTCCGT
The DNA here is from genome assembly GCF_054131575.1 of Enterobacter sp. SA197. NCBI lineage: Bacteria > Pseudomonadati > Pseudomonadota > Gammaproteobacteria > Enterobacterales > Enterobacteriaceae > Enterobacter > Enterobacter sp. SA197. Next base: position 1,511,334 of record NZ_CP096393.1, on the reverse strand, counting down.
GGCTCTTCCCTGATGTTCCTGAAGCCGGGCATGCAGGTGCCAGTTTCCCAGCTTATCCGTGGTATCAACCTGCAATCGGGTAACGATGCCTGCGTGGCCATGGCGGACTATGTTGCCGGAAGTCAGGATGCGTTTGTTGGCCTGATGAATAACTACGTGAATGCGCTGGGTCTGAAAAATTCCCACTTCCAGACCGTGCACGGCCTGGATGCAGAAGGTCAGTACAGCTCCGCTCGCGACATGGCGCTGATTGGCCAGGCGCTGGTTCGCGATGTGCCGAACGAATACACCATTTATAAAGAAAAAGAGTTCACCTTTAACGGCATCCGTCAGACCAACCGTAACGGTCTGCTCTGGGACAACAGCCTGAACGTTGATGGCATCAAAACCGGTCACACCGATAAAGCAGGCTACAACCTGGTTGCGTCGGCAACCGAAGGTCAGATGCGTCTGATCTCTGCGGTGATGGGTGGCAGAACCTTTAAGGGCCGCGAGACAGAGAGCAAAAAACTGCTGACCTGGGGCTTCCGTTTCTTTGAAACCGTGAGTCCTATCAAAGCCGGTAAAGAGTTTGCTTCTGAGCCAGCCTGGTTTGGCGACAGCGATCGCGCATCATTAGGTGTCGATAAAGATGTGTACCTGACCATCCCGCGTGGTCGCATGAAAGACCTGAAAGCCAGCTACGTGCTGACTACCAGCGAGCTGCATGCGCCGCTGCAGAAAAACCAGGTCGTCGGTACCATTAACTTCCAGTTGGACGGTAAAACCGTAGAGCAGCGCCCTCTGGTGGTGTTGCAGGAGATTCAGGAAGGTAATTTCTTTGGTAAAATCATTGATTACATCAAACTGATGTTCCACCACTGGTTCGGCTAAAGATTGCCCACTTGAAAGTGTGATCTTCGTCCCCATATACTTAGCATCTCAAAAAACTCCTGCCCCGCTGGCAGGAGTTATTATTTTTACGCCGGAGCTGACATGAAAACCAATCTTAAAGAACTGCTTGAATTCCCAACGCCCTTTACTTACAAAGTGATGGGTCTGGCGAAACCAGAGCTGGTTGATCTGGTGGTCGAAGTGGTACAGCGCCATGCGCCCGGTGATTACTCTCCACAGGTAAAACCGAGCAGCAAAGGCAATTACCACTCGGTATCCATCACCATCAATGCAACGCATATAGAACAGGTTGAAACGCTTTACGAAGAACTTGGTAACATCGAAATCGTTCGTATGGTTCTGTAATGCCCAGGGTGTTATCCGGCTCGCGCTGGGTAACACCTTTCTCTGTGATATACTCCCCGCACCCTTTCTTCTCCCGGAGATGTTGTTTTGTCTCAGGATACAATCCTAATCCGTAATCTGGGCCTGCAGCCCTACGATCCCGTTTCCCGGGCAATGCATGACTTTACCGATACCCGCACCGATACAACCCAGGATGAAATCTGGCTGGTTGAACATCACCCTGTTTTTACCCAGGGGCAAGCGGGGAAAGCCGAACACGTTCTGGCCGCCGGCGATATTCCGGTTGTACAGAGCGATCGTGGCGGGCAGGTCACCTATCACGGGCCCGGTCAGCAAATCCTGTATGTACTGATTGATCTTAAGCGTCGCAAACTTGGGGTTCGGGATTTAGTGACCTTACTTGAACAAACCGTCGTTAACACTCTGGCCAGCGTCGGTATTGAAGCCTATCCGCGCGCCGACGCACCTGGCGTTTACGTGCAGGGTAAAAAGATTTGTTCATTGGGTTTACGCATTCGTAAAGGCTGCTCGTTCCACGGGCTGGCGCTCAACATCGACATGGATCTCGCCCCCTTCTTACGTATTAACCCATGTGGTTATGCCGGAATGGAAATGACGCAAGTGACCCATTATCAGCCAACTGTTAACATGGATAGCATCAGGCCAGTATTGTTGGATAATCTTTTAGCCCTGCTAAACTATCCACCACATATATATACTGACGCTTAATATATGATGTTTCCCGGCCTGCATTCCGTCAGGCCGCTATTTATTCACACGTCTAATCTTTACTTTTGAAAATATATTTTCTATTTTCATTTGCTTTATCCTGTCTGGCATATTTCTTAGGACAAGAACATTTGTGCTACGTCGAATCGTCGTTGATAAGATTAAATTTAGACAGTGTATGGAGCATCTTCCTGAAAAACATCCATAATGGTGGTATGCGATGGACTGGCACATTCCAAAATTCGTCACCACAAAATAAATTCAACTATCATTCGTTATGGGAATGATTACGGAGCACAAGCGTGGATTATAATAACCCGTCGGAACAGCGAATAACGGAACGCCCCGAAGAAGACAAGCCGCAAATCTTCCGAACGTTGCGCAATATCGACCTCAATTTATTGACTATTTTCGAGGCGGTATATGTGCAAAAAGGGATAGTAAATGCAGCGAAAGTGCTTAACCTCACACCTTCTGCCATTAGTCAGTCCATTCAGAAACTGCGGACCATATTTCCGGATCCGCTATTTATCAGGAAGGGCCAGGGCGTCACACCCACCGCCTATGCCTCCCATCTGCATGAGTATATTAGCCAGGGGCTGGAGTCCATTCTCGGCGCACTGGATTTAACGGGCAGTTATGACAAACAGCGTACCATTACGATTGGTACACCTCCCTCTCTCGGCGCTATTGTCATTCCTGTCATCTGGAAAGCCATTAAAGAAGCTGCGCCACATTTACTGATGCGCAATATTCCTATCCACGATGCGGAAAATCAGCTAAGCCAGTTTCAGACCGATCTCATCATTGATACGCACATTCCCACGACCAGGACGCTTAACCACCATGCGCTCTACACGGACCGGTTAATGCTGGTATGCAGGCAAGGTCATCCCTGCCTGCATGCGCCCATCAATGAAGATGTGCTTCAGCATTACGACCACACGCTTTTAATGATGGAAGGTCAAAACCTGAGTAGCTTACGTCAACGGGTGCAGGATCTTTTTCCTGAGCGCCAGGTAAGTTTTAGCAGTTACAACATGTTTACTATTGCTGCACTCATCGGTAACAGTGATATGCTCGGGTTAATGCCAACCAGACTGTTTAAATTATTCAGTGCTTGCTGGCCTTTAGCAGAAATCGAGTTTCCACCGGTCAGCAATGAAAGACTTGATATTTCACTGTATTACAATAAGTTGAGCTTACGAGACCCTGTACTGGAAAATGTGATCAACGTTATTCGACGCGCGTTCTAATTACCCATCCAGCCTGGCAAAACGGCTAATGCTCACTGGGCATTTGGCACAAAACAACAACTATTTTACAATTTGCCCTGTTGTCAGGCTGCTTTCCGCCCCTCATCAATGATATACTGCACGCCGTGAATTCAAAAATAGTTGATAAATACAACGTTCCCTTGAATTGAATCACTTACTTCGTTATCCGCAACTGGAACACGCACGCTATGAGTAAACCCATTGTGATGGAACGCGGTGTTAAGTACCGCGATGCCGATAAAATGGCTCTTATCCCGGTTAAAAACGTGGCAACAGAGCGCGAAGCCCTGTTGAGAAAACCGGAATGGATGAAAATAAAACTTCCGGCTGACTCTTCCCGTATTCAGGGTATCAAAGCCGCCATGCGTAAAAACGGGCTGCATTCTGTTTGCGAAGAGGCGTCCTGCCCTAACCTTGCTGAGTGTTTCAACCACGGTACGGCAACCTTTATGATTCTGGGTGCCATTTGTACGCGCCGTTGTCCGTTCTGCGATGTCGCACACGGCCGCCCCGTGGCACCGGATGCCAACGAGCCTGGCAAACTGGCGCAAACTATCGCTGATATGGCTTTGCGCTATGTGGTCATCACCTCCGTTGACCGCGATGATTTGCGTGATGGTGGCGCTCAGCATTTTGCCGATTGTATTACCGCGATTCGTGAGAAAACCCCTTCCATCAAAATCGAGACGCTGGTCCCTGACTTCCGTGGTCGTATGGATCGCGCGCTGGATATTCTTACGGCAACGCCGCCCGACGTGTTTAACCACAATCTGGAAAACGTTCCGCGTGTCTATCGTCAGGTACGACCGGGGGCGGATTACAACTGGTCACTGAAGCTGCTTGAGCGCTTTAAAGAAGCCCATCCTCACATTCCGACCAAATCGGGTCTGATGGTAGGCTTAGGCGAAACCAATGCGGAAATCGTGGACGTCATGCGCGATCTGCGACGTCATGGTGTGACCATGCTGACGCTGGGCCAGTATCTACAGCCAAGCCGCCACCATTTGCCCGTGCAGCGTTACGTCAGCCCGGAAGAGTTTGATGAGATGAAAGAAGAAGCACTGGCGATGGGCTTTACCCACGCTGCATGTGGTCCGTTTGTCCGCTCTTCTTATCATGCCGACCTGCAGGCAAAAGGCATTGAAGTAAAATAATGGTGTAACATCCCATTACACTTGAGATAAAAAAACCGGCCTGTATGCCGGTTTTTTTTCGTGTCGGGAAGCATCACTCTTTATGAGAGAGCTTTTCCGCCGTGACGTCATCCGTGCTCTTCCTGGCAGTGGTGTCATCATCGTTCATCGCTTTTTTAAAGCCCTTGATGGCCGTGCCCAGATCGCCACCCAGCGTACGCAGTTTTTTGGTACCAAACAGCAGAATGACCAGCGCGGCCACGACCAGTAGCTTGGTAATACTAATTTCACCCATAGATACCTTCTTTCATATAACACAGCGTAAAGCGCCATTATACCCGGACGTTATTAACGGTCATCCGGCGCGCGCACACAATAGCAATCTGTAACGAGATGAATCAAGCATTGTTTAAAAAAACATCACTTGAGAACGGGTATGGTAAAACGACGGTTGCGCAAAACAGGCAGAGCGTCACGCACCTCTGTCAGGCGGGTTTGGGTTACGTCAGCAAAAATAAGCTGCGGTAATTCTGCCGCCGCCGCTAAAGTCACACCCAGTGGATCGATAATCCGGCTCTGACCAATGTTTTTGTTGCCGCACTCACCTGATGCCACCACATAACTGGTGGTATCTAACGCCCGCGCAGCCAGGAGTGTTGCCCAGTGGTGCTCTTTGAGCGGACCACGAACCCAGGCCGCAGGCAATATCAGCATTTCTGCACCCTGGAGTGCCAGCGCCATTGCCAGCTCAGGAAAGCGTACATCATAGCAGGTCATCAGCCCCACTTTCATACCGGCTACGTCAATAAGCGGAGCAATGTCATCACCGGCGTCTACTCTTGCGGACTCCTGCATGTTAAACGCGTCATACAAGTGCAGCTTGGCGTACTGGGCGATAATGTTGCCTTCCCGAAGCACCACCAGGGTATTGATTGCACGCCCCTCAGTTGACGGGACGTGAATGGTAAGAATAGTCGTCAGGGTATTCCTGCGGCTCTCATGCAAAAGATGTTGCATGAACTCGCCATCCAGCGGCTGCGCCGACTTCACTGACAGGTACGGATCGCTATCATCGCGTGCCAGTACTGCCTCCGGCAAGACCAGCAAGGCTGCATCCTGGTGCGCGGCGCGCGCCATCATCTCTACACAGATGCTGGCGTTAACACGCCAGTCCGGGGTTACAACAAACTGACCAGCAGCAACAATCATCTTTTCTTCTCCTGAAGGTGCCGACATAGTCAGAGAACCGGTTCGGCGTTACACTCGTCACTCTCTTAATTCAAATAGCAGGATTTCCCGGTGTTACAACTCCTTTTGGCCGTTTTTATTGGTGGTGGGACAGGCAGCGTCGCGCGCTGGGCACTCAGCATGAAACTAAATCCCGCGCACCATGCCATTCCCATTGGCACGCTGACGGCAAATCTGGTCGGCGCGTTTATTATTGGCCTGGGGCTGGCCTGGTTCAATCGAATGCCGCAAATCGACCCCGTATGGAAATTATTGTTGACAACGGGGTTTTGCGGTGGACTCACGACATTTTCGACCTTTTCAGCCGAAGTCGTTTTTCTTCTACAGGAAGGTCGTGCGGGCTGGGCGCTGTTAAACATTGCGGTCAATCTGTTAGGATCGTTTGCAATGACTGCCCTCGCGTTCTGGCTTGTCACCAGCGCTAACGCGAATTGAAGGCAAAAAAAACCCGCTTCTCAGCGGGTTTTGAAATTCTGTCTTATTGCTAACTTAGATAGGCATCACGTTAGCAGCAGAAGGACCTTTGGCACCGTTAGTGATTTCGAACTCTACACGCTGACCTTCAGCCAGAGTTTTGAAACCATTGCTCTGGATTGCAGAGAAGTGTACGAACACGTCTTTGCTGCCATCTTCCGGAGTAATGAAACCGAATCCTTTGGATTCATTAAACCACTTAACGTTACCTTTAATCTTAGACATCAATATTACCTTTACATGAAAAACGACACAAATGCTGTGTCGAGTAACAGTACAACAATTGTAGAGACTTTTGTCCAGTCGTTATTCATCAAAAAGTGATAAATGTCGCGAAGTTTATTCGAATCTGCTGTTTGTCCCGTGTTTTATCGGTTGGTCAATAAATGCTCGCACTCACCGCCGCGCCCGGTAACAGGACGCGGCAGATTTTAGCCCCGTCGATGTATCAGTTCATAGACCGCCGGGATAACAAATAAAGAGAGCAGCGGTGCGGTGATCATCCCACCAATCATGGGTGCAGCAATCCGACTCATCACTTCAGCGCCGCTACCGCCCCCCCACATGATGGGCAGCAGCCCGGCCATAATGGTCGCCACCGTCATCACTTTAGGTCGCACACGTAGCACCGCCCCCTCATGGATCGCGCGACGCAACATGGTGTGTCCGCCATCGGGCTCCTGGCGGCGGTATTTCTCCAGCGCGTGGTTTAGATAGAGCACCATAATGACACCAAATTCCGCCGCCACGCCTGCAAGCGCAATAAATCCTACCGCGCCTGCAACCGATAAGTTGTAGTCCAGAAACCATAACAGCCACACGCCCCCAATCAACGCAAAAGGGAGCGTCCCCATGATCAATAATGCGTCAGAGACTCGCCTGATGGTGATGAACAGCAACACAAAAATAATCAACAGGGTGACAGGTATTACCACCTTCAGCGTTGCACTTGCACGCTCAAGATACTCATACTGGCCTGACCAGGAGAGCGTAACCCCCGGTGGCAGCGCCACCTCTCTGGCCACACGCTGCTGCATGTCATCCACGGCGGATTTTAAATCCCGCCCACGCAGATCCACATAGATCCAGTTTGATAAACGGGCATTTTCGCTTTTCAGCATCGGTGGCCCCTCGTTGACCACCACTTGCGCCAGGTCGCCCAGCGCCACCTGACTGCCGTTTTCGGTGATCACCGGTAACGCACGCAGATCGTCAACGTTTGCGCGCAGCTCTCGCGGGTAGCGAATGTTGATCGGGAAGCGCTCGCGCCCCTGCAATACTTCTCCGACATTTTCCCCGCCTACCAGAGTAGCCACCAGCGACTGTAACTCGTTAACCGACACCCCGTAACGCGCCGCCTGCTGACGATCAATAATGATATCGATATAGCGTCCTCCGGCAAGACGCTCGGCCAGTGCGGAGGTGACGCCGGGTACGTTTTTCACCACCTGTTCAATCTGCTGCGCCACGCGTTCGATGTCCGCAATATTACTCCCGTTCACTTTAATCCCGACCGGGCTTTTGATGCCTGTCGCCAGCATGTCGAGCCGGTTGCGGATTGGCGGCACCCAGACATTGGCAATACCGGGAATACTTACGGTTTTGTCCAGTTCATCCACCAGCTTATCCGGGGTCATACCGGGTCGCCACTGGTCACGAGGCTTAAACCTGATGGTGGTTTCGAGCATCGTTAACGGCGCAGGGTCTGTCGCACTCTCCGCCCTTCCTGCTTTGCCAAACACGCTTTCCACTTCCGGCACGGTTTTGATCAGACGATCGGTCTGCTGAAGCAGCCGCGCAGCTTCGCGCGCAGAAATACCCGGCAGGGTTGAGGGCATATACAACAGATCCCCTTCATTGAGTGGCGGCATAAACTCACTGCCGAGACGGCTCAGCGGCCATAAGGTGGCCAGCAACAACAGCAGAGCGAGGGCCAGTGTCACTTTCGGCCAGCGCAGCACGCGTTCCAGCGCAGGTTCATACAGACGAATCAGAAAGCGATTAATCGGGTTCGCTTTTTCATCAGGAATCTGTCCCCGGATAAACACCCCCATCAGTACCGGCACCAGCGTAATACCCAGCCCTGCCGCAACGGCCATAGCCCAGGTCTTGGTAAACGCCAGCGGAGAGAACATTCGTCCTTCCTGGGCCTGAAGCGAAAACACGGGAATAAACGACAGGGTTATGATAAGCAGGCTACAGAACAGGGCCGGGCCAACCTCCACCGCCGCCTGTTCGGACAAGCGCCAGTAGTCACCTGAGGTCAGTTCGCGGTCAGGGTTATCATGCCGCCACTGTTCAATCACCTTGTGCATGTTTTCGATCATAACGATTGCCGCATCGACCATGGCGCCTACTGCGATCGCGATCCCGCCCAGTGACATGATGTTGGCGTTGATCCCCTGGTAATGCATCACAATAAACGCCCCCAGGATGCCAAGCGGCAGAGAGACCATCGCCACCAGCGCCGAGCGAAAGTGGAACAAAAACAGGCTGCACACCACAGCCACCACAATGAACTCCTCAATCAGCTTGTGCGTAAGGGTTTCAACGGCATGCCCGATGAGTGTTGACCGATCGTACACCGGCACAATCTCGACCCCGGCTGGCAGCGTTTTCTCTACTGCCTGAAGTTTCTCTTTTACAGCGTGGATAGTCTTCAGCGCATTTTTGCCATAGCGCATGACGATAATGCCCCCTGCCACCTCCCCTTCTCCGTTATATTCGGCCACGCCACGGCGCAGCTCAGGGCCAGTACGCACGCTGGCGACATCCGAAAGCATCACCGGCACGCCGTTGCGACTGGTAATCACCACCTGGCGAAAATCTTCAAGCGACCTGAGATAGCCCGTGGTACGAACCATGAACTCCGCCTCTCCCCTCTCTATAAGCGCGCCGCCGCTCTCCTGATTGGCGGCCTTTACGGCGGTAATCAACTGCTCATGGGTGATATTCAGCGCCCGCATCTTTGCCGGATCGGGAATGATTTGGTACTGACGCACCATACCGCCGACGCTTGCCACCTCCGCCACATCCGGTACCGTTTTAAGTTCAAACTTCAGCGTCCAGTCCTGTAACGCACGCAGATCGGCAAGGTTATGTTTACCGCTTCGGTCAACCAGCACGTATTCATAGATCCACCCCACACCGGTGGCATCCGGCCCCAGCGCGACGTTAACCCCCGCCGGGAGGGTTGACTGGATTTGACTGAGATTCTCAAGCACCCGGGAGCGCGCCCAGTAGAGATCGGTATCATCCTCAAACAGAACATAAATGTAGGCGTCACCAAACATGGAGTAGCCCCGCACCGTTTTCGCCCCCGGAACTGACAGCATCGCGGTCGTCAGAGGGTAGGTCACCTGGTTTTCGATAAGCTGCGGCGCTTTACCCGGATAGCTGGCACGAACGATCACCTGCACGTCAGAGAGATCCGGCAGCGCATCCAGCGGGGCGCGTTGCACCGACCAGATACCCCACCCGGTTAGCACAAGCGCGGCGAGCAAGATGAGAAGACGGTTACGCAACGAGGCACGAATAATGTCGGCAATCATTTCATTTCCCCTTCATTTGCCATCAGATGGGTGATCACCGCACCGTTTTCATCATCAAGGGTGAAGCTGAACATTACCGGCTGACCGACCTTAATCTCCGGCTGTGGCTTTGTGAGCACGAAATCCATGGTCATCGCACCCCACTTCAGCGCCGGAACAGGCTGATGCGCCAGCGTCACTGAACCCTTGTCGATGGCTTCCACCACGCCGGTGCTCTCATACTCATGGGCCTTCTTCTCAACCGGCGTGTCGGGCAGCGCGCTGCGCAGGCTGGCCTCGGAATCAATCAGGAATTGACCGGAGGTGACCACGTCATCCCCCTCTGCCAGACCGGAGAGCACTTCGCTCCAGCCGCGCGACGTTCTGCCGATGGTCACCTCCACCGCCCGGAACTGCCCCTCACCTGATGCCAGCAGCACACGGTTTGCCGTGCCGGTGGCAATTAAGGCCTCTTCAGGAATGGTCAGTACCGCAGGCTGTCTGGCGTTCTCCGGCTGAGACACGGTCAGGAACATGCCCGGTTTCAGCTTTTGCCGGGGATTTTCGAGCACAATTCGCGCCCTGAGCGTCCGGGTCGTGGTGTCCATTTGTGGTAATAGCTCACTCACCCGCCCGTGAAACTGTTCACCCGGCCAGCTTGCCGCGCTCGCAACAATCTCATCGCCCAGGGTAAGGGCTCGGGCCTCGGTTTGTGGGTAATCTACCACCAGCCAGACCGGGTCGAGGCTTGCCAGTTCAAACAGCGTTTGCGTGGCGGCGACCTGCGCGCCCTCGCGGGTATCAAGGTTGACCACATACCCGTTCCGTTCAGCGCGCAGAGTCAGGCGGGTCTGTGGCTTACCGCTGCGCTCCACTGCCTGAACAATCGACGCGGGCATAAACTGCAGGGCCAGTCTCTCACGGGCTGCACGGGTCAACGCCTCGTCGCCCAACTGACGAACGGCCAGATACTCCTGCTGGGCTGCCGTCCACTGCGGGATCCACAGTTGTGCCAGCGGCTCCCCTTTTTCCACCCACTGCTGCGCTGCACGCACATACAGCTTCTCCACCACTCCGGCCGCCGGAGAAGGCACCGTCTGAAGACCGCGCTCATCGGTGGTGACGGTCGCAAACGCTGAAAATGCCGGAGCCAGCATACGTTTTTCCACCTTCGCAGTGGTCATCCCCAGGTTCTGTTGCTGGCGCGCGCTGACGATGACGCCTCCGTTATCTTGCGCTTCGTCGGCATAGCGGGCGACCAGGGGCATATCCATAAAGGGTGATTTCCCCGGCTTATCGAAACGCTGCCCTGGCACCATTGGATCGTACCAGTACAGCACCTTACGCCCGGCCGGTGGTGGAGAAGAGGGTTCATCTGTCGTCGACGAATGCTGACGTCCCGGGCCATAACCCACCCCTGCAGCCAGACTGGCGGCCATTAATATCGCTAAAAGCGTTTTTTTCATTGCGCCAGCGCCTCGGGAATCAACCAGTTAATGGCGGCCCAGCTGCGGGCCATCTCTTTTTCCGCCGACAGCAGAGCCAGTTCACCATCGAGTACGGCCCGACGCGCTTCCAGCAACTCAGGCAACTGACTTTGCCCGCTGCGATACTGTGCTGCCATCAGGGATGCCCGCTGACGAATCCGTGGCAACACGTTGTCCTTCTGCCGGGACCAGAGCGTCCGCGCGGCGTTGTACTGCGCAACAAGCGATTGCACCTGCGCCAGATGTTCACGCGCAATCAGGGCCAGCTGATCGTTCGCCTGCATCGTGCGGGAGAGGTCTGCGGCGTGGTCTTTATCCTGACGCCTTGAGGTGAACAGCGGCAGGTCGACGGTCACCATCACGCCCGCCATGTCTTCATAGCCCTCAGCGCGGCGGCCATACCAGACCTCGACTTCCACATCCGGGATGGCAGCAATCGCCGACTGGGCTGAACGTGCTCTGGCGCTGTTGGCGTCACTGACCGCGGCCACCATTTCCGGGTGGCGGGCAACCCCACTCTCCAGGGTGCGCTCATCAGCAGGCAAGCGTTGATAGCGCGGCAGAGCTCCCCCGGTAGCGGTGACCGGTTGCCCGGTGAGCTGCCTTAATCGAGCCTGAGCAAGCTCAACATCACGTTCGGCGAGGGTCACTTTATCCTGCATCCCGCTGAGGCCAATCTGAAAGACGAGGACGCTGTCAGGGGTTGCATTGCCCGCGGCAACGCTGGCTTTTTGCGCCCCCTGTTGCGCCGTGGTTTCGGCGAGCAGCCTGCGTGTGATGTCCAGTGCGCGTGTCGAAAGCGCCAGATCAAGCCAGGCCTGAGCGGCATCACGCTGAAGCGCCGCGCGGGTCACGGCGGACCTGGCGTTAGCGCTCTGCGCTTCTGCCAGCAGCGTATCGGCTTTGCGCTCCCGCTTTTCTGCGCTGACGTATTGCTGCATTACGCCAACCCGCTGCATGGTCATGCCTTCACGGGTAAGACGGCGATCGTTACTGCCCTGTACGGGAAGGTTTTCAATCCCAAATTTCAGCTTCGGGTCGGGGAGCTGGCGTGCGGAAGTTGCCATGGCATCCAGCGCATGGACTTCATTGCGACTGGCAGAGAGCTGTGCCGAGTAGCGTTCTGTGGCGAAAAGGGTTTGTGCCAGCGTGAATGACTCCGCCTGTGCGGCGGAGCACATCAGACCCAGCACCACCCCACTCAGCCGCAGGCTCAGTGAGAATCGTTTCATAGTGTCCCCGATCAGTGTTGTGGCGTCAGGGAAACCAACTGATAGCCGTTATCGTTCTGGCTGAAGGTAAAACTGACCTTTTCGCCCACCTGCATTGCCAGTGCACCGTCGCGTTGCGGCAGAGCAAACTGCATGGTCATCGGCGGCCAGTTGAGATCGGGGATGGCCTGGTGAGCAATAGAAACGGTGTCAGGGGTCACTTTTTTGATAACGCCCAGCGAGCGGTAAACCGGTGCATGCCCTGCCGCGTGCTGCGACATGTCGTGCTGCATAGCCGTCGCGTCATTAGCCTGTACGGCAGAAAAGAGAGAAAGGGAGAGCAGCGCCAGCAGACAGGCCAGCGAAAAACGAAGGTAAGAATACATATCAGAACTCCTGTTGATCGTAAAAGAAAGAAATTTCAACGAATTAACAGGTTTCTACTCTCTGAATCGGCAAAAGCGGATAGTGGCCGGCGGGCCAGCGGCCGGTGGGGTTAATGCCCATCCCTCCCCGACGAGTGCAACACTCACCGGTTTAGCAACCGCAAGGGTCATACTGACGGGCAACGCCACAACCGGCTGATGGCCGGTCTCTTTTTGCACCACGTCAGGCACACAATGTTTGTCGCACAAGGGGGCTTTCATCCCGTGTTGCAAACGCTCTTGTGCATGACTGGTCATTACATGTTCGTAATGCTGCGTCATGACCGTCGCACCCTGCACGTTGAGGTCACAATCATGTGCAGCAATTGCCACCTGACTCTGGATGAACAGCCAGCCGAAGGCCATCAGCAACAACATAAGGTGTCGCTTTATGACGCGCAGTTGACCTGGCCTGCCAGTATGCATATTTACCCGAGAGCAGGGAGAGAGAGGGGTGAGTATAAGCACCCGATTTTTAATTTTTAAAGGCTTTTTTAATTAATTTACGCGATGAATGAATGGGTAACCAAACTCTCGAATATTATTAACTTTTTATTTTCTTTTCCGTCGACCTGTTTTCAGCCCTCCAACCTGTATCGGGTAATTCCTGTTAGAAGCAGGCCGGTGCGGAGAACAAATTTACACGATTATATTCTTAAAACGATCCTTCCTTGATTTTAATCATCTACTCCCTGACCGTTCTTCGGCACATTGCATTTTTTCGTTTTCCCGCAGCCGTTTTTATCTGACCTTCACCCTGGGATCCAGAACACTATGTTAACGATTATCGAACTTCTTATTGGCGTGGCCGTTATCGTCGGCGTCGCACGCTATATCATTAAAGGATACTCAGCGACTGGCGTACTCTTTGTCGGCGGCCTGACCCTGCTCATTATCAGTGCCATTATGGGCCATAAAGTACTGCCAGGCAGCGCCACCAGCACCGGTTACACCGCCACCGATATTGTCGAGTATGTGAAAATTCTGCTGATGAGCCGTGGCGGCGATCTTGGCATGATGATCATGATGCTCTGCGGATTTGCAGCCTATATGACGCACATCGGCGCTAACGACATGGTTGTGAAGCTGGCCTCCCGCCCACTGCGTTTTATTAACTCGCCTTATCTGCTGATGATTGCGGCTTATTTTGTCGCCTGTCTGATGTCACTGGCCGTCTCATCCGCCACCGGACTTGGCGTATTATTAATGGCGACACTCTTCCCGGTGATGGTCAATGTCGGTATCAGTCGCGGTGCGGCGGCCGCAATTTGCGCCTCTCCGGCTGCGATTATTTTATCACCCACATCAGGTGACGTGGTGCTGGCAGCGAAAGCAGCAGAAATGCCGCTGGTGGATTTCGCCTTTAAAACCACCCTGCCTATTTCCATTGCCGCCATTATCGCCATGGCAATTGCTCACTTTTTCTGGCAGCGCTATTTAGATAAAAAAGAGAATATCACCGCCGAAATTCTCGACGTGAAAGACATCACCACCAAAGCCCCGGCTTTTTATGCCATTCTGCCGTTTACCCCCATTATTGGCGTCCTGATTTTTGACGGCAAATGGGGTCCTGAACTGCATATCATCACTATTCTGGTTATCTGTATGCTGCTGTCGGCGGTGCTGGAATTCTTCCGTGGTTTCAACACGCAAAACGTCTTCTCAGGGCTTGAAGTCGCTTATCGCGGCATGGCTGATGCCTTTGCGGGCGTGGTGATGCTGCTGGTTGCCGCCGGGGTCTTTGCACAGGGGCTGAGTACCATCGGCTTTATCCAGAGTCTTATCTCCATTGCCACCTCCTTCGGGTCAGCCAGTATCATCCTGATGCTGGTGCTGGTTATCCTCACCATGCTGGCGGCGATGACCACCGGTTCGGGCAATGCTCCCTTCTATGCGTTTGTGGAGATGATCCCCAAACTGGCGCATGAGTCCGCCATCAACCCGGCCTACCTCTCCATTCCCATGCTGCAGGCTTCTAATCTGGGGCGTACTATTTCCCCCGTTTCCGGCGTGGTGGTGGCAGTTGCAGGGATGGCAAACATCTCGCCCTTCGAGGTGGTGAAACGGACATCAGTGCCGGTGCTGGTGGGTTTGATTGTGGTGATCATAGCCACTGAAGTGCTGGTGCCAGGAGCGGCAATCCGCTAACGCGTACCCTGCCCGATATGCAAAAAGCGCCTCCCCGGCGCTTTTTGTGCTTTAATAACTGCCAGAAATTATCTCACCGTCAGTATCAGGAATATCAATGTTAAGAAAGGGTCTCGTCGCCAGCCTTAGCGTCGCTGTGGCGATCCTCTCGCTCACGCCAGTTCGGGCCGAACCGCTGGTTGCTAAAAAGTATGGGGATTTTGACAGCTATGTTCTGGCTCTCTCCTGGCAGACTGGTTTTTGTCAGAGCCAGCATGATCGGGGTAGCAGGGAGCCGGACGAGTGTCGGCTGCAAAAAGAGCCAGCACAAAAGCGTGATTACCTTACCGTGCATGGATTGTGGCCGGGCCTGCCAAAATCTATCGCGGCCCGCGGGGTCGATAATAATCGCTGGATGCGCTACGGTTGCGCCAGCCGCCCCATTCCTGACATGCCGGAAGCCAAAGCCAGCCGAAAATGTGCCGCCGCTGAAACCGGTTTGTCGCTGGAGATGGCCGATAAACTCAATGCGGTCATGCCTGGTGCCGGAGGCAATTCGTGCCTGGAGCGCTATGAGTACGCCAAACATGGCGTCTGCTTTGGTTTTGATCCAGATGCATGGTCTGGCGTGATGGTTCGCCTGAATCAGGAGGTAAGACAGAGTCCACTGGGCACTTTCCTCGCAACGCATTATGGTAAGCGCGTAACACGTCGGGACCTTGACCTGGCGATGGCGCAATCCTGGGGTGACGGCAGCATAAAGTCGGTTAAATTAAGCTGCAGCGGAAAGCCAGCCTATCTCACCGAACTGCAGTTCACTCTGGATGCTGAATCAATAAACGAACCGCTTACCGCCCAATCTTTTCGTCAACAACCCCATCCGGGCAACTGCGGCGAGAGCTTTATCATCGACCCTCAGGGTTACTGAGACAGGATCGCCGACAAACTTATCATAAACCCGGCAAATGTGAGCCGGGTCACTTCAAACTTGTCGCCAGTGTCAGTATCATCGGATCAGCTAAACCCTCGCTGCCAGTCGGCGAGGGTTTTTCTTTGGATCAACCAGGCGGTGCACCGCCCAAGACATGGAGCAAGAGATGTCCAGACCTGCCATTATCATCAACGAACTCGATGCTGAGCGCATTGACCGCTTGCTGGAGAAACCGGCTTACGCGAACCTGCCGGTTGCGCAGGCGTTAAACACAGAGCTGGATCGTGCCCAAATGTGTAGCCCTGAGGCTATGCCAGCTAATGTTGTCACCATGAACAGCACCGTCACGTTTCGCGATTTGAAAAGTGGCGAAGCACGTACCCGAACCCTGGTCTACCCTACCCGGATGACCGACAGCGCAAACCAGCTTTCGGTGCTGGCGCCCGTCGGTGCCGCGCTGCTGGGATTACGCGTGGGTGACAGCATTCACTGGGAGTTACCCGGCGGAGCTTCAACCGACCTTGAAGTGCTGGAGCTGGTTTACCAGCCAGAAGCGGCGGGTGACTACCTGCTCTGAGTGGTGCCATTGTGCGTAATAACAGAGGGTGCGTTCTGCATCCTCTGACTGACCCTGACCTCCCACATGTCGTCATTTCGCGGCGCGTTCGACTCTGATTTTTAGCGCAACGACGCCTGCAAAGGGGCGAGCCTGCTCTTTATCTTCTCACCCAGCAATCATGGTGGCTGCGGTACGTTACCCTCGCCATTCTGTATTTGGGTCATCCATCGGGAATGTGAATAATTGCCAGCGGTATGGCAAAAATTTCCTGCCGTTTATGCTGCAATATGTGCAACATAACCCACAGGGAGACGCGTTTATGTATCAGACAATCATCATGCCAGTCGATGTATTTGAGATGGAGTTGAGCGACAAAGCCATCCGACACGCTGAGTTTCTGGCACAGGAGACGGGGGTCATTCACCTGCTGCATGTCCTGCCCTCCTCCGCCAGCTTAAGCCTGCACCGCTTCGCCGCCGATATTCGCCGTTTTGAAGAGCATCTGGAGGTTGAAGCCAGGTCAAGACTGAAAACCATGATCAGCCATTTCACGCTGAGTCCAGAGCGTATCCATATTCACGTTCGCTTAGGCAGCGTGAGGGATGTGGTCAATGAAATGGCCGGGGAGCTGAAGGCCGACATGGTGGTGATTGGTTCCCACAACCCGTCCATTACCACCCATCTGTTGGGGTCGAATGCTTCAAGTGTGGTGCGGTACGCGCGCGTTCCGGTGCTGGTTGTTCGCTGAAAAAAAAGAGGCTGCCAGTGGCAGCCTCTTTGCTATTGCAGGTGTAGTCTTACTTTCTTTTTATGCACTCTTGGTGCGGATCAGGTAGTCGAAGGCACTCAGAGAGGCTTTCGCACCTTCGCCAGTGGCGATAATGATTTGTTTGTACGGCACTGTGGTGCAGTCGCCCGCCGCAAACACACCTTTGACGCTGGTTTCACATTTCGCATCAATGATGATTTCGCCCATGCGGTTACGCTCAATGGCACCTTCCAGCCAGGTGGTATTCGGCAGTAATCCAATCTGTACGAAGATACCGGCCAGAGCAATATGGTGCACATCGCCGCTTACGCGGTCACGGTATTCCAGCCCGGTCAGTTTGCTGCCATCACCTTTCACTTCGGTGGTCTGTGCATTGAGAATAATGTCGACATTGGCAAGGCTACGCACTTTATCCTGTAACACCTGGTCTGCTTTCATCTCTGGTGCAAACTCAAGCAGCGTAACGTGTTCCACGATACCCGCCAGATCGATTGCCGCTTCCACACCGGAGTTACCGCCACCGATCACCGCCACGCGTTTGCCTTTAAACAGTGGGCCATCGCAGTGCGGGCAGTAGGTCACCCCTTTGGTACGGTACTGCTCTTCACCCGGCACGTTCATGTTGCGCCATTTCGCGCCGGTGGCAATGATAATGCTGCGTGCTTTTAACACGGCACCTGACGCGGTTTCGATCTGATGCAGACCGCCTTCCACCGCAGCCGGCGTCAGTCTGGTCGCACTTTGAGAATCAATCACGTCCACGTCATATTCTGATACGTGAGCTTTCAGCGCTCCCGCCAGTTTCTGACCTTCGGTTTTCGGTACTGAGATGTAGTTTTCGATGTCCACGGTGTCGAGCACCTGCCCACCAAAACGTTCACCCATCAGGCCGGTACGGATGCCTTTACGGGCGGAGTAAACTGCCGCCGCCGCACCGGAAGGGCCGGAGCCGACAATCAGCACATCATAAGCATCACGTTTGTTCAGCTCTTCAGCGGCACGTTTCTCGGCACCGGTATCAATTTTGGCGACGATTTCGGCGAGCGTCATACGCCCCTGACCGAACTCCTTACCGTTGACGAATACTGCCGGAACGCCCATCACGTTGCGATCGGTAATTTCGTTCTGATAGGTGCCACCATCAATCGCCGTATGTTTAATACGCGGGTTCAGCACCGCCATCAGGTTAAATGCCTGCACCACGTCCGGGCAGTTGTGGCAGGTCAATGAGTAGTAGGTTTCAAACTCAAAATCACCGTCAATGTCGCGAATCTGCGCAAGCAGAGATTGCGCTTCTTTCGACGGATGACCACCGGTCCACAGCAGAGCCAGTACCAGTGATGTAAATTCATGGCCCAGCGGCGACCCCGCAAAACGCGGCCCCTGGTCGGAACCTGGGTTAGTAATCAGGAACGAGGGCTTACGTACCGCCAGGGTGTTGTCTTCTCTGAAAGAGACTTTCTCTGACAGTTCAGCAATCTCAGCCAACAGTTCCTTGATTTCTGCCGATCGGGCGCTGTCATCCAGCGTGGCAATCAGCTCAACAGGTTTAGTCAGTTTCTCAAGGTAGGCCTTGAGCTGCGTTTTCATGTTTGTGTCGAGCATTTTTAATCTCCTGGGCTTAAAACATCATCATGCAAGCTGCCACATATGAGCTGCGTGTACGCAACTTGCATCATGATGCTGGAATAAAATGGGCGCAAAAGCGCCCTGATAGTACTACGCAATTTCCGAGAATTTCGCGTCAGAGCAAGGCGGCTAGCCTGCGAGTCCCCGGGAGCTTACATCAGTAAGTGACCGGGGCGAGCAGGTGACGCCAACGCCGCTATGGCGCGAAAGGCGACGGAAATTTTAGATTTTGCCAACCAGGTCCAGGGATGGAGCCAGCGTCGCATCGCCTTCTTTCCACTTAGCCGGGCATACTTCGCCTGGGTGGGAAGCAACATACTGTGCCGCTTTGATTTTACGCAGCAGGTCAGATGCATCACGGCCGATACCTTCAGCGGTAACTTCGATTGCCTGGATGATACCCTGCGGGTCAACGATGAAAGTACCACGGTCAGCCAGGCCTTCGTCTTCACGCATGATTTCAAAGTTACGGGTCAGGGCGCCAGTCGGGTCGCCGATCATCGCATATTTGATTTTAGCGATGGTTTCAGAGCTACCGTGCCATGCTTTATGGGTGAAGTGGGTATCGGTAGAAACAGAGTAAACGTCTACGCCCAGTTTCTGCAGCTCGTCATGATGGTCAGCAACGTCACCCAGTTCAGTCGGGCATACGAAGGTGAAGTCAGCCGGGTAGAAGAAGAACACGCTCCAGCGGCCTTCGGTATCTTTCTCAGTAACTTCTACGAACTCACCGTTTTTGAACGCCTGGTTTTTAAAAGGTTTGATTTTAGTGTTGATTAAAGACATCTGTACTTCCTCCGTGTTTTCGTTGGGATGTAAGTTAACGAAATTTATTCGACCCGGCTAATGCATTTGCATTATCAAATCAATAAGCGTTAGCTAACAACCCGCACGAAACTGTTTAATAAACCGTACATGAACATTCGATGAAGCTGCAAAACCGCAGCCGCACCGGCAGAAACAAAAAAGCCACCTCACGGGTGGCTTGATACCTGAAAGACCCGTGGGTGCTTCAGCGCCAGTAAGGCTGGCAATGCCTGCGTGACAGCGGCATGGTTTGTCACACAGACGTTAGGGATTAGAACACTCTCGCGCGCGTATAACAATGTAAACCCGTCTGATACTGCCTATGATTGTGATAGGTTTCGCCATTAAAGCTCCTGCACACGCAGAGGGTCATCGTCAGGGTTTTCTGCGTTTCACCGCAGGTTATGTCTGCGATATGAACTGAAATGCTATTTACCCGGGAAATAAAAAGGCTCTGGTAAATAGTAACGAGAAATGTATAGCCGCCTGAACCATCACTGCCATAAAAAATATTCATCCAATGAATAATAGTTAAAACTTTTCATATCACTCATCGCTCCTGCCCCCCTTTAACCGGGCGCGTCAAAGGGAAAGATGACGGCAGGAACCTGCCACGCAACCCGTATTCACTCATAGACCAGACCAATGAATTATTCTCTAAAGCCTACACATAATTACACATGGAAAAACTTACTCCCCTTTGCTTGTAAATACCGACAAAGCGCAACAGTGTTTAAATATAAGTAATACAGGATATTTTAAAATGTTATATCATTGAAATCTATAGAAAATTAAAGATTACCCCGCCGCGTATTTTTATTATCATCTCTCGCTTATTGACGCGTTCATTCAGGAATCATTGATGATGCATATTCAAAAAAGAACGCTGGATCAGAATGTCCTGGAAGCCAGCATAGAGAGGATTACGTGGACACTGGAGACGTTCCCAAAAGTCTGCCTCTCTTTTTCCGGCGGCAAGGATTCAAGCATTATGCTGAATTTAACCGTTCAGCTTGCCCGTAAGTTTAAAAAGAAAATCAGCGTGTTATTTATCGACTGGGAAGCGCAATTTACTTACACCATTAATTTTGTCGAGCAGATGCGGGTGGAGTATGAAGATGTTATCGACAAATTTTACTGGGTAGCGCTTCCTCTCACCACACAAAACGGATTATCTCAGTACGCACCGACCTGGCAGTGCTGGGAGCCGGGCGTTGAGTGGGTGCGCCAGCCTCCGGCACATGCGATTACCCGGCCTGAAACGCTCCCCTTTTATGAGCAGGGCATGACCTTTGAGGCTTTCGTCGGCAAGTTTGCGGACTGGTTTGCCAATAACCGTCCTGCCGCCATGCTGATTGGTATTCGCGCGGACGAGTCTTACAACCGTTTTATGTCCATCGCCTCGGCACGAAAAATGCGTTTTGCCGATGATAAACCCTGGACAACGGCCGCTCCTCGCGGACACGCCTGGTATATTTACCCCATTTACGACTGGAAAACGGCGGATATCTGGACCTGGTTTGCGAAAACCGGCGCGCCTTACAACCCGCTTTACAACCTGATGTATCAGGCTGGCGTCGCGGCCAGGTACATGCGTATCTGTGAGCCTTTTGGGCCGGAACAACGCCAGGGGCTGTGGCTTTATCACGTTGTGGAGCCAGAGCGGTGGGCACTGATGTGTGAACGGGTAAGCGGCGTCAGCAGCGGCGGGGTCTATGCCGGGCAGGACAATCAGTTCTATGGCCACCGCAAACTGCTCAAACCGGCTCATCTGAGCTGGCGCGAGTACGCTCTACTGCTGCTCGACAGCATGCCAGAGCAAACCGCAGAACATTACCGAAATAAAATTGCCGTCTATTTACACTGGTATGAAAAGCAGGGTATGGCGCATATTCCTGATTATCAAAACTGTGACGCCGGCGCGAAAGACATTCCCTCCTGGCGGCGCATCTGCAAGGTTCTGCTCAACAATGATTACTGGTGCCGGGCGCTCTCTTTCAGTCCGACTAAGACCAGCAATTACAAGCGTTATCACGACCGTGTCAAAAACAAACGTAAAGAGTGGGGCATCCTATGCAACAGCAATTAATGCAAGAACTGAGGACGTTACTCGCTTCATTACCCGCAGAGAAACGCATTGATGTCATCAACCGGTTTCGTATCCTGCTTCATGAATACAGCCCCTTTAACGATCAGCCTGTAGACTGCGTGCTGTGGATTGAAAGCAGTAAGATCTCACCCAATGACTACAATCCCAATAACGTCGCCCCGCCGGAAAAAAGGCTTTTACTCAAATCCCTTGAGGCGGACGGCTTTACCCAGCCCATTGTGGTGCAGGAGGCGAAGCCCGACCATTTTGAAATCGTCGATGGCTTTCACCGTCACGAATTAGGGAAAAATCGGGCATCGCTGAAGAAAAAACTCAGAGGCTATCTGCCGGTGACCTGCCTTAGCAGCGATCACGCCAGTAAATCCGACCGTATGGCCTCTACCATCCGC
Organism: Enterobacter sp. SA197; assembly: GCF_054131575.1. Lineage (NCBI taxonomy): Bacteria > Pseudomonadati > Pseudomonadota > Gammaproteobacteria > Enterobacterales > Enterobacteriaceae > Enterobacter > Enterobacter sp. SA197. The sequence continues at coordinate 1,489,260 of NZ_CP096393.1, read as the reverse complement.
CACAACCGTGCGCGGGGGCGTCACCAGATCAGTGAGATGTCCGAAATCATTCGCGAGCTGGCGCGCAGCGGCTGGGATGATGAGCGAATCGGCAAAGAGCTGGGAATGGACAGTGACGAAGTGCTGCGTCTGAAACAGATCAACGGCCTGACAGAGCTCTTTGCCGGCCGTCGGTTCTCCCGTGCCTGGACGGTGAAATAACTACAGCTGGCATAACCGCTCAGCGGCGGCCAGCAGCGTCGATTCCTGCTTCGCAAAGCACAAACGAATCAGTTTATGCGGGAAGGGATCGGCGCAGAACACGGAGAGCGGGATCGCGGCCACACCCACCTCTTTGGTCAGCCACTGGCAAAAACTCACATCATCAAGACTGGAAATGGCGCTGTAATCCGCCAGCAGGAAGTACGTCCCTTCGCAGGGCAGAATTTCCAGACGACTGCTGCTGAGCGCATTGATCAGTAGATCCCGCCGCGCGCGATAAAATTCCGGTAATTCACGATAATGTTCCGGCTCGGCACGCAGCATGTCCGCCAGCGCCAGCTGTGCAGGCGTATTGACCGAGAAGGTGAGGTACTGGTGCACCTTGCGTAATTCTGCACTGATGGCCGCCGGTGCCACACAGTAACCCACTTTCCAGCCGGTCATGTGATAGGTCTTACCGAAGGATGAGACGGCAATCGCCCGCTGACGCAGTTGCGGGTGTGCCAGCACGCTGGCATGGCCCTCTTTTGCAAAACAGATATGCTCGTAAACTTCATCGCTCAGCACATAAATTTCTTTATCGCCAATTGCCTGCCAGAGCGCTGCAAAATCTTCTTTTCGCCACACCGTCGCCGACGGGTTATGTGGCGTATTGAGGATAACCAGACGGGTTTTATCACTCAGCAGCCCGGCAAATGCCTGCCAGTCGACACGAAAATGCGGCGGCTGCAGGGCAATCCGCTTCAGCACACCACCAGACAGTTGCACCGCCGGGGCGTAGCTGTCGTAGCTTGGGTCAAAGCAGATAACTTCATCGCCCTTGCGCACCAGCGCGGTGATTGCCGCATACAGCGCTTCGGTCGCACCAGCGGTCACGGTGATGTCGGTGCCCGCATCCGGTTTATAGCCATAGAGCGCTTCGGTTTTGTCGGCAATGGCATCGCGCAGCGCCTGCACACCCGTCATCGGTGCGTACTGGTTCGCCCCTTCGGCCACATGGTGCGCCAGACGCGCCTGCAAATAGCGTGGGCCGTCAAAATCCGGGAACCCCTGCGAGAGGTTAATGGCCTGATGCTGCTGCGCCAGCGCGCTCATTTGCGTGAAAATGGTGGTGCTCAGGGCGGGAAGTTTACTTTGCGGAATCAGTGTGTTGTCGCTCATGGTTGCGTGCCTGCTTGTGATACTGATGTTGCCGCCACTATAACACGATGTTAGTATTTGGCAATCAAGACGCTTAGACGTCTAAACCATAACAATATTCCTGCCGACGCGAGCGTATGGCGCACATAAAGGAAGACCATGACAGACAACCTGCAACTTCAAGAACTTGTTCGCGCCTGCCACTGGATTGGCCAGAAAGGCTGGTCCCCGGCCACCGGCGGCAATATGTCGGTACGAGAAGATGCGCAGTGGTGCTGGTTGAGCGAGTCCGGCAAAGACAAGGGCAGCCTGACCACGGATGATTTCCTTCAGGTGTCCATTGCCGACAATCATGCGCCGTCCGGGCGCAGACCCTCAGCCGAGACCGGGCTGCATACGCTGATTTACCGTCTTTTTCCCGATGCCGGGGCCGTACTGCACGTCCACACGGTCAATGCGACGGTGCTCTCTCGCGTGGAACCTGCGCCTGAACTTCTGCTGAGCGGCTACGAAATGCAAAAATCCCTGCGCGGGCAGACGACCCATCTTGATACCGTGCCCATTGCAATTTTTGACAACAGCCAGGATATTGATGCCCTCGCCCGCCAGATTGAGCAGTATGCTCGCGCCCGCCCGCTCAATTATGGTTTTTTACTGCGCGGACACGGTCTGACCTGCTGGGGGCGTGATGTGGCGGAGGCCCGTCGGCATCTTGAAGGGCTGGAATTCCTGTTTGAATGCGACATGCAGCGACGACTGCTGGAGAAATGATGATCCGAGCGATTGTAACCGACATTGAAGGCACCACCAGCGATATCCGCTTTGTGCACAACGTGTTATTTCCTTACGCCCGCGAACGCCTGCCGGCGCTTCTCGCAACACAGCAATATGGGGAGCCGGTGAAAACCATCCTCGACAACCTGCGCGAAGAAATCGATGAGCCTGATGCCACCACCGCCGACCTGCTCGCCACCCTACTGGCGTTTATGGACGAAGACCGCAAATCCACCGCACTGAAAGCCCTGCAGGGAATTATCTGGCACGACGGTTACGTCAACGGTGATTTCACCGGTCATCTCTACCCGGACGTACTGCCAGCACTGGAGCAATGGAAAGCAGAAGGCATTGATTTGTATGTTTATTCCTCTGGCTCCGTGGCGGCGCAGAAACTGTTATTTGGCTACAGCGACGAAGGTGATATTACTCATCTGTTCAGCGGTTACTTCGACACGCGGGTAGGGGCGAAGCGCGAGGTGCAGTCTTACCGCAATATCGCTGAACAACTGGGCATTCCTGCGGTGCAGATTTTGTTCCTGTCAGATATTCATCAGGAGCTGGACGCTGCCGAACAGGCCGGTTTGCGTACCCTACAGCTGATTCGAGGCGACAACGATGCCGCCAGCCATCATCACCAGGTCCCCTCTTTCGACCACATTAAGCCGGAGCAGATCCCTTCATGAGCGCACTGACTATTTATTCAGACAAAGACGCCAGCCAGCCCCTCTGGCAGAGCACTGACGCCACCGAAATCCAGCAAAAACTGAACGCGAAAGCCGTGCGCTTTGAGCGCTGGGAAGCGGATCGCGACCTGGGTGCTGACCCGTCGCCCGAAACGGTGATCACCGCCTATCAGCACGCCATTGATAAGCTGGTTGCAGAAAAAGGCTACCAGAGCTGGGACGTCATCAGCCTGCGCGCCGACAATCCGCAAAAGGAGGCGCTACGCGCCAAATTCCTCAACGAACATACCCACGGCGAAGATGAAGTGCGTTTTTTTTGTGGAAGGTGCCGGGCTGTTCTGCCTGCACATCGACGATGCGGTCTATCAGGTATTGTGCGAGAAAAACGACCTGATCTCCGTGCCCGCCGGCACACCGCACTGGTTTGACATGGGCTCAGAGCCGAACTTTACCGCCATCCGCATTTTCGACAACCCGGAGGGCTGGATTGCCCAGTTCACCGGCGATGCGATTGCGGACGGGTATCCGCGCCTGGCGTGATTTTAGTGTTTTATCAGGCCCACCCTTGCGGGGGCTTGATTCCCTTTCCCTACCCATTCCCGTAGCGCCTCTTTCCCTCAACTCTGTACGGACTATACTTCTCACCCAATAAAGATCGATTCACATGGAAGAGACAATGAAGCAAATTGTATTGCTGCTCATGATGATGTTACTGGCCGGTTGCGCAACCACTACGCCGATGCCGAAAGAGGATACCCTCACCTATCTGCGGGTGACGGAGCATTACATCACCGTTCTGTCGGACAACTACGGCTACGTTTTTGAACGCGATAAGACGAGCGATGTGTATAACGACTATAAAGCCTTTTATGATGAGTTCAGGGATAAAAGCCCCGGTGTGGCGGTGTACTTTGTGGTGAAAGATAAAGAGGTCACGGCGGAGTATCGTGCAATTGTCGACGCAACACAGCTCACTCCCGCTCAGGCTGACAGACTCAAATATCACTATAACGCCCACGTGATGGAGTCCGGAAAAACGCTGGTGGCGGTCTTTAAAGCGAGAGGCACTTATGATGGGATTCTGCGTTATCGCACCACTGACGCGACCAGACTGGAACCTCCCGTGACGGTGATGATAACCGACAGGACCGAGCAGAATGTCAGTTATCTGGCACCGCTCATGATCCCTATTTTCCCGCTGGTGATGATGTACGGCTGTGCGACCGGGCCATGTGTGTAAGGGGACCTTCTGCCATTTTTTGCGGATAGTGGAGCAATCAGATGTAATAGATTACTCACACAGATGAGCGCCTTTACATGAGTAAGAGGCGCTTAAATAGCAGTTGCTTTATATCCTGTTTTTGGGCCAGAACAGCATGGACAGTGATGACTTCCGCATCGACTGAATACAGGATCCTATAGCCTCTGCTCGTGTTACATTCCCGATATTTCCCAGAGCCAATCTTTAAAAGTTCCGGGCAAACATGGCAGCCTTGAGGGAACTGACGAACCTTACGTTCAAATTCCTCAAGAAGCTCTTTGATGACGGGACCCGCATTAATGTCGTGGCGGCGAAGGTGATTGATAATTTCCTTCAGGCACATATCCACTGTTGGGGTGTACTCGAAAGACACAATTGACGTTGCCATTTGAATTCCTTTTGCTCAAAGATCCCTGATTTACAAACCAAGGCCGTCCAGGAGTTGTTCCTTACTCACTGCCTTACCTTCGGATTTTTCTTTTTCGGATAGCGTCAACAATTTAAGAAGTGCGATGGCATTTTCTCTGTCTTGCCTTTGCTCCCAGGATTCAATGACATAAGCAGGTACGCCGTTTTGCGTGACCAGAATAGGCTCGTCCAGTTCAAGCGTCGCAGCATTCTTCTTGATATAGCTTATCGTTTCAATTTTCATATATTGTCCTTGCTCTGATCGGTCTTAATTTAGACCAAATATAGACTCATAACAATATTCATTTTGGCTACCGGACGAATCAATTTTCAGCCCTTAGCTACGCATCTTCTCCACTTTAATGGACCCACCATGAGCATCATTTCCGCCCCAGGGCTCTCGCTCTGACCTGAGTAAAAAACACCGGGATCAGCACTTCGAGCATAAACAGCACCAGGCTAATCTTCTGGTTATCTTCACCCGGCTGCCAGTTTCCCAGCAGAGCTGAAAACACAAAAAACGCCACGCCCGCCACAATCATCACTTTGCCGTACAAGCGGTTTACCCGGTACCACTGCCCTTCATCATTGCGCGTTCGCGCGGTTCGCACGCCGTACCAGCGGTTGGGCTTCACTTTTTGCAGCACCAGCGGAATGGCAATTGCCATCAGAACCAGGCTGACAATCCCCAGCCAGATGAAATTCATGTCCACCACACTCTCTCCTTCTTTTCTTAATAAATTCGCTTACTGACTGGCTATCAGCCTCGCATGCAGCTTCATCATGTTGCTAAAAATAGACTCCGCCACCTGTTCCGAAAAATCACCCGGCAACGTGCGTTCGACGTCTTCGACAGCTCGCGGAACATTCCGGGCAAAATCATCCAGAATATTTCGCATCTGCGTATCGGCAAAATTCACCTCTTTCGCCGTGGCGAAAAAGTGCCGGGGGTGAATTTGATGAATTTCACTTTTGCGACCTTTCGTGGCTTTCAGGCTCATGGCGAGTGTGAGATCGCGAAGGTGCAACCCGGTGCCGCCCAGAACAGGGGGTAAAGGCAGCGCCGTTACATCACTTTAACGTCATATTTTGATTAACTTTATGTGGAGATGTAACAGCTTGCTGCTGGTCAGGCGGCGGGCAGACGCCGTAGGATCCACGTTCCTGACGTTATGCCCACGAGAATGGATGCGTGAAATACTCCCTGTTTTTACTGTTACTCACTTTGCCTGCCATAGCGGCACAAGCCGACAACGCCATCAAGCTTAACTGCCCGCCACGCGGGGAGATGACCGTCTCCTTTTTTAACTATTATCTCATCACCATGAAGTGGGGTGACCATTTCCAGGTGGCGTCCGGTAAGACACAGAGTCACACCAAAAGCGGCGTGCCGTTCTGGGCGACAGAATTCGGCAATGGCGATGAGCTGACGTTCTTCCCCAACAGCGGCCAGTACTATCTCTTTTATGCAGGGGCCAGCGAACCTGCGCAATGTACGGTGCAGGGCAGCTATCTCTACCCGGTCATTACGCCACCACGCTACGAAAATAGCCTCGCGAACAGCAAAAACAGCGCGCAAGCGGAGGCCGAAGCAGAAAGGGAAGAAGGCAGTTCGCAGGTGATCTTACGCAGGCCGGGTGCGCAGGGGTAAATCCCCTCTCCGGGCAGAGAGGGGAAGGCAGGTTAACGCAGTTGCTTTTGCGTGTGCCAGAGCGCGGCGACGCTCAGGAACACGGTGACCATCAGGTAGAAGCCCGGTGCGAACTGACTGCCCGTGGCGCTAATAAGCAGCGTACAGATGAACGGTGCGAAACCACCAAACACCGTGACAGCAACGTTATAACTGATGGACATCCCACTGGCGCGCGTTGAGACCGGGAAGATATCCGCCATCACGGAAGGAATGGTTGAGAAGTAAATCGACTTCAGCAGCGCCATCCAGCCTACCAGCAGCGACAGCGACAGCGGCGTCACGTTCAGGCTGGTCAGCCAGAAGGCCGGCAGCAGCGTAAACGCCAGCAGTCCCAGCGCCGTCCAGAGCAGGCGCTCACGTCCGACACGCTCCGCGAGCAGGCCGCCAATGGGCGTCACCACCGTGAGGATGATCCCGGCAATCAGCGTCGCGCTGTAGGCGGAAGAGGCCGGCAGACCGAGGGTTTTGGTCGCCCAGGTCGGCACATAGTTCAGCATATAGTTAATTGCCGTGGAGACCACCATCAGCCCTATTGCCAGCGCAATCAAACGCTTCTGCGAGCCAAACAGCAGCCTGACCGGGTGACGCGGTTTTTCAACTTCCACATAGGCCGTCGGCTCGTGGACGTGACGGCGGATCCACAGCCCCACCGGACCAATCAGCAAACCGAAAGCAAACGGGATACGCCAGCCCCAGTCCAGAAGCTGCTCCGGGGTCAGCCAGTGCGCCAGCCCCAGGCCAAAGGCCGAGGCCATCAGCGTGCTGGCCCCCTGGGTGGCAAACTGCCAGCTGGCGATAAAGGTTTTCCGCTCCGGGAAATGTTCCACCAGAAACGCCGTGGAGCTACCGAACTCTCCCCCTGCCGAAAAGCCCTGAATCAGGCGCGCCAGCAGGATCAGCAGCGGTGCCGCCACGCCGAGGGTGGCATAGCCGGGCATAAAGGTGATGATGGCCCCGCCCAGCATCATCAGGTTGATGGAGAGCAGCAGCGACGCCTTACGTCCGTGCTTGTCCGCATACGCACCTAGTACCACCGCCCCCAGCGGGCGAATTAGAAAGGCGATCCCGAAGCTGCCAAACGCCAGCAGTAACGAAACGGTCGGGTTAGTGGTCGGGAAAAAGACCTGCGCAATATAGCTGGCAAAGAAGCCGTATACCGCAATGTCGAACCACTCTAAAGCATTACCGATGCAGGTCGCAAAAAGCGTTTTTGCCAGGCTCGGGCGTGTGCCGCCCTGCTCTGCTTCACGGGCGAGCGTACTCATTTTGCACCTCCTTTCTGATGCTCAAGGTGGCTTATCAGCAGCTCCGCACCGCGTTCATGCAGGTCCCAGAAAAGTCGGGTCATGATAGCCAGTCCTTCCCGCGCGATCTCAATCGGCAGATGCTCGTCCGGCGCATGTTGCCCGCAGGCGGGGTACGAATGCGGCACCCAGAGCGTCGGCAGGCCCAGAATCCCGGCGAACACATCGTTAGGCAATGAACCGCCCAGGTTAGGCAACAGAGCTGGTTTTTTACCGGTGGTTTCCGCCATCGCATCCAGCGTCCAGTTAACCAGCGGATCGGTGGGATCAAAGCGGGTTGCAGGCGTGCCGCGCACCTCACTGATGGTGACCATCGTGAAACCCTGGGCGTCAAGGTGAGCACGAACCGCCTGTTCCAGTTGCTCCCAGTCGGTGCCAACCACAAAGCGTAGCTGGCACACCGCTGTTGCCTGCCCCGGAATGGCGTTCATCGGCTGAGCCGGGTTGCCCGTGAGGAACGAAAGCACTTCCAGCGTGTTCCAGCCAAACAATTTTTCTGCTGCCGACAGGCCAGGCTCTCCCCAGTGCGGGTCGGCGGCGGGATCCTTTTCCCCACGCGCGGGAGTAATGTCCGACAGAATCGCTTTCAGTGCCGGGGTTAACGCCGGCGGCCTGAGAGCGGCAACCTGGATGACACCCTGACTGTTCACCAGGCTTGCAATGGCGTTCGCCAGTTGAGTGCCAGGGTTGCTTAACAGCCCGCCCCAGTTACCGGAGTGATAATCTTTGGCCCGTGCCTCAATGGTGAGGCGGAAGTTGACGCAGCCACGCGAGCCGAGGAACAGCGTCGGACGTTCTGCGCTGAGGCGCGGACCATCGGAGGCGATAAAGAGATCGGCATTGATGCGATCTTTAAGCTGCTCGCATACCGCTGCCAGCCCCGGTGAGCTCATCTCTTCGCCCATTTCGCACAACCAGACGCAGTTAAAACCTAAGCGTCCGTTGCCCGCATGGAATACCTGTTCGAGCGCGGCAAGGTTTACCGAGTGCTGGCCTTTATTGTCCGCCGTACCGCGTCCGTACCAGTTTCCCTCACGCTCCACCAGCGTCCACGGCGACAGCCCTTCAGCCCAGCGGGCGTCGTCGCCGAACACCACGTCGCCGTGTCCGTAGCACATCACGGTAGGCAGGGATGAGTCTTCTTCGCGGCTGGCGAGTAAGAAGGGCCGGGCCGGATTAACCGGGTTAGCAATAACCTCTGTAGTGAACCCCATCTCATGGAATGCAGGAATGAAGGCTTCGTCGTAATAACGTTTGAGCTGATCATCCCGGTCGGTACGCTGGCTTTCGCTGGGGATAGCCACCCGGCTGGCAAGCGTTGTTTTAAAATGGCCGCTGTCGAACCACGCCAGCGCCTGGTCAACGATCTGTTGTGTTGTCATGTTGTTTACCCTGTCCTCCCCGTCATACGTCGAGCCGCTGCCGCGTTGGCTACGTTCGTTCACCCGAATCACTTACCGATGTAAGCTCATCGGGATTCCCTTAGTTGCCGCCTTGCCGCCACTCGAATTATTTAGGGGTCATTTGCTGCCGTAGCGCAAATAGCTGTTGTTGTCTTTTTGTTCTAAACCAGAACAGAGCTTTGCCACAATAATAATAATTGCAATTTGGCGTTGCCTTTTTGATAAGGGTACACTGCACGGTTTCAGGGCATCGCAGAGGAATCCTCTATGTTGAGCAATGAACTACGCTACTTTTTCGCAGTCGCCACCACCGGCTCGCTCAGCACCGCCAGCGAACAGCTTTATGTGGCCGGTTCTGCCATCAGCCGACAGATACAGAAGCTCGAAACCCGGCTGGGCGTCACGCTGTTTGAGCGCCATGCGCGCGGTATGGTGCTGACCGATGCCGGACAAATTCTGGCTAACCATGTGCGTAAAAGTATGCGCGACATGGAGTTTGCCCTGGCAGAAATTCAGGGGCTGACGGCCGTGCGCAAAGCGCTGGTGCGAATCGCCTGTACCGACGGTATGGCCTTCGATCTGCTTCCCGGCCTGCTGGCGCAATTTCGGCTGGCGCAACCGGGCGTGAGTTTTGATCTGCAGGTGGGCTCCGCCATGCAGGTCGCGGAGTGGATTCGGCGCAACGATTGCGACGTCGCCTTCCAGTTCAGTCTCGCTCCCGAGCGGGATGTGGAAATCATCGCTGCCTGGCCTGCGCCGGTGCTGTTGTTGCTGGCAGAGAGCCATCCCCTGTTGCAGCAATCAGCCGTGGTGATGGAAGATTTACATCATTACCCGCTGATATTACCGGAGGCGGGCACCACCCTGCGCCAGCTGTTTGATCTCTCGTGTCGTATGGCAGGTACATTCCTGGAGCCGGTATTCAGCAGCAATAATTTTGCCGCCCTCTATGGTTTTACCCGGCATACCCCGCATGCCATGACCGTCTGCAGTCATTTCAGCGTGCTGTGGCGTGCCAGGCAGGATGGCATGGCCCTCAGCGCGATTAATAACTCATCACTCAGCCAGCGCACGTTGCAAATCCAGGTTCCGGGCAGTAAACATCGCCCGGCCGCGGTGAGGACGTTTCTCGACCTTACCGCGCAGGCGCTGGAGAAAGAGCACCGACAGTGGATGGCCCACCTGAATCAGGTTTGAGTCGCAAGGTGCTGTCTGATGGCATCCAGAAACAGGCCCAGCGCCGCATGCTGGTGGTCACGTGACTGATACAGGCCATAAATTCCCAGCGGCTGCGGCTCCAGCTGCGCAAGCACCCTGACGAGGCGCCCACTCTCAAGCCCTGGCCGCGCTTCTGTTTCCGGCACCATCGCCAGTCCCACGCCTGCCATTGCCATATCGCAAAGCAGTGATGAAATCCCGGCGCTGAAATTCCCGCTTACCGCCACCGCGACCGCGCCCTTTTGCGGATCGCGGAATGACCAGGATTGCCCTGAAAATCGGCTGTAATGCAGACAATTATGCTGCGCCAGATCCGTAAGGGTAACGGGCGTCCCCATCTGCGCAAGATAAGCCGGTGAAGCGCACAGCACCGACTGACACTCCCCGAGCAGACGGGCAATCACCCCAGGCTCAGGTGAGTTAGTGATGCGAATCGCCAGATCGATGCGCTCCCCTACCAGGCTGACCGGCTGATTATTGATATCCACTTCAATGCGCAGTGCCGGGTAGCGCGTCAAAAAAGGCGGGATAAGCGGTCCCAGAAGATGCGTCGCAGTAAAATGCGCGCAGGCGATGCGCAGCGTACCTGACGGTGTCTGGCTTGTCGCATCGCCTTCGATATCCTGCGACAGAACGGCCAGCTGCCGCGTTTTCTCAAGGATTTTCTCCCCGGCAGGGGTGAGGGTAAGTCGGCGCGTCGAGCGGTGAAGTAACCGTGCCCCCGCCCACTTTTCCATTTCATCCAGATAGCGGCTGACCATCGGACGCGAGATACCCAGCGAGTGCGCCGCCGCACTCAGGCTACCCAGCTCGCAGATGCGATTGTAGGTGAGTGCCGCCATGACCCTGTCCATTGTTACTCCATTTGATCGTTTCATGAAACACAGCATGAATTGTTTCAGGAATAGTAGCAGACGCATCAATCCGTAGAATGGTTATTCCTGACAACCCAACGAGTTTCATCATGGCATTGCAACCCGGCCTTTACTGGATAATCGACCCGCTTTGCGGCTGGAGCTACGGCGCACTGCCTTTGCTCAACCGGGTGGCGCAGGACTTCACGCAACAGCACATCTTACCAGGCGGACTGTTTGTCGGCAGCCAGCGCAGAAAGCTCGATGACAACTGGCTCGCGCACGTTCATGAACATGATGCGCGCATTGCCTCACTCACCGGCATGCCTTTTGGCAGCGATTACCGCACCCAATTGCTGGCAAACAGCGAGATTGTGCTGGATTCCCTGCCATCATCCCGTGGGCTTCTCGCCGTGCAGCGTTTTGCGCCTGACGGTAGCGACCTCGTGTTTCTGAACGCCATCCAGCATGCGTGGTATGAACATGGGCGGGATGTCACCCGCATTGATGTGGTTAATAGGGTGATGAGTCAGGTTATTGCGTCAGGGGCAGCACTCGGGCAAATCCCGGAAAATGAAGCGCTGGCTGCCATTCAGCATGCCCGCATGTTGATGGCGCAAACGGGCGGACAGGGCTTCCCCACCGCCGTATTTATTGATAATGACGGGCAGCACAGACTCCTGCCTGTTTCACGCTACTACGGGCAACCGGCGGCTTTCTTTGGCCTGGTTAAACCGCTTCTCTCTTCACTTAGCCGTTAAGGAACACCATGAACGTAAAATCCGCAGCCCTGATACTCTCACTGGCCGCTGCCCCGGCGTTTGCCGCACCGCTGCAACTGGATGTATACAACCCACAAGATAAAGGGATTTTCCCGGTCTCCTCTACGCTGGTTTCCGGGCCAAAAGAAGCCGTGTTGTTTGATGCGCAGTTCAGCGTGAAAGATGGCGAGGAACTGGTGAAGCTCATCAAAAAGCGTGGCAGGACGCTCAAAGAGATTGTGATTACCTCCGGCGACCCGGATTTCTATTTCGGCCTGGAGCCGCTGGTCAAAGCCTTCCCGCAGGCAAAAGTGGTGGCCTCATCAGCCGTTGTCGACCATATCAAGGCGACTAAAGAGGCCAAACTGGCTTTCTGGAGTCCGCAGATGAAAGAGGGTGCGCCGTCCAAAATCATCGTTCCACAGGTGGCCACCACGACGCACTTTACCGTCGACGGCGAAGCGCTGGAGCTGAAACACGCGGGTGATTATGCCGCTTATGTCTGGATCCCGGCGAACAAAGCGATTCTGGGCGGGACGGCCATTGCGTCGGGAATGCATGTCTGGACGGCTGACACGCAGACGCCTGAAGTCCGCCAGGGCTGGATGAACGTACTGCGTGAGATGCAGGCGTTAAAACCGCAGCAGGTGATTCCGGGACACTACCTGGGTGAACGCCTGGCAGGCGACGCAGCGATTACCTTTACCTATGATTATCTGAAAACCTTTGAGCAGGCGCTGGCTGAAAAGAAAAGTTCGGCGGCGGTCATTGAAACCATGAAAGCGGCGTACCCACAACTGGCGGATGAGAGTTCACTGGAGCTGAGTGCCAAAGTGAACACCGGCGAGATGAAGTGGTAAGACCGTTGAGGGCGCTGTCGCTTTAGCGCCGTCTGCCCCACCCTCACCCCTGCCCTCTCCCTGAGGGAGAGGGAGAAAGGCAGGCCACCGCACGCTGCATCAGCTCCCACACCTCTTTGGGAGAGACACAACGGTTTCAGGCCGCTCGATCGACTCCCTCGCCGCTTTGGTGGAAGCACACAGACCTCAGGCCGCTCGGTCAGTCCCCTCGCCCCTTTGGGGAGAGGGTCAGGGTGAGGGGAAACATGCGGCTCCTGTGGTCATTCCGTTCACCTTATGTTCCTTGCTTCTCTTTAGCGTCAGAACCCGTGAACGTGCCAGGGTGGTTCACCGCCACCACCCTGGCGACCCGGGCTCCCGGCAAGGAAAATCGCCGCTTCGCGGCATTATTCGCCCCATCCCTGGGGCTCACCCTTTCAGGGCTAGCGCAGGCGCTATTCAAAATCGCTCCCGGCAATTTTGTCGTCTTATGTCGTCTGACTATCGGGTCGGGGACCAGCCTGCATCCCTGCAGGCTATCCCCTCCGCCCGCTTCCCTGCGGGCGGCCCCGGTCAGCCGTCAACGCCTCATCGATTTTCAGCCGGACCCTGTCATCGCGGTGACGGTTTAATTCTCATTTCGCCGTGGTATCGCTGTAGAACGTCATATTACTGGGGATCTCTCAGCCCTGAGGGGGAGGGAGAAAGGCAGGCCACCGCACCCTGCATCGGCTCTCACATCTCTTCAGGAGAGACACAGGCCTCAAGCCGCTCGGTCGGTCCCCTCGCCCCTTTGGGGAGAGGGTCAGGGTGAGGGGCAATCACCACTCAGCGCCTGAAAAACCCGGCACTGACCTGCTCCGGCGTCACCACGCCGCTGTCGAGTACCCAGCCGCTGATGAGGGCAGCAGGCGTCACGTCAAACGCCGGGTTATAAACCCGTGCATTTTCCGGTGCCCACTGCACGGCACCAAAGCTCCCGGCTACACCCGTCACTTCACTCGCAGCACGCTGCTCGATAGGGATCGCCTCACCGTTCGGGCAGTTCGGGTCAAGCGTGGTCTGCGGTGCGGCTACGTAGAATGGAATGCCGTGGAATTTTGCCAGCACTGCCAGTGAATAGGTGCCAATTTTATTGGCAACGTCGCCGTTAGCAGCAATCCTGTCTGCCCCGACCCAGATCGCATCCACCTGCCCTTTCGCCATCAGGCTGGCGGCCATTGAATCGGTAATTAACTGATAAGGCACGCCGAGCTCACCCAGCTCCCAGGCCGTTAATCGCCCGCCCTGCAACAACGGACGCGTCTCATCCACCCAGACATTCGCCACCTTGCCCTGCTGATGGGCAAGCGCAATCACCCCCAGCGCAGTACCAACACCCGCCGTCGCCAGCCCGCCGGTATTACAGTGCGTTAACAGGCGGCTGCCCGGTTTCACAAGGGCACTGCCCGCCTGCGCGATGCTGTCGCACAAGGCTTTATCTTCTTCAATCAGGCGCAACGCCTCTGCCACCAGCGCGGGGACGAAGTTCTCCTGCGCAAGCGCCAGCTTCATGCGGTCAAGGTTGTTCATTAGATTGACCGCCGTCGGGCGCGACGCACGCAGAGTCTCCAGCGACTGCGCCAGGGTGTCACGGTCTTCGCCATTCTCCGCGAGCAGGGCCAGTAGCAGGCTGGCAGAGAGGCCAATCAACGGCGCGCCCCGCACGCGAAGCGCATGAATATGCTCTACCAGCAGGGCGACAGAATCCGCGGGCAGCCAGCGTTTTTCCTGCGGCAGGGCCTGCTGGTCAAGAATAAAAAGTTGGTTATCAACAACCCGCAGGCTGGTGGTCTGTAATGTCTGCATTGCGTTAAATCCCTGTTGCGTTGTTGTATCGTATTGTGTCAGGATGAATTCCAGATGTATAGACGTCTGAATGGCTTTATTAGCATAAGAACAAGAGGATCTGGCAATGTCGCAATACCGTACCTTCAATGCCCAGGATGCTGTGGCATACGCACAACAATTTGGTGGTCTGGACAATCCGTCCGAACTGGTTGAAGCGCAGGAGGTCGGCGACGGGAACCTGAACCTGGTGTTCAAAATTTTCGACGCCAGGGGTGTAAGCCGCATTATCGTTAAGCAGGCGCTGCCCTATGTGCGCTGCGTGGGCGAGTCCTGGCCGCTGACGCTGGATCGCGCACGCCTGGAAGCGCAGACCCTGGTGGAGCACTACAAACACGCGCCGGAGCATACGGTCAATATTCTCCATTACGACCCGGCGCTGGCGGTGATGGTAATGGAAGATCTCTCCGATCATCGCATCTGGCGCGGGGAGCTGATTAAAAACGTCTACTATCCACAGGCGGCACGCCAGCTTGGTGAGTACCTGGCGCACACCCTTTTCCATACCAGCGATTTTTACCTGCACCCGCATGTCAAAAAAGCCCAGGTGGCGCAGTTTATTAACCCGGAAATGTGTGAGATCACTGAAGATCTGTTCTTCAACGATCCTTATCAAATTCACGAGCGCAATAACTACCCCGCCGAGCTCGAAGCTGACGTTGATGCGCTGCGTCAGGATACCCAACTGCAGCTGGCGGTCGCCTCGCTGAAGCACCGTTTCTTCTCCCATGCTGAAGCCCTGCTGCACGGCGATATCCACAGCGGCTCCATTTTTGTCGCCGAAGGCAGCCTGAAGGCCATCGACGCCGAGTTTGGTTACTTTGGCCCCATCGGTTTTGATATCGGGACCGCCATCGGTAACCTGCTGCTGAACTACTGCGGTGTGCCGGGTCACCTGGGCATCCGCGATGCCGCCGCCGCCCGTGAGCAGCGTCTTACAGATATTCAGCAACTCTGGGCAACCTTCGCGGAACGTTTCCAGACACTGGCCCGCGAGAAAACCCAGGACGCCGCGCTGAATGCGCCGGGCTATGCTTCTGAGTTTCTCAGGAAAGTCTGGGCCGATGCGGTGGGCTTCTGCGGCACCGAGCTGATTCGCCGCATCGTGGGACTGTCGCATGTGGCGGATATCGACACCATTGCCGATGACGACATGCGTCATGCGTGCCAGCGCCATGCCATTGCGCTCGGTAAGGTGCTGATTGTGATTGCTCCACGCATTGATAGCGTGGAGGAGCTGGTGGCGAGAGTACGTCAGTATAGTTGAGTGTTTCGTAGCAAAGAATTGACGTTATAAACCCCCCTTTGCTTTTATACCCTAAGCAAAGGGGTAATCTAATAAACGTTAACCCAGTCATTATTTCGTTGGACTCACACCGAAATGGATTTCCTGCTGAGTCTCATCCGTTTTTTGATTTATATTACCCAGAACCATTCCTTTACCTTCCATCTGAGTGTATTTCATTGTTAGCAATGATGATTGTGCGGCAAAGAAAAATATTGCCTTGCTATCAATATACACGCCGCTACACTTTCAACAAATATTCGATTACCCTATCCATTAATTTTTAAAAAACAGTATAACGGAAGGTACAAATCATGATTTCAAGGAATGAAACCAGTAACAATAATTCATCAGATGTATTAATTACGACTACCAAAACAGAAAATATCACTCTGAATGAAAGCGAAGAAAAAGAGATCGAATCTCTGTTAGACCAAATTAACTTTAGCGATCCGACCCTTTCCTTGTCATGGGGTGTAAAAGCAATGGCAGGTATTGCAAACTTCTCTGACACATTGATGCAACATGTTCGAGCAAAAGATGCTGGCGCTATCGGTGAGCAATTGACTGATTTACTTCTTCACATTAAACGCATAGAACCTACTGCCTTCAATAATAAAAAAAGTGTGCTAACCAGAATACCACTAATTGGTCATCTATTCGAAAGCGTGCATCGCGTAATTTTAGATTATCAGACTCTCTCACAGCATGTTGAAATTATTGTCGCGCAACTCGAACAAGCAAAATTAGCCCTACTACGAGATATATCATTTCTTGAGGAACTATTCATTCATAACAGTGACTACCTTATCCAAATAAACAGATATATTGTTGCTGGGAAGAAAAAGCTATCGTTAGTAAAAGAAAATGAATTACCAGCGGCACAACAGAAAGTGCAATTGACTGGTGACGCTTCAGATGCGCAATATGTAACTGACCTGGTAGAAAGAATTAATCGTTTCGAACGCAGGATTCATGATCTCTTACTCTCCAGGACCATCGCTATCCAGACTGCACCTCAAATACGTATCATACAGAACAACGACCGTTCGCTGGTGGAGAAAATTCAAAGTAGCATACTTTCAACCATTCCAGTATGGAAAAGCCAAATTGTCCTGGCTGTTGCGCTCAATACCCAACAAAACGCAGTGCATTTACAAAAAGATATTTCCAACGCAACCAACGAAATGCTCAGAAAAAATGCACAGTTGCTTAATTCAGGCAGTGTCGAAATCGCCAGAGAGGTTGAACGTTCCGTTGTAGACATTGAAACACTGCGTGAAGTGCAGACCCAGCTAATAAATGCGATAGAGTCAACCGTTTCTATTGTAGATGAAGCTCGTGTTCAGCGTACTGCCGTCGAAAAAGAATTAGTTGTTATGGAACACAACCTCAAAGCGCGGTTGGCATCCATTGCCGGAAATCAACGCAATGCAAACCACATCTGAAGAGGAAGTAACGATGAAAACATTGAAAAATGTTTTTAATATACTCAAAAAGATTGTAAAACTCGGTGCATACGCATTCATTTCTTTTGCGGTAGCGCTGATCTATATCGTTGCAATATCAGATATGAGCGATAACACAAAGAAGCTAATTCTGACAAATGATGACATTCAGGCACTGATATTAATAATGTTATGGATTTCTTTCTTTGTTATTTTTTATGAAAAAAAGAAAATCCAACATATGTTTATCTCAAGCATAGCCGGTGCGATTTCTTTGTTTTTTGGAATGCTAATAATTATGCCACTTTGGATAGCACTAATGAATTCAATGCTGCTATCTTTCACTGAATTGCATCCAGACCATCAACATGATGCATGGACCATAACACGAATAACACTAATTATAATTTCTGTAACCTTATATAACTTTGCAGCATTACCTGAAATTTCCATTATCTACTATATTATTTTCTCAGTAATTTTCCTGCTCGAATTTGGCCGATTTATTGAAACAAAACCTAAATCAACGCCAACAAAGATTGATGCTAATGATAATGGCAAAACCGAAGATATCCTGGAAAGTAAAAGCATTAACTACACAAATCTTATCACCGAATTAAAATGTTCCAGCCAAAACATGGCACCATATTTAAGCACGAAAATCATTGAAATAGCAGTTTTGGCTAAAAATATTATGTGCGCCATTGAAGAAGATAAACGTGATGAAATACAAGGTAAAGCTTTTTTAAACCGATACCTTCCGTACTTAAATAAAATCATCCAAAACTATTTAAAAATCACAAAACAAAATCCCGAAGATGAAGTTGTAAATCAAGGAATGCTAGCCTCGTTAAATGCACTTGAATCCGCATTCAAAAAACAATATTTAAATCTACTGGAAAATGATGTGCAGGATTTAACAGTTGATCTCAATGTGCTTGACGCATTATTAAAAATGGATGGCTATAAAGAATAAATCTCACACCCTCCCGGCAGCATTCTTCTGCCGGGAGAGCGGTTTATTCACCCCAAATACTCAATCACCGACAAACCACCATTGTAATCCGTGCTGTAAATTATCCCCTGCGCATCGACAAACACATCACAGGACTGAATCACCTGCGTACGGCCCGGCCGCGTATCCATCATTTTTTCCGGTGCCGCAGGCACCAGCGCACCGGTTTCCACCGGACGATACGGATTGGAAATATCATAGGCACGCACACCAGCATTCTGATAGGTGGCAAAAATCAGCGTTGAACTGACAAAACTCCCCGGACGGTTTTCATGCAGATTGTGCGGCCCGAAGTGCGCTCCTTTTGCCACATAATCACTCTCATCCGGCTGTGGGAAGGTGGAGATACTCACTGGATTTGACGGCTCGCGGATATCGAACAGCCAGATCAGCTTCTCGCCATCCTCCTGGTTATCCAGTACCGCTTCATCAAGCACCACCAGCAGGTCGCGATCCGGCAACGGCAGCGCGGTATGGGTGCCGCCGCCAAACGGCGGACTCCAGTTACGATGACTGATAAGCTTCGGCGCCGTTCTGTCTTTCACATCCAGCAGCGTCAGCCCGCCGTCACGCCAGCTCCCATAGGCGGTGTCGCCCGCAATAATCGCGTGGTGCAGCGCATAGCGTTTGCCTGTTTCCCAGTCCGGCGTTTCGCCTGCCGCCTGGTTCATGCCGGGTAGCCACCAGCGCCCCGCCACTTCAGGCTTACGAGGATCGGCCAGATCGATGGTCAGAAAAATGTAATCGCTAAAGCCGTCAATCAGCGCAGAGACATAGGCCCAGCGCCCGCCTACGTACCAGATGCGGTGAATACCAATGCCGCTGAGCGACAGGAAGCTGATTTCACGCGGTTTGTCCGGCGTGGAGATATCAAAAATACGCAGCCCGGCGCTCCAGCCTCTGTCCTCTACGTCGCTGACCGTCTCACCGACCGAGCGGGTGTAGTAGACCTTCTCATCGGCAAAACGGGCATCGGCGAACAGATCGCGGGCGTTGATCACCAGCAGGAGATCGTCATGCGCCTGTAAATGCACGTTCCAGGTGCCGGGCGGTGCCGGAACGAAACCAGCCGGTCTGGGATTTTTGGGATCACGCACGTCGACGATGGAGAAGCCCTGAGAGACCATGTGACCGATGTAGGCAAAGCCACGGTGGACCATCAGTTGTACGCCATCCGGGCGTCCGCCCTGGTCGCTATGACCAATGAGCCGCATGTTGCGGCTGTATTCCGGGCGTGGGAGTTCTGTTGCCATAAGTATTCCTTTTAAGCGGGGGGGCGGTTTGTTGCCCTCACCCCGACCCTCTCCCACGGGGAGAGGGAGAAAAACGCATTCACACCGCCCACGGAGAGAGGAGAAAAACGCATTCACACCGCCCACCGCGAGAGGAGCAAAACGCATTCACACCGCCCACCGCGAGAGGAGCAAAACGCATTCACACCGCCCACGGGGAAAGAGAAAAGCAAGCCGCCCTCCCACGGGGAGAGCGAGAAAAGCATCCGTTACTTCGCTTTGGCTTCGAGAGTGGCGAACCACGGGGCGATAAAGTCTTCGGTCTGGCCCCAGCCTGGAATAATTTTCGCCAGTGATGCCACGTTCACCGCGCCGGGTTGAGCCGCCAGCAGCGCCTGCGGAATGGCAGCCGCTTTGAAGTCATAGGTTGCCGGTGTCGGTTCGCCCGCAATTTTGTTGGCGATTAGACGCACGTTGGTGGCGCCAATCAGCTTCGGATCGACTGCCACGCTCACTTTCCACGGGCTGTTGGATTCACGCATCAGTTGCAGGTCCTGGTTGGAGACGTCGATGCTGTAGAGTTTGATCTCAGTACGACCATTCTCCTTCAGCGCTTTGTAAGCGCCCTGGCTGAAGGCGTCCCAGGTACCCCAGATGGCATCAATCTGCCCTTTCGGATATTTCGCCAGCACCGCGCCCACTTTGTTGGCAGTGTCGCCCTGCACGTCAGACGAGACCGCACCGATGGACTCCAGCTCTTTAATGCCAGGGTACTCTTTTAGCAGCTCAGCATAAGCGGCCTGACGGCGCTCCATCGGCGGGAAACCGGCAACCCACAGTTTGATGATATTGGCTTTACCATTGAAATCCTTTGCCAGCGCGCCAAAGGAGAGTCTGGTGAGTGAGGCATCGTCCTGCTGAGTCACCGTCACGCCCGGAATCTCACCGCTTACAGCGGTATCAAAGACGGAAACTTTAATGCCTGCATCCACCGCTTTTTTGATCAGTGCCGTGGAGTACGGATCACGCCCCTGAGAGAGGATAATCCCGTCATATTTCTGGCTGATAGCCTGGTTGATAAAATCCTGGAACTTCGCATCATCACCGTTGCTGAGGAAGGTGCTCACCTTAAAACCGAGTTTTTTGCCCTCCTGCAACGCCCCGGAAACAAACTGAGTGGTGTTGTCATCGGAGCCGAGATTGCGGATAAGCGCAATGCGGATCGGCCCGTTATGGCTGGCGATGGCCTCCGGAACCGGTGCCGGTGTTGCCGCATAGCCCGGCAGCGCGCTCAGTAATCCCAGCGTCAGTAAAGAGAGTGCTATCTTTTTCATCTGTTATCCCCTGAATAATTAACGACGCTGGAAGTAAGTCAACGCAAGGGCACCGGCCAGCACCAGCCCCTTAATAATGTCCATGGCGTAATACGGAACCGAGAGCATCACCAGCCCGTTCGACAGCACACCGAGAATCACCGCGCCCACCAGCGTACCGAGCGCATTGGGCTTGCCGGAACCGGCCAGCGAGAAACCGATCCACGCCGCCGCGACCGCATCCATCAGATAGCCGCCACCGGCATTGACCTGAGACGAGCCGATGCGAGAGGCCAGCAGAATGCCGCCAAGACCGGCCAACAGGGAGGCAATCACATAGGCCGCCACCTTATAGCGGGTGGTACGAATGCCGGATAAACGCGCCGCTTCCGGGTTGCCGCCAATGGCGTACATGCGACGACCGTGGGTAGTCAGTGAAAGCGCGAGCTGCGCCACCACAGTGACCACCAGCATAATAATGACGATGACCGGTACCTGCCCGAGCAGGCCAAAGGCCTCCGGGATCACCCCTTCTGCCATCTCGCCGCTCGGCAGTACCATGTTCTGGGTGATGGACCCGCCGTAGCTGTAAGTCATCGCCACGCCCTGGATCACAAACAGGCTGCCGAGGGTGGCGAGCATGTCGGGAATGCGCAACACCACAATTAAAAAGGCGTTAAACAGCCCTACCAGCGTACAGAGCGCCAGCGTCACCAGGATGGCTTCGGTGGTGCCAAAGCCATGCCAGACGAAAAGTGAAATTACCAGCGCATTGGCGAGCGACGCGGTGGAACCGACCGACAGGTCAAAGCCGCCGATGGTCAGAGAGATAGATACCCCGACGGCAATCACCGTGACGATGGCAATAGAACGCAGGATATTGATGATGTTAAACGGGTCGAGGAAGTTATCTGACGCCAGGCCAAAGATAGCGACCAGCGCGACAACCGTCAGCAGCATGCCCCATTTATAAAGAAAATCGAAAAACTGCTGACGGGGTGACACCGCAGCCTTCACTGAAAGGGCTTTGCTCACGCTGCCGTTCCTCCGGTAGAAAAATAAAGTAAGGTCTCTTCGCGGGCCTCCTCGCCCTTCACTTCTGCCACAATGCGCCCGTCCCAGAGCACACAAATACGGTCACACAATCCCACCAGTTCAGAAAACTCCCCGGAGGCATAAATGACGCCTTTCCCTTCCCGCGCCAGCCCGTCAATCAGCTGAAACAGATCGGTTTTGGCTTTCACGTCCACCCCTTTGGCCGGCTCGTCAAAAATCACCACGTTAGCATTGCCACGCAACCATTTGCCGATCGCCACTTTCTGTTGGTTACCGCCGGAAAGACGACGTAAGGTTTGCCCGGGACCGGTGGTGCGCACGCCAACACGGGCAATCACCTCCTGCGCCCAGCGCCAGGCCTGACGATGGCCAAACAGGCTCCAGCGGGAGAAGGTGTGGTCGGCGCTGACCGCCAGATTCATGGCGACAGGCTCATCAATGAAGATGCCCTCTTTGCGCCGCTCCTCCGGCACCAGCGCCATGCCACGCGTCACCGAATCGGCCGGGTCACGCGGCCGCCACGGCTGACTGTTGAGTTCGCCGCGCGTCACTTTGCTTTTGCTGGCCCCAAACAGCGCTTTACACAGTTCGGTTTTCCCGGCTCCGGCAAGGCCCGCTATCCCCAGAATCTCCCCTTTGCGCAGGCGCAGAGAGATATCTTTCAGTAGCTGTTCATCGTGCAGGCCGTCAATGCTTAACAGCACCTCATCGCTGTGCGGCGGGCGACGCGGCGGGTAGATGTCACTCAGTTCATGACCGAGCATCCTCTCGACGATCTGCTCACCGCTGAGTTCCGCCATCGGGCCTGACTCAATCAGCTTGCCGTCACGCAGCACGGTCAGGGTGTCGCAGATGGCTTTCAGCTCATGGATGCGATGGGAGATAAACACCACGCCAATGCCCTGCTGTTGCAGGCGGCGCACCACGGTGAACAAGCGCTCACTCTCGTGCTTATCGAGCGGGGCGGTGGGTTCGTCCAGAATCAGAAAACGACAGTGGTGAGAGAGCGCCCGCGCCAGCAGAATTTGCTGTTTTTCCGCAAGCGAACAGGTATCGACAGAACGGCGCACATCGATGCTGACGTCCAGTTGGGCAAGCGCCTGCTGCGCAAGCTGGCGCATTTCGCCCCAGCGCCAGCGATGACCCGCCTCCGCCAGACGGTCGAGCATAATGTTTTCTGCTATCGACAGACCAGGGATAAGCGCCACGTCCACTTCCTGCTGGACCAGGTGAATGCCTGACTGTTTGGCATCGCGCGGGGTGCGAATATTCACAGGGACATTGTTGATGACTATCTCACCTTCGTAATGACCGTGCGTGCCGCACAGCACCGCCATTAGCGTCGATTTTCCCGCCCCGTTAGCGCCTGTCAGGGCATGCACCGAGCCGCCCCGGAGGGTGAAATCAACGTGCGATAACGCGCTGAAGCCGCCAAACGCGAGGCTGATGTTGCGCATGTCGAGGTGGTTTAGGCTCATCCGACGCGAGTTCCTGATAAATAAGTTTATTTGTTGAATTTTTCACAGCCTGCCTTGACTGGCAACGACGGAAAAGGCATAAGATAAAGCAAAATAATATTAGCCATCCGGATGTCCAGACATAACATCTGGATAGCGATAGTACACAAGGACACAACAAATGAGCAACACTAATATTCGCGTCGTTCCCGGCCCGGCCAACTATTTCTCCCACGCGGGCAGTCTGGCGCATCTGCATGATTTCTATAGCCCCCAGGCGCTGTCGCGTGCGGTGTGGATTTATGGCGAGCGCGCCATCGAAGGGGCGCGCCCGTTCCTGCCGGAGAGCTTTAACGCACCAGGCGCGAAGCATCTGTTGTTCAAAGGCCATTGCAGCGAGCACGATGTGGCGGAGCTGGCGCAGTTGTCCGGTGACGATCGCACGGTGGTGATTGGCGTGGGCGGTGGTGCGCTGCTCGATACCGCCAAAGCGGTGGCGCGCCGTTTAGGTCTGCCGGTGGTGGCGATTCCGACTATCGCCGCAACCTGCGCTGCCTGGACGCCGCTATCGGTCTGGTACAACGATGCCGGTCAGGCGCTGCATTTTGAAATCTTTGACGATGCCAATTTCCTGGTGCTGGTTGAGCCGCGCATCATTCTGAATGCCCCGGCGGAGTACCTGCTCGCAGGGATCGGTGACACCCTGGCAAAGTGGTATGAAGCGGTGGTTCTGGCGCCTGAGCCTGAAAATCTGTCACTGACGGTACGCCTTGGGATTAACAACGCGCTGGCGATCCGCGATGTGCTGCTTGCCAGCAGCGAAGAGGCGCTGGCGGATCAGGCGCGTGGCGAGGTCACGCAGGCCTTTCAGGATGTGGTGGATGCGATTATCGCTGGCGGCGGTATGGTCGGCGGGCTGGGCGAACGTTACACCCGGGTTGCCGCGGCGCACGCCGTGCACAATGGTCTGACGGTGTTGCCGCAGACGGAGAAGTTCCTCCACGGCACTAAAGTGGCCTACGGCATTCTGGTGCAGAGCGCCCTGCTTGGACAGGACGAAGTGCTCGCACAGTTAGTGAACGCATACCAGCGCTTTAACCTGCCCACCACGCTGGCGGCGCTGGAGGTGGACATCAACAACCGCGACGAGCTGGACCGGGTGATAGCGCATACCTTGCGCCCGGTCGAGTCCATCCATTACCTGCCGGGTGAACTGAGTCCGGCGAGGCTGCGTGCGGCCTTTGAAAAAGTAGAATACTTCGCCCGTTAATCAGGCAGGCCACGGGGTCATGGCTGAACGCGCACTCCCGGAATGAGATACCAGGATGTAAGCAGCAATGTTAATGTCCGGTAAATCGATGCGCAAAACAGCTCCGGGATTGCGTTGTTAACAGGCGAATAAAAAGGTCTTCTGATGTGTGGGATTGATGGATTAAAAAAGAAGTATCCAGGCGCGAATGCCTGGCAAATGGGTGACAGTCAGGCACTGGCCAATGAACTCGCGGCCCTGGTTACAAGAGGGATGAAAACCGCCTCATGTGGATCTTTTGTCTCTTATCAGGAGGAAGAGTCCGCACCCCAAATTGGTAGCTATAACATCATCCTTGATGGTCAGGATGTACCTGTATGCGTTATCCGATTGGTTTCACTGCGACTGGTACGTTTTTGTGATGTTACTGCGGAATTTGCCCGCAAAGAGGGCGAAGGCGATTTAAGCCTCGAATACTGGCGGAAAGAGCATCAGCGTTTTTTTACCCGGGCGGGAGTGTTCTCTGATGATATGGAACTGATCGCCGAAGAATTTGAGGTGGTTGAGGTTCTGTGAATCTGACAGTGTTTTTTTGCCGCCTGAAAGCACAGAAACCGTTCCGACAACGCATAAAATTTACCCGCTCTCAGCGGGCAAAAATCTGCCTTTACTGGGGCTATAAAAAACGGGCTGAAGGCGCGCCCGCCGCGCTAAGCGGGCCTTCAGCGCCCCTGTCCACCTTGGGCCAGAAGCGGATTTTAATGCTATGAATTATGCTGATACATCGCTTCATCGGCTGTTCGGCCCCCTGTTATTGTGCAGGCATACTCCTTCTGAAAGGCTTGCTACATTGCATTAGCAAATGATGTCAGTTCAGAATGTTGGAAAGGAATATGACGAAAAAAGAAACTTTCAACGCAGTAATCTCTCTTTATGAAAGAAATGCTTCAGCTTTCGAAAGCATGCGGCCTGTCGATTTGTCTGAAAAACAATGGCTTGACTGGTTTGCAAGCTATCTGCCAGCAGGAGGACATATTCTGGACATTGGTTGCGGAAATGGGTCACTGAATCACCACGGGTTTAACAGACACCCCAGAGTCATTTAAGATGACGTGAGGAGAGTGCCCATTAGCGGTAAGCGTTACCCCGAAGAGTTTAAAATTGAAGCAGTCAAACAGGTTATTAATCGCGGTTATTCTGTTTCCAGCGTTGCAACACGTCTTGTTATCACCACCCACAGCCTTCATGCCTGGATAAAGAAGTACGGTCCGGATCCTAACACTAATAAAGAAAAGTCAGATGCTCAGGTCGGGATACGTCGTCTTCAGAAAGAGCTGAAGCGGGTTATCGACGAACTAGTGATTGCTGTACGAGTGTGTGCGCCAACGTCGTAGTGAGTTGCAAATTAGCAACGCGGTTAACTATGCGCCTTAGCCCTCTGGCCGCTGTCGTCATTTCTGATTCGGCAGGAGAATAAATTTCGACGCAGACCAGGCATAATCTTAATCGGATACTTTCACTCATTCCCCGCTTGTCTGTAATCTGGCATGTAAAAGAATATGGACGCACTAATCCACAGTGAAACAAAGGAAATGGCTTACATAGCGGAAACCCCACGGGCTTATATCGGGCAATCTGTTGGCAGTGGACAGTGTGTGGCATTTACTCAAAAGGCAGCCAATATGCCGCGAACGGCGGCATGGCGACGCGGCGCTCTGGTTAAAGGAAATAGATTGATTGCCCCCGGCACAGCAATAGCAACGTTTGATGTCGATGGTCGATACGGAAATCATACTGATGGCAGATCCCACGCAGCAATTTATCCTGGACAGGATAAAAATGGGATTCAGGTTCTGGATCAGTGGATGGACAGGGTACCGATAGACGAGGCGAAAAAATAATAACACCTCACTCTGTCAGTCAGCGAACTATCCGATTCACTCAGCAACTGCGTCCCGAAAACGTCGGAGGGAATTACTATGTCGTGGAGTAAAACATTAATTTCAGGTAGCGTGGCCTTGCTTTTTTCCAGTTCTGTTTTTGCCGAAAAAGTAAGCTGCCCGCCTGTTTTAAAAGAAGGTAACAAAACACACCGGATGAATTTAGTTGATGTTTTCGTCGGGCCGCCAGAAGAAAGGGCTTCACTATTACCGGATACGGATGAAGAAATGGTATGGACACTTCAGGACTCACAGGATGATGCGAAGGAGCATAACACGTCCGTATTTCTTGTTTGCCAGTATAAGGGAATACATAAAACTGCCACTGTAAAGGTACCCACAACAGCACAGAAATGCTCTGCGTGGTATGGAAACAGCAAAGAAGAGTTTTACGCCTCCTGCGAATAAACCCATCTTATTGCCAGATATCGCCCTGCCGGTGTTTCTGGCAATTTCTCTCCCACAGAAAAGAGAAACTCGTAAATTACATGGCCACCAGCAGCGCCATGAAGAAGGATTATCTCCGGGGGCGCAGGCTTGCTCCATCGATTTTCCGGAGCGGTCATGCGCTGGCAGTGACACGCCTTTTCGGCGAGCGTTCCGGCCACGCGGCAACGTAGCTGCCGGCATTCAGTTCATGGCCCTGCTGACGGGCCACTTCAATCACTACTGATTAGATATCTACTATGCTTTTCCCCCTATACCTGATACGCGTGACCTGCTCCCCATTTATTAACACGCATCATCAACTAGGGGATAAATTACGAACTTCCGTTACCCGCTCACAGCAGCTCTTGCAGCACCTGTGCCCGCTCCGTGCCAAAAACGAACATTTTTCAATTTATACAATAAGTACGGTCGGAGAGGGTGCAGGGGCGGCAACGGTCCCCGATATATAATATCCATACAAGAATTATCTGATAATAGAGATAATTGATATTACTCAATGGCTTATTATTCGCTGCCTCACATTTTTTGATGGTTGGGCACTTTATGATTCTGAATCTTCAGGGTGTGCTGTTGAACAAATCGTCACGTTAGTGGATTTCGCCACTCCCACCAAAATTTTTTGACAGACAATTTACTGGTTCCTGCTGTCACCTGCGGTGAAAAGCTGCTCAACGGTCCGTCAACCTGCACCTTGAATTTTCTAATGTCTGACTAATAACTATGAGGCCTTATGAATAAATCTCTGCTGGCATTATTCTGCTGTGGTGCCATGACATCTTTCGCTGCGCAGGCTGCGCCAACATCTTGTATTCCTGAATCTTTTGGTGGTAAAGGCGATGCCAGAACCCTCAATACGCACGCTATCCAACAGGCAATTCAACAATGCAGCGAACGCGGCGGCGGCACGGTAAGGCTCTCCCCGGGCGTATGGCTCAGCGGCCCATTGCAGCTAAAGAGCAACATCACACTCCAGATCGATAAAGGCGCCACACTGAAAGCGAACAACCAGGAAGGCAAGTTTGTGCAGGCCTTTATAGGCCACCCGGCACGGGCGAACGAAGCCTTTATTTTTGCCAGTGACGTGCACAATGTTGCGATAACAGGCGGGGGTACGCTGGATGGTGATGGAGAAAAGACCTGGTGGCCGGAGGCACTGAAAATCCGGGCCGAAGTACGCAGCGGTAACCCCAAAGCCTTTACGGATCGTTTCCCTGGCATTCCACTGGCAAATGGCGCGCCTCGCCCGTGGTTTGTTGAATTTAATAACGTTACCGGCGGCAAGATTGAACAACTTCATCTGACGAACTCGCCAATGTGGAACATAGTTATCCGCAACAGCGCCGATATTGAAGTGCATGAAGTCAGTATTAATAACCCGACCACCTCGCCAAATACTGACGGTATGGATATTGTCTCGTCACGCAATGTGACTGTCTCGAAGATGGATATCCACACGGGGGATGACAACATTGCTATCAAATCTGGCCTGGTGCCGGGGACTGCTGCACCTTCTAAAGATATTACCGTGCGTGATTCTGTCATGCGCGACGGTCACGGCATATCGGTTGGCAGTGAAACCGCCAACGGTATTGGCCGCGTGACGGTCAGTAATGTCACCTTTATCAATACCGAAAACGGGGTGCGAATTAAATCCGCACGGGATCGTGGCAACACCATCGGTCCGCTGGTCGCCGAAAATCTGACGATGACGAATGTCGCCACACCGATTCTGGTGACCAACAGCTACAGTGGTCAGTCCGGCGCCAAAGGCAACACGCTCATTTCCGCGCTCGATAACGCGCAAGTTACGGCGACAACGCCTAAAATCAGCGGCGTCAATATTTCGAATCTCACCGCCACGAATGCGGATCACGCCATGATTTTTAGCGGCTTACCGGAATCTGCAGTGCAAGACGTCTCGCTTCATCATATTGATATTGAGGCGAAATATGGCGTGCAGGCACGCTATGTGAACGGGAAAGGAGAAGCAGTACGGATCAAAACCCAGCAGGGTCCCGTGCTGGAACAAGGCCCGCAAGCGGCGCTAAAATTTAACTGACCGCCAGCCCGGAGAGCGTTGTGCCTCCGGGTATTTTTCGCCCATAGCGCACCTGACAGTCTTACCGCTCTGTATCTGCATTGCACCTGCACGCCAATACCCCCCCTTACAGACGGAATGACTGCTGCATTGCACGGGCCAGTAACTCCACGGCTTCGTTCCCACCAGATGCGGCGCTGCGTATGAATATGATGTTATGATCCGGAATGACTGGCATCCCTTCCAGAATCTGCATACGTCGGGACACTTTTGCACGATCTATCAGGCTAACCGCTAACCCTGCCTCGACACACGCATGCACCGCCTGACTGGAGTGGCTCTCAAGTACAATGCGCGCACGCCGACCTGTTGCTTTAAGTGTTTCAGTAATGGCCTCGCGGTAGATGCATGGGGCTGAATAAACGGCCAGAGGCAATGGATCGTTAAGCGTCATGTCTGTACTTACTGAACTAACCCAGACTGGTGTAGTTGACATCAAAACATGCATGTCCCGGCTGGTTTCTTCTTTATGCTGAACGATAACGGCGGCATCTAAATTACCGCGCTCAACCCACTCTCTGAGTACATAACTCGTTCCCATTTTAAGCTCCAGCACCACGTTCGGCCAGGCCGCGGTAAATGTCGGCAATATCTCTCTGATGACTTGAGCTGCGTATTCGTCAGGAACGCCCAGCATGATCCGCCCCGCCAGATCGGGGCCATGAAGATCAGCCAACACCTGATCGTGTTGACGTAAGAGTTCGGCAGTCGCGCCTAACAGCCGTGTACCCAACACCGTAAGGCTAACGGACTGATTATCGCGATTAAGCAACCTGCCGCCAGCCACCGTTTCAAGGCGCTGGATGTGCACGCTCACCGCCGCCGGGCTTTTATGCAGGTGCCTCGCTGCCGCGCTGAATTTGCCGATTCGCACCACGGCATGAAAAGTGCGCAACAGATCGATATCAAGAATGGCGGTCATAATTCAATCCTTGTGAACAACTGCTACAAGACATTTTGATTTACTAGATTATCCTGGTTCCTTAGCCTTTTGGAATGAGCAAAACGACTAAGATTCAACCTCAACAATTATCGTGTCATAGCTGGCGCCAGACCCTGCCGCTGCCCTTGCTGGAGGCCGGGCTGCTGCTCGCCTGGAGTTCAGGGTTTATTGGCGCACGATTTTCCATTGATTACGCTCCGCCATTGCTGGTTGTCTTCTGGCGTTGCGTGGTGGTCTCCGTTGTCTTATTACCCTTCGTCTATAACTCCCTTCTGAAGACGCCTTTTAGGGTCCTGTTGAGCAATGCGGGGATAGGACTGCTGGCAATGGCCGGGTATATGTCAGGGGTGACGCAGGGCATCGCGCTCGGGGTTCCGGCGGGACTGGTGGCCCTGTGCGCGGATCTGCTGCCGCTGGGCATGGCGTTGCTGGCGGCCATTTTTCTTGGGGAACGCTTAGTGCGTCAAGTCTGGCTCGGGCTGATCGTTGGCCTTATCGGAGTGATATGGGTCACCCTTGACGTGCTGGAGCTGGGAAAGGCACCGCTGTGGGCATACGGCTTGCCGGTGGCAGGCATGCTGTCACTTGCCGTAGCCACGTTATGGCAGAAACGCCTCAGCCGCTCACACTCAATGGATTTACTCCCCAACCTCTGGCTGCAATGTTTCGTCTCGTGTTTCGCCTTCGCGGCCATAGAGGGCAGCCAGGGCAGTCTGACACCCGTTCCCACTGCCGGCTTCGCTATGAGCGTGCTGTGGACGGTAGGCCTGTCGACCTTTGGCGGCTACGGGTTGTACTGGCTCTGCCTGAAACGAAGCTCCCCCACCCGGGTTGCCAGTGTGTTGTATCTGAGCCCACCCATTACCTTGCTCTGGGCCTGGGCCATGTTCGATGAACCGCTGTCCTGGCAGATGGCTTTCGGGATGGTGATTTCCGCGATCGGTATCTGGCTGGTGATGCGTGCCGACGATAAGTGACCTGCTCCCTACAGAGGGCGCCAGGCAGCACCTGGCGAATTCTATTTTTTCTCTGCTATGCCGTTGAGGAATAAATCCACCAGATGACCGATACGGGATACCGATGAGCGATCATTTTCGATGGCGATAGAGATGGCGGTTATCACGTAGATAAAATCTTCGAAAGTAACATCGCGGCGGAGGGTACCTGTCTCTTGCCCACGCTGAAGCAACCGGTGCCCTTCTGCTGTGATTGCATTACAACCGGGTGTTCCGCATTTAATGACCGTTCCAATTGAAGCCGCAAGACTCTGATAGGTGCTCGTGTAGATGGCCAGCTCTTCAAGAAAAGTTCTTACCGCAACGACAGGCGTTAACTCTGCATCGCGCAGCCGGCTGTTTTCAGCCAGCGACAGGAAACGTTCATTGCTGGTTGCGGCAAAGAGCGCTTCACGGGTGGGAAAACGACGATAAAGCGTACCGATTCCGACACCTGCGGTTTTGGCTACTTCTTCAAGCGCAACCCCCGCCCCTTTTTTCAGAAATAGCGCCTCGGCGGCAGACAGGATAAGTGCGCGGTTTTTCTGCGCATCTGCCCGAAGGATTGGTTCGTCACTCACTTTATTTTCCCCTGCTGCTTGTTAAGTGGAGTATGCCTCCATATTATAAGTGGAGCAACACTCCACTTAACTAAGGGCTGCGAAATGACTAAACGCTTTGAAAATAAAGTTGTCGTGATAACGGGGGGCAGTGATGGCATCGGCCTCGCTACGGCAAAACTTTTCGCCATCGAAGGTGCCCACGTCTACATTACGGGGCGTCGGCAAGAACAGCTTGATGAGGCAGTGAAAGAGATTGGTCACGGCGCGGTCGGCGTGCAGGGTGACGTTACTGACTCAGCCGCTGTCGGCAGGCTTTACCACCGGATCCAACAAGACTATCAAAAGGTAGATGTCGTATTCGCCAATGCGGGCATTCATGAAGTCGCTCACCTCGATGCGATTGAAAGCAAGCACGTTGACGCTATCTTCAACGTCAATGTGAAGGGCGTGGTATTGACTGTACAGCAAGCACTACCGTTGATGCAGTCAGGGGGCGTTGTCGTCCTGAACGGATCTATCGCCGGGAGTAAAGGTCTGCCAGGCCAGTCGATATATAACGCAAGTAAGGCAGCGGTGCGCTCGTTCGCGCGAAGCTGGACGAGCGATCTTAAAGAGCGAGGTATCCGTGTAAATGTTGTATCTCCAGGCGGTACAGAAACACCTCTCATAAGAGGTTACCTCGACTCAAATCCAGGCATCGAAGACGCTTTGAACATGGGCGTTCCGCTTGGGCGATTAGGGGAGCCGAACGAAGTGGCGCGCGCGGTTCTCTTCCTAGCCTCTGCCGAAAGTAGCTTCGTCGCCGGACATGAGCTTTTCGTTGATGGCGGTGTTGCCGCAGTATAAGGGGATGGCAAGCTTCAACCAGACCGGCGTACCGACTTATACAATTGAGTTTTTGGCAAGAGTGATAAAGCCGCCGCGAGGCGGTTTTTTTACCCTCGTTCGCTGGACTGCGTACCCGCTCGCCGCCCGCACCCGACAGTGCTCTCAAGGCGGACTGCTTCCTGCCAGGAGCAGATATAACCTGAACCTCATAAACAAAGTAACGGCTAAAAGGGGGATACACTGCCGCACTCACCGCAGGCCGGTTTCATCACTGAACAGGCTGAACGGGAAACAGAGTGCATAACGACGTCAGGGCACGTGTAGAGAGTATATGTATGACCGGACACAGGACTCTCCTCTCTGAGAGTCCAACTCAATGACTTGCGTACCTTTGCACGCGATTTGCCCAAAGGGGGCTAACAGCACTTTGCTCCGCCCTTACCGCCATAACGGGCATCCTGACGCTCACGGAAAAACTCCTCGTAGGTCATCGGCGTCTGGTCCGGGTGCGTTTGGCGAATATGCTCCACGTAGTTGTCATAGTCCGGTACGCCAATCATCATTTTGGCGGCCTGGCCTAAGTATTTGCCTGCTTTCGAAAGGGTGTCGAACATATTTCATCTCTCGTTACCCCTCTCCCACAGGGAGAGGGAACATTAATACCCTCTCCCACAGGGAGAGGGCCGGGGTGAGGGCAAAGGTTAATGTGCGCTTTTCGCCTGGTTCACAATCTCTTTGAGATTGTCCGGCATCGGCTCAAACGGACGCTCCTGTGAGGTTGGCGCGGCAGTTTTCAGTGACGCCATTGCGGTTTTCACTGAATAAAATGCCAGCACGACCACAACCACCATAAAGAAGATGGTCAGCCCGGCATCCAGACGGTTGTTGAACACCAACTGGGAAAGCTGAGACTGGGTGTACTGCGCCGGAATAGTACCACTGTCGATCATCGCCTGGAACTTATTGGCAATCGCCAGGAAGCCCACTTTCGCATCCGGGCTAAAGGCTTTCTGCCAGCCTGCGGTCAGGGTACAGACCAGCAGCCAGGCCGTTGGCACCAGCGCCACCCAGGCGTAACGCTGACGCTTCATTTTGAACAGCACAACAGCGCAGAGCATCAACGCCATGCCTGCCAGCATCTGGTTGGCAATGCCGAACAGCGGCCAGAGGGTGTTAATGCCGCCAAGCGGATCGACCACCCCCTGATGGAGGAAGTAACCCCAGGCCAGCACGCACAGCGCCGTGGCAATCAGGTTCGCCGGTAGTGAATCGGTACGTTTAAGCCCCGGAGAGATCACCCCCAGCAGGTCCTGTAGCATAAAGCGTGCGGCACGGGTACCGGCATCCACTGCCGTCAGAATGAACAGCGCTTCGAACAGAATGGCGAAGTGGTACCAGAACGACACATCCATCATGCCACCGAGCGCGCCGTGCAGAATGTAGGCCATGCCCACCGCCAGCGTTGGCGCACCGCCCGCACGGGAGATGATCGACTGCTCCCCCACCTCATCAGCGATATTTTTCAGTGCTTCCGGCGTGATGCTAAAACCCCAGCTGCTCACCACCTGGGCGGCAGAGGCCACGACATCGGTAGTGCCTGCCGGTGCCAGCACCGCCATCGGGCTGTTCATGGCGAAGTAGACGCCCGGATCGATGATACAGGCTGACACCAGCGCCATGATCGCCACGAAGGATTCCATCAACATGCCACCATACCCGATAAAGCAGGCCTGCCCTTCGTTCGCCAGCATCTTCGGCGTGGTGCCGGACGAGATCAGCGCATGGAAGCCCGACACCGCACCGCAGGCGATGGTGATAAACAGGAACGGGAAGAGGTTGCCCGTCCAGACTGGCCCGGTGCCGTCGACAAATTTCGTCAGCGCCGGCATGGTCAGCGTCGGACGCATAATCAGAATGCCAATCGCCAGGCCGATAATGGTGCCGATTTTCAGGAAGGTGGAGAGGTAATCACGCGGGGCCAACAGCAGCCAGACCGGCAATACTGCCGCCACGAAACCATAACCCACCAGCATCCAGGTCAACTGTACGCCGGTAAAATCAAAGTACGGCGCCCAGGTCGGGCTTTCCGCCACCCAGCCGCCGGAGATAATCGCGAAAATAAGGAAAAACAGGCCAATGACGGAGACTTCACCGATGCGTCCGGGACGCAGGTAGCGAATATAGATCCCCATGAAAATCGCCAGCGGGATGGTAAAGGCAACGGTGTAGGTTCCCCACGGGCTGTGGGTCAGCGCTTTTACCACGATCATCGCCAGCACCGCGAGGATGATCACCATGATCATAAAAGTCGCCACCAGCGCAATAACCCCGGCGGTGGCCCCCATCTCCTCTTTCACCAGTTCACCCAGTGAGCGACCGTCACGGCGGGTCGAGACGAAGAGCACCATAAAGTCCTGCACCGCTCCGGCGAGAACCACCCCGGCGAGGATCCAGATCATCCCCGGCAGATAGCCCATCTGTGCGGCCAGTACCGGCCCGACCAGCGGCCCTGCCCCGGCTATCGCGGCAAAATGGTGACCGAACAGCACTTTCTTGTCTGTGGGAACGTAATCCAGCCCATCGTTGTATTTCACAGCGGGCGTCATGCGGGTCGGGTCGACAGCCAGGACGTTTTTAGCGATGTATAAGCCATAAAAGCGGTAGGCAATCAAATAGATACAAACTGCGGCAACGACTATCCACAGCGCGTTGATCTGTTCACCGCGATTCAGCGCGATGTAGCCCAGAGCAAACGCGCCGACAACGGAGAGCAACGCCCATATAAGGTATTTCCCTGAGTTATTCATAGCGATTATCCGTGTGCGTAAAAGTAAATGTTACATTTTGTTTCTAGAACACTTCGTCACTTTTAACAACGTTGAAACATAGGAATTTCGTTATGAAACCGGGCATTTACTTCAGTGTGCTACGGGGATCACTTATATGAGGTACGGTAATGAGAATGTCAGGGAAGAATGAGAGGGTGAAGCGGGTCTGGATTTGAGGGAAGGGTGCGGTCTGCTCCCCTCACCCCGGCCCTTATGTCTTGATCTTCTCCGCTCAGCCGGAGAAGATCCCCGACTGATCATCGGGAGGTGACCGGTGAGCATCCCCTGGCCCTGGTGCCTCTGAGCCCGTGGGAGAGATTATGCCCCGGTCACCTGTTTCCCTGTCGCCTCAAGACCGAACGGTATCCTGTGCCCTGAGCACCCACATATAAGGATGGTCCGGCGATATTGTCATAAGGTTACGGAGTGCCATCATGAATCTTGTTCCTGTCGGCGTGGATATCGCCAAACTCAAATTTGATGTTGCCGTTCTGCTTCCTAATCAGAAATACAAAACTAAAAAATTCGCGAATACCTCTTCCGGGGCGCGCGAGTTCCTGGCCTGGCTGAAGCGCTTTGGCGACTGCCATGTCTGCATGGAAGCCACCGGTTGCTACAGCACTGAACTTGCCACTCTGCTGGCTGATAACGGTTGCAGGGTAAGCCTCGAAAATCCGGCGCGCATCAGCGCTTTTGGCAAGGCTGAACTGACCCGCAATAAGACGGATAAAGGTGATGCTGCGCTGATAGCGCGTTACTGCGCCCTGCATAAGCCATCGGCCTGGTTCCCGGCGCCGTTGTACGAGCGGCAACTGACTGCGCTGGTCCGCCATCTGAAAAATCTGGAAGAGATGCGCCAGATGGAGGAAAACCGGCTGGAAGGGGCTGAAGAGGTCATCCTTGCGTCCCTGACTGAACATATCGCCCAGTTGGATGCGCTGATAGAAGAGACGAAGAAGAAAATCAATCAGCACATCGACGACAACCCGGATCTGAAGCGTGATAAAGCCCTGCTGAAGAGCATTCCGGGCGTGGGAGATATGCTGAGTGCCAGCCTGCTGGCATATGCGGGAAACCTGCGCCGGTTCAGTAGCAGCAAGGCGCTGGTGGCGTATGCAGGACTGAATCCACGGCGCTGTGAATCGGGGTTGTGGAAAGGGAAAAGCCGGATATCGAAGGTGGGGCAGGGAGAGTTACGTAGCGCGTTGTACATGCCTGCCATCGTCGCGGGCAGATATAACGAAGTGGTGAAGAGCCTGATGGGGCGGCTGGCTGAACGAGGAAAATCAGGGAAAGAGCAGGTCTGCGCGGGAATGAGAAAGCTGTTGCAACTGGCTTATGGCGTAGTGAAATCGGGTCGCATATTCGACGCTGAGATACCGCTTGCGGCCTGAACCGCAAGACGGTATCTCTCCCCAAAGGGGCGAGGGAGAAAAGCGGCCCCCCACGCGCTTGATCTCCTCTCGCACAGGGCGCCCCGACGCGCTTCAGACGAGGGCGAAGGTCTTCAGAACGAATGGGAAAGCCCTATCCGCTCGATCGGTCCCCTCGCCCCTTTGGGGAGAGGGTTAGGGTGAGGGGCAGCCCGCTACCCCATCACCGCCGTACTCAGCCGGCAGGTGCAGCAGCGGCGGTCTCGCTCGTCGAACACCACAATCTCCCAGCTCTGATTATGCCGACCCAGGTGCAGCGGCTGGCAGACAGCGCGCACTTTCCCTTGCGACACCGCACGGTGGTGGGTGGCGTTTAGCTCCGTCCCCACCACACACTGCCCGTCGCCGGTCATCATAAATCCGGCCATTGACCCCAGCGTTTCCGCCAGCGCCGCAGAGGCTCCGCCGTGCAGCAGACCAAACGGCTGGTGGGTACGGGCATCCACCGGCATTTCGGCTTCAAGTACATCATCCCCGAGACGGGTGTACACAATCCCCAGGTGCGCGACCATCGTACCCGCGCTGGTGGCATTCAGCTCCCCGAGCGTTAACTGACGTTTCCAGATCATTTACGCCCCCAGCGTCGAGCCGCCATCCACCACGATATCCTGCAAGGTGATATGGCTGGCATAGTCGGAGGCGAGGAACAGAATGGTGCTGGCGATTTCGTCCGGGCGGGCAATCTTACCCAGCGGAATACCCAGCTTAAACTGCTCACCAAAACCAGCAATGCGCTTTTGTTCCGCATCGCTGCTGGTCCACAGCGTGCGCTGCATATCGGTATCGGTGGAACCAGGCGAAACGATGTTCGCCCGCACGCCGCTTGACGCCAGTTCGAGCCCCACCGTCAGCGCCAGGCTTTTCAGCGCCGCTTTCGACGCACCGTACGCGCTCATGCCGATTCGCGGCGTGTGGGCAGCATCGGACGCCACCGTAACAATCGCTCCCCCCTGCTGCTGGCGAAACTGCGCCATCGTCGCCTGGAAGAGGTTAAACGCCCCACCGACGTTAACCGCGAACGTCTGCTGCCAGTCCTCCTGCGAGAGCGCATCCGTCGCCCCCATTCGTAAAATACCCGCCGCGTTAACCAGTACATCCAGGCGTGGGCTCTGCGCCAGCACGCGTCGGCAGACCCGATCCACCTGCTCAGCATCGGCAATGTCGAGCACTTCGGTGGCAAAAGGGTAGCGTTCACCGTCAAAAGCCCGATCAAACCCCGTGACCTGCGCGCCCGCTTCAGTAAACGCCAGCGCCGTGGCGTAACCGATGCCCTTACCAGCCCCGGTCACCCATACCCTCTTCCCTGCAAAATCCATTATCTGACCTCCCGGGAGAGCAGCGCCCACCAGGCGTCGATGGTTGGATTTTTCGCCAGCATCACAAAATCAATATCGCCGTGCACTTTGCGCCAGCGTGCCGCGAGCGCCATCATGCGCACCGAGTCCAGGCCGTAATCAATCAGATTTTCGTCGTCAAACGGCTCGTCGGACTCATCCAGCAGCGGCAGGATCAGCGCGCGCAACGCGGTTTTGCTGGTCGGCACCGGCAGCAACGCTTCTGTCATGACCACCCGTCCGGAGCGTCCCGCCACGTATTTCAGCGACATCAGATGCTCCTCCCGGCTGAAATCTGCCAGCGCATCGGCCACCATAAACGGCTTGATATCACGCATAAAGGCGTCAGTCGCGGTGGTCATACAGCCAATGTGCGAATACACGCCGGTAATGATGAGCTGGTTACGCCCGGTCTCTTTGAGCATCTGCTCCAGCGGCGAGCGGTGAAAGGCGCTGTAACGCCACTTCACCAGCACGGTGTCGGCTTCGTCCGGCGCAAGGGCCGCCACAATCTGCTGCTGCTCCGGTGAACGGGTCAGACCCGGCCCCCACATATCATTGAGCAGTGCGCGATCGTCATCACTCTGATCTTTTGGCTGGGCGGTGTAGTAGACCGGAATATTGTGCTGCTTACAGAAGTGGCGCAGCGCAGCGATATTGGCGATCACCTGTGCCATCATCGGGCAGTTATCGCCCCAGAAGTTGAGGAAATACTCCTGCATATCATGGATCAGCAAGGCGGCGCGCTCGGGTTCAAACGCCCACTGCACTTTGTTGTCAGGAATGTCATTCGCGGTCGGCAGTGCGTAGCCGGTCAGTTTTGGAATAGCCATCTTCTCTCCTCGTTACGCCTGCGCGCGTTGTGCCAGCGACTGGCGTAATTGTTTCTTATCGACTTTGCCTACCGGGGTCAGCGGCAGCGCGTCCAGGCACTCCACGCGATCCGGCAGTTTAAACTCAGCGACCCCCAGCTCACGCAGGAAACGGCGGATCTCCACCGCACGCACCGGGCGCTTCACCACCAGATACGCGCAGCTTTTTTCACCGAGCAGGCTGTCTTCCATGCTGACCAGCGCAGCCTGGATCACCGCCTCGTGGCGCAACAGCAAATTCTCAACCTCTTCGGCGGCGATCTTCTCGCCACCACGGTTGATCTGATCTTTCTCGCGCCCCTGAACGGTGATGTAGCCCGCTTCATCAATGGCAATCAGATCGCCGGAGCAGTAGAAACCATTGGCATCAAAGGCACTGGCATTATGTTCCGGGCTGTTGAAGTAGCCGCGGAAGGTGTACGGACCGCGCGTCATCAGGCGACCGACCTCACCGCGCGGCAGCGGATTACCCTGCTCATCAGCCACCCAGACTTCATCGTCCGGGCACATCGGGCGGCCCTGAGTATTGAAAATACGTTCCGGGGTATCATCCAGCGCCGTGTAGTTCACCAGCCCTTCCGCCATGCCGAAGACCTGCTGCAACTGGCAGCCAATCTCAGCCGGAATGCGTGCCGCGAGGGTGGCAGGCAGACGTGCACCGCCGACCTGCAACAACGCAAGCGAGGAGAGCTGGGCGGCATCGGCGCCTTCGGTTAACGCCTGCAGCCACAGGCTCACCGCAGGTGGCACCAGAGAGGTGACGTTGATGCGATGCTTTTCGATCAACGGGAAACAGAGCGTGGCGCTGGGATCGTTTGCCAGCACCACGCAACCGCCCGCCAGAAACACACCCAGCGATCCTGGGGAGCTCATCGCAAAGTTGTGCGCGGCGGGCAGTGCGTTCAGGTAACGGGTCTCTGCCGTAATGCCGCAGATCTCGTTGCTGCGGCGAATACTGTAGTAATAGTCGTTATGCGTACGCGGAATCAGCTTCGGCGTACCGGTGCTGCCGCCGGAGAGCTGGAAAAAGGCCACCTCATCGGCAGGGGTTGGCGTTTCGATAACGTTTCTGGACGGGTACTGAATCGCCGCCGTGAGTGCGTTCTCCCCTTCATCATTCAGGAATAACGAGACGCGCGCCGAAGCATGTTCAGCGGTAAAATTCTGCCAGAAGTCATTGGTCGCAAAGAGCGCATGGGCACGGTCAGCTATCAACAACGCAGGTTTAATCTGCGCGGCGTAAGCGTTCAGCTCGGTACGCTGGTGGCTGAAAAGCGCATTCACCGGGGCGACGCCTATTTTCAGCAGCGCAAAGAAGGTGATGTAAAACTCGGCCACATTGCCAAGCTGCACCAGTGCGGTCTCGCCACGCTGAATGCCCAGTGCCTGCAGTCGGGCTGCCAGGTTGTCAGACGCCTGGTGAAGCTGCTGGTAGCTAAAACGGCGTTCGCCATCGATCACTGCCGTCGCATCGCTTTGCGCATGGCGGGTCAGCATCTCGGTCATTGGCCTATCCAGCCAGTAACCTTTCTCACGGTAGCGCCTGGCGAACGCCTCCGGCCAACGGGTAAAGGGAAGGGTCATCATCACTCCTTAATGCAGGCCAAAAACGTTAAGCATGGTGGTCAGTTTGATGCCGGTTTCGCGCCACTCTCCCGCCGGGGACGATGCTGGCACAATACCCGCACCGGCAAACAATCGAACACGATTTTCATGAAGACATGCACAGCGGATGGTCACCACCCACTCGCCGTTACCTTCCTCATCACACCAGCCAACAATGCCGCCAAACAGCTCACGATCGAAGGGCTCAAGTTCAGCGATAAGTCTTTTTGCGACATCGTGCGGGAAGCCGCTCAGCGCGGGCGTCGGATGGAGCAGGCAGGCCAGCGTCAGCGCGTTTTCGCCCTGTTGCGCCGTGCCTTCAATGGGCGTGGCGAGGTGCCATAAAGTTGGCGTGTTCACCAACTGTGGGGAACCCGGCAGGGTCAGACTACGGCTTCGCGTCTGCAGCACCTGTTTCATGGCCTGGGTTACCAGCGCATGTTCATGGCGGTCTTTTTCGGACGCCAGCAGTCTGTTACCCGCTTCACGGTCGAGCATGTCATCGGGCTGGCGACGTGCTGAACCGGCGAGCGGCAGTGAACTAAAGTGTTCACCGTCCTTGCGCAGCAGCAGTTCAGGGCTGGCACCGAGCAGCACCGCCCCGCTGCTGAGCGGAACATGGAAGTTAAAGCTCGCCGGGTTCTGGGCAATCAGGCGCTCCAGCAGGCTGCCGCTGTCAAGACGGGCATCGGTGGCAATATCAATCAGCCGCGACAGGACAATCTTGTCCACTTCCGGCGTGGCGGTCAGCGCCGCGCCACGGGCGACCATCTCCATAAACACCGCCTGCGAAGGGATTTCCGTACGTGAAGTCACCACCGGGGCACCCTGAGCGGATAAGTAGCGGGAGGCATGTTGTTTAGACGGGCGCGAAAAAGTCTGCCACGACGCAGGAATAAAGAGTTCGGAGGGCTGGCGGGTATCGAAGGGAATAGCCCCCACCACCACCGGCCTTACCACCCCTTTCGCCTTCGCGTCCGCGAAAGCCTGGCTCAGCGACTGCTGAAACGCGCTGTGTGGGTTATCCCCTCCTGCGGCAGGCTCACTGATACGGGCAACGCACCCGGACGTGGTAAAACTGCGAAACGGCGACATAAAGAAAAACTGGTCTGATGCCAGCGTTTTTGTCGTCTGTTGAACGTCCTCAGCCAGTGACGTATCCATATCATCCTCCAAAAATGATAAATAAATTACGAATGATTATCATTTGAATTTCGGTCGATAAAGCTAAAGGTATTGCCACTGAGTGTCAACCGCAGCGCAATGTACTCTCAACGCTAGGGCTTGCATCCCACCCCCGCAACGATGAAAATGAGAAGCATTAACCTCAATAAAAACAGGATGCGAGTCGTGACACTCCCTTTGATATGCCGTAAGCCCCTTATCATGCTGCTCATTTTTATTTCCGGGATGGCCTCAGCGATGGCCGCCGACTGGCCCCGTCAGGTGACTGACAGCAAAGGAAGCCACACCCTTGAACAAAAGCCGCTGCGTATCGTCTCCACCAGCGTTACGCTAACCGGTTCGTTGCTCGCCATTGATGCACCGGTGATTGCCAGCGGCGCGACCACGCCAAATAACCGTTTTGCTGATGACCAGGGGTTTCTGCGTCAATGGAGCGATGTGGCGAAAAAGCGCCATGTCGCACGTATGTATATTGGTGAGCCCAATGCCGAAGCCGTAGCCGCGCAGATGCCGGATCTTATCCTCATCAGTGCGACCGGTGGCGACTCTGCGCTCGCGCTGTATGACCAGCTCTCCGCCATCGCGCCTACGCTTGTCATCAACTACGACGACAAGAGCTGGCAGGCGCTGTTGACCCAACTGGGCACCCTTACCGGGCAGGAGAAACAAGCCGCCGTGCGTATTGCCGAATTCCATCAGCAACTGAGCGACGTCAAAGCGAAAATGACGCTCCCGCCGCAGCCCGTCACCGCGCTGGTCTATAACCCTGGTGCGCATAGCGCCAACCTCTGGACCCAGGACTCTGCGCAGGGTCAGTTGCTGGCGCAACTGGGCTTCACGCTCGCCACGCTGCCAGAAGGTCTCAACACCAGCAAAAGCCAGGGCAAGCGCCATGACATCGTGCAACTGGGCGGCGAAAACCTCGCCAGCGGCCTCAACGGCGAAGCGCTGTTCCTCTTCGCCAGTGACCAGAAAGATGCCGATGCACTCTCTGCCAACCCGCTGCTTTCTCACCTGACCGCAGTACAGAACAAACGGGTCTATGCGCTGGGGTCAGAAACTTTCCGTCTGGATTACTACAGCGCCACCCGCGTGTTACAGCGCCTGTCTGCGTTGTTTGGCTAATGCACCTAAGAAACCGAAGGCTGCTGCCGGAAACGGCGCAGCTCGCGTAAGACCAGCATCAATATTGCCCCAACCATTGCCAGCGCGAAGCCACTGCTGCTGGCCGAAGCAGCCGGGGTCATTATCACCCCTAACCCCCCTAACAGCGCCGCGCCGATGGCATCACCGGTAACGTTCTGCGCCGTCCATAATCCATTAATGCGCCCGAGCATCGCCTCCGGCGTTTGCGTCTGAATCAACGTGTACTGCAACAGCGAACTGATGGCGCTCAGCCAGCCAAACAGCACCAGGAACAGCGCGCCCAACGCCCAGTGCGGCATCAGGCTAAATA
This sequence comes from Enterobacter sp. SA197, assembly GCF_054131575.1. Taxonomy (NCBI): domain Bacteria; kingdom Pseudomonadati; phylum Pseudomonadota; class Gammaproteobacteria; order Enterobacterales; family Enterobacteriaceae; genus Enterobacter; species Enterobacter sp. SA197. The sequence continues at coordinate 1,446,246 of NZ_CP096393.1, read as the reverse complement.
GCCCGATGGCGATAAATGCCCCCACGCTCGACCCCAGCATCAGCAGGCCAGGACGCAGTGGATGCGCCAGTCGCCCGCTGGTTAACGCCCCTGCCGCTGCCCCGAGCGGGATAGCGGCATACAGAAGACCAATCTGTGCCGCGGACATCTGCCACTGGATTGCCAGCGCCGGGTATAGCACGCGCACCGCGCTTGCCATTGTGAGCAGGCCGCCGAGCAGCGCGATGCCGCCAATCAGCGGGCTACTGAGCAGAAAACGAAAACCGGCCACCAGCGAGGCCAGCGGATGTTCACGCGCCTGAGGCGGCGGTGGCAACAGCGGCAAACCGAGCAGTGGGATCAGGGTGATAAACGACCCCGCCGCCGCGAGGCCGTAGTTCCAGGCAACACCGCCGGTTGCCAGCAGTAAGCCACCGCACATCGGGGAGATAACCGAGCCAAGACGCACCGTCAGCATTGTGATGGCGCCGGCCTGCATTAAGTTTTCACGCCCGACCAGCGCGGGGGTTGCCGCCAGCAGCGCCGTCACGCCGAGAGAGGCGAAGAAGCCATCCCAGAGTCCAAGCAGGTAAATCGCCAGCAGCGAAGGTTCCGGCATCAGCGCGTTGAGCCATAAGCCAATAAAGCCCACGCCGCAGGTGCTGCGGGCAATCAGTATCAGTTTTTTTCGCTCATAGCGGTCCGCCAGCACGCCGCCGGTCATCAGGCCGACAAACATGGCGCTGCCGGTGAGGGTGACGGCGAGTCCCACCTGCCAGCTTGAATGGGTCATCGCCTGAATCTGTACCGGCACGGCAACGCCCAACAGACCCAGCGATAAAATCGAGATAAAACGGGCAAGAAACACCGCGCGAAAGGCCGGGTGTGTTCGTAAAAGGCTGACGTTCAGCAGCCAGGATTGTCGGTTCATTACAACGCCTTAACGCGAACTTTTTTTATCCATTCCAGAGCGTGCATGGTAACATATACAAACAAGATCGATAACGATAATTACTATCATTATCAAGTCAGGAAAGTATTATGTCGTTCTCCCGTTCCCGGACGCGCGTGTTTACCGTCGTCGGGTTATTGCTGTTGCTGGTACTGGCAATGGCCCTCAGCCTCTTCCTTGGCGCAAAAGCCATGTCCCCGGATGTGGTGCTGGATGCCCTCGCAGGCACCTGCCAGAGTGCTGACTGCACCATTATTCGTGACGCCCGCTTGCCGCGAACGCTGGCTGGTTTACTGGCCGGTGGCGCGCTCGGCATTGCCGGGGCGTTAATGCAAACCCTCACCCGTAACCCCCTTGCTGACCCTGGTCTGCTGGGTGTTAACTCCGGCGCCAGCTTCGCTATTGTGGTCGGTGCCGCACTGTTTGGTGCCGCCTCGCCGGTGGAACAACTGGGGCTGGCGTTTTGTGGTGCTTTCACCGCCTCGCTGCTGGTGGCCTTCACCGGCAGCGCGGGCGGCGGGCAGTTAAGTCCGGTGCGTCTGACGCTGGCAGGCGTGGCCCTGGCGGCGGTGCTCGAAGGGTTGTCCAGTGGTATTTCGTTGCTCAATGCGGATGTTTATGACCAGTTGCGTTTCTGGCAGGCCGGTTCGCTGGATATTCGTACCCTGCAAACGCTCAGGATTGTGCTGATCCCGGTGCTGCTGGCGGCGGGTGCGGCACTGCTGTCAAGCCGCGCCCTGAACAGCCTGAGCCTCGGTAATGACACCGCCACGGCCCTCGGCAGTAAAGTCGCCCGGACGCAGCTGCTGGGCCTGATTGCCATCACCGTGCTGTGCGGTAGCGCCACGGCGGTGGTCGGGCCGATTGCCTTTATCGGGCTGATGATGCCGCATCTGGCACGCTGGCTGGTGGGTGCCGATCACCGCTGGTCTTTGCCGGTTACGCTGATTGCCACGCCGACGTTACTGCTGTTTGCCGACATTCTGGGCCGCTTTCTGGTGCCGGGGGAACTGCGTGTCTCGGTGGTCAGCGCCTTTATCGGCGCGCCGGTGTTGATTGTGCTGGTACGACGCATTCGTGGAGGTGGCCTGTGATCGCCCCTTCCCGTCGTCTGGTTTTCAGTTGTGTGGCAATGTGCCTGATGTGCCTTGCGCTGGCGGTCTGGGGGCTACGCAGCGGTGCGGTGATGCTCAGCGTCGGGCAGGTGATTGACGCCCTTGGCGGCACCGCTCCCCGCGCCATGCAGTTGGTGGTGACTGAATGGCGCCTGCCGCGCGTGTTTATTGCACTGCTGGTGGGGGCCGCGCTGGGTATCAGCGGAGCGATCTTTCAGTCGCTGATGCGTAACCCTCTTGGCAGCCCGGATGTTATGGGCTTTAACACCGGTGCCTGGAGCGGTGTGCTGGTGGCGATGGTGTTTTATGGTCAGGATTTAACGGCAATTGCGCTGGCGGCGCTGGGCGGTGGCATCATCACCTCGATCATTGTCTGGCTGCTGGCATGGCGCAACGGTATTGAAACCTTCAGGCTTATCATCGTCGGCATCGGGGTCCGGGCCATGCTGGTGGCCTTCAATACCTGGCTGTTAATGCATGCCTCCCTGGAGACCGCCCTCTCCGCAGGTCTGTGGAACGCCGGCTCGCTCAACGGCCTGACCTGGGCGAAAACCCTGCCTTCGGTGCCAGTGATTATCCTGATGTTTGTTTTTGCGGCCCTGCTTTCTCGCCGCCTGCGGCTGCTGGAGATGGGTGATGACAGCGCCTGCGCGCTGGGGGTGAATGTAGAACGCTCTCGCCTGCTGCTGATGCTGGTGGCAGTGGTGTTGACCGCATCATCAACGGCGGTGGCCGGGCCCATCTCCTTTATCGCTCTGGTCGCGCCGCACATCGCCCGCCGTCTCAGCGCCACCGCGCGCTGGGGGCTTACCCAGTCGGCGCTCTGTGGGGCGTTACTGCTGTTACTGGCAGATATCTGCGCCCAGCAGTTGTTTATCCCTTATCAGTTACCCGTGGGCGTCGTCACCGTCAGCCTCGGTGGCATTTACCTTATCGCCTTGTTGATTCAGGAGTCCCGCAAAAAATGATCGATACAGCAGCCCGTTTGCGCGGCGAAGCCCTAACCCTGGGCTACGGTAAGAAAATTGTCGCCACTGAGTTGAGTGTCGCCATTCCCGATGGGCATTTCACTGCCATTATCGGCCCCAACGGCTGCGGGAAATCGACGCTGCTGCGCACCCTGAGCCGCCTGATGACGCCGGAACAGGGCCATGTCTATCTTGATGGCGAGCAGATCCAGCGCTTTGCCAGCAAAGAGGTAGCGCGTCGCGTCGGGCTGCTGGCGCAGAATGCGACGACGCCGGGAGATATTACCGTGCAGGAGCTGGTGGCCCGCGGACGTTATCCGCATCAGCCGCTGTTTACCCGCTGGCGTAAGGAAGATGAAGAGGCCGTTAAGCGTGCCATGCGGGCAACGGGGGTGGACACGCTGGCGACCCAGAGTGTGGATACCCTTTCCGGTGGTCAGCGCCAGCGTGCATGGATTGCGATGGTACTGGCGCAGGAGACTGCCATTATGCTGCTCGATGAGCCGACCACCTGGCTCGACATCAGTTATCAGATTGATGTGCTGGAGCTGCTGAGCGATCTCAACCGCGAGCAGGGGTATACGCTCGCGGCGGTGTTGCATGATTTGAATCAGGCCTGCCGGTATGCCACCCATCTGATTGCGCTGCGCGACGGTAAGATTGTGGCGCAGGGTGCGCCGAAGGAAATCGTGACGCCGGAGCTGATTGAAGCGGTGTACGGGCTGCGTTGTTTGATTATTGAGGATCCAGTGGCCCATACGCCGCTGGTGGTGCCGCTGGGGAAATACGCCGGGTGAGGTTTGCCGGGCGTTTGCCCCCTCACCCTCACGGTTTGCAGCGAAAACATTGCTCAATGAGAATAAAACAGTCACCGCGATGACAGGGTCCGGCTGAAAATCGATGAGGCGTTGACGGCTGACCGGGGCCGCCCGCAGGGAAGCGGGCGGAGGGGATAGCCTACAGGGATGTAGGCTGGTCCCCGACCCGATAGTCAGACGACATAAGACGAATGCACCGCGCCAGCGGCGATTTTCCTGGCCGGGAGCCCGGGTTGCAAGGGTGGTGGCGGTGAACCACCCTTGCACGTTCACGGGTTCTGGTGTGACAGAAAAGCAAGGAACATAAGGTGAACGGAAATACCCTCAGCGCCGCATGTTGCCCCTAACCATGATACGTTGCCCTCACCCCAACAACTCCCGCAGTACCGGGCCTATGGATTCAAACGCCTGTGGCGAAATAATGTCCACATGTGCGCAATCCTGACGGTACACCTCCAGCTCATCCACCCACGGGGACCAGGCGTGTTGCGGATCCATCCCTTGCGGCAGTGTCCGCTCTGCCACAAACAGTGTGGCTTTCCCGGCAAAATGGGTACTGTGAGCGGTGCTCAGCAGGCGAACCGCATCTCCGTAGTTGCCTTCAATGGTGGCAAACATCTCGTCTGAGCCCTGCCCTTGCCGGGCGGCGATAAACGCCTCGCGCTCGCGCGCAATCTCTGCCAGTACTTCCGGGTCCAGACCGTTGGCCTCTTTTTCAGACCAGTTTTGCGTCTCCGGCGGCCAGGTGTCCAGCAGACCCAAAAATGCCACCGTTTCGCCCCGCGCCCGCAGTCGCGCCGCAATCCCCTGCGCCAGCGTTCCGCCGAGGGAGTAGCCGAACAGGTGGTAAGGTCCGTGCGGTTGCTGTGCCAGCAGCGTCGCCAGATGGTGCTCACACACGTCATCCAGGGTCGCCGCCTGCTGCATGGGTCCTTCCGGGCGCGGCGACTGAATGCCGGTAATCGACCAGCGCGGCGAGAGATAACGCGCCAGCACGCTGAACTGCCAGGCAAAACCGGATGCAGGATGGAAGCAGAACAGCGTCGGGCCGCTCCCTTCGCGCAACGGCAGCAGGGTTTCCAGTCCCATACGACTGTCGACACTGTCCTGCGTTACCAGCAGCGCCAGCTTTTCCACCGTGGAGGCGACCATGATCTGCCCCGGCGTCACATGGCGCTCAAAGGTTTTACTGAGCAGTGCCGCGAGCCGCATCGCCAGCAACGAGTGACCGCCGAGGGCGAAGAAGTCGGCCTGCGCATCCTGCACCTCGCAGCCAAGCAGCGCCGAGAACGCGCCTGCAACCTGAGTTTCTGCCCCTTCACGCACCGGGCGGGCATCCTGCTGACGCACTGGCGTGGGCAGCGGCAGCGCCTTACGGTCCAGTTTGCCATTGGCACTGAGCGGCAGCTCACTCAGTTGCAGCAGGACCACTGGCACCATATGTGCCGGAAGCTGCTGCGTCAGCCTCTCGCGAAGTGCGGTGACATCGAGCGGCAGACCGGAGTCAGACACCACATACCCCACCAGCTGGCGCGCATCGCCCTCCCCTGCCACGGCCTGATTCAACACGCAGGCGTGGGTAACCCCCTGCGCCACATCCGGCAGCGTCATCAGCGCCCGGTCGATTTCACCCAGTTCAATACGCTGGCCGCGAATTTTAAGCTGGTCGTCACTGCGACCGAGGTACTCCACCGCGCCGTCGTTCAGCCAGCGCGCCACGTCCCCGGTGCGGTACATTCGCTCGCCCGCCGCAAAGGGATCGGCGATAAAGCGGCTGGCGGTGAGATCCGGCCTGCCGAGGTAGCCCTGCGCCAGCTGAATGCCCGTGAGGTAAAGATCCCCGGCCACACCTGGCGGAACCGGCTGCATCATGCCATCGAGAATACGCAGTCCCGTGTTCCAAACCGGAAAACCAATCGGCACGCTAGTGCCCGTCACCGCCGCCAGCGTCTCGCCGTGGGCCGGATACCAGCTCACGTCGACCGCCGCTTCGGTCGGCCCGTACAGATTGTGCAACGGTGCGTGTGTCAGCGCTTCCCACTCGCGGCACAGCGCGGCTGGCAACGCTTCGCCGCTACAGAACACCTTGTTCAGCGTATGACAGGTTTCCCGTGCGATTGCCGGAGTCAGTGAGGCAACAAAGGCCGCCAGCATCGACGGCACAAAGTGGGTGGTCGTCACGCCAAAGCGGGCGAAGAACTGCTGAAGCGCGAGCGGGTCACGGTGCGCCTCGGGTTCTGCCATCACCAGTTGCGCCCCGGCGATAAAGGGCCACCAGAACTCCCACACCGAGACGTCAAAACTGCACGGCGTTTTCTGCGCCACCACATCCTGCGCGCTCAGCGGGTAGTGGTTTTGCATCCACAACAGACGGTTGACGATGGCGGTCTGCCCGACCATTACCCCTTTCGGGCGACCGGTGGAGCCGGAAGTAAAAATGATATAAGCCGTGTGCTCCGGGCGGGAGAGCGCCAGCGGCGCATCGCCGGACACCGCAAGCGGTGCGCCGTAACACAGGTGCGCCAGGTCTGGAATATCATTGAAGCGGGCAAGCTGATCGTCAGAGGTAATCAGCAGACGCGGTTGCGCATCGTCCAGCATCATCCGCAGGCGCTCGTCCGGGTAACCGGTATCGAGCGGCAGCCAGGCGGCACCGGCCTCCACAATGCCGTGCAGGGCCAGCGTCAGAAATACCGAGCGCGGCAGCGCGACGGCAACGCAGTCGCCCGGCTTCACGCCTTTCTCACGCAACAGGTTTGCCAGAGCGACGACCTGCTCGCGCATTTCACGGTAGCTGAACTGCCAGTGTGCGTCCGCCAGCGCCGGGGCATTCGGGGTTTTCGCGGCCTGCTGCGCCACTAATTCACTCAGCGTGGTCTCCGGCAGCATGATGCCGGTAGCGTTAATGTTCTCAAGCTGACCACTCTCCCGGGCTGAGAGAAGCTGCGCCTCGCCGCAGCGAAGCGCCGGGTTCGCGGCAAACTGGCGGAGTAAATCGTGCAGACGGGCAGTATGCGTGCGCAGCGTGGTCTCTTCATAGCGACTGCGGTTCGCCAGCACCTCCAGCGTCAGGCCACCTGCTTCCTCCGGGAAAAGCGCGATCTCCAGATCGTTAACCGGCCCGGTCGCAAGCGTGTGGGTCTGCCCGGCAATCCCATCCACATCCAGCAGGTAGTCGAACATTTTGACGTTAAAGACCGGGCCAAACAGCGGTTCTTCTCCGGTGGCGCGACCCGCATCGCGCAGGATCTGCTCGGCATCGTAGCGCTGATGACGGCGCATTTTTTTTAGCTGCCCGGCAAGGCTTGCCGCCAGTTCTGCCAGGGTCTGGCTGGCGTCAATGTGTACGCCGAGGGGCAGGACGTTAAGCACCGGTCCGGTGGCGGTAAGGGCGGCGGAACCCATCCGGCGCATAAAGATAAACCCGGCGGCATAGTCCAGTCGACTGCTGAGACGACCAAGCCAGAGGGCCACCAGCGCCAGCGCCAGGTCAGCAGGCTGGCAGGCCGGTGCCGCCTGAGTAAGCCGACGGAACGCGGCGGTATCCAGGGTCATTTTCAGGCGCAGAATATCTGTGGTCGCAGCACGCCCGGGCAGTGGCGCGTCGGATAATGTCCCGGCTGCTGGCAAGGTGCGCTGATGTTCAGACCAGAAGGCTTTATCCCGCTGCCATGCGTCGCTCTCGCGGTAGCGCTGATACTCCTCTACCACCTCTGCAAAAGGGGTAAAAGGCGATGCCGGGTTGGGGGCGCCGTGGCGCATTGCGCGGTAAATGGCGGCAATCTGGCGGGTAATGGCGGGGAAACTGAATCCATCCACCAGTAAATGGTGATAGCGCTGATACCAGTACCAGCGGGTATCACTTACCTGAAGAAGGGCGTGGTGCACTAATGGCCTGCCACCGTCCACGCGCAGGTTTTGCGCCAGATCGGCATTCATCATCGTCAGTGCGGCGGCATGGGGGTCACGCTCAGCGCGCAGATCAACCCGCTGCGGCAGAGGAAAAGTCAGGGACTCATCGACCCACTGCCAGACTTCACCGTCATCTTCGGTAAAACGCATGCGCAGGGTATCTGCCTGCCGCACGCCTTCTGCTATCGCCTGCGCCAGTAAAGGCGCATCCAGTTCGCCGTCCAGCTCCACGTAATGGGCAACGCTCCAGGCGTTGGGCAGCGTGGAGAGTTTTTCTGCCATCCAGATCCCCGGCTGGGCCGCCACTAAAGGCAATCGCGTGGTCATCCGTTTCTCCTTATCAGGCATGGTGCGCCGGGGTTAATGTCTGCCAGCGCTGCGCAAGCCAGTCGGCGCATTCCGCCTGCGATGCCGGCTCGCAAATTACCTGCCAGCCCGGCGGTAACGCACACTGTTGCGGCCACAGGCTGTACTGCTGCTGACTATTTTGCAGAATATAAAATTGCCCCTCGGGGTTATCGAAGGGATTACTGAATTCCATACCTGACTCCTGTCATGAAAAAGTGCGGCTCATTCACCGTGCAGCAGGGGCTGCCAGAGGGTGATAAGCCCCGCCGTCAGTCCACCGCGCCAGCAGAGCGCATCGTGACCGCCGTCAACCTGGCGCCAGACAACGGAAGGCTGTGTACGCTGTAGTTCAGCAAGCAGGGCCTGATTGGCGCGCATAATAAGGGGTTCGCGAACACCTGCCTCCAGCACAATCCGTAAGCCCTGCGCCGAGAGCTCGTCACGTTTGAGTTGCTCAATAAGCAGGCCATCCTCACGACCGCCGCGATGCGGCCACCAGTAAGAACCGGACTGGCTCAGCACACAGCCAAAACGCGCAGGCCAGTGCAGTGCGGCATATAAAGACGCCAGGCCACCAAAGCTCTGACCGGCCACCACCGTGCGATCCGCGCGGTCACTGAAAGGGGCAACGGCGTGGATCTCAGGCAGAAGTTCCTCCTGAACCGCCAGCCAGAAGTCAGGGTTACACGGGAGTTCCCGACTGCGGTGAGCGGTATCTATCACGTCGATAAGCACATAGACGGCAGGGGGAAGTTTGCCCTGCCGGGTTAACGCCGCCAGCGCAGGCCAGACGGGCATACTTTCTGCCCAGAACTGACCATCCAGTAGCACCGCGAGCGGACGTTCAGCGCAGGCGTCCTCGCCGGTGGTAAACACCCACACGCGGCGGTGATTGTGTAAACGTTCACTCTTCCACTCCAGGCAGACCGGCGGCGTAAAGGGCTCCCCGGTTGCATCCCAGCCCGGCTGCTCAGGCGCACCCGGCAAAGAGAGCGGTGAGACCGGATGGCCCCGACCACCGCGCCAGGAATGGGCATTGAGCGGGTCGGCAATGGCATGGGGGAAAAGACTGCGCCAGCCTTCCCGAAGCGCGCTGCGATCCGGGGGAGTCATTTCGGCCTGCGGCGGGAAATCATCGGTGCGTGTGGAGGGAATAAAGCAGTAGGTGCCGCGCCAGCTGGCTTCGAGCGGCGTCTGCCATGTCCAGACATCGGTGCCGGCGATGCGTTGCAAAGACTGAGGCGTAGACTGCTGATGGTGATCGGTCACCCCGGTAATATAAAGCCAGACGCGTTTTACCTGTGAGGTTGCTTCGCAGCCAGAGGGATCACGCCACCAGAAGGTGACAAGGTACTGTTCCGGTGATATTTTTTCCCACTCCGGCCCCTGTTTTGACGCCCACCAGGCATCACTTCCTGTCTCTGACACCACCCTATTACCCCGAATCACTTGTGGAATTTTTGTCTGCACTATCAAATTTCTTGATAATATTATTGATAATTATTTTCATTTGCAATAGCGTATTGCCCGCGCCCATACCGGCGCGTCTTTCATCTTAAAAAGGCCAGCTGTTGCGATTTTTCTCAGGATGAGCTCCCGTTGCACCATGCTGGCGACATCATGCCGTTTTCCTTACCCGTTGGGAAAGGATGGACCTGGGAACGCGGCGGAAAAAGCAGGAAATACAATGAAAAACAAAATCCGTTCCCTGACCTTACTGGTCAATTTTGGGATCTATGGCGCCGCGCTGCCCGCTTTCGCTGCAGAGACCGCCACTGACGCATCCAGCAACGAAGACACCATTGTGGTAACCGCCGCGCAGCAGAATCTGCAGGCGCCGGGGGTTTCCACCATCACCGCCGATGAAATCCGCAAGAATCCCCCCGCGCGTGACGTTTCTGAAATCATCCGCACCATGCCGGGCGTCAACCTGACCGGTAACTCCACCAGCGGCCAGCGCGGCAACAACCGTCAGATTGATATTCGCGGTATGGGCCCGGAAAACACCCTGATTCTGGTCGACGGCAAACCGGTGACCAGCCGCAACTCCGTGCGTCAGGGCTGGCGTGGGGAGCGTGATACCCGTGGCGATACCAACTGGGTACCGGCAGATATGATTGAGCGCATCGAAGTCCTGCGTGGCCCGGCGGCGGCGCGCTACGGTAACGGCGCGGCGGGGGGGTGGTGAACATCATCACTAAAAAATCCACCGACCAGGCGTGGCATGGCTCCTGGAACAGCTACTTCAATGCCCCTGAACACAAAGAAGAAGGTTCCACTAAACGCACCGATTTCAGCCTGATGGGGCCGCTTGGCGGCGACGTCAGCTTCCGTCTGTACGGCAACCTGAATAAAACCCAGGCCGATGCCTGGGATATCAACAAAGACCACCAGTCCGAGCGCACCGGCATCTATGCCAACACCCTCGCCGCAGGCCGCGAAGGCGTTGAGAATAAAGATATCAACGGCGTGGTGCGCTGGGACTTTGCCCCGATGCAGGCGCTGGAGTTCCAGGCCGGTTACAGCCGTCAGGGCAACCTCTACGCGGGTGACACCCAGAACACCAACAATGACAGCAGCTCCAATAACTACGTGAAGAAGAATTACGGCAAAGAGACCAACCGTCTTTATCGCCAGAACTACTCCGTCACCTGGAACGGCGGCTGGGACAATGGTGTTACCACCAGCAACTGGGTGCAGTACGAGCACACCCGCAACTCCCGTCTCGGTGAAGGGTTAGCCGGTGGTCTGGAAGGTCTGTTTAACAGCGATAAATTCTCTGACACCAATCTTGCCGACCTGATGCTGCACAGCGAAGTGAACCTGCCCCTGGATCTCCTGGTGAATCAGAACCTGACCGTAGGCACCGAGTGGAATCAGCAGCGTCTTAAGGACCGTGCATCCAATACCCAGGCTCTGCAGGGTGGGCCGATTCCGGGTTATGACAGCACCGGTCGTAGCCCTTACTCCAGCGCAGAAATCTTCTCTCTGTTTGCCGAAGACAATATCGAAGTGACCGACAGCACCATGCTGACGCCGGGCCTGCGTTTCGACCATCACACGGTGGTGGGAGATAACTGGAGTCCGTCGCTGAACCTGTCGCAGGGGCTGGGGGATGACTTCACCCTGAAAATGGGGATCGCGCGCGCCTACAAAGCGCCAAGCCTCTACCAGACCAACACCAGCTACATTCTCTACAGCCGTGGTCAGGGCTGCTACGCCAGCGCCACCGGCGTCGGCTGTTACATGCAGGGTAACGATGATCTGAAAGCGGAAACCAGCATCAATAAAGAGATTGGCCTTGAGTTCAAACGTGACGGCTGGCTGGCCGGCGTGACGTGGTTCCGTAACGATTACCGCAATAAGATTGAAGCGGGCTATTCACCACTGAATCAGACCAATCAGGGCGCGCTGAAAACCGACCTTTATCAGTGGGAGAACGTGCCTAAAGCGGTCGTAGAAGGTCTGGAAGGTACGCTGAACGTGCCGGTGACCGAGGCGGTTACCTTAAGCAACAACGTGACTTACATGCTGCAGAGTAAGAACAAAACCACCGGTGAACGTCTGTCGATCATTCCGGAATACACGCTGAACTCCACCCTGAGCTGGCAGATTGTCCAGGATGTCTCCGTGCAGTCCACCTTCACCTGGTACGGCAAACAGGAGCCGAAGAAGTACGATTACCAGGGCAAGCCGGTGACCGGTTCTGCAAAAGATGGTGTCAGTCCCTACAGCATCGTGGGCCTGAGCGGGACCTGGGATGTGAACAAATACGTGAGCCTGACGGCGGGTGTCGACAACCTGTTTGATAAACGTCACTGGCGTATGGGCAATGCCCAGACTACCGGCGGCGCGACCGGCTATATGTATGGCGCAGGTGCCAACACCTATAACGAATCCGGCCGTACCTGGTACATGGGTGTGAATACCCACTTCTAAGGTCGTCCCGAACGTACCGCCCCCCCTCTCCCTACGGGGAGAGGAATCCCCAGAAAAATGCGTGCACGGACAGTTCCCTCTCCCTTGAGGGAGAGGGTTAGGGTGAGGGGGAAAATGCGGCTCTGATGGCCATTCCGTTCACCTTATGTTCCTTGCTTTTCTGTAGCGCCAGAACCCGTGAACGTGCCAGGGTGGCTCATCGCCACCACCCTGGCGACCCGGGCTCCCGGCCAGGAAAATCGCCGCTGGCGCGGTTCACTCAGCGTATGCCTTCAGGCTTATCGGGGACGGGCGGAGGAAACATCCCTGTAAAGCCGCCCTCGCCGCGCATCCCTGCGCGGCGCCCCGGCCTTGCGGATACGCTTCGTCGATTTTCAGCCGGACCCTGTCATCGCGGTGACTGTTGTGTTCTCATGGCGCAGTGTTATCGCTGTAAAACGCAATATTACTGGGAATTCCTCAGCCCTGCGGGGAGAGGACTGCATGAGGTTTACCATGCACACATGAGGTTTACCATGCACACATGAGGTTTGCCATGCACACTCGCCACACCCTCCTCACCCTTAACGCCCGCCCTCTTCATCTCATCCGCTTCGATATCTCAACCTTTAACGATAACGATCTGCTGTGGCTTCCTCATCACCAGCAGTTGCATGACGCGGGTCGTAAGCGCAAAGCCGAGCACCTGGCCGGGCGTATTGCTGCCGTACATGCCCTACGCGAACACGCTATCAAAGCCGTGCCGGGCATCGGTGAAACGGGTGCACCACGCTGGCCCGAAGGTGTGTATGGCAGTATCAGCCACAGCGGCAGCGTTGCGCTGGCAGTTGTCGCGCCCTCGGCTGTAGGCATCGACATTGAAACGTTGTTCACCGATGCGCTGTGCCATACCTTAACGACGAGCATTATTACTCCGGCAGAACAGCGGATACTGGCCGATGCCTCCCTGCCGTTTCCTCTCGCACTGACGCTGGCATTTTCCGCGAAAGAGAGTCTTTTCAAAGCCTTTTCCCGTGACGCTCTCCCCTTCCCCGGCTTTCATAGCGCACAGGTGGTCGCACTTAACAGCCAGGCCATCCGCCTGCGTATCGACAGAAGCTTTTCCCCTCATCACGCAGGAAAATGCATTGATATAGCTTGGATTAAGCAGGAAAACCGGGTTATTACCCTCGCAGGATAATCCCCGCAGGATCGTGATCCTTTTCTCCTTTTAAGAAATTAGCCGGGTAAACCGTAGACAGTTTGCTCTTGCCGATTTATCGTTAATTTGAATAATAAATCATTATTGAATAAATATTCAATGTGGAGAAAAAGATGAAAATGACCCTACTGAAATCTGCTGTACTGGCCTCTCTGATCACCGCTTCCGGTTCGCTGTTTGCGGCGGATAACGGACTGATCGCCATTATCACCCCCTCACACGACAACCCGTTTTTCAAAGCCGAAGCCGATGGCGCGGCGGCGAAGGCCAAAGAGCTGGGCTACACCACGCTGGTGGCCTCGCATGATGATGATGTGAATAAACAAAACCAGCTGATTGAAACGGCGATTGCCCGCAAAGCCAAAGCGATAATCCTGGATAACGCCGGCGCAGATGCCACCGTAGGGCCACTGGAAAAAGCGAAAGCGGCAGGCGTTCCTGCGTTCCTGATTGATCGCGAAATTAACAAAACCGGCGTGGCTGTCGCCCAGATTGTCTCTAACAATTACCAGGGCGCGCAGCTGGGTGCAGAGAAATTCGCCAAATTGCTGAACGGCAAAGGTAAATACGTTGAACTGCTGGGCCGTCAGTCTGATACCAACGCCAGCGTACGCTCTCAGGGTTATCACGACATTCTCGACGACTACCCGGACATGAAAATGGTGGCCCAACAGACCGCCAACTGGAGCCAGACCGAAGCCTTCACCCGTATGGAAGCCATTTTGCAAACCAACCCGGACATCGTCGGGGTGATTTCCGGTAACGACACGATGGCGCTCGGTGCAGAAGCGGCACTGAAAGCCGCAGGCAAAACCAATGTGATCGTGGTGGGCTTTGACGGCAGCGACTATGTGCGCGACTCCATCATCAATAAAGGCAACATCAAAGCCACGGTTCTGCAACCGGGCTGGCAGCAGGCCCAGATGGCCGTTGAACAGGCGGATTACTTCCTGAAAAACGGCAAAGCACAGAAAGATGAAAAACAGTTAATGGACTGCATGCTGATCGATGAAAGCAACGCCAGCAAACTGAAACTCTTCAACCTGAGCAAGTGATCGCGGAGACGTTATGTCGTTAAAACAATGGGGTGCTGCATTTATAGGGTGCACCACCCTGTTGCTGACGGCCTGCACCGTGGTGGATCTGGATGAAAACGGCAAGCCAGTCATGCCTGCCGACCCGAATGCGAAAGCGAGCTTCGACAACCTGACCCCACAGCAGATCGCGCAACAAACCTGGCAAGAGCGCGTCATCGACGCATCCCATAAACATGCGCTGGACGCCACCGCACTCGCCACGCAACTGAAAACCACCAACGATAAACCACATAGCATGTTTGTCCGCCTGACCAGTCAGGTTGAAAAGGTGGACGTGAGCAACGAACGTGAGCAAAAACTAGTGATGTCGTTCAATGGCAAACCGCTGGAGATCCAACTCGGTCCGGTAGTGCGCGGGAACGCCATCCGTGATGCGACCGGCTTTAAATTTGAAGACTTTACCAACCAGGTTCAGTTTGCTCAGCTTTCACGCGCTTACAACCGTATTGCCGTGAAAGACCTGCCAGAGGTTGACGCAGGCTGGGCAGGAAAATCCGCAACCGTGGTGATGGCAGTGACGATTAACGCCGGTCAGACCCAGGATGCCGTGGCCCTGGAGCTGAAACAGGAGGGGCAGTAATGAGCGATATTCCAGAGGATGACATTATCCTGCGTACGCGCGGCATTTCGATGCTCTTTCCCGGCACTATCGCGCTGGATAACGTGGATTACAACGTCTGGCGCGGCAAAGTCAACGTGATAATCGGCGAGAACGGCGCAGGGAAATCCACCCTGATGAAGATCCTCGCCGGTGTGCAGCAGCCGAGTCTGGGTGAAATCGAACTCAACGGCAAGCCCGTGCATATTTCCAGTACCCGCGCCGCCGCGGCACTCGGTATTGGCATGGTTCACCAGGAACTGAATCTGTTTGAAAACCTCAACGTGGCGGAGAACATTTTTCTCGGTCGCGAACTGCAAAAAGGGGTGACCCCCATTAATGAGGCCGAGCAGGAGAGACGCACCGCTGAACTGCTCAAGCGCCTCGATCAGCCCATCTCGCCAAAGGCGTTGGTGGGCAATCTGAAAGTGGGCCAACAACAACTGGTAGAGATTGCCAAAGCGCTGGCGGAAGACGCGGACATTCTGATCCTTGATGAACCGACCTCGGCATTGAGTAAAACGGAGGTGGAGATTCTCTTTCGCGTGATCCGCGAACTGACCCGCCAGGGAGTTTCGATTATCTATATCTCGCACCGCTTAGAAGAGCTGATGGCAATTGGCGATGTCATCACCATTTTGCGTGATGGCAAATTCCAGGCCGAAGCGAAGGTGTGTGATATCGACGTGCCCTGGATTGTGCGTGAAATGCTCGGCAGCGATCCGGTCAGCAACTTCCTGACGCCGGGGCGTACCTTTGGCGCACCGGTACTGGAGGCCGAGCACATTACCTGTGTGAACAGTGCCGGGAATACGGTGGTTGACGATGTGACCTTCAAGGTGCACAGCGGCGAAATTGTCGGCATTTACGGGCTGATGGGGGCCGGGCGTACCGAGCTGTTTGAATGCATGCTCGGCACGGAGCGCAACTATCTGGGCAAGTTGTGGCTCGACAGCAAACCCGTGCCACAGCGGCTGGCCACCGCCGACCGCATCCGCATGGGCATGAGTCTGGTGCCGGAGGACCGTAAACGCACCGGCATCTTCCCGATTTCCTCGGTTGCGACCAACCTGACCATCGCCAGCTTATGGCGACGGCTGCAGCGCGGCTTCACCATCTCGGAAAAAGAGGAGCAGGCGGTGGTCGCCAGCACCATCGGCAGTCTGTCGATTAAGGTTTCAACACCAGAGGTGGAGATTCAGGCGCTGAGCGGCGGTAACCAGCAAAAAGTGGTGATTGGTCGCTCCCTGTTGACCAACCCGAAAGTGCTGTTCCTGGATGAACCCACGCGGGGGATCGACGTGGGTGCCAAAGCCGATGTGTTTCGCATGATGGTGCAGCTCTCGGAACAGGGTATTGCGGTGGTCTTCTCCACCTCGGATCTGAAAGAAATCATGGCGGTATCTGACCGCATTCTGGTGATGTCCGGCGGAAAACTGACCGCCGATATCGTACGCGATCGGGCCGAAGAATCGGCACTGGTAACGGCAAGTGCTCAGGGGTTCTGATATGAAAACAACGCAATCTGTGGCCGTGGCTCCGCGAGCGGGCGCGTCATTGTCACGCGAAAGTATTCTGCTTTTACTGTTGAAGCTGCGCACCTTTATCGCACTGTTCCTGATAGTGGGCTTCTTTACCGCCACGGTGCCGGGCTTTTTGTCGACGGGCAGTCTGGTCATCATGATCAAGCACATTGCCATTAACGCCTTCCTGGCCCTGGGGATCACCTTCGTCATCATCACCGCGGGCATCGATCTCTCCATCGGCGCCACCCTGGGTCTGTGCGGGATGATCGCCGGCTGGATGATCACTAAAGGTATTGTGTTGCCGATGTTTGGCATCGCCATTTTCCCCAGTGTATGGGTGATTGTGCCGCTGGTGCTGCTGATTGGCGGGGCGATAGGGGCGGTGAACGGCTGGATAATCACCCGTTATAACGTCGCCCCGTTTATCTGTACGCTCGGCACCATGTACGTGCTGCGGGGTGCGGCCATGCTGACCTCGGACGGGCAGACCTTCCCCGGCCTGTCGGGTAACCCGCAGTTGGGTAACACCGGGTTTGATGAGATTGGCGCAGGCACGCTGTTCGGCATTCCCTGGGCCATCTGGCTGATGATTGTGCTGGCGCTGGTCATTGCCTATGTTGCCCGCCGCCTGCCCTTTGGCCGTCACGTTTATGCGATTGGCGACAACGAACGTGCGGCGGAGTTGTCTGGCGTGAAGGTAAAGCAGGTCAAAATCTGGGTCTATACCATTTCCGGTTTATGCGCCGCCCTGGCAGGCATTGTGGTCTCCGCCCAGCTTCTGGCGAGCCATCCGGCCAACGGCACCGCCTTTGAAATGAACGCCATCGCCGCGGTGGTGCTCGGCGGCACGTCACTGGCGGGCGGGCGCGGCACCGTGCTCGGCACCTTAATTGGCGCCTTTGTGATTGGCTTCCTCGCCGATGGCCTGGTGATGATGGGCGTCAGCGAGTTCTGGCAGATGGTGATCAAAGGGATTGTGATTATTGTGGCGGTCATCATCGATCAGATGCAAAACCGGATGCAGCAGAAAGCGGCCGTGGTGGCGCAAAAAGCGGTGATGGAGAAAAAGTAGATTGACCGCGCTCCCGGTGGGTTTGCCGGATAAGGTGTCGTTTATCCGGCAAATGCATTACTGATAGGTCATGGTGAATTCAAGCGCGGAATCTGCATCGCCACTGGTGATGTCAGAGGCGGTCTGGATATAGCGCGCCTTCATCGGGATGGTGTGGCTGCCTACCGTGGTGCTGACGGCGGTGTTGAACGGCACCAGGGTGTCGTTGGCATAGAGCACCTGCACCCCGATGCCGCTGGCGGTGCCAGGGCCACCCTTCACGGTGATGTGCTGGGTGGGCAGGCCGCTGTTTTCCAGGGTAATGCCCGACGCGGGTTTAAAGGTGTATTTCACCGCATTCAGCCCGGCATCGCAGTTATTGATGGCAAAAGTGAAGGCGGTCGACGCGCTGGTGGAGCCGATACCGCTGAATTCCGATTGCGGATGCTTGCCCAGCGGTACGCTCAGGCTGGGGGTCACGCAGCCGGGGACTTTGACATCCGGGGAGTCGGAGATGTTTAGGGTGCTGTAGAGCACCCCGAGCCCGTTTCCCGTGTCAGTCGGTGAAGTTGACATCCAAATCTCAACAAAATTTTTTGGAAATAACAATTCACCTGACGAGATATCCCCCGTCTTGTAAAACTCTATTACAAAACCAAACACACCATGCCAGTATGCTGATCCTCCTGAAGTTAGCGCCAAAATTCCAGGCTCATCCGGCAATTTTACATACGGCATCCCAAAATAACGTGTTCTTACCTTCACGCCAATCCCCGCCACACCGGAACTGACCACTCCTTCCGGGATACCAGGGCCAGTGACGGCCGAGCGCCCCGTATCGTAGCCGTACTGGTACTTTAGATAGCCAGGGCCCGAACAATTGAGATAAGTAGGTGCCGTATCTTGTACTGCGACGCTTTTCAGCAGCGTCCCGACCGCAGCGCCCGCCGGAACAGAGAAGGTGTCAATGGTAACGTCACGGGCAGTCGCACTACTGCCACTGTTGATGCTGCACCCTGCCCACCCCTGTCCGCTCAGGACGCATAATCCCACGACAGCTGACACGCCACAAAGCAGCTTTACTGTTTTCATTTTCATCTTCCCTCACGAAAAAGAATGTACGACGGCCTACCGCCCCCATGTCGCCTGATGGTGGTGCTGACCGCCGTGGTCATCAATGGTGGTAAAAAAGAGCCTGCCGCCTGTCAGTTGCCCGGTCCTGGCCTGCACGGTAAAGCGCTGCTGGCCTTTCGCCGGGCACATTCCGCTCTGGCGTTCATCTTCACTGTTCACCGTTTTTGTCAGCCCTACGTGGTTAAACGAAACGGTAAACGCCGATGGGTTTTGGCACTCCAGGGCATAACCCTGACTGGTCTGCACCAGACGCCAGCGCAGTTGCGTGACAGCCTCTTTTGGGGAACCCGGCAGCCCCGCCGGGCGGTAGAACAATTTGAGGCGCGAGCGCACGGTGAGCTGGATATGGTCGGCTTTGCCCGCAGGCTTCGGTGGGATTTCCAGTACGTTCAGCCAGAACACCGACTCCCGGTCCCGGGGCACGGCACCACCGGTGAACATAATGCGCAGCGACTGGCCTTTGCCAGGGTTCAGCCGGAAGACCGGCGGCAGGATGATAAACGGCACTTTCGCCGTGTCTGCGTTGTCGTTCTCAATCCAGGTCTGGATCAGGCGCGGAGCGGGGTCTTTGCTGGTGACGGCGAGCGTGACCTCGCGCTTACCCGCCGGGTAGATCACCCGGGTGCTGGCAAGCTGGATACCGGCATGAGCATCGCAGATCAATAAAAGAACCAGCAAAAGCCATCCGTTTTTCACGCCCCTCTCCCTGTGGTTATGTATTTCGCGGAAACAGATTATGGTCCGTGAAATAGGGTGAATCTGGCGGGAGAGCGTACAGGCGCAGGTATCGATGGAAGGGAAATTATTTACCGGGATTTTAACAAAATCCCGCCGGGGCGTTATATCTGGCCGGGCCGTTGTGAAACGCGTTTTGGTATCAGAATGTTTTCCCTGACCCTGATAATGGTCAGTGGTGTGTATGACCAGGATGTTGTAGTAAAACCGGTATTAAGGCAATGGTTGCGAACATGCCCGTTGCCATTAATTACACTTTATTATTCCGGCGGCATGACATATTCATGCCGGATAAGATTTCCTCTGTCCGGCATATGTTTTACTGATAGGTCATGGTGAATTCAAGCGCGGAATCGGCATCGCCACTGGTGATGTCAGAGGCGGTCTGGATATAGCGCGCCTTCATCGGG
This sequence comes from Enterobacter sp. SA197, assembly GCF_054131575.1. Classification (NCBI taxonomy): domain Bacteria; kingdom Pseudomonadati; phylum Pseudomonadota; class Gammaproteobacteria; order Enterobacterales; family Enterobacteriaceae; genus Enterobacter; species Enterobacter sp. SA197. The sequence continues at coordinate 1,426,463 of NZ_CP096393.1, read as the reverse complement.
ATAGTGTGGCTGCCTGCCGTGGTGCTGACGGCGGTGTTAAACGGTACCAGGGTGTCGTTGGCGTAGAGCACCTGCACCCCGATGCCGCTGGCGGTGCCGGGGCCACCCTTCACGGTGAGGTGCTGGGTGGGCAGCCCGCTGTTTTCCAGGGTAATGCCCGAGGCAGGTTTAAAGGTGTATTTCACCGCGTTCAGCCCGGCGTCGCAGTTGTTGATAGCAAAGGTGAAGGCGGTCGAGGCGCTGGTGGAGCCGATACCGCTGAACTCCGATTGCGGATGTTTACCCAGCGGTACGCTCAGGCTGGGGGTCACGCAGCCGGGGACTTTGACATCCGGGGTGCCGGAGATGTTTAGGGTGCTGTAGAGTACGCCAAACCCGTTTCCCGTGTCAGTCGGTGAAGTTGATGCCCAGAGCTCAATAAAGTTTTTAGGAAATAACAATTCGCCCGGCGTGATATCCCCTGTCTTGTAAAATTCTATTTTGGTATTAAGTGCGTTTGCCCAGGGGGTCACGCTCGAACCGCCTACCTGAGCCCCTAACACGCTGGGCAATTTTGCGTAGGGAATTGTAGTATTGGCGGTGACCTTCACTCCGATGCCCTCCACCCCGGAACTGACCACACCAACAGGGATCCCCGAACCGGTGATTGCCGAGCGCCCTGTACCGTAGCCATACTGGAACCTGAAGTAAGCTTGGCCTGAACATGAAATCCAGGTGATTGCCGTATTTGGCACTGCGACCGTTTTCAGCAGCGTCCCGACCGTTGCACCAGGCGGAACCGAGAGTGTGCCAATCGTAACTTCACGGGCAGTCGCAGCACTTTCGCTGATTATCTCACACCCTGCCCACCCCTGCCCACTCAGGACGCATAACCCCACGACGGTTGACACGTTAATAATCAGTTTTAAGCTGTTCATTTTCATCCTCCCTTACGAAAAAAGAACGTGGCGACTCAGCGGCTCAGGGTCGCCTGATGGTGGTGCTGACCGCCATAGTCATCGATGGTGGTAAAAAAGAGCGTCCCGCCTCTTAGTTGCGCGGGTGTGGGCTGCACGGTAAAACGCTGCTGGCCCTTTGCCGGGCACATCCCGCTCTGGCGTTCATCTTCACTTTCCGCCTTCTCTGTCAGCCCGACATGGTTAAACGAAACGATAAACGCCGACGGGTTCTGGCACTCCAGGGCGACCTGCTGCCCGTTCTGGATTAAATGCCAGCGCAGTTGCGTGACAGCCTCTTTCGGGGTGCCCGGCAGACCCGCCGGGCGGTAGAACAATTTCAGGCGCGAGCGCACGGTGAGCTGGATATGGTCGGCTTTGCCCGATGGCTTCGGTGGGATTTCCAGTACGTTCAGCCAGAACACTGATTCGCGGTCATGGGGCACGGCACCGCCGGTGAACATAATGCGCAGCGACTGGCCTTTGCCGGGGTTCAGCCGGAAGACCGGCGGCAGGATGATAAACGGCACTTTTTCCGTTCCGTCGGCATCCAGCCAGGTCTGGATCAGGCGCGGAGCGGGGTCTTTGCTGGTGACGGCGAGCGTGACCTCGCGCTTACCCGCCGGGTAGATCACCCGGGTGCTGGCAAGCTGGATACCGGCATGAGCATCGCAGATCAATAAAAGAACCAGCAAAAGCCATCCGTTTTTCACGCCCCTCTCCCTGTGGTTATGTATTTCGCGGAAACAGATTATGGTCCGTGAAATAGGGTGAATCTGGCGGGAGAGCGTACAGGCGCAGGTATCGATGGAAGGGAAATTATTTACCGGGATTTTAGCAAAATCCCGCCGGGGGGCTGGTGATGGATGATGGGTGGCAACAGCAAATTGGTGTCGGAATGTTTTTGAAAAAACCGTTATTTCCAGAAAGAGAATGACCGGAAGGAGACCGTTGTGGGGAGAGTAAAGGGAGTTTCGCGAGAGTTTCCGTCTTGTTTAATTACACTTTATCTGCCTCGTCACGCATCATGCCGGATAGCCCCTCGCTTATCCGGCATGCCGTTGTGGTACTCAGCGTTACGTTAGCTTTTCACCAGACTGCGCGCCGTCGGGTAGTCTGTTATCAGCACGTCAATGTAATTACCCTGCAGGGCACCGCGAATGGCATTCTGCTTATCGGCCCCGCCTGCCAGCGCAATCACCTGTTTACAGGCGCGAATTTGCTCCAGCTCCATGCCAATAACCGGATCTTCTTCATGACTGAGCACCGGCTTACCGGCTGCGTCGTAGTAGTGAAGGCAAATATCCCCTACCGCGCCACGCTCTGAAAGCAGCTGCAGCATGTCTTCGTTGTAGTAGTTGCCGGAGTTTTTCAGTAACTGCGACGGTTCCAGTTCCCCGATGCCGACAATCGCCACGTCCACCTCAGCAAATTTCGCCACCACCGCAGCCACATCGGGGCTGTTGACCAGACGTGTGCGTTCTTCCACCGAGTGTTCGATGCTTTGTGACGGCAATAGCCAGGCCGGGCAGCCCAGATGAGCAGAAAGCTGTTGAGTGAGGATGGTGGCCTGCACATTGCCGTTTGGTCCCACTCCGCCGAGAAGTTGTATCACCCCCGCAGCACGGATGTTCTGCGGATGCATTTCATCGACCATGCAGCGAATGGTGCTACTCCAGGCAGAGATGCCGACCAGATCCTCCGGGCGCACGCGGGTTTCAACATAGTGAGCTGCTGCGCTGCCGATAGCGTGTTTAATCTGGCTACTGGTGGGATTCTCACCCACGTCCACCACAATCGCCTGGCGGATGCCATACTGCTGTTCAATCGCTTTTTCCAGCGAGACAAAAATATTGGTGGGCTGCACCACGGTGATTTTTACCAGCCCCTCTTTTTGACAGCGGGTCAGCGCGCGTGAGACAAATGACTGAGACAAATTCATCAGAGAGGCAATCTCGGACTGTTTTTTGTTCTCGTTGTAGTAAAGCGTCGCGATTTTCACCAGCAGACGCTGCTCATCCTGCTTCGACATAGATTTCCCCTTAATCCTACTCTCGTCATTTTTATTCATAGCCGAATAGATAACAAGCCACGGCTGAGGTTCGTGCAGGATCCAAATGTGATCGTTTTCTCCTTTCTCTCAAATTTGCGCTGACCAGGCGTAGACAAAGCCTCTTTCTGGGCATATCTTTAACCATGAATAATAAATCAGTAGTGAATATTTATTCCGAGTGCATTAAAACCTGTCTTAAGACCTTGCGATAACTGATGCAGTGTCCCTTGCAGGCGCACTTTTTCACCCTGATTGAATATTTATTCAATACAGATTATACATTCAAGAGGTGGACTATGAATCCGTTTTCGCTCTCTGTAGAAGAGCTTGAAAAAAAAGCACGCGCGGTTCGTCGGCGCATTATTGTGCTGAACGCTGAAAGCCCGGCTGGTGGGCACACGGGTGCTGATTTGTCGCAGGTGGAACTCCTGACCGCCCTCTATTTCCGCATTCTGAACTGCTCGCCGGACACGGCAGACAGCGACGAGCGTGACATTTATATCCAGTCAAAAGGTCATGCGGTCGGCGGCTACTACTGCGTACTGGCAGAAGCCGGGTTCATCCCCGTCGACTGGCTCTCTACCTATCAACATGCCGACTCACACCTGCCGGGCCACCCGGTGAAGCATAAAACCCCCGGCATTGAACTGAACACCGGGGCGCTGGGCCACGGTCTGCCTGTCGCGGTGGGCATTGCGCTGGCCGCAAAACGCAGCAACAGCACGCGTCGCGTCTTTGCCATTACCGGTGACGGTGAACTGGCTGAAGGCAGTAACTGGGAAGCCGCGCTGGTCGCCGCCCATTATCAGCTTGATAACCTGATTATTATCAATGACAAGAACAATTTACAGCTGGCTGGTTCAACCAAAGAGATCATGAACACCGATCCGCTGGATGAGAAATGGCGCGCCTTCGGTATGCAGGTGACCGAATGTAAGGGTAACGACATGGCTGACGTGGTGGCGACGCTGGAAGGGTTGCAGCCTGGCGGTAAACCGCACGTGGTGATTGCCCATACCACCAAAGGCGCGGGCGTCTCCTTCATTCAGGGACGTCCCGAGTGGCACCACCGCGTGCCGAAAGGCGAAGAAGTTGAACTGGCGCTGGAGGAACTGAAAGATGAGTAACAGCGAACACCTCGCCACCGTGATGGTGAATGCGTTTATCGATGCGGTCGAAAATGGCGTGGATCTGATACCGGTGGTAGCAGATTCGACCTCAACGGCTAAAATCGCCCCCTTTATGAAGAAGTTTCCCGGTCGCCTGGTGAACGTGGGTATCGCGGAGCAGACCCTGGTCGGCGCAGCCGCTGGCCTCGCGATTGGTGGCAAAGTGGCGGTAACCTGTAACGCCGCACCGTTTTTGATCTCCCGCGCCAACGAGCAGATCAAGGTCGATATTTGCTACAACAACACCAACGTGAAGCTGTTTGGCCTGAATGCGGGAGCCAGCTACGGCCCGCTCGCCAGTACCCACCACAGCATTGACGATATCGCCGTGCTGCGCGGCTTTGGCAATATCGAAATTTACGCCCCCTCCTGCCCGGTCGAGTGCCGCCAGATCATTGATTACGCCCTGGCGCACGTGGGTCCGGTTTACATCCGTCTGGATGGTAAAGCCCTGCCGGAACTCCATGACGAACATTACCGCTTTGCGCCAGGCCAGATTGACGTACTGCGGCAGGGTCAGGATGTTGCGCTGGTCGCGATGGGTTCAACGGTGCATGAAATTGTCGAGGCCGCCACACAACTGTCAGCACAGGGTATTGAGGCCAGTGTTATCAGTGTACCGTCTATTCGCCCCTGCAATACATCACAACTGCTGGACGCGCTGAAAACCTGCAAAGCCGTGGTGAGCGTTGAAGAGCACAACGTGAATGGCGGTGTGGGTAGCCTGGTGGCAGAAGTGCTGGCTGAAGCAGGGTGCGCACTCCCGTTGCGTCGACTGGGCATTCAGGATGGACAGTATGCCATCGCCGCCGATCGCGCCTCGACCCGCGCCCGTCATGAAATTGATGCGGCTGGCGTCGTAAAACATGCCCGGCAGATCTTACTGAACCGGCAATAAAAACAATAAAGCACATCTTACTGGAGAGTATTGCAATGTCCCGAATTCCTCAAAAACTGACAATGGCGGTTATTATCGGCAACCGTGGGTTCTTCCCAAGCTACCTGGTGGCAGAAGCCCGTGAGCACGCTGTCGCCCTCTTCGACCGTCTGGGCATCAACACCATTATGCTGGATGAGACGCAAACGGAACTGGGGGGCGTGGAGACGCGTCAGGATGCAAAAGTGTGCGCCGAGCTGTTCCGTGCACATCGCGATGAAATCCACGGCGTGGTGGTGCTGCTGCCTAACTTTGGCGACGAGAAAGCCATTGCGGAAACCCTGCGTCTTTCTGGTCTGAACGTGCCGGTACTGGTCCAGGCTGAAGAGGATAATCTCGACAAAATGGGGCTGGCGACCCGTCGCGACAGCTTCTGCGGCAAAATCTCCCTGTGCAACAACCTGCGTCAGTACGGCATTCCTTTTACCCTGACGACCCAGCACGTCTGCGCGGTCAACGGTGAGATCTTTGAGCAGGACCTCAAGCGCTTCGAGCAAGTTTGCCGTGTGGTAAGCAGCATGCGCGGCGTGCGTGTCGGTGCGATTGGCGCACGTCCGGCGGGCTTTAACACCGTGCGTTACAGTGAAAAACTGCTGGAGCGTTTAGGCATTGCCGTGGAGACACTCGATCTTTCGGAAGTCTTCACCCGCATAAAAACCCTGCGTGACGATGACATCCGCGTGGATGAAAAACGGCGTCTGCTGCTGGATAACGCCGACGCCAGCCGCATCCCGGCGGAAAAACTGGTCACCATGGCAAAACTGTTTGTGGTCATCAGCGAATGGGTCACCGCCAACGATATCGATACCACTGCTATTCAGTGCTGGACGTCATTGCAGGAAAACCTCGGCATTAACGTCTGCTCTATTATGAGCGTGATGTCCGGTCAGCTGATGCCGTCCGCCTGCGAAGTGGACGTGATGGGTGCGCTGTCGATGTATGCGCTGGCCAGTGCCAACATGAGCCCGGCCTCGATTGCTGACTGGAACAACAACTTCGGCGACGATCGCGACAAATGCGTGCTCTTTCACTGCGGCAACTTCGCCTCGGCCAGTCTGGAGTCCCCGCACATGGGCACTGCCGATATCATCGGTACTACCGTCGGCAAAGAGAACACCTGCGGGGCCGTACATGGTCGCCTGAAAGCAGGCTCCCTCACCTATTTCCGTCTGAGCACCGACGATCTGACGGGCGAAATTAAGGCCTACGTTGGCGAAGGTCAGTCGGTGAACGATCCGCTCGACACCGTCGGCTGCCGCGCCGTTATCCAGGTTCCTCGTCTGGAAGAGTTGCTCTCCTTTATTTGCCGCAATGGTTTTGAGCACCACGTCGCCATGAACCATGCTGCCAGCGGACAGGTTCTGCACGAAGCCTTTACCCGTTATCTCAACGTTGACACCTACCTGCACCGGTAATGCGCAGGTTTGGGCTCAGGGAGAAAGGTCATGTCGAAAGAGATTGTTATCGCGCTGGATGAAGGCACTACCAACGCCAAAGCCGTGGCGCTGGATGCAAGCGGGCATGTGGTGGCGAAAGCCTCCCGTGCGTTAACCATCCAGACGCCGCGCGAAGGTTGGGTGGAGCAGTCGGGCGAAACGCTGCTGGCGGCCTCGCTGGCGGTGATTCGCCAGGTGGTGGAACGCGTAGGGGCAGAACATGTTGCCGCACTGGCCATCAGTAACCAGCGGGAAACCGCGATGGGCTGGTATCGGGCGAGCAGCCAGCCTTTAGGCCCGGCGATAAGCTGGCAGTGTTCGCGCACGGCGGATTTTTGCCACGCACTGCGTGTTGAGGGAAAAGAGGACAGGATTAAAGCGGTGACCGGCCTGCCGGTCGCCCCGCTCTTTTCAGCGTCCAAAATGCGCTGGCTGCTGGAATCTGTCCCGCACGGCAATCTGCTGGCTCAACAGGGCGAAATTTGCCTTGGCACCATCGACAGCTGGCTGCTGTGGAACCTGACAGGCGGCGAGGCGTTTTGCTGTGATTATTCCAATGCGTCGCGCACCCAGTTGCTGAGCCTCAGCACCGCTGACTGGGATGCCGAAATGCTGGCGCTGTTCCAGATCCCGCGCCAGGCGCTGCCAGAGATCCGCCCCTCCAGCGGACTTTTTGGTCACACCAAAGGGCTTGAAGGCATCCCGGACGGGATACCGGTAATGGCGATGACAGGTGATTCACATGCCGCCCTGTTTGCTCACGGTCTGGGTGCGGCGGGCTGTGTCAAAGCCACCTATGGTACGGGTTCTTCGGTGATGGCCCCCGTAACCTCGGCACAGTGCGAGGTGAAATCCCTTGCCACCACCGTGGCCTGGCACGACGGCGACAGCCTGGTCTTCGGGCTGGAGGGCAATATTCCACATACCGGTGATGCGGTAGCGTGGATGGTGGAAAGCACGGGCCTGAGTGAACTGCCGGAAGCTGAACTCGCTCAGGCGCTGAATACGCTACCGGCCTCGGTGGACTCCACGCTCGGCGTCTACTTTGTGCCAGCGCTGACCGGGCTTGGTGCCCCCTGGTGGGATGAAAATGCGCGTGGGCTGATTCATGGCTTAAGTCGCGGCGTTAAACGCGCCCATCTGGTGCGGGCCGCGCTGGAGTCTATTACTTATCAGATTGCGGATGTGGTGGTGGCTATGCGCCAGCACGGCGATTTCGCTCTGAAGGCGCTCATGGTTGACGGTGGCCCCACCAAAAACGACTGGCTGATGCAGTACCAGGCCGACCTGCTCGGCTGCCCGGTCATGCGCAGCGACGTGCCGGAACTCTCGGCAATGGGGGCTGCTCTGCTGGCGCGTAAGGCGTTATTAAAGGTGGATACCGAACAGTTGCGCCAGTATCTGCCTGAGCATGTCACCTTTACCCCGGATACCGCTCGCCACGGTCGGCTGCAACAGCGCTGGCACGAATGGCAATGCGCGGTGCAGCTTGCCCGCACGCAAAAAACGCAGGCGAGCTGAAACGCTTGGGGGGAAGGCGCAAGCCTGAGAAGACAAATTGCGGGGGTGGCTCTCCGCAAAAAATCAGCAACGCCGTTATCTGCCATCTTTCATTGCGTAAACAGGAACAGCCTTACACGCTGTATCCGCTGGTGTAAATCCCCTCCTGAGCGAGCCGCGAACCAACCGCGTGAAACCCGTTGCTGTCATACCCATTATGACGATCGTCACCATGAAAATTAAGCGTGCGTGAACGCAGCCGGAAACTTAATCGTCCCGATTGCCAGGCATACCCTCACTGTCGGCGCTCTGCGGGTGAAGAATAATGTGAGAGATTGCGCACATGGCAGGAATTGCGCCGCAAGGCGGGACTCAATGGTTTTGGACAGAATGGTGGGAACCGAATGTTCGCTCTGTGTCAGGAGTGGTCATCCAAAGCTGAACAGAACTAACGCAACGAGGTCATCGCGCCATTATCAACATTCAAATTTTTTTGAGTTTAAAAAGCCTTCAGAGATTTTCGTATATAAAGTTGCACAACATTGGTCTTTTAAGCTGAGAAGACTGCCTTGCAACGCTACGTTACTGGAACAGCTCAGCGATTGAAGCGGTTGCCGGTCTGTTTTCGCTGTTGTATGCGGTGAATTTTTCTGCCTGGTTTGTTGTTTTCTCAAAACGTACCCTTCAGCCGTTGCGGCAAAACACAGAACTGCATTTCTTTCTGCTGGTTACGCTGATTGTCTTGTTACATCCAGTCCCCATAGCATTGGAGCCGTGGAAGTTATTATGAAAGTGAAAATTTCACTTTCAGAGAGATATTTTATGTGGTGAATAAGGGTTTACCAATAAAGAGCCGGTGGGAAGCCTTACCCGGCCATTAACAATAAAACTATACTTAATTTTATTTTTTCTCAGTGAATTAAACTCATAATATATTTAACTTATCTCACATATGGTTCTGTTTTCATACGTCAGATCAATTGCGCGATAGAATTTGATACCCTTCAATTCAGCCTTTAAGATCGCCGACTTTATTTTTTCACTAATCACGATTAAATTATGCCATTCATTGCATCTGATAATATTATACTCATCAGCTCTATCTTCTAATATTACTGCATATAAAAACAGATAGTTAGGATGATTTGGGTCGAAGTTTGTCAGCTCATATTCGCTTTTATTCATGTCACAACAATCTATCTTTACTATAGGATTTATCACACTAAAACCATCTAAAATATCGTTCCCAAACATTATTTGAGCATCAAAAAACTCAACTTCCGTTGCTGTTTCACGTTCGAGAATAGACCTGAGTTGTCGGCTAACCAACTCTGGCCCTGTTGAAGAAAGCATGTGGCAATTTTTTATTTTATTAAAACTGGCTTTATTCCTGGCTTTATATTTTAATGTATGATCAAGACCATCAAGGCTGAGACCTTCATTAAATAACGAGTAATCTGTAGATACATCATGGAGATAGTCAACCAAGTTATATGTATTTTCTTCTGCTGAGATTATATAATTCATTTTTTCACCTCCTTTCAACAGGCGCGGTTTAACGTAATTAATCTGCGATAGAAAAACCGACGGCGTGACTCTCGACGACTGCCACATCCGGTTTGCCCTGTTCGGGAGCCGGTGCGGACTGGGAAGCACATTACGCACCCAGAAGAAAACGAACAGGGGTTACAGCTAAAGGATAATATTTTTACAGCGCTCTGCGGCGGCATTTCGCCCTCATACGTTACTGCGCTCACAAGGACACTAAAATAGTGTGCCCTTGCAATCATCCCCATCTCAAAATGCCTCCCGCGCTTCGGGTATCTGGCCCAGTGATTTTTTAACCAGCGCTGCCGCCAGCTCATCCGTGAAGCCCCGTCCTGTAGCATACTACCAGCAGGAGACTGTTGGGATTAACCCATGTCATCCACTCCTTTCGGCAGACCAGGACCATTAATCCCAACAACAACTTAAAATCCTTTTAAGTTCAATACCCGACCTAACCACATTCCGCTCCCGACAAAGCCTCCGACACTAAGGCTTATCTTGCAGAGCAGTAAGATATTATCCATTGTGAAATGAATAGGTTTCCCCTTTAAGAAGAAGAGTAATAACTCAGCAGTTACGTATAAAGCCATTGCTGTCAAAAAAACAGACACAATACTTAATGCGATAAAAACAACCAGATGCAGAAATAGATTTTGCTTTCTCATTTTTCGCGATCTCCCTGAAATGATTTGTGTCCTTCATACTTCCCGCTGAGCTCAGAGTCCGAACTACCATCGATATCGCCAACGATGCCTGGAAAATAAACAGGCGTCATATCTTTTCTCCCTTCACTTCAGCAAACCGTCTCCGGCCAGCATTAAACTTAGTATCCCAGCCATCGTTCCACTCGTTTGCCATGCCACTGACGCCCCATGAAAGTCCTTTGCCAATGCCATAACTCAACGCCCTCTGGCATGTACGTTAATTTCATCGCTCCGGTCTATGAATACTGCCACGGGATTTGGCGATGGCTGACAGGATTTGTCCGGAGCGAAAAGCCAGCTTTCTTAGTCATTTCGCGAACCTTAGGTTCTATTTTTTGTGTTCTGTGTTCTGTGGACGGACCGAACAACTATATCGCCCCAAAAAATCAGGGCACCGATCAGGGTTTACGGCGTGGTAAAGGGATCACCAAACTCATCAAGGTATTAGAAAGAAATAAGTTGATTCGTATTGTCAGTAAAGCGCAGACCATCCTGACTAGTGAACCTGACCACTCAATCAGCATTACGTGATATGTTTTCTCAGAGCAACTTACACGTTCACCGTGGTTGCTTCGCAAGCTGCGATGACGTTATTACAGCCAGGCCCCCTTCAGACTCATGCCCGGCAGATTCTTCTATCTGGATTAGGGCGGCAACCTGGCCCGGCTGCTGTTCATGCACACCGTGATATAACGGCGTGGCGTTTCGGACGGAACCTGCACACTATCGCAGGTTTGACCTGAGGTTCTTCAGGAAGCGCGCAATGAGTTCAGGCTGAAGATAAAGAGGTAGTGAAAAAGAATGTTCTCAAAGGCGGGAAAAGTAAGGCCGGAAATATCTACTGCAATATCATCAAACCCATCGAGCTGATATTTCCTCATATACGAACCGATTTATTTCATATACATGGCAAAAAAATAATTTTACCTCAGGTATGAGTTTCTTTTCCCGCTTCCTCACACCTTTGGTTTTATCATCGAAGTTTTTTCTAACCTCATATTAAAATCTGCTGCTGAAGCAGCCTTCAAAAAAATATCCCCTCACAAATTAACATGACCGCAAACCAGTAGAAAGAACAGTCTGGATGCTTATGCTTTTCGCCTGTGCAAACACCATAAGGTTTTTTATATCTTCATGGGTTTCTGAAGGGCTTTTCCTTATCTTTTCAATAAGTAACCCCAGGTTTCGGCCTTCGTCATTGAAATATTGCTCCTCTTCTTCTGGGGTGCCCTTGTCATAATTAAGAACATCCATGCTCTCAAAGGACTTATCAATAGACTGGAGTAAATCCATGTCATTTTTAGAAGTAATGTAATTACATAAGAAGTACAATGCACCGAATGCATTTTGAGCAATACTGCCCTCAATTTGTTGATAATCGTCACTGTCTGGCCCGCACATTGCTATTTTTTTTAAACTTTCCAGATCAAGGTGCGCACCAGAAAGGTAATTGACCAGTCTGTCCAGGCTGGCTCTGAAATCATTCGATAGGTTTTCATTGTAAATTTTATCGAATTTTTCTACACAAACTTCGTGCCTCTGAAGGTTACAGAGCGCGACAAGTATCTTTTCTCTTTCTGAAAACCCTTTCAGTACGGAGATATATTGAGGGATGTATTTATCAAGGATCATTTTAAGGACTCCCTATAAGCCTGTTACGGCTGTGTTTTCCTGATTTTGGCATATCTGTCGTCGTGCCATTTTCATGCATGATTCCCTCGCTATCAAGGCAGACCCGCCCTGATGCGTCGATATGCTTAATCTTGCAAAGATTATTCATTATAGTTTCCTCGGCATGTCCGTCACCGCTGATAGTATTCACATTATTTCTTTTGCCCATACACGCTGTACTGAAGGAACAACACGCTCGCTGCATGCAAGATGTTAGCTCCCGCTCCTGTCAACACTTATAGCGGCGGTTTTAGGTCCCTGGGCATATTCCTCAAGCAAGCTGCGCGCTTCCCTGACCATTTTCTCAAGCATTGTAAGTGTCAGGCTACACGCATCACTCCGCCCTGGTGGAGAAGACGCTTACTGATACAGATTTCATCCGCCAGCCAAATCTGGCGGCTCCTGGACAATTAAACGTCCCGCCTGCGGGTTGTAATAGCGCAACAATGTGTAGTGCAAACCTGTATCACAGTCGGCATACTGACCCGCAGGCTTTTATGAGGAAAATAACGCTATCAAATAACCGGTAAGCTTGAAATTTTCACGCCAGCTATGATGAAAAATAATGATAAAGCAAAAAGAGTGTCAATAGATTGCAATGACGGCCTAATGTTGATGAGCAGCCCATTATGCCCGCGCAAAAAACTGGCTTAACCTGGCGTATTTCTCGTTTGTAAAGACTGCCCCTTTATAAGCAGGATGCGCAGGCTTATCCTTTCCGCTTGCTCTCAGCCGCCAGAGTTAAGGTAATAACCTTAGGTTATCTGGTTAAAAACATACTGGCAGCCGAGTGCTGCCAGTAAAAATGATACTCTGCTCTTCGCGCATCAACTTAACCTGATGTTAGTAATGTCCGCTTCTGGCGCATAGCGGACCACGACTGAGTTAGCTGGTCCGCTTCGAGCCCAAAGCAATCATTTGTTCCTTTATGATTACCTGGCGCCATCATCCTTTGAGGACTGAGCGTGTTTAAAACCTTTTTGGGCGCGTTGCGAAGAAGACCACTGCTGCTCCGATAGCAACAATGAGCGTATCTTCAATCAGGCCACTCCTGGTTTGCCCTATCCCTGCTATGGCTTTTTTGCGTGCCGCAAGCGTTGCATATGCGAGTGGTACAGCGGCAGAGACAGCTATCGCTGCACCGGTTTTTTCTTTTCCGCCAGGTGCCAACGCGGCCCCCGCAATCCCTGCACTGGCCACGCGTGCTGACAAGCCCAAAAATACGGTGCGGTCTGGCGCTGACTTCATCTTGTCACCAAATAGCTCACCTATACCCATCGCTAACGCGCCGTATTTGAATAACGGACGGTCCAGCAGCAAAAGACGGCCTGTTGTGTCGCGCCTGGCAATGCGTGCTGCAGCGATGGCCGCCATCGGCGTCATGGAACGGCAACTGGCGACAATACCAATCAAGGCGGAATAAACAAAACTGGTTATTTTCATGCGTTATCTCCCGAATGAATAAAGGTTTTTTAATTCTTTAAGCTTTATTGGGGTGTAAACCAGCATCAATCTCTTTAATCAACGCCTTTACACGCGTACGTCTTTTTACAGGCTTTCCCTGGAGCGCTGAGTCGTACCTTGCAATCCCACAAGGATTTTTGCAGCCAGTACACGTTTTACTTTATCAGCAGAATGTAAATTCAGGTTTGCACACCTTGAGTACTAAGCATAGCGACTACTGCCGATACGACCAGAGGCCCTTTCCAGGCTTTACTTTTGGCATGTTGTTCTCCTGATAGTCATAAGGCGGATGGGTGCCGGGTGGTTAACTTTGCGAGACCTCGTATGCGATTGACCACGGCCATAATCAATATAGATGAACGGCTTGATACAGCAGCAATGACGGAAGGGGGGAGCTGCAGAACGCGACTGCACGTAATGGCCGAGCATATCCTCAGCGATAATCATCCGGCAGTGTGGCCATCACGACGAGCGCCTTGATGCTGACGCCCTTAACTGGTGATGACCCCGTGATTCATAGCGTTACGCTCAGTAGAACTGATTATGCCTGCTATGCGTATCGGCTATAGGGTAATGCCGCAGGAGACGATAGCGCCTTTTAACGAGCTCAGTGAAATGCCTGAAACAGGCCTGCCGTTACTGCAGTAAAAATACTTGCGCCCTTTCTCAGCGAAGGATTTTTTTACTGGCATCTTAAAAACTTTCCGCAGCGTCACCGCAAGATGCTTGAGGCATTTCAATCGCGCCGGGGTCGGTGCATTTCACCTTAGCTATCCAGAAATCACCCTTGACGTGAGGGAAATTTCACAGGAAAGCATCGAAGCGCTGCTGCAGGAGGGAGAGCTGGACGTGGGGATAGCATTCGAAGAAGTACACTCCCCTGACATCGAAGCGATACCGTTGCTGGACGAAGCGCTTGCTCTGGTCGTCAATACCGCTCACCCACTGGCGAGGACAAAATCTGTCGGGCTGCAGGCTCTGCACACCGAATCCCTCGTATTACTCAGCAGGGAATTTGCGACCCGCGAACAGATTGACAGCTACTGCCGTAAACACCGCATTTATCCTAAGGTAAAGATGGAGGTTAACGCTCTTGGGGCGGTAGTAGAAATTGTCCGCAGGACATCATTATCCATGCTGTTGCCCGCAAGAACCGCCCTGGCTCAGGAAAATCTGGTGGCGATCGCGCTTGAACCCGAGCGCCTGACGCGTACAGCGGTTCTTTTACGACGAAGGCTTGCTTACGAGAGCTTTGCGGCCCGGGCATTTACTAAGCTGGCTTTAGACGTAGCCGCTCAGCTGAACGTATAACTTTATGGTTGTTAAAGGAGGGGCCGTTCAGAGCATCAGCGGTGTCGGAAAGGATTTTTAACTTCGAACTGCCCTATGTTGTGTAAAGAGACTGTTTATACTCTGCTTTTCTGGACGACACCAAAAAATAGCAGTGACACCATACATAAGATTGCCTGAGTTTCCTGGGTGTGACTGGAAATATAATCTGGTTGTTCTTTTATTTATGAAATTTACCGTAAAGCCAGTGAGCAAAAAACGCATCACGCTGAATTTCGGTGCCCTCTGAGAGCGCCAGATGTCGGGAGTTTTTCAGACGCACTTCATTCTTTGCAGGCCAGTACCGGCGGGCTGACGGCTGCCTCGCCGGGGGTTGCCAGGCAATGTTTATGAAAGGGAGAGTTGCACCACCTCACCGCCTTCCTGTGAAAGGCGTGCCAGGTAGTGCGACGCATCGAGAATCTGATAAGGAAAATACAGGCCAGGCGCGATCGGTGGTTTCCCATCCAGCCCTATCAGTCGCTCAAGAAGCAGTGCTATTCCCATTCCGGTCAGGGGAGCAGCACCGCCAGGATGCACGACCGCATGTCTGCTTCGAAACGCCTGCCCACGGTGATCAAGGCCAGATATATCAATAATGATTTCCGTTGATAATGGTCCACCTTTGCGTCGACTTGAACTCACCCCCTGCCCCAGGTCGAACTGTACGCTGCGCGCTCCTGTCGCGGCTGCCAGTCCGGCTACGTCGATTGAAGAAAAGCCGGAAGCATTAATTTTGTTGCCGTCAAGCTGCGGGAAAACCGCGTTTGCGTCATCACCTTCACGCCATATCCAGTTCCCATCACGGCGCGAAAGCGCGGCAGGCATCAGGTGGTTCAGATACCTGAAATCTTCGGCGACCGCCGGGCCACCGGTATCCTGCTCATCGACCAGCGCACCAATACGAATTTCTTCCACCAGCGAGAAGGATTTCGCCAGATGGAGCGCGGGAACCGTTGTGGCGCCTACCAGCCATTCATAACCCAGCACCACCGCAGAAGCAGCCGGTGCATGCATGAAGCTTGCTATCTCAGGGGCAATTTCGAAGACGCCTGATGAGATACTCAGATGAGGTATTCTCCGCGCCTGGGCGAAGCGCAATCCGCCGAGTGAATGATCTTTATAGAGAACGACCACCGCACTGACGTGTTTCTCTCCCAACCCCAGGTCTGCAGCGTTCATATCGGGCACGACAGCTTGCGCGTTGCCAATTTCTGCCGCTGCACGCTGCGCTTTGCCAATATCCCGACCGCCTATCAGGAAGGGAATATCAGGATAAATCGCACGTAGTGCCCGGGTAGCCTGATGACCAATCGAACCTGAGCCACCCAATAAAAGTACAGGATTAAATGACATATGCGTGTTTCCTCTTTTATGTGACAAGCTACTACTAGTAGGAAAGGTAATGCATATTTCCTAAACAATCTACCTTTGGTAGGTTAAATATTTTTTAGTGATTGAATGCATAGTGATTATTAAAAGAACGTCCCCACTTTCCATGAAGGAAGTGCAACGGTTGGAAACATAAGTTATGGTTTGTGAAGGCTTGTCAATAAACTCAGGATTAACAGGAGAAAATTCCCTATCAACAAGTAGGTGTAAGCAATTACACTCAGGAATGGCATCATTGCCAGCGTTATTGTCATTCAGGATGGGAAACAGGCGCGCTTGTAGATACTTCGAGGCCCATGAGTTGTGAAATAGTACCCACACCGCTACGATTGAAGACTACCCCTTTAATGGTGAGGTCAATGTTCTCAGTCACCCGGATACACCACTATGCTAAATAAAACAGAACTGAATATCCTGAAACTTCTGGCCTCCAGAGAGTCCATAAACTGGACCTGGTACAATCTTGATCGGGCAATGACGAGCAAAAAAATGGAGGGCACTGGTAACGTAGCGAGGTTTGTCGATAATCTTTCTAAAGCCGGTCTGGTAGATATCATCCCGAGCGGAAACCCATCGGGAATGCATTACTACCGTGTATCAGAATCTGGTCATCTCTACCTGAAACACATCAGAGATGATCCCTTGTAGATTTACCCTAAGGTCTCGTTATCGCATGTCCTCATCTTTTACTGTCTTCGCGGCGACGCCCGTATGGAGGCTGCCGAACCTTATGCGGAAGCGACGCGACATCGTTGTTCTCTAAGGCAGCCTCCGCAGGGGTAACGCCGGTTAACAGCGTAGCCGGTGACAACCTGATTAGCATCATCATGGCGAGGCACTCCTCCCTGCCCGGTTATTCCTGCGTTCTGCCCCTTTTGTCCCCAGCCCGTATTAGAATGCTGTAATCAATGGCCAATACAGATCACGCTGACTTATCCGTAGCCATAATTACGTACTTATTTTTCTATAAAATATTTAACAGTAGCAATTTACACATCATGCATAATAAACATTGGTGGCGAAATCATTGCTTCATTTATCTCCTAAAAAAGCTTGAAAAATTAATATTTACTCAATAAAAGTAACCCTCTCCATTAAATCTGGCATTAGGAAAATGCTTTTTATCATCATAATTAATACATACTGGTCACCGCCAAGAAAATAGCCTATTTTTAATTTTATTTTTGATAAACCCCTGTTCTTCCAGTAGTAACCAGTGTGAACTTTGACATCATAATTTTGATTTTTGGTATCTATACCGAAAAGAATATAATAGGTAGTCATATCCTCCTCGACTTCATCATAGTCAATTTCACTAAAATCGAGACCGTTACCAACAGCACCGTATGTTTAAAGTCTCCAGAAGGGCCTGGCCGTCTCGTACATGCATGGCCATTCTGTACACTGTGCAGAGTGAAAGATGATAACGGGCGGTATAACCACACAATTATTTTGATAAACACGGTCGGTGATGCTGCCGGTGCCTGTACAAGATGGTGTGGCAACAGCATGAGGTTCACTTTATCTCTGTTAACATAGAGATACCGACTATTGCTTTAAGGCGTGCCGCGATGTCTCAAATGACCCTCCATATGCTAAATGCTCAGAAGAAACTCACCGCGCACTGTGAATGGCTTCAAAGCAGCCTGATTCATACCTACGAACAAGCCAAAAGATTGATGCCAGTGCCTTCACTGGATGTTGTAGTTAAAGCCGGGACATTTGTTATCCCGGAAAAGGGACATCTTGGTTATTGTCCTGAAGCTGGCCTCGTCTATATCACTGTAGATCCTGAAAATCCGCTATTCTGCAAAAATGAAGCGCACTCAGTTGAAAGAATGTTTGCTCATGAACTGCATCATGCTGCGAGGTGGGCAGGACCGGGCTACGGCTCATCGTTGGGAGAGGTAATAGTCTCTGAGGGGCTTGCCGGGCATTTTTCGCTTGAGCTTTTTGGCGGTGAACCTGAGCCCTGGGAAAGCCTCACATCAGATATTCTCCCGTCCTGTCGTCCACTATTGCTTGAAAACTGGCATCGCACGGATTACGACCATAATGCCTGGTTTTTCGGAACCGGGAAGCTGCCACGGTGGCTGGGATATACCGCAGGGTTTAATCTGATTTGCAGATATCTTACATACTACCCACATTTAAAGGCTTCAATGCTGGCGGACATGAATGCTGAGGAGTTAAAGACCTTTGTTTGAAGTACAGTTATCCAGAGCGATGAGTGAGCGCAAGCGGAATAGTTCACTCATCGCTCAAAGCGGACCTTATTATTGTGCTTCCAGGAGGCGCGGTGCCTAAAACGAACGTTGCTCACTTTAACCTCTTTTCGATGAGAAGCAGGTGCACCCTATTACGACAACATCTTCTTATTAAATGAATTTGTTGGTTTGCTTAGTATAGAATTTCAGTCAGCATGTAATCGAAATGACTTTATGAATTCGATCACTTTTCGCCTGCATGAATCATTTTTATCTCTTCAGCATGCCTTTTATTAAGATTGATTTGGCACTGATAGATATAGGGCCAATAGTCGTAAGCATCTTGCCCGATTTGCGATCCAACGCCTGAACAGAGATTTTTTCGATACTCTTTCCAGGAATTTTGCGACTCAAGGAAAAGGTTACTGAAAACATCACCTATGGTCTGTTGAGTATCATGAGCGTTGTAAACGGGACCACTATTGTTCTCTTTTATCTTCCTGACAGTCTCAGAAATTCATTCGTCTATATCATTATTGCTTTTATCACTAAGGGTGCGTAAGCATTCTGACGCTGTCCCTCGGTCAGCATTACTACGCCAACAATTATCGATTTCCGGCCCAGCAATAATCTCTACTTGTTCAGTACTGTAAGCTGACGGAACTAAAATCATCAAAATAATAGTTAGCAATAAATTTTTCATAAACACCTGATTGTTTGTCTTTTTGGCTCATAACGCATCAGGGATGGGTTTTCACGGATGAACGTTGACACCCGACGCCCGCGCCTTGCTCACAACCGACCCTGTTACCGTGCTTCAACGTCGCTCTGCGCCAGGAGCGGACGTCTTAATCGCTTTCCGTCAGCACGCCGAAGTAAATATTTTCACGGTCTGGTTAAAGGGCAGCAAAGAGCCTGAGCGGGCTTTATAGAATGTTACGCTGATTTCGCGGGGAATCCATGCTGCTTTGCTGTCCATACAACTGCCATCGCTAATAGCAACAAGATGATAATTGCAGGTGCGAAAGCGCCAGCCCCTGCTAAATCCAGCAACAGGCCGCCGATAATACCGCCACCTGCTATTGCCAGATTCCAGGCCGTGACCAGCATAGACTGTGCCACATCGGCTGCGTTGCCAGCAGCTCTGGCAATGGCGGTCTGGAATAATGTTGCAGCGCCACCAAAAGATAAGCCCCAGGCGGCAACCGCCATGTAAACCGCAGCCGGAATATCACTCATCATTCCCAGCACAAATGCAGACAGAGCGAACAGTGCCGTACTCATCAGCGTCAGCATACGCAGATATCTGTCAACCAGTACGCCAATAACCCAGATACCCAGCAAAGATGCAACACCAAATATCAGTAATATCAGGTCCGTTCGTTCGGCCATGTTCGCGGATGCCAGAAACGGCGCGATGTAGGTATAGAAGATGTTGTGTGCCAGCACGAAAGTCAGCACCACTAACAACACCGCGCGAACGCCTGCAAGCGTGAAGACCTGCCCCAGCGCCAGGCGTTTACTCGCTGGCAGTCCCGAAAAATCAGGCACACGGATGCGCACCCATACCATCAGCCCCAGCGCCATCAGGCTCATAATACCAAAGCACGTGCGCCATCCGACCAGGCTGCCAAGAAACGTTCCGGCGGGCACACCAAGCGACAGCGCAAGCGGCGTACCGACCATCGCTATGGCTATGGCCCGTCCTTTCTTTTCGTCTGACACCATACGCGCTGCATAGCCCGCCAGCAGTGCCCAGACAAGTCCGGCTGATACGCCTGCCATAAACCGCGCCACCAGCGTAATAACATAGTTGACGGAGAGCGACGTGACGGTATTAGCCACAACGAATCCTGCCAGCGCTATCAGTAATAATGGACGCCGACGCACGCCCTGCGTGGCGGTAATCAGGGGAATGGCAGCTAACAGTGACCCGACTGCGTAAAGCGTAACGAACTGTCCGGCAAGCGCCCCCGAAATATGCATATCAGCACTAATCTGTGGCAGTAATCCCGCAGGCAAAGCCTCTGTAAGAATGGTGATGAAACCCGCCAGCGCGAGCGCCAGAAGCGCTGCAACCGGGAAGCGAGCCTGTTGCGTATGTTGACGTTGAGCGAAAGTGGAATCCGTCATAATAGTTGTGCCCTGCTGTGTGACGATGCCCGGTATTCATCAGGCTGGATCGTCAAAATGAGTTTGTCAGGCATCATGACGGTGTTACTTATTCAGGACAATAATGCTAATGTTCAAAACATATCGGACAAATATTCTTAAATGGCATCCTTGATGGAATCACTCAGCGGTATATCGTTTTTCGTCCAGGCAGCAGAAACGCTGAGTTTCTCTGAAGCCGGACGTAATCTTGGCATTTCTTCATCAACGGTAGGGAAAAGTGTCTCCCGGCTGGAAGAGCGCCTTGGCGTCCGCCTGTTTCACCGCAGCACCCGTAGTATAAGGCTGACTGCTGAGGGCAAAATGTTTCTGGAAAGATGCCGTCGGATTCTGAGCGAAGTTGAAGCCGCAGAGCTTGAACTGTCTGAAACCAGGCTGACACCGCGAGGCCGCTTGCGCATCAGCCTGCCGCTTGTTGGCATGCTGGTTATGCCGGTGATTACCGCCTTTATGCGTCGTTATCCGGCTGTCGAGCTGGACGTGGATTTTTCCGATCGCATGGTAGATGTGATTGAAGAGGGATTTGATGTCGTAATGCGTACCGGCGAGCCGACCGATTCACGCCTGATGTCCCGCACGCTGGGCAGCTATCAGCTGAAACTGGTGGCCTCACCGGGCTATCTTGACGCGTCCGGTGTGCCCTGCTCTCCCGCTGACCTGGGCCATCATGCCTGCCTGCATCACAGATTTCCCAGCACCGGCAGGCTTGAACCCTGGCCACTCACCAGCCCCACCGGTAGCCAGGTATTAAGCCCACCGGTAACGATGGTATGTAACACATCGGCAGCATTGTTGGACGTTGCCCTGGCGGGTCTGGGTATTGCATGCCTGCCTGACTTCATGGTGCGTCAGGCAGTGGTTACAGGCGACCTGTTACCTGTTCTGGATAAGTATATGGATCATCAGGGCACTTTCAGGTTGCTCTGGCCATCCAGTAAGCACCTTTCGCCCAGAATACGTGTGTTCATAGACTTTATGGTCGATACCCTCTTTGCAACAAAAAATACCAACCGGCAGGTTTAGTAGCGAAACTTTCGTGGCATCACCATAGTAAGTGAGGTGTCCGCCTCCTCAAAGGCGGACCTTGCTGACAATATGCTATGTTACTTCCAGCAGCTCTCTGCACTTCTGCCTGATTTTAAGGCAGAGACGTCTCGTGAAGATGGCGCCAGATTGCATGACTGTCATCCCTCTTTTCAAACACAGCTGTTGAAAAACGGCGCGTTGCTTCCGCTCCGGGTAATTGCTGTATTTCTTTATAGGTGACCGTCGCTCCCCCTTCACTTTCAGCGATGATCTGCATATCAGTGATTTCAATATTTAGTCCCGGGCGGGCACCCCGCTGAGTACTGAAAAAAGCTTTTAATGCGGCAAAATCGAGCAAGACTCCACCCGGTGTCACCATCGAGAATGTCAGGCTGAAGCGTAACAGTAATTTGTCACAGATATCAGCATGCGCATCAGCGTCGCCTAACCAATCCCCGATCAATACGTGGGTATCCAGCACTTCTTTGAAATAACGATTCATTGCTGCTCCTGATTAACTAAATAAAGTACGCGCTGATTATTGAGCCGATAACAGCACAACACGGGAATAACGGCGCTGCATGCTGCTAATACAAAGCAAAGATGATAAGCCCCTTCTGTGGGCATGCCGGTATTGGCGACCAGATTAAACAGAAGATTGAGCAGGGTAACGCCAAGGCAGAAGCTGAGCTGGCGATTGATATTCCACAGCGCGCTGGCATCAGCGAGTTCGCTATCTGCTATCTGGATGAAGGCGGAACTTTGCGCTGAGCTGCTGCACAGGCTGCTGCCAAAACCCATCAGCGTGAACGCTATGACACAAACGATCACATCCATAGTGTGGCCCGTCAGAGCCAGTAGAGCCATACCGAAAGCGTTAACCAGACAACCCGTGATAAACAGGGGGCGAGGTCCCCATATGTTGAACTTTTTCCCTGTCATGCCGATCGCTGCAAACGACGCCAGTGACCATGGCAACATCATCGCGCCGACAAAGCTGGCACGCATGCCGAGCTGATTCTGCAGATAGAGCATGCAGAGCATGTTCACACCGGTAAATAGGCCTGGTACAAACTGATAAATCAGCATGGCGGTTTGCAAAAGCGGATCTCTGATCAGGTGCAAGTTGAGTAAGGGTTTGCTTTTTTTCAGGGCCTGCCGCGCATAGCCAGCCAGACAAAATAGGCCACCTGTCAGTATCAAGGCGCCACGAAAATGATGATTGGGTTCACCCAGATATGTCAGCCCCAGTAGTATCAGGGTTAACGCTGCGCAGCCACTCAGCAAACCCACCAGATCTAACCGCTCGCGTGATCCTTCCCGCGCCTCAGTTTTGAGCCAGACCCAGGCCAGTATCAGGGCGACAACGGCTAACGGCAGGCTTGCCAGAAACACCCAGCGCCAACTGAGGCTGTCGACCAGAACCCCTCCTGCTACCGGTGACAGTGCCGGAGCCAGCAGGGCAATCAGCATCACAACGGAAGAGAGCTTTGCACGTTCATGACTCTGATAGAGTGCATAGGTCATTGCCTGACCGACAGGGATGAGTAATCCGCCACCAACCCCCTGTATCCAGCGCCATGCAATCAGTTGAGAAATAGATGATGACGCCCCAACACCACAGGTGCCAGCAATGAAAATAAGCAGGGAAAACAGGAAAAGACGTTTAGCGCCAGCGCATCTTGCCAGCCAGCTGCTAAGGGGGATAACCAGTGTCAGGCCTAAGATGTAACCATTACTTATCCAGGCTACCTCGCTGACGGTGGCATCAAAACGTCGCGCAATATCGGGATAAGCAACGTTGGCGATAAACATATTGACTAAATCAATAAAAAATCCCAGCAGATAGACGGTGGTAACGCGTGCACGATAATTCATTCTGTTCTCAAAGAAGTACACATCAGGCGCGCAGTATAAGCGCGGCGGAAATCAGGATAAATTTCCTCTCTGTTGTTACACTGTCAAAATAATTTTGACAGTAGTTATTTCGGCGAGCACAAATAAATGATTAATATGCAACGCGCTGCAATCTTTGTTGCGGTGGTTGAGGCGGGAAGTTTTACCGACGCAGCCCAGACGCTGGGTCTGACTAAAGCGGTCGTCAGCGCCAGTATCAAAGTGCTGGAGAAAGAGTTGGGCGTTTCATTACTGACGAGAAGCACGAGGCACGTTTCAACGACGGATACCGGTGAAAGATTTTACCAGCACTGTCTGCGCCTTCTTCAGGAAGCCGAACGTGTTCTGGACGACATTCGTAGCGATCACTCTGGATTAAGCGGTTCACTCAGAATTACCACAACAGCAGAATATGGCGTGCGCGTGGTTGTCCCGGCACTGGCGGCCTTCAGCGCCCGCCATCCGCAGTTACGTATACAGCATGTTTCATCATCGCAAAATGACGATCTCATTTCCGGCCGTTTTGATGTCGCGATACGGCTGGGTCATCTTGCTGACTCCAGCCACCACGCCCGTCTTATTGATCGATTCGATATTTATCCGGTCGCTTCGCCTGACTATCTGAATACGTTGGGAGAGCAGTTTGTCGTGGAACTGGCACAGCTTGCTAAGGCGAAATGGATTGCTCACAGCCGTTTATCCACGCCATTAAGCTGGCAGGTAACCACACCAGAGAAAGAAAAAGTGATTTTAAGTGCCGATAGCCCCGCGATGATAATGGCCGATAGCGCCTCCTCATTACTGGCTTTTACTCTGCAAGGAGCTGGCGTTGCGATTTTGCCCGACTGGCTGGTAAAAGATGAGGTAGCCAAAGGGAATTTAATTCGCTTACTGCCAGACCATAATTTTCCCCGACAAGGCATTTACGCGCTTTACCCTCATACACGCCATGTGCCAGAAAAAGTGAGGGCATTTATTGATTTTCTACAAAACAGGATCGAAAACATGGATGCAGGCGATATACCTGCATAACCTGTTGAAACAATCCGGGGTAAGCAATGGACCAGATATGTCATGCATGAAAAAGGATGGTCCTGTAATTGGTTGCCCTTTTTCAGGATGACAGTAATTACGTATCGTCCGCTCTGTGCGCGGATCTGGATCTTGCTATTTAAGCGAGTCAATTACTACTGGAAGCATAGGGCTTGTCGATTTATCTTCTATTGTTTTGAAAAGAGCATAGTGATAAGCCAATATTGATCGTGGAGCACGACTGCCTGTTTCGCTCTTAGAAATCGGGCCATATTGAAGTTTACGCTGTTCAGCGATACCGGGCATACGCGCATAAACAGGGGACGGTCATGCATCGCTGCAGCCATATAGTGACCAATCCTGAATTCGGCACCTTATTCAACCTGGCGTTATTGCTGAACCATTTCAGGGGGACCGTGAACGATAGTCTGGCCTGCCGGTACGTTGCTGATAACAGGACGTAAAAGGGGCTGACGCTTAACGGAGCGGTTTCACGCGTTAAGTAACTTTTTGTCCTGTAAATCTTACTACTATGGACAATTAACAACATGGCCAAAAGGCCGCATTGAGCGGCCATTTTTACTGGTCAGGTCTTTCCGGCAGGATTTTGATGATGACAGCAACAACCAGCACCGACAGGCTAATTGCGATAATGCGTTCATGCCAGGTTTCGTAATGAAAGAACCAGTAGCAGCATAAGAAGAAAAGCAATCCCCCCTGGATTGCAGCTCCGGTTTCAAGCAACGAATGGAATATTCGTCGCCCTACGCTCAGCTTTGGTGGCTCATTTCGTTGTTGCATGTAGTTCACTCTCTACCATGTCAAGTATCTGTTCAAACGCTCCCTGCCCCTGCGTCCGCCTGACGTGCAGTGCTTCAAGGAATGGATTCAGTGCAGTCTCAACCAGAAAATACAGCAGGTCAAAATTGCGTTGTCGGAGCGCGTAGTAAACTTCCGGGTCACTCTGCCGCAAACGCTCAGACGTGTAAATTGATCTTTCTGCCATGCCCCTGGCTAAACGAAGATTACCTATCAGCCCCCCCACGCAGTGAGATTAACAGCGAGCTGCGTTGAGCAATCATCGTGGCCAGTTTTCCCGCTATCACGGAATTGGTGACAGTCCTGCCAGCAACTGAAGCGACGACGTTACCGTAGATGTTGTTCTGTTTCTTTTCCGGCACACTTTTTTTGAAGATGGTCAGCGGGGCATTTTCACCGGCATCGGTCTGATGTGCCTGCTGGCATGGCCTCTGATGCCGGCAAGCTACGGAATCCCTGGTCTTGTGCTGGCGTTATCACTGGCCGTCTGGCTTTCGGATTTCTCCACATCTCCAGGAATCGGCCTGGGTTATCTGTCTCTGCTGGCCCTGTTGCTGCTCAACGGCGCGTCACATCTGCTGGACAATACGCTTTCTGCGCTGATCTACACCATTCTGCCCACACTGTTTTTCCCCCTGGGAGCAATCAGACTGGCTGCTCTTACCATACCCGCTGGGCCGGGGATGCTTCTGGAATGATATATGAATCCGTCTGATCATGATCTGAATCGCTCACGTCTCTCCCGCATGACCCGATACCGGTGCGTGCAACTGAATATGACTGAAGCGGAATATTTCTGCTCTCTTCCCATGGACGAGTGTATCCCGATGCATATACCGGCGTTCATGACGCTGGCAGTAAGATGTCGTCATTCTGAAGGGCTGACGCTACCGGAAACAACCGATCTTCTTGATGACATCATGTTCTACATTGCGATGTTTGGCCTGTTCCTGGAAACAGGCAGGACTAAGCACCCGGTTGAACTGGTTAAAGCGCGCTACCGGCAGGCCGGGAGTGATCCCTCTCTGTACCCTGCCTTACTGGCTATCGGGTATCCGCAACAAGTACAGACCAGGCTGCAGGGCTGAACCATCCCCTTGCGGGTGTTGCCTTTCTCCGACAGGAAACATCGCGCCGGCAAGGGAGCAAGCAGCCATCAGACGATCGTTATGTACAAAACAGAAGACGGGGCATTATTGCTGCTGATTGATAGGGGTATAAACTTCTCAGACACAAGGGAGAATGTTATGGCCATTAATGAAAATGACTTACATAAAGCAGGCTTCACCAGCAAGGATATCGCAAGAATACAACGTACCCTTGCGCAGCATGGGGGAACGTTCGAGGAGCTGCTCACCACGCTTTCAAACCGTTTAAGGGCCGCGATGTGGATAACCTCTGTACTGATTCTGGTTTACATCTTAACGATGGTAGTGGGAAACCGGACTCACATTCTGACCAGTGGCCTGGCGATCCTGCTCACCTTACTGATCGTCTGGGGTGCCATTCCCGTCTCACTGTCACGTAAAGCCCGGCGATTCCGTAAACTCAATTTGTAGTTGGCCCTGCTGACAAAAGGTCTATGGCAACTTTTGCTTTCACACCCCAGCCGACTATTTTAATTGTCTGCAAGTGGTGTGGCATGTTGTTAACCTTGCGGAAAAAATCAGGTTTCAACCAGCGGTAGAGGCGCTGCGCGTCTGGTTTGAGCCTGAGTCCGTAAACGCCATACATTTCTCCCGCAAGCGTAACTGATTTATATAAACCCAGCCCCTGTTGCCGACTGAAGCCCAGATATTCAGCTATTTCCATAGAGCCGTCTGCCTATATATACCGTATTCCAGAGTGAGATCGCCGCAGTCAGCAAGGTGAGCCCACTTGCCCGACTACCGGCACGCCGCAACCTTGCCGTGGCCGCGATTCAGGAACGTATGGGTGACAGTAAAACAAACCCGGATGCTGATTTCCTTGTTCGGCTTAATCGTGCTCTGTATAGGTAAACTTCAGGTGCTATTAGTAACGATGAACCGGCGGCATTTTCCAGAAAGTGAGCCCGGCACGAACAGTTCATTAATGTACCTGCGTTTCCCTATTAGAGGAACGCGCACAACTTATGGAAATGTGGCTACATATTTACAGACATATTATGTCATTCAGGAAACAAGGCCGCCGGTCGGGGCAAGATTTGTTTCTGTGAAAGTCAAGCAGAGCATCTCGAAGGTGTTTCAGGGCTCCGGGGGTGCTATTACGTACCCATAGTTGACGGTGGGGAGATCCGATTCGTTAAAAGGGATTAAATTAATTCTGCCAGGTCCGCTTATCGCTCATAGCTGCCCGTCATGCCTGCTCAAAAAACAGGCTTAACGTAGGATATTTTCCGTTTCCCAAGCGGCCCCCTAAAGCCCGGTAGCGAAAACATAATGAGGATTACACCTGAATCCTCTACTTCAAGATCCGGTACGTACTGGGACAGGGCACTCACTTCAGGCGCCAGCATATATTATGGCAGTCCGGCATGGAGGGGCACCTTCTGACGCAGCGCCGCCGGAAAGTGATGACTATCGGTAACTGGGTCAGCTGATGCAGAGGAGGTGTGTAGGAAACAAGGCCGCTCAAAACTTCATATTCACCGGATAGTCCTGATCTTCAGACAGTTTTCGGTATTCGATGGCTTCTTTAGCTCTGCGACGTCGTTCATTTCGCCACACCCCTGTCTGCTCGCTAATAATCCTAATATTATTTATAGGTTTATAACCTTTATCTAATACTCTGTTAATAAGATCTTAGTTTGGAAAAAATTCTTTTAGAATATCTTCTTTCTTATTTTCAAAAATCTTAAGATCATCATTATCACCCCTTCCCTTCATGTAAATATTTTTTTCCTTATCGAAGCCTTTATCCCCAACCATAAATAAAGCCATGAGATAATCAGCATCATTAATTCCATTGCTTTTTTTTAATGATATAACTTTCCTATAGCAGGACTCTTCGTAATCACCAACCCGATCTTTCAACATACACTCATGCAACAGCAAAGAAGGGCTTTCATTTTTTCTGTTAAATGATTCAAGTACAAAAATAGCTTTTTTATAGTCACCTGTTGAAGATAAAATTCCAGTATACATCCTGACGACATTAATGTTCTCTGGATCGTCATGATAAAGAGAAGACAACCTATTTAATATGGATTTTTTTTCATCATTATCAGTTGAGCTGACATATTCCTTTAGCAACAAAGAAGCTTCTCTAGTTGAATTCTCATGTTTATTTTCAACAGCATAAGCATTCATTGCTAGTAACAGAAACATTAAAATAACACTTACAATTTTTTTATAAATCATATCAGTCCCTATCAAACTGGGTTAATACTATTTTTTCTTTTCATAGATGGCGGAAAAGGAACGGCGCTACCAACATAACCTCCATCATAAATATAACCAGACTCGATCTCTATTTTAGGTAATGAAAGATCTTTCTTGGGGGTTTGAAATTTAGCAGAGTCGATAAAATATTCATTAACATCTATAACAAAAGATTCGCCTCTATTCCTGTCAAGTTTATATATCTTATTATTTAAAAAATCTTTGACGTTACACCAGAACAAAACGCTACCACTTCCGGCCGCCCTTGCAGCGGTTGTTTTACCTGTAACTGATATGTTTACGCTTTTCCCATTTGGTATATTTTCTTCAGTTACATTAAGGTTAACTGAATAACTCGCGTGAGGACCAACACCTTCAATCCTTGAATCTGCAATCTGTGAATAATTAAAACTTTTCGTTTTCACAAACCTTTCTCCCTGTATAGTTTATTTTGTGTAACTTAAAAATTAGCCAATTTTATTAAGTTACACAAGATAAACTATCTAATAAAATTCTTTATTTATACATATTCATCCCGCGCCCGCCCTGCCGTTTCGGTGTACGCTCTCCTGGACACGTTGCCGCTGTTGCAGGGCGATCAACAGCTGATATTCAACCAGTTTTGCCTGCTATTCCCGCTCCGGCCGCTGTTTATGGCGGCACTTGGCCGCGCAATTTTTAACATTGAGCATGGTCAGGAAGGTTTTGTCATCCTGACATCATCCAGTGACCAGGGAATGGTGGATATCCACGACAGGCGCCCCGTTGTGCCAGAATCAGACGTTTCCAGCATCTGCATGCATTAATTGGTGGAGAATAGATCTCACTGCACAGGCATGCAGACTTAGCGGAATCAATAGTGGCGTTTTCTGGGCATTCGTCAAAGAAAATGTGCTGGAAAGTGCCGACAGGCCGTAGAGACGCACTGAGGTGCTCTCAAAAGGTACGGGTGACTGATGTTATCGGTAAATAAAGTCACCTACAGCCAACTGAAAAAGGAGAGCGCGTGCAGTAGAAATGAAGGGAAAAGATTATCAGGACATTTAAATCAAAAATTACGGCCAAGGGTGCCGGTATGGAGCTTTCATTTTATGCTTTTTTTGCAAACAAAATTGATGTTCCTGAACTGCTGATGGAGGTTGCGCACAGGTGGATTATGGAGATGAAGCTGAATTACTTGTCTCTGCAATGTAAACAGCCAGGCGGTGACTCCTGCTGATGCAGTACGCTGCAGGGGTGTTACGGTAAATTTGACATTTAGAAACAGTTAATCCAGCCGGTATAAAGCTTTAGTTAGGGTATCTTTCTCAGTGATACTAACAGGCGCAAAGGCTGATTTTTACGAATGGGGAGATACAGATGTGTAAATATTTTCTGGCCTGTTTTTTCGCCATGTTCGCTTTTTCTGTGAGCGCCGGTCATGGCGGCTCTGTCGGAAAAGCGGGGGCGGGTGGTTATATAGGGAATAAAAGTGCAGACGGCGCTGATGGTGGGAACGATTCAGACGGCGGTAGCGCGAGTAACACGCCCGGCAGGCCGGGGTGTCCGGGCGGTACTGCTCCTGATTTTTCTGGTAAATTTTATCTTCCAGGGACAAAACAGGAATGTAATCCGGGCAGGCAGGACTTGTTGAAAAAACATCAGCCTGTAGTCATCGGGACTTAATTCGCAACAGGGATAGTATGGTTAATTTAAGTATGCATACCAATGAAGCCGAACTGATGAAAGCCGTTGAGTTAATGCAGTATGTCCTGCAACCCGGTACCAGGCAGGAATTCCATGAAATTATGTCCGGGATAAGTGCGCCTCTCCATCGTGAGGCTGGGCTCGATATCGTTGCCTTTGGCTGCTCCCTGCATGATGAGGATTCGTACTACCTGTTCCGGGCATTCGATAATATTGAACATATGAAGGTATCGCAGGAAGCATTTTACGGAAGTGAGGCATGGCAGAAGGGACCAAGAACGGCAATCATCGATCGGATTAAAGTCAGCGTGAAGTCAGTCATGATCCTTCCTGTAACGGTGATAGATGGGTTGAGGAAATGAGCAAAACAACCAGTTCGCCGCTGTAACATTATGGTAAATATGTGTGGCAGGCAGGGGGCATTTTAGTGACAGAACTCAACGACCTAAAATTATTCTGCTCCCTTTTGATTAATACACAATAGTGCCTGAAATGTATCTTCGACTATCAGAATTATCAGTCAAAATAAGGTTTTAGAATCGCTTCTGTCCAGCTCATAAAAGCCTTTACACGCGGCGACAAATTGCGCCGGTGCGCGATGACAAATGATGCGGTGAGCGGCTCAGGGCGTAGATCAGGAAGGACCTCAATCAGGGCACCACGTTTGATATGCGGCATGAGCGAGGAATACCCTCCCTGAATTAAACCTAAACCCGCCAGTCCGGCCTCATGATAAGCCGGTACGCTGTTGACTCTCATTGTGCCTGGTAACATAAGAGACTTGTAACCATCGCCTGTCGGATACTCCCATCCGTCAGGTTTTGAACCAAAATTCCGCATGTAATGAACCATTCTGTGTCCCTGGTTAAGCAAATCATTAATCGTCAGCGGCATACCGAAGCAATCCAGATAGTCCGGGCTTGCTGCATTGATCATGCGTAAATGTCCCAGGGGCCTGGCAATAAGTGTTTCATCCACGATGGGCCCCAGACGAACCACGCAATCGAACCCTTCAGGAACCAAATCGACACGACGGTCGGTACTTGAAAGCTCAAGCTCCAGTTCAGGGTGTGCTTTTAGCAACGCTGGCAGGGCCGGGATTACCACGCTTTCCGCCAGCACGGCTGGCATATCAACGCGTAACCGGCCCCGCAATGGCCTACCGAAATTTGTGAACATTGACCGCAAATCTTCAGCTTCCGATAACAGATCGCGTGCGCGTGTATAGAAAGCACGTCCGTCCTCCGTTAGCTGCACGGTTCGCGTTGTGCGGTGCAAAAGTGTAGTTCCTACGTCATGTTCCAGTTCACGGACCACCACTGAAGCGCGTCCTTTCTTGATACCCAGACTTTCAGCCGCCTGAGTAAAACTCTTCATTTCTGCCACACGCGCAAAAATAATCAGTGATTCGAGGTTTTTCATTGTTCACCATCCGGGTAACAGTGCGTTATTTTTTGGGCCATTTATGCGGATATTAATACCTAATAGACTGCATTAACACTTTATATCCCACTGACTCTCTCTGGAGGTAATCAAAATGTCTCATCCCATGAGAACGATTAATGCCGTTGTTATCTATCACTCTGGCTACGGGCATACGGAACGGATGGCAGCGGCTGTCGCGGACGGTGCCAGTGCCACACTGATAGCCATCGACTCCGAAGGAAATATTGCTGAAAACGCATGGGAGAAAATCAGCGAGGCCGATGTCATTCTGCTCGGTTCGCCAACCTATATGGGAGGGCCAAGCTGGCAGTTCAAAAAATTTGCCGATGCCTCGTCAAAACCCTGGTTTGAGGGTAAGTGGGTTAACAAAATTTTTGGCGGCTTTACCAACAGCGCCAGCATCAATGGTGACAAACTGAATACCCTGGCCTATTTCTTTCTACTGGCTGGTCAGCACGGCGGTATCTGGGTGAACATGGATATCAAATCCTCAAACACCAAAGCGTCGTTGCGTGATGATCTTAACCGGATGGGATCAAATATCGGTCCAATGGCACAAACCCCCGCTGACGCTTCGCCTGAAGAGATGTCCATCGGTGATCTCGAAACGGCACGCCGGTATGGGGCACGTGTCGCAAATATTGCCGCGCAGTTTCATCCCGCTAAAGCTTAAAGATGTTAAATAAAAAGAGGCTGATCAAATGAAATATAACCAGCTTGGCCGGACAGGCCTGTTCGTTTCGGAATTGTGTCTCGGTACGATGACCCTGGGTGGAAACGCGGATGCGGGTATGTGGTCCTCAATCGGTGCTGTCGCGCAGAAAGAAGCGAACCAGCTTATCGCGCAGGCATTATCTGCCGGCATTAATTTTATTGATACCGCTGACATTTATTCCTTTGGTCAGTCTGAGCGTATAACGGGAGTGGCGATTAAAGAGCTTGGCGTGGTACGTAGCGATATCATTCTTGCCACAAAAACGGGTGGTGTGATGGGATCCGGGCCGAACGATAAGGGTGCCTCACGCGGACACATCATGGATTCAGTGCAGCGAAGCCTGGAACGACTGCAGGTCGATTATATTGATCTGTTCCAGATACATGCGAGTGATCCCATCACACCTATAGAAGATTTTCCCCCCGTTGATCGCGATCTCGCGTGGCGATGCGTTGCTGAAATGCGAGTCATTGCAGACAAATACGCTGTATCGGTAAGCAGAATCGCATTGGCATGGTTACTTGCCAGGCCATGGGTTACCAGCGTGATTATCGGGGTAAAACGGGTCACCCAGCTCACCGATAATCTTGGCGCGACAGACATCACTCTGACAGCCGAAGAACTGACGCATCTTGATGCGATAAGCGCGATGTCTCCTCATTACCCGGGATGGATGATCGAACATCAGGATGCAGAACGTTATCCGAACCCTTTCACTTTTAAAACGCAGAGTTAAACCTGAACCATTGTAAACATCTCAGCTTCGTCACCTATGTCTGGGCGTTTACACTGAAATACAACATCACCCACGAAGGACAAAGAAAAATGAATAAAGGTTATTTAATCGCCCATGTAACTGTATCAGACCCTGTCGCTTACGCTGAATATGCCAGAGCTGCCAAAGAGGCAATGCAGGAATTCAATCCGAAGATAATTGCCTGGTCTGGGCAGTATGAAAATCTTGAGGGTGATTCACATGAACGGCATGTTGTCTTTGAGTTTGCTTCTTATGCCGAGGCCAAACGTTTTTATAAAAGCCCTGGATATCAGGCAGCCAGGTCAATACGGGCAGGTGCTGCAACCGGAACATTTGTACTGGTTGAGGGTCCATCCTTTGACACCAACTAGTATCATGTCGCCACTCGCTCAAAACGGACAAAGGGTAATTATTTGACTGTTCAATTCCTGTTAAGAAGCACCGGATGATGCACATACCCGTGTGGCATGAGCCCACCACGGGTTGTTATTAACTCCTATTGCAAGCACATTAAATTGTGCTTCCTGTACCTCATCAGTTAAAGCCGCGAGTAGTTACAGAGTACGCCAGGGTTGACCTTATTTTAGTAAATGGTACCTGACCGGATCATAAGCGCTAATGTCTGAAGAATAATCAGGGATTCCGCACATAGAACTGATCACAACCCTTCCTCCGGG
This sequence comes from Enterobacter sp. SA197, assembly GCF_054131575.1. Lineage (NCBI taxonomy): Bacteria > Pseudomonadati > Pseudomonadota > Gammaproteobacteria > Enterobacterales > Enterobacteriaceae > Enterobacter > Enterobacter sp. SA197. The sequence continues at coordinate 1,392,530 of NZ_CP096393.1, read as the reverse complement.
TTTGAGCAATCTCTTCACCTCTGAAAAAAAGAGAGCCCGGTCATCGTCAATGAGGCAATGCAAACAATTGCCGTCAATAATTAACTCAAACGATGAGTCCTTAAAATGATGGATACGACAAACATTTCCTACAAAAAAATGTGCAGAGGGACCAGCTTGATGAAAATGCTCTTTTGCCCACCGGATAGCTTTTTCCGAAAAGTCTATCCCCAGACAGAATATCCCCGTTCAGCAAGAGACTGGGCTGCCATTGCTCCATTCCCATACCCCTTCTCAAGTACCCGCGTGCCTGGCTTAGGAAAATACTGATGCGTGTTGAGCCAGTGAAAGATTTTTTCCTGCTGTTTTTAGCCCTGGCATAGCCTTTACCTGCCCAGGCGTTAGCTTCGTCTGCTATCAGTTGCCTGTAGTGTTTTTCATAGGGGTTCATATTGAAGACACTCTTTTCGCAATAAACCCCTTCATTTAATATTAATTATCGATGAAGTGAATCTACGAGCCTGGTCATGCAATATCTTCCGCTCCTTGCTCAGAGCGGACGTAAACATATGTGCCAGTTATTTAAAGGTAAATCCAGTTATCAGGCGAGTTTAAAAATCGCAGCCGAGCGGTTTAACTGAGCAGCCTGATCCTCCAGCGACGCGGCAGCTGAGGCGGCCTGTTGAACCAGCGCGGCGTTTTGTTGGGTCACTTCATCCATCTGCGTGATAGCGATACCTACATGCTCAATACCATTAACCTGCTCGCCGGAGGCGGTGTAGATTTCTGACATTATCACTGAGACATTGCTGATCGCCGTGACTATCTCAGCCATGGTTTTGCCTGCCTGTGCGACCAGCTCTGTGCCTACGGATACGCGGTGATTCGAGGCTTCAATCAGCGATTTAATATCTTTTGCTGCAGTCGCGCTACGCTGAGCAAGTGCACGCACTTCGCTTGCCACCACGGCGAAACCGCGGCCCTGCTCGCCTGCGCGGGCGGCTTCCACCGCAGCGTTGAGCGCCAGGATATTGGTCTGGAAAGCGATGCTTTCTATGGTGCCAATAATATCGACCACGCTTTGTGAGCTGTCATAAATGGCTGCCATGGTCGAGACGACTTCGTCCACCACTTTTCCTCCCTGCTGCGCAACCTCGGACGCGTTGGAAGCCAGGCTGCTGGCGTTTTGCGCATTAGAGGCGTTTTGCCTCACGGTCGCCGTCAGTTGCTCCATGCTGGCTGAGGTTTCTTCCAACGAGGCAGCCTGCTGTTCAGTTCGTACAGAGAGATCAGTATTGCCCATCGCGACTTCTTTAGAAGCGCTATCGATGGAGGACGCCGCGTTCTGAATATCCGATACCACTTTTTTGAGCTGCTCCTGCATGGCGGTAAGGGCACCGATCAGTACACCGGTTTCATCTTTTGAACGTGCTACCAAACGGGAAGAGAGATCGCCTGCGGCAATCGCCTTAGCTGCTTTTACCGCCTCCCCAAGCGGAAGGGTTATGGTGCGGGCAAGGATATAGCCTAAAGCGGAAGCGATGACTACTCCCAACAGCGCGCCGATAAACAAGGTAAGCCCGGTCTGTGTCTGTACAGAATCGACAGAATTCTGGCGTTCGCGAAGCAGACGCGTTTCATCATGGACGATTTCATCGATGGTTTTACGCATCTGATCCATTTGCGGCTTACCGGTATTGGCTTCGAAGGCGGTAGTGAAATCCCCCTGCGTCATTGACCCGGCATTTAATGCGCGACGGTGCTCAAGCAACTCAGCGACAAACTTCTCCTGCCACTCTTTCTCCTGATTAAGCAAATTATCCAGGCGTGTCTGCTGTGCAGGGTTATCCGCCGTTAAGTCTTTAGTTTCCTGCCAAAATTTAGCAAAATCCTCTTTACCCGAGTTCCACGGAGCCAGCATTTCCTCTTTACCATTAATGGCATAGCCGCGCAGACCGGTTTCCATATTCACCAGACTTTGGGTCAGGGCGCGGCTTTTATCAATGACGCGCCAGCTATGAATGTTCCATTCATTGGTACTAACGATGTTGGAAAAATTATTGTAGAAGGCTGCGCACAGCGCCAATAACAAAACTAAAACGACCCCAAAGGCAAAAGAGAATTTTTTCTTGATAGCCAAGTTCCTGAACATTTTAACCTCGATCCACATAATTTGAGATAGCAGCCTGAAGAGACGTAAAACATATAAAATATCGGCATGAGTTTTTCTGACTTTAACTAAAACCGACAAAAATTATGCAGTCAGGAAGATATATTCACTTTTGCTTTCTTACCGATTAATTTTCAAAGGGATAGCTAATATAAGCTCAAGGGAATATTCTTCGATGTCACGACACTGACTGGTTGAGGACAGATCAGAAACCATTTCATAGCTCAGAAAATTTAAAAATTGCGGAGGAAACATAATATATCAAATAACATATTGCCTGAGCCTGCTTTGCGCATAACGCCTTTTGCAACAAATACAGAAAAGCAAAGCGTCAGGAAAATAGTGAGCCTGAAAGTAAGTTCTGACCTGCCCCCCGTTGCTTCACACGCCATGCTGGTAGCAATGTCCGTTTTTCGCTCACAGTGGAGCTCAAGCTCAGCCAGCAATGCCCAGCGCGTGCCAGAAGCGGACTTTCGTAACACAGCGTGTATGCTGCTTTTAAGCCGACGATGCGCATGAACACTTTATTAATTCGGGAGAATTCCATGCAGCGTAAGTCAGTCAATGTGAACGAAATAACACTCCTGTATCTCGAAGCCGGTGAAGGTCCGGTTGTACTGTGTTGTTATGGTTTTCCAGAAACGCCCAGCACAACATTCGATGGAATAGGGACAAAAATACCTCTTCGTAAACCTTACGCTTTTTATGGTGCTGGACGAGGCGTTTATATCCGGCACAGCCGCCAGCAGATACCGTAAGGCCATCTGTCGTGCACTCCTGGTAATCTTCCGGCTGCCGTTAATTTGACCCGAAGGCATCGCATTTTGACTTTTCTGCCACTCACGGAGAGCGCCGAACACTCTTTAAACTTTCCTGACGGTTAATACATGAGGAATAAAGAATGTCTTACGCAACTACTGATGACGGCATTGAGATTTATTTTGATGCAAAGGGCCAGGGCATGCCGGTTGTTTTTGTCGCCGGCTACTTTGGCATCAGTGATATCTGGCAGGCGCAGACTGACGCGCTGTCTGCAAAATTCCACACGGTTGCGTACGACAGCCGCGGCTACGGGCGCTCGGCCAAACCACTGCAGCCGGAGGCTTACAGCATCCCCCGCCATGCTGAAGATTTAAAAGCCGTGATTGATGCCGCTGGCATCAAGGGCCCGGTCGTGCTCGTATCTCACTCCATCGGCTGCAATATCATTTCCACGTTTGCGGTGAACTATCCGCAGCAGGTTGCCGGGCTGGTGTATACCGCCTGTTATGTGGATGGGAAGCAGATGCGTGAAGCGGGTATGACGGTCGATATGGTCTGCGAGGCGGTATCAACGCCTTCCGGCGCTGTAGCGTTTTATGAGCCGTTTGGGGTTACCGAAAGTATGGGCGCAGAGGCTGCAAAATGGCCAGCGCACTCGATGCAGGCCAATGCCGCCGCGTTCCTGAATCATGAAATGGCCGATCAGTATGATGCAATCACCGCGCCTGCGTTGATTCTGCAGGGTGAAAATGACGCGCCTAACCCGCCTCCGTTTGCAACGGCGCTGCAGCAGGTGCTGGGCGGTGGCGCGGAGCTGAAAATCCTGAAAGGCGTGAACCATTTCCCGCCGCTTGAAGCGCCGGAAACCGTCACGGCGTTCGTGGAAGAGCATGCCCGGAAGTGTTTTGCTGAATAGCCCTTATGACGAAAAGGCTCATTAAACTGGTCACCATAGGTGGCCTTTTTATTTAAAAGTGGTAGCGTTAGCCGCAGGAACGTTCGGTCAATGCCCGCTTTCACTCACAGCGGGCCCTTAGCTCAGTCAGCTTGTCCGCTTAGTGCCAGACGCGGAAATATAAAGTTAATTCCGCATCAATCCGGGAGCGCTCAAAGCGGGGCTAAATTAGGATCGCCGCAAAATGATTCATCCCCTTCGTGGGTAAATTAAGGCAATCTGAGGGGATCTATTTCCTGTTAAGTACAAAATTCTCTCTGGCCCAGGATTGAAAAGTGGCTGGTTGAAAGCCTGCAACATTATTTGCCAGTGCAATCGCAGCTTCGTGTGAACCCGGGCCAGGATAGGTATATTTTTCGTAATAGGCCAGCGTATCGTCCAGTGCTTCAGCGCCAGGGAAGAAACCGGCATAGACGTCGCGTGGAGCCTGTTTAAAGGTTACCGGGTGCCCAAGCTGATTAAGCGTGTCAGTAATCTCACTGAAGCTGAGAAAGTCGCCGACAAGCGGCAGGTAGGCGCCTTTTCCTGCGAAATCGAGATGTGCAAATGAAGGCTCTCTGGCATGGTGGGGTCAAGTCACCCTGCTCAGGCTACTCCGGGAATATAAAAACTGCAGACCTCCTCCCTTTTCAGACGCCATCTAACGATGTTGCCTGGGTGAATAGTCCATCACACGTTTAAACGCTTTACCAAATGCACTCTCAGATTCGTAATCCATAGCGTTGGCAATCACTGCGACGGAGTGACGGATGTTTTTTAGACGATCGCAGGCCAACAGCCTGCGCCAGCGGGTAAGGTACTCCATCGGTGAGGTGCCGACTTTTTCTTTGAAATGTCTGGCAAAGCTTGAGCGTGACATACCTAGATTTTCAGCCAGTGTTTGCAGCGTCCAGTTATGGCCAGGATTCCTGTGCATCGTGCTAATGGCTGCGCTTAGTTGCTTATCGGCGAGTGCAAAAAGCCAGCCCACACTGGAACGGCTCGCATCACAAAGATGTAAACGCAGCGCCTGGATCAACATGGTGTAAGCCATCTGCTGGATAATCAACGCGCTAACCACTGTACAAAATTTCATCATTCACCTGCCTTGAGAAAACCCACCATTTCACAAAACAGCTAAATAAATTTAGATAGATAAATCACAAAATTGATATTCCACAAGTCTCCCGCAAACCCAGCGCTAAACAAAATTTAACCTATTGTATTTTATGAAAAATAAATGGCGATCTCGGCTTTGATCACAATATTTAAATATTTGATATTTAAAGCAATTATCTTTAAAGCAATCAGCGACTGAACATTGACAACCTTGTGTGTCGAAATTAATTTAATTTTAGACTTTTGATAAATATTTTAGGTTTTACTAAAACACTACAAGGTTGCAAAGATGAATTCAGTGCACAGCGATTCGGGGACTCAGTCCTGGTCAGACAGAAAAAGATTTACCCGTATTATTCCCATGCTGGCAGTCATGTACCTCCTGGCTCTGATCTGCCGCAATAACATTGGTTATGCCTTCCACGGGATGGGACAGTCGTTCGATCTATCGGCCACGATCTCAGGTCTGGTAGGAGGAATATTTTTTATTGGGTATTTATTACTGCAAATCCCCGGTGGACATTTGGCGCAGAAAGTAAGCGCTAAAAAAATCATCACCTACTGCATGGTGGCATGGGGCGTAGTCTGCGTTTCAATGGGTTTTGTACAAAGCGGTGGGCAACTACTGACGATGCGTTTTTTACTGGGCTTGAGTCAGAGTATGCTGTATCCCACCACATTGATTTTGATTGGTAAATGGTTTCCACAACGTGAACGAGCAAGAGCCATCGGTTACTGGTCGATTGGCGCAACGGTCTCCAATTTTATCGTAGGACCTCTCTCTGGCTTCTTAGTTGATCATTTTTCATGGCAGATGCTTTTTGTTTTCCAGGGCATCCCGGTATTAATTGGTGTGTTGTTTTGGGTATGGCTAATTGCTGAAACCCCGACTGAAGCAAAATTCCTTAGCCAAACCGAGAAAGAATATTTAGCAAGAGAGTTTTCAAACGATGAGCAAAACTCGGCAAAAAATAAAGACAAGAGCGTAATGAGAGTCGTGCTCAAGAATAAATTTGTCTGGCTCCTGACAATCGTTTTCCTTCTTAACAACATGTTTAACTATGGTCTTAGTATATGGTGGCCAACCATAGCAAATTCAGTAACCGGATCGAGTTATACGCTGGTAGGTATTTTATCCACGATAGCGCCGCTCATCGGTCTGGCAGTCATGTTTTTTGTCTCCAGCCACTCAGATAGAACCGGAGAGCGTAAATGGCATGCCGTTTCTATATTACTAATCTGTGGTGTGGCGCTCGCTGTTTCCGCTATGACGGGTAGTGCACCTTTCGTTTCAATTATATTCATTCTTATTGCTCAGGGAATTTGGGCCGGTTTTAGTCCCGTCTTCTGGACAATTCCTTCAATTGTTATCAGTTCCGCAGCTATTGGCGCAGCCACAGGGTTAATAAACGGTGTAGGGAATCTCGGTGGATTTGTCGGCCCTTACCTTTTTGGCTATCTGATAGATCTTACAGGTAGTACCCAAATGGGGCTGTTCTTTATTGTCGGCGTACAAATAATGGCAGGTTTACTGCTGGCAACCTTAAGAAGTCCTGAATTAGATACTGCTGCAAAAAATATCAGATTAAACAATACATATTCCGCTAAATAACAGAAAAGGATAGATACGTAATGACTAAAAAAGCCAGATTCGTCTTTGACAAAGATTATATTATTTCAAAAATCGATAACCGTATTTATGGATCCTTTGTAGAAAATTTAGGGCGCTGCGTCTATGGCGGGATTTATGATCCGCAAGATCCAACGGCCGACAGTGATGGCTTTCGTCAGGATGTCATTGCAGCAGTCAATGAACTGAATGTTCCAATGATTCGCCTGCCTGGGGGTAACTTCGTAGCTACCTATGTTTGGGAAGATGGCGTAGGTCCTAAAGAAAAGCGACCCCGTAAACCCGATCTGGCATGGAAATGTATAGAAACCAATCAGATCGGAACAAATGAATACATGGACTGGTTAAAAAAAGTGGGTGCTGAAGCCATGATGACGGTCAATGTCGGCACCCGGGGGATCCTTGATGCCCTCAATTTACTTGATTATTGCAACAGAGAGTCCGGTACCTATTACAGCGATCTACGCATCTCTCACGGTTACAAAGAACCGCATCGTATTAAAACGTGGGCAATCGGTAACGAGTTAGATGGCGTATGGCAAGTTGGTCAGCAGACACCTTTTGAATATGCACGCGTCGCGCGCGAGACTGCAAAGGCAATGAAGCGGCAGGATGGATCGATTGAGATAGTGGCGGCAGGTAGCGCTGGACAAGAATATCCAACCTTTGGTGATTGGGAGCAAACGCTTCTTCAGGAAGCACACCCTTTTATTGATTATTTGTCATTACACCAATACTACCTGAATGTGGAAAAAGATACGGCCAATTTCCTGGCCAAAACGCTGGCATTTGATGACTACATTAAATCCATCGGTAGTTTGATTGATTATATGAAAGTTAAAAACAGATCAAACAATGATATTTATATTTCTCTGGACGAGTGGAATGTCTGGTACCATACACGTAAGGATGATATGGCGAGTATTCGCGACCGCGGTGACGAATGGCCGATAGCCCCCGCTTTGTTAGAAGAACCTTATAACTTTGAAGATGCACTGGTTGCCGGGGCTATGTTAATCTCACTATTACGCAATTGTGATCGTGTAAAAATCGCCGCTTATGCCCAACTAGTGAATGTACTTGCGCCGGTAATGACCGATAAAAATGGTAAATTATGGAAAAACACAATTTTCTATCCCATTTATTATACTTCAAAGTATGGCCGTGGCACCGCAATTCAAGGGATTATTGATTCTCCTAAATATGACAGTAAGGACTTTACCGATGTCCCCATGCTGGATGCTGTCGCCGTGTTGAGTGAAAATGAAACCGAGCTAACCTTATTTTCAATCAATAAATCCTTAACCGAAAGGTTAGAAATTCAGTGTGATTTTCGCTCGTTTGGACATTTGGAGATGATTCAACATATAGCTTTAGAAAATGATGATGTATACGCAACAAACACGCTTTCAAACCCAGGGAAAGTGCTACCTTGTGAGAAACAAACTGGAGCCGAAATAAATAGGTTAATGCTCGAACCTCTTTCGTGGAATATGGTCAGGTATAAAATCCACTGCCAGTAAAAATGTTATAACATTTAATCTATTTATAGATCATGGAGCTGGCGTAGGTTTTGCCACGCCAGTTTACTATTTAAAAAATACGAAGCAGATGATTGCAGTGAAAATTAATTAATATTTTTACGTATACGCGGTAGCAGTTATTGGCAGATAAACTTTATCATTGAAGGCATGAGTCTATGTATAAATATAAGCTGAGCGTTTTCGAAAAGATTGGGTTTGGTTCTGGGGATATGGCCATTAATTTGGTTTTCTCTTCCATGATGCTGATTATCACCTTTTTTTATACTGACGTATTCGGCATTCGTTCTGAAGACCTTGCTTTACTTTTTATTGTCGTAAGATTGTTAGATGCAGTAACCGACCCGCTTATGGGGCTGCTGACGGAAAAATTTTCTACAAAAAACGGGCGATACCGTCCTTATATTTTATATTTTTCCGTTCCTTTTGGAATCTCTATCTACCTTGCTTTCAGCACACCTGATTTAGATTATAACGCAAAATTGATGTATGCATATGCTTCCTATATCTTTGTCACGCTGATGTTCACAGCAATAACTATTCCATATATATCATTAATCAGCGTATTGACAGACGATCCTAAGGAAAGGTTATCAGCAAATGGCTATCGTCTATTCTTTGCCAAAGCGGCAGCATTTATGGTGTCAATAGTCGTACCGCAATTGGCTGCCTATTTGGGGAAAAACGATATTCAGTCAGGATATCAATATGCAATGGGATTGATGGGGTTATTAGGAACCCTGTTCCTTTTATTTTGTTACTTTTCAACAAAGGAACGTATACATCACGGTGGAGAAGATATCCCGGTTAAAGATCAGGTAAGAACACTCTTTAAGAATGAGCAATGGATCATTCTTTGCCTGGCATGTATATTCGTGTCTGTTGGATCAGTACTAAGAGGAACGGTGGCTGCTTATTATGCGAAATACAATATGGGGGGAGATGCTTCAACGGTTTCATACTTCCTGACCGTTGGCGTTTGCGCCTTTATCTGCTCGGTAATTATTTCCACATGGCTGACTAAAAAGTATTGTAAAATTAAAGTATTCAGATACAGCCAGATAGCGACTTTTATTATATCAGTATTATTTTTTGCATTGGCGGGAACGGGCAGCAATCTTTTATCTTACGCTTTGTTTTTCCTGTTATCATTTTGCTCTACACTTTATGCGCCAATATTTTGGGCATCTATCCCTGACACTATAGATTATGGATTTCATAAAACAGGCAAGCGCGTATCAGGCCTGACATTTGGAGGGATTGCGTTCTGTCAAAAATTTGGTATGGGCATTGCTGGTGCGCTTGTTGGCTTCTTATTTACCAATTTTGGTTATGTACCAAACGCAATTCAGTCATCAAATTCAATATTAGGTATAACATTAATGTTAACCATTATCCCGGGCGTATTTCATCTTCTTACGGGGCTGGTAATGTTTAGGTACATCATAAATGATAAATACTATCGTTCAATGGACGTTGAAAATTTTTCGCCGACAGCAAAAAAAGTGAGCGAAGCTTAGAGGGAAGATGGTCGTGCTGTCCGTTCTCAACTTTTTGTGATTATCAGAAGGTCATCCATGCCGCATTTTACAGGTGTAACGGTTACCTTTATCATCATTATCCTGATTATATTTTTAGTTATAAAATATGGCGGTATGAAATAAAAACGCGGGTACCTGCGTAAGCAAAAGACGTCCTGAGAGATTCACTCATGCCAGGCATACCTGTTGCTCGATTAAACAACAGGTATGCCCTGTATGAAGTGTGATGTTAATCACAATGCCGTAGTGGACCTTATTCCAGGTACATTATATTGGCCAGTATTTTCCTGTTCCCAAATACTGTTTTACAAAAACCTAAAAAGGTTTATACTTGCCCATATGTGATGTATATATAGTAGGTGCTATTAATGTTGTTTATTAATAAATTATCGACCGGAGCTGCAGTTTTTAAAGCACTTAATTCTTCTGTTCGTATCAGCATCATAGAAATACTCAGTGAACGTAATGGCATGAATATGAATGCACTAGCCGAACATTTAGGGATTACAAACGGCGCCGTTACAATGCACATTAAAAAACTTGAAGACGCAGGGATCGTACAAACCATCTCTAATTACGCCAAGAATGGTATTCAGAAAAATTGTTATGTCATTGAGGACAAAATCCTTATTGAGTTTGGAGGTTCTAACAAAGATAATGTTTACGAATCCGAGCTTAAAGTTGGGCAATATAGTAATTTCAAAGTAATGCCAACTTGTGGAATGGCAACCAAAGAGATGATTATTGGTGAGTTTGATAATCCGCAGGTTTTTGCCGATCCAAAACATATCGATGCCGGTATTATTTGGTTTACGACCGGATATTTAGAATATCGCATTCCTAATTATTCTGCTGGTAATAAAGTAAGTGAGATCCAAATTTCTTTCGAGATTGGCTCTGAGGCTCCATACTACAATAACGATTGGCCTTCTGATATACATTTCTCTCTTAACGATGTGGATTTAGGTTATTGGCAAAGCCCGGGTGATATCGGTGGTGTTAAATACAGTGGAAACCCGGTGTGGTGGCCGCCTCATTTAAACCAATATGGTTTTTTAAAATTATTAAGAATAAATAAAAGCGGCTCGTTCATTGATGGACGAAAAATATCTGACATCACGATTGAAAAAATACTTCATAACAGAGAATCTGAACCTTTCACCCTACGCTTTAGTGTCCAGCCAGAAAGTGAAAATGCGCGTGGCTTCACCTTATATGGGAAAAATTTCGGCCGTTATGACCAGGATATTCTCGCGAGAATTATTACCGAAACGTAAACAGCAGGTGTAATTTTTAGAATTACTATGTCCTGATATAATCTATTGATGCCTCTTTTTAAAAACTTGTGCAGCAGAGTAAATGATTATATCCGGACTTTACTTTTAAACATGGCGGAAAAGCGCACCGCGGGTCAGCCCCGCCTGTGCAGTCAGTTCATTCATTGAGGTTTCAGCGTAGCCAGGCGCACAAAAACCTTGCGGGCACTGACGCCTGCTTTTCGCGACAGACCGGGTTCGCGGTGTACCGGATGGCCCGCTTAGTGCCAGAGGCGGAGGCTACTTACTCCATCCTGGTGTTAATCAAGCGGGGGGAAGATTGCGAAGGAGCTTTACGAAGCGCTTTCTTACTTCTTTATATCCGTTTTTTTCATAAAAGTTATGCGCTTTGACCCTTTTTTCACTGCTTGAAAGCTCAATCTGAGAACATTTCTTTAAAGCCGCAATGTGTTCAGAGGCAATGAGAAGTTGCTGCCCTACTCCCTGTCCGCGTGCCGACTCATCTATTACCAGCGCTGAAACTAATGCCCATAAACTATCTTCATGAACAGGCATAATGAAGTTTATGACAATCACGCCACAAACTTCATTCTCTGATACAGCAACTAAAGTACATAGCCTGTCATGCTGTTCACTGATACGTTGTTCTAAGTTCGCGCTGTCTGGCTTGTAGCCTAACTGCAGGAAAAGCCGTTTTAACGATGGAATATCTTTGAGTTCCGCTGCCCTGATTGAAATCATTGTGATCGCTTCTTTACTTTGCTTTCGATAAAGATATTCAGATTTAATTAGTTAATTCAATAAAATTATCTGCGTGTAGCCCTCTCAGACCCCATGCGTGTTTCCCTTTCCTGCCTTTGTTTTGTATCAGGGGCAGATATTATTGGCATTGTGTTATGTTGTTAATCACAAGCCGTTTAAGGATGGCGGTTAGCGTAATGAGGGAGCTGCCTGGACTCTTTACTGACGGAGAAGATGAATGACAAGTGATGTGATTGCGCTTTCTGCTATTGGCGTAGCTATCCTGTTTGGCGCAATGAGCCCGGGAGTGAGCTTTCTTCTTGTCGCCCGAACGGCTATGTCCACTTCGAGACGGGCCGCGTTATCTGTTGCTGCAGGTATGGGTTTTGGTGCGTTTGTTTTTGCTGCCATAGCGTTAGCGGGCCTTCACACCCTGCTGACGATGATCCCATCACTGTACACCGGCCTCAAGGTGGCAGGGGGTTGTTACCTTTTATGGTTAGCTTCAAAAATGTTTCGTCGTCCTCCAAATCATTTTAATGACTTCACCAGAGCAGAGGAACTCAGCGCCACAAAAGCTTTTATGACTGGCGTATTTACCCAGATCAGCAATCCCCATACGGCACTGGTTTTTGCCAGTATTTTTTCCGCTGCGCTTAGCAAAAATATTCAGCCGGTGATGTACATCATTCTGCCTACAATGGCATTTGTTATTGACGTGCTTTGGTATGCCGTCGTTGCATGCTTATTATCAACTCACGGGCCACGCCAGGCGTACATTAAATACCGTAAGTTTATAGATAAACTAAGCGGAGGCATTATGGCCTTGCTTGGAATACGATTGCTGCTGAAGTAGGACAGAGGAGCACGTTATCGTCTACTAAGACGAATGATATATTTCTGTTTTTAGCGCATAGCAAACCTTATCCTTGTGCTTCCTGTCTTTGACCAGCCAGAAGGGAACGTTAACTACATGTAACACTTCACCTCTGAGACTGAACGTAACGGTACTCAGCCACCTCTGACGCTGTTTTTTTCGGAGCAGAACGCATCCCGCTACATTAAACAGACAGCTTTGGTCTGGTGTAATTAATTCAAAAACTGACATGGCCCTTACTGATGAAAGTGATACTTGTCCGGCATGCGCAAACAGAGTGGAACGTGAGAGGAATTATTCAGGGGCAGAGTGATAGTACGGTGACCCAACAGGGGGAGCGTCAGACATCAGCCTTGCTGGCAACCCTGGCAGCAAGTGCGTACCGGGTAGAATCTGTTTACGCCTCTCCGCTTGGGCGTGCCTGGCAAATGGGTCAGAGCCTGGCCGAGGGCTTTGGTTGCTCACTTCTCGCTGAGCCCGCCCTGAAAGAGCAGGCATTGGGTGAGTTTGAAGGCATGCCATCAGCACAGCTCCTGCAACAGCGCCCTGACGATGCAAATGCGTTATTCAAATGTGATGCGCAGTATCAGCCACCAGGCGGTGAGTCTCTCCTGCATGCTTCTCAGCGGGTGCTGGATTTTTTATACAGTCTGGAAAAAACACGACATCATCAAACACTTTGTCTTGTTTCTCACGGGCATGTCATTCAGGGCGTTCTGGCGAGGCTTAAAAGTGGGGTTGTCAGTGATTTCCCCAGATATGCGCAGCCCAACGCGAGTTACTCGGTTTTCGACCTGATTAACGGAAGATGCACCTCACTCAGATGGGGGATTGCCACACATTTACGCTATCTTGATTAGTTATTACCCTTGCGTTATTCACGCCCTATCCTGCGTGGAAAATTCTGATTTAAGCACCACGCCAGCGTATCGCCCTGAAGACAACATCCGGTCAGGCATCCAGTCATTATTTACGTAGCGCTGTAACAGGTGAATTTCAGAACCTCACCTCTTATGATGGTATAGTGACTTTTTCTGGCTGGATAAATGTGTAGACATGAAAGAAACGGGTAAAAAAGCACCAACCATCACCGACATTGCTCGCCTTGCGGGGGTTAGCAGCATTACCGTTTCCAGGACGTTTACCGACCCTGAGAAAGTAAAAATCGATACGCGAGAAAAGATATTGCGTATTGCCGCTGAAGTCGATTATGTCCCTAACATCTTCGCGCAGAATATTAAGACCACACTTAGCCCTATAATCGGCATCGTGACGGATGACACCTTTAATCAAAGTTATTCCTACGTGATTCAGGAGCTTTGCAAACATGCGGAGTCGAAAGGCTATTCGGTAATGATTTTTACTACCGGAGGTAGCCGGGATTCAGAAGTAAAAGCAATCAATACACTCACAGGCTATAAAGCGGCAGGTGTCGTGTTATCCGTTATTGATGACTCACCCGATTATGATACCAGCCATCTGAGGATACTTTGCAACTCTGCCATAAAGCTTATTCAGTTTGATCGACAGTTTGATACCACACTGCCTGCCGTCTACGTCAACGATGAACGCGCCGGAGAAATGATTGCTACCGTAATAAAGAAAAAGAAGCACCAAAAAGTTCTCATCATTGGTGGTCCGGAACAGTCGCGGATCACCAGAGCCCGAACAAAGAGCATCGGCGAGAACCTGCCATCTGCAACGCAAATCACATATCTTTATACCGATTACCGCTATGAAAACGCGCGTGATATGATTGCGGCCCATTTTGCTGCGGGCGTAAGTAACTATGATGCAATAGTTGGCATCAATGGTGCTATCTCGTTAGCGGCGCACAATGTCTCGATAAACTGGTCTCTGAAGGACGTCGACTTTCTTTCCATTGACGATATCCCCAATGCGGAAGCCTTTGGATTTTTCTACCCTTCTGTTGTTCATGATTACAAACTGTGGGCCAAAATCGTGGCTGAAAATCTCATTGCAGCCGTTGAAGGCAAGCCCTGGCAGCCGCGTACCGTAATAAATGGCTTCCTGAAGAACTTTCGTTAATTCAAAGCATTAATAAATTTTCCCGCTGATCACCTGATGTTTACATAAACATTTTAATCCTTTTCCCACACATGATTCAACCCTCTTTAATTAAAAATAGAAACGGCGTTTCATTTTTAAGTTATTGATATTTAATAACTAATAAAATTCAAATGTTACCCTTATCACAAAATCAGTTTTGCACTTAAAAATGTTCACGAAAACATTGTATGTTGAATCGACTTCATCGATTAAAGGACAGTTGATGTGAACACTACCCCCACCGTTATTAAACAACTGGTCAATTATGGCCCTCATGACTATCGCTTAGTCTCTTCGCCTCTGCCTGAACCTCAACGCAATGAGCTTCTTGTAAAGATTGGCGCATGCGGCATTTGTGCTTCTGATTTTCACTGTTATCACGGTGCCCCAATGTTCTGGGGAAATGAAACTTTTCCACCCTATGTCAAAACCCCCGTCGTAAGCGGCCATGAATTTTTTGGTACGGTGGAGGCAGCAGGTCCAAATGCACTGGAGCACTTTGGCGTCAGGGAGGGCGACCGGGTTATAGCTGAACAGATTGTTCCCTGCGACAAATGTAGGTTCTGTCGTAACGGTCAGTACTGGATGTGCGAAAAGCATGATATTTACGGCTTTCAAAAAGAGGATGCTGATGGTGGCATGACGCAATACATGCTTTTCAAACCCACAAGCCGGGTGCATAAAATCCCTCCATCATTATCGCTGGAAGAGTGTGCACTCATTGAACCCTTCTCCTGTTCCGTACATGCTGTAAACCGCGCAGACATTCAGTTTAATGATGTCGTCGTGCTTGCTGGTGCCGGAACGCTTGGGCTGGGAATGATTCAGGCTATCAAACTGAAAACACCTAAAAAGCTAATTGTTATCGATACCATGCCTTACCGTCTGGCACTGGCAAAAAGGCTGGGGGCAGATGTGGTCATGAATCCACTAGAAGAGGATGTCATTACAGAGGTAAAAGCGCTGACAGGCGGTTATGGTTGCGATGTTTATATTGAGGCGTCAGGTAATCCTGCTGCTGTCACGCAGGGGCTACAGATGATCCGCAAACTGGGCCGCTTTGTTGAATTCAGCGTGTTTAGCCGGGAAACTTCCGTGGACTGGTCAATTATTGGCGATCGGAAAGAACTTGATATTCGTGGCGCGCATTTAAGCCCGGGTTGCTATGAGACCGTTATCGATCTCTTCAGTCGCAAACTATTAACCGCTGATGGCATCGTTACGCATAAATTTCCTCTTGAAAGCTGGGTGAGCGCCTTTCAAACCTTCGGCACGCCGGAGGCTGTAAAAGTGCTTCTGGTTCCGAACGGAGAGTAAGGGAAACCTATGTTTACTTTCACTACAGTCGTAGCGGTAGGGCATTAAACCTGAAACACCGAATAACGGTTTTACCTCTTCAGTAAATGACAAACAGGTAGAATGAGACAATGACGATTTATCCAGTAAAGCACAGCGCGCTATTACGTCAGCAAGAACACTTTATTTCGCGTAATTCTTTAACCACACTAATTCATAAAGTCACACAGAATCTGATTTCAATTGAAGACAAAACAGGCGAGTTTGCTCTGCATCTGGATGATGGCCGAATTATCGATGCCAAAGGCTGGGCAGCCGGGTGGGAGTGGACGCACGGTATTGGGCTGTACGGCATTTTGCAGTTCTATCAGCAAACTGGCGAACCAGAGGTGCTTGCTATAATCGACGATTGGTTCGCCGCGCGATTAGCGGAAGGTACGCCCACTAAAAATGTTAATACTGTCTGCCCGCTTTTGACCTTAGCCTATCGTTATGAAGAAACACGTAACCCGGTCTGGCTGTCGCTGCTCGAACGCTGGGCTGAATGGGTGATGCACTATATGCCGCGTACTGAAAAAGGTGGGATTCAGCACGTCGTTATACATAAAGAAAATAATCAACAATTGTGGGATGACACGCTGATGATGACCGTCATGCCACTGGCAAAAATTGGTCAGTTATTGGGGCGACAAGAGTATATCGAAGAGGCAAAGTTCCAGTTTCTTACCCATATTCAGTACCTGATGGATCGTGAGACTGGCCTGTGGTTTCACGGATGGACATTCGAGGGTAATCATAATTTCTCGCGCGCACTCTGGGCACGGGGTAATAGCTGGCTGACGGTGGCGATCCCGGACTTTATAGACTTACTTGGGCTACCAGAGTCTGATGCAACGCGTCGTTTTTTACTGGAAGTGCTAAAGAGCCAGGTAAGCGCGCTGGCGCAACTTCAGGATGAAAGTGGCCTGTGGCATACGCTTCTTAATGACAAGAAATCATATCTTGAAAGTTCAGCGACTGCAGGTTTCGCCTATGGAATGTTGAAAGCCGTACGTAAACGTTACATTAGTCCTGAATATGCTCTTACGGCAGAAAAGGCGATTCGGGGCGTAGTCAGCTGTATTAATGAGCAAGGGGAACTGACTCAATCCTCGTTTGGCACTGAAATGGGACCCGATTTAGACTACTACCGTCAAATCCCCCTCACCCCCATGCCCTACGGGCAGGCAATGGCGGTACTTTGTATGGCCGAATATTTGCACACCTACCTCTGATATAAGAAGTAATGGCGTTACATCGCCATTACTTTAATGGTCTAACCCGCATGTTTACAGATGCAGCCACAGTAAAGCCTCCCCCTCTTAAAAGCATGCCAGCACTCTCCATGTTTTTAGATTAATAAAATAAGCTGACATGTTCCCAGATTATTTCCTTCCGGTTAGCGGGCAGGAGAAGAATATATAAATGTCATCAAGGTTGCTTAATCGGAGCGAGACACCTGATAACTTCTTCAGCCCCCCGGCCTGATAACACGAAATTTATTCCTTAATGAGATCGTAGACAGCGCCGGTACGCCGCTCTTTCGCTGAAAAGTCGGCGAATCCGGACTGATAATCACAACATCTGATGATAAAATGTTTATATCGTTTTTTCTTCCCCTTACGCTCCTACACAAGGTCATCTTATATACGCTTTGCAACTTAAGACGTGCTGTAGATGTGAGAAAAATGCCATTTCTACCCGTAAAGGGATCAATAATTGGCGACAGGAGAGGCAAACCTCTCCTGAAAATTACAAACAATCAGATGCCAGATTTCTTTTTAAATTTGTCAACCAGCGTTAACACTGTCATGAAGAATACAGGCACGAAAAAGATCGCCAGTAGCGTTCCGGTGACCATGCCGCCAAATACCCCTGTACCAATCGCTTGCTGAGTCGTGGCACTTGCCCCTGAGGCGAGCATTAAGGGCACGACTCCGAGAGTAAAGGCCAGCGATGTCATCATGATCGGTCTTAAACGCATCCGTGCGGCCTTAACCGTAGCATTCAGCAGACTTTCACCGTCTTGTTGCAACTGACGTGCAAACTCAACGATCAGGATGGCGTTTTTAGCGGACAGACCGATGATAGTGATCATCCCTACTTTGAAGAAGGCATCATTTGGCATACCTCTGAGGTAGACAGCAATCATTGCTCCGATAAGCCCCAACGGCACAACAAGCATGACTGAAACCGGTATCGACCAGCTTTCATAAAGTGCAGCCAGCACCAGAAAAATAACCAGCATTGAGAGCAGCATTAACATCGGCGCTTCAGAAGCTGACTGCTGTTCCTGTAGCGACTGCCCCGTCCATTCGATGGCAAAACCCGCCGGTAAATCTGCGGCAATTTTCTCCATTTCAGCCATTGCATCCCCGCTCGAATAACCCCAGTTTGGCCAGCCGGTTATCCTGAAGGCCGGGTAGCCCTGGTAGCGAACCATCTGAACTGGCGAGACTTGCCATTGTGGGCGGACAAACTCCGACAGCGGCACCATCCCGCCATTTTTATTGCGCACATTGAGGGAGAGAATTTCGGGCAGCTGCATGCGTGATTCCGCTTCAGCCTGCACTATGACCTGCTGTACACGACCATTATTTGGGAAGTCATTTACATAACTTGAGCCAAGTGCACCAGTAAGCGTCTGATTAATTTCGTTGAAAGAGACCCCCATCGCTTCCGCTTTTTGTCTATCAATTTTCAGGCTGAGACCCATACCATCAGGCAGGCCATCCATATAAACACCATACAGTGCTTCGCTTTGCCCCGCTTTCTCAAGCAGCATATTGAGAGCGTTCACCAGCTCCGGATAACCGTGCCCGGAACGATCTTCCAGACGTAGGGTGAAACCGGATGAGGTACTTAGCTCAGAGATAGCGGGAGGAAGTAGGCTGGTTATAGTCGCTTCAGGAATATCGCCCAGCACATTCTGAATATTTGTCACTTCATTCTGCGCTGTTGCGCCGTTGCGCTGGTCCCAGTCCTTGAGCGTGGTAAACGCCATCGCAGAGTTTGTGCCCGCACCGGAGAAGCTGAACCCCAGAATTGAAACGTTACGTTCCACGCCCGGACGTTCCATCACCTGTTTCTCATAGGCCTTCACCACCGCCTCAGTACGTTTCATCGTGGCATCGGCTGGCAGTTGTATTGAGGTGATGAAGTATCCCTGATCCTCTTCTGGCAGGAATGACGACGGTAAGAATTTAAAGGCGAAATAGAGAACACCGCACAATGCCAGATAGATGAATGACATCCTTCCTGTCTTACGTATGACCCGGGTCACGCCATTTTCGTAACGGCCTGTCAGGCGATCAAAGGATGTGTTGAACCACGTGAAGAACCGGTTCTTTTTATGAGAATCAGCAGTAACGGGTTTCAGTAGCGTTGCGCATAGCGCAGGCGTCAGCGTTAATGCCAGAAACGCGGAAAACAGAATGGAAACCGCCATCGACAGTGTAAACTGGCGATAAATTACGCCCACTGAGCCAGAAGCGAGCCCCATTGGCAGGAAGACGGCAGTCAGAACTAAGGTAATACCAACGACCGCGCCGGTGATCTCCTTCATGGCTTTAACCGTAGCTTCTTTAGGTGATAGCCCTTCTTCCGCCATTAAACGCTCGACGTTTTCCACCACGACAATGGCGTCATCGACAATTATCCCTATGGCCAGAACCATGCCGTACATCGTCAGAACATTGATGGAAAAACCGGCCAGCATCATCACCGTGAAAGTGCCCAGCAACGCAACCGGCGCAACGATCGCGGGTATAAAGGTGTAGCGCACGTTTTGCAGAAAGAGATACATCACCAGGAAAACAAGCACCATCGCTTCGATAAAGGTATGAACAACCTTTTCAATCGAGATTTTTACGAAGGGCGAAGTATCAAAAGGTATGGAGTATTCCATGCCTGACGGGAAGGATTTTGCAAGATCCTCCATCCTTGCCTTAACCGCATCAGACGTCCGAACGGCGTTCGCGCCGGGAGAGAGCTGAATAGCGGCGGCGGTTGAACCGTGCCCGTTCTCTCTGATGGCAAATGAATAAGACTGTAATCCAAGCTCAACCCGGGCCACATCACCCAATGATACCCGCGAGCCGTCCGGATTCGCCCTGAGGACGATGTTACGAAACTCCTCTGGGGTACCCAACTGACCATTGACGTCTAAGGGATAGGCTGTCAACTGATTCGCGGTTGCTGGAGAATCTCCCAGCTTGCCGGGGGAGACCTGCGCATTTTGTTCTGTAATGGCGGTATTGATATCGCTGATGGAGAGCTTGTAAGCAATGAGCTTTGCAGGATCAACCCAGATGCGCATGGCTTTCTCCGAGCCAAACGCCTGTACTTTTCCGACGCCATCAATACGACGAAGCTCGTCTGTAATTTTTCGCGCAAAGTAATCACTCAAGTCGGCTTCGCTGAACTTGCCATCAGGCGAGTTGAGGCCCACCATCATCAGAAATCCTGAAGAGGCAGCCTCTACGCTTAATCCATTCTGTCGGACAGCTTGTGGCAGTCGAGGTTCCACGACTTTAATCTGGTTCTGCACATCAACCTGTGCAAGCCGGATATCTGTACCGGGTTTGAAAGTAACGGTAATAGAAGCAACGCCGGAGGTATCGCTGGTTGATTCATAATAAAGCAGATCGTCAACACCTGATAACTCACGTTCAATGAGTGAAATAACCGATTCATTCATCGTCTGAGGGGTTGCCCCAGGATAAGTCACCGTAATAGAGAGGCTCGGTGGTGCAACGGACGGATATTGAGCGACCGGAAGTTGCGGAATAGCGATCACACCCAAAAGAATAATAAAAAGCGCAATAACCCAGGCAAATATAGGTCTGCGTATAAAGAACTGTGACATCATAATTTCCCGTGATAAAGAGTCATTACCAAGTTAGCTATGTTTTTTATTTGAAAGATCAATAATCTCTGCGCCTTCATGTAGCTTGTCCTGACCTTCGATCACTATTTTATCGCCAGCTTTCAGGCCAGCTGTTACCGTTATTCCTTTCGCTGTTTGTTCACCGGTCTTGACCTCGATGCGCTTCGCTTTGTTATCCTGACCAACAATCCATACGGTAGTTTTGTCTTCAGCTCTGCTTATCGCCTGTTCTGGAATAGCCAGCCCACCTGTTTGGATAAGGCGGGTAATTTGCAATTTTGCAAACATTCCCGGCAATAAAATCCGGCGCGAGTTATCCGCTTCTGCCCGAAGCACAACATCTCCGGTCTCATCATTAACACTGATGCCTGAAAAAAGCAGATGAGTGTCGACATCGTAGGAGTTATTATTTCCATCCAGAACAGCCGCCGTTGCCTCTCGACTTTTCTGAACAGAAGTCTCATTATCATCTGCAAAATAAATTGAGCGAAGCTCCTCTGTAGGAACTCTGGCATCAACATAAACGCGATCAAGCTGCTGGATTACAGCCATAGCTTGTGAATCCCCCGGGCTTACCAGTGCACCTTCTGTAACGAATTCCTGGTCGATACGCCCGCTTATAGGTGCCTTTACGGTCGCGTAATTCAGATCCAGTTTTTTTCTGTTCAATGAAGCTAACGCTTCTGCAAGGTCTGCCGCAGCCTGGGCGCTACTGGCCTGAACATCGTCAAGATCCTGCTGGCTCACAGCAGAATTTTTTTTGAGTAAAGAGAACCGGTAAGCTTTTTTACTCATTTGCTGATAGGTTGCTTTCGCTTTTGCAACCGCTGCGCTAGCCATTTCGACATCTGCCTCAAAAGGCGCGGCATCGATTTGAAATAATGGTTGCCCTTGGCGTATTTCTGAGCCCTGCATGAATAATCGCTTTTGAATAATACCTCCAACCTGCGGGCGAATCTGTGCGGTTTTAACCGCAGAAATACGAGCCGGGAAAGAACGAATCAGGTAGATGTCCTCAGCTTCAAGCGTTTTAGTGACAACCTTTGCTTTTGGAGGTGAAGAGGGGCCCCCGGAAAGCTCAGAAGAGTCACAACCCGTGATAAAACCAAGACAAAAAGTTGTGTAAATAGCCAGCTTTCTGATATTCATTTAATATTTCCGATTAAAATCAAGTAAAGGGTGACAATTAATAACCAGACACGCATTTATGCTTAAAAATAAAAAGGGTAAGCATCATGAGTAAAACTAAAATTAATGCTGCCGACTGGAGTGTAATGGAGTGAGAATGAATAAATGCAGATGAGGCAGCATTACGAAGCGCGGTACGTGCTGGTTCATCGAGTTGTTCTGAAATGGTCACCGCTTCACTGAATGAAGTTCCAGCCGTAAGCGAAATAGTTTCAGAAAAAATTTCGGGAAGCCGAAATGAGGTAGAGTAAATGCTCGCAAGTACAGAACCAAAAATAGTAATTCCCAGGCCTGTTCCTAGTTCATAAGACATACCTTCTATCGACCCGGCTATACTCGCTTTATTTTCTGGCGCTGCCGTCATAATGGCTGAAGAAGAAGCCATTAATGCAGCGGTATCGCTAATCCCTAATAAAAACATCCAGATTTTCGCGTTGAAGGACTCCTTAACAAAATCAATACCCGACAAGGCATAAAGACAACAAGCTGACACGCCAAGCCCTGCGGTGGCAATGATTTTAACGCCAAAACGATTTATTAAATACCCAGCGAATGGGCCGGTAAGACAACATGCCAGCATCAGCGGTAATACATAAATACCGACTTCGATAGGCGTAAACTGATGAACAAACTGAAGTTCCTGAGAGATAACCAGTTCAAATCCAACTAGTGAGATCATCGAGGTTAAAGCAAGGATAAGACCTGCTATGACATTGCGCTGTTTGATAAGTCCCATATCAAGTAAAGGAGTACGCAACACAAGCTGTAGGATGATGAAAAGACCCAGCAAAACAATGGCAACAAGACTGATATAAATATACATAACAGTCATAGATTCCTGCCTGGCAAGACCTTTGAAAGCGTAAATCAGCAGCAGAAGTCCACTCATTAGCAATAATGACTGAGAAAGGTTAAGTGGCTGTTTACTCTCTCGCTGAGCATTCGGAGCCACTTTGCGAAGCAACATAAATACGACAAGTACAACGGGTATGTTTATAAGAAAAACCGATCCCCAATAAAACTTTTCCAGTAACATTCCACCTAGCAGAGGACCTGCCAGTGCGCCGCCCGTGCCAATGGTCGTCCAAATCCCCAGAGCAACATTACGATCTTTTTCTACCGGATAGTAAATCCTTACGGCTGAAAGCGTAGCTGGAACAATTACTGCTGCCCCTACGGCAAGTAATGCACGAGCGGAAATGAGCTGCAACGGTGTATCAGCGAGCGCTGTACCCACCGAGGCCACGCCAAAAAGTGCGCTGCCGAGGTAAGCCATTTTTCGAAAGCCAAGGCGATCACCCAGCGCACCCATTGGTATCAATAAAGCAGCCATAACGATGGGATATATATCCATAATCCACAGCAATTCTGTGTATGTGGTTTTGAGCTGAGTACTTAAAACAGGCGCAACCACATACAGAATAGTAGCATCAAGCGAAACAGGTAAGTATATGAATATAATGATAATAAGAATACGCCACTTGATTAACATCTGATTACACCATTAACAAACCAAAAAGATGGACAACTGTTCAGCTTGAATTTATAGTGAAGATGAACGCTTGTCCACCTTTTGGTGTGAAATGAGGAAAAGTTTGATATGTCATACTTAAGTCATAATGAAAGACGCCGGATGATTCTTGAAACAGCTGTAAAAGTCGCTTTTGCAGATGGGCTAACCGCAATGACTGTGAGAAGAATTGCGCAAGAGGCGCAGATAGCCCTGGGCCAGATTCATCGTCACTTTTCTTCTGCATCTGAACTCAAAGCGGAAGCATTTTTATTATCTGTGACAGATTCCCTGGCGCTGCTTAAAAAATCCGGTTGCCAGGAAAATGCAGGAACTCTGGAAATGATAGGTTGGTGCCTTTTCACAAAAAACATTGAAGAGGTTCGTCACTACAGCCAGTTATGGAAGGAAGCGGAAGTGCTTTCGTATCACGATGAAGTTATGCTGAACGCACTAAGGAAAGCTATTAAGGAATGGCATGCTACGTTGGTAGACCTTCTTGAAACGGGTACTAAAAATGGTGAATTTAAAACTCTTCGGCCAATCAAATCGGTAGCATGGGATTGTATTGCTTACTCATGCGGACTGGACGGGGTGCTGGGGCTTCAGTTCGAAGAATTTGGCGATAACGAGTATGAAATGCATACAAATGCATTCTTAAAAAGTCAATTAGTGATTATTCATGAATAACCCTTGAGTTTTATCTTCAACGTAGGTTTATTCTAAAGATTTTTAGTTAAATATTTTTATGGCAAGGTATCATGGTTATAAATAGAAAGTCCCTCATTAATCCAGCGCTGACCGCGTTTATTCTCAATGGATTATTGATAACTACAGCTCAGGCTGATGAGTTTTCATTGGGTTTAACAGGAAGCTGGTCTTCTAAAATTTACAAAGGCGTTAATGAGAATAAAAATAATCTTTTATTCCCTAATATAGAATATGAAACGGGTCGATTCTGGTTTCATGGACTGAGTACAGGATATGATTTTTTCAAAACGCCCTCAGACCAAATGGCAATATTAGGTTACTATCTGCCACTTTCTTATAAGGCAACAGATAGCCACTCCTCGCAAATGCGTAAACTTAACGATCGTCGCAGCAGCATAATGACGGGTGTAAGTTATACGCATCAATCTGATGAATGGGGCATATTTGAAACCGTTTTGGCTGCTGATGCTCTGAATAACAGTAATGGATACAACTTTAGTCAAACATGGAGCTATCCCATTCAGCTGGGTATGTTCAATTTGTTACCTGCTGTAGGTGTTAACTGGAGCGATCGTAAATTTAACCGCTACTATTACGGTATTAGTTCAGATGAAGCTGCAAGAAGTGGGAACACTAAATATACGCCCGGGGATAGCTGGGCACCTTTTGCTGAATTCAATATTATTTATAGCTTGACAGAGCAATGGAATATCTATGGTGGTTCCCGGTATACTTTCATTCCCAACGAAGTAAGCAAAAGCCCAATGGTTGCAAAAGATTCCCTGTTAACATTTTGGACAGGGTTCTCGTATACTTTTTAAAATGACAGCCGGGGCTACCCGGCTAACTTTTAGTGAAATTTATAAAAACAAACACAGAAACTGGGTTAAGTAAATAATATCTTAGTATTTATAACACAATATTTTTATTAGCTTTTAATTATGCGGTGCCGTACACGTATTGCACACTTTACATCATCAAGTTGTAACAGTGTTTGGTATTAAACTAACTAAACATGATGGTTTTGAGATGCTTCAGATAAATGGAAGCTGCATGATTTTCCTGGCATTACTTTAACAAAAGATTATGTTCCAAACATAAGGGGCAATGCAAGTGGGGGCAGCCCCATATCTAAATTAATCTTTAAAAATGCGTGAGGTGATTGAAAGTATAAAATCCTTTCTGTTACACTGAGTCCAATAAAGCACAACAACGTTTTAATAAAAACACTCGCTTCCTTATTTTTTAGCAAATCTCTTTTAGCTTAACTAATGAGCATTCAAATGTTTAAAAGAAGTTTATACGGCTGGAATACTTGCACACCTGAAGTTTATGCTAATTTCTACTATAAATTCGGCGGTAGTGTCTGCGTTCACCCACGCGTTCTCAATTATCTAAGGGCGACACTGGGTATTGAAATAAATTATTATAATAGACACAATGCTGCATATTGCACCTTCAATGATTCTCTGGTGTATCATAATCCCAAAATTCCTTTTATTTTTGATGATTTGCTTTTTCCAGTTGCTCCTGGCAGCAAAGTATTTATGCCACATAAAACTAAACGGCTCTCTCCGCTTGCACAGCATAGCTACCATAACGGTATATACTCAGATCTTTTAAAGCACAAAATTGCTTACGTAAAAGAGGATTTCTCAAAAACAACTGTGCGTAAGCGAAACGCTGAGATAAGAAAAATTAAAGAATCAGGGGGAGAATTTAAAAGCATTTCTGGTTTCTCTGCAAAAGCGCTTAGTCAGATTTATTGTGAGCTTTTTAACTTGCGCTGGAATGGTAAAATAAAGTGCTTTGATGAAACGCTTCTGGAAGATGTTTTTAAAGAACTAAACGATCTACTGTTTGGCAACGTCTTGCTTATAAATAACCAGCCAGCTGCTTATGATCTTATTTATCGTGCAGAATCATCCACTTGGTTATATTTTGATGATATAAATGGTGGGGTGGATCCTAACTTTATGAACGTAGGAGCAGGAACGGCGCTTTTGTGGCAAAATATTACAGAAGCAAAAATGTCAGGTTCCCATTCTAAGATCCCGACTATTTTCTCGCTGGGAATATATTTAAAAGGCTGGGAATATAAGAAACAATGGTGCGACATTCTTTCGTCAGGTCGCATAATAATTTAAAAAATAAAAACATAATTAATGCATTACCTTTTGAGTGCTTCAGCGTCCTGTCAGGATTGAGTCTTTGATGAATGCTGGCAAAACAGTGCAACCTATACTTCATGCGGCCTGCCATTATTGCTGTTATTATCACCAGGGTTTTCTTGCGAATATAAACTCGCTGACTGGAAAACTGAATTCCTCGACGGGTGTTAAAGATAGAGCCACATGCGGTCGCGCAGATTTTTCAGAAGCAACCAAATCCATTTTTGGGGAATTTTCTACGCCCCCGGTAATAAAAGCACTAATGCCACCAGGGAACGCAGAATGCAATTAACATTATCACGCACTGTCGTTAAACGCGCTTAAAGCTCGTCTGGATTATTACAATTAAGACGATGGCAGCCATCGCGCTGCTGTCGATTGCTCATCATAATTTAGCCCGGCAGGAAGGGTAATTAATTCAATAAGAACACCGAAAGTCGTTATCCCAAACCATGTTTGATTGCCCTTTCCCTCTTCCTGAGCAAAACAGTCCGACGGCCCCTCAAACATTTTTGCACCATTCTCACGCATTCTTTCACCCGCCAGAAGGATATCATCAACATATATTGAAAAATGGTTAATTCCCGGTGTTGCAGGGTTAGCCTGATGATCCTGCGCTGAAGGTGATGTCTGAAAGAGTTCAATATTACAGCCGTTGGCAAGGCGTAACATAGATAAACCCGTTACATTCATTTCGACCGGGAAACCATTCAAAGGATACATATTGTCACCCGTAATCTCTTTACCGGGGAAGTCTGGTGGAACAAGGCGATAAAGCACTACCGCATTAAATGCATTAACAAAAAAATTCTCTGCTTGCTTAAGATCACTAACGGTAATACCAATATGTTCAATACCACGTACTATCATTTTTCCTCCCTAATTTTTAAAGCGATTTTATAAATCTTAAAATAATCCTGGCATAATTTTGACGTTTGTCACGCCGAGGCCATTTGGACTGATAGTTTTCAGGCAAGGCTAATGAGATATTTTCGCCGGATGGTGCTGAAAGCCGTACAGAATAGAGCGCCATTATCAGCATAAAAATTATACGATTCTTTTATAGGCTGCATGATGGCATCCTCTGATAACCCAGTGATAGCTTTCAGGCGTTCGCTGATGCAGCCTAAGGCTGTCAGCTTATATTTCTTCACCTGAAGGAGATAAATTTAAATCGCCTATTTCCCTGCCTTCCCGCCTTTTATTCAGGGTCCTGCACCGATTAACATTGACCGTTTCTTAAGGCTACGTTTGGCTAAAGCGCTCAAAAAATCTGTTGTGAGTGTGTTTCTCCAGCGCATGGTGCTACTCCCTCTTCACCCGCAACCCACAGGCTGCACCTTTATTTCTCTTCAGGTTTTCGCAAAGGGTGAAACGGCCTTAAGTTAACCTCTGGCTTTGGCCTTTCTGGCTCCTGTAACCGGTGGACGCAGTAAACCTCAGCCATCCGCGCTTCGGTCATGCCAAAAAATTCTGTCTTATGCCGTAAGTGCATAAAGAAAGACGAATTTGGACTTTAAGAAAAATCGGAAGCAGCCTACTTTAGCGATACAAAATACACATACTTTCTTAACGTTACAGGGATCTCATATGACCAAAAAACTGCTGTCCTTCGTCATCATGACGCTGCTCTCTGCCACCAGCTATGCCGCAACGCCGCCGGATACGCTGGTCGTGGCGCAAGGCCTGGACGATATCGTCAGTCTGGATCCGGCAGAGGCCAATGAGCTCTCCAGTATTCAGACCGTACCGAGCCTGTATGAGCGCCTGGTGCAGCCGGATCGTGAGAACCCTGAAAAGATTAACCCGGTGCTGGCCGAGAGCTGGCAGGCTGATGCCGCCGCGAAAACGCTGACTATCAAACTCAAAAGCGATGCCAGATTTGCCTCCGGCAACCCGCTGCGCGCCGATGATGTGATTTTCTCCTACACCCGTGCGGTGACGATGAACAAATCACCGGCATTTATCCTCAACGTCCTGGGATGGGAAGCCAGTAACATCGCCAGCCAGTTGAAGAAAGTGGATGAGCATACCGTGCAGCTTCACTGGACGGCAGACGTCAGCCCTGCGGTGGCCCTCAACATTCTTTCTACCCCGATTGCCTCAATCGTGGATGAGAAACTGGTCAGCGCCAATGTGAAAGCGAACGACTTCGGCAACGCCTGGCTTAAGCTGCATTCCGCAGGCAGTGGCGCGTTTAAAATGCGCGTGTACCAGCCACATCAGGCCATTGTGCTTGACGCGAACCCGACCTCTCCGGGCGGTGCACCGAAAGTGAAGAACATTATTATTAAGAACGTGCCGGACCCTGCCTCGCGTCGTCTGCTGATTGAACAGGGTGATGCGGATATCGCCCGTGACCTGGGGGCGGATCAGATTAGCGCCCTGACGGGTAAAAAAGGCATTGAAGTGCTGAGTATTCCCTCTGCTGAACAGAACTATCTGGTGTTTAACGCCGGTAACAATGCCAATCCGCTACTCAGTAACCCGGCGTTCTGGGAAGCCTCGCGCTGGCTGGTGGATTACGAGGGCATTACCAAAAACCTTCTGAAAGGTCAGTACTTTGTACACCAGAGCTTCCTGCCGGTGGGGCTGCCGGGTGCGCTGGAAGACAATCCGTTCAAATTTGATCCAGCCAAAGCGAAAGAGATTCTGGCTAAAGCGGGAATTAAAGATGCTCACTTCACGCTGGACGTTGAGAACAAGCCTCCGTTCATTACTATTGCCCAGTCCATGCAGGCGAGCTTTGCTCAGGGCGGCGTAAAAGTGGATCTGCTGCCGGCTGCCGGTAGCCAGGTTTATGCCCGCGTTCGCGCCAAACAGCACCAGGCCGCGATTCGTCTGTGGATCCCGGACTATTTTGACGCGCACTCCAACGCCAGCGCATTTGCCTATAACGATGGCAAATCCAGCACCGTTGCCGGACTGAACGGCTGGCAGATCCCGGAACTGAGTAAAGCCACGCTGGCCGCCGTCGCCGAGCCGGATGCGGCGAAGCGCTTGAGTCTTTACAAAGACATGCAGCAGGAACTGCAGCACAATTCACCGTACGTGTTTGTGGATCAGGGTAAAACCCAGATCGTGGTACGAGACAACGTGAAGGGCTACCAGCAGGGTCTGAATGCGGATATGGTGTGGTATGACCGCGTAACGAAGTAATGCTTATTATGCCCCTCAGCCTGCCCCTCTCCCCCACGCGAGAGGGGGCAGTACAAAGCACGTTGTACCTGTTTACCCGCTTAAGACAAAGGTGCGGGATGAGGGGCAGTTTTCCAGACAGCTGCTATCAATGAGTTATTCATGTCCGCTATTTCACCCAGCGTGATCCGCGTCGTACAGGCGCTGCTCACTCTCGCCCTGACCCTTTTTGGCCTGTTGCTGGTCACTTTTTCGCTGTCCGCTTTCTCTCCCGTTGACCGGGTGCTGCAGATAGTCGGCGATCACGCCAGCCAGTCCACCTACGACCAGGTTCGCCACCAGCTTGGGCTCGATCAGCCCCTGCCCGTGCAGTTCTGGCACTATCTGCTCGCTCTTTTCCACGGTGATTTAGGCACCGCCAGCGCCACCGGGCAGCCGGTATTACAGGATTTACTCTCTGCCTTTCCGGCCACCCTTGAGCTGGCGACCCTGGCGCTTATTGTGGGCACAGTGTTCGGCGTGGTTGCCGGCGTATTATGTGCACGTTTTGCCGGTTCACCCTGGGATCTGGCGGTGCGTACCTTTACGCTGCTGGGTAATTCTGTCCCTATTTTCTGGCTTGGCCTGCTGATGCTGGCGCTGTTTTATGCCCGTTTGCAGTGGAGTGCAGGACCGGGCCGTCTGGATGATATTTATCAGTACACGGTGACGCCGCAAACCGGCTTTGCGTTAATCGATACCTGGCTTTCCGGCGATCCTGCCGCCTTCAAAAATGCTATCAGTCATCTGATCCTGCCAGTGCTGCTGCTGGCCTATTACTCTCTTGCCAGCATCACGCGCCTTACCCGCTCGGCATGCCTGGGGGAGATGAATAAAGAGTACATTCTGCTGGCCCGCGCTAAAGGTGCCGGGGAGATGACCATTCTGCTGCGCCATGTGCTGCCGAATATTCGCGGCACCTTGCTGACGGTGGTGGCGCTGGCCTACACCGGGATGCTCGAAGGGGCAGTGTTGACGGAGACCGTCTTCTCCTGGCCTGGCATTGGCCGCTACCTCACGACCGCCCTCTTTGCCGGAGACACAACCGCGATTATGGGCGGTACGCTGGTGATTGGCGTGTGCTTTGTGTTGATCAATAACCTGACCGACCTGCTGGTACGGTTAACCGACCCGAGGGTGCACTGATGCCGACGTCTCTCTTTTTGCGCCGTCTGCGCCGCTCCCCTGCCGCCGTGACAGGGTTGCTGATTGTCATGCTGTTTTTGCTGCTGGCGCTTTTTGCTCCGTGGCTGGCACCACTTGATCCGAACTGGCAGGATGCCGCCTCGCGCCTGCAGGCCCCGAATGCCGAACACTGGCTCGGGACAGACAGCTACGGGCGGGACCTGCTTTCCCGACTGATTTATGGCACCCGCCCGGCGCTGGGTCTGGTGGCGCTGGTCACGGTCATTACGCTTCCCGCAGGGTTACTGATGGGTATTTTGTCCGGTTATTACGGCGGCTGGCTGGAGCGTATATTAATGCGCTTTACCGATGTGGTGATGTCGATGCCGCGCCTGATTCTGGCGTTTGCTTTTGTGGCGATGCTCGGACCGGGACTGGTGAATGGTGCGCTGGCGTTGGCTCTCACCACCTGGCCTGCCTATGCACGCCAGGCACGCAGTGAGATCCAGCGCCTGCGGCACAGTGATTATCTGGCGGCAGCGGAAATGATGGGTATCCGGGGAATCCGACTGTTAACAGGACACATTCTGCCGCTCTGCTTACCCTCTGCTATCGTGCGCCTGGCGCTCGACCTGGCGGGCATTATTCTCGCCGCCGCCGGCCTGGGTTTCCTGGGGCTCGGTGCCCGCCCGCCAATGGCGGAATGGGGGGCGATGATAGCTGATGGCATGCAGGTCATCTTTGACCAGTGGTGGATTGCCGCAGCCCCCGGCGCCCTTATCCTTATCGCAAGCCTTGCCTTTAACCTGCTGGGCGATGGCCTGCGGGACGTACTGGAGCCACACCATGACTGAGACACGCGTTCAGGTATCGGGGCTGAACATAGATTATCCCGGTGCCAGGGTGGTAAAAAACCTGAGCTTAACCCTGGGTAACGAGCGTCTGGCGCTGGTGGGCGAATCCGGTTCCGGGAAATCCATGACCGCCCGCGCCCTGATGGGGCTGGTGCGCCAGCCTGGAAAAGTCAGTGCAACAGAACTTAATGTGCTGGGTAAGGATCTGCGCACCCTGTCTGCGAAAGGCTGGCGCAGTCTGCGCGGCAATGGGGTGGCAATGGTGTTGCAGGATCCCCGCTACGCGCTCAACCCGGTCAAATCCGTCCTGTCGCAGCTGGATGAAGCCCTGACGTTGCATCAGCGGCTCAACCGCGCGCAACGGCTGGAGAAAATTCATGCGGTTTTGCAGGCGGTGGAACTGCCTGCTGACGTACTGCAACGCTACCCCGGTCAGCTCTCCGGCGGCATGGGCCAGCGCGTGATGATTGCCATCGCGCTGATTAACGATCCTAAAGTGCTGATTGCCGATGAACCCACTTCTGCGCTGGACGCCAGGCTGCGTAACCAGATCCTGGAACTGCTGGTCGCCCAGTGCGAACAGCGGCAAATGGCGATGTTGCTGATAAGCCACGACCTGCCGCTGGTGGCGGAGCACTGTCACCGCGTGATGGTAATGTACCAGGGCGAGTGTGTGGATGCGATGGCGGCCTCTGATTTGCCTCATGCCACCCACCCTTATACCCGTACCCTCTGGACCTGCCGCCCTGATGCGCGCACCTTTGGTCAGATGCTACCTACCCTCGATCGCGCTTTGTCCTTTAGTGAGGTTAATCATGGCAGTCGTTGATATTCGCGGCCTGAAGGTGAGCTTCGGTGAAAAAACCGTGGTTTCGGACGCCAGTTTTGCCGTCGAAAAAGGGGAAACCTTTAGTCTTATCGGCGCCTCCGGCTGCGGTAAATCCACTCTGCTGCGGGTGCTGGCAGGCTTACAGCGGGAGTGGCAGGGTGAGGTGTCGCTGTTTGGTCGCCCGATAAAAGCGCAAACCCGTTTTCAGGGAAACCTGCGGCGCAATGTGCAGATGGTATTTCAGGATCCCTATGCGTCTTTGCACCCCAATCACACCCTCTATCGCACCCTTGCTGAACCATTAAAAATTCATGGTGAGCAGGCGATTGAGCAAAAGGTAACAACGGCGCTGGAACAGGTCGGGCTACCGGCAGATGCGGCGCGGCGTTTCCCACATCAGCTCTCCGGTGGTCAGCGCCAGCGTGTCGCCATTGCCCGTGCGCTGTTGCTGCATCCGCAGATCCTGCTGCTCGACGAACCAACCTCGGCGCTGGATATGTCGGTGCAGGCGGAAATCCTTAATCTGCTCAACCGCCTGAAGGCCACGCACGGAATGAGCTATCTGTTGGTGAGCCACGATGCCGATGTGATTGCCCATATGTCCGATCGCGCAGCGTTTATGGCAAATGGCCGCATTGAACGCTTTTTTGACCGGGCAGCCATGACGCGTGGTGAGCACCGGATGGGGTAAGTGCTGGCGCGCGAGAAGGTTGTTAGCGCCAAAGGACGTCTGATACCACATCGCCCTCCCCCGCACTTTGCAGGGCAAGGGCGATAAAAGGTGCAGGCGAAATTAGAATTGAGGTTTGGTCGCTTTTTGCTGCGCCATATATTCAGTGGCAGCGTTTTGCCAGGCAGGATCAAATAATCTCAACGAGGTACTGCCAACCGTCAGTTGAGCGGTATTGGTTTCACAACCCATACCTGACGTAGGCAACGGTTTTTCACACCATACCGGATTCATTCCACCACTTGAAATTGGGCCATATTTTGCGATGGCGGCCTCTTTCATCGCCTTCTCATTTTCTTTAGTCCAGGGGATCTCATAGGTAATGAGGTAAGCGGCCATGGGGTTAGCTTTGTTGTAGGGGATACGCGGTTGAAAATTCACCTGCATTCTTGTGCCATTATTTTCATACACAAGGTGCTGAATCTGCGGGCTACCTGTAATAATGGTAGCGTACTGATTTTTCATGGACTCAGAGGCTCTGATTTTATCTGCTGAGACACCGAAATTTTTTTGCATTGCCGCGCGAGCTTCTTCAACACTCATTCCGGTCTTTACGCCAGCGACATCGAAAGATTTGACGTCAACAGAACGAACGGGCGGCGCAGAATAGGCGGGAGCAACAAGCCAGGGCAGAGCGATTAAAAGAGCGGGTGACAAAGCAAATAAATTCTTTTTCATCTTCTTTCCTTTGAGATTGATTTCATCGTTCATCTTTATCATTAAAAGTGTGGAAACCCTTCCACAACTTGAAATAATGTTAAATAAGTTAACATATATAATTGAATGTATAAAGACGTGGGCTGGAAGCTCAATTCTGTTAACGCTTACCCACCAGCCGTAGCGCTGATATGCCCCGGTTTTAGCGACGCTTCTCGCTCTCTTGTTGTGACCTGAGCTTCACTAATACCTGATGAAATTCACCGACTGTAAGATCCCGGGTCGTCGGATGCGGGATGCCGCGTACCCATTCAAAAAAATAGCTAATGCCGAGCAGATCCAGACCCTCACTAGTAAAGAGGTACTCATTTTCTTTCATTGAAAAAAGCGTCCTTAAATTATGCTCATCCGTCTCAAAACAGACGCCAAAAAATTTCTCTGCCTCCTGTAAAAGCTCCACACCATCATCACCGCAAATATGGAGATCTTTCTCAATATACGCATTTGCATCAATAGGTTGTTTTCGCAGCCCTGCATACTCACGGATAAAGCTGATAACCTCTGGAAGCGTTGGACTCATCGCTATGTCTCGCCATTAAAGAGAGGTTGAGCATAGCCACAAGCCTGGACAGGATCCAGTCAGCGAATAGCATCAGAGCTACCCTGACCCGCTTCCACGCCAGGCTCTACACGCGGGACGCCACCGCCAGTTAAGGTATGCCCCTTACTCCACCAGAGCGCTAAACTGCCCCAGCACCCGGTCAAAAATAGCCAACCCTTTTTGTACTTCGGCGGCGTTCATGGTGCAGGGCGGTACCACATGAATGCGGTTTTCCACCACGAAAGGCAGCAGACCTGCGTTGATGAGTGCGTTTTTTATCGCCCCCATGTCAGCGGCGGCAACCGGGGTTTTGTTGCCCCGGTGCGTCACCAGCTCAAGCGCCTGGAACATACCGCGTCCACGCACTTCACCAATGACAGGATGTCTGGCGGCCAGCGCTTCCAGCCCGGAACGCAACACGCCATTACCTATGGTTGCCGCGTTCTCCACCACGTTTTCCTCTTTCATTGCATCCAGGGTAGCAACAATCGCCGACATCGCCAGGGGGTGACCGGAATAGGTCAGGCCGCCCGCAAAGAAGTGGTCGTCAAACCAGTGGGCGATTTTTTCTGAGATGATCACCCCACCTGCGGGAACATATCCGGAATTCACGCCCTTAGCAAAGGTGATGAGGTCCGGCACAATGCCATCCTGCTCGAAGGCGAACCAGCTTCCGGTACGCCCAAAACCGGCCATTACTTCATCAAGAATAAGCAGGATGCCAAACTCATCGGCCAGCGCTCGTACCCCCTGCATATAGCCTGCCGGCGGCACCAGGATCCCGGCAGTACCCGGCACCGACTCCAGCAAAATGGCGGCCACGGCGTTCGGTCCTTCGCACTCAATCATCCGGCGCAGATGTGCCAGCGCACGCTGACACTCCTCTTCTTCAGTAGTGGCATTAAATTCGCTGCGGTAGAGATAGGGGTTAAAGAAGTGCACATGCCCTCGGGCATATTCGTTCGGAATGCGGCGTGCGTCGCCGGTCGCCACAATGGCGCTACCGGTGTTGCCGTGGTAGGAGCGGTAGGCCGAAAAAATCTTGTCACGCCCGGTATAGATGCGCGCCATACGCATGGCGTTTTCGTTGGCATCCGCGCCTGCGTTTGTGAAGAACACTTTGCTAAAGCCCGCCGGAGCCAGGTCGACAATGCGTTTTGCCGCTTCGCCGCGCGCCAGATTTGCCGTTGCCGGTGCAATCGTGGTCAGTGCTTCCAGTTGCGCTTTCATGGCGGCCAGCACGCGCGGATGCTGGTAGCCGATATTCACATTGACCAGCTGGCTACTGAAATCCAGATAGATGTTGCCCTCATAATCCCAGAGCTCACAGCCTTGTGCCCCGGCAATCACCAGGGGATTGAGGTTGCCCTGCATGGACCACGAATGGAAAACGTATGCGCGGTCCAGTTGACGTACCTCATCATTGGTTATCGCCATTTCTCGCTGAAGTGCCAGTTTCATGCCTTGCTCCTCTCATACCGTTGTGGAAGATTCATCATGCGGCGCACCCTTCTCAGGCGGGTAGAGCCAGTCTGGTTAGTGGCTTGTGACACGGGTGTCACATCCCCGCTGACTAACTGGCTCTGTATGCCCCTCACGCGCGTTTTTATAGTGAGAACGAAACCCGAACAGGAGCTTGCAATGACGAAGGTAAACAAAGTGGTCTTTATTACTGGCGCAACATCCGGGTTCGGCGCAGCTGCCGCCCATGTGTTTGCTGACGCGGGATGGTCTTTGGTGCTGAGTGGGCGTCGCCTGTCGCGCCTGGAAGCGCTACGAGAGTCGCTTCAGGGGCGCGTGCCCGTTCATATCATCGAACTTGATGTGCGCGATAACGCTGCCGTAAAGCAGGCCGTTGCCGCCCTGCCCGCGGAATTTGCTGACATCACCACGCTGATTAACAATGCCGGGTTAGCGCTGGCACCGCAGCCTGCACAACAGGTCGCGCTGGAAGACTGGCAGACGATGATTGACACCAACGTGACGGGGCTTGTGAATGTGACACATGCCCTGCTGCCGACGCTCATCCGACACGGTGCTGGTGCCAGCATCATTAATATCGGCTCCATTGCCGGGCAGTGGCCCTATCCGGGCAGCCACGTCTACGGCGCAACCAAAGCCTTTGTGAAGCAGTTCAGCTACAACCTGCGTTGTGATTTGTTAGGCACGGGCGTGCGCGTGACGGATCTGGCGCCAGGGATTGCGGAGACAGAATTCACGCTGGTACGTACCAAAGGAGACCAGACGGCATCCGATAATTTGTACCGTGGCACCACGCCCCTGACCGCGCAGGATATCGCCGGGCAGATGTT
Source organism: Enterobacter sp. SA197 (assembly GCF_054131575.1). Taxonomy (NCBI): domain Bacteria; kingdom Pseudomonadati; phylum Pseudomonadota; class Gammaproteobacteria; order Enterobacterales; family Enterobacteriaceae; genus Enterobacter; species Enterobacter sp. SA197. The sequence continues at coordinate 1,355,801 of NZ_CP096393.1, read as the reverse complement.
TTATATCGCCACGCTGCCGGACCATATGAATATCAACCGTGTGGAGGTAATGCCGGTGCGTCAGGCCTGGCAGCCGTTTGCGATTGACAGGGATTGATGTTTTCCCCTCACCCTGGCCCTCTCCCCAAAGGGGCGAGGGAACCGTTCGAGCGGTTTGCAGACTTAGCACCCACCTTCAGAAAGCAAGCTGGACCAGTCTTTCTCCCTCTCCCCTGGGGGCGAGGAGACCGTTCGAGCGGTTTTTCACTATTTTTACCCCTCACAATTTACAGCGATAACACGGCGTCATGAGAATAAAACCGTCACCGCGATGACCAGGTCCGGCTGAAAATCGGCGACGCGTATCCGTAAGGCCGGGGCGCCGCGCAGGGATGCGCGGCGAGGGCGGCTTTACAGGGAGGTTTCCTCCGCCCGCCCCCGGTAAGCCTGAAGGATTAAGCGTCGTGGACCGCGAAGCGGCGATTTTCTTAGCCGGGAGCCCGGGTCGCCAGGGTGGTGGCGGTGAACCACCCTGGCACGTTCACGGGTTCTGGCGTGACAGAGAAGCAAGGAACATAAGGTGAACGGAACGACCCTCAGAGCCGCATGTTCCCCTCACCCTGCCCCTCTCCCCAAAGGGGCGAGGAGCCGTTCGAGTGGTTTGCAGACTTAGCACCTGCCTTCAAAAAGCAAGCTGGACCAGTCTTTCTCCCTCTCCCCAAAGGGGCGAGGAGACCGTTCGAGCGGTTTTTCACTATTTTTACCCCTCACAATTTACAGCGATAACACGGCGTCATGAGAATAAAACCGTCACCGCGATGACCAGGTCCGGCTGAAAATCGGCGACGCGTATCCGCAAGGCCGGGGCGCCGTGCAGGGATGCGCGGCGAGGGCGGCTTTACAGGGAGGTTTCCTCCGCCCGCCCCCGATAAGCCTGAAGGATGAAGCGTCGTGAACCGCGCAGCGGCGATTTTCTTAGCCGGGAGCCCGGGTCGCCAGGGTGGTGGCGGTGAACCACCCTGGCACGTTCACGGGTTCTGGAGCGACAGAGAAACAAGGAACATAAGGTGAACGGAATGACCCTCAGAGCCGCATGTTCCCCTCACCCTGCCCCTCTCCCCAAAGGGGCGAGGGAACCGTTCGAGCGGTTTGCAGACTTAGCACCTGCCTTCAAAAAGCAAGCTGGACCAGTCTTTCTCCCTCTCCCCTGGGGGCGAGGGAACCGTTCGAGTGGTTTGCAGACTTAGCACCCACCTTCAAAAAATCAGCTGGGCTAGCCTTTCTCCCTCTCCCTAAAGGGGCGAGGAGCCATTCGAGTGGTTTTTCACTGTTTTTACCCCTCACAATTTACAGCGATAACACGGCGTCATGAGAATAAAACCGTCACCGCGATGACCAGGTCCGGCTGAAAATCGACGACGCGTATCCGCAAGGCCGGGGCGCCGCGCAGGGATGCGCGGCGAGGGCGGCTTTACAGGGAGGTTTCCTCCGCCCGCCCCCGATAAGCCTGAAGGATTAAGCGTCGTGAACCGCGCAGCGGCGATTTTCTTAGCCGGGAGCCCGGGTCGCCAGGGTGGTGGCGGCGAACCACCCTGGCACGTTCACGGGTTCTGGCGTGAAAGAGAAGCAAGGAACATAAGGTGAACGGAATGACCCTCAGCGCCGCATGTTCCCCTCACCCTGACCCTCTCCCCAAAGGGGCGAGGGAACCGTTCGAGTGGTTTGCAGACTTAGCATCCACCTTCAAAAAATCAGCTGGGCTAGCCTTTCTCCCTCTCCCTAAAGGGGCGAGGAGCCATTCGAGTGGTTTTTCACTGTTTTTACCCCTCACAATTTACAGCGATAACACGGCGTCATGAGAATAAAACCGTCACCGCGATGACCAGGTCCGGCTGAAAATCGACGACGCGTATCCGCAAGGCCGGGGCGCCGCGCAGGGATGCGCGGCGAGGGCGGCTTTACAGGGAGGTTTCCTCCGCCCGCCCCCGATAAGCCTGAAGGATTAAGCGTCGTGAACCGCGAAGCGGCGATTTTCTTAGCCGGGAGCCCGGGTCGCCAGGGTGGTGGCGGCGAACCACCCTGGCACGTTCACGGGTTCTGGAGCGACAGAGAAGCAAGGAACATAAGGTGAACGGAATGACCCTCAGAGCCGCATGTTCCCCTCACCCTGCCCCTCTCCCCAAAGGGGCGAGGGAACCGTTCGAGTGGTTTGCAGACTTAGCACTCACCTTCAAAAAGTAAGCTGAACCAGTCTTTCTCCCTCTCCCCTGGGGGCGAGGAGACCGTTCGAGCGGTTTGCAGACTTAGCACCCACCTTCAAAAAATCAGCTGGGCTAGCCTTTCTCCCTCTCCCTAAAGGGGCGAGGAGCCATTCGAGTGGTTTTTCACTGTTTTTACCCCTCACAATTTACAGCGATAACACGGCGTCATGAGAATAAAACCGTCACCGCGATGACCAGGTCCGGCTGAAAATCGACGACGCGTATCCGCAAGGCCGGGGCGCCGCGCAGGGATGCGCGGCGAGGGCGGCTTTACAGGGAGGTTTCCTCCGCCCGTCCCCGATAAGCCTGAAGGATTAAGCGTCGTGAACCGCGAAGCGGCGATTTTCCTGGCCGGGAGCCCGGGTCGCCAGGGTGGTGGCGGTGAACCACCCTGGCACGTTCACGGGTTCTGGCGTGAAAGAGAAGCAAGGAACATAAGGTGAACGGAATGACCCTCAGCGCCGCATGTTCCCCTCACCCTGACCCTCTCCCCAAAGGGGCGAGGGAACCGTTCGAGCGGTTTGCAGACTTAGCACCCACCTTTAAAAAATCAGCTGAGCTAGCCTTTCTCCCTCTCCCCAAAGGGGCGAGGAGCCGTTCGAGTGGTTTGCAGACTTAGCACCCACCTTCAAAAAGCAAGCTTGCCCAACCTTTCTCCCTCTCCCCAAAGGGGCGAGGGAACCGTTCGAGCGGTTTGCAGACTTAGCACCCACCCTCAAAAGCAAGCTTGCCCAGCCTTTCTCCCTCTCCCTTTCAGGGAGAGGGCCGGGGTGAGGGTATTAACGGCTCGACTGCAAAAACTTCCTTACCCTGTCCGAATCGGGATGGGTGAAAAATTTCTCCGGCGGTGCTTTTTCAATCAGCAACCCCTTTTCTAAAAACACCACTTCATCTGACACCTGGCGGGCAAAGTCCATCTCATGGGTCACCACCACCATCGTGTAGCCCTCGGCGGCGAGGTTTTTCATCACCCCAAGCACTTCGCTCACCAGCTCAGGATCCAGCGCGGAGGTCGGTTCATCAAACAAAATGACTTCAGGGGACATGGCAAGGGATCGGGCAATCGCCACACGCTGCTTCTGCCCGCCGGAGAGCGTGATCGGATAAGCATCCGATTTATGGCCCATACCGACCTTTTCTAACTGGGCACGGGCAATCTCCTCTGCCGCGTCACGCCTCATCCCTTTCACATGCACCAGGGCTTCGCTGACGTTTTGCAGCACGGTAAGATGCGGCCACAGATTGAAACTCTGGAATACCATACCTATGCGTTCGCGTACTTTTGAGAGATCTTTGTGCGACATCGCTTTACCGGTGCTGGCGTCCACCCCGATGCGCTGCCCGCTGATGTGGACTTCCCCACGATCGGGCTGTTCCAGCCAGTTCATACAGCGCAGCAGCGTCGACTTCCCCGAACCGGATGACCCCAGAATGCTGACCACCGTGCCCTTTTCCACCGTCAGGTTGATGTCGCGCAGCACCTCAACGTTATCAAACTGTTTGGACAGGTTTTTAATGCTCACCGCACTTGATTCAGGCATGGGTCATTCCTCTTTTTGCGCCATACTGGCTAAGACGTTTAATCATCAGTTCAAGCAAGATGCTGATCCCCCAGTACAGCGCAATCGCCACAATGAACGCATTGAAGGGAATAAAATAGGTGGACTGTACGCCGTTTGCCGCTGCGGTTATCTCCTGAACCGTAATAATGCACAGGAAGGCGGTATCCTTCAGACAAATAATGAGTTGATTTCCCATCAGGGGCAGTGCCGAGGAGAAAATATTGGGCAGCACGATACGTTTAAATATTTTGTAGCGTGAGAACCCCTGCGAAACGGCGGCTTCGGTATACCCCTTAGAAAATAGCCTTCGCTGGCTACGTAATATTTCAAAGAAGTAAGCACCGTGATAAATAATTAATGCCACCAGCCCCGCCGTCCATGCCTCCATACTGATACCTATTTCCGGTAGCCCGTAATAAAGCAGATAGGCCAGAATAAGAAAAGGCGTTGCCCGCATCAGGCTGACGAAAGCCATAATCACGCTGTCAAGAAACCGGTGCTGATATTCCATGACGTAACATAAGAGAATACCGATCAGCAGGCCAATAACTGCCGCAATAATAAACAGCTCGAGTGTTGTCAGCAGGCCGTTAAAGAAACTTTCACGTGCTGACCAGATAATGCCCCATTGATTCATATATCCTCCCGCTTTACCGCGCCAGACGCTTCGCTTTGCGTTCCGCCATGCTCTGGCATTTCAGCAGCAGACCGATAATAACCACATACAACAGCCCGGCCGCCAGAATCGGCGACAGTGGCTCATAGGTGACAGACGAAATGCGGTTGGTGACGCGCGTCAGATCCACCACGCCAATTACCGCGATGGCCGGGCTTCCTTTAATGAGGAACGACATTTCGTTGACCAGCGCTGGCAGACTTTCAATCCACATCTGCGGCAACATAATGTAGCGGAAATAGGTCCAGCGTCGCATGCCGACGGACTCTGCGGCTTCCCGTTGTTCACGGGGAAAATTGCGAAACGCATTGCGCCAGATTTCGGCATTAAAGGCCGAGGTGTTAAGCGTTAACGCCACGATGGCCGCCAACGTTTTGTCCATATTGATGCCGAGGGTCGGCAGCGACAAAAAGAGAAACAGCACCAGGGTGACCAGCGGCGTCGCCCGTGCCAGGCTAATGTAAACCACTAAAATCTGGTCGATAACGGGAATTTTCATCATGCGGATGAACGCGATCACAAGCCCGATAATCACCCCGGACGCAATCGCAATACCCGAGATCCAGAGGGTCGTCCATGCGCCTTCAATCAATAACTGCCAGGCCATTGCATCCATATGCCCTCCTTCTTTAACAGGCGGCGGTTGCCCGCCGCGATGATCTTAAAAACCCGCTAACTGATGGAACTGTCCGGCGCTGGTAATAGGCTCTTTCGGCATATCATAGGTTTCGCCGAACCATTTTTTCTGCAACTCAGCCAGCTTGCCGCTCTCGGTCATGTGGTTCATGAATTTGGTCATGTAAGCCAGCAGTTCGGGTGAGTTTTTCGGCACCGGCCACGCCATGTATCCGGGGCCGGAAACCGCCAGACCTTTGGCAAAGATTTTCGGTTTTGCTTTCACCAGATCGTTGACCGAGATAACCACGTTAATCACGTAATCCACGCGCTTATTGGCAAGGTCCGCATAAGCTTCCGGGTAAGACTGATACTCGACCACCGGCCCTAATTTGCCGCCGGTTTTTTCCAGCATCGCTTTCAACTCAGGCAGACGCGCCAGCAGTGCACTGCCTGCCTGGACGCCCACTTTTTTACCGCTGAGATCGGCTATCGTATTCAGGGTTTTATCGTCAGCCCGTTTTACAAAATAGTGCTGGGCGGAGGCCCAGGGCGGCGTGAAATTAAACACGTTGAGGCGTTCATCGGTTATAACGGCACCGGTTAAGGCCATATCATATTGCCCCGTTGAGACAGCGGCGAGCAGCCCTGTCCAGGGTAAAATACTTTGCGTAATGTTGAATTTCGCATATTTACGAAACTCGTCGAGCATATCCTTATTAAAACCATCTGCCTGTCCGTTAGTCATAAAGTTAAACGGCGCGTAGTCATCTTCCGTTGCGACTTTCATGGTGCCATTTTTTTCGATTTCGGGTAAATCCGCTGCAACTGCGTGCAAAGAAAAAGCCAGCGAGAAGATGGCTGCAAGATAATATTTGCCGAATACGTTTTTCATTTCTCTACCCTTAATTTTTTCTGCAAGGCTGATGCATTTCCGTCGTACCGGAGTCTTTGCAATAAATATGCCGAAAGCGATGGTCATCCGGCGTGTTGTGACTGCGTTTTAACAATAGAGACGCTTTCAGAATTCTGAATAGAGCCAGACCGCGATAATGTTTGTGTCAGATCTCCGACAGCTGGTATGGATTTTGCTCGTTCTTTTTTGATGAGATCTCCGGGGAGGGCAATATGATTCGTCACCTGATGCATGTCGATTTCGATGGTCAACGTGGGTTACAGGAGCAGGTACGGGAATCATTGATTAATGCCATTTTGAGCGGCATTTTCCCGGCTGAAACGCCGTTACCTTCCTGCCGGCAGCTGGCCGTGCAGCTCAACGTATCGCGCAATACCACCGCCCTGGTCTTTGAAAGTCTGGTGAATGAGGGCTACCTGATAAGCCGGCCCCGCAGCGGCTATTATCTCCATCCCGACTACTACAGCGCCGGGCAAAATGTGTCTCAACGTGCACCTGAATGCGAAAGCGCTGCACCACTCTGGAGCAAACGGCTGCACATTACCCCCAGTCAGCAGGAGTCTATCCTTAAGCCGGCTGGCTGGATGCACTACCGTTACCCCTTTATCTACGGTCAACCGGATCCCCGGCAGTTCCCGCTTGCCACCTGGCGTACCGCGGCAAACTGGCTGCATGGTGGTGCCCGCGATCCGGCATGGGTGATTGATCACATCGATCAGGATGTACCGGCGCTGATAGAGCAGATCCGCACGCGCGTACTGCCAAAACGAGGCATCGTTGCCGCGCCGGATGAAATTTTGATTACGCTGGGATCGCAGAATGCCCTTTATCTGTTAACCCGCCTGTTAATGTCACGCCAGACCCGAGTGGCGGTGGAAAACCCAGGGTTTCGCGAAGCCATCAACACCTTTCTGCTTGGCGAGCCGCAGATTGTGCCTCATCCGGTAGACGATGAGGGACTTGTGCCAGGTGAGACGCCCTGTGATTATTACTACGTTACGCCCGGTCACCAGGTCCCGACCGGCGTCACCATGAGCAAGGCGCGACGCGCGCAACTGCTGGACTATGCCGCGCGCCACGATGCAGTGATCATCGAAGACGACTACGATTCAGAGAGCAATTTCACGCAAAACCCCCTGCCCGCACTTAAAGCCAGCGACCGCAGCGGACGCGTGATTTATGTCAGTAGTTTGTCAAAAGCGCTGTCGCCCGGTCTGCGTCTGGGCTACATGGTTGCCGCCCCTGAAATTATCGACGAAGCCCGTGCGCTGCGACGTCTGGTCTATCGTCATCCCCCTGCTAACCTCCAGTACCAGATGGCCCATTTTCTGGCACAGGGCCATTACGAAACCCACCTGCGTCGCTATCACGAAGATTCCGCGCGGCGCTGGGACAGGCTGCACGCCGCGCTGCATCGCTTTTTGCCTGAGTGCAAGACCCTTAGCGGGAGTGAGCATGCTAACGCGTTCTGGCTCAGTACCCCGGCGCATATCAGCACCCAGCAGTTGACCTGGCGAGCAGCCCACGCGGGAGTATTAATAGAGCCTGGGGCCCGTCATTTTCTGGAGGGTTCGCCGCCGGATAACTTTTTTCGTATGGGGTTTCATGCCATCAACCCGGACGCCATTATGCCAGGCGTCGAAGTGCTGCGCGGTCAGTTACAGCAGCTCGCCTGACTCCTCGCCCCAGGAGCTTACGCTGGTAAGTGACCGGGGTGAGCGAGGAGAGCCAATGCCCAGGCAACTTGAAGTATGACGGGTATACTTACCTGAACCCTCACAAGGAAAGGATAAGAGAGTATGCCACTACCCGATTTTCACGTATCTGACCCTTTTACCCTGGGCGTTGAGCTTGAACTCCAGGTTGTTAACCCACCGGGCTACGACCTGAGTCAGGACTCATCGCGCCTGATTGATGCCGTAAAGAGTCAGGTAAAGGCAGGTGAAGTCAAACATGACATCACCGAGAGCATGCTGGAGATTGCCACCGGCGTGTGTAAAGACATTAACCAGGCCGCCAGCCAGTTTTCTGCCATGCAGCAAATCATTCTGCAGGCAGCGAACGAGCACCACGTGAAGATCTGTGGCGGCGGAACCCACCCTTTCCAGAAATGGCAGCGCCAGGAGATAAGCAAAGATGAGCGTTATGCCCGCACGCTGGAGATGTTCGGCTATCTGATGCAACAAGCGACCGTTTTTGGTCAGCATGTCCATGTGGGTTGCCAGAACGGTGATGACGCCATCTATCTGCTGCACGGGCTGTCGCGTTTTGTTCCCCACTTTATTGCACTTAGCGCCGCATCGCCTTATATGCAGCGCACCGATAGTCGTTTTGCCTCATCGCGTCTGAACATTTTTTCCTCTTTCCCTGACAACGGACCCATGCCCTGGGTCAGCAACTGGCAGGAATTTGAAGGGCTGTTTCGCCGTCTGAGTTATACCAGCATGATTGAGAGCATTAAGGATCTGCACTGGGATATTCGCCCCAGTCCCAATTTTGGCACCGTTGAAGTGCGGGTGATGGATACGCCGCTTACTCTCTCACATGCTATTAACATGACCGGGTTTATTCAGGCTATTGCCCACTGGTTACTGGCAGAGCGCCCTTTTAAGCATCAGGAGCGCGACTATCTTTTGTATAAATTTAACCGTTTCCAGGCCTGTCGTTTCGGGCTGGATGGCGTTATCACCGACGTCCATACTGGCGAGCAGTGCCGTATTGCCGATGACATTGAACGTATGCTGGAAAAAGTTGCCCCCTGGGCGGATAAGCTTAATGCGGGCAGCGCGATTACCGAACTGGGCTATTTTGTGAGACGCGGCAAAAGCGAAGCGCAACTGATGCGCGATTTCGTAGCCGATGGTGGCTCCCTGATCGGGCTTGTGCAAAAACACACCGAGATTTGGGCGGCGGGGTAATTGCCTGCGGGGAGATTGCACCAGGGTGCACTTTCCCCGACAATACCTCTTTTAACAACCGATTAACTGATATGAAGCACCCACTGGAAACCTTGATCACCGCAGCCGGCATTCTGGGAATGGCGTTCGTTTCCGTCCTGCTGCTCCCCGCGCCTTCGCTGGGGCTGGTGCTGGCACAAACGCTGATGGACACCTTCCATTTTCAGGACCTCAATCAGCTCTATACCATTCTGTTTTGTCTGTGGTTCCTGCTGCTGGGTGCCGTAGAATTTTATGTTTTACGCTTTATCTGGCGGCGCTGGTTCTCTCTGGCGTAAGCCGGTGATGTCCCGTAACCCATGCACTAAGGCCTCGACCCACGCGGCATAATCATGCCCGCTCGACCAGGGGTGGAAACGGCTGTGATAGCCCTTTTCCCGTAGCATACTGTCAAAGTCCATGCTGTTGCGGTAAATACCCCCATCCGGGCCCTGCGCTTCGAAACGTCCGGCCTGTATCCAGAAACGTACCGGGTAACGCGGCGCTTCGGCATATTGCCGCGTTAACCAACCCGCTTTTTCCCCTTGTGGCGCCCACCAGTAGGAGCCGGACAGGCTCAGTACATTGCCGAACAGGCGCGGGTAACGCAGCGCCACCCAGGAGGATGCCAGACCACCATAGCTGGCACCGGCGACTATCGTCTTCTTACGCGCTACCCTAATGCCCTGTTGACGCAGCCAGGGGAGCAGATCGTGGGCCATAAAATCGGCGAAATCGGCGTTTGGCGGTAGCTCCCGTGACCGCCGCGCGTGGTCAAGGCTGTCAATGAAAACAACGTTCACCGGCGGCAGTTGGTGCCGCGCTATCAGCCCGTCCAGCACATTGGCGGTGTGGTAATCGTCCTGCCAGATCTGCCCGTCGAACAGAAACAGGGTCCAGCGCACGGGCTGAGCGGTATGGGGACGGTAGATGATGATTTCCCGGCGGTTACCTAAGCGCGCGCTGTACAAGGATTTACGCATGAGCGAACCGTGCAGAATGGGTTGGGACATGGCTTTACGGGAGAAATAGCGGACCGGGCTTAAGTCCAGCAACGAAGAGCGGTTCCAGCGGTCGGCATGTGGGCAGCTCATCGTGAGGGCGTTAAGGGGATCGGCCTGCGCACTGACCAGAATGGCACGGCGCTGCTCGCGCGGCGTGCCATCGATCTTTGGCACATCCGGTGCAAGCTTATACTGCATGCGCGTATCAGAAGGGACAACATAGCTGCGAAACCAGACGTCTGAATGTGCGAGTTTAAACAGCGGATCGTGATCGCCGGCGGGGGACCCAAGAATAAAGACATTGCCGCGTGCGCCACGCCACAGGAAGGTCACGCGCTTATGGGTTGCATCCACCGGCTCCACCAGCGGCGTACCGTTTTGCTGACGAGCGGCCCAGAACGCTTCCGTGTTTCCCCCGGCTGCCAGCTCCCCTGCCAGTTTTTGCAGCGCCGGGCTGGCAGGATCCAGCACCAGCGCGCGGGAGAGCGGCTCTGTTTCTTTCATGCGCCAGCTAAACGACCAGCGCATGCCCTCATTGCCGTGGAGTACCAGCGATGAAGAGCGTTTTACCGGCAGAGAAAAGAGCAGCGACTGCTCGCCGTCAGCCGGCCCTCCTTCCAGTAACGTGCGCAGGTGATGATGCTGTTCGTCAAGCAGGTGTGCATCCGTTACGCCTTTCAGGGTCGCCTGAACATAATTTTCACTGAGCACGGGAAGCTGAAAACAGACTTCACCGCTGGCATCGAATCTCCCCTGCTGCTCTCCCTGAACCGACGGCGATTCGCAGGGCGCCGCCACCGCAGACAGTGTGCTGAACCCCACCAGTAACCCACCCCAAGCCATCTTCATTCGCGTTGCTCCCTGTAAAATTGCTATTGACGCTAATGCAAATGCTAATAATTTGCAATATCATCTGCGCCGTTAAGGATGGCTCCCCGCGGCGTCTGGGTATGTTTTGGGGAGGCGTGATAGCAGGTAACCACAACAGGAATATAAAAATAATGTTTAAAAAGAACAAAATAACGCAGCTCTGGCTGCTCAGTCTCACTGTTACAGGGGTAAGTTCTCCGGTGCTGGCAAAAACCGGTGGTGAGGAGACGCTCATTGTTTCGGCGAAGGCGGTTGAAGAGCCCACTGCGCCAGTTAAAGGGATAGTCGCCACCAAAACCCTGTCGGCAACCAAAACCTCCGCCGATCTGGTGAAAACGCCGCAGTCCGTTTCGGTCATCACCCGCGACCAGATGAAAGCGCTGGATGCTACCTCGGTGTCACAGGCGCTGCGCTACACCGCAGGCACGTTCACCGAATACCGTGGCGCGTCCAACCGTAACGACGAAGTGTTTGTCCGTGGGTTTAGCTATGTGCCGAAATTCCTCGACGGCCTGAGCTTCGGTGCGACCGCCTCTTCGCAAACCGGCACCGTCGATCCGTGGCTACTGGAGCGCGTGGAACTGGTGCGCGGCCCGGCTTCGGTGCTTTTTGGTCAGGTTAACCCAGGCGGCCTGATTAGCATGACCAGCAAACGCCCGACCAGCGAATCCCTCCATAACGTTCAGTTCCGTACCGGCAATAACAAGCTGGGGGAAGGCGCGTTTGATTTCGGCGGTAAACTGAGCGATGACGGTCGCGTGCTCTACCGCCTGAACGGCATCGCCCGCACCCAGGATAATCAGATAAGCGATTATAAAGAGACACGCATGGCCATTGCGCCGGCTATCACCTGGTACCCGAACGATCAGACGCGCTTCACGCTGCTTACCAGCTACCAGAAAGATCCCGACGCGGGCTACCGCAACTTCCTGCCTTACTACGGCACCGTGGTGAGCGCCAACGGTAACTATCTGCCGTGGAATATGAACGTCAGCGACCCGGATTACGATCAGTCCTGGCGTGAACAGACCATGATTGGCTATGAGGTAGAACATCAGCTCAATGATATCTTTACCTTCCGCCAGAACGCCCGCTACGCCACCATCAAACAGAAATACCGTTATCTGGTGTATGCCAACAGTGCGCCAGAGAGTACCGTGCTCACCCGCCGGGCGCAGCATGAAGCGCGCACCACCAACGAGTTCGGCCTCGATAACCAGCTTGAAGCCCAGTTTGTCACCGCCGCTGTTGGTCACACGGTACTCGGCGGCCTGGACTACAAGCAGAGCAAAGATAAGCAGCTGCTACAGCGCGGTTCCGGCACCCAATATGATTTCGACTGGACGAAACCGACTTACGGCGTGAGCGTGGATGAGAGCACCTTCGCGACGCTCACCGATGAGCAGCAGAATCTGGACCAGATGGGTGTCTATTTACAGGATCAGATGAGCTGGAATAACTGGGAGCTGCTCCTGTCCGGCCGGTATGACTGGTCAGAAGTGCGCAGCACCGACTTTACCGCCTCAGACGCGCTTACTCAGCAGAATGACAGTAAATTCACCTGGCGCACCGGCTTGCTCTATGCCTTCGATTCCGGCCTGTCGCCGTATATCAGCTACAGCACGTCGTTTGAGCCGAATCTGCAAACCAACCGCGCACCGGGCGTCGCCCCCTTTAAACCCACCACCGGTAAGCAGACCGAAGCGGGCCTGAAGTACCAGCCAGTGGACAACACGCTGATGTCGGTTGCCGCCTGGGATCTGCGCCAGACCAACGTGCCGACCTACAACAGCGCGGAAGGCTGGTTTGAAAACGCCGGTGAGATTCGCTCAAAAGGGGTGGAAGCAGAGGTTCACTCAACCCTGTGGGAGAGCTGGAACATTATTGCCTCTTACACTTATACCGATGCCGAAGTGACCAGCACCACGGTGGCGGGCGTGAAAGGCAAAACCCCGCAGCGAGTTCCTGCGCATATGGCCTCTGCCTTTACCAGCTACACCCTGCCCTCCGGTCCGCTCAAAAGTCTGACCGCTGGTGTCGGGATGCGCTACATTGGCACCAGCTATGGCGATGCAAAGAACACCTTCAAAGTGGCGTCGGTGGACCTGTATGACGTGATGCTGGGATACTCACTCGGTGAGCTCAATGACAACCTGAAAGGGGCGAGCGTGCAGTTTAATGTTAACAACCTGGCGAACACCAAATACGTCGCCTCCTGCGCCAGCGACACCGCCTGTTTCTACGGCGTGGGTCGTACCCTGACCGCGACCGTGAATTATGCCTGGTAATTGTTGAAAAAAACCGGCTGTTATCCAGCCGGTTATTTATCAGTGAGTCTGCGGATGATGCTCTTTGCGCCAGGCGCCCGGCGGCTGATGAAAGGTGCGGGTAAAGATCCGCGTAAAGGTCTGCTGGGAATCAAAGCCATACTTCAGGCAAATGTCGTAAACCTTTTGATCGGTGTTTAATAAATCCTGCGCCGCCATCGACAGCTTACGTTCACGAATGTAGCGCCCCAGACTCTCCCCTTTGTACTGTAAAAACAGCCGTTGCAGGTGCCATTTTGAGTAGCCGGAATGGCGGGCGATATCGTCAATCCGTAATGGTTGATGCAAATTATCGTCGATCCATCCGACGATGGTGTCGATAACCTGAGCGGAAATAGTCATGTTACGCTCCCCTCTGCTCTTCGAAAAAACCTATTCCCACCAGGCCCGGAAGCCTTGCGCAGGGTCTGCCGCCAGAACCGGCTCGCCCAGCGTGGGGGTTAACAGTCGATACCCTTTTCCCTGGCTTGCCAGAGCCAGTCGTTTATAAGGGTCATCCCAGGTGTGCTTCGCCAGCACAAAACGTCCCGCGTGACCCGGCAACACCGCCTGAGCGTTAAGCTCCTGGGCTGCCAGGGCCGTCTCCTCCGGCATCATGTGGATGTACTTCCAGTCCTCGTCGTACTGACCGTTTTCCATAATGGCCAAATCCACCTTGCCAAATTGCTCTCCAATGGCTTTGAAATGGGGCCCATAGCCGGAGTCACCGCTGTAATAAAGCGTGCGATCGCCGGTCACGAACATAAAACTGGCCCACAGCGTCTGGTTACGTTTCAGACCACGTCCTGAGAAGTGCCGCGCCGGAAGTACATGCACCTCCAGTCCGTCTGCCACGCTGATGGTTTGCTGCCAGTCGGCTTCCTGAATAATGTCCGGGTTCATGCCCCAGTAGCGCAGGTGCGACCCGACGCCCAGCGGGGTCACCACCCGTTTGACCTTCGGCAACAACCCTTTGATGGTGGCGTAGTCGAGGTGGTCATAATGGTCATGGGAGATAACCAGCAGATCGATCTCCGGCATCGTCTGCGCCGTCCAGGGGTACTCCCCGGCGAACGCTTTGTTCAGGAAGGAGAAGGGTGCCGCGTAATGGCTCAGTACCGGGTCAATCAGAATGCGTTTACCGGCGAGCTGCAAATACCAGGAAGAGTGCCCCAGCCACACCACGGTGTCCTGCGCCAGCGGCAGACTCATGAGATCGGTCTTCATCAGCGGTAAAGGCTGCTGCGGACGCGCGTTTTCACGACGGGTGACCAGAAAATCCCACATTGCCGCGAGCATATTTTTCTGCCCGGTATAGTTGGGTGTCGGCAGTTGATTCTGAAACTCGCCGTCACGGTAGTGCGGCGACTGCTCGACACGCATGCGCTGTTCACCCTGCGGTGGCTGACCGAACCCGGCGTTAAGCACAAAGGGTAAACTGGCGGCTGAAACAAGGAGCATTATGAGCACCACGCTGAACGTAAGACGTTTCATCTTCCCTTCCTGAAAGCGGTCCCCATCCGTTGGAACGCCAAAATGTGTTAAACTTGAATATGAGTGAGTAAGCACTCATTATAGAAATGATTAGAATGTCGTCAAGATGATTTTCGAAGTTTGACATTGAACGTTGCAGCGCCGGAATGGGCATGTTTCAATCGTGGGTTTTAAACCCAGAGGAGAAAAATGTAGTGGCTCGTCCTAAGAGTGAAGACAAAAAACTGGCATTACTGGATGCGGCGGCCGTCGCTATCGGTCAAACCGGCATTGCGGCCTCAACGGCGGCGATTGCCCGTAATGCAGGTGTCGCTGAAGGCACCCTGTTTCGCTACTTTGCCACCAAAGATGACCTGCTCAACGCCCTCTATCTGTATTTAAAATCCGATTTATGTCGGACCATGATCGACGGGCTTGACCGCGCCGTCACCGATCCGAAATTGCATACCCAGTCCATCTGGAACAGTTATATTGACTGGGGAATTCGCCACCCTACAGGCCATAATGCCATTCGCCAGATTTCCGTGAGCGAAAAAATCACCCCCGCCACGCGCCAGAAGGTTCATGAGATGTTCCCGGAGCTGCACGAGATCTGTCACCGGTCCATTATGTCTGAGTTTCTCTCTGAGGCGTTTTCGTCTTTTGGCGATGCCATCTTCCTGACGCTTGCCGAGACAACCATGGATTTCGCCAGCCGCGACCCTGAAAAGTCGAAAGAGACCAAACGCCTGGGCTTTGAAGCCATGTGGCGCGCACTGACCGCAGAGGGGCACCGTGGACAGTAAAACCCTGCATGCGTTTGCACACCGTACCGCGCTGGCGTTGCCCTTTACCGACCACTGCTGGCCGTTTGGCCCGGAACATGACGTCTTTAAAGTGGAGGGAAAGATTTTCATGATGACCACCACAGCACACGGCAGACCCCTGGTGACTCTGAAGTCCGATCCTCAAAAATCCCTGCTTAATCAACAGATTTATCGCAGCATTGAGCCAGGCTACCACATGAATAAGAAGCACTGGATCTCGGTTTTCGCTGGTGACGATATCACCAAAGCGCTGCTGGCTGACCTGATTCACGATTCACGCGAACTGGTGGTGGACACGCTGTCGCGCAAAGCACAACAACGTCTGCGCCCACGCTAGCCCTGCCCCTGTTCCTCACTGACGAAACGCGTTACCGTGTGGGTCCGATGACTGACAGGAGCAGAACGCGTGGAACTGGCGATTTATCAGGTTGATGCCTTTAGTAACGGCCCGTTTTCCGGCAACCCGGCCGCAGTGTGTATTACCCCCGACGCCCTGGAAGCTGCAACGATGCAAAACATTGCAGCGGAGATGGCCGTCTCCGAAACCGCTTTTTTGACGCTTCGCACAAGACAGTTACGCTGGTTCACCCCGCTTGCCGAAGTCGATCTTTGCGGTCACGCTACCCTCGCTACCGCCCACGTATTACGCCAGACGGGTCAATTGCAGGTGGGTGAACGCATCGAATTTACCACCCTCTCCGGCCCGCTTACCGCTATCGCTCACGCGTCAACGATTGAACTTGATTTCCCGCTGACGCCGCCGGATATGCGTCATCTCCCCGACGCGCGAAAAGTGGCGGCGCTTGGGCTTGAGGAAAAGGAGATAGTGGCCTGCGGCAGATACGGAGCCAAAGAGATGATCGTCATTGAAGATGCGCAGCGCATTGAGAACCTTGCCCCCGATTTTCAGGCGCTCGCGGCACTCCCAGGCCGCGGCGTGGCGGTTACCGCGCCGGGCAGGGAAAATCAGGATTTTATCTCCCGCTATTTTGCTCCCTGGGTCGGCGTAAACGAAGATCCGGTGACCGGATCGGCGCATTGCGCCCTCGCCGCCTACTGGTCAGCCCGCTCCGGTAAGCGCTCACTACGTGCCTGGCAGGCCTCCGCACGCGGCGGCGAGGTAGTGATTGAGCTCGCCGGCTCCGACCGCGTAAGACTCTTCGGCGCGGCCCATACGGTGCTGGCAGGAAAACTCTTTATCTAAATCTGGTGCTCCCTTGCAGGTGGCCCGGCACTGTGGAAGTGTCGCACCACTGCGGTTCGCATCAGGGTGTTCGGCAAAGGGAGTTTTCACTCAGGAAGGCAGTTTCGCCACCATTCGCCAGCGGAACCACAACTGCGCAAGCAGGATAAGCACACCACCGAGAATTTTTTGTAGCGGCAGGCGCTCGCTGTACCACAGCGAGGCCGCAATGACCGTGAGCAGGGGCTCCAGCACCATAATCAGCGCCGCGCTGGCGACCGCTGCATACTTCTGCCCCTGTATCTGCAGACCAAAGCGCAGGCTGGTGGCAATAAAAATACTGGCCACCAGCCACATGATGGTCGGGGCCGTTAACGGCTGGGTCCAGTGTTCAAACAGCAGTGAGAAGAAGACGCCGATGCTGCCCGTTACCGCCAGTTGCACGGTGGTAAGGGGAATGAGCGGGACATCTCGTGCTAAACGGCTGGTGTAACAAAAGGAGATGGATTGCACAAACGCGGTCAGCAGGAACCACCCCTGGCTCGGGTGAAACACAATCGGGGTGTGTAAGCTCAGTAACGCAAGTCCGATAACGGCGACCGGCAGACACTCCCAGTACGCGCGGGCCGGACGCACGCCCATCATCGCCCAGGCCACCAGCGGCACAAACAGCATGGAGAGGCTCATGATAAAAGCCCCCTCTCCGAGCGAGGGCGTGGTGGAGACCGACCAGATCCACAGGCACATGTTTGCCGCCATCCACAGCCCGCTGGTTACCGCCTGGCGACGCCATTGCGGGGGAATACTCTGACCACGGCAAAAGGGCAATAACACCAACGCCGCCCCCAAAAAACGCACCCCCAGAAAGGCGAAAACCGGCATACCGGAAATAGCCTCTCGGGAAAAAATCCACCCACAGGCGGCAATCAGCGTGGTGAAAACGAGAAAGAGTTCTGCTTGTCGTTGCCGGTTCATGGCAAAGCTCCCTGAGCATAAAAAAACCAGCGAAAATCGCTGGTAATAGGTATCTGACTGATAATACACCACTATACCCTAAATAATCCGGGTTAAGGATGTGCAGGCTACCACCTGAAGTATGACGGGTTATTACGCACTGGCACGGGAAATATAGTGCCAGTCCATCATAATGCGTTCTGCAGGGGCCTGGGGATTGTCGATTTTATTGAGCAATAAGCCCACCGCCTTGCGGCCAATCTCACGCGACGGTTGCGAAACCGTGCTGAGAGGTGGCGTGACCATTTCGGCCAGTTCCGTGCCATCAAACCCGACGACCGCGATATCCTGGGGCATGGCGAGTCCGGCCTCGTGAATAGCCAGCAATGCCCCTGCGGCCAGGGTGTCGGAGACGGCAAATACCGCATCGGGGCGTTCGTCAGCACGCAGCAGGTTTTCCATTGCCGCTTTCCCGGCGCTGAAGCTTAAATCCTGGGCATATTCCACCGCTTTCCAGCAACGCTGTTTTTCCGCTAACGCGCTGGTGTAGCCTTGCTCACGCAGGCGGGCATATTTGTAGCTCAAATCATGGTTGATAAGCGCGATGCGCTGGCAGCCGCGCGCAAGCAGCTGCTCAATGACGCACCGAGCGGCCTCCACGTCATTAATACCCACGCAGGAGACGTCTCCTTCATCGGCATACTCCGCGCACTGTACCCAGGGGGCGCTGCCTATCAGTGTTGTCAGTTCCGGCAGGCGAGCAAAGGCATCCATTGTGATAATGCCGTCGACAATTTTACCGGAGAGCAGTTTAAGCGCAGAGCGGGAACGCTCCATATCGGAGCCGGAATTACAAAGCAGAATGCGAAAACCGTTCTGCTCGGCCGCTTCTTCTATCCCTTTCACCACTTCGGCACAAAAGGGGTTAGCGATATTCGACACCAGTACCAGGATCATTGAGCTGCGGGCGGTACGCAACTGACGCGCCATCAGGTTGGGCTGATAGTTGCTTTCCGCGATGGCCTTCAGTACGCGTTCACGGTTGGTCTCTTTTACCGACTCGCTGTTATTGAGGACACGTGAAACCGTGGCAACGGAAACGCCAGCCAGCCTGGCGATTTTCTGAATGGACATAACGTCGAGAGTTCCTGCGGTTAGCGGTGGGTTAGCAGGCTATCATATTGCCGGAAGGCATGCACGGTGGACTCCCTCGCTATTCAGGAAGAGAGTGGGGATCAGAGCTATATGCTACTTCTGGCGTCGCTCCCCTCACCCTGATCCCCAAAGGCTGAGGGATGCCCAGTCATATTACGTTTTGCAGCGATATCATTGCTGAATGAGAATAAAGCAGTTACCGCGATGACAGGGTCCGGCTGAAAATCGACGACGCGTATCCGCAAGGCCGGGGTGACGCGCAGGGATGTTGCCTTCGCCCGTCCCCGATAAGCCTGAAGGAGAAGCTAAGTGGACCGCGCCAGCGGCGATTTTCCTGGCCGGGAGCCCGGGTCGCCAGGGTGGTGGCGGTGAACCACCCTGGCACGTTCACGGGTTCTGGAGCGACAGAAAAGCAAGAAACATAAGGTGAACGGAATGCCTCCTCAGCGCCGCATGTTTCCCCTCACCCTTGCCCTCTCCCCGGAGGGGCGAGAGGACTGTCCGTGCATACATTTTTTCTGAGGATTCCTCAGCCCTCAAGAGAGAGGGGACCGTCCGTGCCCGCAGGCACATCCATCTCAATACTCCACCGTTACCCATTTTTGCTGAGCGTGACTTTGCAAAATGGCATCAATAATAAACATCACGTTGGCGCCGTCATGGAATGAGGCAAACCGGGCCTGCTCACGCGCAGGCATCTTGCCGACTTTTACTGCCGAGTAGAAGTTAAGCATCATGTTCCTGAAGGCATCCGGCCAGCCTTCGATATGACCACCGGGGAAGTGGGCGCTGGCGGCTACGTCCGGAGACATCAGTCCAGGATCATCGGTGAGGATCTGGTTCGGCTGCTGACGATGCCCGATCCACAGCTGCTGGGGGATCTCCTGGTCCCAACCCAGTGAGCACTCACTACCATTTATCTCAAAACTGAGGCGGTTTTTGCGCCCGGCGCTCACCTGCGAAACGCTGAAACAGCCCTTGCTGCCATCATCAAAACGCAGCAGGACCGAGGCGGCATCTTCGGTTGTTACCGGGCGTGCTTCCCGTTGCGCTCCCTCATCTGCCGATGAGAACGTCGCGGCAGAAGAGCGCACCTGGCGGGTCGGCCAGACAATCGCCAAATCCGCCATCACCTCCGTGATACGCTTTCCGGTGACAAACTGCAGGGTATCGCACCAGTGAGAACCAATGTCCCCCACCGCCCTTGAGGCTCCGCCGACTGACGGATCCACGCGCCAGTTGTAGTCGGTTTCAAGCTGCATCCAGTCCTGCAAATAGCTGCCATACACCGAGAACAGGCGCCCCACTTTCCCACTGCGGTTCATGCTCGCAGCCTGCTGCACCATCGCAAACTGGCGATAGACAAAGCTGACGCCATGCACCACGCCCGCCTCTTCGGCTAAGGCCACCAGTTCGCGGGCTTCGTCTGCGTTCATGCAGAGCGGTTTTTCGGAAAAAAGATGTTTTCCGGCGCAGAGCACCTGGCGGTTAATCGCAGCGTGAAGATGGTTAGGCGTGCAGTTATGCACTACCTGAAGTCCCGGATGAGCCAGTAGGTCCTCCACGCTGCCATAGGCATGGGGAACGCCCAGCGCACGCGCTTTTTGCGTGGCGTTCGCCAGCGACGCATCACATAAGGCGACCACCTCGACAAACCCCAGGCGACGCAGCGCCTCAATATGCGCCGGACCAATAAAGCCGGTGCCAATAATGCCTGCCTGAATCATTCAACCTCTCCCAGACCTAACATCCTGCGCACGCTTGCGCGGTCTTCTGCCCCGGCGGCAAAGTCATCAAACGCGTGGGCGGAAACCGGGATAATGTGGCGACGAATAAACTCACTGCCCTCCCGCGCGCCCACCTCACCCGACTTCAGGCAGCACTCCCACTCCAGCACCGCCCAGCCCTCATAACCGTAGCGGGTGAGCTTGCTGAACACCGCGCCAAAGTCTATCTGCCCGTCTCCCGGTGATCGAAAACGCCCCGCTCTGTCGGCCCAGGTCTGATATCCCCCATAGACACCACTGCGCCCGCTGGCGCGAAACTCCGCATCTTTAACGTGAAACGCTTTGATACGTGAATGATAGATATCGATAAACGCCAGATAATCAAGCTGCTGCAAATGCAAGTGGCTTGGGTCATAGAGAATGTTACAGCGCGGATGGTGGTCGACCTTCGTCAGGAGGCGCTCAAACGTGACGCCATCATGCAGGTCTTCACCCGGATGAATTTCAAAGCAAAGGTCCACGCCCTGCTCGTCGAAACGGTTGAGCACCGGCAGCCAACGACGCGCCAGCTCGTCAAAAGCCTCTTCAAGCAACAGCGCATTGTGCGGCGGCCAGGGGTAAAAATAGGGCCAGGCCAGCGCCCCGGAGAAGGTCGCGTGCGTCTTCAGACCAAGATTTTTTGATGCCACCGCGGCCTGCATCACTTTTTCGACCGCCCAGGCCTGACGTGCCGCCGGATTACCGCGCAGCGACGCAGGCGCAAAGCCATCAAAGGCGGCATCGTAAGCCGGGTGCACGGCTATCAGCTGCCCTTCCAGATGGGTAGAGAGTTCGCTAATGACCAGCCCATGCTCTGCCAGCAGCCCGCTGACCTCATCGCAATAGGTCTGGCTTTGTGCGGCACGCTCAACGTCAAAAATCGCCGGATGGTTGCAGGGGATCTGCAGCGCTTTAAACCCCAGCCCGGATGCCCAGCCCGCCAGCCCGACGAGCGAGTTAAACGGAGGCTCCCCGCTGATAAATTGCGCCAGAAAAATGCCCGGCCCCTGAATGGTTTTCATAGCGTCTCCCAATTTTTATGCATGGTCACTGTCTTTATATTTAAACGAGACCAGGAAAATCAGTGCGATAACCGCTGCCGCGACGGCCGGTATCCACCAGAAGGTCACCCAGGCCTGGGGAATGGCCTGCCCCGCCACGAGGCGGTTATAGAGCGCACCGGAAATCTGCGAGCCGAGCAGCATGCCAATACCGTAGGTAAACATCACAATCATGCTCTGGGCCTGGCCTTTGACCTTTTCCCCGGCCACGCGGTCGGTATAGATAAAGCCCACCACGAAGAAGAAGTCGTAGCAGACGCCGTGCAGCAAAATGCCGAGATAGAGCAGGAAGCGCCCCTCTTCACTGACGCCAAGCGCAAAGAAGGCGTAACGTACAAACCAGGCGAGCATCCCAATCAGCAGCATGTATTTCACACCCAGACGGCGGAACAGCAGTGGGATAACCAGCATGAAAAAGATTTCAGACATCTGACCAAACGACATGGCGGTACTGACATCCGCAACCCCGGCATCCGCCAGATATGAGGCGGTGTAGGCGTAATAGGTGCCCAGCGGGACTGAAATCAACATCGCGCACAGCGAAAACACAAAGAAGTGGCGGGTTTTCAGCAGCGCAAAGGCGTCGGCACAGAACAGGTCACGCAGGGCGACCGGTTGCCCTTTTGCCGGTGCGGGGGTATGGGGCAGCGTCAGGCTGTAGAGCGCCAGCAGAACAGAACAGGCTGCCGCCACCTGGAAAATAGTCACGCTGGAGGAGATGCCCGTAACGCCGATAAAAATACCCGCCACAATCCAGCCGATGGTGCCAAACACGCGCACCACCGGGAAAGTTTTGTCGATATTCGACAGACTATGAAACGCAATATTGTTAGTCAGCGCCAGCGTCGGCATGTAGCACAGCGTGTAACCAAACAGCAGCGCAATCAGCAACGAGCCATTTTCCGCGACCAGCGCCTGAGGCACAAACATCAGAATAACCGCCCCCGCCAGATGCATCACCGCCATCACTTTTTGCGACGCGAAGAAGCGGTCTACCAGCATCCCCAGCACAAACGGCGAGAGAATCGAGGCGATAGGCCCCGCCGAGAAGGCATCGCCAATTAACAGCGACATGTTGTGCTGCGTCATCACCAGACCTAAAGTGACCGACCAGCTTCCCCAGATAAAAAATTGTAAAAACATCATCAGCGATAGCCGGGGAACCAGCAGTCGGTGCTGAACATGACTTCCACTACTTTCGGTTGTTGACACCATTTTTTTGCCCCACCCTAAAAAAGTAATCGATTACAAACGCCATCAAATGAAAAGTAATCGATTACAAAATTATTTTCCTGTTCAGTGAAACAGGAGTGGGAGATCAGTCACGATAAATTTTGTTGGGATAACGTCCCGCCCTGATCGGCGGGACGAAAGATCAGCACGTTAGGCTTTACGACGTGAGAGTGTGAACGCAGCGAACAGGAAGGCAATCCATACCGGCAGCAGAATAGCAGAGGTGCGCATACCGTCTATGGTGCACATCAGCGCCAGAATCATCAACATAAAGGCGATGCACAGATAGTTACCCGCCGGGTGAATAAGCGCTTTAAACAAGGGGTCACGGCCTTTACGCCGCATGGCCGCACGGAATTTGAGGTGTGCCAGCGAAATCATTATCCAGTTCAGCAGCAGTGTGGCCACCACAAGCGCCATCAGCAGACCAAAAGCCTCTTTCGGCAGCAGATAGTTCACCAGCACCACCAGCGACGTGATGGCCCCGGAGAGGAACAACGAATTCACGGGTACGCCACGACGGCTGACGCGCGTTAAAAATGCAGGCGCATTACCCTGTACTGACAGACCAAACAGCATACGGCTGTTGGAGTAAACACCGCTGTTGTAGACCGATAACGAGGCCACCAGAATGACAAAGTTCAGCGCCGATGCCACCAGGTTACTGTTCAGATCATGGAAAATCATTACAAACGGGCTGCTGTCGGCTTTGATATCGACCCACGGGTAGAGGGTCAGTAGTACCACCAGCGAACCGATATAAAAGAGGAGAATGCGATAGACCACCTGGTTTACGGCTTTCGGAATAGATTTATGCGGATCGCTGGCTTCCGCTGCGGTGATCCCGATAAGCTCCAGCCCGCCAAAGGAGAACATGATCACCGCCAGCGACAGCACCAGCCCGTTCCAGCCGGTGGCAAAGAAGCCATCAAAACGCCAGAGATTTTCGACGCTCGCTTTTTCTCCGCCGTTGCCGCTAAACAGCATCCACAGGCCGAAGCCTATCATTCCGATAATGGCGAGGACTTTGATGAGCGCGAACCAGAATTCGGTTTCGCCGTAGAGGCGCACGTTCACCAGATTAACGGCATTGATAATGATGAAGAAGGTTGCGGCCCAAATCCACGTCGGCACCTCCGGGAACCAGTACTGCATATAAATCCCGGCGGCGGTCAGTTCCGCCATTCCCACCAGCACAAACATTGCCCAGTAGTTCCAGCCAGACAGGAACCCGGCAAACGGCCCCCAGTATTTAAAGGCAAAGTGAGCGAACGACCCGGATACCGGCTCTTCAACAACCATCTCACCGAGCTGGCGCATAATCAGAAAGGCAATAATGCCTGCGACACCGTAGCCCAGCAGCACTGCTGGCCCCGCCATCTGGATTGCCGGGCCAATGCCGAGAAACAATCCGGTGCCAATCGCGCCGCCAAGGGCGATTAATTGAATGTGGCGGTTTTTAAGTCCTCGTTGCAGCGTCGGCCCTGTTTCCGACGCGGCATCTGCGAAGTGCTCAGATGCCATTGACGCGTTTTTCACGTCTTTCCCCTTTCTTGTTGTCATGAAGCCGCACCTTTTAACACTTACAGCAAGGTGTAGCAAGACCAGGGAAAGGGTCTCCCCTACCATCAGGCATCGCTCGTTCATAAGGCATGAGTGATAGTCATGATAGTTTTTATAGATTCTATTGACGCTCTATTTTTTATTTATATAATCTAACCATACTTTTAATAAAGCGTGAGGATGAAATGACAGATTCAGCGATCGTTGTATTTACCGCCAGGGGCTTTGACAGAATGCTCAAAGAAGGGGGTTCTCAAGCCTGGGTGCTCAATGAAAAGCGTGCAAGAGGGTGTAAGTACGTGGTCTGCGTGCAGAATCGGGATCCTGCCGATAACCAGCATAATGACTGGGGAGACGTCTCCGACCCGCATAAAAACGCTTTCTTTATTGGCAAAATCTCTGACATCGTTCCTTCACCAGCCTGGGACGGTACGCGTCCGAAGAAGTGGCTTATCAGGGTCAGTGAATATGCCCACCTTGCCATTCCTGATATGTGGGATGGTGCCAGAAACCCGGTGGCCTACTCTTCTTTGAAAGCGCTGGGCATTAAAGAGGACAAGCTGGTTTTCAATAAGATGCCTGCGGTTGACATTACACCGCCCAACGTTGTCGAAGCGTCAGCATCAGAACCCGACCTGAGCGGCATTACCATCCAACAGGCAAAAAAACTGCTGGCCAAAAAGTATGAAGTTTCAGAAGAGTGTATCGAAATTATTATCCGGGCATAGCACGCCGGCACCTGCAGTCATGAACAGATTAACGCCCTGATCATAAAATAAAATGCGGAGCCGGGAATGAGTATAGACTGGGAGGCAATGTTGGTGACATTCACTTAGAGCATATTGAAAAGATCGAACGTGCAGCGCGTATGCTGGCGAAAATGAAAAAACAGCCTGAAGCTGATTAAATAATTTTCCTGCGTATGGGTTTATCCGGGACGGGTGTCAGACCTGGTTATCAGATAGCGCTTTTTAATGGCAGCATGACGCCCATCACGGGTATTAACCACGAGGCCTTTGGGGTAGAAGAGTTTGCAAGCCTTCGGGTATCAAAACGCTACTTTATTGACGATCTTACTACCCTGCGTCTGTCTGGCGGCACGCTGGAGGCTGACGACCAGTAACGTCATTCGCCGCTGAGAGACGGTCATTTTTTGCAGGCACATTCTGGCGCTTCACCGCGCCAGTCCCGCTGTCAGGTCCGTGTCAGCTTGCTGTCGGGTGCGTGTCGTGTTGCTTTTTTACGATTTGAGCGACGCTTGGTTATGTTCAAAACGGAGATCCTTTATGATGACCAACAATGTAAAAGCCTACCGCCTCGCCCGCGCCTGGTCCCAGGAGCAACTGGCTGAAATGGCCGCCATCAGCGTTCGCACGGTACAACGCATCGAAAATCAGGAACAGCCCAGCCTGGAAACGCTAAGTGCGTTAGCTGCGGTATTTGAGGTGAGCGTCGCGGAGCTATGCGCAAACCGTGAAAGCAAAAATGACGAGGCCGTGGATCAGCGGATTCACAGCGCCCGCAACCAGCTTGAAGCAGAAACCCGTTTTTATCGCAGCCTGCTGACGGCAGTGATGGTCTGCGGGCTCCTTTATGTACTCAACCGCACCACATCGCCACAAAGCCACTGGTCACTGTGGGTCGCCGCCATCTGGGGCGCACTGATTCTGCTACGTGGGCTGCGTATTTTTATCTTTGGCAATCTGATTGCCGACTGGCAAAAGAAACGGCTGCAAAAATTGCTGCGTAAGTAAGGCAGTACTGGATTAAAAACCGTTCAGTAGAAAATTGAGTGCGTCTTTTACACGCTGGCGGTGATGACGGACATCCCCCACTTCCTTCATTACAGCACTTTCACAAAGCATACCACCTCCGGCCTGCCGATGTAGCGCCCATAGTTCCCGGTTTGCCTGTAGCCCTGCTTTTCATAGAACGCCACCGCCGGGTGATTAACGCGGCGGGTCTCCAGTTTCATTTCGTGATAGCCCAACTCTCTTGCCGCCTGTTCAAGATAACGCAACAGCGATGAGCCAATCCCCTTCCCTGCGTGCAACGCAAACATGCGCTTGAGTTCCGCCGTTTCTGCGCTCAACGGACGGATAGCCCCACAACCCACGGCAACACCCTGCTCATCATAGGCCAGCACCCAGAGCGCCCTGTCTGCTTGCACATCGTCAATATTAAAGGAGTGCTTCCCGCTGCTGCCGGTGAGGGTCGCAAGCGCGACAGACAATTTTTCGATGAGGGTCCGGGAATCCACCGATAAGGGATCGGCTCTGGTGATATGAATCATGGCAGTGTGCTCTCAGGCGGGTTATTCAGAACCTTCACTTTAACGATGGGGAGTAGAAAAAACACCCCGGTATGCTGCCAGAGTGCAGACCACTGGCTTAGAGGAAGGTTGATGCACGAGGAAAAACGGCAGAAGAGGTGTGGTCGGGCATCCTTGCCCAACCTGTTACCTGCGCGGCAAAGCGGCGTCAGACTTAGAAATCGTAACTCATCGAGACTTTCAGGGTACGTGGTTCCCCCTGGAAGATATAGGAACCGTTGTCCTCGACGCTGGCCCAGTATTTCTCATTGGTGACGTTGTCCACACCCACGCGCCAGACCATCTCGTTCTGCTCCTGATTCAGACGCATACGATAACGCATGCCCAGATCGAGGGTGGTGTAGCTGTCCAGTTTCTTGGTGTTGGCGTTGTTAGCGTACTGCGAACCGGTGTGATTGACACGTGCGGTCGCCGTCAGGCCCTCAACCGGTTTGATGTCGTACTCCGCCCCGATAACCGCATAGAAGTTAGCCACACCAATTGGCGTATTGCCTTTATTCAACCCATTCTGCGTTTTGGTCAGTTCAGCATCAAGCCAGGTTGCGCTGCCGTTCAGACGCAGGCCAAGCATCGGCTCACCGAAGACGTTCAGCTCAATACCCCGGTTACGCTGCTCACCATCAAGCGCGTAAACGTTGG
The DNA here is from genome assembly GCF_054131575.1 of Enterobacter sp. SA197. Lineage (NCBI taxonomy): Bacteria > Pseudomonadati > Pseudomonadota > Gammaproteobacteria > Enterobacterales > Enterobacteriaceae > Enterobacter > Enterobacter sp. SA197. Next base: position 1,328,490 of record NZ_CP096393.1, on the reverse strand, counting down.
TGTTGCTGTTCTGAATAGCGGTCGGTTTTTTGATTTCAAACAGCGCCAGCGTACCGCCAATGCGTCCGAAATCGGTCTTCACGCCCACTTCATTCTGTTTTGAGTGGGCAATGCCGGTGGACTCAAACTGATTAGCTGCCCCTCGCGGTGCGGTGCTGCCCGGCTGCAGCGCCTCGGTATGGTTGGCGTACAGGGAGACGCTCTCCAGCGGTTTATACACCACACCCAAAGTCGGCATCCAGCGATCTTCGGTATAGCGGGACGCGGTGGTCTCTGCGCCCGTGGCATTGCTGTAGTTACGTACCCATACCTTCTGGTAGCGGGCCGCGGCGGTAAAGCGCAGGCTGTCATCGAGCACCCCGAGGGTGTCGCTGAAGAGCCAGCCCTGAGTACGGGTGCGGCTGGTGGTGAGCGGATCGTGATAATTGCCGCCAAAAATGGTATTTGCCGGAATGGCGACATCGTCATTGTCATAAATATTGACCGGCGCGCCTTTGCCCGCCATCCGCCACGCGGTTTTATCGCGTTTGATGTTCGCAGAATACCCGACGTTGACGTCATGCGAGACAGCGCCGGTATCAAAGCGACCACGCACGCCGCCCATTCCACTCGACGAGTCCATGATGCGATTGGTATCCAGCCGCCCGGCGGTGGCATCGCCCTCTTTGTTAAGGAGTTTCGGCGTGCTGTAGATGCCCTCTTCATGGGCGTGCTGCGCGCCATAGGCCGCATACGCCGTCCAGTCATCGGTCAGATCGTACTCGGCGCGCGCCATCCCGAATTCGTTTTCAATGTTGCTGTAGCCCCATTTCTGGGCAAAGTTTTTGCGCGGTTCGGGGACATCAGGAATAAAATCCACACCGCTGATATTCAGCCCGGTCGTGCCTCCGTGGAAGGTTTTTTTCTGATATCCCACATCCAGTGAGGTGCGCAGACGATCGCCACGGTAATCCAGGCCCAGTGAGGCCAGCGTCGTGCGACGTTTATCATCCTCCGCTGCCGCCTCACCTTCACGATGCACCAGGTTAACGCGCGCGCCGAACTGATTGTTATCGCCAAAACGACGACCGACATCCAGGGTTCCGCCGACCTGGGAACGGGTGCCATAATCCACGCCCACGCGGGTCACGGGCACGTCTTCTGCATGTTTGGGTTCAAGGTTTATCATGCCCCCCACGCCGCTTGACGCTGCGCCGTTCAGCAAGGCGTTTGCCCCTTTAAACACCTCTACGCGCTCGATCATTTGGGTATCTACCACCTGGCGCGGTAACACTCCCGGCAGACCGCCAAACAGCATGTCGTCACCCTCCAGGTTGAAGCCACGGATACGATAGGTTTCCGCAAAGTTGCCGTAGCCCTGAACAACCTGCACGCCCGCATCATTGCTGACCACATCCGCGACGGTTTTCGCCTGCTGATCCTGCACCAGTCTGGAGGTGTAACCGATAACGTTAAAGGGCACATCCATCGCCTTCTGCTCGCCCATCATGCCCAGACGACCGCCGTGGGCCACCTGGCCGTCAAGATAAGCAGGGACCAGCGCATCGCCACCAGCGTTGAAATCGCTTGCAGGTGTTGCCTGCACAACAATGGTGTCGTCCGGTGAGGTTTTGCTGTTGGCATCCGTGGTGGCAGCGGTCGCAGAATGCGCAGCGGCACCGATTGCTAACGCCAGTAACGTTTTGCGCAATGGGGTATGTGGGTAAGCGTTCATGGTTAACTCGTGATTAAAACAGAAGTTAGGCCCGTTTCCGGGCCCGTTGATTAATTGAGCGGAATACGGACAACGCTGTCCGGGCCGTTCGTCGAGTGATCTTTATTGAAACCCTGCTTCACGGTGACGTACAGCGTCTGCCCGTCAGCAGTGAGCAGGAGGCTGTTCGGGTGTGGCTTCAGATCCCAGCTTTTCTTCACCGCGTAGGTGGTGGCATCCAGACTCAGCAGTTTGCCGGACTCACGTTGCGTGATGTAAATCTCATGACGTATCGGGTTAAATTTGACGGCCAGCGCATCGCCCGATAGCGTTTTCATGACCTTACCGGTGTGAATATCCAGCACCAGCGTCGTTTTCGCTTTGGCGTTGTCGGTCACAAACAGACGGCCTGTCTCGTTGTCTTCGGCAATATTCAGCAGCAGTGCAGGCTGGTCGCCGAGAGGCTTCCAGCGTTGTTCAATGCGGTTGGTGCGCGGGTTCACCACGAGAATTTCACCGCCGCCGTTAGCGACATAAATGCGCTGCGTCTGTTCAGACCAGTGCAGCCCCGTCACCCACTTGCCGGCATTTTTGATGCGGGTTTTTAGCTTCATGGTGTTGGCGTCCACCACCCAAACCAGTGCCGGGTCGCCGACCGCGCCAACGTAGAGGAGATGGTTGTGCAGCAAAATCTCACGTGCGCCGAACGGGAAGCCCTCTTTATTACGCTCCGGGAAGCGCACACGGTTCAGTACCTTTCCGGTTGCGGTATCCACCGCACTCACGCCGCCATCAAGGGAGTTGGTGACATAGATGATTTTGCCGTCTTCAGAGATAGCCATGCCGAAGTTTTTCAGATCGGTATGGGTCAGACCAAGGGTTTTCAGGCTGGTCGGGTCGAGTTTATAGATGACACCCCCCTGAACATCTTTGAAACCTTCCGCGCTCGCCACATAAAGGGCATCCCCTTTCGGGCTAAGGGCCATTTCATACAGGCCACTGGCAAGATCGCGTTTTTGCACCTTCACCGCCTCTGCTTTGGCAGCAGGCTGTTGGGCGACAGCGGGATGTTTTGCCTGATGCGCCGACTGAGCAGTACAGCCCGCCAGCATCATGACGGACATCAGCGCCAGTGCGGAGGTTTTCATTTTCATGGGGAAAATCCTTTACCGATTAAAGTCAAAAAGGCAGGCGAAAAGCGCATCACGCAGGTGACGTGAGAAGCGTTACGGGCAGGCCACAGGCCTGGTGCGTTCGCCACTTCTGTTCAGTGTTCCCTGTCAGCGTTTATGCCCACTTTTTATCCGGGAAAGCCATCCTGACTCGCCCGATAACACTAAAGAGAATGAGAACTATACTCATTCTATCTGGTCAGGCAAGCGTTATCGCGTGGTCGGGTTTACGAAAAATGAAATGCAGGACCGAAAATAAAAGTCAGGCAGCTGGCCATTAACGTGGCAGAAAGGCCGGCACGTTAATAAAAACGGGGGTGCCACGTCCGCCGTTGCGCTACCAGCCGCATCCGGCCGATTTCAAACCGGCACTAAATTTGGGGTTGATTGATAAGATGATAAAGATTATCTTTCTCATTACCGAATAGTTGAGCAAATCGCTCAGGTATTCGGTACGACATTGCTCACATTGCTTCCAGTATTACTTGCCCGCCATAAGTGCGGGCTTTTTTTTTACCTCGCTAAAGCGGTCACGGTTTGCCTTTGGGAACAATAATCTTCCGTTATCCGGATCGGTAACCCCTTGAAATAAATCCGCAACAATCAGCCTCTATCCTAAGATTATTCTTATCAAGGAGCGATCCAGGATCATGGACTTACCTCTCTCATCGCGACAACTTAATGCGGGTGCCCTCCGTCTTGCCGTTCCGCACGTGACTGCGGATGCCAATAACCTTCAGGTGATGGCGCTGTTCAATGAACATAAAGCTTTAATTGGTTTACCCGTTCTTGAACAGAATCGCCCTATCGGCATGATCAACCGCCATATTTTTCTCTCGCAGATGAGCCGTCCGTTTTTCCATGAACTCTATGACCAGAAAAGCTGCATTGCCTTTATGGATAAAACACCGCTGATCGTTGATGCCAAAGCGGGGCTCGATTTCCTCGCCGAACGCGTTATCGAAACCGGTGATAAAGCCATCACGGAGGGCTTTATCCTCACGGAGAACGACCAGTATATGGGCATTGGCTTAGGTCTTGATTTGATTCGTACCGTCTCAGACCTGCAGGCCAAGCAGCACCTGCAAATTATGCAAAGCATTGAATATGCGCGGGTGATTCAGGAATCCATGCTGAGTCGCTCGCGTCAGAGTATTGAACAAACCCTTGCGGACTGGTGCCTCTACTGGCACCCGCGTGATTGCGTCGGCGGTGATATCTATGCCTTTCAGCCCTGTGAAAATGGCTGGTTGCTGGTACTGGCGGACTGCACGGGTCACGGTGTTCCCGGTGCCTTTATGACCTTTATCTTCTCATCTGCGCTGGAAAAAGCGCTCAGTCTCGCCCCTGCCCGTGAACCTGAGCGCCTGCTGGCGATTATCAATGATTACATCAAACAGACCCTGAGCCAGGTGCACCCCACGGATGACTCCAGCCAGTCGAACGACGGCTGCGACGCTATCGCGTTATTTGTTGATACGCACCATGCCCAACTCATCTGGTCCAGCGCCCGTATGCACGCCTTTATGCTGGGCGTTGACGATGAAGAGGCCTACACCCTGGATAACGATCGTAAAGGAATTGGCTATACCGATACGCCCGCGGATTATCAATGGCATCGCCATCAGCGCCCGCTTCGCCCTGGCGATCGGCTTTTGCTGGTGACCGATGGCGTGACGGATCAGATTGGCGGGCCGCGCGACATAATGTTTGGAAAAAAACGTATTCAGTCACTGTTGACCGAGCAACGTGGGCAGCCAATGTCCGTGGTTTCCGGGGCACTTACGGCCGCGTTGACCGACTGGCAGGGCAAGCAACCGTCGCGCGACGACATGACATGGTTTGGTTTTAGCTGGCGATGAACACCATGAAAATTAACGACCTGCAGGTCAAAGAGGCCGTACTGTTACCTCTGTTTACTCTCCAGCGCCAGAGCGCTGTTGAGCTTTTTTATACCGGCTATTTTTCCCAGCAGAATATTATGTCGATGGGCAGTGTGATCCGCGCCTGGCTGGATAAAAACGAATCCTCATCGGTGACGCGCCGCAAATTATTTTCCGTCTTCATTGAGATGGGACAGAACATTGTGCGCTACTCCTCCGATGAACGTTTTATGTGTACCGGCCAGGAAGAATTACGCTTTGGTTCACTCTGTTTTCATACCGACAACGGAAATTACTATCTTGAAACCGCCAATCTGGTGGGCCCGGAAGAATCCTCACTGCTGAAAACAAACCTCGAAGTGTTGCGTGCTATGACGCAGGCGGAAATACGCGACGCCTGGAAGCAAGGATTACGCAGCGAAGCGCCTGCCACCAGCAAAGGGGCGAATATCGGTTTGTTGACCATGGCGCGGGATACCAGTGTTCCGCTGGAGTATCGCATTCATCCTCTGGCGGCCAGTTCGCTGTCCGCCTTTCATTTAAAGGCGACTTTTTGCCATGACTGAAGTGACATTACCCCCTTCCATTGAACAGGCCGCGACCCAGGCCACGCCGGAAGTGAATTTCGATTTTTCAGCGCAGCGTCTGGTGCTCAAAGGTGAAGCCTGGCCTGAAAATGCGGCGGCATTTTTCCGCCCGCTGTTACAGGCGATTGAGGGCTGGTTACAGGACAAGCCAGCCAGCAGCGAACCCGTTCGTTTGCATGTGGCTCTGAGCTATTTCAATAGCTCCAGCACCAAGATGCTGTTTGAACTTTTTGAGTGCCTGAACGGGTTTGCCAGACGTGGTACGCCCTGTGAACTCTACTGGTACTACGACGCAGAAGACGATATTTCCGAAGAATTCGGTGAAGAGTTACGTATCGACTTCACTTCTCTGGCTGTTGTTCTCATACCGGATCTTAACGAATGTTAGATATTAACGAGCTTTTCAGGGATGAATATTCCGTACTCGAAGACGCTCGACTGGCGGCGGCGGATACGCACCTTCCTGCCGATCTCTGCCGTGAAAAATTGTGGACAGTGGCAAAGCACTACCAGCGCTTGATCCGCGAATCCTATCGTTTAATAACCCGCAGCGATCGCGCTGAACGCGAACTTAATCGCATGAACGAGCAGTTGCAAAAGCTCGCGGCTCAGCTTGAGTATGAAGCGACCCACGATCCCCTGACCGCTGTTTTTAACCGCAGCGCCATCATTAATCAGATCAACAAATCCCTGACGCAGGCCAATGTGGCGCTGATCCTACTGGACATCGATCACTTCAAACGAATCAATGATGAATATGGCCACCCGACGGGCGACCGTGTCATCTGCTCGCTGGTATCACGTATTCGGCGTGCGCTGCCGGAGAGCGCAGCGATTGGCCGGGTGGGGGGCGAAGAATTTACCATCCTGCTGCCGGAAGCGCGTATTGAAGAGGCAATGATTATTGCGAGCTATATTCACGCCTCCCTGAACGCCTCGCCGCTGGATGTGCTGCCACAACAGTTGGTGACCGCCAGTTTTGGCGTCAGTCTTGGGGCGAAAGAGAGTGATTTTGAGACGCTCTACAGCACCTCGGATGCCGCACTTTATATGGCGAAAAAGCGCGGGCGAAACCAGGTTGTGCTCCACGAGGATTTCTTCCGCCCGCCGGTACAACTGCACACCGGCACGGTATTCGCCAGATAGCGTAGCCTCTGGCGAATACGCCGCGTTTACTTCTCGTTCAGACCGAGTTTCTTCTCCAGGTAGTGGATGTTGGTGCCACCCTGCTGGAACTTCTCGTCGTTCATGATGCGGGACTGCAGATCCACGTTGGTTTTGATGCCGTCGATGATGAGCTCCTGCAGGGCGTTCTTCATGCGGGCAATCGCCACGTCACGGGTTTCGCCAAAGCAGATAAGCTTGCCAATCATGGAGTCATAGTACGGCGGTACGGTGTAACCGGCGTAAATATGGGACTCCCAGCGCACGCCAAAACCGCCTGGCGCGTGGAAACGGGTGATTTTACCCGGGCTCGGCAGGAAGGTGTTCGGGTCTTCAGCGTTGATACGGCACTCCACCGCATGGCCTTTCACCACCACATCTTCCTGTCTGATGGAGAGCGGCTGACCGGCAGCAATACGCAGCTGCTCTTTGATGAGGTCCACGCCGGTGATCATCTCGGTAACCGGATGCTCCACCTGAATACGGGTGTTCATTTCGATGAAGTAGAACTCACCGTTCTCAAACAGGAACTCAAAAGTACCCGCGCCACGGTAGCCGATGTCCACGCACGCTTTCGCGCAGCGGTCACCGATGAAGCTGCGCAGTTCCGGAGTGATCCCCGGTGCCGGCGCCTCTTCAACCACTTTCTGGTGGCGACGCTGCATGGAGCAGTCGCGCTCGGCCAGATAAATCGCGTTGCCCTGACCGTCTGCCAGCACCTGAATCTCAATGTGGCGCGGGTTTTCCAGGTACTTCTCCATGTAGACCATGTCGTTGTTGAAGGCCGCTTTGGCTTCCGCTTTGGTCATGGAGATGGACTGTGCCAGCTCGGCGTCGCCGCGCACCACGCGCATACCGCGACCGCCGCCGCCGCCGGACGCCTTGATGATAACCGGGTAGCCGATGCGTTTCGCATGGGCACGGTTAAGATCCATATCGTCGGTCAGCGGGCCGTCGGAGCCCGGTACGGTCGGTACGCCAGCCTGTTTCATGGCGGTGATGGCGGAGACCTTGTCGCCCATCAGACGAATGGTGTCTGCTTTCGGGCCGATGAAAATAAAGCCGGACCGTTCAACCTGCTCGGCAAAGTTGGCGTTCTCGGAGAGAAAACCATAGCCGGGATGGATGGCTTCAGCGCCGGTGATTTCAGCCGCAGCAATAATAGCCGGGATGTTCAGGTAGCTTTTAACGGACTGGGCCGGGCCAATGCAGACCGTCTCATCTGCCAGCAGTACGTGTTTTAAATCGCGGTCCGCGGTGGAGTGCACGGCGACAGTCCGGATGCCCAGCTCTTTACAGGCACGCAGAATTCGCAGGGCAATCTCGCCACGGTTTGCGATGACAATTTTTTCCAGCATCTTCGCCTCGTTATTCGATGATGACCAGCGGCTCGTCGAATTCGACAGGTTGACCGCTCTCGGCAAGGATGGCTTTCACCACGCCCGCTTTATCAGCTTCGATCTGGTTCATCATTTTCATCGCTTCAACGATGCAGAGCGTGTCGCCCACGTTGACTTTCTGGCCCACTTCGCAGAATGCTTTCGCATCCGGGCTCGGGGTGCGGTAGAACGTCCCGACCATCGGGGAACGGACAACATGCCCTTTAATTTCTGGGGCTTCGGGGGCTTCCATCACCGGCGTGGTCGCTGGCGCAATGGCATCGGACAGTGCCGGTTGTTGAGGTGCCGGTGCCGCATAAGCCTGCTGCATCATAGGGTATGAGGGGCCTGCCGTTGCGCGGCTGATACGAACAGACTCTTCACCTTCTGAAATTTCCAGCTCGGAGATGCCTGATTTTTCAACCAGCTCAATCAATTTTCTAATTTTGTCGATATCCATAAGGGTTCTCTGCAGTTCTCTTTTCTTCTGACGACGTCAGCCATTATTCAATTACGCCAGAGTGTAGAAGAGGTTAGAACAAAGCGCATCAGGAAAAAGAGGAGTGTGCAGGGACTTGAAGCAGGAATGAAATGCGAGTGTGGCAGGCTGAAACGTAGAAGCCCTGGCAGATGCCAGGGCCTGGTGTATTAAGTAAAACAAGTGGGACAATGTTGTTTGGCCCCCCGGCGCTTATCTCCGGCACTCACTATATTGTGGCGTTAGCTCTGTCTGGGGTGAAGCCATAGTAGTCCATCGGATTACTCCGATCAATAACCCGAACAGGCCAGATTTTCAGATTTATGATGCCGATCATAGTTTCCGAATGGCGTCAAAAAACGGTTAACATTTATGCAAAAAAAAGCCAACCCGTAACGGGCTGGCGGCAACATGCACAATACCTTTTATCCGGGAGTCGCTTAAAAAAACCGGCCCCCTTTAGCAGTGTCAGAGAGTTTGCATTCCTCATGCCTATTGAGAATAGAAAGCAAAGTAACTCCCTGCTATAAAACAAGAAAATTCCTGGCAACAGGCTTACAGCCACTTCTCCAGCAGCGGACCCTGCGCACCATAAACCGGATCGCTTGCAGGAAAGGGGGCGCTGGCGATAGCAGCCAGCATTGCCTGTGTGGGGGCCTCACGGCACAGGTCAAACTCCAGGTTCGGGGGATAGGCACCCACTATGGAGAAATCGGGCGTACTTCCGTGATTACAGTGCCCTGTGCCCGCGGGCAGAAGGAGCACATCTCCGGCGCTGAGCGTCAGCTCCTTCCCGCCGGGGCCGCCAAGCATCAGTCTTGCCTCGCCTGCAACACACCCCAGTACCTCATGGGCATTACTATGGTAATGGTGATAATCAAACACCCCGTCCACCCACTGTGGAGGCCAGCCGTTTGTGGTAAACAGGTGTTGCGCTGCCGCCGTGCGGTTGTGGGCAGGGAGGACCTGCCGGTAGACCAGAACGGGCAACTCAGGGTTGTTGGGCACCCATGCATGTGGCTGAAGCATCAGCGCCTGGGTTACCGGCGTGGGGGAAACGTGGTTCATAGCCTCTCCTTAACATGCGATTTATCCTTTCAGGGTAGAAGAAGATGGGCGCCCACGCCGGGGATAATGGTAGCGCGGGCATGCCCCCTGTTAACTGCCACGACGCCGACAGTTAACTGTCCCTCGCTCTGGCAGCCCGGAACCGTTACGCTGCACACTGCCCCCTCCCCTTACCTCTTACCCGTGTTTCCACGCACCTTCTTGCGCTGCCCCACCACCAGACAAACCTGTCGCCATTTGCACCAAAATAGCCATAAAAATTGCTTATATCGCAGCTAAATTACGTAAAATCGCTAACAAATCACCCCTGGCACAAAAATGGCATGGAGAGAATAACCTAACCAGTTAGTCAATAATCAGGGGTCCACGGAAATGAGCCAGATAATGTACGCGCCGACGGCCGCCGTCGTTTCAATGAAACCGGCGGTCGTGACAACACGACCCGCCATCATGGTCAACCAAGCTAACGTGGTCTATCCGGCTGCGGATCAGCCGGTACATGCGCTGAAGGATATTAACCTGACGATCCGCCAGGGTGAGTTCGTTTCATTTATTGGCCCCTCAGGCTGCGGTAAAACCACCCTGCTGCGCCTCATCGCCGATCTTGAACCTATCACCTCCGGTGACGTCAGCGTGAATGAGATGTCACCCTCTGAAGCACGCAAGGCCGGGGCATACGGCTATGTTTTCCAGGCCCCCGTGCTGCTCCCCTGGCGCACCGTGCTGACCAACGTCATGCTGCCGCTGCAAATTCGGGGCGTGCCGCCGGAGCGCTGCGACGCTATCGCCCGGGAGCAACTGGCGCGGGTTGGGTTAACGGGATTTGAGAAGAAGTTTCCCTGGCAGCTTTCCGGGGGTATGCAGCAACGCGTCTCCATCGCCCGCGCGCTTGGGTTTGCACCAAAAATTCTGATGATGGATGAGCCTTTTGGCGCACTGGACGAACTGACCCGCGACAACCTCAATCAGCAGTTGCAGCAGCTGTGGTGTCAGGAACAGCGCACCATGGTATTTGTTACCCACTCCATTTCTGAAGCGGTCTATTTGTCGACCAAAATTGTGGTGATGTCACCGCGACCGGGGCGGATCGTGAAGGTGATTGATTCGCCGCTTCCGGCAGAGCGCACGCTCGATATACGCGATACTCCCGCCTTTCTGCAGATAGCCGCAGAGGTTCGCGAGGCGCTGGTGGAGGGGCATCATGACCATTAATCAACGCCTGCACTGGTATGCGCTGCCGGTCGGCACCGTGCTGCTGGCGGCGCTACTCCTCTGGTACGTGCTGGCCTTTGCGCTCAATGCATCCGGGGTGATTGACCGTGTGCTGGCTCCCCGCGGCGCGTGGAGCAGCAGCGACCTGATATATGCCGCGCTGAACGCCAAACGCCCTCTCCTGCCCGCTCCGCATCAGGTGGTTATCGATATCTGGAGCAGCCTCTCCCGGTGGCCGCTCTCCTCCCCACGTAATCTGTTACTGCATACCTGGGTGACCACCAGCGCCGCCCTGACGGGTTTTGCGATGGGGGTGGTGTTCGGCGTGCTGCTGGCCGTGGGTATCGTGCACTCCCGTACCCTTGATAAAGCCCTGATGCCGTGGATTGTCGCCTCACAAACTATCCCGGTGCTGGCGATTGCTCCCATTGTGCTGATTATTCTCGGTAGCGTGGGGATCACCGGCATGCTGCCGAAAGCGACGATTGCTATGTATCTGTGCTTTTTTCCGGTAGCTATTGCCACTGTCCAGGGGCTGCGTTCGCCACAAAAGCTGGAGATGGAACTGATGCATACCTGGGCTGCCCGCCGCATAGATACATTCTGGATGGTGCGCCTGCCCTCCTCATTACCTTATCTCTTTCCTGCCTTTCGGGTCGCCATTGCCAGTGGACTGGTCGGCACAATGGTCGCAGAGCTGCCTACAGGCGCACAGGCGGGCCTTGGTGCGCGCCTGCTGACGGGCTCTTACTACGGTAACACCCTGCAAATCTGGTCGGCACTGGTGATGGCCTCACTGTCAGGGCTGGCGCTGACCGGACTTGTCACGCTAACGGAGCGTCTGGTGCTTCGCCAGCGCAGGGGGAGAGGATGAAAATGAAAACGAAAGCGATACCAGGTGCGGTGCTGCTGGTGGCGGCCTTTCTGCTGTCGGTGCTGGCGTTGATTGCGTTAAATCTGGCAAATCCTGCCATAACTGCCCCTTCAGTCAGCGCGCTGTTACTGATGATCAGTGCCCTTCTGGCCTGTTCGACCCGTCCGCTACGCACCTTGTTGTTTGCCGTCACGCTTGCGGTAAGCGCCGTCTGGCTGGCCCTGCTGCCTTACCATGCCCTGAGTACCTGCGCGCTGGGGCTGCTGGCGATGGTGAGCGTGCAGCGTATGGCCCATGCCAGCGTGCCTGCCAGTGCCGTGGCCGGGTTGCTCGGCCTGTGGCTGCTGTGGTTCTGGCAGATACTGGTGACCGGATACGCTGTTCCGCAGGTTATCTTACCGGCCCCGCTGGCTATTCTCACCGCCCTGCTGGAGAGCCTCTCTTTATTAGCCGGTGACCTGGTGCAAACCGTGCTCAAGTCAGTACTGATCGGCTATCTGGCAGGTTGCGGTTTCGGCATTGGCGTGGCGCTGTTAATTGACCGTCTGCCCTTTTTACAACGCGGCCTGCTGCCGGTCGCCAGTCTCACCAGTACCGTTCCTCTGGTCGGCGTCGCCCCCATTGCGGTGATGTGGTTTGGCTTCGACTGGCCGTCAAAGGCTGCCGTGGTCATCCTCGTGACGTTCTTCCCGGCACTGGTCAGCACCCTGGCGGGGCTTAAAGCCAGCGGCAAGCTGGAGCAGGAGCTGATGTACTGCTACGCAGCCACCCCACGCCAGAACCTGCTGATGCTGCGCCTGCCCGCCGCAATGCCTTTTATTTTCAGCGCGCTTAAGGTCAATGCCACGCTGGCGCTTATCACCGCCATCGTGGCGGAGTATTTCGGCTCTCCGACTGCCGGACTGGGCTTTCGCATTTCAACAGAATCAGCACGTATGCACATGCCGGTAGTGTGGTCGGCGATTGTGGTCTCGTCGCTGGCCGGTTCACTTATTTATGCCCTGCTGGTGCGTTTAGACCAGCGGGTTAATTTCTGGCATCCCTCCCTGCGTGGGAACGCCGCGTCGACGTAAATAACAACATAGTGATGCATATTAACCCGAGGAGTTATCCAATGATGAAACGTTCTGCTTTTCGCCGGGGGGTGTTGCTGGCGGCAATGTCGGTTTTTGCGTTTTCAGCGCAGGCTGCCGAGAAAGTGACGCTGCAATTAAAATGGCTACCACAGTCGCAGTTCGCGGGCTATTACGTGGCCCAGGAAAAAGGGTTTTATAAGCAGGCAGGGCTGGATGTCACCATTAAGCCGGGGGGGACGGATATCTCCCCTGTCCAGGTCATTGCCGGTAAATCAGCTGATGTGGTGGTCAACTGGTTACCTGATGCGCTGGCCTCTCGTGAAGCAGGCGTACCGCTGGTCAATATTGCCCAGATCTACGACCGCTCCGGGATGATGCTGACCTGCAAAAAATCAAGCGGTATTAAAACCCCGGCAGATTTCAAAGGTAAAACCCTGGGCGTGTGGTACGGCGGTAATGAGTACCCGTTCTTCAACTGGATGAACAAGCTGAATCTGAAGCCGGGTAAGGACATCACTATCCTCAAACAAGGCTTTAACGTTGATCCTTTGCTACAGGATCAGGCGGCCTGTATTTCCACCATGAATTACAACGAGTACTGGCAGTTGATCGACGCCGGACTAAAAGAGACGGATCTGATCACTTTCCCCTATGAGGATCAGGGTGTCTCGACTCTGGAAGATGGGTTGTATGTGCTGGAGTCGAACCTGAAAGATCCGGCCTTCGTTGCCAGGATGGCCAAATTCCTCAACGCCTCATTTAAGGGCTGGGACTATGCGGTGAAGCACCCGGAAGAAGCGGCAAAAATTGTGGTGGCTGAAGATGCCTCCGGGGCCGCAACAGAAGAGGTGCAGACGCGCCAGATGGAGAATGTGGCGAAGCTCATTACCAACGCCGGTACGCCGAAAATCGGCTATCTCGATCCGACCGCTTACCACCGCACCATCGATGTTCTGCTGCACAGTGGTGGCGATACTCCGGTGATTAAGAACGATCCCGGCGACAGTGCAATGACTCACATCGTGTGGGATGCGGCGGCAAAACTGAATTAATTCTCACCGCCAGGGACGGCACTTCCACCGGAGTCAGCCATGCACGAAGGTTTTCTCAACGACGCGGCAAAATCACAGGATAAAGGCCGCATCCGTCAGGATAACGAAGCCATCATCCTGCCGGCCGCTGAACGGGTATTTGCCCGCTACGGTTTTCACGGTGCCACCATGCAGCAAATTGCCGATGAGGCAGCCCTCCCCAAAGCCAATCTGCATTATTACTTCGGCAGTAAAAAGCACCTCTATCTGCGGGTGCTGGAGGGCATTCTTCATGACTGGCTGGCACCGCTTGAGGGGCTCAGCGCAAGCGCCGATCCGAAACGGGCGCTGGCGGAGTACATTAATAATAAGATGGCCTTCAGCTTTGCGCGCCCGGATGCCTCACGCCTGTTCGCCAATGAGATTTTGCAGGGCGCGCAGGTCGTTTATCCCTTGTTAACCACCCAACTGCATGACCTTGTGGCCGGGAAAGCACGCATTCTCGATACCTGGATACGACGTGGTGCATTGCAGCCGATGGACACCACCCATTTCTTTTTCACCCTCTGGTCAATGACCCAAACCTATGCCGATTTTGATATCCAGATTGCCGCCGTGCTGGGGGGTGACTCGCGATCAAAGGCTGCGCAACGCCGCGCGACGGAGCACGTTTTTAACTGTATCTGGCGTATCTGTGGTTTTGACGAGGAATAACGCTGCCACGATAGAGCGAGAACGTAAGCAATAATGGTGCGATCTGCACCAAATGTGCGCAAGAAATCGAAAAAAATCGTTAATCAACAGGGTATTTATCGTCATCACGGGCGCAGAACGTGCCCATCCAGAAATGGCACGTAAATAGCAAGGTTATTCGTGAAGAACTTAACCATTTGGTCAGGTTGTTGACGACAGGGAGCGATAACCCTGCCAACTATTCAGGAGAAGCCATGATGAGCAACGAATCAGGTAGCAATGCGCCGGGGATTAAGCCCGGTCGTTGTGACCCCACCGAGTACGTTCGCGCCTTTGCCGATTGCGCCCCCCCGCTAAGCGCTGTGCAGGCGGTTATCGAAGCAGAACGCTGCCACTACTGTTTTGACGCCCCTTGTACCCGCGCCTGCCCCGCCGGGATCGACGTGCCGGGTTTTATTCACCGTATTGCCCAGGGCAACGTGCGCGGCGCGGCAGAAAATATTCTTATGGCCAATGTGCTGGGAGGCACCTGCGCCCGCGTCTGCCCGACCGAAACCCTGTGTGAACAGAAGTGCGTGCGTAAAGACCAGGAGGGTCGGCCACTCGCTATCGCCCTGCTACAACGCCACGCTACCGACCATTTCTTTGCTTCGCCGGGTAAGCCGTTGTTTACGCGCGCCCCTTCTTCCGGCAAACGTGTCGCAGTGGTGGGCGCAGGTCCGGCGGGTCTGACGGTAGCGCATCACCTTGCAGTGGCCGGGCACGATATTGATCTTTTCGATACCCGAGGCAAAGCCGGCGGACTCAATACCTACGGCTTGGCCCGTTACAAAATCAGTGATGATGCTGCTGCAGACGAGGTAGCCTGGCTGCTCTCCATTGGCGGTATCACGCTGCAGTGCGGCAGGACGCTGGGGCGAGATGTCACCCTCGCGGCATTACGTCATGACTACGATGCCGTCTTTCTTGGTCTCGGCTTAAGCGGCGTAAATCAACTGGATAACCACGGCGCGGAACCTGAAGGAGTACGCGAAGCGGTCGATTTTATCGCCGAACTGCGCCAGTGCGCTGATCTTAGCCTGTTGCCTGTGGGGCGTAACGTCGTGGTGATAGGCGGCGGGATGACCGCCGTGGATGCCGCCGTGCAGGCGAAAAAACTTGGCGCGCGGGAGGTCACGCTGGTTTATCGCCGTGGCGAAGCCCAGATGAAAGCCTCTGAAAAAGAGCGCCAGTGGGCCAGAGCCTGTGGTGTCGTTCTGCGACTCTGGGCAGCTCCCCTGCGCTTTGAAACCGACAACCATCAGCTTACGGGGGTCACTTTTCAGGTGATGCATGAAGAAAGCGCAGGAGGGGAGTCGCATCAGGAGTCGTTCACCCTTGCCGCTGACATGGTGTTGAAAGCCATCGGTCAGACGTTTGACCCGGCACCGACCGAGCACGCCATTGCACTCAAGCAGGGGCGCATTGCGGTTGATGATAACGGTCGTACCTCACTTCCAGGCGTCTGGGCAGGCGGCGACTGTTGCGCTGGCGGTCTGGATCTGACCGTGGATGCCGTGCGCATGGGCAAACTCGCCGCCCATTCTATGGCGTTATTTCTTGCAGGCCAGGCTACCGATACCGCCGGGGTCACTGCTTTTCAGGAGCGTATTCATGGCTAGTTTACAGACCAATTTTCTGGGTATTAACAGTCCGAATCCTTTCTGGCTGGCCTCCGCGCCGCCAACTGACAAAGCGTACAACGTCGAGCGTGCGTTTCAGGCAGGCTGGGGTGGCGTGGTCTGGAAAACGCTGGGGCATGATCCCCACGTGGTTAACGTGAGCGGCCCACGTTACGGCACGTTGCTGGGCCACGATCGACGGATTCTTGGACTCAATAATATTGAACTCATTACTGACCGTTCGCTGGCAATCAATCTTGAAGAGATAGCCCGTATTAAGCAGCGCTGGCCAGATCGTGCGGTCGTGGTCTCCATTATGGTGCCCTGCGAAGAGGACGCCTGGCGCACCATTCTGCCGCAGGTTGAAGCCACCGGGGCAGATGGCATCGAGTTGAACTTTGGCTGCCCGCACGGGATGAGCGAGCGCGGAATGGGGGCGGCTGTCGGTCAGGTGCCTGAGTATATCGAACGGGTCACTCGCTGGTGCAAACAGTATTGCAGCCTGCCGGTCATCGTCAAACTCACCCCTAATATTACCGACATTCGTTATCCGGCTCGGGCAGCTCACGCCGGGGGGGCTGACGCGGTGTCGCTGATCAACACCATCAACTCGGTGATCGGCGTGGATCTCGACAGGATGTTGATGTCGCCGCATACCGGCAGCCAGGGGTCGCACGGCGGCTACTGTGGCCCGGCGGTCAAACCCATCGCGCTGAATATGGTCTCTGAAATTGGCCGCGATCCATACACCCGTGGGCTGCCGATTTCCGGTATTGGGGGGATATCTACCTGGCGCGATGCGGCAGAGTTTATTGCGCTGGGCTGCGGCACCGTTCAGGTCTGCACCGCCGTCATGGTGCATGGTTTTCAGATTGTGCGCGACATGATAAGCGGCCTGGAAAATTACATGGATGAGAAAGGATTCAGGTCGCTGGACGATTTTCGCGGTATGGCGCTGCCAAGCGTTACCGACTGGCGTTTTCTCAACCTGAATCACGTGGACAAAGCAGTAATAGACCAGGCCTCCTGCATTAAATGCGGACGCTGCCATCTGGTTTGTGAGGATACCTCGCATCAGGCAATCGCCGCCTTCACCGAAGGTGAGCGCCATTTTGAGGTCAAGGAGGAGGAGTGCGTCGGCTGTAATCTGTGTGCCTCGATTTGCCCGGTAGAGAACTGCATCTCTCTGCGTAGCCTGCAGCCGGGCGAGGTGGATAAGCGCACCGGTAAGGTTGTGACGGAAGTCTATGCCAACTGGACGACTCACCCGAATAACCCGATGGCGAGGTCGGCGTAAAGCCAGGTGTTCTCCCCCTCACCCCGACCCTCTTCCTCAGGGAGAGGGAGAAAACCGAAAGGCCCCCTAGCCCTCTCGGGAGAGAGCGAAAGGCAAGATGGCACTCAATCGATCCCCTCGCCCCTTCGGGGAGAGGGTTAGGGTGAGGGGAAAAGCGCTCATCCATTTCACAACAGGCACACTGGAGATACACACATGCGTAATCTGTTAATTAAAGGCGGCACCGTCGTTAACGCAGACCACCAGCGGCACGCCGATGTACTCTGCACCAACGGCGTTGTGGCCGCCGTCGGCAACGCCTCGCAGTGGGATCTTCCCGCTGCTACTGACACCCTGGACGCATCGGGGCTGTACGTTATGCCGGGCGGCATCGATCCTCATACCCATATGAACTTCCCGTTTATGGGCACCACTACCGTGGATGATTTTTACAGCGGAACCGCTGCGGCTCTTGCCGGCGGAACCACAACTATCATCGATTTTGTTATCCCCAATCCGCAACAACCACTACTGGACGCCTATCATCAGTGGCGCAGCTGGGCGGAAAAATCGGCTGCCGATTACAGTTTTCACGTCGCCATTACCTGGTGGGATGAGAGCGTACGTCAGGAGATGGGGACGCTGGTGCAGCAGGAGGGCATTAATAGCTTCAAACACTTTATGGCTTATAAAAACGCCATCATGTGTGATGACGAAACGCTGATGAACAGCTTCCGCCGCTGCCTTGAGCTGGGGGCTATGCCCACCGTCCATGCCGAGAATGGCGAAATGGTCTGGTTGTTGCAGCAGGAGCTATTAAAACAGGGCATTACCGGGCCGGAGGGCCATCCGCTCTCTCGCCCACCGGAAGTAGAAGGCGAAGCCGCTAACCGTGCCATCACCGTCGCCAGCATTATGGGGGTGCCGATTTACGTGGTGCATGTATCATGCCGGGAATCAGCACAAGCCATTGCCCGTGCCCGTAGCCAGGGCCAGCGCGTCTATGGTGAGGTGCTGGCAGGACATCTGGTTATCGATGAGAGCGTCTACCGCCATCCGGATTTCAACATTGCCGCAGCGCATGTTATGAGCCCCCCTTTTCGCGATAAATCCCACCAGTCCGCACTCTGGCATGGTCTGCAGTCTGGTCAGCTTCACACCACCGCTACCGACCATTGCACCTTCTGCACCGGCCAGAAAGCGGCAGGCACCGACAACTTCACCAAAATTCCTAACGGCTGCGGTGGCGTGGAAGAGCGTATGGCGGTGTTATGGGATGCTGGCGTCAACAGCGGGCGGCTGACTCCGAGCGAATTTGTTGCGGTTACATCAGCAAATACGGCGCGCTTGTTCAATATCTTCCCGCGCAAAGGCTGTGTTGCGCCGGGCGCCGATGCCGATCTGGTGTTGTGGGATCCGCTGGGCAGCAAAACCCTTAGCGCGACGACTCACCACTCACGCAACGATTTCAACATTTTCGAAGGGCGTACCGTGACAGGCGTACCCGTTTTTACCGTAAGCCAGGGCCGTATCGTCTGGGCTGAGGGTGAGTTACGCGCACGCGAAGGTGCAGGTCGTTATATCAAACGTCCGGCTTTTGGACCGGACTTCAGTGCGGCAGCGGTATGGGAACGTCATCGTGCCCCCAAAGCCGTCGCCCGTTAATTATCCTCAGCAAAGGAGTCCGTCATGAGCAGTGAAGTCGTTACTTTTGATCCCAATACCACCGCTATCAGCAGCCTACGCGTTAATGGCGAGCGTCTCTGGCAATCCCTGATGACCCTCGCTGAAATTGGCGCCACACCCAAAGGGGGCGTCTGCCGTCTGACACTCACCGATCTTGATCGTCAGGGGCGGGATCGGGTAATTGGCTGGGGCAAAGCAGAGGGGTTGTCCGTCGAGATTGATAAGATAGGCAACGTTTTTATGCGCCGGGCCGGACGAAATAACGCCCTGCCGCCGATAGTGGCCGGTAGCCACATTGATACCCAGCCTACCGGTGGTAAATTCGATGGCAATTTCGGTGTACTCGCCGCGCTGGAGGTGATGAGAACGCTCAACGAGCAGGGAATTGAAACTGAAGCCCCGGTGGAAATGGTGTTCTGGACCAATGAAGAGGGCTCCCGATTCGTCCCGGTGATGATGGGCTCTGGGGTATTCGCCGGCATCATTCCTCTGGAGGTAGCCTACGCTGCCACCGATACCGAGGGCAAAACAGTGAAAGAGGCGCTCACCGAAATTGGCTATATGGGTGAGGTTACCCCTGGGGCGCATCCCATTAACGCTTACTTTGAAGCGCATATCGAACAGGGGCCGATTCTTGAGGCTCAACACATTGAGATTGGGGTCGTGCAGGCTGTACTGGGCATCCGCTGGTATGACTGTATCGTTACCGGCATGGAGTCTCATGCGGGTCCCACTCCGATGGCGATGCGCAAAGATGCCTTGCAGGTGGCCACCCGGATCATGCAGGAGGTGGTCAACATTGCAGGGCAGTTCGCACCACATGGCCGGGGAACCGTCGGGATGGTGCAGGTGCATCCTAACAGCCGTAACGTGGTGCCAGGCAGCGTAAAATTCTCAGTCGATTTTCGTAATATGACCGATGCCCAGGTTGATGAGATGGATGTGGCATTAAACGCTTTTCTTCAGAAGGTGGAAAAGGAGACAAGTCTTGGCATTGCGTTACACCAGGTATCGCACTACCCCGCTGCCCCTTTTCATCCTGATTGCAAAGACGTCATCCGCCGGGCCGCTGAAAAACTGGGCTATTCATCAATGGATATTGTGTCAGGTGCCGGTCACGATGCGGTTTATATGAGCATGCTCGCACCTACTGGAATGATTTTTATTCCCTGCAAAGACGGTATCAGTCACAATGAAACAGAATATGCATCACCGGAACAGGTCACTGCCGGAGCAAATGTGTTATTACACGCTATGCTGGAAAAAGCCGGGGCTACTCTGAAGTCGCAAGCGTCTTGATTAAAAGATGACCCGGTTACAGGCAATCGGGTCAGTATGTGCTTTACGCGCACGATTTTTTGCAGAAATTTCGCTTTATGCTCCTCTCTTTTCGCATAAGGGATTTGACTTAAGTCCTTAAGAAGTTTACAAAAGATACTGCCTTCTGTCAGACCAACTTGCGACGCTGCCATTTCGCTCCCCCTCCTTCCTGATATGCAGGGAAAATAATGAGGGTTAACCGGTTACGACCTGTTACCGGACTTGATATTTGCAGGCATCTGTATGGAGTATCCAATGTTTTCTTTTGTCGCCCGCCAGGCGATTTTTGACGAAAATATGAACACGGTCGGTTACGAACTGTTGTTCAGAGACAGTATGACGAACCGGTTTCCCGACGTTACTCCGGAATATGCCACTGCCCAAATTATCGTAGAACAGTTTCTTGGTGCCCCTCTCGGTCGTTTGAAAGAGTACAGTGCTATTTTCGTTAACTTTCCGTATGAACTGCTGGTTCAGGGCATGGCGGAAACCCTGCCTAAAGATCGTGTTATCGTCGAGATTCTCGAGACGGCGGAGCCGACGCCACGCCTGCTAAAAACGGTCAAGCAACTCTCACAACACGGTTTTCGCATCGCGCTGGATGACTTTGAACTCGGTGACACGTGGAATGACTTTTTACCCTACGTCAGCATCATTAAGTTTGATGTGCGGGAAAATACTGCGGAAGAGATAAAACATTATATCGAGGATAAAGCCGCCCTGCTGGAAGGGACGGTCTTTCTGGCCGAGAAAGTGGAAACACTCGAAGAGTATGAACGCTTTCGTGCCCTCGGCTGCACGCTTTTCCAGGGGCATTTTTTCAGCAAACCCGTTATTCATGCGGGTAATAAACTGATTCAGAATCAGGCCGTCACCCTGAAGCTGATGAAAGAAGCTAACGCAGACTCCCCGGATTTCAGCAAAATCGAAGCGCTGCTGAAGCAGGACCTGGCCCTCTCTTTTAAGCTGATGCGCTATGCGCAAAACATTGTCTTTAACGCGCGCGGCATCAAAAATTTCCGTAGTCAGTCCCTTAAGGACATCATCTTCTATCTCGGCACCAATGAATTGCGACGTTTTGTGCTGGTAGCCTGCCTGACCTCCGTCAACGTGGTTAAAACCGATGAAATTTATCATCAGTGCCTGATCCGTGGGAAGTTCTGCGAGCTGGCGGCAGCGCGTTCTGTCAGTCGTCATTCATCAGATGATGCGTTTATCGTGGGTCTGTTTTCCCAGCTCGATAACATTTTCGAAATGCCGATGGGGGATCTGATTGGCCAGATTGATGTGTCAGCCAGCGTCATGATGGCGTTAAAAGAGCAGCGCGGACCGCTTTACCCTTATCTTCATCTGGCTGTTTTATATGAAAACCATAAATGGGAAGAGGTTAGCGCACTGGGTCACCGGTTAGGGCTGAACCGAAGTGTCATAGCGGAGCTGATGAAAACCGCCGGGCAGTGGGCTGAAGCGATCCCGACCGGTGGGGCAAATTAGCCCCTGCTGCGTTATTCGTAATTAACAATGACCTCGACGGCCGCCCTGGCCGGACCCGGCTGCGGCACTGCTTCGGTCTGGATAAAGCGAGCGGCCATTTTGATGGTGGCAGGTTTGGCGGTGGAACCCAGCGGGGAAATGAGTGTGGGATAACCGGCCACCAGAGAGGCAACAGAAACCCGGGTATTAAATGGCACCGGTTGGGCCGGATTTACTCCCGCCGCCTGAGTGGAATAATCGCCCCAGGCAAGTTGAACGCCATAGCCCTGAGCCCCACCTGCATCAAGGGCTATTGTACTACTGAGCGTATTCCCCAAATCATCATGCGTAATCTCCGCATTATAGGGAGTGATGTTAATGGAGGGTGGCTTATTTCTTTTGTTTGCCGTTGTACCGTTAACGCCACCGTAACCATATGCAGGGGACGGGCATTCAATACTAAAACTTGCATCCTTCCATGCTGAGTAGCGCTCGAAATTAAGATGCTTACCTAATAACACCGTTTGATTGTTGTCGCTCAGGTTGCAGGTGCCCACGTAATAGTTGGCGCTGCCAACAAGATTACGCGAACTTAAAGTCCAGAATGTCGAACTAAGCGCACGGTCGGCGGTCATCATTGCCGGATCCAGAGTATCCCCCGCTGCTGCGGGCATAATACCCTGCAGAATCATTGGTCCAGTCACTGCGAAAGGTGACGTGCCGACAGAAATATCGCCAGGTATTTTCCACAACCGGATAGCGACATTTTGACTGAAGATACGATTCATGCCATTAGCCATTACCGTGTTCACTACTAATACGTCCGGCCAGACGGGGATCGGTGGTGTTCCGGCAGCATCCTGACTATTGACGGAAATACCAATACCGCTGATGTTAGTAGGGTAAATAACATACCCGGCATGCGAGGTGTCGCCCGGCCCAGGAACATTGTCTAATGAAGCCCCAACAGCCATGTTTCCCCCGGCTGGAGTGGTTTTGCAGCGGGCAGCAACGCCGCTGGAGAGGTTCATTTGTATTAGATAAAGCTCGGTGTAATTGGCGACATGAGAGCTAACAGTGACTTTAGCTGGGGAAATTTCAAAATTAACCGGGGACGGACTATTTCCTGATGTGCAGAAAACTTCTTTTGCATCTAATTTCGCGCCATAACTCAAACAAAGAAATATTATAAATACCATTTCTTTAAGAGGAACAGAGATAAGCCTGCAATTAATTATTTCCCTTATGTATTCCCTCATAGCCGTCAGCACTCTTAATGAATAGCCAAAATCTTAGCAAAGACCTTTGGATGTTATCTTTTTTATCTAATAGTAACAAGCCTCCACTAGCTCCGAATAAGAACATTAAAAAAACGAAACATTCTCCTTTTGCCTTAAAAAAAACCTCAGGATATTCTCGATATTCATTCAGCAATCATATTATTTAGAGATTATTATTTCACACGAGAAATATGGAAAACATAATGCATAAGAAAAGTAAACGAGTAAATATAACCCGTTAAACCCAAAGAGAGCCATTAACCTTTCTTATTTTAAGATGTAAAAAAGGCGGTAATCGAAATTACCGCCAAAAATATGACAAGAGAGAAGAGGAGGATAATTAAGGTGTCGCTGCTGCCAGCGCACCGCCAGGCGTTGAAACACGTCCTGGTGACTGGTAAGTCTGACACGGCATAGTGAACTGCTGCGGCAAGCCCTGCATTTCTTTGTCTTTTGGCTCAGGCGCAAGCACATAACTGACCTGACAGCGATTGTGCATCTCTTCGCCCCATTTAACCGTCAGCGTACCTTTATCTTCTTCAACGCGGGCGTAGATCAAGCCCCCCTGAGTAACAGTACCTACGTTAGCATTTTTTTCGTCGAAGACTTCTGCACCAAAGGGAACGGGTTCACCGCCGAACATGGAACGAATCAGAACCGCGGTCCCCCGGTGAGTCTCAAATTTCACTTTGACCACTGCC
The DNA here is from genome assembly GCF_054131575.1 of Enterobacter sp. SA197. NCBI lineage: Bacteria > Pseudomonadati > Pseudomonadota > Gammaproteobacteria > Enterobacterales > Enterobacteriaceae > Enterobacter > Enterobacter sp. SA197. The sequence continues at coordinate 1,304,783 of NZ_CP096393.1, read as the reverse complement.
CCGGCGCGTGGAACCACATTTTGCGAAGTATTTTCAAACTCCACATCCAGCGAAGAACCTTCCGGGTCGATGCCTACGGTATTTATGCTATATGGCACCAGTGATGGATAAAGCGCATAACCAAAGTTGTCGACTTCAGCTCCGGCATAACCCGCTACTTTCGCCCCTTTCGCGCCTTTGGCTTCAATCAGCGCAAAGGTATCACTGTTAAAGGGAGAGAGAGTAACACCGCCTGAGTGGGCTACAGCGGCACCGCTCAGACTGAGCGAGCTGCTCCTGTAATCTCTACCTTTACTGAAGCTGCCGTTTAATGTTGCAACACTGCCCTGCCAGCCTGCCCCAATACTACCTGATGACCCGCTGTAATTATCATGGCTTGCGGTCATGTTGTAGCTGTATTTATTACCTTCACCCAACACCCCGGACAGCATGGCCTGTTCACTTCTGCCGCCGTCACTATTTTCGTTATAACGCAGGCTCAGATAGGGAGCACGTGTTTCATAGCCATCCCACAACGGCATGGATACGCCAAAATACCAGTTTGTTTGCTCGTGCCCGTTGGCTGCCTTACTGCGCCCGGCGCTGATACTGTAGTTCAGACGCCAGAGATTGTTGGAGTAGCCCATCTGGTAATAGGTGTTATAGCCCTGTTTACTGTTCCAATAATTCTCCGTCGATGCGCTGAGGTAAATATTACCCCAGCCCTTCGGCAATCCCTGATTAAGACTGATATTAAAGCGATTTTTAGAGCGCCAGACGCTGTCCACGCTGTAGCCCTGTTTAACGTTATTGCGCGTCTGTAGGGCAGTAAGGAATTCCATGTAGTTTTTACTGGAAAAACGGTACGCAGCAAGGGTGATATTACTGTCGGTTTCGTTAATAAGCTTACTATAACTGATGCGATAGCTCTGGCCTTTAAGCGTGCCGCCGCCTTTTTCTCCAACATCGCTACTGGAGAAGGTTACGTCTGCGCTCAGCGCACCAAACCCTGTCCCCAGTGCTGTTCCAAGCTGGGCCGACTGGTAATTTTTACTGTATTGAATGCCACCATAGCCAGTAAAAAGGTTACTCAGGCCACGTTGATAGGTTGCTTCATAGAACATCGGTTCATCGTCGAGGCCGGTATTACGAAGTTTACCCGCGGTAAAGCTGTACTCATGTACGCCAGGTCGCAATAACTGGGCCACAGAAGCATAAGCCATACTGTACTGCTGTACGCTGCCATCAGCTTCAGTAACAGTGACTTCGAGGTCCCCACCGTACCCTGCGGGATAGAGGTCATCAATAACAAACGCACCCGGGGTCACGGTAGTTTCGTAAATAATGTTGCCCAGCTGGCGAACTGTCACTTTGGCGTTGGTTTTGGCGACACCGCGAATTTCCGGGGCGTAACCGCGCTGCACATCCGGCAACATACGTGGATCGCTGCTGATACGAGCACCTGTAAAAGGCAGGGAGCTGAATATCTGACCGGTGGTATTATTTTCCCCGGCAATAAACTGGCTGCGCAGCAGTGCAATATCTCGCTGCACATACGTATTGGTTACAATGTATTCTCCGCCCTGATCTTTGTCCCAGTTATAGGAGCCGTTGTGGCGTAACTGCCAGGCACCCACGTTGAGGCCCGCGTTCATGGACGCGAACATCGAACGGGAGTCATAGCCGCCGCTGTAGCTGGAATCATAACCGTTGACATAATAACCGAGGGTAAGTGCAGGTATACCACTTTCCCATAGTTCCGGACTCACCGCGCCGCGCATAGCGCGACTGACCATTGCCTGAGGAAGGGTAATATCCAGACGTTGCTCGCCGCTATCGAAGTCCACTTTAGCCTGGGGGATCAGTTTTTCAAGATCGGTACATTCATGTGCCGCTTCGATGGTTTCACGAGCTTCGGTCTCAAGACGATCTTCTTTTAAATTGATAAGGCGAACCAGTTTCGGGCTTAAACAAGGATAGACACGTTTGTCTGCTCCCTCTTTAAACTCCACTTCTTCGCTGTTCACAATTGGCATGTCGTTGAGGTATACGCTGATGCGGTATTTTCCCGGCGAAGCGCTGGAACCGTAGGCAAAGCGATCAAGGTCCACTTTATTGTGACCCATCATGCGTAACAGATCGTCTTCAAATTCGACCACATTACGCGAATATTCATCCGGGTTTGCGGCTGCAATCTCTTCCACGTCTTTACTGGCTATTTCCTCCCCCCATACCGGGAAGGCCATTAATAATGACAACGCCACAGGTGACAACCGGCCACGAAATGGCGATATTTTACATCTGGCGTTAGACAAATCCATAAGACCACTCCAGAAATCCGTTAATCCATTAACCGCAAAGCGCAGAGGTATTGATATTATTTATTTTTGTGCTTTGGCTTCAGTGAGCGCACCGTAATCATTAATAGCGTGGTAATTTAATTTATTTAAATCCGTTACTTTCGCATTTTGGAATTTGTAATGCTGAGCCTCTCCCGGCCCAATCATTTTTCCTTCCAAAATTTCCTTGCCATATTGTAAAACCTGCAATGAGACGAAATAGGGCGTCGGGTTAGTCACATCCACACCACCGTCACTGGCGACATTCCACTTAAGCTGGCTAATTGCCTGAAACGCGTTGCCTTTTAACCCTTCCGGACGGTAAAACATCTTAATACGTGAACGAAAGGCGATATTGAGCCGACTCTGATCGGCTTTAATGCCTTTAGCTTTTGCCGGTACTTCCAGCACATTAATCCAGAAGACGGACTCTTTATCCTGGGGCAGCGGTGGAGAACCTAAGTAGGTAATACGTAATGTCTGTGCTTTACCTGCATCCACACGGTTAATTGGCGGCGTTAATACAAACGGAACCGCAATCTTCCCTGGTATGGCTTTTTCTTTGCCGGCATCCATCCAGTTTTGAATTAATACTGGGGAAGCATTATTGTTGGTAACCGTGACCGTTACTTCTTTTTTCTTGCCGTGATAAATCACGCGCGTACCGCTTAATACAACACTCGCCTGCGCCAGGTGTACTCCGCAGGTAATTAAGGCAACCAGGGCTACCACAGCGCATTTAATACAATGACGCAATCCCATAAATGCTCCTGTTGGAAAAAGGGGCATTGCTGCCCCATTTTGTATTATTGATAATCCAGATCGTAACTTACGAAACCACGCACCATACCGGGAGTAGCTGTACCAGTGGCGATATACTGAACATAATATTGCAACCCAACCTGGGTACTAGGTTTAGCTGGAGCCGTGTTACCAAAGGAGGTAAACAAAGATGAGGCTTTTTGCGATGCTGTATCCCCTACTTTAATTGGGGCAAGGTTGCTATCGAGCAGTTGCAATTCAACATTGGTTGCACTCGGGTAAGCATTCGCACCCGTCGTCGCTGGCCAGGTACGGTCAGTGGAATTGGCACCGGTGTTAACCATGTCAGCAATGTTCAGCAAATTACCGGACGTTGTATTAACGTTATTGTAATAGGCTGAATCATATCCCGTGGTAGGGTTGACGGAGTTATTGATGCTGCCAGCACCAAGCGGCCCACCGAAAATCGCACGCACCTTAGTGATGTTAATGACGTTACCTGTCGGCACGTCATTTACATCTCGTTCACTGATTTTACCCAGATTGCACGTTGTGCTGTTAAAAGGGTTGCTGCCCACTAACAACGTAAAGCCCTTACGCCCTGCAGTGTCGCTTGCAGCCGCCAGTTGCGATGTCGGTACGGTAGGCAGAATAACGGTATTATTGGTGCGCGCCGGGCCTGAAGCGTTATCAGTGTTTGCAACAGAGACCAAACAGGTGCTGTCGGTGATTTCACCGATAAATTCAATGGTACCGCCGTTGGTGGTTTCGGTACCTGCATGTGCCGCGCCCATTGCCAGTGCAGCCAGCACAGATGATGCAATCAGAAGCTTTTTCATATTGTGATGTCCCATAATTGAGATAAAAATTGCAAACGTCCATTTGCTTAATGAGTAAGCAGATAAAGATGGCAGTGCAGTCATAACACTTGCAGCGACAGACAGGTCGGAACCAGTAAGAGATTTCTTATGCATCGCCATCTTCTCGGGCACAAATTTATCTTTAAATGTGATACACACATAATCCATCAAACCCTAAAAATGTTTCACTATAAAAACCGCAAGAAACCAGACGATAAATCCAAAACATTAAATACATGTAGAATTAAAAATTTCTCGTATGCTCTTTTATTGCTTTAAATCAATCTCTTCATCAACAGTTTTCAAGAAAATTTTTCAGCTTTTTCACGTTTTTTAAATAGAACTAATATTAATTAACTGTAAAACAATGAGTTACAAACGAGTCTTTCTTACTTTTATTTAAATTTACGTAAAGAAAAAACACATGTCGCCACAATAGCGATGCCAGACCTGGAGAAACACATTTCCCTGAAATATATATAGCGCTTTAACGGGCTCGACTGATAACTTTAAATAATACATACCAGCCAACATGAATAGCACGTTAATAAACTGACGTATTTCTTATATTTTCCCGCATGTACTTAATTCGTATACTACCGCTTCTTTATGTTCACTTCGTGACCAGATGCAGTTACATATATAAAGGAAATGAATAATGAACAAAACATTATTTGGATATATTATCGGTCAGGATATCCAACTGGATCTTATTCATAAACATCTTATTAATGTCAGCGGCCGCAGTCGTCCAGGTAAACGAGACCGCATCCCCCTGCGTGATACAAAATTGCGTTTGCTGATGTTTTTACTGGCACATGGCGGTAAAGGTGTTATCACCACCCAGAGGCTGATGTCCCAGGTCTGGGACAAACACGGTCTGCGCTCATCGGCACCGCGGTTGTGGCAGGTCATGCAGGATCTTAAACTGACCCTAAGCATGATAGGTATTGAAGACGACTTTATTATTCGGGTAGATAATCGGGGCTACCAAATCAAGGCAGATATCGTCACCGCGCTTTATTGTGAGAACCGTCAACAGAGTGAAGATGTCGAAAAAAACCGTGCAAAATTCATAACGAAAACTCAACCGTCGCTCGCATCATGAGTTGAAATAGCGTTCACCCAGGTTTTATTTCATCATAAATTACATAGCGATAAGTATTAATGCCAGGCGTTACCCCGCTTTTATTTGTTCATAAGGGTAATGAGTCCATTCCATTTATTCATGAAAAATAGTGATACAGCTGGGATTTTGAAAACCAGCTCACTACTTTGGATAGGCTTATGTAACGAATGGCCAGCTGGTCTCCCCTTCTGAAGGGATGGATTTTCTTTCAGAAGGGGCATTTTTTACGATGAGCGCGCGTACGCTGTTCTGGGTTAATCTGCCACGACAACCCGGTTACGCCCCTGTTTTTTTGCGGCATAGAGGGCATTGTCCGCGCGGTTTATCAATGTACTGGCAATCATGTGCTGTGGCGTGTCATGGGGCAATTTATTGCTGCAATCTAACGTGGCTATCCCGATGCTGATAGTCAGAAACCCCAGCGGGCTCGAGTAGTGCGGCAGCTTGAGCGCATTTATCTGCGCACGAAGACGCTCTGCAACCGTCAGTGCAGCGGCTTTATTCGTATCGGGAAGGATGACGAGAAACTCCTCCCCCCCATAACGACTGACATTGTCATCTCTGTGAAGCAGAGATGACACCAGGGAGCGGGCAACCGTTTGCAAACACTCATCCCCGGCCTGATGCCCCTGGCTATCGTTAAATAGCTTAAAGAAATCGATATCCACCAGACATATGGAGAGCGGGTACTGTAGCTCACTGGAACGGGCAATCTCGTTAAGCAGGCACTCATCCATGTAGCGCCGGTTAAATAATCCGGTCAGGTGATCGTGTTGCGCGTGACGCTGCAAAACCTGATTGGCTCCGGCCAGTTTCTGTTCTGCCTGACGCCGCGCGGTGATATCCACCCAGGTAACCGACAGTCCGACCACATTACTACTCGCGTCGGTGACAGCAACGGACTGCGTATCATAACAACGATCGTGCCAGATGATTTCGCGGCCGGGAATGGACTCTCCCATATCGGCCAGCGCAAAATCTTCTTCGAAAAGGTGCCAGAATTCAGGCATCAACTCTGAAAAGTGCCGTTGAAGAAGCTCGTCAGTATTATTGTGCAGCAGACGCGCCATTGCTTTGTTAGACATCACAAGATACCCGTATCTGTCTATCATGCAGAGCGCCACTGGCGTGGTGTCATAGATGGTTTCAAGCTGGAGAACTCGCTCCCCCAGATTCGAAATATTACGATCCACGCCCCGGTAACCGCGAAGCTCCCCCTTATCATCAAATAAGGGAATACCACTGGTTTCCAGGACGACAACGCGCCCGTCCGCGCGTCTGTTTCGATTGACCAGTCCCGAGAATGCCCTTTTTTCCGCCACAATTTCCAGAAAAGTCCGCGCAACGCGTTCTGCTTCACCTGGCGGCATAAAGTCAAACGGCGTTTTGCCAATCACCTCATCGGGAGGATAACCAAGCAAGTCGGTGACCACTTCTGAAGACCAGGTATAGCGTCCCTGGGCGTCGACTTCCCACACCCAATCTGAATTGTCATTCAGCAGTGCATACAGATGATGAATGTCGTCGTCTTGCAGGATCACCTGCTTATTTTTATCGTTCATTGTTATGATCCGCTTGCCTTTCTCCACCCGGTCAGCCGGGCCAGGCGGGATTTTCCACCTGCAATATTACTGCATGACAACGCACCCATCATGGATGCGATTAATGTAAGTGTTTTACTTATTCATTACAATAATGGCAATTAAGACAAAACCGAAACGGCCTTTCGCTCTGTAAATACCGTGTTCGTCCGCGTTGCGACTTAAAACCGGCAAAATGCAACAAAACATGAATTAATGAGCAGTGTTCATAAGTGCCAGTACGCTCCTCGCTAACCGTTGTTTAAGCGGGCCCTGTTTCAGCCCCTTCACTGCTCAGCCTTTTTGGGAAACCGTACTGCCCGCATCGGCGTTAAGACGGGTCATATCGTACAAACCAATGGCCGTGATAAGCGCAATAATCACAAACCCAAGTTTGAATGCCATCCCCTGAATATCTTCATAACCCAGCCAGTCGGTAAGCAACCCCCCGGCCCGGATACTGAGCGCGCCCAGCGTAACCCCTAATCCGCTGGCCAGTTGTAGCGAGGTACTAAACAGGGTATTAGCCGAGCTCATCTCGCCGGGTGGCACCTCGGCAAAGGCCAGGGAACTTATCCCTGTAAACTGCATTGAGCGACTCAGCCCACCGATAAACAGCAGCGTCAGAGTGAGCAGTTGCGGCGAGTCGGGTGCCAGAAAAGCACATAAGAAGAGAGACAACACGCAGACGACCCCATTGCCAATCAGCAGCCGTCTGAAACCAAAACGGCGAATCAGCGGCGTGGTAGCGGGCTTCATGGCGAGGTTTCCGGCAAACACGGCCAGCACCAGCGCACCGGCTTCGAAAGCGTTCATCCCGAAACCTACCTGGAACATGAGCGGCAGCATAAAGGGGGCTGAACTGATCGTGGCGCGCAGTATGAATCCGCCACGCATGGTAATGCGAAAAGAGGGAACCGCCAGCGCCGTCAGACTAACGAGCGGCGCGCGCGCGCGGCGGAGATGGCGTAAGCTCCAGACCAGGGCCATCAGTCCAGCCGCCAGCGTTGCCGCCGCCTGCCACAGGCTGACATGCTGCTGACTGAACATCTCAAGCCCCGCGACCAGGCACAACATCGTGATACCGGTAGCGAAGAATCCCTGAACATCGAACGGACGTTTTTCCTCCTCCGCAAGACCAGGCATCATGCGCAGTGCCAGAATGATAGCCACGATCCCAAGCGGGACATTCAGGAAAAAGATCCAGTGCCAGCTGGCATAGGTGGTAATAAAACCACCCAGTGGCGGACCAATAATCGGGGCCACCAGCGCCGGCCAGGTCAGGGTCGCAATGGCTTTAATCAGTTGGTTTTTTGGTGTAGTGCGCAGTACCACAAGTCGCCCGACCGGCACCATCATTGCCCCGCCTACCCCCTGAAAAATGCGCATCAACACAAATTCCGTCACGCTGTGGGTCAGTCCACATAGCAGCGAAGCCAGGGTGAAAATTCCAACTGCAAGACTGAAGATGGTGCGGGCACCAAAGCGCTCGGCGATCCAGCCGCTCGCGGGAATCAGCATAGCCAGCGTCAGTAAATAGGCGCTGATGCCTATATTCAGATCGATGGCGGAGACGCCGAAGGCTTTCGCCATGTCCGGCAGGGCGGTGGCAATGACCGTCCCGTCAAGAAACTCCATAAAAAATGCGCTGGCAACCAGTAGCGCCACGCCGGAAATTCGTTTGGGATCTTTTGCCCCTTCCCGAGCGGTTTCTGCCTGAGCGGTATCAGACGAGGCCATAATGTGCCCTTAGCATAAATAACCTTTTGCCGATGCAAAGGTCTGACAGGATGAAAAAGTTGTTATACCAAAAAATGGTTAGCACGATAATGACTTTCGCTAAAGAAAGGCCTCGTTTTGAAATGATGCAAATTTTCATTCCACTTACTGCAGCACGCTCTCACTCGCAATGTTCAGTTAACGACATCCTCCTCCCGACACGCTTTACGCCTTGTTGATGTTCCGTTTGTTCTTCCCTTATTAACCATAAGCTAACATCTACCTTATCCGGTGAGCGCAAGCGGCGCTCATCACCTTCCCTGCATTTGAGGTTTTCGCTATGCAACACGAAGAACAACGGCTTATCGAGGGGCTTTTTCAGCGTCTGAAACAAGCGGAGCAGCAAAGCGGTGCAAGGGATGCACAAGCCGAACGGATAATTGAAGCATATGTAAGGCAACAACCCGCCGCCGCGTATTACATGGCTCAGTCGATCCTTATTCAGGAGGCTGCATTAACGCGGCTGCATGACCAGGTACAGGCATTACAAAACGAGGTCGCCACGCTTAAAACGCAACAACCTGCTGGCGGCAGTTTTCTCAGTAGCCTGTTTGGTGGCGGGAAAACCCAGCCCCAGGCCCAGCAGGGCAACACCGGCACACCACCACCATACTCCGCTTCCGGCACACAGTTGCCACCGGCTGCGCCCTCTCGTGCGGGCGGGTTTATGTCTGGTGCACTGCAAACGGCGGCCGGGGTCGCGGGCGGGGTTGTGCTGGCCGATATGCTGACCAGTATGTTTCATCACGCTCAGCCGGAAGAGATAGTGAATATCATTGAACCCCCGGTAACACCGGAAGCGGATTTCACACGCGATCACTCCTGGGGCGACCCCAGTCAGGACAGTTTCCTGCAAGCTTCGGATAACCGCGTGGACGGCCTCAGTGAGGACACCCGAGACCCCTTCTTTGATCAAAGCAGTGACGATGATTTTGATACCAGTAACGACGACGATGGGTTTATCTGATCGTCTTTCGCCCTCATCTTCCCCTGTCCCTCGCCGGATGGGGGCTTAACTTCATGCCGGGTAAAACCTGTTAGTGATATCCGGCGATGAGCGTCGCTCACCGGTGCAGTGATTATTTTGACCGGGTTAAAGGTTATTTTTATTCCTGGTGGTGAGTCTCTGCGTTATTGATTAAAGAGAGCGTAATTGCAATGCTTCGCTACCAGGATATTCCCTCTGCGCCTGATAAATGCTGGAGGGATAGCGTACTTTACGAAATGAGAATCAGAATAATTCTCAGCCATTACTTCGCGATTAATTTCCTGCCCTGAGAACCTGAAAAAGCTCCCCTCAAGACGGAATGCAGAGAACACGTCTCGATTAAGAAAGCCTTAAGATTTACATCAGCAGGCACTATTTTTCTTTGCCATACTCTTTTTACATTAATGGTCTTTTCTCGCCGGGCATATAAAATTAATATCATGACGCCTGCGCGCCAGCCCGGATACGACACATGATAATAAGAGGCTCATCGATCACCACATGAAAGACAGGAAAGTAGACCCCATCGCAAAAATCGCTATGCGCAGCCGAGGCATTACGGTCAAGGAGAAACGGGTCCGTTATCAGGGGGAAATAATTGTCTTCAGGTTCAATCAGGACCACTATGACGTTTACCTGAATGACGAAAAAGTAGGCGATATCGTCACCCACAACATCAATGACGCCATCGCAATCTGGAAACAGCGCAAATCTAAGTTATAAATCCAGTCAATCATTTGCCCGTTATTCATTATTCTCATTTCCGCTACCGTCATTCACACAGCGTAACGCCTTTTCTCGCGCCAAAAACAGACTGCATAAATAACATGCAGTCTTGTGTTTACAAAGAAACCGATGTTACAACGAAAACTCCGTTTGGCCTTAACGTGCAAAACACTTTTACTCTGCAATGTGTTTCACCTTACGCACGACGTAACGTCGCCAGATGGCAATCTTCAGCTTTGGAAAAAAATGTATCATTATTCCGCCATAGCGAAGCGGCGAAGGTAGCGTGCACAACGCCGCCTTTCTTGCCTGCACATGCGCAAGGCGTATCATCACCCACAACGCACCAATAAAAATAGCACCCAAAAACGCAAAATTTTTTAGCCTGAGGCACAAAAAATTTCTCGCTCGCTCACATAATGACGGAAAAGACCTACGAAATTGCAGGATATAAGCATCAGGCTGCGCTTTTATGGAGCGCGGTATCATATTTATACCTCTGCACTCGGATATCGCTCTGCAAAAAATATATCGTGATGCTAAAAACTGAGCATGAGTAAAAAAATAATGCGGTATAGCGGAATTACTCTCTATTGTGGTATTGATTTTTACTCAATAATAACTAAAAATTGTTTTGTTAGATTTTAATTTCCAGGACAAGGAGTAATGTGATGTCAGAAGCACTAAAAAACCTTAACAACATTCGTACCCTTCGCGCGCAATCTCGCGAAGTTTCTCTTGAATCTCTCGAAGAGATGCTAGAAAAACTGGTTGTTATTGTTGAAGAGCGTCGTGAAGAAGAATCTTCACAGAAGCGCGAACTTGAAGAGAAAGAAGCAAAACTGGCTGCGTTCCGTCAGAAATTGCTGGAAGAAGGTATTGATCCAACTGAACTTCTTTCTTCTCTGAAAACCACCACTACCAAGCGTAAGTCAGTGCGTGAGCCGCGTCCGGCTAAATATAAGTATATTGATGAAGATGGCAGCGAGAAAACCTGGACAGGCCAGGGTCGTACGCCAAAAGCAATTACTGCCGCGATTAAACAAGGCAAAAAGCTCGAAGATTTCGCAATCTGATTTTTTTAGTGGGGAGCGTTTTTTTCTCCCCACTTCTCTTTCTTACACCCTCTTCGCTTTACGATCATTTCCCTTTGCCAGACGCCTTTCTCTCGCTTTGACCATACATTACTTCAGAATATGTCCTGATATTCTCGATCACTTTGACGTGCTGTTTACCTTCTCACGATCTGCAAGGTCAGTTCATCACCGCACCGTTTACCTGAAATTAGGATGTTTCCTGAATAATTATTCTGCCCCTTCCTGTGGTTATTACAGGTGGATCGAGGAAAAGGATTTTTCGTCCCCCAGAAACTACATAGTTTTACGCTGAATCTATTTTCATCTGAACATATGTTTTAAATCAGGTTGGATGTTCGGCGCGTGGGACATTCAGTACTCTCGTAGGGCACAATTTTATCAGGGTTATCAGTTTTAAAGAAACATGGCAGGTTATCTTCTTCTTAAGGCCTGGCAGGTACGTTATTCAAGGCAACAACCAGGTCTGATTGGTCGCAATTACCGCAGATTGCTGTTTATAAGCATCACACCTCGGTTACTCGCCTCCACTGCCGCCAGTTATACTCCCTGAGCGTAAAAACGCCTCATTGATTTTCAGTCAGTAGCCGTCAACATTTCTGAATGCAGGCTTCGGTTATCGGCTATGAAGATCGTTCTTCTAAAAGAGTGGCTGCTGCCGTAAGAATTTGACCTTGCTTACCAGTAGCGGCAATCGACCTTCACCGGTTTTAAGAAAAGGTATATTGCCCTTGCACGGCATCAACCCCGAGTTACGTGGCTGGTAGAAAATCCGCCAGAACAAAACGACGTGGCTGTTTATATACCAGGCGACGCTGGGCCAATGACACATGCCTGGCGAAAGGTCTTGCATTTTTAAATATGACCCAGAGGTTAATAAATCTAAGCAGTAGCCTGATTAAACGTGTATGGTAGGCCCCCCTCATATCAGGAGTTGCCTATGTCCGGACGTAAAGACGCATTAACCCGCCGTAACCATTTAGTAAAATGCCCGTGCCCTAACTGTGCCAAAGATTCTGAACATAGCTTCAGCCGGGTTCAGAAAGGTGCCCAGCTTGTCTGCCCATACTGCAATAAATTATTTAAATCTGCCCCACGTTTCTGACAGAACGTTCATGCCAGGTGTAAAGATGAATGATTCAGTAATCGACTCATCTGGCAATGTTGTTCACTCTCTTTCGTGACCGATCGAACAAATTTTTTCGGCAACTGGTCAGGCGACCTGGCTTATAAAAAGCTAAAGAGTAGCAATGTATTAATTTTAGCGTATAGTTGTTCCGGGTTTACATAAAAGGAACATCGTTGTCTCGTAAAATGACAGGCATTGTCAAAAGCTTTGACAGCCTCAGTGGTAAAGGGCTCATCACCCCATCAGATGGTCGAAAAGACGTTCTTCTGCATATTTCAGCTTTCAATACCAGTGAATCAGAACAACTCCTGCCAGGCATTCGCGTTGAGTTTTGCCGCATCAATGGTCTTAGCGGACCGGTAGCGGCAAATATATACCTCTCATAACAGTCACTGCATCCAGACGTTTTTTCGTAAGGTTAAGTAAAAACTTAAAAGCATAGACAAAGCGGATGTTAAGCGCACCGCGAGAAACCGACAGACATTTAGCCATCCGGGCGTGTGAGCGGTTAAAATAAAAAAAGTTAAACATTGCTAAATAAAAATTACTGTGCCTTAATGACGTTACCGGTTTGGAATACAGACCTTATGAACGCAGTTTTAGTAAAGCAGTCCTCAGTTCAAGTGTTATCCAAAGATACTCTTCTTCGTGAGCCTTCTCCTAAGCGCCAAGTAAGTAACTCTTTTATTACAGGCCATCATCGCCGCCTCGCGTGGCTCATCAACTAAGGAAGTATCTATGTCTAATAAAATGACTGGTTTAGTAAAATGGTTTAACTCCGATAAAGGTTTTGGCTTCATCACCCCTAACGATGGCAGCAAAGATGTATTCGTACATTTCTCTGCTATTCAAAGTGATAGCTTTAAAACTCTGGATGAAGGTCAGCAGGTTTCTTTCACCATTGAAAATGGTGCAAAAGGCCCGGCAGCGGCTAACGTTACCGCGCTGTAAGCAAGACCCTGTTATCGTGTAGAGGTGAAAAACCGGTCCTGTCTAAGGCCCCCTTATTACGCTCTGCTGATAATCATAAAGCCCGCTTATTGCGGGTTTTTTAATACCTTAACGCTGACAATGCATTTTTACCCGTGCTCATGATCGTCGTCCTGCCAGGGTGTCTTTGCCAGAGCTGACAAAATTTATGGATGTCAGTGGTATATTTTTCCTTCGATATATCCTTTAAGCAAAAAGCGAAGTGATACAATGAGTGATAACGCAACAGCGAGGAGAAATTTATTCCTAACATTAAATTTACATGTCCGGTCTGTAACTGTAAGAAATTTATTTTTACTACCTTCAGTGCAGACAAAGATACCCCACATGGCGCGCTATGCTCGGCCTGTGGTACCCGTTTATCTATAAGATCCTGCATTCCAGACGACGCTCATCTTTCTCAGATTATGGTTTTTCACGACATCAGGTAGGTTATAGCGAAGCGGATGTTTTTGCCAGACTCTATGACTAGCAATCTTTCTTCTATAAAAAGGTAATAGTTGAAAGCTGACATAATAACGTCGTAAAAATAAAATCCTTGCCTTATTTTCGACGTGCCATTCATTTTTTTGTAAACATAACCGACTTAAGCGCCCGCTCATAAAGTTCAATTTCTTCTAACGATGCGCTGGATTCATATTTTTGGGCGTACTGACGTTTCAAATGCTCAATTAATGCTTCCCTACTAAATTCTTCGCGTGGGCGTGTACTGAGCAGGAACTCTATCGCTTCGCCAATTATTACATTCTCATTTTTCACGCCAACCCCTTGTTTAAGATATATTCTTAACAACCCAAGGAGTAAATGAGAATTCATCATCAGGCATAATCATGTGGACTAAAGTGCAATTCGCCATGAATATACGAATGAAATTAGATAATATTCACGGTTAAGGTTGATTGGTTACATTAAACCTAAGCATACGCCATTATCATGCGGATAGCTTGTTTTAATACCGGTTAATCAGACCTGGTCCTGAAACTGCAAAAAAAGAGTTCCATAACGTTAAAAAGAGTCACCCACTGGCGTCTCTGCCGCTACGTTTTCAATCGTGCTTATGCATTATTACCCCTCCCCTGCGACGTTACGTTCTGGGCATTTTTGATCCGAAAATAAAATCCCCCACGCCGTGCTCCTGCTATTAAAAGATAAAATATGCTCTGACAGAGCGTTAAGGCTGTCATTCTCCCCTACACTTTCAGATATGGTTAGCCTTACTTACGCCTGAAAAAGTTGAAACGGGTTATACGCAACAGAGGCCACATTACAAACGCCCTCTGCCGGGCATCTGCCAGTGGTTCATCTCTTGTTTGACCATGGCATAGCAGATCAGGAGAAGGTTCAATGTCAGACTTTCCAGCCACTGCGCTGATTGGACCGGGTGCGATAGGGACCACTATCGCGGCGGTACTGCATGAAGCAGGCCGGACGCCGCTACTTTGCGGACGCTCCGCGCATTCAACATTAGTCTTGCGTCATGATGAAGGCGAAATTGTTGTTCCCGGTCCGGTGTTAACCGATCCCGCAACCATCAAACACCCCATGAGCCTGGTTTTCGTGGCGGTAAAAACGACTCAGAACGCCGACACTGCCAGGTGGCTGTGCGTTTTATGCGATGAAAATACGGTGGTCTGCGCTTTGCAAAATGGTGTTGAACAAAAAGCTCAACTTGCAGGGTTGGTCAATGGCGCAACGGTACTGCCGTCGGTGGTCTGGTTTCCGGCTCAGCGTGAACCTGATGCATCGGTCTGGCTACGCGCTAAACCGCGTCTGACGTTACCGAATGTTCCGCAGGCAAAACGGGTGACAGAGGCCCTGAGCGGCACCTCATGCAGCGTTGAGCTGTCCGACGATTTTTGTTCTGTGGCCTGGCGCAAGCTTTTACAAAATGCGGTAGCCGGCCTGATGGTTCTGGCAAATCGCCGTGCCGGTATGTTTTCCCGCGAGGACGTCAGCACGCTTGCCCACGCTTATCTGCATGAGTGTCTGGCGGTAGCTCGCGCAGAAGGGGCGGTACTGGATGATCGTATCGTGGAGGAGATCATAGAGGGTTTTCAACGCGCCCCCGCCGATTTAGGCACCTCGATTCTGGCCGACCGGCAGGCTAATCGCCCGATGGAATGGGATATCCGTAACGGCGTGATACAACGCTACGGTCATGCTCATGGCATTCCAGTTCCGGTTAGCGATGTGCTGGTTCCGCTGCTGGCAGCGGGAAGTGAGGGGCCTGGCTAATCACGCCAGCAAAACCGCGACCGCAAACAACACTCCTGCGTAAAAGCAAAGAAACAGCTCAGATTTTACGCGCCAGGTGTTGCCAGCGGCGGAGTGTGATGCACTTATACGCTGTTATTAAGCAGGCATACAGCCAGGTATTTCATAAAAAAGGGCAAGCGACATTACCTGCCCTATAACTCTGCACCTTAAGTTAAATGATATATAAGAAGCTACCTTGCTCCCGGTTGTATTCATTGTTTCGGGTTGAAGGCTCCACGCTTTATGTTTACAAGCCTGTTATTCCCGGATAGAGAACCCTTACTGGATTCCTTTTCTGCGTTGAACGCCTGAGATATCCAGATGTCACGGATCAAGGATGAGCAGGTTTTACGGTGTTCTTCATTTAATGACACCTGCATTTTACTGACGATGCTATTTATTAGCTCGCTATGAGTAAGATTTTCTTCCAGCAGCAATTCCTTTACCGTTTGCATTAAAATTAAATCTTCGGGGCTCACACTACGCTTAAAAATCATGGTGGCGACCTAATTTCTTAAGGTAAAATTAAGGTTTGCTCATAATCAGCCCTGCATTATTGCGGTTCTGAATTGATGTATAAGCAATTAAAAAATACTGCCGTTTTTGCTTGATTTCAATAACCAGGCCTTTATTATCTGTTTGCGACATGAATGTTATTTTTTACATGCACCAAAATAATTTAATTTAAGTTTACTTTTCCAGGAAAGCTGGCTGATTTAATTTTTTCGTTATAGTGCAAAAGTATGCGAACACTGTGCAAAGCGTGATTCCGGTGTTTATCATCTGAGAATGCAAGGGGTTATCGGTCATGGACACCCGACAACAATCTGGGTGTATTTATGATAGATATCAAAAAGATAGATTTTTTAAGTAATAACTTCACCTGGGTGTCGCTCTGTCTGCTCAGGAACAGTCGTGTGCTCCAGGCAGAACGCCATTATGTTAACGGTGATTGTAGCCACTCATAGTAAAGAGACGAAATATCGGAAGATTTGAACAGGGACTTTTGCAATTGACCGGAAATGTTCGCTGCGAGAATGATTGACAGTATTATCATTGAGATGTTTTTAAGGTTAACACCCTTCTCATGCTAATTATTATCAGGGTGGCATTTACTGAGTGTTAAACAGATCACATATATTATGCAATACAGAAAAAAATATTAAAAGAAACAAACCTTGCATCATGCTTCTTACAGATAATATTAATGTTTTATCAAACACGGCCGATGACAAGATGAGTCAATTCATAATGAATATTAGACCCAGCATTTACACTACGCGAAACAGTAGAGTGAAAGTTTCCGTAACATAAAGATAATTAAAGAAAACCAGGTATTTTAACGAGGAACCCTCTATGGCTCAGCTACTACCATCTCTAAAAAACCTTCCTGTGGCTGCTAAACTATTTGGTGGCTTTACGGTTTTAATAATTATTATCGTACTCTCTTCTTTGATCAGTATTGTTCAGTCTGACACCATCCGCAATCATGCCCTTAAGGGAAAACTCATTAATGAAATTAGTGACGAACTGAACACGGCAAGACGTAATCGTTTGATATACCAGCTTAATCATGAAGATGCGGCCCTGCAGAATAATATAGCAGCCATCCGCAAAATGGATCAAATTGCGTTTAAGGGTCAAAACTTCACCTGGGATAAGGATGCAGGGATCTTATTTAAGGAACTGCGCGATACCATCCCTCTTTACGCCAGTCAGCGTGACAGCTTTGTACAGTTAGACTCCCTGACAAAGCAAAAAGCAGCGCAACTGACCTCACAGGATTCGAAAGCACCACTGGTTCAATACAGTGCCCTCCTGTTCCAGCAGCAAAGCATTTCTAAAGATGAAGTGTCGTTACTTGTCGATTTGAATGAGATGGGAATGTCCGTGTATGAGATACAGTCCTCCACCGGGAAACGTGGGATGGACGACTTTATGACGGAGTACAATGCTGCATTAAAGTTGATAAATTCTGAAAACATCGTCCTTTCTCTCCCGGCAAAGGAACAGGCGTTAAAGTATCTCAAGCTCATGCGTGAAAACGTAGAGGCCTATAGTCATTCCTTAATTGAATCCCAGAAAGCAGCTACGGTGTTAACAGGTGTGGCTGATAAAATAAACACAATTACGACCGATCTTGTTGCAGGGCAAACACAAAAAAATATTGATGTCATTCAAAACGTAATGTTAACCATGGCATTGGTTGCCGTCTGCGCAGTAATAACTGGACTGCTCGTGGCCTGGCTGTTGACAAGGCAGATGACCCGCCAGATCAAACATAACCTGACGCTTGCTGAACGCATAGCCGGGGGCGATCTCACTGCGATTATTGAGCCTCAGTCGAAAGATGAACTTGGGCGGTTAACCATCGCGATGGGCATAATGAACGATAAGCTCCGGGAAATGATCGCCCAAATCAAAGAATCTGTTGTCCACGTCGCCAGCGCCTCTTCTGATATTTCGGCTGGCAATGTTGACCTCGCTTCCCGTACGGAAGAGCAGTCAGCGGCAGTGGTCGAAACGGCTGCGAGTATGGAAGAGTTGACCTCTACGGTCAGACGTAATGCTGATAACGCCCGTGAGGCAAGCCAGCTTGCCGGGGTCGCCGCCGAACATGCTCGCGCTGGTGGAAAAATTGTCTGGGATGTGGTCAGCACAATGGAAACCATCACTGAAAGTTCTAATAAAATTACAGATATCATTAATGTTATTAACAGCATTTCATTCCAGACGAATATTCTGGCATTGAACGCTGCAGTCGAGGCAGCGCGCGCGGGAGAGCAAGGTCGCGGATTTGCGGTGGTGGCCGGAGAAGTACGAAATCTTGCGCAGCGAAGCTCGCAGGCTGCGAAAGAAATTGAAGTTCTGATCAAAGAGTCAGTCAATCGCGTGCATCTTGGTTCCGAAATGGCTAATCAGGCTGGTTCGACTATGGAGCAAATTGTCGAATCGGTTACGAATGTCAGCGGCATTATGAATGAAATTTCCGATGCTTCAGATGAGCAAAGCAGAGGTATTGACCAGATAGGGAAAGCTGTCACCGAGCTTGATTCTACTACCCAGCAAAATGCTGCCCTGGTCCAGGAGTCATCAGCAGCGTCATTATCTCTTGAGCAACAGGCCGAACAGCTTTCTCAATTGGTTTCAGTATTCAAAATTGGCACTGAACCGCAAAAAAATAAACCTAAATCCGCCTTGCCTGTCAGACGTTCCCTGCGACCTGCAGCAGTGACGAGCGCCGGGACTGACTGGGAATCCTTTTAATATTTATACCCTCCTTAACCGGAGGGTATAAAAATGGTTTTAATTTTCACTGAAGCGACTCTAAGGCCTTCTTTATAGTAACGTTTCTTACCAGGCGCAGTATTTACCATAGTGGCCGGCACACCACTCAGCACCCGTGCGACTTTATAACGTTAACGATAGTTTGAATGAGTAGAGTCACAACTATATGCCTGGTAAGCTTTTTTAAGATTTCTATAAGACAAGCAAAGATACTTTTTTGGGATTCATGAGTCATTAATTCAAGGTCTAATCATGAGCTTATTCGATAATAGAACGCCACCCTCGCTGGATGGCAAAACTCAAGAGATACTCCAGCAAATTACATTACTCATCCCGGGTTTAATGATATTTATATTTTTAACCATAATTCTCACGCTTGTTCAGATAAAAAAAGATTTAAATCACTATGATTATAATGAAAAGTCTCATTTAATAACAAAATCCCTTGATAATCGCCAGGAAAATTTACGTTTGCATTTAACAGATAATGCAAACTGGAATGAGGCTTATGATAACCTTTCAAGCACCGTGAACAAAAACTGGGCCTGGAATGAGCAAAATTTTGGTAGTTCTCTTTACTCAAAATTTAACTACGAAGGTGTTTTTATTTTATCTCCAGATGGGAAAACTCAGTATAGCATACAGAATGGGCAACTGAGTACAGTACCAATGGATAAATGGTTAGGAAAAGATATTTCCCGGAGCCTTTTCGCTGCCCTTGATGAAAGTAAGGGAAAAACCATTTCAAAATTGATTAATATTAATGGCCAGGTTGCATTAGTGGCAGCAGCATGGATTGTGCGTGAAAACATTAAATTCGAGTCTTATATTAATCAAAAAAATACGTTGATGATTTTTTTCGACATATTAACTCCAGTGAAAATGCAGAAACTTGGAGATGAATACGGCATTACCGATCTCCATTTAATATCAGCACACGCTGCGGATCCCATATTGAATCAGAGTAAGATTTGCACCTCAGATATTGAAGAGTGCTTAACGGTTGCGTGGCAGAGCAAATCCCCTTCTGAGCATTTACTTTACTGGGTTATCCCTCTGCTGATTCTTTTCATGGTCACTGCTGCGCTCTTCGCCTTACATCTTACCCGTAAGGCTATGATGAAAGCACGTTTGAATGATGAACAGACATTTTTGTTGGAACAAAGCCGCTCTGAATTATTATATAGCGAGCAACGCTTTAAAGACGTTGTCGATGCAACGACTGACTGGATATGGGAAGCTAACCCTTCGTTAAAGATTACATGGATTTCTGCGCGCTTCCCATTAATTACTGGCTACAGTATCAATGAGTGGCTTCAGCGAAGCTTAATAGACTTTTTTGAAGATAACCATGCCACAATCAAAGGCTGGCTGACGCCAACCCAATCAGGTAACTGTTTGTCTTTGTCTCATTGCCGTTACGTTTCCGCGACGGGCAATAACCGCTACTGTAACTTAACTATAAAGAGAGCACGGTTGCCGGATGGCACAATGGGCTTTCGTGGTACCGCCTCTGATGTCACCCATGAGGTGGAAGCGAATGAGCGTATTCGCTTTCTCTCCCATCATGATGCATTAACGGGACTGCCTAATCGCGTAATGATGCAGGAATTTCTTACAGGTAAATTACAATCCCGAAGCGAAGCGGGTAATTCGCTGGTAATGTTGAGTCTGGATCTTACGGATTTTAAATCAGTCAATGATTTATACGGCCACGCCGCAGGCGATATCGTTCTCAGCGAAGTGGCTGACAGGTTACGCCATTGCTTAAGTGATTCAGACATGGTGACACGCCAGGGAGGAGATGAATTTATCATTATTGTATCTGACCCCAGCCAGGATAATGATATTGATGCTCTTTGTCAGAGAATTATTGATTCGGTGAGTAAACCTTATCATGTCTATAATAACCAAATATTTGTAGGTGTGAATATCGGTTGTGCACGTTCGCCGCAGGATGCCCTGACAGCTAACGATTTATTAATCTATTCGGATATCGCCCTGTATAAATCGAAAAACAAAGGCGGGAACTCCTATGAAATCTATCAATCTGATATGTTCAAGCAAATTATCCAGCGCAGGGAAATGGAAAGTGATTTACGTGAAGCAATAGAGAAAGACCAACTGTTTCTGGTTTACCAACCTAAATTTGATATCAAGAAGTCATGCATGACCTCAGTGGAAGCCCTGGTGCGCTGGCGGCATCCCCGGCATGGAGTCATTATGCCCGATCAGTTTATCTCTCTGGCTGAAGAAACGGGTATCATAACCTCTATTACCGATTGGGTACTTGAAAATGCCTGCAAGGAAGTCGCCCAGACTTTTGATAAAATTAGCCTTTCAGTTAACATTTCGCCCCTGGAATTTAAAACCAGTGATGTAATTCTCAGAATTAAAAAAGCCCTAATGGCTTCCAGTTTATCTTCATCTCGCCTCGAACTGGAAGTCACCGAGAACATCACATTATGCAAACCGGAGCGCGCATTGCAGATAATGCAGGAATTGAAAGAGATGGGTATCAGATTAGTTATCGATGATTTCGGTACAGGTTTTACCTCTCTGTACCACCTGCATAGTTTTCCTTTTCATGGAATAAAAATTGATAAATCGTTCATCTTTGCCATGAATGACTCACAAACTGCAAAAAATATAGTTGAAAAAATCATTGGCATAAGTAAAGACTATAACATGGAAGTCACTGCAGAAGGCGTTGAAACACAGGAGCAGCTGTTACAATTAAAAAAATACAATTGTGATATTGCACAGGGCTATTATTTTAGTCGCCCTACCTCGCTGGAAGTTATTCGATGCAATATGTACGAAAAAGAGGCATACAAAATTGTAGATTTATTAAAATGTCGATAGGTAACTTTCAGAGAAAACAGGTAGCTGACGGGGTGATTTTTAAACCCCACGAGCATCGTCCTGGGTACCCGTTTACGCTCCGCGCGTTGGCAAGCCACTATAGTCGGACTCGTCAGTGTGATTCCCGACCCGCCGCTATGTTTCTGGCGCGTGGTCATAGCGATAGTTTAAGGTTTAGCATCCCGGGCGGGCTTCGTTAACCACAGCCTGGTGATGCTCTTTTCGCCGCTCTGAGGCGACCTGGTTTTCGCTGAAATAGCGCGAATGCTGTCAAGTCAGACTTATTCAGCTACATTAAATATTCCTGTCGCCCAGGTACTCGCTTTCGAAAGTTTTCTGTTTATCAGCGAGTATCACCGCCTTGATCAAGGAGAGGTTATGAAGCCAGTCGAAGAAGTGATTGATGACCTGCAGTGCCGTGCTTTAGCTTATGAAATAATTTTTCAGTCTATTTGCTCGCAACTCCCGCAGGTATTTATAGAAAAAGCCGCAGAAAACATCGACCTTTACTTTGAAACCTTTGAATCCAGCACGCATTCCGAGGCAGGAAAGGTAAAGCTCAAGAGTGCAAAAGCGATTGCCACAAGGATCTTAGGTACCAGGCGTTAACCTTTACTGCTGGCCTGATAGTTACGCCAAAAGGAATGAACGATAATGCTAACGCCGCACTGGCGGGAATGGCCCGACCCAACACTCTGGCGCTAAGCGGCAGTTAACAGGTAACCGCCTGAGAGGCCCGGTTTATACCGCCGTGGGGTTTACCGCTGCCGCCAGGGCCTCGCTCGCACAAAACAGGCGTGGATCATGCCACGGCGAAAAGACAGAGCACGTCAGCCGAAGCATCGATAAATCTGACGCCTGTTGACCGCAGTCTCCGCTCGTATACCCTGACAGAAGAGAGTCATAGGGTAGTGAATCCCGGGTTGAACAGAATGGAATAAACATAAGGAAATATATCGATGACAATCCCTCTTCTCGTAACAGAACGCCTTTTACTTAAGCCGCTTGTCCCAGAGGATGCTGTTCAGATTCAAAAACGCTACCCACACTGGGAGGTGGTTCGATATATGGTCGCCTCAGTACCCTGGCCTTACCCGGATAATGGCGCAGAGAATTACGTCAATAACGTCGCGCTTCCTGATATGGCAAAAGGCGTGGCCTGGTTCTGGACCATCAGATGTCGTGAAACGCCTGACGAGCTCATGGGGCTAATCTGTCTTTACGACGTTGAGGATAATAACCGCGGATTCTGGCTGGCACCGGAATATCAGGGGCAGGGCTATATGCGTGAGGCAAGTATTGCCGCAACCGATTACTGGTTTAATACCCTGAATAAGCCAGTGTTGCGCGCGCCGAAAGCAGCAGACAACAGCCGGTCCCAGCGTATTTCAGTCAGTAGCGGTATGCGTCTTATTCGGACGGAAAAGAAAGCCTATGTGAGTGGTCTGCTTGACTCCGAACTATGGGAAATTACCCGCGAAGAGTGGAATGCCCGCCATAACGGCTGATTTATCCAGGCCTGTGTTAAACCAAATGCGGTCCTTCGCAATGTCTCGTCCTGCCGCCTCTCTTATGGCGGCCTTACGTTAATGCAGTCGTCAGCAAACCTGCGGTCAGGAACGACAGTCATTATGCAACATGCAACGATCCCGCCCTGCCTGCTATGCGCTTTAATCTCGCAGTCCAGGGCGCAGATTCTGTGCCTGTCGAATAACGTATTACTTATCGGCTGACTTCGACATCTGCTGCGCAGACTTCAGGTGCTGCTCAACGACAGGCGTATGCGCGTCGGCCAGCGCCTTCACATCCGGATCCTTGATCTTTGTAGCGTCGCTTTTCAGGGTCGATAGCACCATTTTGTGATCTTTGGTACCGGCATTTTCCATATACATTTTGTCAAAGGCCTCGCCACTCTGTTTTTCCAGTTTAGCGGCCATGGTCTTGTGGGTGGCGTCCGGCTCAGTCGGTAGTTCCACCCCTTTTTGTTGGGCGACCGTCTGTACTTTGGTCAGCGCGTCGCCGTGGTCTTTGATCATTTGCTCCGCGAAGGCTTTAACTTCGCTACTTTGCGCCTTCTCCTGCGCAATCTTCGCGGCAGCGATTTCATTGATATTGGCCTGGGCCATATCTTTTAACGCTTTTGCGTCGCCGGCGCTAAGCTTAGTGCTCGATTCTGCCTGACCTGCGACGTTACTCTGCGCTGCATTCGTCTGCGTCTGGGCTTGCACGCTTGCAGTGCTGAACAATGCGGCTACTGCCGATAAGGCAATCAGCCCTTTCAGGGTTTTACTCTTCTGCATATTGCTCTCCTGCTAACAAGTAAGGTAGGTATGAGGTAATTTTTCGGGCTCAGCCTCGTCTAAAAAATGCAGCTGCACTGGTCAGTATAGCGGCTCAGGGATTTAAGACCGGGGTTAACGACTCTTTGCCGCTGAGAACAGCGGAAAATGCCCCAGGCAAAGCAGGGAAGATCGTAGCGTTCGAAGCCTCAGGAAAGAGCGGAATCGTAGCATCGCCCCCATGAATACTGTGCCCACCTGTATCGCGCCATGCAGCAGCATCTCGGTCGAACGGGGGGAATTGAGGACCATAATATGAAGACTTTTCATCAATTTACGGCGATCACACTGGACGGCCAGCTTATCTCTATGGCCGACTACGCAGGCAAGGTCGTTGTGGTGGTTAATACCGCCAGCCATTGCGGCTTCACCCCGCAATATGGCGGCCTTGAGGCGCTGTACAAAAAATATTCCGCCCGGGGTCTGGTGGTGCTGGGATTTCCCTGCAACCAGTTTGGTAAGCAGGAGCCCGGCGACGCCGATGACATCGCCCAGACCTGCCACATTAATTACGGTGTAAGTTTCCCGATGTTCGGAAAAGTAGAGGTAAACGGAACCGCAGCGCACCCGCTGTTTCGTTATCTTAAAAACGAATTACCTGGCTTGCCGGGCGGGCGAATCAAATGGAACTTCACTAAGTTTCTGATTGGACGCGATGGTACACCGCTCAGGCGTTTTGCCCCCTTCACCTCCCCGCAAAAAATGGAAACGGCCATTCTTGCAGCACTCGATCTCCCCGAGCGTTGTTAATGCAGTCATTCCATGCTCAGCACTTACAAACATGAGACTCATCTCCCTGCTGGCGTACCGCGGAACAGCAGCGTCAGGCCCAGGGGCTTTAGCGCCGCTCCGCGTACCGAAACCGTTGCTTTACGCAGTGCGGCTTTTGCAAAGAGGGGAAAAATATGGCAGGTAGCAGTATGACAATTGCGTAGTACAATGCTTGCCTTAAAAACAACATTGCAAAAACAGACATTCAAGCGCTGAACCCACTTCCCCGATAAATCAGTGCCGCATTAGTTACGGGCGTAAATTATTCAGCATGAGCTTTACATAATGATGTCTTTACGGGTTGAGAGATGCTCATTTATTGAGCGTCACTTGTCAGATGGAAATTTAAGTAGGTTAATTTTAAAGTGAGGAAGACGTTGAAGACCAAAACTTTTACTACGGTATCTTTGTTAACTGCCGCCCTGTTTCTTGCAGGTTGTGATAATAAAGAGGAGGTAAAAAATACTCCCCCTGCTGACCAACATAAACAGCAGGCGCAAGCGGTCAATAAAACTCCCGACATTCCTGCTGACGCAGCATTCACTGCCATTAATACCAACCTGCAATGCCTGGGGTTATATAAAAAAGTTTCTGGTACCTCACCCGATGAGAACTACGCTTTCCTGATTGCGCCACAAGAGCTGATGAAGAAAGAAGAACACTTCGAGCGAACCGACTTCATCAACAGCATGCGTGCAAAAATTGATGCCATGACCGATACGAAGGTCAGCGACTATTTTACCCTGACGTTAATCCACAACGACAGAAAACCAAATAACGTGTTTATCACCCGCTACATTGAAGCGAACGATCAGAGCTCCGCGCATCCAAAAGGCGTTGCAGGTTTTCAGGTCTGGGTAAACAGCGACAGCAAGCAATTTTTATTCAACGAACAGACCGGCTACGAAAAACATACTAACTGCGCTATCGACCTGTCTAAAACGGAGCGCATCAGCTTTATTCCGGCCACCGACGAAACACTGGCTCGCACCATTTCGAAATCGCTGGAAAGCGGCAAAATGAGTGTCCGTTACTTTCTGAAAGCAACCGGCACTGACTATGTTGGCAACAGTGGTCAGCCTAATATGGTTCCTCTGCCGCTGATTAAAAGTGAAGTGCTTAAACTCCAGCTTCTCGGAGAAGACGGAGCGGTCCTCACCCAGGTCAATGCGCCTGAATAACGTCAGATAAACAGACTATGTTGGCCTGACAAGGAGTGCCAGAAGAGGCAAGGACGCCTCGATAAACCACGTGACTCGTATTCCTCTGGCGTCGTTCATTCATCCCCCATGCAAACCGCTGTCTTACGGTTGAGTGAGGGAGGCATCAGGCTCTCACGTAATGGGCAGCAGCAGAGTAATAAATAATGTTATCCATTCCGCTCATCTGAACAGTAAAATTCAACTCTTATCCCACTTGGCTCATAACACATCATATGCATTGAGGGCCCCTCTCTGATAAGAGTTGGCTCAAATTCAATTTCTATCTGATTTGCTTTTAAAATATCAAGGATTCTGTATAAATCCGCCTTACTATTAACCCGCAACGCTAAATGATGAAGGCCGACATTCTTTTTACGATCAAAGCTAACGGGGGCCTCAGTTTGTGTTTTCCAGAGCGTCAGCATCAGTGCTTCATCTTTTACAAAAATAGCGGGATAATCCTCACGCCGTTTTACTTCCTCCCAGCCCAGCAGTTTGGTAAAAAACGCCGCACTTGCCTCAAGATTTGATACAGCTAAGCCAATATGTTGCACACCTGCTGTCAGTGACATTGTTATTCCTCTGCGTCAGATAATATTGAAATACGTTGCCTTATTTTCGGCATGAACTGGGCATGAGGTACACTTTGAATAATAGTGCTGGTCACTCACGCCCTTCATTATTCCTTTGGTTCAGGCTGTACTTCCTGCTTAAACGTCGCGCAGCCCGAAGCGGCGTTATTCCTGCTCGCACAGATGTCTGTCGAGAAAATCACGCACTTTAACGGCTATTTCTTCTGCGTGAGTCTCGAGGGCGAAATGTCCGGTATCAAAGAACTGAATGTCTGCATCAGGAAGATCGCGTTTCCATGCTTGAGCCCCTGCTGCCAGGAAAAAGGGATCGTTTTTGCCCCATACGGCTAACAACGGTGGCTGATAATCACGGAAATAGGTCTGGAAAAGAGGATACATCTGCACATTCGAGGCGTAATCCAGCAACAGATCAAGCTGAATCTCAGCATTGCCAGGCCGCACTATTTGCGCCCCTTCAAGCGTATATCCATCAGGTGAAACAAGGCTTTTATCCGCAACGCCCTCCAGGTACTGCCATTTAATGGAGTCCGGCGTCGGGAATCCGCGTAACGCCTCCCGGTTTTCGGGCGTCGGTTCGCGCCAGTAGGTCTGAATAGGTGCCCAGGCATCGCCCAGCCCCTCTTCATAGGCGTTGCCGTTCTGGGAAATGATGGCTGTTACCCGCTGCGGATGTGCCAGAGCCAGCCGCCAGCCAACAGGGGCGCCGTAATCGTGAACCATCAACGCATAGCTTTCAAGATTAAGTGCCTGCGTGAACAGGTTGATGGTCTCTGCAAGCTGGCTGAATGTATAAGCATATTCGCCCCGCGGCGGGGCCTCTGTAAAACCAAAAGCGGGCAAGTCTGGCGCGATAAGATGATAGCGGTCGGCGAGGCGAGAAATCAGATCACGAAACATGAAGGAAGAGCCCGCAAAGCCGTGGAGCATAAGCAGTGTCGGCGAAGCCGGGTCGCCTGCCTCGCGATAGAAAATCTTCACATCACCCGTCTGTTTCACGCGGTAATGGACCTTTGCCGCTTCACCAGCAGAACGAAGTGTGGATGTTGATAATACCATGATAACCCCTATGTAACCGTTAAATTGCTTATTTGAAGGTTACACATAAATTTGGTAACCTGTCAAAATTAATTTATAGGTTACGGATTGATATGGACAACCAACTCACTGCTTCCCGGCCTCTCTTCCTCGCGGATAACCTCGCGCTGGATTTCATCAATACTGAATACGGTACCGGCGATGCACGGCATGATTGCCTGGTAGACGATCGCAGCGTCACCGACTGGCTTGTCATGGCAGGTGTGGTATCTGAAGGCACGGAAGCACCGCCCGGATTACTGGCAGCAGCGCGTCAGTTCAGGCAGGCAGCAAGGAGGGTCGTAGAGGCAGCGATGCAGGCTGTTGCAGCTGATGTGCATGTCATTAACGCGATACTTGTGGAAGGACGCCCGATGACCAACCTGCAATGGTCTCCGGACAGGCAGCAGTACCAGGTCGACGTTCAGCCTGATTGCCATCACCCCTCAGGCCTTCTCTGGCCTGTCGCCGACGCCCTGGTGAGGCTGATAACGGACGATAAATTCGAATTTGTACGTCAGTGTGAAGCCCACGACTGCATTCTGCTGTTCCATGATCTGAGCAAATCACATCGCCGCCGCTGGTGCAGCATGGCGACCTGTGGCAACCGCATGAAAGTGGCAGCCTTCAGAAACAGAACGAGAGCCTGACCACGCTGAAGGTTTTCTCAGAGGAGGGGTAGGAAACTGATTGTCTCCCATGAGGTAACGCTCTACAGTCAGCTTCAGTTTTGACGTGACCCTCATCCCGAGTCACCCCCGGACTGTCTGATACTTGACCAAGGAGAACGCCAGTTCTACCATCACTCTATGAACAAGAACACCACCACTACGACTACGCGAGAAAAAATTCTCGCCACCGCCGAGGATCTCATCTATCAGAACGGCATTCATGCCACCGGTATGGATCTTCTGGTAAGAACCTCAGGCGTTGCCCGGAAGAGCATTTATCGCTATTTCGCCAACAAAGAAGAAGTGACTACCGCCGCGCTGAATGCCCGTGATGTACGCTGGATGGCGTGGTTCCGGGCAGAGTGCGACAAAGCGGAGACCCCACAGGGGCGGATCCTGAATATATTCACCGTACTCCGGGACTGGTTTGAGTCAGACGGCTACCGTGGCTGTGCGTTTATCAATACGGCGGGGGAAGTGGGTGACAGCAGCGATCCTGTTCGCCAGATTGCCAGGATGCACAAACAAAAGTTACTCGACTACACCCTTGAGCTTGCCGGTCAGCTGAATATTGACCACGCGTCCTCCCTCGCCAGAAAGCTGCTGCTGCTGGTGGAAGGTGCTATCACCATCTCTCGTGTGATGGGCGATTACCGTGCCGCCGACGATGCCAGAGAGATAGCGCAACTGTTACTGGAGCAGGTTTCTTAACGGGCGTCTGAGCCTGACCTGAGTTCAGGTATTAACAGCTTCCCGGTCACTAGCCTGGCCGGGGAGACATTTTGTAGTTCTGGCAATACTCCCTCTCTTCACAACTCCGGCTTTTGTTACTTTGCGCATGGCAGAGAAGATGTTATTTCTGCTCTGCCGCCCTCGTCCGGCTGGTGACAATCCCGAGCCTTATTTTCCGAAATCTACGCGCTATTACCTGCCCCGCCTTTCCAGTCGCCCGTAATTCCCCTGTTTAATCTTTGACCACAGGCACACTGACAGGCCGGGAAAATTTAAACCCACGGTGTTAGCCCGAACACCATCAATAAAAAAATGAATCCCCATTACGAAATAACCAATTGTTTTAATTAAATTTTCCTGGAAACTGAAAGCGATTCTCCACCCGTCAGAGGCCTTTGCTGGCGTAAATTTCACCGTTGTTTTAATAAGTCGCTTGACGAAGGTAGAACGATCGTTCTACCATTAATGCATGGACAAGAAGCAATACCTCTGGCCAGATAATTTTTAACGTAGTTGAGGAAGACTTCACCGGCTCAGATAGAGAGGTGATGGCCTCATCCCCCTTCGCGTAAGGGACGTTGCGGGACAGTGGCAGAAACTTAATGTCTGAGTATCTAAACCCCGTTTTTGCGGGTATACCCACATACACAGGAGTCTTTAACATGTCCCATAGCGAAGTTCGTCCGCCACTGCCGCCTTTCACCCGCGAATCCGCCATTGAAAAAGTGCGTCTTGCCGAAGATGGCTGGAACAGCCGCGATGCGGCAAAGGTCTCGCTGGCATACTCACTGGATACGAAATGGCGCAACCGTGCCGAGTTCGCCAACAATCGTGAAGAAGCAGAAGCGTTTCTTGCCCGCAAATGGAAAAAAGAGTTTGAGTATCGCCTGATCAAAGAGTTGTGGGCGTTTACGGATAACCGCATTGCCGTGCGTTACGCCTATGAATGGCGTGATGATGCCGGTAACTGGTTCCGTTCTTACGGTAACGAGAACTGGGAATTTGGTGAAGATGGACTGATGCACCATCGCTATGCCTGTATCAACGACATGCCTATCAAAGAAAGCGAGCGCAAATTCCACTGGCCGCTGGGACGCCGCCCGGACGATCACCCTGGTCTGTCGGATCTGGGCCTCTGAATCTGGCGATTACCCTCCAGAAAGCCCGTGGTCACTCACCTGGCCGGGGCTTTATCCTGGCCCGTCAGTGTGGCGAAAATGCTGGCGTACCAGGTATCCACTTTCATTAAAAGCAGGTGCATCAGGGCAGGAATACCTGAGTATGCCGCCCATTTATATAGTGCACTATTTAATATTACAAAATTTAAAAAGGGTATGACGATGAAATTCAAGTCAGCGTTACTGACTGCTGCAATGGCAGCCGTTTCGATCAATAGCTTTGCCGCTCAACCGCAACCTGAACATCACGTTCAGCAGTTCCTGAATGTGCTGAATAGCAGCGGAGGTAAGCCGATTGAACAACGCTCTGTGCAGGAAGCGCGCCAGGTGCTCATCGATGCCCAGAAGGGCGCGAAACTGCCTGCAGCAGAGGTCAGTGAAAGGACAATAAATATTGAAGGGGGGGAAATGACACTAAACATTGTGAAGCCCCTGAATGCGCAAGGAACCCTGCCCGTTTTCATGTTCTTCCACGGCGGTGGCTGGATTCTGGGGGATTTTGAGACCCACGAACGCCTCGTTCGTGACCTGGTGACAGCCTCGGGCGCGGCGGCGGTCTTTGTTAATTACACGCCATCGCCGGAAGCGCATTTCCCAGTTGCCATTAATCAGGCATATGCCGCCACCCGCTGGGTATCTGAACACGGGAGTGAAATTGGCGTTGACGGAAAACGCCTGGCGCTGGTAGGTAACAGTGTCGGCGGAAACATGGTTGCAGCCGTGGCGCTTCAGGCTAAACAGCATCATGCGCCTGAGATTCGTTATAATGTCATGCTCTGGCCCGTCACTGACGCCCATTTTGATACCGGCTCCTATAACCAGTATGAAAATGGCTATTTCCTGTCACGCAATATGATGAAGTGGTTCTGGGACGCCTACACAACAAAAGAGAGCGATCGTAATAATATTCTCGCCTCTCCGCTGCGCGCAACGCGTGAGCAGTTGCAGGGCCTGCCACCTACGCTTATCCAGACAGCTGAACTTGACGTGCTGCGCGATGAAGGCGAGGCTTTTGGCCGCAAACTTGATGCTGCCGGTGTAGACGTCACGGTTACGCGTTATAACGGGCTTATCCATGATTATGGTCTGCTGAATGCCTTAAGCGAAGTCCCGGCGGTGCGGGCTGCGCTTGGTCAGGCCGCTTACGAACTGAAAACACACCTGAAATAAAGAAGCTGACCAGCCGGCATCACCGGCTGGTCACGGGCGCTTTTTTCAAACTCACTGGCGGCAAAGGCAGCCCGCTCTCTCTTTTTCAAATGCACGATTTTTGCCGTTCACCCCCTGAGCTTATCGTTAAAACGCAGGTTATTTACGTCCACGCAGCTTGAGAAACCCTGCGACAGGTTTGCGCTTGCGCCACTCTGCACCCATCTTTAAGGACACCGTCTTTAGCAATGCATCCATAACGGGATGGCTGAAGATTCACTGATTGTAAGGA
The DNA here is from genome assembly GCF_054131575.1 of Enterobacter sp. SA197. Classification (NCBI taxonomy): domain Bacteria; kingdom Pseudomonadati; phylum Pseudomonadota; class Gammaproteobacteria; order Enterobacterales; family Enterobacteriaceae; genus Enterobacter; species Enterobacter sp. SA197. Next base: position 1,273,018 of record NZ_CP096393.1, on the reverse strand, counting down.
GAAGACCATGTCCTGGGAAAACGGGGAACTGCCCTCAACCATGACCGCCATCGAAATTACCGCGCCCGGTGGGCCTGAGGTTTTGCAGGCCACCACACGCCCGCTGCCGCAGCCAAAAGAGAATGAAGTGCTCATTCACATTGTCGCCGCAGGCGTCAACGGCCCGGATATCATGCAGCGCAAAGGACTTTATGCGCCACCGCCAGGTGCGTCAGACATCCCCGGCCTTGAGGTAGCCGGAATTGTGGTGCAGACCGGTAAGGATGTGCAAAAGGTCAAACCGGGCGACCATGTCGCCGCGTTGATTCCCGGCGGTGGGTACGCGCAGTACTGCGTGGCGGATGCAAGCAACACCCTGCCGCTACCGCCAGGTCTGAGTCTGACAGAAGCTGCCGCCCTGCCTGAAACCTTCATGACCGTCTGGTTAAATATGTTCGAGCGCGGCCAGTTCAAAGCGGGTGACACGATTCTTATCCACGGCGGCGCATCAGGGATTGGCACCACCGCTACGATGCTGGCAAAAGCCTTTTGCGCCGGAAAGATTATCACTACTGTCGGTTCGCAAGCTCACCAGGAGGCCAGCCTTAAGCTGGGGGCAGATGTCGCTATCCTCTATAAAGAGGAGGATTTCGTAGAGGCGACGCTTCAGGCAACGGAGGGTCAGGGTGCCGATATCATTCTCGATATTGTGGCGGGCGACTACGTTGCACGAAACTACGCCGCAGCGGCGATGAATGGTCGAATCGTGCAGATCGGTGTCATCGGTGGCGTCGCAAAAGAGGTAAATTTGTTTCCCATGCTCAGCAAGCGGTTGACCCACCTTGGATCCACTCTGCGTTCACGCACCCCTGCCGAGAAAGCAGAAATCATTAAGGCACTGAGTGACAAGGTACTGCCGCTCATCGAAACCGGCGCAGTCAGACCGCAGATATTCAAAACCTTCCCCCTGGAGAAAGCCCGGGAGGCGCATCAGTTAATGGATGCCAGCGGTCATATTGGTAAAGTCGTGCTCATTGCCGACGAAACCCTGGGCTAACCCGCCTAAGGTAACCATAAGAGCGGCAAGGGAATAATGCGCCAGGCGGATTGTTTTGAACAAATATTGCGCGGAATTACTCCCTTTGCCCTCATTAGCGGTAAATACGTAACAGAAGCAACACCTGCCGCTTTTATTTTAACCAAACAGTAACATGGGTAAATTTTTTATCTCGCTGATTTTAATAGGCTATTTAATTCAACCTTGATCTAAAAGACATGTTATTAAAGACAGTATTGACAGCGTCATAAAATTGTCTAAATTAGATATCAAAGGGCAGTAAACATATTTACCGCTTAATTTGAAAGTGACGCTGCTCTTTAAATTTTTCTGCGATAAAGGCCACGAAGTAATTTTTGTTTGGGTGAGTTGCGTCGGGAGAATTATTATTCCCTTGCGACAGTGCTTTCAGGCCATGTTGTAAATCTCGACAATCGCAGAGGGTGTGGACCAACGCGCGATGATGTAACGCCATGATTCAAAAACGAATGTTGCGATTGGGTCGAACCAGTGTTTTTTTATTGTCGCAACGGCAGTCAGGTCACGCATCAAAGAGTTTATATCGCGCCGGGAGATGTACTTGTTTGTCCGCTGTGTTTAATGCATCAGTTCTGTCAGCGGAGTGTTTAACCGATAACTAATGGGAGGAATAGCTTTATTTTTTCAGTACCCAATATTATCAGTGATAAACGCGTACATTTAAGGTTGTACAAATAGCAGTACGAACCGATTAAGTGTATTAATGTTAAACAATGTGTTAATCGTAACCTGAAAGCCCTGACGTTTACCGTTGGGGCTTTTTTATTGACTTGCTTCACCGACGCCTGGTATTGGCTTATCCGCGATCACTCCTCTATATAGGTCAGCCTGAATCCCTCCTCGGATGGCGCAATAGACGCAAAACCGGGCCTGGCAAAATGCATACCGCCCACCAGCCAGTTCTGCCTGCTCGCCTGCAACATGATATGTCGTCGCGTCTCACGGGCTTTATCCGGATCGCAGTCGAAAGCGATGGAAACTTCAGGCTGTTCTGACTGAATCCGGGGGAAATGCACGATATCGCCCCAGATAAGCAGACTTTTTTCCGCGCCATCTATCCGAAAACTGGTATGGCCTGGCGTGTGGCCCGGCAGCCATACCGGTACTATCCCGGCAATGGTTTCATTTTCCTGCAGGTAGCGCAATTGCCCGGCGTAGGCTTCCAGCGTGGCACGGGCCAGCATGAAATTGTCTTTTCTGCGCGCGTCGGCCTGCGCCATCATCGCGTCATCCTGCCAGTAGGCCGCCTCCAGCGGATGGACATAGAGCCGGGCATGGCGAAAAACCGGTTGTCCGCAGGCGCTAAGTAACCCGCCAAGATGGTCAGGATGCCCGTGCGTAAGCAGGATAGTATCCACCTCTTCAGGGTGAACGCCCAGGGCAGAAAGACGCTCACTTAATTGCCCACCCGCATGATTTCTTCCCCCGGTCCCCGCATCGATCAGGAGCGTTCGCCCCCGGCCGCGAAGTAAATAACCATGAATATCGATGTTGCCGGGCTCAGTGATACCGGCACGTTGTTGAATCGCACTGGCTTCAGCAATCTCAATGCCGGAGAGAAGCTCGAGGCTGGCCTTCATAGTGCCGTCACTGAGCGCGGTTATCTGAAAATCCCCCACCTGGCAGGAGATCAAATCGGACTGAGACATTAACAATACCTTTCCTGAGTGACGGTGAGCGCGAAGACGAACATCCGTCTGCTTGACGTTTCTTCATGCTACCTGCTAAAGAGTGGCCTCAGAATCGATATTATTTCATTACTCAGTGACATTTTATCACTGAGTAATGGCGCGCCTTCGGGCAATGAGGTTTAACAATGCGCAGAAAACTCCCCAGCAACGCTGCCCTGCAGGCCTTTGAAGCCGCCGCACGGCACGGCAACTTTGCCCGCGCGGCGGAGGAACTCTTCCTCACCGAAGGGGCCATCAGCCGCCAGATCGCCCGCCTTGAAGGCCTGCTTGAGTGTAAATTGTTCGATCGCACCGGCAGTCGCGTGCAGCTTAACCCGAATGGCGCACGCTATGCGCACCGGGTACGTGAAACACTCGAACGTCTCGACCGGGATACGCAGTATCTGAAAGGCATTCCTGCCGACAGCCTCAGCCTGGAAATCGCCGCGCCACCGACCTTCGCCAGCCGTTGGTTAATCCCCCGGCTGGGCAACTTCAGGCAGAACCATCCGCAGATCACGGTGAATATTGCCGTCCGGACGGATCCCTTTATCCTTACCGGCAGCGGGTTCGATGCCGCGGTCCATTTTGACCACCCGGCCTGGGCGGGGATGCGCATCATCTTCCTGTTTCAGGAAAGGCTGGTGCCCGTTTGCCATCCGGATCTGCTAAAGGATAGCAATCCAGACGCGCAGTTAAATGCCCTGCCGCGCATCCACCGGCGCCAGACACCCGAGGCCTGGCAGCGCTATGCGCGGGAGTCCGGCATCCGGCTTGATAATCCCGCACTTGGTGTTCGTTATGATCTGCATGAAATGGCCATTGCCGCAGCGCTTTCCGGCCAGGGTGTAGCACTGGTGCCGGAAGTTTATGTTGCCAGGGAAGTGCGCCGTGGCGCGCTGGTGGCACCCTGGCCTGCTGCCGCCAGCCTGAGTAAAGATTTTTGCCTGGTGAAGCCTGCCGGGACCGGGGCGAACGAGGTGGCGCTCGAGGCCTTTACACACTGGTTACTGGAGGAAGTTCCGGCAGGATAAATAGCAACAGGCCCGCACCGGTACGGGCCTGCTTCAGGCGCTTAAGTGACGCTTAGATAGTGGTATCGCCGTTGGTGGCAATCACTTTTTTGTACCACTCGAAAGAGCGTTTTTTACTGCGCGCGCCGCTGCCGTTCCCGGCGTTGTCGCGGTCGACATATATCAGACCGTAGCGCTTTTTCATCTCACCGGTCGTAAACGAGACCAGGTCAATACAGCCCCAGATGGTGTAACCCATCACGTCCACGCCGTCACACTCAATGGCCTTCTTCATCTCTTCAATATGCAGGCTTAAAAAATCGATTCTCTGCCGATCGTCTATTCCCTGCGGGGTTAAGACATCGTTAGCCCCGAAGCCGTTTTCAACGATGAAGATGGGCCGCGCATAGCGGTTATTGAGCATATTGAGGTAATAGCGCAGCCCCGTCGGATCCACTGACCAGCCCCATTCGGTTGAGGGGATCCAGGGGTTTTTCACCAGTTGATTATCACCTAACAGGTTATCCTTCAGACGCTCCCCTCTGTCGGACGCTGAGAGCGTATTGCTGAGGTAGTAACTGATACCGATATAATCCACGGTGCCACGAGTCAGGGTGGCAAGATCCTCGTCAGTCACATCTATCTGATAACCCCGATTCTCCCAGGCTTTACGCACCCATGACGGATAGATCCCACGCACATGCACGTCAGTGAAAAAAAGCTGCTTTTCGTTTTCCTGCTGGGCAAGCAGGTTATCCAGGGGATCGCTGGTAAGAGGGTAGTTTGGCGTTGCCGCAATCATGCAGCCAATGCGAAATTCAGGATTAATTTTTCTGCCTGCTTCCACTACCCTGGCGCTGGCGACAAACTGATAATGCGCGGCCTGGTAGACCACCTCCTGGCGATCCTCCCCTTCCCCGTAAATAATGCCGGAGTTTGTAAAGGCATAAAGGGGGTTATCAAGGATCTGCTGGTTATTGATCTCGTTAAAGGTCATCCAGTATTTCACTTTGTGCTTATAGCGCGCCATGACGGTCGTGGAGAAGGTGGTGAAAAAGTCGATGAGCGCGCGATCGCGCCAGCCGCCAAAGGTCTCTACCAGATACCAGGGCATCTCGAAATGCGAGAGCGTAACCACAGGTTCAATACCGTATTTAAGCAGTTCATCAAAAAGCGCATCGTAGAAGGCAAGTCCCTCTTCATTGGGCGTGAGTTCATCGCCGCGTGGGAAAATGCGCGTCCAGGCAATACTGGTCCGAAAACATTTGAAGCCCATCTCAGCGAACAATTTAATATCCTGCGGGTAGTGATGATAAAAATCGATCGCATCATGGTTGGGGTAGAAATGACCGTCCAGAATGCCTGGCGTTATCTTCCGCGCGGTCACTTTGGTGCCATCAGTCATCACGTCGGCAATGCTGATACCTTTACCGCCCAGGTTCCATGCGCCTTCCACCTGGTGAGCGGCCACCGCGCCGCCCCAAAGAAAATCGTTCTTCATATTGAAATTCCTGTTTAAAAAGCCGTTATCTTCTGTTCGTTACCCTGCCAGCAGAGCGGCATTCACCGGTGGCGAATAATTTTGAATAAAATGTCGTTTTCGCTAACACGGCCATCCTGCTCGATATGCAGATCGCCGCCGGAACCCCGATCGTCGACATAAATCACTGGCGTAATCAGCGAGAGCCCTTCGCGTGCGATGGCCTCCCTGTCAAAGGTCATCAACACCTGACCTGCTGAAAAGTGATCCCCCACCTTCACCGCTGGGGTAAAACAGCGACCGTTGAGATGCACGGTATTGATACCAACATGAATAAGCACCTCATCGCCTTTATCCGAGGTCACGCCGATGGCATGGCGGGAAGGGAACATGGACGAGACCACGCCATCAAAGGGGGCATAAACACTGTTGTCGAGTGGAATGATACCGACCCCCTGCCCCACCACGCCGCTGGAGAAGACATCGTCCGGGATTTCGCTAAGCGGGATAACCTCACCACGCAGGGGCGAAAAAATATCGCTTACCGGTCCGTTTTTTGCCGCCGGGGTCGTAGCCGTAGCAACCGGTGCAGCAGGTGCAGCAGGTGCAGAGGATGGCACAGCCGCCACGTCAGGGAGCAGTTCTCCCTCTTCGCCTTTTTTAACGCCAAAGCACCAGGCCAGCACAGCACCTGAAATCATCGCTGCCAGCACACCGGTGAAATAACCGAGTTTCGGGGTGTAAACCGGGATAGAGAAGACGTTATGGAAAACGTACGCGTTCATGGTCACGCCCGTTACCCCACAGATAGCCCCACCGATAGCTCCAGCCAGCGCGACGATCACCATCAGACGCTTGTAGCGCAGGATCAGGCCATAAACGATAGGCTCGGTCACCCCCGCGAGCAGACCGGTCAGAATAACCGGACCGGTTAACGCACGCATTTTCGAGTGTTTGCGGGCGCGCAGCCAGAAGCCCATCGCCACACCAATTTGTGCAAAGACAGAGGCCACTGCCATACCTTCAATCGGGTCCCCGCCGGTGATGCGCAGGTTTTCCAGAGTGACAGGTGAAAAGCCCCAGTGTAGCCCCAGCATCACCATAAATGGCATTCCGCCGCCAATCACAATCCCTGACAACAGCTTGCTCTGGTTAATCAACCACATCACGCCATGCGAAAGACCGTTGCCCAGTACCGTTCCGAAGGGGCCAAAGAACAGAGCAGTAAAAGGTACCATGATCATCAGGGAAATGAGCGGCACCGCAAAGAGCTGGATCTCTTTATAGATGATGCGTTTAAGCAGCTTATCGAGCCAGGCGTAGATAAAGATGGCAATAAATATCGGGAAAATGGTGGTGGCGTAGTTTACCGCCGTCAGACTTATGCCTAAAAAGGTGGTGTCCGCTTTACCAATCAACGCGGTAAAGGTCGGTTCCATCAACGCCGCACCGAGGGTACCCCCGACGTACATATTACCGCCGATTTTGTTGGCAAGCGTGATGCCCAGGAACACCGGCAGAAAATAGAAAATGGCATTACTGGCAGCGCTGAGTACGGCATAGGTATCGCTGGCGTCAGAGAGTAATTTTGCTTCTACCAACACGGTCAGCACCGCTTTCAGCATCCCTGAACCGGCCATCGCCGGAATTAATGGACTAAAGGCGCTGGAGATAATTTCAAATACCGCGTCCATGCTGAATCTTTTACTTTTTACTGCATCATGACCTTCACCGGAGGCTTGTTTATCTTTTCCGGTTACGGCCAGTATGGCCTCATAATATTCTGCTACCGCACTGCCAATTACTATTTGATATTGCCCACCACTCTCTACGGCCGTAAGTACCCAGGGCAATTTTTTAAGTGCTTCGCCCTTCGCCAGAGAGGAATCTTTTAAAGAGAAACGCAAGCGGGTGGCACAATGCACCACGCTTTGAATATTCTCTTTGCCTCCTACCAGCGAGACGATCTCTTTACTCTCATTTTCATATTTCATGATGCCACCTGGTCTTTGTTTTTTTCTTCAGGTAATAGCAGGCCATAGAAAATGGCGGAACATTTCCCTGGTGTTGGCCTGCTGATAAATAAAATCAGGTATTTACTGATAACCGATTGAGACGCAGGGTGAGATAAACAATATCGTCCCGCGTGACTAACCAGTCATATTTACTTTCTAAGTAGCGTTTTATTTTCATTGCACAGAGATAATCGTTTTTGTAACGTCCGGTCAGCAGCCGCTCCAGCGTTGTGTCACTGTCATCAATGGCTTTAGTTTTTAAATGACGCATGATGTAGTAACGCACATGAGTGACGAACCGGTTATAATCATAGGCCGCCTCATTAAACTCCTTTTGATAATGATATTTAACAATATCGAGAATGTTATTAATAATTTGCGTCACTTTCATGGTTTCATGCATGTCATTTTCCAGAATGCCACCATTGACGATATGCAGCGTAATAAATACGGCTTCATCATCGGGCAGGGCGACGGAAAAGGTGTCGCGAATTTTTTGTAATGCCTGCAACGCATATTGATATTCGTTGAAGTAAATTTGTTTAATATCCCATTTCAGCGGGCTACTGATGGTTACCCCTTCACGCGAACGCTTGAGGGCAAAACCGATATGGTCCGCCAGAGCCGGAATAATCGCCTCGTCAATCCGGTAACCTAAAACCTGTTCACCATTTTTTATAATGCCAATGGCTATCTCAATTTCTTCGGCATTGATATGCGACGCCAGTGAGTGGTTGGTTTTACTGAGCGCCGCGGTCGCCAGCACAAAGCGCTTTTCCACCAGGGCCGCATCCACCAGATCCCCTTCGCGCTTGTTGAATCCCAGCCCTTTACCAATGACGATTTCTTCCTGACCCTTGTCATTAAAAACCAGAGACACATTGTTATTAAATACTTTCAAAATCTTCATGACAGCGCCGTCGGTTTTCTTCAGGTAAAAAAAAACGTGACCAATTGATTCCCGTCAGGGAACAAATTGGTCACGCCTGCATTATCAGTAACGATCCTCTGCGGCTATTGATAAGGAAGTCCGTCGCCGAAGGCAATGGTCGCCCCGCTTATTTGTGATTAGATTCACAGAAAAGCATTCATCAGGATGATGATTAAACAGTAACGCCATGCCGCTCTGCTTATCAGCGAGCGGCCCATTGCGTCAGCAGGGCATGCAGCGTGGCAGGCTCAAGCGGTTTGCGCAGTACCATATACCCTTCTTCTTCCGCTTCGCGCAGCACCGGTGAGTTAAATTCACCGCTGACCATCGCCCCGCTGACGTTTGGCAGACGCTCAAGCAGCGCCTTTAAGATCTCAAAGCCACTTTCACCCGACCGCAGCCGCTGATCGCACAGCACAACCTCGGGGATAAACCCGTCGTCGACAATAGCAAATGCCTCTTCTGCAGAGGCGGCACAGCGCACGGCGACGCCCCAGCTACTCATCAGGCTCTCCCAGGCGGAGGTCACCAGCGGATCGTCGTCGACCACGAGGCAAGAACCACTCAACGAAGTGCGGCGCGTAACGGGGACGGCAGCATTACTAGCCGGCGCAACGTCCACCGCCTTGACCTCTCCCTCGTACTGCCTGAACCGCATCCAGAAGCGGGAACCTCTCTCCTCAACGGACTGCATGCCATATTTTACGTTCATCAGTTTCGCGCAGCGCGCCACCACGGCAAGTCCAAGGCCGTGCCCGGCACTGTCTATCTTCCATGCCAGTTCGGGTCGATAGTAAGGTGAGAAAACTTTGTTTTTTTCGCCATCGGCGATGCCTACGCCGGTGTCCCATACTTCAAGGAGACACTCAGCACCGCGCGGGCGAATCGCCACCAGCACGCCCCCTTGCTGGGTATAGCGCAGGGCATTCTGAATAAGGTTGATCAAGGACTGGCGCACAAGAAGCGGATCGCCCATCACGTGGATACGCCGCCCGGGCCGCCAGGTGCGTAGCGCAAGGCCACGGCTCCTCGCCTCCTCGCGAAAAAGCGTGATAACCGAGTCCAGCAGCGCGCCGATATCCACATGGGTTGCAGCGGTAGCCATATTGCCTGATTCAATTTTGCTCAAATCAAGCAGTGAGTTGAACATCAACTGCACGGATCGCACGCTTTGCTGGAGATCCAGCAACTGCGGCATCAGTGCATCGTTGCGGTTTTTATGGACAATCGCCTCAATCAAAAACCCCATCGCATGCACGGGCTGACGCAAATCGTGGCTGGCGGTGGTCAGAAACTGATTTTTATCCTGCAGCGCCTGCTCCGCTTCCTCTTTTGCCTGGCGAAATTGTTCGGCCAGCCGGGCACTCTCCTCTTCAAGTCTGGCCTGCTGAATGAAAAAGGCGTGTGACGTTAAAGCGTGGCGGTAAATAGCAAAGCCATAGAGGAGATTCAGCATCAGAACAATGAGCATCACGTTGTCGAGGCGACAGATAATGCCGAGATTCAGCACGCCCCAGGAGGTGAAAAAAAAGCGTTTAAAAGTACTAATGACCGGCGTCAGATGCGTTGCATTGGCGGCGACGATCGCGGCGATGCTGATATTCAGCAGCAGGAAAAAATCAAAGTTTTGACCCTGCGGTGTTATCCAGTAAAGCGAAGAAATTCCCAGTCCGTGGGCAAAGGCCACTTTATTTATATGGGGTAGCCAGCGTTGCAGAACCGCCTCTGCATTTTTTTCACTGACCTCACGCTGATAACGGTGATGCCATATTCTGATAGTCACGGCACAGAACAGGTAAATAACAATCCAGACCACCACCGGCGCAAAGTCTTTACCCAACCAATAAAGCCAGAGCGCAAAGGGCATGCCCACGAAAGGCACGGCGCTGAAGCTAAACACCAGGCGGATGAAGGTATTATTCAGTAGCCGGATCTGGGCTCGGGGAGAAATGGCGCCACCTTCCATATTAACCATCCACTTCATGGTTTCTCTTCCCGGTGGCCGTGAAGGAGGGTAATGACTTCTACGCGGGTATTTACGCCAAGTTTTTTTAAAATATTGCTGATGTGCTCTTTTACCGTGGGTTCAGATATTGAAAGCTGCAAGGCAATCCGTTTATTTGGCAGGCCGCGCATCATCATCTGAAGAACCTCATATTGCCTGGGGGTTAAGTTAAATCTCTGTAGTATATTGCTATTTTTATCCGCGATATCTGTTCTGGCCTCAGGAAACCACAACTGGTTATTCATCAATGCCTGAACTGCCCGACCAAATAATTCCGGCGTCTCGTTTTTCAGTACGAACCCGTGCCCACCAGCACTCTGCACTTTCATCCAGATATCATTATTTTCATCGCCACTGACTACCAGCAAACGCGTTTTGGGAAAGCGCTGCTTCATCTCTTTTAATAATTTCAGTGCAGTACCTGACGAGAGCCAAAAGTCGATGACCAGCAGGTCCGGCGGGCCATTATCGCGAATATGACGATTGCAACTCTGCTCATCCGTCACCACAAATCCGGGTCTGAAGCCAACATGGGTCGTCAGGAAATTGGCGATTCCACTACCCACCAAAGGGTGATCGTCAATTACCAACGCAATATATTTTCCCACCGTTTTCTCCTTTTTGTATGTGGTATCAGCGTTATTCTGACAACTTTCCTATTAACATCCACTCCCTACTTTAGGAGGGTTTTTTAATCCCGGAAAGAGAAATATCTTACCTCGGGGTTTAAAAAAGATAAACGTATTGCCATGCAGCAATCGATACTGCCTGGTTACAAGGATAATTTATGAAAAAACCACTCATCGCGCTTGCCGTTACAATGATGGTAGCAGGTTGTTCAACGCTAAAAACCGATCAGGCTATTCCTCTGCTTCAGGCGGAAACAGCAAAAATGCTGGGGCTGGGATCATCAGATGAAATTACTGTTACTCAAGTGAATGGCGCGCAGCCTGATGCGCTGGGCGGCCAGAAACTTACCTACCGCGCGACAACTGAAAAGGGCCGAATTTTCGATTGCTCATCCATGATGATGCCAGGCATTTTAGGCTCTGCGCCTTCCCTGAGCGCACCAACCTGTACGCCTGTCGTTACCCATAAATAATTTGTCGCAGAGAACATTACTGTCGTTCTCTATTTTCACTCGACGAAGCGTAATGGCCAGGGAGTCACAGGTATTCGCTTCGCCGGTTAATTTACCTGCACGCCTGAATTCGCGAAATAAAAGGTCACACACGTCTGTATTTTAATATTTATAAAACAATGGCCTTCGCGACATCACGTTAATCAATCTGGAGATAGCACGTGAATGACAATTTCTCGCACCATTTAAAAGTAAAAACTTCATTCTCTAAACTTTACCTCGCCCTGTTCTCTGCCCCGCTGATGCTTTTAACGCCCGTGGAAAGTCGGGCTGCTGATGCAATTTTTGACGGCGATAACCGCGTCGCGGAGTCACTGGTCTATACCAATGATGTCTATGTAGGTCGTAATCAGAGCGGCAACCTTCTGATAGATAATGGGAAAATCACCGCTTACAACATCAACATCGGCCGACGCTTCAACGGACAGATTTATGAAAGCTCAGTGACGGTCAGCGGGCCGGATGCCGAACTGAACGCCCTGAACGATCAGGCCGTACTGCACGGTAGTCTGGATTTGGGACTCGGCACGCTACGGGTGGAAAACGGCGCGCTGGCCAGTGCCAAAGAAATTGTGGTTGGCACCACGAGCGGCTACGACAGCCATCTCATTGCCACCGGTGCTAACTCCCGTGTCACCAGCAACTACCTGAGTGTTGGCACCACCGCAGGCTCACGCTCCACCTTATCCGTCGAAAATGGTGCAGTGGTGACCACCGCCAACCAGGCGCGGATCGGCGATGGCTACCAGCCGGATGAGGCTGACAAACTAAACCCGAAAGCAACGGTAACCGGGGAAAACGCGCAGTGGAACGTCGCCCAGTTGCTCACCCTGAACGGCGATATGGACGTGCTTAACGGTGGCTCGGTGTCCGTTGGCAGCATTGAGGTCGCAGGGGTTTCCGGGTCGAGCAAAACCGCCGAGCTCTACGTAGCGGGCAATAACTCCCGCTTCACCAGCGGCAGCAACCTCCTCGTCGGCGATTACGGTAACGGCGTAGTATCGGTAGCAGACGGGGGCTCGGTTTCTGCAGGTGCCAACACGCTGGTGCTGGGCGATACGGGTTCAGGCTCTAATCGCGGTGCACTGATTATCGGCAGCCGGGGCAATTTTGATACCGGCACTGGTCTTACTGAGCCGACGCTGGGTACAGCGGGTGGCGCAGGTACGATTGATCCACAGACGGCGATTAACCTGCGTGGCGGGCTGTTTGGCAGCTACGTCTACTTCAACCATACCGATGAAAACTACCAGTTCACCAACAACATGAGTGGTGAAGGTGATGTCATCAACGCTTCCGGGCAAACCACGCTCAGCGGCGATCTGACCGGGTTGCAGGCAAACGTCCTTGCGCGAGGCGGCAAAATTATTATCGCCAGCGATATCAATACGCAGCCTGAAACCGATATTTTTGAGATTCAAACCCTGAGCGCGGAAAATGGCGGGACACTGATCCTTAACGCGACCGCCGGGAGCGATGTCAGCAACGGCCTCGGCTACAGTAGCGCTGCGTCGATTAAGGCGGGCGGTACTCTGGGGGGTAACGGCACCCTCGGGCAGACAGAAATTCTCTCTGGCGGTCACATCTCCCCTGGCGACGGTGGTATCGGCACCCTGACGCTGAAACGCTACCTGAACTTTATCGGCGAATCGTTCTATGACGTCGATATCACCGGTGACGGTCGCAGCGACCTGCTGAACGTTGAAGGCAAAACAACCATCAGCAACCAGGCGACCGTGCAGGTTACCGCGCTTGATCCGCAAACCAGCTATCAGACGGGTCAGACTTACCGCATCCTTAACTCGGCAGGCGGCATTGAGGGCCAGTTCGCCTCGGCAGTGTCAAAATCAGCCTTCCTCGACGTTGCGCTGAACCAGAGCGCCAATGCCGTCGACCTGAGCATCGCGCAGAAAGAGAGTGGTGGGAATCCAGGCAATCCTGAGAACCCGGGCAACCCTGAGAACCCGGGCAACCCTGAGAATCCGGGCAATCCTGAGAATCCGGGCAACCCTGAGAATCCGGGCAACCCTGAGAACCCAGGCAACCCTGAGAATCCAGGCAACCCTGAGAACCCAGGCAACCCTGAGAATCCAGGCAACCCTGGCGCGGGTAATCCGGGCAGCGGAAAACCGGGCATTTTCCAGACCGTCGCCCAGACGGGTAACCAGTGGAATACCGCTGGTGCCCTCTCAACCCTGACGCAGAGTGGTCCATCGCTGGCGCTCTATAACTCATTACTGATGCTCAGCGCACCGGAAGCCCGTGAAGCCTTTAATCAGTTATCAGGCGAGGTTTATCCGTCCGTACAGTCCACCTTGATTGCGGGCAGTAATCAGGTGTTCAACGTACTGAATCAGCGCATGATCCAGTCCTTCGACGATGACGGTCTGCCGGTTCCGGCTCTGGCGATGTCGTTTGTGCAATCTCCCGCAGAGCAGAGCAACGGTGTATGGGGCCAGACCTTTGGCTCCTGGGTGAAAACCGATGGCGATGGTAATACCGGCAAGCTGGACGGTAACACCGCAGGTTTCCTGCTGGGTGGCGATCGTAAGCTGGAAGGGCAGAACGTGCGGCTCGGTGGTTTCTTCGGTTACAGCCGTGGGAACTACGATATCGACAGCCGTCGCTCCTCATCAGATATCGATAACTACCATCTCGGTCTGTATGCGACAGGACGTCAGGAGGCCTTCTCACTGCGCGGCGCTGTCGGCTATACCTGGCATAAGATTGACGCCGAGCGTCGGGTGGACTTTAGCGGCTACTCGGATCGACTGAGCGCTGACTATGACGCCAGTTCACTGCTGGCTTATACCGAAGCGGGTTATCGTTTCGGTCAACCGGAAGAGAACGTTGAGCCGTTTATTAACCTGAGCTATATCCGCGTGGATACGGATAATTTCCAGGAAAAAGGGGGGGCCGCCGCGCTGCGCGTACGTACCGAAACGACGGATACGTTCTACTCCACCCTTGGGGCGCGCGGCGTGACAGAACTGCCGAAAAACGTCAGCCTCTATGGTTCACTGGGCTGGCAGCACGCCTACGGTGATAAAAAAGCCTCCTCGCAGATGGCGTTTGCCGGTAGCGATGGCTTTACCACCGAAGGAGCGCCGGTGGATAAGGATATGCTGGTAGGCGATGTGGGCGTCAGCTTCAGGCTGCCGCACGCGGCAACGCTGAACGTGGGCTATAAGGGACAAGTCGGCTCCGACACGCGTATCAACTCGGTGAACGCCAATCTGCGCTGGTCGTTCTGAGTTCTGTTACCATTTGACACCAGGCCGCCCCGCAACGGGCGGCTTTTTTTCGGTTTATGGCGTACCTGCCCCCCGCCTTCAGAGTGGTTGTCTCACCACTGCGCCTTAACTCTCTTTGTCGGGAATACGGGCAATCACCTTTATTTCAAAATCGAATCCCGCAAGCCAGGTCACGCCAACGGCCGTCCAGTTTGGATAAGGCGGTTTCGGGAAAATGGCCTGCTTCACCGCCATAATGGCGGGGAATTGATTTTCCGGATCGGTATGGAAGGTCGTGACATCAATCAGATCATCAAACGTACATCCCGCCGCTGTGAGCGTCGCCTGCAGATTATCGAACGCCAGTTGCACCTGCGCGGTAAAATCGGGCTCAGGAGTACCATCGGCACGGCTTCCGACCTGGCCGGACACAAACAGCAAATCGCCTGACCGAATCGCGGCAGAGTATCCATGCTCCTGATAGAGTGCATGGCGGTTAGCGGGAAAAATCGGTTCGCGCTGGATCACAGGTACACCTCTTTTTTAAACCATGTGGGATCAGGTAAGCAAAGCACGCATGAATGATTTAACATACCTGGCGTATGTTGAATAGATATCACATACGTCGCGTATGTCAATTGAAATACGTGCCGTATGTGAAAAAGGAGGGTCTATGGCGACAAAACGTCGCAGTGAAATGATGGAAGAAAATCGCGCAAAAATGATTACCGCCGCGCGAAAAGCTTTTGCTGAAAAAGGGTTTGCCGAGGCCTCTATGGATGAGCTGACGGCCAGTGTCGGCCTGACCCGTGGAGCGCTGTATCACACCTTCGGCGATAAAAAGGGCCTTCTCGCCGCAGTCGTCGCACAGATAGATAGTGAAATGGCACAACAGGCCAGAGCCTCCGCTGCGTCTGCGGGTGATGACTGGGAAAGATTGCTGGCGGAAGGTATTGCCTACATCAGGATGGCGCTCGACCCGGAGGTCAGGCGCATCGTTTTACTTGATGGTCCGGCCTTTCTTGGGGATCCCACTCAATGGCCGAGCCAGAATAGCTGTCTTGAGTCCACACGACAGACACTGGTAAAAATGGCCGAACGTAAAGAAATCAAAGCGATGGATACAACCGTCGCGGCACATCTGCTTAACAGTGCTGCGCTTAATGCTGCCCTGCTGGTTGCAGCCAGTGATAAACCTCAGCAGACACTGCCGGACGTGATTGAGGTTTTTACTCTGCTCGCAGGTGGGTTACGCAGCCGTTGATGCCCAGCCGGTTTCAGGGGCACATAGAGGTTCCTGAAACCGGGAGAGAGCATAACGTGATCACGGATGCATAGTTTTTATGAAGGTAATTTTGTCTTCACCGATAGCATAGTAATCACGTATCCGGGCTTCCTTGATAAAACCCTGCTGGTTATAGAACGCACGAGCCGCGCTATAGTCACTCAGGCTTGAAGTGTCGACTAACAAGAGTCTGCCCTCTCTGGCTTTCACTGCTTTTTCAACGTGATCTAATAAAGCCAGACCAATACCCCGACGCTGATGAGAAGGGGTTATCCATAGCAGCAATAAATTCCAGACATGCGTGGTCATGACCTCCGGGGCGCAATAAGCCATACCCACGAGGCCCTGCTGGTCGGCACTAAACCATATCTCTTCTGTTTCGCCTGAAAAATAGCGCTGGAGCCTCTCCCGTACATGCAATAACCCCTCCTCATCAAACTGACCACTACGCCTTAACATGATGAGCAAGGGTTCAACATCAGAGGGTTCGACCGGACGAATAAGCATATAAAATCCTTTTTACAGTGCATAATTAAAACTATTACATTGAATTTATTAATAATTGCATAACAGAGATGATATGAAAACCGTGCAGCGCTGCGGGGTGCCTGAGGTGACAGGGATACAATGATGGGGGTCGAGCTAAAAATGGTACGCCCTACAGGGTTCGAACCTGTGACCTACGGCTTAGAAGGCCGTTGCTCTATCCAGCTGAGCTAAGGGCGCACTGATTCCCTTTCGGGAGGGTTGCGGACAGGGATTATACGGTCAACACCTGTCGAGTCAATGACTTTGCGGTCAGATGCTCGTGAAGTGAGCACCTGACCGCACTTTCCTTACTGCAACATTAAGCAGGGAACATAAACGGTAACTGACAGCGAGACACACTTCTGACAAACTATACGCATCCCCTTTCTTTTTTAGTTACAGATGGAATCTTCTCTCTGATGGCAGCAAAGATTATTGACGGTAAAACGATTGCGCAGCAGGTGCGCGCTGAGGTTGCTGAAAAGGTGAAAGCCCGAGTTGCAGCCGGATTACGTGCCCCCGGGCTTGCGGTTGTGCTGGTTGGCAGCAACCCGGCCTCGCAAATTTATGTCGGCAGCAAACGCAAAGCATGTGAAGAGGTTGGTTTCCTCTCCCGCTCTTATGATCTGCCGGAAACGACAACCGAAGCTGAACTGCTGGCGCTTATCGATAAGCTCAACGCAGACGGCACCATTGATGGCATCCTGGTGCAGCTCCCCCTCCCTGCAGGCATAGATTATGTGAAAGTCCTGGAACGGATCTCACCGGATAAAGACGTCGATGGCTTCCACCCCTATAACGTGGGTCGCCTGTGCCAGCGCGCGCCGCGTCTGCGCCCGTGCACGCCACGTGGGATTGTGACGCTGCTTGAGCGTTATAACATTGATACCTACGGCCTGAACGCCGTGGTGATTGGTGCATCCAACATCGTTGGTCGCCCGATGAGCATGGAACTGCTGCTGGCGGGTTGTACCACCACCGTAACCCACCGCTTCACCAAAAATCTGCGCCATCACGTCGAGAATGCCGATCTGCTGGTGGTTGCCGTAGGCAAACCGGGCTTTATTCCGGGCGAGTGGATCAAAGAAGGTGCCATCGTTATTGATGTCGGCATTAACCGCCTTGAAAGCGGCAAAGTGGTAGGTGATGTGGAGTTTGAAGCGGCATCCGCACGTGCGTCATACATTACACCCGTGCCTGGTGGCGTTGGCCCGATGACCGTTGCCACCCTGATTCAAAACACCCTTCAGGCCTGCGAAGAGTATCACGACGTGGAGAATGCATAAGATGGCAACTTTTTCCCTGGGTAAACACCCGCACGTAGATTTATGCGACCTGCTCAAACTGGAAGGCTGGAGCGAAAGCGGCGCACAGGCCAAAATTGCTATTGAAGAAGGTCTGGTGAAGGTCGATGGTAAAGTCGAAACCCGTAAACGTTGCAAGATCGTTGCAGGTCAAACCGTTGCTTTCGAAGGCCAGAGCGTGACGGTCATTGCCTGAGTACCCTGTTCTGCAGGCCCGTGCTGCGGGCCTGTAACCCTACTGCTCCCCCCTTCCCCTGCCATCTTCATATTTTGATCCTCTTCGCATAATCACAAATTCCTCTGTCCGGCACAGTAATTTCTGTTGCACCAGACTGGTTCCTCTTTCACGATAGGTAGAACGTTCTACTAAAACGTTCTACTTACAATAATAGTGCACAATGTGCGCAGAATAATGGTCGACACTCGGGGGAAATCAGGATGAGACTGTTATCAGGGTTCATAAAATCATTATCAAAGCTGTCAATGATTGGGCGGGCGTTAATGCTGCCTATCTCACTGTTACCGGCTGCGGGGCTGTTACTGGCATTCGGTGATAAGTTTCACTTACCACTGATGATGAACGCAGGCGGCGTTATCTTCGATAACCTGCCGCTGCTGTTTGCTATTGGTTCGGCAGTGGGGCTGGCATCAGAATCGGGTATCGCTGCCCTCTCTGCTGCGGTTTCGGTCTTTATCACCAACATCACCATTGGCACCGTACTGTCGATAACGCCAGAGATGGCCTCTCAGGGTGGTAAGTATGCTATGGTCGTCGGTATTCCGACCCTGCAGATGGGCGTGTTTGGCGGCCTTATTTGCGGCATTCTCGCGGCCTGGTGTTATAACCGCTTTCACACCATGCAGTTGCCGGAGTTCCTCGGCTTCTTCTCCGGTAAGCGCTTTGTCGCTATCGCCACGGCATTTATGTCCTTTATTCTGGGCCTGTTGCTGCCCTATATCTGGGAACATATCCAGGCCGGTATTGATGCGCTTTCGGTGATTGTGAACGGGGATAACCAGGCCGCATCGACCTTTATCTTTGGCCTGACGGAACGCGCGCTTATCCCACTTGGCCTGCACCACATCTGGTACCCGTCATTCTGGTACTCCTTCGGTGACTACACCACCCAGGCCGGCCAGGTGATTCATGGCGACCAGACTATCTGGTTCAAAATGCTGGAAGAAGGCACCAAATCTTTTAGCAGCGACACCTACCAGAATGCCGGTAAATTCATGCAGGGCGAGTTCCCGCTGATGCTGTTCGCCCTGCCGGCGGCCTGTCTTGCGATGTACCATGAAGCCCACACCAAAAACAAAAAAATTGCCGCCGGTATTCTCTTTTCCGCCGCGCTGACCTGCTTCTTAACGGGCATTACCGAGCCGGTCGAATTCACCTTTATTTTTGTCGCCCCGATTCTGTATGTGTTTAATGCCATCATGGCGGGTCTGGCATACATGAGCATGTACCTGATGCATGCACACATCGCCAAGTCCTTCTCGGCCGGGCTTATCGACTATATCTCTTTTGGGATCCTGCCCTCCTTCAACGGCTACGAAACCAACTTCTTAAGCGCAGTATTCATTGGCGTGCCGATGGCGCTGATTTACTACTTCACCTTCCGCTTCGTTATTCGCCGTTTCGATGTGAAAACACCGGGCCGCACGGAAGCCTCTGCAGACGCAAGCGATAAAACCGACGAAGAGCTGGTCACGGAAATCATTAGCCTGCTTGGCGGGGCGAAAAACATCGATACCGTGGGCTCCTGCATCACCCGTCTGCGCGTGGAAGTGTACAACGGGGAAAATGTCGATAAAGAGGGGCTTAACGGCGTTGGCGCGCGTGGCGTGGTCTTCGTCGGCGACAAAGGCGTACAGGTTATTTTCGGGGCGCGTGCGCAGTTTATTGCTCAGTCGATGGCGACAACCCTTGGCAAATAACCTTGTGCTGGTAAGGTAAATAAGTCTCCTGTATTCGTACAGGAGGCTTTACTATTTCTGATTGATTAATCTGTACTTTCAGGGAGCACGTTTGAAAAAGGTCAGCATTATTGATGTCGCAAAACTGGCGGGCGTTTCCGTTTCAACCGTGTCGCTGGTGTTGCGTCAGAAAGGCAAGATTTCTGACGCCACCATCGAACGCGTTCAGTCAGCAATCAATGAACTGGGCTACGTACACAACGTAGCAGCCGCTAACCTTCGCTCCAGCACCTCAAACCTGATTGGCCTCATTTTACGTGACTTTAGCGACAGCTTTTCGATTAAGGTGATGGCGAGTATTGTTCAGGCGCTTGAACGTAAAGGATTTATGGTGTTTCTCGGCCAGCCGCTTGATGATCACGACCATCTTGAACGCTGCCTGCTCTCCTTCAAACAGCAGGGTGTCGCAGGAGTGATTTATTTAGCCAGCGACCCGACCACCACGCACCTACCGGAACATCTCCGCCAGTGCCCCATGCCGCTGGTCGTGGTGTCTCAGTCCGTAGTGGATGATCCCTGTAATCTGGTGATGCGGGATAATCGTCAGGCTGCCAGTCTTGCTACCCGCTATCTGATTGAGCGCGGGCACCGCAGCATCGCCTATGTTGGCGGGCTGGAGAACGATCGCGTACGCCATCAGCGGCTCCTGGGCATGCATAGTGCGCTAAAACAGTACGGCATGGCACTGCGCGATGATTTCACCCCCGCCTGTCTCGAAAGCACCGACTCGGTGAGTCTGGCGACCCGTCATTTGCTGGAGAAAAATAACACGATAACGGCCCTGCTCTGCCATTCGCCTAATGCCATCATTGGCTCGATCAGCGGTATTCATCAGGTGGGGCGTACCGTGGGCAAGGATGTCTTCCTGACACAACAGGTAGCGCTGATTGGTTTTGAGGATATGCTGCACGTTAACCTCACCTCGCCCTCCTTTACCTACGTCTCCTCCGCCAGTGAAGAGACCGGGCGTCAGGCGGCAGGCCTGATGATGCGCAAACTGAAAGAGCCTGACTTACAGACCCAGCACATTACCCTCTCCGGGCAACTGGTGGTGCAGGAGTCAGCTTGATATTCCCTTTTACTCTCTGCCCAAATATCTCGTTTCGCCATTGCCGATAGACAAATAATGGCTGTTCTGTGCCACCGGCTTTGTTGGCCCGTATGACGTTCACGCGCCATCAGAGTGAACGTTTACCTGTGCGCTGACTTTCAGAAAACAGGTATCCGGTGATGGCGTCGCCTCGTTTATACTAATCTCTTTTGTTCAAGGACTGACGATGCCCACCATTATTACTCACGCCGCCGTACCGCTCTGCCTGGGACTCGGGCTTGGCAGCAAAGCGATCCCTCGCGGCTTACTGCTGGCAGGCATTGCGCTGGCAATGTTGCCGGATGCCGATGTGCTCTCCTTTAAACTCGGGGTGGCCTACGGCAATGTATTCGGCCACCGTGGCTTTACCCATTCGCTGATCTTTGCTTTTGTGGTGCCGATACTCGTTCTCTGGCTGGGAAGACGCTGGTTTAAGGCAAGCCTGATGCACTGCTGGGCATTTCTGACCGTGTCGCTGCTGTCGCACAGTTTGTTGGACTCGGTCACAACAGGCGGTAAAGGGGTCGGCTGGCTATGGCCGTGGTCGGATGAACGCTTTTTTGCCCCGTGGCAGGTGATTAAGGTCGCGCCTTTTGCTTTGTCAAAGTACACCACGCCCTATGGGCATCAGGTGATCATGTCCGAGTTATTATGGGTATGGGTGCCAGGTGTGATTTTTATGGCGGTGATGATGTTTTTGCGCAGGCGTTGAGAAATGCCCTCTCCCCCGCCGGGGGGGAAATCCCCAGTAATATGACGTTTTACAGCGATACCACGGCGAAATGAGAATTAAACCGTCACCGCGATGACAGGGTCCGGCTGAAAATCGATGAGGCGTTGACGGCTGACCGGGGCCGCCCGCAGGGAAGCGGGCGGAGGGGATAGCCTGCAGGGAGGCAGGCTGGTCCCCGACCCGATAGTCAGACGACATAAGACGACAAAATTGCCGGGAGCGATTTTGAATAGCGCCTGCGCTAGCCCTGAAAGGGTGAGCCCCAGGGATGGGGCGAATAATGCCGCGAAGCGGCGATTTTCCTTGCCGGGAGCCCGGGTCGCCAGGGTGGTGGCGGTGAACCACCCTGGCACGTTCACGGGTTCTGGCGTGACAGAAAAGCAAGGAACATAAGGTGAACGGAACGACCCTCAGAGCCGCATGTTCCCCCTCACCCTGGCCCTCTCCCCGGTGGGGCGAGGGGACCAGACCGGCTGGCATTTTTTTGTGGGGATCCCTCAGCCGCAAGGGAGAGGGGAAAACTACTTACGACGCCAGGTCGTACCCTGTGCCCCGTCTTCCAGCACAATGCCCATCTCATTCAGGCGATCGCGCGCCGCATCTGCCGCTGCCCAGTCTTTCGCTTTACGCGCGTCCAGACGCTGCTGAATCAGCGCCTCAATCTCCGCGACTTCGCCATCATCCGCCTGCGCACCGCTTTGCAGGAACAGTTCTGGCTCCTGCTCCAGCAAGCCCAGCACGCCAGAGAGTTTACGCAGGTGTGCCGCCATCGCGTTCGCCGCCTGCGCATCGTCGGATTTCAGGCGGTTCACTTCACGTGCCATATCAAACAGCACGGAGTAGGCTTCCGGGGTGTTGAAATCATCGTCCATCGCTTCGATGAAACGCGCTTCAAAGGCTTCGCCACCAGCCGCGGCGACCGAGGTGTCAGTCCCACGCAGCGCGGTATAGAGGCGTTCCAGGGCAGAACGTGCCTGCTTTAAGTTCTCTTCGCTGTAATTCAGCTGACTGCGATAGTGGCCAGACATCAGGAAGTAACGAATGGTTTCGGCATCGTAATACTGCAGAACATCGCGCACGGTAAAGAAGTTGCCCAGCGATTTGGACATTTTCTCACGGTCAATCATCACCATGCCGGAGTGCATCCAGTAGTTCACGTACTCGCCGTCGTGCGCGCAGGTTGACTGGGCGATTTCGTTTTCATGGTGCGGGAACATCAGATCCGAACCGCCGCCATGAATATCAAAATGGTTGCCCAACTGTTTGCAGTTCATCGCGGAACATTCAATGTGCCAGCCTGGACGACCTTCGCCCCACGGCGACGGCCAGCTCGGCTCGCCGGCTTTGGACATCTTCCACAGCACAAAGTCCATCGGGTTACGTTTGACATCCACCACGTCAACGCGGGCACCCGCCTGCAACTGATCGAGATCCTGGCGAGACAACTGACCATAGTTCGGATCCGTCGGCACGGAGAACATCACATCACCGTTATCCGCAACATACGCATGCCCGCGGGCAATCAGCTGCTCGGTAATCTCGATAATTTCATGAATGTGGTGGGTCGCACGCGGTTCAAGATCCGGGCGCTGGATGTTAAGGGCATCAAAATCTTTATGCATTTCAGCAATCATGCGATCGACAAGGTGCACAAAGTTCTCGTCGTTTTCATTAGCACGTTTAATGATTTTGTCATCGATATCGGTGATATTGCGCACGTACTTAAGCTTATAGCCGATAAAGCGCAGATAGCGTGCAACCACGTCAAAGGCAACGAAAGTACGACCATGACCGATATGACAGAGATCGTAAACCGTAATACCACACACGTACATGCCGACTTCCCCGGCATGGATAGGTTTGAATTCCTCTTTTTGGCGCGTCAGTGTATTAAAAATTTTTAACATCGAAGATTCCATGTAGACGTGTGTGAACAGTTCGATCCGTATGATACCCATAATTCGTAGCGGAAGCAGCACCGATTGCAAGGTGATCCCACCTCCCGGTTATGCTATAACAGGCGACTATCTCTGACCCCTGATGGGGTTTGCGCACCATACTATCGGAACAGGATGCAAAAATGGTTACTTTCCACACTAATCACGGCGATATCGTAATCAAAACCTTTGATGACAAAGCGCCTGAAACAGTCAAAAACTTCCTGGACTACTGCAGCGAAGGTTTTTACAACAACACCATTTTCCACCGTGTTATTAACGGCTTTATGATTCAGGGCGGCGGCTTCGAGCCGGGCATGCGTCAGAAAGAGACCAAAGATCAGATCAAAAACGAAGCCAACAACGGCCTGAAAAACACCCGTGGTACGCTGGCAATGGCCCGTACCCAGGCTCCGCACTCCGCTACCGCGCAGTTCTTCATCAACGTAGCAGATAACGACTTCCTGAACTTCTCCGGCGAAAGCCTCCAGGGTTGGGGCTACTGTGTCTTTGCAGAAGTGGTTGAAGGCATGGATGTGGTCGATAAAATCAAAGCGGTTGCCACCGGCCGTAGCGGTCAGCACCAGGACGTACCGAAAGAAGACGTTGTGATTGAAAGCGTGACCGTTAGCGAGTAATCGTGGCGACACTCTTTATCGCAGATCTTCATCTGCAAACAGAAGAACCGGCGATCACCGCCGGTTTTCTGCATTTTCTGCACGGCACTGCCCGCACGGCTGACGCGCTCTACATTTTGGGCGACCTGTTTGAAGCCTGGATTGGCGATGACGATCCCACGCCGTTGCACCGGGAGATTGCCGCCGCCATCAAAGCCGTGGTCGACAGCGGCGTCCCCTGCTATTTCATTCACGGAAATCGTGACTTCCTGCTCGGCAAACGCTTTGCCCGTGAAAGCGGCATGCAGTTGCTGCCGGAAGAAAAAGTGCTCGAGCTGTATGGCCGCAAGGTGCTCATCATGCACGGCGACACGCTCTGCACCGACGACGCAGGCTATCAGGCATTTCGCGCCAAAGTGCATAAACCCTGGCTTCAAACGCTTTTTTTAGCCCTGCCGCTGTTTGTGCGTCAGCGCATCGCCGGCAAAATGCGCGCCAGCAGCAAAGCGGCCAACAGCCATAAATCCCTGTCGATCATGGATGTGAACGCCAACGCGGTCGTTGCCACCATGACCAGACACCAGGTGCAGTGCCTGATTCACGGTCACACCCACCGCCCGGCTATTCACGAACTGATTATTAACGATCAACCTGCGATCCGTGTCGTGCTCGGTGCCTGGCACACCCAGGGGTCACTGGTTCGCGTGACGCCCGATGACGTCGAACTGCACCATTTTCCCTTCTGATAACGGGTCATTTTGTTGCTGGCATAACGGGGAGAATCTCCGTCTTTACGCTGTCAGATTCCCGTATTCATCGTGACGCAACCGTTTTCCTTGCCGGTTTTCCGTGCTATTCTCTGTGCCCTCAAAAGCTGTTCGTCGTCACACCCACAGGAGTTTTCTTAACGCATGTCTTCTGCTAACCAGCCGGCGCGTATCGCCATTGTTATGGGATCGAAAAGCGATTGGGCGACCATGCAGTTCGCCACCGAAATCCTCGATACCCTGAATGTCCCGCACCACGTTGAAGTCGTCTCCGCGCACCGCACTCCCGACAAGCTGTTTACCTTCGCCGAAAGCGCCGAAGAGAACGGTTTTCAGGTGATCATCGCTGGTGCTGGCGGCGCGGCGCATCTGCCGGGCATGATTGCAGCGAAAACCCTGGTGCCGGTGCTGGGTGTGCCGGTGCAAAGCGCTGCACTGAGCGGCCTCGACAGCCTCTACTCCATCGTCCAGATGCCGCGTGGTATTCCCGTTGGCACGCTGGCGATTGGCAAAGCAGGTGCCGCCAACGCCGCCCTGCTGGCCGCACAAATCCTCGCGCAGCATGACGCCGAACTGCATCAGCGTCTGACTGAATTTCGCCGTGCACAGACCGACGAGGTACTGGAGAATCCGGACCCACGGGGTGCAGCATGAAACAGGTTTGCATCTTAGGTAACGGTCAACTGGGCCGTATGCTGCGCCAGGCTGGCGAGCCGCTCAGCATTGCCGTCTGGCCGGTCGGGCTGGATGCCGATCCGCAGGCCGTACCTTTTGCCCAGAGCGTCATCACCGCAGAGATTGAACGCTGGCCGGAAACCGCCCTGACGCGGGAGCTGGCGCGTCATCCGGCGTTTGTTAACCGCGACGTCTTTCCCATCATTGCTGACCGCCTGACCCAAAAGCAGCTATTCGATAAGCTTGGCCTCGCTACCGCCCCCTGGCAGTTGCTGGCTCAGAAAAACGAGTGGCCCTCTGTTTTCAACCGTCTTGGCGATCTGGCAATCGTAAAACGTCGCGTCGGCGGCTATGACGGTCGCGGCCAGTGGCGTCTGCGCGCCGGTGATACAGACGAGCTTCCGGACGAGTGCTATGGCGAGTGCATCGTTGAACAGGGGATTAACTTCTCAGGTGAAGTTTCCCTGGTGGGCGCGCGCGGGCACGACGGGGCGACGGTGTTTTACCCGCTGACACACAACCTGCATCAGGATGGCATCCTGCGTACCAGCGTGGCTTTCCCGAAACCGAATACAGAGCAGCAAAAGCAAGCAGAAAGCATGCTGACGGCCATCATGAACGAGCTTAACTATGTGGGTGTGATGGCGATGGAATGCTTTGTGACGCCGGCTGGCCTGCTGATTAACGAACTCGCCCCGCGCGTGCACAACAGCGGTCACTGGACGCAAAACGGCGCGTCCATCAGCCAGTTTGAGCTGCACCTGCGTGCCGTTGTGGATTTGCCCCTGCCACAGCCGGTGGTAAACAGTCCATCGGTGATGATTAACCTCATCGGCACTGAACTGAATTATGACTGGCTGAAACTGCCGCTGGTGCATCTGCACTGGTACGACAAAGAGGTACGTCCGGGTCGTAAGGTGGGACACCTGAATCTGAATGACGACGATAACGGTCGCCTGAGCGCCACGCTGGAAGCGCTGGTGCCCCTGCTAGGGCCGGAATACGCCAGCGGCATTACCTGGGCCCAGGCGAAGCTGGTGTAGGGGTTCTCTGCGGGCGCCTCACGCAACGATGCGGGCTCGGGCCATACCCTCTTCTCAGCGAGGAGAGGGCATCCCTGACGGGCTATGAGGCCAGGCATACCGCAACGTGCACCGCCTGCGCATTACATCAGGCCCGGTCCTCTGAAGGCGCGCCGCCATTCGCTCGGGCTGATGTTAAAGTGCGCCTTAAAACGCTGGCGGAAAGAGACCGGGGACTGATACCCGGCAAGAGATGATACGACTTCAATGCTGTGATCGGTGGTTTCCAGCAATTCCTGGCTGCGCTGCAGCCGCTGGGCGCTGAGCCAGTCTCCAACCGACATTCCCGTTGCCTTGCTGAAGTGGCGTGTCAGGGTGCGCCGACTCATACCGGAAAAACCGGCGATGGCGTCAATATCATGACGCTTGTCCAGATTGCGCCGCAAATAGTCAATCAGGTCATTTATCTGCTCATCACGGGTCGTCTCCGGCACCGCATGTTCGATAAACTGTGCCTGCCCGCCCTCCCGGTAAGGAGGAATGACCATTCGTCGGGCAACGCGGTTTGCCAGCGCACTACCGTAATGGTCACGCACGATGTTCAGACAGCAGTCGATTCCAGCCGCCGTCCCCGCTGAGGTGATAAGCCGCTCATCGCTGGTATAGAGTGCATTACTGTCCAGTCTGACCTGAGGAAAGCGACCGGCAAAATCCTGCTCAAATTCCCAGTGGGTCGAGGCCCGACGGTTGTCCAGCAGTCCGGCATAGGCGAGGACATAAGCACCAAGACACAGCCCCACTACCTCAGCCCCGCGTTGCCAGGCATTGCGTAGCGCATCAAGCAGAAGAGGCGCCGGGCGCGTCTCAGGATGCTCCCAGAACGGAACAATGATAATGTCCGCCGTATCAAGCAGCTCAAGCCCGTGCTCCACATTGATGGAAATACCGATATCTGATGCCACTGTTCCGGGCTGCTCTGCACAAATGGTCACACAAAACCGCCCCGGCGCTGGCATGGCCTTGTCAAACACCATGGACGGAACGGAAAAGTGAAACGGGCTGAAGCCCGGCGTGGCAATAACAACAACGTGCAGAGCAGACATGATTGACACCTTCTGGTGATTGAACCGGATATGGCAGAAGCGTGGCTGTGCGT
This sequence comes from Enterobacter sp. SA197, assembly GCF_054131575.1. Classification (NCBI taxonomy): domain Bacteria; kingdom Pseudomonadati; phylum Pseudomonadota; class Gammaproteobacteria; order Enterobacterales; family Enterobacteriaceae; genus Enterobacter; species Enterobacter sp. SA197. Next base: position 1,245,364 of record NZ_CP096393.1, on the reverse strand, counting down.
CAGAGACTTAGCGTGTCGCCGTCTTCGGGGACCCGCACATTTTGCTGCACACCTTTATCTGCCGTGTATGCACGCAGTTCAGCGCGGCTCAGCAGGCAATGGTTTACCGCTTCCATATGTGACGCCACTATAGTCGCCGAAGGGAGCACCTCCAGGGTACGCAGTGCGTCCTCTTTGCCCATGATAATAGGGCCGATGCCGTCGACAGTGGCACATCCAATATTGAGTACCACAACGTCCGGGGCGTATTTTTTCAGGCTCTCAATGTAGGGTGGCACCCAGATGGTATCCCCGGCCACATACAGCGTTTTTTCACCTTCTGCAGAAAAGATCAGCCCGCACGCATCGCCCAGGCGCTCAGCAACCTCTGGAATCGCATAGGCTTCATCGCTACCGTGCTGGCCATCTGTTTTAACGATCTTAATGCCGGAAATGACGTTGCTGTCAGCCAGCACTTTCACCGACGTAAAGCCCTGAGAGCGGATGAGTGATGCGTCGCTTTCATTCTGGGTGTAGATAACTTTGTCTTTGGGGATTAACTGCTGTGCCGCTTCGTCCCAGTGGTCCTGATGGGTGTGCGTCACAATAATCACGTCCACCGCCAGCAGCGCGTCTACTGAAACCGGCAACGCCACCAGAGGATTACGCAGATGAGCGCGCGCGGTACCGGAAAATCCGGGCCAGGCCTCTTTATCCGCCAGCATCGGGTCGATCAGGAAACGAACGCCGGCATAATCGAGTTTCAGTGTGGCGTTACGTATTTGCGTCAGTTGCATACTTTACTCCATCAGATTAACCGCAGCGATGCGGTCTGTTCATTGAGCGTGCAGTATAAAAAAGTCGCAGACAGGCAGTGAGTTGCTCGCAGGTCATTATTCGATGGAATTGAGCCATATCCCGTGGCCCACCGTCGATGGCCCGTCGGGAATGCGCTCATAACGACCTGATGTTATTTATTCCAGGGCATGACAGAGAGTAATTTTGCCATACCGCACCATCCAGATATGCCAGCGAAGATAAGCCCGGTTCCTACAAAACCGGGGATAAGGTAAAACCAGGGTGACAAAAGGGTGCCAGCAAGGGTTCCTGACAGCGTCAGCGTTCCGGCGATTATCTGCACCTGCCTCATCAGCGGTAGCGGCTGTTTGCGATTAACCTGCGTCGGATAACCTGCTTTTTTCCAGGCGTTGATCCCACCTTCCATAATCAACACGCTGGCAGGAGCGACCAGAGCGGCCAGCGTATCCGCATGGCGGGCCGTTCTCATGCCACTCTGGCAATGAAATACCACGACGTCGGATGCGTTGATTCTGAGATCAGGACGTTCATCAAAACCATTTTCACCCAGTGGTACCGACACCGAGCCCGCCAGGTGTTCACGCGCCCACTCTTCGCGACTCCTGATATCCAGCACCCCTATGTTCTGCCGGGCCAGTGCGTTTATTTCCTGTGGCGTGGCGGTTCTGTATTTCATCTCTCCTCCGGTGTTATTTTTGAACAGGTTTGCGGCTTTCTTGCGTCCCAACGCGTTGTCACGAACATTACCACCAGACTTCTGCCCGGACATCCACCGTTAAGCGATCTTTTTATTTACCTGCCAGATCCAACTAAAGGACGTCTCTGCCGCCTACAGGGCGTAAACCACTTCCCGCCGCCCGAAGCGCAAACCAGAAGGTGTTTTGCTGAATAACGCCTACTGGCGGGCAGGTTCACAGCCCGGGCCAGCCAGTATGCGCCGTGAGAAACGCGTCAGGTTGATTTGCGACGGTGAGTCGTCAGGGTAATGCGAGAGGTTAACCACCGCACGGCCGATGGCGGAGATGATGGGATTTAACGCCGTAGGATTTGCTCCCTGAGAGTTGAGGGATCCCCACAAAATAATACGAGCACGGAAAATCCCTTCGCCCCGTTGGGGAGAGGGTCAGGGTGAGGGGAAACCACCACTCAGCTCACCCTGGATTGGTTCCAACATCTCTTCAGGAGAGGCATACTGGCCTCAGACCGCTCGATCGGTCCCCTCGCCCCACTGGGGAGAGCGTCAGGGTGAGGGGAAACCACCACTCAGCTCACCCTGGATTGGTTCCAACATCTCTTCAGGAGAGGCATACTGGCCTCAGACCGCTCGATCGGTCCCCTCGCCCCACTGGGGAGAGCGTCAGGGTGAGGGGAAACCTGCGGCGCTTGTGGTCATTCCGTTCACCTTATGTTCCTTGCTTTTCTGTCACGCCAGAGCCCGTGAACGTGCCAGGGTGGTTCACCGCCACCACCCTGGCGACCCGGGCTCCCGGCAAGGAAAATCGCCGCTTCGCGGTCCATGATGCTTATGTCGTCTGACTATCGGGTCGGAGACCAGCCTGCATCCCTGCAGGCTATCCCCTCCGCCCGCTTCCCTGCGGGCGGACCCGGTCAGCCGTCAACGCCTCATCGATTTTCAGCCGGACCCTGTCATCGCGGTGACGGTTTTATTCTCATTGCGCCGTGATATCCCTGCAAAACGTCATATTACTGGGGCTCCCTCAGCCCTCAGGGAGAGGGGGCGGCACTCAGTGCCGGTCGCGTTTGTCCGCGCGCTGTGCCAGCCAGTCGCCGAGCATCTGCACGACCTGCACCAGCACGATCAGCGCAATAACCGTCACCACCATAATCTGGGTTTCGTAGCGGTAGTAACCATAGCGAATCGCCAGATCTCCCACGCCGCCGCCACCGACGATGCCCGCCATCGCTGAGTAACCAATCAAACTCACCAGCGTAATGGTCAGGCCCCTCAACAGGCCTGCGCTGGCTTCCGGCAGCAGCACCGTACCGATGATGCGCATCGGGCTGGCACCAAAGGCTTCCGCCGCTTCAATAATGCCCTTATCCACTTCACGCAGCGCGCCATCCACCAGACGGGCGTAAAACGCAATCGCCGCCACGGAGAGGGGCACTGATGCTGCAATCGGGCCAATGGTGTTGCCAAGTAAAAACTGGGTTAAGGGTAGCAGCAGCACCAGCAGGATCACGAAGGGGACCGAACGGATGATGTTCACCAGCACGGAGCTTATGAGGTATACGGCGCGGTTTTGCCAGAAGAGGTTGCGGTCGGTAACAAAAATCAAAAAGCCCAACGGCAGGCCACCGATCACTGCCAGTACCGTCGAAATGCTCAGCATCTGGAAGGTTTCGCCAAAAGCGAGACTCAGGTCCGCCAGTAAATCATCCACGGATCACCTCCACCTGTGCGGTCCGGTTACGAATATAATCCACCGCCTGCCCTACCACGGCGGGATCGTCGGCGGTCAGTTGCACCACCAGAATGCCCAGCGCACGCTCACCAATGTATTCGATTTTGCCGTGCAGAATGTTCACCGCCACGCCAAAGTTAATGGCCGCGTCAGAAAGAACGGGCTGCTCGGCGGAATCGCCGATGAACAAAATCTTCAGTAGCTGACCCGGCAGGTGCTCGCGTAACCGCTCCGGCAGCGTCAGATTGAGGGTGCGCGAAACCAGTTGCTGAGTGAAGGCATGCTGCGGATGGGCGAAAATATCAAACACCGCCCCACTCTCCACAACCCTGCCGCCGGACATCACCGCCACCCGATCGCAGATGGATTTGATCACATTCATCTCATGGGTGATCAGCACGATCGTGATCCCCATCTGCGCGTTGATCTGTTTTAGCAGTTCCAGGATGGTGGCAGAGGTTTCCAGATCCAGCGCTGAGGTGGGTTCATCACACAGCAGCACATCCGGGTGGTTGGCGATGGCGCGGGCAATACCGACACGCTGCTTCTGCCCGCCACTGAGTTGTACCGGGTAACGACTGGCTTTGTCGCTCAGCCCCACAAGCTCCAGTATTTCTGCCACACGCGGAGCGATTTTCGCCCGTTCCCAGCCCGCTGCTTTCAGACTGAAGGCCACGTTCTGCGCCACGGTACGGGTGTGCATTAAGTTGAAGTGCTGGAAGATCATCCCGATGCGCTGGCGCGCCTGACGCAGGGTCAGCCCTTCCATCTGTGAAATGGCCACGCCGTTGACTTTCACGCTGCCCTCACTCGGGCGTTGCAGCGCATTCAGGGTGCGCAGCAGCGTGCTTTTTCCGGCACCACTGGTGCCGACGATACCGAAAATTTCCCCGGCGGCGATACGCAGACTGACACCATCCACCGCACGGGTTGGCATGGCCCCGCGCACGGCCGGAAAGTCTACGCAGACCTTATCTAGCTCAATCATGTTTCCCTCAAACAGCAAAAGGCAGGCCGCGGCCTGCCTGTTAACTCACAACCCGCCCCTTACTTCTTGTCCGCGGCGGTCATCCAGTCTGGTTTCTGGAAAGCACCATACACGTGCTCCGGCGAGTCAATCACCGCACGGTAGGCCGGCGATTTCACCACCTCAACAATGTCTTTAGCGAAGGGTTTGTCAGCATCCTCACTACGCACCGCAATGATGTTTTTGAGGTTCTCGTCCAGATGTTCTTGTTTGATGGCGGTAGAGAGATCCAGTCCTGCAGCAATGGCGAAATTACCATTCACCAGCGCGGCGGTGGCGCTGTCCAGCGTGCGTGGCAGCTGTGCGGCTTCCAGCGGCTTAAATACCAGGCCTTTTGGGTTGCTGGCGATATCCCGCTCGGACGCTTTCGTAGGATCGATATTCTCTTTGATGGTTATCAGATCTAAGGACGCCAGGAAACGCAGGCCACGCGCCAGGTTAGTCGGATCGTTGGAGAGCGTCACAATGTCGCCTTTTTTCAGCTCATCAAGGGTCTTAATTTTGTGCGAGTAAAAGCCCATACCGGCGGTCGGTACGCTGATAAGTTTGGTCAGCTTCAGCCCTTTATCAGCGGTGAATTTGTCGAAATAGAGCGAGTGCTGGAAAAGGTTCGCGTCGATGCTGCCGTTAGAGAGCGCCATATTTGGCTGCACGTAATCGCTAAACTCGCGCACCACGACCTTATACCCTTTCTCTTTCAGTGACGGCGCAATCGCCTGTTTGACCATGTCACCGTAAGGCCCCGGCGCCACGCCGAAGACGATGGTGTGCGGATCGCTGTTTGCCAGCGCGGAGCTTAATCCGCAGGCCAGAAGCAGTGCCCCAAAGGCGGCACGAAAACCGAAACGACGTCCCATATATTCTCCCTAACAAAGTGTGTTGCGTGTGGCGCACCGTTCCAGGCGGCGCGCTCGCTGTTCATTTCACGCAATAAGATGGCATAAAGCGTGCGCAGCGGTAATTGAAAAAAATTCATGTTGTTGTGAACTATGTCACTGAATGATCGGAGGATTTGGCATGGTAACGCGATGAAGCATAAAGAAAAGTGACCCCATGCCCCTGTCTTTATGCTTTTTTTAGCTAAACCGTGGCAGATATTTGCTAACCGCCGGGGGGGCAGGGCCCGGCTTCGGGCCTGTCACCCGTGTTGCGACAGGCCATTTGCTCAGGCGGCTCCGATCAGGAAAGGTTGAACTGCCGGAAAAGGGCTTTGCCCCTGAGCAAGCGTGTTCCCAGCCAGCCACCGCACAGTGAAAGCAGCAGCGCGCCGCACAGGGGCAACGTCAGCCACAACCGCCAGTCAGGCTCCCACGGGAAGTCAAAGACCCTGGTTTGCAACACGGCAAGCGCCGTCTCGGCGCCGATGGCCGCCACCAGTCCGGAGACAAAGCCAAGCAGCGCAAACTCACACCACAGGGTGGTGCGCAACAGCCGTTTGCCCGCCCCCAGTGTGCGCCAGACCACCAGCTCCTGATGGCGCTGACGCATCCCAACCTGCACCTGCGCCAACAGCAACAGCACACCGCATATCGTGACCAGTACTACCATCACCTCCAGCGCGCGGCTGACCTGCTCCAGCACCTGACCGACCTGTTTCAAAATAGCGCCAATATCCAGCAGGCTGATGGTCGGGAATTCACGATTAAGCTGGGTCAGCATGGCGTTGCCGTTCTGCCAGCGGAAACTGGTCAGCCAGCTCTGGGGTTGCCCGTCCAGCGCCCCCTGCGGGAAGATAAAGAAGAAGTTTGGCCGCAGGCTCTCCCAGTCCACCTTGCGCAGACTGGTCACTCTGGCGCTGAACGACTGAGTATCGCCGGTAAAGGTCACCGTATCACCGAGCTTAAGTTTCAGGCGTTTTGCCAGTTCCTGTTCGATGGAGACCCCACCAACCTCTGGCGGCCAGGTTCCGGCAGTGACCGGATTCGGGCGGGCATCTGCCCCCTGCCAGGTCAGATTTAATTCACGATTAAGAGACTCATCGCTATGGCTGTCGGTGGGTTCACCGTTAATTTGCGTTAACCGCGCCCGCACAATCGGCCAGAATGGCTGCGGGAGCACATGATGCCCGGCGAGGAAGGTTTTCACCGGCGCCACCTGTTCAGGAGCAATGTTGATCAGAAAGTAATTGGGGCTTTCCGGCGGCAACTGCTGCTGCCAGCGGTCCAGCAGATCTCCGCGCAGTACCAGCAACATCGCCAGTAACATAAAGGAGAGTGAAAATGCAGACAGCTGGCTGAACGTCGACCACGGCTGACGCAACAGTCGGTTCACCGCAAGGCGCAGCGCCAGGGTCTTTAATGTCAGTTTTTTCATGACCCGCAGCAGCAGCCAGCCCACCACGCCGCAGACCAGCGCCAGAACCACCGCGCCAGCCAGAACTGACCACAACAGCATACTCGCCCCCATCAGCCAGGCCAGCAGCAGCACGGTGACAGCGCAGATAACGGGGAGGTAAACCTTCAGGGGCCAGACGCGGGCAACCACATCGCGGCGCAGCACCCGCAGTGGCTGTGTTGCCAGCAACAGGCGATAAGGGCGCAGGCCAACCAGCAGCGAAATCACCACCATTGCCCCAATCGACCACAGCCACGGCCAGCCGCTCGCGGCGGGCAGTGATGCCGGTAACACCGGTTTTAACAGCACCATGAGGATTTTTTCAAAGGTGAGGCCAATAATCCCCCCGGTCGCCGCTGAGAGCACCAGCACCATCAGCCACTGACCCACAATCAGTTTGCGTAGTTGCGCCCTGCCGGCACCCAGCGTTTTAAGAATGGCAACCAGATCGTAGCGGCTGCGGCAGTAATGGTTCATCGCCACCGCCACGGCAGCTACCGCCAGCAGGAGCGTTAATAAGGCGCAAAGTAGCAGGAACTGCTGCGAACGTTGCAATGACTTCCCCAGCGCCCCGTTGTCCTGCTCAAGCCCCGTCCAGCGATGTTCCGGTTTAAGCTGTGGCAGAAGCCACTTTTCATAGCTTTCAAGTTGCGCTGGCGTACCGGCAAATTTTACCCGCCAGCTTACGCGGCTGCCCGGTTGCACCGCACCGGTTTTGGCCACATCGGCGGTATTCATCAGTAAACGTGGTGCCATCTCAAACGGATTAAACCCGGCATCCGGCTCCTGGGTCACCTCCCCGGCAATGCGCAGGGTGGCATCACCGACATCAATGTTGTCGCCGGTTTTCAGGTTAAGCAGTGCCATCAGGCGGGCGGCCAGCAGTACCGTGCCGGGCTCGGGCCTCATCCCAGATGGGGCCGTTTTCAGCTCACCATACAGCGGATAAAGATTGTCGACAGCTTTAACGTTGGCGAGTTGTGGTGTATCACCCGCGAAAGTCATGGTAGCAAAAGAGAGTTGTTCACTGACCTTAAGCCCCTCTTTTCGCGCCTCCTCAAGCCAGGCCTGCGGAATGTCCCGCGAGCTACGCAGCATCCGATCGCCGGCCAGAAAATCACGGCTCTGCTGGCTTAAGCCCTTTTCCATCCGGTCGCTGATGCTGCCGAGCGCCAGCACGCAGGCGACCGCCAGGCTCAGTGCCAGCCAGACGATGAGGAGCGAGGGCGATCGCCACTCGCGCCAGAACCAGCGGGCTATCATGCTTCCTCCTGCAGTACACCGTTCACCAGACGCAGGCGGCGGTCGCAGCGTGCCGCAAGCTGAGGATCATGCGTAACAAGGATTAAGGTTGTGCCATGTTGCTGGTTCATGGAAAAAAGCAGATCGGCAATTTTATCGCCCGTCTGGCGGTCAAGGTTCCCGGTAGGCTCGTCAGCAAAGAGCAGTTCAGGCTGACCATTAAAGGCACGGGCCAGCGCCACACGCTGCTGCTCGCCGCCAGAAAGTTGTGCCGGAAGATGGTCAAGACGTTTGCCCAGCCCCAGTGTTTCCAGCAGGGTTTTCGCGCTCGCCCGGCTCTCAGCGCTGTTCTTACCCCGCAGCAGGGCCGGAAGCTCAACGTTCTCCAGCGCATTGAGCGTGGGTATCAGCATAAACGACTGAAAGACAAAGCCAATGCTCTCGGCACGCAGTTGCGCCCGCGCTTCTTCATCCATTTTATGCAGCGGCTTGCCAAGCAGGTTGATCTCACCGCTGCTACCATCATCAAGCCCGGCGAGGATAGCCAGTAACGTGGACTTACCCGATCCGGATTCACCGATGAGGGCAATCGTCTGTGCCCGTTTGACAACAAGCTCAACTCCGGTAAGGATGGAAAGTTCATGCTCCCCCTGACCGACGGACTTCTTAAGATGATGAACTTCAACACTGTTTTCCGCTGGCATTTGCCCTTCCTGTTCTTGCTTCTGTTTAGCCTGCGCGCCGCTGCGGCGGACAGGTTACTGGTTCTGGGAGACAGCCTGAGCGCGGGCTATCGTATGGCTGCCAACACCGCCTGGCCTGCGTTGCTCAATGACAAATGGCAACAAAAGCCCCCGGTGGTCAACGCCAGTATCAGTGGCGATACCTCACAACAGGGGCTGGCACGTTTGCCGGCGCTGCTCAAAGCGCATCAGCCGCGTTGGGTGTTGGTGGAGCTTGGCGGTAATGATGGCCTGCGCGGTTTTGCACCTCAGCAAACGGAACAGACACTGCGCACCATTATAGAGGCGGTGAAAGCGGCGAATGCCCAGCCGTTGCTGATGCAAATCCGGCTGCCCGCTAACTATGGCCGCCGTTATACTGAGTCCTTCAGCGCTATCTACCCTAAACTCGCCAAAGAGTTTGATATTCCTCTTGTGCCCTTTTTTATGGAAGAGGTCTATCTGAAACCTCAGTGGATGCAGGATGACGGTATTCATCCAAACCGCGATGCACAGCCCTTTATTGCTGACTGGATGGCAACCCGGTTGGCTCCATTAGTTAATCACGACTCCTGATTTATCAGGGATGCTTTCAGGTAAAGTTATGCAAAAAACGGTCTTAATAACAGGATGTTCCAGCGGAATTGGTCTGGAGAGCGCCCACGAGCTTAAGCGTCAGGGCTTTCGTGTGCTGGCCGCCTGCCGCAAAAGCGATGATGTGGAACGGATGAATCAGGCCGGGTTTACCGGCGTCCTGTTGGATCTCGACTCGCCGCAAAGCGTGGAACGCGCCGCCAGCGAGGTGATCGCCCTGACGGACAACCGGCTGTATGGTATTTTTAACAACGCGGGTTATGGCGTCTATGGCCCGTTGACAAGCATCAGCCGCGAACAGATGGAACAGCAATTTTCTGCCAACTTTTTCGGCGCCCATCAGCTCACCATGCGCCTGTTGCCCGCCATGCTGCCCCACGGCGAAGGGCGAATTGTGATGACCTCCTCCGTGATGGGGTTGATCTCAACGCCAGGCCGTGGCGCTTATGCGGCAAGTAAATACGCGCTGGAGGCCTGGTCTGATGCCCTACGTATGGAGCTGCGTCATTCCGGCATTAAAGTGAGCCTGATTGAGCCTGGCCCCATTCGTACCCGCTTTACACAAAACGTCAACCAGACCAGCGACAAAGCGGTAGAAAACCCAGGGATTGCCGCACGCTTTACCCTCGGCCCTGAGGCCGTTGTCGCTAAAGTGCGCCATGCTTTTGAGAGTCCAGCGCCGAAATTACGCTACCCGGTAACCGTCGTCACCTACGTAGTCAGCCTGCTTAAACGCCTGTTACCGGCACGTATGATGGATAAAATTTTACACGGGTGAGTTGAAGGCGCAGCGCCTGTCCCCATGTATGCTTAAACACTTAAACAGAGAAAGCCCATGTCTGCACAGAACATCGTCAACATTAACGAAGCAAATCTGCACCAGACTCTTGAGCAGTCCGCCACGGTGCCGGTGCTGTTCTACTTCTGGTCTGAACGCAGTCAGCACTGCCTGCAACTGACTCCGGTACTGGAAAGCCTGGCCGCGCAGTATAACGGGCAATTTATCCTGGCGAAGGTGGATTGCGACGCAGAGCAGCTGCTGGCCTCCCAGTTTGGCCTGCGTGCGATCCCCACCGTTTACCTGTTCCAGAATGGTCAGCCGGTCGATGGTTTCCAGGGGCCGCAGCCGGAAGAGGTGATTCGCGCCCTGCTCGATAAAGTTCTGCCGCGTGAAGAAGAGCTGAAAGCCCAGCAGGCAATGCAGTTGATTCAGGAAGGCAACTATGCCGACGCGCTGCCGCTGCTGAAAGAGGCCTGGCAGTTATCGAATCAAAACAGCGAAATCGGTCTGCTGCTGGCGGAAACACAGATTGCGCTCAACCGTTCAGAAGAGGCCGAAGCGGTGCTGAAAACGATCCCCTTACAGGATCAGGATACCCGCTATCAGGGGCTGGTCGCGCAAATCGACTTGCTCAAACAGGCAGCCGATACGCCTGAAATTCAGCTCCTGCAACAGCAGGTTGAGCAAAACCCGGCCGACGCGCAGCTCGCCACGCAGCTGGCGTTGCAGCTCCACCAGGTGGGTCGTAACGAAGAGGCGCTGGAGCTGTTGTTCAGCCATCTGCGTAAGGATCTCGGTGCCGCTGACGGCCAGGCGCGCAAAATGTTGCAGGAAATCCTGGCAGCCCTCGGCACCGGCGATGCGCTGGCCTCTAAGTATCGCCGCCAGCTTTACTCCCTGCTTTACTGATCCCGCCTGCTAAATTTGGGGATCGCGCTGTTATGATCCGCAAATTTGTTTAGAATGGCATCAAATTAAACAGGAGGTTTTTTTGATGCTATTCGTTATTCCCATTCTCATCTTCGTCGCACTGGTTATTGTGGGTGCGGGTGTCAAAATTGTGCCACAGGGATATCAGTGGACCGTAGAACGCTTCGGTCGTTATACCCGCTCCCTTCAACCTGGCTTGAGTCTTGTTGTACCTTTTATGGACAGGATTGGTCGCAAGATCAATATGATGGAGCAGGTTCTCGATATCCCGTCCCAGGAAATCATCTCTAAAGATAACGCCAACGTCACCATTGATGCGGTCTGTTTTATACAGGTTATCGATGCCCCGAAAGCCGCCTATGAGGTGAGTAATCTGGAACTGGCTATTATCAACCTGACGATGACCAACATCCGTACCGTGCTGGGTTCAATGGAGCTCGACGAGATGCTCTCTCAGCGCGACAGCATCAATACCCGTCTGCTGCATATTGTGGATGAAGCCACCAACCCCTGGGGAATCAAAGTCACACGTATTGAGATCCGCGATGTGCGCCCGCCAGCTGAGCTGGTGTCATCCATGAACGCGCAGATGAAAGCGGAACGTACCAAGCGTGCGTATATCCTTGAAGCAGAAGGGATTCGTCAGGCAGAAATCGTCAAAGCCGAAGGTGAAAAGCAGGCAAAAATCCTGAAGGCGGAAGGCGAGCGTCAGTCTGCTTTCCTCGAAGCGGAGGCCCGTGAGCGTTCCGCAGAGGCAGAGGCACGGGCGACCAAAATGGTCTCCGAAGCGATTGCCGCGGGTGATGTTCAGGCTATTAACTACTTTGTGGCCCAGAAATACACTGAAGCCCTGCAACAGATTGGCTCGGCCAATAACAGTAAAGTGGTCATGATGCCGCTTGATGCCAGCAGTCTGATGGGGTCAATTGCGGGTATTGCCGAACTGGTCAAAGAGAACAGCCGTGAGCGGAATAAACCATGATTGCCCTGCTGTTTGAACATGCCTGGATTTTCTGGCTAAGTCTTGGTGGTCTGCTGCTGGCCGCCGAGATGCTCGGAGGCAATGGCTATCTGCTCTGGAGCGGCGTGGCGGCGGTCATCACTGGCCTGCTGGTGTGGGTCGTGCCTTTGGGCTGGGAGTGGCAGGGGGTGCTCTTTGCCCTGCTGACGCTTGCCGCCGCCTGGCTCTGGTGGCTTTGGCTCTCAAAGCGCGTGCGCGACCAAAAACCGGCAGATGCGGCCCTCAATCAACGAGGGCAGCAACTGGTTGGCCGCCGATTTACCCTTGATAATGCGCTGGTCAACGGGCGTGGACACATGCGCGTCGGCGACAGCTCCTGGCCCGTTAGTGCCAGCAACGATTTACCCGCCGGCGCAAACGTTGAAGTTGTTGCCGTGGAAGGCATTACGCTTCGCATCAGACTCTACTCAGAAAACCAATAACAATGCAGACATTAAAAACAGGAATCGGGATTTTTCTCGCCACCGCGCTTGCCAGCGCAAACGCATTTGCCTCTTCAGATATGGACAGTTGCCCGTGGGGGGCTGAAGGCTGCTATCTCTCCAGCCCACCGGTGCTGACTATTGACAATGATACCCGTGATAATCTGCTGCGTCTGGTGGGTGAAAAGCGAGCGCTCACACCGCTGCGCCAGCCACTGCCCGATGATGTGACCCGCAGCCGTCATTACTATTTTGGTGATCATACCGAGGAGTGGTACAACGCTCCGGCCTCCACTCAAAGCGCCCCCGCCGAAGACACAACGCTTGGCGACCAGCTCAGGCAGCTCGCGTTGCCGCCGGAGCTGATAAAAGAGACCACCCTGAATGGCAATGAGGCTGAAGGACGCTTTGTTTCTAATAACCGCGATTCCGTTTCACACTTTTATGCGGCGCTGCTGGCGGAGCCGTCGCTTACCCCGGAGCAGCGTACAGCACTTGCCAGAGCCCGCCTTCAGATACCCGGCGAGGTTACTGAGCTTACCGCGCTGCCAACACTGAACGCCAGCGAGGACTCTGCTGCCGCCCATTTTCGAGATTACCTGCTCGCGGCCAATGATTTCTATTCAGGCGAGTATGCCGAGGCAAACGCGGCCTTTACCCGACTGAAAGCGGTACAACAGCCGTGGCTGGCTGAAACGGCAGCGTACATGCTGATGCGTACCGCGCTTAACCAAAGCACCGTTAATGCCAACGGTGAATATGGCGATTTTGATGTCAAAAAAATCGATAAAACTGCCGCCGGAGAGGCCCGAAGCTTTGCCAGTGCCTATCTGGAACACTGGCCAGACGGCGACTATGCCGCATCCACCCGGGGGCTGTTGCGCCGCATAAACTGGTATCTTGAGGAGTGGGACACGCTGGCCGCTCTGTATGAAACGGCGTTATTGCAGGCGGAGGACGGCGACGCACTGGTGGCGCTGGTTGCCGAAAATGACAGCAAAATGCAAAGTAAAGACCTGACGCAGTACGACAGCTACTTCGCCAGCGCGCCGGATGCCCCGCTCATTACTTTTACGCAGGCCCTGCGCCTGATGCGTGCCACAACCTGCAGTGACCGCGCGCCCTGCGTGGACGACGCCTATCTGCAGCACATCAAGCCCATCTTTGAGAAACACAATTCCCTCGGTCTGTGGCGCTACTTGACCCTGAAACGCGATTATCAGCAGGAGAAGTATGCCGGGATCGTCGCGGCAATAAAACCGGCAGAGACATTGCCCGAAAACAACATCCTGCTGTTCAGTGAACAGGTGCTTTACGGCGAAGCGCTGATGGCGCAAAAGCAGTGGCCCCAGGCCCGCGCCCACTGGCTGCATTTGCTTAAACTGAGCAAAGACGTTGAACAGCAGCAGTACCTGCAGGCTAAAGTGGCAGCCACGGAAGCGCTGAGCGGCAATGTCGATGCCATCTTTGCCGCCGACAGCGAAGTGAAAAACCTGCGCTACCGTGCACTGGTGCTGAAAACCCTCGCAACGCCGGAGCGTCTGCGTGAACAGGTTGTCAACGGCCCGAACAATGAAGAACGCACCATCGCCCTGCATACGCTGCTTATTAAAGGCCTCCTCCACGGGGAGTATAAACGCTGGCTGGACGATAAAAAGCTCAACAGCCATATTACTCAGCCGGTGATTGATAAAGCGTTTGCCGATGTCGACCTGACGGTTTTCGGCTGGAACGGGGAGCAGGCAGAGCGCGATTATCATTGTGCTTCGCTGGAAAAAACCGTGGGCGTACTGGCGCAAAATCCGCAGGACCCACATGCATTAAACTGCCTCGGTGAGTTTTTCCGCGCCACCCAGGCCCGCGTGGATGACATGAGTGATTCGCATGGCAACGACATGCTGGATAGCGCGGTGGATAAAGCGCGGGAGAGCGGAGAGCCCGATCGCCAGGGCTTTTACATGCAGATCATCGCAAACAGCAAAGCCGAACCGGAAGATAAAAGCTTTGCCCTCTACCGCGCAGTAATGTGCTATGCCCCATCCGGGTATAACGACTGTGGCGGCAAAGAGGTGGACAAGGCGCAGCGCAAAGCGTGGTTCACTCAGCTCAAACAACGCTATCCAGGCAGCCCGTGGGCACAACAGCTCAAATATTACTGGTAATTACTGCGCTGCTACTGCCGCACGCAACCCGTGCGGCAGTGAACGCCGAAGCGCACCGTGCATTCTGGCTGTGGTCGGGGGTGAAACCGAGCACCGCGCTGAAAGGTGCGCAGACCCTCTATCTGCATCAGGCAGAAATTGTGCAGCGCCCCTCCGGGGTGGTATTTCAGAAAGTTGGCCTTCCGGTCAGCCAGCTTATCTTCCCTCAGCTCTGGCTGACGGTACGCATCGAAACGCTCGACGTGCCGGATGCGTTTTTGCAGCGCATGACCAGGTTACTCGATAACTGGCAGAGCGCGGGAAATCACGTGGTCGGGTTACAGATAGACTTTGATGCCGCCTCGCACAGACTGGATAACTACGCGGTTTTCCTCAGGCGGGTACGAACCCAGCTCCCCTCGCAGTATGCACTTGGGGTCACCGGCTTACTCGACTGGGCGAAAACCGGCAACATCGATGTGCTGAACACATTGCCTGTAGATGAACTGGTGATTCAGAGTTACCAGGGCCGGAAAACCGTGCCCAATTACAGCGAATATCTCCCTGCCCTCAGCGGGCTGCGTATCCCTTTTAAGCTGGGGCTGGTGCAGGGTGGCGAGTGGGATACGACGCGAGTACCCCACTTCTCAGAACACTACCGGGGTACTGTGGTTTTTATGGTGAATCCCGTCAGGCGTTAGCGTTGTGCCGGCAGCAACCCGAAAGATTTTCGATAATGGGGCACTCCGCGCCCTCATCGCCGGGGCAGGCATCTGCCAGCGAGAGCAGTTGCTTACGCATCGCTTCCAGCTCCACAATGTGACGCTCAATTTCAGCGACCTTTTGCAACGTGCGCGCTTTTACGTCAGCGCTATGGCGGGCCGGATCGTTAAACAGATTTACCAGTTCGCCGCACTCTTCGAGGTTAAACCCCACCTGTCGCGCCTGGCGTAACAGCGTCAATTCGTTGACCTGCTGCTGGGTGTAACTGCGATAACCATTTTCGCCGCGAATCGGCGGTGTCACCAGACCTTTATCTTCATAAAAGCGGATCGCTTTACTGGTCAGCCCGGTTTTTTTGGCCACAATACTGATATTCACCTTTCCCCCCTTGACCTTCCCCTTGATGGAAGGTTTAACCTGTTCTTCAATCAGTACACGTGATTAACCAGGTCAATGTTTATACCCGTCATACTTCACGTCGCATGTGCGTTGGCTGCAACGTGAATGCGTTAGGGTATACACGACCAATCATACAGGAAATAAATTATGTCTCACATTATAGAGCTGGATCTGGACGGGCTGTCCTGCGGGCACTGCGTCAAACGGGTGAAAGAGAGCCTGGAGCAACGTGACGATGTCGAGCAGGCTGAAGTCACCATTACGCATGCGCAAATCACCGGCAGTGCAGAGGCGTCTGCGCTGATCGACACCATCAAGCAGGCCGGGTACGACGCGAGCGTCAGCCACCCAAAGGCTAAACCGCTGGCAGAGTCATCACTCCCGTCGGAAGCACTGACAGCGGCCACTCCTGAGCTTCCGGTAGTTGATGACCTTGATGACAGCCAACAACTTTTAATCAACGGCATGAGCTGCGCCAGTTGTGTCTCCCGGGTACAGAAAGCCTTGCAGGCAGTACCGGGGGTCACGCAGGCACGGGTTAACCTCGCGGAGCGCTCTGCGCTAATCATGGGCAGTGCCTCCGCCGCTGATTTAGTCCACGCCGTTGAAAACGCAGGATACGGTGCGGAAGCCATTGAGGATGATATGAAACGCCGGGCGCGCCAGCAGGAAACGGCGGTCGCCACCATGCGACGTTTCCGCTGGCAGGCCATTGTCGCCCTGCTGCTGGGCGTGCCGGTAATGGTCTGGGGTATGCTCGGCGATAACATGATGGTCACGGCTGAAAACCGCACCCTGTGGCTGTGCATCGGCGTACTTACGCTGGCGGTGATGGTGGTGGCTGGCGGCCATTTCTACCGCAGCGCCTGGAAAAGCCTGACCAATGGCACCGCCACCATGGATACCCTGGTCGCGCTCGGCACTGGCGCGGCATGGCTTTATTCGATGAGCGTCAACCTCTGGCCGCAGTGGTTCCCGATGGAAGCCCGCCATCTCTATTATGAAGCGAGCGCGATGATCATCGGTCTGATTAATCTTGGCCATATGCTCGAAGCCCGCGCCCGCCAGCGGTCATCAAAAGCACTGGAAAAGCTGCTGGATTTAACGCCGCCCACCGCACGTGTCGTCACGGAACAGGGCGAAACCAGTGTGCCCCTCGCGCAAGTGCAACCGGGGATGACGCTGCGCCTGACTACCGGCGATCGTGTACCGGTTGATGGCACTATCACACAGGGCGAGGCCTGGTTCGATGAAGCCATGCTGACCGGGGAGCCGGTGCCGCAGGAAAAAAGCGCCGGCGATGGCATCCACGCCGGGACAGTAGTGCAGGATGGGAGCGTGTTGTTCACCGCCAGCGCCGTTGGCAGCCACACCACGTTGTCGCGCATTATTCGTATGGTGCGCCAGGCACAAAGCAGTAAGCCGGAAATCGGCCAGCTTGCGGACAGAATCTCGGCCATCTTCGTACCGGTGGTCGTCGCCATTGCGCTATTGAGCGGCGCACTCTGGTATCTCTTTGGCCCTGCGCCTCAAATCGTTTATACCCTGGTGATTACGACCACGGTGTTGATCATCGCCTGCCCGTGCGCACTTGGGCTGGCGACCCCCATGTCTATCATTTCCGGCGTGGGTCGGGCGGCAGAGTTTGGCGTGCTGGTACGCGACGCCGATGCCCTGCAACGTGCCAGCACGCTGGACACGCTGGTGTTTGATAAAACCGGCACCCTGACGCGCGGCATGCCGCAGGTGGTGGCGGTTAAAACCGTCAACGGATTCAGCGAAGAGCAGGTCATTGCCTTTGCCGCTGCGCTGGAACAAGGCTCCAGCCACCCGCTGGGAAAAGCGATTATTGAAAAAGCGGGCGACAGCGTGCTGCCGGAGGTAAAGAACTTCCGCACTCTGCGCGGGCTTGGCGTCAGCGGCGAGGCACAGGGGAGCACCTTGCTGCTGGGCAATCAAGCGTTGTTGGCCGGGCAGAACGTGGGTCTGGATGCACTGTTCGGTGAGATCGATGCGCAGGCGTCTCAGGGCGCGACGCCGGTGCTACTGGCGGTCGATGGCAGGGCTGCCGCACTGTTTGCTATTCGTGATCCACTGCGTGATGACAGCGTGAGCGCCTTGCAGCGTCTGCACCGTGCGGGCTATCGCCTGGTCATGCTCACCGGAGACAATCCCATCACGGCCAACGCCATTGCCAGGGAGGTGGGTATTGATGATGTGATTGCCGGGGTACTGCCGGATGGCAAAGCCGAAGCCATTAAGAAACTGCAGGCGGAAGGTTGCCGGGTGGCGATGACAGGAGACGGGATCAACGATGCGCCCGCCCTGGCGCAGGCGGAAGTGGGCATTGCGATGGGGGGTGGCAGCGATGTGGCCATTGAAACCGCCTCGATTACCCTGATGCGTCACAGCCTGACGGGTGTGGCCGATGCGCTGGCGATTTCCAGAGCGACCCTGCGCAACATGAAGCAGAACCTGCTTGGTGCCTTTGTCTACAACGCGCTGGGGATCCCCATCGCCGCCGGGATTTTATGGCCGCTCACCGGCACCTTACTGAACCCCGTGGTTGCAGGGGCGGCGATGGCGCTCTCATCCATTACGGTTGTCAGTAACGCCAACCGGCTGCTGCGCTTCACGCCAAAAGAGTAAGCCTCCCCGCCGTGCTGGCGGGGTTTGCACCTTTCTCCCCTACGCGCTAGCATGGCGTTTTCTCTTCGGGAAGCGCGTATGAGGCTGTTTCAGCGAATAAAACATTTCTTTCGTGCGCGCCATTATGCCTGGCCTGCCATTGACATTACCCTGCGCGGTAACCGCCACCTTCATCTGGTGGGCAGCATTCATATGGGCACGCAGGGCATGTCTCCCCTGCCCGCTGGCCTCCTGCAAAAGTTACGTGACGCTGACGCCCTGCTCGTTGAAGCTGACGTTGCAGGCAGTGGCTCCCCTTTTTTAGATCTTCCCGTCTGCCCGCCGCTGGTGGAGCGACTGTCCGCTGAACAGCTTACGGCGTTCGATGAAACACTGGGCTCGTTAGGCCTGCCGCGAGAGGAGTTTGATACCCGCCCGGCATGGCACATTGCGCTGGTATTGCAGGCGACACAGGCGCAGCGGCTGGGACTTCGCCCGGAATTTGGGATTGATTATCAGCTCCTGCAGTCCGCGCAAGCTTACGCGATACCGGTCATCGAACTGGAGGGTACCGAGAATCAGGTAGGCATCCTGCTTGGTCTTGCGGACGGCGGCAATGAACTGTTACAGGATACCCTTACCCACTGGCATGAAAATGCACGCCTGCTGCAGGTAATGTTGAGCTGGTGGCTGGAATCCCCTCCGCACGAATCGCCTTTAACCCTGCCAACGACCTTTAGCGCGTCGCTGCATGATGTCCTGATGCATCAGCGCAACCGGGCCTGGTGCGAGCGATTGGATGCCTTACCGCCGGGTCATTATGTGGTGGCTGCGGGGGCGTTACATCTTTATGGTGAAGGGAATTTGCCGGCGCTGTTGCGGCAAAAAAATGGCCAATAAGTGTATTGGCCCGTCAAAGAGGAATTTCACTTTTATTATTATGCCGGGGCTTACGCTCCGGGTGGCAAGATTGTCGCTCAAACTTTTGCCACTGCCAATACTCTTGCGCAAGATAGTACTATTTTTGCCCTCACCGGCGGGCGTATGCTGTTCTGATGAAATAACGTGATTTAAAGGATTGCTATGACCCCCGCCGTTAAGTTACTCGAAAAAAATAAGATCCCGTTTCAGATCCACGCTTACGACCATGACCCGAATGAAACCAATTTTGGTGATGAGGTGGTGCGCAAACTGGGCCTCAACCCCGATCAGGTCTATAAAACCCTGCTGGTGGCGATCAACGGCGATATGAAGCATCTTGCCGTCGCCGTTACCCCCGTCGCCGGGCTTCTGGATCTGAAAAAAGTGGCGAAAGCCTTAGGAGCCAAGAAGGTGGATATGGCCGATCCCGGGGTGGCTCAACGTATTACGGGATATCTGGTGGGCGGTATCAGTCCACTGGGGCAGAAAAAACGGCTTCCCACGGTGATTGACGCCCCGGCGCAGGAATTTGCCACCGTCTATGTTTCCGGTGGCAAACGCGGGTTAGATATTGAACTGGCGGCAAGCGATCTGGCGAGCATCCTTGATGCAAAATTTGCCGATATCGCGCGTCGTGAGTAAGATTTCGTACAGCTTTATTCCCTCATCCGAAGGCTGAGGGAACCTCAGTAATATTATGTTTTGCAGGGATGACACTGCGTAATGGGAATAAAACCGTCACCGCGATGACTGGGTCCGGCTGAAAATCGACGACGCGTATCCGTAAGGCCGGGGCGCCGCACAGGCATGCGCGGCGAGGGCGACGTTACACGGACGTTACCTTCGCCCGTCCCCGATAAGCCTGAAGAAGAAGCTAAGTTGACCGCGCCAGCGGCGATTTTCCTGGCCGGGAGCCCGGGTCACCAGGGCGGTGGCGATGAATCGGCCTGGCACGTTCACGGGTTCTGGAGCGACAGAGAAGCAATAAACATAGGGTGAACGGAATACCCCTCAGAGCCGCATGTTTCCCTCACCCCGGTGGGGCGAGGGAAGCGTCCATGCCCGCATTTTTTTGTCGGGATCCCTCACACCGTCCTGTTACTGCCAGCTCACTTCGCCTTTCGGCTCGTATGCATTTACATCCAGCGGCGAGTTTTTCTGAATAAACTCTTTGAGCACCTCAGCATCAATAAAGCCGGTATTCACATAGCCCGGTTTATCGTCGATATGCGGGTAGCCGTCACCGCCGGTGGCGTTAAAGCTCAACGTTGCCAGACGGTAGGTTTTTGCCGGATCAATCGGTTCACCTTTGATTTTGAGATCATTGAGCACACCGTCTTTTGCGACAAAACTGACGTTGGCAAACTGCGGGTACGCACCGGAGTCTGGCTTCATTTTCGCCACGGCGGTCAGGTAGTCGCTCAGCGCTTTACCGTCCATGTCCGCATAGACCAGGGTGTTACCAAAGGGCTGCACTTTCAGCACATCTTTGTAGGTGATGTCGCCCGCCTCAATGGAGTCACGCACCCCGCCCCCGCTCATCACCGCCAGATCGGCACTGGTACGCGCCATCTGTGCGGCCAGAATCACGCGCGCCAGGTTCGTTTGTACGAAGCGAACTTTACTGCGGTCACCTTCAAGGTGGCCATTCACACTGCCAACCTTGACCTCAAGCTGCGCTTTACCTTTGTTCTGAAAAGGCGTTAACAGCGAGAGCATCTGCGGATTTTCCTGAATTTCAGGGGTAAAGAGTACGCGCTCACTTTTGCCGTTGTCGTAGGTGATTTTCTTTTTCAGGTTCACCGGAATGAGCTGATAATGCACCATTTTCATTTCGCCATTACGGAACTCAAAATCAGCGCGCCCTACATATTTGCCCCACTCATGCGCCTGAACTATCCAGATGCCGTTTTGTTGATCCGGTGCACACGGTGTGCCGGGCACATAATCCACCTGTTTTTTATTCTCAGAGGCCATGCAGACCGGGTCCTGCGAGTGCCCACCGACAATCATTGCCAGTGCACCTTTTGGCAGGCTGCGGGCCATCTCCACGTCGCCTGGCGCGTTAGAACCATGCTCGCCGTTGTCGTAGTGCCCCATATGCGTGGCGGCGATGATCACATCCGGTTTCTGCGTCTGATTGAGCTCATCGATAACCAGCTTCGCTTCTTCAGCCGGTTTGCGAAATTCAATGTCGGTGAAGAATTCAGGGTTCCCGATTTTTGCCGTGTCGTCAGTGGTTAGCCCGATCACCGCAATTTTCAGTCCCTGCCGGTCAAAAATCATCCAGGGTTTGAAGAGGCGCTCGTTGGTGCTTTTTTGATAGATATTGGCAGAGAGGAACGGGAACTTTGCCCATTTTTCCTGCTGACGCAGAACGCTCATAGGGTTATCGAACTCATGGTTACCCACCGCCATCGCGTCATACCCAATCAGGTTCATGCCACGAAAATCGGGTTCGGCATCCTGGAGATCGGACTCCGGTACGCCGGTATTGATGTCGCCACCGGAGAGCAGTAATACGCTACCGCCATCGGCTGCGACCTCTTTGCGAATACTGTCCACCAGCGTTTTTTGTGCCGACAGGCCATACTCGCCGTAGTCGCTGCGCCAGAAATGACCATGATGGTCGTTGGTATGCAGAATAGTGACCTTATTGGTTTTATCCTGCTCGTAAGCCTGTACCTGAGTGCTTGCCAGACTCAGTGCTGCCAGAATCGCCAGCACCCTGCTTTTTTTTAACAATTTCACGTTTCTCTCCCTGATTCATTAACAACCGCAAAAGTACTGTCCATTGCAAGAATAGACAAATAAGTTTTCAGAATTGCGACTTCCTTCAAACCTTAAGGGCGGGTATGTTAGCCAGATAATTATTACAGTTCCGATACTTTTTACATCGCAAACTAAGACAGAGTCTTTATGGCAATCAGTGAAAACCCTCAACCGCTGACCGCGCCGTCCGGGTCGGCTGTAAAAACGCGCACCTCTTTTGGCATTCTTGGGGCCATCAGCGTCTCACATCTGTTAAATGATATGATTCAGTCGCTGATCCTGGCGATTTATCCCATCCTGCAGGGGGAGTTTTCGCTCTCGTTTATGCAGATTGGGATGATTACGCTTACCTTCCAGCTCTCTTCATCTTTGCTACAGCCGGTGGTGGGTTACTGGACGGATAAACATCCGATGCCCTGGTCCCTGCCGATTGGCATGTGCTTTACCCTTTGCGGCCTGGTCCTGCTGGCACTGGCGGGAAGCTTTAGTGCCGTGCTGGTTGCTGCGGCGCTGGTGGGAACCGGCTCTTCGGTCTTTCATCCGGAGTCTTCGCGCGTGGCTCGTATGGCGTCCGGTGGGCGTCATGGTCTGGCGCAGTCCATCTTTCAGGTGGGGGGGAATTTTGGTAGCTCGTTAGGGCCACTGCTGGCTGCTATCGTGATTGCCCCCTATGGCAAGGGGAATGTGGCATGGTTTGTACTTGCCGCACTGCTGGCCATCGTAGTCCTGGCGCAGGTGAGCCGGTGGTACGCCGCTCAGCACCGGGTGAATTCGGGTAAAAAATCATCCCCGGTAATAAATCCCTTGCCTCGTAACAAAGTCATTCTGGCCGTTTGCGTACTGCTCGTGCTGATTTTCTCGAAATACTTCTATATGGCGAGCATCAGCAGCTATTTCACTTTTTATCTGATGAATAAGTTCGATTTAACGGTGCAGAGCGCGCAGATGCATCTGTTTATCTTCTTATTTGCGGTGGCTGCGGGCACGGTAATTGGCGGGCCTGTCGGTGATAAGATTGGAAGAAAATATGTAATTTGGGGCTCTATCCTTGGCGTTGCTCCTTTCACCCTTCTTTTACCCTATGCAACCCTCTTCTGGACCGGTGTTTTAACGGTCATTATTGGTTTTGTCCTGGCTTCGGCCTTTTCTGCCATTCTGGTCTATGCCCAGGAGCTGTTACCGGGGCGTATAGGTATGGTTTCTGGACTCTTTTTCGGTTTTGCTTTCGGTATGGGAGGCCTTGGTGCTGCGGTACTGGGCGTTATTGCTGACCATACCAGCATCGATTTGGTCTATAAAATATGTGCTTACCTGCCATTACTGGGAATTCTGACCATATTCCTGCCCGATAACCGTCATAAAGGGTAGTTTCTCCGGGGGCAAAGTCTTGCTTTGCCTCCGCAGTTCGCTTGCGGGCAAGCCCTTACCCAACGAACTCTGTTTTTCCAGGCCATCACCCCCTCTTTTTTCGCCCAACGTGTCATTTTCTTCAACATTCAACAATTATTCACAAACACAATGGTTAAAATTGTCATAAACTGTAACCTGGGTTTTGGTTAATCAACCAAAATGGATCCACGCATCAACGAAAGGAGACGGAATGCATCACGCCACACCGCTAATCACCACCATTGTGGGCGGGCTTGTTCTCGCTTTTATCCTCGGTATGCTTGCCAATAAACTACGAATTTCACCGCTGGTGGGTTATCTGCTTGCGGGCGTACTGGCCGGACCGTTCACCCCAGGCTTTGTGGCGGACACTAAGCTCGCATCTGAGCTGGCGGAACTGGGCGTTATTTTATTGATGTTTGGCGTGGGTCTGCATTTTTCATTAAAGGATTTGATGGCGGTAAAGTCCATCGCCATCCCCGGAGCCATAGCGCAGATCGCTGTTGCCACACTCCTGGGTATGGCGCTCTCCGCTGCACTGGGCTGGTCACTGATGACCGGCATCGTGTTTGGACTTTGTCTTTCAACCGCCAGCACCGTGGTGCTGTTACGCGCGCTTGAAGGCCGACAACTGATTGACAGCCAGCGTGGACAAATCGCCATCGGCTGGTTGATTGTTGAAGATCTGGTGATGGTGCTGACCCTGGTACTGCTCCCCGCTGTCGCCGGGATGGTCGAGAAAGGGAACGTTGGGTTAGCCACACTCGCCGTTGATATGGGGATTACCATCGGCAAAGTGGTCGCCTTCATCGCCATTATGATGCTGGTGGGTCGCCGTCTGGTGCCGTGGATCATGGCGCGAAGCGCCGCCACCGGTTCGCGTGAACTCTTTACGCTATCGGTACTGGCCCTGGCCCTGGGCATCGCGTTTGGCGCCGTCGAACTCTTTGACGTCTCCTTTGCGCTGGGTGCGTTCTTCGCCGGGATGGTACTGAACGAGTCAGAACTCAGCCACCGGGCGGCGCACGATACCCTGCCGCTGCGGGATGCGTTTGCGGTACTCTTCTTCGTCTCGGTCGGTATGCTGTTTGACCCACTGGTATTGATTAATCAGCCGCTGGCGGTGCTGGGCACGCTGGCTATTATCATCTTTGGTAAATCAGTGGCGGCATTTTTCCTGGTACGTATGTTTGGGCACTCACCGCGCACCGCCCTGACCATCGCTGCCAGCCTTGCGCAAATCGGTGAATTCGCCTTTATTCTGGCAGGCCTCGGGATGGCGCTGGATCTCCTGCCTCAGGCAGGCCAGAACCTTGTGCTGGCGGGTGCTATTCTCTCGATTATGCTGAATCCGGTGCTGTTCACCGTGCTGGAAAAATACCTCGATAAAACCGAAACCCTTGAAGAGCAGACGCTGGAAGAGGCGACCGAAGAAGAGAAGCAGATCCCGGTGGACATCTGCAACCATGCGCTGCTGGTGGGCTTTGGCCGCGTCGGCAGCCTGCTCGGCGAGAAGTTAATGGAACAGGGGATTCCACTGGTGGTGATTGAAACCTCTCGCACCCGGGTGGATGAACTTCGGGCACGCGGGATCCGCGCAGTATTAGGGAATGCGGCCAATGAAGAGATCATGAATCTGGCGCACCTGGATTGCGCGCGCTGGCTGCTTTTGACCATTCCAAACGGCTATGAGGCCGGTGAAATTGTGACCACCGCACGTGAGAAATGCCCGGGTATCGAGATCATCGCCCGCGCACATTACGATGATGAGGTGGATTACATCATGGAGCGTGGGGCCAGTCAGGTGGTAATGGGCGAGCGTGAGATTGCCAATACCATGCTGACACTGCTGGCAAAGCCGCCGACTGAAGAGGCAGTAACGGGGTAGCGCTTCTGTCTTTGCCCCTCACCCTCTCCCCATAGGGAGAGGGAACTGACCGGTGCACATCTTTCGCAATCCAGCCCTGGCTGATTTTCACCCTCGCCCCTTTGGGGAGAGGGCCGGGGTGAGGGGAGATTATCGTGCCCAGTAGGACTCTTCCAGACTGTCTTCCCGCTCTGGCAGGCCGCGCGATAAACGTGGCGCATGCTGGTTCAGCACCTGATAGCTGACGCGATTAGCGTATTTGCACACCTGCGCCAGCGATGAGTAGGTCAGCCAGGTGAAATTGTGTTTACTGGAATTGGGTACATTAAGGCGGTGATAGTTATTCGCCGTAATGTCATGCAGCAGGGCGGCCAGCGCGCCATCACCCGCTCCGTTGGTGTTCATGATTTTTTCCGGCCCGCCCATATAGGGCGCGATGTGCGAGAAGATCCTCAGCGGATTGACGCAGTCTTGATGGCGCATCGCGCGGCTGAACTCATACTGGTTAAACTCGGCAATTGCCCCTGGCAACAACGGATGCTGGGTTTTACGTTTCGCTTCATCTTCGGTAAAGCCCGCCATGTAAAGACCAATCGGGCCTGCGGTACACAGCACCAGATCCACCCAGTCCAGCGCTTTGTCAGATGCCACCAGCGGGTCACTTTCGCCGGTCAGCGCGTAGGCTTCTTCTTCGTTCATGGCCAGAATGGAGACATGCGCCTTCAAAAAGTCGCGCCACCACTGCGGATTGTCGGCAATCACGTATTTCGTCCCCAGGGTCAGGACTACCGGTACGTTATGTTTTTTAGCGTAGGCCACGGCCTGCATGGTCGCTTCCGGCATGGGTTCTCCGGGGTTGCAGCGCACCAGGTAGGAAGTCAGTACCAGCGCAGAGGCACCGGCAATAACCGATTCCGGGATGCTGTCTGCGCGCAGTTGATTCATCTGTCCGGGACTGATGGCAAACGTCCGCTCGCCGGAGTCGCTGATAAGCGTAAAGCAGCGCCCAATGGCGCCATCAACACCCTGCAGATAGTTAAGATCGGTGCGGCTGGAGGTATTGCACAGGTAGCGATAGGCATAGCTGCCAATTTCAATGTTATTGCACATCACCCCCAGCAAAACGGAACGGTCATCCGCCAGCACGGAGTAGTTGTGCATGGTGTTGCCGATAGTGCCGCCCGCAAACTGGTGCGTAATCAGGTTGTCGCGCACCAGCTCCTGATACAGCGCTTCCGCCACGTCATCGCTTATCACCAAAGAATGGCCGGCACTCAGCCCGTATCGGGCAATAAAGGCATCATCCACTTTTGCTTCAATATCTACCAGCGTCTGGTCGATACCCACCACCCAGGTGGCGCTGGTCTCATTTTCAGGCTGGATTTGTTGCAGCAGCGGATCGCGGGCATTAACGGGAAAGTAGTGTTTGGATTTACGCTTACCGGGAAATTTCATGGTCTTCATTACGGGGTGAGAAGTGGGCCGGGAATGGTAGCACATTCCCGGTCCGGCAGGCGATCAGCGATATTTCTCCGTAAGACTGACCATCATTTCGATATGATCCGGCGAGTCATTAAGCGCGGGAATGTACTCGTATTTTTCACCGCCCGCCTCAAGGAAGAACTCCCGGTTCTGCACCGCAATTTCTTCCAGTGTCTCCAGGCAATCCGCTGCAAAACCCGGACTCATGACCTGGATATGCTTCACCCCTTTCTCACCTAACATTTTCATGGTTTCGTCAGTGTAAGGTGTCAGCCAGGGTTCGCGGCCAAAACGCGACTGGAAGGTCATCATCACTTTTTCCGGCGGCAGGGCCAGGGCAGAAACCAGTTCCCGGGTCGTATCACGGCAGCGCTGGGGGTAATCGTCCCCTTCATCGGCGTAACGCTGAGGAATACCGTGGTATGAGAGCAGTAGCAGGTCCGGTTCACCGTGGCGGGCAAAAGAAGCACGTACGCTGTTAGCCAGCGCCGTAATATAGGCCTGATCGTCGGCATAATCACGGATGAAGGAGATCCCCGGAATGGAACGCTTCCTGCCCAGAATCCGCCCCAGTTCATCCCACACGGCCCCCACGGTTGAGCAGGAAAACTGCGGGTAGAGCGGCAGAACGATAATGTGTTCAACATCCTGCGCCAGCAACTCATCAACGGCACTTTCCAGCGACGGCTTACCATAGCTCATTCCAAGCGCTACGGGCACCTGCGCAAGACGCGCGGCCAGCGCCTGCTGCTGCCTGCGGCTGAAGACCATGAGTGGTGAGCCCTCTTCCATCCAGACGGACTGGTAGAGTTTGGCAACACGCGGGGAGCGAATGGGCAAAATCACACCGCGCAGCAGCGGCCACCACAGCAGACGAGAGGTATCGACGACACGACGGTCGCTTAAAAATTGCCGGAGATAGCGTTTTACCGCATCGGGAGTGGGTGCTTCTGGGGTACCAAGATTGGCCAGCAGAATACCTGTTTTCGCCTGACTCATTCGCGCCTCTTAACCATTGAACTGGTTAATGATTGTAACTGAAAAGCGCGGAAACGAAACCAATTGCAGCGATTGATAAAGCATCCCCGGCGGGCGCCGGGGAGGAGAGAACTTAGCCGAGGATCTTTTCCAGTTCGGCGCGAACGTCGCTCACGGCTTTGGTGCCGTCAACTTTAGCGTAACGGGTGTTGCCAGATTTCGCTTCGTTCTGATAATAACCAATCAGCGGTGCCGTCATCTGATGGTACTCGACCAGACGTTTACGCACGGTCTCTTCCTGGTCATCTTTACGGGTGGTCAGCTCTTCGCCGGTCACATCGTCTTTACCTTCCACTTTCGGTGGATTGAATTTGATGTGGTATACACGACCAGACGCCGCGTGTACGCGACGACCGATAATACGGTCAACGATCAGCTCGTCAGGTACGTCGAACTCCAGTACGTAATCAACCTTGATGCCCGCTTCTTTCATGGCATCAGCCTGAGGGATAGTACGTGGGAAGCCGTCAAGCAGGAAACCGTTGCGGCAATCTTCCTGAGTAATGCGCTCTTTGACCAGCGCGATAACCAGTTCATCCGTCACCAGCTTGCCGGCGTCCATGATGTCTTTCGCTTGCTTGCCCAGCTCACTGCCAGATTTCACAGCAGCACGGAGCATGTCGCCCGTGGAGATTTGCGGAATACCGTATTTCTCCATAATGAACTGTGCCTGAGTTCCTTTACCCGCGCCCGGAGCGCCAAGCAGAATAATACGCATTGCGGAAATCCCCTCAAATGTCGGTTCAAATTTTCAAAAAAGCGCTAAACGATACCACCAGAACGGCGATGGCTCAAGGAAGGCGAAAGGGCTGAAACGGTTAGTGGCGCAGTTATTGTGGAATTAATGAGATTTGATGCCCGCTCCGCCCAATTTCACGGGCAGAGCGGGAAAACTGGCACCCGGACCCTCTCCCGCCGGAAGAAGGTCTGGGTAAGCAGGATATTACGCCAGCAGGAGCTGGTTCATGCGGCGGATAAACTGGTTCGGGTCTTCCAGCGTGCCGCGCTCTGCAAACAACGCTTGATCCATCAGCAGTTCAACCCACTCGCTGAACTGCCCTTCATCCGTGGTATCCGCCGCGCGTTTTACCAGCGGATGATCCGGGTTCAGTTCAAAAATATACTTCACTTCCGGGACGGCCTGGCCCGCTGCGGCAAACAGTTTTGCCATCTGGGTGCTCATTTCGTCATTGTCGGTGGTAACAATCGCTGGCGTATCGGTCAGGCGATGCGTCAGGCGCACCTCTTTAACACGCTCGCCGAGCAGGGTTTTCACGCGCTCAACGAAAGGCTCAAGGGCTTTCTCCGCCTCCTTCACGCTTTCATCTACTTCATCGGCCAGCTTATCCAGAGACTCATCCGCTTTGGAGACGGACTGGAAAGATTTACCGTCAAACTCTGTCAGATAGCTCATCATCCACTCGTCGATACGGTCGGAGAGCAGCAGAACTTCAATGCCTTTTTTACGCAATAGTTCCAGATGCGGGCTGCTCTTGGCAGCGGCATAGCTGTCGGCGGTAATGTAGTAAATCTTCTCCTGACCCTCTTTCATGCGCGCGACATAGTCATCCAGCGACACGGTCTGTTCTGAAGAGTCAATATGAGTGGAAGCAAAGCGCAGCAGTTTAGCGATAGTCTGCTGGTTGGCATTATCTTCCGCCGGGCCTTCTTTTAACACCAGACCAAACTGTTTCCAGAAGCCCTGATATTTTTCCGCGTCATCTTTTGCCAGTTTTTCCAGCATCTGCAGCGCACGTTTGGTCAGCGCATTACGCAGGTTACGGGTGACGCTGCTGTCCTGCAGGATTTCACGGGAGACGTTCAGCGGCAGATCGTTGGAATCGATAAGACCACGGACGAAACGCAGGTAGTTCGGCATAAACTGCTCAGCGTCATCCATAATAAACACGCGCTGCACATACAGTTTCAGTCCATGCTTATGGTCACGGTTCCACATGTCCCACGGTGCCTGTGACGGGATAAACAGCAGGCTGGTGTACTCCTGCTTCCCTTCCACGCGGTTATGGCTCCAAGCCAACGGGTCGGTAAAGTCGTGAGCAATGTGTTTGTAAAACTCGTTGTACTCTTCGTCTTTAATCTCAGACTTGCTGCGGGTCCACAGCGCCTGCGCTTTGTTGATCTTTTCCCAGGAAACCACGGTCTCGCCGTCAACTTCTTCCTGTTTTTCAATTTCAACCGGCAGTGCGATGTGGTCAGAGTATTTGCTGATAACGGAGCGCACACGCCAGTCGTCGAGGAAATCATCTTCGCCTTCACGCAGGTGCAGGGTGATTTCTGTACCACGCTCTTCTTTGGTGATATCGGCAACGGTGTACTCACCTTCGCCCTGGGATTCCCAGAACACGCCGTTTTCTGCGCTTTCACCCGCAGCACGCGTGCGAACGGAGACCTTGTCTGCAACGATAAACGCGGAGTAGAAGCCCACACCAAACTGACCAATCAACTGGCTGTCTTTCGCCTGGTCAGATCCCATAGACTCCAGGAAAGATTTGGTTCCCGACTTCGCAATGGTGCCCAGGTTTTCGATCACTTCATCGCGATTCATGCCGATGCCGTTATCCGCGATGGTCAGCGTGCGGTTCTCTTTATTGAAAGAGACGCGAACGCGCAGTTCGCCATCCCCTTCGTACAGCTCCGGTTTGGAGAGCGCGCGAAAACGCAGTTTATCCGCCGCATCCGACGCGTTAGAGATTAACTCGCGCAGGAAGATTTCTTTATTGGAATACAGGGAATGGATCATCAGGTGCAGAAGTTGTTTCACTTCTGACTGGAAACCGCGGGTTTCTTGTCCTTTCATCTACGTCGACCTCAACAATGCCATATGAGTAAAAAAGCGTTGAAGGGGAGATGGGGTTAACGAAAGGTATTTTCAAGCGGAGGCCGACAGCGCAGCCTCCGTTTGGTCAGAATTTAATCTTGTGACGACCGGCCAAAGAGTGAGACAGCGTGGTGCCGTCTACCATTTCCAGTTCGCCGCCGACCGGTACACCATGCGCGATACGGCTGGCTTCTACTTCATATTGCGCACACAGTTCGGCAATGTAGTTTGCCGTGGCTTCACCTTCCACCGTCGGGTTGGTGGCAAGGATCACTTCGCTCAGCGTTTCCGCCTCCAGACGCTGTTCCAGCCTGTCCAGACCAATATCATCCGGTCCGATACCGTCCAGTGGCGAGAGATGCCCCATCAAAACGAAGTAGCGACCGGAAAACTGCCCGGTCTGCTCGATGGCATAAATATCTGCCGGGCTCTCTACCACGCAAATCTGCCCATTCTCCTGGCGACGGGGATTACTGCAAATGTTGCAGATCTCCTGCTCGGTGAAGGTACGGCAGTCGGCACAATGACCAATTTCAGACATGGCGCGGGTCAGTGCCTGCGCCAGGCGCATTCCGCCGCTGCGATCGCGCTGCAAAAGCGTAAACGCCATGCGTTGCGCTGACTTCGGACCAACGCCCGGCAGACAGCGCAACGCTTCCATAAGCTGCGTTAACAGCGGACTGGTTTGCATCAGAACGGCATCTTAAAGCCTGGCGGCAGCTGCATTCCGGAGGATACAGAGGCCATTTTTTCTTTCTGCGTCTCTTCGATGCGACGGGCAGCATCGTTGAACGCTGCGGCAACCAGATCTTCGAGCATCTCTTTGTCGTCTTCGAGGAGGCTTGGATCGATTTCAACGCGACGGCAGTTATGCGCGCCATTAATGGTCACCTTCACCAGGCCCGCGCCGGACTCACCGGTAACTTCCAGCTTCGCGATCTCTTCCTGCATCTGCTGCATCTTTTCTTGCATCTGCTGGGCCTGTTTCATCAGATTGCCCAGACCGCCTTTTCCACCAAACATAGGCTTTTCTCTCAGTAAGTCGTAGTTAAGGATGACCGCAAGTCAGACCTGCAATCAAAGGGGACGAATACTCTCTTCATCCAGATCTGCATCAAAAAATCGGCGCAGCGTCTGGATATTGTTATCCGCAATAATCGCCTCACGCGCTTGCGCAAGTTTTTCTTCATAGATGGCTTGTCGCCACTCCAGCGGAGTTCGCACCGCCGGATTATCATCTTCAATGATAGTCAATTCAACCGGCATGCCGTAAAAGCCGCTCAACGCATCCGCAAGGGTCTTTTGCGCCGATGCTGAATTCAGGTGACGCTGACCCGATCGCAAATGCAGTAAAATTCGGTTCTCTTCCTGCTCTTTCCAGGCGTTCAGGGCTACCTGTTCAACCAGCTTAGGCAGGGTGAGTTTGCTCACCTCCGCCGCCCAGGGGTCGCGCTCAATCGACTCTTCAGCCAGCTTTTTGGCAAGCTCGGGCGTTTTTTCATGCTCAAGCGCTTTCTTCAATGCCTTTGGTGTCGCGACCGCTTCTTTGACCTCGTCAACAACCGTCGTCGCTTTCCAGCGATAGGCCTCTTTTTTAACCGGTACGTCGGCCTGCGCGGAGGCTGCCGGCCGGGATTGCACCCGTTCGGTTATCGAGGCCAGTCTTTCCAGGGCACTGTTATTCACCGGCCGCACGCGGGATGCGGCTGCCGGTTCACTCTTTTTTGCTTTGTCCGCTCCCTGAGCGCGCTGGAGCTGGCGACGGGCAGCCAGCACCTGGTTCGTGGTTTCAGGCAGTGCGGTATCATGCTGTGGTTGCGGCGCCACGGCTTCTGACCGGGGCGCGATCTGCGGCTGGGTCAGTACAGCCGTCGGGGCGACCGGGGCAAAAGTATGCTGAGGTGCATCAGGCACCGCAAGCGGTTCACGTGGATGAAACGCCAGCGCCCGCAGCAGAGTCATCTCCATTCCCATGCGCCTGTCCGGTGCATAGGGCAACTCTTTGCGGCCAATCAGCAGCGTCTGGTAATAGAGCTGAACATCAGTAGGCGGAATAATCCGCGCCAGTTCACGCATCCGTTGCTCAATAGCGGCCATGTCGCTGCCTAAGGCGGCAGGTGTGAGCTGCACCATAGCAATCCGGTGCATCAGCATTTGCATTTCCACCAGCAAGGCTTCCCACTCGACGCCCCGCGACGCGGCGTCGTTCACCAGTGTCATCGCCCGCTCACCATCGGCAGCAACAATAGCTTCAATGAGGGCCAGCGCCTGGTCATCATTAAGCGTGCCGAGCATAGTGCTCACCACCTGAGCGCTCAGGTTGCCATCACCGCTGGCAATCGCCTGGTCGGTGAGGCTCAGCGCGTCACGCAGACTGCCGTCTGCTGCACGTGCAATAAGCTGAAGCGCACGGGTTTCATGGGGGATCTTTTCTTCGTCAAGAATGTGCTCAAGCTGCTGGCGAATCTGATCGACATCCAGCGCCTTGAGATGAAACTGCAGGCAGCGTGACAGAATAGTAACCGGCAGCTTTTGCGGATCGGTCGTCGCCAGCAAAAACTTCACGTGCGCGGGCGGCTCTTCAAGCGTTTTCAGCAGTGCATTGAAGCTGTGACGCGAGAGCATGTGCACTTCATCAATAAGATAGACTTTGAACCGCCCCCGGGCTGGCGCATATTGCACGTTATCCAGCAGATCGCGGGTATCTTCTACTTTGGTGCGAGACGCGGCATCGATTTCAATCAGATCAACGAAACGCCCCTGCTCTATCTCACGGCAGTTGTCACATACACCACAAGGTGTGGCAGTAATTCCCGTTTCGCAGTTCAGCCCCTTCGCCAGTAGTCGGGCGATAGAGGTTTTACCAACACCACGCGTACCGGAAAACAGGTAAGCATGATGGATGCGTCCCGAGGTGAGGCCGTTCGCCAGAGCAGTGAGCACATGCTCCTGGCCGACAACGCTCGCGAAAGTTTGGGGTCGCCATTTACGGGCAAGGACCTGATAACTCATTGGCAGGCTCTGAAACGCTGGAAGGTGAATTGATTGGGGGAATGCTAACACAACCTCACCCATTGGGCGAGGTTGTGGGACGGGGGATTAATGCCCCGGGAAAGGCACTAAGCTGTAACAGGTGATACCCTGTTTTTCCAGACGCTGTTCACCGCCCAGATCGAACAGATTAATGATGAATGCCGCGTCGTTCACTTCACCGCCGAGGCGACGAATCAATTTTACGGTGGCTTCGATGGTGCCGCCGGTTGCCAGCAGATCGTCTACAACCAGCACTTTGTCACCAGCCTGGATGGCATCGACGTGGATTTCTAACTGATCGGTGCCGTACTCCAGTTCATAGCTTTCCGCGATGGTTTCTCGTGGCAGTTTACGCGGTTTGCGCACGGGTACGAAACCGACGCCCAGACCCAGTGCGACGGGCGCACCGAAAAGGAAGCCACGCGCTTCGGTCCCTACTACTTTGGTGACCCCGGCGTCTTTGAAACGCTCAACCAGCAGTTGAATGCTGAGGGCGTAAGCCCTGGGGTCTTCCAGCAAACTGGTGACATCACGGAACAGGATGCCCGGCTTCGGGTAGTCCTGAATGCTTTTGATGCTGTTTTTTAGAAATTCAAGCTGCTGCGCAGTCGCTGTCATGGATTTTTGCCTGATAGAAACGGTATTACTCACGGCTCGCCGGGAATTTAAATGCAACCTGCGGTTAACATTTAACCAGTCGTACCTGTGCTCGAAAACGCCAGAATTTACTGGCTGAGCGCGACAATTGCAACTGCCATTACTGCCCTTTACGGTTTTTGTTGCTTTGCGTCAATCACGGGCAGACGCCACATAAAAATGAGCAGGCAGCTCAGAATGACCAGAAGCAGGATCCGTACCCACATCATCTTTACCAGCCATAATGAAATGGCGAAGGTCACCAGAATAACGGCGATGGCCCGTGGCTTAGCGCCCGGTGGCATTGCCCGGTACTGTTGCCAGTGGCGCAAATAGCCGCCAAACCAGGAGCGGTAAAGCAGCCAGTCATGAAAACGGGGAGAAGATCGCGCGAAACACCAGGCCGCCAGCAAGATAAACGGCGTGGTTGGCAGCAGGGGCAACACCACCCCCAGGGTACCGAGCACTACCGCCACCCAGCCAATGATGATTAAAATAGTTCGTTTCATAATGCGAATCGTTATCAAGATGAGCGGCTACTGTAGCATAGTCGCAGGATTTTCAGGGGAATGGGAAGTGAAAAGCATGTTGCTGTTACAGGCGCTGGAACAAAAATTATCCGCGCTCGCCAGGGAGATGGCTCCCTTGTCTTCGCACGCCACCGTGAGTCCCCGTTTCGATCGGCAACTTTTTCGCACCCGCAGCACGATGATGCGAGCTTATCTTGACGAAGCACGCGACAATCTCGCAGCGCTGCGCCATGCCGTGAATGCAGAGCGCGCTCCTCAGGTAGCCTGGCTTGCGGAGCACCTGGCGTCGCAACTCACCGCCCTGGTGCGTGAAAGCGCCGTCTGGTCACTGCGGTCCTGGGACGCGGCTAAACCCGGTATCGCTAAATGGCAACGCAAGCGCTTACAGCACCAGCAATTTGAGCAGCGTCTGCTTGCGATGAAGCGTGAGCGCGAAGAAAAAGTCAGCCAGGTTGCCACCTTCGCCGAGCAGCAGCAGCTCCATAAAGAGATTATTGCGTTTGAAGAAAGGCTCCGTCGCTGCCGTCACGCGCTGGATAAAATTGAACGCGTGCTGGCGCATCTGACACGCTAAACGAGGAGAGGAAATGTCACTGGAAAATGCCCCGGATGAAATCAAGCTGGCGGTGGACCTGATTATGCTGCTGGAAGAGCATCAGGTTGCGCCCGATACGGCACTGAAAGCGCTGGAGATAGTAAGACGGGATTTTGAGAAGAAGATCGAGGGACTTTCACCCTCGTCCCCGCTCTCTCCTTAAGGAGAGCGCGGGTCGGCTTTACATTATTTTAGGGCAGGCGTTGGGTCATCCCCTCTGCGCTCACGCTTCACTTCCTGGTGCTCTTCACCTTTCTCATTGCGCAAATGCACCTCAAGCTGGTTAAAGGCAATGTTGATGTTGTTTTCACGACATAGTCTATCAATGGTGCGGTTCAGCTCATCAACGGTATAGCTACGATCGCGCAGTTCACGCACGTACAGGCGCAGTTCGTGATCCAGCGTACTGGGGCCAAAGGTCGTGAAGAAGACCGACGGCTCTGGATCATGCATCACTTTCGGATGCTCCATCGCCGCCTGCAATAAGATTGCTTTCACTTTATCCAGATCTGAGCCATAGGCGACGCCAAGCCGGATGACCACGCGGGTGATGGTGTCGGACAGTGACCAGTTAATCAGACGTTCGGTCACAAACGCCTTGTTCGGAATGATGACCTCTTTACGGTCAAAATCGGTGATTGTCGTGGCACGGATGCGGATCTTACTGACCGAACCAGAGAAGGTCCCGATTGTCACCGTATCGCCAATACGCACCGGACGTTCGAACAGAATGATAAGCCCTGAGACGAAGTTACCAAATATTTCCTGTAAGCCAAACCCAAGGCCCACCGACAAGGCTGCCGCCAGCCACTGCAGTTTGTCCCATGACACGCCCAGCGAACCGAACACCGTCATCGCACCGGCCCCAATAATGATGTAATTGAGGATAGTGGTGATGGCGTAGGACGCCCCCTGACGCATATTGAGTCGCGAGAGCACCAGGACTTCCAGCAGACCGGGCAGGTTTCGTATCAACGCCCAGGCAACCACAAAGGCCACAAGAGCAAACAACATGCTGCCCATAGTGACGTTTTTCATCACCGCTGCACCCGCTTCAGTGCCGTTGTAGTGCCAAAGTACAACGCTATCGAGATAGGCGAAAACAGTGATCAAATCCGACCAGATTGCCCAAAACAGGACCGCAAACAGAGAGATCATCACCAGCATGGTAATGCGCAGCGTCTGTTGGTTGACCTGCTCCAGCGCGATAGTGGGTTCTTCCTGCGGTTCAGCCCCTTCGGCACCCTCTTTGACCATATTCTGACGGCGTGCCAGCGCACGACGGTAGGCAATACGTCTGGCAGCCACGCTCAGCCCACGTAATACGGTCTGGTAGAGTAGATTCCAGACAATCACCAGATAGACGGTTTCAATCCAGCGCCCGGACAAGCGCAGCGTGGTGTAGAAGTACCCCGTCGCGGTCAGCACCATCAATGCGATCGGCACAAAGGCCAGCACCGTGATCGTTACCAGCCGGATGCTATGCGACTCTTTATCACGCCAGCTTTCACGGAACATCGGCCAGACGAGGGCGGTGATCACCAGCAGGTTCAGGAAAATAACGGTCTGCCCCAGCACGTCATCCATTAAATGTAAGGGGGACAGCTCAGAGACGACGGACCAGAAATGCAGAGGCAGCAACGCGAGGCTGATGCGGACAATCTGTCGACGCCAGTGACTGGTCAGTTGTGCCGGCATTGCAAAGTGGTTAACCGCCACACCATCTTTTTCCAGGACTTTCCAGCACAGCCCGAAGACCAGCCAGAACACTGCCAGTTTTTTACTGAACGCCCACAGCAGTTCACTGATGTTGAGCTGCATGGTCAGTAATATCAGCCCGATCGCCAGAATAATCAGGCACACCGGGAGCGCCCGAATCAGGTCAATCAGTATGGCTTTCGGCGTATGCAATTGGCTGTCGTTACGTAACTGTCCGACCTGTAAGGCCAGTTTTGCCTGGTAACTACGCAACCAGCTCAGACGCCAGCGGATAAGTCCCGCGATCAGCAGCAGCGGTAATCCCGTCAGGAAAGCAATCGCCACCGCAGGCCAGGCTTTTTCCCAGTTAACGGTGATTTTCATTTTGCTGATCTGATCTTTGAGCGCCTGGGGGAAAGATTTAATCCAGTCCCAGTCCATTGGTTTATTACTGTTTACCCAGAAGATTTGCTGCGTCAGGATCTCTTGCAGACTTTTGGACACGCTCATTAACTGCTGCTGATTCACCTGAAGATTAATGGCCATCATCAGCTGGTTGCCTAACTGCTTATTTAATTGATCCAGCAACTCGCGACGCATATCCACCACCTGCAGCAGCGCATCGTGAACCTCGTCGTTTACGTCACTCTGATGCCCCTCTTCCAGTTTGGCTACGAAGGTGTCGCTCTGGAACAGCGCATCACGCTGCTGATTGACCTCAAATTGTTCAAGACGCAGATCGGCAATGCGATTGGTCATGTCTTCCAGCTCATCGGCCGAAGGCAGGGTTTGCTGTTGTTGATAAAGAATGCGTGACAGCAGCAAACTCCCTTTCAGAACGGAAATTTGCTCTTTAATGGTACGCTCAGACTGTAACGCACGGTCGAGCCAGTTTTTCACTTTGATGTTTTGCTGAACCAGCGTATTACCATTTTGCGTAGCGGTGATGAGTTTCTGACTCAACTGATGGTTAACGTCTAACTCTTGTTTCACCAAAGGCACGGCCTGAATCCGCGCGGTTTCATCGGGTGTAACTGCTTCCTGAGCGGTTTTTTCTGTCAACGTCAGTCGCTTATTGTTCACCGCCTCCTGCAGCAACTGAAGCTGATGCTCAAGGCGATTGCTGTTGGCGGTGACATAATCGCGCTGCTTCTGC
The DNA here is from genome assembly GCF_054131575.1 of Enterobacter sp. SA197. Lineage (NCBI taxonomy): Bacteria > Pseudomonadati > Pseudomonadota > Gammaproteobacteria > Enterobacterales > Enterobacteriaceae > Enterobacter > Enterobacter sp. SA197. Next base: position 1,207,220 of record NZ_CP096393.1, on the reverse strand, counting down.
AAGGTATCCTGTAGCGTGGTATTGCCTTCCAGACTTTTACGTTGATGCTCAATCTGCGCATTCAGTAATGCCTGTTCAGCCAGCAGCAACGCCTGTTGCGTCGGGCGTAATGCCCCTTCTCCCGCTGCCGTGCCATTTAGGCGATTACGAATCTGCTGCAACTGCTGTGAGGACGTATACATCTGGTTCTGCACACGCTCCGGTTGCGTTTGCAGAGAAACCAGCTGGCTGTTGTAGTTGGATAAATCGTTCTGCGCCGTCTGTAAATCATCAAGCAACTGGGCTAAGCGCGACTCAAGCTGGCGCAGCGATAGCGTTGCCAGCGTTTTACGCGTTTCGTCATCGTTGTCTTTATCGCTGAGGCTGTTCAGGGCGTCCGTGGCCTGACGCAGTTTATCCGGTGCCTGGGTCACTTTCTGTTTAAGCAGGATGGTCTCCTGCTTTACCCGCTCGATTTTATCAAGCGTCTCCAGCGTAGCGGTCAGGTCTTCAATGACCAGCTTATCCACCGCGCTGTGATCTTTTTGTTTATTGAGTGCGTCAAGCTGGCTCTGGACATCACTGCGGGAAGGTAAATCATTGGCGGCGGTCGCCCCAATGGCATTGCCCACAAAGCAGACAAAGATAATGAGCATGACAGCGAAAGCTGAGAGCGGACGGCATGAGCGAGTGAATTGCGGCATCATTTGCGTGATTAATCTGTATACAGGGAAGAGGGCCGAAACTAGCCAACGCCGAAGGATAACATGCCGCGATAAATAGACAACCTGGTCACCCAGAAAGGGGGCGATAATTTCCGCACAGAAGGGTTTTAAACTGTTCCGTTTTCCGAGTTATTATGCAGCGTCGGGCAAAAGCGGCACATCTCGAGTAGAATGGCCACAAAATCTCTGGCTTCTTTTTTTAAGTCAAAGGATTGGGGGGCAAATAGCCAGTTTTCCATGATACCGGAAATGTAGCCCCGCATCAGGATAGCCGCTCGTCGTGTTAATAAGTTGGTCGGCAATAATTTCGCCTCCATGCACTCTTTGAGCGTTTGTTCAATACGATCGTAACTTTCGAGGCATAAATTACGCTGTGCCTGTTGAACGATGGCCATTTCGCCAACAAATTCACACTTGTGAAAGATGATCTCCATCATTAGTCGACGACGTTCTTCAACAACGGTAGCTTCAAGGACATAGACCAAAATTTCCCTTAAAACTGAGAGTGGATCGCCGGGGAATTTTGCCCGATACTCAGTTTCAAGATCGCTAATACTGGATTCTGACAATTCCCAGATTTCGCTAAACAATTCAGACTTGTTTTTAAAGTGCCAGTAAATTGCACCACGTGTTACCCCGGCCGCCTGCGCAATATCTGCAAGGGAGGTAGAAGAGACGCCCTGCTGGGAAAAAAGACGCATTGCCACATCAAGGATGTGTTGACGTGTCTCCATAGCCTGCTGTTTGGTTTTTCGTGCCATATGTTGGTGAATTGACAGGAGTCAGATTTACATACATTTATGAATGTTTGTACTATAGCATGACGATAATATAAACGCAGCAATGGGTTTGGGATACGTGATCCATTGATCAATTTGAAATCGGACACTCGAGGTTTACTTATGAACAAAAACAGAGGGTTTACGCCTCTGGCGGTCGTTCTGATGCTTTCAGGCAGCTTAGCGCTTACAGGATGTGACGAAAAACCCGCAGAACAACAACAAGGTGCGGGGCAGATGCCAGAAGTGGGCGTAGTGACGCTCAAAACTGAATCTCTGCAGGTCACAACAGAACTTCCGGGCAGGACCAGCGCATTTCGTGTTGCGGAAGTCCGTCCGCAGGTCAGTGGTATTATTTTAAAGCGCAACTTCACTGAAGGTAGTGATGTTCAAGCGGGTGTCTCACTTTATCAGATTGATCCGGCTACCTATCAGGCCTCCTACGAAAGCGCTAAAGGTGATTTAGCGAAGGCGCAGGCCGCTGCGAATATTGCGCAAATGACCCTGAACCGCTATCAGAAACTGGTTGGCACTAAGTACATCAGCCAACAGGACTTTGATACTGCACGGGCTGATGCACAACAGGCCTCTGCTGCGGTCGTTGCTGCAAAAGCTGCCATGGAAACCGCGCGCATTAACCTCGCTTATACCAAAGTGACGTCGCCTATTAGTGGTCGCATTGGTAAATCTTCCGTGACTGAAGGGGCTCTGGTGCAATCCGGTCAAACAAACGCACTGGCCACCGTTCAGCAGCTCGATCCTATCTATGTTGATGTAACCCAATCCAGTAATGACTACCTGCGTCTGAAGCAGGAACTGGCGAACGGCACGCTGAAACAAGAGAATGGCAAAGCGAAGGTGGAACTGGTTACTAATGATGGCATGAAGTATCCGCAGACCGGCACGCTTGAGTTTTCTGATGTTACCGTTGACCAGACAACCGGCTCTATCACCCTGCGCGCTATTTTCCCTAACAAAGAGATGACGCTGCTGCCGGGCCTGTTTGTACGCGCGAAACTTGAAGAGGGAACCAACCCTAACGCGCTGCTGGTGCCGCAACAGGGCGTGACGCGTACACCGCGTGGTGAAGCCACCGCAATGGTGGTGGGCGAAGGCGATAAAGTGGAAATACGTAAGCTTACCGCAGCCCAGGCCATTGGTGACAAATGGCTGGTAACCGATGGTCTTAAAGCTGGCGACCGCGTCATTATTACCGGGCTGCAAAAAGTGAAACCCGGTGCGCAGGTAAAAGCTCAGGAAGTGACGGCAGATAACAAAGAGCAGTCTCAGGCAGGCGATCAGTCCCAGCCTTCTAAGTCTTAACTTAAACAGGAGCCGTTAAGACATGCCAAATTTCTTTATTGATCGCCCCATATTTGCGTGGGTGATCGCAATCATCATCATGCTGGCTGGGGGTCTTGCGATCCTGAAGCTGCCTGTTGCGCAATATCCCACCATTGCGCCACCGGCAATTCAGATCAGCGCGTCCTACCCAGGTGCTGATGCCAAAACGGTGCAGGATACCGTGACCCAGGTTATCGAACAGAACATGAACGGTATCGATGGCCTGCTCTACATGTCCTCCACCAGTGATTCTTCAGGTACTGTACAAATCACTATCACCTTTGATTCCGGTACGGATGCGGATATCGCGCAGGTTCAGGTGCAGAATAAACTGCAGCTGGCGATGCCGTTGTTACCGCAGGAAGTACAGCAACAGGGTGTTAGCGTTGAGAAGTCCTCCAGTAGCTTCCTGATGGTTCTCGGTATGATCAGTACCGACGGTTCCATGACTCAGGAAGATATTGCGGATTATGTCGGCGCAACCGTCAAGGACCCGGTCAGTCGTACTACCGGCGTGGGTGACGTACAGCTGTTCGGTGCGCAGTATGCGATGCGTATCTGGATGGACCCGACCAAACTGAACAATTTCAATCTCACTCCTGTCGATGTTATTACCGCGATTAAAGCGCAGAACGCCCAGGTGGCGGCCGGTCAGTTGGGCGGTACTCCACCGGTGAAGGGCCAGCAGTTGAACGCCTCAATCATCGCGCAGACCCGTCTGACCTCGACAGAAGAGTTTGGGAAAATCATGCTGAAAGTGAACCCGGATGGTTCACAGGTACGTCTGCGTGATGTGGCGAAGATTGAGCTTGGCGGCGAGAACTATGACGTTATCGCTCGCTATAACGGCCAACCCGCTTCCGGTCTGGGTATTAAACTTGCCACTGGTGCGAACGCGCTGGATACCGCTAGTGCAGTACGTGCGACCATTGCCAAGCTGGAGCCGTTCTTCCCGCACGGTTTGAAAGCGGTGTATCCGTATGACACCACCCCATTCGTTAAGATCTCTATTAACGAAGTGGTGAAAACGCTGGTTGAAGCGATCGTACTGGTATTCCTGGTTATGTATCTGTTCCTGCAAAACTTCCGTGCGACCCTGATTCCTACTATCGCGGTACCTGTCGTTCTGCTTGGGACCTTCGCCATCCTCTCTATCTTTGGCTATTCGATAAACACCCTGACCATGTTTGGTATGGTGCTGGCGATCGGCCTGCTCGTCGATGATGCCATCGTGGTGGTAGAAAACGTTGAGCGTGTGATGTCCGAAGAGGGGCTGTCACCTAAAGAAGCGACGCGGAAATCCATGGGCCAGATTCAGGGCGCCCTGGTGGGTATCGCGATGGTACTGTCGGCGGTATTTATTCCGATGGCTTTCTTCGGAGGGTCAACCGGTGCCATTTACCGTCAGTTCTCCATCACCATCGTTTCTGCAATGGTACTCTCGGTACTGGTGGCATTGATTCTGACACCAGCACTGTGTGCGACTATGCTCAAGCCGGTGGCTAAAGGTAATCATGGCGAAGACAAGAAAGGATTCTTTGGCTGGTTCAACCGGGTATTTGATAAGAGTACGCACCACTACACCGATAGCGTGGGTAACATCCTGCGTAGTACCGGTCGCTACCTGATTCTGTACGTTATCATCGTGGTGGGCATGGCGCTGCTGTTTGTTCGTCTGCCAAGTTCGTTCCTGCCTGATGAAGACCAGGGCGTATTCCTGACCATGGCACAGCTTCCGGCTGGCGCGACCCAGGAACGTACGCAGAAAGTGCTGGATGAAGTGTCTAAGTACTACCTCGACAACGAAAAAGCTAACGTAAACTCGGTGTTTACCGTTAACGGCTTCGGCTTCTCGGGACGTGGTCAGAACACCGGTCTTGCCTTCGTCTCGTTGAAAAACTGGGATGAACGTCCGGGTGAAGAAAATAAAGTCCCGGCGATCGCAGGACGTGCAAGTGCGCACTTCTCACAAATCAAGGACGCAATGGTCTTCGCCTTTAACCTGCCCGCGATTGTGGAGCTGGGTACGGCAACCGGTTTTGACTTCCAGTTGATTGACCAGGCGAACCTTGGTCACGACAAACTGATGCAGGCGCGTAATCAGTTATTCGGTGAGATTGCAAAACATCCCGATCTGCTTGTTGGCGTCCGTCCGAACGGTCTGGAAGATACACCGCAATTCAAGATCAATATCGATCAGGAAAAAGCACAGGCGCTGGGCGTTTCACTTAGCGATATCAATACCACGCTGGGCGCAGCATGGGGCGGTAGCTATGTGAACGACTTTATCGACCGTGGCCGCGTGAAAAAAGTCTATCTGATGTCAGAGGCAAAATACCGCATGCTGCCAGACGACATCGGCAAGTGGTATGTACGTGGTTCTGACGGACAGATGGTGCCTTTCTCTGCATTCTCGACGTCGCATTGGGAATACGGTTCACCGCGTCTGGAACGTTACAACGGCTTACCGTCCATGGAAATCCTCGGTCAGGCTGCACCTGGTAAGAGTACGGGTGAAGCCATGTCGATGATGGAAGAGCTGGCCGGTAAATTACCGACCGGTATTGGTTACGACTGGACGGGGATGTCCTATCAGGAACGTCTGTCCGGCAACCAGGGCCCTGCCCTGTATGCCATCTCGTTAATCGTGGTGTTCCTGTGTCTGGCCGCTTTGTATGAAAGCTGGTCGATTCCGTTCTCCGTTATGCTGGTTGTTCCCCTCGGTGTCATCGGTGCGCTGCTGGCAGCAACCTTCCGCGGACTGACGAACGACGTCTATTTCCAGGTAGGTCTGCTGACAACCATTGGCCTGTCGGCGAAGAACGCGATTCTTATCGTGGAATTCGCCAAAGACCTTATGGATAAAGAAGGCAAAGGGCTTATTGAAGCCACCCTGGAAGCGGTGCGTATGCGTCTGCGTCCTATTCTGATGACGTCGCTGGCGTTTATCCTTGGGGTTCTGCCGCTGGTTATCAGCTCTGGTGCTGGTTCCGGCGCACAGAACGCAGTCGGTACTGGCGTAATGGGTGGTATGATCACCGCAACGGTACTGGCCATCTTCTTCGTTCCGGTCTTCTTCGTGGTGGTACGCCGTCGATTTAGCCGTAAAAATGAAGATGTGGAGCACAGCCATAAGGTTGAGCAACACTGAAAACCTTAAAAGAAAAGGCCGCGTAAGCGGCCTTTTTCATCTCCGTTACACGTATCATTAAATGCTCTTATTGTCTGACTGTTTATTTTATGAATCATCAATTAGGCTTAGAATTAATACGGCATTGAAACTGTATTTTATATATCCAGGTATTATTCTTAATGAACTGGTACAATCTCTTTAAGTAAGAATGTTCCTGGTTATTCTCGTTTTCGATCGTTTATATTAGTCAAATAGCGTGTTGCTTTTGCTAACCTGATGAAGTTTAAGAGATGTTGCTCAGCTTTCTCCACGTAGTCAGTGCGTAAAATTGCCTTTATGAATGGGGTTCCAGCGCCTCGCTGGAGAAGGTAAGGATTAATTGTAATTTTTCGTAATAGCGCCATGAAATCTCTTTAAGACTGGCTTATAGTTAAATCAATGCAGAAAGCAGCTTATGCTTCTGGTCAGATCAGAAGTTTCCATCCCGAGCAGTGTTTAAATTAGTAAAAAAATCGACTCAGAAGGGGATGCGTGATGGACGAATACTCGCCAAAAAGGCATGATATCGCACAGCTTAAATTTCTCTGCGAAACGTTGTACCATGACTGTCTCGTCAATCTTGAAGAAAGTCATCATGGATGGGTTAATGATCCTACGTCTGCAATCAACTTACAGTTAAATGAGTTGATCGAGCATATCGCAACCTTCGCACTTAATTATAAAATTAAGTATAATGAAGATAATAAGCTGATTGAGCAGATAGACGAATACCTTGATGATACGTTTATGCTGTTCAGTAGTTACGGTATCAACACACTAGACTTGCAGAAATGGCGTCAATCAGGCAATCGCCTGTTTCGCTGTTTTGTGAATGTGAGCAAGGCTCACCCTGTTAGCCATTCCTGTTAAATATTACAACCAGTAAAGGTAAAGTTATGTCCGAAAAGCCATTAACCAAAGTTGATTATTTGATGCGTTTACGACGCTGTCAGTCAATTGACACCCTGGAACGCGTTATTGAAAAAAATAAATACGAACTGCCGGATGATGAACTAACGGTGTTTTATTCAGCAGCCGACCACCGCCTGGCGGAACTCACCATGAATAAGCTTTATGACAAAATTCCTTCCTCCGTATGGAAATTTGTACGCTAATCTTTGCCAACATTTATTATGGCTTTCGTATTAACAGGCTTTAACAGGCTTTAACAGGTGCGCGTTATCTTCATGAATGAAGAAAAACAAAAAATGATTTCGGGCCTTCCCTATCAGCCTGCCGATGAGACGCTGCGCGCTGATCGACTGCATGCCAGAGCCTTACTTCACCGTTATAATCACTCCAGCCCGCACGACAAAGCCGAGCGTAACGCCATACTTGAAGAATTATTGGGCCAGAGTCGCGGAGCATATATTGAACCCAGCTTTCGTTGCGACTACGGCTACAATATTTATTTAGGTGAAGCGTTTTACGCTAATTTTGATTGCGTGATGCTCGATGTATGCCCTATTCATATTGGTGATAACTGCATGCTGGCGCCAGGGGTGCATATTTACACCGCAACGCATCCGTTGGATGCCACTGAGCGTAATAGCGGTTTCGAATTCGGTAAGCCCGTACGCATCGGCAATAACGTCTGGATAGGCGGGCGCGCGGTGATCAATCCCGGCGTCACGATCGGCGATAACGCCGTCATTGCCTCCGGTGCGGTTGTCGTGAAAGATGTTGCTGCCAATACCGTGGTGGGCGGCAATCCGGCTCGTGTGATCAAAACCTTGCCAGAGCAAAAGGCGTAACTGTTATCATTTTTTGCCGCACAACTGTTACTTTTTTCACACATTATGGCAACTTAAAATATCGCATTCCCCAGCATATCAGATCATACAAGGCGCCAGATGACAGAGATCCAGCGGCTGCTCAGCGAAACCATTGACGATATTAACCAGCGCGAAAAGCGTGACAATCGTCCACGGTTTAGCATCAGCTTTATACGCAAACACCCCGGGCTTTTTGTCGGCATGTACCTCGCTTTTTTTGCGACACTCGCGGTTATGCTGCTATCAGAAACGCTTGAAGACTCAGTCTGGCTGCTGGTGGTGCTGTTTGGCCTGCTCAACGCCTTCTTCTTCTTCGATGTCTCCCCACGTTATCGTTACGACGATATCGATGTTCTGGACTTTCGCGTTTGCTATAACGGCGAATGGTATAACACCCGTTTTGTTCCTCAGGAGTTAATCAGCGCCATCCTCAGTTCCCCGGGCGTGGATGTTGAGAGCAAAACCCAACTGCAGAAAATGATTGCCCGCAAAGGCGAACTCTCGTTTTACGATGTTTTCACGCTTTCCAGACAAGATGCCGCTCAGTAAGAACCTGGGTGTCTCACCGCAGCGCATTCGGGCATAAACGCAAAGACCGACGAAGGGACAGCATCCCAAAATGGCACCGTAAAAATTGTTCATTGTGGCTCTTTTTATCCAACCCGCAACGCTTTACGCTGGGTTGATGACATAGGGGAGAGACAATGAATCAACGCAATCAGTACGGACAACCGGTGGGGGATGCCCTGCCCGACTGGCAGCCACGCCCTTTTCCGCAGCGCGTCACGCTTGAGGGACAATATTGCCGTCTGGAGCCCCTTCAGGTCGGTCATGCACCTGCCCTTTTCGCAGCGCACAGCCTTGCTGGCGATACGCGCAGCTGGACCTGGCTTTTGCGTGAACCGGATCAGGATCTGGCATCCTTCAGTGCATGGGTCGCCAGCGTGTGCGAATTACAGGATCCTCTTCATTTTGCCGTGATTGATACGCGAAGGCAGTCTCCGGTCGGCTCTCTCTCACTGATGCGCATTGATGCCGCTAATGGCGTGGTGGAGGTAGGAAGCGTGCATTTCTCGCCCCTGCTTACGCGAACGGTCGCTGCGACGGAAGCACAGTGGCTGTTAATGCATTACGTTATGGAAACGCTGGGCTATCGCCGCTATGAGTGGAAATGCAACAGCCTTAACGAACCCTCAAGGCGTGCTGCACTGCGGTTAGGTTTTCAGTATGAAGGGCGTTTTCGTCAGGCTCTGGTTGCGAAGGGCCGCAACCGGGATACCGACTGGTTTTCAGTTATTGACGGTGAATGGCCGCAGTTAGACCAGGCGTTCAGAAAATGGCTTGCCGCCGACAACTTCTCGGCCGACGGCAGGCAACGACACACTCTCGAAGCGTATCGTCGTTAACCTCTTTTTTTTCGACCCTGAACCGCTTTAAAGCGCGGGTTAGATTTGCAGATCACATAAATACGCCCCTTGCGTCTGACTATCTGACAGTCAGGGTGGCGTTGTTTTGCACTGCGTAAAGAGTTCAGTACCTGCATAGTTTAGTCCCGCCTGGTGCCAAGAAAACGGCCATAACGCTGCTGGAAACGGGCTGCGCTGCCTTCGGTTCCCACCACCTTCTGCTTGCCCGTGTAATACGGATGCGACGCTGATGACACATCCAGCGTGACGTAAGGATAGGTCTTGCCCTCCAGTTCAATCTCACGATCGGTCTTAATGGTCGAGCCTACTTTAACGTACTGATCCGCGCTGGTGTCATGAAACACCACGGTACGGTAGTACGGGTGAATATCGGGTTTCATCTTACTCTCACATGTTTTGTTATAACATAACAAAAATCATAACGAATTTATCCGGCCACCGCAACTGCCACGCCTTATCTGTTTTTCGCAAAAGCAACGAACCCCACGCCGACATAAATTAGAAAAGAACGTTATTGGTTGAATGGCTGGGCTTAGGGCAAGCTGGCGTTAAACCACATGTGAGGAAAGCATCATGATGCGCTGCTGTTGTGCCAGACCCCGTCCCCTGAAAAGCATTAACACCTGCGACCCCTTATCCGGAGAACATAATGAACGCCACCACCTTACCTATCCTCAGCCTGGCGCGGTACTTCAATCCCGCTGAACGCGATGCTTTCCTTGTGCAATTGCGCACCGCCGCGCGCGATATTGGTTTCTTCTATCTCACACACCACGGTGTGAATGACGCGCTTCAGTACACCGTTCAACAGGAAGCCCGCCGCTTTTTTGCCCTAAACGAGGAGCAAAAACAGCAGGTAGCGATGATCAACTCCCCCCATTTTCGCGGATACAACCGTGCCGCCTCAGAGCTGACCCGCGGTAAACCGGACTGGCGCGAACAGTTTGATATTGGCGCAGAGCGTCCCGCACTGGCGTTAAGCGAGAGCGCCCCCCGCTGGGGTCGGTTACAGGGGCCGAATCTTTGGCCTGCGGAGCAACCGGCGTTAAAAAGCACCCTGCTTGCCTGGCAAAAATCGATGACCGACATGGCCGTTGTGTTACTGCGCGCCTTTGCCGAAGCATTACAGCTCCCTGCCAATGCCTTTGATGCGCTCTATGGCGAGAAACCCAACGAACACATCAAGTTGATTCGCTATCCCGGTCAGGAGGGGACCCGAAGCAGCCAGGGCGTTGGTGCCCACAAAGATTCCGGCTTTTTGAGCTTCCTGTTGCAGGACGAGCAAAAAGGGTTAGAGGTCGAAGTTTCCCCCAATAACTGGATTGAGGCCATCCCACTGCCCGGCAGCTTCGTAGTCAACATTGGTGAACTGCTGGAACTGGCGACCAACGGCTATCTGCGGGCCACTGTGCATCGTGTGACGTCGCCGCCGGCCGGGCAGGAGCGCCTCTCCATTGCGTTCTTTCTGGGCGCGCAACTGGACGCCGTTGTCCCGGTATACGCACTGCCTGAATCGCTGGCACGTGAAGCCCGGGGGCCGGAAAGCGATCCTCAAAACCCACTGTTACGGGACGTTGGCTGGAACTACCTGAAGGGCCGCTTGCGTTCCCACCCGGATGTTGCCGAGCGCTATTACCGCGATGTGCTGCGCGAACGCAGTGAACAACTGATCGTATAACTCATAACAATATAAGGATGAGCATCATGAAATATGCCGCATTTAAACTGGCAGGGGTGTCGTTGTCTCTTTCTCTCGCCTGGAGTAGCGCTCAGGCAGAAGCACTGCGTATCGCCGCCGATCCGGTGCCACACGCCGAGATCTTAAATTACGTTAAAAAAATTGACCCGACGCTGGATATCAACATTGTTGAACTGACCAGCGGAGCAAATGCCAACGAGCTGCTGGCGAGCGGCGACGTGGATGCCAACTACTTCCAGCATGTGCCCTATCTGAAGAGTCAGGAAAAGGCGTTGGGTAAAACCTTTGCCGTCGCCGCCACGGTGCATATCGAACCGCTGGGTATTTACTCGCGCCAGTACAAAGATTTTAAATCCGTGCCGGATGGCGCAACCGTCGCGGTGCCCAACAACGTCACCAACCTGAGCCGCGCGCTCTTCCTGTTGCAAAGCCAGGGCCTGATAAAACTGGATGCGAAATTCACCGATCCGGCAAGTACGCTGGCCACTGCGAAAAATATCGTTGAGAACCCGAAACACCTGAAGATTCTGGAAGTCGAATCACCGCAGATCCCCCGCTCACTGGACGATGTAGCGCTGGCGGTTATCAACGGTAACTATGCCCTGGAGGCGGGCCTCTCACCGGCAAAAGATGCGCTGGGTCTGGAGAGTGCCGACCATAACCCGTATGCCAATATCCTGGTCACCACCCCGGCGCTTGCCAGTGACCCACGTATTAAAGCGCTGGCAAAAGATCTGACCTCGCCGCAGGTGGCCGAATTTATTCGTAAAACCTACAACGGCTCCGTTATCCCGGTTGCGCCACAGTCATGATTGAGGTTGAAGGGCTGAGTAAGATTTACGCCGGAACGGGCCGACCGGCACTGAATAACGTGTCGCTGAGCGTGCCAAAAGGAGCCATTTATGGCATCCTCGGGCGCAGTGGCGCGGGGAAAAGCACCCTGATCCGCTGTCTGAATCTGCTGGAGCGGCCCACCACGGGCCGCATCATCATTAATGGCAGTGAGATTACGCAGCTCGACAAAGCCGGACTGCGCGAACATCGGTTACGCACCGGCATGATTTTTCAGCACTTCAACCTGCTTCACGCGCGTACGGTGGCAGATAACGTCGCCGTGCCGCTGGAGATAGCCGGCACGCCAAAAGCACTGCGTCAGGCGCGCGTGGAAGAGCTGCTCTGGCTGGTAGGACTGAGCGACAAAGCGAAAGCTTATCCCTCACAGCTTTCCGGCGGGCAAAAGCAGCGCGTCGGCATCGCACGAGCACTGGCGGCCCGTCCGGATGTGCTGCTGTGCGATGAGGCGACCAGTGCGCTCGACCCGGAAACCACCGCATCGGTGCTGTCACTGTTGGCCGACATCAACCAAAAACTGAAGCTAACCATTGTGCTGATTACCCATGAGCTGGAAGTGGTGAAAACGCTCTGCTGCCATGCCGCACTGCTGGAAAACGGCGAAATCATTGAGAGTGGCAAAATCGCCGACCTGCTGGTGGCCACCAGGTCAAAACTGCGCCAGACGTTACTTCATGACCCGCAGGCCGAGCGGAATTTCCTGGCTCGCCACGGCTTTAACGGGAGGCCATTATGCGTGGTCGCATGAGCCTGGAAGATTTGTGGCCGTTGCTGGTCGACGGGACGCTCGATACCCTTTATATGGTGGCGCTGGCCTCGCTCTTTACCGTGCTGCTTGGCCTTCCGCTGGGCGTCTTACTGTTTATTTCACGCAAAAACGGCCTTGTGCCGATGCCACGGCTTAATACCCTGCTGGCTACGGTGATTAACTTTGGCCGTTCGCTGCCCTTTATCGTATTACTGATCGCCCTGATTCCCTTTACCAGGCTGCTGATTGGCACGACGCTTGGCAGCACCGCGGCCATCGTGCCTATTACCATCGGCGCATTTCCCTTCTTCGCCCGGCTAACGGAAAGTGCGCTGGACGAGGTGGATTACGGCCGCATTGAAGCCATATTGTCGATGGGCGGCAGCCCCTGGCATGTGATTACCAAAGCGCTGTTGCCGGAAGCCCTCCCGACACTGCTTGCAGGGATAACCCTTACCGTGGTGATGCTGATTGGTTTTTCATCGATGGCAGGGGTTATTGGCGGCGGCGGTCTTGGCGATCTGGCGATTCGTTATGGCTATCAACGGTTTAATGACCAGGTGATGCTCGCTACCGTGGTGATTTTATTGGTCATGGTACAAGGGGTACAAATGGCCGGAGACCATCTGGTGCGCCGACTGGCGCACCGACGGTAACTTATTCGGTGGCCTCTTTTCCGACCAGCATGGTCGTCAGCACAAAGGAGAGCACCAGCGCCATTCCCACCCCGGAAAGGGCATAGACAAAGTAGGGGCCAATATAGGCAGGCAGGCTGAAGATGCTCGACAATATGTAGCCATAAAGTCGGACACCAAAGAAAGCAATGAACGCTGAGGCCAGGGAGCTTGCCACCGTTGCGGCAATAAAGGCCTTTTTATAGCGCGTGAGCACACCAAACAGCGCCGGTTCGGTTATGCCCAACAGCGCGGAAATTGCTGCGGACAGCGTCACCGTCTTGTCCTGACGGTTTTTGCTCAGTCGCCAGATGGCAAAGGTGGATCCGGCAATCGCCATGTTCGCCATAAACATCATTGGCATGAGCATGTCGTAGCCGCGATCGCTGAAGTTTTGCAGCGCAATCGGCGTCATGGCGTGGTGCATCCCGGTGAGGATTGCCACCGGACGAATTGCCCCCACCACCAGCCCGGCAAAGCTGGCTGACACGCCAAATAACCCCTCGATAAACCATGCCAGCGCCTTGCCAAGATAAATACCGATCGGACCGATGATCACCAGCGCCGCCAGCGCCCCCAGAAAGAGCGTCAGCGTCGGGGTAAAGACGGTTTTCAGTACATCAGGCATGAATCTGTCGACCCAGCGGTGGATATAGCTCAGCGCCAGAATGGAGAAAATGACCGGAATGACGCTGGAGGCATAGTTGAACACCGAGACCGGGATGGCATTCAGCAGCCACAGGGCACTCACGGCCCCTTCCTGATGGGTCGCCAGCGCTTTCGCCGCATCAATTAACGAGGGGTACATCAGACAGGCGGCGACCGCCGCTGCCAGATATTCATTAGTTTTAAAGATTTTTGCCGCCGATACGGCAAGGAAAAAGGGCAGAAAATAAAAAACGCCGCTGGCGATCAAATCAATAATCACCACGGTATCACTTTTTGCAGAGACCAGCTTCAGGGCAATCAGCCCGGCCAGCAGGCCTTTGATCATACCGGCGCCAGCGATTGCGGGGACGATAGGACCAAACACCCCGGAAACGGTATCCATAAACATTGATACCAGGCTCTTATGCCCTTTCACCGGACTGGTTGTTGTTTCCGGCTTGCTGCCGAGCGCTGCCAGCATTTGCTCATACCAGCTGTTGACCTTCGGGCCAATAACAATCTGGAATTGATCGCTCTGTAACTGCGCCCCCATCACACCCGGTAGCGCTTTTATTGCCCCCTGATCCACTTTGTTATCATCAATAAGATCAAAGCGTAAGCGCGTCATGCAATGCCAGACATTATTGATATTATCCTTCCCACCCACCAGGCGGATAATATTATTGATGGCCTCTTGCGTTCCCATAAAAGCTCCTGCAGGAATATTGTCGTTTTACTTCTTGCCTTAAAGAGTAAAGAAAGAGAAATGACAAAACAAACCAATAAAACATGAGTCACGTCACAATTCGCTACCGTAAGGCAGACAATAGATAACTCAACCTCAAATTGGTACGGTTTTTAATTAAATTAAATCAAAATAACTGACCAAAATATTTATCTTAAAAAAGGGTTTACCTTGCACAAAATTTAGGGGGAAGATAATAGCCATTCTGGCTTATCACCTCGTTGTAAAGGAGTCTCCCTGTGACGCCATCGTTGATTCAAAATATCGAATGTTTTATTACTCGCCCGGACAGGCACAATCTGGTGACCGTGCGCGTGACCACGGATAAAGGCATCACCGGTCACGGTTGCGCCACTTTTCAGCAGCGTCCGCTGGCGGTCAAAACGATGGTGGATGAGTATCTCAGGCCACTGCTTATCGGACGCGATGCCAACCACATTGAAGACCTCTGGCAGATGATGAACGTTAACGCCTACTGGCGTAATGGGCCGGTAATGAACAATGCTATTTCCGGGGTGGATATGGCGCTCTGGGATATCAAAGGCCAGCTGGCAGGTATGCCGCTTTATCAATTACTCGGCGGACAATCGCGCAGCGCCATTGCCGCTTACAGCCATGCCAGCGGTGAAACGCTGGAGGAATTATTTGCAAGCGTCGACCATTTGCGCGAACAGGGCTACCGTCACATTCGCTGTCAGTTGGGCTTTTACGGCGGCACGCCGGACGCGTTACACACCCCGCAAAATCCGACGCCGGGGGCCTATTTTGATCAGCAAACCTATATGAATAACACCGTGGCAATGTTTAAAGCGCTGCGGGAAAAGTACGGGTTTGGGTTAGAAATTTTGCACGATGTGCATGAGCGACTCTTCCCGCAACAGGCGGTGCAACTGGCGAAGCGGCTTGAACCCTATCAGCCCTACTTTATCGAAGATATTCTTTCTCCGCAGCAGAGCGGCTGGTTTGAACAGGTTCGTCAGCAGAGTTGCATTCCCCTGGCGATGGGGGAACTCTTTAATAATCCGGCGGAGTGGCATGAGCTGATAGTGCATCGCCGTATTGATTTTATACGCTGCCATATTTCACAAATTGGCGGCATCACCCCGGCGCTCAAACTGGCGGTGCTGTGCCAGGCCTTTGGTGTACGCCTCGCCTGGCATGGCCCTGGTGACATGACCCCGATTGGCGTTGCAGTGAATACGCACCTGAACATTCACCTGCACAATGCAGCGATTCAGGAGTACATACCGCGCTCCGCCGCGACCGATGCGGTTTTCCCCGGCGCGCCCGTTGTCAAAGAGGGTTTTGTCTATCCAACGCAAGCGCCTGGCATTGGCGTCACGTTCAATGAACAGGAAGGATCACGCTATCCGGTGCTCTACCGCCCGCATGAGTGGACACAAAGCCGCTTACCGGACGGGACGATGCACACGCCTTAACTTACTGCTCGCCTTTGCGAAAAGCGAGATTCTGCCGATTATGGGGGATGACATAGGTACAGGTGTAATTGATGTCGATAATGTCGCTGATTTCATAGACCTGTCCCCCTTCCAGAATACCGCGATTGCTGATATGCATAGCCGGGCTGCCCTTTTTGCAGCCCAGCAGCGTCGCTTGTTCACGGCTGACGGCGACCGCCCGGTAGGTCGTCAGCATATGTGAGATATGATAGCCCTTTCCCAGCACATACTGTTGCAGCGAACTTTCAATAACCTGCTGATTAAGATCGCTGAACCCCCCCACCGGCATGCGGGACACTTCAATCTGTACGGCTTCTTCATCGACATAACGAAGCCGACAAAACTGCCAGATGAAGCTTTCGTCACGCAGGCCAAAGATCTGCTGTTCATCCCGGTCGGGCCGTTTTTTATGCAGACTGATCATCCGAAAGCGGATTTGATCGAAGCGTTTTTCGGTGATCGAGTTATAGACCAGCGGGTTGCTGCGCGCCTGCTCGTTAATCCACGCCCCGGACCCCTGTATGATCCGCACCACGCCGATGCTGGCCAGTTTTTCGATAGCCTGGCGTACGGTAAAGCGCGACACACCATACTCCTCAGCAAGCTGTCTTTCCGGCGGGAGTTTTCGTGGACCTGCATCGCTGAATTGATAAATTTTGCTAAGGAGATCCTGGGTTACGAATTCTTTTTTCTTCATCCCGTCATTCCTGAAAGAAATCAATCATTGTCGCGTGTTATAACATTTGTGGTTTTCAAATACGCATGTTTCTCAGTATCAAACAGGGATTTTTGGTCATGACAAACCGACGATTGGTGAGCCTGATTACAGGTGTGCTACTTTTCGCCGTTCTCGTGCCCGTGGCGCTGAGCATTTGGCTGTCACATCGCCAGGCGGAAGAGGCGTTTATGAACGAGCTGGATACCTTTTCCCGACTGGTGAAAATGCGCGCTGAAAAAGTGGCTAATCAGGGAAAAGAGGCGCTCCGTCATCTCGACAGTTTTCACGGCGTTCCCTGCAGCCCGGAACACCTGTTGATGATGCGCCGGGTCTCCTATAGCTTTCGCTATGTGCAGGAAGTGATTTACCTCAACCAGAGTATGTCTCAGTGCTCATCGCTGGAAAGTGGCAGCGAAGCCACCGCTTTTCCCCCACCGGAAAGGATCACTGACGACGGCTATCGCGCCTGGCTGACCAGCCATAATGACCTGGGTTTAAACCAGTATATGGTCGCTGTAGGGACTCAACGCCATATCATCATGACCGATCCCCAGTCGTTTATTGATGTCATCCCCTCAGGTTCGTGGCCGATTAATATTGCACTTATTGGCATTAACACCAGGCGAGTGATAGCCAGCAGCAGTACAGCTCCTGGAGCGGAAATATTACGTGAGCTCAATGCCCTGCATCCGGTACAACTTAAGGCGCATAACGCCGCGTGGAACATCACGCCGGTTCCGCAGATGGGGATAGCCATTATCACCTGGGCCTCGCTGGCCCCGCTTGAAACAAGCTGGCTGCGGTTGCTGGTTTTCTGGCTTCCGGTAGGATTGCTGCTGAGCCTGGCCCTGGCGTACTTTTTGATCCGAATTCTGCGCCGCCTGCAGTCGCCGGGCGCCCGCCTGTTGGATGCCATCCGGGCCCGCGAAATTGAGATGTTTTATCAGCCGATTGTCTCCCTGGATAATGGCAACATTGTCGGTGCCGAGGCGCTGGTGCGCTGGCGGCAGGGCAATGGCAGTTTTCTCTCGCCGGATACCTTTATCCCGCTTGCAGAGCAAACCGGCCTGATGCCACAGCTGACCACACTGATCATTGAAAAGGTGTTTGAAGACATGGGCTGCTGGCTGAAAGCCCATCCCACCCAGCATGTTTCCATTAATCTTGAACCTGGTGATTTGCTGACCCCGGCGGTGCCTGACCAGATCAAGCAGCTACTGATGCACTGGCAGCTATCGGCCTCGCAGATAGCGCTGGAAGTGACCGAACGGGGATTTGCCGATCCCACTGCTACCAGGCCGACGCTTTCAGCCCTGCGTTCCGCCGGGCATGCCATCTACATCGATGATTTTGGCACCGGCTACTCCAGCCTCAGCTATCTGCAAAATCTGGACGTCGACATCATTAAAATTGACAAATCCTTTGTGGACGCGCTGGAGTACAAAAATATGACGACGCATATTGTCGAGATGGCTAAGGCGCTGAAACTGGCGATGGTGGCGGAAGGGATTGAAACTGAAAATCAGCGGGACTGGCTTTATCAGCATGGCGTGCAGTACGGGCAAGGCTGGCTTTACAGCAAAGCGCTGCCCAGAGAGGACTTCATTGCCTGGGCGGAGAAGCACCTCGCGCCCCTCTGAGTGTTACCCGATATACCAGCAAACTCGCGGGAGGTAACAGAGATCGCAGGTGGCGCGCCCATCCACCGGGTGACGGGCGGCTACTCATCCAGGATCGGGGCAAAGCCTCCGTAGATAATGCGTTTACTATCAAAGGGCATCGCATCACCCAGCTCACGCATTCTGGGATCAGACATCATCTTTTGGTTAGCGGCATCCCGCACTGCTCTGGAGGGGTATTCAATCCAGCTGAACACCACCTCTTCATGATCTTCGGCATTCACCGCCATGCGAAAATCGGTGATGTTGCCTGCGGGCACGTCATCAGCCCAACACTCCACCACCCGCGTGGCACCAAACTCTTTGAACAGCGGCACCGCTTTGGCCGCCAGTTGCCGGTACACCTCTTTCTGATCTGCCGGCACTGCCACTACAAACCCATCAATGTACTTCATGAAAGCGTCTCCGAAGTGAGTGACGCGGCGAAGGAACTCCCGCCGCGCCTGACAGGTAAAGTTTAGCTCTGAGACCAGAGGAAGGTATAACGCACCGTCTTTTCGCTGAGTATAAATTCCGGCGCTACGCTGGGACTCCAGGAATCATCACCGCCCACTCCCATATGGAACGCGTCGAGCTGCAGCCAGCATCCGTCTTCTTCACATAGTAGGTGATGATGAGTTGTCTCGTTAAGCTGCTGCTGACTGTAGCGACTTAAGGAGAAGTGGAATCGACCATTCAGCTGATGCGCACCATAACGCAGGGCACGCGTGTCACAACGAAGCCCGTTCTCGCTGGGGAAAATATAGGGGGTGTGCATCTGCGCCAGCGTCTGCGTCCACTGCCCCTGACGGGCCGCCAGTTTACGGTCAGGGTAGTTTTCATGCGGCCCCAGCCCCAGCCAGCTCACCTCTGAAGGCAGGTCTGCAAGCTGGCAGTGCAGGCCAATACGGGCCGGCGGTGGCACGTCCTCTGCAATCTGCACATCCACCTCCCCTTGCAGCGTCCCCTCACCGGTAATGCGCCACCACTTCTGGCTGATAAAGAGCGTCCTGCCTTCATGCTGCCAGCCGTGGCGGGTCATAACGGTGACATCACTGACGTTCTCCTGCGCTTCGCACTGCAAAAGCTGTGGCGTCAGTTGATACATTCCTGCCGCTTTCCAGCGCTCTACCCAGGCATTAGGATCGATACGGGTCGCTTCACTTACGCCAATGTCGTTATCCAGAGGAGCCCTGGTGAAGTTATCGATAACCGGCGACAGCAGCGTTGGCTGCCCGTCGCGCCACCACTGCGTCAGATGCCCGCTCTGGCGCGAGAAGGCCCAGCGCTGGTTCGCCTGTTCAACATAAAAGGTGGTATCGTCCACGATCAGCGCCGGGCGTGCGGTAGCCACCGTCTCAGGCGCAACGAACAGCGGTGCGGGCAGAGGCCACTGATCCCATGCGCAGCGATGCTGCTGCGGTGACCAGGCTGTCGCCTCACGCTGGAAAACATCCACATTCAGCCAGACCTCGCCAGGGGCTGCAGTAAGCACCGGGGCCGGGAGTTCAATACGCCGGGTGCCCTGTGCCGGAACCCTGAGCACCACCTCCCCCTGTGCAAGGATGTCGCCATCACACACGACAGACCAGCGCAGCGTTTCGTTATCGGTATCGCGGAACAGAAACTCGCTGGTGACCTCAATCACCAGTGGCGAGGTGCTGATCAGCGCAAACTGGAAAAATTGCTGCGCACGCTGGGCTTCATAGAGCGCGGGATGGGGCGTTCTGTCCGGAAAGACCAGTCCGTTCATACAGAACTGCCGATCATTTGGCGTGTCGCCAAAATCGCCGCCGTACGCCCAGAAGGAGATGCCGTTTTCATCGGTTTTGGTCAACGCCTGATCGACCCAGTCCCAGACGAAACCGCCCTGCAAACGTGGATAAGCACGAAACGCCTGCCAGTAGCTGGCGAATCCACCAAAGCTGTTGCCCATCGCGTGGGCATATTCGCACAGAATAAGCGGGCGGGTTTCATCAGGCATACTGACCCATTTCTTGATCGACCATTTTGGCACCGCCGGGAAGGGCTGATCCTGGTCGACGCGGGCATACATCGGGCAAATAATATCGGTTGCCGCTGTGTTCGCACCGCCGCCTTCATACTGTACCGGGCGTGTGGGATCGGTACTTTTCACCCAGCGATAAAGCGCATCGTGGCTGGCTCCGTGGCCCGATTCATTGCCCAGCGACCAGATAATGATCGACGGATGGTTACGATCGCGCTGTACCATGCGGGTGACCCGTTCACTCATGGCCGGAAGCCATTGCGGATCGTCAGAGAGGCGACTCATAGGCACCATACCGTGGGTTTCGATATTGGCTTCGTCCACCACATACAGCCCGTACTGGTCACACAGGCGATACCACAGGGGATGGTTAGGATAATGCGAGCAGCGGACGGCATTGAAATTGTGCTGCTTCATCAGTTCAATGTCGCGGCGCATGGTGGCTTCATCTGCCACCTGGCCGTTTTCGGGGTGATGCTCATGACGGTTGGTGCCCCGGATCAGCAGCGGTTTGCCATTGAGCTTAAGCAGACCATGACTGATTTCTACCTCACGGAAACCCACATCACACGCCTCAACTTCAAGCAACACCCCGTCCCTGCTATACAGGGCCACCGTTAAGCGGTACAAATGCGGCGTTTCCGCACTCCACAACAGCGGTTGCCCGACAGGCATCGCCACGCTCAACCGCTCAGCCCAGGCTCCGCGCTCATCGATGATATCGCTGCCAGGCCTCTGACGCGCGTCGGCTACTTTTGTCTCTCCCTTCCACAGGGTGAATGCAAGCTCACAGTCGGTAAAGTCACCGGCCAGTTGGGCATCAACCTTGAGCAGAGCCTGATCATACCCGGCGTTCAGGTGCGTGACATAGTGGAAGTCCGCGATCCTCGCCTGCGGTTTATGCAGCAGAGAAACATCACGGAAAATGCCGCTCATGCGCCACATGTCCTGATCTTCGAGATAAGTGCCATCACACCAGCGCAGTACCATCACCGCCAGGCGGTTTACGCCGGGCTGCAGTACCGCACTAAGATCAAATTCGGCTGGCAGGCGACTGTCCTGGGAGTATCCCACCCATTGACCATTACACCAGAGATAAAAAGCCGAATTGACGCCATCGAAGATGATTCGCGTCTGCCCGCTGGCCAGCCACTCCTCCTCCACTTCAAATGTGAGCGAGTAACAACCGGTGGGGTTAGCCTGAGGGACACACGGCGGATTGACCGGAATCGGATAGGTGACGTTGGTGTAAATCGGCGTGTCAAAGCCCTGCATCTGCCAGTTCGAGGGCACCGGCATGGACATGGCGTCGTCACAGTCTTTTTCAATCCAGCTGGCAGGCACCTGCTCCGGGGCGTCGAAAAAGCGGAACTGCCACGTGCCATTGAGCACACGGCGCGAGGGTGATGGGCAATCATCCCGCGCGGCGTGGCTGTCCCGCCAGCTTTGCATCGGCGCATGGGCCGCAAGACGATGCCAATGGGTAATGACCGGGTTTTCCCAGTCCCGGCGAGACAACAGTGTACTCAGTGCAGTAATGGTCATGTTTTCCTCTTTTGCGAAGCGCTCACAATTTAAAAATACCATGCGCTTTTTCAGTCGCCTCGTAAAGGCATGCCGGATAATTAAGCGAAAAGGATCACAAAACTAACGGTGACGATCGAGTTGTGCCGCCAGGTGGGCCAGTTCATGCAACTGCTTTGCGAGGGCCTCTCCGGTGATGTCCATCTGCCTGGCGGGAGACGTTGACGCGCGGACCACCAGCGTGACCGGTAATCGCGTCTGTGTGGCGGTAGTCCTTTTACCGGCCTGCTGATTCAGCAGCCACTCCACACTCTGTTCTCCTGCCTCGCGAAATGCCTGACGAATGGTCGTCAGTGGCGGTGAATACCAGGCGCTGTCAGCCGTATCATCATAACCGACCACTGAGACCAGCCCCGGCACCCTCAGCCCCTTCTCTTCACATGCACGGATAACGCCAAGCGCCATTTGATCGTTGGCGACTAATATGGCCTGCGGCAGTAAGCTACCCGACAACAACTGGTGGCCTTTCTCGTAACCGGAGGCCGCGCTCCAGTCACCATATTCACATTGATGCGGCGTGAGTCCTTCGGCTTCCAGTGCCGACCACCATCCCTCCATACGGGCACGTGCTGAAACCGACGTCAGCGGGCCACCCAGCAGGGCAATACGTCGATGCCCCTGCGCAAGCAGATGGCTGACCCCCAGCCGGGCGCCCTGGGCAGCGTCAAAGATGAGGCTACTGACGGTAGCTGTGTCGCTGACGTCAAGGAAAAGGACAGGAACAGGCGAGGCCAGTTCGGCAAGCATCCTGGCCTCCTCATCTTCAAGCGGCACGTTAATGAGCAGCCCTTCAACGCGCTGGGACAATAACTCCTGCAACGCCACCCTGCAGGCGGCGTTATCATGTTGCTCCAGCATGGAAATGATCACGCTCACGCCCGCCTGCCCGGCTCTCGACTTCACCGCGGCAGCAATTTGCGACGGCGCATGAAGCGCCAGGTCGGTGGTCAACAGCCCCAGCGTGGGCGTCTTTTTGCCAGCCAGCTGTTGTGCACCCCGGTTAGGGATGTAATGCAGGTCCGCCATTGCCGCCATGACTTTTTCCCGGGTGCGCGGCGAAACATGCGCCCCCTGGTTGATAACGCGGGAGACGGTCTGGTAAGAGACACCAGCATGACGGGCAACGTCATAAAGCGTAATTGGTTTCATGGTGTTCATCGTGGCAACAGGGTTGGCAGAGTGTAACCTATCCGGCGAGGAGTGTGACAGATGCCGTTTGCTGGTCATGGAGCACGAGCAATGGCGATCGGCGGTGAGAAAAAATAAATAGCGACGAGCCAGGACCGGCTCGTCGGAAAGATCATCCGTGACGTTTTGAGATGGTTACATATTATATTTTGCGCGTATCATCACAAATCTTTATGCAATTAAAATGACAATTTCATGGCAAAAGTTTTACAGCTGGCGAGGAATAGGGAACCCTTTCAGAGAGATGATAAAGCTATTCCCTTCTTTTTTAATTTTTGCACCAGCATCACACCAGTCACTCGCGATGCGAAAGAACTCATCCGTTCCAATATTCCAGTTCAGGCGCACCTGCTTAACAAATCCCGAGCGTAACAGCTCGCACGCTTCGCCGTAGTTACTGGCTATAGATAGCAGTTGTTGGTTCATTTTTTCTTCTTCAGGAGTTTGCGTAACGCTTTGATTTCTTTTGAACTTAACGGAGCAGCATTGTCTTCTTCTACATGCTGATTATCGATGTCTTCTTCAGAAACGCCACCGGCTTCATCGGCGTCGAGAGCCAGAAGTAGCAGCTTCTCAGTGGCGGTGCTCAGGTTTTCATTATTCACTTCTGCATAATGACGAAGTTTCTCTTTCAGCGCTTCATCGATTTTAACGTTTAAAACCGCAGTGACCATGATTATCCCTTCTCGTGTGAATACGATGAAATATTAATACACGAAGTTAATACCTTGATCCAGAAATATATTTAACTGATATGACAGTTTGAAAATTTCCCAACATTATCTTGCCGCTTAATTATGACATTTATATGAAGGTAATATTTCAAAGTAATGACAATCTGCGTCAAGAGTAATAATTATATTATTCAGGGTGTTTGTGACCCCTTTCTCTCTGGCGTGCAGAACGCCGTCTTTTTGCCAACAAAAAGGATCAGGGATAACGAAGAGAAAAATGGGAGGCTAAATGGGTGGAGGCCCTGCCAGCTACATCCCGGCACACGCGTTCTTTGCCTTGGCTGCTTCCTTCCGGACCTGACCTGGTAAACAAAGTAGCATTGCGGGAGAACCAACAGGGCCTCCATTGAGGGCGTTGTTACCCAACGCGCTGGCGCATTATCCCTGTCCCTCCCCCCAATTGCAAGCAACCTGCAACCGGATGCTGGTTTCTTGCACGATTCCCACTGCGTCTTAGCTAACTCCCTGATATTCTGAAAGCTCACGCATCAGGAAGGGTATATGGATAAACACGATTCTTTCCCCCAACGGGTCTGGCAAATTGTGGCTTCAATTCCGCAAGGCTATGTAACCACTTACGGAGACGTCGCAAGGCTTGCAGGATCACCGCGCGCGGCAAGACAGGTAGGCGGCGTGCTTAAACGACTGCCGGAAGGCAGCACCTTGCCCTGGCACCGGGTGGTCAATCGTCACGGCTGTATTTCGCTTACGGGGCCGGATCTGCAGCGACAGCGGCAGGCATTACTGCAGGATGGGGTAGTGGTGTCCGGGAGCGGGCAGATTGATTTATCGCACTATCGATGGATTTACTGACATCTCCTCCCCCGCGAGGGAGAGGAGAGCGAGCAAAATTACATTTGGGTAGGGGCAGGTGTTGCCGTGGACGGGCTAACCTGCGTCGGTGACGTTGAAGGCACCGTGGAGGTCGCGCCACCACTTTCCTGCAGCGGTACTGCCGTTTGCTGTACAGGCACCAGCGTCAGCTCAGCTTTAGTACCACCCTGGTTAATAATGGGTTTCACGGCATCCGTGATAAACACCACTTTATCTTTGATGGTAATCGCCGCGCTTAACAAGATACGCGCGTTAGGCTGTACGTCTGCCGGGTTAAACGGCAGCACGAAGCTGAACGGGGACTGTTTGCCATCAGTACGAACCGCTTTCTGGGCAATAATTTTCGATGGTGCATCGGCCATAGAAGCATCCGACACCGTCACGGTTAACACCGCATCAGGTGGTAATGCCACTTTCTGGCGGATCCATACCGTACCCGAAACGTTAGGCTGCGTAATGGCCGCCTGATTGACCGCTGACGGGGCGTTAGGATTCGGTGTTGGGGTTGGAATATCCGCGCCTTTTTTGGCGCATCCAGCCAGCGCTACCGCCACGGCCAAACCACTTAACATGTGCACGAGTTTCATGAGTTCTCCTTATCTTCAATGCACCAGCAGGACGCCGTCCTGCCAGATTGTGTGGTCAAATCCTCTTAACGTCTGTAAGTGTGGCACACATCACTGATTTCTTCCTGCAAACACCCCTCTATTCAGATTATTGCACCCATCGGACCACTTTAGTTTCCAGGTTATACTATTCAAAACGTCCGCTTCGGCGGGGTATATATCATTGAGGACACCTATGAGTCAGGCGCTTAACAATCTGCTGTCATTACTGAATCTGGAAAAAATTGAAGAGGGTCTTTTTCGTGGGCAGAGTGAAGATTTAGGGCTTCGCCAGGTCTTCGGCGGACAGGTGGTCGGGCAGGCGTTGTATGCCGCCAAAGAGACCGTACCGACGGACCGTTTCGTGCACTCCTTTCACAGCTATTTTCTTCGCCCTGGCGACAGCCAGAAGCCGATTATTTATGATGTCGAAGTATTGCGAGACGGCAACAGCTTTAGCGCCCGCCGCGTTGCCGCCATTCAGAATGGCAAACCCATTTTCTACATGACGGCCTCGTTCCAGGCCCCTGAGCCCGGTTATGAGCATCAGAAAGCCATGCCGGAGGCACCCGACCCGGAATCACTGAAATCAGAAACTGAGATTGCCCGCGAGCTGTCCGGCTTTTTACCGCCGCTTGTCAAAGAGAAGTTTCTTGGCGATAAGCCTATCGAAATCCGTCCCGTTGAGTTCCATAACCCGTTAAAGGGCCACAAGGCTGCCCCCACTCGTCAGGTATGGATGCGCGCCAATGGCAGCCTGCCGCATGACTTACGCGTTCAACAGTATTTGCTCGGTTACGCCTCAGACTTCCATTTCCTTCTGGTCGCACTCCAGCCACACGGCGTGGGCTTCCTTGAGAAAGGGATGCAGGTGGCGACCATTGACCATTCCATGTGGTTCCACCGCCCGTTTGATCTGAATGACTGGCTGCTTTATAGCGTGGAAAGTACCTCTGCTTCCAGCGCACGCGGCTTTGTGCGTGGTGAGTTTTATAATCGTGACGGTGTGCTGGTGGCCTCCACCGTGCAGGAAGGCGTGATGCGTAACCGCGGAGCCTGATGCCCCTGCGGCACATAAAAAAGCCTTCCCTGAGGAAGGCTTTTTTTGCTTGGGAGATAACGCATTACCGTCAGGCGTTGTAGGCGTTTTCGCCGTGGCTGTTGACGTCCAGCCCTTCGCGCTCCTGCTCTTCAGGTACGCGCAGGCCCACGGTCATATCAGCCAGTTTGTAGGCGATGAAGGCGACCACACCAGACCAGACGATGGTGATAGCAATACTTTCAAGCTGCACCAGTACCTGATGTCCCATCGTCACGCCTTCGGCATAGCCTACGCCGCCCAGTGAAGTGGCCGCGAAGATACCGGTCATGATGCAGCCGACGATACCGCACACACCGTGGACACCGAACACATCGCAGGGATCATCCACACGCAGGAAACGTTTCAGAGAGGTTACGCCCCAGAGTCCCGCAAGACCGGCCACGAGCCCGATGATCAGCGCGCCACCTACGCCGACGTAGCCACATGCCGGGGTAATACCGACCAGACCTGCAATCGCACCGGAACAGGCACCCAGCAGAGACGGCTTCCCTCGCACGGCCCATTCACCAAATACCCAGGAGAGGATAGCGCCCGCTGTTGCGACAACCGTGTTTACAAATGCCAGGGCCGCTATCTCGTTGGCGGCGCTGGCAGATCCAGCGTTGAAACCAAACCAGCCGAAGTAAAGGATGGCCGTACCGATGAAGACCATTGGCAGGTTATGCGGTTTAAAGGCTTCTTTCCCAAAGCCAACGCGTTTACCAATCAGATAAGCGCCGACCAGCCCCGCTACGGCGGCGTTGATATGTACAACGGTACCGCCCGCGAAGTCCATAGCACCATGCGATGCCAGCAGACCACCGCCCCAGACCATGTGTGCAATCGGCACGTAAGAGAGCGTCAACCAGACGACGACAAAGATAAGAACAGCAGAGAAGCGAATGCGTTCAGCCAGCGCCCCGACGATAAGTCCGACGGTAATGCAGGCGAATGATCCCTGGAACGCTACGTGGATGTACTGATAGAAGCTGCCCATGACGGCGGTCAGCTCAATGTTTTTCAGCATCGCCCAGTTAAAGCTACCGAAGAAATTGTTGCCTTCGCTGAAGGCCAGGGAGTAGCCATACACCACCCACAAGACACAGACCAGCGCAAAGGTTACGGCCACTTGCGTCAGCATAGAAAGCACGTTTTTGCCGCGGATTAAGCCACCGTAAAACAGCGCAATACCCGGAATTGTCATAAACAGCACCAGCGCGGTGCAGATCATCATAAAGGCGTTGTCAGCTTTGTCTGCAACGGCGGGAGCCGCCATCGCCAGCCCGGGCAGTAAGGCCAGTGAGGCAAGTCCTGCTTTCAATGTTGTTTTCATCATTTTATTCCCCATTCTTTCACTGTGTGCAGGTATTACAGTGCCGCTTCGTCGGCTTCGCCGGTACGAATACGAATGACACGTTGCAACTCAGCAACGAAAATTTTGCCGTCGCCAATTTTTCCGGTGTAGGCTGCTTTACTAATAACATCAATGACTTCATCAAGCTGATCGTCAGCAATAGCGACATCAATCTTCACTTTTGGCAGGAAGTTGACGCTATATTCAGCACCGCGGTACAGCTCTGCATGCCCTTTCTGACGTCCGAAACCTTTCACTTCGGTTACGGTCAACCCCTGAATACCAATTGAAGACAGCGCCTCACGAACGTCTTCCAGCTTGAATGGCTTAATGACCACGGTAACCAGCTTCATAGATCCCCCTCCAGTCGAAAATCGAAATGTCCGCAGCTAATACGTCAACGTTATTGCAAGGCCTGTGCCAGAAATGAAAATAGTGAGGGTTTCAGACGCTTATCCGCTGCCAGCGGGATTGTGAGGCAGGCAGGGAAAAGCGGGACGGGTTCGGATTGTTCCTGGAAAGAAAAAACGCACCACGACGGTGCGTGATGCGTTAGATTTTTGCACCAACAGGGATAGCGGCCAGTAGCCTGCCTGATTATGGTGCATCAGGCGATAAGAGAATCTTCTCGTGCGCTGGCTGCAAGCTCTTCTCCTGCCAGCTGCAGCTGGTACATCTGCCAGTAACGTCCTTTTGCTTCAAGGAGTTGCTGATGTGTCCCTCTCTCAACAGCCTGTCCCCGGTGGAGAACCAGGATGGTTTCCGCTTCAACAATGGTCGACAGGCGGTGGGCAATCACCACCAGGGTTGTCTGCTCCCGTACCGCTTTGAGCGCATGTTGAATAGCCTGTTCCGTACCCGAATCGATATTGGCGGTTGCTTCATCAAGGATAAGAATCTGCGGCGTCTCTACCAGTACACGCGCAAGGGCGAGAAGCTGCTTCTGCCCGACGGAGAGGTTATTCCCCTGCTCTCCAAGACGGGTATAAATGCCTTCACTCATCCCCCGCGCCAGATCCGCCAGTTGCACGGTTTCCAGCGCCTGCCAGACCTGTTGTTCAGAAATGTCGCGTCCCAGCGTCACGTTGGTAAAGAAGCTGTCGGCCATCACTACGGGGTCCTGTTGTACCATCGCCACACCTTTGCGCAAGGAGGCGTGGCTCAATGCAGAAAGCGGGCGGCCATCGAGACGAATTTCACCTTTCGTGAGCGGGTAATAGCCCATGAGCAGGTTGGCGAGCGTGCTCTTCCCGCTGCCGGTATGCCCGACCAGTGCCACAAAGCTGCGCGCGGGCACGCTCAGATTAATGTCCTGGAGTACAAACTGGTTCTCCCGGTAGGCAAATGACACGTTATCAATATCAATAGCACCGCTTTTCAGCGGCGCGTCGTCGTACCCGTAGGTCTGGCGCGGGCAGTCCATGAGTTCAAAGACGCGCTCCCCGGCCACTACCGCCTGTTGTAGCATTGACTGCTGGGTGGTGAGTTCAATTAACGGTTCATTGAGCCGACCAAGGTAGCTAATAAAGGCATACAGCACACCGACTTCAACCGTTCCGGTCGCACTGAAACCAAAGAGCATCAGCAGGCCGCAGAGGATAAGCGTGGTAAATAAGCTCAGTAAAGGCCGGAGCAGGAAACCATCCAGGCGCAACGTCTGCATCCGCGCGAGATAGTGAGAGCGACTTGCCTCGCCCATTTTCTCGCCAAATCGCCCCTGCTGACGGAACTGCTGGATAACGCCCATACCGTTTATCACTTCATTAAAACCATCATTAATGTCGGCAAGGTAGGCCCGCATGCGCCGGACGATGGGCGTGCTATAACGTTGATAAATCAGCATCACAATAAGCACCGCAGGGAATATCGCAATCGCCACCATCGCCATACGCCAGTCGAGGCTGAACATGGCGACCAGCATGGCGCCAATCAGTGCCGCACTGCGCAGTACCGTCGCTACCACGGTGACATAGAGATCACGGATAACCTCGGTGTCATTGGTCACGCGGGAGATGATCTGCCCTACCGGTTGCGTATCGAAAGCGCTGAGCGGCTGACGTAGCGCTGCATCCATTACGTCGGTACGCAATTTTTGCACCACGCCTACGGCCGCCTGATTAAACAGCAGCGACTGGGCATAGTGCAGCCCTGCGGCGAGCACCTGGAGACCGACATAAGCCACCACCAGGCCTGCCACCAGCCCCAGCGGGAGGTAACTTTTGGCCACCATATTGTCGATGAAATAGCTAATGAGCGCCGGGCCAGAGACCTCAGCCGCCGCCGCAATCCAGAGCATCAGCACCGCTTTGCTCAAGGGCTTACGCCAGGGTTTACCATAAACCAGCAGGCGCTTCAGGGTCGGCCATAACTGTCCAAAATTACGCATGGCTGGCCTCCTCTGGCACATCATCCAGCGCCGCTTCCAGCTGCTGATAACGGTACATGTCGCGATACCACCCGGGCTGGCTCGCCAGCTGTTCGTGCTGACCACGTTGAGCCACATGCCCGTGCTGCATGACCAGAATCTCACTGGCCTCGGTCAGTGCCGACAAGCGATGTGCGCTGATGATAACCGTCCGTCCTTCACCCCACTGACGCAGGTTATGCAAAATCTGGTGTTCGGTTCGTCCGTCAACGGCCGACAACGCGTCATCCAGAAGCAGAATTTCCGCATCCAGTAATAACGCTCGGGCAATGGACAGGCGCTGTTTTTGCCCTCCGGAAAGCATGACTCCGCGCTCCCCC
This sequence comes from Enterobacter sp. SA197, assembly GCF_054131575.1. Lineage (NCBI taxonomy): Bacteria > Pseudomonadati > Pseudomonadota > Gammaproteobacteria > Enterobacterales > Enterobacteriaceae > Enterobacter > Enterobacter sp. SA197. The sequence goes on along the minus strand of NZ_CP096393.1, from coordinate 1,176,684 downwards.
ACTTCCGTCTCATAACCCTGCGGCAGACGTAAAATATCGTCATGAACGCTGGCAAGTCTGGCAACCTGTTCAATTTCCTCACGGGCCGCGCCGGGTTTTCCTAACGCAATGTTGCTGGCAACGGTATCAGAAAAGAGAAACGGTGTTTGGTTTACCACTGCCAGGCGACTGCGCCAGGCATCCAGTTTGAGCGTGGTCAGCGGCAGGGAGTGGAAACGAATATCGCCATGTTGCACGTCAAAATGGCGCTGGATTAGCGAGAGTAATGTACTTTTCCCGGCGCCCGTCGGCCCACAAATACCCAACATTTGCCCCGGCTTCAGCGTGACGCGGACGTCATTAAGCACGGGTTGTGTTGTCTGTGGATAGGTAAATTCACGAATCGCTATCTCCAGCGTTCCGCGTCCGTCTGGCACGGTTTCAGTGCCGTCGCTTACCACCGGCGCTTCAGCCAGCATGTCACGGATACGGGTATAGGCCGCACTGCCGCGTTCAACGATATTAAACATCCAGGCGAGCGCAAGCATTGGCCAAATCATCAGCCCCAGATACATCATAAAGCTGGTAAGTTGCCCCAGCGTCAGCGTCCCCTGCACCACCATCCAGCTTCCGCCGCCTATCGCCAGCAGGTTCGCCATACCGATGGCGATATAGATTGTCGGATCGAAACGGGCATCGACGCGCGCCACGCGCATATTTTTCTGACCGGTATCCGCGGCTTCGCCGGCAAACAGCGCCGACTGCCGGTCTTCCATACCGAATGCTTTTATCATCCGAATACTGGTCATGCTTTCCTGGGTGCGATCGTTAAGGGCAGAGAACGCCGCCTGGGCGAGCTTGAAGCGCTGATGCAGTTGATCACCGTAGCGCTTGATCACCAGCGCCATAACTGGCATTGGCAACAGAGAAAGTAAGGTCAGCTGCCAGCTTATCTGCGTGGACATCACAATGAGTACGACGCAGCCCATCACCAGTGAATCCACCAGCGTCAGGACCCCTTCGCCAGCCGCAAAGACGACGCGGTCAACGTCGTTCGTCGCACGGGCCATGAGATCCCCGGTCCGGTGCCGTAGGTAAAATTCAGGGTGCTGACGGCTGAGCTGGCGGTAGAAATCTTCGCGTAGTTCAACAGCCAGCTGGTACGAGGCGCCAAAAAGCCAGACGCGCCAGACGTAGCGCAGCAGGTAAGTCACCACCGCAATCAGCACCAGCGTACCGACCCACATCATGATTTGCGAGACGCTGTAGTGCTGGCGGGTAACGCCATCGACCACAATGCCCACCACTTTGGGCGGCACGAGTTGCAGTATGGCAATAATGATAAGTAAGCCAACGGCACCGAGATAGCGTCGCCATTCCCGGCGAAAATACCAGCTTAACTGAGCAAATAATCGCACGCGTTTACATCCTGAACGTGATTTTCCGGCCAACGCCGGGAGGGTTATTCTATGGGCAAAGCCGTGGTGTATTTAATCTGCTCCATGGCGAAGCTTGAGGTGACATCTGACAAGCCTGGCACACTGTTGACCAATTTCTTGTAGAAATCATCGTAACGTTTCATATCCGCCACCTGCACGCGTAACAGGTAATCATATTCGCCCGCCATGCGCCAGAATCCGAGCACTTCTGGCATATCCTTCACCACGGCAGTGAAGCGGGAATACCAGTCGCTGCTGTGATGCTGGGTCTTAATCAGCACAAATGCGGTCAGGCCGAGACCGAGCTTTTCTGCATCCAGCATCGCCACGCGAGCCAGCAAAATCCCCTCATCTTCCAGCCTTTTTAACCGTTTCCAGCAGGGCGTGGTGGTCAGATTAACGGCATCCGCAAGCGCCTGCAAAGAGAGCGAACAGTCCTGTTGCAGTAACGCCAGTAACTTACGGTCAATTTTATCTATCATAAGGGCCTTACAGAGAAAACTTTTCTACCAAGATTCTAATTTAAAGGCGTAATGGCAACAATTTTTTCTGTGCTTTGCTCTATTCTGGGCACAAAATGACAAATGGGATAAATGAATGAACAGTGCCTGGGTTAAACACGCGATCAGCGAAATTAATGCCGATTACCAGCGCTCGGCGGACACACACCTGATTCGTCTTACCCTGCCCGCCTTTGCAGGGATCCAACTTTATCTGAAAGATGAAAGTACCCACCCCACCGGCAGCCTGAAACACCGACTGGCGCGTTCGCTGTTTCTCTACGGCTTGTGCAATGGCTGGATTAAGGAAGGCACCACCATTATTGAGGCCTCATCGGGTTCTACCGCCGTATCGGAGGCGTACTTCGCCCGGCTGCTGGGGCTCTCATTTATCGCGGTCATGCCACGCTGCACCGCAAAACGAAAAATTGAGCAGATTGAATTCTATGGTGGCCGCTGCCATTTCGTGGAGAGCGCCTGCGAGATTTATGCCGCATCAGAGATGCTGGCCCGTGAATTAAACGGCCACTATATGGATCAGTTCACTTTTGCCGAACGCGCAACTGACTGGCGCGGCAACAATAACATTGCCGACAGTATTTTCCGGCAGATGAAAAATGAACCGCATCCGGTGCCCGCCTGCATCGTGATGAGCGCAGGGACGGGCGGCACATCCGCTACCATTGGCCGCTATATTCGCTGTCAGGGTTACGACACTAAGCTTATGGTGGTCGATCCGGAAAACTCCGTCTTTATGGATTACTGGCAAACCCGTGACGCGACGCGACGTTCAACCGTTGGTAGCAAAATTGAAGGCATCGGACGCCCTCGCGTCGAGCCCTCTTTTATTCCGGATGTCGTCGATGAGATGTTGCGCGTACCGGATGCCGCCAGTGTCGCCACCGCGTTATGGCTGGAAACCCAACTGGGTCGCAAAGTTGGTGCCTCTACCGGCACCAATATGTGGGGCGCTCTGAACATGGCCGCTCGCCTGCGTGACGCGGGCCAGACCGGCTCAATTGTGACCCTGTTATGTGACAGCGGTGACCGTTACCTCGAGACCTATTACGACCCGCAATGGGTTGCCAGCAATATCGGCGATATCCGTCCCTGGCAGACGGAAATTACCCGGTTGGTAAAATAAAAAAAGCCAGACCGGGGTCTGGCTTGCTGGAAAAATCTCGTCATTCGGGGGAATAAGGAAGATGTGGTGTGTCCAGCCAATGTGTTAAATAGTGTGAAACAGCCTGATTACGGCAGTGTCCAATCACCGGTAAATCGGGCAGTGCGGCCCGCAGTTGCGGCATCGCATTGCCCATAATGAGTCCCCGCCCGACGCCTGCCAGCATTTCGGCGTCATTCATGGCGTCGCCAAACGCCATACAATCCTGCATCTGCACATTCAACAGGCCACTCAGCTTAGTGAGCGCAGCACCTTTATTGCAGCCGAGCGGTAATATTTCGAGGCATTCGAACGCCGAGAAGCAGAGCGCCGCCCGTCCATCAATGACCTCATTAAGCTGTACACGCAACCGACACAAATCCTCATGCTCCCCGACAAAACAGATTTTCGTGACGTCATGAGCAGGCAGGCGTTTGAGGTCCACAAGCTGGTAAGTAAAACCACTGTAGAAATGCGCATTCAGCTCAGGCGGAATAGGTTTGTCCGTCAACCAGCCAGAATCATTAAAGGCGTGAAGGGTAGCCTGCGTATCCCATCTGCTGTGCAGCACAAGCTCGGCGATATCAGGGTCAAGATCCTGGCAGTGCAGAAGATCGCCCTCCATCGAATGGATGCGAGTGCCATTACCGGTTATCAAAAACGCCTCCAGTGAAATCGATTTGACGATCTTTTTCATCTCCAGCGCGTGGCGGCCCGTGGCAAAGGCCAGGGTGATATCGCGCTCACGCAGACGACGCAATGTCGCCAGCGTCAGATCGCCTAAACGGTGATCGGGCATGAGCAATGTGCCATCCATATCAAAAGCTGCCAGCCGGGCCATATTTTCTCCAGATTTCAACGCCTCGTATTGCGCAAAAGTATTGCCTGATATATACGGAAGTAATAGTGAGCAGATGGGGATAATTGTTCCGGGTTTATGCGACAACTTAACCGACTCAATCAATACCAGCGCCTGTGGCAGACCTCATCAGGTGAAGATCAGCAGGTCAGCGTTGCCCGACTCGCTGATAGCTGTTTTTGTAGTGGGCGGCATATGCGCACATTGCTTGGTCAGATGCAGGCTTCCGGTTGGCTGCACTGGCAGTCGCAATCCGGGCGAGGAAAACGCGGGACGCTGACGTTTTTACGTACCCCTGAGTCACTGCGCCAGGAGATGATGGAAAACGCACTGCGTACCGGGCAGCAACATAGTGCCCTTGCCCTGGCGCAGCTTGCTCCTGACGCGTTGCGTACCCTGCTTAATCCTTTTCTTGGCGGTTCATGGCAAAACGATACCCCCACGTTACGTATTCCCTACTATCGCCCACTCGACCCTCTGCACCCTGGCTTTCTTCCCGGACGGGCGGAGCAACATCTGGCAGGGCAGATTTTCTCCGGCCTTACGCGCTTCGTGAGCGACAGCGCGGTGCCCCAGGGCGATTTAGCGCATCACTGGGAAATCAGTGATGACACGCTTTGCTGGCGTTTTCATATTCGACCCACGCTGCGCTGGCACAACGGTGATGTGGTGGAGACTTTCCAGTTAGAACAGCGATTTAAAATGCTACTGGCGCAACCTGCGCTGCGCACGCTGTTTTCCAGCGTCAGGACAGTAGAGGCGACCCATTCATACTGCCTGACTTTCTGGCTGCATCGCCCTGACTTCTGGCTTGCACACCGGCTTGCCAGTTACGCCTGTCTGCTGGCACACCCAGAGTTGCCGATGTCGGGAACCGGGCCGTTTCAGTTAGTCACATTCAGCGAGGCGCTGGTTCGCCTCGAAAGCCATGCCTGGTATCATTTAACGCATCCATGTATAAAAGCGGTGGAGTACTGGATAACGCCGCTGTTATTTGAGCAGGATCTGGGGACGAGTTGCCGCCACCCGGTGCAAATCGCCATCGGGGAAGCCGACGACCTGCTCAATCTGAAAACAGTAAGTAACAGTACCAGCCTCGGCTTTTGTTACCTCGCGCAGCGTGCCGGCTCGACACTCAGCCCCGCGCAGTCCCGCCGTCTGGTACAGATTATTCACCAGACAACACTGTTACAGACGCTACCGCTTGATGAAGATCTTATAACCCCCAGTAAAGCGCTCATCCCGGGCTGGGACATGCCCCACTGGTCACATCAGGAGACGGTTCCGCTGCCGCCTGCCCTGACGCTGGTTTACCACCTGCCGGTGGAATTACACACGATGGCCCGCCAGTTGCAGCGCTACCTGGCCACCCTGGGCTGTGATTTGACGGTCATTTTTCACGATGCAAAAACCTGGGAGGGGTGTGACGCGCTGGTGAGTGCGGATTTAATGATGGGAGACAGGCTGATTGGCGAGGCGCCGGAATACACTCTTGAGCAGTGGCTTCGCTGCGATCCTCTGTGGCCGAACGTGTTGAGCGTTTCGCAATTCTCCCATTTGCAGGCCACATTGGATGCCGTACAAAGCGTGCCAAATGAACAGGCGAGGATCGCCGCCCTCCAGGCGGTGTTGAATCGTCTGATGGATGAGGCCATTCTGACGCCGCTGTTTAATTATCAGTATCGCATCAGCGCACCGCCAGGCGTGGAAGGCATTCAGTTAAATACCCGCGGCTGGTTCGATTTTACCAGGGCCTGGCTGCCGCCGCCGATGCAGTGAAGAAGCTGGTCGGCATCTGCGGCTCGCGTTACCATACGGGTTTATGACTGAAGCCGGGAAGAATTATGAAACGTGCCGTTGTCGTGTTTAGTGGCGGGCAAGATTCCACGACCTGTCTGATACAGGCGTTACAACAATACGATGAAGTGCATTGCGTCACCTTCGATTATGGTCAGCGTCATCGCGCTGAAATAGACGTTGCGCGCGAACTGGCGCTGGCGTTGGGTGCCCGGGCGCACAAAGTGCTTGATGTTACTCTGTTAAACGAACTGGCAGTGAGCAGCCTGACGCGCGACAGCATCCCCGTTCCCGATTACGAACCTGATGCCAGTGGTATACCCAATACCTTTGTTCCTGGCCGCAATATTCTGTTCTTAACGCTGACGGCAATTTATGCGTATCAGGTACAAGCGGAAGCCGTCATCACGGGGGTCTGCGAAACGGATTTTTCGGGCTATCCTGACTGCCGCGACGAATTTGTAAAAGCGCTGAATCATGCAGTCAGCCTTGGTATGGCAAAAGACATTCGCTTTGAAACGCCCCTCATGTGGCTGGACAAAGCGGAAACCTGGGCTCTCGCTGATTACTGGGGCAAACTTGAGCTGGTACGTACCGAAACCCTGACCTGCTACAACGGCATCAAGGGCGACGGCTGTGTTCATTGCGCTGCCTGTAATCTTCGCGCTAACGGTCTGCATCACTATCTTGCAGACAAGCCGGGCGTGATGTCAGCAATGAAAAAGAAAACCGGCCTCAGGTAAGGTGAATGCCCCGATAGCCTGTTGTCTGCCGGGGCATGCATTTTAAAACCTGCCGACGTGCGTTACATCTCCTCCTGGATCATCTCCTGCAGTTTTGTGCGCAACTCGCCATCAAGCGACAGTGCCTTCTGCGTTTTGAGATCGATGCAGACGAACGTCACCAGCGCATCTGCTACCACCTCAGCATCCGGGTCCAGCGTCACTACCTGACTTAAGACACCGCTTCTGCCGTTGATCTGTTTAACGTGACTGGTCACCGTCAGCCGATCGCCAAGCACGGCCGGACGGCGGTAATTAATATTGATATTGACGACCACAAACGCGATGTTGTTTGCTGTCATCCACTGAAAGTTTTCGTTATTCTCCAGCCCGTCCCACCTCGCCTCTTCAAGAAATTCGAGATAGCGGGCGTTGTTGACGTGTTGATAGACATCAAGATGGAAACCACGGACTTTAATCTGAGTCTGCATAGCGCGTTAGCCTTCACTTTTGTTATAGGAACAGAGGCCATAACTGGTATGACCTCTTTAGCATGGCAAAAAATGGCTACCGCGCAAGCGCTAAATTCAAAGAGTGAGATGGCTGAGATTGCGTTCAACCAGCGAATGCCCCATGCCGGGCACTTGTTTGAGGTCTTCCAGCGATTTGAACGGGCCGTACTCTTCACGATAGCTGACGATGGCCTGCGCCTTTTTCATGCCGACGCCATTCATCACCCGTGCAAGGTCTTCCGCACTCCCGGTATTGATACTGACCTGCGTGCCGCCTTCATCATCGCTGCTTTTTGCGCTTTCCAGTTTTTTGCCTGGCGCCTGGGAAGAGCTGTCTGCTTTGGACTGAGCAACCGGCACTTTTGCGCCTGCCTCGGCAGGTGCGGCAAGTGCGCTCTGCGCCATGCCTGCACAGGCAAAAGTGAGGGAAATTAAAAGGGCTTTGATTCCACGTTTCATACTGTTTCTCCTTGTTTGTTTACAGTAAGCACACCATAAACAGCGGAACACCGCCGAACAAACGGCAACATGCAGAAATGGAAAAGGCCGCGAAAGCGGCCTTTGAGTTTGCATTAAATTGCAAAAATTGTGGAAGACGTCTCGTTATTGTTGCTGATCGAGCTGGCTACCGATTTTGATTTTGGCCTCTTTACGCAGATTGCTCATCAGCGCTTCGAAAGCAATCTGGGCATTGTTCTGGGTAATACCCTGCACCATCGCTTTTTTCTGCGCGTCCGGCATGGTGCCTGCTTTGACTTCATCGAGCGCCAGCACCACGACATTACCCTGCATATCGTTAGCAACGCCGTAGCTCGGTTTATCTTTCGCAGGCAGCGTTAATGAGAATGCCGCCTGACTAACCGGATCCTGACCGGTACGAGCCAGCGTTTTACTTTCACCGAAACTCAGGCCAGCCGCTTTCATCGCGTCGTCACCTTTGCCTTCTTTCAGGGCCGCGATCAGCTTGTCTGCATCCAGCTTCGCCTGCTGCTGTGCTTTGTTATGTTTTACAATATCACTTACCTGCGCCTTCACCTCATCAAGCGGTTTAATCGCTTCAGGTTTATGCTCGCTGATACGTAACACAAAGGCACGGTCGCCATCTACGGTGATGATATCGGAGTTGCTACCCGGTGCGCCGTTTGGCCCAACCAGACCACCTTCAAAGATGGCATCAGCGACGGGTTTAAAGTTCAGCTCTTGCGGTAAACTCTCACGGCTGAACCAGCCCGTTTCTACCGCTTTCACACCCGCAACCTGCTCGGCACCCGTCAGGGTTTCATTATCGTTGCTGGCCGCTTCACTGACCTTCTGTTGCAGCGCATACCAGGCATCCAGCGCTTTTTCCTGTTTCACTTTCGCCGCGATGTCGTCACGCGCTTCACTTAACGGTTTCGCTTTTGCAGGCTGGATATCGTCAAGACGAGCCACAAGGAAGCCCACTGAAGACTTGATCACACCAGAAAGTTGCCCTTTCTCTTTAAGACCGGCGTTTTGCAGTTCATCCGGCGTGGTAGAAGCTTCCAGCCAGCCCATGTCACCGCCGTTACGGGCAGAGATAATGTCCGCTGATTTAGCTTTCGCCAGTGCCGCAAAATCACCGCCTTTCTTGAGTTCATCCAGCACCGCTTTTGCTTCATCTTCGGTTTTGGTTTGAATCACGCTGTAGCGGTTACGCTGTGGCTGAGTGAACTGATCCATATGCTGATCGTAGTAAGTCTGAATATCTGCATCGCTGACGGAAGTCTGCATGCTGGCAGCATCCAGCTTGATGTAACTCACACGGAACTGTTCCGGTGTCATAAAGCGACTTTTGTTTTGTTCGTAGAAGCTGGAAATTTCCGCATCGCTAACGGACTGGGTAGCGGCCAGTTTGTTTACATCGATGACCGCTTCACGAACTACGCGCTGCTGGGCGACCAGTTCAGCCAGTTCATCCGTTTCGCCTTTGAGCATAAAATCGGTGCCCGCAACAGCGTTGATCAACTGCTGGGAGATAAGCTGATTACGCAGCGCCTGTGCGTATTGATCGGCGCTCATGCCCATCTGATTGACGATGCTGTTAAAGCGCGCATTATCGAATTTGCCGTTGGTCTGAAAGGCCTGGGTCGCAAAAATCGATTTCTTTATTTGCTCGTCACTAATGCCAAGATGCAACTGTTTCGCGTATTGATTGAGTAGCGCTTCATCGATAAGACGATTGAGCACCTGCTGACGCATAGATTTGATGTAGTTTTCATTGGCTGCCAGTTCAGAGAACTGCTCGCCCAGCTGCTGCTGCATGCGGTTACGTTCACTGGCAACGGCATTTTCAAATTGACCGCGACCAATCTCCTGATCGTTAACCTTCGCGGCGTAAGTATCATTACCGCCAATGAGATAGCTACTGACGCCGGTCAAAATGAACGACACGATAATGATGCCGAAGATGATTTTGAGCACGATGCTGTTTGCTGCCGTGCGTAAATTGTCCATCATGGTGTAACAACACTCCGCTGTAGGTGACTGTAGACCTCGCGCAGTCACTCAGTTTCCCGACGCTGCGTACAAAGATGTATTTTGACAAGAAAAGGGGTCAATTGTCAGCCCAGAACACGTAGAAACTCGGATAAAGATGGCTGAACAAATAAAAAAAGGCACATCTCACGATGCGCCCTTGTTCTTTTTCACCTTCCGTAAGGGAAAGCGATCAATTTACCGCGTCTTTCAGCGCCTTGCCTGCGCGGAAGCCAGGAACTTTAGCCGCGGCGATTGTGATTTCTTTGCCTGTCTGCGGGTTGCGACCAGTACGCGCAGCACGCTCTTTAACAGCGAAGGTACCAAAACCTACCAGCGCTACATCGTCCCCAGCTTTCAGAGATTCAGTAACAGAAGCAATTAAAGCATCTAACGCACGTCCAGCTGCCGCTTTAGAGATATCGGCCCCTGCGGCAATCTTGTCTATCAGTTGAGATTTATTCACTCTTCTCTTCCTCTCTTTATAATTTATATCGCACCTGCATCCTTCACAGTGCGACCGCGCAGCTGTTATATCAGGCCTGTCATGCCCTTACAACACCAGTTGATGATGACACAACCAACCAGCAATCTAAATTAGCTATACAAAAAAAGACTGGCAAGTGCGAAATGCCTTACCAGCCTTGTTTTTATCAACGCTCTTTGCGCGGGGTCACTATTTTGCGGTCACTACCTGCATGCCGAAGGGTTCATTCTGCAGCGCAAGCGTCAGAACCTCATCGATACGTTTCACCGGATGGATTTCCAGATCGGCGATAACGTTTTCCGGAATTTCCTCAAGATCGCGTTTGTTCTCAAAAGGAATCAGCACGGTTTTAATACCACCACGGTGGGCAGCAAGCAGTTTCTCTTTCAGCCCGCCAATCGGCAGCACCTGACCACGCAGGGTAATTTCCCCGGTCATTGCCACATCTGCACGAACCGGGTTGCCGGTCAGGCAAGAAACCAGCGCGGTACACATCGCAATACCGGCGCTTGGGCCGTCTTTCGGCGTGGCACCTTCCGGCACATGAACGTGAATATCACGTTTTTCGTAGAAATCACCGTTGATACCGAGTTTTTCTGCACGCGCACGCACCACGGTCAGCGCCGCCTGGATAGACTCCTGCATCACCTCACCCAGTGAGCCGGTATAGGTCAACTTACCTTTACCCGGCACGCAGGCCGTTTCGATAGTCAGCAGATCGCCGCCCACTTCTGTCCAGGCAAGCCCGGTAACCTGACCTACGCGGTTTTCATCATCCGCGCGACCATAGTCAAAGCGCTGAACGCCCAGGTAGTCATTCAGGTTTTCACCGTTGATCTCAATATGCTTGAGAGACGGGTCCAGCAGCAGCTGTTTCACCGCTTTGCGGCACAGTTTGGAGATTTCCCGCTCAAGGCTACGTACACCCGCTTCACGAGTGTAGTAACGGATAATGCCGATAATAGCGCTATCCTCGACGGTTAACTCGCCTTTTTTCAGCGCGTTACGCTCAATCTGTTTCGGCAACAGGTGCTGTTTAGCAATGTTAAGTTTTTCATCTTCGGTATAGCCGGACAGACGAATCACTTCCATACGATCGAGCAGCGGTGCCGGGATGTTCATGGAGTTAGAGGTCGCCACGAACATGACATCGCTAAGATCGTAATCCACTTCCAGATAGTGGTCGCTGAACGCCACGTTCTGTTCCGGATCAAGAACCTCCAGCAAGGCTGAAGCCGGATCGCCACGCATGTCTGAAGACATTTTGTCGATCTCATCCAGCAGGAAAAGTGGGTTTTTCACCCCTACTTTTGCCATTTTCTGGATAAGTTTACCCGGCATAGAGCCAATATAGGTACGACGGTGACCGCGAATTTCCGCCTCGTCACGCACGCCACCTAGCGCCATACGGATGTATTTACGCCCGGTGGCTTTGGCGATGGACTGCCCGAGAGATGTTTTACCCACCCCCGGCGGCCCAACCAGACACAGAATCGGCCCTTTGAGCTTATTAACACGACTCTGCACCGCGAGATATTCAAGGATGCGATCTTTAACGCGCTCAAGGCCATAGTGATCGGTATCCAGAATCTCCTGCGCCTGGCGCAGATCTTTTTTCACCTTACTGCGGGCGTTCCACGGAACCTGAACCATCCACTCGATGTAACCGCGTACGACGGTTGCTTCCGCAGACATCGGGGACATCATTTTGAGCTTTTGCAGTTCAGCTTCGGCTTTTTCTTTCGCCTCTTTCGGCATTTTCGCCGCGTCAATTTTGCGTTTTAGTGCTTCGTTTTCATCCGGCGCGTCATCCATCTCACCCAGTTCTTTCTGGATGGCTTTCATCTGCTCATTCAGATAGTACTCGCGCTGAGATTTTTCCATCTGTTTTTTAACACGATTACGGATACGTTTTTCAACCTGAAGCAGGTCGATTTCGGATTCCATCATCGCCATCAGATACTCAAGACGCTCATTGACGTCAGCCATCTCAAGTACGGACTGTTTGTCAGCCAGTTTCAGCGGCATATGCGCAGCAATGGTGTCTGCCAGACGCGCAGGGTCGTCAATGCTGTTCAGCGACGTCAGCACTTCCGGTGGGATTTTTTTGTTGAGCTTGATGTAGCCTTCGAACTGGCTTATCGCGGTGCGAACCAGCACCTCCTGCTCACGCTCGTCAATGGCCGGCGAATCAAGGTATTCCGCCTTCGCTGAGAAATGTTCGCCATTGTCAGATAAAGCGGTAATACGCGCGCGCTGCAAGCCTTCGACCAGCACTTTTACGGTACCGTCCGGTAATTTCAGCATCTGCAGAATTGAGGCCACGGTCCCGACGGTGAAAAGATCGTTTACACCCGGCTCATCCGTTGAGGCTTCTTTCTGCGCAACCAGCATGATTTTTTTATCATGATCCATGGCGGCTTCAAGGCAACGGATAGATTTTTCCCGCCCTACAAATAAGGGTATGACCATGTGCGGATAAACCACCACATCGCGCAGCGGCAATACGGGGATTTCAATGCGTTCAGAACGCTCAGGATTCATAGAGCTCTCTCTTAGTTTAATGTCCGCCAGGTAAGTCGGTGACGTGACTGTGCAACACGCACCGTTAACATGTAAACCAGTATATGGGGATGTTTCCCACACATTCAACGGCGGGAATAAGGAAAAATAAAAGGGGAGATGAAATCCCCCCTTTTTTATTAACTGATTGTAAGGATTGGCGAATTATTCGCCAGATGCCTGCTGTGCTTCTGGCTTGCCATAGATCAGCAATGGCTTACTCTGCCCGCCGATAACAGATTCATCGATAACCACTTTTTCGACTTCATCCATTGATGGCAGGTCATACATGGTATCCAGCAGCGCCGCTTCGACGATGGAACGCAACCCACGTGCACCTGTTTTACGTACCATCGCTTTTTTGGCGATAGCCGTCAGCGCTTCGTCACGGAACTCCAGATCAACACCTTCGAGGTTGAACAGCGCCTGATACTGTTTAGTCAGCGCGTTTTTAGGCTCTTTCAGGATCTGAATCAGCGCTTCTTCGCTCAGCTCATTCAGCGTTGCTACAACCGGAAGACGACCGATGAATTCGGGGATTAAACCGAACTTGATCAGATCTTCAGGCTCAACCTGCGCCAGCAGTTGTCCTTCATTAGGTTTCTCAGCCGTAGATTTCACGGTCGCGCCAAAGCCGATGCCAGAACCGGTCTCAACGCGGTGTGAAATGACTTTATCCAGGCCGGCAAATGCACCGCCACAGATAAACAGGATTTTAGAGGTATCGACCTGCAAGAATTCCTGCTGAGGATGCTTACGCCCCCCTTGCGGTGGAACAGCAGCGACAGTCCCTTCAATCAGTTTCAACAGCGCCTGCTGCACGCCCTCGCCAGAGACATCACGCGTAATGGAGGGGTTGTCAGATTTACGAGAAATCTTATCGATTTCATCGATGTAGACGATGCCACGCTGCGCTTTTTGTACGTCGTAGTCGCACTTTTGCAGCAGCTTCTGAATGATGTTTTCGACGTCTTCACCCACATAACCTGCTTCGGTCAGGGTTGTGGCATCTGCCATGGTGAAGGGAACATCCAGCAAACGCGCCAGCGTTTCAGCGAGCAGCGTTTTACCGGAGCCGGTCGGCCCGATAAGCAGAATGTTACTTTTACCCAACTCAACGCCATTACTGGTATCGCCGTTGCGTAGACGTTTGTAGTGGTTGTATACCGCAACCGCCAGCACTTTTTTCGCCTGCTCCTGCCCGATAACATAGTCATCAAGATGGTGGCGAATTTCATGCGGGGTCGGCAGTGCGCTCCGCTCGCGATGGGGCGCAACTTCTTTAATCTCTTCGCGAATGATGTCGTTACACAGATCAACACATTCGTCGCAGATATACACGGACGGCCCGGCAATCAGTTTGCGCACTTCATGCTGGCTTTTGCCGCAGAAAGAGCAGTACAACAGTTTGCCTGAACCGTCTTTGCGTTTATCTGTCATGAGTCAAAACCTCTTTTCTGTTCTTGTGCCGCACATGACGACGCAGATGCCATTCCAGGCGCAAAACGCTACAAAACGTAATGCCGCTTTCATTGAGTATAGCGGTACACCTGCAGCCTGGGCATTAATTACGATGGGTCAGAATTGAATCGACCAGTCCGTATTCGACGGCTTCGTGTGCATTCAGGAAGCGGTCACGCTCGGTGTCACGTTCAATTTGCTCTAATGGTTGACCCGTATGATGGGCCATGAGTTCATTCATGCGCCCTTTTACTTTCAAAATTTCACGCGCGTGGATCTCAATGTCCGTTGCCTGACCCTGATAGCCGCCCAGCGGCTGGTGAATCATTACACGTGAGTTTGGCAAGCAGAAACGCTTGCCCTTGGCCCCCGCAGTGAGCAGGAATGCGCCCATCGACGCGGCCTGACCCATGCAAATGGTGCTGACATCAGGCTTAATAAATTGCATGGTGTCGTAAATCGACATCCCGGCAGTAATTACCCCGCCAGGAGAGTTAATGTACAGGTAGATATCTTTTTCCGGGTTCTCAGCTTCCAGAAACAGCATCTGCGCGACAATCAGGTTAGCCATATGATCTTCGACCTGACCCGTCATAAAAATGACACGTTCCTTAAGAAGACGGGAGTAGATATCGAAGGAGCGCTCACCGCGTGAGGTCTGCTCAATAACCATAGGCACCAGGGCCATATGGGGTGCAAAGGAATCTCGTTCGCCGCTGTATGACATTTCCGTCTCCTGGATATAAAAATAAATAACCTGCTGTACTGATTGTACTTGAGTGAGCCAGGTCTGACTACGATCGGCACACGGACGGAGTATCAGCCAGAGTGTTTACATTCATCTTCCCTGTATGGGGATGACCACACCTTAATTCAAGCATAACAATCTTTTGCTGTTACGCTAACACTGAAACATCCTTTTAGCACACTTCTGATAGCGTCAATGCGATAAAAAAAGCCCGCCACCTGACGGTGACGGGCTCATTGTTTACTCTATGTACGGGAGTAAATTAAGCCTGCTGGTTCATCAGTTCCTGGAAGCTGGTCGCTTTTTCAGTCACTTTTGCTTTTGCCAGAACAGCTTCTACCGCTTGTTCTTCCAGAGCAACATTGCGCATGTTGTCGGTCAGCTCTTTGTTTTTGCTGTAGAACTCGATAACTTCTTTCGGATCTTCGTAGGCAGACGCCATCTCTTCGATCAGACCCTTAACGCGCTCTTCATCAGCTTTCAGCTCGTTGGTACGAATGACTTCGCCCAGCAGCAGGCCAACAACGACACGGCGTTTAGCTTGTTCTTCGAACAGCTCACGCGGCAGTTCCAGTGCTTGCTTCTCGTTACCACCGAAGCGCTGAGCAGCCTGACGACGCAGAACGTCGATTTCGCTGTCAATCAGTGCAGCCGGGATGTCGATATCGTTCGCTTTCACCAGACCGTCGATAGCCTGAGTTTTGATGCGGTTACGTACGGCACCTTTCAGTTCGCGCTCCATGTTTTTACGCACTTCGCTACGCAGACCAGCCAGAGATCCATCTTCAACGCCGAAACGTTTGATGAACTCTTCAGTGAATTCCGGCAGTTCACGCTCTTCAACTTTTTTCAGGTTGATAACGAACTGAGCCGCTTTACCTTTCAGGTTTTCAGCGTGGTAATCTTCCGGGAAGGTGACGTCGATGGTGAACTCTTCGCCCGCTTTGTGACCTTTGATACCGTCTTCAAAGCCCGGGATCATACGACCCTGACCCATAGCCAGTACGAAATCAGTCGCTTTACCGCCTTCGAACTCTTCGCCATCTACAGAGCCGGAGAAATCAACGGTAACACGATCTTCAGCGTCAACTGCGCCGTCTTTGTCTTTCCAGGTTGCCTGCTGTTTACGCAGGGTATCCAGCATGGTGTCGACGTCTTCATCGTTGACTTCAACAACAGGTTTTTCAACTTCGATGGTTTCCAGGCCTTTCAGCTCAACGTCCGGATACACTTCGAATTCAACGGAATAGGTAAAGTCTTCGCCCAGTTTGTATTCGCCCGGAACATAGTTCGGTGCGCCAGCCGGGTTGATTTTTTCCTGGATGATTGCATCAATAAAGTTGCGGCTCATCAGTTCGCCCAGTACGTCCTGGCGAACGGAAGCGCCATAACGCTGAGCAACAACGGTCATCGGTACTTTGCCCTTACGGAACCCGTCGATACGTACTTTTTTCGCTACGTTGACCAGTTCGCTCTTAACAGCGGTCTCGATGCTGTCAGCAGCGATAGTAATCGTTACACGGCGCCCAAGGCCCTGAGTGGTTTCAACTGAAACTTGCATCTTGTTACCTCAAAAAATCACGGTGCTCGGTCAACTCTTCACTGGAAGCTGTCATTGGCTTCACTTAACCGGGATGCTTTCTCAAATTTGATAAACATTCCCTGTCGCCAGAATCATCCCGAAGACGTTCATATATAAAGACGCGGCATTATAGCGGCATCACTTTAGTGAGTCGAGAACGGGAACGCCGCATTGTTGCGCCATTTTTCACAATTCCGAGGTAATTTTGACCTAAAAATTGCCCTTCTCGCTCAAATCTCAGACAAAACAAAACGGCCCGCAGGCCGTTTTCACATAATCTGTACGCAACATACTGGAAAAGTTCACGCAGTTGCAAATGCGTTTTATGCGATGGTGCCTGCCCCACGGCAAGGCGGCGAGGCAAAAATGGTATCCTGCAGACCCGCCCACTCCTTAATGGTGTAGGTATGCAGCGCCAGCGCATGGACGGTGGAAGACAGCTCCGCCGACAGGGTTCCGTATATCATGCGGTGTCGATTCAGAAAACGCTCACCGGTGAATCGGTCACTGACCAACACCACTTTAAAATGACTTTCAGAACCGGCCGGTACATTGTGACGATAGCTTTCATCAACAACTTCGAGGAACACGGGTTCAAACGCTGCCCTTAACTTTTCTTCTATCTGTTCACGTATCATCATGAAATGACTCCTCCGCAACGCTGAGATGCTACCCATCCCTTTAAATGTTAGCCGCTTTTATCCTGCCCATAACAAGAAAACAACAAAAATTTAGCCTTCGTCGTGAATTCTCAGCCAAAGGTATGAACTCTGATTAAAAGCTCCCCGTTGACACCCTGATGCGCCCAGAAAACTGTCTCACAGTACGATTTACGCACAAGGCGATGAATTTACATGCGTTGAGCCCTTCCCCTTGCGGATGGCGATGTTATGATGACGCAAATTTTTCCCCTTTACGTATACCGTCTGCAGAGAGTCTGAACATGTTAAAAAAACTTCTTCTTCCCCTGGTCGCTATGTTCATGCTGGCCGGTTGTGCAACACCGCCAACAACCATTGATGTTGCGCCTAAAATCACGCTGCCACAGCAGGATCCGAGCCTGATGGGCGTCACCGTCAGCATTAACGGCGCCGACCAGCGTCAGGACCAGGCGCTGGCGAAAGTAAACCGCGATAACCAACTGGTAACCCTTACCGCTTCTCGCGACTTACGCTTCCTCCTGCAGGAAGTGCTTGAGAAACAAATGACTGCGCGCGGCTATATGATCGGGCCTAACGGCGCGGCTAACCTGCAGATTATTGTTAACCAGCTTTTTGCTGACGTTTCTGAAGGCAACCTGCGTTACAAAATTTCGACCAAAGCGGATATCGCCATCATCGCAACCGCAGCGAATGGCAACAAAATGACGAAAAATTACCGCGCCAGCTATAACGTTGAGGGTGCCCTTCAGGCCTCAAATGACAAAATCGCCAATGCGGTTAACAACGTGCTGACCGATACTATCGCCGATATGTCTCAGGACACCGTTATTCATCAGTTCATCAAGCAGAACGCGCGCTAAGCCCCGTTCTCTGGCCCGGTTCTCCGGGCCAGTTTCAAACCATGTCAAATCACTATTTGCGCATCTTTCAGCAGCCTAAATCAGCCATACTCCTGGTGCTGGGCTTCGCTTCCGGACTGCCGCTTGCCCTGACATCAGGGACGCTTCAGGCGTGGATGACGGTCGCCAATGTTGACCTGAAAACCATCGGTTTCTTCTCGCTGGTCGGCCAGGCTTATGTTTTCAAGTTCCTGTGGTCTCCGGTCATGGATCGCTATACCCCCTCGTTTCTGGGGCGTCGCAGAGGCTGGCTGCTTGTCACGCAACTGGGACTGCTTATTGCGATTGCGGCGATGGGGTTTCTTGAGCCGCTGAGTCAGCTTCGCTGGATGGCGGCGCTCGCTGTCATCATCGCGTTCTGTTCAGCGTCACAGGACATTGTCTTTGATGCCTGGAAAACCGATGTACTGACCGCCGAAGAGCGTGGCGCTGGTGCAGCAATCAGCGTACTGGGTTACCGTCTCGGCATGCTGGTTTCAGGCGGGCTGGCATTATGGCTTGCAGACCGCTGGCTTGGCTGGCAGGGCATGTACTGGCTGATGGCCGCATTTTTAATTCCCTGCATTATTGCCACTTATATTGCACCTGAACCCGACGATGCTATTCCCGCGCCGCGCAGTCTTGAGCAGGCCATTGCTGAACCACTGCGGGATTTTTTCGGACGCAATAACGCCTGGCTTATTCTGCTGCTGATTGTGCTTTACAAGCTGGGCGATGCTTTTGCCATGACGCTGACCACCACCTTTTTGATTCGTGGCGTCGGTTTTGATGCAGGTGAAGTGGGCGTGGTCAACAAATCGCTGGGCCTTCTTGCCACCATCATCGGTGCGTTATGGGGTGGCGTACTTATGCAGCGCCTCTCTCTGTTTCGCGCCTTACTGATTTTCGGCATGTTGCAAGGCGCGTCAAATGCAGGATACTGGCTGCTGGCGGTAACCGATAAAAACATCCTCAGCATGGCCTCGGCGGTGTTTTTTGAGAATCTTTGCGGCGGAATGGGAACCTCGGCCTTTGTGGCCTTACTTATGACGCTCTGCAACAAATCCTTTTCCGCCACCCAATTTGCGCTGCTCTCTGCGCTATCGGCGGTTGGACGAGTCTATGTAGGCCCCCTTGCGGGCTGGTTTGTTGAACAGCACGGCTGGTCGTCTTTCTATTTATTCTCCATTGTTGCAGCCATACCCGGCCTGCTTTTGCTGCTTCTGTGTAAGAAAACGCTGGAATATACCCAATCGTCTCAAACGTTTATGCGAAGAACAGCCTTTGTAACCGGCTATCGTATGGCACTACGCATCCTATGCGCAGGCTGCCTGCTGCTCGCGGTCTGGCTGTTGTGCTTACTTCTTAACGCCAGCGGGCTTACGACAATAAGTTTCCTCGATACGGTACTGGAAATCGGTGCCCTTTTCGCCATCAGCGGCATTCTTTTCGGTGGCTTCCTCGACCTTCTCGCGCTTCGCAGAACCCCGCCAGCCTGACAGCGTTCAGGCTGGCGGAGTCAGTAAGGCTGGAGTCGGGAAAAGAGGTCAGGATCAACTGAGCACGCCCTTCGACTGAATCATTTCATGAAATCAGTCGCTTAGAAATAAACCTTACTAAATAATTACTAATAGTTATCACATTGTTCAATATTTAATCGCATTTTAAAAACACGTTTCGCGATTATTAAGATATGTCGTAATATTTTTTCTTTAATTAATTTGTGCGATATAAATTAAGGGCTACTCTTTAACGATTCAGCAGCGTTATTAATATTTACTTTCCAGTAATGTTCAATAAATGCTGAATTATTGTTAAGCAAATGTGTATTAATTTGATTGGTTATACCAATTTACCCACACCCACTATTGTAAGGCAGTGTTTTCGTTATAACCTTGATGAGAGGTTGTGCGAAGGCGCAATTTTACAGGTTGTTGCATTCCGCGTGACACACTCGGCAGAACTCAGTAACACCTTACTGACACTATGCCATTCATGTTTACAGTAATGTAACCTTCCCGTAAAATGCCCGCACACTTTAAACGCCACCAGACCCCCGTGGAATTGAGGTCGTTAAATGAGACTCAGGAAATACAATAAAAGTTTGGGATGGATGTCATTAATCGCAGGTACTGTTTTACTCAGTGGTTGTGATTCTGCGCTCCTCGACCCAAAAGGACAGATTGGACTGGAGCAACGTTCGTTGATACTGACGGCATTTGGCCTGATGTTGATTGTCGTGATTCCCGCCATCTTGATGGCAGTCGGTTTCGCCTGGAAATACCGTGCGAGCAATAAAGATGCGAAGTACAGCCCTAACTGGTCACACTCCAACAAAGTTGAAGCTGTAGTCTGGACAGTGCCTATCCTTATCATCCTGTTCCTTGCCGTTCTGACCTGGAAAACGACTCACGCGCTTGAGCCAAGTAAACCGCTGGTTCACGATGAGAAACCGATTACGATCGAAGTCATCTCAATGGACTGGAAATGGTTCTTCATCTATCCGGAACAGGGCATTGCTACCGTAAACGAAATCGCCTTCCCGGCGAATACGCCGGTGCAGTTCAAAGTGACCTCGAACTCCGTGATGAACTCCTTCTTTATCCCGCGTCTGGGTAGCCAGATCTATGCGATGGCCGGTATGCAGACTAACCTGCACCTGATCGCAAACGAACCAGGCACCTATGATGGTATCTCCGCCAGCTACAGTGGGCCGGGCTTCTCAGGTATGAAGTTCAAAGCCATTGCCACACCTGACCGCGCCGCTTTCGACCAGTGGGTTGCTAAAGCGAAGCAGTCAACGAACACCATGTCAGACATGGCTGCCTTCGAAAAAGTGGCAACACCTAGCGAATATAACAAGGTGGAGTACTTCTCTGACGTGAAACCTGATTTGTTCAAAGATGTGACCAACAAATTTATGGACCACGGCAAGAGCATGAACGTGACCCAACCTGAAGGTGAACATACTTCACATGAAGGGATGGAAGGCATGGACATGAATCACGCGGAAACCTCTCACTAAGGGGCCGAGGAAGAAAATGTTCGGAAAATTGACACTGGATGCGGTGCCGTACCACGAACCTATTATCGTGGTGACGCTAGCTGCAATTATCATTGGTGGCGCGGCCTTACTGGGCCTTATCACTTACTTCGGTAAGTGGAGCTATCTGTGGAATGAATGGCTGACTTCGGTTGACCACAAAAAACTCGGTATCATGTACTGCGTCGTTGGTATCGTCATGTTAATTCGTGGCTTTGCCGATGCTATCATGATGCGCAGTCAGCAGGCGCTTGCTTCGGCGGGTGAAGCTGGCTTCCTGCCGCCACATCACTACGATCAGATCTTTACCGCTCACGGCGTTATCATGATCTTCTTCGTGGCGATGCCGCTGGTTATCGGCCTGATGAACGTTGTGGTTCCGCTGCAAATCGGTGCTCGCGACGTGGCCTTCCCGTTCCTGAACAACCTGAGCTTCTGGTTCACGGTTGTCGGCGTCATTCTGGTTAACCTGTCACTGGGTGTGGGCGAATTCGCGCAGACCGGCTGGCTGGCTTACCCGCCGCTTTCGGGAATTGAATACAGTCCCGGCGTAGGGGTCGATTACTGGATCTGGGCGATTCAGCTCTCCGGTGTCGGTACCACCCTGACCGGTATTAACTTCTTTGTGACCATTCTCAAGATGCGTGCCCCTGGCATGACCATGTTCAAGATGCCGGTATTTACCTGGGCATCTCTGTGCGCCAACATCCTGATTATTGCCTCGTTCCCTATTCTGACCGTCACCGTCGCGTTGCTGACCCTGGATCGCTATCTCGGTACCCATTTCTTCACGAATGATTTGGGTGGCAACATGATGATGTACATCAACCTGATTTGGGCGTGGGGCCACCCGGAAGTGTATATCCTGGTGCTGCCGGTCTTCGGTGTCTTCTCCGAAATCGCTGCTACCTTCTCGCGTAAACGTCTGTTTGGTTACACCTCACTGGTGTGGGCAACCGTCTGTATTACCGTTCTGTCGTTTATCGTTTGGCTGCACCACTTCTTCACCATGGGTGCCGGTGCAAACGTGAATGCCTTCTTCGGTATTACGACCATGATTATCGCGATCCCAACCGGGGTTAAGATTTTCAACTGGCTGTTCACCATGTATCAGGGCCGTATCGTGTTCCACTCAGCAATGCTGTGGACCATCGGCTTTATCGTGACCTTCTCAGTCGGCGGCATGACCGGCGTACTGCTGGCGGTACCGGGTGCGGACTTCGTTCTGCACAACAGTCTGTTCCTGATTGCGCACTTCCATAACGTTATCATCGGCGGCGTGGTCTTCGGATGCTTCGCAGGTGTGACCTACTGGTGGCCTAAAGCCTTTGGCTTCACGCTGAATGAGAAGTGGGGCAAACGCGCCTTCTGGTTCTGGATTATCGGCTTCTTCGTGGCATTTATGCCGCTGTACGTGCTGGGCTTTATGGGGATGACCCGTCGTCTGAGCCAACAGATTGATCCGCAGTTCCACCCGATGCTGGTTGTTGCCGCCGTCGGTGCCGCGCTGATCGCCTGTGGTATCGCATCTCAGCTGATTCAGTTCTACGTCTCTATTCGCGACCGCGAGCAGAACCGTGACCTGACCGGTGACCCGTGGGGTGGCCGTACGCTGGAGTGGGCAACCTCTTCTCCGCCTCCTTTCTATAACTTTGCCATTGTGCCGCAGATCAATGCGCGTGATGCATTCTGGGAAATGAAAGAAAAAGGCGAAGCGTACAAACAGCCTGCGCACTACGAAGAAATCCATATGCCGAAAAACAGCGCTGCCGGTATCGTGATTGCCGCCTTCGCAACGGTGTTTGGTTTCGCCATGATCTGGCATATCTGGTGGCTTGCCATCGCAAGCTTCGCGGGCATCGTCATCAGCTGGATTGTGAAAAGCTTTGACGAGGACGTGGATTATTACGTACCGGTTCGCGACGTCGAAACACTGGAAAAACAGCATTTCGATGAAATCACTAAAGCAGGGCTGAAAAATGGCAACTGATACTCTGACGCATGACACTGCCCACGCGCACGAGCATGGGCACCATGATACAGGGCCGATGAAAGTCTTCGGTTTCTGGATCTACCTGATGAGCGACTGCATTCTGTTCTGTTGCTTATTCGCAACCTATGCCGTTCTGGTGAACGGCACTGCAGGCGGCCCGACCGGCAAGGACATTTTTGAACTGCCGTTCGTGTTGGTAGAAACCGCACTGCTGTTGTTCAGCTCCATCACCTACGGCATGGCGGCTATCGCCATGTACAAAAACAACAAAAGCCAGGTTGTCTCCTGGCTGGCGTTGACCTGGTTGTTTGGTGCGGGCTTTATCGGGATGGAAATCTATGAATTCCATCATCTGATTATGGAAGGTTTTGGTCCGGATCGTAGTGGCTTCCTCTCCGCGTTCTTCGCGCTGGTCGGCACCCACGGTCTGCACGTGACCTCTGGTCTCATCTGGATGGCGGTACTGATGTTCCAGGTATCCCGTCGCGGCCTGACCAGCACTAACCGCACCCGTATCATGTGCCTGAGCCTGTTCTGGCACTTCCTGGACGTAGTGTGGATCTGCGTGTTCTCTGTTGTCTATCTGATGGGGGCGATGTAATGAGTCATTCTAACGATCATGGCGCTTCCCATGGCAGCGTAAAAACCTACATGACAGGTTTCATCCTGTCGATCATCCTGACGGTCATTCCGTTCTGGATGGTGATGAACGGATCGGCATCTCACGGTGTTATTCTGGGTACGATCCTGGTGACTGCGGTGATTCAGATTCTGGTGCATCTGTCTTGCTTCCTGCACATGAACACCAAGTCTGACGAAGGCTGGAATATGACGGCCTTTGTCTTTACCGTGATTATCATCGCTATCCTGGTAGTCGGCTCCATCTGGATTATGTGGAACCTGAACTACAACATGATGGTTCACTAAGAGCGGCGAGTATGTTTAAGCAATACCTGCAAGTAACGAAGCCTGGCATCATTTTTGGCAACCTGATCTCGGTGATCGGGGGGTTCCTGTTGGCCTCAAAAGGCCATATTGACTATCCCCTCTTCGCCTGCACCCTGTTGGGTGTGTCACTGGTTGTCGCCTCGGGTTGTGTATTTAACAACTACATTGACCGTGACATTGATAAAAAGATGGAACGGACGAAAAACCGCGTACTGGTTCGGGGTCTGATTTCGCCAAAAGTCTCGCTGGCGTACGCTGCCTTGTTGGGTATTGCTGGCTTTATGCTGCTGTGGTTTGGTGCAAATCCCCTGGCCTGCTGGCTGGGGGTGATGGGCTTTGTGGTTTATGTGGGCATCTATAGCCTGTACATGAAACGCCACTCGGTCTACGGCACGCTGATCGGTTCACTCTCTGGCGCTGCGCCGCCAGTGATTGGCTACTGCGCCGTCACCGGTAACTTCGACAGTGGCGCTGCCATTCTGCTGGCTATTTTTAGCCTCTGGCAGATGCCGCACTCTTACGCGATTGCCATTTTCCGCTTCAAAGATTATCAGGCGGCCAACATCCCGGTTCTGCCGGTGGTGAAAGGTATCTCGGTGGCTAAAAACCACATCACGCTTTATATCATCGCCTTCGCGGTGGCGACCTTGATGCTTTCTCTGGGTGGTTATGCCGGGTACAAGTATCTGATCGTCGCGGCAGCGGTGAGCGTCTGGTGGCTGGGTATGGCGCTGCGCGGTTACAAAGTTGAAGATGATAAAGTCTGGGCACGTAAACTGTTCGGCTTCTCCATCATCGCCATTACCGCCCTGAGCGTGATGATGTCAGTGGATTTTATGGTTCCTGACTCGCATAGCCTGCTGACCTACGTCTGGTAAGTCTCATGTTGTAAAAACCGGGTTTTAACCCGGTTTTTTTATGCCTGCAATTCAGCCCTACTGTTCGCTCCTTCCCTTCTCGTCATCACTTTCTCTTATCACATATTTGCTTTATATCGGTGCAACGCTTGCGGCCCATCACAGTTTGAGCGAAAAGCCGTTGGTGAATGCCGTCCGCTAAAATAGCTTTTAACTATGCTTGCTAATTCGAGTTAGCAATCATTATGAAAAAATGGTTACCTTAGTTTTGCACACCGGAAATGTATTTCACACGCGATGAGCCAACCTGCCGGGCTAAGGCAGGCAGCTTGTCGAAGAAAGGGAAATCTTAATAAAAACAATCAGCCAGTACGCTCAGCGTGCGGCAAAACACAACAACACCTTAAGACGGCCAGGCATTCAGCGAGGATAGTCATGTCTGTAACATCAGAACCTATACAGAAACCTGTTATGAAGCAGTTGGGCCTCCCGGCCTCTTTTCTGCTACTCGGCGCATCATTACTCTTTATTATCCTGGGCTACACGCTACTGGAGATAAAACTGGAGGCGCTGCTGTGCATTACTGCGGTGGCTATCTCGTTTGTTGCACTCTGGCTCGGGCATACGTTCCAGGAAATCATCGATGAAATCGTGCAAAAATTTGCTCAGGCCCTCCCCTCTTTAATGATTGTGATGTGCGTCGGTGGGGTCATTGGTGTCTGGATGAGTTCCGGCACCATTCCCTATCTGATTACCATCGGTCTGAAAATCATTAACCCACAGTACATTGTATTCATCGCCTTTATTGTCACCAGCATTGTTGCCACCTGCACCGGCACCTCCTGGGGCTCCGCCGGAACCATTGGCGTTGCGCTGATGGGCGTTGCCCACGGTCTCGATGCCAATCTGGCTGCGGTAGCGGGCGCAATCGTTGGCGGTGCCTATTTTGGCGACAAGATCTCACCGTTAAGCGGATCATCTAACTTTGCGGCGATCGTTAATAATCTCGATCTCTACGAGCACATCAAGCACCTGTCAAAAACCACGATTCCAGCGTATCTCATTTCGGCGGTGGTCTATTTTGTCATTGGCTTGAACAACAACGCGACAGTGGGCAATGTCGATTCTGCTCAGCAAACGGTGGATCAGATTCACGCGCTGTACCACACTCACTGGATCCTCGCCGTGCCGATCTTTATCGTGCTGGCGGGCGCCCTGATGAAAAAACCGGTGATCCCCGTACTGCTGTTTGCCACTGCCATTTCGATTGCCATTTCGTACTTTACCCAAGGGATCGGGATTATCGAAAACCTGAACGTGTGGGTGTCTGGATTTAGCGTCAGTGTGCTGCCAGGGCAGCCACAAGCGGTGCCAGAGACCATTCGCAGCCTGCTTGAACGCGGTGGTGTGGCCTCCATGATGCCGCTTATCCTAGTTATCCTTTGCGCCTTCTCCTTTGCCGGTCCACTCTCGCTGACCCAGGCACTGGACACCATCATCAATTACTTTACCCGCATTGTGAAAAGCGCCGCCGGTCTTATCTTCTCAACCATTGCCGCTTGTGTGGCGCTGATTGCCGCAACAGGTAATAACAATATCGCCTGCCTTCTGCCGTCAGAATTGTTCCGCAAAGCTTTTGAAAACAATGGGCTGCACCGTAAAAATATCTCCCGCACCGTCGAAGACTCCGCCACCGTTATCGAGCCGCTGATCCCATGGACGGCCGCCGGGGTATTTATGGCTGCCACCCTCGGCGTGCCGACTCTCGACTATGCGCTATGGGCCGTGCAATGTTATGCGGGGCTGATTATTGCAGGTTTCTACGCGGTTACGGGTTTGTGCATCGCGAAAACGGACGTACATCAACACGAAGGGGATGTGATTCATGAGTAATAAGACCTACACGCCAGACTGGGCGAGCCTCGACAGCCGCGAGATGCCGGAATGGTATAACGACGCAAAATTCGGCATTTTCATCCACTGGGGCGTCTTCTCGGTTCCGGCGTGGCGTAAAATTGATAACTCCCTGTTTGGCTCTTACGCCGAGTGGTATTACGCCAGCGTTTACGGCAATTACCGCAATAATGATGATGACTTTCACCAAAAGCATTACGGGAAAGATTTCCTGTACCGCGATTTTGCTCCGCAGTTCAAAGCCGAACTTTTCCAGCCTGACGCCTGGGCGGAATTGTTTAAAGCCTCTGGCGCTAAGTATGTAGTGCTGACCACCAAGCATCACGACGGTTTCTGTTTGTGGCCGACAAAAAATCCGCATAAAGCGAACTGGAACAGCGGGGATATTGGGCCAAAACGCGACCTGCTCGGCGACATCACCCATGCGGTACGCGACAGCGGTCTGAAGATGGGCATCTATTACTCCATCATCGACTGGGAAACCAACTGGAGCCACCGCCCGGAAGGCGGCTATTTTGTGCCGCAGCGTGACCGCGAAAAGTTCGGTATCCCTGAGGAAAAATACCCGGATGAAATTCTGATTCCGCAACTGAAAGAGCTGGTGCAAAACTACGCCCCGTGCCTGATTTTCTCTGACGGCGGCGAGTGGGATCTCAGCGAAGAATACAGCCAGACCAAACCCTTCCTCTCCTGGCTCTACAACGAAGCACCTAATAAAGATGAAGTGGTGGTGAATGACCGCTTCTTTAAAGGCATGCCTGGTGAACACGGCGACTACTACAGCACCGAGTACAACGATAAAGAGGGCTTTGGCGTCCATCATCCGTGGGAAGAGAGCCGGGGTATCGGCAAGTCATACGGCTTTAACCGCGCGGAGCAACTGGAGGATTATTGCACTTCGCAGGCGTTGATTAATCAGTTGATCGGCATCGTCTCCAAAGGCGGTAACTTCCTGTTAAATGTGGGGCCGACAGCGGACGGACGTATTCCAACGCTGCAACAGGAACGCTTACGGGATATTGGCCGCTGGATGGAGGTCAACGGTGACGCGATTTATGGCAGTGATATCTGCACGCGCCTGAAAAGTAACAATCCCCATTGTGCGTTCACCTGCAAAGGCGACAGTGACTACCTGATAACAACCGAGTGGCCAACGGACGCGCTGCGCCTTCAGCTCACTGATGGGGAGGCACCGCGCACTTGTACCCTGCTCTGCCGGGGCGAGGAAATTGACGTACCGTTCGATATTGCCGAGGGCACTCTCATTTTGCACCCGCTGCCCTGGCGGTTCGATCTTGGCCTGGAGTACGCTTACACCTTCAGGCTGAGTCGATAGAGCAGAATTACAGTCGACATGTTTTTCTTTTTTGGATGGGAATGAGGTGCCGGGAGATGGCAAAAACCGTTGAACAGATAGCCAACGATCTGAACTTGTCCATCACCACGGTACGTCTGGTGCTGGGAGGTAAGGCAGAGCAGTATCGTATCAGTGAGAAAACGCAGACACGCATCAATGAACACGTCGAGCGTTATGGCTATACGTTGAACCATTCGGCACGCAGCCTCAAGCTCAACAAAACGGAGACACTCGGGCTGATTGTTCCTAACATCTCGAATGTCTTCTTTGCCACCCTGGCAGAGAAGCTCGAGTTACGCTGTCGCCGCTCAGGTTATCAACTGGCGATCAGCTGCTCGTACGACGATGTGGATTATGAAAATCAGCTCGTTCACGCCATGATGGCAAGGAATGTCGACGGTCTTTTCGTTGTGCCTTCAACACTGGAAAACCAGCAGCATCACCTGCAGCAGGTAAAAAAACCACTGGTGCTGCTGGACCGGGATTTTCGCTTTACGGATAACGCTCTGGTGGAAAGTAATAACACCGATGGCGGTGAAACCCTGACCCGCAGCCTGCTGGCAACAGGTAAAACGCCGGTGTGGTTTTTGGTAGGCGATACCGCCCTGCCCAGTATTAACGACCGCTTACAGGGCTACCTGACGGCGCTCAAAGAGAGCCGTATCGACCACCAGCAGTGGGTTTGCGAAGGACCGGAGAATTCCCCTGAAGAAGGGCATCACCTGATGATGCAACTCATCGAAAAGCACGGCGTGCCGCAGGCGTTTATTGCCTCGTCACTGCCGGTGCTTGAAGGGGCGATTCACGCTATTCGCGCCAAACTGGGGATCATTCCTGTCGACATCAACATAGGTACCTTTGACGAACACCCGATGTTAGGTTTTCTCGCCAACAACGTCTGGTCGATGCAGCAGGACGAAGACACCTGGGCTGAGAATGCTTTCCAGGTGATGCAATCTGCCATTGAAGGCAACCCGGTGAAAGAGACCATCCGGGTCAATATGCGCCTGATAACACGCACTCGCCAGTAATCCCCACCAGGAAGGCCACTGGTCTCACTGCGCCGTTACAGCCTTGTAATAACTATTAAACAAACATCTGTTTACCGTGTACACCACCCCGCCTACACTATGGCCTGCATTCGAAATGAGGTGGTAATGAACGATAATAAAATGACACCAGGCGAGTTGCGCGCAACCTGGGGTTTAGGGACTGTTTTCTCGTTGCGCATGCTTGGCATGTTTATGGTCCTGCCCGTTCTGACCACGTACGGCATGGCCTTACAGGGTGCCAGTGAAGCCTTAATAGGCCTTGCCATTGGCATCTATGGCCTGGCGCAGGCGGTATTCCAGATTCCTTTCGGTTTGCTCTCTGACCGTATTGGTCGTAAACCGCTGATTATTGGAGGGCTGGCGATTTTTGTCCTGGGCAGCGTGATTGCGGCGCTTTCTGACTCCATCTGGGGAATTATTCTGGGGCGGGCCTTGCAGGGTTCGGGGGCCATTGCGGCCGCCGTGATGGCACTCCTTTCTGATTTAACCCGTGAGCAAAACCGTACCAAGGCAATGGCGTTTATTGGCGTCAGCTTCGGCGTCACCTTCGCTATCGCAATGGTACTGGGGCCAATCATTACCCACCAGCTCGGTCTGCACGCCCTGTTCTGGATGATTGCAGCCCTGGCAAGTGCGGGCATTCTGTTAACGCTATGGGTCGTCCCCAACAGCGAGCACCACGTACTGAACCGGGATTCTGGAATGGTCAAAGGCTGCTTTAGCCAGGTCATTGCAAGCCCCCGGCTGCTCAAACTGAATTTTGGCATTATGTGTCTGCACATCCTGTTGATGTCGACCTTTGTTGCCCTGCCCGGTCAGCTTGAGGCCGCCGGTTTCGCCGCAGCCAATCACTGGAAAATTTATCTGTTCACCATGCTGGTGTCCTTTGTGTCGGTCGTGCCTTTCATCATTTATGCTGAAGTTAAGCGGCGCATGAAGCGCGTGTTCTTGTTTTGTGTAGCGCTGCTGCTGATTGCGGAGATCGTGCTCTGGGGAGCGGGACCGCACTTCTGGGAACAGGTGCTGGGAGTACAGATTTTCTTTGTCGCCTTCAACCTGATGGAAGCGCTCCTGCCTTCCCTTATCAGCAAAGAAGCGCCGGCAGGCTACAAAGGTACTGCGATGGGCATTTACTCCACCAGCCAGTTTATTGGCGTAGCCATTGGTGGCGCACTGGGCGGCTGGGTGGACGGCTGGTTCGATTCACAAACCGTATTTCTGGCCGGCGCGCTGCTGGCGATGGTCTGGCTGCTGGTGGCCAGCACGATGCAGGAGCCCCCGTATGTCAGCAGCCTGCGCATCGAAATTCCTGACGATGTGGTGCTTGATGCGGCACTGGAACAGCGCTTACGCGCAGCGGCTGGCATCAATGATGTGCTGGTGGTCGCACAAGAGCGCAGCGCCTATGTAAAAATCGACAGTAAAGTCACTAACCGCTTTGAGGTCGAGCAGGCTATCAAAGGGGTATAAAAAAAGCGGGCTGGCCCGCTTTTTATTTATCTTCGGTCAGTCGCGGAAGTTTTTAAACTGGAACGGCTGGCCGAGATTGCCACCGCGTACCAGCGCCATTGCGGCTTGCAGGTCATCGCGGGCTTTACCGGTTACGCGCAGCTCTTCACCCTGAATCTGGGTCTGCACTTTCAGTTTGCTCTCTTTGATAAGCTTAACGATTTTCTTCGCCACATCGCTCTCAATGCCCTGTTTGAGTTTGGCTTCCACAAACCAGGTTTTGCCACTGTGCACAAACTCTTCCGGCACCTCCAGCGAAGTACCTTCAATGCCGCGTTTTAGCAGCTTAGCGCGCAAAATATCCAGCAGCTGATTCACCTGAAAATCAGACTCACTGAGCACTTTGATGGTCTTATTCTTTTCGTTCAGCTCAATAGAGGCTTCAACGTTGCGAAAATCGAAACGAGTCTCAAGTTCGCGAGTCGCATTCTCGATCGCGTTGCGGACTTCCTGAAGTTCTACCTCAGAAACAATATCGAAAGATGGCATCTTTTCTTCTCCCTCAGTGTTTATTGCGATGCATAATACCCGCAACTAAGCATAACTCAACTTGTAATGGCCGGAAGCTTCCACGACGGCGCTATACTGAAAGCAGTAGCACCTGGCGCAGTTGCAGGTGAGGAGGAAAAATGAAAATTACCGTACTTGGCTGCGGTGCGTTAGGCCAGTTATGGCTGACTGCGCTGCACAAGCATGGGCATGAGGTTCAGGGCTGGTTACGTGTTCCTCAGCCCTTTTGCAGTGTGAACGTGGTCGATGAAGAAGGCACCATTTTTAACGAGTCTCTGACGGCAAACGATCCGGAGTTTCTGGCACACAGCGATCTGTTACTGGTCACGCTCAAAGCCTGGCAAGTCTCTAATGCCGTTAAAAGTGCGGCCAGTATCTTACCCAAAACCGCACCCATTTTGCTCATTCATAACGGAATGGGGACTGTCGATGAACTCAAAAATCTCGAACAGCCCCTGCTGATTGGCACCACCACTCACGCGGCCCGCCGGGATGGCAACGTTATAGTGCACGTTGCCAGCGGCACGACACATATCGGCCCTGGCCGCCAGCAGGATGGTGATTTCAGCTACCTGGCGGAGATTCTGCAGGAGGTGCTTCCGGATGTTGCCTGGCATAACAACATTCGCCCGGCATTGTGGCGCAAGCTGGCGGTCAACTGCGTCATTAACCCCATCACTGCGCTGCAGGAGTGCAAAAATGGCGAACTGCGGGATTTTCCGGACGAAATACGAAAAGTGACCCATGAAGTGGCAGCCGTCATTGAGCGGGAAGGCCATCATATTTCCGCCGACGAACTGCTGGACTATGTTTATCAGATTATTGAGAGCACGTCGGAGAATGTCTCCTCGATGTTGCAGGATATTCGGGCAATGCGGCACACCGAATGCGATTACATTACCGGTTATCTGCTTCGGCGCGCCAGGGCACATGGCATTGCAGTGCCGGAAAATGCCCGCCTCTATGATTTAATAAAACGCAAGGAGAGTGAGTATGAGCGCGTCAGCTCTGGTATGTCTCGCCCCTGGTAGCGAAGAGACCGAAGCGGTCACTACCATTGATCTGTTAGTTCGTGGAGGAATTACCGTCACCACGGCAAGCGTTGCCAGCGATGGTGACCTCACCATTACCTGCTCGCGCGGCGTGAAACTGCTTGCTGATGCCCCGCTGGTCGCCGTCGCGGACGGGGATTTTGACGTGATTGTGTTACCCGGCGGTATCAAAGGCGCGGAAAATTTTCGCGACAACCCGCTGCTGGTCGAAACCGTCAGGCAGTTTCATCTCTCCGGTCGCGTCGTGGCCACCATTTGCGCGGCCGCCGCCACGGTGCTGGTGCCCCATGACCTGTTTCCCATAGGCAATATGACCGGGTTTCCTGCGCTAAAAGAGAAGATCCCTGAAGGCCAGTGGCAGGATAAGCGCGTTGTCTGGGACCCACGCGTGAAGCTCATCACCAGTCAGGGACCGGGAACCGCAATCGATTTTGCGCTGAAGATTATTGATGTACTGGTCGGGCACGAGAAAGCGCATGAAGTGGCAAAACAGCTGGTGATACCGGCGGGGATTTATAACTACTACTTCGAAGAGTGAGACTTACTGTGCCGGATGGCGGTGTCATGCCATCCGGCCCTATCACTACGGGCGATAAACCTTCACATTTTTAAAGCCCTGCTCCAGCAGGTAAAGCGCCTGCAGACGGCTCATCACACCGCGCTCACACCATAACAGCCAGTTTTTACTCTGATCAAGATCGCCAAATTTGGTGCTGAGTTTGTAGAACGGCAGTGAAACCACCTCAATGCCCTCGACTTCCAACGGTTTGGCATCCTGTTCATCTATCGAGCGGATATCTAACAGCATGTCATTCGCACCGAAACCGCTCACCGTCTCGACTTCAACGACCTCTTCACTGGTCTGCTCGGCAATAACACGAATATCAATGTTAGTGGCCTCAGCAACGACCTTATCGAGGATAGAGAAATCAAAGTGGGCTTCTTCAGCTTCGATTTTAGCCTTAACCGCTTTCACGGTCGGGCTTTTAGAAATGACGCCACAATATTCCGGCATGGTACGGGCGAAATCTTCGGTGCCGATTTCACGGGCCAGATCGATAATATGCTCTTTATCGTAAGAGATAAGCGGGCGCAGGATCAGCGTGTCAGAAACATTATCAATCAGACGCAGGTTGGTCAGCGTCTGGCTGGAGACCTGACCCAGCGCTTCGCCGGTAACCAGTGCCTGTACGCCATAGCGCTCTGCCACCTGAGAAGCGGCACGCACCATCATACGCTTGAGAACCACGCCCATCTGGCCGTCATCGACTTTCTCAAGAATTTCGCCCACCACTGGCTCAAAGTTAATGGCGACGAAACGCACGCGGTGTGAGCTACCAAAGCGATTCCACAGATAATGCGCAACCTGGCGCACACCAATTTCATGGGCGGCACCGCCAAGGTTGAAGAAGCAGTAATGCACGCGGCAGCCGCGACGCATCAACATATAGCTGGAGACGCCGGAGTCGAAACCACCGGAAATCAACGACAGCACATCTTCCTGGGTCCCAATCGGGAAGCCGCCAATACCTTCGTAACGGCCTTTCACCAGCAGCAGGCGATCGTCTTCGATTTCCAGATTGACGGTGATATGCGGGTGAGTCAGCTTCACGCGGGCCGTTTCGATATGCTGATTCAGCCCACCGCCGACGTAGCGTTCAACTTCAATAGAGCTAAATTCGTGTTTACCACGACGTTTTGCGCGCACGCAGAACGTTTTCCCTTCCAGCTTTTCACGCCAGGCTTCCAGGGTTTTTTCGAAGATATCGTGCAGGGAGGTGAAAGGCACATCTTCCACTTCCAGAATATGGTGGATACCCGGAATACGGGTCAGTGCATCGCGGATCACCAGACGTTGATTTTCGTCTTTTGCGCGAACTTCAATGTGATCCCAATGGCGGACGACCGCAAGGGTCTCATCGTAGTGCTTTAAAACGTTACGAATATTCCCGGTAAGGATCTTAATAAAGCGCAAACGCACAGATTGGCTTTTGATGGTGATTTCCGGGAACAATTTAATGATAAACTTCATGGCGGCAAGGGTTCATTGGCAAGCCCGGTTGGGCTTCTCAGAAAAAAATACAGCAGCCCACACCTGCGGCTGCATCCAGGCGCGGAAGTATACCACCATCGCGACGCTCCTGTGTATTTTGCATGACCATTGCGCGTTATTTGCTAAGCCTCACGACTTCGCTAACATAATGAGGTCGGAACACAATGAGAGTCAGACAGTCATTATGCCAAAGAAAAAAGACGCACCCGCCAGCTTTGAAACCGCATTAAACGAGCTGGAACAGATTGTTACCCGTTTAGAAAGTGGCGACCTTCCGCTGGAAGATGCCCTCAATGAATTTGAACGTGGCGTTCAACTCGCCCGTCAGGGGCAGGCCAAACTTCAGCAGGCGGAACAGCGCGTACAGATTTTGCTGTCCGGGAATGAGGAAGCGCCCTTAACGCCGTTTACTCCGGATAACGATTAAATGGACTTTAACCAACAGTTACAGACGTGTGTTGAGCACGCCAATGACGCCCTGCGTCGGTTCATCGCTCCCCTGCCCTTTCAGAACTCTCCACTGGTTGATGCGATGGCGTATGGCACATTATTGGGCGGCAAGCGCCTGCGACCTTTTCTGGTTTACGCCACGGGAAGCATGTTTGGCGTCAGCCGCGAAACCCTGGACGCACCGGCTGCGGCCGTTGAATGCATCCACGCCTACTCCTTGATTCACGACGATCTGCCCGCCATGGATGATGACGATTTACGCCGTGGTCAGCCGACCTGCCACATCAGGTTCGGCGAAGCGAATGCGATTCTGGCAGGCGATGCGCTGCAAACGCTGGCGTTTTCGATTCTCAGCGATGCGCCGATGCAGGAGGTGATGGCTGAAGACCGTCTGGCGATGGTGCGTGAACTGGCATTCGCCAGCGGCGCAGCGGGCATGTGTGCCGGGCAGGCGCTGGATTTAGCCGCCGAGGGCAAGTCTGTTGATTTACAGGCCCTTGAACAGATTCACCGTCATAAAACCGGCGCTCTGATTCGTGCCGCGGTGAAAATGGGCGCGCTTACCGCCGGAGCAAGGGGCCGGGTCTGGCTGCCGGTGCTTGATAACTATGCGCAATGCATCGGCCTGGCGTTCCAGGTTCAGGATGACATACTGGATGTTGTCGGCGATACTGCGACCCTTGGAAAACGCCAGGGTGCCGATCAACAACTTGGTAAAAGTACTTACCCTGCATTACTGGGCCTCGAGCAAGCCCGGGTAAAAGCCCGCGATCTGATTGCAGAGGCTCGCCAGTCGCTAGAGCTGCTGGCTGCGCAATCGCTGGATACAACGGCACTGGAAGCACTGGCTGATTACATAATCCAGCGTGATAAATAATGACCACATGACAATGAGTCTCTGATGAGTTTTGATATAGCCAAATACCCGACGCTGGCGCTGGTCGATTCCACTGCGGAACTGCGTTCACTGCCAAAAGAGAGCCTGCCGAAATTATGCGACGAACTGCGTCGCTACCTGCTCGACAGCGTGAGCCGCTCCAGCGGGCACTTCGCCTCCGGGCTTGGCACGGTGGAATTAACCGTGGCACTGCACTACGTCTACAACACCCCCTTTGACCAACTCATCTGGGACGTCGGTCATCAGGCTTATCCGCATAAGATCCTGACCGGTCGTCGCGATCGTATCGATACTATCCGGCAGAAAAATGGCCTGCACCCATTCCCCTGGCGAGGTGAAAGCGAGTATGACGTTTTAAGCGTTGGCCACTCGTCCACCTCTATTAGCGCCGGTATCGGGATTGCCGTTGCCGCCGCGAAAGAAAACTTACAGCGCCGCACGGTGTGTGTCATTGGCGACGGCGCCATCACGGCCGGAATGGCGTTTGAAGCGATGAACCATGCGGGGGACATCCGCCCCGATATGCTGGTCGTCCTTAATGACAATGAAATGTCGATTTCCGAGAACGTTGGCGCACTGAACAACCATCTGGCGCAGCTGCTCTCCGGCAAGCTCTACTCCACCCTGCGTGAAGGTGGCAAAAAAGTGCTGTCCGGTGTTCCTCCCATCAAAGAGCTAATCAAACGTACCGAAGAGCACATTAAGGGCATGGTCGTGCCGGGGACGCTGTTTGAGGAGCTTGGGTTTAATTACATTGGTCCGGTTGATGGTCATGATGTGCTGGGGCTGGTGCATACCCTGAAAAACATGCGCGGTCTGAAAGGCCCGCAATTCCTGCACATAATGACCAAAAAAGGCCGTGGCTACGAGCCGGCGGAAAAAGATCCCATCACCTTCCATGCGGTGCCGAAGTTCGATCCTACCAGCGGAACGCTGCCGAAAAGCAGCGGCGGCATGCCGAGCTACTCCAAAATCTTTGGCGACTGGCTGTGCGAAATGGCGGCCAAAGACAGCAAACTAATGGCGATCACGCCAGCCATGCGTGAAGGGTCCGGCATGGTGGAGTTCTCACGCAAATTTCCGGATCAATACTTTGATGTGGCCATCGCTGAACAGCACGCCGTCACCTTTGCCGCCGGGCTGGCGATTGGCGGCTACAAACCGATTGTGGCAATTTACTCCACCTTCCTGCAGCGCGCTTATGATCAGGTGATTCACGACGTCGCCATCCAGAAACAGCCGGTGCTCTTTGCTATTGACCGTGCGGGCATTGTCGGTGCTGACGGGCAGACCCACCAGGGGGCATTTGATATCTCCTTCCTGCGCTGCATACCGGAGATGGTCATCATGACGCCGAGCGATGAGAACGAATGCCGCCAGATGCTGTTTACCGGCTATCACTACAATGATGGCCCGAGCGCCGTGCGTTACCCGCGCGGTAACGCGGTCGGTGTGACTCTCGACCCGTTGCAGAAACTGCCGCTGGGCAAAGGGGTGGTGAAACGTGAAGGCGAAAAAATTGCCATCCTTAACTTCGGTACATTGCTGCCTGAAGCCAGGAAAGCGGCTGAAGCGCTGAACGCCACGCTGGTCGACATGCGTTTCGTAAAACCGCTGGATACCACGCTGATTTTGCAAATGGCCGCACGCCATGAATGCCTGGTAACGCTTGAGGAGAACGCCATTATCGGCGGCGCAGGCAGCGGCGTTAACGAGGTGCTGATGTCCCATCGTAAACCGGTGCCAGTGCTGAATCTGGGTCTTCCAGATTTCTTCATCCCCCAGGGAACCCAGGATGAAGCCCGCGCTGAGATTGGACTGGATGCCGCAGGCATTGAATCTCACATCCGACGCTGGCTCGCATAGCCTCCTTTACCGCTCCTGCTATGCTTAAGGGTAACTTTATAATCCTACTCTAAATAGTTAGCGTTACAGAAAGGCGGCAGGCCAGTTATTTCCGGGGAGCATGGAGTGCGATGTGACCGGGAGAGCTGGCCCAGACCCTGTCCCTGCAACGTGAAACAGGACGAGTATATGCAGGAGTGGAAGCATGCAATACAACACATTAGGAAAAACCGACCTTAACGTTTCCCGCCTTTGCCTTGGCTGCATGACATTTGGCGAGCCTGACCGGGGAAATCACGCCTGGACGCTACCGGAAGAGAGCAGCCGTCTGCTTATTCAGCATGCTTTAAACGGCGGCATCAACTTTTTTGATACGGCGAACAGCTACTCCGACGGCAGCAGTGAAGAGATTGTCGGCCGCGCATTGCGTGATTTCGCCCGCCGGGATGAGGTGGTCGTCGCCACTAAAGTCTATTACCCGTCCGGTACCCTGACCGAGGGGCTTTCCCGCGCCCAGATCCTGCGCTCCATTGACGACAGCCTCACCCGTCTGGGTATGGATTACGTTGATTTACTGCAAATCCACCGCTGGGACTACAATACGCCGATTGAAGAGACGCTGGACGCGCTCAATGAGGTGGTTAAATCCGGGAAAGCACGTTATATCGGCGCATCCTCAATGCATGCCAGCCAGTTTGCTCAGGCGCTGGAGTTGCAGAAACAGCACGGCTGGGCGCAGTTTGTCACCATGCAGAATCATTACAATTTGATTTATCGTGAAGAAGAGCGGGACATGCTGCCGCTCTGTTATCAGGAAGGCATTGCCGTTATCCCGTGGAGCCCGCTGGCGCGAGGCCGCCTGACCCGCCCGTGGG
The DNA here is from genome assembly GCF_054131575.1 of Enterobacter sp. SA197. Lineage (NCBI taxonomy): Bacteria > Pseudomonadati > Pseudomonadota > Gammaproteobacteria > Enterobacterales > Enterobacteriaceae > Enterobacter > Enterobacter sp. SA197. The sequence goes on along the minus strand of NZ_CP096393.1, from coordinate 1,138,482 downwards.
GTGAAACCACCGCCCGTCTTGTCTCGGACGAAGTCGGCAGAAATCTCTATAACGAACACGATGAAAACGACGCGCAAATCGCCGAACGTCTGGAGTCCATTGCTGATGAAACCGGCGCGACACGCGCTCAGGTCGCGCTGGCATGGCTGTTAAGCAAGCCGGGTGTCGCCGCCCCCATCATTGGTGCGTCGCGCGAAGAACAGCTTGAGGAGTTACTGCAGGCAGTCGATTTGACGCTGAAACCAGAACAGATTGCCGAGATGGAAACCCCGTATAAGCAGCATCCGGTGGTCGGGTTTAAATAGTCCTGACAGGCACTGTTTCCCTCTCCCTCAGGGCTGAGAGATCCCCACAAAATAATACGAGCACGGAAAGTCCCCTCGCCCCTTTGGGGAGAGGGCCAGGGTGAGGGGAACATGCGGCTCTTGTGGTCATTCCGTTCACCTTATGTTCCTTGCATGTCTGTAGCGACAGAACCCGTGAACGTGCCAGGGTGGTTCACCGCCACCACCCTGGCGACCCGGGCTCCCGGCAAGGAAAATCGCCGCTTCGCGGCATTATTCGCCCCATCCCTGGGGCTCACCCTTTCAGGGCTAGCGCAGGCGCTATTCAAAATCGCTCCCGGCAATTTTGTCGTCTTATGTCGTCTGACTATCGGGTCGGGGACCAGCCTGCCTCCCTGCAGGCTATCCCCTCCGCCCGCTTCCCTGCGGGCGGCCCCGGTCAGCCGTCAACGCCTCATCGATTTTCAGCCGGACCCTGTCATCGCGGTGACGGTTTTATTCTCATGGGACTGTGATATCGCTGCAAAACGTCATATTACTGGGAATTCTTCAGCCCGGCGGGAGAGGGAAACGGGTTAAATGAGCCCCAGCGGCCAGTGATGTCCTACCGCATACAAAATACCTGCGGAGATAATCCCGGCGACAATATCATCAACCATGATACCCATCCCACCATGCACGTTTCTGTCAAACCAGCGAATCGGCCACGGCTTCCACATATCAAGAATGCGGAAAATGACAAATCCCGCAGCAACCCACTGCCAGTCGTTGGTCGGTAACGCCATCAGGGTTATCCACATACCGATAAACTCATCCCAGACGATACTGCCGTGGTCGTGAACACCCATGTCCTTCGCGGTTTGATGACAGAGGTAAACCCCGAGGCTGATTCCCAACATAACCAGTAAGGAATAGAGCTGCCAGGGGAGCAGTGTCATCAGGTACCAGAAGGGGATCGCCGCAAGCGACCCCATCGTCCCGGGTATGACAGGGCTCAGCCCGCTACCAAATCCTGTGGCCAGCAGGTGCCACGGGTTACTCATTTTGAGACGGCTTTTGGCAATGTCTTTCTTAAAGAGCGGCAAAGTGATCGTATCCCTTCCAGTCAAGCGTCACGGTTTTATCGTCACGAGTAAAATGTATACCGTCTACATCCGCACTCATCTGGCCGATGCAGGTCACCGGTGCGCCAAGATGGCCGACCGCGACCTCAAGCGCACCACGGTTAAGCTCCGGTACGGTAAAGCACAGTTCGTAATCTTCACCACCCGACAGCGCCCAGCGCAGCGCCTGCTCCGCATCCACATGTCGCTTCATCGCTTCTGAATAAGGTAGTGCGTCCAGATCAATACGCGCGCCGCATTCGCTTGCGGTGAGGATATGCCCGAGATCGGAAATCAGTCCGTCAGAAAGATCAATTGCGGAGGTCGCCAGACCACGCAGCGCCTGACCGTGCAGCACACGCGGCATGGGGCGCAGGTGGCGTTGCAGCAGATAACGGGCATCCGTGGCATCCTTCACCTGCAAACGATCCTGCAAAATAGCCAGCCCGGCGGCGCTGTCTCCTGGCGTACCGGTCACGTAAATCCAGTCACCCGGCTTTGCACCGGTGCGCTTGAGCGCTCGGCCAACCGGCACATAGCCGTGAATACCCAGCGTCATTGAGAGCGGGCCACGGGTGGTGTCGCCGCCAATAAGCTGCATATCGTAATAATTGAGTTGTTCAAACAGGCTGTCGCTAAAGGCTTTAAGCCAGGCTTCATCAACATCCGGAAGCGTCAATGCCAGCGTGAGCCATGCCGGATCCGCGCCCATCGCAGCCAAATCGCTTACGTTTACCGCCAGCGCCTTATAGGCCAGATCGGCAGGGTCGATATCAGGAAGAAAATGGATGCCTGATACCAGGGTATCAGTGCTGATTGCCAGCGTCTGTTTCTCAGGAACATTGAGCAGTGCACAATCATCGCCAATGCCGGTTTCAACATCGCGACGTGCATTTTTGACACGATCAAAATAACGGGCAATCAGGGAAAATTCGCCGCATGCCATACGTTATGCCTCAGCGTAGAAAAGAAAAAGCCGGGCAGCGTGCGGTTTGACATCGCACTCCACTCCGGCTTGAGGATCATTTTTTGTTAGGACGAATCACAGGGGCGGCTTTATCAAGCACACCGTTAACGAACTTATGGCTATCTTCAGCGCCGAACGTTTTCGCCAGTTCGATAGCTTCGTTAATGGCCACTTTGTACGGCACGTCTGAACGTTTGGACAGTTCGAACAGCGCAATACGCAGTACCGCTTTCTCAACCTGGCCCAGCTCTTCGAGCAGGCGGGACAGATACGGCTTCATCAGGCCGTCGAGATACGCGCTGTTAGTCGCCACCCCGCTTAACAGTTCACGGAAGTACGCGACGTCAACATCTTTAACGTCCTGTTCCGCCAGGAACTGGTATTCGACATCAGCGACGTCGTTATGGGACAACTGCCAGGAGTAGAGTGCCTGGACAGCACACTCACGGGCGCGGCGACGAGCAGCAGGTTTCACGGATTTCCCCTTACAAAAAATCAGGCCTTAATGGCTTTCAATACATTAATCATTTCAAGCGCGGTCAATGCAGCTTCCGCACCTTTGTTACCGGCTTTGGTGCCAGCACGTTCGATAGCTTGTTCAATGCTTTCAGTGGTCAGTACACCAAAAGCGACCGGGATTTCGCTGTCCTGTGCAACGTGCAACAGGCCATTGCTTGCGCCACCAGCCACATATTCAAAGTGAGCCGTACCGCCACGAATTACCGTACCCAGCGCAATCACCGCGTCATATTTACCGGTCTTAGCCAGTGCGCCTGCCGCCAGCGGCAGCTCATAAGCACCTGGAACCCAAACAACGGTAATATTGTCATCGTTAACCTGGCCGATACGTTTCAGGGCGTCAATCGCACCTTCCAGCAGGCTGTCATTGATAAAGTTGTTGAAACGCGCGATGGTGATGGCGACGCGAGCGTCCGGGGTAGCAACGTTAGCTTCAATAATGTTCATACTCTTCCTTTACAGGTTCAGTTCAGACCCCGCAGGGGGGCGGATTTTATCATAATATTTGACGCGCTGCTTCCCTTTTACAGGCGCCGCTACGCGTGCGTGAGATGCAGGCAGAGATCGGGGCCGACCTGACGAATCTCATTGAATTTGAAAGCGGGGGCATCGGCAAGTGCCTGAAGACCCGGCAGAGCGCAAAGCCCTCTGGCATCCGTGCCCAGCAGTTTTGGCGCAAGATAAACAATAAGTTCATCCACCAGACCCGCCTGTAACAGCGCGCCGGCCAGATGAGCTCCCGCCTCGACCCAGATACTGTTTATTTGCTGTTTGCCGAGCAGCATCATCAACGAAACCAGATCGACATGGCCGTTATAGTCCGGCACCGGGAGGTCGCGAACTGAGGCTGGCCATGAACGGCTGTCAGGCGTCGTGCGTGCAAACCAGGTCTCACCCGCTTCATGCACCAGCGCGTGCTCAGGGGTCACGCGGTTTTTGCTGTCCACCACGACGCGCAGCGGCTGGCGCAGGTTTTCCAGCGGATAATGCGCCTGAATGTCGGCACCGAGCTCATCCCAACGTACCGTCAGTTTTGGGTTATCTGCCAGCACCGTTTCGCTGCTGGTGAGGATCGCATGGCTCTGCGCACGAAGACGCTGCACATCCCGGCGCGCCTGTGGCGAGGTTATCCACTGACTTTCGCCACTGGCCATCGCGGTTCGGCCGTCCAGTGAGGCACCCAGCTTAAGCTGTACGTAGGGAAACCCCGTGCGCATACGTTTAAGAAAACCTTTATTCAGGGCTTCCGCTTCTGGCAGCATCAGGCTATGGCTCACTTCTATGCCTGCCTGCTGCAGGCGATAGAGGCCGCGCCCCTGCACCTGCGGGTTAGGATCCTGCATCGCAGCCACGACACGCGTTACCCCGGCGCCGATCAGCGCCTCACAGCACGGTGGGGTGCGTCCATGATGGCTGCATGGCTCCAGAGTGACATACGCAGTAGCCCCTTTTGCATTGCCACCCGCCATGCGCAGCGCATGTACTTCGGCGTGGGGCTCTCCGGCACGATAGTGGAAACCTTCGCCAACCACTTCGCCGTCTTTAACGATAACGCACCCGACATTTGGATTCGGATGCGTGGTAAAACGACCGCGTTGCGCCAGCTTCAGCGCACGTGCCATGTAGATGTCGTCCTGCATGATCAGTCCTGTAGGCGAGCGATCTCTTCGCCAAATTCGCGGATGTCTTCAAAGCTGCGGTATACCGAAGCAAAACGGATATAAGCGACCTTATCGAGTTTTTTAAGCTGTTCCATCACCAGATTACCAATCATTTTACTGGCAATCTCACGTTCGCCGGTCGCCCGTAATTGTGACTTGATATGATTCAATGCCATTTCAACGTCATCCGCGCTCACCGGACGCTTTTCGAGCGCTTTTAATATGCCCCCGCGCAATTTGTCCTCATTGAAGGGTTCACGCACGTCATTGCTTTTGACGACACGCGGCATCACCAGTTCAGCAACTTCAAAGGTTGTGAAACGTTCGTTGCATACCAGACACTGACGACGGCGGCGAACAGAGGAGCCCTCCCCCACAAGGCGAGAATCGATTACTTTGGTATCCACGGCGAAACAGAATGGGCAATGCATACGACGTCCTGACGTGTGAGTTAATTAAAATCTATTTTACCCTGAACTGGCGTGACAACAAAGACGGACCGATTTTGAGACAATGGATAGATGGCAACGCAGTGGTTGCTGGCTACCATTAAGAATATCTTCATTTTCAAGGAAACAGACACAATGACAAGACGTTACCTAAGATCCCTGTTGCTGGGAAGCGTTTTTGCCCTCAGCGCCTGCGCACAGCAAAGTGAAGTGCGACAACTGCATCAGAGCGTGAGCACGCTGAATAAAGAGATGAGCAAGCTGAATCAGGAGACCGTGAAGATAACGCAGCAAAATGCCCTCAATGCGAAATCCAGCAGCGGCGTGTACCTGCTGCCCGGGGCTAATACTCCCGCCAGGCTGAACAGCCAGGTAGGAATGCTACGTATGTCACTGAAAAATATTGCTCCTGATGCAGATGGCACACGCGTCACGCTGCGTATTCAGGGTGAGTCAAACGACCCTTTACCGGCCTTCAACGGCACCGTGGAATGGGGTCAGATTCAGGGCACCACTGAACATTATCAGGAGGTGAACGTCCGTAACCAGTTGATGAGCGCCCCTGCCAGTACCCTCGCCCCAAGCGACGTTGAGGTTACACTCCAGCTTGATGGCCTTACCCCTGAACAACTGGGCTTTGTTCGCATTCACGATATTCAGCCCGCCACGCCTGAGTAATTTTGGGGCGCTGTCGCCCTTTTTCATACGTTGTCATCTCTTTTACGCCGTCTGGGTGATATCAGGCGGCTTTCATTTATTGGCAACACTGAGGTTCATCATTATAATCCCCGCTGTTTATTGGACGCAAACGTGAACGCAATCGATTACGTATGTGTCAGTTATGTGAAACAACACATATTTTTGTGAACAAGGATACTTATAATAGCCTCGCAGAAATATGAAACATTTAGAAACGCAATGCGTGCATTCTTTCATTCCCGTAAGGGATCTTTTATTAGTGGCATAATTATGAAAAATACATTACTTGCAGCTGGCGCTGCGCTGGCGATCTCGACGTCTTTTACCGTGAACGCGGCAGAAACCGACAAACCTGAATATGTCTCAGACTGGTGGCATCAGAGCGTTAACGTTGTCGGCAGCTATCACACCCGCTTCGGACCGCAGATCCACAACGATACCTACCTGGAATATGAAGCCTTTGCCAAGAAAGAGTGGTTTGATTTCTATGGCTACCTGGACGCCCCGGTGTTTTTCGGCGGTAACACTGATGCAAGAGGTATCTGGAACCACGGCTCTCCGCTGTTCATGGAAATTGAGCCGCGCTTCTCTATTGATAAGCTGACCGGTACCGATCTGAGCTTCGGCCCGTTCAAAGAGTGGTATTTTGCCAACAACTATATCTACGATATGGGTCGTAACGAATCCGGTCGTCAGAGCACCTGGTACATGGGTCTGGGTACCGACATCGACACTGGCCTGCCGATGAGCCTTTCCCTGAACGTCTACGCGAAATACCAGTGGCAGAACTACAAAGCGGCGAACGAAAACGAGTGGGACGGCTACCGTTTCAAAGTGAAATACTTCGTTCCGATCACCTCCCTGTGGGGCGGTCAGTTAAGCTACATCGGTTTTACTAACTTCGACTGGGGTTCTGAGCTGGGCGATAAAGATTTCCACGATCTGAACAACAAACGTGCCCGTACCAATGATTCTATTGCCTCCAGCCACATCCTCTCTCTGGGCTACGATCACTGGCATTACTCCGTAGTGGCTCGTTACTGGCACAACGGCGGTCAGTGGAACGACGATGCAAGTCTGAACTTCGGTAACGGCGATTTCAGCGTACGCTCTACCGGTTGGGGTGGCTACCTGGTGGTCGGTTACAACTTCTAAGACAGATCATCATCACGCCCTGGCGATCCAGGATGGCAATAAAAAAGCACCGCACGAGGCTCTCGTCGGTGCTTTTTTTTGATGCCTCAGGTTATGTCACACTCCTGAGGCTGATGTAAGGCCGGTAGCGGGATTATTTTTTCTTGTTAAGCATCGCTTTCAGATCTGCAAAAGGGTTATAAGTCGCTTCGCCGACATCCTTCTGCGCATCCTCTCCTGCAATCACTGTCGAACCATACTGGTCTGCCTCGGTATATTTAGCATGTTCATGATCGTGACAGAACAGGCACAATAACTCCCAGTTGCTGCCATCTTCAGGGTTATTGGTATGGTCGTGATCCATATGGTGAACCGTGAGTTCACGAAGATTCGAATAGACGAATTCACGTGAGCAGCGACCGCATACCCACGGAAAGAGTTTGAGTGCTTTTTCGCGATAACCGCTTTCCAGCCGCGTATAGTTTTTAGGGATAATAGCCATCAGTAAGTCGATACCCAGGTAAGTGGTGAATTAACGTTAGTTTCGCGCGCTCTGGCTGCTTTATCAATGATTACCACTGCGCTGTTGCCCCATTTAATCCCCGCGCTTCTGGCGGCGGATAAAATCTTCAAATGAACGATCCGGCCTTTCCTTGAACACGTTGCCGGTGATCGCGACCGCCTGACAGCGATCCAGTCGAAAACAGCGGTAATCGCCACGCAGCTCGCACCAGGCGACCAGTACCCAGACCTCGCCCCAGAAGGAAAGCCCCAGCGGATGAATGGCCCGCTGAGAAGCTTCACCTTTTTCATTTTCATAACGTATGTAGACAACGTCATGCTGACGCATCGCTTGATGCAGCACATCAAACCAACGCCGGACCTGCGAATATTTACCCATGTTCGGCGTGATAATCCGGTTACTTTCCGCCAGAATGCGCCTGTCGGTGGGCAACACGCCGAGCAACTTCTCCTGCGCCGAGCCCGCAGCCTGCGCCAGTACATCGCCGCTCCAGGTTTGTAACATCCCAATGGCAGCAATCAGGGCTTCCACCTCCAGCCCGGTAAACATCAGCGGGGGAAGATCGAAGCCGGGCAGCAAACGATAACCACTCCCGGCTTCTCCCTGAATCGGTACACCCGAGAGGGATAAATCACGGATATCCCGATAAACCGTCCGCTCTGAGACCTCCAGTCGCTCTGCGAGCATTGCCGCCGTCACGCGACGACGGGTGCGAAGAATTTGCACTATCTGGAACAGGCGATCGGCACGGCGGCTCATGGTAAATTTTCCGTTACGGTGTGTTGTTTGTATCAGGCTGGTTGATGCAACCCAACCCGGTTGCCTTCACTGTCAATGATAAGCGCAATGGTGCCAATACCCTCCGGCAAAATCTCCGGGCCGAAGCAGCAGGTTCCACCTTTCTCCGACACTTTCTTCAGAGAGGCCGTTATGTCAGGTGTGAAAAGATAAACCACCGTGCCACTGGTCGAAGGCTGAAACATCGGCGACTTAACCAACGCCCCGCCGATGGATGGCGCGTTATACTCAAAGACCGCCATCGATATTCCTGCGACATGCTCCTGACGGAACGTTGCCCCCACGCAGTATTCGTAAAAGTGAGTCGCTCTTTCAAGGTCCGCTGCCGGGATTTCAAACCAGTTGATAATGTTGTTCATTGTGGTGCCCTCTTTGTGTTTTCGACAAAGAGAGTCTGCCACCCCCCTCCTGACAGCATACTGTCAGGAGCGATCGCCAGGCGAAAAAAAAACCGTGGCCTGCAAGCCACGGTTTTCAGTTCTAAAAGGTGATTAAGGCAGAATGGACGGCTGATCCGCCCCTTCTTTCTCCACTTTTTGCTGGATCAGGTGTTCACGCTTCATACCCAGCTTCAGTGCCAGCGCGGACGCTACGTAAATGGACGAGGCAGTACCGATGGAAACACCAATCAGCATGGTCAGTGAGAAGCCAGCCAGAATCGGGCCACCAAACAGATACAGCATCAGGATAACCACTAACGTCGTACCAGAGGTGATCAATGTACGATGCAGCGTCTGGGTCAGGGACACGTTAAAAATCTCATAAGGCGTGCCGCGACGGATCTTGCGGAAGTTCTCACGAATACGGTCCGAGACCACGATACTGTCGTTAAGCGAATAGCCGATAACGGACATCAGTGACGCGACGATGGTCAGGTCAATTTCGATGTGGAACAGCGACAGCACCCCCATCGTAATCACCACGTCGTGCGCAAGGGCAATAACTACACCAGCAGCCAGTCGCCACTCAAAGCGGAAGCCAACGTAAACCAGGATGGAGATCAGCGCCACAATCAACGCCATCGCCCCGGTTTGCGCCAAATCAGCCCCTACACTCGGCCCGACGAACTCAATACGTTTTACCGATGCGTTCTGGCTGGTGGCGTCATTGATGACGCGAAGCACCTTGCTTCCCAGCTCCTGCCCACCGGTTTCACCCTGAGCAGGGGGCATACGCACCATGATATCGCGGCTGCTGCCGAAGTTTTGCAGCAGTGGATCTTCAAAACCCGCTTTCTGCAACGCTTCGCGCATCATGTCCATGTCCGCTGGTTTTTCCAGCGTAATTTCGATGACCGTACCGCCGGTGAAATCAAGCCCCCAGTTAAAACCGCGCACGCCCATAATGGCGATAGAGACGATTAACAGCAGACCTGAGATACCGAAAGCCCAGTAATCCCAGCGCATAAAGTCCCAGACTTTACGGCCGTAGTTCAATTGTTCAACAGTGTATTCCTGTGCCACAACGCACTCCTCAGATAGACAGCTTTTTAACGCGCTTGCCGCCGTACAGCAGGTTCACGATGGCACGGGTGCCGACGATAGCGGTAAACATTGAGGTCGCCACACCGATACCGGTTGTAATGGCAAACCCTTTAATGGCACCGGTACCGACCGCATACAGGATCAGAACCTTGATAAGCGTCGTGATGTTGGCATCAAAAATGGAACTGAACGCCCCTCGGTAACCTTCGTCGATCGCCTGCTGCACCGTACGTCCGTTACTCAACTCTTCTTTGATACGTTCGTTGATCAGTACGTTGGCGTCGACCGCAACCGCAAGGGTTAACACGATACCCGCAATACCCGGCATAGTGAGCGTTGCACCTGGAAGCAGTGACATAATGCCGACAATCAGTACCAGGTTGGCAATCAGCGCCGAGGTCGCAATCAGGCCGAACTTCTTATAGAAGAAGATCATAAAGATGATTGAAACAACGAGACCCGCCAGACAGGCTTCCAGACCCTGCGTGATGTTTTGCATCCCAAGGGTTGGACCAATAGTGCGCTCTTCAACAATCTGAATCGGCGCAATCAGCGCACCGGCACGCAGCAGCAGAGAGAGCTGACGCGCTTCGTTCGGGTTATTGATACCGGTAATACGGAAGCTGTTACCCAGGCGAGACTGGATATTGGCGATGTTAATCACCTCTTCCTCTTTTACCAGCACCGAACGGCCGTTGGCATCTTTCTTACCGCTGTCTTTGTACTCCACAAACAGGGTGGCCATCGGTTTACCGATATTGTCCTTGGTGAAGTTAGACATGATGTTACCACCCGCACTGTCGAGCGAGATGTTAACCTGCGGTTGGTTGTACTCATCCTGGCTGGAGGTGGAATCGGTAATATGATCGCCGGTCAAAATGACACGCTTGTACAGCACAACCGGCTGACCTTCACGCATCTGTTTGACTTCAGAATCACCCGGTACACGACCCGAAGCGGCGGCAGACTGATCAACGTTGCTGTTGACCAGACGGAATTCCAGCGTTGCGGTGGCGCCCAGAATCTCTTTCGCACGCGCGGTGTCCTGAATACCCGGCAGTTCGACCACAATACGGTCAGCACCCTGGCGCTGTACCAGCGGTTCAGCCACGCCCAGTTGGTTTACACGGTTACGCAGGATGTTGATGTTCTGCTGCACAGCATACTCACGGGCTTCGCTCAGACGCGCATCGGTCATGACCGCACGCAGGACGTTATCGCCCTGGTTAGTCAGCACCAGATCACGATGGCGGGCAGCAAGATAGGTATTCGCTTCATTACGTGCCGCAGAATCACGGAACTGAATGCTCAGACCGTAGTTCTCTTCCTTACGCACGGTGGTGTAAGGAATGCCTTTTTCACGTAAATCGCTACGCAGACTGTCGATATTTTGTTCCTGAAGCTTACCAAGCGCGGTGTCCATATCGACTTCCATCAGGAAGTGCACGCCGCCACGCAGGTCGAGACCCAGTTTCATGGGTTCGGCATTGATTTTGGTGAGCCAATACGGGGTGGCCGGAGCAAGGTTGAGCGCCACGACAAACTGATCGCCAAGTTCATTAACCAGCGCTTCACGGGCGCGCAGCTGAATATCGGTGGTGTCAAAGCGAGCGAGAATAGCGCCGTTTTCCAGTGCCACAGACTTCGCGTTGATTTTTTCTTCTTGTAGAGTTTTCTGGACCTGGATCAGCGTTTGTTCACTGGCGGCGACGCCGCGCGCGCCAGTGACCTGAACAGCCGGATCCTCACCATACAGGTTGGGAAGTGCGTACAGCAGGCCGACGATAATCACGACGACCAGCATGATGTACTTCCACAAAGGATAACGGTTTAACACGGCAGTTCCCTTTGGGAAAACAAGAAATTACAGCGCCTTCATCGTGCCTTTCGGCAGAACGGCAGCTACGAAGTCACGTTTGATAACCACTTCAGTGGTATCGTTCAGCGCAATAGCCAGGTAGCCGGTGTCTGCTACTTTGGTTACGCGACCAACCAGACCGCCAGTAGTCAGAACTTCATCGCCTTTCGCAATGGAGCTCATCAGGTTTTTGTGCTCTTTAGTACGCTTCTGCTGAGGACGCAGGATCATGAAATAGAAAATCAGACCAAACACCACCAGCATCAGGATCAGAGACATCGGGCTGCCCTGCGCCGGTGCGCCGCCTGCTGCTACCGCATCAGAAATAAAAAAGCTCATTCAAATTCCCTCATTAATTATATTAATCAACGTTCAAAGCCGGAACATCCCGTCCCTGACGTTGGTAAAAATCAGTCACGAAGCTCTCTAATTTACCCTCTTCAATAGCCTTACGTAAACCCGCCATCAAGCGCTGGTAATAACGCAGGTTATGAATGGTATTAAGCCGCGCGCCCAATATCTCATTGCAACGGTCAAGGTGATGGAGGTAAGCGAGAGAATAATGGCGGCAGGTGTAGCAATCGCACTCAGCATCGAGCGGGCCAGTATCACTCTTATATTTCGCGTTACGGATTTTCACCACGCCGTTAGTCACAAACAGATGACCATTACGGGCGTTACGGGTTGGCATGACACAGTCGAACATATCGATACCACGACGCACCCCTTCCACCAGATCTTCTGGTTTACCCACGCCCATCAGGTATCGTGGTTTATCTGCCGGAATTTGCGGGCAAACATGTTCCAGAATACGGTGCATATCTGCTTTAGGCTCGCCAACAGCCAAACCGCCGACAGCGTAGCCATCAAAGCCAATCTCTACCAGACCTTTGACGGAGATATCACGTAAATCTTCGTAAACACTGCCCTGAATGATGCCAAAAAGCGCATTCGGGTTTTCCAGCGAATCAAAGCGGTCACGACTACGTTTTGCCCAGCGCAGCGACATTTCCATCGAGCGCTTAGCATAATCCCAATCAGCCGGGTAAGGGGTACATTCGTCAAAGATCATGACGATATCGGAACCGAGATCGTATTGAATCTCCATCGACTTTTCAGGATCGAGGAAAATGGGATCGCCGTTGATCGGATTGCGGAAATGGACGCCCGCTTCGGTGATCTTACGGATATCCCCCAGGCTGAAGACCTGAAAGCCGCCGGAGTCGGTCAGAATAGGACCTTTCCACTGCATAAAATCATGCAGATCGCCATGCAGTTTCATGATTTCCTGGCCAGGGCGCAGCCATAAATGGAAGGTATTACCGAGGATGATCTGTGCGCCAGTTGCTTCAACTTCTTCCGGCGTCATCCCTTTTACGGTGCCATAGGTACCGACAGGCATAAAAGCAGGCGTTTCCACTACGCCACGATCAAACACCAGGCGGCCGCGGCGGGCGCGCCCATCGGTGGTATCCAGTTCAAATTTCATGTTTTCTCCCGCGTCAGAAAAACAGTCTGACGTTTAACACCCCGCTACGGCGTAATTCCATAGCGAATAGATTCTTAAAGGCGTTACCGGCGCTGCCAGTTTGGCTCGGTCAGCGCGCTGTCACCGGCGCGTACACATCGTACGTGAGGATGGCGAGCACAACCCGGCGACAAAATGGCAAATAAGATAGCCTTCTTATGGTTGCTCAAAAATAGCCTGCGGATTGTACGTGATAAACATCGCGTCACCGTAACTAAAAAAGCGATATTTGTGCGCAACCGCTTCCTGATAGGCGTGCATGGTGTGTTTATAACCGGCAAAGGCAGAAACCAGCATGATCAGGGTCGATTCCGGCAGGTGGAAGTTGGTGACCAGCGCATCAATGACGTTGTACTGATAACCCGGATAGATAAAGATTTGCGTGTCGCCAAAGAAGGGGGCAATCAGCGCGTTTTGCGCGGCCTGCGCCGCACTCTCCAGCGAGCGTACCGAGGTGGTGCCGACCGCAATAACACGATTACCTCGCGCTTTTGCAGCCAGTACGGCGTCGACGACCTCTTGCGGTACTTCGGCATATTCGGAGTGCATGATGTGATCTTCGATGCTATCTACGCGCACCGGCTGGAAGGTCCCTGCCCCCACGTGCAGCGTGACGAAGGCCATCTCAATGCCTTTTTCACGCAGGCGTGCAAGCAACGGTTCATCAAAGTGCAGACCGGCGGTCGGCGCGGCCACCGCGCCCGGCTTCTGACTGTAAACGGTCTGATAAAGCTCACGGTCAGCCTCTTCGTCCGGCCTGTCTATGTAGGGCGGCAGCGGCATATGGCCGATGGCGTTGAGGATATCGAGAACCGGACGTTCATCATTGAATTCAACTTCAAACAGCGCGTCATGACGCGCCACCATCGTGGCATTGATACTCTCGTCATCGCCCAGCAGCAGTTCCGCTCCCGGCTTCGGCGCTTTGGACGCACGAATGTGTGCCAGAATACGCTTATCGTCGAGCATACGCTCCACCAGCACTTCGATCTTGCCACCGCTGGCTTTACGGCCAAACAGACGGGCCGGGATCACGCGGGTATTGTTAAAGACCAGCAGATCGCCGGGGTTGAGCTTATCGAGCAAATCGGTGAACGTACCGTGCGTCAGCGCGCCCGTTGGCCCATCCAGTGACAGCAAGCGACAGCTGCTGCGCTCAGGCTGGGGATAGTGGGCAATCAGGGATTCTGGCAACTCAAAGGAAAAATCGGCAACGCGCATGACACTAACTCGAGACATAATTAAGAGGCGGGTAGTCTAGTGCCGGGGCGTTCTCCCTGCAACCTTTACCCCTCTGGATAGTTCATATACTCTAAATAATTCGCGTTGCAGAACCGCGGTAACCCAGAGAATAACGGGAACGTTAATTAACCTCGTGACCGGTAAGAACGAAAGAAGCCAGCGTATCTGCAACTGGAATTATAACGAGTAATTAAATGAATTTTCTGGCTCACCTGCACCTGGCTCACCTTGCCAACAGCTCCCTGTCCGGCAATTTACTGGCTGATTTTGTGCGCGGAAACCCCGACGCGCTCTACCCGGCGGACGTGGTCGCAGGCATTCACATGCACCGACGTATAGACGTCCTGACCGACAACCTGCCGGAAGTGAAAGCAGCACGCCAATGGTTTCGACCGCACACTCGCCGTGTGGCCCCGATTACGCTCGACGTAATGTGGGATCACTTCCTCTCGCGTCACTGGGCTGAAATTTCGCCGCAAACGCCACTCGCTGAGTTTGTTGCCTATGCCCAGGCCCAGGTGAGTGTCATCCTCCCGGACGCCCCGCCCCGCTTTGTTAACCTTAACGACTACTTATGGTCTGAACGCTGGCTGGAGCGCTACCGGGAGATGGCGTTTATTCAGCGGGTACTAAACGGTATGGCCAGTCGTCGCCCTAAGCTTGATGCCTTGCGCGACTCCTGGCAGGATTTGGATGACCACTATGCGGCGCTGGAACAGCTGTTCTGGCAGTTTTACCCGCGCATGATGGCGCAGGCAAAAGCCCGCACGCTCTGACTCAGGACGCCTTGTCTTTCTGGACGTCACGCCAGATCCGCAGCGCCATCCAGCCCAGGGCCAGTGCGCCAAACACCAGCACACCCCAGACTAAAAACCTGTACCACTGACTCTCTCTTTCCGCTGGCGACACTGCGCTAAGACGAGATTCGCCTCCCAGTTTGACCGCTTCGCGCCCCATAGCCTGTGGCAACGTATCCGGCGCATGTTGTGAACGCAGGCGGGCGGGAATCAGGCTATCGAGCGGTAAAGCGGCCTCTGTTGCCGCTTTATTACCCCAGGCCAGAATAAAGGGCCCGTTGCCCTGCGCGTTGAAAATAAGATCCTGCCTTTCGCGTAGCCCCTCCACCTGCGGCAGTGCTTCGGGGAGATGCGCATTTACTGTCGTCAGGCGTATTGCCTGTACCGGTTGGCCGGGAAGGACAATGTCATCTGAAACCTGATTGTTAAGATTAAAAATCAGCTCTTTCTTTAGAGGCCGCCACGCATCCTGTGCCGTGGGGCGCCATGCAATCGCCACGGGTAACACACCTTCATAATCCAGTCTGACGGATAGCGCCGTCAGCGGCTGCGGCTGTGTCCACTGATAGTGCACCTCATCGGCCGAAACTTTCGTCGCCCAGCCCGGTAAACTGACCTGCGCGGGCTTCTCCTGCAACTGCTCTTCAACAACCGATGCCTGGGTCAGGGTGAAAGGAAGCTGCGGCTTATCAAACACCACCAGCAAATAGCGCGGGCTGTCGCCCCCCATGCGAAGGTCAAGGTTGATTTTATCCAGCGCGAGACGGTCATCCCCGCTGGCGATGTCCATTAACGGAACATCGTACTTCATCGTCACCCACTCCTGCATATTGCTACTGCTGTAGACTGAGGCTTTTCCCTGCCAGTTCACCGTCGGTTTATCCCAGCCAAGCCGCAGCTGTGAAACAGTGAAGGGATCATCGGTACTATCGGGTAACGCCAGAAGATAGCTTTTGCCGATGCCCTCAACACGCTCGCCTTCCAGCGTGATTTCATAGCCATTTGGCGAACGTAACCAGATCCGTTCACCCTTTGCCCCCTCGCTCTCTACAGACTCAACAGGAGAGGTGGTGAGCGGAAAGATGCGAAGTTCGGTGGTCTTAGCGTTCGCCGGTGCCAGTTTCTGCTTTTCGAGTGAGAAAGGGACGCGCTCACCCTGATGATTGAACACTCGCACATCACGAAGATCGGGCCATGCGCTTTGTTCATAAACCTCTACAGGCAGGTTTACGCGATACCAGGGAGAAGATTCGGTCGTCGCCAGCGCCTTACCCCAGCCATAATCCTGAGGCGTTTCAGGCGTGTCTTCCGTGCGGGCGAATCCACTTGATGCCACGCTGAGGAGTGCGCCAACGGCAATATATCTCATCCATTTCATGGTTTTTCTTCCTCATTGAACCCTGTTGTCTTTTTTGGTGGTAAGGGCGAAAAATAGCCCACTATCAGTACCAGCACCGCCACGCCAATAAAGGCCACGGCACGCGCCAGGCCTCCTCCACCTGCGCTGTCCACCAGCATAAGTTTGATGATGACCACACCCAGTAGTGCTGCACCGCAAAACCAGCCGCGCCGGGAACCACGGCGGCTGGCCATCAACATGATGACCAGTGCCCCCAGCATCCAGAACAGCGCGAAGGTGGTCTGAATTAAGCGGGAATGCCAGAGCGCCTCGCTATCCCAGTCTATGCCCGCATAATTTGCCAGCGCCCGCAGCAGCAGACCATTAATCCACCAGAAACTCAGTGCCGCCACTGCCATCGGAATAGCGCGCGGGGCCGAGGGCAGATAAGGCGTCAACCGCGGCATACTAAACCGCGCCCAGGCCCATAATCCCACGAGAGCAAAAGCAGCCCCCTCTTCGAGCGGATTAATCAGTGGCAGATAGAACAGATTAACCGCGCGTGCGTCCTGGAGATTCGCCATCACCAGCAGGAGGGCGAGCAGCGGAATAAGCGGCAGGAGCACCAGAGTGCCATAAAGTGCAGGCCATACCCGCAGTGGCCAGATGGCACGGCGAATCCCCGCAAGGAGGAGGAGTATCACGCCACCACCTGCCGCCATCAGCACGCCGCTACGCCACGCCTCCATCCCCCAGGGGAGTTCGTCAACATACCAGTACAGTTCTGAACTGACTGCCAGCAGCACCATCCACGCAAGGGAAAGATGTAATCCCCCCGCGAGCGGTGCCGGTAAGGATTTCTGATCCCGATGCAGCAGCAACAGCGCCGAAGGCAGAACCAGGCACCAGGCCAGATTTTGCCAGCCCGCGGCCAGCAGATGGGACGCATTCGCCAGCATCCAGAACAGAAGAACCATCATGGCAGGCCATAATAACCACACGGCAATATGGAGCGCCTGCCAGCCCAATCGCTGGCTGGCGCCACGCCAGATCCAGACCGTCAGGCTCAGCAGTGCAAGCGTACCAAAGGCCTTTTCGACACCGAGCGGCTGCGCAAGCCAGGACAATCCCCACAGCGCAATAAGCCAGTAGATAATCCCACCGGCGAGCAACACCTCGCTGCCGATACGTTGAATACCACGCCACAGCCAGGCAGCGGCAAGCCAGGTCCCGCTGAGCACGGTGAAAATGACAAACAGGGAAAGCGCCGTCAGGGAAGCAGTAAGCGCCCACAGCGCGCTGGCCAGCGCCAGCACCAGCAGGCCCGTGCCGCTGTAGCTCATGCGTCGTTGGCCCTGCATGACGCCAAGCCAGAGAATGCCAAGCCCTTCCAGCGCCCATGCCATTGCGGTCCAACGGGCGGACAGCGCCAGCGGAATAGCGAGAGTGACGAAAGCCGCCCCCAGCGCCAGCGCTGCCAGCACCAGCGGTCTGCCCGCAGAGGGAAAACGTTTCAGCGCGCCAAATGCCAGCAGCAGATAGAAGGCACCGAAACCCAGCGCACTAAACGCCGGGCCATAGGTCAGATGCTGCGTGATGGCATATTGCATACCAAAGCCAATCAGCGGAGGAGCAAACAGCAGGACGCCGTCCACAATCCGCTCGCCACGCTTCTGCGCCCGCAAAGACAACGCCACGCTCAGGACGCCAAAAATGAGAAGGTTCGCTATCAGGAACAGCTGGCAACTCAGGTAATAGTCCGGGCGATAGTCGGCAACGCCCCAGATACCCGCCACACCGAAGGTAAACAACATCCCCAGCAGATTAAGTTCGCGCCAGTGTTGCCAGATGCTGATGACCAGAATGCCAACGGAGAGCAGAAGATAGAATGAAAAGAGCGCGATGTGACTACCGCCACCCGTAGAGAGTAACAGCGGTGCCGCATACCCTCCCAGGCTTGCCAGCATCGCCAGGCTCAGTGCACGCTGCAGCACCGCCAGGCCAACGCTTGCCGCACAGATAATCAGCAACAGACCGAACGCCAGGGGCATCGGTAACATCTGCCAGAGCCGGAAGGCACCGAACACTGTCATATAAAGCGCACCCGTGGCACCGCCTTGCAGGATTAATGCAAAGACCAGCTGTTTACGCCGTAACCGCCAGCCAACAAACAGCAATACCATCGACGCCACTGCGGCAAAAATCAGGCGCAGAGATAACGGGAAGAGCGCATTTTCAACGCTGTAGCGAAAGAGGAATCCCAGCCCGAGGAAAAGCAGCACAATCCCCAGTTTTGCCAGCGGATTGCCCTGCATAAACCAGCGCACCAGCGAGGTAACCATGCCGCCTGATGAGCCTGCGGTTTTCGCCGCATCCGTGGCGGGCGCAGAAACCTTAACAGGCTTCGCCGTCACCGGTGTCCCCCTGGCCCAGACGTTAGCAGGTGCCGGTTCAACCACAACGGGTTTCTCAGGTTCCGGGAGAGGCTCTGGCTCAATGGGAGTGTGAACAGCCTGAGGCTCTGGTTCAGTGGCTGTGTGAACAGCCTGGGGCTCTGGTTCAGTGGCGGTGTGAACAGCAGCAGGCGCCGCAGCCCGGGGCTCTGGCAACGGTGTTGCCGGCTCAGCAGTCAGACGTTGTTCAAGTGCCACCACCCGCTGGCGCAACTGCCACAGCTCATCTTGAGCAGCAGAACTTCTTCGATATGCAATCACCGCCAGGGCCGGACAGACCACCAGCAACATAAAAAGCACGGCACAGGCTAACAGCACCAGTTCATCCATGATCTCACCTTCATTTCGTAGCGTGCTTATACTTTGGCACAAAAATTTACCGACGCACGATCAAAATAAAAGAAAGGGACTCAGATGTTGAGTCCCTTTCAGTTTATCCATGATCATCAAGGACAGTATGGCTTAAAGGTAGGTGACAATCACCTCAATACTGGCGTCGGCAGCGCCGGGTGCAGCCACCCCGACGGGTAATCGAACATAGCGAGCCGAAAGCGCAAATTCCTGCTGTGGCGTTGCGCCAAAATCAAACATGGGAAAACCAATATCAGGGATAAACATGCCATAGATTAAGGCGTTGAATGCGACCGGATTAGCAGGCTCGCCCGAGGTGAGTTGTGCCGAGG
Source organism: Enterobacter sp. SA197 (assembly GCF_054131575.1). NCBI lineage: Bacteria > Pseudomonadati > Pseudomonadota > Gammaproteobacteria > Enterobacterales > Enterobacteriaceae > Enterobacter > Enterobacter sp. SA197. The sequence goes on along the minus strand of NZ_CP096393.1, from coordinate 1,118,961 downwards.
GTTTTCCCCAGGCAAGCTGGATACCGTACCCCGAAGCACCGCCATTTTTTAATCCTATAATGCCTCTGCTATTGTCGATAACGTCCGTTCGCGGGATGACCATGACGCTAAATCCCCATTCATTGAATTTTTCCGCGGTTCCGATATAGCCATGACTATCGTTATAGTCAGCAATCGCTCCCCGCCCCCAGGCTGCGGGGCAGGTTACCGTAAAGCTGGCATCCCGCCATGCTGAAGGTTGCGCACCACTCTCCACTGGATGATTGCCCATCGGCACCGTTTTGCTCTGAAAATTGCAGGTGCCATTTTGCACTTCCATGACCCCGTTGAGATTCAGCTTAACGCGATTCATTGCCCAGCCATTAGCAATGGAGGAGTCCGGATAAGGCACTGAACTAAAATTATCACCGCCATTGTTTAAAGTTATGGCATGGGTAAACGTAAATGAATCATTTAGCTGATACCTGCCGTCAGCATTATTATTATTTTTAAACTCTGGCGTTGCCCACAAAGTAATATCAACTCTGTCAACACCGGAATAACCCTGATTAATATCAAAAGAGGGGGCCAGGGTTAATGAGGCTGATTTATCAGGGATCCCCGATGCGCCGGAAGAATAATCGAATGAAACACCAATGCCACGAACTGAGGTTGGAAAAACATAACTCGGATATCCAGCTGAATTAATAGCCACACCGTGGGTTGCTTCTGTTGGCGGTGAAATATACACCTGGCGCGAAGCAGGGACAGGCTGCCCGTTTGATGAACTACAGTTCAGCGTAGTATTGCCAATGAAATACGCACGGTAGGTATAGAGGGCAATGTAGATCGGTTGATTGTACAGCGACATTGAAGCTGAAGCTTTAATATCGCCGAGCGGCACATGAATCGTTCTTTCGGGTAAACCGCTGTCTGCAGAACAGGCTACGGTATTCGCAAAGGCCACATTGGAAATTAAAATAAGGAATAAAAATAAATGCTTTAGCATTAACAGCCTCCATGCCGTTCAAAATCCTTTTAATTGAACATATAACATCCTCAAGGGAAGGAGAGTATACGTCGCTGGCGGCATAAAATGCAGATTAAAGTATTAACAATAGTGAACCCCCGCTATTTTCATCACTGATGAAAATATAATTGATTGTTCTATTCAAGAAATAAATATGGCCTGGTTAAGGCCATAGTGATTAATTCCCCTGCCAGACGGTTGCCGACACCGCGGGAAGTGACAACACCCCATCGGTCAGCGTGCCTTTGCCCTCTTTACCGTGCCAGCTTCTGGCATCTAACAGTGGAGAGTCAGCCAGCACAACCTCACAGGGTTCGCCCCGGTTGATGGCAACCAGCACCCTTTCCTGCTGCCAGAGACGAAGGAATACCACCACATTCTCCTCTGCGTACACGACCTGACACCCTCCGTAACACAGCGCCTGGCTTCGCCGCCGAAGCTTCGTCATGCGTTGGTATAAGGCCAGCAGGACACTATCCTGCTTTGCTTTGTCCCAGGGGAAAGGTTTGCGGCAGAAAGGATCGTTCGCGCCGTCCAGCCCCACTTCATCACCATAATAGATGCAGGGTACGCCAGGCCAGGTAAACAGCCAGATCACCGCCAGCGGCAGGCGCGCCACCTCTTTACCCAGTACGGTTTTGAAACGCGGCGTATCATGGCTGTCGAGCTGATTGAACATGCGAATCTGCTGCTCATGGGAGAGCCCGGCCCGGTAGTTATCCATCCATGCCATGCAGGTCTGGGCATCGATGCGTTGCGGATCCATAGAGATGTCGGTACTGGCAAGGAACGCCCAGACCGGAAAGGTGAATCCCCGGTAGTTCATGGCGGCATCTTCCACATCCGCCTGTAGCCACTGCCGTGCGTCACCAAAATGCTCACCCACAATATAGGCCTGCGGCTGCGTCTCTTTCGCCGCTCTGGTAATGCCCGCAACATGCTGCAAATTGTTGCGCGCCCCCCCTGCTTCACCGAGCATATGCACCACATCCAGTCGCCAGCCATCCATGTTCCACGGGGCTTTCAGCCAGTGGCGAACAATACTGTCTTCACCCTGATAAATTTCCTCTACCAGCGTTTGCGCCTGATAATCCAGCTTGGGCAGACTGGGGTAGCCGAGCCAGTCGCGGGCGCGGCCATCCTCGTGGAAACTGTACCACTCACGCCAGGTCGAGGCCGGGTTATGGCATGCCCCGGTAGTGCCCCGGTTATGCCGGTCAAACCAGGCGTGAGAGTCGCCGCTGTGGTTAAACACGCCGTCCAGCACCAGCCGCATCCCGAGTTTGTGGGTATTGCGGCGCAGACGAAGCAGCGCCTGATCGCCACCAAAGCGCGGGTCGACCCTACGGTAATCTTCCGTATCGTACTTATGCACACTGGGGGCAACAAAAATGGGGTTAAGGTAGAGTGCGGTCACTCCGAGTTTGCGCAGATAAGGCAGCTTTTCGCTGATGCCTTCAAGGCAGCCGCCATAAAAGGTGGATCCTCCGGCTTCTCCCGTCAGCGGCTCATCCCACTCACGAAGCACAATCTCCTGTTTCGCCGCATGGTGAAAATAGACCTTATCGTGCTGATCGTTGCCCTTCTCGCTGCGGGCAAAACGATCCGGAAAGATCTGATAAAATACCTGTTCTGCCACCCACTGCGGCCCCAAATCCGGGCAGTCCACTGCAAACTGTTCCAGTCGTGCCGGCGGGAAGCGCGTCAGCCCCTGCGGGCCGAACCACATCTGGCGGTCCTCCCACAGCAGCTTAAAGCTGTAGCGGCGACGTGGCTGACCACTCTCCAGTGAGAGGGTTGCCCGCCACGCCGTTACGCCCGGTTTCGGGGCGATACGCACCCGGCGCATGATGAATGATGTCTCTTCGTTATCAACATCTGCCCGAAGTGTGACGCGGGCCGGGAGTGTATTTCCGGTGAGCCAGAGGGTAATGACCAGTTGATCTTTGTTCTGCTTCACAAACGGCGCAACAGGCAAATGCCAGGCATGCAACATCGACTTTCCCCTTCGTCAAAAATGGCGTCACTCTTGCACAAATGTAGTCTTGCAGACTCATCTTTTCTGTTTTTTTATGGGGGTGAGGGCCAGGGCGCAGAGCGCGAGGCATAACCGTCGTTCGCAGACAGGAGCCTGCTGGTGCACAGGTCAGGCACGCAGTAAGTTCAGGAAAGGTAAGGTAAGTGGCAAAGCAGGGACATGAGGTGGCCCCTCACCGTCGTGTTAACTCTTTACTCTCTATGCCCGGCGCGAACAGGCGCACCGGGCATGGGATCGCATGCTATGCGAGCTTCTTGCGTACAAACATCCAGCCAACCAGCAACAGTACAATCCAGGCGCAACCCACGTACAGCGAGATGCGCGTCTCCGGGTGCCAGCCAATCAGCGCGATAATAAAGACCAGGAAAAGCAGACCCGCTATCGTGGTCGCCACGCCGCCGGGGACTTTAAATTTCAGGGCGTTAACTTCATCGGCAGAGAGACGGCGGCGGAAGGCCACCTGCGAAAGCAGGATCATTATCCAGACCCAGACGGTGGCAAAGGTTGCCAGCGAGGCGATCACCAGGAAGACATTTTCCGGCATGATGTAATTGAGATATACCGCCGACAGCAGCGCCAGCGTCATCACCAGTACCGTCACCCAAGGAATGCCCTTGCTCGATGTTTTAGCGAAGATTTTCGGCGCACTGCCCTGCTCTGCCATGCCGTGCAGCATACGCCCCACGCCAAAGACATCGCTGTTAATGGCCGACAGCGATGCGGTCAGTACCACGAAGTTCAGGATACTGGCAGCAAAGGTAATGCCGAGATGCTGGAAAGTCAGCACAAAGGGGCTCCCGTTAGTGCCCACCTGGTTCCACGGGTAAATAGACATGATCACAAACAGTGTGCCGACATAGAACACCAGAATACGCATCGGCACGGAGTTAATGGCGCGGGGAATGGACTTCTCCGGGTCTTTCGCTTCGCCGGCGGTGATACCGATGATCTCAATGCCGCCGTAGGCAAACATGACCATCTGCAGCGACATCACCATGCCCATCCAGCCATTGCTGAAGAAGCCGCCGTTAGTCCACAAATTGCTGATCCCGGTGGGCTGACCGCCGTTCCCGATACCCCAGATGATGATGCCAAATCCGGCAGCAATCATGATGATAATGGTGGCGACTTTGAAGAAGGAGAACCAGAATTCCAGCTCGCCGAACACTTTGACACTCATCAGGTTGATGGCGCAGATGATAAGCACCACGCTAAGTACCCATATCCAGTGCGGCACCGTCGGGAACCAGACTCCCATATAAATCCCAAAGGCCGTCACATCAGCGATGGCAACAATCAGAATTTCAAAGCAGTAGGTCCAGCCGGTGATATAACCGGCCAGCGGCCCCAGGTTTTCCTGGGCATAACGGGAGAACGAACTGGCGGAAGGATTGTGCACGGACATCTCGCCCAGCGCGCGCATGATGATATAGGCTGCGACGCCACCAATCATGTAAGCCAGCAGGACGCTCGGCCCCGCCATCTTGATAGCATCTGCCGAGCCGTAAAACAGCCCGGTGCCAATCGCCGACCCAAGGGCCATAAAGCGGATGTGTCGGGTACTCAACCCTCGCTTTAGTTTGTTCGTACTTTCCATCGTTTCCCGTTCCAGGATTTAAAAAAACAAAAAACCACGGGACCAGAAGTCCCGTGGTTAGCAAACCATGCCGCGCTGATTAATGTGCGGAGGAGGTCACCCGACGACCGGCTGCACGATCCCAGCCTGCGGCCAGAACCACCATCACCAGCGTTGGCATCAACCAGGCGAGTCCCTGCTCTGCCAACGGCAAACGCTGGGTCCAGGCCGGCAGCATATCGCTGAATGCAGAAGCTTTAATGCCGTCCAGCACGCCAAACAGCAGGCTGATAAACATCGCCGGAGCAATGACGCGGGACGAATTATGCCACCACGAGCGGGTGAAGCTCAACACGACGAGGACGATACAGGGCGGATAGATCATTGTCAGTACCGGAATAGAGATCTGAATCAGATGGCTCAGACCCAGATTCGACACCGCCATTGAGAAGATACCGAGGATAAACACCAGCGCGCGATAGGAGAGCGGCAGGTACTGAGCAAAGAACTCCGCGCAGGCACAGGTGAGGCCAACTGCCGTTACCAGGCAGGCAATAAAGATCAGCGCCGCCAGCAGGAAGCTACCTGCGCCACCAAAGGTGTGAGCAACATAGGCATGCAGAATGGCTGCGCCGTTAGCAGACTGATCCACCAGTGAAGAGCTATCTGAACCCAGGCGGAACAGGGCCAGATAGAGCAGCGTCAGGCCCACACCGGCCATCAGACCAGCCCAGACGGTATAACGGGTCAACAGACGCGCTTCGGTGACACCGCGAGAACGGGCGGCGTTAACAATCACAATACCGAATACCATTGCCCCCAGGGTGTCCATCGTCAGGTAACCATTGACGAAGCCATTGGAGAAGGCCGCATGCTGGTATGCCTCCATCGCGTGGCTGATCGGGCCTGCCGGCCAGACAATCGCCGCAACAGAGAGGATCACCAGCGCAATAATTTTCAGCGGTGCCAGGAAGTTACCTACGGTATCCAGCAGCTTGCCCGGATAGAGCGACACCAGAATCACCAGCGCAAAATAGATAACGCTGTAGATAAGCAAAGGCAGAGGGCCTTCACCGGTCAGCGGTGCAATGCCGACTTCAAACGAGACGGTCGCCGTGCGCGGCGTGGCAAACAATGGCCCAACGGCCAGATAGCACACCGTCGCCAGCAGTACGCCCGCAACTTTACCGATAGGCGTGCTGAGGCTGTCCACTCCGCCGCCGACTTTGGCCAGCGCTATCACGGTCAGCACCGGCAGACCTACGGCAGTAATCAAAAAGCCAATTGATGCAGTCCAGACGTGCTCGCCTGCCTGCAAACCGACCATGGGAGGAAAAATGATATTGCCTGCGCCGACAAACAACGCAAAGGTCATAAAGCCCAGAGCAACAATGTCTCGTGGTTTTAAATGATGGGTCATAAACGTTTACTGCCTGTGGATGTGGTGATGCAAATGTTGAAATTTTCGCCTTGTCGTGCGGAACATTACAGCGGCAAGGTCCTGAAACGAAGCGGGAAATACTTCCCTCATCACGTGGCGGAGAATAGTTTTTCGATTTACCACGCAAATACAGTGGGTCTGACGACCACCGGGGCGCAATTTAAACGCTTATAACGTTTAAAGGCAATAAGGGATCGCAAAACCAGATGGTTATTCCAGATCTAAAAAAAAGTCCAGAGGATGATGCTGTATATAAGAAAAACGGATGGCTAATCATGCGAACAAAAAAGCAGCGAAGCCATATTCTGTGGATGAATAGATGGAAAGGGGGAGTGAAAAATGAACCCCCGCAGAGAGGAATGGAAAGAAAAGCTGACACCTTAGTGTCAGCCTGCGTTCTTCACCAGTCGTTCCGGCAGCGTAAAGCTAAAGCGAGTGCCTTTACCCGGCGTACTTTCAATGGCGAGTTTGCTGTCGTGGTGGCTGACCGCATGCTTCACAATCGCCAGACCCAGACCACTGCCGCCGGTCTGTCGGGAACGGGCTTTATCCACACGGTAAAACCGCTCCGTCAGGCGTGGAATGTGCTCAGCGGCAATTCCCGGCCCGGTATCTTCCACACTAAACTGCGCGCCCTGCGCCACCCGATGCCAGCGCACCGTAATATGTGTACCAGGCGGCGTGTGGTTCACCGCGTTATAAACCAGGTTTGATATTGCACTTCGCAGTTGCTCATCGTTGCCCAGCACTTTGAGGGCGCCATCGACCACAAATTCCAGTTCGTGCTTATTGTGGCTTAAGGTTTGCGCTTCTCTCTCTACCACCCGTAGCATCATCGGCACATCAATGATTTCATTGGGCGGCGTAATTGGCGCGGCTTCGATTTTTGAAAGCGTTAGCAATTGCTTTACCAGACCTTCCATCCGCGAGGTTTGCTCCCGCATGGTATGCAGCGCTTTTTCACGCGGCAGCCCTTCCAGCGTCTGCTCCTGCATCATTTCCAGATAGCCCTGTAAAACCGTTAACGGCGTGCGCAGTTCATGGCTGACGTTAGCAAAGAAATTACGTCGCGCCCCTTCAAGCTGATGCATCTGCGTTACATCACGCGCCACCATCAGCAGCTGCTGCTCGCTGTAAGGCATCATGCGCATTTCGAGATGACGGCCATTGTTCAGCACCAGGTTCAATGGGCGATCGAACTGTTTTGCTTTGTAATAGCGGGTAAATTCCGGGTAACGCAGGAGGTTGAGGATGTTTTGCCCGTTATCATCCGGCCAGCGTAAATTGAGAAGCTGTTGGGCAAGACCGTTACACCAAAAAATGGCGCCTTCCTCCGTGGTGAGCACCACGGCATCCGGTAATGACTCCGCACCGCTGCGAAAACGCTTAATGAGATTACCCAGCTCACGGCGCCGTTTTTTATTACGCATCTGCATCTGATGCAGACCATAAAGCAGTGGCTCCCAGCTTCCGGTGCCCGGCGGCGGGGTCATGCTTTTATCGACCCATAACCACCAGGACAGACGCATTAAATTCCAGAAATGCCAGGCCAGTAAGCCGGTAACGGCCACCAGTAAAAACCAGGGCAGATAACCGAAGAATGCGCCAAGCAGCGCAGCAGGTAGACAACATAGGATGAGTTCGAGTACCAGCCTTTTCCATGACAGCCGTTCGAGCACGCGTCACACTCCTGTCAGATTTCAGAAACGGGTCGAGAACCGATAACCCGTGCCGCGAACGGTCTGCACCATACGATCGTGGCCGCTGGTTTCCAGCGCTTTTCGCAAGCGGCGAATATGCACGTCCACCGTGCGATCTTCTACGTACACATTGGTACCCCAGACGTGGTTGAGCAGTTGCTCGCGGCTGTAGACGCGTTCGGGATGGGTCATAAAGAAGTGCAACAGCTTAAACTCCGTCGGCCCCATGTCCAGCGGATTTTCACCGGTCATCACGCGATGCGAACTCGGGTCGAGGCTCAGCCCCTGCATTTCGATAACTTCTTCTACCGCCATCGGCGAGATACGGCGCATGACCGCTTTGATACGCGCGACCAGCTCTTTAGGGGAAAAGGGTTTGGTGATGTAATCGTCGGCACCGGTTTCCAGGCCACGCACACGGTCTTCTTCTTCGCCACGCGCGGTCAGCATCATCACCGGTATTTCCCGGGTCATGGCCTCACGCTTGAGGTGTTTAATAAACTGGATGCCAGAGCCGCCTGGCAACATCCAGTCCAGCAAAATCAGGTCTGGCCAGGGTTCATTCAGTTGGTTCACCGCGCTGTCATAATCTTCCGCTTCGACAGGTTGAAAGCCGTTTTGCTCAAGCACGAAACAGACCATCTCACGAATGGGAGCTTCATCTTCTACGACCAGAATGCGTCTTGCCATAATTTGCCCTGTTTAATTAAAGTCATCAGTCAATCGCGGCGCCAGTATGCGTCACTTTTGTGACAGATTTATGAAACAAATGACCAACAGATGACGCATCATTTCGTTATATGACAGCAGCTAAGCGCTTTCGCTGGCGGCTCATAGGCCCTTGAATGTTATAATCCCGTTTACGCTTTTTTGCCACGGAACCGCTATGCGCATCATTCATACCTCGGACTGGCACCTCGGTCAGAACTTTTACAGTAAAAGCCGTGCCGCAGAGCACGACGCTTTTCTCTCCTGGCTCCTGATCACCGCGGAAGAACATCAGGTCGACGCGATTATTGTCGCAGGTGACATCTTTGATACCGGCTCGCCCCCCAGTTATGCGCGCGAACTCTACAACCAGTTTGTGGTGAAGCTGCAGAGTACCGGCTGCCGGCTGGTGGTGCTGGCAGGTAATCACGATTCAGTTGCCACCCTCAATGAATCAAAAGATATTCTGGCCTGGCTGAAAACCACCGTCGTGGCCAGTGCGGGAAGCGCCCCATTCTATTTACCGCTGCGCGATGGTACGCCTGGTGCGGTGTTCTGCCCGGTACCGTTTTTACGTCCGCGCGATATCGTCACCAGCCAGGCAGGGCTATCGGGGCAGCAAAAGCAGCAGCAGCTGTTAAGGGCCATTACCGATTATTATCAGCAACAACATGATGCAGCCTGCGTACTTCGCGGTGATAAAGCCATTCCCATTATTGCCAGCGGCCATCTCACCACCGTCGGGGCCAGCAAGAGCGATGCCGTGCGCGAGATCTACATAGGTACCCTTGACGCCTTCCCCGCACAGAATTTCCCCCCTGCCGATTACATCGCATTAGGCCATATTCACCGGCCACAAAAAATTGGCGGACATGAGCATATCCGTTACTGCGGATCCCCTATCGCCCTCAGCTTTGATGAAACCGGCAAAAACAAATATGTCAATCTGGTGACCTTCAGCGAGGGAACACTGAGCGAGGTGACTCCCCTGGAAGTACCAGTGACTCAGTCACTTGGCGTCATCAAGGGCGATCTTGATGCCATCCGGCAGCAGCTTGAACAGTGGCGGCATCATGATGCTGCGCGTCCTGTCTGGCTTGATATTGAAATTGCCACCGACGACTACCTCGGCGATATGCAGCGCAAAATTCAACAGCTGACGGCCGAATTGCCCGTCGAGGTGCTGCTGGTCCGCCGCAGTCGGGAACAGAGGGATCGCATTCTCGCAGGCGAGCTACGCGAAACGCTGAGCGAACTGAACGTTGAGGATGTCTTTGCCCGTCGCCTGGCACTGGAAGAGCTTGATGCATCGCAGCAGAGCAGATTACAGGCGCTGTTTAGCGAAACACTGCATGAATTACATCAGGAGCATGATGCATGAAAATTCTTAGCCTGCGCCTGAAAAACCTCAACTCCCTGAAAGGGGAGTGGAAGATTGATTTCACCGCCGAGCCTTTTGCCAGCAATGGGTTGTTTGCCATTACCGGGGCGACGGGGGCCGGGAAAACCACTCTGCTGGATGCCATTTGTCTCGCGCTGTATCACGAAACACCGCGCCTGAATAACGTTTCACAGTCGCAGAATGACTTGATGACCCGTGACACCGCTGACTGTCTTGCGGAAGTGGAATTTGAGGTGAAAGGCATAGCCTATCGCGCTTTCTGGAGCCAGACCCGTGCCCGCAATCAGCCGGACGGTAATTTGCAGGTGCCGCGTGTCGAGCTGGCGCAATGTGCTGATGGCCGGATCCTCGCCGATAAAGTCAAAGACAAGCTGGAGCTCACCGCCTCCCTGACCGGTCTGGACTATGGCCGCTTTACCCGTTCAATGCTGCTTTCGCAGGGGCAATTTGCTGCGTTTCTCAACGCCAGACCCAAAGAGCGGGCGGAGTTGCTGGAAGAACTGACGGGCACTGAGATTTACGGGCAGATTTCCGCGAGCGTGTTTGAAAAACACAAACTCGCCAGAACGGAACTGGAAAAGTACCAGGCACAGGCCGAAGGCGTTGTGCTGCTCAATGAGGAGCAACGTCAGGCGCTCACCACAGGTTTGCAGGCGCTCACTGACGAGGAAGCGCGTCTGCTGACGAGACAGCAGGCCGCGCAGACGCAGCTGAACTGGCTTAACCGCAGCCATGAATTGCAAACCGATCTGCATCGGGCGCAGGCTGCAAACGCGCAGGCTACCCAGGCTTACACCGATGCCCAGCCTCAACTGGCCCTGCTCAGCCGCGCCCAGCCCGCGCTGGCGCTACAACCGGTCTGGTCTCGCCTTCAGGAACAGCGTCTGCAGTGGCAAAACGGCCATCGTCAGAGCGAAGAAGTGAACACTCGCTTACATGCCAGTCGCACGCTGCGTGGGCGCATTCGCGCGACAGCGGTGCACCAGCATGCACAGTTAATGGCATCCCAGATATCCCTAAAAACCTGGCTTGCCGATAACGCCCGTTTCCAGCGCTGGCAGAATGAGCTGGCAGGCTGGCGCGCCATGCTCAGTCAGCAGGAAGAGGATAAAAAACCCTGGCAGGCCCTGCAATCCCGACTCACGCAAAATGAAGAGAAGTTACGCACGCTGACGACTGTTTCGCTGGAAATGACCGCGGAAGAGGTGGCTGCTGCGATGTCACACAGCGCACAACAGCGCCCATTGCGCCAGCGTCTGCACGCGCTTCACGCCCGCTTTGCACCATTGCAAAACCATCTCTCCCGGCGGCAGCAAAGCCTTACTGAACTGGATGCGCAGCGTAAAAAGTATGAGGAAGAACTGGCGCAAAAACGGGCGCAATATAAAGAAAAAAATCAGCTCCTGACCGACATTCGTACCCTTTGCGAACTTGAGGAACGTATCCATCGTCTGGAAAATGAACGTGCCCGGCTGCAGCCCGATACTCCCTGCCCGCTTTGCGGCTCGACCAGCCACCCGGCTATTGCCGACTATCAGGCCATTGTGCCAGGCGTCAATCAGGCTCGCCGCGATGCGCTGGACAGTGAAGTCCGCACAATAAAGGAAGAGGGCGTGGCCCTCAGCGAACGCCTCAAGGGACTGGCGGAGCGGTATGAAAAAGAGGAGCGTGAAGCCAAAATTTTGCAGCAGGATGAGCAGACGCTGCGTGAGGAGTGGGCAACCCTCTGCGCGGCGCTGAACATTGACATGCCGCCCCGGCACGATCTTACCAGTTGGCAGGCCGCGCAGGATGCGTATGAACATCAGCTCTATCAGCTCGGTCAGCGCCAGTCGTTACAGACTCAGATAAACGAGCTTCGTCAGCAGGTGGCACAGTATCAGGAGAGCGCGGATGCCCGTCGCGCCACGCTGGCAGCCTTGCTGGAGCCACTGGGGCTGACCCTGCCAGCTGAAGGAGAAGCAACAGCATGGCTGGCCGAACGCACCCGGGAAGCGGAAGAATGGCAGGAGAAACAGGCGGCGTTTACCGCCCTGCATGAAAATATTGCCCGACTCGCGCCGGTTATCGATACGCTGCCGGACGAGGCCTGCGACGACGCCACTACGACCGCCCCGCTGGAGAACTGGCAGCAGGTGCATAACGAGTGCGTCTCACTGCAAAGCCAGTGGCAGACCCTGCAACAGCAACTCGCCCAGGAAGCAGAGCGCCTGAGCGCGCTGGAAAAACAGTTTGCCGGTGCGCTGGCAGACAGTGAGTTTGTTGATGAGCAGTCGTTCCTTGCCGCCCTGCTGGATGATGCCGAGCGTCTGCGGCTGGAGCAGTTACGCCAGCGGCTGGAGAGCGACCTTCAGCAAACCCGGACGCTGGTCTCCAGCGCCGCTCAGGCTCTGGATATGCATACTGCCCGGCCACCCGCCGGACTGGATGAGGACGCCACCAGGGAGAAAAGTCAGCAGGCGCAGACGGTGCTTGCCGGTGAGCTTCGCGAAAACACTACCCGTCAGGGCGCGCTTCGCCAGCAGATCAAACAGGATGCGGATAATCGCCAGCGCCTGCAGTCGCTGATGCAGGAGATCCATCACATCTCGGCCCGCTGCGAGGACTGGAGCCATCTTTCCCAGCTTATCGGCTCCAGGGATGGCGATAAATTCCGTAAGTTCGCCCAGGGGTTAACGCTTGATAACCTGGTCTGGCTCGCCAATAACCAGCTTAACCGCCTGCATGGACGTTATCTGCTTAAACGTAAAGCGAGTGAAGCCCTCGAACTGGAGGTGATCGATACCTGGCAGGCAGATGCAGTGCGTGATACACGAACGCTTTCCGGCGGGGAAAGTTTTCTTGTCAGTCTGGCGCTGGCGCTGGCGCTCTCGGACCTGGTCAGTCATAAAACCCGTATCGATTCGCTGTTCCTTGATGAAGGTTTTGGCACCCTCGACAGCGAAACGCTGGATACGGCACTGGATGCCCTCGATGCGCTGAACGCGACCGGGAAGACCATTGGGGTCATCAGCCACGTCGAGGCCATGAAGGAGCGGATCCCGGTGCAGATCAAAGTGCGAAAAATCAACGGGCTGGGGTACAGCAAGCTGGATAAGGTTTTTGCGGTAGAGAAATGACGCATGTACCCGGCGGTGTGACGATCGCCGGGTACATGCTTTGCGCTACGCCTGTGGCCACAGCCAGGCGGCGCCGCGAACGCCGCTGGAGTCACCATGAAGCGCTTTGCGAATCGGCGTTTCACACTCCCCGCCAAAGACCCAATGCTTTATCAGACCAGGTACTGTTTTATAGAGACGCTCAACGTTGCTCATGCCACCGCCGAGCACAATGACATCCGGGTCAAGAATATTCACCACATGGGCCAGCGACTTGGCCAGACGCAACTCGTAACGGCTTAACGCCAGTTCAGCAACCGGGTCCTGTTCCTCTACCAGACGAACTATCTCGTTCCCTTTGAGTGATTTACCACTTAAACGCTGGTAGTCGGTGCCAAAGCCGGTGCCGGAAATAAAGGTTTCAATGCAGCCCTGTTTGCCACAATAACAGGGAACCTCGGCACGATAGCGCAGCTCATCTTCATCCATCCACGGCAGGGGATTATGGCCCCACTCTCCGGCCGTGCCGTTGCCGCCGATATGGGATCGGCCGCTGAGAGCCACGCCCGATCCGCACCCCGTGCCAATGATCACCGCAAAGACGGTTTGCGCCCCTGCCGCTGCGCCGTCCACGGCTTCTGACACCGCCAGGCAGTTGGCATCGTTTGCCAGTCGCACCTCGCGATTCAGACGCTGGCTCAGATCTTTATCAAAAGGTTTACCGTTCAGCCAGGTCGAATTGGCATTCTTCACCACGCCGGTATAAGGGGAAATTGAGCCCGGAATGCCCATTCCCACCGTGCCGGTTTGGCCGGTCTCTTTTTCGGTAAGAAAAACAAGAGAAGCAATCAGTTCAATGGTTTGATGATAATCACGCGGGGTTGCCTGGCGGTGGCGAAACAACTCCTCCCCGCCGTCGCTCAGCGCGATAATTTCTGTCTTCGTGCCACCTAAATCAATACCAATACGCACACAATGCTCCTCATAGTTGGACAACGCATTCACATGCAAGCGTGGCGACAATTGGGTATCATGCCCGCTGCATTTAACGACAAGGCCGTGGAAAAAATCATGCTGTGGTTTAAAAATTTAATGGTATACCGTCTCAGCCGCGATGTTGCGTTGCAGGCGGAAGAGATGGAAAAACAGCTTGCCCCACTATCGTTTACCCCATGCGGTAGTCAGGATATGGCGAAAACCGGGTGGGTTCCACCGATGGGTTCACACAGTGATGCGCTGACCCACACTGCCAACGGCCAGATTATTATTTGCGCCCGCAAAGAAGAAAAAATTCTCCCTTCTCCGGTGGTGAAACAGGCGCTGGAAGCAAAAATTTCCCGCCTGGAAGCCGATCAGGGCCGCAAACTGAAGAAAACTGAAAAAGACTCGCTGAAAGACGAAGTGCTGCACTCTTTGCTGCCTCGCGCTTTCAGCCGTTTCAGCCAGACCATGATGTGGATTGATACGGTCAACGGGCTGATTATGGTCGACAGCGCAAGCGCGAAAAAGGCTGAAGATACGCTGGCATTGCTGCGTAAAAGCCTTGGCTCCCTGCCGGTGGTTCCGCTCACTATGGAAAATCCCATTGAACTGACGCTGACTGAATGGGTACGCTCCGGCACCGTTGCCCAGGGTTTCCAGCTGCTTGATGAAGCAGAGCTTAAGGCGATGCTGGAAGATGGCGGCGTGATTCGCTGTAAAAAGCAGGAGCTGGTCAGTGACGAAATCGCCGTGCACATCGAAGCCGGAAAAGTAGTGACGAAACTGGCCCTCGACTGGCAACAGCGCGTGCAGTTTGTTGTCTGCGACGATGGATCTATCAAACGGCTGAAATTTGGCGATGAAATTCGTGACCAGAATCAGGACATTGACCGGGATGACGTGGCTCAGCGTTTCGATGCTGACTTTATTCTGATGACCGGTGAACTCTCGACGCTGATTCATAGTCTGGTGGAAGGGCTTGGCGGCGAAGCCCAGCGCTGACCGCTGACTCTGCATAAAAAAAGCCCGGTCTGTCCGGGCATTTTTTTGAATCTGGCTTACAGGTAGCGGCAGAGATAGGAAGAAGGCTCTGCAATCTGCAGATGAAATTCACTGTGGCCCGGCACATGGAACACCTCTCCGGCAGCATAAGTTTTCCACTCAGTTTCGCCTGGCAGCAGGACATGTAACGCACCACTTACCACCGTCATCTCTTCAGGTTGTGCGGTCCCAAAGGTATATTCCCCTTCAGCCATCACGCCAACGCTGGCACGACCCGTACTGCTGCTGGTAAAACCAATGGATTTCACTTTACCGGAAAAGTATTCATTACTCTGAAGCATGTACTGGCCCTTTTATTTTAAGAAAACGTATGGAAAACCACTATAGAGGCCAGACTTCATCTCTGTCACGCGAAAAAGACCTATACCAGCAGTTCCGACGCCAGCCGCGCCACCAGCACGTTAGAGAGTAATACCGGCACATCGAGGGCTTTCTGGAATAAATCGCGGTGCCATTGATGAAAGCCAAGGCAATTAAGCATTAAAACATCGGCCCCCTGGTCGATCAGGCTTTTTCCTGCTTCTACCAGCTCATATTCCGTCGCCTGGAAGGGGTGGGCCAGTTCATAGTAGGGTTCGTTCTCAAGCAGCGCCCACTTTTGTCTCTGTTGAGCCATCAGCTCCGGAATAGGCACAATAACCCCGACCTGGTGTCCGTCAACAATAGAGGCGACCAGCGGCGGAATAATGCGTTGCGGTTCGATAAGAATGGCATTTCTCGCACTCAGGCCACGAATCGGCGCAGTGCTCATCAGCAAAATGACGTCGTAGCCCTGGTTATCAAGCACTTCAATGACACTTTGCAGATCGCGTTCCACTTTCTCGCGTGAAACACTGACGATGTTCTCGTCACTCAGCCGGGTTGGCAGGGGGGTTTGCCCTGGCTCAAGGTAATATTCCTTTTGGACCTCTTCTGGTTCCATGTTGCCGAGCAAGCTAACATGGGTAATTTGCTGTTCAGAAATATGTTCGGTCAACAGCGGTAAGATCTCTTTTACAGGCACCACACCGATGGTGAGGATTGCCAGGGTCGCACTCATTGTATATCCGCCTTGCAACACTGCACGTTTATTCAGGCTTCGGCGGAAACCGGAAGTACAACTGAGTGGCATCCCGTGCATTCGCGTCGGATAACCACCTCTCTTCCAGTTTCCGGAAGTTTCCAGAATGATTTAATAACGTTTGATTATTATCGGTCATCATCCACTTTACCAGGGTGAATAATGTGACGAAAACCTCTTTTTCAGCCTTTACGGAACAGCAGTAGGAGCACCTCAGGCATCAACTTTTTTCCGGGTCCTCATAGCGACGTTTTGCATCAAGGGCTTCCTGCTCCGTAGGATGTTCACTTATCAAGGCATCAGGTTTAGGGTGATCGGCACGGAGCTGATACCAGGTAACAGTCTGCCCGGTCGCGCCTTTTTCGATGGTAACGACACGGGCTTCTCTTGGATAGGGTGGTTTACTGGCCATGACTTTTCCTTTTATTTCAGTCAGGCTTTAAGTATAGACAATCGTTTCGCTAACTGGCGCGGGCCATACCGATCGCGTGACGAATTTCAGCAATAACCTCATCAAGGCTCGCCGAAGCATCGACAACGTGATGCGCAGTCTCACGGTAGAGTGCATCCCGCCCGGCCAGCACCTCACTGACCTCTTCGCGAATCGGCTTACCGGTGAGCGTCGGGCGCTGGCTCTCGTGTGGATAAGCTTCCAGACGATCCACCAACACCGAAACCGGGGCGTGCAGATAAAAGACCAGCCCTTTTTCACGCATGAACTGACGATTATATTCGCTCAGAACGATCCCCCCGCCCGTCGCAACCACATGAGCAGGTGCCGTGACCGCCTCCAGCGCTTGCGTCTCTCTGGCCCGAAAGCCCTGCCAGCCTTCCTGACAAACCAACTGCGCAACGGTCATCTGCGCCTGTTCCTGCAGCCAGTGGTCGGTGTCAACAAACTTACAGGACTGTAACTGCGAAAGCGCATGACCGATGGTGGTTTTTCCGCAGCCGCGTGCGCCAATGAGAAAGATGGGTAGCGTCATGAACTGATGTTCCCTCAGATGTTGCAAGGTGCATGAAAAATGAAAGTGATTGATCACCCCGCGTGGTGTCTTGCGGTCGTAAATTAATCTTTACATATGAAAGTATTATTTGCATCCCGCTCCGACTAAATCCAGAAACGACGCCTGGTTTGAGCGTAAAGATTTTAATGCAACCCGTGTAGCGATAACCTTACTTAAACTCATGACGGTTGACAAGGCTACGGGCGAAGTAAGCGTAACATATTCACATGACAGTCATAATGTGAAGGCTATCCCTGACGACGTTGCCGCTCCAGTAACCATTTATCCAGTTGCGCGGCAAATTGCTGACGATCGCGCTGGGTCAGGCTGTCCGGGCCGCCGGTCTGAATACCGCTGGCACGCAGGGTGTCCATAAAATCGCGCATGGTCAGCCTCTCTTTTATGGTCGCCTCGGTATAGCGCTCGCCACGTGGATTAAGCGCTTCGCCCCCTTTTGCCAGGACCTCCGCCGCGAGAGGAATGTCGGCGGTGATAACCAGATCCCCTTGTCCGCAGAGACGGACGATTTCGTTATCAGCGACGTCAAAACCCGCCGCGACCCTCACTGAACGTATAAAACGGGACGGTGGAACGCGGATATTCTGGTTTGCCACCAATGTTAGCGGCGTTTGCGTGCGCTCGGCGGCACGAAAAAGAATCTCTTTAATTACATTCGGACAGGCGTCCGCATCAACCCAAATCACCATGCTGACCTCTCAGTTAGTTGCGTTCATTGTGGCGTTAAATCCAGGGCACGCAAAGCATAACGTTAAGATTTAGCCCTGCATCACCGTCATGCGTTAAGCTATAGCCCACAACACACTATCAGCGGAGAGACAGAGGGAATGGAGAAAAAAATCGGTTTTATCGGCTGCGGCAATATGGGTAAAGCGATTCTGGGTGGGCTTATTGCCAGTGGTCAGGTACAGCCTGGACAGATCTGGGTCTACACCCCGTCGCCGGACAAGGTTGCGGCTCTGCATGATGAATATGGGATTAACGCTGCCCAGAGCGCGCAGGAAGTGGCCCAGGTTGCGGATATCGTCTTCGGTGCGGTCAAACCTAACATCATGATTAAAGTCCTCAGCGATGTGGCGTCCAGCCTGAATAAAGAGACCCTGGTTGTCTCCATTGCTGCCGGCGTCACGCTGGATCAACTGGCGCGCGCGCTCGGCCACGATCGCAAAATCATCCGCACCATGCCAAATACCCCTTCGCTGGTGAATGCTGGCATGACCTCCGTCACCGCCAACGCGCTGGTGACTGATGCAGATATCGCCGATGTACTGAGCATATTCCGAAGTTTTGGCGAAGCGGAAGTCGTTTCTGAATCCATGATCCACCCGGTGGTGGGCGTCAGTGGTTCCGCCCCTGCCTACGTGTTTATGTTCATTGAAGCGATGGCCGATGCCGCCGTGCTTGGCGGTATGCCCCGTGCGCAAGCTTACCGCTTTGCGGCGCAGGCGGTCATGGGATCGGCAAAAATGGTGCTGGAAACCGGTAAGCACCCCGGCGAGCTTAAAGATATGGTCTGCTCGCCAGGAGGAACGACCATTGAAGCGGTAAAAGTGCTGGAAGAGAAAGGTTTTCGCGCGGCCATCATGGATGCCATGCAGGCCTGTATGGCGAAGTCTGAAGCACTGAGCAAATAAAGGAGTGCGCCACAGGCAGGTTCACCGGTGGCGCCTCTCCTCAGGCAAACATTTCGCTGGCCGCGTCAAGGCTGAGCGGCCGCTGCATCTTCAGCAGCAGTGCCGCGGTTTGCGTGTACTCTCCGCTGCTCAGCACAGCTTTTAATATCCCCTCCTCGCCGTAAAGCACCGCAAAGCGCTTGCTGTCGAAGGAGCCGAGCATTTTTGTGCTGTCCCAGTCTGCGGCGTAGCCCAGGTACTCAAATCGGGTGCCAAAGTGGGTCGTCCAGAAAAAGGGCACCTGAGTAAAGCGGTGCTGCGCGCCCATCATATTCAGCGCCGCCAGATGGCCCTGCTGCTGCGCAACACGCCAGTGTTCAATGCGCCGACGCCCTTCGGGAGCAGGATAGCTCGCAATGTCCCCTACGGCCCAAACGTCCGGCGCAGCCGTAAGCATTTCATCGACAGTCAGGCTGCCATCCTCTTCACGATGAAGATCATGGACGAACGCCGTAGAGGGAGTAACGCCCGTGGCAAATACCACCACATGCGCAGGCAGGGTGCGGCCATTTTTAAGCACCACGCTATGCACCTGCCCGTTCCCCTGCAGAGCAGCAGGCTCACCGGTCACGAATTTCACACCATTTTGTTTGTGCAGTTCAAAGAAGTGACGCCCCATTTCCTCGCCAAACTGCGGAACAAAAGGGAGTTCATGGCGGGAGACGACGGTGACATTTATGTCCTGATTACGTAATGCTGCCGCCAGTTCCATAGCAATAAAGCTGTTACCGATAATCACCAGCTGTTGCTCACGCTCAACGTCATTTAACAACTGCTCCGCCTGGTGTATATCACGCAGGACATGCACGCCGCCCAGCTCTCTGCCTTCGGTTTCAGGCCACACGGGCTGCCCGCCCGTCGCCAGCAGAAGCTTGTCATAACGGATAGTATTGCCACTGCTCAATGTCAGCAGGTGCTCGCGGCTGTTGAGCTGGGTGACCTCCCCACGCACGCTTTCAACGCCAGGCTGATGATAAAAGGCTTCATCCAGAATATGCGGCACTTCGCCGATCTTCATCTTTCCCGCCGGGACAAATTTGCTCAGTGCTGTACGGTCATAAGGTGCATCATCCTCTTTATCAATCAGGATCAGCCGCCCCTTATAACCTTCATCCTGCAGGGTGATGGCTGCCGCACTGCCAGCCGCCCCCGTTCCCACAATAACGGTGGTCTCTTCTTCATCGCCACGGATCTGGGGAAAACGTGCAGGAGACATCGGGCGCGGGTTGACCATCACCCGATTTTCCTCAATCAGAACCGGGTACTGTTTCAGGCTGGAGAGGGCTAACGGCTCCAGCCACTGTCCGTTTCGGATGTCAAACTCTGCCTTATGCCACGGGCAGACAAGGCGACCTTCACATACCGCCCCTTGCTCCAGCGGCGCGCCTGCATGCGGGCATTTACTTTGAAACGCCCGCACCTGGGCCAGAGTACGAATGAGGATAATCGAGGTACCAGATACTTCAAATTTTACCGGCTGACCTTCGGGTAATTTATTGATTTCAGTTACAAATTGATAGCTCATAACAGTGCTCTCGTACCAGTGTGGGAAAAGGGTCGTAACGCCAGACAGCGCACACCACGAGGAAAAATAAAGACACACAAAAGGTAATGGTGACGCTTTAAGCCTGGCAGAGATTAGACGTTGAGCAACAAGACGGGAGGTTTCAGGCAGCCACTTCAGTACGATTGCGCCCCGCTTTTTTCGCTTTATAAAGGGCCAGATCGGCAGATTTTAGCCATTCACGATGATGGGTCATCTCTTCGGTCAGCGAGGCAATGCCTACGCTGATGTGCAGTTCAAGCTGGGGGACACTGGTAAGGCGGAAGGTCGCCAGGCGATCGTGCACCCGCGCCATGGCTGCGATAGCATTTTCGGAGGAAGTGCCGCCCATAATGATGGCAAACTCGTCGCCGCCAAAACGACCAATCACATCACTTCCCCGCAGGCTGAGCTGGAGATGACGCGTGATCGCAATGATCGCTTCATCGCCAATATCGTGACCGTGGGTATCATTGATCAACTTAAAATGATCAACGTCGATAAGTAACAGCGTTGCGACGCGCTGGTGCCGTCTGGAGTGATCATACTCGCTGCGCAGTAACGTTTCCCAATGACGCCGGTTATAAACCCCTGTCATGCCATCACGGATGCTCATCTCCTGAAGCCGTCGCCGGTGCTCCTCCATGCGCGCCATAGTCCGGTAGCTCACCCAGGAAAAGAGCAGCGGATAGATAAGCAGGACTGGCACAGTCAGCCAGACGGTAAATGGCGAACTGACCGGGTTGACGGCCACACCGGTGAGTTTGAGCGTTGTCAGACCAGATACCAAAGTCAGAATCACGGCTGCGATACAAAGACGCGTGCCCCCCGCGCACATGGTGGTGGTGATGACCATGATGGCGAGCGCCAGCGACGGCATCAGGTTCAGGCCGGTTAACGCCATCCAGACCCCTGCGAAGATGGCATCTGCCTTCAGGTTGTGTATTTCGCTGGTGAGCGGATCGCTGGATCGCGAGGAAAGCTGCCAGGCCAGATGGGGCCAGACGAACGTCCAGAGCACCAGTAGTACCCACCAGCCTCCCGCCGTCGGCCTGGATACCAGTTCGGCGGCCAGCGGGAAGAACAGACATGCAAGCCCTACGGCACGAGGCAATCTCTCCCGTCGCGCGAAATGCAGACCGTCGCTGTAACGATCCTCGTCGCGACGCTTGACGTTGCCCTCCTTGCCCGCCTCTTCGTCGGTATAAAAGCTATTATCACTCATAATTTTTGGGAACATTCTGAAACAATTTCCCAAATTATAGAGAGGGGGTGTGGGGAGAAAGTATGAAATTTCGGGTGAGCGAAGGATGCCGCTCACCCGTTCGGCTTAGCCGGTTTTTTTCAGACAGGCACTCATGAACTTGCTGCGATCTTCACCTTTAAGCGATTGCTGAGTGGCCTGTGAATTGCACTCGCGCATCTTTTGCTGCTGCGGTGACAGGCTTTTTTGACCAGGTTCAGTGTGGGTATTTTTCAGGCAGTCACTCATGTATTGCTTGCGGGCATCGCCGGAGAGCGTCTGGACGTTCGCTTGTTGATTACACAGGGTCATTCGTTGTTGTTGAGGAGTAAGAGGTTTTTCAGCAGCGCTAAGCGCCGTGACGAACACAAGACCGAACAGGAGCGTGACCAGTAAGGTTATTTTCATAGCACCATCCTTCTTGAAGTTTGCTTCTTAAGAATGGTCTGTACGGGTAAAAAAACCACCCGACGGAAGAAATTCCCGCCGGGCGGCTCTTATTTCAGACCAAGCGCTGCTTTCATAGTGAAGAACAGGTCAGTCTGATCGGTGAGGCCAACCACGTTGGCGGCATGAGGACCATAGGCAGCAATACGTATCTGCGTGCCGGTATGTTCCATAGACTCTTCTTCAGAGTTGCCATATGTCATCGCCATCACCGTGCCGTCTTTGGTATTGAGCAACTGGCTCAGGCCCGGCGCTTTGGTATCAGCAGGGATGATCTGGCTGGCATGCGCATGGTCAGCGGTTACGATAACCAGCGTGTTGCCCTTTTTTTTCGCGAACGCGAGTGCTTTTTGTACCGCTTCGTCAAGATCGACCGTTTCACCTATCTGACCACATGGATTGGCAGCGTGATCCTGTTTGTCAATGGAAGCACCTTCGACCTGCAGGAAGAAGCCTTTCTCATTTTTGCTCAGCAGCTCAAGGGCCTTATCGGTCATTTGCGCCAGAGTCGGAATGGTGTCGTTGCGTTTAGCATTCGGCGTACAGGTTACGGCGGGTTTATCGGTATTGCCGTGCAAAGAGGCTTTTGGTCCTTCCCAGCGTACCGGCATATTGCCTTCAGAGAACAGACCCAACAGCGGTTTATCCTGACTGGCATCAGTAATGGCGGCAAGGCCAGCAGCATCGCCTACCAGTTGGTAGCCGCGCGCCTGCGCCTGCTCACGCAGTGTCTTACCTTTCCATTCACCTGCCGTGGCCGCTTCGCTGAAAGTTTTTGCGCCGCCACCCAGCGTGACGTCCGCACGGGCGTTGAGCAGTTGTTCCGTAATTGATCCTTTGCCACCTTTTTCCAGTGCGTTAGCAGCGCATTTTTCGCTGGTCACGCTCGGGCCGTAGCATTTACGCGAAATAACATGGGAAACCAGGGCTGCGGGGGTGGCGTCCTGTAACTCCGCTGTCGAGACGTTGCCGGTTGCCAGGCCTGCGGCCTTTGCCATTTCCAGAATCGTCATATGATCTTTTTCATGGATATCGACACCCAGCGCGCCATTGTAGGTCTTCACGCCGGTAGACCATGCGGTCGCAGACGCGGCCGAGTCGGTAACATAATCAGGTTTGCCCGTTTTTTTATCGAGCGCATAGTGCGTATATTGCCCCGTCAGCGGTAGGGCATCTATACCTTTGAAATAGCCACCCGCACCTTCAGCATAATTTCGTGCAGCGGTAATTTCGGAGTCGCCCATCCCATCGCCAATGAGCAAAATGATATTTTTAGCGGGCTTATCATTCAGTGAAGCGCGAATAGCATCGGTCTGATCGCCACTTAAACGGCGAGCGCCGCCCTGGGCCGTAATATCGCCTTGCGCGGCACGCGTTTCCAATACTGCCGTCGAAGAGGTCTCAGCATAAATAACAGGGGTAAACAGCATCGGAAATAAGGCAAGGAATAATGCGCTCTGTTTCAATTTATTTTCTCCGTGTAAAAATACTTAAAAGAAATAAAAAACAGAGCGACTATAGGCAGCGCGCATGACAGTCAGATGACAATCTGACCTTCCTTACCAACCTGGTTGCGCGGGTGCCTTAAAAGCTTTTTTAAGTATTGTTGAAGTAACTCCCTATCCTGCGGGGGAACCTCTGAATCCGGCGAAATATCATCCATTGCACCTTCGATGCTGTCGATAAGCGCCTGCTGCTCCGGTTGCGCCATCTGTCGTAACAGTGCCGTTACGACGATCTCAAGCGCCTCCACCTGCGCAACCAGTTCTTTGGACTCTTCTTCCTTTTGGGCAAGTTTCACTAATAATTCTGCAATGAGATTTTTCATAGTGCTATTTCCTTATGTGAGATCCGCTGAAGTTAGCATTCTCATTAGTAGTTGCAAAGCAGATGCAACTACTATTTTTAGTCAAAATCCGTGACTTGCAACTCATAATATTAAAAGCGTATTAGCGAAACGTTTCTCTGCTACAAAAGCGTACAATGGCCAACTCAACGCTGAAAAAATAACGGCTAAAAACCGACCTTTTATATAAAAAAACTTATCGAACTGCCTGGGTAATAGACCCGTGACAAGTCATCTGTTTATTTTTTTACCTTACGAAGCGCGATGGCAAGTTGCCAGATATTGCACAACACAACCAGCGCCGTCGCGGCAAAGACCCATCGGAATCCAGCCATTGCCGATACCGAAGCCCCCATCAGCGGCCCTGCGACGTTTCCCAGATACATAAACGACTGGTTATAGCCAAATATACGTCCCGTCACCTGATCGCTCGCGTACTTGAGCAGCAGCGTTTGCACGGCGGGTAACATTGCGCCATCGGCAAACCCCAGCAGAAAGCGCAGTACCCCCAGTTGAAAGGGTGTGGTTACGAAGGACATGGCAAAAAACAGAACCACGGCACACACCAGCGTGGCCATTAAAATGCGCGCGGTGCCGATACGGTCGCCAAGTTTACCGAGCCGGGGCGCAGACATGAGTGCAGAGACACCGGGAACAGCCGCAATCAGGCCACTAAGAAACGCAACGTTGCTGCTGTCAGGGGTCATGGACTGGATGAAAAGCGCCAGAATCGGCCCCACCGAACCATTACATAACTGGATGACCATTGTGGTCACAAACAAGCTAATGACCAGTCCCGGGTAAGGCAGCGTCGAGAATACGGCCCTGCCGCTTAACCGCTGCGCCTTAGTAATTTTGGGACGTCCCCCCTCTTTGATAAGAAACAGGGTCACCAGGAAACTAATAACCAGTAAAATAGCCGTGATAAAGAAGACCGTTCGCAAACCAAAATGATCGGCCAGGAAGCCTCCCATCAGCGGCCCGCCAATGACGCCGCTAATTTGCGCAGTAGAGAGTGTACTCAACGCCCAGCCACTTCGCTCCCGTGGCGCTTGCGACGCCACAAGCGCCATCGCATTGGGGATGTAACCTGAGGTCAGCCCCATCACGCCACGCAGGATAAGCA
The DNA here is from genome assembly GCF_054131575.1 of Enterobacter sp. SA197. NCBI lineage: Bacteria > Pseudomonadati > Pseudomonadota > Gammaproteobacteria > Enterobacterales > Enterobacteriaceae > Enterobacter > Enterobacter sp. SA197. The sequence goes on along the minus strand of NZ_CP096393.1, from coordinate 1,093,983 downwards.
GTTGCCAGACGTTCGTGGCAAATGCCTGAAGCAGGATAGCCACCGCCATGCCGAGGGACGCGCGCAGCAACATTAATTTGCGCCCTTTTCTGTCAGCAAGACTGCCCCAGAGGGGCGAAACAATAGCAGAAACGAGAAAGGTAATGCTAAAGGTCAGCCCTGACCATAGCGACAGCGCCTCGTGCGACGTGACACCGAGTTCAGCAACATAGAGCGGCAAAAACGGTAAGATCTGGCTGATTGCCAGGCCGGTAAAGAAGCAGCCGAACCAGACCGAGATGAGATTGACCTTCCAGGATTCCATAGATAGCAGTAATGATTCATTTTTTGACAAATTAGACACAGAGTAACAAGAAGGCCGGAGCGAAGAGCTACCCGTGGTGCTTTTACCCCTATTTTAGTGTTTTATCCCCTGACAATCAGCGCTGGCGGCAGAGGACAGCAAGAACGCGAATAATATCCGCAGTTTATACTTACCGGCAAAGTCCGAACCCACGCATGCCGAGATGGAAATGGTTGGCGTGCGCGGCGTTGTATTCCGGGCCGAGTCCATTGCCGTAATAGTGGCAGCTTGCGCTCAACATCGCGCGCAGCCAGGGTTGTGTGGCAGGCGCCGGCCAGCCACGCAATACCGTTACCACTTCACCATTTGCCAGCCTGAACCCGCTGATATCTAACGCATCCGCGGTGGCGTGTTCGCTGCGCCGTCCTTCTGCCCGGTTATAAATATTACGGCAGGCATAGCTGCCCAGATGATCAATACGCACCAGTGCCTGGTTGGTGAACTGCCGGGTGAGCGGACGCGCCTGCTGTTCAACGAAAAGTGCCGAACTCAGCGCCAGCGGACAACTGGCTAAAAAACTGCTGCTCAACTTCACCGCACCAAAGTCGCGAACCCGTACCACGTTGGTTAAAGGACACTCGCCCTGGCTGTCAGCAACCGGCGATGCGGAGATTAACTTTTGCTGATTAGCCTGCACAAGGAGAGCTGAACACTGTTCAGGCGAAAGGTGACGTAATTTATATTGCGTTATTCGCCCCGGCGGATCGCGCAGCGTAAGCGGAGCAAAGGGGTTGTAATAAGATGGCAGATAGCGGTATCCCGCCCCGCCTGCTGCCACCAAAATACCAAGAACTAACAGGCTTTTCCCTTTCACGTATCCCCTCCATTTATCACTGAAAACAGTATGGCAGAAGTGATATGGTATGTGCTTTCTGATTGATGTGAGTGAAAGGTGTGATGGCAAAACTGCGGGTAGGAGTCGTGTTTGGCGGTAAATCGGCTGAACATGAAGTGTCGCTGCAATCGGCAAAAAATATTGTTGATGCAATGGATAAATCGCGTTTCGAGGTCGTCCTGCTGGGAATAGATAAGCAGGGACAGTGGCACTGTAATGATGCGAATAATTACCTGCAAAATGCCAGCGATCCGGCGCGCATTGCCCTCAACCCTTCAGAAGAAACCGTCGCCCTGGTGCCGGGCCAGTTGTCCGGGCAACTGATTAATGCTCACGACGGCCTCCCCCTGGCACCGGTGGATGTTATCTTTCCTATCGTTCACGGTACCCAGGGTGAAGACGGCACACTCCAGGGCTTGTTGCGTATGGCCGGGTTGCCCTTTGTCGGTTCTGATGTGCTGGGCTCTGCAGCCTGCATGGACAAAGACGTCACCAAACGTCTGCTGCGTGATGCCGGGCTTGCCATCGCGCCTTTTATCACCCTGACGCGCGGCAACCGCGATCGTTTCGCTTTCCACGAGGTTCAGGAAAAGCTTGGGCTGCCGCTGTTTGTTAAACCGGCAAACCAGGGTTCATCGGTCGGCGTCAGTAAAGTCACCAGCGAAGCGCAATACGCTGCGGCCGTCAGCCTGGCCTTTGAGTTCGACCATAAAGTGGTGGTTGAGACGGGCATAAAAGGGCGTGAAATTGAGTGTGCGGTACTTGGGAACGATCGTCCGAGAGCCAGTACCTGCGGTGAAATTGTATTAAACAGCGATTTCTACGCCTATGACACCAAATATATTGATGATAATGGCGCACAGGTCGTTGTACCTGCCGATATTACCCCGGAAGTGAATGACCGTATTCGCGAGATTGCCGTTCAGGCTTATCAGACACTGGGGTGCGCGGGGATGGCGCGTGTCGATGTATTCCTCACGCCAGAAAATGAAGTCATTATTAACGAAATCAATACGCTGCCGGGCTTCACCAATATCAGCATGTACCCCAAATTGTGGGAGGCCAGTGGTATCGGCTACACCGATTTGATCACGCAGCTTATTGAACTGGCGCTGGCGCGCCATCAGGCAGATAGCGCACTCAAGTCCTCAATGGGACGTTAATCCAGCGGCTTTTCTTCCTCGTTTTTCGCCGTCGCTTCAGGCTCATCCTCAGGGCGGCGGCGAATAATGAGCCCGGCGAGCCAAAAACTGATAACCCAGGTGACCAGACCGACGGCATATTCCTGCCAGCCTTTGGCCTCAAAACCCAATAGCCCCACCACTCCATTCAGAATAAAAATCAAACCAATCGCAAACGCATAATAATGCCAGTCACGGCGTATTTTCGTGGGCAGCTTCATGACAACTCCGGCAATAAAAAATATATCCTCGCATATTCCCGTTATCCCGTCTGTGGCCTATGCGGAAATTCTTAAATGTTAATTACGTAACCAAAATATTACAAAAATGTGAGCATCGACAAAATTTACCCAACTGGAAACCTTCCCGCAATGAAATTATCACCATTCCGATGTTGACAATTTCATCCTGCTGTCAAAATCACTCAGTGTCACTGGCTTTTTGCCGGAAAACTGAATCAAGCGGAGGTCTCTATGGCTGACTTTACACTGTCGAAACCCTTTACCGGGAAGAAAACCCGCGACGCCTCCACGCCAGGAAATATTGCCTATGCGGTATTTGTGCTTCTCTGCTTTTGGGCCGGGGCACAGCTACTGAATCTGCTGGTCCATGCACCGGGGGTGTTTGAACATCTGGTACAGGTGCAGGATGCAAACCGACCTCAGGTTGAAATCGGCTTCGGCGTCGGCACCCTCTTTGGTCTGGTGCCGTTTCTGGTGGGTAGTGCAATTTTAGGCGTTATTGGCCTTATACTGCGCTGGCGACGTCATCACTGACCGCGCATACACTGAGCCCGACGATCGTCGACGCGCTTCGCAAACCATGCGGTGGTGAGGTTGCGCGTGATTTTCGGGCTTTCAAGCTGGATACCCGGCAGGATTTCTCTGGGCAAGCTTTTACCGGTTTTCTGCTCTGCCAGGCGATAAACCTCCCGATACAAGGCAGTTTTTTCGAAAGCTATGCTGTCGCCCGTGGCCAGCTGACGATGAATATCCCGATCGCTCATCCCTAACGCTGGCCCCAGTTTTTGTACTGCGCGTTCCGTGCTGCCCGCCTCGCTACTGTTATAGAGAATAACATCACCATCCAACGCCAGCTTCACCCCTGTCGCTTTGCTGACTGCATTCTGGAAAGCAGCGTTACGACTGGCGTACCATCCCGCATTGAAATCGGCAAAACGGTAGAGAGGTGCGCTGTAGTTAGCCGGGTAGTTGAGCAAGTGATAGGTTCCAAACCATAAGCCGCCACGCCGGGTAAAGACTTCCTGACGTACCGTACCCGCCATTTTCCACGGGTAGCCATCCGTATGCTGCTCAGCAAACGCAATACTGATTTGCATCGGACCGCCGGTGCGCACCGGGTTATAAGAGCCGAATAACGTCAGCCCCATCGGCACCGTACCAATGAAGTCATCAAAAATTTCACTCAGCTGTTTTTCCGTACGGACGTTATCCAGGCGCTCGCTGTAACTCTTACCGTTCGGCGAGTTAATTTTCAGCGCGGTGTGGACGAGGATCTCAGGGATATGCAGGCGTGCAGCCCGTCGGTCAATCTCTTTCCAGGCAATCTTATTCAGCCCGGCAACCGCAGGATCGGCCTGATAATTCGACTCCTGCTGCGCTACAGCGAGCACGGAACAGATATTTTCCAGCGTCGGGTCCAGCCCCTGGCTTGAGAAGGTCGTAGCCAGTGCTTTTGCCCATTCATCTCTGTCTTTTACACTGGCGGGCATTTTGCGTCGGACAACGCTCTCCACATCCTGTGGTTTTTCTGCTTCAGACACGGCCGCCGGGCCAGCAGTTCTGGTCGCCGTGGTGTTCTTGCCGGTGGTACAGCCAGCGAGAATGCATCCCGCCAGCAGGGTCATTGTGGTCGCGAAAAGACGCGGCGCGCAAACTGACATAATGTTCCTTGCGTTAGCTAAAGTGGTTGGTCATTTGCGTTAGCGGCTGCCCGTCCAGTTCGTGTTCAAAACTGCGCAAACGTTTATAGATAGACATCAGTTCAACCAGCGTAGTCCAGGAAGCAATAAGATACTGGAATGAGCTACGAACCTGTTCAAAGACGTTGGTGATTTGACGCATCAACCCAAAGGTGATCGCACCCGCAGCAATGGTCGGAAACAGCACAATCAAACCGAAAACCACATCCACCTGAAGATACAAAATACGTGCGATGTTGAAATACATATAGTGGAAGTAGAGACGGAAATAGTTACGGCGAACGGCGGCAAACAGTTCGCGCATGGTATTTGGTTTTGCCCGCTCTGCGTCATCCTCACCGTAAACCAGCTCTTTGCGGTAAGCCGCTTCCACGCGCTGGTTTTTAAACTCCAGGCCAGGAAGTTTGATCCCCACCGCTGCCAGTAAAAACGTGCCCAAAAGAGACCATGCGATCGCAGCAATCACCAGGCCATAAGGAATATGCCCAACCAACGGCAGTTCCGGGACATGAGGCGATAACGCAACCAGCACCGGCAAAAAGGCAATCAGGGTCATGATGGCATTAATAAAGCTTACCCCCATGTCCTCCAGAGTGCTGGCAAAACGCATCGTGTCTTCCTGCACACGCTGGGCGGCACCCTCGATGTGGCGGAGCTGTTCCCAGTGCGCCATATAATATTCGTTCATCGCCGTACGCCAGCGGAAAACATAATGACTCACGAAGAAGTTGTTTAATACCGCCACGGAGACGGCGATCAGTGCAATCCACAGAAAAGTGCCAATCTCATGATAAAGCTGGCTGATGCTGACTTTGTTGGGGGCACTGAGCGCAGTCTGAATAAGATCATAGAACGGGGCGTACCAGGCGTTTATCGCAACGTTCACTTCAACCAAAAACCAGGTGACGAAAATAATCAGCGCCGTTCCCAGAATAGACCAGCGCTGCCAGCGATGGGGCGAGAGGAAAAACCAGGCCAGCGCAAAAATGCCGGTACAGAAGGCGTAGTAAGCATAAAAAAGAAGAAAATTGAGCGACCAGAAACGGGCGGCACTGATTGGAACTTCGGATGAGGCGCCGGTCATTCTCAACAGCCAGGCTTCCCCGCCGGCCTGCCAGAATATCACGGCGATCAATGCCCAAATAAACGCCGAGAGGAAAAATAACTTCGGCGTTGGGAAAAAAGACTTAAACATTATACTCTCCTGCGCTTTCTTATTTTTTGCATTGCTTACACGACACAGCTCACCCCGGATATAGAATTTCCGGGGTAGGTGTTACAGAGCGGATAATCAGACCTGAGGGTAGCGCCTTAGTTCGCCTGCCACTCGTTAAGAATTGTTTCGACGGATTTCACGAAAACGGGATTACCGGGAAGTATGAGGGTACGCCACACCTCGTTATAATGGGCGATGAGCGTATCCGCTCTGGCTGCCGGTCGATGCGCAGTGGTGTGGGCATCGCCTGCAACGGTGATGGCATACCCCCGACTGGCCCCATTTTTCAGCGTAGTGTCGACACAATAATCGGTGGCGCAACCGCACATCACGAAGTGTGTAATGTGATGTTCAGTGAGCACCGCTTCCAGTCGCGTTTGATAGAAACTGTCACAGGCTGTTTTCATGACATAGAGCGCATGGTCCGGCTGGTAAAGTTCTGGAAGTAACTGGAACCCTTCACTGCCCTCCTCGAGGCCACCCGCCTCACAGTGCTGGATAAAAATCACCGTGTCCGCAGCATGTATGAGCCGGTTTATCTGCCGCACACACTCTTCTCGTTGAAAGCGCGGGGTGGCGAATACCCCTTGCTGCATATCCACTACCATCACTATCCGTCTGCCCGACATCATCCCCCCTCATCACTGGCTATCATTGCTAATAAGTGAGGGTACCACAGCCCTTTATTCCTTTGGGGTTCAGGAAAAAAGTTCATGTTTACGCATCGTTACGTAAATTTCAGAAATTATGCCTTTTTCTGTGCTTTGAAATACCCCGCCAGATAGTATAAATACGCACTATCCACTTCTTTCATATACGGATGCTTTCGTTGAAACGTTGTTTGCTTTTTTCTGCGGCGCTGTACGCCTTCACGTTGGCACCAGCCCATGCAGCTCAGACGTCACCCGACCCGGCTTTTGCGTCTGATATCGTTGATCGTTACGCTAACCATATTTTTTATGGCAGCGGCGCGACGGGGATGGCTCTGGTAGCCATTGATGGCAATCAGCGCGTTTTCAGAAGCTTTGGTGAAACGCGCCCGGGCACCAACGTACGCCCTCAACTCGATTCCGTTATCCGTATCGCGTCGATTTCCAAACTGATGACCAGTGAAATGCTGGTGAAAATGTACGATCAGGGGATAGTTAAACTGAACGATCCCCTGAGTAAGTATGCCCCGCCTGGCGCTGTCGTGCCGACATGGCAGGGATCGCCGATTACGTTACTGAATCTGGCCACCCATACGAGTGCCCTGCCTCGTGAACAACCCGGGGGAGCCGCGCACAGAGACGTTTTTGTCTGGCCTACCCAGCAACAACGATGGAACTGGCTCTCTACGGCTAAACTTAAAGCTGGCCCCGGTACGCAGGCCGCCTATTCCAATCTGGCGTTTGATCTGTTGGCAGATGCGCTGGCGAGAGCAGCAGGTAAACCTTATCCGCAGCTTTTCGAAGAGCAGATCACCCGCCCGCTTGGCATGAAAGATACGACGTTCACCCCCTCACCCGATCAATGCAAGCGACTGATGATCGCCGAGAAGGGAGCCAGTCCGTGTAATAACACGCTCGCTGCCATTGGCAGTGGCGGGGTTTACTCCACGCCAGGCGATATGATGCGTTGGATGCAGCAGTTCCTTTCGTCGGATTTCTATCATCGAAATAACCAGGCCGATCGGATGCAGACATTGATTTATCAACGCAACCAGCTTACCCGTGTTATCGGTATGGATGTGCCAGGCAGAGCTGATGCTTTGGGCATGGGATGGGTCTATATGGCACCCAAAGAGGGGCGCCCGGGTATTATTCAAAAAACAGGCGGCGGCGGCGGTTTTATCACCTATATGGCAATGATTCCACAAAGTAATGTCGGGGTATTTGTTGTCGTCACTCGCTCGCCGTTAACGAAATTTACTAACATGAGTGATGGGGTGAACGAGTTGGTCAGTGAAATGAGCAGTAATAAGCCCATCATCGTGCCATCCTCCTGATATCATTCCCGTTCATTTAATATTCGTAGGGCAAGCGATTAACTTTTAATAGCTTGCCTTTATACATTTCAATGTAATTACCCTTACGCAATGCAGAAAGGACCTCGGCAATCACCGAGCGGGAAATACCCGTTCGCCGTTGAATGTAATACATCACGCCTATTCGTGAGCGTAGCGTTTCATCCCAGTCTGCCATGGTTAGTAGCGTTGAACGAATCTGATCATAAGTGCTACTTCCTATAAGCTGACTGTCGCGGCTTTCAGCAAGCCGGTGCCACCAGGTCAACCAGGCAAAGGCTTCACGCCAGAGTTGATTATCTTCAAGTATGGTTAATACCTTTTCAGAAGGTAAATAATAACCCGTACATATGCTTTGTGTGGTGTAAACGTACTCCACAGGGCGGGCAATCATGCTTGTACTGAGGCCGTTTATAAAAGGCCCCTGGGCAATCCCCAGCAGAACATCATTATATTTTCGGCTGATAGCAATTTCACCCTGCTGAAGAAAAATAGCCACCTCATTAGGATTTATGTTTTTGAAAGTGAGAAGCGTATTTTCTGGCAGTTCGAAAAACGTACCGTGAGGTGAAAAACATTGATCTAGTAAATAATATTCCGCAAGCGGTTTATTCAGTGAAATCATTAACTGTCCTTGTATGTAAAAATTCCCACCAATCCATAGCGGGAATTTGTATAAATCAAAATAGCAGGGAAGATATCTTCCCTGCCAGTTTTATTACCAGGTGTATTTCACGCCAACTTTAGCACCCCAATCCTGTTCAACGTCGCCGCCGCCCAGATAGGTTGCATCAGTGTAAGCACTGAAGTTTTTGGTGAAGCTGAACTGCGTACCCAGACCAACACGAACCGCAGAACCTTCAACGCCATTGTCGATAGAGTCACCATTCACTTTCGCCGTGTTATTGGAGTCATCGTAGACGTAAGCCAGTTTGAAGTACGGGGTCAGAGCCTGATCGCTGCCGTAGGAGAAGGTGTAACCTGCATCCACGCCCAGTTCATAACGCAGGCTATCGTAATCCTGATCGCCCGCTTTCATGTTGTTGCTCAGACGGTAGTTATCACCGGACTGGAACAGACCAGAGATAGCAGCATACGGAGTAACATAGCCGTTGTCGTTCACTTTCCAGTCGTAACCGGCTTTCAGACCAAAGCCCCATGCATCCGTAGTAGAATCACCGTCAACATACTGACCGTTAGACATGGTTGCAGACAGGTCATTGCTGAAACGGCTGTAGCTCAGGTTACCATCAACGAAGACGTTGTTGTCGAAACGTGCAGAAGAGTAGATGTACGCAGACTGGCTATCCTGATCGACTTTGCCAGAACGATCGCTTACATCGCCTTTAGCAAAACCAGCCGCCGCACCGACGGTCCATTTCGCGTTATTACCTTCAACGAAGGTATCAACACCGACCATGATGCCGCTGATATCTTGATCGTATTCGATAACGCCGTTGTCACCGTTGAAGCTACCACCGAAGTAGTTAACCCATGCGCCACCGTTATCTGCCAGTCCATGACGACCGTTGGTCAGACGGGTAGACAGAGTATCCTGCTGCTGGTTCCAGATGTTGGTATTCGCAGAAGGAATGCTCAGCGCCATGTTGGCATAGTCGGTCAGTTCACGCTGACGCAGAACAACGGTGTTGCCTTTCTGCTGAGCCTCGTAGGTGTAAGCACCCAGATCGGCTTTGTTAGCTGCAGTAAAGGTTGCTGCGGTGTTCTTATCGTTAACATAGATAAGTTCTTTACCTTTGTAGTCAGCGATACGGCCAGCACCGGTTGAGTCGTCAACGCGAACTTTGTAGTTACCTTTGGCTGCGGTTACGTCATCAGTAGAACTGTTATCCAGTTCATTACCACCATTGATATCGCCGTTGCCGTTGATAGTCAGGTGACCATCGGAGTTCATTGCAATGACACCATAGCCATAATTAGCTTTGGTTTTATCGTTGGTGCGGTCATTGACCAGGTCAGCATCAAGAACATAGTTGCTGCTATTGATATTGAATACACCTGAAACTACATGACCTTTGCTGTCAGCAATATTTCCACTGGTCAGCTCCAGGGTATCTGTTTTGAAGGGGTTGATATCAAATTCATCAACATCCACATTCAGCAGACCGCCGTTTGTGACAGTGATGGTGTTAGCGTACAGAGACGGAGTGTAACCACCATAAGAATCTGTCGTATCATCGCTGGACACGTTAACTGTACTGTAGCTGTTTACGGTCAAATGATCGGTTGCTACATAACCTTCATCACCAATGTTCAAAGAAGAACTGTTAGTCAGTGCGATGGTGTCAGAAAGCAGGCTGGATTGAGCAACATTAACTTTTGAACCGTTGTTCACAGTCAAAGTGTCAATATTAGAATCATTTACAGTATTCCAGACAGAACCATTATTTAACGCTACGTTAAATACGCCGCTCTGGAAAACTTTATCGTCAATGACTCGGTTCCAGGCATTCCCTTCGATGACAGAGCCAGGATAAATACTATTATCTGTTACGTCATACCAGTCGGTAGAGGCAATTGCTTCATAACTGGAACTTGCAGAACCCGTCCATTTAGAGCCGTTATCCAGGGTGATGTTCAGCTCATCAACGTTTAACGCATCATCAGCCCAGCCGCCGTTGGTGTCTTTTGCGCCATCAGCGTTGCTATCATAACCATGAGGATAGAAATTCGCATTCCAGGTACTGTTGAAAACAACATCGCCAAGCAGAGTAGAGTTGTTAAAGTTGACATTGTTTTTCATTGAATAGTTAGATGCTGCACTATCGCTGAAATACAATGCTACATCGTTGTCGCCGCCATTACCGGTATAATCACTTGGTTCAGCAGAGTGGCCATAGAAGCCAGAAGTCTCAAGAGAAGTCACTGAACCAGATGTGACGGTAGAATTGGAAACGTTGATGTTATTATCCCAGGTGTGGGACTCAGTGGTGTAGGTATTGTTAGCCGTATTGCCCTGAGTCAGGCTGATACCCGCGACACGAGAGTTATTCGAAATATTGATATTGCTTTCAACATCAAGATTTACGGCAAGGCCAAGGCCTGCGCCATATGGTTTGCCTTCACCTGCTGCCGTGGTAAAGGTTTCATGAGTTTGTTTGGTTACGTCACCGTCCAGGTAGGAGTCAGTGAAATATAATGCTTCATAATCGTCATCAATGATGGAGTTTGAAATGTTCAGTGTGAACACATCGCCATCATGCCAGTTATTATCGATTACGCGGTCAGTACCGTATTCATGATATTGATATGCATGCCCATCAGTACCAACGCCAATAGGCAGATGAGAGGTAATAGAGCCGTGGATAATTGAATTATTGATGTTCAATATGTTATCTGAGCCATCAACACCATTAGTATAATCATGGTTCAGATAATAGGTGGAAATCGTACCGTTAACGGTATCACCGTTAAATGTTTGATCAAAGTCGCCGTTCGCATTATTGTGGTAAACAAAACCGCTATAATTCACATAGTTGCCATCAACCGTACCTGGCGCATCCATATCGCTCCAGTCCAGCGCTGTCTTAGGATTATCAACGTAATTCCAGGTATCATAAGTCGCCGCATTTGCCTGAGAAGCGATTGCCAAAGTGCAGGCTAATGCCAGTTGCGATACTACAAGTTTCTTTTTCCAGGAGTGCATTTGTCATCCCTCCTCAGGGATATTATCGTTGGTCCATCAATTATTAATGCATCAAATACAATCAAGTTTCGTTGCGGAGAAAATTATGCCGTACATAAACCAAATGGTTCAATTAAAGTTCACGTAAAGTCCGAATTCGGATAAATTACTTTTCTCAATCACTAACACCTGGGGATTAAATAGCAAAAGCCATACTTTTCATCCAGATAAAAAAGAAAACATTCTCTTTTATGAAACGGTTTAAAACGAAATACACATCAGAGCAAAGCCTATTAAAACCAACGAATATTCAACACACAAATGCAATTTATAAAACCAATAAAATGCCTCTATAAATTCAAAAAAGAAATATCACACCAACTAATGATTATGCCAATGTAGACTCCGTCGGGCCTTCTCGCCGTTAAAGACGATTTTGGTAAAACACACCCTTCTTTTTTCAGATACACTATCCCCCACGTTTCCTAAGACTTCAGGCACATCATGACTGACTTAATCACCCGCCCGCGCCGCCTGCGCAAATCTGCCTCGCTTCGCGCCATGTTTGAAGAGACAACACTTAGCCTGAACGACCTGGTGTTGCCCATCTTTGTTGAAGAAGAGATTGATGATTACAAAGCGATTACCGCCATGCCCGGCGTGATGCGCATTCCTGAAAAGTACCTTGCTCGTGAAATTGAACGTATCGCCAGCGCGGGTATCCGCTCGGTCATGACCTTTGGCATCTCTCACCACACGGACGCAACCGGTAGTGATGCCTGGCAGGAAAATGGTCTGGTGGCGCGCATGTCACGTATTGCCAAAGATGCAGTACCGGAGATGATCGTGATGTCTGACACCTGCTTCTGTGAATACACTTCTCACGGTCACTGCGGCGTACTCTGCGATCATGGCGTCGACAACGATGCAACCCTGCTCAATCTTGGCAAACAAGCCGTCGTCGCGGCAGCAGCCGGTGCCGACTTTATCGCACCTTCAGCGGCAATGGACGGCCAGGTACAGGCTATTCGTCAGGCTCTGGATGCAGCGGGCTTTACCGACACCGCCATCATGTCCTACTCCACTAAATTTGCTTCTTCCTTCTATGGCCCGTTCCGGGAAGCCGCCGGGACTGCGCTGAAAGGCGATCGTAAAACCTATCAGATGAACCCCATGAACCGCCGCGAGGCCATTCGTGAGTCGCTGCTTGATGAAGCGCAAGGCGCGGACTGCCTGATGGTAAAACCGGCCGGTGCTTATCTCGATATCCTGCGTGATATTCGTGAACGTACCGCTTTACCTCTGGGGGCTTATCAGGTCAGCGGCGAGTATGCGATGATCAAATTTGCCGCCAGGGCTGGCGCTATTGATGAAGATAAGGTGATTCTGGAAAGCCTTGGAGCAATCAAACGTGCTGGTGCCGATTTAATCTTCAGCTACTTCGCCCTCGACCTCGCTGAACGTAAGATTTTGTAAGTCATCAGGCCCGGCGGTGTCTGCCGGGCTACCTCTCTCCCCTTTCCTGCGTTGCCATTAATTCACAAAGCTGAAATGTAAGTGTCATCCGTAACTTCTACTGTCATCGCAAGACGGCAGGAGGAGTGACCATGTTTAGTCTCGATAGTGTGCTTGATGACCTCTGGCCCCAGGCCAAACCCGCCCCCTGGCAAAAAAATCTGCTAAGACGCCTGGTATACGAAAAAGAGTTTCAACAGTTTGCCGCCAGCCACCCTCATCTTAAAGGGCTGGACATGGTTGAGCAGGTCCTGGAGCATCTGCAGATCCACTGTACCCTCCCCGCTCATGACATCGAACAGATCCCCGAGCAAGGCCCACTGGTGATTGTGGCCAACCATCCCACCGGCACACTGGACGGACTGGCACTGCTGTATGCTGTTTCCCGGGTCCGCCGCGATGTCAAAGTGGTAACCAACCGGATGCTCTGTCATCTGGAACCTCTCAGCTCCTTGTTTATTCCCGTGGACAACATGGGCGGCCGCACGCGAAAAACTTCACTGCAACAGATGGAAAACCAGCTGCAACGGGGTGGCGTCTTGATTTTCTTCCCGGCCGGGGAAGTGTCACGGCTGACCCGCAAAGGCATCCGCGACGGCAAATGGCATCCAGGCTTCGTTAAACTGGCGAAAAAATTCCGCACACCGCTGCTTCCCATCTGGATCAACGCCCGCAACAGCCCCCTTTTCTATGGCACCGCACTGCTCTCGGACACGCTGCCGCTGCTTTTGCTGGTGCAACAAATGTTTCGCCGCCGCGGAACCACGCTGCCCATCACCATTGGTCAGCGTATTCCCTGGGACAGCTGGCAATCCCCCTCACTCTCCGCCCGCGATGTGGCGGACAGATGTCGCAAGCACGTGCGTCGACTGGGCAAAAAAGCGCCAGGCCTGTTTAAAACCGAGAGTGCGATCGCCCGACCGGAAGACCGGGCCATGCTGCGCCGGGAGCTGACACGAGCCGAGTGCCTTGGGCGCACCCCCGACGGAAAAATCATTTATCTCTGGCAGCGTCAGGGGCAGGAGGATGCGCCGCTCTTGCGTGAGCTGGGCCGGTTGCGGGAAATAGCCTTCCGTGCTGTTGGCGAAGGCAGTGGCAAACGCCGCGACACCGACAGGTACGATGACGACTACCTTCATCTGATCCTCTGGGACGAAACCGATCTGGAAATCGTCGGCGCCTACCGGTTTATGCCTACCGCAGGTCAGGTGGAAAAGCGGGGTCCGGCCGGGCTCTACAGCTACAGCCTGTTCCATTATGACGAGCGGATGTCCGACGTCCTGGCGCAGGGTATTGAACTGGGGCGCAGCTTTATTCAGCCACGCTACTGGGGGCGTCGCGGCCTTGACTATCTATGGTCCGGCATTGGCGCTTACCTGGCCCGCTATCCGCAATACCGCTACCTGTTTGGTCCGGTATCGATTTCCGGGGGGTTCCCCCCTGCGGCACGCGACTTATTAGTGGCCTTCTACCGTCTGTGGTTCCCGGCAAGCTGGCCACTGGCCCACTCGCGCCGCCCCTGGCCTGCCACGCTGCCGGATGTACTGACCCAGTTTACCGGTGAGGATTACAGCGAAGATTTAACCCGTCTGAAATCCATGCTCGGCAATCTGGGATGTGCAATTCCGCCTCTGTATAAGCAGTATTCAGAGCTATGTGAGCCCGGCGGCGTGCAGTTTATTGATTTTGGTTGTGACCCGGATTTTAACAATTGCGTGGATGGTCTGGTGCTGGTGGATCTGACACGCCTGAAGCCCCATCGTTATGAGCGCTATATCGGCGCGCATCTGAACAACACGGCCGCCTGAGGGCGGCCCACCTCCCCCACAAATATTGCATTTATGTTACATCGGTTCCATATCGCCGACCTGAACGTTGCCAGCCGTAAACCAGGCGGCATGATAGGGCTTTTCTCCTGCGAGAGTGCGTTATGGTACGTGTGGTTCTGGTGGATGATCATGTGGTAGTACGGTCAGGGTTTGCGCAGTTGCTGGGGCTGGAAGACGATCTCAGCGTCAGCGGGCAATACAGTACCGCTGCCGAAGCCTGGCCCGCCCTGCTGAAGGAGGATGTCGACGTGGCCGTACTGGATGTCGCCATGCCGGATGAAAATGGTCTCAGTCTGCTCAAACGCCTGCGCCAGCAGCGCCCTGGATTTCGCGCGATTATCCTTAGCATCTATGACACCCCGGCTTTTGTCCAAAGCGCGCTCGACGCGGGTGCCAGTGGCTATCTGACAAAACGCTGCGGCCCTGAGGAGCTGGTACGTGCGGTCCGTTCTGTCGGACTTGGCGGGCACTATCTCTGTGCTGATGCCCTCAAAGCCCTGCGCGGCGATGTGCAGCCGGTAAAAGTGCTCTCCACCCTTACGCCACGCGAGCGTGAAGTTTTTGATTTACTGGTAAAAGGTGACAGCGTTAAAGAGATCGCCTTTCAACTCGAACTGAGCCACAAAACGGTTCACGTCCACCGCGCCAACGTTCTTGGCAAACTGCAATGTGCGACCACCATTGAACTGGTGCACTTCGCGCTAAATCATAATCTGCTGGCGAACCACTGATGACGCGATCCCTGCGTCACGGCGTGATATCGCTGTTTATCGTGCTGGCCTGGGGACCGGGCTGGCTGATGCTCTGGACCCTCAGCTTCTATCTGACCCACAACGGCCAGCAGGCGGTATTGTTTCTGCCACATGGAGTCTATCTGGCTCTGTTGATTCTGGTTTCAAGGCGGTTCTGGCCCGCCCTGTTATTGCCGCAACTGGCGCTGATCTTCTGGCTCTGGAGCGAACAGCTGGTGAGCGGTTACAGTATGCTTGTCGCCCCCTTTATTACTCTTCTGCCGGCGCTGTTTACCCAGCGATACTGGCACCGCTTTCCCTTGTACTGGCAGCGATTAACCTTACTGCTCACGGCCGTTACCGTCACCGCACTGCTCCACACTCTGCTGCTCGCCCCGTTTTTACACAGCCCGGTCCTGCTGGCCGGGCTGGCTTCGTTTACCGGCGGCGTGCTGCTCACCCCTTTTGCCTATCTGATTTTCGAGTTCCTGCGCCAGCAGCATCGTCACCATCTGTTGGGGCTGGATACTATCGCCCCGCCGCTGCGCACCTCGCTTATCATCTGGTGCAGCCTCTTTTTCATCATCGGTATCGGTACCCAGATGGTGCTCTCTCCGCAAATCGAACGCCTGTTATTGATTGTGGTGTTCTTGCCCAACGTCGTTATGGCATGGAAGTTTGGCTGGCAGGGCGGCGTGATGTCGGGTCTGCTTGGTAGCATGCTCATCACCATCGCCCGCCAGGTCGGTGTTGGCTTTAGCGATCTACTGGAGCTGGAGATTTTTCTCGCCACCCAGGCGCTGTTAGGCATCGGGCTGGGCATCGCCATCAGCCGCCAGCAGCACCTGGCATTGAATCTTGACCGCTATCGTCGCAGGCTGGAGGGCGAACTGCGCGCGCGGCAGGCACTGGCGGAAAAGCTGATTCATACGGAAGAGGACACCCGTAAAAGCCTGGCCCGTGAACTGCATGACGAAATCGGCCAGAACATCACCGCCATTCAAATCCAGTCCCAGTTAGTCAAACGCGCGGGCGATACTCCCCAGGCGCTGGAAGCGGCCGAACAGATCAACGCCCTGGCGCGACGCATTCACCACTCCACGCGACAGTTGCTCCGCCAGTTACGTCCCCCGGTGCTTGATGAACTCACCCTCCAGGAAGCGTTACACCACCTGGTTAACGAGTTCGCCTTCGCTGAGCGTGGCATCGATTGCCGTTTCAACTACCAACTGCATACCCCTCCCACCAGCGAAACGCTGGTCTTTACCCTTTACCGGCTGGTGCAGGAGTTGCTCAATAACGTCTGCAAACACGCCAGCGCCAGCGAAGTGCGCATTCGCCTTAGCGAGTACAACGAGCGTTTGCGTCTTGAAGTGCAGGATAACGGAGTAGGGATTGCCGCCGGGAAAATGCCCGGCTCCGGCATTCAGGGAATGCGTGAACGCGTCCATGCGCTTGGCGGAGAGCTGACCCTCGAATCCCGCAACGGCACCTTCGTTACTGTTAACTTGCCCACAGTTTTGCAACAAAACTCACGCTGACCAGGAAAAAGTCTTAGTCATCCGGGCAGTTTCTCTCATCCGCTTTCGCCTGCACTTACCTATAGTCAGCGCAACTGGAGACCGCTATGTACGCCATCTCGCCTGAGGACATTGACCACCGTTATCGCATGCTGCGTTCGCGTTTGCTGCTCTCTATGGTGGTGGGCTATGCCGCGTTTTATCTGACGCGTAAAAGCGTGAACTACGTACTCCCTGCGCTGCAAAGCGATTTGGGTCTGGATAAAGGTGATATCGGCCTGCTGGGATCGCTGTTTTATCTCAGCTACGGCATGTCGAAGTTCGCCGCCGGGCTCTGGCACGACAGCCACGGTCAGCGCGCCTTTATGGGCTGCGGACTTTTTGCCACTGGGCTTCTGAACGTGCTGTTTGCGTTTGGTGATTCGCTGCCACTACTGCTGGTGGTCTGGACGCTAAACGGTTTTTTCCAGGGCTGGGGCTGGCCACCCTGCGCCCGACTGCTGACCCACTGGTACTCGCGTAACGAACGCGGTTTCTGGTGGGGCTGCTGGAATATGTCTATCAACATCGGCGGTGCGATTATTCCGCTGATTTGCGCCTTCGCCGCTCACTGGTGGGGCTGGCAGGCGGCGATGCTGACACCGGGGATACTCAGCATGGCACTGGGCGTGTGGTTAACGATGCAACTGCGGGGCACACCGCAGGAAGAGGGATTACCGAGCGTAGGGGCGTGGCGACACGACCCGCTGGAGCTGCGTCAGGAGCAGCAAAGCCCGCCAATGGGCCTCTGGCAGATGCTGCGCGAAACCGTACTGCGTAACCCGTTGATTTGGCTACTGGGGTTCTCTTACGTGCTGGTCTACCTGATCCGCATCGCGCTCAATGACTGGGGCAATCTCTGGCTGTCGGAAAGCCACGGCGTCAACTTACTGAGCGCCAACGCCACGGTCATGCTGTTTGAAATCGGCGGCCTGCTGGGGGCGTTATTTGCCGGATGGGGCTCAGACCTGCTGTTTAGTGGACAACGTGCGCCGATGATCCTGCTCTTTACGCTGGGGCTGATGGTATCGGTGGCGGCACTCTGGCTCGCGCCGGTGCACCATTACGCACTGCTGGCAATGTGCTTTTTTACGGTGGGATTTTTTGTCTTCGGCCCGCAAATGTTGATTGGCCTTGCCGCCGTTGAGTGCGGACATAAGGCAGCAGCGGGCTCAATAACCGGGTTTCTCGGCATATTCGCCTACCTGGGAGCCGCGCTGGCGGGCTGGCCGCTGTCACAAATCATTGAACGCTATGGCTGGTCGGGGATGTTCACTCTGCTCTCCGTTGCCGCCGTACTGATGGGTTTATTACTGATGCCGCTACTGATGGCGGGCATTGCAACATCACGCAGTCCTGGCACCTCGTAAGAAGGATAAAATAATGAAAGTCACTCTACTCTCTACCCTGGTAGCAACCGGCCTGGCACTCTCCGCCTTTAGCGGCGTGGCTAAAGCAGAAGGTCGTCTGGTGGTCTATTGCAGCGCCACCAATGAAATGTGTGAAACCGAAACCCAGGCCTTTGGCGAAAAATACAACGTCAAAACCTCCTTCATCCGTAACGGTTCCGGCAGTACGCTGGCGAAAGTCGACGCAGAGAAGAAAAACCCGCAGGCGGATGTCTGGTACGGCGGCACTCTGGACCCCCAGTCCCAGGCGGGAGAAATGGGTCTGTTGCAGGCCTATAAATCACCGAATCTTGAGCAGGTGATGGAGAAATTCCGTGACCCGGCAAAAGTGAAAGGCAACCTCTCCTCCGCCGTGTATGTGGGCATTCTGGGCTTTGGCGTCAATACCCAGCGCCTGAAAGAGAAAAACCTGCCGATACCAAAATGCTGGAAAGATCTGACCAAACCGGAATACAAAGGCGAGATCCAGATAGCAGATCCACAAAGCTCCGGCACCGCCTACACCGCGCTGGCAACCTTCGTTCAGCTGTGGGGCGAGGATCAGGCCTTTGATTACCTCAAGCAACTTAACAGCAACGTCTCACAGTACACGAAATCCGGCATTGCCCCGGCGCGTAACGCCGCCCGTGGCGAAACGGCGATTGGCATCGGCTTCCTGCATGATTACTCACTGGAAAAAGAGCAAGGCGCACCGCTGGAACTTATCTCACCGTGTGAAGGCACCGGCTATGAAATTGGCGGTATCAGCATCCTGAAAGGGGCGCGTAACCTGGATAACGCGAAACTGTTCGTGGACTGGGCGCTGTCAAAAGAAGCCCAGGAGCTGGCGTGGAAAAAAGGCAAGTCTTACCAGATTCTGACCAACACCACGGCCGAAACCTCGCCAAACTCACTGAAGCTCGACGATCTGAAGCTTATCAGCTACGACATGGACAAATACGGTTCCACGGATGTCCGTAAGGCGCTGATCAACAAATGGGTTAGCGACGTGAAGATGGGCAAATAAACCCACACCTGCAGCATTTGCCGGGTGAAGGCGCTGTGGCCTCACCCGGCCTACAACACCGGAACGCTTATGTCACATACACTCACTCTCCATCCCGCCAAAAAACGGGATGCGGTCTTCCTTTGGGTTTTGCTCGGCTGGCTGGCGTTTGCGCTGCTGCCGAGCTGGAGCCTGGATTATGGCCTGACCGACTCAACGTCCGATGAAATCTTTGCCGCCTACGGCTGGTCGCATTTCAATGTCAGCTGGTTATGGTATCTGCTCCCTTCCGTACTGGCGCTTCGTCCGCTCAGTGAAGCGAAACGTGAGCAGCGCGGCCGTCACTACTTTGATGCGTTATGGGCCTTGCTGTGCATCGCCTTTGTGGCGATCAGCGCCACGGTCGAAGGTCGCGGTCTTGGCTACGCCAGCATTGTGCTTTTCGTCTCTTTAGGTGCCATCATGACGCTGGCGCTGACCCGTCTGGAGTGGCTCGGCGGTGACCGTTTCGTCATTGGGTCGCTCATAGCCATTGTGGCGCTCATCAGCATCTTTATCGTCTGGCCAAGCATCGCCATCTTTATTCCAATGTTCACCACTGACAGCGGCGAGTTCGCCCCGCTGGCGTTTATGAGTGTGCTTTCGCAGGCGCATATTATCCAGGTCATCCTCAACTCCATCTGGCTGGCGATGGCCGTTGGCGTCGGCTGCACCTTCTTTGGCCTGGTGCTGGCAATCTACACCACGCGTATTGCCAAACGCAGCGCCATTATCGGGCGCGTGTTCTCCATTCTGCCCATCGTCACCCCCCCGTTCGTGGTGGGCTTAGGCGTTACCCTGATGATGGGGCGTTCCGGCTACGTGACCGAACTGATGGTCGACTGGTTCGGGCTTACCAACACGAACTGGCTGTATGGCTTTACCGGTATCTGGCTGGCGCAGGTTCTGGCCTTTACGCCGATGGCATTCATGATTATTGATGGGGCCATCAAAACCATCCATCCTTCGCTGGAAGAGGCGTCTTACACGCTGCGCGCCAGCCGCTGGCAGACCTTTAACGGCGTATTTGTTCCCTTGCTCAAACCCGCTCTGGCGAACGCCTTCCTGATTGTGGTGGTGCAGTCGCTGGCTGATTTTAGTAACCCCCTGGTGCTGGGCGGCAACTTCGACGTACTGGCAACGCAGATCTACTTCTATATTACCGGCTCGCAGCTCGATTATCAGGCGGCGAGTACGCTGGGCGCCTTCCTGCTGCTCTTCTCACTGCTGGTGTTCTGCGTACAGTACATGTGGATTGGCAAACGCTCTTACGTGACGGTCTCCGGGAAATCCTACCGTGGCGATGTGCAGCCGCTGCCGGTCACCCTGGTCTGGAGCGTGATCGCGCTACTGGCCATTTGGGTCGCCTTTAATGCCCTGCTTTACGGCAGCATTTTTTACGGCAGCTTCACCGTTAACTGGGGCGTGGATTACACCCTGACGCTGGACAACTTCACCAAGCTGTTTGGCCAGGGAATGAGCGACGGTGCATGGCCTTCACTACTCGATACGCTGCTGTATGCGGGTATTGCCGCGCCAATTACCGCTGCGTTTGGTCTGCTGATCGCCTGGGTTGTGGTGCGCCAGCAGTTTAAAGGCAAAAAGACCATCGAATTCACCACCATGCTGTGCTTTGCCGTACCGGGCACCGTGGCTGGGGTCTCTTATATCCTCGCCTTTAACAGTGCCCCGGTATACATCACCGGAACCGCAGCGATTGTCATCATGTCGATGGTGATGCGTAACGTGCCGGTGGGTATTCGTGCGGGTATCGCAGGCCTGGGTCAGATAGACAAATCGCTGGATGAAGCCTCGCTTAGCCTGCGCGCCGGCTCTCTGCGTACCATCACGCAGATCCTGCTGCCGCTGCTGCGTCCGGCTATTTTGTCAGCGCTCATTTACAGCTTTGTCCGTGCGATTACCACCGTCAGTGCCATCGTCTTTTTGGTCACCCCGGACACCCGCGTGGCGACCGCTTACATCCTGAATCGTGTGGAAGACGGCGAGTACGGCGTGGCGATTGCTTACGGCTCAATCCTTATTGTGGTGATGCTCGCCATCATCTTTATTTTTGACTGGCTGATCGGTGAGGCTCGTATCTCCCGTTCCAAAGCCAAAAACCAGGCGTAACGGAGCACGACCATGACACAACAACATTTCGTAGAATTGCGTAACGTTAACAAGCGCTTCGGCAACAACACGGTCATTGAAAGTATTAATCTCGCCATCCCGAAAGGGGAAATGGTAAGCCTGCTCGGCCCCTCCGGCTGTGGAAAAACGACCGTGCTTCGCCTGGTCGCCGGGCTGGAAAAGCCCACCGATGGGCAGATTTTCATTGACGGCGAAGACGTTACGCATCGTTCTATCCAGCAGCGTGACATCTGCATGGTGTTTCAGTCCTATGCTCTCTTCCCGCATATGTCGCTCGGCGAGAACGTGGGGTACGGTCTGAAGATGCTCGGCGTACCTCGTGCGGAGATCAAAACCCGCGTCAAAGAGGCGCTGGCGATGGTGGATCTGGAGGGGTTTGAAGACCGCTTCGTAGACCAGATTTCCGGCGGCCAGCAGCAGCGCGTGGCGCTGGCACGTGCGCTGATCCTCAAACCCAAGGTGCTGCTCTTCGATGAACCCTTGAGTAACCTGGATGCTAACCTGCGTCGCAGCATGCGCGATAAAATTCGCGAGCTGCAAAAGCAGTTCAATATCACTTCACTGTATGTCACTCACGATCAGAGTGAAGCCTTTGCCGTCTCCGACACCGTACTGGTGATGAATAAAGGCAACATTATGCAGATGGGGTCGCCGCAGGACCTCTATCGTCAGCCCGCGTCACGTTTTATGGCGAGCTTTATGGGCGATGCCAACCTGTTCCCGGCGACCATCCAGCAGGACAGCGTGGCTATTTACGGCTACCGTTTGCCGAAGCCTGAGCATTTTGCCGCCCAGGGTACGGGTACAGTGGGGGTACGCCCGGAGGCCATCACCCTCGGAGAACATGGCGAAGAGAGCCAGCGCTGTGTGATTCAGCACGTGGCTTATATGGGGCCGCAGTATGAAGTCATTGTGGAGTGGCACGGACAGCGCATTTTGTTGCAGGTGAACGCCACACGGCTGCAGCCGGATGTCGGGGACACCTACTTCCTGCAAATTCACCCGTACGGCATGTTTGAACTGGCTGAGAGCCTGTAGCACGGACGGTTCCCTCTCCCTTTAGGCTGAGGAATCCCCACAAATAAATACGAGCACGGACGGTTCCCTCTCCCTCAAGGGAGAGGGTCAGGGTGAGGGGGAACATGCGGCTCCGAGGGTCGTTCCGTTCACTTTATGTTCCTTGCTTTTCTGTCACACCAGACCCCGTGAACGTGCCAGGGTGGTTCACCGCCACCACCCTGGCGACCCGGGCTCCCGGCCAGGAAAATCGCCGCTTCGCGGTTCACGACGCTTAATCCTTCAGGCTTATCGGGGACGGGCGGAGGAAACCTCCCTGTAAAGCCGCCCTCGCCGCGCATCCCTGCGCGGCGCCCCGGCCTTGCGGATATGCGTCGTCGATTTTCAGCCGGACCTGGTCATCGCTGCGACGGTTTTACTCTCATTGAGCAATGCTATCGCTGCAAAACGTGAGGGAGAGAAGCACTGACAAACCGCACAAAACGATCCCCTCGCCCCTCCGGGGAGAGGGTCAGGGTGAGGGGGAATATGCGGCTCCGAGGGTCGTTCCGTTCACCTTATGTTCCTTGCTTTTCTGTCACGCCAGAACCCGTGAACGTGCCAGGGTGGTTCACCGCCACCACCCTGGCGACCCGGGCTCCCGGCCAGGAAAATCGCCGCTTCGCGGTTCACGACGCTTAATCCTTCAGGCTTATCGGGGACGGGCGGAGGAAACCTCCCTGTAAAGCCGCCCTCGCCGCGCATCCCTGCGCGGCGCCCCGGCCTTACGGATACGCGTCGTCGATTTTCAGCCGGACCTGGTCATCGCTGCGACGGTTTTACTCTCATTGAGCAATGCTATCGCTGTAAAACGTGAGGGAGAGAAGCACTGACAAACCGCACAAAACGATCCCCTCGCCCCTCCGGGGAGAGGGTCAGGGTGAGGGGAACATGCAGCGCTGATAGTCAGTCTGCTGCCCTTGATTTAGGGATTTAACGAGCGTTACTGAAGTCGTGCCCTTGCCAGTAAAGCGAGCGAGTTCACCCCTGACTGGCTACCAGCCGCAGCCTTGCCCGTCGGGTCGTTAATCGTGGATTTGTGGTAAAAATGACATACAAAATTGGACGCCAGGCCATATACCCCTCCTTAGTTAAATACAATCCTGGATTTTCCTGACCATTCTCACTCTCAAACTAAAGTGCGAATTTGTTCAGGTCAACTCATTCTCAGAAATTACATTTAACATCAGGCGACAACTTCAAATATACATGGTTCGACCGACAGAATCGATTAACTAAAATTAAATCTATAACGTAATCAACGTTTAAAATAGAGGATGTGCGATTCCAAAGGTCTCAAGGTAATTAAAGCACCGGCGGCAAAATCCCGACCCAGGAATATTCGCATTAGTATACCGGTATTTATTTTTAATATTCCTTTTTGGCGTGGACATTATGCTTCGCCAGTGGAAAAAATTTCACTCAGGTCCCTATTTTATCAAGTTCCCCCTTATTTAACGCCACCTTAGGCCCTGCGATGGCAGACGGCTTACTGGTTTTCACCATGAAAGCGCACGCTGCACCAGCCGCTGACAGGTCACGGTGCATTCTCTGGCCGGTTTGCTGGTAATCCTCTGCAAAAGATCAACAACCCAATGAATTATGAGGATAAAGCGATTGTGGCATCGCCTTTGCAATTCCTTCTGCACTCTGTTTATTGGCGAGGCAGTAGAAGATGACCACCGAATCAACCACACTAAAAAGAACGCTCGGCAGCTTCCGTTTATGGGGTATTGCCGTTGGCCTGGTAATCTCAGGAGAATATTTCGGCTGGAGTTATGGCTGGTCCCAGGCAGGCACGCTGGGCTTTCTGATTGTCGCCCTGGCGATAGCCGCCATGTATTGCGCCTTTATTTTTAGCTTTACCGAACTGACCACCGCAATCCCTCATGCGGGCGGCCCTTTCGCTTATGCTTATCGGGCTTTCGGGCCGACCGGGGGTTTCATTGCCGGTTTCGCGACCCTGATAGAATTTGTTTTTGCGCCACCGGCCATCGCAATGGCAATCGGGGCTTATCTTAATGTTCAGTTTCCCTCACTTGATCCTAAATGGGTGGCCTGTGGGGCATACGTCATATTTATGACGCTAAATATTCTCGGCGTAGGTATTGCCGCTACGTTTGAGTTAATTGTCACTCTGTTGGCCATCTTTGAACTGCTGGTCTTTATGGGCGTCGTGGCACCGGGTTTTTCCTGGGATAATTTCACCGCCAACGGCTGGGCGGGTGCCGACAACTTCAGCGGGCTGGCGCTGCCGGGGATGTTCGCAGCAATTCCGTTTGCTATCTGGTTTTTTCTCGCGATTGAAGGCGCGTCGATGGCGGCAGAAGAAGCGAAAGATCCGCAGCGTACCATTCCCCGCGCCCTGGGCGGCGGCATTCTGACGCTAACCGTTCTGGCGGTAGGCGTAATGATGTTTGCCGGTGGTGTGGGCGACTGGCGCACCCTGTCAAACATCAACGATCCCCTGCCCCAGGCAATGAAAGTGGTGGTGGGTGACAGCAGCGGCTGGCTGCATATGCTGGTCTGGCTGGGGCTGTTTGGCCTGGTGGCGTCATTTCATGGCATCATCATGGGTTACTCGCGCCAGATCTACTCGCTGGCACGCGCAGGCTATCTGCCCGCACCGCTGGCAACTCTGAATCGCAAAACCCGCACCCCGCATCTCGCCATCCTGGCAGGTGGCGTGGTGGGTATTGCCGCTATCTTCTCCGATTCGATCATTACCATCAGTGGTATGCCGCTCACCGCCTGCATTGTGACGATGTCGGTATTCGGCGCTATTGTTATGTATATCACCTCGATGGCGGCACTGTTTAAGCTGCGCCGCAGCGAACCCAACCTTACGCGCCCGTTTAAAGCGCCGCTGTTTCCGATCGCCCCGGCGTTTGCCCTGGGCATGGCGGTACTCTGTCTGGTGGCGATGGTCTGGTACAACACGCTGCTGGCGCTGATTTTCGCGCTGATGATGCTCGGCGGTTATCTGTGGTTCCGTAAAACGGCAACGGCCCGTGAACGCGCCGCACCCGACCCGCAACTGCGTGTACTCTCCTGAGGAGACGGAATGTATAAGACCACTCTGGCGCACCGGGTCTACCGGTTCGCCAGCTTAAAAGAGCTGATGGCTAAGGCCTCCCCGGCCCGCTCCGGGGATGTGCTGGCCGGCGTGGCTGCGCAGTCGGCTGAAGAACGCATGGCCGCTAAAATGGCGCTCGCCGCGCTGCCATTGCGTGACATTCTCGAAAATCCACTTATTCCCTATGAAGACGATGAAGTCACCCGCCTTATCATCGATACGCACAATACGGCGGCCTTTCACGCCATCAGCCACCTGACGGTGGGCGATTTTCGCGACTGGCTGCTGGCTGACGCCACGGACAGCACGGTGCTGCGCGACGTTGCTTGTGCCATTACCCCGGAAATGGCCGCCGCGGTCAGCAAGCTGATGCGTAATCAGGATTTGATTCTGGCAGCCAGCAAGTGCAGCGTCGTAACCCGTTTTCGTAATAGCATCGGTCTGCCCGGTCACCTCAGCGTGCGGCTACAGCCTAACCACCCGACAGATGATCTCAAAGGCATCGCTGCCAGTATGCTTGATGGGTTGCTCTATGGTGCCGGCGACGCGGTGGTGGGGATTAATCCGGCCAGCGACAGCCTGCCGGTGCTGGACAGGCTCAACCATATGATGGACGACATCATTACCCGCTTTAGCATTCCGACCCAGTCCTGCGTGCTGACCCATGTGACCAATACCCTCCAACTGATCGAACGCGGATCGCCGGTAGATCTGGTCTTCCAGTCGGTGGCTGGTACCGAGGCGGCTAACAGCGGTTTTGGCATCAATCTGGCGATGCTTAAAGAGGCGCAGGAGGCGGCGCTAAGTCTTAAACGCGGCACCCTCGGCAACAACGTGATGTATTTTGAAACCGGCCAGGGCAGTTGCCTGTCGGCTAACGCTCATTACGACGTGGACCAGCAAACCTGCGAGGCGCGCGCCTACGCCGTGGCACGCCATTTCAGTCCGCTGCTGGTCAATACGGTGGTGGGGTTTATCGGGCCGGAGTATCTCTATGACGGCAAGCAGATCATTCGCGCCGGGCTGGAAGATCACTTCTGCGGCAAGCTGATGGGGCTGCCGATTGGCTGCGACGTCTGCTACACCAACCATGCAGAAGCCGATCAGGACGACATGGACACCCTGCTCACCCTGTTGTGTAACGCCGGGCTGACCTTCCTGATTGGCGTGCCGGGTGCGGATGACATCATGCTCAACTATCAGAGCACCTCTTTTCATGACGCACTCTATGCTCGCCGCCTGCTGGGGCTGAAGCATGCCCCGGAATTCGCCGACTGGTTAACCCGCATGCAGATCATTGATGCGCACGGACAGCTCCGTCTGACCGGCGTTAACCATCCGCTACTCAGCGCCCTGCCACATGGAGCACTCGCATGAATCCACCTGATGCATGGACCCTGCTGCGTGAATTTACCGATGCCCGCATAGCACTTGGGCGCAGTGGCGCCAGCCTTCCCACCCAGGAAGTGCTGAACTTCGGCCTCGCCCATGCGCAGGCCCGGGACGCCATCCACCAGCCGTTTGACAGTGAAAGTCTTGCCCGACAGCTTCAGGCGCTGGGCCTGGAAACCCTGGAGGCACACAGTGCCGCAACGGACCGGCATATCTACCTTAACCGCCCGGATCTGGGGCGCAGGCTCAGCGACGAAAGCCGCGCTGAACTGGCTGCCAGCCGCATCCCCCCGCACGATCTGCTGCTGGTCATTGGCGACGGGCTCTCTTCCCACGCGGTGCAACGTCAGTCGCTGGGGCTGATTACCGCCCTGTTACCCTATCTGCAAACGCTGGGACTCTCTCATGGCCCGGTGGTGCTGGCACACCAGTCCCGCGTTGCGCTGGGCGATGACATCGGCGAAACCCTCAACAGCAAAGCGGTCGCTATGCTTATCGGTGAGCGCCCTGGTCTCTCCTCGCCGGACAGTCTGGGGGTTTATTTGACGTGGAAGCCAGAGCGCAAGCGACTAGAGTCAGAGCGTAACTGCATCTCCAACATCCGCCCGGAAGGGCTCAATTTTGAGGCCGCCGCCTTTAAGCTCGCCTGGCTGCTGGAACAGGCCTTTTTACGCAGGCTGACCGGCGTAAAACTGAAAGACGAGAGTGACAATCCGGCGCTGCACGACCGGGTTAAACCGCGTATCGCCCTGCCCCGTTAACTCCCCTGATACCGCGTTTTACCGCAAGGCAGAACGCGTTTTTCTGTTCCATACTCTTAACATCTTGTCTGATGGAGAGAGCAAGGTGAAAGAGCACCATGAGCCTGTCTATTCTCACCCTGTAAAAGAAAATCCTTTCTGGCTACGTGCTGAAGCCCGCATTCAGAAGTACGGTGCGCTTCTGCTTATGCTGATTGTCCTTGCCGCGCTTGGCGGCCTGTTTTCGGAAGGTTATCTCAGCGACGCGACGGCCCGGAACCACAACGGGCAGATAGCGGCCACCTATCAGCGCTTTGGTCGTCTGCAAAGTGACACCAGCATGCGGGTAAGCGTTAAGGTGCCGCAGCAGGAGAGAGTGGTCATTACGCTCGGCGGCGACTTTATGCAAGGCTACGAAATCCGCACCTTACAGCCGCAACCGTCGGCAATGTCCAGTCAGAATGGCGCACTGCGACTGGAGTATAACAATGTCTATCCAGGCACTACCTTTACCCTCTGGCTGGGCCTTACGCCACTGGCCCCCGGCAGCATGACCTCACAAATCGACGTGGACGGTTTACCCGGCATCACACTCTGGCAATTTATCTATCCCTGAGGATGACAATATGGAAATGGTCTTGCGGGCTGTCGCCGTTTATCTGGTACTGATGGTGGTGTTTAAAATTGCCGGGCGCCGGGCCTTACTACAAATGACCTCGTTTGATCTGATTTTGCTGCTCATCATCAGCGAGGCCACCCAGCAGGCGCTGTTGGGAAGCGATTTTTCAGTCACCGGTGCGGCATTGACCATTATCACCCTGGTGGTGGTCGACATTTTGTTCGGCCTGGTCAAACGGTATATCCACAATGCGGAGGACGCGATTGATGGCGCGCCGGTGGTGCTGGTGGAAAATGGTCAGTTGCTGATGAAAAAGATGAAAGACGCTGACATCAGTTATGACGACATCATGGTGTCAGCCCGTAATAATCAGGGCGTTGATAAACTTGATGACATAAAGTACGCCATCCTGGAGCGCAACGGGCATATTTCAATCATTACTAAATAAGCTTATTTTTCATAACAAACCGTCATGGGAGCAAGAATGACTTTACTCTCTGCCCGGCGTTTCCGCCATGACGGCACGTATAGGCATTTATCTCTCCTGCTTAAAATTAAATTCAAAATGTTAACTTAATTGTAGTAAAAGCCCGTTAATCATTGTGATCCCACACTCAAAAATGAATTTAAGACCTTTCGCATCCGCAGACTGCTTTCAGCGAGCTAAATACCTGGAGCGCGTTTAAAATAGACTATTTTCTGAAATACGATCCCGATCACAATTAAATAAAACATTTAAAAACGAAGAATTATACATATTTTATTTTAACATATCGCGTTACCAACCTATTTTAGCTAACAACCGATTGACGCCAATGCACACGTGTGCATAAATTAACTCACTTCAACAAAATCATCTAAATCAGCAACAGACGATGTTATTTAAGGTTATTAAAATGGCTAACATTTTTGAGCACCCTGGATATTGCATCAGGCAATGCGCACCCTACCCGCTTAATCCAGCGGCATAAATCGCATATTTACGACGTTTTTAACGCGTTTAAAAAACCATTTAATGGCAGGTACAGGCATGGACACAGGTTTTAACGATCTTGCAGCCAGTCAGGAGGCAATACGTGAGGTTTTGCTTCCTATGGGGTTAATTCACGAACACGACACCCTGCGTGTAACGCCATTAACAGGCGGTGTCTCTTCGACGATTTTAAAGATAAGCGTCGGCGACCACCATTTCTGCCTCAAGCAGGCCTTGCCCAAACTGAAGGTGGCAAAATCATGGCACGCCCCGCTTGAACGCGTTTTTGCAGAAATAGACTGGATGAAAACCGTAGCGCAAATCGCCCCGGATGCCGTACCGCATATTCAGGGCGTCGACAGAAGCGCGCTCTGCTTTGTGATGGATTATTTACCGGCAGAGCACTTTGCCAACTGGAAAGCGCAGTTATTACAGGGCGAAATTGATGCAGAGTTTGCCGGCCTGATGGGTAGCCTGCTGGGCCATATTCATCAGCAAACCGCAAAAAACAGTGAACTGGCAAAGATCTTTGCCTGGGACGACAACTTCTTTTCGCTACGCCTGGACCCCTACCTCGGGGAAATTGCCCGCGTTTATCCCCAGTACGCTGGTTTTATTCAATCGGTATGCGAAAGAACGCAGTCAACAAAGCTGGCGCTGGTGCATGGGGATATCAGTCCGAAAAATATCCTGCGCGGGCCAAAAGGGCCGGTCATTCTCGATGCGGAGTGCGCCTGGTACGGCGATCCGGCATTTGATCTGGCATTTTGCTTAAACCATTTCTTGTTAAAAACCCTTGTTACCGCAAGCCAGGCAGTGCAGGAACAGTTGCTCCTTTGTTTCGACACGCTCACACAACACTATTTCAACTGCGTGACATGGGAACCTGCTACCGCCTGTGAAACCCGCGTCGCCACGTTATTACCCTGCCTGATTCTGGCGCGGGTCGATGGCAAATCTCCCGTTGAATATTTTACCGAAACTCAGGCGCAAGCCGCGCGCCGTATCAGTTGCGCATTGCTGGAACGTCAGTTTACCCAGCTCAAAGACATCACATCATTCTGGAAGAAGGAGATCGGGTTATGAGTCGAATTAAAAATGTGCGCGGGCGTCGCGTGTGGGACTCCCGCGGCTGGCCTACGGTCGAAGTGGAAGTGCAGCTGGAAAACGGCATCGTCGGCCGTGGCATGGCACCGGCAGGCGCGTCCTGCGGGATGCACGAAGCAGTGGAGTTGCGGGATGGCGGTAATGCCCTGTCAGGTAAAGATGTTCAAAAAGCGCTGCGCAACATTAAAAATGAAATCGCCCCTGCGCTTACTGGCACCGATGTTAACGACCAGCAGCTGATTGACAGCATCCTGATTGAACTCGACGGCACCGGTACTTTCTCCCGTCTGGGGGGGAACGCCGCTGTCGCCTGTTCGATGGCGGCCCTGTATGCCGCGGCCAACAATGCCCATCTGCCGCTGTGGAAGTACCTGGCAGGGGACAACAACGTGGCGCTGCCGCTGCCGCAAATCCAGATATTCGGCGGCGGCGCCCATGCGGGCCGCCGCATCGATATTCAGGATCTGATGGTAATTGCCAACGGCGCCACCTCTTTTGAGCAAGCGCTGGTCATGACCGCCGAGGTCTACCATAGCGCCGGGCGCATCATGAAACAGCGCGGGCATTTAAGTGGCGTGGCGGATGAAGGCGGCTGGTGGCCGGAATTCACCAGTAATGAAGAGGCGCTGGATACCCTGGTAAAAGCCATTGAGGGCGCGGGCTACACGCCGGGTCAGGATGTCTCTATTGCGCTGGATATTGCCGCTTCTGAATTTGGTAAAGCGGGCCGTTACCGTCTGGCGCTGGAATCGACGGAATACGATTCGGACGGTATGTGTGACCTGCTGCTCGGCTGGCTCGATCGCTACCCTATTCTTTCGATTGAAGATCCGTTAGCGGAAGATGACGAAGCCGGACTCATTGCCTTCACAAAAGCCGCCGGTTCGAAAGTGCAGATTGTCGGTGACGATTATTTCGTGACCAGTGGTGATCGCGTAAAAGCGGCTGCACAGTCAGGTGCCTGTAACGCCGTGTTATTAAAAGCCAACCAGGCCGGAACCATTACGCAGTTACGCACGGCCTTCATGGAAGCGCAAAAAGCCGGTTATGGCACGATTGTTTCAGCCCGTTCTGGCGAAACCGAAGACAATATTATTGTGCATCTCGCCGTTGGGCTAAATGCAGGGCAATTAAAAGTAGGTTCAATGACTCGTGCCGAGCGCACCTCTAAATGGAATGAAGCGATACGTCTGGAAGACAGTAATGCGCTGGAATATTTTGGCGTAAAGGCTCTGGATTATAAATAACGCTTTAAAAGATTTGTATTTTTATCCCTTATTATTTCGCGTTGCATAAAGGCGGCAAGCGCGTGAGCGCCCAAAAGCTTACTGAAGTCAGTCACTGGGGTGAACGAACGCACCAGTGCATATGCAGCCTGAAGTATGACGGGTATATCCGCTTAGCGGAACAGGCGTTATCTCCGGGCCCTACACCTGAATTTTCAATGTCTGTTCTGGTTGTATGAGTTTTTTCAAAAATTATCCATTCGCCTTACGGGTAAACATAATTTAAGGAGATTCAAATGACCGAAACCAGCGCCGAGGTAGTCCCTGCGGCCAAACATAAAATGCAGGTGAAACCCATCATTCAGGTGGGTGCGGGTAATGCTCTGGAAATTTATGACTTTATGGTATATGGCTATTATGCCCGTTATATTTCACAGGCCTATTTCCCGTCAGATAATGAATATGTTTCGTTAATGCTCACCCTGATGACATTTGCCTTAGGTTTCTTCGCCCGTCCGTTCGGGGCGATCATCCTTGGGGCCTATACCGACCGCCACGGACGCAGAAAAGGGTTAATTATGGCCCTGGCACTGATGTCGGTGGGTATTCTCTGCGTGGCGTTAACCCCTACCTACGCCTCTATTGGCATGGCGGCACCGGTTATCGTCATATTAGGTCGCTTGCTACAGGGCTTCTCCGCAGGTGCTGAACTGGGTGGCGTGGTGGTCTATCTGGCAGAAATTTCGCCGCCAAATCGCCGCGCTTTCTATACCTGCTGGCAGGTAGGTTCCCAACAGTTTGCGGTCATGGCCGCCTCCCTTATCGGCCTGGTCCTGCTTTATACCCTGAGCACGGATGAGCTGCATGACTGGGGCTGGCGTATTCCGCTGCTGATTGGTTGTGCGGTGATCCCGTTGATGTTCTGGCTGCGCTCTAATTTGCAGGAAACTGAAGTCTTTGCGAAGAAGAAGACCACGCCGAGCGTCAAAGAGATCTGTAGCAGCCTCGTCTCCGGCTGGCGCATCATTCTGACCTGCATGGGGATGGTGGCGATGGCAACCGTCACCGCCCAGACGGTCACCACCTATGCGCCCACCTTTATCAAGAGTCTGAACCTTGGCGAGCACGTTGGCTTTATTACGCTGTTCTTTGTTGGTTTGTCGATTCTGCTGTGGCTGCCTGTCACCGCAATGATTGCCGACCGCGTTAACCGCAGAACCATGTTGATTGTGGTGACGCTCACCGGGGCTATCACCGCCTGGCCGTTGCTCTCCTGGCTTGCGGCGGACCCGACCGTGTTCAAATTTGTGGTCTTTGAACTGTGGTTCTCGTTTATGTATGCCTGCTACAGCTCCGTTCAGGTGGCGGCGATGGTGGAACTGGTGCCCGCGCATGCACGTACTGCAGGTTACTCCTTTGCCCAGGCCGTTGCTGCCGCTGTCCTCGGCGGGCTGACCCCGGCCATTTGTACCTGGCTGAACCATACCTTCAGCAGTAATGCGATGGTGGGCGTATGGCTTGGCTTTAACGCCGTCCTGAGTTTGTTAGCGGTATTAACCCTCGACCATAAACAGACAGCAATAAATCAGACCAAACAATTACATTAAGTAATTGATGACCTGACAGCAGTACATCGATTAGGTTGATGTACTGCTGCAATAACACTGGAACAGGAAAATGATGAAAATTGTTATTTTAGATGGTGGTGTACTTAATCCTGGCGATCTGTCGTGGGAGAAACTTCAGCAACTGGGTGAAATAACCGTTTACGACACATCTGAACCCAGCCAGGTGGTCGAAAGAATCGGCGACGCGGATATTGCCATTATTAATAAAGTCGTATTAACCGAAAAAGAATTTAGCCAGTGTCCGAACCTGAAATTTATTGGTGTAACGGCAACCGGCTATAACGTCATTGATTTAGCGGCTGCCAGCAAACATGGCGTCATTATCTCCAACGTGCCCACTTACGGCACCTCAACCGTCGCCCAGTTTACTACCGCACTGATGCTGGAACTCTGCAACCAGGTCGGCCTGCACGATACCGATGTACATGCGGGCGGCTGGGGTAAAAAACCCGATTTCTGTTACTGGCTGAAACCGATGCTGGAAGTGGCGGGTAAAAACGTCGGCATCATTGGCTATGGGCGCATCGGCCAGGCCTTTGGCGTGGTGGCCCAGGCGCTGGGTATGAACGTACTGGCCTATGACGAGTACCAGAACAGCGCGCTGGAAAACGACCGGGTGCGCTATGTCAGCCTCGACACCCTTTACGCCGAAGCGGATGTGATTAGCCTGCACTGCCTGCTGACGCCGAAAACCCAGGGCATGATCAATGCCGTGGCCCTGAGCAAAATGAAGAAATCGGCCCTGCTGCTTAATGCCTCTCGCGGCGATCTGGTGAACGAAGCCGACCTTGCCGCAGCGCTGAATAACGGCGTTATTGCTGGTGCTGCCGTCGATGTGCTCTCCAAAGAACCGCCGGTGCCTGATAACCCGTTGTTAACGGCCAAAAATTGCATCATTACACCGCACATTGCCTGGGCCTCCGTTGAAGCACGTGGACGCATTCTGGACACCACGGTCGATAACGTAAAAGCGTTTATTGATGGCAAACCGCAGAACCGGGTCGGTAATTAACAGAACAAACTCAGACAGACAGAGACAAATATGCAAAACAACATCATTAAAGCGGCGGATTTGCTGCGCCAGGCCTGGGATAACAACGAAGCCGGTAACCCTATCCGCGATCTGGTCGACAGTACGGATCTTGATACTGCCTACATGATTCAGAACTACAACGACCGCCTCTGGCAGGCCAGGGGTCGCCGCCGGGTGGGGCGCAAGCTGGGTCTGACCAACAAAGCGGTACAGCAACAGTTTGGTATCTCTGATCCCTGCTACGGCACCATTTATGCCGATATGGTACTGATTGACGGGGCTGAAATTACCAAACCGGTGGTGAGCGACCAGCGTGTCGAGACGGAAATAGCGGTGGTGCTGAAAAAAGATCTGACGCAAACCGCGCACACCATCCTCGATATTATCGACGCCGTTGACTATCTCCTGCCGGCCTTTGAAATCTGCGACAGCCGCGTAACAGGCTGGGACGTGACGTCGTGCGATTTTGTCGCCGATAACGCCGCTGCCTGCCTGGTGGTGCTGGGCACCCGTCCGGTTTATCTCGCCGACTGCGATATTACCCGTAGCGAAATGGTCACCCGACGCGGCGATGAAGTGGTGTCACAGGGTAAAGCGACCGCTATTCTCGGCCACCCGCTGCATGCCCTGAAGTGGCTCGCGGACGACCTGGTGCGCACTGGCAACCCCCTGCGCGCCGGTGAGTTTGTCATTACCGGTGCGATAGGTCCGGCCGTTTCGGCCAAACCGGGCGATGCGTTTGACGCGGAAATCACCGGACTCGGGCTGATAAGCACACGCTTTGCCGGATAAAAGGGCCACTCCTGTTAAGTCCCCTCACTTAAAGGACAGAATGATGGAACTCGCCAAAAATCATTTTAAACACGCCATTAAAAATAACACCCTGCAGTTGGGTCTCTGGACACAGCTTGGCAGCTACGTTGCCGCAGAGCTCCTTTCCGGCTGCGGTTACGACTTTATTGGCCTTGATGCTGAACATGGCCCAAGTGAGTACATCGAGATTTACTCTCAGCTCCAGGCCTGTGCTGCCGGCGGGCCGACCCAGCCGGTGGTGCGGGTGCCGAATCACGATATTTCGTTAATCAAGCGGTATCTCGACGCAGGGGTGAATACGCTGATGGTGCCGCAGGTGGATACCGTTGAACAGGCGAAAGCGCTGGTGGCCGCTGTGCGTTATCCGCCACACGGCGTACGCGGGTATTGCGGGGCCCCACGCGCCTCCGGTTTTGGTCGCATCAAAAATTACGCCACCACCTGTGACGAAGAGATCTGCCTGATTGTGATGCCGGAAACGACCCTGGCGCTGGAGAATATCGACGCGATGGCGGCCATTGATGGTATTGACGCTTTCTTCATTGGCCCGGGCGATCTCGCGGCAAGCCTGGGCTACATCGGTCAACCGATGCACCCGGAGGTGGTGAAGGTGATCGAAGAGACCGGCAGACGGGTGAGAGCGGCCGGAAAAGCGGCCGGCATTTTATGTACTGATGAAGCCCAGACCCGTCGCTACATCGAGCTGGGCTTCCGGATGGTTGCCATCGGATCTGACCAGGGGTTACTGACTAAAGGTGCGGAACAGCTCCTGGCGACATTCAGATAGTTTCCCGAAGCTTGTGTATCAATTGGATTTACCTTTCCGGATGCGCCCTGTGGCCCATCCGGTTTTTTACGGGCCTGGGCGAAAGGCTTTGGTCGAACCGCCCGGCACCAGCTGCGGCGTAAAGCGCTGGCTTTCCGTGCTGGCATAAAATTGCCGGGGAGAGAGCGGTGTGTCCTGGTTCATCAGCCTGTCGATAATGCTGATACAGGCGTCGGAAACCTGTTTTTCCGGCAAAGAGATAGAGGTCAGTTTCACCTCCAGCAAGCTGCCCCACGAGACGTCACCGTAAGCCACCAGCGAGAGATCGTCAGGTATTGAGATATCCATCTCTTTTGCAGCAAGCAGAATACTCATGGCGTAGCGCGGGCTGCCCAGCACCAGGGCGCTGGGGGGTGCTGCCGAGCGCATGATACGCCGGAAGGCATCGCCACCAAACTCTGCCTGCGGCGGCCCGACTTTAATAATGTCCTCAAGCGCCTGCTGCTGCGCCGGGGTGAAGTTTTGCAAAAAGCCCTGCAAGCGCTCCGCTCCCGTGCTCAACTGCTGGGCAGAGCCAATGTAGCCAATACGCGTATGACCCAGTTCCTGTAAATGCCTGACCGCAAGGCTAATACCGTAGCGCTCATCGATAGCAATGACCGGCGTCGGCAGGTTATCGTGATGACGCAGAAGCTGAACGGCATTGGTGCGCATCACAAGCTCCTGTGTTTCCGGCAAGGGGTCAGCGGTAGGGGCGAAAATAATGCCGTCCACCCGCGCCGTCATCAGTCGCAGCAGCGCGGCGTGTTCCATTTCAGGCCTGTCACCGCTGATGCTGAGCATCATCTGCCAGGCGCGTTCTGCCGCAACGTGGGCGATGGCATTGGTAATAGTGATAAAGAAGTCGTTCTGAATATCAGGAATGACCAGGCCAAAGGCGCCGGTACTGGCATTTCTTAGCGCACGGGCAGCGCTGTTGGGGATATAGCCATACTCTCTGGCGGCCTGCAACACGCTGTTTTTGGTCGCCTGACTGATGGCAGGATGATCGTTTAATGCACGCGAGACCGTGGTATGCGATAAGCCTAATATTGCAGCCAATTTTTTTATTGTCACTGCGTCACCTTATTGTCGTCCTGACCTGACCACCGCCATTTACGGCAAGCCGGGAAGTATAATTATAATCCTGAATCAATATTGTTGTGAGGATGCATAAAATATATTGTGCAAAAGCCATATTAGCAGGTTCTTATATCTGGCACTATCAATTTACAACCCTGACAATGTTTTGAATTAATCTGAGCAGGTGCAAATTTATAACTATCTTATCTTGCCAGTACCCATTTTATTATTAAGTGAAAGGCCGTAGTGCGAAAGCATGAATTAATCCTTTACCCCCTCATGACTATTTTTTCCCTATCCTTCGCCTCTTCTCCTCCTTTACCCTGAAAAATCAATGCGACATCCGTCACGCTTTTACATCCGGGACTATGCTGTAAACTGGATCAGTTTTTGTCAGAGGAGTTGTTCATGACCGTTTTCCACCCCCTTTTCCCCCGCCGCCAGCCAGCTGCGAGTCCATCGGACTCACGGGTGCTCAACTGGGCGAAAAACACCACCCTTGCGCAGGCAAGTGCGGTAATCACACCAGAGACCGAGGCGCAGCTACAGGAAGCCATTATTCATTGTCGGGGGAAAATACGCCTGATGGGGAGTCGCATGTCGTCGGGCAGAATGCTCGCGGTAGCCAACCCTGAAGATCGTCTGGTGGATATCTCCCGCCTGCGCGGGTTGCTGGCCGTGGATGACAACAGTGCCACCTTTGCAGCGGGCACCCCCATGCACGAAGTCTACGAAATCCTGACCTCCATGAACCGGATGCTGAACGCCTCCCCTGGCGTGATTGCTGCGCAAACGCTGGCAGGGGCCATCTCCACGGGCACACACGGACAGGGACTCCAGCAAAGCGCCATCGCCGACGAAGCCCTGAATATTCGCTTCATTGATGGTACGGGCCACCTGCACAGCATGGATCGCAGCCACCCGTGGTTTGGCGCGGTGCAACTGGGGCTTGGCGCTCTGGGTGCCATTACCGCCGTCACCCTGCGTACCCGCCCGGCGACCCTCTACACCTGTTTTAAAGATGCCGTGAGTGCAGATACCCTGGAGCAGGATTTAGTCGAATGGAACCAGTCCTGGGTCTTCAGTAAAGCCTGGTGGTTTCTGGAAGAAAACAAAGTACACACCTGGAATGCCAGGGAGGCCAATGAGGATGAACGTCAGGCATGGCGAGAAAATCATGGTGACCTGGTCACGCTGGATGATACCCGCGACGAGATGAACAACGCGGTGGAGAAGACGTTACAGCACATGCGTAATGACACCCGTATCGTTGACGAAAATGGCAAACCCTTCCGTACCGTCACCCGTTTTAAAGACTTTTCGGATGTGATCGGTGACGTTTACCAGGTCTTCTGCCGGGGCATTGCCACCCCACAAATCAATATTGAAATCGGTGTGCCGCTGGCTAACGCTCCGGCAGCGATTACCCGAATCAAAAAATGGTATGCCGAAACGCATCCCCATATGCATTACCCGATTATTTTACGTTGTACGGGCGCGTCTGACGCCTGGCTTAATCCGGCCTGGCAGACGCCCACCTGTTTCTTCGGCTTTGTGGTCTATTACGCCGAAGATGGCTCGCTCTCCCAGGAGGGACTTGAATTTTTACGGGCAGTTGAGCCGTTGCTGGCAAGCGTCGGGGGTAAACCGCACTGGGGCAAATATTTTGACGCCCGGCTGTATGACTGGCCGACATGCTACCCGCAATGGTCTGCGTTTCAGGAAGTCCGCCAGGCGTTCGATCCGCGTGGCGTGTTTCTGAATGATTTTATGACGGAGGTGTTGGCATGAGCCCATCAACGTTCGCATGGGTCACGCTGCTGACGCAGCCCGGCTACCTGCCCGGCGTGGAGGCATTGCACCATTCGCTGCTGCGAAGCGGTACATCCTGGCCACTGGAGGTGATGGTTACGCCGGGCATTGACGCGCAGACCCGCTCGCGTTTACAGGATCAGGGCTGCCGTGTGCGTGACGTGCCGGAAATTGGCCCCAACCCGGCGCTGGCGCATCGCTATGCAAACGCGCGATTTGCTGATGTCTGGAGCAAACTGGCGGTATGGACGATGACCGAATACGCCCGGGTTGCCTTTCTCGACGCCGACATGCTGGTGGTAAAGAACATGGACGAGGTCTTTGAGCTGCCGTTACAGGAGGGGTTTATCGCCGCCTGTCACGCCTGTCGCTGCAACCCTAATCGCATCGAAAGTTATCCTGCAAGCTGGCAGCCGGATAACTGTTACTACAGCTGGTGTGAAGATGAAGAGATGACCGCCCGCCCCCCGACCACGGTCGATAATTACTTCAACGCCGGTTTTCTGGTGCTCACCCCCGACCAGGCAGTGTATAACCTGATGCTGACCAAAATCGTGGCGATGGCCGACATCAGCACCTATGTATTCGCAGAGCAGGATTTCCTCAACGACATTTTTC
Organism: Enterobacter sp. SA197; assembly: GCF_054131575.1. Taxonomy (NCBI): domain Bacteria; kingdom Pseudomonadati; phylum Pseudomonadota; class Gammaproteobacteria; order Enterobacterales; family Enterobacteriaceae; genus Enterobacter; species Enterobacter sp. SA197. The sequence continues at coordinate 1,054,616 of NZ_CP096393.1, read as the reverse complement.
ATGGCCGCTGGCTGCCGCTGCACTATGGTTACAACGCGCTGAAAACATTGCAATTTCAGCACCCCAGAATGTGGAACATGTCGCGGGTAAAAAATATCCATTACATTATCGATAAACCCTGGGATAAACAGCCCGAACCGGGTGATAAGTGGTATACGTTGCATAAAATGTGGTGGGAGTACGCTTCGCGCTAAGCGGACTGCGTGCGCATAGTAGCGCCACGCCTCACGGCGTTTGTAACCCGGTCACAAGCGGAAAAAATATTTTTTGTGACGGGCATTGCAGGCTTAAAAAAGGGTGACTAATTTTATTCAGGGCTTGGCTCTCCACCCTTTTCAGAGAGGCCATTTTTTCATTTTTACAGGAATGACTATGCGCATGACAACCGAGGACCAGTTAAACGCTCACTTTGAAAGCAACCTTCGTGCCTTTGATGTGGAGTTGAAGTTGATTGCCGACCTCCGGAAAAGTATCGGTCGCATAAAACCAGATGTGCAAAATAAAGATCTCATTCTGGCTTTGATACAACTGCTTGAAACGGAAGAAGACGTAGTGAAACTGGATGTGTACCGAAATGCGCTGGAAATCATCGTTCAGAAAACCCCGGATGATCTGTAATCCCGCTGTTTAAATCATTTTTCTCGACCAGGTAATGCCTTCCCGTAACCGTGAAGGCATTACTCACTCTCTGCAACCGCTTTATAGCTGGCCCGCTCAGGCGGTTTTGACCCGTTTTAACGTAAGATGATGCAGGGTGGCTTCCAGGACCTTTTTCTGCCCTGGGTTTGTGGTAATGATCAATTGGGCACGGAGTACCATGATGATGTTGGCAGAATTCACCGGTAGTCGGGAATTCATCAGGTACGTTGCTGCCTGACCAATCGTCTCGTGAATTTCTTCGATGCGTATTTGTTCATCTTCTTTCAATGAAACTCCATGCTGCTGCGTGATATCTTCTGGAGCCCGAAGGCTCGATCAAATTCACATTTAGCATTCGTAGAAACATGCCGGAGCAATTCTGATTAGAAGGGGTTTTGTGGGAAAGCTTAGGCCTGTCATCGCAAGCAGAAAACAGGGGCCTGACAACAATTAATGCTTTACGGTGTTCTCATCCATGACAAGGCTGGCATGCTGGAGCCGGCTCTTACGCTGAGTGACCTGCAAACGACCCGGGGCTTTTTTTCCGCCAGGACGGGTACGAAAACTATGTACACCACCAATCGCAGATCGTAAGGCTTCTTGCCTTTCGTCGTTGCTTTCTGCGCTGAGGCTTTCCTGCAACTGCCCAATCAACGCATCAAAAGAGACATCATCATCTGATTCCAGAATCGAGAGAACAGCTTCTCCCATCACGGTATCTACCAGCTTTTCCTTATCATTCTTACTCATTTCGCCTCTCAGGGGTTACGGCACAGGTCTGGATAAGACCTAATCAGTATGCACATATATACAGGTTTTGCCGAGTTTTTAATTTGTATGCTAGCGTAACGCCGCAAAGGTGCAGAACAGTAGCGCAGAGAGAATAACAACACAATGAAGTATTACTCTTACTCTTTTTTGGTCCCCACCGTGCTTTCCATCATTGCGGTGATTTTTGGCGTGGTCTACTGGCAGGTACATATCGTCAGGGTAACCTTTCTGCATACCGCCTTGCTGAAGGCTATTTTTCTTACCGCCCTGCTCATCGCCGCCCTGATGGTCGTCTTGATCATTCGTCGAATGCGAGGCACGCCAGAAGACTTACAAACGCGGCTGAAAAAGGTGGTAGCAGGAATTATTGCCTCCCTTTTCATGACCACGCTGGTGCTCTATTTCCTTGTCAGCGTCATTGCCTGGGCCCTGCCTGGCGATGAGGCCTGGTACAGGACCACGTTTACCTATGCCAGCGGTAGCAGAAACAACTGTTCCGGTGCGGACGTTTTTGACCCCGATCTCCAGAAAGAGGTCCGGGTCTGCTACCCCACGGGAGATTATTACGACCACGGGGTCATGGTCGTACATAAGCGAACAACGCCCCTGGGGGCGGTGATGCTGGACGGGCGTGTTCTGCCCTGACGGCGGGGCGGACTCATTGGCCACCGGGCCTGAAGTAATGGCACCTGATGCCGTTCAATAAGTAAGGGCAAGGAATCATCGTTTTCCTGACAGTATCTGCCAGTAGCGGGAGGGCGCATCGCTCGATAAACCCAGCTTTAGCTGGTTACCTTATGAGCCTTCCTGGGAAGCGATTGTCTTCGCAAGAGAAAATGGCGGCTGCCTGAGCGCCGGACTTGAGCTTAAAAAGAAAACCATTTTCTCCTCCGGTAAAGAAGGAAAAATGAACGTTGGATTAAACATGTTCAGCGGCGCACTGGACGCGGGCATGATGCTTAATCAAGAAAATGATGAAACCTGGGCCGTGTTTGTGGAGTTCAGCAAACCGCTCCCGCACAAGGCATGATGCAAGAGCAGACCTCGCCACGCTTAAGGCAGCAGGGGAACGGCCCGCTGCCTGCTTTTAGGTTCGGATAAACATCCCCCTGCCGCGCTCATTGAGCGCCCACTGCACTGCCGTTACCTGCCTGCTGATCAGCTATTGCGTAAACCGTGCCTCACCGCCGCAATAACGGGCTCTGACCGGGTAGATGCAATGCGTATTATTACCCCGCTAAGGCTGTACAAACCGTTACACGGAAATACTCATATTTGCACAGCACCCTGGTATATAGTGCCCGGTACGAAGAAGTCTCTTTATTGTGAATCTTCAACTCACAAAATTTAAACAAATTATTACCAGGTTGTTTCACATTTATAATGAAAATAAAAAACACGCTGGGCCTACATATCCTAATGGCGACGCTCGCTGTCCTGTTCCTGTGCCTCCACCCGCTGCTGACCCGCGAGTCCGGGCCGCTGAGATTCCATCCGTTGATCACCTCAATGGAAGGCACTGATAAAGAACAGGCTGACAAGATTGCGACTATTTCACATGCGTTAAAAGGCAATGCAATTTTCTTTATTGGCGCTTCTGAAGTGGCCACCTCTCGTAATGAACATTACGCGGTTTATCATTACTTTAATAACCAGCTGCACAAACCCGTTGTGGCTTATGGTGATGCCTTTGTCGACGATGTTACGCAGTTCTTATTCTTCTCGCGCTTTAAAGACGATCTGAATGAAAACAGTAAAGTTGTCCTGTTATTAGCGCCGGACAGTTTTTATTCCAAAGGCATTCCACCCGCTATTTTTGCCGACCACTTTCCGTCGCCGATATTCGATCCGCTGATGAAGGATCCGCAGGCGCGACCGCTACTGGTTAATTACCTAAAAAATATCGATAAAGAAGAGGTCAGCCATTTAACCTTCGCTCAAATGAAAATCGCTGGCTGGAGTGTCGATATGATCCTCGACGAAGTGAGCTTCCAGTTTGCTAATTTTTGTACGTTGGTGAAAAACGACTGGTATGCCCTGCTCAATATTGAGAAGAAGAGTGCCCCCTCGTGGCCGATGCCGCACCCCACCAGCGCCCGGCCTGACTGGGATCAGGAGCTGGCACACGCACGTGAACTTAACAGCCGACGCCAGCAAAGTGCCGCCACCATGTGGATGGATAAATCCATTTATGAAGCGGGAGATAAACCCGAACAATGGGACGACACGCCGGTGGTACCAAAACAGATTGAGGTCTTTCAGCAGACGATTGCATTACTGAAATCCCGCCATGTGCAGGTGATTGCCATCGTCGACCCCATAAACCCGTGGGCGCTCTACAACACCGATACGTTCAGGCCAGTGGATCAGCGCATTCAGGCAATCCTGAAAGAAAACCAGGTGCCTTATCTCGATATGTACGCGCAGCCTTATCAGAACGGCTGGAACTGGGATCGCCTGCATCCCACTGAGCTTGCGTGGGTGCCGATGGACCGTTTTATTGCGGAGAATTTTAAATGATGAAATATGCGGTACGCCTTTTTTTTCTTTATCTCTTTCTGGCGGTAACGGTTGTTGCCTGGTCCACGGTGGACGATAGCAAAAATATTAAAGTGCATTTTGAATATCAAAAATTCTGAGGGTGAATGATGTACAGCTCCGGAACCTTTTTTTTCTGGCTTTTTTCATCCGCGCTGATGTTTGCGCTGGTAAATCGTGTGCTCCATTTTCGGCTTACCTATCTGTCGGCATTTTCGGTGCTGGCCGCATTCGGTTGGGGATATATTTTTCAGGATGACTATCTTATCCCGGTCGCCGTATTTGTCGCTTTTTTTGTGCTCGCCACGTTAAAAGAGAAAGGATGGTTAAAAACCTGGCAGGCGGTCACGTTAACGCTGCTGCCTTTACTCCTGGTAAAACTGCACCTGAATAATCACTGGGGTATGATTGGCCTCTCTTTTATGACGTTTCGCGCCATTGACGTACTGCTCTATCGCAGTAAAAAAGATGGGCGAAATATCCTGCACTATTTCTGTTACCTGTTTATGCCCTTTATTATTCTCGCAGGTCCGATGTACCGCTGGCGCACCTGGGTGAATGATATTAATAAACCGGTGTTTGCTATCGACCGGGCGCAGTTCTTAACGGCAATGGAGCAGATATTTACCGGCATCATCCAGAAATTCCTGCTGGCGATGCTCATCGATAACCTGGTGATTCAGTCATGGAGCCATCGCCCGTTTGACTGGACCGTGGGCGTGGTGATGTCGGTGGCCTATAGCGCCTATCTGTACTTTGATTTCGCGGGCTACAGCAACATGGCGATAGGCGCGGGCCGCTTGTTTGGTCTGAACATTCCTGCCAACTTCAACCTGCCGATTCTGGCAAAAAACCCGCAGGATTTCTGGCGTCGCTTCCACATCAGCCTCTCAGAGTGGCTGCGCGATGTGGTCTTTATGCCGGTTTATATGAACCTGATGAAGCTCAACTATTTCCGGCAGAACAAAACGCTCGCGCAGAATATTGGCATCTTCTGCACTCTGTTTTGTATGGGCGCATGGAACGGGCTGGAACGGCACTACGTCATCAGCGGCGCGCTCTTTGGCGGCATCTCTGTTGCGCATAACATGCTGCTCTGGTGGGCCAAACGCAGCCCCAGGCTGAACCACTGGCTTCAGCTTCCGGCTATCGCCTTTCTGGGACGAATTCTGACGCTGGGAAGCGCCGCAGCCTCCCTTTACATCTTTAGTGGAATGTCTCCCCTATGAAAATGCAATCTGAACTCATTGAACTACAGGACTTTCTGCGTGCGGCATTGCGCGATCCCACCCATCCGCAACAGTTGGCCATCAGCGGCAGTGATGTGACGCTGACCTGGGGTGAGCTGGCTGGTGCGGTGGTTGATTTTGCCCAGCGCTATGAACACTGCCAGCAGCCCGCCGGTACGCCAGTGGTGCTTTACGGTCATCAGCAGGCGGAGTTTGCCGTCGCCATTTATAGCTGCCTGCTGCATAACATTCCCTACATTCCTGTCGACTGCATCTATCCTACGGAGCGTCTGAGAGAAATCTGTCACCTCGCCAGGGCGCCTTACTACTACGATGTGGTCACCAGAACCTTCGTAAAAACCGCTGAAGCGGGAGAGGTGCTTGCCGAGCAGGATCTGGCCTACATCATGTTTACCTCCGGTAGCACCGGCAAGCCTAAAGGGGTGCAGATTGGCCGTGAGAGCGTATGGCACTTTATGAAATGGGTGCGCAATGACTTCTGCCTGCCGGAAAAGCCGGTGCTGATGAACCACGCGGTGTTCAGTTTTGATCTGTCGTTGATTCCGTTACTGGCCAACCTCGCCACGGGGGGGCATATCGTACTGAACGCCAAAGAGGATATTGCGGCTGAAAACTGGCTGGATCGTCTGAAAGCGAATGACGTGTCCGTCTGGGTCTCCACGCCGTCGTTCGCCTATCAGCGCCTGCTCTCTCCGCAGTTCAACAGCGATTACCTGCCGGCGCTTGGGGTGTTTGTCTTTATTGGTGAGGTGCTGAACAAGGCGCTGGTAAAACAGCTTCGTCGCCGCTTCCCCCAGGCCAGAATCCTCAACTCTTATGGCCCGACAGAGGCAACTATCGCCACCACGGTGATTGAAATCACCGATGCGATCCTCAATAACGACATCGACCTGCTGCCCGTCGGCGCGATGATGCCGGAGTCCCACATGGAAATTACGCCTGAAGGCGAACTCATCATCTGGGGCAAAAACGTGATGCGCGGCTATCTGGGCCTGCCGCAGGAGAATGCCGAAAAACTGCTGCATCGCGAGAGCGAACCCTACCGTGGCTATCGCACCGGCGATCTGGGCTATGAAGACGGCCTTCTGTACTGCCAGGGTCGCAACGACAGCCAGATCAAGCTGAACGGCTATCGCATTGAGATTAATGAAATTGAAAACCGCCTGCTGGCGATGTCCGGCATCAGCGAAGCTGTGGTGTTACCGCTGATGAAATCCGGCGGCGGTGTACTGCGCATTGCGGCATTCTGCGTGACGGATCTCGCGCCAGAGACGATTAAATCGTCGCTCTCTGCGGTGATCCCGCACTACATGGTGCCGTCTCAAATCATCATTAAAGATGCCCTGCCGCTCAACCCGAACGGCAAAATCGATCGTAAGTTGCTGGATACTCACGCCCGCACTAACTAATTATTCAGGAAAAAAAGATGGAACAAGACATTCTCGCGCTGTTTGAAAAAGTGTTATCCCGCAAAGTAGGATTCCACGATGAACTGATTGAGTCCGATATCCTCGACTCGATTCTGGCGGTGGATTTGGTGCTGGAAGTGCAGGACGTTTACGGCTGCATGATCCCGCCCACCGAAGTCGCCACGGTGCTGAAAACGCCGGCAGACCTGGCCTACTATATCGAAGAGAACCGCGGTTAATCCCCATGCGGTGACCGAGCCTGAAAGAGAGTAAAGCCCCTGCATGCGCTGGCATGCAGGGGCTTTTTTATGCTGTCTGCTTTTTAGCGTTTTTCGTCCATTTTAGTGTACCGGTAGCCTTTGCCCCTTTTCTGACTAAGGGTCATAGCGGTGTTCTAATATGGCCCCGTCGCGGAGGTGCGAATGGAAAAGCCCAGAGGTAATGCCTCATCCCGGCCTTCATCCATTGCGCTTACCACGTTGTCACCCGTACCGACGTGGTGCGCCCTTAACCTCTGTGCTTTTTCCGGTTGCTCCGCTAATTCGTATGCCTGCGCCAGATCGCCCCGCCAGTTGGTATTCCACGGGCATGTCTGGTGTGCCTTTTCCATGTGCGTAATGCCCTCAGCCAGATGCCCTTTACGCACGCAAATCAGACCCAACATGAAATGCGCGGTCGCGTGTTCAGGCACGTGGTGCAACAGGCGTTTGAAGAGCATCTCTGCTTCATCTAGCTTCCCCTGACGATAGTGCGCTATGCCATCGGTCTGCATGCCGGGTACGGGCAAGCTCACCATCTCAATAGGTTCATGCACGATCTTCGCGTTCGTACCGGCGATAAGCGGCGTCAGAAAGTCCGCGTAACGGCGCCAGCGTTCGCGGGCGGTCTGATAGATAGGCTGACGTACCTGCCACACACTGGCGGTCTTGACCGGCCTTTTCAGTTCAGACGTGTCGAGCACCTGCGGCTCCCATTGCACGCCCAGATAATCCAGCATGCGACGCGCCTCGCGCTCCGGTTCAGATACCACGTCCTCATAGCGCACCTCGAGAATTTCGCCGGGGAACAGCTGGTTCCAGTGGTGCATCATGAGATTGTGGTCGGCCAGCTGTTCACCAATCCACTGCAGGTCATAGGCGAAGCCCATACCGCCATGTTTCGCCGCGTAGTCGGTGAAGTAGTTGGAGATAGCGATATCGCGCGGATCGCGTCGTACTGAGATTATCCGCGCGTTCGGGAACAGCAGTTTGATAAGACCAATGTTCTCGAAATTGTGCGGCAGCTTATCCACCACATGCCGGACCTCAGACGCGTTTTCTGGCACGGTTTCCTTGAGCTCCTTAAGCAGGCTGTCGGTAATGCCCGCCACAACATCGGCCGACAGATCGTCCACACAGTCCGGGTAATGGCGTCCTGACCCCGTATGACGTTCCCAGCGCTCCAGCCTGGCAATCGTGCTGGGAATCACCCCAAGTTCGCCCGCGCCGTGGATTTGGCTGTGTCCTGCCAGAATCTGTTCAATCAGCGTCGTACCGGAACGCGGCATACCCAGGACGAACACCGGCAGCGTTGAGGCGTTGCCGATGCCGCGTCGGTGTTCGTATAGTGAACGGCTAAAAGCATGACGGATACGCGCGCTGCCTTGCCGATGCGCAACCGGGTCATAACTCAGAAACGCACGACTGGCCGCATTGGCTTCATCGGCCAGGGTGAAGGCTTTGGTGTAGTCCTTGCGTTTTTCCCAGGCCGCAGCCAGTTGCAGCAGTAGTCCAGGCTGCACCGGTCCGGTAAGGCCAGGTCGTCGTGCAAAGGCTTCCAGGCGAATTAACGTCTCTTCATCTTGTGGAAAGCGTCGGGCGTTAATCAGTGCGGCATGACCGCGTGCCGGGTCGACAGCCAGTACCTGCTCAAACAGCGCGACGGCCTCGTCGATGCGCCCCAACTGCATATACAACTGCCCCAGCCCCTGCAGTGCAGGTACCAGCCGCGGATGTGCTTGCAGAACCTCTACGTATCTCGCCTCCGCGCCGGTGTACTGCTGCTCCTGCGCGTCAACTCCGGCCAGTGCCACGTGTGCCTGCGCCAGCCAGTAGTCGATTTGCGCGGCGTCGATATCGGGTGAAGGCGTCAGCGCCCCGGCCTCCTCAATCGCCTGTTCAGCCATGTCACGCGCCAACGCAGGATGCCCATGAGTCGCGACGCTGGCCAGTTTCAGGCGCAGAGGAAGCGTCATTTTTTGCTGCTGCCCAGCCAGATTAATGGCGCGGTGCAGCAACATTATGGCCTGAGGCATCCGCCCCTGAAGCTCCGCCAGCTCCGCATGCTGTTGGTAGAGGTCAGGATGTTCCGGGTAATGATGCAGACCACGGCGCAGCGCATCCTCAGCCTGGGCATGGCGTCCACGCTCGGCCAGACGCTGAACATAACCGGTCAGCAGGCCACAGTAATCCTCCTCAGCCAGTTCAGCATGGCGTGAGTCCAGCCAGGCCTCAGCGCGGGCATTGTCGCCACGGGCCAGCCACAGTTCCAGACGCAGGCCGCGCAGTTGCTGGTCGTGCAGAGCCACCTGCGGTGCGGGCCAGTGCTCCCGCTCGCCTGCCCAAAAGAGGTCTGCGGCGGCCAGTGTCTCCTCTGCCTGATGCAACGCCTCACTTTGCAGATAGAGACGCAGCAGTTGCTGATAGACCTCGATACGTGGTTGCAGGCGCAAACTGCATTCATACAGGGGAATAGCCTCCTCCCCCCGTTGATGCTGCACATAACAGGCAGCCAGACGCGCCAGCAAAAGCGAGTGGTCTGGTGCCTCAGTGCGGGTGGCTTCCAGCAGCGCCTGCGCCGCGCCTGATTCCCCAAGAAGCAGGTGTAAGGCCGCCAGGTCGACGCGGGCGTCGACCTCCAGTGTAGCCGGGTCCAGCGCCATCAGCGTCTGGCGGGCCGCCGCTGGCTGGCCCAAATGGGCCTGAGCCAGGGCCAAAAGCACCTGTTCTGCTGGTGAGAGCGCCGGCAGGCTAAAGCCTGCCTCCTGCAGCGCCTCAAACTGCCGCATTTCGACCAGACGGCGTAGCAGTATCAGTGAACCTGTCATGGCATCGCCAGCCCTTGCGAGGTGAGAACACCGGCAGGCATCGCCTGCATATACGCCTGAGCAAACGAATTGTCATGATTCGGGTTCGCGGCCCAGGTACCGTTCCAAAGATCCTTGCCAGGCGCTACATCATTGCGAGTGAACTGGCCGTTTGCATTAATTCCGGCGACATAATTAGAAAACGAAGTAGAGAACGCTGCCATCCAGTGAACGGCATTTCCAACTTGATTCATCCCCATCACTGCCTCGCCATGGCTTCCCTTAACAGCGCTGCCCGTGCCTACCAGCACAATTTTGTCGTCGGTGCCCAGATTCTGCGCACCCGACCACATCTCGTTGCTATCCAGACCAACCAGCGTGCTGGTATCGCTGTTGACCTTGATATAGATGGTGTAGGCGGTATTGGCATCAAAAACGCGCCCGTTGTGGTCAGAGCTTTGGCCCGTCGTCAGGTCGAACACCACGATGGAGGGATTCCCGGTCGAGGCGGCAGCGGTCGTGAAATTCAGCCCCGTCGAGGTGCTGATACCGGCATAGCCATTACCCGCCGTGTCGTGCAGCGCGGTGCTGTCGATTTGGACGTGATAGTTTGCGCCTGCCGCCAGATCCGTTGTCGGGTCGATAGTCACCGTGTTGCCGCTGATGCTGACCTGCGAACTGTCGGTGATGTCGATAACCTTGTTCAGACTGCTGTTGCTGTCGTTGACCAGGGTGATGTGACCACTGCCCGCCAGCACATTCTCGCTAAAGGTCAGCGTGAGGTTAGCGCCCGTGGCAACGCTGCTGCCATCGTCATGCGGGGTACTGCTGGTCAGCAAAGGTGCAGTATTGTCCACCGCCACGCTGCTGCCTGAGATAACAGAGACATTGCCGGCCGCGTCCACAGCGTAAGCATGGTAAGTGCCGTCGGCAAGCCCGGTTAGTGCCAGCGTAGCCCCGGTGTTGGCCGTGACGGTCACGCTGTTCACCAGGTTGTCGGCAGCACTGGTAAGGCTGTTCAGATCCGTCACCGTCACGCTGTCGCTGACCAGGTATACCGTGCCAGCTTCAGTGCTCTGCACACTAACGGTCTCATTACCGTTCTCCACGCCATCCGCGTCACGGATAAGCGTGACGGTCGGCGGTGTGGTATCGACGACGTTGTAGGTCACGGTCTGGGTGGTCTGATTACCAGCGGCGTCGGTGGCGGTGACGATGAATTGCGCCCCGGTGGCCTTCGCCGGGCTGGAGAGCAGCGTCACCAGGCCAGTGCTGGCGTTGATGCTGAAATGCTGGGTGTCGTTCAGGCTGTAGGTGACCCCGTGCGCATCGGTGGCCGCCGCGGTGTAGACGGTGTCGCCGACGTGGGAGCTGTCCGTAATGTCGGCGGCGATGGCGGCACTGGTGAAGACAGGCAGGGTGTTGTCAACGATCACACTGCTGCCGGAGATAGCAGAGACATTGCCTGAGGCATCCACGGCGTAGGCGTGGTATGTACCGTCAGCGAGGCCAGTCAGCGCCAGCGCGGTGCCGGCGTTCGCCGTAACGGTAACGCTGTTCACCAGGTTGTCGGCAGCACTGGTAAGGCTGTTCAGATCCGTCACCGTCACGCTGTCGCTGACCAGGTATACCGTGCCAGCTTCAGTGCTCTGCACACTAACGGTCTCATTACCGTTCTCCACGCCATCCCCGTCACGGATAAGCGTGACGGTCGGCGGTGTGGTATCGACGACGTTGTAGGTCACGGTCTGGGTAGTCTGGTTACCAGCGGCGTCGGTGGCGGTGACGATGAATTGCGCACCGGCAGCCTGAGCCGGACTGGAGAGCAGCGTCACCACGCCAGTGCTGGCGTTAATCCGGAAGTGTACGGTGTCGTTCAGGCTGTAGGTGACCCCGTGCGCATCGGTGGCGGCAGCGGTGTAGACGGTGTCGCCGGCATGGGTGCTGTCCGTAATGTCGGCGGCAGTGGTCGCGCTGGTGAAAACAGGCACGGTGTTGTCCACCATCACGCTGCTGCCGGAAATGACGGAAAGATTGCCCGCTGCATCGACGGCGTAAGCGTGGTAAGTGCCATCAGCAAGGTTGGCAGCAGAGATCGCTGCGCTGGTATTTGCGATGACAGCAGTGCTGGCCCACTGGTCGCTGGCAGCGCCGGTAATGTCGCTGAGCTGGCTTACCGTCACATTGTCGTTGACCAGATAGATGGTGCCGTTTTCGGTGCTTTGCACGGTGGCCTGGCCATCATGGTTCAGCACGACGAGGTTTTCCCAGGTGCTGCCATCGGCGTTAAATTTCTGCACGTAGAGATGGCGGCCGGAAATGCCGCTGTTATAACCGTACCAGGTTACCATGTATTCGCCGTCTGCACCGGCGGCGGTAACTTGTGGATAGATGTCAGTTGCGCCGCTGAAAGCTTCCAGTTTCACGAAACCACCCACAAGCTCACCGCTGGCATTGAACTTCTGCGTGTAGACGTCCCAATTCGAGCCGTTCCTACTCATCCAGGAGACGACGTAGCCTCCATCGCCCAGTGCCGTGATGCGCGGGTTTTGGTCGTAGTTGCTGCTTGTGTTGTTGTGTGATGCGTCCAGTTGCACAGCAGCACCCACTTTGCTGCCACCAGCAGAGAACTGTTGAACAAAGACATTGTAATCGACGTAGCCGCTGATGCTGGAATAATCCATCCAGCTGATGGCGTAGCCACCGTCGGCCAGCGCTGCAACGAACGGGTAGGTAGAGCTGTTACCGAAATTACCATTATGCGTGCTGTCCAGTTCAACGATGCTGCCAACCCTGGCGCCGTTGGCATCGAACTGCTGCACATAGGTGCCGTTGTTGTAGTTCGAGTTGCTGTAGTTGTAGCCGGACCAGGTGACGACATAGCCACCGTTAGCCAGTGCTGTGATCTGCGGCTGAATTTCGCTGTTAGAACTGTTGCCCGTCGTGGCGTCCAGCATCACTGGGGTGGAAGCGGTGCCGGTAGCGTCGAACTGCTGCACATAGATGTGGTAGTCGCCAGAGGTTTGGCCCTGCCAGGTCACCACGTAGCTACCGCTGTCCAGCACGGTAACCTGCGGGCTGGCGTTGTAAGAAGAACCGGACACCGCCAGCGGCACGGTGTTGCCAACAGTGGCACCAGCGTCATCAAAGCGCTGCACGTAGACACCGACGTTGTTAATGTACCAGCTCAAGATATAGCCGCCATCGGTAAGCGTCGCGATCTGCGGGGCTATATCCTGCGCAGAAGCGGCCCCATCCAGTTTTACGGCTGCGGATATTGGGCTGCCGTCAGCGTTGAATAACTGCGTATAGATGCTGCTATCAGTGTTGGTACCATTCTTGCCGGCCCATGCCACGGCATACGCTCCGGCATCATTAATGGCCGTCACGCTGACGACACTGTCTGACCCGTTTGCGTAAGTGATGGTCACGCCAGATGCGAGCTGTACGGGATCACCCATCGCCACACCCTGAGCGCTAAGGCGCTGCGCATAGATCCCGTAGCTGCCATTGTTGGTGCCTCCCCATGTCACCAGGAAGCTACCGTCGCCCAGCGTGGTTGTGTCAAAACCGTTGGAGTAAACTAAGTTGGTCGCCGGGCTCAGCATCACCGGTCCCTTAGAGCTGCCGTCGAGCGTAACAGTCGGTGCGATTTCATCGACATCGGTGACATTAACGGTGACGGTCTGCGTGGTCATATGGCCCGCTGCGTCAGTGGCGGCGACGATAAAGGTGTATGCAGGCGCGTGGGTGCCTTCATAGTCAGGGCTGGTATTGAAGGTGACTGCACCCGTTGCCGCGTCGATAGTAAAGTACCGGGCGTCTGCGCCATTATCCGTATCGATCAAGCTGTAGGTGACATGCTCGCCACCGTCCACGGCGTCATTATCAAGGGCCTGCGCAGTATAAATCGCGGTGCTGGCGGCAGTATTTTCGGCAACGCTCACCGTGGCGGTGGCGAAGCTGTCGCTGCTGTTACCGGTGGTGAAGCTGGGGGCAACCTCGTCGAGGTTGTTGATGCCCAGCGTGACCGTGCGGTCGCTGTGGTTGCCCGCCGCATCGGTGGCCACAACGGTGAAGCTGTAGCTGGATTTGCTTTCAAAGTCCGGGTTGCCGGTCAGCGTCACCGCGCCGGTGGTCGGGTCAATCGTCAGCCCCGCGTCGCTGCCCGCTTTCAGGGAGAAGGTGACACCGCCGCTGATATCCGCAGTGTCGGTCGCGGTGGCGGTGTAAATCACCTGCCCTGCGCCGCTGTTCTCGTTGATCGCCGTGGCGGTGGTGCCGCTGGTGATCGTCGGGGCGACATCGTCGAGGTTGTTGATGCCCAGCGTGACCGTACGATCGCTGTGGTTGCCCGCCGCATCGGTGGCCACAACCGTGAAGCTGTAGCTGGATTTGCTTTCAAAGTCCGGGTTGCCGGTCAGCGTCACCGCGCCGGTGGTCGGGTCAATCGTCAGCCCCGCGTCGCTGCCCGCTTTCAGGGAGAAGGTGACACCGCCGCTGATATCCGCGGTGTCGGTCGCGGTGGCGGTGTAGATCACCTGACCCGCGCCGCTGTTCTCGTTGATCGCCGTGGCGGTGGTGCCGCTGGTGATCGTCGGGGCAACCTCGTCAAGGTTATTAATACCCAGCGTGACCGTGCGGTCGCTGTGGTTGCCCGCCGCATCAGTGGCCACAACCGTGAAGCTGTAGCTGGATTTGCTTTCAAAATCCGGGTTGCCGGTCAGCGTCACCGCGCCGGTGGTCGGGTCAATCGTCAGCCCCGCGTCGCTGCCCGCTTTCAGGGAGAAGGTGACACCGCCGCTGATATCCGCGGTGTCGGTCGCGGTGGCGGTGTAGATCACCTGACCCGCGCCGCTGTTCTCGTTGATCGCCGTGGCGGTGGTGCCGCTGGTGATCGTCGGGGCAACCTCGTCCAGGTTATTAATACCCAGCGTGACCGTGCGGTCGCTGTGGTTGCCCGCCGCATCGGTGGCCACAACGGTGAAGCTGTAGCTGGATTTGCTTTCAAAGTCCGGGTTGCCGGTCAGCGTCACCGCGCCGGTGGTCGGGTCAATCGTCAGCCCCGCGTCGCTGCCCGCTTTCAGGGAGAAAGTGACGCCCCCGCTGATATCCGCGGTGTCGGTGGCCGTGGCGGTGTAGATCACCTGCCCTGCGCCGCTGTTCTCGTTGATCGCCGTGGCCGTGGTGCCGCTGGTGATCGTCGGCGCAACCTCGTCCAGGTTATTAATACCCAGCGTGACCGTACGATCGCTGTGGTTGCCCGCCGCATCGGTGGCCACAACGGTGAAGCTGTAGCTGGATTTGCTTTCAAAATCCGGGTTACCGGTCAGCGTCACCGCGCCGGTGGTCGGGTTGATGGTCAGCCCCGCGTCGCTGCCCGCTTTCAGGGAGAAAGTGACGCCCCCGCTGATATCCGCGGTGTCGCTGGCGGTGGCGGTGTAGATCACCTGACCCGCGCCGCTGTTCTCGTTGATCGCCGTGGCCGTGGTGCCGCTGGTGATCGTCGGCGCAACCTCGTCCAGGTTATTAATACCCAGCGTGACCGTGCGGTCGCTGTGGTTGCCCGCCGCATCGGTGGCCACAACCGTGAAGCTGTAGCTGGATTTGCTTTCAAAGTCCGGGTTGCCGGTCAGCGTCACCGCGCCGGTGGTCGGGTTGATGGTCAGCCCCGCGTCGCTGCCCGCTTTCAGTGAGAAGGTGACGCCCCCGCTGATATCCGCGGTATCGGTCGCGGTGGCGGTGTAGATCACCTGACCCGCGCCGCTGTTTTCATTGATCGCCGTGGCCGTGGTGCCGCTGGTGATCGTCGGGGCAACCTCGTCCAGGTTATTAATACCCAGCGTGACCGTACGATCGCTGTGGTTGCCCGCCGCATCGGTGGCCACAACCGTGAAGCTGTAGCTGGATTTGCTTTCAAAGTCCGGGTTGCCGGTCAGCGTCACCGCGCCGGTGGTCGGGTTGATGGTCAGACCCGCGTCGCTGCCCGCTTTCAGGGAGAAGGTGACACCCCCGCTGATATCCGCGGTGTCGGTCGCGGTGGCGGTATAAATCACCTGACCCGCACCGCTGTTCTCGTTGATCGCCGTGGCCGTGGTGCCGCTGGTGATCGTAGGCGCAACCTCGTCGAGGTTATTAATACCCAGCGTGACCGTACGATCGCTGTGGTTGCCCGCCGCATCGGTGGCCACAACGGTAAAGCTGTAGCTGGATTTGCTTTCAAAGTCCGGGTTGCCGGTCAGCGTCACCGCGCCGGTGGTCGGGTCAATCGTCAGCCCCGCGTCGCTGCCCGCTTTCAGGGAGAAAGTGACGCCCCCGCTGATATCCGCGCTGTCGGTCGCGGTGGCGGTGTAGATCACCTGCCCTGCACCGCTGTTCTCGTTGATCGCCGTGGCCGTGGTGCCGCTGGTGATCGTCGGGGCAACCTCGTCGAGGTTATTAATACCCAGCGTGACCGTACGATCGCTGGCATTCCCGGCCGCATCGGTGGCCACAACCGTGAAGCTGTAGCTGGATTTGCTTTCAAAGTCCGGGTTACCGGTCAGCGTCACCGCGCCGGTGGTCGGGTCAATCGTCAGCCCCGCGTCGCTGCCCGCTTTCAGGGAGAAAGTGACGCCCCCGCTGATATCCGCGGTGTCGGTGGCGGTGGCGGTGTAGATCACCTGACCCGCGCCGCTGTTCTCGTTGATCGCTGTGGCCGTGGTGCCGCTGGTGATCGTCGGGGCAACCTCGTCGAGGTTATTGATGCCCAGCGTGACCGTCTGGCTGCTGGCATTCCCGGCGGCATCGGTGGCCACAACGGTAAAGCTGTAACTGGATTTGCTTTCAAAGTCCGGGTTGCCGGTCAGCGTCACCGCGCCGGTGGTCGGGTCAATCGTCAGACCCGCGTCGCTGCCCGCTTTCAGGGAGAAAGTGACGCCCCCGCTGATATCCGCGCTGTCGGTGGCCGTGGCGGTGTAAATCACCTGACCCGCGCCGCTGTTCTCGTTGATCGCCGTGGCCGTGGTGCCGCTGGTGATCGTAGGCGCAACCTCGTCCAGGTTATTAATACCCAGCGTGACCGTCTGGCTGCTGGCATTCCCGGCGGCATCGGTGGCCACAACGGTGAAGCTGTAGCTGGATTTGCTTTCAAAATCCGGGTTGCCGGTCAGCGTCACCGCACCGGTGGTCGGGTTGATGGTCAGACCCGTGTCGCTGCCCGCTTTCAGGGAGAAGGTGACACCACCGCTGATATCCGCGGTGTCGGTGGCGGTGGCGGTGTAAATCACCTGACCCGCGCCGCTGTTCTCGTTGATCGCCGTGGCCGTGGTGCCGCTGGTGATCGTAGGCGCAACCTCGTCCAGGTTATTAATACCCAGCGTGACCGTCTGGCTGCTGGCATTCCCGGCGGCATCGGTGGCCACAACGGTGAAGCTGTAGCTGGATTTGCTTTCAAAGTCCGGGTTGCCGGTCAGCGTCACCGCACCGGTGGAGGGGTTAATGCTGAACAGTGCGCTGTCACCATTAGTGCCCAGGCTGTAGCTAAATTGGCTAGGATCAGTAGCAACAGCAGTCCAGACCACCTTGCCTGCGCCGATGTTCTCATTCACATTGGACGTCGTCGCGCTGCTAAAGACAGGCGCGTGCGTATCAATAATGAGGCTGAGGCCGCCGGATGCATCACTGGCGGTCGCGGCGCCCTTAATCAGCAACGACTGCGCTCCCTCAGACAGATTGTTACTGCTGCCGAGTGTGATTCCGGCAGCCACGGTGTCCAGGACTGTCTGGGTAGTCGCACCGGCGTTGGCTTCCGCACCGGAGAAGGCAGCCAGCAGGAGGCCGTATTTTTCACCGGCACTCAGGCCATCGGCAGCATTAAAACTGCCGCCGTTGGTGGCGGTGACCGTGGTGTTCAAAATGTTATCCACACCAAACAGGCTGCCGATGGCCGAGGCTGTATCGGCCACCTGCGTCGCGCTCAGGGTAGCGGGATTGTCAGCCGTGCCACCGAGGGCTTCCTGAGCCTTGGTATAGGCGAGCGTGGTCAACACGTTGATATTGAGCACAAGGGTACTGTTGTTTCCAGAGATAACACCCATGCTCCAGAGCTGAGCAGAGAGGTCTTTACCCGCGCCTGTGGCTTCGTCCAGGTAGTCAGCAGCGCCGCCGCTGTTGACCAGTTTCACAATAACCACGCCGCTGTAACTGCCAGCGGACAGGGTGACCGAGCCATCGGCCCCCAAACTCCCCGTGCCAATCAGCGTTTTGCCATCGGCCTGATAAATCTCCACTTTCAAATCGTTACTGCTGAGCGCCGGACCACCGACAAAGTTAAGCTGGACGGAATTCTCTACCGGGGCTTCTCCACCACCGTTATCGTGCTTGCCGCCATTGTCATGCCCTTTGTTGGCACTTGCCACTGCAACCCCGACCACGCCACCCAGTCCGAGGGCGCCGGCGAGATAGCCCGCGTAAGAGTGCGATTGCGGGAGATAGGTTACCGGATGGCCAGTCACTACCGAGCCATCCTGCAGACCAGCTAAGATACCTTCAAGCCCAGGGTGGCCTGAGGTCATGCTGGCCAGCGCGTCCGGAGAACCGTGCGCATAAATAACATGGCTGCCATCGGCTAACGCCGCCCCTTCGGTGCTACCGGGCGTCATCACCTGGGTAGAGGTGCCATCAGCAGGCAGGGTTACGCTGGTATCACTTTGCGTATACCAGTCTTGCAGGGTCAACGTGGTGCCATCGGCATAATCCAGTTGCAGATCCTGCCCGTGACGCGAAGCTACAACGTCATCGGCCAGTTTTTCCTGATCGTTATCGCCCTTGCGTTTGAGCACCCGGTACGTTTCACCCGGCGCGACCTTGTGAATATTATTCTGCCCGGCCTGCAGAGAGATGCGGCTTTTACCGGTACTGAGGGTATATTGGCGTGACGTCATTTGGGTCTCGGGTTTCATTGTGTGTTATCTCCATTTGGGGCGAACAGGTAAATCGAGTTGCAACGACCACCTGAGGTGTCATCGCTCCTGGAATGATTCACTAAGTGTTTTACGCAAAGGTTTAAGTAAAAAGTCCATCAGCGTGCGATCGCCGGTACGGATATCGAGCTGAGATGTCATGCCCGGAAGGATGTCAAGCTGGCGACCGGTCGTGCTGCGCACAAACTGCCCTTCTTGCTGACCGCCTGACAGACCTTCTGCATGGCTTTTCAAACGAACATGGACGCGGTAGTAAATCTCCTCGCCACGTGGTGTGTTTTCTTTAAGGGTGTCGGCCGACACGTAAATCACCTCCCCCTGCAATGCTCCGTAAATGGTGTAATCGAAGGGATCGAGGCGTACCGTGGCCGGCAGTCCAACCTGGACGCGGGCAATATCAGCAGGCAGAACCTTTGCCTCAATGATGAGGGCATCATCTGACGGGACGATCTGCATGATCTCATCACCGGCACGCAATACCCCACCCAGCGTGGTGACGCGGACGTTTTTGACTATCCCAGGCCCCATGGCCGTAAAGACGGTATCGTGCACCTGCTGGCGACGACCGGCCATCTGTTGCAGGGTCTGGCCCAGGTCATCTTCTGCCTTGGTGAGATCGGCTCGCGCGTCATCCAAAAACTTATTGCGCCGACCAAGCAGGCGGGCACGAGCCTCATTAAGCTCGCGCTGTGCGTTAAGCCGCTCACTGGCGCTAACATCGCCAGAACGTTCAAGCCCGTTCACCAGGCTGAGCTTCTGACTGGCTAAATTCACGGCGGTCTGCAGCGCGGTAATATCTTCCTTCAGGCTCTGACGGCGCTGCACAAACAGCGCGCGTTCAATGTCTGCCTGCTCGCGTAATGCCGGACCGGGATCAGAGGGGAACTGGGGAGCGGACTGTCCCGTTGATTCTGCGCGAAGTCGGGCTATACGCGCCCTGAGACCAATGATCCGCGCGTCCACTTCACCCGCAGCTGCCTCAACGCGGGTTGGATCGAGGCGAGCCAGAATCTGCCCCGCTTTAACATGATCACCCTCTTTGACACGCAGCTCGGAAAGGACGCCACCGTCCACGGTCTGGATTATCTGCACCCGGCTGCTGGCAATAACCTCACCGTGTGCCCGTGCGACTTCATCAATGTGAAAAGACATAGCCCATATGACAAAACCCAACACCAGAGCAACGATGCTCCAGATAAGTCCGGCTGAGAGTCGGCTACGGTGGTAGTTTTCCAGCCGATGCACGCGCGGGGCGTCAGCGACCTCATCGTCAAACAGTTCAACGGCCATGAACGACTCCTGCTGAATGTGATACTTCTGGCATGCGTGTTTTTACGTTCGTGACTTCAACGCCAGGCCTCGGGCTAGCGGCACGGGCCATCAGTCCTGGCATCACCTTGTCTGGAGGACCATCACGTACGACGCTCCCTTCCTGCACGACCAGCACGCGGGTAGCAAAATTAATGGCCGCCATTGGACGGTGTGTGGCGACGATGAGGATATCTTCTGGCTGCAGCCTGGCTTGTAATGCTTTCCAGACACGCGTCTCCGCTTCGCCATCAAGCGAGGCCGTCGGTTCATCCAGAAGCCAGATACGCGGACGAGCCATCAGTACACGCGCCAGGCCGACCAGTTGGCGCTGGCCGCCAGAGAGACCCGAGCCACCTTCGCTGATAGCCATATCCATACCCATCGGATTACTGGCAGCCACCTGATCCAGCGCCAGATCGCGGGCTACCTCCGTCAGCGTGGAGTCGCTGACTGCGCCTGCGAGCATCAAATTGCTTCTGAGCGTACCTTTGAAGAGCTGTACTGCTTGTGGCAGATAGCCAATCTGAGCACTAACCAGTTGGGGGTCTATCTCCCACAAATCGGCATTGCCCAGGCGTACGCGGCCTTCACCGGGGCGATACAGCCCGGCCAGGATCTTCAGCAACGTCGATTTACCGCCGCCGACGGGTCCTAACAGCAGAACGCGTTCACCGGCATGAAAATTGAGTGCGGGAATATTGAGTTGTTGTACCGGAGACTGCGGAAAGGCGAAGCGCAGCTTTTCCACACCAATATGTTCTGGCAGGCGATCGGGCAACAACAGCGTCTGTCCGGGGCGACGCTCAGTAGGTTTACGCAGCAGGTTGTTCACCATATCCAGCGCTTCTTTGACCTGCTGCCACTGCATCAGGTACTGCACGCCCTGGCTCACCGGCCCGATGACGCGCCCGCCCAGAATACTGCACGCTACCATGCCTCCGGTGGTCAAATATCCGGCCTCTACGCCCCAAACGCCCACCACAATCCCCATGACATACGCCAGCGTCGACAGACTGCCGGTGGTGTTGGTACAGAACTGGCTGAGCGATTTTTGCTGAATGCTGTAGCCCGCGATGGAGTGACTGAGCGTCTGCCAGTCTTGTGCAAAACGCCAGCCAGCATGACTGGCGCGCATAGTCTCAGCCCCGCGAATACTGTCCACTAACAGGCCCAGACGCTCATTGCTGCGCAGCATCTGCTGGCGAGTAAGACGGCGCAAGCGCATGCGGGTGTACAGGCCAAGCGCCAGCGCGACAGGCAACATTCCGAGGTAAACCCAGCCTACGGGCCCACCGATCAAACCGATAAGTCCGATGAACAGCAAGGCAAAAGGCAGATCCACGATGCCGAAGACCAGACCGGCAGAGAAAACCTGCCGTACCGAATCCAGCGCCCCTACCTGCGCGGCCAGGGTGCCCAGACTGCCGGGCTGCTGGTCGAGTTGCAGGTGCAGCAGGTGTTCATAGACATGCTGGGAAAGGCGTTTATCCACGCTGCTGGCAACGCTGTCCATAATGTGGGCGCGCAGTGTTTTGAGCAGCCAGTCCAGACCCACAACCAGCACCATCCCTACGACCAGCGTGGTCAGTGTCGCCCAGGCCAGGGTAGGAACCACACGGTCGTAGACCTGCATCGCGAAGAGCGATGTGGGAATGGCCAGGATGTTCACCAGCAGCGTAGCAGCGACGACCCGGTACACCCAACTGCGGTCACGCAACAGTTCGCGCCAGACCAGGCGCATGGCCGGGTTTTCGCTTTCAGAGAGATTTTCTGACTGAACGTGTGAAGCCAGGCTGAACCAGAGTACAGCCGTTTCGTCACCCGCAGCCGAACCCGGCGCACCGGTCACAATGTCGTCGACCGCCAGCGTTCGGGATTCAGCACCCTCACGGGTCAGAGTCAGGGTATCGGTTTTCCCTCCCTCATTGTGTCGTTCGGCCAGCCACCATGTCTGGTCGTGCCACATCAACGCCGGAAGATGGCGGGGATCAAAACGCCGCCAGGGAAGTAACGCCAGCCGGACATCTTTCATGCCCGCGTCCGACAATAAACCGCGCACCTGATCCTGTGGACGATCGTTCACCGGAGGTACGCTCTGCGCACGCGCATACGCCTGCGTTAATGCCGCTTTATTCACCGGGGCGTGTAGCTTGTCCAGCAAGGCCAGTAATTCAGGGAGAGGAACAGGTATCATCAGGGTTGGCTCGCAGACGTGTTAACTAATTGTGTGCCCGTGGGCTGGGCGCCAGTGATATCGTCCATACGGCCCGTGCGTGCGGCCAGGCGCAGGGAATCGACCCGCCATGCCGATCGCACCGATACCAGCGCTTGTTGTTGTTCGGTTAATTCGCGCACAGCGTTGAGGACATCCAGCCAGCTTTTGTAGCCGGATTCGTACTGGCGGCGAAACGATGCCAGCGTGTCGCTGAGTTCAAGGACCGACTGCTCATAACCGGCCAGCAGCGTCTCGTTAGCCTCACGCTGATCAAGCAACTGGCGGGTCTGGATATCTTCACTGTGGCGTTGTTGGGCCAGATCCTGTCGTGCCGCCTCCACGCGTTCCAGTGCCGCATTCTGGAGGCCGCGGGACACCAGCCCCAGCCCCTCCATACTGCCGCTCACAACAATATTGATCGTATTGTTATTTCTCTGGTTGGGGATACCGGAGTAGTCATTGCGGGAGGCTTGCAGAGAGACGGTCGGCAGCGATGAAGTACGCTGACGTTCTACATCGGTTTCGGCAAGCGTCACCGCCGCTTCGCGTGCGCGCACGGTCGCACTCTGCGCAAGGATTTGTTCCTGGATAGACTTATCGGCAGGCAGTTTGAGGATGTTGCCAGGAATCGGCAGGTCGCTTGCGACAGGCTCCTGAGTTAAGGACAACAGCGTGGACTCGGCGGTGAGCAGGTCCGATTTGGCCTGTTCGAATGAGGCCCGCGCCTGTAACATTCGGGCCTTCGCCAGGCTGACATCAGCCGAAGAAGCCAGTCCTCCCTGCGCACGGCGCTGGATCTGTTCCTGCAATGCCTGATGGTTGTTAACGTTCGACTCAGCAACGGCAAGACGCTCACGAACACCCTGCACATTCGCATAGGCCACTGCGGTCTCTTCCAGCAATTGACGACGCGTAGCCCAGGCCGTGGCTTGCTGAGCAAGGGTGTCATTGTCAGCGTAGTCAATGGCACTGTCGATACGCCCAAAAGCCCATAACGGTTGCGATACGCTCAGCGTGGTCGTACTGGAATCATTGTAACCTGAAATTTGCCCCGTCCCCGCGCTGGCACCAAGCGTTGGCAAACGTGCCGCGCGAGCACTGTCGGCGTTGGCCTCTTTGGAACGCAGAAGAGCCTGCTGACTGGCGAGACCAGGGTGACGGAGCATGGTGCTTCGTAGTGCGGCAAATAAACCGCCCGTTGAGGTATCGGTAGAAGCAGAGTGCGAGGAGGACGAAGGCACCCTCGCCTGAGCCGTCGTCACAGAAATGACAAAGGGTAAAGAAAGTATAATTGCAGGCAGGATGTTAAAACTGTGTCGACCTGAAAGAATCCCCATTTCCTGAAGAGCCCTTTATTTAAGAAAGATTAAAAGACCCGCTGATCATAATTTTTCTCATGTTATCCCGACATAACAGTGAGTTAATAAATGGGGCGGCCGGAATAACGAGCTTCAAATAAGAATAAACTTATTGCGTTACGTAATAATTACCGATCAGTAACATCTATGTCAAGATATGTAATCGTGTAATAAAAGCTGTAATTTAGGGCTAATTGAGGAGATAGATTTACTTAACGCAAATATTCGTAGAGCGAGGAAAATATATCATTGGCGGGCGTTTTGATAAGGCATTATAAAGCCAGGAAAAATAGCATAGCGTGCGCATCGTTGCCCAAGCCCCCCCCGAGCAACCCAGCCTGAAAGAAAATTCATCGCGCTTAGTGAGAATGTGTGAACAGGTTCACGACGTGCGCAATTAACTGCGGCGGCCCGCCGTTGTCTGCGCCTTCAATCCCGTGCCACATGGGGCATGCGATCACAACAGTTTACGATCGACCGATAAATGCCAGGCGTAGTCGCTGCCGTTTTCCACCCATTTCGTACCCTCAATTTCCAGGTCGTCATCACTGAGATGTACATATGCCTCAACGGGGATGCGAACGTTGTCATGGCGTTCGGCATGACCCACAAATTTGCCGTTGCTCTGGCGCTGAAGCGCGACACTATATCTGTCGTCGTTAAAACTTAAATCCAGCTTCACGCTCTCTTCGCTGTATGCAATGCTGGTAACCTTCGGTGCGAGACGAGGCTCTTGAACCAGACGATAAAAATCCAGATCCGTTGACGGCAGAATAAAGACCGGACGTTGCTGACTGCCCGGAATGTGAACCTCATTATCTGGATCATTCACCACGCGGATTTTGATCGATTTCCCCGGCGAACGGTGAATGTAAAACAGCCGTTCTGCCAGTTTTTTCTCCAGCATAGCATGGTCGCTTTTGCTGACCCCTGCAGAGAATTTACTGAGCTTCACTTCCGTTATCTTGCCGTCCAGATCCCGATAATTTTCGGCATAGTAATCTTTGTCCATCCCGGCATAACCGATGTATTTGCTGGGGGCAAACAGCCATTCAGTGGTCTCAGGCTCTCGCCAGGCATACCAACATTTGACCCGACCCACCTGATCGAAAATGGGGCTGTCGGAATGAATCGCCATTTCGCGGCAATAGGTACGGATATTCGTCACAAGATCGCTAACAGAATGGACAAAGGGCTTCATTGATGACCTGACTTATCGTGCGTTTGGGAGGTGACACAAATTAGATCTATTTGATCCTTTAGATCCATTAAATCACTTAAAAACGAGATGTTAATCACAAAAAATTCATCAACGCCGTACACAACACGTAGTAGGTGGTTTTTTACTCGAGCCGCTATGTCATCAGGTTTCAGTGACTTTTTTCGTAGGTGACGGCATGCCAGTAGCCTTTACCCGTTTTCCCGGACACGCTAAAGCCTTCCTTTTTTAATTCCGCTCCCAGCATGCGGTTGAAGATGCCGTGCCCCATCAGCAGTACACTTTGGTTATTTTCCGCAAGCTTAATGAGTTTATCTGCCGCCTGTACCGCTCGCTTTTGCGCCAGAGCGCGCGATTCAACCTTTGCGGAAAATCCTGCAAGCCAGAGTATCCGTAACCAGAATGCGTAGGTTAAAGGTGATAATGTCAGCCCGAGCAGATTGATCAACGGTAATTGCGCTTCCCTGAAATCAGGATCAACAACCGTGGGTTCAATGCCGAGTTTGTTTAATGAAGTGATGGCTCTGGGTAAGGGACTGGCAACGGCAGGATAGTGATGCGTTGAAAGCCAGGATATTAATTCCGCTGGCGGGTCTTCGCTGACTTCGCTGTGGTCATACGCGGCAATCCATTGCGCCATTTTATCCGCAGTGTATTTGTGGTCGGTTTCAATATCTGGCTTACCGTGCCTTAACAATATAATTTTCATAACGATCCCTGATTGCTTTGGGCAGACCGTAACATGGGAGAGGCAGGGTTTCTATCCTTAGAATTGAGGGGATTATCAGACCTTGTATTAATCGTTTTGCGCTTTAACGTGCAGACAAAATAGTAATAACTTTAAAAAGGTTATTGCGTGAAATGTGACAAAATAAGCCATGCCTGAAGAACCAGAACTCCCTGATTTATTCAGGGAGCCCAGATATTATTATTTTACTTAACCGACTGAAGGATCCATTGAAGTAACTCTTTTATTGGATACTGCCCGAAGAGTACTCCCTCATGTGTCACCCAAATCGGGCAAAGCATTAACAGGCACGTTGTGAAGAGGCTCGTCAAAAGCAAACTGACGAACCAGCCGCTGCGTAAAATCTTCTTATCGACCGCCCAATCAGCCAGATGTGAATCCATTCGCCAGTGAACCCAGCCCCTGCGCCATAAATAACCCACTACCGCCATAACAATGGCGGCAATGGCCATAAACAGGCCACAGTAACGGGCCAATAACTCAAGGGAGGTGAGTAATCTTTGTTGACTATCCCAGCGGGTAAAGGGGGTCAGGTAGAGGTGTCCCGTTGCGGGGTCGCCCACCCAGAAACGGCCATAAGCCGTATAAAACGGCATAAACAGGTAAATCAGAAAGGCGCTGAAAAATGACCACTTCAACACCGACCAGTTCTGGATGGCGCGTGTGATGGCCTTCAGACTGGTCAGAGCTTCATCGATATAGGTTGTAGTCACGCTACGATTCATCGCTTCGCGGAGCATCTCGCCGGATTTCCCCGCCCGGTTGGCATCCAGCATCTCCTGATGGGCCTCCGACTCCATAAATGTGGCGACGGTTTTACGGCTAAACGCCGCGACAAGGGGGTTGAGCAATTTCCCGGTGCTGGACTGGTAGACAAGGCCATCAAGATCTTTCTTTAGCATCCGCTCAATAACGTGGCCTGAATCCAGGATGTGCGGCGTGATCCCGTAAATTACCCAGTGAATCGGCTGCTCAGCAGGCGGCGTCAGCGGCAGCCGGCTGGTAAACCTGGCAAACGGGATTTCAGCGTTGTAAGTAAAGTTAACGCAGCGCAACGCTTCATCCGACGTGGACTCTGTAAGCGCGATAGTGCCATAACGTTCAAGCTCGGGAATGCCTGCTTTGTACAGACCATCTTTGATGAAGGTCTGGACATCCTCACGATAATAAACCATGTGGTAATTAGGTACTGCGACGGTGTGTAGCCGGGTGATGAGGGTTGTCTCTCCCGTGCCGTCACAGGGCGAGCAGCGCTGATTACCTGAGCCGCTACAATGGCTACAGCGCACGCTCCCACCTGAACATGTTGAGCAGGTGCGGTAATAGCTCTCTACCCGATTTTGCTTTGTATAGTGATCATAATAGCTACGCTGATCCAATACCTGCGCACTTCCCCCACAGCTTGTGCAGGTCACACGGCCAGAACCATAGCACCAGGAACAGCTCACCTGCCCACGACCATTACATTGCGTGCAGTTTTCCGTTAAACAGAGTCGCTTAGGATGGGAATAGATAACCGTCTCTTTTTTCATACCACCGTATGGCTGCGAAAGCACATGCTCACGCGCTTCGCGCAGCGTTTCTTTACGGGATAAGACCGCGCTGGTTTCCGCTTGCAGCGCTTCGGAATACTGGAAGGCATGATTAAACACCAGCGTTCCATTTCCGGCATGCACTCTACCTGCCTGATGATTTTTTTCCGTTTCAATACGAAAATTCAGGCTTAAGTTAATCTGGCAGCCAAAATCAATTTTTTCGACTAATTCCAGGTCAAGATTATCTGGCTCTAACCTCGTCGCGCGTTCAACGAAGTTTTGAATTGTTGCGGAGCACGTATCCAGCCACGCGTCTTTCATGGTCATTCCCTAGGCTCGGTTCTGTTCTCTGCAGGATGATACAATCCTGCCATTTTCTGGCAACTACTAATTAACAGAGTCAGAAGCCACAAAAAAGCTGCACCTGACATATATGAAAAAATTCAAATGACCCATGCCGTATTAAAACAATGCATTCATTAACGGCAATAATTTATTTCTGTTAAATTTGTATCCCGCTGAGATGTATTTATATAGATAGTTTCCTGTAGCCTATGTTTTATCCTACCGCGCCATGCCTATTTATTCTTAAATTCAGGATGATGTATTTTAAAGAAGTCGATCGCTTTGGGTGTCGAATCTCTGCACGCTACCCTGAAGTGACACATAGGGCTTGATCCGTATCACCTGGCAGTAGTCAATATTCGTAGCACTAAAGAAAATCGTGTTACCACAAAACCTTTGCTTATAAGCAAACTCTGGTTGCCCTAAGTTATAGGGAATGACGGGCTCTACGCACAGCGATCTGGGAAAATAGTCTGCCCTTATGCATAGGCCAGTAGATGTCATCATCCAATCGAGAGCTGGAACATGCAGATTATAAGGGGTGAATCGCCACGGGTTTAACAGACACCTCAGAGTCATTTAAGATGACTTAAAGAGAGGTGCTCATGAGCGGTAAACGTTATCCCGAAGAGTTTAAAATTGAAGCAGTCAAACAGGTTATTGATCGCGGTCATTCTGTTTCCAGTGTTGCAACACGTCTCGATATCACCACCCACAGCCTTTACGCCTGGATAAAGAAGTACGGTCCGGACTCATCCACTAATAAAGAACAGTCAGATGTTCAGGCCGAGATCCGCCGACTCCAGAAGGAGTTGAAGCGGGTTACTGACGAACGGGACATAGTAAAAAAAGCCGCGGCGTACTTCGCAAAGCTGTCCGACTGAGGTACGCCTTTATTCGTGACAACTCCCGTTGCTGGCCTGTCCGTCTGCTCTGCAGGGTGCTGGATGTTCATCCCAGTGGCTTTTACGCCTGGTTTAAGCAACCGTATTCTCAGCGCCACCAGTCAGACCTGAGACTGACGGGACAGATCAAACAGTTCTGGCTGGAGTCCGGTTGCGTTTATGGTTATCGCAGGATCCATCTGGACTTGCGGGATAGCGGGCAACAGTGCGGAGTGAACAGAGTCTGGCGACTGATGAATCGTGCCGGGATAAAGGCTCAGGTCGGGTACCGGAGCCCGCGGGCACGCAAAGGCGAGGCCAGCATTGTATCGCCCAACAGGTTCCAGCGACAGTTCAATCCTGATGCTCCGGATAAGCGTTGGGTAACGGACATAACCTACATCAGGACCCACGAAGGCTGGCTGTATCTTGCTGTGGTTGTTGATCTGTTCTCACGCAAAATTATCGGCTGGTCAATGCAATCCCGGATGACAAAGGACATTGTCCTGAACGCACTGCTGATGGCTGTATGGCGGCGTAATCCTCAAAAACAGGTGCTGGTTCACTCGGACCAGGGCAGTCAGTACACAAGCCATGAGTGGCAGTCGTTCCTGAAATCACACGGTCTGGAGGGGAGCATGAGTCGTCGCGGTAACTGTCACGATAATGCGGTTGCAGAAAGCTTTTTCCAGTTGCTGAAACGCGAACGGATAAAGAAAAAGATCTACGGAACGCGGGAAGAAGCCCGCAGCGATATTTTTGATTACATCGAAATGTCTTATAACAGTAAGCGACGGCATGGTTCGAGCAATCAGATGTCACCGACAGAATATGAAAACCAGTATTATCAACGGCTCGGAAGTGTCTAGATTATCCGTGGCGATTCACGTTACCAGTAAAAAAGACACTATGATTTGGTCAATTAGGAATTGTCCAATGGCAGCTTGATTTACTACTATGATTAGTAGTCCTGCCGGATTTGTGTGATTCTTCACACAACAAGTTCGCTTTTATGCAGCCTATTTGCTGGGGCTATGTAGTTTATGAGCACGCATCTAATATAAATCAGACATTTTACCAGCAACCTGAAGTGCCTAGACACGTTTCGAAAGATACCGAATGGACTTTCCATATTGGGAGAAAGCGGTCAACATTGAAGCCAAGAGGTTTAACTAGCTCACCATCGGAGTCAATTGAAGTTTAGCCAGTGAGGGCTGCAATGTGCCAAAGGCAGACGTTCTTATATTCTAAAATCACAATACAGCCCCCTTATTACTGTACGCTGTACATCGTGACTCTGCTAAATGGATCTCTTAAGGAAAATGGTTGATTCAACGTATATCAGTAGTGCATTTCTCTTTTTATATGAAGAACTGCATCAGGTATAAGCCAGGAGGCAGGTACCGTCATCATAGCCAAGTATCTAAGCTAATTTTGAGGTTTTATGTTTGACTGGGAAGATTTACGCTATTTTTCAACCTTTGCCAGAACAGGCTCGCTGGCCTCTGCAGCTAAAAAACTGGGCGTGGATCATGCCACGGTGGCAAGGCGGATCGCGTCACTTGAAGCATCGTTTAATCTGAAGCTCGTTGACCGCAGGCCCCGATCTTATATCCTGACAGAAGATGGACGCCAGGTGGCCCGCTACGGCGAGCAAATGAGCGCGTCAGCCTATTCATTAGAGCGCTTTTCCGGGGCTGAACAAAATGTAGTGGAAGGTGATGTCATCATCGCTGCGCCCCATGTTTTCATTGGCAATCTCATTGCGCCGCATATCGGCAGTTTTTACAAACGGTATCCGCGTCTTCGTCTGAGCCTGACGGGAACCAAGGAACGACTTTCTCTCACCCGGCGTGAAGCCGATATTACCATTGGCATGGTACGGCCAGTCGAAGCGGCAGTGGTAGCAAGACTACTTGGCCGGGTAAAGTTTATGCTCTACGGCAGTGCCGAATATCTCGCATCAGGATGCGAGCTGAGCTTTATCGCTTACGATGAATCAGTAGCAGACACCCCGCAGCAGGCCTGGCTGAAAAAACAATGCGCCGGGCGACCTGTAGTTTTCTTCAGTAATGATCTCAGAATACAGGCTATTACGGCAGCAGGTCACGCCGGTATCGCCCTGCTGCCCGATTATCTGGCAAAGGAATACCACCTTGTACCTGTTGAACCCGGCGGTCCCGCTCTTACTCTGGATATCTGGCTGAGCGTTCACGAAGATGTGCGTCATGCAAGGCATATCAGCGCCGTGGTGGATTTCCTCATCAACTGTATTGAGCCTGCTTACGGCTTGTGAATATTTGCATAACTGAACTGAGCCTTTACGGAATATTGCACAACTATCCATCTGTCTATAATCGCGTCACCCTGATGGCGGATGAGAAAGATATCATTCGTTTTCTGTCTCACCCGATATGATTATTTATGTGTAACCCCGTAAAGGAAATCTTTTATGACCAGTAATATGTGTGAAAAAGTAGTTGTCATCACCGGTGCCAGCAGCGGTATCGGCGAAGCCACAGCTCGCCTTTTGAGCGCAGCAGGGGCCAGCGTAGTGCTGGGAGCACGCCGCCTGGACAAACTTACTGTTCTGGCTGATGAAATTAAGGCTACTGGTGGAAAAGCTGAAGTCGTACAGACAGATGTATCAAAACGTCAGGATGTAGAAGCCCTGGTGGCAAAAGCAGTTGATGTATATGGCCGAATAGATGTTTTGATTAATAACGCAGGTATTATGCCCAACTCCCGCCTGGATCAGTTGCAGGTCGATGACTGGGATCGTGCTATTGATATCAATCTGAAAGGCACACTTTACGGTATTGCTGCCGCGCTTCCCTTTATGAAAGAACAGAAAAGTGGTCACATCATTAATGTCGCCTCTACCGCAGGGCATCGTGTTCGTCCGACAACCGCCGTTTACTCAGCGACCAAATTTGCTGTGCGGGTTATTTCTGAAGGCCTGCGCATGGAGATGACCCCATACAACATTCGCAGCACCATTATTTCTCCGGGCCCCGTTGATACCGATTTGCCATCCAGCGTAACTGATACCGCAGTTGCCGAGCAGGTCAGAAAGATACATGAAATGGCTATTCCTGTTGAAACCCTCGCTGAAACAATCGCTTTTGCAATCAACCAGCCGGAAGCAGTCGATATTAATGAGATAGTTGTCCGCCCGACGGCCATGGAATGATCCTTTTGCATTGGCCATGTTTTCCTGCTCAGGGTATTAAGGGCTTAAACATTTAGCCCAGAAAAGGTCCGCTTTTCGCTCATAGCGGACCTTATAACCAACTGTTTGGTCCGCTCAGTGCCAGAAGCAGAAGTAAGAAATAATCAATAAGAGCAGATTTTGCAAATCTAAGGTAATTTAAAAAAATCAGACGCGGGCTGTAATGGTTCATGCACTCTCTGACAGTGCCAGACAGTGCTACATACATCAAGGATTTGAGACTTCACAAACACAGGTTAGAACCCTTTATTGCGGCTCCGATCGTTATTTAGGCAACGACCATAAAGTCCCCCACCTTTACTGGAAGAAAAGGACTTTTTAATGAGATTATTTGGGCGTCGGTACAAATAGTGATGCCAATGGGAGCCTCGCTCCCCCTTCGCCATAGGCAAGTCTTTCGTGGAGCCCAGGCTCTGAATCGCCTCTTTTTGCTGAGTAGCAAGGGTAACGCTGACCTGAACCGGAAAATTGTGATGGCGAGCCTAGAGCGAGGTCGCCGAGGCCTTATCTTTTGCATCCTCTGCTATCTTCGCGAGAGTGGTTGCAGCGTATTTTGCAATGAGGAGGGTCTCCGCTGCAGCGTGCGCTTCCTCCAGTACGAAATTGGAGGCACGCTCCACTGGGCATGTAGGATGATCCCGTGAGATGGGGGCAGCGAGAATAGTTCCCTCGGTTAGAGCAAGCTGAACGTCGAGCACCGTGACATGGTCGAGCGCCCGGGTAAGTCTCCAGCCTCCGCCCCTGCCGCCTTCGGACTCTACGATCCCATGATTACGCAACTTCCCAAGCGTGCGCCGCACAACGACAGGATTTGTGTTGAGCATCTGTGCAATTCGCTCTGACGTTTCCCTACCTCCCAATAGCCCCATGTGAACAAGGACATGCAGCATTCTGGCAAGACGACTATCGGTCTTCATCACGCACTCTTCCGCAACAATATGAGTTACACTATCTTGACTTTTAGCCTTTAGTGTAACATATACTGTTACACTAAAGAAAGAGCGCATATGCTACGCCGTAAATTTCTGATTTTTCACCGGGCGTGATTGCCTTTCTTTCAATTGCCCTGCCAACCAGTCAAGAGGCATCCATGATAGAGACCAGCATTCAGACCCGAACGATTAACATGAGCATCCTCGATGCCGGACAAGGCCCGTTAATTCTGCTTTGCCACGGCTTCCCTGAGACCAAATACTCCTGGCGACACCAGATTGATGCACTTGTTCAAGCCGGATACCGTGCTGTTGCGCCAGATATGAGAGGTTACGGTAATACGGATGCTCCAGAGCATGCGGATCAATACACAGTCTTTCACGCCGTTGGCGACTTGGTGGCACTCCTTGATGCGATAGGAGAGAAACAGGCTGTAGTTGTCGGCCATGATTGGGGTGCGACAATTGCGTGGCAAGCCGCGCTCCTGCGCCCCGATCGGTTCCGTGCTGTCGTCGCGCTCAGCGTGCCAATGATGGGACAGCCACCCGTGCCACCCTCTAAGGTTTTCCCGCAGACCGAAGAGGAGCTTTTCTACGCACTTTACTTCCAAGAACCAAATGTCGCAGAGGCGGAGTTCAGCCGGGACGTGAGCCTGACTCTCCACAAGATCATCTTCGCCGCAAGTGGCGAAGCCGGGCGGCGCGAGCCGGGCGATGGGACACCTAATCCATTCGGCATGGTCATGAAGAGCAACGGCTTGCTGGCAAACCTCCCGACACCGTCCGGGTTGCCGGAATGGCTACCCAACCGTGATTTCGATAAACTGGTCGCGGCGTTCGAATCTTCAGGCTTCACTGGCGGATTGAACTACTATCGCAATCTTGATCGCAACTGGGAACTGCAACAAACTCAAGCCGGTCAGAGCGTTACGGTGCCAGCCCTGTTCATGATCGGCGAGCGCGATACCGGACTTACCATCCCTGGTATGGATCAAATAATTGCTGACATGCCGAACCTGGTTTCCGACTTGCGCGGCTCCTACGTCATTCAGGAGGCAGGCCATTGGCTTCAGCAAGAGCGGCCAACCAAGATATCAGAGTTGACCATTAAGTTTTTGAGGGAGCTTTAAAACTCCTGGTGCGCATTTCCTACAGGCTGACTTCGGACGAACTCAACGGCCGATTGTCTGTTTTGAATTCTGACGTCCGCCTCTCGCTCAAAGCGGACTTCGCGCCGTTTCTTGCGGTCTGCTTCGTGCCAGGAGCGGACATTCGCACCATCAGTTCCCGCACCAGATTAAGCCGACTCAGCAATGCCGACGCTGCAGATACTGACAGACGTTATACCGTTTAAAGCGACGTTTCAGGTGTATCACCATGAGAGCTACAATTACCGCACTGCAATTATCGCGGCCCCCGGAAGACAACTGATGAATCGCCCGGGATGAATTCCATGAATGATGATAAAAACTGGCCGGAGAATATAGCCATGGAAAGCCAGGCAAGGTTGCGTCCCCGGACGCGAGTGTGACTCTGCCCGTCTGTCATATGATTCACAAGCGGCACCGACAGACCAAATCCACAACCCATTAAACCCCGCCTGCGATGTAGAACACTACATTATCAGCGAATGAAAATATGAGATGTCCGGCAGCGTAGCAGCTAAACGCCGTGTACAGAGTTCCGTACTCACGTAAGCGTGCTATAAGGCGCGGCATTATCGCCGCAGCCCCGACGGCAACCAGTGAGATAAACGACAAAAAGTATCCGGTTTCAGCCGCCCCAATAGCCATGCAGCTAAATACCTGCGGAATGATGATAATGCCGGTGAGGGAGCAAATCATGGACAATAGGGCTGCAAAAAGCACAGGCGCTAATTGAGCTGCGCCTACCGATTCGCTTTCTCAGGTGCTCTCATTCATGCTTTCTGTCCTGGGGGGTCAATGGTTGCGGCACAAACGCCAGCTGCATAGCCAGAAGAACCCAGGTAAAAAGATAAAGCAAAAACGACCACTGCCAGCCAAGGGTCGCAAGTAAACCGCCTATAAACAGGAAAATGACACCGCCCAACTCATTCGACATTCCCTGAGAAGCGATCATTTTCAGCCGAGCCTGACCGCTCCCCCAGGCAACTTGCTATCCACTCTACTCCTTAAACTCTTCCGCGCGATACGCCATTCCTACGACTCGGTGAAACCTGCCAATAATAGTGATTTGCATTTACTGATGTAAATAATTATCGTTTGCAATTATTTTTTACATTTGGCGTTACTTTTTTACCTATGGGTTCGGAGTCAGACAAGATGGACAAGCACACAGCCTGCGGAGAGCGTCAAGCTGCCGCGATAAAGCCGATGCGCGGATTCTCCCCGCTTTTAATCACACTCTGTACGCTGCTTCCCGGTGCCGTTAATGCGGCCGATACACTAAAGAGTACGCAGGAAGCGGAAAGCAGCGTGACCGGGGGGAGCTATCAGGATCAGGACCTGATGATTGTTACCGGCGAGAAGACGGCACGTTCGATACTGGATACCGGCTCCAGCGTGGAGGTCTTTGACAGCCGCCGCATCAATGCCCTTCCCGGGGCGGAGACCGTCGGCGACCTGATGCGCATGACTGCCAATACCGTGGATATCGGCATTGGTAACGATTTGCCCACCGTTCGTGGCGTAGACGGCTCCGGCCCGAGCACCGGCGCGGGGGCCTTTTTGAGCGGCACCCGCCCTCGCCTCGGCCTCTCGCTGGATGGCCGCTCCCTGACCTACAACGAACAGGCGTATGGCCCGCAGTCGCTGTGGGATATGGAGCGCGTCGAGATTTTTCGTGGGCCGCAGAGCTATATTCAGGGACGAAACGCCATCGCCGGTGCAGTGGTGATGACCTCAAAAGATCCGAACTATGAGTGGGAGAGCGCCTTTAAGGGCGGGCTGGGCAATCAGCACTCCTCAGAGCTGGCCGCGATGGCGACCGGGCCGCTGATTGAGGACCAGCTCGCGTTCCGCGTCAGTGTTGACCGCCAGCGCCGCCGCAGCGATGTCGATCTGCCCTCCTACGATCCGGTCGGTAATCCGGACGAGGTGCAGACCACCAGCGCTCGCGCCAAGCTGCTGTTTAACCCGGCAGGACTGCGCGACGTTACCAGCAAGTTCACCTTTAACCACTCGGACAGCGGCGCACCGCAGAATGAGAGCGATAACCCGCTGCCGCACCCGACCAATGCGCGTTATGACTGGCGTCGGCCGGTGTTTAAGAGCAACGTCAACAGCGGCATCTGGGATCTTGCCTGGGAAGCCAGAGACGATCTGACCCTGGAGAACCGGCTGATCTACACCGGTTTCCACATCAACCGCTACGTGGCGACCGGCCTGCCGCGAGCAGAGATCAAGGGTCATGAGGTACATGTTGAGCCGGTAG
Organism: Enterobacter sp. SA197; assembly: GCF_054131575.1. Taxonomy (NCBI): domain Bacteria; kingdom Pseudomonadati; phylum Pseudomonadota; class Gammaproteobacteria; order Enterobacterales; family Enterobacteriaceae; genus Enterobacter; species Enterobacter sp. SA197. The sequence goes on along the minus strand of NZ_CP096393.1, from coordinate 1,018,789 downwards.
CGCATTTCGGTACCGCAGAGAGCATCCTGCACGGGCTGGCTGGCGTGCGCTACTTCGATGCCTCACAGGATGAGTATGTCCACATCTTTGGCGGCTCCACCTTTACGGATGACACCCGCACCAGCGCGGCCTATGGCGAGCTGACCTGGGCCGCCACGCCGCAGGTGGATATCACCGCGTCGAGCCGCGTCGAGCAGGAGCATCGCCGTCGGGTGGGTGGCAGCAACAGCGTGCGTATCGATCTCGATGAGACCTACAACGTCTTCCTGCCCAAACTGGACGTGGCGTGGAAGCCTGAGGCAAATCAGACCTACGGAGCGCGTATCGCCCGGGGCTACAACGCCGGGGGAGCCGGGATCACCCTCAGCGCGCCGATCACCAGCTATACCTACGATCCGGAGTATGTTTGGAACTACGAGCTCTACACCCGTCACCAGCTCGACGATGCCAATCTGGTGCTGACCGGAAACCTTTTCTATAACGACTACAAAGATATGCAGCTCCCCTACTATCTTGCTAGCAACTCGACGGCGATCCGCAACGCCGATAAGGTCGAGACCTGGGGCGCAGAGGTCGGCGCAACCTGGACCCCGCGATGGGATTTGGAGCTGTTCACTAACGTTGGCCTGCTGAAGACGCGCATCTCCGACTTTGGCGGCAGCGGCGTAGAGGGTAACGATCTGGCGCGTGCCCCGGCCTGGACCTCCAACGTTGGGGCCAGCTGGCAGCTGATGAGTGGTCTCGAGCTGAGCGGCAACGTCGCTTACTCCGGCTCCTACTACTCGGCATACGATAACGATTCGCGCGGACGCATCGGCGCTTACTGGACGGCCAACGCCCAGCTGGCTTACACCTTCCTCTATGGCCGCGCGACGCTGTTCGCTCAAAATCTTTTCGACTCCGATCATAAAGTGATGATTAGCGGTAACGACGTTTACAGTGCTATTCGTCAGCGCTCGCGCCTCGTAGGGGCCTCTATCGAACTGGATTTCTGATCCCCCGGACAACAGGATAATAATGATGTCTCTGACTCACTTCCCCGCCCGCTCGCTGACCTCCTTGCTGGTAGTCGCCACCGTCAGCCTGAGCGCGGCGACCCAGGCCGAGAGCACGGCTATTCGCCCCGACGCCATGAAGCGTGAAGCGCTGGCCCCGACGCTGGTTGAAATGGCCTGGAGCGCAAAACAGCAGGCGATATTTGTCAGCGCCCCGGACTGGAAAGAGGAGGCGCAGTCAAAGGTGCTGCGCCTCGATCCACGGACCCTGACGATTGAGGCCGCCATCCCGCTGGCGGTAAAGGGCTTCGGCGTCGCGCTGGACGATAGCCGCAACCGCCTCTATCTCACCGAAGGCTTTAACGGCGCGGTGGGGGTTGTGGATACCGCCGGCAACCGCAGCATCGGCCAGATCCCGGTTCAGGAGAAGGTGAACCTTGAGGCGGCCTACCGCAAAGCGGGCATCAGCGGCGCGCGACTCGACTATCTGCTGGCGGAGCTGAAACGCTTTAAGATCGTCGACGACTACCTCTACAAGGTGCGTGAGGCGACGTTCGACCCGCAGACCGGGCGTCTGTTCCTACCCGGCCTGGGCTATGGCGTTGACAGCGTCCTGTTCGTAGTGGACACCCGCAGCGGCAGGCTGGAAAAGACCCTGCCGGGCTTTGGCTTCTACGCCACCGGGGTGGCGATCGATAAGAACGGTCGTCGGGTGTTTGTCTCCAATATGCAGGGTCAGCTGATGACGGTGAATGCTGACACCCTGACGCTTGAGAGCACGAAAGAGATTCAGGCGGATCAGCTGTTGAACCTAGTCTACGATCCCGCCAGCAATCGGCTGCTGGGGGTCGACCAGGGCATCGATCGCGATAAGCCGCGCAATAACTATCTGCAGCAGCGCTATACCCGGCGCAGCAGCGGCCACCGCCTGTTCGCGCTTAATGCAGACAGCGGTGAGGTGCTGACCAGCGAGGCGACCGACGAGGTGCCGATCGGCCTGCTGCTGGATGAGCGTACCCGGCGGATCTTCGTCACTAACCGTAACGGCGTGCGCGTTGCGGAGGGCAAAGGCACGCTGACGGTTTTTGATGCTGCTACCCTGAAACACTTGCAAACTGTCGACCTGCCGCCGCACCCCAACAGCCTCGCGCTGGATCCAGCCTCAAACGTCCTGTTTGTCACGGTAAAAAATGACGGCGATGCGACAAAAAGCGGCAACCCCGAGAGCGTGGTGCGCATTCAGCAGTAGCTGGTTTACGATCCCCGGCCGCGCTTCGCCTGTCGGGGCTAGTGCGAAACCGGTTTCAAACGAAAAACACTCATTCAATTACTCATAAAAAAGTACATCAGAATGGCCACTATTAGAGATTATAATAATATCCAGCTCAATATTCGAGCAAAAGAAGCGCAGCGGGTCCTGATTAATACTGCCGCTGAGATTCTCCATAAATCACGTACCGATTTTATCCTGGAGATGGCCTGCCAGGCCGCTGAGGACGTTATTCTTGTCCGCCGTATGTTCAATCTTAACGATGAACAGTACGCCGAATTTATCGACATGCTGGATGCCCCGGTGACAGCTAATCCTGCGATAGACAAACTTCTGGCGAGAAAACCGCACTGGGAAAAGTAACGGCGCCGGTACCACTCAGTCCGACACACATTCTTGCTGAGTTTCATTGTGGTGAAGCTGCACTGGACGAATGGATAAAGCAGCAGGGACTGAAAAACCAGTCCATGGGTGCAGCCAGAACATTTGTGGTTTGACGGGAAAACTCTTCTCAGGTGGCTGGGTTCTACTCTCTCGCAACCGGCAGCGTCACCCATGCTATTGCACCGGGGAGCCTGCGAAGGAATATGCCCGAGCCGGTCGCCGTCATCATTCTGGCACGGCTTGCCGTTGATACGTATTAACATAGCAAAGGCATGGGTGCTGATTTACTTCATGGCACCGTCTTACGTTGCTGCCGGTGGCTGAGAACATTAGTGTGGGGGCAATATGGTTCATGCACTCTCTGACTGCGCCAGGCAGTTCTACATACATCACGGATTTATCCCCTCACAAACAAAGGAGAGAACGCTTTTCCTGAGGTTGCCGAACATTACTTAGGAAACAACCATAAAATCACGTCCTACTTTCCTGCAAGCAAAGGACCAAACATCAAAGACCAGGAGAACATTATGCGGCCCTTCATCACCCAGGACGAAATCGAGATGCTCAAACGCGATCTGGATATGCTGGGAGAGCAAAACCTTGTAGGCATCGAAGTATATGAAGCGCTCCACTTACTGGAAATTCGCCGCCAGACTGCCAAGCTTGAGTTAATTAAACGGGCACTGGAAAATAAAGAGTAATTACGCAAAACCCGGATGAGTGGCCAGGACTTTAGATTGTCAGCGAAGCTAATAAAGAGTCACCAGAACCACTTTTTTGCGCGTATACCTCAAAGTATGTGCAGTTCTGCTCAGCACATTGCCTGGTGCGATTGCTATAATCTGACTGTCCGCTTTGTGCCAAAAGCGGACTTTGATGCAACTGGTTTACGTTAGTCAACAATAAAAAGTTTTGCACCTGTAGTGGTGCTTGACTGATGTTGCTCAGCGTTATCGCCAACCTGATAACTCATCCCTGCCTTCAGGATGAATTTTCGCCCATCATCAAGTATTGTTTCTAATTCACCTTCCAGGCAAAAAAGGATGTGTCCTTTTTGACACCAATGATCCGCAACGTAGCCAGGCGTATATTCAACCATCCGTACACGGATTTTATTGGGCTCGTTACCAAAGAACTGTGTACGCCAATAAGCGGTGCCAGTCTCTCCAGGATGCTCTGTTCTTTCGACTTCATTCCAGTTTGATGTACCAAAAGCAAATGCGTTCATCTTCATTCTATTACCCTCCTTGTGAATAAGAATTTCATCCCCGGATCAAAACAGGATTGCCGCTGCGGGGATAACGTTCACGCCCGGTAAATTAATTTTCGAATAGAATTTTTACAACCGGCGACCCGATTAAAACAATCAGCATCAGGGTTAACGCCGTCCATACCGGCAGGGGCAAATATCGTTTCAGTGTAAAACCAATTAGCATGCTGCCAGCCAGTAGCGAACTGCCATAAAGAAACACAAAACGCGGCGAGGTCAGCTCTGCCGTGCTGGAAAAATGAAATGAAAATATCTGCGCTACAAACATGACGACCAGCGGTAATGCCCAATAAAAATTCAGTTTCATAACCCTTTTCCTTTCCTTGTTTTCAACTGTCAATGTAATCATTACAGTTTGTTACCTGACGTCTAGCCTTTGGTGACGTTAGCATTTCTCAGTATCCTTGAAAACAATACCAATGTCTGATTTTTGCTCTTAGCAGACGTTCATCTGATTCTGCCCGCTTTGTGCCAGGAGCGGACGTTGCATAAAATCCTGCCCTGTTAAAGGGCGTAACAGCCCGGCCACCGCTCTCTGAAAATCAGGGCAACACCGGCCTGTTATGGACAACAGTTTTCATCACCAGGGTTGAGGTAAGACGCTGAACGCCAGGCAGTGCGGAAAGATTAAGATCATAAAGACGCTGAAAGCTTTCCATGTCCCGTGTCAGAACGTGCAACATATAATCCGGGTTACCAAACAGCCGCTGCGCGGTTATCACTTCCGGGACGTCAACCACCGCCTCCTCAAAGCTGCTCACCGCCTTACGATCTGCCTTTTCAAGCGACACAAAAACGATCACTGAAAAGCTCAGTCCGAGTTTGCTGGTATCCACCTGAGCACGGTATCCGCTGATGATGCCCGACTCTTCCAGGCTTTTTACGCGCCGGTGGCAGGGCGAAAGGCTGAGTCCTACCTTTTCGGCCAGCTCAGTCAGGGACAGCCGCCCGTCTGCCTGGAGTTCAGCAATGATTTTTTTATCTGTTCTGTCCACTCTCTTCCGCCTTTTTCGTCAATCACCAGAGCCGTTAATCCTTTTGAATGTATCAGAGGGAATTATTTCCAGTAAACCCAAAATATAAGCAAACATCTTCCAATATATAAGGCATTACCGGCTAATCAGGAAAGTTTTGCCCCTGCGCAGTTGATAAAATCGTAGGCGGTTTTAACTGATTAAAAAGGTGATGAAGTGGATTACAGTTTGCTCGCAGCGTTCTGGATTGTGTCATTTTCCCTGGTCATGACACCCGGAGCGGACTGGGCCTATGCTATCTCCTCAGGCATGCGCAACAGAATGTTGTTTCCTGCGGTCTCCGGCATGCTGCTCGGGTATGTCGTCATAACGTTTATCGTCGCGGCCGGTGTCGGTGCGCTGGTCGCCAGCGCGCCGGTAATACTGACGGTGCTTACCTACGCCGGGGCAGCCTATCTGCTTTGGCTGGGAGTGGGCGTCCTGCGTAATCCCCCGGTTCCCTCTGTCGGAAATTTTAATGAAACGGTAAACGGGTTCCGTACGCTGATGAAAGGGTTTGGCATCAGCGGGATGAACCCGAAAGCACTGCTGCTTTTCCTGGCACTTCTGCCGCAATTTACCAGCCGGGACGCGAACTGGTCTGTTGGTGTGCAAATTTTCTGTATGGGGCTGGTACAGATCATCAACTGCGCGATTGTCTACAGTGCGGTCGGGCTGGGTTCGAAAGCGATTCTGCGCACGCGTCCGGCGGCGGCGCGGCGGGTCAGCCAGTTCTCGGGCGTAGCCATGATGGCCATCGCCTTCCTGCTCATCGGTGAGCAGCTCTACACATCCTTCAGGTAACGACAGCAGGCCATGCCGCGCCCGGCTTCTGCCCCTTAAAGCCCCGGCATCGGTAACAGTAAAAAATCGGGCTGACCGCGATGCGGAACCGGCCCCCTCAAACATATCATTGGCATATAGATGAACACATTTCGTATCAGCGACATTGTTATCCTGGGTTTCATGAATTTTGCCCTGTTCGTCGGCGCCGGCAATATCATTTTCCCGCCATTCATCGGTCTGCAGGCGGGAACGGCGGTCTGGACGGCGGCCGCCGGATTCCTGCTGACGGGCGTCGGTCTTCCGGTTTTGACGGCCATTGCGATGGCAAAGGCAGGCGGTGCCTTATCAGCCGTTACCCGCCCGGTGGGCAGGGTATGTGGTTTAATGCTGGCCGTAATCTGTTACCTGTGTATCGGGCCGTTCTTTGCCACGCCCCGCACCGCTACGGTTTCCTACGAAATCGCCATTCAGTCTTTTACCGGCAGCGCGCGCTGGTTACCGGTCTGGAGCGTGGTTTATTTCGGTATTGTTATCCTGGTTTCACTGCACCCTGGCAGGCTACTGGATACGGTTGGCCGGTTTCTCTCCCCGGTTAAGATCCTGGCTCTGATTGTCCTTGCCGCGGCGGCATTGGCATATCCTGCAGGCCAGCCCCGCGCCCCTGAAGGGGCTTACGCGACCGCCGCGTTTTCACAGGGACTGACCAGCGGCTATCTGACCATGGATACGATGGCATCCCTGGCTTTCGGCCTCGTTATCGTTAACGCAATTCGTTCCCGGGGTGTGACGTCAGCACGCCTCATTACGCGCTACGCCGTCCTGTCTGGCCTGATTGCGGGCATCGGCCTGGCGCTGGTTTACCTGAGTCTTTTCCGGCTTGGCACTGGCAGCACGGGGCTGACCGTAAGCGCCACCAACGGGGCGCAGGTGCTCAGCGCCTACGTACACCATGTCTTTGGCGCAGGCGGAGATGTGTTCCTGGGCGCGCTCATTACGCTGGCCTGCCTGGTCACCGCCATTGGCCTGACCTGCGCCTGCGCTGCCTGGTTCAGTTCCGTGACCCGTATCAGCTATCGTGCTTATGCCTGGTTCTTCGCTGCGTTCTCCATGCTGGTTTCCAATATGGGCCTGACGCAGCTTATCGCTTTCTCGGTGCCGGCGCTGACGGCGGTGTATCCGGTCTTTATCGTACTCGTCCTGACTTACTTCATCCGGACACGTTTTTACTCTCATACCCGTGTCATCGCGCCCGCCGCGCTGGTATCCTTTGTGTTCGGCATTGCTGACGCGCTTTCTTCGGCCGGCATCAGTGTGTGGCCCTTTAGGCTGGTGCAGTATCTTCCCCTTCATAACCAGGGGCTCGCCTGGGTGCTGCCTTCTCTTGTGGTTTTGATCGCGGCGGCGGCCGCCGAGCGCTGGCGTTCACCTTCATCCGTGGCTGAAAAGGGATAGCGGCAATGACAGAGCTTAACGTCGCGCGGCAGAAGGTAACGGGCGCAGTGCTTTTGCCTTGCCTGATGGCGGTGTTCTTTATCGTCTTTAGCGGGCTGGAAAATGCCCTCTGGCGCACCGGAAAAAGCTATCCGGCTGCGCTGGCCCGGACGAGATACGTTGATGACATTCGTCTGCTGACGCTGCAGGCTGCGCGGGAAATATGCCGTCTGCCATTGACGCAGCCTGAGTTAGTTAAAAAACGCAACGGCATCTATCTGCGATGTGGCACACCCTGGTTTGAGGGTGTATACCGGATAACTTACTGACATTGCCCCTCCGGGCGGGCATGTCCGGCGGGGAAAGGAACAGTATGAAACAGGCCATTTCGCCTGTCTGGAACATGAGGAGCGGCAAATGAAAGCAGGTATTCTTGGCGTGGGTGAGCTGACGGAGAAAGTTGTGGCGGGTCTCTACCGAAAAGGCGCTACAGCTGAAGTTGTACTGTCACCCAGGAATGCAGGGCGCGCCGACAGGCTACGGGAAACCTTCGGTTGTCGCGTGGCGGTAAACAATCAGTCAGTCGCTGAGGAAGCTGACATACTGATTGTGGGCGTCCGGCCCGATGCGCTGAAACACCTGGCGTCAGAAATAAGGCTGCGTCCTCATCAGTTGCTGGTTTCGCTTGTAGCCGGTGTCAGCTCGGCACAACTGCAGACGCTGTTCAGCCATCAACGTGTGGTGAGAATGATGCTAACTTATGCCGCCGAAATTAACCGGACCACGGTTGTGCTGACAGCCTGTGAAGACAACATCCGGTCGTATTTTTCTGCTCTCGGTAACGTAACCGTTCTGGAAAACGAAGACTGGTTTGAGCTGGCGACGGTCAGCATGTGCATGAACGGCTGGCTTTACGGCCTCGCTGACGGCCTGCAGGGCTGGTTGGTGGAAAAAGGCATGCCTCAGCATCATGCACGCGCCCTTGTGCTCGGTGCTATGCGCGACTGTGCCGATTATGGAATCCACAACGCCAGCGCGCCCCTTGAGACTATGCTTCAGGCCATCGCCAACGAAGGAACATTTACCGCGCAGGGACTCGATATCCTTCATGAGCAGCATAGTCTGCAGCCATGGGTAACGGCGGCCGATGCGGTCGTTCAATCTCTACGTGCCGAAAAGCAGGCATGCAAGAAGTAACCCCTCCCGGAGGCGAGGCGACTGAAATGTGGAGGCGCGAAATGCTGAGTGTCCACTTCTCGCTCAAAGCAGACCTAGCAGCGCTACAGGCAGTCCGCTCCGTGCCAAAAGCGGACATCTGAACAGAACTAAACTTCAAGTCCCGTATGCATTCTATCAACCCTGTTGAAAATGACCGGCAACATCCGGTAAAAGGAAGCGAAACGGAGCCGATTTAAACCGATGACAGCGTGCTTTGCGGGCATTTTTCATCCTCCGCGCATTGACCCCATTTACGCTTCGTGTACAGTAAAAAGGCTTTTTGCTGGGACAGCTCTGACTGTGATCTGCCCGGCGGGCATTCGTGACCAGCGCTGAAAGCCTGTACAGCCGGTCTTTCTGGTTCCTTAAGGTGCATAAATGCCTGTAAAGGAGTTAAAAAAATTATCATGCGTATTACGCCACCCTGAGTCGTACCCCTCTCTGTCGCACTGAGTAACCTCAGTCGCGCACTCAAAAACATCCCGTCTGCGGATGTGCTTTTTCGTACATAAATTTTGCCCTCACGGGCTGACTGCATTCAAAAACTGAGAAACTACTATGTTGCTGTCCTCGACGCGTAAGGACTGGCTGGGTAACGTCCGTGGTGACGTCCTCGCCGGTATTGTGGTCGCGCTCGCGCTTATTCCGGAAGCGATCGCCTTTTCCATCATCGCTGGCGTAGATCCGCAGGTCGGTCTCTATTCCGCTTTCTGTATCCCCATCGTTATAGCCTTCTTTGGTGGCCGCACGGCGATGATTTCCTCTTCCACCGGTGCGATGGCGCTGCTGATGGTCACGCTGGTGAAAGACCATGGGTTGCAGTATTTACTCGCCGCCTCCGTACTGACCGGCATGTTCCAGCTGATTGCTGGCTACCTGAAGCTCGGCAGCCTGATGCGCTACGTGTCGCGCTCGGTGGTAACCGGCTTCGTGAATGCGCTGGCGATACTGATATTCATGGCGCAGCTGCCGGAACTCACCAACGTCACCTGGCACGTATATGTTCTTACCGCTGCCGGCCTTGGTATCATATATCTCTTCCCGTACCTGAATAAAACCATCCCCTCACCCCTGGTCTGCATCATCGTGCTGACCGCCATTTCCATGTGGCTGCACCTTGACGTGCGCACCGTGGGCGATATGGGCAAATTGCCGGACAGCCTACCGGTATTCCTCATTCCTGACATCCCGCTTAACCTCGACACGCTGCTGATTATTTTGCCGTATTCCGCCGGGCTTGCCGTGGTGGGGCTGCTGGAGTCGATGATGACCGCTACCATCGTGGACGACATGACCGACACGCCGAGCGACAAGAACCGCGAGTGCAAGGCGCAGGGTATTGCCAATATCTGCACCTCGTTCATCGGCGGCATGGCGGGTTGCGCCATGATTGGCCAGTCGGTGATTAACGTGAAGTCCGGCGGACGCGGGCGTCTTTCCACGCTGACCGCCGGCGTGGTGCTGCTCTGTCTCATTATCTTCCTGCGCCAGTGGGTTTCACAGATACCGATGGCGGCGCTGGTTGCGGTGATGATTATGGTCTCCATAGGTACCTTCTCCTGGCGCTCCATCAGCAACCTGCGATCCCATCCTCTGTCAACCAGTGTGGTGATGCTGGCAACCGTGGTGGTGGTGGTGGCCACGCATAACCTGGCATTTGGCGTGCTGACCGGCGTGCTGATTGCCTCGCTGAACTTCGCCACCAAGGTCGCCCGCTTCATGGCAGTTTCCTCTGAGCTGAAGGGCGATACTCGTACTTACACCGTGACCGGCCAGGTCTTCTTTGCCTCGTCTGACCGGTTTACCAGCCACTTCGACTTCCGCGAGGCGCTGGATCGCGTGGTGATCGACGTGACGCACGCCCACTTCTGGGACATTACGTCGGTCAGCGCGCTGGACCGCATCGTGATCAAGTTCCGCCGCGAGGGCACGGAGGTGGAAATCAGGGGTATGAACGACGCAACCCGGACCCTCGTTGACCGCTTTGGCGTGCATGACAAACCCGAAGAAGTTGAGAAGCTGATGGGCGGCCATTAATTCACAGGAGAATTCAACATGAATAACACCGTTATTGCCTGCGTGGACGGCTCGCCGTCAACCCGCCCGGTCTGTGAGTATGCGGCTTGGGCGGCCGGTAAGCTGGACGTGCCGCTTGCCCTGATGCACGTGCTGGAAAAAAATGATCCTCCCGCCGTGTCCGACCTGACCGGCACCATTGGCATCGACAGCCGGGAGCAGCTGACTGAAGAGCTAGTCCGCCTCGAAGGCGAGCGCAGTCGCCTGCTGATGGCACAGGGAAAGGCCGTGCTGACTGATTGTGCGGCGCTGCTGAAGCAGGCCGGACAGCCGGAGGCCCGGCTGATGCAAAAGCACGGCGCGCTGGATGAGATCCTGGCAGAGCTGGGCGGTATCCGCCTGATGGTGCTGGGCCGCAGAGGCTCCCGGAATCCGGTTGGCAGTCACCTGGAAAGCGTCATCCGGTTGCAGAAGCGGCCGGTGCTGGTCGTGCCGGAAACCTTTTCGACGCCGTCACGGGTCATGTTTGCGTATGACGGCAGTGAGGCGAGCCGGGAAAACCTGATGCGCCTGACCGTTAGCCCGCTGCTGAGCGGCCTGACCTGTCATCTGGTCATGGTTAACGGCGAAGCGTCGACGCTGCAGGATGCGCAAGCGATCCTGCAGGATGCTGGGATCGTCACGGCAGCCCAGCTACTGAAGGATAAATCTGTCACCGGCGCGTTATGCCGGTATGCCGATGAGAATGGCATCGACCTGACGGTGATGGGGGCTTATGGCCATTCACAGCTGCGCCGGTTCTTTATCGGCAGCCACACCACAGAGATGCTGTCAGAAAGTCGTCAGGCTCTGCTGATGCTGCGATGAAGCGCACGGGCCTGGCTTTCAGGCCCGTTATCCGAACGTCCGCTCCTCGCTCAAAGCGGACCGTGAACCGGTCTATAAATTTCTGCCATATCGTGAAGTCCAGTATTCTTAGAAGGAAAAGGTTGGCCCGGTGCTTTACCACCGGGCGTGATAGGGACTAACGGCGGTGTAGATGGATTAGCGGACTTACACCAGCACTCATGCCGCCAGTAATGACCTTCATGTCATAGAGTTCAGGGGACATAATCACAACTGGCGTAGTGGTGTTGATGTCACTTTCCTCCAGAAGCCTGGTATCCACTCGCAGAACGGTCTCGCCACGGGTGACCTGCTGGCCGATACCTGCGATCCGGGTAAATCCCTTTCCTTCCTGTTTAACAGTCCCGAGTCCAAAGTGAACCAGCAGCTCTACACCGTCGTCGGTTTTCATGAAGAAAGCGTGGCTACCCGGCAGGATGTTGACGATAATGCCGTCTGCCGGAGCCAGAACATCGATTTCATTATCCCGATCTGGCACAATCGCGACCCCGACACCGACCAGATTTTCTGAAAATACAACATCGTTAACCTTTTCCAGTTCCAGCGTGTTACCGGAGATCGGCGCGTAGAGGGTCGTCAGGTGATAAGGTGTCGTCGTGCTTGTTAACTGCCTCATCGTTTATTCCCCAGCAACTCACGCTCAATTCGTTCACGGGTTTCAACGGCCTGAACGTTCATCTTCTCTGGGAAACCAAACAGCGAGGCGGTAATAATCGACTCGCCCCCAACTTTAAAGGTGCGATTGGCGAAATCCATCTCTCTGAGAGCACGGAAGATGCCATCGAAATCCACCTCTCCCTCTCCCATCCCGGTGTGCTGATGAATTGCGGCGTTGACCCCTGGCGGATTCACAATATAACGGCACGGCAACGTATGATTCCATGTATCAGCCAGCAGTACGTGAGAGAGATCGTGACCGGCAAATTTCAACATTTGCTCCACGTCGCCTTTGCCTTTGTCATAGAAAAATGTGTGTGGTGCACTGTAAAGGTAAGTCACATGGTCACTGCGCAGCGACTTCACCAAATCGGCTGTATCATCGCTCAGCTCGCAGAAATCCCATGGATGCGACTGAATTTCTACACGGATACCTTCACGCTCAATGATCGGCAACAATTCCTCCATGGAGCGATACCACATTTCTTCACAGATCTCCGGTTCATCCGGTGTTCCGGCCAGCTCGGTATTGATAACTTGCACGCCCATTTCAACAGCGATTTCAATCATACGTCGCCAGTTTTTTACTGCCGCACGGCGACGTTCCTCATCCGGACCTGACCAGCGGTATACAGTGATAACGGAAGAGATTTCCACGCCGTACTGTCGTAGTGCGCGGGTGTATTCATGCATCAACTCCCGTGAGGCGCGCGGGTGCTTGTAGAATGGGTTTATTCGCGGATGGGGCGATTGTTCAATATATTTGTATCCCCATTCCGACACCTGCCGCACCATGTCGGTAATTGGCAAATGTTTAATAACATCAACGTCAAAAGCTATTTTCATTGTATGTTCTCCCGATCCTAATCAGTATTTGCGTGCCTGTTTCGTTTTTTCAGCGAGCATGGATGCAATGGCACGAATACTCTCTTTCTTTGCCACCTGAGCTCCGCCAACGCGCCACCAACTCAGGTATTTATGCACCATCGTTTTAGGCAGCACTTTCATGTCGATAAGCGTAGAGACCGGCGACCGGCGCGCCTCCTCCAGCGCATGATGCAGCTCTTCGAGCGTGGTAACGCGCCAGGTCTGGCAGCCATAGCCCTCGGCAATTTTGGCGAAATCTACGGGTATCAGCCCGCCTTCCTGCTGGCCACTGTCGCTGTGGTGATAACGGAACTCGGTAAAGAAGCTGTCCATACCGTGCTCCATTTGCAAGTTGTTGATGCAGCCGTTGGTCATGTTATCGAAAAGCATCACATTGATTTTCTTGCCTTCCTGTAGCGATGTGACCAGCTCGGAGTGCAGCATCATAAAAGAGCCATCGCCGACCATGACGTAGACCTCCCGCTCTGGCTGCGCCATTTTGACGCCGAGTGCGGCATTCACTTCATAGCCCATACAGGAGTAACCATATTCAACGTGGTAGTCATTATTGCCACGACTTTGCCAGACGCGCTGCAGATCGCCCGGTAGACTGCCTGCGGCGGCAACGATCACCGCATCCTTAGGCAGAGAAGCATTAAGGACTCCCAATACCCGACTTTGGGTGAGGCAGGAGGCCGTAATTGCCTGGAACTCTTTATAAACCTGCTCGCGCGGCAAGTGATCGTCGATCTCTGGTATAAACCCCTCGCCGGAGAATTCCACACCATAGACGCGCTCGACCTCCTGTTGATATTTCTGCCGGGCATCCTCAACAATATTGTCCCATGCAGATTGATAGCCCGTTTTCATCAGCCCGGCCTCAAGTAAGTCCAACGAGGCGCTGGCGTCGCCCAATAGTTGCACTCCATCCAGTTTGAAGGCATCAAAACGGCTGACATTGATGTTCAAAAAATCGACGTCAGGATTCTGGAAAATCCACTTCGATGAGGTCGTGAAATCTGTGTAACGGGTGCCTATGCCAATCACCACATCCGCTTCACGCGCCAGATAATTCGCGGCCAGACCGCCAGTCTCCCCGACACCGCCAACGTTCAGCGGATGGCTGGAGGATATTGCTCCCTTGCCCGCCTGAGTTTCCGCCACCGGGATTTGGAAACGTTCAGCGAGACTGAGCAGAATGCCCGCCGCCATCGAATACTTCACACCGCCACCACAGACGATAAGCGGCTTACGCTTGCCCTCCATCAATTTCAGTGCGTCGGCAAGCATTGCTTCGGTCGGCTCGGTGCGTTCTATTCGGTGCACGCGTTTAGTAAAGAAGTAGTCCGGGTAGTCCCAGGCTTCCCCTTGCACATCCTGTGGGAGACAGAGTGTGACTGCGCCAGTCTCCGCAGGATCGGTTAGTACACGCATGGCGTTGATGCAGGCGCTCATCAGTTGCTCGGGCCGGTTGACGCGATCCCAGTATTTACTCACTGCGCGAAACGCATCATTGGTGCTTATGCTCAAGTCGTGTGACTGCTCGATCTGCTGCAATACCGGATCAGGTTGGCGGGTCGCGTAGACATCGCCCGGAAGCAGCAGCAGTGGAATGCGGTTAGCCGTTGCGGTTGCCGCCGCGGTGATCATGTTCGCCGCACCAGGCCCGACAGAAGAGGTGCAGGCGATAATCTGCTGGCGCAGCTTTTGTTTAGCAAAGCCAATAGCAGCATGCGCCATCCCCTGCTCATTACGTCCCTGATAAACCGCAAGCCGGCCACAATCTTCTTCCAGCGCCTGGCCGAGGCCAAGAACGTTGCCGTGACCGAAGATAGCGAAGATGCCTTTAACGAACTTAATCTCATTGCCGTCGACTTCGACATATTGGTTGTCGAGGAAGCGCACCAGCGCCTGCGATACTGTTAATCTGGAGGTTGTCATTGAATCACCTGTCATTGATTCGCTGGCATTGGCTCATTAGAGCGAGTGCGCTGCGAGTTCTGTTAGTCATGTTGTAGACGATTATAAGGAATGATTTTTCATTTCATATTTATATAAAATTAAAATTTCATTAATGGGAAGGGGATCATAAAAAAAGTAAAAAATTTCATTATGTAGTTGCGGTGGTAACATGCATTGTCCACCCCTATAAACTCAAAGGGGATTATTACAATATCATGAATTATTTGAATTTTAATGAATGAGTATCTACCTGGTATCGCTCTACATTCCAGAATATAACTGTGATCTTTGTCATGTTTTTAATGGTAATGTTTGTTTCATTTGTGTTGATAATGAAATTATTAAACCTTAACATGCATAAAAACACACCATCTTTGCTGAGGGCATGAACAATGGACAGTGAACAAAAAGCACTGGACGTCATTTGCATTGGTCGAATCGCTGTTGATTTGTATGGCCAGCAGATTGGCGCACGGCTAGAGGATATGGGGACGTTCGCGAAGTACCTGGGCGGTTCATCAGGTAATGTTGCCTACGGTACGGCGATACAGGGGCTGCGCTCCGGTATGTTGGCTCGCGTCGGCGATGAGCATATGGGGCGTTTCCTGCGTGAAGAGCTCCTCCGTGTCGGCGTAGACACACAACATCTGATCACCGATAAAGATCGTCTTACCGCACTGGTGCTGCTGGGGATTAAAGACCGGGACACTTTCCCGCTTATCTTCTACCGCGATAACTGTGCGGACATGGCGCTGACACCAGACGATATTGATGAGAGCTATATTGCCTCATCGCGCGCACTGGCGATCACTGGCACACACCTTTCACACCCGGATACTCGTGCCGCAGTACTGAAAGCGCTGGCCTTCGCTAAAAAGCATGGTTTACGTCGCGCGCTGGATATCGACTACCGACCGGTACTATGGGGGCTCACCTCCCTCGGCGATGGTGAAACCCGCTTTATTGAGTCCGGTAAGGTCACGCAGGAATTGCAGGAGGTTCTGGACCAGTTCGACCTTATCGTCGGTACCGAAGAAGAGTTCCATATTGCTGGCGGTTCCACCGATACACTGGCGGCGCTGCGCAAAGTACGCGAACGCAGCCATGCTACTCTGGTGTGCAAACGCGGAGCGCTGGGTTGCTCAGTGTTTGAAGGCGATATTCCCACCCATTGGGATGCGGTCAAACTGCACAGCGGTGTGCGTGTAGAAGTACTGAATGTGCTGGGCGCAGGCGATGCGTTTATGTCCGGCTTGCTGCGTGGTTATATGAACGATGAAGGCTGGGAAACCGCCTGCCGTTACGCCAACGCCTGCGGGGCCCTGGTCGTATCCCGCCACGGCTGCGCTCCGGCGATGCCGACGCGCGAAGAACTGGATAATTATTTAACCCGTGAAGAGAGCGTGAAGCGTCCGGACCAGGATGAGACGCTGAACCATCTGCACCGCACCACTACCCGCAAGCAGGACTGGAAAGAGCTGTGTGTCTTTGCGTTCGACCACCGCAAGCAACTTGAGGATATTGCTCACGCGGTAGGCGCAAGTGAAACAGAGATTCCGAAATTGAAAGAGCTGCTACTGGAGGGCGCGCGCCAGGCGGCAAAGGAAGCCGGACTGGCACACAACAGTGGCATTTTAGCTGATACCACTTACGGGCAGGACGCACTCAATACGATCACGGGAGAAGGCTGGTGGATTGGCCGCCCAATTGAGATGCCGGGTTCACGCCCGTTACGCCTGGAGCATGGCAATATAGGCTCGCAACTGGTGGACTGGCCGCTGGAGCATGTAGTGAAATGCCTGGTGTTTTACCATCCGAATGATGAGCAAGCGCTGCGCCGTGAACAGGAAGAATTGATCAACGAAGTCTACCATGCCTGCTGCAAGTCAGGGCATGAACTGCTGCTTGAGGTGATCTTACCTCATACAGTAAAAGACCGGGACGAAGCACACTATGCCACCATCGTGGAGCACTTCTATTCGCTGGGGATCAAGCCGGACTGGTGGAAGCTGCCAGCTCTCTCCCGCACGGCCTGGCATAAGATCAGTGCATTGATAGAACACTTCGATCCGCACTGCCGCGGTATCGTGATCCTGGGGCTGGATGCGCCGGAAGAGGAATTGAAAGCTGGCTTCGCCGAAGCGGCAGATATTCCCTGGGTAAAAGGTTTTGCTGTAGGTCGTACCATCTTCGGCGAACCTTCACGTTTCTGGCTCAGCCGTGAGTACAGCGATGAGCAACTGATAAACGCGGTGAAGAAGCGTTATATGACGCTAATCAGCTACTGGCGAGAGTATCGTCCGGCGAAATGCCTGACCAATGCCGCCTGATGGCGAGCGCATGATCAACGGGGCCGAATTACGGCCCCGTTTTTATTTCTGCACTTCCTTGAGATCAGACCCGATGCCAACCTCTACTACCACTTCAGAGATACCTGCTGCTTCTGGCAGGCTTATCCGTCTCTCCCTTGCTATGTTTTTCGCCTATATGACAGTCGGTTTACCGCTGACCGCCATTCCGCTCTTTGTTCACCAGCAGCTGGGGCTGAGTGATACCTGGGTCGGTGTGGCGGTCGGAATTCAGTTCCTTGCCACGGTGCTGACCCGTAGCTATGCCGGTCGTCTCGCCGACAGCAGGGGGGCGAAGCGTACTACGCTACAAGGGCTGCTGGTTTGCGGCCTTGCGGGAATCGCTTATCTCTTTGCTGCTCTGTTCGCTGCAGATGTCTGGCTGGCGCTTTGCACATTACTGATTGGTCGACTATTGCTCGGCCTCGGGGAGAGCCAGATTCTGACGGGCAACCTGACCTGGGGGATGGGGCTTGCCGGCAGCGCGCAAGCTGGAAAGGTCATCTCGTGGAATGGCATGGCCACCTACGGTGCACTAGCCTGTGGTGCCCCGCTGGGGGCGTTTCTCTATCTGCAGGCGGGGTTTATCGCGCTCGGCATGGGAACAATCGTTTTACCCCTTGTCGCTTTGCTCATCAATAGCAGTGTGCTGCACGTGGCGCCGCATCCTGGCAATCGCGTGCCGCTGCGCGTGGTATTGAATGGCATCTGGCGGCCTGGACTGGCGCTCGCGTTGCAGGGCATCGGTTTTGCAGCTATCAGCGCTTTTATTGCGCTCTACTTTGCTGCCAGAGGGTGGGGAAATGCGGGTTTTGCTCTGACGGCGTTTGGAGGCCTGTTTATTCTGGTACGACTACTATTAGGCCAGGCACTTGATCGCTACGGCGCAGCCACCATCGCAACGTTATCGCTCCTGGTTGAGTGTGCGGGGCTGCTAATCATCTGGCTTGCAGCGACGCCTGTCGCTGCGCTTCTCGGCGCGGCGCTGACCGGAGCGGGCTGTTCTCTGGTCTTTCCTTCCCTCGGTGTGGTGACGGTACGCGCCGTCAGTCCTCAGGTGCGCGGTACAGCACTCGGCGGCTTCTCTGCCTTTCAGGATATTGCCTATGGGATTACCGGGCCGCTGGCGGGATTGCTGGCAGGGGTAACAGGTTATGAAGGGATATACTTTGCCGCTGCATGCTGCGCGTTGGCTGGCGCAGTTGCGATCCGGACGCTGATCCACTCAGCCCCATAGCAGGGGAAAACGACTGGCGGGAGAATGAGATAATGCTGGGCCCGATTTTATCTACAGGCCCAGTCTCTATAAAGAAAGGAACGAATCAGCGACCTCCGTCGCGTTCCTCATTAAATACGATACCTAACTGTTTACGCACTTCATCAAGCGTTTGCATGGTGACCAGCGAGTCTTCAAGCGGACGCAGCGGGGACTCGAGCAGCCCCTGCTCAATGCAGTAAGCAACATGCGCGGCTTCGTGATACAGCTGGTCGTAGGCAAAACGTGGCTCTTCGTAGGTGATTTTCTGCTTATCATTATTAAAAATATGGAAATTGCCCGGTGTATAGAACATCCCTTCCATGAAGATATAGCCTTCTGTTCCGGCAATCACGGCGCTGCCCGGCGTATGGCTGAACAGCGTGGTATGAATAGATGACTGGTTACCGTTGGCATGGCTTAAGATGATCGATGCTTGGCCGTTTACCCCGGCTGGCGCAGGCTGGCCTGAGGCTAACACGTTCTCCGGCCGTCCGAGGATTTTAGTCGCAAAAGCTACCGGGTAGGAGCCTAAGTCCATCAACGGACCGCCGGCCAAATCGGCGCGCATAATACGGTGCTCTGGGCCAAAATGTTCGCCATGATCGGCAATAATAGAGTGAACTTCGCCGATCATTCCCTCTTCCAGAACCTGACGAAGCACGTCGAATTTTGGCAGGAACCACGTCCACATGGCTTCCATCAAAAAGACTTTATTCTGGCGTGCCGCATCACGCAGCTTCTGCACTTCAGATCCATTAAGCGCCAGTGGTTTCTCAACCAGTACATGCTTACCTGCGCGAATTGCCTCCATCGCGCAGGTGAAATGCGCCGGATGTGGCACGGAAATGTAGACCACATCGATATCTTTGTTATAAACAAGCTCCTCCACAGAGCCATAGGCGAAGGGAATATCGTGGCTGCTCGCAAAATCCTGCGCGCCCTTCAGGCTAATGTCGGCGACGGCCAGTATCTGTTGCCGCGTACTCTTCTGTACCGAAGAAACAAAGCGGTTAGCGATCCAGCCGGGACCGATGATCCCCCAGCGCAGCGCAGGTGCTTTTTTTCCGTCCGGTGTTCTTGCTACAGGTAACGGCTTATGAAACTGCATGATTCACTCCTGTTTTTAATTTTTTAAATTGAAAAATTCAAACCGGCCCACCGCTAAAAAAGGGCAGGCCAAAGGTTATTTGTTGCTGGCGAGTGCGTCGGTAGAGCGCTGAAGTTGCTGCATTTTTTTCTCGGCGAGCTGTTCGATATCTTCCAGGGAAACACCTTTAGTCTCTGGAACATAACGATGTAAGAACCAGAAGCAGAAGGCATTAAATCCGACAAACAACCACATCGAGAACGCACCATGGAAATTGTCTTGCAGGTAAGCGTTGTCATTCACAACAGGGAAGAGTTGGGTAATAACGAAGTTGGCAATCCACAGGCAGCTGACCGCCAGACTCATCCCGAAACTACGAATGCGCTCCGGGAATATTTCAGAAATGAGTACCCATGCACCGCTTCCCCAACCGATAGAGAACAACAGCATAAAGAAGAGGATACCGAAAATGGTCATATATCCGGTGTCCTGCGTGTAGAGGCCATAAGAGACAATCAGCAGGCCGATCATGGAACCTACAGTACCGATTTTCATCACCGGCAGACGTCCGTAGCGGTCAAACAGATTCATACCAATAATGCCGCCGACACCGCTGAACAGAGCGATAAAGATGGTCTGGAATAACGCAGCATCTTTACTACTGGAAGCGCCTTGCAGCACTAACGGTGCGTAGTAATTCATAACGTTAACGCCAGTAAACTGCTGAAGCACTGCAATCATGATGCCGACGAGCAATATGTAGCGCAGCACAGGTTTGCCTGCAATGCTGGTGGTGCCAGCAGGAGAAGAAGCGCTTTTTGCTACAGGGGCCTGCTCAAAAAGCTGACGTGCCTCCTCCTGATTAAATTCAGGGTAGATACGAGACAGCACACGAATGGCTTTATGGCCGCGATGGCGTTTGATGCTCCAGTGCGGAGATTCAGGCAGGAAGGCGATCAGCAGCAGCATCAGCAGCGATGGCACCAACTGAAGGCCCATCATCCAGCGCCAGCCATCCTGTACCATCCATGCTTCCACCATGCCTCGGGCGATGAAAAAGTTGACGATAAACACCGCCAGCTGTCCAAGGTTAGTTGAGACGTTATAGATACCAGAAGCCTTACCGCGAATACGTGCCGGGGCTATCTCCGACATATACATCGGCGAAACAGTACCGGCTATGCCTACCGCCAGCCCGCAAACTATGCGAGCAATGCTGAATAACCAGAACAGCGACGATGCTGCTGAGATGACTGAGGTCACAACAAAGAGCAATGCAGCCAGCAACAAAGCATTTTTTCGGCCGATACGATCGGCAATTTTTCCCGCCATCAGCGACCCCAGCACTGCGCCGACGATCACGCTGCTGACCGCCCACCCCATTTCTGACGGGCTTAATGCAAAATATTTCTGCATTGATCCGACCGCGGCAGCAATAACGCCCGTGGAGTAGCCAAACATGACGCCACCCAGGGCGGCAATACAGCAGAGCATGTAGACGTACCATGCATTGAACTTATGATCGTAAGACATAGGTTATTCCTCATATGACGCCTGCGGGATGACCGTGGCGACCGATAAATGGTATTTTTTTTTCAAATCATAAAATAACTGAACTATTTCTACCATTTTGTGGGTATTGGTTTTGTTAACGAGATCATAAAAAACATTCATTTCATATCAGTGAAACGAATTTCATTTTTTTGAGTGGCATAGGCGATAGAATAAAAATCATTACAATACAGTGGTTTGGGTCTGGCTTTCTACGCTGTAGCTGGCAGTCCCTTTCCTAAAGAAATGAAAGAATCTTGCAGAAGATCACACTAAATTAAAGTTTCATAAAATTTAAATTGAAATATTTGATTCGAATTATTACATTGAAACGGAGTTGATGGCCGGGAGCTCCATGTACAGAGAGCATTCAGCCCGGATGACGAATAATGGTTAAGAAGGTAAAGAGAAATGGAAACTGTCGGTAACTTTATAAATGGCAAAACGGTTATCAGTACCAGCCGCGAAACCAAACCCGTCACTAACCCGGCCAGTGGTGAAGTGATCCGCGAGGTCACCCAGAGCACACAGGAAGAGATGCTGCAAGCCATTGATGCAGCGGATAAAGCTTACAAAGCCTGGTCAAAAACAACCCCGCTGCGTCGTGCACGTGTGCTGTTTGAATTCAAAGCGCTGCTGGAAGCTCACCGTGACGAGCTGGCGGAGCTTATCGTGAGCGAACACGGTAAAGTCTTCTCTGATGCACAGGGCGAACTGACTCGCGGGTTGGAAGTCGTGGAATTTGCCTGCGGTATCCCACATCTAATGAAAGGCGAATTCTCATCTACCGTTGGCACCGGCGTCGACAGTTTCTCTGTTATGCAGCCGCTGGGTGTGGTAGCCGGGATAACCCCATTCAACTTCCCGGCGATGGTTCCTATGTGGATGTTCCCTATCGCACTGGCATGCGGTAACACCTTTATCCTGAAGCCGCCAGCACCAGTCCCATCAGCGTCGCTGCGTATTGCCGAACTGTTGAAAGAAGCGGGTCTACCGGATGGTGTCTTCAACGTAGTGCATTGCGGTAACGATGTTGCCAGCATTCTGACCCGTGATCCGCGTATTCAGGCGGTGAGTTTCGTGGGCTCTTCTTCTGTAGCAGAACATGTATATAAAGAAGCGAGCGCTCATGGCAAACGTGTACAGGCGTTCGGTGCAGCAAAAAATCACGCGATTGTAATGCCGGATGCAGATCTCGATGCCACTGTAAACGCCATTATGGGCGGGGCGTTTGGCTCGGCAGGTGAACGCTGCATGGCGCTGCCGATTGTGGTTGCGGTGGGCGAAGGCACGGCGGAGAAACTGATCTCCCGTCTGCAGCCTCTGGTCACGAGCCTACGTGTCGGTCCGGGTCACCTGAAAGGTGCGCAAGAGAATGAGATGGGGCCGGTCGTCACCCGCGCTCACCAGCAGAAGGTTCTCGGATATATTGATAAAGGTGTCGCGGAAGGTGCTGATCTGGTGATCGACGGACGTAACTGTCAGGTGGCTGGCTATCCAGAAGGTTTCTATGTCGGCGGTACGCTGTTTGACAACGTCACCACAGATATGACTATTTACAAAGAGGAAATCTTCGGCCCGGTGTTAGGTATTGTCCGTGCCCCGGACTATGCAACGGCGATCGCCATTGTTAACGGCCATGAGTTCGGCAACGGCAGCGCCATCTTTACCACCAGCGGCCACTACGCGCGAGAGTTTGTTCAGGAGGTGGAAGCAGGTATGGTCGGCGTTAACATCCCGGTACCTGTACCAGTGGCATTCCACTCCTTTGGCGGCTGGAAACGCTCTGTGTTTGGCGCGCTGAACGTGCATGGACCAGACGGCGTGCGCTTCTATACCCGAATGAAAACCGTGACGACCCGCTGGCCTAACGGGCAGCAGACGGTATCTGAATTCAGCATGCCGACTCTGGGTTAACGTAGAGAAGGAGAAGATCATGGCGACCTTACTCAGCCGTTCGACATCATTGCCGGACGGCAGAACCCAGCACATTACGCCGGAAAATGCTGGCTGGAAGTATGTGGGTTTTGATGTTTATCGGCTGCAGGCCGGGCAGGAGATAACGCTGCCTGCGGATGCGCTCGAACGTTGCCTGGTGCTCGTTTCCGGCAAGGCGACGGTCGTTACTCAGGCGGGCACTTTTGAGAGTATCGGCGAGCGTATGAGCCCGTTCGAGCGCACACCCGCGTGGTCGGTCTATCTGCCGCACCATTCCCCTGCACAGGTTACCGCTCTGACTCCGCTGGAGCTGGCGGTATGCTCCGCTCCGGGTTGGGGTGATCTGCCGGTGCGGCTGATTGCGCCAAAAGATGTAGGTGTAGAGCACCGTGGCAAAGGACGTAACAAGCGGCTGGTTCATAACATCCTGCCGGATGACCGTCCAGCAGACAGCCTGCTGGTGGTAGAAGTTTACACCGCTGAAGGCGACACCAGTTCCTACCCGAGCCACAAACATGACACTCCAGTAGAGGGAAAAGAGACCTATCTGGAAGAGACCTACTATCACCGTTTCGATCCGCCGCAGGGCTTCGCTCTTCAGCGTGTCTATACCGACGATCGTAGTCTTGATGAAGCAATGGCTGTTTATGACCGAGATGTGGTGAAGGTACCACGCGGCTACCATCCGGTCGCCACTATCGCCGGGTACAATAATTACTATCTCAATGTTATGGCAGGACCAACGCGGAAATGGCTGTTTACCTGGGAGAAAGATCACGCCTGGGTGAATAGTGAGGATTACCCTCGTTTAGAAGACAATTAGAACCTACTCACTCGGACACTTATCTATCTTTTGCGCAGCGCTATGCTGCGCTTTTTTTTTGCAAAAAATGAAACAAACATACTGCTTTAGATTGTTGGCGTCAGGGAGGAAAACATTTTGTGAGCTGAGATGGATATCGACAAATTTATCACGATTGATAGTGAATGATATGAGTGATAGGGATCACGAATAGACACCATCATTCATTTCACGCTGAGCTCACTTTCTTTCGTTTCATTTTAAATTACATATAAATCATTATGTTAATAAGTAAAAGGTGGTTTTATTCCAAATTGCCACTAAATTGAAATTTAAATTTTAAAAGCATAACCTCACTACATGTTCATCACTGATTTTCACTATCCATCTTGCTAACCATTTCCTAACAGGAGTTTGCTATGAGCCAGTCACTGACCCTTGATCAATTACTGAATCAGGAAAAAGAACATCGCTTTACCGAAATCGACTTTAACGCAGCCTGGGAGATTGGCCAGGCCATTCGTGAGCGCGCCGCAGGGCAGAACGCACCGGTTGCAATTGAGGTCTACGCCTATGGCCAACCGCTTTTCTTCGCTGCGTTACCGGGTTCAACCTCCGACAACATAGAGTGGATGAAGCGCAAGCGTAATACCGTTTTACGCCTGGGACACTCCTCCATGTATGCCGGCCTTAACTATGAGAGAACCGGAGCGCGCATGGAGTTGCATAACTTCATCGACCAGGCCGAATTTTGTGACCACGGCGGCAGTTTCCCGCTTCTGCATACTTCGGGTGCAGTAATGGGAGCGGTGAGCGTGAGTGGTTTGCCGGCTCAGGACGACCACGCCCTGGTGCTGTGGGGTATTGCTCAATATCTCAACGTTAAAAAATAATAAAGGCCATGATTATGAACCGCGACAACGTGAGACTGGCTATTGCGCCTATCGGATGGACCAATGACGATATGCCAGATCTCGGTAAAGAGAATACGTTCCAGCAGATCGTCAGTGAAATGGCACTGGCAGGATTTAGCGGTAGCGAAATTGGCAGCAAGTATCCCCGTGATCCAGCCGTGCTAAAACCCGCACTGGAGCTGCGTGGCCTACAAATCTGTAACGCCTGGTTCAGCACCTTTTTTGCCGATGGTCGTAAAGAAGAGACGCTGCGCGATTTTGACGAGATGCTGGATTTCCTCCACGAGATGGGAGCAAAAGTGATTGGTTGCTCCGAGCAGAGCGGCAGTACTCAGTGCAAACCGGTGCCAGTCTACGCCGAAAAGATGGTGTTTACAGACGAGCAATGGCAGCGCGTTGTCGAGGGTTATAACCTGCTTGCCGCTCGCGCGGCCAAAAAAGGGATGTCGGTCTGCCTGCACCACCATATCGGTACCGGTATTCAGACTCTGGATGAGATAGACAGGTTTATGTCCTCCGTCGATGAAAACGTCTTCCTTCTCTATGATACCGGCCATGTCTACGCTTCAGAGCGCAGCCAGAGTGCCGTCGTCGCTGTGCTGGAGAAATACCTGCCGCGCATTCGCCACGTACATTTAAAGGACTGCCGTGACGAAATGATAGAGCAGGTAGCTCTGAAAAAACTGTCTTTCCTTGAGGGCGTGCGTAGAGGGATGTTCACCGTACCGGGTGACGGAGTCATCGACTTTGCACCTGTGTTTGCTCTGCTGACCAAACATCAGTATAGCGGCTGGTTGGTGGTAGAGGCTGAGCAAGACCCCGCAATAGCAAACCCACTTGAGTACGCGATGTTAGCGCGTCGATATATTCACGAAATGACCGATCTGTAATCTTACAAATAAGAAGGAGTACCCTATGCAAAAGGCATTACATGGCATTTCAACCCACTACTGCAATATTCTAACTGATGCGCGGATCGCTCGTGATACAGGATATGACAGCCTTGAACTGCTGAGTGCCAAATTAGTTCGCTATCTGGACAATGGCGGCACCACGCAGAAGCTGAAGCAGGTTGCTGATGGCTACGGTCTCTCCGTTGGCTGCGTTAACGCCCTGCTGGAAATTGAGCGCCACAAGGGCGATGAGAAAAAAGCTATGCTGGCCGAAGCCACCCGTCTGACCCGAGCGGCGGCAGAGCTTAACTGCCCGACCGTGCAGATTCTTGCGCTTAACGGAATCGACGATCAGCCGGACGATACCGTGATGGATATCATCACTGAAAACGTCGGTGCCATCGCCAGAATCGGCGAAGAGTATGGCGTGCGTTACCAGATTGAGGTTATCGCCTTCACCAAATTCCGCACCCTGCAACAAGGGCTGGAAGTGATCCGTCGTGTAGGCAAGAAGAACGTCGGGATGGTTATCGATTTCTGGCACCTCTATGCTGCGGGCAACACCCCGGAAGAAGTCGCGAAGCTCGATAAAGATCTTATTTACGGTGTGCATTTCTGTGATGGTCGACTGCCGAAGCCAGGCGAAGCATGGGATCAGATGGTGCTACGTAACTATATGCCGGGCGAAGGCGAACTTGATATCCAGGCCTGGGTCGATGCGGTCAAGGCTACCGGCTACGACGGTATGTGGTCAGCCGAACTGTTTAGTCCGAACCGCTGGGAATACGATCTGTACGATATCGCGACAGAATGCCGCGAAAATATGGAAAAATACCTCGGTAAATAAGTCTACTCTGCGCATCCGGCTTCTTCGCCGGATGCGTATTCCTCTAAGTTGTTCATCCTGCCACTTCATAGATTTACGTTTTAAACCGAAAGATTAACTCAGATTCACTGTACATATCGCTGAGGCACGTAAAGAACGTGTGGCAGTGTCATGCACTGCCTGAGAGATGATTAATTAGAAGTATTAAGCGCCATTGATACCGCCAACGTCTGGGCAAGGCACATAGAAGCTACTTGGGAACGGAAGCCATCAACCTGTGCTTCGCGCACGACAAAGCAGACATCGCTGAAGGCAGCGAGTGGGCTGACCTGGCTATCAGTAATGGCTATCTGCTTCGCGCCACGTTTTGCTCCCAGTTCTACCAGTTCAACGGCCTCTTGCGCATAAGGCGAGTAACTGATTGCCACAACCACGTCTCGCGGGCTGACCATACTTAACTGCTCTGAAAACATGCCACCCAGACCGTCAATGAGGAAAGTGCGGCGTTCCAGGTGACGCAAAGCGTATGTGAGGTAACTGGCTACGCTGAACGAACGCCGCAGGCCGATAACGTAGATATTTTCCGCCTGCTGAAGCAGTTTAACAGCGCTTTCGAGCTGTTCCGGACGTGCCTGAGAGGACAGTTGCTGCAAAGCCTGCACGTTGACCATCGTGAACACGTTAAGGATCTCTGACGGTTTTTCAGGCGTAGCGCCAACGTCATCCGCCGCGGTTTGACGGAACAAGCGCGCACGCTCGGTATAGTTAACCGTCTCTTCCATCAAGTGTTGGCGAAATACTTGTTTCATCTCGTTAAAGCCGCTGAAGCCAAACGCACTTGCAAAACGAATCAAAGTAGAGGGTGGCACGTCGGCGTTTTGCGCGATGGAGGCCACAGTATCAAAAGCCACGCTGTTGCTGTTATCGAGGATATAGCGGGCTACCTGCTTTAGCCTCTTGCTGAGCGAGTCATAACGCTCACGGATTTGTTCCTGCAATAATGACAGTTGGGTTGGATGATTCGCCATGATTTGCTCTCTGAAACAAAAATTTCGATTTAACGATGATATCAGACATAAAGAAATTTTCATTCTTCTTATCATTGTGATTAACGGTTTTTCCCAACTTTGTGATGCTACATTAACTTTTTATTTAGTGTCGAGCTTTGAGAGTGTTTTTTGCTGCTTCAATTAAAGTATGCGGGAGCAGATGGTCCTCTTTAGCAACGTCAGTCTGCATGGTGATGGAAGACATTGCCTCGTAAAACCATGCATGTCAGCAGCCTATGGGCTAATGCCTGAATGTTAGAGGGATTAATATGGGATTCTAACTATTTAGTCAGAGGCCAAGGAATTCGGCCTCATTTCTGCTTTAATCACTACATTTTTTTGCACTGGCAAAATTTGAAAACACAATAGAAGCAACAATGATTATGCAACCTGATATCTGGTCGATTGATATATTTTCGGACAATATCAAGTAAGACAAAATATAGGCCGATGGAAGCTCAAGTGTTATCAACATTCCTGCCAGAGTAGATGGGATTTTAGGTATGCCAAAGCTGAAAGTGGTTAAAGGCAGAATGCAGGCAAACACGCCGTTAAGGCAAGCCCAATATATATCTGTATTGAAGAGTGATATATCCACTTTATCCTGATAAATAAACAGAGAGGTCAGAAATGCTCCCAGCGTCATCAATCGCGCTTTCTGCGAAATGCCCGTTCCGGAGGGAATGCAGGACATCGATACTATGAACAGGCTGTAGCATAGCGCAGCCATCATGCCCCAGAACATTCCGGGAAGACTCAAAGACATTCCCATACGAAAAGCACCCGTAGCGACGGCAACACCCGTCAGGATAAGAACGATTATCGCGACGTCATGACGTTTAATTCGGGTTCCCTTTAGAAACGCCGTCAAGGTGGGCGCAATCCATGCAGATTGCATCATCATCATGGTTGCAGTCGGCACGCCCAGATAGAACAGTGCTTTATAAAAACAGTAAGTTACACCAAATACTGGAATACCAGAGGCAAGAATGATGCCCTTTTCATTCAACTTCATTGGTTTAGTTGGAGGGGGGCAGATTTCGGAAGCAAAAAAAAAGACGACAAACGCAATCAGATATTGTGTGGAAATTACATTGCTGACATTACTTCCTTGCTTTTCCGCAAGGGTGAGAATAACGCCTGGGACGCCATAACATAAAGCTCCTACTGTGGTTGAAAATGCGCCTAAAGAAATTACTTTCATGTACTGCTCCTGTGGACTGCAATTGCTCCATAGCCAAATGATATTCAGTACGCAAGTGTAGGTCAGAAATGTAAAAGGTTCTATTCATTACATAATTAATTTTACAGTTTTACTGTTATAAATGCTGCTAAATACATATCTCATGATATTGGCATACTCAGTGGCGAGACTTGTCTGCAGGTTAATCGTGGATATAAAGCTTGGGATGTTCTGCAGAGTCTGTTATGGGGTGGGCTTCTATTAAATTTCCGAAGAATTATCATGGGGCAATTATTATCATTACCTCGCTGACATATACCCTTCCCGGCGCCATAACCACTCAATATGTATTCCGATTGGATTTGTATTCAGTCTAAAACTGATTCTTTCCGACTTTTTGCTTACGGTGGCTGGCTGACGGTCTGGCTCGCAGGAAAAACCACGCAGTTATTTCCCACTCATAATCGATGCCAGTCCAGTCTTTTCAGTTTGTCATCTGTAACCCGGCTCAAGGAGTTATTGAACAGCCTTTGCAGTTCACGCTCCTGTCTTTGTAGTTCATGAGGAATGCGAAAGCGTTCATTGAGCAAAACACTGCATCTGAGGATGTGGAAAAATCTGGGAGAATATAATCAGCACGTTGGCGTATCGGCAGATACAGCTATTACGGAAAAACTAGCCATAATAATCGGATAAGAATGAAATCCTGATTTGCTTATAATATTGGTTCAGGATAGTTTCAGTCGCCAATTATTTACCATTCCTGAGATTTCATTTTACATGAGGACTGGTTAGATCTGAGCTTCAATTTTGCTTTTAAGGGGGGCAGTCAGACTGGTGACTTCTACGCGTCAAGGTTGACAATAAATAAAACGGCGTGCATTCATCGTCCAATGATGGGAGATTCTTCTCCGAGAGGATGCTCCTGCTCGGAGAAGGGAGTTAAAGGATGGTGAAGCTGTTTACAACAGATCAGAAATGAATTGACGCTCCGATATAAGGTCCATCAGACAGCACGTTATCTTTATGGCCTTCCTTACCGTTGATAGCAACGTACTTATAACCTATGCGCAGGTCGACCAGTGAAATCGGGCGGACGCTTACGCCAGCAGATGCCTGCTGGAAGCCGTCATTATGAGCAGACATCGAGTCAGGAGCCCAGTAATACTGACCGTACAACCGAAATGCCGGAGAAAGCGCCAGCAGGGCGTCGCCGCCGAAGGCAGACGCGTAACCGTCATGGCTGTCTTTCGGATTGGTAAAGAGCACTTTTGCACCCGGTGAAATCATGAAATTCTCATTGCCAATACCGAAATTAAGGCCAAGGTTAGCAAAGCTACCGTCGTGATCGCTTTTCATCCATTCACCGCTGACCGCCAGGCCTGGTGAATCGTTGCCCATTCCTACCTGAATATTGGTGAAATGCTCGCCAGCATCAACACCTCCCTGTAAGGCCATGGTCGAAAATGATAATGTGGAAAGGATAGCGCCAAGGCATCCTAAATGTACAATTTTCAAAACTTACTCCCATTATTAAAAATGTGGAAAACACTCCTATTTTCAGCAGCGGATTAAATAGATACCTTGCTGATGCAATAAATGAGTGCGTGAAATGATCATCAATCGTGGGCTGCTATGCACCGATCTGACAATCGGATAAGACGTCCATTCTGACACGAAGAATGCTGTGACATTGAATAGGCCGCCTGGAAATCAAGGTATAGAGAGATGCCAGTTTAGGATTTATCTATTGATAACTCGCAGCATAAGTATCCTCGGCAGAAATGCCAACATAATAGCTATTCATTTCTGGAACGTTCTAATCAGCATTGTTAAAGTAAGCTCATGAGACATATTTAAGGTTTCATTCATAGTAAGAAGATTCTGTATTTAGCCCTACTCCTACTGCTGGTCTGCAGGTGCTTTCAGATGCTGACTGAGAATTAAACGCAGCGAGCTAAAAGGAGAATGTAAGTCTGCTCTATTGTTGTATCCGTTAACATTTTGGATACCCTACCTTTAAAACCTTACCTAAACATTACGTCATGCTAGAAAAAGATATGATAATCTTTTCATAAAATGAAAAGCGAGATGAAATGATGCGCGTATTAATTGTTGAAGATGAACCAGAAATGGTATCAGCTCTCATCAAGGCTTTCGAAAAAGAAGGCATGATTGCCGATGGCGTTTCGTCCATTAGTGCAGCTAGAAGCGTGCTTCAAGCCGATTTACACGGGTTGATCCTGCTCGACAGGCAACTGCCGGACGGCGATGGCGCATCACTTGTCCCCGTCATTCGTAAAATTAACGCCGATCTGCCCATCATTTTCCTGACCGGTAAATCGAATATATCTGACAGAATTGAAGGCCTCGACCTTGGGGCGGATGACTATCTCAATAAACCGTTTTCATTTGAAGAACTAATGGCCAGAATTCGCGCAATTGGTCGCCGACCAGCTAAAGTGAGTATTCCGAAGGTCACAATTGCAAACCTTATCTTCGATTTCAACAACAGAGACGTTGTGGTTGACGGCATACCAATAGTACTTCCGAGGAGGCAGTTGCTTGTACTTGAGGCGCTTTGCACACGTGCTCGACGTACTGTTCTGCGGGAATGGCTGATCGAGAGAGTTTATGGTTTCGATGAAGTAATCCAGTCCAACTCTCTTGATTCGCACGTTTCCCGCCTGCGTCGTTCATTAGAGTCTGCTGAAGCGCAGGTAACCATACATGTTATACGTGGTGTGGGCTATCTCCTTAAGGAAAGCCATGAAACTTCTTAAACCGCTCTCACTCGCTTCTAAAATGGCCATGAGTATTATTTCACTACAGCTTATCACGCTGTATCTCACCATTGGTTATTTTATCCTGGATGCGATGAGAACTAATAATCTGACATTTGGCGGTGTTATCCCCGATTCTCAGGTGCAATTAATTCTGGATGCTGTCGCTTATAACGAGCGGAAGGAATTATTCATTCGTGCAACTCCTCAAGTTGCTACGCTACTTGAGGATGCGGATGCATGGATTGTGGTCAGTGATGATAAGGGGCAGGTTATTCATTCAGGCAACGTGCCTGAGGTATATGAGAGGTTAACCGAAAACATCAATGCTCTCGGAATGTCCGAAGTTAAAGCAACGAAAGAAAACAGCCAGCTTTCAATGAAGTTATTAACCAAAAACATAGGTAAAAGAACCATTCGTGTTTTGGTTGGAGGAATACCGACGTATAAAGCTTTTGATATTTTCTCGCTTTTAGCTTCTGTGCTGAGCTTGAAAATCTTTTTGCCGATGGGTATTGCCGCTGTCATCTTTATTCCATTCATAACGCGTAAAATGCTTTCCGGACTGTCTAACGCTGCGAGCGATGCAAAACACATTAACGAAAGCGATCGCAAGGCGCGCATTAGAGAAGACGGTATCCCCAGTGAAGTTATGCCGCTGGTTAAAGCCGTAAACGGAGCGCTACAGCGACTCAGCGACGGATATGACGAGCGCGATCGTTTTCTATCGAGTGCAGCGCACGAGCTCAGAGCACCGATTGCGATCATAGAGGCCCGACTAAGTATCCTTACTGATACAAAGGCCAGACGCATTCTGGGCAATGATGTCGCGCGTTTGTCAAACCTCGCGGAATCCCTACTAGACCTGCAACGAATCGGTCGGGAGCTTTCAACTTTTATCGTCGTTGATCTTAAACATATGCTCCGGCAGGTCATTTCTGACTATTCTCCAATGATCATCGCTTCTGGTTATGACATTGAGTTTATCTCCTGCAAGTGTACCGTCAGCGTCCGTGGGGACGAGGCTTCTCTCTCTCGCGCCGTTATTAATATTCTTCAGAATGCGGTTATTTATGGCGGCGGGAAGGGGCTCATATCCGTAGAACTCAGTGAAGATGGTTATATCATTATTCAGGATGAAGGGCCTGGTATAGCACTGGCAGAGCGAGAGAGAATTTTCGAACCTTTTCAGCGCGTTATACCACAGTCGCAGGGTACAGGCTTGGGGCTTCATTTAGTGAAAGAAATTGTTCATATGCATAAGGGGAGCGTTTCAGCTGGGGAAGGGAAAAGCGGAGGCGCATTATTTGAAATTTACCTCCCGGTACTGGGCAATCAATAATATGATACTGTTTATGCCTTTTTATAAATAAAATCCGAGGTAATGAAATGGTATCTTAAATAAATATGAAAGAGAAACGGGGAGTCACTTTCTGTATTTCGTTTAGGTTAACCATTGCGAGCCTGAGCTTCTTATGAGGAAGTTTGAGAGTTGTTTATTAACAAATTTTATTGCGGGTTTAAAAATGGCTTCTATTGAAAAAGGGTGTGATTTCACTCAAACCTGGAGGTTAATTTAGTGATGTTGAAAGTATTTCTCTATTAACATCCCCACATGATGTCGGTGAAATATTTCGGGGCAGGTGGAGGGTGGTTTTGCACGGTATTACCAACTTTCTGCATGAATGAGATGCGGATAGGCTCTTTAATGTTTGTTTGGCAAAAACAAAGATAATAGTGGGGTATTTACGTGAGGAAAGTATACATGATTGAAGAATTCAAGCCGGTACAGATCAGAACGCTTCCTTACTGAGCCTAATGGGGCTGGTAAATTATTATTTTATTAAGTCTGGCCTGATAACGTCAGGCTCACAGAGGCTCTCTCATGTTTTCACGATTTTTTATTTATCGCCCGGTCTTCGCTTGGGTTATTGCGATTTTAATCATGCTGTTGGGTGCGCTTTCTATTAAGCTTTTGCCTGTTGAGCAGTACCCTGATGTGGCACCGCCCGCCGTAAATATATCTGCAACGTATACTGGAGCCTCTGCGGAAACGCTTGAAAACAGCGTAACCCAGATACTCGAACAGCAGCTTACTGGCCTTGATAATCTGCTTTATTTTACCTCCAGTAGCAGTTCGCAGGGTAACGTGACCGTGACCGTGACTTTCAGCCAGGGAACCGATCCGGATACCGCACAGGTTCAGGTACAGAACAAAGTTCAGCAGGCGCTTTCCCGTCTACCGACTGAAGTACAGCAGCTCGGTGTCACTGTAACCAAATCGCAGTCAAACTTTCTGCTTGTTTTAGGTATTTACGACAAAACAGATACCAGCTCCAGCGCGGATATAGGCGACTGGCTCGTGAGTAACCTTCAAGAACCGCTCGCCAGGACAGAAGGTGTAGGAGATATTCAGGTCTTTGGTGGGCAGTATGCCATGCGTATTTGGCTGGACCCTTTCAAGTTAAACTCCTTTGCACTTCAACCCTCGGACATTTCATCGGCTATTCAGGCTCAGAACATTCAGGTCTCAGCGGGTAAAATAGGAGGCCTTCCTTCGTCTTCCTCCCAGCAATTGACTGCAACTGTTCGTGCTCAGTCCCGCCTCCAGACGGCGGAAGAATTCAGAAATATTATTGTCAGGAGTAGTAAGGATGGAGCAACCGTCCGACTTGGTGACGTTGCGCGCGTTGAAATCGGGAGTGAATCATATGACATGACAACCCGGCTGAACGGTCATCCCGCCACTGGCATGGGCATCATGCTTGCCCCTGGTGCTAATGCACTGGACACAGCTGAGCAGGTTAAGTCAAAACTTAATGAATACCGCCATTCTATGCCCGCAGGGTATGAGGTGGCCTATGCCCTTGACAGCACTGACTTTATCCGTCTTTCAGTGAAGGATGTAATCATCACGTTGTTCGAGGCTATCGGACTTGTAATTGTTGTGATGTACCTTTTCCTTCAAAACATTCGCGCAACGCTTATACCTGCGCTGGCCGTACCGGTGGTACTGCTAGGCACGTTCGGCGTACTCGCCCTGTCTGGCTATACGATAAATACGCTGACGCTTTTTGCGATGGTGCTGGCGATTGGCTTGCTGGTTGACGATGCTATCGTTGTGGTCGAAAACGTCGAGAGGATCATGCATGAGGAGGGGCTCGGGGCCAGGGAAGCAACAGAAAAATCAATGAAGGAGATCTCCGGCGCGCTCGTGGCTATTGCACTGGTACTTTCTGCAGTATTCCTTCCCATGGCATTTTTTGCCGGTTCGACAGGTGTCATCTATCGTCAGTTTTCCATCACCATCATTGCGGCAATGACACTATCTGTAGTAGTGGCTCTGACATTGACACCAGCCCTTTGCGGGGCATTTTTGAAGCCGGGTAATTTAAAAAACCGGGGTTTTTTTGGTGGTTTCAATAAGTTCTATGACGCACTTGAACACAAATATTCGCTCGTGGTTATCAAAATTTTCCGACGTCCCATATTTATGCTTGTGCTCTACGGTACCGTTGGTTTGATGTTGTTTGTTATGTTCTCTCGTCTCCCTGGTAGTTTTCTTCCCACTGAAGATCAGGGCAGTATCATGCTGCAGGCTACGCTACCTGCTGGCGCAACGTCCGGGCGTACCGAGGAGGTGAATAAGCAGATCACCGACTGGTTCCTAAGCGAGGAAAAAGACAATACTGACGTGGTGTTCACGATTAATGGCTTTAACTTCAGCGGCGCGGCTCAGAACGCCGGTATGGCATTTGTAAAGCTCAGGAATTGGGAAGACCGTAAGGGGAGTAATAACTCAGCTGATGCGATAGCTATGCGAGCGATGATGGCATTGTCTTCCGTCAAAGACGCCCAGATTTACGCGCTGACCCCGCCTCCCGTACCCGGTCTTGGCCAGAATACCGGCTTTACCTATGAGTTGATGGCCAGCGGCAGTGTGACGCGTAGCGAATTGGAACAAATGCGCGATGAACTCTTGGCTGCTGCTCAGAAAGATCCAGCACTGCAAGCGGTCCGCGCAAACGTACTGCCCCAGATGCCCCAACTGCAGATTGACATCGATACAAATAAGGCTGTGGCGCTTGGATTACAGTTATCTGATGTTACTGAAACTCTGACCAGTGCCTGGGGAGGTGCCTACGTTAATGACTTCATTGATCGAGGCCGCGTTAAACGTGTTTATATGCAGGGAGATGAACAGTTTCGGGCAGCACCTACTGACCTGGATAAATGGTTTATCCGTAATGACGATGCTGGAATGACGCCGTTTACCGCCTTTGCCTCGACTCGCTGGACCAGCGGGCCGGAAAGTCTGGATCGCTTCAATGGCTCCTCCTCTTATGAAATACAGGGGCAAAATGCGAGCGGTTTTAGCTCTGGGGATGCGATGGATGCCATAGAAAGGATTGCTGCACAGCTGCCAGCGGGGGCAACTGGAGAATGGAGTGGGCTTTCACTGCAAGAGAAACAGGCTGGTGGTCAATCCGTTGCGCTTTATTCAATATCGCTGTTAGTTGTCTTTTTGTGTCTGGCTGCGCTTTATGAAAGCTGGTCTGTGCCTCTTTCCGTTCTGCTGGCGGTACCGCTGGGGGTGCTGGGAACTGTAATGGCCATCGCAATTCGAGGGCTGGATAACGATATTTATTTTCAGGTTGCGCTGCTGACTACAATCGGGCTTACGTCTAAGAATGCTATTCTAATCGTTGAGTTTGCAGAAGAGGCCTACAAGAAAGGGACCTCGCTGAGTTTGGCAGCCCTCAGTGCAGCACAGACACGCTTGCGTCCGATACTGATGACCTCTCTCGCATTTATCGCTGGTGTGGTTCCACTCGCTGTGGCCACCGGGGCAGGGGCTAACAGCCGTATTGCAATAGGAACGGGTATCATCGGCGGTACGTTTGCCGGTACAGTGTTGGCGCTGTTCTTTGTTCCACTTTTCTTTATTATTGTTCGCCGTTTTACAGCAAAGCCTGATATTAAGAACTGTTAGTTTTAACATTCAGGGTGTACTGAATATAGTATGCCCTGAATATAAAAAATTCCTGCATCAAAGTTAGACTTGGCCGTTAAACTATCATGCCACTATTTTTAGAATGGACGTTTATTTATTGATGCAATATTTTAAGGTTGTTATCAAGTTGCCGCGGTTTACCTGGGTTATGGTTGATGAAATAGGACGCATCTTATAAAGGTGAGCTTCATAGTAATATATTTAAATGGCGTGGGCATGACGGGGTGTTGTATATCCTGGAGTTTTTCGTCTGCCAATGCTTTTCCAGTAGCAGTGTCCACTTTTTCTACACAATAGTACTATACCTCTTTCTATCTCTTGATTTCGTGGCTAACCTTGTTGGGGTGTTAATTTTTAGCGATTTCTTTAATGCTATATTTTCTGCCGAATCTCTGGCGAGATTCTATATTTCATCAAGCGCAAACACTTGCTGATGGCGTTTTCAGACATAAGAACATTGTTCATCATTCTAATGACAATAAAAAAGATGGAAAAAGTTTTTATCGGAAATTACGTAGGTGTAATGCAGGTAATCACTTCACTCAGATCTATCTCAAAAGGTTGCTTTCTGATCTAGTAAGTCGCTTCAATAGAACCTTCAATTAGTAAAAAATAAACCAGGCTTACAATTACATGAGGGTTTTGGCATAAATCTACATATTCATTTTCAATGAATCTGGCCGAAACGAGTTGCGTTCGTGGCGATTTTATAGATGTGAAGAGAGTCGATAATAAAGAGGCAAGGCTGGGTGTGGGGTTTTCATTAGTTATGAATATGAGGTTAATTGTTCCCGGTTTATCCGATATGAAGTGGGTGAGTTTCCATTGTGGGGTTATTGTAAATGCCGTGATTATTTGTGTTTTGTTTTTTCTTTGGTGTTGTGGTAATTAACATTAAAAAGTAGGTGTTTCTTTTCGTGAGGATGTTATTGACGAGTTGATCGATGGTGCGATTGTTCCTGTAACCCTCTAAAGCCTAAAGTATGAATCATGGTTTATTACCGATCAAATATGTGATGTCGAAAATAAATGTGACACTGAGCAAGGCAGGATTGAATCTCTGCAGAGAACGGAAAGGCATATAAAGTTAGTGAATGTTAATTCACTCATATTAAGTGTCCATCCTGCAATTCAGGTTTTCCGGTGGTTAGTGATTAAATTCAGGGCATCAAAAGGTACTCGACGCGCTGATGATGGCCGTCTGGAGGCGAAAACCGGACGGCGAGGTCATCGTACATAGCGATCAAGGTAGTCAGTACGGCAATGACGACTGGCAGCGCTTCTGCCTGGCCAATAACCTGGCACAGAGCATGAGCCGGCGTGGCAACTGCCAGGATAATGCGGTGGCCGAATCGTTCTTCAGTTCCCTGAAAAAAGAACGCATCAGGAAGAGAATATACAAAATCCGGGATCTGGCCCGGGCGGATATCTTCGATTACATTGAAGTGTTCTACAACCGGGCCCGGCGCCACAGTCACCTCGGCGGCGTGAGTCCGGAGGCCTTCGAACAGGCCTCGTCGTGAGGACAGAATTTGTCTACTGTCGTGGGGTCAGTCCATCCCTGGATTTCAGGATGGCTGAGTAACGGCGAATGGAAGTTAGAAAAAGCAAATCAAATAGCCATTTTAGCAAGAAAAGAAAAATCATTAACATTATTCTGCTCTGGATTAAACTTAAACTTCAGGCTTTATGTTGACACACCTCTAGATAAAACTGGTACTGATTGCTCAGATCTATACAAAGATCTGTTAGCATACAAGTACGGCTCTATAAGTACAGCACAAGAATTTATTAACAAAGTTTTTGATGGAGTTATAGTAGATGATAATACTCCGCTCTTACTAAGAAAAAAATAAAAACAATTTGAAATGAATTAAAAAATGAAGATTTAATACATAAATTTCATGACATCGCATATATTTTAAGGATAAATTCAACAGAACATACTTATGGAGATCTAATAAGAACAATCTCTGACGATATTTTAGCCAAACAATTCTAACTATTCAAACTATTCAAACTATTCAAACTATTCAAACTATTAGATGATAATGAGATACAAGTAATGACTTTTCATAAATCTAAAGGACTGGAATTCAAATTAGTATTTCACCTAAATTTAGATGAATGGTCTTTCCCATTTAGAAAATATAACAGCGAAGACAGATACACACCTATATACCAGACGCTTCAACAAGAACTTAACCTTCACAACGTTGGCATGACCAGAGCTGAGAATTGCTGTATCCTTATTAACTCATCTCTCAGAGAAAATGCATCTGGGGATTTTAAAAACACAGATGAATCATATTTCTTCAAATTACCGCAGTTAAACAATCTGTATAGATGAAATTTTTAATCATTTACGTAGGAGGGAGAATCCAAAAAAAAACCCCTTTACTTTTAACAATCAACACATTAATTGTAAAAACATGAATATCAACATGGCGATTATTAATTTTCTCAATTGGTTTTATAAGTAGCAACATTCCATAAGAACGGCTGCTAACTTAGCAGCCTGCACAATTAAAGCTTAAAGAATTTATTATCTTGAGATAATTCAAGAATAATATAACGATTATATTTCTGATAATCTTCTTTTATTAATTTATCAGACAGTATAGATACAATATTTGCGGGGATCATTCCTCCCAGGAAACACCAGAGGATATTGCCCAGACATCACCTTGAGCTGCTGTACGATCTCTATGGCTTGGGTAGAGAGGGGGACAAGGTGAGGTCGTATCATCTTCATTCGGTTGGCAGGAATTTCCCACACCGCTTTCTCAAGATCAAACTCACTCCAGAAAGCACCTCGAAGCTCGCCGGTGCGAACTCCCGTAAGGATCAACAGTCGAGCAGCAAGAACAACTAACGGGCTTCCAGTATAGCTGGAGAGAGCTTTAAAGAAGTCTGGTAACTCCTCAACGGTAAGGAAGGGATAATGCTTCGATTCATGTCCTGACATCGCGCTGGTTAGATCCGCAGCAGGATTGTATTCCGCGCGACCGGTAACGATGGCGTAACGAAAGACTTCGCTGCAGCGCTGGCGAACCTTCTTGGCCTTCTCTGTCGCGCCACGGCTTTCCATACGACGCAGCACATTCAGCAGAACCAGTGGTTTGATTTCATTCACCGGCTGCTGGCCGATATAGGGAAAAATATCTTTATTGAAAGCTTCGATAATGTCGGAGGCATAACCTTCTGACCATCGGCTCACCTTCGTTCCATGCCATTCAAGTGCCACAGCCTGAAACGTATTATTGAGCTGCACATCCCGAACCAGCTTTTCTTCTTTCTTGGCAAACGATGGATCGATACCCTCGGCCAGCTTTTTCTTGGCTTCATCACGTAGCGCCCTAGCTTGTGCGAGAGACACTGCTGGATAAACACCAAAAGCCATACGCTTCTCTTTTCCATTGAAGCGATATTTCATCCGCCAGTATCGAGAACCAGAGGGAACAACCTCAAGATACAAACCAGCGCCATCCGACAGTTTGAAGGCTTTCTCTCTGGGTTTAGCGGTATCGACTTGTCGAGCATTAAGCTTCATTGGGGGCATCTCCGAAAACCGAACACAGAATGCCCCCAATTGTAACTTGATTCTGGTTGAGTCCAGTTGATAACAGGAGATAAGATACGGGCCAGAAACCGCAGTATACGGGCTTTGAGTTGATTTCGGTAGACTTGGGGAGAGTTTGAAATGGTGCCGATAATAGGAGTCGAACCTACGACCTTCGCATTACCGAAACTCGCGTAACCACATGAGTTTGTGAGGTTCGATTGTAGGACGCATTTGTAGTAGGTGCTACAAACAGTTTGTTCGCTACCCCAAAATGCTCTTTGCATTAGCGCCAGACACTTCCCTCTTCACAAACGAAGGGGTAATCTTAAACCTCACTCAACATCGGTCGCTTTTAAGCTATGCGCGATGGTGGCGCTAATAGGGACATTATGCTTCATCACTATCAGGCAAAGTCACTGGACGATATATACCTTGATGACTTTCCCCACATCATCCACCCGGATATGGCAGCGCGTTACCTTGAGGAGACTGCCCAGCCAAATAGAATCATTCGGGAGTGGGATTTACCTGGCAACTATGGTCTTTTTGTCAGTCGATATCGTCAGTTCCATTATCAGCAGCCCTGGATGGCATACCGGGACGTGCTGAATGACATTCGAGCCGGGAAGGTCGTTTTACTGAGAAAGGGCACAATCGGTCATATCATCACGGGGGTGCAAACATCCTCTGGTAACCTCCGCAGTGATCTGCCCCTGCTCCTCCACTCTCGTCTTAGCTACCTCATCTCACATCAACTAAAACGCCCGGTATACTACGTTCGCCCATCAGCGCCCGTTCAACATGCTCAGGCGGCAAAAACCATCAACAGCAAAGCAGCGGGTCGGCTTCTGGCCGCAGGCGGTGTTTACAACGGAAATGTTGAGGGGTTCAGAAAGACCGCAGAGCAGCTCGGCGGGGATGCTCCGTCAGGTTACAATCAGGTAATGGATAACAAAGGGTTACTCATCACCGGTGCGTCAGTTGCAGCGGCACTTGGCATCGGAAGATTAACCCCAGTAAATGAAATAGAAACACTATCCAATCTGTCTAAAACGCCTAAACCATCGCCTTCAACGTTGGTTAGTTTCGAGTCACGACAGCTACAGAAAAAGTTCAAACATGCTGTTGATTTCAACGCTTCCGGCAATCCAAACGCAGAAGGATTAAAATCATTTGAACAGGCGTTAAAAAGTCATATAGACGATCCGTTAACCAATAGAATTACAGGTAAATATCGATGGAATCAGGATGTCTATCACTACTACAATCCAGAAACCAAACTAAATGTTATGACAAAAACAGATGGCAACTTCATTTCCGGATGGAAGCTGTCAGATACTCAATCAACCGACCTAATAGGTAATGGCAATGTCTTTTAATCAAAATGAATCGGCGATTTTGGATCTTATTGACGCATTTACGTGCGGTAACATTGCTGCACCGGATTTTGAACAAGAATACTCCGCCGCATGGCGAACTTACAGGGATTCAACTGATACAAAAAAAGCCGATATAGCCACCCAGAAGTTTTTTGACTCAGTTTTCTCATTAGTCGATTCTTACTGTTCAGATCCTGAGTTAATCGACGAAGATGATTTAAACGAGGATGAATTACTAAGTGAGGTATCACGCCTTAAAGCCACTTGGGAAAACGCCATACTCGCTTGACATAATTCATCATGATAACAGAGACATACTCATTAACCACTACAGAACTCAATGTCTTGAAAGTTATGGCAGAAAAAGACATCTACTGGACTTGGATGAGGCTAGATCGCACCCTTGCTATACGGGGTATTCCCGGGTTTAGCAATGTTGCGAACATAGTAACCAACTTGATGAACGAGGGGATGGTCGATACTGTTTATAACGAAAACTCATCGAGACCACGTTATCGCGTATCAGAGCAAGGTCATCAGTTGTTGGGACAAATCAACGAGGTTACAAGGCATTACAATTTCTCATGATTTTTTGCAACACGCGGCTCCATGGCTAAGGTAAAACGCCACCGTAACGCCTATGTAACGCACCTGTATTTCGATGTTTTTCGCCCTTTTAGAAATAAGAAGAATGTTCAACTGGGGATGGTCAATCGTCTATACATACTGTTCATTCACACAGCAGCCAGAATTTATAAACTTATACCTGCGCTACTTCTCGAGTTTGTCCCACCGCACTGCCGAAACAATGCCCCAGTTGCCACTGGCATTGGGCCTACGCCATTTTGCCGTCTCCATACTACGGAGATACTCAAGCGCTTCGGAAAAGGTGCCAAAACGCTTCTGAGCCGCTTTATCACCTACTCCAAACGAACCATCGCGGGTGCTCGCCAAACCGGGGTGAAAACAGGAACCATCGGCTGCGTATGGAACCAACAGTTCCGGATCGTTATCTTCTGATGAGTCAGACGCTAACAACTGCCACGGCTCAACATTGAGAGCGTTAGCCAGCACCTCAATCGCATCCAGAGACGCATTAGAACCGCCGCGTTCAATGCGGCTCATATAGCTACGTGCGAACCCACACCGATCGGCAAAGGCTTCCTGGCTCATTCCGGTGGCAATGCGCAACTCTTTTACTCGTTGTCCAAACAGTTTTCTCAGGGTCATTTTCATGACCTGAATTTGCGCAGATGTCCACTAAAGAGCCACGCTCCAATAGTGACATTTTGAATCAATGGTCTATGATGCGATAACTGACACCGCTGGGGTGGATTCTGAGGGATAACAATATGTCAAAAACACGGCTTAGTAAGCCCGGTTTTTCAGCCAAGTCTGTGCTGACCATTATGTTAATCGCTGCGTCATCTGCATCTTATGCAGCAGAAAGCATCGATCAACTGGCGACGCGCATCGGTATGGATCACTTCCGGGAAGCGATCAAAAAGGGTGATCGCAGCGCCTTCAAAACGCTGCCGGCAAAAGGCTATAAAAACGGACTTACCGGGCTGCTCATCAAAACTAACACCTACGTTAACCCCGAATACAGCTTTGCTGATTGCGATACGGACACCGTTATTGTCTCGGTGCAAGAACACAAAACGCTCCCCGGTTGCCGCATATCTCTAAAGCTAGCGACTAAAGATGCTGACGGTAGCTATCACGATAATGGCATTCGCGTTGAATACGGTATTGCCATCGGCTCCAAAAAGTTTATCGCCAACAATTCAGCGTGGGCGCAGCATGCCATTACAGGTGATAAGGCGCTGGAAAGCTCGTTGAAGAGAGATGCTAACGATACTGTATGCACTGCATGGTCAACGATGGCAAAAAATATTGCCATCGGGCGAGACGAACACAACCCAATTTCTGTCTACCAACAACAAATTGAAGATCTCAGAGGCAAACCCGGCATCACTGAGAGTAATATTGTTTTTGCCCACGCCCTTGCTGGCATGGTTTACAAAGACATGGCCGCAAAAAAACCGCAAGAAGTTGAAGCATTGGTTTATCAAACCTGCCAATCAGGTATGTGAAAATTAAAGATTAATCAAAGATTGCGGTAATAGTTGCTCTGGAAACGCCGTATTCGCGCGCTAACGCACTGACACTGTTTCCATTATTCTTTTTCTCGATAATCGCTCTACGGTCTTCTGGGGCGATTATCGGCGGTCTTCCCAGCTTCTTACCTTCGGCTTTTGCCCGCAACAAACCCGCCTGGGTCCGCTCAATCAGCAGGTCACGTTCCATCTCTGCAACCGCTGCCAGCATTGACAGCAGAAGCTTACCCGCAGCGGAGGTGAGATCAGTCGTGCCAAGCTGGTGGACAATAACCTTGATGTTTCGGTCAGCCAACTTTCTGACCGTTTGCAGAACGTCAATCGCATCACGTCCCAGACGGTCTAGTTTTGCAACTACCAATGTTTCACCATCGCGGATTTTGCTGAGCATTTCAGAAAACGCTTTGCGTTGCACCGCAGGAACCTTCCCGCTAACAACATCAGTAAACCAAAAGTCGAACGTCCACCCAGCTTGTTCAAGTTCAAGACGCTGGTTCTCAGTATCCTGCTGCGATGTCGAAACACGCCCGTAGCCAAAAATCGCCATAGTCATCTCCTCATCCGGCCCCTGCCGGAAAACGGTGATGAAAATAGGATGGCCTGCCAAAAAAGCCAAGGCTAATTTTCCAACAGTGCGAAAGCACGCGATTGGAAGGTGCCGGAAAATGGTCGTTTGTTGGCGCTTAAAACGGGTGAAGACATGTTAGGCTGAAACCATCACTTCATAAGGACAACCGAAATGATTAAAGACGCGATTTTTTCACCGTGCGGTAAGTATCGCTACTCGTTATCACGTGTCTGGGACGAATCAAAACCGTATACCCTTTTCATAGGGCTAAACCCTTCATACGCCGATGCTGAGAAGGATGATCGCACCTTGAGCCGCTGCATATCGTTTGCCAAAAGCTGGGGCTACGGTGGCGTATACATGGCCAACCTGTTCGCATTCGTTCACACCCAGCGACATGAAATGATGAAAGCGTCTGATCCCATTGGCAAAGATAACGATAGCCACTTGATACGTCTTGTTAGCGGTGCAGGACTGGTTGTCGCCGCATGGGGAAATGAAGGAAGACACCTCAAACGCTCAACGACCGTCCGACAGCTATTGCCA
The DNA here is from genome assembly GCF_054131575.1 of Enterobacter sp. SA197. Taxonomy (NCBI): domain Bacteria; kingdom Pseudomonadati; phylum Pseudomonadota; class Gammaproteobacteria; order Enterobacterales; family Enterobacteriaceae; genus Enterobacter; species Enterobacter sp. SA197. The sequence continues at coordinate 974,190 of NZ_CP096393.1, read as the reverse complement.
GAGAGCACAATGTGCTTCGTCTTAAACGCTACAGGTGAGCCGAAGCACCCTTTGTATATGAAAAACGACAGTGTTCTCATACCTTTAGGTTAACATCGATAACTGCGTTCAGAATATGAACGCAGCCATATGATATATATGACTTTTCTTTAAAATGATGGTGTGCTAGCTTCTCTCCTGACACCTACCTCATGCGGTAAACCGGTCCGGGTAGGTGGAGATCACCGCTGTTTAGCGGAAGACGTCAGGATGGGAACTCTGCGTAACGTTGATTGTGGTAGGTAGGGCGCGCAAGCGTTTGATGCAGCCAAGCAGAGGGTGAAAGTAGCTATCGGCGGATTCTTGAGTAGCTTCTTTTGCGCATAATGCATCTTTCAAGAAAGGTCGTCACACCACGAGGAAGACTTGATCTTCATCTGGCAAGGGGAACCGAGCAACCTACAGGCTATCTTCTCAGATGGCCTTAGGGTTGATATGTCCGGCTTCCCCCCCGAGGAAGGGTTTACATCTTAAAGAACAAGTTATGTTTTAACATTTTTAACAATTACACTTCTCTGCTGTTTGGTGTCTTATGGCGTTCCCGTCAAAAGTAAACCTGCCGTTTTTACCTCTCCTGCGTAACAACCAAACACGAACCAGAAGCTGCTAACCTTCAACGTGTTCGCGGTGTAAATGCAGCCGGATAAGTTGGGTGCGAAAAAGTGGTTCTCCTAGGTTTGGAAGCGCCCCTCTTAAGCATTGCATCCGAAAATTTCCGTGGCGGTGAGACAGTCCTTATAGAGGCAATCAGCCTCCAAAGTTAAGCGACGCGGTAAAGCTAAAGCTCGCCCAGATTTCTCATTGATTGCTCGAACTCCGCTACGCTTGTTTCAACTGGCTTCGCCAGTCACTCTAAGAGAGCGCCGCGAATTCTGCACTATGATTTCGACTACCTTCTTTAAAACACTCGCCAGAGAGCCTTACAGCGCGTTTGAACCGCATATCGCAGCTTCTGCTTACGGATGACTGTCTGATTAGCAGTAGCTTCATGGCCCAGTCCGGTTTACTTTATTGCTATCAACTAGGAGCCGCCCAAGGGCAACACGGAGATAACGCTTGAGAACCGTCGAAATACTGCAATACACCTTACGCAAAGGCAGCGGTGCCGCTTTTCACGCCATAATGCAGGAAATCAGCGTTCCCCTACACCGCCGCCACGGGATCGATGTTGTTTCGTTTGGCAACTCGCTTCATGACCCGGATTGCTATTACCTGATCCGCGCCTTTGACAGTGTTGAAAGCATGGCTGCGGCTCTTGATGCCTTTTATGCGAGTGATGACTGGCGCAATGGCCCACGTCAAGACATCATTGGCAGCATAGAGACCTGCACGAAAACAGTGATCAGCCTCCCGACGGAAAGTGTGAACGGGCTGCGGGTGCAATCGTAGGTCATATGGCTTCACCAAACGCGTTTTGAGCGTCTCCAAATTCAGCACTATGAAATCCACCACCCTTAATAAAAAACGCGCCAGAACAGTTCTGAGCGCGTTAGAGCAAGAGAGAAATTCAGGCTATTGCGGTTCTTTTCGCGATTTATTGCTCTGCTTAATCCGTAGCGCATCAGCTACCGCATCTACACCATCTTCGCAAACAAATGGAGCAACTTCCGGTAGCCCTAACGTAACGCTCTCAAGCACAGCATAGAGGGCTGCTGGCGGATGATCTTTGCTATACCGGTTCTCTGTCTCGCCAGAACCGCGGATATGTCCAACAAACTGCGCACGCGTCTCGCTGTCGATTCCAGCTTGTTTAAGTCTTGTAGAAAAGGTGTGGCGGAATGAATGGAAAGATTTCTTGCTGCCTTTTTCAAAGCCTAACCGCTCTTTGAGCAACGAGCGATTAAACCAGTCCGAAGCCTTATCGCCATATCCTTTTACAGGGTGGTAAGGAAGCTCGGGAAATAAACGTTCATGGCCTGCTTTCTTCAATGCTTCGCAATAGCGGACTAATCCAAGTTTGATCAATGTCGGATGCAACGGTATTTTCCGTCGCGAATGAATAGTTTTTAGCGACTGATCTGCACGCTCATTGCTAATTTCGAAGAAATAAAAACCGACAGCATCCTGCTTAATATCGTCAAGATAAAGCTGACATAACTCATTTATCCTCGCGCCGGTAAAAAAACCAATTAGCGGTAGCCAGTAATGAAATGCACGATAATGATGGAATTGCCCCTGACTGTTTTTATCGACAGTCCCACGTTTATACCAAGGCATACCAAAAATAGCGTTTAAATCCTCATCAGTGAAATCAGATTTGAAATCCTGATCCATCTTTTCATTTTCAACAGGTGCAAAGAATTTATTCGCAGGAGACTTAATAAAAATGCCTTCTCCATCAGCCCACTGGAAAGCCTCGAAGAGAATTCGCATATATTTACGAACGGCATTATCGCTCATTAGGGGGTCGCCATTCTCTTTTGCCTTGGCAATCAATTCATGAGCATCATTGATTTTGTATCTTATTTTCGCCAGATCGCGCCTTGCAGGTATCGACCTTAGTAAGCTCTCATACTTACGGAGGAAGTCACGGTCAACTTTTTCAAGCGTTGAATCACCCATGACTTCAAGGAGTAAGCCAAAACCTTCCCGGACTCGATTCTCTGCCTTTTCCGTGAATTTCCCCCCGCGCTTGTAGCGAATATATTTTTCACATAACTCGCTCATTTTCACTGAGTAGTATTTACGATTTACATATTCATTATCCGGTATCGATGAGGGCAATAATACAGGGGTAATTGCTTTTGGTTTCTCTGGCATGACTGGAGAAACTGCGGTGCTATGTGACAGCCAAAATAATCGTAAGCGCTCGGCTTGAACACGATGAATCATCAATGAATTAGGCGAGATTTCGACACCGGGAAAGTCAACGAACCAAGCGGCTTTGGATGAAGCCTCTGAAGATTTAAATGCGGTTTCTGCATCCAGCGGCTCGCCAGCGATCATCTGACGTAATATACGTGATGAAACCAAGGGCTGAACATAACCGCTCAGAGAGCCTCTGATCCCGATGTTAATGGCACTATCGATGATAAATCCTGAAGCCTCAGGATCATCCTTATCAACGAGTGAAAGATCTTCTACATAGTAGGCAGGACGCCCATCAGCAAGCCAAAAAAGTGGGATATTCGTATCAAGTAGTCGCTGCGCCACTTGTTGCAGGGAAGCGCTCGTTAAACCGCAAAATTCAGCGAGGCTGATCATTCCTTCGCCAGCCAAAGCAGGCGCACTGCTTACCAACTTTTCTCTATCCAATTTTTGATACTCACCCAGACATCGCTGCCAGACAACCAATAAACCTGCGGCAATCGCTCTCGCTTTTCTGATGTCGTTTGTTTCTGTTGAAGCGTGAATCTCACGCTGTCCCGTGTAGAGACGGTATCGGGCGGGAACTGCAATACGGACAACATAAATACCGCTGCTACGGCGATACAGATTATCACGTTGAGCCATCGGCTGTATGACCTCTATGTAGTAGAGGCTACACGATTTCACTCTGAATGAATTTAATATTAATTAAATCAATAAGATAGAAGTGACTGGTGCCGATAATAGGAGTCGAACCTACGACCTTCGCATTACGAATGCGCTGCTCTACCAACTGAGCTATATCGGCCCTGAGAGGGGCGGATTCACGATAGTGAACCACGGGGCAAAAGAGTAGATCCAACAGAGTGATGCGTCAATGCCCTTGCGAATCAAATGGCTACTTTTGCATCACCCTGCGGTTATTCAGGCACGAATAGTATCATCGCCAAAGCCAATCCACTTATAGGTGGTCAGCGCTTCAAGCCCCATCGGGCCGCGGGCGTGCAGCTTCTGGGTGCTGACCGCCACTTCTGCGCCAAGGCCAAACTGACCGCCGTCGGTAAAGCGCGTGGAGGCATTAACGTACACAGCGGATGAGTCCACTTCATTAATAAAGCGGTTTGCATTGCTGAGGGTACGCGTGAGGATGGCGTCAGAGTGCTGGGTACCGTGCTCGCGGATGTGCGCGATAGCATCGTCCAGATCGGCCACCATTTTCACATTGAGATCAAGCGACAGAAACTCATCGTCATACTCCTCCGCTTTAACTGGCACAACCGAAGCCGGGCCGGACTGGAGTACTCTGAGCGACGGCGCATCCGCATGCAGCGTCACGCCGCTTTGCGCCATCTGCGCGCTCAGTGCAGGCAGGAAACTTTCTGCGATGCTCTGATGCACCAACAAGGTTTCAACCGTGTTACAGGTGCTTGGGCGCTGCGTCTTGGCGTTAACGATAATCTTCAGCGCCGGGGTTATCTCAGCGGAATCATCGACGAAGATATGGCATACGCCGATACCGCCGGTTATAACCGGAATGGTGGACTGTTCGCGACACAGCTTATGCAAACCTGCCCCGCCACGCGGAATGAGCATGTCGATGTATTTATCCATGCGCAGCATTTCATTGACCAGCGCGCGATCCGGGCTCTCAATGGCCTGCACCGCACCGGCTGGCAGACCGCACTCTTCCAGCGCCTGCTGAATCACGTTAACCGTCGCGGCGTTGGTCCGCCAGGTCTCCTTCCCGCCGCGAAGAATCGCTGCGTTGCCCGTTTTCAGGCACAACGAAGCGACATCTACGGTCACGTTCGGGCGCGCTTCATAAATCACACCGATTACGCCGAGCGGCACACGGCGACGTTCAATGCGCAGGCCGCTGTCCAGCAGGCCACCATCGATAACCTGCCCTACCGGGTCGGCCAGACTACAGACCTGTCGCACGTCGTCGGCAATCGCTTTCAAACGGGCGGGGGTCAACGCCAGACGATCAAGCATTGCATCGCTCAGGCCATTACGACGAGCCTCCAGCACGTCCTGCTCGTTTGCGAGCAGGATCTCTTCGGTCCTCGCCTCAAGATAGTCAGCCATCTTTTCCAGCGCGCGGTTTTTTTCGCGGCTGGAAAGCAGCGCCAGTTTGTACGACGCGGCTTTGGCAGCCATGCCCATTTGTTCCAGCATACTTCTGCTCCTTAACGGATGATCATGTCATCACGATGCACAGCGACCGGCCCGTACTCATAGCCGAGGATGGAATCAATTTGCTGTGAGTGATGACCGGCAATACGGCGCAATGCGTCACTGTTATAACGGGTGACGCCGTGAGCGATATCACGGCCTTCGAGGTTACGGATACGAATCACTTCACCACGGGAGAAGTTACCTGTCACGCTTTTAATCCCTTTAGGAAGCAATGAACTCCCCCGCTCCAGGATGGCCGCGGTAGCTCCCTCATCCACGCTTATCTCGCCCGCAGGGGGCGCGCCAAAGATCCAGCGTTTACGGTTCTCAAGAGGAGAGGCCTGAGGATGAAAACGGGTCCCGACCGGTGTACCTTCCATCACATCGCCAATCACGCCCGGTTTGCTGCCTGCTGCAATCACCGTTTCGATGCCCGCGCGGCAGGCAACATCGGCAGCCTGTAGCTTAGTGCCCATACCCCCGGTGCCAAGGCCCGAAACGCTGTCCCCTGCGATTGCACGCAGCGCATCGTCGATGCCATAGACGTCTTTGATGAGTTCAGCTTCCGGGTGGTTACGCGGATCGGCGGTAAAGAGACCTTGCTGATCGGTCAGTAATAAGAGCTTATCGGCTCCGGCCAGAATAGCCGCCAGCGCGGAAAGATTGTCGTTATCGCCAACTTTGATTTCAGCCGTAGCAACAGCATCGTTTTCATTTATTACAGGAACAATATTGTTATCGAGCAGTGCCCGCAGGGTGTCACGGGCGTTGAGGAAACGTTCCCGGTCTTCCATGTCTGCGCGGGTTAGCAGCATTTGCCCAATATGGATGCCGTAAATAGAGAAAAGCTGTTCCCAGAGTTGAATCAGGCGGCTTTGGCCCACGGCAGCCAGCAGCTGTTTGGAGGCAATAGTGGCGGGCAGTTCCGGGTAACCCAGGTGCTCACGCCCGGCGGCAATGGCGCCAGAGGTAACGATAACAATGCGGTGCCCTGCGGCGTGTTGTTGCGCGCACTGGCGCACCAGTTCAACGATGTGGGCGCGGTTCAGGCGGCGTGAGCCCCCGGTTAACACACTGGTGCCTAGTTTCACCACCAGCGTCTGGCTGTCACTCATGTTTCTCTGCCGTTCAACGTGTAAGAAAAAAAGGAAACAGCCTTTGTAACAGGATCGGCAGCAACTTCCAACTGTGACTTTTCACAACATAAGAATTTCCTTGAGGCCAATCAGAAAGTTTACTTACAAAACTTGACGTTTTTATTACAGACCAGATAAAACACGGTTTCTAAAAAATAAATAAGAATTGTCATAAATCTTTAATTCACAGACGTTAAAAACTCACCTGAATTTTTCAAGTGAGCGGCGACGCTCGGTGAATCGAAGCGCGTTAATTAAAAATAAATCAGGAAACATAATGAAAAAAACTACTTTGGCATTAATGATGATTGGCGTTGGCGTTGTTTCTGCATCTTCACAAGCCGCGGAAATCTACAACAAGAACGGTAACAAACTGGATCTGTACGGCAAAATCAAAGCTCAACACTACATGAGCGACGATGCTTCTCAGAACGGTGACAAAACCTATGCGCGTCTGGGTTTCAAAGGCGAAACGCAGATCAACGATCAAATGACCGGTTTCGGTCGTTGGGAAACGGAATTCGCCGGCAATGCGGACGAAAGCAACTCCACTCAGAAAACCCGTCTGGCCTTTGCTGGTCTGAAGGTGAAAACGCTGGGTTCAGTCGATTACGGTCGTAACCTGGGTATTCTGTACGACGCAGCTGCGGTCACCGATATGTTCCCTGAATTCGGCGGCGATTCACTGACCCGTACCGACAACTTCATGACCAAACGTACCACTGGCGTTGCAACCTACCGTAACACCGACTTCTTCGGCGCAGTTGACGGCCTGAACCTTGGCCTGCAGTACCAGGGTAAAAACGAATCTGGTCGTTCTGCCTCCAAACAGAATGGCGACGGCTTCGGTGGTTCTCTGTCTTACAACTTCGGCGGCAGCCCGTTCACCGTAGTGGGTGCCTACGCGAAGTCTGACCGTACCATTGCTCAGGAAGCGCAGCAGTTTGCCTTCGGCAGCGAAAATGCGGAAGCATGGGCCACTGGCGTGAAGTTTGACTCAAATGGCGTGTACCTGGCTGCCATGTACGGCGTATCGAAAAACATGACCCCGATTGGAAGCCGCGGTTTTGCTAACACTGCTGACAACTTTGAAGCGGTTGCGCAGTATCAGTTCGACTTCGGTCTGCGTCCGTCCGTGGGCTACGTACAGACCAAAGGCCACGACATCGAAGGTTACGGCGACCAGGATCTGGTTAAGTACATCGATGTGGGCGCAACTTACTACTTCAACAAAAACTTCTCCGCAATGGTTGATTACAAAATTAACCAGATCGACGAAGATGCCTTCACCCGTCTGGTTGGTATCAGCACCGACGACGTGGTTGCAGTGGGCGTGACTTACCAGTTCTAAGTCAGGCTGGCATAAAAAAACGCCCTTCATCTCTGAAGGGCGTTTTGCTTTTATCCGGCTCTGGAACAGATCAGGCGCTGAGTTTAACGTCGTCAGCAAAGTTCTCCGCAGGCTCCAGTTTCAGTTCAAGCGTCGCCAGCATGTCGCGTGCCCGACCATGAAAATCTCGCAGCGTTTTTTCAAGCCTTTCGGTGACTTCTGAATCTTTAATCGTGGTGGGTTTCCATTCCCCTTCTTTATCAAACAGCCCGAAATGGTAGCTGTAAGTAAAGCGGTCCTCCTGCGCTTCCATCTCCATCCACCAGCCCCAGAACTCGCGTTTTTCAGGTGCTGGCTTTACATTGACGCATACGGCCAGGCAATCGAAAAAAAAGCGATTATCGACACACTGCTCTTCCCGAATATAGGGGCCAAGCGCGGTAAACTTCTTTATGAGTCTGCTCTTCGGATGTCCACTCGGTAACGTCATTGCGATCTCCTTTTATGATGCAACTGTTTTACCAAACAAATAGAAATTAGCAATCTATTAACGTAATCGATTACTGATCCACCCCGTGATATCGCAAAGGGCCTTATCAAAATTGCGATAAACCGGTTTAAACGGGATCTCCAGCAGCTTACCGTCTGCAGATGACGAGGTGATTAAACGTGACTCCTCTTCCGGGCTAAAAGGATCGTCTTTCCAGTAACCTGAGAGCATCGGCGTCGGGCATCGGCGGCCCAGCAGACCCTGCGTTTTCAGGGAGTAGCGATTCAATTCAATATAGAGAGCCTCGTCGGACGCATCATGCATGCCAAGGCGGCTGGCGAGTACATCCATATACATCTCCGGGATCCGCCCCAGCAGTTGAGGGTTAGCCATCAGCGCATGGACAACCGGCCCCAGACAAGCCACGGCCTTCAGCCGGGGCGACTCAAGGTAGCCCAGTCGAACCGCCACGTTTGCGCCAAAGCGGAAGCCAAACGCGGCAACCCGGGTATGATCGACCCACGGAATATTGGGCAGCGCTTGTAACACATGCTGATGCAGCAGGCTGGAGTCCTGCGTCAGCTTCCACCTGGATGAGAAGCCAACAGAGGGCATATCCAGCGTCAGCATCGCCATGCCCTGCGGGGCAAAATAGCGCTCATACAAGGTGTAATAATCGCTCTGCAGATGATCCAGACCGCCGCACATTAAGATGGTCGGGAACGGCCCGTCGCCCTCAGGCATATGCAAAAAACCTGTCACCGGTGAACCGCCAGGGATAGCAAACTCCATTTCGCGCATTTTACCCGGCAGGCGTTGCGCCGCCTCTTCATAGGCTCGATTCGCCAGCGCCTGCGCCTGATCGGCCAACGCATCGCCTTTGATGTGCGGGTAGGCGGCAATGCTGTAAAGGTTGGAAGCATGCAGCCAGTGGCGACCGCTCAGGGTCGTATCCTGCTCCTGATTTGCCTTCTGCTGCCAGAGCATCGCCTGAGTTGACCACTCGTAAATCCAGTTTCCACCCCGATACCCCACTACCGTGTCGTAAAGATCCGGCCTGGTACGCTCGGCGTCACTCATCACGATGCGGGATTGCACGTCCATGATTTCGCGCGGGTCCACACCGCGCCAGACCCACATCAAACGGTTGAGCATCCGGTACCACTGCGGGGCATTACTGCCATCCAGGGCGGAGTCGATGTGAGGTTGTGTGCCCCGGTTAAACCGACGCACCAGAGTTGAGGTTTCCGGGTGCTTAAACCGGGGTTTAAATAAGGTTTCGCTGAGGTTAGCTTGTGCCATTTACGCAGCCTCCATGAGTACGTCACTGAGACTATTGTAACCCGCTTAGCGCTAAAATGAACAACGCCCGGCAAAGCCAGGCGTTGGAGGAGTGCAACGGTGTGATTAACGTGAGGAGATCGGCGGTACGAAGACCACGCCCATATCCCACGGCTGCTCAATCCAGGTATCCTGAGGAATATCAATCACATAATCATCAACCAGCGGACGACCTGCAGGTTTCGCGAAAATGGTCACGAAATGGGCTTTTGGGTACATTTCGCGGATGGCAACCGCAGTACCACCGGTATCTACCAGATCGTCGATGACGATAAAGCCTTCACCATCACCTTCTGCGCGTTTAAGAATTTTCATCTCACGCTGATTGTCGTGGTCATAGCTGGAGATGCAAACGGTATCAACATGACGAATACCCAGTTCGCGGGCCAGTAACGCCCCCGGAACCAGACCGCCACGGCTAACGGCGATAATGCCTTTCCACTGCTCAGACGGCATAAGGCGGTTTGCCAGTTTACGTGCATGAATCTGCAACATGTCCCAGGTGACGACGTATTTTTCGCTCATGTGAAGTGTCCCAGCCTGTGTATCTACGGCTTAAAAAGTGTTCTACGGGGAAATAGGTTGCGCGAGATTATAGAGATCTGACGCGCTAAAAACCAGTGCTACCCGGCATCAATAGGGCTTTTTACGCGACGCGTACTAACAGGAGGGGAATTAAGTGGTATTCTCAGGACCATCTCGCAAGCCTGTCTTGTGATGTCCGTTTATTTAACCCAATGGCCTGCAACGTCTGTTTCGCAGGCCTATCGAAGGAGACTCATCGTGTCTGAATTGTCTCAACTGTCGCCACAGCCGTTGTGGGATATTTTTGCCAAAATCTGTTCCATCCCCCACCCCTCTTACCATGAAGAGCAGCTTGCTGAGCATGTGATGAGCTGGGCGAAAGAAAAAGGCTTGCATGCAGAGCGCGATCAGGTCGGCAATATTTTGCTGCGCAAACCGGCCACCGCAGGGATGGAAAACCGTAAACCAGTGGTACTGCAGGCCCACCTCGATATGGTGCCGCAGAAAAACAACGACACCGAACACGACTTCACCAAAGATCCGATTCAGCCATACATTGATGGCGAGTGGGTAAAAGCCCGCGGCACCACGCTGGGCGCGGATAACGGCATCGGTATGGCCTCCGCACTGGCGGTCCTGGCGGACGACAGCGTCGAGCACGGCCCGCTGGAAGTGCTGCTGACAATGACCGAAGAAGCCGGAATGGACGGTGCGTTCGGGCTGCAGGCAAACTGGCTGCAGGCCGACATTCTTATCAACACCGACTCCGAAGAAGAAGGCGAAATCTATATGGGTTGCGCCGGTGGTATTGATTTCATTACCACCCTGCCGCTCTCTCGCGAAGCGATTGCTGCTGGCTCCCGGACGTTCAAACTGACGCTAAAAGGGCTCAAAGGCGGCCACTCCGGTGGGGATATCCACTTAGGTCTAGGCAATGCGAATAAGCTGCTGGCCCGTTTCCTGGTCGGTCATGCTGCAGAACTGAATCTGCAACTGGTGGACTTCAACGGCGGCACCCTGCGTAACGCCATCCCCCGTGAGGCCTTCGCCACCGTCGCCGTTCCGGCGGATAAAGCCGAACAGCTGCAAACGCTGGCGGCAACCTATCAGGGCATCCTGAAAAACGAACTGGAAATCAAAGAGAAGAATCTGGTGGTTCTGCTTGATACCGTCACCACGGATAAACAGGCGTTGACCCCGGCCTCCCGTGACGCATTCATTCAGCTACTGAACGCCACGCCAAACGGTGTTATCCGTAATTCAGACGTGGCGAAAGGCGTGGTGGAAACCTCCCTGAACGTCGGCGTGGTCACCATGCAGAATGAGAGCGTCGAAATCATCTGCCTCATCCGCTCCCTTATCGACAGCGGCAAAGATTACGTGGTGAGCATGCTGGAGTCCCTGGGGCATCTGGCGGGGGCGAAAACCGCACCGAAAGGCGGCTATCCTGGCTGGCAGCCGGACGCAAACTCCCCGGTCATGCATCTGGTGCGTGAGACCTATCAGCGTCTGTTTAACAAGACGCCGAACATCCAGATTATCCACGCCGGTCTGGAGTGTGGTTTGTTTAAAAAACCCTATCCGAACATGGACATGGTCTCTATTGGGCCAACCATCACCGGTCCGCACTCCCCGGATGAGCAGGTTCATATTGAGAGCGTTGGCCAGTACTGGACGCTGCTGACCGAGCTGCTGAAAGCCATTCCCGCGAAGTAATGCGCTAAAAAGCCGGAGGGCGTTTGCTTATCCGGCCTGCGATTTCTGCTTCAGACCTGAGCCGGATAAGTCGTCTATTCACGCGACATCCGGCTTTTTTTGTCGCGCCATATGATAATTCACGAACCGCACTCCGCGTGTCTCAACCGATTGTTGCTGCAAAACCTGAAACCCATAACGCTCAAAAAAAGGCTTCGCGGTAATACTGGCATCGACGGTGATCATTCCGTCAGGAAGCAGAACAATGAGTGCATCCAACAACGCACTGGCGACCCCCTGATGAGTAAATTCCGGCGAGACAAAAAGTAAGTCAATATAACGTTCAATAGCGGTAATAAAGCCCACCGGGCGATGGTCTGATACCGCCACACGCACCGTAGAATGCGTTAATTTTTCCTGCCAGCGTGACGCATCTATCTGCGCCCAGGCGGCAATCTGGCGCGGCGAATAATCGCGGCTGGCTGTTTCAGTGACCGCCCGCAGAAATATTTCGCACAGGTCGTCAAAATCCCTTTCTTGATAAGTTCTTATTTCCAGCATGATTATAATCCCAGTACCAGCTGTCGCTCCATTTGCGGATCAAGCAAGGTCACGTGCAGGCCTACCAGCCGCACGCCGCGACCACTGCGGCGTTCATCCCAGGCTTTACGCGCCGTCGCCAGCAAATCCTCTTTGTTAAGACGCGGCCAGATGTGCTCCTGTGTGGTGAGCTGAAAATCGGCAAATTTCAGTTTCACCCCCTGCCTGGCGATCAGCAGGTCGGGTTTCACTTTTAACAGACGGCGCTCCAGTTCAGCATAAAGATTCTCGATAATGGCTTCGCACTCTTCCCACTGGTAAATATCGTCCAGTAAGGTGCGTTCAACGCCGACGGACTTACGTAGCCGCTCGCTGCTGATCTGCCGGTCATCAATGCCCTGGCTTCGCTCCCACAATACCCGACCGAATTTCCCAAACCGTTTAAGCAGCATCGCCAGATCGCTGTTTTGCACATCTTCGCAGGTACGCAACCCTAACGTTTCCAGTTTTGCCGCTGACACCTTGCCCACGCCGGGAATTTTACTCAGTGGCAGCGTGCGTAAAAATGCCGGTACGTCGGCCGGGGTAATGACATATTGCCCGTTCGGTTTATTTAAATCAGAGGCAATCTTCGCCAGGAACTTTATCGGGGCGATACCCGCTGAAGCGGTAAGCTGCGTCTCGCGAAAAATGGTTTCGCGGATCTCCTGAGCCATTAATGTCGCGGACCCGTGGCAGTGCGGGCTGTCGGTCACATCAAGGTAGGCTTCGTCAAGGGACAGAGGTTCAATCAGGGAGGTGTAACGCGAAAAGATGTCACGAATTTGGTTTGAGGCCTCTTTGTAGGCATCAAAGCGACCGGGTAACAGGGTGAGATGCGGGCAGAGTTTTAGTGCCATAGCGGTTGGCATGGCGCTGCGTACACCAAATTTCCGTGCCGGGTAGTTGGCCGTACTGATCACACCGCGCTTAACCCGACTGCCGCCGATGGCGATCGGAATATCCCGCAGAGCAGGATTGTCTCGCATCTCCACCGCCGCAAAAAAGCAGTCCATATCGACATGTATGATCTTACGCATAAGCTCACCCTTTCCAACACTGGATAAGTATACAGCATATTAATCAGAAACGAGAAGTTACCGAAAAAACTGCCGCGTTCACCTCTGTATGCCCCGGCATGTTGTAATTGAAGGGGTTTTTATCTGACAATAATTCAGCGGGGCAGCGGGGAAAAAAAAGCAATGTAAAAACTCCACTTTCCGGCTTGCGAAAAACTACCGTGATGCTAATGTGAGCGCGCCCGAAGCAGATAAATCTGATTTCCGGGTCTCTTTTTGCCGTCCTGGCAATGTGGTATCCGCTATATCAAGGAAACAAGCAGTATGCGCAAAATCGCATTATTTATTGCGATGCTTCTGATTCCGTGCGTCTCGTTTGCCGGTTTATCCAGCAACAGTTCAACAACGCCGATCAGCAAAGAATACAAGCAGCAGTTGATGGGGTCGCCGGTTTATATCCAGATCTTCAAAGAAGAGCGTACCCTTGATCTTTACGTCAAAATGGGCGAGCAGTACCAGCTTCTGAGTAGCTATAAAATTTGCAATTATTCCGGCGGCCTGGGTCCGAAGCAGCGTCAGGGTGATTTCAAAAGTCCGGAAGGGTTTTATTCCGTTCAGCGTAGCCAGCTCAAGCCGGACAGCCGTTTCTATAAAGCCATCAACATTGGCTTTCCGAACGCCTATGACCGTGCCCATGGTTATGAAGGTAAGTACCTGATGATCCACGGTGCATGTGTGTCTATCGGTTGTTACGCGATGACGGACTCACAAATCGACGAGATCTTCCAGTTCGTGACTGCGGCACTGGTATTTGGTCAGCCAACGGTCCAGTTAAGCATTTACCCGTTCCGTATGACTGATGCGAATATGCAGCGCCACAAATATTCGACTTTTGCCAAATTCTGGCAGCAGCTCAAACCGGGATATGACTTCTTCGAACAGACGCGCAAGCCGCCGGTAGTTTCGGTGGTAGACGGGAACTATGTGGTCAGCAAGCCGCTGAGCCACGAAGTGGTTCACCCGCAGCTGGCGTCAAACTATACGCTCCCCGAGGCAAAATAACGCCCATTCACCTGGCATGATCTTGTGCCAGGTTTCATTGCCTGTCAGCGGTTGCGTGGCAATCACGGTGACCACATCGTTCGGTGTGGTTTCCCGCTGAAAATCAATTTCAATATCCTGGTCCAGCAGCGTCGCCACGCCAAAGGGGGCGCGTCGGGTGATCCAGAACAGGTTGGTTGAGCAGAACGCCATGACGTAGCGCCCATCCGACAACAGCATATTGAACACCCCCTTCTCACGCAGCTCTGTCGCCAGCGTCGCAATGTATTTAAACACCGCTTCCATATTGCCAGGCGTGCGTGGGTAACGGGTCGTCAGCTTATCCAGCAGCCAGCAGAACGCCTTTTCACTGTCGGTCTCGCCAATCGGGCGGAAATTGCCGGTCTGCAGACTCTTATAGCCCGTCAATTGCCCGTTATGGGCATAAGTCCAGTTGCGGCCCCACAGCTCACGGGTAAAGGGATGGGTATTTTCCAGCGCCACTTCGCCGCGGTTCGCCTGACGAATATGGGCTATCACCGAGCAGGATTTTATCGGGTATTCCTGCACAAGGCGCGCAATGGGGGAGTTAAAGCTGGGTTGTGGGTCCTTAAAGGTGCGACAGCCCTTGCCTTCATAAAAGGTGATTCCCCAGCCGTCTTTATGCGGACCGGTGCCGCCACCACGCTGGACCAGACCGGTGAAACTAAAGCAGATATCGGTCGGCACATTGGCGCTCATCCCGAGCAATTCGCACATACATCACCTCCACAAAACATCTCAAAAGCGAGAAGGCGTTATTGTTGCGGCCCGTCTGAACGCGAACGACCGTTGCAAACGGGCAGATAACCTGGCCTTCTCAGGCTTTTTCCATCTCTTTTTCGATAAGCAGGATCAGGATATGAATCACTTTAATGTGAATTTCCTGGATGCGGTCAGCATAACCAAAATGCGGCACACGGATCTCGACATCCGCGCTGCCCGCCATTTTCCCACCGTCTTTCCCGGTCAGGGTGATGACTTTCATGCCCTGCGCGCGCGCCGCGTCAATCGCTTTAATAACGTTGGCCGAATTACCGGAGGTGGAGATCCCAAGCAGCACATCGCCCTGACGACCGACCGCTTCAACATAACGCGAGAAGACGTGATCGTAGCCAAAGTCGTTACTTACGCAGGAGAGATGGCTGACGTCAGAAATGGCGATACCCGGATAGCCAGGACGGTTCTCGCGGTAACGACCGGTTAACTCTTCGGCGAAGTGCATGGCATCGCAGTGTGAACCACCGTTACCACAGGAGAGCACTTTGCCGCCGGCTTTAAAGCTGTCTGCCAGCAGCACCGCCGCACGCTGGATAGCATGAATATTGGCGTCATCTTTGAGGAAGTTAGCCAGCGTCTCGGCGGCTTCGTTTAATTCGTTACGAATCAAATCCTGGTACATGAGGAGATCCTTCAGTAAGCAGTATGAATGTAAATTCTCGAGCGCAGTTTACCGGATAGGATCAGTAGCGAGAAGCTAAAGCCATACTTATCACCCGGTGTTTTCGTTATTCGTGCCACTATTCACCTCAACAATGTGAACCAGGTTGTAATTATTTTGTAAACGCATTGCTAAAAGAAATAACATCCACTAAAACCATATCATCACAAGTGGTCAGACCTCCTACAAGCCAGGGAGCTTTTCTCTATGATGATTTTGAGTCTTCTCGCAACAATCGTTCTGCTCGGGGTGCTGTTTTACCACCGGGTTAATTTGCTGCTCAGCAGCGCAATCCTGCTGGCATGGACTGCCCTTCTCGGTGCGTCCGGCCTGTGGTCAATCTGGGTACTGGTGCCGCTGGCCATTATCCTTGTGCCGTTCAACGTCACTTCAATGCGCAAATCACTGATTTCCTCCCCGGTGTTCCGTGGCTTCCGTAAAGTCATGCCGCCGATGTCCCGCACCGAAAAAGAAGCCATTGATGCGGGCACTACCTGGTGGGAAGGTGACCTGTTCCGTGGTAACCCGGACTGGAAAAAGCTGCATAACTACCCCCAACCGCGCCTCACGGCGGAAGAGCAGGCCTTTATTGATGATCCGGTAGAAGAAGCCTGCCGTATGGCAAATGACTTCCAGATAACCCATGAGATGGCGGATTTGCCACCGGAACTGTGGGCCTTCCTGAAAGAGCATCGCTTCTTCGCGATGATCATCAAAAAAGAGTACGGCGGGCTGGAATTCTCGGCCTATGCCCAGTCTCGCGTACTGCAAAAACTCTCCGGCGTCTCCGGCATTCTGGCTATTACCGTAGGGGTGCCGAACTCTTTAGGGCCGGGCGAACTGCTGCAACACTACGGCACGCAGGAGCAAAAAGATCATTATCTGCCGCGTCTGGCCCGTGGGCAGGAGATCCCCTGCTTCGCGCTGACCAGCCCGGAGGCCGGTTCTGATGCCGGTGCAATCCCGGATACCGGCGTCGTCTGTATGGGCGACTGGCAGGGTGAGCAGGTGCTGGGTATGCGCCTGACCTGGAACAAGCGTTACATTACGCTGGCACCTATCGCGACGGTGCTGGGACTGGCCTTTAAACTTTCCGACCCGGACAAACTGTTGGGCGGTGAGCAAGAGCTCGGCATTACCTGTGCTCTCATCCCTACCAGCACGCCTGGCGTGGAGATCGGTCGTCGTCACTTCCCGCTTAACGTGCCCTTCCAGAACGGCCCGACGCGCGGGCAGGATATCTTCGTGCCGATTGATTACATTATTGGCGGCCCGAAAATGGCCGGTCAGGGCTGGCGTATGCTGGTTGAATGTCTCTCGGTTGGCCGCGGCATTACGCTGCCGTCTAACTCAACAGGCGGCCTGAAATCTGTGGCACTGGGGATTGGTGCTTATGCCCATATCCGCCGTCAGTTCAAAGTGGCTATCGGCAAGATGGAAGGGATTGAAGAGCCGCTGGCGCGCATCGGGGGGAATGCTTATGTCATGGATGCCGCCGCGTCGCTTATCACCTACGGCATTATGCTCGGTGAAAAACCGGCGGTGCTCTCCGCTATCGTGAAGTATCACTGTACCCACCGGGGACAGCAATCCATCATTGATGCGATGGATATCGCAGGCGGGAAAGGCATCATGCTTGGTGAAGGTAACTTCCTTGCGCGTGCCTACCAGGGATCGCCTATCGCCATTACCGTCGAAGGGGCGAACATCCTGACCCGCAGCATGATGATCTTCGGTCAGGGGGCGATTCGTTGCCATCCCTATGTGCTTGAAGAGATGGCTGCCGCACAAACCAACGATGTGAATGCCTTTGATAGGCTGCTGTTTAAACACATTGGTCATGTCGGTAGCAACACCGTGCGCAGCTTCTGGCTGGGCCTGACTCGCGGGCTCTCCAGCGCCACGCCAACCCATGACGCCACCAAACGTTACTATCAGCATCTGAACCGCCTGAGTGCCAACCTGGCGTTGTTGTCTGACGTGTCGATGGCGGTGCTGGGCGGTAGCCTGAAGCGTCGTGAACGCATTTCGGCCCGTCTGGGTGACATTCTGAGCCAGACCTTCCTCGCCTCAGCCGTTCTGAAACGCTATGATGACGAAGGACGCAACGAGATGGATCTGCCGCTGGTGCACTGGGGCGTGCAGGATGCGCTCTATAAAGCTGAACAAGCGATAGATGATCTGCTGGCGAACTTCCCGAACCGCATTGTCGCGGGCCTGCTACGGGCGATGATTTTCCCTACCGGGCGTCACTACCTTGCGCCGTCCGATAATCTGGACCATCAGGTAGCGAAAATTCTGCAAACGCCGTGCGCGACCCGCTCGCGTATTGGTCGCGGTCAGTATCTGGCACCAAGCGAACATAACCCGGTCGGCCTGCTGGAAGAGGCACTGCTGGATGTGATGGCCGCTGACCCGATTCACCAGCGTATCTGTAAAGAGCTGGGGAAAAACCTGCCGTTTACACGTCTCGATGCGCTGGCAAAAGAGGCGCTGGCAGGCGGGCTTATCAATCAGGATGAAGCCGACATTCTGCATAAAGCCGAAATCAGCCGTCTGCGTAGCATCAATGTGGATGATTTTGAGCCGGAGGAGCTGGCCACACGGCCGGTAAAGCCTGCGGAAAACCTGCGTAAGCCACAGGCGGCTTGAAACCGCTGATGAACCCACACCCCGCCTCGTGCGGGGTTTTTTTATTCCCCCAGCCCCCCATTTTCTCATGCTACAGTGTAAAAATGCTGTTTCAGGAGAGCTTAATCATGCCGGGTTTTAAATTAACGTTACTACAACAACCGCTGGTCTGGATGGATGGTCCGGCGAACTTGCGCCACTTCGATCGTCAACTGGAAGAGATTACCGGGCGTGATGTCATCATCCTGCCAGAGATGTTTACCACGGGCTTTGCTATGGAAGCGGCAAAACAGTCTCTGCCTGAGCAGGATGTGGTGGCCTGGATGCAAGCCAAAGCCCGGCAGACCAATGCGCTGATTGCGGGCAGCGCCGCTCTGCAAAGCGAGCGCGGTGCGGTTAACCGTTTCCTGCTGGTCGAGCCTGAGGGTCAGGTTCATTTCTACGATAAGCGCCACCTCTTCCGCATGGCCGATGAGCATCATCACTACGAAGCCGGCAACGCGCGCGTGGTATTTGAATGGCGTGGCTGGCGTATCTTGCCACTGGTCTGTTATGACCTGCGTTTCCCGGTCTGGTCGCGCAATCGCAATGATTACGATCTGGCGCTGTATGTGGCCAACTGGCCAGCGCCGCGTTCACTGCACTGGCAGTCGTTGCTGGTGGCCCGTGCGATAGAAAACCAGGCGTATGTGGCCGGGTGTAATCGTGTGGGGACTGATGGTAACGGGCACCACTATCGTGGCGACAGCCGGGTGATTAACCCACAGGGTGAAGTCATTGCCACCGCTGAGCCGCATCAGGCGACGCGTATTGACGCCGAGCTGTCGCTGGCGTCGCTGAAAGAGTACCGCGAGAAGTTCCCCGCCTGGCAGGATGCTGATCCGTTTACGATCGGATGAGGTTTCCCCTCACCCTCACCCTCTCCCCATAGGGGCGAGGGGATCGATCGTGCTCGCATTTTTTTTGGGGATTCTTCAGCCCAGAGGGAGAGGGAACTGTAGTGTGCGGGCTGCCGCTTTTCTCCCTCTCGCTGTGGGTGAGGGCCTCAGACTGCACCGCACTCAGCCAGATTGCGCACCGCCGCACTGTAAGCCTGTAGCGCTTTTGCCACATCTTCTATCTGCACACGTTCAGCCGGGTGATGACTGATGCCTCTGTCGCAGCGCACAAACAGCATGGCCGATGGCCAGCGTTCGGCCATCGCGATGGCGTCATGCCCCGCTCCGCTTGGCAACAACAGCGCACGCCCCTGCACGGCGTTAACCGCCTCTGCCAGCATCTCGCGCAGTGCTGCATCACAGGGCGTGGCGGGAATCGAATAGAAAATCTCATGGCTGAAGGAGAGACCACGTTCAGCAGCAATGCCCTGTGCTTCGTCGAGCAACGCGGTCAGTAACACCTCGCGCCGCTCGTCATCAGGACTACGAATATCCAGCGTCAGCGTTACCGCACCTGGGATCACGTTCACCGCACCGGGTTCACATTGCAGTGTCCCGACCGTCGCTACCTGCTCAGGACCAGATTCCCGCGTTCTTTGCTCCACGACGGTCATCCAGTGCGCGGCGGCTGCCAGGGCATCCCGGCGATGACGCATCGGCACCGTCCCCGCATGTCCGGCCTCGCCGGTGAAACGACATGTCAGCCTGCGTGCGCCGTTAATGGCGGTGACCACGCCAAGCGGCAACGCTTCCTGCTCCAGCACTGGTCCCTGTTCAATGTGCAGCTCAAGGTAAGCGGAGAATGCTTCGGCGTTTCGCTCTGCTGTCGCCAGACGTGCCGGGTCCAGCCCGACGTTGACCATCGCCTGCGCCACGCTTATGCCCCGGGCATCCTGACATTCCAGCCAGCCCGCAGGCCAACTGCCGGTGAGGCCACGGCTACCCAGCAGGGTGATATTAAACCGCGTGCCTTCTTCATCGGCAAAGCCGACAATTTCCACGGCCTGCGCGCCACGCAGATCCTGCCGATGGAGACTGTCTACCACCTCAATTGCGGCCAGCACTCCGAGCATGCCATCATAGCGCCCGGCATTACGCACGGTGTCGAGATGCGAACCCAGCAGCACGGCAGGTGCGCCGTCGCAAGCGGCCTCGTAGCGCCCGCAGATATTACCCACCGCATCCTGCCAGGTGAGCATGCCTGCCTCTTCCATCCACCGCGCCACTAACGCGTTGGCGCGCATATGCTCCGGGGAAAGGTACACGCGAGTGAGCAGGCCTGGCGTTTCACTGATGTCGGCCAGCGCATCACAACGCGCCATCACCCGCTGCGCGGCGCGCTCAGCCTCCTCGGCGGTCATCATCACACGGCCCCTTCGTAGACGTTCCATGCCGCCTGCATCCCTTCACCCTGCACGGTACAAAAGCCGAGGCGATTGAGCACCGCTTCAAGTGCGGTCAGGGTTTGCAGTACGCAGTCTTTGCGGGCGTTGTAGCCCATAGTACCGATGCGCCAGATTTTGCCCTGTAGCGGGCCAAACGACGTCCCAATCTCAATGTGGAAATCGTCCAGCAGGCGCTTACGCACCTCTTCGCCGTGAACAGCAGACGGGATAACCACGCCGAGCACGTTGTTCATTTTGTGGCGAATGTCGCCGAACACGTCAAGGCCCATACCCTGGATACCGGCCAGCAGAGCGCGACCATGCAGCGCGTGGCGGGCAATCAGCGCGTCCATCCCCTCTTCCAGCATAATGCGGGCGCATTCGCGGGCGGCAAAAAGCATGCTGGTAGCTTCGGTGTGGTGGTTCAGACGCTCCGGCCCCCAGTAGTCCATCACCATGCCGAGATCGAAATAGTTCGAGTAGATCATCTCGTCATCGCCGTCGTGATGAGTGTCGGTACGGATCCCCTGCTCGACACATTTGCGGGCGCGGATCGCCGCTTCCATTTGCGGGCTGAGCGTAATGGGAGCGCTACCGGATGGTCCACCCAGGCATTTTTGTAGCCCGGCTGAAACCGCATCCAGCCCCCAGGCATCCGTTTCCAGCACGTTTCCACCCAGCGACGCGGTCGCATCGGTGTAGAAGAGCACGTCATAGCGACGGCAAATATCGCCGAGCTGTTCAAGCGGTTGCAGCATGGTGGTAGAGGTATCGCCCTGCACCGTTAATAGCAGGCGTGGTTTCACTTTTTTGATGGCATCTTCAATGTGATCCGGGGTAAAGACCTCGCCCCACGGCACCTCGATGGTGTGGACTTCGGCGCGGCAGCGACGGGCGATTTCACATAACAGATGCCCGAAACGCCCAAAGACCGGCACCAGCACTTTATCACCGGGGCGGATAGCAGAGACAAGCACGGCTTCGATCCCGGCACGCGAGGTGCCATCCACCAGCATCGTCCAGCGGTTCCGGGTGCGGAAAACGCCACGGTAGAGATCCATCACTTCATTCATGTAGCCGGTCATTACCGGATCATATTGCCCTACCAGCTGGCTTGCCATAGCGCGCAGAACACGTGGATCAGCATTGATCGGACCAGGCCCCATCAGCAGGCGGTGCGGCGGGTTTATCTGCAAAGAGTGCTGTGAATCAAACATAGACGCGTCCTTTGGTATACAAAAGCGGTTATCGTGAAACAAAAAGTTCTTTAAATTATTTTCTGCAACTAATGTGCCACACGCGCAGGAGTGATACCAGCCTGAGGATCAAGGGTGATCGCGCTTTTTATCTGCCGGTTACTCGCCCTCTGTTGCGCCAGAAAGCGGCACCGGCCAGGTGCAACGGCACCATTGCGGTGCGCTAGCGCTGTTCCAGTTCATCGAGCGTTGTATACAATGCGGAAATCTGGTGGATGCGCTGACGCCCTTGCGACAGGGCATGATGAAGCAACGCATTGGCCAGCAGATTCACCAGACTCATGGCCCCGCTATAGCTATCAAAGGCAGAGACGCTGTCAAGCGGCACGCCCAGGTGCCAACGAGCCAGGCTGTTGATGCCAGCGGCCTGCGGCTCGCTGATGGCGACAACCGGCACCCCCTGCTGTTGCAGCGCCTCAAGTACCGGACGGATCACCCGTGGCCGACGCCGGAAGGCCACCACGACCACCAGATCCGCTGGGGTGATATCCACCAGCTCTTCCGCCAGCGTCTGTCCTGGCTGAGGCATAACGTAGACCTGCCCACGGCTTTGCATCAGCTGCTGGCGCAGATGTAGCGCAACCGGGGCGCTGTTACGCAGGCCGAGTATAAACACCCGCCGCGCCTCCCCCAGGGCTTGCACCACTTCGCTAAATTGCCCGGCATTCAGGGCATTAACCCAGTGCGTGAGGTTTGCCATCTCCTGTTTGTAGTGACGTGCCAGCAGCGTATTGCCCTGAACCGCGTCGCGGTTATCAGTAAGCGGCATCCCGCTCTGGCGCAGGGTGCGTAG
The DNA here is from genome assembly GCF_054131575.1 of Enterobacter sp. SA197. Taxonomy (NCBI): domain Bacteria; kingdom Pseudomonadati; phylum Pseudomonadota; class Gammaproteobacteria; order Enterobacterales; family Enterobacteriaceae; genus Enterobacter; species Enterobacter sp. SA197. The sequence goes on along the minus strand of NZ_CP096393.1, from coordinate 951,526 downwards.
CTCGTCGCGCATCGCTTTGAAACGATCATAACCCAGCCGCCTGAACAGACGGCTAACGGTGGCCTTTGATACCCCGCTCAGGCGCGCCAGCTCCGCGCTGTTATAACTCACCAGATCGTCAAAATGATCCATGATGAATGCGGCAACCCGTTGTTCCTGTGGTGATAATTCGCTGTAACACTCGCGCAAGCGCGCATCTAACTGCTGCATAGCCCCTCCTGCAACTTTCGTTTCATTCTAAGCTGACATAGTGAATCACTTACCGTCAATCTGGAACGGCTCTTGCTTAACTCTCTCACTGAACCGAATAAGAGAGCGTGACGATGCAAAGTAATATGGCCCCATCCGGAATGGCCGTAACGCCCCACCATCTTGCCAGCGAGTCGGCATTATCGGTGCTGCGCCACGGCGGCGACGCCATTGAAGCGATGGTGGCCGCTGCCTCTACCATTGCGGTGGTCTACCCTCACATGAACGGGATCGGCGGCGATGGGTTCTGGCTTATCGTTCCACCGGAAGGAGAACCCCTGGCAATTGACGCCAGCGGCGCCGCCGGGCAGCAGGCAACACCCGATTTATATGCCGGGCATGCACATATTCCGCATCGTGGCCCGCTGGCGGCGCTCACTGTGCCGGGCACGCTCAGCGGCTGGGATGAGGCGCTTAAGGTTTCCGTTTCCCTCGGCGGCGGGCAGTTGCCGCTGTCGCGCCTGCTGGCGGATGCTATTCGGTACGCCAGTGACGGTATCCCGGTCACCCACTCTCAGGCCCATGCCACGCAAAGCAAATACCCTGAACTGGTCGATATTCCCGGTTTTGCCGATACCTTTCTGGTAGAAGGTAACGTGCCGCAGACGGGCAGCCGTTTTTACCAGCCGCAGCTGGCCCGCACTCTTACGCGGCTCGCTACCGACGGGCTGGACAGTTTTTATCGCGGGCCCCTCGCAGAAGAGCTTGCCGCCGGGATGCGTAAACTCGGCGTGCCGCTGACCGCAGCTGATTTCGCGGCGCACCGTGCTCACCGCCGCGTGCCGCTACGCCTGGCCCATAGTCTGGGTGAGGTTTTCAATATGACGCCGCCGACGCAGGGACTGGTCTCGCTGGCGATCCTTGGCATTACCGACTTTCTGGGGATGGCGCAGGCCACCGAAGTTCAGACCATCCATCGCATTGTGGAGGCCACTAAAAAAGCCTTCGGCCTGCGTGACCGCTACATCACCGATCCTCGTCATGTCACCCTGCCGGTGCAAAGCCTGCTGGAGCAGGCCCCACTGGAAACCCTGGCCGCCGGCATTGATGACTCCCGCGCTGCGACCTGGGGCAAAGGCAAAGGCCCCGGCGATACCGTCTGGATGGGCGTGGTGGATAAAAACGGGCTGGCGGTGTCGTTTATCCAGAGTATTTACCATGAGTTTGGCAGCGGCGTCGTGCTGCCGGAAAGCGGCGTCCTGCTGCAGAACCGGGGAGCGGCCTTTAGCCTCGACCCGGATCACCTGCTCACCCTGATGCCAGGCAAACAGCCTTTCCATACTCTGAACCCCGCCGCCGCACGCCTGAAAGATGGCCGCACTATGGTCTACGGCACCATGGGGGGCGACGGTCAGCCGCAAACCCAGGCCGCCATTTTTACCCGCCATGTAATACAGAACATGCCTTTGCAGCAGGCGGTCAGTGCCCCGCGCTGGCTGCTGGGACGCACCTGGGGTCAGGCCACCGACAGCCTGAAGCTTGAGGGCGGGTTCAGCGAAGAGACCTGTAACGCCCTGATGGCGCTCGGGCACGATGTCGAGCGGCTGCCGGGCCTGAGTGAAGCGACCGGCCATGCCGGGGCCATTGTCCGCCATCCTGATGGCATGCTTGAAGGCGCATTCGATCCACGCAGTAACGGCAGTGCCGCTGGTTTTTAAGGAACAAACATGAGTGAGACGACGTTTGACTGGCCGACCTATATCCGGCTGATGGAACAACTGCTGGCAGTGCCGCTGGATGATGACCGCCGTGCTGAGCTGGAGGTACAACTGACGCGCGTCGCCGCAATGGCGGCACCGCTAATGGCCTTTCCTCTGCCGCATCGGCAGGAAGGGGCGGGAGAGTATCGACTATGACGCTGTCCATACAGGAAATTCAGCAAGGGCTGCGGGCGAAAATCTTCAGCGCCCGTGAACTGGCGCAGCAGTCGCTGGCACATATTGAGCGGGATAATCCACTTATCAACGCCTTTACGGGAGTGACCGGCACGCGCATGTTGCGTGAAGCCGCAGAGACTGATGCCCGTCTGGCACGGGGGGATGTACTCCCCCCGCTGGCTGGGGTGCCCTATGCTGTCAAAAATTTGTTTGATGTGGAGGGCGTGACGACCCTTGTCGGGGCGAAACTGTTCAGTACCCGACCACCGGCGCTGCAAGATGCCTTTGCCCTGCGTAAGCTCAGGCAGGCGGGGGCGATGCTGGCCGGCACGCTGAATATGGATGCGTATGCTTACGGTTTTACCACTGAAAACAGCCATTATGGAGCAACCCGCAACCCACGAGACACCTCACGGGTCGCAGGCGGTTCGTCCGGTGGCTCAGCGGCTGCTGTGGCGGCCGGAATGGTGAATTTTTCCCTCGGTACGGACACGAATGGTTCTGTGCGTGTCCCCGCCTCGCTGTGCGGCATTCTGGGGCTTAAGCCTACCTTCGGGTGTTTATCCCGCTCAGGCAGCCACCCGTTTGTCGCCAGTCTGGATCATATCGGGCCGCTGGCGCGTAGCGTAGGGGATCTGGCCTGCGTGTACGATGCCCTGCAAGGCCATGATGCTGAAGACAACTGGCAGTCAGCGCAGCCCCTTGCTGCTACCGTTCCCGTGCTGGCAGAGAAAAGGCCGTTGCGAGCCGCGGTACTGGAGGGGTATTTTTCGACCTGGTGCGATGCGGATGCCCGCCAGGCCGTCTGCACCGTCGCGCGGGCGCTGGGCGCTGGGCGCTGGGCAGACGCTGACGTTACCGGAGGCGGAACTGGCCCGCAATGCGGCGTTTTTGCTTTCTGCCGCCGAAGGCGGAAACCACTATCTACCCGCACTGCGCACCGAGGCTGCGCAATTTGAGCCACACTCACGTGAACGTCTGCTCGCCGGCGCCATGACCCCTTCAGCCTGGTACACCCAGGCCCAGCGTTTTCGCGCCTGGTTTCGAGATACCACTCTGCCGCTGTTTGAGGAGGTCGATCTGCTGCTGGCGCCCGCCACACCGTGTAGCGCCACCCCTGTCGGCGTGCAGACTATGCGCATCAATAATACCGACCTGCCGGTTAAAGCCAACATGGGTATGCTGACACAGCCGGTTTCGTTTCTGGGCCTGCCGGTGGTGACGGTGCCAGTAACCACCACCTCGGGGTTACCCATTGGCGTACAAATAATTGCCGCCCCCTGGCAGGAGTCGCGCTGTTTACAGGCCGCCTGGCGACTGGAGCAGGCGGGCATTCTTTACTCACAGGAAGCATGATGAACAAAGAACATATTGACCGCCCCGCCGTGTTGAATGACGTCACCGCCGCATTTTACCGCTACGAGCAGGCGCTGATTACGAATGATGTGGAGGTGCTCGATGAGCTGTTCTGGGCCGATACCCGCACGGTGCGCTATGGAGCAACGGAAAATCTCTACGGCATCGAGGCGATTCGGGAATTTCGTAATGCGCGTCCGGCGGCCGGGCTCGACAGGCTACTGCGCAATACCACAATCACCACCTTCGGCGAGGATATGGCGGTGGCGAGCACCGAGTTTACCTGGGAGAACAGCGAGCGCGTGGGTCGCCAGATGCAGACCTGGGTAAAGTTTCCCTACGGCTGGCGCATTGTGGCGGCGCATGTGAGTTTGATGGGGTAAGACGGATTTATCCCCTCACCCTAACCCTCTCCCCAAAGGGGCGAGGGGATTGATCGAGCAAAATCAGGCGGTTGGGCCGATCTTCACCCAAAGGGACGAAAGGATTGATCGAGCAAAATCAGGCGGTTGGGCTGATCTTCACCCAGAGGGACGAAAGGATAGATCGGGCGAAATCAGGCGGTTGGGCTGATCTTCACCCAGAGGGACCAAAGGATCCATCGGGCGAAATCAGGCGGTTGGGATGATCTTCACCCAGAGGGACGAAAGGATCGATCGAGCGAAATCCGGTGGTTGGGCTGTTCTGCACTTTCTGACATCCGTGCACCGGATCGCCTCTCTCCCTCTCCCTTCCAGGGAGAGGGCCGGGGTGAGGGTCAAAAATCATACCGCAGTATAAGGATGCACCTTCATCCAGTGCTCAGCGATATCCTGGCGGCGGCAGATCCAAACCCCTTTATGCCCTTGCACATAGTCAAGAAAACGCTGTAACGCTCTGAATCTTCCGGGACGCCCCAGCAGACGACAATGCATGCCCACCGACATCATCTTTGGTGCGGTTTCTCCCTCTTCGTAGAGCACATCAAAACTGTCTTTCAGATAGGTATAAAACTGCTCCGCGGTGTTAAACCCCTGTGCGGTGGCGAAGCGCATGTCGTTGGCATCGAGGGTATAAGGCACTATCAGATGCGGCTTTTGATCGACCGTGGTCCAGAAGGGCAGATCGTCACCGTAGTAGTCACTGTCATACAGCAGACCGCCCTGCTCTACCACCAGCTTACGGGTGTTAGGGCTATCACGTCCGGTGTACCAACCGAGCGGCGTGGTGCCGAACAGGGTGGTCAGGATCTCCAGCGCCTGTTGCATATGCTGACGCTCGGTCCGGATATCAAGATTCTGATAGTGGATCCAGCGCCAGCCGTGGCTGACCACATCGTAATCCGCTGCGCTGATGGCCTCTACGATGGCAGGATTGCGCGCCAGCGCCATCGCCACCCCAAATACCGTGAGCGGCAAACCGCGCTTGCGGAATTCATTGTGGATGCGCCAGAACCCGGCCCGTGAGCCATATTCATATAGCGAATCCATCGACATATGCACCGCCGGGTAACTGGCGGCGCCAATGATGTCTGACAGAAACTGCTCAGAACCGGCGTCACCATGCAACACATGGTTCTCACCGCCCTCTTCGAAATTAAGGACAAACTGTACGGCAATACGCGCCCCGCCGGGCCACTGCGCATGGGGAGGGTTTCCGGCGTACCCTGCCAGATCGCGCGGGTAGTTCGCGTTAAAGTGCCAGTGTGGCTTGTCCGTTGTCACATGCATGCTGATTCGACCTCTGTTTGGGGCCGCACTCAGCTCAGCATTTCAAAGCATCCTGAGAGCGGCTTTTTATTGGGATACGCGAGGTCGCCATATTTACTGGTGCCAAGCCCCAGCCCGATGAGAGACTCCACCATCTTCACCGCCGCCGTGACGCCGTCGATGACCGGTATGCCAAGCTCCCGTGTCAGCTCCTGCGCCAGGTTCGCCATACCACCGCAACCGAGAACAATCGCACCGCTATTGTCTTCCCGTCTGGCTTGTATACAACGCTCGCGTACCTTTTGTTGAGCAAGACCCGTGCCATCTTCCAGTGCCAGTACCGGTAAATCGATCGCATGCAGCGCCGCGCAGTGGTGTTCAAAACCGTACTGCTGCAGTAAATGACGGGCGATAATCAGCGTGCGCGGCAGCGTGGTGACAATAGAAAAGCGTGTCGCCACCAGGGTAGCCACATGCATTGCCGCTTCTGCTATACCCACCACTGGCCCGCTTGCCACTTCGCGTGCGGCCAGCAAACCCGGATCGCCAAAGCAGGCAATGATATGCCCCTGCGCTCCCTGGGCTTTGCCATGCTTTATCTGTTCCAGTACGCCAATAGCAGCGATGGCTTCATCAAAATGACCCTCAATAGATTCCACCCCCTGCGTCGGGCAGCTCGCCAGAATAGTGGTGCCAGGCGCCGCGACGCTGCGGGCCGCACTGGCAATGGTGTGGGTCATCTCCGGGCTGGTATTCGGATTAATAACTTGTATACAGAGGGACGTCATGACTGTTCTCCTGCTGCGCCAAACAGACGCGCAAAGTCGGGAAGGACCTCCCCCCCACGCTCAAAGCTGAGGCTGGAGACAATGTGATCAAAGTGATGCGACAGGGCGTGCGTGAGCGCCGTTAGCTCTTTTTTACGCAGCAGTTCAATAAGCCTGTCATGATCATCACAGCGGCATCCCTGCTGCCAGGGCGCGCCCCAGGCAGCGATTACCAGCGAAGAGCGCTGGGCAAGCGTAGTAACGATATCCGTCACCACGGCATTACCTGAGATAGCCTGCAGCTGAATGTGGAACGCCGCAGAGTGGCGGATCGCTGCAGCACCGTCGTGCTTATGATGCGCCTCTTCTTCCTGAACGATAATTTTCTCCAGTCCCGCCAGGTGCGGCGGCTGTAAATGTGCCAGTACCTGCGGCAGGTTGGCGCATTCGATCATTTTGCGGGTGGCAAAGATTGAGGTGGACTCTTCGATATCAGGTTTTGCAACAAATGCACCACGTCTGGGCGTGAGGGTGATCATTTGCACCGTAGCAAGGCGTGTTAACACTTTACGGATCCCGGTGCGGCTGACGCCAAATACCTCCGCCAGGGCCTCTTCAGGGAGTTTACTGCCCGGCGGTAGCTGATGCTCAACAATGGCCGTCAGCAACGACTGCCAGATGAAATGTTCTTTGTCTTCCAGATCTGCTGGGGCCTGAAGCCCCGCCTGCTGCTTCATTCTGAAATTCCTTGGTTATGTTTTACTTATCTTTTTGTATACATCATTAATCTATTTTGTATACATGAAATTAAAAACTGGCCTGGTTCATGCAACTCATGATGGCAGACATAACGTCGCTATCTGTATTCAGAGGAGCAGATTCCATGCCAAATCTCGAACCAACTTATAAAGACAGCTATAGCCCAAGACTCACTAACAATGACCTCGCCCCCACGCGCGATCAGAACTGGACGTGGTACAACATCTTCTCTTTCTGGATGTCAGATGTGCATAGCATGGGCGGCTACGTGGTGGCCGCGAGCTTCTTCGCCCTGGGCCTTGCCAGCTGGCAGGTGCTGCTCTGCCTGTTGCTGGGGATCTGCATTGTGCAGTTGTGCGCCAACCTGGTCGCCAGACCCAGCCAGATGGCTGGCGTACCTTATGCGGTTATCTGCCGTCAGGCATTTGGCGTATTTGGGGCCAATATTCCGGCCGTGATTCGTGGCCTGATAGCGTTCGCCTGGTATGGCATACAAACCTATCTGGCAGCCAACGCCCTGATGCTGGTGGCGTTAAAATTCTGGCCGGGTTTAGCGCCAATGACCGAGGGCCATTTTCTCGGCCTGTCATATCTGGGGTGGATCTGCTTTGGCATTATGTGGGTGCTGCAGGCGCTGGTGTTCTGGCACGGGATGAGCGCCATCAAGCGCTTTATTGATGTCGCAGGTCCGGCGGTCTATGTAGTGATGCTGGCGCTGGCGGTGTGGATTTTGTCGCAAACCGGTTTTGATGGCATCTCTTTTACCCTTGCCAGCAAAGCCCTGACCACCGGCGAGCAGGCCTGGCAGATGCTCACCGCTACCGCACTGGTGGTCTCCTACTTCTCCGGCCCGCTGCTCAACTTTGGCGATTTTTCTCGTTACGGTAAAAGCATGTCGGAAATCCGCCGGGGTAACCGCTGGGGCCTGCCGTTTAACTTCCTGCTCTTTTCTATCGTCACGGTGGTGATCGTCTCCGGTACGCAGTCGCTGTTCGGTAAGATGATCACCGATCCTATCGAAACGGTAAGCCACGTGGGCAACAGCCTGGCAATGGCGATCGGGTTGCTGACCATGATCATCGCCACCATTGGTATCAACATCGTGGCGAACTTTGTCTCGCCGGCATTCGATTTTTCTAACTGCTCGCCCCAGAAAATTAGCTTCCGCACCGGCGGGATGATAGCCGCAGTGGGTTCCGTGTTGCTGACGCCGTGGAACCTCTTCCAGTCACCGGAATTAATTCATTACACGCTGGATGTACTGGGTTCCTTTATCGGACCGTTATTCGGCATCCTGCTGGCAGATTTCTATCTGATTAAACGTGGGAAGGTGTTTGTCGACGATCTGTTTACCGTCTCACCGACCGGGCGTTACTGGTATAAAAATGGCATTAACCCGAAAGCCGTTGCCGCCCTCATTCCTTCGGTTGCTGCGTGCCTGATCATTAGCTTTATTCCGTCGATGCATGAACTGGCGAACTTTAGCTGGTTTATTGGCGTCTTCCTCGGCGGCGTCAGCTACCGCTGGATCGCACGCCACGAGCGTGAAGGGGTAAGCGAAGGGTTTGTGCCGCGCCGGGCCACGGTGAAAGAGTAAAGGCCAAAAGGCCCGGACAGGCGTCCGGGCCTGAGAGAGGTGAGTGTGATTGTGCATGCAATATAAATTATCTATGGTTGAGCCATAAAATGCATAAATGCATGCTGTTGTGCCGCATGAAGCATAAAAATATAAAAGCGCAAATAATAAATAAATAAAATTATCAGTAAATTATAGTTAGCCTGCAAAATGCCCCCAGCGCGGGTCAAAGCTAAACAATTGGAATGCTCAATGAGATTTAGTACACTTCCCCCCTGAGCCAAAGGGTACACCACGACTATTCCCCAGGCGTATTTATTGAAGCACAAAATATTCATGCAAATTATGAATGAGCCCTTATCTTAAAAGGAACGCTGAATATGGACATTCTGCTTCGTTGCTTTTTTGTATCTACTCTCTTTTTTAGCACTGCCGTATTCGCCGGTATTAAGCTTGATAAAACGCGGCTTATCTATCCTGCCGAAAAAAAGGAAGTGCTTTTAGGTATTACTAATAATGCTCCGACCCCTCGCTTAATTCAGGCATGGATTGATGATGGTGGCGCGGTCAGCAGAGAAAAGCCGGGCGCCACCCCTTTTCTCATCGTTCCTCCTATTTTCCGCATTGATCCCGCTTATGGGCGCAAACTGCGCGTGCGCTTTGTTGGCCCTGCGCTCCCCCAGGATCGTGAATCGGTTTTCTGGATCAACCTTCTTGAGCTGCAGCCCAAACCCACCGGGAATGCTCACTCCGGCCAGAATAACGTACAAATTTCAGTACGCTCACGATTAAAACTGTTTTACCGCCCTCAAGGGTTGCAGGGAACCCCTGATAAAGCCGTCTCCGCCCTGCGCTGGAGAAGGGTAGCGGTCGAAGGAGGCTATGCGCTGGAGTGCGAAAACCCTTCAGCCTGGAATATCTCTTTTAACGACCTTCACCTGTATGCAAAAGAAGAGCGCCCTATAAAGCCGATACGTGGTATGTGTCCGGCAAAGGGAAAAAAACAGTTTTCCGTGCCGCTTACAGCGCAGGCGGATGTCAGGAAAATAGTCATGACTACGATTAACGACTATGGCGGATTTGAGCGGCATGAAGCCTCTTTCAGCCTGTAAGGTCACGCACGCTTTATCTTGTGGGCACGTCAGCATGCCTGAGGGAAAACACGCTTTTTTACTGGCATTAACCTGTGGCCTGTTGATTGCCAGCCTGCAAAGCCGGGCCGGGTGTGAATTTAAACCCGGTAACTCCGTTGCCATTAATACCCTGTCACTTGCCGATGTATCGATTCCTCTTCCCCATAATGCTCCCCCCGGAACAGCATTGGGCAGCAAAATTGCCGTGCCTAATGGGTCGACTACCATCACTCGCTGTACACCCAACGCTGACAACTATTACTACATGATGCTGGCTCTGGTTTCTCCGGGGACAGAAACCTCGATCCCGAAGGTCTATCCGACGAACCTGCCCGGCATTGGGGTCAAAATCTGGTCTGAATTCAGAGGCACATATGAGCTCAGCGATCAGTTAAATACTCCCACGGCATGGTATGAGACGCTCAGCTCTACGGGGGTTGCAACGGATGTTGCGCGAGGAATTAAAAGCGTTTATCTGCAATATTATGTGACAGGTCCGGTTACGCCAGGAGAAGTAAACCTTGATACGGAACTGGTCGCGTGGGGCAATTCTTATATATCGACGGTGGCTGAAGGTTTGACCTATGCCAGGATGACAATAAAGGGTAAAGCGACTTTTGATTACACGGGCTGCGAAACACCGAATATCACCGTTAACCTGAATAAACATAAAAGCCAGGCGTTCCCCACCGTGGGGTCCACCAGTGCGTCAACCGCGTTTAATTTCACCATGAATGATTGCCCGAAGAATTTAAATTCGGTGAGTTATACTTTTAAACCCGCGCCGGGGATATATCTGGCTGGCACTGGCACCAGCAGGTATCTGACGCTGACTGCCGATTCGGGCGCGACCGGCGTCGGCATTCAAATGCTTTATAACGATGAAACGCTGGTGCCTTTTAACACAAAAATAGAATACCTGGATTATGTTCAGGCGACAGGCGGTAGTTACATTATTCCGATGAAGGCACGCTATATCCGCACCGGAACTATTACCGGCGGCACCGCTAATTCAGCAGTAGAATTTGAGATGGATTATGAATAACTGCACGGGCTGGAAAAGCAAAAAACCGCATCGTTTTGCAACGCTGCGGTTTTTTTACTTATCAGACGTCAGAAACATCTGAACAAAATGTTGGCGGAACGGACGGGACTCGAACCCGCGACCCCCTGCGTGACAGGCAGGTATTCTAACCGACTGAACTACCGCTCCGCGATGTTCCCGTTGGGGAACGAGGCGCATATTACGTATTGTGTTCAGGGCCGTCAACGCTTTTTCTGAGGATTTGCATCGTTTGCTGCAAAAATCACCCAACGGTCTATTTTTCCGACATAAGTGAAGAGGTTACGCGCGCCAGAGGCAGCTTCCGCCTTTTTTCTGCACGAGGTCAAGACGCGACTCATGGTCCACCAGTTCGTTGTCACTGGCTAAAATGACCTTTAACTTACTTGCCTGGCGGACAACGCGCTGAATGCCCCCCACATCACCCTGCTGTTGCCCTTCTCCCTCCATCGAAAATGACATCAGGGTTTGCCCGCCGGTCATGGCAAGGTAGACATCCGCCAGAATCTGGGAGTCAAGTAACGCGCCGTGAAGGGTACGTTTGCTGTTGTCTATTTCATAGCGGGAGCAGAGCGCGTCCAGACTGTTACGTTTGCCCGGAAACATCTTACGGGCAAGGGCGAGGCTGTCCGTCACCTTACAGAAGGAGCTGGTCTTCGGTATATCGCGATTTAACTTGCTGAACTCGTAGTCGAGAAAGCCGATATCGAACGATGCGTTATGAATAATAAGTTCAGCACCACGGATATATTCAATAAAATCGTCTGCAATGTCCCCGAAAAGGGGCTTATCGAGCAAAAACTCATCGGCTATACCGTGTACGCCAAAGGCCTCTGGATCAATGAGACGATCGGGTTTGAGGTAAATATGGTAATTGTTGCCCGTCAGGCGACGGTTGATCACCTCAACGGCGCCAATCTCAATGACTTTATGCCCTTCATAGTGGGCACCGATTTGGTTCATACCGGTGGTTTCGGTATCAAGAACGATCTGGCGTGTAATTGCAGTGCTCATAGCGGTCATTTATGTCAGACTTATCGTTTTACATATCGATTTCTAATACAGGAAGTCTACCAGAGATGCTTAAGCAGGTAGAAATTTTCACCGATGGTTCTTGTCTGGGTAATCCAGGACCTGGTGGGTATGGCGCGATTTTACGTTATCGCGGTAAGGAAAAGTTGTTCAGCACGGGTTATCGACTCACGACCAATAACCGTATGGAGCTGATGGCAGCGATCGTCGCGCTTGAGGCGCTAAAAGAACATTGTGAAGTGATCCTCAGTACTGACAGTCAGTACGTTCGTCAGGGGATAACCCAGTGGATCCATAACTGGAAAAAGCGCGGCTGGAAAACAGCGGAGAAAAAGCCGGTCAAGAATGTGGATCTCTGGCAGCGCCTGGATAAAGCCCTGGGTCAGCATCAGATACGCTGGGAGTGGGTCAAAGGACATGCGGGCCACCCGGAAAATGAGCGTTGCGATGAGCTGGCACGCGCGGCGGCAATGCACCCGACGCAGGATGACGTCGGGTATCAGACGGAAGGTCAGGGCTGACGTGTTTGCCGCGTCGCTCCCACCGGCTGGCGCACCTGGGAGGTGTTACGGCGTCTTTTCATCGGCGTTGGCGTAAGCGGTATTGTCCGCTTACGTGCAACAATTAACTGCATGCAGCCCAGTGCCGGCAAGTGAGTGCCCAGCAACCTGCCGCCCTGCTTTGTCCAGGGGAGGACATGAAAGCGGCTGTAATGCAGTACCTCAAAGTTTAACAACGACAGCCAGTCTATCTGGCGCATCAGAGTAAACATACGGCTGCTGACGGAAGGAGAACGGCGGATAAATGGCACCATCTTCCCTGCCCCCAGTAAACTCACGGGGTTAAAACCGCTAATAACCAGCCAACCATCATCGATCAAAACGCGATCCACCTCCTGTAAAAGACGGTGGGGATCCGGGCACCAGGGCAGTCCATGTGCCACCAGGCAAGCATCAACAGATTTTGCCGCAAACGGCAGATGCAAAGGATCTGCACGAACATGGGCAGGTTCGCCAGTGAGGGAAACATTAACCTGATGGGAAATAGCGCAACTTTCGGCATTGATTTCCGCGCTGAGATTGCCAATCTTAAGCAGGTGAAAGCCATACATCTTTGCAAACCACGGCTTAAGTTCCTTTTCCAGCGCTTCGCGATAATAACCGCCTCTGGGCAGTTCGGCCCAATGCGTTGGTGCTTTGTATTTTCGGGGAGTCCTTGCCGGCTTCATCACGACCTTCCGCTACGCTTTGAGAGGTATTTATGAATCTTACCAGTATTCCCGCTTTTCAGGACAACTACATCTGGGTGTTGAGCCACGATGATGGACGCTGCCTGATTGTTGATCCAGGCGAAGCCGCGCCCGTGCTGCAAGCCATTGAAGAGAATGGCTGGCAGCCACAGGCTATCCTGTTGACACATCATCATAATGACCATGTTGGCGGGGTGAAGACCCTTCTGAGTAAATTCCCGGATATGGTGGTATACGGCCCGGCTGAAACAGAAAACAAAGGAACCAACAACATTGTTGGGGAGGGCGATGAGATTCAGATCCTTGAGCACTCCTTCCGCGTTTTTCATACGCCAGGTCACACTTTAGGACATATCTGTTACTTTAGCGCTCCTTATCTGTTTTGTGGCGATACGATGTTTTCAGGCGGCTGTGGAAGGCTCTTTGAAGGCACAGCAGATCAGATGTTTGACTCATTCTGCAAAATTAATGCGCTTCCCGACGATACGCTTATTTGTTGCGCACATGAGTATACTTTAGGGAATATTAAGTTTGCGCTGAGCCTCATGCCAGAAGATCCTGACCTTAAGGAATATTATCGAAAAGTTAATGAGTTACGTGCAAAAAATCAAAAAACACTCCCTACAACTCTGAAAAATGAACGCCGTATTAATGTTTTTTTACGCACGCAAGATAATGATTTAATTAAGGTAATAAACAGAGAAACAAATATGCAACAACCTAATGCCCGTTTTGCCTGGTTAAGGTCAAAGAAAGATAACTTCTGACAATTGCGGGTTGCCTTTTTAAAACTTCGCCGTTATGATCGCTCGTCTTTTAAGCAACTATTGACACACACATGAAGGCAAAAGCGATATTATTCGCCTCTGTCCTGCTTGTGGGGTGCCAGGCGTCTCAGCACGATGGTACCGTACAACAGCACGCACAGAGCCTTTCTGCAGCTGGTCAAGGGGAAGCAGGGAAGTTTACAAGTCAGGCCCGGTGGATGGATGATGGAACCTTATCCGGGCAGGAACAAGACTTGTGGGCCTCCATAAGCGACGAGCTAAAGATGGGAATTCCGGAAAATAACCGGATTCGCGAGCAGAAACAGAAGTATTTAAGAAATAAGAGCTATCTCCACGATGTAACTTTACGGGCAGAGCCGTATATGTACTGGATAGCAGGGCAAGTTAAAAAACGTAACATGCCTATGGAACTGGTACTACTACCCATAGTGGAGAGCGCTTTTGACCCACATGCGACGTCTGGTCGTAATGCCGCCGGCATTTGGCAGATCATACCGAGCACGGGTCGTAATTATGGTTTGAAACAGACCCGCAGCTATGACGCGCGTCGTGACGTGGTGGCCTCTACAACCGCCGCGCTCGATATGATGCAGCGTTTGAATCGCATGTTTGATGGCGACTGGTTATTAACGGTTGCTGCCTATAACAGCGGTGAGGGCCGTGTACTGAAGGCAATGAAAGCGAATAAAGCGCGGGGTAAACCCACGGATTTCTGGTCGCTTTCACTGCCACAGGAAACCAAAATTTACGTGCCAAAAATGCTGGCGTTGAGTGACATTCTCAAGAACAGCAAGCAGTACGGTGTCATCCTGCCATCATCGGATGAGAGCCGTGCGCTGGCGAGAGTCAGACTGAGCAGTCCTGTAGAGGTTGGTCAACTGGCAGACATGGCCGGTATTTCGGTGAGCAAGCTTAAGACCTTTAACGCTGGCGTTAAGGGATCAACCTTAGGTGCAAGCGGGCCGCAATATGTAATGGTCCCGCAGAAACACGCCGATCAGTTGCGTGAGTCTCTGGCCTCCGGTGAAATTGCTGCCGTTCAGCCAACGCTGGTTGCGGATAACACGCCTTTGAGCAGCCGCAGCTACAAGGTTCGCTCAGGTGATACCTTATCCGGCATCGCTGCACGCCTCGGGGTTACATCGAAAGATCTCCAGCAATGGAACCGTCTTCGTGGAGCCAGCCTGAAGGTAGGTCAGAATCTGACGGTCGGAGCGGGTACAAGCGCACAGCGCCTCGCCAGTAACGCTGACAGCATCACCTACCGCGTGCGTAAGGGTGATTCGCTCTCCAGCATTGCAAAACGTCACGGTGTTAATATCCGCGATGTGATGCGCTGGAATAGCGATACTGCGAACCTGCAGCCTGGCGATCAGCTAACGTTGTTTGTGAGCAATAACAGCTCGCCAGACTCCTGATAACCAGGTAAGAAAAATAAAGGCACCGTTTCCCCCGGTGCCTTTTTTATTATGCAACCTTTTGCGCTTCGGCCATGATAGTGTCGCTGGTAAAAGACCCCTCTTCCGATAATTCGAAATAGCGCTTCACCTCCTCAGAGGCACTTTGCTGATACATTCTGATGGCGTCACTCAGTATCTGCGGCGTGCGCATACGCGCAATCCAGGTGCTGAATTCCAGTGTCAGACGGTCAGTGACGAGGTGACGTGTTGTCAGTCCGGCATCATTTAACAGATTCAGCCATTCGCCGCTTGAATAGTTGCGTACATGTGAAGTGTCACGCAGCGCTTCTACTGTCTGCAGCCAGACATCACGCACAGGATGCCCAGGAGACATGATGTCCATAATGATGAAGATGCCGCCGGGTTTGAGAACACGTCGCACTTCACGCAAGGCCTGCCCGACATCGTGCCAGTGATGTGCTGAGTAGCGACTGATCACCACATCAAAAGACTCCGGGTCAAAGGGCAGCGCCTCAGCATAGCCCTGGCGCGTCGTAATATTGCTCAGACCTTTCTCTTTGGCCGCCGCAGCCACTACTTCCAGCATCTGGCTGGAGAGATCGTAAGCCGTTACCTGCGCCGTCTCGCCCGCCGCCACAAAACTGGCATGCCCTGCGCCGCATCCCATATCCAGAACATGCGCATGAGGGAATGCATGAAGACGTTCGCCAAGACGCTGCAAGTCGCGTCCAAAAGCATGTACCGCGCTGGTTAAATAGGCACTGGCCTGGTCACCAAACTGTTTTTCGACATTGTCATGATGAGAGCCTTTAATCATTGTGCTGTCCTTATTGAGTGGGAAGAAAGGGCAGCACCAGAATGTTCGGCCTGCCCGACGGCAGACCTGACACACCATTATTGATCAGGCTTGCCGGGAGTGAATTCAACGAGTAGTGGATTGTGGTCGGAGGCGCGAGTCACCAGTACAGAAGCTTCCTGCACGTTTAAACCGCGATAGAACACAAAATCCAGAGGACGGCCAAACGCCCGGCGGCGATTGTCATCCGTAAAGCGAACCTGACGCAGAGACATCTCTCTTGAAAACCGATAGAGCGCATTCATTCGCGGGCGGCTCCAGGCGTTGAAGTCACCTGCCATAATGACCGGCCCGACATGACGCAAAATTTGATCGCCAATGGGCAGCAGCTGTTTACTGTAGACATCGACCCCAAGGCTGAAATTTACTGCGTGTACGTTCACTACCATCAAATTACGCCTGTCCGGCAGCGGGTATACCGTCACCAGGGCAGATTTAGCCAGACGTAAAATGGGTTCGCGCTCACGCAATGGGCAGCAGTAAATAGGATGAGCAGAAGAAAGCGTCATCACACCTGAAGGGTGCTGAGGTAAAACAAACGCAGGCACCTGATCGGCGGCAAGATAGTTAGTGGTCGCAAACTTTACCAGTTCAGGTGTTGTTTGCGCTTCCTGTAACAGTACCAGGTGAGCATCTTTACCGAAATTTTGCAGTACCGATAACCACTCCGCACGTTGTTGTTTAAAAATATTCCATACCAGTACACGGATGTTATCTTCGCTACTCAGAGGTAACCCAGCGGGCAGCGCCTTGCCAATAGTTGCGAATGACCCAGGCGGCATAATGCGCTCCGCAGGCTGACCGGCAACGTATCTCATGGCATAGGTGTTCTTCGGCACTTTCAGATTCTGACCTCTTCACTAAATCTCCATTACATGGAGTTGTCATTCAGTTATAGGGATTTTAGCGCAGAGTTTCAACGTTGATTGTCAGAAAAGAGCCAGTTTGAAGTTAGTAAGTGCTCATTAGCCTATGTAAAGTAACAACCACTATGGAAAAGTGATTTAATAGCACAATCGATATAATATCTTTTTATTTTTGCCGCAGGTGCAACAATGAAAGCCAGCTCTGAAGAACTCACTATATTCGTTGCCGTCGTTGAAAGCGGGAGTTTCAGCCGGGCAGCTGAACGACTCGGCCAGGCAAACTCGGCGGTCAGTCGGGCGGTAAAAAAACTGGAAAATAAACTGGGCGTCAATCTTCTGAACCGAACGACACGCCAGCTCAGCCTCACCGAAGAAGGCGAACGTTACTTTCGCCGGGTTCAGGGTGTACTGCAGGAGATGGCAGCAGCCGAAACCGAAATTATGGAGGCGAAATTAACGCCGCGGGGTACGTTGCGCATTGATGCAGCCACGCCTGTGATGCTGCATTTTTTGCTGCCACTGATTAAGCCATTCCGCGAACGCTATCCGGAGATTTCCCTCTCTCTGGTCTCAAGTGAAACCTTTATCAACCTGATCGAACGTAAAGTTGATGTCGCCATCCGTGTCGGTAAACTCACCGATTCCAGCTTGCGCGCTCGCCCTCTTTTTAAGAGTTACCGTAAAATCATTGCTTCCCCGGACTATCTGGCCCACGCCGGAATGCCTGCAACAGTGGCGGATCTTAAAAACCACATATGTCTTGGATTCACTGAACCCGCATCACTGAATACCTGGCCTGTTGCATCCAGTGATGGTCAGTTGTACGAGACAGAGTGTGGTATGACATCCAATAGCGGCGAGACGCTTAAACATCTTTGTATGAGCGGCAACGGTATCGCCTGTTTATCGGATTATATGATTAATAAAGAGCTTATGAGCGGAGAGCTGGTGGAGGTGCTGGCTGACAGGCGGCTTCCCGTTGAGATGCCATTCAGTGCCGTTTATTACAGTGACAGAGCCGTCAGTACCCGGATTCGGGCCTTTATTGATTTCGTGAGCGAATTCTCGCCTCCCTGCTCTTGATGCTCATTTACTGACTTCTTTTCTCATACCGGAAAATTAAACGCAAAAAAAAAACCGCATCTCATATGAGATGCGGCTCTTAAATAAGTGGCGGAACGGACGGGACTCGAACCCGCGACCCCCTGCGTGACAGGCAGGTATTCTAACCGACTGAACTACCGCTCCACCGAATTTTTCTACAACCGCCGGTTTATTGCCCCGGTTTACTGCTTAATTTGATGCCTGGCAGTTCCCTACTCTCGCATGGGGAGACCCCACACTACCATCGGCGCTACGGCGTTTCACTTCTGAGTTCGGCATGGGGTCAGGTGGGACCACCGCGCTAGTGCCGCCAGGCAAATTCTTTGTGCTCTGTACGCAATCTTTTATCGCATCAGCCGCGTTGCCTGCGCTCGCAAAGTCAGTCACATACCTCAGTATGCTCCTTCCTTTCCTTCGCTGGCCGCCTTGCTGCTGCGTAAATTATTGCGCACTTAATTCTGGAATCAGCTGAAAATCGTGTTTCTCACGCCAAAACAGCTTCGGCGTTGTAAGGTTAAGCCTCACGGTTCATTAGTATCGGTTAGCTCAACGCATCGCTGCGCTTACACACCCGACCTATCAACGTCGTCGTCTTCAACGTTCCTTCAGGAGACTTAAAGTCTCAGGGAGAACTCATCTCGGGGCAAGTTTCGTGCTTAGATGCTTTCAGCACTTATCTTTTCCGCATTTAGCTACCGGGCAGTGCCATTGGCATGACAACCCGAACACCAGTGATGCGTCCACTCCGGTCCTCTCGTACTAGGAGCAGCCCCCCTCAATTCTCCAGCGCCCACGGCAGATAGGGACCGAACTGTCTCACGACGTTCTAAACCCAGCTCGCGTACCACTTTAAACGGCGAACAGCCGTACCCTTGGGACCTACTTCAGCCCCAGGATGTGATGAGCCGACATCGAGGTGCCAAACACCGCCGTCGATATGAACTCTTGGGCGGTATCAGCCTGTTATCCCCGGAGTACCTTTTATCCGTTGAGCGATGGCCCTTCCATTCAGAACCACCGGATCACTATGACCTGCTTTCGCACCTGCTCGAGCCGTCACTCTCGCAGTCAAGCTAGCTTATGCCATTGCACTAACCTCCTGATGTCCGACCAGGATTAGCTAACCTTCGTGCTCCTCCGTTACACTTTAGGAGGAGACCGCCCCAGTCAAACTACCCACCAGACACTGTCCGCAACCCGGATCACGGGTCCACGTTAGAACATCAAACATTAAAGGGTGGTATTTCAAGGTTGGCTCCACGCAGACTGGCGTCCACGCTTCAAAGCCTCCCACCTATCCTACACATCAAGGCTCAATGTTCAGTGTCAAGCTATAGTAAAGGTTCACGGGGTCTTTCCGTCTTGCCGCGGGTACACTGCATCTTCACAGCGAGTTCAATTTCACTGAGTCTCGGGTGGAGACAGCCTGGCCATCATTACGCCATTCGTGCAGGTCGGAACTTACCCGACAAGGAATTTCGCTACCTTAGGACCGTTATAGTTACGGCCGCCGTTTACCGGGGCTTCGATCAAGAGCTTCTCCTTACGGATAACCCCATCAATTAACCTTCCGGCACCGGGCAGGCGTCACACCGTATACGTCCACTTTCGTGTTTGCACAGTGCTGTGTTTTTAATAAACAGTTGCAGCCAGCTGGTATCTTCGACTGGTTTCAGCTCCGTGAGCAAGTCACTTCACCTACGCACCAGCGTGCCTTCTCCCGAAGTTACGGCACCATTTTGCCTAGTTCCTTCACCCGAGTTCTCTCAAGCGCCTTGGTATTCTCTACCTGACCACCTGTGTCGGTTTGGGGTACGATTTCGTGTTACCTGATGCTTAGAGGCTTTTCCTGGAAGCAGGGCATTTGTCACTTCAGCACCGTAGTGCCTCGTCATCACACCTCAGCGTTAAAAGGTACCGGATTTACCTGGAACCTCCGCCTACATGCTTAAACCGGGACAACCGTCGCCCGGCCGACATAGCCTTCTCCGTCCCCCCTTCGCAGTAACACCAAGTACAGGAATATTAACCTGTTTCCCATCGACTACGCCTTTCGGCCTCGCCTTAGGGGTCGACTCACCCTGCCCCGATTAACGTTGGACAGGAACCCTTGGTCTTCCGGCGAGCGGGCTTTTCACCCGCTTTATCGTTACTTATGTCAGCATTCGCACTTCTGATACCTCCAGCAGCCCTCACAGGCCACCTTCAACGGCTTACAGAACGCTCCCCTACCCAACAACACATAAGTGTCGCTGCCGCAGCTTCGGTGCATGGTTTAGCCCCGTTACATCTTCCGCGCAGGCCGACTCGACCAGTGAGCTATTACGCTTTCTTTAAATGATGGCTGCTTCTAAGCCAACATCCTGGCTGTCTGTGCCTTCCCACATCGTTTCCCACTTAACCATGACTTTGGGACCTTAGCTGGCGGTCTGGGTTGTTTCCCTCTTCACGACGGACGTTAGCACCCGCCGTGTGTCTCCCGTGATAACATTCTCCGGTATTCGTAGTTTGCATCGGGTTGGTAAGCCGGGATGGCCCCCTAGCCGAAACAGTGCTCTACCCCCGGAGATGAGTTCACGAGGCGCTACCTAAATAGCTTTCGGGGAGAACCAGCTATCTCCCGGTTTGATTGGCCTTTCACCCCCAGCCACAGGTCATCCGCTAATTTTTCAACATTAGTCGGTTCGGTCCTCCAGTTAGTGTTACCCAACCTTCAACCTGCCCATGGCTAGATCACCGGGTTTCGGGTCTATACCCTGCAACTTAACGCCCAGTTAAGACTCGGTTTCCCTGCGGCTCCCCTATACGGTTAACCTTGCTACAGAATATAAGTCGCTGACCCATTATACAAAAGGTACGCAGTCACACCACGAAGGTGCTCCCACTGCTTGTACGTACACGGTTTCAGGTTCTTTTTCACTCCCCTCGCCGGGGTTCTTTTCGCCTTTCCCTCACGGTACTGGTTCACTATCGGTCAGTCAGGAGTATTTAGCCTTGGAGGATGGTCCCCCCATATTCAGACAGGATACCACGTGTCCCGCCCTACTCTTCGAGTTCACAACAGATGCATTTTCGTGTACGGGACTTTCACCCTGTACCGTGCGACTTTCCAGACGCTTCCACTAACACATTTGCTGATTCAGACTCTGGGCTCTTCCCCGTTCGCTCGCCGCTACTGGGGGAATCTCGGTTGATTTCTTTTCCTCGGGGTACTTAGATGTTTCAGTTCCCCCGGTTCGCCTCATGCCACTATGTATTCATGACATGATAGTGTGACGAGTCACACTGGGTTTCCCCATTCGGGTATCGCCGGGTCAAGGGTTCATATCACCTCGCCGGCGCTTATCGCAGATTAGCACGCCCTTCATCGCCTCTGACTGCCAGGGCATCCACCGTGTACGCTTGGTCGCTTAACCTCACAACCCGAAGCTGTTTCGTAAAACACTTCAGTGTCGTGAAAATTTGAGAGACTCAAACACGCCTGTTTTTCTTTTCTTATTACGGAGAAAAGAAACAGGGTGTTGTTTCAATTTTCAGCTTGATCCAGATTTTTAAAGAGCAAATATCTCAAACGTCACCCGAAGATGAGTTTTGAGATATATCAGCAGGTGACTTTCACTCACATACCAGCAAGTGGCGTCCCCTAGGGGATTCGAACCCCTGTTACCGCCGTGAAAGGGCGGTGTCCTGGGCCTCTAGACGAAGGGGACACAAAGTCTCAATCGCAAGACGCCTTGCTATTTACTTTTCATCAGACAATCTGTGTGAGCACTGCAAAGGCAGGTTCTTTAAGGTAAGGAGGTGATCCAACCGCAGGTTCCCCTACGGTTACCTTGTTACGACTTCACCCCAGTCATGAATCACAAAGTGGTAAGCGCCCTCCCGAAGGTTAAGCTACCTACTTCTTTTGCAACCCACTCCCATGGTGTGACGGGCGGTGTGTACAAGGCCCGGGAACGTATTCACCGTGGCATTCTGATCCACGATTACTAGCGATTCCGACTTCACGGAGTCGAGTTGCAGACTCCGATCCGGACTACGACATACTTTATGAGGTCCGCTTGCTCTCGCGAGGTCGCTTCTCTTTGTATATGCCATTGTAGCACGTGTGTAGCCCTACTCGTAAGGGCCATGATGACTTGACGTCATCCCCACCTTCCTCCAGTTTATCACTGGCAGTCTCCTTTGAGTTCCCGACCGAATCGCTGGCAACAAAGGATAAGGGTTGCGCTCGTTGCGGGACTTAACCCAACATTTCACAACACGAGCTGACGACAGCCATGCAGCACCTGTCTCAGAGTTCCCGAAGGCACCAATCCATCTCTGGAAAGTTCTCTGGATGTCAAGAGTAGGTAAGGTTCTTCGCGTTGCATCGAATTAAACCACATGCTCCACCGCTTGTGCGGGCCCCCGTCAATTCATTTGAGTTTTAACCTTGCGGCCGTACTCCCCAGGCGGTCGACTTAACGCGTTAGCTCCGGAAGCCACGCCTCAAGGGCACAACCTCCAAGTCGACATCGTTTACAGCGTGGACTACCAGGGTATCTAATCCTGTTTGCTCCCCACGCTTTCGCACCTGAGCGTCAGTCTTTGTCCAGGGGGCCGCCTTCGCCACCGGTATTCCTCCAGATCTCTACGCATTTCACCGCTACACCTGGAATTCTACCCCCCTCTACAAGACTCAAGCCTGCCAGTTTCGAATGCAGTTCCCAGGTTGAGCCCGGGGATTTCACATCCGACTTGACAGACCGCCTGCGTGCGCTTTACGCCCAGTAATTCCGATTAACGCTTGCACCCTCCGTATTACCGCGGCTGCTGGCACGGAGTTAGCCGGTGCTTCTTCTGCGGGTAACGTCAATCGACACGGTTATTAACCGTATCGCCTTCCTCCCCGCTGAAAGTACTTTACAACCCGAAGGCCTTCTTCATACACGCGGCATGGCTGCATCAGGCTTGCGCCCATTGTGCAATATTCCCCACTGCTGCCTCCCGTAGGAGTCTGGACCGTGTCTCAGTTCCAGTGTGGCTGGTCATCCTCTCAGACCAGCTAGGGATCGTCGCCTAGGTGAGCCATTACCCCACCTACTAGCTAATCCCATCTGGGCACATCTGATGGCAAGAGGCCCGAAGGTCCCCCTCTTTGGTCTTGCGACATTATGCGGTATTAGCTACCGTTTCCAGTAGTTATCCCCCTCCATCAGGCAGTTTCCCAGACATTACTCACCCGTCCGCCACTCGTCACCCGAGAGCAAGCTCTCTGTGCTACCGTTCGACTTGCATGTGTTAGGCCTGCCGCCAGCGTTCAATCTGAGCCATGATCAAACTCTTCAATTTAAGTTTGATGCTCGTAGAATTAAACTTCGTAATGAATTACGTGTTCACTCTTTGAGACTTGGTATTCATTTTTTGTCCGAAGACATCAAGAATCCATGTCACTTTGAGTGCCCACACAGATTGTCTGATAAATTGTTAAAGAGCAGTGCAACGCGGCTTTCGCTCACCGTTGCGAGGTGGCGTATATTACGCTTTCCTCTTTCAGAGTCAACCCTGATTTTCAGGGTTTTTCTCTTCAACCGAACCGGCTGTTTAGTGTGAAGTGATTCACATCTGCCGTGTCGATGGAGGCGCATTATAGGGAGCTCCCGATGAATGACAAGCGGAAAAATGCATTTTTATTTCAACCGCTCATCTTTTCATCATAACGGCTATTTTTGGTGCTTTTTAATGGCTGCAGGCAGGTCTGCAAGGCTATTAATCACCCAATCCGCTGCATTTTCTGCTTCTGGCGTGACGGGTTTACCGGTACGAACCAATACACGCTTTCCTACCTGCGCTGCATTTGCTGCCTGCATATCTTCAAGTTTATCGCCCACCATATAAGAAGAAGACATATCAATGTGCAGATGATCGCGAGCTGAGATGAACATTCCCGGATGCGGTTTACGACAATCACAGCTCTGGCGGAACTCTTCAACCGTCCCCTGAGGATGATGCGGACAGTAATAGATACCATCTAATTCAACATCCCGGTCTGCCAGTGACCAGTCCATCCACTCCGTCAGCGTTTCGAACTGTGCCTCCGTAAACTTGCCGCGGGCAATACCGGACTGGTTAGTCACGATAACTAAAGCGAAGCCCATGGCTTTTAATTCACGCATGGCCTCTATAACGCCATCAATAAACTCAAAATTGTCTATCTCATGAACATAACCATGATCAACATTTATAGTGCCATCACGATCGAGAAAAATTGCAGGTACTGAGTTTGCCACCGGTTTGCTCCTGAATAAGGCTTGTACCTTTATTATCTCACGTTTCATCGGGCAGGAAAGTGCTCATCGCAAAGGGTATGATTGATTTAGACGTCTGGATGCCCTAACATCCGCTCTGTTTACGGTCAATGGCCGTAACCGGCAGAACAAAATGCCACGGCTCACTCTTAATACGATAAAAATAATCTGATGATTAAACTTTCGAATATCACCAAAGTGTTCCAGCAGGGGACGCGATCGATTCAGGCGCTGAACAATGTCAGCCTGCACGTTCCTGCCGGGCAAATTTATGGCGTCATTGGCGCCTCAGGCGCAGGTAAAAGTACGCTGATTCGCTGCGTCAATTTACTTGAGCGTCCAACCCAGGGTAGCGTTCAGGTTGATGGCCAGGAACTGACCGCACTTTCTGAGTCTGAATTGACTAAAGCACGTCGCCAGATTGGCATGATTTTCCAGCATTTTAATCTGCTCGCCTCCCGCACCGTCTTCGGCAACATCGCGCTGCCTCTGGA
Organism: Enterobacter sp. SA197; assembly: GCF_054131575.1. NCBI lineage: Bacteria > Pseudomonadati > Pseudomonadota > Gammaproteobacteria > Enterobacterales > Enterobacteriaceae > Enterobacter > Enterobacter sp. SA197. The sequence goes on along the minus strand of NZ_CP096393.1, from coordinate 926,958 downwards.
GCTGGATAGCACACCGCGTGAAGAAATTAACCGCCGCGTGAAAGAGTTGCTTGATCTGGTTGGACTGAGCGACAAGCAGGACAGCTACCCGGCAAACCTGTCGGGTGGTCAGAAGCAGCGAGTTGCCATCGCGCGTGCTCTGGCGAGTAACCCCAAAGTGTTGCTGTGTGACGAAGCCACCAGCGCACTCGATCCCGCCACTACCCGTTCCATTCTGGAACTACTGAAAGATATTAATCGTCGCCTGGGCCTGACCATTTTGCTGATCACGCATGAGATGGATGTGGTGAAGCGTATCTGTGACTGTGTTGCCGTCATCAGTAATGGTGAATTAATCGAACAGGATACGGTCAGTGAAGTTTTCTCTCATCCGAAAACCCCACTGGCGCAGCAGTTTATCCAGTCCACATTACACCTGGATATCCCGGAAGATTATCTTCAGCGTTTAAAACCCCAGCCGCTTGAAGACAGCGTACCGATGCTGCGTATGGAATTTACCGGTCAATCGGTCGACGCACCGTTACTGTCTGAAACGGCCCGTCGTTTTAATGTGAACAACAACATTATTAGCGCGCAGATGGATTATGCCGGTGGCGTTAAGTTCGGCATCATGCTGACCGAAATGCACGGCACACAACAAGATACGCAAGCGGCTATTGCCTGGCTTAAAGAACACCATGTAAAAGTAGAGGTGCTGGGTTATGTCTGAGCCAATGATGTGGTTACTGGTGAAGGGCGTCTGGGAAACGCTGGCAATGACCTTCGTCTCCGGTTTTTTCGGTTTTGTATTAGGCCTACCGGTCGGCGTACTTCTTTATGTCACGCGTCCTGGGCAGATTTCTGAAAACGCGAAGCTTTACCGCACGATATCCGCGCTGGTGAATATCTTCCGTTCTATTCCTTTTATTATCCTGCTGGTCTGGATGATCCCCTTCACTCGTATTGTGGTGGGCACTTCGATCGGCCTGCAGGCGGCGATTGTTCCATTAACCGTCGGGGCTGCGCCTTTTATTGCACGTATGGTAGAAAATGCGTTGCTGGAGATCCCAACGGGTCTTATCGAAGCCTCACGCGCGATGGGTGCCACGCCGATGCAAATCGTGCGTAAGGTCCTTTTACCGGAAGCGTTACCCGGTCTGGTAAACGCGGCAACCATTACGCTTATCACCCTGGTAGGTTATTCCGCAATGGGAGGCGCTGTGGGTGCCGGTGGTTTGGGCCAGATTGGCTATCAGTATGGCTACATAGGCTACAACGCCGTGGTCATGAATACGGTGCTGGCGCTACTGGTGATTCTGGTTTACTTAATTCAGTTTGCAGGCGATCGTATCGTTCGCGCTGTTACGCATAAATAATGTTGCACACAACACAACGACTCTGAGAAAGGAAATACACATGGCGTTTAAATTCAAGACCTTTGCGGCAGTAGGTGCGCTGATTGGCTCCCTGGCCCTGGCAGGCTGCGGTCAGGACGAAAAAAATCCAAACCATATTAAAGTTGGCGTAATTGTTGGCGCAGAACAGCAGGTTGCTGAAGTGGCACAAAAAGTCGCGAAAGAGAAGTATGGCCTCGATGTTGAGCTGGTGACATTTAACGACTATGTACTGCCAAATGAAGCGCTGAGTAAAGGCGATATCGATGTTAACGCCTTCCAGCATAAGCCTTACCTGGATCAGCAGATTAAAGATCGTGGTTACAAACTGGTGACCGTGGGCAACACCTTTGTTTACCCGATTGCCGGATATTCTAAAAAAATCAAATCTATCGATGAATTGCAGGAAGGCGCACAGATCGCCGTACCAAACGATCCGACTAACCTGGGCCGTTCTCTGTTGCTGTTACAACAGCAGGGTCTCATCAAACTGAAAGACGGCGTCGGCCTGCTGCCTAGCGTTCTGGATGTTGCTGAGAATCCAAAAAACCTGAAAATCGTTGAACTGGAAGCCCCGCAGCTGCCGCGCTCTCTGGACGATGCGCAAATTGCGCTGGCCGTCATCAACACCACGTATGCCAGCCAGATCAACCTGACGCCTGCAAAAGATGGCATCTTTGTTGAAGATAAAGACTCTCCATACGTAAACCTGATCGTCAGCCGCGAAGACAATAAAGACGCGGAAAACGTGAAGAAATTCGTTCAGGCTTATCAGTCTGATGAAGTGTACGAAGCTGCTAACAAAGTGTTCAACGGTGGTGCGGTTAAAGGTTGGTAATTCGCTGTAACCTTATAATCCTTCAGGACGGGCACATGCCCGTCTTGTTATTTTCCCAAGCACCTGATTCAATAAGCAACGTTAAGAAATTTTATTGAGGAAATATTATGCGTGCTTTACCGATCTGTTTACTGGCACTCATGCTGAGCGGCTGTTCAATGCTAAGCAGATCTCCCGTCGAACCTGTTAAAAGCACAGCAACGCCTCCAAAAGTGGAACCGGCAAAGCCCAAACCGCCGCGTGCCGCCCCCGTGCGAATCATCACTAATGCTGAAGATTTAGTGGGAAAAACGTTCCGTGATTTAGGAGAAGTGACGGGCGACTCCTGTCAGGCCAGTACTCAGGACTCTCCGCCCAATATCCCTACCGCGCGTAAGCGCCTGCAGATTAACGCGTCTAAAATGAAAGCGAACGCCGTTTTGCTGCATAGCTGCGAAGTCACAAGCGGTACGCCGGGATGTTATCGCCAGGCCGTTTGTGTGGGTTCCGCCCTTAACGTATCGGCGAAATGACCGCGTTTACTTTTGAACAGATAGGCGTCATCCGCTCTCCCTATAAAGAAAAGTTCGCCGTTCCCCGCCAGCCAGGTCTGGTGAAACATGGGGGCGGCGAATTGCATCTTATCGCCCCTTATAACCACGCCGAGGCCGTTCGCGGACTTGAAGCCTTCAGCCATCTGTGGATTTTGTTTGTTTTTCACCAGACAATGGATGGCGGCTGGCGACCTACCGTTCGCCCACCCCGTTTAGGCGGCAATGCCAGAATGGGCGTTTTTGCCACGCGGTCGACCTTTCGTCCCAATCCTGTCGGGATGTCGCTGGTTGAACTAAAGGGTATCCAGTGCGAGAAAGATCGCGTGATCCTGCAATTAGGCAGCCTGGACCTGGTCGACGGTACACCTGTTGTCGATATCAAACCCTATCTGCCGTTTGCTGAAGCCCTGCCAGACGCACGTGCCAGCTATGCACAGCATGCTCCGTCTGCTGATATGCCCGTCATGTTCAGTCCAGACGTTGAAGCACTGTTACCTGGGCTTGAAAAGCGTTACCCTCACCTTTCCTCCTTTATTTGTGAAGTGCTGGCCCAGGACCCGCGCCCGGCCTACCGAAAAGGTGAAGAACAGGGAAAAACCTACGCTGTCTGGCTACTGGATTTCAATGTTCGCTGGCGGGTAACCGAAGCGGGTTTTGAAGTCTTTGCGCTGGAAGACCGTTAATTTATCCCGCTCTACTTTTGACATTCCGGCCTCGCTGGTAAACTGAAGCACTTTTTTAAATCAGGCTCCCTTTGAGCCTGTTCTACTCGTCCAACTGGAAACGTAACAACATGCGTACTAGCCAATACCTGCTCTCCACTCTGAAGGAGACACCTGCCGACGCCGAGGTTATCAGTCATCAACTGATGCTGCGCGCCGGGATGATCCGCAAGCTGGCCTCCGGGTTGTACACCTGGCTGCCGACCGGCGTGCGCGTCCTGAAAAAAGTCGAAAACATCGTGCGTGAAGAGATGAATAACGCCGGTGCGATCGAGGTGTTAATGCCGGTAGTTCAGCCTTCAGAACTGTGGCAAGAGAGCGGTCGTTGGGAGCAGTATGGCCCGGAACTGCTGCGTATTTCCGACCGTGGCGAGCGTCCATTCGTACTCGGCCCGACTCACGAAGAAGTCATTACCGATCTGATCCGTAACGAGCTCAGCTCTTACAAACAGCTGCCGCTGAACTTCTTTCAGATCCAGACCAAATTCCGTGACGAAGTGCGCCCGCGTTTCGGCGTAATGCGTTCCCGCGAATTCCTGATGAAAGATGCGTACTCTTTCCATACAACACAGGAATCGCTGCAGGAAACGTACGATGCAATGTACGCCGCTTACAGCAAAATCTTCACGCGCATTGGGCTCGAATTCCGCCCGGTGCAGGCTGATACCGGCTCGATTGGTGGTAGCGCCTCTCACGAATTCCAGGTTCTGGCGCAGAGCGGTGAAGATGACATCGTCTTCTCTGACACCTCTGACTATGCAGCTAACATTGAACTGGCAGAAGCGGTTGCGCCAAAAACGCCACGCGCAGCGGCAACGCAGGAAATGACGCTGGTCGATACACCAAATGCAAAAACCATCGCCGAGCTGGTTGAGCAGTTTGCTCTGCCGATTGAAAAGACTGTGAAGACCCTGTTGGTCAAAGCGGTCGAAGGAAGCAGCTACCCACTGGTCGCGTTACTGGTACGTGGCGATCATGAACTGAACGAAGTAAAAGCGGAAAAACTGCCGCAGGTGGCCAGCCCATTGACCTTTGCAACCGAAGCCGACATCCGTGCCGTGGTTAATGCGGGTCCAGGCTCACTGGGCCCGGTTAATATGCCGATTCCGGTGGTTATCGACCGTACCGTTGCCGCCATGAGCGATTTCGCCGCCGGCGCTAACGTGGATGGCAAGCACTACTTCGGTATCAACTGGGACCGCGATGTAGCGACCCCGGAAGTGGCTGATATTCGTAACGTAGTGGCGGGTGATGCCAGCCCGGATGGTCAAGGTACTTTGCTGATTAAACGCGGTATCGAAGTGGGCCATATCTTCCAGTTGGGTACTAAGTACTCTGAAGCATTGAAAGCGTCCGTTCAGGGTGAAGATGGTCGTAACCAGATCCTGACAATGGGTTGCTATGGCATCGGGGTGACTCGCGTAGTGGCGGCCGCCATCGAGCAGAACTTTGACGAGCGTGGCATTCTGTGGCCGGACAGTATTGCCCCGTTCCAGGTAGCCATTTTGCCAATGAATATGCACAAATCTTACCGTGTACAGGAACTGGCAGAGAAGCTCTATCACGAACTGCGTGCGCAGGGTATCGACGTACTGATGGACGATCGTAAAGAACGCCCAGGCGTCATGTTTGCAGACATGGAGCTTATTGGTATTCCTCACACCATCGTGATTGGTGACCGCAACCTTGATAGCGACGATATTGAGTATAAATACCGTCGCAGCGGCGAGAAGCAGATGATCAAGACCGGTGACATCATGAACTTCCTGGTTAACGCCATTAAGGGCTAATCGCTTTAATATTAAAAAGGCCTCGCATGCGAGGCCTTTTTTTATGGATGATGGCAATCTTTTCCGAGGATGAATCTTGCGTTCTTATCCGTAACCACCGTTATAACCGGCCCCCCGGTGTCCGGGTTTGGGGTGTGGGCGTAATGACCGTCCACTTCAAGCAGTAGTGCCTGCGCAGGTGTCCCCTTCGCCTGGTTAAACTTCAGTGCAAGCTGGTCACTGTTCTTCACCGGAAGGCGTTTGCCGGTTGCGCAGTCGGTGAAGGTCGCGGCATCCGCAAAATAGAGATACATCCCACGCATGGCCATAGGTGTGGCTGGCAGGGCACTTTTTACCGGCTGTAACGTATAATTGAGTTGAGAATGAATCGGATTTCCTTCGCGATCGAGCATTTCCAGCGCGTCACCCCTGGGCCGGAAGTAACGCTTCTCACCTGCGGTATCGGTTAAAACCAGCTTGTCTGCTGTACGCGCCCAGACGCCATAGCTGGCAAATTCTTCGGCCCCCTTAGCCCCCTGATAGCCCTGATTCATCACCCAGGTACCGTCTTTTTCGAGGAAAAGCGAGGTCTCAACGCCTTCACAATCCGCACAGGGCAAAATGCCCCGCCAGCTTTGCTGCATAGGCTTAAGTTCATGCGACTCGGGTGGTGAAACCGTCTGCACTTCCCCCCGGTTATTACACCCCATCAGGCCAAAGAGTGTTATGACGGCAGCCAGGGACAATATTGCTCTTTTCACGCTCTTTTCCTTATGAATATTGCTTATTACACCCATCATTCCTGTGGTCGGCGGACTTTTCCACGTAGCGCTTTTACTGACGACTTTTGCGACTTGCTCGCCAGGCGCCGCTCTTTCGACGCCCGGGTGGGACGCGTTGCACGACGGCTTTTTTGCACCACGGTCAGCTCGTTAATTAATGCCACCAGCCTGGCGATCGCCGCTTCTCGATTCATCTCCTGACTGCGGTATTCCTGCGCCTTGATAATCACCACGCCATCAGCGGTGATAAGATGATGCGACGCCCCCAGAAGCCGTTCTTTATAAAAATCAGGCAAACCGGAAGCACGAATATCAAAACGCAGATGAATAGCCGTCGAGGCTTTATTCACATGCTGACCGCCTGCCCCCTGCGCGCGAACTGCGGTGATCTCCAGTTCGTCATCCGTAATAGTGGCATGCCGGGACAGGACAATCATTCGTGATGCTGCCAGGTCGTTAGCTGAATTTCCAGATTATTTTGAGCATCGCTGAGCCAGATAGTTCCATCCTGAATCGTCGCCTGAAGCGTCATGGTGCGGGTAGCCAGTTCGCTCAGTTTCGCCAGCTGCATATCATCCAGATACCAGATGCTCAAATTTTTAAAACCCGCCATTTTGGTCTGGTTTTGTTGCCACCAGATTTGCGCCGCCCGGTCGTTATAGGTAAACAGGGCAACCGCCTGAGACTGGCTGCAGGCTTTTTTGATTCGCCTCTCATCGGGCAATCCCAGCTCAACCCACAGATCGATGCCCAGATGGTCGTTCAGCAACCAGACTTCTGGTTCATCTTCCGCGCTGAGCCCACGCGTAAACTGCAGGCGTTCATCAGCAAACTTCAGCCACGCCAGCAGACGCAGCATCATGCGTTCCTGCGTTTCAGAAGGATGACGAGCAAGCGTTAAGGTGGCATCAAGAAACTGATTCCGGTCCAAATCTGCCACATTCACCATTGCTTTATAAATTGTTGCTTTTAATGCCATACCGCCTCCTGAACAAAACAGGCGCTATTGTAGCGAATAAAGGTATAACACGCTGTTCTCTCTTTAGCTTCACGGAGGTCATCACTCTGATAATGATTAGCTGGCTGTGTTATAGTCACCTTGCGAAACAGAGCGTATCTTCGTAGGCTTAATGGTATCTCACAGTAAAGCCAGGGCGCTTACAGGAGGACATGTGGGAAATTATTGTGAATTGATACGCAAGCGGTATGCGGAAATTGCGAGCGGGGATTTAGGGTATGTCCCGGATGCACTGGGATGCGTATTGAAGGTTTTGAATGAGATGGCATCGGACGATACCGTTTCAGAGTCGGTCAGGGAAAAGGCGGCTTATGCTGCCGCGAACTTACTGGTGAGCGATTATGTCAATGAATGATACTTATCAACCCATTAACTGCGATGATTATGACAACCTGGAACTTGCCTGTCAGCATCATCTCTTATTGACGCTGACGCTCAAAGATGGCGAAGAGTTGCAGGCAAAAGCCAGCGATTTGGTCTCTCGTAAAAACGTGGAGTACCTGGTGGCGGAAACCGCGGGCGCTATCCGCGAATTACGCCTCGACAAGATTGCGAGCTTCAGTCATCCGGAAATCGGCACCGTTGTGGTGAGCGAGTCCTGAAGTCCTCAGACGGGCAGCCCGGTCTGCCCGTTACTTCTCCCACCTGAGTCCGACCCCCTCGTCCCCCTCTTTAACCGCCCCCTCCAGCGTGACAAATTGCCCGGCCGCGGCAATAAGTTTCTCGCCATAGAAAAGTAACGGGGTAGTCTCCCGCTGCCAGGGTGCCACTCCACGTTCCTGCCAGATTTTTTTGAGCTTACGTCCACCGTTGCGACCAACAATATGCAGTATGCCGCTCGCCTGAAAACGCAGGGATACCGGTTCATCTGGTAGAGGTGAACGCAACTCGCCCCCTTTGGTTAGCGACACGATACCGCCATTGCCGGGGAGCCTCAGCGGAGCGAATGGCGAAGGCCACGCGAGCACCAGCTCGCGCAAGTCAGGAGAGAGGCTCACCAGAAAAAGCTGACCTTTATAACGGCGTACGCTCAGAGCGCCCATGCGTAAACAAGGTTCTGCATCCTCTCTGGCGAGGGCAACTTCATTCCAGATGCGGTTAAGCGTCTCCCTTGAAGGCATAACCGCCTGTCGGGAAGCCAGCCAGCGACGCAGGATTGCGCCTCGTCTTATAGCACTTAACGGCGTTAATGCCGCAATCAACAGGCCACCGTCCTGGCTGGTGGCGGCTGAAAGCTCATCCGCCAGCAATTCATCCAGCAGTTGTTCCTGCTCACCGCACAGCGCCGCGCTGCGAGCCACTGCATCAGCAAAATGCGGCCAACGGGCATTAAGTTGGGGTAAGACCCGCAACCGTAAAAAATTGCGATCGTAGCGGTCGTCGTTATTACTTTCGTCATCAATCCACGATAAACCGTGCTGGTGTGCCCACGCTTCCAGCGCAGACCGCGTCTCATTTAGCAGTGGTCGTAACAGTAGTGAGCCAGCAAATGGCATGGTTTCCGGCATACCGGCGAGTCCGGCTGGCCCGCTTCCGCGCTTTAACGCCAGCAGAAACGTTTCTGCTTGATCGTCAAGGTGTTGTGCCGTAAGCAATAGCTCACCGGGCAAAAGAGCCTTTTCGAAAGCAGCATAACGCGCCTTACGAGCCTGCGCTTCCACCCCGTTCCCCTCATCCACAAGATTGACGCGACATATCGCCAGGGGAACCTGCCAGCTGTCGCACTGCTGCTGACAGTGTTCCACCCATTTATCCGCATTCGGGCTTAATCCGTGGTGGATGTGAATGGCACGCAGTGCGATCGTCGGTTGCTGGCGACGCCATAGCACAAGCCGGTGCAAAAGCACCGTGGAATCCAGCCCTCCACTGAACGCTACTAAAAACTGGCGTTGAGAGGAGGGTAGATGAGACAGCAATGGCAGAGACATGGTGATAACCGAAAGGTGGTTCATGCCCGGCACGTTACCGGGCATCGGGAAAAGTGGCAAGCCCTACTGCTGATAGAGCTCCAGCGGCAAATTATCGGGATCTTTGAAAAAGGTAAAACGTTTACCAGTAAAAGGGTCGATGCGGATATCTTCACAAACAACCCCGTGCGCCTCAAGGTGAGAAACTGCCTTGTCGATATTCTCAACGCTGAAAGCCAGATGGCGCAACCCGCAGGATTCCGGCCCACTCGCACGCGCTGGCGGGAACGGAAAGGAGAAAAGTTCAATGACATATTGCCCATTGAGGGCCAAATCCCCTTTCCATGAATCACGCTCTTCGCGATAAAACTCGCTTTCTAATGTGAAGCCCAGAATATCGCAGTAAAACGCTTTGCTTCTGGCATAGTCCGTCGCGATGATGGCGATATGGTGTACCTGTTTCAAACCCAGCATAGTGCCTCCTTTTGTCTTTCAGCACGTTACCCTTGCCGGTGATAACCCGCAAGCGGTCAGGGTTATTTTAAGACACGTACCCAATACACTCCGTCTTCTCCCCGCTTCGCCCCGTGAATATCCGTTTCAAACCCCGGGTAATGCCGTCCTATTGCGCAAAGCATCAATAAAAAGTCCAGCACCGCACGACTCTGTTCGGTAATCACCTCTCCGGGCATCAGCAATGGAACCCCCGGTGGGTACGGCAGGATCATATTGGCGGAAGTACGTCCGATCAGTTTTTCCAGCTCAATGGTTTCCACATCGCCACGGATCTGCTCCTGCCAGGCCTGATGCGGCGTCATTTTCATCTCTGGCAAAACATCGAACGCTCTTAGCATCAGTTGCGGAAGATCGTGCTGGCGGATCAACTTGTGGATCCCTTGCGCCAGATCCTGAATACGCATAGTGCGATAAAAGTCCGGATCCTCGGCATAGAGATCCGGCAACATATTTTTCACCCGAAGATTAAGATCGTAGGCGCGCTTAAACTCCATCAGCCCGCGTAATAACCCCATCGCCCGGGTTTTGTCTATTCCGATGCTGAAAAGGAACAGCAGATTATAGGGGCCTGTTTTTTCCACTACTACGCCACGTTCATCAAGGAACTTCGCTACCAGCGCAGCCGGGATCCCCTCTTCGCTCATATGACCGTGCTCATCCATACCCGGTGTCAAAATCGTCACCTTAACCGGATCGAGGAACATATGGTCTGCGTCAGCATCCCGGAAGCCGTGCCATGTTTCTCCTGGCGAAACGGGCCAGCAGTCAGCCTCATCGATCTCTTCAGGCTGCCAGATGTCAAAGAACCAGCTGTCTGCTTCATCCTTAAGGCGCTGCACCTCTTTGCGAAAGTGCAACGCCCGCTCGACCGAGCGGTTAATCAGCCGCTTGCCCGGGTTGCCGCGCAGCATCGCCGCTGCCGTCTCGATGGAGGCAACCAGAGGATAGCTGGGTGAAGTGGAAGTGTGCATCATGAAGGCTTCGTTGAAGGTGTCTTCGTCATAATCACCTTTAACGTGAATCAGTGAGGCTTGCGAAAGCGCCGCCAGCATCTTGTGCGTCGATTGCGTTTCAAAGAAAACTTTGCCCGGCACGCGCTCGCCGCTCATCCCACTTTTGCCTGCGTAAATAGGATGAAAATTGGTGTAGGGCACCCAGGCAGAATCAAAATGAATGGATGGAACATCCAGCGTCTTTTTAATCCAGTCAGTGTTGTAAAGCAGGCCGTCATAGGTTGAGTTAGTGATGACGGCATGAACAGGCCAGCTCGCCCCCGGCGTGGTAGCCACTTTCTGCTCAATACTCGCATGGGCAAATTCCTGACGCGGGATACCGCCCAGAATACCCAACGCATTGCGTCCGGGTTTCAGCCAGATCGGCGTGACATCGCTCATCATCAGCAAATGCGCAAGTGACTTATGGCAGTTGCGATCGATAAGTAACGTGCTGCCGACCGGAGCAGCATACATTCCCACAATCTTATTGGAGGTGGAGGTGCCATTGGTGACCATGTAGCTCTGTTCAGCACCAAAGGTGCGGGCGATATACTCTTCAGCTTCCAGATGCGGCCCGCTATGATCCAGCAGCGATCCCAGTTCAGTCACCGAAATAGATACATCTGCTTTTAACGTATTACCGCCAAAAAAATCGTAAAACAGACATCCCACTGGGCTTTTCTGGTAGGCCGTGCCGCCCATATGCCCCGGCGTGCAAAACGTGTATTTACCCTCTTTCACATAGGTGAACAACGCTTTGGTGAAAGGGGGCGTAATGTTATCGAGATATTCGCGCGTGTACTGTTCTATGCGGGTCGCGATGTCGTCCGCCGTGCCCAGCGCATATTCGAAGAACCACAGCGCCATGCGCATATCATGGGCGCTGACGTCCATCGTCGAGTGGGTATTGATAAAGGCGTATAACGGCAGGTATTCGTTAAGCTGATTGATTTCGCTGCAGAGATCGAGGTCGTACTCATCCCAGTCAAAGATAACGCCACAAATACGCGGATTGTGTTCAATAAACTTGAGTAAGTCATTACTGTTTTGCGGCCAGATAAGCTGAAAGCCTTGTTGCTTAAGCGCCTGTTCAAGTTCCTTGATTGGCTCGTCTTTGTAGAAAACGCCATGCGGCCCCATGATGGCAATAATATTCACGCCTACCTCCTTAAAAAACATGCGTAAAGCATAGTTGAGCCAGGCCGCGGGTATAAAAAAAGCCACACCGGAGTGTGGCTTTTCAGAATGGTCTTTCAGGGAAATCAGGCGTAGCCGTAGCTCATCAGACGCTGGTAACGGCGGTTACGCAGATCTTCTTTACTCAGCACGTCAAGATCGGCCAGATCGGCAATCAGCTGCGCTTTCAGGGAGGCAGCCATCGCTTCCGCGTTGCGATGAGCACCACCGAGTGGTTCCGGAATAATAGAATCGATCAGTTTCAGCTCTTTCAGACGCGGCGCAATAATGCCCATAGCATCTGCTGCCAGCGGCGCCTTATCTGCGCTCTTCCAGAGAATCGAGGCGCAACCTTCCGGCGAGATAACGGAATAGGTGCTGTACTGCAGCATATTCACTTTATCACCCACGCCAATAGCCAGTGCCCCACCGGAACCACCTTCACCAATGACGGTACAAATGACCGGCACATTCAGGCGAGACATTTCGCGCAGGTTACGGGCGATGGCTTCGGACTGACCACGCTCTTCTGCACCGACACCCGGATAAGCGCCTGGGGTGTCAATGAAGGTAATGATGGGCATATTGAAACGATCGGCCATTTCCATCAAACGCAGCGCTTTACGGTAGCCTTCAGGTGCAGGCATACCGAAATTGCGGCGGATTTTTTCTTTGGTTTCACGGCCTTTCTGGTGACCAATGATCATCACCGGACGACCGTCCAGGCGGGCGATACCGCCCACGATGGCTTTGTCGTCGGCGTAAGCACGGTCACCTGCGAGTTCGTCAAACTCATCAAACGCGAGGCGGACGTAATCCAGGGTGTATGGACGCAGCGGATGGCGTGCCAGCTGGGCTACCTGCCATGCGCCAAGATCGGCGAATATTTTGCGCGTCAGTTCTACGCTTTTTTCACGCAGACGATGCACTTCTTCGTCAATGTTAATATCCAGTTTTTCATCCTGACGGCTCACCGCAGTCAGAGAATCGATTTTCGCTTCCAGCTCAGCAATCGGCTGTTCGAAATCAAGGAAATTCAGACTCATAGTATTCCTGTATTAGTCAAACTCCAGTTCCACCTGCTCCGAACCAATAAGGCCACGGAGATCGTTTAATAAACGATCGCTCGGAGAGACACGCCACGTCGCGCCAAAACGCAATCGTGCTCGTGCATCCGCCCTCTGATAGTAGAGATGTACTGGAATTGTCCCCGAGCGATGGGGTTCCAGAGACTGACGGAGTCGGGTCAAAAGCTGGTCATCAATTTGCCTGTCCGTCAGCGAGATAGCAAGCCCGCGAGCATATTTTTCACGGGCTTCGTCAATATCCATCACTTCACGGGCCATCATTTTAAGGCCACCGCTGAAGTCATCAAAGCTGACCTGTCCGCTGACGATAAGTATGCGGTCGTTTTCCAGCAAATGCTGGTACTTTTCCAGCGCTTCGGTGAATAACATCACCTCCAGACGCCCGGAACGGTCATCCAGCGTACAGATGCCGATACGATTGCCGCGTTTGGTGACCATTACCCTTGCAGCAATCACGAGCCCCGCCGCCGTGGTGACCTTGCCACGGTCGGTTGGGTGCATGTCTTTTAGCCTAAGGCCGCCGACATAGCGATCGATTTCTTTTAAATACTGGTTGATGGGGTGACCCGTCAGATAGAGTCCTAAGGTTTCACGCTCACCTTCCAGTACCGTATGTTCCGGCCAGGGCTGACAACTGGCATAAGACTGCTCAATCTGCTCCGGCTCTTCTGCGAGCACGCCAAACATATCCGCCTGGCCAATCGCTTCCGCTTTAGCGTGCTGATCGGCGGCTTTTAATGCATCGCCCAGAGAGTTCATTAATGCCGCGCGGTGCGGCCCAAGACGGTCAAACGCCCCGGACATGATCAGTTTTTCCAGCACCCGACGGTTTAATTTTTTGGTGTCAGTACGGGCGCAGAGATCAAACAGCTCGCGGAAATATCCGCCTTCATTACGCGCTTCAATGATGGCTTCAATGGGCCCTTCACCGACGCCTTTAATCGCGCCGATACCATACACGATCTCCCCGTCATCATTGACGTGGAAATGGTACAAACCGGAATTAATATCCGGCGGCAGGATTTTAAGGCCCATGCGCCAGCATTCATCCACCAGCCCAACCACTTTTTCCGTGTTATCCATATCCGCGGTCATTACGGCCGCCATAAATTCTGCCGGAAAGTGGGCTTTCAGCCACAACGTCTGGTAGGAGACTAAAGCATAGGCAGCGGAGTGAGATTTGTTAAATCCGTACCCGGCGAATTTTTCCACCAGGTCAAAGATTTTCATCGCCAGTTCGCCGTCAACGCCGTTTTTCTTTGCACCGTCTTCAAAAACCGACCGCTGCTTTGCCATCTCTTCCGGTTTTTTCTTACCCATTGCACGACGCAGCATATCCGCACCACCGAGGGTGTAGCCGGATAGCTCCTGCGCAATCTGCATCACCTGTTCCTGGTAGAGGATGATGCCGTAGGTCGGCTCCAGAACAGGCTTCAGGCACTCATGCTGCCACTGCACGTCCGGGTAAGAGATCTCCTCGCGGCCATGCTTACGGTCGATAAAGTTATCTACCATCCCTGACTGCAACGGGCCAGGACGGAACAGCGCCACCAGGGCTATCATGTCCTCAAAGCAGTCCGGCTGCAGACGCTTGATGAGATCTTTCATGCCACGGGATTCAAGCTGGAAGACCGCCGTGGTCTCCGAGCGTTGCAGCATATCGAAGCTTTTCTTGTCATCGAGCGGGATAGCGGCGATATCGATAGGCTCAAGCCCCTGCTTCTCACGTCGCGGATTAATCATCTTCAGAGCCCAGTCGATGATGGTCAGCGTACGCAGCCCCAGGAAGTCAAACTTCACCAGCCCGGCATATTCCACGTCGTTTTTATCAAACTGGGTAACCGGATGATGACCCGCTTCGTCGCAGTAGAGCGGTGCAAAATCGGTGATTTTGGTCGGTGCAATAACCACCCCGCCCGCATGCTTACCGGCGTTACGGGTGACACCTTCCAGTTTGCGCGCCATATCAATGAGCGCTCTCACCTCTTCGTCAGCCTCATAGATTTCAGGCAACTGAGGTTCCGCTTCAAACGCTTTTGCCAGCGTCATACCCGGATCGGGTGGCACCAGTTTTGAAATTCGGTCTACGAAACCGTAGGGATGCCCCAGCACGCGCCCCACATCGCGAATAACCGCTTTCGCCGCCATCGTACCGAAGGTGATAATCTGTGAAACCGCATCGCGTCCGTACATTTCCGACACGTGCTCAATGACCTGGTCGCGTTTCTCCATACAGAAGTCAACGTCAAAGTCGGGCATGGAGACACGTTCCGGGTTAAGGAAACGTTCGAACAGCAGGTCAAATTCCAGCGGATCGAGGTCGGTGATTTTCAGTGCATAAGCCACCAGCGAACCCGCACCAGAACCACGCCCGGGTCCTACGGGCACGCCGTTATCCTTCGACCACTGGATAAACTCCATCACGATAAGGAAGTAGCCTGGGAAGCCCATCTGGTTGATAACCTGCAGCTCCACCTCCAGGCGCTCATCATATTCAGGGCGACGCTCTGCCCGCAGCTGTGGATCCGGGAAGAGGAATGCCAGACGCTCTTCAAGCCCCTCTTTGGATTTCGCTACCAGGAAGTCTTCGGTGGTCATATTCCCTGTCGGGAACTGAGGAAGAAAGTATTCGCCCAGCCGAACGGTCACGTTACAGCGTTTGGCAATTTCGACGCTGTTTTCGAGCGCTTCCGGAATATCAGCAAACAGCTCGCACATCTCGTCTTCGGTACGCATGTACTGCTGAGGGGAATAATGACGCGGACGCTTAGGATCGTCGAGGGTAAAACCGTCGTGGATGGCGACGCGGATCTCGTGCGCGTCGAAGTCACCCGCGTCGATAAAACGCACATCATTGGTGGCAACCACGGGAAGCCCCCGCGCCTCCGCCAGCGCTACCGCAGCATGCAGGTAACTCTCTTCATCCGGGCGCCCGGTACGGATAAGCTCCAGATAATAGCTATCGGGGAAATGGGTTTCATAGAAACTGACGCACTGCTCCACAAGGGGAGTATTGCCACGAAGCAAGCTTCGTCCCACATCGCCCATGCGGCCGCCGGAAAGCAGGAGCAGCCCCTCTTTATGCTCAACCAGCCAGTCTCTGTCAATCCACGGGCCAGCAGCGCCATAGCCACGCTGATAGGCACGGGAAATAAGCAGCGTGAGGTTTTGATATCCTGCGTTATTGGCGGCCAGAACCGTCAGTTGGGTCAGTTCATCGCCCAGCACATCACTCTGAACGTGAAAATCAGCTCCCACGATGGGCTTCATACCCGCACCGTGCGCCGTTCCATAAAACTTCACCAGACCACATAGGTTGGTAAAATCGGTGATCGCCAGCGCAGGCATACCGAGCGCGGCCGCCTTTTTCACCAGCGGTCCGGTCTTTGCCAGCCCATCAATCATGGAGTAGTCGCTATGCACCCGCAGGTGTACGAAACGTGGTTCAGCCATTTTCAGATTCCGGTTTTATCGTGTGACAAGAATCAGGACACAAGGCCCAACGCGCGTTTGACCGGGCCGAAACTGCGCCGGTGGTGTTCGGTTGCGCCATGTTCAACCAGCTTTTCGAGATGAAATGCGGTTGGATAACCTTTGTGTTGCGCAAAACCATATTGGGGGAATGTCATATCCAGCGCGGCCATTTCCGCATCCCGTGACACTTTGGCAAGAATAGACGCCGCGCTGATTTCCTGCACCCGGCTGTCCCCTTTTACCACCGCCATCGAGGGCACAGGCAATGTGGGACAACGGTTGCCGTCAATCAACACATACTCCGGGACGATATGCAGTCCGGCAACGGCGCGCTGCATCGCCAGCATCGTGGCATGCAAAATGTTCAGTTCGTCTATTTCATGGGGCTCAGCGCGGCCAAGACTCCAGGATAACGCCTTCTCTTTGATCTCCTCGCAGAGCGCGAGACGGCGCTTCTCCGATAACTTCTTGGAGTCAGTTAGCCCCACGATGGGTCGCAGGGGGTCAAGAATAACCGCAGCGGTGACCACTGCACCTACCAACGGCCCGCGCCCCACTTCATCCACACCCGCAACCAGATGCGTGTGCGGGTATTCAAATTCAATCATTGTGCCAACTCCAGTACAGCAGCAGCGGCCTGTTCATCGGCATTACATCGGATCTGCAGGTGCAGTTCGCGGAAAATGTCATGCATGGCATGGTGCGCTTTGCCATTCGCCAGCAACGGAAGTAATGCATCCGCTAATTTCTTAGGCTGACACTCATCCTGCAATAACTCTTTTACCAGCTCGCGGCCTGCCAGCAAGTTTGGCAGCGAGACGTAATCGGTTTTGACCAGCCGTTTCGCAAGCCAGAAGGTGAACGGCTTCATTCGGTAGCCGACCACCATCGGGCATTTTGCCAGCATACACTCCAGCGCCGCGGTGCCTGACGCCAGAAGCGCTGCATCGCTGGCAATCATGGCATCACGCGCCATGCCATCAAGCATATGCACCTGTAAATCAGGGGCGGTCTCCTGTTTGATTCGCTCAAACTGTTCACGCCTTTTCGCATTGACCAGGGGCACGGCCACATGCAGATCAGGATAATGCTCACGCAGAAGTTGTGCCGTACGCAGGAAGTCGGCACTCAGCATTTCCACTTCCGCGCCCCGGCTACCCGGTAGCAGGGCGAGACAGTGTGCCTCAGGCGGAATCCCTAATCTGCTTCTCGCGGCCTGCTTGTCCGGATCCAGCGGCATGGCATCCGCCATCGTGTGACCGATGAACCGACAAGGAACATTAAATCTGTCATAAAACGCTTTTTCGAAAGGCAGAAAAGCTAGCACCAGATTGGTGGCTCTGCCTATTTTGAAAACGCGTTTCTGGCGCCAGGCCCAGACTGAGGGGCTGACATAATGAATAGTCCTGATGCCCTGTTTTTTCAGGTTCCCCTCAAGGGTAATGTTGAAATCAGGCGCATCAATGCCGACAAAGACATCCGGCTTTAATGCAGAGAAACGGCGGGTGAGATCGGCACGAATGTGAAGTAACCGACGCAGCCGCCCCAGTACCTCAACGATCCCCATCACCGCCAGCTCTTCCATTTCATACCAGGCTTCACACCCTTCCGCCTGCATCAGTGGCCCTGCCACCCCAACAAAGCGGGCGTCAGGCACACGCGCCTTCAGGGCGCGAATGAGCCCCGCACCAAGAATATCGCCGGAGGTTTCTCCGGCGACGAGGGCTATTGTTAACGGGCGATGCTCGACCATTACCGAATCAGGCCACGCGTGGAGCGCTCAAAGAATTCAGTGAACGCCTTCACTTCAGGATACTGCTGTGCCAGCTCAGTAATCTCAGGTTTTGCTTCGTCCAGCGTTTTACCGCTGCGATAAAGCAGTTTGTAGGCGTTACGGATGGCGTGAATCGCTTCACGGCTGAAGCCGCGACGTTTCAACCCTTCGATGTTAACCCCAAACGGCGTCGCATGGTTGCCCTGAGCGATAACGTAAGGCGGAACGTCCTGCGCCACACCGGAGCAGCCGCCCACCATCACGTGCGCACCGATGATGCAGAACTGGTGGACTGCGGTCATGCCACCGATGATAGCAAAGTCATCAACAGAGACATGGCCTGCAAGCGTGGCGTTATTCGCGAGGATACAGCGATCACCAATGGTACAGTCATGCGCAACATGCGTGTTGACCATCATGAGGTTATCACTGCCCACCTTCGTTAATCCGCCGCCTTGTACCGTGCCACGGTGAATGGTGACGCTTTCGCGAATGCGGTTGCGATCGCCAATTTCCACGCGAGTCGGCTCACCAGCATATTTAAGATCCTGGTTAACTTCCCCGATGGAAGCGAACTGATAAATCTCGTTATCACGACCAATTTTAGTATGGCCGTTTATAACAACATGAGACTTCAGTACGGTGCCTTCGCCAATTTCGACGTTAGCGCCAACAATACAAAACGGACCAATGTGAGCATTAGCGCCAATAATGGCACCGTCTTCAACAATGGCAGAAGGATGAATAAAGGCGGTTTTATCAATCACGTATCAGGCCTCCCGGCTACGTGCACACATCATAGTAGCTTCGCAAACAACTTTACCGTCGACCAGAGCTACGCCTTTAAAGCGAGTCAGCCCACGGCGCGTTTTTTCAAAGGTGACTTCCATGATCATTTGATCGCCTGGCACAACCGGACGCTTGAAGCGCGCTTCGTCAATACCTGCGAAATAATAGAGCTCACCCGGCTCCAGTTTTCCAACGCTTTTAAACGCCAGAATACCCGTGGCCTGCGCCATCGCTTCCAGAATCAACACACCCGGAAAAATGGGTTTGCCCGGGAAATGTCCCTGGAAAAATGGCTCATTTACAGAGACATTTTTAACTGCGCGCAGAAAACGACCTTCTTCAAAATCCAGCACGCGGTCAACCAGTAAAAACGGATAACGGTGCGGCAGAAGCTCCAGAATCTCTTCAATGTGCAGAGTATGAGTGTCAGTAGTCAAAATACTCTTCCTGTCTAAATATACTAAAAGGCAATAATAACACGGCCCGAGGCAATCGTGAGAATGCCTGCAGGCCGGGAAGTTTAAGTGTTAACGAGCGAGCTGTTAGTCTTCTTTATTGACCTTGCGCTCAACAGCTTTGAGGCGCTTGCTCATGTCATCAATATTCATTACCAGTGCGGCAGTTTTACGCCAGACTTTGTTCGGCTGAAGCGGGATACCCGAGGAATAGACACCAGGCTCAGTGATAGGACGCATCACCATACCCATCCCCGTCACGGTGACCTTGTCGCAGATTTCCATGTGACCATTAATGACGCTGGCACCACCAATCATACAGTAACGGCCAATTTTCAAACTGCCCGCCATGATGACGCCACCAGCAACGGCAGTATTGTCGCCAATCACGACGTTATGTGCAATCTGACACTGATTATCAATGATCACACCGTTACCAATTTGTGTGTCATCAAGCGCCCCACGATCGATAGTGGTGCAGGCACCAATCTCGACACGATCGCCAATAATGACGCGCCCGATCTGCGGGATCTTAACCCAGTTACCACGATCGTTCGCATAACCGAAGCCGTCAGCCCCGATCACGGTACCGGACTGGATGAGGCAATTCTCACCGATCTCAATTTCATGGTAAATGGTGACGTTAGCCCAGAGTCGCGACCCTGCACCAATTTTTGTCTTTTTACCGACAAAGCAACCGGCGCCAATCACTACGTTATCACCGAGAATCACATCGGATTCGATAACAGCATTTGCGCCAATAGCTACGTTATTGCCTACTGTTGCGCTCGGGTCGATCACGGCACTGGGTGCAATGTTCTCAGCCGGCTGCGGCGTTGAATCTAGAATTTGGGCCATACGGGCATAAGTGAGATAAGGATTTCTCACAATTAAAGCCGCGCTTTTGGCAAACGGAAGATCGTCCTGTGTCATAACGACAGCAGACGCCTGGCAGTCATTCAGATTTTCACGGTATTTAGGATTAACCATGAAGGTGATTTGACCTGCTTTAGCAGATTGCATGGACGCAACGCCGGTGATGACGAGATCGCCATCACCGTGTAATTCTGCATCCAACTGTTGAGCTAAATCAGACAGTCGAATTGAAGGCATTACTTATTTAACCTGTTTCAGCACATCAGCGGTGATGTCTTTCACGTCACTGCTGTTGTAGATAGCAGCGTTAGCCGGGATAACCAGGTCTACGCCCTGATCCGCAGCAACTTTCTTCACTGCAGCCTGAATACGCGTCATCAGCTTGCCACGTTCTTCATTAGAACGACGAGCCTGATCCTGCTCGAATGCCTGACCTTTCTGCGCGAGATTCTGACGCTGGGACTGGATATCTTTTTCCAGCTTGGTACGTTCCGTCGCTTTCATCGTGGAACCGTCACGCTGATAACGCTGCATTTTGGTCTGCAGGTCAGATTCCAGACGCTGAAGCTCGCTGGCACGGCTACCGAACTCGTTTTTCATGGTCTGAGAAACGCCGGAAGTCTGCGCAACCTGTTGGAACAGGCTGTTCATATCCACGACAGCAATTTTGTCAGCTGCCTGAGCAGAAGAAGCCATTGCCAAACCGAAACCTGCAGCTAATAACAACTTTTTCACTATAAACTCCTCACCATCCCAATTGTACCCTGAGGTACCGTTCTTTGCGTTGGCGGGCGGTGTCTGTCACCGCCACGACCATCACTACATCATGCATTCCATCGCAGTGGCACGTTACCAGGTTTTACCAATGTTAAACTGGAACTGTTCTGCCTTGTCTCCATCGTACTTCTTAAACGGCTGGGCGTAGGAGAATACCAACGGCCCCAATGGGGACATCCATTGTAGTGCGATACCCGCAGACATACGGATATTGCTTGGATCACTATAATCCGGGACACCCAGCGCTTTCATATCAGCAGTATTCTGCCAGTTGGTATCCCATACGGTACCTGCATCCCAGAAGAAGGAGGTACGTACTGAGTTTGCATATTTTTCGCTGATAAACGGCGTTGGGGTAATCAACTCTACGCTGGCAACACCCATGGCGTTACCACCCACCGCATCATCAGAGCTACAGTATTTTTCTGTCGTCGAATCACAGTTATCCAGGCCACGGCCGCCGTAGTAGACCGCTTTTGGACCGATGTTGTTGGACTGGAAACCACGAACCGTGCTGGAACCACCGGCATAGAAGTTTTCATAGAACGGCATCTCTTTACCGCCCAATCCATCACCATACCCCCAACGCGTACGTCCAAGAACAACCCAGCTATGATCTTCATCGATAGGGAAGTAGGACGCGGTGTCTACCGTTACTTTGTAGAACTCGTTGTCGGATCCTGGGATCGTTACTTTACCATTCAGGTTGACGCGCGAGCCTTTTGTCGGGAAGTAGCCGCGGTCAAGGTTGTTGTAAGTCCAACCGTAGTTGAAGGTAAAGTCGTTGGCATTATAGCCGTTGTTATCACTGGTCGTGCTGGACGTTTGACCTACGGAGTCCAGATAACGCCACATCGCCACCTGCGGTTCCATATTAGACAAGTCATTATGGACATAGCCTAAACCAAGGCGGAGGGTGTTGTATTCGTTAATCGGGAAGCCGAGCGTGCCATCCAGACCATAACTTTTGTTGGTATAGGAGGACAAATCCGCATCGTCAGCTTTAAAGTCATTGTAGAAGATGCGCCCACCAAGGCTGACACCATCTACCGTAAAGTACGGGTTAGTGACAGAGAACTCGGAGTAGGTCTGGTAATCGTTCTTGGTGCCGTTGATACCAACAGAATAACCCGTACCCAACCAGTTATCCTGCTGAACGCCGACCTGGAAGCTCACGCCGCTTTCAGTACCGTAGCCCACACCAAAGTTGAAACTACCGGTGTTACGCTCTTTGACTTTATAGACAACATCCACCTGGTCTGGACGACCCGGCACGCGCTGCGTATCCGCATCTACGGTCTCGAAGTAACCCAGACGGTTCAGACGCTCTTTACCCTGGTCAACGAGATCGCTGCCAAGCCACGCCCCTTCCATCTGACGCATCTCGCGACGCAATACAGCGTCTTTGGATGTGTCATTCCCTTCAAAGCGGATTTTACGGACGTAGTAACGGTTACCGGCGTCAACGTTGACGTGCAGCTTAACGGTTTTGTCGGTATCGTTGATTTCAGGCTGAGACTGAACACGCGGGTAGGCATAACCATAGCGACCCAGAAGCTTTTTAATATTATCTTCCATTTTGGTCACTTTGGCGCCGTTATACAGCTCGCCCGGCTCAATTTTGGTCAGGCTTTCAATCTCAGCAGAGTGCCCCGCAAGATTACCGCTCACCTGTACGCTTGAGAGTTTGTACTGATCGCCTTCCGTCACATTGATGGTGATATAGATGCCTTTTTTATCGGGCGTCAGACTCACCTGCGTGGAATCAATATTGAAACGCGCGTAGCCACGATCCAGATAGTAACTGCGCAGGGATTCGAGATCGCCCGCCAGTTTTTGCTTCTGGTATTTGCGATCGCCGACCACGTTCCACCACGGCACTTCGTCACGGAGCTGGAAGGTGGAGATCAACTGTTCGGTACTAAAGGCATGGTTACCGACGATGTTGATCTGCTGGATCTTCGCTGAGACACCTTCCTGGAAGACCAGTTTGAGATCAACACGATTTCGCGGCAGCGGCGTGACAACAGCCTTCACGCTGGCGCTGTATTTACCCACACTGTAGTAGAAATCTTCCAGCCCTTTTTCAATATCAGCAAGGGTGGTGCGATCGAGGGATTCGCCAACACGCACGCCAGAAGCTTCGAGATTCTGCTTCAGCATGTCATCTTTCACCGCTTTGTTACCGGAGAAAGTGATACTGGCGATTGTCGGGCGTTCTTTTACCTGAACAAGAAGGGTATCACCGTCGCGAAGTACGCGAACATCCTCGAAGTTGCCAGTGGCAAACAACGCACGAATGGTGTTACTGACATCTTCATCATTCACCGTATCGCCCGGACGGACCGGCATACTGAGGAGGGCCGCACCAACGGCGACACGCTGCAGGCCTTCGAAATGAATGTCCTTCACTACGAACCCGTCAGCACCGTATACGGTGGCGCTGCTGAACAGCAGCGACGCTATGAGCAACTTTTTCATCGCCATCGTTATTATGCGTTCTTCCTAACAAACTCTCTCATAACCGAGAGAAATCATTGAAAAGTGCAAGCCCCATTAACAACACCAGCAATATCGAGCCAATGCGGTAGCTAAAGTCTTGAACTCGCTCGGATACCGGTTTACCTTTCAGCTTTTCAATCGCCAAAAACAACAGATGTCCCCCGTCCAGGACAGGTAATGGAAACAGGTTGATTATCCCCAGGTTCACGCTGATTAAAGCGAGGAACATCAGGTAGTAAATCACCCCGAACTCTGCTGACATCCCAGCCCCCTGAGCGATCGAAATCGGCCCACTGAGGTTGTTCAGTTTTACGTCACCGGTTATCAATTTCCCCAACATACTGACCGTAAGCTTCATTAATTGCCAGGTCTTATCCGTGGCCTCGGCAATAGCGCTGAATGGTCCGTACTGGCGTACTGTCTTGTATTCATCTGGCAGAGGGATGATTTTTGGCACAACGCCAGCAAACCCTTCTGCTTTGTTACCGGGCTTTGTATCCGGTATCAGTGTTAAAGACAAGGAACTCCCTTGCCTTTCGATGTCCAGCGCAAGTGATGTACCCGGATTATCCCTCACCAGGGTTACAAACGTCATCCATTGCGTAAGTGGCTGACCATCGACTTTAACGATCCTGTCGCCAGCTTGCAAACCTGCTTTGCTGGCAGCAGAACCTGATTGTATCTCAGCAAGCACCGGTTCAATCTGCGGACCACGAGGTCGAATCCCTAATGACGCTACCGGATCCTCTCTGTCAGGCTCAAAATGCCACTGGCGCAAATCAAGAACTTTGTCCTGGCGGCTGTCGCTGCCAAAAGGTGCCACGCTGAGGGTCGTTTGTTTGTCACCGATTTTTGACACCAGTTGCAAACGCACAGCATCCCAATCAGGCGTTTCGATACCATCAATTGCTTTAAGTTCCGTACCGGGTGTAATTTGCGCATGTGCCGCGATGGAATCGGTGGTTATTTCACCAATAACCGGCCGCACGCCAGGGACGCCAATGATAAACACCAGCCAGTAAGCAAAAATGGCAAAAAGAAAATTGGCAATAGGCCCTGCAGCAATCACTGCCGCACGCTGGCCTACGGTTTTGTTGTTAAAGGCGTGGTGGCGCATTTCTGGCGTTACCGCCTCAACGCGCTCATCCAGCATTTTGACGTAGCCGCCAAGTGGAATCAGGGCAATGACAAATTCAGTCCCCTGCTTGTCATGACGGCGCCAGAGCGCTTTACCAAACCCAATGGAAAAGCGTTCAACCCGGACGCCGCAACGGCGAGCAACCCAGAAATGGCCAAACTCGTGCACGGTGATAAGCACACCAAGTGCAACAATAAACGCTGCCAGATTCCAGAGAATGCTCACCATAAATCCTTCCGTCAAATCGTCCTGAAAACCAGCAATAACAGGCAAGCAAATACGGGTACTGCTGCTGTCAAACTGTCGATGCGATCCAGTATACCGCCATGACCCGGAATTAGATGACCACTATCTTTAATTCCCGCTTCACGCTTAAACATACTTTCCGTTAAATCACCCAGCACTGATGCCAGGGCCGCCACAACGGAACAGATAAACAGTGTGGAGATCGTTACATCCAGGTTTGCCCAGGCGCCATACCCCCAGGAAATAATAGCGGCGGTGAACAAGCCACCAATGAAGCCTTGCCAGGTTTTACCCGGGGAGACTTTTGGCGCCAGCTTATGCTTACCAAAGAGTTTACCGAACATATAGGCACCCGAATCCGCTCCCCAGACCAGGATCATAACGTACAACAACCACAGCGCACCGCTGTAGTGGTTGTCATCATAGTGCCAGGAACGTAATGCCAGCATACCCCAGAAAAAAGGGATGATAGTGAGAATGCCGAACATCAACCGCAGGACTTTTGAATGACGCCAGATCCCTGCAGAAGCCGGATACCCTAGCACCAATAACAATGCGACCAGCCACCATCCCAATGACGCCCACAGGGATATTTCAACCAATGGCTGATGAATATTGTGATGGTACTCCGGGATGGTAAACAGCATGGCTGCCAATACAAAGCCGCATAGCACTGCAAGCCAGACGCGTTGCGTACGGGAGGTGAAGCCGCTCAGTTGCCCCCATTCCCATGCAGCCAGCATACACACGACCAGTGTCACAATCGCAAAGCCCATCGGCGGCAGCAAAAACAGTGCGGCGATGACAATGGGTATTAATACAAACGCGGAAATCAGGCGATACTTCAGCAAAAGCTACCCCCATCAGGCATTATCGCTGCCGGGCTCGGTGCCGCCGAAGCGACGTTCTCGATTGGCAAAGGCATGCAGCGCACCTTCAAAGTCTTGTTCATCAAAATCGGGCCAAAGAACATCTGTAAAGTAAAGTTCGGCATAGGCAATTTGCCAAAGTAAAAAATTACTTATGCGATGTTCCCCACCAGTCCTAATCACTAAATCTACGGGGGCCAGTTCATGCATGCAGATTTGCTGGCTCAGCGCCTCTTCATCAATCTGTTCAGGACGCAATAGCCCTTCCTGAACCTGAGCGGCCAGCTGCCGCACGCCCTGCACGATATCCCAACGCCCGCCGTAATTCGCTGCGATATTTAGCGTCAGCCCTGTATTCTGAGCCGTTAACGCCTCCGCTTTACGAATGCGCTCCTGCAAACGCGAATTGAAGCGGCTTGTATCACCAATAATTCGCAAACGCACATTATGGCGATGCAGGCTTTTCACTTCACTATCCAGGGCCCATACAAACAGTTCCATCAGCGCCGTTACTTCCTGCGCCGGACGGTTCCAGTTTTCACTACTAAACGCATACAGCGTCAGCGCATCGATTCCGCTATTGGCGGCGAATGAAACCGCACGGCGAACCGATTTTGCACCAGCCCGGTGGCCAAAGGCGCGGATTTTTCCTTGTCTTTTCGCCCAGCGACCATTGCCGTCCATAATAATGGCAACATGACGACAGCCATGCGCAGGCAAATTTTCGCTTATTGGTTGATTAGCAGACAACATAACGCGTTTTAGTCCCTGAAAAGGATTTAGCGGTACTCAGGAATACAAAGCCCTTACGCAAAAAAGCCGTGTCAACCACGGCTTCACCTCAGCGCCAGGTTTAACTCTGGCAATTGGGTGCGCAGACTATACCACTGAAGCCTAACGCTAACAAATAGCATGACTTAGCGTGGCTGGATTATCACCAGCTTGCGAGGCGTATCACTTGTTTTCGCGCAACGTCACGAGCCAGTCGATCCACTGCAACAACATCGTCAATACTTTGCGGTTCGCACAACGTCATCTGTTCCAGAACAGATAAATTAAGGGCTGCGATATCCGTAAATCGAATGTCAGACGCCAGAAATGCTGCCACCGTCACCTCGTTCGCCGCGTTTAACGCGGTGGTCGCCGCCTGTCCTTGCGCAAAAGCATCAATGGCCAGCTTCAGACACGGGTAGCGATCATAATCCGGCTCGGCAAAGCTGAGGGCACTGAGTTTACAGAAATCGAGGCTATTCACACCGGATGGCACGCGTCCAGGCCAGGCCATGGTGTGTGCAATTGGCGTGCGCATATCCGGTTCACCCAATTGTGCCAACACGCTGCCATCCAGATAACGAACCATGGAGTGGATCACCGATTGCGGATGGATCAACACTTCCATCTGACGGGCAGAGGCATTAAACAGCCAGCGTGCTTCAATGTATTCCAGACCTTTATTCATCATAGTGGCTGAATCAACAGAGATTTTTCTCCCCATCGACCAGTTCGGATGGCGACAGGCTTGATCCGGCGTCATCGCAGCCAGTTCAGCCAGTGGCGTCTCCCGAAATGGACCACCAGACCCGGTGAGCAAAATCGACGATACGCCGTTCTGCTCCAGATCAGCGTACCCCAGGTTCTGTTGGATTGGTTCCGGTAAACTCTGAAAAATAGCGTTATGTTCACTATCTACCGGCAGAAGCTGCGCCCCGCTCTCCTTAACCGCCTCCATAAACAGACGACCGCAGGTTACGAGAGATTCTTTATTGGCGAGCAGAACGGTTTTACCAGCACGAATCGCGGCAAGCGTAGGAACAAGGCCCGCAGCACCGACTATCGCCGCCATGACCTGGTCGACTTCATCAAGGGCAGCCATTTCACACGCCGCCTGTTGACCGCTCATGACCTCTGTGCGGCTGTTATGCTGCCGTAAAATAATGCGGAGTTCTTTGGCACTGGCCTCATCGTCCATTACCGCAAATCGCGGCGTGAACTCAAGACACTGCTCGACCATGCGTGCAACGTTTTTACCTGCAACCAGCGCAGTCACAGTAAACCGCTCAGGATTGTGGCGAACCACATCAAGCGTGCTGCAGCCAATGGAACCGGTGGAGCCCAGAAGGGTTATATGCTTCATGAAACGCTCACACTATCGCGAGGATAAAAAAGCAAAACGCCGCCAGCAAAGCCGCATCGCAGCCCTCTGTACGGCGTTTTAATCAAGAGTTGAATCAGAACTGCATCAGTTCTGCTTCTTTATCTGCCAGCGCCGCATCAATTTTCTTGATGGCGGCATCTGTCAGCTTCTGCACATCGTCCTGAGAACGACGATCGTCGTCTTCACTGATCTCTTTCTCTTTCAGCAGAGCTTTAACTTTGTCGTTGGCGTCACGACGCACGTTACGCACGGAAACGCGGCCCTGCTCAGCTTCACCACGTACCACTTTAATCAGGTCTTTACGACGCTCTTCCGTCAGCGGTGGCAGCGGAACGCGGATGTCAGTGCCCGCTGAACTTGGGTTCAAACCCAGATCGGAAGCCATAATTGCTTTCTCAACGGCAGGACCCATAGAGCGATCGAATACGTTGATTTTCAACGTACGGGTGTCTTCTACGGTGACGTTAGCCAACTGACGCAGCGGCGTCGGCGTACCGTAGTATTCCACGACGATACCATCAAGCAGGCTTGGGGAAGCACGGCCGGTACGGATTTTGCTGATTTGGGTTTTGAAGGCTTCAACGCATTTGTCCATGCGTACTTCAGCATCTTTTCTGATGTCGTTAATCACGTTACGAATCCTTGAAATCTTGTCTCAGGCAAACCATACGCCACAGGTGTGGTTAGTATAGTCTCGTTCAGTACAAGGCACCGTGAAAGATGCCTGCCATAATCGCTAAATAATAAAGCGGAATCTTACCTTTATTTGTTGCCTACGGGAATTATTCCGTGATCAACGTGCCTTCTTTTTCGCCCATGACAACGCGACGCAGCGCACCAGGCTTATTCATGTTAAAGACACGGATAGGTAATTTGTGGTCACGTGCCAGGGTAAAGGCTGCCAGATCCATCACTTTCAGCTCTTTATCCAGCACTTCGGTATAAGTCAGTTGCTCATACATGGTGGCAGTGGGATCTTTTGCCGGATCGGCAGTAAAGACGCCATCAACCTTGGTTGCTTTCAGTACCACATCGGCTTCGATTTCGATGCCGCGCAAACATGCAGCAGAATCAGTGGTAAAGAAAGGGTTACCCGTACCGGCGCTCAGAATGACCACACGGTTATTGCGCAGCAGGCTAATAGCTTCAGCCCAGCTGTAGTTGTCACAGACGCCATTCAACGGAATAGCGGACATCAGGCGGGCGTTCACATAGGCGCGGTGAAGCGCATCGCGCATGGCCAGACCGTTCATGACAGTGGCCAACATGCCCATGTGGTCGCCCACAACGCGGTTCATACCCGCTTTCGCGAGTCCTGCACCACGGAACAGGTTACCGCCACCAATCACCACACCAACCTGAATACCCAGTTCCACCAGTTCTTTGATTTCCTGAGCCATACGATCAAGGATGCTTGCGTCAATACCGAAGCCTTCCGTACCCTGAAGAGCTTCACCACTCAACTTAAGCAGAATACGTTTATAGACGGGTTTTGCATTGGTAGCCATGTTTCTTTCCTGAGACTGTCAACGATTGAGATGAGTTAATTCCGGCGACATTGTACGTCGCTTTTCAGCGCAACCTCTATAAGGGTTAGCTGAATTTACAAGACGGGGACAAAAAGAAGCCGCCCTCAGGCGGCTTCTTTTTTAATTAAGACTGCTTGGACATTGCAGCAACTTCTGCTGCGAAGTCAGTCTCAACTTTCTCGATGCCTTCACCTACTTCGAAGCGGATGAAGTTAGTTACGTCAGCGTTGTGCTCTTTGAGCAGCTGAGCAACAGTTTTGCTCGGATCCATAACGAAAGGTTGACCAGTCAGAGAAACTTCGCCGGTGAATTTCTTCATGCGGCCTTCAACCATTTTCTCTGCGATTTCTTTCGGCTTGCCAGACTGCATGGCGATGTCCAGCTGAACCTGGAACTCTTTCTCAACGACTTCAGCAGAAACGTCTTCCGGCTTAACGAACTCAGGCTTGCTTGCAGCGATGTGCATGGCCAGCTGTTTAACCAGCTCTTCATCAGCGCCTTTAGCAGCAACCAGAACACCGATACGTGCGCCGTGCAGGTAAGAACCCAGTACTTCGCCTTCCAGAGCAGCAACACGACGGATGTTGATGTTCTCACCGATTTTAGCAACCAGCGCAACGCGTTCTTCTTCGAACTGTGCTTTCAGAACTTCAACGTCAGTGATTTTGCCTGCTACAGCTGCGTCCAGAACTTTGTTAGCAAATGCCTGGAAACCGCCATCTTTCGCAACGAAGTCAGTCTGGCAGTTAACTTCCAGAATGATGCCGTAGGTACCGTCGATCTTAGTGATGATCACGCCGTCAGCAGCTACGTTGCCTGCTTTTTTCGCTGCTTTGATAGCACCGGACTTACGCATGTTTTCGATTGCCAGCTCGATGTCGCCGTTAGCTTCAGTCAGTGCTTTTTTGCAATCCATCATGCCTGCGCCAGTACGTTCGCGCAGCTCTTTTACCAGGGATGCGGTAATTTCAGCCATTCTTTAATCCTCGGGAGAGATGACCTGCCCGGCAATCAGCCAGACAGGTGTAAAAGTGAAAAAGGGGCCAAAAAGTGGCCCCTATCCATACTCGGTACTAATAAGGGCTGGACCTTATTATTCAGCTTCTACGAAGCTTTCTTCCGCCTGAACAGCCAGATCCTGAGAACGGCCTTCACGTACGGTAGCAGCAACAGCATTCAGATACAGGCTAACTGCACGGATTGCGTCGTCGTTACCCGGGATAACGAAGTCAACACCGTCCGGATCGGAGTTGGTATCAACGATAGCAAATACCGGGATACCCAGGTTGTTTGCTTCTTTGATCGCGATGTGTTCGTGGTCAGCGTCGATAACGAACAGTGCGTCCGGCAGGCCGCCCATGTCTTTGATACCGCCAAGGCTGTTTTCCAGCTTGTCCAGTTCACGAGTACGCATCAGCGCTTCTTTCTTGGTCAGCTTGTCGAAAGTACCGTCCTGAGACTGAGTTTCCAGATCTTTCAGACGTTTGATGGACTGACGAACAGTTTTCCAGTTAGTCAGCATGCCGCCCAACCAGCGATGGTTCACGAAGAACTGATCGCAGTTGTTCGCTGCTTCTTTCACCGCTTCGCTCGCAGCGCGTTTAGTACCAACGAAAAGGATTTTGCCTTTACGAGAAGAGATCTTGTTCAGTTCAGCCAGAGCTTCGTTGAACATCGGTACAGTTTTCTCAAGGTTGATGATGTGAACTTTGTTACGTGCGCCGAAGATGAAAGGCTTCATTTTCGGGTTCCAGTAACGGGTCTGGTGACCAAAGTGAACACCAGCCTTGAGCATGTCGCGCATGGAAACAGTTGCCATGATTAAAACCTCTATATAAAAGTTGGGGTTATGCCTCCACGTATCCCATATTACCGACCCCAAAGGGCACCCCGGAATATGTGTCGATACGTGTGTGTTATTTACACAAAGTGAGATTTGTCGACTTCGTTCCGAAGAGGAACGTGAGTCCGGCGCGCTTTATACCACAAACAGCGACCAGACTCCAATTATTGTTAATGGAGAACCGCCCGCTGAACAGTGAATTTCCTGTGACAATTCACGGCGCCCGGTAGACAAGGGTAGCACCTTTGCGTAAGGGGAGGCACAAAAGGCACCGGGCAGAATGATTCTCAATGTGGCACCCGCCAGGCCAGACTGTTACCATTAGCAGCACTTGAACTAAATAATGTCGAAAATCGGCACTGATGGACAGAATCAATGGCTATCTCAATTAAGACCCCTGAAGAAATCGAAAAAATGCGCGTGGCTGGCCGCCTTGCTGCAGAAGTGCTGGAGATGATCGAGCCTTATATCAAGCCTGGCGTGAGCACCGGCGAACTGGATCGCATCTGTAACGACTACATCGTTAACGAGCAGCATGCGGTTTCCGCCTGCCTCGGCTATCACGGCTTCCCGAAATCCGTCTGTATCTCCATTAACGAAGTGGTCTGCCACGGTATTCCGGATGACGAAAAAGTGCTGAAGGATGGCGATATCGTCAACATTGACGTGACCGTCATTAAAGACGAATACCACGGCGACACCTCCAAAATGTTTATCGTCGGCAAGCCTACCATCCTCGGTGAGCGCCTGTGCCGTGTAACTCAGGACAGCCTCTATCTCTCCCTGCGGATGGTGAAACCGGGCATCCGCCTGCGCTCGCTGGGCGCGGCCATTCAGAAGTATGTTGAAGGCGAAGGTTTTTCCGTTGTACGTGAGTATTGTGGACACGGCATTGGCCGCGTTTTCCATGAAGAACCCCAGGTTCTGCACTATGACGCGGATGATGGCGGCGTGGTATTACAGGCGGGCATGACCTTCACCATTGAACCTATGGTCAACGCTGGCGATTATCGCATCCGTACGATGAAAGACGGCTGGACAGTTAAAACGAAGGACCGCAGCCTGTCTGCCCAGTACGAACATACCATCGTGGTGACCGAGAATGGCTGTGAAATCCTTACCCTGCGTAAAGATGACACCATCCCCGCCGTTCTCACGGCTGAGTAATCTCTTTTTTGTCATGAGAAGCGGCCTGCAAAAGGGCCGCTTTTTTATAATTGATTCAGAAAAAACGCTTATTTCTTGAGTATGTAAGCACGCGTTTTTCTTATGCCCCGTGTCATGTTTCATAAAGATAAACGTCTTTTCATTTCCCGTTATCTCTTTTAATTTGTCTGCTTAGACGCTTGTCTTAATCTTTTATGAATACGTGTTGTCCGCATCGGCACATTTGACGGCCAGCGGCGTGTTTCGCTGTCCCATTGCGTAGGGTGGCCCGCTAATGAGCAATACCTTTTCTGAACAGTTTGTCAGTACCGTAAAACCTTCCCTCCCCGGCCAACCCGCTTATCCGGGCGACTGGCCCTCAAGTGAACTGACCTGTGCCAGTATCAAAAGCCACATCGATACTTTCCAGCAGTGGCTGGGACATGTCTTCGATGCCGGCCTCTCCGCTGAGCAGTTGATAGAAGCGCGCACCGAGTTTATCGACCAGTTACTGCAACGCCTGTGGCTGGACTACGGCTTTGGTGAACAGAGCGATGTGGCGCTGGTCGCCGTTGGGGGCTATGGCCGTGGCGAATTGCACCCCCTGTCGGATATTGATTTGCTGATCCTGAGTCGGACAAAACTCGCCGATGACCGTGCGCAGAAGATTGGAGAACTCCTTACTCTGCTCTGGGATGTGAAGCTGGAAGTAGGTCACAGCGTGCGTACGTTAGAGGAGTGCCTGCTGGAGGGGCTATCCGATTTAACCGTCGCCACCAACCTGATCGAGTCGCGCCTGTTAATTGGCGATGTCGCGTTATTTCTTGAACTGCAAAAGCACATATTCAGTGAAGCCTTCTGGCCCTCCGAAAAATTTTTCCCGGCGAAAGTGGTGGAGCAGAACGAGCGCCATCAACGCTATCACGGCACCAGCTACAATCTGGAACCGGACATTAAAAGCAGTCCGGGCGGGTTGAGAGACATCCACACGCTGCAATGGGTCGCCCGCCGCCATTTCGGTGCCACCTCAATGGATGAGATGGTCGGCTTTGGCTTTTTGACCGAGGCCGAACGCAACGAGCTGAACGAGTGCCTGCACCTGCTCTGGCGGATCCGTTTTGCTCTGCATCTCGAATTGAACCGCTACGATAACCGCCTGCTGTTTGACCGGCAGCTCAGTGTGGCGCAACGCCTGAACTATGTAGGGGAAGGCAATCAGCCCGTCGAACATATGATGAAGGATTTCTACCGGGTTACCCGTCGCGTAACTGAACTGAACCATATGCTTTTACAGCTGTTCGATGAAGCCATTCTGGCCCTGACCACGGATGAGAAACCTCGCGCCATTGATGATGAATTCCAGTTGCGCGGTACACTGATTGATCTGCGTGACGAGACGCTGTTTATACGCGAGCCGCAGGCGATATTGCGTATGTTCTACATCATGGTGCGGAACAGCAGCATAACCGGCATCTATTCGACAACACTGCGCCATTTGCGCCATGCCCGCCGTCATCTGACTCAACCGTTGTGCTATATCCCCGAAGCACGCGCGATTTTCCTGAGCCTGTTACGTCATCCTGGTGCCGTTAAGCGCGGATTACTGCCCATGCATCGTCACAGTGTTCTTTGGGCCTATATGCCGCAGTGGTCGCATATTGTGGGGCAGATGCAATTTGATCTGTTTCACGCCTATACCGTCGATGAGCACACTATCCGGGTAATGCTTAAGCTTGAGAGCTTCGCGGAGGAAGCCACACGAGCGCGGCACCCGCTTTGTGTTGATCTCTGGCCCCGCCTGACGCACCCCGAACTGATTTTAATGGCCGCCCTTTTCCATGATATCGCCAAAGGTCGCGGTGGAGACCATTCCATACTTGGCGCGCAGGATGTGCTGAAATTTGCCGAACTGCATGGGCTTAACTCACGTGAAACACAGCTGGTGGCCTGGCTTGTACGTAATCACTTGTTGATGTCGGTCACTGCGCAACGGCGCGATATTCAGGATCCGGAAGTCATTAAGCAATTTGCCGAGGAGATCCAAACCGAAAATCGCCTGCGTTTTCTGGTTTGTCTGACCGTTGCTGACATCTGCGCCACCAACGAGACACTTTGGAACAGCTGGAAACAGAGCCTTCTGCGAGAGCTCTATTTTGCTACCGAGAAACAGTTGCGCCGTGGGATGCAGAACACCCCGGATATGCGTGAGCGCGTTCGTCATCATCAGCTCCAGGCGCTGGCGCTGTTGCGAATGGACAATATTGATGAGGAAAAACTGCACCAGATCTGGGCGCGATGCCGTGCTAACTATTTTGTACGACACAGCCCAAATCAACTGGCCTGGCATGCACGGCACTTACTGAACCACGATCTGACCAGGCCTTTAATATTGCTTAGTCCGCAGGCGACACGTGGCGGGACCGAAATTTTTATCTGGAGCCCTGACAGACCCTATCTGTTTGCCGCTGTCTGCGCCGAACTCGATCGTCGCAATCTGAGCGTCCATGATGCCCAGATTTTCACCACCCGTGATGGCATGGCGATGGATACCTTTATCGTGCTGGAGCCGGACGGCAGCCCTCTCTCCGCAGACCGGCACGATGCCACCTGCTTCGGCCTTGAGCAGGCCATTACTCAGCGCTCATGGCAACCGCCGCAGCCACGTCGTCAGCCGGCCAAACTGCGCCACTTTAACGTCGAGACCGAGGTCAATTTCCTGCCGACCCATACGGACAGAAGAACGTTCCTCGAACTGATTGCCCTCGACCAGCCAGGTTTACTGGCCCGCGTCGGTAAGGTGTTTGCCGACCTCGGTATTTCGCTCCACGGGGCGAGAATTACGACAATTGGTGAGCGAGTAGAAGATTTATTTATAATCGCGACAGCCGAGCGGCGCGGCCTTAATAATGCGCTGCAACAAGAGGTACAACAACGGTTGACAGAGGCCCTCAATCCAAACGATAAAGGGTAACGTTTTTTTTTACAGAGATGGAAAGAGTCATAATGCAGCAGTTACAGAACGTTATTGAAGCCGCTTTCGAGCGTCGCGCAGAAATCACCCCGGCAAACGTGGATACCGTTACCCGTGAAGCGGTTAACCAGGTTATCTCCCTGTTGGATTCAGGCGCACTGCGCGTCGCAGAGAAGATTGACGGCCAGTGGGTGACTCACCAATGGCTCAAAAAGGCCGTTCTGCTCTCGTTCCGCATTAACGATAATCAGGTTATCGACGGCGCAGAAAGCCGCTACTTCGATAAAGTGCCGATGAAGTTTGCTGACTATGACGAAGCACGCTTTCAGAAAGAAGGTTTCCGCGTAGTGCCGCCAGCGGCAGTTCGTCAGGGAGCCTTTATTGCCCGTAACACCGTACTGATGCCCTCCTATGTCAACATTGGCGCCTATGTCGATGAAGGGACCATGGTTGACACCTGGGCCACCGTCGGCTCCTGTGCGCAGATTGGTAAAAATGTCCACCTGTCTGGTGGCGTGGGTATCGGTGGCGTTCTGGAGCCGCTGCAGGCGAACCCGACTATTATTGAAGATAATTGCTTTATTGGCGCACGTTCTGAAGTGGTGGAAGGTGTTATCGTCGAAGAGGGTTCCGTCATCTCAATGGGCGTCTATATTGGTCAGAGCACGCGCATTTACGATCGTGAAACCGGTGAAGTGCATTATGGTCGCGTACCGGCTGGCTCCGTCGTCGTTTCCGGCAACCTGCCTTCTAAAGATGGCAAATACAGCCTGTACTGCGCAGTCATCGTTAAGAAAGTCGATGCAAAAACCCGTGGTAAAGTCGGTATCAACGAACTGCTTCGTACCATCGATTAAGCAATCCCCTCTCCCGATTTGAAAGAGGGTGATATATACCGCCTTTTTAGCACATTCAAGTGGCGAAAATAGATTTTTTCGTTAATTATTCATAGGTTATGTTGAGCTTAAGGGTACCGCTATGTACGATAATCTGAAAAGTTTAGGCATTACCAATCCTGATGAAATTGACCGTTACAGCCTCCGCCAGGAAGCCAATAATGACATCCTGAAAATCTATTTTCACAAGGACAAAGGCGAATTTTTTGCCAAAAGCGTGAAGTTTAAATATCCCCGCCAACGCAAGACGGTGGTCGCGGATGGGGTCGGTCAGGGCTATAAGGAAGTGCAGGAAATCAGTCCGAACCTGCGCTACGTTATCGATGAGCTTGACCAGATTTGCCAGCGTGACCGCACGGATGTGGATTTGAAACGCAAGATCCTGGACGATCTTCGCCATCTTGAAAGCGTGGTTGCCAATAAGATCAATGAAATTGAATCTGACCTGGAAAAACTGACGCGCAATAAGTGACGGGGATGGGCGCACTCTGCTGCCCTCGCCCCGCCCTCTCTTACAGGAGAGGGAGCAGACATCAAAAACGGCAACCCTGCGGCTGCCGTTTTGCTTTTACTTAGCGCTGTTCATCCAGCTGCAGCGCCACATACAGCAGCAATCGATCGTCAAAATTCCCCAAATCTAATCCCGTTAATTCAGAAATGCGATTCAGGCGATATTCAAGCGTATTACGGTGAATAAAGAGCGCTTTTGAGGTCGCCAGTGGCTGCACGTTATGACGAAACCACGCTGACAGGGTACGGCGCAGCAGACCGTTGTTGTCCATTGCTTTAAGGCGCTGTAGCGGACGTGAGAGTTCATTGGCCTGCCAGCCGCCGCGAAGGCTGTCGAGTAAAACCGGCAGCATCAGGTCCTGATAGAAATAGCTACGGCTTTCCGGCATCCGCTGTTTACCCACCATCATGGTGGTGCGGGCAGTACGGTAGGAGCGGGCAATGCTTCCTGGCCCGGTAAAATAGTTACCCAGAGAAACACGAAAACGCAGCTGCCCGTTTTCTTTCATGCGCTGAATCAGTTGTTCAACGCGTTTACGATGATCTTCGGCATCCCAACGGCCAAACTGGTTGAGCGCAGGTTTCAGCACCACCATCTCTGTCAGTGAGACAATCGCAATAAGGTTGTTGCGCTCAGGGGTTGTCAGGGCGTTTTGCAGCTGCTGAAGCTCGGCCATTGCGCTGTCGACGCCCAACTGCCCGCTGTCCACTTCAACAACGGCGACCACGCGCGGCTGATTCAGATCGATACCTAAACGTTGTGCCCATTCGGTCAGGGCAGGCGTGTGCTCTTCCGCCTGAATCAGGTTCATGACCAGCTCTTCACGCAGGCGGCTATCCTGGGCAAGCAGATGCATTAACCGGGACTGCTCCAGCATCATTTCGGCGGTCATGCACACCAGTTCACCGTACTTGCGCAACGATTCCGGTTCTCCCGTCAGTCCAATGACACCGACTATCTCCCCTTCCAGACGCAGCGGCAGGTTGATGCCCTGACGAACGCCGTGCAGATGACGCGCAACGGCATCATCAATATCGACCACGCGTCCCTGGGCAAGCACAAGCAGTGCGCCTTCGTGCAATTCCCCAATTCGTTCGCGATCGCCACTACCAATGATGCGGCCACGGGCATCCATGACGTTAATGTTCGTATCGATGATACGCATGGTGCGTGCCACGATATCCTGTGCCATTTTAGTATCAAGATGCCAGCCAGCCATGTAACCCTCCCGTGAGCAGAGCCCAAGCATATGAGAGAAAATCATGCCGTGCACTGTGCATATGCACAAAGCCAGAATCAGAAGTATGGAGTTGTGGAAGGCCTCACAGAATCTGCGGGAAGCCCTCTCCCCCCGGACGGGAGAAGAGGGTTAAAGCGGTTACTGCATGAGCAGGTAGAGAGAGGAGTCACCGCGCTGAATGTTCAGGGCCAGCACGGAAGGTTTGCTGTCGAGAATTTTACGCAATTCGCCCAGGTTCTTAACCGGTTGCTGGTTAGCACCAATAACCACATCACCTTTCTTAAGACCAATGCGCGCAGCCGGTGTGTTGGCTTTAACTTCATTGACCACCACGCCTTCATCTTTGCCTTTGTTACTCATTTCAGCGCCTTCGATCCCGCTGAATACCGTAGCCGCTTCTGCTGACGCCTGGCTACCCTGTTGCAGTTCAATGCTTACATTCACAGGTTTGCCATCACGCACCAGGCCGAGCGTTACTTTACTGCCAATCGGCATAGATCCGACTTCCGCACGCAGGGCAGCGAAGCTGGCAATAGGCTTACCGTTGAGGGAGGTGATCACATCGCCTGCTTTCACGCCAGCTTTCGCGGCCGCAGAGTTTGGCATGACCTGGCTGACAAACGCCCCACGCTGCGCGTCCACTTTCATGGCTTTCGCCAGCTCTGAGTTGAGCTCAGTGCCCATGATCCCCAGCTCACCACGCCGTACCTGGCCATATTGCACCATCTGCGCCGTGAGGTTTTTCACCATATTGCTCGGAATAGCAAAACCAATCCCAATGTTGCCACCGTCAGGGGCCAGAATCGCGGTGTTAATACCGATCAGCTCACCGTTCAGGTTGACCAGCGCTCCCCCGGAGTTACCCCGGTTAATGGCAGCATCGGTCTGGATAAAGTTCTCATAATTCTCAGCATTCAGACCGCTGCGTCCCAGTGCTGACACAATACCCGAAGTCACGGTTTCACCCAGACCAAACGGGTTGCCGATAGCGACCGTATAGTCACCGACGCGCAGCGCGTCAGAGTCCGCTAACTGGATAGCCGTCAGGTTCTTAGGATCCTGAATTTGAATCAGTGCGATATCAGAGCGCGGATCTTTGCCAACAACTTTCGCATCGAATTTACGCCCGTCGCTCAACTGCACCTTAATGGTTGTGGCGTTGTCCACAACGTGGTTATTGGTAACCACGTAGCCTTTTGCTGCATCAATGATCACCCCGGACCCCAGCGCCATAAATTTTTGCTGCTGTCCGCCACCCTGACCTCCCGGTCCGCCCTGCCCACCCTGGCAGAATGGTGAACTCTGGAAGGGCGATCCCTCCTGGCAGAACGGGGAGTCATCACCAAAGAACTGCTGGAAGTTGCGCGGCATACGCGGCGTGTTGACCGTGGTGCTGCCTTCAACATTAATACTCACCACGGAAGGCATCACTTTTTCAAGCATTGGGGCAAGGCTTGGAAGCTGCTGAGACGTGGCTGCTGACGATGCCGTCTCTGCCGCCAAGGAAGATACCGGGATCAGCGCCAGACTTAAGCTCAGCGCCAGAGCACTCATTGCTAACGTAGTTTTTTTCATGTCTCTCAATCTCTTTACTGATAACGCAAAACGGCTGTGTATGTGTCACTCAGAGTCGTTTTATAACGTGAAGTTCCGGGATTAAGTTTTTGGAAAAAGTAAAAATTTATTGGTGGTCTTTACAATTCCCGACTCGTTATTCCACGGCCATCAGGCGGCGGTATTCATCCCATGCATATAAATCTGTCATGCCACTGATATAGTCCTGGATTAAACGGCAGCGATGGTAATATTCCATTACCGGATACTCTGGGTCCTCCGAGGATAATTTACTTACCGCTTCAACGTAGGCCAGTCGATGGCGGGTTGAAAGCTTTTGCAGTAAGCGCGATTCAATAGGCAAACGGCGTAGACGCTCCTTTTCTACAAGCTCTGAAAAATCTGCGAGCGATAATTGCAGCAGAGGGCGGTATATCTCCAGTAACCCGCTAATCACGCGATACCCCTGTAATTCCAGCTGTTCAACATCCGGGTGGCTGAACACCTCTTTTATGGCGACGTTTTTATATAATTCAAGGAGCTGGCTGTAATCGCTGTCGTCCTCCAGCAGCGCGTGATTAAATTCTCCCCGGTAAATCTGCGCCAGATTTTCGATAAAGCGTTGTGCCGCGTAGGGCACAAGTTTATTTAAGGTGTTGACCCGTAAATACATAAAAAACTGATCTTCAGCACTGCGGCTTAGCGTATTGGCGCGGGATTTCTCCCAGGCATTTTCCACCACCTGAGAAAAGAGCGAACCTTTTGCGTGATTGCCCCAGGCGTCATAAAGATGCTGGTAAAGTTGTTCAACGGTGAAAATGCGTTTCTCAACCGCATCTTCAAGATCGGCCACGCAATAGGAGATGTCATCCGCCGCCTCCATAATCCACGTCAATGGGAAACGACTGTATGTCTCCAGGTTTAATTCTTTACGCAAGCGGGCAACGTAAGCTTCTTCTGACAAATAAAAACCGGGTTTTTTCATTAAATAGCTGTGGGTTGCCAGAGGCTCACCCGCCCACCACGCCGGACGCGTGTATTTTAGAATACAGCCCACCTGCGCCCAGGTAAGATTCATGCGCATTAAGGTATGCACCAGGCGAATCCCCTGCGCATTGCCCTCAAAATGGCTTAAATCCTGACGCACCTTACGGCGTAACGCATTCAGACTCTCCTCGCCCTCCCGCAGGCGAAGCGTGACCACTTCGCAACGATCATCCGTCAGCGGCTGACTGGCGGCATCATCGGGGGCAAGGCGCTGACGAAACCAGTCATTGATGGCCGCCTCGCCAAAGTGACCAAACGGCGGATTACCAATGTCGTGCATCAGGCACGCCATCTCAACGATACTTTCAAAAGGGCCCGTCAGTTCATCAAGTCCGTAGGTTTCGAGCAGGCGCATCTCTTTCAGGCGACTCAAAATTTCTTTGGCGATGTAGCGTCCGACCTGCTGAACCTCAAGCGAGTGGGTCAAACGCGTGCGCACTGCCGCGTTGCGTTCAAGGGGGAAAACCTGGGTTTTTTGCTGCAGACGACGAATGGCTGCCGAATTGATGATGCGACCACGATCGCTTTCGAAAATGCGCAGGATTTCACGTTCAGTTTTCACCCCCTGCGGGGAGCGATAGCGACGGTGCCAGTTTATTTTTTTTCGAAAATCGATCTCACTCATTGCCGCTCCTGTCTGCGAGGCGTCACGGGATGTCATGCAATTCTGTATGCCATGATAGACTATGACCTGTAAACGTAACCCTGTCTTATCACTTTAGCGAGTATCTCCATGAAAATTGGCATTATTGGTGCAATGGAAGAAGAAGTTACGCTTCTGCGTGACAAAATCGACAATCGACAGACGCTCTCCCTGGGCGGCTGTGAAATTTACACCGGTACGCTCAATGGCGCAGAAGTGGCCCTGCTGAAATCCGGTATTGGCAAGGTGGCAGCTGCGATGGGGGCGACCCTGCTGCTGGAGCGCTGCAAGCCAGACGTGATTATCAATACCGGTTCAGCGGGCGGCCTGGCCTCCACGCTGAAAGTGGGTGATATCGTGGTTTCCGACGAAGCGCGCTATCACGATGCGGATGTTACCGCGTTTGGCTACGAGTTCGGTCAGCTTCCTGGCTGCCCGGCCGGTTTCAAAGCCGATGAAAAACTGATTGCTGCGGCAGAGAGCTGCATTAACGCGCTCAATCTCAACGCCG
This sequence comes from Enterobacter sp. SA197, assembly GCF_054131575.1. Classification (NCBI taxonomy): domain Bacteria; kingdom Pseudomonadati; phylum Pseudomonadota; class Gammaproteobacteria; order Enterobacterales; family Enterobacteriaceae; genus Enterobacter; species Enterobacter sp. SA197. The sequence continues at coordinate 885,295 of NZ_CP096393.1, read as the reverse complement.
TGCGTGGTCTTATCGTCAGCGGCGATGCCTTTATCAATGGTTCAGTCGCGCTGGCAAAAATCCGCCATAACTTCCCGCAGGCTGCCGCCGTCGAAATGGAAGCCACGGCGATTGCGCATGTTTGCCATAATTTTGGCGTCCCGTTTGTGGTCGTTCGCGCCATCTCCGACGTGGCCGACCAGCAGTCCCACCTGAGCTTTGATGAGTTCCTGGTGGTTGCGGCGAAACAGTCCAGCCTGATGGTTGAGACGCTGGTGCAGAACCTGACGCGTGGCTAACTCTTTTTTCAGGGCGCTGGCCGCCCTGTTCCTTCTTCTCCCCGTGTGGCTCTCTGCCGCGCCGCGGGTCATTTCTCTCTCTCCTGGCAATACGGAACTGGCTTTCGCCGCAGGCATTACGCCGGTAGGTGTGAGCAGCTATTCTGATTTCCCTGCTGAAGCTGCCAGCATTGAACAGGTTGCCACCTGGCAAGGTATGAACGTTGAACGCATCGTGGCGCTGAAACCCGATGTGGTGCTCGCCTGGCGCGGAGGCAACGCTGAGCGCCAGGTCGATCAGTTGGGTCGGCTCGGCATTACGGTCAAGTGGATAGATGCCGTAACCATTGAACAGGTCGCCGGGGCGCTTGCGCAACTGGCCCAGTACAGCCCTACCCCTGAAAAGGCGACGCAGGCTGCGGATGCGCTTCTGGCGCAATATGATGCGCTGAAAAAACAGTATGCCGGTCAGACGAAAAAACGTGTTTTCCTGCAATTTGGCGGCGAGCCCCTTTTCACCAGCGGCAAAGGCTCACTGCAAAATGAGGTGCTGGAGCTGTGCGGCGGGGAAAACATCTTTGCCGCCAGCCGGGTGCCCTGGCCGCAGGTCAGCCGTGAGCAGGTACTGGCACGCCAGCCGCAGGCTATTGTGGTGGCGGGAGGTGCAGGCGAGATTCCTAAAATTGAGCAATTCTGGCACAAACAGCTCGCCATTCCGGTGATTCCGCTTACCAGTGACTGGTTTGAACGCGCCAGCCCGCGTATTATCCTCGCCGCTCAACAACTCTGCTCTGCCCTTGCGCAGGTGAAATAACCGGGGATTGAACCATGCTTGTCTATTGGCTGGATATTGTCGGCACCGCTGTTTTTGCAATATCAGGTGTATTACTCGCCGGCAAGCTCCGGATGGACCCCTTTGGCGTTCTTGTACTCGGCGTTGTGACGGCAGTCGGCGGCGGCACTATTCGCGATATGGCGCTCGCTCACGGCCCGGTGTTTTGGGTGAAAGATCCTACCGACCTGGTGGTTGCGATGGTCACCTGTATGCTAACCATTTTGCTGGTGCGCCAGCCGCGCCGCCTGCCGAAATGGGTTTTGCCGGTGCTGGATGCCGTTGGACTGGCGGTGTTTGTCGGCATCGGGGTTAATAAAGCTTTTCTGGCTGGCACCGGCCCGATGGTAGCGATTTGCATGGGCGTGGTTACCGGGGTTGGTGGCGGGATTATTCGCGATGTCCTGGCGCGGGAAATCCCGATGATCCTGCGAACGGAGATTTACGCGACGGCCTGTATCGCAGGCGGAATCGTACATGCCACGGCTTATTATACTTTTGCTATGCCGCTGGAAGCCGCCAGTATGGTCGGAATGGTAGTCACGCTGGCCATTCGACTGGCCGCTATTCGCTGGCACCTGAAACTGCCCACCTTTGCGCTGGACGAGAATGGCAGATAACAAAAAGCCGTGTCAGTGACACGGCTTTTTTTGCATCCTTAACCTCAGATGCTGAAGGAGGAACCGCAGCCGCAGGTGCTGGTCGCATTCGGGTTTGTAACCACGAAACGCGAGCCCTCAAGGCCTTCGGTATAATCGACCGCACCACCGACCAGATATTGCAGGCTCATCGGGTCAACAACCAGACCCACGCCCTGCTTCTCGATAGTCATGTCGCCATCGTTAACTTGATCGTCAAACGTGAAACCGTACTGGAAGCCGCTACATCCACCGCCGGTGATGTAGACACGCAGTTTCAGGTTTGGATTCTCTTCATCTGCGATCAGATTTTTTACTTTGCTGGCGGCTGCGTCCGTAAACTGCAGCGGCAGCACTACATCATCACTCATCTTTTGCTCCCATTCATACTGCGATCTGGGCAAATAATGACCCGATCATTTTGGCTATTATCCATCACTGCTACTAATCCTTCAAGTCTTCTCCCCTCGCCTTGTCTATCCTTTCCGTGCGCAAAACTTTGGTAACGATCGCCTGATCCCTTAGAATGCCCTCTACTTTCGAAAATTCACCAGGAACGATTTATGAGTAAGTCAGAAAACCTCTACAGCGCCGCCCGCAAACTTATTCCGGGAGGCGTGAACTCCCCGGTTCGTGCTTTTACCGGCGTAGGCGGTACACCGCTGTTTATTGAGCGTGCTGACGGCGCTTATCTTTATGACGCCGATGGCAAAGCCTACATCGACTACGTCGGCTCCTGGGGTCCGATGGTGTTGGGTCACAACCACCCGGCGATTCGCAACGCCGTGATTGAGGCGGCTGAACGCGGTCTGAGCTTTGGCGCGCCGACAGAGATGGAAGTCAAAATGGCGGAGCTGGTGACTGAACTGGTGCCGTCGATGGACATGGTGCGTATGGTTAACTCCGGCACCGAAGCCACCATGAGCGCCATCCGCCTGGCGCGCGGTTTTACCGGCCGGGACAAAATCATCAAGTTTGAAGGCTGCTACCACGGCCACGCCGACTGCCTGCTGGTGAAAGCCGGTTCCGGCGCGTTGACCCTGGGCCAGCCAAACTCACCGGGCGTACCGGCTGATTTCGCCAGACACACCCTGACCTGTACCTATAACGATCTTGACAGCGTGCGTGAAGCTTTCGCGCAGTATCCGCAGGAGATTGCCTGCATCATCGTTGAACCGGTTGCCGGCAACATGAACTGCATTCCGCCGAAAGAGGGCTTCCTGCAAGGGCTGCGTGCGCTGTGCGATGCGTCTGGCGCGTTGTTGATTATCGATGAAGTCATGACCGGTTTCCGCGTGGCCCTGGGTGGCGCGCAGGCTTATTACGACGTCACCCCTGACCTCACCTGCCTTGGAAAAATCATCGGCGGCGGTATGCCGGTGGGTGCCTTTGGTGGTCGTCGCGACATTATGGACGCGCTGGCTCCGACCGGCCCGGTCTACCAGGCGGGTACGCTTTCCGGTAATCCGATTGCGATGGCGGCAGGTTATGCCTGTTTGACCGAGGTGTCGCAGGTGGGCATTCATGAAACATTGAATGACCTGACGGCACTGCTGGCTGACGGTCTGATTGATGCCGCTCGCGGCCAGAATATCCCGCTGGTGGTCAACCATGTGGGCGGCATGTTCGGTCTGTTCTTTACCGATGCGCCGGAAGTGACCTGCTACCAGGACGTGATGGCCTGCGACGTTGAGCGCTTCAAGCGCTTCTTCCATTTGATGCTGGAAGAAGGGGTCTACCTGGCACCCTCTGCCTTCGAAGCGGGCTTTATGTCTGTCGCCCATAGCGAAGAGGACATTCGCAATACCGTAGACGCCGCACGTCGGGTGTTCGCGAAGCTGTAAGCGGTAGCATCAGGCCAGATTTGTGCGGCCTGATGCACTCACCCCGGCCCTTTCTCACTGGGCTAAGGGATCCCCACAAAAAGATGCGAGCACGGACAATCCCCTCGCCCCACCGGGGAGAGGGTTAGGGTGAGGGGAAACATGCGGCTCTGAGGGTCATTCCGTTCACCTTATGTTCCTTGCTTGTCTGTAACGACAGAACCCGTGAACGTGCCAGAGGGTTTCACCGCCACCACCCTGGCGACCCGGGCTCCCGGCCTAAGAAAATCGCCGCTGGCGCGGTCCACTTAGCATCTCCTTCAGGCTTATCGGGGACGGGCGGAGGTAACGTCCCTGTAAATCCGCCCTCGCCGCGCATCCCTGCGCGTCGCCCCGGCCTTACGGATACGCGTCGTCGATTTTCAGCCGGACCCTGTCATCGCGATGAGTGTTTTATTCTCATGGCGCAGTAATATCGCTGTAAGTCGTAACATTACTGGGGATCCCTCTCCCACCGGGAGAGGGATGACGTATTAACGACTCTGCTTTCTCAGCAAATAGATAAAGTACGGCGCGCCGATAAAGGTCGAGAGTAAACCTGCCGGAATCTGATACGGGAACATCATCATCCGGCCACACCAGTCCGCAAACACCAGCAGTAACCCGCCAACCAGCGCCGAGATAACAAGGTGCGGCATCGTACGCCTGAAACCCATCATACGTGCAATATGCGGGGCCATGAGGCCGATAAAGCTCAGCGGGCCAATGGTCATGGTTGCCGTGGCGGTGAGACAGGCTGCCAGCAGTAACAGCGCGATGCGGGATGAGGTGAGCGCTAACCCCACCGAACGCGCCGTTTCGCCTCCCAACGGCAGTACCGTCAGCCAGCGGCGACACAGTGGCACCATCGCCAGCAGGACTATCATCGCAAGGCCCGTGCGGGACACTTGCTCCCAGGTTGCTCTGTAGGTCGAGCCGGAGATCCAGGTCAGGATCTGCGCCATACGGGGATCGCCACTTGCCTGCAGCATCATCAGTAACATCGTGAACGCCGTACTGAGCGCCATCCCGGCCAGCAACATCCGGTGGGGTGAAAAACCGCCGCGCCCGGCGGCGACCATGATGACGAGCAGCGTGGCGGCCGCCCCGATGCTCCCGGCGGGCATCAGCCAGCCAAAAGCGTTACCGGGTACAAAGAAGAGCATCACGACGATCCCAAACGCGGCACCTGAGCTGATACCCAGCACTTCCGGACTCGCCATCGGATTACCAGTGAGGCGCTGAATAATACATCCGGCCACCGCCAGCATCATGCCGGCGGTTAACGCAGCCGCGATGCGCGGCATACGCCACTGCATCATTTCCTCAAGCACCGTGCCGCTTATCCAGCGCCAGCCTTCGGCATCGCGCCCGAAGGAGAGCGCCACCAGAATTCCCAGCAGCAGAACCGTCACCCCTGCAAGGGCAAACCACTGCACATTTCCGCGCTCGTTGGGTACGTTGTCCCCAGCGTCCATTGATGGCGCGCTCATACTGCGTAAACGTGGCAGCAGCCAAAGCAGGAGAGGTGCGCCAGTCAGCGCCGTAACCGACCCAGTGGAGACTTCCATCCACACACGGGTCAGCCACAAAACAAGCTGGTCGGAGAGCCAAAGGATGAGCGCACCAATGAGCGGGGCCAGCATCAAGCGGGTCAGCAAACGTCTTGCGCCGAGCATTTTCGCCAGTAAAGGGGCAAACAGACCGATAAAACCAATAATCCCCACGGCGTTGACCAATAACGCGCTCAGCACAATCGCCAGGGTTAATGCGCCCAGACGCGCCAGTGACAGCGCCAGCCCAAGGTTTCGCGCTACGCCATCATCCAGCCCCATCAGGGTCAACGGACGTAGCAGCAGCAGCGTGAGCACCACGCCGCCAAGGAGTTGCGGCCAGAGACGCTCAACGCCGCTCCAGTCGGTTTGTGTTAGCGTACCGGTGCTCCAGAGGAACATGCTTTGCAGTTGCTCATGATGGAAAAGTACCAACAGTTGGTTTATCGCCCCGCAGTAAAGGCTCACGACCAGCCCCGCCAGAATCAGCGTGACCGGTGAGAGACGTTTACCCCAGGCAACGCCAAACACCAGTGCCCCCACCACACAGGCACCGGCAAGGGCAGCAAATTGCGTGGTTAAGGCCCCCGGCAGAGCCCAGAGCGTAGTAATGGTAATGCCCAGTTGCGCACCGGTGGAGACGCCAAGCGTCGTCGGTTCCGCCAGCGGGTTACGTAGCACCTGCTGAAAAAGTACCCCCACCAGACCAAGCCCTGCCCCCACCAGCAATGCGATCGCCAGGCGTGGCAGCAGGCTGTAATGAAACAGCATCTGTTCGATGACGTTGATATCCGGCGCAGTGCTGGCCTGCGCCCACTGCGCCCGGGGCAGCGCGGCACTGAAATTCATCCACGTCAGCCAGATGCCCGCCATGAAGAGTATCGAGAGCACAATGGCTGGAAAGAGAGCAATACGGTTTTTCATGCTTTTCCCCCCAGCGCGTTATCCAGTACGCGAACGAAGTGCATCGCCGAAAGGGTTGCGCCATAGAACCATACCGCAGGGACGCGCTGAAAACGCCCGGCACGCACGAACGGCATCGCCTGCCACAATGGCGTCGCCATCAGCTTACGCATCTCTGCGTCATTGCCGTGGTCAAAGCACACTACATCCGCATCCTTAAAGATGGCCAGCCGGTCAATGCCCACCGAGGTACTGCCCCAGAAGGTGGTTTCCCCCTGCCAGGCATTGCGGATACCAAACTCATCCAGCACTTCCTGGAACAGACAGTTTTGCGTAAACACCAGCATATGGCGCGCATCCAGCAGCGTCACCATGAGCAGGGGGCGCTCGCCGCGTCCGGAAAAATGGGGTTTTCGGCTCTCCATGAAGCGGTCAAATTCAGCCAGATGCTTTTCTGCCGCGGCATTCATATTAAAGAGTTGGGCCATGTCGGTAAGCGACTGCCGTGCCGTTGCCAGCGGTTTTTTACCATCGCTGAAACTAAAACCCCGCCCCGGCGCAATTTTTGCCAGCACCTCCGCAGAGGGCCCATAACCTGCAGACCAGAGAAGGTACGAAGGCTTCATTTGCGTCAACAGTTCAAGGTTCGGTTCGGTACGCAACCCGACGTCAATCACCCCTTCAGGGAGGGCGGGCTCATTGACCCACAAGGTGTAATTGGGAATATCGCAGATCCCGTAAGGTTTAATGCCCAGCGCCAGCATCAACTCAACCGGCAGCCATTCAAGCCCCACAATTCGCTGCGTATCGATAGCGGCCGCCTGCGCACTGCGCATCTGCCATAACAAAGGGGAAAGTGCCATCATCGTCAGCAGACGGCGACGGCTAATCTGATTAAAACCGGCCATCAGTAGACAAAGCTCACCGGTGCTGCCCCGGACGGGTGAGGCAGTATGCCCATCGGAATACCGTAAATTTGCTCCAGGGTTTCGGCGCGCATAAGCTCATCCGGCGTACCCTGCGCAATTTTTTCGCCCCCGCGAAGGGCGACAAGGTAATCACAATAACGCGCGGCCATATTAATATCATGAAGTACAGCTATCACCGTCAGGCCACGCTGTTGGCTCAAACGGTGCACCAGCGCCAGCACATCTACCTGATGGGCGATGTCCAGCGCGGAGGTGGGTTCATCCAGCAACAGGCAGCGGCTGTCCTGCGCCACCAGCATCGCAATCCACGCACGCTGGCGTTCACCACCAGACAGGCTATCCACCAGTCGATGGGCAAGCGGTTTAAGCCCCACCAGCGAAATCGCCTCTTCCACTTTCTCACGATCGGCCACCCCAAAGCGCCCCAGCGCGCCGTGCCACGGGTAACGTCCAATTGCCACCAGTTCACGTACGGTCATCCCCTCAGCCTGCGGCAGCTGCTGCGGCAGATAAGCGACTTTGCGGGCAAAGGATTTGCTGTTCCAGCTTTCGAGCGGTTGCCCGTCGAGCAGCACCTCTCCCCCGGATGGGGGTTGATGGCGACCCAGCATTTTAAGCAAGGTGGATTTACCGGAACCGTTATGCCCTATCAGCCCCGTCACTTTACCGACCGGAAAGGTCAGCGAAAGCGGATGAAGGAGCGTTCGACCAGGCACACGGAAGGTGACGTCAAGGAGTTGAAATGTTGTGTCGGGAAGCGCGATCTTTTCCTGCATAAGAGCCAACTTGTAAATGGGCACGGCGAACCGTGCCCGAAGAGAGATTAGAAGCGGAAGGTTGCTGTCGCCACCACCTGACGCTCAGCGCCCCAGAAGCAGCCGTACGAGTTAAAGCAGCTGGCAACGTATTCACGATCGAACAGGTTATTCACGTGTACCGCCACGTTAGAGCCCGCCAGACCCACACGTGCCAGGTCATAACGTACCAGCGCATCAACGAGGGTATAGCTACCCACCCTGAAGCTGTTCGCCGGGTCACCCTGGCTGGAACCGGTGAAGCGCGCGCCTGTGCCCAGCGTCAGGCCAGACAGTGCGCCATCATAGAAGGTGTAATCGCCCCATGCAGAAGCCATATGTTTAGGCACCTGGGCGGGCGTATTGCCTTTGTAGCTGGTGTCGGTGGTGTACTCAGCCTCGGTGTAGGTGTAAGAACCCACCACGTTGATGCTGGCAGAAAGGGCGGCTTTCGCTTCAATCTCTGCACCACGCGCACGGATTTCCCCGCCTTCAACAGACCAGGAAGAGCCTGCCGGGTCGGCCATCAGGTTGTTGGTTTTGGTCAGCTGGTATAAGGCACCGGTCAGCACAATCGGCCGATCTTTTGGTACGTACTTCACGCCCGCTTCATACTGCTTGCCTTTAGAGGGGGCAAAAATCGCGCCATCAGCACCGGTGGTCGATGCCGGCTCGAAAGATTCGCTGTAGCTGAAGTACGGCGTGACGCCGTTATCAAACAGGTAGTTTACACCGCCGCGCCAGGTGAACTGATTATCATCACGTGATGGATGCGTACCGTAGTCACGGTTCAGGGAATCCTGTTTCGCCCAGTCGTAGCGGCCACCCAGCGTGACCAGTACCTTATCCCACTGCGCCTGATCCTGCGCATACACACCGGTCTGTTGCTGTTTCAGCAGGATACGGTAAGGACCAGACGGGCCATCGTGCGCAGCAAAGTCATAATCGCTGCGATCAAGATTGTAGATATCTGAAGGGGCAACAGAACCTGCATAGCCAAAGTACGAGTCGATATCATTACGCATGCGCATAAAGTCAACGCCGGTCAACAGCGTATGATCGATGGCACCGGTCGCAAATTTACTCTGCAATTGGGTATCGACAGTAAAGGTCTGCAATTTTTCGCGGTCAATCACGTACTGGCGGGTCAGCGTATGATCCCATTCAGAGGAGGCGATGCCTGCACAAGGGCTTGTGGACGGATTACTGGAGTAGAGCTTATCGGAACACATCCCGTAGCCGTAGACGCTGTTCTGCGCCACTTTGTTCTCTGCAAAGCGCAGGTTCTGACGCATGGTGAAGGTGTCATCAAAGCCGTGTTCGAAGCTGTAGCCCACCATTTTCTCATTACGAGAGTAGGTGTTGTTTTCAGCACCTTCGTTAAAGTCGCGGGATAAACGCTTACCGTTCGGCAGCGGTTGAACCGTCCCTTCTTTTGGCAGCCAGCCGTAATAACCGGTATCCGGCTCGTTCTGGAAATAAGAGAGGAAGGTGAAATTGGTTTTGTCATCAGGACGCCAGCTAAACGATGGCGCGATAGTATAACGCTGCTCTTTTGCCCCTTCCTGCTGGGCAGTGGCGGAGCGTGCCAGCCCGGTTAAACGATAGGAGTAAACACCGTCGTCATCCAGCGCATCGCTGAAATCAAAGCCGGTCTGGTAGAGATTATCGGTGCCCATTTTGAACTGCACTTCGTACAGCGGCGTCGTGGTGGGACGCTTGCTCACCATGTTCAGCAACCCACCGGGGCTGCTCTTGCCGTACAGCACGGAAGAGGGGCCACGCAGGACCTCAGCACGTTCGAGCATGTAAGGATCAATCACCGCGTCGTTATAGAAGTTGCCCTGCATCTTCATACCGTCGAGGTAGTTGTTCTGGCTCTGTCCATCAGCGGCAAAACCACGAATGATCAGGTAATCATAGGTGTTAGACGCGCCGCGCGTCCCCACGGCCACACCCGGCGTATAGCTTAATGCCTCTTTAACCGATTTTGGCTGGTGTAGCGCCATCTCTTCGCTGGTTACCACTGAGACAGACTGCGGTGCCTTCTCAATAGAGGTATCCGTTTTAGTCGCCGTTGCGGATTGGCGTGCGGCAATCGTCGCAGCCGGTCCCCACGCGCTCTCTTGTGGCGCGGCGGCGGCACTTACGTTGATGGTATCTTCTTTTTGGGTTGTAGCAGCCTGTGCATAAACAGACATGCCGCTAACCGCTGTGGCTACAACTACTGCGATTTTACGCAGTGAACTGTTGACTGGCTGAGCAGTTTTTAGACGCGCCATTATTTTTTCTCTGACGATGAGTGAATGATAACGTAAACGATAATTATTATTATGACGGCAGCATAATATGCGAAGGATTGTCAGCATAGCAAGCGATATGCGGCCCTGACCGACAGAGGGGATGAAGAAATAACCAGATGAAATGTGGGGCGTTAATAAAGAAGGATCGGGTGGTTACATCGAGGTAACAGAGCGGTTTATCGGGTCGGGTTTATCGCCCAAAAAACCCCCAGCCTGACGGCTGAGGGTCATAAGGTTAGTTACTGCCGAACATATCCTTAATCCAGCCCGCAACACCATCGCTCTTCTCTTCCTGCTGTGGCGGTTGCTGCTGCTGTTGCTGTTGCTGCGGCGCAGACTGATTAAACGGATTGCCCTGCTGTTGCTGCTGCTGTTGTTGCTGCATGAGCATTTGACTTTGCTGACACAGCGCATCCGGATTGGTCGTCCACACCGGCAGCGAGCGGACGCCACCGCCTCCACAGATGAAGTTACCCATCTCATCCACGCTCAGGGTGGTGATATCTTCGGGCGGCGTCAGATCCAGAGGAATAGGCAACTGATTTGCCAGATAGCGCTGGTAAATGGCCATTGCCCCGCTTGCCCCGTAGAGTTTGGTCGGCTGGTTGTTATCCCGCCCAACCCAGGTAATGGTCACTTCACGCCCGTCAATACCGGCAAACCAGGTATCCACATTGTTGTTGGTGGTGCCGGTTTTACCCGCCAGATGCAGATTTGGGTATTTCGCTCCTAACTGACGGCCTGTACCACGCTGTATTACCTGCTGCATGGTCCATAGCGTCATATAGGCGGCCTGGGCCGGCACTGCCCGCTCAGACTGCGGGAAGCTCTGATAGAGCACCGTCCCATCTTCTGCAATCACAGAGCGCAGCGCAGATAAGGTGGCACGGTTACCGCCGCTGGCGATGGTCTGGAATGCCTGCGCCACTTCAATCGGGGTCAGGTTAAGCGCACCAAGTAGCATTGACGGGTTCGCCGTTAACTGATCTTTTGGCGCGCCCAGCTTCAGCCAGGTATCGGTCACCGCAGGCAGACCCAGTGCCATACCCAGGTTAACGGTTGGCACGTTCATCGAACGGGTAAGCGCATCGACCAGCATCACCTGGCCGCTAAACCGATGATCATCGTTCTGGGGTGCCCACACCTGACCATTAGAAAGGCGCAGCGAGATAGGGGCATCAGCAATCGAGGTGTTCAGACGGTACTTATCCGGCTGGCTCAGCGCCGTCAGGTAGGTTGCTGGCTTCGCCAGAGAACCAATGGAGCGGCGCGCCTGCATCGCACGGTTATAACCCGCAAACTGCGGCGTTGATCCACCGACCATCGCACGGACCTCACCGCTAAAGCGGTCTACCACGACCATTGCGGTTTCAAGATCGTCCAGTTTGCGCTGTTTAATCAGCGCCGGAATCCCCTCCACCGCCGCTTTTTCAGCTGCATCCTGAGCCAGGGAGTCAAAGGTGGTGAAGATCTTCACGCCTGAGAGATCCTTCACTTTGTCACCAAGCTTCGCCTGCAACTCCTGACGCACCATCTGCATAAAAGCAGGCTGTGGGGAGATAACGCCACCGCGCGGCTGAACGCCAAGCGGACGGGCACTGAGCATATCGTACAGCTCCTGATCGATCACCTTCTGCTCTTGCATCAGGCGCAGTACCAGGTTACGACGTTCGAGGGCCAGTTTCGGGTTACGCCACGGGTTGTAAATAGACGCACCCTTCACCATCCCCACCAGCATCGCCTGCTGATCAAGGCTCAGTTCTTCCACCGGGCGACCAAAGTAGTACAGGCTCGCCAGCGGGAAACCACGGATCTCGTTGTCACCGCTCTGCCCGAGATACACTTCGTTCATATACAGTTCAAGAATACGATCCTTGCTGTATCGGGCATCCATAATGAGCGCCATCAAGGCTTCATTGGCCTTACGCCAGTATGAGCGCTCGCTGCTCAGGAAGAGGTTTTTCACTAACTGTTGCGTCAGCGTACTTGCCCCCTGCACGGTACGGCCGGCAGTCAGGTTCGCCAGTACCGCACGGCCAATAGAGTAGAAGCTGATGCCATCGTGTTCATAGAAGTGACGGTCTTCGGTCGCCAGTAACGTATCCACCAGCAGATCCGGGAAACCACTACGCGGCACAAACAGACGCTGCTCACCGTTAGGTGAAGAGAGCATCGTAATGAGGCGGGGATCGAGACGGAAGAAACCGAACTGACGGTTGCTGTCCATGTTCTCGATAGTATCCAGCCGGTTGCCGTCAAAGGTCAGACGTGCGCGGACCTGCCCTTCTTTACTGTCCGGGAAATCGAACGGGCGACGGATCATCTCAATGCTTTTGGCCTGCACGGTAAATTCGCCAGGCCGCGTCATTTTGGTTACCTGGCGGTACTGCGTCGACTCAAGCAGTTTTACCATCTCATTTTTGCTGACGGGCATATCAGGTTCGAGGTTGACCATACGGCCATACACTGCTGCCGGAAGCTGCCAGACTTTGCCATCAATACGGGCACGGATCTTCTGGTCGAGATACACCCCATAGATGGCTAACAGGACCGCGCCGATAAGACAAATTTTAAACAGCAGCCATAACCAGCGGCGTTTCTTCCGCGGCTTGCCGCCCCGGCCCTTTCCTTTGCGTGGGGCTGACACCTCTTCGCTATCCTCATCGTCGTAGTCGTCGTATTCCTCTTCTCTGGCGCGACGACGACTGATTTTCTCTTTTGCCGGACGTGTGTTTCTGCTCTTACGTCCAATTGGCTCGCGGTCATTCCCCGCCATGCTCTCTCTCTCCGCAACATTCAGGCGCAAAGGCCCGATTCTCAGTTCTTGCTCCAGGTGGAGGAAGAAGATATCTCTCAAAACAAACAGCAGATTTCCTCCAGGAGAAAATCTTTTAAGCTTTTCCCCCTCTCCTCGCAGGAGAGGGTTGGGGCGCGGGCATCAGACCGCACCTCCGTACATCAGGAATACTTTTTTGTACGCCGGGTCGGCGCCGTATTCGCAGGATCGTCAGGCCAGACGTGCTTCGGATAGCGCCCCTTCATCTCCTTTTGCACCTCGCGATACGCCCCCTGCCAGAATGCCGCCAGGTCGCGGGTAATTTGCAGCGGCCGCTGGGCTGGCGACAACAGCTCAAGCACCAGCGCGATTCGCCCTCCCGCAAGTGAAGGCGTTGTGGCCTCGCCAAACATCTCCTGCATACGTACCGCCAGTGCCGGAGGATTATCCTCATGATATCGAATAGCAATCCGGCTTCCTGTCGGCACAGTGTAATGCGCTGGCAACGAACTCTCCAGCTGTTGCCGTAAAGGCCAGGGCAGCCAGGCGAGTAACGCGCCATGAAGGTCCAGCGCCTTAAGGGCACGCAGTGAATGCACGCCATCCATATGCGGCAGCAACCAGCTCTCAAGGTTAGCCAGTAATGAGGCATCATCGACCGCTGGCCACGCAACTTCAGGCAGCCATTTTGCTGCGCAATGTAACCGCAGCCGCAGTTGAGTTGCTTCTGGTGTCCAGTTAAGGACATCCAGCCCCTTCTCACGAATGCCGTTAAGCATTGCCTGGTGCAGCACCTTTTCTGACGGTTTCGAGAGCGGTTGCACCTTGACCGTAAGCTGACCAATCTGGCTACGGCGCAAGGCTTTTAATGTTCCCTGCGCATCATCCCACTCCACCGTATCGGCGTGCTGCAAAATGGCCGGACACGCGGCGACCAGCGCATCAATATCCAGCGGCAACGCCAGCAATATACGGGCATCGGGGGAGTGACTTCCCTGCAAAAGCAGTGGTGCCAGCAGCCATTCATGGCGGTTAAGCGCATCATCAGCATCGAGCATAGCGCCCATGCCGTTTGCCAGCTGGTAGCGTCCGTCCAGCCCGCGTCGCCGCGCAATCCGGTCAGCAAACGCGCGCGCCAGTAAAGGGGCCAGTAGGCTACTGTCCGCCTCGCCATCGGTGGCCTTCAGGCGGCGGGTCAACTGACGGGCACGCTGCTGCCACTGCGGTTGATGCCGGGCAAATGCCGCACTCAAATCCCTGTTTGCGCTGCGTGGAGGTTCTTCAAGGATGGCCGTCACCTTCGCCGCCGTGGCTATTTCATCGGCATTCTGAGCACTGGCCAGCATAGCGGCAAGCCGCGGATCGTTACCTGTCGCCGCCATTTTCTGCCCGAAGACAGATAAACGTTCACCGTCCAGCGCTCCCAGTTGCGTGAGCAACTTACGCGCGGCGGCAAGATGATGAGCAGGGGGCAAATCCAGCCAGCGCAGCTGGCCAGGATCCTGGCATCCCCACTGTAACAACTCCATCAGCAGGCCCGATAAATCGCGTTGCAGGATCTCTGCATCCGCCTGTGCCGCTGCCCGTTCTGCCTGCTCTTTACTGATAAGGTGTAAACAGATCCCCGGTTGTAGACGCCCGGCGCGTCCTGCGCGCTGCGTCATCGACGCCTGGCTCACGCGCTGGGTCACCAGTCTGGTCAGTCCCGTCCGGGGATCAAAACAGGCTACCCTTTCCTGAGCCGAATCCACCACCAGGCAGATCCCTTCAATGGTCAGGCTGGTTTCCGCAATATTGGTCGCCAGTACCACTTTGCGCAGCCCGGCCGGAGCAGGCAAAATCGCTTTACGCTGTTCATTTAGCGGCAATGCGCCATACAGCGGGCAGAGCAGAACGTCGCTCCCTACTCTGCCGGAGAGCTGCTCCTGAACGCGCTCTATTTCACTCACCCCCGGTAGAAAGAGCAGTAGCGAGCCCGTCTGTGTACGCAGCAGATCCGCGACCGCGGATGCGACAGCATCGTCAAAACGCTGATGCGTATTCAGCGCCTGGTAACGACGTTCCACCGGGTACAGGCGACCTTCAGAGACAATGAGTGGCGCCTCGGGCAGCAGTGTTTTTAACCGGTTGTTATCAAGGGTGGCCGACATTACCAGCAATTTAAGGTCATCGCGCAGACCCTGCTGGACGTCCAACAGAAGCGCCAGCGCCAGATCGGCCTGCAGGCTACGTTCATGAAATTCATCCAGGATCACCATATCAACACCGCTGAGCTCAGGATCCTGTTGGATCATGCGCGTCAGGATCCCTTCGGTGACCACCTCCAGCCGGGTCTGCGGCCCGACACAGGTTTGTGACCGCATACGATAACCGACCGTTTCACCTGGCTGCTCATTGAGCTGCTCGGCCAGCCGCTGCGCCACGTTGCGCGCCGCCAGTCTTCGCGGTTCGAGCAGCAGAATACGCCCGCTGTTTTTGCACTGCTGCAATAACTGAAGCGGCAACCAGGTCGATTTCCCTGCGCCTGTAGGGGCGATGAGTAACACCTGCGGCGCCTGGTGTAAGGCGGTTAACAGATCGGGCAGTACGGCGGCAACCGGCAAAGAGGACACGCAAGGCTCCAGTGAAATGACGTTGAACTATAGCAGAGGCCGGCAATTGTACATGAACTCGATGCGGTTGCAGTGCTCTGAAATTTGCGGGTTAGGGTCGGGGGCGGTAGCATCGCCGGAGATATTTACGGAGAGTCAGCTATGCACGAATCGAAAAGGCTGTTTTTTGCCCTCGAACTGCCTGATGCAACGCGTCGGGACATCGTACGCTGGCGAGCAGAACATTTTGCCCAGGATGCGGGCCGACCAGTAGCCGCCGCGAATCTTCACCTGACGCTGGCCTTTCTGGGGGAAGTCAGTCACGAGAAACAACACGCGCTGGAAGCGATGGCCGGACGCATTACGCAACCTGGTTTTACGCTGCGACTGGATGATGCCGGCCAGTGGTGGCGCTCTCGCGTGGCGTGGCTCGGGTGTCGTCAGCCTCCGCGCGGGTTGATTCAGTTAGCCGATATGCTGCGCGCGCAGGCCTCGCGCAGCGGCTGCTACCAAAGCCCAACGCCTTTCCACCCCCACATCACGCTGCTACGTGATACCCGCAATGCAATGGCGCTTCCTCCGCCGGGCTTCAACTGGTCTGTTCCGGTGAACGAGTTTGCGTTGTATGAATCGCAGTTTAGCGGTGGTCGCGTGCGTTACACCGTACTCAACCGCTGGACGTTAAAAACATAACAAGGACCGCTCATGGAGTTTTCCCCTGCCCTGAAGCCCGCCACGCTAATTCAGCGCTATAAACGTTTTCTCGCCGATGTCATCACCCCGGATGGCGAAACGCTAACTATCCATTGCCCTAATACCGGGGCAATGACCGGCTGCGCAACGCCTGGGGATACGGTCTGGTATTCGACATCAGAAAATACTAAACGCAAATATCCTTACACCTGGGAATTAACTCAAACGCTTAATGGTGCCTGTATTTGTGTTAATACGCTGAGGGCAAATAGCCTGACTAAAGAAGCGATTATGCAGGATCGTCTACCTGAACTGACCGGCTATAGCGTGCTAAAAAGCGAAGTAAAATATGGCTCTGAAGCCAGCAGAATTGATTTCCTGTTACAGGCAGAGGATCGCCGCAACTGCTATATTGAAGTGAAATCAGTGACGCTCGCCGAAGAAAGGAACGGTTTTTTCCCGGATGCGGTTACCTTACGCGGTCAAAAGCACCTGCGTGAGTTAATGGGCGTAGCGGCCAACGGCGAACGTGCCGTTATCCTCTTCGCCGTTCTGCATTCAGCCGTTGAACATTTCTCCCCCGCGCGCCATATTGATGAGCAATACGCACGATTATTAAATGACGCACACCGTCAGGGCGTAGAAATTCTGGCTTATAAAGCGGAACTTTCTGCTAAAAATATGACTCTGAGATTTCCGCTCCCCTTCGCGTTATGAAGGAAAACAATGATTATTTAGTGTTCTGGTCGCGTGCGCAAATACGCTTTTCTTCACAGGCTTGTCAAGTGTTACGTTTAGATATTTGCCATCCTGAAAAGCATCTGCTATTTATAGCGGCCTGATTTTCCCCCGAACACGGGGATCGATAGTGCGTGTTAAGGAGAAGCAACATGCAAGAAGGGCAAAACCGTAAAACATCGTCCCTGAGTATTCTCGCCATCGCTGGGGTGGAGCCGTATCAAGAGAAACCGGGCGAAGAGTATATGAACGAAGCCCAGCTGGCGCACTTCAAGCGTATTCTTGAAGCGTGGCGTAATCAACTTAGGGATGAAGTCGATCGCACCGTCACCCATATGCAGGATGAAGCGGCAAACTTCCCGGACCCGGTAGACCGCGCGGCCCAGGAAGAAGAGTTTAGCCTCGAACTGCGTAACCGTGACCGCGAGCGTAAACTGATTAAAAAGATCGAAAAAACGCTGAAAAAAGTGGAAGACGAAGACTTCGGCTTCTGCGAATCCTGCGGCGTAGAGATTGGCATTCGTCGCCTGGAAGCGCGTCCAACAGCCGACCTCTGCATCGACTGTAAAACCCTGGCTGAAATCCGCGAAAAACAGATGGCGGGTTAAGTTTTCTGATGACCGACAGCCGGTCATCTCTCTGTTGGCGCAGCGCTGTTCCCGGCCTGCGCCTTCACTTCAGGCTGTGCTATAGTCGGGACAATTTTTCCGCTATCGATGCTTTTCGCTTTCACCATGTCTGAACCTCGCTATACAGGACGCTTTGCGCCATCACCCTCTGGTGAACTTCATTTCGGCTCCCTTATTGCCGCCCTCGGCAGCTATCTGCAGGCTCGCGCCAACCACGGCGTATGGCGGGTTCGCATTGAAGATATCGACCCGCCACGCGAAGTCCCCGGCGCTGCAGATACTATTTTGCGCCAGCTTACCCACTATGGTCTGCACTGGGATGGCGAGGTGCTCTGGCAATCACAGCGTCACGAGGCATACCGCGAAGCGCTCGCCTGGCTTAAGGCGCAAAACCTGAGCTATTACTGCACCTGTACCCGTGCGCGCATCCAGCGTGTGGGGGGATTTTACGATGGACATTGCCGCACGCTGAATCAGGGCCCGGACCATGCCGCCGTCCGCCTGTTGCAACACCATCCGGTGACCCATTTTCATGACAAGCTGCGCGGCGATATTCATGTCGATCCGCATCTGGCCCGTGAAGATTTTATTATCCACCGCCGGGATGGTCTGTTTGCCTACAACCTCGCCGTCGTGGTCGATGACCACTTTCAGGGGGTAACGGAGATCGTGCGCGGTGCGGATTTAATTGACCCTACGGTAAGGCAGCTTTCGCTTTATCAGCACTTTGCCTGGCCTGCTCCCGGTTACATTCATCTACCGCTGGCGTTAAATGCACAAGGGGACAAGCTCTCCAAGCAAAACCATGCGCCCGCCTTGCCTGGCGGCGATCCGCGCCCCATAATAATCAGGGCGTTACAATTCTTAAACCAGAACGCAACAGAAGAATGGCAGGACCTCAGCATCGAGGATTTACTCTCTCGCGCAGTCGCAAACTGGACGCTTTCCCGGGTGCCAGATGCAGTGGATGTGAATACATCATTCTCAAACGCTTCGCGCTGAGCTATGATTAGCCGCTATTTTTTTGTCCTGACGTTTGACACTACGAGGTGCACTATTTTTACCCGAGTCGCTAATTTTTGCCGTAAGGTGCTTAGCCGCGAAGAAAGCATGGTCGTTGAGGCTACTGTACAACCTCAGATGACGGTTATTCCGCGTGAGCAGCACGCTATCTCCCGCAAAGATATCAGTGAAAACGCGCTCAAAGTGCTCTATCGGCTGAACAAAGCGGGTTACGATGCCTACCTTGTGGGTGGCGGGGTGCGTGACTTGCTCCTGGGCAAGAAACCGAAAGATTTTGATGTCACCACCAGCGCTACGCCGGATCAGGTACGTAAGCTGTTCCGCAACTGCCGCCTGGTTGGCCGCCGTTTCCGCCTGGCTCACGTGATGTTTGGCCCGGAAATCATCGAAGTCGCCACCTTCCGTGGCCATCATGAAGAGGCCGCATCTGACCGCACCACGTCACAGCGCGGGCAAAACGGTATGCTGTTGCGTGACAACATCTTTGGTTCCATTGAAGAAGATGCGCAGCGCCGCGACTTCACCATCAATAGCCTTTATTACAGCGTTGCCGATTTTACCGTCCGCGATTATGTCGGCGGCATGCGTGACCTGGAAGATGGCGTTATTCGTCTGATTGGCAACCCGGAGACCCGCTATCGGGAAGATCCGGTGCGCATGCTGCGTGCTGTTCGCTTTGCGGCCAAACTGGGTATGAGCATCAGCGCGGAAACAGCTGAACCCATTCCACGGCTGGCAACGCTGATCAACGACGTGCCGCCTGCGCGTCTGTTCGAAGAGGCACTTAAGCTGCTGCAAGCTGGTTATGGCTTCGACACCTACACGTTGCTACGCGAATACAATCTATTCCAGCCTCTTTTCCCGACCCTCTGCCGCTACTTCACTGAAAACGGTGACAGCGCGATGGAGCGTATCATCGCGCAGGTGCTTAAAAATACCGACACCCGCATTCACAATGATATGCGCGTTAATCCGGCCTTCCTGTTCGCCGCTATGTTCTGGTACCCCTTACTGGAAACTGCCCAGCGTATCGCGCAGGAGAGTGGACTGGCCTATTACGATGCCTTTGCGCTGGCCATGAATGATGTTCTCGATGAGGCCTGCCGTACGCTGGCTATTCCTAAGCGCATCACGACGCTTGTGCGTGATATCTGGCAGCTACAGTTACGCATGTCCCGTCGCCAGGGTAAACGTGCCTGGAAACTGATGGAACATCCTAAATTCCGGGCCGCTTACGATCTGCTCGCGCTCAGGGCCGAAATTGAGCGCAACGCTGAGCTACAGCGTCTGGCGAAATGGTGGGGCGAATTTCAGGTTTCCGCGCCACCGGATCAAAAAGAGATGCTCGACGATCTGGGTGATGAGCCCGCCGCGCGTCGTCGCCACCGTAGGCCGCGTAAGCGCGCGCCACGGCGCGAAAGCGCATAATTCGTTTGATCTTCAGGCCTGCCATGAGCAGGCCTGATGCTTTACCGTGTCTGCATCAGGAGCCGAAATGTCCCCAACGCTTTGCTATATTGCCATCGGTAGTAATCTTGCCTCTCCCCTGCAACAGGTTAATGCTGCGCTTTCAGCACTGGGTGATATTCCCCAAAGCCGGGTGGTTGCTGTTTCCTCATTTTATCGCACCCCGCCACTCGGCCCGCAGGATCAGCCGGACTATCTTAATGCCGCCGTGGCCCTTGAGACGCAGCTGCCACCGGACGCGTTACTGGATAACACGCAGCGCATTGAGTTACAGCAAGGGCGTGAGCGTAAAGCCGAACGCTGGGGGCCACGAACCCTGGATTTAGATATCATGTTATTTGGCGATGAGAGTATTCAGACCCCACGCCTGACGGTGCCTCACTACGACATGTTCAACCGCGGTTTCATGCTCTGGCCGCTGTTTGAAATCGCCCCCGCCCTTCGCTTTCCTGATGGCACCCTGCTCACTGAACGCCTCACGCAATGCGGTGCAGATAAACCCGCCTTATGGTAAAACCCTTTTCTGTCGCCGTAGTTGTGATCGCAGTTGAACGATTGCCTAAAATCATTGTTCACCTGAATCATACTGCTAGAATGCGCCAGGATTCGTTTTTAGCCATCAGGAAACGTTATGAAACCAACCACCCTTTCCCTGCTGCTTAAATGCAAAAAGGAAAAAAAAACGCTTCGCCACTATCACTGCCTACGACTACAGCTTTGCAAAGCTGTTTGCTGAAGAGGGCATCAACGTGATGCTGGTTGGCGATTCGTTAGGGATGACGGTCCAGGGTCATGATTCCACCCTGCCCGTGACGGTAGACGACATCGCCTATCATACCCGTGCGGTTCGCCGTGGTGCCCCTTATTGCCTGCTGCTCGCCGATCTGCCATTTATGGCTTATGCCACACCAGAACAGGCCTTTGCGCATTCGGCTACCGTCATGCGCGCCGGGGCCAACATGGTCAAAATCGAAGGGGGACGCTGGTTAGCCCAGACGGTGAAAATGCTCACTGAACGCGCCGTACCGGTGTGCGGGCATCTTGGCTTAACGCCCCAGTCCGTGAATATTTTCGGTGGCTACAAAGTTCAGGGTCGCAGCGAGGATGCCGCGCAAACGCTGCTGGATGATGCACTGGCGCTTGAGGCTGCAGGCGCACAGCTGCTGGTGCTGGAATGCGTCCCGGTAGAACTGGCTAAACGCGTGACTGAGGCGCTGACCATCCCGGTTATCGGTATTGGTGCCGGTAACGTGACCGACGGACAAATTCTGGTGATGCACGATGCCTTTGGTATCACCGGTGGACACATTCCCAAATTTGCCAAAAACTTCCTCACCGAGGCGGGTAACCTGCGCGCGGCCGTGCGTCAATATGTTGCTGACGTCGAGTCCGGCGCTTATCCGGGCGAAGAACACAGTTTCCATTAAGGAGTATCGTCGTGTTGATTATCGAAACGCTACCGCTGCTACGCCAGCATATCCGTCGCCTGCGTCAGGAAGGCAAACGCATCGCCCTGGTGCCAACCATGGGCAACCTGCATGACGGCCATATGACGCTCGTGGATGAAGCGAAAGCGCGCGCAGACGTCGTGGTGGTCACTATTTTCGTTAACCCGATGCAGTTCGATCGTGCGGACGATCTGGCGCGCTACCCGCGTACGCTGCAGGAAGATTGTGAAAAACTGAATAAACGCAAGGTGGATTTCGTCTTTGCCCCCGCCCCTGCGGATATTTATCCGGCCGGTACCGAGACGCAGACCTATGTCGATGTCCCTGGCATTTCGACCATGCTTGAAGGGGCCAGCCGTCCCGGTCATTTCCGTGGTGTATCCACTATTGTCAGTAAGCTGTTCAACCTGATTCAGCCGGATGTGGCCTGCTTCGGACAAAAAGATTATCAACAGTTAAAACTCATCAGCAAAATGGTTGCCGATATGGGTTATGACATTGAGATAGTCGGCGTACCCACAGTGCGGGCAAAAGATGGCCTGGCATTGAGTTCGCGTAATGGCTATCTGACCGCCGAACAGCGCAAAATCGCCCCTGGTCTGAGTAAGACCATGAATGAGATGGCCGATAAAATACGTGCCGGCGAACGCAATGTTGATGAGGTAATCGCCCTGGCCGGGCAGGCGCTGAACGACAAGGGTTTTCGTGCCGATGATATTCAGATTCGCGATGCCGACACCCTGATGGCTTTAACCGGAAGCAGCAAACGCGCCGTGATTTTGATGGCCGCATGGCTCGGCGAGGCCCGTTTAATCGACAATACCCTGGTTGATTTGGCGTAGTAGACTTTGGTGAAAAATCGGGCAATACTCCCGCTCTGAAACTCCCCCAACGTCAGTATGGCGAGGGGGAGATGCAGGGCGAATCGCAGGGAGCGGCCCTTCCTTTAGCGTTTATTGGTAACAAAGGTTCAATTTATGATTCGCACGATGCTGCAAGGCAAGCTCCACCGCGTAAAGGTGACGCAGGCCGACCTGCACTACGAAGGTTCCTGCGCGATTGACCAGGATTTCCTTGAGGCGGCTGGTATCCTTGAATACGAAGCCATCGATATTTACAACGTGACCAACGGTAAGCGCTTTTCCACTTACGCCATTGCCGGTGAACGTGGCTCACGCATTATTTCGGTAAACGGCGCGGCGGCACACTGCGCGGACGTTGGTGATATTCTGATCATCGCCTCTTACGTCACCATGCCCGATGAGCAGGCCCGTAGCTGGCAGCCCAAAGTGGCCTATTTTGATGGCGACAACGAAATGAAACGCACCGCGAAAGCGGTACCAGTACAGGTGGCATAAGCCATCCGGCGGATGAGCAGTATTGCCCCAATCAGGGGTAGAAGGCGTTATTGATGCAGTCACTCTGGACACGGACAGCACGCAGAAACCGGAGCGTACAAAGGGTACGTGAGGATTTCGAGCACTGCCCGGGTTCAAAATGACCAATAAAATAGCCTTATGCTCCCGATCAGGGGGAGAAGGCGTTATTGATGCAGTCACTCTGGGCACGGACAGCGCGCAGAAACCGGAGCGTACAAAGGGTGCGTGAGGATTTCGAGCACTACCCAGGTTCAAAATGACCAATAAAATAGCCTTATGCTCCCGATCAGGGGGAGAAGGCGTTATTGATGCAGTCACTCTGGGCACGGACAGCGCGCAGAAACCGGAGCGTACAAAGGGTACGTGAGGATTTCGAGCACTGCCCGGGTTCAAAATGACAAATAAAATAGCCTTATGCCCCTGATTCGATTTACCCCTGAGGTTGATTACTGATAAGCCTCGACATCTCTTCCAGTGAATCGGTTCTTAAAATATATAACCGCTTGAGTAACATCGGATTATCCCCCGGCTTCACCTTCCCACGCACCGTTGTCACCGCCAGGTGGAACCCTGCGTCCTGTGCTGCCTGTACGGCTTTATCGTTGTAGCCGCCAAAGGGATAGGAGAGAAACCACACATGGGCGTTGAACTGAGAGAGGGCCCGGCGTGAGTGCCTGAAATCCATCAGAATATTTTCATAGCTGCGGCTGAGCAGAACGGGATGTCTGGCATCATCTACCCGGTGGAGAAAATGGGTATGGGACTGGAAGTCGAAAACGCTGGAGATGCTGTTGAGTTCGGAGATGCTCATAAACTGCAGAAACCGGGCATCCCAGGGCTGGGGTTGGCGTTTGATACGCGAGGAGATGATAAAAGCCGTGGCTTTGAAACCGTACTCTTTCAGCACCGGGTAAGCGTAGCGGCTCACCGATTTCAGACCGTCATCAAAGGTTATCACAACGGAGCGTGCGGGCAGGTTCATGCGGTTACGCACATACCCTTCGAGCTGATACAGGCTAAGCGTGGTGTAGCCCTGATCGCGCAGCCATGTCATTTGGTTGGTGAAGGCGCGCACCGATGTGGTGGTCGAGGTGTGGCGAAAGCGGGTGTTCTCTTCATCGTGCAGGATATGGTGATAGGTCAGAACCGGAATACCATTATCCTCCTGCGCATCCAGGCTGCTAATCCATGCCAGGCGCTCGCCAATGCGGATCTGAAACCAGGTCTGGTTAAGCCGGTCTTTTAGCTTGCTGATGATGGGATAGCGAAGATTGGCAGCGAGCACGCCAAACGGCGGACTCTTGACGTCTGCCGCGTTATACATCGGCGTCTCCTGCCAGGTTATAAGATTCTGATTACTGAGCGGCTTATTAAGATCTCCCAGACTATCTTCTACCCGCTCGTTGCCGCGCAGAGTGCCCAGATGACCTTTATCTATCCACGCTTTACCGAATCCAAAACGAAAGGTGTAGTAATCTTCAACGCCGGGTTCCACGGCGATAATTTGCCCGGCACGCAGGTTGCCAACCGTCACGACATCATTGCCGATTTGCCCCCAGACTTCGGCATCCTCCGTGATCTGCATATAACGGGCGGGCTCGGGGTTATCAGTGACCAGACGTGCCGAAGCGGCGCCGGAAAAAAACAGCAGGAAAATGATGAATAAACGAGGCATTGGGGCAACCGGATGGAAAAAACTGGCGGTATTGTAACAAAAGTAAAATGAATACCAATGATTATTTTTCGTACAAATCATGCAGTAAAACAAATGGCGGGTTCTTCTGCTGCTGATGCCAAAGGCTGCTCACCGTCGACCCGCCAATCGCCACCATCATATTGCGAAACTCATCGCTGTTAAGGGTCTCGCGAAGCGGATACATCGTCTGCAGCAGCAGAGCATCAACGCCAGAAATCACTTCACAATTGTCATGCTTATGGCTCAGCAGGGCCGCAGCCCGGTAGGGTGGCGCGCCGGTGATATCGGTCAGGAAGACCACGCCGTCTCCGCAATCAGTCTCATGCAGGGCATCACACATCATCCGGCTTAGCATATTGGTACTCAGACCCTGATGAAAATTTACCGCGCGGCATTGCACTAACGGCGCAAACTGCGCTTCAAGGGTGTGCAACAGCGCCAGCGCGCGCTCATCATGACAAGCAATGACCCATCCCAGCATACGTTTCTCCTTAGCAGAGAGAAAGTGTAGCGAAGTGACCCACAGTCGTCGGTGACAGAAATCATAGAATGGCGGGCAGAAAGCGCCGGCGAACATCGCCCGCCGGCAGGAAGGATTAGCTACGCAGGCCGCGTCCGCGCTGGATGAGATACCAGCACAAGCCATAAAACACGATGATAAAGACCGCCAGCACCGCCACCGTGGTAAACAGGGGCACATCGGTAATGCCGAGGAAGCCAAAGCGGAAGCCGCTTATCATATAGACGATAGGGTTGAGGTGCGATAGCGCCTGCCAGACAGGGGGAAGCAGCGTCAGTGAATAGAATACGCCGCCCAGGTAGGTCAATGGCGTCAGCACAAAGGTTGGGATCAGGCTGATGTCATCAAAGGTCGTGGCAAAGACGGCATTCAGCAACCCCGCCAGTGAGAACAGCACCGCGGTCAGCAGCAGCGTCAGGGCCACAAACACCCATGAATGCACCTGGAAAGGCACGAAAAACAGCGACACGGCAGTGACTAACACCCCGACGCAAATTCCCCGCGCGACACCGCCTCCAACGTAACCCACGATGATGACATGCGTCGGCACCGGCGCTACCAGCAGCTCCTCAATATTGCGCTGGAACTTGGCGCTGAAAAATGACGAGGCCACATTGGCATAGGCATTGGTAATCACCGCCATCATGATGAGGCCCGGCACGATGAACTGCATATAGGTAAAACCATGCATCTCACCAATACGTGAACCAATCAGATTACCAAAGATGATGAAATAGAGGGTCATGGTAATGACCGGCGGCACCAGAGTCTGGATCCAGATACGCATAAAGCGCTGAACCTCTTTATGCCAGATACTTTTCAGCGCGACCCAATAAAGCTGCATCATGCGCGTTCTCCTTTTTTATCGTGAACCAGCGCGACGAACAGCTCTTCCAGACGGTTAGCTTTGTTACGCATACTTAACACCTGAATACCCTGCGCGCTGAGCTGGCTGAAGACGCTGTTGATCCCCTGCTCGCGCAGCACTTCCACTTCGAGCGTTGAAGTGTCCACCAGCCGGTAGTCATAACCCTCAAGCTTCGGCAGCGGACTTTTACCGGCCAGATCCAGGATAAAGGTTTCTGATTTCAGCTTCGCCAGCAGCGACTTCATCGAGGTGTTTTCCACCAGCTCACCGCTTTGGATAATCCCAATGTTGCGGCACAGCATCTCAGCCTCTTCCAGATAGTGCGTGGTAAGGATGATGGTGGTGCCTTTATCGTTAAGATCTTTCAGGAATCCCCACATCGAACGGCGCAGCTCAATATCCACCCCTGCGGTCGGTTCGTCGAGGATGAGCAGTTTAGGCTCATGCATAAGCGCGCGGGCGATCATCAGACGACGCTTCATACCGCCGGATAACATCCGAGCACGTTCGTTGCGTTTTTCCCACAGATCCAGTTGTTTCAGGTACTTTTCACTGCGTGCCAGCGCCTCTTTACGCTCAACGCCGTAGTACCCCGCCTGGTTCACCACGATTTGCTGAACCGTCTCAAACGGGTTGAAGTTGAACTCCTGAGGGACCAGGCCCAACTGCCGCTTGGCGTTGACCACGTCTTTCTCAAGGTCATAACCGAAAACGCTCACCCGGCCAGAGGTCTTATTGACCAGTGAACTGATGATTCCGATGGTGGTGGATTTACCCGCACCGTTCGGCCCCAGAAGCGCATAGAAGTCACCGGCTTCTACTTTCAGATCAATACCGCGCAGCGCATGGACGCCGCCGGGATAGGTTTTTTTAAGCTGCTCAAGCTCCAGTGCAATGGTCATGAATTTTCACTTACCTTTTTTTTACACTCGAATGTGTGGTTTAAAAAAAAATGGAGTTGACCTATATTAGCGCAACGCACTTCTTTAGTTACAGGTCGTTAACTTCCATGAAAGACATAGATACACTCATCAGCAACAATGCACTATGGTCAAAAATGCTGGTGGAAGAGGATCCTGGATTCTTTGAAACGCTGGCGCAGGCTCAAAAACCGCGCTTTCTATGGATTGGATGTTCTGACAGTCGCGTTCCTGCCGAGCGCCTTACTGGTTTAGAGCCTGGTGAACTTTTTGTACACCGAAATGTTGCAAACCTGGTCATTCACACTGACCTCAACTGCCTTTCCGTGGTTCAGTACGCGGTCGACGTACTGGAAGTGGAGCATATCATCATCTGTGGTCACTACGGTTGCGGTGGCGTACAAGCCGCAGTAGAAAATCCGGAACTGGGGCTTATCAATAACTGGCTGCTC
This sequence comes from Enterobacter sp. SA197, assembly GCF_054131575.1. Taxonomy (NCBI): domain Bacteria; kingdom Pseudomonadati; phylum Pseudomonadota; class Gammaproteobacteria; order Enterobacterales; family Enterobacteriaceae; genus Enterobacter; species Enterobacter sp. SA197. Next base: position 858,024 of record NZ_CP096393.1, on the reverse strand, counting down.
CACATTCGTGATATCTGGTTCAAACATAGCGCACTGCTGAACGAGATGCCGGAAGAGCGCCGTCTGGATACGCTTTGCGAACTGAACGTGATGGAACAGGTCTATAACCTGGGCCACTCAACGATTATGCAATCCGCCTGGAAACGCGGTCAGAATGTGACGATTCACGGCTGGGCATATGGTATTCATGATGGCTTGCTGCGTGACCTGGAAGTGACGGCAACCAACCGTGAGGTGCTTGAACAGCGCTATCGCCTGGGCCTCGCTAACCTTAGCAAAAAACACATCAACCATAAGTAATGCCACACGGGCCGGCGTTAACCGGTCCGTCAAATCAGGCCGGGCTTGTCCCGGCTTTTTTTATGCTTACTCGTCCAGCATGACAACTTTGCCGACATAGGGCAAATGACGGTAACGCTGAGCATAATCAATACCATAACCCACGACAAATTCGTCGGGAATGGAAAATCCGATGTACTCAACCTCTACCTGAACTTCACGGCGGGATGGCTTATCAAGCAGTGTGCAGATGGAGAGCGATTTAGGTTCACGCAGGCTCAGGATCTCACGCACTTTCGAGAGGGTATTGCCGGAATCGATAATGTCTTCGACGATCAACACGTCTTTGCCGCGAATGTCTTCATCAAGGTCTTTGAGGATTTTTACATCACGTGAGGAAGACATGCCGCTGCCGTAGCTGGAGGCGGTCATAAAATCGACTTCATGGGAGACCTGTACCTCACGACATAAGTCGGCCATAAACATAAACGACCCGCGCAGCAGCCCTACCAGGACCATTTCACTGCCGCTATCCCGGTAATGTTCGGTGATTTGACGACCCAGTTCCGCGATACGCGCTTTGATCTCCGCTTCCGGGATCATCACTTCAACAGTATGTTTCATTTTAACTAACCATATGATTTAAAAAACAAATCAATCATCACCGGTACGCTTGTTCCCGCTGATGAAGCGCAAGTCGTGCAGTATACCAGCAAACGCATTTCTGATGTTTATCTGTCGATAAAGCTCAATTTGTGATGACGATCACACTTGTTAAATCCTATAATTAGTTGCTACTAAAATATTAATGAATTTGAAGAGTAACTTTCTATGGCAGAAACAAAACCGCAACGGTCAGGTCTCCTTGTGACGCTGACTACGCTGTTCGCTGCACTATGCGGACTGTATTTACTGATAGGTGGGGTCTGGCTTGTCTCCCTTGGCGGCTCCTGGTACTACCCTATTGCAGGGCTGGTCATGCTTGGGGTAACAGCCCTGTTATGGCGTCGTAAGCGTTCAGCATTGTGGCTGTATGCTGCTTTCCTGCTGGCAACGATGATCTGGGGCGTGTGGGAGGTCGGCTTTGACTTCTGGGCGCTGACGCCACGCAGTGACATTCTGGTCTTCTTTGGCATCTGGCTTGTTCTGCCGTTTGTCTGGCGTCGACTGTTTATTCCTTCCGGCGGCGCGGTAGCCGCGCTGGTGGTTGCTCTGTTAATCAGTGGCGGTATGCTGACCTGGGCCGGGTTTAACGATCCGCAGGAAGTGAAAGGCACCCTGAGTGCGGATTCCACCCCGGCGCCCGCTATTTCGCAGGTGGCTGATGGTGACTGGCCGGCTTACGGACGTAATCAGGAAGGTCAGCGTTACTCACCGCTTAAGCAAATCAATGCTGACAACGTCAAAAATCTGAAGGAAGCCTGGGTTTTCCGTACTGGCGATCTGAAGCTCCCGAACGATCCGGGTGAACTGACCAACGAAGTGACGCCGATTAAAGTAGGCGACACGCTCTACCTGTGTACCGCGCACCAGCGCCTGTTTGCCCTGGATGCATCGACCGGGAAAGAGAAGTGGCACTTCGATCCGCAGTTAAATACCAACCCGTCCTTCCAGCATGTTACCTGTCGTGGCGTCTCTTACCATGAAGCCCGCGCGGATAATGCAAGCCCGGAAGTGATTGCCGACTGCCCGCGTCGCATTATGCTGCCGGTCAATGATGGTCGTCTGTTTGCCCTCAATGCTGAGACCGGCAAACTGTGCGAAACCTTTGCGAACAAAGGTATCCTGAATCTGCAAACCAACATGCCGGATACCACTCCAGGCCTGTATGAACCCACTTCGCCGCCCATCATCACCGACAAGACCATTGTGATTGCCGGTTCCGTGACCGATAACTTCTCTACCCGCGAAACCTCCGGCGTGATTCGTGGTTTTGATGTCAACACCGGTAAGCTGTTGTGGGCCTTCGATCCGGGCGCGAAAGATCCCAATGCCATCCCGTCGGATGAGCACACCTTTACCTTTAACTCTCCTAACTCCTGGGCACCGGCGGCGTATGACGCGAAGCTGGACCTGGTCTACCTGCCAATGGGCGTGACCACGCCGGATATCTGGGGCGGTAACCGCACTCCGGAGCAGGAACGCTACGCCAGCTCTATCGTGGCGCTGAACGCGACCACCGGTAAACTGGCCTGGAGCTACCAGACCGTCCACCACGATCTGTGGGATATGGACATGCCTTCCCAGCCGACGCTGGCTGACATTACCGTTAACGGCAAAACCGTTCCGGTTATCTACGCACCGGCGAAGACAGGTAATATCTTCGTGCTGGATCGTAGCAACGGTAAGTTAGTGGTTCCTGCCCCGGAAAAACCGGTTCCGCAGGGCGCCGCAAAAGGCGACTACGTCACCAAAACCCAGCCCTTCTCTGATCTCAGCTTCCGCCCGAAGAAAGATCTGAGCGGTGCGGATATGTGGGGCGCCACCATGTTTGACCAGCTGGTGTGCCGTGTCATGTTCCATCAGCTGCGTTATGAAGGTATCTTCACGCCGCCGTCTGAACAGGGCACGCTGGTCTTCCCGGGTAACCTGGGGATGTTTGAATGGGGTGGTATCTCCGTTGACCCGAATCGTCAGGTAGCGATTGCTAACCCAATGGCCCTGCCGTTTGTTTCGAAACTGATTCCGCGTGGTCCGGGTAACCCAATGGAGCAGCCGAAAGACGCCAAAGGCAGCGGTACCGAAGCCGGTATTCAGCCGCAGTACGGTGTGCCGTTTGGCGTGACCCTGAATCCGTTCCTCTCTCCGTTCGGTCTGCCGTGTAAACAGCCAGCATGGGGTTATATTTCCGCACTGGATCTGAAAACCAACCAGGTAGTGTGGAAGAAACGTATTGGTACACCACAGGACAGCATGCCGTTCCCGATGCCGGTTCCGGTGCCGTTCAATATGGGTATGCCGATGCTGGGTGGCCCGATTTCCACCGCTGGTAACGTACTGTTTATTGCCGCAACCGCAGATAACTACCTGCGTGCGTACAATATGAGCAACGGTGAAAAACTGTGGCAGGGCCGTCTACCCGCCGGTGGACAAGCCACGCCGATGACCTATGAAGTGAATGGCAAGCAGTACGTTGTCATCTCTGCCGGCGGTCACGGTTCGTTTGGTACGAAGATGGGCGATTATATTGTTGCCTACGCGCTGCCGGACGACGCGAAATAAAAGCAAAAAGGCAACGTAAGTTGCCTTTTTTAGTGTTTTCTCCCTCTCCCCGTGGGAGAGGGCCAGGGTGAGGGCATAAGGCCTCCCCCATTTTAAACCGTAAATCCTACCATCATCCCCGTATCTTCATGCTCCAGCAGATGGCAGTGCGCCATATAAGCGGATTCCTTCGCTGCGTGATGATTAAATTTCACCAGCACTTCGCTTTTCGCCCCGTCCACACTCACCATATCCTTCCAGCCTGCACGATGGGCAGCGGGTGGGTTGCCATTTTCCGACAGAATACGAAACTGAGTGCCGTGGATGTGGAACGGATGCAGCATCATGTCCCCCTCACCTGAAATCACCCAGCGCTCCCAAATTCCCTGCTCTGCCGCAAAGGCCGGATTTTGCATATCAAAGGCTTTTCCGTTAATCCGGTTGGCGTTGTGGAAATCGAACCCGCCCTTACCGTGTTCCATTTGGCCGTGATTCATTTGACCGTGATTCATTTGACCGTGATGCATTTGACCGTGATTCATTTGACCGTGATGCATACTCATTCCAGCCATTGCCGCATCACCATATTTTTGCTGCAACGCCTGCATCCCCATCATGTCGAGCATAGGGTCCATTGAGAGTTGCAGCCTGCGTTGGGTGATACCATCAAGTCCGGGAACCGGAGGGACGGGGACCAGCGTATCCGGCAGTATTGCCGACGCCGTCACCATCAGCGGCTGAATACGCAGCACCGGATGAGGTTTATCGAAAGGCGATACGGCCATACCCATCTGACTGACCGGTAGAGTGACAATATCAAAAGCCTCCCGGTCGCGGTTTTCCACCAGCACTTCAAAACGCTCGCCGGGCAGTATCGCCAGCTCGCTGACTTTTACCGGTTCTGCAAGCAATCCGCCGTCACTGGCAATCACATAGAGTGGACGATTATCGCTGGTGGCAATGTTCAGCGAACGGGCATTACACCCATTGAGCAGGCGCAGGCGTAGCCAACCGCGCGGGGCGGCATGCTGCGGATACCGCGCGCCATTGGTCAGCAGCGTGTCGCCAAACCAGCCCACCGCCGCACTCATCACATCGAGCTGGTAGTCAATCTGCCCGTCGGCGGTGAATTTTTTGTCCTGCATGATCACCGGAATATCGTCAATACCCCACTGCTGGGGCAGACGCAGCGTCTGGCTATAATCATCATCAATCAGTACCAGTCCTGCCAGTCCCATCGCCACCTGGCGACCTGTTTTGCCATGCTGATGGGGATGAAACCAGCAGGTTGCCGCAGGCTGATTAGGTGTGAAACTGACCGTGCGGCTGGCGCCAGGTTTAATCACACCCTGCGGCCCGCCGTCCACTTCGCCGGGTATTTCGAGGCCATGCCAGTGCAGTGTGGTCTCTTCTGCCAGCGTATTTTGGATTGTGACACTCACCGCTTTCCCCCGTCGTAACCGGATCGCAGGCCCCAGCAGATTTCCGTTATAACCCCAGGTGGTCACCGGTGTTGTTGCAAACGTCGACGTGCCTGCCTGCACGTTAAGCTGAATATGATTTCGCGCATCCGGTTGTAGCAGGTCAGGAACCGGTAATACGGGTCGGTCCGCCGCCAGCACCGCGCGACTCCAGAGCGGCAGAGCGCCGAGCGTGCCCAGGACCGCGGAATACTTTAAAAAATCACGACGTTGCATCTTCATTTCCTTATTCTCTTGCAGGCGATGTTTTGAGCATAAACCCTCCCCTTGCCGGAAGGTCAAGAAAAGAGGTTATTATCGGACAATAATAAATATCGTCGCCTCGCCTGCAGTATGCTAACGTTTAATTTCCGTTATGCCGTGGTATGAACAATGAAGACGCTTTTCAGATCAGTCCTGTTTGGCAGCCTGCTGGCTGTCTCCGCTAATAGCTATGCCCTTAACGAATCCGAAGCGGAAGATATGGCCGATCTCACGGCAGTGTTTGTCTTTCTGAAAAACGATTGCGGCTATAACAACCTGCCTAATGGACAGATCCGCCGTGCGCTGGTCTTTTTCGCGCAACAAAACCAGTGGGATCTGACCAACTACGATACCTGGGATATGAAATCCCTTGGTGAAGAGAGCTACCGCGATTTAAGTGGTATAAAAATTCCCACCGCTAAAAAATGCAAAGCGCTGGCGCGCGATTCCCTGAGCCTGCTTGCCTACGTGAAGTAATCGCTGTTCATCGTTGAGCCCTGGCCGTGCAACTGCGGTCAGAGTTAGCTATGATGTTGCGCTTTGTTTGAGCAGATGTTAACAAAGGAGCAACCAATGGCCGACCCTACCTTGTGGCATGAAACGCTGCACGACCAGTTTGGGCAATACTTTGCTGTAGATCAGGTGCTGTATCATGAGAAAACCGAGCATCAGGATCTCATCATCTTCGAAAATGCCGCTTTTGGCCGCGTCATGGCGCTGGACGGCGTGGTGCAGACCACCGAGCGCGATGAGTTTATCTATCATGAAATGATGACGCATGTGCCGCTGCTGGCGCATGGTCGTGCGAAACAGGTGCTGATCATCGGCGGCGGCGACGGCGCCATGCTGCGTGAAGTGACCCGTCATAAAGAGATCGAGACCATCACTATGGTGGAAATCGATGCCGGCGTGGTCTCCTTTTGTCGTCAGTACCTGCCAAAGCATAATGCCGGAGCCTATGTCGATCCCCGCTTTGAGCTCGTCATCGACGATGGCGTCAATTTCGTCACCCGCACTAACCAGACCTTCGATGTTATCATCTCTGACTGCACCGACCCGGTCGGTCCTGGCGAGAGCCTTTTCACTTCCGCTTTTTACGAAGGCTGCAAACGCTGCCTGAACCCGGGCGGGATTTTTGTCGCACAAAATGGGGTCTGCTTCCTGCAACAGGACGAAGCGCTGGACAGCCATCGCAAACTGGGTAACTACTTTGCTGACGTGAACTTTTACCAGGCAGCTATCCCTACCTATTACGGCGGCATCATGACTTTTGCCTGGGCGACGGATAACGAAGCGCTGCGCCACCTTTCAAGCGAAATTATTCAGGCACGCTTTCATAAGGCGGGACTCACCTGCCGTTACTACACGCCAGCTATCCACACTGCCGCCTTTGCGCTGCCGCAGTACCTGCAAGACGCGCTTTCGACATCGTCGTCTTAAGGAGACTATGAGAATTGAAAAAACTGAAACTGCATGGCTTTAACAATCTGACCAAAAGTCTGAGTTTTTGTATTTACGACATTTGCTACGCCAAAACCGCAGAAGAGCGCGATGGCTACATTGCCTATATTGATGAGCTTTATAACGCCACCCGCCTGACGGAAATCCTCACTGAAACCTGCAATATTATCGGTGCCAATATTCTTAACATCGCCCGTCAGGATTATGAGCCGCAGGGGGCGAGCGTGACCATTCTGGTCAGTGAAGAACCGGTCGATCCACAGCTGATTGATAAAACCGAACACCCTGGCCCGCTCCCGGAAGCCGTCGTCGCCCATCTCGATAAAAGCCATATCTGTGTGCATACCTATCCTGAAAGCCACCCGGAAGGGGGATTGTGTACCTTTCGGGCAGATATCGAAGTCTCCACCTGCGGGGTGATTTCGCCCTTAAAAGCACTGAACTATCTGATTCACCAGCTGGAATCCGACATCGTCACGGTGGATTACCGTGTGCGCGGTTTTACCCGCGACGTTAATGGCATGAAGCACTTCATTGATCACGAAATCAATTCGATTCAGAATTTTATGTCTGATGATATGAAATCGCTGTATGACATGGTGGACGTGAACGTTTACCAGGAGAACATCTTCCATACCAAGATGTTACTTAAGGAGTTCGACCTCAGGCATTACATGTTCCACACTCGTCCGGAAGATTTGACCGCGCAGGAGCGTAAAGAGATAACCGAAGCGCTGTGGAAGGAGATGCGTGAGATCTATTACGGCCGCAATATTCCCGCCGTGTAAGACGCTCTGGCGCAGGGAAGCGCCAGAGGTTCAGCCAGAGCGCATCGCTCATTCCAGTACATTTCTCGCGTGAAGCGATGCTCAGCGTGTTGTTTGATCATGAAACCACTCCACGTCAACACTCGCAATGTCTACGCCATAAAGGCTGGCCACGGCCAGGAGCGACTCCATGACGCGCCGGCTATTATGTTCCGCATCATCGCGCTGTTCACGCGGGGTGCTGCCCAAAAAATAACGAGAAATAAACGCTTTCATGAAAGTCTCCGTGACGTGTCCGGAAGACCATAGAAACGTAATTTAAGGCCAAAGGGAAATGCGAAAAACGTCTGACGTTTTTCAGTAGATGCATGTCTGGCGGCAACGAGCACACACTGGCCTCATTGCCCGACGGGGGAGACTAACGCTGGCTCAGGAATGTCCGGTAAGCCGCCACGACCTGCAGAAAATCTTCCACGCCGCAAAGCGAGAAGCTTTCTTCGTCGTAGTAGTTCATGCCCTCTTCCATTTCATCACCAGAAAACGCCAGCTGATTGGCGCGAATCATCACCTCTTCGCCATCCAGCCACAAAGTATACTCGTGTCCGGCACGTTGCCATGAGCGCTCGCTGCCCTTCACGGTTTTCGCCGCCTGCTCGACTTCATCCAGCAACGCCAGGTTCTCTTTCACCTCTTCATTGAACCAGTGACCCACCACCTCGTGGCCCATCGACATGCGGACTTTTACCCCACCGGTAACGTCACGCAAAAATTCATAATCCATAATCTCTTCCTCATGCCGGCTTAACGTCAGCCAATGCTTTAATTATCGCAGTACAACGGAAGAAAAAAAGCGTAGCGGTGGAAAGGAGGCAATAAAAAAAGCGGAGAAGGCTCTCCGCTTTTTAGCAATGTGCGCTCTGATGCCCTCACCCCCGGCCCCTCTCTCACAGGGCGAGGGTGGCATTTATGTGCGCTCCCGACTTACCTCCCACTGGGAGAGGGTGGTGCGGACCGTCCCCTCGCCCCTCTGGGGAGAGGGTTAGGGTGAGGGGAAACATTTACACTGCCGTCTGGAAAATAACCCCGTCGGCTTTATCAGTGTACTGATTCAACTGATCGAAGTTCAGATAGCGGTAGGTGTCCACCGCCGTCTTATCCACCTGCGCGATATAGGTCTGGTACTCTTCCGGCGTTGGCAGCTTGCCAAGCAGAGAAGAGACCGCCGCCAGTTCCGCCGACGCCAGATAGACGTTCGCACCGGTCCCTAAACGGTTCGGGAAGTTACGGGTCGAGGTGGAAACCACCGTTGCACCGTCCGCTACGCGCGCCTGGTTGCCCATACACAGGGAACAGCCCGGAATTTCAATACGCGCACCGCTCTTACCGAATACGCTGTAGTACCCTTCTTCGGTTAACTGTGCTGCATCCATACGGGTCGGCGGCGCAACCCAAAGACGGGTCGGCAGCTGGCCTTTATGGGCATCCAGCAGTTTACCTGCTGCACGGAAGTGGCCGATGTTGGTCATGCAGGAACCGATGAACACTTCATCAATCTGCGCGCCCTGCACATCAGAAAGCAGACGAGCATCGTCCGGGTCGTTTGGTGCACACAGAATCGGCTCTTTAATGTCTGCCAGATCGATGTCGATCACCGCGGCATATTCCGCATCGGCATCGGCCTCAAGCAGCTGCGGATCCGCCAGCCATTTCTCCATCCCCTGGATGCGACGCTCCAGCGTACGACGATCGCCGTAGCCTTCTGCGATCATCCACTTCAGCAGAACAATGTTGGAGTTCAGGTACTCAATAATCGGATCTTTGTTCAGCTTGATGGTACAACCGGCAGCGGAACGTTCAGCGGAGGCATCGGTCAGCTCAAACGCCTGCTCAACTTTCAGATCCGGCAGACCTTCGATTTCCAGGATACGACCAGAGAAGATGTTCTTCTTGCCTTTCTTCTCAACGGTCAGCAGACCCTGTTTGATGGCGTACAGCGGGATAGCATGCACAAGGTCACGCAGGGTGATGCCCGGCTGCATTTCACCTTTGAAGCGCACCAGAACCGATTCCGGCATATCCAGCGGCATCACGCCAGTCGCCGCGGCAAAGGCCACCAGACCAGAACCCGCCGGGAAGGAGATACCGATCGGGAAACGGGTATGGGAGTCACCACCGGTACCGACGGTATCCGGCAGCAGCATGCGGTTCAGCCAGGAGTGAATAACCCCATCGCCAGGACGCAGTGACACACCGCCACGGTTCATGATGAAGTCAGGCAGCGTGTGGTGTGTGGTGACATCAACCGGCTTCGGATAGGCCGCCGTGTGGCAGAAGGACTGCATCACGAGATCGGCAGAGAAGCCGAGACAGGCCAGGTCTTTCAGTTCATCACGGGTCATTGGACCGGTAGTGTCCTGAGAACCTACGGAGGCCATTTTCGGTTCGCAATAGGCACCCGGACGGATACCTTTTACGCCGCAGGCACGGCCCACCATTTTCTGCGCCAGCGAGAAACCACGGCTGCTTTCCGCGACATCTTTCGCCTGACGGAACACATCGCTGTGCGGCAGACCCAGCGACTCACGCGCTTTGGTAGTCAGCCCACGGCCGATGATCAGCGGAATACGGCCACCGGCGCGTACTTCGTCGATCAGGACATCGGTTTTCAGCTCAAAGGTCGCCAGCAGCGCATCGGTGTCGTGGTTACGCACTTCGCCTTTAAACGGATAAACGTCAATGACGTCGCCCATGTTCAGGTCGTTTACGTCCACTTCGATGGGCAGTGCGCCCGCATCTTCCATAGTGTTGAAGAAGATAGGCGCGATTTTACCGCCGAGGCAAAGACCGCCACCGCGTTTGTTTGGCACGTGAGGGATATCATCCCCCATAAACCAGAGGACCGAGTTAGTGGCTGATTTACGAGAGGAACCAGTCCCCACCACATCACCAACGTAAGCCAGCGGGAAACCTTTTTTCGCCAGCGCTTCGATTTGCTTAACGGGGCCAACGACACCCGGCTGATCCGGCTCAATGCCTTCGCGGGCATTTTTCAGCATCGCCAGGGCGTGCAGCGGGATATCCGGGCGGGACCAGGCATCCGGTGCCGGAGAGAGATCGTCGGTGTTGGTTTCGCCCGTTACTTTGAAGACGGTAACGGTCATTTTTTCTGCAAGCTGAGGACGGCTCAGGAACCATTCAGCGTCAGCCCAGGACTGCAGTACCTGTTGTGCGTACGCGTTGCCCGCTTTGGCTTTTTCTTCTACGTCATAGAAGTTGTCGAACATCAGCAGCGTATGGGACAGTGCTTTGGTCGCAATCGGTGCCAGTTTGGCATCGTCCAGGGCGTCAATCAGAGGATGGATGTTGTAACCACCCTGCATCGTGCCCAGCAGTTCAATTGCTTTCTCTGAATTAACCAGGGGGGAGGTGGCTTCGCCTTTGGCGATGGCCGCAAGAAAACCCGCTTTAACATAGGCGGCTTCATCAACGCCCGGCGGAACACGATTGGTCAGGAGGTCTAACAGGAAATCTTCTTCGCCAGCAGGCGGGTTCTTCAGCAGCTCAACGAGTGCTGCCATTTGGGTTGCATCTAATGGTTTTGGCGCAATCCCCTCAGCGGCACGTTCGGCTACGTGCTTACGGTATTCTACTAGCACGACGGTTCTCCTCGCTCTCATTGTCATAATGCGGCAGGCGTTTCTCTTCACGCTCCTGTGAGACAGCAGTTTGTAGGGTAAATCCGCGATACCGCGACGGCAGCATAGCAGGATTTAGAGGGGGTGTTAATCTGTTTACAAAAAAGCAACATTAAAAATTAGCTGAATCGTTAAGGGCAGAATAAAGCAGCGGGAATCGGGTTTTGCGGGAACAGATTACACGTTAAAAACCAGCGTAACGGGCCCCGCAGGGCCCGTTGAGAACAGCCTATAAATCAGCCAACAGCTTTTGAAGCGTTTCGCGGTTATATTTTTCCGGTGTATGTATTTCATCCACCAGATCGCCCATCACGTACTTCTTCATGGTTTCCAGGTTGTTCACCTGAGTCTGATTTCTGATGCCCGCCAGCAGCCCCTTAGCGTTGTAGTTCAGGGTTGTGGTGTTGACTTCATCATTTTCCAGCGTGTGATAGAGGTAGTTTTGTGAGGTCTTATCTTTTTTCAGCGATAGTGGCAAAGACGGGTCCAGCGGTTGATACCAGGAGGCGCTCAGATGATTATGCGCCGTCTGCTTCACGCTGCGGGAACCGTCGTAGCTCCGGCTCTCTTCAGTAGTTTGAGAAGCCTGATAAGAGAAGCTCTCTTTCTCATCAAGTCGGGCCGGGTTGATTGATTTCGAGGTTCGCGTCAGCGAGAGAGAAAAATCATTCAGCCCTTTGGCTGGCGCACTGCTGCCACCCCCGACCCGTACGTCACCAGGGTTATCGATGACATTGATGGTTTCATCCTGCGGTGTGTTTAAGGCATGGAAAACAGACTTCATGAGCTCCATCTGATTTCTGTCGCCCTTCCCGTCGATACGCGCTTTATCAAACTGCTTATCGTAGGCCGCCAGCGCGACTTGTTGTGCCACCCGATCGGCAGGATCGTTGCTCTGGGAGCGATCGCTGGTCATTTTCAGGGAGAAGTCAGCATCCTGGTACGCCACCCAGCTCTCATCGCTGTCGCTGTGGAAGTTGAGTGACTGTAGAGAATCATCACCATTGCGCACATCGGTTTTCAGGTCAATCGACCTGAGGACGCTGCTGTTAAATTTCGTCAACCCTGAGATATCAAGTTCTGGCGGCTGTTTGCCCAGTCCATCCAGCACCGACTGGAACGCTTTGCCCAGCGAGGCTACAGCCTCAGCCTCATCGTCATTGAGCGCGTCACCCTCAGTGGTCATCGACACTGCAACACCACCATCCTGTTGCGTCAGGGAGAGGTGTATCGTCGAGCCGGAACGGGTGGTGATATCCAGTGAAATGGCGGACTTATTAGCAGGAGCCATTCCCGGCGCGGTATCCGTTGCGGCGACGGCTTGCGTGAAGTCCCCCCGATTCTCTTTCAGCGTTTCAAGCAGTGCGCGGCCGGCGCCACCGAGTGAGGAAATTGAGCTGCCGCTTTGTGCGGTATGCAGCAGTACCTGGATAGTGGCATTGCTTACGCCGGTGTCGCTGGCGCTGATTTTTTGCGGCGACAGGCTGTAAATCGCCGCGATGGCCTGTGTCTGGCTACCAAAGGTCACTTTGGTAGAGGCGTTGTCCGCGACTGGCAAGGAGGCAGTGCTGGTTACGCGCGGCGTACCCACGCGCGGGGTGGTCGACAGGTTCGATAACATTGTCGACAAAGGCGATTTAATACCGGTAACCATGACGATTAAACTCCCTCTTTCGTCGATAGAGATTCAGTAGTGTTACATCGGCAGAAGGTGGGCGAAATTTATACCAGAGAAGAAATAATTAGCGATGAGTCGAGGATGACCAGCCTAAACGTTTTCCTAATTTAAGTCTTCCCGGAGCCGGCTCCCTGTTTGCACCCTTTTGCACAGCATAAGGTATATCCCTGTTTTTACCGGCGGGCATGAGGCCTGCCGTCATACAAAAGGATGTGACGATGAGCGGCAGACCGGCGGCCCGGAAGGGCGACATGACGCAGTATGGTGGCCCCATTGTGCAGGGCTCGGCGGGTGTGATGATTGGGGCACCCACCGGGGTGGCCTGCTCGGTCTGCCCCGGGGGTATCACCTCCGGCTCCCCGGTCAACCCGCTTCCCGGTGCCAAAGTGTTGCCCGGCGAAACCGATATCGCCCTTCCCGGCCCGCTGCCTTTTCTGCTCACCCGCACCTACAGCAGTTACCGTACCCCCACTCCCGCCCCGGTCGGTCTCTTCGGCCCCGGCTGGAAAGCCCCGTCTGATATCGTCCTGCAGATACAGGACGGGGCGCTTATCCTCAATGACAACGGCGGGCGCAGCATTCACTTTGAGTATCTGCTGCCCGGCGAGACCGCCTTCAGCCGCTCTGAACTGTTCTGGCTTGCCCGGGGTGGCGTGGACCGGTTGCACGCAAGTAACCCCCTGCATACTGTGTGGCAGACCCTGCCGGAAGACCTCCGCCTCAGTCAGCATACGTACCTGGCCATCAGCAGCCTGCAGGGTCCCTGGTGGATTCTGGGGTGGGCTGAGCGCGTACCGGGCATCGATGAAGCGCTGCCACCTCCGCTGCCACCGTACCGGGTGCTGACCGGGCTGGCTGACCGTTTCGGGCATACACTGACGTATCACCGCGAGGCCGCAGGTGAGTTTACCGGGCATATCACGGCGGTAACGGACGGCGCAGGGCGTCGCTTTCGCCTGATGCTGAGTACACGACCAGAGCGTGCCCGGCAGCAGGGATTACCGGCCTGTCCTGATGCGCCGGTCGCCACCCGCTATGGTCAGGACAGCGGTATCCGGCTGGACGCCGTCTGGCTGACGCATGACCCCGAATACCCCGACACCCTGCCAGCGGCACCGCTGGCGCGCTATGTGTATTCCCCGGCCGGAGAGCTGGCAGCCGTGTATGACCGGGGCGATGTGCAGGTGCGTCGCTTTGCATACGACCCGGCACACCCCGGCAGGATGGTGGCGCACGGCTATGCCGGTCGCCCTGAGACCACCTATTGCTACGATGCGTCAGGACGGGTAACGGAGCAGCATAATCCGGCAGGCTTAAGCTACCGCTATGATTATGCCCGCGACCAGGTTGCCATCACCGACAGCCTGAACCGCCGGGAGGTCCTGCACACCGAAGGCGAAGGTGGCCTGAAGCGGGTGGTGAAAAAAGAGCACGCCGACGGCAGCGTGACGCTCAGCGCATACAATCCGATGGGCTGGCTTATCGAACAGACCGATACGGCAGGCCGCAAAACGCAGTACCGGCATAATATTGCCTCCGGCAACATCACCGGCATTGTCACCCCCGATGGCAGGCTGACCGAATTTTATCACACCCCTCAGCGACAGCTCTGCGCCGTGAAGTACCCGGATGGTCTGGTCCTGCGTCTCACATACGATGCGCAGGGCCGCCTGACGGCAGAGACCTCCCGCGAGGGCAATACCACCCGCTACGGGTACGAGGACCCGCGCAGTGAATACCCGTCCCGTATTCAGGACGCTACCGGCAGCCAGAAACAGATAACCCGCAACCGCTACGGTCAGGTACTGACTTTCACCGACTGCTCGGGATACCAGACCCACTATGAATACAATCGCTTCGGGCAGGTGACAGCCATCCATCACGAGGAAGGGCTGAGCCAGGTGTTCGCGTACAACGAACGGGGCCAGATGGTCAGCCAGACGGATGCTGACGGCCATGAAACCCGCTATGCGTACAACGATGCCGGTGACCTGACCACGGTGATACTGCCGGACGGCAGGCGCAGTGAAACCGGGTATGACGCCACGGGCCGGGCCGTGTCCACCACGCAGGATGGCCTGACCCGGCAACTCGATTACGATGCCGCGGGGCGTGTCACCCGGCTCACGAATGAAAACGGCCGCCACTGTACACTGCATTACGACGTACTGGACCGGCTGACGCAGCAGACCGGTTTCGACGGCAGGACACAGTATTACCGGTACGACCTGACCGGCAGGCTGAGCCGCAGCGAAGAGGAAGACCTCATCACCCTCTGGCACTACGATGCATCCGACCGGCTGACGCACCGCAGCATGAACGGCGAGCCTGCAGAGCACTGGCACTATGACGACCGCGGCTGGCTGACTGAAATCAGCCACCTCAGCGAAGGGCACCGGGTCGCCGTGCACTATCAGTACGATGACCGTGGCCGCCTGGTCAGTGAGCGCCAGACGGTACAGGCCCCGGACACGGCGGCACTGCTCTGGCAGCACGAAACCACACACGCCCGGAATGAACAGGGACAGGTGAACCGCTTCCGGCCGGACAGCCTTCCCCCGGTGGAGTGGCTGACATACGGCTCCGGATACCTGGCAGGCATGAAGCTCGGCGACACCCCGCTCATGGAGTTCACCCGCGACCGTCTGCACCGGGAAACCCTGCGCCACTTCGGCACACCTTTATATACGTTGTCCACCGCCTGGACCCCCGGCGGGCAGCTGCAGAGCCACCACCTCAACAGCCCGCAGCAGGACCGCGACTATGGCTACGATGCAGTCGGGCAACTGGTACGCATCAGCGGCCCGCTTCAGGTCAGGGAGTATACGTACGGCTCCGGCGGCAGACTGACCGCTGTGCGTACCACCAGTGAGAACCTTGATGGGCAGCACACTTACCTCACCGACCCTGCAGGCAACCGGCTGCCTGAGCCCGGGCTGCATCCAGAGCGCGCCCTGACAGCATGGCCGGATAACCGTATCCATGAAGACGCACATTATCTGTACCATCACGACCGCCACGGCAGGCTGACAGAGAAAACGGCGCGCACGCCGGTGGATGACGGGGACAGCCATCACTACCGTTACGATAACCAGCACCGGCTGATTCATTTCATCCACACGCGGCATAACGGCCTCAGGGCTGAAGGCCGCTACCTCTACGACCCGCTGGGCCGCCGGCTGGCGAAGCAGTTCCGGCATCAGGAGCATGTGGAACCGTCACTGACCTGGTACGGCTGGGACGGCGACCGGCTGGTGACCACGCAGACGGCGCAGTCCCGCATCCAGACGATTTATGAACCCGGCAGCTTTACGCCGCTCATCCGGGTGGAAACCGCCACGGCGGAACTGGATGCCCTGCGCCATCACCGGACGCTGGCGCAGAAACTGCAACAGGATGGCAGTGAGGCCGGTTATGCCGTGGTGTTCCCGCCAGAGCTGGTGGCAATGCTGGACCGGCTTGAGGGTGAGCTGCGGGCCGGGGCCGTCAGCACGGAGAGCCATCAGTGGCTGGCCGGATGCGGCCTGACGCCGGAACGCATGGCGGCACTGCTGGAAGCCCTGCCCGTCCCGGCGAGGAAAATTCATCTGTACCACTGCGACCACCGGGGACTGCCTCTCGCATTAGTCAACGAAGACGGCACCCTCGCCTGGCGTGGCGATTATGACGAGTGGGGAAACCTGCTGTACGAGGACAACCCGCATCACCTCATCCAGTCACTCCGCCTGCCGGGTCAGCAGTATGATGAAGAGTCCGGGCTGCACTATAACCGCTATCGTTATTATGACCCGCGACAGGGACGGTATATCACCCAGGATCCGGTTGGGCTGAAGGGGGGGTGGAATCCGTATATATACCCTCTCGATCCTGTCAGTTTTGCCGACCCGCTTGGTCTTGCCGGCAACCCCGCGACGGCGACGCATATTACTTATCAGGGAATGGACGTTTGTACCGGTAAACCATATGTTGGCTATGCCAGTATGCAGGGAGCGCAATCCACCTCAGATGTTTTATCATATCGCTATGGAGGTAATTTTAGCCGCTTTGGAGCGACGCCACCGACGGTCCTCTATGATGGTTATGGTCAACAAGGCAAAAATCTTGCTCGAGGTCTTGAACAACGTTTTTTTGAGCAACAAGGTGGGCTAACGGGCACGGCGAACAAACAAAATCCCGTGGGTGTCAATAATCCCAATCGCTCATCTTATCTTAGTGCTGCTGATAAGTACCTGAAGGTACCGAATAGTGTAGCCAAAGGAATGGGTATTTTAAGTTTCCTGGGTACCGCACTGCATATGAATTCACTAAACTCCTGCAAATATGGCAGCGTGACACAATGTGCCTGTGCACTCGTGAATGAAACAGAAATTGGTGCAGATGCTGCGGATACGCAGTGTTATGGCAACATTTATTGAGGACGATAATATGGCACGAATAGTCTGGAAACCGGGTCATTTAGTTAGTTTTAAGTTACGAGATGATCTATATACAATTGCACAGATGGAATCAGGTTCCATCATGAGATTTTTTGATGTAAAAAATAAAAATGGAGAGTGGAAAAATATAAATCTAAACAACTCAAAACAATTATTCAGGGTATTTGTAGGCAGAGTTGTAAATAAAAATCTAGCATTCAAAAAAATAAAAGACGAAACAGTCATACCCAGCCAAAAAATCTTGGATGAATACTGGATACATCCATATACTTTATTAATTGATGGTGATCACTATAAAGGAGACAGCTCTAGCTTTTCATTTTTAGGTGGAAAACTAATATCTCTAAACTGGTCAAATAACATGTCCATTACAAATGCAACCGTTATTAAACATGATCTTTCAACCGTTAACGACAAAAGCATTATTGAAAATTATGAGCTAACCAGTATGTGGGGAGATAAAGATTTAGGCGACCGACTGAGACGTTATTTTGATACGGGCATCGACCGCGACGATCTTAAATTCGAAGTCTTCCCCGGTTTATGGGATGACAGAGAAAAGTTGCGTCCGTTAACCCGCAGGCTGCCCATACCCATGCGTTAGAAAAGTGAATCAGGTGCGCCGAAGGATACAGTCGGACAAGCAGAAACTGCAACAGGATGGCAGTGAGGCCGGTTATGTCGTGGTGTTCCCGCCAGAGCTGGTGGCGATGCTTGACCGGCTTGAGGGTGAGCTGCGGGCCGGGGCCGTCAGCGCGGAGAGCCATCAGTGGCTGGCCGGATGCGGCCTGACGCCGGAGCGCATGGCGGCACTGCTGGAAGCCCTGCCCGTCCCGGCGAGAAAAATTCATCTGTACCACTGCGACCACCGGGGAGTGCCGCTGGCACTGATAAACGAAGATGGTGCCCTCGCCTGGCGTGGCGATTATGACGAGTGGGGAAACCTGCTGTACGAGGACAACCCGCATCACCTCACTCAATCGCTGCGCCTGCCGGGTCAGCAGTATGATGAAGAGTCCGGGCTGCACTATAACCGCTATCGTTATTATGACCCGCGACAGGGACGGTATATCACCCAGGACCCGATTGGGCTGAAGGGGGGGTGGAATTTATATAAATATCCTTTTGATCCCGTTAATGCTACTGATCCACTTGGGTTGGCTGATGATCTCTTTGTATTTATCAATTCCCCAGGAATACAGTCAGAACTATCAAAGATAATGACAAATGAACCCTGGTATATGAATTCTGGAGAAACACGTATTTTGATGAATACATTAAATGATATGACAAACTGGGGGTTGGCACAGTCAGACCAATTTTTCCACTGTACCGCTTTCTGTCGAGTATCTAAGTCCAGGACTGCAAATAAATCAAATGCGTTAGTAATGGGTGTTGGTAAGGAAATGATTGATCATGCAAAAATATTTTTGGACTGTATGGGAATGGGAATAAACAAGGTGAGTTAGCTATGCTTCTGGATAACATAGAAGACTTAAAGGTAAACCACTACGGTTTAACTTGTCCTTCTGACGAGTCTTGCTCGTCACGATGTGAGGGGTACCTCAATCCAAACCATGAGAAGACAAAAGCATTTCTTAGAATAAGAGGATATCTGGATAATTAGAAAATGGGAAATAAGAAAATAATAATATTCTATTTAGGAGTTATCATGCTCATTGTGTTTTTTATGTTTGAAAACAAACATAACAAGAACAACATGCATAAGTATGAGAAATTTACAGATATTTCGAAAGAGGCGGGAGTTTATTCATGGATACCACATTTCTTTCCACTTACCTCCAGGAGAATTACTATATTTACAGATGTGGAAAGTGATTCATTTTATAGTAATTTCACTTTAGACAATAATTCATCGGAAATTTTTGATAGAACATTCCCGGTAAAAACATCTCCTGACGGAGTTAAATATATAGACAAGAATGACATCCTTGACTCGTGGTGTCAGGAAAGTGACTCCATTGACGAAGAAAATAGAGATCGATATAACTCTTTATATATAATCGCGAAGTTACCGGATAACAGATACTATATTTCACTAGTCACACGCGGCAAAAATAACATGGCCTTGAATAAGGCAAAAAACAAGTACTGTATAAATCGATGAGCAATATACAATAAAGCCCTGACCTTTTGGTCAGGGCTTTATAAACAGCCAGAAACACTAATTTCGTAGCGAAATTATTTCTTCTTCGCTTTCGGGTTCGGCAGGTCGGTGATGCTACCTTCGAACACTTCGGCGGCCAGACCCACGGACTCGTGCAGCGTCGGGTGAGCATGGATGGTCAGCGCGATGTCTTCTGCGTCACAACCCATTTCGATTGCCAGACCGATTTCGCCCAGCAGCTCGCCGCCGTTGGTGCCGACAATCGCACCACCGATCACACGGTGAGTCTCTTTGTCGAAGATCAGTTTGGTCATACCGTCTGCGCAGTCGGAAGCGATAGCACGGCCGGAAGCAGCCCACGGGAAGGTGGCGGTTTCGTAGCTGATGCCTTTTTCTTTCGCTTCTTTCTCGGTCAGGCCAACCCAGGCAACTTCTGGCTCAGTGTAGGCGATGGACGGAATCACTTTCGGATCGAAGTAGTGTTTCTTACCAGCGATAACTTCAGCGGCAACGTGGCCTTCGTGAACACCTTTGTGCGCCAGCATCGGCTGACCGACGATATCGCCGATAGCAAAGATGTGCGGCACGTTGGTGCGCAGCTGCTTGTCAACGCGGATGAAGCCACGGTCGTCCACTTCCACGCCAGCTTTGCCTGCGTCAAGGTTCTTACCGTTCGGTACACGACCGATAGCGACCAGCACGGCGTCGTAACGCTGTGGTTCAGCCGGGGCTTTTTTGCCTTCCATGGAAACATAAATACCGTCTTCTTTTGCTTCAACGGCAGTCACTTTGGTTTCCAGCATCAGGTTGAATTTCTTGCTGATGCGTTTGGTGAAGACTTTGACGATGTCTTTATCTGCAGCCGGGATAACCTGGTCGAACATTTCAACCACGTCAATCTGTGAACCCAGCGCATGGTACACGGTGCCCATTTCCAGACCGATGATCCCGCCACCCATAACCAGCAGGCGTTCCGGCACTTCTTTGAGCTCCAGCGCATCGGTGGAGTCCCATACGCGCGGATCTTCATGCGGAATGAACGGCAGTTCGATCGGACGGGAACCCGCCGCGATGATCGCGTTGTCGAAGTTGATTACGGTTTTGCCGTTTTCACCTTCCACTTCCAGGGTGTTAGCCCCGGTGAATTTACCCAGACCGTTAACCACTTTCACTTTACGGCCTTTGGCCATACCCGCCAGACCGCCGGTCAGCTGAGTGATAACTTTCTCTTTCCAGGTACGAATCTTGTCGATATCGGTTTTCGGCTCACCGAAAACAATACCGTGTTCAGCCAGTGCTTTGGCTTCTTCGATTACTTTCGCGACGTGCAGCAGTGCTTTAGAAGGGATACAGCCGACGTTCAGACAAACACCACCGAGGGTGTTGTAACGTTCTACGATGACGGTTTCCAGACCTAAATCCGCGGCGCGGAATGCTGCGGAGTAACCTGCCGGGCCTGCCCCAAGTACTACGACCTGAGTTTTGATTTCTGTGCTCATCATGACCTCTTAATTTATACCCGTCGTCCACCGGGTCGTTCTATCCGCCCGTATTTTACAAAACTGTTAACAATTTTGAAACAACAAACGGTTCATGAATGCTTGCTTTCGCTTATAACCTCACAACCCGCATGAGGTTAACAGAAAAAAGCCGGCCGACTGGCCGGCTTTTCGATTACATCACCAGGCGGCGAATGTCGCTCAGGGTGTTGTTGATGATGGTGATGAAACGCGCACCATCAGCACCGTCAATCACGCGGTGGTCGAAGGACAGAGAGATTGGCATCATCAGACGCGGCACGAACTCTTTGCCATTCCACACAGGCTCCATCGCGGACTTGGACACACCAAGAATAGCCACTTCCGGCGCGTTCACAATCGGTGCGAAGTGGGTGGTACCCAGGCCGCCGATGCTGGAGATGGTGAAGCAACCGCCCTGCATTTCGCCGGCAGTCAGCTTACCATCACGCGCTTTTTTGGAGATGGTGGTCAGTTCGCGGGACAGCTCAGTAATGCTCTTCTTGTTCACGTCTTTAAAGACCGGAACAACCAGACCATTTGGCGTATCAACCGCAACACCGATGTTGATGTATTTCTTCAGCGTCAGACGTTGCGCATCTTCAGACAGGGAGCTGTTGAAGCGTGGCATCTGCTCAAGTGCAGCGGCAACGGCTTTCATGATGAAGACAACCGGGGTGAATTTCACGTCCAGCTTGCGCTTCTCAGCTTCGGCGTTCTGCTGTTTACGGAACGCTTCCAGGTCGGTGATGTCGGTTTTGTCGAAGTGCGTAACGTGTGGGATCATCACCCAGTTACGGCTCAGGTTAGCACCAGAGATTTTCTGGATACGGCCCAGTTCCACTTCTTCAACTTCACCAAACTTGCTGAAGTCCACTTTCGGCCACGGCAGCATGCCAGGGATACCACCGCCAGCGGCAGCAGCAGGTGCTGCTTCAGCACGCTTAATAGCGTCTTTCACATAAGCCTGAACGTCTTCGCGCAGGATGCGACCTTTACGGCCGGTGCCTTTCACTTTCGCCAGGTTTACACCGAACTCACGCGCCAGGCGACGAATCAGCGGCGTTGCGTGGACGTAAGCGTCGTTTTCAGCGAAGTCAGATTTACCTTCCGCTTTTGCAGCAGGGGCAGCAGCGGGTTTTTCTGCTTTCGCAGCCGGTGCCGGTGCCGCCGCTTCCTGCTTAGCCGGAGCCGCAGCAGGCGCAGCGCCTTCTACTTCGAAGACCATGATCAGAGAGCCGGTGGACACTTTGTCGCCGGTGCTGATTTTGATCTCTTTAACGACACCCGCGAACGGCGCAGGAACTTCCATAGAAGCTTTGTCGCCTTCAACGGTGATCAGTGACTGTTCAGCAGCAACTTTGTCGCCCACTTTCACCATCACTTCGGTTACTTCAACTTCGTCACCGCCGATGTCCGGTACGTTAACGTCTTTCGCGCCAGCGGCTGCGGCCGGCGCAGAGGCTGCCTGCTCGGTAACGGTCGGCTTAGCATCAGCAGCAGGCGCAGCGCCTTCGACTTCGAAGACCATGATCAGGGAGCCGGTAGAGACTTTGTCGCCAGTGCTGATTTTGATCTCTTTTACGACACCCGCAAACGGAGCCGGAACTTCCATAGAGGCTTTATCGCCCTCTACGGTGATAAGAGACTGTTCAGCGGCAACGGTGTCGCCCACTTTAACCATGATTTCAGTGACTTCTACTTCGTCGCCACCGATGTCTGGTACGTTCACTTCTTTAGCCGCTGCAGCAGCAGGTGCTGCCGCTGGAGCCGCTTCTTTCTTCTCTTCTGCCTTGGCAGGTGCAGCGTCAGCTGCACCATCGGCGGAATCGAAAATCATGATCAGTTTACCGGTCTCGGTTTTATCGCCGACAGAGACTTTGATCTCTTTAACGATGCCAGCCTGCGGAGACGGGACTTCCATAGAGGCTTTGTCGCCTTCTACGGTGATCAGCGACTGTTCAGCTTCAACTTTGTCGCCCACTTTGACCAGGATCTCGGTGATTTCAACTTCATCAGCCCCGATGTCCGGTACATTGATTTCGATAGCCATTATTCTTTTACCTCTTATGCCAGACGCGGGTTAACTTTATCTGCATCGATGTTGAATTTGGTGATTGCTTCCGCCACCACTTTCTTGTCGATTTCGCCACGTTTAGCCAGTTCGCCCAGTGCTGCAACCACGACGTAAGAAGCATCAACTTCGAAGTGGTGGCGCAGGTTTTCACGGCTGTCAGAACGACCGAAGCCGTCAGTACCCAGTACGCGGTAGTCATCAGCCGGTACGTAAGTACGAACCTGCTCAGCGAACAGTTTCATATAGTCAGTTGATGCTACAGCCGGGGCGTCGTTCATCACCTGAGCGATGTACGGAACGCGCGGGGTTTCCAGCGGGTGCAGCATGTTCCAGCGCTCACAATCCTGGCCATCACGCGCCAGTTCGGTGAAGGAGGTCACGCTGTAGACGTCAGAACCTACGCCGTAGTCGTTCGCCAGGATCTGTGCTGCTTCACGGACGTGACGCAGAATAGAACCGGAGCCCAAGAGCTGAACTTTACCTTTGGAACCCGCAACGGTTTCCAGCTTGTAGATACCTTTACGGATACCTTCCTCAGCACCTTCCGGCATCGCAGGCATGTGGTAGTTTTCGTTCAGGGTAGTGATGTAGTAGTAAATGTTCTCTTGCGCTTCACCGTACATACGGGTCAGACCGTCGTGCATGATCACGGCGACTTCATACGCGTAAGACGGATCGTAAGAGATACAGTTCGGGATAGTCAGAGACTGAATGTGGCTGTGACCATCTTCATGCTGCAGACCTTCACCGTTCAGGGTCGTACGACCGGAAGTACCCCCTACCAGGAAGCCGCGAGCCTGCTGGTCGCCTGCCTGCCAGCACAGGTCACCAATACGCTGGAACCCGAACATGGAGTAGTAAATGTAGAACGGGATCATCGGCAGGTTGTTGGTGCTGTAAGAGGTCGCAGCAGCCAGCCAGGATGCGCCTGCGCCCAGCTCGTTGATACCTTCCTGCAGAATCTGACCTTTCTCGTCTTCTTTATAGTAAGCAACCTGCTCACGGTCCTGCGGAGTGTACTGCTGACCGTTAGGGCTGTAGATACCAATCTGACGGAACAGACCTTCCATACCGAAAGTACGCGCTTCGTCGGCGATGATCGGAACCAGGCGGTCTTTAATAGACGGGTTCTTCAGCATCACGTTCAGGGCACGAACGAAAGCGATAGTGGTGGAGATCTCTTTGTTCTGCTCTTCCAGCAGTTGCTTAAAGTCAGCCAGCGCTGGCAGATCCAGCTTCTCGCTGAACTTAGGCTGACGAGCAGGCAGGTAGCCTTTCAGCGCCTGACGACGTTCGTGCAGGTACTTGTGCTCTTCAGAGCCTTCCGGGAAGGTGATGTAAGAGAGTTTTTCAACTTGCTCATCGGTCACAGGAACATTGAAGCGGTCGCGGATATAACGCACGCCGTCCATGTTCATTTTCTTAACCTGGTGAGCGATGTTTTTACCTTCGGCGGTGTCACCCATGCCATAACCTTTAATGGTATGAGCAAGGATTACGGTTGCTTTGCCTTTGGTTTCCTGCGCTTTTTTCAGTGCAGCGTAGACTTTCTTCGGATCGTGACCACCACGGTTCAGAGCCCAGATCTGCTCATCAGTCCAGTCGGCAACCAGTGCAGCAGTTTCCGGGTATTTACCGAAGAAGTGCTCACGGACGTATTTGCCGTCTTTAGATTTGAAGGTCTGATAGTCGCCGTCAACGGTTTCGTTCATCAGCTGAATAAGCTTACCGCTGGTGTCTTTACGCAGCAGCTCATCCCAACGACCGCCCCACATCACTTTAATCACGTTCCAGCCAGCACCTGCGAAGATGCCTTCCAGTTCGTTGATGATCTTGCCGTTGCCGGTTACCGGACCATCCAGACGCTGCAGGTTACAGTTGATGATGAAGCACAGGTTGTCCAGTTTCTCACGGGTAGCAATAGTAATTGCACCTTTGGATTCCGGCTCATCCATTTCACCGTCGCCCAGGAAGGCGTAAACGGTCTGCTCAGAGGTATCTTTCAGGCCACGGTGTTCCAGATATTTCAGGAATTTAGCCTGGTAGATAGCACCGATTGGGCCCAGACCCATAGATACGGTCGGGAACTGCCAGAATTCTGGCATCAGTTTCGGGTGCGGGTAGGAAGAGAGGCCTTTGCCATGAACTTCCTGACGGAAGTTGTTCATCTGCTCTTCAGTCAGACGACCTTCCAGGAACGCACGTGCGTAGATGCCCGGAGAGATGTGGCCCTGGAAGTAGACCAGGTCGCCGCCGTCTTTCTCGTTAGCTGCACGGAAGAAGTGGTTGAAACAGACTTCATAAACGGTTGCGGAAGACTGGAAGGACGCCATGTGGCCGCCCAGCTCAAGGTCTTTTTTGGACGCGCGCAGAACCGTCATGATGGCGTTCCAGCGAATGGCCGAACGAATACGGCGTTCCAGCTCCAGATTGCCCGGATATTCCGGTTCGTCTTCAACGGCAATAGTGTTGACGTAGTTGCCTGCTCCGGTACCAGCGGCAACCTTCACACCGCCTTTGCGGGCTTCGGAAAGCATCTGGTCAATCAGATACTGAGCACGCTCAACACCTTCTTCACGGATTACCGATTCGATCGCCTGTAGCCAGTCGCGAGTTTCAATCGGATCCACGTCATTTTGGAAACGTTCTGACATGGGGGGTATTCCTTATCTATCTAATACGTTGATTTGTCTGGAACCTGTCCCATTGCACTCTTTTTTCTTCATCGTTCAGGTTGTCTCTTTGTTGGCTGCGCTTCCTCGCCCGGCCGCATAGCTCACTATGCTGCCGGCAATTCGCGCGCGTGCCGCCGCGATACAACCAGAACACTGTCGAAAAACTAAAAGCACAATAAGACAGGTTCTGCGTTTAGTTGCCGCGCTCTAAATATGGCGCTCTGGGTTACAACTCTTCCGGCACATACTCCACCAGAAAATGCTAATTCTTTCGCTGCTGTTCCAGCCGGCGTAGCGAGCGCTCACGACGACTCTGCTCACGGCTGCGATCCAGCAAAATCTCTTCAATAAAGGCCAGGTGACGGTGGGAAGCTTCACGCGCCTCCTCCGGCTCGCCGGCCATGATCGCCGCAAAAATACTGCTGCGATGCTTGCTCACGAGCGGCAGCATTTCGCGGCGCGCGTAAAGCAATTCGAAATTTTCACGAACGTTTTGTGCCAACATCGGCTCCATGCAGCGTAGCAGATGTAAAAGCACCACATTATGTGCTGCTTCGGTTACAGCGATTTGATACTGCACTACGGCGCTGGATTCGGCATCAAGATCGCCTGACTGCTGCGCCAGCTCAATGGCCTGATGCAGCTCGCCAATTCTGACCTTATCTTCGTCGGTACTGCGCAATGCGGCGTAATAGGCAGCAATGCCTTCCAGCGCGTGACGTGTTTCAAGCAGATCAAATTGGGATTCGGGATGATCGGAGAGCAATTCGACGAGCGGGTCGCTGAAGCTCTGCCAGAGGCTACTTTGAACAAAGGTACCGCCACCCTGGCGACGTAGCAGAAGCCCTTTCGCTTCGAGGCGCTGGATGGCCTCACGCAGGGAAGGGCGAGAAACATCAAACTGTTTAGCCAGTTCGCGTTCCGGAGGAAGTTTTTCACCGGGGCGTAATGTCCCCTCGAGAATCAAAAACTCCAGTTGCTGCTCAATCACATCGGATAGTTTTGGCTGGCGGATTTTGCTGTAGGCCATTGTTCCCTGTCTCTACCATTCGCCCGGAGTAAATTGGTCTTACCAATTTCATATTCGTGACGCTAAAGTAACAAAGTATTCACCTTATGTCCATACAGGTTTTGATTGAAATCAGGAAACCATGCACATTTTAACAACGTTACAGAAATAACGTTTCAAACATGTAACCTTGCACAAATCTCTCCTTTACTACTTAAGGGGCATTTTTAACGTAAATGAAACGGTTCAAAACGAATTTGAACCGGTTCAGCATGAATAAAAATGGCCATTTATGTCAAATTAATGAATAAATAACCAAAACAGAATACCCGCGGAATTAACGAGGCGATTTACAAATGGTTTCTTTTTATTCAAGTCGTCATCAGCCATTCACAAAGCAGGTGCAAAGGCTGCCGCTTACCACTATTCTGGGCCATACGAAAGGGATAGGCGAAAATTCACGTCAGCGCTTCGTAAATAAAACAATACAAAAAATGGAATTACTTAATTACACGCAAACAACAGCGTACACATAATAACCACACACGAGGTTTCATGATGGAAGGTCAACAGCACAGCGAACAGCTTAAGCGCGGCCTTAAGAACCGCCATATACAGCTTATCGCGCTGGGTGGAGCTATCGGGACGGGGCTGTTTCTGGGCAGCGCGTCAGTTATCAAAGCGGCAGGCCCTGGTATTATTCTCGGCTATGCCATTGCAGGTTTTATTGCTTTTCTGATTATGCGTCAGTTGGGTGAAATGGTCGTTGAGGAGCCGGTCGCCGGTTCTTTTAGCCACTTTGCTTACAAATACTGGGGCGGGTTTGCCGGTTTCGCCTCTGGCTGGAACTACTGGGTGCTGTATGTTCTGGTGGCCATGGCGGAATTAACTGCGGTTGGGAAATATATCCAGTTCTGGTGGCCTGAAATCCCAACCTGGGCATCAGCCGCCGTCTTCTTTATCGCTATTAATGCCATCAACCTTACCAACGTAAAAGTCTTTGGCGAGATGGAGTTCTGGTTCGCCATTATTAAAGTGGTCGCCGTGGTCGCCATGATCCTGTTCGGCGGCTGGCTGCTGTTCAGCGGCAACGCGGGTCCGCAGGCAACCGTGCGCAATCTGTGGGAACAAGGTGGCTTCCTGCCGAATGGTATTTCCGGGCTGGTAATGATGATGGCTATCATCATGTTCTCCTTCGGCGGCCTGGAGCTGGTCGGTATTACCGCCGCTGAAGCCGATAACCCGCATGAAAGCATTCCTAAAGCGACCAACCAGGTTATCTACCGTATCCTGATTTTTTATGTGGGCTCACTGGCCGTGCTGCTTTCTCTGCTGCCGTGGACGCGTGTCACCGCCGATACCAGCCCGTTTGTACTGATCTTCCACGAGCTGGGCGATACGCTGGTGGCGAACGCACTTAACATCGTCGTTTTGACGGCTGCGCTCTCGGTTTATAACAGCTGCGTTTACTGCAACAGCCGCATGCTGTTCGGCCTGGCACAACAAGGTAACGCACCAAAGGCGCTGCTGAGCGTGGATAAACGTGGTGTGCCGGTCAACACCATTATCGTGTCTGCGCTGGTTACGGCTCTGTGTGTGTTAATTAACTATATGGCACCGGAATCTGCCTTCGGTCTGCTGATGGCACTGGTGGTTTCAGCACTGGTGATCAACTGGGCGATGATTAGCCTCGCACACATGAAATTCCGTCGTGCAAAACAGCAGCAGGGGGTGACTACCCGCTTCCCGGCGCTGTTCTACCCACTGGGTAACTGGATCTGCCTGATTTTCATGGCGGCAGTGCTGGTCATTATGCTGATGACGGAAGGTATGGCTATCTCGGTCTACCTCATCCCGGTCTGGCTGGTCATTCTGGGTATTGGCTACATGTTCAAACAGAAAACGGCAAAAGTGGCAAAAGCCAATTAATTGCCCCCTACCCTCTCCCCTACGGGAGAGGGTGGTTCTCCTGGTGTTACCTTCCTCACACTTTGCTTTACATAGCAGTTTTGTCCATGTCTCTGCCCGCATCCTGTAACGCAAATTATTCTTAGGGGGCGAATAATTATTCCCACATCTCACTGGGAGTATCGCTAATGGACGCGACTAAACTGTCTGTCAAAGAGAAAATCGGCTATGGCATGGGCGACGCCGGATGCAACATCATCTTTGGTGCCATCATGTTGTTTGTTAACTATTTCTATACTGATATTTTCGGCCTGGCACCGGCTCTGGTCGGCGTATTGTTGCTCTCTATCCGCGTCATTGATGCCGTTACCGACCCCATCATGGGGGCGCTTGCCGACCGAACCCAAAGCAAATACGGGCGTTTCCGTCCCTGGCTTTTATGGATAGCGCTCCCTTATGCGGTCTTCAGTGTGTTGATGTTCACCACGCCTGACTGGACCTACAATAGCAAAGTTATCTATGCCTTCATCACCTACTTCCTGCTCTCTCTGACCTATACCGCCATCAATATCCCTTACTGCTCGCTGGGCGGTGTCATCACCAACGATCCGAAAGAGCGTGTGGCCTGTCAGTCCTACCGCTTCGTGATGGTGGGTATTGCGACCCTGCTGTTGTCATTGACGCTGCTGCCGATGGCGGAATGGTTCGGTGGCGAGGACAAAGCCAAAGGCTATCAAATGGCGATGACGGTACTGGCATTTATCGGCATGTGCATGTTCCTCTTCTGCTTTGCCACGGTGCGTGAGCGTGTTCGTCCGGCCGTGCCGACCCACGATGACATGAAGAAAGATATGAAGGACGTCTGGAAGAACGACCAGTGGGTGCGTATTTTGCTGCTTACCCTCTGCAACGTTTGCCCGGGCTTTATTCGTATGGCCGCCACCATGTATTACGTCACCTGGGTGATGGGCGAAAGTACCCACTTTGCCACGATTTTTATCAGCCTCGGCGTGGTGGGTATGATGATCGGCAGTATGCTGGCGAAAGTGCTGACCGACCGCTGGTGCAAACTGAAAGTCTTCTTCTGGACCAATATCGCACTGGCGATTTTCTCCTGCGCGTTCTATTTCTTCGACCCGAAAGCCACCATGATGATTGTGGTGCTCTACTTCCTGCTCAATATTCTGCATCAGATCCCATCACCGCTTCACTGGTCGCTGATGGCGGATGTTGACGACTACGGCGAGTGGAAAACCGGCAAACGCATCACCGGCATCAGCTTCTCCGGTAACCTCTTCTTCCTGAAAGTCGGGCTGGCGGTTGCGGGCGCGATGGTTGGTTTCCTGCTCTCCTGGTACGGTTATGACGCGGGTGCCAAAGCGCAAAGCCCGAGCGCCATTAATGGCATCATGCTGCTGTTTACCATCATTCCGGGCGTGGGCTACCTCATTACGGCTGGCGTGGTTCGCCTGCTGAAAGTCGATCGTGAACTGATGAAAACCATCCAGGCAGATCTGGAAAAACGCCGTGTGAATTACCACGAACTGAGCGATGCTCAGGCGGTACCCGCAGGCGAAAACGTAAGGAAAGCATAATGAACTGGCCAAATCCTTTTATAGAACAGCGGGCCGATCCGTACATTCTGCGCCATGAGGGTAACTACTATTTTGTGGCCTCAGTACCGGAGTATGACCGGCTTGAACTTCGTCGGGCCACGTCACTGGAAGGCCTACGGGAAGCCGAAGGGGTGACCGTGTGGCGCAAACCGGATAACGGGCCGATGAGCGAACTTATCTGGGCACCTGAACTGCATTATATCGATGGAAAATGGTATCTCTACTTTGCCGCCACCTGGACGCAAGCGCTGGATGCATTGAATATGTTCCAGCACCGCATGTTTGCCCTGGAGTGTGCCGACGCCGATCCGTTAAGCGGGAACTGGGTAGAAAAAGGCCAGATAAAAACCCCTTTCGACACCTTCGCCCTGGATGCCACAACCTTTGTCCATCAGGGAAAACGTTGGTACTTATGGGCGCAAAAATCCCCGCATATTGCCGGTAATTCAAACCTCTATCTGGCAGAAATGGAGAATCCCTGGACGCTGAAAGGCGAGCCGGTGATGCTCAGCAAACCGGAATTTGACTGGGAGTGTAAAGGCTTTCTGGTCAACGAAGGGCCTGCCGTACTGTTTCATGGCGACAAGCTGTTCATCAGCTATTCCGCCAGTGCTACCGATGAAAACTACTGTATGGGGCTGCTATGGATTGATATCAGCGCCGACCCGCAAAACCCGGCTAACTGGCATAAATCACCAGAGCCGGTGTTCAAAACCAGTTACGAAAACCAGCAGTACGGTCCTGGCCACAACAGCTTTACGCAGACGGAAAACGGTGACGATGTGCTGGTTTACCACGCACGCAACTACACCGAAATTGAAGGCGACCCGCTGTATGACCCCAATCGTCACACGCGTCTTAAGCTCGTGCGCTGGCAGGAAAACGGGATGCCTGATTTCGGCATCCCACCTGCGGATACGCAATAAGTTTTACTCTACATAATTCTGTTTGCAGGAAGGCGAAGTCAGTACCTCCCCCCAGAAACATGGCTAACGTTGTGACTGGGGGGCGCTGACGCCGCCAACGCCCGTGCAGCCTTTCCTATGAAGCGTATAACGGCACGCGGTTAAATCAGCGTGCCGTAAATGGTGAGTAACGCGACTACTACAACCACAACAAAAGAGGTTTTCTTGGCCATTGAGACGGCGGCTTTCGGCGTCTCAACCTTATCGAGATGGGGTTCGCGCGCCAGCGAAAACTGCGCAAGTCGGGTGAGCACCTGGTACTGGGATGAGTGTCTGTCTGCCAGAGAAGCAAACCAGGCGGGTAACGCTTTTTCACCATGACCAATCAGCGCATAAAACACGCCCGCCAGGCGAACCGGGATCCAGTCCAGCACATGCAGAATGGCATCAATGCCCGAACGCTGTCGCTCACCGGGTGTCTTGTAACGCGCAAGCCATGACTGTAGTGCCCGCAGGAAACAGTACCCCACCAGCGTTACTGGCGCCCATACTCCCCCCACAATAAACCAGAAAAGAGGCGCGAGATAATAACGGAAGTTTATCCACAATAAGGCATTTTGTAGCTCACGAAGGAATTCGCGTTCGCTACAACCTGGCGGCACGCCATGAATCAGCGTCAGTTCGCTCGCCATTGCCTTATGGGCATGTTCGTCGTTACGGGATGCCGCTTTCAGATACGCATGATAGTGCAATCGTACCTTCCCCGCCCCGACACACAACAGGCCGAGCAGGATCCAGACCACCAGTAGCGGCACATTGAAAAAGAGCCCTGTCAGCGCGCGCAGAACAAGGAAAGTGAGCAGCATAGCGCAGGCGGTCATCAGGAGCGTACGGGTAACCGAATAGTGCTTAACTCGGCAAAAGAGCGCCTCAAGGCGATGGTCCAGGTGCCAGTGCTCACCGAGTTTAAAAAGCCGCTCAGCAATCAGCACCAGCAGCATAGTAAACAATGTCATGGCATCTCCTTATTTGATTTATCCACCACCAGCGCACGAAACCGCTGCCAGTCAAACGCCGGGCCGGGGTCGGTTTTACGGACAGGGGCAATGTCGCTATGCCCGGTTAGGTTGCTGGCAATCTCAGGGTAAATTTCACTCAGCATGCGGGTCACTTTTGCCAGTTGCTGATATTGCGCGTCTGAATAAGCGAGGGTATCAGTGCCTTCAAGCTCAATACCGATGGAAAAATCATTGCAACGCTCGCGACCCTGATAAACCGACACCCCCGCGTGCCAGGCGCGTTTATCGAAAGGAACATATTGAACAATTTCACCATCACGGCGAATTAAGCAGTGTGCAGAAACCCGCAGATGAGCGATCTGTGCAAAAAAAGGGTGAGCCCTGGGATCCAGCGTACCGGTGAACAACGCATCAATCCACGGCCCGCCAAACTCTCCCGGTGGCAGGCTGATATTGTGCACCACCAGCAACGAAGGTGTTACCTCATCGGGGCGGCAATCGAAATGCGGGGACGGCACGCGCCGCGCCTCCTCCAGCCAGCCCTTATTTAACAACATGCAGGATCTCCTTATATATGGTGCTCATACACGCTCTAGAGTAGCATGTTCGCACGCTGTCCTGTCACTGTAAGTTGAGCATATCCTTAATAACAGGGCACACTCTAACCTTATGATTCGTTACCTTTTTTGGAGTGTTACCATGCCGCCTCGCCGCTATAACCCCGATCAACGACGTGACGCGCTTTTACAACGTATTGCGCTCGATATCCCCACTGCCGTCGCGCAAGCCCTGCGCGAAGACCTGGGGGGGGAAGTCGATGCCAGTAACGATATTACCGCGCAATTGTTGCCAGCAGATACGCAATCCCATGCGGTGATTATCACCCGTGAAGAGGGGGTATTCTGTGGGAAACGCTGGGTCGAAGAGGTCTTCATTCAGCTTGCGGGCGACGACGTGCAGATAACCTGGCATGTGGCAGATGGTGATGCCGTCACGCCCGATCAGGCGCTCTTTGAGTTGCAAGGACCGTCGCGCGTACTGCTGACCGGCGAACGTACTGCGCTTAATTTTGTGCAGACCCTTTCAGGCGTTGCCAGCGAGGTTAGCCGTTATGTCGCCCTGCTGGAGGGCACAAAAACCCAACTGCTGGATACGCGAAAAACGCTGCCAGGTCTGCGCTCTGCCCTGAAATATGCCGTACTTTGCGGCGGCGGGGCTAATCACCGCCTTGGGCTGTCTGACGCCTTTTTAATTAAAGAAAACCATATTATTGCTTCCGGTTCGGTACGCCAGGCCGTTGAGAAGGCCTTCTGGCTCCACCCGGACGTGCCGGTTGAAGTTGAAGTTGAAACCCTTGAGGAGCTGGACGATGCGCTAAAAGCAGGGGCCGATATCATCATGCTCGACAACTTTAAAACTGAGCAGATGCGGGAAGCGGTAAAACGTACTAACGGACAGGCCAGGCTTGAGGTCTCCGGTAATGTTACCTTCGAAACGCTGCGTGAATTTGCCGAAACCGGGGTCGATTTTATTTCCGTTGGGGCGCTGACCAAACACGTTCGAGCCCTGGATTTGTCGATGCGTTTTCGCTAAATCGCGACGTAACCCTCTCCCTTTCCGGAGAGGGTTTTTGCGAGGCGTCCCGTCATTTTTCTGTAGCAGCCAGTAACAACATTCAAAACTACGGAATCCCCTTCCACGAACTCTTTTTCCCTTCTCGTTCGCTTACGCTTCTGCTGCCAGAGTAGCCTGCACTAACACAAGGAGCAGACTATGAAGCAGAACAGGGACAGACAACGCGGATTTACCTTAATAGAACTGATGGTGGTCATTGGCATTATCGCCATACTGAGCGCCATCGGTATTCCCGCCTATCAGAACTACCTGCGCAAAGCCGCCATGACCGATATGTTGCAGACTTTTGTCCCCTATCGGACCGCGGTTGAACTGTGTGCGTTGGATCATGGCGGTGTCGACAGTTGCAACAGCGGCACTAATGGCATCCCCGGCCCGGCGACAACCCGTTACGTTTCCGCCATGACGGTGACAAAAGGGATTATCACGCTGACCGGGCAGGAGAGTCTTACTGGCCTGCGGGTGGTGATGACGCCTCAATGGAGCAGTGGCCTGGGTATGTCCGGCTGGTCCCGTACCTGCGAAACCACTGACACCCCCTCGCTTAAGCAGGCGTGTGAAGATGTTTTTCGTGTCAATAGCCAGTAAGGAGAGCGCTATGCAACAGGACAAACTACACACCTTATGTAAGCGCCATCGGGCAATATTACTGACCAGCGATGCCCACATGCTCAACATTGCCGTGGTGGGAGAGCCCTCTACGGAATTACTGGAAGCCCTGCGGTTTGCCACCCAACGACGTGTGGATATTGAGTGCTGGACGCAAGAACAGATGGACAGCCATCTTCAGTTGGCGAATGATGTCACGCCGGTAGCCGCGTCGGAAGAAACCGGTTCCGCAGTGACCTTACTGAATCAGACTCTTGAACAGGCTTTAGCCCAACGCGCCTCTGATATTCATTTCGAACCCGGTGAGCATCATTACCGCATTCGTTTACGCGTAGATGGCGTGCTCCACCCGCTGCCGCCCATCTCCAGCACCATCGCCAGCATGCTGACTGCCCGGCTGAAGGTTCTGGGTAATCTTGATATCGCTGAACGCCGCTTGCCACAGGATGGCCAGTTCAGCGTTGTGCTTGCCGGAAAGGAGGTGTCATTCCGTATCGCCACGCTCCCCTGTCGCTATGGCGAGAAAGTGGTGCTTCGTCTGCTGCATCAGGTTAGCCAGTCGCTGGATCTTATTCAGCTTGGCATGACGCAACCGCAGCTGACTCAATTTGAAGATGTGCTGAATAAACCGCAGGGGTTGATGCTGGTGACCGGACCAACCGGTAGCGGTAAAACCGTAACGCTCTACAGCGCCTTACAGGCCCGTAACACAACGGGGGTTAATATCTGCAGCGTGGAAGACCCGGTGGAAATTCCCCTTGCGGGTCTGAACCAGACACAAATTAACCCGCGTGCTGGCCTGACCTTTCAGACGGTACTCAGAGCGCTACTCCGCCAGTACCCCGATATTATTATGATCGGCGAGATCCGCGACGGTGAAACGGCAGAAATCGCCATCAAAGCAGCGCAAACCGGCCATCTGGTACTCTCAACCCTGCATACGAATTCGACGACCGAAACGCTGGTACGCATCCAGCAAATGGGCGTCGCGCGCTGGATGATCTCCTCAGCACTGTCGCTGGTGATTGCCCAGCGACTGGTACGTAAATTATGCCCTCACTGCCGCCAGCGGGCGGCGGACAGCACCCATCTGCCCCCTTCTCTCTGGCCCCGACCGTTACCACACTGGCAGGCGTCCGGTTGCGATCGCTGTTATCACGGTTTTTATGGTCGTCTTGCATTATTTGAAATACTGGAAGTGGATAACGTACTGCGTCATGCCATCGCCAGCGGCATGGCGGCGGCTGACATTGAGACATTGTCCCGGCAGGCTGGAATGACAACGCTCTTTCAGAATGGGTGCCAGGCCGTTGAAGCGGGATTAACCAGTTTCGAAGAACTGGTGCGTGTTCTGGGGATGCCTGATGACCACTAAAGCACTCTGGCACTGGTCGGGACTTAATGCCGAAGGAGAACTCGTTCAGGGAACAAGCTGGGAGGCACAACGTCAGGACGTAATGCTTGCCTTGCTCGAGCAGCACATTCATCTGCTCTCGCTCAAGCGCCAGTCGGTACGTGCACGGTTATGGCGAGGCGAGCATA
Source organism: Enterobacter sp. SA197 (assembly GCF_054131575.1). Lineage (NCBI taxonomy): Bacteria > Pseudomonadati > Pseudomonadota > Gammaproteobacteria > Enterobacterales > Enterobacteriaceae > Enterobacter > Enterobacter sp. SA197. The sequence goes on along the minus strand of NZ_CP096393.1, from coordinate 822,143 downwards.
GCTGCGAAATCATGCGTCAGCTGGCCACGCTTTTACAGGCCGGCTTGACCCTGCCCGAAAGCCTACGGTTACTGGCAAATCAGCAGCCAGCTGTACAATGGCAGGCACTGTTGCATACCCTGGCGGCAAAACTGGAGATGGGTGAACCCTTTTCTACTGCTCTGGCGCAGTGGCCCGATGTTTTTCCTCCGCTTTACCTGGCGATGGTGAACACGGGCGAGTTAACGGGAAACCTGGACGAGTGTTGTTTTAAGCTTGCGGATCAACAAAAAGCTCAACTTTTGCTTGCCAGAAAAGTAAAAAAAGCCCTGCGTTATCCGCTGATTATCCTTACCCTGGCGTTCATGGTCGTGCTGGCAATGGTGTATCTGGTTCTGCCGGAGTTTGCCACTATCTATCAAACCTTCAATACTCCTCTTCCCGCCTTGACGCGCGGCGTTATCGCCCTGGCTTCTCTCATGCAACAGTGCAGTATCCCACTGCTGTTGTTGACGCTAATGGGTGCGGGCATGCTGGCCGGGTTACGGCGCCATCGGGGGTGGCAGCGTTATCGACAGCGCGTTTTGCTTGCCTGTCCGCAGTTGGGGCAGTTAGTTCGGGGGCAAAGATTAAGTCAGATCTTTACGGTGCTGGCGCTCACTCAGCGCTCAGGCATTGCCTTTTTGCAGGGTCTGGAAAGCGTGGCAAATACCCTGAACTGTCCGTGGTGGCAGGAAAAAATGACGGCGATACACCAGGAGATCGTGCAGGGGCAGGCTATTTCGACAGCGCTTGCAACCAGCGGCATGTTTACACCGCTCTGTATTCAACTGGTGAGAACCGGCGAAGCTTCAGGCGCACTGGATACCATGCTGCAAAATCTTGCACATCATCATAGTGAGCAGACCTCACATCAGGCAGACAATCTGGCGTCGTTGCTTGAACCATTGTTACTGGTGGTGACCGGTATCATCATCGGCACACTGGTTGTGGCGATGTATCTGCCCATTTTTCATCTGGGCGATGCGATGAGCGGCGTGGGATGAAGCAGGCGCAGCATGCTGCGCCTGAGGACAATCAGAGACTGTTGAAAACGCGGTTTTCCTGCTCCTGAACGCGAATAAAGGTCGTGCGCTTGGTCAGCTCTTTAAGACGGGAAGCCCCGACATAGGTACAGGCAGAACGCAGACCACCCAGAATATCACGTGCCGTATTCTCTACCGGGCCACGCAGAACCAGTTTTACCGTTTTGCCTTCCGCAGCGCGGTAACCGGCAACGCCACCGACGTGACGGTTCATGGCAGACTCCGAGCTCATACCATAGAAAAGCATGAATTTTTCGCCGTTTTCATCAACAACGGTGCCGCCACTCTCTTCATGACCGGCCAGCATGCCGCCGAGCATAACGAAATCAGCACCACCGCCAAAGGCTTTGGCCACATCACCAGGCACCGTACAGCCGCCATCACTGACAATCTGGCCACCCAGACCGTGAGCAGCGTCGGCACACTCAATGACAGCAGAAAGCTGAGGATAGCCAACCCCCGTTTTCACACGCGTGGTACACACAGAGCCTGGGCCAATACCCACTTTGACAATATCAGCACCGGAGAGAATCAGCTCTTCACACATTTCGCCAGTAACAACATTCCCTGCGCAGATGGTTTTGTCAGGCCAGGCTTCACGGGCTTTCGCAACGAACTGTACGAAGTGTTCGGAATAACCATTCGCAACATCAATACATACAAAGTTTAGCTGCGGGTGCAGAGCAAGGATCTGTTTGGTCTTTTCAAAATCTGTATCAGAGGTGCCGGTAGAAACCATAACATGGCGCAGCACGGATTCGGTTTCGCCCTGAACGAAGCGTTTCCAGTCTTCTACAGAGTAATGCTTGTGGACAGCGGTCAGGATATCAAATGACGCTAACGCTTTTGCCATCGCAAAAGTACCGACGGTGTCCATGTTAGCTGCAATAACCGGTACGCCAGTCCAGCGCATCCCTGAATGCTTAAAGGTGAATTCGCGCTCCAGCTCAACATCGGAACGGCTTTTGAGGGTAGAACGTTTAGGGCGGATAAGTACGTCTTTAAAACCTAATTTCAGATCTTCTTCAATACGCATTTCGGATTCCTGGGGTTAATGGCGAACAACGCAGACCTGCAAACACACAACTCCAGTGACGCTATCATACGCACTAATAAGGACTCCGCAAGACTGCGAAATTCTCTTTTTTTACGCTACAATCCTATAAATTTATCTGTTGAATAGATCCTTTATTTGGCATTTACGCGTAAACGAATCGTTCGAATTACATCCTGTTGATTCAGCATGGAAATGTATTTTTCATTTTTCACGCTTCGCTCGTTTTTTAACAGTCGTAATGCTGATCGGGACGCGTCAAAAATATCCGGTTTATCTTCAGGACTGACATTTTTTGAGAACAAGCGCTATGAGTTATACGGTTGCATTAACCGGCGGTATTGGTAGCGGCAAGAGTACAGTGGCAGATGCCTTTTCCAGACAGGGGATTGTTGTTGTGGATGCCGATGTTATCGCCCGGCAGGTTGTAGAGCCGGGAACAGCGGCATTAGCGGCCATCGTTGACCATTTCGGTTCTGAAATCCTCAATGAGGATGCCTCGCTAAACCGACGCGCACTTCGCGATCGGGTATTCGCTTCACCGTCCGATAAAACCTGGTTAAACGCACTTTTGCATCCGCTGATTCATCGGCAAACCCAACAACAGCTTGCCGCTGCTACCTCCCCTTATGTGCTTTGGGTGGTCCCTTTACTGGTTGAAAACCACTTGCAGGATAAAGCCGATCGGGTGCTGGTTATTGACGTTTCGACAGAAACGCAGATTTTACGAACGATGCAGCGCGATGGCGTCAGTCGGGAACATGCGGAGCGAATTCTTGCTGCGCAAGCCACCCGGGAAGCGCGCCTTGCGGTTGCAGACGATGTCATTGACAATAATGGCGCACCAGAGGCTATTGAATCAGATGTTGCCCGCCTGCATGCAGCCTATCTGGGCTACGCATCGCAGGTCGTATCACAGGAAACCCCCTAATGCAGACCCACGTACTTTTTGAACACCCTTTAAATGAAAAAATGCGTACCTGGCTGCGTATCGAGTTTTTACTACAACAACTGACCGTTCGCCTTCCTCTTGTCGACCATGCCGATGCGCTACATTTTTTCCGTAACGCCGGTGAGTTGCTGGATGTGTTTGAACGTGGCGATATTCGCACTGAATTACTGAAAGAACTTGAGCGCCATCAACGAAAATTAAAAGCCTGGATAGAAGTTCCGGGCGTTGATTTAAGCCGGATTGACGCCCTGCGCCAGCAGCTGAAAGAGACGGGCAGTATGCTCATGAGCGCCCCACGAGTCGGTCAGCTTATGCGTGAAGACAGGTTGATTGGTCTGGTTCGCCAGCGCCTGAGCATTCCCGGAGGCTGCTGTAGCTTCGATCTGCCCACGCTACATGTCTGGTTGCATATGCCGCAGGCCCACCGTGATGCGCAGGTCAATATATGGCTTGAAAGTCTTGCACCTCTTGTCCACACGCTGTCGCTGATCCTGGATCTGGTTCGCAACTCAGCTGAGTTTCGTAAACAAACCAGCCTGAATGGTTTTTACCAGGATAATGGCGAAGATGCAGACCTGCTACGCCTGCAACTCCCCCTTGCCGTTCAGCTTTATCCGCAAATCTCAGGTCATAAGAGCCGCTTTGCTATCCGGTTCTTACCGCTCGACAGTGAAAACGGCGTCGTGCCAGAACGACTGGATTTCGAACTGGCCTGTTGTTAAGGAGTTACTATGTCAGAAATTATGCATGTTAATTGCCCCAACTGTGGCAAGTCCGTGGTCTGGAACGAATCCAGCCCTTATCGTCCTTTTTGCTCGAAACGCTGCCAGTTGATCGATCTTGGCGAATGGGCAGCAGAAGAGAAACGCATCCCAAGTTCAGGGGATCTCACGGACAGTGACGACTGGAGTGAAGAACAACGCTAAGTGAAACCCGTGCGGGATAAGCGCTCTCGCACGGCCTCAGCCTCAAATATCTTGCGCTAACTGGCGTAGTTTTGTGATAACGGGTTCGTTTGCGGGAGGAAACTTCCCGGCATCAAGAGCGGCCAGCTCGACCCAGCTTCCCGGTTGCCCCTCTTTTCCCCACGGCTCACCTTCCCACTGTTCGACGAGATAGAACCACAACGTAATATGACGATCGGGGAACTGGTATTCCAGCGTGTCAAACAGTCGGGGAGATTGCGCACGGATCCCCACCTCTTCATCAAGTTCACGAATGACCGCCTGAACAGGGGATTCGCCCTGCTCAATTTTTCCGCCCGGAAATTCCCATTTGTTTGCCATGTGTGCATCCGCAGCACGTTGCGTGATAAAGATCCTCTTTTGCGGATCAAGAATGATCCCCACGGCGATTTGCAGTATTTTCATGGTGATAACTCCATAAAAAAGGCGCAGATATCTGCGCCTCTCTCTGTAATGCGTACCTTTTAGCTCAGTCGGCCATGGCACTGTTTGTATTTTTTACCGGAACCGCACGGGCAAGGATCGTTACGACCTACTTTACGTTCGCCTGTCTGTGCCGCCAGATCTGCCGCCGCTTCCGCGTTGTCATCGCGATGACTCAGTTGCTGCATCTGAGCAAGGCGCTCTGCTTCTTCACGACGCTGCTGCTCCATAGCTTCCACTTCTTCTGGCATACGCACCTGCACTTTGCTGAGGGTACTTATCACTTCATACTTCAGTGATTCCAGCATTGCCGCGAACATGGAGAAGGATTCACGCTTGTACTCTTGCTTCGGATCTTTCTGCGCATAGCCACGCAGATGGATGCCCTGACGCAGGTAATCCATTGCCGCCAGATGCTCTTTCCACAAAGAATCGAGAGTCTGCAGCATGACCCCTTTTTCGAAATGACGCATCATTTCGGCACCGACAACCTCTTCCTTGCGTTTGTAAACCTCGATAGCCTGCTCAAGAATACGCTCACGCAGTGTCTCTTCATGCAACTCGGGTTCTTTATCCAGCCATTCAGCAATCGGCAGATCAAGATCGAAGTCGTTTTTCAGACGCTCCTGCAGCCCTGGGATATCCCACATTTCTTCGAGCGATTGCGGCGGGATATGTCCGTCAATAGTGGCTTTAAAGACATCTTCACGAATACTGTTGATGGTGTCGCTTACATCAGAAACATCCAGTAGTTCATTACGCTGAGTGTAAATGGCACGACGCTGATCGTTCGCCACATCATCGTACTCCAGCAACTGTTTACGAATATCAAAGTTGCGGCTTTCTACTTTGCGCTGCGCATTAGCGATGGCTTTGGTCACCCACGGGTGTTCAATGGCTTCGCCTGGTTTCATCCCCAGTTTACGCATCATGCCCGACACGCGATCCGAGGCAAAAATACGCATCAGCGCATCTTCCATAGAGAGGTAAAAACGAGAGGAGCCAGCATCACCCTGACGACCGGAACGGCCACGTAACTGGTTATCGATACGGCGAGATTCATGGCGCTCGGTACCGATGATATGCAAGCCGCCAGCAGCCAGTACGGCATCATGGCGAACCTGCCAGTCTGCTTTGATTTGGGCGATTTGTTCCGGCGTCGGATCGGTCAGCTCAGCCACTTCAGCCTGCCAGCTCCCGCCCAATACGATGTCAGTACCGCGGCCCGCCATGTTGGTGGCGATAGTCACCGCAGCGGTATAACCGGCCTGCGCAACAATATCCGCCTCTTTGGCATGGAATTTTGCGTTCAGAACGTTGTGTTTAATGCCTGCTTTGGTCAGCTCATTAGAGACTACTTCAGATTTCTCGATAGAGATCGTACCCACCAGAACAGGTTGCCCGGCAGCGGTACGTTCACGGATATCTTCAATGATCGCCTGAATTTTTTCCGCTTCGGTCATGTAGACCAGATCCGGCATGTCTTTACGGATCATAGGGCGGTTTGTTGGCACCACGACAGTGTCGAGTTTGTAAATAGAGCTAAACTCGAAGGCTTCGGTGTCTGCTGTACCGGTCATACCGGCCAGTTTTTCATACAGACGGAAATAGTTCTGGAAGGTGATGGAGGCCAGTGTCTGGTTTTCGTTCTGAATATCCACGCCTTCTTTTGCTTCGACAGCCTGATGCAGACCGTCAGACCAGCGGCGCCCCTGCATGGTACGGCCGGTATGTTCATCAACGATGATGACTTCGCCATCTTTAACGATGTAGTCAACGTCACGGGTGAACAGTGCGTGTGCACGCAATGCCGCGGTGACATGGTGCATCAGCATAATGTTAGTTGGAGAGTAGAGCGACTCACCTTCAGCCATGATGCCCTGGTTGACCAGCAATTCTTCGATCATAACCAGACCACGTTCAGTCAGGTTAACCTGACGAGATTTCTCATCAACCGAGAAGTGGCCCTCGCCCTGGAAGGTGTCGGAATCTTCTTTTTCCTGACGTACCAGATGGGGAATGATGTTGTTAACTTTACGGTAGAGCTCAGAACTGTCTTCAGCCGGGCCGGAGATGATAAGCGGCGTACGCGCCTCATCGATCAGAATGGAGTCCACCTCATCGACCAGAGCATAATGCAGCTTACGTTGCACGCGGTCTTCAGGGCTGAACGCCATATTATCGCGCAGGTAGTCAAAACCGTACTCGTTATTCGTACCATAGGTAATGTCTGCTGCATAAGCCGCACGTTTCGCTGGCGCAGGCATACCGGGTAAGTTGATACCAACCGTTAAGCCCAGGAACTCAAATAAAGGACGGTTGTTCTCCGCATCTCGCTGGGCGAGATAGTCGTTCACGGTAACAACGTGTACGCCTTTACCACTTAACGCATTCAGGTAAGCAGGGAGCGTCGCCGTCAGCGTTTTACCTTCACCGGTACGCATTTCTGCAATACAGCGTTCGTTCAGCACCATGCCACCGAGCAACTGCACGTCGAAATGACGCATACCAAAGACGCGTTTACTGGCTTCGCGAACCACCGCAAATGCTTCTGGGATCAGGCTCTCAACCGTCTCACCTTTTTCAATACGGGCACGAAACTCTGCAGTTTTGCCTTTCAGCTCATCGTCAGAGAGCTTCTCAAGCGCAGGTTCCATCGCGTTGATTAAAGAGACTGCTTTACGCATACGACGCAATGTACGATCGTTACGACTACCGAAAACTTTAGTTAATAATTTGATAAGCATAATAAAATCTCAAACGCCCCGCTCTGCGGAGGCAAAAAGTAGTTGAAGGTTATTTTTCAGCTAAGGCGTTGAGGTCCGGCACGAATGCCCTGCACCTGGCTTATCCAGGTACTGATAGTAAAAAGAGAATGGGAAGGAAAACCAGCATAGCGAGACTCACTCACAACCGTGGGCGGTCTGCGCTCCTGCGTCAACAGGGCACTGAGCGTATCCAGTAACGCAAGGCGTTGTGCCTGAATCGGCAGCGCTTCTTCAATGACCGGAAGCGCCTGAGGCACCATCGCGAAAGAGAGATGGCGGATGACGGTTCGAATGGCATGTTGATGCCAGTAATCGACGGTAAAGTTGGGGCGACGGGTCCCTTCCAGCAAGGCAAGGTTGGTAAAGTTTACCGTTCCTGCGCCTTCATGATTACGGGTTGTCGCTCTGGCAGGTTCAGTGTGCTCGGTGCTGTTTAGCGCAGGCAAGCCTAAGCTCGCCGCGACCATCCCCAGTAAGAGATGCGGCCAGAAATAACGTCTGCCAAATTGTCGCCAGCGCGTCAGTAATCCGCTCACTCAATCCACCAAAAAAATACTTGAATGTGTCTGTCCAGACTTCGGAACCTGTAATTATGCGCACCGATATTACCATTAATGAACGAGGACAGCAGCGTTAATAAAGGGTTAAGCGAGTAAAATTGACCAGTAAAGCAGCGATCGCACAGGTCATTGCAGGTAAACAGGCATGGTTGTCTGGAAAAGGAAAGTCAGATAAGGAACCAATAAAAAACGACTGGTTTCCTGACAGGAGAGAGTTTGTCAGAAATACCAGTCGAATTTACGTCTACTGCGTTAGCGCTGGATTACGCCAGAACCAGTGACGGCGCTTTGAATGCCAGCGGCAGTTCAGCATCGTTTTCGTAAGTCACATATTCCCAGGCTTCCTGTTTGGCCAGAACCGCCTGTAACAGCTTATTATTCAGAGCATGACCGGATTTGAACGCGGTAAATGCACCAATAATATTGTGACCACACATGAACAAGTCACCAATTGCATCAAGCATTTTATGGCGAACAAATTCATCTTCGAAGCGCAAACCGTCTTCGTTCAATACGCGATAATCGTCAACAACGATGGCACAATCGAAGCTACCGCCCAGGCACAAACCACGGGACTGAAGGTATTCGATATCGCGCATGAAACCGAAGGTACGCGCACGGCTAATCTGGCGCATAAATGCATCGGCAGAGAAGTTCATCGCATAACGCTGCGTGCTGGCATCGATCGCCGGGTGGTTGAAGTCGATGGTGAAGTCCAGAGAAAAACCATTGTACGGTTTGAACTCTGCCCACTTATCGCCGTCTTCAACGCGCACCGTCTCTTTGATTCGTACGAATTTCTTCGCACTACGCAACTCTTCGACGCCTGCATCCAGCAGAAGATAAACGAACGGTGCAGCACTGCCGTCCATAATCGGGATTTCTGGCGCATCAACTTCAACAATAATGTTGTCGATACCCAAACCAGCCAGAGCAGCGTTAAGGTGCTCAACCGTGGAAATCCGCACGTCATGCTCATTGACCAGACACGTACAGAGCATGGTATCACGCACAGATTTAGCATCAGCCGGGAAATCTACCGGAGGATTTAAGTCAGTGCGACGATAGATGACCCCGGTGTTGGCCGGCGCAGGGCGCAACGTCAGCGTGACTTTTTTGCCGGTATGCAAACCGACGCCAGTCGCCTGAACGATACGTTTAAGTGTCCTTTGTTTGATCATCGTATAATCTCGCCTAATTACCTATCCAACCGAAGTGTACTACACAATCGGTGGGCCAGTTTAGCACAAAGAGCGACGAAGCCCAACTTCCAGCGAATTCTTAGTCAGCCTGCTTACGCAAAAATGCAGGAATATCCAGATAATCCGGCTCTTTAGTGGTCTGCGGCGTATTGTCGTTTACCACTTTGGATGCAGATTTCTGCTCCTGCTGCATTGCCGGGATACCATGTTGCTGGTAGCGATCCATCACCGGTTGCTGCTGCTGTTTATTGGTTACCAGCGTGATTTCTGGACGCTTGTCCATGCCGATGCCGGTCGCAACGACAGTAACACGCAGTTCGTCATTCATATCCGGATCAAGCGAAGTACCAATAACCACGGTCGCATTATCCGATGCAAACGCACGGATAGTGTTGCCGACGGTTTCGAACTCATCCAGACGCAGGTCGAAGCCTGCCGTGATGTTGACCAGCACGCCACGGGCACCAGAGAGATCGATATCTTCCAGCAACGGAGAAGAGATTGCCATTTCGGCGGCTTCTTCTGCACGGTCTTCGCCTTTCGCAACGCCGGAACCCATCATGGCATAACCCATTTCAGACATCACGGTACGCACGTCCGCAAAGTCGACGTTCATCAGGCCCGGACGGGTAATCAGTTCAGCGATACCCTGGACTGCACCTTTCAGTACGTCGTTTGCTGCCCCAAACGCATCCAGCAACGAAATACCGCGACCCAGAACTTTCAGCAATTTGTCGTTCGGGATGGTGATCAGTGAGTCCACATGCTTGGACAGTTCAGCGATACCCTGTTCCGCAAACGCCATACGCTTCTTGCCTTCGAAATTGAAAGGCTTGGTGACGACAGCCACGGTCAGAATACCTAAATCTTTTGCAACTTCAGCTACGACTGGCGCTGCACCCGTGCCGGTGCCACCACCCATACCCGCAGCAATGAAGACCATGTCCGCACCATCCAGCGCAGCGCGCAGTGCTTCACGGTCTTCTTCCGCTGCATTACGGCCGACCTCTGGGTTAGCCCCAGCGCCCAGACCTTTGGTGATGCCACCGCCAATCTGGATGGTCTGACCCACCGCAGTCTTACGTAATGCCTGTGCATCGGTATTTACTGCGAAGAATTCAACACCCTCGATGCGCTCGCGCACCATGTGTTCAACGGCATTACCGCCGCCGCCACCGACGCCGATGACTTTAATCACCGCGTCGTTGGTCAGTTCCATAGGTTCAAACATAATTTCTCTCCGTTTTGTGCCTGTCGCCTGAGACCGTTAATGTGCCCCGGTCTCTGAAAAATTAAAATTCTTTACGTAGCCAGCTGTTGATTCGCTTGAACCATGAGCCGACGGATACGCGTTTTTCAACATCTGCTTCACCACTTAAATGTGTCTCTTTCCCGTAGTGCAGCAGGCCCACCGCCGTCGAGTAGTACGGTTCCTGGGCATAATCTGTTAAGCCAGTGATATTCAGCGGCGCACCAATACGCACCTGCGTATGGAAAACGCGTTGCGCACAGGCCGCCAGGCCTTCGATTTGCGCGGCGCCGCCGGTTAAAACAATACCTGCCGCAAGGTGGTGTTTCACCCCCTGCTGACGTAGCTGTTCCTGTAGCTGCAAAATCTCATCGTTGACCAGATTGAGCAGCTCGGTATAGCGCGGTTCAATCACGTCTGCCAGCGTTTGTCGCTGCAGACTGCGTGGCGGACGTCCGCCAACGCTTGGCACTTCAACGCTTTCGTCTTTGCCAACCAGCGACCCCAGCGCACAACCGTGGCGCACTTTGATTGCTTCGGCATCGCTCGGCGGCGTACCAAAAGCGTAAGCGATATCGCTGGTCACCACGTTCCCCGCGTAGGGAATAACTTTAGTATGGCGCAGCGCTCCACCGGTATAGACCGCCATATCCATTGTACCACCGCCGATGTCGACAACGCAGACGCCCAGTTCACGCTCATCTTCCGTTAACACGGAGTAGCTGGAGGCAAGTCCGGCGAAGATAAGTTGGTCAACTTTCAGCCCACATCGTTCCACGGCTTTAACAATGTTTTTCGCCATGTCATTGTGGCAGGTAATCAAATGTACTTTCGCTTGCATACGCACGCCGGATAGGCCAACCGGATTCTTGATACCTTCCTGGTAGTCAATAGCATATTCCTGAGGAATCACATGCAGAACACGATGTTCATCGCGCACGCGCACGGATTTAGCGGTATGCACGACGTTTTCTACGTCTTCCTGCGTCACTTCTTCTTCTGAGATCGGCACCATGCCAATTTCATTCTGACAGCTTATGTGTTTACCTGACAGTGCCAGATATACCGAGGAGATTTGGCAATCGGCCATTAGCTCGGCCTGATCGATGGCGCGCTGTACGCACTTCACCACCGATTCCAGGTCATTCACGCCGCCTTTATCCATACCGCGGGACGGGCAGCTTCCCACGCCAATGATATTGACCATACCGTCAGGCAGAACTTCCCCTACTAAAGCGGCCACCTTCGCGGTGCCAATCTCCAGTCCAACCACCAGTTTTCTGTCCGTCGCCTTGATCATTATTGCTCTGCCTGTGCCTGATTCTGTTGCTGATTAGGGTCCTGTGCCGGGGCCGGTTTCCAACCTACCGCCGCGCCAGAGTCATAGCGTAAATCCACGTAGCTTATCTCTTTGCCATCAACCTGGGCTTGCTGCTGTAACACAGGGTACAGTTCAACAAACCGTGCCAGGCGTTTTAGCGTATCGCCTCGCCCAAGATTGAGCTTGATATCGTTATTGAGGGTCAATTGCCACGAACGTCGTGCCGTCATTGCCGCTTCTTTTAACGTGAATTTATCCTTCGCCAGCACTTGCCCCATGTCACGGAAGCCTTGTAATACTTCGCTTTCACTCCCTTCCGGGCCATACAGCATAGGTAAAACCTGCTTGCTGGTTCGATCGGCAGGAACACTAAACGCATTACCGTCGGTATCCATTAAGTGCTGATCATTCCAACGTGCTATGGGCACAAATTCAACCAGATGAATCTTCAATTCATCAGGCCATTGTTTTCTCACACTTGCCTGCTTTATCCAGGGTAGCCGCTCAATCTGGCTCTGGATAATGTTGACATCTTGGGTCATAAAGGTGCCAGGGGCGCCTAAAGCCAGGATCGACTGCCGGATATCATCGTTACGGGTGTAATGGCGATCGCCCGTAACGACCAGTTTCGACAACGGCAAACGTTGTGCATCTTCCATCCAGCCCAGTACGACCCAACTGCTTACCAACACGGTACATAGCACCGTCAGCAGGAACAGGATGCCTGCAAGACGCGTTCCATTACTGCGACGCGAAGCCGGAGCCTCTTCAACATCGCGATTTCTCGTGTTCAGCGCAGCCTGAGACATATCACTCCGCCAGATTCAAAATTCGCACCACAAGCTGGGTAAAACTTAACCCCGCCTGGCGCGCTGCCATAGGAACCAGACTATGGCTGGTCATACCTGGCGATGTATTCGCTTCCAGCAAATAAAACTGCCCATCGCTGTCTTTCATTGCGTCTATGCGTCCCCAGCCGCGGCAACCAAGCGCCTGCCAGGCTTTTAGCACCAGAGATTGTAATTTGGCTTCATCTTCCGCATCCAGACCTGCCGGGCAGAAATATTTTGTTTCATCAGAGAGATACTTCGCCTCATAATCATAGAAGGTTCCGGCGGGCTGGATGCGAATTGACGGTAAAATTTCTTCACCGAGTATCGAAACCGTGAATTCCGGCCCACTGAGCCATTTTTCGATTAAAACTTCATCATCATGTTGAAACGCAAGCGCTAAAGCGGCTGGCAATGCACCAGTTTCCTCCACTTTTGACATACCCACGCTTGACCCTTCGCGGCTGGGCTTGACAATAACGGGTAACCCCAGCCCTTCAATGCGCTGAACAACGTCGTTCTTAAGTCCAATTTCAAATTCTTGCCGCGTAACGGCAACGCCCGCTGCAACGGGCAACCCTGCACCCTGCCAGAGCAGCTTGCTGCGCATCTTATCCATCGACAGGGCAGATGCCATTACGCCACTACCGGTATAGGGCAGCTTAATAAGTTCCAGTAACCCTTGCAGCGTGCCATCTTCACCGCCGCGGCCGTGAAGAGCAATAAAGACCTTATCGAAGCCCAGGGATTTCAGCGTCGTGACATCCACTTCGCGTGGATCGACCGGATGTGCATCGATACCGCCTTCGCGCAATCCCTGTAGTACCGCAGCTCCCGAATTCAGGGAGACCTCACGCTCAGCAGAAGAGCCGCCCAGCAGGACGGCGACTTTCTCAGCCATGATGCTCCTCCTCCTGCGGCATAAGCTTCACCTCAGCCAGATGACGTGCAATTTTGCCGATATTTCCAGCCCCCTGGATCAGGATGAGATCGTTACCGGTAAGCACGGGTGCGAGCATGGCGGCGGCCTGCGTCGGATCGGATACCAGAATGGGATCTACTTTGCCACGACCTCGAATAGTACGGCATAACGAGCGACTGTCAGCTCCTGGAATTGCCGCCTCGCCGGCGGAATAAACATCCAGCATTAACAGCGCGTCCACTTGGGTGAGCACATTGGCAAAATCATCATAAAGATCACGCGTACGGGTGTAGCGGTGTGGCTGGAAGATCATGACCAGGTTTTTATCCGGCCAACCCGCACGAGCTGCTTTAATTGTTGCGTCAACTTCAGTGGGGTGGTGACCGTAATCATCCACCAGCATGGCGGTACCCGTTTTGCCGTTAACGGAGGTCAGCGGAAACTCACCAAGGAAATCAAAGCGACGTCCGGTGCCCTGGAAATTCTCCAGCGCGCGCAGGATATCTTCATCATCGATACCTTCTTCTGTTGCCACCGCAACGGCGGCGGCTGCATTCAGGGCATTATGACGACCCGGCGCATTCAGCGTCACCTGCAGCTCAGGCTTATCCTGGCGAATCAGGGTGAAGTGGCCCTGTGCGCCTTTTTGCTGATAGTCCTGTACGCGCACGTCAGCATCTTCACTAAAACCATAGGTGGTAATCTGACGACCTACACGTGGCAGTAATTCGCGGATGACGGGGTCATCCACGCACATCACAGCACGGCCATAAAACGGCAGGTTGTGCAGGAAGTTGATAAAGGTGGTTTTCAGATTTTCGAAGTCGCCCTGGTAGGTATCCATATGGTCAGCTTCGATATTGGTGACAATGGCCACCATAGGTTGCAGATGGAGGAATGACGCATCACTTTCATCCGCTTCCGCAATCAGATAGCGGCTATGACCAAGGCGCGCGTGCACGCCTGCGGCTTTGACCAGTCCGCCATTGACGAAAGTAGGATCTAACCCACCTTCTGCATAAATACTGGAAACCATCGCCGTGGTTGTGGTTTTGCCGTGCGTACCGGCAATGGCAATGCCATGGCGAAAGCGCATCAGCTCAGCGAGCATTTCCGCACGACGGATAACCGGAATACGTGCTTCGTTAGCTGCCACAATTTCCGGGTTATCAGCGGAGATGGCGCTCGACACCACCACAACGCTTGCATCGCTAACGTTTTCAGGGCGGTGATTAAAATAGATTGTGGCCCCCAGCGCAGCCAGTTGCTGCGTAACCGGGTTTGGAGCCAGATCGGAACCGCTGATCTGATACCCTTCATTGGCTAAAACTTCGGCAATACCGCCCATGCCAGCACCACCGATGCCAACAAAGTGAATGTGCCGGACGCGACGCATCTCGGGCACGATTGAACGCAGTTTTGCCAGTTGTTGTGTATTCATTCTTTATGCCATCTACCACTTCAAATTCGCGCGACGCAAAAGGCATCGCCAGTATTAAGCCTGGGCTGCCAGGCTCACTTCGTTTGCCACACGCTCGGTGGCGTCCGGGATAGCAGCGGCACGTGCACGCTCCGCCATCGCCAGTAATTCAGTACGGTTCCAGCTCGTTAACGTCTGGACAACAGCATCCACCGTGAACTGTGGTTGCTCCAGAATCTTCGCCGCACCCGCTTTTTCCAGCGGCAGCGCATTCCAGTATTGCTGCCTGTCTTTATGCTGAAAAGGCACAAACAGCGCCGGTAAACCTGCCGCCGCGATTTCGCTGACCGTCAGCGCACCCGAACGACATACCACGACATCGGCCCAGGCATAGGCCTGTGCCATATCATCAATAAACTCTGTAACCTTATGCCGGGTCTGGCCCGCTTCGGCATACGCCTGTTCAACGGCGTGCTGCGCACCTTTACCACTCTGATGCCAGATAGTGACCGTATCACCAAGCCTTGCCGCTGCCTGCGGCATCGTCTGGTTCAGCACCCTCGCACCCTGCGAACCGCCAACAACCAGCACACGTACCGGCCCTTCACGACCGGGCAGGCGATCCTGTGGCAAGGGCAGCGCCAGCACATCGACACGTACCGGGTTACCCACTACGTCCGCTTTCGCAAATGCCCCGGGAAAAGCTTGCATCACTTTGGTAGCAATTTTCGCCAGCCACTTATTGGTCAGCCCGGCAATTCCGTTTTGTTCATGGAGGACGACCGGAATACCCAACGACCAGGCCGCCAGCCCACCGGGACCTGAAACATAACCCCCCATGCCCAGCACCACATCCGGCCTGTAGCGCTTCATAATGGCGCGCGCCTGACGCCAGGCATTGAAAATACGCAAAGGGGCAAGCAGTAAGGCCTTCAGGCCCTTACCACGCAAACCTGAGATACGAATAAAGTCGATCTCGATACCATGTTTTGGCACCAGATCGGCTTCCATGCGATCGGCGGTTCCCAGCCAGCGTACCTGCCAGCCTTGATCCATTAAATGGTGAGCAACTGCCAGTCCCGGGAAGACATGCCCGCCGGTACCGCCCGCCATCACCATTAACCGCTTCGCCTGACCGCTCATCGTGAACCTCGTGTAAACGCCTGGGCTTTTTCCAGACGCGTTTCATAATCAATACGTAACAACAGCATGATGGCCGTCGACATAATCAACAAACTGGAGCCACCGTAACTAATCAGCGGTAGCGTCAGACCTTTGGTCGGCAACATGCCAGCGGCGGCACCCACGTTGACCAACGCCTGGAAGCTAAACCAGATGCCGATAGAGCATGCCAGGAAGCCAGAAAATCGTTGATCGATCTCCAGCGCTTTACGTCCAATGGACATGGCGCGGAAAGCGACGAAGAATACCATTAAAAGGGCAAGTACCACACCGATATAACCCAGTTCTTCCCCGATAATGGCGAAGATGAAGTCGGTATGCGCTTCGGGTAAATACTCAAGTTTCTGTACTGAGTTCCCCAGCCCCTGTCCCCACAGCTCACCGCGTCCGAAAGCCATTAGCGATTGCGTTAACTGGTAGCCGCTACCAAAAGGATCATCCCACGGATTCCAGAACGACGTTACGCGGCGAATACGATAAGGTTCAGCGAGGATCAGCAGCACTACCGCGGCAATACCGGAACCGATGATGGCGATGAATTGCCACAGCTTGGCCCCCGCAAGGAACAGCATCGCCAGTGTGGTAATAAAGAGCACGACCACCGTACCGAGGTCAGGCTGGGCCAGCAGCAATACCGCCAGCACCATAATGACGCCCATCGGTTTCAGGAAGCCGCGCAGGTTATTACGTACCTCATCAACTTTGCGAACCAGGTAGTTCGCCAGATAACAAAATAGCGACAGCTTGGTGAATTCTGCGGGCTGGAAACGCATGACACCCAAATCAATCCAGCGCGACGCCCCGTTGATGGAGCTTCCCACCAGTAAAACCACCAGCAACATGACAATAGCGGCAATCAACATGGCGGAGCTCCAGCGTTGCCAGAACTCCATCGGCAGGCGCAGCGTCACCATCGCAAAACAGAAGGCCAGGAACAGATACAACGCATGACGCTTGGCAAAGAAAAACGGATCGTCAGTCAGGCGCTGCCCGACAGGCATTGACGCGGAGGTCACCATGATGAAACCGACGGCAGCAAGGCCCAACGTCAGCCACAGCATCGTCCGGTCATACATGATAAGACTGTCATCGTCTTTCACGCGTGAGCCCATCACCCAGCCTTTTAATGCCCCAAATACCCAGGCCAGGATCCCAAATCCTGGCAGGCGTGGCACTCTCAGGCGCGGGAGCGTTAAGCGCATTAACCTAACTCCTCTGCGAGGCGCGTGAAGACATCACCACGCTGTTCAAAGTTTTTAAACTGATCAAGGCTTGCACAGGCCGGGGAGAGCAGAACCATATCACCTGGCTGAACGCGGCTGGCAATAAGGCGCATTGCCTGCTCCATGTCGGTTGTTTGCACAGCGATGTCCGGGCGCAGGGCCGCGAGTTCAGCCCCGTCACGTCCAAAGCAGTACAGGCGCACATTGTCGCCCCCGATATAGCGTTTCAGCGGAGTAAAATCGGCTGATTTTCCATCGCCCCCCAGCAGTAAATGCAGTGTGCCCTCCACATGGAGGCCATTCAGTGCCGCTTCAGTACTGCCCACGTTGGTCGCTTTGGAATCATTGATCCAGCGAACCCCTTTACGCTCAAGCGCGAGCTGGAAGCGGTGTGCCAGTCCACTGAATGTTGTCAGCGCCTTGAGGCTGCTGGCACGTGGCAATCCGACGGCATCCGCCAGCGCGAGCGCCGCCAGCGCATTGGTATAGTTGTGCTGGCCGCTGAGCTTCATCTCTTTAACGTTAAGCACTTTTTCACCCTTCACGCGCAGCCAGGTTTCCCCCTGCTGGCGGTTAAGGTGGTAGTCGCCCACATCCACACCAAAGCTGACACAACGCTCATCAGCACCGCGGACCGGCATGGTTAACCCATCGTCCGCATTGACCACGCAGACACTGGCCTTCTCATAAACTCGCAATTTCGCCGCACGGTATTGCTGAAGGCCAAACGGATAACGGTCCATATGATCTTCAGTGACGTTGAGGATAGTCGCCGCGGCCGCCTGCAGGCTGGAGGTGGTTTCAAGCTGGAAGCTGGAGAGCTCAAGGACGTACAGCTCGCGAGCAGCATCCAGCAGCATAAGCGCAGGCAGGCCAATATTGCCGCCGACGCCCACGTTTACCCCCGCTGAAGTCGCCATTTCGCCGACAAGCGTAGTGACCGTGCTTTTGCCGTTCGATCCGGTGATCGCCACAATGGGCGCCTGCGCTTCACGGCAAAACAACTCGATATCCCCCACAATCTCAACGCCTGCTTCAGACGCCGCGTTGAGTGAAGGATGGGCCAGCGCAATACCAGGACTTGCCACAATCAGATCGGCGCTGAGCAGCCAGTCATCATTCAGACCACCAAGGTGTCGCTCCACTTCTTCCGGCAGCTTATCCAGCCCCGGCGGCGAGGTACGGGTGTCCATCACTTTTGGCGTAACGCCGCGGGCAAGGAAAAAATCCACGCACGAGAGCCCGGTCAGACCAAGACCAATAATGACGACTTTTTTACCCTGGTAATCTGCCATGATTAACGTACCTTCAGCGTTGCCAGCCCAATCAGGACCAGCATCAGCGAAATAATCCAGAAGCGCACAATGACGCGCGGCTCTGGCCAGCCTTTCAGTTCATAGTGGTGATGAATAGGTGCCATACGGAAAATACGCTGGCCGCGCAGTTTGAATGAGCCCACCTGCAAAATGACCGACAGCGTTTCAACAACAAATACGCCCCCCATGATCACCAGCAGAAATTCCTGGCGCAGCAGCACCGCAATGATGCCAAGCGCGCCACCCAGTGCCAGTGAGCCGACATCGCCCATAAAGACCTGCGCCGGGTAGGTGTTAAACCACAGGAACCCAAGCCCTGCACCTACAATCGCCGTGCAGACAATCACCAGCTCGCCCGCGTGACGCAGGTAAGGGATATGCAGATAGCTGGCAAAGTTCATGTTACCCGTCGCCCATGCCACCAGCGCAAAACCGCCCGCTACAAAGACGGTCGGCATAATAGCCAGGCCATCAAGACCATCCGTCAGGTTCACGGCATTACCCGTACCCACGATGACGAAGTAAGCAAGCAGAATGTAGAAAATGCCCAACTGAGGCATCACATCTTTGAAGAACGGCACCACAAGCTGGGTCGCTGGCGTGTCGTTACCGGCAAGATACAGTGCAAAGGCTACGCCAAGTGCAATCACCGACATCCAGAAATACTTCCAGCGCGCAATGAGGCCTTTAGTATCTTTGCGCACCACTTTGCGGTAGTCATCGACAAAACCGATAATGCCGTACCCGACCAGCACGACCAGCACGCACCAGACATAAGGATTGGAGGGATAAGCCCACAGCAGTACGGAAACGACGATGGCGGTCAGGATCATGATCCCGCCCATGGTCGGGGTGCCGCGTTTACTGAAGTGGGACTCTGGACCATCATTACGAACTACCTGACCAAAAGCGAGTTTTTGCAGGCGGGCAATCATACGCGGCCCCATCCACAATGAGATGAAGAGCGCAGTCAGCAGGCTGACAATGGCGCGAAACGTCAGGTACGAAAAGACGTTAAAGCCGGAATAATATTTGACCAAATGTTCGGCCAGCCAAACTAACATGCCCTATTCTCCTGTAATGCGCGTGCAACCTCTTCCATGGCGGCACTACGTGATCCTTTGATCAAAATGGTAATAATCTGCTTATCAGCAATTAACGTCTTTAACCGCGCTATCGCGGATGGCTTATCGTTAAAATGTTCGCCCACGCCGCTGGCATCACTAATGGCTCTGCTCAGCGAGCCAACGCTGATGACAAGATCGATGCCCACGGCTTTTGCCGTCTCACCGACCTGTTGATGACACGCTTCACTTTCATCACCCAGCTCTGCCATATCGCCAACCACCATCACCCGATACCCCGGCATTTCAGACAACACCTGCGCTGCCGCCGTCATTGAGCCAACATTGGCATTGTAGGTATCATCGAGGAGTAACTGGTTTTCGCCGAGCTGCACCGGGAACAGACGCCCGGCAACTGCCTGCAGATTGGCGAGGCCGGTTTTCACCGCCTCATGTGTCGCCCCTACGGCCATCGCAAGCGCAGTGGCTGCCAGCGCATTGGCAATGTTGTGACGCCCGGGCAATGGCAGGACAACATCAATACCGCCTGTCGGCGTCTGCAGCGTAAATTCCGTACCGTGTGAAGTGACGTGAATATTGGTGGCAGTGAAGTCGCTGTTGGCCGCGTTGGGGGAAAAGCGCCAGACTTTGCGTGAGCCAATGATTTCTTGCCAGTTCAACCAGTCATTGTTATCCGCATTCATGATCGCAATGCCGTTGGCAGGCAAACCGGTATAAATTTCACCTTTCGCTTTCGCCACGCCCGCAAGGGAGCCAAACCCTTCAAGGTGCGCCGCTGCCAGATTATTCACCAGCGCGGCTTCAGGGCGCGTGAGTCCCACCGTCCAGGCTATTTCACCCTGGTGGTTAGCGCCAAGCTCAATGACCGCGTACTGATGTTCGTTTGTCAGCCGCAGCAAGGTCATGGGTACACCAATGTCGTTATTCAGGTTTCCGGCGGTATAGAGCGTGTTTCCACACTGGCTGAGGATAGCCGCGGTCATCTCTTTTACTGACGTTTTACCCGAGGAGCCGGTCAGCGCCACTACGCGGGCCGGGACCTGCTGGCGCACCCATGCGGCCAGTTCACCGAAAGCGACGCGCGTATCCTTAACCACTAACTGCGGCAGGTCGATAGCCAGTTTACGGCTGACCAGCAGTGCGCCCGCACCACTTTCTTTCGCCTTATCGGCAAAATCATGGGCATCAAAACGTTCACCTTTGAGCGCAACAAACAGGCAGCCAGGCGTCACTTTGCGCGTATCCGAGGTGACTGCATCGAGCGTCACATCCGCACCGTGCAGTTCAGCATTGAGAACCGCAACCAGTTGACTCAGTTTGACGCAAATCATGCCACCACCCCCAGTAAGCGTGCCGCGGTCACGCGGTCGGAGTAATCCAGGCGATGTGCGCCAACTATCTGATAATCTTCGTGCCCTTTTCCAGCCAGTAAAACCACATCATTTTCTTTCGCCTGCATAATGGCGTTGGTCACAGCTTCCGCACGACCTTCCACCACACGGGCACGCCCGGCGTCAACCATACCTGCCAGTATGTCGTTGATAATGGCGCGAGGCTCTTCAGTACGTGGGTTGTCATCAGTTACTACCGGGATATCGGCAAATTCTTCAGCAATGGCGCCCATCAGCGGGCGTTTGCCTTTATCGCGATCGCCGCCACAACCAAATACGCACCATAGCTTGCCGGTGCAGTGCAGCCGTGCCGCCTGTAAGGCTTTTTCCAGGGCATCCGGTGTATGAGCATAATCCACTACCACGGTCGGTTTACCCGGTGCGCTAAAGACTTCCATTCGCCCGCATACCGGCTGAAGACGCGCAGCAGTTTTCAATAAATCATCGAGCGGGTAGCCCAGCGCCAGCAGCGTTGCCAGCGCCAGCAGCAAATTGCTTACATTGAATGCCCCCATCAGACGGCTTTCAATTTCACCCTCCCCCCAGCTTGAGGTGAAACGAAGGGTGGCGCCGCTGTCGTGATATTCAACGGCGACAGCTTTTAACCAGCGGCCATGACAGTTCGGATTAATATGGTCTTCCATTGAGACCGCGACAGCATCAGGCAAATTGGCGAGCCATCGGCGTCCTACTTCATCATCGGCATTCACAATGGCCTGACCATAGTGATGCGCCGAGAAGAGCAGCCATTTTGCCGCTTCGTAGTGGGTCATATCGCCGTGGTAATCAAGGTGATCGCGGCTTAAATTTGTGAAAACGGAAGCGGCAAAGGTCAGCGCCGCTACCCGGTGTTGAATGAGGCCATGTGACGAGACTTCCATGCCGGCAAAGGTTGCACCTTGCTGCACCAGACTGGCAATCTCATGCTGCACATCCACGGCAGAGCCGGTCGTATTGTCGGAGGGGATGACTTTCCCCAGCAGACCGTTGCCCACCGTTCCCATCACCGCACTGGTTTCGCCCAGCAGCTGACTCCACTGCGCAAGCAGTTGTGTGGTCGTGGTTTTCCCGTTAGTGCCGGTCACACCAACTACGCGCAGGCGTGAAGAGGGTTCGCCGTAGAAGCGGCCCGCAAGCGCAGAAAGGCGTTCGCTAAGCTGGCTAAGATAGATGACCGGCACGCCGTGCATTTCACGAATTTCACCATCGCTGGCTTCATCCTTCGCTTCAGCAATAATGGCAGCTACACCTTGCGCAATCGCCTGCGGGATATATCGACGCCCGTCCGCCTGATGACCTACGACTGCCATAAAAAGATCACCCGATGCCGCAATACGGCTATCGAGTGTCATTTCCCGCAGTGTTCGCTCCGGCGCATTTGGCACCCACGGAGCGAGAAGGTCGCGCAAATTACGATCTGCCACCTGATCCCTCACCTTGATTAATTACAAATTCATTTTTCTCGCCCGTCGCCAGCGCATCCGGTTCGATGTTCATGGTGCGCAGCACGCCACCCATGATGGCACCGAACACCGGCGCAGAGACGGCGCCGCCGTAGTATTTACCCGCTTGCGGATCGTTAATAACGACAACCAGCGCGAAGCGCGGATTACTCGCGGGCGCAACGCCTGCGGTATAAGCAATGTATTTGTTGATATAGCGACCATCCGGGCCGACTTTTTTCGCCGTCCCTGTTTTGATCGCAATGCGATAGCCTTTAATCGCTGCTTTCACACCACCGCCACCCGGCAGCGCGACGCTTTCCATCATGTGTACGACATTGCGCACAATAGATTCAGTGAAGATACGTTCACCCGGAACAGGCGGGTCAACTTTAGTAATCGACAGCGGACGATAAATGCCATAGCTGCCAATCGTTGCGTAGACTCGCGCTAACTGTAACGGCGTTACCATTAGCCCGTAGCCGAAAGAGAAGGTGGCCCTCTCTATGTCAGACCACCGTTGTTTTTGAGGATATAAGCCACTGCGTTCTCCGACCAACCCCAAATTGGTCGCCTTTCCCAGCCCAAAGCGAGAGTAAGTATCTACTAACGCTGAGGACGGCATCGCTAACGCCAGTTTAGAAACACCGACGTTACTCGACTTCTGTAGTACCCCTGTCAGGGTCAATTCACTGTAACGGGCCACATCTTTGATTTCATGGCCATTAATTCGATAAGGGACGGTATTCAGAACAGTATTGGGCGTCACCACGCCACGCTGCAGGGCCGTCATGACAACCATCGGTTTCACCGTTGAGCCCGGTTCAAACACGTCGGTAATTGCCCGGTTACGCATCGCATCTTTTGCCGTGCCGGTGAAATTATTCGGGTTATAGGACGGGCTGTTGGCCATCGCCAGCACTTCGCCAGTGTTCACATCAACCAGTACGGCGCTACCGGACTCCGCTTTGTTAAAGGCCACTGCGTTATTCAGCTCACGGTAGACTAACGCCTGCAGACGCTCATCAATGCTAAGGGCAAGGTTATGCGCCGCCTGGCTGTCAGTAGAGGAGATATCCTCAATTACGCGACCATAGCGGTCTTTACGAACCACGCGCTCGCCCGGTTGCCCGGTAAGCCATTTATCAAAGCTCTTTTCAACCCCTTCAATGCCCTGACTATCGACGTTGGTAAAACCAATGAGGTGAGCAGTCACTTCACCTGAGGGGTAGTAACGACGCGATTCTTCGCGCAAGTGAATACCGGGCAACTTAAGCTTTTTGATGTAGTCGCCTAAATCGGGGTTAACCTGACGCGCAAGGTAGATGAACCGCCCTTTGGGATTGGCATTGATTCGTGCAGCCAGCTGATCAAGCGGCATGTTGAGTGCATCAGACAGCGCTTTCCAGCGGTTATCCAGCGTGACGCCGCCTGCATCTTTGAGCTCTTTCGGGTCGGCCCAGATTGCCTTAACCGGAACACTCACCGCCAACGGACGACCGGAACGGTCGGTAATCATGCCACGCGAAGTGGAGACCTCCTGCACGCGCAGGGAGCGCATATCACCTTCGCGTACCAGCATATCCGGCGCAATGATTTGTAAAAAGGCAACACGGCCTAGCAGGAAGCACAGCGCCAGTAAAATACAGCCGCACAGCAAGGCAAAACGCCAGCTAACAAAGCTGGCCTGTTCTTCCTGGCGTTTCGGTTTTGGCGTTTTGACCGCAGCGGCTTTCATGCGACGCGTGATTCCTTATTTTTGAACAACGATATTCTCCTGAGAGGGATCAACATGCTGCATTTGCAGCTTTTCCGTTGCGATCCGTTCTACCCGGCTATGATCGCCTAAGGCATTTTCTTCAAGGATCAGGTTACGCCATTCGATATCCAGCGCATCACGCTCAAGCACGAGCTGTTCGCGTTGCGCCGTTAATAAACGGGTGTGATGGGCAGTGGTGACGACGGTAACGGCCGTCATGATGATGCAAATGAACAGGCAGAGTGGCAGCTTCCCAAAACGCAGAAGATCGTCACCGATCACGCCAGGCAAGGCGTGGCGTTCGTTGCTTGCTAACGATCCTTTAACCTTGCTCAGGGTCTCCGACACTCTCCCGATCATGCGTTCGTCCTCTCTGCAATACGCAGAACTGAACTACGGGCACGTGGGTTCTCTGCCACTTCTTCCTCACCCGGCATCAACTTGCCCAGGGCTCTCAGTTGACGGCCACCGAGCTTACTAAGCTGTGCTTCTGTCATCGGTAATCCCGCCGGAACCTGAGGACCACGACTCTGCTCGCGCATAAAACGCTTCACAATACGGTCTTCCAGAGAGTGGAAACTAATGACAGAAAGTCGCCCTTCCGGGGCCAGCACCTCAATCGAGCTTTTTAGCGCTTGCTCTATCTCCTCCAGCTCGCTGTTGACCCAGATGCGCACCGCCTGGAAGGTACGGGTCGCGGGATGTTTGAACTTATCTTTCACCGGCATCGCGGCAGCAACCACGGTTGCCAGCTCTTTCGTTCTGGTCATCGGCTCAAGGCGATTACGCTCAACAATGGCGCGCGCTATACGCTTACCAAAACGTTCTTCTCCGAAAGTTTTGATAACCCAGGCAATATCGGCTTCATCAGCGGTTTGTAGCCATTCAGCTGCCGATTGGCCACGGGTTGGATCCATGCGCATATCCAGCGGACCGTCGCGCATAAAGGAGAAGCCGCGCTCGGCGTCATCAAGCTGCGGTGAGGAGACACCAAGATCGAGCAGAATGCCGTCAATCTTTCCGGTGAGTCCACGCTCATTGACATAATCAGCAAGCGCGGAAAAAGGACCATGCACAATGGAAAAGCGGGGATCGGTAATGGTCTTCGCGACAGCAATCGCTTGTGGATCGCGATCAATAGCCAGCAGGCGCCCTTCCGGCCCAAGTTGGGAGAGGATCAGGCGCGAGTGTCCACCGCGACCAAAAGTGCCATCAATATAGATGCCATCAGGACGAATATTCAGGCCGTTAACGGCCTCGTCAAGCAGCACCGTTGTGTGTTTAAAATTTTCCATCATCATTACAGAGACAAATCCTGCAACCGATCTGACAGCATGTCAGTACCCGATTGCTCAGCGTCGATATCTTCCCTGACCTGTTGATACCAGGTCGTTTCATCCCACAGCTCAAACTTGTTGAACTGCCCAACCAGCATCACTTCTTTCGTCAGCCCGGCATGTTGCCGTAAAACGGGGGCTATCAATAAGCGCCCTGCATTATCCATTTGGCATTCGCTGGCATGCCCCAACAACAGGCGTTGTACGCGACGTTCCAGCGGGTTCATGCTTGATAGACGCGACAATTTTTGCTCAATAATTTCCCATTCAGGCAAGGGGTAAAGCAGCAGGCAGGAGTGACGGATATCAATGGTGCATACCATCTGACCGGAAGCATTCTCAAGCAGCGAATCACGATAACGCGTCGGCACGGCTAACCGGCCTTTGCTATCAAGATTAACTAACGTTGCTCCACGGAACATACACGCTCCACCCCTGAATGACCTTTTTCACCACTTTAACCCACAAATCCCCACCGAAGGAGTTTACGGAGCGGAGGAAAACCTTGTCAAGCCAGGGCAAAGCCTAACCAGAGCAAAAGATCTCTTATTCGCGGTTTCATTTCAGATTGGCGAAATACCACTCACCTGATGAGGGAAATTAACGTCATGAATATTTGTAAGAAAAAAAGCAAATATTGATCAGGACGTTAAAGCGTACTCATTAGACGCATATGAAATATAAAATGTCAGTTTGCGACGCGGGCGGCATTTTAAGGCATAACGTGCCCGGATAACAGTACCTGTCTAAGGAATCACAAGAGATTGCTGATGTCAGGCAGGGCAACGATTCTTTAAGTTCGAAAAAGGCACGCCTCGCCCGCTTACGAATGAAGATGTAACAAAACAATACGAGCATAATGTTTAGTTACGTCTTATTTATCCTGCAGATGTAATTAAAAGGGCAGTCGGGAATTAATTAAACCGCTACTTTAAAAAAGTAAGGATTTATCCTAATTAAGAAAATACTTAATGCCGGTATGAGCCCTGTCGCAATAAGGCAGCCCGCGCTGCCTTTAATGGATTTTTACACCCGGCTCAACACGCCACGGCGGTAGAGGTTACGCCGTATACGGCTTAGCCCTGCTTTAGGTTTCCGGGGTTCATCAAGGCTTGCCAGCACGATTTCCAGTACGCGCTCTGCGACATCCCGATGGCGCTGCGCTACCGCAAGCACCGGGCACTGCAGGAAATCCAGTAACTCATGATCCCCGAAGGTGGCAATCGCGAGATCGGAAGGCAATTTGCCATCCCGACGCAGCGTGACATCCAGCACCCCCTGCAGTAATGCAAATGAGGTGACGAATAATGCTTGCGGCATCTTATGGGTTTCCAGCCATTTTTCAAACAGCTGAGCCGCTGCCTCGCGCTCATAACTGTTGGCATAAAGGTACTGCACCTCGCGTGGATCGTCCTGCCATGCGGTCCTGAAACCCTGCTCGCGCAAAAAACTCACGGACAGTTCAGGTAGTGCGCCCAGATAAAGCACGTTTTCAGCGGGGAAGGTACGCAGTTCAGCCGCCAGCATCTCTGAATCATCCTGATCGGCCCCGACCACGCTGGTGAAGTGTTCCCGATCCAGCGCCCTGTCCAACGCGACGATAGGAAAGGCATCGTTTGCCCAGCGCTGATAAAAAGGATGCTCCGGCGGCAGGGAGGTCGAAACGATAATTGCATCTACCTGACGCTGCAAAAGATGCTCAATGCAGCGCATTTCGTTATCAGGCTGATCTTCCGAACAGGCAATCAGCAGCTGGTAACCGCGCTGACGGGCCTGGCGCTCAAGATAATTTGCAATCCGTGTATAACTGGTGTTTTCCAGATCCGGAATAACCAGACCAATAGAGCGCGTGCGACCCGCCCGCAATCCAGCCGCCACCGCGTTCGGGTGGTAATTATGCTCACGCACAACCGCCATAACCTTCTCGACGGTTTTGTCGCTTACACGATATTGCTTTGCCTTTCCATTAATGACATAGCTTGCCGTGGTACGTGAGACGCCGGCTAGCCGGGCGATTTCATCCAGTTTCACAATTGCCCCTCGAAAAATAAAAGAACTCCATAACCTTTTTAGGGATATAGGTTAAATTCCATAACATCTAAGCGCAGAATAGTCACTGCGGCAACCGCTTTTATGTTCGCTTCAGGTGGATTTCGCAAAAAAAAGCCCGGCAGTGGATGCCGGGCCTGGAATTTATCTACGCAAACAGCTTAACGCATGATTTTGTCACCGCGCGATAAGCCAACCACGCCTGAACGTGCGACTTCAACAATCTTCGCAACGTCCCGAATTGTCGCAAGAAAAGCATCAAGCTTGTCGCTGGTACCCGCCAACTGGACAGTATAAATGGAGGGTGTTACGTCGATAATTTGCCCACGGAAGATTTCTGCACTGCGTTTGACCTCTTCCCGGCCATACCCACTGGCCTGCACTTTTACCAGCATGATTTCACGCTCAACGTAGGCTCCCTGACCAAGCTCATTGACGCGAAGCACGTCGACCAGCTTGTGCAGCTGTTTTTCAATCTGTTCCAGTACTTTTGCATCGCCAACCGTCTGAATGGTCATACGCGATAGCGTGGGATCGTCAGTTGGCGCGACCGTCAGACTTTCAATGTTATAACCACGCTGGGAGAACAGACCAATCACGCGCGACAGTGCACCTGACTCGTTTTCCAGTAACACAGACAATATCCGGCGCATAATTACGTCCTCTCCGTTTTGCTAAGCCACATCTCATCCATACCGCCGCCACGAATATGCATCGGATAAACGTGCTCTCCACCGTCAACGCACACATCCACAAACACCAGGCGGTTGTTACGCACCTGTTCAAGCGCTTCCGCCAGCTTGCTCTCAAGCTCAGCAGGCTGAGTGATTCGCATCCCCAGATGCCCGTAAGCTTCAGCCAGGCGAACAAAATCCGGTAAAGAGGTCATATACGACTGGGAATGGCGACCGGAATAGATCATGTCCTGCCACTGTTTAACCATGCCCAGATAGCCGTTATTGAGATTGAGCACCAGCACCGGTAGCTCATACTGCAGCGCCGTGGAAAGCTCCTGAATGTTCATCTGAATACTGCCATCACCGGTGACGCAAACGACGGTTTCAGCCGGCAACGCCATTTTCACCCCTAAGGCCGCAGGCAGGCCAAAGCCCATCGTTCCCAGCCCACCGGAGTTGATCCAACGCCGTGATTTATCAAAGGGGTAATAAAGGGCTGCAAACATCTGATGCTGGCCGACGTCAGAAGTCACATAGGCTTCACCATTGGTCAGCCGCCAGAGGGTTTCAATAACAGCCTGCGGTTTAATACTTTCGCCCTGCTTATCATATTTAAGGCACTGACGCGCGCGCCACTGATCGATACGCAGCCACCAGTCGCGCAGATCGTCCAGAGGTTGCTGCGTCTCCTCCTGAGCAAGCAGATCCAGCATGATCTCCAGCACCAGACGCGCATCCCCGACAATGGGCACATCAGCCTGCACGGTTTTTGAGATTGACGTAGGGTCGATATCAATATGCAGCACGGTGGCATTTGGGCAGTACTTCGCCAGATTATTGGTGGTGCGATCGTCAAAACGGACGCCAACGGCAAAAATCACATCGGAATTGTGCATGGTCATGTTGGCTTCATAGGTGCCATGCATGCCCAGCATCCCAAGCGCCTGCCGATGAGTGGCCGGAAACGCGCCCAGTCCCATGAGTGAAGAGGCGACCGGGATATTGAGCTTTTCAACCAGCGTTCGCAGTTGCGCTTCACAGCCGGAGGTAATCGCTCCTCCGCCCACATAGACAACCGGTTTTTTCGCGGCGATCAACGTTTGAAGGGCGCGCTTGATTTGTCCTTTATGACCGTGTGTGGTGGGATTATACGAACGCATACTCACCGTCTCAGGCCAGACATAAGGAAGCTTGTTGGCGGGGCTAAGAATATCCTTTGGCAAATCAACCACCACCGGGCCAGGGCGACCGCTGGCAGCCAGCCAGAAGGCCTTCTTCAGCACCCCAGGAATGTCTTCCGCTTGCTTCACCAAAAAGCTGTGTTTCACCACAGGGCGGGAGATACCCACCATGTCGCACTCCTGGAAGGCGTCGTAACCGATTAAGGAGGTTGCCACCTGCCCGGAAATGACCACCAGAGGAATAGAGTCCATATAAGCAGTGGCAATGCCGGTGATGGCATTGGTTGCTCCCGGGCCAGAGGTCACCAGAACCACCCCTACTTCCCCCGTTGCCCTGGCGAGGCCGTCGGCCATGTGCACGGCGGCTTGCTCGTGACGAACCAGCACATGGTCGATGCCACCGACGGTATGTAGCGCATCGTAAATATCGAGGACCGCGCCCCCGGGGTAGCCGAATACTTGTTTAACGCCCTGATCGATTAGCGACCGGACGACCATCTCGGCTCCAGACAACATCTCCATGGTTTGCCTCCAGGCTAGTGTTTGTCGACGGGCAGTAGAATTCATTTCAACTGCCGACTCTGTCGCTCTGCTCAGAACAGGACATTCCTGCATTCTGATTATGAATGGCCGTTACCATAACCGCAGAAAATCTGGCAGGCAATCAGCGCCCCCTCTGCCGCATCCGTCATCAAAAGTGAAAACAGGATGTTAGTTTGCAGGAAATGGTGGAATAGTCTGAGATAAGTAAAGTCGATGATAAATCATCGTTCAAATTGCTGACTGCCCAGTAATTCATGCATTTTTAAATGACCAAAACCCTGGCTGTAAAATGGGTTTCAGCATAAAATTTTGTCATGCATCGCCTGAGCAGTTCAAACCTAAAGAATATACGCGCTTTCGCGAGCAGACATAATTATCGAGAACAAACAGAGACTAACAATTCCTCCATCCATTGATGGCCTTTATCACGCCCGGCGGCTTCATGCCAGGAGAGATAGCAGGTGCGGCTGTTCAATTTTAAAGGAAGCGGTAAGACCTGCAGATGTAATTTTTCCGCAAATTCTTCAGCCAGCCAGCGCGGTGCAATAGCAATAAGATGTGTTTGGGAGACCACGTTTAATACACTTGTTAACGCCATCCCCTGATAAGCAACACTGGCTTGTTTATCTGGCGTATCGTACCAGGGCTGGCTAAAGGATGCGTAACGTTCAAGAGAGACAACAGCATGTTGTTCATTGTAAATATCGCTTTCTCGCAATGGCCCCATAATACGTGGATGGGTTTTACTGGCGACCAGCACCATTTCATCTTTAAAAAGAGGAACGCAACTAAACTCGGGTCGATGAAACTCATCGTAACCAATGACAAATTCCAGCTCCTGATAGCGAAGCTGATGTTCTGTATTCTGATTGACAGAAGACTTAAAGACCAGATGGATATGAGGCGCGATTTTTTCAACGCTATTATAAATAATAGAAGTCAGAAAATTATCTATTGGGCTGCAAACGCAAAGATTAAAAATTCGCTCACTGGTTACGGGTTCAAAACCGGAGCCTGGCAGCTCGTTCTGTACGAGCTGTAACGCCTGTCGGACGGAACCAAAAAGCTGATGCGCGCGTGCGGTAGGCTGGATGCCTCTGCCATAGCGTACGAAGAGTTCATCATTGAACATCACTTTTAGTCGTGCCAGCGCGTTACTGACCGCCGGTTGCGACATCCCCAACGAATGGGCGGCCCGGGTAATATTTTGTTCCTGCATAACGGCATCAAAAATCGTTAACAAATTAAGATCAACTTTACGCAGTTGAGGTTTCAACGCCTCAATGTTCCCGGTGTCTTCAACGTGTTCTTCTGACATTTTCATCTCCACTGTCAAACTCCATCCCTTTTCCGGTAGCAATAACCGCTACAAATATGATTTACCATGCATATAGGATGAGGAAAAGAGAATTTCAATAAAATAGGAATATATAAAGACGTAAAATACATTCAGCCTATCACCCGGCCTGATCGCATTTATCTTCATTAATTAATTCCCGGTACCGATAGTGGAAAATCAAATCATAAATTCAATGAATGCACAATACGGCGAAAACGGATCAGAAATGCGAGCCTGCTAAAATATTTCAAAGAGCATGGACACCATAATTTAACCTAATTTTATCATTTAGACCTATTATTCAGTTTCACTGATACATTTTTATTATTATTCATGCAATTTCATTGAGATACTTACGCCCACAAAAGGGTGTAAAGATATGGCCAGTTGCAAGGGAATGTGCCTTCAGGGAACAAAGATCAGCAAGTATGAAATAGCACAAATACCTTATTTTGTTTTTCCCGTTAAAACCAGCACGATTAGCTAAAACCAGAATCGATGCGCTTCTTGCTTTCCCCTTCTTTTCCAGAACAGAGGGTTGACTTTGAATTCCGTATCCAGTACCACTAATAGCATTACGCATTCATCTGGAGCATGGTCATGATTCGCAATGTTCGCTTCCTCGGTCTACTACTACTAAACGCATTCTGTGTGCGCGGTAGACCGGTGGACGACGCTCAGCGTTAATCATCCTCCAGTTAACACTAAAAACCCGCGCCCTGGCGCGGGTTTTTTTATGCTCGTAGCAAGGCGACCTGAAGAGACAAGGACCAATCCATGAGCCAGCAACAACAAGTCATTATTTTCGATACCACCTTACGTGATGGTGAACAGGCATTACAGGCAAGCCTGAGCGTGAAAGAGAAACTGCAGATCGCTCTGGCGCTGGAGCGTATGG
This sequence comes from Enterobacter sp. SA197, assembly GCF_054131575.1. NCBI lineage: Bacteria > Pseudomonadati > Pseudomonadota > Gammaproteobacteria > Enterobacterales > Enterobacteriaceae > Enterobacter > Enterobacter sp. SA197. The sequence goes on along the minus strand of NZ_CP096393.1, from coordinate 789,991 downwards.
GTGTGGACGTGATGGAAGTCGGTTTCCCGGTCTCCTCCCCAGGCGATTTCGAATCCGTGCAAACTATCGCCCGCCAGGTGAAAAACAGCCGCGTTTGCGCGCTGGCCCGTTGCGTAGAAAAAGATATTGATGTCGCTGCCGAGTCGCTGAAAGTTGCCGAAGCCTTTCGTATTCACACCTTTATCGCCACCTCGCCAATGCACATTGCGACCAAATTACGCAGCACGCTGGATGAGGTGATTGAGCGCGCGGTCTATATGGTGAAGCGCGCACGCAATTACACTGACGATGTGGAGTTCTCATGTGAAGATGCGGGTCGTACACCAATTGCTGACCTGGCACGCGTAGTCGAAGCCGCCATTACCGCTGGCGCGAAGACCATTAACATTCCTGATACCGTCGGCTATACCATGCCTTTTGAGTTCGCCAATATCATCACTGGTCTGTATGAACGCGTGCCCAATATCGATCAGGCGATTATCTCGGTTCACACCCACGATGACCTGGGTCTGGCCGTCGGCAACGCCATTGCCGCCGTTCACGCGGGAGCTCGCCAGGTTGAAGGCGCGATGAACGGTATCGGTGAACGTGCCGGTAACTGTTCGCTGGAAGAGGTCATCATGGCCATCAAGGTGCGCAAAGATATTATGAATGTGCACACCCGCATTAATCATCATGAAATCTGGCGTACCAGCCAGACCGTCAGCCAGATTTGCAACATGCCGGTTCCGGCCAACAAAGCCATTGTCGGCACTGGCGCTTTCGCCCACTCCTCTGGTATTCACCAGGATGGCGTGCTGAAAAACCGCGAAAACTACGAAATTATGACCCCGGAATCCATTGGCCTGAATCAGGTCCAGTTGAACCTGACTTCACGTTCCGGCCGTGCGGCAGTGAAACACCGCATGGAAGAGATGGGTTACCAGGAGAGCGACTACAACATGGATCATCTGTACGACGCCTTCCTGAAACTGGCAGATAAAAAAGGCCAGGTCTTTGATTACGATCTGGAAGCCCTGGCATTTATCAATAAACAGCAGGAAGAGCCAGAGCATTTCCGTCTGGATTACTTCAGCGTGCAGTCCGGCTCCAGCGATATTGCTACCGCCTCAGTGAAATTAGCCTGTGGCGAAGAAACGAAAGCGGAAGCCGCCAATGGCAACGGGCCGGTAGATGCTGTCTATCAGGCGATAAATCGCATCACCGGTTATGACATTGAACTGGTCAAATACGATCTCAATGCTAAAGGCCAGGGTAAAGATGCATTAGGTCAGGTTGATATCGTGGTGAACTACTACGGCCGCCGTTTCCACGGCGTAGGCCTGGCAACGGATATCGTTGAATCCTCCGCGAAGGCGATGGTTCACGTCCTGAACAACATCTGGCGCGCCGCCGAAGTCGAAAAAGAGTTGCAACGCAAAGCTCAAAATAAAGAAAACAACAAGGAAACTGTGTGATGTCGAAGAACGCTCATATTGCTGTTTTGCCGGGAGATGGCATTGGCCCGGAAGTGATGGCGCAAGCCCTGAAAGTTCTGGAAGCCGTTCGTAACCGTTTCGATATGCGTATCACCACCAGCCACTATGACGTCGGCGGCATCGCCATCGATCGTCACGGTAATCCGCTGCCGCAGGCAACGGTAGAAGGCTGCGAGCAGGCCGATGCCATCCTGTTTGGCTCCGTCGGCGGACCAAAGTGGGAAAACCTGCCGCCGGCACAGCAGCCGGAGCGTGGCGCCCTGCTGCCCCTGCGTAAACATTTCAAATTGTTCAGTAACCTGCGTCCGGCAAAACTGTATCAGGGGCTGGAAGGCTTCTGCCCGCTGCGCGCCGATATCGCTGCAAACGGCTTTGACATTTTGTGTGTACGCGAACTGACGGGCGGCATCTATTTCGGCCAGCCGAAAGGTCGTGAAGGCAGCGGTCAGCATGAGAAAGCGTTCGATACCGAGGTCTATCACCGTTTCGAAATTGAGCGTATTGCGCGTATCGCCTTCGAATCTGCGCGCAAGCGCCGCAAAAAAGTGCACTCCATTGACAAAGCCAACGTCCTGCAAACCTCCCTGCTGTGGCGTGAGATTGTTAATGAAGTGGCGCAGGCGTACCCGGACGTTGAACTGACACACATGTATATCGACAACGCCACCATGCAGCTGATTAAAGATCCGTCCCAGTTCGACGTGCTGCTGTGTTCCAACCTGTTTGGCGATATTCTCTCTGATGAGTGCGCCATGATCACAGGCTCTATGGGCATGCTGCCCTCTGCCAGCCTGAATGAACAAGGCTTTGGTCTGTATGAACCTGCTGGCGGCTCCGCACCCGATATCGCAGGCAAAAATATTGCTAATCCGATCGCGCAAATCCTCTCCCTGGCGCTGCTGCTGCGCTATAGCCTGGGGGCAGACGACGCTGCCACCGCGATTGAAAGTGCTATAAACCGCGCATTAGAAGAGGGGGTACGCACCGGCGATTTAGCCCGTGGTGCCGCCGCCGTCAGTACCGATGAAATGGGTGACGTCATCGCCCGTTATGTCGCCGAAGGGGTGTAATCATGGCTAAAACGTTATACGAAAAATTGTTTGATGCGCACGTTGTCCACGAAGCGCCCAACGAAACCCCACTGTTATATATCGACCGTCATCTGGTGCATGAAGTAACCTCACCCCAGGCGTTCGATGGCCTGCGTGCGCACAATCGTCCGGTGCGCCAGCCTGGCAAAACTTTCGCCACCATGGATCACAACGTCTCCACGCAGACCAAAGACATCAACGCGTCTGGTGAAATGGCGCGTATCCAGATGCAGGAACTGATTAAAAACTGTAAAGAGTTCGGCGTTGAGCTGTATGACCTGAACCATCCGTATCAGGGCATTGTTCACGTGATGGGGCCGGAACAGGGCGTCACGCTGCCGGGCATGACCATCGTCTGTGGCGACTCTCACACCGCCACTCACGGTGCGTTTGGTGCGCTGGCATTCGGGATCGGCACCTCAGAAGTTGAACACGTTCTGGCAACCCAGACCCTGAAACAGGGCCGCGCCAGAACCATGAAGATTGAAGTCCAGGGCAAAGCGCCAGCAGGCATCACCGCCAAAGATATCGTGCTGGCCATTATCGGCACTACCGGCAGCGCCGGCGGTACGGGTCACGTAGTGGAATTCTGTGGCGAGGCCATTCAGGCGCTGAGCATGGAAGGCCGCATGACCTTATGCAACATGGCCATCGAAATGGGGGCCAAGGCCGGTCTGGTCGCACCGGATGAAACTACTTTCAATTACGTGAAAGGCCGTCTGCATGCGCCTAAGGGCAAAGACTTTGACGATGCGGTGGAGTACTGGAAGACCCTGAAAACCGATGACGGCGCCGTCTTCGATACGGTAGTCACACTGCAAGCCGAAGACATTGCCCCCCAGGTGACCTGGGGCACTAATCCGGGTCAGGTTATCTCCGTTAACGACAACATTCCCGATCCGGCTTCGTTTGCCGATCCGGTTGAACGGGCCTCAGCCGAAAAAGCGCTGGCCTATATGGGCCTGCAGCCTGGTGTCCCGCTGACTTCAGTGGCTATTGATAAAGTCTTCATTGGTTCCTGTACCAACTCGCGCATTGAAGATTTGCGTGCCGCAGCAGAAGTGGCGAGAGGACGTAAAGTGGCACCCGGCGTTCAGGCGCTGGTGGTGCCAGGCTCTGGCCCGGTGAAAGCACAGGCGGAAGCGGAAGGGCTGGACAAAATTTTCATCGAAGCGGGCTTTGAGTGGCGTCTGCCGGGCTGCTCCATGTGCCTGGCAATGAACAACGACCGCCTGAATCCGGGTGAACGTTGCGCATCCACCAGTAACCGAAACTTTGAAGGCCGTCAGGGCCGTGGCGGTCGCACCCATCTGGTGAGCCCGGCAATGGCCGCCGCCGCCGCAGTGAGTGGCCATTTTGCTGACGTTCGTAGCTTGTAACAGGAGATAATCATGGCAGAAAAATATACTCAACACACCGGCCTGGTTGTCCCTCTGGATGCCGCCAACGTCGATACAGACGCTATTATTCCCAAGCAGTTTTTACAGAAGGTGACGCGTACGGGTTTTGGTGCACATCTGTTCAACGACTGGCGTTTCCTCGATGATAAAGGCGAAGTGCCTGATCCGGAATTCGTCCTGAACTTCCCGGAATATAAAGGGGCGTCGATTCTGTTAGCGCGGGAAAACTTCGGCTGCGGCTCTTCCCGTGAGCATGCGCCCTGGGCATTAACCGATTACGGCTTTAAAACCGTGATTGCCCCAAGCTTCGCGGACATCTTTTACGGCAACAGTTTTAATAACCAACTGCTGCCGATAAAGCTGAGTGATGAAGAGGTCGACGAACTGTTCAAACTGGTTCAGGCCAATCCGGGCATCTCGTTTGAGGTCGATCTGGAGGCTCAGGTAGTGAAAGCGGGTGAGAAGAGCTACAGCTTTACGATTGACCCGTTCCGTCGTCACTGCATGCTCAATGGTCTGGACAGCATCGGTCTGACCTTACAGCATGAAGATGCGATTGCGGCTTATGAGCAAAAACAACCTGCTTTTATGAACTGAGTGGATAACTCCTCTTTAGCCCGGCCCAGCGCCGGGTTTTTTGTTGGCAGCAAATTTGCTGAAATCAAAGCACCCTTTTTCCCTTTTCCCAGACCGTTTATGGTCAACGCTTTTGATTTGATTATTGCCGTCATCGGCTTTGTGATCGCCCTGCACATCGGTTATCGTCACTTTCAGGTGCATGCTGTCCGGATGGCCTGAAAGCACAGCGAAAAGAATAATGGATACCAAGATGACCCAAACGGTAAATGTTAAAAACATCACCTTCCAGGAAGGCTGTACGCTGATTTGCGTCCCTTTAACTGGCAAAACGCTGGAACAGATAAAAACCAGCGCTGTTTCCCTCACGAATGCAGGCGCGGATCTGATTGAATGGCGGGTTGATCATTTCGCTCAGGTGAGTGACGCGGAGCAGGTACACCAGGCGCTTACTGCTATTCGCCAGATAGTGCCCGACATCCCGCTGCTCTTTACCTTTCGTAGCAAACGCGAAGGCGGTGAAACAGAGCTTAGTGATGAAGCCTACTTTGAACTCAACCGCCTGGCGGCAGAGAGCGGGCTGGTCGATTTAATTGATATTGAGCTCTTTAATGATGAAGGGCACATCCGCGCGATCGTTGATGTCGCTCATGCCGCAGGGGTAAAAGTTGTCATGAGTAACCATGACTTCCATAAAACGCCGCCGCAGGAGGAGATCATCTATCGCTTGCGACGGATGCAGGACCTGGGGGCTGACTTGCCGAAAATGGCCGTGATGCCCCAGACCCCGCAGGATGTGCTGACGCTATTGTCCGCCACGCTGACGATGAAAGAGAAGTATGCAACGCGCCCTGTCATCACCATGTCAATGGCAAAAATGGGGGGACTGAGTCGTGTTACCGGACGTCTCTTTGGTTCGGCCATGACCTTCGGCACCGTGGGTCAGGCGTCAGCGCCCGGTCAGATAGCCCTTGCCCAACTGCGTGAAATGATGGATATCCTCTCCTGAAAGCAGCCTGAAAGCGGGCGGCTTCAGGGGTAAATGCCACTGACCGATCGCCGCCGACCGCCTGACGCCGGAAACGGCGTCAGATATCTTTCACCCGACTGGTCAGAAAAAGCGTCACCAGCGACAACCCGGCAATAACCCAGTACACCGAGGCATGGCCATAACTCTGCGCCAGTGCGCCCTGAATAACCCCCGCCAGAATTACGCCCGTCGAGATGCTGTTAGTAAAAAGCGTAGTGGCTGAACCTGCACGACCCGGCATCAGATCCTGGAACCACAGCATGCCAATCCCGGCGATAATGCCGATGAAAATGGCATTAAAAATTTGCAGGCCCAGCAAGGCTTCGTGGCTATGGAACATCAACAAACCCGCGTAGAACAGCACGCCCGCCCCGACAGCGCCGACCATCATTTTGCGTTTACCAAAACGCTTAACGTAGTAACCCGCCAGGATCATCGCCGGAATTTCAAGCCCTGCGGCAGTCCCCATCAGCACACCGGCCAGGCTGTCGGGCAGCCCAAGTACCGTACTAATCCATAACGGCATGTCGATGATGTACATGGTGTTGCAGGTCCACATAAGCGTGGAGGCGATAAACAGCATGCGCACATTTTTATCGCTCCAGCCACTGATCCGGGTCACGGGTACATCGGTCGGCTGTTCAACACGCGCCACCGAGGGCAACCAGCACGCCATCATCACCAGGCTAATCACGAATATCCCGGCGGCAATAACGTACATGGTAGTGAAGCCATAATTGAGCGCCAGCATAAACGCCAGCGGCGGCCCAATCACCCAGGCTACAGAAATCTGCGCACGCATGATGGAACTAAACATCACCACTTCGCGGGCAGAATTATCCGCATACTCACGCGCCAGGGCGAAGAGTTGCGGCATTGCCGTACTGGCAAGCGACGCCAGGAAAACGCCACAGGTGATGAGCGTCAGATAATGGCGATTGAAGGCAAACAGCAGCGCATTCCCCACCGCCATCAGACAGCAGAACATAATCAGTTTGCGCCTGTCGCCCTGCCGGTCAGACCGCTTTGCCAGCGCCAGGCTTACCGCAATCCCGGCGATAGCGTTCACGGTGTAAAACAAGCCTACCCAGAAGGGCTCCACGCCCACTTCGCGGCTGAGAAACAGACTAAGGGTGGGTGCCTGCAGCGCCCCCGCCACCCCAATCATAAACGCGACCATCATAAAAGCGAGGTAAACCCCATTCAGGCGGCGTCCCATCGTCATCAACCAGAGCATAAAGATCCTTCCATGCGTAGAAACGAAAAAAGCCAGCAGATGATACCTGCTGGCGTGGTGATTCGCACCAATACTCAGTCACACATGATGGCTGCGATTCAGGGTTTATACCCGTCATACTTCAGGTTGCATGGGCATTGGCCGCCAGCATCTCTTCCGGTTACTTACTTCATTAAGCGCCTGAAGAATCACTCACTTGCCGCCGTGCTGCAATCCGAATTATTGAGGGTGGAGATCGGGGATGTCACTTCCCACTGCATTAATTCTTCGAGCATTTTCTGACGCTGAACGGCATTCGGGCATTTCAGCCAGGACACGGCCTGTGTCGCGTGAAAATACGCTAAGTAAAACTGCCGGGTGAATGATCTCTTCATACTCCCCTCCTCGCTTTCATCGCAGAGAAGTATTGGCTTAATATAGGGATTAATAAATTGCTGACTTTTTCTCAGGAGTTCCCCTTTTATGTCCTCTGGTCGCCTGCAACAGCAGTTCATTCGCCTCTGGCAATGCTGCGACGGGAAGTCACAAGAGACCACGCTCAATGAGCTGGCCACGTTACTGAGCTGTTCGCGCCGCCACATGCGCACTCTGCTCAATACCATGCAGGAGAAGGGCTGGCTGACATGGGATGCTGAAGCCGGACGCGGGAAACGCTCACGCCTCACCTTTCTCTATACCGGGCTTGCTCTTCAGCAGCAGCGCGCCGAAGACTTACTTGAGCAGGACCGCATCGATCAGCTGGTGCAACTGGTTGGCGATAAAAGCACGGTGCGACAGATGCTGGTGTCCCATCTGGGCCGCAGTTTCCGGCAGGGCCGACATATACTGCGCGTCCTCTACTACCGCCCGCTGCGCAACCTGTTACCTGGTACGGCATTACGCCGTTCCGAAACCCATATGGCCCGGCAGATTTTCAACGCCCTGACCCGCATAAATGAGGCAAATGGGGAACTGGAAGCGGACATTGCCCACCACTGGAAGGAGATTACGCCCTTACACTGGCGATTTTATTTGCGCCCCGGTATCCATTTTCATCACGGGCGTGAGCTGGAGATGCGTGATGTGATTGCCTCGCTTGAGCGCATCAGTACGCTGCCCCTCTACTCTCATATCATCGGGATCTCCTCCCCCACCCCCTGGACGCTGGATATTCATCTGAGCCAGCCGGATCAATGGCTTCCGTGGCTGGTCGGGCATATCCCGGCGATGATCCTCCCCCAGGAGTGGGAGACCCTGCCTGACTTCTCCAGTCATCCGGTTGGCACCGGCCCTTATGCCGTCACTCGCAACAATAGCAACCAGCTGAAGATCCATGCCTTTGAGGATTATTTTGGCTTTCGCGCGCTGATCGATGAGGTCAACGTCTGGGTACTGCCGGAAATCGGTGATGAGCCTAACGGCGGCCTGACCATTGACGGCCCGACCGACAGTGAACAAGCCATCGAAAGCCGCCTCGAGGAGGGATGCTACTATCTGCTCTTTGACACGCGTTCGACGCGAGGCGCAAACCCGGCGGTACGCGACTGGATAAGCCAGGTGTTATCCCCCACCAACCTGCTTTACCACGCTGAAGAGCACTATCAGCGCTACTGGTTCCCGGCTTACGGCCTGCTGCCACGCTGGCATCATGCCCGTCCCACCGGCGGAGAAAAACCCGCCGGACTGGAGTCGCTGACCCTGACCTTCTATCGCGATCATAACGAACATAAAGCTATCGCCAACACCATGAGCGCCCTGCTTGCCAGCCAGGGCGTGCGCCTGGAGATTCAGGAGGTGGACTATGTGGAGTGGCATGCGGGCGAAATCATCAGCGACATCTGGCTAAACAGTGCCAACTTTACTCTGCCGCTCGACTTCTCTCTCTTCACGCATCTTTATGAAGTCCCCCTCATCCGGCACTGCATACCCCTTGACTGGCAGGGCGATGCTGCAATCTGGCGTGCCGGAGAGTTGAATCTTGCGGCCTGGTGTCAGCAGTTGCTGGAGAGCAAAGCGATGGTGCCGTTAATCCACCACTGGCTGATGATTCAGGGCCAACGAAGCATGCGCGGACTACGGATGAATACGCTCGGCTGGTTTGACTTCAAATCGGCCTGGTTTGCCCCACCCGATCCTTAATGCTTTCCGAAAACTTACAAAATCATTACACTATTGCGGTGCTCAACGGGGTGCTGCGCGTCAGGCGTGTGCTGAGAAAATACCCGTCGAACCTGATCCGGATAACGCCGGCGAAGGGATTTGAGGCTCTCACTCAAAATCCTTTGCCACCTACATTTTGAGGTGCAAAGTGCTAAAAAACGTTCTGCCCGTCCTGCTGCTGGTTGCAGCTCCCGTATTTGCCAAACCGACCCTCACCGTTTACACCTATGACTCTTTTGCCGCCGACTGGGGCCCCGGCCCGGTAATAAAAAAAGCGTTCGAAGCTGACTGCAACTGTGAACTGAAGCTGGTCGCGCTGGAAGATGGCGTCTCGCTGCTTAACCGTCTGCGTATGGAGGGTAAAAACAGCAAAGCTGACGTGGTGCTGGGACTGGACAACAATCTGCTCGAAGCAGCAACCAGCACCAACCTCTTTGCCAAAAGCGGCGTCGCCACTGATGCGGTTAAGGTACCAGGCGGCTGGAAGAATGACACCTTTGTCCCCTTTGATTACGGCTGGTTTGCCTTCGTTTACGATAAAACCAAACTGCAGAACCCGCCGAAAAGCCTGAAAGAGCTGGTTGAAAGCGAACAGAAATGGCGCGTGATCTACGAAGATCCACGGACCAGCACACCGGGGCTGGGTCTGCTGTTATGGATGCAGAAAGTCTATGGCGATAAATCATCAGACGCCTGGAAGAAGCTGGCGGCGAAGACCGTCACCGTCACTAAAGGCTGGAGCGAAGCTTACGGTCTGTTCCTGAAAGGGGAAGGTGACTTAGTGCTGAGCTATACGACCTCTCCGGCTTACCACATCATTGAAGAGAAAAAAGAGCAGTACGCCGCCGCTAACTTCAGCGAGGGACACTACCTGCAAGTTGAAGTCGCGGCCCGCACCGCCGCCAGCAAAGAGCCTGAGCTGGCAGAAAAATTCCTCAAATTCATGGTGTCTCCGGCGTTCCAGAACGCCATCCCTACCGGCAACTGGATGTACCCGGTAACCAACGTGGCGCTGCCGGCGGGTTTTGATACGCTGGTGAAACCTCAAACCTCCCTTGAGTACACCTCTGAACAGGTGGCAACTCAGCGCGCCGACTGGATCCGTGCATGGCAACACGCCGTCAGCCGCTGATTCCCGGCTGGATGGCGCCCGGCCTGACCGCCGCTACCGTCATGGTAGCGGTAGCGCTGGCCGCCTTCCTGGCGCTCTGGAAGCACGCCCCCGCGTCTGAACTGACGGAGGTCTTACAGGACAGCTATCTGTGGCACGTGGTGCGTTTTTCCTTCTGGCAGGCGTTTCTCTCAGCCCTGTTCTCCGTGGTTCCGGCTATTTTTCTCTCCAGAGCGCTCTACCGACGTCGCTTCCCGGGGCGAATGGCGCTGTTACGTTTGTGCGCCATGACCCTGATTCTGCCGGTGCTGGTGGCGGTCTTTGGCATTCTCAGCGTTTACGGTCATCATGGCTGGCTGGCGTCGCTATTTTCCGCACTCGGACTGAAGTGGTCCTTCTCACCTTATGGACTCCAAGGCATCCTGCTGGCCCATGTCTTTTTTAACCTGCCGATGGCCTCACGTTTACTGCTTCAGGCGCTGGAACAGATCCCCGGTGAGCAGCGCCAGCTTGCGGCACAGCTGGGTATGCGAGGCTGGTCCTTTTTCCGCTATGTCGAGTGGCCGTGGCTGCGTCGACAAATTCCCCCCGTCGCAGCACTGATTTTCATGCTCTGCTTTGCCAGTTTTGCCACCGTGCTGTCGCTGGGCGGCGGGCCGCAGGCGACTACTATTGAACTGGCCATTTACCAGGCGCTGAGCTATGACTTTGACCCTGGCCGCGCGGCACTGCTGGCGCTGATTCAGATGGTCTGCTGCCTGGGGCTGGTTCTGCTCAGCCAGCGCCTCAGCAAAGCCTTTGCCGTGGGGAGCCATCAGATTCAGGGCTGGCGCGATCCGCAGGACAGGCTCTTTAGCCGCATCTGTGATGTCACCCTGATTGCGCTGGCGCTGCTGCTGCTTCTCCCGCCGCTGCTGGCGGTGATGTTTGACGGGCTGAACCTCAGCATGCTGAACATGCTCTCACGTCCGGTGCTCTGGCAGGCGGTCTGGACCTCGTTACGCATTGCGCTCTGTGCGGGGCTGCTCTGCATTGTCTTCACCATGATGCTGCTCTGGAGCAGCCGCGAACTGCGCGCACGCCAGCAGATCCTGGCAGGCCAGGCGCTGGAGATGAGCGGCATGTTGATTCTGGCGATGCCAGGCATTGTCCTGGCGACCGGGTTTTTCCTGCTGCTGAACGACAGCATTGGCCTGCCTGGCTCAGCGGATGGCATTGTGATTTTTACCAACGCGCTGATGGCGGTTCCCTATGCTCTGAAAGTGCTGGAAAACCCGATGCGTGACATTACCGCGCGCTACAGCCTGCTGTGCCAGTCGCTGGGTATGACGGGAGTGCGTCGCCTGCGGGTGGTGGAACTGCGAGCGCTGAAGGTGCCGCTGGCGCAGGCGCTGGCCTTTGCCTGCGTACTCTCCATCGGTGATTTTGGGGTGGTCGCGCTTTTTGGTAACGACGATTTTCGCACCCTGCCGTTCTACCTTTATCAGCAGATAGGTTCCTATCGCACCCAGGACGGGGCGGTCACGGCACTGATACTGCTAATACTCTGCTTCTCACTGTTCACCTTTATTGAAAAACTTCCGGGACGCCATGCTAAGACTGATTGATGTAACCTGGTTGTACCAGCATCTGCCCATGCGCTTTACACTCTCGGCAAGACAGGGTGAACGTATTGCCGTACTCGGCCCCAGCGGTGCGGGAAAAAGCACATTGTTAAGCCTGGTTGCAGGTTTCCTGGCCCCGGCGAGTGGCACCATCATGATTGAAAACCGGGAACATACGCACACGCCACCCGCAAAACGCCCGGTATCGATGCTGTTTCAGGAAAACAACCTCTTTACCCACTTAACCGTCAGGCAGAACATAGGACTGGGGCTGGATGCCGGCCTGAAGCTGTCCAGCGCGCAATCCAGCAAACTGGAGACCATTGCTGCCACTATGGGGCTGGAGAGCCTGCTTAACCGGCTACCTGGCGAGCTTTCCGGTGGGCAGCGTCAACGTGTCGCTCTGGCCCGCTGCCTGGTGCGCGAACAGCCGGTGCTGTTACTCGACGAACCCTTTTCAGCCCTTGACCCGGCGCTGCGCCAGGAGATGCTCGTTCTGGTTCAGGAAGTCTGTCACCGCCAGCAGTTAACGTTGCTCATGGTCTCTCACAGCGTCGAAGATGCGGCGCGCATTGCGCCTCGTTCGGTAGTGGTGGCTGACGGGCGGATCGCCTGGGATGGAGAAACCGACACGTTGCTGAGCGGCAGCGCCCCGGTCTCCGCCCTGCTGGGCATCAGGTGACGACTTTCACGAGTATTTGCGCATAGACCGGCATCAGCGGATGGCGCACAAGAAGGGTGACCGCAATGGCTGCCACACACACCAGTAACGGCGTTAACCAGTAGAGGCGCTGGCGGGGAAGATAAGCGGAGAGTTTATCACGGCCACTTTTCTGGCTGCGCCAGAGTCGCCAGCACATCCAGCCAGCCAGCCAGACAAGCACCGCCGCCAGCACCAGCAACCATTTGAATCCACCGCTCTGTTCCCCCGCCGGAATATCAATGGCTGCGCCCGCCAGAATACCAGGCAGGAAGTAAAACGGCGGCCAGAGCAGGCAGCCAATGATATTAGGCACCACAAATTTGGCAACCGGCAGGTCAAGCATACCTGCGACCATCGGGATAAGCGGGCGAGTAGGGCCGACAAAACGCCCCACCAGAATGGTGAACATACTGTGCTGGTGCAGCGCATGTTCGGTTTTATCCAGTAACGCTTTGTTCTTTTGAAGGAAAGAGAGCCGGTGCAGAGGGCGCTTAAAGCGCCAGCCGAGCCAGAAAGAGATCCAGTCCCCCAGCAGGCAGCCGACAATTCCCGCCAGCCACGCATGCCAGAAATTCACCTCACCGCTGCCAATCAGCGCCCCCAGCCCCGCCATCATTACCGTGCCCGGGAGGATTAACCCCACCAGCGCCAGCGACTCAAGAAAGGCCACCAGCGCAATCGCAATCAGCGAATAGGTGGCTGACTGCGTCATAAAGTGTTCCAGCAAAGCTTGCATAGTCTATCCGGTTGAGTAACGACGCCGGGATTGTCCGGAGCCGAACCACAAGGGTCAATCCTTAATTATCCGAATAGTTTAGCGAGTAAGATATTCACCCGCGAAATTCATTGCGCTTCTTTACCCTTTATTCACATCCTGCACGAAATTCGCTGGGGCTGGCACCGGTGCATTTTTTGAATACCCGTGAAAAATAGAGCTGATCTTCAAAGCCCACGTTGCGCCCGACGCTGGCAATCGGCATACGCGTGGTACTCAGCAGCAATTTGGCCTGGCTGATGCGCTGATCCTCGCGCCAGCTCAACACGCTAACGCCCAGCTGCTGGCGGAACAGATGCGACAGGCGCGAGGGTGAAAGGCAGACATGCTGCGCCACACCTGCAATATCGAAATGGCTATCGGCCAAATGGTCGCTGATATACTGGCAGGCGTCGCGAACCCGATTATCCAGCGGAGGATGGAGAGATTCATTAATCGCATCCATACGTCGCAGCAGCAGTTGTTCCAGCAGGTTAATCGCCAGCAGTTCGGCATAACGTCCGCCACTCTGCCCGGCATCAATGATTTGTCCAAACAGCTCGCTGAACTGCGTCAGATGCTGTTCATCCGGGCGATAAAAACCGGTCTGGGCGAAAATAGTCGGCCAGCTTAACCACTCATGCCAGTAGGCACGGGGGCGGAAATAGACCCACTGATGATACCACTCGCTGGCATCGGGGTGGCGACCATAGTGGTGAATCTCACCGGGGGGGAAGAGCAGCATATCGCCGGGGCGGCAGACATACTGCTTGCCATTGTTATCAATTACCCCTTCCCCCCGGATGGTGAAGTTCAGAATGTATCCCTTCATGCCGAGGGGACGGTCGATGAAAAAATCGAGGTAACCTTCCGACTCAATGGGGGTCAATCCCGCTACCAGGTGGGCATTAAACGAGTAGCCAGGCAGCAGTGGATCGTTTTGAGATTCAGCCATAAACGCAATACTCCGGATGTCAGTCAGGAAACCAATTGTCCATATTGATACGCGCTTCATTCCCCCCACATGTTGACCGGGCACAAGGAAATGATCGCCACTTTCAACCCCGCCTGATAAAAGCAGTTATGCCAGTTTAGCGCATATTATTGGTAGAGAAAGGGCCAACCAAAGTGTCTATAAAGGCGGCAGAAATGTCCACATCGAATTTTTGCACGGCGTCACACTTTGTACTTACATAGCATTTTCGTCCATAAGATTAGCGAATACAGCCTGACGCTTTTTTCAGCCGATCACTATGTTTCTCCCTAAGGTAACTCTTCATGGAGCAACACGATGGCAATTGCAATTGGCCTCGATTTTGGTAGCGACTCGGTACGCGCACTGGCAGTGGATTGCGCGTCCGGAAATGAAATCGCCACCAGCGTAGAGTGGTATCCTCGTTGGCAGGAAGGTCGTTACTGCGACGCCGCCAACAACCGCTTTCGCCACCACCCCAGGGACTACATCGAGTCGATGGAAGCGGCGATCAAAGCCGTGCTGGCACAACTGACAGAGACGCAGCGTCAGGAGGTAAAAGGCATCGGCGTCGACAGCACCGGCTCAACGCCAGCCCCTATTGATGCTGAAGGTCGCGTACTGGCTCTGCGACCGGAATTCGCCGACAACCCCAACGCGATGTTCGTGCTGTGGAAAGACCATACGGCAGTGGAAGAAGCAGAAGCGATCACTGCACTCTGCCACGCACCGGGCAAGACCGACTATTCACGCTATATCGGCGGTATTTATTCCAGTGAGTGGTTCTGGGCCAAAATCCTTCATGTGACCCGTGCAGACCGCGATGTTGCTCAGGCTGCCGCCTCGTGGATTGAGCTGTGCGACTGGGTACCTGCCCTGCTCTCCGGTACCACCCGACCACAGGATATTCGCCGTGGACGCTGTAGCGCCGGGCATAAATCGCTATGGCATGAGAGCTGGGGCGGTCTGCCGCCAGCGAGCTTCTTTGACGATCTGGACCCGCTGCTCAACAAACACCTCCCGACCCCGCTCTTTACCGAGACGTTCACCGCCGATCTGCCGGTCGGTACGCTGACGGCGGAGTGGGCGCAGCGCCTTGGCCTGCCTGAAACCGTCGTTATCTCTGGTGGCGCATTTGACTGCCATATGGGAGCCGTAGGAGCCGGGGCACAACCTAACACGCTGGTCAAAGTGATTGGCACCTCAACCTGCGACATCCTGATTGCGGATAAACCCAGCGTGGGGGATCGGGCGGTAAAAGGAATCTGCGGGCAGGTGGATGGCAGCGTGGTGCCGGACTTTATCGGGCTGGAAGCCGGGCAATCTGCCTTCGGTGACATCTACGCCTGGTTTGGCCGCATCCTTGGCTGGCCGCTGGAGCAGCTGGCGATTGAGCATCCGGAACTGAAAACCCAGATCAAAGCCAGCCAGAAACAGCTTCTGCCGGCACTGACCGCCGCCTGGGCGAAAAACCCCTCTCTGGAACATCTGCCCGTGGTACTGGACTGGTTTAACGGCCGCCGTACCCCGAATGCGAATCAGCGCCTGAAGGGTGTTATCACCGATCTAAATCTTGCCACCGACGCTCCGGCGCTCTTTGGCGGGCTCATCGCCGCCACGGCCTTTGGCGCGCGCGCCATCATGGAGTGTTTTACCGAACAGGGTATTGCTGTGGACAACGTCATGGCACTGGGCGGCATCGCGCGCAAAAACCCAGTCATCATGCAGGCCTGCTGCGACGTACTCAATCGTCCGCTGCAAATTGTTGCCTCTGACCAGTGCTGTGCGCTGGGTGCGGCCATTTTTGCAGCCGTCGCCGCGGGTGTGCATACCGATATCCCGGCCGCGCAACAGCAAATGGCCAGCCAGATCGAAAGCACGCTGCAGCCCGCCACTGCGCAAGCCCAGCGTTTTGAACAACTCTATCGCCGCTATCAGCAGTGGGCAAAAAGCGCCGAGCTTCACTATCTCCCGGTAGCCGCGCCAGCACCGCAGGCAGCGCTCACTCACTAAGGACACAATAATGACGATTTTTGATAATTATGAAATTTGGTTTGTGATTGGCAGCCAACACCTTTACGGACCCGAAGCGCTGCGTCAGGTGACGCAGCATGGCGAACAAGTCGTTAACGCGCTGAACGCCGAAGCCAAACTGCCCTGCAAACTGGTACTCAAGCCGCTCGGCACCTCACCGGATGAGATAACAAACATCTGCCGTGACGCCAATTACGACGACAAATGTGCCGGTATGGTGGTGTGGCTGCACACCTTCTCACCCGCCAAAATGTGGATTAACGGCCTCACCATTCTTAACAAGCCGTTGCTGCAGTTCCATACCCAGTTTAATGCGTCCCTGCCGTGGGACAGCATTGATATGGACTTTATGAACCTGAACCAGACCGCGCACGGTGGTCGTGAGTTCGGCTTCATCGGTGCCCGTATGCGCCAGCAGCACGACGTGGTTACCGGCCACTGGCAGGATAAAAAAGCGCACCAGCGTATCGGCGCCTGGATGCGTCAGGCCGTCTCTAAACAGGACACCCGTCACCTGAAAGTGTGCCGCTTTGGCGATAACATGCGTGAAGTGGCCGTGACCGATGGCGATAAAGTGGCAGCACAGATCAAGTTCGGCTTCTCGGTAAATACCTGGGCCGTTGGCGACCTGGTTCAGGTCGTAAACAGTATCAGCGACGGCGACATCAGCGCACTGGTGGATGAATATGAAAGCAGCTATCGCCTGACCGCTGCCGCGCAGGTGAACGGCGACAAACGCCAGAATGTGATTGATGCCGCACGCATTGAACTGGGGATGAAACGCTTCCTCGAACAGGGCGGATTCCATGCCTTCACCACTACCTTTGAGGATCTTCATGGCCTGAAACAGCTGCCAGGCCTTGCGGTTCAACGTCTGATGCAGCAGGGCTACGGCTTTGCCGGTGAAGGCGACTGGAAAACTGCCGCTCTGCTTCGCATCATGAAGGTGATGTCGACCGGTCTGCAGGGCGGCACCTCCTTTATGGAGGATTACACCTACCACTTTGAAGAGAACAACGATCTGGCGCTCGGTTCCCATATGCTGGAAGTGTGCCCGACCATCGCGCTTGATGAAAAACCGATCCTCGACGTGCAGTACCTCGGCATCGGCGGAAAAGCCGATCCGGCACGTCTGATCTTCTCTACCAAAACCGGGCCGGCCATCAATGCGAGCCTGATCGATCTGGGCGATCGCTTCCGCCTGCTGGTGAACTGCGTGGATGCAGTGGAAACCCCACACGCGCTGCCGAAGCTGCCGGTTGCTAATGCCCTGTGGAAAGCCCAGCCGGATCTGCAAACCGCCTCAGAGGCCTGGATCATCGCTGGCGGTGCGCACCACACCGTCTTTAGTCACGCTCTCACCCTGGACGATATGCGTCAGTTCAGCGAACTGCACGGCATTGAACTTGCTGTTATTGACAACGATACCCGCCTGCCTGCCTTTAAAGACGCGCTGCGCTGGAATGAAGTGTATTACGGCTCCAAACGTTAACAGGGGAACATTTGGCCTGCTCCGGCAGGCCGCTTTTTCCTGGAGGAAAGCATGCTAGAGAATCTTAAACAGCAGGTACTGGAAGCCAATCTTGCCCTGCCTGAACATAACCTGGTGACCCTGACCTGGGGCAACGTCAGTGCGGTAGATCGCGAACAGGGCGTGCTGGTCATTAAGCCTTCCGGCGTTGATTACGCGGTGATGACAGCAGAGGATATGGTGGTCGTGAGCCTGGAGACCGGCGAAGTCGTGGAAGGCAGTAAAAAGCCCTCTTCTGACACCCCCACTCACCGTCTGCTCTATCAGGCGTTCCCGACCATAGGCGGAATCGTCCACACCCACTCGCGCCACGCCACCATCTGGGCGCAAGCGGGCAAATCCATACCCGCCACTGGCACAACCCATGCGGATTACTTCTACGGTGCCATTCCCTGCACACGCAAAATGACCGATGCGGAAATTAACGGCGAGTACGAATGGGAAACCGGCAACGTTATCGTCGAAGCCTTTAAAACTCAGGGTATCGATCCGGCGCAGATGCCCGGCGTGCTGGTACATTCTCACGGGCCTTTCGCCTGGGGAAAAAATGCTGACGATGCGGTACATAACGCCATTGTGCTGGAAGAGGTAGCTTACATGGGTATTTTCTGCCGCCAGCTTACCCCTGAGTTGCCCGCCATGCAGCAAACCCTGCTCGACAAACACTACCTGCGTAAACATGGCGCAAAAGCCTATTACGGTCAGTAATCCACGTGCATGAAGCGAAGCGTCCTGCTTCGCTTATCCCTTTGTAAGTTCCGAATTTTTGCATTACGTCTTCATGAATGTTGAATCTACAATGATAACAGGTAACGTTGTTGCCTGACCGATCACAAAGGATCCGCATCATGCGCAAAGGCATAATCAAACTGGTGGTAATGGGGGCGATCACTGCGCTTATTGTCATCATCTATAATGCCGTGGCTATCTGGCAGTTCAGCAAACAGGATCAGACGCGCCATGCAGACTGTGCCATCGTCGCAGGCGCAGGGATTAAAGGCGAGGGTCCGGGGGCGGTTTTTAAAGCACGACTGGATCACGCCATCTGGCTTTATCACGAAGGTTTTGTCAGGACATTGATTTTGACCGGTGGGATGAGCCCAGGCGCCACGCGCTCGGACGCCGCGGTGGCAAAAGCCTACGTGCTGGCAAACGCTGTCCCGGATGCCGATATTCTTATCGAAGAGCGGTCGACCGTCACGCGTGAAAACCTGCGCTATGCCGCAGAGCTTATGCATCGTCATCAGCTTAAGACGGCGCTCCTGGTGAGTGACCCCCTGCATATGCTGCGCATGCGTATTATCGCCTGGGATAATCACATTGAAAGCTGGTCTTCTCCCACTACCGCCAGCCGCTATCAAAGCGGGTCGACCCGGTTTCCCTTCCTGCTGCGCGAAGCCTTTTATTACACGGGCTACCGGATCCTGCGCTATCTCCCGGTGATACCTGTACAAAAAATCAGTACTGACGATCATTCCAGGTTATAATCTCGCCGTGAATGGCAGAGTGAGAGAACGGTGTGACGCAGGCGCGAGAAGGCTTTTTACTGACCCGGCACTGGCGGGACACGCCGCAGGGCACTGAAGTAGAGTTCTGGCTGGCAACGGACAGCGGGCCGTTGCAGGTTTTTCTGCCGCCTCAGGAGTCCGTCGCGTTTATCCCCTCCTCGCAGGTTGCGCAGGCTCAGCGCCTGCTCGATGGTGAACATCATTTCCGCCTCGCCCCTCTCCAGCTATCCGATTTCCATCGCCAGCCGGTACACGGCCTGTACTGCCGCGCCCACCGCCAGCTCATGCGTTATGAAAAGCTGCTACGCGACGGCGGCGTCACCGTGTATGAAGCCGATATACGCCCACCTGAACGTTTTCTGATGGAGCGCTTTATTACGGCGCCCGTCTGGGTCGACGGCGATGGGCAGGGTCAAAGGTTAGTGAATGCCCGTCTTAAACCGAATCCGGATTACCGCCCCTCTTTGAAATGGGTCTCGCTGGATATTGAAACCACCCGCCACGGTGAACTCTATTGCATTGGTCTTGAAGGCTGCGGTCAGCGCACGGTTTATATGCTGGGGCCGGCCAACGGTGATGACAGCGGGCTCGATTTTCACCTTGAGTACGTTAACAGTCGCCCGCAACTGCTTGAAAAGCTCAACGCCTGGTTTGCCAGGCACGATCCTGACGTAATCATTGGCTGGAACGTGGTGCAATTTGATCTGCGCGTGCTGCAAAAGAGCGCCGACCGTTACCGGGTTCCTCTGCTGCTGGGGCGCGGCAACGCTCTTCTCGAATGGCGTGAACATGGCTTTAAAAATGGCGTTTTCTTCGCCCAGGCTACGGGTCGGTTGATCATTGATGGCATCGATGCACTTAAATCCGCCTTCTGGTCATTCCCCTCATTTTCACTGGAATCAGTGTCGCAGGCGTTATTAGGCGAAGGAAAAGCCATTGATAACCCCTGGGATCGCATGGATGAGATCGAACGCCGCTTTGCCGAGGATAAACCCGCCCTCGCCACCTATAACCTGAAAGATTGTGAGCTGGTCACGCGCATTTTCCACAAAACTGAGATCATGCCGTTTCTGCTTGAACGGGCGACGGTCAATGGTCTGGCGGTTGATCGCCACGGCGGGTCCGTCGCTGCCTTCAGCCACCTCTATTTCCCCCGCATGCACCGCGCGGGCTACGTCGCCCCCAACCTCGGCGATGTGCCGCCACAGGCCAGTCCTGGCGGCTACGTAATGGACTCGCGCCCGGGTCTGTACGATTCGGTGCTGGTGCTGGATTACAAAAGCCTCTACCCCTCCATCATCCGCACTTTTCTTATCGACCCCGTCGGGCTGGTGGAAGGCATGGCCAGCCCCGATGCAGAACAGAGTACGGAGGGTTTTCTTGGGGCGTGGTTTTCCCGGCAAACCCACTGTCTGCCGGGTATCGTCGGCCAGATATGGCAAGGACGTGATGAAGCAAAACGCACCGGGAACAAACCGCTCTCGCAGGCGCTGAAAATCATTATGAATGCCTTTTATGGCGTGCTCGGTACCAGCGCCTGTCGCTTTTTCGATCCTCGTCTGGCGTCGTCAATCACCATGCGCGGCCATGAGATCATGCGCCAGACAAAAACGCTGATCGAGGAAAAGGGCTACGACGTAATTTACGGTGACACCGACTCGACCTTTGTATGGCTGAAAAAGGCCCATAGTGAGGAAGACGCAGCGCGCATAGGCCAGGCGCTGGTGGCGCATGTGAACGACTGGTGGACGGCGCATCTGAAGGCGCAGAACCTCACCAGCGCGATGGAGCTGGAGTTTGAAACCCATTTTTGTCGCTTTTTAATGCCGACCATTCGCGGCACCGACCAGGGGAGCAAGAAGCGTTACGCCGGGCTGATTCAGGAAGGTGAAGCGCAACGCATGGTATTTAAAGGGCTGGAGACGGTGCGCACCGACTGGACCCCACTGGCGCAAAGATTTCAGAAAGACCTCTACCTGCGTATTTTCCGCCGTGAGCCTTATCAGGACTTTGTTCGCGAAACCATTAAGGATCTGTTAGAGGGAAAACTGGATGACCAGCTGGTGTATCGCAAGCGCCTGCGTCGGCCCCTTGCCGAGTATGAACGCAATGTGCCGCCCCATGTTCGCGCCGCCCGTCTTGCTGATGAAGAGAACCTGAAACGCGGACGGCCCGCCCAGTATCAGAATCGGGGAACCATCAAATATGTCTGGACTACGCAAGGACCTGAGCCGCTCGACTATCAGCATTCGCCGCTGGACTATGATCACTATCTGACCAAACAGCTGATGCCCGTTGCCGATGGAATCTTACCTTTCACCGACGATGATTTTGCTACACTACTGACGGGGCAACTGGGACTGTTTTGACACAATGAGCGTGAACACTTGTCAGTTTTGCGCCCTGATGACGTTGGATGTCAGGTTGCATTGCGACGACCACTGAGCACATCCCCATCAACAGAGTACACATTATGGTGGTGGTATCTGACGTCAGCCAACAAAGAGGCAACATGAAAGACAACGGGTATAAGGAGTAGTGACGAAATCATTGCCATCCAGTACCATAGCGCCCTTTCTATTCCTGGCCCCAACATTAGACGCCCGCCTGCCTGTCAGACGGTGACGAACTATTGCCTGCAATTTAAGATATAGAGTCCATTTATGCCTTTTAAACTTGGTCAACGCTGGATCAGCGACACGGAAAGCGAACTCGGACTTGGAACCGTCGTTGCGATGGATGCGCGAACTGTCACATTGCTTTTCCCCGCGACCGGAGAAAACCGTCTTTACGCACGCAGTGACTCCCCCGTCACGCGTGTGATGTTTAATCCTGGCGATACGGTGACCAGCCACGAAGGCTGGCAGATGAGCATCGACGAAGTTAAAGAAGAAAACGGCCTGCTCGCCTATATCGGTACCCGTTTAGACACGGAAGAAGCGAACACGATGCTGCGCGAGGTGATGCTCGACAGCAAACTGGTGTTCAGCAAACCGCAGGACCGGCTTTTTGCGGGTCAGATTGACCGTATGGATCGCTTTTCCCTGCGTTACCGCGCACGTAAATACCAGAGCGAACAGTACCGCATGCCGTGGAGCGGCCTGCGCGGGCAGCGCACCAGCCTGATCCCTCATCAGTTGCACATTGCACACGATGTGGGCCGTCGCTACGCCCCCCGCGTCCTGCTGGCTGATGAAGTGGGCCTGGGTAAAACGATTGAAGCCGGGATGATTCTGCATCAGCAACTGCTGTCCGGGGCTGCTGAACGTGTGCTGATTGTCCTGCCGGAAACCCTTCAGCATCAGTGGCTGGTAGAGATGCTGCGCCGCTTCAACCTGCGCTTTGCGCTGTTTGATGATGAACGTTATGCCGAAGCGCAGCACGATGCGGATAACCCGTTTGAGACCGAACAGCTGGTCATCTGCTCCCTCGATTTCGTTCGCCGTAACAAGCAGCGTCTCGAACACCTTTGTGACGCAGAATGGGACCTGATGGTGGTCGACGAAGCGCATCACCTTGTCTGGAGCGAAGAGGCGCCAAGCCGTGAGTACATGGCTATTGAGCAGCTGGCCGAACGCGTACCTGGCATTTTGCTGCTGACCGCCACGCCGGAACAGCTGGGGCTGGAGAGCCACTTTGCCCGTCTGCGCCTGCTGGACCCAAATCGTTTTCACGATTTCGCTCAGTTTGTGGATGAACAACAGAATTACCGCCCGGTTGCCGATGCCGTAGCACTCCTGCTGGAAGGTAAACGCCTGAGTGATGCCGACCTCAATATGCTGAGCGACCTGATTGGCGAGCAGGATATTGAACCTCTTTTGCAGACCGCGAACAGCGATAAAGAGGGTGCTGATGCAGCACGTCAGGAGCTGATTTCAATGCTTATGGACCGCCACGGCACCAGCCGCGTGCTGTTCCGTAATACCCGTAACGGTGTGAAAGGCTTCCCGAAACGAGAGCTGCACACCATTAAGTTGCCGCTCCCCACCCAGTATCAGACCGCCATCAAGGTTTCGGGCATCATGGGGGCGCGCAAAAGCCAGGAAGATCGCGCTCGTGACATGCTTTACCCGGAGCAGATCTATCAGGAATTTGAAGGCGACACCGGCACCTGGTGGAACTTCGATCCGCGCGTTGAGTGGTTGATGGGTTACCTCACAAGCCACCGCTCGCAAAAAGTGTTGGTCATCTGTGCCAAAGCGGCCACCGCGCTGCAACTGGAGCAGGTTTTACGTGAACGCGAAGGTATCCGCGCAGCGGTGTTCCATGAAGGCATGTCGATCATTGAACGTGACCGCGCAGCCGCGTGGTTTGGTGAAGAAGACAGTGGTGCTCAGGTTCTGCTGTGTTCCGAGATTGGCTCGGAAGGACGTAACTTCCAGTTTGCCAGCCACCTGGTGATGTTCGATCTGCCGTTTAACCCGGATCTGCTGGAACAGCGTATCGGCCGTCTGGATCGTATTGGTCAGGCGCACGATATCCAGATTCACGTTCCGTATCTGGAGAAAACTGCGCAGTCGGTGCTGGTGCGCTGGTATCACGAAGGGCTGGATGCCTTTGAACATACCTGCCCCACCGGTCGTGCCATCTACGATCAGGTTCATACCCGCCTTATTGGGTACCTGGCCTCCCCCGAAGAGACCGAGGGCTTTGATGAACTGATCACTACCTGTCGCGAACAGCACGATGCCCTGAAAGCGCAGCTTGAGCAAGGCCGCGATCGCCTGCTGGAAATTCACTCCAACGGAGGTGCAAACGCCCAGGCACTGGCCGAGAGTATTGCAGAGCAGGACGACGACACGGGACTCATCAGCTTCGCGATGAACCTGTTTGATATCGTCGGGATCAACCAGGACGATCGCGGCGAGAATATGATCGTGCTGACGCCGTCAGATCATATGCTGGTGCCGGATTTCCCTGGCCTGCCGGAAGATGGCTGCACCATCACCTTTGATCGCGACGTCGCGCTGTCTCGTGAAGATGCGCAGTTCATTACCTGGGAGCATCCGCTTATCCGTAACGGTCTGGATCTTATCCTCTCAGGCGATACGGGCAGTAGCACGATTTCACTGCTGAAGAACAAAGCACTGCCTGTTGGCACCCTGCTGCTTGAACTTATCTATGTGGTGGAAGCCCAGGCTCCGAAGCAGCTGCAGTTGACGCGCTTCCTGCCGCCGACGCCGATTCGTCTGCTGGTAGATAAAAATGGAACCAACCTTGCAGGTCAGGTGGAGTTTGAAAGCTTTAACCGCCAGCTCAGTGCGGTGAACCGCCATACCGGCAGCAAACTGGTCAATGCGGTGCATCAGGATGTGCATACCATTCTGCAAAAAGGCGAAGCGCAGGTGGAGAAAGCGGCCCTGGCCCTGATTGAAGGCGCGAAAACCGAAGCCGACGAGAAGCTCTCCGCAGAACTCTCTCGCCTTGAAGCACTGCGTGCAGTGAACCCGAACATTCGTGATGATGAGCTTGCTGCCATTGAGAGTAACCGTCAGCAGGTGCTGGAAAGCCTGTCGCAGGCTGGCTGGCGTCTGGATGCGTTACGTCTTATCGTCGTGACGCATCAGTAACGGAGAAGGCTATGTTGATGGAGCCCTACCATCCGCCTCAGGAGCCCTGGCTGGTCATCCTTTATCAGGATGAACACATTATGGTGGTCAACAAGCCGAGCGGCTTGTTGTCCGTGCCGGGGCGTCTTGATGAGCACAAAGACAGCGTGATGACACGTGTTCAGCGCGATTTTCCGCAGGCCGAGTCCGTGCATCGTCTGGATATGGCGACAAGCGGGGTCATTGTGGTGGCGCTGACCAAAGCTGCCGAGCGTGAGCTTAAGCGCCAGTTCCGCGACCGCGAGCCGAAAAAGCACTATGTCGCACGCGTCTGGGGCCATCTGGAAAAAGAAGAAGGTCTGGTGGATTTACCGCTGATTTGCGACTGGCCGAATCGCCCGAAGCAGAAGGTGTGTTACGAAACCGGTAAAAAAGCGCAGACGGAATATGAGGTACTGGAGCGTGCATCTGACAACACCACGCGGGTGCGCCTGAAGCCCATTACCGGGCGTTCCCACCAGTTGCGTGTTCACATGCTGGCACTGGGTCACCCGATTCTGGGTGACCGCTTTTACGCGACACCAGAGGCGCTGGCAATGGCGCCACGCCTGTTACTGCATGCGGAAAGCTTAACCATCACCCACCCCGCGTTTGGCAACAGCATGACGTTCAAAGCACCGGTGGATTTTTAGTTTCGGGTCTCGTTTTTGCCCTTACCCTGACCCTCTTCTCAAAGGGGCGGGGGGCAGATTGTGCGGACTGGAACGGCGATTTTCTCCCTCTCCCTGAGGGAGAGGGTCGGCATGAGGATGAAAAACTGCAGACTTACTTAAACCCTTTTTGCTCTTTAATCAGCTCGTAAGCCTTCTGAATGTCCTGCGCTTTCTGCTTCGCCATCTCCATCATCTCTGGCGGTAAACCTTTCGCCACCAGCTTATCAGGATGGTGTTCGCTCATCTGTTTGCGATAGGCGCGCTTAACGGTCGCGGCATCGTCAGTGGTTTTGACCCCCAGCACATTGCAGGCATCTTCCAGCGTCGGGCCGCGTTGCGCCTGCTGCCAGCCGCCGCCTGCCTGTTGCTGATAGCCACCACCAAACTGGGCGCCGCCCTGCATCATTCTCAGGAACTGATCGAACTGGGTGCGTGAAATACCCAACTCTTCGGCGATGACATACAGCACTTCACGCTCGTTCGGGTGCAGCGAACCATCAGCAAATGCCGCCTGAATCTGAATTTCCAGAAACATCCGGATCAGGTCGAAGCGGCCAAAGCAAACGCTGCGAAACTGACGCATTTTTTCACGTAACGGGTAGTTATCCGCTTTGCCGACGCGAAAGGCCTGTTGTGCCGCGGTACGGGAATCCCCGTGAAGATTCATCCGGTCCATGAACAGGCTGGCTACCTGGATATCTGCCTGAGTAACATGCCCTTTTGATTTGGTCAGATGCCCCATCACCTCGAAGGTGGTGGCGAAAAAGAGCGACTGGCGTTCACGCTGATTGGCAAACCACGCCATTTTACGGCTGCGTGCCTTATCAAACATATGACCGACTAAAAGCCCAAGGACCGCGCCCCAAAAGCCTCCGCCCATAATCAGAGCGATGACCAAACCCGCCACTTTTCCCCAATACTGCATATACTCCCCAAATCGTCATGCCGTCGGCTAAAATTTGCTTTATCATACCCGTCATTCTATGCCGTGCACAGGTACACTCTTCTCTGACCTGGCTCGAAAACGGGCAGGATTAAAACTAGCGCAGCGAAGATGAGTACGTTAGTCTCTGACCGTTTGCCAGCGTAAAGCCACAGATGACGGAACAACAAATACAACGTATGAAAAAACGTATTCCCACCCTCCTGGCCACCATGATTGGTACTGCCCTATACAGTCAACAGGGGCTGACGGCCAGTCTCGCCTCGCAATGTATGCTTGGCGTACCCAGCTATAATCGACCTCTGGTTGAAGGCGATACCAATAATCTGCCTGTTACCATTAATGCTGATAACGCGAAAGGGAACTACCCTGACGATGCCGTTTTTTCCGGCAATGTCGATATCAATCAGGGAAACAGCCGTTTACGCTCCGATGAGGTACAACTTCATCAGCAGCAAGCTGATGGCCAGGCTGCGCCAGTGCGCACGGTGGATGCACTGGGTAATGTGCACTACGACGATAACCAGGTCATCCTGAAAGGTCCGAAAGCCTGGGCGAATCTGAATACGAAAGACACCAACGTCTGGGAAGGCGATTATCAGATGGTGGGCCGACAGGGCCGGGGCACAGCCGATCTGATGAAACAGCGTGGTGCAAACCGCTATACCATTCTGGATAACGGAACCTTCACCTCCTGTCTGCCAGGTTCCGACACCTGGAGCGTGGTCGGGAGTGAGGTCATTCATGACCGTGAAGAGCAAGTCGCTGAAATCTGGAACGCGCGCTTCAAACTAGGCCCGGTGCCGATTTTCTATAGCCCCTATCTGCAACTACCGGTAGGCGATAAACGCCGTTCAGGCTTCCTTATCCCGAACGCCAAATACAGTACCAATAACTCTTTTGAGTTCTACCTGCCCTATTACTGGAACATCGCCCCTAACTTCGATGCCACCATTACGCCGCATTACATCGCTAAACGCGGGAATATTCAGTGGCAAAACGAATTTCGTTACCTGACGCAGGCAGGCAGCGGGCTGGTAGAATTTGATTATCTGCCCTCTGATGATGTCTATCAGGATGACCACCCGACCGAAGGCGATCGTCATCGCTGGTTATTCTTCTGGAACCATTTTGGCGTAATGGATCAGGTGTGGCGTTTCAACGTGGATTACACCAAAGTCAGCGATCCCAGTTATTTCAATGATTTTTCATCGAAATATGGCTCCAGTACTGATGGTTATGCCACGCAAAAATTCAGTCTTGGTTACGCCATTGATAACTTTGACGCAACGGTATCGACCAAA
The DNA here is from genome assembly GCF_054131575.1 of Enterobacter sp. SA197. Classification (NCBI taxonomy): domain Bacteria; kingdom Pseudomonadati; phylum Pseudomonadota; class Gammaproteobacteria; order Enterobacterales; family Enterobacteriaceae; genus Enterobacter; species Enterobacter sp. SA197. The sequence goes on along the minus strand of NZ_CP096393.1, from coordinate 762,313 downwards.
CAGTTCCAGGTCTTCGATCGTACCAACAGCAATTCTTACTCAGCTGAACCGCAGCTGGATGTGAATTACTATAAAAACGACCTCGGGCCGTTCGATGCACGGATCTATGGTCAGGCCGTGCACTTCACCAATACCAACTCGAGCCGCCCGGAAGCGACACGTTTACATATTGAGCCAACGCTAAACCTGCCTTTATCGAATTCGTGGAGCAGTTTAGACACTGAAGTCAAACTTCTTGCGACCCACTATCAGCAGGATAATCTGGACGATTATCGCAATTATGCTCAGCAGCAGTACAATGCGAATCCGTCAGGCAATGAACGGTTACTCAGTTCTGCCAACAAATTAAAAGACTCGGTCAACCGGACCCTGCCACAGTTCAAAGTTGACGGTAAGCTTATCTTTGAACGGGATATGTCCCTGGCCGACGGCTACACCCAGACGCTTGAGCCACGTGCGCAGTACCTGTACGTGCCTTACCGCGACCAGAGCAGTATCAACAACTACGACTCCTCGCTGCTGCAGTCCGACTTCAGTGGCTTGTTCCGTGACCGCGTATATGGCGGTCTGGACCGCATCGCATCCGCGAACCAGGTCACCTCCGGCGTCACATCCCGCATTTATGATGATGCTTCCGTTGAACGTTTTAACGTTTCTGTTGGTCAAATCTACTATTTCACTGAGTCTCGCACCGGCGATGACAATATCAACTGGGAGAAAGACAGCAAAACGGGCTCTCTGGTGTGGGCAGGCGATACTTACTGGCGCATTTCCGATCGCTGGGGCTTACGTGGTGGTGTGCAATACGACACACGTCTGGACAATGTAGCCAACAGCACCGCCGCCGTTGAGTATCGCCGCGATGAAGACCGTCTGGTACAGCTAAGCTATCGCTATGCCAGCCCGGAATACATTCAGGCTACCTTGCCCAACTACGCCACAACAGAACAGTATAAAGACGGAATTTCACAAGTGGGTGTGGTTGCAAGCTGGCCGGTCGTCGACCGCTGGTCTGTCGTCGGCGCTTACTATTACGACACCAATACGAGCAAACCTGCTGACCAGATGCTGGGTCTGCAATATAACTCCTGCTGTTATGCCCTTCGCGTTGGCTATGAACGCAAGATCAACGGCTGGGAAAATAACCAAAGCAAGTATGACAACGTCATCGGTTTCAACATTGAGTTGCGCGGTTTGAGTTCGAATTACGGTTTGGGCACGCAGCAGATGCTGCGGTCTAACATTCTGCCGTACCGTAGCTCTTTATGATGTAGTTGATTTGCCACGTAATCCGCATTGCGGTTAATTGAAATGGAAAAGGTATGAAGAACTGGAAAACGCTGCTTCTCGGTATCGCTATGGTCGCGAATACCAGTTTCGCTGCACCACAGGTTGTTGATAAAGTCGCCGCCGTCGTCAATAACGGTGTGGTGCTCGAAAGCGACGTTGATGGTTTGATGCAATCCGTAAAACTCAACGCAGGTCAGGCTGGTCAGCAGTTACCTGATGACGCCACCCTGCGCCATCAGATTCTGGAACGTCTGATTACGGATCAAATCATTCTGCAAATGGCGACCAAAATGGGCGTCAAAGTCACCGATGAACAACTGGATGAGGCTATCGCTAACATCGCGAAACAGAACAACATGTCTCTGGATCAGATGCGTAGCCGCCTGGCCTACGATGGTGTGAATTACAGCACTTACCGTGCGCAGATTCGTAAAGAGATGATTATCTCCGAAGTACGTAATAACGAGGTGCGTCGTCGCATTACCGTTCTGCCACAGGAAGTCGATGCCCTCGCGCAGCAGGTTGGCAATCAAAACGATGCCAGCACCGAGCTGAACCTGAGCCACATTCTGATTCCGCTGCCGGAAAATCCAAGCTCTGAGCAGGTAAACGAAGCTGGACGCCAGGCGACGTCGATTGTTGAAGAAGCGCGTAACGGCGGTGATTTCGGCAAACTGGCTATTACCTACTCCGCCGATCAACAGGCGCTGAAAGGTGGCCAGATGGGCTGGGGACGCATTCAGGAGCTGCCGTCTATTTTCGCTCAGGCGCTGAGCACGGCGAAAAAAGGCGATGTCATTGGCCCGATTCGTTCCGGTGTGGGTTTCCACATTCTGAAAGTGAACGACCTGCGTGGTCAGAGCAAAAGTATCTCCGTTACCGAAGTTCATGCACGTCATATTCTGCTGAAACCGTCGCCGATCATGAGCGATGACCAGGCGCGTGCAAAACTGGAACAAATTGCAGCTGACATCAAGAGCGGCAAAACCACCTTCGCAGCGGCGGCAAAAGAGTTTTCTCAGGATCCAGGTTCAGCGAACCAGGGAGGCGATTTGGGCTGGGCGGCGTCTGATATCTACGATCCTGCCTTCCGTGATGCCCTGATGAAACTGAATCGCGGCCAGTTGAGCGCACCGGTACACTCCTCTTTCGGCTGGCACTTAATTGAGCTGATCGATACCCGCAACGTCGACAAAACCGACGCGGCGCAAAAAGATCGTGCATACCGTATGCTGATGAACCGTAAGTTCTCTGAAGAAGCGGCTACCTGGATGCAGGAACAGCGTGCCAGCGCCTATGTTAAGGTCCTGAGCAATTAATGCCGGTACATCGCGTTGTTATCACTCCCGGCGAACCTGCCGGGATTGGCCCTGATTTAGTCGTCCAGCTCGCCCAGCGTGACTGGCCGGTCGAACTGGTGGTCTGCGCGGATGCCGAATTACTGACCGGGCGAGCCTGTTTGCTCGGTCTGCCGCTCACCCTGCGCGAATATGCTCCATCCCTGCCCGCCGTTGCTCAGCAAGCGGGCAGTTTGACGTTACTGCCTGTTGAACTTAAAGCACCGGTCGTGCCAGGCCTGCTCAATGTCGAGAATGGCCCGTATGTGGTCGACACCCTGGCCCGGGCCTGCGACGGATGTCTGAACGGTGAATTTGCCGCACTGATCACCGGCCCCGTGCATAAAGGTGTGATTAACGATTCAGGCACACCGTTTACCGGACACACCGAGTTTTTTGAAGAACGCTCTCAGGTCAACAAAGTCGTGATGATGCTGGCAACGGAAGCAATGCGTGTCGCGCTGGCAACTACTCATTTACCGATTAAAGCTGTTCCTGAGGCCATTACTGCAGATGTGCTCCGCGATGTGATCACCATTCTTCACACCGATTTGCAGCAAAAATTTGGTATTCGTCAGCCCCATATTCTGGTGTGTGGACTCAATCCGCATGCGGGTGAAGGCGGGCATATGGGAACAGAAGAGATAGAGACTATCATCCCGGTGCTTAATGAGATGCGTGCAACGGGCATGAATCTTAGCGGGCCGCTTCCGGCTGATACGCTGTTTCAGCCAAAGTATCTGGACAACGCCGACGCGGTACTCGCCATGTACCACGATCAGGGCCTGCCCGTGCTAAAATACCAGGGCTTTGGCCGGGGCGTGAATATCACCCTCGGTTTACCCTTTATTCGTACCTCTGTAGACCACGGCACCGCGCTCGAACTGGCGGGTCAGGGGAAAGCAGACGTCGGCAGTTTTATTACGGCGCTTAATCTCGCCATTACCATGATTGTTAATACTCAATGAATAATAGAGTCCACCAGGGCCACTTAGCCCGTAAACGCTTCGGGCAAAACTTCCTCAACGATCAGTTCGTGATCGACAGTATTGTCTCTGCCATTAATCCGCAGAAAGGTCAGGCCATGGTCGAAATCGGCCCGGGCCTGGCGGCACTGACGGAACCCGTCGGAGAACGACTGGACGAACTGACCGTCATCGAGCTGGATCGCGATCTGGCTGCTCGTCTGCAAACGCACCCGTTCCTGGGGCCAAAGTTGACGATTTATCAACAAGATGCGATGACCATGAACTTCGGCGAGCTGTCGGAAAAGCGGGGCCAGCCACTGCGCGTGTTTGGCAACCTGCCCTACAACATCTCCACCCCGCTGATGTTCCATCTTTTTACCTATACTAATGCCATTGCCGACATGCACTTTATGTTGCAAAAAGAGGTCGTCAATCGCCTGGTTGCGGGGCCGAACAGTAAGGCGTATGGTCGATTAAGCGTTATGGCGCAGTACTACTGTAATATCATTCCAGTGCTTGAAGTACCGCCGACGGCCTTTACACCGCCGCCTAAAGTTGATTCTGCGGTGGTGCGTCTCGTTCCGCACACCACGATGCCGTACCCGGTAAAAGATATTCGTGTGCTGAGCAGAATCACCACGGAAGCCTTCAACCAGCGCCGTAAAACCATCCGCAACAGCCTCGGCAATCTCTTTACTGTTGAGGTATTGACTGAGCTGGGAATCGATCCGGCTAAACGTGCGGAAAATATCTCTGTAGCGCAGTATTGCCAGCTGGCGAATTACGTTTCTGAAAACGCGCCACCGAAGGAGAGTTAATTCATGATCAATTCGCCCCGAATCAGTGTCCAGGTACAAAGTGTCTACATTGAGTCTCAATCTTCACCTGAAGAAGAACGTTATGTATTCGCCTATACCATCACCCTTCGGAATTTGGGGCGAACCCCTGTCCAGTTGCTGAAGCGTTATTGGCTTATCACCAACGGGAATGGCCGTGAGACTGAGGTTCAGGGCGAAGGTGTGATTGGCGTTCAGCCGCACATTGAGCCGGGCGGAGAATATCAGTACACCAGTGGTGCCGTTATTGAAACACCAATGGGCACAATGCAGGGCCATTACGAGATGATCGATGCGCAAGGGAAGGCGTTCCGCGTCGCAATCCCGGTCTTCCGACTTGCCGTCCAAACACTGATCCACTAATTCATGGCTACTTATCTTATTGGCGACATTCACGGTTGCTACGATGAACTGATCGCATTACTGAATCAGGTACAGTTCGTGCCTGAGCAAGACACCCTGTGGCTGACCGGCGATCTCGTTGCACGCGGACCGGGTTCTCTGGACGTATTGCGCTACGTGAAATCCTTAGGCGACAGCGTTCGTCTGGTTCTCGGCAACCATGACCTGCACCTGCTGGCGGTGTATGCGGGTATCAGCCGCAACAAGCCAAAGGATCGGCTCACGCCTTTACTGGAAGCCGCAGATGCCGATGAGCTGATCAACTGGCTGCGTCGCCAGCCGCTGTTACAGGTCGATGAAGAGAAAAAGTTAGTCATGGCTCACGCCGGGATTACGCCACAGTGGACGCTGGACATTGCTCAGCAATGTGCACGCGATGTGGAAGCGATCCTCGCCAGCGACTCTTACCCCTTCTTCCTTGACGGCATGTACGGCGATTATCCCAATAGCTGGTCCAGTGAGCTAAGCGGCATGGCGCGCCTGCGTTTTATCAGTAACGCCTTTACTCGTATGCGCTACTGTTTCCCGAATGGCGAACTGGATATGTACTGCAAAGACATTCCTGAACATGCGCCCGCCCCGTTGAAACCCTGGTTCACCATTCCCGGTCCGGTGTCACAGGAGTACAACATTGTGTTTGGTCACTGGGCATCGCTGGAAGGAAAAGGGACGCCGGAAGGGATATATGCGTTAGATACCGGCTGTTGCTGGGGTGGCGACCTGACCTGTCTGCGCTGGGAAGATAAAAGCTGGTTCGTGCAACCATCGAATCGCCAGATAGATCCCGAGGAAGGCGAAGCGGTTGCCTCATAACCCGTGTCGTTAGCCTAATAAAAAAGCCTGACAGGCCAGTGCCGTCAGGCTTTTTACTATCGCTTTCGCAGGCTTTATGCCCGGAGATCAGCGACGTTCCAGAATCTCGAAGCAGTAGCTGTGTGAGTTCTGTTCATCCGCATCATTAAACTCGCTGAACACAGACTCCCAGTCATCGGGATCGTAATCCGGGAAATGGGTATCGCCCTCCACTTCCGCGTCAATGTGCGTCAGGTAGAGTTTCTGCGCTTTTGGCAGGAACTGCTCATAAACGCGACCACCACCAATCACCATGATCTCCTGCGCATCGCCACAGGCCGCAATCGCCTCGTCAACCGAGGAGACCCACTGCACACGATCGTCAGTGCCGGGTTTACTACTTATCACAATATTCTTGCGACCTGGCAGCGGGCGTCCGATCGACTCCCACGTCAGGCGGCCCATCACGACAGGTTTATTGAGCGTATTACGCTTAAACCAGGCGAGATCGGCGGGTAAATTCCATGGCATGGCATTTTCCATGCCGATCACGCGATCCACTGCTAGCGCCGCAATCAGACTGATCATTGATAATTTCCTGGATGCAAAAAAATTGTCGCCACTATACGGAAAGCACATTCTTTCGTCGACTGGCGGCAGGGTAAAGAATGCGAAAATTTTCGCATTCTGTAAGCCACCCCTCGCCTGTATCGCTGACGTTTTGCTTTCGATATCCGTTGAATCAACACGTTACCCGCAAGTTTCCCACTTTATTACCGGGAGCGGTTACGGCTGAGGTTTTACTTCCGGCTCATCATGAGGATCGCCGGTATGGCGGCCCTCTTCTGTTCCCTGCCAGCCGTGGCGCTGAATCAATGATAAATGCGCCCGATCCTCGGTGATGATTTCCGTCAGCATAGCGCTGGTACGTTTAAAGACGGCGGCGCGGGACTGCGGATCGTTTTCCACCTCCGCCATCTCTTCCACCATCCGGGTATTAAACTGGCGGAACAGATCGGCGCGCTCACGGGCTTCATAGCGACCAAGCCCCAGCCCTTCCAGCGCCATGCGCCCCACCTTCAGCGCCGCTTCGAAAGTTTCACGTTCCGGGCTCTCAATGCCCGCCTGGCGCAGGCGGATGTAGTGATCAACATCGCGTGCACGCGCAATAATTCGCAGATGCGGGAAGTGTGTCTGTGCCAGTTCTGTTAACTGCAAACTGGCCTGCGGATCGTCAATCGCATTTACCAGCACTTCTGCCTTGCCGGCTCCGGCAGATTCAAGCAGGTCCGCGCGGGTAGCATCGCCATAGAAAACCTTCATACCAAACTTGCGCAGCGTTTCGATATGGTCAGGATCGTGATCCAGAACGACCATTTTTACCCCGCTGGAAAGTAGTAAACGCCCGGCAATCTGACCAAAACGCCCGAACCCTGCAATAATCACACGCGGTTCATCTTCATCAATCTCATCCGCGTCGTGCGCCTGGGTACTTCCTGCGTTATCCAGGCGGGTGAGCAGAACAAGCAGCAGCGGCGTCGCTGCCATCGAGAGCGCCACGGTCAGGGTCAGCGCCTTGACCCATTCCGGATCCAACACCCCTGCCATCTGTGCCGCTCCAAAGACCACAAAAGCAAACTCACTGCCCTGCCCCAGCAATGCGGCAAACCAGCGTCGCTGTTTCGCAGGGACATTCAGCGGTCGGCCAATAAGCCACAACACCGTAACTTTGATAATGAGGAACCCGGCCAGCAGAATGAGGATACGTAACGGGTGGGTAACCAGGGTGCCGAAATCAATCGACATGCCGACGCCAATGAAAAAGAGCCCCAGCAGTAGCCCTTTGAAAGGTTCAATATCGCTTTCCAGCGCATGGCGATATTCAGAGCTCGCCAGCAGAACCCCTGCCAGAAAGGCCCCCATCGCCATTGAGAGCCCGGCCTCTTCCAGCAGTAAACCAAAGCCAAACACCAGAAACAGCGCCACGGCACTGAATACCTCACGTAACCCGGAGCGGGCGACGAACCGTAGTGCCGGGCGTGCCACATAGCGACCGAGCGCCACCACCAGCGCCAGCGCACCAATAACTTTTAATGCCGAGAGCGCGAAGGCACCTAAGGTGGTCGATGCGCCGCTGCTGGCCAGCAGGGGGATCATCGCGACCAGCGGAATGGCGGCGATATCCTGAAAAAGGAGCACTGCAAAGGCGCTGCGTCCCATTTGCGAGACCGTGAGGTTACGTTCGTTCATTGCCTGCATGGCTATCGCCGTTGAGGAGAGCCCCAGCGTCAGGCCCGTCAGGAGCGCTACCGGCCAGGCGAGCCCCAGCGCCATGCAAAAACCGCCAAGCAGTAACCCGCAGGAGGCCATTTGCAACGCGCCGCCGCCAAATACCGGGACGCGCAGTTTCCACAAACGCCGCGGGTCCAGCTCAAGGCCAATGACAAAAAGCATCAGTACGACACCGATTTCCGCAAAGTGCAGAATCGACGCGGCATCCGTCACCAGGCGCAATCCCCAGGGGCCGATAATACAGCCCGCGATGAGGTAGCCCAGCACCGATCCCAGCCCCAGCCGGACGGCAATCGGCACAATCAATGCCGCCGCGCCAAGATAAATCAGCGCCTGAATTAAGCTGTGGCTATCCATGCGAGGCCTCCTGCCAGTCAATCAGACGCTGCCTGTAATGACGAGCCTCTCCTTCCAGGGTTTCATCATCGCAGATAAAAGTGCAGTGCATCGCAAAGGGCGGCAGCCATTTCATGCCGCAATAGAGCGCGGTCGCCTGTAGAGGCTGAGCCAGAACCTCAAATCCTGGGTGGGAGCCAATGTCAAAATGCGCTTGGCCACCGCCGGTGGTCACGGCCCAGAGCAGACTTTTACCCTTCAATGCCTGCGCCCCGTGACCATATGCCCAGCCGTGGGCGAGGACTTTATCGATCCAGAGTTTGAGTAAAGGGGGCGTGCTATACCATTGCATGGGGTGCTGCCAGACCACCAGATCAGCGCGGTTAAGAGCCGCCTGTTCAGCCGCAATATCGATAGTAAAGTCGGGGTAAAGCTCATATAAAGAGCGAACTTCAATCCCTTCCAGCGTCCCTATATGCTCAAGCATCCGCTTATTCGCATGGGAATGCTGCGGATAAGGATGCGCATAAATAATCAGAATCATTGATTAACCTGCTTTCACTGCACTATTTTTCAGTGAGTGTAGACAGTTAATCGACCGGCAAACAGAGATAATCTGTAGGGAATTGCAGGCATGGTGGGAAGACCCGCCCTCTGCTCAAGATCGTTAACGCATGCCGTGATTATGCTGCCGACAGATTGCGCACTCATCGATATTACCTTCCCATGAGATGAAAAGGCGGCCACAACTTTTACAGGTCAGGTGGCAGAGGGGGATATCTTTATAAGACGTTTTATGAATGTAAGGGGTGATGGATATCGCCTTCGTTGGGCAAACTGCCACGCAAATTTCACATCCTGAACAGGACTGTTCGCGGATAGACAGTGTCTCTTCACCCACGGTAAAAACGGCTGTCGGGCAGGCACGAAAGCAGGCCCCACACAACAAACATGCCTGCCTGTCGATAGCTAAGGCGAACTCACTCTGTTGCGGGAAAGCCTGCCGCGATCTATTAGCATCAGGCGTCGCGGCGTGGCAGCGCACCTCGCCCCCCTTTGTATGGAGCATTTTACGGCGAACGATATCCACTGTACTTTCTTGCGGTGGATAAACGCACCAGGCGGGCTCACCAAGCGCCTGTAAGCGAAGATTTAATATCGCTATTTCCCGCCCCCACGCAGGGTGAGCGTCCAGTTCCATCTCCACACCGCGAATGGCATAGTCGGTATGCCATATCAGTAATTCGTTCGCACTTGCCGGACAGGAAGAAAAAGGAGAGACCAGACGATCGCGACGGTAATATCGTGCAACCGGACTTAGATTCGTTAATGCCCCGGCGCCAACTGGACATGCAAACAGACAGTTGCCGCAACGAATACAGTGATCATTGTTGAGAATGGGGCCGCTACCGGTGAAGGATAATGCCTGCACCGGACAGACATCAACGCACGCCCTGCATGAAGAGCGGCGAAAACGGCGGCGGGAACAGGCCTCCCCTACACCCGGCGGGGCAGGGGACTCTGCAAGAGAAAAACGCAACATTACTGGATGCTAAAGAAAACCAAACGCAATAGCACCTCCGCCACAATCAGGAGCACACCGCCGATAAAAATAGCTTTCCTGCTGGCACGTAATGCGCCAACGACAAACACGAGTGCACCCAGTACTGATAGACACCATGCGGCGAGACGCAGAGTGCTCATTGAAGAAAAGGCCACAAGGGGTTGATGCGGGAAGGTCACCGCATCACTTTGTAGGGCCTGCGCCAGCCACTCCAGATAGGAAGGCTGCCCCAGCAGACGCACCAATATAGCCCCACCAATAAGGGCAATCGCCATTCGCATCAGGTTTCGCGTCAATGGCGCAGGCGTATACCGGCATCCAGCGATGAGAATAGTGGAGGCTACCGCGCCGATAATGGCGACCGAACCAAAAAACATCAACGGTGTATTAATATGCGTCCAGGTCACCACTGAAGCGTGCATATAAATAGCGCTCATGCAGAAGACATCCACTAATCCCAACAAAGCTGCGAGCGGGATAAGCCAACCCCAGAGCCGTTTAAACATAAGTGCAAGAAGTGTGCACAATCCCAACGAAGCGAGGAAAAGCGTGGCGAAAACGATCTCACGACTCAACCATGAACTGGCGATATGGCACAACGCATTCAATGCATTTAGTGGGTAGCCAAGGTGAAACACAGATGCAAGCAAGCCAACCCCGCCCGCCATGCAGGCAACCATCAGGGCAGGTAAAAAATGTCTTGCGAGGCTCGCCTGATAATCGGGACAGGCCGCTGCCTTCAACAAGGCTACAGACAGAAACAGCATAATGCCAACCGCCCCCTGCAACAGCAGGGTAAAAATCAGTAACGGTAACTCATGCATGGTGTGACTCCTCTTTTTCCGCACCCGAATGCGCTTTCACGACCAGGTTAGGATGGGTAATGGAAGAGTCTGGTAATCCTTTTACATCACAGAGGGCCCCATACTTTGCGCGCAATTCTTCAACAGGCCCGAAATCGATAGCGCCAAGCGGGCAAGTTGCCACACAGACTGGCGGCTCACCTTTTGCTAAAAGATCGATACACATATCACACTTGGACATTTGTCCGGTCTGAGTATTAAGCTGTGGTGCGCCGTAGGGGCAAGACCATGCGCAATAACCACATCCCACACACTTATCCGTATCAACACGAACAATCCCATCACCTGCGCGTTTATGCATCGCTCCAGTTGGGCAGTTTTTTGTGCAAACAGGATCGTCGCAGTGATTGCAGGAAATCGACAATGTGTAAGCGAAGACATTGTTTTCTACGCCGCCTTGTCCGGTAGGGACAAACCCGCCGCCATTCACTTCGTAGACCCGCCGAAATCGCCGTCCCACCTCAAGATTATTTTTATCTTTACATGCCACCTGGCATGCCTTACAACCTGAACAGCGAGAAGAATCAATGAAGAAACCCAACTGTTTTTCACTTACCGATGCGTAATCAATGAATTGGCTCATGCTTTACCTACCTCTACCAGCATGGTTTGATGGGAATTCCCTTTCGCCAGCGCAGTAATACGCGCCGAACTGAGCACATTGGCACATCCCCCGTGATCGACACCCTGAGCATCCGGCTTCCACCATGCACCTGCCTGCATTGCCACAACACCTGGGATAATGCGGGGTGTCACTTCCGCCGGAATCTGACTAATGCCTCGGTCATTGTGAATGCGCACCATATCGCCCTGTTGAATACCGCGCGGCTTTGCGTCCTGCGGGTTAATCCATAGCCTTTGCGTTTGCACTTCCTGCAACCACGGATTCGCATATTGGGTGGAATTAGCGCGGTTCTTCCCCTTCCAGGTAATTAACTGCAAAGGGTATTTTTGTGCGAGCGAATCGTCGGGCCCTTCATGAGCGGGTACGTAATGAGACAATGCAGGTATTTCTGCATGGTGCATGTCGTAGAGACGTTTGGAAAAGATCTCAATTTTACCGGAGGGCGTCTGGAAAGGATGATTCTCCGGATCCCGGATGTTGTCTGCGAACGCCACATGAGGCGCGCCTTTGAACAGATGCTGACGCTTCACCAGCAGTTCTGCGAAGGTGGGCAGATGTTCTTCAGGCATGGCCTTTCGCGACTGTTCCCAAATATGCTCGACCCACTGCTTTTCATCACGCCCTTCACTGAATGCCGCTTCCACACCAAGCTTCGCGGCCACTTCACGCTGCCACTCATAATCGCTACGACGTTCAAAATCAGGTTCGATCAATTTTTCGGAAAGAATAAGATAATTGGCGGTCCCCCATGTTTCGCCAATGTTCCAGCGCTCCATGAAGCTTGTTTCCGGTAATAACACGTCGGCATATTTCGCGCTGGGAGACAGATACAGGTCACTGACAACGATAAACTCAATTTTAGTTTCATCTTCCAGAACCTTTACCGCCTGATGGATATCAGGGTTCTGATTCGCCAGGTAATTCCCCGCCAGAGAAAACAAAATACGTATATTGCTCTTCAGCTTGTCGGTACCTTTTAAACCGTCCTCTGGTGTCACTTTGCTGGCGTCCTCAGCTGCCTGAACCCAGTTCATGATAGAGAGCGTTTCTTTCACCGGGTTATCCAGCGTCTCAGTACCCGTGGTAAATTTACGATTTCCGCAGCCGCCGTAACCCGCAGCCCAGCCACCTTTCACACCTACGTTGCCCGTTATCGTTGCCAGCAGGGTAGAACCACGTGCCGTACGCTCACCGCAGTTATGACGTTGGGGACCCCAGCCCTGAATCAGCGCAGCCGGTTTTGTTGTTGCGTAGTCCCGGGCTAATTGGCGGATGGTCTGTGCGGGAACATGGGTAATTTTTTCGGCCCACTCCGGCGTTTTCACTACACCGTCTTTTTTGCCCATGAGATAGGCCATCAACGATTCGTTTTCCGGCACGCCGTCTGGCATTGAATCTTCATCAAACCCTAACGTATATCGATTAATAAAGGTTTTATCATGTAGATTTTCACTGACGATGACATACATCATGGCATCCATTAACGCATTATCAGTAGTAGGCAGCAGCGGGATCCACTCGTCAGCCAGTGAAGAGGCCGTGTCTGAATAACGCGGGTCAACCACTATAAAACGCGTACCGTTCTTTTTCATTTTCTGAAAATAGTGGTTGGTATGACCAAATATTGTTTCTGTAGGATTATGTCCCCAAAGAATGACTAATGGGGTATTTTCAAGTGTATCTAACGAATTACCACTTGCTGCCGCCCCATATGTGTAAGGTGTGGCTGCAACCGTATTACCAAGGCTAACGGAATGGTAATAAGAGAGATAACCGCCTGTAAGATTTAAAAGTCGGCGCATCATTCCATCACCAGAGAACGCACCGCCGCTTGTCGCCGTATTATTATGCACAAAGCGTGATTCAGGACCGTATTTATCCGTAATACGTTTTAGATTATCTGCAATAAGAGTAGTGGCTTCATCCCAGGAAATCCGCTCAAATTTTCCTTCCCCGCGCTTACCAACGCGTTTCATCGGATATTTCAAGCGGTCAGGATGGTAGACAAATTTCCGATAACCCCGGCCTCGCACACATGCACGCATGATTGGCATATCGGGATCCAGGGCCGCATCCGGACGCGTGGCGATGCGCGTTACAACGCCGTCTAAGACATGCGCACGAATATCACATTTTCCGCCGCAATCGAAAGTGCTGCAGGTCGGGATAACCTGCTCTGCCACGCCAGATGTTGATTCTGGTGGCAGGGTTGTCGCTTGCGCATTTTTGGTAGAAATAAATGGAAGCGTCACTAACGCCGCGCTGCCTTTCATAAACCTGCGCCGCGTTATATTGAGAGAAATACTCTCTTTAGGGCTTTTGTTTTCATCCATGATGAGTACCTAAAAAGGAAATAATTTTCCTTTAATACGCCCTTACCGCCAATGACACAAATCAAAACTATAGAAAACACTGTTTAAAAATTCACAGCGACAATTAATAATATTTATTATTTATATTCAGTAAACTTCACCACCAGGACATATATATATCCACGGTGAATATGTGCGAGGCTTTAATTAATTTATATTTTGCCGCGGATGTAAATCTAAAAGCGATAAATCCTTATTACAGGCCTAACCTGTGTACTCACTGAAAATACCGCCTTGATAATCAGGCAAAAGAAGAGAGAAGCAGTGACGGAGGCCACTGCTTCGCGAACTTAGTTATCCAGTTCGCTCATATTCTTAAGCTGATCGCGGTTGATCTGCTCGGTTTTACCGGTTTCAGCATTTTCATAGGACACCAGCCCGGTATCGCTGTCTACTTCTGGTTTACCGTCTGTAACAATGGTCTTGCCATCGGTGGTTTTCACTGCCTGATTGGATGAACAGCCCGCGACGGTAAACAGCGTGGCGGCAGCAAAAATGGACGTTATCAGTAGTTTCGATCGCATGGTGTTCTCCCCTGCTTTCAGTTGGTTTTGATTATTCGCCTTATTATTTTAGGTTAACTTGCTGAAAATTTATGTAAATACAGAAGGTTCTGAGGCCGGGCAGCCGGATAAGCGCCTGCCCGGCCCTCAGAGGTTAGGGTTTAAGCTCAAGAATAGAGCTCATCATGGTGTGATTCAGATTGGTCATCACTTCATAATAGCGGGTCAGCTCTTCGCCGCCTGCTTTAGGGCTGCGCCATTTTTCGCGGTTCTGTTTTTCGAATTCTTTCAGCAGATCTTTTTGTTCATCTGCCGACCCGGCATGAATGAAGTCGGTGTAAATTTTGGTGGCATCATTCAGATTTTGCTGAAGCTCAGGGGAGCTGAAATGGGCGGTGATAACCGGCGGCTGATAACGCGACTCTGTGATGCGCATATTTTGAGTGTAATCAGCAGACGGAGAAAACTCATTGCTATAATAGTGCTTAAAGTCCTCTATACGGAATATCTTGGTTTTGTAGTTATCTTTAGAGGTAGAGGACATCGATTCAGGGAAAGCTTCAGTGGGTTTCAGTTCCCAGCTATTCGCGAATTTATCAATAAACAGCTCGCTGCCCAGATCGTTAAACGGACCGGTGACGGTCTGTCCGTCAATCGTCAGAGTATGCACATCACTGTTTTCACCGGCTGGCTGTACCCCTTGCGCCAGATACTTCTGTACCACATATATATAGCGGGTCCGGGTAGGGTTGATAAGACCACTCTCGCCTGAGCGAGGCCAGGCGTCAAACACGCTGAATTTGACCTTTTCACCACTCTCCAGGGTCAGCGTGTGTTGACCCGCGTCCAGCTTAATATTTTGCGTTTCTTTTGCCGGGATCGTTATTTTTTGATCGTCGATCGAAATCGCTAATGGTTTCCCGGTCGGGTTATCAATAAGAAACTCTTTGCTGTCGCCAAAACAGGCGGTTAACGTCAGACAGGCACCCAAAAGCATTATTCTTTTTAACACGTGTTTCTCCTTAAACGTGAAAGACGAACTCAGTAAACGACACGGTTTTAAGGGTAAAGGATGGCTCTCGCATAGTGAAAAATAAATTAACTATTAAATTTAGGGGGGACGAAAATAAAAAAAGCCAGCTTGCGCTGGCTTTCGGTTAGTCAACCCGGTTTTATTTCACGATCTGCGCATGCATCTCCTGCACCGAAATCACCTTCTCGGTGGCATCCGCATTCAGCGCCATCGCCGTCGCGAAACCGCCGTTCAGGGTGGTGTCGTAATGCACTTTATACTGCAGCGCACTGCGGCGAATCAGCTTGGAGTCTTCAATTGCCTGACGACCCGCAGTGGTGTTGATGATGTAAGTGTACTCGCCATTCTTGATACGATCCTGAATGTGCGGACGACCTTCATGCACCTTGTTCACCAGACGTGGGTTGATGCCCGCTTCGCCCAGCACAATCGCCGTACCGTGCGTCGCATCCAGCTCGAAGCCGTACTTCAGCAGCTTAGCGGCCAGGTCGACCACGCGCTCTTTGTCACCTTCACGCACGGAGAGGAGCGCACGGCCCTGCTTCTTCATGGTGGAGTTGCTGCCCAGCTGTGCCTTCGCGAACGCTTCTGCGAAGGTGCGACCGACACCCATGACTTCGCCGGTAGAGCGCATTTCTGGCCCGAGCAGCGGGTCAACGCCAGGGAATTTGTTAAACGGCAGCACCACTTCTTTGACCGAGTAATAAGGAGGAATAATCTCTTTGGTCACGCCCTGCTGTGCCAGCGTCTGGCCCGCCATCACGCGTGCGGCCACTTTCGCCAGTGGAATACCGGTCGCTTTGGAGACGAAAGGAACGGTACGCGCTGCGCGTGGGTTCACCTCTATCAGGTAGACTTCGTTGTCTTTGACCGCGAACTGAACGTTCATCAGGCCACGCACCTGCAGTTCAAAGGCCAGCTTCTGTACCTGCTCGCGCATGACATCCTGGATCTCTTTACTCAGGGTGTAGGCTGGCAGAGAACAGGCAGAGTCGCCGGAGTGAACGCCCGCCTGCTCAATGTGCTCCATGATGCCGCCAATCAGGACTCTTTCGCCATCGCAGATGGCGTCCACGTCCACTTCTACCGCATCGTCGAGGAAGCGGTCCAGCAGGACAGGCGCATCGTTGGAGACACTGACCGCCGTCTGGAAGTAACGACGCAGGTCAATCTCGTCATAGACAATTTCCATTGCCCGCCCGCCCAGTACATAGGAAGGACGCACCACCAGCGGATAGCCGATTTCTTTTGCCTTCTCAACTGCTTGCTCAATAGCCGTTACCGTGGCGTTCGCCGGCTGCTTCAGCTTCAGACGGTCAACCGCCTGCTGGAAACGCTCACGGTCTTCGGCGCGGTCAATCGCATCCGGGCTGGTGCCGATAACCGGTACGCCAGCCGCTTCCAGCGCGCGCGCCAGCTTCAGCGGCGTCTGGCCACCGTACTGCACGATGACGCCTTTTGGCTTCTCGATGCGCACGATTTCCAGCACGTCTTCCAGCGTGACCGGCTCAAAGTAGAGACGGTCAGAGGTGTCATAGTCGGTCGAGACGGTTTCCGGGTTACAGTTGACCATGATGGTCTCATAACCATCTTCGCGCAGCGCCAGCGAGGCGTGAACGCAGCAGTAGTCAAACTCAATGCCCTGACCGATACGGTTCGGACCGCCGCCCAGCACCATGATTTTATCGCGGTCAACGGACGGGTTCGCTTCGCACTCATCTTCATAGGTGGAGTACATGTAGGCGGTGTCGGTCGCAAATTCCGCCGCACAGGTATCCACGCGCTTGTAGACCGGGTGCAGGCCATACTGGTCACGCAGTTTGCGCACTTCTGCTTCACGCACGCCGGAAAGCGTCGCCAGACGGGCATCGGCGAAGCCTTTGCGTTTCAGATGACGAAGGAAGTCAGCGTCCAGCCCCGTAATGCCCACTTCAGCGACTTTCTCTTCCAGACGCACCAGCTCTTCAATCTGCACCAGGAACCAGCGGTCAATATTGGTCAGGTTGAACACGCCGTCAACGGAGAGGCCGGCGCGGAAAGCATCGGCGATGTACCAGATACGCTCTGCGCCTGCGTCTTTCAGCTCGCGGCGAATTTTAGTCAGCGCTTCCGGGTCATCAAGGCTCACTTTCGGGTCAAAGCCGGTGGCACCCACTTCCAGGCCGCGCAGCGCTTTCTGCAGGGACTCCTGCTGAGTGCGGCCAATCGCCATCACTTCACCAACGGATTTCATCTGGGTGGTCAGGCGGTCGTTAGCGCCGACAAATTTTTCGAAGTTAAAACGAGGGATCTTAGTGACCACGTAGTCGATGGACGGCTCGAAGGACGCAGGTGTGCGGCCACCGGTGATGTCGTTCATCAGCTCGTCGAGGGTGTAGCCCACCGCCAGTTTGGCCGCGACTTTCGCAATCGGGAAGCCGGTAGCTTTAGAGGCCAGCGCTGAAGAGCGGGACACGCGCGGGTTCATCTCAATAACAATCAGACGACCATTTTTCGGGTTCACCGAGAACTGCACGTTAGAGCCGCCGGTTTCCACGCCGATTTCACGCAGTACCGCCATCGAGGCGTTACGCATGATTTGATACTCTTTATCAGTCAGCGTCTGAGCGGGCGCCACGGTGATAGAGTCACCGGTATGAATGCCCATCGCATCAAAGTTTTCAATGGAGCAGACGATGATGCAGTTGTCGTTTTTATCACGCACCACTTCCATCTCGTACTCTTTCCAGCCAATCAGCGACTCGTCAATCAGCAGCTCTTTGGTTGGGGAGAGATCCAGGCCGCGTTCGCAAATTTCTTCAAACTCTTCGCGGTTGTAAGCGATGCCGCCGCCGGTGCCGCCCATAGTGAATGAGGGACGGATGATGCACGGATAGCCCACGTCAGCCGCCACCGCCAGCGCTTCTTCCATATTGTGCGCGATACCAGAACGGGCGGTATCAAGGCCGATTTTCTTCATCGCCACGTCGAAACGACGACGGTCTTCTGCTTTATCAATCGCGTCGGCGGTGGCACCAATCATGGTCACGCCGAACTCAGCCAGCACCCCCTGACGCTCCAGCTCCAGCGCGCAGTTCAGCGCCGTCTGGCCGCCCATGGTGGGCAGAACCGCATCCGGGCGCTCTTTTTCAATAATTTTGCGTACCACTTCCCAGTGGATAGGCTCGATATAGGTCGCATCCGCCATTTCCGGGTCGGTCATGATGGTAGCGGGGTTGGAGTTGACCAGAATGACGCGGTAGCCCTCTTCACGCAGGGCTTTACACGCCTGAGCGCCAGAGTAGTCAAATTCACACGCCTGACCGATGACGATCGGGCCCGCACCCAGAATCAGGATACTTTTTATGTCTGTACGTTTTGGCATGGCTCTCTTAACTCCTGATTATTTCGCGGACTGACGGTACTGCTCAATTAACTCGATAAAATGGTCAAACAGCGGCGCGGCATCATGCGGCCCCGGGCTCGCCTCCGGGTGTCCCTGGAAGCTGAACGCCGGTTTATCGGTGCGATGGATCCCCTGCAGGGTGCCATCAAAGAGTGATTTGTGGGTCACTCGCAGGTTGGCAGGCATGGAGGCTTCATCCACAGCAAAACCGTGGTTCTGTGCGGTAATCATCACCGTGTTGTTGTCAATATCCTTCACCGGATGGTTGCCGCCGTGGTGGCCGAACTTCATCTTCACGGTGTTTGCGCCGCTTGCCAGAGCCAGAAGCTGATGACCAAGGCAGATGCCAAAGACGGGAATCTCAGTTTCCAGGAAGGATTTAATCGCATTGATAGCGTAATCGCACGGTGCCGGGTCGCCAGGGCCGTTGGAAAGGAAGATGCCGTCCGGATTCATTTTCAGCACGTCTTCTGCCGGGGTTTTGGCCGGCACCACGGTCAGGCGGCAGCCGCGATCAACCAGCATACGCAGAATGTTACGTTTTGCGCCGTAATCGTAGGCCACCACATGGAACGGCAACTCACTCTCTTTTTTCGCTTCCGGCAGCTCGCCTGCAAGCGTCCAGCTTCCCTGCGTCCAGCTGTAGGTTTCAGCGGTAGTGACTTCTTTCGCCAGATCCATCCCGTTCAGACCCGGGAACGCTTTGGCTTTTTCCAGCGCCAGCGCAGCATCCAGATTATCTCCCGCGATAATGCAGCCGTTTTGTGCCCCTTTCTCACGCAACAAACGCGTCAGCTTACGGGTATCAATATCGGCGATGGCCACAATGTTATGGCGTTTCAGATAAGAAGAGAGGTCTTCGGTGTTGCGGTAGTTGCTGGCAATCAGCGGCAGGTCGCGAATAATCAGACCTTGCGCATGTACCTGAGAGGACTCTTCATCAGCGGCGTTAGTGCCGACGTTACCGATATGGGGATAAGTTAGAGTGACGATTTGGCGGGAATAGGAAGGATCAGTGAGGATTTCTTGATAACCGGTCATTGAAGTATTGAAAACGACTTCCCCAACCGCCGAACCTGTTGCCCCTATGGCCCGACCGTAAAACTGGGTTCCGTCTTCCAGAACCAATAGCGCTGACTTAATCAAAACACCCTCCAGAGAATATTCACTCACTTTATTTGCATATTAATTCAAATATAGCCCTTGAATCAATGCAAATCTGCGTAGCCGCGAATTTTTTGCAAACGGCGGCATTCTGGAGACATGAAGGGTAAAAGTCAACTTATCGCGCATATTTTTCATGTCTTTTTGCGCCCCAGGAAAGAATAGCATGAAATAAGGATAGAAAAGATCAGCTTTATGCGTCTACGTAAACGCTTGCGCAGCGGTGAAAACGGTAGGGTTGTCGTCAGGGGCTTAAAAACCAGACCAGATGGTCAAAATTAACATTTTTGAGACAAAAATAGTGCTAATAAAGCCACAAAACAGGGGACTGGATTAAATTAATCCTTGTGAAGCATAAAATAAAAGGGCAATAAAATATTGCCCTATGCAATCAATAAGTTAAGACTGCAATAACCACATCACGATGGGTAATAAAACTTACAAATCGTTAAGACTGAGCACATCACGCATATCAAAAAGGCCTTTATCCTTGTTTTTTAGCCACAAAGCGGAGCGAATGGCACCGTTTGCGAATGTCATACGGCTTGAGGCTTTATGGCTAATCTCTATGCGTTCACCGATATCTGCGAACATCGCGGTATGTTCGCCGATGATGTCACCCGCGCGCACGGTCGCAAAACCGATGGTGCCAGGTACGCGCTCGCCGGTATATCCTTCGCGGCTGTATACGGCGCATTCTTTTAGATCTTTATCGAGGGCGTGGGCAATCGCCTCACCCATAGCCAGCGCGGTGCCCGACGGGGCATCCACTTTGTGGCGATGGTGGGCCTCCACAATTTCAATATCCGTATACTCACCCATCACTTTTGCTGCTTTCTCAAGCAACTTCAGCATGACGTTCACCCCCACGCTGAAGTTGGCGGCAAAGACGATACCAATCTCTTTCGCGGCGTCACTAATGGCCTGCCTGCCCGCATCATCAAAGCCGGTGGTGCCAATCACCATCCCTTTTTGATGCTTGCGGCAAAAATCCAGGTGCGCCAGCGTGCCTTCAGGCCGGGTAAAATCGACGAAGACGTCAAAATCATCCTTTACCGTCTCAGGACAACTGCTGACGGTGACGCCCGTTTTGCCCACACCCGCCAGCTCTCCCGCGTCGCTACCCAGCAGGGAAGAGCCTTCACGCTCCAGCGCTGCGCCCAGGGCAACGCCCTCCATTTGCAGGGTGGCCTGAATTAACTGACGGCCCATACGCCCGCCGGCACCCGCGATAGCAACGCGGATTAGTGCATCATGCATAGTTGTACTCTTTTGTTAATAAAATGCTGAAATCGCTTCCAGATTAACCAGCCCACGGCGTGGCTGCCAACTGAAAACGACGATAATAAGA
Source organism: Enterobacter sp. SA197 (assembly GCF_054131575.1). Taxonomy (NCBI): domain Bacteria; kingdom Pseudomonadati; phylum Pseudomonadota; class Gammaproteobacteria; order Enterobacterales; family Enterobacteriaceae; genus Enterobacter; species Enterobacter sp. SA197. Next base: position 741,200 of record NZ_CP096393.1, on the reverse strand, counting down.
ATTAAATGATAAACAGCATGAAGTATCAGTAAAAGGCATGAGTGCGCATGTTGCGATTTGCAAAGCAAAACTGGCTGGACGTGCTGTCCCCGAAAGCAGAAAGGCGATGAGATGCTTTCGGGCACGGCATTACCCTTGAATATCACTGCCTGAGTCAGTCAACGCTATAGCTCACTATCAGTTGTCCTTTTTTGAGCTTTATGGTGGTGAGCGTAATGAGACCAATTTCACCGGTCGCTGGCATATGGGTTCCCCCGCAGCCATAAGCCGGCAGTTCACCAAAACGGACCTGTCGTTTGCCATCGACGAACGCAACGTTCAGCGGAAGATTTTCTGCAACCCATCCCGTGATAAGCGCCTCCAGGGCAGCCCCATCTGGCAATGCGCTGGCACCGGTAAAGGTAATACGCCCTTCCCCCGGCCAGTGATGCGCTTTTACGGGCTGCAATTGATGCATTTCACCTGCATAACCAATCAAATGCCCGGCTGAGTGCCAGCGCGAATGCAGGCGTCGTAGTTCGCGGTCGACCCGGACAGACACCCGTCCGGGTTCAATGGGCGCAGAGGTACGGTGCCATACGCTGTCACCCTCATTAAATACGCCCAACACCGCAACTTCATTAATCCAGCCCTTGTCAGCAGGCTGTCCACCGCCCTGAGGGTGAAACAGGGTTGCGTCCAGTTCTACATTAAAACCGCCATCCTCGGCGCTAACACAGCGCAGGACATTCGCCTCTCCGTCGGTCTCATCACAGGTGTAGTAATCTCGTTGGGTCATTCATTTTCTCCTCTCAATGACATCAGTATATTATCTTCGGTAATGAAGATAATCGGTCCTTCCCTCAACGCACTTTTGCCTGGCAGACACAAATGAACATTACCTTACTTCCCGATCTCGCCACCTTTGTTCAGATTGTCGAACAGGGTAGCTTCTCTGCAGCCGCACGGGTGACGGGTGCCACCCCCTCCGCGATGAGCCGCTGCGTGTCACGCCTTGAAGAAGCGTTGGGGAGTAAATTGCTGCACCGCACCACCCGAAAACTGCGACTAAGCGACGCCGGACATGCCGTCTTCGCACATGCACAGACCATGCTGGATGCGGCAAAACTGGCGATGGATGTGGGTAGTAGCGTGCAGGACATCGCCCAGGGTACGCTCACCATCAGTGTGCCGAAAGCCGTGGGTCGTTTTGTTATTCATCCACTGATGCGTGACTTTCTGGCAACATACCCGCAGGTCAACGTGCGCCTGCGCCTGGAAGACAGGTATATGGATCTGATTGATGAGAGCATCGATCTTGCGCTGCGGATAACCAACTCCCCTTCACCAGGCCTGTATGGCAAAGCCTTAATGCCCATCCGCCATCTCATTTGCGCCACACCCGCCTATTTGCAACAGCACGGGAGGCCTGAAAAGCCAGAAGATTTGCGCAGTCACAGCTGTATCAGTCTGGGGGAAACCCCTGCCGATTCACGCTGGAAATTTTGCAAAAACGGCAAGACCGTCACCCTGCAAACGCAGGGACGCTATGCGGCCAACCACACGGGCGTACGACTGGATGCAGTACTGAATCATGTGGGTATTGGTAGCCTGCCGCTGTTTACCGCCAGAGAAAAACTGGCGAGCGGAGAGATTGTGCAGGTTCTGCCGGAGTGGGAGTTTATCAGTGCCTATTCAGGTGAACTCTGGCTGCTGTGGTCGTCAGGCAGGCATATGCCCGCACGCATGCGGGCCATGATTGATTATCTGGGTGAGAAAATGGCGATTACGGCGCGAGACGAATGACGCTGGCAACCCACTCCCGGAACGCCTCAACATCGATACCCAGCGCCACCTGCGCGTTGGCGGGTTTTCCGAGTTTACCTTCAATATCCACAACCGTGGTCCCCGCTGTCCATGTGCCCTGCGTCTCAACCGCCACAAAGCAGGGTTTAAGCGTGAACAGAGAAGGACGCGCCAGCCAGGCGATGGCGCAAAGATCATGCATGCGCAGACCCGTCGCCATACTGCCGCTGCGGTAGTGGCTGAACACGGCATGGAGCATCTTTCCCGTCTCATTCAACGCAGGCAAGGAGGCCAGATATTCAGGCGTCAGGGTGGCATGATTTGTCACGTCCAGACCGCACATCACAATCTCAATTCCGCTATTGAACACCCGGGCGGCGGCTTCCGGATCAATGGCGATATTGAATTCCGCATTGGGGGTGAAGTTGCCGCGCCCGGCGGAGCCTCCCATCATGACAAGGCGGCAGATGTTGAACTGACACTCAGGATAGTGCGTCAGCAGCAGCGCAATATTGGTCAAGGGGCCAATCGCAACCAGCGTGACAGGTTCAGGCGATGCCATCAGCTGATCACGAATAGCTTCGAATGCCGGTTTCGCCAGCGGCTGGCGCTGATGCTCCACGAAAGCGTACCCTTCCATTCCCGATTCGCCATGAACAGTCGCAGCGTCGCGAAGCGGGCGCAGTAACGGGGTGGCCGCCCCCTGCGCGACGGGCACGCTGGCATTCCAGAAATGCAGCAGTTGTAGCGCATTGCGCGTCGTTTTTTCCAGCGAGACATTACCTGCGACCGTGGTTATCAGCCTCAGATCAAGCTCAGGGGCAAAAAGCGCGGCGGCGATGGCCGCCGCATCGTCAATTCCCGGATCGGTGTCGAGAATAATGGGCAGACGCATAACTCCTCCATAAAAAATGCCAGACCGTAGTCTGGCATCATCTCATACTGGCAACGCAAAAAGGTTATTCGACTTCGCGTACATCCACCCGCAGCTCTTTTGGCACTTCGAAAACAATGTTCTCTTCACGCCCTTCCAGCGGTATAGCGTCGCCGCCACCCAACTCCTGTAAACGGGTAATCACGTTTTGCACCAGGATATCCGGAGCAGATGCCCCTGCGGTGACGCCCACGCAGTTGATGTTCTTTACCCAGACTTCCTGAATATCTGAAGCATCATCAATCAGATAAGCCGATTTGCCCATACGCTGGGCCAGCTCCGCGAGGCGATTTGAGTTAGACGAGTTTTTCGACCCGACCACCAGCACCACCTCAGCCTGCTCCGCCAGCGCACGAACCGCTTCCTGACGGTTGGTCGTGGCATAACAGATATCGTCTTTGCGGGGCCCCACAATTTTGGGAAAACGCTCACGCAGTGCATCTATCACTTCTGACGTATCGTCTACCGAGAGTGTGGTCTGGGTCATGAACGAGAGCTTGCCAACATCTTTGATGTTCAGCGTGGCGACGTCGTCGGGTGACTCCACCAGATACATACCGCCTTTCTCGTTGCTGTACTGGCCCATCGTCCCTTCCACTTCCGGGTGACCAGCGTGACCAATCAGGATGGCTTCTTCGCCACGGCGGCTGGCACGTGCGACTTCCATATGCACCTTCGTTACCAGCGGGCAGGTAGCATCGAAGACCGTCAGGTCGCGACTTTTTGCTTCATTGCGCACCGCCTGGGATACGCCATGCGCAGAGAAAATGAGAATTGCGCCGTCAGGCACTTCGCTGATTTGCTCAATAAAAATCGCCCCGCGTTCGCGCAGGCTGTCTACCACGTAGCGGTTATGAACCACTTCGTGACGAACGTAAATGGGCGCACCGTAAATTTCCAGTGCGTTTTCAACAATGCTGATAGCACGGTCAACCCCGGCGCAAAAACCGCGTGGGTTAGCCAACAGAATCTGCATTCAACCCCTCCAGTACTGGCTCAATCTCCAGTACATCAACATCAAAATGAACGGTCTGGCCTGCCAGCGGATGATTAAAGTCCACGGTGATAGAGTCGCCGTTGACTTCACGGATCACGCCCGGCATTTCGCTGCCATCCATAGAGGTAAAGAGCATAATCGCACCGATTTCAGGCTCCCCTGCATCCATAAAATCACGGCGCGAGAAGTACTGAATCAGATCGGGAACCGGTGTACCAAACGCCGCATCAGGCTCCAGAGAGAAGGCTTTTTTATCTCCCTCTTTCAGCCCCAGCAGGTGCTGTTCCAGTCCTTCAGAGAGCGAACCGTCTCCCAGGCGAAACAGAGCAGGTTTACCATTATTGCGGGTCGACTCAGCGGTGGAGCCATCTTCGAGCTTGAGCGTGAAGTGAACCAGCACCGCGCTATTACTCTGTATGGATTTTGACATGCAGGTTTGCTCACTTGTTGGGCCTGATGGCGATGCGCTTATCAGGCAAGAAAACCTGATAAGCGCCACCCGGCAATGTTATGCGGCTTTTTTCTCGGCGGAAGGCAAGAAGCCTTCCAGCACAATCAACGCGGCGCCAATACAAATGGCCGTATCCGCAAGATTAAAGGTAGCAAAATGCCAGTCGCCCATATAAAAATCGATCATATCGACGACAAAACCATGCCACAGGCGATCGAACAAATTGCCAAGCGCCCCACCAATGATCAGCGCATAGGCGATATTGTTCAGCTTCTGCGATGCCTTAGCGCGGTACATCAGCACCGTCAGCACCACACAGATACCGATCGCGATACCAGCAAAGAACCAACGCTGCCAGCCACCGCTATCGGCAAGAAAACTGAACGCCGCGCCATAGTTACGTGCGTAATGCAGATTAAGTGACGGGAACAGCGACACCGTATCCCCCAGAGCGAAGTTCTGGAGGATCAGGTACTTGCTGCCAAGATCAATAATCAGCACGGCCACAACCAGCCATAGCCAGCGCAGCCCTGTTGAACAGACAGATTTACTCATCAGGCAAACTTACGTTTTTCGCCGTCACCGGCAACGTTGCTGACACAGCGTCCGCAAATTTCTGCGTGTTCCGCCACCTTACCGACGTCCTGAGTGTAGTGCCAGCAGCGCGGGCACTTGTCTCCTTCGGCTTTGCTCAATGCTACTTTCAGCCCTTTGAGCAGTTCGCTCTGCTGGGCATCAGCACAAGCCTGAGCATAATCTTCAACTTGTGCACCGGAGGTCAACAGGACAAATCGTAATTCATCGCCCAGCGCCGTCAGTTTGGCAGCCAGTTCAGGCTCAGCAAACAGCGTGACTGCCGCTTCCAGAGAGCCACCGACCTTCTTGTCTGCGCGCGCCTGCTCGATAACCTTATTGACTTCACCACGCACTTTCAGCAGCTCGTCCCAGTAGGTGTCGTTCATCGCCTCGGTTGCGGCGAGGCCAAACAGCCCCTCGTACCACTCACCGGTGAAGACATACTGCTCGCGCTCACCTGGCAGATAGCCCCAGATTTCATCGGCGGTGAAGGACATGATTGGCGCCATCCAGCGCACCAGTGCTTCGGCAATATGGAACAGTGCGGTCTGGCAGCTGCGACGCGCCACGCTGTCAGCTTTCGCGGTGTACTGGCGGTCTTTGATGATGTCGAGGTAGAACGAGCCCATTTCGATGGAGCAGAAACGCATCAGGCGCTGCACCACTTCGTGGAAATCGTAAGACTCGTAGGCTTTGACGATGTCTTCCTGTGCCGCTTTCGCACAGCCCACCGCCCAACGATCCAGCACCACCATCTCTTCCGGACTCACCATGTCTTTCGCCGGATCAAAACCATTGAGGTTTGCCAGCAGGAAGCGCGCGGTGTTACGGATACGGCGATAGCTGTCGGCAGCGCGTTTGAGGATCTCGTCAGAGACCGCCATTTCGCCCGTGTAATCGGTAGATGCGACCCACAGACGCAGGATGTCCGCGCCCAGTTTGTTCATAACATCCTGCGGCGACACGGTGTTGCCGATGGATTTAGACATCTTACGACCCTGGCCATCAACGGTGAAACCGTGAGTCAGTACCTGGCGATAAGGTGCTTTGCCCTTCATGGCAGTGGAGATCATCAGAGAGGACATGAACCAGCCACGGTGCTGGTCAGAACCTTCGAGATACATATCCGCTGCGTGGCCAGCAAATTCAGGACGAACGTCAACAACAGAGGAGTGGGTGGAACCGGAGTCAAACCAGACGTCCAGGGTATCCGGCACTTTCTCGTAGTGGTCTGCATCAGCGCCCAGGATGTCGCGGGAATCGAGATCCCACCAGGCCTGAATGCCGTCCACTTCGACGCGCTTCGCCACTTCTTCCATCAGTTCCAGCGTGTTCGGATGCAGTTCCTGCGTCTCTTTATGCACGAACAGAGACATCGGCACGCCCCAGGTACGCTGACGGGAGATACACCAGTCCGGACGGTTAGCCACCATGGATTCAATACGCGCCTGACCCCAGTCCGGGATCCACTGCACGCCTTTGATTTCGGAAAGCGACTGCGCGCGCAGACCTTTCTGATCCATGCTCACGAACCACTGCGGGGTCGCACGGAAAATGATCGGCGACTTATGACGCCAGCAGCATGGGTAGCTGTGCTGCATTTTTTCAACGTGCAGCAGCGAACCGTTGTCGCGCAGCAGGTTGACGATGATGTCGTTGGCTTTAAAGACGTTTACGCCATCAAGAACCGGGAAAGTCCCCGGCAGATACGCGCCATCCGGGCCAACCGGGTTGGCAATTTCCAGACCGTATTTCTGACTGATCGTGTAGTCGTCCGGGCCGTGGCCACCTGCGGTGTGTACCGCACCGGTACCGGCTTCCAGGGTGACGTGATCGCCAAGGATCGCTGGAACATCAAAGTCCAGGAACGGATGTTTGAAGCGCATCAGCTCAAGCTCAGCGCCCTTCACGGTACCCAGTACGCTGTATTCACTGATGTTGACGCGTTTAAGCACGCTTTCTACCAGGTCTTTCGCCAGGATAACCGCTTTACCGTCAATCTGCACCAGCGCGTAGTCAAACTCCGGGGAGAGAGCGATAGCGCGGTTAGCCGGCAGCGTCCACGGGGTGGTGGTCCAGATAACCAGTGAGACAGGACCGCTTACCGCTGGCAGGCCGAATTTGCCCTTGATGGCATCCTGGTCGACAGCTTCAAACGCGACGTCAATAGACGGGGACGTTTTGTCGTAATACTCGACTTCCGCTTCTGCCAGCGCAGAACGACAGTCTACGCACCAGTGCACCGGCTTCGCGCCCTTATGCAGGTGACCGTTACCGATGATTTTACCCAGCGCCCGGATGATGTTGGCTTCGGTTCTGAAGTCCATCGTCAGGTACGGACGTGACCAGTCACCCAGCACGCCAAGGCGGATAAAGTCCTTGCGCTGGCCGTCAACCTGAGTGGCAGCATATTCGCGGCATTTTGCGCGGAACTCAGCGGCGGTAAATTTCTCGCCCGGCTTGCCAAATTCCTGCTCTACTTTCAGCTCGATAGGTAAACCATGGCAGTCCCAGCCTGGTACGTAAGGCGAGTCATATCCTGCGAGTCCTTTGGACTTCACAATAATGTCTTTAAGAATCTTGTTTACTGAGTGACCAATATGAATGCTGCCATTCGCATAGGGAGGGCCATCATGCAGAATGAAGGTTTTTTTGCCTTTTTTGGCTGCACGAATGATGCCGTACAGGTCATCATCGGTCCAACGCGCCAGCATTCCCGGTTCGCGTTTGGCGAGATCGCCACGCATCGGGAACCCTGTTTCCGGCAAATTCAGGGTAGATTTATAGTCACTCATCAGATTCTCGGTTCCGTATTTATTACGTGTCAGGCAGTTAAGCCGGTTTTGATAGCCCAAAGAACTCGCGGGCCGTTGACTCATCACGCGCAATTTGCGCTTTCAGTTCATCCAGCGAGCCAAATCGCTGCTCGTTGCGTATTTTTTTACGCAGTATTACATCTATATGGCGTCCGTAAAGGTCCATTACAACGTCCAGGATATGAACTTCCAGCTGCTGGCGTACGCCTGCAACCGTTGGGCGCGTGCCAATATTGGCAACGCCGGGTAGTAATGTATTACCTAAACCGACCACCTCTACCGCATAGACCCCTTTAACCGGGGAAACCTGACGACGTAGCGGTAAATTCGCCGTCGGAAAACCTATGGTGCGTCCCAGTTCATCACCGTGAACGACGCGCCCGGAAATACTGAACGGGTGGCCCAGTAACGCTTCGGCAAGCTGAAGGTTATCGTCTGCCAGCGCCTGGCGTATCGCCGTGCTGCTCACGCGCGCGCCACCGGTACAAAATGTTTGTGTACTGGTGACGTCAAAGCCGTATTGTTGCCCGGCCTTCTGTAATAACAAGAAATCGCCCTGTCGACCAGCACCAAAGCGGAAGTCATCCCCGACAGCAAGAAATTGCACGCCCAGTTTGTCGACCAGCAGGTCACTGACGAAATTTTGCGCCGTTAATGCTGCAAACCGGCGGTCAAAGCGGACACAGAGTACGTAATCCACACCTGATTTTGCCAACAGGTGCAGTTTTTCACGTAAACGGGTCAGGCGTGCCGGGGCCTTGTTACCTGCAAAAAGTTCAAGCGGCTGCGGTTCGAAGATCATCACCACAACAGGCAGGCCACGCTGGCGGCCCTCCTCGCTAAGCCCTTGTAATAGCGCCTGATGACCACGATGAACGCCGTCGAAATTACCAATAGTCAGCACACACTTTTTCGGTGCCTGGCTGAGATTATGTATGCCGCGTATCAGCTTCATGTCTGGCTCAAAACAGTGAAAATCGTCGGATTATACCTTGTACAACGTGCAACGTTAACCGACGATTGCCTGATGGCGCCAGAAAGGGGAAGGATTTCATTAAGCTGCCCACCATTGGTACGAAAAACTGGCCTGGTTAACGATTTTTATCGTGGAAAAGCTGTATTCATCGACAGCAAGCTGGTAGAATCCTGCGCCATCACTACGTAACGAGCGTTGTATTTAACGGCGCTTATTTGCACAAATCCATTGACAAAAGAAGGCTAAGAGGGCATATTCCTCGGCCTTTGAATTGTCCATATAGATCATATTTGGGAGTTGGACCTTGGCTAATATCAAATCAGCTAAGAAGCGCGCCGTTCAGTCTGAAAAGGCTCGCAAACACAACGCAAGCCGTCGCTCTATGATGCGTACTTTCATCAAGAAAGTGTACGCTGCGATTGAAGCTGGCGACAAAGCTGCTGCACAGAAAGCATTTGACGATATGCAACCGATCGTGGATCGCCAGGCCGCTAAAGGTCTGATCCACAAAAACAAAGCTGCACGTCATAAAGCTAACCTGACTGCACAGATCAGCAAACTGGCTTAATCGCCCGCTTGTTGTGCTTTGTAAAAAGAACCCGCTTAATGCGGGTTTTTTTATGCCTGCTATTTATCGTCGATAGCGAATAACGTTTGTAATCCCCGCATGCCCTCTTCCGTAAAGGTCACTTCCCGATAGCCCGGCGTCCGAAGGAGCCACCCTTTTTGTTCAAAGTACTGCAGCAGTAGCGCCCCCGCCTGTCCGCCAAGATGAAAACGTCTTTCGCTCCAGTCGAGGCAGGCACAGGACAACCTGCGGGTGGTTTTTTCTGCTAACGGCAGACCGATACGGGAGAACAATGCCATCCCCTGGGCCGTTAGCGTGCCGCCATCCTCCGCTATCTCCCCTTTCTTCTGCAGAGCATCATAGATTTTTACTGCCAGTTCACCGGCAAGATGATCGTAGCAGGTACGCGCTCGTCTTAAGGCCACGGGCGTTCGGGTTGTGGGAGGATTTACCCGCCGCCAGGACACCCCCATCATCTGCTCAATGAGTTGTGCAATGTCCTGCCCGGCAAGACGGAAGTAACGATGGCGCCCCTGGCTCAGGCAACTGACTAAATGACTGGTAAGTAACTTACTAAGATGGGCGCTGGCGGTGGAGGCCGAAATATCGGCCACCGTACTAAGCTCAGTGGCGGTCCATGCGCGCCCGTCCATGAGCGCGCAGAGCATTTTAACCCGCGAAGTATCGGACATCGCGGCAGCGACCACCGCGATTGAGCGTTCAGGCGCATCGTCCTCCGCAAGCGGCTCAGGATGACTCGCAGTCATGAACAGTGACCTCCCAGGGTTCTGTGGCCTCACTGGCGACGGCCGGATTATCGGTCACCAGAATAAGTTGATTAGCATGATCGCTGTACTGTACCAGGATATTCACTCCACGTAACGCCAGTGCAGCGGCAATTTCCCCTAACTCGCCTGGCCGTTCCTGCTTCAGCTTACGGATCAGTGGGCGTGACACACCACCCACCTGAAAACCCGCCGCGTCCAGCACCGCCTGCGTCCTTACCCCCTCTGCAACCAGAAAATGGGCATGGGCTTCGTTTCCTGTGGTAAAAACGCCCCCACCTTCAAGGCCAATGCCATTGCTGCCCAGCGTCTTACCCAATTTCTCCAGTTCACCCGGTGCGTTCTTCAGAATCACATGAATATCGTACATTGCCTTACCCCCGACTTTCCGACGAATATTCACGCTGAAGTCGGGCGATACGAATGCGATAATACGAGAAAATGGCTTCCCGACCTTCACTCTGTGCCGCGCGATGAAAGTGGTTCTTCTTCCATTCAAGAACCGAAGCCTCGTCACGCCACCAGGATAATGAAAGGATTTTGCCAGGCGTGGTCAGACTCTGGAACCGCTCCAGGTCGATAAAGCCATCAATCCTGTTCAGGAGTGGCTTGAGCTGCGCTGCAAGTTCGAGGTATCGCGCCTGTTTTTCGACAATCGCCTCTGCTTCAAAAAGTACCGCTATCATGATTTATCACCTCTATGAATTAACGGTGATAAATGTACGGCACGGAGATCAGAATGCTTCGTCGCTTAGCGAAACATGTCGTAACGCGTCACAGGCCGCGAAAGAGCGAGGCGTAATCGCGATTGCAGATGCGCTGCACCGCCGGATGCTGAATCATACGTTCGGCGAAGATGGCGTGATACTCCTCCATCACATTCTCCACCCGCCCGATTTCCAGCATAGTGTCGTCAGAATAGAAGTCCTGCGCATACAGCGTGGGGGCAACAAATATGGCGTTGTGCGCCGCGCCAAAGGATTTCATCAGTGCGGCGTCATCAAACTCACCGAGAATCTCAACATTGAGTCCCTGCGAATTAAACCAGTTCAGCAGCTTTCTGCCGAGCATTGAACGGCGCCCGGGAATCAACAGCCGGCGCTCTTCCAGACAGGCCGGAAACGCCTTTTTTAACGCCGGTTTCTGACACCAGAAACTGACGCTGCACTCGCCGATCTTTACCGAAAACAGCCCTTCCTGGTGCGTAGAATCAATGGGACAGTCGGAGATAATCATGTCGAGCTTGTGCTGGCTGAGCTGTTCAAGAAGCATTTCATGCGTCGATTCAAAGCAGCGCAGGTGAATGGGCTCCCCTTCCTGCACGGCGGCATCAAGAATGCCACTGACCAGCGTTTTTGATAACGCATCCGCCACGCCCACATCGAAAAGCAGATGTGACTCTTTGCGATAGTTAACGATATCAAGCATTTCCTGACTGAGCGTGAACATCTTGTCCGCATAGCGAAACACCAGCTCGCCAAGTTCCGTGGGTTCCAGCCCTCTTCCCCGGCGCTTAAAGAGTTTCCCCTGCAACCGCTCCTCCAGCGATTTGATCTGCCCGGTGATGGTTTGCGGCGTCAGGAATAGTACCTCTGCAGCCCCGACAACCGAACCTTCCCGGTAGACATGCCAGAAATAGTACAAATGGTTGTAGTTAATGTTCGACATCGCCGCTTCGCTCCCGGAGTAAAATAACGGGAAGGCGGTCACTCGCCTTCCCGTCAGAGGTTAACGGACGATCCGTGTGCGCAACAGGCAGTAACCTATAATGGCAGACAGAACAGAGCCCGTCAGGATCCCCAGTTTCGCCCAACCGACGCTATGCGGGTCGGCATCACCGAAGGCTAACGTGGCGATAAAAATGGACATGGTAAAGCCGATGCCGCACAACACGCCTACCGCCATGATTTGCTTAAAGGCCGCGCCTTTAGGGAGTTTTGCCAGGCCCAGCCGTAATGCCAGCCAGCAGAAGAGGGTGATACCGACCGGTTTGCCAATCAGTAAACCGGCGATGACACCCAGCGGCAGCGCGGAGGTCAGGCCGCCTAACGAAACACCGTCCAGCGACACGCCGGCATTTGCGAAAGCAAATAATGGCAGAATAAGCCAGGCCACCCACGGATGAATAACCTCAACCAATTGCCGGGCGGGTGAAACACCGTCCTTCTCCTTCAACGGAATAAAGAAACCCAGAATGACGCCCGCCAGCGTGGCGTGAATCCCTGACTTGAGCACTGCCGTCCATAACACCAGCCCCACCAGGATATAGATACCGGTGCGCCGGACATTCAAGATATTAAGCAGCGCCAGCGCGACGATAGCAGCCGCTGCTACGCCCAGGGCCATCATCGACAGGTCACTGGTGTAAAAGAGGGCAATAATGATGATAGCGCCCAGATCGTCGATGATTGCCAGCGCCATCAGGAACACTTTCAGTACAACGGGAACACGATTACCCAGCAAAGCCAGTACGCCCAGGGCAAAAGCAATATCGGTCGCCGTTGGAATAGCCCAGCCATGGCTGACTACCGGATCGTGAAAATTGAACGCCAGATAAATCAATGCTGGTGCCACCATGCCCCCGAGGGCAGCGATGACGGGAAATATCGCCTGCTGACGTGTGGCCAGTGCGCCCTGCACCAGTTCATACTTCACTTCCAGGCCCACCATCAGGAAAAACACCGCCATCAGCGCATCGTTGATAAAGAGCAGCATGTTTTTGTTGATTTCAAGCGCGCCCACTTTGAAGGCGACAGGCGTGTCCAGAAAGGACTGATACCCTGCCTGAGTAAAAGAGAGATTTGCGCAAAGCATCGCCAGCACAGCGGCAATAATGAGGACAATGCCTCCCGAAACATCGCTACTAAAGAAGCGTTGTAAAAATTTCATGATTTTCTCCCGATAAACGGCTCCCTGAAGGAGGGCCATATTACCGCGTAAGAAAGCTCGATAAAATCAGATAATTTTTGAGGATAAACTCGGTTTAACCGAGTTTTTTTAGCGCTACGCCCCCCGATTAGCTTCACTCGTTTTCTCGAATGCGCCCTCTGCATCGCCACACCAGAATCTCATGCCAGCATTTTTTGATTGTATTCATAGCGGAGGTAATCGAGCACCCTGCCAACATTTGCCGGGGAGAGGCGCTGCATTTGGCCGGAAAAAGGATGCGATTCAATGAAATGAATAAATCGTGTCGCGGGTAACAACGTCGCCTGGCTAACCTGACTCATTTTTTTATTGCCCGTCAGGTTTGAAACGCCCATTGCATACTCGCGATGAGAAAAATAGCGCCATGCGTTGTTGCGTATTCCCCCTGCCAGAAAATAACGAGGCGGGTAATGTTGGTCCGTTCGCTGAATGCCTCGTTCGGTGACAAACGAAATGTGGCATCGACCGCGATTCACATCGCTATAATTCGCCATCAGGCACCCTCCAAAAATAAAGCATTCATGCTCAAGAAAGTGCAGCACATTGAGGGAACGTTCATCCGTCAGACGTTTAACGAGCTCAAAATGCCGATAGGCAGGTAAAACCGGCTTAACAAGCATACCTGAATCATTTTTCCATAGCTTCGCCGCGCCATAATCAATATCGAAAAGCAGGCCACGCCTTGCCGTCATCTTCTCTTTTCGCTGCACAAGATGCACAAGGGTTCCAGGAATGGGGCGTTCTGCGAAACGGGAAGAATACTGGTAGACACTATCCACAGGAAGCGGTGAGTAGTTAGTCGAGACAGCGACGATATTGCCACTCCCCACTTCAGCCGTCACCAGCGTGTAAAGCTTATTCTCTGAATCATTAAAATTGAGCGTAAAAGCACGTGTACTGAGCGCAATATCAAGGGCGGGGAAACGCAAACCGGACATCTCCCGATTCGCTTGCAGCGATAACCGGGCAAGCTGCCGGGCCAGCGCAGTGTTATCAATCTTAAGTGTTTTGCGTAACTCCGCGAGGGTAACACCTGCGGTAATGGCTTCAGATAATGCCCCCTGAACTTTCGTCTCCCCGTGAGTCGCGGTAGACAAAAAGGTCCGGTTGCAATGTCGGCATAACAGTCTGGCTTTCCCACCTGCGGCATATCCATGCCGTTTCAGCGCTATTCCACCACAATCAGGACACTGTCTGATAATTCCTTTCCACGGGTAATTGACCGCCCCGCGAAAAGCATTGAGGGCCGTCTCTGCAATAAGCGGGAATAAAAATCCGCATTCACGACAGAGAACGTTGTCCCCGAGAGGCTGGTAATCAGGACTTTCCAGTAGACCGATGTTTTTACACCCCACCGTTTTACAGGAGTTCACGTTGATATGTTTAAACATTGCAGTTCCTTCTGAATGTGGGCTGACTACCCTATAACCGTTTGGATATCAGCGGGTGAATAGCCATGTTGAAACAACGTCTTCATGGCCCCCATTAACTCAGCCGTGTGGCTAAAGAAGTACCGATAGCCCTCGCACAGGTAGTTTTGCTGCCTGTCGCCGGTGCGCGAAGGCAAAAAGCGGTGTTTGGGACAGCCGCCATAACAGGCAAAAAGCCACGGACAGGAGTGACACTCACCGGACAGGCTACGATACTTATTGTCTGCAAAGTCGAGATTCTGTTCCCCATTATTCATTTCTTTTAGCGAGATTTGGTTGATATTGCCCACTTTATAATCGGCATAAACATAGTGATCGCAGTTGTAAACATCACCATTCATCTCCAGCGCAAATGCGCTGCCACAACGCGGGGCAAAAATGCAGACCTGAGGGGGAAGTTCACACCATGCCGCCAGGGTCTGGTTAAACAACTGAACATCAATATGACCAATATCTTCCCGAATCCAGACATCGAAGATTGCGCAAAGAAATTTACCGAACTGTAGCGAACCCACTGACCAGGGCATAACCGAGGTCGAGTGTGCGTCAGGATGGGCCAGCGGCTTCGCATCACATCCACTGCTGCGTCGTTCCACCAGAGGGATGAATTGCATGTGTTTACTGCCTTTCTCTTTAAGATAACGATAAACGTCAAGCGGTCGGGAGGCATTAGTCTGGCTGACAACCGTCAGGGTATTAAACTCAACGCCGTGCTGCACCAGCAAAAAAAGAGCCTGCTCCACCCGGCGATGCGTCGGTTTACCGGAGCGGGTGACGCGCCACTTATCATGCAGCGCGGCATCGCCATCAATTGAAATGCCAACCAGAAACGCGTGCTCCTTAAAAAAAGCGCACCATCGATCGTCTACCAGCACACCATTGGTCTGGAAGGTATTAATAATCCTTTTTCCATTGGCATAGCGTTTTTGTAAGTCGACCGCTTTACGATAAAAATCAATCCCCATCAGGGTCGGTTCCCCGCCCTGCCAGGCGAAGATCACCTCATCAACCTCTTGTGCTTCAATGTGCTGTTGAATCAACTTTTCGAGCGTAACTTCACTCATCCTGAAGTGCTTTTTTCTTGCGGGGTAGAGTTTTTCTTTTTCCAGGTAGAAGCAGTACTGACAGTCCAGATTACAAACTGAACCGGTAGGTTTGATCATCACCTGGCAACTTTTTCTGCGCATCATTTTTGCTCCCTGAAATAAAAATGACCCGATCTCTTCAAAAAAGAGATCGGGCGGGCAGCGCCCTAAGTGGCATAACGTTTTTTTATTATTAAATGCATTAACCCCAGGTCACTGGCGTTGGCTTCTCGCCGCGTGCTTTCATCAGCGAATCATTATCAATATCCTGCTTATATTTCAGGAACTCTTGATAGAGACGTTTTTCTACCTCAGGATTTTTCCCGATTTGATTCATCGTTTCCGCACGATCCTGTTTCAGGTTGTAGAGATATTTTGCTTTCCCCTCCCTGTCGATAATCATCTTCCAGTCACCATCACGCAGCGCCCACTCATCGGTCGGGTCATCCTGGAAGGGCATATCGATACCAAAAATCAGTGGTTTTTGACGCTTCAGTTCCGCTTTTTCAAACACGGGTGCCAGTGACTGACCATCAAGGGTGCGATCTTTGGGCAACTCAAATTTCATCATCTGTGCAAGGGTCGGCATCCAGTCCAGACCAGATGCTGGCGTGTCGGTGACCATGCCTTGTGGCAGATGCTTACCGTATTTAATAATGGCGGGAACGCGTATGCCCCCTTCCCATAGATTATCTTTACGTCCACGCAGGCCGTCGGTTTCCCCGGCCATATTCAGTTCATATACCTTACGAACTTCGCGTGTCACCGGACCATTGTCGCTGGTAAAAATAATGATGGTGTTATCCTCTTCCCCCATCGCCTTAATTTTTTCCAGCACTTTACCCACCTGTTCATCCATGTAACTAATATTGGCGTAGTATTCTCCCGGACCGCGCCAGGGTTTATCAGCCCAGTCGCCGTAGAACATATCAGGATGCTTCTTCTGGTAATCGCTCATATATTGCGAATACATATCGAGATACTTTTTGGGTGAGGCCACCGGGGTGTGTACTTCAGTGAAAGCCACGTACAGGAAGAAAGGTTTCTCACTATTCGTTTTGGCGCGCTTATCCAGCCAGTTAACGGCTTCTGTACTTACCAGCTCACCGCTTAATAATTTGGCCTCTCCCAGCGGTGTGCCATTACGAATAAATCCATCGGGATAGACAGCGCCATAGCGGGGGCGCTCTTTCGCCTTCGCCAACCGCTCATTGGTAATAAACCCACCCGCATGGACCAGGGAGTAATCAAAACCAATGTCCCTGGCCTGAGGCTGGTCAGTACGGTTGGCCCCGGCATTAAGGTGCAGTTTTCCCATCAGCGCAGTGTCATAACCATTTTCTTTTAATAAATTGGCAATCGTCAGTTCATTACGACCAATCGCAACATTTTTACCTTCGGGGATCCATGAACGAATACCCGTCCTGAATGGCATACGCCCGGTCAGTAACCCGGCACGTGAGGGTGAGCATAAAGGGGCAGGCGCATAATAATCGGTAAATTTAACGCCTTCCTGCGCTAATTTATCGATGTTCGGCGTCTTAACAATTTGATGACCATAAGTGCCTAAATCACCATAGCCTAAATCATCAGTGAGAATGATCACCAGATTGGGGCGTTTCACCTCTGCCGCCTGTGCGCATGAGAGTGTGCTGCCGCCGCACAATGCCAGACCAATCATGCTGGCAATAAAAGTTTTTTTCATTTCAGATCCTCTGAATAAAGTTAAAATTCATAGCCCAACATATAAATCATTTGATCACCAAACCCGTCATAGCCGAGCTTATTATCAAAATAGCGCCAGGTAATCGCAGCTTTCCAACGCGGATAAAATTTCCACGCCAGCGTCAGTCCACCATTTATTCCTGTATGACCATGTTGTTGCTCGGCATAAGCATCATTTCTGTCAAATTCAAATTCATGCCAGTTTGATAGCACGAATTTCTGTTCCCACGCTGAAAAGAAATAAGCCGCGGTCCAGCCAAGAACATATCCATTCCAGCCACTGGTTTGCCCATATTGTTGTGATACGTAATCACCAGATTGGTTATGCAAGCCAATGTAAGGTTTAAAAAAGCCCTCTTTTCCTTGCCAGCCTAAATAGCCTAAGCCATAGAACATATCTAAATCATCGCTCCATGAGTTATCCCATTGCCCATAAAGCTTCCCAAAGAAACTGTAATCAGTATCAAAAAGACGAACATGCGCCATAGCAGAAACAGTATGATTTCGCCCCGCCACCGAGTGGTTTAATACGTTGCTCTCAAAGAAAGAATAAATCTCAGCTTCGCGAAAATTGACCCCGAAATCCGCGGTTGCTTTCCAGACCTCTCCACGGTGAACATTCACAAAACCACTGTTCCAGTCTGCATATCCAGCATTAATTGAACCAAACGCACTTTTAAATTCCAGAGATAACGCCGGTAAGCTATACGATGCAGTTGCTGATAATATCGTGCAAACGATAAGTTTTTCCTTCCAGTTGGACACTCGATTATCTCCTGTTGTTATAACGGGTGGTAATAATTCCAAATAAATATTGAAATGAGAAAAACAATGGCAGTAGTTTATAAAAAGGGAGACTTTTGTTTGTGATAGAGATATCACACCGGGATTGATAAATACTCACCCAGAGGGTGGTGTCAGATTATGTTGTTTTTTAATAAATTATCTCATGAAAAACAGAGAGGACGACTCACTTGGTATTCAGGCATCCAAAAAATATCGAACTGAAATGAAGATTACGGGCGGTTCAGTTTTTATTTTACTGACATTTAAAAATAGATTTTGTTACTACCCCAACACAAAGGTCTGGAGTAAATATAGCTCAGGGTTTTAAAAAACATTCAATCATTATTTAAATGAATGCAATTAGCAAAAAAAAGGGCCGCATCAGCGGCCGCAAAAATTGATCACATCTTTTAGCGCGTCAAATCATCAAAGAATTTTTTCACGCCGTCGAAGAAGCTTTTCGAGCGCGGGCTGTTATGCTCACCCGTCGGGCCACCGAAGCTTTCCTGGAGCTCTTTTAACAGCTGTTTCTGCTTGTCGTTCAGGCCAACCGGTGTTTCAACAACCACGCGACACAGCAGGTCGCCCTGCGCGCCACCGCGCACTGACTTCACGCCTTTACCGCGCATGCGGAACAGCTTGCCGGTCTGGGTTTCGCCAGGCACTTTCAGGTTCACGCGCCCATCAAGCGTCGGCACTTCGATCTCGCCACCAAGAGCGGCCATAGCGAAGTTAATCGGCACTTCACAGTAGAGGTTATTGCCTTCACGCTCGAAGATAGCATGCTGCTTCACCTGCACCTGAACATACAGGTCGCCTGCCGGTGCGCCGTGCTCGCCCGCTTCGCCTTCACCCGCCAGACGAATACGATCGCCTGTGTCAACGCCAGCCGGGATCTTAACCGACAGGGTTTTGGTTTTCTCTACGCGGCCATGACCGTGACATTTATTGCACGGATCTTTAATAAGCGTACCGCGGCCCTGACAGTGTGGACAGGTCTGCTGCACGGCGAAAAAGCCCTGACGCATCTGCACCTGGCCCGCACCATGACAGGTTGGACAGGTCTGCGGCTGGGTACCCGCTTTGGCACCGCTGCCGTGGCAAACATCACACTCTTCAAGAGTGGGTATGCGAATCTCTTTGCTGACGCCACGTACCGCTTCTTCCAGCGTCAGTTCCATGGTGTAACGCAGGTCAGCACCACGCGCCGCCCGTTGACGGCCCCGGCCGCCACCAAAAATATCGCCAAACACGTCGCCAAAGATGTCGCTGAAGTCTGCGCCGCCGCCGAAACCGCCGCCACCGCCCCCCATGCCACCCTGTTCAAACGCCGCGTGACCGTACTGGTCGTAGGCCGCGCGTTTTTGGGCATCGGTAAGGACTTCGTAGGCTTCTTTGATCTCTTTAAATCTGGATTCGGCCTCTTTGTCCCCCTGGTTGCGGTCCGGGTGATATTTCATGGCCAGGCGCTTATACGCCTTTTTGATTTCACGCTCTTCCGCAGTTTTGGAAACGCCTAAAATCTCGTAATAGTCTTGCTTTGCCATTGTTTTTTTAAGCCCCTTAACATGCGAGCACGGGCGGAGAGGAAACCTCTTCGCCCGTGCTGATTACTTACCCTGCATCAGGGCGATTATTTTTTGTCTTTTACTTCTTCAAACTCAGCGTCAACAACATCGTCATCTTTCGCATTGTTCGCCGAGGCATCAGCGCCACCCGCCTGCTGCTGGGCATGCTGCTGCTGGGCAATTTCCATCAGTTTCTGGGAAACCTGTGCCAGTGCCTGCATTTTCGCTTCGATGTCGTCTTTATCTTCGCCTTTCAGAGAGGTTTCCAGCGCGCTCAGTGCAGACTCGATAGCGGTTTTATCTTCAGCAGGCAGTTTGTCGCCAGCTTCTTCAACCTGCTTACGGGTGCTGTGCAGCAGATGGTCGCCCTGGTTACGGGTCTGAACCAGCTCTTCGAACTTACGGTCAGATTCAGCGTTCGCTTCTGCTTCGCGAACCATTTTCTGAATTTCTTCCTCATTCAGACCAGAAGAAGCCTTGATGGTGATCTTCTGCTCTTTACCGCTGTTTTTGTCTTTCGCGGACACATGCAGGATACCGTCAGCATCGATGTCGAAGGTCACTTCGATCTGCGGCATGCCGCGCGGTGCTGCGTTAATGCCGTCCAGGTTAAACTGACCCAGAGACTTGTTATCGCTCGCACGTTTACGTTCACCCTGCAGCACGTGGATGGTTACCGCAGACTGGTTGTCTTCAGCGGTAGAGAACACCTGGCTGTGCTTGGTCGGGATGGTGGTGTTTTTGGTGATGAGCGCCGTCATCACACCGCCCATGGTTTCGATACCCAGAGACAGCGGCGTCACGTCCAGCAGCAGTACGTCTTTAACATCACCGCTCAGCACGCCACCCTGAACCGCAGCACCAATGGCAACCGCTTCGTCCGGGTTAACGTCTTTACGCGGCTCTTTACCAAAGAACTCAGCCACTTTCTTCTGGACCATTGGCATACGGGTCTGACCACCGACCAGGATGACATCCTGCACGTCGGAAACAGACAGGCCAGCGTCCTGCAGTGCAACTTTCAGCGGCTCGATAGAACGGTTAACCAGATCTTCGACCAGGCTTTCCAGTTTCGCACGGGTCACTTTGATGTTCATGTGTTTCGGACCGGTCGCGTCTGCAGTGATGTACGGCAGGTTGACGTCGGTCTGCTGCGCAGAAGAGAGCTCGATTTTGGCTTTTTCTGCGGCTTCTTTCAGGCGCTGCATTGCCAGCGGGTCATTACGCAGGTCAATGCCCTGATCTTTTTTGAACTCTTCAACGAGATAGTTGATCAGACGGCTGTCGAAGTCTTCACCACCGAGGTGGGTATCACCGTTGGTTGCCAGAACTTCGAAGGTTTTTTCGCCATCAACTTCGTCGATTTCGATAATAGAGATATCGAAAGTACCGCCACCCAGGTCATAAACCGCGATGGTACGGTTACCCACTTCTTTGTCCAGGCCATAAGCCAGCGCAGCAGCAGTCGGTTCGTTGATAATACGTTTGACTTCCAGACCAGCAATACGGCCAGCATCTTTGGTCGCCTGGCGCTGAGCATCGTTAAAGTAAGCCGGTACGGTGATAACCGCTTCAGTTACCGGCTCGCCCAGATAATCTTCTGCTGTTTTCTTCATTTTTTTCAGGACTTCAGCAGAAATCTGCGGCGGCGCAGTTTTGGTGCCTTTCACGTCAAGCCATGCATCGCCGTTATCAGCAGCAATGATTTTATACGGCATGATAGAAACGTCACGCTGCACTTCTTCGTCCTGGAAGCGGCGGCCAATCAGGCGTTTAATCGCAAACAGGGTGTTTTGCGGGTTTGTCACTGCCTGACGTTTAGCCGGCTGACCAACCAGAGTTTCACCATCCTGGGTATAAGCAATGATAGAAGGCGTGGTGCGATCGCCTTCGGCGTTCTCAAGCACACGTGCAGTAGTGCCATCCATAATCGCTACACAAGAGTTGGTAGTACCCAGGTCGATACCAATAATTTTACCCATCTAAACGTCTCCACTAAAAATTCAGTCAACATGTGGTTGTGAACCTGTAATAAGGGCGAATTACGGTGTTTCAACTACCCACCTTCGCTTTTTTTCAGGCCCACACACTGCGGTTGACTACAAGATGGGGTCGTAACGGCACTCATCAAGGGGGAAGGATTAAAAAATTTTTTAATTTCCACCTGTTCAGATCATAGACACAGGACATGGCGCTATTTATGATGCCGCCGCCCCGCACCCTCAAGACGGATGCAGGGCCTCCTTTCATCATTCAAATTGATTTATTTTGAGGAATTATGGGCAACACTAAGTTGGCTAATCCGGCTCCGCTGGGCTTAATGGGCTTCGGCATGACCACTATTCTGCTTAACCTGCACAATATTGGTATGTTCCCGTTAGATGGCATTATCCTGGCTATGGGTATTTTTTATGGTGGTATCGCACAGATTTTCGCAGGTCTGCTGGAATATAAGAAAGGCAACACCTTCGGTTTAACCGCATTTACCTCTTACGGTTCTTTCTGGCTGACCCTCGTCGCTATTCTTCTGCTGCCGAAAATGGGCCTTGCTGACGCGGCAAACGGCCACTTCCTGGGTGTTTATCTGGGTATCTGGGGCGTGTTCACCCTGTTCATGTTCTTTGGCACGCTGAAAGGCGCGCGTATGTTGCAGTTTGTGTTCCTGAGCCTGACCGTGCTGTTTGCTCTACTGGCCGTCGGTCACCTGGCTGATAACGAAAGCATCGTTCACATTGCGGGCTGGATTGGCCTGGTGTGTGGCGCAAGCGCGATTTACCTGGCGATGGGTGAAGTGCTGAACGAGCAATACGGTCGCACCGTACTGCCGATTGGCGAGCCGCACTAATCACTCCCCTTCGTGCCTGCACTGCGGGCACGAATCCCTTCCCCTTTCCCTATCAGCTTCGATTGATTACCTGTTAAGCCGCTTTATGGGATGATGATCTCCTTCCTCCTTATTAAGACGCGGATGATGATCTTATTACAGGGCAGAACTTACGGGCTTCAACGCTGGGCAGCGCTGCTTCTGACCGGCATGCTGGCTGGTCTTGGCGGCATGTTGTTGGCCATGCTGTTACATGAAATCCAGCACCTCGCCTATGGCTACAGCCAGAACCAGTTAATCAGCCCACAAACCTTTTTAGAAGGCGTCACGGATGCCAGCGCGCAGCGGCGCTTTCTCGTGCTGGTGGCGGCCGGCGTCGTGGCAGGATGCGGATGGTGGTTACTGGCGCGTTATGGCCAAAAGCGCGTCAGCATTGGCGCGGCAGTGGCTGACGCCGGTAAACCCATGCCGCCCCTGACTACCCTTGTCCATATTCTTCTGCAGATCATCACCGTCGCGATGGGCTCGCCGCTGGGACGGGAAGTCGCGCCGCGTGAGGCCGGTGCGCTCTTTGCCGGGGGCGTCGCCCGTCGTTTGTGTTTGACGGCGGCGGATATTCAGCTCATGACGGCCTGCGGCGCGGGGGCCGGCCTTGCTGCCGTTTATAACGTCCCTCTGGCCGGGGCTATCTTTACGCTTGAAGTCCTGCTGGTGCGTTTTAGCTGGGATGCCGCCATTGCGGCACTGGTGACGTCTGCTCTTGCCGCCTGGGTCGCCTCGCTGGGGCTGGGGGATGAACACCAGTATCGTTTTACTACTGAAATCGCTGCGACCTCGTTAGTCTTTTGGGGGGCACTAAGTGGCCCTTTGTTCGGCGCCGCAGCGTATCTTTTCCGTCGTCTCACCCAATACGCCAGAAGCCATGTGCGCACTAACTGGCAGATGCCTGTGATTAGCCTGGTGGCCTTTACGTTGCTCGGCATGGGTACTATCTGGTTTCCACAATTACCGGGCAACGGCAAAGGGGCTGCGCAACTGGCCTTAAGCGGTGAAATGACCGCGATGCTTGCCGTCATTCTTCTGGTGCTCAAAGTGTTCCTGATCTGTGCTGTGATCCGGGGAGGCGCGGCCGGTGGATTGTTGACACCTGGTCTTGCGGTGGGGGGCCTGCTTGGTTCACTGCTGTTTCTGCTTGCCGGGCACCTCTTTCCAGGCAGCGATAAGGAAAGTTTTGCGCTGCTGGGCGCCGCAGGGTTCTTATCGGCCTCGGCCCATATGCCGGTCACCACCCTTGCGTTAATAATGGAATCCACCCGTATGGATCACAGCTTTCTGGTGCCGGTGGCCTTATGTATCGCTGGCGCTTATGCCACCTGCCGGGCGCTGGAGTCCCGCCGGTAAGGTCGTTTTTTGCGCACAACAATAACAGTTCCTAAACGAAGGCGTGATTCACTCCTCGCTTAATTGATAAGCATTATCATTTTTATTATGTTCGCCGGGAGCATCCCGGTGAATGGATTTCATGCAACAACCCGGACAGGTACGTCGGGTGGGATCCCCCTACTGTTATGTTGCATAAGGTCAGACCATGAGTTCCACCCTTACCGCCAGCGAGAAGTCTGATGCGTCGGCCGTGGCGTCGCATTACAAAAGCATTCTGCTACGGCGTTTTATCTTAGCGGGCATTCTCCTGCTGCTAATTCTGTCATCGCTGATCCTTGATTTCATCCTGGGCCCTTCCGGCCTTTCTGTTTCCACGCTCTGGCAGACGCTCTTTCATGCCGCATCGGCGGATGCGGGTATCCGGGTGATTGTCTGGGAGCTGCGTTTGCCCTTCGCACTGATGGCCGTCCTGGTCGGCATGGGGTTGGGGCTGGCGGGCGCTGAAATGCAAACCATCCTGAACAATCCGCTCGCCAGTCCTTTTACGCTTGGCGTCTCCTCAGCCGCCTCCTTTGGCGCGGCGCTGGCGATTATTCTTGGGATCGGCCTTCCGGGTATTCCTGACCAGTGGTTTATCTCGGCCAATGCCTTTGTCTTTGCCCTGTTGGCCTGTTTTGTACTTGACGGGATCAGTCGCTGGACGCGTGTGGCCACCTCGGGCGTCGTGCTGTTTGGTATTGCCCTGGTCTTTACCTTTAACGCATTGATTTCGATTCTGCAGTTCGTCGCCAGCGAAGATACGCTCCAAGGGCTGGTTTTCTGGACGATGGGCAGTCTGGCCCGAGCCTCCTGGGATAAACTGACCATTCTGGCGGTGGCGCTGCTTTTGATTGTGCCTCTGTCGATGCGCAACGCCTGGAAGCTTACCGCCCTGCGTCTGGGGGAAGATCGCGCCATCAGTTTTGGCATAAACGTGCGTCAGCTACGCCTTGCCACACTGCTGCGCATCAGCATTATTTCAGCCCTCACCGTTGCCTTTGTCGGCCCAATTGGCTTTATCGGCCTCGTTGCCCCGCATATCTCCCGCATGATGTTTGGCGAGGATCACCGCTTTTATCTGCCAGGCAGCATGCTGATTGGCGCGCTGGTCCTCTCTCTTGCGTCGGTGCTGTCAAAAAACATTGTTGATGGCGTCATCATTCCGGTTGGCATCGTTACCTCGCTGGTGGGCGTGCCCTTCTTCCTCAGCATTATCATTCGCCACCGGGGAACATTATGACCGACGGCCTGAAAATCAACGATTTGCATACCGGCTATCGTAAAAAGAAGATCATCGACGGGCTGACGACCCCTCTGCTGCCGCGTGGCAGAATTACCGCCCTGCTCGGCCCTAACGGTTCAGGCAAATCCACCCTGCTGCGCGCGCTGGCCGATTTGAATCCGGCGCAGGGCACGCTTGAGCTCAACGGCGAAAATCTGATGACGTTGCCGACGGCAACGCGAGCTCAGAAAGTGGTTTATCTGCCGCAATCGCTGCCGCAAGGGGTGCATTTGCATGCGCTGGAGTCAGTGATTGTTGCCCGCCGGGCCAGCGGCGTTGACGCGCAACGGCACGTCGAAAAAGAGGCCTACGACATTTTGCACAAGCTTGGGATCTCGCATCTGGCGATGCGTTATCTCGATCAGCTATCCGGCGGGCAAAAGCAGTTGATTGGTCTGGCGCAGTCGCTTATCCGCAAACCTGACCTGCTGCTGCTTGATGAGCCGCTCAGCGCACTCGATCTTAATTATCAGTTTCATGTCATGGACATTGTGGCCCGTGAGACGCGGCTGCGTAACATCGTGACCGTGGTGGTCATTCATGACATCAACATCGCCCTGCGTCATGCCGACTATGCCGTCATGCTGAAAAATGGCGCGCTGGTTGCCAGCGGTGAGCCGGAAGCGGTGGTCACGCCCGCTAACCTTGCCACTGTCTATGGCGTGCAGGGCCGAATTGAATGCTGTTCACAGGGACTGCCGCACGTGGTGGTCGATGGCTTAACACAATAAAAAAGGAAGACGGGGAAACCATGAATCTGAAGAAGGCCCTTATTGCCGTGGCGGGTGGCGCGGTTCTGCTGCTGTCACCATTATTCACGCAGGCCGCTGACTGGCCGGTAACGGTCAAGGATATGGATAATCGCACGGTGACCATTCCACATGAGCCACAGCGCATTATTTTGCAGGATGGCCGCGACATTTTCGCCCTGGCGCTACTGGAGCGAGACAATCCCTTTGCCAAAGTCGTCGCATGGAACAATCTGCCGAAAAAACAGGATACCCAGACCTGGGAGCTACTGAAACGCAAGTGGCCGCAGGCTGAAAAGATCCTTGATATGCAGTTTTCCGATCAGGGGAATGTGGATCTGGAAACCATCCTCTCCCGTCAGCCTGATCTGATGATTGCCCAACTGCGCGCTAAACCGTCGCTGGTGCAGAGTGGTGTGCTCGCGAAGCTTGAAGCGCTACATATACCGGTTCTTTTTGTCGATTACGAACTGCACCCGGTGGAAAATACCCTGCCGAGCATTACGCTGCTGGGCAAAGTGATGGGGCAGAACGAACGCGCCAAAGCCTATACGGATTTCTACCAACAGCGTCTGGAAACCCTGCAACAACGCGTGGCGACCGCCGCCAGAAAACCGCTGGTGTTTATTGAGCCTATCGCGGGTGTCGCCGGTCTGGACAATGGCTGCTGTTTCACCCACGCGCGTAACGGTTGGGGCGGTCTGGTGGAAGCGGCAGGCGGCGTGAACATTGGTTCACAGTTGTTGCCGGGCGCGACGGGCACCGTGTCAGTGGAAAAGATCATCTCCCTGAATCCTGACTACTACCTGATGAGTGGGTCAAAACGTCCGGGGAAAGGCACGGCAATCATCCCGTTTGGCTATAACGTCGAGCAGAAAGAGGTTGCTGCCGCCTTTAATGCCCTGCTGGCCCGCCAGGGTGTCAGCAGCATTCCGGCAGTGGTTAAGGGACATACCGGGGCGTTGTATCACCACTTTTACAACAACCCTTACAACATTGTCGCCATTGAAACACTGAGTAAGATCTTCTACCCGGACCGCTTTAAAGACCTCGACCCGCAGGCGGATTATCACACCATCATCAAGCGCTTCACCCAGATCCCGGATGACAATATTGTCCTGAGTTATACCCCTTCACACTAAGCGCGCTGGCGCCGTCATCCGACGGCGCACCGATGTCTCAGGGCTGAGGTTGTTCTGTCAGTGCCGCGCTTTTCGCCGCCATCCAGTCCTGGCGCAGCCAGATACCAAGCCCTATCCCCGTCAGTGCCAGCGCCAGCACATACCAGGCGGGTGCCATTGGGCTGACCCCCATTAACATGGTAACGGCAATTGGCGTCAGCCCACCAAAAATGGCATACGAGACGTTGTAAGAGAATGAAATCCCGGTAAAACGTACTTCAGCAGGAAAGGCACGAACCATCACGTAGGGCACGGCACCGACAACACCTACGCAGAGTCCAACCAGACCATAGAGCACGAACAGCTGTTCAGGATGACTGCCCACCTGGTGATAGAACAGCCAGCTCGAAACGGCCAGCAGGAGGCCGCCGATAACAAAGGTTTTGCTCGGCCCAAACTTATCCACCACCAGACCCGCAATCAGGCAGCCAACGCAAAGCATAATGGTGGCTATGCTGTTGGCCTGTAGCGTCAGTGCAGGGGCCAGCCCATACTGTTTTTGTAGCCAGACAGGCGACATCAGAATCACTACCACGATGCAGGCCGAGAGCAGCCATGTCAGCAGCATAGAAACCACCACCGCTTTTTTATGCTTTCGCACGACGGCTTTAACCGGTAGCTCTTGTGCCAGCGCTTTACGCTGTTGCATTTCGAGGAAGACAGGCGTTTCCTGTAACCAACGACGAAGATACATGGCCACCAGACCAAATGCGCCGCCGAGCAGGAAGGGGATACGCCAGCCGCCATCATGGATCGCCTGCTGGCTCAGGCTGGTGTTGATAAGGGTTGCCACAACGGAGCCCAGCAGGATCCCAACGGTGAGTCCTGCGGTCAGGGTGCCGCACGCGATGCCGATACGACGTTCCGGCACATGCTCCGCGACAAAAACCCATGCTCCCGGTACTTCACCACCAATTGCGGCCCCCTGGAGTACACGCATAAGCAGCAGAAGCAGAGGGGCAATCAGCCCGACCGAGGCATAAGTCGGCAGTAAACCAATCGCCAGTGTAGGGACGGCCATTAGCAGGATGCTGAGGGTGAACATCTTCTTACGCCCCACCAGATCGCCGAAATGCGCCATCACAATCCCGCCCAGTGGACGCGCCAGATAGCCTGCGGCAAAAATGCCGAAGGTCTGTACCTGACGTAGCCATTCCGGGATGTCCGCCGGGAAGAACAGCTCTCCCACCACGGCAGCAAAGAAAACGAAGATAATAAAATCGTAAAACTCCAGCGCGCCGCCTAATGCGGCAAGCGTGAGAGTTTTGTAATCCTGTTTATTCAAAGGGCGTGTGTGTTTTGACATAACGGACCATAGGTAAAGAGGCGGGTTAAGGTAATATTTACGATAGCTGTAAATTAAAAGTTACTATACCGTAAATAATTTAACACGCCACTACACGAACCGATTAAATCAAAAAACGCGCAACATCAGGAGATTGTCTCGCGCCTGGCACTTTTTGGACGAAAAGACGCTACCCGGGCGGGATTGGTTTCGACATAAGGGCCTTCAAGCAACTGTACACAATACGGTACACTTGCAAAAATGCCCGGCACTTTTACGTTACCTTCTGCATCCTTCAGCCCTTCCAGCGTCTCTTTGATGGATTTAGGCTGGCCCGGCAAATTCAGAATCAGCGCCTGTTTGCGGATCACGCCCACCTGACGGGAGAGAATGGCTGTCGGCACAAAATTGAGGCTTATCTGGCGCATCTGTTCGCCAAAGCCTGGCATTTCACGATCCGCTACTGCCAGTGTGGCATCAGGCGTAACGTCGCGGCGTGCAGGACCGGTGCCGCCAGTGGTCAATACAAGATGGCAGCTCATCTCATCCACCAGCTCGCAGAGTGTCTGCTCGATGATGTTTTGTTCGTCCGGGATCAGACGCGTTTCGATAGAAAAAGGGGTAATGAGAGTGGCTGCGAGCCACTCCTCAAGCGCCGGGATGCCTTTGTCCTGATAGATACCGCTGGAAGCGCGATCCGAGACAGAAACTAAACCAATGCGTAAGGTGTCCATATTCATTCCGTATAAAAAAGTCTGACTTACGGAAATGATACACGTGAAGCGGAGAAGCAGACAGAGGGGAAACGTGGCCGAAGACCGGCCACGCAGAATGATTACAGCAGGTCGCCGATCATTTTTTCCAGTTTTTCCTGGTCAACAGCAAACTTACGGATACCGTCCGCCAGTTTATCCACTGCCATTGGATCCTGGTTATGCTGCCAGAAGAACTGCGCTTCGGTGATGCGTTCAGGACGCGCTTTCACTTCGCCCGTATAAGCCAGTTTGCGCTCGATAGCGCCTTCGCTTTCCGCCAGCTCTTTGAGCAGTGCCGGAGCGATAGTCAGACGGTCGCAGCCTGCCAGTTCCAGAATCTCACCCAGGTTACGGAAGCTTGCGCCCATCACCACGGTTTCATAACCGTGCTGTTTATAGTACTGATAAATTTCAGTCACGGACACCACGCCCGGATCTTCAGCCGGTGCGTACTCTTTCTTATCCGTGTTCGCTTTGTACCAGTCAAGAATACGGCCAACGAACGGAGAGATCAGATAAACGCCGGCTTCGGCACATGCACGCGCCTGCGCGAAGGAGAACAGCAGGGTCAGGTTACAGTTGATGCCCTCTTTTTCCAGCTGTTCTGCCGCACGGATGCCCTGCCAGGTAGAGGCCAGTTTGATCAGGATACGATCGTTGCTGATGCCCGCATCGTTGTACAGTTTGATCAGATGTTTGGCCTTGGCGATAGAGGCTTCAGTGTCGTAGGAGAGACGCGCGTCCACTTCGGTCGAGATACGACCCGGGATCAGCTTGAGGATTTCCAGACCGATATTCACTGCCAGTTTGTCTGAAGCGTCGATAATCTGCTGCGCGCGATCGCTGCTCTGGCTTTTAGCCCAGGTGATGGCGTCATCAATCAGTTTACGGTATTCAGGGATTTGGGCAGCGCCAAGAATCAGAGAAGGGTTGGTGGTAGCGTCCTGCGGCTGATACAGCTTCATTGCTGCGATATCTCCGGTGTCAGCCACGACTGTCGTGTATTGACGCAGAGAAGTCAATTTATCCGTCATGATAGTGTTTCTCTTTGAACTTGTTAGGGGGATGTAACCGGTCTGCCCTGATGATAACACGACGCACTGGCAGCGCAACCGCGCAGTGAAGTTGCGTAACTATGATAAACTCGATTTATTAATTGCCTGCGAAGTAGTCTGCGACAGCTCGTGGCGCTGCTTATTTTTCCGTGTCATGGCATAAACAAGAGGGACGTTAATGCCTGAATTCTTTTCCTTTATCAGTGAAGTACTGTGGGACTCACTGATGCTCTATTTACTGCTTGCGGCGGGTATCTGGTTTGCCTTTCGCAGCAAATTCGTCCCTTTCCGGCTACCTGGCGACTTCTATCGCAACCTCAAACGTCGCCGTAGCGCGCAGCCTGGGGGACTAAGCGCATATCAGGCCCTCTTTCTCAGTCTTGCTGCCCGCGTAGGTAGCGGAAACCTCGCCGGCGTGGCGTTTGCCATTACCGCCGGCGGCCCTGGTGCGATTTTCTGGATGTGGGTTTCGGCCTTCATCGGCATGGCGACCTGTTTCGCTGAATGCACGCTGGCACAACTCTACAAAGAACGAGATGCAAACCAACAGTTTCGCGGTGGTCCGGCGTGGTATATGGCCCGCGGGTTGGGCATGCGCTGGATGGGAGTGCTGTTCTCACTCTTTTTGCTGTTTGCCTATGGACTCATTTTCAATACCATTCAGGCCAACTCCGTGGCACGTGCCGTACACTACGCCTGGGGTATCCACCACCTTATCCCCGGCATAATACTTGCCGCGCTTCTATTGCTGTTGATGACGCGTGGGCTGCGCATCATTGCAAGCGTGGTGCAGTGGGTAGTGCCGCTGATGGCGTTAGGCTGGGTTGCCGTAAGTATCGTTATCAGCATAAGCCATGCTGTCGAACTTCCTGGGGTTTTTGAGGCCATTTTTCGGGGGGCTTTTGGCTGGCAGGAAGCTGCTGCCGGTACGATGGGGTATACCCTCAGCCAGGCGCTGACCAGCGGTTTTCAGCGCAGCATGTTCTCCAACGAAGCGGGTATGGGCTCCACCCCCAACGCAGCGGCAATGGCCTCCTCTTCCCCTCCCCACCCGGCTGCCCAGGGTTTTGTACAGATGATTGGCGTGGTCATCGATACGTTTATGGTCTGCACTGCCAGTGCGGTTGTTCTTCTGCTGGCGAACGTCTCCCCCGCGGAGGGCACCTTTAGTGGGACGCAAATGGTGCAGGACGCGATGGTAACGCTCACGGGCAATTGGGGAGCCAGTTTCGTGGCAGGTCTTGTCTTCCTCTTCTCCCTGACCTCCATCACGGCAAATTATGTTTATGCCGAAAACAACCTCATCTTCCTGCGGCTAAACAGCAAGAGAAACATTTGGCTGTTACGCGCAGGAATACTGCTAATGGTCGTCATCGGCTCTCTGTTGCGTATGCCATTACTCTGGCACCTGGCCGATGTGGTCATGGCATTTATGGCGATCGCCAATCTGACCGCTATCCTGCTGCTCTCCCCCGTCGTCAACGTCATTGCGGGTGACTATCTACGCCAGCGCAAGCTGGGGATAACGCCCGTTTTTGATGCCAGCCGCTATCCCGAGATCCATCGCCAGCTCGCGCCAGGAGCATGGGACAGTGAGACAAAACGGACAACTGACAATCACAACTATTGATCAACCCGGTTCGCTTTTTTGTTAAAATCAGCAAAAAATTCCCTGCAAGGACTGAATATGCTGATTCTCATTTCACCCGCCAAAACGCTGGATTATCAGAGCGAGCTGGCCACGACACGCTTCACTCAGCCTGAGCTGCTGGACCATTCTCAGCAGCTCATTGATGTTGCTCGCCAATTGACCGCGCCGCAAATCAAAACCTTAATGGGAATCAGCGATAAACTTGCCGACCTGAACGCCACGCGTTTCCACGACTGGCAGCCGGACTTTACGCCACAGAATGCCCGCCAGGCTATTCTGGCCTTCAAAGGCGATGTCTATACCGGCCTGCAGGCGGAAACCTTCTCAGAGGCCGATTTTGATTTTGCCCAGCAGCATCTGCGCATGCTTTCTGGACTCTATGGCGTCTTGCGACCGCTGGATCTGATGCAGCCGTATCGCCTGGAGATGGGCATTCGCCTGGAAAATGCGAAAGGCAAAGATCTCTACCAGTTCTGGGGCGACACCATCACCGAGAAACTCAACGAAGCCATTAAAGCGCAGGGCGATGAGGTGGTGGTCAACCTGGCTTCAGATGAGTACTTCAGATCGGTAAAACCTAAAAGCCTGAAGGCGCGTATCATCAAACCGGTCTTCCTCGATGAGAAAAACGGCAAGTTCAAAGTCATCAGCTTCTATGCCAAGAAAGCGCGTGGACTGATGAGCCGTTACATTATTGAAAAACGGCTGACGAAGCCTGAGCAGTTAACCGGATTTAACAGTGAAGGCTATTTCTTTGACGAGGAGCAGTCAGGAAAAGGTGAACTGGTTTTTAAACGTCACGAGCAGTAACGACGTTTCCCCTCTCCGCCCGGAGAGGGGAATCAGTAGCATTAACGCTTCCAGCCCGGACCGCGGTCGTCATGTCGGTCATCATGGCGATCGTCATGATGGTCACGAACCGCTTCATGATGCGACCGCCAGTGGTTATCACGCATCTCATAGTGACGGTTCCACCAGTCATGGTCACGCCAGCGCCCGCCATCCCAACGGTTGCCATGATTATCACTGTCGCCAATTTGCAGTTTTACTGCCGGCACGAGGGTAATTTCTGCAGCCTGTGTCGCCAGCGGAGCCACCATCACTAACGAAATCGCTAAGAAAACAGGTTTCAACATGGGTTACTCCTGGGTTCATTTTGCCCGTTATGGGCCGATGAAAGGAGCTTAAGCAAAGTGATGACCGGTTGTTATTCTCTGCAATCCTAATCTTTAAGTGCCCGCATTTATTGAGAATTTCTACATTTTTCCTGCGCAATGCCTCCGCATTTCCTCCGTATTTGCGCGAAAAAAAACCGGGTTGCCATGATGCACACCCGGCCTTTAGAAAGCTCGTCTACTGCTTAGGCTTTGCTCATCATCAGCTTACGTAATTGGGCAAAATCAGCAGGCAGGTGGTGGGAAAGCAACTCAAGTTCTGCACGCTCGGCCAGCTCTTTTGGCAACGCCAGCGGTTCGCCCAGAATCTCTTCCACGCTCTCTTTAAATTTCGCCGGATGGGCCGTACCGAGGAACAGACCATATTCGCCAGGATGCAGCTGATCGCGCAGCGCACGGTAAGCGATAGCCGCATGAGGCTCGGACAAATAGCCTTTGCCTTTCAGCTCACGCATGGTCTCTTTGGTGGTTTCGTCATCCACCGCGGCATAGCCTAACTCGTTCAGACGCCAGATTTTACGGCGGAACAGCTCCTCAACACGCGGCCAGTTATTCGGCTGGCTGACGTCCATCGCATTAGAGAGAGTGGCCTGCGTCGCTTTTGGCTTCCATTCGCCCTCCTGCAGGAAGCGCGGCACCGTGTCGTTGGCATTGGTGGCCGCGATAAAGCGTTTGACTGGCAGACCCAGTGACTTCGCCAGCAGGCCGGCAGTCAGGTCGCCGAAGTTGCCGCTCGGCACAGAGACGACCAGTTGATTGCGGGCTTCCTGCGGCAGTTGCGCTACGGCTTCAAAGTAGTAACAAATCTGCGCCAGCAGGCGGCTGATGTTAATGGAGTTAGCGGAGTTCAGACCCAGCGCGACTTTCAGCTCTTCATCATCAAATGCCTGCTTCACCAGCGCCTGGCAGGCATCAAAATCTGCGTCGATGGCAACGGTTTCGATGTTGCCACCCAGCGTGCAGAACAGTTTCTCCTGCAACGGGCTGATCTTACCGTTCGGGTAGAGGATAACGACACGCACGTTTTTCAGACCGTAAAACGCATGAGCGACCGCGGCACCGGTATCACCTGACGTGGCGGTCAGAATGGTTACTGGCTTATCCCCGCTGATGGAGGTCAGCATCTGCGCCATAAAGCGCCCGCCGAAGTCTTTAAAGGCCAGCGTCGGACCGTGGAACAGCTCCAGGCAGCCAATATCGCTTTCAACCGCCTTCACCGGGGCCGGGAAAGCAAATGCGTCGCGGACGCGCGCTTCCAGAACCTCTGGTGGCAGTTCATCACCGATAAACGCACCGAGGATCTTTGCGCTGCGCGTAACGAAATCCTGCCCCAGCATTTCGTCGATCTCTGTCAGGCTAAATTCCGGCAGATCGTGAGGAAAAAAGAGCCCCTGATTTTTGCCAAGGCCCTGCGTGATGGCCTGTGCGAAGCTGACCTGTTCGTTGTGATCTTTTAAGTTATAGAGTTTCATTGGTTATCCCACTACTCGTGCGCCCGTCGTATCCAGACGGCAAATATGAACAAAGCCTTCCTGATTTTGCAAATAGTGTTTGCTCAGCCAGTCAGCCACACGCTGCGCGGTTTCGGTTTTATCACACAACGCAAAGAGTGTGGGTCCCGAACCAGAAATCCCACAGGAGATGGCGCCAATCTCTGCCACCGCCTGGCGCGCTTCACCAAAGCCCGGCAGCAGTTTAGTGCGATACGGCTCTGCAATAACATCTTTCATTAACGTCGCAGCAAGTGCGGGCTGACGCGAATAGCAGGCATGAATAAAGCCCGCCAGGTGCCGACCGTGAGCAATGCAGTCCTGGCGACGATACTGCGCAGGCAGGATAGCGCGGGCTTCTGCCGTCGATACTTTGATTCCCGGATAAGCCAGCACCCAGAGCCACTCATCAAAGCATGGCACCTGCTGGCTGATTATGCCGTTTTCCTCGATCATCAGTTGCATGCCGCCGAGGAAGCAAGGGGCGACATTATCGTAGTGAATACTGCCGGAGATACGCCCTTCCAGCTCGCCCATGATCGCCAGCATTTTACTGTCGTTCAAAGGCTTACCGCAGTATTCGTTCATGGCGACCAATGCCGCGACCACCGAACAGGCGCTGGAGCCGAGGCCGGAACCAATCGGCATATTTTTTTCGAGCGTCATCGAAACCGGAACCGTTTTACCGATCTCCTGGCAGAAGCGCTCCCAGCACTGATAAACAATATTCTCTTTCGGGTTGGTGGGCAGCTTGCTGGCAAAGCGCCCCAGATTCTGGAGGCGAAAACTGTCAGCCGCTTCAACCGAGACATTATCGCCCAGCAGCGTCCCATCGACAGGTGTCACTGCCGCACCCAGTACATCAAAACCTACGCTCATGTTGGCACTGGAGGCCGGAGCATATACTTTCACCATCTTAAACTCCCAACTTCCAGGAAAGAGTACGCAACAGATCAGCAAACACCCCCGCTGCCGTTACGTCATTACCCGCACCATATCCACGCAGTACCAGCGGTATCGGCTGATAATAGTGGCTGTAGAACGCGAGGGCGTTTTCGCCATTTTTCACTTTATAAAGCGGATCGTTGCCATCTACTTCGGCAATTTTTACCCGGCAGACGCCGTCCTCTTCGATATTTCCCACGTAGCGCAATACTTTACCTTCATCACGCGCTTTTGCCACGCGAGCGGCAAATGCATCATCCAGTTGCGCCAGGCGATCCATGAACTCCGTCACCCCGCCGCTGGCATCGAATGTCTCAGGTAAGACAGGTTCAATCACAACGTCGGACAGTTCGAGCTCGCGTCCGGTTTCGCGTGCCAGAATCAGCAGCTTACGAGCGACGTCCATACCCGAGAGATCATCGCGCGGGTCCGGCTCAGTAAAGCCGATGTCTCGCGCCGCTTTGGTCGCGTCCGACAGGCTCATCCCCTCGTCCAACTTGCCAAAAATAAAAGAGAGAGAGCCCGACAGGACGCCGGAGAAGCGTTGCAGTTCATCGCCCGCATTGAGCAGGTTTTGCAGGTTTTCAATAACCGGCAAGCCCGCGCCGACATTGGTGTCATAAAGGAACTTACGACGCGATTTCGCCGCCGCATGGCGCAACTGGTGGTAGTAATCCATTGACGAGGTATTGGCCTTTTTGTTTGGCGTAACCACATGGAAACCTTCACGCAGGAAATCAGCATACTGATCGGCAACACTCTGATTAGACGTACAATCGACAATGACCGGGTTGAGCAGATGGTACTCTTTCACAAGACGAATCAGGCGGCCTAAATTGAACGGCTCTTTTGCCTGAGCCAGTTCAGCCTGCCAGTTCTCCAGGTTCAGACCATGCACATTGGTGAGCAAGGCTTTGGAATTCGCCACACCACAGACGCGCAGATCAATATGCT
Source organism: Enterobacter sp. SA197 (assembly GCF_054131575.1). NCBI lineage: Bacteria > Pseudomonadati > Pseudomonadota > Gammaproteobacteria > Enterobacterales > Enterobacteriaceae > Enterobacter > Enterobacter sp. SA197. The sequence continues at coordinate 705,022 of NZ_CP096393.1, read as the reverse complement.
TGTTCTTCAGCCAGGTTTGCTGGCGCTTAAGCTGTTCCAGCAGCGCTCCGCCGACACCGCCTACGCCGATGACAAAGACTTCGATAACCTGGTCAGTATTGAACAACATCTGATGCGTGACGCGCACGCCCGTTGTCGCATCGTCGTTGCTCACGACGACCGAGATGGAACGTTCGGAAGAGCCCTGGGCAATGGCAACGATATTAATATTCGCACGGGCAAGCGCGGCGAAGAATTTTGCGGAGATACCGCGCAGCGTGCGCATCCCGTCACCTACAACCGAAATAACGGCAAGACGCTCCATGATGGCGAGCGGCTCCAGTAATCCTTCTTTCAGCTCCAGATAAAACTCATCGCTCAACGCGCGTTGCGCGCGCGCGCAGTCTGATTGCGGTACGCAGAAGCTGATGCTGTATTCAGAGGAAGACTGAGTAATCAGCACGACGGAAATTCCTGCGCGGGACATGGTCGCAAACACGCGGGCCGCCATGCCGACCATACCTTTCATGCCGGGGCCTGAAACGTTAAACATCGCCATGTTATTCAGGTTAGAGATGCCCTTAACCGGCAGACCATCTTCATTAGAGGTGGCCCCAATCAGGGTGCCCGGTGCTTGCGGATTACCGGTATTTTTAATCAGACAGGGGATCTGGAACTGGGCAATAGGGGTGATTGTGCGCGGATGCAGCACTTTTGCGCCGAAGTAGGAAAGCTCCATGGCTTCCTGATAGGACATGGATTTCAGCAGTCGCGCATCCGGGACCTGGCGCGGGTCACAGGTATAGACGCCATCCACATCAGTCCAGATTTCACAACAGTCCGCACGTAAACAGGCCGCCAGTACCGCAGCGGAGTAGTCAGAGCCATTACGCCCCAGCACCACCAGCTCGCCTTTCTCATTACCGGCGGTGAAACCGGCCATCAGAATCATATGATCGGTGGGGATACGGCTTGCAGCAATTCGACGGGTGGATTCAGCAATATCCACGGTAGATTCAAGGTAGTGACCAACAGCGAGCAGTTTTTCGACCGGATCAATCACAGAGACATGGTGGCCCCGTGCTTCCAGCACGCCTGCCATGATAGCAATCGAGAGTTTTTCTCCACGGCAGATCAGTGCTGCATTAACGCTGTCCGGGCACTGACCCAGCAGGCTAATCCCATGCAGAACATGTTTAATTTGTGCAAATTCTTGTTCAACGACACTTTTAAGCGAAGCGAGGGGGAAACCGGGTTGGGCGTCTGCGAGTCCTGCAAGAAGCTCAGCAAAAATCCGTTCTGCATCACTGATATTCGGTACGGCATCCTGACCACCAATGGTCTTTTCAATCATGGCGACCAGGTGATTGGTGATTTTCGCCGGGGCAGATAACACTGTCGCCACCTGCCCCTGCCTGGCATTACTTTCCAGGATGTCGGCAACACGCAGAAACCGTTCCGCATTTGCCACTGATGTACCGCCAAACTTCAACACTCGCATGTTATACCCCTTGATCTCTGGTCGAAAAAAAAGCCCGCACTGTTCAGGTGCGGGCTTTTTTCTGTTTTTCCTGTACGCGTCAGCCCGCACCATTACCTGTGGTAATTGTGGTGGTGGTAATAATGGTGGTGACGATGCTGATGCGTTTCATGGCTGTTGTGTGCTCTGTTATTTTTATCTGTCTGTCGCTGTGCCTATATTGGTTAAAGTATCTGCCCTCTTAAGTCAATGCATTTTTAGTTTTTGCCCCTGCTGGCAGGTTTTCATCTCCACTGCCCGCCAGCGACTAAACATTCATCAAAGACCGTGAAAGCGGCAACCAATCAATATTTTCATCTTTTATTTATATTAATATCCAGACATTACTCGGCGAGTTTTTTTTCGATGTCATGCAGCAATCGATGTAACATTGCGGTGTCCCGCTGCCCTAAAACACCAATGCGCTGATCGAGCCAGTCAGCCATTTTTATGTCATCAGCGACGTTGAGTTTTTCGAGCAAGGCGTGAGCACGCAGCCGTAAAGCACGCAACGGATTCTCATCGTAGTCAGTCGCCGCGTCAGCCATTTTTTGCATTAATGACGCTAATTGATAGCAATAGACCATCACCGCCTGTCCCAGATTGAGTGAGGGATAGTCCGCCACCATAGGAACGCCCGTCAAAATATCAGCCAGTGCCAGCTCCTCGTTGGTCAGGCCAGAATCTTCCCGGCCAAATACGAGTGCGCCGGTTTTTAACCACTCACTTTTTTCCTGTAGCAAGGGAACCAGTTCCTCAGGCGTGGCGTAGTAATGAAACTTTGCCCGGCTACGAGCTGTTGTGGCAATGGTGAACTGGACGTCGGCGAGCGCCTGGGCGAGAGAAGCATAAGTTTTAATATTATCAAGCACATCACCGGCACCGTGCGCCACACGACGCGCCCCATCTTCGAGATGAGCCATGCTATCCACAATGCGCAGATCCGTAAAACCCATGGTTTTCATGGCGCGAGCCGCAGCGCCAATATTTTCCGCTCTGGCGGGGGAAACGAGTACAACAGCCAGGTGCATTTTCGTTCTCTTCTTGATCGTTTAATGGAGAAAATATCGTCACCACGGACATATTTCGCGGTGAGAATTTACAATTATGTAACAGAAATTACTGTATTTCACCCTGCCAACGGTTAAAAGAAGCTAAACTGTTGAAGGGTGAAACTACTGCTCAGAATGTTAATATAACAGGCTTATCCCTATGTTTATTCATGGCATTTTGATAAGTAATGGGAATCTGCTGTTGGATTCACCATATTTATGAATTAATATTCGCAACTCGTTGGTTTATTGAAATATTGTGAAAAACGCTAACATTAAGATACAGAGATTTCACCAAAGTGTTAACGTGCTACAATTGAACTTGATATATGTCAACGAAGCGTAGTTTTATTGGGTGTCCCTTGAGTCTTAGCCTGTTATGTTGCTGTTAAAATGGTTAGGATGACAGCCGTTTTTGACGCTGTCGGGTCCAGAGGGAAAGTACCCACGACCAAGCTAATGATGTTGTTGACGTTGATGGAAAGTGCATCAAGAACGCAATTACGTACTTTAGTCATGTTTAGCCGATCATGTTAATTTTCGACATGCATCAGGCAGGTCAGGGACTTTTGTACTTCCTGTTTCGATTTAGTTGGCAATTTAGGTAGCAAACATGCAGACCCCGCACATTCTTATCGTTGAAGACGAGTTGGTAACACGCAACACGTTAAAAAGTATTTTCGAAGCAGAAGGTTACGATGTATTCGAAGCGACCGATGGCGCGGAAATGCATCAGATCCTGTCTGAAAATGACATCAACCTCGTGATCATGGATATCAACCTGCCTGGTAAGAACGGTCTGTTGTTAGCCCGTGAGCTGCGCGAGCAGGCCAATGTCGCGCTGATGTTCCTGACCGGTCGTGATAATGAAGTCGACAAAATCCTTGGCCTCGAAATTGGTGCTGACGACTATATCACTAAACCGTTCAACCCACGTGAACTGACCATCCGCGCACGCAACCTGCTGTCTCGTACCATGAATCTGGGTACTATCAGCGAAGAGCGTCGCAGCGTTGACAGCTACAAATTCAATGGCTGGGAGCTGGATATCAATAGCCGCTCGCTGGTTAGCCCGAATGGTGAGCAGTATAAGCTGCCGCGTAGTGAATTCCGCGCGATGCTGCACTTCTGCGAAAACCCGGGGAAAATTCAGTCCCGTGCGGAACTGCTGAAAAAAATGACCGGTCGTGAGCTTAAACCACACGATCGCACCGTGGATGTCACTATCCGTCGTATTCGTAAACATTTCGAATCCACGCCTGACACCCCTGAAATCATCGCCACCATTCATGGCGAAGGTTACCGTTTCTGTGGTGATTTGCAGGAATAGTCTCCCCGGTTCAACAAAAAGCGGCGCTAAGCGCCGCTTTTTTTATCACAACCTTTTCCCGTTCCCTACTTCCACAGCCGCATTCCCTCATCCGTCGGTTCACTCCTGGCAACAGATGATTTACGAACCATAGAAATTGAATACCAGTCAAACCGGCGCGTCAGGATCATCATCGCACTCAGCGCCACAAACAGCACCCCGGTCCCGAGCAGTAAGGCACTGTCTTCAGAATTCAACAGACACCACATCACCCCATATAACGTCAGTAATGCGCCGGTGAAAGGCAGACTTGCACGCCAGGTTTTCATCACGCCCTGCAGATAAAATCCATTAATAAAGCCGCCGAGCAGGCTCGCAGTTATCCACGCCGGGGTGAAACCAATATGCTCAGACAGCGCCAGGAGCACCAGATAAAACATCACCAGCGATAGCCCTACCAACAGGTACTCCATAGGGTGCATCTGCCGGGCCGTGAGACTTTCAAACACAAAGAAAGCGGCAAAAATCAGGGCGATAAGTAAAATGGCATACTTTATGGCTCTGTCGGTAAGCTGATACTGATCTGCCGGGGTAGTGATATTGACGCTAAATGCAGGCAGTCGGCCTTCATTGCCTTCACTCAGGCTCAGCATATCGCGAACTTTGCTGTCTATGTTGTTGGCAAACCAGGTACTTTGCCAGTGCGCCTGAAATCCACTGGCGGAGACTTCACGTTTTGTAGGCAGGAAATCCCCGGTAAAACGGGGGTGAGGCCAGTCGCTTAACAGCGTCAGTTCGCTGTTACGCCCGACAGGCACCACGGAGAGCGCCCCCGTGCCATTCAGGCTAAATGACATGTCAAGCATGAGGGGGTTGCGGCTTATCTCTACTGAGCCCAAAGGCGCATGCAATCCCTGCATGTTACTCACCAGGCCAGAACCGGGCTCAACGGTAAGCGTCTCACCGTTGATTTTCATGGTCTGAACCTGGCCAATACCACGGGCATCACTCAACGCCAGAACCACAAAAGGTTCACCTATTTTCAGGTTTTCGCTCGCTTCCAGCCCAAGGCGCTTTGGATCGAATTGCGCTTTAAGCGAGATATCGCCATGCCAGACCTGGCCGTCGTAAATACCGATTTGTCGTGATTCAACCTGTTGCTTAGCTTCTATCATCAGTGATTCAGGTAGCCAGTAGCGAATGAAACTTTTACTTCGACGGATCTCTTTAGGTGGCTCGTCGCCGGTGGACTCCAGCACCGTCGTGATTTCGGTCACTGGCACTGCAATCAGCGGCCCAATCAGCTTTTGCGAACCCGCGCTGCTCTGTCGCAGAACATCAGCGACCTCATCACGATAATCGCTGCGCTCTTTCACCAGATTGCTAACCATCATGAGTGGTACCAGCAGCAACGCAATACACCCTACCAGGGTAAAAACTTTCCAGAATAATGGTGATTTAAACATAACCCCTCCTTTGTCGTGCCTGCACAATAAAGGGGTTATGTGGGGAGAGTTTGAAGCTATGTGAAGTGACGGTGAAGTGCCAGACGCGCCTCGACGCCCCCTTCAGGGCGATTGCTTATCCGGATGCTTCCCTGGTGCAGACGGGCCACCTCCTGAACAAATGCCAGGCCCAGACCGCTGCTCTTGTGGCCGTCTTCGCGGGGGAGTGAGTAAAAACGCTCGAAGATACGTTCAAGCGCATAATCCGGGATCCCTTGTCCGTTATCGGAAACGGTGATCACCGTAAAGCCCTCTTCATCGTTGGCGTGCAGGTAAATTGCCCCCTTTTCCGGCGTAAAGTCGATAGCGTTATCCAGCAGATTACCAAGCGCCTGGCTTATCAGCGCGCGATCCGCCGTCGCGATAACCTGTTGCGCCTGGCATTCAAGCGTCAGTCCCTTGCGTGCCAGAATGGCGCTGCGTTCATTGGCAAGCTGTGCGAACAACTCACTCAGTTCAACCTGCGAGGGCGCAATCTCCTGGCGGTTTTCCAGCTTCGCCTGGGAAAGGAGTTTTTCAACCAGATCCTGCATGCGGGCATTTTGCGCGAGAATATTCCCCGTGAAATGGTTAACGACTTCAGGTGGCGGGCCTTCACGAAGGATCTCTGCCGCACCGCGAATGGCGGCCAACGGACTTTTTAACTCATGGGTCAGTGCATGCACGTAGTGCTCAATGTAATTCTTACCCTCAAGCTTCTGGCGCATGCTTTCCAGCGCCTGCGCGAGTTTGCGTAGCTCGCTGCTGCCAAGCGACGGCAGCGGTAGTGGTGTCTTCTCGGTGACGGCATCAGCATAGCGCGTCAGTGTGCTGATGGAACGGTTGATCCATAGCGCAATCCCGAAGCCAATCATCAGCGCAATACCGAGTAGCGCGGCGCTTGCCCAGAGGATGCGCCGCTCGCTGCGCTTAATAACCGGCGCAATCGCGCTGTTAGGTTTACCTACGCTGACGACACCGATAATATTTCCCCTGACGGTTATCGGTGCCGCCACGTACATGACGGTACTTTCCGGATCGTCAGCGTTGGAAGGGGTGCTACGTGCGCCGTATTTCCCGCGTAGGGTGAGCCAGACGTCATTCCAGCGCGAATAATCCTTCCCCAGCGCTTTTCCTGCAGAGTCAAACACCACCGTGCCGGAAGCATCAGTCATGTAAACGTGATACTCGTTACGAACTTTACGGATACCGCTGATATCGGCCCGGAAAGCATGGGTTGAAAGCGAAGCGAAAGCCTGAGCGAGCTGCCCGTTTTGCGGCTGACCGGAGAGTAAGTCCGTTCGCGCCAGCTCCGCCAGCAGCGTGGCGGTATCAATCAGCGTCCCCTCCGTTGCGCGACGCACGCCAGGTTTTATCTCCTGCACGAAGATCGACAACACGAACCATGCGGCAACGGCAACAATCAGGAAATACCCCAGCAACAGCCGCATGCCTATACGCATTAGCGGCTCCCCAGGCTGTAGCCCATACCGCGATGGGTATTGATGGGTGAAACCTCCGCATTGACTGCCCGCAATTTGGCGCGCAGCGTCTTGATGTGGGTATCAACCGTCCGATCAAAACTCTCCTGGGCATCAGACCAGACAAGATCCATGAGCTGCTGGCGTGAAAAGATCCGCCCCGGCGCATGTAACAGCGTTTTCAACAGTAAGAATTCATAGCGCGTCAGGGGGAGCGTTTCCCCACACCAGCGGACCAGCGCAGCAGGTTCATCAAGCTCAAACTGACCGACACGTACCGTTGTGGACGGGCTTGCCGCTTTCTGAAAACGCCGCAGTACGGTGCGAACCCGGGCACAGACCTCTCTGGGCGAGAAGGGCTTAGCGATGTAATCATCTGCCCCCATTTCTAGTCCCAGCAGCTTATCGATTTCATCGCTACGGGCCGTCAAAAAAAGCACGGGCAGGCCGGGCGCAACGGTCAGCAGCCGTCGGCAAAGCTCAAACCCGCTGATATCCGGTAATCCAACATCCAGAATAGCCAGATCGGGCAGTTGCCGGTTGGCCGCATCCAGAACGGGCAATCCGCGTTCGAAAGCACGAACATCAAAACCATCCTGGCGCAGCATGTAAATCAGCGTATCGGCGATGCTTACTTCGTCTTCAACCAGCCAGATTTGCGGTTGTGACATGCCTGGTCCCCTTATTTGCCCCAGGGCATGATCGGCACGGCGCTCAGCGCGTTCTTCGGCGACCCTTCCACGACTTTGTCGGAGTAGGTCAGATAGATGAGCGCGTTGCGTTTAGCATCGTAAAAGCGAACGACCTGTAGCTTCTTAAACACCAGCGACGTGCGTTTCTGGAAGACGACATCCCCCTGCGCTTTCCCCTGTTTGATTTTATCGCTGACCTCAATCGGCCCTACCTGCTGGCAGGAAATGGCGGCATCGGAGGTATCTTCCGCCAGGCCCAGCCCGCCTTTAATACCACCGGTTTTTGCTCTGCTGATATAGCAGGTCACGTTTTTAACATCCGGGTCGTCAAAGGCTTCCACAACGATTTTATGGTCCGGACCAAACATTTTAAAAACGGTGTCCACGGAGCCAATCTGTTCTGCCTGTGCGGCCGCACTCAGCAGCAGTAATGAGGAAAGGATGAGGCTTGTATATTTCATATTGTTACCATTTCTGAATATAACGTTGAGCAACTATTCATAGCCGTAGGCGAAAACGTTTATAGATCACTAATTTACAAAAATCACCATGAAAATCAGAGACAATGCGCATTTATGCGCAAAAAAAACACTGAATGCTAAAACAACAAACGATGATATTATCCCATCCTTGTATCAGGCGTTCGCCGTTTTATGGAAGAGGATAGATATGGATCAGGCTGGTATTATTCGCGATCTACTTGCATGGCTTGAAGGCCATCTCGATCAGCCGTTATCACTGGACAATGTGGCGGCAAAAGCAGGTTATTCCAAGTGGCATCTGCAAAGGATGTTCAAAGACGTGACGGGCCATGCTATCGGCGCCTACATTCGTGCCCGTCGCTTGTCTAAATCCGCTGTCGCGCTGCGTCTGACCTCGCGTCCTATTCTGGATATCGCGCTGCAATATCGGTTTGATTCGCAGCAAACCTTTACCCGCGCTTTTAAAAAGCAATTTTCACAGACTCCCGCACTCTACCGCCGTTCGCCTGACTGGAGCGCGTTTGGCATCCGCCCACCCATGCGTTTAGGCGAATTCGCCATGCCGAAACACGAGTTTGTGACGCTTCCTCCGACCCAACTGGTCGGGGTAACCCAAAGCTACACCTGCTCTCTGGAAGAGATTTCCGATTTCCGTCATCAGATGCGCATTCAGTTCTGGCGTGAATTTTTGGCTAACGCGCCTTCAGTTCCTGCGGAGATGTACGGGTTGCATGAACCGCGTCCGAGCCTGGAGAAAGATGATGAGCAGGAAGTTTTTTACACCACGGCACTGACACCAGAGATTGCGAACGGGCATATACATAACGCCCATCCCGTGCTGCTGGAAGGCGGCGACTACGTGATGTTCTCCTACGACGGCCTGGCGAGCGGTATACAGGAGTTTATCCTGACCGTATACGGCACCTGCATGCCCATGCTCAATCTGACCCGCCGTAAAGGCCAGGATATTGAACGCTTCTATCCGCAGGATGACGCACGCTCCGAAGAGCCACGTCATATTCGCTGCGAATATTTAGTGCCGGTCCGGCGTTAACGCTGCAATTCATCTAACGCAGGGGCGTCCAGATGTGACACGTCCCCTGCTGTCTCCACGACCCAGCCTGAAGCCAGCCATGCACTGTCCTGATAGTCGATTCGGGAGATAGAGCAGTTACGCAACCGCAGACGGCGTTCCGCATAAGCAGGCAGACCAAGAATGGTACTGACCAGGCAGCCCAGCGCCATGCCATGACTGACAATAAGCGGGCGGCTACCCTGCGGCAGATCGAGACAGGCCGCCAGCGCCGCGTGCATCCGGTCGCCCAGCTCCTGCATGGATTCCCCCTCGGGAATACGCCCACCCTCGGTGCCATTGACCAGCGTCCGGCGCCAGCCCTCTTCTTCTTCCGTCAGGGATTCGATACGACGTGTTTCAAGAACGCCCATATCCAGCTCACGCAGACGGGAATCAAGGGTTATCTCGCATCCACATAATTCCGCAATGATTTCAGCCGTGCGACGCGTCCGTCCAAGATCGCTGGCAATAATATGCGTGATGCCCAGCGCTTTGGCGCGCTCAGCAACCTGCCATGCCTGCTGCTCTCCTTTCTCGGTTAACGGACTGTCTGACTGGCCTTGAATACGACGCTCGGCGTTCCACTGCGTTTCACCGTGGCGAACAAGGTATACCTGTAACATGCTTTTTTATCCATTATACTGCGATGAAATTTTTTATAAGAGGACGGCTATCCCGCCATGAAGAACGCATCTCATTCCGGGTTGCCAATAATAGATTATGCACCATGTTGTCGCAGCTACCACCAATCCCGCCAAAATTCGGGCGATTCTGCACGCTTTTAATGAGATTTACGGCGAAGATTCCTGTGAAATTGAATCCGTTGACGTTGATAGCGGTGTACCGGAACAGCCACTCGGTAATGAAGAGACCCGTCTGGGTGCGCGCAACCGGGTAAACAATGCACGTCTTGCCAGACCCGATGCGACGTTTTGGGTCGCCATCGAGGCCGGTATCGATGAAGGTAGCACCTTTAGCTGGGTAGTGATTGAGAAGGGCGACCAGCGCGGCGAAGCACGCTCGGCGACCCTGCCCCTGCCAGAGGTCATTCTGGAAAAAGTCCGTGCGGGTGAAGCCCTTGGTCCGGCAATGTCACACTTCACCGGGATTGATGAAATTGGTCGTAAAGAGGGGGCCATCGGGGTATTCACCGCCGGTAAACTCACCCGTGCCAGCGTTTATCACCAGGCGGTGATTCTGGCCTTAAGCCCCTTTCACAATGCGGTCTATCGCTGAGCGTTCAGTAAAATCTCTTCCAGCCACACCCGCAGGTCGGCCGGTGCCGACTTCAGGCTGTTGGAGCCACGGGTGATGGTGGCGATACCGGCACCCAACTCTGTTTTCAGCTCACGCTGGCTCATCTCACCGCGCAGCAGCTCTTCAATTATTCGCACGCGCGTCCCCAACGCTTCACGCTCATCGGGAGTAAGCATTAAATTGAGCAGCGGGAGATGCAAATCCTTCTCATAAGATTGCCTGACGAGTTCAACGAAGCGCAGCCATTCCTGGTTGCGTTGTTCGGCCATGGCCGCTGAATAGGGTGATTGTTGGGTCATAATATTCCGCCATTTTGCTGCGTACTCGTTAAAGAGTACGCAGCATAGCATAAACATGACGATCAGTAACGACGCTGCCACTCCGCCTCGGTCAGCACAGTGGGCCTGGTGCCGTCCATGAAGAAACGATAGTAAGCGTCATAGGCGAGCACGTTTTTCACATAACCGCGCGTTTCAGAGAAGGGAATGCTTTCAATAAACGCAACCGCATCGATGCGCCCGGCACTGTTATTAAGCCAGGTCCGCACGCGACCCGGCCCGGCATTGTAGGCCGCAGAGGAGAAAATGCGGTTATTACCAAACTGCTGGTACACATACTGCAAATAGCTGGTTCCAATGTTGATATTGGTTTCCGGATCAAGCAGCTGTACCGCGTTGCTGTAGCCCGGAATATTGAACATCTTCACCGTGTGCGTTGCCGTTGCTGGCATAATTTGCATCAAACCGCTGGCCCCCACCGGTGAGCGGACTTTGGGATTCCAGGCGCTTTCCTGACGTGAGATTGCCATTGCATAGCTTTGCGGAATATCTTTCCCCTGCGTATAACGCGCATAGAGATCCTGATACGCCAGCGGGAAACGCTCCTCCAGTTGATCCCAAAGCTTACCGGCGATCGTCGCCTGAACGCTCAGATCCCACCAGTGCCGATCAAATGCGTAGCGGGCCAGCTGGGCTTGTTCTGAAACGCTGCGGCTGGTAATGAGATTGGCCCATTCGCTGCGTGCCGTATTATCCAACTGCCAGTACATGAGCTCACGGACTCTGGCCATTTCCGGCCCCTGAGAGAGTGCAGGGTCGATGTTACCTTGTGCTTTATCAATCTTCATGGTGTACGCTTCGCCCAGCCGCTGGGCCGCGACCATAGGGTAGAAGCCACGCTGCTGCATGAGCGCATGCAGGATCTCTTTTGCCTCTGTCTCACGGCCCCGCTCCAGCAGCAGATCGGCCTGCCAGTAGCGCCATTCATCTTTTTCTTTGGCATCCATCGGCAGACGGGCAAGCCAGGTATTTAACCCGGCGCGATCCCCGGTACCAATCGCCATTCGCACGCGGCGCTCTACGATAGACGTCGACTGGGATCGCATAATGGCATCATCACGCCAACGCGCCTGCTCATCGGTGACATCATTGCCCATCAGCCGCCAGGCCACGGTGTCCCGTAGGATCTGAGTTTGATCTTCATTAAGCTGCTGCGCCTGCACCAGAGATGGGATCATCAGGCGTGCATTTTCCACATCCTGACGGGCCACGCTTTCGAATGCCTCGGCTGCCATCTGCCGCGTAAAGTCCGTCGCGCCGGTGGTGCGGGCAAAATTCATGACGCTATTCGGGTCGTTGGCAAGCGTAATTATTGCCGTCGAGATGGTTTGATAATCCGATGGCATCTGCCCGGCCAGTAGCGTCACCAGTCGGGTATTTCCCGCCTTCATCGCCAGACGGATCCGTTCCAGAAATGCCAGAGGATCTTGTTTGCCAGAAGCACGCCACGCGCCAAACAGCTGGTCACACGCATTCGGTTGGCTGCTTCCGGTGAGCCAGAGTTCCTTCGCCCCCTGCCAGGCCTCCTCGGCCTGCCCGGTGTTCCACTTCGCATAGTAGTAATTACACTGCGCTTCGGTCGTTGACGGTTTTTCCGGACTGAACGCCAGCAAACCACGCCAGTCCTGTCGGCGCGCCAGCTCATTTACAAAGCGTGTCTTCAGGGTACGAGCGGGCGGAAGCGTAGGATTTTCCTGAATAAAATGGCTGACGGTGACGGTGGGTTGGTTCATCAGATCGTCAGTTATCTGGCGATATTCCAGATAGGGATAGAGCGGATAATCTTTGAGTGTCGGCATTAACTGTGCCACCACATCCATCTGCTTTTTGTCCCACGCCTGCTTAACCTGGGCGTAACGACTACGTTGTTCATCCAGCGAGTCCGCTCGCGCTGCATTACTGAGGGACAGTAAACACATACTGGCCGCCAGGTAACGCCAGGCGGCTTGTTTAGCTCTCTGCACTGCGCATTCCTCTCATCAAAACGGTCATTGCAGCCTCATGCCACAGACTCACTTAATGCTAACCGTGCCCGGCGCAACGCGCCACGTCATGCACACTTTTTTACCTTTCTCGCATGTTTTAACACAGCTTTCGAGGCTGGCTGGGATTGGACAAAGAAAACGGCTACACTCCGCTGTTGATATTACATAAAAGAGGCGAAGTCCAACGTGGCTCAATTCGTATACACCATGCACCGTGTCGGCAAAGTGGTTCCGCCGAAACGTCATATTCTTAAAAACATCTCGCTGAGTTTCTTCCCTGGCGCAAAAATTGGCGTACTGGGCCTTAACGGCGCCGGTAAATCTACCCTGCTGCGCATTATGGCCGGCATTGATACTGATATCGAAGGCGAAGCACGCCCTCAGCCGGGTCTTAAAATCGGTTACCTGCCGCAGGAGCCGCAGTTAAACCCTGAGCAAACCGTCCGTGAGTCCGTTGAAGAGGCGGTTGCAGACGTCGTTAACGCGCTGAAAGGGCTTGATGAAGTGTACGCGAAGTACGCTGAGCCGGACGCGGACTTCGATAAGCTCGCAGCGCAACAGGGCAAGTTCGAAGAAATCATTCAGGCACACGACGGTCATAACCTGAACGTACAGCTGGAACGTGCTGCTGACGCCCTGCGTCTGCCGGACTGGGATGCGAAAATCGCTAACCTCTCCGGTGGTGAACGCCGCCGTGTGGCACTCTGCCGCCTGCTGCTCGAAAAACCGGACATGCTGCTGCTCGACGAACCAACGAACCACCTCGATGCCGAATCTGTGGCCTGGCTGGAACGCTTCCTGCACGACTTCGAAGGCACCGTGGTGGCAATTACCCACGACCGTTACTTCCTCGATAACGTTGCCGGCTGGATCCTGGAGCTTGACCGCGGTGAAGGTATTCCGTGGGAAGGCAACTACTCCTCCTGGCTGGAGCAGAAAGATCAGCGTCTGGCACAGGAAGCGTCTCAGGAAGCGGCCCGTCGTAAATCCATTGAGAAAGAGCTGGAGTGGGTTCGTCAGGGCGCGAAAGGCCGTCAGTCTAAGGGCAAAGCCCGTCTGGCGCGTTTTGAAGAGCTTAACAACGTTGAGTACCAGAAACGTAACGAAACCAACGAACTCTTTATTCCGCCTGGCGCACGTCTCGGGGACAAAGTGGTTGAGGTCAGCAACCTGCGTAAGTCTTACGGCGACCGCGTGCTGATTGACGATCTGAGCTTCTCGGTACCGAAGGGCGCTATCGTCGGAATCATCGGCCCGAACGGCGCGGGTAAATCTACCCTGTTCCGCATGATGTCTGGCCAGGAACAGCCGGATGCAGGTTCAATCACCCTCGGTGATACCGTTAAACTGGCGTCCGTCGACCAGTTCCGTGACGCGATGGATAACAGCAAAACCGTCTGGGAAGAAGTCTCCGGCGGGCTGGATATCATGCGTATCGGCAACACCGAGATGCCAAGCCGCGCCTACGTTGGCCGCTTCAACTTTAAAGGTGTTGATCAGGGCAAACGCGTGGGCGAGCTGTCCGGTGGTGAACGCGGTCGTCTGCATCTGGCGAAACTGCTGCAGGTTGGCGGTAACGTGCTGCTCCTTGATGAACCAACTAACGACCTGGATATCGAAACCCTGCGTGCGTTAGAAAACGCCCTGCTGGAGTTCCCGGGTTGCGCGATGGTTATCTCGCACGACCGTTGGTTCCTTGACCGTATTGCTACCCACATTCTGGACTACCAGGATGAAGGTAAAGTGGAATTCTTTGAAGGGAACTTTACCGAGTACGAAGAGTACAAGAAACGCACCCTCGGCGCTGACGCGCTGGAGCCGAAGCGTATCAAGTACAAGCGTATTGCAAAATAAAAAGCAAAAAGGCAGCGTTAGCTGCCTTTTTTATTGTTTGCGCCTTCTCCCCGTGGGCTGAAGAATCCCCAGAAAAAAATGCGAGCACGCCTGGTCCCCTCGCCCCACCGGGGAGAGGGTTAGAGTGAGGGGGAACATGCGGCGCTTGTGGTCGTTCCGTTCACCTTATGTTCCTTGCTTTTCTGTCACGCCAGAACCCGTGAACGTGCCAGGGTGGTTCACCGCCACCACCCTGGCGACCCGGGCTCCCGGCCAGGAAAATCGCCGCTGGCGCGGCATTATTCGCCCCATCCCTGGGACTGACCCTTTCAGGGCTAGCGCAGGCGCTATTCAAAATCGCTCCCGGCAATTTTGTCGTCTTATGTCGTCTGACTATCGGGTCGGGGACCAGCCTGCCTCCCTGCAGGCTATCCCCTCCGCCCGCTTCCCTGCGGGCGGACCCGGTCAGCCGTCACGCCTCATCGATTTTCAGCCGGACCCTGTCATCGCGGTGACGGTTTTATTCTCATTTCGCCGTGGTATCGCTGTAAAACGTCATAGTACTGGGGATCTTTCAGCCCTGTGGGAGAGGGCCGGGGTGAGAGCAGCAGACCACGGGCCCTACCCCTCCTCCCCCATCAACTCTCTCACCAGCTCCACACAGTGCAGAAACCGCGAATCGTAATCCGGCTCTTCAACGTGTCGCCAGGTGATATTGTTCTCTTTGAGCATCTCCACCAGCATGTTCTGGAACTCCCGGCGGTCCACTGAACTGCCCAGACTTCGCAGCCCATCGGCTACCCAGGGGACGTTATTTTCCAGCAGGATCACAAGGTCAAACCGGTACTCGTCGATCATCGCCTGCACGAAGGGATGTTCGCGCCCTTCATACTTCAGGCAAAAGGCCTGAGTGGTCACGAAGTCGGTGTCAATAAACGCGATTTTATTGGCGTATTTAACAGCAAAATCAATGTACTGCGCCTGACCTAAGGCGATTTTGTCATAGTCAGAATATTGCAGCGCCATCTCATCGCCACCCAGGTGAGAGAAAACATAATCCCGCCCGTACTCCCAGGCGCTGGTGGTATTGAAAATATTGGCGAGCTTATTTACCAGCGTCGATTTTCCGCTGGACTCCCCGCCGAGGATAGCCACGGTGCGTACAAAAAACGGCTTCACTTCGGTCGGAATATAATCCCAGTAGCGGAACGGATTCGCACGGATCTGCCCGCCGCTGATGTTCATGAATGTGCGTTTCGGGTCGATTAACACCGTCTGCACGCCGAGATGTTCGAGATATTGCTCCGCATCCGCCTCTTCTGAGGTGTAAATCCAGTTAGGCTGAATCCCCTTTTCGTCCATGAAAGCGTTGATGCCTTTGCTCCAGACATCCCAGCCGTGCGGATAGGGCTCCATCCCCTCTTCGTTAAAGGCATGGATGCGAATATTTTTTTGGTATTTGAAGGTTTGAAGCAGCCAGCGCAGGCGATCGCTGATGGTTGGCTGCTGAGACATGGCGCTGTTTTCAAAAAGCTCACGGTCGCGCTTTTCGTCATACCCCATCACGATATGCAGTTCATCGACCTGACTACAGGCGCGCTGAATCAGATAAATATGCCCGGTGTGTAACGGGTAAAATTTACCAAAGACCACGCCGATGTTTTTCTGCTGGCGGGGAAATTCAAGACCAAGAAAGCGGTGTAACGCCTCCAGCTTTTGTGCGCTGGGGCTTTTGATTTTGGCGTTAAGCAGTTGGCTTAAATAGCCCTTGGTCATGCCGCTTGCATCCGCAACCTGCTGCAAAGTGCAGCCCTTCTGGCGGATGGCAGTTTTTAGATAGTCGAATGACGACATAATGAGTCGGTGCCTCCTGCGTGTTCGAATACGTTATTATAGGTCGTCAAAAACACTTAAGGCATCTGAAAGCTTCTTCACACCAAAGACTTGCATCCCTTCAGGCGCCTTTTTCGGCACGTTGGCTGCAGGCACAATCGCACGACGAAAACCATGTTTTGCCGCTTCTGCAATGCGCTCCTGCCCGCTCGGCACCGGGCGAATTTCTCCCGCCAGGCCCACTTCACCAAAGACCACCAGATCCTGCGGCAGCGGCCTGTCGCGCAGACTGGAAACCATTGCCAGCAGCAGCGCCAGGTCAGCACTGGTTTCTGTTACCTTCACGCCGCCCACCACGTTGACAAAGACGTCCTGATCGGCCATCTGCAGACCACCGTGGCGATGCAGCACTGCCAGCAAAATAGCCAGCCGGTTTTGCTCAAGCCCGACGGCGACACGCCGTGGGTTGCCCATCATTGACTGATCCACCAGCGCCTGAATCTCTACCAGCAGCGGACGCGTTCCTTCCCACAGCACCATGACAGAGCTGCCGGAGGTTACTTCATCACCACGGCTCAGAAAGATGGCTGACGGGTTACTGACTTCGCGCAGCCCCTGCTCGGTCATCGCGAACACACCGAGTTCGTTCACCGCACCAAAACGGTTTTTGTGACTACGCAGAGTACGGAAACGGGAATCCGCATCGCCATCAAGCATCACCGAGCAGTCGATGCAGTGTTCAAGCACTTTTGGCCCGGCCAGCGAGCCGTCTTTGGTGACATGCCCCACCATCACAATCGCCACCCCGCGTGTCTTGGCAAAACGCGTCAGCCAGGCGGCGGTTTCACGCACCTGCGCCACGCTGCCCGGTGAGGACTGGATCTCAGCCATGTGCATGACCTGGATGGAGTCAATAACCATCAGCTTCGGCTGCTCTTCTTCCGCAATCATGCAGATCTGCTCAATGCTGGTTTCCGAGAGCATATTCAGATTACCAGTCGGCAGGCCCAGACGGTGCGCGCGCATTGCCACCTGCTGTAAAGACTCCTCACCCGTGACGTACAGCGTTTTCATCTGTTCGGCGAGCCGGCAAAGCGTTTGCAGCAGCAACGTGGATTTACCCGCCCCCGGATTACCGCCAATCAGAATGGCGCTCCCCGGCACCACACCGCCGCCGAGTACGCGGTCAAACTCTTTAAATCCTGTCGAGAAGCGCGGCAGTGCCTCCAGGCTGATTTCAGAGAGCTTTTGTACTTTAGAGACACCCGCATTGCCCGCATAACCGCTCAGGCGCTCATTACGTGCTACGGCTGGCGAAGCGGCTATACCACGCACTTCGGTGATGGTGTTCCAGGCATGACAGGCGCTGCACTGCCCCTGCCAGCGCGGATAATCGGCACCACATTCATTACAGACAAATGCGCGTTTTGGAGCTTTCGCCACGGAGACCTCGTCTATTTTTTACTGATGCTGGCTGAGAGAATGCAGAACACCCCCATCAGGTCAGCGTGACGGATGGTAACTTCCGCCTTCTCGTTAACTTTCGGTTTGGCATGGTAGGCAATGCCCAGGCCAGCAGCTTTGATCATCGGCAGATCGTTCGCGCCATCACCGATAGCGATAGTCTGGGTAAGGGGAATATCAAATTTTTCAGCAAGTTCGGTAAGCGTTTTTGCTTTGTACTGCGCATCGACAATATCGCCCAGCACGTTGCCGGTGAACTTACCGTCAAAGGTTTCCAACTGATTGGCGACCGCCGCTGCTAAATTCAGTTTATCGCGCAGATGGTCGGCAAAAAAGGTAAAGCCACCGGACGCGATAGCCACTTTCCAGCCCAGCGTTTGCATTTTCAGTACCATCTGGGTAAGCCCTGGCATCAGGGGCAGCGTTTCACGAACCTGATGGAGAATGGTGGCATCGGCGCCCTTGAGCGTCGCCACCCGGCTGCGCAGGCTGGCAGTGAAGTCCAGCTCACCGCGCATCGCACGTTCCGTGACTTCAGCCACCTGCTCACCGGTTCCCGCCAGTTTGGCAATTTCATCAATGCACTCGATTTGAATGGCCGTGGAGTCCATGTCCATAACCATCAGACCGGGGGCACGCAGCGACGGGATCTTACCGAGTGGGGCGACGTCCAGTCCGTTATCGTGCGCCAGGCGCGTTGCGCGCGGCGTTAGCGAACCGGCAAGGCGAATCACCTGATAGTCATCGACGCGCCAGGCCGCGACGATGACCATCGCCGCCCCCAGTTTCCGCTGCCAGGCGGTCAGGTGGGCTTTATCCAGTTTACGTCCGTACAGAAGCCATCCGCTGCGTCCTGCGTGATAATCCAGGGGCATGACCTCATCGCCACTTAAAGAGAGCGGCAAACCAGGCCACTGAGAAACGTCGTTGGGCAGGTCGCACCAGGTCAAATTATTCGGCATTACAGCTCCTGTAGGGATATGTGCTGAGGTAAAAATAACGCATGAGGCTACCTTGTAACCAGCGCTTCTGGCAACATTAAGCCGCAAATTTTCAACAGGTGGAATATGGCTCGCGCAAAACTTAAATTCAGGCTTCATCGCGCTGTGATCGTGCTTTTCTGTCTGGCTCTGCTGGTCGCCCTGATGCAAGGTGCCTCCTGGTTCAGCCAGAATCATCAGCGTCAGCGAAATCCGCAGTTCGAGGAGCTTGCCCGCACGCTGGCAAAGCAGGTGACGCTGAACCTTGCGCCGCTGATGCGCACCGAAACGCCTGATGAAAAACGGATTGGCGTAGTGCTTCGGCAATTAACGGAAGAGAGCCGGATTCTGGATGCGGGGGTCTACGATGAAAGCGGCGATCTTGTCGCACGCGCCGGGGAGAGCGTAGAGGTGCGCGACAGGCTGGCCCTGGATGGAAAAAAAGCCGGCGGCTACTTCAACCAGCAAATTGTTGAGCCGATACAAGGAAAGAGTGGCCCGCTGGGTTATCTGCGTTTAACGCTTGATACCCATACGCTGGCGACGGAATCCAAACAGGTCGACAACACCACGAATATTCTCCGCCTGATGCTGCTGCTCTCCCTGGCAATTGGTGTGGTACTCACGCGCACGCTCTTGCAGGGCAAACGCACTCGCTGGCAACAATCCCCCTTCCTGCTGACCGCCAACAAACCCGTCGCGGAAGAAGAAGAGAGCGAAAAGAAAGAGTAGTGGTCAGGTAAGCTACTCATGACGAAAAGGAAAAATTCTATGACAACATTACGCCTGCTTATCTCTGACTCTTACGATCCCTGGTTCAATCTGGCGGTTGAAGAGTGTATTTTTCGCCAGATGCCAGCCACGCAGCGCGTGCTCTTTTTATGGCGCAACGCCGACACGGTGGTGATTGGCCGGGCGCAGAACCCGTGGAAAGAGTGCAATACGCGGCGCATGGAAGAAGATAACGTCCGTCTCGCGCGACGCAGTAGCGGCGGTGGCGCAGTCTTTCACGATCTCGGTAACACCTGTTTTACCTTTATGGCAGGCAAGCCAGAGTATGACAAAACCATCTCCACCTCGATTGTACTCACTGCGCTAAACGCGCTTGGGGTAACGGCGGAGGCTTCCGGGCGAAATGATCTGGTGGTTAAAACCGATGAAGGCGATCGCAAAGTCTCAGGCTCAGCCTACCGCGAAACCAAAGATCGCGGTTTCCACCACGGCACGCTGTTACTGAATGCGGATTTAAGCCGTCTGGCGAATTACCTCAATCCGGACAAGAAAAAACTACAGGCTAAAGGCATCACGTCGGTGCGTGGACGCGTCGCGAATTTGGTCGATCTGTTGCCAGGTGTCACTCATGAACGCATTTGCGAGGCGGTAACGGAAGCATTCTTCGCCCATTACGGTGAGCGAGTAGAGGCTGAAATCATTTCACCGGATAAGACCCCGGATCTGCCAAACTTCGCTGAAACCTTTGCCCGCCAGAGCAGTTGGGAGTGGAACTTTGGTCAGGCACCGGCGTTTAGCCACTTACTGGATGAGCGTTTCACCTGGGGCGGCGTGGAGCTGCATTTCGACGTGGAGAAAGGCCATATCACCCGCACACAGGTGTTTACCGATAGCCTGAACCCTGCGCCGCTCGAAGCACTCGCAGCCCGTTTACAAGGGTGTTTATACCGTGCCGATGCGTTAGTCCAGGAGTGTGAGGCATTGGTGGGAGATTTCCCCGACCAGGAAACCGAACTGCGTGAACTGACGACGTGGATTGCGGGGGCGGTGCGATAATCCCCTTACGCCAGCCGCTGGATAATCGAGGCGGCCAGCGTTAACTTTTCTCGCATCGCGCGGGCGAGATCCTGAAAACCCGCGCTGATGCGTTTGTCATCCAACACCTGTTGCCAGAATTCCCCGGCGAGCGGCACCGCAAACATCCATGCCGCTTTGCTTACCGTAGATCCACGTTGATATCACTAGCCTCGTTGCGCATCGCACCTGAATTCGCTGGCGCAAACGACATCGGCAGCTTCCCTGCGGCCAGCAGGGGTACAGCACACCAAACTGACTTGCGCTTCCCTGAGCATTGACCTGCCAGAGAGGAAAAGAAGAGATACCGCGTACCGGCCTGATGAGTGCATAACGTGTTGCCTGAGCTTTACCAAACTGCACTATCTCAGCATGTGCTGACACAAGACGCGAGAACGTTGCCTGGCTGATTCCCAGCGACTGCCGCAGGTCAGGGGCGGAACGCGGCTCTTGCAGGAGTAAATCGGTTAATGCGCTCATGGATGAATAGATTAATGAATAGATATATGGCGTTATTGTTATGAAAGAAAAGGAGAAAGAGGAAAGAGAGGAAAATAAATGAATAGATAAAACGGGCAGCATAGCGCTACCCGTTTGAAAAATGCTTACTCTTTGTCGCCCAGCAGAACAGATTCCAGCGCGATTTTGATCATGTCGTTGAAGGTGGTCTGACGTTCAGCAGAAGTGGTCTGCTCGTGGGTACGGATATGGTCGGAAACGGTACAGATGGTCAGCGCTTTTGCACCAAACTCGGCCGCAACACCATAGATGCCCGCCGCTTCCATTTCCACGCCCAGGATGCCGTATTTCTCCATCACGTCAAACATCTCGCCGCCGTCCGGTGCATAGAACAGGTCCGCAGAGAAGATGTTACCGACGCGGGCATCAACGCCCAGCGCTTTAGCGGCATCAACGGCATTACGCACCATGTCGAAGTCAGCAATCGCAGCAAAGTCGTGATCCTTGAAACGCATACGGTTGACTTTGGAGTCGGTGCAGGCACCCATACCGATAACGATATCACGCAGTTTTACGTCCATGCGTACTGCGCCACAGGAGCCCACACGGATGATTTTCTTCACGCCGAAATCGGTGATCAGCTCTTTCGCGTAAATGGAGCAGGACGGGATACCCATACCGTGGCCCATCACGGAGATTTTACGGCCTTTATAGGTACCGGTATAACCCAGCATGCCGCGAACGTTATTTACTTCGCGGATATCTTCAAAGAACGTCTCAGCAATGTGTTTGGCGCGCAGCGGATCGCCCGGCATCAGAACAACATCAGCGAAATCACCCATTTCAGCGTTAATGTGAGGAGTGGCCATCTTCAGTTCCTTTTTATTTTTAAATTCACCCTCTCCTGTGGGAGAGGGTTGGGGTGAGGGCATCAGGCCGCACCCATGTTTCATGTAGGAGAAGGTTGGGATGGGCATCAAGCGCTGCCCACCCCTACGCATTTAAAGCATGTTTTTGCCATAGTCCATCGGCGAAGTTCCGAAGAACGAGGCGACAGTCTGGCCAATATCCGCAAAGGTTTCACGGTGTCCCAACGAGCCTGGTTTCACTTTCGGGCCGTAGATCAGCACCGGAATGTGTTCACGGGTATGATCGGTGCCCTGCCAGGTCGGGTCGCAGCCGTGGTCAGCGGTCAAGATCAGAATATCATCTTCACCGACCAGCTCCATCAGCTCCGGCAGACGACGGTCAAACAGCTCCAGGCCGCCAGCGTAGCCTGCGACATCACGACGGTGACCCCATGATGAGTCGAAATCCACGAAGTTGGTAAAGACAATGGTGTTATCACCCGCCGTTTTCATCTCCTGAACGGTGGCGTCAAAGAGGGCGTCCAGACCGGTCGCTTTCACTTTTTTGGTGATACCACAGTTGGCGTAGATGTCCGCGATTTTACCCACGGAGACCACCTGGCCGTCTTTTTCATCGACAAATTTCTGCAGCACCGTCGCAGACGGTGGCTCAACGGCGAGGTCATGACGGTTGCCGGTGCGCTGGAAGTTACCCGCTTTATCGCCAACAAATGGACGAGCGATAACGCGACCAATGTTGTAACCACCTTCGGTCAGCTCTTCACGTGCGATTTCACACAGCTCGTAAAGCTTATCCAGGCCATAGGTCTCTTCATGACAGGCAATCTGGAATACGGAGTCAGCGGAGGTATAGAAAATCGGCTTACCGGTTTTCATGTGCTCTTCGCCGAGCTGATCGAGGATAACGGTGCCGGAAGAGTGGCAGTTGCCAAGGTAACCTGGCAGGTTGGCGCGCTTGACCAGCTTATCCAGCAGTTCCTGCGGGAAGCTGTTTTCATGATCGGAGAAATAACCCCAATCAAACAGAACCGGCACACCGGCGATTTCCCAGTGGCCTGACGGGGTATCTTTACCGGAAGAGAGCTCGTGCGCCCAGGCATATGCGCCCACCACTTCCGCGTTACCGTCCATACCAGCAGCAATTTTACCGGTAGAACCTTCATGCGCTTTGACCAGACCCAGGCGGGTCAGGTTTGGCAGATTCAGCGGGCCCTGACGACCGTTGTCCGCTTCGCCTTTGGCACAGGCTTCTGCGATATGACCGAGGGTATCGGAACCCACGTCACCAAAACGTTCTGCATCTTCTGTTGCGCCGATGCCGAAGGAGTCCAGCACCATAATAAATGCACGTTTCATATTGTTCTCCGTACGTAGTGCTTCAAAAAATAGCGATCAGATCAGTATACAGTTATTCAGCGATACGACGATAGACCGTTGGTGTGGATTCTGGTGCTTTATCGTCAAGCGTAATCGCCGCTTTCACGGCTTTCGCTGCTTCCTGCCAGCTGTTTTCGTCTTTCGCGTGGATCACGGCCAGCGGACGCTGTCCATCGACGCTTTCGCCGAGGCGAGCCATATCCGTAAAGCCGACGCTGTAGTCAATAGTGTCAGAGGCCTGGCGACGACCGCCGCCCATCGACACGACGGCCATGCCGAGCGCACGGGTATCCATCGCCGACACAAAACCTTCATGGTCTGCGTAGACCGCTTTCGTCAGCATCGCGGTGGGCAGGTATCTGGCGTAATTTTCGACAAAATCGGTTGGGCCTTTCTGGGCTGCAACCATGCGACCAAAGATCTCTGCCGCTTTGCCGTTGTCCAGTACCGCCTGCAGCTTCACGCGCGCTTCGGCGTCATCGCTGGCAAGTTTGCCTGAAATCAACATCTCAACGCACAGCGCCATAGTCACGTCGAACAGACGCGGGTTACGGTATTCGCCGGTCAGGAACTGCACGGCTTCACGGACTTCAACGGCATTACCCGCGCTGGAGGCCAGCACCTGGTTCATGTCGGTGAGCAGCGCGGTGGTGCGCACGCCTGCGCCGTTGGAGACGCCAACGATCGCTTCGGCAAGCGCCGCAGAGAGTTCAAATGTCGGCATAAAGGCCCCGCTGCCCACCTTCACGTCCATCACCAGCGCATCCAGCCCTTCAGCCAGTTTCTTGGCGAGGATCGAGGCGGTGATCAGCGGAATGGAGTCGACGGTCGCGGTAATGTCACGCGTGGCGTAAAAACGCTTATCCGCCGGGGCAAGAGAGCTGGTCTGGCCGATAATCGCCACACCAACATCTTTAATAATGTCGCGGAAGCGCTGGTCATCCGGGAAGATATCGAAGCCCGGAATGGCTTCCAGTTTGTCCAGCGTACCGCCGGTATGCCCCAGGCCGCGCCCGGAGATCATCGGGATGTAACCGCCACATGCGGCGACCATCGGTCCCAGCATCAGCGAGGTCACGTCACCCACACCGCCGGTGGAGTGTTTATCGACAATCGGGCCGTTGAGGTTAAGGCTTTTCCAGTCCAGCACCGTTCCTGAATCTCGCATTGCCATGGTCAGCGAAACACGCTCAGGCATCGACATATCATGAAAGAAAATGGTCATCGCCAGCGCAGCAATCTGCCCTTCGGAAACGGTATTATCGCGAATACCATTGATAAAAAAGCGAATTTCTTCTTCGCTTAACGCATGACCATCACGTTTTTTACGAATAATTTCTTGTGCGAGAAACACGGTACCCCCGAACAATCAGGTTAAGGGCGGCGGATGAGCCGCCGCAATGAAAAGCAAGATTTACTCAAATCATTCAGGCTGCAGGAAGGCGGTAAGGAAGCGTATCCCAGGCGCTTACCAAAACAAGTGGCCTGGGTAAGGAGGTGCAGCCAACGCACCTGCAGCCTGAAGCAGGATGAGTGAATCAGTAGCTGCTTGCGCTCTTACCGTCGCCGTGGCCCAACGCCTTTAACAGGCTTGCCAGCAGGCTGGACGCGCCAAAGCGATAGTGGCGGGCATCCGCCCAGTCAGCACCGAACAGCGCATCGGCAATCGCCAGATACTGCTGCGCGTCTTCAGCGGTACGCACGCCACCAGCCGGTTTGAAACCAACGGTTTTCTCAACGCCCATATCACGGATCACTTCCAGCATAATGCGAGCGCTTTCCGGCGTGGCATTGACCGGTACTTTACCGGTAGACGTTTTAATAAAATCCGCCCCGGCTTTGATGGAGATTTCAGAGGCCTTACGGATCAACGCTTCTTCTTTCAGCTCACCGGTTTCGATGATGACTTTCAACAGCACGTTTGCCGCCGCACAGGCTTCTTTACAGGCTTTGACCAGATCAAAACCCACCTGCTCGTTACCGGCGATCAGCGCACGGTACGGGAACACCACGTCCACTTCGTCTGCACCATAAGCGATAGCAGCGCGGGTTTCCGCCAGGGCAATATCAATGTCGTCGTTACCATGCGGAAAGTTAGTTACCGTCGCGATACGCACATCGGGGGTGCCCTGCGCATTCAGCGTTTTACGCGCAATCGGAATAAAACGCGGATAGATACAGATGGCCGCCGTGTTACCCACTGCAGTTTTTGCCTGATGGCACAGGGCGATGACTTTTTCATTGGTGTCATCGTCGTTAAGGGTAGTCAGGTCCATCAGTTTAAGCGCACGCAGGCTGCTTGCAGTTAAATCAGTCATAGCTCTCTCCGTCGGCAACTGCCGATTTAGTCGGGTCTGTTATTATTCTAACATTTACCCATCATCACACTTCGACACTCATCACAGTTAATGAAAACGACATACACATTTGCAAAACCATAATGAGACATTCATCAAATTTTTGTATTACGCGAAGAACGTTACTGGCTATTTAGCGGGTGTGGATCAAGAGAGACGAATCACCGATTACCTACACTTCGCTCACCACTTAAGGAATAAGAGGAGCGAATATGTCTTTGACTACTGATTCATCCCACCAGTCACGCTGCCGGGAAATTGTTACCAGTACGGCACTCACGCCTGCGCAAAAACGCCACTTTCTGGCGCTGGAAGCGGAGAACCATCTCCCCTACCCGGCGCTGCCGGAACAGTCTCGTGCCGCGCTGGAAGAAGGGACAATCTGCGATATGTTCGAGGGCCATGCCCCCTATAAACCACGCTATGTCCTGCCCGATTATGCAAAATTCCTCGCGAACGGTTCGCAATGGCTTGAACTGGAAGGGGCAACCGACCTCGACGACGCGCTGTCGATGCTGACTATCCTCTACCACCATGTTCCTTCCGTCACATCCATGCCCGTCTATTTGGGGCAACTCGATGCCATACTGCAGCCGTATGTTAAAATTCTAACACAAGAAGAGATCGATATTCGAATAAAACGTTTCTGGCGTTATCTCGACAGAACCCTGCCCGATGCCTTCATGCATGCCAATATTGGCCCTGCGGATACGCCTGTCACACGCGCCATTCTGCGTGCAGATGCCGAACTCAAGCAGGTTGCGCCTAATCTGACCTTTATTTATGACCCAGAGATTACGCCGCAGGATTTACTGCTTGAGGTGGCGAAAAACATTTGTGAATGCAGCAAGCCACACGTCGCTAACGGCCCGATAAATGATAAAATTTTCACAAAAGGGCAGTACGGCATCGTCAGTTGTTACAACTCCCTGCCGCTGGCAGGCGGGGGCAGCACCCTGGTGCGATTAAATCTGAAGGCCATCGCCGAACGCAGCAAGGAGAGCGACGATTTTTTCAGGCGCATGCTTCCCCACTATTGCCAGCAGCAAATCGCCATCATCAACGCGCGTTGTGACTTCCTCTACACGCAGTCCGGCTTCTTTGAGCATAGCTTCCTGGTGAAGGAAGGGCTGATTGACCCTCAGCGCTTTGCGCCAATGTTTGGGATGTACGGGCTGGCCGAAGCGGTTAACCTGCTGTGTGAACGAGCAGGTCTCAGCGCCCGCTACGGTAAAGATGAAGAGGCCACCAGGCTGGCCTATCAGATCAGCGAACAGCTCGCTCAGTTTGTGGCAACGACGCCGGTGAAACATGGCTGGAATAACCGGGCAATGCTGCATGCACAATCGGGTATCAGCTCAGACGCTGGCACGACCCCAGGCGCACGGCTGCCCTATGGCGACGAACCCGATCCCATCACCCACCTGCTCACGGTTGCCCCGCATCATGCCTGGTATACTTCGGGGATCAGCGACATTCTCACCCTGGATGAAACGGTAAAACGTAACCCGCAGGCGGTGGTGCAGCTCTGTCTCGGTGCGTTTAAGGCCGGGATGCGTGAATTCACCGCCAACGTCAGCGGTAATGATTTGGTGCGCGTCACAGGCTATATGGTGCGCCTCTCCGATCTGGAAAAATTCCGCGCTGAAGGGTCGCGCACCAATACCACCTGGCTGGGTGAAGAAGCTGCCCGTAATACCCGTATCCTTGAACGACAACCTCGTGTGGTCAGTCATGAACAGCAGATGCGCTTTAGTCAGTAACATCATTCCGTTTTCCTGCGTGGACGGGCCGGGAAGCCGCCTGGCCCTGTTTTTACAGGGCTGTAATTTGCACTGTAAAAACTGCCATAACCCGTGGACGATTGGCCGCTGCGATCATTGCGCCGTGTGCGTACCGGCCTGTCCGCATGGTGCCTTAACGCTGGCAGGCGGGTTAGTAAACTGGGATACCACGGTGTGTCAGCAGTGCGACACCTGCCTGACGCTCTGCCCCCGGCAGTCAACGCCGATGGCGAGCAGGCTCAGCGTGGATGAGGTGCTGGCCCATATCCAGAAAGCAATGATGTTTATTGAGGGCATTACCGTAAGTGGTGGAGAAGCGACCACGCAGTTGCCCTTTTTACTGGAACTTTTTAACGCCATTAAGAGCAGCAAAGCCCTGGGGCACCTCACGTGTCTGGTGGACAGCAACGGCGTTCTCAGCGAGACGGGCTGGCATAAACTGATGCCCGTGTGCGATGGGGCGATGATCGACCTGAAAGCCTGGAGTAGTACGTGCCATCACAGCCTTACCGGGCGGGATAACAGCCAGGTGAAGAGCAGCCTGCGTCTGTTAGCGGAAAACCGAAAGCTTGCTGAACTGCGGCTGTTGGTTATCCCCGACCATAGCGATTACCTGCAACACATTGATGCTCTGGCCGCCTTTATTCAGACGCTGGGTGAGGTACCAGTAAGACTCAATGCGTTTCATGCTCATGGCGTTTATGGCGAAGCAAAACAGTGGCGCAGCGCTGGAGCGCAGGATGTCGAACCGCTGGCGCAGGCGCTGGAAACACGGGGCATCACAAACGTTATCCTGCCTGCACTCTACCTGTAGTCATCCTCAGGCAAGCTGGAACAGACGGTGTGTATTGTCGAACAACGCCTGGGCAATCACATCCGGTGCTTCCGGGCGCAGTTCACAAAGCGTGTCGAAGACGCGTGCGGCCTGCTCAGGCCGGTTCGGCTGGCCCTGAAAACCATTCAACGGCATATCCGGTGCATCGGTTTCCAGCAACAGGGATCCAAGCGGCAACTGCGCCATTACCTCACGGGTCTTACTGGCACGCGGATAGGTAATCGTGCCCCCCACGCCAATACAATACCCGAGGCTGATAAAGCGTTCAGCCTGCTGCAAACTGCCGGCAAAGCCGTGCACCACGCCGGTTCGCGGTAAGCTGTGACGCTTTAAGTACATGGCGAGTTTGTCGTGCGTGCGCCGCGAGTGCAGGAGTACTGGCAAATCAAAGCGTTTTGCCAGTTTAAGCTGTGCTTCCAGCACGGCTTCCTGCTGTTCGAAGTGCGGATTTTCACGGTATAAATCGAGACCTATTTCACCGATGGCAACCACGTTGGCTGGCCGCGTGGCGAGGCGCTGTTCCAGTTTGTCGAGGCAATCCGGGGTGTGTTCTTCGATGACGATGGGATGCAGCCCGAGCGCGCCGTACAACGCAGGCCATGTACGGGCCAGGCTCTCCACGCGGTCAAAATAGCGCGATGCTATCGATGGCACGATAATCCGCTCGACGCCCGCCTCTGCCGCACGGGCGATGCTTTGCGCCTCATTGCCCGCAAACGGGGGAAAATCAAAGTGGCAGTGGGTATCGATGAAGCGAAAAGTCACGCCGTATCCTCGTCAATAAATGGCACATCGTTGGCCTGCACTGCGTTGACCAGTGGGGTGTCCAGCGCATCGTTTGCCACTGCGGCGGGCGGTACCACAATGGTCGCAGGGGGAGTGACAACCGGGCGATGACGAAGCAGCGGCGGCGTTGCCACCAGGAATTTACCCACCGTGGCAAGGAAATAGCGGCCACAAAGCCGACCTGTCCGGTAGTCTTCACGCAGCGCGGGCAGCCGACTGCCCAGCGCCATACTGCTTAACAGTTTTGGCGGATAGATCTCGATAATGCGCAGTTTACCGGGCGGCGTCTCGATAAACCGTTGGGTCGCGGAGTAGGTTTTCTCATGATGCTGCACCAGATTTATCAAGGGTTGCAGACTGCTCTCTCCCAGCCAGCGCTCCATGCGTTTAAACCATTGCGGGGTATAGTACATCTGCGAGGGTACGGTACGGATCACAACGATGGTTTTTGCCCCGCGCTTTGCCGCTTCCTGCACCGGAATGGCGTCACTCACGCCGCCATCAAGGTAGTTTATGCCATTAAGCATGACGCCCGGTCGGTAAAAACCCGGAATGGCGCTGGACGCCCGAATCAGATCAAGCCAGGTGCTGTTATCCGGTGAGAAATACTCTGCCGTGTAGTCATCCTGCCGGCAGGCGGTCATCAGAAAGGATTTTCCTGCATCAAACCCACGCGCGGCATAGTCCATCGCTAACGGCATTTTGGTTGCTGTGGCCTCTACCAGCCAGTCAAGGTCGACCAGATTACCACCGCGCACAAAGCGCACCGGGTCGAAAAAGTCCCGCGTCGTGGTATATCGCATGATAACTTTGCGGGCATACCCCGGCTGGTTGCAGACAAACGCAGAGAGATTCTGCGCACCGGCAGAGGTGCCAAGGTAAAGATCGAAGGGGTCGAATTCGGCGCGCATAAATTCATCCAGCACGCCGGCTGTGAAGATGCCCCGCTGACCGCCACCTTCACATACCAGGGCGATGCGGCCAGGACGAAATGGTTTTAGCGCAAGTGGCGCGATGTTGCCAAGCGTTACGGGAATATGCTGCCCCACCCTGCCTTCCTTTAATTATTATTGGTTATCATTAAGCCAAAGTAACGCATTTTACTATTCATAGAAACAATGAAAGCCAGTCACATGGACTGGCTTTAGGATTCGTTTAACCGAACGTTACATCGCTATGGGCGTCTGCGTCCCATGAACAGACTGACCAGGAACAGAATGATACCCACGATAAAGACGATTTTTGCAGCGCCAGCTGCCGTACCTGCCAGACCACCAAAGCCCAGAGCGGCGGCAATTAACGCGATAACCAGAAATATAATGCCCCAACGAAACATAAGACTCTCCTTAACCATAGTTAATGTCGACCGCTAAACGTGAGCGCTCAGGATGCTCACTGCGATATTTTCCCAGGTGCTTACTGACTTCGCCCGAATTTATCGGGTTTGCACATTTTCAGGGTTTATTACTTTGCTTTAAGATCGTTTTTCACGCTTTTAACGCCATCCACCGCTTTAGCGATGCTCTCAGCACGTTCGATTTGTGCCTGAGAATCAACGGTACCGGACAACTGCACGACACCATCGGTTGTTTCCACTTTCACCTTACGGGACGGGACGATGTCATCGGCAAGCAGTTTTGCTTTCACTTCACTGGTTGTCGCCGTATCGCCTGCATAACCTTTCGCGGTGGTTGATTTACCATCACGAACATGCAGTTTGTCACTTACGGAGGCCACACCCTCAACACCTTTCGCTGCGTTTACTGCCATTTCAGCCTGAGCCTGGCTCTCAACAAAACCACTCAGGGTCACCACTTTCTTCTCAGTTTTCACGGAAATATCGGTACTTTTGATATCCTCATGATCAACCAGCGCGGCTTTAACTTTTGCCGTAATGGCACTGTCATCCATGAAATCACCGACTTTATTCATAGAGCTATCGATTTTTTGCCCTGCGTTATCAGCAGTATTTTGCGCTTTGTCGGTTGTGGTGGTTTCCGCTAATGCAGAACCACTTGCAAGCGTTGCGCCCAACATTACTGCCAGCAGAGTCTTAGAAATCTTCAGTCTTGTCGTAGTCATCGATCTATTCCTGTAGTTTGCCCACAATTTGGGCTGTCCACGGCAATCAAGCCGTTGTTACTCTGGTGAAATCACCTAATATTGAGTCAAGGACTTGGGTCACATTCACGGCCTTTGCCGCTTTCACCCTTCGCACATGGCTCTTTTCCAGTCATTAATACTGAGCAATGACACTTTGGATGAATAAATAACCTTTGAACATGCATTGAACGGGATTAACACCCAACCAAAATGTCATTACTTTGTTAAATATAGATCACAATCGCAAAAGCGCTTGTTGGAGAGATTAAAAAGCGAGCAATGAAAGCGAAATCGCGTCTATTTAAGAACTTTCCGCAAGAGGCTAATAAGACAGGTAAAGTGACGGAGCACGGCGTCTGCCGCGCTCCGTAGAGGGATTAGTGTTCGCGGGTCTGATGGAACTGAACGTCAGGATAACGCTCACGTGCGAGGTTCAGGTTAACCATAGTGGGGGCAATATAGGTCAGGTTATCGCCGCCATCCAGCGCAAGGTGAATTTCGTTCTTACGTTTAAACTCTTCGAATTTCTTCACGTCGCCGCACTCCACCCAACGCGCAGTTGCCACGTTGACGGATTCATACACCGCTTCGACGTTGTATTCGCTTTTCAGACGCGATACCACTACGTCAAACTGCAGCACCCCTACCGCACCCACGATCAGATCGTTGTTGGCGATGGGACGGAACACCTGGACGGCCCCCTCTTCTGAGAGCTGTACCAGCCCTTTGAGCAGCTGTTTTTGCTTGAGCGGATCTTTCAGGCGAATACGGCGGAACAGTTCAGGGGCGAAGTTCGGAATGCCGGTGAACTTCATCATCTCACCCTGCGTGAAGGTGTCGCCAATCTGAATGGTGCCGTGGTTGTGCAGACCGATGATATCGCCAGGGAACGCTTCTTCAACGTGAGAGCGGTCGCCCGCCATAAAGGTCAGCGCATCGGAAATCACCACGTCTTTACCCAGGCGAACCTGGCGCAGCTTCATGCCCTTTTCATATTTACCAGAGACCACGCGCAGGAAGGCGACGCGGTCACGGTGTTTCGGGTCCATGTTGGCCTGAATTTTAAAGACGAAGCCGGAGAACTTCTCTTCCGCCGCCACGACCTCGCGGGAGTCGGTCGCGCGCGGCATCGGCGCTGGCGCCCACTCGACAAGCCCGTCGAGCATATGATCGACGCCAAAGTTACCCAGTGCCGTACCAAAGAAGACCGGGGTGATTTCGCCCGCCAGAAACAGCTCCTGGTCGAACTCGTTAGAGGCGCCCTGCACCAGCTCCAGTTCGTCACGCAGCTGTTGTGCCAGATCGTCCCCCACCGCCGCGTCCAGCTCCGGGCTGTTCAGACCCTTAACAATGCGCACTTCCTGAATGGTGTGGCCTTTACCGGTCTGGTAAAGGTAGGTTTCGTCTTTATAAAGGTGGTATACGCCTTTAAACAGCTTTCCACAGCCAATCGGCCAGGTGATAGGCGCACAGCCAATCTTCAACTCGTTTTCCACTTCATCCAGTAATTCCATAGGATCGCGGATGTCACGGTCAAGTTTGTTCATAAAGGTGATGATGGGCGTGTCGCGCAGACGGGTAACTTCCATCAGCTTGCGGGTACGATCCTCAACCCCTTTTGCCGCATCAATAACCATCAGACAGCAGTCCACCGCCGTCAGGGTACGGTAGGTATCTTCAGAGAAGTCTTCGTGACCCGGGGTATCCAACAGGTTCACCAGACAGTCGTGATACGGGAACTGCATCACGGAAGTGGTAATCGAGATCCCACGCTGCTTTTCCATTTCCATCCAGTCGGATTTTGCGTGCTGGCTGGAGCCACGGCCTTTTACCGTACCGGCGGTCTGGATAGCCTGTCCGAACAGCAGCACCTTTTCGGTGATGGTGGTTTTACCGGCATCCGGGTGAGAGATAATGGCGAACGTACGGCGCTTCGCTACCTCTTGTAAATAAGGAGACAACGTCATAATCAATTTCTTCTGGGTAAAGGCGCGGCCACAGCCACGCCAGGAGATAAGAAAAATGCGGCTATTGTACTCAACGACTGAGTGCAGACAATCAATGTTTACACAGGAGTTGCTCCAGTTCGGTTAGCGATGTCACGGTCCAGGTGGGATCAATACCCTCGGGCAGGACGCGATCGTGCGCGTTGAGCCAACAGGTCGACAGGCCTGCATTCATGCCTCCCAGAATATCGGATTCGGCGGTATCACCGACCATCAGCACCCGGGAGCGATCCGGATTTTGCGCCTGCGCCAGCGCGAAATCGAAAATACGTGGATCAGGTTTTGCGACGCCAACCTGCTCAGAGATGACCAGTAAATCAAAGTAGTCACGAAAACCGGTACGTTCCAGACGAATTTGCTGCAACGCGGTAAAGCCATTGGTAATAATGCCAAGCTTTGCCTTTCCTTTGAGGCTCGACAACAGAGAGGCGGCACCGGGCAGCGGCGCACAGATTTCCGCCATCGCATTAAGGAAGGCGTGATTTAAATCACCAGGGGCAACGTTAAGGCGTTCAGCCCATCCCTGAAAACGCTGATGTTGTAACTGTAACGCGGTAATAGCACCGTTCTGATAATCGACCCACAACGGTTTATTAATCGACTGATAGTCCTGAAAATCTTCGCTAGTGAACGTGACACTATAGTCAAGGAACATCCGCTGCAGGCCGCCGAACGCATCGAACGTAAACAGGGTTTCGTCAGCATCAAAGAATATCCAGTCCCATCTCATTACATCTACACCTTTCATTTATTAAAGTGGCAGCGCCATGATAATGGCGTCTTCCCGCCCGGTCGCGGTGGGATAATAGTTGCGGCGAATGGTCGCCTCGTTAAAGCCCAGACTTTCGTACAGGGCAATGGCGGCAAGGTTTGACGCCCGCACCTCCAGCCATAGCGTCAGGACGTCGCGCTTTTCAAGTTCGCTGATGAGGTGCTCAAGCAACGCCCGCCCCAGCCCCTTACGTTGCCATGTCGGGTCGACGGCGATATTAAACAGAGTGGCCTCGTCAAGCACGGCCTGGGTAATGGCAAAGGCCGCCATTTCATCGCCCACCATCAGCCGTAAATTGAGATAGCGCTCGCCCTGGTTAGACGCCAGCGTCTTCTCGCTCCAGGGAAAGGCATGCGCGCGAGTTTCGATATCATAGGCACGGGCTAAATCAGTCGTGGTGAGGGAAGAAATCGTGTTCATAATCGCAGATTTGTTGCCATAACGCGGCTCGTGCCGCCGGGTTTGCCCGAAGTTCGTCAAATGCAGGCGATGCCACTTGTGCGCCCGCCAGCGTCAGGGGTGTCTCAACACCTATTCGCCAGCTGTTACATGCTGACCCTTCGGGAAGCATGAGTACGCGGTCCGGTGTCAGTTGTAAGACCTGATCTGCAGTCACTGCCAGCGCGCGTAACACATCGTCTATCAACGGCTCGGTGAGGGCAGGAAGTTCAGAAGAGACCATTACCAGACGAACATGAGGCGGAAGCGAGATAGCGATCTCTCCCTGTAACGCCGTCGGGCGGCGCAGGGACCACTGGGTGATACCCAGTTGCTGTAATTGCCAGTCGCGTCGGGTCGTCATCGGGAAGCACTCCTGTCTGTCAGGCGCGCAAATATAGCAAACTCGTCGATTATGCGCCATCAACCAAAGAGGCAGCGTGAAGGATAACCTGTATACACACAACATCATTCACGTTGCATCGCGGCGACAAGGATGAGTATCCCCGGGAGCTTACTCAGGTAAGTGACCGGGGTGCAAAGACGCCGTCAACAAAGAGGCAGCGTGAAGGATAACGTGTATAATCCCGGGCTGAGTTTAATGAGGAACCCTCCCATGTCTGCTTTAACCCCGGCAAGTGAAGTCTTGCTGCGTCACAGTGATGATTTCGAACAAAGCCGCATTCTTTTTGCCGGTGACTTGCAGGATGACCTGCCCGCCAGGCTGGAGACCGCGTTTAGCCGCGCCTGGACCCAGCAATATCACCAGTGGCAAACGCTGAATCGCCAGATGGGCGATAATGCTGTCTTCGCACTGAGCCTGGAACAAGAGGCTGTGGGCGACAGTGATACCCTTATCTATTACTGGCCGAAGAATAAACCTGAAGCCCAGTATCAGTTGATGAATCTCCTCTCCCTTCT
The DNA here is from genome assembly GCF_054131575.1 of Enterobacter sp. SA197. Classification (NCBI taxonomy): domain Bacteria; kingdom Pseudomonadati; phylum Pseudomonadota; class Gammaproteobacteria; order Enterobacterales; family Enterobacteriaceae; genus Enterobacter; species Enterobacter sp. SA197. The sequence goes on along the minus strand of NZ_CP096393.1, from coordinate 669,746 downwards.
GCCGGTTGGGACGGACATTTTTGTTGTCGGTGAAAACCGCAGCGGTGTGCGCAGTGCAGAACAGATGCTGGCAGAGTTCGCGCCCCTGAATAAGGTTGATAGCGCACGTCGCTGTGGGTTGTATCATGGCCGGCTGGAGAAACAGCCGACCTTTGATGCTCAGGGTTTCTGGAACGAATACGCGCTGGATGGTTTGACCATCAAAACCCTGCCGGGCGTTTTCAGCCGCGATGGGCTCGACGTTGGAAGCCAGCTCTTACTCTCCACCCTGACGCCGCATACGAAAGGCAAAGTGTTGGATGTGGGTTGTGGTGCAGGCGTACTCTCTACAGTACTGGCCAGCCATTCCCCGAAGGTGCGCCTGACGTTATGTGATGTTTCTGCTGCGGCCATTGCAGCAAGTAAGTCTACCCTTGCTGCGAACGGGCTGGAAGGAGAGGTGTTTGCCAGTAACGTCTTCTCTGATGTCACCGGTCGCTTCGACATGATCATCTCTAACCCGCCGTTCCATGATGGCTTGCAAACCAGCCTGGAAGCTACGCAGGTGCTGATCCGCGGCGCGGTTCGCCACCTTAACAGCGGGGGAGAGTTGCGTATCGTCGCTAACGCCTTCCTGCCTTATCCTGCCGTACTGGATGAAATCTTTGGTTTCCATGAGGTGATTGCTCAGACCGGGCGCTTTAAGGTCTATCGCACCGTGTTGACCCGTCAGGCTAAACGTTAACTTTCCCGCGCCCGGTAAGGGTTATTTTACCGGGCCCTAATGCCTGAATTCCCGCTGCGTTTTTTTACGTCAGTTGAAAAAGCGACCTGCAATTAACTATTGACGAAAACCAGAAAACATCTAGAATGCGCCTCCGTGGTAACGATACTTATTGTATCGATGGTATGCGAAGGTGGCGGAATTGGTAGACGCGCTAGCTTCAGGTGTTAGTGTCCTTTGGATGTGGGGGTTCGAGTCCCCCCCCTCGCACCATAATCCACAATGATATTGCTCGCACTGGGCGAAGGTGGCGGAATTGGTAGACGCGCTAGCTTCAGGTGTTAGTGTCCTTAGGATGTGGGGGTTCGAGTCCCCCCCCTCGCACCAACGAGGCGATATCAAACAGCAGTAGCAAAGTAAGATAGTTGTGCGAAGGTGGCGGAATTGGTAGACGCGCTAGCTTCAGGTGTTAGTGTCCTTAGGATGTGGGGGTTCGAGTCCCCCCCCTCGCACCAAATATCTTATCTCCTTTCCTGATTTGCCCCCCCGGTTTCACCATCCTGTTACAACATCGTTTTCACATTGAGCATAGCCAGGATGATTCCGCCTACCAGGGCAACACCTGATGGCAATAAGATAAAATGACGCAAGCGTTTATGGTAGAGCATGGCAGGTGTCAGCACTAACCCGATAATGATCATTGCCCGCCAGGCATCCAGCGAAAGATCGGCAAAAGCCATCACAGCGACGACGATACCGGGTAACAGGATGGCCCATCCACTTCCCAAAGCACGTTGCAACATGGTTTCATCTCTCACACTGATAATGATAACCAATATCATATGATATCTTTTCTCATTTGTCAGCATACCGACAAAAAGCGGTATGAACTTTACTCATCTTCAGGTGACAGAGATTCACGAAGGTGATAAATTAAGCGTCACTTAATTAAATCTAAACAATTTCATCTTTTCGCGGTCACGTTTCCTCGCGTTATTTTTCATTTTGGCAACCCGTTAAATTATACATTGCAGATTAATAACGATTTTTTAAATATATGACAGCACAAACCTGGCAATCTCTCTGTAAAAAGAAATATCGTCTGTCGCTACGACTTTTCTTGTTACTTAATGTCATTTCAGCTCTGTTTTCTGTCGCACTGCCGCTTGGCAATTTGCAGGTGCTTACACCTCCTCAGTGTCTCATTGCCAGCCTTAGCGGGCTTGCACTGTTCTGGCAGTGGAAATTTCCCAGGAAAAAATTAAATATCACCGTCAGCTCTTTTTTATTTGGCTGTCTGTGGGCATGGCATATCATTATTAAAACCAGGGCATTGGAAAATTATCATTCTCCTTATCTGCTTATTGCCCTATTAAGTGTTTTATTTATTGGCGCCCTCGCCTTTTCTAATAATATCATCGCCTTTGTGTTGCACTCCTTCCCGACGTTCGCTGCCTGCCTTTGGTTTAGCAGTGGTGAAATGTCGATACGCCTGATCTACGCCTTTGCGCTCCCTCTCGTCGCCATCTCCATACAGCATGTCATTCAAAAGCGTAACGACAATTTCGCTCAGGCATTGATGTACCGGCTGTTACAGGAACGTAAGACACTTAATGATCTGAGCATGCTCGACCCGCTTACCGGTCTCTATAACCGTCGCGGGCTGCAGCATAAGCTTGATAACCTGATGGCGCTGGATGATGGCACGCGGTTTGTTCTGTTACTCGATATCGACCATTTCAAAGCTTACAATGACCATTATGGTCATATGATGGGCGATCAGGCGCTTATTCGTGTTTCTGCCGCCATCCGCGATGCCGTACGTTCCCGCGATATCGTTGCGCGTTTTGGAGGGGAAGAATTTATGATCCTGCTTAACAGTGTCGATATTGAGCGCGCCCGCGCAGCGGCGGAGCGCATTCGCCAGCAGGTTTACGATCTCGACATCCCCCATATGTTTAATGAGAGCGTCGCCACGAACGTTACCGTGAGTATTGGCATTGCCCCACTTGAAGATGGCGATATCGAAGAAGCCCTGAGTAAAGCGGATAAAACCCTCTACGAGGCCAAACATCAGGGCCGGAATAATATTCTGGTCAGTGATGATTTACAGACAGCCTGACGGGTAATCCTTTTTTTACGATAAACAACTTGCTATCGATTTTACCTCTGGCTAGGATTGGCAATCATTATCATTTAGATTTCCATCTATCCTGAACTATGGCCTATCGCTGCGCACCTATAAATGAACTGATCATTCGACGCGTCAGACACGTTAACGCTACTGACGCGTTGGCCACGAGCATTCGCGATACGCTTACCCGCCTGCGGCCCCATCTTTTGGATTTTATCAGACTTAATGAGCTTGCTCCCCGCGAGGCCTTAACCCTTGTTGAATGGATGCGTCCGGCAAAACTGCAAGAACTCATAGCGATCTATGCCAGGCATATCTATCAAAAACAACCGGCCCTTCCCTATGAAGGTAAACCGCTTCTTTCTTTGTGGGCGCAGTGGTATTTCGGCCTGATGGTGCCGCCCCTCCTGCTGGCGCTGTTAACGCAGAAACAAGCGCTAAATCTCTCTTCAGAACATATTCATGTCGAGTTTCATGAGAGCGGGCGTGCGGCCTGCTTCTGGCTGGATCTCTGGCAGGATGATGCCCTGACTGCCGAAGGGGATATCCCCCGTATTGAGGCACTGATTCGCGATGCCATGCTGCCGGTAGTGAAAGCGTTAGAGGCAACCGGTGAGATAAACGGTAAGCTTATCTGGAGCAATACTGGCTATCTGATTAACTGGTATCTGGGGGAAATGACCCCACTGCTGGGGGAATCACGAGTAGCAGCCCTGCGTCAGTTCTGTTTCTTTGAAAAACAGCTGTCGGATGGTAACGACAACCCGCTCTGGCGGACCGTCGTTAACCGTGACGGAACACTGGTCAGACGCACCTGCTGCCAGCGTTACCGCCTGCCGGATGTCCAGCAGTGCGGCGACTGCACGCTGAAATAATCTTTGCCCTCACTCACACCCTCTCCCTCCGGGCTGAGAGATCCCCGGTAATATGACGTTTTGCAGCGATATCACGGCGCAATGAGAATTAAACTGTCACCGCAATGACAGGGTCCGGCTGAAAAGCGATGAGGCGTATCCGCAAGAGCGGGGCGATGCGCGGCGAGGGCGGATTTTCAGGGACGTTACCTCCGCCCGTCCCCGATAAGCCTGAAGGAATAAGCTGACAACATTGCCGGGAGCAATGTTGAATAGCGCCTGCGCCAGCGGCGATTTTCCTGACCGGGAGCCTGGGTCGCCAGGACGGTGGCGGTGAACCACCCTGGCACGTTCACGGGTTCTGGCGTGACAGAAAAGCAAGGGACATAAGGTGAACGGAATGGCCATCAGAGCTGCATTTCCCCCTTACCCTGGCCCTCTCCCTCAAGGGAGAGGGGACCGACTGTACTCGCATTTTTTTCTGAGGATCCCTCAGCTCTCCGGGAGAGGGGCAAACCGTAAAAAGAGTAAGCTTTTTTGCTTTTATTCAGGCCACCTGTTGTTTCTCTTCTTCCATACGCTGTGCTTCCTCTGCTTCCTGCTCAAGTAGCTGCTTCTCGTAGACTTTAAAGAACGGGTAATAAATGATGGCGGAAATTACGGCCAGAATAATCACCAGGATAGCGGCCCGGAAATCCCAGCCTAACGCCCATGCCCCGCCGATAGGCGCGGGTGCCGTCCAGGGCACAACGGAAATCACACGACCAATCAGATCCATTTTCATGGCAGCCCAGGCCACAACGGCATTGAGCATCGGTGCCAGCAGGAACGGGATAAAGAACACGGGGTTCATCACAATCGGGGTGCCAAAAATAACCGGTTCGTTAATGTTAAACATACTCGGCACCACGCTCAGACGTCCAATTGAGCGTAAATGCACAGACTTACTGCGCAGATAGCAAAGCACCAGCCCCATGGTTGCACCGGAACCTCCTATCACAATAAAAAACGTCCAGAATGCTTCCATAAAGATGTGCGGCAGAGGCGCGCTTTGCGCCAGCGCCGTCTGGTTCAGGCCCAGATTAGTCAGCCAGAACATTTGCAGCATACCTGAGACAATCGCTGCACCATGAATGCCTGCGAACCAGAGAAGATGGCCTATCAGTACGGCCAGCAGAATCGCAGGCAGAGAGTCCGCCGCAGAAACCAGCGGCTTGAATACCGCCATAATCGCCTGCGGGATCAGCATATCGAACTGGGTTTGAATAAACAGGCTCAACGGATAGAGGGTCAGCACCACGACCAGTACCGGGATCAACAGATCAAAGGAGTTTTTGATCATCGGCGGCACCTGCTCGGGTAAGCGGATACCAATATTCCATGTTTTCAACAGGCGCATCATTTCAACGCAATAGAGAGCAACCAAGATCGCGGTGAAAATACCGACCCCGCCGAGGCTGTCTACCGGCAGCGTGCCTTTTGTTTTTGGAGCGGCAACCAGCAGAAAGGCCATCAGTGCGAGCATGGCGCACATAAAAGGATCGAGCTGATGGGATTTTACGTAGTGCTTGCCGAGGTTATAGGCGATAGCAGCACACACGTAAACAGACATAATACCCATCGTCATATCAAAGGGGGTGAGAATACGGCCTTCATACTCTTTTGCCAGATCCAGCCAGGCACGAGCGAAGCCCCAGGTGGTATCCGGCGAGAAAGGCGGGTAGGCAAAAACCAATAAAAATGAACCGACAATCATAAATGGCATGGCGGAAATAAAACCATCACGGATAGCCATGACATGACGTTGAGATGAAATTCGCCCGGCAATCGGGCTGACATAGTTTTCGATGAAGCGAAATATCACGTTAAACACAGCATGGTTGGCAGACATAGCGGCTCTCCTGTCAGTCTAAATAATTCAGCGCAACAGCGAGTACTTTGCCGTGCAGCAATCCATTTTTAGGGTTTAAAACCATGCTGGTTAACGAACCAGCATTACAACGAAGCAGGATACGTTTCATAGACGGCTCTTATTAATTATCAGAACAGAGGAAGTGACCGAGTCAGTATTAACCCCGGTTTGAAACACTGCAACCGGTTACTGTAACCGGTTTCCGCGATTGTGAAGGGGATCCAGAAATGCGCCGTAACGAGTTTGTTATGACAAAATATTTACAGGGATCACGGGCTTGTGACAGATTATTGAAGGTTACGTTCAGGAGAAAAAAATGAGTTTGCAGTCAGTGCGGCAATTCTTTGCCGACAATGCCCCCGAAATTGACATCATTGAGCTCAGTCAAAGCACTGCTACGGTCGCCCTGGCTGCGGCGGCGCATAACGTTGAGCCTGGTCAGATTGCCAAGACGCTGTCACTGAAGATCAAAGATGAGGTTGTGTTGGTTGTCGCCAAAGGCGACGCCCGGCTGGATAACAAAAAGTTGAAATCCACCTTCGGGGCGAAAGCCCGGATGCTCAGTAGCGACGAAGTGGTCACCATGACAGGCCACCCGGTTGGCGGCGTCTGCCCTTTTGGTCTGGAAAACCCGCTGGCCGTCTATTGTGATATCTCCCTGAAACACTACGACGAAGTGCTGCCAGCGGCCGGTGCAACCCACAGCGCTGTCCGTATCTCTCCTCAGCGTATGGCTGAGCTGACGAAAGCAAAATGGATTGATGTCTGCCTGTAAAAAAATGCCAGGTTAATTAACCTGGCAAAAGAGCGTCACCTGTCAGGCGACAGCGGAGTCAGAATCCTGCATAAAAGTGGAGATGGGTAGCCAGGCGATAATATCCGCCGCATGCAGCAGAGCCACTTCAGAATTAATTCCCAGTTTTGCCATCGCATTAAACTTATGCGCGCGCACGGTTTTAATATTGCGATCCAGGGTGATGGCGATTTCAGGAATCGACAGCCCGCGTGACATGTGCCGCAATATGGCATGCTCGGTCGGGCTTAACATGCGGCTTCGGCTGACGTACCAGTGATTAATGACGTTATCATTCACCCGCCGCGTCTCCCCAAGAAGCGTAACGAGCTGGCTGAGCAACGCGTTCAGGGTATCGGATTTACTCAAAATGCCATGCAGCTCTTTGGGATACAGACGGCTCACCAGACGCGCTTCGCGATCGTCTTCCGCCAGCACAATACGCTGAATCCCCGGATGAGACACTGAAAGCATATGCAGGCACATCAGACATTCACGTCGTGGTTCTCGCAAACCGGAAAGAGAGTATATGACGGAGAAAAAATCCGTCTTGCACATAGCTTCAGCAAAAACCTCGCGATCCCTGAAAAAATGAAAACGGTATTTTTGAGTGGCGGGCGATGATAAAAGATGGCGAAGGCCCGCCTCGCTCATCATGCACTTCTCGATGATGGCAACATGCTTTTTGGCTGAGATGCGTTCCATTCTGACGGTTCTCCATAGGCTGAAATCAGATTCAGCTCTTTCATGCCTTCTGAACTGTTTATCCATGCATATAATTCTGCGTTGCTGCGTAGCGATAACCGACGCATTGCACTGTTCTTTTGTGCGCTTACTGTTTTATTACTCTTCTTCAACAGCGTGGCGATTTGATTAATACCCCATCCCTTTCCAAGCAATCGCATGACTTTGCGTTCGGAAAGCGTTAAACGCTCGGACTTTTCTACCGATGCCTCAATTTCAAGATAATCAGACGTTAATAGTGTCTGACTAATTTTTTCTGCTTGTCCGGTGCCGTGGCGAATAGCGCCAATGACCCCTTCAATCGGTTCCATATCAGAAAGAAGCGTGCTGCCCGGACGCATGAGTAATTCTACGGCAGTAGGATAAAAATGACGTGAAACGAAGAAAACCCAGTGAACATCAGGGTGCTGTTTAATAATAGAGAAATATTGCTCACACACGTTTTTAGTGTGCCGCGGATCGCCTGAGAGGTCCGCAATAATCAAATCAGCACGGCGCAGGTGTAACAGCGTGACCTCTTCCAGAGAGCGGAAAAACGTCATTTCATAGTCAGGAAAGTGACGTTCCATTATGTCACCCAACCCAATTTTTAATACGGGCACTTTACTGATAACGATTCCGTATTTACACAACCCTGATAACATAAAACCTCCGCATCCATTCGCGAGTCTTATAAAATAAAGAATATGAATAATTCATAGAATGCCAACTACCTTGTCAGCAACACATGCTAATCACCCTGATAACAAGGAACCTGGCATTATTAATGCCCAACAGAAATTGTTGAAACAATGAGCGAGTATAAAAATCACTGGTAATAGTGTCAACCTGTTGCGTCACATTGAAAAGATATAATACTTCCTTTCAGGATAACCCAAACAAATATATATCAACCCACCCTTATTAATTCATGCGCGTTATATATTTCCGCTAAATAATGTTTTCTCTCTCCTTTACTACGTCTGCCTTCCCCGGCCTCCTCGGTCGCTGTCACCGTGCCTGCCCTGTGCGCATCCGGGTAAAATTTTATGATTTATTGCACGAATATTGATCTGCTCCCGCGCCATGAGCAGGCCAACCTATGCTAAAAATTAGCGATTCGTGCCACGATCCGTGGGACTTTGGCATTACCACCAGGGCTATCATGCAGATGCAAGAAGAGCAGTCGTCACAACGTGCCATCACACGTTTATCTATTCAGTGCGGGCTTTTTTTATTACAACATGGTGCCGAAAGCGCACTGGTTGAGGAGTTATCTACCCGCCTCGGCCTGGCACTGGGTATGGACAGCGTTGAGAGTTCCATCTCCTCGAATGCCATCGTGCTCACCACCATTAAAGATGGCCAGTGCCTGACCTCCACCCGCAAAAACAGCGATCGTGGCATTAATATGCACGTCGTCACCGAAGTGCAGCACATTGTTATAATGGCCGAGCATAAATTGCTCGACGCCCGGGATGTCGAAAAACGCTTCTCACAGGTTAAACCATTACGTTATCCACGCTGGCTGGTCACCGTCATGGTCGGGCTTTCCTGCGCCTGTTTTTGCCGGTTAAATAATGGTGGCTGGGATGGCGCCTTTATTACATTCTGCGCAAGTAGTGTGGCGATGTATGTTCGCCTGTTGCTGGCAAATCGCCATATGCACCCACAGATTAATTTCTGCATCACCGCATTCGTGGCGACAACCATCTCAGGCCTGATGCTAACGTTACCGGGCTTTATTCATACGTCCACCGTCGCGATGGCCGCGAGCGTTCTGCTCCTCGTGCCGGGTTTTCCGTTAATTAATGCCGTGGCGGACATGTTTAAGGGGCACATCAACACCGGCCTCGCCCGCTGGGCTATCGCCAGTCTGCTAACGCTTGCCACCTGTATTGGTGTGGTGATGTCCATGACGTTATGGGGGCTACGAGGATGGATGTAATCTGGTTTTTACTGGCGCTTCTCCAGGATATGGTGCTTGCCGCCATTCCGGCCGTAGGGTTTGCGATGGTGTTCAACGTGCCTCACCGCGCCCTGCCCTGGTGCGCGCTGCTTGGCGCAATAGGTCATGGCGCACGCTTTGCTATGGTTCACGGCGGTTTTAATATCGAATGGTCGACATTCGTCGCCTCCATGCTGGTCGGAAGCATCGGTATTCGTTGGTCACGCTGGTACCTGGCCCATCCGAAAGTTTTCACTGTCGCGGCGGTTATCCCTATGTTTCCCGGTATTTCTGCCTATACCGCCATGATTTCGGCGGTTAAAATTAGTCATATCGGCTATAGCGAAGAGATGATGATTTTATTGCTGACCAACTTTCTTAAAGCCTCTTCCATAGTCGGGGCACTGTCGATTGGCCTGTCCATTCCCGGGCTCTGGCTCTATCGCAAACGCCCGCGCGTCTGAGTTTGAGTTATCAACACGGCGTGGTAATAATCCTTATCCCTACGATGGCAGATAAGGAACGGATGTGGAACAACAGGGTATTTATGCACCCGCTGATTTTGATCAATCCAGGGTAAAAGACAAAATCTTTCTTAGCGCCATTGCTCTGTTTGCAGAATATGGACTTAACGGCGCACGTATGGAACAGATCGCCGAAAAAGCAGGCACCACTAAACGTATGGTGGTGTACCACTATAAAACGAAAGAAAATCTGTATCTGCAGGTGCTCGAGTATGTTTATACCGCGATACGAGCCAGCGAGAATGCGTTAGATCTTGCCACGCTTGCCCCTGTCGAAGCCCTGGTTCATCTGGTGGAAAGCACCTTTGATTACCACGCCAATCATCCTGATTTTATTCGTATCATCTGTATGGAAAACATGCAGCGGGGACGGTATATCCGCCAGTCTGCCCTGCTGCGTGACCTGAACCGTAGCGCCCTGACGTTACTGGAAGAGATTTTATCTCGCGGGAAGGATAAGCACCTGTTCCATCAGAGCGTATGCGCCCGCGACCTGCACCGGGTCATTAGCAGCTTCAGTTTCCACTACGTTGCCAACTGCTACGCCTTCTCCATGCTTGTTGAGGATGATGAAGAGCAGCAGGAGCGCTTACACTATCGGCAAATGGCGGTTGACGTAGTATTGCGTTATATTTGTGCATAAATCACTTGCAATTAAATCGTGCACTACCTATATTCATAAACATGAAAACAAAGCAGACCCCGAACGCGCAGCTTGCACTTGATAACCAGTTTTGTTTTGCACTTTACTCGACAAATCTGGCGCTGCATAAACTTTACCGGCAGTTACTGGCACCGTTGAACCTGACCTACCCGCAGTACCTGGTAATGCTGGTGTTATGGGAGAAGGATGACGTAACCGTGTCGGATATTGGTGAACGCCTGTTTCTTGATTCGGCTACGTTAACGCCACTGCTAAAGCGCCTGGAAAGCGCAGGTTTTATTAGTCGTCAGCGCTCCCGTCAGGATGAACGTCAGGTGGTGATAACCCTGACTGAAAGCGGTCGCGAGCTACACCAGCAGGCGCAGTCCATTCCGAACGCGGTAATGTGTTCGTTTGATTGTGACCATGCACAGTTAATGATCCTCAAGCAGCAGCTTGAGCAGCTTCGCCACCAGTTTCAACGTGCATAACGCTTCGCTAGCGCAGGCGTCATGCACGTAAATAAATAGCACACTATATTATAGCAACCGACAAATACGATAAGGAACCTGTTATGTCTTTAGAAAAAGTGATTTACACCGCAAACGCTAAAGCCACCGGTGGTCGTGATGGCCGCGCGACCTCTTCTGATGGCGTGCTGGATGTAAAACTCGGCGTCCCTAAAGAGATGGGTGGCATGGGTGGTGAAGTCACGAACCCAGAGCAGCTGTTTGCCGCTGGCTATTCTGCCTGCTTCCTGGGTGCGATGAAGTTCGTTGCCGGTCGTGACAAATTCACTATGCCAAAAGACGCCTTTACTGAAGCAAACGTCGGGATCGGCCCACTGCCGACCGGTTTTGGTATTGAAGTTGAACTGAAAATTCATCTTGAAGGTATGGATGCAGCAGAAGCGAAGAAACTGGTCGATGCTGCTCATATCGTATGTCCTTATTCTAACGCCACTCGTGGCAACGTCGATGTGACCTTAACCATCATCGCGTAATACAAAACCGGACAGGCTCAGGCCAGAGATCCGGGAGTCAACACCATTGGGAAAAACACAGCCGGGGCAACCCGGCTTTTTCGTCTCCATCCCCCTTCGCCCGCTCTGTGTTACTATGTGTCAATATGCCTGCGGATCCGCAACGCAGTGCGCCTGTACTGTTTTTCCAGTTTGAGAACGCGTTATGTCTTCCAGAATCCTGACGTCCACTGTTACCGGTGTTGATGATTTTATGCGCGATCCCGCCAGTGTCCTGGCGCGGGCCGAAGGCGGCGCCGTTGCCGTTTTTGCCAATAATGCGCCAGCCTTTTATGCCATCACGCCTGCACGTCTGGAACAATTGCTCGCACTGGAGGCACGGCTGGCACGGCCTGCCATTGATGTCGCCCTTGATAACCAGTTTTTTGACGAGCCCTCCGCCGCCCCCTCCCGGGTGCCGATGGGTAAATTCCCTATGTACGCAGACTGGCAGCCGGATGCTGACTTCCAGCGTATGGCCGCGCTCTGGGGTATTGCGCTGACCCAGCCGGTGACGCCGGAAGAGCTGGCCGCGTTTGTGGCTTACTGGCAGGCGGAGGGGAAAGTATTCCACCACGTGCAGTGGCAGCAGAAGCTGGCGCGTAGCGTGCAGATGAACCGCAGCAACCAGAGCGGCAGCACCAGGCGCGATGTGAACGCCATTTCCCAACCTGATAATCAAATTCCACCGGGTTTTAGAGGTTAACGATGAAAAACGTCGGCGAATTGATGCAACGACTGCAAAAAATGATGCCTGCTAACACGCAGCCCGCCTTTAAAACGGGCGAAGAGCTTATGGCCTGGCAAAAAGAGCAAGGTGAGATTCGGTCAGCCGCGCTGGCACGTGAAAACCGGGCCATGAAAATGCAGCGAACCTTCAACCGCTCCGGTATTCGTCCCCTGCACCAGAACTGCTCTTTTGAAAATTATAAGGTGGAGTGTGACGGGCAGATGCGCGCACTGGACCAGGCACGCCAGTATGTCGCTGAATTTGAAGGCAACATCGCCAGCTTTATCTTTGCCGGCAAACCCGGAACGGGCAAAAACCATCTCGCTGCTGCCATCTGCAATGAGCTGTTACTGCGTGGCAAGTCGGTATTGATTATTACCGTCGCCGATATCATGTCTGCCATGAAAGAGACCTTTGGAAACCGTGAAAGCAGCGAAGAGCAACTGCTTAACGATCTGAGCAGTGTCGATCTGCTGGTGATTGATGAGATTGGAATGCAAACCGAATCGCGGTATGAAAAGGTGATTATTAATCAGATTGTTGACCGTCGTTCTTCCTCTAAACGCCCTACCGGCATGCTGACCAACAGCACCCTGGATGAAATGAATAAATTGTTGGGGGAGCGCGTGATGGACAGGATGCGTCTGGGTAACAGTCTGTGGGTCAACTTCACCTGGGACAGCTTCCGCAGCCGCGTTACGGGTAAAGAGTATTGAGAATTGTCCCCTGATTAACGCCACCCGACTGGGGTGTATACTGTCGCCTTTCCAGTCACCATCAGGGTAAGAACATGTCCGTTGCCAAACGCCTTCTGTGCACTGCCATCGTGAGCGGTGCGCTCTTTTCCAGCGTCTCCTTCGCCGCTTCCTGGCAGGAGAGCCTTTCCAGCGCTGCCAGCCAGCTTAGTCAAAACAGTGGCGCGCAGCAGGGCGGCTTATCCCTGTCATCGCTCACCGGTTTACTTAACGGTGGCAGTCAGTCATTAAGTGCTGACACCATGAACAATGCGGCGGGGATTATGTCGTACTGCGCGAAAAACAAGCTCGCCTCGCTGACCAACACCGAAAACATTAAAAATCAGGTAATGGATAGGCTCGGGTTGGGAACGGCAGAGCAGAAGCAGGACACCAACTATCTTGAAGGGCTGCAGGGTTTGCTGAACACCAAAAACGGTGGACAGCTTAATCTGAACAATATCGGCAACACGCCGCTTGCGGAAAAAGTGAAAACCAAAGCCTGCGATATTGTGCTGAAACAGGGCGTCAGTTTCCTCTCTTAAGCTTCTCCTGTTGCGTTTGCCCGTCCCGGCTGCAAACGCCCTCTTCACCCCTCCCGTCCCCCGCCACGCGCGTTGAGAAGCGACAGCGATCAAGTTTCCGCCTATCTAAACCGATTCCTAATAACTTGCAATTAGCGTGACACTACAATTGCAGCTGTGTTACATCGCCATTAAATTGTATCGCTTTGTTAATGAACAGGTGCCAGCAGCCACGCTGGCCTTCATGAGGGAAAACGGTTGTCCGAGTTAATGTCGATTGCCCTGTTTCTCGCATCCGTGGTGATTTACGCATGGAAAGCGGGTCGTAATACCTGGTGGTTCACCGCAACCCTGCTGGTGCTGGGCATTTTTGTCGTGCTCAATATCACCCTGTATGCCAGTAATTACTTCACCGGTGACGGCATTACCGATGCCGTCATTTATACGCTGACCAGCAGCCTGACGGGCGCGGGTATCGGTAAATACATCCTGCCGGGCGTCGGGATTGTCGTCGCCCTGATCGCTGTTTTTTGTGCCCTGGGCTGGGTCTTACGCCGCCGTCGTCATCTGCCTCATCATTTTGGTTACAGCCTGCTTGCACTCGTGCTGGCGCTGGCCTCCGTCGATGCCAGCCCGGCCTTTCGCCAACTAACCGAACTGGTGAAATCGCAGTCACGGGAAGGCGATCCGGACTTCACGGCGTATTACAAAGAGCCTGCAAAATTCATCCCCCATCCCAAACTCAACCTGGTCTATATCTACGGGGAAAGTCTGGAACGCACCTATTTTGATGATAACGCCTTTCCCGACCTCACCCCGGAACTTGGCGCGTTAAAGGACGAAGGGCTCGATTTTGCTAACACGGAACAGCTGCCCGGCACCGATTACACCATCGCCGGGATGGTCGCTTCCCAGTGCGGCATTCCGTTATTTGCCCCGTTTGAGGGTAATGCCTCTGCCTCGGTATCCAGCTTTTTCCCGCAGAACATCTGCCTTGGCGATATCCTTAAAAACTCCGGGTACGAAAATTACTTTATCCAGGGGGCGAACTTGCGCTTCGCCGGCAAAGATGTATTTCTCAAATCCCACGGTTTCGATAATTTGATCGGGGCAGAGGAACTCAAAACCCAGGTAAAAGATCCGGCTTATCGTAATGACTGGGGGTTCTACGATGACACCGTACTGGAGGAGGTATGGCAAAAATATGAAACCCTGGCCCGTTCCGGCAAACGCTTCTCTCTTTTCGCGCTAACGGTTGATACTCACCATCCTGACGGTTTTATCTCCCGCACCTGTGACCGGAAAAGCTATGCGTATGACGGTAAGCCCAACCAATCCTTTAGCGCGGTCACCTGCAGCCAGCAGCATATAGCGGCGCTGATTAACAAGATCAAAGCCTCGCCCTGGTTTAAAGAGACCGTAATCGTGGTCTCCTCCGATCATCTGGCCATGAATAACACCGCATGGAAATACCTCAATAAAGAGGAGTGTAAAAACCTCTTCGTCGTTATCCGGGGCGATGAAGTGCAGCAAGATACCCTGACCATGAAGCGTAACACCATGGATAACGGGGCCACCGTCCTTGACATACTCGGTGGCGATAATTTTATTGGCCTCGGACGAAGCAGCCTCTCCGGGCAGTCACTTTCGGGTATCTTTCTTAACATGAAAGAGAAGGCGCTGGCCTGGAAGCCGGACATTATTCGACTGTGGAACTTTCCGAAGACGATGGAGGCATTCACCATCGACAGGGATAAACAGACGATTGCCTTTTCAGGCAGTAAATTCCGTCTGCCGCTGCTGGTCCGCGTTTCGGACAAGCGGGTCGAACCCCTGCCAGAAAGTGAATACTCCGCCCCTTTGCGCTATCAGCTGGCGGATTTTGCCCCGCGCGATAAGTTCGTCTGGATTGACCAATGCTATAAAATGGCGCGCCTGTGGGCACCGGAATTCGCGCTCTCTACCGACTGGTGTGTCTCTCAGGGGCAGCTCGGCGGCGAGCAACACGTGCAGCGGGTCGACCAGGCCCAGTGGAAAGGCAAGACCGCGATAAAAGAGACGGTGATCGCCACCGATCGCTATAAACAAAACGTCGATATGCTAAAAATTGTCGATGATGATATTCGCTATAAAGCCGACAGCTTTATTTTTAACGTGGCCGGCGCACCACAAGAGGTGAAAAAGTTTAGCGGCATTTCCCGCCCTGAAAGCTGGGGGCGCTGGTCTAACGCGCGGCTGGGGGAAGAGGTGTCCATTGAGTTTAACGATCCGCTCCCGGAAAACTTTGAACTGGTGATCACCGCCAGGGCTTTTGGACCGAACGCCAATAAACCGATCCCGGTGCGAGTGGGCAAAGAAGAGCAAGTGCTCACTCTTGGCAACGACGTGTCCACAACCACGCTTCGTTTCTCCAATCCGGGCCGCAGTAACAGGTTGGTGATTGTCCCGCCGGAACCCGTATCGACGAATGAAGGCAATATTCTCGGTCACTCACCCCGTAAGCTCGGGATTGGGATGGTGGAAATCAAAGTCGTAAATACCAACGGTTAAAACATTCGGCGAACATCAAAGCATCGCCCGCATTTCCAGCTGCCTGATATCCATCAGGCAATACCCCGCTGACACAAACAGCGGGGTAAAAGATTCCGGCACTGCCACCGGTGTACTCAGCCCTGCAAAGCGGTGATGCAGAACCGTCAACATCTCGCGCGCCACCCCGTTACCGCGATATTCCGGCTCAACATAAATAAAACGCAGCGAGGGCGCATCCATCAACATTGAAATGGCGGCATACGCATGCTTACGGTACTCATACACCTGACAAGGCAGCGTGAGGAGAGAAAGCGGATCGAGTTGCCAGGGAAGTGTGTTTTTCACCTCCTTCGCGGCTCGCAAGATTAGTTCAAGCGGATTCACGTCGCGCAGTACGTTCTCCCCGGAGGCGGAAGAGGTAGCGCCCTGATAGCCCCGTAGCACCCGCTGTTGTTCAAACCCCAGTGACCGATAAAGACCGATACCGGCAAGGTTATCTGCAATCACTTCCAGGCGCAGTTGCCTGATGCCCTTTTGCCTTAGTCTCTCGAACAGAGGTGCCAGTAGCCGCTTACTGATGCCCTTCCCCCGGTATGCAGGGCGCACGGCATACGCCGCCAGCCTCGCGGTGTCGCTACGCTGTGTGATGATCGCTATCGCCACCAGTGTCTCCCCTTCCCACCAGACGCAAGAGTCGGTAAGGCTGATATCTTCCGCGCCGAAACGCAGGGCAAAACGTTCAGCAGTGAGAGAAACGGGTACGCTGTAGCCTTCAAAACACGCGCCTAAAAAGCAGGAGAGCTGCTCGCTGCTGTAGTGAAGGGCGGAAAGGGTAGTCAGTTTCATACTGTCCTCCAGGTTTAATTCTTAAGCATAACCGACCCTGTACGACGCACTCCTTTCAGGCGGTCATAATTTTCTATAGCCTCCCTGAGTAATACCCGTGCGAGTGTCAGCCAACTGAAGAAAAACCCGATGGCGACCGCCAACGCAGGTGCGGGTTACCCTGTTGCGATTCTCAAGCGTAATCAGCCTGTGTTTTACTGCATCAGACAGCACGTTATAAAAAAATGCTTGAACTCCTGGACGACAATAAGCTGATTCGCCTGGTGAAAGAACGTGATCAGCAAGAACTGGTCGATATCGATCTGGATAAATACTTATGAGATATCGCGTTAAGTTCAGGAAGGACGCACTTCGGGAAGGGGAAAAACTCGATAACGCTATTTAGCAGCAGTTCGCCAGAAAACGCCAAAAATGTCCTGAAAACCCGCACATACCCTCAGCAAGGTTAAGAGGCTTACCTGTTTGCTATAAAATCAAATTACGCGCATCAGGTTTCAGGCTCGTTTATCAGGCCATTGAGGATGTTTTGGTCATTGCAGTGGTTGCGGTAGGAAAACGTGAAAACAGTGAAGCCTGTATCCTCGTCAGTGAAAGGCTGAGATAAAACGCGCCCCGCATCAGCAGGGCGCATTCGGGCTTAGAAGGTTTCCCAGTTGTCTTCGCCGCCGGTAGCTTTCGCCATCAGTGGTTTAGACAAGTTAGGTTTGATCAGCACCGGTGCAGCCGCTGTTTCGCGGGTAATCCGACGGGTGCGGAACACAGCAACGGCCTGCGTCAGACGGCTGGCCTGCTCTTCCAGTGCGGCGGCGGCCGCAGCGGACTCTTCTACCAGCGAGGCGTTCTGCTGCGTCACACGATCCATTTCAGCTACCGCCAGACCCACCTGGTCGATACCACGGCTCTGCTCATCAGAAGCAGAGGCGATCTCGCCCATGATGTCGGTCACGCGGGTTACCGCGCTGACGATTTCATCCATAGTTTCACCGGCGCTTTCTACCAGGGTTGACCCCAGTTCAACG
This sequence comes from Enterobacter sp. SA197, assembly GCF_054131575.1. NCBI lineage: Bacteria > Pseudomonadati > Pseudomonadota > Gammaproteobacteria > Enterobacterales > Enterobacteriaceae > Enterobacter > Enterobacter sp. SA197. The sequence goes on along the minus strand of NZ_CP096393.1, from coordinate 652,106 downwards.
CGGCTCACCGAGTCCTCAATCAATCCTTTGATTTCACGGGCAGCCTGCGCACTGCGCTGGGCCAGGTTACGCACTTCCCCTGCCACCACCGCAAAGCCACGGCCCTGTTCACCGGCTCGTGCTGCTTCAACGGCGGCGTTCAGTGCCAGGATGTTAGTCTGGAAGGCAATGCCGTCGATCACGCTGATGATGTCAGCAATTTTCTGGGAACTGGCGGTAATGTCGCGCATGGTCTGCACCACGTTATCCACCACCTTGCCGCCTTTCTGCGCGGTGCCGGAAGCACTGAGCGCCAGGTGGCTTGCCTGACGGGCGTTTTCGGCGTTCTGTTTCACCGTTGCGGTCAGCTCTTCCATGCTGGCAGCGGTCTCTTCCAGAGAAGCGGCCTGCTGTTCCGTACGGGAAGAGAGATCGTTGTTACCGGCGGAAATTTCGCTCGCACCGCTGTAAATCGCATCAGCGCCGTTACGCACATCGCCCACGGTACGCACCAGCTCGCTCTGCATATGGCGCAGACTTTCTGCCAGTTGTCCCATTTCGTTCGTGCCGTGAACGTTGATGGTTTGTTCCAGATCGCCACCCGCAATATGACGGATGTTTTCGATGAGGTGGTTCATCGGGGCAATCATGCCGCGTTTAATGCCCATCCATACTGCCAGGATCACGAACATCACTACCAACAGAACCGTAATGATTATCCACACGGCAGTAGAGTAGGAGCTGTTGCTCTCTTCTACGGCGATAGCATAGAGGCGATCGTTTTGCTGAAGGTAATCCAGATAGGGTTTCTCAAAGGCGTCCTGGTAGCCCTGCGTCGGCTGGTCGAAGAACTCATTGATTTTACCTGCGCCAAGCAACTGGATCAGCTCCGCCAACGCATTATGGTAAATATCATAAGTGCGATTAATTTCGGCAGCGGCTGACTCATTCTGACGCGGGTCACGTGGGGCGGATTGATACGCCTTCCAGTTGATTTCCGCCTGCTTGAGAGAGGTGCTGGCGATCTGCATCAGGTCATTCACGGTTGCACCGCTGCCAATCTGATTCTGATCCATCATGTAACGGATCCCGGCGCGGTTGAGGGTATTACGGGTTTGCAAAAGCGCGACCCAGCTGGCGTTCAGCGTGGATTGCTGTTGACGAATCGTTTGTAAAACGGTGAAGTTTTCTTTGTCGTGCTTGAGTGCGTTAAAGAACAAGCCGCCAGAGGTAAGTTGCAAAAGGCCAAAGAGTCCCAGTACCACAAGTAAACTGGTGACAAGTTTCATACGGTTTAACATGTTTTTCCATCCCTTATCCAGACATCAACTTTTCGGCCTGGAAAGCGAAAACTTTAGAGTCGGGTTGGCTAAAAGCTGATTGTTTACATTAATCATTTTGCATAACACCCCGTTAAGACCGTCCAGAGAAACCGGAAAACCAGCGCAAAGCCTCGTGATCTGCATCACACATTTTTAACCGCTTAAACCGGTATAAAACCGCTTACCCCTTGGGCTGACCGCTTACCCCCGTTTTCCTGCCACTTACCCAAATCCCGCCCTTTTCAGGCTTGTAATTTGTCATGATCGCCACCAGCAAAATCGACTTTCAACACATCAACCTTCACTCCATTTTTCTGTTAATCAGGTCTGATATGGATACTAAAAAGCTATTCAAACATATACCTTGGGTGATCCTCGGCATCCTCGGTGCCTTCTGCTTATCCGTCGTTGCATTACGCCGCGGTGAGCACGTCAGCTCGCTGTGGATTGTGGTTGCCTCCGTCTCTGTTTACCTTGTGGCCTACCGCTACTACAGCCTCTACATCGCGCAAAAAGTGATGAAGCTGGACCCTACGCGTTCCACGCCTGCGGTCATTAACAATGACGGTCTGAACTACGTTCCCACTAACCGTTACGTCCTGTTTGGTCACCACTTTGCGGCTATCGCCGGTGCAGGCCCGCTGGTGGGGCCGGTTCTGGCTGCGCAGATGGGCTACCTGCCGGGTACGCTGTGGCTACTGGCAGGGGTGGTACTGGCTGGTGCCGTACAGGACTTCATGGTGCTGTTTATCTCTTCCCGCCGTAACGGCGCTTCTCTGGGTGAGATGATCAAAGAAGAGATGGGCCGTGTACCAGGCACCATTGCGCTGTTCGGCTGCTTCTTAATCATGATAATCATCCTCGCCGTACTGGCGCTGATTGTGGTGAAAGCACTGGCAGAAAGCCCGTGGGGTGTGTTTACCGTCTGCTCTACCGTGCCGATTGCGCTGTTCATGGGTATCTACATGCGTTTCCTGCGCCCAGGCCGTGTGGGTGAAGTGTCCGTGATTGGTATCGTGCTGCTGGTGGCATCCATTTACTTCGGCGGCATCATCGCTCATGACCCGTACTGGGGCCCGGCGCTGACCTTTAAAGACACCACCATCACCTTCGCACTGATTGGCTATGCGTTTATCTCTGCGCTGCTGCCGGTATGGCTGATTCTGGCACCGCGCGACTACCTGGCGACCTTCCTGAAAATCGGCGTTATCGTCGGCCTGGCGCTGGGCATTGTCATTCTGAACCCTGAGCTGAAAATGCCGGCGATTACGCCGTATATTGACGGCACCGGGCCGCTATGGAAAGGTGCACTGTTCCCGTTCCTGTTTATCACCATCGCCTGTGGCGCGGTCTCCGGCTTCCATGCCCTGATTGCCTCCGGCACAACACCGAAGCTGCTGGCTAACGAAACCGATGCCCGCTTTATCGGTTACGGCGCAATGCTGATGGAGTCTTTCGTCGCTGTCATGGCGCTGGTTGCAGCTTCAATCATCGAACCGGGCCTCTACTTCGCCATGAATACCCCGCCTGCTGGCCTTGGCATCACCATGCCTAACCTGCATGAAATGGGTGGCGAAAATGCAGCCATGATCATGGCGCAACTGAAAGACGTCAGCGCACATGCGGCGGCGACCGTCAGCTCCTGGGGCTTTGTTATCTCCCCTGAGCAGATCATGCAGACTGCCAAAGACATCGGTGAACCTTCCGTACTGAACCGTGCCGGCGGCGCGCCGACACTGGCGGTAGGTATCGCTCACGTGTTCCATAAAATCATGCCGATGGCTGACATGGGCTTCTGGTACCACTTCGGTATTCTGTTTGAAGCGCTGTTTATCCTGACCGCGCTGGATGCAGGTACCCGCGCGGGCCGCTTTATGCTGCAGGACCTGCTGGGTAACTTCGTTCCCTTCCTCAAGAAAACCGACTCTCTGGTGGCAGGTATCATCGGTACTGCCGGTTGCGTAGGTCTCTGGGGCTATCTGCTGTATCAGGGTGTGGTTGATCCGCTGGGTGGCGTGAAGAGCCTCTGGCCGCTGTTCGGTATCTCTAACCAGATGCTGGCTGCCGTGGCGCTGGTACTGGGTACCGTGGTGCTGATCAAAATGCAGCGCACCAGATACATCTGGGTCACCGTGATCCCGGCATTGTGGCTGCTGCTGTGCACCACCTGGGCACTGGGTCTGAAACTGTTCAGCGCCAACCCGCAACTGGAAGGCTTCTTCTTCATGGCTAACCAGTACAAAGCGAAAATTGCCGCAGGCGGCGCTGATCTGACTGCCCAGCAGATTGCTAACATGAACCATATCGTGGTGAACAACTACACCAACGCGGGCCTGAGCATTCTGTTCCTGGTGGTGGTCTACAGCATCATTTTCTACGGCATCAAAACCTGGCTGCAGGTGCGCAATAACACCGTGCGTACTGACAAAGAAACGCCATATGTGCCGGTGCCGGAAGGCGGCGTGAAAACCGCTTCACACCACTAAATCGGCAACCCTAAAACCCCGCTTCGGCGGGGTTTTTAAGTGAGCCACACAGGCGTAATTGGCGCAGGCAATTTGAACACGGACAGCGCGGAAAACCGGAGCGTACACGTAGTACGTGAGGATGTTGAGCACTGCCCAGGTTCAAAATGGCAAGTAAAATAGCCTGCACCCCCGGGCTTTATTCGTTATCTGGAACTAATAATGTTTGGTAACTTAGGCGAAGCAAAAAAATACTTAGGCCAGGCGGCGAAGATGCTGATTGGCATTCCGGATTACGACAATTACGTTGAGCATATGAAGGCCAACCATCCGGATAAACCCTTTATGACCTACAACGAATTCTTCCGTGAGCGTCAGGAAGCACGCTACGGCGGGAGCGGCGAAGGCGGCGTACGCTGCTGTTAATGGAGGCAAGATGACACCGATTGCAGTCACCCTACTTACCGGCTTTCTCGGCGCAGGCAAAACCACCCTGCTGCGCCACATTCTCAATGAACAGCATGGCCTGAGGATTGCGGTCATCGAAAACGAATTCGGTGAAGTCTCCGTCGACGATCAGCTGATTGGCGACCGCGCCACGCAAATTAAGACCCTGACCAACGGCTGCATCTGCTGTACCCGTTCTAACGAACTTGAAGACGCGCTGCTAGACCTGCTCGACAGCCTTGACCGTGGCGACATCGCCTTTGACCGTCTGGTGATTGAGTGCACCGGTATGGCCGATCCCGGTCCCATTATCCAGACCTTTTTCTCCCATGAAATTCTCTGCCAGCGCTATCAGTTGGACGGCGTAATTGCACTGGTCGACGCGGTACACGCCGACGAGCAGATGAACCAGTTCACCATCGCTCAGTCCCAGGTGGGCTATGCCGACCGCATTCTGTTGACCAAAACTGACGTGGCAGGCGGGAGCGAAAAGCTGCGTGAACGCCTCGGCCGCATCAATGCCCGCGCCCCGGTCTACACCGTTATTCATGGCGATATCGATCTGGCGCAGTTGTTCGACACCAATGGCTTTATGCTCGAAGAGAAGATCACCGCCACACCGCGCTTTCATTTTATCGCTGATAAACAGAATGACGTCTCCTCTATCGTCGTGGAGCTGGATTACCCGGTAGATATCAGCGAGGTGTCCCGCGTCATGGAAAATTTGCTGCTCTCTTTTGCGGACAAGTTACTGCGCTACAAAGGCATGTTATGGATTGATGGCGAACCGAACCGCCTGCTGTTCCAGGGCGTGCAGCGCCTCTACAGCGCCGACTGGGACCGCCCCTGGGCTGATGAAACCCCACACAGCACGCTGGTGTTTATCGGTATTCAGCTACCTGAACAAGAGATCCGCGATGCTTTTGCGGGGCTGAAAGGCACGACGTCTGAAGCATGATGATAAATGGGCCTTTCGGCCCTTTTATCACCTATGCCTGTTCAAACAATTCTGAATGCGTGCCTAAATCGGTAAACACGACCTGATGTTTGCCGTGTTCAACTTTATAGATCAGCAAATAATCACCACCGATATGCAGTTCTCTAAAACCTTGCATATTTCCTGCTAAGGCGTGGTCATTGTCGTGCGCGGGCAATGGGTTGCCTGACAGAACCATCGTCATTACGGCGGCAGTTTCATGCATATCTCTGCGCCCTGCTTTGTTATAGCGTTCCCAGGCTTTGATAAAAGATCGGGTGTAATCCTATCGAAAGGGCAAGCTAGTCCGTCTGCTTTTTACCATCATTCAGGCTGTCCATTAGCTGCTGCGCACTCTCAAAGCGTCCATGCTGGTGCGTGATAATTTCATCTGCTTCGCGCATTGCGGTTTGCAGACGGGCATTCGGTTTTTGGGTGACTTCAAAAGGCAGCCCTTCATTTTTGACAATTTGCTCAGCGAACAAACAGATAGCTACGCTCCAGCTCAGGCCGCAATCTTCAAGCACTAAACCAGCACGCTCTTTAAGCCCTTTGTCGATCCGCGATCGAATAACAGAATCCATAGATCCTCCTCATTTTGTAGCTACGCTGTAGCCACAAAGCAGGCTTAATAAAATCCGAATAAGTTAAGCGCCAGTAGATCCACTCAACGTGGTATCGCTTAGCGGGTTATTACTCCCAACCGTCACAATCTCAACGTCAGGCTCATCCAGCGCTTCCACAATCAGCGCCATGCGCTCATGTTCGAAATCACGATGGGCAAGTTCCAGTTTCGGCAACTCTTTATTGACCTTCTCGGAGAGTGTGCCAAAGCGCTCCACCTTGCCGTACAGCCCCTGATTCCCCACCAGCGCCGTCACGGTCTGGTTGTACTGATTACTGGCGGTAGTCAGGGTGCCGCCGAGCTTACTTAAGCGTTCGGCCACCAGACAGACGTTATTGAAGATTTCCCCAGCGCGTTCACTGATTTCCCGCGCCTCGCTGTTGCTGCGCTCAATCATCCACAGATTGGAAACGGTACGCAGGATAGGGATAAGCGTCGTGTGGGAGACAAGCACGATGCCCTTACTATAACCGTATTCAAACAGCCCTTTGTTGGTTTTCAGCGCTTCAATGTAGGCCGCTTCGACAGGCATAAACATCAGCACAAAACTGGGGCTGCGAATGCCCGCCAGGTTGGTGTAATCCTTGGAGGCCAGATCGTCGATGTGGCGGCGCACCGCCATTATATGGTCGTCCATCGCCCTCACCTGCGCCTCCGGTGTTTCAGCAGAACAGACTCGATCGTAGGCATTGAGGGAGACTTTGCTGTCAATGATGATGTGCTTATTGTCCGGCAGACGAATCAGGTAGTCAGTCTGCTTACGGCGCCCCTCCTCATCTCTGAAAGCACTCTGCACTTCGAAATGCGCTTTTTCTACCAGCCCGCTCATTTCAAGCGTGCGACGTAGCTGTGCTTCACCCCAGGCACCCCGCTGCTGGGAGTCGCCCTTCAGGGCAGTGGTCAGGTTGGTGGCCTCCGCGCTCATCTGCAGGCCAATCTCCAGCACCTTTTTAATCTCGGCATTCAGGTCAGCGTTGCCGCGAATCGAGGCATCATGCACTTCGTTGATCCGCTTCTGGAACCCCTCAATTTGCTCGCGAAACGGTTTGAGCATGTCGTCAAGGCTGGTTTTACTGGTGGTGGTAAAGGTTTTACCCTTCTCTTCGAAGATTTTATTGGCGATGTTTTCGAACTCACGCGAGAGGGATTTTTTGGTCTCATCCAGGCTGGCAAACTGCTCGCGGAAATGCTGCTCGCGCTGCGTCAGGGTGGTTTTCAGCTCGGTATAGTCGTGGTCAAGCTGTGCTGACAGACGACGTTCATCCGTTAATTGATCTTCTGTTTTTCCCAGACGCTGGAGTAATTCTGCCGTTCGCGATTTGAGGTCATTAATCTGCTGGCGAAGCACGCTGGTCTCTACGTCCAGTTGGTGCTTTTCATTGCGTAGCGCTTCGGCTTTCCCTTCCTGCTCACGCAGCCCTTTTTTCGTCGCTGCCAGCGCGTCTTCGGCCTGATCGTTGTCGTGTTCAAGGGCGGCAATTTTTTGTGCGAAAGTCATCTTTGTCAGCAGCCAGCCAAAAACGCCCCCTGCCAGCGCAGCCAGCACGGCAGCCATTATCGTGAGTGTCATGTCAGTCATTCCTTTCTCCCTTGTTTCTGCGACTACCATACCCGTGGCGCATCAGGATGCAATCATTGCTTATGCGGCCTGCTCGGCTTTTCTTCCTCGCCCCTTTGGGGAGAGGGCCAGGGTGAGGGGGAATAATCCGCTTTCTGTTGCACCTTGAAAATTCTGCGAAATTCGCCGCCCGGCTCTATGCTTAACACCATGGACAAACTCACTGAACTCAAACGCGCCAAACGCCTGGCGCTTTCATTACTGCTGATTGCTGCAGCGGTTTTTGTCGTCACTCTGTTCCTGCCACCCAGCTTCTGGGTGAGTGGGGTCAAAGCTATTGCCGAGGCGGCAATGGTGGGGGCGCTGGCAGACTGGTTTGCCGTGGTGGCGCTGTTTCGTCGCGTACCCATCCCGTTTATTTCACGCCATACGGCGATTATTCCGCGCAATAAAGACCGGATTGGCGACAATCTCGGCCAGTTCGTGCAGGAAAAATTCCTTGATACCCAATCGCTGGTAGAACTGATTCATCGCCACCAGCCCGCGCAGATGATCGGGGCCTGGTTCAGCCAGCCGGATAACGCCCGCCGGGTGGGACAGCATCTGCTGCAGGTGATGAGCGGCTTTATGGAACTGGCCGACGACACGCGGATCAAAAACGTGCTCAAACGGGCCGTGCATCGCGCCATCGATAAGGTGGATTTAACCCAGACCAGCGCCTCGATGCTGGAGAGCATGACCAAAAACCAGCGCCACCAGGTACTGCTCGACGCCCTGATTGGCCAGATGATGCAGCTGTTGCAAAAAGAGAGCAGCCGGGAATTTATCGCAAGCCAGGTGGTACGCTGGCTGAAAACGGAACATCCGCATAAGGCGAAAATCCTGCCTACCGAATGGCTGGGCGATCAGAGCGCCGGGATGGTCACCCGCGCGGTCAACACGCTGCTGGACGATGTCACCCACGACAGTGCGCACCAGATCCGCCGTGCTTTTGACCGCGCCACACTGAAGCTTATCGATAACCTGAAAAACGATCCGGAAATGGCGGCCCGTGCCGACAATATCAAACAGTATCTGAAAGAAGATGAGGCCTTTAACCGCTATCTTGGCGAAATGTGGGGCGATCTGCGTGACTGGATAAAAAGCGACATGCAGTCCGACGACTCGCGCATCAAACTGCGCATCACCGAAGCGGGGCTGTGGTTCGGGGAGGCGCTACTGGCTGATGAGGCGCTGCGCACCTCCTTGAATGGGCATCTGGAACAGGCGGCGCACAGCGTCGCGCCCGATTTTGCCACCTTCCTGACCCGTCATATCAGCGATACGGTAAAGAGCTGGGATGCGCGCGACATGTCACATCAGGTCGAATTGAATATCGGCAAGGATCTGCAGTTTATCCGGATTAATGGCACCCTGGTCGGCGGCACTATTGGCCTGGTGCTCTATCTGCTGTCACAACTCCCTGCGTTACTGACACTCCCGGGCGGATAAAACCAGCATATTTGCATCGACATAAAATTTGCCTGCTCGCACACTGACTGTGATTGAGCCGTAAAAGGAGCGTGTGATGTCATGGAAAACTGATTTTTTTACCCGCTACGGCGGGGCCTTTATCTTCCCGATGGCGCTGGTGCTGTATGACTTCGCCGCCTATCTCACCACCGATATGATCCAACCGGGCATCATTCAGGTGGTACGCGATTTTGACGGTGACGTTAGCCTTGCGCCGCTTTCTGTAAGTCTCTACATGGCGGGGGGAATGGCGCTGCAGTGGGCGCTTGGCCCGCTCTCCGACCGCATTGGCCGTCGCCCGGTCCTGCTCACTGGCGCACTCATCTTCACCCTCGCCTGCATCGCCACTCTGTTTACCACCACCTTCGAGCAGTTCCTGGTGGCGCGTGTCGTGCAGGGCACCAGTATCTGTTTTATTTCGACCGTGGGTTACGTCACCATCCAGGAAGCGTTTGAGCCGACCAAAGCAATTAAGCTGATGTCGATGATCACCTCCGTGGTGCTGCTCGCCCCGGTGATCGGCCCGCTTAGCGGTGCGGCCATTATGCACTTTGTACACTGGAAGGTTATCTTCGCGGCGATCGCAGCGATAGGCTTTATCGCCTGGCTTGGGCTGGTACTGGCGATGCCAGAAACCGTGCAAAAGCAGAGTGAGCCTCTGCGTGCAAAAAGCGTGGTGCGTGACTTCTGCGCCGTCTATCGCAACCCGCGTTTCCTCACCGGTGCGGCCACCCTTGCCCTGTACTATATTCCGCTCATGACATGGGTCGCCGTGTCGCCGGTTATCCTGATTGACGCAGGCGGCATGACTACCGCAGAGTTTGCCTGGGCACAGATCCCGGTCTTTGGCGCGTTGATCGCCGCCAATATCGTCATGATGCGCTTTGTTAAGGATCCGACCGATCCACGCTATGTTCGCCGTGCAATACCGATCCAGCTTGCCGGGGCGATCGTGCTGGTTGGCGGAAATCTTCTCTCTCCCCATCTCTGGTTATGGTCAGTCATGGGCACCAGCATTTATGCCTTCGGGATCGGGCTGATTTTTTCCACGCTTTACCGTTTCACACTGTTTACCAACGACCTGCCCAAAGGCACCGTCTCCGCCTCGCTTAATATCGTCGTGCTCAGTACGGTGGCTGTTGCCATTGAAGGGGCGCGATGGCTGTGGTTTTCTGCCGGTGGCCGTCTGCCGTTCCATCTGCTGGCGCTGGTGGCCTGCTGTGTGGCGGTATTGTGCCTGCTGAGTCTGCTGCGCCGGGTACGGCAGTATGAACAGAGTACGGAGAGCGCATGATCCTGTGACGAATCCATAGCGCCCTCTCCCCCTAAGCCTCCATCGGGCAAGGAAACAGGGGCGCTACTGCTCCTCAACTACAAAGCGCGTCGCCTCAAAGCGGTTTAATAAAAGATGCATCAGAAAGACCAGCGTCAGCGTGCCCAGAAGCGCTACCGTGACTGACACAATGCGGTAGAGATCGCTGAAGACCAGATCCGTATCCGGGTGCAGGTTCTGGCCGAACATAATGCCGATGGTGGTCACGCTGGCAAACCCGACGCCAGCCCCTACTTTTTCCATGACGTGCAGCCGCGCGCTGAACGCCAGCCCCAGGCCAATCAGCGGCATCATCAGCAGCATATGGCTACTGTGGTTATAGAGTATGAGTTGCACCAGCAGAATATAGAGACAGGCAAGCATCACCCCCACCACGCGCCAGATGGAACTCATCACCGCCCCGCGATAATGCATCGGGAAGAGGATCAGGATCCCCGCCATTAGCGCCGACAGGGAATCACTGAGATCGCTGAGCTGGAACACCACGAAGATCATGGTCGCCACGCTACCGGAGAGCAGGGACTCATGGCGCACGCGGGCATCGCTTTTTTCAATTCGCGGTGGCGGCTGACGAGGGGCGAGATCCGGGATCAGGTAATTCATTAACGCGCTGAGCATTACCGCTATCACGCTGGCTTCAATATTGGAGAAGATAAGCGTGTGCCAGTCGCTGGTCGGGTAGCTCATAAAGTTGAGCATCGTGCTCTGACACACGACGCCCGCAGAACCAAAGAGGAAGAGTGGCCCTTTGCTCATAAAACGGAAACGCATGACGTAGAGGCCAAATACCACCAGCGTCATGATCACCGGCCATTTTGCTAAAAAGCCAATGATCAGCACCATCTCGATACAGTTGATCACCGCACTGAAGATGAACTGCTTCGCCACGTGACGGTTAAAGACCGGCACCAGCGAGAGCAACATCACCGGATAGACGACGTAAAAGACGCCGTAGCTGGTGTTATAAAAACTCGACATACTGAGCGCAAGCATCCCGGCGAACACAATCCGCAAGGTCTGACGAAAATCATTTGCCGTATAGACAATGTTGCCGTGCGGGGTGAAAACCCGCGCCAGGGTATTAATAGACATAGTGCAGCCAGCTCACCAGGTGGATTTGCAGACCCGAGAAGAAGCGGGCAAACACGCCTTCACTGTTATAAAGCTGGACAGTGGCGCGCGCCCCGGTCGGCAGGTTGGGTGGCAGCGGATCATTGAGTGCAACATGAATGCGCATGCGCTGTGCGTCACGTACCCAGCGGTTGGACGTTTCCGGCTGGGACAGGGCCCCGTTCACCGCTTCCTGACCTGCCAGCACACCGGCATCGCTACTGGTGACGTGCGCGGGGAAAACCTGTCCAGGCAGAGCATCAAAGACCACTGCGGCATCCGTTCCGGGGTGGGTATGGCGCAGGCTTTTCTCACGGAAATCCGCCACGATATCGGCGTTGTCATGAACCAGTGCCAGGGCAGCACTGCCGGCTGCGGCATAAAAACCGGGGCTTAACTGAAGGTTACTCACCTTACCGTCCATCTCCGCCCGCACCTTTGTCCAGCCAAGGTTGAGCTGCGCCTGCTCGAGGCTGTTCTGGTACTTTTGCAGCGTCACGTTACGGCTGTCGTCACGTTCACCACGCTGGATGATGAGGGCACGAATGCTGGCATTGAGGTTATTGACCGACTGTACGCTGCTCTGCCAGGTGGTACGGACGTTATCGAGATCCGATTGCGAGACATTTTGCATCGCGCCCAGACGCTGGTAGCGATCAAAGGTCACTTTGTTGTTCTGCGCGGTAAGCTCGGCCGTTTTCAGACTCGCCTGCGCAGCTACAATCTGCGCATCCAGTTGCTGGTTGGTCAGCTTTGCCTGGGCCAGGGCGATTTTTGCCGCTTCGACCTGATTAACAAAGGGCGTGGCGTCCAGTTCAAACAGCAGGTCACCCTTTTTTACCTGGCTGTTGTTTTGCACATGCACTTTTGCAACATACCCCGCCACCCGTGATGAAACCGGCGTGACAACACGCATCACCGTGGAGTCCGGCGTCAACGGGATCCAGATATCGGCAACGATAAAATAGACAAACATCAACAGGAAAGAGGCAATACTGACCCTTACCCAGCGGGCAAATTTTTGTTCTGGTGTCATCATGATTTATTGTGTCTTGTTATCTTCACTACGCATTACGCGTAAATTGCAGGCGATTTGATTCAACGTGGCGCTGAAAATGTCGAGATTTTCCGCCGGGATGTGTTGCGCAGCGCGTTGCTGGCAGGCCTCGATTACGCGGGTAATTTTCTCCAGCATAACCGTGCCTTCCTGGGTCAGTGCGAGCAGGCGGATGCGCTTGTCATAAGGCGATATCGTACGTGCTATCAGCCCCTGCGCTTCGAGGTGCGAGAGGGTGCGCATTAAAGGCGGCAGTTCGATGCCCTGCACTTCTGCTAACTCACTCACCGAGACGTTATCCCCTAACTGACGAAGCTGCATCAGCACCGTCCAGCCGGACTGCGTCAGCCCCGTATCTGCCAGCGCGTTATCGATGGTCGCACGCCACTGGCGCACGATCATCGCCATCCGCATCCCCAGCGGCCGGCGGGCAAACAATTCATCTTCTGTCACGGGAGGCTCCTCATTTAAGGCTGAGGAGAATAATAGTTACCAGGGTAAGTATCAAGAAACGACGGTGAGAAACAGCATGGAATGCGAAAGGCCGCGCGACTGCGGTCCGGAGGGTTTTTTGTGCATCACGCGCAGCAGGGGATAACAAAAAAGCGCATTCAGACAAAGCGGGTTACCTTTGCCGGGGCTTTTCAGCCATCCCATCGCCATCAGTTCAGATGGTCACACCATCCCCCACATCTCTCGTAACCACCCGGCACGCCCGACAATCGCTGGTATCCCCTCCTGCTCCCAGAAACGCAGTGAGATATGGCCGCTGCTCATGCCGCCACGGCTGAAACGGGTGATATAGACAGCGTCGCTATCCAGCATCGTGCTGTTAGTGCGCGCCAGCACAAGATTACGCAGCAGGGCGGTGAGCTCTTTTGTGGTCGCGGGCAGGGGAATACGCGTGGTGGATTTGCGCAGTTCCATCCATAGCCAGGGGTCACCGCGTAGCCCCCACCGCTCATGTTCCTGCACCAGCAGATCGCCAATGGTGGCCCAGTTCCGCTCAAGCGGAATGCATGATTTTTGCTGCTCAAGCTCAAGGAGTTCTGGCAGGAAGATGTTTCGCCAGTAGTCCGTATTTACCCACCAGTGGGGCGGAATTGAGGCAGGGGAAGTATAAGGGGCCGCAATATCCGTACCCGTCAGCGCTAAAAATGCGGCATTAAAACGCGCCTTCGCCGGGGAGCCGGGCGCAACGCACTCTTCATCGCTCAGGAGCATCACCAGATTGTCCATCAACAGCAGATCGGGATAGGCCATGTTTTCCGGTAACCCCCGGGCGAAAATTTTGCGCATTAACTGCGCGAGCGTACGGGGAGTCGGATCGAGGGCAAAGTGGAGATCGGGCCGCTGCTTCTGTTTTTGCAAGGCAATGTCATACGGCGTTTGCTGCGTGTCTCTGGTCTTCAGCTGCGTGTTTGCGCCAAGCCGGAGCAGACCACCAATGGTTTCCAGCGTTGCCCCATGCCAGGCCGCCTGATGCAGCGCCGAGTAGCCTTTCTCAGGCGAGGTGTGATTTATCAGGGCAGGAAACTGTTCGAGAAGGCGAAATACGGCCTCCCACTCTCCCAGAAAAGCCTGATGAGAAAGCTGCTTCGAAGCGAGCAGCAGCGCGTCGTCCATACTGTCTCCTTGAGTCCATCATCGCGACCGGTATGGTCAATTCTATCTCCACTTTTTGGAAAAGGTACAGCGCCCCGCGCCGTCTGGCCTGAATACGCGATGCCTGGCGTTCAGGAATCGTCAGCCGTGTGCCCGGCTATTACGCGGATGGAGTGCATGCGAGGTGATGCCAGGGTGGGGGAGATAAGCATGGCACCGCTGCTTAACCGAATGAATGCTTAACAAGCAAGCAGAGATGCCATTATCAGGATGATGGCTTACTCCGGTGTTTTCACCTCGGCGACAAAGGAGGGGAGATCCCAGGTACCGCCTGCGCGGATGTAGCGGCACATGCCGGTAGTTGACCGGCTGGATTGCACAAAGGCTTTGCCGTCCCAGACCCATTCCGCTGAAGACCAGCAATCGCCAATACCCCGTCCACGCTGACCCAATGAAATCAGGCCATCGCTATAGTCGGAAGCGGAGTCAGTCACCAGTACCGGCGTGCCCTGCATCTTGCTGTCGGTCACCCAGAAGCCATAGCCTTCGTTGTAGGCCGCGCGCCAGCAGAGGGCGGAGATCAGTACATGGCTCTCATTGAGGGGGGTAAGAGTGATGTCGTTATCTCCCTCTTCTGCGTTTTCATCCGGCGTTTCCAGGCGATCGCATCCGCTGTCTTTATTCAGGGTGGCGATGAGTTTGGGCTTCAGGGCCGCCACTTCCGCCTCAGTCAGGGTGCGCTCCGGCGCCTCGCTCACTTTTGCGGCCTGGATGACCGGTGCCGGCACCGGGGCAGTTACGCCGCTTTCGGGTTTGTCCCCTTTTTTGCTCAGCGCGCCAGGAGTGCCAACACGCCCCTGCACGTCATCCATTTTCAGCAGAACCGCAGTCGCGCCATCGCCGGAAAGGATAAAGGGTTTCGCCCCGCCTCTGAACTCCACTTTCCCGCTGCCTTTTACCGCCGCGATCAGTGCGCTGGTTTGCGCATCAGAGAGATGCCAGGTATCGCTGTCCTGCGCTTCCACCTCCCCCCGGTCCGTACCATCAACCCATAACGTCAGCTTCGGCTGCTGGACAGTTTCATCTGCTTCCATTTCCGCCAGCACCACGTCTACGGTGACCGGCGTGTCAGCGCCCGCTTTGCGCGTGAGCAGCACGGACCCTACGGAGCCACCGGCCACCTCTTCTTCCTGGCTATAACCGGCGGCACGGCAGGTTAATGTGTTGTCGCAGACCACTTCCCAGTCTTTGTGGTTGAAGGCGGTGCCACTGTCGTCCGCCAGCACTGGCGCACTGAGGGTCGCCATCATCAAAACTGCGGCTTTGTAACTGTTATTCATGCCGTTTCTCCGTAATCAGAATCACGGACAGTGTGAAGAAATTTGCGTGGCTGGAGAAGTGAATTTTTGCGGAAAATCTGAGGAGAAGCGGTTTATTTTTGCTCCCGCCTGTGCTGCGGGAGCAAAAGGAGAAGAATCAGTCCAGATTCAGCTCTTCATAGCTTTTTACCACGCGGGAGACAATCCCGTAATCAATGGCTTCCTGCGGGTTCATCCAGTAGTTACGATCCGTATCCTGTTTCACTTTTTCCACCGTCTGACCGGTAGCCTCAGCGATAAGACGGTTCACGCGATCCAGCATGCGGATGATCTCTTTGGCTTCGATCTCAATGTCGCTCGCCTGACCACGCACGCCGCCCAGCGGCTGGTGGATCATAAAGCGGGTGTTCGGCAGCGCGTAGCGGTGCTCTTTCTTCGCTGCAAGGAAAATGGTGATCCCGGCGCTGGCCACCCAACCGGTACCAATCACATGCACTTCCGGCTTGATGAACTTAATGATGTCATGGATGGTGTCCGCCGCTTCGACATGCCCCCCCTGACTGTTGATGTAGATTTTGATCGGCGCATCGCTGATGCCCTGTAACAGCAGCAGCTGCGTGACCACTTTTTCAGTCAGCGTCTGGTTGATTTCGCCGGAGATGATAATAGAGCGTGAATCCAGCAGTTTCTGCTGCATCAGTTGCGTCACATTGCCGCCTTCGCTCTCTTTTTTCTCGTCGTCCTTACCGCCCATAAAATGCATGTTGTGTCCCCCGTAATGGTGATGGCATTAAGCATAGTCTACGCCAGAAAAGGCGGAAATTAACAAGATGTTATCTTCGCCCTCTGGGGGGATCAATAACCGAGGTCCTGACGGCGTAATCCTACGTCTTTCAGTTGCTCATCACTTAAGCGACTCAGCACCTTACGGGTGTGGTGCCGTTGCCATTTTTTTACCAGCCAGTTCCAGGTATGGGTGAACAGTAAAAACGGTTGTTTTGACGGGTTTTCAAAGAATTCCATCGCGTCTCTCCTCTCTCGCAGAGCCTTATCTTCGCCGGAATTCACCCTCACAATACAGATTCAGAAATCACTTTTCTTTAACATACAGATCCGCTAAAACCTTATCTGAAAGGCAAAACGTGGGCAATTCTGTACTGGTTTTGAAATCTGTATGGTGGGTATTGGGGATACAGCATGACGCGTTATGAAAATCTGGCTACGCTTTTAGCCGAGCGTATTGAACAAGGGCTCTATCGCCACGGTGAGAAGCTTCCTTCGGTACGCAATCTCAGTCAGGAGCATGGTGTGAGCATCAGCACCGTGCAGCAGGCCTATCAGGTGCTGGAAAAGCTTCAGCTTATTCGCCCCCAACCGCGTTCCGGCTATTTTGTTGCCCCACGCAAAGCGCAGCCGCCGGTGCCCGCCATGTCGCGCCCGGTACAGCGCCCGGTAGAAGTAACCCAATGGGATGAAGTGCTGACGCTGCTGGAAGCCCGTGGCGATCGTGAAATAGTGAACTTCGGCGGCGGTTCGCCGGATGTGACCCAGCCGAGTTTAAAACCTCTCTGGCGAGAGATGAGCCGCCTGGCGCAACATCATGTTCACGACGTACTGAGCTACGATCCGCTGGCCGGGCAACGGGAACTCCGTATTCAGATCTCCCGCCTGATGCTCGACAGCGGATCGTCTGTCGATCCTGACGACATAGTCATCACTAACGGCTGTCATGGTGCGCTGGCGATTGCGCTGTTGTCCGTCTGCAAACCGGGCGATATTGTCGCCGTCGAATCGCCCTCGTTTTACGGCACCATGCAGCTACTGCGCGGGTTCGATATTAAAGCCATTGAGATCCCGACCGATCCGGAAACCGGGATCAGTATTGAAGCGCTGGAAATGGCGCTGGAACAGTGGCCGATCAAGGGGGTGATCCTGGTCCCCAACTGTAATAACCCGCTGGGTTTTATCATGCCGGAAGTGCGCAAAAAGGCGGTGCTGGCACTGGCTCAGCGCCATGATATCGTCATTTTCGAAGACGACATTTACGGCGAACTGGCCACCCACTATCCCCGCCCGCGCACCATAAAATCTTTCGACATTGATGGCCGGGTGCTGCTGTGCAGCTCGTTTACCAAATCTGTCGCACCTGGCCTGCGGGTTGGCTGGATAATTCCAGGGCGCTACCGTGACCGTGTACTGCATATGAAATATGCCGCCATCGGCAGTAATGTTCCGTCAACTCAACTGGCGGTAGCGGCTTTTATTCGCGATGGGCACTATCACCGCCATGTGCGGCGCATGCGTCAGATTTATCAACAACATCTGGAAACTTACACCTGCTGGGTGCGTCAGTATTTCCCCTGCGAAATCTGCGTCACGCGCCCGCAGGGCGGATTCATGTTATGGATCGAACTGCCGGAGACGGTAGATATGCTTTGTGTGTCGCGCCAGCTCTGCCGCATGAAACTGCAAATTGCCCCCGGCTCGCTGTTTTCTGCATCCGGAAAGTACCGCAACTGCCTGCGAGTTAACTGTGCGATGCCCCTGAGCGATAAAAATCGCGAGGCGATTCAAAAGGTGGGGGAAGCGGTGCGTATTGCGATGGAGGAGGGGTGAAATAAAGGCCCTGAATACTTTCTTCAGGGCGCGATGACGAAACACTCCTGTGACTCATTCTGAAATCAACGTGTTTATATTTTTTGCATCACTACTGGTTATAGTTGAAGGGTTGCAATGTGTCACCGTCCAGATAGATGGTAACCTGATTCGTTCTGATGTAAAACTTATTGCCACTTCGTTCACTTTTCAGTCCTGTAAGATAGATAAATGTACTAAAGGATTTTTTATCCAGGTCACATACCGCTCCGCCTGACTCTATGTAACTGACATTTTTTTCAATTTTACAGTGATATTCCCAGTCTAATATTGAAAACATCGCCTCGTTGATGTTCTGCTCCTGAAACCAGTTTTCAGTCACCACTTGATATTCGACTGAACCAATGTTGTATCGCCGGTATCCTGAAGGAAATGCATAGGCCTCATTCAGGTTTGATGAAAATGTAAAGGTGCCACCGGCTGGAACTTCTTTCCACTCATCCTCAATATCATAACGACATTCCATGGAAAGGAAATTTAGTAATATCCCCTCAGAGGTTATGGAAAAAGCATCACTGCAAAGTGGATGAAAATTATTTTTTTTCTGTTCTGCCAACCTACTTTTATGTACATAATAAGGGGTTGTGCTTTTGTTTTGAAAAACCACATGCGCCTGTAGATATTTATTGTTTTTGTTTACATCTAACTTCACATAAAGCTTTTGCCTTTCCTGAGATTTTTTATTTTCAAAATCACTTATTTCAAATCTCGGATAAACTCTGTCATTTATGCGATTACTACCTGAAAGATAGAAATATGGCCAAATAGCTGGCTTGTCATGCTTTACTCCATCCCATATTAGAAAACCATATCCATAGCGGGTTAACAACATTTCTTCACTTGCATAGCATATTGCCCCATTGAAGATAATGAAAATTGCCAACACCAATCTTCGCCATAAACAAAAACACATAACCTATCCTTTATTTTGCATGTTTCATAAATTACAGCTTGCGATAATTTATCGATTTCTTAGGGTGCCAATCACTGGCACTCTAATAGATGCCTTCTATTATTTTCATTTCTTCCTCTGTCAGATTTAATTCAAAATAGCGTTCAATATTGTAGGCGCTTTTAAAAACATACTGGCTGTTCTTTTTCACAAGATCATTTGCTTTAAGCAGGTAACCAGTTTCATTTTTGTCTTTCGTGTCAATTGGGATGTCATCCGTACCCATTCCGCCATACTCTCCATTATTACCATGCCGATAAAAATGTGAAAGCTCATGGCAAAGGGTTGAGACCTGAGAATACTGCCCTGTTAGAGGCTTACACACAAATTTCTGGAATATGTTTACCGTTAAGGTTTTGCTGTACAAATCAGGGTGTAGGCCCATTGTCTGGTCAGCAGACACACTTGCGCTTGCTTTGCTATCATCAGTTTTATTAATAAAACTCCCCTGTCGGATGTCATTACTGTTAACTCTGTTTTCGAGGTTCATTTTTTCGCAAATAAATATCATTCTGTCGACGCTTTTTTGCATAAAGAGATAGGCGGTGATATTTTCATTTTTTTCAATGTAGGGATCTCTGGGTGATTTCCGATCTCGTTGTTTCGCTCTTTCCTTTTCTGCCTCGCTGTCAATAGTGATGATCACATCATGCCTTACTCCAAAGATTTTAAAAAAATCTTTCTGCTGTTCTATCCCCCACTTTTCCTCGGATAAATCATCCCGTCTTTTTTCCAGCACCATCAATGTCGCTTTCAGCGCTTTTGTCATCATTCTTTTAAACTGGTTGGTGACTTTCACCTCTTGCACACATTTTTTACTTTTAATCGTTACCGCTGATGAACTCTTTTTTTTCTCACTCATCGACGCCTCCTTCAGTCATATCAATATTCTGGCTTAATAATCGTACATCAATTATCTCTGCGCATTCGCGGATGAATCTTTCCGTCTGGCCTTCTTGATCCGTTATGCCATAACTTTTACTTCCATCGGCATATCGCACAACGTATCGGGCAGCGGCGTAAGGGACGCCATCATCATTTTTGAAATGAAACTGACGGTAATAATTGTCATCATCGTCCGGTTCTTCCTGATCATCGGGTGTTTCATCGTCACCATGATTGTAATTATTCTCTTCAGCCTGCGGTTCATTCTGCTCCTCATATTTATTCCCATCCTCCAGCCCCTCCATCCCCCCCGGTAACATCACCCCCACCGGTGTTCCCGGACGTCCCCCGCTGTTGAGATTGATTTTCGGCCCCGTGATGTCCACCCCGGCCGGGTGTATCACCACAAAGGAGCCCCCCACCCGCAGGGTGATTTGCGTGTCGCTCTGCAGCACGATTTCACCCCGCGCACGGGTGCCGCAGGCCCCCGTCACCTTCAGGGCCTGGCTGCCTTTGACCGTCAGGCTGTGGCTGCCCTCCACCCTGCAGAGGTGGTTTCCGCGGGTGTTATGATGCTGGTTTCCCTCCACGGTCACCGTGCGGTCATTCGCCACGTGCAGGCCGTCGTCATGACCGGTGCTCACCCTCCGGTCGTTATTAACCCGGAGCGTCTGGTCATTGCGCACCGTCATGCGCCGGTCATGAGCCACGGTGAGGGTCTGGTCGTGCCCGATGCTCATCCGCTGGTTATGACCAATGGTCTCGGTGTGGTCCGCCTTCACGTCCGTGGTGCGGTTGTTCAGCACCTCGGTGTCCATGTCCTTCTGGGCGTGGATGTACACCTGCTCCTGGTCCGTCGCATCCTCAAAGCGCAGTTCGTTAAACCCGTCACCCCGGTAGGTTTTTGAGCGGATGGTCATCTGCGTCTTCGTGTCCGGCAGACGGCCGGGGGCGCGGTTCACGTCATGGTACAGACGCCCCGTGATGACGGGCTGGTCCGGGTCGCCGTGCAGAAAGTCGACAATCACCTCCTGGCCGACGCGGGGCAGGGCCAGGCTGCCGAACCCGGCGCCCGCCCACCCCTGGGAGACCCGTATCCAGCAGGAGCTGTCTTCACTGTTGCCGTGGTAACGGTCCTGGTGAAAGCGCACCCGCACGCGGCCGTATTTGTCGCAGAAGATTTCCTCGCCCGG
The DNA here is from genome assembly GCF_054131575.1 of Enterobacter sp. SA197. Taxonomy (NCBI): domain Bacteria; kingdom Pseudomonadati; phylum Pseudomonadota; class Gammaproteobacteria; order Enterobacterales; family Enterobacteriaceae; genus Enterobacter; species Enterobacter sp. SA197. Next base: position 631,113 of record NZ_CP096393.1, on the reverse strand, counting down.
CGGGCCCGTGACCACGGCACTCTGCGGGCCGTCCACCCGCGGCTTCGGCAGCGGGGTGACACGCCAGGTGCGGTCTGCCGGGATAACCTCCAGGCGGTTGCTCAGCGTGGTGCCTTCCCCCGGACTGCCGTGCTGCGCCTGCGGCTGCCGGCCCTCCATGACACTGCCGGTGACCTGCCATTCCCGGTTCAGCAGGGAGGCGGGGTGACCGGTCAGGGTGAACCGCCGGCCGGGCCACAGTACCGGGCTGTTGCTCTCGCAGGTGGCGGTCTCCGCATCCCGGCGCCAGCCCTCTGCCTGATAACGGGCAAAATCCCGCCCGTGCTGCTCATCCTTGAAGCGCCCGGGGTAGTCAAAGATTTCGTACTGCGTGCGCTGGCCGTTGAGCTCACGGGGGTGGTGACTGAAGCTGCCCTGCCAGTGTGGCGCTTTGAAAGTGTAATCCCGGGTCTGTACCGAGGAGGGACGTATCTGCGCCTGGTAGCGGAACAGGCTGATGCAGTCCGTGGAGACCTCCGTGCGGGTGTTGGGGTTAAAGGGCAGCTCACCTGCGTTGCCGGTGCCCGCGACATCATCGGTGAGCACCAGTTTCTGCTCCGCTGCGCCGCAGGCGAACCAGTCGAAGAAGAAGATACCCTCCTCGGCCCACAGACGGCGCAGGAAACCGAGGTCAGTCTCGCCGTACTGGACGCAGAATTCGCGTGGCGGATGGGGGTCGTACAGGCAGGGCACCTGGCCGGTGACACCGTGCTCCGTGAGGAGGGTGGCGGTGATGGCCTCAGTGTCCAGTTGCTGGAAGATGCGGAAGTTCCGGCGCAGGCCGCAGCGCCAGAGGGCAGGCGAGACCGTCAGGGCAAAGTTCATCTGACCGTGGGCGCTGTGCGCGAGGGCGAAGCCGGTCACGATGCCGCTGAGGACGAACCGGGAAACGCTGCCCTGCCAGATGGTGAAGGTGGCATTTTTCTCCAGAAAACGGGCGGCGTCCCAGCCTGAGAATCTGCCGGTGACCTCCGCGTCAAGCCGGAAGGGTGTGGAGAGGTGCTGCTGAAGGGAAAAGGTGACGACGGCGATGGCACGCGGGGGGAGCCCCTCCACGTCAAGGGTAAAGCGAAGGCCTTCCTGAGACATACATTCCTCCGTGACCAGTCACGCTACCGCCGGGGAAAACCGGGGTTTCTCCTGCGTACAGCGGGCACAGTGTTCCTGATATGAGAAGGAATCATTGCAGACGGCATGAAAGTGGCGAAGCGAAAACCCGTCAGAAGAGCAGAATTCGGAATCTATAAAGGGCGAGAGGAAGTAGCACAAGAAAGGACCGGGATTTGTGGCTATCTCTGGCCTCCGCCTGTTCCGGGTACCGGATTAAAATCCCAGGCGAGGCAGAAAAGATGCCCGGCGCCTGGCCGGGCAGTTTTATCAGAACGAGTAAGACACACTGCCTACAATGCTGCGCTCGGCACCAAAGTAGCAATAGGACAGAGAGTTACAGGAAGCCACATAGCGCTTATCAAACAGGTTGTTGACGTTGACCTGCGCACTCAGCCCCTTCAGCCCGACATAGCTCAGATCGTAGCCCACCACCGCATCCATCAGCGTGTATGACGGCAGCGTGTGGGTGTTCTGGCGATCGGACGTTATCCCATTCACATAGCGCACCCCGGAGCCCACCGTCAGACCATTCAGCGGGCCGCTCTTCACATCGTAGCTCAGCCAGGCGCTGGCCTGATTACGCGGCGCGTAGACCGCGCGCTTGCCCTGCTCTTCCGGGCTGCTCTTTTTATAACGGATATCGGTGTAGGTATAGGCCGCCTGCAAACGGACGTTCTCGGTCAGCTGACCCACCGCTTCCAGCTCCACACCCTCAGACTCAATTTCGCCAATGGAGCGGTAGGGGTCGGTCGGCTCCTCTTTGGTGGCAATGTTTTCCTGATTGATACGGAACACGGAGGCGCTGTACATCGCCTGCATCCCTTCCGGTTCATACTTCAGCCCGGCTTCCCACTGTTTGCCCTTCATCGGCTGGAGGATCTTGCCGAATTCGTCAGTAAAGCTGGTTGGCGTGAAGGCCGTTGAGTAGCTGACATAAGGCGCAAAACCGTTATCGAAGAGATAGAGCAGCGCCGCACGGCTGCTGAAGTGGCCTTTGTCCAGCGTGTCGCTGGTGTCGTTCAGCTTGTTGACGTTGGTCACTTTCACCTGGTCATGACGACCACCAAGAGTCAGACGCCAGTTGTCGAGCGACATCTGATCCTGCACATAAATACCGGTCTGCTCAAGCTTGTGCTTCTCACGGCTGTACATAGTGATGTAGTCCGGGTCTGCGCCATACACCGGGTGGAAGGCATCAATCGTCGGGAAGCCGCCGTAATAACCGGTGGTGTTGTTGCTGCGGCGCTGATAATCCACGCCCAGCAGTACACGGTGGTTCACAATCCCGGTTTCGATGTTGCCATCGACCTGGTTGTCCAGGGTCAGCGCATTCATCTTCTCATCGGAACCGGAGTAGCCGCGGTTCAGCTCAGTGTCGTTCAGCCAGCCCGCCGCATACACCTGATTCAGGTTCACTTTGGTCTGCAGATAGCGCAGCTTCTGACGCACCGACCAGCCGCTTTCAAAGGCGTGCTCAACGTTATAACCGACCATGTTTTCACGGCGATCGTAGTTGTCGTAATCGTCTTCGCCTTCAAAGAAGGTGTTGGAGATTTTTTTGCCTGCGTGCGGGACCACGGTGCCTTCATACGGCAGACCGGAGTGGCTGCCGCCCTCTGGATCACGATGCAGATAGGCCATCACGTCCAGGCGCGTCCTGTCGGTAATGCGCCAGGTCAGGCTCGGCATGATCGCATAACGCTCTTCTTTAAGATGGTCAAACTGGGAGTCCGCATAGCGGGTCATCCCGCTCAGGCGCACCGCAACGCGATCATCATCATCGACCGGGCCGGTCACATCAAACGCGGCACCGCGCTGGTTATTGTTGCCGGCAAAGAGTTTGACCTGACCGCCTGGGTCAAAAGAAGGTTTGCGCGAGTTCAGCGCCACAATACCGCCGGGAGAAGAGCGGCCATACAGCACCGAGGCCGGGCCACGCACCACTTCCACGCTGTCGAGGAACCAGGGGTCAACCACCAGCGAGCTGTGCGAGTTGGTGTCGCCCATCATTTTCAGACCATCGAGATAGATGTTATCCAGGCTGCCGTCGGAAAAGCCCCGCATCACGATGTAATCAAAACGGTTAGAGGCGCCAATCTGGTTGGCGTAGACGCCCGGCGTGTAGCTCACGGCCTGGCGGACGCTGGTCGCCCCTTGCTCTTCAAACTGCTGGCGCGTAACAATGGAAACAGACTGCGGCGTTTCGATATCCGGCGTCTCCAGTTTGGTCGCCCCACTCTGCATCTGCGATGTCACCACCAGCGTATCGTTCTTTGCAGGCGCAGTGGATGCCTCTTCTGCATGAGCCATCAGGCTCATTCCACCGGTGATACAGCCAATCAGTAATGCCAGCCGCGTTTTTGCGAACATGTAACTCTCCAGAAGCCATTATTATTGTAAATAAGAATTATTACCCTTTTGAACGCAGCAATAGCTATGCGCAATGCCAGGACGCGTATGCGTGGTGCCAAACTGCATTTACACGGGGAATAAGGGTCTATGTAACGTGATATCCCGGCAACACCGCCGGGTTATTCAGGCAGGCGGGCATCGCTTGGCGCGAAGCCATAACGACGCCGAAACGCGGTGGAAAAGTTGGTTGCATGCTGATACCCGGATCGCCAGGCCGCCTGCTGCACGCTGTACCCCTGCGCGAGATAACGACGTGCCTGCTCAAGCCGGCAGTCACGAAGATAATCAAAGACCGAATGTCCGTAGGCCTGGCGGAATTTTACCCGCAGGCTGCTGCTGCTCATCGCCGCCAGTTGAGCAAGCCCCGGGAGGGTGTACTCTTTTTCAGGCTGGCTTTCGAGCAGGCGGCGAACGGTCTCCAGGCGATGGTGCTCGCTGGCAGGAAAGGCAGAACGCGCCACTGGATTCGCCATACGATGCGCAAGCCCGTGCCCGAGCAGTTGCAACATCACCCCTTCAAGCATTATCTGGCGCGCGAGTCCGGCCATGCCGGACTGCTGCGTATGCTGCAACCCGGCTATCATAAAGTCCGGCACCTGCCATAAAAACGTGGGGGCACCGGTGCTTTCCCACTGCTGGAGCAACGCCGAAACGAGCGGGGACTGCCAGGCGTTTTGCGGATCAACGCCGAGTGAAAACGTACGCAAATGGCGATCTGCCTGATGCACCGCATTCATCACCTGCTGTTCATCCAGGCGGCAGGTAAACGCCATGCCGGAACGGACCACAAACTCCTGACCGTTCACCCGCAACATCACGCACCCTTCGAGTACCACCAGCATATAGAGCGGACAGGCATGCAGTGAGGTCGTCTCATAGGGTTGCATAACCCGGATGTCAGAGCGGGTCAGGTTGAGGCCAGAGGAGAGTGCGATTTCTTCCACATCGCCCTGAATGACAATCTGCTTTTCTTTCGTCACGCTCCGGCCTGCCGTCAGTGAAGGGAAGCGATAGTCGATGCCGTAGCGTTCGCCAAACACGATAAAATCTTCTACAGAAAAGTGTTTCTTTTGCATTGCAAACCGTTGCGATCGTTTCAGCATTTCAGAAAACGGACGTTAAGACACGCTACACCTTAGCATCGCCGTCAGGGCGCGGCAATAATACTGAGAACCATTCTCACTCGCAACACTTACGCAGGGTGGCCCCATGACGCAGAGGATATCCTCCTCCTTAAATGCTTTTGTGGTTACAAAATAGAATGCGGGTTTTAATCCCCCGCATTTTTACCCTATTAAAAGTGCGTGTTTTGTATAAAGGTTTAAAACGCCCATTAAAAACGTGCCCGTCTTCAAACTTTTCTGCCCCTTATTATCTTTAGTAAACACTTTGTGAGATTAATCGCGGATATTATTTAATTTCTCTCTATTTTTATTACACCCTTAACGCCAGAGGATGATGTAATGACATTAAGATTGATTTACCGCCTCATTGCCCTGGGCGGTCTCAACGCTTGGTATAACCTCGACCCACGCATTACCAACGACTTCCCTCGTTAATTCTCCGCTGCCTGTAATCCATTAAAAAAATCTTACTCAACACGACGTTGAGGGATATTTTTTGCGCGCATATCTTCGCCAGAAATATCAAGACGTCGCACGGCACGCTTTTGGAGAAATTATTATGAAACGCATCCCTGAACCTTTCCGCATTAAAATGGTTGAGAATATCCGCATGACCACCTGGGACGATCGCGTCAAAGCATTGGCCGAGGCCGGATATAACCCCTTCCTGCTTAACAGTGAAGATGTCTATATTGACCTGCTGACCGACTCCGGCACCGGCGCGATGAGCGACCGCCAGTGGGCAGGGTTGATGATGGGTGATGAAGCCTACGCGGGTTCGCGTAACTACCAGAATTTATGCGCAAAAGTGAAAGAGATCATCGGCTATCCGTTTACCATCCCGACTCACCAGGGGCGCGGTGCGGAACAGATCCTCTTCCCTTCCCTGATTGCCCGCTGCAAATCGAAAAAGCCGGTGTTTATCTCCAACTTCCATTTCGACACTACGGCCGCACATGTGGAGCTGAACGGGGCGAAGGCCATCAACGTGGTGACGCCAAAAGCCTTCGACACCACCTCGTGGTACGACTGGAAAGGCAACTTTGATATCGACCAGTTGAAAGCGACCATCGCCGAGCACGGCGCGGAGAACGTGGCGGCCATCGTCACCACCGTGACCTGCAACAGTTCCGGCGGCCAGCCGATTTCGCTCTCAAACATGCGTGAGGTTTACCAGATAGCGAAAAGCCATAAGATCCCGGTGGTGATTGACTCCGCCCGTTTCTGCGAAAACGCCTGGTTTATCAAGCAGCGTGAGGAGGGTTGTGCGGACCGCTCCATCAAAGAGATCATCCGCGAGATGTACACCTATGGCGACATGCTCACCATGTCGGCGAAGAAAGATCCGCTGGTGAACATTGGTGGGCTGTGCTGCTTCCGCGACGATGAAGATCTCTTTAACGAAGTGCGTATCCGCTGCGTACCGATGGAAGGCTTCGTCACCTATGGCGGCCTGGCGGGGCGTGATATGGAAGCGCTGGCTATTGGCCTTGAAGAGGGCACTAATGAAGATTACCTCACCTACCGCATTGCGCAGGTAGAGTATCTCGGCGAGCGTCTGCGTGAAGGCGGCATCCCGATCCAGTACCCGACCGGCGGCCACGCGGTGTTTGTTGATGCCAAACTCCTGTTGCCGCACATTCCGGCTGAGCAGTTCCCGGCCCATGCGCTGAACAACGAACTCTACCTGGAAGCGGGTATTCGCAGCGTTGAGATCGGCTCTTTATTGCTGGGTCGTGACCCGACCACCGGCGTGCAAAAACCGTCACCGATGGAACTGCTGCGCCTGACCATCCCGCGCCGTGTCTACACCAACGACCATATGGACTATATCGCTGACTCGCTGATTGCGGTGAAGGAACGCGCGTCGTCCATTAAAGGGCTGACCTTCACCTATGAACCGCCAGTGCTGCGCCACTTTGTGGCCCGCCTGAAACCGGTGGAATAAAGCACTATCAGACGCGTCCGCAACGGGCGCGTCTTTCCGATGTCACGCCAGAATAAAGACAGGTCGCCCGTCAGGGCGATGCGAAATATGACGTCTATGGAAACGTACTATGGCTACTCTATCGGTAACAAATAAAGCGCCTTCACTCGTTGGCGGCGCAATGATTATTGGTGGCACCATTATTGGCGCAGGCATGTTTTCTTTACCGGTTGTCATGTCTGGATCATGGTTTTTCTGATCACTGCTCGCATTGGTTTTTACCTGGTTTTGTATGCTGCATTCAGGATTAATGATCCTTGAAGCCAACCTGAATTATCATATCGGGGCCAGTTTCGACACCATTACGAAAGATTTACTCGGCAACCGCTGGAATATTATTAATGGTCTGACGGTCGCTTTCGTTTTATATATTTTGACTTACGCGTATATCTCCGCCAGCGGCTCCGTTATTCATCATACCTTCGCGCAGATGAATATTACCTTCCCGGCACGGATTGGCGGGGTACTATTTGCTTTAGTCGTCGCGTTTATTGTCTGGTTAAGTACCCGGGCGGTCAGCCGGATGACCACCATTGTGCTCGGCGCCAAAATCCTCACTTTCTTTATGAGCTTTGGCGGGCTTATCTGGCATGTGCAGCCTGCGGTACTGCTGAACACTGCTGAAGTGAATCCGAGCTACCTGCCCTACATCATTATGACCCTGCCGTTTTGCCTGGCCTCTTTTGGCTACCACGGTAACGTGCCCAGCCTGATGAAATACTACGGTAAGGATCCGCTCACCATCCGCCGCTGTCTGTTGCTCGGCACGCTGATGGCGTTGATCCTCTACATTTTCTGGCTGGTGGGAACAATGGGCAATATCCCGCGCCCGGCGTTTATCGACATCGCGGAGAAAGGCGGCAATATTGATGTGCTGGTGCAGGCGTTAAGTGGCGTGCTGAACAGCCGGGGACTGGATTTACTGCTGACGGTGTTCTCGAACTTCGCCGTGGCCAGTTCGTTCCTTGGCGTGACCCTGGGGCTGTTTGATTATCTGGCGGATCTGTTCAAATTTGACGACAGCCCCAAAGGTCGCTTTAAGACCGCGCTGGTGACGTTCCTGCCGCCGATAGTCGGTGGGCTGGTGTGGCCCAACGGATTTATCTATGCAATTGGTTTTGCGGGTCTTGCCGCCACCGTATGGGCGGCGATTGTGCCTGCGCTGCTGGCGAGCGCGTCACGTAAACGCTTTGGCAGCCCGCACTATCGGGTGTGGGGCGGCAAGGCGATGATTATTTTGATTTTGTGTTTCGGGGCGGGTAACGCGCTTATTCACGTACTGTCGAGTTTTAATTTGCTGCCGGTGTACAGGTAGGTTCTGTGACATAAAACCAGGCACTGGCGATCCCCTCTCCTCTTTGGGGAGAGGGGATCGCCAGTAATATTGCTTTTTACAGCGATAACACTACGCAATGAGAATACAAAAGTAACAGCGATGACAGGGTCCGGCTGAAAATCGATGAGGCGCTGGAGGCTGACCGGGGCCGCCCGCAGGGAAGCGGGCGAAGGGGATAGCCTGCAAGAACGCAGGCTGGTCCCCGATCCGAAAGTCAGACGACATAAGACGACAGAATTGCCGGGAGCAATTTTGAATAGCGCCTGCGCCAGCCCCGAAGGGGTGAGCCCCAGGGATGGGGCGAATAATGCCGCGAAGCGGCGATTTTCCTGGCCGGGAGCCCGGGTCGCCAGGGTGGTGGCGATGAGCCACCCTGGCACGTTCACGGATTCTGGCGCTACACAAAAGCAAGGAGCATAAGGTGAACGTAATGACCACCAGAGCCGCATTTTCCCCCTCACCCTAACCCTCTCCCTCAAGGGAGAGGGGACCGTCCGTGCTCGCATTTTTGTAGGGATTTCACCACCTGATCGAGCAAATGTTCTTACTCGTCGAAATACCAGTAGCCCTGGTTCACCAACGCAGTGAGTTCAGCGATAAAGGTCGGATTATTTATCGCCTCGCCCAGCTCCGCTTTACCGATGAGCAGATGCTGGCACAGGGCTTCTGCTGCTTTTGGCGCAACGGTCTCAAAGCGCTCGCTGTTGACGAAGAAGCCATCGCCGACCTGTAGCACGCGCAGGCCGCCCAGGCGGGTCAGCACCTCGCCATCCATCAACGCATCCCGCACTTCCTGCGGCTCATAGGGCGGCTCTGCCGGGGCGATGTCCAGCTCGTGACGTGGCGTGGTAATAAAGCGACCAAACCACTGTTTGAACGTTTCCGGCTGGTTGATCATCGCGATCATCATGCCGCGCACGCGCTCCAGTTCGTACTCTTCGATCCGGCCCGGATTGTCGCGGCTGACAAGATCCGGATCGGTATAGTGATCGCCACCCAGATCGTTATCCACTGCGTAATCCGCAAAGCTGCTGATAAGATCGCGGCCGTTGGGCCCACGAAAACCGATGGAGTAGTTAAAAGCGGTCTGATGGGTGATACCGTCGTGCGGGAATCCCGGCGGAATATAAAGAATGTCGCCGGGTTCGAGATCTTCATCAATGATCGGCGTGAACGGCTCAACGTGCAGCAGCGCCGGATGCGGGCAGAACTCACGCAGCGGCAGTTTATCGCCCACGCGCCAGCGACGGCTGCCCATCCCCTGAATGATAAAAACATCATACCAGTCGATATGCGGCCCTACACCACCACCCGGTACGGAGAAGGAGATCATCAGATCGTCAAAACGCCACTCCGGGATGGCACGAAAGGGTTTAACCAGTTCAGCTGACGGCGTATGCCAGTGGTTTACCGCCTGCGCCAGCAGCGACCAACCGGTTTCACCCAGACCGTCAAAGTGCTCGAACGGGCCATTGCTTGCCTGCCATTCGCCATTGAAATGGCTGACAAGGCGGCTGTCGACTTCCGCTTCCATTGCCAGACCTGCCAGTTCATCCGGCGTAATAGGATCGACGAAGTTCGCAAACGCGTTTTTCAATACAACCGGCTTTTTCTGCCAGTATTTCTCTAAAAATTCAGGCCAGTTAAGGTCTAGTTGGTAAGCCATGTGGTCACACCCGTGGAAAGATAAGCGGGCGTGATTATGCGAGGGATTGGCAGATGTAACCTTGTCGGTGGTCAAGGGGATCAAGCAAAACAGGACGTCGCATTGTCACGCTACACTCTATCCAACCCGTTTTGCATAACTGAAAAGGAAAAAGATCATGCAGCCTGCTTTTAACTGGATCAACGAACCGACTACGTGGCGTCATGAAGAGGGTCAGCTTTCGGTAGTCACGGATGGGCACACCGATTTCTGGCGTAAAACCTGGTACGGCTTCGAACGCTTTTCCGGTCATATCTATGCGACGGAAACCGGTGAAGATTTCACGTTCCAGACAAAAATCTGTGCTGATTTTACCACCCTCTATGACCAGGCCGGGATCATGCTGGTGAAAGATGAGCAGCACTGGTTAAAAGCGGGTATTGAGTTTAACGATGGCGCTCCCGCCATTGGCAGCGTGCTGACGCTGGGCCATTCCGACTGGGCAACCGGCATTTTTCAGGGCAATGCCGGTGCATTCTGGATGCGCCTCACCCGCAAAGGGGATGCGCTGCGCCTGCAATATTCTGCTGACGGCGTGAGCTGGCCCTTGCTTCGCCTTTGCCCCTTCCCTGCGGGTAAGGTGCAGATTGGCGTGATGTGCTGCACGCCAGAGCGTCAGGGGCTGGCGGTTAACTTCCATGACATCAGGCTCACGCCCGCGCTGGAAAAGGATCTCCACGATTTAAGCTAAGCCAGCGGCATCAGTAAGGTGCAATGCGTAACCCGCCGCCCGCCGTCGACAGGACGCTGAACTCCGCGGTCACTAAATGGTAATTGCTGGGGTCTGGCGTTTCGATATCGTAAGCGAGCGTGTAACGCTGGCCCGGCATAAAAAGGTAGCCAAACAGCGGCAGGCAGGTTCCAGGCGGGGCATACACCGGCTGATTGTGGAACAGGCGAACCTGCTTCTCGCCGCTGCTACTGTAAAACTGAATACCGATAATTTTCTCGTCAGGCTTAACGGGCGATACCACGCAAACCGCGTTGTGCTTTATGGCCACCAGCGCAGGAACCCGTGATACCACTTTGTCACCCGGTCCCGGACAGCCGGTTAATAAAACTGCAGCCAGTACCACGCCATGCCTCAGCATATTCCCTCCGGGCCCCGGATAATTTTTTGATAAAGGGCAGGTATGTCCCTCAGGTTATCCTTACCGCGATATTTTCCTGGTTTCCCCGCCATCTGATAAAACTGCCAGGTGCTGATGCCATACGTCACAATTAACCAGTAATCCGCCAGAATAGACGCCTGCTGCTCAAGGGAGTAGTCGGTGAGTTTTTGCTTATCCAGTCGGTAGTCATACTCTGCCGCCCAGCTAAATAATCCCCGCGTTCTGACCCACTGCCCGTGCTGGTGCTGCCACACATGGCCTAACTCATGAATAAAAAGATGCTTGTCCTGAATATAGACGTGGGTGGCGGCAAAATCCTCTTTATAGTGCTGCTCCCGAAACCACATTTCGCCATTCGGCGTCATCGCATAGCAACTGCACTGCATACCGAAGGGTAAATAGCTGTCGCAGTGCACCCAGACGTGCCCGTAGTGGATGGCCTCGCCAAAAACCCGGCGCGCCATAGCAATTTCTCCGAGCGTCAGAAGGCGCAATCTGCCTTCGTGACCGTGTACGCTCATCATTCATCCGTTGCGTTTGTTTTTACCCCATCGTGAAACCATTCGTATGATGAATCAATTCGGGATAGTCCTGGTTTTTGCAGGGATTTAAATGAAGCACGTGTGACTGCCAGAGGGTGTCAGTCGCCGCCCTTACACTGCCCCATCGGGTAGGCGTTACGGCCTTTTTTTTGTATCATCGTCCCTGCCTTTTTGACCCTCAATGGAATGCCCCCCGGAGTAAATGCGAATGCTTAAAGATTTACAGAAACAGAATGAATCCATTACTCCCAACAGCGCCTTTCTGAATGAACTGCACGCGAAGCTGCCTGAATTTTTCACGCCGGATGAATACGATGAAAACGGCAATCTGCTTGCCAAAGGCAGCTTTGACCTGGCGAAATTTCAGCGCGCGCTCAAAGAACGCAATATTGAGGAGTTGAGCAGCGGTTACCAGCTTGATTTCATTGGCAAAGACTATGCAAAAAAACAGGCCGGTGAAAAATCCACGACGGTGATAGTCCCGGACAACGAACACAACGGGCAGCCAGAAAACAGTAACAGCCAAAACCTGTTCCTGACCGGCGACAACCTTGAGGTGCTGCGCCATCTGCAAAATAATTATCACAACGCCGTCGACATTATCTATATCGACCCGCCCTACAACACCGGTTCCGACGGCTTTGTTTACCCGGATACCTTCGAGTACAGCGACCAGGCGCTGCAGGCGATGTTTGGCCTTAATGACCAGGAGCTGGCCCGCCTGAAATCCATTCAGGGTAAAGCGACCCACGCCGCCTGGCTGACCTTTATGTACCCGCGCCTGTGGCTGGCAAAACGTGTACTGCGTGATTCCGGCGTCATCTTTATTCATATCGATGAGAACGAGCACGCTAACCTTAAGCTGCTGTGCAATGAGATATTTGGCGAGTCCAATGATTTAGGCGAAATCGTCTGGGATAAACGTAACCCCAAAGGTGACGCCACGGGTATTTCCCAGCAGCATGAGGTCATTCTGACCTACTGCAAAAACAGCGAAGCCTTTAAAGCGGTCAACAGCCTGAAGCGGCCGAAAGAGAATGCCGCCCGCATGCTTGAGAAAGTCGACTCTTTAATTAAAAAGCACAACGGCATTACCGACGCCGTGCGTAAAGAATATAAAGAGTGGATCGCCCAGCAAAACTTCAGCGGCGGCGAAAAGGCCTATAACCAGATTGATGATAACGGTGATATTTTCCGTCCCGTCTCGATGGCGTGGCCGAACAAGAAAAAAGCGCCGGATGATTATTTCATTCCACTCATCCACCCGGTGACCGGTAAGCCCTGCCCGCTGCCGGAGCGCGGCTGGCGTAACCCGTCCGCCACCATGAAAGAGCTACAGGAAAAAGGGCTCATTCTGTTTGGCAAAGATGACACCACCCAGCCGAACCGTAAGTACATTCTCAAAGAGAATATGTACGAGAACGTGCCGTCACTGTTCTATTTTGGCGGCAGCGACGATACCCTGCTCTCCGCGCTGGATATTCACTTTGATAACCCAAAACCGGTCAGCCTGGTGAAACGGATGCTTAACTCCATTCAGGGCATAAAAAATGGGGTGATTCTGGACTTCTTTGCAGGCTCCGGCACCACGGCCCATGCGGTAATGGAATTAAATGCCGAAAGCGGCAGTCAGCACCATTTTATTACCGTACAGCTGGCAGAACCCATCCGGGATGATAATGCCGCACACGCGCTGGGATTTACCTCCATTGACCAGATGAGCCGTGAACGAATTAAACGTGCCGCGCGTAAAATTCGCACTGATATACCGGCCACTGAGGCAGATCTTGGCTTCAAACATTATCGTTTCGTCACCCCGGTGCAGCAGACGCTCGATGATTTAGACAGCTTCGACATCGCTACCGGCAATTTCATGACCACCAGGGGCCAGCTCACGGCTTTCAGTGAATCCGGCTTCGACAATATGATCACCCCCTTCTCCGCTCAGGGTCTGGGGCTTTCCGGCAAGACCAGCGGCGAAGAGACCATTCTCACCACCTGGCTGGTCGCAGACGGTTACACGCTGGACGTGGATGCGCAAAAGCTGGCGTTCGCAGGTTACACCGCCACCTATGTGGAGGGCACACGCCTCTATTTAATTGAAGAGAAATGGCGTGCGGCGCAGACCCGCGAGCTATTGAACCAGATTGGCACCCATCAACTGGCGGTGCAGACGGTGGTGGTTTACGGCTATTCGTTTGATCTCGAATCCCTTCGCGAACTGGAGCTGGGCTTAAAACAGCTCGATCAGAAAGTGAACCTGGTGAAGCGTTACTGAGGCGGATGAAATGAAAATTTTATTGGAAGAACTGCCGCACCAGCAACAGGCACTTGAGGCGATACTCAATCATTTTTCCGGTATTGATGGCACGGTATCTGACCACGATAATTTCGCCAATCCACTGATTAACGGCCGCTATGAAGATAACACTCATATCGACGTAAAAATGGAAACCGGCACCGGGAAAACCTACGTTTATACCCGCCTGATGTATGAACTGCATCGCCGTTATGGGCTGTTTAAATTTGTGCTCGTCGTGCCAACACCTGCCATAAAGGAAGGGGCGCGCAACTTTATTACCAGCGACTATGCCCGCCAGCACTTTTCCCAGTTTTATGAAAACACACGCATTGAGCTGTCGACCATTAACGCGGGTGATTTCAGGACGAAATCCGGACGTAAAAATTTCCCCGTCCAGCTACTGAATTTCACCGACGCCAGCCGCAGTAATACTCATACCATTCAGGTGCTGCTGATTAATGCCCAGATGCTGAACTCGGTGAGCATGACGCGCAATGATTATGACCAGACGTTATTAGGTGGACTGACCTCGCCCATTGAGGGTCTGCAAATGACCCGCCCGGTGGTGATTATGGATGAGCCGCACCGCTTCGCCCGTGATAACAAATTTTACAAAGCCGTCGAGTCGATTAAGCCGCAGATGATTGTGCGCTTTGGTGCCACCTTCCCGGAAATTGAAGAGGGGAAAGGCAAAAATAAGGTGGTGCGTAAAGACTATTACCGTCGCCAACCGCAATTTGACCTCAACGCGGTGGACAGCTTCAACGGCGGGCTGGTGAAAGGCATCGATATTTATTACCCCAATCTCAGCGAAGCGCAGGCGCAAAACCGCTATATCGTCGACAGCATTAGCGCGAAAAAACTGACCCTTAAACAGGGAAGCCGCTATTTCGACATTGGCGTGGGCGATAACCTGGCCGAGGTGGATGCCGGGTTTGAGGGCAATATTGAATATGCAGGCAGCAAAATGCTGTCGAACGATCTGGAGCTGGAAACCGGTATGGCGCTGGTGCCTGGCACCTTTAACGCCAGCTACCAGGCGCTGATTATTCAGGATGCCATCGACAAACATTTCGATGCCGAGCAGGCCAATTTCCTGCGCGGCAATGAGCAGGAAAACAACGCGCCACGTATTAAATCCCTCAGCCTGTTTTTTATTGACAGCATCAAGAGCTACCGCGATGACGAAGGCTGGTTAAAGCTGACCTTTGAACGATTATTACGTAACAAGCTGACGGCGCTAATCAGCGAATACGAGCCGAAGACGTTGCCGCGTGAAGTGGATTATTTGTCCTTCCTGCGCGCCACCCTCGCCAGCCTTAATTCCGACGAACAGAACGTGCACGCCGGCTATTTTGGTGAGGACCGGGGCAGCGGCGACGAAGCCATTCAGGCGGAAGTCGACGATATTCTCAAAAATAAAGAGAAGCTACTCAGCTTTAAAGACCATCACGGTAACTGGGAGACCCGCCGTTTCCTCTTTTCCAAATGGACACTGCGCGAAGGCTGGGATAATCCGAACGTCTTTGTCATCGCTAAACTGCGCACCTCCGGCAGTGAAGCGAGCAAAATTCAGGAAGTGGGCCGTGGCCTGCGTTTGCCGGTGGATGAAAACGGTCACCGCGTGCAGCAGGAAGAGTGGCCTTCGCGGCTGGCGTTTCTGATTGGTTATGATGAAAAAGCCTTTGCCCGTACTCTGGTCGACGAGATTAATCGCGACAGTAAGATTCAGCTTAATGAGCACAAACTTGACGAGGCGATGATCCAATTGATTGTCACCGAACGTCAGAAGGTGAACCCGACGTATAACGAAGAGACGTTGCTTAACGAGCTGGATGAGAAAGGCCTTATCAAACGCAATAACGACTTCCATGATGCAGTAACCATCGATGGCGTCACCCAAAGCGGATTTGCGTGGCTACTGCACTATTATGCCGAGCTGGATCAGGCACGCGTGCGGGCCGACCGCATTCAGGAGAACAAACCGGCATCCAAACTGCGCGTGAAGCTGCGCAAGGAGAACTGGGAAAAACTTAAAGACGTCTGGCTGCACTTCTCCCGCCGCTATATGTTGCAGTTCGAGCGCATCCCGGACTCGCTCTCGCAGATTGCGGACACGGTAATGGGTAACGCCGACCTCTACAGCCGTGAGAAGCCGAACCAGACACGCCAGACGCTGCGTATGGGCGAAGGTAATAAGATGATGGTTGCGGAGCGCGAGGGCGACTACGACGCGCATCACTACCTGCCGGGTCTGCCCTACGGTCAGTTCCTTAAGCAACTGGTACTGCATACCAGCCTGCCGGTAAAGCAACTCCACCCGCGGCTGATGGCGATGCTGCGCGACACCTTTAAAGGCGACGCGCGCTACCTGAGCCAGGCAAGTCTGGACAACCTGGTGCGCGAGTTTAAGCAGCGCTTCGACGAACGCTTTGCTCAGCATTACGTGTACGAACCGCTGGCGTTCCAGGCCTCCACGTCGATTTTCGACAGTGAACGTCAGGCGTTTAAAGAGGCGGTGACCGCCGAACTTCTCGGTAAGGCCACCGATCATAGTGCCATCGACGACCCGCGTTATCTCTATGAACTGCCGCCGCTGCGCTACGACAGCACCGACCCGGAGCTGGCGCTGCTCAAGCATAACTACCCGGCCAAAGTGACCGTGTTTGGTAAGCTGCCAAAGCGGGCGATTCAGGTGCCGAAATACACCGGCGGCACCACGACGCCTGACTTTGTCTACCTGATTGAGCGCGAGGATGCGACCAGCGTCTACCTGCTGGTGGAGACCAAGGCGGAGAATATGCGCATTGGCGACCAGGCGATTGTCGAGGTGCAGCGTAAGTTTTTCGATATGCTCAAGGAAAAGGCCGTGAATGTGGAGTTTGCGGAAGCGACCAGCGCGCAGGCGGTGTATGAGAAGATTAAGGGGTTGATGGGGGAGTAAATATCTACCGTATGGAAAAATAGACGGACAGACTCGTTCCGTTCACTCCGCGTTAATGGCACGTCAGCGTAACAAACTTCCGTGCGACCCGTTCCCCCTCACCCCAGCCCTCTCCCCGTTGGGGCGAGGGGGAAAACCGTGCCCCTTTGCAGGTTCAGCAGGAATGGCAGTGACCGTTTCGGCATATTCAGCAGGACTGGAAGTGAACGTAACACACCTCAGAGCCACCCGTTTCCCCTCACACCACCCTCTCCCCTGTAGGGCGAGGGAGAAAGGCGCGCCGCCGCCCTCTTCAGCCTCAGTAATTCGAGTTCTGGAAATCAGCCAGTGACACGATTTTTGTCTGCGTGACGTTGAAATCCGTGTCGTAATAGTAGAGTTTGATTTGCGACGGATCGTCAAAAAATGTCGGCGCTTTATGGCGCACATTATAGGCAATCATAAAGCCCAACCCGGCTCTTACGCAGACGTTATTTATCAGCCGGAAGTTGGGGTAATCGACCGGGTACGGGCTCCAGTCATTTAGCGATTTGAACGAGCGTTTGAGTTCAAGAATGGCAACCATCTTGCGGTTGTCGATACGCACCAGGTCTATATCACTTACCGTAATGTTGCCCAGCGATGCGCGTTGCCATTTATGGTACGCACTGCTCTCTTTGTCATTGATAGCTTTGGCAAAGTTGTCGGAATTTACCGGCACGCCACGTTCGGCAAAGAGTGCTTTGAGCTGCGGCAACGTGATGTCCTGCTGAGTTTCGGCATTGAGGTGAAGCCTGACCCTCTCAATCTCATCAACACTGTCGTCAAACTCAATACGCACGCTGGGAAGGTTTGCCCAGCGGGAGAGGACCGCCACTACCGCCAGCACTCTGTTATCTTCCAGCCAGGATTTACCGTGGGCAAAAACGAGTAATTTAGGATCGGAGTTGTGATCGCCATAAACCAGAATCCAGGCATTTCCGACCGTCCAGCAGTAATGCGGCGTGTGGCCAAGATGGTCATAGATGGCGTTCGAATTGTAATAGCTCATGCTCCATTCCTTTCCAAAACGAGGGCTTACGCAGTATACCGCCCTCCTCTCGTGAATAAACCCCTTCCTCCCCCCACCTGATGTAGTTGGGAAGGTGGCCGCAGAATAGTTTTTTCCGAACGGTAATTTTTAGAGCTTAAATGCGACGATTGAGAATTATCTCAATCAGTAACTTTGGTGAGCTGCTGTCAGCGCAGTAACAAGGCGGCAAGCTCATCTTCTTCGCTATAGAAATATGCCAGTGGTACATCCAGCGCCTGCGCAAGCTGATGTACCACCTCTATGCTTGCCTGATGAACGCCCTTCTCATATCTGTTAATACGTGTGATGGCGACGAACTCGTCTATCCCGGCCAGGATGCCAAGCTGTTTCTGCGAGAGTTTCTTTGCCTGACGCGCTGATTTCAGGCGTTTACAAAAGATCTGTTGGTAATTTGCGGAGTCATTCATAGCTACAATAGTCGTAGCTTTTTATCGCTTCCTATACTACGAGAAATGTATTTAGCACACCGCTATTCTAAGAATGACTTATTGCATCGTTTTACAGGATTGCAGGGTGGCGATCGCGAAACTACGTAATATGTAGCTATAAGGATGCAAAATGAGCTACGAATAACGTAGTATTTTACTATTAGTTCATCACATTACAGAAACCGTCAGGAGGGAATCATGACTAAAGACTGGCATAAAGCCGACATCATCGCGGTGTGTTAATCAATGGGGAGCAGGTCAGCCCATTATTATCAACGAAGAACTCATGGACATATTTCTTATCATTTAACCCATAATTGATCACATAGGTGCGATTACTCTGCCATTTAACCTCTATACAATCATCAGGATAAGAATGATTTAATTTATTATAACCAGAGCTAACCACTGTTTGTATTTTACCCTCTTCACTTACATCAACAGTGTAGTAATTCAACACATCTTTCTTATCCAGACTAAAACAGAGATGATCGCCATTGATAAACGTAGCTCTTGGATGTGGTGCAGGATTACCGCCAGGGCAGCCGGAAAGAACGAAAATTACAGGTAGAATAGTTAATCTCTTCATACTGGAAATCCTTGCATCACATTTAAGTATCTTTGAATTAATGAATAATCAGATTCCGGACTGCCCCCACGATAGTAGACAAATTCTGTCTTCACGAGGAGGCCTGTTCGAAGTCCTCCGGACTGACGGCGTCGAGATGACTGTGGTGCCGGGCCCGGTTATAGAAGACTTCAATGTAACCGAAGATATCGGCCCGGGCCAGCTCCCGGTTTTTGTATATTCTTTTCCTGATGCGTTCTATTTTCAGTGAACTGAAGAACGATTCGGCCACCGCATTATCCCAGTAGCTGCCACGCCGCCTCATACTGGGTGCCAGATTATTTGCCCGGGTAACGGTAAACTGCCGCTGCACGCGATTAGGGGTAACAACGGAAGGTTTGCCGGCGATACGGCGTGGTGTTTTATAGCCGCGCACGGCTTTGATCCGGTTCATTTGCATAATACGACCCACCCGGTTTTTGCCGCAGGTTTCCCCGATTTCGTTCAGATCGCCATGAACCTGGCGGTAACCGTTTACGCCTCCGTTCAGTTCAGCACGGAAACCAACGCCCGACAATACAATCCGGTAACCGGGCGAAATGTGTTACTTGATGTTCCCGGTGCTCGTATCAATCCTGAATGAAACCTGAGAACGGGTAACAAGTGGGACAACATCTTGTGGCAGGTCTACCACAAATGCACTGACGACGCGGTCAGAATCTACCTGTAGAAAATAAAGTTAAGCGGCGCGGTGAAGCTAAAGCTCGCCAACATTTCTCATTAATTGCTCGATCTCCGATACGCTCTTTTAAACTGGCTTCGCCTGCCCCTCTATGAGACCGCCGCGAATTCTGCACAAATTTACACATCTTTTAATAAAAAACGCGCCAGAAGTTTTCTGGCCCCGTTTTAGAGCTTAATATGTTAACTATCATCGTCTCACACTAATTATTCGCCTGAAAATTAATGTGTGGAAAATGTGTATCACCCTTTGCCTCATAGACGATGGAATTACTGAACGAGAAAACTTTGCCGCTGTATTTAATATTGATGTTATCCCCATCAGCACTCACATTCGCAGCACTACCCGCAGCAACCAGGAATGGAACCTGTTTTGAAAGGCTGGCGGATACATTACCTTCCAGCTTTCCGGATAAGTAATATCGATAAGAATCAGCCACCGTAGCCCCACCAGTTGAATCTTCCGTAACATAAAGCCAGGTGCTGTCGGTAATTTGTTGCGCACTCACCAGTTTATCTTTTGCTCTGTTATTACCACCTGAATTGATCATCACAAAACCAATAACAATGATCAGTAAGATGGCTGTCAGTGCACGATGAAACCACTTAATAGCCGTTTTCAATGGCATACTTGACCCCTTTCCTTATCCAATACTGATCCAGTGGATCATCACCGTAAGGTGCATCATTATACCATCTACTCCATTCTGGACTCGACGTTCCAGCACGACTTTGAATCGCCACGGGTTTAACAGACACCTCGGAGTCATTTAAGATGACTTAAAGAGAGGTGCCCATGAGCGGTAAACGTTATCCCGAAGAGTTTAAAATTGAAGCAGTCAAACAGGTTATTGATCGCGGTCATTCTGTTTCCAGTGTTGCAACACGTCTCGATATCACCACCCACAGCCTTTACGCCTGGATAAAGAAGTACGGTCCGGACTCATCCACTAATAAAGAACAGTCAGATGTTCAGGCCGAGATCCGCCGACTCCAGAAGGAGTTGAAGCGGGTTACTGACGAACGGGACATATTAAAAAAAGCCGCGGCGTACTTCGCAAAGCTGTCCGACTGAGGTACGCCTTTATTCGTGACAACTCCCGTTGCTGGCCTGTCCGTCTGCTCTGCAGGGTGCTGGATGTTCATCCCAGTGGCTTTTACGCCTGGTTTAAGCAACCGTATTCTCAGCGCCACCAGTCAGACCTGAGACTGACGGGACAGATCAAACAGTTCTGGCTGGAGTCCGGTTGCGTTTATGGTTATCGCAAGATCCATCTGGACTTGCGGGATAGCGGGCAACAGTGCGGAGTGAACAGAGTCTGGCGACTGATGAATCGTGCCGGGATAAAGGCTCAGGTCGGGTACCGGAGCCCGTGGGCACGCAAAGGCGAGGCCAGTATTGTATCGCCCAACAGGCTCCAGCGACAGGTCAATCCTGATGCTCCGGATAAGCGTTGGGTAACGGACATAACCTACATCAGGACCCACGAAGGCTGGCTGTATCTTGCTGTGGTTGTTGATCTGTTCTCACGCAAAATTATCGGCTGGTCAATGCAATCCCGGATGACAAAGGACATTGTCCTGAACGCACTGCTGATGGCTGTATGGCGGCGTAATCCTCAAAAACAGGTGCTGGTTCACTCGGACCAGGGCAGTCAGTACACAAGCCATGAGTGGCAGTCGTTCCTGAAATCACACGGTCTGGAGGGGAGCATGAGTCGTCGCGGTAACTGTCACGATAATGCGGTTGCAGAAAGCTTTTTCCAGTTGCTGAAACGCGAACGGATAAAGAAAAAGATCTACGGAACGCGGGAAGAAGCCCGCAGCGATATTTTTGATTACATCGAAATGTCTTATAACAGTAAGCGACGGCATGGTTCGAGCAATCAGATGTCACCGACAGAATATGAAAACCAGTATTATCAACGGCTCGGAAGTGTCTAGATTATCCGTGGCGATTCAATTCAAATTAGAGTAATCAATATTGGTGAAGATATTATCGTCCATTAAAAGAGAATTAAAACCACCTGAACAACCGACGTCATTCCCCAATCCACCAAGTGTCAACCCTGCAGATTTTACTGGGTATTCAAAAATATAATGGTGAGCAAACCACGATGCTCTTGGTGTACCTTTGAAACAATCAAAATAATCTTTATCAATCAGTTGCAGGTCGGCCCATTCTTTAAGTGTTTTCCGCGCAACTTTGATTCTGCCCTGATCGCCAAGAAAATGTTGTTCAAGTATCTGAGAGATCAAGTGTCTAAAATCATCCGGCGTATCATAAGTACTGCACAGTAACGAGTGATCTGTATTGAAAACGCTATCCAGCGTTTTTATGTACATTATCTCGTAGCGGATCATATCGTAATGCAACATCGTCTCTTCCCTCTGCTTCTGACTCCCAAAAACAGATTAGCATTAGCACCTTTTTGGTTGGTGGAGTCGGGTCACAGACCTGAAGAATGACTGACTTTAAACTGATATCCTGCTGATTTTATTTTGATAATACTCTGACATTTTACTGCGTTATTCCTGTGGTTTTTACTCTATGAATCCCCTCTGTTCACCTCATTAGAATCGCTCAACAGCAGATATGAACATTTGGGTTTTTAGTATAATTAAGGGGAACTCCCTGTTTCTATACCACCCTGTTCACAGCTCCTTCCCCCAACAAGCAACCCTACCTGTATTCCCCTGGATACACAGTTCCCTGTATTTGCCGTATCCCTGCTTCTCTTAAAAATTACATCTCATCCCAATCCTTTGTACTCCACCTGACAAAGGATAAATCAATGCACACTCCTTACCCTTTTAATTCCAGATACACGATGAACTGGTTTCTACTGTCTCTACTCAATGACCACCTGAATCAGCTACTGAACCGATACTCGCGAATACAGGCACTCAGACTCGACCTGTTCTATCAGAAAGATACAGAGCGCTATAAACATTATTCATGGAACGAAACCGAACGAGAAGTACGTATACTGGTTGAACGCACCCTGCAGCACACAAATCTGGCAGGGTATTTCTGGGTACTCGAGAATTCTGTAGACCACGGCTGCCATGCCCATATCGTATTCTATCTCGACAGGCACCTTAACCAGGCTACCTACCCAATAGCTGAGAAAGTAGGAACAATATGGCGGGAAATAACGCAACGAGAAGGCTATTACAACCGTTGCGAGTACAAACCCTCTTATGAAGCCAGTACTGATAGGCCGGTGAACTACGCTGATACCGAAGCCATCGATAACCTGCGCTATATCATCAGTTATCTCGCCAAAGAAGAACAAAAGCACGGACACTATCACTACGGAGCCAGTGAGGTATCGCCGCCCAGCGGACTGGGGCGTCCTCGCACGGTGTAACTCGCGTTCTGCACTTTTTTACGTATCAATCCATTGATGTGGAAGGGCTGGTGGTAACGAACAATCACCCACCAGCTCAGGATAATCCCACAATGGAAGACAGCATCATGACAGAACAAATTTCTTTGCTTGATGACCAACTGGTGGATATTCGCTTCATCACGAAGCTTACAGGGCTTACGGACAAGTGGTTTTACAAGCTTATAAAAGATGGCCAATTCCCAAAGCCGATCAAGTTGGGCCGCAGTTCCCGCTGGAAGCAAAGTGAAGTCGAAGACTGGCTACTGCAACGTATTGCGGACTCACGAGGCGGTTGATCAGACCAACTCCCTCTGAATTTTATCGAAGTAAGTCCCCTTCGCTTCCCGGCTTTCTCTGACACTGCTCACTGTAAAACACCAGATATTGCCAGTAGCCCCCCTTAAAACGCTCTAACTTGATAAACCCGCCAGTCTGCCCGCACCGGGATGAACCAAACCTGCGTGTCATCTGGCGGTAAGGAACATTACACGTACGCAAAATCCTCTATCGCACTAGACGGTAATGCTCGCCTGATAAAGGGGAGTCACTGGTGCAGACTGACACCAGTCGTCTGTACAGACAGCGCTGCCCGACAAGCAGGACTTCAACTGTCGTGGGCAGATGGTGGCGCTCGGTGATACGACGCTGAAACTCATCAGTGCGCTGACGAACACAGGCACACTGGCCGCCAGAAAAACACGCAGACACAGTCACCAGCAGCGGTGTAATGCAGAGAAATGTTCTAGTGATGAATGACGAAAGTAACTTTGCCAACAATGCCCAACACACTACCGTATTTTCAGTGCACAGAGCTTTTTGCTGAACGCCTCAGGCACGCTCTGGACTGGTGGAGACGTACAGCTGACTTCGCATGGCAATATCACCATAAACGGTTTCACAGGCACCCTACTCAATACTGCGCAGTTATACGCAGGCAATAATCTATGCCTGCTCACTGCGTATATTGCCTCATAACTTGAAATTATGAGTAACATATAGGTATTTTCTACACGATGCCTCTGGTTATTAGTTCAGTAACCCCTTCCGCTGCGCGCTTAAGAATATATCTCCATTTAACGCATTGATAATAATATAGAAATACTCCTGCAATACATATAATGTAATGCATACACAGCAAACATCAACCCCATGTATTTTTGACTGATGATACAACTTTTATTATTCCTGGTTGTATAGTTCTCCTGATTGCTCTATATCATAGAAGATAAGTTATTCGTCATTGTGCATAGCGACGCCAAAGTAAAACTTCCTTTTATTTGAAATAATAAAACAACTCGATAAATAGGATGGAATCAATCAATTTTTGTTATCATTTAAATAAAAACCACCTGTGAGATACACCCACAAAAATTAGTAGTTGAAGTTATACCAACACAAGAGTAATCTGATCTGTTTTTTAACTAAAACTATAAGGTTTTTTCGCTTGTCTGTAAGGAGTTTGCCTTGAGTCAATCAGAATGCATTTCTTGGGTAAAATGTACTTCCTGGCTAAGTAACTTTCTTAATCGTAGAGGATTGAGACAACCTGATAGCCGTCCCCTATATGAATATCATGCGACCAATGATGAATACAATAATCTAACACAACTACTTCGTGCAGTTGGTCAAGTACAGAGTAATATCGATGATAAAGGTTACGCTGCCTGTTTTGTCCTTTTTTGCTCTGAATGGTATCGCAGAGATTATGAGCGCCATTGTGGTTGGATGTGGGACCCTATATATAGAGCATTGGGAGTATCATTAACGTCGACTGAATTAAGGATTATTATCCCTAAAGGGATGGAAGGTTACTGGAACCGCCCAATCCGATTTTACGAATCAGAACGACGTAATTTTCTCGGAACATTGTTCAGTGAGGGGGGATTACCGTTCCGCTTACTGAAAGAATCGGATAGCCATTTTCAGAATGTATTCTCCCGGATTCTCAATCAATATGGGCAGGCACAACTGGCAGGATTTTCCATACTTTCTCTAGTAAGAACTGTCATAGAAAAATCAGCCCTGCCAACTGTTTTTAGCGAAGACACCTCTGTAGAACTCATCAGCCATATAGCGGAAAAACTCAGCTCGCTGGTTCTAATGTACAACCTGAGCAATCATACCGAACCCGTGAAGCAGCTTGATAAAGTGCATCCAAAATGGCGTGATGAGTTCCCTATGCCTTTGGATGATGAAACAGGTACTCGCTTTCTTAATGGGTTGCTATGTACTGCCTCCGTAGAGGCTAAATCCCACTTACAAAAAAATAAGGGTTCCGGTTGTCAATTCTATTGGTCGGAAAACCATCCCAATCAAATCCAGGCGATAATTTCGCTGCCTGATGAACTCACCCTCCCAATCATCAGCACTCCCTCAACGACGCGATTTGAACTTGCCATTTATGAAGATGGTGAAGAAGTCACCTGTCTCGGCCCCGCCTATGCATCCCTGGAGAACGCCCATGCCAAAGTTCGCCTGCGTAAAAGTGAGTCGAGATTTGTCAGACGCCAGCCAGCTGCGAGCTTAACGATTGTTGCACGAACTGGAGGAATGATTGTTGGCACCATAAAACTTGAAGATAGTGAAATCGCCGTTGGCGAGGTACCACTTACTTTTGTTGATGATGAGGAACGCTGGTTATTGCAAGGGCAAGCTTCTTGTACTGTACGTAATAGCAATGTTCTTATTGCCTTACCTCAAGAAAAAACCACTATTTCAGGGTGTGAAGGCTCTCCAGGTACAGCGTCGTTATTAGGACTCAGAACACTGTCCGTAAAAGGACGCCAGGATATAACCATTTCCGGAGATGAAACATACAGGATCCGCACCGGGAGGGAACAATCTAATCAGAGCGGATTTGATTTTTATGGAAAACATGTTACCTGGAATTGCCATCCTGATGAAACATTCCTTGGTGTACCTAAAGTTACGGCGAAAAACCTGAATGCTGAAGATATACAATTCAAACGTTACCTGAGTGGCATATCGTTAGATGAATGTCAGGTACAAGAGATGATGGGTACGCAATATGTTTCTGTCAGAAATACTCACAATGAAACTCTACTGCGTCGAAAAATTGGGATCTTGCCGGCAGATTTTAACATTGAAATAAAGGGTGGTGAGCTAGCCAATGAAGGTTCCATTGTTATCTCAACGCAACATCCCTGCATGTCTGTCTTAAAAGATAAAACATTAGAGGTTGCTCGCAAACGCTCAGCAGGACAAACAGAAATATTACTTAAAGCAGAAGGAATACCTCCTGCGTTTGTCTCTTTGCAGATTTACCCAAATTTGGGTGCAGCCCCAGTAGAGATGACTCTACCTTTCCCTGCAAAAGGTTGCCTGGCCCTTGATGCAAATGGATGCACTCTGGATAAAAATATTACTCTGCATGATTTGCTGGGTTCGAGAGCCTTTTTATTTGGTAAAAATGGCGATCCGACACGTTTTTCACTGGAATTACATTTACGTTCCAAAAGTGGGTTACAGGCATGGCATGAATGGTGTTATACCGCGGGGGAACACCCCGTCGAACTCAATTTATACAGCCTGAGAGAGCATATTGAAAACTTACTGTCTCTTGAGACAGGAATTGACCAGGTTGTTGAGATGCAAATCAAAGGCGCAGGTGCTGTAATGAGCTGGCAGATTCGCCGCTATAAATACAGTTTACGCTATGATTATGAAAGAGAACTTCTCGTCAGCCAGTCAACCCATTATCGTACCGAGCAAATGTCTTCACCTGTCATCATGTTATTGAGTGAGCCGGAGAGAAAAATCACCCCATTATCATCAAGAATGAGCGAAGGTGTACCGACAGGTGAATATGAACTGAGTTCGGTTATTAACAAAAATGGGCCGTGGTTAGTCGTCCCCAAACAGGGTGAGGAAATGGCGTTTCGCCCCTGCTTCATTCGTGGGGAACCGTCGTTACCTGTGGATGAAAGTAGTATTCGTTCATTGCAGAAAGCGACCCAGCTTTTTAATCCCCAGTCTGAAGTTAATACCATTACACTGGTACTTGAACAGATGGCTAACGATCCCGCTCATTCCGGCTGGCAATTTATGCGTTGCCTGTACGACCAATTTGGTTATCTGCCGCTGGCAACCTTTGAAGTTTGGCGTGCGCTAGTACAGCATCCACAAGCACTGGCGATGTCGCTATTTAAATTTGAGATGTCAGCTGAGTATCTGAGCCGCATTGAAAATGAGTTCCCTATTTTATGGGAGTTCTTCCCCATCTTCGAAATCAAAACCGCAGCCGATCGATTTAAATTGTTCCTGAGCCAAAAGGGTGCACCGGAAGAAACCCAGAATTTACTGGTGAAGAGCTTGTATCAGCGATTGGGGCTCGTTTTCCCGACATATGCCGACGAAATTGAGAAATGGTTAAGTTATGGACAATTCCCTCCGCCCATTCCAGAGTTCTTCATTCGCGAGTGGTATCAGGAGCTTTTACGTGAGCATAGTGAAGCTCGCTGGCCAGAGTACGGCAGCAAGCGGCTGCATAGCTGGATGACATCACAAAAAAATCCAGTGATCAGCATTAATCCTGACGCAGAATACCGCTATTCCGTTGCCTGGTTACCCGTCTTCGCCGCAGCTGTAGCAAGCGGCAATACCTCTTTTGAAGCCGTATTTGACCGTAAACCGGGTGCCGTATTTTTCCTGAGACAGGTCAGGGACTTCGATTCCCGCTGGTTTAAGGCCATCTTCCAGTGCAGCCTGTTGCGTTATTTTGCTCAAAAATAAAAAGGGATAAGAATGACTACACGCTATTTTTCGTCACTTATTGAACAATCGTTGTCTCGTTCAACTGAAGCAACACTGAGTATCATGGGGGTCACAAACCCGCAGTTGCGTGAGCACCTCGCGCAACAAATGGGCGCCGATTGTGGGAAATCAGGCTCATTCCTTGCTTCTCCCGTTTTCCAACAAATGTTTGGCTGGAAAGCGTCAAACAAAACGA
Source organism: Enterobacter sp. SA197 (assembly GCF_054131575.1). Classification (NCBI taxonomy): domain Bacteria; kingdom Pseudomonadati; phylum Pseudomonadota; class Gammaproteobacteria; order Enterobacterales; family Enterobacteriaceae; genus Enterobacter; species Enterobacter sp. SA197. The sequence goes on along the minus strand of NZ_CP096393.1, from coordinate 603,327 downwards.
TGCGTAGCCTGACGGAAGGCAAGGCATTGCTCAGTAAAGCTGTGGTTGATTCGCTGGATGATCAGAACAATGGACGCTATCGTTTTGGTGCTGACTGGAAACCCTTTACTCACCAGCTAGCCAGTTGGAAGGCTCTGCTGGAAAAAAAACATTCTGTGGTAGTGACCAGCGGTACGGGTTCAGGCAAAACCGAATGTTTTATGGTGCCGGTGCTGGAAGACCTCTACCGGCAATTACATGAAAATGGCAACAACCCACTTATCGGCGTCAGGGCCCTTTTCCTCTATCCACTTAACGCCTTAATTAATTCGCAACGTGAGCGCCTGGACGCCTGGACACGTGGTTTTGGTTCCGGAATCCGATACTGCCTCTACAACGGAAATACCGAAAATCTACACGCCGCAGTGAAAAGCGAACAGGTAAAAAGACCGAATGAAGTACTCTCGCGCGAAAAAATGCGTGAAGAACCCGCTCCAATTCTAGTGACCAACGGCACAATGCTGGAATATATGATGGTCCGCCAGATCGACGCTCCAATTATCCAGCAATCTAAATCACAAAAATCATTACGCTGGATCGTATTGGATGAAGCGCATACCTATGTCGGCTCGCAGGCCGCTGAACTGGCGCTGCAGTTACGCCGCGTGATGACGGCCTTTGGTGTGACTCCAGATGATGTTCGCTTTGTAGCAACCTCTGCAACCATTGCCGGAAGCGATGCCGAAAAGCAATTAAAAAAATTCCTCTCTGAATTATCCGGTATACCGCAAGAGCGCATTGACGTACTGGACGGAAGCCGGGTTATTCCGGAACTGGAACCATGCAAACACGTTTTTATTCCGTTAGAAGAAATTGAGCAAATCCCTGATACAGACATGAAGGGCGTAAGCCCAGAGCGCTTTGATGCACTTACGCATTCACCTGAAGCGCATTACTTGCGTGAAATGTTAGTTACTCAATCGAATCCAATGAAGTTGGATGATATGACGCAGCGGTTGAACTCGCTAACAAAACAGCATTATAGCCAACAGGATGTGTTGCGCTGGATTGACGTCTGCTCTGGCACACAACCCAATACTAAGGATCCCGCATTTCTTAAGGTCAGGGCGCACATATTCCAACGCAATACCCAGGGGGTGTGGGCCTGTGTTGATAAAGAATGCAGATTAAAGCACGGTACCCCGCTGGAAAAGGGTTGGCCTTTTGGTTATGTGTATGTGAACAAACGCCAAAATTGCGATTGTGGAAGCCCGGTTTACGAGCTGGCATTCTGTAATGAATGTAATGAGCCACATCTTCTGGCGCGGGACAAAAAGGGAAAACTTGTCCAATGGGAAAATAAAGGCGGTGATGAGTTCTCTTTGCAAGATGATGTGCATATTGAAAATGATGCCGCAGAAGAAAAAGTTGATAAAGAGAGTCGTTTTCAGCCCCCACTCATTATCGCCGCAGAGAAGACCAGCGCGGCGGGTTATACCCAACAGCGTCTGGACCGTCAGACGCGTCGTATTGGTGTTATTAACAATGACAGCATCCCGCTGGTTATTAACGACATTGAACAAGTATGTAGTGCCAGTAGCTGTGGCTACAGAGGCGCGAGCGGAAAACAACCGTTCCGCCGAGCCTTATTAGGTGGGCCATTTTACGTCACCAATATTGTGCCAACCGTTCTGGAATATTGTCAGGATTTTATTAGTGAAGAAGGAAAAGAGGGCGTCGGACCTGATTCGTTACCAGGTCGAGGCCGTCGACTTATTACCTTTACCGACAGCCGGCAAGGAACGGCCCGAATGGCGGTGCGCATGCAGCAAGAAGCTGAGCGCAGCCGCTTACGCGGTAGTGTGGTCGAAATCCTGAGCTGGCATCAACGAACACAGACTTCTGCAACACCGAATGCCAATGCCGATCTGGAAAAGTTAGCGACGAGGGCAAAACAGGCCCGCCATGAGGCGAAAGAATATAGAAGCTGGGGAATGCCGGAACAAGCAAAACTGGCTGAAGCGCAAGCCGAACAACTTGAACAGGCTATTCAGGCCGCGACCGGTGGCAAAGCTGCGACTATTCTGGTTTCGCGGACCTGGATTGAAATGGTTAATGAACTTAAAGAGAAAGCCGATATTCGCGGCCCTATTCTGCAATATAACCACTATCTGAAGCCTGAAATTTTCAATGAAAATGGCGGGCCGCTGAAGCTTTCTGAAATGTTGTTATTCCGGGAGTTTATGCGCCGACCCAAACGAACTAACAGCCTGGAAACGCAGGGATTAGTTCAGGTTGGTTATCAGGGGCTGGAGAAGGTCCATAAGATGCCGGTGCATTGGCAAGAGAAAGGGCTGACGCTGGATGACTGGAAGGATTTTCTTAAGGTTACACTGGATCTGTACGTACGTGAAAGCAACTTCACACAACTGGACGATGAGTTGAAAAACTGGATTGGTAGCCGTTTTTCATCGAAATTCGTCCGTAACCCGGACACAAAAGATCCCGAAGATAATCAGAACAGACGCTGGCCACAAATTCGTAATGGCAATATATCCCATCGTTTAGTGAAGTTATTAATGCTTGGCGCAGGATTCAAAACCGTTAATACGGCGACGATGGATATTATCAATACGTGGCTGAAAGAAGCGTGGACCCAACTTACCGGGCCACTTGCAGTGCTGAAACCTGATGGTAACCGTTTCTATCTGCCAAAAGAGCACATGACTTTTTCTTTAATCATAGATGCCTGGATTTGTCCGGTAACCAATAAGATTCTGGATACAGCCTTTAAAGGCTTAACCCCTTATCTGCCCACCCACATTTCGTTTGAACACCTTACCAAGACACAATATGACGCTTTTGTCGCGCAAAAGGTCACCATGCCGGAAATCTGGAAGCTGGATCGTTCGCAAGAAGACTACGCTCCGGGTCTGGCGAAGGTACGTGACTGGGTTAGTAAAGAGCCACTAATCGCACAATTACGTTCGGAAAACGTCTGGACGGATATTAACGATCGTGTCGTGGAAGGCGGATTTTACTACCGCACAGCCGAGCACTCTGCTCAGCAATCGTCAGAACGTTTGCAAAGCTACGAAAAGATGTTCAAAAACGGGCAGCTTAATGTTCTCAACTGTTCCACCACCATGGAAATGGGGGTTGATATCGGTGGCATTACCGCCGTAGTGATGAACAACGTACCGCCCCATCCGGCTAACTATTTACAGCGTGCCGGGCGAGCCGGGCGTAGTCAGGAATCGCGTGCGATCTCTTACACACTATGTAAAGGGAACCCGCACGATCAACAGGTTTTTGCCAACCCACTCTGGCCATTTGAGACCATGATCCCCGCGCCAATGGTGGCAATGAATTCCGCCCGGCTGGTGCAACGCCACGTTAATGCGCTATTACTGTCCGACTTTTTATGTCACGTCATTGGCGAAACGGATAAAGAAAAAACCAGTCTTGATAGCCTCTGGTTTTTCGGTGAAGACGACGGGCAATCAAAATGTGAACGCTTTAAAGTCTGGCTCGAGCGTCCGGTTCTTGATATCGACGCGGCGCTGGAACGGCTGGTGAAAGGTACAGCATTACATGGCGCCAGACCCGACCTGTTGCGGGATAAAACAATCCATGCGATTACGTTCCTGCAACAGCGATGGCTTTCCGTCTACCGCGATCTTGTAGCCCAGGAACGAGAATCGCAGCCACAAACACCTTATCGCAAGCGCATAGAACTGGAGAAAAAACGGCACTGTGGCGAGTATTTGCTGCGTGACCTGGCGGCCAGGACTTTCCTGCCGGGATACGGCTTCCCGACAGATGTGGTGACGTTTGATAACTTCACTATGGAAGACTATATCCGTGAAAAATCACAGAAAAGCCGGGATAAAAAAGATCGCGAAGATAATGTTTCACGTTATAAAGGACTTCCCTCGCGTAACCTGGGGGTTGCCATCCGTGAATATGCGCCAGGCGCAGAGATCATACTGGATGGCCGGGTCTTCCGTTCTGCTGGCGTCTCACTGCACTGGCACAATATTAATGCCGATACCAATGAAGCCCAGCGTCTGGATTGCGCCTGGCGCTGTCACAAATGCGGGACCATAGGTTATGAAGAGGGGTTGAGCAGTTCCGGGACGCTATTTTGCACCAACAGCGCCTGTGGCGAAAAAATCATCCAGGATAATCGTCGCCAGGTGCTGCAGCCAGCCGGGTTTGTAACTGATGCGCATGCGCCGGTGACGAACAATATTGAAACCATGAAATTTATCCCGGTTGTCCCTGCCTGGGTATTTGTTAAAGCAGAACCCGTACCGCTGCCTAACCCGATAATGGGGTATATGGCATCTGGCGCTGATGGGCATGTTTTCCAGCAAAGCCTTGGAGAAGGTGGGCATGGTTACGCACTTTGCCTGAGCTGTGGTCGCGCAGAGTCGATGTTGAACGCAAACGATGCGCCGAAAAGTATGGAAGCCCACTACCCGCCGCGTCCGGGAAAAGCAGATCGCGACAGCCAGAATCAACGTCTAATTTGCCCCGGCTCGACGGCGCTCATGAAGAACGTCACGCTGGGGGCATTGGCACGAACGGATGTCTTTGAAATGGTTCTACGCAAGCCGCAAAACGGTGAATATCTCCCGGATAGCACGGAAGAAGGGCGGATTGTTGCCATGACTCTGGCGGTAGCACTACGTCAGGCGCTGGCCGGGGTTTTGGGTATCTCCGCGGCAGAACTGGGCTACGCCGTTCGTCCGGTCAGACTGGAAGATGGACAATCAGTATTAGCCGTTCAACTCTACGATGTGATTAGCGGTGGTGCAGGTTTTGCATCCAGTGCGCCAATGCACATTGAGGCCATTCTGTTGGGAATGGTGAAGCAGTTGGGTTGCCACCACTGCGATACGGCATGCAGTGAATGCCTCCTCGACTCCCAGACTCGCCACGATCACGATTTGCTGGATCGTAAAGCAGCACAGGCATGGCTTGGTGATGACTTCTCGTACTACATCGGTTTGCCGGATGATGAAACATTCTCGCTACCGGATGCCCGATATTGCCCGGGAGCCATTGGCGATACCCTTCGTCGGGCGATTAACGAGGGTGCTGAAAAACTCACACTGTGGATGAATGGGCCACTCAATGAGTGGGATCTTTATGCCCGTCAATTCCGGGCGGCTATTCAGAACTACCGGATTAAAGACAATGTTGCGGTCGACCTTGTCATTCCTGCTGGCGTCGATGATCCGGAGCTGTTGCATGAGCTTTCGCAGTTTACTGCTTTGGGCGTGCGTTTGTGTCATAGCGAACAGGCTCTGGAATTGCCGATTGTTGCGCAAGTCGCCTTTGCCGATCGCGTAATGACGCTGGCTTCACGCAGCCAGCAGGCAACTATCCCAGGGCCAGGCTGGCACCTGAATGACGAACTGGTCGTTCGCAGCCTCGGCTATAACACGGTAAAACTGAACGAGTTTGTTTTGCCGGGGAAAGCAGCGAACGCGGTTGAGCGTGTCAAAGACATAGAGATTCATAAACAGTTAAATGGTCCACTTTCGCAGTTCGGACAACGCTTCTGGGATTTGCTGTGTAACAACCATGAAGAAGCACAGTCACTGATGAAAAACCAGCGAATCACCAGCGTTCACTATACCGATCGCTATCTGCAAAACCCGGTTGCGCTGGCACTGCTGGGGGCGATACTGAAACCGCTAAAAACAAAGCTGACCGATGACGCGGAGCTTGAGCTTGATACTCTGTTTAAGCCCAAAGATCGTTCAGGAAATCGCCCCTCTCATGACTGGATGAGCGAAGCGGATTTTCAGGATTTCGCCGACCAGTGGTTTACTGCGGCAATGGGCAGAGCGGTAGAACTGACGGTGTTCGATTCGCCACGTGATATTCCACATCATCGTAAGCTGACGGTGACCTTTGAAGATAGTCAGATGTTGAAGATTCGCTTCGACCAGGGAATGGGATACTGGCGTATCGACTTCCCGTATGCATGGCGTAACTTTGACTTTACTGATGATGTGACTTATCAGCTAGTAAAACTGGCGCAAGCCTGCCAGGAGGGCAAAGTCCTTAATAGCGAGGAAAGCTGGGCAACGGATGTGCTGGTAGAGGTGATGCCGTCTTAATGCATTAGCGCTCCCAATAAAGAGTTGGGAGCGCTAAAACGACTCGAGTCAGCGATGGCCGATGACCATCATTACGCTTTTTTACGCGAGGTTTTTTTACCGCCGCTGGCGGCGCGTTCGGCCTTGATTTTTTCCAGCAGGGCGGCGGCGCTGTTTTCACCGCTGATGAGATCAGGGTTTTCAGCACGCCACTGGGCGGTCAGCTCGCCGCGGAAGGCTTTTGCCAGGATAGACTGGGTGAGATTGTTGACGCGGGTCAGGGCGCTGTTGACCTGTTTTTCAATGGTGTCGGCGTAGGCGAAGAGTTGCTCGACGCGGCGGACGATTTCGTGTTGTTCTGGGAGTGGTGGTAAAGGATACATTAATGATTCGACATCAGCTACCCGAAGGTGCTTAACTCCAGTACCTATTGCCTGAGACAACATTCTCGCCTGAAAACTAATTGATAGAATATTCAGCAAAACATATTTATTGCTGAGATAGCTCTGCATGGGGCGAAGTAGCATCATTCTTTGTCCCATGCAGAGACGTGTATTCTCAGGTACAATTCCAGCCTCTCCCATAGGAGCTTCTCGTGTGAAAATTATATCACCACTTCTTGGGGGGCATCGTTTTGACCAAAAATTATAGGTGTCTTCATTGACATATTTAGTATTTTTTAATGAAATAATACCGTTACGAATATCAGGTGTCCTGATAAGATAAATACCTTTCTCTGTATATGGTGCTGTTTTGTTATGACAGTCAACCACTTTTTCCATCGATTGTAAGAAAGTAGTCCATTTCCATCCAACTGGAAGAATAACATCAGGAATATTAAAATGATGGGCGTCAATCTTTGCAAGATATCGCTTAGACTCTGTAGCTAGAGAGTCTGCGCCACTGGTAAGATTTTTTTTTCTTGTTTTACTTATGGTAACGAGAAGTTCTTCCGCTGATTTTTCACTAATGCTCGCATCTCTCCAGTTTTCCGTTAATCTACCACTGACAGCTTCTTCAAGCACCGCCTGACGAAAACGTTTCAGGATTTGTGGGATTTGCTCAAGACGTGCTTTGGTGCTGTCTACCTGCGCCAGCAGCGTATCGAGTTTTTCGGCAATGATTTTTTGTTCGGCAAAAGACGGTAATGGGGCTTTTAATTCCTTAATAAACTGACCTGAAATAGCTTTGAAAGTAGACCCCGTGCCTTGTGTACTTAACCACGGCTCTATACATCTAAAATAGTAAAGAAGATATTTAGGGTCTGTTAAACCACTGTGAGCACTGATGGCTGCCAGCCCTCGACCAATCGCCGTTGTTTCAGTGGCAATGTTCGTTGGTCCAACCGGCGCCCTTATTGATAGCAAAATATCTCCAGCTGACGCAATTTTTGTTGGTTTTGTGCAATATTTTCTGGGGGTTGGATACAATTTTCCAAACTCAGCCTTCCCTTGGAAAAAGACAATACCCTCTCCTTGTTCATTAACATCTGAACTTGAGGGTGATTGTCCCATATTGATTCCAGCAATATCTGGCAGTGAGGATAATATCCATGAGTTGGGAGTATGGAATTTAAAATCACTCATGCCTTCACCCCGCCAAACGCTTCTTCCAGCAACTGACGCTGCGCATCCGCCTCATCCCCCGCCCCCAGCTCGCGCATCAGCGCGTCCAGCTCGCCCAGCGCCTGGACCAGTTCGCCCATCGCTTCTGCGGCGAGCACGTCCGGCTCAGGCAGGCTGTCGGCGTCGATGCTGTCTTTATCCTTCAGCCAGGAGATATCCAGTGAATCGGATTTCGCGCTGCGGATCCACTCGCGGCTGAACTTGCGCCAGCGGCTGGTGGCCTGGTGCTGGTCGGTGTTTTTATTCTCTTCGCTGTCGGCGACTTCGCTCTCTTCGGCGTTAAAGCTCCATTCGCCTTCTTCACGCGGGCTTAAGCCGTGTGGATCTTCGCCGTAGACGGTTTCAAACGGCTGCAGGTGCTGCTCGGTAAACGGCGTGCGCTTGCCGAAGCTCGGCATATTGGTACGCAGGTCATACACCCACACGTCGTCGGTGCAGTTTTTATCCTGATGCGGATTGGCCACCGTGCCTTTGGTAAAGAACAGAACGTTGGTTTTGACGCCCTGGGCGTAAAAGATGCCGGTCGGCAGGCGCAGGATGGTGTGCAGATGGCATTTATCCATCAGGTCGCGACGAATATCGGTGCCCTTACCGCCTTCAAACAGCACGTTATCCGGCACCACCACCGCCGCGCGGCCGCCGGCGTGCAGGGTTTCAATAATATGCTGCATAAAGCACAGCTGTTTGTTGCTGGTCGGGTGCACGAAGGTACGGGTGATGTTGGTGCCCGCGGCGCTGCCAAACGGCGGGTTGGTGGCGACAATATGCGCCTTCGGCAGGTTTTCACCGTCGCTGCCCAGCGTGTTGCCCAGACGGATGGCGCCGCCGTGGTCGAGGTTGCCTTCAATATCGTGCAGCAGGCAGTTCATCAGCGCCAGACGGCGGGTGCCGGGCACCAGTTCAAGGCCGATAAACGCGCGGTGGATCTGGAAATCTTGGGTGTCGCCATCCAGGTCATCGAGATCGTGAGTCTGGGATTTCACGTAACGGTCGGCTTCAATCAAAAAGCCCGCCGTTCCCGCCGCCGGGTCCTGCACCACTTCACGCGGCTGCGGCTTCAGCAGATGGATAATGGTTTTGATCAGCGGACGCGGGGTGAAGTACTGGCCCGCGCCGGATTTGGTTTCGTTAGCGTTCTTTTGCAGCAGCCCTTCGTACATATCGCCGAAGTCGTCGCGGGACTTGCCGTGGTCGCCATTGTACCAGTCCAGCGCGTCCATATAGCTGACCAGTTCCGTCAGCTGTTTGGGCTGTTCAATGGTGGTGCTGACATTATGGAATACCGCCTGCACCAGCTTTTTCTCATCTGAGCCTAACTGAACCAGCAGGTTACGGTAGAACTGCATCTGATCCTGACCAATACGCGATTTCAGGTCATCCCAGCGGTAGCCTTCCGGCAGGTAGTCCGCTTCCTGGCCGGTCTCTTTGCACATTTTCAAAAACAGCAGCGAGGCGAGTTCATTGACATAGTTTTGATAGGAGACGCCGCCGTCGCGCAGGTTGTCGCACAGTTTCCACAGTTTGGCGACCAGATCGTTATTGTTCATTGAAGATCCTATGTAAAACAGCGGCCCTTATCGGGGCCGCAGAAGAAGAAATTGCCTGGGATGATAACGCGTCAGGCGAGCTCATCCCAGATGTAAGCGCTGAACTTATCCAGCACGCTATCGAGGTTGTCGTCAAAGGCGCGCTGTAACATGGGCTTACCGCCGCGACGGTGGAAATTGCCGGTTTTGAAGACGTCGTCGTCGAGCACCACTTTCTCTTTGAGCGCCTGCGCTAAACGGTCGAGCCAGCTTAGCTGTTCATCGCTCCAGTCGTTCTCGCCCTTGATACGTGCCAGCGCGTGATCGACACGCTCGTCGAACGGTTTGAGCGCATCGCCCACCGCCGCACGACGGATGTGGCCGATCAGCCGGGCGGCGATATCCTGATTGCGCGTTGCTTTCCATGCGCTGCGCAGGGAGGACTCTTCAAAATGCTGGCGGTCAAACCACTCCTGCAATTCCACCAGCCCTTTACGGGTGAGGTCGCGCGGACGATTGATCACCGCCTGCAGCGCAGGCTGGGCGTTAGGAGCGTGCTGCACCAGCGCATCGAACGCTTCCAGGAAATCCTGCGGCGTGTCGTAATCACCGTACAGCGATTTAACGCTCACCACCTCATCGTCAATATCGAGGAAAATAGGGGCCTCGCGCAGGGCGTTGATATCGGTTTTCAGCCTTTCGAGGCGCGCGATAAAGCCGGGAAGCTTATTGAAAATCTCGGCGCTCCAGTGCGGTCCTTTTTCCCGCAGGCGTGAGGCCAGACCGCCAAAGTTGACGCCCGCGGCATCCAGGCACAGCTCGTCCAGACGGCGAACCTGCTTATCCACCGCTTCGCTGCGATCGCGGTTATAAATGGCGAGGCCGATGATTCTCTGCAACTTAGCGACCAACTGTTCATGGCTGTGCTCGGCAAAACTGCGGCCATCCGCTTCAATGGTTTTGTAGGTTTCTGAGTCGGTAATTTCATTGACCAGCGTTTGCAGTTCCACCTGTGGACGCACAACCACCGGGCGCATGGTATCGACGCTTTCCAGCGAGCTGTAGATATCAACACAGTCGAAAATCTTAAAGCTTGTTTTCCCCACCGACGGGCACAGACGCGTGGCACGGCCCTTCATCTGCTCGTAGAGAATGCGGCTTTTGACTTTGCGCAGGAACACAATATTACAGATTGACGGGATATCCACGCCGGTGGTCAACAGATCGACGGTAACCACAATATTGGGTAGCCGCTCTTTGTTGAAGCGGACGATCATGCTTTGCACTTTCTTCGCGTCTTTATCGGCATCACCGGTGATCTTGATAATGGCGTCGTGTTCAAGCTGCGGATACTTTTTCTTAAACGCGGTGCGCAGCTCGTCAACCACCATGTCGGCATGGGCGTTGGTGACGCAGAACACCAGCGTTTTTTGCTGTCCGGTGGGATCCAGGTATTTGGTGAGCTCACCGCATACCGCACGGTTAAACGCCGGGATCACCAGGCCGCGGTTAAAATCGGCAACCTCAAAATCCTGATCGTCAGCCAGCGTATCGTTGATCAGCTCGCCTTGCGGGTTCAGGCGCTCCACCTGTTCGCCCTCGGAAAGATAGACCCCATCCTGCGCGTTACGTGTGACAATCTGAATGGGGGGATCCTGGTCGATCAAGTAGCCGTCGATCACCGCCGTTCGGTAGGTGTAGCGGTAAACCGGCTCGCCGAAAATATCTACCGTGTGCAGCGCTGGCGTGGCGGTCAGCGCAATTTTTACCGCATCGAAATGATCGAGAATGCGGCGGTAGGCGGAAACATAATCCAGCTGGCTTCGGAACTGCAGCTCGCCTTCGGTCTGCTCTTTATCAAGAATGTAGCCGCGATGTGCTTCATCGACGACAATACAATCGTAACGGCCGACCGGCATCGGTTCATCTGATTGCAGCGTGCGTTTAACCAGCGACTGAACCGTGGCGACGTGAATTTTGGTGCTGTCTTCCGGGAATTTATCGGTCAATCCTTTGATATCGAAAATGCTGTTAAAAGTGTCGCCGTTAATCCGTGTATCTTCAAACGATCCCAGCGCCTGCTCGCCGAGCGAGCGACGATCAACCAGGAACAAGACGCGTTTGAAACGCTGCGACTGGATCAGGCGGAACATCAGGGCGATGGCGGTACGGGTTTTACCGGTACCGGTCGCCATTGCCAGCAGGATCTCTTGTTGGCCGTTAACAATGGCCTTCTCTACCGCGCGAACGGCATCCTCCTGGTAATAACGCAGACCCAGTTCGCTCATTCCGGGGTTATCGGCAAACCACTGATTCTGTTTTTGCGGGTCGCTGCCCAGCATATCCAGCAGCTCTTCCGGGCGATGCCATTCCGGCAGCGCTTTCGACATATTGGTGGTGTGGCGGACGTCGCGATACCAGATACCGCTTTTGGTCTTCATTGCCGCGCGGTATTCACGCCCGTTGGTGGAGTAGCAAAAGGGGATTTTAAAACGCTGTGTGCCGCTGGTGTCCTGCCAGCTAATTTCGTAAGCAGGTACCGCTTCATGTACTTCATCAGGAGAGTAGTGTTCTAACAACGTGTCGCGTAAGAACGCGTTATCGAAGTATTTACTGTAGCGATACGATTCGTTGAGTTTGCCGGGAACATCGATATTTTTACGTTTTGCTTCGACCACTGCGATAGGCTTAAGGCCCACGAACAGAACATAATCCGCAAAACCTTGCTTCCCGGTTTCATCTTTGCCAGTTGGCCATTCGGCAATGGCTTTATTTACACCCGGTTCTGGACGCTCACCTTTGGAGAAACGTAACGTTTTACTATCGGCCTGCCAGCCCGCTTTACGCAGTTGGGCATCAATCAGGAAGCGGCTTTCTTCCTCGCTGAGATTCAGTGTGCGCTTGATAGCCTGGTCGATAATCTCTTTATGATATGCCTTGCGTTCCTGTTCGGTTTGTTTTGCTAACTCGGCGTTTTTGGCGGCGAGTTGCGCTTCCAGTGCGGCCACGCGTGCTTTGGTTTGTGCTTCGGTTTCCTGCTGTTTGCCTTCGAGAACGGCAATGTAGCCGTTGAGTGCAATTAATCGTTGCTGCTGAGCTTCCAGTTCTGCCTGGCTTTGTACTTTTTCCTGTGTCTGCTGTTCCAGTTGCTGTTTGAGGGTGAGAACTTCGGCGTGGTAGCGATCCTCACCGTGCTCAGGCAGCACAAAAACCGGCACAGGAAAGTCGTAATCTTTGGTTACCAACCGGTAATACCAGACGGCAAGACGGAAACCCAGGCGCAGGCACATCTGGGCATCATCCAAATCATTATGGTATTCGTGGACGGCCTGGTTACCAATTCGGCGCAATTTATGGAATACAGAAAGGATGTTGTCATCAACAAAGGAAATTTTGCCCAGTTCACGCAGAAGATCGTGTTGATTCTCACAGAGGGGGATATCCAGCAGCAGGCCAAGGTGTTTAGCCGTCGCTTCGCCAAACATACGCATTTTCACCAGTGCGGTGTTGGGATCATCCGGGTAATTATTTTCCGCCGCACAGGCGATGGCATAGGTGAAATCGTTGACGCCCTTCAGGAACTCAAAATTGGATTTAGTCATCATTAGGTTTTAATCCATCGCTGTGCGAGCCTATCCATATATTTAAGGCTCATAACTCTTTATCTTAGCTTTCCACATCTTCCCGGGCAATGACCAACGTCACAGCAACTGACTAATTCTTAAGGGTTCGTCTATTTTGTAGTGTTGAACTAAACACAAAAAGTCCCAAACACTTCAACCACGTCAGCTGACCATATCGAGCGCACACTTTTAAATTATAAAATCGATAAATAATTAAATCATTTCAACACATTACCATTATTTCCAAAATCAAACGGACTAACCCCCTTCTCCCGATTCGCATCCAGATAATCCGCCCACCACTGCAGCATCAGTCTCCTCTCTCCCAGATGTTCCGCCTTATGGATGTAAGCTGCCCGTACAGAACTACGCTCTTGGTGACTCATCTGCCGCTCCACTGCATCCCTCGACCACAATCCTGATTCAATAAGTGAACTACACGCCATCGTCCTGAAACCATGTCCACAAACTTCAGTTTTCGTGTCATAGCCCATCACCCGTAAAGCCTTGTTCACCGTATTCTCACTCATCGGCTTACGCGGATCGTGATCGCCAACGAAGATCAGCTCTCGGTTTCCATTCATGCCTTTGATCTTTTCCAAAATAGCTAAGGCCTGACGCGACAAGGGAACAAGATGTGGCGTCCGCATCTTTGAACCACGCTGAGAATGTTTAACACCTTCCAGCGGTTCACGCTCACCTGGAATCGTCCACATAGCCGTTTCAAAATCGACTTCTGACCAGCGGGCAAAACGCAGCTCGCTTGAACGGATGAAAACCAATAACGTGAGTTCGACAGCCAGTCGGGTTAACGGTCTTCCAGAATAGTGATCGATACGGTGAAGCAATTCAGGTATACGATTGAGTTCCAGAGCAGCACGATGCTGTCTTTTCGCCGTAGCCACCGCACCGGCAATTTCTTGCGCAGGGTTGTAGTCGATTAAGCCGCTCTGAACGGCAAAGCGCATAATTGCGGTAGTACGCTGCTGTAAACGGGCAGCAACTTCAAGGCGCCCGGACGACTCGACTGCTTTGATGGGTACAAGTAGGTCTCGCGTTTTCAGTTCTGCAATGTTCCGCTTACCAATGGCAGCAAAGAGATTATCTTCGAGGCTTTTCAATACACGAGCACTATGCGATGCAGACCACTTTTGATTGCTGGCGTGCCAGTCTCTGGCTACCACTTCAAAAGTTATCACTTCTTGCTCCTGCTCTACCTTAACGGCTTTTTTGCTCTCACTGGGGTCGACACCATTAGCTAACTGCTTACGCGCATCGTCACGTCGTGCCCTTGCATCCGCCAGTGAGACTTCGGGGTATTTCCCCAGTGCCAGCATCTTCTCTTTGCCACCAAAGCGGTAACGTAGCCGCCAGTATTTTGAGCCATTCGGGTGAACCAGCAAAACCATACCGTCGCCGTCAGTAAGTTTATAGGCTTTTGCTTCAGGCTTAGCCGAACGAACCTTCACATCACTCAGAGCCATGATGAGTATCCTTTCAAGAGTTCTGTGTGGGTACAAACATTATCGAACCGGGATATACCCGCAGTTGTACCCGCATCAGTAAGTTGATGTAGATTGAATCAGGTTGACTTAGGTAGAGTGAAAAAGCGAGGAAAGCCTTGCGGATACTGGATTTCAGACACAAAAAAAGACGTCCGTTGACGTCTATTGATGTTCCGATGGTGCGAAGGCCGCACCGCGACTCTCTACGTAACCAACTGAAATAGCTTAAATTACAAAATAAGAGAACCGCTATGTATACTCACATGTATACTCATACGCAATTCTCTGAAAACTCAGCTAACTTAAAATCACTCCTCATCTTCTTCTACAGGCTCCAGCGCATCAAGTGGTACTCGCACCATCGCAATAGAACCAATACGGATAAAAGCATCTTCTCCATCTATGTCGGTTAACTGATATCGCTCTGTTGATTCCGGCTCTAACTCCAGAATGTCAAAAAATGCATTCAACTGACCGATATCGCCATCACTTTCGTCCTCAGACTCATCTGGCTCGCAACAAAGTTCAATAACTGGGCCACCATTCACCATGGTGATATGGACATTCCCATATCTTCCTTCATCTGCATCACCATCCTCGTCATCAGGGATAGGTGGAAACGCTTCAAACAAGAATTGGTGGAAAATCACCTCTCGCGCATTTAAGGCATAACGATGCTGTTCAGAGTCGAAAACAAAGAAATGCTCATAACCAGGCACTGCTCTTTCCTGAAAGTGTGAGTAAAAACGACGCTTATCAGCCGGGGAAATAGGTAACAGCAAATAATCTTGCTGCCCTCGTAACCAGAGTTTCACCATCCAAATGCAGCCATCCATTTCAATACCACTAGCAGCGATGCTTTCCAGATCATCATCACTACGGCTACTTTGATTACGCACTTTTTGCAATAAAGTATCGTTACCAGGAAAAACTGCATTC
This sequence comes from Enterobacter sp. SA197, assembly GCF_054131575.1. Taxonomy (NCBI): domain Bacteria; kingdom Pseudomonadati; phylum Pseudomonadota; class Gammaproteobacteria; order Enterobacterales; family Enterobacteriaceae; genus Enterobacter; species Enterobacter sp. SA197. Next base: position 588,014 of record NZ_CP096393.1, on the reverse strand, counting down.
AATGGTTTCTTTAAGACAGCGCTTATCGCCTGCGCCAGTCCTAACTTGGCCGCAACTTTCCCTGTCTCTATACGTTGGATCTGTTGTTGGCTGGTACCAACCATATCTGCCAATTCACGCTGAGTGATTGATAGTTGAGTACGAAGTTCTTTGATTTTGTTTTGCATGATGCCCTCCTCACTTACCAAGAAGTAATGGATATCATTAAAACACAAAAAAGAGTAAAAAACACAAAAATGAGTTTTTAAACGAGTGGGCTGTACTCGCTAATGTGAAGAGCAACTTTTCAACGTTCTTCTCTGGTATGCCAGAGATCCACGATATAAATGTTATTGTCACGAAGTTCGTAGTGAACCTCATAGTCATCAAATAACACTTTTCGGACTTCCCGAGGTTCATACCGAGTCTGCTGTACGCCAATAGCCGGATGCGCTGTAAGACCAGCACAGCCAGTAATCAGGCGATCCAAAACGTCATCGGCGTGCTGGCGGCTGTACTGAAGGGCAAAACGGTAGATACGTTCCAGGTCATCCTGAGCTTTAAGCGTCCAGTAAATTTCCATTTATCAGGATTTCTTTAAACGATTAGCAAAATCCACCATGTCCGAGTGGCTCACCACGCGACCGGCATCCACATCCGCAAGACCGGCCTGGATGCTCTGGTGACGCCGTTCTCTTTCGGCCAGCATACTGGTCAACGCTTCCTTAATAATCCAGCTCTTAGAACGATCTAACTCAATTGCCAGATTCTCTACAGCAGCGGCCAATTCAATAGGTATCTGTGCGCTGATGGTTTGTTTAGTAAGCGAACCCATAGGGATTACCTCTTTTAATAACACTTAATAACTCCTATTAAGATTAGCATAGAGGTGCCTATAAAAACATCACATCTTATTTCGCAGGCAACATCCCCGGATAGTGTTTCGCCACAATATCATTCATCTTCTCCACCAGATCCAGACGCTTGAACGTGATATGCCCGCTGCCCTTCTGGAAGTAGCGAATAAAGAATAAATCATCCTCAAAGACCTGCTGATGCGGGTTATCACGCACAAAGTCCATAAACCGGATAGAGACATCATGCCGGTTGTCGGGAATAGTCTTCCCGTCAAGCAGATACAGCATCCGCTCCAGATCGGCGAGCTGATCGCGCCGCCAGCCCCAATTCAGGCTGTAGCCCCATTTGTCGTGCTTTACCAGGCCGTTAACGATGATCCGCTTACCAAAATAGCAGGGATTATTGGTTTTATAGTCCCAGCTTAGCCCTTTGAACACGTTGATAATTCCACGTTCAAAAACATCCTGCTTGTTATGGTGCAACTGTTCAAAGGTACTCAGGATATTGGCTTCGCTAATGGCCGGAAGATCGCCCTCCTCCAGATTCTTCGCCCACTGGCTACGGGCTTCGGCATCCATCAACGTTAACATCCCGGACTTCAGCATCAGATCGCGCCAGATGCTACGGTCGATATTGCGGGTGATGACAGGCATCGCTTTATCTACAGGTTGCACCAGCCAGCAGTCGAAAGCATGGCCCTGCCGCATCGCCCAATGACTCGCTACGTCGCCACCAATCCCGGAAGTGAGTCGGGAAACGTCATCAAGCTGACGAATTAGCGCCTCAATCTGTTTCAAGGCAGCATCACGTCCGGTGACGATACGCTCAATGCTGGTTGAGCAAATTAGCTCATTATGGTCAGTTAAGACTTCAGCTTCTGTTTGCATGTTTTTTTGTCCGTATAAAAGCAAACACGCCTGCCGGGAGTGGCAGGCGCATTATGCAATGAGTTAATAAGGAAATAAGATTGGTGATGTAATTCGGGAAGACGGCTCGCAAGATTCAGCGTATCGAAGGATGAGGGCTTTGCCGCAACAGGCCGGTTACCTGCCGCGCCCGCAAAATATCCACTGCACCCAGATAAGGGGACTGCTCCTGACAGTTAAACCCTCTGCGATCGATACGAACCAGTTCGTACTTTTCCACCAGAAAATTAACGGCATCAACCAGTGTGATGCCTGCGTTGATATGTTCCTGAATAGCGGTTTCATCGCTGAACGGCGTGTCATTCAGGGTGAGGCCATAATGCTGCTCCAGCAGACGGGTAAGTAGCATCTGCCAGACAGCCACGGGCGACGGGCACGACTTCGCCGCCCGCTGAGTTGTTGCAGGTATGGTTTTCATTTTGTTCTCGCGAATGAAAAAGATTTAACGTTGAGTGGGATAAATAACGATGTAGACGTAACCACAACTGCCGAGAGTATCGGCTTCACAGGTGAAAGCGTTGTGGTAGAGAGTGACGCTGTGCGCATGACGGGGATTAAGTTCGCCAGTGCTCAGCATCAGTTCCATCTGGCGGATAAAATGCGGGAATGCTTCTTCCAGCTTCTGACATTCGGCATCAACAAATTTACCGGTGATATTGGCCCGGTCAGCCAGGTAATGCAGTCGGTTGCCTTCCTGTACCAGCCTTGCGCCAAAATTTGGTGTGAAACTTCGCTGTAACCCCCAATGTTTTGCATCAGTCAGTGGCATCTTTTGCCCTCCTTCATAACCAGCCTCGTTCGGCAAATGAAACCACTGTCATGCCTCCGACGATACAGTGATCCAGCACCCGGACGTCTACCAGCGTAAGAGCCTTTACCAGTCTGGCGGTAATCTGCCTGTCGGCCTGGCTGGGCTCAGCTTCACCGGAGGGATGGTTGTGAGCAAAAAGCACGGCGGCGGCATTATGGTGCAGGGCTGATTTCACCACTTCGCGGGGATGCACTTCCGTACTGTTGATGGTGCCGGTAAACAGGGTTTCGTGAGTAATTAACTGATTTTGCTGGTTAAGGTACAGCACCAGAAACACTTCGCGCTTCAGCCCGGTCATTTTCAGGCGCAGCCAGTCCCGGACAACCGAGGTAGACGTGAATGCCACACCAGGCTCACGCAGATGGTGCTCAAGAAGGGATAACGCACGTTTTACCGTTCGCTGCGCGGTTAAAGGTAACGCGCTGTCTGTCGAATAAGAGGATATAACCATAATGTTCTCTCTGGTCATTCAGGATAGTAAAAAGGAGTGGGGTTTTACTGCGGTTTGCCATACAGTTTATGGGCCACGGAAAAGGCCGGGGCCATGGCTTCGAACCACATCCAGACCGTGGTAAGGTGCGTTCCGGCAGGAAAATGCAAAAAAGGTTCGCTGATAACAATATCTTCATCCTCCTCTGTGACCGGAATGCGTTTCAGCGATTCCCACAGGGTGTCTGATAGCGACAGTTCGGTTGTATTCATACCGGCCCCCTCAGTCGATGATGTGCATGATGGCGGAGCATTCCTGATGGCGCAGGGCATACTCACGCAGGCGATAATAATGCGTGGTCATGGCATCACACCCGGTACGAGAGGCGTGATGGCTGTACTCAATCAGGCAGACGGTAATTCCGGCGGCCTCTGCACTCATTTGCGCATCATTGCCATTCATGCTGTTAAAGAGTTGCCATTGTGCATCGCGGTCAGTGTACGGAGCCATAAAAGCCCCACCGTTGCTGAGTGTGTAAAAATTCCAGATACCGCCGCTGTAATCCGCACAGAAACGGTCCATCCAGGCAAAGATACGTGGCTCCAGTAATATCCACTGTGGAATGGAGCCAAAGTGCAGCGGCCAGAAACCGGGGCGCTGTTCATCTGCGACAGGCACGGCGAAAATAGTGTCTGACGATAAGGTGGCGTCAGTAATTGCAGTAGTCATGATTAATCACTCCGAAAATAAAAAAGCCAGCCGGTCAGGGCTGGCGTGATGATGAGTCGTTAAATCAGGGTGTTAAAACACGGTGAGCCAGTCATTTATGCCTGCTCTTGTGGTAGGTGATGCAATGAGTGAGGCGGCATAAAAGCAAAAAGGCCATGCTTCCCGATGGAGGCACGGCCTTTATGACTGAGTCAGAAATGATACCAGGGGGTTATTGCCCCATGTACTCCACCTTTGCACCGGTGGCGTTACCATCAGACCCTACAGTAACAACGATTTTATCGTAGGTGCGGTAAGCGGCATTGTAGACTTCATATACCACCGTATTTCCCTTCACTTCATAGCTGCCAAAATCAGCGGCGTCTGCCGTTTCACGGTCATATTCTTTCGTGTACGCCTGTCTGGCCGCTTTCATTACCGAACCTTTGTTGACTTTCAGCGGCTTGTTCCCGGTGGCTTCTGCTGATACGCCTGCAAGGGCGCTGACATATTTCGGGCAAACCTGGAGCATATCGCCACGGGTAAATTTCATTTGTGTGCCGAAGGCCTGTACGCTGGAAATATCCTGACCGGCAATTGATTCAATGGCTTTCCGGGCTGCGGCGGGTGCCTGCTCACCTTCAATTTCAACAGCTTTATAGCCTGTTTTTTGGTTACACATCTGTGAGGTGGGGATCAGATTCCCGTTAATACTGATACGGCTTCCCATCAGTTCCTGCTGACCGTTGGGGCAACCCTGCAACAGGCCGAAGATGCCGATGGTATCTTTTTTCAGCATAACCAGCGCCTGACCGTCTTCCGTCATGGTCTGGCACCATCCATTTTTCACCATCCAGTTGCCTGCCTGCGCAGAAACAGAGGCGGCGGAGAGTAAAAGAGCAATTATTGTTCTGGTTTTCATAAATCACCTGTGGATTGGCAGCAGTGGTCAGGAGAGAACCACTGCATAAGTTATTAATCAGTCGACATCTGTCAAAGGAGCAAGAAAACGGTGCTAAACGAACCAGAATATCCTTACTTCTTGATAGGTTAAGACGATCAATTCATGGATATCGAAAGCTATTATTGATAGATAATAACGATCAATTTATCATTATTGATCGTTTATACAGATCGATATATTCTTTTCTGACACACAATGCCCCTGAAAAGTGCAATGTTTGACCATAAGGCGCGTACCGGGGGAAATTCATAGATTCCAGGAAAGAGAGGAACAACGGATGTCAGGAACAGTACAGATTGAGTCGTTTAATGCAGAATTTCTAACCAGAGAGGAACTGAATGACCTGATTTTTTACCGGAAAAGTTTTGATATCACGAATGTTACTGACATCAGTGAAACCGTCAAAAGAGTGGAGTATGCGATAGAACATCAGCAGAAGAAGTTAACCTGCCGTGTATACACCGAATACAGAAGCACTGCGGTGGCAGGCTCCCTGTGGTCACCAACCGCACTTCTGGGAGCGGTGAGCGCCGCCGCAATCGGTGTCCATAATCTGGCGACATGGAACCCGGACTATGAAATTGGTAAGAATTACGTTAAAAGAACCATATCTGTAAGGTATAAAAAGTAACGGGTTTATGTCTGTCCGTGGCTGAGTCTGTCCGGTTCAGCCAAAAATCCTTTCCCATAATTCAGACGCAAGCTGTATCAGCTTTTTCCGTAGCCTCCTCAGCAACAAGCTCCAGCCAGAAGGCAGACGCTCAGAAGTGATCACCGTATCAAAAGCCGAACCGGCTATCTCACCAAAACGCTGACGTACAGCGACATCACTCTCCTCCGTATGATTTTCTGGCTTTAACTGACAATAAAATGCGCTACTGGCCTGTACGGGTAACGCATGTATCATCAGTTCCACCAGAGCATGCAGGTTGTAGCCGGTATGTGCTGAAACAGCCATCACCGGGAAAGAGGACGGCAACTGACCAGCAATCTGCGAACTGATAACCGCAAGTGAAAGGCACTGCTCCGTTGAAGGAACAACCTGTCCGGCAAGTTCTGGCAACGGAGGAATCCGGTCTGCCTGGCTGACAACAAACAGGAAACGGGAAGCATCCGCGCCATAAGCAAGCAGTGACCGGTGCGTGACGATATCGACCGCACGCGCACGATCATCAGCACGCAGGACCCAGATAATCAAATCCAGCTCCGTCAGCAAGTTCTGATACAACGCCGAATATTCTGCATCGTATTCCGGTGTCTCGCCAACTCCAGGCAAATCTACCAGTGTCATGCAGCGCTCGCCCACGGTGAGCACTATCCGCTGAGGTTCACGGGTACAGCCCAGCAAATCGCTGGTCAGACATACCGGTTGTTGAAACAGGGCGTTGCAAAGCGAACTCTTACCCGCACCGCTTTTGCCCATAATACCAATCACGGGCTCGTAGTGAATTGCCTGTTGCAGACGGGAAATAATACGTTCGGTCGTTTGTTGGGGTAAGAAATTAAGGCAAGTACGCAGGATATCACTGGTATCCTGCGATTCGGGGGTTTGAGGCATGTTTACTCCTGTGAAAAGCAAAGTCGGAAGATGAGTAACCGACTGTTCACATGAGTAATATAGCCGTGAGATTTTCTGGGATATGGTTTACAGGTTAATCTGAGAAAAATAAGGCATTGTAATAAAATCGAATAGTTTTCAGTCAATGCTGTCAGGCAGGAAATAATTTTTTAGCGAGGGGTATTACAGAAAGCAGGAGAAAGCTAAAAAAAGACCACATCACGGTACAGGTGATGTGGTCTGATTGTTTAGTGGTTAAAAAGGCAAATCACCTCCTATCAGATGCCATAATTCGATAGAGTTATCTTTGTCTTGGGGAGATATATAGAAAAACGTGCTGGTGGACCTTCTGACTCCCCTTGAATACTGGTAACAGATTACCAGATCCTTGACTGGGCTCACCGAGACTATCTCCTGTGAATAGAATTTATTGTAGAAAGCCACCACAGCCTCTTTACTTTCAATTTCCACGCTAAAATATCGACGTAGATATTTACGCAATAGAAGATACATCAGCCCTGCACATCGCTTGTGTGGACGGGATATCCGCGAGGTAAAACCGAAATACTTGTTAAACACGCGACATAAAAGTGCCATAAAACGATCTGGATCACCGGATAGAACTGCATGAAAACCGATGACAGCCAACAACTCAAGATATAAAGGATAATACGGATATAACTGCCGGATCTGCGCAAGACATTCTGTGATCTTCCGGTATCCCAGACGCCAAAGTTCTTCATGCAGTAAGGTAAATAGGGGGAGCAATTGATCAATCCCGCTGAAATCTATCTCTCTTACGGCATTCCCATGAAAACGCTTAACAGGGGTTATTTTAGCCAAGGAATTATTGACGGCAACTGAGCCGAAGCGTTCAACTAATCCTTCATAAAGGCTTCCACTGAATGGAATATATTCACCTGTTGATTTAATACCATCGAAACCATGTCCCTGAAAAGGTAGTATATCTCTGTTTCTGCGGTTTAATAATTCAGGAGCTATAATCAAATTACCTGCTATGTTTGCACCTCCTTTTCCATTTGGATACATATGACATATTTCAATACACAGCAATGCTACAAGCTTCAGTTTTCCCTGGTACCCCTCGTAAGCAGGAATGGCATAGCTTCGCTGATGACGGGCTTTTATCTGATATAGCTGGTGAAAATCCACCACATCCCCCGGTCCAGTAATAGAGCCTAATGAGAGTGGATTTCGTTTAATCGTTTCATCAATATGCTGCGAGTATGATGAACTCAGAATACTGACAACGCTATCAGAAGGGATTTTACGTGAACCTTTCTGGCGGCATCCAGTACTGCAATACTTTTCATTTCTTGTCTCTGCCAAAGAACAACCGCAATACTGGCAGATGCTTAATAATTTCTTCTCCTTATTTTGTTGATTAAACATAAACTTCTGATAATGCTCTTCACAAAGACCTACATTACCAGAAGCTGTACGTCTGAGTATATCCTTTTTACAGTTACCCCGATCACATTGTGTCATGATAGTATTCTTAATGATAATTAATAGATAGAATAGTTAATTATTAATAAATGATAGTAATAAGATAATGTAAGATGGGTTAAATGAGACAGAAGCCACCTAGAGACTATCTCATTAAAATTTTAAATATTCATTCATTATAAATTTTATATTTCCTCCCCTGATAGGTATATTTAATGAAGCCCTTCAGTTGCTACTAATGTACTCAAAGTGATAACAGAGTGACTATGAAGGGCGAGTTTTACTGATGAACAAATGCGTTCCACGTGACTAATTATTCGGTTTTGAAGGTTTTACCTTTTAGGTCATGCCGCCCCCAAAATAGCTTTACAACTCAATTTTCAACCAAAAATAAAAATGCAGACATAACCATTGCCGTGATCCTGCGAAAATTCGCAAGAATCAGGGCTTGTGAAGTCATAGTAATTGCATTTTGATGAAAAAACACTCAGCCGCCTTATGTGGATACCGAGACACACAGTGAATAAATAATCACATCGAGTATCCGGTAATGGGCACCGACTTCACCAAGAGAAAGTCAGATTAGGTAAGTTCAGTGCCACCCTTTCAGATAAATCGCTGGGCTCAAGGTATCTGCATCCCTGAGGGAATAAGTCTCGCTGCATGTCGGGATTCTGAAAAAAACCGAGTGAATTAGGCAGAATGATATAAACAGGTCCTCCTGTGTAATTCTGAATCAAATAAATTCTTTTTTGCCATGCCAGTTGTGCCAGGATGGGTTCCAGTTTGCTGGCTAACCGGAGATTATTATCCTTATGCGTGGGTCCCAGACGCATAATTTCGGACTTTGCGATTATCGCTCTTCCCTCTATCGTCATTCTGTTGTGGATCCAGTGGTATACTTCCAGCACATCTTTTTCAAAAAGGAAAAGACGTGAATTTCTATAAAACACTCTTCCAGCCTGTTGCATATACCAGTCAATGACCCTATGTGCACATTCCATTACTGAAAGCGATATTTCATTTTCTGGCTGCTCATCAAAGTGGTGAAGCATTGCAGCCAGTCGTATCGCGTTAGAGCCCGATTTAAGAGCAATATCCTTAATATGTTCCCATGGTCCTCCCTCGCTTATTTTTTGCTTCATTTCGGCGCGTTTTTCGCCCATAAATGCAATGGCCTGAGGTGACAGGATTAATTGCTGCTTATCAGTGATGCCATCATAAAAACGTTGCTTTGCCCGTTCCAATAGCTCCAGGACTCTGTTTTCAAATTCGTCAAGAGCGCGGTTCATATGACTAGAATCGCCATCCTGATATTGACATTCACCCTCGACTTTGACTGACAGAAAGCGGGCAAGGAAACCGCTCCCTCTCCCTGTTGTCTGATTTCTGGTGATATATTCATCAAAAATATCGGGCTGAACCATCAGGCAAAACATCAGGCGAAGATTGATTTCACAATCCACGCCGTCGCGTTGATATGAGTATGGAGCACCGTCCCACCCGAGGTTAAATATACCCGGATCGTTTTTAGCCCTAGATTTAAAAAATGTAACGGCTTCTTCAGAGAAAATACCCGCATCAGGATTATCTCCGAGGCTTTTGATAAGCTCACCGTTAGATATATCCTGATATAAGAATTTAAACCTGACAGGTTTCTGCGGTTTATTTTTCAGATGCTCCTCCATAGCCCCTTCTGCATCTTCACGACCATAATTGCGGGACGTCGCCTGCCGTAGGTTTCGGGCCAGGGCCTTTTTATTTTCCTCCCACAGGCTTGTATCGGCCTGAAATTGGTTCAATAGATTTTTATATTCTTCATTCACCTCTGATGAAAAATCATGAAAGACCTGCATAACAGCTCTCAACACCGTAGACTTTCCGCTACCGGACCCGGCAATAACCAGAAAATTGAGCACGGCGGGCTCAGGGATCTTTGTATGTACAGGTATCACTTCAACCAGCGGGAGGCAGGCAAGAGAAGCAGCAGCCAGAAATGAACTGGCAGCAATCTCTACAGAGACTCCTTTATTTACACTAGTAGCGATGATTGCATTACTGATTTTTTTGGGAAGAGACCTTATTGGAAATGATAGTGTTTCAGAGGCGTTAACAGACATATTTCGTTGTTCAGGAGTTTCCCCCTGATAATTCTGCAGGGGCAGATTCATGATAATGTTCCCTTATTGTTAAAGAGCATAAGCCATATACCAGCTGATGAACAGCAGGTATAGCTGTTCCCCTCACGGGGTTAATGTGATAAATATGCTGGTACAGATAACTTATTTTTCAATTACAGGCGTGCGTATTTTCTCGTACTTTAGATAATCCCATTAATACAAATCGTTTCAGTAAGCGATATTGCAGTCCAGATTACTTGCGATTTGTGTCCCGCTCATTTAACCATGCTTCATAGTCACTTTTTCTCCAGCGACTTGAGCGACCAATTTTCAGCGGTCGGGGAAACATACCTCTGGAAATAAGTGAATAGTAATGCTTGTCACTAAGGCCACTGTGAGCGGTGATGTCTTTCATGCTGAGCAGGATGTCATCGCCCATTGCAAAGTGGATCCGTTTTTCAACGTCTGGTAGGGGTGGTCGTCCAGTCTCTATGTTGTTATGCCAGCTTGCATAAACCGGATAATCGGTTCGTGGCGGGTTGATCATCGTTGGTTCCTCCTTAAGTTGATAGCCGGAGAATTCCCCGGAGTGCTATTGACTTTAAGAGCAAGATATAAAGGTAAAAATACGTGTGCAGAAAATATTTTCTTGAGATAGCGCACAACACCTGACACTTTTTCGTTTATGATAGAAAAATCATAATGTTGGCAAGGATACCCATGAGGCATGGTACGAAAAAGAAACAATAACTTTGAAGGTAAATTTGGTAAAACGCCTACTGATTACTATCTAGAACACTTTAATAAGCCCACACCGCCTGTTCCAGGTAGTTTCCTGAATGATCACTGGCTCAGTTTTTCCTCGTCAGAACAACGTCTGGTAAGTTATCTGAATGACTCGTATCCCGACTGGATACATCACATTACATTGAGGAAAAACTCGGTAAAGGAACGACACCCGTCAACTATTCTTCAAAACTACGTTGTCAGCACACAGTGCAATTTTGATACTTTTATGCGCTTCCTTCTTGAAGACTTAAGTGAGGAAGATGAAATTGAAACTGGACTTAGCGACCTGAAAAAACTTAACGACCAAGAATCTGTAGAAGACCCAGATTTTACTTCACTGCATGTCAAAGGCTTGCGCAAGGGACTTGATACGGTAAATGAGTTACTGAATACCAATGGAATGGACAGGTTTGAAGCAGCTTCTTACTTTTTTACTCTGGCCTTTCATTACCTGAGTGAAATGGGCCGCGAAGCCGAGAAGTCGAATGCAATGTTTGAAGCCTTCGAACAGCTGGGAGAGTTTCGGGGATGGTGCAGCAACGTGCAGGCCCTTGAGTCAGCGTTAAAAAAACACGAGGATGCAAAAAAAGCTGCAAATGTAAAGGCTGAGAAGAGTTTTGGTGCTCACAAAAAAGAAGTTACTCGCATCCTGAAAGAGGAAATACTGCCAGAACCAAACTCTAAACTGAAAACAGCTACTGCATTACACAATGAACTGGGTGGGAGGCTTGATGAATTCATCATAGCTAACAATTTGAATGAATCAGCTAACTCAGCAAGCATGATAAAAGGGTGGGCGCGTGAGGGGGATTTTAAAGAACTTTTCGATAAAGCTCTATCTGCGTGCAAAAGACAACACAATAATTAAAACCCATAGATAAATTCATGTAATCCAATAACAGGCTTTCCGAAGTATCGCCAGTTGCGGGAGAACGGACAGCCCGTTACCGTCTTCAGGGTTCTTCTGAGCCCAAAGTATAAAAAATCATGCTATTGACTGTAATTAATAAATGCTTGATCTCTTTACAGTTGTTACGGCAGTCAATTCATAGCCCCCATATGCCATCCGGCTCACTTCGTCAGCCAAAATAGTGTGATATTCTTTCCAGAATTCCTGTTGTATCCACGACATAAGGCGATGATTGATGGAGCAGTCTCTCAATTTTGAAATGTTGCGTAGCCAGTGGCCGGAACTGGCGGAACTCGCGTGTATGGCGGAACGCTATGTTCACTCCGATCCTGAAAGCTGTCTGGTTAAGCTGCGTAACTACACCGAATTGATAGTGCGCTGGTTGTATCGTCAGGAGCGGTTGCCGGAAGGCATCAAGGCTAATCTGTACGATTTAATGAACGCCGATGTGTTTACCAGCATGATGCCGGAAGCCATCATCATGAAAATGGATGCGCTACGTATCCACGGCAACCGTGCCGCGCACGGTGGTCGTATCAAAGCTAAAGATACCTACTGGCTGCTCAAAGAAGCGTATTTGTTGGGAATTTGGCTATATGTCCGCTACGCCCACGGTAATGTTGATAACTGCCCCAAATTTACTCTTCCTCCATTAACGCAATCTTCAGGTCGTGCAGATGATAAACGTCTGGAAGATGCAATCAGGGCTCAAGATGAAAGCCGTGAGCGAGAACTGGCGTTACAACGCGCACTACAGCAAGAGCAGGAAAAGGCCGAACACCTCACCCAGCGCCTGAATGAAGCCAGAGCGCGTAACCAGCATGTTGCCGATATCCTCTCTATTGATGAAGCGGAAACCCGCCGCCGCCTGATTGACTCCCGCTTGCTTGCTGCTGACTGGAATGTAGGGGAAGAGCTAAAAGATACCGATCAGGTTACGCAGGAACACCCTGTTAAAGAACAGCCTACCGCAACCGGTGACGGTTATGCGGATTATGTCTTGTGGGATGAGGCACATAAACCGCTGGCGGTGGTGGAAGCCAAAAAAACCAGCGTCAATGCCGAGCAGGGGCGAATTCAGGCCCGGCTGTATGCCGACTGGCTAGAGAAGGAATATGGTCAGCGTCCGGTCATCTTCTACACCAACGGCTACGATATCTGGCTGTGGGACGACCATAAAACTCATGGCTATCCGCCGCGTCGGGTATTTGGCTTCTACAGCAAGGAAAGCCTGCAATATCTTATTCAGCAGCGTGAAACCCGTCTGCCGCTCAACAGCGTGCCGCACGTTAAGGATAATGAAGGCAAAGCAGTTGCCGGACGTCTATATCAGCTTGAAACCATTGCCCGCGTCAGCGAACGTTTCACCAACAAGTATCGCCAGTCGTTGATTGTTCAGGCTACCGGTACAGGTAAAACCCGCGTGGCTATTGCACTGAGCAAACTGATGATTGATGCCCGCTGGGTAAAACGCGTCTTGTTTCTTTGTGACCGCAAAGAGCTACGTAAACAGGCGGCGAATGCCTTTAATCAATTCACCAATGAGCCGCTGTATGTGGTCGGGAAATCGAAGAAAGCAGACAGGCAGAATGCCAGGATCTACATCGCCACCTATCCCGGCATGATGAAAATCATGGACCATTTTGATGTTGGTTATTTCGATTTGATTATCGCCGATGAATCCCACCGCTCTATCTACAACGTCTACGGCGACCTGTTTAAGTATTTTGATGCCCTCCAGATTGGCCTGACGGCCACGCCGATCGACATGGTGAGTAAAACCACTTTCGGCCTGTTTGGTTGTGAAGGACGTATCCCTACCGCCAACTACAGCCTGGAAGATGCCATCGCCGATAACAATCTGGTTCCCTATGAAGTTGTTACGCACACCACGGAATTCCTGCGCGAAGGTATCAAACGGGAGAAGTTAAGCGACGCACAAATCCGCGAACTGGAAGAACAGGGTATCGATCCCAATACGCTGGAATTTGATGGCAAGGCGCTGGATGAGGCAATTTATAACAAAGATACCAACCGCTATATCTTGCGTAACCTGATGGAAAACGGCCTGAAAGATCAGGACGGCCAACTGCCAGGTAAAACCATCATTTTCGCCCGTAACCACAAACACGCGCTGCTATTGAATGCATTGTTCGACGACATGTACCCGCAGTTTGCTGGACGCTTCTGCCAGGTCATCGACAACTACGATCCCCGCGCCGAGCAACTGATTGACGATTTTAAAGGGCTGGATGAAAGCACCAACAAAGAGCTGACCATCGCTATCTCTGTTGACATGCTTGATACCGGTATTGATGTTCCGGAAATTGTAAATCTGGTCTTTGCCAAGCCGGTCAAATCAAAAGTGAAGTTCTGGCAGATGATTGGCCGTGGTACGCGCCTCTGTGCGGGGCTGTACGGCTACGATGACAACGGCAAACCGCTGGATAAGCAAAAATTCCGTATCTTCGATCACTGGGGCAATTTTGAGTATCACGAGTTGCATACCGAAGAGGCCGAAGTCACAGCGACAAAATCGCTGGCGCAAAAACGCTTCGAAGCGTGGGTTATGCTGGGGGCTGCTGCACAGCGTAAGTTCGACAAACAGGCGGTGGATTTAGTCGCTCACCAGCTCCGCGAACAGATCAACGCGCTGGATGAAAAGTCGATTGCCGTACAGGAGAAGTGGCAGCAAAAAGCGCAGTACAGCGATGAAAAAGTGCTGCGCCAGCTTTCCCCGAAAACACAGCAGGATCTGCTATCTGTCCTGGCCCCGCTGATGCAGTGGCTGGACGTTCGCGGGCAAAGCGATGCCATGCGCTTTGATATGGATATTCTGGCGGCGCAAACTGCCCGTTATACCAACCCGGAAGAGCTTGATGTGCTCTGGCCGGTCATCATCGAGAAAGTGGAACGTCTGCCGCCGCATCTGACTCAGGTGCAACAGCAAGGACAACGGATTAATCAACTTCGTGATTTAGGCTGGTGGAAGCAAGCCAGCCTGGAAGAACTGGAGGATATCCGCATTCATTTGCGCGGCATCATGCACCTGATGGAAAAAGACGCGACGCCGAAATTTGGTTCGATACAGGTGGATATTACCGAAGATGCGAACCTGATCCAGACGGAGACCCGCAAAACCAACATACGCTCGATTGATTTCAAACTCTATCGTCAGCAGGTTCAAGGAGCGTTGGAGCCCCTGTTTCAGCAAAATCCGGTACTGAAAAAAATCCGCAACGGCGAGCCGGTAACACAAGGCGAACTGGATGAGTTGGCAAAACTGGTACTGATCCAAAACCCCAACGTTGATATCCGAGCGCTAAAAGAGTTCTACCCGCAGGCAACCGCAAGCCTGGATAAACTTTTGCGTACCATTATCGGGATGGACAGCGACGCGGTGGAAGTGCGCTTTGCCCGGTTCGCCGCTGACAACAGCCTGACCAGCCAGCAACTGCGTTTCCTGTCATTGCTGAAAAACCACATCCGCGATTACGGCACCATTGAAATGCGACAGCTCTTTGAACAGCCGTTTACACACATCCACAACGAAGGTGTTACTGGTGTTTTCCCAGACATAGAGCAGATCGCCCGGTTGCAAAAGATAGTCGAAGAGTTGGGTGTTGTGACCGACGTAGCGACGGTATAATACGCATATGACAAGCCCCGGCTGCGGGGCTTTTATTTTTATAACAGGGTATAGACGTTAACAATGATCACCGGTGACTTAAAAAGTAAAATCGACGGGCTGTGGGAAGATTTCTGGGTGGGTGGTATCACAAACCCGCTGACCGTTATCGAACAGATCACCTACCTGATGTACTCCAGGATGCTGGATACCCAGGAACAACGGGACGAGAAGCGTAAGCAAATCGCGGGTATTGATTTTAAACCGCGCTTTGCGCCTGAGCAGCAGGAGTTTCGCTTCAGCCACTACAGCAACCTTGGCTCGGATGAAATGATGGACGTGGTGCGTGATGGCGTGTTCCAGCATTTCCGACAGCTCGGCCAGGCTGATGCATCAAAGGTGACACTGCTGGGCAACTTTATGAAAGATGCCCGTCTGGAGATCGTCAAACCGTCGCTGTTAACCAAAGCCGTAGAGGTGATTAAAAACCTGCCGCTGGATCGTGGCGACACCAAAGGCGATCTCTACGAATACCTGTTAAGCAAGCTGACCACCGCCGGAATCAACGGTCAGTTCCGTACGCCGCGCCACATTATCCGCACGATGGTTGAAATGATGGAGCCGAATCCAGCGCGTGGTGAGACGATTTGCGATCCGGCCTGTGGCACTGGTGGTTTTCTGGCGACCAGCTATGAGTACCTGCTGGAAAAATACAGCTCGCTGGAGTCCATCCATACAGAGATTGGCAGCAACGAACGCGGTGAGCTGGAAGAGCAAAAAATCTTTACTGGCGATCTGCTGACGCCGTGGCGTGACCATGTGGATAACAACATGTTCCACGGCTACGACTTTGACACTACTATGCTGCGTATCGCCGCTATGAACCTGATTATGCACGGCGTGGAAGAGCCGGATATCCACTATCAGGACACCATGAGTCAGAGTTTCAGCACCAACTTCCCACAGGCCAGCAAAAATGCTTTCAATCTGATATTGGCGAACCCACCGTTTACCGGTTCACTGGATGAGGAAGATATCGACGCCACGCTGTCGGCGATGGTGAAAACCAAGAAAACTGAGCTGCTGTTCCTGGCGCGCATCCTGCAAATGCTGAAAGTAGGCGGACGCAGTGCCACTATCGTGCCGCAGGGTGTACTGTTTGGCTCCAGTAAGGCGCACCAATCACTGCGTAAAACGCTGGTAGAAGATAACCAGCTGGAAGCGGTGATCAATCTGCCTTCCGGCGTATTTAAACCTTACGCTGGTGTGGCGACGGCGATCCTGATCTTTACCAAAGGTGGTCAGACGGACGAGGTCTGGTTCTACGATCTGCAAAATGATGGTTACAGCCTGGATGACAAGCGTAACCCGATAAAAGACAACGACCTGCCGCATCTGCTGGCAAGCTGGAAGCATTACCGTACTTTACGCGGGCTACCGGTTGATAACTTTATGGGTGAGAAATTAGCCTCATTGTTGAAACAACAGTCCCCGGAAGGGATTGATGCTGGCGTTGATTTTAAAGATCGCACTCAGGCGGTGTTTGTGGTGCCGAAGGAGGAACTTGCGGCGCAGAAATACGATCTCTCCATCAACCGTTATAAAGAAGTCGTGTATCAGACGGAGAAGTATGAAGATCCGAAGGTGATACTGAAGCGGTTGAAGGATCTGGAAAAAGAGATTCTGGCGGATTTGGATGAGCTGGAGGGGATGCTGTGAGCTGGCCAATGGTGAAGTTAGGGGATGTTTTATCAATCATTCGAGGAGTAACGTTTAAGCCAAATGATCAGGTTGAGCCATTGAGTGAAGGCTCAACCATTGTCATGAGAACAAAAAATGTTCAAAGGGGTGGGTTAGATATTTCGGATTTAATTGCCATTCCCGATAGTTTTATCAAGCGGGATGAGCAATATTTACGTTCTGAAGATATGCTTATTTCCAGTGCAAATAGTTGGGAGCTTGTTGGGAAAATTAGTTTTATTGAAAAATTACCGGCAAAATCTACTGCTGGTGGTTTTATATCAATCATTAGAGCAAAAAAAGAAAAAGTCATTCCAAAATATTTATACTTTTGGCTGACACTTGAACACACTCAAGTAATAATAAGAAATTGTGGGCAAAAAACGACTAATATATCGAACTTAAATCTTGAAAGATTTAAAGAATTGCTTATACCTCTACCATCTTTAAATGATCAGAGACGTATAGTTGCTATTTTTGATAAAGCAGCGAGCATACGCCAAAAACGCGAACAAGCCATCAAACTGGCTGATGATTTTTTGCGTGCTACGTTTTTAGCGATTTTTGGTGATCCTGTTGAAAACCCGAAGAGATGGGATGTGGCTTCTTTATTAGAATATGGTTCATTTAAAAATGGAATGAATTTTACGAAAGGTGAGTCAGGCTCTGTACTGAAGTGTCTGGGAGTTGGCAATTTCAAATCACTAGCAACGATTACCTGTATGGACAATATCGGTGAAATTGAATTAAATACGCTCCCTTCAGATGATTATCTTTTGAAAGATGGTGATATTGTCTTTGTCCGTTCTAATGGTAATAAAGCCTTGGTCGGAAGATGTCTTACTATTTATCCAAATAAAGAAAAAGTCACATTTAGTGGATTTTGCATTCGATACAGAATAGAAAATTCTGCAATCACGGCAGAATATCTTAACTTTCTCTTCCGTACACCTTCAATGAAACGGAAAATGTTAAGCGGAGGCCAAGGGGCGAATATTCAGAATATTAGCCAAGGTACCTTATCTGCACTCAGGATACCTGTACCTCCTTTAGAAAAACAACAGACATTTTCTAAAATCGTTAGTTTTCACTCTGAACTAATGAAAAAACTTAATATTAATATAGTTGAAACAAATGATATGTTTGGTTCAATTAGCCAAACATACTTCAATTAATCAGGGTGAGTATTAATAAAGATGAAAAAATGACCCACGAATACTGGTCTTGGCTATATTGGCAGTGATGTCTTTATAGCCTCATCTTTATATTTTCATGAGGGCTTTTCCCCGTCAGTGTCGTATCTATTAAAACAAACTCATCAAGCCTAGAAACCAGCGTGAAAATAATTCTATAACCATCATCAGATTAGCCCAATGCTTTCCCGCCATAGTTGAATGTCACATTGTAATGTAAGAACGCCAAGTCTGACTTAACCTGTTAACCATGTTGATATTAATACTATATTGACTATATGCCGTACAGGTGGTAATGGTTTGTTACAACCATACAGGAAAAGGCAGAAAATGACCCTTTTGGTAACGGCTGAGTGTGTCGACGATCTGATAAACGATGTTCATCAAGCTATCTTGGCTGATGGTCTCAGCAATGATCCTACAAAAGGATCAACTCTAGAGATTCTTGGTGCCTATCTTGTCCTTACCGACCCTCGGCGAAGAATAAGTAGAACGGAATCCCGAGGAAAACTAATTAGTTGCTTAGGTGAATTACTGTGGTACCTCTCAGCTCAGAACGATCTCGAGTTTATCAAACACTTCATACCACGTTACGCTGAATCCGCTGAGTCAGATGGGAAAATACATGGTGGTTATGGCCCGCGGTTGTTTAATATGCGTGGTTTATATAATCAGCTGAAAAATGTCATCAACCTTTTGCAGGAGAAAAAACCTACCAGACGTGCAGTAATACAGCTTTTCGATGCTTCAGACTTGGTGCCCTCAAAAACTGAACAGCAAGAATACGTAGATATTCCTTGTACAATATCTATGCAGTTTATTGTCAGACGTGGGGAGCTGCATCTATTTGTTTGTATGCGTTCTAACGATGCCTTTATGGGGCTGCCCCATGATGTATTTGCTTTCACGATGCTACAGGAATTAGTCGCCCGCTTGATAGGATGCGAATTGGGCCACTATCATCACTTCGTATCCAGTCTACATCTCTATAAAAATGATTTAGAAAAAGTGGAGGCACTTCAGAAAGAGGGGTTCATGAGCACTCTACCAGTCATGGGATCGATGCCTGAAATGCATTCCTTAGATGATATATTACCCCTGCTTGAGGCAGAAAAAGCTCTTCGAGAGAATAAGGAATTTGATATTGACACTACTTCCTTGAATGACTACTGGAAGGATTTACTGCGTATTTTAAAAATCCACTTTTTGTTACGTTCACGTACATCCAACCACAAAGAACTAGCCTTCCAAGAGTTGGCTGCAATGAAAAATCAGGAATATCGATTTATTTTTGATGGAAAATTACAATGAAAAGACACAATCAAATCAGTCAGTTGGTTGTTAGTTTGCAAAATTTTAGTCGCAATGAACACAACCTAAATGGCCTAAGTTCTCCCGCCTGCTTTGATGTTTTAGCCTGTCAGATTATCGACAGTATACGTCGTATACGCTATGTGGAAACTCTTGCATTACGGACTGATTATATGACTCCGTTACGAAAAGAGCCGAATTCTGATGTTTTTGATCCTCTCCGTGCTGCCTGCCTTCATCTTCGTGAAAACAATTATGACGAAGCCTGCTGGCTGGTTTTCCTTGCCACACATTTCGGCAAGAGTAACAAAACCGGCTGGATTTTGTGTCGAGATATATACAGTGGACTCGGTACACAAACGTGGACATGGGATACGATAACTGATGACTTTGCTGCTTTTGAACAATGGTTTGCCAGCGTCTCTGATGAGCTGACAGCAAACAGCAGCCTAAGGCAGTATGGTAACCACCGGAAATATGAAACGAAGAAATATCACTCTCGTCGTTCAATACCTGCGGTTTTTCGCTCTTATATCGGATTCATTGGTACCACACACAGTCATGAGGCTAGGTTTGCAGAGGCCAGGAGTTTTTCATCTTCACCCGAAGCTTTATTCGAACTTTTGTATTCAGGGCTGAATGCTGTGATCTCATTTGGAAGAACCGCAAAATTTGATTACCTAACTATGCTCAAGAAAACTGGACTTCTGGAGGCAGAACCAGGTCATGTCTTTCTGAATGGGGCAACAGGTCCCCTCCAAGGAAGCCGACTACTTTTCAGCAATAGCCGGACTGCTGGTGACACAATAGATGTATTGAATGAAAAACTGGCTGACCTTGCGGCAATTATTCCTGCACCCTACCTGAGAATGCAGATCATTGAAGATGCATTGTGCAACTGGCAGAAGTCACCTGACCGTTATGTCTATTTCGGCGGCTAATATCAGACGATATCTTCTTTACGGAATCTCACTTTAAACCGATTAAGGTGAGAAAAGGGTATATTACCTTCGTGCTGCAAATATCCCAGCACGATCCCTTTGGATACCCCCATTTTCCTAGCTAACCGGATGATCTCTTTCCAGTGCCGGACACCATAGCGACCAAGCTGCTGCCGGTATTCTTCTGGGATAAGAACATCAACGGCAAATTTATCAGCTTCCTTTTCCTCTTTCGTCGAAAGACCATCTTTACCTTCTACGCGAACTCGGACAGCTTCATGCAAGATAAGATGCCCAATCTCATGAAACAGCGTAAACCAAAAATGGTCATCGGTCAGATAACGGAAACTCATGACTAGGGTAGCACGGTCTGGTGTAAAAAAGCAGGTAGCACCACTTGCCCGACATCCCCTTGGCGTTGGCAACACAACAAGAGAAACTCCAGCAGTGGCGAGAAGGCCGCGAATGTAAGGGATAAAAATCCCCATGTCGGGTTCATTTGTGGCTTTGCGCAGTTCTGGCAATAATGCTAGCAGCACCTCTTTATCCCATACTGCACAGTCTTGGTTTGCGGTAAGTTGTGCAGCCCTAGTCAGCCACACCAAATCGGCTACAGGTTCGGTTGCCAGATTAAGAGATTTACGAAAAGCGACCAAAGGAGCATCTGTCTGAATTTTATAAAAAAAATCATTCACGGAATTAATTCCGAAAAATGACAGGCAGTGTCTGAATTTACTTTCCCGAGTTGTAGTTTTGGGGATCCAACCAAACTCCATCATATCACGTACGGGCAATGATTCGAGCCAATCACTATTCACTCTCTCGAGGTATTCAATTTGCTGGCGATAAGCGTCTTCGCGCTTGATCCAGAAGTCTGTCGATACGCTGAATAGCTCCTCAAGTTTGCAGGCCAGAGACTCATTGAGTCGGATTTTCCCTTCGAGAAGTTGCTGACCCCGGACAAGAGACAATCCAACTCTCTTGCTCAGTTCTTCACCAGAAAGCCCATGTTCATCCATTAGATCTATAATCGTATCACCGGGTGGAGATACCCAGTCAGGCTGGAAGTCCTGCGTTACCATCATTTCACGTCACCTATGAACACTAACCGTATCCGGCTGACTCGAGACCAGTCAATTGTATTGTCTTGATTTCTTGGCTGAATTGTATGCCCACAGACAAATCCCATTTCTACATCACCTAAAAGAGTAATTGTAATACACTCTTCCCCATCCTCAAAGCATACCTCCGGCGAACCCACTGGCAACAGTAATATGTTGTCCGTCACGGAAAGGTCGGAAAGTCGCGAGCGCAGTCTTGATGCCAGTTTGTCACCAAAGATCTCATTTGCCTCGTGCATACTCTCGCAAATAGCCCTTAACTTTTTGCTTTGAAAGGTAATGAACAAAATTATCCACTTTTATTTTTCTTGGTTGCTACGTTTATAGCAAACTCAACGCTCATTCACAAAATGAGATGTATCGAATTAATGGACTCTGCACATATTTAATGTTAATGATGGCCTTAAAATAGCAGATTCGTAAGGGAAACATGAAAGGTAAACATCAAGACACTAAAGCCCTATCTGACGTATTAGCAGAAATGCATCGGCAGGATGACAAATGGGGGGCAGACCGTAATCAAGACCCTTTTATCTGGGGAGCTATTCTCGGGGAAGAGGTGGGTGAGTTTCATCAAGCCGTCCTCCATGATCGTTTTGGTGGTAAAGCAGCCGGTACCAGTAGGGAGGAAGCGGTGCAAATTGCTGCCGTGGCACTGCAAATCATCGAATATTATGATCGCGTAAAAGAGAGATAAATAAGAATTAATCAACAAAGACTTTTGAACATGCAATGATTCGTTCTGGCAGTACATCTACCTTGATGGGCCTGTGGAGAGCCTCTAACTGCAATACCCCCTGTAAAATCACCAACCAGCCTCTCCAGTAAGGCTGGCCGACTAGGTTTAATTAAACAGGTATAATGAGCAACTCACTCTCCATTACCCCGGTTAATCTTCGCATAGTCAAACGGCGTAATCCCCTTCTCCCGGTTTGCATCCAAAAAATCGGCCCACCACTGCAACATCAGCTTGCGTTCATCCAGATGTTCCGCTTTATGGATATACGCCGCCCGCACCGAATTGCGTTCCATATGGCTCATCTGCCGCTCCACCGCATCCTTCGACCATAGCCCTGACTCAATTAACGAACTACAGGCCATTGTGCGGAAGCCGTGGCCGCAAACCTCGACCTTAGTATCATATCCCATCACCCTTAGCGCACTGTTTACGGTGTTTTCACTCATTGGCTTACGCGGATCATGATCGCCAATAAAAATCAGCTCATGCTTATCACCACAAAACTGTTTTATCTGCTTTAGGATCGCCAGCGCCTGCTTTGAAAGCGGCACCAAATGAGGTGTACGCATCTTTGATCCCCGCTGAGAATGTTTCACGCCCGGAATAGGCTCTCGCTCTGGCGGGATGGTCCACATTGACGTTTCAAAATCGATCTCTGACCAGCGAGCAAAACGCAGTTCACTGGAGCGAATAAAGATAAGCAAAGTCAGTTCCGTTGCCCAACGGGTTAGTGGCCTGCCGGTGTAGTCATCTATTTTCTCAAGTAACTCAGGGATGCGCTTTAACTCTAGTGCCGGACGATGCTGCCGATTACTGGAAGCTACCGCCCCCGCCATCTCCTGCGCCGGATTGTAATCAATTAACCCGCTTTGCACTGCATAACGCATGATGGCCGTGGTGCGCTGTTGAAGACGGGAGGCCACCTCAAGACGTCCAGACAGTTCCACCGCTTTAATGGGTGCCAGTAAGTCACGAGTACCCAATTCAGTAATGTTGCGAGTACCAATTGCCGGAAAGATATTGTCCTCTAGGCTCTTTTTTACGCGATTAGCATGATCTTCCGACCATTTTTGGTTGGTCACGAGCCACTCTCTGGCAACCTTCTCGAAAGTAATAATCTCTTTCGCCTGCTCTTCTTTCACAGCACGTCTATGCTCACGAGGATCGATACCAGCAGCTACCAGCTTTCTGGCTTCTTCCCTTTTCTTCCTGGCATCCGCCAGTGAAATTTCAGGATAGACACCGAACGCCATCAAATGCTGTTTACCGCCAAAACGGAAACGAAATCGCCAATACTTGGAACCGTTAGGTTTTACAAGTAAGAACATGCCGTCACCGTCAACAAGTGAATACTCTTTCTCCTCAGGTTTCGCAGAACGAACTTTAGTATCCGTTAGGGCCATAATGGTCCTCCTTCCATTGGTATTTCGTGAGTATACAAGCAATATCGAATCGGCAAATATACTCATTAGTATACTCACAAGCTTGTTGATGTGGGTTGAGTTAGGTTGACTTCAGTTGAGGAGAAAATCGTGGAAAGCCTTATGTGGCGCGGATTTCAGACATAAAAAAAGACCTCAGTTGAGGTCCATTTACATGCCTTTGGTGCCGAAGGCCGGACTCGAACCGGCACGTATTTCTACGGTTGATTTTGAATCAACTGCGTCTACCGATTTCGCCACTTCGGCACTGAAGGGGATGCTGATAGCGGGTTGCATTATACCTGTTGCTGACCCCTGCGCAAGCATTCCCCGGCCTTGTCGCGTCTGAGTGCCGAAAAAATCGACATATTCCCCATTCACTTAGCCTTTCTCTGGAAGGCAGCTCGCAAAACGCTGCAACGTGACGGTAGCGGTTTACATTTTTCCCGTCTTGTTATCTGATCCTGTTACAAGTTGTTGGTATTCACCGCATCTATAACTCAGGACAAGACATGCGTTTCTATCAGGTCGAGCCCACGCTGGAGAACTACTGGCGCGGCATCATCCTCTTTGGCAAAAATGTCGCTTCCTACAAGTTCGCGCTGGCGCATGCGATGTACGACGTAAAGCGCGACGGCAGTGACCTCATCCTGCTGGAAGACCTCGCCGTGCCGTTCAGCCAGCATCTGTGCCGTCACCTGGCGCAGGCCCCCAAACAAATCACCTCTGCCAGAAGTCAGTATCTTGATGCCTGTCGCCAGTTTAACGCCGGGGAGATCGACCAGAACGCCCTCACCGCAACCACCGTGCGCTTCGGCTTTAACAACGTGATTGATGCCTTCCACAATGTGAATCAGGGCGAGATTGAAAAGCGCTTTTTCATCGATGAGCGCAAAAGCCATAAAGGCATCCGCCTGACGACAAACTTCCATCAGCTCACCGAGCGTCAGCAGTTCCAGAACCTGAAGTGTGAGACCGACGCGCGCTGGAATCTGGTTGAACAGGGCTGGGCGATGGGCGTGTCGCGCAACCTCATCGCCGTGGAGCATGACGCGCAGGACAACATGCTGTTCAGCATCCAGAATAACCGCCGCATCACCATCACCAGCTGTCGCGACAGCCTCAACGGATACCAGAAAGGACGCTGCTTTTACTGCTTCGCGCCCATCAGCGTGGAGCCGGGCGACGCAAACCTGGCCGATGTCGACCACTTTATTCCGTGGATGCTCAAAGACCAGGTGGGCAATGTGAACGGCGTCTGGAACCTGGTGCTGGCCTGTAAATGTTGTAACCGGGGTAAGCAGGGAAAATTTGCCCGCGTCCCGTCGGCCAAACTGCTTCAGCGCCTGCACGATCGCAACGAATACTTCATTACCAGTCACCTCCCGCTGCGCGAAACTCTCATCCGTCAGACCGGCGCAAACAGCGCAAAACGGCATGATTTTCTGTCAAATGTCTGGAACACTGCGCGGGTAACCTTATTCCACGAATGGGAGCCAAAGGCCGCCGGGCCGGATACCTTCTGATGACCATCAACTACTATCAACACCATGCGCAGGCGTTCTTCTCCGACACCATCGGCGTCGATATGTCCTCGCTCTACGCCCCCTTTGTCGCGCACCTCGCGCCCGGTGCCCGCGTGCTGGATGCCGGGTGCGGTTCCGGCCGCGATGCCCGTGCCTTTGTGGAGATGGGCTATGCGGTCGAGGCCTTCGATGCCTCGTCGGAAATGGTGCGCCTGGCAACCGAGCACAGCGGTCTGCCCGTCAAACAGATGACCTTTAACGAGGTGCAGGGCAGTCATCATTACGATGGCATCTGGTGCTGCGCGTCGTTGTTGCACGTGCCCGCGCAGGAGTTGCCGCAGGCGATGAGCAGCCTGGCGCAGGCGCTGAAGCCGGGTGGCATCTGGTACGTCTCATTCAAATACGGCGACAGCGAGCGCGAAAAAGGTGGTCGTCATTTCAGTGATTTAACCGAAGCGGGGCTGAATGCGCTGGTCGCGCAGCTTGCGGGCATCCGGGTGCAGTCGATGTGGACGACGCAGGACAAACGCCCCGATCGTGATGAAACCTGGCTTAACGCCTTGTTACGCAAAGATTAGCTCAGACTATTTCTCTATCCTCTACACTCAATTCTCAACCATCATGAGGGAAAGGCGATGTCGATTATCAAAAGCTATGCCGCTAAAGAAGCCGGGGCTGACCTGGAGCTGTTTGAGTATGACGCGGGAGAGTTAGGTCAGGAAGACGTGGAAGTGCAGGTGGACTACTGCGGGATCTGCCACTCTGACTTGTCGATGATCGACAATGAATGGGGCTTCTCACAATATCCGCTGGTCGCCGGGCATGAAGTGATTGGCCGCGTGGTGGCGCTGGGTAGCACGGCGCAGAGCAAAGGGCTGAAGGTTGGTCAGCGCGTGGGCATCGGCTGGACGGCGAAAAGCTGCGGCCACTGCGACGCCTGTATCGACGGCGACCAGATCAACTGTCACGAAGGTGCTGTGCCGACCATCCTGAATCGCGGTGGCTTTGCCGACAAAATTCGTGCGGGCTGGCAATGGGTCATCCCCCTGCCGGACAGCATTGACATTGAAACCGCGGGTCCGCTGCTGTGCGGTGGCATCACCGTGTTCAAACCGCTGCTGATGCACCATATCACCGCCACCAGCCGCGTCGGGGTGATTGGTATTGGCGGACTGGGGCATATCGCCATCAAGCTGCTGCACGCAATGGGCTGTGAGGTGACGGCGTTCAGTTCGAACCCGGCGAAGGAAGCGGAAGTGCGTCTGATGGGTGCGGATTATGTGGTAAACAGCCGCGACCCGGAGGCACTGAAAGCGCTGGCGGGCCAGTTCGACCTCATCATCAACACCGTAAACGTCGATCTGCAGTGGCAGCCGTACTTTGAAGCCCTGGCCCACGGCGGTGCGTTCCACACGGTGGGCGCGGTGCTGAAGCCGCTGGAAGTGCCTGCGTTTACCCTGATTGCGGGTGACAGAACCATCTCCGGTTCCGCGACCGGTACGCCGTTCGAGCTGCGTAAGCTGATGAAGTTTGCGGGTCGTGCGAAGGTCGCGCCGACGACGGAGATGTTCCCGATGTCGCAGATCAACGAAGCGTTGCAGCATGTGCGTGACGGCAAGGCGCGTTACCGCGTGGTGCTGAAAGCGGATTTCTGATGATGTCTCGCTGAGGGAAAGGCGGGAGCAGGTGTGGGGGTGAGGTGCAGGCGTTTCCACCCTCCCCCCTGCCCTCTCCCTGAGGGAGAGGGAGAAAAGCGCACTTCCAGTTCACTCCGAGCTTTCTCTCAAAGAGGGAGAAAAGCGCAGTCCCAGTTCACTCCAAGCTTTCTCTCAGAGAGGGAGCAAAACGCAGTTCCATTTCACTCCGAGCTCTTCCTCAGAGAGGGAGAAAAGCGCAGTTCCATTTCACTCCGAGCTCTTCCTCAGAGAGGGAGAAAAGCGCAGTTCCGGTTCACTCCGCGCGTTCTCTCCGGGAGAGGGAGAAACCATCCCCTCGCCCCTTTGGGGAGAGGGTCAGGGTGAGGGGTGTTACCCCTTATTCAACGCCGCAAACACTTCTGCAATCGCCACGGCACCGGGGTCCTGCACCCCTTCAAGATTCTGGCTGTTCACATACGACGAGCGGCCTGCGCCGGCTTTCTGCATGGTCGCCGTTTTCTCAGCACCCGTCTTCGCGGCGGCAGCGGCGGCATTCAGCCCGCGGTCACGCAGGGCCTCCAGCGCCGGTTGCAGTGCATCAATCAGTGTGCGATCGCCAAGGTCTGCCCCACCGTAGTGTTTCATCTGCGTTAAGCCACGTAGCAGCGCCTCGGGCAGCGTTTTGCCGTCGTGCACCGCCTGACCCGCAGCGGTGAAGAAAATCGACATCAGCACGCCGCTTGAGCCGCCCATCACCGTCGCGAGTCGTTCGCCCACCAGTTGCAGCAGTTGCGCGGTGTTGTTAAGCGGCAGCTTGCCCTGCTCAAGCAGGCTGGCAATTTCCCGCGCCCCGTCGGCAAAGGTCGAGCCGGTATCGCCATCGCCGACTTTGGCATCCAGCGCGTTCAGGCGGTTTTCCAGCCCGATTAGCGTCTGTGCGGCGGCAGAAACCAGCGCTTTTACCTGCGCATTTTCAGAAGGTTCAGTCTCAAGCTGGTTGTAGACCGGGCTATGACGCTGGGTTTTCATCGGCGCGAAGGGTACCGGTTTTTGCCAGCCCACGGTCTGCACATCGGCGCAAAGCGCCTTCTCGAAGGTCTCATTGAGCCGGAGCACGGAAAGGGAGAAGCCTTTCATATCGAGCGAACTGACCAGGGTTGCAGGACCAATCAGATATGCAATCTGGTCTTTCAGCGACGAGTGCGCCAGCTCTTTAGTAAGCAGGGCCATCTCCAGCGCCGAGACACCGCCCAGATTGTTAATCAGCACCGCAACGCGGTCGTTACCCGCCAGCGCTTTCAACGGCGTCACCAGCGCCTCAATCAGCTGCTTGCTGTTGTGGCTGTCGACAGTACTGGCGCCGGGTTCACCATGAATGCCCAGCCCCAGTTCCACCTGCCCGCGTGGAATGCGGTCATCCTCTTCGCTGCCCGGCAGGTTACAGCTCTCCATCGCCAGTCCGAGGCTCCGGACGCTCTCGCTCGCCTGCTGAGCGATGTCACGCACTTCGCTTAAGGATTTCCCTTGCTCAGCCGCATAGCCTGCAATTTTGTGCACCAGCGCTGTCCCGGCGATCCCGCGCGGCTGCTTATTATCCGGCAGGGCAATATCGTCGGCGACAATCACCATTTCCACTTTCAGGCCGTAACGTTTGGCTTTCTCGGCGGCAAGGCCGAAGTTCAGCCGGTCGCCGGTATAGTTTTTGACGATGAGCAGGCAACCGCGATCGCCGGTCACCGCCACAATGGCGTTAAGCACCGCATCGACGCTTGGGGAGGCAAAGACGTCGCCGCATACGGCGGCAGTAAGCATTCCCTTACCGACGAAGCCCGCATGGGCCGGTTCGTGGCCGGAGCCGCCACCAGAAATGACCGCGACGCGGGATTTATCCCAGTCGGCACGGGCAACAATGCGAATAGCGGGATCGATGTCGAGGCGAACCAGGTTGCCGTGAGGGGCGGAAATCACCATTCCTTCAATGGCGTCATTGACCAGTTGTTTACGGTCATTAAAAAAGAATCTGGACATAGCTTCCTGAATTTTTTGAGAACCATAAGCCAAGCATAGTCGGCGCTGCGTATTACGTTTTCAAGAACCGCGTAAACGATGGAGAAAGTTATGGGCATTATGTGCGGTCTGGTGCCCTCACCCACGGGGGCTGAGAGATCCCCGCCAAATAATACGAGCAAGGAAAGTTCCCTCGCCCCTTTGGGGAGAGGGCCAGGGTGAGGGGAAACATGCGGCGCTTGTGGTCATTCCGTTCACCTTATGTTCCTTGCTTTTCTTTCACGCCAGAACCCGTGAACGTGCCAGGGTGGTTCACCGCCACCACCCTGGCGACCCGGGCTCCCGGCCAGGAAAATCGGCGCTTCGCGGTCCATGATGCTTATGTCGTCTGACTATCGGGTCGGGGACCAGCCTGGATCCTTGTAGGCTATCCCCTCCGCCCGCTTCCCTGCGGGCGGCCCCGGTCAGCCGTCAACACCTCATCGATTTTCAGCCGGACCCTGTCATCGCGGTGACTGTTTTATTCTCATGGGAGTGTAATATCGCTGCAAAACGTCATATTACTGGGGATGCTTCAGCCCACGGGACGAGGGAGAAAACACAAAAAACGGCAACGCAGGTTGCCGTTTTGCTTTTACCTTGTGCGGTCTGCTGCCCTCACTCCGACCCTCTCCCACGGGTAGAGGGAGAAAAGTCGGGGCCCTCATCTACAGGCGGAGGGAAAGAGCAGAACTAACTCTTACGCATCAACAGCCAGAGGCTGATAAGGAAGAACGAGGCGCTCGGGAGCAGGGCACCGATTATCGGTGGAATGCCATAGACGAGAGTCAATGGGCCGAAAATCTGATCAAGCACGTAGAAAACAAAGCCGAAACTGATACCCGTCACCACACGCACGCCCATTGGCACGCTACGCAGCGGCCCGAAGATAAAGGACAGCGCCATCAGCATCATCACCGCTACCGACATGGGCTGGAAAATTTTGCTCCACATGTTGAGCTGATAACGCCCGGAATCCTGGCCGCTCGACTTCAGGTACTTCACGTAGTTGTGCAGGCCACTAATGGAGAGCGCATCGGGGTCCAGCGCCACCACACCCAGTTTGTCGGGCGTGAGGTTGGTCTTCCAGGTGCCGGTCAGCGTCTGCGCGCCCGTCACCTGTTTCGGGTCAGTGAGGTTCGATTCATCCACCTGCGAGAGGCGCCAGACCTTATGGTCTTTGTCAAATTTGGCAGTCGCCGCGTAGCGTACCGACTGCAAACGACGCTGATCGTTAAAGGCGTAAATACTCACCCCGCCCAGTTCGTCATCGCCCTTCACCCGTTCAATGTAGACAAAACTGTTGCCATCTTTGGCCCACAGACCGGTTTGCGTGGAGAGCAGCGAGCCGCCGTACATTGACTGCGCACGCTGGTTGCGCGCCATTTGCTCGCCCTGGGGGGCCACCCATTCGCCAATCGCCATTGTCAGCAGCACCAGCGGGATGGCGGTTTTCATAACGGAGAGCGCCACCTGCATACGGGTGTAACCGGATGCCTGCATCACCACCAGTTCACTACGTTGCGCCAGCATACCGAGGCCTAACAGGGCACCGAGCAGTGCAGCCATCGGGAAGAAAATCTGAATGTCTTTCGGCACGCTAAGGATGGTATAGAGCCCCGCCCCCAGCGCGTCGTAGCTCCCCTGCCCGGCTTTTTTCAGCTGATCGACAAACTTGATGATGCCGGAGAGCGACACCAGCATGAACAGCGTCATCATGATGGTGGTGAAAATAGTTTTACCGATGTAGCGGTCAAGTACGCCAAACGCCTGCATTATACCGCTCCTCTGCCCATCACGCGGGCGCGAATCCGGCGCATCGGCACCGTATCCCATAGATTCAGGCCGATTGCCAGCGCGAGGTACGCGAGGTTCACCGCCCACATCCAAATCAACGGATCAATTTTTCCCTTCGCGGCATTGGATCTCAGGGAGGTCTGCAGCAGGAAGAACACCAGATAAAGCAGCATCGCTGGCAGCATCGACAGCACACGGCCCTGGCGCGGGTTGACCACGCTCAGCGGCACAACCATCAGCGCCATCATAAAGACGGTGAAGATGAGCGTCAGACGCCAGTGGAACTCTGCCTGCGCACGCGGATTATCGGTACGCCACAGGGTGCCGAGCTTCATCTGCTCGGTGTCGTCCGGGTCCAGGGCTACGGCCTGATGACCGATAATTGCCTGATAGTCTTTGAAATCGGTGATGCGAAAATCACGTAGCAGCGCGGTGCCTTCAAAGCGCGTGCCCTGATTTAAGGTCACCACCTGAGAGCCGTCTTTCATCTGCGCAAGATGACCGGAGTCTGCGACCACCACTGACGGGCGCGCATTGCCTTTCGGGCGTAGTTGAGCAAGGAAGACCTCGTGAAACTGGCTACCATCAACGCTCTCAATAAACATTACGGAGTTGCCATCAGAGGCCTGCTGGAACTGCCCCTGCGCCAGTGCCGCCATGCCGGGGTTGGCTTTGGCATCGGCCAGTACCACTTCCTGATGGCGCGATGACCACGGGCTTAACCACATCACGTTGATGGCTGCCACTGCACCGGTCAGTAGCGCGAGGATCATTGCCGCCTTTACCAGCACCGCCCGGCTAAGGCCGCAGGCGTGCATAACGGTAATTTCACTTTCAGTATACAATTTGCCCAGCGTCATCAGCAGACCGAGGAACAGACTGAGAGGCAGGATAAGTTGCGCCATTTCAGGCACGCCGAGACCCAGTAGCGAGAGCACCAGGTTCGTTGGAATTTCGCCGTCGACCGCTGCGCCAAGGATCCTGACCAGTTTCTGACAAAAGAAGATCAGAAGCAGGATGAATAGGATCGCAAGCTGGCTTTTAAGCGTCTCCCGCGCAAGATATCTTATGATTATCACTTTACATTACGCCCGTAAAAACCAGTCTTTTTACTGGAAAATCGCTTGTTTCGTGGCTTAAACGTCATTTATTCTCTTGAGTCGTCGAAATCATCGCTAAGATTATTATACTCAGCGGTTAAACGTATCCGACCCCGATCTGACGTGCCGAAACCCAAGTAACGTTAAGATTAACACGAAGTCACCGCAACAGCGGAACCGAGTTACGAAAGCTTGCAATTCTATCCGTAGCCGCCGCTGTTGTCTTTAAGATTCAGGAGCGTAGTGCATGGAGTTCAGTGTAAAAAGCGGTAGCCCCGAGAAACAGCGGAGTGCCTGCATCGTTGTGGGTGTTTTTGAGCCGCGCCGTCTCTCGCCGATTGCCGAGCAACTCGACAAAATCAGCGACGGTTACATCAGCGCCCTGCTGCGCCGTGGCGAACTGGAAGGCAAACCAGGACAAACCCTGCTGCTGCACCACGTTCCAAATGTGCTCTCCGAACGCATTTTGTTAATTGGTTGCGGTAAAGAACGTGAGCTGGATGAACGCCAGTATAAGCAGGTCATCCAGAAAACTATCAATACCCTGAATGACACCGGTTCTATGGAGGCCGTCTGCTTCCTGACCGAGCTGCACGTGAAAGGCCGTAACACCTACTGGAAGGTGCGCCAGGCGGTGGAAACCGCAAAAGAGTCGCTCTACAGTTTTGACCAGTTGAAGACCAATAAGAGCGAGCCACGTCGTCCGCTGCGTAAAATGGTCTTTAATGTGCCGACTCGCCGTGAACTGACCAGCGGTGAACGTGCCATTCAGCACGGTCTGGCCATTGCCGCCGGCATCAAAGCGGCAAAAGATCTCGGCAATATGCCGCCCAATATCTGCAACGCGGCCTACCTGGCCTCTCAGGCGCGCCAGCTGGCTGACTCCTACAGTAAAAACGTCATTACCCGGGTGATTGGCGAGCAGCAGATGCGCGAGCTGGGCATGCACTCTTACCTGGCGGTCGGTAACGGTTCGCAGAACGAATCCCTGATGTCTGTCATTGAATACAAAGGCAACCCGTCAGAAGAGGCGCGCCCGATTGTGCTGGTGGGCAAAGGGCTGACCTTTGACTCCGGCGGTATCTCCATCAAGCCTGCCGAAGGCATGGACGAGATGAAGTATGACATGTGCGGTGCGGCGGCGGTGTACGGCGTAATGCGCATGGTCGCAGAGCTGCAACTGCCGATTAACGTTGTGGGCGTACTGGCTGGCTGTGAAAACATGCCGGGTGGACGCGCCTATCGTCCGGGTGACGTGCTGACTACCATGTCCGGCCAGACCGTTGAAGTGCTCAACACTGATGCTGAAGGCCGTCTGGTACTGTGCGATGTGCTGACCTACGTTGAGCGTTTTGAGCCGGAAGCGGTTATCGATGTGGCGACCCTGACTGGTGCTTGCGTGATTGCGCTGGGCCATCACATCACCGGGCTGATGTCGAACCACAACCCGCTGGCGCATGAGCTGATTGGTGCTTCAGAACAGGCGGGCGACCGCGCATGGCGTCTGCCGCTGGGTGATGAGTACTACGAACAGCTGGACTCTAATTTTGCCGACATGGCAAACATTGGCGGACGTCCCGGCGGTGCCATCACGGCGGGCTGCTTCCTGTCTCGCTTTACCCGTAAGTACAACTGGGCCCATCTGGACATCGCCGGTACCGCATGGCGCTCCGGTAAAGCCAAAGGCGCGACAGGTCGTCCTGTTGCCATGCTGTCGCAGTTCCTGCTGAACCGTGCGGGTTTTAACGGCGAAGAGTAAGCAAAATCCCCCTCACCCTAACCCTCCTCCCAAAGGGGCGAGGGTTAGGTTTTCTCCCTCTCCCTTGAGGGAGAGGGTCGGGGTGAGGGTGTACGATTTAAATCCACCACAAGAAGCCCCATATCATGAAGAACGCCACGTTTTATCTTCTGGACAACGACACGCAGCAGGATGGCCTGAGCGCCGTCGAGCAACTGGTGTGTGAGATTGCCGCAGAACGTTGGCGCACTGGCAAACGCGTACTGATTGCCTGCGAAGATGAGCAACAGGCTATTCGCCTCGACGAAGCGCTGTGGGCAAGGCCAACGGAAAGCTTTGTGCCGCATAACCTGGCGGGTGAAGGCCCACGTGGCGGCGCGCCGGTCGAAATCGCCTGGCCGCAAAAGCGCAACAGCAGCGCCCGCGATGTGCTTATCAGCCTGCGCACGAACTTTGCAGATTTTGCCACCGCTTTCACAGAAGTGATAGACTTTGTCCCTTACGAAGACACTCTGAAACAACTGGCTCGCGAGCGCTATAAAGCCTATCGCATGGCTGGTTTCAACCTGAACACGGCAACCTGGAAATAATGGAAAAGACATACAACCCACAAGATATCGAACAGCCGCTTTACGAGCACTGGGAAAAGCAGGGCTACTTCAAACCCAATGGCGATGAAAGCCAGGAAAGCTTCTGCATCATGATCCCGCCGCCGAACGTCACCGGCAGTTTGCATATGGGTCATGCCTTCCAGCAAACCATCATGGATACCATGATCCGCTACCAGCGTATGCAGGGTAAAAATACTCTGTGGCAGGCCGGTACCGACCACGCAGGTATCGCCACCCAGATGGTGGTTGAGCGTAAAATTGCCGCTGAAGAAGGGAAAACCCGCCACGATTACGGCCGCGACGCCTTCATCGATAAAATCTGGCAGTGGAAGGCAGAATCCGGCGGCACCATTACCCGCCAGATGCGCCGTCTGGGTAACTCCGTGGACTGGGAGCGCGAGCGCTTCACCATGGACGAAGGCCTGTCTAATGCCGTGAAAGAAGTCTTCGTCCGCCTGTATAAAGAAGACCTGATTTACCGTGGCAAGCGCCTGGTGAACTGGGACCCGAAACTGCGTACGGCGATTTCCGACCTCGAAGTGGAAAACCGTGAGTCCAAAGGGTCCATGTGGCATATCCGCTACCCGCTGGCCGACGGCGCAAAAACCGCAGACGGTAAAGATTATCTGGTGGTTGCGACCACCCGTCCGGAAACCCTGCTCGGTGATACCGGCGTGGCAGTTAACCCGGAAGATCCGCGCTACAAAGACCTGATTGGCAAATTCGTGGTGCTGCCGCTGGTGAACCGCCGCATTCCTGTTGTGGGCGACGAACACGCCGACATGGAAAAGGGCACCGGCTGCGTGAAAATCACCCCGGCACACGACTTTAACGACTACGAAGTGGGTCGTCGTCATCAGTTGCCGATGATCAACATCCTGACCTTTGACGGCGACATCCGTGAAAGCGCCGAAGTCTATGACACCAAAGGCGAAGAGTCTGACGTCTATTCCAGCGCCATCCCGGCTGAGTTCCAGAAACTGGAACGTTTTGCCGCGCGCAAAGCGGTGGTTGCCGCTGTCGATGCGCTGGGCCTGCTGGAAGAGATTAAACCCCACGACCTGACCGTGCCTTACGGCGACCGCGGCGGCGTGGTTATCGAACCGATGCTGACCGATCAGTGGTACGTTCGCGCTGACGTGCTGGCGAAACCGGCGGTGGAAGCGGTTGAAAACGGCAGCATTCAGTTCGTGCCGAAACAGTATGAAAACATGTACTTCTCCTGGATGCGTGATATTCAGGACTGGTGTATCTCCCGTCAGCTGTGGTGGGGTCACCGTATCCCGGCGTGGTACGACGAAGCAGGCAACGTCTACGTGGGCCGCACCGAAGCTGAAGTGCGCCAGGAAAATAACCTGAGCGCTGACGTTGCCCTGCGCCAGGACGAAGACGTGCTCGACACCTGGTTCTCCTCCGCCCTGTGGACCTTCTCCACCCTCGGCTGGCCGGAGAATACCGACGCCCTGCGTCAGTTCCACCCGAGCAGCGTGATGGTCTCTGGCTTCGACATCATCTTCTTCTGGATTGCCCGCATGATCATGATGACCATGCACTTCATCAAAGATGAAGATGGCAAGCCGCAGGTGCCGTTCCATACCGTCTACATGACCGGTCTGATTCGTGATGACGAAGGCCAGAAGATGTCCAAATCCAAGGGCAATGTTATCGATCCTCTGGATATGGTCGACGGTATCTCTCTGGCAGATCTGCTGGAAAAACGCACCGGCAATATGATGCAGCCGCAACTGGCTGAGAAAATAGCCAAACGCACCGAGAAACAGTTCCCGAACGGCATTGAGCCACACGGCACCGATGCCCTGCGTTTCACCCTGGCCGCGCTCGCCTCCACCGGTCGTGACATCAACTGGGACATGAAGCGCCTGGAAGGTTACCGTAACTTCTGTAACAAACTCTGGAACGCCAGCCGCTTCGTACTGATGAACACCGAAGAGCAGGACTGCGGCTTTAACGGCGGCGATATGGTGCTTTCTCTTGCCGATCGCTGGATCCTTGCGGAATTTAACCAGACCGTGAAAGCCTACCGTGAAGCGCTGGATAACTTCCGTTTCGATATTGCGGCGGGCATTCTGTATGAATTCACCTGGAACCAGTTCTGCGACTGGTATCTGGAGCTGACCAAGCCGGTGATGAACGGCGGCTCTGAAGCGGAACTGCGTGGTACCCGCAACACGCTGGTCAACGTGCTGGAAGCGCTGCTGCGTCTGGCGCACCCGATCATTCCGTTTATCACCGAAACCATCTGGCAGCGTGTAAAAGTGTTGAAAGGCATTACCGCTGACACCATCATGCTGCAACCTATGCCGCAGTACGATGCGTCTCAGGTTGATGAAGCCGCTGCCGCTGACACCGAATGGCTGAAGCAGGCGATTATCGCCGTGCGTAACATCCGCGCCGAGATGAACATCTCTCCGGGTAAACCGCTTGAGCTGCTGCTGCGCGGTTGCAGCAAAGATGCGGAGCGTCGTGTGAATGACAACCGCAGCTTCCTGCTGAACCTGGCACGCCTGGAGAGCATCACCGTACTGCCAGCTAACGAGAAAGGTCCGGTTTCCGTGACCAAGATTGTTGACGGCGCAGAGCTGCTGATCCCGATGGCGGGTCTTATCAATAAAGACGATGAGCTTGCACGTCTGGCGAAAGAAGTGGCGAAGATCGAAGGTGAGATTGGCCGCATCGAAAGCAAACTGTCCAATGAAGGCTTTGTGGCCCGCGCACCGGAAGCGGTGATTGCCAAAGAGCGTGAGAAGCTGGATGGCTATGCCGAAGCCAAAGCCAAGCTGATTG
This sequence comes from Enterobacter sp. SA197, assembly GCF_054131575.1. Lineage (NCBI taxonomy): Bacteria > Pseudomonadati > Pseudomonadota > Gammaproteobacteria > Enterobacterales > Enterobacteriaceae > Enterobacter > Enterobacter sp. SA197. The sequence goes on along the minus strand of NZ_CP096393.1, from coordinate 551,137 downwards.
AGCAGCAGGCCGTTATCGCCGCACTGTAATCGGGTTGCAAAATAAAAAGCCAGGCTTTTACGCCTGGCTTTTTTATTTACTGAGCGTAATCAGAACACCGCAGGGAAGAAGGAAAGCCCACGCGCCAGCAGGTTCGCCGGGTCTTTCGCCGGTTGCTGACCATGATTTTCCAGCGTCAGATTCTGCAACTCGCCGTGCACATGGGTGTTTTCCAGCACATAGCGGGTAAAACGCACTTTCGCCCACGGCCACGCCAGGAACAGCGTTACCATGCACACCAGAACGTTGGTTACCGACAGCCACATCACACGACCAATAGTGACGGTTGAGGAGAAGTGGATGTTTTGCGCCAGCGAAACCTGCGAATAGATGTAGTTACGCATTTTCACGAAGGCGAAAATAAAGCAGAACAACGCCCCGAAAATATAGACAAAGTAAGCCAGCACCATTCTGCTGTAGAGCGGCCCGGCCAGCACTGCCAGTTGCTCAGGATCGCCCCCTACCACCGATGAGTACTGCATCAGGGTCATCAGGGCCGGAACGACAATAAACATCGCCAGCGCAAGGAACGGGAACAGCAGCAACATTGAGAACAGCGCAATCATAGTACATTTCTTGATGGAGAAGCTGCCGGCAAATTTCTGCGTGCCATACTGCAGGTTATTTACCAGCATACCGTACCACTGCGCCGTGTAGATCCCCTGCATTACGGCCATACCGAGCAGCAGACAGAGCGAACCAATGCCAATACCCACAAACATCGCCGTATAAGAACCCGTGCTCATGGTGCTGGTCATTATTCCGGAGAAAATAAGAACGGAGACCACCATGATGAGCAACGGACAACCCAGCATCACCCACCAGGCGCGCAGCGGGCTGGCATAGAAGCTGAAACGGACATTGTTAATTTCCGTCATCAGCATCTGATAGCGCAGACCCTGTGTCACCAGCCAGGGAAAGAAGATCAAAAAGAGCCCAATCATACAAAAGGATAACAGGACGTTATTGTGGACCATGTTTACAAAAAAGATAACGTAAAGCACCACCAGGCAGAGCCAGCCGATGAATACCGAACTGCCGGTGGCATGGTAAGAAAAACGCGCCCCTTCCAGTTCCGTATTAGCATAAAAATAACGGCGTGCACGTACTAATGCCCAGGGTAAAAAAAGTCCCATCGTGACAATAGTCAGTAAAATATTAACCAGCCAGATCCAGAAATAGCCGGCACCGCTCCCCTGGAACGTAAAATTCCGTGAGGGTGCTGCCGTAGCACCTTGAGTTTCGAAAGACATAACAATCCTTATCGTAAATAGAACAACACCAAATAAGCCACACTACCATTGCGGTTTTTATTGCCGTTATTAAGTTTAGTTAATTTTGTACTAAAAATGTAGCGACTAATATTACTGGGATTGTCAGGGTATGCTGATGATGCTATAGCGGGAAAACAGGCGGAAAAACTGAGAGTGAAATAAAGGCCGAAGTACGCTTCGGCCGGCAAGGTTAAAGAAAGGGAATCACCGGCATCACGCCGCGAGACACCGTTGCAACCACACCTTTATCCACCTGTTCATTGTGGTCAGTCAATGCCACGCTGGAGAGGCAACCTTCTACCCAGGAGTGGCGGGCCTGATAGCGGATAAAGCGCATCTTCATCCACGGATAGGCTAAGCCACAGGTTATCATCGAGACGAAAACCAACTGCAACAACTGGACAACAACACCGTAAAATGTCAGGGTTGAGGCAAAACGAATGCGCCCGTCTGCCAGGGTTAGTCCATTCATAAAGTGGTTGCGATAGGCCTGCCAGATATAAGCAGAGGAGAGCAAAATCGCCGCGAAGTAGAGCAGGTAGCACAACAAAATCAGCCCAGGGAAATGCGAAATCACCTCGTTGTCTGAACCGCCCATCCTCCGCAGCATGTCCATATTGCTAAACGACAGTGAGAAGCAGTAGAAAATCAGCCCTAAAAAAGGGATTAAAATACACAGCGAGAACAGGCAGGCTTTAATACAGAATTTCGTGCTGACATGAATATCAAATTTATGCACGCCAAACTGCCCGCTCTGCCCAATCAGGGAGAGCCATCTGGCATAGACATAGCCATTGATCCCGCTCAGGCCCGTTATTCCAATTAGCGCAAGGAGAATGATTTTCACCAGCAAACCGTCAAAATTATAACCGTTGAACATCATATACCCGAGGCTAAATAAAACCGTGCATAAAATAAGGGTCAACAGCGTGGGCAGCCCCATTATTATCCACCAGGCGCTTTTCATCGAACAATGAAATGCAAAGCGGATATTATTCAGCGTGGTCATCAGGGCATTATATTGCAGGCTTTTTACCATCAGAAACGGCATCACCAGCATGATAACAAACAGAGTCAATGAGCTTACAAAAGGATGGAGCAGCCCGGCGACAAAGACAACAATAAACAGGATTATCGCCATGAGTAGCCAGCTCAGAAACAGTGCACTCCCCTTTGCGTGGTAGCCAAAGCGTGCGCCGTTGAGTTCGAGATTTTCATAGAGGTAACGGCGGGATCGCACCATCGCCCAGGGCATGTAAATACCAATAGTGATAAGCGACAGAAAAATATTGACTAGTGAAATTAAAAAATAGTCCAGACCTTTACCATGAAATATAAACGACTGCCTTACATCATTCTTAAAACGGATATCTCCGTGCATAAAAACATCATCCTTAAATATAAGCATTGAATAAGCAAATAATGATTATCACTTCCGTGAGCGCGCTACGATAACGTATCGACCAATAAATGGCATCTGTATTAAACAACTTGCACGCACTTTCAGAGAGTGCTATTAAATACGCCAATTAATAAGTTTGTATTATTGAGTGTATGTATGAATGTAGTGGCTAAACAGTGCGTAACATTACGCCCAATTCGTGCCTGTGATAATGCCGTTATCGCCGCCGTTATCCGTCAGGTTTCCGCAGAATACGGTCTGACTGCTGACAAAGGCTATACCGTGGCCGATCCTAATCTTGATGAGCTTTATCAACTCTACAGCCAACCGGGCCATGCCTATTGGGTGGTTGAGCAGGATGGCGTTGTTGTGGGCGGCGGCGGCGTAGCACCACTGAGCGGTAGCGAGCCGGATATCTGCGAGCTGCAAAAGATGTATTTCCTGCCCTCAGCGCGTGGCCTGGGGATGGCAAAAAAACTGGCCCTTCTCGCCCTTGATCACGCGCGTGCGCAGGGGTTTACGCGCTGTTATCTGGAGACTACGGCCTTTCTGAAAGAGGCAATAGGCCTGTACGAACACCTTGGCTTTATGCATATTCATGAGCCGCTCGGCTGTACCGGGCATGTGGATTGCGAAGTAAGGATGTTGAAATCACTTTAAACCATGCCTCCCTCACGTTGTACGGGAGAGGCAAACCGCTTACTGATATTCCGCGGTCAGCCGAATAACGCCCACAACACTCACCAAAGCGGTAATGCCGCCTCTTTAACCGCCCTGGAAAGATGTCACGCCGTGAGAAACAGAACAACCGCTTCTGACAGGTCAGAGCGGCACGCCGCTGTGAAAGCGGAATTCGGCATCAGGGGTGCTGATCAAGGCGGCTTCAACCTCACCAAAATAGCGAATACGTGGCGTAATGTCGGTCTTTGAAATTTGCTGCGCCAGCGTCAGGTAATCCTGATAATGGCGGGCCTCCGAGCGCAATAGTGACAGATAGAATGCTTTTAGCTCATCGTCCAGATGCGGTGCCAGCGCCGCAAAGCGCTCGCAGGATCGCGCTTCGATATAGGCGCCACAGATGAGCTTATCGATAAGAGTCAACGGTTCATGCGTGCGCACCCCTTTCAGCATACCTTTGGCGTAACGACTGGCGGTGATTTTCACATAGGGAATATTGCGCGCTGTCATGGCTTCACGAACCTGCCAGAAATGGTGCAACTCTTCTTTAATCAGCAATACCATGCTGTCGATTAATGCCTGTCCCCACGGATCCTCCGTTTTGGGCATCGCGCCTTTGGCTACCTGTTTTTGCAACGTATTGAAATCGGGCTCTGGCCCTTCACGAAAGGCGAACGCCTCGTAGGGTTTCAGCCATTCCAGCAGCATGTTGGCCCCTTCTTTACTGGCAACGTATTTACGCACCAACAGCATGGCCGTTTGCGCCGCTTTCAGTTCGCAGATCAGATGGTCGGTGAGTAACAGAGGCAGATGTGCCGGGTCACGGGCTTTGTCTATCCAGGCTTGCGGGGTCGTGCAGTGCAGAAAGTGTAAAACCGGAGAGAGTATTTGCGGGTAATCCATGCCTGTTCCTTGCAGTGCGGCAGCCGAAGCCGCCGCAGGGGGATTTAGTGACGCACGCCGTCGTCGTCTTCATCCTCATAATCGTCATCACCTTCGTCGCCGTCTTCACCGTTCGGGTCTTCGTAGTAGGTGCCCCAACCGTCGTATTCGACTTCAAATTTTTCTGCGAGATCCATCAGTTGTACAACCTGAGCATCAATCAGATCGGCATTCAGTGCGCTCTCAGAAAGCAGGTCGCAGCAGATAACGACTTCGCCATCTTCCAGCTCCAGCTCTTCCGGCTCGGTCACTTCATAGCCCATCTTAAAGGCTTCGACCGCCACTTTTTCCAGAGTTTCGAAGTCATCTGCCGACAGGTGATGCTCAATGGTGTACAGCGCATCAGGATCGCTGCCGTCTTCCAGCAATTCTTCAATAATCAAACGCGTCTCTTCGCGCTGCTCTTCCAGTTGTTCCGGGTTCGCCATGGCTCATTCCTCATAATGTGGCAGATAGACTTATTGTCACATACCGCCGTCAATGCCTCCACTCCTGGGAGAAAAGATTTATTCATAGCGCTTGAAAATGAATATTAATACATATAAATTGAATTTTAATTCAATAAGTGGCCAGCCAGGTGAGGGAACCATGACGACGTTTTACCAAAAGCACTTTTTAAAATTACTCGATTTTACCCCTGAACAAATCAACACCCTGCTACAACTTGCCGCCCGGTTAAAATCTGATAAGAAAAAAGGTCAGGAAGTACAAAAGCTTACTGGTAAAAACATCGCGCTCATCTTCGAAAAAGACTCCACTCGCACCCGGTGCTCTTTCGAAGTTGCCGCATTTGACCAGGGCGCTCGCGTCACTTATCTCGGCCCAAGCGGCAGTCAGATTGGGCATAAAGAATCAATTAAAGATACTGCGCGCGTGCTGGGAAGAATGTACGACGGGATTCAGTATCGTGGTTACGGCCAGGAAATCGTTGAAACGCTGGCGGAATTCGCCGGAGTACCGGTATGGAATGGCCTGACAAATGAGTTCCACCCGACCCAGCTGCTGGCCGATTTACTGACCATGCAGGAACACCTGCCGGGAAAACCCTTTAACGAGATGACCCTGGTGTATGCCGGCGATGCGCGCAATAACATGGGTAACTCAATGCTGGAAGCCGCCGCCCTGGTTGGCCTGGATCTGCGTCTTGTCGCCCCGACCGCCTGCTGGCCGGAAGAGCGCCTGGTGACAGAATGCACGGCGCAGGCCAGGAAGAACGGCGGCAACATTACACTGACTGAAGATATTGCCGCAGGCGTGAAGGACGCGGACTTTATCTACACTGACGTGTGGGTCTCAATGGGCGAGGCAAAGGAAAAATGGGCAGAGCGGATCAGCCTGCTACGCCCGTACCAGGTGAACAGCCAGATGCTGACACTGACCGGCAATGCCAATGTGAAATTCCTTCACTGCCTGCCGGCATTCCATGACGACCAGACCACGCTCGGCAAGAAAATGGCGGAAGAGTTTGGTCTGCACGGCGGGATGGAAGTGACGGATGAGGTGTTTGAATCAGCCGCAAGCATTGTGTTTGATCAGGCTGAAAACCGGATGCATACGATTAAAGCGGTGATGGTGGCGACGCTGGCTCCGTAATCATTTCCACGGCGCGCTACGCCTACCGTGGCGACACTCAGGCGTAGCCCGGATAAGCGCAGCGCATCCGGGAGAATCACCCGCATCTCAAAAATTGAATTTATACCGCTCGGCAACGATAAGCTGCTCGCCGTAGTGAATAGGCTGGTAGTCGGCATCCAGAATCAGCGTCTTCATTAAAAACAGCGGCTCTCCGAGCGGCTGTTCCAGCAACGTTGCCGTCTCGCCGTGGGCGCGCACCATCTCCACGGTGGTTTCCCCGGCATGGGTCGGGCAAATCGCGTACTTTTCGCGTAAAAGCTGATACAACGAACCGCTCAGATCTTCCTGCTGTAAAAAACCAAATCGCTTGAGTGAGTAGTAGTTATTCTCCAGCATCAAAGGTTGGTCCCCCGCGCGACGCAGGCGTTGAATATAGAGCAGCGAGTCGTCGTCAGCTAAGCGCAGCGCTTCGCGAATATGGTGATAATCGTCGAGGATAGCGGTACGCAGCACCTTGCTGGCGGTAGTCAGATGGCTACTGTCACAGGCATCGGTAAAGCTCAGCAGATGCACCACTTTACGTTCAATCTTCGGCAGACAAACAAAGGTACCCTTTCCCTGTTTCTTAACCAGATAGCCTTCGTCCACCAGCTCTTTAATAGCGTTACGCACCGTCACACGGCTAATGTCATACAGCTCGCTCAGCTCAACTTCGGTGGGTATTTTCGCCCCTTCCGTAAGTTTGCCGGAGGAGATATCGCTGAGGATTTTATCCTTCAACTGTCTGTATAGCGGGACAGCGGTCTGCTGTTGCAGTCCATTACTCAACATCGCGTATTCACCAACAGGGCCAATGATTTGAACCCGGATTATAGTCGATGCGCGCACGGCAAACTATGCCGGCGCGCATAGCGCGGTTAAACCCAGGCGGAGATGGCCGCAAAAATGGCGCTGGTGATCCACAGCAGCGGAAATAGGCGCATAATCACCCGCAGCCACTGACCAAACCCTACGCGCGCAATCGACAACCCGGCCAGCAGCACACCGCCGGTGGGCGAAATAAGATTGGTCAGCCCGTTACCAAATTGATAGGCCATCACCATCGCCTCTTTATTGATATTAACCAGATCGCCCAGCGGTGCGAGCACCGGCATGGTTAACGCCGCTTCCCCCGAAGAGGACGGCACGAAGAAGGTGATGATGTTATGGCTCAGCAGCATCAGCGTCGTAAAAGCATACTGCGGCAAACCATCCAGCATTTCCGACAGGCCATAGAGCAGGGTGTCGATGATTTTGCCGTTTTCCGCCACCACCAGAATGCCGCGCGCCAGGCCGATAACGACCGCGGCATAGACAAACTCTTTGCAGCCATCGACAAAGCTTTCCGCCACATCGCTCACAGACATTCTGCTGACGATACCGGCAAACAGCCCCAGCGCTAAAAAGACGGTACCAATCTCCACCATATACCAGCCACGGGTGATGAGCCCCCAGGAGATAACCGCCAGCGCGAGTACAAAGGCGATGATGATCAACCGGTCACTCAGCGAGAAGTATACCGTTCCTGTCTGCTCTCCCATAAACAGCGTGCGGTTCTGGGAGTCGCTTTCATACGACGGTGATTTGCTCGGATCACGCTTCACGCGATGGGCGTACCACATGGTGAAGATAATCGACATCGCGGTAAAAACCACCCAGGCAATGGCGCGCAGCCAGAGCTGTGGGTTGCCCTGAATACCGGCAACGCCCTGGGCGATAAGCACGGAAAAGGGGTTGGTCATCGCGCCGACGTAGCCAATCTGCGTCCCCAGAAACAAGATCAAAATGGCGGTGAGGGAGTCATAGCCCAGTGCGAACATCAGTGAAATGAAGATGGCATAGAGCGGAATGACCTCTTCGCTCATGCCGAAAGTCGCACCGCCCAAGCTGAACAGCGTCATAGACAGCGGAATCACCAGAATCCCTTTGCCTGCCAGCCGCTGCGCCAGCGCAAGCAGGCCGCGCTCAATGGCGCCGGTCCGCATAATGATGCCAAACGCGCCACCGACTATCAGCACAAAGGCGATCACATCGGCTGCTTTAATGATGCCTTCTAAGGGAGCGGCAAGAATTGCCGAAAGTCCCTGTCGTAAGTCACCATCAGTGGTGACTTTTTCAAGTACATGATAAGAGCCGGGCACCACCAGGCTTTTGGTCTCGCCACCCGGTAAAGTGACCGCGTGATAGTCAAAGCTGCCGCTGGGGATGCACCACGTTAAAACGGCAACCACAACAATGATAAAAAAGATCAGAGCGTAGCAGTGGGGTACGGCCCATTTTATTGTTGGAATACGCATAATCTGCCTCGGTAAGAATTCGCTTTATCGCCTGTCATCACGTCGTCTGTGCGCGTGAAGGCGGGCGTCTATAAAACATCGTGTGTTGTACGGCCATCCATCAGGGTCAGCACCACTCGCGCGTTACGCACTTCATCATCGGCACAGGTGAGCAGGTTGCGGTCGAACACGGCAATATCCGCGCGCTTGCCCACGGTCAGACTTCCGGTCTGTGCCCCCATGCCATGCTGAACGGCGGCGTTGATGGTCCAGGCTTTCAGAAGCTGTGTTCGCGTCATTCCGTGTTCGCGATACCACCCTTCTGGTGGCGAACCATCGGCAAAATGGCGACAGCAGGCCGCATAGATCGCATCGGGAATACTGGGGATAAACAGCGGCAAATCGGTGCCGATGGTCACCAGAACCCCGGCATTGAACAGCGCGGCATAGTTAAAGAACTGCCTCTCCCTGGCTTCGCCTCCGCGCTCACGCATATAGGCGTCAGACGCGCTCTGATTAAGCAGCAGTATCTGCGCGTAGACCTCAGCAGAAAGGTCCAGTGCGGCAAGACGTGGGATATCGTCCGGATGCGGGCACTCGAGATCGCTTAAGGCGTGATGGCGCACTCGAGGAGGATTGACGCGGTGACATTCAGCGAAAATATCGATGCAATGACGTATGGCGGCATCCCCTTCGGCGTTCAGGCAGCAATTAAGCCCAAGCCGGTCGGCTTCCAGCACCTGTTGGCGCAATACCGCGTAATCCACCGGTTTTTCGTTATGCGTGTGCGGCCGGTCAGTATAAGGCTGCAACATATCGCCGGTGTAATCGGCAATCACGCCATCTACCATAAATTTAAAGCCATGAAAACGCAGCCGGTAAGAGTGAAAACGGTCACGCGCCTGGCGGGCAAAAGTAAAATTAGCGGCGCTGGCCACTGGCTCACTGACCAGGCTGACGCGCAGTGACAGTTCATCATTCGCCTCAAGCCCGGCCCAGGCGTCCAGCAGCGCGGGGGCATCATCAAAACAGACATCTTTAATTGCCGTTATACCGCGCGTCGCCAGCATCGCCATAAAGGCGCGCAACTCTTCTTTTACCTGCCCCACGTCGTTAAGCATTTCTGTAAGCAGGTGCACACGTGCCTCCGCGCTACAGTCGTCAGGCGTGAACCCGTAGCGAGCGATCGCTGCCTGATTCATCCAGCAGTAGCTCTTGTCACTATTAATCGCGACCACCGGGCGATGGGGAAAAGCGTCGTCAAGTTCTGCACTGTCAGGCAACGCTCCCCACTGCGCCGCAGACCAGCCCCACGCGTAAAGGCTTTTTCCGGCAGGCAGACCCTGCTCCGCTTTTTTGAGCAGCGATAGTGCCGCCGCGCTAGTGTTCGTGGCGCTAAGATCTACGCCGCGATGCATGCTCATATACCCCGTGAAAAAGGTGTGATTATCACAAAAACCAGGACAAATTAGCCGCTCGCCAAGATCGCGAAAATGGGTAGTGGGGCCGCGCCACGGGCGAATATCTTCATCGTTTGCAAGTATCGCTGAAATAACGCCGTGGCTTATAACAATATATCCAGAAAATAATTCATCGCTGTCGGCAGTAAATATATTATCCGACCGCAGAATAAGATCGGCAGTATGATATTCAGGCATAACTCTTTCCTTATTGGGGAAAAAGCGCAAAACCGCGCCCCTTCCCCTCATAAAATGAGCGAAATAAAAACCTATTTAGATAGCGTTATTTAATAGCGAACACCGTAGCCGAAAGCCCCCTCTTTGAGGCAGATTTTCGCCGAAAATAATGCGGCTTGCTTAAGGCTTGCAGGAATCGCTTCTTCATCCGGGGTATTTGTCTGTGCAAGATAATGGCACAGGAAGGCGGTAATAAACGCGTCGCCTGCCCCCATCGTATCCACAGGCGTGACATATTCCGGGGCCTGTTGATACCACTGCTTGCCATCAAACAGAATTGCCCCTTCGCTGCCACGCGTGGCACAGACAATCCGACTGCCGCTATTATGCGCCTGCTGAATAATGCCTCGCGTCTGCTCAAGGCTGTAATCAGCGCAGGAGAAAAAGGCAAAGTCGACATACTGACAAAGCGGCAACGCCTCTTCGAGCACAAAATCATCCGAGAAGTCATACGAGACGGGCACACCCAGTTGCTGTAATGCCGGAAGCTGTTCTTCCATATAGCTATAACAACCGCTGTGAATGAGAGAATATTCCCGCAGATAGTCCGTATGATGGAAAATAAAATCCATTGAAGTTGTTTTACGAATACCTCCGGCATTTGATCCGAGAAATATTCGCTCGCCATTCTCTATTTTAAGCTGCGCACAACCATTCTCCCCGGAGACATATAAACAGTGCGGATGTTTGACACCCAGTTCGTCCAGTACGGAAATAACATGTTCTGCCGCGCTGTCATTGCCAAAAATGCCCAGATACGCCGCTTCATAGCCCAGCATAGAGGCATAAGCTGCAAAATTAAGCGCATTGCCGCCTGGGTACATCGTACGAATATGGGCATACTGATCGACGACATTATCGCCAACGCCTATGACTTTCATCATGCTCTCCTTAATACGCGACTTGTCCCATATAGCGACGTGTTTCCAGCGGGTGTTGACGAATATCCGCCAGCGCCGAACGATATTCACACATAATGCTGTAGAACAGCACCGGGTTAAAGAACTCCACGACGCGGGGAGGAAGTACGCCAATACCCAGCTCTTTTGCATCAACCACTTCCACTTTTTCTGCGTAGGTGGAAAGGAAAGCGTTAGCCCGCTCATCCATCACGCGCGTGCGACCTTCGTTCATCAGTAAGATAAACGGCGTCTCTTTATCGGTCACTTCAAACGGCCCGTGGAAATATTCGCCGGAGTGAATGGGCGCGGCGTGCAGCCACTGCATCTCCATTAACGAACAAATGGCGAAGCCGTAAGCATGGCCATAGGACGCACCGCTGGAAAGGATATAAAACAATTTTTCGTCCTGATAAAGACGGGCAAAGCGCTGGCAGCGGTCAGCCACCTGTTGACGCGCTTTTGCAATAACGCCGTTGATTTGTTCCATGCCCTGCTGAAAATCCGCATAAGGCGCATACCCTTCCACCTGATTGAGTACCTCGACGCACAGGCTGAGGATAATCGCCATCGGGTTATCAACGACATTGGTATCGTTGCCCCAGGCATACAGAATGTTATGGCTGGCGTGCTGAATAAGCTTCGCCTGTTCGTTGTGGGTCAGGGTCACGGTTTGCGCCTGATGCGCACGCGCCAGTTTTGCCGCCGCGACCGATTCCGGCGTATTGCCGCCGTGCGAACAGACAATGACCAGTGAGTTTTCACTGAGGGTTTTCGGGGTGGCATAAACAAATTCATTCGCGGTGTACATGCCCACATGCAGCGTGGTGGCTTCGCTGTCGAAGAAGTATTTTGCCGGATACATATCCACCAGCGAACCGCCACATGCCACCAGAAACACCTGGCGAATCCCGCCATTGTCTTTAACATTGGCCGCCAGTTTTTCAATAATTTCTTTGATATTCATAACGTTGAAAATCTCCACATAAGTTAGACGCAGGGATATTGAATTCGGGATAACATTAATACGTTATAATACGTATTAATGAGATCGCCATCATGTTTTCGTTATGCGATGTGGTAAGGGGAAGCCAGGCAGGGAGGGAAAGTGGAAAGCCAGATTCGTTGGGTGCGCTGTTCGTGTAGCTCTGATAAGGGGTGAGGGGTAGCCAGATGTTTTCCCGGGTGTGCATGCGCTTACCCGGGCTACGACCGGTTTTCTCCCTCTCCCCCCGGGGAGAGGCCAGGGCTAGGGGGGAAAATGCGGCTCGGGAGGTGGGTTCCGTTCACCTTATGTTCATGGCGAAATGGATCTCCGGACACGTGAACGGGTAAAGGGGAACACCGCGTTCCCCTTTACAATCTCTGCGGCCCCGCAAAGAAATCGGTGCTTCGCACGGCGATCGCTCTCCTCGCCCGGTAGGATGAGGGGAAACGGGTAACGCGAGTCAGGCTACTAAAACCTTCACCACCACTTTGCGCACCTGCGCAGGCGCACCGACGGCGCACAGCGGTTTATGCACTTCGCCGGGATAGAAGACCACAAAATCCCCTTCGCTCAGGGTGAAGGTTTTTTCCTCGTCGCCTTTCGGCAAAAACGCAATGTCTTTATCCGCCAGCCAGTCGGTATCCGGCGCACCCGCAGGCAGGGTGCTGAACGTCATGCCTTCCTGACCTTTCAGGACAATCTGGATATCCAGATAGCGCGCATGATACTCCGCACGGCGCTCGGCGAAAGGCTGAGTCATATCTTCTGACACCAGGTAAAACAGGCGGCTGCCGTCGATGTCATGTTTACCGGTTGGGGTGGCCTCGGTGACATGCGCTTTAATATGTTCAATGGCCTGGCGCAGCTCCTGCGGAAGCCAGCTCTGGAGGTGGTGGATATTGCCAACGATCATGATTCACTCCTTAATATAAAACAATGTTTCATTTTTTCTTTTATACGGAAAAACCCTGTTGGCTACCACCCCTTTCTGCCGAAGCTTTGCGCTAACGCATGTTTATTCCAGCGATCTCCCCTCCGTACCTGGCCCATGCAGGCACATCAGTTAATTACCCATAAATTATGCATTTATATGCAAATAAACCGATTGCTTATGGTAAATGTTGCATTAATCGCTTGATCGACCAAAACAGCTGAGTATAATCGCGGACAATTTGCCGGGAGGAAGCATGGTCCAGTGTGTTCGACATAGTGTCCCTGGGCGTCTGAAAAAGGACGCTGGCCTGCCGTTTTTCTTTCCGCTGCTTACCCCATTCCACAGCCCCTCTATTGAGGGGCTTTTTTTTGCGCAGTCGTCAGGAGATAACCATGGCTAATCCGCTGTATCAAAAACATATCATTTCCATAAACGATCTCAGCCGCGAAGAACTTGAACTGGTGCTGAACACTGCTGCCCGACTGAAAGCCAACCCGCAGCCAGAGCTGCTCAGGCACAAAGTGATCGCCAGCTGCTTCTTTGAAGCCTCTACCCGAACCCGCCTCTCCTTCGAGACCTCTATCCATCGTCTCGGGGCGAGCGTGGTAGGCTTCTCGGACAGCAGCAACACGTCGCTTGGCAAAAAAGGCGAAACCCTGGCGGACACTATCTCGGTTATCAGCACCTATGTGGATGCCATCGTGATGCGCCATCCGCAGGAAGGGGCCGCACGCCTTGCGACCGAATTCTCCGGCGGCATTCCTATCCTTAATGCCGGTGATGGCGCGAACCAGCACCCGACGCAAACGCTGCTCGATCTCTTCACCATCCAGGAGACTCAGGGCCGCCTGGAAAACCTCAACATCGCGATGGTCGGTGACCTGAAATATGGCCGCACCGTCCACTCGCTGGCGCAGGCCCTGGCGAAATTTAACGGCAACCGCTTCTACTTTATCGCCCCGGATGCGCTGGCCATGCCGCAGTACATTCTCGACATGCTGGATGAGAAAGGGCTTGCCTGGAGCATTCACGCCAGTATCGAGGAGGTGATGGCCGAGGTGGACATTCTCTATATGACCCGTGTGCAGAAAGAGCGTCTCGACCCGTCTGAATACGCCAACGTGAAGGCGCAGTTCATTCTGCGTGCCAGCGACCTGACCGGAGCACGTAGCAATATGAAAGTGCTGCACCCGCTGCCGCGCGTGGATGAGATAACGACCGATGTCGATAAGACGCCACACGCCTGGTACTTTCAGCAGGCAGGCAATGGCATCTTTGCGCGTCAGGCGATTCTGGCACTGGTTCTGAATAGTGATTTGGCTCTGTAGGAGGAAACGACAATGACACAGGATAACAAACTCCAGGTTGAAGCCATCAAACGTGGCACCGTAATTGACCATATCCCGGCACAGATCGGCTTCAAGCTACTGTCCCTGTTCAAGCTGACCGAAACCGACCAGCGCATCACCATCGGCCTGAACCTCCCCTCCGGCGAAATGGGCCGCAAGGATCTGATTAAAATTGAAAATACCTTCCTGACGGATGAGCAGGTCGATCAGCTGGCGCTGTATGCGCCGCTGGCGACGGTAAATCGTATCGATAATTACGAGGTGGTGAGTAAGTCACACCCGAACCTGCCGGATCGCATTGATAGCGTGCTGGTCTGCCCGAACAGCAACTGCATCAGCCACGCCGAGCCGGTGGCCTCCAGTTTTGCCGTAAAAAAACGCGCTAATGATATCGCCCTGAAGTGCAAATATTGCGAAAAAGAGTTTGCCCACTCGGTAGTACTGCGCGGTTAATCATCGGGTCGGGGTGAACAAAGCAGAGCAACAGGCATGCAACTTAAAGCATGATGGGTATAATGGCCCCGACCTTTTTACCGCTGTTCTTCAGGAGATAACATGACTAAAACTATCGCGACGGAAAATGCACCAGCAGCAATCGGCCCTTACGTACAGGGTGTTGATCTTGGCAGCATGATCATCACTTCCGGTCAGATCCCGGTAGATCCGAAAACCGGCAGCGTGCCGGAAGAGGTGGCAGCCCAGGCGCGCCAGTCGCTGGAAAACGTTAAAGCCATCGTCGAAGCCGCTGGCCTGAAAGTAGGTGACATTGTTAAGACAACGGTTTTCGTGAAAGATCTGAACGATTTCGCCACCGTTAACGCCACCTATGAAGCCTTTTTCGCAGAGCATAATGCGACCTTCCCGGCGCGCTCCTGCGTTGAAGTGGCCCGCCTGCCTAAAGATGTGAAAATCGAGATTGAAGCCATCGCGGTTCGCCGCTAGTCGCTGTCAGGCAAGATAATCCGGGTCGAAGCGAAGCCTGGATTATCTTTTCTCCTCATCGCCCCCACTTTTATTCCCCCAGTAGACAGGTCGCGCCACGGAGGTTCAGCAATGGCAAATGCACGATTTACAGAAGAGCAGATTGCGGCATTTCTGCAGCAGGCCAAAGGTGGCACACCGGGTAATGAACTGTGTGAGAAGTATGGCTTTAGCATGAGCACGCTTCGTCGCTGGGAAGAACAGCATGCCAGGCGCATTCGCGGTGACTTAAAGAAAATGGAAACCACAGCATCATTCGTCTTTCTCGGCTTCCTGGTTACCTCCGTATTGCTGGCACTGATTTTCTCGAAGGCCGTCGCTATCTGGACGATCCCTCTTTTCCTGGTTTACTGCGTGAGTTATATCTGCCGCTACCGCGCACTGTCTGCGAAACATATCAAAATAGGCGATACCTTCCTCGCCCGCTCAGGTGTGGGCACGGGTAATGCGTTTTATATGTTTAGCTGGACCATCCTGATCCTGGTTCTTGCCTCATTGGGATACGGGTTGATCCGGCTTATCTTTGAGTAATTGGCCTGTGCAGTCAGTAAAGGAATAAACCAATACTTTGCCAGTGTTGGTTAATGTCACCGAGTCCTTTGCAAGATTCTCGATCGTCCAGTTATACAACTCCATTGGGCTTGTAGTGTGAGATTCAATATATTTAGAGAGGCAAACCCGCCCCGTAATCCAACTTATTCTGGAGCGATAAACATTCAACTTCAGCACATCAGCACCTTCGTCTCGTACTCTTTCCAGGGTAAAAATCATTTCGTTGTCAGTTCTAAAACTGACAAGATCGTTATATCTCTGAGCTGAACCAATTAAAAAGACACATACCAATAGTACGAGCAGTAGAAAAACAACAGTTCGTCTGTGCTGCCGTAAAAAATGATTCATCGCTTATTCCCCCCATGAGAAAATATAACCCGATGAACCGATAAGGGCTTTATTCTTCTTGAGACATTTAATAGTGCCCCATTTCTCTCTGGCTGTCTGAATATTATTTTCATAACCAATAGTCTGATAACGATATCTGTAAGGCTGAAAGGGGCTGGCAAGCGCAATGCTCATTTCTCTCACCCTGACTTTCCCAGAGGATTTTTCCAGATAAACATATAACCCATGTCTGGAGAGCTCGTCAGCGTAGTGCAAACGTGACTGATCGTTACGGCACCATTGTACGGCCACCAACGCACTGCTTTCACGCACAAAATCCCAACAAGCGCAAATCACATAAAGCATATAAATAAATGCAGCAACCGTAACGATGCGGACTATCTTCGACAGGAAAAAGGCGTACCCACGTTCAGTCATGCCATTTAACCTCGGTCTCAATCGTGCCAAATATGTTGAACTCTCTGGCCAGACACTGTTGATCAAAATCGCCACATAATAACAACACGACTGAAGTTATATTAATCATGTAAAGACCAATAAAGGAATAAATATTCTTTTACGCTAACATCAATATTTAGCCTGTTCTGATAAGTAGCTTTAACCATTTATTATTTCAGAAAAAATTTAGCCCTCGTAAAGCGGGTCATAAAGGGCTAACAGAGAAAGCGTCATGGCTACCGTAGCAGCCATGAGGTGAGATTACTGCCAGCCATACCGGCGGCTGTAGAACCCTTTTACCAGTTGGGTCAGCGTCATATAGCCTGCCAGAATGGCAATCAGCCACGGGAAGTAAGACAGCGGCAGCGCCTGCAATTGCAGGTAACTCGCCAGCGGCGAGAACGGCAACGCAATGCCCACCACAATCACCATTAGCGTCATCATTATCAGCGGCCTGGCGGCGCGGCTCTGGATAAAGGGCACGCGACGGGTACGGATCATATGCACAATCAGCGTCTGCGACAGCAGTCCCACCACAAACCAGCCGGACTGGAACAGAGTCTGTGCTTCCGGCACGTTGGCCTTAAATACCCACCACATCACGCAGAAGGTCAAAATATCGAAGATGGAGCTTATCGGGCCGAAGAAGATCATAAAGCGCCCCAGATCCGCCGGGTTCCAGCGCTGCGGTTTTTGGATCTGCTCTTCGTCCACATTATCAAACGGGATCGCCACCTGGGACACATCATACAGCAGGTTCTGAATCAACAGGTGTAACGGCAGCATCGGCAGGAACGGCAGAAAGGCGCTCGCCACCAGTACGCTAAAGACGTTACCAAAGTTGGAGCTGGCGGTCATTTTGATGTATTTCAGCATGTTGGCGAAGGTCTTACGCCCTTCAATCACCCCTTCTTCCAGCACCATCAGGCTCTTTTCCAGCAGGATGATGTCGGCGGCTTCACGGGCAATATCCACTGCGCCATCAACGGAAATACCGATGTCCGCCGCACGCAGCGCAGGTGCATCGTTAATACCATCCCCCATAAAGCCTACCACGTGCCCCTCCCGCTTAAGCAGCGTGACAATACGCTCCTTGTGCATTGGCGTCAGGCGGGCAAACAGGGTGGTCTCTCTGGCACGTTTAGCCAGTTCGTCATCACCCATTTGCTCTGTCTGGTGGCCGGTAACCCACTCCCCCACCTCCAGCCCGACGTCACGGCACACTTTCGCTGCCACCAGCTCACTGTCTCCGGTGAGTATTTTGACCGTCACGCCGCTGGCCTTAAGTGCTTTCAGCGCCGGTTTGGTGCTCTCTTTCGGCGGATCAAGGAACGCCATGTAACCTTCGAGGATCAGATCCGACTCATCCACACGCAGGTAATCGCCGGTGCGCGCAGGCAGGTATTTCGTTGCCACCGCCACCACACGCAGCCCCAGGCGATTCTGCGTTTCGGTCACCCGCTGAATGCGTTTCAACATGCTTTCATCCAGCGGCACAATGCCGCCGTGGTAGCGTGCCTGAGTACAGACGCCAAGGACTTCCTGTAGCGCCCCTTTGCAAATCAACAGATGCTTATCCGCCTCTTCTGCTACCACCACTGACATACGACGGCGTTCAAAATCAAAGGGGATTTCGTCAATTTTCTGCCAGCGTGAAGCGAGCGCCTGGGCTGTTTCTGCTTCCACCCCTTCCAGCACCGCCACGTCGAGCAGGTTTTTTAGCCCGGTCTGGTAATGGCTGTTCAGCCAGGCCATATGCAGAACGTGCTCACTGAGTTTACCTGCTATATCTGTATGATTTTCAATAACAATCTTATCCTGAGTCAGGGTGCCGGTTTTGTCAGTACAAAGAATGTCCATCGCACCGAAGTTTTGAATGGCATCCAGATGCTTCACAATGACTTTTTGTTTTGCGAGCTTCACCGCACCACGCGCCAGCGTTGAGGTGACGATCATCGGCAGCATTTCCGGCGTTAAGCCCACCGCCACCGAGAGCGAGAAGAGCGCCGCTTCCCACCAGTCCCCCTTGGTAAACCCGTTTATCAACAGCACGACCGGCGTCATTACCATCATAAAGCGAATCAACAACATACTGACGCGGCTTATACCTTTCTGAAACGCATTCGGTTCGCTCTCCTGCTCGCCGACGCGCCCGGCCAGTTGACCAAACCAGGTATTGCCTCCCGTGGCGATGACGATGGCCTGCGCCGTGCCGCTTACAACGTTCGTGCCCATAAAGCACAGGGTGTCGCTCTCAAGCGGGTTGGTTTGTTCCGGGAGGCGCGTATGTGCCACTTTTTCCACCGGCAGCGACTCTCCGGTGAGGGACGCCTGGGCGACAAAAAGATCGCGAGCCTGCACCACACGTAGATCGGCAGGGATCATATCCCCCGCCGCCAGTCTGACGATGTCACCGGGCACCAGTTGATCGAGTGGGATCTCAAGCCAACTGTTTTCACCTCTGGCATTTATTATGCGCAGAACGGTCGCGGTATTACTCACCATTGCCTTGAGCGCATCCGCCGCCCTGGTGGATCGCGCCTCCTGAATGAAATTCAGGCAGGTGGAAATCGCCACCATCAGGCCTATAACCCCTGCTGCGAACAGATCTTCTGAGGCATAAGAGAAAAGTCCCAGACAGGTCAGCAGCAGGTTGAACGGGTTGCGATAACAGACCCACAGGTGTCCCCACCAGGGCATCGGGCGCTGGGCGGGGATCTGATTTATGCCGTGCGCTTCCCGCGCGCGCTGCACCTCCTGGGCATTCAGCCCCTCCGGGTGGGCGCTGAGGGGTTTCCACAGTTCAGGGATAGCCATCTTCGCAAGCGTCAGACAACGTGCGCTTAAGGAGGCGGAAACCTCAGCATGGGGGGAATGTGCCGCGTCAGGCAGCGGGTCGCGCTGCACCAGACGGCGAGGTAAATGACGGTTAAGCCGGGCGAGAATCCGGGTAATATTTTTGAACATGATAAGTCCCTTATCTTGCGGGCACGGGCAAGCCGCGTCCTGAAGACGTAATAAATTGTGCAGGGACGTGTGACGTCGCTGCCTTACGCTTCCGGTAAGGCAGCAGAGACGGGCTTACCGGAAGAAATATCTCCGTCGGGGGAGAGGTGCGGGATCAGGGTCCATAGAGCCTCCGGTAAGGGTAAAAATGTCTCGGTAACAGCGTGAAAATAGTAACGCAGGTGAATTAAACCGAACGTAAACCGGACTTTACTCATTGTCGTCTGGTTGAGTGTTGACCAAACTTGCTTTACTCTGCAAACCGCTGAAGAGGGACAGGACAGGACGCATGCAAAACCGGCTGACAATCAAAGACATTGCGCGCTTAAGTGGCGTCGGGAAATCCACCGTTTCTCGTGTGCTGAATAATGAAAGCGGCGTCAGTGAACGCACCCGCGAGCGCGTAGCAGCGGTGGTTAATCAGCATGGTTTCTCCCCTTCCCGTTCCGCACGCGCCATGCGCGGCCAGAGTGACAAAGTGGTCGCCATTATTGTCTCCCGCCTGGATTCTTTGTCTGAAAACCTCGCCGTCCAGACCATGCTGCCCGCCTTTTATGAGCAGGGTTACGACCCGATCATGATGGAGAGCCAGTTCTCCCCGGAACTGGTGAAAGAACACCTCCAGATGCTGAGCCGACGTAACATCGATGGCGTGGTGCTGTTTGGTTTTACCGGCATCACCGACACCCTGCTTCAGGCCTGGCGCGCCTCGCTGGTTCTGCTGGCGCGGGATGCCAAAGGTTTCGCCTCGGTCTGCTATGACGACCAGGGGGCCATTACGCTTTTGATGCAGCATCTTTTCGAGCGGGGCCACCGCCAGATCAGCTTTATCGGCGTCCCCCATAGCGATATCACCACCGGTCAGCGCCGCCACGAAGCCTACATGGCGTTTTGTCAGCAGCACCAGCTCACGCCGCATTACCTCCTGCCGGGGCTGGCGATGAAGCACGGTTATGACAACGTGGCCCGCGTGCTCACTCCGACGACGACCGCGCTGGTCTGCGCCACCGACACCCTCGCGCTCGGGGCGAGCAAATACCTGCAGGAACAGCGCACTGAAAATCTGCAGCTTGCGAGCGTAGGCAACACGCCGCTTATCAAATTTCTTCACCCGGAAATCATCACCGTGGATCCCGGCTATGC
The DNA here is from genome assembly GCF_054131575.1 of Enterobacter sp. SA197. Lineage (NCBI taxonomy): Bacteria > Pseudomonadati > Pseudomonadota > Gammaproteobacteria > Enterobacterales > Enterobacteriaceae > Enterobacter > Enterobacter sp. SA197. The sequence goes on along the minus strand of NZ_CP096393.1, from coordinate 530,577 downwards.
CGAAGCAGGCCGTCAGGCCGCCGCGCAGCTTATCGATCAGGTTAATGGTCGCGCCGATCCACGACAGATAGTGATCCCCGCCAGCCTCATTTGATCCCCTCTCCGTTCGGTTTATTGTGATCGTCGCCTGATTACGGGAACGTTCCCATTTTCAGTTATCCATTCAATGGATATGCTTGCGCGCATTCATCAGCAGTCATTATTTCTCTCAGTGGGGCATCACGATGAGCAAAGTCAGACAGGAGTATATTGCCAGGCTTATTGAGCTGGTCGGCGGGCGCGAGAACATCGCAACGGTGAGCCATTGCATCACCCGCTTGCGTTTCGTCCTCAATTCACCGGCCAAAGCCGACCCAAAAACAATCGACACTCTCCCTATGGTCAAAGGCTGTTTCACCAATGCCGGCCAGTTCCAGGTGGTGATCGGCACGGATGTGGGCGACTGGTATCAGGCTCTGATCGCCACGATCGGCCAGGCCTCCGTCGACAAAGAGCAGGCGAAACGTGCCGCCCGACAGAACATGAAATGGCACGAGCAGTTGATCTCGCACTTTGCAGAGATCTTCTTCCCGCTCCTTCCGGCGCTAATCAGCGGTGGCCTGATCCTTGGTTTTCGCAATGTCATTGGCGACCTGCCAATGAGCAACGGCCAAACCCTGGCGCAAATGTCTCCCGGCCTGAAAACCCTTTATGACTTCCTGTGGCTGATTGGCGAAGCGATCTTCTTTTATCTGCCGGTGGGTATCTGCTGGTCAGCGGTGCGTAAAATGGGCGGTACGCCGATCCTCGGTATTGTGCTCGGTGTGACCCTGGTGTCGCCGCAGCTGATGAACGCCTATGATCTCGGCAGTAAAATCCCGGAAGTGTGGAACTTCGGCCTGTTTGCCATTGAAAAAGTAGGCTACCAGGCACAGGTCATCCCCGCCCTGCTGGCAGGCCTGGCGCTGGGCGTGATTGAAACACGTCTCAAAAAATGGGTGCCGGACTATCTCTATCTGGTGATGGTGCCGGTCTGTTCGCTGCTGCTGGCGGTGTTTCTCGCCCACGCCTTTATCGGCCCGTTTGGCCGTATGATTGGCGACGGTGTGGCCTTTGCCGTCCGCCACCTGATGACCGGTAGCTTCGCGCCAATTGGCGCTGCGCTGTTCGGATTTCTGTATGCGCCGCTGGTCATCACGGGCGTGCATCAGACCACGCTTGCCATCGACATGCAGATGATCCAGAGCCTCGGCGGCACCCCGGTATGGCCGCTGATCGCCCTTTCGAATATTGCTCAGGCCTCGGCGGTGACGGGAATCATCCTCACCAGCCGTAAACAGAACGAGCGCGAAATTTCCGTTCCGGCTGCCATCGCCGCCTACCTTGGCGTAACCGAACCGGCCATGTACGGCATCAACCTGAAATATCGCTTCCCGATGCTCTGCGCAATGGTAGGTTCTGGCCTCGCCGGGCTGTTATGTGGTCTGAACGGCGTGATGGCGAACGGCATCGGCGTCGGCGGTCTGCCTGGCATCCTCTCCATTCAACCGGGCTACTGGCAGGTCTTCTCAGTGGCGATGGCGGTGGCGATTATCGTGCCAATGGCGCTCACCACGGTGATTTACCAGCGTAAGTTCCGCCAGGGCACGCTGCAGATTGTGTAACATTTTGGGGCGCGCTTGCGCCCCTTCGCTTTAACCAGGAAATCGCTATGAATACCCTTCCCCACTGGTGGCAGAACGGCGTCATCTATCAGATCTACCCCAAAAGCTTTCAGGACACGACCGGCAGCGGCACCGGCGATTTACGTGGCGTTATTCAGCGTCTTGATTACCTGAAAACGCTGGGCGTGGATGCAATCTGGCTGACCCCCTTCTATATTTCACCGCAGATAGACAATGGCTATGACGTGGCGGATTACACCGCCATTGACCCGGCGTACGGTACGCTGGCGGACTTCGACGAGCTGGTGGCGCAGGCTAAAGCGCGCGGCATTCGTCTGGTGCTCGACATGGTGCTTAACCACACGTCGACGGCACATCCGTGGTTTCACGACGCCTTACATCCGCAAAGCCCGTACCGGCACTATTACATCTGGCGCGAAGGCCAGCCTGACGCTCAACCCAACCACTGGCAGTCCAAGTTTGGCGGTAGTGCCTGGCAGTGGCACGCGCAAAGCGAAGCATACTATCTGCACCTTTTTGCTCCGGAGCAGGCGGATCTGAACTGGGAAAACCCGCAGGTTCGCGACGAGCTGAAAAAGATCTGCGAATTCTGGGCCGATCGCGGCGTCGAGGGTTTGCGTCTGGACGTGGTGAACCTGATTTCCAAAGACTGGAATTTCCCGGACGATCCACACGGTGACGGCCGCCGCTTCTATACCGATGGCCCGCGTGTGCATGAATTCTTACAAGAGATGAGCCGCGACGTGTTTACCCCACGTAAACTGATGACCGTCGGCGAAATGTCCTCCACCGCCCTCGAACACTGCCAACAGTACGCCAGTCTCGACGGACGTGAACTGTCGATGACCTTCAATTTCCACCACCTGAAAGTCGATTATCCCGGCGGCGAAAAATGGACGCTGGCGGCGCCGGACTATGTGGCGCTCAAAGCCCTGTTTAACCACTGGCAGCAGGGCATGCACAACCAGGCCTGGAATGCGCTCTTCTGGTGTAATCACGATCAGCCACGCATTGTGTCGCGCTTTGGCGATGAAGGAGAATTCCGGGTTCCGGCGGCGAAAATGCTGGCGATGGTGCTGCACGGTCTGCAGGGGACGCCTTACATTTATCAGGGCGAAGAGATTGGCATGACTAACCCGCACTTCTCGCAAATAACCGATTACCGCGACGTAGAGAGCCACAATATGTTTGCCAGCCTGCGCGCCAGCGGACGTGATGCCGATGAGCTGCTCGCCATTCTCGCCAGCAAATCCCGCGACAACAGTCGTACCCCCATGCAGTGGTCCGCAGAGAGGCATGGCGGATTTACCACCGGTACGCCGTGGATTTCACTGTGCAATAACGTGCAGGAAATTAACGCCGAGGCAGCACTTAACGATCCCGACTCGGTGTTCTATACCTATCAGCATCTGATCGCGCTACGTAAAACCCAGCCCGTACTGACCTGGGGTGACTATGAGGATCTGCTGCCGGAACACCCGTACCTGTGGTGTTACCGTCGCCAGCACAACGGGCAGACACTGATGGTGGCTGCTAACCTCAGCCACCAGTGCCAGCAGTGGCAGCCTGGCGATCAGGCGGGGTGCTGGCAGGTGCTGATGAACAACTATAACGAGATCTCACTCACCCCTGGCAATATGACGCTACGGCCATTCGAGGCCATCTGGTGGCTACAGCATCATGCTTAAGTGCACTGCCCGGCAGGTCGCTGCGGCCGGGCAGTGTACGATTACCATACTGTTTTTGTTGAATAATTAAGCAAAACTATTCCATGTGAATTTACAAACCTCCCCAGCGCCCGTCCTTTGTACTCTCTCTTTTTTACTTTGTCCTGAATCAATAAAAACGCAAACTTGTTTGATGCAAATCACTATATATAGAACTTAGAATGCACGCCGACCCAACATATTGTATTTATCGTCTATTATTCCAACAAAATAACGGCAGCATAACTGGCTGGAATTGTGGATAACAAGGGTCGGGATTCGGGGAACTCACTGTCGCGGCGACACTTAACGGCTGTGAATATTTCCTCACCTCTGTGGATAACCTGTTTTTAAGATGGAGTGATCATGACACCGCATGTGATGAAACGTGATGGCAAGAAAGTGCCTTTCAGGTCAGAGCGCATTCAGGAAGCAATTTTGCGTGCAGCTAAAGCAGCGGGAGTCGATGACGCAGACTATTGCGCCACCGTCGCGGAAGTCGTCAGTCAGCAGATGCACAACCGTGCGCAGGTTGATATCGGCGAAATTCAGATTGCGGTGGAAAACCAGTTGATGTCGGGGCCGCATAAACAGCTTGCCCGCGCCTACATCGAATACCGCCACGACCGCGATATCGCGCGTGAAAAGCGGGGTCGTCTGAATCAGGAAATTCGCGGCCTGGTTGAACAGACCAATTCTGCTCTGCTCAATGAAAATGCCAATAAAGACAGTAAAGTGATCCCGACGCAGCGCGATCTGCTGGCCGGTATCGTTGCCAAGCATTATGCCCGCCAGCACCTGCTGCCGCGCGACGTGGTACTGGCGCATGAACGTGGCGATATCCACTACCATGATCTCGATTACTCGCCGTTCTTCCCGATGTTCAACTGCATGCTGATCGACCTGAAAGGCATGCTGACGCAAGGTTTTAAAATGGGTAACGCGGAAATCGAGCCGCCAAAATCCATCTCCACGGCAACAGCCGTTACCGCCCAGATCATCGCTCAGGTCGCCAGCCATATTTACGGTGGCACCACCATCAACCGTATTGACGAAGTGCTCGCACCGTTCGTGACCGAGAGCTTTGAAAAACACCGTAAGATTGCCATTGACTGGCAGATCCCGGACGCCGACGGCTATGCCCGTACTCGCACCGAAAAAGAGTGCTACGACGCCTTCCAGTCGCTGGAGTATGAAGTCAACACGCTGCATACCGCCAACGGGCAGACTCCCTTTGTAACCTTCGGCTTTGGCCTTGGCACCAGCTGGGAATCGCGCCTCATCCAGCAATCGATTTTGCGTAACCGCATCGCGGGCCTGGGCAAAAACCGCAAAACGGCCGTCTTCCCGAAACTGGTCTTCGCCATTAAAGATGGCCTGAACCATAAGGTTGAGGATCCGAACTACGACATTAAACAGCTGGCGCTGGAGTGTGCGAGCAAGCGCATGTACCCGGACATTCTGAACTATGACCAGGTGGTGAAAGTCACCGGCTCGTTCAAAACCCCGATGGGCTGTCGCAGCTTCCTCGGCGTATACGAAGAGAATGGCGAGCAAATCCATGACGGGCGCAATAACCTCGGCGTGATAAGCCTGAACCTGCCGCGTATTGCTCTGGAAGCCAAAGGCAATGAAGCCGCATTCTGGGCGCTGCTGGATGAACGTCTGGTGCTGGCGCGTAAAGCCCTGATGACCCGCATTGCGCGCCTTGAAGGGGTGAAAGCGCGTGTGGCACCTATCCTCTACATGGAAGGGGCGTGCGGTGTGCGTCTGAAAGCAGACGATGACGTCTCTGAAATCTTCAAAAATGGCCGCGCCTCTATTTCACTGGGCTATATCGGCATTCACGAAACCATCAATGCACTGTTCGGCAAAGCGCATATGTTTGACAGCGAAACGCTGCGTGCCAAAGGGGTGGCGATTGTGGAGCGTCTGCGTCAGGCCGTGGATCAGTGGAAAGACGAGACCGGCTACGGCTTTAGTCTCTACAGTACGCCGAGCGAGAACCTGTGCGACCGATTCTGCCGCCTCGACACCGCGGAGTTTGGCGTGGTCGACGGGGTCACCGATAAAGGCTACTACACCAATAGCTTCCATCTCGACGTCGAGAAAAAGGTGAACCCGTACGACAAGATTGATTTCGAGGCGCCGTACCCGCCGCTCGCCAGCGGAGGCTTTATTTGCTATGGCGAGTATCCAAACATCCAGCACAACCTGCGCGCACTGGAAGATGTCTGGGATTACAGCTATCAGCATGTGCCTTATTACGGCACCAATACCCCTATCGACGAGTGCTATGAGTGCGGCTTCACCGGCGAGTTCGAATGTACCAGCAAAGGCTTTACCTGCCCGAAATGCGGTAACCACGACGCCGCCCGCGTCTCGGTCACCCGCCGCGTGTGTGGCTACTTAGGCAGCCCGGATGCGCGTCCCTTTAATGCCGGAAAGCAGGAAGAAGTGAAACGCCGGGTTAAGCATCTGGGAAATGGGCAAATCGGTTAAGTTCTAACAGCAAGCAAACCAGGAGATCGCAGTATGAATACTTACGAGTTAATCAAGCATGCAATTCTGAACAAAAAACAAATTACTGCTGTATACGATGGCTATTATCGAGAAATGTGTCCGCACGCTTTAGGAACTAAAAATGGCAAGCAACAAGCATTGTTCTTCCAATTCGGGGGGGAAAGCAGCAAGGGAAAAATCGACTCTTCATCCCCCTACAACTGGCGTTGCTTACGGCTGGTCGATTTAGAAAATGTTCAAATCCGTGATGGTCAGTGGTACACCGCCGACAATCACAGTAAAGCCCAAACTTGTGTAGATATTATTGACGTCGAAGTAAAACTTTAAGGAATTTTAGGCCGGTAAAAACCGGCCTAGTAGAAAAATGAATTACCACCAGTACTACCCTGTCGATATCGTCAACGGCACCGGCACCCGCTGCACCCTGTTCGTTTCCGGATGCGTGCACGAATGCCAGGGCTGCTACAACAAAAGCACCTGGCGGCTAAACTCCGGCATGCCGTTTACGCAGGAAATGGAAGACCAGATCATCAGCGATCTCAACGATACCCGCATCAAACGCCAGGGGCTGTCGCTCTCCGGCGGCGATCCGCTGCATCCGCAGAACGTACCGGCGATCCTGAAACTGGTCAAACGCGTGCGGGCCGAATGCCCGGGCAAAGATATCTGGCTGTGGACGGGTTATAAGATGGACGAACTAAACGAGGCACAAAGAGCGGTGGTGGCGTTGATCAATGTGCTGATCGACGGGAAGTTTGTGCAGGATCTAAAAGACCCCATGCTCATCTGGCGGGGCAGCAGCAATCAGGTGGTGCATCACCTGCGCTAAAAAATCACCTCAGAACACATGCTGAGGTGATTTACAGGCCGAATAAGCGCATCGCCGCAGTGAGAGAATTACTCATATGACATCGTAAATTCCACCGCAGAGTTTGCCGAACCGGGGCTGACCTCACCCGTGCGGATAAAGCGGGCTTTCATCGGGATAACGTAATCACCGCCCAGGGATGGGCTGTAGCCGGAGTATTTCACCGCGCTGTTAAACGGCACCAGTGTGTCATTGGCATACAACACTTGCACCCCCACCCCGCTCGCTGTGGAACCACTTCGCAGGGTGATATGCTGATCACTGCTTCCTGAATTGACAAGATTGATCCCCGCAGCGGGCTTAAAAGTATACTTCACCGCCGCCATATCCTTACTGCATTTTTTGATTTCAAAATTAAATGGTGTGGCGCTACTGGTGGAACCTACGCTTGGGAAATCCGATTTACTGTGTTTGTTGAGGTCAACGGAAATATCGGGGGTTTCGCAGGATTTGATGGTGACGGGGATATTACTGGTTATTTTTATTTCGGCAGTTTTCATGCCAGCAATGGTGGAAACTGAATTATTTACCCAGCCTTCAACCGTAAAGTTAAGTTGTAACGGACCGTCATCCTGACTAACCGGACCGATAACATAGAACTGAAGGTATGTATTAAGAAACTTGAAACTCCCAAAACTATTAAGTGGCCATTGGAGATATATCGATAAATTGTTACCAACAACATTACTTTCACTCACTACCCAAACCTTAACACCTATGCCTTCTACATTAGTCTTATAAATCCCGGGATAAACAGACTCTGTCAGAGTTTCTGCGAATTTCGTCATCATATCAACCGGCGCTGAATCGCATCGAAAAAATGCCTGTCCCCCTTGCGGAATTGTGATGACCGGACCCAGCGGTGTATTCGGCTGCTGATTACTCGCTACTGATAGCGATGCAATATCAACAGTGTAAGACCTGTTGTAAATACCACCACCAGTAAACCAACAACCTGCATTGCTGATAAAACTCAGTGTCATCAGCCCCAAAAGAAGGGACAAATTTAAAAAGTGCTTAAGCATATTCATCGCATATTTCCCTGCTCCAACCGGAGCGCAAATAACTCATTGCTTTAACGTCTATAGACAGCTTGATGTCGCGTAAAGCCGCCGTGATCGTTAATCGTGGTGAAATAAATAATTCCCTTTCCCGCACCCGACAACGTAAATACAGAACGCGCTTTCGCCGGGCACATGCCTGTTATTTCCTCAGCATGTGCCCCGGCTTCACTGAGGCTGAGACGAGCAAACGAGACACTGAATGCCGACGGGTTCTCGCATTCGATTTTGTTCTGGCCTGCTACGCTGAGAAGCCGCCAGCGAAGCGCGTTAACGGCATCGCCCGGCGAGCCTGGCAACCCTACGGGACGGTAAAAGAGTTTTAAACGGGAACGCACCGGGAACTCAATAACATTATTGTCCTTTGCCTTGTGCTTCATTTTTGGCTGCACTTCCAGCACGTTCAGCCAGAAAACCGATTCACGATCCGGCGAAATATTACCGCCGATAAAACGGATACGCAGCGTCTGGCCTTTGGCACTATTGAGACGAAAGATGGGTGGCGTAACAATAAAAGGGACGGTAGACATGTCGGGCCGAAGAGTGGGATCGCCATTATCCATCCATGCCTGTAACAGACGCGGCGTGCTGGCATTGTTGGTCAGCGCGAGCGTTATTTCGCCCTTTGCCGCCGGATAAATAATCCGCGTGCTGTCAAACTGAATCCCTGCCTGCGTCGCCGTACACCAGAACAGAGAAAAGAGAAAAAATGCACATCCATGCATGGTATATCCCTCCGTGAAATATATTATTCGCCTCTACACATTTATATAAAGAATATTAGCTTCATATTATCACAAACATTCATGTGAATGATAAATATGAGCAACATATAATGCTCATGAAAAAAAGAGGGACGAATTACTTCATGTAATATTGTTTTCGCGGATTGTACTGAATTTCACGTATCGCTTTCAACCTCCTTTTTCATAGCTTTTAGAGGAAATTGTATTGAGACATGAAATTTATTTGATAAATGGACATGAAGATTTAGCTGAAAACAAGGAAATGTATGTGCATTTTTTGCATAAAGATGAAAGGGTAATTACACACGGTAAATGATTTTTAGCAAATGCAGGGCACTGATGAATATAAAAACCTGTATACACTTTAAATTTTTTCGTCATATTTGAAGGGTTGCGGTAATACCGAAAGGTTAAAGCTCGCTCTCTTTTTTGGCCCTTTACAGGCAGGTGAATTATCACCTGTCATGTTGATACTCCTCTTCACGGAAGTTCATAAATAGCCCGGACAAGACACTTGTGCCACTCTTCGGGATTCCCCGGTAGCGCAATGCTTACCGGAGAAAACCGTTTTATCAAATATCCGGACCGGCGGATTACTTGGCAACGATAAAGCGTTTTTCATCTTCGATGAAGGTTTTGTCGCCTGCCGGCGCCTGAATGGAACCGAAGTTCATATGGCCACGCAGTTTCCAGCTGGCCGGGACATTCCAGGTACGCTGAACGTCTTCATCCACCAGCGGATTATAGTGCTGGAGGTTTGCGCCAATTCCTTTCTCCGCCAGCGCCATCCAGACGGCATACTGGGCGATACCCGAACTATGTTCTGACCAAATCGGGAAGTTATCCGCGTATGCCGCAAATTGCTCCTGCAGCGCGGTCACCACACCCTGATCTTCAAAGAACAGTACAGAACCTGCCGCGGCGGCGAAGCCATCGAGTTTATCGGAGGTCGCATGGAAGCTCTCAGCCGGAACGATTTTTCTCAGTTGTTCGCGTACCAGTTCCCAGAATTTATTGTGCTCACTGCCCAGCAGGATAAGCGCGCGGGAGCTCTGTGAGTTGAAGGCAGAAGGCGCTTGCTTGATGGCGTCCTGAATGATCTGAACAACGTCATCTTCCGGCAACGGCAGATCTTTGCCCAGTGCATAAATGGTTCTGCGTTGTTTCGCTAAAGCAAGGTAGTTCTCTGGCATAACGCCTCCTGAAAGGGTGGTTAATTCCAACGGGGTTGTGGTCTGCGCGACAGGCTGCTCACGTGATAAGAGTGCGTTCAAAATGCGCTGAAACGAGTTCATGATTCGCCGATTCCTGTCTTTCCCTTAAACGAGAGCAAACAACCCGGTGGCAGTTTGCCCTGACAATTGAAAAGAGTAATCCCAACAGCCGGTTAGGGAAAGCCTAACTATTTGTTTCTATCGTTCAAAAAAAATGAAAGAACAATAACAGCGACAATTAACTAAACAAATTCCTGCCGCTGCCGATAACGACGTAGTCTCGTTTTGTCTAACGCAGACTCATCATTCCAGCGAGGCACTTACGCTCCAGGCGTCGGATTCTACGTTATATTCCGGAGATGATAATGAACGGTATTGATAAAATTACCGCCGTGAGTGCTGGCGCACACGGCGATTCTCATCCATCAGATAATGACAGCACGTTGGCTCTGCGAAATAAACCTAAATCTGCAGAGATAAATGCTGATAATAAAAATAGCGAGCCGGAGGAAAGCAGTACGAAAGTTTCTCTGGCAACGACATCAGTAGCTGAAATTAAAAAAGAAAAGCAATTAAAACACGAGGAGGTAAAGAAGACCGATTATACGCTGGAGATGACCGGTATCCCGCTCTATCACGGCCGACTGGTCTCTGTAACGAAGTATCCCAACGGAGAGAAAGTCACGGTAGATGCCTTCTCAGGGCTGAAAGTAAGCGCCCCGGAACTCGCCTTTAACGTGAGCCAACCGGCGACAGTTATCAAAGAAATACTCAATGATAAAATGACAAATATTGCGGCTAAGGAAGGAGAATCTATTAAGTCTCGCAATGAAGAAAAACAATAACCATTAATAAATATAAACCCTCCTCCTTGCATAATTTGTATTTAATGCTACACGAGAGGGAAAATAATAAAACCTTACCCCCGCAAGGGAAATAAGCATACGCAGCATAAATTTTTATATTAACTGGCCAACGGTGGGGCGCGTTGTATCAACGCGCAGCCACAAACGGGTGCAGAAGCGCAATGCCCTCGCCAAACATTGTGCTGACAGGCGTCTTACGCTCAACAACCGCATTAACAAACGCCGCCGCCGCAAAGCCATCTCCATACAGCGGGCCGCAAAGTGTGGTGAGGCAGGTATGCGCCAGGATCACACGAAAGTGACGCTGGTCGAAATATTTTCCAGCATTCACGGGCGCGTTCCGTCCATCAACACCAGGAAGCCACTTCGTATTCGCTGATAACAGTATCCGTTGAGATAGCTGCGTGTTATGCGTTAAGCGCTGACGCATTAACGGGCATAAAGGCAGGCTGTACGTGAGGAGGAATACCTCAGTGAGGGCGAAAGTGGGGCAAGCGCCCCACTTCAGGATAATTAACGAAACTTCTTGTGGTTGCTGTTGCGGGTGGCTTTAAACGCTTCCGCCGCCGCTTTTGCTTCTTTCACTTTGCCTTCGTTGGCCAGTTTAAGCGCGCCATCAATCTGCGTGATCAGCGTGTCCATGCCCTGTCGGTAATCTTTCATTTCAGGGCTGTCCGGCGCTTTACCTTCCAGCTTAGGCGGGGTCGCTTTCTGCGCATCCTCTGCTGCGGTGCGCATTTTGGTTAACGCATCTTTAATGGTCGCCGCATCGTCAGCTTTCTCGACCACTTTCAGATTTTCATTGAGGGTATCCATATCCTCTTCAAGATCGGCGGCAAATGCCTGCACCGAACCGAGGACAAGGGTAGAGACAGCTAACATCGCCAGCAGTTTTTTCCGCATTGCTCACTTCCTTTTTTATTATTAAAAAGTCATACCCTGAATAAGTCGAGTTTCAGGCAACTGGCAAACACGCCCATCCCATGAGCTTACATGCGTAAGTGGCGGGGATAAGTGCGTGCAGCCAGGCACCTGTAACCTGAAGTATCGCGGGTTTTACTGGCCGGCGATTTTCATCTCCGGCAACAACACTGAACCACACTGAATATTGCTACGTGTTTCGATATCGTCAGCAATCGTAACAATATTACGCCACATATCTTTCAGATTTCCTGCAATCGTTATCTCACTGACCGGATATTGGATCTCGCCGTTTTCGACCCAGAAACCGGCCGCGCCACGGGAGTAATCCCCGGTGATACCGCTCACGCCCTGACCCATCAGTTCGGTGACCACAAGGCCGGTGCCCATCTGTTTCAGCAGTTGTTCAAAGCCCAACCCGCGCCCTTTAATCCGCCAGTTATGGATGCCACCAGCGTGCCCGGTGCTTTTCAGGCCGAGTTTGCGTGCGGAGTAGTTAGTCAGCAGCCATTGGGTCAGCACGCCGTCTTTGATGATGTCGCGACGTTCGGTGCGTACCCCTTCGCTGTCAAACGGCGTGGAGGCCAGTCCTTTACGCAGGTGCGGATGCTCTTCAATGGTCAGCCACTCAGGGAGGATCTGCTGGCCCAGCGAATCCAGCAGGAAGGTGGATTTACGGTATACCGACCCGCCCGCAATCGCCCCAACCAGATGACCGAAGAGTCCGGTTGCCACTTCATTGGCGAAGATAACCGGGGCTTTCATGGTCGACAGTTTACGCGGCGCCAGACGGGACAGGGTGCGGCGCGCGCACTCTTCCCCTACCCATTCTGCACTCTTCAGGTCACGAATATCACGGCCAATGGTGTAGGCGTAATCGCGCTCCATATCGCCATTTTCTTCAGCGATCACGCAGCTTGAAAGAGAGTGGCGGGTCGAGGCATAGCCTTGCAACATACCGTGGCTGTTGCCGAAGACTTTAATACCGTAGTGGCTGTTGAAGCTACCGCCTTCAGTATTGTTGATACGTTTGTCAGCCTGTAACGCCGCCTGCTCGGCCCGGGCGGCCAGCTCAATGGCCTCGTCCGGAGAGACTTCCGCCGGGTGGAACAGATCCAGATCCGGCGCCTCGAAGGCCAGCAGATCTTTTTCTGCTACCCCCGCGCAGGGGTCCGGGGAGGTATAACGGGCAATATCCAGCGCAGCCTGCACCGTGCGGGCAATGGCGTCGGGACTTAAATCGGTCGATGAAGCACTGCCTTTACGGTTTTGATGATAGACCGTGATGCCCAGCGCGCCGTCACTGTTGAACTCGACGTTTTCCACTTCACCGTAGCGCGTACTGACGCTAATCCCGGTGGTTTTGCTGACGGCCACTTCCGCACCGTCTGATTTTCCAGACGCCAGTTCCAGCGCGGTAGAGACGGCCTCTTCCAGTGCCTTACGTTGTTGTGCAACTTGTGTGATTACTTTCATCGCCAATGCCATAATTAAAGGAGAGATAATTTGAAGTCTAACAGAGAACCGTTTTTCAGTGCGCACCTTAACTGGTAACATTAGCCTCTTTTTTAAGGAGCCATAGATGACAAAGCAGCCCGAAGACTGGCTCGACGACGTTCCCGGTGACGACATCGAGGACGAAGATGATGAGATAATCTGGGTCAGTAAAAGTGAAATTAAGCGTGATGCCGAAGAGTTAAAACAGCTCGGCCTCGAAATGGTTGAGCTTGGTAAAAACGCGCTTGATAAAATCCCGCTTGACCCGGACCTGCGCGCGGCCATTGAACTCGCCCAGCGCATTAAGAAAGAAGGACGCCGCCGTCAGCTCCAGCTGATTGGTAAAATGTTGCGTCAGCGCGACGTTGAGCCGATTCGCCAGGCGCTGGATAAACTGAAAAACCGTCATAACCAGCAGGTGGCGCTGTTTCATAAACTGGAGCAGATCCGCGATCGTCTGATTGAAAATGGCGACGATGCGCTGGCGGAAGTGATGAACCTGTGGCCTGATGCCGATCGTCAGCAGCTACGTTCACTCATCCGTAATGCTAAAAAAGAGAAAGAAGGCAATAAGCCGCCAAAATCTTCTCGTCTGATTTTCCAGTATCTGCGCGAGCTGGCAGAAGGTCAGGAATAATCCCTTCGCAGATGTGCGGACTCGCCTCCGCACATCGCTTTTGCTTTCCTCTTCATACTTCATCCCCCTCCTTTTTCCGTAATTCACTGCCGCCGGTTTAGCGTACCGGGTACACAAACGTTTATCCTGAAAATGAACGAGACGATTTAACCAGTGAACAAAAAAAGCGCTGAAGTCGCTAACCGGCATGCTGATTTAACGCTGGCGTACAGCGTTCTACTAAGCCGATTGGGACATTAACGAAGGCGATAAGATTACCATGAAAGCCGAATTATCTGCCGATCTGCTGGCAAGTGCGAAAGAAAGGGGCAGAATTGATAAAGGTGAAAACGCCCGCCCCGAGCATGTTCATACCTTTGGCGAAATCGACGTTAAAGCCATTCGTGAAGCAACAGAATTAATGCAACACGCTTTTGCTGCTACCGTAGGTGTAAGCAATGGGCTGGTTAAAAGCCAGTAATCAAAGCGCCGCAAGCCAGCGGGCACTCCCCGAAAGCGTCTTCTGCTTTGGCAAGCCAACCCCTTTGTCATTAACCCGTTAAAAACCCTCTGCCATACACGGCGTCATCATAATCAACGATGCGGTTCTGCTTTTTAAGGATTATTACCTCATAATCTGCTAATGCTTTGCAGTTGGATTAGCTGAATCGTTAAAGCATAACCCTGCCAACTTCACAACTTTTCTGTATGTATCACTAGTATTTCATTGATTAAAGCGATCAATATCGTATTTTTGATCGTCTCATCGCCCTTTATTCCATCAGATCGATTCGATCACATTTTTTGGAGTCAGCAATTATTAGATTTCACGGGTCAGAAACATAATCGATTCAGCAAAAAGGAATGATGAATGAAAAAAACAGTCGTGATCTCTGCCCTCGCCCTGCTTATCTCCGGCAACGTCAGTGCGAAAACCTGGTTGCTGACCAGCGCTGAAAGCGGCATAGAACAAGGAAACTGGCAGGTGAACAGCCAGCAGCTGAAAATTAAAGATCAGAACTTCAGCATTGAGCAGAAGGTGCTGCATGGTGGTAAGCAGGAAGGCAGCAAAATCATCACCATTACCAGCCAGAACGGGCTGACAATCACCCTTAGCCCAACGCGAGGCATGAACTTACTGCGTGTTGAAGGTTTTGGCGTGCGCATGGGCTGGGATTCACCGGTAAAAGAGGTGGTAAACCCCGCCTATATCAACCTGGAGAGCCGCAATGGTCTGGGCTGGCTGGATGGATTCAACGAGATGCTGGTACGCTGCGGTTATGAGTGGACCGGCCATCCGGTGACCGCGGACGGACAAATTTACACCCTGCATGGCAAAGTGGGCAACACCCCGGCTTCGCAGGTTTCCGTCGATGTCAGCGAAGAAGCGCCGTATGAAATTCGCATTCGCGGTCTGGTCAAAGAGAGCACCTTCAAGAAGGCCGATCTGCAAACGACGATGGAGTTGAGCTACATCCCTGGCAGCAACAGCTTCACGCTGCACGACGTGCTGACCAACCATGCTGACTATGCGCACGACTATCAGATTATTTATCACAGCAATTTTGGTACGCCGATCCTCGAAGAAGGTGCGCGCTTTATCGCCCCGGTCGAAAGCGTCAGTCCATTTAACGATTACGCCAAAGCGGGCCTGAAGGAGTGGCAAACCTACAGTGGCCCCACCAAAGGCTTCGATGAGATGGTCTTTAACCTAAAACCGCTGGCAGACGCCAGCAAACAGACCGTAGCAGCCGTCATTAATAAGGCGGGCGACAAAGGGGCCGCCATCAGCTTTAACACCCAGCAGTTGCCTGTTCTGACGTTGTGGAAAAACACCGATACCTTAAAGCAGGGCTATGTCACCGGCATTGAACCTGGCACCAGCTACGCCTATCCGGTCACCATCGAGCGTGAACAGAAACGCGTGAAGAAACTGGAACCCGGCCAGAGCACTCGCTTTGACCTTACCTACACCCTGTTGCATAACGCAGGCCAGGTGCAGGAAGTGGAAAAACGGGTAGCGGATATTCAGGGCAGTAAAACGCAGCAGGTGATTGAGACACCTATCGCGAAAGAGTAGGCATAAAAAAACCGCGCCATTCCCATCAGATGGCGCGGTTCCCAGTCGATGACTTTACCGGCTCACTTATCCGGCTGCGGCCACTGCGGCTTTCTTCGCCAGACCATCCAGCAGTTTCTGATGAATTCCCCCAAAACCCCCGTTACTCATCACCAGAATATGATCGCCCGGCAGTGCGGTTTTCAGGATCATGTCGGTCAGCACATCAACATCACCGCTCCAGTATGCAGGCTGTACACAGGCGTCAGCCACTTCAGCCACCTGCCACGGAATGTGCTGCGGCTGAAGGAGGAAGACCTCATCCGCCCGGCCAAGAGAGGGGGCGAGATCGTCTTTGCTGTGCCCCATTTTCATGGTGTTAGAGCGCGGCTCCAGCACCGCGATAATACGCGCCGTGCCGCCCACTTTGCTGCGCAGCGCGGCAAGCGTCGCCAGAATCGCCGTCGGATGGTGTGCAAAATCGTCATACACTTTCACACCATGCGCTTCACCACGTAGCTCCAGACGGCGGCGCGCATTAATGAACGTACCCAGCGCGTCTGCGGCGTCTTTCGGCGCGACACCCACATGACGGGCAGCAGCGATCGCCATCAGTCCGTTATGCATGTTGTGCTCACCTACCAGGCCCCATTTCACCTGACCTACCACTTCGCCATCAAGCAGTACTTCCCATTCTGACGCGTCAGTGGTCAGTTTTTTCGCCAGCCAGTGGCCCTGTTCACCGACCAGCTCCTGCTCGCTCCAGCAGCCCATCGCCAGCGTCTGCTTCAGATTGATGTCGTTTTCCGGCCAGATGATCTTGCCCTGCCCCGGTACAATGCGTACCAGGTGGTGGAACTGTTTCTGAATCGCTTTCAGATCGTCAAAGATGTCCGCATGGTCGAATTCAAGGTTGTTGAGGATCAGCGTGCGCGGGCAGTAGTGAACAAATTTGGAGCGTTTGTCGAAGAACGCACAGTCGTACTCATCCGCTTCGATAACAAAGAACGGGCTCTCTCCCAGGCGGGCGGAAACCTCAAAATTGCCCGGTACGCCACCAATCACAAAACCCGGCTTGTACCCGCAGGCTTCAAGGATCCAGGTCGCCATTCCGGCAGTGGTGGTTTTACCGTGTGTGCCCGCAACCGCGACTACCCAGCGGTCGCGCAGAACGAAATCATGCAGCCACTGAGGGCCAGACATGAACGGAATATTTCTCTCCAGCACCGCTTCAACACAGGGATTCCCGCGCGTCATTGCATTGCCAATAATGACTAAATCCGGCGCGTTATCGAGCTGGCTGGCGTCGTAACCCTGAATAAGTTCAATGCCTTGCTTCTCAAGCAACGTGCTCATCGGCGGATACACATTGGCGTCCGACCCCGTCACCTCGTGACCCAGCGAGCGGGCAAGCATTGCCAGACCGCCCATGAAAGTGCCACAAATCCCCAATATATGAATGCGCATTCGTCTCTATCCTTCTTATCTTTGGCGCACATTTTACTCATATGTTTAACATGACGGAAATGCATTTCAGGATAATCCGTATCCTGCTGGCGCGATTCACCTGTGCGCGATCATTTGAATCTTTGTTAAGATTGTTGAGGTCACATTACTCCACACAAAATGCAGGGACAGGGTATGAAAACGTTAGGTGAATTTATTGTTGAGAAACAGCATGAGTTTTCTCACGCTACCGGTGAGTTAACCGCGCTGCTGTCAGCAATAAAACTGGGTGCCAAGATCATCCATCGCGATATCAACAAAGCCGGTCTGGTTGATATCCTGGGTGCCAGCGGTGCTGAGAACGTGCAGGGCGAGGTACAGCAAAAGCTCGATCTGTTCGCCAATGAAAAACTAAAAGCCGCACTGCGTGCACGTGATATTGTCGCCGGGATCGCCTCTGAAGAAGAAGATGAAATCGTTGTCTTTGAAGGGTGTGAACATGCGAAGTATGTCGTGCTCATGGACCCACTCGATGGTTCCAGTAACATTGATGTTAACGTTTCTGTCGGGACTATTTTCTCCATCTATCGTCGCGTCACACCGGTCGGCACCCCCGTTACCGAAGAAGACTTCCTGCAACCGGGCAGCCAGCAGGTAGCCGCAGGTTATGTGGTTTACGGTTCGTCCACCATGCTGGTTTACACCACCGGTTGCGGCGTTCACGCCTTCACCTATGATCCCTCTTTGGGCGTGTTCTGCCTCTGCCAGGAGCGTATGCGCTTCCCGGAGAAGGGCAACACCTACTCCATCAACGAAGGCAACTACATTAAGTTCCCGCAGGGCGTGAAGAAGTATCTTAAGTTCTGTCAGGAAGAAGATAAGGCGACGCTGCGTCCCTACACCACGCGCTATATCGGCTCACTGGTGGCTGACTTCCATCGTAACCTGCTGAAAGGCGGGATCTACCTCTACCCAAGCACCGCAAGCCACCCGGAAGGGAAACTGCGCCTGCTGTATGAGTGCAACCCGATGGCGTTCCTGGCGGAACAGGCTGGCGGTAAAGCGAGTGACGGTAAAGACCGCATTCTGGATATCGTGCCGCAAAGTCTGCACCAGCGCCGCCCGTTCTTCGTCGGCAACGAGCATATGGTGAATGATGTAGAACGTCTTATGCGTGAGTACCCGGACGCGTAACACCCATAATCCGGATGCGGCCCTGCGCCGTCATCCGGGTTTCCCCGGCGCAGTAATGCGTTAATGCACAAAGGTACGTTTAACGCGTGTTGAAACGCGGAAGTAGGGTATCCAGATGCAGCAGGCAACAATCGCACGAATCAGAGAACGTGCATCGTCATAGCCAAGCGGAATGTTCATCAGTGCGTTCGCCAGCCACAAATCCACGCCCACAAACACCACGCCGTAAAGAAGAAAAATGATGTAAGTAAGCGGTAACCTGCGCTTTTTGCGCAGAAAGAGACTGCCCACATAAATCGTCAGCAGAAATTGTCCGATAAAACCAAAGAGCTCAAAATAAATGACCCCCAGCCCACGGGGGGTGACGCTGCTGCCAAATTCCAGCAGGGTACGTGCGGTATTGTTGATGGCGAAAATACTGGCCACTAACGCCACAAGCAGTCCCAGCGCGGGAAGATACAGCCAGCCACCGATTTTCTTACATTCTTTGTTCTCGCACGCTTCGCAATAATCACCGCCCTTAAGCACTTCGTTATCGCATTGAGTACAAATATTTTTTCTGATTTCTTCCTGCGTCTCCATCTATCCCTGCCCTGTCGATAATTAACGCCGTGCGAACCTGCACGGCGTTAATTATTATGCAGCTGACTGTAAACGGAAAGAAGCCATTGCATCCAGGAGTTCACGGGACTGCTCTTCCAGCGAGCGTGTTGCCGCAGAAGATTGCTGTACCAGTGCGGCGTTCTGCTGCGCCGTCTCGTCCATCTGACTGACCGCGATATTCACCTGTTCGATACCACGGCTCTGCTCCTGCGAGGCGCTGGCAATCTCGCGCATCAGCCTGGTCATTCGCATCACTTCCGCAGCGATTTCATCCATCGTTTCACCCGCCTGCATCGCCAGATCGCTGCCTTCAGAAACATGAGCCTGAGAGCTGCTGATAAGCTGACGGATCTCTTTGGCGGCATCGCCGCTGCGGCTCGCCAGGTTGCGCACTTCCCCTGCCACCACTGCAAAACCGCGCCCTTGTTCGCCGGCACGCGCCGCTTCGACCGCCGCGTTGAGCGCCAGGATATTGGTCTGGAAAGCGATGCTGTCGATCATGCTGAGAATGTCGGCAATACGGCTGGAGCTGTCGGAGATATCACGCATTTTTTCAATCACGTAGCAGACCATCTCACTGCCGCGGTCGGCGGTATCGGAGACGGTTTTCGCCAGCTGATGCGCCTGATCGGCGTTATCCGCATTCTGCTTCACGGTGGCGGTGATCTCTTCCATGCTCGCCGCGGTCTGTTCCAGCGATGTGGCGGTAGATTCCGTGCGCTGCGCCAGGTCGACGTTACCCAGTGATAGCTCACGGCTGCCGGTGTCAATCTGCGAACTGGCATCACGCACGCGGGTCACCGAGTTGATAAGCGAATAGCGCATATTCTCAATGGCAGTGTTAAGTCGGCTGAACTCTTTACTAGCAGTGTGAGCACTTACTTCGGTCAAATTGCCTGCGGCGACATGCTCAAGCTGACTGATAGAGGATTCCAGCGGCTTTAGCAGCATATGGCGTAGTGCAAGCCAGGCCAGCACAATGACCCCTGCCGCCGCTATTGCCACTACCACAATCAGCATCATGACCACGTTTTTGCTCGACTGCACGGCACTGACTTCCGCTTTGCCTCTGGCTTCACCCCATGCCTGAAATGTCTGCATGTCGTTATCAAATTGCCGTGAGACAGGGATGAGTTTGTTTTCCAGTAGCTCGTAATAGTCATCAGCGCTCTGGGACTTCAGGGCTGCCTGCATCGGTTTGATGCCCTGAGCAACGTAAGCCGCATAGCTTTTAGAAACCTGCGCCATGAGCGCAGCGCCCTTTTCATCCTCTATGCCACCCTTAAGCACGCTATCCAGCGCCTTCTGACCTTTGTCTATCTCGTCATTAATGGCGGCAACCGACTTCCCGGCATCCGCCAGCAGCCCGACCTCCATCATGCGCACCGCCTGGCCTGACTCATTACGCGCCCGCAAAATCCGCGTGTAGCCTTCGTTAAGGCGCGCCATTTTCTCCCCCTGCAACACGCTAACGCGCTCAAGGGAGGAGGAACTTTTACTGAGGGCATAAATTCCCATGCCGCTGACCAGCAGCAGGAGGAAAGTCATTACGGCGAGGAGAGATAACAGGCCGGTACGGAGCGAGAGCGTTCTGAGCATGATAGTTTTTCCGGTAACAGAGATTCTTTCAGGCGTAAATTAAGCCTCATTGGCAGGTTATCGTCCGCCACCGGAAAAACTTTAGTTCTTTATAGTAATTTCAATAGGTTACTACTTTGGCGCCATCGTACTAACGCGGGTTACGGGCGAGCTTTGACGGTTCTCCCAGAGTACTGTCAGACCACGTTGCAACGCGATAAAAATAAATAACAAAATGCCGATAGCGATTTTGGTCCACCAGGAGCTGAGCGTACCGTCAAAGTTGATATAGGTCTGAATCAACCCCTGGATAGCCACGCCAAACAGGGTGCCGAGTACCGTGCCCACTCCGCCGCTGAGCAGTGTACCGCCAATCACCACCGAGGCGATGGCATCAAGCTCGACCCCAACCCCCGCCAGCGCATACCCTGCCTGGGTGTAGACCGAAAAGACAATGCCTGCCAGCGTTGCAAGGCCGGTTGACAGCATGTAGATACGAATGGTTGTACTGCGGGTGGAGATCCCCATCAGGTTCGCGGAGGTCGCGCTGCCCCCAATCGCATACACCTCATTACCAAAGCGAGTGCGGTGCGCGAGGAAAATACCAATTACCACGACGCCCAGCATCAGCAGCCCCATCGCACTCAGGCGTCCGCCGCCGGGAATCAGCCAGGAGAGGCTGGACAGGCTATCGTAGACCGGGTGATTAATCGGAATGGACTCTTCCGAGAGCAGGTAGCTCACCCCGCGCAGGAAGAACATCCCGGCCAGGGTAATGATAAAGGCGGGGATTTTCAGCGCGTCAATCAAAAGCCCCATAAAGGCCCCGAATGCGCAGCCCATCGCCAGCACCAGCGGAAAGGCCAGCAGGGGCGAAATGCCCCAGAAGCCGATCGCTTTGGCTAAGAACACCCCGGTGAAGGCAATCACCGAGCCAACGGAGAGGTCAATTCCGCCGGAGAGAATAACAAAGGTCATGCCGACGGCGATAATTCCCAGAAAGGCGTTATCGGTCAGAATGTTACAGATTACCCGTGTCGACGCGAAACCGGGAAACTGCGTCAGACAGTAGAGATACCCCAGCACGAAGACGCCGAGGGTGATCATCAGCGGCAGGTTACGTTTTATCATGACCGCGAGCTCCTTTAATCAGTGCAATAAAGCGCGGCGACTGAACAATCAGCACGCACAGCACCACCACTGCTTTCACCACCTGGTTAAGCTCTGGCTGGAAGCCCGAGAGCAAAATCCCCGTATTCATGCCCTGAATAATCAGCGCACCTATGACCGATAGCACCAGATTAAAACGCCCGCCCATCAGGGAGGCGCCCCCGATGACGACCGCCAGAATCGCGTCCAGCTCCAGCCACAATCCCGCGTTGTTCGCATCCGCCCCACGAATATCCGCCGCGACAATCACCCCGGCGATGGCGGCGCAGACGCCGCTCAGTACGTAGGTCAGCATCACTACCACGCGGGTGTTTACGCCAGCGTTTTTGGCGGCCCGAATGTTGATCCCCACCGCTTCGATAAACATACCCAGTGCGGTTTTGCGGGTGAACAGCCAGAAGATAACCAGCGTCACCAGCGCAATAATTACCGGTGTCGGGAACAGCAGCAGCTTGCCGCTGCCGAACCAGGCAAGATCCGGGGCAGTAAAGGTGACAATCTGCCCTGAGGTGATAAGCTGCGCCACGCCGCGCCCGGCGACCATCAGAATCAGCGTGGCGACAAAGGGCTGAATTTTGAGTATCGCCACCAGCACGCCGTTCCACAGCCCGGCCAGCACACCAGTGCCGAGCGCCGCGAGCAGCACTATCGGCAGGCTATGCCCGGCGACGGTCATTGAGGCTGCCGTTGCGCCGGCAATGGCCATGGTTGCCCCGACCGACAAATCAATACCACCGGTCGCAATCACCAGCGTCATGCCAATAGCCAGTAAAGCGACGGGGGCCGCACGGTTGAGAATGTCTATCGGGCTACCGAAAAGGCGCCCATCCTGCAACATAATCTGAAAAAAGTGGGGAGCAACCAGGCTGTCGACCAGCAGCACCAGCAGGAGCGCCAGGATCTGCGGCGTGCCTGTCGGCCATGTGAAGCGCCGTTTCGACGGCCCGGTTTGCGGAAGTGACTGAGGCATCACAGATTACTCCTTATGCCGCGATGGCATTCATGATCGCCGGAACCGACAGCTCAGCAAGCGGAATTTCCGCTACCTGTTTGCGATCGCGCATGATAATTACCCGGTCGGCATAGCCCACCAGCTCCTCCAGCTCCGAGGAGATAACCAGCAGCGCCAGACCATCAGCGCAGAGGGTTTCAATCAGACGAATGATCTCCGCGTGGGCCCCCACATCGATGCCGCGGGTCGGTTCATCAAGGATGAGGAACTGCGGCTTCGTCAGCAGCCAGCGTGAAAGCAGCACTTTTTGCTGATTACCACCGGACAGAAATTCAATGGGCTGTTCGGCGCTCGGCGTGCGAATGCCCAACTGACGAATAAAACGCTCGGCGATGGCGTTCTGTTCGCGCCGGGGTATCGGACGCAGCCAGCCGCGCTGGGCCTGTAGCGCCAGCACGATATTTTCTCTCACCGAAGCGGCGGCAATAATGCCATCGGTTTTACGATCTTCAGGGCAAAAGCCGATGCCCAGACAGGAGGCCTGATGCGGCGAACGCAGGGCCTGCGGCTTACCTTTGATGAGGGCGCTACCGCTGTCGGCAGGCTTGATCCCAAAAATCACTTCGGCGGTTTCGGTACGCCCGGAACCAAGCAGTCCCGCCAGTCCGACAATTTCACCGGGGCGAACTTCAAGGTCGAATGGCGTAATGACGCCCTTCTTACCAAAATCTTTAAATGCCGCGACGGGTTTTTCGCTGAGCAGGGTGCGTCCTGCGCGTTGCAGAGCGTTACTGTCCAGCTCGCGCCCCAGCATCATTTTCACCAGTTCGATTTGCGGGAGTTCGCGGGTTTCGCGGCAGCCCACAAAGCTGCCATTACGCAGCACGGTGATGCGGTCGCTCACCTCATAAACCTGATCGAGAAAGTGAGTGACGAAAATCAGCGCGACACCCTGCGCACGAAGCTGGCGCATGAGCGTGAAGAGCATCTCCACCTCCTGGGTATCCAGGCTGGCGGTAGGCTCATCCAGAATCAGCACTTTCGCAGAGAGATCGATGGCGCGACAAATCGCCACAATCTGTTGCATGGCGACGGAAAAGCGGTTGAGCGGTTCACGCACGTCCAGCGAAAAGCCGTAAGAAGCCATAAGCTCGGTGGCCCGCTTCTCCATCTCTTTACGGCGCAGTAAACCAAAGCGGCGAGGCTCACGGCCAATAAACAGGTTATCCGCCACCGACATATTCGGCAGCAGGTTCACCTCCTGGTAGACCGTCCCGATGCCCAGTTGCTGGGCATGGGCGGTATTTTTGGGGTTGATCTGCTGGCCTTCCAGCCAGATAGTGCCGCTGTTTGCATGATAGACGCCGGTTAAGGCTTTAATCAGCGTTGATTTTCCCGCCCCGTTCTCACCGAGCAATGCCATAATTTCGCCTTTGCGCAGGCTGAAATTGACGTTATCCAGCGCTTTAACGCCCGGAAAATACTGGCAGAGCCCCTCAGTACGGAGGATTTCCTGGTGTTGTTCAGTCGTCATTGTATTCTCCCCCTCACCCTGACCCTCTCCCCAGAGGGGAGAGGGGATTAATAGTGCCAACCCTTAACTCTCTCGCCTCTTCGGGAGAGAGGGGATTAATCGTGCCAACCCTTAACTCCCTCTCCTCTTCGGGAGAGAGGAGATTAATCGTGCCAACCCTTAACTCCCTCTCCTCTTCGGGAGAGAGGGGATTAATCGTGCCAGCCCTTCGACTCCCTCTCCCCTCCGGGGAGAGGGCTGGGGTGAGGGGCAGAGCGACAAAGGCATCAGTAGCCCATATTTTTCTTCTTCTCTAACTCTTCTTTCGCCGTGTCCGGCAGGTAGAGCGTCGATTTGGTGATAGTAACTTTTTCAGGCAGGGTGCCGTCTTTCTTGAATTTCTCCAGCGCATCAAATGCCGGGCCAGCCATGTTCGGGGTCAGCTCAACGCTGGCGTTGGCTTCACCGTCGATCATCGCTTTGTAGATATCCGGTACGCCGTCAATAGAGCCTGTCAGGATGTCTTTGCCCGGCTTCAGACCCGCTTCTTTAATCGCCTGGATAGCACCGATCACCATGTCATCGTTATGGGCATAAACCATGCAGATGTTCTTGCCGTTGTTCTCGGCTTTGATAAAGCTTTCCATGACCTCTTTCCCTTTACTGCGGGTGAAGTCGCCAGACTGAGAGCGGATAATTTTGATATTGGAAGCTTTAGAGATGGCTTCGGCGAAACCTTTCTTACGATCGATGGCGACGCTTGCCCCTACGGTACCTTGCAGTTCCACAACATTACATTGCTTACCGTCGACCTGCTTAATAAGCCAGTCACCAATGAGACGGCCTTCCAGCACGTTGTCGGCGGTAACCGTGGTCATATAAAGATCTTTATCTTTCACATCAATGGTGCGGTCGAGCAGGAAGACCGGAATTTTGGCGTCTTTCGCTTCCTTCAGCACCGGTTCCCACCCCGTTGCCACAACAGGCGCGATAAAGATGGCGTCCACACCCTGCGCAATAAACGAGCGCACGGCTTTAATCTGGTTTTCCTGTTTTTGCTGTGCATCAGCGATTTTCAGGGTGATACCGCGTTTTTGAGCCTCGCTCTTCGCGACGTTGGTTTCGGCGGCACGCCAGCCGGATTCAGAACCAACCTGCGAAAATCCCACCGTTAAAGGGGCGGCCATCGCCATAGACGACATGGCTGCTGAAACTGCTGTGACAAGAAGTAAGCGCTTCCACATAAGAGTATCCTCGTAGGGTTATTGTTGGCTGCAACTTTGCCTGCGGGAAAACTATAGACAATAGGAGATGTAACAGAATGCGTTACATCACAAATTGGAAAAGTGAATAAATTGTTAGCTTCCAGTTGCGATCTGGCGCGCGAAAAGAGCATGAGGGATCGGGCCTGCATCATGCTTTGAAATTACAGTCTTTTTCAGGTGAAACTGCTCTCAGCACCCTCAGTGTAATCGCTTACATAATTTTATTGATGATGCGGCTGTCTTTATGGACAATCCGGTCATGTTTTTATGCAAAATAGTCTGCCGCTGATGGGGTGAAGAGTAAAACAGGCGGAGACATTCGCGGGGAGTTGGCTATAATACCCGGCACTTGTTTGCCACACATTTCAAAGGAAACAAACATGAGCTTACTCAACGTCCCGGCGGGTAAAGATCTGCCAGAAGATATCTATGTAGTGATTGAAATCCCGGCTAACGCTGACCCGATTAAATACGAAGTCGATAAAGACAGCGGCGCGCTGTTCGTTGACCGCTTCATGTCTACTGCGATGTTCTATCCGTGCAACTACGGCTACATCAACCACACCCTCTCTCTGGACGGTGACCCGGTTGACGTACTGGTCCCAACGCCATACCCGCTGGAGCCAGGCTCAGTGATCCGCTGCCGTCCGGTTGGCGTGCTGAAAATGACCGACGAGTCAGGTGAAGACGCCAAACTGGTTGCGGTTCCGCACACCAAACTGAGCAAAGAGTACGATCACATTAAAGATGTAAACGATCTGCCTGAGCTGCTGAAGGCCCAGATCACGCACTTCTTCGAGCACTATAAAGATCTCGAAAAAGGCAAATGGGTGAAAGTAGACGGTTGGGACAACGCTGAAGCCGCTAAAGCTGAAATCGTTGCTTCCTTCGAGCGCGCTGCGAAGAAGTAATCCCTTTGCTTGAAAAGCCCTGAACGTCGGTGACGGCGGCTCAGGGCTTTTTTGTACCTGTTACGAACATTGCAAACGTTACTGACAATAATTATCATTTGCGTTCCATAAATAACATTAAGATACGCCAATGACCTTATCTCGTTTACCTGCCCTGAAAGCGGCCTCTGCGATTACTCTCTCTCTGACTCTGCTTGTGACATCGTTTTCTGCCAGCGCAGCAACACGTCCGCAAAGCGACTTTCTGACCGCGTCCCCCGGTCCGGGAATTTATGAGCTGGCATATGACGCGAGCCAGAACACACTGTTCGCTGCCTCTGCCCCCTCTTTCGATAAAGACAAAACGCATGGTCTCGTTTACCGCCTCGATCCGCAGACCCTGAATACCACCGGCACGCTGAACACCAGCCGCCGCGCGTTCGCCACCGCGCTGGATGAAGCAAACCACAGGTTATACCTCGGTAACACGCTGGAAGGCTCCGTGACCCTGCTGGATACCCGTAGCGGTAAGGAACTGAAAACCCTGCAGCTGAGCGATACCTCAAACCCGGAAGCGATTATTCATACCCGCGAAATGGCGCTGGATAACGTCCACCACCGTTTATATGTTTCCGGCGTAGCAAAAGAGGGAGTGGTCTGGGTTATTGACACCCAAACAAATACGCTATTGACCACCATAAAAGCGATGGGTAAATGGCCAACAGGCCTTGCCGTGAATAGCGAAAAAGGTCTGGTATATGTCATTAACGGCAGTGGCGAGTTGGTTACTATCGATGGGAAAGATAATTCAATCGTCAGCCGCCATGTGATTGAAGGCAATAAAAAACACTTCTTCCTGAATATCGCACTCGACAGCAAAAACGATCGCGCTTTTATTACTGACCCGGATCTGCCCAATATTCTGGTCGTCGATACCCGTAACGGTAAAATTATCCACAGTATTAATAACGTTAACTCTCTGGCGGTGCTTTACAACGCCAAACGCGATGAAATTTATATTACCCATCGCAATGCAAAACTCATCAGCATTATTGACGGCACCTCCTATCGCCTTAAAACCTATATTGCTACCGAATTACTGCCCAACAGCCTGGCGCTGGCGGCTAACGGTAGCGAACTGTTTGTCAGCCTGAAGCAGGGCGAAAAAGAGATGAGCAAATCAGCAGACGCAGTGCTGAAAATCGATCTGGAAAAAATCTGACCGGGATGAGAGTGACGCCGCGCCCTGTTATCCGGTGCGGCGTCATCACGGGCGCTTTTCCTGTAACAGACGGCGGACGGGTCGGTTTTTTGACCCTGTTTCGCCCGTTTATTGCGCTGTCATAAAAGTGCCATAAAATTCTTTTTCCATGCTAATGAATGGCATAAGCCAGACTGAGGCTATCACCCTGTTTTTCCTGCCATAAAGTCCTCTCCCCGTTGGTCGATACCCCCTGTTTGTGATCAATGTCTCGTGAACTCAACGGAAGCGGTATGAAACTCAATCAATTCACCATCGGACAACGTCTTGGCCTGATGGCTACGCTATTACTCCTGGCAACGCTGTTTATCGGGTTACGTGGGCTTGCTATCAACAGCGCCGGTTTCGACCAGAACCAAAAAATGATGAACACCGAAAAAGTGCTGGCCGACAGTATCGACACCGCCCGTAACGCCCAGGTACAGTTCAAAATTCAGGTGCAGGAGTGGAAAAACACCTTACTGCGCGGCACACAAGGCCAGGAAACGTTTGATAAATATAAAAACGCGTTTATTGCGCAGAGTCAGACAACCCAGCAGTTACTGCAAAAACTCAGTGGTCTGCTGCCGCAGTTGGGCATGGATAATAAGCAGGTAGAGAAGACCCTTATTCTGCATGCCGAACTTGAGCAGCATTACCTGAGCGCCTTACAGCAGTTTGTACTGACCGACGCCACCAGCGCCTCACGGGTAGACAAACTGGTCACCGGTATCGATCGTGAGCCGACCAGGATGATCGACGAGGTGGTGGCACGCACGCTGGAACACGCCAACAACATTCACACCGAGACGGATGCCCGCAACCAGGCGCAGTTTGAGCAAACGCGCCTGATGCTACTCACTGCAATGGCCATTACGATGCTGGTCGGCGCGCTTATTACCTGGTGGCTGGTGCGCAGTATTACGCACCCGCTGGCTCAGGCGGTCGCGGTCGCCCGTACGGTGGCATCCGGTGATTTGAAAACCACCTTTACGGTTTCCGGTCGCGATGAAACCGCAGAACTGATGCAGGCGCTTAAAGAGATGAACGGCAACCTGACCCGCATTGTGCACGGCGTGCGTCATAGTACCGAATCCATCGCTTCCGCCTCGGCAGAGATTGCCACGGGCAGCCGTGAACTCTCCTCGCGTAATGAAGCGCAGGCCAGCGCGCTTGAACAAACCGCGGCCTCAATGGAAGAGCTGACGTCGGTTGTGAAAAGCAACGCGGAGAACTCCCGCTTCGCCAGCACCATTGCACGTGATGCCTTTACTATCGCCGGTCAGGGTGGCGAGGCCGTGGAACGTGTGGTGCAGACCATGAGCGACATTCACCAGCTCTCCAGTGAAATTAACAGCATCATTGGCGTGATTGACAGCATCGCCTTCCAGACCAATATTCTGGCGCTGAATGCCGCAGTGGAAGCCGCGCGCGCCGGGGCGGAAGGCCGGGGTTTCGCGGTGGTGGCGGCAGAAGTACGTGCGCTGGCACAACGATCTTCTTCAGCCGCGCGCGATATCCGTCACCTCATCGACAATTCCGTTGGCCGTATCGCCGAAGGGAACACGCAGGTGCAGAATGCGGGTTCCGCCATGAATGAAATACTGCGCAGCGTGCAACAGGTCAGTGAACTGGTGGAAACCATTTCAGCGGCCAGCAAAGAGCAAAGTACCGGTATCGATCAGGTGAACGTCGCGGTCACCCATATGGATACCGCTACCCAGCAGAACGCCACCCTTTCGCAGGCGTCCTCAGCCGCGGCTCATGAAATGCAGCGCCAGGCAGAGGAGCTGTTAGAGGCTGTCAGCCTCTTTAAACTGCATCAGAGCGCCGCTTAATCCCGAACGCCATCCGGCTTCATTGCCGGATGGCACAGTACCTCTCCCGACTGATTTTACCCACTTCACGTCCAGGCAACCGCGCACTGAAAATCATCTGCGCCTACAATGCATCTCTGTCATAAACCCGATCCCAAGGAAGAGTATTGCTATGCTACGGTTTCGCCTGCCCCTCATCCCCTTGTTGAGTACCTTTTGCCTGCCCGCGTGGGCTCACCCGGAAACACTGAATAAAGTTAAAGAAGTCGAACAGCAGCTTCATGCCCGCGTGGGCTATGCCGAAGTCTCTCTGGCTGATGGCAAGATTCTGGAGAGCTATCGTTCTCAGGAACGTTTTCCGATGATGAGCACCTTTAAAGCGCTGCTATGCGGTGCAGTATTATCTCGAGTTGACGCCGGTAAGGAGCAACTGACACGCCGCGTTCATTACCGTCAGCAGGATTTGATTGAGTACTCACCGGTGACGGAAAAGCACCTTACCGACGGTATGACGGTGGCTGAACTCTGCGATGCCGCCATCACCATGAGTGATAACACGTCGGCTAACCTGTTGCTGACGACAGTTGGCGGCCCACTGGAATTAACCGCGTTTTTACGCAAGATGGGCGATGAGGCCACGCGTCTTGACAGATGGGAGCCTGACTTAAATGCCGCCCTGCCAGGAGATGAGCGAGATACCACCACACCAGAAAGCATGGCACGGACGCTGCGTCAGCTTCTCATCGGCAAGGTACTGACGCCAACGTCACGCCAGCAGCTACTGGACTGGATGGAGGCAGATAACGTCGGCGGGCCTTTGCTGCGTTCTGTTACGCCTGCAGGGTGGTTTATTGCTGATAAAACAGGAGCGGGCGAGCGGGGTTCCCGCGGCATCGTTGCGGCGCTGGGGCCAGATGGCAAGCCGGCACGCATTGTGGTGATTTACCTGACCGGAACACAGGCCACGATGGATGAACGAAACAAGAAAATTGCGGAAATCGGCGCGTCGCTGATTGAACACTGGTAGCGGGGTAAAAAACAACGCCACCCGAAGGTGGCGTTGTTTCGTTTTAAGCCTGGTCTCTGTCCAACCAGTTGCCTGTCACGATGTGCTGTCGCCCATCAACAGGACGCTGATACACATACATCCAGGCGCTGCCATAGGGCGTCTGGATGAGCTGGCGTTTGTATTCGCCACCTGCGGTACGCAATGCGTCCAGCTCGCTCAGGGTCGCCGCGTCAATGCGGTACACTTCACCCTGCACACATCCATCACCCGGCACAGCACCAGGGTAGTGCCCCAGACTGTAGAGTTGATAATGTTCAACGTTGTGATCGCCAAGCCACTGGGCATTTGTCATCCAATGACTATTGCCCTGCTTGCGTCGTAAACTGCCGTAGACAAATATTCGCATTGCTAGAACTCAAACTGATAGAGCAAATCAAGTGCCTGATCTATGCCAGACACCGCTTCCAGGTACAACTTAGGCATCAGGCGATAACGTAACGTAAGAGTCGCCAGTGAGTCAAAAATTCCCACGCCATATTTTACCTGCAGACCCGGCAATACATAACCACTGACCACCACCTGAGAGGAGTCACCCACCCCTTCGGTATCGAGCGCCAGATTACTGACGCCAAAGGTCTCGCCGATTTTACCCACAACCTGGCCACTTTGTGCAACCCCCAGACCGACCAGAGCAGAAGTCATCGCTTCACTATCGCTTTGACCACTCTCCAGACCCTGCCCGCGTAGCAGGTAGGATAACGCTTCCTGCTGCGACATTGCCGGGTCAGAGAAGATTTCTGCTTTCGGTTCATCAGCCATACCGGTGACGCGTACCCCGGCCGTCACGTCGTTTTCAGTCGCCTCCGGGTTACGGATCGCCTCAATGTTAAGTAATGGCTGGTCAGGTGGACCGGAGAACAATAACTCACCTTTACGCACAAGCAAATCCTGACCGTACGCATGATAACGCCCTTCCGGAATATTGATCTGTCCGTTAAGACCAAGCCCTTGTTTATCCTGAACAACTTTTAAATCACCCGTTAAGCGTGCTTTCAGGCCAAAAGCGCTCATACGCACGTTATTGCCCACATGCACCGTCAGATTGCTGTTAATCGGAATGGCGGCGGTTTTGGCTTCTTCCGGTTTCAGGTCTGAATTGAGCATCACTTCGTCGCTGGAGGTGCCAACCGCACTCTCGGGAACTTCATGCACGACGATGCGCGCCCAGGGCACATCCACATTGCCATCCAGGGTGAACAGACTCGGCGTCGCTTCAAACACCAGGTCCGGCGACACGTCGAGGCGCACCATGGGCGGCACGGTGATCCGGACGTTACTGCCTTTCGCCGCAACACGGGCGCGCCAGTTATCTATCTGACTCCAGTCCGCATCACCGCTCAGGCTAATCTGCCCGCGCTGCGTGCGCACCACCCCCTGTAGCGTGGATGTGGTGCCATTAAAGTTCATCGCCAGCTGGCTTGGCTGCATGTCGAACGGCATAAAGTTGCCTTCCACATCCACACCGTTAAGTTGCATCTGCCCGAACAATTGCGGGCTTTGCAGGTTGCCGCCAAGCCGCAGACTGGCATTCAGCGTGCCTGCCGCTTTCTCGCCACGGGTAAAGATAGCGTTCGCCATCGCCAGTGAGAAATTACGGATGTTCACATTACCACCGAGGTTGCGCCGCCCCTGTGGGTCGGTCACCTGGATCTGACCGTCAAACTGCCCGTTGTTGGTCAGGCGCATCATCCAGCCCACATCCGCGCGGTTATTACGCAACTGCGCATTGAGGTTGAGCGTCTCGAAGGCCACCGGCAGTGGCGAGCCATTAATAAGCTGCGTCACACGAACATTTCGTCCGTTCAGCGTCACTTCACCCTGCGGCAACCCCGCTTTGGTGGTGTCCCAGCTCACGTCGGCTTTTCCGCTGAAGGTGCCGCTGGCCTGCGTCGCCTCCGGCATAAAGGGTTTAAGCATGGCCAGATCGAAGCGGTTGAGATTGACCACGGCCCGCCCTTCTGCGCCAGCATCAATGGTTTGTGGTACGCACAGCTCCGCATTTGGGTTGCTCCAGCAGTGCGGCCCGATGCTGATTTTCTGCTCCTGATTGCGGTAATCCAGCGCAACGGAACGATTGAGCACCAGCGGTCCAACGGGGGTGGTGAAGCGGGTATCGCTGAGCGTGCCTTTCCAGCGCTGCTCGTTGCGATCAAAGCTCCCCGCCAGCTTCAGTTGCCCGGCAACCGGCTTGCCCTGTACGCGCAGTTCAAGCTCGTGCTGTTTTTCACTGCCTTTTGCAGCCAGCGTTACCAGGCTGAGATTGACGTTGGGCTGAGAAATCCGCTCCACACGCACGTTCATCGTCCCGGCTATCTGGTCGCTGGATTTGATATCCCCTTTCACCAGCACTCTGGCGATGCGTAGTTCCTGCCAGCGCAAATTATTGGCGGTAATGTCAGCCAGCACCTGCGGTGCTTCTACCGTGCCGCGAATATTAACCAGCCCTTTCGCGGTGCCACCGAGGCCCGGCAGGGCGTTATCCAGCCCCGGCGCATCAATGGTGGCATCCAGATTAAGATCTTTTACCCCCAGCTCGCCTTTCACGTCTGCTTTATTACGCCCCAGCTCCAGATGCAGGCCGGGAATAACCCACTGCATATAGCTGTTGCCTTTAAGATGACCGTCGACGCTCACTTTATTCTGTTTTACGTTCCCGGCGAGCTTCAGCTCAGGAATATCGACCTGCCAGGTACCGCCGTACAGACTGCCACGCATTTTCGCCAGCCCGCTTAGCTTCGCCGGCCACTCCGGGAAGGTTTTGGCGGTGTTAATGCCGTCCAGCGTTAACTCACCCCGCCAGCTGATGGCCTGCTGCCAGTCAAGTAGCGCCTTGAGCTCGGTTTTTCCCTCCAGCGCCGCCACGCTCAGCTTGTCGATATTGATCTGCTGCTCGTTCCCTTTACCGTCCAGGGTAATGGTGGCAGGGGGTAAATCCGCGCCTTTCACCGCCGTACGGAACGACAGCCTGTAGTCGGTCATTTTCCCGCTCAGCTTGAGCTTGAGGTCATCGGCCTGATACTGCTTTTCACCGGTAAACGGCCAGTAAAGCTGTTCGCTGGTGATATCGAGATTGAGCGGCAGCCCGGCTTCAGCCAGCTGCGTCTGCCCACGCAGAACAATATCGACCGGGCCGGACAGGTTAACGCCAAACTCCAGCTGCTTGCGTACTTCGCCGCCGACTTTCAGCTTCACCTTCTCACCTTTAATCGGGTCGACATTGAGGGTGGAATTGAGCGTGATATCTACCGGCCAGTTATCACGTAGCGTCGCGGTGCCGGTCGCATTCACGGTGCCCTGGTTTGAATCAACATCCAGCGCATCCAGTTTCATATTACCGTCGATGCTACTGACTTTAAGCAGCATAGTGCTGACGATAATGTCCGTGTCGCCGGTCAGGCGCAGTTGTTCCCCACGGAACTCTTCGATATTCAGGTTGAGCGGCAGGTGAACGTCCGTCATCTCCGGCAGGACCGGTTTCGAAAACAGTTGTTTTAGCGACTCACCGAGCGGTAACTCGTCAGGTCTGGGCTGTTGAATCTTTGGATCAACCACCTCCTCCTGCGCCACCTCCGCCACCTTAGGTAGTGCTATCAATAACCCACGCAGCGACGTGGGTTTCAGGGTCAGGTTTTTATCCTGCCAGTTCAGGGCGGAGGAGAAATCCATCACCGACACGGTGGTGTCATCAATTTTGATGTTGACGTTGTTGAGCGCCACATGACTAAGGGTAATAGGGTACGGGGTGGAAAGATTGAGCGGCCCGCTCTCCTCTTCTTCGACTTTAGCGGCGGGCGGCATCTTTTTGGTATCAACGACGACATTGATGTCTTTGAGCGAAATATCGTTCACACACAGGCTGGTGTCACGCAGGCAACCGAGCTTTACACCGAGATGAAGCTCTCCGGCATTCACTGCCACGCCGGGACTGTCGTAACGCACGTTTTTCAGCGTCAGATCACGCCAGCCACCGGTCACCTGATCGATATGCAGCCCCGGCACCCAGCGATTCGCCGCATTAAATAACAGATGCAGGCCGCTGGTGGTCCCCACCAGAAAGGCTATCGTCCCCAGAACCAGCAGAATAAACACCAGTACGCCGAGGCTTATCTTCTTCCATAAACTCATAATTCAGGCCCCAGACCGATGTAAAACTGTAAACCGTGCTCATCTTTGTCGCCCACCGGAACGGCGAGATCGAGCTTGATCGGGCCGACCGGCGACTGCCAGCGCACGCCGACACCGGTACCGGTTTTAAAATCGCTGCGACGAATGTCACTGACCGCCTCGCCGCTGTCGACGAAGACCGCTCCCCACCATTTTCCGGTGACGTTGTACTGGTACTCCAGCGAGCCGGTCGCCATTTTGGAGGCACCGATCAGTTTGCCATCGTCATTTTCCGGGGCGATCGATTTGTACTTATAGCCACGAATACTGCGATCGCCACCGGCGAAGAAGCGCAGATCCGGTGGAACGCGATCAAAGTCATCAGTTTCGATCCAGCCCACGTTGCCACGGGCGACGAAACGGTGACGATCGTAGAGGGTGCGGATCCAGACGTTCTGCGCCTGCATCACCACAAACTCAACGTCCGAGCCCCAGGCGGTGCTCGAATAATCTACCGAGTAACGCTGCGAGTCGCCCCAGGTCGGCATCAACCCACCGCGTGAACGGGTACGGCTTATCATCACCCCAGGGTAGAGCAGCATGGTGGTGTTGGTGACATTGGCCTGAGTAAAGTGGTCAAGGCTCCAGCGCAGGTTAATGGCGCGCTGCCAGCCACTGGAGAGATCCCAGTAGCGGGAGACCGCAAGGGTCGTGGAGTCGGCTTCCGTATCGTTAAGATCGGTGCGCTTAAAGCCGCCCTGCACAAGGTAATACTGCTCAAGCGGATTTTTCAAAAGCGGCATTTTATAGCTGAAATCAAGCTGCTGTTCGGGTGCCGAGACGCTGGCGGTGGTCGAGAAACTGTGTCCGTAAGAGTTTACCCAGGGCTTACGCCAGGTCGCTTTAACACGTGGCCCCACGTCGGTGGAGTAGCCCACGCCGGTCTCAATAGTATTTTCTATGCGCGGTGAGACCACACCCTTTAGCGGCAGCACTTTTGTTTTACGCGATTTGTCGAATTCGGGAGCCACGATGACGGAATTAAACCAGCCGGTAGCCGACAGCCGGCGGTTCAGCTCTGCCAAATCTTTCGTCTGGTAATAATCGCCTTTTTCAAAAGGCACGAGGTTTTGCAGATACTCTTCGCGGATTTGCGACCCTTCAAAGGTGACGTCGCCAAAGCGGTAACGCTCACCGCTGTCGTAGTCGATATCCCAGAAAGCCTGGCGTCTGTCCAGGGCGATCCCCAGCTGGCTATGATTATACTGGCTGTCAAAGTAGCCTTTGCGCAGGGCCACGCGGGTCAGAGATTTCTTGAAGCCGTCGTAGTCGCCATGATTGAGAATGGTGCCCGTTTTTGGGCGCTTGCTTAATAACGCCAGGTAATCTTCGTCGGTGCGTGCACCGCCGCGCAGAATCACGTCCGTGCCACCAATGCGCACCGGTTCACCCGCCGTCACGTGGGCAATCAGCACCTGGCGCCCTTTGGCCGGAGGGGGGCGTAGCTCAAATTGAATCGTCGGCTCGTAGTAACCGAGTGCTTTTAGTCCTTCACGAATGGCATCATCAACGCGTGCCTGGAACCGTTTATCCGGCGTGACTTCATCGCTCTGGATGGTCGATAACTGGGCGCGGACGTTTTTTTGTAA
Organism: Enterobacter sp. SA197; assembly: GCF_054131575.1. NCBI lineage: Bacteria > Pseudomonadati > Pseudomonadota > Gammaproteobacteria > Enterobacterales > Enterobacteriaceae > Enterobacter > Enterobacter sp. SA197. Next base: position 494,346 of record NZ_CP096393.1, on the reverse strand, counting down.
TGTCCCGGTTAACCCTTCGAGCTGTAATCGCACGTTTGCCGCGACAGCGCTCTCGCATGCCAGTAATAAGCCGACAAAACATAAATAACGGATTTTTGGCACGTTTTCTCCTGAATATCCCTTGTTCCCGCCCCTGGAAGGAAACGTCAACGCCGCTCCGCGGCCTGTAAAAAATCCAAAATGTGGATTGAAAAACGGAAGACACCCCAAATATTTCTTATGTTTAAATCTAGTCTTATTTACCACGTTTATTGTGTTAAAAGAGACGCTTCGTTACAACCTTAACCGCAACTTGCGATCCTGGGAGGGCTCACCATGAGTCTGTTTGATAAAAAAAATCTTGTTACTCAATCGGATGCGCTACCCGGACGTAACACCCCGATGCCTGTCGCAGGCTTACATGCCGTGAACGAACACTCGATGACCAACGTGCCAGATGGCATGGAAACCGCCTTTTTTGCGATGGGCTGCTTCTGGGGCGTTGAGCGCCTGTTCTGGCAATTACCTGGGGTGTACAGCACTGCCGCAGGCTACATGGGCGGCTACACGCCAAATCCTACCTATCGGGAAGTCTGCACCGGGCAGACCGGCCACACCGAGGCCGTTCGCGTGGTCTATGATCCTGCCGTGATCAGCTATGATCAGCTCCTGCAGACATTCTGGGAAAATCACGATCCGGCGCAGGGTATGCGTCAGGGTAACGATCAGGGCACCCAGTACCGCTCGGCCATTTTTCCGCTGACCCCGGAACAAGATGCAGCGGCACGTGCGAGCCTTGAGCGTTTCCAGCAGGCAATGCATGCGGCCAATGACGAACGCACCATCACTACAGAAATCACCACCGCGCCGCCGTTCTATTATGCGGAAGATGATCATCAGCAGTATCTGCACAAAAATCCGTATGGCTACTGCGGTATTGGCGGCATTGGCGTCTGCCTGCCGCCGCAGCTGGCATAACCCCTGATTTTCCATCAGCGATAACCGGCTTGCCTGTTGGGCCGGTTCCTCTTTTCCATACCCCCGTGTCTTCGATATACCCTTTGGTTATGCAGAGACGGTGACGTTTCCATCCATTTCTGGCGCAAATGAGGCCAGATTGACGAAAGAACCGCCTGCCGGGTTACGTAACAAACTGCTTACACTGCTGGCGAGCGGTTATCCGCTTACGCTATACTAGCCAACGAAATTGCCGGCCCACCGCTTCGGACCGGCTTTTAATGTGCTATGCCACATGGATTATTCAATTTCCCCTTCCGAGGATCCGGTCACCGACTGGATAAATTATGTTAAACAGCATCTTAGTCATACTCTGTCTGATCGTTGTAAGTGCATTCTTCTCGTTGTCTGAGATATCACTTGCCGCATCCAGAAAAATCAAACTGAAACTGCTTGCCGATGATGGCAACATCAATGCGCAGCGCATTTTAAAAATGCAGGAAAACCCCGGCACCTTCTTTACCGTGGTGCAGATTGGCCTCAACGCCGTCGCCATTCTCGGCGGTATCGTCGGAGACGCCGCCTTCTCCCCCGCCTTTTACAGCATGCTCATCAGCGTGGTCTCACCTGAACTGGCAGAGCGCCTGAGCTTTATTATCTCATTCACGTTAGTAACGGGTTTGTTCATCCTGTTCGCCGACCTGACCCCGAAACGCATCGGTATGATCGCGCCTGAAGTTGTGGCTTTGCGCATTATCAACCCGATGCGCTTCTGCCTGTTTATCTTCCGCCCGCTGGTGTGGTTCTTTAACGGCATGGCCAACAACATCTTCCGCCTGTTTAAACTACCGATGGAGCGCAAAGACGATATTACCTCTGATGACGTTTATGCCGTTTTCGAAGCCGGTGCCCTGGCCGGGGTGCTGCGTAAGCAGGAGCATGAGCTGATTGAGAACGTCTTTGAACTGGAGTCACGTACTGTTCCCTCCTCCATGACGTCGCGTGAGAACATCATCTGGTTCGATCTCCATGAAGATGAGCAGAGTCTGAAGAATAAAGTAGCCCGGCACCCGCACTCGAAGTTCCTGGTCTGCAATGGCGACATTGACCATATCGTTGGCTACGTCGACTCCAAAGATCTGCTGAACCGTGTGCTGGGCAACCAGAGTCTGGCACTGAACAGCGGCGTGCAGATCCGCAATACCCTGATTGTGCCCGATACGCTGACCCTCTCCGAAGCGCTGGAAAGCTTCAAAACCGCCGGGGAAGACTTTGCGGTAATCATGAATGAATACGCGCTGGTGGTGGGCATTATCACCCTGAACGACGTGATGACCACGCTGATGGGCGATCTGGTGGGCCAGGGGCTGGAAGAGCAAATCGTGGCGCGTGATGAAAACTCATGGCTGGTGGACGGCGGTACGCCCATTGACGACGTGATGCGCGTGCTGGACATCGACGAGTTCCCGCAGTCCGGTAATTACGAAACCATCGGCGGCTTTATGATGTTTATGCTGCGCAAGATCCCGAAACGCACCGACGCGGTGAAATTCTCTGGCTACAAGTTCGAGGTGGTGGATATTGATAACTACCGCATCGACCAGTTGCTGGTGACGCGTATCGACAGCAAAGCCACTGTGTTAACGCCAAAGCTGCCGGATGCGGAAGAAAAAATAGCGAACGACGCCTAATTTTCTCCCTACCTTAAAAACATCAACGGCTCCATTTTGGAGCCGTGCCAGTCAGTTTAGCGCGGACTGGTTTCACCTACTCTACCTGCCTGTTTCTCCCTATTGTTCTGTTCAACTCCCCTAAACGTTTTCCTAATCTGCCCGGTTGCGGATCGGGTTCTCTGTTTCCTTCCCGTTGCACAGCATAAGTATATCCCTGTTTTTACCGGCGGGCATGAGGCCTGCCGTCATACAAAAGGATGTGATGATGAGCGGCAGACCGGCGGCCCGGAAGGGCGACATGACGCAGTATGGCGGCCCCATTGTGCAGGGCTCGGCGGGCGTGATGATTGGGGCACCCACCGGGGTGGCCTGCTCGGTCTGCCCCGGGGGTATCACCTCCGGCTCCCCGGTCAACCCGCTTCCCGGTGCCAAAGTGTTGCCCGGCGAAACCGATATCGCCCTTCCCGGCCCGCTGCCTTTTCTGCTCACCCGCACCTACAGCAGTTACCGTACCCCCACTCCCGCCCCGGTCGGTCTCTTCGGCCCCGGCTGGAAAGCCCCGTCTGATATCGTCCTGCAGATACAGGACGGGGCGCTTATCCTCAATGACAACGGCGGGCGCAGCATTCACTTTGAGCATCTGCTGCCCGGCGAGACCGCCTTCAGCCGCTCTGAACTGTTCTGGCTTGCCCGGGGTGGCGTGGACCGGTTGCACGCAAGTAACCCCCTGCATACTGTGTGGCAGACCCTGCCGGAAGACCTCCGCCTCAGTCAGCATACGTACCTGGCCATCAGCAGCCTGCAGGGCCCCTGGTGGATTCTGGGGTGGGCTGAGCGCGTACCGGGCATCGATGAAGCGCTGCCACCCCCGCTGCCACCGTACCGGGTGCTGACCGGGCTGGCTGACCGTTTCGGGCATACACTGACGTATCACCGCGAGGCCGCAGGTGAGTTTACCGGGCATATCACGGCGGTAACGGACGGCGCAGGGCGTCGCTTTCGCCTGATGCTGAGTACACGACCAGAGCGTGACCGGCAGCAGGGATTACCGGCCTGTCCTGATGCGCCGGTCGCCACCCGCTATGGTCAGGACAGCGGTATCCGGCTGGACGCCGTCTGGCTGACGCATGACCCCGAATACCCCGACACCCTGCCAGCGGCACCGCTGGCGCGCTATGTGTATTCCCCGGCCGGAGAGCTGGCAGCCGTGTATGACCGGGGCGATGTGCAGGTGCGTCGCTTTGCATACGACCCGGCACACCCCGGCAGGATGGTGGCGCACGGCTATGCCGGTCGCCCTGAGACCACCTATTGCTACGATGCGTCAGGACGGGTAACGGAGCAGCATAATCCGGCAGGCTTAAGCTACCGCTATGATTATGCCCGCGACCAGGTTGCCATCACCGACAGCCTGAACCGCCGGGAGGTCCTGCACACCGAAGGCGAAGGTGGCCTGAAGCGGGTGGTGAAAAAAGAGCACGCCGACGGCAGCGTGACGCTCAGCGCATACAATCCGATGGGCTGGCTTATCGAACAGACCGATACGGCAGGCCGCAAAACGCAGTACCGGCATAATATTGCCTCCGGCAACATCACCGGCATTGTCACCCCCGATGGCAGGCTGACCGAATTTTATCACACCCCTCAGCGACAGCTCTGCGCCGTGAAGTACCCGGATGGTCTGGTCCTGCGTCTCACATACGATGCGCAGGGCCGCCTGACGGCAGAGACCTCCCGCGAGGGCAATACCACCCGCTACGGGTACGAGGACCCGCGCAGTGAATACCCGTCCCGTATTCAGGACGCTACCGGCAGCCAGAAACAGATAACCCGCAACCGCTACGGTCAGGTACTGACTTTCACCGACTGCTCGGGATACCAGACCCACTATGAATACAATCGCTTCGGGCAGGTGACAGCCATCCATCACGAGGAAGGGCTGAGCCAGGTGTTCGCGTACAACGAACGGGGCCAGATGGTCAGCCAGACGGATGCTGACGGCCATGAAACCCGCTATGCGTACAACGATGCCGGTGACCTGACCACGGTGATACTGCCGGACGGCAGGCGCAGTGAAACCGGGTATGACGCCACGGGCCGGGCCGTGTCCACCACGCAGGATGGCCTGACCCGGCAACTCGATTACGATGCCGCGGGGCGTGTCACCCGGCTCACGAATGAAAACGGCCGCCACTGTACACTGCATTACGACGTACTGGACCGGCTGACGCAGCAGACCGGTTTCGACGGCAGGACACAGTATTACCGGTACGACCTGACCGGCAGGCTGAGCCGCAGCGAAGAGGAAGACCTCATCACCCTCTGGCACTACGATGCATCCGACCGGCTGACGCACCGCAGCATGAACGGCGAGCCTGCAGAGCACTGGCACTATGACGACCGCGGCTGGCTGACTGAAATCAGCCACCTCAGCGAAGGGCACCGGGTCGCCGTGCACTATCAGTACGATGACCGTGGCCGCCTGGTCAGTGAGCGCCAGACGGTACAGGCCCCGGACACGGCGGCACTGCTCTGGCAGCACGAAACCACACACGCCCGGAATGAACAGGGACAGGTGAACCGCTTCCGGCCGGACAGCCTTCCCCCGGTGGAGTGGCTGACATACGGCTCCGGATACCTGGCAGGCATGAAGCTCGGCGACACCCCGCTCATGGAGTTCACCCGCGACCGTCTGCACCGGGAAACCCTGCGCCACTTCGGCACACCTTTATATACGTTGTCCACCGCCTGGACCCCCGGCGGGCAGCTGCAGAGCCACCACCTCAACAGCCCGCAGCAGGACCGCGACTATGGCTACGATGCAGTCGGGCAACTGGTACGCATCAGCGGCCCGCTTCAGGTCAGGGAGTATACGTACGGCTCCGGCGGCAGACTGACCGCTGTGCGTACCACCAGTGAGAACCTTGATGGGCAGCACACTTACCTCACCGACCCTGCAGGCAACCGGCTGCCTGAGCCCGGGCTGCATCCAGAGCGCGCCCTGACAGCATGGCCGGATAACCGTATCCATGAAGACGCACATTATCTGTACCATCACGACCGCCACGGCAGGCTGACAGAGAAAACGGCGCGCACGCCGGTGGATGACGGGGACAGCCATCACTACCGTTACGATAACCAGCACCGGCTGATTCATTTCATCCACACGCGGCATAACGGCCTCAGGGCTGAAGGCCGCTACCTCTACGACCCGCTGGGCCGCCGGCTGGCGAAGCAGTTCCGGCATCAGGAGCATGTGGAACCGTCACTGACCTGGTACGGCTGGGACGGCGACCGGCTGGTGACCACGCAGACGGCGCAGTCCCGCATCCAGACGATTTATGAACCCGGCAGCTTTACGCCGCTCATCCGGGTGGAAACCGCCACGGCGGAACTGGATGCCCTGCGCCATCACCGGACGCTGGCGCAGAAACTGCAACAGGATGGCAGTGAGGCCGGTTATGCCGTGGTGTTCCCGCCAGAGCTGGTGGCAATGCTGGACCGGCTTGAGGGTGAGCTGCGGGCCGGGGCCGTCAGCACGGAGAGCCATCAGTGGCTGGCCGGATGCGGCCTGACGCCGGAGCGCATGGCGGCACTGCTGGAAGCCCTGCCCGTCCCGGCGAGAAAAATTCATCTGTACCACTGCGACCACCGGGGACTGCCTCTCGCATTAGTCAACGAAGACGGCACCCTCGCCTGGCGTGGCGATTATGACGAGTGGGGAAACCTGCTGTACGAGGACAACCCGAAGAACCTCATCCAGTCACTCCGCCTGCCGGGTCAGCAGTATGATGAAGAGTCCGGGCTGCACTATAACCGCTATCGTTATTATGACCCGCGACAGGGACGGTATATCACCCAGGACCCGGTTGGGCTGAAGGGGGGGTGGAATTTATATCTGTATCCGTTGGATCCGGTTACAACTATAGATCCTTTAGGATTAAATGGTTGGACGATACTAAATGGACATTTTAGCCAGGCTGGTTATCAGTCAGCGTTGACAACCGCACAAAACAATGAACCATGGTATATGAATGCTGATGCGTATAGCATACTCAGTAAGACTCATAACGACATGAAAAGATTGAATATAATTGGAGGAGACCAGTTTTTTCATTGTAGTGCATTTTGTCTTACATCTAAATCAAGAGTTGCATCTAGTGGCTATGCAACCTTCCTCGGCAATTTAAAAGAAACAAGAGACTTCTTATTAAATGGTTTTGGATTATATGGAAAAGGAAAACTATCTCTTTATGACATGGTCTTAGACAATGCGGAAGATCTAAAAGTAAATGCGTATGGAATCACCTGTCCTGCTGAGGAGACTTGCTCAGATAGATGTAAAAAATTCATCGACCCAGAGCATAAAAAAACAATAAAACTCCTCATTGAAGAGGGATATCTTAAATGAAGCAAGGAATTATACCGCGACATTTCTTTAAAATCATTACGCTATCCTTACCATGTTGGTTTATTTTTGTTATGACCTACTACTTTATTGGAGAAATTGACGTCAATCGTTATCAATATGAGCACTACTCTTCTATTCCAGAAAATTCAGGAGTAAGGACATGGCTCCCGGATTTCTTTCCAGAAAACTCAAGGAAAATTGATGTCTACTCAAATGTCGATATAAATACATTCGGGGTGAAATTTGAACTTGATGACAAACATAACAAAATATTCTCTAGTGAACTCGTTTACTCTGCATCTTTAGCCGGAGAACTGCTTATGAAAAAAGAGGATGAATTAGTCGAACATGTTTGGTGTAAAGCAGGAATGGATTCAAATAATGCTGAAGAGCTTTATCTTCTAGGAAAATATAAAAAAAAGAATGTTTATTATTTAATAGGTGCCACGCGCTTTCGTAGTATTGGAAAAAACCGTAAGGAAAAGCTAATTGAAGCTGAGAAAAAATTCTGTTTAAAATGAATACGGTGTGCAATTATCTGAATGAGCACATCGCCGAAGAGTTAAAAATCGTAAACCTGGCGAGAAGTCCAACGCATCAACCGCGCCCGGCTGTTGATCCAGTCAACGCCGCTGCCGGTATTTAAAGTGGCTCAATCGGTGGGGTACGCCGATCCGATCTACTTCACGCGGATCTTTCGTAAACATAATGGCATCCCACCGATGGAATATAAAAAATGTTATGAAGGGATGAGTGAAGGCAGATGCTGAAAACATCAACGGCTCCTTTTCGGAGCCGTTTCTTTGTACCGCGGTTACTGCATAGCATGGATTGTTAAGCCATCTCCGCCTGGAGACGCAAAACCTGACGATTGATCTCTGACATAACAGTAAGATGCTGTTTGTCCTTCACTTTCGGGATCAAAATTTTGCCTTTATCGAACTCGAAAGCGCCAACGTCCTTGATATACAACCGTCCACGGAACAGGATTTTCACGTACTTCGCCACCTGAAGTGGGTTGTAACGTTGGAAAATTTTCATTTTTGTATCTCCTGTTGAGTATTACGCCCTTGCGGAGCCACACTTGGCCCGACTGTGATGAGCGCAAATTTTGTTGCCCAGTGACTATAGTCCAGAACATTCAGGACACATAGTCTGTATAAGTTTATTTACCTTTTGATGACAGTTATTCAGAATTTTCTTTGCAGTCCTTTAGGCAAGGCAGTATAAGGCATCGTTTTTTCGCGGTTATGTGCGTTAACCCGCAAACTGGCATCCCGATTGCGGGAAATCCTTATTGATCGCACTTATGATTAAGAGGTTCATTAAGTGGTCGGATCACCTGCAGATAATCAGTGCAAAACAATAAAGGAAACACCATGACCCTACGCAACATCCTGGCAGCCACCTGCCTGCTAATGCCGCTTCTGGCGCATGCTCAAAATTTTGAGACGGGCCAGCGAGTACCACCTGTTGGCGTCGCTGACAGAGGAGAGTTAATTCTCGATAACAGTAAGTTTAGCTATAAAGCCTGGAATAGCGCGCAGCTTCCTGGCAAAGTGCGAGTGGTGCAACATATTGCGGGTCGAACATCGGCAAAAGAGAAAAATGCAGCCCTCATTGAAGCGATCAAGTCCGCCAGTTTGCCCCATGACCGCTACCAGACCACCACTATTATCAACACTGACGATGCGATTCCCGGCTCGGCCATGTTTGTGCGCAGCAGCATAGAGAGCAACAAAAAGCTCTACCCGTGGTCGCAGTTTGTGGTGGACAGCGATGGAATGGTGCGCAAAGCCTGGCAGCTTGAAGAAGAGAGTTCGGCGGTTGTGGTGCTGGATAAAGAAGGAAAAATCCAGTACGCCAAAGACGGCAGTCTGAGCCAGGCGGAGGTGCAGCAGGTTGTCGCCCTGCTGCAGAAATTACTCAGTAAATAGAAACGCGGAAGCCGGGGTTGAGGAAGGATTCACGCGGCGTGTAATCAAGGGTTTTGCCCTGCCAGTCGTGAACGTGCGCCCCGGCAGCCACCGCCACCGCGTGGCCTGCCGCCGTATCCCAGGAGTTAGTTGGCCCAAAACGGGGATATAACTGCGCCTGCCCTTCAGCGACCAGGCAGAACTTAAGCGAAGAGCCAATCGCGGTGGTCTGGTGCTCGCCGAGTTGGGTCAGATACTCCTGCAGCTCGCTGTCCGCAGCAGCATGAGAACGGCTGATAACCACCAGCGGCGGACGCGCGTCACGCACCTGAATCTGCTTGCGGACACCGTTCTCTTCTTTCCATGCCTTGCCGTCCGCTGCCGCATACATCACTTTCAGTACTGGCGCGTAAACCACGCCCAGGACAGGTTTACCCTGCTCAATCAGCGCGATGTTCACGGTAAACTCACCATTACGCTTGATGAACTCTTTGGTGCCGTCAAGCGGGTCCACCAGCCAGTAACGCTGCCAGTGCTGGCGCACTTCCCAGCCGGGCGGGTCTTCTTCTGACAGCACCGGAATGTCAGGCGTCAGCGCCTGTAAGCCACGGATGATCACGCCATGCGCAGCAATATCCGCAGCGGTCACCGGGGAGTCATCGGCCTTGCTGGTGACGTCCATCGGCTGATGACCGTCGTATACGTCCATGATGGCATCGCCCGCTTCCCGTGCGAGCTGACAAATCGCTTCTAACATCGTCCACCTCCTGTTTTTGGCAGTGGGGTTTTTACCCTAGATAATTCATTGGTTTACTTATATCGCATTCAGCCATTATCCGCCAGGTGTGATAGTTGTTGCATTTATGTGGCGAAAATCATGTCAGTATTCACAATTCTGTAAGCAACAAAATGTACATATCACTTTCTTTTGTGGCTCAGATCTAAAAAGGACACCTCTGATGATTAAGTTTAGCGCAACGCTCCTGGCAACGCTGATTGCCGCCAGCGTGCAGGCCGCAACAGTGGATTTACGCATTATGGAAACCACTGATTTGCATAGCAATATGATGGACTTTGATTACTACAAAGATTCTGCGACAGAAAAATTCGGCCTGGTGCGCACCGCCAGCCTGATTAATGCCGCCAGAAGTGAAGTCAAAAACAGCGTGCTGGTGGATAACGGCGACTTAATTCAGGGCAGTCCGCTGGGTGATTACATGGCGGCAAAGGGGCTGAAAAAGGGTGATATTCATCCGGTCTACAAGGCGCTGAATACGCTGGATTATGCGGTTGGTAACCTCGGTAACCACGAATTCAACTACGGTCTGGATTACCTGCACCGGGCGCTGGAAGGGGCGAAATTTCCCTACGTTAACGCCAACATTATTGATACCAAAACTAAAAAACCGCTCTTTACGCCTTACCTGATCAAAGAGACGAAGGTCATCGATAAAGACGGAAAACCGCAAACCCTGAAAATCGGTTATATCGGTTTTGTGCCACCGCAAATCATGGTCTGGGATAAAGCGAATCTGACGGGCAAAGTCACCGTCGACGACATCACCGAAACGGCAAAAAAATATGTGCCTGAAATGCGTGAAAAAGGGGCAGATCTGGTTGTCGTGGTGGCTCACTCCGGACTCTCCGCAGAGCCTTACCAGGCGATGGCGGAAAACTCCGTCTACTACTTAAGTGAAATTCCTGGCGTTGACACCATCCTGTTTGGCCACGCGCATGCGGTGTTCCCGTCAAAAGATTTCGCCGCCATTAAAGGCGCTGATATCGCGAAGGGCACGCTGAACGGTGTGCCATCAGTGATGCCGGGTATGTGGGGCGATCACCTGGGTGTTGTTGACCTGGTGCTGAATAACGATGGTGGAAAATGGCAGGTCATCTCCTCCAAAGCGGAAGCGCGCCCCATTTATGATGCCGCCGCCAAAAAGGCACTGGTGAAAGAAGACAGCAAGCTGGTGGACATTCTCAAGCACGATCACGATGCCACCCGCGAGTTTGTTGGCAAACCTATCGGCAAGTCCGCTGACAATATGTACAGCTACCTGTCACTGGTACAGGATGACCCGACCGTGCAGGTGGTTAACAACGCCCAAACGGCCTATGTGAAGCACTTTATTCAGGGCGATCCGGATCTGGCGAACCTGCCGGTGCTCTCTGCCGCCGCACCGTTTAAAGCGGGCGGGCGTAAAAACGATCCGGCCAGTTTTGTTGAGGTCGAAAAAGGGCAACTCACCTTCCGCAACGCCGCCGATCTTTATCTCTACCCTAATACCCTGGTGGTGGTGAAAGCGACCGGCAAAGAGGTTAAAGAGTGGCTGGAGTGTTCCGCGGGGCAGTTTAACCAGATAGATCCCAACAACAGCAAGCCCCAGTCGCTTATCAACTGGGAGACGTTCCGTACCTATAACTTCGATGTCATTGATGGGGTGAAATACCAGATTGATGTGTCGCAACCGGCCCGTTACGACGGTGAATGCCAGAGCGTCAATCCGCAGGCGGAGCGCATCAAAGATCTGACGTTCAACGGCAAACCTATTAATCCGAATCAGGTGTTCCTGGTCGCCACCAACAACTACCGTGCCTACGGCGGCAAGTTTGCGGGTACTGGCGACAGCCATATCGCCTTTGCCTCCCCGGATGAAAACCGTGCGGTGCTGGCAAAATGGATAAGCGACGAGTCAGCGCGGGCGGGAGAAATACACCCGGCGGCCGATAACAACTGGCGTCTGGCCCCGATTCATAGCTCCGTACCGCTGGATATTCGTTTCGAAACCTCACCGTCAGAAAAAGCCGCGGCCTTTATCAAAGAGAAAGCGCAGTACCCGATGAAGAAAGTGGGCGATGATGAGATTGGCTTTGCGCTGTATCAGATGGATTTGAGTCAGTAAGCCGTGAACAGCCCCTCCCCCGGAGGGAGAGGGATCCCCACCAAATAATACGAGCACGGACAGCCCCCTCTCCGCTTTGGGGAGAGGGTCGGGGTGAGGGGAAACATGCGGCTCTGAGGGTCATTCCGTTCATCTTATGTTCCTTGCTTTTCTGTCACGCCAGAACTCGTGAACGTGCCAGGGCGGTTCACCGCCACCGCCCTGGCGACCCGGGCTCCCGGCCACGAAAATCGCCGCTTCGCGGTTCACGACGCTTAATCCTTCAGGCTTATCGGGGACGGGCGGAGGAAACCTCCCTGTAAAGCCGCCCTCGCCGCGCATCCCTGCGCGTCGCCCCGGCCTTGCGGATACGCGTCGTCGATTTTCAGCCGGACCCTGTCATCGCGGTGACGGTTTTATTCTCATGACGCAGTGTTATCGCTGCAAAAGGTAATATCACCTGGGATTCCTCAGCCCTACAGGGGCAGAGGACCACTCGAGCGGTCTGAAATTTGCCTTTCTCCCTCTCCCTTGAGGGAGAGGGCCGGGGTGAGGGGGAACAGCGGTGCGCTCGTCATACCAAGCGCAACATCTCAGGCGGCGCGATCGTCTCGCGTCGCCAGAACCTGAGGCAAATTCAGCTCAATCCAGTCGGCTAAATCCGCCACTTTCTCGCTCACCTGCTCGCCTAACGGCGTCAGACTATATTCCACGTGCGGCGGTACCACCGGGTAGGAAATACGGTTGAGAAAACCGTCCTGCTCAAGCGCCTGTAATGACTGCGCCAGCATCTTCTCGCTGACTCCCCCCATCTTGCGGCGTAAATCGCTGAAACGGTGCGTGCCGTCACGTAAGGCCACCAGGATCAATACGCCCCAACGGCTGGTGACATGTTTAAGCACGTCCCGCGAGGGACACGACTCAGCAAAGAGATCCCCGTTGCGCAGCTGCTCGCTTAGCGTCGGATTGGTGTTTTTCATACTTACCTTTTTGTACGTACTTACTAAAAGTTAGTTAAGGTGATAGTGTGCCACAACACAAGCCAAACACGAAGGAGATTCATCATGATCGCCATTACCGGCGCTACCGGTCAGCTCGGTGCACTTACTGTTGAAGCCTTACTGGAAACCGTCCCTGCCAACGAGATAGTTGCCATTGTTCGTAACCCGGCGAAAGCCGAAGCCTTAACTCAAAAAGGGGTTGTTGTTCGTCAGGGTGATTACAACGACGCCGCCGCGCTGACCGCGGCCCTGACCGGGGTGGACAAGCTGCTGCTTATCTCCTCCAGCGAAGTGGGGCAGCGTACCTCTCAGCATCGTAATGTTATTAATGCAGCCAAAGCAGCGGGCGTGAAGTTCATTGCCTACACCAGCCTTCTGCATGCGGATAGCTCCCCGCTGGGCCTGGCCGTTGAGCATGTTGAAACCGAACATATGCTCGCTGAATCCGGTATCCCCTTTGCGCTGCTGCGTAATGGCTGGTACAGCGAAAACTACCTTGCCAGCGCGCCGGCAGCCCTGGCGCACGGCGTATTTATTGGAGCGGCAGGTGACGGTAAAATCGCCTCTGCCACCCGTGCGGATTACGCGGCGGCGGCGGCGCGTGTTATGCGTGAAGAGAATCATGCAGGTAAGGTCTATGAGCTGGCGGGCGATGATGCCTGGACGTTAAGCGAACTGGCCGCTGAACTGAGCAAACAGAGCGGGAAAAGCGTGGTGTATCAGAACCTGAGCGAAGCGGATTTTGCTGCTGCACTGAAAGACGTGGGCCTGCCAGAGGCTTTCGCGAACCTGCTTGCGGACTCTGATACCGGTGCCGCAAAAGGTGGCCTGTTTGATGACAGCCGTACCTTAAGCACGCTGACTGGACGCCCGACTACCCCGCTTGCCGAGAGCGTCAAAGGCATTCTGTAACAGTTACAAAATGGTTAATTTTTGTGGCATGCCGCCTGACCATCCTTAATAATGAGAGGATGGTCATGGCGGAGAGTGAGTGTGCAGGGCGTACCGGAACAGTTTGATGACGAGAGAGACAGCGCGCGTTTTCGCCACCTGGCCCAGGTGCCGGGCGTCGAACTTTACCACGCCCATATCTCCCGCTACGCCTTTGAGCCCCATACCCATGAAGCTTTTGGCATTGGCGCGATTGAAGCCGGTGCCGAACGCTTTCGCTACCGGGGCACCCAGTATGTTGCCCCTGCCAACTCCGTCGTTACCATGAACCCGGATGAACTTCATACCGGAGAAGCCGACGGCGCCGACGGCTGGCGTTACCGGATGGTTTATCTCGATCCGTCGTTACTGGAAGAGGTAACCGGTATTCGTCACTGGTGGTTCAGCGATGTGATGCGTCATGACCCGCTGCGCACCCAACAGATCTGCGGCTTGATTCATGGCCTCTGGCACACCGACGATCCGCTGGCGCAAAAAGGATTGCTGCTTGATCTCATCGACAGCTTTCGTCCGCTGGCGCGTCATGCCCCGGTTTACCAGGAGGCCGCCCACCGCTTCGGGCGCGTGCGCGAATTCCTGCATGACAACTACATGCGCCCTCTGACGCTGGATGAGCTGGCCCGGGTGGTGTCACTGAGTCCCTACCATTTCCAGCGCCAGTTTAAGGCCCATTATCATGTCACCCCGCACCAGATGCTGATGGCAATCCGTCTCTGGCGCGCCAAAAATTTCCTCACCCAGGGGATGCCCGCCGCCGAAGTGGCTGCGGCCACCGGCCTGACGGACCAGTCTCATCTCACCCGCGCCTTTACCCATCGCTATGGTATTACGCCAGTTCGCTATCAAAAGCAGGTGGCCCGGCGCTGATGCGCAATCTCATACAATATTCCGTTCCGTGCCCTTTCTACACTGACAGCGAAATTCGTCAATGTGGATGGAAGTATGATTAGTGGTGTGCTGTATGCCCTGCTTGCGGGGATGTTATGGGGGCTGATTTTCGTTGGTCCTTTACTTGTGCCGGACTACCCGGCGGTTCTGCAATCCACGGGACGTTACCTGGCATTAGGTCTGATTGCGCTGCCGCTCGCCTGGCTGGGCCGCCAGCGTCTGCGCCAGCTCACGCGTGCCGACTGGACAACGGCGCTTGCGCTGACCCTGATGGGCAACCTCATCTATTACGTCTGCCTTGCCAGCGCCATCCAGCGCACCGGGGCACCGGTTTCAACCATGATAATCGGCACCCTGCCGGTGGTGATTCCAGTCTGCGCTAATGTGCTCTACAGCCAGCGCGACGGCAGGCTCGCCTGGTCAAGTCTTGCCCCTGCTCTGCTCTGTATTGCGGCCGGATTGTTATGCGTCAACATTGCTGAGCTGCACGGCGGTCTGCCTGATTTTTCCTGGTGGCGCTATGGCTCCGGCATTGCCCTGGCGATGGTATCTGTGGGATGTTGGGCCTGGTACGCCCTGCGCAACGCCCGCTGGCTGCGGGAAAACCCGGACAAAAACCCGATGATGTGGGCCACAGCCCAGGCGCTGGTGACCCTCCCGGTCTCCCTTCTGGGCTATGCTGCCGCCTGCCTGTGGCTGAACCTTCAGCAACCCGACTTTGCTCAGCCCTTCGGCCCGCGCCCCGGGGTGTTTATCGGCCTGATGGTGGCGATTGCGGTGCTGTGCTCCTGGGTAGGCGCATTGTGCTGGAACGTTGCCAGTCAGCGTCTGCCGACGGTGATCCTCGGGCCATTAATTGTCTTTGAAACTCTGGCGGGCCTGCTTTACACCTTTCTGTTACGCCAGTCGGTGCCCGCCTGGCTCACGCTCTTCGGTATTGCGCTGCTGGTCACAGGCGTTGTCATGGCGGTCAGGGCGAAGCCAGTAAAAACCACTGTTGTCCCCCTCTGAACACACCGCCTGACGCTACCGCTCCTGGACGGGGGCGGTGAAATTCATTCCCTCTTGCCCGAAAGGGGTATATCATCGCTTTAAAGATGCATTTAAAATACAACTTATAATTTCGATGATGAGGTAACTGCTATGGCCTTCCGTGACCAACCCCTGGGTGAACTGGCGCTTTCCATTCCACGTGCGTCTGCGCTGTTCCGTAAATACGATATGGACTACTGCTGCGGCGGTAAGCAGACGCTTGCGCGCGCAGCAACGCGCAAAGAGCTGGACGTGGGCGTGATTGAAGCGGAGCTGGCAAAACTGGCAGAACAACCGGTGGAGCAGGACTGGCGCGCTACCGCACTCGACGAAATTATCGACCACATCATCGTGCGTTACCACGATCGCCATCGTGAGCAACTGCCGGAGCTGATTCTGCAGGCCACCAAAGTGGAGCGGGTACACGCAGACAAACCGAACGTCCCTAAAGGGCTGACAAAATATCTCACCATGCTGCACGACGAACTCTCCAGCCACATGATGAAAGAGGAGCGTATTCTGTTCCCTCTGATCAAACAGGGTATGGGAAGCCAGGCCGCCGGCCCCATCAGCGTGATGGAGAGTGAGCATGATGAAGCCGGGGAGCTACTGGAGGTGATCAAACACATCACCAATGGCGTGACGCCACCGCCGGAAGCGTGCACCACCTGGAAGGCGATGTATAACGGCATCAATGAATTGATTGACGATCTGATGGAGCACATCAGCCTGGAGAACAACGTCCTGTTTCCGCGTGCCCTCGCCGGGAATTAAAAAAGGCGCCCGAGAGCGCCCTGTGTCATGGAAGTCATTCAGAGCCGCCAAAGCGGCTCTTTTTTATTTCTGCAGGTTCTGCAGACGTTTCCTGCCAACAATCAGCCAGCCCAGGCCCAGCACCACAAACCATAACGGCGTGATGATCAGCGCTTCACGGGTATCCTGTTCCAGCGTCAACAGCGCAATAACAAAGACAAAGAACGCCATGCAGACCCAGCACATCAGTTTACCCAGCGGCATCTTGTAGATAGAGGTTTCATGCAGCTGTGGACGCTGTTTACGGTAGACGAGGTACGAGCAAAGAATAATCGTCCAGACAAACATAAACAGAATGGCCGAGACGGTAGTGATCATCGTGAATGCGGCAATCGCGCTTGGGTTCACGTACAGCATGACCACGCCACCGAGCAGGCAGATACAGGAGAAGGTCAACCCTTTCGCCGGTACCGCGCGTTTAGAGAGCTTCCCGAAGGCTTTCGGGGCCACCCCGTCCTGCGCCAGGCCGAACAGCATACGGCTGGTCGAGAAGACGCCGCTGTTCGCTGAAGAGGCGGCCGAGGTCAGCACCACAAAGTTAATGATGCTCGCCGCCGCAGGCAGGCCCACCAGCACAAACAGCTCAACGAACGGGCTCTTATCCGGCACCACGGAACTCCACGGCGTCACGGACATAATAACGATCAGCGCAAAGACGTAGAACATGATGATACGAATCGGGATGGAGTTAATCGCCCGCGGCAGGGATTTCTCCGGATCTTTGGTTTCCGCTGCCGTGGTGCCTACCAGTTCAATCCCTACAAAGGCGAAGACCGCAATCTGGAAGCCTGCAAAGAAACCGCTGATGCCTTTCGGGAACCAGCCGCCGTCATTCCACAGGTGTGACACCGAGGCTTCCACGCCTGTCGGCGAGGTAAAGTGGGTTAACACCATCACCAGACCGACAATAATCAGCGCCACGATAGCGACGATTTTGATCATCGCAAACCAAAACTCCATCTCGCCGAACATCTTCACCGTGGCAAGGTTAAGGCTCAGCAGGAGTACCACCACGGAGAGCGCAACGATCCAGTCAGAAAGGCCGGGGAACCAGAACTGGGCATAAGAGGTAATGGCCACCACGTCTGCCATGCCGGTGACAACCCAACAGAACCAGTAGGTCCAGCCAGTGAAGTACCCCGCCCAGGGGCCGAGCAGATCGGCAGCGAAATCGCTAAAAGATTTGTACACCAGATTCGACAGCAGCAGTTCACCCATTGCACGCATGACGAAAAACAGCATAAAACCAATGATCATATAGACAAATATGATCGACGGCCCGGCGAGGCTGATGGTTTTCCCGGACCCCATAAATAGCCCGGTGCCAATGGCACCGCCGATAGCAATAAGCTGAATATGCCGGTTTGTAAGATTGCGCCGTAGCGATTGTTCCGTCGACGCCTCTTCATCGGCGGCGACTTTTACCTGATCTACCATGTTTATTTCCTGTCTGTGTTGTTGAGGCTCTTCTGGCCTTTAAATACGTCATTCGCCCTATCGCGGACGCAACGATATTAGGTAAGAATCGGCGGGATGAATACTCTGAATTCAAGACGATGTTAAATATTTGTTTAAAGTGAGCAGCATATCACTCGTATTAGTCGACGAAGCTCACAAAAATACACCGCCTGTCCTGTATGGCAAGATAAAGTATCGAAATTAATTCATTTATTGAATGATTAGCGTAGCGTGCTCTTCCTCTCCCCCGTCGGGGAGAGGAAAGCACCGTGAAGATTACAGGATTTCCAGTAATTCCACTTCAAATACCAGGGTGCTGAATGGCGGGATAGAGGCGCCAGCGCCACGTTCGCCGTAAGCCAGGTTGTGAGGGATTGTCAGTTCCCATTTGGAACCGACCGGCATCAGAGTCAGAGCTTCAATCCAGCCGCCGATGACGCCATTAACCGGGAATTCAGCCGGTTCGCCACGGGCTACAGAGCTGTCGAACACCGTGCCGTCAATAAGTTTACCGGTGTAGTGTACGCGGACGCGGTCAGTACGTGCCGGAATAGCGCCTTCACCCTGAGTGAGAACACGGAACTGCAGGCCGGATTCGGTGCTGTTCACGCCCTCTTTTTCACGGTTTTCATCAAGGTACTTAACGCCGTCAGCCGCCATCTCTTCGAAGCGAGCACGGCGTACCGCGTCCGCACGTTCATGAATTTCACGCAGCGCACGGTGAACCACATCCACCGGAACAGCCGGTTGTTTGCCTGCAAGCGCATCGGCCAGACCGGCAACCAGTGCTTCCGGTAACAGCCCCTGTAAGCCGGATTCGCTCAGCTGCTGCCCTACCTGCAAACCAATGCCATAGCTGGCCTGCGCTTCAATCGTGTCAAACGTTGGGGTTGTCATGGGTCTTCCTTTCATCACTTTTTAAGGTAGCGCGCAGCATAGCAGCCACACTGCAACGGGTAAAACTTTGTCGCAGTAAAGATGACAAATCGCAGAGAAACAGAAAGAATAGAGCCGGTAAGATTTATCTCAATGTCATGTGAGGACGTATCACATTACGCAGTCGATCAGAGAGTTAGCCATCTATACTCAACATCACAGGATAATAAATGACGCGGAGCAGGAGGAAAGCCATGCCCGGGCGATTTGAACTGAAACCTACCCTGGCGAAAATCTGGCACGCCCCGGACCATTTTCGCATTATGGACCCGCTTCCGTCGTTGCACCGTAAGGGGCTGATTATCGCCTTTCTGCTGGTGGTGATTGGCATCCTGTTGCCCTCTGGGAATGATGCACCGCCTTCTGCTACCGCCTCGCGCGAGGCCCAGCTGGATATCCAGTCGCAATCACAACCCTCTTCGCCCACCCTGACGACTCCGCCCGCACAGACGCCATCGTCGGCACCGCTGGTCAATGCACCGCAGCAGAACGTCCCGCTTGAACCTGAACCTATCCAGGAAGAGCCTCAGGACGACGTACAGACCTCGCAACACAGCGCACTGCCTGCTGCAGAGGGTATTGAGCAGCAATGGCGGACGTATCGTGTTGAAAAGGGTAAAACGCTGGCACAGCTTTTTCGCGATCACAATCTGCCACCGACAGATGTTTATGCCATGGCCAAAGTGGAAGGTGACGGAAAGCCGCTCAGCAGCCTGCAAAGCGGTCAGATGGTTAAGATCCGCCAGAACGCTAACGGCGTGGTGACAGGCCTGACTATCGAAGGTGGTAATGCCCAGTCCGTGCTGTTTACCCGTCAACAGGATGGTAGCTTTATTCGCGCACGCTAACGATGCCTGATGAACCCGGTGGCTGTGCCGCCGGGTTCATCAGGGCGTTATCTGTTACTGGTGGCCTTATTCACCCACCAGATGCCTGAACAGACCAGTACCAGCGCCAGGGCATACTTCAGTTCAACGATGTTTTCGCCAAGGAAAATCGCAGAGAGCAGCGCGCCTGAGACCGGGATCAGGAAATTAAACGGCGCAATCATGCCGACGCGGTTGTACTTCAGCAGCACGCTCCATAAGGCGAACGCGACGGAGGAAAGCAGCGTCAGGTAGCCAAGAATCATTACCGATGAGAGGCCATGTACGGTGAGTGAACCCCCACTAACATAGCCACCGATCATCAGAACCAGGCCACCAAACGCCAGCTGGTATCCCGTCATGACCATCGGGTCCACCGTTTGAGAGATACGCTTACCATACAGCGTGGCGGCCGACAGGATAAACGCCGCCAGCACCACAAACCCATCCCCCATCAGACTGAAGCTGAAATCGAGTGAGCCACTACTCAGGTTGACGACCATCACGCCGCTAAAGCCCAGCACGCAGCCAAGGCTTTTGTTGAAACTGAGCTTGTCGTTCTGGTAGATGAAGTGCGCCAGTAGCACGCTGAAGAAGGTGCCTGTCGCATTCATGATCGACCCTTTTACCCCGGTGGTGAAGGCCAGACCGACGTAGAAAAAGACGTATTGCAGGGAGGTTTGCGTCACGCCAAGCAGGGCTACCTGACCAAACTGCCGGGTTGAGAGGCGACCGAGCGGCTTGCGCTGCGCCATCATGAATAGCAGCAGTAGGAGTCCGGCAAAGAAGAAGCGATAGCCCGCAAACACCACTTTGGACGGAATATCGTCCACCGCAATCTGGAAAATCTCATAACCGCTTTTTATCGCCGGGTAGGCGCTTCCCCAAAGTAGACAACAGAAGGCTGCACCCGCGTATGCCGCTTTTTTGCGCGCAAAGAGAGGAGCAGGGAGCACGGTTTCCATTTAATTCCCCATTTTAAAATTACGTTTTAAATTTGATTATCGCGAAATCGCTAAGGAATGGAAACAGAGAGGATGGTCGCCGGGCAGAAAAGCAAAACGCCGGCACAAGGCCGGCGTTTCTTACGCAACGTCAGAGGCTGAATTATTCAGCAACAACGTTAACGGTCAGTTTAGCAAACACTTCGCTGTGAACCTGGAAGTCCACTTCGTGCTCGCCAGTGGTACGCAGAACGCCGTTCGGCAGACGAACTTCGCTCTTGGCAACGTCAACGCCTGCTGCAGTTACAGCGTCAGCGATGTCGCGGGTACCGATGGAACCGAACAGTTTACCTTCGTCGCCAGCTTTAGACGCGATGGTTACGGTTTCCAGTGCGTTGATTTTCTCAGCGCGTGCATTAGCAGCGGCCAGAACGTCAGCCAGTTTGGCTTCCAGTTCAGCACGACGTGCTTCGAAAAACTCAACGTTTTTCTTAGTAGCAGGAACAGCTTTACCCTGTGGGACCAGGAAGTTACGAGCGTAGCCCGCTTTAACGTTTACCTGATCACCCAGGCTGCCCAGGTTTGCTACTTTATCAAGCAGAATAACTTGCATTACCTTATCCTCTTAAAGTCGTATAAATGGACTGTGCCCGATTACTGATGACGATCAGTGTACGGCAGCAGGGACAGGTAGCGAGCGCGTTTGATAGCGCGAGCCAGCTGACGCTGATATTTTGCACGAGTACCGGTGATACGGCTTGGGACAATCTTACCGCTTTCGGTGATGTAGTTTTTCAGCGTTGCGATATCTTTATAGTCGATCTCTTGAACGCCTTCCGCGGTGAAACGGCAGAACTTGCGACGACGGAAATAACGTGCCATATGGCTAGTCTCCAGAATCTATCAATTCAATCTGCTCGGCATGCAGAACCATTTTGCTCAGACCGTTCTTTGCCTTGTGGCAAGAGATAAACCCCTGAACGATTACTGCACTACCGACCGTTATACTGTGAGTAATGGCCTGGTTTTCGTGTCCGCTAACAATAACGGGCATTTGGCACCACGCCTGCCGGTGAAAGCCGGCTTCCTCCTGCACAGAACGATGCTCAAGCACGAACTGGCAATGAGGAATTCCTGATGGGCTGACCTTTCGAAGGGGCATCCTGCACACGGTGCCGGATAACGCCAGACGGTTGGTCATCAGAAATTACTCTTCAGAATCCCCAGCATCTGCATCATCTGCGGTTTCGTTTGCGAAATCATCGCGACGCTCACGGCGCTCGTCTTTCGCTTTAACCATCGGAGATGCTTCGGTAACAGCGTGCTTAGTACGCATTACCATGCTACGGATAACGGCATCGTTGAAGCGGAAGTTTGTTTCCAGCTCATCGATAACTTCCTGCGGTGCTTCAACGTTCAGCAGAACGTAGTGTGCTTTGTGCAGTTTGTTGATCGGGTAAGCCAGCTGACGGCGGCCCCAGTCTTCCAGACGATGGATCGTGCCTTCTGCTGCAGTGATTGCACCAGTGTAGCGTTCGATCATACCCGGAACCTGTTCGCTCTGGTCAGGATGGACCATAAAAACGATTTCGTAATGACGCATCGAATTGCTCCTTACGGATTATTCAGCCTCCTGTCTGGGTCAGCCGAGGCCCATGGAGGCAAGGAACGTGTTAAAGGTCGGCTGAAAAATGACGCGTCATAATACTTACCTCCCCCCTCAAACTCAAGCTGATTGCGCAAATAATTCGCACTAAGCGCAAAGCCGTATCACCCGCCAGCATTAAACTTAAGGCAAACCGCATCACGGCAAATTTTTGAACGACAGCATCAGAAATGGTCGCGATACGTTTTGGCGGGAAAGCGTAGACTTTACGCATAACGAAACACCAGGACGAACGCATGACCTGACGATGATAAAGTCAGTAGTTGTGGAGCGTAATACCATGAAAAACATCGCAATTTTAGTAACCATGCTGTTGATGAGCGCCAGCGCCACTGCGGCCATCAACATTAACGGTCAACAGGCCCGCAACATGGATGATGTCCAGAGTCTGGGCGTGGTCTACATCAACCATAACTTCGCGCAGGAAAATGATGCGGAAAAAGCGTTGAACAAAGAGGCCACCGCACGCGGGGCAAAATATTTTCACACCCTGATAATGCATGAGCCTGGCACTCATCATAGCCTGCATGCCAGCGCAGAAGTCTACCGTTGAGCGACGACGCTACGGTTTAAGCCTCCTTTAATGGAGGCTTTTTCTTGCCACCGCATCCGGCGCGAAGGGTTTCCCCACGGCTTCCTGCAGCGTGCGTTTTGCTGGCGCATCCTTCCCCTCCTGCCCAAAAGCGGTGAAAACAGCCTTTATGCCGGATAATCATCCGGCATAAAGGCTACTGCGACGATCCTCAGTGGGCCTGAGGATCTGAACGTAAAAGGAGTACGGATTTGCTCACAGGCTGCGTGTAAAAAACGCGACGGTGGCCTCAAGCGCGGTGGGGGTGATGCGGTGCCTGACACCCGGTTCCAGGAGAAAGGTGAGCTGGTTATCCCCCCCTTTTGCAGCCAGCGCCTGCTGGAGACGCACGGTTTCGGCAGCCGGAACGACATCGTCATCTTCGCCATGCCATAACAGGAGCGGTCGATTTCCCAACTGCGGTAAATGCGTTGTAGCATCCCATTGTGCCAGGGGCGCAATAATAGCGTCGAAATCCGTCTTCTGAGCGGGCTGAGTAACGTCAACCGGCGGAAAAAGCGTGCGTGAGAGCGTGGAGAAGTACCCTGACCCCATAAGGCATGCCACGCTGCGCACCTCAGGGTGGTGCGTCATGATGCCGAGCGCGGTCATTCCGCCCATCGATGCGCCCCCCACGGCCAGCCGATCACCTTCCACTACATCAGCCTGATAAAGCGCATCCCGTAGCGCGGGAAACTCCGTAAAATTGCTCTGTAAGATTTGCCAGAACTGTTGCAACCTGCCGTTTTCATCATGATTAAAGCGCGCGCCATGCAGGGGGGCGTCCGGCATAATTACCCGAAATCCGGCCTGCGCCAGCGCCACCGCAAAATAGCTGTAAACCAGCTTTGATGACAAAAACCCGTGGTAAAAAATAATCGTGGGCAGCGGCTGCGTCGCCTTTCCCGCCGGAAAAGCATGGAGCGTTTCGATACCTGCAAAATAGTCAACGTTAAGTTCAATCACTGTCGCCTCCGTGTTCTATAGTGCTGGTATGCCACCTTATAGCGGAAGGCGCAAGTCAGCCTTTTTTAATAAAGCGAAAACTTTGCGATACAGATTACGCTTTCACCGTCTTTTCATTCGAAAACAACGGTGGGGATAACAGATTGGGAACATTCCCCTGAGAGGGAATACCGGAGGAACTACACTATGGCAGTCAGGAAACATAAAAACATGATGCGCATGGTCAGTACACTTCTGCTGACGTTGATGCTGAGCAGTTGTAGCGTGCTGGAAGGTAAGCCGCAGCCGGCGCCCCCGGTCAGTGCGCATCCGCAGGAGATCAGTCGTAATCAGACGCCAGGCCTGCAGGAAATCGGTGCCGTGAGCGTCACGGTGTTAGGTTCACCGATGGATGTTGAAGAGGCCATAAAGGTAAAAGCGACCGAAGCCAGGGCGGATTATTACGTCATTTTAATGATGGATGACACGATTCTCCCGGGACGCTGGTACGCACGTGCCCTTCTGTACCGGCAGTAAAACGCGCGTTGTTTAAGGAAGATTTACACTGATTTTAACCCGTTTATGTTCGCCTGTGCACAATGGATTGTATGGATTCACTCGCGATGGAATGCCCTGTAATTCATCGGGGTAACGTGAAATGGAGCTGATATGAAACGATCTCTTGCCTTAACCTCACTGTTGCTTTCCGTGGGTATGATAACCACATCAGCGCAGTCCGCAGAGTTCGCGAGCGCTGACTGCGTCACCGGCCTGAATGAAATTGGCCTGATTTCTGTCAACAATGTTTCCGGTACGCCCCAGGATGTTGAGCGCGTCATCGCGTTAAAAGCTGATGAACAAGGGGCCTCCTGGTACCGAATTATTCAAATGCAGGAAGACCACCGGGTAGATAACTGGCGGGTTCAGGCCATTCTTTATGCCTGATGAGTGACGACGAAAAGCCACGTTTTAAGAGTGGCTTTTTTGTGCGCCGCTCTTTGTTAACAATGAGTTACCGTAAGGTTCTCTTTGTGTAATATTTAGTTACATTGACAAATTAAATGTTATCGAATTATTGCCGTTGAAGGTGCTGACATTTTTTTCAGCGGATTTTTTATGAGCACCTTTTTCAGTCGCATTGGACTCGGCACCAAACTTTCTCTTTTGACGGGCACCAGCGTCGCCGTGCTTTTTCTGATCTTTACCTTTCTGTTAAGCAATAAAGCCAGCCAACAACTGCAAACCCTGGCGCTGGAAGATCTCCATAATCAGTCCACGGGTGTTCAGGACATGGTGGAGATGTTTAACAGCAGCCTCAGCGAAGAGGTCGAAAGCTATACCCGTCTGTTCGTGAGCTTTCTGCCTCAACCTGTCACTATTGACTCTGCTCAACGCCGTGAAATTAATGGCATCAACGTTCCCTTACTGAAGGGCGGCGACAGTGAACTTCATGAAAATAACACCACGGTAGATGACTTCCTGACGCGCACAGGCGCTATCGCCACACTGTTTGTGCGTAGCGGCGATGATTTTGTTCGTGTCTCCACCTCATTACGTAAAGAAAACGGCGAACGAGCTATAGGAACGCGGCTGGACAAAGCCAGTCCGGCCTATGCGCCGGTGCTCAAAGGCGAGGTTTATCGTGGGCTGGCTCTCTTATTTGGCAAGCGCTACATCACGCAGTACCAGCCGGTGAAAGATGCCAGCGGCCATACGATTGCGATCTTGTTTGTCGGGGTGGATATCACGCATTCATGGGAGATCATGCGCAGTAAGATCCTTGGTCGTAGGCTCGGTGAAAGCGGCCATTTCTACGTACTGGACCGTAATAGCGGTAAAAATTACGGTAACTACCTCTTTCACCCCAGCGAAGAGGGAAAACGTCCGCAGTGGGAGGAGCGTGAGCTGAACAGGGTGCTGCAAGAGACGTCCGGTACGCTGGAGCAACAGAATGCGGAGGGGCACTCCCGCATGCTCTCCTGGATAACCGTCCCAGGCTGGAACTGGACGGTGGTGGGCGAAGTTGATAAAGCGGTACTGCTCCATGACGTCAACACCTTACGCAACCAGTTCCTGCTTGCCGGCCTGGTGCTCTCCCTGGCATTTGCCGCCCTGTTCGTCGTGATTGTTCGCCGCTGGCTGACTCGTCCACTGCGCGATGCCATCGGTCTGGCGAGCCGTTATGCGTCGGGCGATCTCCGGGCCACGCTTGCGGTTAACCGCCAGGACGAGGTCGGGCAACTTATTGATGCTATCAATGGCATCGGGAACGGGCTTCATGCCATCGTGCTTCAGGTCCGTGAATCAGCAAGCGAGATCCACCTTGGTACTAACCAGCTTGCCGCCGACAGCAGTGAGATCAGCGAACAAATCAACAAGCAGGCCAGCAGCGTTGAGGAGACATCAGCCAGCATGGAGCAGCTCGCCGCCACCGTGCAGCAGAACGCGGCCAATATGGAAGAAATGCAGTCCAGGGTAAATGAAACAACGCTGGCTGTACAAACAGGGGGAGCAACCGTTGGCGAAGCCGTTGCGACGATGGACGCGATTCGTATTGCCTCTCAACGCATTGCCGACATCACGAACGTGATTGAATCCATCTCCTTCCAGACCAACATCCTGGCGCTCAATGCGGCGGTGGAAGCCGCGCGTGCCGGTGAGCATGGTAAAGGGTTCGCCGTCGTCGCGCAGGAAGTGCGGGCGCTGGCCGCCCGTAGCGCCAATGCGGTTAAAGAGATTGATGAACTGACCAGTGATACGCTGAAAAAAGTCCGTGAGGGTCACACATTATCTGACAATACACGCCAGGCGATGGAATCCATCACCGCACATATGAATCATATTAATCAACTCGTTAATGAGATCAATAACGCCTCTCACGAACAATCGGCTGGCATTAATCAGGTTAATATCGCCATGACACACATTGGTGAGGCAACCCACATTAACGCCGGACGGGTTTCGCGCAGCGAGCAGACCGCTGGCACCCTGCGCGAAAAAGGGGCACATCTGACCGAGGTTGTTCGCCTGTTTAGCCTGAAAACCGACTAACCCGCACCGCCTGTAGCGCGAAGCAGCAGGTCATTTTTCACCTGCTCGCCGAGCGCTGAAGGGCCACGTATATCCAGCATCATTCTGCACCAGGCTTGTGCCCTGGGCGGGGGAGCATACTGCAACATTTGCGCCCCCGTTCCCAACAGATATAGCTGCTGAACTATCTCCCGCCCCTGGGCTTCCTGCGGTTTGCGTAACTGCTGTTGTAGCTGACGCCATGCCCGATCAAAGTGACGGTCCTGGCCCTTTACCGCCGCAAAACCGTCCTGCAGGAGTTCGAAAGCACCCTGTTGCTTACCGAGCACTCTCAGCACATCAAGACACATAATATTGCCGGAGCCCTCCCAGATGCTGTTGACCGGCGCTTCCCGGTACAGGCGTGGCAGCTCGTTCTCTTCGCAGTAGCCCACGCCGCCCAGCACTTCCATCGCCTCAGCAATAAAGGGCATCCCGGCTTTGCAGACGGCAAATTTTGCGACAGGGGTGAAAAGACGAGCCCACAGCGCTTCTGACGCCGTTGAGCGAGAATCCCAGGCGCGGGCCAGGCGGAATAAAAAGGCCGTCTGTCCTTCGAGTTGCAGCGCCATCCGGCTAAGGACTTCACGCATCATCGGCTGGTCAATGAGGTTTTTACCAAAGGCCTGCCGCTGATGAGCATGGTACAGAGCCACGGAAAACGCCCGGCGCATTAAACCGTGGCTACCGAGCGCACAGTCAAAGCGGGTCAGCCCGCCCATTTTAAGGATCTGGCGCACGCCATCCCCCTCCTCCCCTAACAGCCAGCCGCTGGCCTCGCAGAGCTCCGCTTCGCTGCTGGCATTAGAGCGGTTGCCCAACTTGTCTTTCAGACGTTCCAGGCGGACGCCGTTGCGCTGTCCGTCGGGCAGGAAGCGCGGGACGAAAAAGCAGGAAAGGCCGCCCTCAGCCTGCGCGAGAATCAGATGCGCATCGCTTTGTGGGACCGAGAAAAACCATTTATGTCCCACCAGCCGGTAGCTGTCACCACTGCGCTCTGCACGAGTGGTGTTACTGAGCACGTCCGAACCGCCCTGTTTTTCCGTCATCCCCATGCCGATCAGCAGACCACGCTTTTGGTCTCCTGGCGCAAGATGAGGGTCATAGCGATCGCTCAGTAACGGTTTCAACCAGTCGTGAAAAGCGGTGGGCAACGCCTGTTGCAGCAATGGGGTCGCGGCAAACGTCATGGTGACAGGGCATAACGATCCCGCCTCCACCTGAGCATGGAGCACAAACCGGGCGGCCCGGGCAACGAAGGAACCGCTGCGGGCCTCCTCTTCCCAGGCAAGATTGTGCACACGATTAGCGCAAAGCCCCTGCATCAGCAGGTGCCAGGCGGGGTGAAACCGCACGTCATCCAGCCGGGCGCCCGTCGGGTCATAGCGCAGCAGTTCAGGTGGGTTAACGTTGGCCAGCCTTCCGAGCTCCAGCGACTCCGCCGTCCCCAGTTGCTGTCCGATACTGGCTAGCAAATCGACATCCCAGGCGGCGCCCTCACGTATTACGGCATCGTGCAGTGCGCTATCGGACAGAAAAAGGTTGCTGTTATTCAGGGGGGCGGGTTGATTAAAAACGGTATGCGTTTGCCAGTGCATCACTTCTCCCTCCATCAATGGCATTCCTGTAAGTATGGTCAGATGAGCGGCGCTCCGCCCGCGATAGCGGTCACAAAACAGCAGGTATAGCTGCTTTCTGTTTGCGTTACGCGTACTTAGGGGTAAGGCTTACGTAGATGAAACCAGGAAAGGTGATATCCATGACTACCACTGATGCACAACGCAAAGCGCTGGTCGCAGGCGCTATTGGTAACTTTATCGAATGGTATGAGTTTGCGGTTTACGGGTTTCTTGCCACGGTGATTGCAAAGAACTTCTTCACTCTCGCAGGCGAATCGGCGATCACCAGTCTTATCCTGACCTACGCTGCTTTTGCCGTCGCCTTCTTCTTTCGCCCACTCGGGGCGGTGGTGTTTGGGCGCATGGGCGACCGGATAGGCCGTAAACCGACGCTTATCATCGTGCTGGTGTCGATGACGCTCGCGACAGCGGCCATTGGCCTGGTACCGGTTTATGCCAGTATTGGCGTTGCTGCACCTCTTATCATTACGGGTCTGCGTATTTTGCAGGGATTATTTGCGGGCGGAGAATATGGCGGTGCGGTATCACTGATGACCGAATTTGCGCCGCGAGGTAAACGTGGATTATACGGCGCATGGCAGTCGCTGACCGTTGCCCTTGGTCTGCTGGCGGGCGCTGGCGTAGTGGCGCTGCTCTCAGTACTGCTCAGTCCGGAAGCCCTCCACGACTGGGGCTGGCGTATTCCGTTCTTCATCGCCCTGCCGATGGGTGCCGTTGCGCTCTGGCTACGCGTTCATATGGAAGAAACGCCCAGCTTTGTTCGTCAACAAACGCAGGTCGCGCCTCCGCAGGCAGCCAGTTTCACCAGTACGTTGAAAGCCATCATCACCGGAATTGGCCGGCTGATGGTCTGGTCAGCGGCAGGCTATACCTACCTGGTCATTATGCCGACCTACCTGCAGTCGGCGCTGCACACAGGCTTTAACCAGGCGCTGCTAATCGCGGTGATTTCCAATGTCGGGTTCGCCGTGACGATTATCCCCTCCGGCATGCTCAGTGACCGGATAGGTCGACGCACCGTGATGGTCACCGCCGCAATCCTGCTGCTGGTACTGGCGTTGCCGTTACTGAAAATTCTGCAGGCAGAATCCAGCACGCTGCTCATCAAAGCGCTGGTGGTGTTTATCGCAGGTGGACTGGTGGGGATGCTGGCAGGGCCAGGGCCTGCCATGCTTGCCGAGATGTTCCCGACCCGCGTTCGTTATACGGGGCTGGGGCTGGCCTATTCGCTGTCGAATGCGATTTTTTCAGGCTGTGCGGGGCTTATCATCACCGGGCTGATTAAGCAGACGGGGAATCTGGATATTCCGGCGTATTACGTGATGGCAACGGCGGTAGTAAGTGTGATTGCGCTGATGACCCTCAGGAAGGACGACCATCAGCGCTCACTGGAGGAGTAGTGCGGCCTGATACGAGCACAATCGGTCCCCTCTCCCTTGAGGGAGAGGGATCCCCAGAAAAAAATGCGAGCACGATCGGTCCCCTCGCCCCTTTGGGGAGAGGGTCAGGGTTAGGGGAAACATGCGGCTCTTGTGGTCATTCCGTTCACCTTATGTTCCTTGCTTTTCTGTCACGCCAGAACCCGTGAACGTGCCAGGGTGGTTCACCGCCACCACCCTGGCGACCCGGGCTCCCGGCAAGGAAAATCGCCGCTTCGCGGTCCATGATGCTTATGTCGCCTGCCTATCGGGTCGGGGACCAGCCTACGTCCTTGTAGGCTATCCCCTCCGCCCGCTTCCCTGCGGGCGGCCCCGGTCAGCCGTCAACGCCTCATCGATTTTCAGCCGGACCCTGTCATCGCGGTGACGGCTTTATTCTCATTGCGCCGTGATATCGCTGCAAAACGTCATATTACAGGGGATTCTTCAGCCCACGGGGAGAGGGATCCTCACAAAATAATATGAGCACGGAAAGTCCCCTCGCCCCTTTGGGGAGAGGGTTAGGGTGAGGGGTGTGGGTACAAACACTAAAAAGGCAACTTACGTTGCCTTTTGCTGTTTATTTCGTGCGCTGACGAACGGCTTCGAACAGGCAGATACCGGTGGCGACAGACACGTTCAGCGATGACACGCTGCCCGCCATCGGGATGCTGATCAGCTCATCGCAATGCTCACGCGTCAGACGACGCATCCCCTCACCTTCAGCTCCCATGACCAGCGCCATCGGGCCGGTCATTTTGCTCTGGAACAGGGTGTGGTCTGCTTCACCTGCGGTGCCAACGATCCAGATGTTCTCTTCCTGCAACAGACGCATGGTGCGCGCCAGGTTGGTCACACGGATCAACGGGACATTTTCCGCCGCGCCACAGGCCACTTTTTTGGCGGTCGCATTCAGCTGTGCCGACTTATCTTTCGGTACGATGATGGCGTGAACGCCAGCGGCATCGGCGCTACGCAGGCAGGCACCGAGGTTATGGGGATCGGTGACGCCATCGAGGATCAGGAAGAAAGGCTGTTCGAGGCTGGCGATCAGATCCGGCAGATCGTTTTCCTGATACTGACGACCCGGCTTCACGCGTGCGATGATACCCTGATGCACCGCGCCTTCGCTTTTCTCGTCCAGATACTGACGGTTAGCGACCTGAATCACGACACCCTGCGCTTCCAGCGCATGGATCAGGGGCAGCAGGCGTTTATCCTCGCGGCCTTTCAGAATAAACACTTCCTGAAAACGCTCGGGAGCGCGTTCCAGCAGGGCCTGCACCGCATGGATGCCGTAAATCATTTCACTCATTAAGGGTACTCATTTGAGGCGATATCGCCGGATTGAAAGGGTTCAGATAGTCACATCGCCCATTATAACCGACAACGCCTGCAAATCGACTCCTGAACGTTCAACCATTCACCCCTGCACGCCAGTCATCGTGCGTGACCGGGTATTCAGGCAGCCTCGCGCTCAGTAAATAACGGGTATAGTCATGCGCTGGCCGGGTGAAGATCCGCTCACTCTCTCCCTGCTCCACCAGGCGACCGTGCTGCATCACCCCAACATGGTCAGCAATGTGGCGCACCACGTTTAAATCATGGGAGATAAACAAATACGCCAGCCCATACTCACGCTGGAGCGGCATCAGCAGGGGCACGAACGCTTACCCCCAACACCGGCACCTGACTGTTGGTGGCGGTAAATCCGGCGACCAGCCCGGCTTGTGTGCCGGTGCTGCCGGTGGCGTGCACCACATGATCAATACACAAACGTAACTGCGAAGACTGGTAGAGAAGCTCCTCGGCACAGGCTACGTAGCCCAGTGCACCAATCGGGTTAGATCCCCCGCCGGGGATAACGTAGGGGTTATGCCCTTGCTCACGTAGCGTGGCGGCATACTCCTCCATCGCCTGCTGCATATCGGTGCCGCCCGGCAGATGCGCGACAATGTCGCCCCCCAGCAAATCATCCAGCAGCACGTTGCCGGAGCGCTGATAATCTTCACCAAAGTCAGTGACCCGTTTTTCCAGCAGCACTTTCGCCGCAAGGCCGAGTTTTGCCGCTCCGGCAATGGTCTGGCGCACGTGGTTCGATTGCGTCGCCCCCTGGGTAATGATCACATCGGCTTATTTCTCCAGCGAATCGGCCAGCAGAAATTCCAGTTTGCGGGTTTTATTTCCGCCGCTGGCAAGCCCCGTTGCATCATCACGCTTAATCCATATTTTCGGACCACCGCGTAAAGTGGAGAGATTATCCAGAAGTTCTAAAGGTGTAGGAAAATGGCCGAGTGACAGTCGGGGAAAACGCGCCAGATGCATGATGACGCCTTGCTAAATAAGCGAATAGCTGATGCAAGTCACTATACACATCTGATTCTGGCGGCTAATCACCAATAATAAATATCGATTTTCACAATTTAGCTAAGCCGGGAAATAACCGTCCGGAGGGCTATATCTATTACGCGTGGAATATATTACGTTAAAAAAGAATAACCCCTCTGCATGGAGAGGGGTTATGGGGTGTTATTTCAGGACTATTTATTCAGCGTCTTTCTTTTTTGAAGCACGCTTTGCTTTGGTCGCCGATGCGATTTTTTGCGTTTTCGCCGACGGCTTTTTCACGCTTTTTTCTTTCTTCGCTTTCGCCGGGTCTTTTGCTTTACGAAACGCGCTGTCCGGTTCGAAATTCACTTTCTTTCCGCTCTGACGACGTTTGCTGCCGGACGGTTTGGCGCCGCTGCCGTTCTTCGCCTTTTCCCGTGCGGTTTTCCCGACATTACGCGGGCCACGTTCACTGGAGATCAGCGAGAAGTCGATTTTACGCTCATCCATATTGACCGCTTCCACACGCACCTGCACTTTATCGCCCAGACGGTAAGTCTGCCCGCCCGATTCGCCAATCAGACGCTGGCCCACCTGGTCGAAGCGATAGTAGTCGTTATCCAGCGTAGAGACGTGTACCAGACCGTCGATAAACAGATCGTCCAGACGGACAAAGAAACCAAAGCCGGTGACGCTGGCAATGACGCCCGGGAAGGTGTTGCCCACCTGATCCTGCATAAAGTCGCATTTGAGCCAGTCAGAGACTTCACGGGTCGCTTCATCAGCACGGCGTTCGGTCAATGAACAGTGCTGACCCAGTTGCAGCATCTCTTCCATGCTGTAGTGCCAGCCACCGGTTTCGGTGCTGTTGCCGGTATGGCCCTCATCTTTCGCCAGCAGATACTTAATGGCGCGGTGCAGCGACAGGTCAGGATAACGGCGAATCGGCGAGGTGAAGTGGGCATAGGATTGCAGTGCCAGGCCAAAGTGACCCCGGTTTTCCGGATCGTAGACCGCCTGCTTCATGGAGCGCAGCAACATGGTTTGCAGCATCTCATGATCCGGACGATCGGCGATGGACTCAAGCAGCGCCGCATAATCCGCAGGCTCAGGCACTTTGCCGCCCGGCAGCTCAAGGCCCAGCTCTGCCAGCACGGTACGGAAGGAGGTAATCGCTTCAGTGGTCGGCTTGTCGTGAATACGGAACAGCGCGGGCTCATTCTCCTTCTCAACGAAACGCGCCGCCGAGATATTCGCGAGGATCATGCACTCTTCAATCAGCTTATGGGCATCATTACGCTGCGTTTGCTCAATGCGCTCGATACGACGCTCAGCATTGAAGATAAACTTCGCCTCTTCGCTCTCAAAGGAGATACCGCCACGTTCGGCACGGGAGGCATCCAGCACTTTATAGAGGTTATGCAGCTCTTCAATGTGCTTCACCAGCGGCGCGTACTGCTGGCGCAGATCCTGATCGCCCTGCAGTATATGCCAGACCTTGTTGTAGGTCAGACGGGCATGAGAGCTCATTACCGCTTCGTAGAACGTATAGCTCGTCAGGCGACCCTTTGCCGAAATGGTCATTTCACAGACCATACACAGTCGGTCAACCTGTGGGTTGAGCGAGCAGAGGCCGTTGGAGAGCACTTCCGGCAGCATTGGCACAACCTGCGACGGGAAGTAGACGGAGGTACCACGACTGCGGGCTTCATCATCCAGCGGCGTGCCCGGACGGACGTAATAACTGACGTCGGCAATGGCAACCCACAGGCGCCAGCCGCCGCCGCGTTTTTTCTCGCAGTGAACGGCGTCATCAAAGTCACGGGCATCTTCACCATCGATGGTGACCAGTGGCAGTGAACGCAGATCGATACGGCCAATTTTGGCCTCTTCCGGCACCTGTTCTTTCAGCCCAGAAATCTGCTGTTCAACCGCTGGCGGCCAGACATACGGAATTTCATGGGTACGCAGCGCCATATCAACGGCCATGCCGGTGCCCATGTTGTCGCCCAGAACTTCGACAATTTTACCGATGGCTTTGGTGCGACGGGTCGGGCACTGGGTCAGCTCAACCACCACCACAAAGCCCATGCGGGCACCCATCGTCTCTTCCGGCGGCACCAGAATATCAAAGCTCAAACGGCTGTCGTCAGGGACCACAAAGCCTACGCCTGCATCGGTAAAGTAACGGCCAACAATCTGACCGGTTTTCGGTACCAGAATGCGCACAACACGTGCTTCGCGGCGGCCTTTACGATCGGCACCCATCGGCTGAGCCAGAATCTGGTCACCGTGCATGCACATTTTCATCTGTTCACTGGAGAGATACAGATCGTCTTTGCGCCCTTCAACGCGCAGGAAACCAAACCCATCGCGGTGGCCAATGACCATGCCTTTTAGCAGGTCGAGACGTTCCGGCAGGGCATAGCACTGACGGCGGGTGAAGACCAGTTGCCCGTCGCGTTCCATAGCGCGCAGGCGGCGGCGCAGCGCTTCCTGCTGTTCTTCGCCTTCGATATTGAGTTCAGTGGCCAGTTCATCACGACTGGCGGGTTTTTCACGTTTGGTGAGGTGTTCGAGGATAAATTCGCGGCTGGGGATGGGATTGGAATATTTTTCAGCTTCGCGTTCCTGGAAAGGATCGTGTGACATAGCGGTTCCTCCGTTGTCATCTCTGGTGAAAGTCCCTTCATTTTTCACGCCGCCTCTTTGTTGGCTGCCTTCACGTCTCCCGGTCACTCACTTGTGTAAGTCCGGCATTCGTTCAGTTGCCACCTTGATGCAACGCGAAATTTACTGGGCTTTACTCTTCCACCAATAGTAATTTGTAAAGCGGTTGATTCTCTTCAACCAATTCGGCCAGGGTGTAGTTATCCAGTTCCTTAAGGAAACTACTGACGGCCTTAGAAAGCGCCTGCTTGAGGCGGCAGGCGGAAGTAATATGGCAAAATTCACTGCTGCAATTTACCAGCGAAAGCGGCTCCAGATCGCGCACGACATCACCGATACGAATCTCCTGCGCAGGTCTGCCCAGGCGGATACCGCCATTTTTTCCCCTGACGGCCATCACATAGCCTTCACGACTAAGTTGGTTGATTATTTTGACCATATGATTACGGGACACACCATAAATCTCAGTGACTTCGGTGATATTCGTCATTTTCCCTTCTGGCAATGACGCCATATAAATCAACGCACGTAATCCGTAATCAGTGAAACTCGTTAACTGCACATCAACCTCAGAAACAGGGGGAAAATGAGATACCCGCAGGTATTGACTCTATTGATGATAAACCAGCCAGCAGGAATGCCGCTAATTTATTTGAACAGGAGGGGGAAAAAGCAGGAAGAAGGGGCCCGTCTGGCAGGCCCCTGCAATGATTATGCGTCGAACGGGTCGCGCAGGATCATGGTTTCAGAGCGGTCCGGACCGGTAGAGATGATATCGATCGGCACGCCAGTCAGTTCTTCAATGCGTTTGATGTAGTCCAGCGCAGCCTGCGGCAGGCCATCACGGGTTTTAACACCAAAGGTCGTTTCAGACCAGCCCGGCATTGACTCATAAATTGGCTCAATACCTTCCCAGTTATCAGCCGCCAGTGGTGTGGTCGTCACTTCGCGACCATCCGGCATACGGTAACCGACGCAGATTTTCACCTCTTTCAGGCCATCCAGCACGTCCAGCTTGGTCAGGCAGAAACCAGACAGGGAGTTGATCTGCACCGCGCGGCGAACGGCAACCGCATCAAGCCAGCCAGTACGACGGCGACGGCCGGTGGTGGCACCGAATTCGTTACCCTGCTTGCACAGGAACTCGCCGATGTCGTCAAACAGTTCAGTCGGGAACGGACCTGCACCCACGCGTGTGGAGTAGGCTTTGATGATCCCAAGAACGTAATCGACATAACGTGGACCCAGGCCGGAGCCGGTCGCAACGCCACCTGCGGTGGTGTTAGAGGAGGTGACGTACGGATAGGTACCGTGGTCGATATCAAGCAGCGTACCCTGTGCGCCTTCGAACATCACGAAGTCGCCACGCTTGCGCGCCTGATCCAGCAGGTCGGAAACGTCAACAACCATCGCCGTGAGGATGTCGGCAATCGCCATGACATCGTCCAGCACCTTCTGGTAGTCAACCGCTTCTGCTTTATAGAAGTTCACCAACTGGAAGTTGTGGTACTCCATCACTTCTTTCAGTTTGTCAGCAAAGGTCGCTTTGTCGAACAGATCGCCTACGCGCAGGCCACGGCGAGCCACTTTATCTTCATAAGCAGGCCCGATACCACGACCGGTGGTGCCGATGGCTTTAGAACCGCGCGCTTTTTCGCGTGCTACGTCCAGCGCCACATGATAATCGAGGATCAGCGGGCAGGCTTCGGACAACAGCAGGCGTTCACGAACCGGGACACCACGGTCTTCCAGGCCTTTCATCTCTTTCATCAGCGCAGCCGGAGACAGCACCACACCGTTGCCGATGATGCTGGTTACATTTTCGCGGAGAATGCCTGATGGAATAAGATGGAGGACGGTTTTTTCACCGTTGATTACGAGAGTATGGCCTGCGTTGTGACCGCCCTGGTAGCGTACAACATATTTAGCCCGTTCAGTCAGAAGATCAACAATCTTCCCTTTACCTTCGTCACCCCATTGGGTGCCCAGTACGACGACGTTGTTACCCATTTTTTCAAAATCACCGTTTGCTTAAAAATGGATTCTACCATCGGATTTTCAGATAGACAGCACTTTTTGTACCCAAATTATGGCAAAACTGCCTGCTTTTTGATCAGCCAATCGTTTTCCTCAACATGTAGTAGACAACAATGCCAGCGACCACAAGACCCCCGCCGAAGCGACGTAAAATATTATCCGGCAGAGTACTCATCGTCGCGATCATACGGCGCCAGGCACGTGGATAGAGCATTGGACCTAACCCTTCCAGCACCAGAACGAGGGCCAGTGCCAGCCAGATGGTTGCGTTCATTTTTACCCCTATAAAAAAACCACCGCTCCTGGGGGAGCCGGTGGTTTATCATGTTAAACCGCTTAAGAGCGCTTAGCGCGTCACGGGCGTTGTGGGTGACTTCATATAACGGAAGAAGTCGCTATCCGGGCTGAGCACCATGACATCCTGGTTGCTCTGGAAGCTGCTTTCATAAGCACGCAGGCTACGGATA
This sequence comes from Enterobacter sp. SA197, assembly GCF_054131575.1. Lineage (NCBI taxonomy): Bacteria > Pseudomonadati > Pseudomonadota > Gammaproteobacteria > Enterobacterales > Enterobacteriaceae > Enterobacter > Enterobacter sp. SA197. Next base: position 456,828 of record NZ_CP096393.1, on the reverse strand, counting down.
AAGGCATAGAAGTCTGGATCCTGACTAAAGGCATCAGCAAACAGCTTCGCCGCTTCGGCATCCCCTTCACCACGCAGGATACGTCCCTGACGCTCAGATTCGGCCAGCGTTTTAGTCACTTCGTAATCCGCTGCTGCACGCAGTTTTTCAGCCTCTTCCTGACCCTGAGAGCGGTGACGACGGGCAACCGCTTCACGCTCAGCGCGCATACGGTTGTAGATCGCCTCAGAGACTTCAGCAGGCAGGTTGATCTGTTTGATACGCACATCAACCACTTCAATGCCCAGTGCCGCCATACTGTTCGGGTTAATCACCGGTACGTTGCCGTTGGTTTCAGCCTGAACGCGCTCAGCAGCTTTGGCAATTGCATCATCCGCCGCCGGAGTCGCCACTTCATCTTCGGTGCCAGCAGAGCCGGAGTTCAGTGCATCGCGGACTTCCAGCGTCAGGCGACCACGTGAGTCGGTGACGATATCTTTCACATCCAGACGACCAATCTCAGAACGCAGACGGTCAGAGAACTTACGTTTCAGCAGGACTTCTGCCTGAGAAACATCGCCACCGCCTGTTGCCAGGAAGTAACGGCTAAAATCACTGATGCGCCATTTGATATAGGAATCAACGATCAGGTCTTTCTTCTCTTTGGTCACGAAACGGTCGGCCTGGTTATCCATCGTCTGAATACGCGCATCGAGCGTCTTCACGGACTGAATAAACGGAACTTTAAAGTGCAGGCCCGGTTCGTAAATTACCGGTTTTTTGTCGTCATCACGCACGACGCTGCTGAACTGGAACTTGATGCCACGCTCACCCTCTTTCACAACAAATACAGAGGTATAAAGCACAACCAGCGCGATAATGATGATCGCAATAAGTGACTTACGCATCGTTATTCCCCCTGACGCTGGTAGTCGTTACGCTGTGCGTTAGCACGGCGTTGGTCCATGATATCGCCCTGATTTGAGGACGAGGACGAGCTTGCTCCACTTGAGCCAGACGAGGAGGCAGGCGGCAGGCGCAGAAGGTTGTTCGCGCCACTGCTGTCACTCTTTGCCGCAGGGGCAGTGCCGCCTTTGAGCATTTGATCCAGCGGCAGAACCATCAGATTGCCACCTTTATCATTCACCACCACCTTGCGGGTATGGCTTAACACTTTTTCCATGGTTTCAATATAGAGACGCTCGCGGGTGATTTGCGGTGCGGCTTTATATTCCGGCAGGATCCGTGCGAAGCGAGCCACTTCACCCTGTGCTTCCAGGATAGTCTGCGTCTTATAGGCACGTGCCTCTTCGAGAATACGCTGCGCCTGACCATTCGCACGCGGCTGCACTTCGTTGGTATAGGCTTCTGCTTCGCGGATGAACTGCTGTTCGTTTTCACGTGCGGCAATCGCATCGTCAAAGGCGGCTTTTACTTCTTCCGGTGGACGCGCTGCCTGGAAGTTGACGTCGAGCAGCGTAATACCCATGTTGTACGGACGCACCGTCTCTTCCAGCTCGCGCTGGGTATCGCTACGAATAACGGTACGCCCCTCGGTGAGGATACGGTCCATGGTGTATTTGCCGATGACACCACGCAGCGCACTGTCGGTTGCCTGACGCAGGCTGTCGTCTGCGCTGGTCACGCTAAACAGGTAGCGCTCAGGATCGGTAACACGGTACTGCACGTTCATCTCAACGCGCACTACGTTTTCGTCGGAGGTCAGCATGACGCCAGACGCCGCCAGTTCACGAACTGATTCGACGTTAACCGCCGTTACGTTATCAATGAAGGTCGGTTTCCAGTTCAGGCCGGGTTCAACCAGATGACTGAATTTACCAAAACGCGTTACCACGCCACGTTCGGCTTCTTTAATGGTGTAGAACCCACTCGCCGCCCAGATGATCACCGCCGCTGCCGCAACAATAGTGACAATACGACCACCAATGTGCGCACGTGGGCCAGAAGGTTGTTGGCTTCCTCCGCCAGAACCGGTGCCTTTGCCACCGCCCAGACCGCCGAGCTTTTTGCTCAACTTACGGAAGATATCATCCAGATCAGGTGGTCCCTGATCGCGACCGCCTTTGTTTCCATTTCCCTCAGAGTTGCCGCCTGGTTTGCTGCTTCCCCACGGGTCGCGGTCTTGTCCGTTATTACCGGGCTGATTCCACGCCATGTATGTGCTCCATATTTGTTATGCGGTGCTATACCTATGTCTTTTGTGCTGCATGTGCGTTGGCCACACCCATCAACCTCAGTTACATAGTTCACTATGCTCCTGAGGATTTATGGGCTTGCCGCCTTCCTGCAGCTCAAAATCCAAAAGGTATAGAGGCGAAAAAATCTTCAAGCCATCTCCAACCGGTCAGACGACATAGTCTTCCAGTGCCGGTTCTTGTTTACAGAGGCGACGCCAGTCCACAATCGGCATGCGCACCTGCATACCCAGACTCCCGTCCTCCTCCATCCACTCTTTTTCGATGGCCTGAAGCTGATAAAAACGACTTCTCAGGCGCCCCTCTTTGGCTGGTAAACGCAAGGTATGTTGCGCCACCTCGCCAGACAGACGCTCTGTTAAAGCCTGAAATAACAGTGATACACCCTCTCCGGTCTGGGCAGATAACCAGACCCGAATGGGTTTATTTTCTTCATCCCGGTCGATACGTGGCTCAAAATCGTCCAGCATATCAATCTTGTTCATCACCAGCAGCGTCGGGATTTCATGCGCATCGATCTCTTCGAGCACAATGTTTACGGCTTCAATATTGTCCTGCAACCGCACATCGGCGGCGTCAATGACGTGTAAAAGCAACGTCGCCTGCCGGGTTTCCTGTAGCGTCGCTTTAAACGCGGCCACCAGATCATGTGGCAGATGGCGGATGAAGCCAACGGTATCCGCCAGCACGGTTTCCCCTACGTCAGCAACATCAATACGACGCAGGGTCGGATCCAGCGTGGCGAAGAGTTGATCCGCCGCGTACACCCGGGCCTCGGTTATCTGATTAAACAGTGAGGATTTGCCGGCGTTGGTATACCCCACCAGCGACACCGTAGGAATATCCGCTTTCATACGCGAGCGGCGTCCCTGTTCACGCTGCTTTTCCACTTTCTCAAGCCGCGAGAGGATTTGCATAATACGATTACGCAGTAAACGACGGTCGGTTTCGAGCTGGGTTTCACCAGGGCCACGCAAACCAATCCCGCCTTTTTGTCTTTCAAGGTGGGTCCAGCCACGCACCAGGCGCGTAGCTAAATGGCGCAACTGCGCCAGCTCAACCTGCAGCTTACCTTCATGGGTACGCGCACGTTGGGCGAAAATATCGAGAATCAGACCTGTGCGGTCAATTACGCGACATTCGCATAAACGTTCCAGGTTGCGTTCCTGGGCCGGACTCAATGCGTGATCAAATAAAACAACAGAAGCCCCTGTCGCTTTTACGGCTTCCGCAATTTCGACAGCCTTACCTTCACCTACAAAATACTTTGGGTGCGGCGCTTTACGGCTACCAGTAATCACCTGCATTGCTTCGACACCGGCAGAAGAGACCAGAGATTCAAACTCCTGGAGATCTTCCATATCTTTGTCTTGCGAAAAATAGATGTGTACCAGCACCGCCTGCTCACCGGCTTCATAACGGTCAAACAAGCGTAAACTCTCCTAAAATACCAGCGGGGAACTCAGAATCCTGGCTCCCCGACATGGAAATACAGCCATCAACCTTATTCGGTTTCTTCGCTGTCCTGCTGCGCAGAAGCCTGTGCATTGCTACCATGATGGTAGTTACTGCCCGTGCCGCCACCCGCGTTGTTGCTATGATGTGAAACCGGGCGAGACGGGACAACAGTAGAAATAGCATGCTTATAGACCATCTGGCTGACCGTGTTTTTCAACAGGATCACGAACTGATCGAAAGACTCAATTTGCCCTTGCAGCTTAATACCATTCACCAAATAAATTGAAACTGGAACACGTTCCCGACGCAGTGCGTTCAGGAACGGATCTTGTAAAGATTGCCCCTTAGCCATTCTATCTTTTCCTTATATGCTTGTTTTGTACTTAGAACCCGGGAGTTCTGAAAACTGCGTAAAATTTTGCGCACGATACTAGTTAATTGTACACACTCAACCCGCTATAGCACCAATAACCTGTAACACATCGTTGTATGAATGTTGCGGCTTTTCACTGTCTAACCAGTGAACGCCCTCCCACCCACGCAACCAGGTAATCTGCCGCTTGGCTAACTGCCTCGTAGCGCAAACACCTCTGTAAACCATTTCGTCGTATGAAATCTCACCGGCGATGTAAGACCACATCTGGCGATATCCCACGCAACGAATGGAAGGCATGTCCGTATGCAAATCACCGCGGGCAAATAAAGCCCGCACTTCTGCTTCAAAACCTGAAGCCAACATCTGATGAAACCGCTGCTCAATTCGCTGATGGAGCAGTTCACGGCTCGCCGGGGCGATGGCGAACTGATGCACCTGATACGGCAGAGCGTCTCCTGACGTTTGCGTCAGATCTGTTAAAGTTTTACCCGAAATGAAAAAAACTTCCAGTGCCCGGGAAAGCCTTTGCGGATCATTCGGATGGATTCGCGCTGCGGCGACAGGATCGATCTCCTGTAACTGCCGATGTAGCGCATCCCACCCACGCTCTGCTGCTTGTTTTTCAATCTCGGCTCTTACTGTCGGGTCTGCGGAAGGCAGTGGTGAAAGCCCTTCCAGCAACGCTTTGAAGTAGAGCATAGTGCCACCTACCAGCAGAGGAATACGCCCTGCTGCAGTGATCTCCTCCATCTCAGCCAGCGCATCACGTCGGAAATCCGCTGCGGAATAAGCCTGAGAAGGATCGCGAATATCCAGTAAACGATGGGGAGCGGCACGCAATTCATCGGCATTCGGCTTCGCCGTCCCGATGTCCATCCCTTGATAGATAAGGGCGGAATCGACGCTTATCAACTCAACTGGCAAAACTTTACGTAACTCAATGGCGAGCGCCGTCTTGCCGGAGGCGGTCGGCCCCATCAAAAAAATCGCCTTTGGCAGGCCAGCTTTACTTACATCACTCATGTTTCAGGGCGTTCATCGCCATAGATAAATCAACAGGTTGTAATAAACCACCCGGTGGATTTTTCACCAGATGCGGACAAAGACGTTCGACGTCGGTCAATAGAGTAATGGCCTGTGCCATATTCCACTGGCCGGGTTCGCTGGCCAGATGGCGGGCAATCCACTGAGCAGTATTCACCGCATCAATCGTTGTCTGCTGCGCCAGGTAGCCTATCAGTTCAGGAATCAAGATTTGTAAATTTTGTTGGCGTAAGGGTAAAGGCACCGCACGCAGCGTCACGTAATGACCATCGGGAACAAATTCAATCCCCATTTCCGCCAGAACATCCTGCGCCTGCGTTAAGGTGGCACGCTCTTGCGATGAGACTTTAAGGCGCACGGGGATCAACAGCGGTTGGCCGCAGACCGGGCCCGTTTGAGGCGAAAGCTGGCGGTATCGCAACCAGCGCTCGGCTACAGGAAGCGCCAGCAACATCAACGCACCTTCGCGTTCAAGCAGAGCATACGCCGGCGGCACAATGGTCAGTACCCGGCCAAAACTCTGATTGTGGGCCTCCGGCGCAGCTCTATTTTCAGCCGGCTTACTGTCTACTACAGGAGTATCTTCTGGCGTTTCCAGCAGTTGGCGGTACAAGGCCCCCTGCTTTTTCTGATAACCCGGCTGTGCATTGGGCCAGGCAGGCTGGCGTGCAGAAGAGGCGCCCGATAATGTGCCTGTCGAGGCAGGCTCGCGCAGCACAGAAGGTTCACGACTCACCGCAGGTTCTGCAAACTGATTGCGACCCGCCGCTACCCGGTTTTCCACAATAGTACGCGGGGCAACGTCATCCTTTAGCGGCAGTGACGTCTCAGCCTGCTGCTGAAGTACGCTCAGAACGCCCTGATAAATAAAGTCATGGACTAATCGTGACTGATGAAAGCGCACCTCATGTTTTGCCGGATGCACGTTCACATCCACCTGATGTGGGTCAATCTCAAGGTAAAGCACAAAGGCGGGCTGCTGCTCGGCCCCCAGCTTGTCTTCGCAGGCCTGGCGGATGGCATGATTGATCAGCCGGTCACGCATCATACGACCATTCACATAGCAGTACTGAATTTCAGCCAGTGCAGAAGAGGTTGCCGTGGGTTCCGCTACCCATCCGCGCAGGGCAAGATCGCCATGTTGCCACTCAATGGCCAGCGCCTTTTCAAGAAACGCCGTCCCGCAGATTGCGCCCAGTCGACGCTCATGCTGCCCACCCTCAGGAACGGCACGATACTGGCGTACCATTTTTCCGTTATGACTGAGATTAATAGTGACATCAAAGCGGGCCAACGCAATTCGCCGCACGACCTCATCGATATGGGTAAATTCCGTTTTTTCGGTACGCATAAATTTACGGCGAGCGGGGGTGTTGTAAAACAGGTCCAGCACTTCAAGCGTGGTGCCGACCGGATGGGCCGCCGGTTTGACGGTGACGTCCATGTCTCGTCCCTCGGCATACGCCTGCCAGGCTTCCGCCTGCTCCGCCGTACGCGAGGTGAGCATCAGACGAGAGACGGAACTGATACTCGCGAGGGCTTCTCCACGAAATCCAAGGCTGATAATGGCTTCGAGATCGTCCAGAGAGGCAATTTTACTGGTGGCGTGACGCGCCAGCGCCAGCGCCAGCTCCTCTTTTTTAATTCCGCATCCATTATCACGAATGCGGATAAGCTTCGCACCACCACGTTCAATGTCGATATCGATGCGGGTTGCTCCCGCATCGATACTATTTTCAACCAGCTCCTTCACCACCGATGCAGGACGCTCCACCACTTCGCCAGCGGCGATCTGGTTCGCAAGCTGTGGCGGCAAAACCTGAATCGGCATGAAGACTCCTTAGTTAAAAAATCCGCGTGAAGAGGTTTCCGCACTGGCGGTTTGCGCGGTACCGCCCTGTGGCGCAGACTGCAACGGATGCGCCTGGAAATAGGTTCGCAAACCATTGTAAATGGCTTCAGCTAACTGCTGCTGGTAGTCATCGCTGTCCAGCAGGCGTTCTTCACTGTTATTACTGATAAATCCGGTCTCGACCAGCACCGACGGGATATCCGGCGAGCGCAGCACACCGAGGCTGGCATGTTCAGGCCGACGCTTATGCAGGGCGCCAATTTGCGAAAGCTGCGTAAGCATCTTGGCGGCAACATCATACCCGACCCGCTGAGAATGACCGAACTGTAAATCCAGCACCGCCTGGCTCAGGTAGGGATCGGATTGACTGTTCGCCAGAACATCACCTGCACCACCCAGCAGTTCAGACTGCTTCTCATGCTCTTCAAGCCAGTTTGCCATTTCGCTGTTGGCCCGGCGATTGGACAAGACCCACACTGAAGCCCCGGTGGCGCTGCGGTTTGGTGCCGCATCGGCGTGAATCGACACCAGGAAATTGGCATTCTGTTTGCGGGCCACGTCAGAACGCCCCATCACCGAAATGAAGTAATCGCCATCGCGGGTCAGGACCGCTTTAAACATTGGATCGGCATTGAGTAAGGTACGCAGTTTGCGCGCGACAGCAATGGTGACATTCTTCTCCTGCGTGCCGCCAGGCCCAATAGCGCCGGGATCCTGACCACCGTGTCCTGCGTCAATAGCGATAATCACCTTATCACCCGTTGCCGCACGCGCCTGGACCGCAGGGCGCACTGACGAATTGCTGCTGGTGACGCTGGTAATACGGTCATTGTCCGATTTAAACGGGTTACGCGCAGGCTCGGCTGGACGCGGAGCAACAGCCGGTGTCTCTACGCGCTGCACCACGGCTTTTGGCGGTGGTGGCGGTGGCGGCGGTGGAACATCCGCATCAATGGTGAACACCACGGAATATCCCGCGCCATTTTGCTGCTTCACCGCGCGGGTTTTACCGTTTTGCGTAAGGTCGACCACCAGACGTAGCGACTGGTTATCTTTCGGCGTGCCTGAACGAATACTTTTCACCAGATTATTGCCGCTGAACTGCAACGGCAGACCCTGGATAATGCCCGTCTGCTTGATGTCCAGTGCCACGCTGCGTTTTCCTTCCTGCGAAAACGCATACTCCGGGTCGCCCATAAAACTAAAGGTAATGCGGGCCTGAGCGTCACCATTCGAGACCTGAATATCAGACAAACTGGCCGCACCGGCCTGGGTGCAGAGCAAAATGAACGCTGCAGCCAGCCAACTTTTTACGCGATAAATCATCCCGTCATCCCTAAAACTAACTGGCTAAACGTGCAAGTAACGAAACGCCAGATGAGGAAACAGCAGTAATGCGCGCCTCACGCCCCTGCGCCTTGTAATCAATATGGATTTCGACATCCGGGTCAGGCAGTACACCCGCGCCTTGTTGCGGCCACTCGACCAGACAAATTGCGTCGTTGGCAAAATAGTCGCGGATCCCCATAAATTCCAGCTCCTCAGGATCCGCAAGACGATACAGGTCAAAGTGATACACGTTTACGCCTGCCAGCGTATAGGGTTCGACCAGCGTATAGGTCGGGCTTTTTACATTTCCGCTATGGCCGAGCGCCTGGAGAAAGCCCCGGCTAAAGGTGGTTTTGCCTGCCCCAAGGTCACCGTAGAGATAAATCACTGTTGCGCCATCGCAAGCCTGTGCCATACGTTGGCCAAAATCCAGGGTCGCCTGCTCGTCAGGTAAAGGAATTACTTGGTTCATCATTCGGTATCACTAACATCCGGGTTAACTACACGCACCAGCGTGGAAAAAAGATCGGTCGCCAGCATGCCTCGCATGCCCTGCCGTGCTGCCAGCACATCAGCCGCCGCCCCATGCGCGAGACAACCCGCGCAGGCCGCGTCATACAATTCAAATTTCTGGCCCAGTAACGCACCAATAATGCCAGAAAGGACATCACCCATCCCACCGCTCGCCATACCGGCATTGCCTGCGTCAATGATACAGGTGTTGCCACCTTCCGCACTGACTACCGTCCCGGCACCTTTTAAAACCACAACGCCTGCGTACCGTTTTAGCAGACGCTGCGCCGAAAGTAAGCGATCACTTTCAATTTCTGCAACGGTACAGTTGAGCAGACGCGCGGCTTCACCGGGGTGTGGCGTCAGAATGCGATTGTGACGTTTATCGGGATTGATTGCCAGAAGGTTCAACGCATCGGCGTCCCAGAGCATGGGTTTGCGAAAATTCTCAATTTTTTGCAGCGCTTTTTTACCCCACTCCTGCTGACCAAGGCCGGGCCCAATAACGACTACATCGGCCCATTCCAGACTCTCCTCCAGCGATTCAGGGGTAAGCTCATGCACCATCAGCTCGGGCCGCGCGGTGATAATCGGCGCGATATTTTCCAGGCGGGTTAAGACCCGAACCAGCCCCGCACCGGCTCGCAGGGCGGCTTCACCTGCCATACGAATTGCCCCCGCCGTGCCGTGATCGCCGCCGATAATAACCAGCCGGCCGTGGGCACCTTTATGCGACGTTGGCCGTCTTGGCGGAAACCAGTGAGGAAGCTGGGACGCATCCATTCGCGAAAGCGCCGTCTCCTGCCCGGCAAGCCAGGCCTCAAGTCCCAGGGCATGATGATGCAGCTCGCCCACCACGTCCCGCGCCTGGCCGGTCAACAGGCCCGGTTTAAGCGCAATAAACGTGACGGTATGCGCCGCCCTGATGACGGCCCCTGGTGTAGCACCGGTCTGGGCTACCAGACCCGAGGGAATATCCAGCGCCACGACCGGTGCCGGATGGCTGTTAGCATGGGTGATCAACCCTGCGATGGGTTCTCTCGGGGCGCTGCTGATGCCGGTTCCCAACAAACCATCAATAATCAGGTCAATATCTTCTGGCCAGGCAATATCCGGGGCATGGAGGGTGCCGCCCGCCTCAAGCCAGGCATCGCGCGCGGCCTGCGCCTCCTCCGGCAGTGGTTTATCACTCTCAATGGCCAGCAAAGTGACATCGATTCCCGCAGCGACCGCAAGCCGGGCGACCACATAACCATCTCCCCCGTTATTACCGTGCCCGCATAAAATCAGCCAGCGTTGCGTGTCGGGGTAGTGGGTGTGAGCCACGTTGAAAGCCGCCAGCCCTGCCCGTTGCATCAGTTCATAAAGCGTAATGCCGAGACTGTCAGCAGCCTCTTTTTCTGCCTGCCGTAGTGCCTCCGCAGGCCAGATGGAGTGTGGTATACTTGCTGCGTTTTTCTTCATTGTATGGTCCGTCATGTCAGAGCCCCTCGATTTCAACCAATTAGCGCAGAACATCAAACAATGGGGCACTGAACTGGGTTTTCAGCAGGTCGGCATTGCCGATACCGATCTTTCTGCCAGCGAGCCAAAACTTCAGGCCTGGCTGGACAAGCAATATCATGGCGAAATGGCGTGGATGGCACGTCACGGTATGATGCGTGCCCGTCCGCATGAGCTGCTGCCCGGCACCCTGCGTGTCATCAGCGTCCGGATGAACTATCTCCCCGCCAATGCCGCTTTTGCCAGCACACTCAAAAACCCGGCGCTGGGCTATGTCAGCCGCTACGCGCTGGGCCGTGATTATCACAAGCTATTACGTAACCGCCTGAAGCAGCTTGGCGAGAAAATTCAGCAGCATTGTGTCTCGCTGAATTTTAGACCGTTTGTAGATTCTGCGCCCATTCTTGAACGTCCCCTGGCTGAAAAAGCCGGGCTTGGATGGACAGGTAAGCACTCGCTTATCCTTAACCGGGACGCCGGCTCCTTCTTTTTCCTGGGGGAGCTGCTGGTGGATATCCCTCTGCCCGTCGACAAGCCCGTGGAAGAAGGCTGTGGTCGCTGCGTCGCCTGCATGACCATTTGCCCGACGGGTGCCATTGTCGAACCCTATACGGTTGATGCCCGGCGCTGTATTTCCTATCTGACGATTGAACTTGAAGGGGCCATTCCCGCAGCCCTGCGTCCGCTCATTGGCAACCGCATTTATGGTTGCGATGACTGCCAGCTGATCTGCCCGTGGAACCGTTACTCACAAATCACCGATGAAGCGGATTTCAGTCCACGCAAAGCCCTGCACGCACCTGAGTTGATTGCGCTATTTGCCTGGAGTGAAAGCTGGTTTTTGAAGGTAACGGAAGGGTCAGCGATTCGTCGCATCGGTCATCTGCGATGGTTGCGAAACATTGCCGTGGCGCTGGGAAACGCGCCCTGGGATGAAGCTAATATTGCCGCGCTGGAAGAACGACGAGGTGAGCACCCACTTCTTGATGAGCACATTGAATGGGCGATTGCGCAGCAAATTGAGAAGCGAAATGCCTGTGTGGTTGAGGTGCAAACACCGCAGAAACAGCGGCTTGTCAGGGTGATTGAAAAGGGCCTAGCACGTGATGCCTGAGTCGTCCACAGCGTGTGAATAAAATTAAAAATGCATTGCGATTCAACGCGACCAGATTCGTCAAGCGATCGCGGTAACAATTTGAAATGTTATTTTTTCTATGAAATTCAAAAAGTTAAAAAGATACTATTAATCAGGCGAAGTAATTTTATTTTTTCTTGCGCTGGCAGAACCTGTGGATAAGTCTGTTCACAATACTTTTTCAACATGAAAAGAATCGTCCCCAGCCTGCTGTTTCGCTGTGGATACTTTTAGAGGTAAGTAAATTTTGGAGCGGGAAACGAGACTCGAACTCGCGACCCCGACCTTGGCAAGGTCGTGCTCTACCAACTGAGCTATTCCCGCTTGGGTGGTGCGTATCTTGCGATACTTTTCAAATTTTGGAGCGGGAAACGAGACTCGAACTCGCGACCCCGACCTTGGCAAGGTCGTGCTCTACCAACTGAGCTATTCCCGCATAATCTCGGTATTCAATTTGCCGCGCCTGGCAGCGATTTGAATCTTTGATCAGGATGGTGCATTCAAATTTTGGAGCGGGAAACGAGACTCGAACTCGCGACCCCGACCTTGGCAAGGTCGTGCTCTACCAACTGAGCTATTCCCGCAAACATCATTTTCTTGCTGTCGTGCTTTCACATTTCTGTGTCTTCACGGGAGGCGCATTATACGAGAATTCCTTTCTCCTGCAAGCCCCCTGAAACCGTTTTTTTTGAATTTTGATTCAAGTGTTCGATTATTCGTCACATTGCCTGTTTTTACGCCGAAAGCGGGAGTTTTTATCCGGAATACCTGAAAATAGCGGTCCTCCACGCCCCCGGCGACAGCGTCAGAGCTGAATAAAGTGCTCACGATAATAGGAGAGTTCGGCTACCGACTCGCGAATATCGTCCAGGGCCTGATGGGTGCCCTGCTTTTTGAACCCATCGAGAATTTCCGGCTTCCAGCGACGCGCCAGCTCTTTAAGCGTACTGACATCGAGATAACGATAATGGAAGTACGCTTCGAGTTCCGGCATGTACTTGAACAGAAAACGCCGGTCCTGACCGATACTGTTTCCGCAAATGGGCGATTTTCCTGCCGGCACCCACTGTCGTAAAAATTCGATAGTGGCCAGTTCAGCAGCCCGGTCGTCCTGATGGCTGGCTTTGACGCGCTCGACAAGGCCACTGCCGGTGTGAGTGCGCACGTTCCAGTCATCCATCAGTGCCAGCTGTTCGTCAGACTGATGAACCGCTATGGTCGGCCCTTCCGCCAGGATATTAAGATTCGCATCGGTCACCAGTGTGGCGATCTCAATAATGCGATCGCGCTCGGGATCAAGCCCGGTCATCTCCAGATCGATCCAAATGAGGTTGTTTTCATTTGCACTCATGCTATTTTCCACCCTTCTCGCGTCATACCAGCGTGACTATATTCATCTAAAATAGCGTGTATCATAGAGGTTTTGCCCTGACAGGGCGACCAGGAGCCAGCTCGATTGAGTAAAAATAAACTCTCCAAAGGCCAACAGCGCCGCGTTAATGCAAACCATGAGCGTAGATTAAAAACGTCGGCGGAGAAAAAAGACTTTGATGACAATCTCTTTGGCGAAACGGCTGAAGGCATTGTCATTAGCCGCTTTGGCATGCATGCCGATGTAGAGTCAGCCGAAGGCGGCGTACACCGCTGCAACATTCGCCGCACGATTCGTTCACTGGTGACCGGCGACCGCGTGGTCTGGCGCCCCGGTAAAGAAGCCGCGGAAGGCGTAACGGTAAAAGGCATTGTAGAAGCTGTGCACGAACGGACTTCCGTTCTGAATCGCCCGGACTTTTATGATGGCGTGAAGCCGATCGCCGCTAACATCAATCAGATTGTGATTGTCTCCGCCATCCTGCCAGAGCTGTCGCTGAATATCATCGACCGCTACCTTGTCGCTTGCGAAACCTTAGAGATTGAACCCCTGATTGTTTTGAACAAAATCGACCTGCTGGATCAGGAAGGCATGGATTTTGTGAATGAACAGATGGATATCTACCGGCATATCGGCTATCGCGTACTGATGGTTTCCAGCCATAAAAAAGATGGCCTGACACCGCTTGAAGAGGCGTTAACAGACCGAATCAGCATTTTTGCTGGCCAGTCCGGCGTCGGTAAATCCAGCCTGCTGAATAATCTGCTTGGCTTGCAAAATGAGATCCTCACCAACGAGGTTTCCGATAACTCCGGTCTGGGTCAGCACACGACTACCGCCTCACGTCTTTATCATTTCCCACATGGCGGTGATGTGATTGACTCTCCAGGGGTGCGCGAGTTTGGCCTCTGGCACCTTGAACCGGAACAAATCTTTAATGGTTTTGTCGAATTCCATGACTATCTCGGCCATTGCAAATATCGCGATTGTAAGCATGACACCGACCCTGGCTGCGCCATCCGTGAAGCGGTCGATAAGGGCGATATTGCTGAGACAAGGTTTGAAAACTATCACCGTATTTTAGAAAGTATGGCGCAGGTAAAAACGCGTAAAAACTTTTCTGAATCCGAAGACTGACAACTACCCTAAGCGTCGCTAGAATCGTCCCCTTTTCTATAGATCCGGTGAATGCTCCCGGTTCAGGAACGACAAAAAACAATGGCCTGGAGGCTACTTTGTTAAACTCATTTAAACTTTCGCTTCAATATATTCTGCCTAAACTGTGGCTCACTCGCCTGGCGGGTTGGGGCGCAAGCAAACGAGCAGGCTGGCTGACTAAACTGGTTATCGATCTGTTTGTGAAATATTACAAGGTCGATATGAACGAGGCGCAAAAGCCGGATACCGCGAGCTACCGCACCTTTAATGACTTCTTTGTCCGCCCGCTGCGTGATGAGGTTCGCCCGTTAAATACCGATCTCAACGTGCTGGTGATGCCTGCAGATGGCGTGATAAGTCAGTTGGGCTCCATCGAGAATGACAAACTTCTGCAAGCCAAAGGACACCATTACAGCCTCGAAGCCTTGCTGGCCGGCAACTACCTGATGGCGGATCTTTTCCGTAACGGTTCTTTTGTTACCACCTATCTCTCTCCGCGGGATTATCACCGTGTGCATATGCCCTGTAACGGTATTCTGCGCGAAATGATCTACGTGCCAGGCGACCTCTTCTCTGTGAATCACCTGACCGCGCAAAACGTCCCGAACCTTTTTGCGCGTAATGAGCGCGTCATTTGCCTGTTCGATACCGAGTTTGGCCCAATGGCGCAAATCCTGGTGGGTGCCACTATCGTTGGTAGCATTGAAACCGTCTGGGCGGGCACCATCACCCCACCGCGTGAAGGCATTATTAAACGCTGGACCTGGCCTGCCGGGGAGAGCGACGGTGCGGTTGCTTTGCTTAAAGGTCAGGAAATGGGCCGTTTTAAACTGGGTTCTACCGTTATTAACCTGTTTGCGCCTGGTAAGGTTGAACTGGTAGCGCATCTGCAAAACCTGTCGGTGACCAAAATCGGTGAACCGCTGGCGGCTTCAACAGAAACGCTGGTCACCCCTGACATTGAACCGACCCCACTGCCCGCAGAAGAGATCGCGGCAGAACATGAAGCCAGCCCACTGGTTGACGATAAAAAAGACGAAGTTTAACGAAAGGTAAGCTGTTGTGCGCCTGATTATCATTTTTCTGATGGCCTGGTGCCTCAGCCTGGGGGCGAGTGCGGCGACCGCCCCTGATGCCAAACAAATCTCCCAGGAGCTGGAGCAAGCCAAAGCGGCGAAAGCCACACCGGAACAGACCGAAACAGTAGAGCTGCTCCAGGGGGCGCTCAACGCCCTTGAGGAACGCAAAGGTTCTCTTGAACGCGCCTCGCAGTATCAAGATGTTATTGATAATTTCCCCAAACTGTCACGCACGCTGCGCGCGCAGCTGGATAACCTGCGCGACGAGCCCAAATCTGTGCCCGCCAATCTCAGCACTGACGCCCTTAATCAGGAGATTTTGCAGGTCAGCAGCCAGTTACTGGATAAAACCCGCCAGGCACAGCAAGAGCAGGAACGTGCCCGTGAAATCAACGACTCTCTGAGCCAGCTACCACAACAGCAAACGGATGCCCGTCGCCAGGTCAATGAGGTCGAACGACGTATCGGCG
The DNA here is from genome assembly GCF_054131575.1 of Enterobacter sp. SA197. Taxonomy (NCBI): domain Bacteria; kingdom Pseudomonadati; phylum Pseudomonadota; class Gammaproteobacteria; order Enterobacterales; family Enterobacteriaceae; genus Enterobacter; species Enterobacter sp. SA197. Next base: position 441,344 of record NZ_CP096393.1, on the reverse strand, counting down.
CTCAAAGCGCGGCCACGCCGCTGGCTCAGGCGCAAAATTTCAGTGCTCAGGCTGAATCCGCCAGGCTCCGCGCGCTTGTCGATGAGCTTGAACTGGCACAGCTGTCGGCAAATAACCGTCAGGAGCTGGCCCGCATGCGCTCCGAACTGGCGCAAAAACAGGCCCAGCAGCTTGATACCTATCTGCAAACCTTAAGAAACCAATTAAACAGTCAACGTCAGCGTGAGGCGGAGCAGGCGCTGGAAAGCACCGAGCTTTTAGCGGAAAACAGTGACAACCTGCCGCCGGGGATTGTGGATCAGTTCAAGGTAAACCGTGAGCTGTCGCAGGCGCTGAATCAACAGGCGCAGCGTATGGATCTGGTCGCCTCCCAGCAGCGCCAGGCCACGAATCAGACGTTACAGGTTCGCCAGGCGCTCAACACACTGCGCGAACAGTCGCAGTGGCTGGGCGCATCAAATATGCTCGGCGAAGCGTTGCGTGCACAGGTTGCCCGGCTGCCAGAGATGCCAAAACCGCAGCAGTTGGATACCGAGATGGCCCAATTGCGCGTCCATCGCATGCGGTATGAAGATCTGGTAAACAAGCAGCCGCAGTTACGGCAAATTCGTCAGGCGGACGGTAAGCCCCTGACCAGCGAGCAGAACCGTATCCTGGAAGCGCAGTTGCGCACCCAGCGCGAGCTGCTCTCTTCGTTGTTGCAGGGCGGCGATACGCTGATCCTTGAGCTGACCAAACTGAAAGTGTCAAACAGCCAGCTTGAAGATGCGCTCCGGGAAATGAACGAAGCCACACACCGCTATCTCTTCTGGACGGCAGACGTCAGCCCTATGACCTTCGCCTGGCCACTCGAAATCGTCCAGGATCTTCAGCGCCTCATCTCCCTTGACACCTTCAGTCAACTGGGTAAAGCCGGGCTGATGATGGTAACCAGTAAAGAGACGTTATTCCCCCTCTTTGGCGCGCTGGTGCTGGTTGGGTTTAGCCTTTATTCGCGTAAACATTTCACCCGCTTCCTTGAGCGTTCCAGCGCGAAAGTCGGCAAGGTCACTCAGGACCATTTCTGGCTCACGTTGCGAACGGTGTTCTGGTCAATTCTCGTCGCACTGCCGCTGCCGGTGCTTTGGGCAACGCTCGGTTATGGGCTGCGCGAAGCCTGGCCTTATCCGCTGGCGGTGGCCATTGGTGATGGCGTGACCGCCACCGTGCCGCTGTTGTGGGTGGTGATGATTTGCGCCACGTTTGCCCGTCCGACGGGCCTGTTTGTGGCGCATTTTGGCTGGCCGCGGAACCGGGTAGCACGCGGTATGCGTTATTACCTGATGAGCATCAGCTTAATTGTGCCGCTGATCATGGCCCTGATCATGTTTGATAATCTTAATGATCGGGAGTTTTCCGGGTCGCTGGGGCGTCTGTGCTTTATTTTAATCTGCGGTGCCTTAACCGTGGTGACCCTGAGCTTCAAGCGCGCAGGCATTCCGCTCTATGTCGACAAGACCGGCAGCGGTAATAACATGGCAAACAGCATGTTGTGGAACCTGTTACTGAGTGCTCCGTTACTCGCCATCCTGGCCGCGGCGGTCGGTTATCTGGCCACGTCGCAGGCGCTGCTGGCGCGACTTGAAACCTCCGTTGCCATCTGGTTCCTGTTGCTGGTGGTCTATCACGTTATACGTCGCTGGATGCTGATACAGCGCCGCCGCCTCGCCTTCGATCGCGCCCGGCACCGTCGCGCTGAAATTCTGGCCCAGCGCGCGAAAGGCGAAGATGACGCCGCACACGCAACCAGTATTGAAGGTGTTGTCGAGATTGATGAAAAAGAGCTCGATCTGGATGCCATCAGCGTGCAGTCGTTGCGCCTGGTGCGTTCGATTCTGATGCTGATTGCGCTGCTTTCGGTCATCGTGCTGTGGTCCGAAATCCACTCTGCCTTTGGTTTCCTTGAAAATATCTCACTCTGGGATGTCACCTCAACCGTACAGGGTGTCGAGAGCCTTGAGCCGATTACCCTTGGTGCTGTGTTGATCGCCATTCTGGTCTTTATCATTACCACGCAACTGGTGCGAAATTTCCCTGCCCTGCTGGAGCTGGCTCTCTTACAGCACCTGGATTTAACGCCCGGCACGGGTTACGCCATTACCACCATTACCAAGTATCTGCTGATGCTGTTTGGTGGGCTGGTGGGTTTCTCCATGATTGGCATCGAATGGTCGAAACTCCAGTGGCTGGTAGCCGCGCTCGGCGTTGGTTTAGGTTTTGGTTTACAGGAGATTTTCGCCAACTTTATTTCAGGCCTGATCATTCTGTTTGAGAAGCCGATTCGTATTGGCGATACCGTGACAATCCGCGATCTGACAGGCAGCATCACCAGAATCAATACCCGTGCGACAACCATCAGCGACTGGGATCGAAAAGAGATCATCGTGCCAAACAAGGCGTTTATTACTGAGCAGTTTATCAACTGGTCACTGTCAGATTCGGTGACACGCGTGGTGCTGACGGTACCGGCCCCGGGAGATGCCAATAGTGAAGAGGTAACGCAGATCCTGCACACGGCAGCAGAGCGCTGCTCGCTGGTGATTGATAACCCGGCGCCAGAAGTTTTCCTCGTGGATCTCCAGCAGGGCATTCAGCTGTTTGAACTGCGTATTTATGCCGCAGAAATGGGACATCGTATGCCGCTGCGCCATGAAATTCATCAGCTGATCCTGGCGGGCTTCCGTGAACATGGGATTGAGCTGCCATTCCCTCCCTTCCAGATGCGTCTGGAAAGTCTGGACGGGCAGAAAACAGCACGTACCTTAACGTCAGCGGGTAACAATAAACGCCCGGCAGGGAGTTTATAAATCACAGATACCGGTCATCATCTGGCCGGTATTTTTTACAATGTTAATTACCACAGACAAAGCGGGTAGCGGATGAAAAATTGCCACAACCAGTATCCACTAATAAGAAAAGTCACCAGGTAAATAAACCAATACCGTTTTCTTTTTATGAGAATGGCATAACTTGCCGGAAAGAATACAGGTAATGAAGAGACGAGCCCAACATCGCGAATATCATCCTTCACAATAGATCTCATAAGATCGCAAATGTTATGGACTTCCCCAATACCTGTCCACCACTCTTTATCTTGAACAGAACAGATTACAATCCAGAGCAGGGAAGCTAAAAGCTATAAAAAGCCTGGTGTGAACACTTTCCATGTCATTACTGATTCCCCAGAATTTTTATTATAGTCGCTTTCTCTTCGATAATCTGGCATCCACATACATGCTATTCGTGAGATAACAAGCCTGCGGGTTTATGAATACAGTTAATTATATTTACTGCACTTCTTTTTAACCCGTGGTGATTTAAAGCGTAACAGCTACGGCAAAAATAAAAAGACAGGAAACCTCATTCTCCATACCATTTAGTAGTTATAGCTAATCTATAAATGGTATGGATATATTTTCCGCTCATATAAGAGCTTACTAAATCAAGCGCGGTCGACGGTAAAGGCCATTACCTCTGCCAGGCTTTCAGCCCCCAGCGCCAGCATCACTAACCGGTCTATACCCAGCGCCACGCCGGAAGAGTCCGGCATTCCCGCTTTGAGGGCCGCCAGCAGATTCATATCCACCGGCTGCTGCGGTAAACCGCGGGCGGCACGTTTACGGTTGTCCTGATCAAAACGCTGCTGTTGCTCACGGGCATCCGTTAGCTCATGGAAACCATTCGCCAGCTCAATGCCTTTGAAGTAGACCTCAAAGCGCTCTGCCACACGGTGATCTTCGGTGCTGATTTGCGCCAGCGCGGCCTGGCTCGCCGGGAAGTGGTAGACAAACGTTGGGCGATCTTTGCCAATATGCGGTTCAACACCCATGGTAAAGAGCAGTTGCAATAATGTATCGCGGTCTTCTTCAGTGTCGGCAATATTACTCAGATCGAGTTTTGCAGCCACTTCACGTAACGCGGTCTTATCGGCTGAAAGCGGATCGATCTCCAGGTGACGCTGGAAGGCCTGCTGGTAAGAGAGTGACTCTGCAGCGGGGCACTCCAGTACCTGCTGCAAAAGGTCATCCACCTCGTTCATCAGACGGTACATGTCGTAATGGGGTCGATACCACTCAAGCATGGTGAATTCCGGGTTGTGATGACGTCCCATCTCTTCGTTACGGAAACTACGGCACAGCTGAAACACCGGGCCACATCCTGCGGCCAGCAGGCGTTTCATATGGTATTCCGGGCTGGTCATCAGGTAGAGATTCATCCCCTGAGAGTGGCCGGGTCCTATAAAGCGAGTCTCGAACGGAAACAGATGAATATCCGTAACCGTGGCCTGGCTCATACATGGCGTTTCCACTTCCAGTACGCCGCGATCGGCGAAGAAGCGTCGAACTTCCGCCATGATAGCCGCGCGTTTCAATAAGTTAGGAATGGATGCGCTCGGCTGCCAGGTTGCCGTCTCGCTCATGGTACTTTCTCCAAATTCTGATAAGGGCACGAAGTCTACCCGCATCGGCTGAGAGAGACAAATTTTGCGCAATACATTTACTGAAGGAGGAAAACAGAGGCCGGATCACGCTTTCAAGCTGACATTTATCAACCTGAGTGATTAATAACAACGGTGAACAGCAAAAAAATCGAACACATCAAATTTCCCTGTTTCCCCTACGGTTATACTGCCAGCACAAAAAGGAGCAGTGAACACGTTCGTCTTCGACCCCTGTCGCAGGACGAAATAACAAAACCTGGAGGAATGTCGTGCATACCTTTCACGCCGATCTCGCTGTAATAGGTGCTGGTGGCGCGGGATTACGCGCTGCTATCGCCGCAGCCCAAGCGAATCCTGATGCCAAAATCGCCCTCATTTCTAAAGTTTATCCTATGCGAAGCCACACCGTGGCCGCGGAGGGTGGCTCCGCCGCCGTCGCCCAGGATCATGATAGCTTTGAGTATCATTTTCACGACACGGTCGCTGGTGGCGACTGGCTGTGCGAACAGGATGTTGTCGACTATTTCGTGCATCAGTGCCCTACGGAGATGACCCAACTGGAGCAGTGGGGATGCCCCTGGAGTCGTCGCGCAGATGGCTCCGTCAACGTGCGCCGCTTTGGGGGCATGAAAATTGAACGTACCTGGTTTGCCGCCGATAAGACCGGCTTCCACATGCTGCACACCCTCTTCCAGACCTCTTTACAGTTCCCGCAAATTCAGCGTTTCGACGAACATTTTGTCCTTGATCTTCTCGTCGATGACGGTCAGGCACGCGGCCTCGTCGCCATGAACATGATGGAGGGCACGCTGGTGCAGATCCGCGCGAATGCCGTCATTCTGGCCACCGGGGGCGCGGGGCGCGTCTACCGTTTTAATACCAACGGCGGCATTGTGACCGGCGACGGCATGGGGATGGCGCTGGCGCACGGCGTTCCGCTACGGGATATGGAGTTTGTGCAATACCACCCAACCGGGCTGCCCGGCTCCGGCATTTTGATGACAGAAGGTTGTCGTGGCGAAGGCGGGATTCTGGTGAATAAAAATGGCTACCGTTATCTGCAGGATTACGGCATGGGTCCAGAGACACCGCTGGGCGAGCCAAAAAACAAATATATGGAGCTTGGCCCGCGCGATAAAGTGTCGCAGGCATTCTGGCATGAGTGGCGTAAAGGCAACACTATCTCTACCCCGCGCGGCGATGTCGTGCATCTTGATCTTCGCCATCTTGGCGAGAAAAAGCTGCTCGAACGCTTACCCTTTATCTGCGAACTGGCAAAAGCTTATGTCGGCGTCGACCCGGTAAAAGAGCCGATTCCGGTTCGCCCGACCGCGCATTACACCATGGGCGGCATCGAAACCAACCCGCAGTGTGAAACCCAGATCCAGGGGCTGTTTGCCGTGGGTGAGTGCTCCTCCGTTGGGCTACACGGCGCAAACCGCCTCGGTTCCAACTCACTGGCCGAGCTCGTCGTATTTGGTCGCCTGGCCGGTGAACAGGCTGTGGCCCGTGCCGCTTCTGCTTCTGCTGCCAGCGATGCCGCACTTAACGCACAAGCTGCCGACGTTGAGCAACGCCTGAAAACGCTGGTGAACCAGGAGGGCACTGAAAACTGGGCGAAAATCCGTGACGAGATGGGTGAGTCGATGGAAGAAGGCTGCGGGATTTATCGCACACCAGCGCTGATGCAGAAAACCGTTGATAAGCTCGCAGAGCTGCAGGAGCGCTTTAAGCGCGTGCGTATCACGGATACCTCAAGTGTTTTCAACACCGACATTCTCTACACCATCGAATTAGGTCACGGGCTGAACGTTGCCGAATGTATGGCGCACTCCGCGCTGGCGCGTAAAGAGTCCCGTGGTGCCCATCAGCGTCTGGATGAAGGCTGCACCGAACGTGATGACGTGAACTTCCTGAAACACACGCTGGCCTACCGCGATGCAGATGGCTCAACGCGCCTTGATTATAGCGACGTGAAGATAACGACGTTGCCTCCTGCAAAACGCGTTTATGGTGCAGAAGCGGAAGCCACCGAGAAGAAGGAATCGACCCATGGCTGAAATGAAGATGCTGAAAATAGAGGTGGTGCGATACAACCCGGAAGTCGATGTTGCGCCGCACAGTGCTTTTTATGATGTTCCCTACGATGAGCAAACGTCGCTGCTGGATGCGCTCGGGTACATCAAAGATAACCTGGCGCCCGACCTCAGCTACCGCTGGTCCTGTCGCATGGCGATTTGCGGCTCCTGCGGCATGATGGTCAACAAGGTGCCTAAGCTTGCCTGTAAGACGTTTTTACGTGAATACACGAAAGGTCTGAAGGTTGAAGCGCTGGCCAATTTCCCTATTGAACGCGATCTGGTGGTCGACATGACCCACTTTATCGAAAGCCTGGAAGCCATCAAGCCATACATCATTGGCAACCCGCGCACGCCCGATCAGGGTCCCAACAAACAGACGCCGGCGCAAATGGCGAAGTACCATCAGTTCTCGGGGTGTATTAACTGCGGCCTGTGCTATGCCGCCTGCCCGCAGTTCGGCCTTAATCCTGAATTCATTGGCCCCGCCGCTATTACGCTTGCGCACCGGTATAACCTGGACAGCCGCGATAAAGGCAAGCAGCAGCGTATGGCACAGTTAAACAGCCCTAATGGCGTCTGGAGCTGCACCTTTGTTGGCTACTGCTCGGAAGTGTGTCCGAAACACGTTGATCCGGCGGCCGCTATTCAGCAGGGCAAAGTAGAAAGCTCGAAAGACTTTCTTATCGCAACCCTGAAACCACGCTAAGGAGCGCACTATGACTCAACGCAAACCCTATGTCCGGCCTGTGCCGTCGACCTGGTGGAAGTCACTGCCGTTTTATCGCTTCTATATGCTGCGTGAAGGTACGGCGGTCCCCACCGTCTGGTTCAGTATTATCCTGATATACGGGCTGTTTTCGCTAAAACATGGGCCGGAATCCTGGATGGGTTTCGTCAGTTTTTTGCAAAACCCCATTGTGGTCATTCTGAATCTGATAACCCTGGCCGCTGCGCTGCTGCATACCAAAACCTGGTTTGAGCTGGCACCCAAGGCCGCAAACGTCATCATTAAAGATGAAAAACTCAGGCCCGAACCGATCATTCTCGGACTTTGGGTCGTGACCGGACTGGCGACGCTGGTCATCCTTTTCGTCGCACTTTTCTGGTAAGGAGGCCCCGATGATTAATCCAAACCCAAAACGCTCTGACGAACCCGTCTTCTGGGGATTATTTGGTGCAGGCGGCATGTGGGGAGCGATCGTGGCCCCGGTGATAGTGTTGCTGGTCGGGGTGCTATTGCCGCTGGGACTCTACCCTGGCGAGGCGCTTGGCTATGAACGTGTTCTCGCTTTTGCCCAGAGTTTTATTGGTCGTGCTTTTCTGTTCCTGATGATCGTCCTGCCGCTCTGGTGCGGGCTTCATCGCCTGCACCACGCCATGCATGACATCAAAGTGCATGTGCCTAACGGGAAATGGGTCTTTTACGGCCTTGCCGCCATTCTGAGCGTGGTAACGCTGATCGGTGTGATTTTTCTTTAAGCAAAGACCCGCTGGCTCAGGCTGGCGGGTGTTCAGATCAGACGGGTAAAATGGATGGCAAGCCCGATGCCAGCTAACACCAGCGAGAGCACAACCGCTCGTTTTCGTTGTAAAACAATCGCGATGATTGCCAGCAGCATCAGGCAGAACGCCGCGCCATAGAGGTAATTTGCCTGCGTCACCCAACCTCTCAGACACAAGCAACCGACCAGCAGAGCCGAAAACGCTGTGCGCCTCCACGCCAGCCGGGTACGCTCAGGCTGCAATCCCGGGTCGCGTACCGTCACGGCTGGCCCTGCCAGAGCAACCACGCCAGTAAGAGAGCAATCAGCACCACGCCACCGGCAATCAGCAATAAGAAACGGGTGTAAGGAAGCTCTCTCTCCAGCCGCATGGCATATTCATTTTCACGCCAGCGATACCAGGCAACGATGGCCAGTACCGTACCGGAGAACACCAGCAGCAGCGCAAGCGCGAGGCGCAGTGTCGGGGAGCTTAACTGTGGAGAAAACTGATCGATGCCCACCGCCCCCGCCAGCAACGCCAGCGCGGTACGGATCCAGGCGAGAAAAGTACGTTCGTTGGCAAGCGTAAAGCGGTAATCTGGCTTTTTACCCGCCAGCCACCATTTTTCTCGCAAACGAGGGGAAGTGTTACCCTGCTGACTCACGTTTGATGCGTTCCTTAATCAGTATCTCTTTGATAGAGAGCCCCGGCGAAGCACTCTCTTTAAAGTTATGCCGGGTTATCTCGGTGCAGAGAAATTCAATCATAAATAGTTGTGATACACGGGTGGCGATAGAGTCACCCTGAAAAGGCCCGGCGGCACCACAGGTCAACAGAAAAATATCGGCCATCTCGGTTAACGGTGAGTGCGGGTTATGCGTAATGGCCAGCCGCCCGGCATCGGCTTTTTGGGCAAGACGAAAAGCATTAACCACCTCGGGCGTTTCACCGGAGTGGGAGAATGCCACCACCAGATCGTTACTTTTCAGGTTTGCCAGTTTTAAGGTCATGGTGAAGCGGTCAGTAAAGGCTTCGGATTCAATACCAATACGGTTCATCTTGTCTCGCGCCTCCATCGCCGCGAGACCAGACGCGCCGAAACCAACGAACATCACCCTTGGTGCCTGAATAAACCGCTCGACAATGGATTTCACTTTTTTCATGTCGAGCAGATCGATGGTCTCTTTCACCGTAGTCTCAAGCGTGAGCGCAATTTTATGTGCAACATCATTGCGGGTGTCGTTCATAAAGATGTCCGGGGATGAGGGCAACGTCAGGTCACTCTCTTCCAGCAGTTCACGTTTAAGCTCCGCCTTCAGACTCAGGAGACCCCCATAGCCAATCTTCTTACAAAACCGGACAATAGTGGCTTCGCTAACGCCTATCTCGAGGGCAATTTTCTTCACCGGTAACTGAACGACCCGCGCCGGGTTACGCAATATGAACTCTGCAATTTTGTGGTCTGTCTCCGCCAGTCCCACCAGGATATTGGCGATGTAAACGCGCACCTTTTCTTTATTAACACTCATGCATGACTCTCCCGGCTCATCCCTTTTCATGGACAACGCGTTATGCAACAGATTATTGCCGGGTATTTTAGCCATCAATTCATGCCACGTCTTGCGCAAGGATAACGCCGACACTCTGCCGGTAACGTTCACCTGGCGCTAACCAGCGCATTCCACGTTTGTGGATAACATTGCCATCGAAGGTCGGGTCGTCCGTTGTGCCCGTCAGCGGTTCGATACACAATAAGTCCGCACCCGGCACCCCCCAAAGTGCCAGCCAGCGCGCTTCGGGTGCGTTCATTCGTAGCGCGACCACCCCATCAGGAGAGACAACGCTGATATCCTTTGCCTCCTGCATTGCAAAATAGACGGCACCCTGTTGAAAGGTGTCAGGGCCGAGCGAAAAGGCGGAAGTACAGGGCGACTCGTCAGGAATAGATAACGTTCTGTCCTGCGTAGGATAAGGGCCGCCGACCGGTGATGAAAACCTGATCTGCCACCCGGCTTGCGTTGCCACCGTAAGCGCAAAACCCGGGTGCCAGCCCAGCGCAAAAGGAAAGGCCCGGGCGTCATGGTTCTCGATGCTCCAGTTGACCGTTATTCCTTGAGGCGTGAGCGTCCAGCCAACCCGGAGCGTCCAGTCAAACGGCCACATTTTCCGCGTCTCATCATTCGCGTCACACTTAAGTTGCAGCGTGTCCGGGCCAATGTGCTCAAGGCTGAACGGCTGATGCCGTAAAAAACCATGCGCAGGCAGCGGCCAGAACGCGTCCTGATGCCACAAACCGTTATGGCGTAACCGTCCAACGACCGGAAAGAGCTGCGTGGCGCTGTTGTTCCACACCCTGGGATCGGGTTGCCAGAGCGGAGAACGCTGATGCGTTTTATCCCACCATTCACACAGTTCCGCGCCCCGGGCCGCCACGCGTATCCGCCAGGCGTCATTTTCCAGCGTCCAGCACGCCATTGTTACTCCACCCTGAGCAGTAATCGAACCTGATAAGAGAGGGCCAGTTGCTGGTCACCAGTAAAATGACGTTCGACCAGCCGCAGGACATCGTCCCCGTGAATGCCCTGCTCTACCGGGCACGCTTCGAGAAGCATCTCAAGGGTTACCCCTTGTTTTTCTGCGGCTTTGCTGACAAACATCAGGGCTTCATAGACACCCCGGTCGGCACAGTGCCACGGCGTGTCTGCCAGCGCATCGTCCTGGCTCCAGCGCTCACTGAACGCCTGTTCGCGCTCGGGTGAAAGCTCGTCCAGTTCAAAACGCACCAGTAATTCTGCCGGCGCATCGTGAGCCTTAAGAAGGGGCAACATGGCCTGCGCCATCTCGAATGACTTTTGCGGATCGTTCAGTGGCTGCGCCTGTAAAGGGTCATTCTTAATATCATAGAGTTTGTCGCCAAAACGCCACGGATTCAGATAGCCGAAGCTGGCAGGGATCTGCATGACCTGGGCCCCCTGCGTGAAGTCAAACCCTGGGTGGATGCGAATATCTTTTAACTCGCTGACGCTAAAGGGGCTATCAATACGCGTGGGCATCAGGGTGTATTCAAAGAGGTTTGCTTTGCCCTTTTCACGCGGACAGCGCATATAGACGGATTCGCCATCGGTAATGTTTATATGGCCGCCGAAATAACCAAACAGGCCATAGTCGCGTACCGGCGTATCATCAATAACGGCAGGAAGCAGAGGCCGCCCGGTCATGGAATCCGGCCGCTCAACATTAAAGTAGTCCAGCAACGTCGCAGGAATATCTATAGTTTGCGCCAGGGCTTCACGTTGCTCTCCCTGCTTTTTACAGCGCGGATCGCGGATGAAGAATGGCGTTCTGGCGATCTCGTTATACACCGGCATGATGTTTTTACCCCACCACTGATGCTCGCCCAGCAAGAATCCGTGGTCGGTACAGACGATGAAAAGGGTATCTTCCCACAGGTCGAGCGCCTTCATCTTATCCATGACCTGACCGAGATAGTCGTCGCACATGGTGATCAGCGCCTGATAAAACTTCCTCGCTTTATCATTATTCTCTCCGCCGGGGCTACCACAGTAATAGGGCACCCAGCCGTCGAAGTCATCGGAAGTGCATCCATACTGGGCCAGGTATTTCTCTGGCACAAAGAAAGGTTCATGTGGGTCGAAACACTCTATCTGTAAGAACCAGTTATCCTGATGCTGGTTGGTCTCCATAAACTCCAGACCAGACGCAATGGTTCGGTGAGTAAAATGGTCTTCCTGCGTCGGCATTGCCGCCCGGTTAATCAGATCCTGGGTCATGCGCCCGGCACGACGGCGGCGGGTTTCTTCATCCTCCATGCCCTGCCAGCGAATCAGCGGTTTCTCGACCTGCCCTTTCCAGCAATCCCCTTCCTGACCACGAATAAAGTCGAACGTGGAGTACCGGGTATGGTAGGTCGCGCCGCCGTCCCGCCAGTAGTGCTTGTGGTCAGTCACCATATGGGTGTGCACACCCTGCTTATGCAAAGCCTGCATGGTAGAAAAATCAAAAGGTTCGAGCGGACCCCAACTGCGATGCAAGAAATTGTAGCGTCCGGTATGCAGTTCCCGGCGGGCAGGCATGCACGGCATGCTGCCCACGAAAAAGTTATTAAATTGCACAGACTCCTGTGCTAACCGGGTAAAGTTCGGCGTAATCGCATCGCCACCATAAGGCGCAAGGTGATTGCGCGTCAGTGTGTCAAACATCAGCATTACAGCTTTCATAATAAGGTCCCTGGTCAGGCGCCAATAAATTCTTCAACTTCATTCTTAATAATGGTGACGTGCGGGCCGTACACCACCTGGACTCCTTGTCCACGTATAAATGCGCCTTTGCTCCCCAGCGCTTTAAAGTTATCCAGTTGCACCTGCGCCGGATCTTTCACCGTGATTCGCAGGCGTGTTGCGCAGCAGTCAACATCGACGATATTTTCTTTTCCGCCCAGCGCATCCACGATTTGCGCCGGTCGTGCACTGCCGCTGACGGTAACTGACTCCTGCGTCTCTTCTTCACGACCAGGGGTTTTCAACTGACGCCACTGGATGAGGAAACGGAAGGAGAAGTAATAGAGGCAGAACATCACGGCCCCCAGCGGCAGCATCAGCATCCAGTTGGTTTTCGCATTGCCTTGCAGTACACCAAACAACAGGAAATCAATCAGGCCACCTGAGAACGTCTGTCCGACGGTGATCTCAAGGATGTGCGTAAACATGAAGGCCACGCCCGTGAGGATGATGTGCACGCCATACAGCAGCGGAGCACAGAACATGAACGCAAACTCCAGTGGCTCGGTAATACCGGTGACGAACGCCGTCAGGGCTGCCGAGAGCATCAGACTCGCCACTTTTTTGCGATTTTCAGGTTTGGAGGTGTGATAAATAGCCAGCGCTGCGCCCGGTAAGCCAAACATAAAGTCTGCGAAACGGCCGGCCATAAAACGCGAAACGCCAATGTAATATTGCTGCACGCTCGGGTCAGCTAACTGGGCAAAAAAGATTTTTTGCGTTCCCTGAACCACGTGACCATTGACGGTCATCTCACCGCCCACGCTGGTTAACCAGAATGGCAGATAGAAAAGATGGTGTAAGCCAAGAGGAATCAGGCACTTAAGGATCATGCCGTAGAAAAGCGTACCAACATAACCGGTTTTCTCAACTAACCCGCCGAGGTGGGTAATCCCGGCCTGAATGGGCGGCCACACCCAAAAGAGCGCGACGCCAAGAAAAATGGCGAAGAAAGAGGTCATGATAGGCACAAAGCGCGAGCCGCTGAAGAAGGCCAGCAGATTTGGCAGCTCCGTTTTGTTATAGCGATTGTGCGCCCAGGCCGTCAGCAGGCCGCTGATGATGCCGCCCATCACCCCGGTTTGCAGCGTAACAATTCCCAGCACGTTCGCTTGTCCGACCGCCGCCAGATTATCCACCGCCAGCTTTCCGGTCAGCATCAGCATGGCGTTAATCGCTTTGTTCATCACCACGAAACAGAGAACGGATGCAAGCCCGGCGGTGCCTTTATCGCTTCGCGCAAGACCGACGGCAATCCCCACGGCAAACAGCAGGGACAAGTTATCAAACACTACGCTTCCGCAGAGTTTCATAAGGGTAAAAATGGCCTGCAGGATATGGTTATCCAGTAGCGGATAGGTGGAAATAGTGACCGGATTTGAGAAAACGCCGCCGATACCCAGTAACAGCCCCGCCGCCGGAAGCACCGCGATGGGCAACATGAACGACTTACCCAGATTCTGTGCGCCTGCAAAGAATTTGCTCATAAGGATTCCCTGATGTTGACGTTTGAATTTTAAATTTCACGCTTGTTGTGTTTTAATGAAATTATTATTTCCTTGCATTCTACATAATGTCAACGGCAAGCGACGAAACAGTGACTCATATCACTTTTAGTCGTGCTAACCGATCGGGAGAATGACATGAATCGCGCTTTTCATTTGATGGCAAAACCGGTCAGTTACCAGTGTAATCTGACGTGCGAATACTGCTTCTACCTTGAAAAAGAACAGGACACGCTAAAGCCTAAAAAGGTACAGCGTCATATGGATGACGTTACCCTTGAACGCTACGTTCAGCAGTACATTGAGGCGAATCCCGCGCCCGAAGTGGAGTTCACCTGGCAAGGGGGCGAGCCTACGATGGCGGGACTGGCGTTTTTTGAGAAAGCGCTCGCCTTCCAGGCCCGTTACGCAGCGGGCAAAACTATCCGTAACAGCATCCAGACAAATGGCGTTTTAATTGACGAGACCTGGGCGCGTTTTCTGGCAAAACACCATTTTCTTGTCGGGCTATCCATCGATGGCCCTGCCTGGTTGCATGACACCTACCGTAAAACCCAGAGTGGTCGCTCCGTTTTTAGTCAGGTGCTGAACGCCATGACGTTGCTTAAACAACACGGCGTTGAGGTCAATGTGCTTACGGTTATTAATGATCAAACAGCACAGCACCCGCTTGAGATATACCGCTTTATTACCCAGGAGCTCGGTGCCGATTTTGTACAATTCATCCCTGCCGTTGAGCAACGGCCGGTGCATGAAAAATATGGTGAGCTGCTCTACCCTCAGTCACTTAGCCAGCGCCAGGTGACGGACTGGTCAGTTTCAGGCGAGCAGTGGGGGCAGTTTATTATCACTGTTTTTGATTACTGGGTTCGCCATGATGTTGGCCGGGTTTATGTCCAGCTGTTTGACAGTGCCCTGGCCGCCTGGCTTGGGGAGACGCCCTCGCTCTGCGTCATGCAGTCACGGTGCGGTTTTGGGCTGGTGGTCGAACAAAACGGCGATGTATACAGCTGCGATCATTACGTGTACGCCACCCATAAACTGGGCAATGTGCGTCGTGATTCACTGGCACAGATGGCTAACGGTAAACAGCAACGTAAATTCGGACTGGAGAAGGGACAGGTTTCGTCATTGTGTCAGCAGTGTGAGTGGCGCTTCGCCTGCCACGGCGGCTGCCCAAAACATCGCATTCACAAAATGGGCGATCGCTGGCACAACCACCTTTGTGCCGGGTACAAAGCCATGTTCAGCCATATGGATCCGTGGATGCGATTCATGGCGCAGCAGATACGTCAGCAACAGCCTCCCGCTGCGGTAATGCAGGTGGCGTCACAGATCGCTGCGCAGGCAATTTCTCCCTAAGGTTCTACACTTAGCATAAAAACCTGAAAGGAAAACATCATGCGTTTGCTGCCTGTCATTGCAACAGCTGCCGCTGCGTTTTTGCTTGTGGCCTGTAGTACGCCCACCCCGCCTTCTGGCGTAACCGTTGTTGAGAATTTTGACGCCCAGCGTTATCTCGGTCGCTGGTACGAAATCGCCCGCTTCGACCACCGCTTCGAACGCGGGCTGGAAAAGGTGACCGCCACTTACAGCACTATGGACGATGGTGGTATTCAGGTCATTAACCGGGGATACAATCGGGAAAGAGGAAAGTGGCAGCAGTCGATTGGTAAAGCCTATTTCACCGGTGACAGCCGCCGTGCGGCGTTAAAAGTGTCGTTCTTTGGGCCATTCTATGGCGGCTATAACATCATTGCGCTGGATAAGGATTACCAGCACGCGTTGGTGTGCGGGCCGGATCGCGACTATCTGTGGATCCTCTCCCGCACCCCGACCCTGCCGGATAAGGTGAAAAAACAGATGGTTGATATCGCCGCCCGCGAAGGTTTTGCCGTTGAAAAACTGATGTGGATAAACCAGACCTATTAGTGGGTGCTGAGTTTAAGCCCGATGATACCTGCAACAATCAGCCCCAGGCTGAGCAATCGGGCGGGGCTGGCTGACTCGCCGAGCAATATCATGCCCGTTATCGCCGCACCCACGGCCCCAATGCCGGTCCAGATGGCGTAAGCCGTACCGACCGGCAGACTCTTCATTGCCCATGACAACAGCACAACGCTTGCTATCATCGCCGAAACGGTAATCAGGCTGGGAATCAGGCGGGTAAATCCGTGCGTGTATTTCAGACCAATGGCCCAAACCACTTCCAGAAGGCCTGCAATCAATAGAATTATCCAGGACATTGTTGGCTCCAGTGTGGGGCCGTCCCCGTTGAGATTGGCGCTGCCGGGTCGTCCCGACAGGCTGGTGGTAGAAAATAAAGTCTGGCGCAGTAACCGCCCTGATGCAATTTTTTTGCAATTGCATCAATTTAAGTGACTTAAAGCAAGAAATAGCCCCAGATAGCTGCGCAGTTCAGGCATTTATTCACCTTCGCTACCCCCTATGATGATGTGCTATCCGGGAAAAGGAAGCCGTGCGCCACCATTCTACTGCGAAGAAAAATATGTTCAAAATCCTTCTGATTGACCGTTGTTATTTCACCCGGACGGGGCTGGAAGCCTGGCTCAATCAAACCGATCTTTTTCCCGCCTCATTTCTTGTGACGGCACTGAATAATCTGATGCTGGCAAAAGAGCACATTGCGCAGTGGCAGCCTGACCTGATCATCGCCGACCTGTTTGGCTTCAGAAACGACCTGCACCATATTCATCAACTCTCCTCCTTGTTCTCCGCGTGCAGCGAAGAGAACCGTCTCATCCTACTGGAGTCGGGAAAAGATACGCAGCTGGATGACTATTGTGCGCAGTATGCTCTCCATGCGAGTCTGCAAAAAAGCGTGCCCCTGGAAACGCTGGCATACGCTATCGATGCGGCAGTTCTTGCTCGCCCGGTGCGAATGGCACCGCATATTGCCACCCCGCTGCTGACGCGCCAGGAAGAGAAAGTGTTGTCGCTCTGGATGGAAGGCACAAGCAATCAGTCGATCGCCACCAAGCTCAGTATCAATGGTAAAACGGTGTACACCTATAAGCGGAATATAAGAATGAAGCTGGGAATGGGAAATCGGTTCACGCCGTTTCTGTCACTGCCAGAAGTTCATGGCGGGGTTGATTCACTACCGTAACGCTGAAATGAGCGGTACGGCGTGAGCCGTACCGGCTGGTATTACTGCTGCGCTTTTGTGGCTGCACCAGAGATAGCACTACCGCCATCGGAGATATCTTCACCGACACCACGGGTGGTGTTACAGGCAGTCAGTACAGTAGAAAGCACCAGCACAGAAAAGATCGCAGCAATTGTTTTCTTAACCATAATATCTTCCTTTTATAGCCAATATTGTTTGTGTATAGCTACTTAAGCATAGACAAGATTGCGCAGGATGCAGAAGGAAGGATGATTTTTAGGACGATGTGAAGCCTTAACTGACCGCACGAGAAAGAGGGTTGCCTGGCGGAAGGATGGCGCAACAGGGCTGCTGCGCCACGGGTAAGAGATAATCGGGGATTATTTCACGCGGGAAACGTATTCGCCAGAACGTGTATCCACTTTGATCACTTCACCAATCTGCACGAACAGCGGCACTTTAACCACAGCGCCAGTGCTCAGGGTTGCAGGTTTGCCGCCAGTACCTGCGGTGTCGCCTTTCAGACCTGGATCGGTCTCAACGATTTCCAGTTCAACAAAGTTCGGCGGCAGAACAGCGATAGGACGACCGTTCCACAGAGTAACGATACATTCCGCCTGATCCAGCAGCCATTTGGCGTTGTCGCCAACTGCTTTTTCGTCCGCAGCCAGCTGCTCGAAGGTTTCGTTATTCATGAAGTGGTAGAACTCACCGTCGTTGTACAGGTAAGTCAGGTTCATATCGATAACGTCAGCGCCTTCAGCGGAGTCCGTTGATTTAAAGGTTTTCTCAACGCGAGTGCCGGTCAGCAGACGACGCAGCTTAACGCGTGCGAAAGCCTGACCTTTACCCGGTTTAACAAATTCACTGGCTTCAACCGCGTAGGGTTCGCCGTCCATCATGATTTTAAGACCGGCACGAAAATCGTTGCTATAGTAAGTCGCCATAAAGGCCCTCTAAAATTGTTAACTGGTAGCTAAGCCACAAAATGGCGCATATTGTAACCCTAAATACCCCATCCAGAGAAGATTGGTTAGTACAACTTGCCGATGTAATAACCGATCCCGATGAACTCCTGCGTGTTTTAAATATAGACGCTGACGAAAATCTCCTTGCCGGACGCGAGGCAAAGCGCCTGTTTGCGCTGCGCGTTCCCCGGGCATTTGTTGCACGTATGCAAAAAGGCGATCCTGACGACCCTCTGTTACGCCAGGTTCTGACCGCCAGGGAGGAGTTTCTCGCCGCCCCCGGATTTAGCACCGATCCGCTGGAGGAACAGCATAATGCGGTGCCCGGTCTGCTGCACAAATACCGCAACCGTGCACTGCTGCTGGTGAAAGGCGGCTGCGCGGTGAACTGCCGCTACTGCTTCCGTCGCCATTTCCCGTATGCGGAAAACCAGGGCAACAAACGTAACTGGCAGGTCGCCCTCGACTATATTGCCGCGCACGATGAACTGGATGAGATCATTTTCTCCGGTGGCGATCCGCTGATGGCGAAGGATCACGAGCTGGACTGGCTGCTTGAGCAGCTTGAAGGTATTCCGCATATCAAGCGCCTGCGCATCCATAGCCGTTTACCCATTGTGATCCCGGCACGTATAACTGACGCTCTGGCCGCACGTTTTGCCCGCTCTTCTTTGCAACTCCTGCTGGTTAACCATATTAATCACGCCAGGGAGATTGGTGAGGACTTCCGGGCCGCGATGACAAAGCTGCGTCAGGCTGGCGTAAGACTGCTTAACCAGAGCGTGTTACTGCGCGACGTGAACGATAATGCGCAGACCCTGGCTGACTTAAGCAATGCGTTGTTCGATGCAGGCGTAATGCCCTACTACCTGCATGTGCTGGATAAAGTAGAGGGCGCGGCGCATTTTATGGTGAGTGACGATGAGGCACGTACCATCATGCGCGAATTACTCACGCTGGTGTCCGGTTATATGGTGCCAAAACTGGCCCGTGAAATTGGCGGTGAGCCAAGTAAAACGCCGCTGGATTTACAGCTGCGCCAGTCGTAACCCCACACTTTATATTTCCACTCTCGCCCTGGGTGAATTCACGCTTCATCCGGGGACCCCTGCGCTCTATTTTTTGTTATTATGACGCTCTGCGATTTCGCATAAATTAAA
Source organism: Enterobacter sp. SA197 (assembly GCF_054131575.1). NCBI lineage: Bacteria > Pseudomonadati > Pseudomonadota > Gammaproteobacteria > Enterobacterales > Enterobacteriaceae > Enterobacter > Enterobacter sp. SA197. The sequence continues at coordinate 422,237 of NZ_CP096393.1, read as the reverse complement.
TAGATGAATGGTTAAGGAGAACCAGATGGTATACACAATTATGGGTGTTAATACCGGTGTTATTCGTCACAATGATAAATTCGCGGCTTTAGCCTTAAAAATTAAGCACCCTAAAAATAAACAATCCCTATTATTTTTCCCACTGGTTGCGTTGAAAGATCTGTTACTCGCGCTGGAGCATCGCCTGTCACGCCAGGCAGCATCTGCCGGTAAGGCGAAGGAGCAACAGCGAAAAGCTATTGATTCAGCATCAAAAAAAATGCATTCCCATATCCCGCCTGTTGAAATAGATGAGCTAAAAAATGCGGATATTGGTCAGCGCGTTAATCTTGTGGAACTGGATGAAAACGGAGCCAGTGAACTGATTTTTAATTTTACGCTGCATTGCGGCAAAAAACTGAAGTTAAGTATTAATGAGCATCAGATAGAGGTCGTCGTCGCAGCAATTATTCATGCAATTAATAATGCGGAGATGCGTGAGGTTGCTATCAGCCTCTCATCTGTTCTGGATTTTCTTCCATTATATGACGCAGACTTTTTACCTGACGGTAATATTGCCTACGATACTTATACTCAGGCGGAATGGAAGCAGGCCCTGTTTAGCCACCATCACGCCCTTATTTATCATTACACTGATGCAAATGGAGACATTCAGTACAGCGGAACCGTGATTAAAACCCGTAGCCTGTCGCAAGACGATGAGATGGCCTCTGTTTCCCGTCGCGTACTGGATTACAGCCATCGTTTGAACAGACTGAAGGGGAAACCCTGCCAGGTGAGCGTTAAAACGTTAAGCAGCGATAAACGCCACCGCCTGACGCTTGAGCAATGCATGCGCAGCCTGCACAGCGTGCAGCAGCAGATAAAACAGAAAGCCAGTCAGAGTTAGTGGCAATCCGCCCCTGAGCGTTTTCAGGGGCGTTCTCACCGCAGTTCAAATCAGTTTGGGCACTTGTAAACCTGACCGTTCATTTCACTGGCGGTCGGCACGAAGCTGGAGAGGAAGCCTTGTGTCGGACTGGTGACGCTAAATATTACGTTTCCGCCCATCTGCGCGGCCTGATTACGCAGCGCGTTCGCGGCACCACGCATTGACCCGCCCTCTTCACCATGCTGCCCGGAAAGCCAGTTACTTTGCTTACCGGTGGCGGTACCCAGATACTGGCATTCGGCGGCAGGCTTATCTTCAACAAAGCGCACGTTCTGCCCGCCTGAAGAGAGCTCATTGCCGGAACTGCAACCTGCCAGCAATAAGGCTGCGCCAACGATCCCTGCTAAATATTTCACCTGCATGTTATTCCCCATTTTCAATGAGCTGGACACAGTCGTCCGTGTGTAAACCTTATACTAAAAAGATGACCAAAAGAAAAACCCCCGGCCATTTCTGCCCGGGGGTTTCTCATTTTTAGCGAGATACTTATTTAATCGAATCATTCAGGTTGCAGGCAGGCGGCAAGTCCATTCATTCCCAGGCGCTTACTCAAGTAAGTGACTGGGGTGAATGAGCGCAGCCAACGCATCTGCGGTCTGAAGTATGAAGATTAAATTACATCATACCGCCCATACCGCCCATGCCGCCCATACCACCAGCTGCACCTAAGTCAGGCGCATCACCTTTCGGCAGGTCGGTTACCATGCACTCGGTGGTGATCATCAGGCCAGCCACAGAGGCCGCGTACTGCAGCGCAGAACGGGTCACTTTGGTTGGGTCCAGGATACCCATCTCGATCATGTTGCCGTATTCTTCGGTTGCTGCGTTGTAACCGTAGTTACCGTCGCCCGCTTTCACGGTGTTAGCGACAACAGACGGCTCTTCACCGCAGTTCAGCACGATTTGACGCAGCGGGGATTCCATCGCGCGCAGCGCAACTTTGATACCCACGTTCTGGTCTTCGTTCTGGCCTTTCAGCTCAGCGATTTTGCTTGCAACGCGAATCAGCGCCACGCCGCCGCCTGCAACCACGCCTTCTTCAACCGCAGCACGGGTAGCGTGCAGAGCATCTTCAACGCGTGCCTTTTTCTCTTTCATTTCAACTTCGGTAGCAGCACCAACTTTGATTACTGCAACGCCGCCTGCCAGTTTCGCTACGCGCTCCTGCAGTTTTTCACGGTCGTAATCAGACGTCGCTTCTTCGATCTGCTGACGAATCTGAGTCACACGACCCTGAATCGCTGCTTCGTCACCCACGCCATCGATAATGGTGGTGGTGTCTTTGTTGATAACAACGCGTTTCGCCTGACCCAGGTCTTCCAGGGTTGCTTTTTCCAGCTCCATACCGATCTCTTCAGAGATAACGGTACCGCCAGTCAGCGTTGCGATGTCCTGCAGCATAGCTTTACGACGGTCGCCGAAGCCAGGTGCCTTAACCGCAGCCACTTTCACGATGCCACGCATGGTGTTAACCACCAGCGTTGCCAGCGCTTCGCCTTCAACGTCTTCAGCGATGATCAGCAGAGGTTTACCTGCTTTCGCAACGGCTTCCAGAACCGGCAGCATTTCGCGAATGTTGGAGATTTTTTTGTCAGCCAGCAGAATGAACGGGCTTTCCAGTTCAACAGCACCGGTTTCCGGTTTGTTGATGAAGTACGGGGAGAGGTAGCCACGGTCGAACTGCATACCTTCAACCACGTCCAGCTCGTCCTGCAGACCGGTACCGTCTTCAACGGTGATCACGCCTTCTTTACCGACTTTATCCATCGCTTCAGCGATCAGTTTACCTACGGTTTCGTCGGAGTTAGCGGAGATGGTACCAACCTGAGCGATTGCTTTAGAGTCAGAACACGGTACGGACAGCGCTTTCAGCTCTTCAACCGCAGCAGCGACAGCTTTGTCGATACCACGTTTCAGATCCATCGGGTTCATGCCAGCAGCGACCGCTTTCAGTCCTTCGGTGATGATGGACTGTGCCAGTACGGTTGCGGTGGTGGTGCCGTCGCCTGCAGCGTCGTTCGCTTTAGAGGCAACTTCTTTCACCATCTGCGCGCCCATGTTTTCGAACTTGTCTTCCAGTTCGATTTCACGTGCTACGGAAACACCATCTTTAGTGATAGTCGGCGCACCGAAAGATTTATCCAGAACCACGTTACGGCCTTTCGGGCCCAGGGTCACTTTCACTGCGTCTGCCAGTACGTTTACGCCGCGCAGCATTTTCACACGAGCGTCGTTACCGAATTTTACGTCTTTAGCTGCCATTTTTTCTTTCCCTTAAATTCGTATGTTCAGTGTCGTTCGCGGATTACGCTTCAACAATTGCCAGGATGTCGCTTTCGGACATGATCAACACTTCTTCATTGTCGATCTTCTCAGATTTCACGCCGTAACCGTCGTTAAAAATCACGATGTCACCCACTTTAACGTCCAGCGGTTGAACAGTACCGTTTTCCAGAATGCGGCCCTTACCGACAGCGATGATTTCGCCACGAGTTGATTTGCCTGCTGCTGAACCGGTCAGAACGATGCCGCCAGCGGATTTGGATTCAACTTCTTTACGTTTGACGATCACACGATCATGTAACGGACGAATACTCATTGATAGCTCTCCTTTGAGAAAGTCTTTATCAGTTATGGATGGCGCCGGTCCGCACTGGCTTCTCCGGCTGGTGACCTGAGAGATGGGGCCATGTTTTTTCCCTTCAAGGGGGGGGCTCAAAAAAAATTCGCATAAATGCGCTCTGCGGTAAAAAAACCCGAAGACAAGCTGCTGTTTCCGGCAGGCTACCCGGCGACCATAAGTAAAATCTATTGTGTTAGCATGACTTCAACGACAATACGATGACGACGACAGGAATAAGCAGCATGAGCGGATTAAAACAGGAGCTGGGGTTAGCACAAGGGATTGGACTACTCTCCACCTCTTTGCTGGGCACGGGGGTATTTGCCGTTCCGGCGCTGGCGGCGCTGGCGGCAGGCAATGACAGCCTGTGGGCCTGGCCGGTTTTGATTGCTCTTGTGTTCCCGGTTGCCATCGTTTTTGCGGTACTGGGGCGTCACTTTCCCAGCGCGGGCGGCGTTGCCCATTTTGTTGGCATGGCCTTTGGCCCGCGCCTGGAACGCGTAACCGGCTGGTTGTTCTTATCGGTCATTCCGGTGGGCCTTCCCGCTGCGCTGCACATAGCAGCAGGCTTCTGGCAAGGGATGTTTGGCTGGCAGGGCTGGCAGGTATTGATGGCTGAACTGGCGACGCTGGGATTGATCTGGCTTATGGGCACGCGTGGTGCCGGTTCAAGCGCCAATTTGCAGATGCTGATTGCCGGGCTGATTGTGGCGCTGATCGCCGCTATCTGGTGGAAAGGAGAATTATCGCTCTCCACAATCCCTTTCCCTGCGCCTGCAGAGGTGTCACTTTCGGGCATGACCGGCGCGCTGGCGGTCATGTTCTGGTGTTTCGTCGGGCTTGAAGCCTTTGCTCATCTGGCATCGGAATTTAAACACCCGGAGCGCGACTTCCCGCGGGCGCTGATGATTGGCCTGATACTGGCCGGCTCCGTCTACTGGGCCTGTACCGTGGTGGTGCTGCATTTTGATCTCTGGCGCGACCTGGGCGCAGCGGCTTCGTTGCCGGTTATTGTCGTCAATCTCTTTGGCAAAGAGACGCTATGGATTGCCTGTATCATTGGCTACCTCGCCTGCTTCGCCAGTCTTAATATCTATATCCAGAGCTTTGCCCGCCTGGTCTGGTCGCAGGCACAATATAAGCCGCAAAGCCCGCTTGCCCGCCTCTCTGCGAGACACATCCCGCTTAATGCTCTGAATGCGGTGCTGGCCTGTTGCGTTATCTGCACGATCGGCATCTACGCGTTCTCGGTCGATCTCGATACCTTGATAATCTACGCCAACGGTATTTTCATTCTTATCTATCTGCTATGCATGATGGCAGGATGCCGCTTGCTGAAAGGCAAATACAAGGTGCTGGCGTGGGTGGGTAGCCTGCTCTGCCTGTTACTGCTGGCGATTCCCGGCTGGAAAAGCTTGTACGCGATTGTCATGCTGGCGGGGCTGTGGGTGCTGTTGCCTAAACGCACCCTGGTCATGCAGTAAAAAAGCCCGGCACCCGGGCTTTTTACACGCTAAAACGGTTAGCGATCGTCTTTATTGTCCAGACGGTCGCGCTGCTCGTCTTTGCGCTGATATTCACCTTCAAAAGTATTACCCGCACCCGGCCCCGCGCTAAACCCACCGCCCGGCATGCGTGCAAAACGCAAATGCGGCATCAGCTTAAGCGTCAGCAGCTTCTGCAACGGCGGAAGCAGAAGTAACAGCCCCAGCAAATCGGTGAAAAATCCTGGCAACAGCAGTAGTAAACCGGCGATGATCAAGGACACGCTTTTGATCATCTCTGCCGCCGGGCTTTCGCCTGCCGCCATCTTCTGCTGCATCAGCAGGAAATTTTTAAAGCCCTGGTTACGCACCAGCGACATACCAATCACGGAAGTGAAAATAACCAGCAGCAGGGTCATCAGAACGCCAAACACATGGGCGACCTGAATGAAAATTGAAATCTCAATGTAAACGTATAAAAAAATAGCGAGTAACGGTATCCAGCGCACTGGTTTCTCCTGTCAGGGGACGGACGCCTAAGGCCCCCGTCGAAAAGGGTTTGCGAGTCGCATTAAGGTGAGATGGTGATGATTAGGCCAAAATTCAATTTTTTCACCAAAGTATTTTTCAGGCGCTCCGCAAGCGGTGATTCATTTCACAGATTAATGATTCTGCTAAAACAGCTAAGATAATAAGTGATCCAGATTACGGCATTTCAGCGTAATCAGAATATGATCGCGAATATCTGGCCGATAAAGGAGATAATCGTCGGTCAGAAATCACACATAACCACATATCTACTGTGTGTTTGGTGCATTCATTCGTAGCTTGAAAAAGAAGGTTCACATGTTAAACAACATTCGTATCGAAGAAGATTTGTTGGGTACAAGGGAAGTTCCAGCGGATGCCTATTATGGTGTACATACTCTTAGAGCGATTGAAAACTTCTACATTAGTAATAGCAAAATCAGCGACATCCCGGAATTTGTCCGCGGCATGGTGATGGTAAAAAAAGCGGCGGCTCTGGCAAACAAAGAGCTGCAAACCATCCCGAAGAGCATTGCGAATACCATCGTGGCAGCATGTGATGAAGTCCTTAATAACGGCAAATGTATGGACCAGTTCCCGGTCGACGTCTACCAGGGCGGCGCAGGAACCTCGGTGAATATGAACACCAACGAAGTGCTGGCAAATATTGGCCTTGAGCTGATGGGACACCAGAAGGGTGAGTACCAGTACCTCAACCCGAACGATCACGTGAATAAATGCCAGTCCACTAACGACGCCTATCCAACCGGTTTTCGTATTGCGGTGTATACCTCGGTGCTTAAATTGATCGACGCCATTAGCCAGTTGGGCGATGGTTTTGAACATAAGGCGGATGAGTTCCGCGATGTTCTGAAAATGGGCCGTACCCAGTTGCAGGACGCGGTGCCCATGACCCTCGGTCAGGAGTTCCATGCCTTTAACGTCTTGCTAAAAGAAGAGACCAAAAATCTGCTGCGCACGTCAGAACTCTTGCTGGAAGTGAACCTCGGCGCAACTGCCATCGGCACACGGCTGAATACGCCAGACGGCTACCAGCAGCTGGCGGTGCAGAAGCTGGCAGAAGTGTCAAACTTACCCGTGGTTCCGGCAGAAGATCTGATTGAAGCGACCTCTGACTGCGGCGCGTACGTCATGGTACACAGTGCGCTCAAACGCCTTGCCGTGAAGATGTCCAAAATCTGTAATGACCTGCGCCTGCTCTCCTCCGGCCCACGCGCCGGCCTGAACGAAATCAACCTGCCTGAGCTGCAGGCGGGCTCGTCCATCATGCCGGCCAAAGTGAACCCGGTGGTGCCAGAGGTGGTGAATCAGGTCTGCTTTAAGGTAATTGGTAACGACACCACCGTGACGATGGCGTCTGAAGCGGGCCAGCTGCAGCTGAACGTGATGGAACCCGTGATTGGCCAGGCGATGTTTGAGTCCATCCATATTCTGACGAATGCCTGCTACAACCTGCTGGAAAAATGCGTTAACGGTATTACCGCTAATAAATCCGTCTGTGAGGGCTATGTTTATAATTCCATCGGCATCGTCACCTACCTTAACCCGTTCATTGGTCACCACAATGGTGACATCGTCGGCAAAATTTGCGCCGAAACGGGCAAGAGCGTACGTGAAGTCGTTCTGGAGCGTGGTCTGCTTACCGAAGCGGAACTGGATGATATTTTCTCCGCCCAGAACCTGATGCATCCGGCCTATAAAGCCAAGCGTTATACCGATGAAAGCGAACAGTAACACTGGCGGCTAAAGCCTGAAGGCACGTCAGCAGACGTGCCTTTTTTTTGGCCTTCAGTAGAAAAAATTCAATCTCACTTCATCAACAAGGAAGGCATTTATGTTTGCTGCAGAACTTGTACTCGTCCTGCTTGCCATTTACCTGGGGGCCAGACTCGGCGGCATCGGCATTGGTTTTGCCGGTGGCTTCGGCGTGCTTATACTCACCCTCTTCTTTCAAATCAAACCTGGCGCAATACCCTTTGACGTCATTGAAATCATCATGGCCGTTATCGCCTCCATCGCCGCCATGCAGGTGGCAGGGGGGATGGACTACCTCGTAAGCCTGGCGGAACGTATGCTAAGGCGGCACCCGAAATACATCACCTTTCTCGCCCCGCTGGTTACCTGGTTTATGACGATTCTGGCGGGCACCGGGCATACAGCGTTCTCCACGCTGCCGGTGATTACGGAAGTGGCAAAAGAGCAGGGCATTCGCCCGTCACGCCCGCTTTCCATTGCCGTGGTGGCCTCGCAAATTGCGATCACCGCCTCACCTATCTCCGCCGCCGTGGTCTTCTTTGCCGGGATCCTGGAGCCGCTGGGGGTGAGCTACCTGACGCTGCTGGCTATCTGTATCCCGGTGACGCTGATCGCCGTGATGCTGACGGCTGTCGTGTGTAACTTTCTCGGTACGGAGCTTAAGGATGATCCGGTTTACCAGGAGCGTCTGGCGAAGGGCGAAGTCAAACTGCGTGGCAGTCAGGCATTCGAGCTTAAGCCACACGCCAAACGTTCCGTGCTGCTCTTCCTGATCGGTATTGTGGCAGTGATGTTTTATGCCACTGCCATCAGTGACACCGTGGGTCTGATTAAGAACCCGGTACTGCCGCGTAACGAAGCGATCGTGGTCTTTATGCTGACCATCGCGACGTTGATTAGCATGACCTGTAAAATCGATACCGGCGACATTCTCAACGCCAGTACCTTTAAATCCGGCATGAGCGCCTGCGTCTGCGTTCTGGGTGTCGCCTGGCTGGGTGATACCTTCGTGAAAGCGCACATTACCGACATTCAGACAGTAGCAGGCGATCTGCTGCATAATTACCCGTGGCTACTGGCCGTTGTACTCTTCTTTGCTTCAACGCTGCTCTATTCTCAGGCCGCTACCACCAAGGCGCTTATGCCTGCGGCGCTGTTGCTGGGGGTAAGCCCGTTGACGGCGGTGGCCTCTTTTGCGGCGGTGTCAGCGCTTTTTGTCCTGCCGACTTACCCGACGTTACTGGCTGCCGTCGAGATGGACGACACCGGTTCAACCCGCATTGGCAAGTATGTGTTTAACCATGCTTTTCTTATCCCGGGGGTCATCGCCATTTCGCTCTGCGTGCTGCTCGGCTTTGTGATTGGCGGCATCCTGATGTAAATCTTATTAAAACCGGGCCGTGCTGCGGCCCGATTTTTTTACGCGTGGTATAGTCCTCTTTTCGCGAAGAAGAGGTTAACGATGAACACGCCCGACGCTGTTGTTGTACTCTGCACTGCTCCGGATGAGGCCACCGCCCAGGAGCTGGCGGCAAAAGTTCTGGCCGATAAACACGCCGCCTGCGTGACGATCCTCCCCGGTGCGACCTCCCTCTATTACTGGGAGGGAAAGCTCGAACAGGAGTACGAAGTCCAGCTGCTGCTGAAAAGCGACGCTGCTCATCTCGAAGGCCTCTTCGCCTGCATTAAAGCGCATCATCCTTACCAGACCCCAGAATTGCTCGCTATACCGGTTACTCACGGAGACTTTGACTACCTCTCATGGCTCAACGCATCTTTACGCTGATTCTGCTGCTATGCAGTACCCCTGCCCTCGCCGGGCTGTTTGACGCGCCCGGAGGGTCGAATTTTGTGCCTGCGGATCGGGCATTTGTATTCGATTTCCAACAGCAGGCGCAGGATCTCTCGCTGAACTGGCAGATCAAAGAGGGCTACTACCTCTATCGCCAGCAGATAAAAGTCACGCCTGCGCAGGCGGACGTTGGCCCGCTCTCGCTGCCCGCCGGCGAGTCCCATGAGGATGAGTTTTTCGGTAAGAGTGAGATTTACCGCCAGCGGTTAAACCTGCCGGTCACGATTAACCAGGCGGCAGAGGGCGCGACGCTGACGGTTACTTACCAGGGCTGTGCCGACGCCGGGTTCTGCTACCCACCGGAAACCAAAGTGATTCCGCTAAGTGAGGTTCGCCCTCACCCTGACCCTCTCCCCCAGGAGAGGGAACAAACACGCGCTGAAGCTGACATTCCCCCTCTCCCCTCGGGCGAGAGGGCCGGGGTGAGGGGCGATGACACCCAAAACTCAGACGCACTGCCCTTCTCTGCGCTCTGGGCACTGCTTATCGGCATCGGTGTCGCCTTTACGCCGTGCGTGCTGCCGATGTACCCGCTGATTTCCGGCATCGTGCTTGGCGGTAAACAGCGTCTCTCCACGGCGCGAGCCCTCATGCTGGCATTCATCTACGTTCAGGGGATGGCGCTGACTTACACCGCGCTCGGTCTGGTGGTCGCCGCCGCCGGGCTTCAGTTCCAGGCTGCACTTCAACATCCTTACGTGCTGATTGGCCTGTCCGTGGTCTTTATTCTGCTGGCGCTGTCGATGTTTGGCCTGTTCTCCCTGCAATTGCCCTCGTCCCTGCAAACACGCCTGACACTCTTGAGCAATCGCCAGCAGGGCGGCTCGCCGGGCGGTGTTTTCGCCATGGGTGCCATTGCCGGGCTTATCTGCTCCCCCTGTACCACCGCGCCACTGAGTGCCATCCTGCTCTATATTGCCCAGAGCGGTAATCTGTGGCTCGGTGGCGGCACGCTCTACCTCTATGCGCTGGGCATGGGGTTGCCACTGATTCTGGTGACGGTGTTTGGCAACCGGCTGCTGCCCAAAAGCGGGCCGTGGATGGCGCAGGTCAAAATCGCCTTTGGCTTTGTGATCCTTGCCTTGCCGGTGTTCCTGCTGGAGCGTGTGCTGGGTGACGACTGGGGGCTGCGTCTCTGGTCGCTGCTCGGCGTCGCTTTCTTCGCCTGGGCGTTTATTTCAAGCCTCGGGGCCACCCGCCCGGTAATGCGTATCTTCCAGATTCTCCTGCTCGGCGCCGCCCTGGTCAGCGCGCGTCCGTTACAGGACTGGGCATTTGGGCAACCCGTTACTGAAAGTCAGGCGCATCTGCCCTTTACCACTATCAAAACCGTCGACGACCTCAATCAGGCGCTGGCGCAGGCGAACGGCCGCCCGGTCATGCTGGATCTTTATGCTGACTGGTGCGTGGCCTGTAAAGAGTTCGAGAAGTACACCTTTAGCGATAAACAGGTACAAACAGCCTTGCAGAACACGCTGCTTCTGCAAGCCGATGTGACACGCAATACCGCGCAGGATAAAGCCCTGCTGCAACATTTACAGGTGCTGGGTTTGCCCACCATTGTATTTTTCGATGCAGAGGGCAAGGAGCATCCGGCGCAGCGCGTGACAGGATTTATGGATGCCAGCGCCTTCGCCGCGCATTTGCGCAATCTGGCCCCATAAACAACACTTGGGGGGGGAAGCTGGCTTATGAAGACGGAGGAGTTCACCGTGCAACGTGAAGATGTTTTAAATGAAACGCTTCAACTTTTTGAATTGAAAGGAATTGCTGATACAAAGCCCGAGATGGTGGCCGAGCGCGTTGATTATCCTCTGGAGACGTTTCAGCGGTTCTGGCCGGATAAAGAGGCCCTGTTTTATGATGCATTGCGCCATCTCAGCCAGCAGGTGGACGCCTGGCGCAGGCAGCTTCTGCTCAACGAAGCGCTGACGACGGAGCAAAAGCTACTGGCCCGCTACGGTGCGTTAACCGAGTGTGTGAGCAACAACCGCTATCCGGGCTGTTTGTTCATTGCCGCGTGCACGTTTTATCCGGACCGCGATCATCCTGTCCACCAGCTGGCTGAGCAGCAAAAGCAAGCAGCCTTCGCCTTCACGCATGACCTGCTAAGGCAACTGGATGTGGACGACCCGACGATGGTTGCCAAACAGATGGAGCTGGTGCTGGAAGGCTGCCTGAGCCGGATGTTGGTTAATCGCAGCCAGGCGGATGTGGATACGGCACATCGGCTGGCGGAAGATATTCTGCGCTTTGCCTGCTGCCGGGCAGGCGGTGCCTTGACCTGATCAGCCGACAAACCCCATCCAGGCCGATAGCAACAGACACAGCGCCATTACCCGCTGAAAAATAATCAGTGATGTCGCCGTACGAAACAGTCGGTTAACCGCTTTGCCAAGCAGCGTCCAGGCGCACAGACAAAGCAGGGAAATGACCAGAAAGCTCAGCGACAGCAGCGACACATCCCGCAGTGGGTGTGCGCCCGCTGGCGCGAACAGGCTTACGATCGCCAGCGCCATCATCCAGGTTTTCGGATTAATGAGCTGCAACATGGCCGCAGATCGCCCGCTAAACGGCGCCCCGGCATTGCCGTGCAAACTGGCCGGCGGCGCGGTAAACAACTGCCAGCTCATCCAGCTTAGCCAGAGGGCGCCCGCCCAGCTCATGGCCTCGCGTATCAGCGGGTGGTCACGCAGTATTTCCCCTGCCCCCGCGCCGGAAATAAACACAATCAGGCTCGCCGCCACGCAGGCCCCCATCACCGCAGGCAGGGTCGCCTTAACGCCATAGCGCTGGCTGCTGGTGAGAATCAAAATGTTAGTTGGGCCGGGGGTTATCGACGCCACAAAGGCAAAAAGCATAAACGGCAGGTAAGTGTAGAAAGTATGCACAGTCGGGACTCCTTATTCTCCGTACTGTGACTGTCGCGCTATTTACTGACACCGTCTGGAAGATTTGTGCAGAGTTTTCGGTAATGGGCGGGGGAGAGGCGATAAGCACGCTGGAACCAGCGCCCGAGGTGGCTTTGATCGGCAAACCCCAGCGCGGCCGCCACGCTCGCGGGCTGCTCTCCCCGTGCCAGCCTGCTGCGGGCATTGGCCAGCCGCAGTTGAATAAGCCAGGCATGGGGCGAAAGGTGGAACTCACGTTTAAAGCAACGCGTCAGGGTGAAGCGATCGGTACCCGTCTCCCGCGCCAGATCCGACAGGCCGATATTTTCCCCTATATGCGCGTGCAAATAATCACGTGCACGATGCGCCACTGCGGCGCTTTGCAACTGCGACGGCAGGCGCTTTCGCCATTGGGTATGCCGGGTAAGCTGGCCAAGCAGATTGTCCATCGCACTTTGCTGCACGATCCGCATCTCTTCGCTATGCAGAGAATAAAACGTTTGCGAAATAGCCCTGGCGAGCAGCGGCTCGCGCGCCATCGTGCGAGAAAAATGGAGCGAGTAGCTGGAAGGCACCGAGTCGTATAATCCACGCAATGTTGAGTTCAACCACCCTTCATCAAGGTAGAACGTCAGGTAGGTAAAGCCCCCTTCCACCGGCGCGTCGCCATCATGAATCTCGCCAGGTTCCAGCAAGAATGCGTCACCCGGCACGCTGCGATGGCGTTCACGGCGGCAATGAAACTCCTGCGTGCCGCTCAGGGTAATACCGACAAGATAGCTATCGTGCCAGTGCGGATCGTACGCGTGCCCCTCAAAGTGCGCACGAATGGTTTCAATACCGGTATCAGCATGTTGCCGTAGCTCCAGCCAGTCATTTGCCATATTGCCTCCGCTATCCTCGTGAACAGCATGGCCTGCCCGCGCAGAAAAAATCTGGAAGATTTGTGCAGCACGCCGCTATTTGGCGCAGAATCGCTCAGACTGCCGTAAAGTTGAGCAACTGAACAGCATTTTTTGAAATAGAGTTGACGCCTTACAGCGATTAAGGTTTAATGCGCCCCGTTGCCCGGATAGCTCAGTCGGTAGAGCAGGGGATTGAAAATCCCCGTGTCCTTGGTTCGATTCCGAGTCCGGGCACCACTTATTCAGAGAACCCAGCCTATGGCTGGGTTTTTGCTTTTAGAGATGCGGACTCTCCATCGAACTCCGTTCGATTATTCGCCGCAAGCGACTCACCCCTTCGGGGCCAGCGCGACACACGCGCTGTTCAACGCCTCCGGCGTTAGTCCGAGTCCGGGCACCACTTATTCAGAGAACCCAGCCTATGGCTGGGTTTTTGCTTTTAGAGATGCGGACTCTCCATCGAACTCCGTTCGATTATTCGCCGCAAGCGACTCACCCCTTCGGGGCCAGCGCGACACACGCGCTGTTCAACGCCTCCGGCGTTAGTCCGAGTCCGGGCACCACTTATTCAGAGAACCCAGCCTATGGCTGGGTTTTTGCTTTTGGTTTTCTCCCTCTCCCTGAGGGCTGAGGGATCCCCACAAAAAAATGCGAGCACGATCGGTCCCCTCTCCCTTGAGGGAGAGGGTTAGGGTGAGGGGGAAAATGCGACAGCTTATCTCCCGATTGCGCCCCTTCGGCATTTGCCCACATCTCATTCCTGCTACCCGATTATCCATTCCCCTACCCTCGCTTGCTTTCACGCCACCACCTGACGTATACATAAAGGCCTGTTTCTTACAGGGAAATCTCATGCCTAATATTCTCATGCACTACACCGCCAATCTGCCTGCACAGGATAAACTCGAAACCTTTGCGCAAAAGATACACACTCTGCTCGCACCCGTTGTGGTCACCGACGTCGGCAATTTCAAAACTTTCTTTATTCCCGTATCCCGTTACGTCTCAGGTGCAGGCATTGCACACAAAGCCTTCCTGCAAATTGATTTTCGCATGCTGCCGGGGCGTAGCGCGGAGGTGAAAAAAGCCGCTGCGGATATCGTGCTGGCGCTGGCGGCTGAACACTTCTCCGTCGAGGATGGCGTAGAGACCAGCATCACCATTGAGATTGGCGAGATCGATAAAGAGAACTACCACAAAGTGATCGTTAACCCGTAATCACTGACACTTCGGCAGCGTCGCCAGCAATACCGGCCAGCGCGCTGCCCAGTCTGAACCATGCTCCATGCCCGTAACCTCCACGATCTGAACACATCGCTTACCGGCCACCTGCTGAAATCGTCTTGCCACTAACGTTGGGACCGTGGTGTCGTCGGTGCCACTGAAATGTACCTGCGGCAGGGTTGAAAGTTGTGCGGCGACGTCTATTGCGCTGCGCGACTCAGGCATTGGCGTGACATGATGTAACGCATTGACGTAAGCAACATCCAGATTTCCGGCAACCGTGCGCAATGAACGGACATCATGGCGACGTGCTGCAAGCAACGCAGCGAGGGTTGCCCCGCCTGAATACCCCACCAGCTCTAATTGCACCCCCGGATAACGATTAGCAAATATTGTGAGCGCTTCATTCATCGCGCTGACCACTTCAGGCGCAAAGCGTTTGTCCGTCCACCACGTTGTGGTACAAACGGCAGCCATAGGAAGATCAGTGAACTGGCAAGGGCGGGCCAGATAAAGGACATTGGGCGACGGATCCGCTGCTGCGAGTTTTAATCCTACCGGGTTACGCGGTGTCGGGTCATCTGAAGGGGTTGAGCGATTAACCCAGGCGAAACCATCACCTTCAATATAAACCCGCAAAATGTTAACAGGGGCTAAAGTTTTACTTAAGGCGCGTAGCACAAATGTCTTAGTTTGTAAATTTTCACTGGTTAGACCAGTAGTTTTTGTGAGCGCACCAAGATTATCCTGACGAGTGGTAGTACCACATCCGCTTAATAAAAAAACCATAGCAATCAACAAATGACTTACTTTCTCTCCACATTTATTACGCATTAAGCCTTCTCTTTGCAGGGTTTTATCGTGCATAAAACGGCATTTATAAAGCGTATAGTGATGCTTAAACATCATTTAGCACGGATTGTGTTTTTTGCAACCAAATGTATATTCTGCACTTGGATAAATATCAGACGAATCTGAGATCCAATTTCACCAACACCAGGAATCTTTTAAAAATATAACGCAACGGTACATCATGAAGAAATTAAGAATCGGCCAGCATGGTTCATTGCTGGTGGCACTCACCTCTGCGCAAGGATTGCTGGCGACTTATGCTCACGCCATTACAACGAATGAAACTATTAGCACAGCAGTTAGTACAAGTCGTGAAATTTCATTTACTTTCGATAATTTAGATATTACCAACCAGGGTTCATTGATTGCTTCTGGATTTTCTGCAATCCAGGTAACTTACGATGGTAACCTCAATTATTTAAATAATGCGGGCACGATTTCCGGCACCAGTGGATATTCGGTCTATAACGCTGGCACTATCGGCACGATTGCGAACAGCGGCACGATTGCGAACGCCAGCACCTATGGGGCTGTCTACCTGGAAAACGGCAGTCAGACTGACCTCATCAGCAACAGCGGACTGATTGGCGACGCCAGCAGCAGCAACTATGGATACGCCATTCATAACTATGGCTATATCAACACGCTGAATAACAAAGCCGATGGCACTATTATTGGTGCTATGGGTTTGTATAACAACGGATATATCTACCAGGTCGAAAACGCCGGTACCATTTCCAATAATAATAATGGTCACTCAGGTGACAGTGCTATTTTTAACGAAGGCAGCATTGATACCATTGTTAACACCGGAACTATCTCTTCCAATTACAGTAATGGCCTGGTCGGCGGCAGCGTCGCCATTCGAAACTATGGCAACATTGGCACACTGATCAACAGCGGAACCATCAGCAGCAATTATTTCGGCATTTTAAGCGACAGCACGCAATATAATGCCATTGGCGAGATCATTAATAGCGGGCTAATTAAAGCGCCGCAGGCCATATATACCTATAATAACAATAGCTTTAGTGACGCTATAAAGATTACCAACAGCGGAACCATCGCCGGTAATATTTATAATTATGGTGCAACGCCGATCGTTATCGCTGGCAGCAGTGACGGGCAAGGTCTACTGACAGGTTATAATCCAGGCGCAACCGGGTATATCTTTACCAATGGCGGGAACGTGACCTTCAGTTCAGGTTCGTTACTGTTGAACAACCATGTTTATGCCTCGGGTGGCACGGTCCTTAACGACGCGGCACGTCTCCAGGTGAATGCGCCGCTTATCATTTATGGCAATTATCACCAGAATGCCACCGGCTCCCTGATTCTGGGCGTCAGTGACGGTGCTAATGCCTCGGAAGATACAACGACGGCCTCTGGCTACGGTCGTCTTACGGTGAACGGTGCTGCAACCATCGACCAGGGTTCCCACATCTCGCTGGCACGTACAGGCAATACTTACTCGTTTGCCACCGGTCAGCGCTATGTGGTTATCAGCGCAAACAGTGCCGATACCCAGTACAACGCCAGCAGCCTGAATTATAAAGCCGTGGGTTACAACGGTGCCGTGAAAGGAACGGAAGTTAACGACGGCACGCGCAGTGCGTTAGTGCTGAGTCTGGAAGAGGCACCGGTTATCGTTACGCCTCCGCAGACATCTCAGCCAACACCGGTGACCCCAGAACCTGTTACGGTTCCTCCTGTTACCACCACCCCGACATCACCGGTGGTTGTCACCACCCCGACATCACCGGTGGTTGTCACCACCCCGACATCACCGGTGGTTGTCACCCCGGTAACGACGGCACCGACCACGACTGTACCAAAAACACCTGCCGTGGTGACGCCGGTTGTTGTCACGCCCGTCGATGCGACGCCAGTGGTTGCGCCCCCTGCTGTTGTGACACCGATTGCCGCAACGCCAGCACAGCCGCAAGCGGAGCCGGTAAAACCAGGCCTGAAAAATTGGGCTACCACGGAGGGTGCGACGTCAACATTGACCGGCCTGACGCAGTATTCCGGTATTTCTCCGCAACTGTTGGAGCTGTATAACGCCTCACTGGCCATCAACGGTACCTCTGAGGCAAACCGTGTTGGTGAGCAACTCTCCTCCAGCCAGAACATCAATGCCAGTACTGCCACCGGCACCGCAGTCACCAAAGCGATGAGTATTGTCGGTAACCACATGAACACGGCGCGTAATCCGCAAACCGCGGGCATGAGCGGCATCTCTACCGGTGATGCCTGGGATGAGTGGGCCTTCTGGGGTCAACCGTTTGGTGGCTTTGCCCGTCAGGACAGCTCTCGTGAAGTCAGCGGTTATAAAGCGAAGTTCGGCGGTCTGCTGCTGGGTGCCGATCGTGCCCTGGGTGACAACTGGCGTGCCGGTGCGGCCGTGAACTATAGCAACACCTCCGTTCACGGTACCGGCAACCTGAACAATGATCGCTCGACTGCCGATAACTACGGTGTGATTGGTTATGCCGGTTACACGGGCAACCCGTGGTACCTGAACCTCTCTGCCGGTGTGAACCGTCAAAACTACGCGTCGACGCGTAATGCCGACTTTACTGGCTTCTCTGGTCGTGCAAATGGCAAGTTCAATGGTCAGTCCGTGACGCTGCAAACTGAGCTGGGCTACCCACTACAGCTTCCTGCCGACGTCGTACTGACGCCGATGGCGACGCTCACTTATGGTTATCAGCATATTGATGGCTACAAAGAGAGCGGCGGTAATGGTATGGCACTGAATGTCGGCAGCAGCCACAATCAGTCGGTAACCAGCGATATCGGTGCCCGCGTAGAGAAGACTTTTGATACGCGTCTCGGCAAACTGACCCCGTTCGTGCAAGCGTCCTGGATTCATCAGTATGACGATCGTCAGATGAGCAGCACGGCGACCTTTGGTGCCGATACCCTTGGCGAAACGCAGTTTACGACCAAAGGTGCCGCGCCGGTGAAAGACATGGCCGGGATCGCTATCGGCAGCACCTTGTATAACGCGAAGGACCTTACCCTTGATGCGCGTTACGATCTGCAGGCAGGCGAGCGTTACCAGGCGCATACCTTTAGTTTACGTCTGCGCAAAACCTTCTGATCCCCTCATGCGGGAGCCATTTGGCTCCCGTTTTTATTGCTCACGCCTGTTCGCCATCGCCGGTTCTCTGGAGCGAACCCAAAGCAGCACCTATACTGCCCTTATGGTCTCCCCATCCCGCCTGACACTATGACGACGCAAACCCTGACCCGCCCCTGGCGCGTACCGGGCGCCATCGCGCTGGTAATGCTTGTTATCTTCGCCGCCGTGGCCTTGCATACCCATTGGGCCGAGTTTTTGCAGTGGTGTCTGAACGCGCAAATCACGCTGCATCGTTACCTGGTGATGTATTTGCTCCAGCTTAATAATCATCAGTACACCGGAGGAATCTGGCTCCTGTCAGGCGCCTTCTTTTATGGCGTACTCCATGCCATTGGGCCGGGGCACGGCAAATTCATTGTGACGACCTGGATGACGACCAATCAAGAGAGTCAGACTGCCGCTCGCGTGATTCCCTTTCTGGGCAGCCTGATGCAGGGCGTCAGCGCGATTCTGTTTGTCTTCATTCTGGCGGTAGGGTTCAACCTTGCCTCTGGCGATCTCAGTCAAAGCCGCTGGTATGTGGAGAAAATCAGTGCCGTGATGATTGGCGGCTTCGGCTGCTGGCTTATCTGGCAGGCGGCGAGGCGTTTAAAACCGAAAAAACGGCAAATCACAGCGTTACGGCCACTTGCCGGGGAACATGCCCATCACATGGACTGCGGCTGTGGGCAACACGGTGTCGGCGTCAGTACGCAGGGCGACTGGAAAACGCGTCTCGGGGTGATTCTGGCCATCGGTGCTCGCCCATGCAGTGGGGCCATCATGATCTTGTTGTTCTCTAATGCGCTGGGGATCGTGAGCTGGGGAATGGCGGCCGTGATGACGATGTCGTTCGGCACGGCGCTGTCTATTATGGGCCTGTCGCTGGCCGTCCGTTACGCCCGTAATAGCACCGCGACATTCTTCAGCCGGGAGTCCGGGCAATTCCCCTGGCTACTTTCGGCAGTGCGTCTTGCCGGTGGCGTGGCATTACTGCTTTTTGCGGTGGTGCTCTTCTTAACCGTGATTCCGGTCAGTGCCAACGGCGACTACATTGCTGCCGGGTGCTAATAGATAAAGAAAAGCCCGGTTCTCACCGGGCTTTATTCACTTACTCGTCAATCTTCGGATGCTGCTGAACAAGCCGGGTGCGCTTCTTCTGCAGTTCTGCGATCTCTTGATCAATATCCTCGATTTTCTGTTCGATATTGTCGTGATGCTCTTGCAGGATCTCTCTGGCTTCCTGAATATCCGATGCCGCAGGCGTTGCCCCTTTCAACGGTTTATTGGCCGTCTCTTTCATCGTGATACCAGTTATCAGGCCCACTACCGCAACCACCATCAGATAATAGGCTGGCATCATTAGATCGGAGGTGGTTTCGACCATCCAGGCCGTCAGCGTTGGGGTGAGACCCGCAATCAGAATGGAGATATTAAAGGCACTGGCCAGCGCACTGTAACGAAGGTGCGTCGGGAACATCGCCGGAAGCGTAGAGGCCATGACACCGGTGAAGCAGTTGAGCACCACCGCCAGCATCAGCAAACCCGCAAAAATCAGGCCGATAACGTTACTGTTAATCAACAGGAACGCCGGAATGGCGAGCACAAAGAGCGCCACGCTGCCGAACAAGACGAAAGGACGTCGGCCAAAGCGGTCGCTCAGAAGCCCCATCATCGGCTGAACAAACAGCATACCCATCATGATAGCGATGATAATCAGCACGCCATGATCTTCAGAGTAATGCAGGTTATGAGACAGATAGCTCGGCATGTAGGTCAGGAGCATGTAGTAGGTGACGTTAGTTGCAATCACCAGACCGATACAGGTCAGCAGGCTACGCCAGTGTTTCGTTGCAATCTCTTTAAAGGAGACTTTCGGCCCTTCCTGTAATCCCTGACGATCGCCCTGTTCCAGTTTATCCACATGCTGCTGGAACGCCGGGGTCTCTTCGAGCGCATGGCGGAGATAAAGACCAATAATGCCGAGCGGCAAGGCCAGGAAGAATGGAATACGCCAGCCCCAGTCCAGGAAGTTCTGTTCGCCGACAATCGTGGAAAGCAGAACCACAACACCTGCCCCTAATACGAAGCCCGCAATAGAACCGAAGTCCAGCCAGCTTCCTAAAAAGCCGCGACGTCTGTCCGGGGAATACTCCGCCACAAAAATAGATGCACCGGTATATTCTCCGCCCACCGAAAAGCCCTGCGCCATCTTACAAAGCAGCAGCAGGATGGGTGCCCATATGCCGATGGATTCATACGAGGGAATCAGGCCAATACAGAATGTACTGACGGACATAATAACAATGGTGATAGCGAGAATTTTCTGACGCCCGTATTTGTCACCGAGCATCCCGAAGAATAACCCGCCGAGCGGACGAATAAGGAACGGTACAGAGAAGGTACCTAACGCTGCAATCATCTGTACGCTGGGATCGGCATCAGGGAAAAACACTTTGCCGAGGGCGTAAGCCACAAAACCATATACCCCGAAGTCAAACCACTCCATCGCATTACCCAGCGATGCAGCGGTAATAGCCTTGCGTAATTTCCCATCATCTATAATGGTTACATCGCGCAAAGTGATGGGTTTAACTTTTTTCCTTTTTAACATAGTTTCCTCTTTTGACTTTCGCCCATTACCGCCCGGCTTTATTCCACATTAACGCCAGGCGTATTACGCCGCATCTTGCAGCGTCCTTATTCAAGCGTAGCAGGTTTACTTACACGGGCTGGTCACAGCCTGTACAACCGAACCTGTTGACGCCTGCTGGGGCAGTTAACGATTTATTTTTACCCTAACAGGATTTAAAAACGTGATCAACTTCACATAAAGTTGCCGTGTGAAGCACGGCACAATTCCAGCAATCTGAACCTTTTTTTATCGAAACTACGTTTTACTTAACGGGAAATTACGTTCAATAAAAATAAGATGTTCCTGACGCATAGCAAAACATGAAACCAAATAACTGTGGTGATTATTACTTTGCTAGCAGTATTTACCCTCTGATTCTTTACAAGCCATTTACAGCCAATCTAATTATTGGAGCCTTTAGAAATCTTTACACGGAATATGTGATGAAGATAACTAAAACATTGTTTTATTTTCATTGAATCAATATTCCATTGATCGCATCATACGCCCAGATATGTTGCCACCAGAGATAAACAGATTTATAGCCTGCTCCTCTCATCAGCCGCATCGGCGGAAATGTGCCAGGGGCGATAAAACTCTGCGGGCTTAACCCTTTGAATTTATGAAAGTTAACTTCTGGTTTTTCTCGGTCATTCCATATGATGAGAAGTGAGGATTTATTATGAAGATCAAAGCCACCATTGAACGAATCCCTGGCGGGATGATGTTGATACCTCTGCTCCTTGGGGCAATCTTAAATACCCTTGCCCCGAATACAGGCGCTTATTTTGGCTCCTTCACCAAAGGGATGATTAGCGGTACGGTTCCAATTCTGGCTGTCTGGTTCTTCTGTATTGGCGCATCCATTGACCTGCGCGCAACCGGTACGGTTTTGCGTAAATCCGGCACGCTGGTGGTGACAAAAATCGCCGTCGCCTGGCTTGTGGCTATGATTGCCGCCTCCTTTATTCCTGAAGGTGGAATTCAGACCGGCTTCTTTGCAGGCATCTCCGTTCTGGCTATCGTCTCCGCTATGGACATGACAAATGGTGGCCTCTATGCCAGCCTGATGAACCAGTACGGTACGAAAGAAGAATCGGGCGCCTTCGTCCTGATGTCGCTGGAGTCCGGCCCGTTGATGACAATGGTGATTCTGGGCTCCGCAGGGCTGGCCTCTTTTGAACCTCACCATTTTATCGGCGCGGTGCTGCCGTTCCTCATCGGCTTTGCACTGGGTAACCTGGACCACGATCTTCGCGCCTTCTTTAGCAAAGCCACACCGGTTCTGATTCCATTCTTTGGCTTTGCACTGGGTAATACCATTAACCTGAGCGTCATTCTCGATACAGGTTTACTCGGTATCTTCCTGGGTGTTGCGGTCATCATCATCACCGGCATCCCGTTGATCATTGCTGACAAAGTCATCGGCGGCGGTAACGGCACAGCGGGTATAGCAGCCTCATCTGCCGCAGGGGCCGCGGTTGCAAACCCGGTTATCATCGCCCAGATTAACCCGGCGTTTGAGCCGGTCGCCGCTTCCGCCACTGCACTGGTGGCCGCCAGTGTGATTGTGACCGCGATTCTGGTGCCGATTATTACCGCACTTTATGCAAGACGCTTCGGCAACGTTCCGGTTGCCGATAAAGCGGCAGAAAAGCCCGTCGAATCTGCGGGGCACTGATCTCGCTCGCCGCTAGTGTCAGGTAGTTGATTTACGCAAAAGAGGACCTTTTCACCCGGTGGAAAGGTTCTTTTTGCTGTCAGGGAGGCATGATGGGGGAACGCTTCTTTTACTTCCTGTCAGGCAGCTGCATCCTGCAATTAACCATCAAGGTTGGTTAATTGCAGGGCACATCTTTTTACTCGCCAAATATCTCATCCACCATTGCCCCCGCCAGGCGGGTGGCTGAGCAGAGTCTTGGCATACCCAGCGCCACGGTCTGCCAGCTTTGGGTCACCGACCAGCAAATGGGATGACGCTCCGCATCACTCCAGTCGCCTAACCAGCCCAGCAAATCCTTGTAATCCATTATTCCCGGTGTGGCAGGGGTGGTCAGCCACTGGTGATAAAAGTGCCGCGTGGAGGGGGAGGCGTTAATACCTTGTGCCAGAAAATCCGCTGCCATTGCGCGCAGGTTATCTTTCAGCATTGAAGCAACTTCACTGCTTGCCAGGCGGCAGGCATCACCAAATGCTCCCCAACGCAGCTCCTCCAGCGCCACATAGCAACGCCCGGCCATTGACCAGCCGTTATAATTACCGGCGCGCCAGCGGGTAAAAATCTGTTCGCTGTGATGACCGGCCTGCACCGTCAGGCCGCGCTGGGTCAGGGCTTTCTCTTTCCAGCCAGCTCGCTGACTGAAATGCTCAATCATCTCATCATATTGTGGCAGACCACTGCCCGTGCCGTTAACCGGCCGTCGCTCTGTCTGCTGTAAGGCGATTAAACGCTGGGTAATACGCGTCAGCGCAAGATGGCCGGGGTCGAGCATACTGGCCAGTTTTTCCGCCAGACCCAGTCGAAGGGTATCATTTTCATTCAGCACCCCGGACATCGCCCACGGGCGTAATTGCGTTTGCGCCATGACTTCCTGCGTCAACCGCTCACGAAACAACTGCTGTTGGGGCACAATCTGGCTCTGCCGGGGCGCATCAACGCCCTGCACCAGATCGACGATGAACTTGGGATGAATACACTCCAGTGTCCGCCCGGGCCCTTCCAGTAGTCGATTTTTCATGGTTGTTCTGCCGCGAATAGAGTTTGAATATCATCGCGTAACAGGCGTGCATCTTCCTGAATCCAGTGGGCAGTCTTGATGCATTGTTGTAGATGCTGTCGCAAGGCCTGCACTGAAGATTCGTTTTGTTGACGTATCGCCAGACTGTCACGCAAACTTTCTTGTAGTCCCTCGAGACTCAACGAGAATTCGGCAAAGAACGTTGCCATTCCGGCCGTAACAGAAACATCGACCTGCGCGGCTAAAGCTTTACGAATTTGTTCACAAAAATGAGCGACATGCTGAGTGAGCTTCTGCTGTAAGGAGGCCACATCAATGACGTAACGGGTGCGGGTTACCACATAATCATCCCAGCCCCAGCCCGGATTGTTCAACCAGCGCGACACCGTCTCACGCACGCTCCCTGCACGGGGAAGCTGCCCCGCCGGCGTATCTTCTGACGCAATCGCATTATTGAAAAGCTGGCGGGTATTAAAGTTAAGCGCACTGGGCTGAAACGCCGGAAAACTAATGCGCGCACGGAATCCCGCGTGGCTCAACTCTTCTTTGATACGCATCTCAATAGGGCGCATGGCATCGTTCAGGGAACGAGTGAGGGTGTTTTCCAGCTGGTCAAAACGCAGCGCCAGCTCACGGCTGATTTTCTCTTGCGCCGCCAGTAAGATAGATTCACAGGATGAGCGCATTTTACTGAGTACGTTCTGCGCCTGCCCTTCATCTTCCAGCACCAGTTGCCCTGCGGAGAACTCTGCGTCAAGACGCAAATTCACCCGGTTTTCCTTCACCATATGCATCAGTTCGCCATCACGGAACCAGGCATCAATAGCCGCGATAATCTCAATCTGCTGGTCGTAAATGAACTGGTTAGCAGCCACCAGCGCCTCATCAACCTCATGATCGATTTCATCACTGACGCTTACCTGGCAGCTCTGGAGAAGGGCCATATCTTCTTCCAGACGGGCAATATTATGCTCCAGATTCTCAAAGGCCACGGTCAGACCCTGATAGCGAAAATCGAGATATTCACGCGCACTCTGGGCGTAATTGAGGAGTTTGTGTGACGCCGAACGCAGGGCAAACAACGAGGCATTCGCATGCGCTGCATGAAGGAGTTTGCGGATAGGCTGCTCAAAGAGTGAGTCTTTCCATAACAGCTCAGCGGCATGGTGAATATGGTCTACATCATCCAGGTCTGCGGTGCGCCAGCGTCTGCCCAGTGCGGCTTCGGCAAAATCCTGTACCCAGGGCTGATCGTCCGGATCGGGCAATTTACCGCGATGCTTGATCTCATGGCGGGCGCGGTTTGCCAGGTAGCCCCACATAGACGAGACCGGGAAAATCTGCGAAGGGTTAATATGCCCCTTCATTAACGTCCCGGAAATCAGCGCGCGAACCTGATCCTCATCGTCGCTATTACGATCTTTCTGATCAAATTTGTTAACCAGCGCATAAAGTGGCACTGACCGACCGACGGCAGAAACAGCATGACGGACTTCTTCGTCAGAGACTGATTTAAGCTGGGTATAATCCATCACCGCCAGCACCGCTGACGCTCGCGCCAGCTGTTCACTGAGCATTTTTTGCAGGTGTGGTTGCCCCGCTTCGTTCGGCCCCGGTGTATCCAGTAACGTCAGTTGACCGACGGCATTTTCCAGACCAGCCAGATGGACAAACTCCACCTCAATAACAGGGATATTTTCTACGGACGCGTAAGCAGAAAAAGGAAAATCGACGTCGAGTGCCTTCGATAACCGCACCAGATCATTAAGACTTTTTAAACAGTGGAAAATGGGCTGTGCACCCAAATAATGTTTATCAAATGCATCGCCCTGCGTAATACGGTCGAGCAGCGCACTCATGTCCTTGTCAACTTCCAGTCTTTGCGCCAATTTTTCACGATCGAAATTAAACAGTCGGGTTTGTAATTGTTGTGTCAGGGCATCGATAGGGCCGACATGGGCAAAATGTAACACGGGTTCTTTCTGCCCCGGCGTATGACGAATCAATGTAGGTAATGCAGTCATAGGACGGTTGCGGTTCGGCAGCACTTCCGTCCCGACAATGGCATTAATGGTGGTCGACTTCCCGGCCTTCATGGTGCCGACAATGGCTAATACCATCTCCAGACGGGTAATTTTACGCAATTCATTGTGCAGGGTGGCTTGCTGCGTTTCGATTCCACGCGTACTGAAATGTAAGGGTAATACATTGGTGTTTTCTGCTTTTTTACCAGGAGCTACATCATCAAGCGTGGCTAATGGCAACGTCTTCAGGGCCTGCAGGTTATGCAATGAGAGCTGCAAAAGCCTCTCTGCTTCCTGGCTTAATTCGAAAATCGTTTGTGTGTGCATATAAAAGTCTTTCCTTAACGCAAATTTCTTACTTTTATTAAGCCGCAATGTTTTATTTGTGAAGTTTCGGCTTTTATAATTACGTGTGGAAAATATCTTATAAAAGATAAGCGCCTGAAGATTATCAGGAAATTATATTTCTCTAGAGAGACTGACACAGTACACCCTCCACGCCAATTAAGGCCGGGGAGATACAGAGGGTAGCCCATTTTCAGGAGCTGCCAGAATATATCGTCATTTATTTACCCCCCCAATTTGCGAGGTAATTAACTGCCTTCGACTGAAAGCTTAGCAAGGATGACGGCATGTCATTATTAACACCGAATGCTTCATCCCACCTTATCTGAATTGGTAAAAAGTGGCAATTTCATGGCGAAAATATTCTAAATAGTATTCATAAGCGATTCCACAGTATCGGACGCATTCAGCATCGCTCAACGTGATGACAGGTTATGTCACCGTAATCACTTTTTTATCTTTTTCTGAAAAAAAGAATAGCACCAGCAAAAGTGCGGACTTGTTGTATAATCCCTCCCCTTTCTGGCAAAACACCGCCTTTTTTGCTGGCCTGTTTCCAGCGTCCAGGTACTTTTGAGGATATCCGCATGCAACTCCCTAACTGCCCACAATGCAATTCTGAATACGTTTATGAAGATAATGGCATGTTCATCTGCCCGGAATGCGCTCATGAATGGAATGACAACGAAGCCGCGCAGGATGGAGACGAACCGATCGTGAAAGATGCGAACGGCAATCTGTTGGTCGACGGCGACAGCGTCACCGTGATTAAAGATCTGAAAGTAAAGGGCAGCTCGTCGATGCTGAAGATTGGGACCAAGGTGAAAAACATCCGCCTGGTTGAAGGCGATCATAATATCGACTGCAAAATCGACGGCTTCGGCCCGATGAAGCTGAAATCAGAATTCGTTAAAAAGAACTAATACCTTTTCAGAACTGCTCTTCCAGCCGCCTTTCTTCATCGTCTAACTGTCGGCGCTCGCGATCGAGCTGGCGCTGACGGTCGTCGAGCCGGGCACGCCGGTCTTCCAGCTGTCTGCGCCTCTCTTCATACTGTCTGCTTTGATCGTCGCTGCGGCGGCGATCCTCTTCATAA
The DNA here is from genome assembly GCF_054131575.1 of Enterobacter sp. SA197. Lineage (NCBI taxonomy): Bacteria > Pseudomonadati > Pseudomonadota > Gammaproteobacteria > Enterobacterales > Enterobacteriaceae > Enterobacter > Enterobacter sp. SA197. Next base: position 395,206 of record NZ_CP096393.1, on the reverse strand, counting down.
CGCCTCTGCTCGTCGTCGCGGTTTGCATCGTTCGGATTATAGGCATCATTAATCGCGCGCTGAATATTCCCGATGGCATCATCAACAATATCCGCCTGTGCGAACGGAGCAGAGAAAGAGAGCGTGCTGACGAGCAGCAGAGTTACATAAGATTTCATAATGCCAGCCTCGGAATTGGACTGGCTTAACCTTATTAAAGAGTCATCACAAGGAGTAGCGGAGGAATCCCAAACCGCCGCCCTCTTACGCCGCAATCCGCCGCAGCGCCTGGGCCAGTTGCCCACGGGTAAAGGGTTTTCGCAGCAGCTCCACGTCCGGCAGCGCCGGATTGTGCGCCGGGCGTAAATCCTGCCCGCTTATCAGTAACAACGGCAGATGCGGGTAGTGCAGGCGGGCAAAGTTGATCACCTCTGCGCCACTGAGCCGCCCCGGCAGCATTAAGTCGCTTATCACCATGCCAATCTCCTGCGACGCCGCCAGCAGTTGCAGCGCCTGTTCGCCACTCTCCGCCTCCAGCGTCAGATAGCCCAGCTCATGCAGCTGTTCACACAGGGTCTGGCGCACATCGGCTTCATCTTCCAGTACCAGAATCAGCTTCTCAGTACCCTCCTGCGCCTGAGTCGCATCCTGCTCCAGCGGGGCCGCCGCCTGCACAAAAGCGCGTGGGAGCTGTAACCGCACGGTTGTCCCCTGCCCGGGCGCACTTTCGATCTCCACCCGCCCCCCGGACTGGCGCACGAAGCCATAGACCATCGACAGCCCCAGACCGCTGCCGCTGCCGGTTTGCTTGGTGGTAAAGAACGGTTCAAAGACGCGCGCTTTCACCTCCTGCGACATGCCACATCCCCGGTCAATCACCTCCAGCGCTACCATATCCTGCCTGCGTCCGTCGGTACGGGTCACCCGCTGATTCCAGGTACGGATCTTAATCACCCCACTCTGCCCTTCCATCGCATCGCGGGCATTCATCACCAGGTTAATAATGGCGTTTTCCAGCTGGCCGACATCAATCCAGGCGGGCCAGGCGGGCTGCTGAGCTTCAATATCGAGGGTCAGTGATGCTGGCAGCGAGTGACGCATCAGTTCACTCAGGTTCTCAAGTAGCGGCTGCATCTCGACCGGATGCGGGTGCAACGACTGTTTACGGGAGAACGCCAGCAGGCGCTGGGTCAACAATGCACCGCGTTCAGCCGCTTTGAGCGCACGGGAGATGCGAACCGCATCTGGCGACGCCGGGCTCACCAGTTCAAGGCTACCGATAATCACCGCCAGCAGATTGTTGAAATCATGGGCCAGCCCGCCGGTCAGTTGCCCGACCGCTTTCATTTTCTGACTATGCAGCAACGCCTCTTCCAGCCCTTTGCGCTCGGTTCGGTCCAGCACCACGTTAACCATGCCGCGCCCCGGCACCGGGCTAAAGCGTAGTTCGATGGTGCGGTGGTCCGCCAGCCGTAGCTCCTGGGCCCTGGGCATCAGGCGCGATAAATTCTCCTGCACATGCCCTGGCAGATCCCCCACCTGACGCAGCAGGCTCTGGTAATGCATTCCCCGTTGCAGCGCCTCCGCATCCAGCCCCAGCAGCAGCGGATACTGCGGGTTCCAGACCACGAGACAGCCGAGGTTATCAAACAGGGCAAAGCCATCGCGCATGGCGTGAAAGGTGGTTTCAAGCTGGGTGCTTTTCTCTTTCAGCAGCCGGGAGGTGTGCTCCAGCGAGGCGGTATTGCGGGCAAAAACGTTAAACGCACGCGCCAGCTCGCCAAGCTCATCGCGCCGTTGCAGCGCAGGTACAGAGACATCTGCCTCCCCACGCGCCAGTTGCGCCATCGCCCGGGAAATCGCCGTCAGGTTGGAGCCAAGGTTGCGGTAGATATACCAGCCCGCGCAGCCGGTGATGATGAGCGCCAGCAGAGCAAAGGTGCTGATAAAGATGATGATGGAGTGCATCTCACGATGGCTTTGCGCGGTACGTTGTTCAGAGGCCCTCGCTACCTGCGCCACGTATTGATTGATATCGGTATTAAGAATGGCTACCAGCGCTTTGATATGAAACATCGACCAGTTGATGGCCATATCGCTCTCTTCCAGTTGCCCGGATAGCGGAGCGAGTTTCCCAAGCTCGGTTCTGAACTCTGCCACAATGCTGCTGACCATCGGATTTGTTGTCTGCGACGGCAGTTGTCTCATTACCGCCGTCAGTTGCTGCACCGTCGCCGTGGGTGAAGGGGTACGAATGGCCGCATCCAGCAATCTGTCCATCTCACTGAGCAGCCGGGGATCGGGTAGCGCCCCGCCTACACGCTGGTTGATATGCTGTACGTGGCGCAGATAGCTTTGGTTTTGATAGAGCGAACTGAGCAGCGTATTGCGCTCAAGGTGCCGACGCTGACCGCGTTCCAGCATTTGCGTTACGCTCTGTTCCAGTTCGTTGCTACGCGACGTAATCCGCTCGACAAGCTGAGGTTCAAGCCGTGCCAGCGGCGCCTGCGCCAGTTGTGACAACGAGCGCTGCAGCGCCGTCTGTGTCGCCTTCAGTCGCTCGGCTTCTCCTTTGTACTCCAGTGCGCCTACCACCTGCGATAAGCGCACCGCCGCCGTGGCAACGTTGGCGGTATCCCGCGCCAGATTCATGCTGGCGGTCATGTCATCCAGGGTTTGTTGCTGAACCTGTTCCTGTATCTGGCTGGCATGGCGAAAACCCAATACCGCCACGCCACAGACCATCAGGGTCACGGCCATCACCAAGAGGTTAAAGAACAGCAGTCGCCCACGGGCGCTGGCGAAGAACGAGTTGTGCCGATAAGGCATAGCGGGCTCCGGTGTCTGTGTTCCCCTCACCCTGACCCTCTCCCCGGAGGTGCGAGGGGACGCTTCGGTGCGGTCTGGTTTTTCCCCCCTCCCTTCCAGGAACAGAGGAGGCTTCAGTGCGGCCTGGTTTTCCCCCTCTCCCCAATGCGCCGGGAGCGGGTTTTCTCCCTCTCCCTTCCAGGGAGAGGGCTGGGGTGAGGGTGAAGGAAGTCATGTTACGTAACTGTGATCTTCGTTAACTATTCAACAATATGACAAATATGAATGCCCAATGACATTTTGCATTTATTTCGCCGTGTTGGACTGGCGTAAACCAAACCCTTGCAGGAGCAAGCAATGAGCAAGACGCCGGTTCTGGAGATGCGCAATATTGCCAAAGTGTTTGGCAAGTTTTATGCGCTAAAAGGGGTCGACCTGACGGTGTATGCCGGTGAAATCCATGCCTTAATGGGTGAAAATGGCGCAGGTAAAAGCACCCTGATGAAAATCCTCGCCGGGGCGTACACTGCCACCAGCGGTGAGATCCTGATAGACGGTCAGCCGTTTCATATTAAAGGGCCAAAAGACGCGCTGGCGGCCGGCATCACGCTGATTTACCAGGAGATGCAGCTCGCCCCCAATCTGACCGTGGCGGAAAACATCTTCCTCGGCAGCGAAATTTCACGCGGCGGACTGGTACAGCGCCGGGAAATGGTGGCCCAGGCGCAGAGCGTGATTGACCGGCTCGGCGCACAATTCAAAGCCAGCGATTTGGTAATGAAATTGACCATCGCTGAGCAGCAGCAGGTGGAGATCGCCCGCGCTCTGCACCGCAACAGCCGTATTCTGGTAATGGATGAACCCACCGCCGCCCTCTCCTCCCGCGAAACCCACCGCCTGTTTGAGCTGATCATGCGTCTGCGTGACGAAGGAATGGCGATCATCTACATCAGCCACCGTATGGCAGAAGTGTATGAGCTCTCTGACCGGGTGAGCGTGCTGCGTGACGGGCAGTACGTCGGCAGCCTGACTCGCGACAAACTCAACGCCTCTGAGCTGGTACGCATGATGGTGGGCCGCCCACTCAGTGACCTGTTCAACAAAGAGCGGGACATCCCCAAAGGCGACATCCGGCTGAACATTCATCACCTCACCGACGGCAGCAAAATTCAGCCGGTCAGTTTGCAGGTTCGCTCAGGTGAAATCGTCGGCCTTGCCGGGCTGGTGGGCGCGGGCCGCTCTGAACTGGCACAGCTGATTTTTGGCGTGCGTAAAGCCACCGGTGGGGTAATCGAAATTGATGGCGAACCGGTGGTGATTCACTCGCCGCGTGCCGCCATTGATTTGGGCATCGGGTTTCTCACCGAGAACCGCAAAGAGCAGGGTCTGTTTCTGGAGCTGGCGGCGCAGGAAAACATCACCATGGCGACCATTGAGCGCGACGCTAACTACGGCATGCTCGACCGCAAAAAAGCGCAGTCCATCTCCGATGACGCCATTAAGTTGCTCAATATTCGCGTACCCCACGCTCAGGTGCGGGCGGGAGGCCTGTCGGGCGGCAACCAGCAAAAACTGTTGATCTCCCGCTGGGTGGCCATCGGCCCGCGCATACTCATCCTGGATGAACCGACGCGCGGTGTGGACGTCGGGGCCAAGAGCGAAATCTACCGCATCATGAGCCAGATGGCGCGTCAGGGTGTCGCCATTCTGATGATTTCCAGCGAACTGCCGGAAGTGGTGGGGATGAGTGACCGCGTTTACGTGATGCATGAAGGCAGCATTGCCGGCGAGCTGGAAGGCGAGCGGATTAGCCAGGAAAACATTATGACGCTGGCAACCGGCGTTAACGAATCCCATCAGGTGGTGCACCATGACTGAATCTAAACATACCTCTGCCTCAACACCAAAGTCGGCCTCAGCGAAGAAAATGCTGATGGGCGATCTGATGCAAACGGTCGGTATTTTACCCATTCTGATCCTGATTGTGGCGGTATTTGGCTTTATCGCACCGAACTTCTTCACTGAAAGTAACCTGCTCAACATTACCCGTCAGGCCTCGATCAACATCGTGCTCGCGGCTGGCATGACTTTCATCATTCTGACAGGGGGTATCGATCTGTCGGTGGGGTCGATTCTTGGCACCACGGCAGTGGCGGCGATGGTCGTGTCGCTGATGCCTGAACTGGCCATGCTCTCAGTTCCTGCCGCACTGATGCTTGGCATGGTGCTGGGGTTGTTTAATGGCGCGCTGGTCGCCTTTGCCGGACTACCACCCTTTATTGTTACGCTGGGCACCTATACGGCATTGCGCGGTGCGGCTTATCTGCTGGCGGATGGCACCACGGTGATTAACTCCAGTATTGGCTTTGAGTGGATTGGTAATAACTACCTCGGGCCGGTGCCGTGGCTGGTGGTAATCGCCCTGGCAGTGATTGCCATCTGCTGGTTCATCCTGCGGCGTACCACGCTTGGCGTTCACATTTATGCCGTTGGCGGCAACATGCAGGCCGCCCGTCTTACCGGTATCAAAGTGTGGATGGTGCTGCTGTTTGTCTATGGCATGAGCGGTTTGCTCTCTGGCCTCGGCGGAGTGATGAGCGCCTCGCGCCTCTACAGCGCCAACGGCAATCTTGGAGCAGGCTATGAGCTGGATGCCATCGCGGCGGTCATTCTTGGCGGCACCAGCTTCGTCGGCGGTATTGGCACCATCACCGGTACGCTGGTGGGCGCATTAATCATCGCCACACTGAATAACGGCATGACCCTGATGGGCGTCTCCTACTTCTGGCAACTGGTGATCAAAGGGGCGGTGATCATCATTGCAGTGCTGATAGATAAATACCGTACCCGACATCATCAAAGTGCATAACAACAATATTTCCCTGAAAACCCTACGTGAGGAAAGAACATGCGTTTGAAACCCTTAGTCACCGCGCTCTGTGCTGGCGCACTGCTTGTCGCAACGCCGTTTGTCCAGGCAAAAGATCTGAAATCCATCGGGGTAACGGTGGGCGATCTTGCTAACCCGTTCTTCGTGCAAATCACCAAAGGGGCTGAGCTTGAGGCTCGCAAGCTGGCGGGTGATAACGTCAAAGTCACGCTGGTGTCGAGCGGTTACGATCTGGGCCAGCAGGTGGCGCAGATTGATAACTTCATCGCCGCAAAAGTGGACATGATTATCCTCAATGCCGCCGATTCTAAAGGCATTGGTCCGGCGGTGAAACGCGCCAAAGAGGCCGGGATCGTGGTGGTCGCCGTTGACGTGGCAGCGGAAGGGGCCGATGCCACTATTACCTCCGATAACACCCAGGCCGGAGAAATGGCCTGTAAGTACATTACCGATCGCCTGAAAGGCAAAGGCAACGTAGTCATCATCAACGGACCGCCGGTATCCGCCGTACAGAACCGTGTGGAAGGCTGCCAGACTGAATTCAAGCGCCACCCGGATATCAAAGTGCTCTCGTATAACCAAAACGCCAAAGGCAGTCGCGAAGGGGGTCTGGAGATCATGACCTCGTTGCTGGCTGCGCATCCGAAAATTGACGGCGTGTTTGCGATTAACGATCCGACCGCGATCGGGGCCGATCTGGCAGCAAAACAGGCGCAACGCAACGAATTCTTTATCGTCGGCGTGGATGGTTCCCCGGACGGTGAGGAGGCGCTGAAGCGTGAAAACTCCCTGTTCGTAGCCACCCCGGCGCAGGACCCGCAGGTCATGGCGGCCAAAGCGGTGGAGATCGGTTACGACATTCTGCAGGGTAAAGCGGCGCCAAAAGAGCCGGTGCTGATCCCGGTGACGATGATCGACAAGCAGAACGTCGGGAACTACAAGGGCTGGACGGTTAAGTAAGTGCGGATTCTTCCCCTCACCCCTGCCCTCTCCCCATAGGGGAGAGGGAGCAAACCATCCCCTCGCCCCTGTGAGAGAGGGAGCAAACCATCCCCTCGCCCCTGTGGGAGAGGGAGCAAACCATCCCCTCGCCCCTGGGGGGAGAGGGTTAGGGTGAGGGGCACAACGCGCTCAAATGCCATCAGGAGATCGCCATGAAACGCTCCGAAATCAACGAAATACTCGGCCATACCCGCCAGTTCTTTTCAATGCACGATGTGCATTTACCGCCGTTTGCCAGTTTCCCGCCCACTAAATGGCGGCAGCTCGACAAAGGGGCCTGGCGAGAAGTTTTTGACCTCAAGCTCGGCTGGGATGTGACCGCCTTCGGCAGTACCGATTTTTACACCCAGGGGCTCACGCTTTTTACCCTGCGTAACGGCTCCCCAAACGGCACGCCTTATGCCAAATGCTATGCCGAGAAAATCATGCACGTGCGCGACGGGCAGGTAACGCCGATGCATTTTCACTGGCGCAAGCGTGAAGACATCATCAATCGCGGCGGCGGCAATCTCATCATTGAGTTGTGGAATGCCGGTGCCAGAGAAGAGACCGTCAACAGCGACGTGACGGTGGTGATTGATGGCTGCATGCAAACGCATGCAGCAGGCAGCCAGTTGCGGCTCTCCCCCGGAGAAAGCATCTGCCTGACACCAGGCCTGTACCACAGCTTCTGGGGCGAAACGGGCTTTGGTGATGTGCTGGTCGGTGAGGTCTCATCGGTTAACGACGACGACCACGATAACCACTTTCTGACACCCGTGGATCGCTATAACGACATTCTGGAAGACGAAACCGCACAGTTAGTGCTGTGTAACGAATACCGTCTGTTTCTGGATTAAAGGAGATTCCCATGCCGCTGATTTCGCTTGCTGAAGGTTTAACCCATGCCCGTGAGCACCGCTATGCACTGGGCGCTTTTAACGTGCTCGACTCTCATTTCCTGCGCGCCCTGTTTGCGGCGGCAAAACAGGAACGTTCGCCGTTTATTATTAATATTGCCGAAGTCCATTTTAAATATGTCTCCCTCGACTCGCTGGTGGAAGCGGTAAAGTTTGAGGCCATGCGCAGCGACATCCCGGTGGTGCTCAACCTCGACCACGGCCTGCATTTCGAATCGGTGGTGCGCGCGCTGCGGCTTGGTTTCAGCTCGGTGATGTTCGACGGCTCAACGCTGGAGTACGAGGAGAATATTCGCCAGACGCGGGAAGTGGTGAAGATGTGTCATGCGGTGGGCGTGTCGGTGGAGGCTGAACTGGGCGCCGTGGGCGGCGATGAGGGCGGCGCACTTTACGGCCATGCCGATGAGGCCTTCTTTACCGACCCGGCCCTTGCGCGCGACTTTGTCGATCGCACCGGCATTGATGCCCTGGCGGTGGCCATCGGTAACGCTCATGGCAAATACAAAGGGGAGCCCAGACTCGACTTCACGCGGCTGGATGAGATTCGTCAGCAAACCGGCCTGCCGCTGGTGCTGCACGGTGGCTCCGGGATCAGCGATGCGGATTTCCGTCGCGCCATCTCGCTCGGCATCCATAAGATTAATTTCTACACCGGCATGTCTCAGGCAGCACTCGATACCATCGAAGCGCGGATGGCCGATCGCCAGCCGGTGTATGACGAGTTCGCCCAGTTATTGTTGAGTATCGAAGAGGCCATTACCGATACCGTCGCCACGCAGATGCGCACCTTTGGCAGTGCGGGGCAATGCTGATGGCGCGCCAGGGGATTATCGCCGCCGGAAATATGCTGGTCGATCATGTGCATCAGATTGTGCAGTGGCCGGAGCGTGGCTGGCTGGCGGAGATCACGCAGAGCGAACGCTCCACCGGCGGCGCGCCACTTAACGTGCTGCTGACGCTGGCAAAAATGCATACCGGTATGCCGCTTCAGGCCGTGGGGCTTGTGGGCGAGGATAACGACGGTGATTATATTATGGCGATGCTGGAGCAGTACCACGTTAATCGCCAGCACGTGCAGCGCACCACCGTGGCGCCCACGTCAATGTCGCAGGTGATGACCGACCCTACCGGACAGCGCACCTTCTTCCACTCGCCAGGGGCAAATCGCCTGCTGGATCTGCCCGCGTTTGACCGTCTCGACACCACCCTGAAAATCTTCCATCTTGGCTACCTGCTGCTGCTCGACAGTCTCGATCTGCCGGATGAAGAATATGGCACCCGCAGCGCGCGCCTGCTGGCGCAGATGCGCGAGCAGGGTTATGAAACGTCCCTTGATTTGGTCTCCCGCAAGGGCGACCCGCGCTATCAGCCGCTGGTCGTTCCCTGCCTGCCGCATCTTGATTATCTGGTGATTAATGAGCTGGAGGCGGGCGAGTTTAGCGGGCTTGAGATGCGAACAGCTGACGATGCGCCCCATATCGACCATATCTCCCTGGCCGCGACCCAACTAATGAACGCCGGTGTGAAACAGCGTGTGGTCATTCATTGCCCGGAAGGCGCATGGGGATTGCAGGCCGGCAGCGAGGGCCAGTGGGTGGCATCACGACTGCTCAGACAGGAAGAGATTGTCGGTAGCGTGGGGGCGGGAGATGCGTTCTGCGCGGGCCTGTTGTACGGCTGCCATGAACGCTGGTCGCTGGTGCAAAGCATTCAACTGGCCCATGCGTGTGCCCGCGCCAGCCTGTTATGCGCCAACGCTATTGATGGTGCGAAGACGCTGGAGGAGCTTAAAGCAGAGTTAACGGATGCGGCGTAGCCTGTTACGCCGCTTTATTATTGTCGGCCACGTCAGCGGCAAACACATAGCCGATGCCGCGAATGGTTTTAATGAGCGCGGGCTGGTGTGGATTGATTTCGATCTTACGCCGCAGGCGCATAATCAAGACATCGATGGTGCGATCAAACACCTCGATACTTTCACTGTGCGTGAGTTCCAGTAACTGCTCCCGGTTCAGGACACGGCGCGCATTTTGCACCAGCGCCAGCAGCAGACTGTACTCGCCCTGGGTCAGCGCCACGGTCTGCTGCCGGGGATCCTGTAAGGCGCAGCGTGCCGGGTCGAGATGCCAGCCGTTAAAACTGAAACCAGCCACCTTCACGTTTGCCGCTTCTGTCGCCAGCGCACCGGTTCGCCGCATGACGGCTTTGACCCGTGCCACCAGTACGCGGCCATTGAAGGGTTTACCAATATAGTCGTCGGCCCCCATTTCCAGCCCCACCACCACATCGGACTCACTGCCGAGGCCTGTCAACATAATGACGGGCAGCGCCGGGCGCTGCTTTTGCAGTTGTTGTAACACCATCAATCCGTTGATGTCCGGCAGAACCATGTCCAGCAACACCAGCGCTATCTCCGGATGACGCGCTACCGCCGCGATAGCATCCAGCCCGTTATGGCAAACGAGAACGGTAAAGACATGCTCGCTGAGCACATCGTTCAGCAGTTCACACACCGCCAGATCGTCATCCACTATCAGAATTGCAGGTTTCATCGTCCGCATCCGTCAGGAAAGTTTACCTATTCTGCTTTATTTTATTTGGCGGATGCATAACGGCGGTGAATTAATGCTGTTTTTATAATCACCGTCACATCCCCCTTCCCTGTGGTCACGTCAAATCTGACGACATCCTGCCCGTCGTCAGCATTTTGAACAGAAATTGGGCTTAAGATCCGGCAATACCCACAAAAGCAGCATGGCTTAGATGATGCATAATGGGTGTGATGGCGCGAAAGCGCGCTTTTTCTTAACTGGAGCGATAGCGATGAAAAAAGTCGTCACGGTTTGCCCCTACTGCGCCTCAGGTTGCAAAATAAACCTGGTGGTGGATAACGGCAAAATCGTTCGGGCGGAAGCGGCGCAGGGTAAAACCAACCAGGGTACGCTGTGTCTGAAAGGCTATTACGGCTGGGATTTTATCAACGACACCCAGATCCTCACTCCTCGCCTGAAAACCCCTATGCTCCGTCGTGAGCGTGGCGGCAAGTTGGAGTCCGTTAGCTGGGACGAAGCCCTGGAGTACGTCGCCAGCCGCCTGAGCGCCATTAAAGCGAAGTATGGCCCGGATGCGATTCAGACGACCGGCTCGTCACGGGGCACGGGTAACGAAACCAACTACATCATGCAAAAATTTGCGCGCGCCGTTATTGGTACTAATAACGTCGACTGTTGCGCACGCGTCTGACACGGCCCCTCGGTTGCAGGTCTGCACCAGTCGGTCGGCAATGGCGCAATGAGCAATGCCATTAATGAAATCGATAACACGGATCTTGTGTTCATCTTTGGCTACAACCCGGCAGATTCCCACCCCATCGTCGCTAATCATGTGATTCGCGCAAAACAGAACGGGGCAAAAATCATCGTCTGCGATCCGCGGAAAATTGAAACCGCGCGCATTGCGGATATGCACGTGGCGCTGAAAAACGGCTCCAATATTGCGCTGCTGAATGCGCTCGGACACGTCATTATTGCAGAAAAGCTTTACGACCAGGCATTTGTGGCGTCACGCACACAAGGCTTTGATGAGTATAAAAAAATCGTCGAAGGCTATACACCTGAGGCGGTAGAAGAGATTACGGGCGTGCAGGCAACGGAGATCCGTAACGCGGCGCGTCTGTATGCCGGGGCGAAAAATGCCACCATTCTTTGGGGCATGGGCGTCACCCAGTTTTACCAGGGGGTGGAGACCGTGCGCTCGCTGACCAGTCTCGCCATGCTGACCGGCAACCTCGGCAAACCCCATGTCGGGGTTAACCCGGTACGTGGTCAGAATAACGTCCAGGGCGCCTGCGATATGGGAGCACTGCCGGATACCTTCCCCGGCTATCAGTTCGTGAAAGAGCAGGCCCACCGCGATAAATTCGCCAGGGCCTGGGGCGTGGAAAGCCTGCCTGCACATACTGGCTATCGCATCAGCGAACTGCCACACCGCGCGGCGCACGGTGACGTGCGTGCGGCTTACATTATGGGAGAAGATCCGCTGCAGACAGACGCAGAGCTCTCCGCCGTGCGTAAGGCGTTTGAGGATCTGGAGCTGGTCATCGTGCAGGATATCTTCATGACCAAAACCGCGGCGGCAGCGGATGTCATTTTACCCTCAACGTCATGGGGCGAACATGAAGGGGTGTACACGGCGGCTGACCGTGGCTTCCAGCGCTTCTTTAAGGCAGTGGAACCGCAGTGGGATCTGAAAACGGACTGGCAGATTATCAGTGAGATTGCCACCCGCATGGGTTATCCGATGCATTACCACAACACGCAGGACATCTGGGACGAATTGCGTCACCTCTGCCCGGAATTCTACGGTGCCACCTATGAAAAAATGGGTGAACTGGGCTACATCCAGTGGCCGTGTCGTGACACCTCGGATGCCGATCAGGGTACCTCGTATCTCTTTAAAGAGAAGTTCGACACCGATACCGGCCTTGCGAAGTTCTTCACCTGCGACTGGGTGGCACCTGTCGATAAACTCACTGACGAATATCCGATGGTGCTCTCTACCGTGCGTGAAGTCGGCCACTACTCCTGCCGTTCGATGACCGGTAACTGTGCCGCACTTTCTGCCCTGGCGGATGAACCCGGCTATGCGCAAATCAACGTCGCCGATGCCGTGCGCCTTGGTATTGAGGATGAAGCCCTGGTGTGGGTGAACTCACGTAAAGGGCGGATTATCACCCGTGCACAGGTCAGTGAGCGCCCGAACAGAGGAGCTGTGTATATGACCTACCAGTGGTGGATTGGTGCCTGCAATGAGCTGGTGACCGAGAACCTCAGTCCGATTACCAAAACGCCGGAGTACAAATACTGTGCCGTCAATATTGAACCTATTGCCGACCAGCGTGCCGCGGAACAGTACGTCATTGATGAGTATACTAAGCTGAAATCCCGCTTGCGCGAAAGCGCGATGGGGTAATACCTTCGGTAAAGAATAAAAGGCGCAGAGGATTTAGTCCCTGCGCCGTTTTATTTCCACCAATAATTAATTCATTATATAAATATTAAATAGCTCTTTTGCGAGTGTTATTCCATGAACATGGAATAAATGCAACGAAATTACATTCTGCTTTGTCTTTATTTTAACACCCTAAATAATTCGAGTTGCAGGCAGGCGGCAACGCAGCGAATCCCCAGGAGCTTACTCCAGTAAGTGACTGGGGTGAGTGAGGAGAGCCAACGCACATGCAGCTTGAAGTATGACGGGTATATGAAATTGAATGTTATACGTCGCGGTGCTTAAGGCTTTCTGGTCTTGAGCATTATTGTTGAAGGTCAGAGAGTGGAAAAGCCCAGGGCTAGTTTCCAATAACCCGAGGCTACTCTACCTCAACTCCAAACAAGTTGAGAGTGGCCTCGTACCCTTTTTTTACAAGGAGTATTAGGCATGGAGCCATTAAAATAGACGTTGGCCATTCTTATTATCGTGTGTCTGACGATCCTGACGTTTTCATTTATTCATCGTGGGAAACTGTGCGAATTATATATTCGTGGAGAGAATCAGGAGGTAGTAGCGAAATTAGCCTGTTCGTTAGGTTAACTCTCGGGCGGGGAAACTCGCCCGACTTATTTGGAAGTGAGGTTCTTAATGCACCCAATTTTTCTCCGCCCTCATTATGGTGAGGGCGGAGCAAAGATTACTGGTCGGCGGTTTTTTCAAACTTACCGAGCATTTCACGCTCGTAAGCCTGTGCTTTTTTGCTGTCGAAGCGGTGTTCCCACTTGGCGATAACCAGCACAGCCAGCGCATTACCAACCACATTCAGTGCGGTACGCGCCATATCAAGGATACGGTCAACGCCGGCAATAAACGCCAGACCTTCCAGCGGGATACCGACACTACCGAGCGTTGCCAGCAGCACCACAAAGGATACCCCCGGCACACCCGCGATCCCTTTTGAGGTCACCATCAGGGTCAGCACCAGAATAATCTCCTGGCCGAGCGACAGATCAATGCCGTACAGCTGGGCAATAAAGATAGCCGCAATACTCTGGTACAACGTAGAGCCGTCGAGGTTGAATGAGTAACCGGTTGGCACCACGAAGCTGGTGATTGACGCCGGGGCACCGTAGGCTTCCATCTTCTCAATGATACGCGGCAGCACGCTCTCAGAGCTCGCCGTGGAGTAGGCCAGAATCAGCTCTTCTTTCAGGATGCGGATAAGCGTCCAGATGCTGAGCTTGCAGATACGCGCCACGATCCCCAGCACCACCAGTGCGAAGAACAGAATCGCGAAATACACCAGGATAACCAGCTTTGCCAGCGGCCACAAAGAGGCGAAACCAAAGTTGGCGACCGTCACGGAAATTAACGCAAATACCCCAACCGGCGCATAGCGCATCACCATATGGGTAACTTTAAACATGGTTTCTGAAATAGAGCGGAATACGGTCACCAGCGGTTCGCGATGCGTGGCAGGCAGTGAAGAGAGCCCGAGGCCAAACAATACCGAGAAGAAGATGATCGGCAGCATATCGCCTTTTGCCATTGAGGCCACGATATTGGTCGGCACCAGGGAGAGAATCGTCCCCATCAGGCCATGAGCATGACTTTGCACCTCGGCCGTCGTGCTCTGATATTTCGAAATATCCACCGATGCCAGTTGCGTCATATCGATGCCCGTACCTGGCTGGAACACATTCGCCAGCGTAATACCCAGCACGATAGCAACCGTGGTGATCACTTCGAAATAGAGAATGGTTTTCAGGCCAATTCGCCCCAGTTGTTTCGCATCACCGACACCGGCAATACCGACAACCAGCGTGGAAATAACAATGGGCACCACAATCATTTTAATTAAGTGGATAAAGATATCCCCTGCCGGAGACAGAAGATTCGCGATAAGCCATTCACGGCTGTCGCTCTGGTAATGCAGATAGCTGCCCAGAAGAATACCCAGCACCAGGGCCAGCAAAATCTGCCAGGCCAGGCTGACTTTCAATGTTTTCATAACTGCAGAGATCCTCAATAAAGCGACTTTCCCGACCGGGGAACGACTCATAGGGAAAGGGTATGGTTAGCGTCACACGCTCTTACGGGGTTTTTTAACGCGCGTTATCAGTACCATTTGCAGGGTGTAACGTGCAACCCTTTACCAGAAGGGGTATTGACTGATTTTTTGTTTAAAACCGCATTTTTATACCATTTATCGTGCATAACTATTTGTTATGAAACCGCTTTTTTTGCGCCTATTTTAGATAATGCCCACGGGTAATTATTTCCCTGCAAAGTTTCATTTGCCCATTTTTCAACCTGTTCATTAATGCGTGATCTGTCGCGCAAATAATAAACAAAGCCGGCAAAGCCCCTACAATTAACGTTTATGTGACATATCATTAACATCCTACAAGGAGAGCAAAAGCCATGAGCCAAATCCATAAACACGATATTCCCGCAAATATTGCGGAGCGTTGCCTGATTAATCCGGAGCAGTACGAGGCGAAATATCAGCAATCGGTCACCGACCCGGATGCGTTCTGGGGCGAGCAGGGTAAAATCCTTGACTGGATTAAACCTTATCAGAAGGTAAAAAATACCTCCTTCGCGCCAGGCAATATTTCAATTAAATGGTATGAAGACGGCACGCTTAACCTTGCGGCTAACTGCCTGGACAGACACCTTTCCACGCGTGGCGATCAGACCGCGATTATTTGGGAAGGTGATGATGCGACGCAAAGTAAAAACATCACTTACCGCGAACTGCACCGTGACGTCTGCCGCTTTGCCAATGTACTGGTGGATCTTGGCATCAAAAAAGGCGATGTCGTGGCTATTTATATGCCGATGGTGCCTGAAGCTGCCGTCGCCATGCTCGCCTGCGCGCGCATCGGTGCGGTTCACTCGGTTATCTTCGGCGGCTTCTCACCCGAAGCCGTTGCCGGGCGCATCGTGGATTCCAGTTCACGGCTGGTGATAACCGCCGATGAAGGGGTACGCGCAGGACGCAGCATTCCGCTGAAAAAGAACGTCGATGATGCGCTGAAAAACCCAAGCGTCAAAACCGTTGAACATGTGGTTGTACTCAAGCGTACCGGCGGCAACATTGAGTGGCATGAAGGCCGCGACCTGTGGTGGGATGCGCTGACTGCAACCGCCAGCGACGAGCACCAGCCGGTTGAAGTTAATGCGGAAGATCCGTTGTTTATCCTTTATACCTCGGGTTCAACCGGCAAGCCGAAAGGGGTGCTGCACACCACTGCCGGCTATCTGGTGTATGCCGCAAGCACCTTTAAATATGTCTTCGACTATCATGATGGCGATGTCTACTGGTGTACCGCCGACGTCGGCTGGGTCACCGGACACAGCTACCTGCTGTACGGGCCGCTGGCCTGTGGCGCGGTCACGCTGATGTTTGAGGGCGTACCAAACTGGCCAACCCCGGCACGCATGAGCCAGGTGGTCGATAAGCACAAGGTGAATATTCTTTACACCGCACCGACCGCGATTCGCGCCCTGATGGCCGAAGGCGACAAAGCGATTGAAGGGACTGACCGTTCTTCACTGCGCATTCTCGGGTCCGTGGGCGAGCCAATCAACCCGGAAGCCTGGGAGTGGTACTGGAAAAAAATCGGCAACGAAAAATGCCCGGTGATGGACACCTGGTGGCAGACCGAAACCGGGGGGTTCATGATAACGCCGCTGCCCGGCGCTACCCAGCTGAAAGCCGGTTCCGCGACGCGTCCGTTCTTCGGTGTGCAGCCTGCGCTGGTGGATAACGAAGGGAATCCCCAGCAAGGAGCGACCGAGGGTAACCTGGTGATTGTCGACTCCTGGCCGGGACAGGCCCGCACGCTCTTTGGCGACCATGACCGTTTTGAGCAGACCTACTTCTCCACCTTCAAAAACATGTACTTCAGTGGCGACGGCGCACGTCGTGACGACGATGGTTATTACTGGATAACCGGTCGCGTGGATGATGTGCTGAACGTCTCCGGACACCGTCTGGGCACCGCCGAGATTGAGTCAGCGCTGGTCTCTCACCCGAAAATCGCCGAAGCCGCGGTGGTCGGTATTCCGCACAATATTAAAGGCCAGGCTATCTACGCCTATGTCACGCTGAACCACGGAGAAGAGCCGACCCCTGCGCTCTACACTGAGGTCCGTAACTGGGTGCGTAAAGAGATTGGCCCGCTGGCGACGCCGGACGTGCTGCACTGGACCGACTCGTTACCCAAAACCCGCTCAGGCAAGATCATGCGCCGCATTCTGCGCAAGATTGCCGCCGGAGATACCAGCAATTTGGGCGATACATCCACTCTGGCCGATCCTGGTGTCGTGGACAAACTGCTCGAAGAGAAGCAGGCCATCACCATGCCATCGTAACGTTATTCTCACCCTACCCCTCTCCCATCCGGGGGAGGGAATAATATAAAAAACCCCTCCCCAAAGGATTTTGTGTTGCAGGAAGGCGGCAAGCGAGCACATCCTCAGGAGCATAGTGAACTATGTGACTGGGGTGACAAATCTGTATGGAACAGATTTGAACGTTACTTGTAACGGCCCCGTCAGGGGCGAGGCCCAGGGATGGGCCGAGTAACGAGCGCAGCCAACGCACCTGCGGCGCGAAAGACGAAGGGGATACCTCTGGAGACTCTGTGATGAATGACACCATTTATCAACGGATTGAAAACAACGCGCATTTCAGGGAGTTAGTCGAAAAAAGGCAACGGTTTGCCACCATATTGTCGCTTATTATGCTGGTGATTTACGTCAGCTTTATTCTGCTTATCGCTTTCGCCCCTGGCTGGCTCGGGACACCGATTTCCGACGGCAGTAGCATCACGCGCGGTATTCCGATTGGCGTGGGTGTGATCCTGATTTCATTTATTCTCACCGGCGTTTACGTCTGGCGTGCCAACGGCGAGTTTGATCGTCTGAACAGAGCGGTTCTGCAAGAGGTAAAAGCACCATGAAACGTTTTTTGATGGCGCTCGCCGCCCCACTTCTCGTCACCTCTTTCGCCTCTCAGGCGGCGGATGCGCTCACCGGAGCTGTGCAGCGTCAGCCAACCAACTGGCAGGCGATCATTATGTTTGTGATTTTCGTGGCGTTCACGCTCGGTATCACATACTGGGCTTCAAAACGTACCCGCACCCGTAGCGACTATTATACGGCGGGCGGCAATATTACCGGCTTTCAGAACGGCCTGGCGATTGCCGGAGACTATATGTCGGCGGCGTCGTTTCTCGGCATCTCCGCGCTGGTCTTTACTTCCGGGTATGACGGGCTCATCTACTCACTGGGCTTCCTGGTGGGCTGGCCTATCATTCTGTTTCTGATTGCCGAACGTCTGCGTAATCTTGGTCGCTACACCTTTGCTGACGTCGCCTCCTACCGCCTGAAACAGGGGCCGATTCGCACACTCTCTGCCTGCGGCTCGCTGGTGGTGGTCGCGCTTTACCTCATCGCACAGATGGTGGGTGCCGGTAAGCTCATTCAGCTGCTGTTCGGCCTGAACTACCATGTTGCCGTGGTGCTGGTGGGTGTGCTGATGGTGATGTATGTACTCTTCGGTGGCATGCTCGCTACCACCTGGGTGCAGATCATCAAAGCCGTGCTGCTGCTGTTTGGCGCCACCTTTATGGCCTTTATGGTGATGAAACACGTTGGCTTTAGCTTCAATAACCTTTTCACCGAAGCGATGGCGGTACACCCCAAAGGGTCTGCCATTATGAGCCCGGGAGGGCTGGTGAAAGATCCTATATCCGCCTTGTCTCTGGGGCTGGGTCTGATGTTCGGTACGGCAGGTCTGCCACACATTCTGATGCGCTTCTTCACGGTGAGTGATGCACGTGAGGCGCGTAAAAGCGTCTTTTATGCCACCGGTTTTATGGGCTACTTCTACATCCTGACCTTTATCATCGGCTTTGGTGCCATCATGCTGGTGGGGGCGAATCCGGCCTTTAAAGATGCGGCAGGTGCATTGATTGGCGGCAACAACATGGCCGCTGTCCATCTGGCGAACGCCGTGGGCGGTAACCTGTTCCTTGGCTTTATCTCAGCCGTAGCCTTCGCCACCATTCTGGCGGTAGTGGCCGGCCTCACGCTGGCAGGTGCTTCGGCGGTGTCTCATGACCTCTATGCTAACGTGTTCCGTAAAGGGGCAACCGAACGTGATGAGCTGAGAGTGTCGAAAATTACCGTGCTGGTGCTGGGTGTCGTCGCCATTCTTCTGGGTATTCTGTTTGAAAATCAGAATATTGCCTTCATGGTAGGCCTGGCGTTCTCCATTGCTGCCAGCTGTAACTTCCCGATCATTCTGCTCTCCATGTACTGGTCCAAACTGACCACCCGTGGCGCAATGATTGGCGGCTGGCTGGGGCTTTTGACCGCGGTTATTCTGATGGTGCTGGGCCCGACCATTTGGGTGAAGATCCTGGGTAATGCCGCTCCGATATTCCCTTATGAATATCCGGCACTCTTCTCCATCGCCGTGGCCTTTATTGGTATCTGGATCTTCTCAATTACCGATAATACCGCCGAAGGGCTGCGTGAACGCGAGCAGTTCCGTGCGCAGTTTATCCGTTCGCAAACGGGTATTGGCATCGATCAAGGTCGCGCGCATTAATCACACTCCCCGGTCATTCTGGCCGGGGATCACATTTTTCTCCCCGCACAGTATCCATCCTCAGCCGTAGCGTTACAGTAAACAAGCAAACTGAAACATTGTTTTATTACTTAGATACGCTTATTCATTGAGTCAAAGAGGATGCTATGAAGAAATATGCTCTTGTGGGTACAGGGGGACGTGCCGGGCTTTATATTGCCGCCATCGGGGGGCAGTGGAAAGAGAATGCGCGGATGGTCGCCTTTTGTGATACCAATCAGACGCGAATGCAGTATGCCAATACCTTATTAACAAAAGAAGGCGCAGAGCCGGTTTCGACCTGGCCTGCCGGGCAATTTGAAGCGATGATCCATGAAACGCGCCCGGATATTATTATTGTCACCACGATGGACCGCACGCATGATGATTATATTGTGCGGGCGCTGAAAGCAGGCTGCGATGTTATAACCGAAAAACCGATGACCATTGATGAAAAACGCGCCCTGCGTATTCTCGATGCCATTGAAGAGACCGGCCATACCGTGCGTGTGGCCTTCAATTACCGCTATGCGCCTCACCACAGTAAAGTGCGCGAACTGTTAATGAGCGGTGCCATTGGCGAGGTTTACTCTGTCCATTTCGAATGGCTACTGAATACCGAGCACGGTGCAGATTATTTCCGTCGCTGGCACCGGGAGAAACGCAACAGCGGCGGCCTGCTGGTCCACAAATCCACTCACCATTTCGATCTGATGAACTTCTGGCTTGATAGTTACCCGCAGCGGGTTTACGCCGAAGGGGCGCTCCGTTTTTATGGTAAAGAGAATGCGGAAAAGCGTGGCGTTACCGACTTTTATCCACGGGCTCACGGCTATCCGGCGGCGAAAAATGACCCTTTCGCGCTGCATATGGAGGAAAATCCGCAGCTCAAAGCGCTCTATCTCGATGCAGAACATGAGGATAACTACTGGCGCGATCAGAGCGTATTCAGCGATGGGATCACCATCGAAGATACGCTCTCAGTACTGGTGAAATACCAGAACCAGTGCCAGCTCAGTTATTCGCTGAATACGTACTTGCCCTGGGAGGGACTGAACGTGGTGTTTAACGGCAGTCTTGGGCGACTTGAGATGAAAATCGTTGAAAAATCCTACGTTAACGCCGGAGGCGCGCGCGCTGACGAGGGTAGTCTGGAGTCCTGCAATATTACGGTATTCCCGATGTTTGCGCCCGCCTGGGAGGCGGATTTTACCCTGGGTGAAGGGGGTCATGGCGGCGGCGATAACGCGATGCTCGCCGACCTGTTCGGCACGCCAGGCCATGATCCGCTTCAGCGCGCGGCCGACCACCGGGCAGGGGCCATGTCTATTCTGACCGGCATTGCGGGAAATCTGTCAATGCAGCAACAGCGCCCGGTCAATTTCAGCGAATTTGAACTGGTGTCGCGCCTCAGAAAGCAGCAATAGAGAATGAGCAGCGCGGGTCACTCCGCGCTATTTTTTTGTTGGGCTTTATGGGGTTTTATGCAGCCGGCAGCGATGCGTTTTTTATTACCTGCAGACACTGAGGAGACTCAGGTTATTTTCATCACTATTTCTTGCACAAATGAGACAGAGGCCGCGTACAGAGTGCCACCGCTGCGTTCAGAAATACATTAAACTCATTGCAGGCAGGGTCTTAAGGAATAATGATGGATATCCGAACGCTGCGTTATTTTGTCGAGGTGGTGCGCCAGCAAAGTTTCACGCGCGCAGCGGAGCGCTTATTCGTCACGCAGCCTACCATCAGCAAGATGCTTAAAAACCTTGAGGATGAACTTAACTGCACACTGCTTATTCGTGACGGGCGCAAATTATTGCTCACTGATACCGGACGGGTGGTGTTCGAACGTGGCCTGGCAATTCTTACTGAATTTCGCCAGCTGGAGGACGAACTGGGTGATATCAACGCGCTGAACAGCGGCGTGCTGCGCCTGGGTATTCCCCCGATGGTTGGCATGTTAATGGCGGGTCCCATCGGTTTATTTCGCCAACGCTATCCAGGGGTCGAGCTGAAAATTGCTGAGTTTGGTGGCTTATCGGTGCAGCAGGCTGTCATTAATGGGGAGCTTGATGTCGCCATGACGGCCCTGCCGGTAGCGTCGGACAGCGGCCTTGCCGCCCTCCCCCTGTTCAGCCATCCGCTCTGTGTGCTGACGCCGCGTTCCGGTGAGTGGCACACCATGAAATCCATTACGCCGGCACTGCTTGCCGACCACCCGCTGCTCATCTACAACGAGGATTTCGCCTTAAGCCGCCAGCTTAATCAGCTCTTCAGTGAACATGGTGTGAAACCGCAAATTGCGGTACGCAGCGGGCAGTGGGATTTTCTTGCCGCGATGGTGCAGGCTGGCGTGGGCATTGCTATTTTGCCTGAGCCAATCTGTCAGCGTCTCGACAGGCAGACGCTAAACTGGGTTCCACTGGAGAGCGATTTGCGCTGGCGGTTGGGGTTGATCTGGCGCGACGGCGTTTACTTATCACACAGCGCCAGAGCGTGGCTGACGTGCTGCGAGGGATTTTTTCTGAACACGACCACAACGGTCTTTGACGCCACAGCCCGGTAAGCGTCTCGTTACCGGGCGGGCAAAAGGTTTATTTGTGCTCTACCAGCAGTGACTCCAGTAAGTCCAGATCGTGAAGCATCTTCTGCAGCGTCTCATTACTGATTTGACGGGTTGCACGCAGATGGTACAACTCAGCGCGCTCTGACCGCAGTGCCGCCAGACGAAAGCGCCGCTCCAGGTTCTCTTCCATTAGCGAACTTTCGACATTATTACGGCCATCCGCACGACGTCGCAGGTTTCCGATAACCCTTGAGCTGACTTCGGTAAGCAGCTGATTATCGATGTTCTCTTCAGCATCTGCCGCCATGCGCTCTTCCATCTTCTGGATCGCGACAATCGCCACTTCTGCCGTTGCTGCACGAGCCATGCGTTCTTCTTTGAACTGCTGCGTATGGTCACGCACTTCAATGTGCTGGAGCAGTTGCGGCAGGGCAATCACCCCTACAAACAGCGAGAAGAGGATAACGCCCGCGGCGAGGAACACCAGTTCATACCGGGCCGGGAAGTCCATACCGTTTGGCAGGAACAGGGGAACAGACAACACACCCGCCAGGGTAATGGCCCCACGCACGCCCGCAAAGGTGGCAATCAGCAGCTCACGTGTGCTCCAGGAACCAAACTCCATCGGCTTCTTGCGTAAAAAGCGTTTGCTGAAGTTTTTCATGGTCCACAACCAGCCAAAGCGGACCAGCATCAGCGCCAGATAAATCAGTACGATGTCAGTAAACAGCATCCAGGTTTCGACATTGGGATCGGCCTCCGCCGCCACCAGAGAGGACTCCAGAATACCCGGCAGCTGCAGGCCTAACAGCAGGAACACCATGCCATTGAAGACAAACTCCAGCATCGCCCACGTGCTGTTGGCTCGCAGGCGCATAGCCAGCGGCGCGGTACGCATCATGCCGGAACGGGTGATGGTCATCCCCGCCGCCACCGCCGCCAGGATACCGGAGAAACCAATATGTTCAGCAATCAGATAAGAGGCGAACGGCAGAAGGAACAGCAGAACTATCTGGGTAGCAGGTTCATCACCACCCCAGCGGCTGAGAAAACGCAGTGAGCGACCATACAGCCAGCTCACCACAAACCCGGCGAGAATGCCGCCGATGGCCACTTTGAAAAATTCGACGGTGGCACCGCCGATGGTGAAGACCATCGTGCCCATTGCCACGGCCACGGCAAATTTTAGCGACACCAGGCCAGAGGCGTCATTCATCAGCGCCTCACCCTGCAAAATACCCATGATTTTCTTTGGAATGCGCCCTTCGCCGACAATACCCGACAATGCCACCGCATCGGTGGGTGACAACACCGCAGCTAACGCAAAAGCCGGTACCAGTGGAATGCCTGGCACCAGAAAATAGATGAGAAAACCAATTCCCACGACGGTCACAACGACCAGCGCCAGCGCAAGACCGAAGATCTCTCGCCCATGCTCGAGAAACTCTCGCGTCGGTGTTTTCCAGCCATCAGCGAAGAGCAGCGGCGGGATAAAGAGGACCAGAAACAGTTCCGGATCAAACTCCACGTGCAGACCAAACGTAGGAAAAGCCAACAGCGCGCCGATGGCAATTTGCATCAGCGGGAGGGGGATCTGGAAGGGTAAAACACGGGTAACGACCCCGGAGAGCGATACCACGAGGATCATGATGAGAATGGTAAAAAAGAGTTCCATGCGTTCCCTGTTGCAATGTTTTTTATAAAGGCGTCATGCCTTGATAATAGAACATCCAGCTTAACGCAATGATAACGAGATGTGCGCAAAAATGAGAACGGGCGGCCAGCGCCGCCCGTTTTTGCCATCCAGCATTGCTTTAGATAGCCCAGCCACCGGCATAGAAGACCACCAGCGCCACCGCAATCACGACGGTGCCAATGTTCAGCTTACGGAACTCACCGGAAACCACGCGGCCAATAACCAGCGAGGCAAAACCGATCATGATGCCGGTTACGATGTTACAGGTCAGCACGATAAACACCGCCGTGATGAGGCCCGCCATCGCATCCACAAAATCAGCAAAATCAATTTTAGCGACGTTACTGAGCATCAGCAGGCCGACGTACATCAGCGCAGGAGCGGTGGCGTAAGCCGGTACAAGATAAGAGAGCGGCGAGAGGAACAGAATCAACAGGAACAATACACCTACAGTCAGCGCAGTCAGACCGGTTTTCCCGCCAGCCGCTGTACCCGCTGCCGATTCGATATAGACCGCCGCAGGCGCAGCCCCCACCAGCCCGGAGAAGACGCTGCTCAGGGAGTCAGTGGTCAGCGCTTTACCGCCATCAATGATTTGGCCGTCTTTATCCAGCAGATTCGCCTGCCCGGCTACCGCGCGGATCGTGCCGGTGGCATCAAACACGGCGGTCATCACCAGCGCCAGCACGCTTGGCAGAACAACCGGATTCAGCGCACCCATGATATCCAGGCTACCAATTAACGAATTACCTTTGTCATCACTGAGCGATGGCATCGCGAAGATGCCGGAGAAGTGGACGCTCGGATCGAAAATCAGGCCGACGATGGAGACACCAATGATGGTCAGCAGGATACCGCCCGGCACCTTCAGTTTTTCCAGACCGATGATGACCGCAAGACCAATCAGCGACATGATGACCGGGAAGCTGGCGAAATGACCCAGCGCAACCGGCAGACCGTCCAGAGGATTTTTCACAACCAGACCCACGCCATTGGCCGCAATCAGCAGCAGGAACAGGCCGATACCGATACCCGTGCCATGCGCAACGCCCTGCGGCAGGTTGCGCAGGATCCAGCTACGAATGCCCGTAGCGGAAATCACGGTGAACAATACCCCCATCAGGAACACTGCACCTAACGCAACCGGGACGCTGATCTGCTGACCCAGCACCAGGCTAAATGCGGTGAACGCCGTCAGCGAGATAGCACAACCGATAGCCAGCGGCAGATTCGCCCACAGGCCCATGACGATAGAACCCACACCGGCAACCAGGCAGGTTGCCACAAAAACCGCAGCGGGCGGAAAGCCTGCTTTGCCCAGCATGCCGGGCACCACAATGACGGAATAGACCATTGCCAGAAAAGTGGTTAAACCGGCGACAACTTCCTGACGAACCGTGCTGCCACGGGCAGAAATTTTAAAGAAAGCGTCAAGCGAACCGCCGGTACGCGCTGAAGGCGTAGACATAGAAAACATCCCCTGAGAATTTTTATCGTTCGTTGGTATACGCGGCGGACAGTCCACTGCGTGTCAAACGTCGTTTCCCTATGCTTTGTGACAAAGGGGTGTCACAAAAAGCAAACGTTTAACTCCGCGCATACAAAACGGTTGGAAGAAAAAGGCAAACGATTATCCAGCGTTTAGATACCGCTTTTCAACAGAACTTTGCCGCTTTTTGCTAATTTTCGCTTATGGCGGTGAAGAAATAACCGCCATATGCGCAAACGTTATCGTGGGTGCGCAACTTTGCAACATTTCGGGATCACTTTTCGCTGCCCGGTAGCTCAAAAGGTCCACCCTGCTGTATCGCCCGTTGCCAGGCCGGACGCTGTTCAACGCGTTTTTGCCAGGCTTTGGTATTGGGAAGGTCGTCAAGGCCGCCTCTGGCAAGTAAGGCAAAGATGGGGAAGCTCATCTGCACGTCAGCCATGCTTAGCGCCTCCCCTGCAAACCAGGGACGGTGCGCCAGTTCAGATTCAATAAACCGGGCATGAGTCGTTATTTGTTTATTCAGCCAGGCTTTTTGAATGCCGCCGCCCAGGGCTTTGCCTATTGTTCGAAAGCCAAACGGCACCGGCGCTTTACCCAGACTGGAAAATACCAGTTTCATCAGTAACAACGGCATCAGCGAACCTTCTGCATAATGCAGCCAGAACCGATACTGCTGGCGCATGGCGGGGTCCTGCGGTTTAAAGCGCTGTTCAGGATCATAGGTTTCCTGAAGGTACTCAAGGATAGCGCCGGATTCGGCAATCACCAGCCCGCCATCTTCCAGCACCGGAGACTTACCCAGTGGATGGACTTTTTTGAGTGAATCCGGGGCAAGCATGGTTTTCTCACGCTGATAGCGGACGATCTGGTAGGGTTGCTCTAACTCTTCCAGGGCCCAGAGCACCCGCTGGGAACGTGATTGGTTCAGATGATGCACGGTAAGCATGGTGGTCTCCCCAGGTTAGTTGAATAACAATTTATTCGAATTAACTATAGAAAAGGCTGGCCGTTGGATAAAAAAATTCCTAAAAAGTCGCGGCACGAGCGGGTTGTTTTTTAAGCAGGATCTATACTAAAGGTGTCAGCACAATCCGGAACCTCCTGTCTACCTGAGGGGTGCTGAAGTCGGGGGAAACCCTCCCAGAGATGAGTGGGATAGAGAGAAAGGCAAAGACCGGAACGACTAAAGCGCCCCTGCCGTGCGCTTTAGTTTTTTGCAGCGCGCACTGGCGCTATCACTCCTCTTCCAGCAACCGCGCGCCGGTACCCTGCTGGCCTAACTGGTCGCCAGGGTTACGCAACGGGCAGTCGCTGCGCGACAGACAACCGCAGCCGATACAGCCATCGAGCTCGTCACGCAGTGCCACCAGAGTATGAATACGTCTGTCGAGCTCCTCACGCCATTGAGAGGAGAGCTGCCTCCACTCCTTTGCGCTCAACGTATGCCCTTCCGGCAACACACCAAAAGCATCGTGAATGGTCGCCAGCGGGATGCCAATGCGCTGGGCAATCTTGATAATCGCCACATAACGCAACACATCACGCGTATAACGCCGCTGATTACCACTATTTCGCGTGCTTTTAATCAGCCCTTTGCTTTCATAAAAGTGCAATGCAGAGACCGCTACCCCGCTACGCTTAGCCACTTCTCCCGGCGATAACAGCGCTTTTATACGCGGTGATTTTACTGCCATAAAACCCCTTTACCTCAAGTTAACTTGAGGAATTATACTCCAGCGCAGACAAATCGACGAATCGAGAAAGAGGCACCAATATGTCCCATCAGCAGATTATTCAAACACTGACGGAATGGATTGATGAGCATATCGACCAACCGTTGAACATTGATGTTGTCGCCAGAAAGTCAGGCTATTCTAAATGGTATCTGCAAAGGATGTTCCGCACGGTAACGCATCAAACCCTGGGCGATTATATTCGTCAGCGTCGGTTGTTACTGGCGGCGGAAGCACTGCGCACTACGCAGCGTCCGATTTTTGATATTGCGATGGATCTGGGATATGTCTCGCAACAGACGTTTTCTCGGGTGTTTCGTCGTGAATTTGATCGGACACCCAGCGACTATCGTCATCACGCGTAGCGGCCGCCGGGGTAATTACTTTAGTGGAGGCGGCTGCTTAACCCAGGCCATGAAGTCCTGCGGGGGGAGCGCCTTCGCAAAGTGCCAGCCCTGACAAAACTGCACGCCGCGCTTGAGCAACCAGGTGACCTGCTCACCGGTTTCCACCCCTTCAGCGATGATTTTTAACCGCAGACTGTGCGCCATCTCGATAATGTGTTCGGCGATGAGATGGCTGGTGCTATTGGTAGTCAGGGTATCGATAAAGGATTTATCTATCTTCAGAATATCGACATTTAATGAATACAGGTTATGTAAGTTTGAATAACCAGTACCAAAATCATCAATTGCGACTTCATAACCTGCCTGACGAAATGCCTGAATGACGGGTGTTGTTTTAGGGACGTCAATAAACCCGCGCTCAGTGACTTCTATTTTAATTTGCTCTGCACGGACCGAATATTCGCGGGCTTTATTAGAAATAAGGGCAATGAGCCTTGATGAGTGAAAATCTACTGCTGAAAGATTGACCGAAATATAAAGCTCAGGCCACTTAGCCAGAAAATCGCCTAAATCCTGAAAAAGTTCGTCAACCACATAATCGGTGACACGCTCAATCATCCCCTCTTTTTCTGCCAACGGAATAAATTCCGCCGGGCTCATTACCGGGCCATTAAAACCAGGCCAGCGTAATAATGCTTCAGCACCCACGCATTGGCCATTTTTTATATCAATAATAGGTTGGTAATGAAGTTTCAGCTGATGTTTTGCTAATGCCCGATGAAGTAACCGACGTGGGGAGTTAAACTCCTGTCGTGTTCGTGACCACATCAGCAACACAATAATACTGCATATCATCCCCAACGGCAGAGTCAGCGTTGCCTGGTGATAGAGGGACTGATAATAGCTGTCACTCGACGTTGAAATGCGCTCCTGTTTCCTTCACTGCACGTACATGCGCAAACCATAGCGACAGCATCACCGGCAGGAGCACTACCACGATGATCCCGACAAGTCTCAGCATCTTGCGACGCACGCTATGATTCATTTCCGCCTATATCCCTGCATTTAGTGTGCCTGCATGTAATGTAGGCAGGATGCTTTGATAAACAGGTGATTACGTTGCATGAATCATACGACATTAGCAACTTACTTTTCTCATTAAAAACCTAATATTTGGTTATGACGATAATATTTGTCCGTAAGCCAAACTAAAAGTATGCGTTATGTTTATATTAAGGAATGCCTTTATCCACTGTTCAGACGTTTTTTTTGATTGCGCAACATACTATCGTTGATTAAGTCAAACTTCCCACAGGATAAAAAAAAGGCGGGCCGGTAGGATATTTTTTCAGCTATTGCATGCCCGATCATTTACGACTGAAAATAGCGATAATGCTCTTGCATTCACCCCTTCTTACTCTCTCCCCTATGCTTCGCGGCAGCACATGATGTTTCCGGTAAGCGTAAGTAAAATTAAAGTATCTGTTGCCCCGCAGGCTACCTGTACGCCTTTACAGGTTCACTCTTTCCTGCGTGGCGAAGGGGTGACAGAAGCTATCCCTTTGATGCCCCGCTCCCGCTTTTCAGCCAAAATTTACACGTATCAGGCTGGTGAATAAAAGAACAAACGTGATATAGTTCACATTATTGAAAGCAGCAACACTGTTTCAACCTGATGCGCTACCCCCTGCGGACTCAAGCACTGCCAGCCCATAATGGGCATGGCCCACGCCTGTCCGCCTGAGCTTTGTTTCTTTTTGAGGATAGTTTCATGGCAACCTTAACCACCGGCGTTGTTCTCTTACGCTGGCAGATATTGAGTGCAGTGCTGATGTTTATGGCCAGCACACTGAATATTCGGTTTCGTAAAGCGGATTATATCGGCCTTGCCGTTATCAGTAGTGGACTGGGGCTTGTCGCGGCCTGCTGGTTTGCCACCGGTCTGCTGGGTATTACCCTGATGGACGCAGCCAACGTCTGGCATAACCTGGTCAATATCATGACGGAAATATCAGCAAAAGCGCCGCCGGAATGGCCAATGGTGATTACCTGATGCAAAAGCTCCCGCGTGGAGCTTTTTTTATATCTGGATGGCAGAGACAAAAAACCCTCGTCATTGCGAGGGTTTTAGTCAGTGGCTTAATGCGCCGTTTCGGACATCCATCAGAACGGGATATCGTCGTCAAAGTCCATCGGTGGTTCGTTAGACTGCGCTGGCGCAGACTGCTGCTGCGGACGGGACTGTGCACCGCCGCTGAACTGGTTGCCACCCTGCGGTTGTTGAGGTTGACCCCAGCCGCCCTGCTGACCCTGGCCGCCGCCCATATTGCCACCTGCCGGCGCACCGCCACCCTGGCGACCACCGAGCATCTGCATGGTGCCACCAACGTTAACCACGACTTCAGTGGTGTACTTTTCAGTACCAGACTGATCTGTCCATTTACGGGTACGCAACTGACCTTCGATATAGACCTGAGAACCTTTGCGCAGGTATTCACCGGCGACTTCAGCCAGTTTGCCAAACAGCACAACACGGTGCCATTCAGTCTGCTCTTTCATCTCACCCGTCGCTTTATCGCGCCAGGATTCGGAGGTCGCCAGCGTAATGTTGGCCACTGCACCACCACTCGGCATGTAGCGTACTTCCGGGTCCTGCCCCAGATTACCGACGAGAATCACCTTGTTTACGCCTCTGCTGGCCATGATCGTGTCTCCTGAAAACATTTCTAAATAGTGTAAGCGCGCGAGTGTACCATTTCCACGTGGCCTTTCGATAGTTTCGAAGCATCTCCCGGCATTCGCACGATCCATACATTGTTGCACACTTAATCAGAATGCGCATTCCAATACTGTATATTCAGCCAGGTTAAATTGTGTCATAATTAGCCGTTTCTGCCGGTTGTCCTTCAAACAAACCAGGCATTCCGAGTCATTACCGGGAAAGGTGAATGGATAAGATCGAAGTACGGGGCGCACGCACCCACAATCTCAAAAACATCAACCTCGTCATCCCACGCGACAAGCTGATTGTCGTGACCGGGCTGTCGGGTTCAGGTAAATCATCACTGGCTTTCGACACCCTGTACGCCGAAGGGCAGCGCCGCTATGTAGAGTCGCTCTCTGCCTACGCCCGCCAGTTCCTCTCCCTGATGGAAAAACCGGACGTTGACCACATCGAAGGGCTGTCGCCTGCGATTTCCATTGAGCAAAAATCCACCTCGCACAACCCGCGCTCTACGGTCGGGACCATCACGGAAATCCACGACTACCTTCGTCTGCTGTATGCTCGCGTTGGCGAGCCGCGCTGCCCGGATCATGACGTGCCGCTGGCGGCGCAGACCGTCAGTCAGATGGTGGATAACGTACTGGCCCTGCCGGAAGGCAAGCGCCTGATGCTCCTCGCGCCGGTTATTAAAGAGCGAAAAGGTGAACACACCAAGACGCTGGAAAATCTGGCCAGCCAGGGCTACATCCGCGCACGTATTGATGGTGAAGTATGCGACCTTTCCGATCCGCCGTCGCTTGAACTGCAAAAGAAACACACCATCGAGGTGGTGATTGACCGCTTCAAGGTCCGTGAGGATTTAGCCCAACGCCTGGCGGAATCTTTTGAAACTGCATTGGAGCTCTCCGGCGGTACGGCGATTGTCGCCGATATGGACGACACCAAAGCGGAAGAGATGCTCTTCTCCGCCAACTTTGCCTGCCCAGTTTGTGGCTACAGCATGCGTGAACTGGAACCGCGCCTGTTCTCGTTCAACAACCCGGCTGGCGCCTGCCCTACCTGCGACGGCCTCGGCGTGCAGCAGTATTTCGACCCGGATCGCGTTATTCAGAATCCTGAACTGTCCCTCGCGGGCGGCGCTATTCGCGGCTGGGATCGGCGCAATTTTTACTATTTCCAGATGTTGAAGTCGCTGGCTGACCACTACAAATTCGATGTGGACGCGCCCTGGGCAAGCCTGAGCGCAAACGTCCATAAAGTGGTGCTGTTTGGTTCCGCAAAAGAGAGCATCGAGTTCAAATACATGAACGATCGCGGCGACACCTCCGTGCGCCGCCATCCGTTTGAAGGGGTGCTGCATAATATGGAGCGCCGCTATAAAGAGACCGAGTCCTCTGCGGTGCGTGAAGAACTGGCAAAGTTCATCAGCAATCGCCCGTGTGCGAGCTGCGAAGGGACGCGTCTGAACCGTGAAGCACGCCACGTCTATGTTGAAAATACGCCGCTGCCAACCATTTCGGATATGAGCATTGGCCACGCGATGGACTTCTTCACTAACCTGAAGCTTTCTGGTCAGCGGGCTAAAATCGCCGAAAAAGTGCTGAAAGAGATTGGCGATCGCCTGAAATTCCTGGTCAACGTTGGCCTGAACTACCTGACGCTTTCCCGCTCGGCGGAGACCCTCTCCGGTGGCGAAGCGCAACGTATCCGTCTGGCGAGCCAGATTGGTGCTGGTCTGGTGGGGGTGATGTACGTCCTGGATGAGCCGTCGATTGGCCTGCATCAGCGTGATAACGAGCGCCTGCTCGGTACATTGATTCACCTGCGCAATCTCGGCAATACCGTCATTGTGGTTGAACATGATGAAGATGCCATCCGCGCCGCGGACCACGTGATTGATATCGGCCCTGGCGCCGGCGTTCACGGCGGCCAGGTTGTTGCAGAAGGTACGCTGGATGACATTATGGCGGTACCAGAGTCACTCACCGGCCAGTTCATGAGCGGTAAGCGGCAGATCACCGTACCAGCATCACGCGTTAAGGCTGACCCGGAAAAAGTGCTGAAACTGACCGGCGCACGCGGTAACAACCTTAAAGACGTGACGCTGACGCTGCCGGTTGGCCTGTTTACCTGCATTACCGGCGTCTCCGGCTCCGGTAAATCAACCCTGATTAATGACACCCTCTTCCCGCTTGCCCAGACCCAACTCAACGGCGCAACGCTGGCGGAACCCGCGCCTTATCGCGATATCAAAGGGCTGGAACATTTCGATAAAGTTATCGACATCGATCAGAGTCCGATTGGCCGCACACCGCGTTCAAACCCGGCAACCTATACCGGGGTGTTTACGCCGGTACGCGAACTTTTCGCTGGCGTGCCGGAGTCCCGCTCTCGTGGCTACACCCCTGGGCGCTTTAGCTTTAACGTCCGTGGCGGACGCTGCGAAGCCTGCCAGGGCGATGGCGTCATCAAAGTTGAAATGCACTTCCTGCCGGATATTTACGTGCCGTGCGACCAGTGCAAAGGCAAACGCTACAACCGCGAAACGCTGGAGATTAAGTACAAGGGCAAGACGATCCACGAAGTGCTGGATATGACCATCGAAGAGGCGCGTGAATTCTTTGACGCCGTGCCAGCGCTGGCCCGTAAGCTGCAAACCCTGATGGATGTCGGCCTGACCTACATCCGCCTGGGGCAGTCTGCCACCACGCTCTCCGGCGGTGAAGCACAGCGTGTGAAGCTGGCGCGTGAGCTTTCGAAACGTGGCACCGGTCAGACGTTGTATATTCTGGATGAACC
Source organism: Enterobacter sp. SA197 (assembly GCF_054131575.1). Classification (NCBI taxonomy): domain Bacteria; kingdom Pseudomonadati; phylum Pseudomonadota; class Gammaproteobacteria; order Enterobacterales; family Enterobacteriaceae; genus Enterobacter; species Enterobacter sp. SA197. The sequence continues at coordinate 362,632 of NZ_CP096393.1, read as the reverse complement.
CACCACCGGTCTGCACTTTGCGGACATTCAGCAGCTGCTGGAAGTGCTGCATCAGTTGCGCGATCAGGGCAATACTATCGTGGTGATTGAGCACAACCTGGACGTTATTAAAACTGCCGACTGGATTGTCGATCTTGGTCCGGAAGGCGGTAGCGGCGGCGGGGAAATTCTCATCTCCGGTACGCCTGAAACCGTCGCCGAATGCGAAGCCTCGCACACGGCGCGCTTCCTGAAGCCGTTACTGAAGTAGTCAGACGGACAGCTGTTGCCTGACGGGATCAGGCAACAGCGATAACGCCTGATTATACGAGGCATCAACCAGGTAGTAGAGCTGTGAGTCGGGCAGTGAGCCGTCGAGATAGACCGTGCTCCAGTGGGCTTTATTAAGATGCCTGCTGGGGCGCACATCTTTATGCTGCTGACGAAGCAACTCCGCCAGCTCCGGGCTGGTTTTCAGTGACGCCGCCGGACGCCCGTCCACCTCTTTCACCATCGCAAACAATACGTCAGATACTTTGATTTGCGTGGCTTTCCAGTCACTGTGAACGCTCTGCTCTGCGCCCTTTTTCGCCATGCAGTACTGTAATAACTCCGAAATGGTCATCTTTATTCTCCTTGTAGCGTCGCGATGATGTGTCGCGAGCCGCCGTGGATACGATGCTCTCCCAGCCAGATCCCCTGCCATGTGCCAAGCTGAACGCGCCCGTGAGAAATGGGTAGCATCAGGGACACGCCAAGCATGGAGGACTTGATATGTGAAGGCATATCATCCGGCCCTTCATAGTCGTGCTCATAGTGCGCATTTTCAGGTACGGTCTTGAGAAAATGCTGCTCCATGTCGTGACGCACGGTAGGGTCGCAGTTTTCATTGAGGGTAAGAGAAGCAGAAGTATGCTGTAGCAGCAGATGTAACAATCCCGTTTTGATGCGGTGCAAATCATGGATCTGCCCCAACACCTCGTCAGTGACTAAATGAAAACCACGTGATTTAGCGTCCAACGTTAACGTTTGTTGATACCACATCTGCTGCTCCATTGTGAAAGACGAATCTTTTTAAGTGTGCAGCAAGTCAGCAAAAGGTAAAACCCGCTAAGGCTTTTTTGTTTAATCAGGCAGTAAAAAACTTCAGTATTCTGAGTTAACAATGACCTCTTCGCCGTACGCCCCCGCCTGCGGCAGCGGCCGGTAGGTAGAGTTTGAAGCGCGCAGAATGCGCACCGGTCGCGCCTGAGCCGCTTTGGCTGCGGTAATATCGTTGTCCGAATCCCCGTAGAAGATTTTGATCTGCTTATCCATCAGCCACTGGGTTTTGGTATTTTGCCCGGCCTTATCGCCGGCGAAAATTACCGGGTTCATGTTGGCGGCGGGGATCAGGAAGTCGTCCTGCAAAGTTTTGGTTACGCTTTCGGTCGCAGTCTGGCTGCGCCCCGTCACGAAAAAGAGGCGATCGCCTCGCTTCACGTGCATCGCAATCAGCGCGCGCGCCACCTCTTTTGGAATGCTGAACTCGTCCCAGCCGTTGTTCATCTTTTCCCAGAATTCAGGATTTTGCAGATATGCGTCGCTGTCCGGGGAGTAGATTTTTTTCCCGCGCCAGAAGCCCGGACTCGAAAAGAGCACCGTGTCGTCGATATCAAATCCTACGGCCATCGGCGGGCGATCCACAAGGCTGTTTTCAATCTGAGCGACGGAGACCCAATGCACGGGAACCTGTTCGGCGAGTCTGGCAACATTGGTCCCAGCGGTATTGTCAGGCGTTGGCGTGGAGGCAAGAGCAGAGACCGCGCTGAAAAGCGAAAATGATAAGCAGAGTGCCACTGTAATTTTTCGCATATTTATCCCTAAATTTTCAGTTCGTTATGCTTAGAATTTGTGCAAATGATTAAAAAACCGTTCGACCATACCCCCTGAAGCGGGGTATGGAAAGTCGTTTCTGCACTTTTTAGGGCATTTTCCTCCCCGGCGGGAGGAAAAGTGGGCGGTTACATTACGGCGGCAAATGCCTGCGCCACGCGGTGAACGTTGCGGCTGTTAAGACCAGCGACACACATGCGTCCGCTGGCGATGAGGTAAACGCCAAACTCGTCACGCAGACGGTCAACCTGCGCCGGGCTCAGGCCGGTGTAGCTGAACATGCCGCGCTGCTGCAGCAGACAATCAAAGTTACGGCCAGGCACCGCCTCTTTCAGCACGGTAACCAGTGCCTGACGCATGGACAGAATACGGATGCGCATGGTTTCCACTTCCGCCAGCCATGAGGCTTTCAGCGCCGTATCACTAAGCACGGTTGCGACCAACTGAGCACCAAAATTTGGCGGGCTGGAGTAGTTGCGACGGACCGTAGCTTTCAGTTGACCCAGTACGCGACTGGCTGCATCAGCATCTTCACAAACCACCGACAGGCCGCCGACACGCTCACCATAAAGGGAGAAAATTTTGGAAAACGAGTTGCTTACCAGCGCAGGCAGGCCGGCATCCGCAACCGCGCGAATGGCGTAGGCATCCTCTTCCATGCCAGCGCCAAAGCCCTGATACGCGATGTCGAGGAACGGGATCAGGTTGCGTGCTTTGAGCGCGGCCACCACCGCATCCCATTGATCGTTACTCAGATCGGAGCCGGTCGGGTTATGGCAGCACGGATGCAGCAACACGATGCTCTGCGCCGGCAGCGCCTCCAGTGTTTCAAGCAGCGCCGCGAAGCGCACGCCGTTAGTTTCGCTGTCGAACCAGGGATAAGTGCTGACGGTGAAACCGGCACCTTCAAAGATAGCAACGTGATTTTCCCAGGTAGGGTCGCTGACCCAGACGCCGGAATTCGGGAAGTAGCGTTTAAGGAAATCGGCACCCACTTTCAACGCGCCGGAGCCGCCCAGCGTCTGGATGGTCGCCAGGCGTTTTTGCGCCAGGACCGGGTGATCGGCCCCAAACAGCAGGGGGGCGATGGTATGGCGGTAGCTGTTCAACCCTTCCATCGGCAGATAAAGTGACGCCCCGTGCGGCTGAGCATTCAGACGAGCTTCGGCTTCGGCAATCGCCTGCAGACGAGGAATGATACCCTCTTCGTTATAATAGAGCCCGATGCTGAGGTTTACTTTGTCGCTACGGGGGTCTTCTTTAAAACGCTCCATCAACGTCAGGATAGGGTCGCCCGCATAGGCGTCAACTTTCTGAAACACGAGGTGGTTCTCCAGGTTTACAGTGGCAAGAAAGACACAATAAACCGGAAGCGGAGGAAGGTCGAGAGAGATGTTTACACCTCATCGTCTGGTGCCTTCAGCCCGGCGTTCTCCCACGGGGCTGAGGAATCCCCACAAAATAATACGAGCACGGTCGGTCCCCTCGCCCCTTTGGGGAGAGGGTCAGGGTGAGGGGAACATGCGGCTCTGGTGGTCATTCCGTTCACCTCATGTTCCTTGCTTTTCTGTAGCGTCAGAACCCGTGAACGTGCCAGGGTGGTTCACCGCCACCACCCTGGCGACCCGGGCTCCCGGCCAGGAAAATCGCCGCTTCGCGGTCCATGATGCTTATATCGTCTGACTATCGGGTCGGGGACCAGCCTGCCTCCCTGCGGGCGGCTCCGGTCAGCCGTCAACGCCTCATCGATTTTCAGCCGGACCCAGTCATCGCGGTGACGGCTGTATTCTCATTGCGCCGTGATATCGCTGTAAAACGTCATATTACTGGAAATTCCTCAGCCCACGGGGAGAGGGCGAAAAGCGTGCTGATTTCGGTCTCTCACCCTTTGGGAAGAGGACCAGGTTGAGGAAGAGAGCAAACTCCAGGTTAATCAACGTATTTCAGCGCCGCACGCGAGGTCAGACGCGTTATCAGCTCATAGGCGCTGATGCCGGTATGCTCCGCAATGCGTTCAACAGGCAGACCTTCACCCCAGAAGATAACCGGATCGCCCACCTGATCCTGACACTCCGGCCCCAGGTCGACACAGATCATATCCATCGCCACACGGCCGACGATTGGCACTTCGCGCCCGTTAACCAGCACCGGCGTACCGGATGGCACCGAGCGCGGATAACCATCGCCATAGCCCATCGCCACCACTCCCAGACGGGTGTCACGCTCACTGACCCAGGTGCCGCCATAACCCACGGGTTCACCGGCTTTGTGTTCGCGCACGGCGATAAGGCTGGAAGTGAGAGTCATCGCCGGCAGGAAACCAAAATCTTCGCCCCACGGACGGCGGTCAAGCGGCGAAACACCGTAAAGAATGATGCCAGGGCGCACCCAGTCAAAATGTGCCTGGGGCCACAGGAGCGTTCCGCCGGAGGCGGCAAGAGAACGCTGTCCCGGTTTACCTTCACTGAAGGTGGTGAAGATAGCAATCTGGCGCTCGGTAGCCCCACAGTCGGGCTCATCCGCACGGGCAAAATGGCTGACAATATTGACCGGCTGACGCACATTTTTACACTGCGTCAGGCGCTGATAGAAAGCCTCAGCCTCATCCGGACTCACGCCAAGGCGATGCATGCCGGTGTCGAGCTTCATCCAGACGGTGACGGGAGTCGCCAGGTCGGTGGACTCCAGCGCCACCAGCTGTTCGACGCTGTGCACTACGGTATCAAGGCGCTGAGCCGACACGAGAGGCAACTCGTCGGCGGTAAAAAAACCTTCGAGCAACAGAATGGGATGAGTGATGCCGCCTTCGCGCAGGCGAAGGGCCTCTTCGAGACGGGCGACGCCAAAAGCGTCGGCATCGGGGAGCGTTCGCGCGGTCTCAACAAGACCGTGTCCATAGGCGTTCGCTTTCACAACCGCCACCAGGCGACTGGCGGGAGCCAGTTCGCGCAGGCGTTGCAGGTTATGTCGCAGAGCGCGGCGGTTGACTACAACAGTTGCCGCTTGCATTTGAATTCCTTGCCTAAATGAAAAATAGACCATCCTCTGAATCATTTAAGTTGCAGCTAGGCGGCAAAGCCACGACTCTCCGTGAACGTAGTCCACTACGTTCACGGAGTGAGCGGACGCAGGCAACGCCGCTGCAGCTCAAAGGATGACGAGGATTATTCGTCGTCGTATTGTGGTCCTGCGTAATTATCAAAACGCGACCACTGCCCGTTAAAGGTCAAACGCACCGTACCGATAGGGCCGTTACGTTGCTTACCAATAATGATTTCTGCGATCCCTTTCAGGTCGCTGTTTTCGTGATAGACCTCGTCACGATAGATAAACATGATCAGGTCGGCATCCTGCTCGATGGAACCGGATTCACGCAGGTCGGAGTTCACCGGGCGTTTATCGGCGCGCTGCTCCAGGGAGCGGTTTAGCTGGGAGAGCGCCACCACCGGCACCTGCAGCTCTTTCGCCAGCGCTTTCAGCGAGCGGGAGATTTCGGCAATCTCAAGCGTACGATTGTCTGAGAGCGACGGTACGCGCATCAACTGAAGGTAATCGATCATGATAAGACCGATCCCGCCGTGCTCGCGCGCAATGCGGCGCGCACGGGAACGCACTTCTGTCGGCGTCAGGCCGGATGAGTCATCAATATAGATATTGCGTTTTTCCAGCAAAATGCCCATGGTGCCGGAGATTCGCGCCCAGTCCTCGTCATCCAGCTGCCCGGTACGAATACGGGTCTGGTCCACACGTGACAGCGAGGCCAGCGAACGCATCATAATTTGCTCAGAAGGCATCTCAAGACTGAAGATAAGCACCGGTTTGTCCTGCAACATCGCCGCATTTTCGACGAGGTTCATCGCAAAAGTGGTCTTACCCATCGAGGGACGCGCGGCGACGATGATCAAATCGGAAGGCTGCAAACCCGCGGTTTTTTTATTGAGGTCGTCATAACCGGTGTTGACGCCGGTGACGCCATCGTGCGGCTGCTGGAACAACAGCTCAATACGCGCAACGGTCGCCTCAAGCACATCAGCGATGTTTTTCGGGCCTTCATCTTTGTTGGCGCGACTTTCCGCTATTTTGAAAACGCGCGACTCAGCCAGGTCGAGCAGGTCTTCACTGGTGCGCCCCTGAGGGTCAAACCCCGCGCTGGCGATCTCATTGGCGACGGAGATCATCTCACGCACGACTGCACGTTCACGGACGATATCGGCATAAGCGCTGATATTCGCCGCACTTGGCGTGTTTTTGGACAATTCAGCCAGATAAGCAAAACCGCCGACGATGTCCAGCTGCCCTTGCAGTTCCAGCGATTCCGCCAGTGTAATCAGGTCGATAGGCTTACCCATCTCCTGAAGACGATGCATTTCCGTGAAGATATGGCGGTGCGGGCGGGTATAGAAATCTTCTGATACTACGCGTTCAGCTACGTCGTCCCAGCGCTCATTATCCAGCATTAAACCGCCCAACACTGACTGCTCCGCTTCAATAGAATGAGGAGGCACTTTCATCCCCTCGAGCTGTCTGTCGCGGGGTTCAGTCGGTTTGTTGAAGGGTTTATTTCCTGCCATAGTGAATGGAGTTACCGAGATAGAGAATGGGTCGAAAGATTATCACATTCAGGAGGAAGCATGGCGACAAGAATTGAATTTCACAAGCATGGTGGGCCGGATGTTCTGCAAGCCGTTGAATTCACTCCCGCCGATCCCGCGGCGAACGAGGTGCAGGTAGAAAACAAAGCGATTGGCATTAACTATATCGATACTTATATACGTAGCGGCCTCTATCCACCGCCAGCGCTGCCTGCTGGCCTCGGCACTGAAGCGGCTGGTGTAGTGAGCAAAACAGGCAGTGCGGTTGAGCACATTAAAGTGGGTGACCGCGTGGTCTATGCTCAGTCCGGGCTGGGCGCTTACAGCTCAGTGCATAATGTTCCCGCCGATAAAGTCGCCATCCTGCCGAATGCCATCTCATTTGAGCAGGCTGCGGCCTCCTTCCTGAAGGGTCTGACGGTCTTTTACCTGCTGCGCAAAACCTATGAGATCAAGCCCGATGAGCCTTTTCTGTTCCACGCCGCAGCCGGTGGCGTGGGCCTGATTGCCTGTCAGTGGGCGAAAGCGCTGGGGGCGAAGCTCATTGGTACGGTGGGCTCTGCCCAGAAAGCGCAGCGCGCCTTGCAGGCCGGTGCCTGGCAGGTCATTAACTACCGTGAGGAGAGCGTTGTCGAGCGGGTAAAAGAGATAACCGGCGGTAAAAAAGTGCGCGTGGTGTATGACTCCGTGGGTAAAGATACCTGGGAAAGCTCGCTGGACTGCCTGCAACGCCAGGGGCTGATGGTCAGCTTCGGTAACGCCTCAGGACCGGTAACAGGCGTGAATCTTGGCATTCTTAATCAAAAGGGGTCACTTTACGCCACGCGTCCCTCGCTGAACGGCTACGTGACCACGCGGGAGGAGCTGGAAGAGGCCAGCAATGAACTCTTCTCATTGATTGCCAGCGGCGTGATAAAAGTTGATGTGGCCGATACGCAGAAATTCGCACTTGAGGATGCGCAGCGGGCGCATGAGATGCTGGAAAGTCGTGCCACGCAAGGGTCAAGTTTGCTGATTCCTGCATCTTCTAAATAATTTACGTTGCAGAAAAGCGGCAATTGAATGAATCCCTGGAAGCTGATTCAGGTAAGTGACCAGGGCGAATGAAAGCAGCCACGCATCTACGGCATGAATGATGACGAGGAAGAAAGAATTAGGGCTTCCCGAGGGAAGCCCATTCTTTTTTTAGTTCGGCTGTATGTAGGGTACAGCGCGATGAATTCGTTAACGGCGCGATAGTGACAGATTTGATATCTAAATCCTATTCGGTTCTTAGCGATGTGCCTGAAAAAGTGTTGAGGTTGTGATCAAGCACTCAAACCTTTAGTAACGCCAGCGCTTATTGCGCTGATATTGAGGCACTTTTGGAGCTTTGACCGCGCGTATCACCCAAACAACCGCCACGGCGAGCAGCAGCCACGGTAACAGTTTAATCATCATGGCGAACAAACCGCCGACAAACATCAAAGCGGTGGCAACCAGGATAGCCGCCAGAATGCCTAATACCGACACGCCTGTCGCCAGTAACACAATAAAAAAGACGATAACAAACAGTAATTCCAGCATGGTGCGCTCCCGATAAATGAGTCATAACCTGGACTCTATGCCAGAGATATATCAAGAAACGTGCCAGAATTTTTATCGTTGATTTATCAACAAAAAACCCTGCCATCAAGTGCAGGGTTTGGTGAAATTGACCAACAAGTAGTGAAAATTTAACGACCAGCCACCAGGCTCAACGCATGTTCCAGCACGGCGACATCAGCGCCGGGCTTGTGCGCATTTTCGCTGAGGTAACGCCGCCACTGGCGTGCACCAGGGATGCCCTGGAAGAGACCCAGCATGTGTCGCGTGATATGGCCAAGATAGGTGCCTTGTCTCAGCTCATTTTCAATATAAGGATACATGGCACGCACCACGGCCACCGGATCGGCATCCGGACCATCCACGCCGAAAATCTCGCGATCAACTCGCGCCAGGATCCCTGGATTTTGATAGGCTTCGCGCCCCACCATGACGCCATCCATGTGTTCAAGATGGGCGTTCGCCGCTTCCAGCGACGTAATGCCCCCGTTAATGGCAAGGGTCAGATGCGGGAAATCACGCTTTAACTGATAAACCCGTGGGTAATCCAGCGGCGGGATCTCGCGGTTCTCTTTCGGGCTCAGACCAGAGAGCCAGGCTTTACGCGCATGGATGATAAAGGTCTCACATTCGCCTTTGCCGGCGACGGTGTTGATGAAATCGCAAAGGAACTCGTAACTGTCCTGGTCGTCAATCCCGATACGTGTTTTCACGGTCACCGGGATCGTTACGACATCACGCATCGCTTTAACACAGTCGGCAACCAGTTGCGCATTACCCATCAGGCAGGCGCCAAACATGCCGTTCTGCACGCGATCGGACGGGCAACCTACGTTCAGGTTGATCTCATCATAACCGCGCTGTTCAGCCAGTTTTGCACATTGCGCCAGCGCAGCCGGGTCGCTTCCTCCGAGCTGCAAGGCCACCGGATGCTCTTCCTCGCTGTAGGCCAGATAGTCACCTTTACCATGAATAATGGCGCCCGTCGTCACCATTTCGGTGTAGAGCAGCGTATGGCGGGAGAGCTGACGCAGGAAGTAACGACAATGCCTGTCCGTCCAGTCGAGCATCGGCGCGATCGAGAAACGGTGAGCGGGGTAAACAGTAGGCTGAATTTCTGGCGACATGGCGAATAAATGAGCTTTACGAAAAAGGGGCGCTACTATAGCACAAAGAAAAACCGGAGGCGCAAGGCCTCCGGCTCTCTGTCAGAACGTCAGGGTGAGCTGTGCTCCCGCTCCCCATGTCTCTTTTTCACCCACCATACCTGTCAAATCGACATGTACGGTGTTAAAGGGCGCAAAACCTACCCCTCCGGTAAAGACATTGCTTTCATCTCCTTTTACGTCCGCACGATAACCGGCGCGAACAGCCAGCCAGTTAAGCGGACGCACTTCTGCACCGACACCCACATACTGTGAGTTTTTCTCGCTTTTAAACCCTTTGGTTTCAGTAAGATCGCCATCCGCACTCAGGGTCAGCAGTTCATTTTGCCAGGCCACACCGGCGGTCACCACCGGACTGATTTGATAGGTATCTTTATAATTTTTCACTTCGCCGGTACGGCGGTTTTCGATGAGTACATCTTTGGTATCGATGTTATTAGAGATAAGGTTCTGCCCGGTTAACCCCACGGTGAAGTTTTCCGTCAGGTCTGCAGCCAGGCCCACATCAATGTTGAACGACGTGTCATCAGTACGGTAACGATCTTTTTTCCAGTCGTTTTTATCGTAATCGCTAATCGTGGTGGTGTAGTTATAAAGCCAGGTTTTCTGCAGTTTAGGCGTCACCCCTACCGACAGCGGTACCCCACCTGCGTCGAACTGATGCGCGAAGGCCACCCCAAAATCGGAGACAATGGCAGCGCGACCTGATGCGGTAGAGTTGAGGTTATCTGAAATTCGTTCAGTACCAAAGACAGCGGCATCAACTGCCCTCAGGCTTGCCCTGGTAAAATCAGCAGGGTCATTGGGATCGTCCATCTCACGCAGATAGCGAATATCTTGCTGATCGATTGAAGCAGACACATAAGCATGAGCGTAAGCCTTGGTCATAAATGCCACGGAGAGCGTATCGTTTGGAATACTGACGGCAATTCCCGCCCCCGCATTCGCGCTTGCGCGTTTGCCTTTTAAAAACTCCAGAGATTCAGCCAGATCGCCTGCGGCATTCTGGAACTGGTTGACGGTACCAATGGGATTAGCGAGCACATCCCCAAGTGAAAGACCATCAACGACATCACCGTAGTAATCGATCTTGTCACTGATGTCCTCAATTTCATTTCTCAAATCATCTTTATCATTAATTTGCGCAGTAAAACTTGGCAGAATAATGGATATATCATCTTCAGGTTTGGCTTTCGCCAGGAGCGCCGGGTTAATTAATGCCGCACTGCCATAACTGGCTGAAGCAACCCCCGTCCCCCCCATCGCATCATTACGCGCTTCCGCCCAGGTATTCGCTGCTCCCGCTTGATTTGCCACTGTAAAGGAGACAGCGATAGCGACCACTGAAAGTTTGAGTTTGTTTTTCACAATTATGCGTCTCGTAGTCAGATGAGTTTTTTTATGCCCCGCTCCTTTTTACATGAACGGGAATGCTCTATTGCTGCGAATAACACCAAAAATATGTCTTATTCTGCCAGACAGGCAATAACTGGCAGAAAGTATAGTTATAAGAAATGTCCCACATTATTTATAGAAGACGTAATGCGATTGTGAAAGGCGCTAAAGCAGGCCGATCTCGGCGTTTAACGCAGAACATGATAAAGTGAGGGATTATGCCGCCGGGAAACGAGAGGACGACAATGGATAAGACCACTTCGCAAGAGATGCTAACGCAGGCTGAAAAACTGTGCGTGCAGCGCAATGTGCGTCTGACGCCACAGCGCCTTGAGGTTCTGCGGCTGATGAGTCTGCAAGAGGGTGCTATCAGCGCTTATGATCTGCTGGATCTGCTTCGCGAGAGCGAGCCGCAGGCGAAACCGCCCACCGTTTATCGTGCGCTGGATTTCCTGCTGGAACAAGGCTTTGTGCACAAAGTAGAATCTACCAACAGCTATGTGTTGTGCCATCTTTTTGACCAGCCGACCCATACTTCGGCGATGTTCATCTGCGATCGTTGCGGGGTGGTCAAAGAGGAAGAAGCGGAAGGTGTGGAAGATATCATGCACATGCTCGCCGCAAAATTAGGCTTTGCCCTGCGCCATAATGTTATTGAAGCGCATGGCCTGTGTGCCCGTTGCGCTGAAGTGGAAGCCTGCCGCCATCAGGGCGACTGCCACCACGATCACTCAATTTTAATCAAGAAAAAGCCACGTTAAGCACGGGCTCTGGGCGGGTGGAGAAAGAAGAGTGGTACGTCCATGTACCGTCGGGCAGGGTAGTCTCTTAAAATGCCTGTTCAGAGGGCTTTAAGACTACCAGCGGTAATCGTGACGGGTTTCCCAGTCACCAACCTCTTTTTCCGCTTGATCTTTCTGGTAGCCATAACGTTCCTGGATTTTACCTACCAGCTGATCGCGTTTACCTTCGATGACGGTCATGTCATCGTCAGTCAGTTTGCCCCACTGTTCTTTCGCTTTACCTTTGAACTGTTTCCAGTTACCGCCGACTTCGTCTTTATTCATAATCATTTCCTCATCGTTCGGTTTTGAATAGCGAGTATTCATCCATTTATTACGTTCTTAATGTGCTGAACGTGATAATAATTGTAGTCAGGGATAACGATGCGGTGGATTTATTCGGAATTTTTAACCATCCATACGCTGTTTTGAAGAATAGACATTGAGGAGAAAAAAGAATGCGGCAGAGAACGAGGGGGATTTAAGTTATTGTAATAAAAGCAAATAAACCGCGATAACTGTATGCGTTATCACGGCTCATAAAAGTAAGTTACAGCCATTCGCCATTGCGGATCACGCCAACCGCCAGCCCTTCAATGGTAAAATTCTGCTCGCGCAGATTAACCACGATAGGCGAAAACTCGCTATTTTCCGGCAGGAGCTGAACAGTATTACCTTGCTTTTTCAGCCGTTTAACCGTCACTTCGTCATCAATACGGGCGACCACTACCTGACCATTACGGACATCCTGCGTTTTATGCACGGCCAGAAGGTCGCCGTCCATAATGCCAATGTCTTTCATCGACATCCCGCTAACGCGCAGCAGGAAATCAGCATTAGGTTTGAACAGAGAGGGGTCAACCTGGTAATGGCCTTCAATATGCTGCTGGGCCAGAAGAGGCTCGCCCGCCGCGACGCGCCCGACTAAGGGCAGACCTGCATCATCTTCCACTTCAAGCAGCAAACGAATGCCACGAGAGGCACCAGAGACAATCTCAAGTACACCCTTACGCGCCAGCGCTTTCAGATGCTCTTCCGCTGCGTTTGGGGAACGGAACCCCAATTGTTGCGCGATCTCTGCACGCGTCGGCGGCATACCGGTTTGGTTGATTCGATCGCGGATAAGATCGAACACCTCTTGCTGCCTGGCCGTTAAAGCTTTCATTCCGCCCCCTGGGTGTATATACAGTTATGCTGTGAGTATATACAGCTAAAGGCGATTTTGAAACCAAAATTACGCAAAAAACCAGCAGTTAGCGCAAATCCTGAAGCTTTATCGAAAATGGCTCCACAACAGCGAAACCCAGGTAAAGATCGCAACCAGAATGGCCATCAACACCGCTGCCGACCCCATATCTTTCGCGCGCCCGGACAGCTCATGAAATTCAGCGCCAATTCGGTCAACCACGGCTTCAATAGCGCTGTTGAGGATTTCAACAATCATCACCAGAACCACTGAGCCAATCAGCAATACACGGGTGATGGCGTCAACATCAAGGAAACAGGCGATAATAATTGCCAGAATGACCGCAACGGCCTCCTGGCGGAAAGCAGCTTCGTTGATCCATGCTGCGCGTACGCCTTTCCATGAATAACCCGCCGCTTTGATGATGCGGGTAATGCCAGTGGTATTATTGGCCATTAAAAGAACCTTTTTATGTAATGAACAACGATCTCTATGTAAGGTTATAGAGGTACAAAGAATTTGTGCGCGCTTTCTGATATTCTTGCGGCGCAATGGCATTTTTAACCAGAGGCTTCACATCCTTTATGTCCGGCTGGCCACGAATTTACTACAAATTACTTAATTTACCATTAAGCGTACTGGTAAAAAGTAAGTCGATCCCTGCGGAACCTGCGCAGGAGCTGGGGCTCGATACCTCACGCCCTATTATGTACGTTTTGCCTTATAACTCTAAGGCTGACTTACTCACGTTACGTGCACAATGTCTGGCACATGATTTGCCGGACCCGTTAGAACCGCTGGTGATCGACGGAGCGGAGCTCCCGCGATACATCTTCATTCACGGTGGACCACGGGTGTTTACCTGGTACACGCCGAAAGAAGAGTCTATCAAGCTGTTCCATGACTATCTCGATGTGCACCGTAGCCATCCCGATCTGGATGTGCAGATGGTGCCGGTTTCGATGATGTTCGGCCGCTCACCGGGCCGCGAGAAGGGTGAAGTGAATCCCCCCCTGCGTATGCTCAATGGCATCCAGAAATTCTTTGCTGTCTCCTGGCTTGGCCGTGACAGCTTTGTACGCTTCTCTCCCCCGGTCTCGTTACGCCGCATGGCGACCGAGCACGGTACGGATAAAATCATCGCGCAGAAGCTGGCCCGTGTGGCGCGTATGCATTTCGCTCGCCAGCGTCTGGCTGCGGTTGGCCCGCGCCTGCCTGCCCGTCAGGATCTGTTTAACAAACTGCTGGCCTCCAAGGCAATTGCGCGTGCAGTAGAAGACGAAGCGCGCAGCAAAAAAATCTCTCATGACAAGGCGCAGCAAAACGCCATCGCCCTGATGGAAGAGATAGCGGCAAACTTCTCTTATGAGATGATTCGTCTCTCCGATCGCATCCTGAGCTTTACCTGGAACCGTCTGTATCAGGGCATTAACGTGCACAACGCTGAGCGTGTGCGCCAGTTGGCCCATGATGGCCATGAAATTGTTTATGTGCCCTGCCACCGCAGCCACATGGACTATTTATTGCTCTCCTACGTCCTTTACCACCAGGGGCTGGTCCCGCCGCATATCGCGGCTGGTATTAACCTGAACTTCTGGCCTGCCGGCCCGATTTTCCGCCGTCTGGGCGCGTTCTTCATTCGCCGCTCGTTCAAAGGCAACAAACTTTACTCTACCGTGTTTCGTGAATATCTGGGCGAGCTGTTCCAGCGTGGTTATTCGGTCGAATACTTCGTGGAAGGCGGACGTTCGCGTACCGGTCGCCTGCTGGACCCGAAAACCGGTACCCTGTCGATGACCATCCAGGCGATGCTGCGCGGCGGCACCCGTCCCATCACCTTAGTGCCCATTTACATTGGGTATGAACACGTCATGGAAGTCGGAACTTACGCCAAAGAGCTGCGTGGCGCGACCAAAGAGAAAGAGGGTTTTATGCAGATGTTACGCGGCTTAAGCAAGCTGCGTAACCTGGGTCAGGGGTATGTGAACTTCGGCGAGCCTATCCCGCTGATGAACTACCTTAACCAGCGCGTGCCGGAATGGCGGGAATCTATCGATCCTATCGAAGCGGTGCGTCCGGCCTGGCTGACGCCGACGGTGAACGCCATCGCCGCCGATCTGATGGTGCGCATTAACAACGCAGGGGCTGCCAATGCCATGAACCTCTGCTGCACCGCCCTCCTCGCCTCCCGCCAGCGTTCGCTGACCCGTGAACAACTGACGGAGCAACTGGATTGCTACCTGAACCTGATGCGCAATGTGCCTTACGCGGAAGATTCCACGGTGCCAACGGCCAGCGCGTCGGAGCTCATCGCCCATGCCCTGCAGATGAATAAGTTTGAGGTAGAAAAAGACACCATCGGCGACATCATCATTCTGCCGCGTGAGCAGGCGGTGCTGATGACTTACTACCGCAACAACATCGCGCATATGCTGATGCTGCCGTCGTTAATGGCAGCCATCCTCACCCAACACCGTCATATTTCTCAGGATGAGATGCTGCGCCATGTTGAGCTGCTCTACCCGATGCTCAAAGCAGAACTGTTCCTGCGCTGGGAAAAAGCGGAGCTGGCGGGCGTGCTGGACAACCTCGCACAGGAGATGCTGCGCCAGGGGCTGGTCACCATCAAAGAGGGGCAGCTGAATATTAACCCTTCACACTCCCGTACCCTGCAACTGCTGGCGGCGGGTGCGCGCGAAACGCTGCAACGCTACGCCATTACCTTCTGGCTGCTGAGCGCGAATCCGTCGTTCAACCGCAGTACGCTGGAGAAAGAGAGCCGCACGCTGGCACAACGTCTTTCCGTGCTGCATGGCATCAACGCGCCGGAATTCTTCGACAAGGCGGTGTTCAGTACCCTGGTGCTGACCCTGCGTGATGAGGGCTTCATCAGCGATACCGGTGATGCGGAACCGGCGCAAACGCTGGAGATTTACCAACTGCTGGCGGAGTTGATTACCTCGGATGTGCGTTTGACGATTGAGAGTGCGACGCAGAGCGAGTGAACAGGATGCGGTCTGCTTCCTTCTCCCCAGGGAGAAGGAGCAAACACAAAAAAGGCAACTGACGTTGCCTTTTTGCTTTTACCTCCAATAGCTCACCGCCAGCCCTATAAACAGCACCATGCCCACATAGTTATTGTTCAAAAAGGCCTTAAAGCAGGCATCCCGATCGCGCCCGGCGATAAGCTTTTGTTGATAAACAAAGAGTGCGCCCGCAACCAGCACCGACCAGTAAAAATCCCAGCCCAGACCGTTAAGCTTGCCTACGGCAACCATCAACGCCAGCACCGCCACCTGTAAAATACCAATGATCAGCTTGTCCTGACGACCAAACAGAATCGCCGTCGACTTGATGCCTATTTTCAGATCGTCATCCCGGTCCACCATCGCATACTCGGTATCGTACGCTACGGCCCAGAGAATATTGGCGAGGAACAATATCCAGCAGCTCAGCGGCACGGATTCACTCACCGCAGCAAAGGCCATTGGGATCGACCAGCCAAATGCCGCCCCCAGCACCACCTGAGGCAGGTGGGTGTAGCGCTTCATAAAAGGATAAACCCAGGCCAGCGCCAGCGCCGCAACGGAGAGCAGAATGGTCATCATGTTGAGACTCAGTACCAGCGCAAACGCCAGCAGTACCAGCACAACAAACAACGTCCGCGCTTCGTTTTCCGTCACCGCCCCACTCGGCATCGGGCGACCGGCAGTGCGCTTAACGTGCCCGTCAAACTTGCGGTCAGCATAATCATTGACCACACACCCCGCTGCACGCATTAACCAGACACCGGCAATAAACACCAGCAGGATCCACAGCGGCGGCACGCCCGGCGTAGCCACCCACAGCGCCCATAATGTCGGCCAGAGCAATAAAAATGAGCCAATCGGCTTATCCGTGCGCATAAGTCGGTGAAAGGCCAGCAGCTTATTCTGCGTGAGACTCCACTCCATTTTTCTATCCTCTTAATACAGCGGTGATGCAGGCAAAAACAGTTCAGTCAGCAGCAGCGGTTTTCCCCCCAGCCGCAGGCGGGAACGACGCCCCCACAGCGACTCGACCTGGCCGACTTCAATAAAATCTCGTGTTAGCGTAGACGATGTAAAGAGATAGCGCCCGAGCGGGGTAGTGCCTAGCGTCTGCAGGGCCAGTTCCGGGCCGGTCAGGGTCGATTCCGGTACCACCGTGCGTCCGGCAAGCCAGGGCTCACCGTCAGCGCAAAGCAGAATTTCACGCAGCCAGTAGCGCTTATCATCGGGGAGCAGATGGCGTTCCTGTTCCAGAGACTCAGCGGTCACAAACGCTTCCTGAACCAGGGTAACGGTCACTTTTTTATTCAGTTGTTCAAAGCGTTTGGTCATCGAATCTTCCAGCAACAGCCAGTCGAGTCGTTGCGGATCGAGTGCGGGAAGTGCGTCAAAGTAGCGCAGCGCACGCAATTGCGTAAGCGCGGGGTGTGACATGCCTTACTCTCCAATACATTACGTTATTGCATTGTATCGCAGAACAGAGGGCCTCGTGCGTGGAAACTTCATTCAGTTTTCATAAGCGCAACAGCTGTGCAACAGCGCCCGTTGCGCCGGGAAAAAAGGGTGCGTCAGGCGACGCACCAGTTGTTGCAAACATCAGCATTGCGGGGTGAATTACCCCTTGCCTTTTACACTGCTGATAAAAGTGCTCCGGGCAGAGGTAGACCCGAGACGTTCAGCTTCATTCAGTAATTTCAGAGCCTTATCAACATCACCTTTCGCTACAGCCTCTTTAATGGCTTTGTTGAAATAGCTTTCGGTGTCATTCAGCATCGGTTCGCTTTTCGCTGCAGATGGCGCAGCAGCAGAGGTCGGCGCGCCAGCAGGAGCGGCGACAGGTGCCGCAACCGGCGCACTGTACGCCGTGGCTGGTGCCGCCGTGTTACCCACGGTGACCGGGCCGGGTCCTGATGAGCCGAACAACGGGCCTACCAGTACGCTCGAACTACTGTTGGTTTTCACCTTCAGTTTCAGCGTACCCTCGGTGGTATGGCGCGCAATAGGATCAGGGATATCCGGCACCGCGTTACCTGCCCCTTTGGCATAGGACTTGGCCGGGTCCATCAGTTGCGTGGTCTGCTGCAAATCTTTGTCGGTGGTAAAGACCAGCACATAGATTTTTTGCTGGCCGAGGGCGGGCGTCAGACGCATCACGCCTTCAAGCCTGTCGGCACTCATGACGCCGGGTGCCTGATAGGTAAAGAAACTGCTCGGGAAAAAGGCGGCAGGCGCCAGATTCTGATCGAGGATCAAGACGTTGGGCGCAAATACGCTGGTCTGCTTACTCACTTCACTGGTGAGGGTCAGGGTCAGCTCACCGATGTTGGCCGGTACGCTGTAAGCCGCCACCGGGCCGCTTATCCCCGCCACGTTCAGGCGCTGGCCTGCGGTGGCAAGAGAGGTGGTTTGTACTTTGCTTTGATCAACCGGCGTCCAGCTCAGTTGCTGGAGGGCAGAGGCCGGAACAGACGGCGCAGCGGTTGTATTTTGTGGCACGATGTTAACATCGGCGACGCTCACCCCAGGCACGGCGGCAAACAGGCCGGCGGACAGGCACAGGGCGAGGAGACTTTTTTTCATTTTCATTGTTATCACCTTCTTTACATGAGTCAGCTAACGCCCGGCAATAGCGCGCTGTCCCGAAGAATTGAGGGGCTTGCGCCCCTCTTGTTCGTTACATCAACGCTTCAGCATTACCACCAGATTTCCATCTGCGCGCCGAAGGTCCACTCGTCGTTGTCACCACGGCTGAAGGTTCTTGCGGAGGTGTCGTTGTAAGCTACGCCAGAGGTGTAACCGGCACCTGAATCATTGTTGGCATAACCCCATTTCTCATCCCATTTGGCATAGGTCGCGAAGACACGAATTGCCGGGCGTGACCAGATGCTGTCGCCCGCCTGCCACTGTTGAGCAAGGGTGATTTTGTACTGGTTGTTGGTTTCGTCAGTGCGCTGAGACTTCACGTTGTCATAGCCCACTTCCAGCAGGGTGCTCATGATTGGCGTCCATTTGTACATAGGACGGATACCCACGGTCCACCACTTGGTACCGTTGTTATCATCACGATCGATATTCTGGTACATACCGACGTACATCAGGTCCCAGCTGTCAGCCAGCGTAACCGCACCATGATCCAGCACGCGCCACAGAGAGCCGTTGTTGTTGATACTGCCGCCCTGCGGGATCCCTTTACCGTTAGAGGTCATGGAGTCCGTCGCGTACTGCAGAACAAACTTGTTAAAGCCTTTCAGCATGCTCTGAGTATGTTCAGCGGTGAACATCCAGCCATCTTTGGACGCATCAGGCGCCAGATTGTAGTTATCCGGCAGGTTGGTGTGACCGTAGTCGACGCCGAATTCAAGCGTGCCGCCCGGGTTGATTTCCATCCCCGCGAAGCGCACGTCAAACACGTCGTTAGGGACGATGTTGTCATAAACACGGTTACCAAAGGCATCGCGGTCAGCAAAGGTACCCGAGCCGCCTGATTCAGACGAACGGGTTGCCGCAAGGGAGAGCTTACTGAAGCCCAGATCGATGTTTTCAATACCGGCACCAGGACCTGAAATATCCCAGTAGTAGAAGTCGATCATGTGCACATCATGACGCTGGTAGAAACGCTTACCTGCCCAGATGGTAGAACCCGGCAGCGCTTCAATCAGGTTTTTACCCTGAACGTTAGCTTCACGGAACGCCGGGCTGGTGGATTCCCAGTCATTTTGTTGTGAAACGGAGTAGGCTACGTTGGTATCGAAGTAGAAGCTCTTATCGCCTTCTTTCCAGACTTCCTGGCCCAGTTTCAGCTCAGCATAAGTTTCGCATTCGTTACCAAGACGATATTTACTTTGTGCACCGGTGGCCTGGAAGCATTGCTGCTCACCGCCGCTACCGGTCCAGCCGATGCCGGAACGTGCGTAACCTTTGAAGTCTACGGCGCCCGCCTGCGCAGACAGGATGCCTGCGGTAATGGCGATGGCCAGTGGAAGTTTGCGCAGAGTAGTCATCATTCTATCTCCTGAGAGAGTTGCTTTTCTTTGAACGCTTCACCCGTCGGCTGCCTCTTCGTAGGCGGCAGATACGACGCGTTTGGCGTTTTCTTTTAATGGGAAGCCTTAAACGCCCGGCTCTTTATGCAACCGACGACAGGCGGTGCCATCTTCACGGAAAAGATGACAACGCTCCGGTGGCAGACCGATAGCGAATGTGGCCCCCTCTTCTACCAACACCACGTCATTCTGGCGGTAGACCAGGTTCTGACGGATGGCGGGGATCTGGATATGAATTTGCGTTTCGTGGCCGAGTTGTTCGACGACCTGCACCACCCCTTCCAGCGTGACATCCGCGATGTCGCTGGGCAGCAGATGTTCCGGGCGAATACCCAGTGACATATTGCTGCCGACCTGCACGTTGGCACTGTCGACAGGCAGCCAGACCTGCTGGCGGTTTGGCAGTTCCACCTGTACCTGTTCAATGGCGGTAGCGGTCACTTTTACCGGCAGGAAGTTCATTTTTGGCGAGCCGATAAACCCGGCAACAAAGCGGTCAGAGGGGTAGTGATACAACTCAAGCGGCTTACCCACCTGGGCCACGCGCCCGGCGTCCAGCACCACGATTTTGTCGGCCAGCGTCATCGCTTCGACCTGATCGTGGGTAACGTAGATCATGGTGCGCCCAAGGCGCTTATGCAGGCGGGAGATCTCAATGCGCATCTGCACGCGCAGTGCTGCATCAAGGTTAGAAAGGGGTTCATCGAGCAGGAAGACGCGCGGCTCCGCGACCAGGGTACGGCCAATGGCCACACGCTGACGCTGCCCACCGGAAAGTGCTTTTGGTTTACGATCCAACAGATGAGCCAGTTGCAGCACCTCAGAAACCTGCGAGACCTTCTGCTGAATCATCTCTTTTTTGGCGCCAGCCAGTTTCAGGCCAAACGACATATTCTCCGACACCGACAGGTGCGGATAGAGCGCGTAAGACTGGAAGACCATCCCCACGCCACGTTCGGCCGGAGGAACATCGTTCATCCGCACATCGCCAATAAACAGATCGCCGCTGGTGATGGTTTCCAGGCCTGCAATCATACGCAGCAGCGTAGATTTACCGCAGCCCGATGGCCCGACAAACACCACGAATTCGCCTTCATGGATGTCGAGATTAATGTCTTTTGATACGACCACATCGCCCCAGGCTTTCGTCACATTACGCAGCTGTACGTTCGCCATGCCCTCTCCCTTCGTTACAACTTGTCACTTACGGATACATTCAAGATGGGGCTGACTATGGGCCATCCGAAAACGCCGCGAATCCTCCGCCCCCCTGGTTTTTTGTGGGGGAGGAGACGGGAGGATGAGAGGGACGAGGCTGGTCAGGGCGACCAGGGGGTGAGGCAATTTTCGTGACACAGACGGCAAAAAACGGTGTGGTTTTGTGTGCGCTGACACGCATAACGAAAGTTTATGTAACAAAGATCACATATTTGGCCCCAGGGGCGTAGGGGTAAGGAGGATGAGAAGCGCTTGCCAAAAAAGGAGACTACCTGCCGTCAGACCCCTCAACATATCCACGAGCACATCACCTAAAGGACGGGATATATGAAATTCAAAACAGGCGCACGCATCCTCGCATTGTCTGCACTGACGACGATGATGTTCTCCGCTTCTGCCCTCGCAAAAATTGAAGAAGGTAAGCTGGTCATCTGGATCAACGGTGACAAAGGCTACAACGGCCTTGCGGAAGTGGGTAAGAAATTCGAGAAAGACACCGGCATTAAAGTAACCGTTGAGCACCCGGACAAGCTGGAAGAGAAATTCCCGCAGGTTGCGGCTACCGGCGACGGTCCGGATATCATTTTCTGGGCGCATGACCGTTTCGGCGGCTACGCGCAATCTGGCCTGCTGGCAGAAGTCTCCCCAGATAAAGCCTTCCAGGACAAAGTGTTCCCGTTCACCTGGGACGCGGTGCGCTACAACGGCAAGCTGATCGCTTACCCGGTAGCCGTGGAATCGCTCTCGCTGATTTATAACAAAGACCTCGTACCCAATCCGCCAAAAACCTGGGAAGAGATCCCAGCGCTGGATAAGACGCTGAAAGCGAAAGGTAAGAGCGCGCTGATGTTTAACCTGCAGGAGCCGTATTTTACCTGGCCGTTGATTGCCGCTGACGGTGGCTACGCGTTCAAATATACCGACGGTAAGTATGATGTGAAAGATGTGGGCGTGGACAGCACGGGCGCGAAAGCCGGCCTGAGCTTCCTTGTGAAGCTTATCAAAGACAAGCACATGAATGCCGACACCGACTACTCCATCGCCGAAGCTGCGTTTAACAAAGGCGAAACGGCGATGACCATTAATGGTCCGTGGGCATGGGCCAACATCGATAAGAGCAAAGTCAATTACGGCGTTGCACCACTGCCAACTTTCAATGGCAAACCGTCTAAACCCTTTGTGGGCGTGCTGAGTGCCGGTATTAACGCCGCCAGCCCGAACAAAGAGCTGGCAAAAGAGTTCCTCGAAAACTACCTGCTGACCGACCAGGGACTGGATGAAATGAACAAGGATAAACCGCTCGGCGCGGTGGCCCTCAAATCCTTCCAGGATCAGTTAGCGAAAGACCCACGCATTGCGGCCACCATGGACAACGCCCAAAAAGGCGAAATCATGCCGAACATCCCGCAAATGGCTGCCTTCTGGTATGCCACCCGCACGGCGGTGATCAACGCAGTCAGCGGTCGTCAGACCGTGGATGCCGCGCTGAAAGATGCACAGGGTCGTATTACTAAGTAAGACAGGCTGTTACCCCCTCATCACGGCCTTCTCCCTGAAGGGAGAAGGAGAAAACTACCCCCTCTCCCTCAGGGAGAGGGTTGGGGTGAGGGTTGCTTAATTGTTGTAGAGGAAATTTCCCATGGATGTCGTTAAAAAGAAACACTGGTGGCAAAGTAACACGCTGAAGTGGTCCGTCATCGGGCTGCTCGGACTGCTGGTGGGATATCTTGTCGTATTGATGTATGCCCAAGGGGAATACCTTTTTGCCATCACGACGCTGATTTTAAGCTCTCTTGGCCTCTATATTTTCGCCAACCGTAAAGCCTACGCCTGGCGCTATGTCTACCCTGGCCTTGCTGGCATGGGGCTGTTTGTACTGTTTCCGCTGGTTTGTACCATCGCCATTGCGTTTACCAACTACAGTAGCACCCACCAGCTCACCCAGGAGCGTGCTCAACAGGTACTGATGGATCGCTCCTATCAGGCAGGGAAAATTTACAACTTTGCCCTTTATCCCGCAGAGGGAAAATGGCGCCTTGCGTTGACCGACGGGGAAAGCGGCAAAAACTATCTCTCAGACGCTTTTTCTCTTGGCGGCGAGCAGAAAATCACCTTAAAAGAGGCCGACGCCCTGCCCACCGGCGAGCGTGGCACCCTACGTGATGTTACGCAAAACCGTGCCGCCTTAACTCAGCTCACCGCCGTATTGCCGGACAACAGTAATGTGGTCATGAGCTCCCTGCGTCAGTTCTCCGGTACGACACCGCTGTATGCCCTGGAGCAGGATGGCTCGCTGACAAACAAACAGAGCGGCGTAAAATACCGCCCCAATAACAGCCTCGGTTTTTATCAGGCAGTCAATGCGGATAACAGCTGGGGCGACGAAAAGCTCAGTCCGGGTTATACCGTGACCATCGGCTGGGATAACTTCACCCGTGTCTTTACCGATGAAGGCATCCAGAAGCCCTTCTTCGCCATATTCATCTGGACCATTGTCTTCTCGCTGCTGACCGTGGTGCTCACCGTGGCGGTCGGGATGGTGCTGGCCTGCCTGGTACAGTGGGAAGCGCTCAAAGGCAAAGCCGTGTACCGCGTGCTGCTCATTCTGCCCTATGCAGTGCCATCGTTTATCTCCATCCTGATCTTCAAGGGTTTGTTTAACCAGAGCTTTGGTGAGATCAACATGATGCTGAGCGCCCTGTTTGGCATCAAACCCGCCTGGTTCAGCGACCCGACCACCGCGCGATCAATGATCGTCATCGTCAACACCTGGCTCGGCTACCCGTACATGATGATTCTTTGCATGGGCCTGCTGAAAGCCATTCCGGACGATTTGTACGAAGCCTCTGCGATGGACGGAGCCAGCGCATTGCAGAACTTTTTCCGTATCACGTTCCCGCTGCTGATTAAGCCGCTCACGCCGCTCATGATCGCAAGCTTCGCCTTTAACTTTAACAACTTCGTGTTGATTCAGCTGTTGACCAATGGTGGCCCGGACCGCATCGGCACTACCACGCCAGCGGGTTATACCGACCTGTTGGTCAGCTACACCTACCGCATCGCCTTTGAAGGCGGCGGTGGGCAGGATTTTGGCCTTGCCGCCGCCATTGCCACGCTGATTTTCCTGCTGGTGGGTGCGCTTGCCATCATCAATCTGAAAGCCACACGCATGAAATTTGACTAAGGAGGGCGATGAACATGGCTATGGTCCAGGCAAAATCGCAAAAACTAAGATTACTGATTACCCACGTGCTGCTGCTGGCATTTATTGCCGCCATCATGTTCCCGTTACTGATGGTCATCGCCATCTCCCTGCGTGAAGGTAACTTCGCGACAGGCAGTCTCATCCCGGAAACCATCTCCTGGGAGCACTGGAAGCTGGCGCTGGGCTTTAGCGTCGAACACGCTGACGGGCGCGTCACCCCGCCGCCGTTCCCGGTGCTGTTGTGGCTGTGGAACTCTATCAAGATTGCGGTCATTACCGCCATTGGCGTGGTGGCACTCTCCACCACCTGTGCGTATGCCTTTGCCCGTATGCGTTTTCCCGGCAAAGCCACGCTGCTTAAAGGGATGCTAATTTTCCAGATGTTCCCGGCGGTTCTGTCGCTGGTTGCTTTGTATGCCTTGTTTGACCGTCTGGGCCAGTACGTCCCCTTTATCGGACTGAATACGCACGGCGGGGTGATCTTCGCTTATATGGGTGGCATTGCTCTACACGTCTGGACCATCAAAGGCTATTTTGAAACTATCGATAGTTCCCTTGAAGAAGCCGCTGCGCTGGATGGCGCCACACCGTGGCAGGCGTTCCGTCTGGTGCTGTTGCCACTATCGGTGCCTATCCTGGCGGTGGTCTTTATTCTGTCGTTTATCGCGGCCATTACTGAAGTGCCGGTCGCCTCGCTGCTATTACGTGACGTTAACAGCTACACCCTGGCGGTGGGCATGCAGCAGTACCTGAACCCGCAGAACTATCTGTGGGGTGACTTTGCCGCCGCTGCTGTGTTGTCAGCTATCCCCATTACCGCCGTCTTCCTGCTGGCTCAGCGCTGGCTGGTGAACGGCCTGACCGCGGGCGGTGTAAAAGGTTAAGTTTCATCATGATGTGCCACTGTTGTCCTCATTGGAATATTGACCCGTAACTCTGAATAACGCGGGTTGCAGACAGGCGGCAAAAGAGCGCAGCCAACACACTGCAACACGAAGTATGACGAGTTAACTTGTGACTATGATTGTTTATCAGGCGCTCTTCGGAGCGCCCTTTTTTATTCACGTTTCAGGCGCTTAGAGTTACAAAGCCAGAGAGTGATCACCAGCAACAGGATCGCGCCGGAGTAGATCAGCACGTCCATCGGTGATTTATGATCAACAATGATCAACCGCACAATCGCGGTGATCCCAATGTAGATAAAGTAGCGTAACGGGAAGTGAAAACCGGACTGAAAGTACTTCACAATCAGGGCGATAAATTCGAAGTAGAGAAAATAAACCACCAACCCTTCTACCAGCGCATACTTGCTGGCCTGCTCGGGCGCAAACAGGACGTCCGCCAGATGCAGCGTCTCTTTGCCAAGAAAGACAACCAGGATCAGCCCCAGACTCAACAGGCCCATGTTTAACACCGTCTGAAGAACGGTAGAGATGAACTCAACGCGCGGGCGCGTGTTGAGCGATGGCATGGTCATACTGGCACCTCATGTTCAGTGGCGAGCCTCCTGTATAACGCAGAAATGTGATCCAGATCTAGATTTTTTGCTTATATTTTGTGCCGCGCCATGATGACATAGCGCCCTGTACTGATAAGAACAGGGAGAAAAAACAGAGTGCTGACAATCAATAAGGCGCATGTTACTGACGCGCCATTACTGCACGAAATGGGCTGTACAAGTTACCCCTTTCATTTCGCCCATTTGTGGCAGGACAAAGATGAGCTGACGAATTTTCTCGAACAGGAATATTCCCTTCAGGCTCTGCAGGAGAGCTTACAGAACGACAATTGCTGCTGGCTTATCGCCACGAATGCCAGCGAGCCCGTTGGCTTTGCCAAATTCAGCTGGCACCATCCTGTTCATCCGCAAGGCCCCGCTGGCACCCTACTGAATAAACTCTATTTACTGCCGCACGCGACCGGCAAAGGCTATGGCGAGGTGATTTTCAACGATGTTATTCAGCGAGCCAAAGCACACGGCGAAACATTTTTCTGGCTGGAAGTTCTAAGCGCAAATACGCAGGCCCGCCGCTTTTATGAACGCCTGGGATTGATCCATCTACACGATACGGTGTTCAGCAGTCCCTCACAGCAGAGCACAATGCATATTTTGGGAAAATCAATTTAAGGCGTCGCAATGAATCCAAATATACGGCAGGTGGCAATCCGCAACGTGGTGCGTGGCGAGAATGTGGTGATTTACGAACCGGTCAATCTCTACGACTGTGCGCTGGCAGATGAGGTTTTTATCGGGCCTTTTGTGGAGATCCAGGGTCATACCCGTATTGGCAAAGGCAGCAAAATTCAGTCGCACACCTTTATTTGTGAGTACGTGACCATTGGCGAGCGCTGCTTTATCGGCCACGGCGTGATGTTCGCCAACGACATGTTCCGCGACGGAAAACCTGACCCGGACCGGGAAAACTGGGGGCGGATTGTGATAGGCAACGAGGTGTCGATTGGCAGCGGCGCGACTATTCTGGCGGTGAGCATTGCCGATGGCGTGGTGATTGGTGCGGGGAGTGTGGTGACAAAGTCGCTGACCGAGAAAGGGGTGTATGCAGGGAATCCGGCAAGGCTACTGCGGCGGCTGTAGACCCTCACCCCGACCCTTATGTCTTGATCTTCTCCGCTCAGCCGGAGAAGATCCCCGACTGATCATCGGGAGGTGACCGGTGAGCATCCCCTGGCCCTGGTGCCTCTGAGCCCGTGGGAGAGATTATGCCCCGGTCACCTGTTTCCCTGTCGCCTCAAGACCGAACGGTATCCTGTGCCCTGAGCACCCACATATAAGGATGGTCCGGCGATATTGTCATAAGGTTACGGAGTGCCATCATGAATCTTGTTCCTGTCGGCGTGGATATCGCCAAACTCAAATTTGATGTTGCCGTTCTGCTTCCTAATCAGAAATACAAAACTAAAAAATTCGCGAATACCTCTTCCGGGGCGCGCGAGTTCCTGGCCTGGCTGAAGCGCTTTGGCGACTGCCATGTCTGCATGGAAGCCACCGGTTGCTACAGCACTGAACTTGCCACTCTGCTGGCTGATAACGGTTGCAGGGTAAGCCTCGAAAATCCGGCGCGCATCAGCGCTTTTGGCAAGGCTGAACTGACCCGCAATAAGACGGATAAAGGTGATGCTGCGCTGATAGCGCGTTACTGCGCCCTGCATAAGCCATCGGCCTGGTTCCCGGCGCCGTTGTACGAGCGGCAACTGACTGCGCTGGTCCGCCATCTGAAAAATCTGGAAGAGATGCGCCAGATGGAGGAAAACCGGCTGGAAGGGGCTGAAGAGGTCATCCTTGCGTCCCTGACTGAACATATCGCCCAGTTGGATGCGCTGATAGAAGAGACGAAGAAGAAAATCAATCAGCACATCGACGACAACCCGGATCTGAAGCGTGATAAAGCCCTGCTGAAGAGCATTCCGGGCGTGGGAGATATGCTGAGTGCCAGCCTGCTGGCATATGCGGGAAACCTGCGCCGGTTCAGTAGCAGCAAGGCGCTGGTGGCGTATGCAGGACTGAATCCACGGCGCTGTGAATCGGGGTTGTGGAAAGGGAAAAGCCGGATATCGAAGGTGGGGCAGGGAGAGTTACGTAGCGCGTTGTACATGCCTGCCATCGTCGCGGGCAGATATAACGAAGTGGTGAAGAGCCTGATGGGGCGGCTGGCTGAACGAGGAAAATCAGGGAAAGAGCAGGTCTGCGCGGGAATGAGAAAGCTGTTGCAACTGGCTTATGGCGTAGTGAAATCGGGTCGCATATTCGACGCTGAGATACCGCTTGCGGCCTGAACCGCAAGACGGTATCTCTCCCTGAAAGGGAGAGGGAGAAAAAACCACGCTTTTTAGCAGGCTCGATCGCTTCCCTCGTCTCTCTGGGGAGAGGGTCAGGGTGAGGGGAAAAGCGGCTCCATCGCTCCCCTCGCCTCTCTGGGGAGAGGGTCAGGGTGAGGGGAAAAGCGGCTCCATCGCTCCCCTCGCCCCTTTGGGGAGAGGGCCAGGGTGAGGGGAAACATGCGGCTCTTGTGGTCATTCCGTTCACCTTATGTTTCTTGCTTCTCTGTCACGCCAGAACCCGTGAACGTGCCAGGGTGGTTCACCGCCACCACCCTGGCGACCCGGGCTCCCGGCCACGAAAATCGCCGCTTCGCGGTCCACGACGCTTAATCCTTCAGGCTTGTCGGGGACGGGCGGAGGAAACCTCCCTGTAAAGCCGCCCTCGCCGCGCATCCCTGCGCGGCGCCCCGGCCTTGCGGATACGCGTCGTCGATTTTCAGCCGGACCCTGTCATCGCGGTGACTGTTTTATTCCCATGACGCAATGTTATCGCTGTAAAACGTAATATTAGTGAGGGCACTTCAATTAAAAGAAAGAGGGAGAAAAGTCCACACCTTTTAGCAGGCTCCATCGCTCCCCTCGTCTCTTTGGGGAGAGGGCCAGGGTGAGGGGGAAAGCGGCTCGATCGCTCCCCTCGCCCCTTTGGGGAGAGGGCCAGGGTGAGGGGGAAAGCGGCTCGATCGATCCCCTCGCCCCTTTGGAAAGAGGGCCAGGGTGAGGGGGGAAAGCGGCTCCATCGCTCCCCTCGTCTCTCTGGGGAGAGGGCCAGGGTGAGGGGACGCGAACGCCAAATTACCTGAAATTCATACTCTTATCGCTGGTAATCCCATAAAGATCGAATTTACGTCCCAGCTGCTGCCCGCCATCACGCGTCAGTGGCGTCCAGCCAACGGCCGCACGACTGCGGGTCGCGCCGGTGGAGAAGAGATCCAACGGAATGGAGACATATACGCCTTTGGTAAAGTCCCCTTCACCATACTCATCCGGCGAAACGTTGGTGATAGTGGCATAGGCTCCCACCACCACACCGCTGTCGAAGTGTTTCGCCACCTCCAGTGTGCCGCCCTTATCACCCGCCAGATACTGCCCAACGCTGGCTTTGATCAGCACATCCTGGGCAAACGGTGGCGTCCAGTAGGCCGTTAAGTGCCCGGTCTTCACGCTGTAATCGGTGAATTTCATGAGATCCTGCGCGCTGCGCCAGTCACGCTGCTTCACGTAGTTGGCATCCACACCAAACGCCCAGTTGCTGTCCACCGGACGCCAGAGCACCTCAGCCCCCGCGCCGCCGTACATGGTTTCCAGATAGCCGGCGTACACCTGGCCATAGAAATTATTATCCAGATACTGGAAGTAGTTGGCCTGCAGGTTATTCACATACACATCGTTCTGCACATATTCACGTACGCGGGTACGCACACGCGGCAGTTGTGAATCCTTCGGTGGGTTGGTGTAGTTGAATTTGTCGTAGTTGTTATCAAGGTTAGCGAACAGACTGCCGGTCGTCAGCAGGTGATCGGTGAGCCACCAGTCGGCGGTCGCCATCACCCCAAGCTGATACATATAGAACCCTTCCGGGCCACCAATCGACTGATTGAGCACCGGGTCGATATGGAAATCAAAGCTCGACTTTTCGATATACCAGCCCTGCTCGGTAGATTCCGGCACTATCGGGGTGACGCGTTTTTGCACCAGCGTCGTCTCCTGCCCCAGCGGCTCCCCCTCCAGATGGCGCTGCAGACTGGCAACGTCCGTCTCGGTGGTCACCTGCGGCAGGTTAAGGCGGTTTTCCGTCACCCGAATGGTGCGAATACCTTCCGGCAGGTCGTTCATCACGATGCGATTAGCGCGTTCGATACCTTCCTGCGAGTTGCGGTATTTTACCTGCTCGCCCGTCACGTACAACGTATCGCCTTTCACCTGAATTTTCGGATCGGCCAGACCCGCATTGTATTTCAGCAAGGTCAGCTGATTGGCGACAACAGAGTGCTGAATGATGGCATCCTGCGGTTGCGGGCGGTACTGCGGTCGGGCGTTATCATTGTAGGCGGGACGCAGGTCATTGAAGTTATTGCGTAACGTGAAGCCAAACATCCAGGTGTTACCACGTTCATAGCTGAGATTGACGTCAGCCCAATCCGCCACCCGGTAAATGGCACCGACGTTAAACTTGCTCTTTTGCGGCAGGCTACCGGCAAAGTCCTGCTGATAGTTGTTGCCTTCATATTCCAGCTTAAGCCGCAGGGGCTGCCAGGGTGTCTGGTACTCTACCCCGCCAAACAGCGACGCGGGACCGTGGAACATCTGGCTGGCATCCACCGAGCCTGCCTGGTTATAACTGTTATCGCGGTAGCAATATTTCTCTTCATACGAACAGAGGGGGTTTTTGATATTCCCGGCCGTACCGAGATAGCCCCATCCCAGGCCAAGGGAGAAGTCGAACGGCCCCCAGGCCTTGTTTGCCACCACATATTCGCCATCAAACAGCCCCGTTCCGCCGATATCACGTGCGCCTACGGCAACCTGCGGCATCCAGTACCCCTCTTCCCACAGGCGTAATTTCAGATCGAAGGCCTTATCTTTATAGGACTGGTCGCCAGAGAAGGCATCCACACTGCTGTAGCGACGGGTACGCACATCGGTGTAACGCAGCGTGGTTTCAAGCCACGGGAAAAGCTGTATTGAGCCGGAGTAATAGCGATACTGATCGTTATCGCGATAGTTGAGACTGATCTCCCCTTCCCGGGCCATACGCGCCGTGGGGGTTTGCAGCAGACCCACCCCACCGAAGTCAGACTGCGACGGGCCAATGGGTGCCGGGTAACTTTCTGCGTGGCAGGCGGCGCTAATCCCCAGCGCCAGCACACTGATGACAAAGGATTTTTTCATTATTGTTCCGGTATCCTGTGCGTCAGAGAATGAAGAATGTCCGCGTTCAGCGTTTCATAACGGTCGCCCCATAACGCCGGGGAAAAGCCGACAAAAATGGTGCTGCCGGGCATTGGCTCGACGTGGCGTCGGTTCCAGTAGGCCACCGGTACTTTTTTGGTGCGGCCGTTGGGGTAAATCAACCAGGCATCGTTTTTATCCGCGCCGCTCAGCAAATGCATCTCGTCAAGATAACTCACGACGTCACGTCCCGGCGTGAACGCTTTTTTTCCTGGGCTACTGACGAGGCCAAAAATGGTAATGGTGTCAGGACGGGGGCCGACCCACAGGCTGTAATGCCCTTCTAAAGGCGGGTTTGCGCCAGCTCTTACCCGAACGACGTCCGGGTCGAGGTTAACCTGCTGGCGACCTGTGATTTTCAGCGCCGCAACCTGATGACTCAGCGCATTCACCGCCGCTGCATCATCACCGCTCTCTTCCGCCGCCAGGCTGCGTAACCGACCCAGCAGGGCCTGCTGGCGTTCGGTTGCTACAGCCGTAGCCTGACGCTCGCTAATGACGGCGCCAGGCCACCAGCTTTGCGCCAGTCGCGGCTGGCCGACCACATCTATCAGATGGGCGGCGTCGGTCAGGGTTCTGGGTTTAGTGTCGCCTGCGGTGTGTACCTCAATGGTACCCGCGGCCAGCGCCAGGGGAGCGCAAAGGGTCATGATCAGCGCTGCATAAATTCGTATCTTCATGATTTCGGCGCCTTAATCAGCGTAGTTTTTACCGGGAACCAGTCCGCTCCCAGGTACTGTTCCGACTGGCGGATGAGGCCGTTCTCATCCACCCAGTAGCGGTTACGCCAGCTTTTTTTATCTGTGGTCACCTCTTCATCCAGGATCCGCACGGGCGTCTCGTCACTACCAAGGGTTACCGTGTCGGTACCGTTCCAGCGAAAGATGGAACGCGCCGTGGCGTAGCGCACCTGATTGTGTTCGGTCCAGCCCATCGTGCGGGTCCAGCTCGCCCCGTCGGTAATCAGGCCTGGGTTAGCCAGCGGGTCTGCCGCCAGATTGTTCACCTCAAGCAGGTTATTTTCACCCAGCCGGGTTTTAACGATGCGGTAATGCTGAGTGACAACCAGCGACTGGTCCTGTGTCGCCCACTTCTGCTGACCATTCTCGTCAAAGGCAAGCACCACAAAGAGTTGCGGCCCGCCATTAAGCTGCATGTACTGGCTGGCGTAAGGCATGCTGGCAATGTCTTCATCGGTCAGATGGACGCCGGGCGTGCCGAAAACGCTATCCCACAGCGAATTCCCCAGCCCTTTGGTGGTGGCAGAACAGGCCTGAATAAGCAGGCAAATCAGAATAATTGCGGGTCGCTTCACGACTCTTCTCCAGGGGAGTGACGAAATAACCACACCGAAGTGTGGTTATGATTAAGTACTCGCGATTACTGAGTACTGGTGGTCGTAGTGGTTGTGGTTCCGGTATTGGAACCATCACCGCCACCGGTTGCCGCCAGGGCAACACCCACCGCAGAACTTACGGTGCTGACGCTGGTCGCAGACGAACTTCCCGCTGAGACAGACGTCGCTGCCGAGCCTGCTGCTTCACCGACCTGAATCGGTGCCGCAAACGCAGACGTCGCCGCAAGCGCGGTTATGGCAAAAATGCCAAACAGTGCCTTTTTCATATCAATTTCCCTTCATTGAATGAATGGAGATTTACCCTAAATAATTCGAGTTGCAGGAAGGCGGCAAGTGAGAAAATCCCCGGGAGCTTACTGGTGTAAGTGACCGGGGTGAACGAATGCAGCCAACACACATGCAACCTGAAGTACGACGGGTATGTGCCTGAAATAATCAGGCGAGTACGAGTATACACAACTAAAGCAGGCTATTAATCGAATGGGAAACGTAGCGGGAAGTTTTAAGAAAATTGGATAAAAGAGATATATAAAAATTATATATTTAATTTAAAACCTTTATATTTCATATTGTTAAAATTACTCACCCAGTTGGGAAGTATAGGTAACATCTGAAAATAACGCCTGGACATTAAACGGTTATTCTTGCTTTTCAGAATAACCTCAGAGCGCGGAATTAGGTATTAATAGTGGGAAGAAGATTTATCCGATAAAAAAAGCCGACGCAATGTCGGCATTTTTTTATAGCATATCCGGCGCATCGCTAAGGATGCAAAAAAAATTAACGCCAGGCTTTATACAGATTAATAAGCCCATTGGTGGAACTGTCGTGGCTACTGATTTCTTTATCGTCGCCCAGTTCCGGCAGAATGCGGTTCGCCAGCTGTTTACCCAGCTCCACACCCCACTGATCGAAGGTGAAGATATTCAGGATCGCCCCCTGGGTGAAGATTTTGTGCTCATACAGCGCAATCAGTGCGCCCAGGCTGAACGGCGTGATTTCACGCAGCAGGATAGAGTTCGTCGGGCGGTTGCCCTCAAAGACTTTAAACGGCACAACGTGTTCCAGCGTCTTCGGATCTTTACCCTGGTCAGCATATTCCTGCTCAACAACATCGCGGGACTTACCAAACGCCAGCGCTTCGGTCTGAGCGAAGAAGTTGGAGAGCAATTTCTGATGGTGGTCAGAGAGCGCATTGTGAGTAATGGCCGGAGCAATGAAATCGCAGGGTACCATTTTGGTGCCCTGGTGAATCAGCTGGTAAAACGCGTGCTGGCCGTTGGTCCCTGGCTCACCCCAGATAATGGGGCCGGTCTGGTAATCCACGGCGTTGCCGTTGCGGTCAACGTATTTACCGTTGGATTCCATGTTGCCCTGCTGGAAGTAAGCGGCAAAGCGGTGCATATACTGGTCATACGGCAGAATCGCTTCGGTTTCAGCACCGAAGAAGTTGTTGTACCAGATACCGATGAGCGCCAGCAGAACCGGCAGGTTTTGCTCAGGTGCGGTGGTGGAGAAGTGTTTGTCCATCGCATGCGCGCCAGAAAGCAGTTCAACAAAGTTGTCGAAACCCACGGACAGAATGATAGACAGGCCAATCGCCGACCACAGCGAATAACGACCCCCAACCCAGTCCCAGAACTCGAACATGTTTGCCGTGTCGATACCGAATTCACCAAC
The DNA here is from genome assembly GCF_054131575.1 of Enterobacter sp. SA197. NCBI lineage: Bacteria > Pseudomonadati > Pseudomonadota > Gammaproteobacteria > Enterobacterales > Enterobacteriaceae > Enterobacter > Enterobacter sp. SA197. The sequence goes on along the minus strand of NZ_CP096393.1, from coordinate 328,752 downwards.
CGCTTTACCATTGGTGGAAAGCGCGGCGAAGTGTTTCGCTACGTGCTTATCATCACCGGCGGTTTTCAGGAACCAGTCGCGGGCGCTGTGGGCGTTGGTCATGGTTTCCTGCGTCGTAAAGGTTTTGGAAGCCACGAGGAACAGCGTGGTTTCCGGCTCCACTTTTTTCAGGACTTCAGCGATATGCGTGCCATCAACGTTAGAAACGAAGTGCATGTTGAGATGGTTTTTATACGGGCGCAGTGCTTCGGTCACCATGAACGGGCCAAGGTCAGAACCACCGATACCGATATTCACCACGTCAGTAATGGCTTTGCCGGTATAGCCTTTCCAGCTACCGGAAATGATGGCTTCCGAGAAGGTTTTCATCTTCTCCAGTACGGCATTCACTTCTGGCATGACATCTTTGCCATCAACCATAATCGGCGTGTTGCTACGGTTACGCAGCGCCACGTGCAGCACGGCACGGTCTTCGGTACGGTTGATTTTCTCGCCGGAGAACATGGACTTAATCGCCCCTGCCAGTTCGGTCTCTTTCGCGAGATTTTGCAGCAGGGCCAGGGTCTCGTCGGTAATGCGGTTTTTGGAAAAATCCACCAGCATCACATCATCAAATTTTGCGGAAAACTTAGCAAAACGGTCGCTATCTTTCGCGAAGAGATCCGCGAGGGTAACGTCCTTCATGTCAGCGTAGTGTTTCTGTAATGCCTGCCAGGCAGAAGTCTGCGTTGGGTTGATATTTTTCATAGCAATACTCTTCTGATTTGAGAATTGTGACTGCGGTCGATTGTAGCGCCTGCGAACAAAAATTGTGATGGTTTTTGTTTTCCACTCCCGGACGCCGCGGCAAAACGGGCGAAATAAAGCAATAAATTAGCCCAACATAAGCCCTTTTTCTAATCGATTCCTCTGCATGAAAAATCCGCATAATCACAACATTGACAGGGATGCCGCGAGCCTTTATTTCTATATGCGCTACCCGCCTACAGGCGAGTTTGTGTATTACCAGAGCATTTCTCGCTACAGAGAGTGTGAAAGGCGAAGGTAATAGCCAGAAGAGGAGCGTTGCCCAGGTAACCGTATTCGAGGAGCCCATCCGGAGACGATACGTGAGGGGGAGCACCGCCGAGGTGGTGGATTGCACGGCAGCAATCACCATCGGCTACAGGGGCTGAATCCCCTGAGTTGTCACCAGAAACGTTCGCAGTCGGGCGTTTCACAAGTGGTGGAGCACTTCTGGGTGTAATCGTAGTTTGCTGCGCCTACCCCTTTCGCTCTTCCCTTGTGCCATGGCTGAATAATCGATCCCCTGACACGAGGTTGTTATGTCTGAATTAGTTGTCGCCAAGTTTGGCGGTACCAGTGTGGCAAATTATGATGCCATGAACCACAGCGCCGATGTGGTGCTCGCCGACCCGAATACCCGCTTAGTGGTGCTCTCCGCTTCTGCTGGCGTCACCAATCTGCTGGTTGCGCTCGCCGAAGGGCTGGAGTCCACCGAGCGCTTCGTCAAACTTGATGCTATCCGTAAAATTCAGTTCGATATCCTGGAACGCCTGGCCAACCCGAACGTTATCCGGGAAGAGATCGAACGCCTGCTGGAAAACATCACCACGCTTGCCGAAGCCGCTTCCCTGGCAACCTCCACCGCACTGACCGACGAACTGGTCAGCCACGGCGAACTGATGTCGACCCTGCTGTTTGTTGAAATCCTGCGCGAACGCGATATTCAGTCGCAGTGGTTTGACGTACGTAAAGTGATGCGCACCAGCGATCGTTTTGGTCGTGCCGAGCCGGACGTTGCCGCCCTGGCGGAACTCGCCACCCAGCAGCTCGCCCCGCGACTCGCCGACGGCATGGTGGTCACCCAGGGCTTTATTGGCAGCGAAGCTAAAGGCCGCACCACGACCCTGGGCCGCGGGGGCAGCGATTATACCGCCGCCCTGCTTGGTGAAGCCCTGCATGCCGCCCGCGTTGATATCTGGACTGACGTTCCAGGCATCTATACCACCGACCCACGCGTAGTGCCTTCGGCCAAACGCATCGACGAAATTGCCTTTGAAGAAGCGGCTGAAATGGCTACTTTTGGCGCGAAAGTGCTGCATCCTGCCACCCTGCTTCCTGCCGTACGCAGCGACATCCCGGTGTTCGTGGGTTCCAGTAAAGATCCAAAAGCAGGCGGCACCCTGGTCTGCAATACAACCAGCAATCCTCCGCTGTTCCGGGCGCTGGCTCTGCGCCGTAAGCAGACCCTGCTGACGCTGCACAGCCTTAACATGCTGCACTCCCGCGGTTTCCTGGCGGAAGTATTCGGCATTCTGGCGCGCCACAGCATCTCGGTTGACCTCATTACCACCTCGGAAGTGAGCGTGGCGCTGACGCTGGACACCACCGGTTCTACCTCTACCGGAGATACCCTGCTGACGCAGGCGCTGTTGACCGAGCTCTCTTCACTCTGCCGGGTAGAGGTGGAAGAAAACCTGGCGCTGGTGGCGATTATTGGTAATGACCTGTCGAAAGCCTGCGGCGTCGGCAAAGAGGTTTTTGGTGTACTCGAACCGTTCAATATCCGTATGATTTGCTACGGCGCATCCAGCCACAACCTGTGCTTCCTGGTGCCGGGCAGCGAAGCGGAGCAGGTCGTTCAGAAACTGCACCATAATCTGTTCGAATAACAAGGCAGAGGCCGGAAGGGCAACCCTGTCCGGCCTCGTTTTATGCCATCACCGTTTGATACAACAACCGATCAAGCGCTTTCACCTCTCCATCCCGACTATCTGGTAACACGGGAGGAAGCGTGCCCCTGTCGATCTCCGCGGCGATAAACGCATGCAAGCGTGGCAAAGGTGCACCATACTGCGCTTCTCCGGCACGCTGCTTACGCGCCAGCAGTTCCTTTATCTCCAGACGCAGCTCCGCCTCCAGTTCACTGCCTGCCAGCAGTTCGGCAAAGCGCATAGGAGGAACGCCTTTTCCTGCTTCCACCCAACGCACGGCCAGTAACGGACGCAGCACATAGAAATACTTCTTCAACCGCACCTCATCGCCCTGCAAATAGCTGTGAAAGTTTCTGCGGGCCATAGAGTAGTAGTGCCAGCGCGCCCGCACGGGAGAAAACCATTTCGGCACCTGCGCGCTGAGCGCCGCTATCACCGCCTCCTCCCGTTGGTAAACGACAGGCGAATCCAGCCACTCAATCAGTGTCGGGTTGGCGCTTTTTAGCAAGCCCAGCGCTTTGCGCCACTCCCAACCGCTCACGTCCAGCTCATCATTGATCGGCAGTTCGATAACGTCACGTGGTGTCTCCACTTGTAAGTACCATTCCGGTGGATGCACGTATAAAAATCGCACGTCATAGTCACTATCCGGTGAGGCAAAGCCCCACCCCCGACTGCCGGACTCGCAGGCGTAGAGCACCCGAACACCATAGTCCTGCTCAACCCTCTTCAAATGCTGCCGCACGCGTTCGCGCATGCCAGCATCCACACCATTGACCGTCATTTTTTTATCCTTTTACACACACCACCTGACGCAGGGTGTGAACGATTTCCACCAGCGACGCCTGTGCCGCCATGACCGCATCGATATCCTTGTAGGCCATCGGAATTTCATCAATGACGTCGCTGTCTTTACGACATTCAACATGCGCGGTAGCGCGAATCTGGTCATCAACGGTGAAGCGCTTTTTCGCAGCCGTACGGCTCATCGCACGCCCTGCGCCATGACTACAGGAGCAGAAACTCTCTTCGTTCCCCAGTCCCCGCACGATAAAACTTTTGGCCCCCATCGAACCGGGAATAATCCCCATCTGGCCTTTTTGCGCGGAGACCGCCCCTTTGCGCGTCACCAGCACCTCTTCACCAAAATGGCGCTCTTTTTGGACATAGTTATGGTGGCAATTCACCGCTTCCTGCTGCGTCATGAACGGCTTCGTCACGATGCGTGACAGCGCCGCCAGCACGCGCGCCATCATCACTTCCCGGTTATGACGGGCAAAATCCTGCGCCCATGAGACCGCCTCCATGTAATCGTCGTAGTGCTTACTCCCCTCCTGGAAATAGGCCAGGTTTTTATCCGGCAGGTTGGCAATATGCTGCTGCATATCCTGCTGCGCCAGCGCAATAAACAGCGTACCGATGGCGTTACCCACGCCGCGGGATCCGCTATGTAGCATCACCCACACGCGCTGCTGCTCGTCCAGGCAGATCTCTATAAAGTGGTTGCCCGTCCCGAGCGTACCCAGGTGCTGATAATTATTGGTTTTCAGTAACTGCGGATAGCTATCCGTCAGGCGCTTAAAGCGCGCTGACAGCAGCGACCAGTGGTTATCCACTTCCTGCGGGGGCGTTTCCCAGGCCCCTTTATCACGCCCGGAGCGGGTACTGGTTCGCCCGTGCGGCACCGCCTGCTCAATGGCGCTGCGCAGTCCACTCAGGTTATCGGGCAGGTCGCTTGCCATAAGCGAAGTACGTACAGCGATCATGCCACAACCTATATCCACGCCGACCGCCGCCGGAATGATGGCCCCTTTGGTTGGGATCACGCTGCCGATGGTGGAGCCTTTACCCAGATGCACATCCGGCATCACCGCCAGATGCTGAAAAATAAACGGCATCTTCGCCGTGTTCTGCAACTGCGCACGCGCCTCAGGCTCGACCGGAACTCCGTGGGTCCACATTTTTATTGGCGCGCTGTTTTGCGCCGTTAACAGTTGAAATTCGTTATGCTGCATGAGGTTATCCTTTAATATTCACCAGTCCATTCAGTACATTATCCAGGCCACCGAAGACGGAGATCTTATCGATACGCTCCGCCACTCTTTCCAGGGTTTCCAGCTCTTTTAAGCGCAGTGCCACCGGGTTGCTTTCCATCACTTTTGCGGTGTTCAGTAATGATCGGGTCGCCGCTGTCTCTTCACGTCGACGAATCACATTCGCCTGTGCTGATTTTTCCGCCTCCACCAGTTTTGCCAGGATAGTTTTCATGTCGCCTGGCAGTACGATGTCCTTCACCCCCAGCGAGGCGATATCCATGCCAAAGGGCGTCATGCGCGTTTTAACCTGGGCGCTCACCACGCTGTCGATCACCTGCTTGTCTTCCAGGAGTTCATCAAGTGTACGGGTCCCTACCGCTTCACGCAGAGCAAACTGTAACTCGCGATAGAGATGCTCCAGCGGTTTACTAAGCTGACTGAACGCCCGTAAGACGTCACTGTAGTGCCAGTTTGCGCCCAGGTTGATGCGCAAATTCACTTTGTCTTTGGTCAGGATCTCCTGCCCCGTGACCTCCATCACCTGCAAACGCGTGTCGACAACATCCGCCTCAATCAGATGGTTCACCTGCCAGTAGGCGGTGATGCCCGGTGGCAACAGCGGCTGTGTAACACCATCAATTTTCAGGACGCCGACATGCCATGCTCCGACGTTGACGGTCTGGATGGCTTCCCGTCCCTTAATGGCAGTACGTGGTTGCAGTACGGCATTCATGATGCGCTCAGGCACGCGCGCATCCTTAGTATCCAGCAATGCAATGCTCAGGCTGCCGTCCTGCCAGAACATCCGACGCGAAGCGGGAGGTATGATTTCCACGAGGATGTCATTACGGTACAGCGCAGCAACGTTATGCTCGGTGGTATCAGCGGTCAGGCAGTAGGCGTCGACCCATTCCGGCCGGAAACGGCGCAGATAGTGAGCAAGTTCTCTCTCCACATCCCCGCCATTGAGATCAACGAAGGTGACCTCCTGCTTACCAAACCTGGGGAGACGGTGCTCTCCTGCCTCAAAAATGTGGGTGTAATCGCCTGCTTTTGCCAGCAGAGCCAACTGTCCTTTACGAATAGTGATTTTCTTATTCATTTTTCATCCTTATCTTTTCACGTACCGGCACGGATGCAGGTGCGGAGCCGGAGGGGAACAGGCCACTCCTGCCAGCCTGTTTTGCCTGCGACCCGGAACCCTTATCGGCGCCGGTGTGTTGCTGTCGTTACCAACCTGACAGCGCATTAACCAATACAACCAGTGTTCACCTGGAAGGGTGAGTCGGGAATCGAACCCTTAATGTGTCCCGGTGCTGACAGAACGCCCCGCGGATAACGTCTTACCGTTCCGGGTGCGCTGGCGGGGCCTTACCCCCTGCGTGCTCAGCATCGTGACGTATTAGCTATTGCCAGAAGCGTGCCAGAAAGATAAAAAAGAAAATAATTTATTTAAGCTATTGATAAATAAGTAATTTTATGACAATCGCTTTTAACTAACTTGTGTTCACTTAGCTGTATTTTTATACTAAGTTATCGGAATTTATCTTGCAGGATAAACATGAAGAAACGCAGGGTAGTGATTGGTGTTCTTGGTACGGTACTCGACAAGCGGGGAAAACGGGCCAACCGCCTGCGCAAATGGCGGCCAACGGTCGGGTTGTGTCAGCAGCCGGATTTGCCAGTCGATCGGCTGGAACTGCTCCATCAGCCACGCGACATCGGTATGGCACAACAACTGGCGGAAGATATTGCCCTTCTCTCCCCCGGGACGGAGGTGCGTCCGCACAGCGTGACGATCCAGGACCCCTGGGACTTTGAAGAGGTCTACGCTGCGTTTCTCGATTTTGCGACCCACTATGACTTTGATACCGACAACGAAGAGTACTTGGTGCATATCACCACCGGCACGCACGTGGCACAGATTTGCTGGTTTTTACTGACGGAGGCCCGCTATCTGCCCGCCAGCCTTCTGCAAACCGGTCCGGCACCCAAAGGCTCCTCAGAAGAAGATGTTGCGGCGGGGGTACATTCTGTCATCGACCTGGATTTGAGCCGCTACGCCACCTTAACCAGCCGCTTTCAGCGCGAGCAGCAGCACGCGGTGTCTCTGCTGAAAGCGGGTATCGATACCCGCAACGCAACCTTTAATACGCTTATAGAACAGATCGAACGTGTCGCCTTACGCTCCACGGCCCCGATTCTGCTTACCGGCCCGACAGGTGCCGGGAAATCCTTCCTGGCGAAACGTATTTTTCAGCTGCGTCAGGCTCGGCACCGGGTGGCGGGCAGACTGGTGGCGGTCAACTGCGCCACGTTGCGTGGCGATAACGCCATGTCCACGCTGTTTGGCCACGTGAAAGGCGCTTTTACCGGGGCGCTCTCATCACGCCAGGGGTTACTGCGCGAGGCGGATGGAGGGGTACTCTTTCTGGATGAAATTGCCGAACTGGGGCTGGACGAACAGGCGATGCTGCTAAAAGCCATTGAGGAAAAAACCTTTTTTCCCTTCGGATCAGATAAAGAGGTCCACAGCGATTTTCAGCTTATCGCCGGAACCCACCGGGATATGCACCAGTGGGTGATGGAAGGACGGTTTCGCGAGGATCTCTACGCACGTATCAATATGTGGACCTTCGCCCTGCCTGGGCTTGCCGAGCGGCGGGAAGACATCGCCCCCAATATCGAATTTGAACTGCAACGCTTCTCGGCAGAAGCGCAAACGCAGATCCGCTTCGACAAAGAAGCCCGTGAGCGCTATCTGGCCTTTGCCTGTTCCGCTCAGGCGCAGTGGCGCGGCAACTTCCGCGAGCTGAGTTCGTCCATTGCCCGTATGGCAACGCTTGCGGAGCAAGGTCGTATCACCCTGGCCGGCGCTGAAGAGGAGATTACACGCTTACAACAGAACTGGCGCAGCATACCTGCCCCCACGCCGCTCAATGAAGAGATTGATCTCTTTGACCAGCGCCAGCTCGAAACGGTGCTGGAGGTGTGCCGCCGCAGTACCTCTCTCTCCGGGGCAGGCCGCGAGCTGTTTGCCGTCTCACGGCTGAAGAAAGCCAATCCTAACGATGCCGACCGTCTGCGCAAATATCTGGCCCGTTTCGGGCTGAGCTGGGAAAGCATCCACACCGGCACATGAATCCTCTTCACCATAATTTGTTTGAATATTTTTTCCGCACACGATAAACAATACCTATGGCCGTGCTCGATCCCGGCCTTTTTTATACCCGTCATACTTCAGGCCGCACGCGTGTTGGCTGTGTTTGCTCATCCCAGTCACTTACTTCGGTAAGCTCCCTGGGAGTCACACACTTGCCGCCTTCCGGCGACTCGAATTAGTTAGGGTACATAACGAAACACAACACCACACCTGCAAGGAAATCGCTATGCTCGCCGTACTGACCCGGCTGTTCCCGTTATGGGCGCTGCTGCTCTCTGTTGTTGCTTATTACACGCCCTCTACCTTTACGCCCATTGGCCCCTGGGTCAGCACGCTTCTGATGCTGATTATGTTTGGCATGGGCGTACACTTAAAAATTGACGACTTTAAGCGTGTGCTGTCGCGCCCGGCTCCCGTCGCCGCAGGGACTTTTCTGCACTACCTTGTGATGCCATTAGCCGCCTGGCTGCTGGCGATGATTTTCAACATGCCGCCGGACCTTTCTGCCGGGATGGTGCTGGTTGGCAGCGTGGCAAGCGGCACGGCCTCCAACGTGATGATCTATCTGGCGAAGGGTGATGTGGCGCTCTCCGTGACGATTTCGTCTGTCTCCACGCTGGTGGGCGTGATTGCCACGCCGCTGCTCACCCGCCTCTACGTGGACGCGCATATTCAGGTTGATATCATGGGTATGCTGCTCAGCATCCTGCAAATTGTGGTGATACCGATTGGCCTCGGTCTGGTCGTTCACCATCTGTTCCCACGTGTGGTGAAAGCTGTAGAGCCGTACCTGCCGGCATTTTCAATGGTCTGCATTCTGGCGATCATCAGCGCGGTGGTGGCGGGTTCTGCGGCACACATTGCGTCAGTCGGCCTGGTGGTGATAGTGGCGGTGATTCTGCATAACAGCATCGGTCTGCTGTGCGGCTACTGGGGCGGACGTCTGTTTGGTTTTGACGAGTCCACCTGCCGCACGCTTGCGATTGAAGTGGGTATGCAAAACTCCGGGCTGGCGGCAGCGCTCGGTAAAATCTACTTTTCCCCGCTGGCGGCCCTGCCGGGGGCACTGTTCTCGGTGTGGCACAACCTCTCCGGTTCGCTGCTGGCAGGCTACTGGTCTGGTAAGCCTATTGAACAGCAACCGCAGGACAGAGTGACGCAAAAGTAATGAGCAAAGCCGGGTGGCTCACGCTTACCCGGCTTATATCATGGTGAGCTTCGCCACATTGCCGTACACTGGGTTCACTTTCCCACTGAGGGCACACCCATGGCACTCCCCCGCATTACGCAAAAAGAGATGACCGAGCGCGAACAGCGTGAACTGAAAACGTTACTGGATCGCGCACGCATTGCCCACGGACGCGTGCTGACCAACGCCGAAACCAATAACGTCAAAAAAGAGTACATCGACAAACTGATGGTGGAGCGGGAAGCAGAGGCAAAAAAAGCCCGCCAGTTAAAGAAAAAGCAGGCTTACAAACCGGATGAAGCGGCCACCTTTTCGTGGTCGGCCAGTACCTCAACGCGCGGCAGGCGTTAACGTCCTTTCTTCTTACGACCCGGTGCGGTAAAGCGTTTGCGTGACGCCAGCTCCGCCGGGGTTTTTGCCATGTTTTTCGCCCCGCTGGCTGCCGGTTTCTTCGCGGTTGTCGCTGCGGCCTTCGGTTTTACCTTCGCTTTCGGCTTCGCTTCAGACGACGAATTCTCGATGAGTTTAAAGAGGTCGATCAGCTCATCGTCGGTGAGATCACGCCATTCACCCAGTGGAATGCCCGTCAGGCTGACGTTCATGATGCGGGTGCGCTCCAGTTTGGTCACTTCAAATCCAAAGTGTTCGCACATGCGGCGGATCTGGCGGTTCAGCCCCTGCACCAGGGTAATGCGAAACACAAAAGGTGCCTCTTTCTTGACCTTGCATTTTTTGGTGACGGTACCCAGGATCGGTACACCCGCGCCCATGCCACGGATGAAATCGTCGGTAACGGGTTTATCCACCGTCACCAGATACTCTTTTTCGTGATCGTTACCGGCGCGCAAAATCTTGTTGACCAGGTCGCCGTGGTTGGTAAGAAAAATCAGCCCCTGAGAGTCTTTATCCAGACGGCCAATAGGGAAAACGCGCTTACTGTGGTTAACGAAGTCCACGATGTTATCGCGCTCACCATCTTCGGTTGTGCTGACAATACCGACCGGTTTGTTCAGCGCAATCAGCACTAAATCATCGGCTTCGCGCGGCTCAATCAACTGGCCGTTGACCTTCACAACGTCACCGGGCTTAACCTGATCGCCAATGGCAGCGCGTTTACCATTAATAAAGACGTTGCCTTGTTCGATAAAGCGGTCGGCCTCGCGGCGCGAGCAGATTCCGCTCTCACTGATGTATTTATTTAATCGGGTTGATGAGTCTGGCAGCATAAATTCTCCTGTAATCGGTGAAATATATCTCACCTGACTGCAGATAAAAAATCCTCTACACAAGCGCTCGCCAATTAAATGTGATCTGCTGCGTCTTTCTGCATAACGTGACGCCTGAAAGACCGCGCAACGTTGTGTGAGCAACAAACGCGGAATCAACCGATGTGTTGCGTAGATGGGAAAAAAATCTTACAGACCGACGGGCAAAGACACTTATTGCCACTCGCCTTTTCCGCCTGGCCAATCCCCTTTCGGGTGATGCGTAACCCGTTGGAGAGGGCATTAGTGAGCCAAGGGTTCACTGGGGGCCGGGATACAGGATTTATTATAAATAACAGGGGAAGGTTATCATTCTTCTGCTTTATGGTGATAAACGTTCTCAAGAAAACGACATCATCCTTGCCGAAAAATTATCAAATTCAATCACAGAGCAGGGGATATTCACTGATGAACAACCTTACCCTCTATGATCCCGCCACTGCGCTGGTTGATGATGAAATTGCCATCTTTATGGCTGATGCGTTTGAAACAGGCGATGCCGCGTACAGTGCAAAAGCGTTAGGCGTCGTGGCGCGTGCGAAAGGGATGACACAGGTTGCAGCCAGCACGGGTTTATCCCGCGAACAGCTATCTCGCTCAGTCAGTGACTAAGGCAATTCAACGCTGAAAACGACCCTCGCCGTGATGAAAGCGCTGGCCATTGCGCTATCCATTAAGACAGTCATTGCACTATAAACAATAAGCACTGGCAGATGGCGCCGTGCAGTGGATCCGCTGCGCCACCCACTCTGTCAGACTTAATACTCGTCCTTCCCGTCATCGTCGTCGGGCTGTTCCAGCACGCTGTAAGCTACGGAGCAGAACAACGAGTTGAGGCGTTTCATGTCACCCAGCAGGCCCATATGCAGTGAACTGGTTTCAATGCTCTGCACGTTTTGCTGATGTAACCTGTCAACATGCGCGTGAGAATAGCGTCGGTTGAGAATGCGAAAACGGTGCTTACTGCGACGCAGGCGGCGGGCGCTGGTGACATCACCGGAGAAAAAGACCGACATTGCCAGCTTCAGGTTGGTGAGCAGTTGCTCATAGAGCGCATCCAGCTCCCTGAGTCCCTCGACGGAAAAAGCCCGCCGGGCCGCCAGCGATTTATCAGCGATTTCACTCCCCATACGCTCGACAATATCGGACGCCTGCTCCAGGTTGAGCGACATCTCAATAATTTCGGCCCAGCGTTTAGATTCCTCTTCGGCCAGCTCCTCTTTGGGCATACGGGCAAGGTAAAGCTTGATGGCGGTATAAAGCACGTTGATGTCATCAGCGAGCTTACGCAGCTCCTTCTCCTGACGGGGTTCACCGTGCATCACTTTGTGCAGCCCTTCAAGCATGAGCTCCATCGCGTCACCAATGCGTAGCGTTTCACGGGCGGCATTGGCCAGTGCAAGGGTAGGCGTGTCGAGCGCAGAACTGTCCAGGTGCTTCGGCTTAAGCCGGGCGTCCAGTTCTGGTTCATCACGGATTAATCGTTGGCAAAGGGTCGCCATCGCCCCCACAAAGGGCACCATCACCAGACAGCGAATCAGGTTGTAGAAGACGTGGAAATAGATAACCAGCTCAGCTTTGGGCAGCGGCAGCTCGTCCATCAGATCCGCCAGCATATGCACAAACGGCAGAATGGCGATGCTCCCCACCAGCTTAAACAACAGGCTCCCCAGTGCCACGCGGCGGGCGGCGGCATTGGCTGCGCTATTGTTGAGCATCGCCAGCAAGCCAGAGCCGAGGTTCGCGCCAATCACCAGGCAGAGGGCCACCGGGAAAGAGATGATCCCCGCCGTGGTCAGGGTCGCCGTCAGCAGTACGGCGGCCAGGCTCGAATAGCTGATGATCGCGAACACCGCGCCAATGAGCGCATCCAGCATGATATCGCCCGTCAGTGAGGCGAAAATCACCTGTACGCCGTTCGCCTGAGTAATGGGCGTGACCGCCTGTACAATAAGCTCAAGCGCCAGCAGGATAAGCCCAAGGCCGATGCTCACGCGGCCCAGCTGCCCTTCCCGCGTTTGCTTACGTCCAAGAAAGAAGATGACCCCTACGAAAATCAGCAAAGGCGACAACCAGGAGAGATCGAAAGTGAGCACGCGCGCCATCAGCGCGGTTCCCACGTCCGCCCCCAGCACAATCACCAGCGCAGGCGCCAGTGCTACCAGATCCTGGGCCACAAAAGAGGTGACCAGCATGGTGGTCGCATTGCTGCTCTGAACCAGAGCAGTTACCCCAATCCCGGCGCTAAAGGCGAGCGTTTTTTTCTCGACGCTACGGCTGAGTACGGTGCGCAGCCGCGCACCGAATACGCGCATCACGCCGGTACGTACAATGTGTGTGCCCCAGACTAACAGGGCAACCGAAGAGAGCAGGTGAAGCAGAATTAACACGGATGCAGATTCTCCTTATTGTTATAAGTTCCTGTCTTTCCCTCGCTACCCCTTCCTTACTTCAGCAGAAAGGGGGTCGTGCCACCACGGGGGGCGGAAGCGGGGAAGGTTTACTCTCAGTATAAGAGGTTAAACACAATAAAGAGACAGCAGGTGCCCGTTCGCCTTAACCCTTCTGTTTCCTGAGCCACTGCAACGAGCCAATTTTAAGCGTCTCCGAGAGCAGAAAGAGGATAAAGGCCACCAGAGCATCCTCGATGCGCATGATCCGTAAGATGAGAGGAAAGAAGGCAACGGAGCAGGAGAGAGAGAAAAACCGCATCACCTCCTGTAAGCTAATGAACAAAATACCAATCTGTTTTTTCTTAAGGAAACACCAGCCAGAATAAAACAGGGAAACCATCAGCATCAGGTAGATAAAGAAAACACACTGTAACAACAGATAGTCAGCACCCTTCACTTGCATAAACGACAGATTGACATAGAAGTGTCGAATGTCAGACCAGAACGGCAGATTACCCATTTTTACGGAAAAAAAGAGGTAGCTGCCGATAGCGAACACATCCATCATTCCCCAGAACGTAAATATTTTATCTTTTATACTCATCTCATTACTTCATCCTTGTTCGGCTAACCGTATCAAGTATAAAGGCAATCGCGGCAATAATGAGATAAAGAACGTCTGCGGTATTTATTTGGGGGGAATTTTATTATTTTTATTATTGGCTGTCTCTCCTGTAGAAACTTTGTTAATGAAAAAAGCATGTTGTTACCATCGCAAATTTAAAATTATCCGCTTTATTTATAATTTATTATGTTAAATAATCTGCTCTGCTTAATGTCGCAGTAGAGGATGTGAAATGCGCTTCAGTACGATGTCCGATAATGAAATTATCGCCGAATTGTGCCGCCGAATTAAAGAAACCCGTATGCAACTCGGACTGTCGCAAATCGAACTGGCGGAACGCGCTCAGGTTGGCGCCGCGACCATTAAGCGCGTTGAACTGGGCGAGTCCGTCACGCTCAGCACCTTAATTGGCATTTTGCGGGGCCTGGATCGGCTGCATCAACTGGAGTCGATTTTGTATGACTCCCACATACGCGCCTTTAATGCACAGATTAACGCCGCCGTTCCTGCCCGTATCCGCATTCGTAAGAAACAGGCCACCGCGTCGAAAGAGAAATTCGCCGAAGATGCGGCTCTCAAGCACGATGCCCACTCAACCATTAACGAGTGGTACACCTCCTCTGCCTCCCATAGCGTCGTCTGGTCACATCAGGCGCCGGATGTTGCAAAGAAAGAGTAATGACAGAAAAAAACCGTCTGCCAGGCAGACGGTTTAATTGAGGAGATCAGGATTCGCACACCGCGACTTTGATAGCAAGCCCACCCCGCGCCGTTTCTCGGTACTTCGCATTCATGTCTTTACCGGTTTCAAACATCGTTTCGATGACTTTATCCAGAGAGACTTTCGGGTCGCTGGTGCGGTACATCGCCATGCTGGCCGAGTTAATGGCTTTGACTGCCGCAATAGCGTTACGCTCAATGCACGGCACCTGCACCTGACCGGCAACCGGGTCACAGGTCAGTCCCAGATTGTGCTCCATGCCAATTTCAGCAGCAATGCACACCTTCTCCGGGCTACCGCCCAGCAGTTCAGCAAGTCCGGCTGAGGCCATCGAACATGCCACACCCACTTCACCCTGGCAGCCTACTTCCGCACCGGAAATCGAGGCATTCATCTTATACAGAATGCCAACCGCGCCTGCGGTCAGAAAATAGCGCATGTAAATGTCCGGGGTTACGGTTTTGATAAAGCGATCGTAATAAGCCAGAACAGCAGGAATGATCCCGCAGGCGCCATTGGTCGGGGCCGTCACCACACGCCCGCCCGCGGCGTTCTCTTCCCCCACCGCCATTGCAAACATGTTAACCCAGTCCATTGCACTTAATGGGGTAATGGACTGGCTTTGCGGTGCCAGCACACGGTGCAGTGCGGAGGCGCGACGAGGCACCTTCAGTGGGCCTGGCAGAATGCCTTCGGTACTCATCCCACGGTTGATGGCATTGCGCATGGTGTCCCATATTTTCGCCATGTTCTGTTCAACATTGCCCCGACCGTGACGAGCTATCTCGTTTTTCATCATCACGGCTGAAATAGAGAGGCAATTGTCATGGCAGTGGGTTAGTAAATTACGCGCAGAATAGAACGGGAAAGGAATATCAATATCCGCATCCTGGCTTTTACCAAAGTTTTCTTCGGTAACAATGAAGCCGCCACCGATGGAATAATAGGTCTGGAAATGGGCAATTTTGCCCTCGCAAAATGCGGTGATGCTCATACCGTTTTCATGCAGCGGCAGGAACTCATTATGAAAACGCATGCATTCCGCGACCGGAAACTTTATTTCACGCTTCCCTTCTTCGATAAACAGACGCTGGTTGGTGTTGACGTCACGGATAATCGTCGGGATGGCGTCGATATCCACCGTCTCCGGTAAATAACCGGAAAGGCCAAGGATAATGGCGATATCCGTATGGTGGCCTTTGCCGGTTAATGACAGCGAACCGTAAACGTCCACCACCAGCCGCGTGACTTTATGTAACAGGCCTTTTTCCTGCAGGGTATCAACAAACTGTTTTCCCGCTTTCATTGGCCCGACGGTATGAGAGCTGGACGGCCCGATGCTGATTTTGAAAATATCGAAAACGCTAATCATGTGGCACCCATGCGAGTTACGGAGCAGAAAAGAGACGCCGCCTCAGTCAGGCGGCGCGGGAAACTTAGCTGAACAGCGAGAAGAAGATGGCGGAGATGGCAATCAGGCCCATCATGACCACAAACACGTTGCTGATAGCACCACTGTATTTGCGCATCGCCGGGACTTTATTGATGGCATACATCGGCATCAGGAACAGGATGACGGCGATAATCGGGCCACCGAGGTTTTCAATCATGCCGAGGATGCTCGGGTTCAGGGTGGCAACAATCCAGGTGGTCACCAGCATGAACAGCGCCGTGATTTTGTTCAGTTTGTTGAGCTCAATGGACTTGCCTTTGCCGCGCAGAGATTTAATCACCATGCCGTTAAAGCCTTCACGCGCCCCCAGGTAGTGGCCAAGGAAGGATTTAGTAATGGCGATCATGGCAATAATGGGTGCCATCCAGGCAATCACTGGTGCATTAAAGTGGTTTGCCAGGTAAGAGAGAATGGAGATGTTTTGGGCTTTCGCTTCGGCCAGGTTTTCCGGCGACAGGCTCAGCACGCAGCTGAAGACGAAGAACATCACCGTCAGCACCATCATAATATGGGCAAAGCTCAGGATACGGGAGCATTTGCGTTCGGCATCCTGACCGTACTCCTCACGTTTTGCGACAGCAAAGGAGGAGATGATCGGCGAATGGTTAAAGGAGAACACCATGACCGGGATCGCCAGCCACAGGGTCATCCACAGACCGTGGCCGGTGGGCGCCGCGCTGCTCAGTGAGAGGGTATCAAGAACCGCGCCGTTCCATTGGGGGATAAGATACAGCGCCAGCATCATGAGGGCCGCAACGAACGGGAACACCAGCACGCTCATCGCTTTAACGATCATTTTTTCACCGAAGCGCACGACTGCCATCATACCGATAATCAGGATCAGCGACAGGATAGCGCGCGGCGGTGACACCATGCCAAGTTGATGGGTAATAAAGCTGTCGACGGTATTCGTAATGGCTACGCTATATACCAACAGAATCGGGTATATGGCAAAGAAATAGAGCAGAGTAATTAATTTACCCGCACCCACACCAAAATGTTCTTCGACAACTTCGGTAATATCTTCCCCCGGGTTTTTGCCGGACAGGACAAAACGGGTTAAGCCACGGTGAGCAAAAAAGGTCATCGGGAAGGCCAGCAGGGCCATAATAATTAACGGAATTAAACCCCCTACCCCGGCATTAATGGGCAGGAAGAGTACGCCAGCGCCAATTGCAGTACCGTACAGGCCCAGCATCCAGACGGTATCACTCTTTCTCCAGCCACTGCTTTCACGCGTGACAAGAGTACTTTGAACGTTTTCCATATATGGCCTCTGTAATAGATATTTAAGCCAAATTAATTTGGCTCATATTCAAGAAATAAGAACGCTGTCTTTATTTTGTTATTTTATAAAATAAGGCTAAGCTTAGTTATTTACGGCGATCACATAACCTGATTTAGAGAGGTGACTTTTAAGGTATCAAAAATAGTACCTAATTTTTTATATTATTTTGAGGTATCATTTTTAATACGTTATTAATTATGACGCGGATTAACACTCTCTATAGTTATATATACGAAGACGGCTAATGACAATTATAATTGTCATACGATTAATAAAAAATTGTCGTACCGCGATGTCCATCGAATGAAATGATGAAAATAAAAATGGCCTGAATAATCAGGCCATGTATTGAATATGAGCAGCGAGGAGTATTAATCCGCGTCATAGCCTAAATTCGGTGCCAGCCAGCGTTCCACTTCCTGCGTCGACATCCCTTTACGACGGGCATAATCCTCTACCTGGTCGCGCTGCAGCTGCGCCACGGCAAAGTATTTGCTGTCAGGGTGGCTAAAGTACCAGCCAGAGACCGATGCGCCCGGCCACATGGCGAAGGATTCCGTCAGTTTCATGCCGGTGTGGGCTTCCACATCCAGCAGTTCCCAGATGGTGCCTTTCTCGGTGTGCTCCGGGCAGGCCGGGTAGCCCGGTGCCGGGCGAATGCCCTGATAGTTTTCGCGAATCAGCTCCTCATTGCTGAGGTTCTCATTTGGCGCATAACCCCAGTAGACCTTACGCACACGCTCATGCAGATACTCGGCAAAGGCTTCCGCCAGGCGGTCTGCCACCGCTTTCACCATGATTTTGTTGTAATCATCATGCTGCGCGTCGTAAGCCTCTGCCAGTGCATCCTCTTCCAGGCCACCGGTCACCGCAAAGGCACCAATGTAGTCTTCTTTTCCGCTGAGTTTGGGTGCGACGAAATCGGCCAGACAGTAGTTTGCAAAGCCGACTTTTTCCGTTTGCTGGCGCAGATGATGCGCGACGGTCAGCACCTGCGTGCGGCTCTCGTCGCGGTAGATTTCTACATCGTCGCCGACGCGGTTCGCCGGGAACAGACCGACTACGCCACGCGGGTTGAGCGTCTTCTCACGGCTGAGCATATCCAGCATATCGTTGGCGTCCTGGAACAGGCGTTTCGCCTCTTCCCCCACCACGTCATCTTCGAGAATGCGCGGATATTTTCCGGCCAGCGACCAGGTCATAAAGAACGGCGTCCAGTCGATGTAGTTGCGCAGCGTTTCGATGCTGGCTTCCACGTCCTGCACGCCCAGCTTGTGCGCAACCGGCGGCGTGTAGCTTGCCCAGTCAAACGCCAGATCGTTTTCGCGCGCAGCGGCCAGCGTTACCGGTGGGGTACGCGGTTTCTTGCGTGCATGCTGAATACGCACGGTTTCGTACTCTTTGCGGGTGCGGGCCACAAAGTCATCACGTTGAGTCTCCGATAACAGCGCCGCCACCACACCCACGGTCCGCGAGGCGTTCTGTACGTAAACCGTCGGGCCGCTATAGTTCTGCTCGATTTTCACCGCCGTGTGCGCTTTCGAGGTCGTCGCCCCGCCAATCAGCAGCGGCAGGGTAAAGCCCTGACGCTCCATCTCTTTGGCGACGTTCACCATCTCATCCAGCGACGGGGTAATCAGCCCGGAGAGGCCAATCAGGTCGGCATTCACTTCGCGGGCGGTTTTGAGGATTTTTTCTGTCGGCACCATCACGCCAAGGTCGACGATTTCGTAGTTATTACACTGCAAAACGACGCCAACGATATTTTTGCCGATGTCATGCACGTCGCCTTTCACCGTGGCGATGACCATTTTTCCGTTGCTGGAGCCTTTCTCTTTGCTGGCTTCGATAAAGGGCTCCAGCCAGGCCACCGCCTGTTTCATGACGCGGGCCGATTTTACCACCTGTGGCAGGAACATTTTGCCCTCACCGAAGAGATCGCCCACCACATTCATGCCATCCATCAGCGGGCCTTCAATCACCTCAATCGGGCGCGCAGCCTGCTGACGAGCCTCTTCGGTGTCCAGCTCAATGAATTCAGTGATGCCTTTGACCAGCGAGTACTCAAGACGCTTTTTCACATCCCAACTACGCCATTCCGCCTGCTGGGTGTTAGCGGTTTCATCGGTTTTACTGCCGCGGTATTTTTCCGCCAGATCGAGTAGACGCTCGGTGCCGTCATCGCGGCGGTTGAGGATCACATCTTCAACCGCTTCGCGTAGCTCGGCGGGCAGGTCGTCGTAAATCGCCAACTGCCCGGCGTTCACAATCCCCATATCCATCCCGTTCCGGATGGCGTAATAGAGGAAGACAGCGTGGATTGCTTCACGCACCGGGTCATTACCACGGAACGAGAACGAGACGTTCGATACGCCACCGGAGATCAGCGCATGCGGCAGTTCACGCTTAATGTCTTCACAGGCACCGATGAAATCCTGGGCGTAGTTATTGTGCTCCTCGATACCGGTCGCGACCGCGAAGATGTTCGGGTCAAAAATAATATCTTCCGGCGGGAAGCCCACCTCTTCGGTCAGGATGTTGTACGCCCGGCGGCAAATCTCGATTTTGCGCTCTCGGGTATCCGCCTGCCCCACTTCGTCAAAGGCCATCACCACCATCGCGGCACCATAACGGCGCACCAGCTTCGCGTGATGGATAAAGGTGTCGACACCCTCTTTCATTGAGATAGAGTTGACGATGCCCTTGCCCTGGATGCATTTCAGCCCCTTTTCGATGACCTCCCATTTGGAGGAGTCAATCATGATGGGCACGCGGGCAATATCCGGCTCACCGGCGATGAGATTAAGGAAACGCACCATTGCCGCTTCCGCGTCGAGCATCCCTTCATCCATGTTGATATCGATAATCTGCGCACCGCTTTCCACCTGCTGGCGGGCGACATCCAGCGCGTCGTTGTACTTCTCTTCTTTAATAAGACGTTTAAATTTGGCTGAACCGGTAACGTTGGTACGTTCCCCCACGTTCACAAACAGGCTGTCGTCGCCAATGTTCAGCGGTTCCAGACCGGCCAGGCGGCAGGCCACCGGCAGATCCGGCAACTTACGCGGCGCCAGGCCTGCCACAGCATCGCTCATCGCCTTGATGTGCTCCGGCGTGGTGCCGCAACAGCCACCCACGATGTTAAGGAAGCCCGCTTCGGCCCACTCGCGGATTTGCGCCGCCATGGTGTCCGCATCAAGATCGTACTCACCAAAGGCGTTGGGCAGGCCGGCGTTCGGGTGCGCGGTCACGTAGCATTCGGCGATGCGGGAGAGTTCCTGCACATACTGGCGCAGTTCGTCCGGCCCCAGCGCACAGTTGAGGCCGAAAGTGAGCGCATCGGCGTGGCGCAGGGAGTTATAAAAGGCTTCCGTCGTCTGCCCTGAGAGCGTGCGCCCGGAGGCGTCGGTAATGGTGCCGGAAATCATGATCGGCAGGTCGACGCCCAGCGCGTCAAATTCTTCTTTTACCGCAAAAATGGCGGCCTTGGCGTTGAGGGTATCGAACACCGTCTCAATCAGGATGAGGTCGCAGCCCCCTTCCACCAGCGCTTTGGTGGACTCGCGATACGCCTCTACCAGCCCGTCAAAGGTGATATTACGAAACGCCGGGTCGTTAACGTCCGGTGAGATAGAGGCAGTACGGTTGGTTGGCCCGAGAACCCCGGCCACGTAGCGCGGTTTTTCCGGCGTGCGGGCTGTCCATTCATCAGCGCAGGCGCGTGCCAGCTTCGCCGCGGCAAAGTTGATTTCCGCTGACAGGGATTCCATCTGGTAATCCGCCATCGCGATAGTCGTCGAGTTAAAGGTGTTGGTTTCGATAATATCCGCACCCGCAGCAAAATAGGCGGAGTGGATAGTCGCAATCACCTCGGGCTGGGTAATGACCAGCAGGTCATTGTTACCTTTGAGATCGCAGGGCCAGTTGGCGAAACGTTCGCCGCGAAAATCCTGCTCACTCAGACGTTGATTCTGGATCATGGTGCCCATGCCCCCATCCAGAATCAGAATGCGTTCGTTTAACTGCTGCTTCAGTTGTTCAACTTTGCTGCTCACACGTGCTCCCGACGACGCTCAACCAGGCCAAAAGGCCAGCAGGACATACTGGCATAAACTGGCAGATCGGAAAAGTCGCACAGGGGTAACATGAGAGATGTTCACCTGAACTCATCCGATCAGTAGTTGATGGGGTTGCGTTATAATTCTATAAAACGAAAATGATTTCCACGATACAGAAAAGGAGTCAGCTATGGTTGCCAATGTACCCGCTAAACGCGGCAGAAAACCCGCTACTGCCGCTGCCACGCAACCCACAGGTCAGGTCCAGTCGTTAACGCGCGGGCTTAAGCTGCTGGAGTCCATTGCTGAATCCCACGGCAGCGTGGCGTTAACCGAACTGGCACAGCAGGCTGGCTTGCCCAACTCCACCACCCACCGCTTACTGACCACCATGCAACAACTGGGGTTTGTGCGTCAGGTGGGCGAACTGGGCCACTGGTCCGTAGGGGCGCATGCCTTTATCGTCGGCAGCAGCTTCCTGCAAAGCCGCAATCTGATGGCGATTGTGCATCCGATTTTGCGCACCCTGATGGAGAACTCCGGCGAAACGGTCAACCTGGCGGTACTCGACCAGAGCGATCATCAGGCCATTATTATCGACCAGGTGCAGTGCACCCAGCTTATGCGTATGTCCGCACCGATTGGCGGCAAGCTGCCGATGCACGCTTCAGGGGCGGGGAAAGCTTTTCTGTCTCAGTTAAGCGAGGAGCAGGTCACGGGCTTGCTGCATCGTAAAGGGCTGCATGCTTATACCCATGCGACGCTGGTCTCGCCGATACATCTTAAAGAAGATCTTGCCCAGACGCGCAAGCGCGGCTACTCCTTTGATGACGAAGAGCATGCACTGGGTCTGCGCTGCGTTGCCGCCTGTATTTATGATGAACATGGCGTGCCGTTCGCGGCAATCTCTATTTCGGGTCCGGTTTCACGCATCACGGATGACCGGGTGACGGAGCTGGGGGCGATGGCGATCAAAGGGGCGAAAGAGGTGACGCTGGCCTGGGGCGGGATGCGCTAAGGCTGATGCCCTTATCCTGGCCCTCTCCCCTAAGAGGAGAGGGAACCGTCTGTGCTCGCATTTTTTATGAGGATTCCTCAGCCCACCGGGAGAGGAGGCCTCAGTAACATTACGCTTTACAGCGATAACACAGCGCAATGTGAATAAAACAGTTACAGTGAGAAGGTACAAACCCTAAAAACGGCAACAATGTTGCCGTTTTGCTTTTACCTTCTAATACAAAACCGCT
The DNA here is from genome assembly GCF_054131575.1 of Enterobacter sp. SA197. Lineage (NCBI taxonomy): Bacteria > Pseudomonadati > Pseudomonadota > Gammaproteobacteria > Enterobacterales > Enterobacteriaceae > Enterobacter > Enterobacter sp. SA197. Next base: position 306,597 of record NZ_CP096393.1, on the reverse strand, counting down.
GGCGCCGGCGGTAGGCGTAAACATCCTCCACGTGGCCGTTTTTAATACGTGTTTGTAACCCGCGCCAGTAATCTGCCCGCAGCAGGTCCGCATGCATCTCCTCAAATAAAGGTCCGATTTGCGGGTCTGCGCAGAGCCAGTGGCGAAATTCCTCCGGGAACACATCTCCCGGCGCGACGCTGTACCAGGGTTCCGCACTCATCTCGTCTTCCGGGTAGCGCGGCGGAGGAATATCCCGGAAATTCACCTCGGTCATGTAGCAAATTTCGTCATAGTCGTAGAACACCACACGCCCGTGGCGGGTGACGCCGAAGTTTTTAAACAACATATCGCCGGGAAAAATATTCGCGGCCGCAAGCTGGCGAATCGCGTTACCATACTCCTCAACGGCATCGCGCAGCTGCTGACCGCTTACCCGCTCAAACCACAGATTGAGCGGCACCATCCGCCGCTCGATATAAAGATGGCTGATGACAATGCGATCGCCGAGGTCGGTGATCTTTTGTGATGCCTCTTTAAATAGCAATGCCATTAATTCTGGTGCTATCCGGCGTTTCTCCAGCACGAAGTTTTCGAACTCCTGGGTGTCCGCCATGCGCCCTACGCGATCGTGCTCTTTGACAAGCTGATAGCAGGCACGTACATGGGCGGCACTCATCTCTTTTTGCGGCGGGAACTGGTCCTTAATGATTTTAAACACCCGATCAAAGCCCGGCAGAGTGAACACCAGCATCACCATGCCGCGTATGCCCGGCGCTTCGATAAACTGCTCATCACTGCCCGCAAGGTAGCTCAGATATTCACGGTAGCTTTCGGTTTTGCCATGCTTCTGGCAGCCAATTGCCATATACAACTCGGCGGTAGTTTTGCCGGGCAGGATTTCCCGCAGCCACTCCACCAGCGCGGCAGGCTGTGGTGCATAAACCATAAAGTAGGAGCGGGCGAAGCCAAATACGATGCTGGCTTCAGCGATGGCCGTCAGACAGGTATCCACAAAAAGCTCGCCATCATCGCTACGGTGAATCGGCAACAAAAAAGGCAGCGTCCCCGCAGGCGTAACCAGTTTGCCTACCAGCCAGGCCGCTTTATTACGATAAAAGAGTTCATTGGCGATATGCAGATGCGCCTTGCGTAGCACCTCAACACCGAAGGTTTCCACCAGATGGGCAATGATGTAGCCCACGTCCCGCGTCAGGTTCTGCCAGGGCAGGCGTAATGGTAAATCACTGAGCACCCGCGTCAGCAGCGTTTCCCAACAAGCTTCAGGGTAAAAATCTTTTGCCAGCGGACGGGCATGCTCACGAAAATGGCGTTCTGGCTGAGAACTGAATATGAATAGCCGCTCGGGCGTCAGCGCATGGTGATCGAACAGGCGGCAATATACGGAGTTAAAAAAACTCTCGGCGATTTCATAGCGCGGATAGTCCGGAAGAAGCTGGGTATAGTGCGCTTTAACCTGAAGGAGAAAATCGGGGTCAGGGCGCGGGTTATCAGTAATACAGCGCAGTTGTTCCACCACCAGCCCCACATGGTGATCGTAGAGATGGATGCGTTGTTTCATCGCCTGCTGTACCGCATGCCAGTCGGCTTGTTCAAAGCGCTGCTGCGCCCCGGAGGTAACCTCCAGAAAACGACCATACTGGGCGTCGAAGCCCTGCAGAATGGTTTGTGCAATCAGTAGTTCCAGCCCACGCGACATAGCGTCCCCTCACCCCGGCCCTCTCCCCGGAGGGGCGAGGGAGAAAAAAACGGCACGAATCCTGAGCCCCCAACCCTGTCATCCTCTCTCCCTGAGGGTTGGGGAATCCCCACAAAAAAAGGCGAGCACGGCCAGTTCCCTCTCCCCAATGGGGAGAGGGAGAAAAAAAACGGCACGAATCCTGACCACCCACCCCTGTCATCCTCTCTCCCTGAGGGTTGGGAAATCCCCACCAAAAAAGCGAGCACGGCCAGTTCCCGCTCCCCAATGGGGAGAGGGAGAAAAAAACGGCACGAATCCTGACCACCCACCCCTGTCATCCTCTCTCCCTGCGGATTGGGAAATCCCCACCAAAAAAGCGAGCACGGCCAGTTCCCGCTCCCCAATGGGGAGAGGGAGAAAAAAACGGCACGAATCCTGAGCACCCAACCCTGTCATCCTCTCTCCCTAAGGGTTGGGGAATCCCCACAAAAAAAGGCGAGCACGGCCAGTTCCCTCTCCCCAATGGGGAGAGGGTTAGGGTGAGGGGAAAATTAAAACTGCGACTCTTCCGTTGACCCGGTCAGCGCCGTCACCGACGAAACGCCACCCTGGATGATAGTGGTGACCTTATCGAAATAACCCGTCCCCACCTCCTGCTGATGGGACACAAAGGTATAACCCTCTTTGGCGGCGGCAAATTCCGGTTGCTGCACTTTTTCGACGTAGTGACGCATTCCTTCGCCCTGCGCATAAGAACGCGCCAGATCGAACATGTTGAACCACATGCTGTGAATACCCGCGAGCGTAATAAACTGATACTTGTAGCCCATGTCTGACAACTGTTGCTGGAAACTGGCGATGGTTTGATCGTCCAGATTTTTCTGCCAGTTAAATGAGGGAGAACAGTTGTAGGCCAGCAATTTCCCTGGGAACTTCGCATGAATCGCATCGGCGAAGCGCTTCGCCAGCGCCAGGTCCGGTGTGGAGGTTTCACACCACACTAAATCAGCATAAGGCGCATACGCCAGGCCACGGCTGATAGCCTGTTCGATACCGGCGTGAGTACGGTAAAACCCTTCGCTGGTGCGCTCACCGGTAATGAATGCGCTGTCGTAAGGGTCGCAATCAGAAGTGATCAAATCCGCCGCGTCAGCATCGGTACGCGCAATCACCAGCGTTGGCACCCCCAGTACATCTGCCGCCAGGCGTGCGGCCACCAGTTTCTGCACTGCTTCCTGCGTCGGAACCAGTACCTTGCCGCCCATATGTCCGCATTTTTTCACCGAGGCGAGTTGATCTTCGAAGTGAACCGCCGCTGCACCGGCTTCAATCATCGATTTCATCAGCTCGAAGGCATTCAGTACACCGCCAAATCCGGCTTCCGCATCGGCGACGATCGGCAGGAAGTAGTCCACGTAGCGCGGATCGTTGGGTTCAATACCGGATGACCACTGGATCTGATCCGCGCGGCGGAAGGTGTTGTTGATCCGATCCACCACGGAGGGCACGGAGTTAGCCGGATAGAGCGATTGATCCGGATACATGCTGGATGCGAGGTTCGCATCTGCGGCCACCTGCCAGCCGGACAAATAAATGGCTTCCACGCCCGCCTTCGCCTGCTGCAGTGCCTGCCCACCGGTCAGCGCGCCCAGACTGTTGACATAGCCTTTCTTCGATTCGCCATGCAATAAACGCCACATTTTCGCGGCACCCAGCTGCGCCAGCGTATATTCCGGGTTCACCGAGCCACGTAATTTCACCACCTCTTCCGCGCTGTAAGGACGTGTAATGCCTTCCCAGCGAGAGTGAGTCCATTCTTTTTGTAATTCTTCGATTTGTTGGGTACGGGTTTTCATGTGCAGATGCTCCATTTTTTATCCTGGCAACCCAGGCGTTATTAGTGAAGGCAGTTTGCTTTCGGGAAGCCGCTTATCCCTTCGGGACCACCCCAGGGCGTTTAAAACGTGTTGCGTTTTGTCTCAGAACTGCCCGAAGTCAAAATGGCGAACAAAATAGCCTGGGCGTTATGCGAGCAGGCGGTAGCCCGGCAAGGTCAGGAAATCAATCAGCTCATCAGAAGTGGTGATTTGTTCCATCAACCGCGCGGCATCGTTGAAACGACCGCTGCTGAAGCGGTGCTCCCCCAGCTCGTCCTGAATGACCCGCATCTCTTCAGCAAGCATCTGGCGGAACAGGGCTTTGGTCACAGGCTTACCGTTACTGAGTGTTTTCTCGTGGTGGATCCACTGCCAGATGGAGGTGCGGGAGATTTCAGCCGTGGCCGCGTCCTCCATCAGACCATAGATCGGCACACACCCATTGCCGGAGATCCAGGCTTCGATGTACTGCACCGCCACGCGGATATTGGCGCGCATCCCCTTTTCAGTTCGTTCACCGTCAGCTGGCGCTAACAGTTGTTCTGCGGTAATAGGTGCATCTTCTTCCCGGGTGACAGAGAGCTGATTAGGATTCTCACCCAACGCTTTGCTAAAGACGTCCATCGCCGTGTCGGCAAGACCAGGGTGCGCAATCCAGGTTCCGTCATGCCCATTGTTGGCTTCCAGCGCTTTGTCCGCTTTAACTTTCTCCAGCACCTGATTGTTGCGCTCAGTATCTTTACTCGGAATGAAGGCCGCCATACCGCCCATCGCAAACGCGCCGCGTTTGTGGCAGGTTTTGATCAACAGACGCGAATAGGCATTGAGGAAAGGTTTGTCCATAGTAACGACCTGACGGTCAGGCAACACCCGGTCCGGGTGGTTTTTCAGTGTCTTGATATAGCTGAAAATATAGTCCCAGCGACCACAGTTAAGCCCCACAATATGGTCGCGCAACGCGTGCAGGATCTCATCCATCTGGAAAACCGCAGGCAGCGTTTCAATCAACAGGGTGGCTTTGATGGTGCCGCGAGGCAGATTAAAGCGATCTTCGCTATAGCTGAAAACCTCACTCCACCATGCGGCTTCCTGCCAGGCCTGGGTTTTTGGCAGATAGAAATAGGGGCCGCTGCCTTTAGCCAGGAGCGCTTTATAGTTGTGGAAGAAGTAGAGCGCGAAATCAAACAGGCTACCGGGAATGGCTTCACCCCGCCAGGTAACATGTTTTTCTGGCAGATGCAGACCGCGCACACGGCAAATCAGTACCGCCGGATTGGGCTTAAGTTGGTAAATTTTCCCGGCATCGTTGGTGTAACTGATGGTGCCGTTCACTGCATCGCGCAGGTTAACCTGTCCCTCAATAACTTTGTCCCAGTCGGGTGAGAGGGAATCTTCAAAATCCGCCATGAAGACCTTCACATTGGCGTTGAGCGCGTTGATCACCATCTTGCGCTCTACCGGCCCGGTGATCTCTACGCGGCGATCCATGAGGTCAGCCGGAATCCCACGGATCTTCCATTCACTATTTCTAATGGAATCCGTTTCCGAAATAAAATCAGGAAGCGTCCCTTCGTCAATAGCCTGTTGTTGCTGGATGCGTGCCGCCAGCAGTTTATTACGTTGTGGCGTAAAGCGCGTAACCAGTTCAGTCAAAAACTCTACCGCACCGGGCGTAAGAATATGCTCTTCCCGCTCGCCAGAAGGTTTAATAAACGTCAGTTCGTCCGTTGTCGTTGCCTGTTGTGTCATTACGCAGCCCTCGTCAGTGATCCGAATACGTCCCCACGCTGAAAGAGACAGGTTGTCGTTTTTTCGTTCAGCAGAAATAAGACTACTCAATTAAAATCCAAAATCAAAAACAATTTCCATTTTTAATTTAAAATCAATTTAACGTATTGATAACAAATGATTTAAAGTTTGTATCGTTCATGGAGGGGGTTTCGGAAATAAAAAAGGCACCCGAAGGTGCCTTAAAATGCTGCTGAAACGGTTAACGATCCCGCAAATGGATCAGTCCAGAGTGGGGTTCATGTGGCGCAGATCGTAAGGGGTGATCTGGTAAACATAGTAGTTCAACCAGTTGATAAACAGCAGGTTTCCATGGCTACGCCAGGTAGCATGCGGTTTGTTCTGCGGATCGTTTTTAGGAAAATAGTTATAGGGAACCTCTGGTGACAGCCCCGCCTCCACATCGCGGAAATATTCTCCCGCCAGGGTGTTGGCATCATACTCAGGGTGGCCGGTAACAAAGGCGATACGCTTGTCTTTACTGGCGAAGAGGTAAGCGTCTCCATCGTCTGTTTCAGCCAGGATTTCAAGATCGGTATAGTCACGAATCAACGCGGCCGGGAAGTCGGCGTAACGGGAGTGCGGCGCCAGGAAGGTATCGTCAAAACCACGGGTCAGCAGCGCATGAGGGTGCAGAATGCGGTGCTCGTAAACGCCGGAGAGTTTTCCTTCACGAGTTTGCTTGGGGATACCATACAGAATATTGAGCGCCGCCTGTACGGCCCAACAGACAAAAAGCGTTGAGGTGACGTGATCTTTGGCCCACTCCAGCACCTGCTGGATCTGCGGCCAGTAGGCCACATCGTTAAACTCGACCAGCCCCAGCGGCGCGCCTGTAACGATCAGTCCATCGAAATTCTCTTCGCTGATTTCATCGAAATTGCAGTAGAAATTGTTCAGATGCTCAACGGGTGTATTGCGGGATTCTCGTGTATCAATACGCAGCAGTTTAACGTCAACCTGCAGGGGAGAGTTGGAAAGCAGGCGTAAAAACTGGTTCTCCGTCTCGATTTTCTTCGGCATCAGATTGAGAATAAGTACCTTCAGCGGACGAATTTCCTGACCAGTTGCACGTGACGTCGTCATTACAAAGACGTTTTCATCACGTAAGAAATTGACGGCTGGTAGCTCGTCCTGCACCCGAATCGGCATAACTTATATCCTCACTGCATACGTTTAAACGTTTAGACATCCAGACAGCTGGAAAGATACCCAGGATTTCTGTAAATGTCGAGTCTGCATGTGGAAGGTGAGGAAGTTTCACGTCGCGACTGTGTCGCAACGTGGCAATTTGTGGTCAGGAGATAATTTTAGGCTTACTGGCGGGGGGATTAGCGTCTTTACCCTGCCGACTGAGCGCCGCCAGGACCTGTTCATCGTTCAGAAGCGTCTCATCATCGATGACTTTGGGATATTTACACCGCCCCTGTGAGGCCCCGAAGGTCATTTCAAGCAAGGCTCTTTCTTCTACCGCCGACAGCCCGCCCTCGTTCATTTCCAGGGCGTGGCTGAGGATCTGCAAGTTTCCCGCGCCGGGTAGCACATGCCAGAAAGATCGGGGTGCAACCTGCTTAATAAGATGGGCCAGGAAACCTTCCGCTTCAAAGAAATCGGCAATAATGATGCGTTGATTGCTGAATATGTGGGTACCGGTGACCTGCTGGCGCGTATTAAGGTTACGAACCACCATTCGGTTTTTATAAATCTGAGCGTACAGAACAGTCATAGCCAATTCCTTTAGCAATACGTTCAACGTTTTGAGATATAACAATAGCAAAAAAGCCCCATGCTTTCGCATGAGGCTTTTCTGTTTGTTTGATGCCTGGCAGTTCCCTACTCTCGCATGGGGAGACCCCACACTACCATCGGCGCTACGGCGTTTCACTTCTGAGTTCGGCATGGGGTCAGGTGGGACCACCGCGCTACTGCCGCCAGGCAAATTCTTTGTGCTCTGTACGCAATCTTTTATCGCATCAGCCGCGTTGCCTGCGCTCGCAAAGTCAGTCACATACCTCAGTATGCTCCTTCCTTTCCTTCGCTGGCCGCCTTGCTGCTGCGTAAATTATTGCGCACTTAATTCTGGAATCAGCTGAAAATCGTGTTTCTCACGCCAAAACAGCTTCGGCGTTGTAAGGTTAAGCCTCACGGTTCATTAGTATCGGTTAGCTCAACGCATCGCTGCGCTTACACACCCGACCTATCAACGTCGTCGTCTTCAACGTTCCTTCAGGAGACTTAAAGTCTCAGGGAGAACTCATCTCGGGGCAAGTTTCGTGCTTAGATGCTTTCAGCACTTATCTTTTCCGCATTTAGCTACCGGGCAGTGCCATTGGCATGACAACCCGAACACCAGTGATGCGTCCACTCCGGTCCTCTCGTACTAGGAGCAGCCCCCCTCAATTCTCCAGCGCCCACGGCAGATAGGGACCGAACTGTCTCACGACGTTCTAAACCCAGCTCGCGTACCACTTTAAACGGCGAACAGCCGTACCCTTGGGACCTACTTCAGCCCCAGGATGTGATGAGCCGACATCGAGGTGCCAAACACCGCCGTCGATATGAACTCTTGGGCGGTATCAGCCTGTTATCCCCGGAGTACCTTTTATCCGTTGAGCGATGGCCCTTCCATTCAGAACCACCGGATCACTATGACCTGCTTTCGCACCTGCTCGAGCCGTCACTCTCGCAGTCAAGCTAGCTTATGCCATTGCACTAACCTCCTGATGTCCGACCAGGATTAGCTAACCTTCGTGCTCCTCCGTTACACTTTAGGAGGAGACCGCCCCAGTCAAACTACCCACCAGACACTGTCCGCAACCCGGATAACGGGTCCACGTTAGAACATCAAACATTAAAGGGTGGTATTTCAAGGTTGGCTCCACGCAGACTGGCGTCCACGCTTCAAAGCCTCCCACCTATCCTACACATCAAGGCTCAATGTTCAGTGTCAAGCTATAGTAAAGGTTCACGGGGTCTTTCCGTCTTGCCGCGGGTACACTGCATCTTCACAGCGAGTTCAATTTCACTGAGTCTCGGGTGGAGACAGCCTGGCCATCATTACGCCATTCGTGCAGGTCGGAACTTACCCGACAAGGAATTTCGCTACCTTAGGACCGTTATAGTTACGGCCGCCGTTTACCGGGGCTTCGATCAAGAGCTTCTCCTTACGGATAACCCCATCAATTAACCTTCCGGCACCGGGCAGGCGTCACACCGTATACGTCCACTTTCGTGTTTGCACAGTGCTGTGTTTTTAATAAACAGTTGCAGCCAGCTGGTATCTTCGACTGGTTTCAGCTCCGTGAGCAAGTCACTTCACCTACGCACCAGCGTGCCTTCTCCCGAAGTTACGGCACCATTTTGCCTAGTTCCTTCACCCGAGTTCTCTCAAGCGCCTTGGTATTCTCTACCTGACCACCTGTGTCGGTTTGGGGTACGATTTCGTGTTACCTGATGCTTAGAGGCTTTTCCTGGAAGCAGGGCATTTGTCACTTCAGCACCGTAGTGCCTCGTCATCACACCTCAGCGTTAAAAGGTACCGGATTTACCTGGAACCTCCGCCTACATGCTTAAACCGGGACAACCGTCGCCCGGCCGACATAGCCTTCTCCGTCCCCCCTTCGCAGTAACACCAAGTACAGGAATATTAACCTGTTTCCCATCGACTACGCCTTTCGGCCTCGCCTTAGGGGTCGACTCACCCTGCCCCGATTAACGTTGGACAGGAACCCTTGGTCTTCCGGCGAGCGGGCTTTTCACCCGCTTTATCGTTACTTATGTCAGCATTCGCACTTCTGATACCTCCAGCAGCCCTCACAGGCCACCTTCAACGGCTTACAGAACGCTCCCCTACCCAACAACACATAAGTGTCGCTGCCGCAGCTTCGGTGCATGGTTTAGCCCCGTTACATCTTCCGCGCAGGCCGACTCGACCAGTGAGCTATTACGCTTTCTTTAAATGATGGCTGCTTCTAAGCCAACATCCTGGCTGTCTGTGCCTTCCCACATCGTTTCCCACTTAACCATGACTTTGGGACCTTAGCTGGCGGTCTGGGTTGTTTCCCTCTTCACGACGGACGTTAGCACCCGCCGTGTGTCTCCCGTGATAACATTCTCCGGTATTCGTAGTTTGCATCGGGTTGGTAAGCCGGGATGGCCCCCTAGCCGAAACAGTGCTCTACCCCCGGAGATGAGTTCACGAGGCGCTACCTAAATAGCTTTCGGGGAGAACCAGCTATCTCCCGGTTTGATTGGCCTTTCACCCCCAGCCACAGGTCATCCGCTAATTTTTCAACATTAGTCGGTTCGGTCCTCCAGTTAGTGTTACCCAACCTTCAACCTGCCCATGGCTAGATCACCGGGTTTCGGGTCTATACCCTGCAACTTAACGCCCAGTTAAGACTCGGTTTCCCTGCGGCTCCCCTATACGGTTAACCTTGCTACAGAATATAAGTCGCTGACCCATTATACAAAAGGTACGCAGTCACACCACGAAGGTGCTCCCACTGCTTGTACGTACACGGTTTCAGGTTCTTTTTCACTCCCCTCGCCGGGGTTCTTTTCGCCTTTCCCTCACGGTACTGGTTCACTATCGGTCAGTCAGGAGTATTTAGCCTTGGAGGATGGTCCCCCCATATTCAGACAGGATACCACGTGTCCCGCCCTACTCTTCGAGTTCACAACAGATGCATTTTCGTGTACGGGACTTTCACCCTGTACCGTGCGACTTTCCAGACGCTTCCACTAACACATTTGCTGATTCAGACTCTGGGCTCTTCCCCGTTCGCTCGCCGCTACTGGGGGAATCTCGGTTGATTTCTTTTCCTCGGGGTACTTAGATGTTTCAGTTCCCCCGGTTCGCCTCATGCCACTATGTATTCATGACATGATAGTGTGACGAGTCACACTGGGTTTCCCCATTCGGGTATCGCCGGGTCAAGGGTTCATATCACCTCGCCGGCGCTTATCGCAGATTAGCACGCCCTTCATCGCCTCTGACTGCCAGGGCATCCACCGTGTACGCTTGGTCGCTTAACCTCACAACCCGAAGCTGTTTCGTAAAACACTTCAGTGTCGTGAAAATTTGAGAGACTCAAACACGCCTGTTTTTCTTTTCTTATTACGGAGAAAAGAAACAGGGTGTTGTTTCAATTTTCAGCTTGATCCAGATTTTTAAAGAGCAAATATCTCAAACGTCACCCGAAGATGAGTTTTGAGATATATCAGCAGGTGACTTTCACTCACATACCAGCAAGTGGCGTCCCCTAGGGGATTCGAACCCCTGTTACCGCCGTGAAAGGGCGGTGTCCTGGGCCTCTAGACGAAGGGGACACAAAGTCTCAATCGCAAGACGCCTTGCTATTTACTTTTCATCAGACAATCTGTGTGAGCACTGCAAAGGCAGGTTCTTTAAGGTAAGGAGGTGATCCAACCGCAGGTTCCCCTACGGTTACCTTGTTACGACTTCACCCCAGTCATGAATCACAAAGTGGTAAGCGCCCTCCCGAAGGTTAAGCTACCTACTTCTTTTGCAACCCACTCCCATGGTGTGACGGGCGGTGTGTACAAGGCCCGGGAACGTATTCACCGTGGCATTCTGATCCACGATTACTAGCGATTCCGACTTCACGGAGTCGAGTTGCAGACTCCGATCCGGACTACGACATACTTTATGAGGTCCGCTTGCTCTCGCGAGGTCGCTTCTCTTTGTATATGCCATTGTAGCACGTGTGTAGCCCTACTCGTAAGGGCCATGATGACTTGACGTCATCCCCACCTTCCTCCAGTTTATCACTGGCAGTCTCCTTTGAGTTCCCGACCGAATCGCTGGCAACAAAGGATAAGGGTTGCGCTCGTTGCGGGACTTAACCCAACATTTCACAACACGAGCTGACGACAGCCATGCAGCACCTGTCTCAGAGTTCCCGAAGGCACCAAGGCATCTCTGCCAAGTTCTCTGGATGTCAAGAGTAGGTAAGGTTCTTCGCGTTGCATCGAATTAAACCACATGCTCCACCGCTTGTGCGGGCCCCCGTCAATTCATTTGAGTTTTAACCTTGCGGCCGTACTCCCCAGGCGGTCGACTTAACGCGTTAGCTCCGGAAGCCACGCCTCAAGGGCACAACCTCCAAGTCGACATCGTTTACAGCGTGGACTACCAGGGTATCTAATCCTGTTTGCTCCCCACGCTTTCGCACCTGAGCGTCAGTCTTTGTCCAGGGGGCCGCCTTCGCCACCGGTATTCCTCCAGATCTCTACGCATTTCACCGCTACACCTGGAATTCTACCCCCCTCTACAAGACTCAAGCCTGCCAGTTTCGAATGCAGTTCCCAGGTTGAGCCCGGGGATTTCACATCCGACTTGACAGACCGCCTGCGTGCGCTTTACGCCCAGTAATTCCGATTAACGCTTGCACCCTCCGTATTACCGCGGCTGCTGGCACGGAGTTAGCCGGTGCTTCTTCTGCGGGTAACGTCAATCGACACGGTTATTAACCGTATCGCCTTCCTCCCCGCTGAAAGTACTTTACAACCCGAAGGCCTTCTTCATACACGCGGCATGGCTGCATCAGGCTTGCGCCCATTGTGCAATATTCCCCACTGCTGCCTCCCGTAGGAGTCTGGACCGTGTCTCAGTTCCAGTGTGGCTGGTCATCCTCTCAGACCAGCTAGGGATCGTCGCCTAGGTGAGCCATTACCCCACCTACTAGCTAATCCCATCTGGGCACATCTGATGGCAAGAGGCCCGAAGGTCCCCCTCTTTGGTCTTGCGACATTATGCGGTATTAGCTACCGTTTCCAGTAGTTATCCCCCTCCATCAGGCAGTTTCCCAGACATTACTCACCCGTCCGCCACTCGTCACCCGAGAGCAAGCTCTCTGTGCTACCGTTCGACTTGCATGTGTTAGGCCTGCCGCCAGCGTTCAATCTGAGCCATGATCAAACTCTTCAATTTAAGTTTGATGCTCGTAGAATTAAACTTCGTAATGAATTACGTGTTCACTCTTTGAGACTTGGTATTCATTTTTTGTCCGAGGACATCAAGAATCCATGTCACTTTGAGTGCCCACACAGATTGTCTGATAAATTGTTAAAGAGCAGTGCAACGCGGCTTTCGCTCACCGTTGCGAGGTGGCGTATATTACGCTTTCCTCTTTCAGAGTCAACCCTGATTTTCAGGATTTTTCTCTTCAACCGAACCGGCTGTTTAGTGTGAAGTGATTCACATCTGCCGTGTCGATGGAGGCGCATTATAGGGAGTTCTCCTGAAGCCGCAATAGAAAAATTGCAGAAAAATGACTGACTGCTGCATTCCCCAGCAAAACCCCGCCTTATACCCTTTTACGCACAGAGTTATCCACAAACCTTTCCGGCACCTTGCTGAAATTAGCCTCGCCAACCTATAAAGGAAGGGCAAAATTATGCGTTCCTGGTCGAAAGATAAAAATTCGCGAGCGTTGCGCAAACGTTTTCGTTACAATGCCCGCGCAAAAAAGCAGCCCCGTAAGGGGCGTTAGCTGAGTTTTTAAATGAAAATTCAGCTAACGCTCTCTGTTATCGTCAAATCCAGGGGATTTACCATGCAACAACGTCGTCCAGTCCGCCGCGCTCTGCTCAGTGTTTCTGACAAAGCAGGCATCGTTGAATTCGCTCAGGCGCTTTCCGCACGTGGTGTGGAACTGCTTTCTACAGGCGGTACTGCCCGCCTACTGGCAGATAAAGGCTTACCCGTGACCGAAGTTTCCGATTACACCGGTTTCCCGGAAATGATGGATGGACGCGTGAAGACCCTGCATCCGAAAGTACACGGCGGGATCCTCGGCCGTCGTGGCCAGGATGATGCCATCATGGCTGAACACAGCATCTCTCCCATTGATATGGTTGTCGTTAACCTCTATCCGTTTGCACAGACCGTTGCTCGCGAAGGCTGCTCGCTGGAAGATGCGGTAGAAAACATCGATATTGGCGGCCCGACCATGGTGCGCTCTGCGGCCAAGAACCATAAAGATGTCGCCATTGTAGTAAAGAGCAGCGACTACAACGCCATTATTGAAGAGATGGATGCCAACGACGCCTCTTTGACGCTGGAAACCCGCTTCGACCTCGCCATCAAAGCATTCGAACACACTGCGGCCTACGACAGCATGATTGCCAACTACTTCGGTAGTCTGGTGCCGGCTTACCACGGCGATAGTAAAGAAGCCGCCGGTCGCTTCCCGCGTACCCTGAACCTGAACTTCATTAAGAAGCAGGATATGCGTTATGGCGAGAACAGCCACCAGCAGGCAGCCTTCTATATAGAAGAAGAGGTGAAAGAAGCCTCGGTAGCCACAGCCCGGCAGCTGCAGGGTAAAGCCCTCTCCTATAACAACATCGCGGATACTGATGCGGCGCTGGAATGTGTGAAAGAGTTCAGCGAGCCGGCCTGCGTTATCGTCAAGCACGCGAACCCGTGCGGCGTGGCGGTAAGCAACTCTATTCTGGATGCCTACGATCGCGCGTACAAAACCGACCCCACCTCGGCATTCGGCGGCATCATCGCTTTTAACCGCGAGCTGGATGCGGATACCGCACAGGCCATTATCTCTCGTCAGTTTGTAGAGGTGATCATCGCCCCTTCTGCGACAGAGGAAGCGCTGAAAATCACTGCTGCTAAACAGAACGTTCGCGTCCTGACCTGCGGTGAATGGTCTGCACGTGTGCCGGGTCTGGATTTCAAACGCGTTAACGGTGGCCTGCTGGTTCAGGACCGCGATCTTGGAATGGTAACCGAAGGTGAACTGCGCGTGGTCAGTAAACGCCAGCCGACCGAACAAGAGCTGCGCGATGCGCTGTTCTGCTGGAAGGTGGCGAAGTTCGTGAAATCCAACGCCATTGTGTACGCCAAAGAGAACATGACTATCGGCATAGGCGCAGGGCAGATGAGCCGCGTTTACTCCGCGAAAATCGCAGGGATTAAAGCCGGCGACGAAGGGCTTGAAGTAAAAGGCTCAGCAATGGCTTCCGACGCGTTCTTCCCGTTCCGTGACGGCATTGACGCGGCGGCGGCGGTGGGCATCACCTGTGTCATCCAGCCTGGCGGGTCTATCCGTGATGAAGAAGTGATTGCCGCCGCCGACGAACACGGTATCGCAATGATCTTCACCGACATGCGTCACTTCCGCCATTAATCCACGGAGCAGACAATGAAAGTATTAGTGATTGGTAACGGTGGGCGCGAACACGCCCTTGCATGGAAAGCGGCACAATCGCCGCTCGTTAATACCGTATTCGTGGCACCGGGTAATGCCGGCACTGCTCTGGAGCCGACGTTGCAGAACGTTGCTATTGGTGCGACGGATATTCCGGCCCTGTTGAATTTTGCTCAAAGTGAAAAAATTGACCTGACGATTGTGGGCCCGGAAGCACCGCTGGTTATTGGTGTGGTGGATGCTTTCCGTGCAGCGGGCTTGCAAATTTTTGGCCCCACGCAGGGTGCCGCCCAGTTGGAAGGCTCCAAAGCCTTCACCAAGGACTTCCTGGCACGCCACAAGATTCCGACAGCGGAATATCAGAACTTCACTGAAGTAGAGCCTGCGCTGGCGTACCTGCGTGAGAAAGGTGCACCGATTGTGATTAAGGCGGACGGTCTGGCGGCCGGTAAAGGCGTTATCGTAGCAATGACCCTTGAAGAAGCGGAAGCCGCCGTGAACGACATGCTGGCTGGCAACGCCTTTGGTGACGCGGGTCACCGTATCGTTATCGAAGAGTTTCTGGATGGCGAAGAAGCCAGCTTTATTGTGATGGTCGACGGTGAGCATGTGCTGCCGATGGCCACCAGCCAGGACCACAAGCGTGTGGGCGACGGTGATACTGGCCCGAACACCGGCGGTATGGGGGCTTACTCCCCGGCTCCGGTCGTGACGGATGTCGTTCACCAGCGCACCATGGAACGCGTGATCTGGCCAACCGTAAAAGGCATGGCGGCAGAGGGAAATACCTACACCGGTTTCCTGTATGCCGGGCTGATGATCGATAAAGCAGGTAACCCTAAGGTTATCGAATTCAACTGCCGTTTTGGCGATCCTGAAACGCAGCCGATCATGATGCGTATGCAGTCAGATCTGGTAGACCTCTGTCTTGCCGCCTGCAAAGGCAATCTGGATGAGAAGACGTCTGAGTGGGACTCACGCGCTGCCCTGGGTGTAGTGATGGCGGCAGGCGGCTATCCGGGTGAATACAACACGGGTGACGTTATCCACGGCCTGCCGCTGGAATCGACGCCTGCAGGTAAAGTGTTCCATGCCGGTACGACACTGTCGGCTGAGGATCAGGTGCTGACAAGCGGAGGCCGTGTACTTTGCGTTACGGCGCTTGGCGAGACCGTTGCCGAAGCTCAACAGCGCGCTAATGCACTGATGGCCGATATTCACTGGAATGGCAGCTTCAGCCGCAAGGATATTGGTTATCGTGCTATTGCACGCGAGCAAGGGAAGTAATTTCTCTAATCCACCCTCTCCTCAGGGAGAGGGTCGGCATGAAAGCTGCTGGTCGCAATGACCTCAGAAGCGCTTCTCCGTTGGCTGCCAGGTGCAGAAATCTTCATTTGCCACCAGCAACAACTGCGCCCCTTCAGGTCCTTCAAGCCAGGCGATGCTCACCTCTACCGACGAGTGATCCTGTCGACGCTGAATGTGGCTAAGCGCTAATGCATCCAGATCAGGCTTTATCGTCTGGCCCTCACAGGTGGTCACCGCACCGTTGGTATGCCAGCGGCCCTGATGCAGTTCTACCCTTCCCTGTCGCAATGCATCGCTGGTCTGGCGAATCTGATCGGCACGATAGCGATAGAGCGCGACCTGATCGCTGGAAATTTGCTGCTTCTGCCCGTTGATTTCACGCTGCATGAAGCTGAGTTCGCCGTGGTCGTCGAAGCGTATACGGATGTGTTCGGGCTGTTTACCGTAGATGTTGAGCTCAATCAGGCTGAGTGCATCATCCTGCCAGCGATACTCACTCAGGGAGGTGTTGCCACGATGCCAGGGGCTGAAAGCCGCGAGAATATGTGTCTCGTTGCCAGAATCTTTACGCCATAAGCGCATCGCCCCCTGGTCCCCGGCGTAACCACTGGCGGTAAAAGGCGGTAGCGCGTCGTTGTGACTACAGGCAGTCAGTAACAGTATGCCAGCCAGCGGCAACGACCGACGCCAGAATGACAAAAGGGGCCGCAAAGCCCCTTCGATAAAACTGTTCACTGCCATGCTGTCTTACTTAACAGAATCTTTCAGTGCTTTACCAGAAACAAATGCCGGCACGTTAGCTGCGGCGATTTTGATTTCTTTACCGGTCTGCGGGTTGCGGCCAGTACGCTCAGCGCGGTGGTTCACTTTGAAGGTACCGAAACCAACCAGTTGTACAGCATCGCCTTCTTTCAGAGACTCAGTAATCGCAGCCAGGGTGGATTCCAGAGCAGCTTTAGCCTGTACTTTAGACAGGTCAGCTTTGTCTGCAATTACATCAATTAATTGAGTCTTGTTCATAAGTTATCCTTTCAATGTGTTTATCGCTTGCTAAGCATCGAGTGCGACGGAAATGCCTCAAAAGCACCCTCCTGCATACACGCACCGATAGCCACTTTTTTTCGCCCCCCAAATGTAGACCAGACGGGGGTCAGAAGGGAAGCCTCCCAGAACGACAAAACAGGCGTTAAATCACGTTTTGTTGTCTCATTGCTGCAAATTTATACCGATATTACTCTCGCCAGCCTCACGCAGGTCTGCCCGCAGGCCTTTAATCAGCTCAATATCGCGTTCTTCGCACGCCGCCAGAAGGCGGAAGATTTCCCACTGGATGTCCCATTCCTGCTCCACTGCGGGGTTCTCTTTCAACTCCTCGTCGGTCATTTCACGACCCGCCTGCGTCATTTCAAGCATTGCCACGGTGGTGATCGAGGTCTTGCTGACCTCGATGGCGTATTCCAGCGCTTCGCCGCTTAACAGCGCATGAATCAGATCGCTCAACGCCACGCACGCATCGATCGCCGGATAGACACCGTACATATCGTAGTCGTCAGCAGAGGGAATTGCCTCTTCCAGTTTCTCAAGCTGATTATCAAAGTTCACTTTCGCGTCTTTGACCGTTAGCGTTTCCCATACCAGGTCAAGGATACGGCGGTACAACTGTGGCTCGCCAAACTCGGTTTGCTGGCAGAACATGGCGTAATTGGGATGCATACGTTCGCACAGGCAGGCCATAAAGGTGACATGCTGCCACGTGGCGAGCTTCTCCAGACGCAGGTGAATCGGGTTTTGTAACATGATGAGTTCTCAGACACTGAAATTAGCCGCAGTGTACCTTAATCAGCCCTGAATTGCCTGCCATCGCGTGAACGCCGGGCGCCCTGAGGCTACCGCATCGGCCCAACGTGTCGGCTCCGGGAGTCGGTAGCCTTTTGTACAGCGTTCGACCCACGCCAGGGCGGTGTCAGTACTTACCCGATGGCCTGTTGCCACGAAAAGCGGGTTGCAGCGCGCTTTACTGCGCCAGACCCATGCCAGCTGCTCCCCTTTGTCCATGAGCGGCGCCCGTGACCCAGGCTCGTCAGAGAGAGGTTCAAACTTTCCGCACAGCCGTTTTTTGGCAACGCCAATGGTCGGCACGTCCACCAACAGACCAAAGTGGCTGGCAACGCCCAGGCGGCGCGGGTGAGAGATGCCGTGTCCATCAACGAACAGCAGGTCGGGCTTTTGCGAGAGCTGCTCCCACGCTGCGAGCAGCGCAGGATATTCACGGAAGGAGAGAAAACCGGGGATATAGGGCATGGTGGTGGGGATGCGCGCTACCTGATACTCCAGTAGCTCAAGCGAGGGCCAGGACAAAAGCACCATCGCCGCGCGGGTCACCTCCCCACCCTGTTCAAACCCAACGTCTGCGCCGCCAATGAGCGCAGGGGGATCCTTGTCCAGACGGTCGTCACGACAAACCGATGAAGCCAGTTCAATTTGTTGAGCACGCAGTGACGCAAGATCCATAACCACTCCTTACTTGTGATATCGGGCTGAGAGCTGGTGCACCGCCTCCACAAACGCGCCAGCATGTTCCGGCGGCACATCCTGATGGATGCCGTGACCGAGGTTGAACACATGCCCTTCGCCCTCACCGAAACCTGCAAGTATAGTCGCGACTTCTTCTTCTATACGGGCAGGCGTGGCATAAAGCATCGACGGGTCCATGTTGCCCTGCAGCGCCACTTTGTTGCCTACGCGACGGCGGGCGTCGGCAATATCCGTCGTCCAGTCGAGGCCCAGCGCATCACAGCCAGTTTCTGCCATTGCTTCCAGCCATTGTCCGCCACCTTTGGTAAACAGGGTGACCGG
Organism: Enterobacter sp. SA197; assembly: GCF_054131575.1. Classification (NCBI taxonomy): domain Bacteria; kingdom Pseudomonadati; phylum Pseudomonadota; class Gammaproteobacteria; order Enterobacterales; family Enterobacteriaceae; genus Enterobacter; species Enterobacter sp. SA197. The sequence goes on along the minus strand of NZ_CP096393.1, from coordinate 287,896 downwards.
AACACGGCGGCCGTCGTTTTCACGCAGCAGGCCATCAACGATTTTATGCATGTAATAGAGCGAGAACTGCTGGTAATCACGGCCCGTCAGCACACCGCCCCAGGTATCGAAAATCATCACGGACTGGGCACCGGCTTTAATCTGTGCGTTCAGGTAAAGGGTGACGCTTTTCGCGAGCTTATCGAGCAACAGATGCAGCGTTTGCGGCTCGGCATACATCATCTTTTTAATGACGGTAAAGGCCTTGCTACTGCCCCCTTCCACCATATAGGTCGCCAGCGTCCACGGGCTTCCGGAAAAACCAATGAGTGGCACTGCGCCTTTCAGTTCGCGGCGAATGGTACGCACCGCGTTCATGACATACCCCAGCTCCTGCTCGGGATCGGGCACCGGGAGTTTTTCCACATCAGCATGGCAGGTGACAGGAGAGGTAAAACGTGGGCCTTCACCCGCCTCGAAATAGAGCCCTAAACCCATCGCATCCGGGATGGTCAGGATGTCAGAGAAGAGGATCGCTGCATCCAGTTTGTAACGACGCAACGGCTGCAGGGTGACTTCGCACGCCAGCTCGGCATTTTTGCACAGCGACATGAAGTCGCCCGCCTGGGCGCGCGTCGCTTTATATTCCGGAAGATAGCGACCGGCCTGACGCATCATCCAGACTGGCGTCACGTCCACGGGCTGGCGCTGAAGTGCGCGAAGGTAGCGATCGTTTTTTAAGTCGGTCATGTTTACATTCCTTTAGCGTTTATGCGCCCAGTGTAACATGTCACTCATATTCTGCCCGACACTGCGCGACCGTATCTTCAATCAGACGACGGGCAACGGTGCCAGGCGGAGGCAGCAGTGGCAGGTCGTCGTAGCGATACCAGCTGGCATCGATCAGTTCCTTAGGATCGATGACTATCTCCCCGCTGTCGTATTCCGCCATAAACGCCGTCATCAGCGACTGCGGAAAAGGCCAGGGCTGGGAGGTGATGTAGCGCAGGTTTTTAACGTTGATACTGCTTTCTTCCATCACTTCACGGGCAACGGCCTGTTCCAGCGTTTCGCCCACCTCAACAAAACCGGCCAGAACGGTGTAAATGCCATTGCGATGGCGAGTGTGTTGAGCCAGGAGAATTTTATCTTCACGGCGTATGGCTACGATAATGCAGGGGGCTATCTGCGGGTAATAACGTTCACGGCAGTGGTCACATAACAGGGCCCATTCGGTTTTGCTGGGGTGCATAGTGTGGCCGCAATAACCGCAAAACTTGTGCGAACGATAAAACTCAGCAAGCTGAACTCCGCGCCCGGCCAGCTGAAACAATCCAGGATCCTGCTCGATCACCTGACGCACCGATCCCATATCCTGATGGCGATGCTGACGGATCATCCAGACGGGTTCGCCTTCCCATTCACCAATTTTAAGTGCGCTTTGCCCCACAAGATCGAAATTTCCTGCATTACCGAGTGGTAATTCTCCCCCGGGCAACCATAATTTTTGTTCATGGCTTACGATCCACCAGCCATGATCTGATGACTCGATAATACGATGCATTTGTTTGCACTACCTTAGCTTTACTGGCATGTTGTTAACATTATTATTACATTCGAGCTTTTTTTTAATCTTAATATTGCGGAGTCAATTATGCTAAACCAGCTAGCAACACTGGCGGAAAGAATTGGAGGAAGTAACGAACTGGTCGACAACTGGCTCTATAACCGAAAACAGTTGCTGGTTCATTACTACAACCTGGTTGGCATAAAACCTGGCAAAGGATCGTACATGCAGCTGAATGAAAAAGCGCTGGACGAATTCTGTCATAACCTGGTCGAATACCTTTCCGCCGGACATTTTAATATTTATGAACGTATTATCAGCGAAATGGAAGGGACCAGCCCACTTTTAGCCTCCACGCAGATTTACCCCCTGCTTGAAGCCAATACCCTTGAAATTATGGAGTATTACGACTCCAGCCTGGAAAATGCTATCGACGATGACAACTACGCTGAATTTCAGCAGGCGCTGTCTGACATCGGCGAAGCCCTGGCCGCCCGCTTCTCGCTTGAAGACAAGCTGATCGTACTGGCGTTCGACCATAATCTTAAAGACAGCGCCAATGACGAAAGTGGAATGGCGCGCCCTGCTTGAGTTCTTTCTGATTAACGCGTAATTTACATACCGCCCCCTGCAATTGAGGGGGGTTTTTCTTGTCGGAGTGCCTATATTTTCACAATAGCATTCGCGATGCGTCGAGGCGGCAAGTCAGTGAATCCCCGGAGCTTACATGAGTAAGTGACTGGGGTGAGCTGACGCAGCCAACAAAGAGGCAGCGTGAAGGATGAAGTGAAAAAGGCTGAGACCGTTAATTCGGGATCCGCGGAACCTGATCAGGCTAATACCTGCGAAGGGAACAAGAGTAATTCAGCTTTATGCTGCTGCCTTCACGGGCGGTGCACATCCATTACTCCATCCGTCGTCTGACAAGCCATGTCCTTAACTTTTGGAATGCGCTATGTCTGCCACTACTAAACTGACCCGTCGTGAACAACGCGCCCAGGCGCAGCACTTTATTGATACGCTGGAAGGAACCGCCTTCCCCAACTCAACACGCATCTACCTTACCGGTTCACGACCGGATATCCATGTTCCGATGCGTGAAATCCAGCTCAGCCCGACGCTTATCGGCGGCAGCAAAGCGGAGCCGCAGTACGAGGAAAACGAGGCTGTTCCGGTCTACGACACGTCCGGCCCGTACGGCGACCCGAACATTACTATCAACGTTCAGCAGGGACTGGCGAAGCTGCGCCAGCCGTGGATTGATGCGCGTAACGACTGCGAAGAGCTGGCAAACCGCAGCTCCGCTTATACCAAAGAACGTCTGGCCGACGACGGCCTGGACGAACTGCGTTTTACCGGTCTGCTGACGCCAAAGCGTGCCAGAGCAGGCAAATGCGTAACCCAACTGCACTATGCGCGCCAGGGGATCGTGACGCCAGAAATGGAATTCATCGCCATCCGCGAAAACATGGGCCGCGAGCGCATTCGCAGCGAGGTGTTACGTCATCAGCATCCGGGCGAAGGGTTCGGTGCCCGGCTGCCGGAGAACATCACCCCGGAATTCGTGCGTAAAGAGGTGGCCGCCGGACGGGCGATTATCCCCGCCAACATCAACCACCCGGAGTCGGAGCCGATGATCATTGGCCGCAACTTCCTGGTAAAGGTTAACGCCAACATCGGCAACTCGGCGGTCACCTCTTCCATTGAAGAAGAAGTGGAAAAGCTGGTCTGGTCGACGCGCTGGGGGGCAGATACGGTGATGGATCTCTCTACCGGCCGCTATATCCACGAAACCCGCGAGTGGATCCTGCGTAACAGCCCGGTACCGATCGGTACGGTGCCCATCTACCAGGCGCTGGAGAAGGTCAACGGTATTGCGGAAAACCTCAGCTGGGAAGCCTTCCGCGACACCCTGCTGGAGCAGGCCGAACAGGGCGTCGACTACTTCACCATTCACGCTGGTGTGCTGCTGCGCTACGTGCCGATGACCGCCAAACGCCTGACCGGCATCGTCTCGCGCGGCGGTTCGATTATGGCGAAGTGGTGCCTGTCCCACCATCAGGAAAACTTTCTCTATGAACACTTCCGCGAGATCTGCGAAATCTGTGCCGCCTATGACGTGTCGCTCTCACTCGGCGACGGTCTGCGTCCGGGATCGATTCAGGATGCTAACGATGAAGCGCAGTTTGCCGAACTGCATACGCTGGGCGAACTGACCAAAATCGCCTGGGAGTATGACGTGCAGGTGATGATTGAAGGTCCGGGCCACGTGCCGATGCAGATGATCCGCCGCAACATGACTGAAGAGCTGGAGCACTGCCACGAAGCGCCGTTCTACACCTTAGGGCCGCTCACGACCGATATCGCGCCGGGTTACGACCACTTCACCTCCGGCATTGGCGCGGCGATGATTGGCTGGTTCGGCTGTGCCATGCTCTGCTACGTCACCCCGAAAGAGCATCTCGGCCTGCCGAACAAAGAGGATGTGAAGCAGGGGCTGATTACCTACAAAATTGCCGCCCATGCGGCGGACCTGGCGAAAGGGCATCCGGGGGCGCAAATCCGCGACAACGCCATGTCGAAAGCGCGCTTCGAGTTCCGCTGGGAAGACCAGTTCAACCTGGCGCTCGACCCGTTCACCGCCCGCGCCTACCACGACGAAACGCTGCCGCAGGAGTCCGGCAAAGTCGCGCACTTCTGCTCCATGTGCGGGCCTAAATTCTGTTCAATGAAAATCAGCCAGGAGGTGCGTGACTACGCGGCCGCGCAAGCCATCGACGTGGGGATGGCGAACATGTCAGAAAATTTCCGCGCCAGCGGCGGCGAAATCTACCTCAAAAAAGAGGAGGTATAATGTACCAGCCCGATTTCCCCCCCGTTCCCTTTCGACTGGGGCTCTACCCGGTGGTGGACAGCGTCGAGTGGATAGCGCGCCTGCTGGAGGCAGGTGTGCGCACGCTTCAGTTACGTATCAAAGATAAACGCGATGACGAGGTCGAGGCCGAGGTGGTTGCCGCCATTGCGCTGGGGCGCCGTTACCAGGCCCGCCTGTTTATCAACGACTACTGGCGGCTGGCGGTGAAACACCAGGCCTACGGCGTTCACCTTGGTCAGGAAGATCTGGAAACCACCGATCTGAAAGCCATTCAGCAGGCCGGATTACGGCTGGGCGTCTCCACGCATGATGATATGGAGATCGACGTGGCGCTGGCGGCGCGCCCATCCTACATCGCGCTGGGACACGTCTTCCCGACGCAAACCAAGCAGATGCCTTCTGCGCCACAGGGTCTGGAACAGCTGGCGCGGCATATTTCACGGCTGGCGGACTACCCTACGGTGGCCATCGGCGGTATCAGCCTTGAGCGTGCGCCTGCTGTTCTGAAAACGGGCGTCGGCAGCATTGCGGTCGTCAGCGCGTTCGCTCAGGCGCCTGACTGGCGCGAAGCCACGGCGCTGTTACTGAACATGGCGGGGACCGGCGATGAATGACCGCGACTTTATGCGCTACAGCCGCCAGATGCTGTTGGAAGATATTGCCATTGAGGGCCAGCAAAAACTGCTCGCCAGTCGGGTGCTGATTATCGGTCTGGGGGGTTTAGGTTCCCCGGCCGCCCTCTATCTGGCTGGCGCGGGCGTTGGCACCCTGGTACTGGCGGATGACGACGACGTACATCTGAGCAACCTGCAGCGGCAAATTGTCTTTACTACCGACGATATCGCCCGGTCAAAATCGCAGGTGACAAAACAGCGATTAGAACGGCTTAACCCGGACATTACGCTCATCGCCCTGGAGCAGCGGCTGGCCGGGGATGCTCTCCTTCATGCGGTTAAACATGCCGATGTGGTGCTGGATTGCACCGACAATATGGCGACCCGCCAGGCCATCAATGCCGCCTGCGTCAACACCGGCACGCCGCTGATTACCGCCAGTGCCGTCGGCTTTGGCGGCCAACTCATGGTATTAACGCCTCCCTGGACTCACGGCTGTTACCGCTGCTTATGGCCGGATGATCGTGAACCCGGACGTAACTGTCGGACCGCGGGAGTACTTGGGCCAGTGGTAGGGGTGATGGGAACGTTGCAGGCGCTGGAAGCCATCAAATTGCTGAGCGGAATGCCCTCCCTCCACGGTGAGTTGCGTCTGTTTGATGCCCGAACCCATGCCTGGCGGAATCTGACGCTACATCGCGCCAGTCACTGCCCGGTTTGTGGAGGTCTCCATGCAGATTCTCTTCAATGACTCACCTGTCGCGCTTACCGGTACGCTGACCGTAACGGCGCTACTGACCCAGCTCGGTCAGCTCAAACCAGGCGCCGCGCTGGCGCTTAATCAGCAGATCCTGCCGCGGGAGCAGTGGGACCAGCATCATGTGCAGGATGGCGACCAGATCCTGCTTTTTCAGGTCATCGCAGGGGGCTGAGATGTTACGCATAGCGGATAAAACCTTTGATTCACACCTTTTCACTGGAACCGGGAAATTTGCCTCTTCCTCGGTGATGATCGACGCCATTCGGGCATCAGGAAGCCAGCTGGTTACGCTTGCCATGAAGCGGGTTGACCTGCGCCAGCAGAGTGATGACATTCTGGCTCCGCTGGTTGCCGCCGGCATCACCCTTCTGCCCAACACATCCGGGGCAAAAACGGCGGAAGAGGCTATTTTTGCCGCCCAACTGGCGCGCGAAGCGCTGGGCACTACCTGGCTTAAACTGGAAATTCACCCTGATGCCCGCTGGCTATTACCAGATCCCATTGAAACACTGAAAGCCGCAGAAGCTCTGGTAAAACAGGGGTTCGTGGTACTGCCCTACTGCGGCGCTGACCCGGTGCTATGTAAACGCCTTGAGGAAGTGGGCTGTGCGGCGGTGATGCCGCTCGACGCCCCGATTGGTTCCAATCAGGGGCTGGAAACGCGCGCCATGCTGAACATCATTATTGAGCAAGCCACGGTACCGGTCGTCGTGGATGCCGGGATCGGCGTACCCAGTCACGCCACCCAGGCCCTGGAGATGGGGGCCAGCGCGGTACTGATCAATACTGCCATCGCCGTGGCAGCGGATCCGGTGCAGATGGCGCAGGCGTTTCGTCTCGCCGTAGAAGCGGGAGTACTCGCTCGGCAGGCTGTTCCTGGCTGTCGCAGCCACTATGCCAGCGCCACCAGCCCGTTGACCGGCTTTCTGGAGACCCATGCATGAAAACCTTTACTGACCGCTGGCGGACGCTGGACTGGGATGATATCCGGCTTCGCATCAACAGCAAGACGCCCGCTGATGTAGAGCGGGCATTAGAGGCGTCGCAGGTCAGCCGGGAAGATTTAATGGCCCTGCTCTCTCCGGCCGCCAGCGCATACCTGGAGCCTTTAGCGCAGAAAGCACAGCGCCTTACCCGCCAGCGTTTTGGCAACACGGTAAGCTTTTACGTCCCGCTGTATCTCTCCAACCTTTGCGCCAATGACTGCACTTATTGCGGTTTTTCCATGAGCAACCGTATTAAGCGCAAAACGCTGGAGGAATCGGAGATTGCCCGCGAGTGCGCCGCCATACGTGAGATGGGCTTTGCGCACCTGCTGCTGGTGACCGGAGAGCATCAGGGTAAAGTGGGGATGGATTACTTCCGTCGTCACCTGCCTGCTATCCGCCCTCAGTTTGCTTCGTTACAGATGGAAGTGCAGCCGATGTCTGTCGGGGAATATGCGGAACTGAAAACGCTCGGGCTGGATGGCGTGATGGTCTATCAGGAAACCTGGCACGAGACGCAGTATGCCCGTCATCATCTTAAAGGAAAAAAGCAGGATTTTTTCTGGCGACTTGAAACACCTGACCGGCTCGGGCAGGCTGGCATCGACAAAATTGGCCTGGGTGCCCTGATCGGCCTTTCCGACAGCTGGAGAGCGGATTGCTACATGATGGCCGAGCATCTGCTCTGGCTGCAGCAGCACTACTGGCAAAGCCGTTACTCCATTTCCTTCCCACGCCTGCGCCCCTGTACCGGCGGCGTTGAACCCGCATCAATAATGGACGAGCGGCAGCTGGTGCAAACCATTTGTGCTTTCCGCCTGTTTTCGCCAGACACCGAATTGTCGCTCTCAACCCGTGAATCGCCGTGGTTTCGCGATAATGTTATTCCACTGGCTATCAATAATGTCAGCGCGTTTTCGAAAACACAGCCGGGTGGCTATGCAGATAACCATCCTGAACTGGAGCAGTTTTCACCCCACGACGCCCGACGTCCGGAGGAGGTGGCTCTGGCACTTAAGGAGAGAGGGCTGCAACCCGTCTGGAAAGACTGGGACAGTTGGCTGGGGCGTGCGCCGCAAAACTGCCCACCCGTTGCAGTAACTCGCTGAATGTTTACGAGGCATCCCGACTAATCGGTATACGGGGCGTGGCATTCTCTTCCCCCGCTATTTACGCTACTCAGGTCAGCAACGGACGCTGACCGGGGTGGCGCTACAGTCCCAGCCACCCCGCCCTCCCTCTGATTACGCCATTCCACCAACTCTTTGACTTATATCAGACAATAAATTGGCTTAATACGCAAAATACCAGACATTGATACTGTAAAATGCGGCACAATCCAGTGTTATAAACAATCAAGCACCAGGAAGCCAGTGCATTTTTCACGCCACGCTTGCCTATACTTTCCCGGATCCCTGTCTAACGCTACTGAAGATAACGACTATGCACAGCCGAAAACTTTCGCTCACGACGCCCGTTCTGGTGAGCTTTACCGGCATCTTTCTCTGTCTGCTGATCGTTGCCGTACTGGTCATCGTAAGTCAGAGAAAAAACATCATTGATAACTATCACCGAGTGAATCAAACCTTCACCCACAATATCGCCGCTAACTATACTGAAGCCGTTTTTAAGGGGAACGATTTTATCCTCAATCAGGCTACGTCTTACTTTTCCCGTTATAACCGGCTCGATGATGCCGTGAATCTGGCGTCACCTGAAGGTCTGCAGACCCTGATGCAGTTGCTAAGGTTAATGCCTTCCGTCTCTTCAATTTCGCTTGCCGACCCACAGGGGCATTATCTGCGCGCGCCGGTGGTTTTCGATAATGAAGAAAGCAGACGCTATGACACGAAAACGCGCCCCTGGTTTGTTCACCAGGCCGAAACCTCCGTCTTTACTCAATACACGCCTATCTATGATGACTTCTTCACTCATCACCCGACCGTCACAGTGTATAAGCCTGTTGTTTCGCCAGAAGGCCTGCTCAAAGGTACGCTGGCCTTTCACCTGGATCTGGCTTCCCTTAGCTACGGGTTAAGAACCATGCAATCGCCGGTGCAAGGAGAGTTTTTTATTGTGGATCGCAGCGGGCACGTCATGTTGCATCCCGATACAGGCGTGCTTTTTCACGCCTTTTCTCAGCAGGGGCGCATGGCAGAAATGAACAGCGGTGAGGGCATGTTTCATGACGAAACACGAAATACCTGGCTTTATTACAGTTCGCTGACGAATCCGGACTGGTTTGCTGTTTATATCGTGCCTGGCAAGACGCTGGAAAACCTGTTGCGCAATGAAACCGTGGTGGTCAGTTGGGGCTTTGGCGCGGCGGCGATCGTGGTCATTCTTTTTGGCCTGTATTTGCACTATGCCTCGCGCACGGTTCTGCTCAACATTCTCAATGCGATTAAGACGGGTGATGTGCAGCAGACCCCGAGACTGGAAGCGATGCTGACCAGGGCCATCAGAAGTAATAAGGAGCGGGAACAAGCATGGGTCAGACAGGCAACGATGGATGCCCTGACAAACTGCAAAAACCGTCGGGCGTTCGACAATGATATTGCAGCATTAATGAAAAATTACGAGCCCTTCATACTGGCAATGGTGGATATTGATAACTTTAAATCCATTAACGATACCTGGGGACATTTGAGCGGCGATATTGTGCTGCGCAGCGTGGCCCGCGAAGGATTACATGTACTGCAACCGAGACAGATCTCCCTCTATCGCTACGGTGGAGAAGAGTTTGCCGTACTCTTCCCCGGGGCTACGCTTGCCCAGGCCCAGCCGCTCATGGAGCAATGGCGTATAAACGTTGAAAAGCGTGACTGGCGTGAAAAAGGATTATCGGTGACGTTCAGCGCAGGCTTAGGGGAGTGGCAATCAGAATCCCTTGAGCAGCTCATCACTGGCGTCGACGATGCGTTATATCAGGCCAAACAGCAGGGTAAAAATCGGATAGTGATTCGTCGTGAGTCGGTTTCACCCCATTCGTCAACCTGACTGTAACCGGTTTCAGACAGCAGGGTGAATGTTTGTGATGCTATACACACATTCATGGTAATGCAGTTGTTGTCGGTAGCGCGCGGGATAATTATCAGTTATCCCATCCACATCGAGGCTGACTATGAAAAACATCGTTTTATGCTGTGCTGCGGGAATGTCCACCAGCATGCTGGTTCAACGCATGAAAGACGCAGCGCAGAAAAAAGGGGTTGAAGTAACCATCAAGGCGGTGCCCGTCGCGGAGTTCAAAGACAACATCGCCACGGCAGACATTGTACTGCTTGGGCCGCAGGTGAAGTATGAACAGGCCAAACTGCAGGCGCAGGCCGATCCGTTAGGCAAAAAAGTCGCCGTTATCGACATGATGGATTACGGCATGATGAAAGGTGATGTCGTTCTGGAAAAAGCCCTCAAGCTGATGGAGTAAGCGCGTGGAAGATTTAGAAACCATCATTATGGAGCTTCTCGTCAATGCTGGCGCAGCACGTAGCCAGGCGCTGACGGCATTACAACTTGCGCGTAAGGGTGACTTTACCGGGGCAGAACAGGCGATGGTAGAATCCCATGAGTTTGTGAAAAATGCGCATAAGATCCAGACCCAACTTATCGGTCTTGATGAAGGAACCGGCAAATTACCGGTCAATCTGATTACCGTCCACTCGCAGGATCACCTGATGAATGCAATGGTCATCCAGGATTTGGCGGGAGATATGATTGAACTTTACCGCCGTCTGCCGCCCGTGAACCAGGAATAACGTCCCAGTCAGTCATGCAGGATGCCCGTTAACGCGGGCATTTTGCTTTTTTACGCCTGTCAACGCGCTATCTGGTGGCGTGTTTTTTCCCTTCACTTATGGCACAACAATGGCATTCTTTCTGACGCCAGATACCAGAACCAGGTTGCCTATGCCCTCACTCCCCTTTCCGATCGTTACGCTTTTTATCCTGCTTATCCTGCTCGCTAAAGTTTGCCTGCAGCCGGGTGAGAAATCACGTGGGGTGATGTACTTCATTGCAGGTTGTGCGCTGCTCGTCATGATGTCAGCGCTGCGCTGGGCGTTTGATGCGGTTATTTTCCGCCAGCTTCAGTCACTGTTTGCCATATTGTTTCCCCCATTGGTGTGGCGCTGTTTTACCGATCTCACCCTGCATAAAAAAACATGGCATATCACAACTTCTGTCATCCCGCCAACCCTCGCGCTGCTGGTGAACCTTGGCTGGCCAGACGCAACGGATGGGGCGCTGGTCATGCTTTATCTGGGCTATGGTATAGCGCTGCTCAGAACAGGTTGGTCAGGTGCTGATGCCTTTGCGTTAATCCGGCTTAGCGATTCACCGACGACCTCGATGATGGCATTTGCCGCAGGAGGCTTTCTCTGTTTTTCCAGTCTGACGGATTTAGCCATCGCCTGGGATTTTAGCCAGTTCAGCGGACGGCATGCGCCACTGCTGGTCGCGATTTCCCAGGGGATTTTGTTGCCTTTTATCTGCCTCGCTATTTTGTTTAGCGGACGAAAAATCATACCGATATCTGCCAGTGAGCTGCCAGAACCCTCGGAGCCAGACGTTGCGGCCCCCGAGGATCAGCAGCTTTGCCAACGGTTAGAAAAGACGCTGGCTGAACGTGAACTCTTTCTCGACTGCGATCTTACCTTGCAGTCGCTGGCACGAAAAACCGGTATACCGGCAAGGCAGATATCCCGGGCCATTAACCGAACCCACGACTGTAATGTCTCGCAGTGGATAAACGGCTTTCGCATCAGGTATGCGCAGCATTTGCTGCTGAGCTCGCAGGCGCCGGTCACTCAGGTCATGCTGGAGGCCGGCTTCGCCACGAAATCCAATTTCAACCGCGAATTTGTACGTATCAGTGGGATGAGCCCGACCGATTTTCGCCGGACGGCGGCGAGTAACGCAGAGACTGATTTAAAAACTGACTGATTTGTGATGACAGCACCTTGTGGATAGCAGACCGGCTCAGGCTACCGCCATCGCGACAGACGATGCCTTCACCAGGTTCTTGCGCTTCGATTAAGGCCTCCGCACCCGGCATGCACCTTTGCATAAAACTGAAATGGGTCGCCCCTGTCACGCTGACATACTGGCGGCGCGCTGCCGGGAGTGAATCAAAGAGATAGCCAGACTCCAGCTTAGCAGGTACATCATCGCTGTCGGCCTGCGCGCCCATCACCAGAACTGGCAGGTTTATCTGCGCAAGGCTCTCTGGCGTAAAGCCCCTTGCGAGTCCTAAATCCAGAGAGACGACGGCTTTAATACGCGGCTCACGCTGACTTCTGGAAAGCGTTGCTGCCGATTCCGGTTTATCAAGACCCAGAACATGCGTGAGTTTGCAGGCACCTAACGCCTGATGGGTTTTGCAATCGTCTAAAAAACGACGCGCGGAAAATTGCGCACCGGCCAGCTCCATGACTGTCCAGCCCCCCAGCGAATGACCAATAGCCGCAATACGCTCAGGATCAACCGATCCGGCAATGCGCGGGGAGTCCGTCAGAAAATTCAACACCGCCACCAGATCCTGCGGTCGCTCCCATAACTGTTGCGCGTCGCGTTCTTTTTTATTGCGGGTGGTCGTGCCGGGGTGATCGACGGCGGCCACAATATAGCCCTGGGATGCCATATCGTGTGCCAGCCAGTTAAGGTTTCGCCAATTGCCACCGTAGCCATGAGAGATCAGTAAAAGGGGATGCAGTGGCGTCGTCGGTCTGGCATTTCGCAATGCAGGTATTCCACTAAAGGCAATATTTTCACCGACCTGTTCGGGTTTGCCGCGATCGTGAGTGGGATACCAGAGGGCAACATCGAGCATGCGCTCACTGTCTTTATTAAGTTGAAGCTGATGAAAGCCCACCTCCGCATAAACGGAAGAGCAGAAAAACAAGGCCAGAAGAAGAGAGATAACGTATCGGGACATGGGTGCAATTCCTGTTGAGTTAACACCCATGTTTTCTAACACCAGCTCGTCATCACTGCGTCCTGAAACGCGATCGAGGTCTTTTTTAGTGCCAGATGTGCAAAAACCCGCCAAAGCGGGTTCTTTTTGTACATTCATTTAAGACAAAAAATCTTCTCGCTGCGGCGTGAAGGTGTCTAACAGCGTGCCCGCTTCCAGGCAAACACATCCGTGGACCACGTCGGGCTTCTTGTACAGCGTATCGCCCGCGCTCACTTCCTTCGTCACGCCGTCAATCGTAAAGCTGAAGCGTCCCGATAATACATAGGTTAGCTGTTCATGTGGATGATGATGCATTGGCCCGACAGCGCCTTCGGTAAAGTTAACCTCCACCGCCATCATACCGCCACCGTGAGCCAGAATTCGGCGAGTAACGCCGTTTCCCAGATCTTCCAGTACCGTCTCTTCTTTATAAACGAACATCATGACACCTCGTTAAAACAGGAACTGCAGGTCTGCCAGTCAGACCTGCAACAATATTAATGGGCCAGGCCAAACGTATATTTAATGATAGCGGACAGGAAGGTGAAATCCGGGTCCGCGAAGGTAACGCTGTCCACGCCAAGATGACTGAACAGCGGCAGCACCAGAGCGGGCAGAACACAAAGCAAAAGTCCGTTGACGAAACTGGCGATAATCGCGCCCCGGAGCCCGCCGGTCGCATTACCAAAAATCGCTGCACTACCGCCGGTGATGAAGCTTGCCATAATCCCCGGAATAATAATTGGCAGGCCAATCATCGGGAACAAGGCAACGCAGACCAGTTCCGCCGAAAAGCTGACAAGGAAACCGATCAGTACCGCGTTGGGTGACTTATCGAAAAGCACCATCGGATCCACTGCCGGAATGGAGCCCGGTGCGACGACTTGTGAAAAGCCTTTGAATGCAGGGACAATCTCCTCAGTGAACATGGCTACCCCTTTCTTGGCGATATATAAGCCACCCGCAAAGGTTGCCGATTTTTCTAACAGCCACACCAGGTAAGGTTTGCCGGCAAGCATTTTGTCGAGGTAAGCGGCCTCTGCGAATATTGAGGAAATGCCCAGCAGGCAGAACATAGTAATAAATGTGGCAACGTCAGCGTTTTTCAGAAAACTGAATTTATCGCTAACCTTAACCTCTTCAACGTTTGTTGACGTATTGCCCAGCCATTTTCCCAGGTAGGAACCGATAAGATAGGAACTGGAAGCGGCATGAGCGATACAGTAATCATTATGCCCAATAATTTTACGGCTAAAGCGCGATAATAACGTTGGGAAAATCGCCATATAGCAGCCAATGACCAGTGAGCCAAAAATAATAGCAAACTGTTCACTATATCCCAGACCAACAAGCGCAGCGGTTACTGAAAAAGACATGAAAACAATCAAATGCAACGATAAATAGATAGCCTTAAAGCGTGTATAACGTGCCATGAGAATATTAATTATCATGGCGAAAAACAGTATAAAGGCTGCGGGTCGGCCGAGTTTATCAATCGTCAACGCCATGATTGCTTCGTTGCTTGGCACCACGCCGCGAAGGCCAAAGGCATTGGTAAAAAGGTCGCTAAACATGGTTAGCACCCCGCCCAGGATACTGCCACCGGTCTTAATAAGGACAAAGCCTATAAATGCCAGTAGTGTGCCTTTAATGATATTCGTCATACTACTTTTTTGTAATGCCAGACCTAAAAACGCAATAAAGGCGATAATAATTGCGGGTGTGCCAAGTACTTTTATTACGTAATCCATAGTAAACCCTTTCCACCATAATTAATGATTAGTAGCCGATAAGTCTTTATGTTTTTAGTTAGCATTTCAGTAAATTAAAGATGCAGAAGCCTGCGAGAAATAAAATCTCGTAGTCGTTTTTATTATTTCTGAAACCATCGAATGGTTTTCTTTTATTTGAACATAGCGCTACCCTGACAAAAATAAGCCAGTCGGAATCACGCTATTCAACACGTTATTTTAACGCCGCGTTCAAACCTCACACTGAAGACAGAAAACGGTCAGGCTTTACCCTGACAACGGTGGGTATTTTAACAAAAGGCACAAAAGAAATTGTGACGAACACAACTAAAACACTATTTCATTTTAATTGATCTGAGATTTTACTTATTTTCAAAAAGAGAGGGAGATCAGCAGCGGCAGGTGAGAAGAAGGAGAAGAAAAAAGTCAAAAAAAAACTGCACCTTACTCAGTTGGTATCCAACCTTTGGGGTGCAGCTTAGCTTACTTAGCGTATCAGCAACGATTACTCGTTATCAGAACCGCCCAGGCCTGCGTTCAGGAGCTCTGCCAGGCTGGCAGATGCATCTTCTGCAGTTACCTGCGGTGCGGCAGGCAGTTCGCCCGCTGCGCGACGGCGCATACGATCCTGATGGTACGCATAACCTGTACCAGCCGGGATCAGACGACCCACGATAACGTTCTCTTTCAGACCACGCAGTTCGTCGCGTTTGCCCGCAACGGCGGCTTCGGTCAGAACGCGAGTCGTTTCCTGGAACGATGCCGCAGAAATGAAGGACTCGGTTGCCAGAGACGCTTTGGTGATACCCAGCAGGTCGCGTGCGAAGGTCGCACCGATTTTGCCGTTCGCTTCCAGATCGCGGTTTGCAATCTTGACGCGGGAGTATTCAACCTGCTCGCCTTCCAGGAAGTCGGAGCTACCTGCATTTTCGATGGTCGCTTTACGCAGCATCTGACGAACGATAACTTCGATGTGCTTATCGTTAATCTTAACGCCTTGCAGACGGTAAACATCCTGTACTTCGTTAGTGATATAGCGGGTAACCGCGTGAACACCACGAAGACGCAGAATGTCGTGCGGAGCTTCCGGACCGTCGGAAACCACATCACCACGTTCTACACGTTCACCTTCAAACACGTTGAGCTGACGCCATTTCGGAATCATCTCTTCGTATGGATCGCTACCATCCAGCGGGGTAATTACCAGACGACGCTTCCCTTTGGTCTCTTTACCGAAGGAGATGATGCCGCTGATTTCCGCCAGAATTGCCGGCTCTTTCGGACGACGTGCTTCGAACAGATCCGCAACGCGTGGCAGACCACCGGTGATGTCCTTGGTACCGCCGGATTCCTGAGGAATACGCGCCAGGGTGTCACCGGAACTGATCTGTACGCCATCTTCCAGCTGAACAATCGCTTTACCTGGCAGGAAGTACTGCGCTGGCATATCAGTGCCAGGGATCAGAACGTCGTTGCCGTTAGCATCAACAATTTTCAGTGCCGGACGCAGGTCTTTACCACCTGCGGTACGTTCTGCAGAATCCAGAACCACCAGCGAGGAGAGACCGGTCAGTTCGTCGGTCTGACGAGTAATCGTCTGGCCGTCGATCATATCGGTGAAGCGAATAAAGCCCGCCACTTCAGTGATAACCGGCATGGTGTGCGGATCCCAGTTTGCTACGGTTTCGCCGCCTGCAACCTGCTCACCATCACCTTTAGCCATGACTGCACCGTAAGGGACTTTATAGCTCTCTTTAGTACGGCCGAATTCGTCGATCAGTTTCAGCTCGGTGTTACGTGAAGTCACTACCAGCTTACCGCTGGAGTTCACAACCGACTTCGCATTGCTCAGACGGATGCTACCTTTGTTTTTCACCTGGATGCTGGATTCAGCAGCCGCACGAGATGCCGCACCACCGATGTGGAACGTACGCATCGTCAGCTGTGTACCCGGCTCACCGATGGACTGTGCCGCGATAACGCCGATAGCTTCACCTTTGTTGATGATGTGGCCACGCGCCAGGTCACGACCATAGCAGTGCGCACATACACCAAAGTCGGTGTCACAGGATACAACGGAGCGAACTTTCACGGAGTCAACAGAGTTTGCTTCCAGCAGGTCACACCACTGCTCATGCAGCAGCGTGTTACGCGGAACCAGAATGTCTGCAGTGCCCGGCTTCAGAATGTCTTCAGCAGTCACACGACCCAGAACGCGATCGCGCAGCGGCTCTTTAACATCACCACCCTCGATAACCGGGGTCATGGTGATACCTTCGAGGGTGCCACAATCGTCTTCAGTGACTACCAGATCCTGCGCAACGTCAACCAGACGACGGGTCAGATAACCGGAGTTCGCGGTTTTCAGCGCGGTATCCGCCAGACCTTTACGCGCACCGTGCGTGGAGATGAAGTACTGGAGTACGTTCAGACCTTCACGGAAGTTCGCGGTGATTGGCGTTTCGATGATGGAGCCATCTGGCTTCGCCATCAGACCACGCATACCTGCCAGCTGACGAATCTGTGCTGCAGAACCACGCGCACCGGAGTCGGCCATCATGTAGATGCTGTTGAAGGAAACCTGCTGCTCTTCTTTACCTTCACGGTTGATTACCGTTTCAGTCTGCAGGTTGTCCATCATCGCTTTGGATACACGATCGTTCGCCGCGGCCCAGATATCGATAACTTTGTTATAGCGTTCGCCCGCCGTTACCAGACCAGACTGGAACTGCTCCTGGATCTCAGCAACTTCAGCTTCTGCTTCAGAGATGATCTCGTGTTTTTTCTCCGGGATGACCATGTCATCAATACCAACGGATGCACCTGAACGCGCTGCGTAAGCAAAGCCGGTGTACATCGTCTGGTCCGCAAAAATAACGGTCGGTTTCAGCCCCAGAATACGGTAGCAGGTGTTCAGCATCTTGGAGATAGCTTTCTTACCCAGTGCCTGGTTCACGATAGTGAACGGCAGACCTTTAGGTACGATCATCCACAGAATCGCACGGCCAACGGTCGTGTCTTTCAGGCTGGTTTTCGCAACAAACTTACCGTTTTCATCTTTTTCGTATTCAGTGATACGCACTTTAACGCGCGCATGCAGAGAGGCCAGGCCAGCGCGGTAAATACGCTCAGCTTCTTTCGGTCCAGTCAGCACCATGCCTTCGCCTTTGGCGTTAACACAGTCACGGGTCATGTAGTACAGACCCAGTACAACGTCCTGAGACGGAACGATGATTGGCTCGCCGTTCGCTGGAGACAGGATGTTGTTGGTAGACATCATCAGCGCACGCGCTTCCAGCTGGGCTTCCAGCGTCAGCGGTACGTGAACAGCCATCTGGTCACCATCGAAGTCGGCGTTATAAGCCGCACAAACCAGCGGGTGCAGCTGAATTGCTTTACCTTCGATCAGTACCGGTTCAAATGCCTGAATACCCAAACGGTGCAGAGTTGGTGCACGGTTCAGCAGTACCGGGTGTTCGCGGATAACTTCGTCCAGGATATCCCAAACGACAGCTTCTTCACGCTCAACCATTTTCTTCGCGGCTTTGATGGTGGTGGCGAGGCCACGCAGTTCCAGCTTGCCGTAGATGAACGGTTTGAACAGCTCCAGTGCCATTTTCTTCGGCAGACCGCACTGATGCAGACGCAGGTATGGACCTACGGTGATAACAGAACGACCGGAGTAGTCAACACGCTTACCGAGCAGGTTCTGACGGAAACGACCCTGTTTACCTTTGATCATGTCGGCCAAAGATTTCAGAGGACGTTTGTTAGAGCCGGTGATGGCACGACCGCGACGGCCGTTATCCAGCAGGGCATCTACCGCTTCCTGCAGCATACGTTTTTCGTTACGTACGATGATGTCCGGCGCCGCCAGATCCAGCAGACGTTTCAGACGGTTGTTACGGTTAATCACGCGACGATACAGATCGTTAAGATCGGACGTTGCGAAACGACCACCATCCAGCGGAACCAGCGGACGCAGATCTGGCGGCAGAACCGGCAGAACGGTCAGGATCATCCACTCTGGTTTGTTACCAGACTGAACGAACGCTTCCAGCAGCTTGATACGCTTGGTCAGCTTTTTACGCTTGGTTTCGGAGTTGGTTTCGTTCAGCTCTTCACGCAGCTGTTCGCACTCCTGCTCCAGATCCATGCTTTTCAGCAGGGCCTGGATAGCTTCCGCACCCATTTTGGCGTCGAATTCGTCACCGAACTCTTCCAGGGCGTCCAGATACTGTTCTTCGGTCAGAATCTGGTTACGTTCCAGGTTCGTCATCCCGCCTTCGATAACCACATAGGATTCGAAGTACAGCACACGTTCGATATCGCGCAGCGGCATATCCAGCAGCAGGCCGATACGGGACGGCAGAGATTTCAGGAACCAGATATGAGCAGTCGGAGACGCCAGCTCGATGTGACCCATACGCTCACGGCGCACTTTAGTCTGGGTCACTTCAACGCCGCACTTCTCACAGATCACACCGCGGTGTTTCAGGCGCTTGTACTTACCGCACAGGCACTCGTAATCTTTTACTGGCCCGAAAATACGCGCACAGAAAAGGCCGTCACGTTCAGGTTTGAACGTACGGTAGTTGATGGTTTCCGGCTTCTTAACTTCACCGAAAGACCATGAACGGATCATGTCTGGCGAGGCCAGAGCAATTTTGATCGCATCAAACTCTTCGGTTTTAGTTTGCGCTTTCAGAAACTTTAATAAGTCTTTCACGGATTTGCTCCCGTCGGAGTTAGCACAATCTGGCGCCGGGTGTTACCCCGGCACCAGTGACCTGTTTGAGCGAGAGTTACTCGTCTTCCAGCTCGATGTTGATACCCAGCGAACGAATCTCTTTCAACAGTACGTTGAAGGACTCTGGCATACCCGGTTCCATCTGATGGTTGCCGTCCACGATGTTTTTATACATCTTGGTACGACCGTTCACGTCATCAGACTTAACGGTAAGCATTTCCTGCAGGGTGTATGCTGCGCCGTATGCTTCCAGCGCCCACACTTCCATCTCCCCGAAGCGCTGACCACCGAACTGCGCCTTACCACCCAGCGGTTGCTGAGTAACCAGGCTATAAGAACCGGTAGAACGCGCGTGCATTTTGTCATCAACCAGGTGGTTCAGTTTCAGCATGTACATGTAACCTACGGTTACCTGACGCTCGAACTGTTCACCGGTACGGCCATCAAACAGTGTGATCTGACCGGAACTCGGCAGGCCACCCAGTTGTAACAGCTCTTTGATTTCAGACTCTTTCGCACCATCGAAGACTGGCGTTGCGATAGGCATACCCTTACGCAGGTTTTCAGCCAGACGCAGTACTTCTTCATCGCTGAAGGTATTCAGGTCGACTTTCTGACGAACGTCGGTACCCAGATCGTAGGCACGCTGGATGAACTCGCGCAGCTTCGCGACTTCTTGCTGCTGCTTCAGCATGGCGTTGATTTGATCGCCAATACCTTTCGCAGCCATACCCAGGTGGGTTTCCAGAATCTGACCGATGTTCATACGAGACGGTACACCCAGCGGGTTCAGCACGATGTCTACCGGCGTACCGTTAGCGTCGTGAGGCATATCTTCGATCGGGTTGATCTTAGAGATAACACCCTTGTTACCGTGACGACCTGCCATTTTGTCACCAGGCTGGATTTGACGTTTAACGGCCAGATACACTTTGACAATCTTCAGCACGCCCGGTGCCAGATCGTCGCCCTGAGTGATTTTGCGGCGTTTCGCTTCGAGTTTTTTCTCGAACTCGTGTTTCAGTTCGTCATACTGCTCAGCCAGCTGCTCCAGCTGATTCTGTTTCTCTTCGTCGGTCAGGCCCAGTTCCAGCCAGCGATCGCGCGGCAGTTTGTCGAGCTTCTCAGCTTCAACACCACCTGCAACCAGCACCGCGTAGATACGACCAAACAGGCCAGCTTCGAGGATCTGCAGTTCTTCAGACAGGTCTTTTTTCGCCTGCTTCAGCTGCATCTCTTCGATTTCCAGCGCACGTTTGTCTTTCTCAACGCCGTCACGGGTGAAGACCTGAACGTCGATAACGGTACCAGAGACACCGTTCGGTACACGCAGAGAAGAGTCTTTAACGTCAGACGCTTTCTCACCGAAGATAGCACGCAGCAGTTTCTCTTCTGGCGTCAGTTGGGTTTCACCTTTTGGCGTTACCTTACCTACCAGAATGTCGCCGCCGGTGACTTCTGCACCGATGTAAACGATACCAGATTCATCCAGTTTGGAGAGCGCAGCTTCACCCACGTTCGGGATGTCAGCGGTGATCTCTTCTGGCCCCAGCTTGGTGTCACGGGACACGCATGCCAGTTCCTGAATATGGATGGTGGTGAAACGGTCTTCCTGAACAACACGCTCGGATACGAGGATGGAGTCTTCGAAGTTGTAACCATTCCACGGCATGAACGCTACACGCATGTTCTGACCGAGCGCCAGTTCACCCAAATCGGTGGACGGGCCATCAGCCAGCACGTCGCCGCGCTCAATTGGCTCACCTAAGGACACGCACGGCATCTGGTTGATGCAGGTGTTCTGGTTAGAACGGGTGTACTTGGTCAGGTTATAAATGTCGATACCTGCTTCGCCCGGGTACATCTCATCTTCGTTAACTTTGATAACGATACGGGATGCATCCACGTACTGAACCAGACCGCCACGTTTAGCCACCGCAGTAACACCGGAGTCAACGGCAACAGCACGTTCCATACCGGTACCAACCAGCGGCTTATCAGCGCGCAGAGTAGGAACCGCCTGACGTTGCATGTTCGCACCCATCAATGCACGGTTGGCGTCATCGTGTTCCAGGAACGGGATCAGAGACGCACCGACGGATACCACCTGTTGGGTGGAAACGTCCATGTAGTCAACCTGATCGCGGCTGAACAAGCTGGATTCGCCTTTGCTACGGCAGGTCACCAGGTCTTCTACAAAGTGGCCTTCGTCATCCAGGTTGGAGTTCGCCTGAGCGATAACGTAGTTGCCTTCTTCGATAGCAGACAGGTAGTGAATTTCGTCAGTAACAACACCGTCAGTCACTTTACGATACGGGGTTTCAAGGAAACCGTATTCGTTGGTCTGTGCGTACACGGACAGGGAGTTGATAAGACCGATGTTCGGACCTTCAGGCGTTTCGATTGGACACACGCGGCCGTAGTGGGTCGGGTGTACGTCTCGAACTTCAAAGCCTGCGCGCTCACGGGTCAGACCGCCCGGGCCGAGTGCAGAGATACGACGTTTGTGCGTGATCTCAGACAGTGGGTTGTTCTGGTCCATAAACTGAGACAGCTGGCTGGAACCAAAGAACTCTTTCACTGCGGCAGAGATTGGCTTGGCGTTGATCATATCCTGCGGCATCAGGGTATCCAGATCGCCCAGGGACAGACGCTCTTTCACCGCACGCTCTACACGTACCAGGCCAACGCGGAACTGGTTTTCCGCCATTTCGCCTACGGAACGGATACGACGGTTGCCGAGGTGGTCGATATCATCGACTTCGCCCTGACCGTTACGGATACCAATCAGCTTACGCATAACCTGAATGATGTCGTCTTTGCTGAGGATGCCGGAACCTTCAATCTCGTCACGCAGCAGCGAACGGTTGAACTTCATACGACCTACAGCAGAGAGATCGTAACGGTCTTCAGAGAAGAACAGGTTCTCAAACAGGGTTTCAGCAGCTTCACGCGTCGGCGGCTCACCCGGGCGCATCATGCGGTAGATTTCTACCAGCGCGCTCAGACGGTCGTTAGTTGGGTCGACACGGATAGTTTCAGAAATGTAAGCACCGTGATCCAGGTCGTTGGTGAACAGCGTTTCAATACGCTTATGACCAGACTGGCTCAGTTTAGCCAGCAGATCCAGGCTCAGTTCCATGTTCGCCGGGCAGATCAGCTCGCCGGTAGATTCGTCGATATAGTCTTTAGAAACGACTTTACCTGCGATGTACTCAACCGGTACTTCGATGTGCTGAATCTCGTCTTTTTCCAGCTGGCGAATATGGCGCGCAGTGATACGGCGACCTTTTTCTACGTAGATTTTGCCATTTGCTTCGATATCGAAGGAGGCAGTTTCGCCACGCAGACGTTCCGGCAACAGCTCCATTTGCAGCTTGTTGTCGCGGATTTCAAAAACAACTTTTTCAAAGAACAGGTCAAGGATCTGCTCAGTGGTGTAGTTCAGCGCACGCAGAATGATGGTCGCAGGCAATTTACGGCGACGGTCGATACGTACGAACAGGTTGTCCTTCGGATCGAACTCGAAGTCCAGCCAGGAACCACGGTAAGGAATGATGCGCGCGTTATAGAGCACTTTACCCGAAGAGTGGGTTTTACCTTTATCGGAGTCAAAGAAGACGCCAGGGCTACGGTGCAGCTGAGAAACGATAACACGCTCAGTACCGTTGATAACAAAGGTACCATTGTCGGTCATGAGCGGAATTTCGCCCATGTAGACTTCCTGCTCTTTGATGTCTTTAACGGTGCCTTCCGGCGCTTCACGTTCGTAGATCACCAGACGCAGTTTTACGCGCAGCGGTGCAGAATAAGTTACGCCACGGATTTGACACTCTTTAACGTCAAATACCGGCTCACCCAGACGGTAGCTAACATACTGCAGCTCCGAATTACCGCTATAGCTTTTGATTGGGAACACGGAGCGGAAAGCTGCTTCCAGACCGTACTGCCCTTCAGGATCTTGCTCGATAAACTTCTGGAACGAGTCAAGCTGGATAGAAAGGAGATATGGAATGTCCAGAACTTGTGGACGTTTACCAAAATCCTTACGAATACGTTTTTTCTCGGTATAGGAGTAAACCATAGGGTTCCTCAGCTCGCTGACAAGTCGACCCACTCTGTCCGTCGAATGGACAGTTTATGCAACACCATTTTGTTGATCGGAAAATAGAAAACTTTCCGCAATATCTGTTGCTATCACGCTTAAATCATTTCATTGCGGTTTACACAGAACGGACGCTCTGCCGCAGTATATTAAGTCATCGATAGAAACAAACATTGAAAAGGTAACCCGTAGTCAAACAGTGAGAAATGCTACCGGTACCCTACAGCGCAAAAAGGCTGGTGACTAAAAAGTCACCAGCCATCAGCCTGATTACTCAAGCTGCAACCGGAAAGGTTGGCTTATTTAACTTCAACTTCAGCGCCAGCTTCTTCCAGGGATTTTTTCAGTGCTTCGGCGTCGTCTTTGCTGATGCCTTCTTTCAGAGCAGCAGGTGCAGATTCTACCAGGTCTTTAGCTTCTTTCAGACCCAGGCCAGTTGCGCCACGTACTGCTTTGATAACAGCAACTTTGTTAGCGCCGATGCCTTTCAGAATTACGTCGAATTCAGTTTTTTCTTCAGCAGCTTCAGCCGGGCCAGCAGCTACAGCTACAGCAGCAGCAGCAGAAACGCCGAATTTTTCTTCCATTGCAGAGATCAGCTCAACAACGTCCATTACAGACATAGCGGATACTGCTTCAATGATTTGATCTTTAGTGATAGACATTTAAATTGTTCCTGAAAATCAGAATAAGTTTATACGTAAGCAGATGCTTTACAAAGATAACTGCGATTAAGCAGCTTCTTTCGCATCGCGAACAGCAGCCAGAGTGCGAACCAGTTTGCCAGCCGAAGCTTCTTTCATGGTTGCCATCAGGCGTGCAATTGCTTCTTCGTAGGTCGGCAGAGTTGCCAGGCGATCGATTTGCGATGCCGGGATCAATTCACCTTCAAAGGCTGCAGCTTTGACCTCAAATTTTGCATTCGCTTTCGCGAAATCTTTGAACAGACGAGCAGCAGCGCCCGGGTGTTCCATAGAGTATGCAATCAGGGTCGGACCAACGAACGCGTCTTTCAGGCACTCGAATTGAGTACCTTCAACAACACGGCGCAGCAGGGTGTTACGAACAACACGCATGTATACGCCGGCTTCGCGACCTGCTTTACGCAGTTCGGTCATTTTGTCCACAGTAACGCCACGGGAATCCGCAACTACTGCAGACAGCGCGCCTTTGGCTACTTCGCTGACTTCAGCAACAATCGCTTGTTTGTCTTGAAGATTTAAAGCCATTAGCTTTGCTCCTGGATGTTTGCCAGAACAAAATGTTCTGGAACTCACTTCACTCATTCCAACGGAAAGAGCGTCTTAATACGGTGAGCAGAAACAAGCCAGAGTATCAGAAATAATCTTAGCGTTCTGTCACCGTCTACGCAGGGGATTAAGTTTCTTGCGAAACACCTGCGGTCTTCGACGGAGGCCTGGATAGGCCAGGCTCCAACGAACAAATTCTTTCTATGACATCGTCCTTTGAACTGCTGCTGCGTTGCCTGCTCTCGCTCACGCCAGTCATATAGTTAACTATGCTCCTGGCGATTCACTCGCTTGCCGCCTTGCTGCAATTCAAATGACTCGCATAGCGTCTGTATCTTTCAACAGAATCGTGGGGGTAGAATTGTAGACAAATCCACCGCCCACGTAAAGGCATTAGTTTGCAGCAGCGCTCAGGCCAGCCTGGTCAACTGCAACACCTGCACCCATGGTGGTGGAGATGCTAACTTTCTTGATGTACACGCCTTTAGCCTGAGTCGGTTTCGCTTTTTTCAGCGCAACCAGCAGAGCTTCCAGGTTTTCTTTCAGTTTGTCAGCGTCAAAGTCCACTTTACCGATGGTGGTGTGGATGATGCCGTTTTTGTCGTTACGGTAACGAACCTGGCCTGCTTTAGCGTTCTTAACCGCTTCAGCAACGTTAGGCGTTACAGTACCAACTTTCGGGTTTGGCATCAGGCCGCGTGGACCGAGGATCTGGCCCAGCTGACCAACAACGCGCATTGCATCCGGGGAAGCAATAACAACGTCGAAGTTCATTTCGCCTTTTTTGATCTGGTCAGCCAGATCTTCCATACCTACCAGTTCAGCGCCTGCAGCTTTAGCAGCTTCAGCGTTTGCACCCTGGGTAAATACGGCTACGCGAACGGAACGGCCAGTACCGTGCGGCAGTACAGTTGCACCACGTACGTTCTGGTCAGATTTACGTGCGTCGATGCCGAGGTTAACGGCAACGTCTACGCTTTCTACGAATTTAGCAGTGGCCAGCTCTTTCAGCAGAGCAACGGCTTCGTTGATGTCGTACTGTTTGGTCGCATCAACTTTTTCACGGATCACGCGCATGCGCTTGGTCAGTTTAGCCATTTCTTAATCCTCCACTACCAGGCCCATGGAACGTGCAGTACCTTCAATTGAGCGAGTCATCGCTTCAATATCAGCACCAGTCATGTCCGCGGCTTTAGTCTGAGCGATTTCCTGCAGCTGAGCGCGGGAGATCTTGCCCACTTTGTCTTTGTTCGGCTTACCGGAACCAGACTTAATACCAGCCGCTTTTTTCAGCAGAACTGCTGCCGGAGGCGTTTTGGTAATGAAAGTGAAAGAACGGTCGGCATAAACGGTGATAACAACCGGAATTGGCAGACCTTTTTCCATGGAATCAGTTTTTGCGTTAAACGCTTTACAGAATTCCATGATGTTAACACCCTGCTGACCCAGAGCCGGACCAACCGGTGGGCTCGGGTTTGCCATGCCAGCTGCAACCTGCAGCTTGACGTAGGCCTGGACTTTCTTAGCCATTCTTAAATCCTCAGATTGGGTAATAGCGCCTCAAAAAAGGCTCCCCGTGATAAATATTCGTTTTACGGGCAAGGCCCATAAAAACAAAAGGCGCGAAATTGTATGCCAATTTCGCGCCTTGTGCAACGATTTAATCGCTGCCTTTTTGATCGATACTTAGGCTTTTTCGACCTGAGCAAAGTCCAGTTCAACCGGGGTCGCACGACCAAAGATTGAAACAGAAACTTTAAGACGAGATTTCTCGTAATCAACTTCTTCAACGACACCGTTGAAGTCAGCAAACGGACCATCACTAACACGGACCATCTCACCCGGTTCAAACAGCGTTTTCGGACGCGGCTTATCACCAACCTGCTGAAGACGGTTCATGATAGCATCCACTTCTTTGTCGCTGATCGGCGCCGGACGATCGGAAGTACCACCGATGAAGCCCATCACGCGCGGTACGCTGCGCACCAGGTGCCAGCTTGCGTCGTTCATGACCATCTGTACCAGCACGTAGCCCGGGAAGAATTTACGTTCGCTTTTGCGACGCTGGCCGCCACGAATTTCGACCACTTCTTCGGTCGGAACCATGACTTCACCAAACAACTCTTCCATATTGTGTAATTTGATATGCTCGCGCAGCGATGTTGCTACGCGGCCTTCAAAACCGGAAAACGCCTGAACGACGTACCAGCGCTTTTTAGGAGCTTCAGACATCTCAGAACCTCAGGCCAGTGATAAAGGAAACGAGGCGAACCAGAATACCATCCAGGCCCCACAAAATAAGTGACATAACCGCAGTAACCGCAGCTACGATCAATGTGGTGTGCAGTGTTTCCTGGCGAGTTGGCCAAATAACTTTACGGACTTCAGTTCTCGCTTCACGGGCAAAAGCAACGGTTGCTTTACCTTTCGTCGTTAACAGCGCGACACCGCCCGCTGCAGCAATCAGAATCACCACGGCCAGCGCACGCAGCGGCAGCATCATGTCACGATAGAGGTAGTTGCCTACAATAGCCACAATGAGCAGTAGCGCAACAGCAACCCATTTCATCGCTTCCAGGCCGCGCCCGCTCCCTTGAGCTTCGGTATTCGCACTCATAAACCAACCCGTTACAAGAATCAGACAAACATTTTTGCCCCGCATGAGCGAGGCAACCAAACCGAAAAGCTTTATTGCATTTCGGACTCAACGCTATCTACAGAGCCTGTCTCAGCAATGATTATGAGGAAAAAATCACTGATGAGCCAGGTTCTGATTCGAGCGCGTACAAAAAGGGCATCAAATGATGCCCTTTTCTTGCGCGTAGCGTCAAATGTTATCAGCGATTAAGCGATAACTTTTGCTACCACGCCCGCACCTACAGTACGGCCGCCTTCACGGATTGCGAAACGCAGACCATCGTCCATCGCGATCGGGTGGATCAGGGTTACAACCATTTTGATGTTGTCGCCCGGCATTACCATCTCAACGCCTTCCGGCAGTTCGATGGTGCCAGTCACGTCAGTTGTACGGAAGTAGAACTGCGGACGGTAGCCTTTGAAGAACGGAGTATGGCGGCCGCCTTCGTCTTTGGACAGAATGTACACTTCAGATTCGAACTGGGTGTGCGGCTTGATGGTGCCCGGCTTAGCCAGTACCTGACCACGTTCGATCTCTTCACGTTTGATACCACGCAGCAGAACACCTACGTTCTCACCCGCACGGCCTTCGTCCAGCAGTTTGCGGAACATTTCAACGCCAGTACAGGTAGACTTGGCAGTGTCTTTGATACCAACGATTTCTACTTCTTCGCCTACTTTGATGATACCGCGCTCTACACGACCGGTAACAACGGTACCACGACCGGAGATGGAGAATACGTCTTCGATCGGCAGCAGGAACGGCTTGTCAATCGCACGCTCTGGTTCCGGGATGTAAGAATCCAGGTAGCCAGCCAGTTCGATGATTTTCGCTTCCCACTCTGCTTCGCCTTCCAGCGCTTTCAGTGCAGAACCACGAACGATAGGCGTGTCGTCGCCCGGGAAATCGTACTGAGACAGAAGTTCACGAACTTCCATTTCTACCAGTTCCAGCAGCTCTTCGTCATCAACCATGTCGCATTTGTTCAGGAACACGATGATGTAAGGAACGCCTACCTGACGACCCAGCAGGATGTGCTCACGGGTCTGCGGCATCGGGCCGTCAGTCGCAGCAACAACCAGGATCGCGCCGTCCATCTGCGCAGCACCGGTGATCATGTTTTTAACATAGTCGGCGTGGCCCGGGCAGTCTACGTGAGCGTAGTGACGGATTTCGGTATCGTATTCAACGTGAGAGGTGTTGATGGTGATACCACGTGCTTTTTCTTCCGGCGCGTTATCGATCTGATCGAATGCACGAGCCTGGCCACCGTAGGTTTTGGACAGAACGGTAGTGATTGCAGCAGTCAGCGTTGTTTTACCATGGTCAACGTGGCCGATAGTACCGACGTTAACGTGCGGTTTTGTACGTTCAAACTTTTCTTTAGACATCGATTGTCCCTCTAAGACACGGATAAATCGGTGATATCACCACATCAACCAGGCAACATGCCCGACTTGTTGAATTAAGTAACAGAGAGAATTGGGAGGGAGGAATGAAGTGGTGCTGATACCCAGAGTCGAACTGGGGACCTCACCCTTACCAAGGGTGCGCTCTACCAACTGAGCCATATCAGCACGTCTTGGAGCGGGCAGCGGGAATCGAACCCGCATCATCAGCTTGGAAGGCTGAGGTAATAGCCATTATACGATGCCCGCATCCTGAAACTCGGCTACCCAGTTCTTTCTGTACAAAAAAAGAGATAAATCTCTTTTTGTTGTTTGAGCTGATTAATTTTTCTAACCCGCTCAGGCGGCGAAAACGCTGCCAGAAAGTGGTGGTGGGGGAAGGATTCGAACCTTCGAAGTCTGTGACGGCAGATTTACAGTCTGCTCCCTTTGGCCGCTCGGGAACCCCACCGGACTTGATGGTGCCGACTACCGGAATCGAACTGGTGACCTACTGATTACAAGTCAGTTGCTCTACCTACTGAGCTAAGTCGGCATCAAGTAGCGCGCATTCTATGGAGACCTGCGACTTCATGCAACTAAAAAATTGCACAAAATGTTCTTTCGCTCACATTTTGTGCTAACCGTCAGAAAAATGATGCTATTTCAAGCAACTCAGAGTAAAAAACGAGCGGCATCCTGAATTCAGCGGGTTAATAACGTCCTGACATTCTTTAAAACGTGGCTTTCTATTATCTTAAACGTTGTAAGAGCCTCCTCTGCAACAGGGTCGCCTGGCAAGAAGAGTAGAAATAAGCGGTTGATAAAAGAATACGTCGGCATCGCTTTGCCATCCTCTTCTGGTCAGGAGGTGCGACTTCATCGGTTGGTTTATCTCGTTAAGGCGTGCCAGCAGGCACAAGTCCATGCCGGACATCATAGACGGCAGAGAAAGAGGGGGCATTACCGGTGCCGGTAGCCTGCCAGAGATATGCCGCTTCACGTAAGCATTATCAGTTAGACATTTTTCATATTATTCCCTGTCATCTGGTGTTAACCTCCTGCCCATTGTCCTAACTTATTTCAATAACGTCACGCCATCGCAATATCTAAAGAAAAGGCATATCGCAGTGTTCCATGAGCACGTGCGGTGGGCCAGATTGGCAGGCAGAAAGCTTATGAGTAATAAAGAGCAAACGTTAATGACGCCCTACTTACAGTTTAATCGTAGCCAATGGGCTGCGCTTCGTGATTCAGTGCCAATGACGCTGACTGAAGGCGAAATCGCCCGGTTAAAAGGTATTAATGAGGACCTTTCTCTTGAAGAGGTCGCTGAAATCTATCTGCCGCTGTCGCGATTACTCAATTTTTATATAAGTTCTAATCTGCGGCGTCAGGCCGTGCTTGAGCAGTTTTTAGGCACAAATGGACAACGTATCCCTTATATCATAAGCATTGCCGGCAGCGTTGCTGTTGGTAAAAGTACGACTGCGCGTGTGCTGCAAGCGTTATTAAGTCGTTGGCCTGAACACCGTCGGGTTGAACTCATTACCACTGACGGTTTCTTGCACCCTAATCAGGTACTTAAAGACCGCGATTTAATGAAGAAAAAAGGGTTTCCACAATCCTATGATATGCACCGTTTAGTGAAGTTCGTATCAGATATTAAATCCGGTGTCCCGAACGTCACGGCACCCATATACTCGCATTTGATTTACGATGTGATTCCCGATGGGGATAAAACCGTAGCCCAGCCTGATATCTTGATTCTTGAAGGGCTTAATGTCCTGCAAAGCGGCATGGATTATCCGCACGATCCGCATCATGTATTTGTTTCGGACTTCGTCGATTTTTCCATATATGTTGATGCGCCGGAAGAACTGCTGCAACGCTGGTATATCAACCGCTTCCTGAAATTCAGAGAAGGCGCGTTCACCGATCCTGACTCCTATTTCCATAACTATGCAAAACTTTCAGAATCCGAAGCGATTGAAATTGCAACGTCCTTATGGCAGGAAATTAACTGGCTTAATCTTCAGGAAAATATTCTTCCTACGCGTGAGCGCGCGAGTCTGATAATGACTAAAAGTGCTAATCATGCAGTAGAACAGGTACGCTTGCGAAAATAAGTAAAGGGGAGCTATGGCTCCCCCTTTTTCATTATTCGGCACTTCGTAGTGAAATCTCTCCGCCCATCCAGGGCTTAATTACTCCGTCCTGCTCAAGCAGTAACGCCCCTTGCACATCAATACCCCGGGAAATACCAAAAATCTCTTTTTCACCAATAATGAGTTTAACGGGCCGGTTGATAAAGTTATCTAGCTGGTCCCAGCGTGAAAGCCAGGGAGCAAGCCCCTCCTCTTCAAAAAGGGCAAGCGCCGAACGCAGTTCTGAAATTAAGCGTACCGCCAGTTCGTTACGATCGATGGAAATCCCTGCTTCCTGTAGATTAGTCCACCCCTGACTGATGACATTCTCCTTGACGTTACGCATGACCAGGTTAATGCCAGCACCAATTACAATTTGTGCCGCATCACCTGTTTTTCCCGTAAGTTCGACGAGAATACCTGCCAGTTTACGATCGTTCAGGTAGAGATCATTGGGCCATTTTACGCGAACCTTCTCTGCGCCTAACGCTTGCAAAACCTCAGCCATCACCATACCGATTACAAGACTTAACCCTATAGCCGCAGCGGGTCCTTGCTCAAGACGCCAGTACATCGAAAGATAGAGATTGGCACCGAAGGGAGAAAACCATTTACGGCCACGTCTGCCACGACCTGCCTGCTGGTATTCCGCCACACACGCATCACCAGACTCAATCTCTGAAATCCTGTCCAGCAGGTACTGGTTAGTGGAGTCAATAACGGATAAAACCGAGACATTACCGTCCCGTATTCTTTCGGAAATGTAGCTCTGACTCAGCAGCTGTATCGGTTCTGGCAGACTGTATCCCTTACCCGGCACCGTAAAGACGTCCACTCCCCAGTCACGTAGCGTCTGGATGTGTTTATTAATCGCTGCACGACTCATTCCCAGACGTTCCCCGAGCTGCTCACCAGAGTGAAACTCGCCATCAGCGAGGAGTGAAACCAGCGTTAAGGGGATTGTGTTGTCCTTCATGCTATAGCCTCCACCGCGTTTACTTCACCACCTGGGCCAATAAATCGCACTTCAGGCTCCAGCCAGATATCGAATTTTTCACCTACATGCTGGCGGACAAGGTGTGCCAGTCTGACTACATCATCACTGGTCGCATCACATTCATTGATTAGTACCAGTGCCTGCTGACGATGTACAGCAGCGCCACCGATCCTCGTACCCTTCAGCTTACATTGATCGATAAGCCATCCCGCGGCTAGCTTTACGCTCCCGTCAGCCTGGGGATAATGAGGCGCATGTGACCATTCGGCGAGTAAAGATGTCGCTTTATGATGGGAAATCACGGGGTTTTTGAAGAAGCTGCCTGCGTTACCATTTACTTTTGGATCAGGCAACTTACTCATACGCATATGACAGACCGTATCAAACACTTCTTTGGCCGTCACGGTAGCAGGATCCAGACGGATCAGATCACCATAGGATAAGATCGGTGTCCATCTTTTGGCTAAACGCAGACCGACTGCGACAATCACATAGCGATCCTGGTATTCATGCTTAAAGATGCTGTCCCGGTAACCAAAACGGCACTCTTCAGCACTGAGACGTTTTGCCTCTCCCGTTGCCAGTTCGACACAGTCTACGTACTCACAGACGTTTTTAAGCTCTATGCCATAAGCACCAATGTTTTGAATTGGTGAGGAGCCTGCACACCCCGGTATCAGCGCCAGGTTTTCCAGTCCGGGGATGTGGTTATTAAGAGTAAATTGCACCAGTTTGTGCCAGTTTTCCCCGGCTCCGACGTGAATATGCCAGCTGTCATCACTTTCAGTGACGTCGATGCCCATAATCCGGTTAACAATAACCGTTCCTGTAAAATCCTCCAGGAAGAGAACATTGCTACCTTCGCCCAGAATGAGTACCGGTTGATGGTTTTGAGTCGCGCTTTGCCAGGCGTTCAGTAATGACTGAACACTGTCAGCGCAGACAATATTGTGAGCATTCCGGTTAATACCAAAGGTATTCCAGGGCTTAAGGGAGTGATTCATAGACGCTATCCTGATGCAGAAACCGGGGTAGTTTACCGTATCTACAGGGTGAGCGCTTGTGGTTATAGAGAAGGTTTCATGGGCAATGAAAACGCAAAAAGCCCATCCGTCAGGATGGGCTTTTCACTTGTTTGATGCCTGGCAGTTCCCTACTCTCGCATGGGGAGACCCCACACTACCATCGGCGCTACGGCGTTTCACTTCTGAGTTCGGCATGGGGTCAGGTGGGACCACCGCGCTAGTGCCGCCAGGCAAATTCTTTGTGCTCTGTACGCAATCTTTTATCGCATCAGCCGCGTTGCCTGCGCTCGCAAAGTCAGTCACATACCTCAGTATGCTCCTTCCTTTCCTTCGCTGGCCGCCTTGCTGCTGCGTAAATTATTGCGCACTTAATTCTGGAATCAGCTGAAAATCGTGTTTCTCACGCCAAAACAGCTTCGGCGTTGTAAGGTTAAGCCTCACGGTTCATTAGTATCGGTTAGCTCAACGCATCGCTGCGCTTACACACCCGACCTATCAACGTCGTCGTCTTCAACGTTCCTTCAGGAGACTTAAAGTCTCAGGGAGAACTCATCTCGGGGCAAGTTTCGTGCTTAGATGCTTTCAGCACTTATCTTTTCCGCATTTAGCTACCGGGCAGTGCCATTGGCATGACAACCCGAACACCAGTGATGCGTCCACTCCGGTCCTCTCGTACTAGGAGCAGCCCCCCTCAATTCTCCAGCGCCCACGGCAGATAGGGACCGAACTGTCTCACGACGTTCTAAACCCAGCTCGCGTACCACTTTAAACGGCGAACAGCCGTACCCTTGGGACCTACTTCAGCCCCAGGATGTGATGAGCCGACATCGAGGTGCCAAACACCGCCGTCGATATGAACTCTTGGGCGGTATCAGCCTGTTATCCCCGGAGTACCTTTTATCCGTTGAGCGATGGCCCTTCCATTCAGAACCACCGGATCACTATGACCTGCTTTCGCACCTGCTCGAGCCGTCACTCTCGCAGTCAAGCTAGCTTATGCCATTGCACTAACCTCCTGATGTCCGACCAGGATTAGCTAACCTTCGTGCTCCTCCGTTACACTTTAGGAGGAGACCGCCCCAGTCAAACTACCCACCAGACACTGTCCGCAACCCGGATAACGGGTCCACGTTAGAACATCAAACATTAAAGGGTGGTATTTCAAGGTTGGCTCCACGCAGACTGGCGTCCACGCTTCAAAGCCTCCCACCTATCCTACACATCAAGGCTCAATGTTCAGTGTCAAGCTATAGTAAAGGTTCACGGGGTCTTTCCGTCTTGCCGCGGGTACACTGCATCTTCACAGCGAGTTCAATTTCACTGAGTCTCGGGTGGAGACAGCCTGGCCATCATTACGCCATTCGTGCAGGTCGGAACTTACCCGACAAGGAATTTCGCTACCTTAGGACCGTTATAGTTACGGCCGCCGTTTACCGGGGCTTCGATCAAGAGCTTCTCCTTACGGATAACCCCATCAATTAACCTTCCGGCACCGGGCAGGCGTCACACCGTATACGTCCACTTTCGTGTTTGCACAGTGCTGTGTTTTTAATAAACAGTTGCAGCCAGCTGGTATCTTCGACTGGTTTCAGCTCCGTGAGCAAGTCACTTCACCTACACACCAGCGTGCCTTCTCCCGAAGTTACGGCACCATTTTGCCTAGTTCCTTCACCCGAGTTCTCTCAAGCGCCTTGGTATTCTCTACCTGACCACCTGTGTCGGTTTGGGGTACGATTTCGTGTTACCTGATGCTTAGAGGCTTTTCCTGGAAGCAGGGCATTTGTCACTTCAGCACCGTAGTGCCTCGTCATCACACCTCAGCGTTAAAAGGTACCGGATTTACCTGGAACCTCCGCCTACATGCTTAAACCGGGACAACCGTCGCCCGGCCGACATAGCCTTCTCCGTCCCCCCTTCGCAGTAACACCAAGTACAGGAATATTAACCTGTTTCCCATCGACTACGCCTTTCGGCCTCGCCTTAGGGGTCGACTCACCCTGCCCCGATTAACGTTGGACAGGAACCCTTGGTCTTCCGGCGAGCGGGCTTTTCACCCGCTTTATCGTTACTTATGTCAGCATTCGCACTTCTGATACCTCCAGCAGCCCTCACAGGCCACCTTCAACGGCTTACAGAACGCTCCCCTACCCAACAACACATAGTGTCGCTGCCGCAGCTTCGGTGCATGGTTTAGCCCCGTTACATCTTCCGCGCAGGCCGACTCGACCAGTGAGCTATTACGCTTTCTTTAAATGATGGCTGCTTCTAAGCCAACATCCTGGCTGTCTGTGCCTTCCCACATCGTTTCCCACTTAACCATGACTTTGGGACCTTAGCTGGCGGTCTGGGTTGTTTCCCTCTTCACGACGGACGTTAGCACCCGCCGTGTGTCTCCCGTGATAACATTCTCCGGTATTCGTAGTTTGCATCGGGTTGGTAAGCCGGGATGGCCCCCTAGCCGAAACAGTGCTCTACCCCCGGAGATGAATTCACGAGGCGCTACCTAAATAGCTTTCGGGGAGAACCAGCTATCTCCCGGTTTGATTGGCCTTTCACCCCCAGCCACAGGTCATCCGCTAATTTTTCAACATTAGTCGGTTCGGTCCTCCAGTTAGTGTTACCCAACCTTCAACCTGCCCATGGCTAGATCACCGGGTTTCGGGTCTATACCCTGCAACTTAACGCCCAGTTAAGACTCGGTTTCCCTGCGGCTCCCCTATACGGTTAACCTTGCTACAGAATATAAGTCGCTGACCCATTATACAAAAGGTACGCAGTCACACCACGAAGGTGCTCCCACTGCTTGTACGTACACGGTTTCAGGTTCTTTTTCACTCCCCTCGCCGGGGTTCTTTTCGCCTTTCCCTCACGGTACTGGTTCACTATCGGTCAGTCAGGAGTATTTAGCCTTGGAGGATGGTCCCCCCATATTCAGACAGGATACCACGTGTCCCGCCCTACTCTTCGAGTTCACAACAGATGCGTTTTCGTGTACGGGACTTTCACCCTGTACCGTGCGACTTTCCAGACGCTTCCACTAACACATTTGCTGATTCAGACTCTGGGCTCCTCCCCGTTCGCTCGCCGCTACTGGGGGAATCTCGGTTGATTTCTTTTCCTCGGGGTACTTAGATGTTTCAGTTCCCCCGGTTCGCCTCATGCCACTATGTATTCATGACATGATAGTGTGACGAGTCACACTGGGTTTCCCCATTCGGGTATCGCCGGGTCAAGGGTTCATATCACCTCGCCGGCGCTTATCGCAGATTAGCACGCCCTTCATCGCCTCTGACTGCCAGGGCATCCACCGTGTACGCTTGGTCGCTTAACCTCACAACCCGAAGCTGTTTCGTAAAACGCTTCAGTGTCGTGAAAATTTGAGAGACTCAAACACGCCTGATTTTCTTTTCTTATTACGGAGAAAAGAAACAGGGTGTTGTTTCAATTTTCAGCTTGATCCAGATTTTTAAAGAGCAAAACTTCGCAGTGAACCTTTTCAGGTACACTCTGAAGTTTTCTTGTGGTGTGCAGTAAAGGATGGTGGAGCTATGCGGGATCGAACCGCAGACCTCCTGCGTGCAAGGCAGGCGCTCTCCCAGCTGAGCTATAGCCCCATCGGTAAACCTCATCAACCTTAATTTCTGTTGAGGCAAGGCGTGGTGACACGAAGCATACTGAAGTATGTGAGTGTCGCCGCAACGCAGCATCAGCAGAAATTTGGTAGGCCTGAGTGGACTTGAACCACCGACCTCACCCTTATCAGGGGTGCGCTCTAACCACCTGAGCTACAAGCCTGCAGAGATTTCTTTACTGCTTCATTTCATCAGACAATCTGTGTGAGCACTGCAAAGGCAGGTTCTTTAAGGTAAGGAGGTGATCCAACCGCAGGTTCCCCTACGGTTACCTTGTTACGACTTCACCCCAGTCATGAATCACAAAGTGGTAAGCGCCCTCCCGAAGGTTAAGCTACCTACTTCTTTTGCAACCCACTCCCATGGTGTGACGGGCGGTGTGTACAAGGCCCGGGAACGTATTCACCGTGGCATTCTGATCCACGATTACTAGCGATTCCGACTTCATGGAGTCGAGTTGCAGACTCCAATCCGGACTACGACGTACTTTATGAGGTCCGCTTGCTCTCGCGAGGTCGCTTCTCTTTGTATACGCCATTGTAGCACGTGTGTAGCCCTACTCGTAAGGGCCATGATGACTTGACGTCATCCCCACCTTCCTCCAGTTTATCACTGGCAGTCTCCTTTGAGTTCCCGACCGAATCGCTGGCAACAAAGGATAAGGGTTGCGCTCGTTGCGGGACTTAACCCAACATTTCACAACACGAGCTGACGACAGCCATGCAGCACCTGTCTCAGAGTTCCCGAAGGCACCAATCCATCTCTGGAAAGTTCTCTGGATGTCAAGAGTAGGTAAGGTTCTTCGCGTTGCATCGAATTAAACCACATGCTCCACCGCTTGTGCGGGCCCCCGTCAATTCATTTGAGTTTTAACCTTGCGGCCGTACTCCCCAGGCGGTCGACTTAACGCGTTAGCTCCGGAAGCCACGCCTCAAGGGCACAACCTCCAAGTCGACATCGTTTACAGCGTGGACTACCAGGGTATCTAATCCTGTTTGCTCCCCACGCTTTCGCACCTGAGCGTCAGTCTTTGTCCAGGGGGCCGCCTTCGCCACCGGTATTCCTCCAGATCTCTACGCATTTCACCGCTACACCTGGAATTCTACCCCCCTCTACAAGACTCAAGCCTGCCAGTTTCGAATGCAGTTCCCAGGTTGAGCCCGGGGATTTCACATCCGACTTGACAGACCGCCTGCGTGCGCTTTACGCCCAGTAATTCCGATTAACGCTTGCACCCTCCGTATTACCGCGGCTGCTGGCACGGAGTTAGCCGGTGCTTCTTCTGCGGGTAACGTCAATCGACACGGTTATTAACCGTATCGCCTTCCTCCCCGCTGAAAGTACTTTACAACCCGAAGGCCTTCTTCATACACGCGGCATGGCTGCATCAGGCTTGCGCCCATTGTGCAATATTCCCCACTGCTGCCTCCCGTAGGAGTCTGGACCGTGTCTCAGTTCCAGTGTGGCTGGTCATCCTCTCAGACCAGCTAGGGATCGTCGCCTAGGTGAGCCATTACCCCACCTACTAGCTAATCCCATCTGGGCACATCTGATGGCAAGAGGCCCGAAGGTCCCCCTCTTTGGTCTTGCGACGTTATGCGGTATTAGCTACCGTTTCCAGTAGTTATCCCCCTCCATCAGGCAGTTTCCCAGACATTACTCACCCGTCCGCCACTCGTCACCCGAGAGCAAGCTCTCTGTGCTACCGTTCGACTTGCATGTGTTAGGCCTGCCGCCAGCGTTCAATCTGAGCCATGATCAAACTCTTCAATTTAAGTTTGATGCTCGTAGAATTAAACTTCGTAATGAATTACGTGTTCACTCTTTGAGACTTGGTATTCATTTTTTGTCCGAAGACATCAAGAATCCATGTCACTTTGAGTGCCCACACAGATTGTCTGATAAATTGTTAAAGAGCAGTGCCGCTTCGTTTTTCGCTGCGGCGCGGGGTGTGCATATTACGCTTTCCCGCTTCAGAGTCAAGCGTTTATTTTCGCTTTTCTCTGCGGGCTTCTCAGTGAATCTCACCGGAACACCCTGCTGACCCGGCGGCGTGTGTGCCGTTGTTCCGTGTCAGTGGAGGCGCATTATAGGGAGTTATTCCGGGCTGACAAGTCTAAAATTCAAAAAATTTATCGTTCGCTCAAATTTCATTCGTAAAGTTTATTAAAGAGACGATTTGCGGTTTAACTGAGCAATTTTACCGGCAAATAAGCTCACCTGCTGCCAGTCGGTGTAGACCACCTCTTTACGCGTATCGGTTTCACCGCCCGTCATTTTCATAATGAGTTGGATCATCAGGCGATCGAACCAGCGATAACGCGGGTAACGTAACGCCCCAGCAAAGACGGCGCAGGCATCAGGCTGCCACGGAGATCGCGCGAGGAACTTCTGCGTATAGCTGTTTGTCTCCGGCGTGTTTTTTTCCGGCTTACGCGCCACCAGGTTTACAGAGAAGAATGCCCCTGGCAGACGGCTCAATATTTCACGGTGCTGTTTCACAAAGCTGTCCAGCACCGGATTGAAATGACCGTAGCGAATAGAGGCACCAATCACGACCCGCTCATAAGCGTCCCAGTGAACATTTTGTGTATCATGAAGATTAACCATATCACTCTCGATGCCAAGCCCACGGAGCTCGGCGGCAATCGTGTTGGCAATCTCATGCGTCTGTCCATCACGGGTCGAAAACAGAATCAATGTTTTCACGTATTACGTCCTTATTCGCGCCAGAAAGTGGGAGTGAAGAGTACTAATAAGGTAAAGACCTCAAGGCGACCAAACAACATGTTGGCCATCAGGATCCATTTCGCTACCGGATTCATGCTGGCAAAGTTGTCTGCCACCACGCCGAGGCCTGGCCCCAGGTTATTAAGGGTGGCCACTACGGAAGCAAAGGCCGAGAAGTCATCCACGCCGGTGGCAATGATTGCCAGCATGCTGACGATAAACACCAGCGCATAGGCCGAGAAGAATCCCCACACTGCTTCAAGGATACGCTCCGGCAGCGCACGGTTACCTAATTTAATGCTGTATACCGCATTCGGGTGCACCAGACGTTTCAGTTCACGGTTGCCCTGCTTGAACAGTAACAGGATACGGATGACCTTCAGCCCACCACCCGTCGACCCGGCGCAGCCACCGATAAAAGCAGAACACAGCAGCAGTACCGGCAGGAACAGCGGCCAGCGGGCAATGCTGTCGGTAGTGAATCCTGCGGTGGTCGCCATCGAGACGACCTGGAAGAAAGCCTGATTGAGGGTGGTCACCGCTGAGGCATAAACGTTGTGGAACCATAGTACGACGGTGCAGATAACCACCAGCGTCAGCTGCACACCAATAAACATTCTGAATTCCGGGTCCCGCCAGTAGACCTTTAAATTTCGGCCGCTTAATAAAGAGAAGTGCAGGCCGTAATTACAGCCTGAGATCAGCAGGAAGATAGCAATAATCGTATTGATTGTCGGGCTGTCAAAATAGCCGACGCTGGCATCATGGGTTGAGAAGCCGCCGATGGCGATCGTCGAGAAACTATGGCCTATTGCGTCGAACGCTGGCATACCGGCAAACCACAGAGCCAGCGCACAGGCCACCGTCAGCAGGACATAAATAAGCCACAGGGTTTTCGCCGTTTCCGCAATACGCGGGCGCATTTTGTTGTCTTTCAGCGGACCCGGCATCTCGGCACGGTAAAGCTGCATTCCCCCAACGCCCAGAATCGGCAGAATCGCCACCGCCAGCACGATGATCCCCATCCCGCCGAACCACTGCAGCATCTGGCGATAAAAGAGGATGGCGTGAGGGAGCGAATCCAGCCCCACCAGCGTGGTGGCCCCGGTGGTGGTTAAACCCGAAAAAGATTCAAAAAACGCGTCGGTGACCGTCAGGTTAGGGCTTTCGGAGAAGATAAAGGGCAGCGCACCCACACTTCCCAGCACCGTCCAGAACAGTACGACAATAAGGAAACCCTCGCGGGATTTAAGTTCACTCTTCTCCCGCCGGTTTGGCCACCACAGGATGGAGCCAATCGCCAGCGCAACGAAGAACGTCTGGGTAAAGGCTCGGCCGGCCCCATCGCGGTAGAGTAAGGCCACCAGCCCAGGCAGAATCATCGTCCCGGAAAAGAGGATGATAAGGAGTCCAACAATTCGGGTTATGGCGCGAAAATGCATCTCTGCCGCTTCCTTAGGTATTAACGTGTGCAAAAACCAGGTGGGGATTATTCTTCAATCTTATCTAAATGCAACGCACCGCGACTGAAATCAGCGAGTTTTAGCGAAAAAGCCGCCACCTCAGATTGCGGAAGGGCGACCCGGAGGTAAACGGTAGCCTGATATTCGCTCGCAATAATTTTTCCGGAAAACTGACTCAGCAACGTCTCGATGCCGGTCAATTGTCCGTACTCGCACTGCAAAGTATATTCGGTTAATGGCGTCTTGCGCTGCGTTGTGAGCAGAGCAAGCGCCTGGCTGACACCACCGCCATACGCTTTCACTAAGCCACCGGTTCCGAGCAACACGCCGCCATAGTAACGCACCACCACGGCGGTGAGTTCACCGACACCACTCCCCATGAGCTGGGCGAGCATTGGCTTCCCGGCTGTTCCCGAAGGCTCGCCATCGTCGGAAAAACCCAACTGTTGCGAGTCATCCGGCGGCCCGGCTACCCAGGCCACGCAGTGATGTCGTGCATCCGGGTGTTCTGCACGAACCGACTCCACAAAGGCTTTCGCCGCCTCCACGCCATCGGTATGCGCCAGCAGCGTAATGAAACGGCTTTTTTTGATCTCTTCAGCAAAGGTGACCGGCGCAGCCGGTATCAGCCAGCTTTCCATTACGCCAGTTTCAAATCCCGCGTCATGTTCTCAATGCTGTTCTCATGAATAACGATGTTGTCTTCAATACGAATGCCACCAAACGGCTTCAGCGCTTCTATTTTCTGCCAGTTGAAGTGCTGACTGAACGGGCCTTCACGCCACGGCGCTAACAGGGAGTCAATAAAATAGAGGCCTGGTTCAATGGTCAGCACCATACGTGGCTGCAAAATACGCGTGCAGCGCAGGTAAGGGTATTTCGACGGCGCGGCCAGATGCGTGCCGCTATCATCCTGCATAAATCCGGCAACATCATGCACCTGCAGCCCCAGCGGGTGCCCAATACCGTGCGGCATAAACGGCCCGGTGAGATCGTTCTCCACCATCGCCTCTTCACTGATGTCAGTAATTATCTGATGCTTACGCAGCAGCCTGGCGATACGCTGATGGAACTGCACATGGTACTCAAGGTAATTGACCCCGGTTTTCATGGTCGCAATCAGCGCCAGTTGCTCTTCATTAACGTCCTTGATCAACTGGGCGTAGTCATTATCGCTGTTGGCAGACCAGGTGCGGGTCAGGTCAGCGGCATAACCGTTATATTCCGCACCGGCATCCAGCAGGAAGCTACGCGGCTCCGCAGGAGCATGATGATCCAGTCTGGTGTAGTGCAATACGGACGCATGCTCATTCAGCGCCACAATATTGCTGTATGGCACATCGGTGTCACGGTGGCCGGTAGCCGTCAGGTAAGCCAGGTTAATGTCGAACTCGCTCATGCCTGAACGGAAAGCTTCTTCAGCGGCACGATGTCCATTAACCGCCGTTTTCTGCGCTTCGCGCATGCACGCCAGTTCATAATCGGTTTTATAAGCGCGGTAGTAGTGCAGGTAATCAATCACCCCTTTCGGGTTGATGTTGCTGGCGGCAATCTCCAGTGCGAGAGCTCGCTCGGGCACTGGCCCGATGTAACCTATATTGCTGCGCGTGGCAGGCAACTGACTGCTAATGCCATCCGCTTTGGGCAGAGCAATAACCTCGACCTCTTCGGTCCAGAATGATGTCGGCAACGGTTCCACGTTGTGCCAGTAATCGACCGGCAGATAGAACCACAGTTTTGGTTTGTTAACACCATCCACCAGCAACCAGCAATTGGGAACCTGGGTTACCGGCACCCAGGCTTTGAACTGCGGATTGACTTTAAACGGGTAGGGATGATCGTCGAGAAAGACATTGAAGAGTTCGCCGGAGTGAATCAACAGCGCGTCAAGGTTAAAGCGGGCCAGTACATCGCGGGTACGTTCCTGTAACGTAACAATATGATTTTTATAGAGCGCGGCCAGTGAGTCCATCATTCTTCCTTCTGTTTTTTTGACCTCATGTTTTCGCATCTTAGCACAGCCTCTCCGGGGTGGGTGATTTCCCCTGAGCGTGATCGGCCCTGCAATTTCTTAATGATAAATTTGCAATTTATTAACATAAAATCCACACTTCGCCTCATCTGGTATGACCAGATCATCTTGCGGGACTCAGGAGACTGACATGCTCTACAAAGGCGAAACCTTATATCTTAACTGGCTGGAAGACGGCATTGCCGAACTGGTGTTCGACGCTCCCGGCTCAGTGAACAAACTTGATACAGCTACCGTTGCCAGCCTCGGCGAGGCGCTGGACGTGCTGGAAAAGCAGTCCGATTTAAAAGCCCTGCTGCTGCGTTCTGAAAAGGCGGCATTCATCGTCGGTGCTGATATCACCGAATTCCTCTCTCTGTTCCTGGTTCCTGCAGAGCAACTGAGCACCTGGCTTCACTTTGCTAACAGCGTATTCAGCCGCCTGGAAGATTTACCGGTGCCGACAATTTCTGCCGTGAATGGCTACG
The DNA here is from genome assembly GCF_054131575.1 of Enterobacter sp. SA197. Taxonomy (NCBI): domain Bacteria; kingdom Pseudomonadati; phylum Pseudomonadota; class Gammaproteobacteria; order Enterobacterales; family Enterobacteriaceae; genus Enterobacter; species Enterobacter sp. SA197. Next base: position 244,784 of record NZ_CP096393.1, on the reverse strand, counting down.
CGTTGGGCGGCGGCTGCGAGTGCGTGCTGGCGACCGACTACCGCCTGGCGACGCCAGACCTGCGCATCGGTCTGCCGGAAACTAAACTCGGCATTATGCCCGGCTTTGGTGGGTCGGTACGTCTGCCGCGTCTGCTCGGGGCGGACAGCGCCCTTGAGATCATCGCTGCCGGTAAAGATGTCGGTGCCGACGAGGCGCTGAAACTCGGTCTGGTCGACGGCGTGGTAAAACCAGAGAAGTTAAAAGAAGGTGCACTCGCCATTCTGCGCCAGGCGATTAGCGGCGATCTTGACTGGCGAGCCAAACGCCAGCCGAAGCTGGAGCCGCTGCACTTAAGCAAAATCGAAGCGGCCATGAGCTTCACCATTGCTAAGGGCATGGTGGCGCAGACCGCAGGCAAACATTATCCCGCCCCGATGACCGCAGTGAAAACCATCGAAGCAGCTGCGCGTTTTGGTCGTGAAGAAGCACTGAATCTCGAAAATCAAAGCTTTGTCCCCCTTGCGCACAGTAAAGAAGCCCGCGCACTGGTCGGGATTTTCCTTAACGATCAGTATGTGAAAGGCAAAGCGAAGAAACTGACTAAAGATATTGAGACGCCAAAACACGCCGCGGTCCTGGGCGCTGGCATCATGGGCGGTGGCATTGCTTATCAGTCAGCATGGAAAGGCGTGCCGGTGATAATGAAGGACATCGCCGATAAGTCACTGACGCTCGGCATGACCGAAGCCAGCAAGCTGCTTAATAAACAGCTGGAGCGCGGAAAAATTAATGGCCTTAAGCTGGCGGGCGTGATTTCGACCATTCATCCTACCCTTGATTACAGCGGTTTTGACCGCGTAGAGGTGGTCGTTGAAGCGGTAGTGGAAAACCCGAAAGTCAAAAAAGCGGTGCTGGCGGAAACCGAAGAGCAAGTCCGCCCGGGTACCGTTCTGGCCTCCAACACCTCGACTATTCCTATCAGCGAACTGGCAAGCGTGCTCAAACGCCCGGAAAACTTCTGCGGCATGCACTTCTTTAACCCGGTTCATCGTATGCCGCTGGTTGAAGTCATTCGCGGTGAAAAAACCTCTGATAAAACCATCGCCACCGTGGTGGCGTGGGCCAGCAAAATGGGCAAAACACCGATTGTGGTCAACGACTGCCCTGGCTTCTTCGTCAACCGCGTACTCTTCCCTTACTTCGCCGGTTTCAGCCAGCTGCTGCGCGACGGCGCAGATTTCCGCAAGATTGATAAGGTGATGGAAAAACAGTTTGGCTGGCCGATGGGCCCGGCTTACCTGCTCGACGTTGTTGGCATTGATACCGCGCACCACGCGCAGGCGGTCATGGCAGCCGGTTTCCCACAGCGGATGCAGAAAGATTATCGTGATGCCATCGATGCGCTGTTCGACGCTAACCGCTTCGGGCAGAAAAATGGGCTGGGCTTCTGGCGCTATAAAGAGGACAGCAAAGGCAAACCGAAGAAAGAAGAAGATGCTGCCGTTGACAGTCTGCTGGCGGATGTCAGCCAGGCGAAGCGTGATTTCAGCGACGATGACATTATCGCCCGCATGATGATCCCGATGGTCAACGAAGTGGTGCGCTGTCTGGAAGAGGGCATTATCGCAAGCCCGGCGGAGGCGGACATGGCGCTGGTCTATGGTCTTGGCTTCCCTCCTTTCCACGGTGGGGCATTCCGCTGGCTGGATACCATTGGCAGTGCGAAATATCTCGATATGGCACAGCAGTATCAGCACCTCGGTGCTCTGTATGAGGTGCCGGAAGGTCTACGTACCAAAGCGCGCCATAACGAACCCTACTATCCCCCGGTTGAACCAGCCCGTCCGGTTGGTGAGCTAAAAACGGCTTAAGGAGTCACAATGGAACAGGTTGTCATTGTCGATGCAATTCGCACCCCGATGGGCCGTTCAAAGGGCGGCGCATTTCGCCATGTGCGGGCAGAAGATCTCTCCGCGCATCTGATGCGTAGCCTGCTGGCGCGCAATCCGGCGCTGGAGGCCACTGCACTGGACGATATCTACTGGGGCTGCGTGCAGCAAACGCTGGAGCAGGGCTTTAACATCGCCCGTAACGCCTCGCTGCTGGCGGAAATCCCACACTCCGTTCCGGCAGTGACCGTCAACCGCCTGTGTGGTTCTTCAATGCAGGCGCTGCACGATGCTGCCCGCATGATCATGACCGGCGACGCGCAGGCGTGCCTGGTCGGCGGGGTGGAACATATGGGCCACGTGCCGATGAGCCACGGTGTGGATTTCCACCCCGGACTCAGCCGTAATGTCGCCAAAGCGGCGGGCATGATGGGGCTGACAGCGGAAATGCTGGCACGTATGCATGGGATCAGCCGTGAGATGCAGGATACGTTCGCCGCCCGATCCCACGCCCGCGCCTGGGCTGCCACGCAGTCCGGTGCATTCAAAAATGAAATTATCCCCACCGGGGGACACGATGCGGATGGCGTACTTAAACAGTTCAGTTATGACGAAGTCATTCGCCCGGAAACGACCGTCGAGGCGCTCTCCGCGCTGCGTCCAGCATTTGACCCGGCCAATGGTACTGTGACCGCAGGCACCTCTTCCGCCCTTTCTGATGGCGCATCTGCCATGCTGGTAATGAGCGAAAGTCGCGCCCGTGAGTTAGGACTGAAACCTCGCGCCCGCGTGCGCTCAATGGCGGTGGTCGGCTGCGATCCGTCGATCATGGGCTATGGCCCGGTTCCGGCATCGAAACTGGCGCTGAAAAAAGCGGGGCTGTCCGTCAGCGACATCGATCTGTTCGAAATGAACGAAGCTTTCGCCGCACAGATCCTGCCGTGCATTAAAGATCTGGGGCTGATGGAGCAGATTGACGACAAGATCAACCTCAACGGCGGTGCGATCGCACTCGGCCATCCACTGGGTTGTTCCGGTACACGTATCAGCACCACCCTGCTTAATCTGATGGAACGCAAAGATGCCCAGTTTGGTCTGGCGACGATGTGCATCGGGTTGGGTCAGGGTATCGCGACGGTATTCGAGCGAGTGTAGCTCAGGAAAGGTATCTCAAAGCCAATGCCGTCAGAACAAGGCGGCAAGCGAGCGAATCCCGATGAACTTACTGAAGTAAGTGATTCGGGTGAGCGAGCGCAGCCAACGCAGTTATGGCGTCACTGGCGAAGAGAGACAGTTTAGTTGCCGTTTTCCCGCCTGTCAGGGGCGGGCTTTTTATTGCTTAAATAAACGCGAATGCGTCGCCAAAGAGGCGATCTTCACGTGCGCTGCGCTCGTTGCAGAAGAGGTCACGGGCAATTTTCGCCATCTCAAAGCGACCTGCGATATAGATATCGTGTTCTGCCAGCGTGCCAAAATCCTGCAATACCGCCGTCAACACCGTTCCGGTACGGCCACGCCAGTTCTCTTCCGGCTGTTCGACAACAGGCTCAACGCGCAGGTTGGGATGATTGACGGACAGGGCTTCAAGTTCAGCCAGATCGTAGAGGTGCTTCTCTTCACGTCCGCCCCAGTAAATAGTGATATCACGGTTCGGGTTTTGCGAAAGAGCAGTCAGCAGAATTGAACGGGCATACGAGAAACCGGTTCCTCCGGCAATCAGCACCAGTGGGCGAGACGTGTCATCGCGTAACCAGGCTTCACCGTGAGGAATGTCGATGACAATTTCACGATCCTTCAGGATGCGATCCATCACCGCCATGGCATACAGATTGATCTCCGACGCACCAATGTGCAGCTCGATAAACTCATGCTGATCGGGGGTGGACGCCATCGAGAAGGGGCGTTTATCTCGCTCATCCATCACTACCATTAAGTACTGGCCAGCGCGAAAAGAAAAAGCCGCTTCCGGCACTAAACGTACGCGATATACGGTATCGGTGATGGCATCTACCGAGGTCACTTTACAGCTTAAGGTTGTCATGCGCTCCCTCTGTCGGGTTCATACTTGTTGTCGTTGTGTCAGGCGAAAAACGGCGGCGCGTTACGCACCTTTGCCGTCGCTAAAAATGGCCAGCTCATCCCAGATGGCGTCGATACGCGCCGTTACTTCAGGATCCTTTTTGATAGGGCGACCCCATTCACGCTGGGTTTCGCCGGGCCATTTGTTGGTGGCATCCAGTCCCATTTTTGAGCCAAGGCCGGAAACCGGCGAAGCAAAATCCAGGTAATCAATCGGCGTATTTTCAACCAGCACCGTATCCCTTGCCGGGTCCATACGCGTGGTAATAGCCCAGATCACATCATTCCAGTCGCGGGCGTTGATGTCGTCATCGCATACGATCACAAATTTGGTGTACATAAACTGGCGTAAGAATGACCAGACACCCATCATGACGCGTTTTGCATGGCCTGCGTACTGTTTCTTCATGGTTACCACCGCAAGGCGATAGGAACAACCTTCTGGTGGTAGGTAAAAATCAACAATTTCCGGGAACTGCTTTTGCAGGATCGGCACGAAGACTTCATTTAGCGCAACACCGAGTACAGCCGGCTCATCCGGCGGGCGACCGGTGTAAGTTGAGTGATAGATAGCGTCTTTACGTTGCGTAATATGCGTAACGGTGAAAACCGGGAAATTGTCGATCTCATTGTAGTAGCCCGTATGATCGCCATAGGGTCCTTCCGGCGCCATTTCCCCCGGCTCAATATAGCCTTCGAGTATGATTTCCGCACTGGCGGGGACTTCCAGATCATTCGAAATGCATTTCACGACTTCGGTCCTGGTTCCACGCAGAAGTCCGGCAAACGCATACTCAGATAGCGTGTCAGGTACTGGCGTTACGGCGCCCAGAATCGTCGCCGGATCGGCCCCCAGCGCGACAGCAACCGGGAAACGTTCGCCAGGATGGGCCTCACGCCACTCATGGAAATCCAGCGCGCCACCCCGATGGGATAACCACCGCATAATGAGCTTATTTTTGCCAATCAGCTGCTGGCGATAAATGCCCAGGTTCTGACGCTCTTTATGCGGCCCCCGCGTAACGGTCAGTCCCCAGGTAATCAACGGCGCAGCATCGTCAGGCCAGCACTGCATGATAGGGATGGTTGTCAGGTCGACATCCTCACCCTGCACCACTATTTGCTGGCAAGGTGCACCGCGCAGCCGCTTGGTCGGCATGTTCAGCACTTGTTTAAACTGAGGGAGCTTATCAAAGAGATCGCGAAAGCCTTTTGGCGGCTCCGGCTCTTTCAGAAAGGCGAGTAATTTTCCCACATCCCGTAGCGCACTGACCTCTTCCTGCCCCATACCCAGAGCCACACGGCGCGGAGTCCCGAACAGGTTACATAGCACCGGCATGTTGTACCCTTTCGGGTTTTCAAACAGCAACGCCGGACCACCCGCCCGTAGCGTACGGTCAGCTATTTCCGTTATCTCCAGGTGAGGATCAACCGGCAACGTAATACGTTTAAGTTCGCCCTGCTGTTCAAGCAGCGTCATAAAATCGCGTAGGTCGTGGTATTTCATGGGGTTTATGCTGGCCTCTTGATAAGCGCTTTATTATACGGTGTTCATCTTCACGTTGCTGTAATTTTGTTAAATTGAGGTGAAATTCAACGGTCAGCGAGCGCGAGGCGTATAATCAACTTAGCCTTCCTGGCACGTATTTGGTATCCTTGCGCTCCGAACTTCCGGAAAAGAACATTATGCAATCCTGGTATCTACTTTACTGCAAACGAGGCCAGCTCCAGCGCGCCCAGGAACACCTCCAACGCCAGGCGGTTAACTGCCTGACGCCAATGATCGCACTGGAAAAAATCGTTCGCGGTAAACGTACAACGGTGAGCGAACCGCTATTTCCTAATTACCTTTTCGTGGAGTTCGATCCGGAAATCATCCACACCACCACAATTAATGCCACGCGCGGCGTCAGCCATTTTGTTCGCTTTGGCGCTCACCCCGCCCTCGTCCCTTCAACGGTCATTCATCAGTTGTCGATTTATAAACCTGAGAATGTAACCGATCCTGAAACACCTTATCCGGGCGATCAGGTGATCATTACCGAAGGCGCGCTCGAAGGTTTACAGGCTATTTTTAAAGAGCCGGATGGCGAAGCGCGCTCCATGCTGCTGCTCAACCTGCTGAATAAACAGGTCATGCAGAGCATTAAAAACACCGACTTTAAGAAAGCCTAATACCAAACAGCGTCTGCACATTTTTGTCCAGAATCCTGTCAAGCGACGCCACGTTTTCGCCACGCAATCCCGCAACGCAGTGAAGAATATGCCCCAGGTGCGCAGGTTCGTTACGTCGTGATTTGGGCTTCGGCGTTAAGTCTCTCGGCAGCAAATACGGCGCGTCAGTTTCAATAAACAGGCGCTCAGCGGGAATGTGCCGCAGGACATCACGCAGATCCAGGCCACGACGCTCATCGCAAATCCAGCCGGTTATTCCCAGGTACATCCCGCGTGCCAGACAATCCTGCGCCTCACTCAGCGTGCCGGTAAAACAGTGCAGCACAGCGCCGGGCAGTTTCTCAAGCCAGGGGTCCAGCAGGGTAAGAAAGCGGGCATGCGCATCGCGACAGTGCAGGAACACCGGCATAGCAAGCTCGGCGGCCAGTGCCAGTTGTGCGACAAACGCCCTCTCCTGCTCCGCGGGGGTTGAGAAATTACGGTTAAAATCGAGCCCGCATTCACCAATGGCCACCACTTCAGGCAACGTGGCGAGGGCACGAATTCGGTCTGCCGTCTCTGACGTCCAGGTGCTGCTGTCATGGGGATGCACGCCAGCGGTAGACCAGCAGTGCGGGTAGTGACGCGCAAACTGTTGTGCCTGCTCGCTTTCATGAAGATTCGTCCCTGTCAGTAGCATACCGCTCAGCCCTGCGGTCTGCGCACGGGTCACCACTTCATCACGATCGTGGGAAAACTGGGAACTGGTGAGATTAACGCCGATATCAAACATGCCCTGCTCCATACAACAACCGCCCTGACGGGCGGCTGGAATTACTCTTCGGTGGTCTGCTCTTCGTCTTCATCGCCGCGACGCCCTTTACCGGTATAGAAGCGGGCAAAGAAGACACCGACTTCAAACAGACAGTACATCGGGATAGCCAGCAACGTCTGCGAGAATACATCCGGCGGCGTAAGCAGCATACCCACCACAAAGGCTCCCACCAGCACATAAGGTCGTTTCTGGCGTAACGATTCTGGGGTGGTAACGCCCATCCAGCACAACAACACGATGGCCACTGGCACCTCGAAGGAGACGCCAAAGGCCATGAACAGTGCCATGACGAAGCTGAGATAACTGGCGATATCCGTCGATACCAGTACCCCTTCCGGCGCGGTGTTGGCTAAAAAACCAAACGCCAGCGGGAAAACCACGAAATAGGCGAAGGCCATACCGATATAGAATAACAGCGAACTCGAAACCAGCAGTGGCACCACCAGTCTGCGCTCATGGCGATAAAGGGCAGGCGCAATAAATGCCCATACCTGATACAAAATGACCGGCGCGGAAAGGATAAGCGACACCATAAAGGTCAGTTTGATCGGTGTGAAAAAGGGTGATGCCACATCGGTCGCGATCATTGTCGCGCCTTGCGGCAACTGCTTAATCAGCGGTGCGGAAACCAGATGGTAGATGTCGTTCGCGAAGTAAACCAGCGCCAGGAAAATCACAAACACCGCAATGATGCAATTTAGCAGGCGCTTACGCAGCTCAATCAGATGTGCGATGAGCGGTTGGGTATCATCAACAGCCATGTTCAGGACTTATCACTTAAAGGAGGGGGTGTTTCGGAAACCGGTCTGGCTTCCGCTGTCGGAGTTTCTGTCTTTTTCACGTCAGAGGCGTCAGGCGCTTGTTGCGGCGCACTGGCCTGGTTTTCCGCCGTGGAAGGCGTTACGCCTTCATGTTGCTCTTCATTGCCCTTCACGACCGGATTATGGATGGTATGGGCCTCATCACTCGCTTTTTCCGGATCGTTGGCAATATAAGAACGTTTCATTGACTCTGCGGCCTGGCGCAACTCATCCATTGAGGCTTTGAGTTCCGGCGTCAGGTTCTCAAGGCTGGCCTTTTCGACCTTCTTCAGGCTGTCCTGAAATTCCTGCATTTTAAGCTCCTGCGCCAGCTCGTTTTGTACCGTAGTCGCAAGAGAACGCAGGGCCCGGACCCAGCCTGCTACCGTGCGCACCGCAACAGGTAAACGTTGCGGGCCCAGCACTACAAGGCCGATCACGAAGACTAATAAAAGCTCGCCGAAACCAATATCAAACACGGATTACACCTGCTCTTTGTCGTGACGCTTTTCGTCTTTTTTTACTTCATCTTGCTTATCAGCAAGGGAGTTCGCCGTAAAATCCGCATCCTGCGCAGATTTTTCTTTATCCTGCTTGTCATCATCGCTCATGGCTTTCTTAAAGCCTTTAATCGAGGCCCCCAGATCGGACCCGATAGAGCCTAGCTTTTTTGTTCCAAACAGCAGCACAACAATAACGGCTATGATGACTAAATTCCAAACACTGATACCACCCATAACGTTCCTCAGTAAGCGATGATGATAAAGCGAGGCCTCAAACGGGCCTCCGGGATCGATACGTCACTCAGCGCGTTTTACGCCAGCCAATTAACCAGGCTATCACCCCGGCGGCCATTAACCAGCAGGGCTCAAACCCCCATTCCGGCCGGGTAATCAGTAATAATGTGCCACTGAGCAGCAACGTCGCGCCAACACCAAATAAATAGCGGGATTGCCCCTGACGCACACGATTTGTCTGCAATTCAGACGCGATTCTATCAACACTTATCTGTAGTTGCTTGCCGTGGCGCAAACTGTTGTAAATCAGTTCAGGAAGTTCTGGCATTTTTTCTATCCAGAACGGTCCTTTTTCTTTCACCGCCCTGACCAGAGCCGGAAGCCCTACCTGATCCTTGATCCAGGTTTCGAGGAAGGGTTTCGCGGTTTTCCACAAATCGAGCTGCGGATAAAGCTGACGCCCTACCCCTTCAACATACAGCAGGGTTTTCTGTAACAGCACCAGTTGCGGCTGCACTTCCATATTAAAGCGACGTGCGGTATTAAAAAGATTCAACAACACATGGCCGAAGGAGATTTCCGCCAGCGGTTTTTCAAAAATTGGCTCACAGACGGTACGAATCGCAAATTCAAACTCTTCGACATTGGTGTCCGGCGGCACCCAGCCTGAATCGACATGTAACTCAGCCACTTTGCGATAATCGCGGTTGAAGAAGGCGATGAAGTTCTCCGCCAGATAGCGCTTATCTTCTTTGTTCAGCGACCCGACGATACCGCAATCAATACCGATGTATTGCGGATCTTCAGGATGTTCGAAGCTGACGAAGATATTGCCAGGGTGCATATCCGCATGGAAGAAACTGTCCCGGAACACCTGAGTGAAAAAGACCTGCACCCCGCGCTCGGCCAGCAGTTTCATGTTGGTGCCGTTTTTCTCAAGCGTCGCCACGTCTGAAACCGGGATGCCATAAATACGCTCCATCACCATCATATTCTGGCTGCAATAGTCGGAATAGACTTCAGGAACGTAGAGCATCTGGCTGTCTTCAAAGTTGCGCCGCAACTGAATGGCGTTCGCCGATTCACGCAGTAAATCCAGCTCGTCGATCAGTGTCTTTTCGTACTCGCGAACCACTTCCTGCGGGCGCAGGCGACGTCCGTCAGGCAGCAGACGCGGCACCCAACCCGCCAGCCGATAGATAAGCTTTAAGTCGGCTCTGATGATGGGCAGAATGTCCGGACGGATGACCTTGATAACGACCTCTTTACCGTTCTCTTTCAGTCGCGCAGTGTGAACCTGGGCGATAGAAGCCGACGCTAAGGGCTCTATCTGGAAATCATCAAACCAGACTTCAACCGGCTGATCGCCCATGGCTTTTTCAATCTGTTTTTTCGCAAGATGCCCGTCAAAAGGCGCGACTTTGTCCTGTAACATCGCCAGCTGATCGGCAATCAGCGGCGGAAAGAGGTCACGTCGTGTGGAGAGCATCTGGCCAAACTTAATCCAGACCGGCCCCAGTTCCTGCAAGGCGAGACGCAGGCGTTCGCCCAGTTGCTTGTCTTTGTGTCGGTTGGGCATCCAGAATAACGTTCTCCGCCACAGGCGCAGCGGAATGGTGATACGCATTCTGGGGATGAGTTCATCAAGGCCGTAACTCAAAAAAGTCTGGATGATGAAATAGAGGCGCCGAATTTCTCCTGGCGTCATTTGCCCTCCAGTTTATCCATTCGTTTGATTAGGTTGTCTGCCGCACGTTCTGCGGCGGCGGTTTCTTCGACAAACCAGGCCACTTCGAGCGCCCCTGGCGCCAGACGCCACTCCTCGGTCAGCACTTCCGCCACATAATGCTGTTGGCGTTTAAAACCATGCTGAATCATGTTCGAGCCTGCGCGCAGCGTTTTTCCGATGCCTTCTGCCGCCACATCACCCATGTAAGGTGCCAGCAACTCGGCCACGTCAAACTCTGCTAAATCCATCAGCGCGACCAGGTTCTGAACCACCTGAATGTCACCCCGTACCTCAAGGTCCTGGGAGCGTATCAGCGCGGTCAGTTGCTGCCGGTCACGCAGTGTCGGCAAGACCCGCAGGTGGGTTATCACCGTGCAATCTGCCTCACCTTCCCATGCACCTAACACGTCAACCTGCCGCTCGCTAAAAGCCAGCACCAGCGGGGAGGAGAACTCTTTAAGCTCAACGCGCAACACTTTACCGTGTAACCGCTGCCGGGCCGGTTTCAGGGCCTTTTCACGATAAATTACGGTATTGAACACCCGTTCAATACCGGCATTCACCAGGGATTTAAAGGGCATATAAACTCCTGTCAGAACTTATAGCCACGATGCAACGCAACCACACCTGCCGTCAGGTTGTAATAATCCACGTTTTCAAACCCGGCACCCTGCATCATTGCTTTAAGGGTTTCCTGATCCGGATGCATACGAATAGACTCAGCCAGATAGCGATAGCTGTCAGCATCGCTGGCAACCAGTTGACCAATACGCGGCAGCACATGGAACGAGTAGGCGTCGTACACTTTACTCAGCGGTTCGATGACAGGTTTGGAGAACTCCAGCACTAATAACCGACCACCCGGCTTCAGTACGCGGTACATCGACTTCAGCGCTTTCTCTTTTTCGGTGACGTTACGCAGGCCGAACGAGATGGTGATGCAATCAAAGGTGTTATCCGGGAAAGGCAGCGCTTCCGCATTTGCCTGTACATACTCCACGTTGCCGATGATGCCAATGTTGCGCAGCTTTTCACGCCCCATCTTGAGCATAGAGTCGTTGATGTCCGCCAGCACGACCTGACCGGTTTCACCCACCAGACGGGAGAATTTCGCCGTTAAATCACCGGTGCCTCCCGCCAGATCGAGTACCTTTTGCCCGCGACGTACGCCGCTGCAATCGATGGTGAAGCGCTTCCATAAGCGATGAATGCCCATGGACATCAAATCATTCATCACATCATATTTTGAGGCGACCGAGTGGAACACGTGCGCCACCATATCAGCCTTCTGATCTTTGGCGACGGTCTGAAAACCAAAATGCGTCGTCTCGTTTGAATCTTCCGCCATCTTAGTGCCTGCTATTAAAGAAAATGTTCGTGAAGTGTAACAGATTGGGCGAGATTGCCCTACGTTTCAACCTTAGCGTGATGTGCCGGTATACGGAGGAAATGAGAGCAATAAAGAATTAATGCGTTGTCTTTATTATGAACGGCGAAGGTAATATCTTCACGGCGGGTACGTAAGTTCCAGATTTATCCCGACCGCATAAAACAAAAAGGCCGGTCAAGCCGGCCTTTTACACTCAGAAACAGAATCAGACGAGACGGCGTGCCGCTTCGACGACAATTTTTACCGCATGACTTTCGGTCTGCTTCATGGTCTCCGCGTTCGGAATTTCCTGCTGGGTACGGTTAACGATAACGCCAGCGACCATACCTGCACGCAACCCCTGACTTGAACACATGGTCAGCAGCGTGGCGGATTCCATTTCGTAGTTCATCACGCCCATTGACTGCCACTCTTCCATGGAGCCTTTGTAGCGGTTAACCACGCGGCCAGAGAAGGTGTCATAACGTTCCTGGCCCGGATAGAAGGTATCAGATGACGCGGTAACACCAATATGCGTAGTGGCGCCAATCTCCTTCGCCGCAGCGACCAGCGCGGTGGTGCAATCGAAATCAGCTACTGCCGGATATTCCATCGGCGCGAAGTGCAGGCTGGCACCGTCAAGACGCACCGATGCAGTGGTCACCAGAACGTCACCCACGTTGATATGCGGCTGAATGGCACCAGTAGTGCCCACACGCAGGAAGGTGCGGATACCGAGCTGAGCCAACTCTTCAACAGCGATAGAGGTAGACGGGCCGCCGATACCGGTTGAGCAGACGATAACGGCTTTACCATCAAGTTCAGCACGCCAGGAGGTGAATTCACGGTGAGATGCCAGCTTAACCGGCTTATCCATCAGCGCGGCGATCTTTTCCACACGCTCCGGATCGCCAGGGACGATAGCCAGGGTAGCCCCTTGTAAATCATTTTTAGTGAGGCCGAGATGAAAAACATCAGACTTGGACATAAAGACTCCTCTGTGGTCAGGTTTAGTCAGGAGAAGCAAAAAGGTACTTTACAGAAGAGAAGCGCACAATTTCGTGACTGAGATCGCCATGAAGAAAATTGTTTGCATAACATTTCCATAAAATAGTGACTTGCATCACATTAATATACTCATCCATACCACTCTGTTCCAAAGATAGCCTTTTTCTCACAGGAAGGTTTGCACATGAGCGGACTATAGTTACTTAAGCGCTATTAGCTTAATAAAAGGTATGGAGAAAGCCATGACAACCAACACCCTGCCGGGCTACGCCCCCGCGGCTTCACCTCATGCGTCCACAACATTGCACACCTCGCAAGACGCTATCCTCGCTGGCGAAACCACCATTCCAAGCCAGGGCGACAGCATGCCTGCATACCATGCAAGGCCTGAAAATGCCTCAGGCCCCCTGCCGGTGGTGCTGGTGATTCAGGAAATATTTGGCGTGCATGAACATATTCGCGACCTTTGTCGACGTCTTGCTCAGGAAGGTTATCTGGCCATTGCCCCGGAGCTCTATTTCCGTCAGGGCGACCCGAACGATTTTGCCGATATCCCCACACTTTTTGAAGGTCTGGTGACGAAAGTACCAGATGCCCAGGTACTGGCCGACCTCGATCACGTCGCGAACTGGGCGGCACGCAACGGCGGCGATGCTCATCGTCTGCTGGCGACCGGGTTTTGCTGGGGCGGGCGGATTGCCTGGCTTTACGCGGCGCATAATCCGCAGCTTAAAGCGGCGGTTGCCTGGTACGGTAAACTGGTGGGTCAGAAATCCCTGAACTCGCCAAAACATCCGGTGGATATCGCCGTCGACCTTAGCGCACCGGTGCTGGGGCTTTATGGCGCTCAGGATGACTCCATTCCGCAGGAGACCATTGAAACCATGCGTCAGGCACTGCGCGCCGCTAATGCCCGAGCGGAGATTATCGTTTACCCGGATGCCGGACATGCCTTTAATGCTGACTATCGCCCCAGCTATCATGAAGCGTCTGCCAGAGATGGCTGGCAGCGTATGCTGGACTGGTTTGCGAAATCAGGCGGCGTCTCCCGCGACAACTCAGCGGCGTAACCCGCAGCACTTCTTGTATTTTTTACCGCTGCCGCAGGGACAAAGCTCGTTGCGGCTGACGGTTCCCGGCTGAAGAGGCGGCATGGCGACGCGATCATCCTGCGCCACCCACTGCATGATGGTGGCAGACGGATGGCCATCCGCCAGCATTTCCCGCCAGACGTTCATCACCCGCGTGATGTGTTTAAAGAAGTGCTTATAGCCTGCACAAAGATAGTTGTGCCCCGGATGCCCACCCGCTGAGACGGCAAAGCGGTGCTTCGGACAGCCACCGTGGCAAACAAACTGAAAATCGCAGCGGCGACAGTCGGCGGTTAGCCCCTCTCGTTTCTCAGCGCCAAACGCTCGCGCTTGTTCGCTGTTATTCATCACTTCAATACTTTGCTGATGAATATTACCTAGCAAGTGTTCCGGATAGACGAAGTGGTCGCAATTATAGAGATCGCCATTAGATTCCAGCGCAAAGGCGTGACCACAGGTTTCAGCGTGCACACAGAGCACGGGTGGCTGACCGTTCCACGCGGCAAAGGCGACGTCAAACATTTGCACCGACACTCGCCCTACGTCACGGCGGATCCAGACGTCAAAAATTTGATTGAGAAACTCACCAAACTGCCACGAGGGAACGGACCAGGGCGTCAGGGTCGCGGCACTTTCACCCGGCATCACCAGATTCAATACCGACGTTTGCGCCGTGCTCATTCGCTCCACCAGAGGGATAAACTGCATATGCCGGGAGCCCGCCGCCAGCAGAAAGTCATAGACCTCCCGCGCATGCCCGACGTTGTGCTTACCCACTACCGTGAGCGTATTGAATTGAACATGGTGGGCTTTGAGCAGCGCCATCGCCGCCATTACCTGTTCGTGGGTACCTTTACCCGCGCGATTCACCCGGTACTGGTTATGCAGATGCGCCGGACCGTCAATCGACAGGCCAATCAGAAAATGATGTTCAGCAAAGAACTGCGCCCATTCATCATTGAGCAGAATGCCGTTGGTTTGCAGAGCATGTTCGATTTTCTTGCCGTTGGCATAGTGGGCACAAAGCGCCACCACGCGGCGAAAAAAATCCAGCCCCATCAGGGTAGGTTCTCCGCCCTGCCAGGCAAAAATCACATGGCTGCCCTTTTGCGCAGCGATTTGCTGTTGGATGTATTTTTCGAGGGTTTCATCCGACATACGCCAGTTTTTATTACGCTCAGGATAAAGCGCCTCTTTTTCGAGATAAAAACAGTAGGTGCAATCAATATTACACACCGACCCGGTCGGCTTCGCCATTACCTGGCACCCTGCTACTGCCATATCAAACCCATCCTTTATGCAGCAAATTAACTAGCGCGTGCAGCGCCAGCGACACTGAACCCAGAAACAAAACAAGGCTTATCAGCCGTTTATCCATCAATGATGATGCCGTCGTCAGGTTGCCCCCAACCAATAGCCCTCGCTGGCGACGCAAGGAGAGGATCGTGAGGACTATCGCCAGCGCTGCGGCAATACCACTCAGGAGGATAAACATTCTGTCGTCACGCCATAAGGCGACCCTAACCATTGCCAGTGTAAAAACCAGAGCCGAAAAGACCGTGCGCTGCCAGGCAAGCGAGGTTCGCTCTGGTTGGAGACCGGCATCCCGGTTTGAAGTTTGTCGGCTCATAACATCAGCAAGAGGGTTAGCGTGACGACGATGACAATAGACAGGCCATAGCTAAGCCATAGCAGCATTCGCGGATAGTCTAATGCTGCATCGTTGCGCATTGCACGTTCGTTCAGTGCCCAACGCCGCCACGCATACCAGGCCAGCAATGCGGCTATACCGCCCAATAGCGCGACCAGCAGATCATGGAACCCAGGGGAAACAAAGTTCGGGGCAAGCTGATCGATACCTATCGCCGCTGCCATAAAAGCAAGCGCGGTACGGATCCAGGCCAGAAAGGTGCGTTCATTCGCCAGTGTAAAACGGTAGTCAGGTGACTTTCCCTGAGTTTGCCAGCTCATCGGTTATTCTCAACGACATACTGATAGCATCTGGCGAGATGCCGGGCGATACCGAATTCTACCAGCTCGCCTCGATCGTTATAGCCCCGACGGGTTTTCACCAGTAGCGGCTCACTCGCGCTGATTTTGAGGATTTCGCAATCGTCCTCCGTCGGCAACTCTGAGGTGATAATGTCTTGATAGCTTTCAATATTTTCGTTCCGCTTTTCCATAAGGCTGTAAAGCCCCCCCTTAAAAGCAGCAAGCGTAAGCTCTCCAAGGCGGGGGGTCAGCCAGATATAGTTCACCTGGGCAGGTTGTTCATTTTGGCGAAAGATAGTACGGGTAAGGCGCAAAATCGCTGTTTTTCCATCCACCCCAAATGCCAAAGCCACCTCCTGTGGGGGGATTAACTTCTCCAGCTTAAGGTTGTTACGGGAAATAGGTTGCTGCTGCTGCCCGTCCACCAGCCGAATTCGGGTTTTAACATCCTGTTTTTCCGAGGTACTGATTACCATCGTACCTATCCCTGCCTGGCGCTTAACCAGCCCCTTTGCCGCCAGCTCCGCCAGTGCGCGACGGGCGGTAATGCGACTGACGCCGAATAACTCTTCAAATTCCGCTTCGGTGGGCAGAACATCATGCTTTTTATACGTCCCGGCTTTTAACCGTGAGAGCAGGATGTCATATAACTGGGCATAAAGCGGTTTCGCGCCGCGCGAATAATCCAACTCTTCTTTCATTAATTACAGCTCCTTACCTCCCCGGCTGCCGCCGGGGATACCGCTCAATCAAGACGCATTTCTAATGCCATCTTATAGTACACACTTTGATGCTGCTCCCCCGGAACACGGTTCTGCACGAAGGCCCACAAATTTTCCTCTTGCCAGTCAGAACGACAGGCGTTTTTAAGCTCATCCGCCAGCGTCTGCTGTCCACTTCCTTCCAGATGCTGTAATAGCGCGTAAAGGCCGTAGCGTACCCTGGGGATAAAGGCGGCCAGTTCCGGCAGCAGATGCGGGTCATAGCCCAACAGCGGACTGTCTGGTTCATTCAACCGATAGCGGGCGTACAGCTCCTGAGGAGCATCGGTCTGCTGCATCATCTCCACCATTTTGTCACGCAGGCGCAGTGCCGCCTGTTCATTCTGACTTTGCTGTCGCTGGGCCGGGTCAGCCTTAAGATCGTACAGACGATGACCGAAACGATCTGCATTCCGTGTCATCACCGATTCCGCTGGGATCTTCATGACCGGGCAGCCCTTGGTAAAGTCGAACGGCGGATGCAACGTTGTCTCACGCAGTTCGGCCGGAGTGAAACGCCTGTTAATGCGGGTGGGCATCAGGGTGTATTCGTACAGTCCCTCAATACCCGGCTCCGTCGGTGAACGCATGTAAACATAGCGGCCATCGGTGATATTGACGTGGCAGCCGTGGTAGCCGAACAACGCATAATCGCGCACCTGGGTGTCATCACGCAGCGCCGGGAGGAGCGAAACACCCTGCATATCCGCCGGTTTCGCCACACCGAACACCTCTAATAATGTGGCGGGGATGTCGATAGTTTGCGCCAGCGCCTGACGGCTTTCTCCGGCACAATGCGGAAACGCCGGATGCCAGATAAAGCAGGGAATATTAGCGACTTCGTTATATAACGGCATAATATTTTTGCCCCACCACTCATGCTCACCCAGCAGGAATCCGTGATCGGTGTTAATGATAAGCATCGTATCCTTCCACAGATCGTGCCTGTCCATATAATCCAGCACGCGCCCTACATATGTATCTACCATTGTCAGCAATGCTTTGTAGTATTTCTGAATGGTACTTTTCCGCTCTTCGCTTTCTGTCACAAAGTAGTAGGGTGGCCAGCCGTCAAATTGTGACGGATCATCAATGCCGTACATTTTCAGGTATTTTTCCGGCACAAAAAACGGCTCGTGAGGGTCGAAACATTCCAGTTGTAAAAACCAGTTGTCGCTGGCGTGGTTGGTTTCAATAAACTCCAGCCCTTTGTTGATCGTGCGTGCGAGGTGATGATCCTCTTCATTTTGCATAAACTGCACATTGATCTGATGCTGCACCCGGCTGGTAATGCGTCGCTGTTTAATCTCTTCGGGTTCACCCGACTCATAACCATATGCGGGTTTATCCACCACCCCTTTCCACGCGTCCCCCTCCTGACCCCGCACAAACTCATAAGTGTTAAAACGTGAGTGGTAAGTTGCGCCACCATCCCGCCAGTAGTGTTTATGATCCGTCACCAAATGCGTATGCACCCCATGCTTTTTAAGCAATTCCGGCATTGAGTCATCAAAAGGTTCAAGCGGTGACCAGCCGCGGTGCAAAAAGTTATAGCGCCCGGTATGCAGCTCCCGCCGCGCGGGCATGCATGGCATACTGCCGACGTAGACGTTATCAAAACGCGCTGTTTTCTCTTTCAACCGCTGAAAGTTCGGCGTGATCGCGGCGTCACTGCCGTAGGCCGACAGCAGCCGCTTATTGAGCGAATCAAACATCAACATAATCGCTTTCATTACTACCTCCTTTTCAGTCCGTCACGCCGTCTCTTTATCGTAGCCGCGCACCTTGCCGACAATGTAGGTCAGGATAAATGCAGCGGCACATCCCACCAGCCAGGACAGGATATATTGCAGATACTTACCATCGGCAATAAGCGGCAGCGCTGATAACCCGGCCGCCCCGACACCATTGGTCGACACGCCCAGCAGCACGATCATCATGCCACCAAAACCCGCGCCAATGGAGCCGGTGATAAAGGCAAAACCGGCCGGTATGTTAACGCCAAATATGGTTGGCTCGCCCACTGCCAGAATGGAAGTGGGGATAGCACCTTTGGCAATCTTTTTCATAACCGGGTCACGGGTAAGCAGCAGCACCGCCGTCGCCGCACCGACCATCCCGGAATTGGACATAATTTGAATAGCGAAGAGTGGCGCGTGGCCGGTACTGTTGATCATCTCAAGGTGAATCGGGAACAATCCATGATGCAGACCCAGTGAAATCAGGAACGGGAAAAGCGCGGAGAGCACAAACCCTGCGGCAATGCCGCCCGTCGCCAGCAGGCCGTTAAGTCCATGCAAGATACCATTCGAGACCACACCGGCAATGGGCATAATGGCGAACAGCAGCGCACCCGCCATGACTAATAGCACAATAGTCGGCGTGGCTACTACATCGATAATATCCGGCACAATGCGGCGCACCTGTCTTTCCAGCAGGCACATCAGCCAGACGCAAAAAATCACACCAATCAACCCACCCTGGCCGGGCGTTAGCCCCATTGATGTGAGCTGAGGCGCGATAGTTATCGCCCCCAGTAACCCGCCCATTACTGCATTGCCCTCGAACTCGCGTGCCGTCGTTACGCCGGTGTAGATAGCCAGGAAGCCAAACAGTGCTTTTGAGATGATGTCGAGGAACTGGCTGATGCCGAGCAAATGACGCTGCTCAAGTACCATCTGCGCTGCTGTCAACTTACCCGCTGGGGCAATATGGTTTTCCAGCGCCCAGGAGGCGGCAGTATTCACCAGTACATTGTTCAGACCCATTAAGATCCCTGCCGCAATAAGCGCAGGCAGAATCGGCACGAATATATTGGCGATATGCTTGAGAATGACTTTGGTGCGGGTCTGCTTTTTGGCTTTTGCCCGCGCCTGATTTGCTTTCAGCTCTACGGCACTCAGTGGTGAGTCGCTGGATGCTTCCCCTTTCAACATAGCATTAATTACAGCGGCGACTTTTGTCGATTTACCCGGCCCAACAATCACTTGCAATGTGTCGTCTTCCACTACCCCAAGCACGCCAGCAATACTTTTTAGTCCTTGCATATCGACCTTATCGGGGTCAGAAATGGTCATCCGCACCCGGGTCATACAGTTGGTCACATGAATAAAATTGGTTAGCCCGCCGCAGTACTTCACGATGGCGCTTCCTGTTTCGTTGTAGTTCATACAGAGGTCCCTGTGGTTATTTATTATATTGTTATAACAATATAATAATATAAATTTTGTGAGAGATCTCATAAAGCAGGTGGGTGGTGAGAAAGATCGTCATCGATTTTGCGATACGATCCAGGAAGGAGTGGTGAAAAGGTATAAATATTAGCGGGTTAGACTAAGATAATGAAAGTCAGCTATTTCACATTGCAGCGCCTGCTGCCAGCGCCCGATATCCTCAATCGGTGTAAACAGCGGGAACAGCTTACGGCAATCCAGCATGGCGACCAGCGCCTGTAAACTTTGCCGGGTCGGGTGCACATTCCAGCGGCAGAAATCCACATCACCTTTTTGCCACTGCTGCCGGGCCACGCGGTTAAGGTGTCCTGTAAACAGCGTCCGGTGATAAAAGTCGCCACGGGCGCGCAGTTCACCGGCCATTCCGCTCTGGCCATCGGGATCGGCGGCAAACAGAATCTTTACTTCAGGGGAAAACGGCGCGAGCGTCTGCAGTAGCTGCTGCAACGCCCCCACAACATCTTCTCGCACGCTGCCATCGTTGCAGTCGACCATCTGCCGGAGTAGCGCAAGGCAGGGCGCATCCAGCGCCATATCGGTATCTCCTTCTCTTGCCAGCAGGAGTGCCAGCTCTACCGCGCGCCCGGAAGGCGGGACCGGACAGAGTGTAGGACGCGTAAAGCAGCCCTGTAATTTAGCCCACTGCTCATGCTGCGCCACGTCGTACAGACCGTAAGAGGCATCCAGCAGCGCGACCTGCGCAGGGGGTGGGGTATCAAAGTGAAAAATGGTCGACTCCATACTGAAATCGCCACTGTAAAAAATACCGCCCGCCACGTTGAGGTGGAACCACACTCCTCCGAGGGCATGCCCACTGCTACCTGTCGTGACGGTTATCTCGCCAAGCTGAAACTGACCGCGCACCGGGATAATCTGAATATCATGGCCTGAGGGCAAGGCCTGCGCGGTGAGTGCCGTGCAGTACACCGGGATTGTCGATGGCAGACGATCCAGGCCTGCAATATGATCCACATGATCGTGACTGAGCAATACGGCATCGAGGTTGTCCGGCACCGGCCATGGATCATCGTCAGGATCCAGCGCCCCACCCGCATCCAGTAAAATTCGCTGCCGGGGCGTGGAGATGAGGATCGCTGCCGGGGCTTTAGCGTTCAGGCCACTGATAACGTCAATAACTATCGTCATGCCGCCTCCAGCCGCCAGCCCTGCAACAGGCGCACCCCCGTATGCTGCTGTTCACGCAAAGGGGAGTGGTGGAAGGCGCTGAGCATTTGTCCGTCCTGCAGACGCAGCGCCAGCAAATAGCGTTCCCCCTGGTAAATGCAGCTTTCAACCATCGCGACAAGGCCATTGCCGGTGATCTGAACGTGCTCCGGTCGAATGAGTACCTGCTGGCGCGGTCCGTCACTGCCTGACGCCATGCCATTGTGCAACTGGATGCTGTCCAGATCCTGTACATCGGCAGGGGCCGTCAGTGAGACAATACTGCCTTTGCCGATAAAGCCCGCGACCCAGGCATTATCCGGGTGCTGATAGAGCGTCTGCGGCGCACCCCACTGCATCAGCTCTCCTTTGTGCATCACGGCAATATGGCTCGCCAGCGCCATCGCTTCGGCCTGATCGTGGGTCACATAAACAAACGTGGCGCCGGTGCGACGATGAAAATCACGGAACGTCTGTTCCATAGTGGCGCGTAAATGTCTGTCGAGGTTCGCCAGCGGCTCGTCCAGCAGAACCACCTGCGGCTCCGACACCAGACAGCGGGCCAGCGCCACGCGCTGACGCTGCCCTCCACTCAGATCCTGCGGAGAACGGTCGGCATAGGCACCCAGTTCCACCACCTCCAGGGCTTCCATTACCTGCTTCTGACGTGCCGCACCCTGCACTTTGCGCAGCTTAAGCGGATAGCCTACGTTTTCCGCCACCGTCATATGCGGCCACAGGGCATAAGTCTGAAACACCATACCCATATCGCGCGTTTCGGGTGGCATATGGACGCGTGCATCCGCCAGCAGACGATCGCCAAGCAGCAGGCGGCCTGAAGATAAATGTTCTAATCCGGCAAGAATGCGCAGCGTCGTGGTTTTGCCACAGCCGCTTGGCCCCAACAGCGCCGTAAACGCCCCCTCGGGGATGGTCAGATCCAGGTCCCGTACCACGAGCTGATCGCCAAATGCCTTACACAACCGTTCCAGTTTCAGCTCTGCCACGGAATCACTCCTTTGGGTAAATACCTGCCAAGACGACTGAGCAGTAACATGACGCCTGCCACCAGCGCGACCACCAGCACGGAAATCGCCGAGGCCAGCACTTTGTTACCACTCTCATCCAGATTAAAAATCACCACGCCGATGGTCTCCTTGCCCGCGCTCCATAACAGCGCTGACACCGTCAGTTCATTGACCGCCGTCAGAAAGACCAACAGCGCACCGGCAAAGGCCGCAGGTGCCAGCAGCGGCAGAACAATATGACGTAACCGCTGGGAGAACCCGGCGCCCGCCAGACTTGCCGCCTCTTCCATTGCCGGATCAAGTTGCAACATGCTGTTGTGCACCGGCTTCAGGCACACCGTCAGGAAACGGGCGAGATAGGCAAGAAAAATAAGGGTCAGCGTCCCGCTGAGACTGATACCCACCCACGGCAGCGGGCGGGCAAACAGCAGGATAAATGCAATCGCCAGTACCACGCCGGGAAGGGTGTAGGGGATATCAATGACGCTGTACAGCCAGCGCAGCGGGCGGCTGGGGTAACGCACCAGTAGCCACGCCAGTGGCAGACAGAGGAGCATCAGCACCAGCGAAGCGCTCACTGAAAGCGTTACGCTGTTGATCAGGGCCCGCCATGTGGCGCTCTGATCGTCAAAGATGGCGCGCCAGGCCGAGAACGTCAGGGTCTCCATGTTCAGCGGCACACCGAGTGTCGGCACCAGCGACGTAACCAGCAACGCCAGCAACGGGGCCAGCAGAATGGCAAACAGCACCGCGCTTAACAGCAGTTCCGTTGCCAGTCGCCATTTGCCCAGTTCAAAACTCAGCGCACGCCCCGCCATGCCGATAAGGGGCAGCGCATAGCGCCGTTGCATACGCCCTTGCAGGGTAACAATACCGATGGCCAGCACCCCCATCAGCACCGACAGCGCCGCCACATCGTTGAGCATCGACGGGCCAAAGCTGGAGAGCGTCTGGTAAATCTGAATCGGCAACACAAAGTAAGAGATGGGAATGCCGAGCATCGCCGGGATGCCGAAGTTCCCCAGCGCCGAGACAAAGGCAATCGCCGCGCCCGACCAGAGCGCCGTGCGGCAAAGGGGTAAAACGATGTCGAAAAATACCCGCCACAGCGAAGCGCCATTGAGACGCGCGGCTTCAATCTGCTCTTTTGGCAGGCAGTGCAGTTGCGTGCGCAGCGCCAGAAAAACCAGCGGCGCATGTTGGATACCCAGCAAGAGCGCAATGCCTTCCGGCGAATAGAGCGGGTTGGGGCTACCAAACGCCGGAGCAAGACCAATGCTGTTGAGCAGAATACTGCCCGGCCCAAACAGCTGTAGCCAGCTTAGTGCCGTCACCTGTGGGGGGATCATCATCGGCAGCATAAACAGGAACACCCAAATCTGCTTACCGCGAATGTTGGTCAGCGCCAGGCAGAAAGCGAACAGGCTACCCAGCACCAGTGAGAGCAGGGTCCCCAGACCGCTGGTGTAAAGGCTGTTCCAGAGCGCTATCCAGGTGGTTTCACTGCTCATCACCCGCCACAGGCTGCTGTTGCTGCCCTGCTGCCAGTCGAAGAGTGCGGAGGTAAGCAGTCGCAGGCTGGGGAGCAGACTGAGCAGCGCAATCAGGCAGAGTAGCAGCCACAGCAGCCCTTTCGGAGGGCTGCGGGTAGCGGGTTGACGTAGGGTCATTGCGGTCATGACTTAGCGGTTTCCGAAGAGGTCGGCAAAACGTTTTTTGTTCGGTTCGGCATCCGCCAGCGCTTTCGCCGGGTCGTAGGCCATCAGCTTGATACTGTCGCGTGCCGGGAATCCAGCAGGAACGGGCAGAGCCGGGTCTGCGGTCAGATAGCCCTGTTTAAGCACCAGTTTTTGCCCTTCAGGAGAGAGTACAAAATCGATAAAGGCTTTTGCCCCTTCTCCGTTTTTCGCCTCTTTCATCATTGCGACGGGTTCCGTCACGATGCTGACCCCCTCTTTGGGGAAGACGAACTCGACGGGCGCACCCTTGGCTTTTTCACGGATCGCCATATAGTCCACCAGCACACCGTAGGCTTTGCTGCCGGAGGTAATCGCGCTCATTACCCCGCCGTTACCGCTTTGCGGCATTGCCCCGTTCTCTTTCAGTTTTTCGTAATACTGCCAGCCGAGCTGCGGGTCATTCATCAGGGTCGCGAGGTGGATTTGCGCCGCGCCGGAGTAGAGCGGGCTGGGCAGCGTGGTCATATTTTTCAGCTCAGGTTTGAGCAGATCCTGCCAGGAGTCCGGTTTCACCGGCGCTTTGGTGTGGTAGGCAATGCCGGTAGTGATGAGCTTGGTGCCGTAGTAGTAACCGTCTTTATCGTAGAGTTGCGCATCGTAGCGGCTGGCCTGCGGTGATTTATAGGCCGCCAGCAGATTTTTTTGCTTCAGGGATTCCATCGTCACGCTGTCAGCGATGAGCAATACGTCCGGGCTGGCTCCTCCGGCAGCGATTTCCGCCTGCAGACGGGCAATCAGCTTGGTGGTTCCGTCACGTATCCACTTCACTTCCACATCCGGGTGCGCCTGCTCAAACGCACTGACCGTCATCTGTGCATCTTCGTTAGGCTGGCTGGTATAGAGCGTGAGGGTCGATTTGGCGAAGGCCGACGCGCTCATCATGGCCAGAAAAACCACAGCCAGTGCAGGTGTTTTACTCATGTTTTCATCCCCTTGGTTTTCGTTGTGACGATTAAACCAACGGAATCTGACAGAAATATGACCTCCGTTTTTCGTAGTACTAATTTCATATTTGCGGGCTAGCATGTGCCAATCCGTTAAAGCAGGACGCAAATATGACCCCGGAAGCCCGCCGCAGCGAGATTGTCTCTCTCGTCACCGAACAGGGTGAAAGCAGTATTGAACAACTGGCCCACTACTTTGGCGTGTCATTACAAACCGTACGCAGCGACCTGCGTGAGCTCACCGCCCAGGGCCTGCTCTTACGCCGTCACGGGATGGTCGCTCCTTTCGCACGCGAAAATATTGGCTATCAGCAAAGGGAGATCGTGAACGTCATCGGCAAACGCTGGATGGGCGAGCGCGTGGTTCAGCTTCTCGCCGACGCGGAAAGCTGTTTTCTCGGCACCGGTACCACCGTCGAAATGGTCGCCCGCGCCCTGCCACAGGATACGCAACTGGCGGTCTGCACCAACAATCTGCACGCGGCCACACCGTTGAGCCTGCTTCCAGGCTGTGAACTGACGGTGGCAGGTGGGCGCGTACGCAAACGCGATCTGGACGTGATCGGCAGCGATGCCCTGACCTTTTTTCGCCGCTATCGGGTTGATATGGGTGTGGTCTCCGTAGGCGGCATTGGTGAAGAGGGTGAGTTATATGATTTTAACGACGAGGAAGTGGTGGCCCGCCTGGCGCTGGTCGCCAGCGCGGAGGTGAACGTGCTGGTGGTAGACAGCACCAAATTTGGCCGTCGGGCGATGTGCCGCAACGGCGATATCGGCGATTTTCACTATGTGGTCAGCGACCGCACACCCACGCCGCAGCAAAGAGCATTGCTGGCGCAACGCAATACAACATGGTTGTGCCGGGAGGAGTAAAATATAATCCCCAGCGTCGCGACTTATTTTCAAATTGATCGTACAGAGATCTCGTAATACGTGATCTCTGCGGGTCGCAAATAAATTCCATTAAATATATAAATACATTACAGCCAAACCATTAATTAACGTCAGGATGCCGTTAATTTTCAGCATCAATATAACTAAAGGATTAACAATGCCCACCTATACTGTAAGCACTCAAATTCGCTCCAACGTCAAACCCGAGGATATTCTTTATGACCTATTAATTTATCGAATGGATTCACGGCGTAATAAACATATTCTTGTGGATGTGACGCAACAACAAATACAAAGTAATTATGAAACCCAACGCCATATTACTCAGGAAACTGACGATCCGTTCTCAACGATGTATATCATGAAAGTCACCCTTTACTGGAAAGGCAGGCTGGGGGCATCGCGCATTCACGAAACCCCTTTTACCAAAATGTATACCTTAGCGGAATTCAGTTCCGGGCGTGCATGGTCTTCAATTAAACGTGAGAATCCGTGTTTCTTCGTTACCACCGGGTACACCCGTCGAGTCAAACCCGGTGAAACCAATATACAGGAGGTCAAAATATCCAGACCCGAACGCCCGTTTATTGCGAAAGAGTACCCTATTGGCCATGACCTCGATCCCTTCGAGCGTAGCACCATTAGAGAACAGATAACCACGCGATTTAATCAGCTGGATTATCCTAATCAGGGGTGGGGAAGTTTGTGCGGCCCAGCCGCATTTTTCTACTGCCTGCAAATAGACAGACCCGATGTCTACGCGCAGGCCGCCCGTGAACTCTGGTGCTGGGGTAAAACCAAAATTGGCGAGCTGGAAATTGTGCCGGGAGAGGGATGTAGACACCCGTCAGGGGAATTTTACGACCATGACTTAACCCCCCCAGATCCTATTATTCCTGGTGTTGACTGGATAACCCTCGCCAGTCTCAGAGATTCGGAAAATGCGGTGATTAACTACGACACCGTCGACTCCCCTGCCGCCGGAGTCACCATGTGGCAGACTCTGACAGAGTGGTTCCAGAAGGCGGGCTATGAACTGGTATTCTGCAATGCAGGTATCACCCGGGGCAGCGTGGAAGACATTCATATCTTTAATGATTACGTCAACAGAGGGTACAAAGTCGTTACGCTGGTCGCCGGAGGATTACTGGACGGTAACGATTCAATTTTCACTGTGCCGAATCACTGGATCGTTTGGAACAGTCAGTTAACGCAAAGTGACAGAGGCGAAATATCCTTAGCACTTTTCTCATGGGGAAAAGTAAAAAACCACATTAAATCGGACATGACTACCCGTCGTTTTCTCAATCGTTTCTTCGGGGGCATGGTTTTTAAGCCATTAAAATAAATATGAATAAAATACATCTCATTATCATAGTATTATTTTTGACATCATGCAGTCGGCACGTTTCGTTTTTGCCTGAATATCCCATGTTACGTGACGCTGTTGTTCATCAACCTTACTCGGCAAAAATCAATATTTTCGGCGCCCCAGTTATTAGTCCAGGCATAGTATTGCGTCTTAATCCAGAGGATACGGGCTTGACCATCAAATATTGCCCGACCCCAGAATGGCGCATGTCAGACACAACATCAGACACTCGCGATCTAAATTGTATCCTCGTACAGGGAACTCCCGTTAAACCCGGAATTGTCACTTTTGTCGTGGGTGGAGGTGTCTATGGGTCGATGTTTGTAAGTGCCACCAGATTTAAGAAAACCTACACCATTAATGTTCTGGACCATTAACATACACATTCAGAAGATGAATAGCATAAATATTCTCTACAGTCATAACTCAAGGATGAATCAATGCATGAATAAAATCTTTATATTGATGATGACAATATGTTTGACATCATGCAGCCAACATTTTTCTTTCTTACCAGAAAACCCCAGGTTACATGATGCTGTATTACATCAGCCTTACTCGGCGAAAATCAACATCTTCGGTGCCAGTGTTTCTGGCTCCGGAAATTCATTACGTCTTAATCCAGAGGATACTGGGCTGACCATCAAATATTGCCCGCTCCCAGAATGGCGCATGTCAGACAAAACAACAGACACCCGTGATCTAAATTGTATTCAGGTGCAAGGCACCCCTGTCAAAACAGGGGTGGTCACCTTCCTGGTGGCGGGAGGTGGCTACGCACATATGTTTGAAAGCTCCACGAGATTTAAGAAAACCTACACCATCAACATCGTCGATCCGAAAGACAAGTAAATAAAGCGATTGCCTGGGCGATCGCTTTTCATTATGAGTCACCCACTTCTCAGGCCTGGCGCAAATTCTGCGCCGCTTTCACCATATTCGCCAGTGCGGCACGGGTTTCTGGCCAGCCGCGGGTTTTCAGGCCGCAGTCCGGGTTCACCCACAGGCGCTCCGCCGGGATGCGCTGGGCGGCTTTTGCCAGCAGGGCTTCAATCCACTCTACGCTTGGGACGTTCGGCGAATGGATGTCGTAGACGCCCGGCCCGATGTCGTTCGGGTAGTCGAAAGCTTCAAACGACTCCAGCAGTTCCATATCCGAGCGTGACGTTTCAATGGTGATCACGTCAGCATCCAGTGCGGCGATGGAATCCATGATGTCGTTAAACTCGCAATAACACATATGGGTGTGGATCTGGGTATCATCTTTCGCTACCGCCGCGTTAATGCGGAAAGCTTCGACGCCCCAGGCCAGATACGCCTCCCAGTCGCTACGGCGCAGCGGCAGCCCCTCACGCAGGGCCGGTTCATCAATCTGAATGATGCCGATACCGGCCGCTTCCAGATCCGCTACTTCGTCACGCAGCGCCAGCGCAATCTGTTTGGCGATGGTTTCACGGCTCACATCTTCGCGCGGGAAGGACCAGCACAGGATCGTCACAGGGCCGGTCAGCATCCCTTTTACCGGCTTGTCGGTCAGAGATTGGGCGTACTTCGCCCACTCCACGGTAATGGCTTCCGGGCGGCTGACGTCGCCAATTACCACTGGCGGCTTCACGCAGCGGGAGCCGTAACTCTGCACCCAGCCGTTCTGCGTGAAGACAAAACCGTCCAGATGCTCACCAAAGTACTCGACCATGTCGTTACGCTCGGCTTCGCCGTGTACCAGTACGTCCAGCCCCAGCCGCTCCTGCTCCACAATCGCCTGTTTGATGTGTTCAGCAATGCCGGTGCGATAGTGGTTAGCGTCGAGATTGCCTTTTTTGAAGTCCAGACGCAGGCCACGAATCTCGGTGGTTTGCGGGAACGAACCGATGGTGGTGGTGGGCCAGGCAGGCAGTTTAAAACGTGCACGCTGGGCTACTGCACGCACGGTGTAAGGACTGTTGCGCTGGCTCTCCTGCGCGGTAATGGCTGCAAGTCGTTTTGCAACAGCGCTATTGTGCACGCGGGTGGAGTGGCGACGTTCCTGAATCGGTACGCTCCAGGCTTTGATGGCAGTGGTATCACCGCTGTTCAGCGCATCGCGCAGCAGTGCGAGCTCTTCACATTTCTGTAGCGCGAAGGCAAACCAGCTCTTTACCTCGGCATCAAGACGCGTTTCTACGTTCAGATCGATGGGGCTATGCAACAGCGAACAGGAAGGGGCCACCCATAGCGGACGTTGGCCGTTGATCACCGCAATTTGTGCATATTTCTCTGTAAGATCGGCACGCCAGACGTTACGACCGTTAATCAGGCCTGCCGAGAGCAACCAGTCAGAGGGCAGGCGCTCATGTAGCCTCACAACGTCATCGTTACCGTGAACAAGATCAACGTGCAGCCCCTGTACCGGCAGCGCCGTAATGGTGTCCAGGTTAGGGGTGACGCCCTCGAAATAGGTCGTTAACAACAGCTTCACCTGCCCGGACAGCGCGTCGTACGCCGGTTTGAACGCATCCAGCCACACCTGTGGCAGTTCCAGTACCAGCGCAGGTTCGTCAATCTGTACCCACTCAATGCCGCGTGTTGCCAGTTCAGCCAGTACCTGCTGGTAGACCGGCAGAATATCGTTCAGCAGGCTCAGGCGATCAAAGGGTTCACCTTTGACTTTACCCAACCACAGGTAAGTGACCGGGCCTAACAATACAGGTTTAACTCTGTGGCCCAGCGCCAGCGCGTCGTCCACTTCCTCCAGCAGTTGCGTCCAGCGCAGACTGAACTGTTGGCCTTTGACGAACTCCGGCACCATGTAGTGATAGTTGGTGTTAAACCACTTGGTCATTTCCGCTGCTGCTGCCGGTTCACCGGTGGGCGCACGGCCACGACCCATGCGGAACAGCGTATCAATATCGATAGCACCGTCTCTGTTCTGATGACGAGCCGGAACATTGCCGAGCAGCAGGCTGGTGGTCAGAACGTGATCGTACCAGGCGAAGTCGCCCACCGGCAACAGGTCAATGCCCGCCGCTTTTTGCTGCTCCCAGTGACGGGCACGCAGTTCGCGGCCAACCGCCAGCAGCTCTTCACGGGAAAGGTTGCCCGCCCAATAGCTCTCTTGCGCTTTTTTCAGCTCGCGACGCAGACCAACGCGAGGAAAACCGAGGGTGTGTGTGATAACTGTCATTTGCGCTTCCTCTAAGTCATTGTCAATACGTTAGATTTTGAATTCAGGGCAGGCAGCACGTTTGCTTATTTCCGGGAGCTTACTGAAGTAAGTGGCCGGAGCAGGTAAACGCAGCCACCGCGTCATAAATTTAAAAGACGACGGATTTTAGACGTCCAGATGTTTACACATCTATAATCAAAAGGTACTGTATATTCCTCAAGCGCAAATTTGTCATGCCGGAGTGAAGGACTTTCATGATCGAAATTAAACATCTGAAAACGCTGCAGGCGTTACGCAACAGCGGTTCTCTCGCGGCGGCGGCGGCATCGCTGCACCAGACTCAGTCCGCCCTTTCCCACCAGTTCAGCGATCTGGAACAGCGCCTGGGCTTCCGGCTGTTTGTGCGTAAAAGTCAGCCCCTGCGCTTTACGCCGCAGGGCGAAATCCTGCTGCAACTGGCAAACCAGGTGCTGCCACAAATCACCAGCGCGTTGCAGGCCTGCAATAAACCGCAGCAAACACGCCTGCGCATCGCCATTGAATGTCACAGCTGTATCCAGTGGTTGACGCCGGCGCTGGAGCGTTTTCATACCCAGTGGCCGCAGGTGGAGATGGATTTTAAATCAGGCGTGACCTTTGACCCGCAGCCAGCCTTACAGCAGGGCGAGCTGGATCTGGTGATGACATCGGACATTCTGCCGCGCAGCGGGCTGTACTATTCGCCGATGTTTGATTTTGAAGTGCGGCTGGTGCTCTCGCCTGACCATCCTCTTGCTTCACGGGCGCGAATCGCACCGGAAGATATTGCCGCCGAAACGCTGCTTATTTACCCGGTGCAACGCAGTCGTCTGGATATCTGGCGTCACTTCCTGCAACCGGCAGGCGTCAGCCCGTCGCTAAAAAGTGTGGATAACACCCTGTTATTGATTCAGATGGTGGCGGCGCGGATGGGGATTGCCGCACTGCCGCACTGGGTGGTGGAGAGTTTTGAACGCCAGGGGCTGGTGGTGACAAAGACGCTGGGAGAAGGCTTGTGGAGCCGGTTGTACGCCGCCACACGCGATGGTGAGCAGCGTCAACCGGTGACCGAGGCGTTTATTCGCTCAGCGCGGAACCACGCTTGCGACCATCTGCCGTTTGTGCGGAGCGCGGAGCGACCCACTGTCGATGGACCCACAGCGAGGCCATTATCACCGAGCCACCAATAATAAAGCTCGGCCAGTGGGGCTGCTCCTGCCAGATGGCAAGGTTAACCAGCAGCCCGGCCGGAACGTGCACATTATTCATGATGCCAAGCGTACCGGCATCCACCTGCGTTGCCCCGTAGTTCCACATGAAGTAGCCAAGCCCTGACGCCACCACGCCCAGCCAGATCAGCACGCCCCACTGTACGTTGGTGGTTGGCAGTTTTTGTGGATTTCCCAGCGCAAACCAGGCGGTCACCGCCACCACAAACGCACCGAGGTAGAACCACGCAAACGCGTTGTGCTGCGGCATAGGACGGGTTTCCATCAGGCGTTTATAGCCCACCATGCCGATGGCGAAACTGAGGTTGGCAAGCTGAACAAACATCAGCCCTGTCCAGAAGTGCTCACTGACTTTGTCATAACGAATAATCGCCGCTCCCACCACCGCCAGCAGCGCACTCAGCGCATAGCCCCAGCGCAGTTTGCGTTTACTGAGCAGATCGTAAATGAGGGTGATATAAAGCGGCGTGAAGACGGTGAAGAGCAGGAACTCCGAGACTGTCAGGTAGAGGTAGGCCCGGAAGCTGAACAGGTACATAATGCCCAGTTGGAGCGCCCCCACCAGCATATACAAACCGATTGTTTTAAAGGGTAGCCCGCGCGTGCGCAGGAAAGGTAAAAAGACCAGCGCCGCCAGCCCGACGCGCATCAGCACCGAAAAATAGCTGTCAACATGCCCGGCAAGGTACTCGCCAATCAGGCTAAAAGAGAAGGCCCACAGGATCGTGGTAATGATGAGAAGCGCCACAATGAATGTCTCTCTGGATAAGGAACACCCATTGTAGCGGAGTCTTTGGTTGACAACTGGTCAATAAATAACCCTATCGTCACTCAAGAAAGAGTTTGCGTAGATAATGTGGGACAGCGTTGTCGGCGTTAGTACCAATCACTTCCAGCTCCGGGTGCAGATCCTTCAGGCGCTGATGGGCGTTGCCCATGATGCATCCTTTGCCCGCCATAGAGAGCATTTCGGCATCGTTCATGCCGTCGCCAAAGGAGATGCACTCTTTAAGGCTGTAACCCAGCGCTGCGGATACGGCCTCCAGCGCATGCCCTTTCGACACGCCGCCTGCCATTACTTCCAGGCAGGTTAACGTGGAGAAACTCACGTTAACGCGATCGCCCCAGCGGGCGTTTATCGCCTGCTCCAGAGGCAGGAGCTGTTCATGCGAGTCGCTGGTAAAGAAGACTTTGCTGATCCCTTCCGGCTCCAGCAAGCCTGGCTCGTAGAGGGAATACTGGAAAATTGCCTCTTTAAAGAAACGCATTTCATCCGGACGGTGGCGGTTCATAAACCACTCGTCATCACGGTAGACGTTAGTGATGATGTCCGGGTTGTTATGCACCACGCCAAACAGGTCAGCGGCGATGTCCCGATCGAGGTTATGGGTGAACACCAGATTGCCGTCGGTATCGTGTACGCGCGCGCCATTCGAGGTGATCATGTAGGCTTTGATCTCCAGGTTGTCGCGGATTTGCCCGACATCCACATGGTGACGACCCGTGGCGAAAACGAAGTTCACCCCGCGCGCAGTGAGGAGCTTGAGCGTATCCTTCGCAAACGGGGAGAGTGTGTGGTCGGGGGAGAGCAATGTGCCATCTAAATCAGATGCAACAACCTGATACATAAGAACCTTATACCTCAATAATTCATTAGTTATGCCGATCGAAGAAGTCGACGATGGCGCTGAGCGCGACTGAGCGCATGGCGTCCTCTTCAAAGAGGATCTCATGGTACGCGCCCTTTATGACAAGCGGCTTGCCCCCTTCACAAGGGTGACCCGCTGCGGCGCGAATGTCGCAGAAGCGATCGTGCATGCGGTTATCCACAACACGCTCTTCTTCTGCCTGAATAATCAACATCGGCGAGGTGTCTGATGCCGCCCCTGCCAGCACCTCTTCACCGGCCAGAATGCCTTCCCGCACCCAGTGCCAGGTTGGCCCGCCAACGCGTAACTGAGGCTCATCAGCATAAAAACGCAGGTTGCGTCGGTAACGTTCGCGGCTATGGGTCAGGGTGTTGATGGCAAACGGCAGCGCGTGCCAGCGTCCCGTGCCGATGGCGTAATTTTCACGAATGCGCGGGTAGCCTTCGGCCCAGTCCAGCAACGGGCGTACCATCCAGTCTGGCAGATGAATAATGATGCCGAACATGGGCGCGCACAGCGCAATAGCATCACAATTTGCCTGCGGATGGCGCTGTAAAAAGAGCGTGGCAATCGCACCGCCCATAGAATGGGCCAGGATGTAGCGCTTACGCCACGGGCCGGGAGCCACTTCCTGTTCCCAGAATGCCGCCAGATCGTCAACGTAATCACTGAAATTGACCACGTGGCCCCGGTGCGAATCTTCCAGCATACGCCCCGACCGCCCCTGACCGCGATGGTCAATAATGAGCACATCAAACCCAAGATGAAACAGGTCATAGGCCAGTTCGGCATACTTCACATAGCTTTCAATACGGCCAGGGCAGACCACGATAACCCGATCGTGCCCGGTGGCATGGAAACGGACAAAACGCACCGGGACGTCATCCACGCCGGTAAACTCTGCCTCTTCACGCTGACGCCAGAAATCGGTTAACGGACCTGTAGCAAAGGCAGCAAACGCGCTTTCTCTGGTTTCCCACTCCTTGTTTCGCCGGAACATTGGGTACGCCCTCACTCACACGACCAAAACGTTTTTTGTGACCTATAGCAACCTCTGCGGACAATAGCGTATTGTGGCATAAAAACAGACAATCAGGGAGTTTCTCATGACCTTCGAGTGGTGGTTCGCCTATCTGCTGACGTCCATTATCCTCAGCCTTTCGCCCGGTTCCGGGGCGATCAATACCATGACCACCTCGCTAAGCCACGGTTATCGTGGCGCGGCGGCGTCCATTGCCGGGCTACAAACTGGCCTTGGTATTCACATTGTGCTGGTGGGCGTAGGTCTGGGCACCCTTTTCTCCCGCTCGGTGCTGGCGTTTGAAGTACTGAAATGGGCGGGGGCTGCCTACCTGATCTGGCTCGGTATTCAACAATGGCGCGCCGCCGGGGCGATTGACCTCAATACCCTTGCCCGGACGCAATCCCGCTCGCGTCTGTTTAAGCGCGCCGTGTTTGTGAATCTCACCAACCCCAAAAGCATTGTCTTTCTGGCCGCGCTGTTTCCACAATTTATTGTGCCGCAGCAGCCGCAAATCATGCAGTACGTGGTGCTGGGCGTGACCACCATTGTGGTGGATATCATTGTGATGATTGGCTACGCGACGCTGGCGCAGCGTATCGCTGGCTGGATTAAAGGGCCACATCAGATGAAAGCGTTAAATAAGGTGTTTGGGTCGTTATTTATGCTGGTGGGGGCACTGCTGGCATCGGCACGTCATGCCTGATGAGATAACCGGATGGCGTCAGCTATCCGGTAGAAAACTTACCGCGAAATGATCAGATGAATACCGAAACCGGCGAACAGCGCACCGGCAAAACCGTCAATCCACTTCGCCAGACGCTGATAACCACGACGCATCGCCGGAAGAGCGAACAGGCTTGCCACCACGGTAAACCAGGCAAAGGTTTCCACAATGATCAGTACGAAAATACCCCAGCGCGCGCCCGTACCGACACTGTCTCCCACAAACAGTGAGAATACCGAGCCGAAGTAGATGATGGCTTTGGGATTGGCGAGATTCGTCAGCAGCCCCTTCATAAAGCTGCGCCCGCTGGTCGCCAGCTCCACCGCAGGCGCTTCGGCGGTTTTCTCTTCTTTTTTCAGCGCGCCGCGCAGCATCTGGTAACCCATCCAGCACAGATACAGGCCACCGCCGACCATAATAATGCTGTGCAGCCAGGCCATTTTCTCAAGGATCAGGTTCAGACCGAGCAGCGCAACGGCCGCCCAGACCATCACGCCTGCGGTGATGCCCAGCACACCCATCATCGCCTCTTTACGGGAGCGGCTAACGGCGGTTTGCGACACAAAGAAAAAGTCCGGGCCTGGACTCATTAACGCCACAATGTGCACCAGGGCGACGGTGAGGAAGAGCATGACCATGTTTAACTCGCGGAAAAATAGTAAAGTGGGTAACTATCCTGGCACTTTTCGCGCCTGCTGACTACTCATCATCACCGTCAACGTGGGCACGGATCAGCGCCATAAACTCCTGACCAAACCGTTCGAGTTTACGAACCCCAACGCCATTAACTCCCAGCATTTCACCCGGCGTAATGGGCATCTGTTCCGCCATTTCGATAAGCGTTGCGTCATTGAAGACCACATACGGCGGCACGTTGTTTTCATCAGCAATCGCTTTACGCAGTTTGCGTAGCTTGGCGAAGAGCTTACGATCATAGTTGCCGACGGCGGCCTTTTGCATCACCCTGGATTTAATCGCCACCATGCGCGGTACGGCCAGTTGCAACGGTATTTCACCCCGCAGCACGGGACGCGCGGCATCCGTCATCTGTAAGCATGAGTGTTGCGCAATATTCTGCGTGACCAGCCCCAAATGGATGAGTTGTCGAATCACGCTCACCCAGTGCTCATGGCTTTTATCCCGCCCCATCCCGTACACCTTAAGCTTATCGTGGCCAAGCTCACGGATACGTTGGTTATTTGCGCCACGGATCACTTCCACCACATAGCCCATCCCGAACCGCTGATTAACCCGACCAATGGTGGAGAGGGCAATTTGCGCATCGGTGAGCCCATCATAGCGTTTTGGGGGATCGAGGCAGATATCGCAGTTACCGCAGGGTGCCTGTCGCCCTTCGCCGAAATAGTTCAGCAGCACAAGGCGACGGCAGGTTTGCGCCTCAGCAAAGGCTCCCATCGCGTTCAGTTTGTGGCGTTCGATATCCTGCAACTGCCCGGCGGGTTTCTCTTCCAGACAGCGACGCAGCCAGGCCATATCTTCCGGGGCATAAAACAACATGGCTTCCGCCGGTAACCCGTCTCGTCCGGCACGACCGGTTTCCTGATAATAGGATTCGATGTTGCGCGGAATATCGAAATGCACCACAAAGCGCACGTTGGGTTTGTTGATGCCCATCCCGAAGGCCACGGTGGCGACCACGATTTGCAGGTCATCGCGCTGGAATTTCTCCTGCACGCTGGCGCGCACGTCGTTTTCCAGCCCGGCATGGTAGGCCGCCGCACTGAACCCCCGACTTTGCAGACGTGCGGCGGTGTCTTCCACTTTCGCACGACTGTTGCAGTAGATAATCCCCGCTTTGCCACGCTGGTCATGCACGTAGCGCAGGAGCTGATCGAGCGGTTTAAACTTCTCCATCAGCATGTAGCGGATGTTCGGACGGTCGAAGCTGCTGATTTGAATCAGCGGGTCGTTGAGCCCGAGCAGACGCACAATGTCCGCCCGTGTAGTGTCATCGGCCGTGGCGGTGAGCGCCATAAAGGGCACCGCGGGCAAATACTGGCGCAACTGCCCAAGAGCGGCATATTCCGGGCGGAAATCATGGCCCCACTGAGAGATACAGTGCGCCTCGTCCACGGCTAACAGAGTGAGGTTCCAGTGGCGAAGCTGGTCCAGGAAATTGTCGAGCATCAGACGCTCGGGGGCGATATAGAGCAGACGAATTTGCCCGGTTCGGCACCCTGCCATCACCTCAAGCTGTTGCTCGCGCGTCTGCGTTGAATTGAGACACGCCGCCGCCACACCGTTGGCAAGGAGCTGATCGACCTGGTCTTTCATCAACGAGATAAGCGGTGAGACCACCAGGGTTAATCCCGGAAGGATCAACGCCGGAATTTGATAACAGAGGGATTTTCCGCCACCCGTGGGCATCACGACGAGACAATCGCGACCGGCGAGCGCCGTGTCGATAATATCCACCTGGCCCGGACGGAACTGCTGGTAGCCAAAGGTTTCACGTAAAACCTGTAGAGCTGCCGATTCCAGATTCAAAACTTCCGCCTGCGCCACATTTACCCCATTCAACCGCAAAAAACAGGCGCTATTTTCAGCGCCTGCTCATGAAACTGCAATCCTTAAAACAGATCGTTGAGCATTACGCCAACACCAACCCGTGTCTGATTGAAATTATAGTCAATCAACGACTCGCCATAGCCGCTGTACACCTGAGTGTAGAAGCGAACATGTTTGGTAATCGGATAGCTCACACCGACCTCTGCGCCGCCGTAGCCAGTATTCCAGTTGTACTGACCTTTCACGCTGAAGATGGTTTCACCGTACTGATAGCCGATTCGCATCTGATAGTGGCCCAGGTATTTGGTGATGTCCGGGTTATCGTCGGTATTTCCCACGACGTACCAGGGTTTCACTTCTACCAGCCAGTTATTGTTTTGCGCCATCAAACGCGTGTAGATGCGGTTCCAGCTACGCGACGTCGGGTCGGAACGTCCATTGGAATCATGGTTAAAACCAAACTCCACATCACGTAACGTCCAGCCCGCAAAGCTGTAGTCGGTGGCAAAACCAAGGAACAGCTGCGGTTCATAGTTGGTTTCACGGAACGGCGAAGACGCCGGCTCTTTGGTATTAGAGAGCTGCCACCAGGATTTTTGCGTGTAAGACGCACCCAGCACCGAGTTCGGTCCGACAATACCACGCCATAACGGGAATGCCAGGCTGAGCTGGAACTTCACTTCATCCTTACGAGCTTCATCCGACCAGCTATAAGAGCGGATGGCTTCTTTGTTCATATCGCTCGTATAGGTATAAAGCAGGTAGTTGGATTCATACGGGTAGAGCGTAAACGGATTATCATGCTCCTGGAGCATGTTGGCGATAATACTGCCGCGCACCGCGGGCGCATCATGAACTTCTTTTACTGTCGCTTCCTGCGCAAATGCTGCAAATGGCAGCATGCACGCTGCCGCAAACCAACCCAGAAACGTCCGCATCGGCTTTCTTCCCCTGAACAAAGTTGTTGAACTGAATATTTTAGCGCCACCTATTCTACAGATTTATTTAAGAGCTGCGCAGGTATCCTTTCTGAAACTGGTAATCAACAATTTTGAGGCATAAAATCAACATTTCTTTAACTTATGGATATAGCTTCTATGTCAACCCTCCTCACAGCCGACGCCGCATTAAAACTGGTAGGTGAGATCTTTGTTTACCATATGCCGTTTAATCGCGCCCTTGGGCTGGAACTCATCCGCTATGAAAAAGAGTACGCCGAGCTCAGCTTTAATAATCAACCCATGATGGTGGGAAACTGGGCGCAGAGTATTCTTCATGGTGGCGTGATTGCTTCCGCCCTGGACGTGGCGGCCGGACTGGTTTGCGTAGGCAGCACCCTCACGCGTCACGATACGCTGACGGAGGAGGAGCTGCGGACCCGTTTGTCGCGGATGGGGACGATTGATTTACGCGTGGATTATTTACGCCCTGGCCGTGGAAACCGGTTTACCGCCAGCAGCACCCTTTTGCGTGCGGGGAACAAAGTGGCTGTTGCCCGTGTTGAGCTGCATAACGAAGAGCAGCTCTATATTGCAAGCGCAACCGCGACCTATATGGTGGGTTGAGTCACAAAATCAGTTAAAGTAGCCTCTCTTTTCAGCAACGAGTGTAGTGACATGGATGCAAAACAGACGCGACAAGGGGTGTTACTCGCCCTTGCGGCTTACTTTATTTGGGGTATTGCGCCGGCTTATTTCAAAATCATAGGGTATGTCCCCGCCGATGAAATCCTGACTCACCGCATTATCTGGTCCTTTTTCTTTATGATTGCCCTGATAAGCGTCAGCCGACAATGGCCGCAGGTGAAACAGGTTTTCCGCATGCCAAAGAAGCTCTGCTTACTGGCACTTTCGGCAGTGCTAATCGGGGGCAACTGGCTGCTTTTTATCTGGTCGGTCAATAATCATCATCTGCTGGAAGCCAGCCTCGGTTATTTCATCAACCCCCTGGTGAATATTTTACTGGGCATGATTTTTCTCGCCGAGCGTTTTCGCCGGATGCAGTGGGCTGCGGTTATTCTGGCGGCGACCGGCGTGCTGGTTCAGTTGTGGGCCTTCGGCTCGTTACCGATCATCTCGCTCGGACTCGCCTTCAGCTTCGCTTTTTACGGGCTCATCCGTAAAAAAATCGCCGTTGACGCCCAGACTGGCATGCTCATCGAAACACTCTGGTTGCTTCCGGTTGCGGCCATCTGGCTGTTTGGCTTTGCAAACAGCGAAACCAGCCATATGACCCAGAACAGCGTGTCTCTTAACCTGCTGTTAATGGCAGCGGGTGTTGTCACCACCATTCCCCTGCTCTGTTTTACCGGGGCGGCTACCCGTCTTCGCTTATCGACGCTCGGGTTCTTTCAGTACATCGGCCCGACCTTGATGTTCCTTCTGGCCGTGTTCTTCTACGATGAGCACCCCGGCGCAGACAAAATGGTGACCTTTGCCTTTATTTGGGTTGCGCTGGCAGTTTTTGTACTCGATGCGCTGTATACCCAACGTCGTGGTCGATAAGATAAGCCCTTAAACTAACCGTCTTTCAGTGGTGGACACTCTATGCCCGGTCGTAAACAGACAGTTTCAGGACTGCGCATCGCAGATGTAGCAAAAATGGCTAATGTTGCCCCCATCACGGTGTCGCGTGTGTTAAATCAACCGGACCAGGTAAAGGAAGCGACGCGCACCAGAGTATTGAAAGTCATTGAAGAGACGGGCTTTGTACCCAATCAGAATGCGGGCGCACTGGCATCCAACCGTAGCCGTCTGGTCGCGGTATTAGTCCCGATGCTCACTAATCCCCTGTTTTCGGATACCTTTCAGGCGATTGCCGAGCAACTGGCCGCCAACGGCTACCAGGTCCTGCTGGGTATCTCCGGGTATGAAGCACAACAGGAACAGGAGCTGCTGGACGTGATCCTCAGTCGTCGCCCGGATGGCATTATCCTCACCGGAACGGTGCACACTGAACCCAGCCGCAAACGCCTGCGTGCGACGGGCGTGCCGGTGGTGGAAACCTGGGACATCAGCGACTCCCCTATTGATATGCTGGTGGGGTTTTCTCACGAAGAGGTGGGCCGTCGTGTGGCTAATCATTTACTCGGTCAGGGATATCGTCATTTCGCCCTGCTCTCCGTTGATGATCCACGCGGTAAAGTGCGAGCGCAGGTGTTTATGGAAACCTTAACGTCGCAGGGCATCACTGATATTGTGCATCAGAGCTTCACGGGACTGCCTGCCCTGGAGCAGGGCCGCGAAGGTTTAACACGCATCCTTGAAAGGGACAGTACACCGCGTGTCGTCGTTTGCACTTCTGATACCCTGGCCCACGGCGTGCTGACCGAAGCCGCAAGCCGCCATCTGAAGGTGCCGGAACAGCTTTCTGTCTTTGGTTTTGGCGATATGAACTTCGCTGCCCACACTTTCCCGCCTCTTTCGACAGTGCGCATTGATGGCAAACAGCTTGGTCATCTGGCAGCGGCTGCCCTGCTGCGCCGCCTGAAAAACGGCGATCATACGACCGTCAATGATGACGTTGGCTTTACCCTCGTTGACCGACTTTCGACCTGTCTTCAGACACCTTAGCGCCTCTGACCCCACCTCCTTTTTGTAAGCGGGATCGCATTTTGACGATCCTGCGCTTGTCTGCCGCCAGGGATCAGTCCAGGCTTGAGCGATAAATGAATGCGCTACCATTTTATAATGGTTTGATTTAATTGTTTTTTAATGCTTTCTATTTTGCACCTGTAGACAGCTTTTTTAACAGCAGCAAATGGTAGCGCAACCATTAAAGAAAGTTAATCCGCGAGGGGGTATCTATGAAGATCACTAAAATCGAAACGACCCGGGTTCGTGCACATGCAAACCTGTTATGGGTAGAGATTCACACCGATGAAGGGCTGATCGGCTTAGGGGAAACGTTCCGTGGCGCTGAAGCGGTAGAAGCCTATATCCACTCCATCATCGCCCCGATGCTGCTGGGTCAGGAGGCGCTGAATATCGAGCGCCACAACCGTACACTGCTACGGGGCTACCTGGGTTTCAACGGCTCCGGGGTGGAGACCCGCGCCTGTTCGGCTATCGATATTGCGCTATGGGATTTACTGGGTAAGGCGCTGAAAAAGCCGGTCTGGCAGTTACTGGGCGGGTTGTGCCACGACAAAATGCGCGCCTACAACACCTGCGCAGGGGTAAATTTTAATAGTCAGGGTGAGCAACGCCGCACCTTGTCACAGGGCGAGCAGCGCCCGCAGGGTCGCTATGATGATCAGGTTGCCTTCCTGGAATGCCCGGACGAGCTGGCACAAAGTTTGATTGAAGAAGGGTTCAGCGCCATGAAAATCTGGCCGGTAGACAGCTTCGCCGCAGCCAGCAACGGCCAGTACATCAGTAGCAGTGATATCAAGAAAGCCATCGCGCCTTTCAAAAAGATCCGTGACGCGGTGGGCGACAAAATCGATGTGATGTGTGAATTCCACTCCCTGTGGAATACCACCGCAGCGCTGGCTATTTCACGTGAGCTGCGACAGTACGATATCTTTTGGGCAGAAGATCCCATCAAAATGGATTCGCCACAGGGGCTGGCAGATTACCGTCGCCTTTCCGGCATTCCGGTTTGTGGCAGTGAAACCCTGGCCACGATGAGCAATTTTCGGGAGTGTTTAGCCGCCGACGCGCTCGACTACGTGATGCTCGATCTCTCCTGGTGTGGCGGCATTACCGAAGCAAAAAAAATCGCTGCGCTGGCCGAAGCCTACCAAAAGCCCATTGCCCCCCACGACTGTACCGGCCCGGTGGTACTAATGGCCTCGCTGCACTTGGGGTTGTCATGCAATAACGCCATATTCCAGGAGGTGGTACGCGCCTATCTGGCGGATTTCTACGGCGATCTGGTGGACAGGCTACCGGTTGTTGAAAACGGTTATTTGCTGCCGCCGACCGGTGAGGGCCTGGGGACATCACTGAGTGATAAATTGCGCAGTCGACCAGATGCATTAACCCGGACATCAACACGCTAAATAAGCGGGCGGCATGGTCGCCCGCTTATTTATATCGAGGATTATTCAATTTCTGTTTCGCATAATCCATTTCTCAATGCTATGTTTTAATCTGTTTGATTTTCACTGTTCAGGATGAATGAGAAATGATGCGCAGGATTATTTTGCCTTCCGGCAAAAAACGGCTTATGCGTCGGCCATATATTGTTCTCTATATACTCTTGCATGTTATCTTTCTTTCCCTCGCCTTCAATCTGGATGAGCGCCCCATTATTCTGCTGTCGTGCATGGTGTTGTTTACTTACCTGAAGGTGAATATCAATGCGCAACGCACGCGGGACAGTGGATTAAAAGCCCGTTACGTGGTTATTCCCTCAGTCGTCATTTACCTGGCGTCAGCCGGGCTGGGGTTCTTTTTTGGCGCAGAATGCGAGAGCCTGGCCGTTAAAGTGGGTAACGGCTTCGACTTTTTGCTGTTTTTAATCTTACTCCTCGCCCCTACACACGAAGACCCGGCAGTCTGAACCTGCAAAAATCATTACCATTATGGAGAGAAACATGAGCGTCGCTAACGACTACGATTACCAGAACGATCCGTCACTGAGTGAAAAATGGAAATTCCGTTTTTCGTTCTTTGACAAAAATGGCCTGCCCGCTTTTTGGGGCGCGACGCCAGCCTGGAGAGAAGCGTTTAAGACAATGACGTTTGGGCAAAAGCTTAAAGTGTCTATGAACTTCTTCGCCTATTTCTTCTCAATTATCTATTTGCTGATATTAGGGTTATGGAAAAAATCAATTCTGATCTTACTACTAAATATTGTAGTTGCCGTTATTATTGCGGCTACCGATCTGCGATTCCTGGCCTTTGTTGTTAATATTTATACCGCCTCGCGGGCGAATATCTGGTATTACGAACTGAAGGTTAAGGGTATTCAGACCTGGAGCCTGTAAGAGAGAAAGGTTCAGCAGAATTGCTGAACCTCTGTTGGCAGAATTACAACCAGTTGCGGCGTTTGAAATAGAGATACGGGGCCAGGCCTGCCAGGATCATCAGAATAATGGCGGCAGGGTAACCGAAGCTCAGGTGCAGTTCAGGCATAAACTCGAAGTTCATCCCGTAACTGGAGGCAACAAGCGTCGGGGGCAGGAAGACCACTGAAACCACCGAGAAGATCTTGATAATGCGGTTCTGCTCGATATTGATAAAGCCCATTGCCGCCTGCATCAGGAAGTTTACCTTCTGAAACAGGGATTCGTTGTGCGGCAGCAGAGATTCGATATCGCGCAGGATTTCACGCGCCTGCTCCAGTTGCCCGCCGGGTAAACGCGCTTTGCGAACAAGGAAGTTCAGTGCACGTTGGGTATCCATCAGGCACAGGCGAACTTTCCAGCCGATATCTTCCTGTTCTGCCAGCGTGGAAAGCGCTTCGTCATATTCATCACCCTGTTGACCTTCCATGATCACGCGGCTCAGTTTTTCCAGATCGCTGTAGATATTTTCGATTTCATCCGCCAGCTGTTCAATCTTGGTTTCGAAGAGATCCAGCAAAAGCTCATAAGCGTTGCCATCCACCATCTCCTGGCTGCGGGCGCGCATACGATAGAGCCGGAATGCCGGCAACTCACGCTCACGCAGGGTAAACAGACGACCTTCACGGATAGTAAAAGCCACCGTGGAGTTACCGGCGTGATCTTCAGCGTCTTCGAAGAAGAAGAAGGAGTGGATATGCAAACCGTCTTCGTCTTCAAAGAAACGAGCGGATGCTTCGATATCTTCCAGTTCAGGGCGTGTTGCCAGATTCTGGCCAAGTTCCGTTTGCACGCGTTGTCGTTCGTCATCGTCCGGCTCGACCAAATCAACCCATACAGAGCTGGCGAGGTGCTTGATTTCATCAGCCTCGAGGCGGGTTAAACGATTATTTTCGAGTTGAAATGCGCTCAGCATGACCGGGACTCCCAATACAAAAATGTCTGGACAGTTCGGTTGGGCACACAAGAAACATAAGGCGTTTCAGACCATTAAACAGCCTGACTCAGCGCGACGGGAATAAAACAGATCGCTGACAACCACTAAGGCCATCAGCAAGAGGAGATAGCCTTAGGAGTTGTTCCTGGATGACAGGGAATTGAGCCAGTATGTACTGGGTGTGTCCAAGGCGAATGTCCTCTTAGCGTGATCGTGCGCGCATGTTACGCCAGCAAAAATAAGGCGTCAACTCGCAACGGAACGCTAAGGGGTAATATTTCCCCCTCAGCGTATAAGGCTAGCAGAAGATTACAAAAAGATGATATTTTTCTGAATGTTACACTGTTTCCAGACGAGCATAAGCGGCAACCAGCCATTTGATACCCTGCCCCTGGAAGGCCACCTGCAAACGGCTATGCTCGCCACTGCCCTCCAGGTTCACAATGGTGCCTTCACCAAATTTCGCATGCCGCACGCGCTGGCCCAGTTTATAACCCGTGTCGTTTTCCGCCATCGGTGTTCCCAGCTGTTTATGGCTGACCGGACGGCTGACGGTGGCCCGTAAACGAACCTCTTCCACACACTCTTCCGGCAGTTCGCCAACAAAGCGTGACGGACGATGGTAAACCTCTTTGCCGTACAGACGACGCGTCTCGGCATAGGTCAGGGTGAGTTTTTGCATGGCACGGGTCACACCGACGTAAGCCAGGCGGCGCTCTTCTTCCAGGCGTCCGCCTTCGTCCAGCGACATCTGGCTTGGGAACATG
This sequence comes from Enterobacter sp. SA197, assembly GCF_054131575.1. Classification (NCBI taxonomy): domain Bacteria; kingdom Pseudomonadati; phylum Pseudomonadota; class Gammaproteobacteria; order Enterobacterales; family Enterobacteriaceae; genus Enterobacter; species Enterobacter sp. SA197. The sequence continues at coordinate 199,949 of NZ_CP096393.1, read as the reverse complement.
CCCTCTTCCATACCGACAATAAACACCTGGGGGAACTCCAGCCCTTTCGCCGAATGGAGCGTCATCAGCTGCACGGCATCCTGCCAGGTGTCCGCCTGCCCTTCGCCTGCTTCCAGCGCAGCATGGGAAAGAAACGCCTGCAGCGGCATTAAATCTTCATCTTCTTCGTTGTAGCTGAACTGGCGCGTCGCCGTCACCAGCTCCTCTAAGTTCTCAATACGTGTCTGGCCTTTCTCGCCCTTTTCCTGCTCGTACATCATGCGCAGACCTGAATCTTTAATGACCCGGTCAGTCTGCACGTGCAGGGGCATTTCCGCCGTCTCCTGGGCCAGCGCATCAATCAGCTCAATAAAACGCTGCAAAGCGCCTGCCGCACGGCCTGCGAGTGCTTTTTCCTGCAATAGCTTACGGGTGGCCTGCCATAACGTCAGCTGACGATCACGGGAAGTCTGACGAACAACGTCCAGGGTACGATCGCCAATGCCACGCGTTGGCGTGTTAACTACGCGTTCAAAGGCTGCATCGTCATTACGGTTAGCAATAAGGCGCAGATAGGAGAGCGCGTCTTTGATTTCCTGACGTTCAAAGAAGCGCATCCCGCCGTAAATACGGTACGGCATGCTGGCCTGTAGCAGCGCCTCTTCCAGCACACGCGACTGGGCGTTGCTGCGATAGAGGATCGCACACTTCTCAAGCGCACCGCCGTTGTCCTGCCAGGTTTTGATCCGGTTAACGACAAAGCGGGCTTCGTCGAGTTCGTTGAAGGCGCAGTAGAGCGAAATCGGCTCGCCCTCAATGCCTTCGGTCCATAACTTTTTACCCAGACGGCCATTATTGTTTTCAATCAGGGCGTTTGCCGCGCTGAGAATATTGCTGGTTGAGCGGTAGTTCTGCTCAAGGCGGATGGTTTCGGCACCGGGAAAATCTTTAAGGAAGCGCTGGATGTTTTCTACCTGGGCACCGCGCCAGCCGTAGATAGACTGGTCATCGTCACCGACAATCATCACCTTGCCGGTATCACCTGCCAGCAGTCGGATCCATGCGTACTGAATGTTGTTGGTGTCCTGGAATTCGTCCACCAGAATGTTGGTGAAGCGTTCGCGGTAGTGCTGGAGGATATGGGGTTTATTCAGCCACAGCTCGTGGGCACGCAGCAGCAGTTCAGCAAAATCCACCAGCCCTGCACGATCGCAGGCCTCCTGATAGGCCTGATACACTTTCTGCCAGGTCTGCTCCACCGGGTTGCCGTAGCTTTGAATATGATGTGGACGTATACCCTCATCTTTCTGCCCGTTGATGTACCACATGGCCTGACGCGGCGGCCACTGCTTCTCATCAAGGTTCATCGCCTTAATCAGCCGCTTGAGCAAACGCAGCTGATCTTCGCTGTCAAGGATTTGAAAATCCTGCGGCAGATTCGCGTCCATATGATGGGCGCGCAGTAAGCGGTGCGCCAGCCCGTGGAAGGTTCCAACCCACATGCCACCCTGGCTGGTCCCCATCAGTTGGGCAATACGGTGGCGCATTTCGGCCGCCGCTTTGTTGGTAAAGGTCACCGCCATAATCGAGTACGGTGAGCAGTTTTCCACGCTCTGCAGCCACGCAATACGATGGACCAGCACGCGCGTTTTACCACTGCCTGCCCCGGCCAGCACCAGCATATTGGAACGCGTCGCCGCAACGGCGTCACGTTGTTTGTCATTGAGGCTGTCGAGCAGGTAAGAAACGTCCATTGGCACCGCCGAAAGTCATCTGCCCGGTGGCATGAAGCCTACCGGGCATACTGTGGATTTATACAATACTGCTGGTGATTATATCAGCGTGGTGAGGGATGCCAACCGCGAAATTTCCAGATGGGGCAGCAAGCGGCTATCCGCCGCTGTTAACAGGTCTGCTCCTTCAGGCTTGATCCAGCAGGCCTGCATACCGCAACGGATTGCCCCCGCCACATCGGTCGTCAGATCATCGCCTACGTGCAGAATTTCCCCCAGAGGAATATTCAGACGCGCGGCGGCAAGATGGTACATATCGTTGAAGGGTTTCGCCCGCCCATCCGGACCTGCACGCAACACAAATTTGAAGTAGTCGTTAAGACCGAAAAGTTCCGGCTGCGCATTGCCATTGGTGATAGCCACCAGCGGCCATTTTTCAGCCAGTTTCGCCAGCGTCTCGTGCGTCTCCTGCGGTACATCAATACGGCTGCGCCATGTGGCGAAGTGGTGCATCGCCGCCTCAGCCCCTGCAGCGGCGTCCTGTGCGGTTAAGCCAGCACCAAGCATAGCGTTTTCCACCGCACGTCGACGCCATTCGGTCACGTCATGATAAATATCGGGTTCGGTCTCGCGCAGAGACTGGCGAATGCGATGTAAATCGGTGCTTTCCAGTGCGTTCAGCGAGGGGTGGTATTGCTGTACGAAGCGCAGAGACTCCTGCTCCGTGCGCAGGATGACCTGACGGTTGTCGTACAGCGTGTCGTCCAGATCAAACGTCAGGGCCGAGATGAGGCCCGTTGGTCGGTAAAATCGCATTATTTCCCCCGTTTGGCGCGTGGATGCGCTGCGTCATACACCGAGGCAAGGTGTTGAAAATCAAGATGAGTATAAATTTGCGTGGTGGAAAGATTAGCATGCCCGAGTAGCTCCTGCACGCCGCGCAGGTCGCCGCTGGATTCCAGCATATGGGTGGCGAAAGAGTGGCGTAGCTTATGCGGATGCACGTGGCTGTTCAGCCCCTGTTTGATCCCCCATTCAGCAAAACGTTTTTGCACGTTACGCGCCGAAATACGTTTGCCAAGTTTCGACAGAAACAGGGCATCGTCATCGGTGCCGAAAAGGCCGCGCAAATCGAGCCAGTGTTCAATCCAGATAACCGCATTACGCCCGATGGGCAGCCGGCGCTCTTTGCTGCCTTTCCCCATCACCCACACTTCGCCGCTCTCCAGATCCATGTGTTTCACATCCAGCCCCACCAGCTCCGACAAGCGTAAGCCAGCCCCGTACATCACTTCCAGCATCGCGCGATCGCGCACCGCCAGCGGATCGTTAAGATCGATATCCAACAGACGATTAACATCATCAACATCAATATTTTTGGGCAGATGGCGTGGCGTGGCGGGCGCTGACACTCCCTTTGCCGGGTTTGCAGGCAACTCGCCCTGACCGACCATCCAGTCAAAGAAGCTGCGCAAGGCGGAAAGACGCAGCGCGAGGCTGGTCGCGCCAAGACCCTTACGGCGGCTGCGCACGGCGATGGCACGAACCATGGCGGCGTCACATTGTTGCCAGCGCTGCAAGTGCAGCGTTTCGCTCAGGGCAATGATGGCATCAAGCTGACGCTGATAATTGATAAGGGTGATGGGGCTGAGCTGTCGCTCAACGCGCAGATAGCGAAGAAAATCTGCGACGGCGGCGTGTAAGGGCGAGTCGGTCATGCGCGCTCGATCCAACGCTCCAGCAGGTCAGGCAACATCATGGCGATCTCCTCTATAAGCTGAGTGCCCTGCCCGGACTGATAGTGGTGCGGGTCCCGGCTGCTGAAGATAACCACACCCAAATCGGCGTCACGTCCCATCATGGAAACGGCAGCAGAACCAATGGCTTTGGCGTCGGGTAACAGCAACAGGAGTTCCGGCCCGTTCAGCGAGCCCAGGTAATGCTGCTGTTGGCCCAGCCGTTGGATGCGAAAAGGTTCGAACGCCTGGCGAGAGAGCGCCAGATGCGTAAAGCCAGAGGGTGCGCCAAGCCGCCAGCGGTCGGGGAAAAGGCGAATGGTCGCGCCCGCAAGCCCCAGATCTTTTGCCCAGCGCTGGAAGCGGTTAAGCATCTCTTCAAGGCTGCCCGCCGATGCCAGCTTACTTTGCAGGCGCAGGAGGCGATAAAACAGGCCTTCATTTGCGCTGGCCTGTTCCATCAGAAGCGTCATGTTCTCTTCCAGCACATTGATGTGATTGCGCGCGCGCGCCATATGCCATTCCACAAGAGAAACCATACCGCGTACCGGGTGCGGCACCTGAATTTGTTCCACTGCGTGGGCATTACGAATAAAGAATTCAGGATGACGCAGGAGATACTCCACAACCGCGCTGTCGTCCAGTTCGGCAGGCGCCTCCTGCTGCTCTTCCCCAACGTGCTTCATAGATGAATAAATCCGTCGTAGACATGTGCTGCCGGGCCGGTCATGTACAATGGTTGGCCCGGCCCTCTCCAGGCGATATCCAGCCGGCCGCCCGGCAAGTCGACTCGTACTTCGTCGGCCAGCAGACCCTGCTGAATGCCAACGGCGACGGCTGCACATGCGCCGCTGCCACAGGCCTGCGTTTCGCCAGCACCACGTTCATAAACGCGCAGACGAACAGCATCTCGTTTAACCACCTGCATAAAACCAATATTGGCGCGCTCAGGGAAACGTTCATGGCTTTCCATCACCGGCCCCAGCGTTTCCACCGGCGCGGTGTCAACGTCATCAACCTGAATCACGCAATGTGGATTGCCCATTGAGACAACCCCGAACATTATGGTTTGCTCCGCTGCACGCATAATATAGGTCTTTTCCGCTTTGTTAGCGCGAAACGGGACCTGCGATGGTTCAAAGTTAGGCTCGCCCATATTCACGCGCACCAGCTCGTCTTCCGTCACGCTTAATACCATTCGCCCGTTGGCGGTGCTGACGCGGATATCGCGTTTATTGGTGAGACCTTTGAGGCGGACAAAGCGGGCAAAGCAACGTGCGCCGTTGCCGCACTGCGACACTTCGCTGCCGTCCGCGTTAAAAATGCGGTAGTGGAAATCAAGTTCAGGATCATAAGGGGGTTCAACCACCAGTAACTGATCGAACCCGACGCCCAGGTGCCTGTCTGCCATACGGCGAATAAGCTCCGGGGAGAAAAAGACATTCTGCGTCACCGCGTCGACGACCATAAAATCGTTGCCAAGGCCATGCATCTTCGAGAACTGCATTATCTACTCCAATTACCTGCGCGGGTACGGAACGGGGATCGTAATTAGTTAACCTGGCTCGGGCCACCGTTATCACCACGATCGTTACGATCCGGCGTAGTCGACTGGAGAACGGGTGACGCTTTTTGCGTGGGCGGCGGCGCGTTTTTATCTGCCGGCGGGAAATACAACGGTCCTTTCAGACCACAGCCTGTCAGGCTGAATAAGGCCAGCATTACGGCCAGCGTGCGACACACATCTTTCATTGTAGGTAGCCTGTTAGTTCATCCTTTCTTTTATCTATCATCGCAGGAGAAGGCACAAAAGCAAGAGTTTGCACACACCCTGCATCGGGAAATATTTCGCGTTATACTGCCGCCATCACCTAAAACGGGAAACAACAATGAACGACAGTGAATTTCATCGCCTGGCTGACACCCTTTGGGAAACCATCGAGACGCGTCTGGACGACCGGGATAGCGACAGTGATATCGACTGCGAAATCAACGGCGGCGTGCTGACCCTCACTTTTGAAAACGGCAGCAAAATCATTATCAACCGTCAGGAACCTCTGCATCAGGTGTGGCTGGCGACTAAGCAGGGCGGCTACCACTTCGATCTCAAAGAGAACGAGTGGGTATGCGATCGCTCAGGTGAAACGTTCTGGGACTTGCTGGAACAAGCGGCGACGCAGCAGGCAGGCGAAGAGGTAAGCTTCCGGGGATAACGGCTCGTTTTGCTGCTCTCTGCCGGGAGAGGAGTGGGGTGAGGGCATCAGGCCGCACCCCAACAGGGAGTCAGGAGAAATACTGCTGCAACATCGGTGCGTCGTTATCCTGACTGGCAGACGCGACCGGCGTAATGGACTGATTGCGGAACGGGATGACCTGCACCCGATTATCCACATTTACAATCTGATAGAACTGCGGCAGGTTAAAGTTGATAAAACTCGAGCCGTAGGTAAAGCGGTCATGAGACGAGGAGTAGAACCGGCTCACGTCACGCACCAGCTCCTCTTTGCTGCCTTCGCAGTGATGATAGACTTCCGCGCGGTTGCTCTCATCCAGAATATAGATGTTGAAACCGTCATCGCCCGTCTCTTCAAAGAAGAATTGAATGATCCCTTCACTGGCAAAGCCATCCACCACTTGCGGCAGTTTAACGTGGTTGGTTTCGACCTGAACCGACAGACCGTGCAGCTTGTTATGCGAAATGGCGCCGTAAAACTCGATCGCATTTTCCAGTTTTTGCACCGACACATTAAGACGCTCGAAGAAAAGGCCCCAGGTCTGCCCGGCCACACGCAATGCCTTAAAGCGGCCCGTTTCCTGACGGGTGCTGGAGAGGCGAAGCTCAATGCACTCGGAAACCAACTGCTGGACGCGGGTACGTATTAACCCACGAAGGTGCTGGCTGTAACAGAACACCTCAACGCTGTCCGGCGGTGCCGCGTCCTGATGCATCTTGCCAAGGATGGTCTTCAGCGCTTCAATCATCGCCTGCTCGCCGTTAAAGTGTAGCGTGCGCACTTCATTCCACGAGTTTCGATACAGCAGGTCGACGCTACCCACCAGGCAGTTTTGCTGCTCGCCAAAGCTGAACACATCCAGCTTACGGAAATCAAAATGCACAACCTGGTTACGGAACGCCACGGTCGGGTCGTACTCCAGGTTGACGATAATGGCCAGATGACGAATTTCACATGGGCTGTAGAGGGCTTTTGGCGTGGGCGCAGGCAGGCGCAGCGGGAAGTGATGCGACACGTTCGCCACCATCTCCTGCAGTTTTGCCAGGTCGACAATACCATTGCCTTTTACATACAGATGCGTACGCGACGTCAACAGACCATTAAACCACGCCCAGGCCACCAGTTTGTTCAGGTAGCGGTTATATTCCAGCGGTTGATGGCTGACGATAGAGTCCATGTTCGGGGCGCGGTTGTAGAGATACCAACCGGTGCGGTTCGCACGGCCTGGCGGAACATGGATAAAGGTTAAATTTGGCTCGGAGAGATCCGGCGAAATCTGCGGGTTAACTAACGTAACTTTGCCCGGCAGCGCTTCAAACGCGGCATATAACTTACGGGTCAGCACACCGATGTCCTGCGGACTGGCGGAGACGCTCAGATTATTGCGGCGCGCAAAGCGGATCAGGTTACGGTAGCTCTGCATCATTGCATCAAGCAGTTCATTGTGCGCTTCACGCACCTGATCGATTTTCCAGTTTGCCCGGTTATCCAGCATCGTGAGGCGAGCTTCGTCCCACCCCCACTCTTTGACTAACTGACTGACGACTTCTCGCCGCCAGCCAACACAGGCACGCTCACGGCTCAGTTTCTCACACACTTTTAAGTAGAAACATCGACGAACAAGGTCCAGGCGAGTGTGGTCTTCGATAGCGGTCAGATAGTGGGTTACGCGCTCCAGCATCATGCAGTAATGATCGAGACCGAACGAGACGATTTCGCCATCGTGCAGACGCTGTTTAATGTCTTTCGCCAGAAGGCGGGTGTTTGGATACTCCCAGGAATAGGCTTCAAGCAGCAATGTTTTCAACACCGCTTTGTACGGGGAGTCGATACTTTTATAGAGCTGCCAGAGGCTGGCGCCGAAATACTCTTCAGCAGACAGCGAGCTCAGGCCGCCGAGATCCAGCCATTCATTCGGCGTAAGTACACCCTGTGCGTAGAGGGTCATGACGTAGTCGTCATAGTGCTCTTCTTCATCGCCCGGCACCATATTCCACAGAATACGCTTACCCGCCAGGCGCACAGCGGTGCGGTAGAATTCATCAAGCAACAAAATGTGCTGCGTGGAGCCACAGTCTTCACCACCCAGACTGCCGCTTTCATTATGGCGGAAGCGGTTTTCATCAATTAAGAAGAAGCTCACCTCGACGCCCAGCGATGCCGCCCAGCTCTCCAGCAGGCTACATTTGCGCTGTAACAGCTGGCGTTCTTCATTATCAAGCCAGGACTGGTGACACACCCAGATATCAAGATCGGAAGAACAGCTCTGCCCTACCGAAGAGGTACTCCCCATGGTATAGACGCCCGTAATCGGCAGTTCGCCTTTTGGCGACTCCTGCGCAGGCATGCCACGGTAGAGTTCGAGTTCATGCAGGTAGTGCAGTTGGGTTTCATCAGGCGTGTAAAGGCAGATGCCTTTTGGAACGTTACCATCGAGGTAACCCGGCATCAGCGGATGGTGATAGTGCAGCAATGTCGGCAGCAGACTGTACACCTGCTGAAAAGCAGGTCCCATAGCAGCAAGCGCGCGGTCCACACGCAATTGATTTATGGCATCCAGTCTCTGTTTCAGAGTCTCAATATAGAGGTACAAGACATATCGCCTGATGTTTACAGAAAAGCCAATTAAGCCGTTACCCTTTTTCGCCTTCATCTTTGAGGTAGTAAAGACGAAAAAATGGTCTAAAACGTGATCAATTTAACACCTTGCTCATTGACCGTAAAGAAAGATGCGCTACTTACCAGTGTAGCACCCTTCACTACGTGTAAATTCCCACTTACAACTGAGGCGAGTCTTATCGCGATGGTCAAACCCGCCACTTCCAGTGCATTAACCGCAAACCTGACACCCTAAGACAACAATGTTAGGATGGTCAACAGACGATAATGACGGTAACAAGCATGTTAGACAATGTTTTAAGAATTGCCACACGGCAAAGTCCCCTGGCGCTCTGGCAGGCACATTATGTTAAGACACAGCTGGAGGCACATCATGCCAACCTGACGGTTGAACTGGTGCCCATGGTTACCCGCGGCGATGTCATTCTGGATACTCCTCTGGCTAAAGTCGGTGGTAAAGGCTTATTTGTAAAAGAGCTGGAACTGGCTTTGCTTGAAAATCGTGCAGATATTGCGGTGCATTCGATGAAAGATGTGCCGGTAGACTTTCCAGAGGGGCTGGGTCTGGTAACCATCTGCGAGCGTGAAGATCCGCGCGATGCTTTCGTTTCCAATCACTTTAACTGTCTTGATGACTTGCCAGCGGGCAGCGTTGTCGGCACGTCAAGTTTACGCCGCCAGTGTCAACTGGCCGCACGTCGCCCGGATCTTGAGATTCGTTCCCTGCGAGGCAACGTAGGTACACGCTTAAGTAAACTCGACAACGGCGATTATGACGCGATTATTCTCGCCGTTGCAGGACTAAAACGTCTGGGTCTGGCAGCGCGTATCAAGCAAGCACTACCTCCTGAACTCTCTCTCCCGGCCGTCGGCCAGGGGGCGGTCGGGATTGAATGTCGGCTGGCGGATGAACACACACGAGCACTGCTCGCCCCGCTCAACCATGATGAAACGTCGCTGCGGGTTGCGGCTGAACGTGCCATGAATACGCGGCTTGAAGGCGGCTGCCAGGTGCCAATTGGCAGCTATGCTGAAATAACGGAGGGGGAGCTTTGGCTACGCGCCTTAGTCGGTGCACCGGATGGCTCTGACATTATTCGTGGCGAACGACGTGGCCAGCCGTCAGAGGCGGTCGAAATGGGCATTTCTCTCGCTGAAGAGCTGCTCGCAAACGGCGCTCGTGACATTCTGACCGACGTTTATAACGGAGACGCGCCTGCATGAGTATCCTTGTCACCCGTCCCTCTCCCGCAGGAGAGATACTTGTGAGCCGGTTGCGCGCTCTGGGGCTGGTGGCATGGAGCTTTCCGCTGATTGAGTTTTCCCCTGGACGCGAGCTGCATTCTCTCGCCGGGCGGTTGAATGCGCTCACCGCCAACGACATGGTTTTCATCCTTTCACAACATGCGGTGACCTTCGCCCAGGCTCACTTAAAACAGGCCCATACTACGTGGCCTGCAGACCCGGACTATTTCGCGATTGGCCGCACAAGCGCGCTGGCACTGCATAAAGTCAGCGGTATTGATGTACGCTACCCGCTGGATCGTGAAATTAGCGAAGTCTTACTACAATTGCCTGAATTACAAAGCATTGAGGGCAAACGTGCGCTAATCTTACGAGGCAATGGTGGCCGGGAATTACTAGGTCAAACCCTGCAGGAACGGGGCGCCATAGTAGAATTTTGTGAATGCTATCAACGCAGTATGAAATATTACGACGGCGCAGAAGAAGCGATGCGCTGGCACACGCGGGGGGTGACTACCCTGGTGGTAACCAGCGGCGAGATGTTACAGCAACTTTTTTCACTCACTCCACCCTGGTATCGTGAAAACTGGCTACTGGGTTGTCGACTGCTTGTCGTCAGTGAACGTTTGGCGAACCTCGCCCGGGAATTGGGCTGGCAGGATATTCAGGTCGCCGATAACGCAGAAAACGATGCGCTGATTCGCGCATTACAATAACACTCATAATGGGAAGCCATAATGACGGAACAACAACACTCCTCTGCCGTGGTTGAAGAGACCAAACAGGTTGATGGCACAACGCCGCCGCCCGAAAAAGCCGAGAAGAACAACCGCGCTGGCAAGACGAGTCTTGCACTGAGTGTGATTGCAATTGCTATCGCACTGGCCGCAGGCGTCGGTCTTTATGGCTGGGTCAAGCATCAGACCACCGTTATACGTGCGACGAACGACGAGCTGGCAAATCAGGTCATTGCTTTACAGCAGGCCCAGGATAAACAAAAAGCCGGGCTGGAAGACGTTATCAAGCAGCAAGCGACGCAGCTGGACGAAGCCAAAAACCAGCAGGCCGCACTCAACAAGCAGTTGGATGAGTTGCAGCAAAAAGTGGCGACGATATCCGGCTCTGACGCTAAAACCTGGCTGCTGGCCCAGGCTGATTTCCTGGTCAAACTGGCCGGGCGTAAGCTCTGGAGCGATCAGGATGCCACGACGGCCGCTGCACTGTTGAAAAGCGCCGATATCAGCCTTGCTGAAATGAATGATCCCAGCCTGATTACCGCTCGTCGCGCCATCACCGAGGATATCACTGCTCTGTCTGCTATCACTCAGGTGGACTATGACGGCATTATTCTGAAGGTGAATCAGTTATCCAATCAGATAGATAACCTGCGCCTTGCGGACAATAACGACGACGATTCTCCGATGGACGCCGATAGCAGCGAGCTCTCCAGCTCTATTACCGAATGGCGCGTAAACCTTCAGAAAAGCTGGCAGAGCTTTATGGACAGCTTTATTACTATTCGCCGCCGCGATGACACGGCGGTTCCGCTGCTGGCACCTAATCAGGACGTCTATCTGCGTGAAAATATCCGTTCGCGGCTGTTAGTAGCGGCGCAGGCGGTTCCTCGTCATCAGGAAGAGACCTACAAGCAGGCGCTGGATAATGTGTCGACCTGGGTTCGCGCCTACTACGACACTGAAGATGCGACCACCAAAGCGTTCCTTGAAGAGCTTGATAAGCTCGATCAGCAAAGCATCGCGATGGAGATCCCGGATGCGCTGCAAAGTCAGCCTATTCTTGAAAAACTGATGCAAACCCGCGTGCGTAATTTGCTGACGCAACCCGGGGCGGATGCGCCTCAATCCGCACCCGCTAACGCACCGCAGGGAGAATAATCATGCTGAAAGTATTATTGCTCTTTGCACTGTTACTGGCGGGTATTGTAGTTGGCCCGATGATCGCGGGTCACCAGGGTTATGTGCTTATCCAGACGGATAATTACAATATTGAAACCAGTGTTACCGGCCTTGTCATCATTCTGATTCTTGCCCTTGTGGTGTTGTTTGCTATTGAGTGGCTGTTACGGCGGATTTTCCGTACCGGGGCGCACACGCGCGGCTGGTTCGTGGGTCGTAAGCGCCGTCGCGCCCGTAAACAGACGGAACAGGCATTGCTGAAACTGGCCGAAGGTGATTACCAGCAGGTTGAGAAGCTTATGGCGAAGAACGCCGATCACGCTGAACAACCGGTGGTGAACTACCTGCTGGCTGCCGAAGCAGCCCAGCAGCGTGGCGATGAGATCCGTGCCAATCAGCATCTGGAACGTGCCACTGAGCTGGCCGGTCACGATCTTATCCCGGTCGAGATCACCCGCGTACGTTTGCAGCTCGCGCGCAATGAAAATCACGCCGCACGACATGGCGTCGATAAGCTGCTGGAAATTACGCCTCGCCATCCTGAAGTCTTGCGCCTTGCTGAACAAGCCTATATTCGTACCGGGGCATGGAGTTCGTTGCTGGATATCATTCCGTCCATGACGAAAGCCAATGTTGGCGATGAAGCCCAGCGTGATGCCCTCCAGCAGCAGGCGTGGATTGGCCTGATGGATCAGGCGCGAGCCGATCAGGGCAGCGAAGGGCTGAAAACCTGGTGGAAAAACCAGAGCCGTAAAACTCGCCATCAGCCACTGTTACAAGTGGCAATGGCCGAGCATCTGATTGAATGTAACGATCACGATACCGCGCAGGAAATTATTCTTGATGGCCTTAAACGTCACTATGAAGAGCGGCTGGTGATGGTTATTCCACGCCTGAAAACCAACAACCCCGAGCAGGTTGAAAAGGTGCTTCGTCAACACATTAAGACCCAGGGCGACCGGCCGCTGTTGTGGAGTACGCTGGGACAATCGTTGATGAAACATGGCGAATGGAAAGAAGCCTGCCTGGCGTTTCGCGCGGCGATAAAACAGCGTCCGGATGCGTTTGACTATGCCTGGCTGGCAGATTGTCTTGACCGACTCCATCAGCCCGAAGAGGCTGCCACCATGCGTCGTGACGGCTTGTTGCTGACGCTGCAGAACAATCCACCTTCCTGAATCTACGGGGCCATATGGCCCCGTTTTTAACTGTTAACGTCGCGTTTCTGTGCTACAGTTTTTTGGTCTTTAAAAACGGATCGCTCCCGCCAATGTAACGATTTCCCTGAGTTACCCATTTTTTTTATATGCAGCTTTTCGCTGTAGGGCATGACTCGTTTAGGGAAATCCACATCATGAATATCCTGTTATTCGCACTTGCGCGTGCATTACGTGCGCATCACTGGCTGCGTCTGCTGCTTGGCGCATTTGTTTTATCGTCTCTTGGCAACGGATTAACACAGGTGCTGGTTTTTGGCCTGCTACTGGACTGGGGCGCGTCGGCATCAACGCTAACGCTCGCTTATATACTGGCGACGTTACCTGGCCTTGTGGGCAGTCATCTGGGGGAAAAGCTTTGCCGTCGCTACTCGCCTGTTCGGGTTCTGGTCTTTTCCGAAACGCTGGGACTGCTCGCGCTGTCGCTTCCTCTGGTGGGTCTGCTACAGCACAGCATAACGGCGTTACTGATGGTTCAGTCGGTGGAGGCATTACTGGCTGGCATGGCATGGCCTGCGCTGACGCTGATATTCAAGCGCGGTTTATCTCCTCAGGAGCTTCCGGCAGCGACGGCGCTGGAGAATGTGATATTTGCGGCTCAGGTCCTGCTCGGCACGGGCCTTGGCGTGATGCTGTATGGGCGGGTCGATCCGCTGCTGCTGCTGAGTATTGATGCGTTAAGTTTTATGGTTGCCATCACCTTACTCGTTCTGACGTATCTTGCTTACCACGGCCGACATTCAGAAGATGACGCGCCTCAAGCGGCACCGCCGTTAGCCTGGTCTTTACTCAGCCGAATACAAAAACGCAGCCTGCTGATACTTCCCGTGCTGGCTGCTGTAGGCTCACCAGCAATGGCCTTAATGCCGGCGCTGGTGCAACAGATACGTCCTGAGGAAGCAACCGGCATCGCGTTGCCTCTGCTCTTCGCCCGTAGTCTGGGTCAGCTGTGTGGACCGCTATTACTCAATGGCGAGAAACTTCCCGTTTATGCACGCCGGAATCGCCTTTTGCTGATGAACCTTGGGGTATTTCTGGGGGCCTACGGTATGTTGCCGTTCAGTTCAGACAAGGCGCTTTTCGCGGCAGGGCTGATTTTTATCGCCCATCTGGCATCGAATGTCCTGTTTGCAGCAGGCACCTTTAGTTTACTTGCCGGTTTTACAACGGAGCGGGTCGCCTGGGCCAGCGCCCGAGCGTGGCGCTGGCAGACGGCAACCGCAACCGTGGTGACAGCAATAGCCGCCGTGCTGGCCCAGGAGTGGGGCGCCACACTGGCGCTCTATAGTGTCTCCTTCAGCATGCTGCTTATCGCCGTGCTGGTGTTGCATCGCTACCGGGCCTGATTCAAAAAACCATAAAAAAACGCCTGCTAAAAAGCAGGCGTTAAAACAGGTCTTTATGACAACATAAATGGGTGCTTCACTCAACGTTGTGTCCATGGTGTCTGATGAGGCCGAAGCGACATCTGTCAGTGGACGATAAGCACCGTAAACGGCTCTGCATCATTCCTGAGTTTATGAGGCCCGAAGGCGAGCATAAGAGGTGGAATGAGCATCTACGCTTATATTATTGCACATAGTATGCCAGGTTCGCATTAGCAAAACCTTTAGAACGCAACCTTTTAGGAATGCAGGTAATTCAGCCGGTGAGAAGGTAAAGCAAGGGATCGGCTTCCCTCTGGCCGTAGCCAGTTTGTCGTCCGGAGGAGACAAGCCGCAGGCAAGATAAATGAGAGTTTATAAATCAACGTATTAAACGTCACCGGATGGCGACAGTAAAAGGAGCGACTTGTTGTCGGCAGGCAACAGGCAGGAAAAGCGCAGGATATGAAAACAAAAAACCCCGCCGAAGCGGGGTTCAAAATTGGTCGGCGAGAGAGGATTCGAACCTCCGACCCACTGGTCCCAAACCAGTTGCGCTACCAAGCTGCGCTACTCGCCGATGTACTGCTTTTTGACTTTTTGTTTAATCAAAGTTGTGGTGCGAGGGGGGGGACTCGAACCCCCACATCCTAAGGACACTAACACCTGAAGCTAGCGCGTCTACCAATTCCGCCACCTTCGCATTCCACGAAACTTTTTACAACTAAACTTTTACTTCAAATTAATGGGGTGGCTAATGGGACTCGAACCCACGACAACTGGAATCACAATCCAGGGCTCTACCAACTGAGCTATAGCCACCACTACAAATTCTTTCACGCGGCCCTGTCTTTTACAGTCCACCGCAGCTCATCAAGCACCGGGTTAAATGGTGCGCCCGACAGGATTCGAACCTGAGACCTCTGCCTCCGGAGGGCAGCGCTCTATCCAGCTGAGCTACGGGCGCTTAGCGCCGTTGCGGGGGTGGATAATACGGACTTCCCCCCCCTCTGTCTAGTGCCTTTTTAAATAAAATGCGCGTTTGGTTATGCTTTGCGCATTTTGGTGATTATTCCCCCACTTCAGGGCTTTCAACACGGCGACCAAAGCCCAAAAGCTTATAAACCACGCTCACGACAGCCATAAAGAGGATGCCGACAAACAGTGACATACGCGTATCTTCATTGAACGCCATGCCGATCAGTACGCACACTAAAAACGCCATCGTGGCGTAGTTGGCCCACGGGAAGAGAATAGATCGGAATGGATGGCTGGCGATCGCCTGTTTGTGGGCAATACGGAAGCGCAGCTGGCTGACCAGAATCACAAACCACGGCACCATACCCGGCAGCACACTCGCACTGTAAACATAGACGAATACACGTTGTGGATTAGGAATGATGTAGTTCAGGCAGGAACCAATCAGCAGGATCACAATAGAGATGCTCACCCCCGCTACCGGTACACCGCTTTTTGACACTTTCGCCACCGAGGCCGGCAACTGACGGTTTTTAGCCAGCGCGTAGAGCATGCGCCCGCAGCTGTACATACCGCTGTTACAGCCGGAGAGCGCTGCAGTCAGTACCACGAAGTTAATGATCCCTGCCGCCGCAGTAATGCCAATCTTAGCGAAGGTCAGCACAAATGGGCTTCCGTTAGTACCAATTTCATTCCACGGGAAAATCGTCACAATCACGAAGATGGCACCCACATAGAAAATCAGGATGCGCCAGAGCACCTTACTGACCGCACTGCGTAGCGTGACCTGCGGATTTTTCGCTTCACCTGCGGTAATGCCAATCAGTTCCACCCCCTGGTAAGACGCCACAACAATACACAGCGCCGTCAGGAAGCCTTTCCAGCCGCCGGCAAAGAAACCGCCATGCTGGGTAAGGTTGCCGAAACCAATAGAGTGGCCGCCATTGCCGAAGCCGAAGAAAATAACGCCCAGCCCCACCACAATCATCACAATGATGGTGGTGACTTTGATCATCGCAAACCAGAACTCAATCTCACCGTACAGGCGAACTGCCGCAAGGTTAGCCATTGCCACCAGC
The DNA here is from genome assembly GCF_054131575.1 of Enterobacter sp. SA197. Lineage (NCBI taxonomy): Bacteria > Pseudomonadati > Pseudomonadota > Gammaproteobacteria > Enterobacterales > Enterobacteriaceae > Enterobacter > Enterobacter sp. SA197. The sequence goes on along the minus strand of NZ_CP096393.1, from coordinate 183,849 downwards.
CCGACGGCAATCAGCGCCGGTATCCACTGCGCCATCTCAGGGAACCAGAACTGGACGTAAACGCCGATGGCAGTGATTTCGGAAATCCCTACCGCCATCCACATAAACCAGTAGGACCATGCGGTGAGATAACCAAAGAAGGGGCTCATGTAGCGATGCGCATACACGGCGAAGGAGCCTGCGACCGGTTCGACGAACAGCATTTCGCCCATAGAACGCATAATGAAGAATACGAATAGCCCGGCGATGATATACGCCAGTAAGACGGAAGGGCCCGCCCACTTCAGGGTGCTCGCAGCACCCATAAAGAGCCCGACCCCGATAGTGCCGCCAAGGGCAATTAATTCAATGTGACGAGACTCCAGGCCGCGCTGGAGCTCGGGTTTGTTTTCGGCCATATAACCTCTGTTGTGTTTGCGTTTCCCGCCTGGCGGGTTGTTTTTATGAGAGTAACGTGCAGCAATGCACCGATCCCGGCGTTTAATGTGCGAACGATAACGCCACAATGCATTGAGTGTGCGAATGGTTTATTAAATTAAGAGAAATGGCAAACGATGCGTAAAAAAATTCTATGTTTCGCGCAATAAAACAGCGGATCCGTCGCGCCAGGGCGGCGCGACGGCAGGAAATTATAAATTACCCCGGTAGTGCCAGGAGAGATAACGCAGCAATCGTAACTGCCGTGTGATGCGACTTGGCTGAGAGAGAAGACGATATAGCCACTCGAGGCCCATCCGCTGCCATACCTCAGGGGCGCGTTTTACGTGCCCGGTAAAGACATCGTAGGTGCCTCCTACTCCCATATACAACGCGTGTGGATGAACGACACGGCAATCACGCATCAGAATCTCCTGCCGTGGAGAGCCCATCGCTACCGTCACGATCCTGGCCCCGCTGTCGCGGATGCGCTCGAATAAGGCCTCGCGGTCGTCAGGGCGAAAATAGCCGTCCTGACTGCCCACAATATTAACCTGCCATTGCCGGTGCAGCTTTTCAGCCGTCTGTGCTAATACCTCCGGCTTCCCACCCAGCAGAAATACGGGGGTACCTTCACGCCCGGCTTTTTCCATCAGGGCTTCCCATAAATCAGCCCCGGCGACACGTTCGACATCCGCTTGCGGGTATTTTTTTCGAATGGACCGTACCACGCTAATGCCGTCCGCGTACTTGAACTCTGCGTGCTCAATCAACGCACGAATCCGGGGATCATCATCAATCGTCAACATTTTTTCGGCATTAATGGCGACCAGCGTTCCCTCTTTGAGCGCCCCCCTGGCATATAAATAATCCAGTGCGTGCTGCATATCGCGCCAGCCAATAAGCTTCAGTCCGCGCAGCTCATACACCGGAGCAGCAGTATTGTCAGTCATTCGCATCCTTAATCAGACCTGAGACAAAGGGACGCCGCGCTTATGAATAAGCCCGGCAACATCAAAGAGCCAGTAAAGCAGTTTCGCCATCATCACACAGGCGCCAAAAACAATAAGGAAGAAGACGACCCGTGACGTGAATGCATCCAGCCCCTCACGCGCAAGGACAATCATATTGAAAATGGCACCGAAGCAGAAACTGTGCAAAATCGCAGCCTTGTAGCGGTTTGTTTCCCGATTACCCAGCGTATAGAGCCAGTCAAACCATTTGATGATAAGCCCCACCACCACGCCGCCAAGGGGGATAAACCACACGCCACCCATGACCACCAGCGAGCCAATCAGCGTCGGGGATATCGCCAGACCCGAGTGGTTGTTCAACACTTCCCACGTAAAGTAGTTTGCCGCATTGAGTACGATGCCTGGTCGCGACGGCCAGAGCCAGGTGGGAATAAATACATAAAAATCACGCACAATGGGGGCCAGCCCCTGGAACTCAATTTTGTCGTAGTTTTGCAGCAGCAATGACAAATTTTCCCAGGGGGAGAAGGTGTCGCGGGTCAGGTAGAGGAAAGTATAAAAAGCCTCATCGCCACTCACATTCAGCCCATAGCGTTTAAGCGCCAGCCAGAACATGCCGACTATTCCCATGACGCCAGCCGCCGCCAGCATCCACAACGAGATCCAGCCGCGAATAATGCCAATGAACAGGAAGATAGCGAAGGCAATGATGATATTGGCGCGCGTTCCCCCTACGATCATGTAGGTCAGCAAACCAAAGGCGACGGTACTGACCAGGAAAAGCAGCCACGCGCGCGCATCCTGACGTAAAAAATAGATAACCAGCATGGCGGGTATAAAGAAGTAGAAGAAGCGCTTAAGCGCAACTCCGGAGACTTCACTGGAAAAGATCTGGCTATAAGAGTGCAGGCGAAACAGCAAAAAGCCGTTATGCATGAAGAAAATGCCTACGCTGACCAGTGCTATCGCCAGCAGCATGGCGCAAATGAGGTGCGCCTCTACCCGGTTTACCGTAAACAAAGGCCGTGAGGGGCGCGTCTGCGAGGCGGCACGCAGTCGCGTTTTATAGGTCACATAATAAATGCCATAGAAGCAGGTTGCTGCCAGCAACGATTGCATCATGATGCCTGGTGGAGCCACTCCGACATCAAAACGGAAGACCAGTATGCTCGTGAGCGGGAAACCCAAGAAGAAGGTCAGCAAAAAGAGCAACGAGAAGAATACGTTGAAATTGAACCGCACCCGGCGAAATTCGAACCAGGTCAGCGCGGCGATAAACAGCGATGCTACCAGCCAAAGAATTAGCAGTCCGCAAAACTCAAGTGGGCTCATCGCGTCTCCCCTGAGGCAATACGCAATGCCTGATGCCACGGGCCAAGGTAATTCGGGCTGAAGAACGTGATAGCATCTTTATCCACGGCGAGTAGCTGACGCTGCGCTTCACGGATAATATTTTCATTGAGGGTATCATCAGTAAACAGCACCGGCACCCCCTCTTCCGCCATATCCCGCCAGAACGGGTTTTTTCGATTGAGCACGCAGGGAATACCCGCCTGAATCAGTAAACACAGGGTGCCTATGCCCTGCTGACGCGCAAAGATGAAATAACCCAAATCACACTGGCTGAGCAATGCCAGATAATCGTCAAAGTCCATCTTCTGGTCTAAAACACGTAAGTTGTCCGGATGAAAGAGCCCCAGCCCTGCCTGGCGGACCTGCTCAATATAGCGTTCGTTATTTGCCGGGTAGCCCATCGGAACAATCACATTCACGCTGTCCCCAAACTGGCGATGAATGGCTTTCAGGGCAGCGATATGTTCATTACTGGGATCGCCGGAGTTACCCACCAATAGCGTCAGTTTGCCTTCACGCTTAATCTCATAAGCCAGCGTATTCAGTGCGGGGTCCATTCTCGTTGGAAAATAGAGTAGCTCCCCACGCACGGAGGGGTGCATTCTGGCAAACCAGGCCAAATCGCCCCGGGTAGCAAAAATTGCCCCGATACGTCCTTGCGCCATGCGGCGTAGCGGGTAAAACAGGCGGAATTTCAGGCTACGGGAAACTTCATAGAGATCGGCCCCCCAGGCATGCCAGTAGAACTGGGAAGATTTTATCGCCCCACGCAGCAGGGCAAGCCAAATCCCGGTATTAAATTGCCCATGAAAGAAGAAACGTTGCTGGCGGTTAGCCTTCGCCTTCGCAACGACTGCCTGCGCGAGGGCCTGTTTGGAACCAAAAAAATGCAGCGTTAAAGCGCCATAGGTTGAACGCATCCCTTCATCCTGACCGACCAGCATAAACTCACGGGCGTGCTCGCCCGAGGCCGCGAGATTATCGTTAAAGAATCGCAGCACAGTGTGATTATGGTGTGGGATATCCGATCCCAGTACGTGTATGAGTGCAGTCATTGCCGTCTACGCCAGAGTAAAAACACGCCACAACAGAGGGCGAAATAGATAATGTAGGTTGCCATGTAGGCCTGTGCTGCGCCCACCGCACCATGCGACGGGATCAGCATACGGGAAAAGGCCGTCAACAACGCGAACTGGCACAATTCCGCCAGGACATAAAAGCGTAGTGAGGCTTTCGCGATGACCAGATAGCCAAAAACGTAAGCGCCCACTTTCAGTACATCCCCGACCAGTTGCCAGGCGAACAGATCACGCATAGCGATAAACTTGTCAGAGAACAGAAGCCAGATGGCGAAATCCCGTAATAACCAGACACCGAAGCTCGCGGCGGCTACCGCAGGCAGCACAAATTTTAGCGACTTTACAATCTCGCGAGTGATCTCCTGCTTTGCCGTGAGTCTCGACAATGTCGGCAGCAAATAGACGCTAAACGAGGCGGTAATAAATTGTAGATAAGCATCGGAGATACTGCTCACCCCCTGCCATATACCCACGTCATCCCAGCTGTAATGGGCGGCAAGTTGATTTCGCATTAATACATAGGCCAGGGGTAAGGTGGCTGAGGTAATAAGCGCCATCAGCGTGAATTTACTGAGTTGTCCGGCAAGGCCGTTGTCCCACCGTGGGCGAAAACAGGCGAGCGGAACATGGCGGCGGCGAATGAGCATAAACAGCGCCGGTACAACCACCAGCGCGGGCACCAGCGCCATGCCAAGCAGCGCCCCCTGATAACCACCGAGCTTGTAGCAAACATACCAGGCGATGACCCCGATAACGCTGCCAGTAATCAGTGAAAGGGCATTGCCTGACGCATCGCGAAAGCCTTTCATCACGGCCAGAAGCAGATTCGCCCAGGCAATCCCCATCTGCACCAGCGCCACCAGACGCACCAGCCCTTGATAATCCTGATGACCAAACAGCCCCTGGCTGATGGGGGCAGCGCCAGCCAGGAAAACCAGCGCCATCAGCGTTGAGAAACCCAGCACCATCGCCGAAGAGGTACCCACGACATCGCGTAAACGCGGTAAATCATCGTGATACTGCGCAACGAATTTCGTTACACCATTAAAAATACCCGCTCCGGCAAGTACGCCCAGGACCGTCACCAACTGGCGAAAGTTTCCTGCTTGCCCGACACCCGCCGGCCCATACGCCAGAGCCAGCAGTTTGACCACCAGTAACCCGGCGCCGATTTTGACCAGGGTGCTTGCGGCAGTCCAGACAGATGCTTTTGCCAGCGACATGTTAGTTGAAATAGCTCAGCAACGTATTAATCACGGTACGCTGGTTAACAGGTGCCAGATTGTAAAAGAGAGGCAGGCGAAGCAAACGCTCACTCTCTTCGGTGGTGTGCAAATCTTCGCCGTGGAATTCACCGAACTTCTCACCAGCCGGAGAGGCATGGAGGGGGATGTAATGGAATACCGACAGAATCTCGGCCTCTTTTAGGAAATCGATCAGTTTGCTGCGGTCATCCTGATCGCGCAGCTTGATATAAAACATATGCGCATTGTGCTCACACTCTTTCGGAATGGAGGGCAGCGCGATGCGTCCGGCGCGTGCCAGCGGGGTGAGCGCATCAAAATAGGTCTGCCACAAAGCGAGACGCTGCTGATTGATACGATCCGCCGCTTCCAGCTGAGCCCATAAATATGCCGCTTGTAAGTCGGCCATCAGGTAGCTGGAACCAATATCCCGCCAGGTGTATTTATCCACCTGCCCACGGAAGAACTGACTGCGGTTAGTCCCTTTTTCACGGATGATTTCCGCCCGTTCGACCAACGCGCGATCGTTGATAAGCGTCGCACCGCCTTCACCACCCGCGGTGTAGTTCTTTGTCTCGTGGAAACTAAAGCAGCCGATATGGCCAATAGTGCCTAACGCCCGCCCTTTGTAAGTGGACATCACGCCCTGTGCGGCATCCTCCACCACAAACAGATTGTGCCGCTTGGCAATGGCCATAATGGTGTCCATTTCACTGGCCACACCTGCGTAGTGCACTGGCACAATGGCGCGGGTATTTTCAGTGATGGCGGCTTCAATGCGAGTTTCATCGATGTTCAGCGTATCCGGGCGAATATCCACAAAGACGATTTTCGCGCCGCGAAGTACAAACGCATTGGCGGTCGACACGAAGGTATAGCTTGGCATGATCACTTCATCACCCGGCTGAATATCCAGCAGCAGCGCTGCCATCTCCAGCGAGGCCGTACAGGAAGGCGTCAGCAGCACTTTTGGGCTACGGAACCGTTGTTCCATCCACTGCTGGCAGCGACGGGTAAACCCACCGTCGCCACAGAGTTTGCCGCTACCCATCGCCGACTGCATATAGTCGAGTTCCGTTCCTACTACCGGAGGTGCATTAAAAGGGATCATAGAGTCACCTGTATAACCAGTAAGCGGTGCTTTCCATTATCGCACCGCTGCGAGTGTAACGTTTGATGGCGGCAAGATTACCTATCTGCGTCGCCACGCGAAGTGTTGTGAGCTGTCGCTGGCGTGCCCAATGGCATGCCGCCAGCATCAGTTTTTCCCCTGCCCCATACCCGCCCAGTAAGCCAATTCTGGCCTCATGGTCGTTGAGCTGGCGCAGGGAAACAAAAGCAGAAACCTCGCCGTTTGCGGTTCGAAACAGCAGGCATTCATGGTCATACACGCCTTTTACGGCGTTCTCGATCCATTGTGCATAGAAGCGTCCGCTGGCTTCAGGAGGGTACCAGGGCGCGCGAAAACGGCTCTGGCTGAACAGATTTGCCGCCATCTGACGCAGCGGCGCTATGTCAGCGTCTACGGCAGTGTGCGCCTGCGGGTCGGTACCTTTTACCGGCACCGTGAGGGCAAAATCAGCCTCACCTTCGACCAGCTTAAATCCTGCCTGCTGCAAAGCATCCAGTTGATGAACGTGTGGCGCCGGGATTTTAACCTGTACGCGGGCCCAGTCGTCTAAACTGGTCAGGGCCAGCGCGGGCGCGTCGTCCTGCAAGCGCAGAATGGCGCTACGAAGGCCAAAAAAGGCACTTTCCCATGCCAGTTCTTCAAGAGTGCCGTGTATCGCCATAACTGTGCCTTAGCGCCAGACGCCTTTAGTATCGACAATGTAGCCTTGCCTGACGCTGTCTGCCGCAATGGCTTTAAATTCTTTGTGATCGACCAGCATGACAAGCACATCGGCTCTGGTCAGCGCCTCGTCCAGCTCCACCAGCACGCCAAGGCCTGCCATGCGCGCTGGCAACTGGTGAATATTCGGCTCAACAACCAGCGTTTCGCCGCTATGCCATTGAGCAATACTGTGGGCAATTTCCATCGCCGGACTTTCCCGCAGATCGTCAATATTGGGCTTAAAGGCCAGGCCAAAACAGGCAATTTTTATATCGCTGGCGCGCTTGTCCGTGGCGGCGAGGCAATCAGCAACCGTCGCTTTTACCTGACTGAGCACCCAGTGGGGTTTGCTGTCATTCACTTCACGCGCGGTACGAATCAGACGCGCCTGCTGCGGGTTTTGCGCCACGATAAACCACGGGTCAACGGCAATACAGTGCCCACCGACCCCTGGCCCTGGCTGCAAAATATTCACACGTGGATGGCGGTTCGCGAGGCGCACCAGCTCCCAGACGTTGATCCCCTGATCGGCGCAAATCAGCGACAGCTCATTAGCAAAGGCGATGTTCACATCACGGAAGCTGTTTTCTGTCAGTTTGCACATTTCGGCGGTGCGGGAGTTGGTAACCACACATTCGCCTTCAAGGAAGATGTTGTATAGCTCGCTCGCGCGTGCCGAGCAGACCGGCGTCATCCCACCTATTACGCGGTCGTTTTTGATAAGCTCAACCATCACCTGGCCGGGCAGTACGCGCTCCGGGCAGTAGGCGATATTGATATCAGCCTCTTCACCCACCTGCTGCGGAAAGGTCAGATCCGGGCGGGCTTGCGCCAGCCATTCGGCCATCTGTTCGGTGGCGCCCACCGGTGAAGTGGACTCCAGAATAACCAGCGCCCCTTTTTTAAGCACCGGTGCGATAGATTTCGCCGCCGTTTCGACATATTTCATGTCAGGCTCATGCTCGCCTTTAAAAGGAGTAGGCACGGCAATCAAATATGCATCAGCCTCAACGGGCGTGGTGCTGGCGCGCAACCAGCCACCCTCAACGGCGGTTTTCACCACGTTGTCCAGATCCGGTTCAACAATGTGGATTTTGCCCTGATTGATGGTCTCTACAGCGTGGGCGTTAATGTCGATCCCCACGACCTGTTTTTGCCGGGAAGCAAAAGCCGCTGCGGTTGGCAGTCCAATATAGCCAAGGCCAATGACGGAAATGGTTGTGAAGCTCATAGTGTTACCCGATTATTTTTCAGTGCGTGCAAAATTCGACCACAGGCCTGCCCGTCTCCATAGGGATTGTGGGCGCGACTCATGATTTGCCAGGCGTCGCTGTCATTCAGTAGGCGTGATACCTCTTCAACAATGCGCTGGCAGTTTGTTCCCACCAGCCTGACGGTACCGGCATCTACAGCTTCCGGACGTTCAGTGGTGTCGCGCATCACCAGCACGGGTTTGCCCAGTGAAGGCGCCTCCTCCTGAATCCCACCGGAATCGGTGAGGATAAGCCAGGCATGGTTCATCAGCCACAGGAAGGGCAGATAGTCTTGCGGCTCAATGAGCGTGATGTTGTCCACATGTCCGAGAATGCGCTTTACCGGCTCGCTGACGTTGGGATTGAGGTGAACCGGATAGACGATTTGTACATCATTGTGATGTGCGGCAATCTCGGCCAGCGCATGGCAAATCTCTTCAAAGCCACGACCAAAGCTTTCGCGACGGTGTCCGGTGACCAGAATCAGCTTCTTGTTCCGATCGAGGAAGGGGTAACGTGCCGCCAGCTCCTCCTCTATGGAGGGGTTATTCAGAATGCTGTCACGCACCCAGAAAAGCGCATCAATTACGGTATTGCCGGTGACATAAATATGTTTATCAGCGATGTTTTCACGTAGCAGATTACTGCGCGAATTTTCCGTGGGGGCGAAGTGATAGAGTGCGAGGTGGCCCGTCAGTGTGCGATTGGCCTCCTCAGGCCAGGGTGACGACAGGTCACCAGTGCGCAATCCTGCTTCGACATGGCCAACCGGAATACGCTGATAAAAGGCAGCCAGGCTTGCGGCGACCGTTGTGGTGGTATCGCCATGCACCAGCACCACATCCGGGCGGAAGGACTCCAGGATAGGCTTCAGCCCTTCCAGGATACGACAGGTAATTTCTGTCAGTCCCTGACCGGGCTGCATAATGTTCAGATCATAGTCCGGTACGATAGAAAAGAGATGTAATACCTGATCGAGCATCTCCCGATGCTGCGCAGTGACGCATACCCTTGCGTCGAAATCAGGATCCTTTGCCAGCGCATGAACCAGTGGTGCCATTTTAATGGCTTCCGGGCGTGTGCCAAATACGGTGAGTACTTTCACAACGTTTCTCTTCGATTAGGTGGATGAAGGCAAAAAGCCTTCATCATAGACAGCGAGTTAGAATGTACGGCGACGCGCTAACGCAACGCCTGCGCCAATCAATGCCCCTACCACTCCCCACATAATCATCAGGAAAGCACGACGCGGACTGTCGCGTTTTACCGGTTCTTCCGGCGTGCGCAAATAACGATATGTCTGAAAACGGGGATCGAGTGTAGGACCTACGTTTAGCGTGTTCAGCATGGCCCGGTTCTGGAAGTAATCCAGATCAAACTCCGGCCCTACTGCTTGCAAATTTTCCAGTCGCGCCTGGAGCATCGGGCGACCGAGTAAAAACAACTCGGAATCCGGCAACTCTGCTGGCGGAACTTCCGTTTCACTGCGAGAAATATTGTGTTGTTCGGCGACTTTAAGGGCATTTTCTACGCTGGTGACGCGGCGGTTGAAGATAGCTTTTGCCACCTCTTCCTGACGTTTGACCTGCGCTTTCATCTGAATAGTTCGCGCCGCCCATGCCCCTTTAAGTTCATCATTCAGGTGCCTTGCCGCACGCTGGCTGGCAAAAGCAACATATTGACGGAGCAAATTATTGGCGTCGGGCGCCGTTTCTGCTGTGAGCTTAATATTGTCATTTAAATTGCGGGTAACATCGCCAGCGCTGAACTGAATATTATCAATCAATTCATCCAGCATAGCGGCGTCCGCTTTACTGTTACCCACTTTGCGCTGCTTGAAGTAATCCGTCTGCGACCAGAAATCACGGCGTGTATCCCAGGAGGCCAGTTGCATCACGAACTCTTTATACGCCTCATCCATGACGGAAAGCTGCTCTGCGGGGGCGAGATTGGCTTTGACATCCAGATTGCGTAAAAACTGCTGCTGAGAGTAATACCCTCCCAGCATGTTTACCGTGGGTCGGTCGGTGATGGCCGTGGCTCCCCACTCCTGGCGCGCAAAGAATGTCCAGATTAAGGCGACTAACGCCAGCAGCAGCGCAATTCCCACAATCCATAATTTTCCAGCCCAAAGGGTACGAAACAGACCACGAATATCCAGCTCATTTTCCGTACCTGCTAAAGGTGCTCCCGCCAATGGTTGAGTCATCTCTTTCCCGGATTTACTTGGTTAGTGTTGGTTTATTACCGCTGTTGCGGCGAATTCTACGCTTCACGCGCTTAATAAAACGCGCCACTTTCCAGGCACGCTTGATGCAGTAACCGTATAAAAAGAAGGATAGCAAAAATAATGCCAACATCACCCATTCAGGGATGAAGTGGGTATATTCCGTCACGACCCCCACGGTTGCCAGCAGCGCTGCAGCGAAAGTAATCAGTACAAAGGCTTGTCGGGAAGTGAACCCGGCACGCATGATGAGGTGGTGGATATGCTGGCGGTCAGCTGAAAATGGACTCATCCCTTTACGCAAACGGCGGTACATGATCGCCACCATGTCCATAAGCGGGATTGCAATAATCCAGAGCGCGGTAACGGGGCTAATTGGGTGGGTTTTACCCTGGGTGGTTTCCAGCAGGATCCAGATGAGCGTAAAGCCAATAAACGTACTGCCTGCATCGCCCATGAAGACTTTATACCGCCGTCCCAGTACCCCGAGGTTTAACATGATGTAAGGCAGAATGGCCGCAATCATGGCAAAGCACCACATCGCAAGGCTTATCTGGCCATCAAACCACAAAATGATCCCAATGGCGGCGAAAGAGACGCAGGAGAGACCGCCGAGCAGCCCGTCAATGCCATCCACCATATTAAAGGCGTTGATGGCGGCCCAGATAGCAAACAGGGTCAGCAAATAGCCAAAGGGACCCAGCACCATTTCCCAGGTGCCGAAGATATAGCCCAGACTACTCAGATAGAGTTTGCCCACCGTCATCATCACAATGGCAATAAGGGCCTGGATCAGTGCGCGGATTTTGACGCTGATATCGAATCTGTCGTCCATGACACCAACGAAGACCAGCACGCCTGCGCAGGCAAGATAAAGGGCAGCGTGGGGGATATAGTAATCGGCGATTCCGAAGGTGAAGCAGATCCCCGCGTAGACTGAAATTCCCCCAACCAGCGGAATCAGTCCCTGATGCCGTTTGCGGAAGTTGGGCTTATCCACCAGACCGACGCGTTTGGCCACTTTCCGGGCAAAAAACAAAAACGCGGTCGTGAATAAGAAAATACTGAATAATTCAGTAAACGCAGTGAGTAAATTCACAATGCAAGCTCTCAGCGAATGTTAATCCTGGCAGTATAACGACGATGCCACGCTCCAAAAAGGAGAAAGCAGGTCATCCACAGGCGTTTTAGTATATTTATCAAGCAATCAGAAGATTGTTACCCTTGACGTTTACGTTGGGGTGGCCTGCGTTGGACTATGCCTGTCCCTGTGCATATAGCGTATAGCCCATAAATGAAAAACGCCACGTAAAAACGTGGCGTTTCCGAGGTTTATTTGTATTAAGAGCGCTTCATCATGTCGAAGAACTCATCGTTCGTCTTCGTCATTGCCAGCTTATTGATGAGGAATTCCATCGCATCGATTTCACCCATCGGGTGAATAATCTTGCGCAGGATCCACATTTTCTGCAGCTCTTCTTGCGTCGTAAGCAGCTCTTCTTTACGCGTACCGGAACGGTTGTAATCGATGGCCGGGAAGACGCGTTTTTCAGCGATCTTACGTGCCAGATGCAGTTCCATGTTACCGGTGCCTTTAAACTCTTCGTAGATGACTTCATCCATTTTAGAGCCGGTATCAACCAGCGCGGTCGCGATAATCGTCAGGCTACCGCCCTCTTCCACGTTACGTGCAGCACCAAAGAAACGCTTCGGACGGTGCAGGGCGTTAGCGTCCACACCACCGGTCAACACTTTACCGGAAGCCGGTACAACGGTGTTGTAGGCACGCGCCAGACGGGTAATGGAGTCGAGCAGGATAATGACGTCTTTCTTGTGCTCCACAAGACGTTTCGCCTTCTCGATAACCATTTCAGCAACCTGAACGTGGCGAGATGCAGGTTCGTCGAAGGTGGATGCAACCACTTCACCTTTCACCAGACGCTGCATCTCGGTCACTTCTTCCGGACGTTCATCGATGAGCAGTACCATGAGCACGCAATCCGGGTGGTTGTAGGCAATGCTCTGCGCGATGTTTTGCAGCAGCATGGTTTTACCCGCTTTTGGCGGTGCCACAATCAGACCACGCTGACCACGCCCAATTGGCGATGCCAGATCCAGTACGCGAGCGGTCAAGTCCTCGGTAGAACCGTTACCACGCTCCATACGCAGACGAGAATTTGCGTGCAGCGGCGTTAAGTTCTCGAACAGGATCTTGTTACGCGAGTTTTCCGGTTTGTCGTAGTTAACTTCGTTAACTTTCAACAACGCAAAGTAACGTTCACCCTCTTTCGGCGGACGAATCTTACCAGAAATGGTATCACCAGTGCGGAGGTTGAAACGGCGGATTTGGCTGGGGGAAACGTAGATGTCATCAGGACCGGCGAGGTAGGAGCTGTCTGCGGAGCGGAGGAAACCAAATCCGTCCTGCAATATCTCCAGTACACCGTCACCAAAGATATCTTCGCCACTCTTTGCGTGCTGCTTCAGGATGGCAAAAATGATGTCCTGCTTGCGCATACGAGCCTGGTTTTCCAGTCCCATATTTTCGCCGAGAGTGATCAGCTCAGAAACCGGCGTATTCTTTAATTCGGTAAGATTCATAATGGTGTGGGTTCTTAAACTCGGGGTAGAACTCGAACTTAATGTTGTGAATGGTATGGCAGGGTCATCCATGCCTGTTAGCGGCCATCACTTATGTCCAATCGCTGCCTGGTCACAGGAGAGTACACAGAACTGAAACGACAAGACGGAATTAAGTGACAAGCCCGGAATCTATCCACTTCTCTCGCAACAATCGTTCTTAGCGGGAAGCATCGGGTAAAACAAGGTTCAAACTACAAGGTATGTTCAAAACGAAGTCAAAACTAAATTAGCACGACTGAAGCCGGGCGTCCAGCGATCCCCTTAATTTAGGATAACGGCCGCACCGGCTGAGATTCGAGGAGTTACGCCAGGTTTGCGTCCAGGAACTCTTTCAGCTGACCTTTGGACAGTGCGCCCACTTTCGTCGCCGCCACTTCGCCGTTTTTGAACAACAGCAGGGTCGGAATACCGCGGATACCATACTTCGGCGCTGTGCCTGGGTTCTGGTCGATATTCAGCTTCGCAACGGTCAGTTTACCTTCGTATTCGCCAGCGACTTCATCCAGAATCGGGGCGATCATTTTGCACGGGCCGCACCATTCTGCCCAGAAATCGACGAGAACCAACCCGTCGGCTTTTAATACATCCGTGTCAAAACTGTCGTCTGTCAGGTGAATAATTTTATCGCTCATATTTACTCCACAGGATTATGTCTACCTTGTTAGTGTATGTAGCATAACCTTACTAAAGGTTGACTTTATTTCACCCCGTTTATTTGAACGGATGTGCTTTCGTAAAGCAATAGTAAACTGATATTCTACCACACTATGAGCAAAACACATTTGACTGAACAGAAGTTTTCCGACTTCGCCCTGCACCCGAAGGTGATTGAAGCCCTTGAAACTAAAGGGTTTCATAATTGCACGCCCATACAGGCACTGGCCCTCCCGCTGACGCTGGCTGGCCGTGATGTTGCAGGGCAGGCGCAAACCGGTACCGGCAAAACGATGGCGTTTTTGACGTCAACGTTTCATTATCTGCTTTCTCACCCCGCTATTGACGATCGCAAGGTAAACCAACCGCGCGCGATTATCATGGCACCTACCCGTGAATTAGCCGTACAAATTCATGCTGATGCCGAACCTCTGGCACAATCAACGGGCCTGAAACTGGGTCTCGCCTACGGCGGCGACGGTTACGATAAGCAATTAAAAGTGCTTGAAAGCGGCGTCGATATTCTTATCGGCACCACCGGTCGCCTTATTGATTATGCAAAGCAGAACCACATTAACCTTGGCGCTATCCAGGTCGTGGTGCTCGACGAAGCCGATCGCATGTACGATTTGGGCTTTATTAAAGACATTCGTTGGTTGTTCCGCCGTATGCCGCCGGTCACCCAGCGCCTTAATATGCTGTTCTCCGCCACCCTCTCTTACCGCGTACGTGAACTGGCGTTTGAGCAGATGAACAACGCTGAATACGTGGAAGTCGAACCGGAACAGAAAACCGGCCACCGTATTAAAGAAGAGCTTTTCTATCCCTCTAACGAAGAGAAAATGCGTCTGCTGCAAACGTTGATCGAAGAAGAGTGGCCCGATCGCGCCATTATTTTCGCCAACACCAAGCACCGCTGCGAAGATATCTGGGGTCATCTGGCAGCAGATGGACACCGCGTTGGCCTGCTGACTGGCGACGTCGCGCAGAAAAAACGTCTGCGTATTCTGGAAGAGTTTACCCGTGGCGACCTGGATATTCTGGTTGCGACCGACGTCGCAGCGCGTGGTTTGCATATTCCGGCAGTGACGCACGTCTTTAACTATGACCTGCCAGACGATTGCGAAGATTACGTTCACCGTATTGGTCGTACCGGTCGTGCAGGCGCCAGCGGTCACTCCATCAGCCTTGCCTGTGAAGAATATGCGCTGAACCTACCGGCGATTGAGACCTATATCAGCCACTCTATCCCGGTTAGCAAATACAACCCGGATGCGCTGTTAACCGATTTGCCGCCTGCAAAACGTCTGGTGCGATCGCGTTCTGGCAGTGGACCGCGCCGTAATAGCGCACCACGTAATCGTCGTCGTTCAGGTTAAAAGATATGCTCGCTTCCGCCTCGCTTTATGCCGCTATTGATTTAGGATCAAACAGTTTTCATATGCTGGTTGTTCGCGAGGTGGCTGGCAGTATTCAGACGCTGACCCGCGTGAAACGCAAAGTGCGTCTTGCTGCGGGTTTGGGTCGGGACAACGTCCTTTCCCAGGAAGCGATGGAACGTGGATGGCAATGTCTGCGTTTGTTTTCCGAGCGCTTGCAGGATATTCCCCCCGGCCAAATTCGTGTGGTTGCGACCGCAACGTTGCGGCTGGCGGTCAATGCGAATGATTTTATCGCCAAAGCGCAAGAAATTCTTGGCTGCCCGGTTCAGGTTATCAGCGGCGAAGAAGAAGCCCGGCTGATTTATCAGGGCGTTGCGCATACAACGGGTGGTTCAGATCGTCGGCTGGTGGTCGATATTGGCGGAGCCAGTACCGAACTGGTTACCGGAACGGGGGCGCAGGCCACCTCTCTTTTCAGCCTCTCTATGGGGTGCGTCACCTGGCTCGAGCGATTTTTTACCGATCGCAACCTTGCTCAGGAGAATTTCGACGCCGCAGAGCACGCCGCCCGTGAGGTACTGCGTCCGGTAGCTGATGAGCTTCGTCGCCACGGCTGGCAGGTATGCGTTGGTGCCTCCGGAACGGTTCAGGCGTTGCAGGAAATCATGATGGCGCAGGGGATGGATGAACGCATTACTCTCGCTAAACTGCAGCAGTTGAAACAGCGGGCCATACAGTGCGGCCGTCTGGAAGAGCTGGAGATTGAAGGCCTGACGCTGGAACGAGCGCTGGTTTTCCCGAGCGGCCTTGCCATCCTGATTGCCATTTTTACCGAAATGAACATCGAGAGCATGACGCTTGCTGGCGGTGCGCTTCGTGAAGGACTGGTCTATGGCATGTTACATCTGACCGTAGATCAGGACATTCGCAGTCGCACCCTGCGCAATATTCAACGCCGCTTTATTATTGATACCGACCAGGCACGACGTGTCACCACGCTCGCCGCCCTGTTTGCCCGCAGCGTTGCAGAATCCTGGGATTTAGACACCTACAGTGTTGAAATCCTGCATGTTGCCTGCGAACTGCATGAAATTGGTTTAAGCATTGAGTTTAAACAGGCGCCGCTGCATGCCGCCTGGCTTGTAAGAAATCTGGACCTGCCCGGCTTTACGCCTGCCCAGAAAAAGCTGCTGGCCACCTTGCTGCTGAACCAGACCAATCCTGTCGATCTCTCCTCTCTCCATCAGCAGAATGCCGTGCCGCCCCGTGTTGCAGAGCATCTTTGCCGCCTGCTGCGTCTGGCGATTATTTTTGCCAGCCGCCGCCGCGATGACCTCCTGCCAGCTATCACCCTGCACGCTGAGGGTGAAAAGTTAACGCTGCGCTTGCCCGAAGGCTGGATGGCGAGTCATCCGCTTGGCGCGGAGTTAATTGATCAGGAGAGCCAGTGGCAAAGCTACGTCCACTGGCCAATAGAAGTGCTCTAAGCCATCCAGCGCATCCCGCCCTTTAGCCGGAGCGGGATTAACCTTTATGCCCTGCCTTTTGCCCGTTCCAGCATCGCTTTCATATTTGCAACATGGGACTGACCTTTCTGCATGCGCTCCTCTGGCGTAATAACTTTGCGCTCCTGCTCCCAGTTCACATCATCCTGCGGTAGCTCCAGCAGAAAACGGCTCGGCTCAGGGCGCACCAGCTCGCCATACTGGCGTCGCTCTTTACACAGGGTAAACGTCAGCTCTTTTTGCGCACGGGTGATACCGACATAAGCCAGTCGGCGCTCCTCATCAATATTATCTTCATCAATGCTGCTCTGATGCGGAAGGAAACCCTCTTCCATTCCCACCATAAACACATAAGGAAACTCAAGACCTTTTGAGGCATGCAGTGTCATTAACTGCACCTGATCCAGTTCCTCGTTACTCTCTCCCCGTTCCATCATGTCGCGCAGCGTGAACCGTGTAACCACCTGATCGAGTGCCATAGGCTCGTTAAGTTCATCCCCTTCCAGCATCTCTGTCATCCAGGTAAAGAGCGTATTGACGTTCTTCATACGCATTTCAGCGGCTTTCGGGCTGGGGGAGGTTTCATACAACCAGGACTCATAATCAATGCCGTGAATGAGATCGCGCACTGCGGCAATAGGCTCCCGCTCTGCCAGCCGTTGAATTTCACCCAGCCAGTGAGTAAAACGGGTCAGAGATTCATAGCCACGCCCGGTAAGCGTCTGGTTAAGCCCCACGTCAAAGCTGGCGGCAAACAGGCTCTTATTGCGAACCATTGCCCATTCCCCCAGTTTTTGCAGCGTCGCGGAGCCAATTTCACGCTTCGGGGTATTCACAATCCTCAGGAAGGCGCTGTCATCATCCTGGTTCGTCAGAATGCGCAGATAAGCCAGTAAGTCTTTGATCTCAGGTCGCGAGAAAAATGACGTACCGCCGGAGATGCGGTAAGGAATACGGTTTTGCATCAGGAATTTTTCAAATACCCGGGACTGGTGGTTCCCGCGGTAGAGGATGGCGTAATCCTTATATTCCGTCTTATTTATAAAGTGATGCGCAATCAGTTCACCGGTCACGCGCTCCGCTTCGTGCTCTTCATTGTTAGCGCTCAGCACTTTCAGTTCAGCACCATAGCCCAGCTCAGAGAAAAGACGCTTTTCAAACACATGGGGGTTATTCGCAATCAGGATATTCGCGGCTTTCAGAATACGCCCTGAGGAGCGGTAGTTCTGCTCAAGCTTGATGACCTGCAAGGCCGGGAAATCTTCATTCAGCAGTACGAGGTTTTGTGGGCGTGCACCACGCCAGGAGTAAATGGACTGATCGTCATCACCCACCACCGTGAAACGTGCGCGCTGTCCTACCAGCAGCCTGACCAGCTCGTACTGGCTGGTGTTGGTATCCTGGTATTCATCCACCAGCAGATAGCGAATTTTGTTTTGCCAGCGCTCCCGCACCTCTTCATTGCGCTGTAACAACAGCGTGGGAAGCAAAATCAAATCGTCAAAATCCAGTACGTTGCAGGCCTTAAGATGTGCATCGTAGAGACTATAACAATGGGCAAAAATTCGATCCCGCTCACCGCTGGCGCGTGCTGCAGCCTGCGCGGGAGTAAGAAGATCGTTTTTCCAGTTAGAGATCGTCGAGATCAGCTGTTGCAATACCACTTTATCATCGTCGATCAGCCCTTCGGTGAGATCCTTTAGCAAGGCGACCTGATCGGTATCGTCGAAAAGCGAAAAATTGGATTTCATCCCCAGCGCGGCGAATTCGCGCTTGATAATGTCCAGTCCCAGCGTGTGGAACGTCGAAATCATCAAACCCCGCGCCTCTTTGCGCCCCAGCGTTTGCCCGACACGCTCTTTCATCTCGCGCGCCGCTTTGTTGGTAAATGTCACCGCTGCGATATGGCGCGCCTGATATCCGTACTCGCGGATCAAATGGGCGATTTTGTTGGTGATAACGCGGGTTTTACCGGAACCAGCACCTGCCAGCACCAGGCAAGGACCAGTTACAAATTCTACGGCTTGTTGTTGGCCAGGGTTAAGACGCATGGACATATTGCTCAATCTTCGAACGGGGGGAGGATTGTAGCAGAAAGCCGAAGGGAGATTTACCCGCGGATGGTAAAGTGTGGGGACATGTTGAGATCACAGGATACGAAAAATGGCGAAGACCGCAGCTGCACTGCATATTCTGGTGAAAACCGAAAAACTGGCGCAGGAGATCCTGGCAAAACTGGAAAAAGGCTCAGGCTTTGACTATCTGGCAAAACGCCATTCCACCTGCCCATCGGCGCGTAACGGTGGGGATCTGGGGGAGTTTAAACAGGGCGTGATGGTTGGCCCCTTCGATAAAGCGGTGTTCAGTGGCCCCTTGCTCACTCCCTTTGGACCGGTAAAAACCAGGTTTGGTTACCACATCATCAAGGTGCTGTATCGCCGCTAACGCATGCTACTATTGCGCACTGATTTATCCCCAACACGTTAAGGCGCGATCATGGCAAAAACAGCGGCAGCAATGCATATCCTGGTGAAAGAAGAGAAACTGGCACTCGATCTTCTGGAACAACTGAAAAACGGCGGCGATTTCGAGAAGCTGGCGAAGAAACACTCCACCTGCCCGTCAGGTAAAAAAGGCGGTCACTTAGGCGAATTCCGTCAGGGTCAGATGGTCCCGGCGTTCGATAAAGTCGTCTTCTCCTGCCCGGAGCTGGAGCCAACCGGCCCGCTGCACACCCAGTTCGGTTACCACATTATCAAGGTGCTGTACCGGAAATAAACTGCAACGCCCTCTCCAGGAGAGGGCGTTTAGTGTTTGCACCCTCTCCCCGTGGGCTGAAGAATCCCCAGTACTATGACGTTTTACAGCGATACCACGGCGCAATGAGAATAAAACCGTCACCGCGATGACAGGGTCTGGCTGAAAATCGATGAGGCGTTGACGGCTGCCCGGGTCGCCAGGGTGGTGGCGGTGAACCACCCTGGCACGTTCACGGGTCCTGGCGTGACAGACAAGCAAGGAACATGAGGTGAAAGGAATGACCATAAGCGCCGCATATTTCCCCTCACCCTGGCCCTCTCCCCAAAGGGGCGAGGGGACTTTCCGTGCTCGTATTATTTTCTGGGGATTCTTAAGCCCCGTGGGAGAGAGTCGGGGTGAGGGCACCAGCGTGCTCTGTAATTCGCCAGCGACGCCAGTTTTTATTTCTGCGATTGCAGCGTCTGCTGGGCGTTATGTTTCATCACATGTGTGCTGACGGCTGCCTGGAAAACTTTGAACATCAGTCCGTTGATGAGAGTGGCAAGCGTGATGGTGATAAAAGCGGTCATCACCCAATCGATAAACGCAAAACTACTGTGCAGTAACGCCGGGCGGTAAACCAGCATCCCACCAAACACCACCCAGTGACTCAGACAGTAAAAACAGTGGAAAAGGTGCCCCATCATTGCATTCTTTCTGGTCATCCACTCGCGAAACGCAGCGAACAGTTCGGTTTGCGTTATCGTCATTGAGATGCTGCTGGCTGCCAGGGCGATCATCAGGCAAGTGGTAACATCGGTGAGTAATTCAGACATCATGACTCGTGCCCCTTCTCGTTGAAATAAGACATAAATTCCAGGCCAATATCCTGAAGGGTCAGCCCCTTAAAGCGTTCCAGAATTAGCGTCTGAGCATCCGCAAGCGTAGAGGACATCATCCGGTTAACCCCTTGTTCTACCAGGCATGCCGGGTTCTCGCTGCGATTCCCTAATGCAAACAGCGCAGGTTCACCCAACGCGACATAAATATCGTAGAGCGTAACCTCGCTGGCAGGACGACATAGCCGCCAGCCGCCGTGGTGTCCTTTTATGGCCCCGACAATCTGGCTTTCACGAAGTCCGGCAAGCAATTTACGGATGAATGCCGGATTACCGTCAATAAAGGCGGCCATCTGTTCCGAGGTCATGGGTTTATCCGCCTGCTCCATATGCAGCAGGATGTGAAGTGTGGCTGAGAATGAGTTATTTATTTTCATGTAACTTACGATATTACATAAGTTACATTATAACAATACCTGACGCAGATTATTTAGTGACCTACGAAAAAAAGCCTGATGGCGCATGCGCTCATCAGGCTTTTCTAATTAAAGCAGATTTGGGGCAGCCGAACGGCTACCCGCTTTTTTAACTTAACCTGCTACCGCGATACGTTTCATATCGGTCATATAGCCACGCAGTTTCTTACCTACTGCTTCAATCGGGTGAGCCTGGATAGCTTCGTTAACATCACGCAGCTGGGCGTTATCAACGGAGCCTTCAGCGATAGCCTGGCCCAAATCGCCGGTTTGCAGCGTGGTCATGAACTCTTTCAGCAGCGGTACGCAGGCGTAAGAGAAGAGATAGTTACCGTATTCTGCAGTATCCGAGATAACCACGTTCATTTCGTACAGACGCTTACGGGCAATGGTGTTGGCGATCAGCGGCAGTTCGTGCAGGGACTCGTAGTAAGCAGACTCTTCAATGATGCCGGAATCCACCATGGTTTCGAACGCCAGCTCAACGCCCGCTTTCACCATCGCAATCATCAGAACGCCTTTATCGAAGTACTCCTGCTCGCCGATTTTGCCATCGAACTGCGCAGCGGTTTCGAACGCCGTTTTGCCGGTCTCTTCACGCCAGGTCAGCAATTTCTTATCGTCATTGGCCCAATCCGCCATCATGCCGGAGGAGAATTCGCCGGAGATGATGTCGTCCATGTGCTTCTGGAACAGCGGGGCCATGATGCCCTTCAGCTGTTCAGACAGCGCATAAGCACGCAGTTTTGCCGGGTTGGACAGGCGGTCCATCATCAGCGTAATGCCACCCTGTTTCAGCGCTTCGGTGATGGTTTCCCAGCCAAACTGAATCAGTTTTTCTGCATATGCCGGGTCGGTACCCTCTTCCACCAGCTTATCGAAGCACAGCAGAGAACCCGCCTGCAGCATACCGCACAGAATGGTCTGCTCACCCATCAGGTCAGATTTCACTTCGGCAACAAAGGAAGACTCCAGCACGCCCGCACGGTGACCACCGGTTGCCGCAGCCCAGGCTTTAGCAATCGCCATACCTTCACCTTTAGGATCGTTTTCCGGGTGAACAGCAATAAGCGTCGGCACGCCGAAACCACGCTTGTACTCTTCACGCACTTCGGTGCCCGGGCATTTCGGCGCAACCATCACCACGGTGATGTCTTTACGGATCTGCTCGCCCACTTCGACGATGTTGAAACCGTGGGAGTAACCCAGCGCGGCGCCATCTTTCATCAGCGGCTGTACGGAACGTACAACGTCGGAGTGCTGCTTGTCCGGCGTCAGGTTAACCACCAGATCGGCCTGCGGCACCAGCTCTTCATAGGTACCGACTTTAAAACCGTTTTCGGTCGCTTTACGCCAGGAGGCACGTTTCTCCGCGATCGCTTCTGCACGCAGCGCATAGGAGATGTCCAGACCAGAGTCACGCATGTTCAGCCCCTGGTTCAGACCCTGGGCGCCACAACCGACGATGACCACTTTTTTACCTTGCAGGAAGCTTGCGCCATCCGCAAATTCATCACGCGCCATAAAGCGACATTTACCCAGCTGAGCCAGCTGCTGGCGCAGATTCAATGTATTAAAGTAGTTAGCCATGGTGAAACCTCGTCGATGTGTCGTGCTTATTGTTCGGTTCGCTGTAACGCGAGAATGTACCCACATTACAACAGGAAATGTGTTGCTTAAATTGATATATTAACAATGTGACATTGCAATTTTTGCAATGTAAAAATGTGGAGCCAGTCTCATGGATTTACGCGATCTGAAAACGTTTTTACATCTGGCGGAAAGCCGCCATTTTGGTCGCAGTGCGCGGGCGATGCACGTAAGTCCCTCCACCCTTTCCCGACAGATTCAGCGCCTTGAAGAAGATCTGGGCCAGCCGCTGTTTGTTCGTGATAACCGAACCGTGACGCTGACAGAAGCAGGGGAAGAACTGCGCACTTTTGCGCAGCAGACGCTGCTGCAATACCAGCAACTGCGTCACGCCATCGATCAACAAGGCCCGTCGCTGTCAGGGGAATTGCATATCTTCTGTTCGGTAACCGCCGCCTACAGCCACTTGCCCCCCATTCTTGACCGCTTCCGCGCGGAGCACCCTTCGGTTGAAATCAAACTCACCACCGGCGATGCTGCCGACGCCATGGAAAAAGTGGTAACCGGTGAAGCCGACTTAGCGATTGCCGGCAAGCCGGAAACCCTGCCCGGCGCGGTGGCCTTTGCGATCCTTGAGAATCTGGCCGTTGTACTGATCGCGCCGGCGCTACCCTGCCCGGTACGCAATCAGGTTTCGGTGGAAAAACCTGACTGGTCACAGGTGCCGTTTATCATGGCGGACCAGGGGCCTGTACGTCGCCGCATTGAGCTCTGGTTCCGTCGACAAAAAATCAGTAACCCCTCTATCTATGCCACTGTGGGCGGGCATGAGGCGATGGTGTCAATGGTCGCGCTCGGTTGTGGCGTCGCGCTACTACCAGAAGTGGTACTGGAAAACAGTCCGGAACCCGTGCGTAATCGTGTGATGATTCTGGAACGCAACGATGCGGAAACGCCGTTTGAGCTTGGCGTCTGCGTGCAGAAAAAACGGCTGCATGAACCGCTGATTGATGCGTTCTGGAAAATTGTTCAGGGTTGATAAGGAGAGACTATGCGTACCAGAACCGCTCTGCTCATTGTGCTGATGGCAATGTGCGTTGGTGTCCAGGCAAAACCTAAGGGCGTGACCGTCCAGGATGTGAAACATCTCGCCTTAAAGCAGTGCCTGCTACAAAACTATCGCGATCTCACCCCTGCAGATACCTTTTCTGCCCCCGCTCATGATGCCTCATTTCTGGTAGAAAGTTATGCGCTGGGCAATGCGGGCATTTGGGATGCGTTCCGGGCATTTGTTGCCAGAGAGACCAAAGATTTCGATAAACTGACGCTGTCGCTAAAAGACGAGAGTGGTAAAGCAAACAATGTGCTGGCGCAGTGCATGACGTTTTATGAGTCGAAAGCACTGGATAAATATGTGCGTGAGACGGTCATGAAATAAAGGCGCAGGGAGCATAGCACACACAGAGCCGTGCTCCCTTGCGGGCAGCTTGTTCTGCCCGGCCTACTTTGGCTGGCCAGCCATAATCTTAATATTATTATTAAGCCACAGAGATTGCGGCCAGGCCGTTAAATGTGCTTTAGCATATTCAAGCGGGCTTAACGTTGTTTTTTCAAGTCCCACCACCACAGCGCGTACAGGCGGCAGGCTGAAATCAATGCCCGCATCTGACAGCAGTTCCAGCATTGCTTCACCGTTCTCTTTAACCGCAGCCTGATGATAGACCCCTTTTTCAAGGCCTTTTAATTCAGGGTACATCGCCTCCAGGCTGGCACCCCGTTGCAGCAACAGCGTCACGGCTTCCACGGCATTTTTCAGTATTCCCCAACATAGCGCAGAGGCAATGTGTGTCTGACTGATGCCACTGGAGAGCAGGAAATCAAGCGCGTCAGTATTGTTGTTACAGGCCGCGATATTCAATAAATCATACTTATCACGCGAGGTTTGATTGATATCGCACCCCTGACTCAACAGGTATTGTGCGAAGTCTCGATCCCATGCATAGCAAATCAGCTGATTGAGTGCATGTCGATTTTGGCAGCCCTTTTTATTGATGTCAGACCCTTTCTCAATCAGGTATCTGGCCATCGCTAATTTGCCTTCGGCAATGCAGGTTAACATTGCGTTATTACCTAAAAAGTTTCCCGCTTCGATATCCGCGCCTGCGGCTAAGAGAAGATCAACCGCTTCTCTGTTTTCATGTAAGGATGCCGCGTGAAGGGGCGTACCCTCTTGTTGGGTCCGCTTGTTAAGTTGCGCCAAAGACGCGTCTGCCAGTCTCTCTTTAATCAACGTTAAATCATTAATAACGCAGGCATACAGTAATGACTTATCGGCTTTCATGTCACTGCTCCTGTTGAAAAATAGATATCCATTAAATCAGCCTGTTTTATCGTCGTAAGCGCTATTGAAAGTTGAAACAGCAGCGCAACCGCCTGGCGCGTCATCAATAAACAAGGCACGATAAATCGTGCCTTGTTGCGCAATGAAAACAGCTTAGCCTGCGAGGAAGAAGCGGAAAGCGGGATTGTGCGTCTCATCATGACAGTCATAACCCAGCTCATTGAGTCGGGTTTCGAAATCCGGCTCATGTTCGCCCAGTTCAAATGCTGCCAGTACGCGACCATAATCGGTGCCATGACTGCGGTAGTGAAATAACGAGATGTTCCAGTGCGTACCGAGCGTATGCAGGAATTTCAGCAGTGCGCCCGGCGACTCGGGAAATTCAAAGCTGAACAGCCGCTCTTTTAAGGGTTTCGATGGTCGCCCGCCAACCATATAGCGCACATGGAGTTTCGCCATTTCGTCATCAGACAGATCCACCACGCTATAACCACCTTCGTTCAGCAGTTGCAGGATCTCTTTGCGCTCTTCCAGCCCCCGGCTCAGACGCACCCCAACAAAAATGCAGGCATCTTTTGCATCCGCAAAGCGGTAGTTGAATTCAGTAACCGAACGTCCCCCCAGCAGCTGGCAGAATTTCAGGAAGCTGCCTTTCTCTTCGGGAATGGTGACCGCCAGCAGGGCTTCACGTTGTTCACCCAGTTCGCAACGCTCTGACACGTAACGCAGGCCGTGGAAGTTTACGTTGGCACCGGAGAGTACATGCGCAAGACGTTCTCCGCGAATGTTATGCTGCGCTACGTACTTTTTCATCCCTGCCAGCGCCAGAGCGCCAGAGGGTTCAGCTACTGCACGCACGTCCTCAAACAGGTCTTTCATGGCCGCACAAATCGCATCGCTGTCG
The DNA here is from genome assembly GCF_054131575.1 of Enterobacter sp. SA197. Taxonomy (NCBI): domain Bacteria; kingdom Pseudomonadati; phylum Pseudomonadota; class Gammaproteobacteria; order Enterobacterales; family Enterobacteriaceae; genus Enterobacter; species Enterobacter sp. SA197. Next base: position 158,395 of record NZ_CP096393.1, on the reverse strand, counting down.
ACCGTAATAATGTCGTCAAGATACTCCCGAAGCACACGAAACGTTTCATCGCCAATCCGCTTAACCGCCACACCTTCAGCAAACAGCCCAACCCGCGGAAGATCGACCGGCTGACCGGCCTCCAGCGCCGCTTTAAGGCAGGCTGAATCTTCGGCTTCGACGGCAATCACTTTGATTTGCGGCATTAACTGTTTGATGAGCACGGCGACACCTGCCGCCAGGCCACCGCCGCCAACCGGCACAAAAACCCGGTCAATGTGGGCATCCTGCTGGAGAAGTTCCAGCGCCAGTGTGCCCTGCCCGGCAATCACCATCGGATGATCAAATGGCGGCACCCAGGTAAAACCCTGTTGTGCAGAAAGCTCCAGCGCTTTGGCTTTGGCTTCATCAAAATTGGCACCATGCAGTAGCACTTCACCGCCGAAACCTCGCACCGCATCGACTTTGATGTCTGCGGTTGCCGTCGGCATCACAATCAGGGCCTTAACGCCAAGCCGGGCGGAAGAGTAGGCCACGCCCTGGGCGTGGTTGCCTGCCGACGCCGTGATCACGCCGCGTGCTTTCTGCTCTGCCGTTAAGCCGGCCATCATCGCGTAAGCACCACGCAGCTTAAAGCTGTGTACTGGCTGCCTGTCTTCACGCTTGACCAGAATGACGTTATCGAGGCGAGAAGAGAGTTTTTCCATTTTCTGTAACGGCGTGACCTGTACGGCTTCGTAAACCGGAGCACGTAACACGGCACGCAGATACTCCGCCCCCTCGGGGGCGGCGGAAAGGGGTTGCGACTCGGCCATCATCAGCCCCCAAGTTTGGATTTATCGCGTACAGCGCCTTTATCTGCGCTGGTGGCGAGGCTGGCATAAGCACGCAGCGCGAAGGAAACCTCACGTTCGCGAGACGCCGGAGTCCACGCCTGCGCACCTCGCGCTTCCTGAGCTTCACGACGTGCCGCAATTTCGGCATCGCTCAGTTGCAACTGAATGCCACGGTTCGGGATGTCGATGGCAATCATGTCGCCATCTTCAATAATTGCAATGTTCCCGCCACTGGCGGCTTCCGGAGAGACGTGACCAATAGAGAGGCCAGACGTACCGCCGGAGAAACGACCATCGGTTATCAGCGCACAGGCTTTACCGAGGCCCATCGATTTCAGGAAGGTAGTGGGGTAGAGCATCTCCTGCATGCCCGGCCCGCCTTTCGGCCCTTCGTAGCGGATAACCACCACATCACCCGCCACCACTTTCCCACCAAGGATCGCTTCCACCGCGTCATCCTGGCTCTCATACACTTTTGCCGGACCGGTAAATTTCAGGATACTGTCATCCACGCCGGCGGTTTTAACAATGCAGCCATTCTCAGCGAAATTACCGTACAGCACGGCAAGGCCGCCATCTTTGCTATAGGCATGCTCCAGAGAACGGATGCACCCTTCGGCACGGTCGTCATCCAGCGTGTCCCAGCGGCAATCCTGCGAAAACGCCTGCGTGGTACGAATACCGGCAGGACCCGCGCGGAACATATTTTTCACCGCTTCGTCCTGGGTCAGCATCACATCGTACTGTTCCAGCGCCTGCGGCAGGGTCAGGCCCAGTACGTTTTTCACATCCCGGTTGAGCAGCCCGGCACGATCCAGCTCCCCGAGGATGCCCAGCACACCACCCGCACGGTGCACATCTTCCATATGGTATTTCTGCGTACTCGGCGCGACTTTACACAACTGCGGTACTTTGCGGGACAGTTTATCAATATCACTCATGGTGAAGTCGATTTCCGCCTCCTGCGCGGCCGCCAGCAGGTGCAGAACGGTGTTGGTGGAGCCGCCCATGGCGATATCCAGCGTCATGGCGTTTTCGAATGCGGATTTGTTAGCGATATTGCGTGGCAGCGCGCTGGCATCATCCTGCTCGTAGTAACGTTTGGTGAGCTCAACGATGCGTTTGCCCGCGTTGAGGAACAGTTGCTTACGGTCAGCGTGCGTTGCCAGCAGTGAGCCGTTACCTGGCTGAGAAAGACCCAGTGCTTCGGTCAGGCAGTTCATGGAGTTCGCGGTAAACATACCGGAGCAGGAGCCGCAGGTCGGGCAGGCGGAACGTTCAATCTGGTCACTCTGAGAGTCAGAGACTTTCGGGTCAGCCCCCTGAATCATCGCATCAACGAGATCAAGCTTGATGATTTTGTCAGACAGTTTGGTTTTGCCGGCTTCCATTGGGCCGCCGGAAACAAAGATCACCGGAATGTTCAGGCGCAAAGAGGCCATCAACATCCCTGGGGTGATTTTGTCGCAGTTGGAGATGCAGACCATCGCATCGGCGCAGTGGGCATTGACCATGTATTCAACGGAATCGGCGATAAGCTCGCGCGACGGCAGTGAATAGAGCATGCCCCCGTGCCCCATAGCGATCCCGTCATCAACGGCGATGGTATTGAACTCTTTTGCCACGCCGCCGGAGGCTTCGATTTGCTCAGCAACCAGCTTACCGAGATCGCGCAGGTGCACGTGACCCGGCACGAACTGGGTAAACGAGTTCACGACAGCAATGATCGGCTTACCGAAATCAGCGTCTGTCATTCCGGTAGCGCGCCACAGCGCGCGGGCACCCGCCATATTGCGGCCATGAGTGGTGGTGGCGGAACGGTACTTAGGCATGCTCTGTTTACTCCCGTCTGTCTTTCCCCTGTAACGTCGTTCATTGGGGGAAATATGAATTTTTTATTGGTTTACTGAATCCAACCAGCCCCATTTATCTTCGGTTTCACCGGTAAAGAGGCCAAAGAATGCTTGCTGAATACGTTTGGTGACCGGGCCGCAGCGGCCTTCGCCCACCTGAATACCATCAACGCTGCGAACCGGCGTAATTTCTGCCGCAGTACCAGACATGAACACTTCATCAGCCAGATAGAGGGATTCGCGGGACAGCGTTTGTTCGCGCACTTCAAGGCCCAGATCCTGCGCCAGCTTGATGATGGCATCGCGGGTAATTCCCGGCAGAGCGGAAGAGGTGAACGGCGGCGTAAAGAGCACGCCATCTTTCACTTCGAACAGGTTTTCACCAGCTCCTTCAGAAATATAGCCGTTCACATCCAGCGCGATCCCTTCCTGATAGCCGTGGCGACGTGCTTCGCTGCCAACCAGCAGAGAGGAGAGATAGTTACCGCCCGCTTTTGCCGCAGTCGGGATAGTGTTTGGCGCAACGCGGTTCCAGGAAGAAACCATTGCATCGATCCCCTGATCCAGCGCTTCTGCACCAAGGTATGCTCCCCACGGGAAGGCCGCGATGATTACATCGGTGGTATAACCTTCTGGCGGGTTAACACCCATGCCCACATCGCCGACAAAGACCAGCGGACGAATATAGGCGCTGGTCAGATTATTTTTACGGATAACCTGGCGGCAGGCTTCCATCAGTTCATCAACGCTCTGAGAAACCGGGAAACGGTAGATTTTGGCGGAATCACGCAGACGCTGCATATGTTCACGATGACGGAACACCACTGGCCCTTTGTGCGAGTCGTAGCAACGGATGCCTTCAAACACGGAAGTACCGTAGTGCAGGGCGTGGGACATCACGTGTACCTTTGCTTCTCCCCACGGAACCATCTCGCCATTGAACCAAATGTAATCAGCTTTCTTCGTCATTTTCTTTCCTTTGCGCTCAGGCGCGGATCTGTTGTGATGAGGTTGTACTTTGCTGGATATCAACCCGGGCGACGTCGATCAGTTTACTTAGCTGGCTAAACAGTAAGTCGACGGGGCGAGGGCTGGCAACGGTCAATTCAATATTTATGCTCTGAGCGTCGGTGGTGGTTTCCATGTTCATCGCACAAACCTGAAAGCCACGATGGCGCACCACACGTAAAACACGTTCTAACGTTTCCGGGTTCAAACGCGCCTGCACGGCGACCTGATGTTGCATCATGATAATTTCTCCAGCATTTCTGCATTACTGGCACCGGGCGGTACCAACGGCCAGACATTCTCAAGCTCGTCGATTGAGACATGAAGCAGGTAAGGCCCCTCGCAGGACAACATGGTGTCGAGTGCCGCTTCAACCTGGTCTTTACGGGTGATGTGCTGGCCGGGAATGCCGAAGGCGCTGGCCAGAACGAGGAAATCGGGGTTATCGGTAAGGGTAGTTTCGCTGTAACGTTCGTTGAAAAATAACTGCTGCCACTGACGAACCATCCCTAAACGCTGATTGTCCAGTAACACGATTTTCAGCGGCAACTGCTTGCGTTTTACGGTGCCCAGCTCCTGCACATTCATCATGAAAGAGCCGTCACCGGAGATACAGATTACCGTATCGTCCGGGCGTGCCACCTGAGCACCCACGGCGGCGGGAAGGCCGAAGCCCATCGTGCCTAAGCCACTGGAGGTGATGAAATTCTCCGGGCGCGTGTAGGTCATGTGCTGCGCCGACCACATCTGATGCTGACCCACATCGGTGGTCACCACGCTGTCAGCCGGTTTGCGATCGGACAACTGTTTCAGTAACAGCGGCGCATAAATAGCCTCACCCGGATGGTCATAGCGCCAGGCGAATTCAGTGCGCATATCGGCATTGAACTGTCGCCATTCGCTGATGGTGAGCGTTTGCTGCAATGCAGGCAGCAGCGCATTCAGATCGCCCTGTAAACTGACGTGCGCCTGGCGTAACTTGTTCATTTCCGCCGGATCGATATCCATATGGATAACTTTCGCATGCGGGGCGAAAGTGTTCAGTTTGCCAGTAACGCGATCGTCAAAACGCGCGCCGACGGCAATCAGCAGATCGCACTCCTGAACCGCCAGGTTTGCCGCTTTGGTGCCATGCATTCCCAGCATCCCCAGATACCAGGGATAGCTGTCTTCTACTGAACCGAGGCCTTTCAGCGTGCAGGTAACTGGCATTTGTGTGACCGCCAGGAAATCGCGCAATGGCGCAACTGCCTGCGCCATGCCCACGCCGCCGCCAACGTACAGCATCGGCTTTTTGGCCTCAGCCAACATCCTTTGCGCCAGCTGCATTTCCGCATACGGGAAAGAGAAGTCATCTTCAACAGTGGAAAAATGCGGCTCCAGATCGCCGGTCTCTAACTGGATATCTTTCGGAATATCAACCAGAACGGGGCCAGGACGGCCTGAGTTTGCCACCTGGAAAGCTTGCGCCATAATACGCGGCAGCTCTTCCAGCGACTGCACCAGGAAACTGTGTTTGGTGCAGGCCAGCGACAAACCGAGAACGTCCACTTCCTGAAAGGCGTCCGTTCCAATGAAGGGTGCGGAAACCTGACCTGTGATAGCAACAACCGGAACGGAATCCAACAGCGCATCTGCCAGACCAGTTATCAGGTTGGTCGCACCTGGACCGGACGTGGCGATACATACCCCAGTTTTCCCTGTAGAACGCGCATAGCCGATGGCCGCCATTGCCGCCCCCTGTTCATGCCGGCACAACAGGTGTTCCACGCCGCCGTCATACAATGCATCGTAAACCGGCATAATTGCGCCACCCGGATACCCGAAAACCGTATCGACCTGTTGTGCCCGCAACGCATGTACTACCCACTGTGCGCCATTCATAGTCACTTCCCCGCCGTAAATCGGGAGAAACAGAATTTTGTGCTAGTACTCATCCTCTGCTCCTCGCTTATGTTTTTAGGTCATAAAAAAACCCCCGGACCTTTCGGTGCGGGGGTCTTAGTTCGTTAAGGCTTGATTCTTAAGCCTTTCCTCGTCCAAGTGCAGCCCCGCACGGTGGGATAATAATCACCACCACGCTAATCACGACCAGGCTAATCACTCGTAGAAGGGCTGTCATTTTCTGTACTTTCTGTCTTCAGGTTCGAAGGAATACCTAAAGAGTTATCACAGATATGAGAGGTGGCACAAGAAAAATTTATAGCCCCGATAACGCACATACAAAGAATTGTCATAAAACCTGTTGTTTTTTATGAACAAATCAAACAATGAAATTTCTTCACCCTTTCAGGGTATTTCAGCGGATGAGGAGCATCCAGGTGAAGATGCGACGCTTCATCCACGCTCTTGCAACCATCTTGAAACGGGTTAATTTCTCCGGAAGCCGTCTCGTAAATCTCGCAACGGCCTTCCTGTGAAAGCACATTCACCGTGCATACTCCCGATGCACAGGGAGGTGTTATGACGTTATCAGTTATCTATACCAGGGCAGCTTTAGGCGTTTCAGCGCCGCTCATCACTGTAGAGGTTCATATCAGTAACGGGCTTCCCGGTCTGACTATGGTTGGACTGCCAGAGACAACCGTCAAAGAAGCGAGGGATCGTGTCCGTAGCGCCATTATCAACAGTGGCTATGAATTCCCGGCGAAAAAGATCACGATTAACCTTGCACCGGCTGATTTACCCAAGGATGGTGGGCGATACGATTTACCTATCGCTATCGCGCTTCTCGCTGCTTCAGAGCAACTCAACGCCAGTCATCTGGACCAGTTTGAGTTTGTGGGAGAATTAGCCCTTACAGGCGCATTGCGGGGCGTTCCTGGGGCGATATCAAGTACTATTGAAGCTATTAAGGCGGGTCGACGCATAATCGTCTCACAGGAGAATGAAGCAGAGGTGAGTCTTGCGGAAACAGAGGATTGTCTTGTCGCAAGCCACCTCCAGGAAGTATGTGCATTTCTTGAAGGTAAACATGCCCTGCAGCCCCCCTCTTTTACATTGCAGCCCATAGTGGAAAATACACATGATGATTTAAGCGATGTGATCGGTCAGGAGCAGGGCAAACGCGCGCTGGAGATAACCGCTGCGGGGGGACATAACCTGTTGCTGATTGGACCACCCGGGACAGGTAAAACTATGCTGGCCAGCCGCCTGGGACCACTACTGCCTTCGCTAAGCAACCAGGAAGCGCTGGAGAGTGCCGCGATCCTTAGTCTCGTAAACTCTGCCAGCATTGCCAAAAAATGGCGGCAACGGCCGTTTCGCGCACCTCACCATAGTGCTTCACTGACGGCAATGGTGGGAGGAGGGGCAATACCTGCCCCCGGAGAGATCTCCCTGGCCCACAATGGTGTGCTCTTTCTCGATGAACTGCCTGAGTTTGAACGCCGGGTTCTTGATGCACTACGTGAGCCCATCGAATCAGGGCAGATACATATTTCGCGAACACGGGCCAAGGTAAGTTATCCCGCCCGTTTTCAACTTATTGCCGCTATGAATCCCAGCCCCACCGGACACTACCAGGGTAATCACAATCGTTGCACTCCAGAACAAACCCTACGCTATCTGGGAAGACTGTCTGGACCTTTTCTCGACCGGTTTGATATCTCACTGGAAATCCCGTTATTGCCGCCAGGCTTGCTGAGCCAACCACAGCATAAAAGCGAGGGCAGTGCTCAGGTTCGTGAACGCGTCACCCGAGCGCAGGCGCGACAGTATCAACGTCAGAGAAAGCTAAATGCCCGCCTGGAAAACAGCGAGATGAGGGAATGTTGCTCTCTTATTCAGGAAGATGCTCACTGGCTGGAGGAGACGCTAGTGCAGTTGGGCCTGTCCATCCGGGCATGGCAGAGGCTATTAAAGGTCGCCCGTACTATCGCCGATCTGGAAGAGCAGGAAAGCATTCAACGGTCACATCTGCAAGAAGCGCTCAGCTATCGTGCCATTGACAGGCTGCTGATTCATTTGCAAAAAATGATGGCATAAAAAAGGGGCCGTAGCCCCTTTTTTAGTCGTCTGATTCCGTGTAGTCCTCATTCCCTTCAACCTGCGGTTTTCCGCCAGAAAGGGTATGAAAACGTTTTGGACGCTTAACGCGTGCCATATACTTGCACCAGACGCGTTCGGCTTCGGTTTGTGGCTCATTTTCGCCGCGGCAAACAGAAACAAAATGCGTTTCTTCTTCAGTGCTTGGCTCACGCTTTCCGAGATCCAACTCATTGAATGCGTAACCGTGGCGCTCAAGCAACTGAGCTTCTTTGATGGTGAAGTCACCATGACGGGAAAACCCGCGCGGATAATGTTTGTTATCAAAAAAACGATTAGTCGTCGTAAAGCTTTCCGCCATCCTGCACGCTCCTAATTCTTTGGCCGAGCTATTTATGGCGCGGAGTATTAGTTACGCTTGACAGAGTGTAAAACAAAAGATTTAAATCATTACGACAAATAATTTTGCGGAGAAACCTGTGGATACGGAATTGCTGAAAACTTTCCTGGAAGTCAGCCGAACACGCCACTTTGGACGGGCTGCCGAAGCGCTTTATTTAACACAATCAGCGGTAAGCTTTCGTATTCGTCAGTTAGAAAATCAGCTTGGCGTGAATCTGTTTACCCGGCATCGCAATAACATCCGCCTTACTGCTGCCGGGGAGAAGCTTTTACCTTACGCAGAAACGCTAATGAATACCTGGCAGGCAGCACGCAAGGATGTCGCTCATACGTCGCGGCACAATCAGTTCTCTATAGGTGCAAGCGCCTCTCTTTGGGAATGCATGCTAAATCATTGGCTTGGAAGGCTTTATCAGCTTGAAGAAAATTTGCAATTTGAAGCGCGGATCGCACAGCGGCAGTCTTTGGTCAAGCAACTCCATGAACGCCAGCTTGACCTGCTAATCACGACAGAAACCCCGAAGATGGACGAATTTAGCAGCCAGTTACTGGGGCATTTCACGCTTGGCCTCTACTGCTCTTCGCCGGAAAAAACCAAATCCCAGCTCAACTACTTACGCCTGGAGTGGGGCCCGGATTTTCAGCAGCATGAAACAGAATTACTCTCCGGAGATGATGTTCCAACCCTGACGACCAGTTCAGCGGAAATAGCACATCAACAACTTCCAGTGCTTAACGGATGCACATGGCTACCTGTTTCATGGGTTCAGCAGAAAGAGGGGTTATATACCGTTGCCGACAGCACCACACTTTCGCGACCGCTATATGCTATCTGGTTACAAAATAGCGATAAGCAGAGCCTGATCCGTGAGCTTCTTAAAGTAGCTGTTATCGATTGATGTTTTTATGGAAGAAAACAGTTAATGAGGGATGGCGGACAGGAATAAAAAAGACAAAAAAAATCCTTAGCAAGTGCTAAGGATTTTTTTAACTTTCTGGCAGGGGCGGAGAGACTCGAACTCCCAACACCCGGTTTTGGAGACCGGTGCTCTACCAATTGAACTACGCCCCTAATAGGGTGGCGGAACGGACGGGACTCGAACCCGCGACCCCCTGCGTGACAGGCAGGTATTCTAACCGACTGAACTACCGCTCCACCGAATTTTTCTACAACCACCGGTTTATTGCCCCGGTTTACTGCTTAATTTGATGCCTGGCAGTTCCCTACTCTCGCATGGGGAGACCCCACACTACCATCGGCGCTACGGCGTTTCACTTCTGAGTTCGGCATGGGGTCAGGTGGGACCACCGCGCTACTGCCGCCAGGCAAATTCTTTGTGCTCTGTACGCAATCTTTTATCGCATCAGCCGCGTTGCCTGCGCTCGCAAAGTCAGTCACATACCTCAGTATGCTCCTTCCTTTCCTTCGCTGGCCGCCTTGCTGCTGCGTAAATTATTGCGCACTTAATTCTGGAATCAGCTGAAAATCGTGTTTCTCACGCCAAAACAGCTTCGGCGTTGTAAGGTTAAGCCTCACGGTTCATTAGTATCGGTTAGCTCAACGCATCGCTGCGCTTACACACCCGACCTATCAACGTCGTCGTCTTCAACGTTCCTTCAGGAGACTTAAAGTCTCAGGGAGAACTCATCTCGGGGCAAGTTTCGTGCTTAGATGCTTTCAGCACTTATCTTTTCCGCATTTAGCTACCGGGCAGTGCCATTGGCATGACAACCCGAACACCAGTGATGCGTCCACTCCGGTCCTCTCGTACTAGGAGCAGCCCCCCTCAATTCTCCAGCGCCCACGGCAGATAGGGACCGAACTGTCTCACGACGTTCTAAACCCAGCTCGCGTACCACTTTAAACGGCGAACAGCCGTACCCTTGGGACCTACTTCAGCCCCAGGATGTGATGAGCCGACATCGAGGTGCCAAACACCGCCGTCGATATGAACTCTTGGGCGGTATCAGCCTGTTATCCCCGGAGTACCTTTTATCCGTTGAGCGATGGCCCTTCCATTCAGAACCACCGGATCACTATGACCTGCTTTCGCACCTGCTCGAGCCGTCACTCTCGCAGTCAAGCTAGCTTATGCCATTGCACTAACCTCCTGATGTCCGACCAGGATTAGCTAACCTTCGTGCTCCTCCGTTACACTTTAGGAGGAGACCGCCCCAGTCAAACTACCCACCAGACACTGTCCGCAACCCGGATAACGGGTCCACGTTAGAACATCAAACATTAAAGGGTGGTATTTCAAGGTTGGCTCCACGCAGACTGGCGTCCACGCTTCAAAGCCTCCCACCTATCCTACACATCAAGGCTCAATGTTCAGTGTCAAGCTATAGTAAAGGTTCACGGGGTCTTTCCGTCTTGCCGCGGGTACACTGCATCTTCACAGCGAGTTCAATTTCACTGAGTCTCGGGTGGAGACAGCCTGGCCATCATTACGCCATTCGTGCAGGTCGGAACTTACCCGACAAGGAATTTCGCTACCTTAGGACCGTTATAGTTACGGCCGCCGTTTACCGGGGCTTCGATCAAGAGCTTCTCCTTACGGATAACCCCATCAATTAACCTTCCGGCACCGGGCAGGCGTCACACCGTATACGTCCACTTTCGTGTTTGCACAGTGCTGTGTTTTTAATAAACAGTTGCAGCCAGCTGGTATCTTCGACTGGTTTCAGCTCCGTGAGCAAGTCACTTCACCTACGCACCAGCGTGCCTTCTCCCGAAGTTACGGCACCATTTTGCCTAGTTCCTTCACCCGAGTTCTCTCAAGCGCCTTGGTATTCTCTACCTGACCACCTGTGTCGGTTTGGGGTACGATTTCGTGTTACCTGATGCTTAGAGGCTTTTCCTGGAAGCAGGGCATTTGTCACTTCAGCACCGTAGTGCCTCGTCATCACACCTCAGCGTTAAAAGGTACCGGATTTACCTGGAACCTCCGCCTACATGCTTAAACCGGGACAACCGTCGCCCGGCCGACATAGCCTTCTCCGTCCCCCCTTCGCAGTAACACCAAGTACAGGAATATTAACCTGTTTCCCATCGACTACGCCTTTCGGCCTCGCCTTAGGGGTCGACTCACCCTGCCCCGATTAACGTTGGACAGGAACCCTTGGTCTTCCGGCGAGCGGGCTTTTCACCCGCTTTATCGTTACTTATGTCAGCATTCGCACTTCTGATACCTCCAGCAGCCCTCACAGGCCACCTTCAACGGCTTACAGAACGCTCCCCTACCCAACAACACATAAGTGTCGCTGCCGCAGCTTCGGTGCATGGTTTAGCCCCGTTACATCTTCCGCGCAGGCCGACTCGACCAGTGAGCTATTACGCTTTCTTTAAATGATGGCTGCTTCTAAGCCAACATCCTGGCTGTCTGTGCCTTCCCACATCGTTTCCCACTTAACCATGACTTTGGGACCTTAGCTGGCGGTCTGGGTTGTTTCCCTCTTCACGACGGACGTTAGCACCCGCCGTGTGTCTCCCGTGATAACATTCTCCGGTATTCGTAGTTTGCATCGGGTTGGTAAGCCGGGATGGCCCCCTAGCCGAAACAGTGCTCTACCCCCGGAGATGAGTTCACGAGGCGCTACCTAAATAGCTTTCGGGGAGAACCAGCTATCTCCCGGTTTGATTGGCCTTTCACCCCCAGCCACAGGTCATCCGCTAATTTTTCAACATTAGTCGGTTCGGTCCTCCAGTTAGTGTTACCCAACCTTCAACCTGCCCATGGCTAGATCACCGGGTTTCGGGTCTATACCCTGCAACTTAACGCCCAGTTAAGACTCGGTTTCCCTGCGGCTCCCCTATACGGTTAACCTTGCTACAGAATATAAGTCGCTGACCCATTATACAAAAGGTACGCAGTCACACCACGAAGGTGCTCCCACTGCTTGTACGTACACGGTTTCAGGTTCTTTTTCACTCCCCTCGCCGGGGTTCTTTTCGCCTTTCCCTCACGGTACTGGTTCACTATCGGTCAGTCAGGAGTATTTAGCCTTGGAGGATGGTCCCCCCATATTCAGACAGGATACCACGTGTCCCGCCCTACTCTTCGAGTTCACAACAGATGCGTTTTCGTGTACGGGACTTTCACCCTGTACCGTGCGACTTTCCAGACGCTTCCACTAACACATTTGCTGATTCAGACTCTGGGCTCCTCCCCGTTCGCTCGCCGCTACTGGGGGAATCTCGGTTGATTTCTTTTCCTCGGGGTACTTAGATGTTTCAGTTCCCCCGGTTCGCCTCATGCCACTATGTATTCATGACATGATAGTGTGACGAATCACACTGGGTTTCCCCATTCGGGTATCGCCGGGTCAAGGGTTCATATCACCTCGCCGGCGCTTATCGCAGATTAGCACGCCCTTCATCGCCTCTGACTGCCAGGGCATCCACCGTGTACGCTTGGTCGCTTAACCTCACAACCCGAAGCTGTTTCGTAAAACGCTTCAGTGTCGTGAAAATTTGAGAGACTCAAACACGCCTGTTTTTCTTTTCTTATTACGGAGAAAAGAGACAGGGTGTTGTTTCAATTTTCAGCTTGATCCAGATTTTTAAAGAGCAAAACTTCGCAGTGAACCTTTTCAGGTACACTCTGAAGTTTTCTTGTGGTGTGCAGTAAAGGATGGTGGAGCTATGCGGGATCGAACCGCAGACCTCCTGCGTGCAAGGCAGGCGCTCTCCCAGCTGAGCTATAACCCCATCGGAATACGTTTCTCTGTCACCGGAATTTTTCCTGAGGCAAGGCGTGGAACAGCGAAGCATACTGAGGTATGCGAGCGGTTTCACAACGCAGCATTCAGGGAAAATTTGGTAGGCCTGAGTGGACTTGAACCACCGACCTCACCCTTATCAGGGGTGCGCTCTAACCACCTGAGCTACAAGCCTGCAGAGATTTCTTTACTGCTTCATTTCATCAGACAATCTGTGTGAGCACTGCAAAGGCAGGTTCTTTAAGGTAAGGAGGTGATCCAACCGCAGGTTCCCCTACGGTTACCTTGTTACGACTTCACCCCAGTCATGAATCACAAAGTGGTAAGCGCCCTCCCGAAGGTTAAGCTACCTACTTCTTTTGCAACCCACTCCCATGGTGTGACGGGCGGTGTGTACAAGGCCCGGGAACGTATTCACCGTGGCATTCTGATCCACGATTACTAGCGATTCCGACTTCATGGAGTCGAGTTGCAGACTCCAATCCGGACTACGACATACTTTATGAGGTCCGCTTGCTCTCGCGAGGTCGCTTCTCTTTGTATATGCCATTGTAGCACGTGTGTAGCCCTACTCGTAAGGGCCATGATGACTTGACGTCATCCCCACCTTCCTCCAGTTTATCACTGGCAGTCTCCTTTGAGTTCCCGACCGAATCGCTGGCAACAAAGGATAAGGGTTGCGCTCGTTGCGGGACTTAACCCAACATTTCACAACACGAGCTGACGACAGCCATGCAGCACCTGTCTCAGAGTTCCCGAAGGCACCAATCCATCTCTGGAAAGTTCTCTGGATGTCAAGAGTAGGTAAGGTTCTTCGCGTTGCATCGAATTAAACCACATGCTCCACCGCTTGTGCGGGCCCCCGTCAATTCATTTGAGTTTTAACCTTGCGGCCGTACTCCCCAGGCGGTCGACTTAACGCGTTAGCTCCGGAAGCCACGCCTCAAGGGCACAACCTCCAAGTCGACATCGTTTACAGCGTGGACTACCAGGGTATCTAATCCTGTTTGCTCCCCACGCTTTCGCACCTGAGCGTCAGTCTTTGTCCAGGGGGCCGCCTTCGCCACCGGTATTCCTCCAGATCTCTACGCATTTCACCGCTACACCTGGAATTCTACCCCCCTCTACAAGACTCAAGCCTGCCAGTTTCGAATGCAGTTCCCAGGTTGAGCCCGGGGATTTCACATCCGACTTGACAGACCGCCTGCGTGCGCTTTACGCCCAGTAATTCCGATTAACGCTTGCACCCTCCGTATTACCGCGGCTGCTGGCACGGAGTTAGCCGGTGCTTCTTCTGCGGGTAACGTCAATCGACACGGTTATTAACCGTATCGCCTTCCTCCCCGCTGAAAGTACTTTACAACCCGAAGGCCTTCTTCATACACGCGGCATGGCTGCATCAGGCTTGCGCCCATTGTGCAATATTCCCCACTGCTGCCTCCCGTAGGAGTCTGGACCGTGTCTCAGTTCCAGTGTGGCTGGTCATCCTCTCAGACCAGCTAGGGATCGTCGCCTAGGTGAGCCATTACCCCACCTACTAGCTAATCCCATCTGGGCACATCTGATGGCAAGAGGCCCGAAGGTCCCCCTCTTTGGTCTTGCGACGTTATGCGGTATTAGCTACCGTTTCCAGTAGTTATCCCCCTCCATCAGGCAGTTTCCCAGACATTACTCACCCGTCCGCCACTCGTCACCCGAGAGCAAGCTCTCTGTGCTACCGTTCGACTTGCATGTGTTAGGCCTGCCGCCAGCGTTCAATCTGAGCCATGATCAAACTCTTCAATTTAAGTTTGATGCTCGTAGAATTAAACTTCGTAATGAATTACGTGTTCACTCTTTGAGACTTGGTATTCATTTTTTGTCCGAAGACATCAAGAATCCATGTCACTTTGAGTGCCCACACAGATTGTCTGAAAAATTGTTAAAGAGCAGTGCAACGCGGCTTTCGCTCACCGTTGCGAGGTGGCGTATATTACGCTTTCCTCTTTCAGAGTCAAGCGTTTATTTTCGCTTTTCTCTGCGGGCTTCTCAGTGAATCTCACCGGAACACCCTGCTGACCCGGCGGCGTGTGTGCCGTTGTTCCGTGTCAGTGGAGGCGCATTATAGGGAGTTATTCCGGGCTGACAAGTCTAAAATTCAAAAAACTTTTTAACCGTCTCTTTTTTGCGCAAAACGTCACTAAACTGGCAGTTTTTCAAGCGTTCTGAAGCCATAGCGTTGCAAAACGGGCAATAAAAGTACAGTTTCGGGCGTGACCTCCATGCAATACGCAATATTTTCATCGGCTGATTTTGCATCCGGTGCTTCATGCTCAAGTAGCCAGGCGGTACGACGCGCTATCGCCGCACCTGAGTCAATAAAACGTGTCCCTTCCGGCAATACCTGCAAAAGCTCATCCTGCAGTAAAGGGAAGTGCGTACAGCCCAGCACCACGGTATCTGGTGGCTCACTCATACGTAGCCAGGGGCGGAGGATTTTCTTAAGCTCATCAAGTGGAACCGGTTTGCCATGTAGCTTCGCTTCTGCAAGCTCGACCAGCTCAGCCGAACCCAACATTTCGATGGTGCATTCATTAGCAAATCGCGAGATAAGCTCATGGGTGTAAGGGCGTTTCACCGTCGCGCGGGTTGCCAGTAATCCCACTACGCCGTTTGCGGTTAAACGTGCCGCCGGTTTAATGGCAGGTACTACCCCGACAACCGGGAAGGAGAATTTTTCGCGCAAGGCCGGGAGAGAAACGGTACTGGCCGTATTGCAGGCGATAATGGCAAGGGCCAGCGGGTATTGAGCCTGAACAGCGGTGACGATTTCAACAACGCGTTCAACAATAAACGCTTCACTCTTTTCCCCGTAAGGAAAGGCGACGTTATCGAAGGTGTAGATGTAATGAAGATCCGGCAGGAGATGCCGGATCTCGTCGTAAACCGATAACCCACCGACGCCAGAGTCAAACACCAGCACGGTGGGCCGTAGTTCAGAAGGTGTAGCTGCCAGACAAGGTGTATTCCCGTCCTGCAGTTTGGTAGCCATAAGCTGTCTCGTAATCTTTATCGAACAGGTTAGCTATTTTACCACGAACTGTCAGGTGTGAGGTCACTGGATATGACGCAGAAAAATCGACAGTACTGTAACCTGGCAACACACGTTGCTCAGGATTGTAGGCCGATGTTCTGTTGTCGTAGCGCTTACCGAAATACTCCCAGGCAAGATTCATGTCCACATCGAAGACCGCCCAGTCAAGCTGATACTTGGCCTGGCGCTTCGCACGACGTGGCAGCACTTCGTCAGTTTCATCATCACGCGGGTCAATATATTGCAGCGTAACGCGGTGAGAGAAGATGCCGGTGTCCACAGTGCCCGTCCACTCTACGCCCTTAATCGTTGCCGAGTTGATGTTGTAATAAGCCGTGTCGCTGTAGGTAATAAGATTATCAATCTCATAACGATAAGCAGACAGGCGCCAGTCAAGCGGCCCGCTCAGTCCCTCAATACCCGCTTCCCATTGCTTAGACTCCTCCGGCTTAAGATCCGGATTGGAGGCAATGTTAAAACGCTTCGCACCAAACTGCTGCCCCAACGACGGCGCCAGGAAGCCGGTACCGTAAGAGAGCGTCAGACGATAGTTTTCAACGAACTCCCAGCCTGCAGCCGTCTGCCAGGTGCCGTGCCAGCCGAACTCTTCGTCTTTGTCCTCACGCCCGGAGGCTTCCAGCGTGACGTCGCCAAACTGCTGCAGGCCAGACAGGTAGAGTCCGGTATTATCGCGGTCGTAGGCTTCACGAGAGCGTTTGTTAGAGGAGACCAGACGTTCCTGTTTCCAGTCTGCGCCTGCGCTCACCGAACCATGACCAACTGCAACATTATTCGCCCACTGAATATAACGCTGCTCCATGTCATCCAGCGTGGTGCCGTCTTCATAACGACCATAGATGCTGCTGTAGTTGTAGTCTTTGCTTTTCTGGTAGCTCGCCACCAGCTGGGACGAGTAGATCCCCTGATTAAGGCTCAGGCCGGTATCCCACCCCTGACTGTACAACTGACGCTCATCCGCACTGTATTCCGGCAGGAACGGCGGGCTGCCAAGGTCATAGTCCACATTATTGCTAAAGCTGTACCCACGGAAGAAGCCGTCAATATTGTCGTTGAACTTATGCTGCAGGCTTCCCCAGAAGGTTTTATTGCGGTAACCATCACGGTCAGCATCATGGTCCCATGAAGAGCCCGGCTGCACGTTAAAACCACGAGTACTGGTGTAGGATCCAGCGGCAGTGACCACGGTGTCATCAAAGCGCTGCCGCAGTGTGCCGTCATAGGTCTGGTATCCTTTCGAACCGATGCTGGCATTAATCTGCGATTGCTCGCCACCGCTCTGGGTAATGACGTTAACCACACCACCGATTGCGCCGGAGCCGTAAACGGTCGAGCGCGGGCCACGGATGTATTCAACGCGCTGCACTAAAGAGAGGGGGATCTGGTTAAGCTCCGGGTCGTTTGAAATACCGGAGCGTGCAACCGGCACGCCATCAATCAACAGCAACAGGTGTTTCGCTTCTGTACCCCGAACAAAAACAGAGGCGGTCTGACCCAGACCACCATTTTGCGCGATATCCACGCCAGGCAGTCGACGTAGTACGTCAACCAGGGAGCGTGACTGCCAGCGATCGATATCCTCACGAGTTACGACTTCCGTGGGCGCCAGTACCGTTTTGGCAGGCTGTTGAAAACGATTTGCTGTCACCACCAGCGTGTCCGGGTTGCTGTCCTGCGCCCAGCCAGAAAATGCCGTGACGGAGAGCGCCGTCAGCAGCGAAACTTTTTTTATCATTGTGTAAGCATCCACATAATAGGAAGGATGCCGCAGGTACCCTCAGTAGCTCGCGACGACGGTACCAATTGCGACGTAACTCCGGCAGGTCTTCGGGCTTGGAGGTACTACAAGATGATGACTTCCCACTTTTATAAGCAGTGTCTGCTTTCGCTATCATCCCACCTTTCCTTACCGCTGCGCGTCAGCTCCAGATTTACACTGGATTCCCTTTTAACTTACAGGACCGGAACAGGGATGCTACATTCATAAACATATAGATGTCCAGACTGCTATGAGGTGAATCGAAAAAACATCCGGCGCTGGACATCCCCTGAGCAACCCCTACAATCCCCGCGTTATTCTTACTCATTCAGGAAATACGATGACTCCCGAACACCTGCCAACAGAACAGTATGATGCGCAACTTGCCGAGAAAGTCGTGCGTCTGCAGTCGATGATGACGCCCTTCTCCGCGCCCGTACCGGAGGTGTTCCGCTCGCCGGTCAGCCATTACCGTATGCGTGCCGAGTTCCGCATCTGGCACGATGGCGACGACCTGTACCACATCATTTTCGATCAGCAGAGCAAAAGTCGTATTCGCGTGGACAGTTTCCCGGCGGCAAGTGAGCTGATTAATCAGCTGATGAAGGTGTTGATGGAGAGCCTGCGCGAGAACAAAACGCTGCGCCATAAGCTTTTCCAGATTGATTACCTGACCACCCTCAGCAATCAGGCCATCGTCACTCTGCTCTATCACAAAAAGCTGGACGAGGCGTGGCGTGAAGAGGCGACCCGCCTGCGTGATGCCCTGCGGGCACAAAACCTGAATGTGCAACTGATTGGCCGAGCAACCAAAACCAAGATTGCGCTTGATCAGGACTTTATTGATGAGCGTCTGCCCGTTGCGGGTAAAGAGATGATCTACCGCCAGGTAGAAAACAGCTTCACACAACCTAATGCCGCCATGAATATACAGATGCTGGAGTGGGCGCTGGGTGCAACAAAAGGGTCAACCGGGGATCTGCTCGAACTATACTGCGGTAACGGCAACTTCTCACTGGCACTCGCCCGTAATTTCGACCGCGTTCTGGCAACGGAAATCGCCAAGCCATCGGTAGCGGCAGCGCAATACAACATTGCCGCAAACCATATCGATAATGTGCAGATTATCCGCATGTCGGCAGAAGAGTTCACCCAGGCAATGAACGGCGTGCGTGCGTTCAACCGCCTGCAGGGGATCG
Source organism: Enterobacter sp. SA197 (assembly GCF_054131575.1). Classification (NCBI taxonomy): domain Bacteria; kingdom Pseudomonadati; phylum Pseudomonadota; class Gammaproteobacteria; order Enterobacterales; family Enterobacteriaceae; genus Enterobacter; species Enterobacter sp. SA197. Next base: position 139,559 of record NZ_CP096393.1, on the reverse strand, counting down.
ATTTAAAGAGCTATCAGTGCGAGACGATTTTCGTCGATCCACCGCGCAGTGGGCTGGACAGCGAAACCGAGAAGATGGTGCAGGCGTATCCCCGGATTTTGTACATTTCCTGTAATCCGGAAACCTTGTGTAAGAATCTTGAAACGTTAAGCCAGACGCACAGCATTGAACGTCTGGCCCTGTTCGATCAGTTCCCCTATACGCACCATATGGAGTGCGGGGTTCTGTTAACAGCGAAATAGTTTATAAACGGTTGCCAGGCCTGATGGCGCTTCGCTTATCAGGCCTGAGGTCCTACAGCCCCTGATTGCGGTTACGCATACGAAAACCGATCCAGAACACCAGAATCACCGACAGCACCGCCGGGAAGAAGTTGGAGCCGATGTCCGGATACTCCGCTCGCACCACGGTGCTGTAAAGCAATACACCGAGAATAAAGCAGGCGGCCGCAAGGCCAGGCAGACCCACGGGCATGGTACGGTTTTGATAGCGTTGATGCAGGCAGTACACTGTCAGCACCAGGGAAATAATGGGGAATACGGAGAAAGGCACAATGGAGCTAAAAATCGCTGCAAAGGTGCCATTAATGGATAAGCCAGCGATTAACGCCAGCAACAACGTACCTCTATCTTGACCTGACTGTTTCATTACTCGTCCTTCACTCATCGGGTTGATGCGCCATTTTTTCTTGTTCACGGCGATACCAGTAATACGCGCCTTTGGAAATCATCCTCAGCTGTAGCACCAGTCGCTCTTCTAATTGCTTGCGTTGCTCAATGCCTACATCCAGCGCCTCAGCGCCTGCACTAAACACAATCGTTACCATCGCCTCGGCCTGCGCTTCAGTGAACGCCCGCGGCATATGGTTTTCGATTTCAAGATAGTCGGCAAGTTCCGCAATAAAATGCTGGATTTCACGCGCCACCGCTGCACGAAATGCCGCAGAGGTACCCGAGCGTTCACGTAATAACAGCTGGAACGCATTTGGGTTATTGCCGATAAATTCCATAAAAGTTGAAACGGATGTACGGATAACGCTGCCGCCTTTGGCGATACGTTGACGCGCCTGACGCATCAACTGACGCAGCATCAATCCGCTCTCATCGACCATGGTCAGGCCGAGTTCATCCACATCGCGGAAATGACGATAAAAGGACGTCGGGGCTATGCCCGCCTCGCGCGCAACTTCACGCAGACTCAGGCTGGCGAAACTTCGCTCAGCGCTCAGTTGACTGAATGCCGCTTCAACCAGCGAACGCCGGGTTCTCTCTTTTTGTTGCGCTCTTACGCCCATCACAATGCTTGAATCCTTCCGCAGACCTGCTGGCACTATACCAGAGAATAAAACTAATCGGATTGTACTGGTTTGTGAATGATTGTTTACGAGCTCTTTCTGCTTTCGCGCACGAAAAAAGCACAACGATAATTGGGTTATCGCGCTGTTGATGTTACTATTATGTTGCTTTTATGTATAAGAACAGGTAAGCCTTGCCATGCCACATTCCTACGATTACGACGCAATAGTTATAGGCTCAGGCCCGGGCGGTGAAGGTGCTGCTATGGGTCTGGTTAAACAGGGTGCCAGAGTGGCGGTCATTGAGCGCTATCATAACGTGGGCGGTGGTTGTACCCACTGGGGAACTATCCCGTCAAAAGCCCTCCGCCACGCCGTCAGCCGCATTATCGAATTCAATCAAAACCCATTATACAGCGACCACACCCGCATTCTTCGCTCCTCCTTTGCCGATATTCTTAACCACGCGGACAGCGTGATAAATCAGCAAACGCAGATGCGTCAGGGCTTCTATGAACGTAACCGCTGTGAAATTCTGCAGGGGAATGCGCACTTTATTGACCCGCATACGCTGGCGCTGGAGTGCCCGGACGGCTCGGTCGAAACGCTGACAGCAGAGAAATTTGTCATTGCCTGCGGTTCACGCCCGTACCATCCGGCCGATACCGATTTTGCGCATCCGCGCATTTACGACAGCGATTCCATCCTCAATATGCATCATGAGCCACGCCATGTGATCATCTATGGTGCCGGGGTGATCGGCTGCGAATATGCGTCGATCTTCCGGGGGATGAATGTCAAAGTCGATCTGATCAACACGCGCGATCGTCTGCTGGCCTTCCTCGATCAGGAGATGTCAGACTCCCTCTCCTACCACTTCTGGAACAGCGGTGTGGTCATCCGTCATAACGAAGAGTACGAGCACATCGAGGGGACCGAGGATGGCGTGATTATGCATCTGAAATCCGGCAAGAAGGTGAAAGCTGACTGCCTGCTCTATGCTAACGGACGCACCGGTAATACCGACAGCCTGCAGCTGGAGAACATTGGGCTTGATGCTGACGGACGCGGTCAGTTGAAAGTGAACAGCATGTACCAGACCGCGCTTCAGCATGTGTATGCCGTCGGAGACGTCATCGGCTATCCAAGCCTGGCTTCGGCCGCTTACGATCAGGGTCGCATTGCCGCGCAGGCGATGATGAAAGGTGAGGCCACCGCCCATCTGATTGAGGATATCCCCACCGGTATCTATACCATTCCTGAGATCAGCTCTGTCGGCAAAACCGAACAGCAGCTGACCGCCATGAAAGTGCCTTATGAAGTGGGCCGCGCGCAGTTTAAGCACCTGGCGCGGGCGCAGATTGTGGGCATGAGCGTGGGCACGCTGAAAATCCTGTTCCACCGTGAAACCAAAGAGATTTTGGGGATTCATTGCTTTGGTGAACGCGCGGCCGAAATCATTCACATCGGTCAGGCGATTATGGAGCAGAAAGGCGGTGGTAACACTATCGAGTACTTTGTTAACACCACCTTTAACTACCCGACCATGGCCGAAGCCTATCGGGTAGCGGCGCTAAACGGTTTAAACCGCCTGTTTTAACGCGCTGTCGAAGTGGCCATCCATTGCACCACGGATGGCCTCTGCCAGGTGTTCATAACGGCTGCGCAGTGGGGAGCCTGGACGATAGACCAGCCCAACGGTACGGCGTGGTTCCGGCTTGATGCAGGGCAGATAGATTACGCCATCGCGTTCACGCTCACGGGGAACCGCCAGCGCAGGCAGCAAAGTAATGCCGCTTCCTGCCGCAACCATGTTGCGCAGCGTTTCAAGACTGGTCGCCCGGAAATGGGTATCTTCTTCCGCGCCGGCCTCAAAACAGAAGCCCATCGCCTGGTCGCGCAGGCAGTGTCCATCTTCCAGCATCAGCAGTTTTTCACCCGCCAGGTCTGCCATCGGTACGCGGTCGCGGTTTGCCCAGGGGTGATCGGCATAAATCGCCAGCATCATCGGCTCATCGAACAACGGTACTTCAATAAAGGCTTCACTCTCTTTTACCAGCGCGAGAATGGCGCAGTCGAGCTTACCGCTATCCAGCTGGGCCAGTAGCTGATGGGTTTGCGCTTCGTGCAGATACATTTCCAGTTTCGGGAACGTCTGATGCAGCAAAGGAATAATATGCGGCAGCAGATAAGGACCAACGGTGGGGATTAAGCCAATATGCAGCGGACCAGACATGGCTTCCCCCTGCTGGCTTGCCATCTCCTTGAGCACTTTGACCTCACGCAATACGGTGCGCGCCTGATCCACCAGCAACAGACCAGCCTGCGTAAACAGGACTTTGCGACTGGTGCGCTCTAAAAGCATCACGCCAAGCTCGTCTTCCAGCTTACGTATTTGCCCGCTCAGCGTGGGCTGGCTGACATGACAGGAATCCGCGGCACGGCGAAAATGGCGGTGTTCAGCTAACGCCACCAGATATTCAAGATCACGAATATTCATTATTCATCCTCCATCGCCACGATAGTTCATGGCGATAGATAGAATAGCAATGAACGATTATCCCTATCAAGCATTCTGTACAATAATTAGCATCAGAAACGAAGCGGACACCATTACCCTTGTTGCCACTGCCTCTTTCTCTCTGAATAACTAAAGCCAACGTGAACATTTTGCGGACCTCTGCGTCCGCTTTTTTTTGCGTCAAAATCCTGATAAATAAAAGCAAAAAGGCAACCCAGGTTGCCTTTTTATCTCTGCGCCCTCTCCTTATGGGAGCGGGCTGGAGTGAGGGCATCAGCCCGCAGGGGATCAAACTAAACGATTTTTCGCATCCGCAATCGCCTGCGCGACCTGCTGCGGGGATACTCCGCCTTTGGCGGCACGCTTATCCAGACAGGATTGCAGCGACAGAATCGGATAGACATCTTCGGCAATGACGGCGCTGAATTTCTGCAGGTCGGCCAGCGGCAGATCTTCCAGCGGCTTACCCTGCCGGATAGCGTCTACCACCGCTTCGCCCACAATATGGTGCGCTTCACGGAACGGCACACCTTTAGCGACCAGATAATCCGCCAGCTCAGTGGCATTAGCATAGCCCTGCTGCGCCGCTTCCTGGCAACGCGGACGCTTCACCTGAATGCCATCCAGCACCAGCGCCGCCATGTGCAGGCAGTCCAGCCAGGTGTCTAGCGCATCGAACAGCCCTTCTTTGTCTTCCTGCATGTCTTTGTTGTAGGCCAGCGGCAGACCTTTGAGGGTCATCATCATGCCGGTCAATGCCCCCTGCACACGGCCACATTTACCACGGATAAGCTCAAGCGCATCCGGGTTTTTCTTTTGCGGCATCAGCGAGGAGCCCGACGTTACACGATCGGACAGCTCTACAAATCCGGCTTCGCCAGTGTTAAAGAAAATCAGGTCTTCGGCAAAACGAGACAGATGCACCATGCTAATTGAAGCATCAGAGAGCAGCTCCAGCACATGGTCACGGTCAGAAACGGTATCCAGACTGTTACGGGTCGCGCAGCTAAAGCCCAGCCAACCGGCGAGTTGCTCACGATCGATCTCATAAGCGGTCCCCGCCAGCGCGCCACAACCCAGCGGGCTGACATCCAGACGCTTAAGCGTGTCCTGCAAACGGCTTTCGTCACGCGCCAGCATCTCAACGTAGGCCAGGCACCAGTGGGCAAAGGTTACCGGCTGGGCACGTTGCAGGTGGGTGTAACCTGGCATCACCGCGTCCTGGTTATTTTCTGCGGTTTCCACCAGCGCGCTTTGCAGCTGACGGCAGGCGGCAAGCAGCTCTGCTACTGTATCCTTGCACCACAGTTTGAGATCGGTCGCCACCTGGTCATTACGACTACGCCCGGTGTGCAGCTTTTTACCCAGCTGACCCACTTTATCGATAAGCTTGCCTTCCACCCAGCTATGGATGTCTTCCGCATCGCTTTCGAGGATCTGCTGTGGGTTCGCCTGCACTTCCTCTAACAGAACGTTCAGCGCGCCTTCCAGCTGAGCCTGCTCTTCACTGCTCAGCACGCCCACGGTGACCAGCGCTTTGGACCAGGCCACAGAGCCAACGATATCCTGCTCCGCCAGGCGATAGTCAAAGCGCAAAGAGTCATTGAACTGTTTGAACCGTTGATCTGCTGCCTGTGAAAAACGCCCACCCCAAAGTGCCATAACATGCTTCCTTAAATTCGTTTCGTTCTGATATTTATGCCGGATGGCGCTGCGCCTGTCCGGCCTTAAGATTCGGTTGCTTGTGCTTACGCGAGAATACGCGTGCCAATCGGCGTGCCGTTAAACAGCGCAGGCAGTTGCTCTGCATGACGCCAGGAGGCGATATCCACCGGGCGGTTCAGGGCGCGCGCAGCATCCAGCGCCGCATTCACCTTCACAATCATGCCGTCGGTGATAATGCCCTGCGCAATAAGCTGTTCTGCTTTGGCCGCCGTCATTTCGGCGATACGCTGGCCTTTGCCATCCAGAATCCCGCTCACATCTGAAAGGAGAATCAAATCTGCTCCCAGCGTTGCTGCCAGCGCCGTCGCTGCCTGATCGGCATTGACGTTCATCAGGCGGCCATCGTCGGTCACGCCAATCGAGCTGATAACCGGCAGGAAGCCGCCTTCCAGCAGGGAATTCACCAGCTTCGGCGAGCCGGGCAGCGCCTGACCCACATGGCCCAGTTCTTTATCCAGCTCGGTGACTTTCACGCTGTCTCCGTCGCCAAGGAACAGGCCAACAGAGGCAATCTTGTGTTTCTTCGCCCAGGCCAGCAGGGTTTTGTTGGCCGTGCCCGCCAGGGCGCCGGTAATAATGTCGATTTGATCGGCAGGGGTGACGCGCAGACCGTTTTTCTTGGTCACCGGTAAACTGAGCTTTTTCATCAGCTCATCCACCACACAGCCACCGCCATGCACAATCACCAGCGGACGTTCATGGGATTCACGGTAATTCACCAGCGCGGTAAACAGACGCTCCAGCGCTTCTTCACTATCCAGCAGTACGCCACCGAGTTTAATAATTAATGGGTTCATCATCACGCCTGCACTCAATTAGATAAGAGACTGGGTTTCAGCATAGCCGAAACGAATATTTGCACACTGCATAGCCTGAGCCGCCGCCCCCTTCAGAAGATTATCTTCGGTCGCGACCACAATCAGGTGCTCATCCTGTACCGCAAAGCCGATATCGCAGAAGGGCAGACCCACTACGTTTTTCAGCGCCGGCACGCCTTTTTCATACAGGCGCACCAGTGGCTTATTGCGGTAGGCCTTCTGGTAAATCTCTGCAATCTGCCCGTGCGTCACGCCAGGCTTCAGGCGGCAGGTGATGGTTTCCAGAATGCCACGGGCGAAATTACCCAGATGCGGGGTGAAAATCACCGGTGCGCCGAGGTGGGTGGTGATTTCCGGATGATGGCGATGGTTAAACACGCCATAAGGCTGCAGGCTGACCTCACAGAAGCTATTAGAGACTGCCGCTTTGCGCCCTGCGCCGCTCACACCGCTGGTTGCGTTAATCACCGGCCACTGGTTGAGATCCAGCACGCCGGCATCAATCAGCGGTTTAAGAGAGAGTTGCGCTGCGGTTGGGTAACAGCCCGGCACCGCGATGAGATTCGCCGCTTTCAGCGCATCAGTGCTCCACTCCGCCAGCCCGTAGACCGCCTGCGCCAGCAGGTCAGGGTGCTGATGCGTGAAGCCGTAGAATTTTTCATAAAACGCGGGGTCGTTAACACGGAACGCACCGGAGAGGTCAAACACCACGCAGCCAGCGGCAAGAAATTGTGGTGCCAGGTCGTGACTCACTTCGTGCGCGGTCGCCAGAAACACCACGTCAACGCCTTCAACGAACTCGTTGATGTCGGACATTGGCTGCAACGGCAGATCAACAATGCCTTTCAACTGCGGATGTAAATCGGAGACCAATTTTCCTGCATCATTGCTTTGCGCTGAAACCGTCAAAGCGGTTATGTTCATATGAGGATGGCGATTTACATAGGTCACTAGCTCTGCGCCGGCATATCCGCTGGCACCCACAATTAATGTGTTCAACATCGGGGCAGTCTACCTTCTTAGTGCGTCAAGTTTGCCAGGGAGTGATTCGACATCAATCCCACGTCGCTCTGTAAAGGCGCCGAATGGGTTCCTTTACGCTCAACATTAATGTATTTTTATTCACTATTAATGCATGAATATTGATACTATCACGAACTCAGGTATGTCAACAATGAAAATGAATTTGCCGCCATTTATCGAGATTTACCGCGCCCTGATTGGCACGCCGTCCATCAGCGCAACGGAAGAAGCCCTTGATCAAAGCAATGCTTCTTTAATCAATCTGCTGGCAGGATGGTTTGGCGACCTCGGGTTCAAGGTGGAAGTTCAGCCCGTTCCCGGCACGCGCAATAAGTTTAATCTGTTAGCCAGCATTGGTGAGGGGGCGGGTGGCCTCCTGTTAACCGGTCACACCGATACCGTCCCCTTTGATGACGGTCGCTGGACGCGCGATCCCTTCACGCTGACCGAGCACGACAACAAACTCTACGGGCTGGGGACGGCGGATATGAAAGGCTTCTTCGCCTTCATCCTGGATGCCCTGCGTGATATTGATGTGACGACGCTGAAAAAGCCGCTCTACGTACTGGCCACTGCCGACGAAGAGACCAGTATGGCAGGCGCACGCTACTTCGCCGAAAACACGCAGCTGCGCCCGGACTGCGCCATCATTGGCGAGCCAACCTCCCTGCAGCCGGTGCGCGCCCACAAAGGTCACATCTCAAGCGCGATCCGCATTCTTGGGCAATCGGGCCACTCCAGCGATCCGGCACGGGGCGTAAACGCCATAGAGCTGATGCACGACGCCATCGGCCATATCCTGCATCTGCGCGATAACCTGAAAACGCGTTATCACTACGATGCCTTTACCGTCCCCTACCCGACGCTGAACCTCGGCAGCATTAACGGTGGCGATGCCTCTAACCGCATCTGTGCCTGCTGCGAGCTGCACATGGATATTCGTCCGCTGCCGGGAATGACCCTTAACGATCTCAACGGGCTGCTTGCTGAGGCCCTGGAGCCGGTAAGCAGCCGCTGGCCGGGTCGTCTTACCGTCACCGAACTGCACCCGCCGATTCCAGGCTACGAATGCCCGCCCGATCACCAACTGGTGGAAGTGGTGGAAAAACTGCTGGGCATGGAGACAGAAGTGGTGAACTACTGCACCGAAGCGCCTTTCATCCAGACCCTTTGCCCCACGTTGGTGTTAGGTCCTGGTTCCATTAATCAGGCACATCAGCCTGATGAATATCTTGAGACGCGCTTTATTAAGCCCACCCGCGAGCTGATAACCCAGGTGGTGCATCACTTCTGCTGGCACTGATTTACCTCATCTCACCCTGCCAGGGTGAGGTGAAATCGCAGTGACGTTGTTCACATTTTCATAAGCAACGCTTATCAGCCGCAAAGCGAATTAAATTTCGTAAATTCACGCCATTTATTCGTTTGCTGAACCGATTTCGCCGCAATTGACGCCGTGGATTTTACGTGGCTTTATAAAAGGCGGTGTCTGATATCTATCCGTTTCACGTTGCAGGGCGGTGGGTATAACAAAATAAAATGAGATGGGGTGTCTGGGTTAACATGAACGAACAATATTCCGCTTTGCGTAGTAATGTCAGTATGCTCGGCAAGCTGCTGGGAGATACCATCAAGGATGCGCTGGGAGAGAACATTCTTGATAGGGTCGAAACAATCCGTAAGCTGTCCAAATCTTCACGCGCGGGTAATGAGGCCAACCGTCAGGAGCTGCTCAATACGCTGCAAAACCTGTCCAATGATGAACTGCTGCCGGTCGCTCGTGCCTTCAGCCAGTTTCTGAATCTTGCCAATACCGCTGAGCAGTACCACAGCATTTCGCCAAAAGGCGAAGCCGCAAACAACCCGGAAGTGATTGCTCGTACGCTGCGTAAACTGAAAGACCAACCCGATCTCAACGAAGCGACCATTAAAAAAGCGGTGGAGTCGCTGTCGCTGGAGTTGGTGCTGACCGCTCACCCGACAGAGATCACCCGCCGTACGCTGATCCACAAAATGGTGGAAGTGAACACCTGCTTAAAACAGCTGGATAACAAAGATATTGTTGATTACGAGCGTAACCAGCTGATGCGCCGCTTGCGCCAGCTGATTGCGCAGTCCTGGCACACCGACGAAATCCGTAAGCACCGCCCCAGCCCGGTTGATGAAGCCAAATGGGGCTTTGCCGTGGTGGAAAACAGTCTGTGGGAAGGCGTGCCCAACTACCTTCGTGAACTGAACGAACAGCTGGAAGAGAATCTCGGTTACAGACTGCCAGTCGATTTTGTGCCGGTCCGCTTCACCTCCTGGATGGGCGGCGACCGTGACGGCAACCCGAACGTGACCGCGGATATTACACGCCACGTTCTGCTGCTGAGCCGCTGGAAAGCGACCGATCTCTTCCTGAAAGATATTCAGGTGCTGATCTCCGAGCTCTCTATGGTCGAGTGTACTGATGAACTGCGCGATCTGGCCGGTGCCGAAGGGGCGCAGGAACCATACCGCTACCTGATGAAGAAGCTTCGCAGTCAGTTAATGGCAACCCAGGCCTGGCTGGAAGCCCGTCTGAAAGGGCAAAAACTGCCGAAACCGGCTGGTCTGCTGACGCAGAATGAGCAGCTTTGGGAACCGCTTTACGCCTGTTATAAATCGCTGCAGGCCTGTGGTATGGGCATCATCGCCAACGGCGAACTGCTCGACACCCTGCGCCGCGTCAAATGTTTTGGCGTGCCGCTGGTACGCATTGATGTGCGTCAGGAGAGCACCCGCCATACTGAAGCGCTGGGTGAACTGACCCGTTACCTCGGCATCGGTGACTATGAAAGCTGGTCGGAAGCGGACAAACAAGCGTTCCTGATCCGTGAACTGAACTCCAAACGTCCTCTGCTGCCGCGCCAGTGGGAGCCGAGCGAAGAGACCCGCGAAGTGCTCGACACCTGCAAAGTTATCGTCGAGGCACCACGTGGTTCCGTGGCCGCTTATGTTATTTCGATGGCGAAAACGCCGTCCGACGTGCTGGCCGTACATCTGCTGCTCAAAGAAGCGGGTATTGGTTTTGCGCTGCCGGTCGCACCGCTGTTCGAAACCCTCGACGACCTGAACAACGCCGATGATGTCATGACTCAGTTGCTGAACATCGACTGGTATCGCGGCTTCATTCAGGGCAAGCAGATGGTCATGATTGGCTACTCTGACTCCGCAAAAGATGCGGGCGTGATGGCGGCCTCATGGGCGCAGTATCAGGCGCAGGACGCGCTGATCAAAACCTGCGAAAAAGCGGGCATCGAACTGACGCTGTTCCACGGTCGCGGCGGCTCGATTGGCCGTGGCGGTGCGCCTGCTCACGCAGCACTGCTCTCCCAACCGCCGGGTAGCCTGAAAGGGGGCCTGCGCGTGACCGAACAGGGCGAAATGATTCGCTTCAAGTATGGTCTGCCGGAGATCACCATCAGCAGCCTGACGCTTTATACCAGTGCCATTCTGGAAGCGAACCTGCTGCCGCCGCCGGAGCCGAAAGATGACTGGCGCCATATCATGGATGAGCTGTCTGACATCTCCTGCGATATGTACCGCGGCTATGTGCGTGAAAACAAACATTTCGTGCCGTACTTCCGCTCGGCAACGCCTGAACAGGAACTGGGTAAATTGCCGCTTGGCTCCCGTCCGGCGAAACGTCGCCCGACCGGTGGCGTAGAGTCCCTGCGGGCAATCCCGTGGATCTTCGCCTGGACGCAGAACCGCCTGATGCTTCCGGCCTGGCTGGGTGCGGGCGCCGCGCTGCAAAAAGTGGTGGAAGATGGCAAACAGAGCGAACTGGAAGCCATGTGCCGTGACTGGCCGTTCTTCTCTACCCGTCTGGGTATGCTGGAAATGGTCTTCTCCAAAGCCGACCTGTGGCTGGCTGAGTATTACGATCAGCGCCTGGTTTCCCCTGAACTTTGGGCGCTGGGTGCCGAACTGCGTAAGCTGCTTGAGGCAGATATCAACGTGGTGCTGGCTATCGCCAACGATTCGCATCTGATGGCTGACCTGCCGTGGATCGCCGAGTCTATTCAGCTGCGTAACATCTATACCGACCCGCTGAACGTTTTGCAGGCCGAGTTGCTGCACCGCTCGCGTAAAGCGGAAGAAGAAGGTAAAGAGCCGGATCGCTGCGTCGAGCAGGCGCTGATGGTCACTATTGCCGGTGTCGCCGCGGGTATGCGTAATACGGGCTAATCCTCACTACACTGCGCAAAAGGCCACACCTGGTGTGGCCTTTTTTTATGCCGCCCGTTAAGGTTATGCGGTTCGCGTCCCCGGGAAAGTAAATCATGAATGACGACGTCAGCCACCTTCTCTCTCGCCTGATTAGCGGCCCCTATCCCCTGCGCCATATCTGTTTTGCAGGCGCAGGCAGCGCTATTCCCGACCAGGCATTTCAGGTGGACTTCCCCCGGCTGGAAATTGTGCTGGAAGGCAAGCTGAATGATCGGGGGATTGCCGGCGACACGTCTGTGATGGTTGAGCAGGATGTATTGTATGTGCCAGCAGGCGGCTGGAACTTTCCGCAGTGGTCAACACCTGTGACCACCTTGAGCATCCTCTTTGGCAAACAGCAACTGGGATTCAGCGTGACGCGCTGGGATGGGAGCGCGCTTCATACTCTAACGAAACAGCATGTTGCTCGCCGTGGGCCGCGTATCGGCTCCTTCCTCTTACAGACGCTCCACGAAATGCAGATGCAACCAAAGGAGCAGCAAACCGCCCGTTTAATCGTTGCCAGCCTGTTGAGCCATTGCAGCGATCTCCTCGGCAGTCAAATTCAGACCGCCTCCAAAAGTCAGGCCCTTTTCGAAGCCATTCGCGACTATATCGACGAACATTATGCCATGCCGCTGACCCGCGAATCGGTGGCGCAATTCTTTTATATCTCCCCTAACTACCTCTCCCACCTGTTTCAGAAAACGGGCGCGATTGGCTTTAATGAGTATCTTACCCACACACGCCTCGAACACGCCAAAGCCCTGCTTAAGGGTTATGACCTGAAAGTAAAAGAGGTCGCGCACACCTGCGGCTTTGTGGACAGCAACTATTTCTGCCGCCTGTTTCGCAAACACACCGAGCGCTCCCCGTCAGAATATCGTCGGCACTATCACAGCCAGTTGACCGGGAAAAAACCGCAGTAGCGCGCCGCCTGAGCGGGCGTCTTAACCTGCGCTTTACTGGATTTTTGTAATATCACTATTGCTTGCTATTCGTTAAATCTCACCTTATCAGCCGCTTGATAACTTCATGGCAGGTAAACATGATGCAGATCATGCTTTCATTCGGATATTACATTTGTCCAGTTTTTGGCAGAAATGTCGCGTAGCGCCTTCTCCCGTTCCCCACGTATTCTGAAGAGAGACATTATTGGGAAATTAAGAGGAGCTATCATGGAACTGTATCTGGACACGGCCAATGTGGAAGAAGTTGAACGCCTGGCGCGTATCTACCCGCTGGCGGGTGTCACTACCAATCCGAGCATTATTGCGGCAGGTAAAGCGTCCATCTGGGACGTATTACCGCGCCTGCAAAAAGCCCTCGGCCCGGAAGGTACGCTGTTTGCACAGGTGATGAGCCGTGACGCAGAAGGCATGGTGTCTGAGGCAAAACGCCTGAGCCACGCCGTGCCTGGCATTGTCGTGAAAATCCCGGTCACCTTTGAAGGTCTGGCGGCCATTAAGCTTCTGAAGAGAGAAGGTATTCCAACGCTCGGCACCGCTGTCTACAGCGCATCCCAAGGGCTGCTTGCCGCGCTGGCAGGTGCAAAATATGTCGCTCCTTACGTAAACCGCGTCGATGCCCAGGGCGGAGACGGCATTCGCACCGTGCAGGAGCTGCAAAGCCTGCTGGAGCAACACGCACCCGGCAGTAAAGTGCTGGCGGCCAGCTTCAAAACGCCCCGCCAGGCGCTGGACTGCCTGCTGGCAGGCTGTGAAGCTATCACCCTGCCCTTAGATGTAGCGCAACAAATGCTCAATACTCCCGCCGTAGAATCAGCAGTGGAGAAATTTGAACAGGACTGGAACCACGCTTTTGGCAATCTCAACCTGTAACCCGGCGACAGGGCCGTGCTCCGCGGCCTGAGTAGCCCGCATGGAGGAAATGTATGGACCGCATTATTCAATCCCCAGGTAAATATATTCAGGGTGCAGACGTTATCACCCGTCTCGGCGAGTACCTCAAACCACTGGCGGCACGCTGGCTGGTGGTGGGTGACAAATTTGTTTTAGGTTTCGCTCAGGAAGCGCTGCAAAACAGCCTGGCCGATGCCGGGCTCGCCTGTGAAGTGGTGCCTTTCGGCGGCGAATGTTCACAAAATGAGATCGATCGTCTGCGTAATATTGCAGAAAGCGCAAAATGCGGTGCCGTGCTCGGCATTGGTGGCGGCAAAACCCTTGATACCGCAAAAGCGCTGGCCCATTTTATGAATGTACCGGTAGCAGTCGCACCAACCATCGCCTCCACGGATGCACCGTGCAGCGCGCTGTCGGTCATCTACAGCGATGAAGGCGAGTTTGAACGTTACCTGATGCTGCCGAACAACCCGGACTGCGTGATTGTCGACACTAAAATCGTGGCAGGCGCACCGGCGCGCTTACTGGCGGCGGGTATCGGTGATGCACTGGCAACCTGGTTTGAAGCCCGCGCCTGTTCCCGCAGCGGTGCGACTACTATGGCCGGTGGCCAGTGTACTCAGGCGGCATTAGCACTCGCGGAACTTTGCTATAACACGCTGATCAATGAAGGCGAAAAAGCAATGCTCGCCGCCGGGCAGCATGTGGTCACGCCTGCGCTGGAACGGGTGGTGGAAGCGAATACCTTCCTGAGCGGCGTCGGTTTTGAAAGCGGCGGGCTGGCGGCAGCACATGCGATTCACAACGGTCTGACGGCGATTGCGGATGCGCACCATTACTATCACGGTGAGAAAGTCGCTTTCGGCACCCTCACGCAACTGGTACTGGAAAACGCGGCTGTGGAAGAGATTGAAACCGTCGCCGCGCTTTGCCATACCGTTGGTTTGCCTGTCACCCTCGCGCAACTGGATATCACTGAGGATGTCCACGCCAAAATGCGCATCGTGGCAGAAGCGGCCTGCGCCGAAGGGGAAACCATCCATAACATGCCGGGTGGTGCGACCCCGGATCAGGTTTATGCCGCGCTGCTGGTTGCTGATCAGTATGGTCAGCGCTTCCTGGCAGAGTGGGAATAAGCGCTACATACTCCCGGCTCCGTCCGGGCTGAGGGATCCCCAGAAAACAATGCGAGCACGATTGGTCCCCTCGCCCCTTTGGGGTGAGGGGAAACATCGCCTCTGAGGGGCATTCCGTTCACCATATGTCCCTTGCTTTTCTGTCACGCCAGAACTCGTGAACGTGCCAGGGCGGTTCACCGCCACCGCCCTGGCGACCCGGGCTCCCGGCCAGGAAAATCGCCGCGGCGCGGTCAATTATACGCCCCATCCCCGGGGCTCACTCTTTCAGGGCTGGCGCAGGCGCTATTCAACATTGCTCCCGGCAATGTTGTCAGCTTAATCCTTCGGGCTTATCGGGGACGGGCGGATACGCGTCGCCGATTTTCAGCCGGACCCAGTCATCGCGGTGACGGTTTTATTCTTATTGCGCAATGTTATCGCTGCAAAACGTCATATTACCGGGGATATCTCAGCCGTCCGGGAGTGTTTCTTTATGTTCCTTTCACGCCATATTGTCAGGGTAATTTATGTGCTTTATAGTGCGTTTTTCCCTTTTGTGAATCCTCTTCATGCAATCATCAGACAGAAGAATGGGTATCTATGCCATTCTGCAGCAGGAAAAGAAGGTTGTGGTTAATGACCTTGCGGAAAAGTTTGGCGTCACCAAAATGACTATCCGCCGTGACCTCTCCTTCTTTGAAAAGCAGGGCATCGTGAAAACCAGCTACGGCGGTGCCTACCTGACGAGCGGTGCCAGCGTGGAACCCAGTTTTCAGCTCAAATCGGTACAGATGGTCGATGATAAACACCTGATCGGGCAAAAAGCTGCTGAGCGGGTTGAAGACGGCGACACCATTATTATCGACTGCGGCACCACCGCACTGGCCTTTGCGCAGTGCATTTTTGATAAGAAAATCATGGTCATTACCAACTCGGTGCCAGTGATAAACCTGCTTAAAGGGCGCAGCAACATTAAGCTGATTGTGGCACCTGGTGAATATGAAGACGACACCCAGGGGATGGTCTCTTTTAGCACCGCTGAGTTTTTTACGACACTGCACGCCGATAAAGTCTTTCTCAGCACGCAGGGCATCAATGAGCAGGGTGAACTTACGGTGCCAAAAATGACCGATGCCCACGTAAAGCGGGCGCTGGCCCGTGCCGGACGAGAGAAAATCCTGCTGGCTGACAAAAGCAAATTCGGTCAGACCTTCCTCGCAGGTCATGGAGATCTGGGCGACTTTGACGTGATTGTTAGTCAAAACGGCATTGCTGCCGACGTGTTATCCCTTCTTGACCGCTATCCTGCTGAACTTATCCTCGCTGACAGCCCCGTCTGAACCTTCGCGCCCGGAGACGGGCGCCTGTGTCTTTTAGTCGCTTTAAATGTTCTTTTTAGATCTATTTGTGACTAAAGAAACAAAATGAATCACTTTAAGATTGACAAAAACACACCCCAGGCATGAAATGCGCTAAAACCATTTCATCAGTGAGGGTATTTATGAACGGATTACTCAGCTTCAGACCCAGCAGTAACGACTGCGATTTTGCACGCATCGCTAAAAAACAGGATCAGATGTTCCACCGCGTGGCGACAATCTGCCCCGAACGTGCCGAAATCATTACCGACTCCTTCAGACGCTCCGAAGGAAAATCGATTGTCCTTCGCCGCGCGCAGGCGCTGGCCGACATTCTGGAAAAGATGACGATTTACATCGAACCGGAGATGCTGATTGTCGGCAACCAGGCCAGCGCCAACTTTGCCGCGCCGGTCTTCCCGGAATACTCATTTAACTGGGTTATTGATGAACTGGATGAGTTTGATAAACGTACCGGCGACAGCTTCCAGGTAAGCGAAGAGACCAAAGCTCGTCTGCGTGTTTTACAGGATTACTGGCAGGGAAAAACCCATCAGGATGAAGTGCTGGCTAACCTGCCGCAGGTGAACCGTCTGGCAGAAAAACAGGGCGTGCTGCACCGAGGCGGCATCAGCATGTCCGGCGACGGACACATTATCCCTAATCATGACTTCGTGCTGGAAGTGGGCTACGGCGGGATGCGCGATATCGCGAAACAGCATCTGGCGGAAGACAAAGACCTGACCGAAGAACAGACCGATTTCTATCAGGCCGTCATCATCACCATGAATGCCGCGCTGACTTACTGCAAACGGTTCTCTGCTCTTGCGAAAGACGAAGCTGCAAAAACCGCCGACGCCAAACGCCGTGATGAACTGCTGACCATGAGCGACATGTTCGCTCATCTGATGGAAGGCAAAGCGCAGAGCTTCTATGAAGCCGTCCAAACCGTCTATCTGACCCATCTGTTGATGATGATCGAAAGTAACGGACACTCCTTCTCCTTTGGCCGTTTTGACCAGTACGTCTGGCCGTTTTACGACGCGGATATCAAGGCCGGTAAAATCAGTAAAGAGAAGGCGCTGGAGATCCTGACCCACTTCTTCATCATGACCAATAGCCTCAATAAAGTGCGTCCGTGGGGCCACACCCAGTACAGCGGCGGCTACCCGCTTTATTCCAACCTGATGGTGGGCGGTATGAAGCCGGATGGCACCGACGGCACCAATGACCTCTCCTATCTGTCGCTGGAAGCGATGGCGCTGACCGGCCTGCCGGAGCCAAACCTCAGCGTGCGCTTCTCAAAAGATACTCCGCATTCGCTGATGCAGGACGCAGCAAAACTTATCCGCAAAGGTTTCGGTATGCCGTCCATTTTCTGTGACGAAGTGGTCATACCGGCAATGATGACGCTGGGGCTGACGGAAGAAGTGGCGCGCGAATATGCCTCAATGGGCTGCGTGGAAACCGCCATACCCGGCCGCTGGGGTCACCGCGCCACCGGGATGACCTACGTTAACTTCGGCAAAATTCTTGAGCTGGTGATGAACAACGGCTGCGACCCGGCCACTGGCGTGCAGCTGGTCAAAGTTAACGGCCAGGAAGGGCGTGAGATCCATTATGCTTCTTATGAGGAAGTATGGGCCGCGTGGAACCAGCTGCTGGAGTTCTACTCTGACCTGGCGGTGGACTGCGATCTGGTCTGCGACCGGGCACTGAAATATCACGATGCCGACGCCTTTGCTTCCGCCACCATCAACTGCTCGCTGGCGCGTGGTAAGACCCTGAAAAATGGCGGTGCAGAATATGATTTCGTCAGCTCTTCCAACATCGGCCCGTCCGTTGTTGGCGACAGTCTCGCTGCGGTGAAAAAACTGGTCTTTGATGACAAAGTTCTGACCCTCACACAGCTGCGTGACGCTCTGGACAGCAACTTCGAGGGTATTGAAGGTGCTCGCGTGCGCAAACTTTGCCGTAATGCACCGAAGTTCGGCAACGATATCGACTATGTGGATCACATTGTCGCCGATGTGTTCGAGTCCTATCTGAGGTTACTGCCGAAGTACAAAACCGATCGCTATGGTAAAGGGCCGAAAGGATGTGGATACACCATGTCCACTTCCAACATCACCTCGTATGTACCAAACGGTTTTGACGTCGGGGCCACGCCGGATGGTCGTCTGGCAACCCTGCCGCTGAACGAAGGCGCATCGCCGTGCCTTGGCGCAGACAAAGAAGGTCCAACGGCAGTGATCAACTCCGTGGCCAAGCTGCCAAATCAGAAAATCGCCGGCGGTCAGCTGCTGAACATGAAATTCACCCCAAGCGCGCTGGAGGGTGACGATAACCTGGAAAAATTCACCACCTTTATGGAAGCCAGCCGGGAGAAAAATATCTTCCATAACCAGTTCAACATCATCGACTCAAACATCCTGCGGGCAGCGAAAGCGCATCCGGAAGATTACCCGAACCTGATGGTCCGCGTGGCCGGTTATTGTGCCCTGTTCTCGACGCTGATGCCGGAAGCGCAGGACGCGATTATCGCCCGTACAGAACTGGCCTGGTAAACCGCCTGGACATATTAATAAGGACATACAATGAAAACAGGCCTGCTATCCCGTATTCAACGCTATTCCACTAAAGACGGCCCTGGTCTGCGAACAACGGTTTTTATGCAGCAGTGCAACCTCCGCTGCCTGTGGTGCGCGAACCCGGAAACGCTCAGGTCTGGTTTCAACGTCTTCTGGTTTAAAGAGCGCTGCCGCCAGTGCGGTTCCTGCGTCCAGGCGGCAGCAAATCAAGCCATTACCTTCGCTAAGCCAGGCGAAGGGGTGAACATTGACCGCAAGCAGTGCAGCAATCTTCTTGAGATGGTGGACATCTGCCCTTACGACGCTTACGAAAAAGTGGGTAAGGAGATGACTTCACGAGAACTGGCGGATCTGCTGCTGCGGGATAAGACCTTTTACGACACCAGCGGCGGCGGCGTCACGTTTTCCGGCGGTGAGCCTGCGTTACAGGCTGAATTTGTTCGCGAAACGGTACAGTGGCTGAAAGCGGAGGGCGTGCATGTCTGTCTCGACACGGCTGGCAATATTCGTTCGGAAAAACTATTGCCGCTCGTAGACGCGGTCGATCTGGTTTCTTACGACATTAAAGCTCTGGATCCAGAAATCCACCTTGCCTGCACCGGTGTGGATAACCATTTGATCCTGGAAAACGCCAGAGCGATCGCGGCGATGGGCAAATCCATGCAGGTCCGGATGGTGATCGTGCCCACGCAGAACGATCAACCGGAAGACATCCGTAAACGCCTCGATTTTATCCGCACTCTCGGCAGTGCCGTGCTGCAGGTGGATATCCTCGAATACCACATTTACGGCATCGGCAAGTATCACCGCCTTGGGATGCCCTATTTACTCAATGACCTTCCGCCGCTTAAGCGGGAGTTGATTGACCAGACAAGAGAGTACGCTGAAGAGATAGGTCTTAAGACCACTGTCGGCGGTTAAGGAAAACCCATGCTGAATTTTACCATTGCACAAAACTATCAAGAAATGAGCAGGCTGGCGGCACACCGCGTCGCAAAAGCGCTGGAGCATAAACCTGCTCTGGTTATGGCGCTGCCTACGGGCGGCACGCCGGTCGGCCTGTTACAGGAGATGAGCCGCATGGCGCGGGATGAGCAGCTCGATTTTTCCCGCGCATTCTCATTCAACATTGATGAATACATTGCGCTGAAAAAAGAGGATCCCCAGAGTTATTACTGGTTCCTTGACCACTATTTCTATCAGCATGCCAGCCTGCCTCTGGAAAACCGTTTTGTTCCGGATGTTCTGGCAGCAGATCTTCTCGCCGAGTGCGCGCGCTACGAACAGACTATTCAGGCGCATGGCGATTTTGATCTGACCGTACTGGGTATCGGTCATGACGGCCATATTGGCTTTAACGAACCTCACGCCACGCATAGTCCGGTGTGCCACGTTGTCGATCTTAATGAGGAGACCATTAAGGCGAATGCCCGTTTCTTCGCGCGTCGCGAAGATGTGCCGCGTCAGGCCATCACGCTCGGTATGGGGACCATCCTCAGAAGTAAAGAGATCGTACTGATTGCCAACGGCGTATCGAAAGCCCCGGTGATGAAGCAACTCTACGAATGCGCCACCATTGACCCGCTTTTCCCGGCCTCCTTCCTGCTGCTGCACCCTGATGTCACCATTATTTGCGATCGGGAAGCTGCCTCACTCATTCCTTCTCCGAGGTAATGCAATGATCATCCAAAGCGCGCGCGTCTGGCTCTCCGGTGGTTTTTACCCGGCACATATTATCGTTGAGGATGGCCGTATTACTCACATCGCGACAGGTTTTGTCGACAACGCAACCCACGACTTTGGCACGCGGCGCATTATCCCTGGCCTGATTGACAGCCATGCTCACGGCGGATGGGATTACGACACCAATGAAGACGATCCGCAGGGATTACGCCGTTGGGCGAAGCACCTCCCCGCTGAAGGTGTCACCGCATTCTGCCCCACCACGGTGACGGACGAGGATGCCACCCTGCTTGCCGCACTTGGTAATATTTCCCGGGTGATGGATGAGGATTACTGCGGTGCGGAGATCCTGGGAATTCATTTTGAAGGTCCGTTTTTGTGCCAGCAGTATCGCGGCGCGCAGCCGGAGAATCAGATTCGCCCGGCAAGCGTGGCCGAATTTGCCCTCTTTGAGAAAGCGGCCCGGAACCGGATAATCGCCATTACCCTTGCGCCGGAAGAGGATAAAGATCTCGCCCTCACCCGCTACTGCGCGCAAAAAGGAATAGTCGTCAACATGGGGCACTCAAACGCGTCCTTTGAGCAGGTTCTTGATGCCGTCGCCAATGGCGCGAAGAACGTCACCCATGTGTATAACGGTATGGCGAAGTATGTGAACCGCGAACCGGGGCTGCTCGGGGCCGCTTTTCGTCTGGACGGACTTTATGGCGAAGTGATCGCTGACGGTATTTTTGTCAGTCTGGTTTCCGCTTCTCACCTCTACCGACTGAAAAATGACAACGATGTCATCATGATCAGTGATTCGATGAAATCCAAGGGCTGCCCACCCGGGTGCTATATGTTTGGCGGCGAACCGATGATCCTGGGCGAAGACGGTGCAACACGTCGGGAGAATGGCGTGCTGGTCGGCAGTACGCTGCATCTCAATCGCGGTCTATACAATATGGTTGAAGGGGCAATGGTGCCTTTTGGCGCCGCGCTGAAATCCTGCACCCTTAATCCGGCGAGACTGCTCGGCGTTGACGGGCACAAAGGCAAACTGCAGCGCGGGTATGATGCCGATATTGTGGTACTGGAAGATAATTACGATGTGCACACCACTTTCTGCGCTGGCAACGTGGCGTTCAGCGTGGCCGGATGAGCCAAATATCCGGCCAGGAATGTTCACTCAGAGTGCCGGGCGAACGCCCAGGGTGTGGCAAATGGCGTAGCTCATTTCTGCACGGTTCAGGGTATAGAAGTGGAAGTCCTTCACCCCTTCACGACTAAGTATTTTCACCATGTCCATGGCGATGCTGGCGCCCACCAGCTTGCGGGTTTCCGCATCGTCATCAAGGCCGGCAAACATCTGTGACATCCATGCCGGAATACGCACGTTGGTCATGTCGGCAAATTTCTTCGCTTGTTTAAAGTTGGAGACCGGCAGAATGCCTGGGATTATCTCCACATCAATACCCGCCGCCACGGAGCGGTCGCGAAAGCGTAAATAGCTCTCGACGTCGAAAAAGAACTGTGTAATGGCACGGTTAGCGCCCGCATCCACTTTGCGTTTCAGGTTCAGCAGGTCCGCCTGCGCGCTTTTCGCTTCCGGGTGCACTTCCGGGTAGGCCGCAACGGAGATATCAAAATCCGCCACCTCTTTAAGTAACGTCACCAGATCGGCGGCATACATGTCCGGCTTACCGCTGCCTGGCGGTAAATCACCGCGCAGTGCCACAATGTGACGAATGCCGTTGTCCCAGTAATCTTTGGCGATAGCGCGCAGCTCATCACGGGAGGCATCAATACAGGTCAAATGCGGCACGGCTTCCAGACCGGTGCGGTCCTTAATCCCTTTAATGATGCTGTGGGTACGGTCACGTTCACCGGAGTTCGCGCCGTAAGTCACGGAGACAAACTTCGGCTTAAGGCTGCTCAAACGATCGATGGAGTTCCAGAGGGTCTGTTCCATTTCACTGGTACGCGGCGGAAAAAATTCAAAAGAAACATTAATCTGCCCGTGCACTTCAGCCAGGCTCTGATTCAGGGCTTCTCGCTGGTTGGCGTGAAAAAAGCTCATACCTTACCTCATCAATCGCGTGTTGTTATTTGCTGCGCTATAAACATCCATCCGTTTAGACGTCTGGATGTAAAAATGACGGAAAAGCGGACGAACGTCAACCGGAAAATCACGATTATGTGTGCGGTATATTCAACGAAGATGAAAAAGGTTCAGGATGGGCTGGGGGAAGTGCGTGATGATGCCCTCACCCCAGCCCTCTCCCACGGGGAGAGGGAGAAAACCGGCCCTGCATTCCGCTTTTCGCCGGGAGAGGGAAAACATACGGATTACAACAGTTGCGCCAGGCGATTAATATCCGATTGAATCGCCCCGGCAGTCACATCGCGCCCGGCACCCGGCCCGCGAATCACCAGTGGGTTATCACGATACCAGCGGCTTTCGATGGCAAAAACGTTGTCGCAGGGCAGCAGCGCCGCCAGCGGGTGCTCTTCGCGTACCGCTTCAACGCCGACACGTGCTTTTCCATTAGCGTCAAAACGCGCCACGTAGCGCAGCACCAGGCCCATTTCGCGCGCCGCCTCCAGACGCTGTAGCATCTGCTCGTTCAGCTCATCGCCGTTTTCAAAGAAGTGATCAACGGAGCCCTCTTCGCAGTGCGCCGGCACCAGCGACTCCACACGCACCTGATCCGGCTCGATGTCATAACCCGCTTCACGGGCGAGGATCACAAGCTTACGCATCACATCTTTACCAGAAAGGTCAACGCGCGGGTCCGGCTCGGTCAGACCCTGCTGCCAGGCCTGATCCACCAGGTCGGTGAACGGCACGGTGCCGTCAAATTGCAGGAACAGCCAGGAGAGCGTGCCGGAAAAAATCCCGCTGATGGCCAGAATGCTGTCACCGCTGTCGATAAGATCGCGCACGGTGTGGTTGACCGGCAGACCCGCACCGACGGTGGCGTTATAGAGCCAGCGACGCCCGGTTTTTTCAAAGGCGTCGTGGATCTGACGGTATTTATTGCTGTCGCTCGCCCCGGCCAGTTTATTGGCGCTAATAACGTGAAAACCGTGGCTGGCAAAATCCAGATACTGGTCGGCAAGCAGCTCACTGGCGGTCACGTCCAGCACCACCAGATCATCGTAGGGGTGTGCCCGCATCCAGAGGAAGAGAGACTCTTCATCCTGCTCAACCGCATCGTCATTAAAGAAAGCCAGCGCACGACTGGCGTCCAGCCCATCGTAGTTCAGCAGGCTACGGCGGCTGTCCACCACGCCAGCAAGCACAAATTCAAAACCCGTTCGCGCAGAGAGGGCGCGTTGTTCGCGAGCAAAGAGTTCCAGCCAGCGTGAACCGATATTCCCTTTACCAAACAGCACCAGACCAATGCGTTTTTCCGCCCGGAACAGAGACTGATGCAGCCCCTGAATCAGGCTTTCGGTTGGTCCGACGCGTAGTACCGCGACCAGACTGATGCCTTCTTCTGACTGGGTGATAAACTCCACCGGTTGTCCTTTGAGCTGCTGCCAGAAACGGTGGCAATGCAGCGGATTATGGCAGACACCGGCTCCCACCAGCGCGACCAGCGCCAGCCCCTGGCGCAAACGCAGGTCGCCGGGTAAGTCCGCTTCAGTGAGCAGTTTAAAGACGCTCTCCACCACTTCCGAGGTGTAGCAAAGTTGCAGCAGGTTGCGGTCGGCATGAACGCCTGTCGCCAGCGGGCGCACCTGGCTGCGTTTGAGGATCAGATCGACCTCTTTTTGCGCCAGTTTGAAATCGTGCCCCGCGGGAACCTGAAACTCAATCAGGCAGACATCGTCATGACTGGTGACAATACGCGCGCCGGTGCCGGAGGCCAGCACCCGTTCAATACGCGTGGACCCCTGTTCCGGGTTGTAGCTACAACGCAGTTGCAAATCGATATTACTGCCGGAAACCGGCTGCAACGTGCGGGCATGCAGTACCGGTGCGGCGAGACGTGCCAGTTCACTGGCCTCATCCAGACGCAGCAGCGGCAGCAGACAGGCATCCTTAACCTTACGGGGATCGGCGCTGTACACCCCGGCCACATCGCTCCAGATGGTGACGCGAGACACGCCGCCCAACGCGCCGACCTGGGTGGCCGAATAGTCAGAACCGTTACGCCCCAGCAGCACGGTTTCACCCGCGTCGTTGCGGCTGATGAAGCCGGTGACTACCAGACGTTTGCCAGGATGTTGCGCCAGTAACTGTTGCAACAGTGGCCAGGAGGCACCTTCGTTAACCTGAGGCTGAGCCGCCCGCTCGGCGCGAAGGAAGTCACGCGCATCAAGCCAGGCGGATTCCATCCCCTGCTGGTTAAGCACGGCAGACATCAAACGGGCTGACCAGATTTCGCCGTGCCCCACCACTTCGGCATAGACGGCATCGGTTACTCCGCTATCCAGCAAACCCGCCAGCCGCTCCAGGTCACGAATAAAATCGCTGGTCAGGCCGTCCGCCACGTCAGCGGGCAGCAGTCCGGCGATCAACTCACTCTGATAGCGCCGTAATGATTGTTGAACCTGATGCGCAGAGAGCCTGTCGGTCTGGCTTAACTTCAGCCAGCTGATCAGCTGGTTGGTGGTGCTGCCCGCCGCCGAGACGACCATCATGTCGCCAGGTTGCGAGTACTCGTTCATGATCCCTGCGACACGCAGGTAACACTTCACATCAGCCAGACTACTCCCACCAAATTTGTGCAGCTGGCGAACCGTCGCCCCTGCCTGCGCATTCACACTCATGTTTATCCCTCAGCTGCGATCCGGAAGCCATTTTCCAGATCGGCAATCAAATCTTCACCATCTTCAATGCCGGTTGAGATACGCAGCAGCGTCTCAGAAATGCCGGCGGCGGCACGTGCTTCCGGCGCCATGCCCGCGTGCGTCATGGTGGCAGCGTGGGAGATCAAGCTTTCAACCCCACCTAAAGATTCTGCCAGCGTAAAGAGTGACAGCCCGCTTAAGAAGCGACGCAGTGTTTGCTCATCGCCATCCAGCTCAAAACTTAACATTGCCCCAAAGCCTTTTTGCTGACGAGCGGCAATGTCGTGACCCTGATTTTCCGGCAGCGACGGGTGATACAGTTTTTTTACCAGCGGCTGGGTTTTCAGGAACTCGACAATCGCCTGGGCGTTGCGCTGCGCCGCTTCCATTCGTGGTGAGAGCGTACGCAGGCCGCGCAGCAGCAGGTAACTGTCGAAGGCGCCTGCGGTGACGCCAATATTATTCGCCCACCATGCCAGTTCCGTGACACGTTCCGGGTCTTTTGCGATCACGACCCCGGCGACAACATCAGAGTGACCGTTGAGGTACTTCGTACAGGAATGCAGTACCAGGTCAGCACCCAGCGCCAGCGGGTTTTGCAACGCCGGGCTCAGGAAGGTGTTATCTACCACGCTTACCGCCCCGGCTTCACGCGCCAGCTGACAGATTTTCGCAATATCCACGACGCGCAACAATGGGTTGCTTGGACTTTCCACCAGTACCAGCCTGGGTTTTTGCGCCAGCGCTGCCTGTAGTGCCTGCTCATCGTTTTGATCGACAAATAAAACGTTGTAGCACCCGCGTTTTGCCAGACTATCGAACAGTCGATAGCTGCCGCCATAACAGTCATGCGGTGCAACAAGCAGATCGCCAGGTTTCAGGTACACCGTGGTCACCAGATGAATCGCCGACATGCCGGTGTTGGTCAGCACTGCGCCGGCTCCGCCTTCCAGCTCTGCCAGCGCACGCTGGGTAACATCACGCGTAGGGTTACCACGGCGCGAATAGTCATGCGCGCGTGGTTCGTTGAATCCGGTGAAGTTGTAGGTGCTGGAGAGATGAATAGGCGGGACAACGCAGCCGTACTGCTCGTCATCGTTCAATCCGCTACGCACTGCAATGGTGGCCTGTTTACGCGTCATGGTGAAGGCTTCCTGGCTTAATGGATGAAAAGTCAGGTCACAGAGTAAACACTCGGATAATGGACGTCAATACATCTGGACATCTAAACTTCTTTGCGTATAGATTGAGCAAATGCGCAATAGCCGTTAAAATTATATGCTTTAGTAAAGCAACGTCACGCGATACACCGTGTCACGATAGTGACTCTACGGTAAACTATGCGGGATTACGGTCCGGGCACTGTGCATTGTCCAGGTTCAGACCTTCTATTAATGACTGAGAGGATTAAAGGTATCTCATGGCTGAATGGACCGGCGAATATATCAGCCCCTACGCTGAGCACGGTAAGAAGAGTGAACAAGTAAAAAAAATTACGGTTTCCATTCCTCTGAAGGTGTTAAAAATCCTCACCGATGAGCGCACCCGTCGACAGGTCAATAACCTGCGTCATGCCACCAATAGCGAGCTGCTGTGTGAGGCCTTCCTGCATGCCTTTACCGGCCAGCCTCTGCCCAACGATGAAGACCTGCGTAAAGAGCGCAGCGACGAAATCCCGGAAGCAGCGAAAGTGATCATGCGTGAACTGGGAATTGACCCCGATACGTGGGAATACTGATATGAAAAAGGCAGAAGATATCTTCTGCCTTTTTTGTAGGTTATGCGGTGTCTGAATCAGAAGCGGGTCACTTCGGGGTGAACTTCTGACAGTGAAACAAAGTAAGACACAACGACATTTTTGAACGCTTTCAGCATAGTCATCACCTTTCACACGTTATTCGATTGCCTGTTTGTTGTGAAAAGCATAAGCCTGATGAAGGCGACCGGCAAGAATTTTGTGACATATATCACAAAAACTAGCTGCAACGCGTCAAAAGCACCGGCACCTTTGTCGCCAGTAAAATCTCAACCGGGTAAATAGAAGGCCTACGGTGGTAAGGGCGAGACGTCCTCTTACGAATGCGCAGAACAACGGCGACAAATATATTGCCGCCGTTCAGACAGACACAGAAATAAATGAGGAAGGTTAGAAATTGTATCCCAGACCGATACGGTAACGGGTCTGACGGTCATCGGTGGTGGCAGTATTATAGCCGGAGGAAACATTACCCACTTCGGCAAAAGGCACCCATGAGCCATATTTATAAGCTACACGGAAGTTATATTCATAATCTGTTTTAGAGTTATTATAAATATTTTCGTTTTCTGCGAATTTATAGAAACCGTTTAATTCAAACATCCAGTTCCCGGTATTATATCCAATCCATGCTTCCGGCCGGTTTAAATGACGATCGTCACGCCCCTGGGCATTGCGTCTTGCATACTCATAACGGTAGCGGAAGGCGGTCCACCAGTTTTCATTAATATTATATTGAACACGAATATAAGGTTTATAAATCGCGATGTTATCACCGGTTTCAACCGCCACGCCGGGTTGCCAGACCAGGTTGTTCCAGGTCGCCTGATAGCTTGCCGTATACTCTACCCCGTTTGACTCCATATTATTCAGTGGTTTTTTGGCCTGCGTATCATTAGAGCGAGAAATGCCTTCTACCGCCACACCAAAACCACTTGCAAAACGTTGGGACATATAAACACGGTCGTAGTTACGACCATCATCATAATACTCGTGACGATAATCCACATAACCGGCATGGGCCGCACCTGCTAATACAGGAAGCAGTAATAAGGCATATTTCAGCTTCATGGAAATTCCTCTTTGACGTAATCTAATAAAAGAAAATATGTAGCTGATAATCCCCAGGCCAGCGCAACAAGTGAAATTCAAAGCTACAGATTAAAAAGGTTTCATTACGCGAGGGATTGTATTTTAGTGTAAATGTACAAACCTTTTAAATTTTGCCAGGGTTTTCGGTTCGTGGCAAAAAAGCAAAGGTTGATAAGCGCCATATCACCAACTGAAACAATAGGTCTTAAAAAAAGAAACGCCGTGCCGAATCACCAGAGATGACGTAGCAACAGGGGAGGAAAGATGGCGATCAGGCGGTGATGTGAGGGTGTACCAGGCAGAAATCAGGCACAAAAAAAGCGCCTTTCGGCGCTCTTTTTATCGGGCAACTTATTTGCTGCCTGGGATGCTGAAACGCTTGTTGAAGCGGTCAACACGGCCACCGGTAGCAACATCACGCTGTTTGCCGGTGTAGAACGGGTGGCACTGGCCGCATACGTCGAGGTTCAGGTCGTGACCTACGGTTGAGCGGATTTTGATAGAATTACCGCAAGAGCAGTTAGCAGTAATTTCAGTGTAATTTGGGTGAATACCTTTTTTCATGGGAAACCTCAGTTTAAGGCCGCGTCGCTCTTCCAGCCCTAACGCCAGACACCACGCGAAGTTAATAATTTCCCGTCGCCTTTCACGCCGCAGGGACGCAAAATTCTCGGGCAATAATGTTTTGGCTGCGTGAATACGCACCAAAGGCGGCGAATCATACAGAAATTAACCAGTGTATGCAAACTGATCCGCGCCCCACCGTTAACAATGTGTATACTATCCCGCCAGTTTTCAAGTCAGGATCCACAAATGCCCGTCGCCCACGTTGCGCTGCCTGTACCCTTGCCTCGCACCTTTGACTACCGCCTGCCCGAGAGCATGCCCGTCAGTGCAGGTTGTCGCGTGCGTGTACCTTTCGGTAAACAGGAGCGTGTCGGCATTGTGGTCGCGGTTAGCGAGCAGAGTGAACTCCCCGTTCATGAACTGAAAGAGGTCATTGAGGTCCTGGACAGCGAACCGGTGATTGCTGGCTCACTCTGGCGACTTCTGCTCTGGGCAGCGGATTATTATCACCACCCGATTGGCGACGTGCTCTCCAACGCACTGCCAATTTTGCTGCGTCAGGGCAAACCTGCCAGCGCGACCGTGCAGTGGTTCTGGTTTGCCACCGAACAGGGGCTGGCTGTCGACATTAATACGCTCAAACGCTCCCCCAAACAGCAGCAGGCCCTTGCCGCTTTACGCCAGGGGCGCATCTGGCGTCATCAAGTCACGCAGCTCGATTTCACTGAAGCCGCACTGCAATCATTACGTGCAAAAGGGCTGGCGGAGCTTAACAGTGAGGAACCGGCGTGGCAGGACTGGCGGGTGGGCTTTTCCGTCAGCGGCGAGCGTTTAAGGCTCAATACCGAGCAGGCTACCGCCGTCGGGGCGATCCGCAGTGCCGATGACCGATTCTCCGCCTGGCTACTGGCGGGGGTCACCGGTTCAGGGAAAACCGAGGTCTACCTGAGCGTGCTGGAAAACACGCTGTCACAGGGTAAACAGGCGCTGGTGATGGTGCCGGAAATCGGCCTGACGCCTCAAACTATCGCCCGCTTTCGCGAACGCTTCTCCGCCCCCGTTGAGGTGCTGCACTCCGGCCTTAACGACAGCGAGCGGCTGTCCGCCTGGCTGAAAGCAAAAAACGGCGAGGCGGCGATAGTTATCGGCACGCGTTCGGCGCTGTTCACGCCCTTTAAGAACCTCGGGGTGATCGTGATTGATGAAGAGCACGACAGCTCCTATAAACAGCAGGAAGGGTGGCGCTACCATGCGCGGGATCTGGCGGTATACCGTGCGCATAGTGAACAGATACCGATTATTTTAGGCTCCGCCACCCCCGCTCTGGAAACGTTGCACAACGTACGGGCGCGGAAATACCACATGCTGCGCCTGACGCGCCGCGCCGGTGGGGCTCGCCCTGCGGTCCAGCATGTGCTGGATTTAAAAGGGCAGGCGTTACAGGCTGGTTTAGCGCCAGCGCTAATCAACCGCATGCGCCAGCATCTGCAGGCGGGTAATCAGGTTATTCTTTTCCTTAATCGCCGTGGGTTCGCACCTGCGCTGCTCTGCCATGACTGTGGCTGGATTGCCGAATGCCCCCGCTGCGATCACTACTACACGCTGCATCAGTCTCAACACCAGCTTCGCTGTCACCATTGCGACAGCCAGCGCCAGGTCCCGCGCCAGTGTCCGTCATGTGGGTCGACGCATCTGGTGCCGGTGGGGCTGGGAACCGAGCAGCTTGAACAGGCCCTGACGCCCCTCTTTCCCGACGTGCCCCTCTCCCGCGTTGACCGCGATACTACCAGCCGCAAGGGGGCACTGGAGCAACATCTTGCCGATGTTCATCGGGGTGGTGCGCGTATTCTGATTGGTACCCAGATGCTGGCGAAAGGTCACCACTTTCCGGACGTCACCCTGGTTGCCTTGCTGGACGTGGACGGCGCGCTGTTCTCTGCGGATTTTCGCGCTGCTGAGCGTTTCGCCCAGCTCTATACGCAGGTTTCCGGCCGTGCGGGCCGTGCGGGAAAACAAGGTGAGGTTGTATTACAAACCCACCACCCGGAGCATCCCCTGCTGCAAACGCTGTTATATAAAGGCTATGACACCTTCGCAGAGCAAGCGCTGGCAGAACGTCAGACCATGCAACTTCCCCCCTGGACCAGCCATGTGATCATCCGTGCTGAAGATCATAACAATCAGCAGGCCCCTCTCTTCCTCCAGCAATTGAAGAATTTGCTGCAATCGAGCCCGCTTGCAGACCAGCAACTGTGGGTGTTAGGCCCGGTGCCCGCCCTGGCACCCAAGCGCGCCGGGCGCTGGCGCTGGCAGCTTTTACTTCAGCACCCCTCCCGCGTTCGTCTGCAACAGGTTATCAGCGGCACGCTGGCGCTTATCAATACCCTCCCCGACGCGCGTAAAGTGAAGTGGACCCTGGATGTGGACCCGGCTGAGAGCTAAGCTTGCGAGGCGGGTCTAAAAATTTAACTTTCATCACACTTTTGCTGAAAATACTGTAACCGGTCTGGTTAACTATCTGATAAAAATGTCTCTGCGCGTGCGCCGCGCAGGCGAGGAGAAGAAGGTGAAGACCAGGAATCCGGTTGCAACTGCGACCATGAAAGATGTTGCCGTTAAAGCGAACGTTTCGACCGCAACGGTATCCCGTGCGTTAATGAATCCAGATAAGGTATCGCAGGCAACCCGTAATCGGGTGGAACAGGCGGCAATGGAAGTGGGTTACCTGCCGCAGGCGATGGGACGCAATGTTAAACGCAATGAATCCCGGACCATCCTGGTGATTGTCCCTGACATTTGCGATCCCTTTTTTAGCGAAATAATTCGCGGCATCGAAGTGACCGCCGCAGAAAACGGTTATCTGGTTTTGATTGGCGACTGCGCCCATCAGAACCAGCAGGAAAAGACCTTTATCGACTTGATTATCACCAAGCAGATTGACGGTATGTTGCTGCTGGGCTCGCGTTTACCCTTTGATGCCAGTATTGAAGAGCAACGTAATCTGCCCCCGATGGTCATGGCCAACGAATTCGCGCCCGAGCTGGAGCTACCCACCGTCCATATCGATAATCTCACCGCTGCCTTCAACGCCGTTAACTATTTGCATGAGCAGGGACATCAGTTGATTGGCTGTATTGCCGGCCCGGAAGAGATGCCGCTCTGTCACTACCGTTTACAGGGCTATGTGCAGGCGTTGCGTCGCTCCGGACTCACCGTTGATCCTCATTATATTGCGCGTGGAGATTTTACCTTTGCTGCAGGCAGCAACGCGCTGGAGCAGCTTTTGTCTCTACCCAGGCCACCAACCGCTGTATTTTGCCATAGCGACATCATGGCGCTCGGCGCGCTGTCGCATGCCAAACGCCACGGCCTCCAGGTCCCACGCGATTTATCCATTATTGGTTTTGATAACATCTCGCTGGCAGAGTTTTGCGATCCGCCGCTGACCACCGTCGCCCAGCCGCGTTTCGACATCGGCCGCGAATCGATGTTGCTCTTGCTGGATCAGCTGCAAGGACATAGTGTCAGTAGTGGTTCCCGCTTGCTGGACTGCGAATTGATCATTCGTGGCTCGACAAAAGCGCTGACCTAACGTAAATGGGTTATCAGAATCCCTCTTCTGGTCAAAAGCCCGTCGCTTAAGTAACATGGCGGGCTGATAAACGAAATAAATACAGCGAAACGATAGTGGCACAACGAGATTATGTACGCCGCAGCCAGTCGGCTCCTTCGCGGCAGAAAAAGAGTAGCCCAAGGAAAAAGCAACGCAGTTCGTCTGCTGTCTCGCCAGCGATGGTCGCGATCGCCGCTGCCGTGGTGGTGGCCTTTATCGGTGGTCTGTACTTTATTACTCACCACAAAAAAGAAGAGTCCGAAACCCTGCAGAGCCAGAAAGTGGCAGGCAATGGCTTACCGCCAAAACCAGAAGAGCGCTGGCGTTATATCAAAGAACTTGAAAGCCGCCAGCCGGGCGTACGTGCGCCTACGGAACCCTCTGCCGGCGGCGAAGTACAGAACGCCGATCAGCTGACAGGCGAGCAACGTCAATTGCTCGCGCAGATGCAAGCTGATATGCGCCAGCAGCCCACGCAGCTCAATGAGGTGCCGTGGAATGAACAGACGGCAGAGCAACGCCAGCAAACGTTGCAGCGCCAGCGTCAGGCACAGCAACAGCTTCAGCAGCAACAGCAGTGGGCGGAGCAGCCGCGTTCGCAGCCTTCTCAGCCAGCACGTACGGTACAAAATGCGCCGGTACAACAGCCGCCGCGCCAGACGCAGACGCAGAGGCCCGTGAGCAGTAACCAGCAGCCTTATCAGGATTTACTGCAAACGCCTGCACACACGACCGCAGCGGCGCCAAAAACACAGCAGAGTGCGCCGATAACCCATGAAACCGAAGCGCCTAAGCCAGCCGCTGAGAAGAAAGATGACCGCCGCTGGATGGTGCAGTGCGGGTCGTTTAAAGGGGCAGAGCAGGCTGAAACCGTGCGCGCTCAGCTCGCTTTCGAAGGTTTTGACTCCCGCATCACCAGCAGCAACGGCTGGAACCGCGTGGTCATCGGCCCGGTGAAAGGGAAAGATAACGCAGATGGAACCATCAGCCGCCTGAAGATTGCCGGCCACACAAACTGTATCCGTCTCGCCTCCGGGGGTTGAAACCCCCAAAATCCCCCCCATCTATATTTGCATTCGGCCCCGTACCTGTACGGGGCTTCTGTTCTGTATTCCTAACCAGGGGGTCTGCTCGTGACAACAATAGTAAGCGTACGCCGTAACGGCCAGGTCGTTATCGCCGGTGATGGCCAGGCCACGCTGGGCAATACCGTTATGAAAGGCAATGTGAAAAAAGTCCGTCGTTTGTATAACGACAAAGTTATCGCGGGCTTCGCCGGCGGAACCGCCGATGCGTTCACCTTGTTTGAACTCTTTGAACGTAAACTGGAAATGCACCAGGGCCATCTGGTGAAAGCCGCCGTTGAACTGGCGAAAGACTGGCGCACAGATCGCATGCTGCGCAAGCTCGAAGCGCTACTGGCCGTCGCGGACGAAACCGCGTCTTTGATCATCACCGGTAACGGTGACGTCATTCAGCCTGAAAACGACCTCATTGCTATCGGCTCCGGCGGCCCGTACGCCCAGGCAGCTGCCCGCGCACTGTTGGAAAACACCGACATGAATGCGCGCGATATCGCGGTGAAAGCGTTGGATATTGCAGGAGACATCTGCATCTATACCAACCATAACCACACCATTGAAGAATTGACCTCCAAGGCGTAAGGATCTCCCATGTCTGAAATGACCCCACGCGAAATTGTCAGCGAACTGAACAAACACATCATCGGTCAGGACGCGGCGAAACGCTCCGTCGCTATCGCGCTGCGTAACCGCTGGCGCCGTATGCAGCTTGATGAAGAGCTGCGCCATGAAGTGACCCCAAAAAACATTCTGATGATTGGCCCGACCGGTGTCGGTAAAACCGAAATTGCCCGCCGTCTGGCGAAGCTGGCCAATGCGCCTTTCATTAAAGTCGAAGCTACAAAGTTCACCGAAGTGGGCTATGTTGGTAAGGAAGTGGATTCCATCATTCGCGATCTGACCGATGCTGCGGTAAAAATGGTGCGTGTCCAGGCCATTGAGAAAAACCGTTACCGCGCGGAAGAGATGGCCGAAGAGCGCATCCTGGATGTGCTGATCCCACCAGCAAAAAACAACTGGGGGCAAGCAGAGCAGCCTGCCGAACCGTCCGCCGCTCGCCAGTCATTCCGCAAAAAATTGCGTGAAGGGCAGCTGGATGACAAAGAGATTGAGATCGATCTCGCCGCGGCCCCGATGGGTGTCGAAATCATGGCCCCTCCGGGTATGGAAGAGATGACCAGTCAGTTGCAGTCGATGTTCCAGAACCTGGGCGGTCAGAAGCAGAAGCCGCGCAAGCTGAAAATCAAAGACGCGATGAAACTGCTGGTGGAAGAAGAAGCTGCCAAACTGGTCAATCCGGAAGAGCTGAAGCAGGATGCTATCGACGCGGTTGAGCAGCACGGTATCGTCTTTATCGATGAAATCGACAAAATCTGTAAACGTGGTGGCAACACCTCCGGCCCGGATGTCTCCCGTGAAGGCGTTCAGCGTGACCTGCTGCCGCTGGTGGAAGGTTGTACTGTCTCCACAAAACACGGCATGGTGAAAACGGACCACATCCTGTTTATCGCCTCCGGTGCGTTCCAGGTTGCCAGCCCGTCAGACCTGATCCCGGAATTACAGGGCCGTCTGCCGATTCGCGTTGAACTGAAAGCGCTGACCACCGAAGATTTCGAGCGCATCCTGACCGAGCCAAACGCCTCTGTTACCGTACAGTACAAAGCGCTGATGGCGACCGAAGGCGTGAACATTGAGTTTACCGATGATGGGATCAAGCGTATCGCTCAGGCTGCGTGGCAGGTCAACGAAACCACCGAGAACATTGGTGCGCGTCGTCTGCACACAGTGCTGGAGCGTCTGATGGAAGATATCTCTTACGACGCAAGCGACCTGAATGGCGAAAGTATTACTATTGATGCCGACTATGTGAGTAAGCATCTTGATGCTTTAGTGGCAGATGAAGATCTGAGCCGTTTTATCTTATAATCCCCGCCACAACGTTTTCATCATTTTTGATGGGGGCTTATGCCCCCATTTTTATTATTGGCTGGGATTATGACCGAGACACAACCTTTGAGCCGCACCCAGGCCTGGCTGGAAAGCCTGCGGCCTAAAACCCTTCCGCTGGCTTTTGCCGCCATTGTGGTGGGCACGGCACTCGCCTGGTGGCAGGGTTTCTTTGATCCCCTGGTTGCCATACTCGCGTTAAGCACCGCCGGCCTCCTGCAAATTCTTTCCAATCTGGCTAACGATTATGGCGATGCTGTCAAAGGCAGCGATAAACCTGACCGTATTGGCCCTCTGCGTGGGATGCAAAAAGGGGCGATCTCCCTTGAGCAGATGAAACGCGCGCTGATTATCGTCATCGTTCTGAGCTGTATTTCAGGTCTGCTACTGCTGCTGACCGCCACCCATACATTGATGGACTTTATCGGTTTCGTAGTACTGGGTGGATTGTCAATTGTGGCCGCTATCACCTATACCGTCGGCAAGCGCCCCTATGGTTATATTGGCCTGGGTGATGTCTCGGTGCTGATTTTCTTCGGCTGGCTGAGCGTCATGGGAAGCTGGTATCTCCAGGCACACATGCTGAGCCCGGCGATTTTCCTGCCTGCTACCGCCTGCGGCCTGCTGGCTACGGCCGTGCTTAACATCAATAATCTGCGCGACATCGACAGCGACAGGGTGAACGGCAAAATCACCCTCGTCGTTCGTTTAGGCCCGGTGAATGCCCGACGTTATCATGCCGGCCTGCTGGCGGGCGCGCTCCTTTGTCTGGCGTTGTTTAACCTGCTTTCGTTGCAGAGCGTCTGGGGCTGGTTGTTCCTGCTTGCCACTCCGCTGTTATTCAAACAGGCGCGCTTTGTGATGCGCGAACTGAATCCGAACGCTATGCCGCCGATGCTCGAACGCACGGTAAAAGGGGCGTTGTTAACTAACTTATTGTTTGTGATTGGGATTATCTTAAGTCAGGTGCATTTTTAACTGACGAAGGTCAATTAACAATTGATGATTTTGCCAACAACGCGTGATGCGCGATATACTGACTATTCTCGCAGCAACTGAACGTTAAGCCTATGAAATACGATACGTCTGAGCTCTGTGACATCTACCAGGAAGATGTCAACGTCGTGGAACCGCTGTTCTCCAATTTTGGTGGACGGTCGTCGTTTGGCGGTCAAATCATCACGGTGAAATGTTTCGAGGATAACGGGTTGCTCTATGATCTGCTCGAACAGAATGGCCGTGGTCGCGTACTGCTGGTCGATGGCGGTGGTTCGGTGCGCCGTGCCCTGATTGATGCGGATCTTGCCCGCATCGCCGCCCAGAACGAATGGGAAGGCATTGTCGTCTATGGCGCGGTGCGTCAGGTTGATGACCTTGAGGAACTGGATCTGGGTATTCAGGCCATTGCCGCCATCCCGGTGGGAGCAGCAGGAGAAGGGATTGGTGAGAGCGATGTCCGCGTCAACTTTGGCGGTGTGACCTTCTTCTCCGGCGACCATCTCTATGCTGACAACACCGGTATTATCCTTTCCGAAGATGCGTTAGATATCGAGTAGTTCGCTTTCGCTTTATATAAAAAGGGCACCCTCGGGTGCCCTTTTTATTTTACGCGCAAGTTGAAATCAACAATTACGCGAAAGATTTCGTGTTGTAGCAAGGCGGCCAGTACGCGAATCCCCGGGAGCACAGATAACTATGTGACCGGGGTGAGCGAATGCAGCCAACGCCGCTACGGCGCGAAAGATAAACCCGACATTACGCGAAAGATTTCGTGTTGTAGCAAGGCGGCCAGTACGCGAATCCCCGGGAGCACAGATAACTATGTGACCGGGGTGAGCGAATGCAGCCAACGCCGCTACGTCGCGAAAGATAACCTCAACATTACGCGAAAGATTTCGTGTTGTAGCAAGGCGGCCAGTAAGCGAATCCCCGGGAGCATAGATAACTATGTGACCGGGGTGAGCGAATGCAGCCAACGCCGCTACGTCGCGAAAGATAACCTCAACATTACGCGAAAGATTTCGTGTTGTAGCAAGGCGGCCAGTAAGCGAATCCCCGGGAGCATAGATAACTATGTGACCGGGGTGAGCGAATGCAGCCAACGCCGCTACGGCGCGAAAGATAAAGCGTAATCAGACTTCTTCCATGCGCCCTAAGAGAGCCTGCAACCGCTCCTGCCAGCCATGCTGTTGGTCTTTAAGCTGGTTGTTTTCACGTTCCAGCTCTTCACGACCCTGCTGAGCAGAATGAATCTCCTGGCTCAGGCTGTTGTTCTTCTCTTTCAGCTCTTCGATTTCCATCTGCAACAACGTGATGGTATCAATCGCCTGCTGTACTTTTGCTTCCAGTTTCTCGAATACTTCTAATGACATCGTCATACCTCTCCTGAATTGCAAGGCGTTGATGAACAGTTGCACCTCTCGGGTACAGCTTCGTTCCGTGAACGGCGACGCCTCAATGTTTAGCGCATGGCCCTGGTGTCCGATTGTATGAAGCCCTACCGCCCCTGTCCAGCGACAAGCCGCGCAGATCAAGCTTTGCAACACTTTTCAGGTTATGCCTGGGCTGCTGGCGGGCCTACTCCTTAATTGTTAAATTATGGGTTACAAAAATGATTCAGTTCACACTTCACTCAATGTTCACATCATTCGCAAACGCGCCTCATAGCGCGAAAACGCTCATTTTATTGACGTAGCACACACATTTTAATTTCGATATTTCTCGTTTGTGAGCGTTAACGATAAATTAACAGTATGTCTACACGACATCGTGGAGCCCGACCTCCATGCAAACAATAACCATTAAACTCTTGGCAGGATCCGATTATGAGTCAAACCTCAACCTTAAAAGGCCAGTGCATCGCCGAATTTCTCGGAACCGGGTTGTTGATTTTCTTCGGTGTGGGATGCGTTGCTGCGCTGAAAGTGGCGGGCGCCAGCTTCGGACAGTGGGAAATCAGTATCATTTGGGGCCTGGGTGTGGCGATGGCCATCTACCTGACCGCAGGGGTTTCCGGCGCACACCTTAACCCGGCAGTGACAATCGCGTTGTGGCTCTTTGCCTGTTTTGACGGGCGCAAAGTTGCTCCTTTCATTTTTTCCCAGTTTGCCGGTGCGTTCTGCGCTGCTGCGCTTGTTTACGGGCTTTATTACAATCTTTTCCTCGATTACGAACAAACTCACCACATGGTACGTGGGACGGTTGAAAGTATTGATCTCGCGGGCATTTTCTCAACTTACCCTAACCCACATATCAATTTTGTGCAGGCCTTCGCGGTTGAAATGGTGATTACCGCTATTCTGATGGGCGTCATTATGGCGTTAGGGGACGATGGTAACGGTATTCCACGTGGTCCACTTGCGCCACTGCTGATCGGCCTGCTGATCGCGGTTATTGGTGCTTCTATGGGCCCACTGACCGGGTTTGCGATGAATCCGGCACGTGATATCGGGCCGAAAGCGTTCGCCTGGCTGGCAGGTTGGGGCAATGTTGCCTTCACCGGCGGTAAAGATATTCCTTACTTCCTCGTGCCGCTGTTCGGGCCGATTGTCGGCGCAGCGCTGGGTGCCTTCGGTTATCGTAAACTGATTGGCCGCCATCTGCCGTGTGATGTTTGCGCCGTGGAAGAGAAAGATTCCACGCCTACCGCTCAACAAAAAGCTTCGCTGTAATGTGACTACGGGACATAAATCATGACTGAAAAAAAATATATCGTTGCGCTCGACCAGGGCACTACCAGCTCCCGCGCCGTTGTAATGGACCATGACGCCAACATCATCAGCGTATCCCAGCGCGAATTCGAACAAATTTATCCGAAGCCAGGCTGGGTTGAACATGATCCCCTGGAAATCTGGGCTACCCAGAGCTCCACCCTGGTTGAAGTGCTGGCAAAAGCCGATATTAACTCCGATCAGATCGCGGCGATTGGTATTACCAACCAGCGTGAAACGGCGATTGTCTGGGAACGTGAAACCGGCAAACCGATTTATAACGCCATCGTCTGGCAGTGCCGCCGCACCGCGGATATTTGCGAGCAACTAAAACGTGATGGTATGGAAGAATACGTGCGTAGCGCCACCGGTCTTGTGGTTGACCCGTACTTCTCCGGAACGAAAGTGAAATGGATCCTCGACCACGTTGAAGGCTCACGCGAGCGAGCAAAACGCGGCGAACTGCTGTTTGGTACCGTTGATACCTGGCTTATCTGGAAAATGACCCAGGGACGCGTACACGTGACCGACTACACCAACGCCTCCCGTACCATGCTGTTCAACATTAATACGCTGGAATGGGATGACAAGATGCTGGAAGCGCTGGATATTCCACGCGCGATGCTGCCGGATGTCCGCAAATCTTCTGAAGTTTACGGGCAGACCAATATTGGTGGTAAAGGTGGTACACGTATTCCGATCGCCGGGATTGCCGGTGACCAGCAGGCGGCGCTGTTCGGCCAGCTTTGCGTCAAAGAAGGGATGGCGAAGAACACTTACGGTACCGGCTGCTTTATGTTGATGAACACCGGTGAGAAAGCGGTGAAATCAGAAAATGGTCTGCTGACCACCATCGCCTGTGGCCCAAGCGGTGAAGTGAACTATGCACTGGAAGGTGCGGTGTTCATGGCGGGTGCGTCTATTCAGTGGCTGCGCGACGAGGTGAAACTCATCAGCGATGCGTTTGACTCTGAGTATTTTGCTACCAAGGTGAAAGACACAAATGGCGTGTACGTTGTGCCTGCGTTCACCGGTCTGGGCGCGCCTTACTGGGACCCCTATGCCCGTGGTGCAGTCTTCGGTCTGACCCGTGGGGTGAATGCAAACCACATCATCCGCGCCACCCTGGAATCCATTGCTTATCAGACACGGGATGTGCTGGAAGCGATGCAGGCCGACTCCGGCATTCGTCTGCACGCCTTGCGGGTGGACGGCGGTGCCGTCGCCAACAACTTCCTGATGCAGTTCCAGTCCGACATTCTGGGTACCCGCGTGGAGCGCCCCGAAGTGCGTGAAGTGACGGCGCTGGGTGCCGCCTATCTGGCCGGTCTGGCCGTTGGTTTCTGGCAGAATCTGGATGAACTGCAAGAGAAGGCGGTGATTGAGCGCGAATTCCGCCCCGGTATTGAAACCACCGAGCGTAACGTGCGTTACAACGGCTGGAAGAAAGCAGTAAAACGCGCCCTGGCGTGGGAAGATCACGGCGAGTAATCCCCTCACCCCTGCCCTCTCCCCAACGGGGAGAGGGTGAAAACCAGCCCCGTTCACTCACCCTCCGTTCCGGAAAAAAACCGCGCTGTACAATCCCCTCATCCTTTTGGGAGTGGATGAAAACCGACACCGCTGCACCTGGATAGAAAACCGCACCGTACCATCCCCTCGCCCCTTTGGGGAGAGGGTTAGGGTGAGGGGACCCGGCCGCACCCTCGCGCCCTCTCTGTGTTAAACTTCGCGCAATTTCTTTGACTTCACGAGTATGCAATGAGACGAGAACTTGCCATTGAATTTTCCCGCGTGACGGAAGCGGCGGCGCTTGCTGGTTACAAGTGGCTGGGGCGCGGTGATAAGAACGTAGCTGACGGCGCAGCAGTTCACGCGATGCGCATCATGCTTAATCAGGTCAACATCGACGGCACCATCGTCATTGGCGAAGGGGAGATAGACGAAGCCCCAATGCTTTACATCGGTGAGAAAGTCGGTACCGGCAAAGGGGATGCGGTGGACATCGCCGTGGACCCGATTGAAGGTACGCGTATGACCGCGATGGGCCAGGCGAATGCCCTGGCGGTGCTGGCGGTGGGCGATCGAGGGTGCTTCCTCAACGCACCGGATATGTACATGGAAAAACTGATTGTCGGGCCGGGCGCAAAAGGCGCGATTGATCTCAACCTGCCGCTGGATGAGAACCTGCGTAACGTCGCGGCTGCGCTGGGTAAACCGCTCGCTGAGCTGACGGTGACCATTCTGGCGAAGCCACGTCACGAAGCGACCATTGCCGACATGCAGAAACTCGGCGTGCGCGTGTTTGCCATTCCGGACGGCGACGTTGCCGCCTCCATTCTGACCTGTATGCCGGACAGCGAAGTTGACGTGCTCTACGGAATTGGCGGCGCACCAGAAGGTGTGGTCTCCGCTGCCGTTATCCGTGCACTGGACGGAGATATGCAGGGCCGCCTGCTGGCTCGTCATCATGTGAAAGGTGACAGTGAAGCGAACCGACGTATCGGGGAAAATGAGCTGGCACGCTGCCAGGAGATGGGTATCGAAGCGGGTATCGTGTTACGTCTGGACGACATGGCGCGCAGTGACAATGTGATTTTCTCCGCGACCGGCATCACCAAAGGCGACCTGCTGGACGGTATCAGCCGCAAAGGCAATATCGCCACCACCGAAACCCTGCTGATTCGCGGCAAATCACGCACCATTCGCCGTATTCAGTCAATTCATTATCTGGATCGCAAAGACCCGGACGTGCAGACCCATATTCTGTAAGTGTGTCTCCTGCATCACCCAGGTTGCAGGCTGACGGCAGCGAGCCATCCCGATGAACTTATTCGTAAGTGATTCGCGTGAAGGCGTGTAGCCAAGGCATCTGCAACCTTACGCAGGGCGGGTATATTTGTCAGGGAGAGCTTTCCGGTGCTCACGGGCTGGAAATCCTCTCCATTCACGACGAAGATAAGGCAATGATTCTGAACAGGAGAAAATCATGGCCGACTGGGTTACAGGAAAAGTGGTTAAAGTCGAGTTCTGGACCGACGCGTTGTTCAGCCTGACCGTTCATGCCCCCATCCTTCCTTTCACCGCCGGACAGTTCGCCAAGCTCGGGCTCGAAATCGACGGGGAACGGGTGCAACGCGCCTACTCACACGTTAACGCGCCAGGAAATCCTGATCTTGAGTTCTATCTGGTCACCGTGCCGGAAGGCAAACTTAGCCCTCGCCTGGCCGCACTCCAGCCAGGGGATGACATTCTGATCGTTAGCGAAGCCGCTGGCTTCTTTGTGCTTGAAGAGGTGCCGGACTGCGAAACCCTGTGGATGCTGGCCACCGGCACGGCTATTGGCCCTTACCTGTCGATTTTGCAGGAGGGCAAAGATCTCGAACGCTTTAAAAATCTGGTGCTGGTACATGCGGTGCGTTATGCCGCCGATCTCAGCTACCTGCCGATGATGCTGGAGCTTCAGCAGCGCTACGAAGGCAAATTACGCATTCAGACGGTGGTGAGCCGCGAAACGGTTTCAGGTTCGCTGACCGGGCGCGTACCGGCACTTATCGAGAGCGGCGCACTGGAGGAGGCCGTCGGATTACCGATGACGCCAGAGACCAGCCATGTGATGCTGTGCGGTAACCCGCAGATGGTGCGTGATACGCAGCAACTGCTGAAAGAGACCCGGCAGATGGCCAAACACTTACGCCGTCGACCGGGCCATATGACGGCGGAACACTACTGGTGATTAGCGGTACTTTACGTCCAGCGTATCTTTACCAAACTTGTTTTCACCCTGGGTGCCCACAAAGGCGCCCAGGTCAATGAACATTCCCACCATGATAAGCGCAGGCACAAAACGTCCGACAGCCCACTGCAACGTGGCGTTTAACATATCCCAGTTCCCGGCAAGCAGCATCCAGGCGAGTATAAATAACAGTGCCCAGGGGCCAGATTTGCCGCGATCGTGCAGGCGTTTAATGACCACGCAGGCGGTCGGCCAGAGCAGACAAACCAGCATGAACGCCGCAGTCTGGCTGGCAAGCAGACTGAAACTGACCGCATAAAAGAGCGCCGCCATTGCCACCACCCAGATGACCATCCATACCCAAAAG
This sequence comes from Enterobacter sp. SA197, assembly GCF_054131575.1. Classification (NCBI taxonomy): domain Bacteria; kingdom Pseudomonadati; phylum Pseudomonadota; class Gammaproteobacteria; order Enterobacterales; family Enterobacteriaceae; genus Enterobacter; species Enterobacter sp. SA197. The sequence continues at coordinate 96,678 of NZ_CP096393.1, read as the reverse complement.
TCACGGCGGCCAATGCGCCCTTTAATTGAGAATAACCACTGCTGAATACCCATGTAAGGTTCCTTATTATCGTGATGCGGCTAGTTTACCCTGGCGGCGCGACTTTTTGACAAGCCCGGCGGTTATCGTTTTAATCGTGAGCAAAATGAAATGAGGATGATGTTGATGAAAACCTGGTGGCTCCTGTTGGCGGCACTGATGATAGTTTCGCCTGCGCATGCAGACGATGCCTCATCCGTACCGGCGGCACCCTATTTATTGCCCGGTGCCCCGACCTTTGAACAATCTATCAGCCAGTTCCGGGAAAGTTTTAATGAGGACAATCCTGCGCTTGCGTTGAATGAGTTCCGCGCCATTGAATCGGGTGCTGACACGGCGCGTATCACCCGTGCGGCCACCAGGATTAATGACAATCTTTATGCGTCCACGGCACTGGAGCGCGGTACGCTGAAAATTAAGTCAATGCAGATAACCTGGCTCCCCATCAGAGGACCAGAGCAAAAATCGTCCAGAGCGAAAGCGCAGGAGTATATGGCTGCGGTGCTGCGGGAGTTTTCGCCCGGTCTTACAAAAGCGCAAAGCCTGCAAAAACTGCAAAAGCTCCTGAACAGCGGCAAAAACAAATTATGGTATGCCGAAACGGAAGGTGCGATTCGCTATGTTGTCGCAGATGACGGTGAAAAGGGGCTGACCTTCGCAGTTGAACCGATTAAGCTGACGTTATCTGAGAGCACCCAAGGCGACAATAAATGACAAAAAGCAAAGCCTTTGCAGGGACGAATCTCTATACTGTTTCACAGACCACGCTGCCCTGAGGGGTAGCTATATTCCTTAATTCGCTTCGTGCGTGGAGAGTAAAAATGCGACATCCTTTGGTGATGGGTAACTGGAAACTGAACGGCAGCCGCCATATGGTAAACGAACTGGTTGCTAACCTGCGTAAAGAGCTGGCTGGCGTTACCGGTTGTGGCGTAGCCATCGCGCCACCTGATATGTACCTCGATCTGGCAAAACACGCCGCTGACGGCAGCCACATCGTGCTGGGCGCGCAGAACGTTGACGTTAACCTGTCTGGCGCATTCACCGGCGAAACCTCCGCTGAAATGCTGAAAGATATTGGTGCGAAATACATCATCATTGGTCACTCTGAGCGTCGTACCTACCACAAAGAATCTGATGAATTCATCGCGAAGAAATTCGCCGTGCTGAAAGAGCAGGGTCTGATCCCGGTTCTGTGCATCGGTGAAACCGAAGCAGAAAACGAAGCGGGTAAAACGGAAGAAGTGTGCGCGCGTCAGATTGACGCCGTGCTGACAACCCAGGGCGCTGCGGCCTTCGAAGGCGCTGTTATTGCATACGAACCTGTATGGGCTATCGGCACCGGCAAATCAGCTACCCCGGCGCAGGCACAGGCCGTTCACAAATTTATCCGTGACCACATTGCTAAAGCCGACGCGAAAGTGGCTGAGCAAGTGATCATCCAGTACGGCGGTTCAGTTAATGCGTCCAACGCGGCTGAACTCTTCACTCAGCCGGACATCGACGGCGCGCTGGTTGGCGGTGCATCCCTGAAAGCTGACGCTTTTGCGGTGATCGTTAAAGCAGCAGAAGCCGCCAAAGCGTAATTTCCTGGCCCCTCTCTCTGCAGGGAGAGGGGCACAGACCCATCAAGACCTACAATTTCCCCAGCACGCTAAACCACGCATAATCCAGCGGTAACAGCACCAGATACGTTGCCACCGCCAGCGCGAAACATAACAACATTCCCGCCCGGGCAGGCACCTTACCCAGCGCCATTGCCACCACAATCGGTGACGCCTGGTACGGCAGCAGCGGCGTGGAATAGCCCAGCACCTGAATCATAATTACCGACAGCAGCGGGAACCCGGTAGCATCGGAGAAACTCTGTGCCAGGGTGGTGAAAAGCGCCGGCACGCCGTTGGCGGTCATGATGAAATTTAATGCCGTCGTGATGCCGGTCAGCGCGAGGAAGCTGGTGAACGGCTTCTCCGGATCAAGCGGCATCACATGCAGCAGGGCGTTGCCCACCGCCGCACCGATCCCGGTTTGCGTCACTGTAATCGCCAGCCCCAGAATACCGGCTACGTAGATACAGGTACGAATATTCACGCCGCTGGAAAACTCCTCGCCATTGATAAAGCCGACCCGTGGCAACAACGTAATGCAGGCCGCTACCAGGCCCGTCCACGCCGGGCCAATGCCGTGCAGGCTCTCCGTCACCCACATCGTCAGAACAACGGCCAGCAGCCATGCCAGCCGCTTCTCTGCCCGGCTCATGGGTTCTGACGGTGCCATTTCTTTTGCAGCATGCGGTTTGCCTGGGAAGAGCCAGCAAATCAGGCCAATCAGGATCAGACCTTTGAGTATGCCGAGCACCGGCGTGTGCAACAGCAGATAAGGAACATAATTCAGGTGAATGCCGTACGATCCTTCCGCCGCCCCGCTCATGACAAGGTTGGGGACGTTCGCAGGCAGAATGGTCGCAGAGAGCTGGAAGGTACCAAACCCGACCGCCAGCGCCAGTCCGTACCAGGCGCGCGTGCCTTCCGCGATACCCGCCCGTGCTGCCATTGCCGCCACAATGGGCATCAACAGCGCAATACGCCCCATATTGGAGGGCATCACAAAGGCCAGCGCATAACTTAGCAGAACCACGCTTGCCACCATGAGCAACCACGAATCCGTCAGTTTAGAAGACAATGCCCGTGCGGCCCGGTCGGCCAGCCCGGTTTTGCGAATCGCCACGCCGAGCACGAAACCGCTGAACACCAGCCAGAACGCCGAAGACGCGAAGCCGCCAAAGATAACGTCCGGCGGCGCAATTTTGGCAATCATTGCCGCGGTGAAAAACAACAGCGCCGTGATGAACTCCGGCAACAGCGAGGTCGCCCAGAGCACGATGGTTATGCCAACGATTACGGAAGGAAGGAACAGAGGGTGAGTAAACCAGAGCGACATGCCTGTCTCCTGTAGATAATTTCGGCAAGTGTAGGGCGACAGACTTGCCTGGTAAACGCCAAATCTGGTGGGATCAGTTCAGGATAGTGCACTGATGATCCTGGAGTTCCTCCGCAAACCCGCGGTTAAAGGTGAGCGCATCTCGTTGTGTTGCCAGAAGCACAAAGGAGCCATCAGCCTGCTGCACCAGGGCCAGTGAATACCGTCCCATATGGTCACGGGCACCAGGCACCTCTTCTGCCAGCATCAGGAACGGACTGCGCTTTACCAGTTCGGCTTCCGTGACCCGCCGCGCCAGATAGTGATGCCTCAGCAGTCCACCGGGCAGCGCCAGCCAGCGGCTGCTAATACTGGCTGCTTCACGGTCAAGCGTGGTTCGCACGTCGCTACGCAGGCAGGAGATGTGAATATGAAAGTGGTTTTGAGTGCGCCCGGTACGGGAGTTGATGGCCAGTGAAATCGCACTATTCGGAACCGGGCCGCCGTGCCTTTTTTCCATCACCCCGCGCGACTGCCAGGCCTGCCAGAAAAAGTTCGGCGTGTAGGGCTGCAGTAACAGTGGACTTTCAATCCCGTTAATACGGTAGGTGGGCATAAGAAGATGTTGCAGCGGGCCGTGTCGGTCTTTGAGCAACACATAACCCGCGTCCAGGTTAGCCTGAACACAGGGTTCGGGCTGCTGTTTATCACGCTGATGAGGGACGCATTGCCCGATCACGGTCTGGCGAAGTTGATCCCTGTCGCCGCTGTGCCACCAGTACGCGCCGTAAGCCGCCGCCAGCAGCATTAACATCACCAGCACGCTTACGGTTCGGAGCACCATCTTCATTAGCCGTCCTCATTTCAGGCAGAACATGAAGCATAGCGCAGGAGGGTAAGAAAATAACGTCCGAAGGGGAAAACAAAAACGGCCCCGTTAAGGGCCGCCCGGGGATTAGCGTTTACTGATTTCGTCGAAAGTGCCGCCATTGGAGAAGTGCGCTTTCTGCGCTTTTGTCCAGCCACCAAAGACATCGTCAATGGTAAACAGCTTCAGTTTCGGGAACTCGCTTTCATATTTCGCCGCAACCTGTTTGTCACGGGGACGATAGAAGTTCTTCGCTGCAATCTCCTGACCTTCCGGCGTGTAGAGATACTTCAGGTAGGCTTCAGCCACCTGCTGGGTGCCTTTTTTCGCCACCACTTTATCAACGACGGAAACCGTCGGTTCCGCGAGGATAGATTCACTCGGGGTCACGATTTCAAACTTATCTTTGCCGAGTTCTTTCGTCGCCAGCAGGGCTTCGTTTTCCCAGGCAATCAGCACATCGCCAATACCGCGCTCTACGAAGGTGTTGGTTGCCCCACGTGCGCCGGAATCCAGTACTTCTACATTTTTAAACAGCGCCTTCACAAATTCCTGCGCTTTTGCCTGATCGCCACCGTTCTGGTGCAGCGCGTAGCCCCACGCCGCCAGGTAGTTCCAGCGCGCGCCGCCTGAGCTTTTCGGGTTTGGGGTGATGACGGACACGCCCGGCTTGATCAAATCATTCCAGTCATGAATCTGTTTCGGGTTGCCTTTACGCACCAGAAATACAATGGTCGAGGTGTAAGGCGCGGAGTTATCCGGCAGGCGTTTAATCCAGTTTTTGTCGATGCTGCCACGCGTGGCAATCGCATCCACGTCATACGCCAGGGCCAGCGTCACGACATCAGCATCCAGGCCATTAATGACGGAGGTCGCCTGTTTACCAGAACCGCCATGAGACTGACGAATAGTGACAGTATCGCCCGTCTCCTGCTTCCAGTGTGCGCTGAACGCTTTGTTGTACTGTTCGTACAACTCACGCGTAGGATCATACGACACATTTAATAACTGAATGTCCTTTGCCAGAACGCTGCCGGATGCCAGCAGTAAGGTAAGTCCCACGCCCCATTTATTCATCGCCCACTCTCTCAGGTCAGGTATTTTGATGTACTCAGCCTGCCAGAAAGCGATGCGATGATTAAAGAATAAAAGAAGATTGGCTATAACTTTGGGGAATATCTGAAGCGAAAAGAAACGCCCTCGGTGCAGAGGGCGTTTAATGAGGATTAGTAGAGTTTTTTAGCGCAGTCCAGCCAGTCGCCTTTGAACGGACGCTTCATATTCTCGATAGCGTCAATGATGTCATGGTGCACCATTTTTTCGTTCTGAATACCGACGCAACGTCCACCGTGGCCCTGCAGCAGCAGTTCGATGGCGTAGGCACCCATACGGGAAGCCAGGATGCGGTCGTAAGGAACCGGGGAGCCGCCGCGCTGAATGTGACCCAGCACCGTCGCACGGGTTTCACGCTCAGTTTCAGTTTCGATATATTTCGCCAGTTCATCGATATCACAGATGTGCTCAGTAATAGCTACAATGGCGTGCTTTTTACCCTTCGCAATACCGGCTTTGATTTCGGCAACCAGGTCTTCACGGCTGAATTCTACTTCCGGCAGCACGATAAACTCACAACCACCAGCGATGGCGGCCGCCAGAGTCAGGTCACCACAATAACGCCCCATCACTTCAACAATAGAGATACGCTGGTGAGAAGAAGAGGTGTCACGCAGGCGGTCAATCGCTTCTACCACAGTGTGCAGTGCAGTGAAGTAGCCGATGGTGTAGTCAGTACCGGCCACATCGTTGTCGATGGTGCCTGGCAGGCCGATGCATGGGAAGCCCATTTCCGTCAGACGTTTGGCGCCCATATAGGAACCGTCCCCGCCGATAACCACCAGCGCATCGATGCCGCGTTTTTTCATGTTCTCGATAGCCACGGCGCGAACGTGCTCTTCACGGAACTCCGGGAAACGCGCGGAGCCGAGGAAGGTGCCGCCACGGTTAATCATGTCTGACACGCTATAGCGATCCAGTTGAATCATACGGTCTTCATACAGGCCGAGGTAACCATCATAAATACCCGCGACTTCCAGACCTTCAGTTAATGCTGCACGGACAACGCCACGAATTGCTGCGTTCATGCCCGGCGCATCACCGCCACTTGTCAACACACCGATTTTTTTAATCATGACTACCTCTGAACTTAGGAATGCAAAAATAATGTTCTGTTGGCCAAAACGAGGCCCCGCAGGGCAAACGACTATGATGCAAATATTATATCAATCGCTTTTTGCTGAATTGATTCAGGTCAGACCATATGGCGGTAATTTATACACTAAATGCGGGTCTGACTCTCTTTTTTTACAACGAAATACGACAGCTTCAACGCGCCTATCGTCCTTGAGGTACTACCGAGCAGGGATCCTGATGAATAATGACATCGGACCCTGGAAAACGCTGCAGAATCGCCTGTTCCACCTGTTCAGCCACAAGATGCGCCTGAAAGAGTGGGAGGTTATCCTCCATCTCCAGATGGATTTGAATGAACCGTGTTGGGCCGGACTGCCTTGTGCGAAGATCATGTGCGCCACTGACGCCCGGCCAGGATGTGACAATATTGAAAATATCCTGACGCTCTTCATCCGGTAATGCTCTGTCCAGCAGAGACTGAACGGCGTCATATCCCATACGTAACGCGCTGTATAAAATATAACAACCGATGCCCAATGCAAACAGGGCATCTGCACGATGCCAGCCGTACCACGACAGCCACAACGCGACCAAAATTGCACCGTTCATCATAACATCAGACTGATAATGAAGCATATCTGCCCTGACCGCCTGACTCTGGGTTTTTCGCACCACCCAACGTTGAAAGGTGACCAGGATCACAGTGCTAACCAGCGCAATCAGCGTTACAACCACACCAATACCAGGGGCATGCATAGGTTCCGGGTTCGCCAGATGCTGAATGCCGGTTAAAAACAGAAACAGCGCCGAACCGGAGATAAACATACTTTGCGCCAGCGCAGCGAGAGATTCAGCCTTGCCGTGACCAAAGGTATGTTCATCGTCTGCCGGTTGCAGTGAATAACGCACCACCAGAAGGTTAGTGAGCGAAGCGGCGATATCCACTAACGAATCGACCAGCGCGGCCAGGATACTGACCGAACCGGTATACCACCATGCAAAGATTTTAATTACCAATAATGACGACGCCATGATCGTGGCTGCGATAGCAGCACGGCTGACCAGGCGTCCGTAAGATTCGTTCATAAGGACTCCCCACTCTTGTGTGGGTAGTATAACGAAAGGCCACCTGTCAGGCGCAAAATCAGGGGGTCTGAATTCGGGGCAAAAAAAACCCCCACATCATGTGGGGGAAGACAGGGATGGTGTCTATGGCAAGGAAAACAGGGTTCATTACTGGGAACGCTGGGTACTGCTGCTACTGAAGAACTTCAACGGTGAACCTTGCTGCATTTGCGCGACGTCGCGCAGTTGGTTCATCCGTTGTTGATGCTTCTGGTTCAAAACCGCCTGCTGCTCCGGCGTGAGCAGGTGATACATCTGGTTGCGGACTTTAGCCATTTCAACCTGACGCGCTATCTGTGCCTGCGCCATTTTTTCAGCCTGATTTCGCACGGCGGTTTCATCAAAATTTTCTGCGGTGATAAGGCGATGCATTGCCTCCACTTCGCTAACATTAACAGGGGGCTGGTCGTGCCGTGCCTGCTGCATCAAATCTCGCATCTGCTGGCGTTGATGCTCGGTTAAATTTATGCCGTCAAACATATGGTTCTGACCATTACGCTGCGCGATTCCCTCAGTCGGGTGCCAGTTATCGCCTGTTACGACTTCAGCTGCCTGGCCAATCGTACTGAGCGCCAGTGTTGAGGCCATGACGGCAGCGGTAACAATGCGCATCATTTGCTCCCAAAATCTTATGTGTCGCGAATCAACGAGAATCAGTCTACGATTCAGGCTGCAAACAAGCGTCAGGGGGTGTAAAACAACGTAAAGTCATGGATTAGCGACTCTTGATGACGTAATTTCTGCCTCGGAGGTATTTAAACGATGAATAAGATTCTTTTAGTAGATGATGACCGAGAGCTTACATCCCTGTTAAAAGAGCTGCTCGACATGGAAGGTTTTAATGTGCAGGTTGCCCATGATGGGGAGCAGGCGCTCGACCTCCTTGATGACAGTATCGATTTGCTTTTGCTCGACGTCATGATGCCGAAGAAAAATGGCATCGACACCCTTAAAGAGCTACGCCAGACACACCAGACACCCGTCATTATGCTGACGGCCCGTGGCAGCGAGTTGGATCGCGTTCTCGGCCTTGAGCTGGGGGCTGATGACTATTTGCCAAAACCCTTTAACGATCGCGAACTGGTCGCGCGTATTCGCGCCATTTTGCGTCGCTCCCACTGGAGCGAACAGCAGCAGAACACCGATAACGGCTCTCCGACCCTGGAAGTAGATGGCCTGAGCCTGAACCCGGGTCGCCAGGAAGCCAGCTTCGATGGTCAGTCGCTTGAACTTACCGGCACTGAATTTACCCTGCTCTATCTGCTCGCGCAGCACCTGGGTCAGGTGGTTTCGCGTGAGCATCTAAGCCAGGAAGTGCTGGGCAAACGCCTGACGCCGTTCGATCGCGCCATCGATATGCATATCTCTAACCTGCGCCGCAAACTACCGGACCGCAAGGACGGCCATCCGTGGTTTAAAACCTTACGTGGTCGCGGCTATTTGATGGTATCCGCTACATGATAGGAAGTTTGACCGCCCGCATCTTCGCCATTTTCTGGCTGACGCTGGCGCTGGTTTTAATGCTGGTTCTGATGGTGCCAAAACTTGATTCACGCCAGATGACGGAGTTGCTCGACAGCGAGCAGCGCCAGGGCGTGATGATTGAACAGCACGTCGAGGCGGAGCTGGTCAACGACCCACCGAACGATCTGATGTGGTGGCGGAGACTGTTCCGCGCTATCGATAAATGGGCGCCGCCAGGACAACGCCTTCTGCTGGTCACCAGCGAAGGCCGCGTGATAGGCGCAGAACGCAATGAAATGCAGATTATCCGCAACTTTATTGGTCAGGCGGATAACTCCGATCACCCGCAGAAGAAAAAATACGGGCGGGTAGAGATGGTAGGGCCCTTTTCCGTCCGCGACGGCGAGGATAGCTACCAGCTCTATCTGATCCGCCCTGCCAGCAATTCTCAATCAGATTTTATCAACCTGCTGTTTGACCGGCCGCTGCTGCTGCTTATCGTCACCATGCTTATTAGCTCGCCGTTGCTGCTCTGGCTGGCATGGAGCCTCGCAAGACCGGCCCGCAAGTTGAAAAACGCTGCGGATGAAGTGGCCCAGGGCAATTTACGCCAGCGGCCAGAGCTGGAAGCCGGGCCGCAGGAATTTATCGCCGCCGGGGCCAGTTTTAACCAGATGGTCACAGCGCTGGAGCGAATGATGACCTCGCAACAGCGTCTGCTTTCTGATATCTCCCACGAACTGCGTACACCCCTCACCCGCTTGCAATTAGGGACAGCGCTTCTGCGCCGCCGCAGTGGGGAGAGCAAAGAGCTTGAGCGTATTGAAACCGAAGCACAGCGCCTGGACAGTATGATTAATGACCTGCTGGTTATGTCACGTAATCAGCAAAAAGCGGCCCTGGTGAGCGAAACCGTGAAGGCGAACCACCTGTGGAATGAGGTGCTGGATAATGCCGCGTTTGAGGCGGAGCAGGTTGGCAAAACGCTGACGGTCAACTTCCCCCCGGGCCCGTGGCCGTTGTACGGCAACCCCAACGCGCTGGAAAGCGCGCTGGAGAATATCGTGCGCAACGCGCTGCGTTATTCGCACACCAAAATCGAAGTCAACTTCGCCGTCGACAAAGAGGGCATTACCATCAATGTTGATGATGACGGCCCTGGCGTCAGCCCGGAAGACAGAGAGCAAATTTTCCGCCCCTTCTACCGTACCGACGAGGCGCGCGATCGTGAATCGGGGGGCACGGGTCTGGGGCTGGCTATCGTCGAAACCGCCATTCAGCAGCACCGTGGCTGGGTAAAAGCGGATGACAGCCCGCTGGGCGGGTTACGCCTGACCATCTGGCTGCCGCTGTACAGACGCGCTTAACCGCATTGTTTCCCCTCGGCATACGAGGGGAAACCGACACTATTTACCGCGCAATCTTCGCGAATTATCTTCGATAACGCCGTTTAAACGTCGCTTTTGCATGGTTCTTGCCCAACTGGCTGAAAGCCCGGCTGCGGAAAGTAACCGATGGTACTGCGCGTCATCAAAGGGCATATGCCAGGCAATGGCGGCGGCATCCTGCACACTGACGTCGCTGGTACGGGAGGCCAGCTCCAGCGGCGAGTCAGTGGCGACCTTTCCGGCGGCAATCACGCGGTACAGCCAGCCTACGCGCCCGCTCGCCTGCATTTGTGAGGCCATATCGCTGACATTAAAGTGAAAATTGAGTTTATAGCACGGTGAGCGTGGCTGAGTGACCTGGATTAACGCCTCCCCCCAGCGAAAGATATCGCCGATAAATACGTTGTGTTCCGTCAGCCCTTCCGTCGACAAATTCTCACCAAAGGCGGGCGCATAATAGAGCGTTTCGTTCTCAGGAAACTGCTGTCGCCAGAAGGCATAATGCTCCCGTGGATAATGGCACAGGGCTCTGTCCGGCCCGCCGTGAATCACTTTTTCCGCCTGTTGATCCCCCACCAGGCCGCGATTCGTTAACGTTAACTCTCCATCCACCTGACGTTTGGCGATAGCACTGGGCTTACTTCCCGCATAATCCTGTATTGTTCCCACATAAACATTAACCGCATGCCGCATAAGGCCCCCTGGTGCGTAAAGTGTCCTGGCATTACACCACATTTTTTACACTGAAATCGTGCAGAAATGAGACACCGGTTCGCGTGAGGTTCATCGGGACGTGCTATCACTTAAATGAATAACTGAAACGCTATTTCACATTCAAGGAGACAGTGACGTGAAGAATGAAAACGAATTTTGCGGCGTCTGGTGCCCGTCCATTACGCCAATGACGCCCGACGGTAAAGTCGACCTGAACGGAATGAGACAGCATATTTCACGCCTGACCGACGCCAGAATTGATGTGGTATTGCTAATGGGCAGCATTGGCGAATTCGCCTCTTTTACGCTTGATGAACGGCTTATGCTGATAAAAGAGGTACGGGAAATGACGCCGGGCACGCTGGTCGCCAACGTCTCCTCAACCTGCATGAATGATGTAGAACGAATGGCGGATGAGGCCTTCCGCACCGGCTATGATGCCGTGATGGTGCTGCCGCCCTATTACTACGGACAAACGTCGGCGCAACTGCTGAGCTACTTCCGTCATCTGGGGCAACAGTTGCGTGGCAAATGGTTCGCCTATAACTTCCCGGCACGCACGGGATGTGACCTGACGCCTGAGCTGGTCGCCACGCTGGCAGCGGAATTCCCGAACTTCGTCGGCATCAAAGACACGGTCGACTGCCAGTCGCATACCCGCAATATCATTCTGGCGACCGAAAAAATCCGCGATGATTTCGCCGTGCTGTCAGGCTATGACGAATATTTCATTCCGAACCTGCTGGCAGGCGGGGCAGGCGTTATCTCCGGGCTGAACAACGTAATGCCGGAGTTATTTGTCGGCGCCCGCCAAGCCTGGAAGCAAAACGATCTGGCTGCACTGCACAGAGCCCAGCGTGACATTGGCCGGTTTATGTCGATTTACACCATTGGCGAAGACTTTGTTACCACCATCAAAACCGTGGTGTCACGTAAGTTCGGCTATTGTGGGGCCACGTCACGCAATTTTGGCGGTGAGTTAACGCCCGGGCAGTGTGCCCTGGCAGATGAAATTTTTGGGACAACGCGCTAAAAAAACCGGCCTTTTCAGGCCGGCTTCATGTCTCTTTTTCGGTGTTATTTTACCGCACTGTGTAGCTCAGCTGCTGCTGCGTTTCCTTTCACTCTACGTGACCAGATAGAGGTCAGGATCGGCACAAGAATTGAGGTCACGATGACCGATGTCGCCACCAGCGCAGTAGCGGCCGGTGCCATCGCTTTAAACTCCGGTACCATCTCCGCAATCAGCACCGGTGTTGCCACCGCTGCACCTGCCGAGCTGGAGGCTGCAATCCCCGCCGTCCCATCGCCACCGCCAATGAGCTTGTCAGCAATAATCAACGGGATGCCGGTTATCACAATGACCGCCAGCCCCAGCAGAATCCCCAACAAACCGGTCTGCGCTATCACACTTAAATCAATGGTATTACCAAGCGCGAAGGCGAAAAAGGGAATCAAAGTCTGCACCGCGCGGGTAAAGAACTCCCGCAGTTCCGGGTCGAGATTCCCGAGGCCAAAACCAATCAGGAACGGTAGCACGGCACCAACAAAGACATGGGGTTCAAATGACGCGATACCCGCCGTACCGAGGATAACCATCGTCATCAGCGGACCCGATTCCAGAGACATCAGCACAAACGCCCCGGCCTCCTCTTTAGTGCCATACTGCTGCATGATAGAGGCGTAAAGACCGCCGTTGGTCATGTCCATTGAGGCGACCAGCGCCAGCGTCGACAGCCCGGCAAAAAAGCCGGCCTCCACACCGTGAGCCGGAATCAGACGTGAAGTCACCGCCGCGACCACCCAGGCCACCGCAATTTTCGTCACCACCAGGGTACCGGATTTTCGCAGCACCGTGCCGGTTGCACTGAGCTTGATGGATGCACCCATGCAGAAGAACCACACCGCCAGAATAGGCACCGTACCGGTGATCATGCCGTTGGTGAAGGAGCCAAAATACTTACCGGCACCCGGAGAGAAGGTATGGCACAGCGCACCAAGGAACAGCGGAACCAGCATCATCCCGCCGGGGATTTTTTCAATTGCACGTTTGATTTGCATATCGCCACCTGTCAAAAAATCACTGATTTTTGTGCGCCATCTCGCCCATTTACCGAAACGTTTCCAGCGCTGATGGCGAAATGTTAGACCTTCGTCACACCCGGAAAAGTGATCTCACATGCAAAATTAAAACAATATTTCATTTTTATCAGATCAGCGTTTCTATCATTCCTTCCCCCGGTCTGGCCCATAAAAAAGCCCCTGCTGACAACGTCAGCAGGGGCTGGACTCACCCGCAAGGCGCGGGAGATAACGAGAAATTACTTCTTAGCGGCGAAACGTGCTGCTGCTTCGTCCCAGTTCACCACGTTCCAGAACTCTTTGATGTAGTCCGGGCGGCGGTTCTGGAATTTCAGGTAGTAGGCGTGTTCCCACACGTCCAGACCCAGAATCGGGAAGCCAGATGCACCGGAGATAGCTTCACCCATCAGCGGGGAATCCTGGTTTGCAGTAGAAACCACAGCCAGTTTATCGCCTTTCAGCACCAGCCACGCCCAGCCAGAGCCGAAGCGCGTCGCTGCTGCTTTTTCAAATTCAGCTTTGAAGTTATCAACAGAACCGAAATCACGCTCGATAGCCGCTTTCAGATCACCCTGCAGGGTGGTGTCTTTTTTCAGGCCTTTCCAGAACAGGCTGTGGTTAGCATGACCACCTGCGTTGTTACGCAGTACGGTTTTTTTGTCAGCCGGCAGTTGATCCAGCTTGGTGATCAGCTCTTCAACAGGGAGGCTGGCAAATTCTGGCAGGCTTTCCAGCGCCGCGTTGGCATTGTTAACGTAGGTCTGGTGATGTTTAGTGTGATGGATTTCCATCGTCTGCTTGTCGAAATGAGGTTCAAGTGCATCGTACGCATAAGGCAGGGATGGCAGTGTATAGCTCATACTAATCTCCATTATTGTCGGGCGGCAGGTATGTTAACGCCGCGTAAGCAGTTGGTTCATTATAGTTAGTTAAATGCTATTGAAAATGTTTATCAATGCCGTAGTTTTATTATGGTTATAACATTCTGTTATGTAAACAAGTCTATGTGGCATAAAGGAATGTCGCGACGCGAGGATACTATGCCGCGTCGTTATGGCGCTGCCGCCACTGGCTGGGCGTCATACCCGTTTCGCGCGTGAAGACGACAGAAAAATAGTTACTGTCTTCAAAGCCACAGCGTGTGGAGACCTCGCCAATCATCAGTTCGCTATGCTGCAATAAATACTGCGCATGGCAAATCCGCAGCTGGCGCAGATAGTGGTTAATGGTCATGCCGGTCTGGGTGCGAAACTGCTGGCGAAGCGCCCGTTCGCTGCACTGCTCCTGTTCACAAAACTGTTCCAGCAGGAAGCTGCGGTTAAGGCTACCGGAGAGGGCGGTGATGAGTTTGTCCAGCAATGGCTCACTGTTCACCGCGGCCAGATTGTCAGTGGCAAAGCGATGACGCTTTAAGGTCATCACCAGTTGGGCGAACAGGACTTCCGCCATGGCGTTCGCGAGAGGGTCGTTTTTCGTACTCTCCTGCTCAAGCTGCGTAATGACCTGGCGCGCCTGAGCCATGCCGGTGCTGCCTATGCGCCAGTGGGGCATCCATTCAGAACCGTGACACCCCGGAATGTGCGCCGCCCAATCAAGATTGAGTGATAGTCGATCCGGGCAATAGATAATATTTTGCAGCACCAGGTCGTTGACCGAGGCATAGGAGTGTTTATCTTCAGCGCGAATGTAAAACAGATCGCCGCGGGTAATGCGCCAGGGGCGATCGTTAAGAACGTGCAGGCCATTGCCTCGCCAGACCAGCACCAGTTCATAAAACTCGTGCGTATGCTCCGCAAACACATTTTGCGGATAGCGATCCGCCACAGCGACGGTCTGCCCTGCCCGTGGGAAAAAATCGGCGCTACGAAGAATTAACTGGCTTGCCACAACATCACCTCAGCCTAAGACAACCGGTAACTATTAGCTGATTTACAAAACAAAATCGGTGACAGCCTTCTCGTTACCGTTATTGCAGTTGCACATCGCGTCCCTGACGAATATCACGCGGTGACCAGTTAAATTCCCGGCGAAAAAGCGTTGAAAAGTGGTTACTGTCGCCAAAACCGCAGCGATAAGCGATATCCGTGATGCTATCATCCCCATGACGCAGCATATGACGCGCTTTAATCAGTCTCAGGCGGTTGAGATAACGCTGCGGCGTCAGGCCGGTGTAGCTTTTAAGCTGGCGGTGCAGCGTTCGCAGTGACAGCGCGTACTGGTCTGCCAGTGACTCCCAGCACACCTCTTCTGCAAAATGATCCTCAAGCCAGGACATCAACTGATTCAGTCGCGCATCGTTACTGATTGCCCCCTCTTCCAGGCTGCTTTTTCGCAGCAACACCAGCAACTGCATAAAGAGAATTTCGCGGTTAGCGGTGGTCGGCATATCCAGCCCATCCCCCAGCGTTTCCATCTGGCCGATTATCTGGCGAACCTGCTGAAGCACACACTGATTAACGCGCCAGTGGGACGGGTAATGACCATCCTGCTCCTGTGGCAGCAGTTCGTTTAAGCCCGCCAGGAACCTGAACGCATCCGGCGAGCGGTAGAGCACATTGGTCAGACAGAGGTTGTCAGTATGTTCATATAAATGCCTGTCATGATCGCGCACGAAGCAGACTGTGCCACCGCTTATGGTATACGACTGACCATTAAAAACATGGATACCCGTGCCGTGCTCTACGATAACAATCTCATGGAAATCATGGTGATGCTCAGGAAATGCCGCCTGGGGCAATCGCGGTTCGATAGCCACTGGCGTGATGCCCGAAGGAAAAAAATCCACGCTGTGTAATACGGTCATGATTGCCCTACTCACTAATGAGAAATGTTCTCAAAATAGTAATTAAGGGTAACGATTCGCACCTTGAATTTTTGACCGCAAACGCGGCAAAGCCTGTCGGTTTTTTAAGAAAGCGCGTGAAAGATCAGGAATTGCGGCATCCGTCACACCTGTAACGCGCCTCACTTTTACCCGAAAGTGTGAACTCTCTCACTTTCACCTTTGCTTTCTTGCCAGTCCCTCATGGCGACTGTCAGTAACAAGAAGGTTACCTGAGCGTCCTTTTTTTAGAGTGGGGGTAACAACTCTCACAAGGACCTCACCATGACTTTTCGCCATTGTGTCGCCGTCGATCTTGGTGCTTCCAGCGGCCGCGTAATGCTGGCCTGCTACGCGACAGAACAGCGGATGCTCACGCTGCGTGAAGTTCATCGCTTCGCCAATTATCTGGAAAAAAAACAGGGTGCCGACTGCTGGGATATCGACGCGCTTGAAGATGAAATCTGTCTGGGGCTGGAAAAAGCCTGTGCCGAGGGTGTGAAGATCGACAGCATTGGTATCGACACCTGGGGCGTGGATTATGTACTGATTGATAAACACGGGCAGCGAGTAGGCCTCCCCGTCTCCTATCGCGACCACCGCACCGATGGCATCATGGCACGCGCCCAGGCGGCACTCGGCAAAGCCGACATCTATCGCCGCAGCGGGATTCAGTTTCTCCCCTTTAACACGCTCTATCAGCTCTATGCCCTCGCCCAGCAGCAGCCGGACGTCGTGAACGCAACAGAACATGCTCTGCTGATCCCTGACTATTTCAGCTTCCGCCTGACCGGTAATCTGAACTGGGAATACACGAATGCCACCACCACCCAACTGGTCAATATTGAAACCGACAACTGGGACGATACGCTGCTCGACTGGACGGGCGTACCCGCATCCTGGTTTGGTACTCCGACGCATCCGGGCAATGTGATCGGCCACTGGAACAGCCCACAGGGCGAGGCCATTCCGGTCGTCGCCGTTGCCAGCCATGATACCGCCAGCGCCGTCATCGCCTCGCCGCTGAAACATACCAGCGCCGCCTATCTCGCGTCCGGCACCTGGTCGCTGATGGGTTTTGAGAGCACCACGCCTTACACCGGTGACGAGGCCCTGGCCGCCAATATCACTAACGAAGGGGGGGCGGAAGGGCGTTACCGGGTACTAAAAAATATCATGGGCTTATGGCTGCTCCAGCGCGTACTGAAAGAGCATCAGGTGGAAGACCTGCCTGCGCTGATTGCCGGGGCCAGCGCGCTGCCTTCATGCCAGTTCGTTATCAACCCCAACGACGAACGCTTCATCAACCCGCGCAATATGAGTGAGGAGATCCAGGCCGCCTGTCGCGAAAGCCAGCAGCCTGAGCCGCACAGCGATGCCGAGCTGGCACGCTGCATTTTTGACAGCCTGGCGCTGCTCTATGCCGATGTCCTGAGCGAGCTCGCCCGCCTTCGCGGTACACCCTTTACCCAACTGCATATTGTCGGCGGCGGCTGCCAGAACCAGCTTCTGAACCAACTTTGTGCCGATGCCTGCGGTCTGCCCGTGGTGGCAGGCCCGATTGAAGCCTCCACCCTTGGCAATATTGGCGTGCAACTGATGACACTGAACGAACTGAAGAGTGTCGATGCTTTTCGTGACGTTGTTGCCGCGAGCTACGCGCTGACAACCTACACCCCCAATCCTGATAACGAAATTGCCCGCTACGTCGTGCGGTTTCAGCAAAAACGACAGACTAAGGAGCTTTGCGCATGACCACTCAACTTGAACACGCCTGGGAAATCGCTAAACAGCGCTTCAATGCAGTAGGCATTGATGTCGAAGAGGCGCTGCGCCAGCTCGACAGACTACCGGTCTCCATGCACTGCTGGCAGGGCGATGACGTTGCTGGTTTTGAAAACCCGGAAGGCAGCCTGACCGGCGGCATTCAGGCGACCGGCAACTATCCGGGCAAAGCGCGTAGCGCCACTGAATTGCGAGCGGATCTGGAACAGGCACTGAGTTTGATCCCAGGTCCTAAGCGCCTGAACCTGCATGCGATTTATCATGAAGCAGGCCCCACCGTCAGTCGCGATGCCATCAGGCCTGAACACTTCAAAAACTGGGTTGAGTGGGCAAAAGCCAACAAACTGGGTCTGGACTTTAACCCCTCCTGTTTCTCACACCCGCTGAGCGCCGATGGCTTTACCCTCTCCCATGCCGACCCGAAAATCCGTCAGTTCTGGATTGACCACGTGAAGGCCAGCCGTCGCGTTTCTGCGTACTTCGGTGAGCAGCTTGGCACGCCGTCGGTAATGAACATCTGGGTACCGGACGGCATGAAAGACATCACCGTTGACCGCCTCGCCCCCCGTCAGCGTTTAATGGCCGCCCTTGACGAAGCGCTGAGCGAGAAGTTCGACCAGGCGCATCACATTGACGCCGTTGAGAGCAAACTGTTTGGCATTGGGGCAGAGAGCTACACCGTTGGCTCCAACGAATTCTGCCTGGGCTACGCCGCCAGTCGCCAGACTGCATTGTGTCTTGATGCCGGCCACTTCCACCCAACCGAAGTGATTTCCGACAAAATCTCCGCCGCCATGCTCTATGTGCCGCGCCTGCTGCTGCACGTCAGCCGCCCGGTACGCTGGGACAGTGACCATGTGGTGCTGCTGGACGACGAAACCCAGGCGATTGCCAGCGAGATTGTGCGTCACAACCTGTTCGACCGCGTACACATCGGCCTCGATTTCTTTGATGCCTCTATCAACCGTATCGCCGCCTGGGTCATCGGTACCCGCAATATGAAGAAAGCTCTGCTGCGTGCCCTGCTGGAGCCGGTTGAGCAACTGCGTCAACTGGAAGCCGAAGGTGATTACACCGCGCGCCTGGCACTGCTGGAAGAGCAGAAATGCCTGCCGTGGCAGGCCGTGTGGGAGATGTACTGCCAGCGTCACGACACACCGGCCGGTAGCCAGTGGCTCCAGAGCGTACGCGCTTATGAGAAAGAGGTGTTGAGTAACCGCGGGTGATTGACCCTCGCCCCGACCCCCTTCCTTAAAGGGAGAGGGAGAAGACCGAACCGTTCCCTCGCCCCAGTGCACCGGGGTTATGGAGAATACCGAATCGTTCCCCCGCTCCAGTGCACCGGGGTTATGGAGAGTACCAAACCGTTCCCCCGCTCCAGTGCACCGGGGTTATGGAACGCACCGAACAGTTCCCTCGCCCCTTTGGGGAGAGGGTTAGGGTGAGGGGAAAACCTCGCCGATTAAACAGGAACCGAAAGACTATGCAGAACATTATCAACGCCTGGTTCACCCAGGGCATGATCAAAGCCACCAGCGATGCCTGGCTTAAAGGCTGGGATGAGCGCAACGGCGGTAACCTGACGCTGCGTCTGGATGATGCTGACATCGCCCCCTATGAAGCTGATTTCCATGCTGAGCCGCGTTATATCGCGCTGAGCCAGCCGATGCCGCTGCTCGCCAACACGCCGTTTATCGTCACCGGTTCCGGCAAATTCTTCCGTAACGTTCAGCTCGACCCTGCCGCTAACCTCGGTGTGGTAAAAGTGGACAGCGACGGCGCGGGCTACCACATTCTATGGGGTCTGACGAACGAAGCGGTGCCGACCTCTGAACTGCCGGCCCACTTCCTGTCACACTGCGAGCGCATCAAGGCTACCGACGGCAAAGACCGTGTCATCATGCACTGTCATGCCACCAACCTGATCGCCCTGACCTACGTGCTGGAGAATGATTCCGATCTTATCACCCGCAAACTGTGGGAAGGGAGCACCGAGTGTCTGGTGGTCTTCCCGGACGGCGTAGGCATTCTGCCGTGGATGGTGCCGGGTACTGACGAAATCGGTCAGGCTACCGCCCAGGCGATGAACAAACATTCACTGGTGCTGTGGCCGTTCCACGGCGTTTTCGGCAGCGGCCCGACGCTGGACGAGACCTTTGGTCTTATCGATACCGCGGAGAAATCTGCAGAAGTGCTGGTGAAAGTCTACTCCATGGGCGGCATGAAGCAGACCATCACCCGCGAAGAGTTGATCGCGTTGGGTAAACGCTTTGGCGTCACCCCGCTGGCCAGTGCATTAGAGCTGTACCACTAAGAACGTCTAATACCCTAAATAATTTGAGTTGCAGGAAGGCGGCGACGCAGTGAATCTCCGGGAGCTTACAAGAGTAAGTGACCGGGTGAGCGAGGAAAGCCAACGCACCTGCAACTTGAAGTATGACGGGTATATAACCCCTTCGGGCAACGATCCGAAGGGGAAACTCTGTTACCTGCAAACAATCTATTCCTATGGATTTCGCAGTGCAGGAAGGCAGCGTCGCAGCGAATTTCCGGGCGCTTACAACAGTAAGTAACCGGGGTTCGTGAGAACGCCAACGCACCTGCAATGCGAATGACGACGGGAATCTAACTCAGTGGAGTAAAAGCAATGAAAATAAAGACAAGCTTAATCCTCACCGTTGCCGCTCTGGCGTTGTCCGGTTCCGCTTTAGCAGAAGTCAAAATTGCCCTTGTAGCGAAATCATTAGGAAATGGTTTTTTTGAAGCAGCAAACACCGGCGCGCAGGAAGCTGCCAAAGAGTTAGGTGATGTCAAAGTTATCTATACCGGCCCGACCACCACCACCGCAGAAGCACAGATCGAAGTGCTTAACGGCCTGATCGCTCAGGGTGTGGATGCGATCGCGATTTCCGCCAACGATCCCGATGCCGTGGTCCCGGTACTGAAAAAAGCCATGCAGCGCGGCATTAAAGTCGTCTCCTGGGACTCTGGCGTGGCGAAAGGCGGTCGTCAGATTCACCTGAACCCGTCTAACAATGCCCTGATTGGCGAAACCAACGTCAAGCTGGCGGCCGATGCGCTGAAAGCACTGAATGTGGAAAAGGGGGACGTGGCTATCCTCAGCGCAACGCCGACCTCCACCAACCAGAACATCTGGATTGATGAGATGAAAAAGGTGCTGCCGAAGTACCCGTCCATCAATCTGGTCACCGTTGCCTACGGTGACGATCTCTCCGATAAGAGCTACCGCGAAGCGGTTGGCCTGCTGAAATCTTACCCGGACCTGAAGGTGATTGTCTCCCCGTCCTCCGTGGGCATCGTGGCGGCAGCGCAGGCGGTGAAAGACCAGGGCAAGATTGGCAAAGTGTACGTCACGGGTCTTGGCCTGCCGTCTGAAATGGCCGGTGCGGTGAAATCCGGGGCGACGAAAAGTTTCGCCATCTGGAACCCCATCGATCTGGGTTATGCCGCAACGTACCTGGCCGATGACTTAGTGAAAGGGACGGCGACCAAAACCGAGGCCAATATGGGCAAACTCGGCAAGGTGAAACTGGATGCCGACGGCAGTGGCGCAATGGCAGAGCCGTTCGTCTACGACGCCAGCAACATTGATAAGTTCTCGAAAATTTTCTAACAACTTCGCCCCTCACCCTAACCCTCTCCCCACAGGGGAGAGGGAACTGATCGAGCCCTTGCTCTTCAGGCGAGAAGGAACCGATCGAGCCCTTGCTCTTCAGGCGAGAAGGAACCGATCGAGCCCTTGCCCTTAAGGCGAGAGGGAACCGATCGAACCCTTGCTCTTCAGGCGAGAAGGAACCGATCGAGCCCTTGCCCTTAAGGCGAGAGGGAACCGATCGAGCCCTTGCCCTTAAGGCGAGAAGGAACCGATCGAGCCCCTTGCCCTTCAGGCGAGAAGGGAACCGATCGAGCCCTTCGCCCTTAAGGCGAGAAGGAACCGATCGAGCCCTTCGCCCTTAAGGCGAGAAGGGAACCGATCGAGCCCTTCGCCCTTCAGGCGAGAAGGGAACCGATCGAGCCCCTCGCCCCTATGGGGAGAGGGGGTGGGGTGAGGGGAAATTTTATGGAGAACATTATGACGGCATCCACACCCCTGCTGTCCCTCAAAGGCATCACCAAGGTATTCCCTGGTGTGCGTGCCCTTGAGAACGTGCAGCTCGACCTCTGGCCCGGCAGCGTCACCGCCCTCATCGGTGAAAACGGCGCGGGCAAGTCCACGCTGGTCAAAGTCATGACCGGTATTTACCAGCCTGAAGAGGGCGAAATCCTTTATAAAGCCATTCCCATTCAGCTTCCGACACCGGAATCTGCGCACAAGGTGGGGATCACCGCCATACACCAGGAAACCGTACTGTTCGACGAGTTGTCCGTCACCGAGAACATTTTCGTCGGTCAGTACATCAGCAAGGGTCTGTTGAAAAAGCTCGACTGGCCCGCCATGCATCAGAAGGCACGGGATATCCTGACCCGCCTCGAAGTGCAGATTGATCCACGTGCCACCCTCAAAACCCTGAGCATCGCCCAGCGCCATATGGTGGCGATTGCCCGTGCGCTGTCATTCGAAGCGCAGGTAGTGATTCTCGACGAACCCACGGCGGCACTGTCTCAGCATGAAATTCTGGAGTTTTATCAAATCGTTGAGCGTTTAAAAAACGAGGGAAAAGCCATCCTCTTTATCTCGCACAAGTTCGATGAAATCTTCGAACTGGCGGACTACTACACCATTCTGCGCGACGGCGTCTATATCGGTTCCGGCGCGATGCAGGATATTACCGAGGAACGCATGGTGTCGATGATGGTCGGGCGCGCCATCACCCAGACCTACCCGAAAGTGGTCTGTGAAAGGGGCAACACGGTGCTGGAGGTGAAAGATCTCTGTCACCCTACCGAGTTTGCCCATATCAATTTCTCTCTGCGTAAGGGGGAAATCCTCGGCTTCTACGGTCTGGTCGGTGCCGGGCGTACCGAGTTGATGCAGGCGCTCTCCGGCGTTTCCCGCCCGTCCTCTGGCGAGATCGTCCTCAATGGCAAAGCGGTGCATTTCCGTCAGCCTGCGGATGCCATTCAGGCCGGGATTGTCTGCGTGCCGGAAGAGCGCCAAAAGCAGGGAGCGATCATTGAACTGCCGATTGCCCAGAACATCAGCCTGCCGCAGCTTGGCAAACTCAACCCCAACGGCGTGCTCAACGATGCCAGAGAGTGGGCGCTGGCGGATGAATACGCCAGACGCCTGCAGGTGAAGGCCTTTAGCTGGAAACAACCAGTGGAAACCCTTTCCGGCGGCAATCAGCAAAAGGTCGTGATCGGCAAATGGCTCGCCACCCACCCGGATGTGATCATCCTCGACGAACCGACGAAAGGCATTGATATCGGTTCGAAAGCGGCGGTGCACCAGTTTATGTCCGAACTGGTCTCCCACGGACTAGCGGTGATCATGGTGTCGTCGGAACTGCCGGAGGTGATGGGCATGGCGGACAGGATCATTGTGATGCATGAAGGGCTGATGGTGGCGGAATACAACGCCGGTGAAGCCACGGCAGAAACCATCGTCAGCGCCGCCAGCGGTGCCGGTAAGGAGGCAGCATAATGTGGCAACAACTTCTTAAACATCGCGAAGCCCTGCTGGGCGGCGTGGTGGTGCTGATGGTGCTGGCTATCGGCAGCCGCGTGCCGTCGTTTATCGGTCCCGGCAACCTGGTGGAGATGTTTAACGACACCTCCATTCTTATCATCCTCGCGCTCGGGCAGATGATGGTGCTGCTGACCAAAGGCATTGATTTGTCGATGGCGGCCAACCTCGCACTGACCGGCATGATCGTCGCTTTGCTGAACTTCCACTACCCGACAATTCCGGTCTGGGCACTGCTGATTCTGGCTACTGCGCTCGGCCTGGTGATGGGCATGATTAACGGCCTGCTGGTCTGGAAGATGGGCATTCCGGCGATTGTGGTGACGCTCGGTACCATGAGCATCTATCGCGGCATTATCTTCCTGCTTTCAGATGGCGGCTGGATTAACTCACACCAGATGAGCGCTGACTTCCTCAGCCTGCCTCGCACCTCCCTGCTCGGGTTACCGCTGTTGAGCTGGTGTGCCGTAGCGGCATTGCTGCTGGTGGGCTATTTCCTGCGCTACAGCCGCACCGGGCGTGCCCTCTACACCGCTGGCGGCAACGCTACGGCAGCGTACTACACCGGAATCAACGCCGGAAAAATGCAGTTCGTCAGTTTCTGTCTTTCCGGGGCGCTGGCGGGTTTTTGCGGCTACCTGTGGATTTCCCGCTTCGCTGTCGCCTATGTCGACGTGGCTAACGGTTTCGAACTGCAGGTCGTGGCAGCCTGTGTAATTGGCGGTATCAGTACCATGGGCGGAACAGGCCGGGTACTCGGGTGTTTGTTGGGTGCGCTGTTCCTTGGCGTTATCAACAACGCGCTGCCTGTCATCGGTATTTCCCCCTTCTGGCAGATGGCGATTTCCGGCACGGTGATTGTCATTGCGGTTCTGCTGAATGAACGTGGCAACAAACGCAAAGGGCGTCTGATCCTGCGCGATGCAGCCCTGGCACGACAGAAAGTGGCGGTGAAATCATGACCAAAATGCTGACGCCTGACGCGGTGAACAACGTTCCCGTCGCAACGTCCTTCTGGCAGCGCCTGCTCTGCTGGGAAGGTTTTTTACTGGCGGTGACGCTGGCGGTGTTCATTGCCAACTCGCTGGCCTCACCTTATTTCCTCAATATCTGGAACCTCTCAGACGCCACCTTCAACTTCACGGAAAAGGCGATCATCGTGCTGCCCATGGCGATGCTGATCATTGCTCGTGAGATTGACCTGTCGGTCGCCTCCACCATCGCGCTGAGTTCAACGGTGATGGGGTTTTGTGCCGCAGCGGGTCTGGACACGCCGCTGCTGGTCTGCGTCGGACTGGGGGTAGGTCTGCTTTGCGGGCTGTTTAATGGTCTGCTGGTGACGCGCTTTAACCTCTCGTCCATCGTCATCACCATCGGCACCATGAGCCTGTACCGCGGCATCACCTACATTCTGCTGGGCGATCAGGCGCTTAACGCTTACCCGGAGAGCTTCGCCTGGTTTGGTCAGGGCTATGTCTTCGGCGCGCTGTCGTTCGAGTTTGCGCTGTTTATTGTGCTCGCCATCGTCTTTGCTTTTGTACTGCATCGCACCAACTTTGGTCGTCGCACTTACGCCATCGGCAACAACCCGACGGGCGCGTGGTATTCCGGCATCAATGTGAAGCGCCACAACCTGATCCTGTTTGCGCTGGTGGGGCTGATGGCGGGCCTGGCGTCGGTGTTGCTGACGTCACGCCTGGGCAGTACCCGTCCGACGATTGCGATGGGCTGGGAGCTGGCGGTGGTGACGATGGCGGTGCTGGGCGGCGTCAACATTCTTGGCGGCTCTGGCAGCATGGTGGGCGTGGTGATTGCCGCCTTCCTGATGGGGCTTGTGACCTTTGGTCTGAGCCTGCTTAACGTGCCGGGCATTGTGATGTCGATTATCGTCGGCGCGATGCTGATCGTGGTGATTTCTTTGCCAATTATCTACCGCCGGGTCATGCAGCGCAGAAGGGGTTAATTGCCCCTCACCCCTGCCCTCTCCCCAAAGGGGAGAGGGTGAAAACCGCTCTCAGCCATTGTTTGGCTCCTGAGCGCTTGAGCGCACCGGACCATCCCCTCGCACCAAAGGGGAGAGGGTGAAAACTGCTCTCAGCCATTGTTTAGCTCCTGAGCGCTGGAGCGTACCGGACCATCCCCTCGCTCCAAAGGGGAGAGGGTTAGGGTGAGGGGAACAGAATACCTCCGACGGCATGGAGTCTGGCCGCCGGAAAAAATAAAAGTAATTAAGGAGATACATTATGAGCTTTATGTTAGCCCTTCCGAAAATCAGCCTGCATGGTGCGGGTGCAATCGGTGACATGGTCAACCTGGTCGCAGGCAAACAGTGGGGTAAAGCGCTGATTGTGACCGACGGCCAGCTGGTCAAACTCGGCCTGCTGGACAGCCTCTTCGCCGCACTCGACGCCCATCAGATGTCATATCACCTGTTTGATGACGTCTTCCCTAACCCGACCGAAGAACTGGTGCAAAAAGGCTATGAAGCCTACCAGACTGCCGGCTGCGATTACGTGATCGCTTTCGGCGGCGGCAGCCCAATCGATACCGCCAAAGCCGTGAAAATCCTCACCGCTAACCCCGGCCCGTCTACTGCATATTCCGGTGTGGGCAAAGTGACAAATGCGGGCGTGCCGTTGGTCGCCATCAACACCACCGCCGGAACCGCTGCCGAGATGACCAGCAACGCGGTCATCATCGACTCTGCTCGCCAGGTGAAAGAGGTCATCATCGACCCGAACATCATCCCGGATATTGCCGTGGACGATGCCAGCGTGATGCTGGAAATCCCGGCATCTGTAACCGCCGCAACCGGGATGGATGCCCTGACTCACGCTGTAGAAGCCTATGTTTCCGTAGGCGCACATCCGCTTACTGACGCTAATGCGCTGGAAGCCATCCGCCTCATCAATCTGTGGCTGCCCAAAGCGGTCGACGATGGTCACAATATCGAAGCCCGTGAACAGATGGCCTTTGGTCAGTACCTGGCGGGGATGGCGTTTAACAGCGCCGGTCTGGGCCTGGTCCACGCTCTCGCTCACCAGCCGGGCGCCACTCACAATCTGCCGCACGGGGTCTGTAACGCCATCCTGCTGCCGGTAATCGAAAACTTTAACCGACCGAATGCTGTTGCCCGCTTTGCCCGCGTGGCTCAGGCGATGGGTGTTGATACCCGTGGCATGAGCGATGAAGCGGCGAGCATGGCGGCGATTCAGGCCATTCGCGATCTCAGCGCACGCGTGGGCATTCCGTCTGGCTTCAGTCAGCTTGGTGTTACCAAAGAGGATATCGAAGGCTGGCTGGACAAGGCGCTGGCGGACCCCTGCGCACCATGCAACCCGCGCACCGCCAGCCGTGATGAAGTCCGCGAGCTCTACCTGGAGGCTTTATGATCCGTAAGGCCTTTGTGATGCAGGTAAATCCTGACGCGCACGAAGAGTATGAGCGTCGTCATAACCCCATCTGGCCTGAGCTTGAGGCTGTGCTGAAGGCTCATGGCGCACATCACTACGCCATTTACCTTGATAAAGCCCGTAACCTGCTGTTCGCGACAGTGGAAATTGAGTCCGAAGAGCGCTGGAACGCGGTGGCTAACACCGACGTCTGCCAGCGCTGGTGGAAACACATGAGTGATGTGATGCCCTCCAACCCGGACAACAGCCCGGTGAGCACAGAGCTTAACGAAGTGTTTTACCTGGCGTAAAACGCAATAGCTCCTCGCAGGGGGAGCTATTGCCAATACAGATGGGTTTCGACATCCCGCGAATGATGTAATACGCGGATAATGGATATCATTTGCCTGTTTTCTTTATAGAAAATGACATGTTGCCGACAGGGAAATGAACGAATGTCCTGCCCTAATTCCCCTCTTCGCTTGCCAGCACTATGTTGTGCAAGATGACCAAATACGGAAGAGATATGCAGAATGTAGCGATCTGCCTTTTCCATACCGAACATCTCAAAGCCGTATAACCAAATGTTTTCAAGATCTTCATTCGCTTTCGGCGTTAACTCAATCTCTCTCATCCTTTGTCGCCACCCTGGCTTTGATGTTTCTGAGGAAAGCATCCTGCTCCCATTTTTTCGCTTCACCGCTTTCCAGCCCTTCAGATAACAACGCTCTTAGCTGATTTAAACGCGATTGCGCCTGCTGCTCGCGTAGCAGTCTTAAGGAATCACGAACCACTTCACTTTGCGTTCGATAATCCCCGGTAGCGATCAGCGACTCAACAAACTCACGAAGTTCATCGCCCAGATCTACAGTCATTGTACGTGCCATACCTGCTCCAGATGTAAGAACTATTCTTACATTTTAAAACAGCTTTATGCTGTTTTGCCACCATAAGAGCTGCGTTTTTCTGCCTTACCTCGCCTCCAGCGTTCCCCCCGTCACCACCGTAGGTTGCCTGCCGCTCAGCGTAAAGGCTGACACCAGCGTAATCGCCAGCACAAAGCAGCCGAGGATTAAGTAGGTGTCCTGGAAGCCAATCCGGTCATACATGTTGCCGGCAAACGCGGAGAGGAATATCGCCGCCAGCTGTTTGGCGAAGTTAAAACCAATCAGATAGATAGTCGCCGACAGGCGGGTATCAAAGACGCCCGTGATGTACTTGAATGCCCCCACCAGCAGGAACGGCACCTCCAGCGCGTGGAGCATTTTCAGCGCGATCACTTCATAAACCGTAGTGGCAAACGACGAACCAATAATGCGAGTTGTCATCATCAGTCCGGCAATCAGCAACGTGTTTTTGGCACCAATGCGGTTAATGATCCACGGCGAGCAGAACATAATGACTGCGTTACATAATTCCCCTGCCGTGGTGGTAAAACCAAAGGCTTTGGTTCCCGCCTGTGGGGTATCAAAAAAGGACTTAAAGAAGGTGGCAAACTGCTGGTCGAAGACGTCATACACGCAGGCCACGCCCACCACGTACAGAATAAACATCCACATCTTTTTCATGCGAAACAGGTCGATGACCATACGGATATTAATGGTCGCCGGGCGGCTTTCACCTGTCCCCACGGTGAGGGTTTCCTGCGACTGCACCTTCGCCAGCGCCAGCAACACCATTAACACGACGGCTGCCGCAGAGCCCATCCAGAAGACAAACGCCGGGTTAATGCTGAACAGAATGCCAGCGGTCGAAGCACACAGCCCCCAGCCGAGGCAGCCAAACATGCGTGCTTTACCATATTCGAAATGGCTGTGGCGGCTTACCTTCTCCACATAGGCTTCAATGGCACCGGAGCCCGCAGAAAAGACAAAGCCAATATATAAGCCTCCTGCCAGCGCACCGGCCCAGATGTTGAATTTCAACAACGGGGCGAAAACGTACAGGAAGAACGGCGCGAAGAGTACCAACATGCTGACGATCACCCACAGCATGTTTTTCTTCAGTCCAAGTTTGTCAGAAACCACGCCCAGAATCGGCTGGAAAGAGATGGCTGAAAGCGACATGCAGGAAAAGACAATGCCAGTGTGGGTTTTACTGAGGCCAATTTCATCCGAGAGCCAGATAGGCAGGAATGGAAAACAGGTGGCCATGATGAAGAAATACAAAAATACGAAGATGCCAAAGATCCAGAACGTCGGGTTATTTTTATGGGTACAGGGGGTCGTGTTCATTCTTATTATCCTCAGAAGTGAGGCCGCAGCGCGGCCCCGTTAGGGTCACACGCGTTCAAAACCGACCAAAATAGCGCTTTCCGGATCGAGCACTGGTAGCGCGAGCCCCGCCTGCATCAGCCACTCCCCGCTGACGATTTGCGGTACCGTCATCCATGCCGGAAGCTGGCGCATGGTGTGGCCTCCCTCATCGGTAATACGGATGTTCGGGTGATCGAGAAGCGTAATGCGATACCGCGCCTGAGCCTCCAGACCGGCAAGGCGCAGGGGGGCCAGCAGCGTATAGTCCGGCATCGCCAGTTGGCTGACGGTATACAGCGCCTGGCGTTTATCCTGACTCACGATCCCTTGTACCAGCGTGGTGCTGTCCGGCATATCAATACGCCACTGCGTGCCGCTGTGAATCACTTCACGCCACTGTTTATAGAGCGCGGCGTAGTGGCGGTAGCCTGCACGCTCTTTGGCATCGGCATTGACCGGATCCAGCTCCAGACCGAGATGCCCGAACAGCGCCGTCAGGCCGCGAAACTCAATGCTGTGCTGGCGCCAGGTGGCATGGCAACGGTGATTGCCGATGTGCGCACCCATCACTTCCGGCGGGAAGAAATAGCTCATGCCGCGCTGGATAATATTACGTTCCAGCGCATCGTTGTTATCCGATGCCCAGAAGCGGTGGCAACGGGTCAATACTTCATAATCGATGCGTCCACCGCCCGCCGAACAGGACTCAAATTCAATATGCGGGAACCGGCTGCGTAGGGTGTCGAGCAGGCGGTAGTAGGCGCGGGTTTGCGCGTCAGCCGCAGCGCGACGCCCCTGACCCGGCTGCACCAGTTCGCGGTTCATGTCCCACTTCACATAGTCAATCTCATGCTCGCCAAGCAACCAGCTCATACGCGCCAGCAGGTAATCAAACGCCTCAGGGATCGTGATGTTCAGTACCAGTTGATGGCGGCCGAGGATCTGCGAATAGCCCTCCAGCGCCAGCACCCAGTCGGGATGGGCACGGTACAAATCCGAGTTCGGACTGATCATCTCCGGCTCAACCCAGATGCCGAACTCCATGCCCAGCGCTTTAACATGGTCGATAACGGGCCGCAGCCCATCCGGGTATTTCCCCTCATCCAGATACCAGTCGCCGAGCGCGGCAAAGTCGTCGTTACGCCCTTTGTACCAGCCGTCATCAATGATGAAGCGCTCTACGCCGAGCGCGGCAGCCTCTTCGGCCATCTTCATGATGTGCGCCGGGTTATGGTCAAAATAGATGCCTTCCCAGGTGTTAAGGTGCACCGGGCGCGGCTTGTCCCCGACGAAACGGATAACCCTGGCACGCAGGAATCGATGGAACTGCTGGCTCATGCCGTTCAGCCCCTGCGCGGAGTGGCTGGCGTAGAGCCACGGGGTCCACAAGGTTTCTCCTTCCGCTAGCGCCATTTCACCAGGCAGATAGAGCGCTTCAGCCTGAAGATAGCGACGGCCGTCGGTTTTCACTTCCGCACGCAGGCGGTGGTTGCCGCTCCAGCCCAGATGCACGCCCCAGACGCTGCCCTGCGATTCACTGAAGTGCGGGCTACCAGTCATCAGCGCCGGGAAGTGTTCATGAGAGGTGCGCCCGCGACGGTTTTCAATCACAAAGCTGTCGTGTTCAAGGGTGACGCGGTGCGGCTGAAATTCGCGGATCCAGCGTCCATGAAACGCCATCACGTCACGAGCGTACTCCGCAACCGGCAGCGTCACGGCCAGCCGATTCACCTGCCAGTCATCCGCCATCAGGTTGGCCAGGCCATGGCGAATTTGTAGCACGCCGGTCGCGTCGAGACGCAGTTTGCTGGTCAGTTGCAGCCCCGCCACCACGTCTTCGCTGGTCAGGGTCACGCTTTGCTCATGATGTTGCACATCGATAGTGGTGAAAATCGGCGAGCCGTCCAGCCCATTACGGTGCCCTTCCAGCCCCGGCGAACCAAACAGGCCATGCCCGGATTCCGCCATCAATGTGACCGGGGAATCTACGTCCAGTCTGCCGTTAGCAACCGGGCGTACCAGGCTTTGCGCATCCTCGGGCGAGTAGTGATGGAGGTGCGGCCCCCAGTAAACGATTTCAGCAAAAGGGTGGGTTTTAATAACCACATCGGTTGTTGCGCTTTCAAGGCGCAGATAACGAGCTTCCATAGGGCGTCTCCAGATTCGGGATGCCGCTATCCTTGATCCGAAACGTTTCGGATCACAACCGAAACGTTTTGGTTATGTGATCTACTCAAAAATTTGCGCATTGAATGAGAGAAGTCAGGCGGTGACGCCGGGGCGGAATTCGGTCTGCCAGAGCACCTGTAATTGGCCTACAGGTTCGCCCGCAATAAGCTGAAGTACCATGTCGGCAATCTGCTTACCTACCGCTTCGCGGGTGGCCTGCACGACGGCGGCGACATCCACGTCGACAATGCTGTCGTCGGGTAATCCGTCATATACCACCAATGCCACACGGTTGTCACCGAGCAGTTTTCCTTGCTTGATCAGTGCCATAGCGGCACCGTCCCCGTGAGTGTTGCAGTCGGTAATAATGGCCTGTGGCGGTTCGGGCAGCGCAAGAAGGGCTTCTACTGCCTGGTAGCCCGCACGGCGTGAAGGGGGCAACATGCGGAGCCATTCGCTCGATAAGCCGCTGTCGCGCAGCGCATCCAGGTAGCCCTGGCGTCGCTGAGTAATAAACGCCTGATTGTTGTTCTCACCCAGTAGCGCAATACGCTGATGGCCTTTTTCAATAAGGTAACGGGTAGCGCGATAAGTCCCGGCATAGTTATCAAAATCAAACCACGCATAAGGCCTTGCAAGCTGGCTGCGCCCCAGCGCGAGGAAGGGAAAACCGGTGGCCTGCAACTGCGCCAGCCGGACGTCATTGTCCAGCGTGTGGGCAACAATCAGCGCATCCACCCGGCGACTTTGCACCATGCGCAAATAGCTGTGCTTGTCCGCCAGGTCATCATCAGCAATCAACAGTAAATCGATATCGTGGTTCGCCAGCTCCCGGCTGATCTCCCCCACCATTTCCATAAATACGCTGTTATTGAGCGGCACCGGGTGTACCGGAAAAACCAGCCCGACAGCATCGATTTTGCCCATCTTCAGGCGGCGGGCCAGGGTATTAGGGCGATAGCCGCGTCTGTCCGCTTCAGCCTGCACACGGGCACGCGTCTCCTGCGAGACATCATCATAGCCGTTCAGCGCACGGCTGACGGTGGTGACGGAAATACCGAGTTGTTTGGCGATTGCTTTAAGTGACATACCTTACCCTGTCTTTGTCAGCGCAGCTGTTCCCGTCCAGCGGGCATGCGGTGCGGTGGCTTAATTCTGTTCTGCGACCAGAATGGCCTGGGTGTCAGGCTCCAGCGCCTTAAAAATATGCTCAAGATCGGCAGGGTAACAGATGTAATCCCCTGCGCTGAGTTCTTCCGGCGATTCCATCAGCCCCACTATCGCCCGACCCCGGGTCACAATAATGTGCTCAACGGAACCTGGCGGGTGCGGCTGCGAAATGCGATCGGCTCCGGGCTGTGCGTCCAGAAAATAGAGGTCGCGCCGCGCACCCGGCGGGCAGGTAGCCAGCAAGGTGGCCTGATAATGCGCCAGTTCCGCGACCACTTTCGTCCCTTCGCCGCGACGGATCACCTGCGTCTTGTTGGCCTGCGGCTCCAGCAAACGGGCGAAGGGAATATCCAGTGCCACACAAAGCGACCATAACGTTTCCAGGCTAGGATTACCGTTCCCGGCCTCAAGCTGCGAAAGCGTCGATTTCGCAATCCCGGCACGGCGGGCGATCTCCGCCAACGACAGCCCGGTTCTCAGGCGCTCCCGCACCAGACTTTTGGCAATCACGCTAATAGGCTGTGTCATGACACGGCTCCATTGTTCGTTATAATGAACGAATCGTTCTTCTTGAAAAACGATTTTAGTGTGTTCATTATAATGGATTCTCGTTCGATATAGCTAAAAAACCTATGTTCAGATATCACTTTTCAAGTCTCACAAACGACACGATCAGGGCCATTTTCCTCGTTTGCCTCGCCGTTGGCGTGGTGGGCGTCTCCTATGGATCGCTGGCGATGGCCTACGGTTTTCCGCTCTGGGTGCCCCTTACCCTCTCCGTGCTGGTACTCGCCGGTGCTTCCGAGTTTATGTTTATCGGGATTGTGGCCAGCGGCGGCAATCCGCTGGCTGCCGCAGTAGCCGGTTTGCTGGTAAATGCCCGCCATCTGCCGTTTGGGGTGACGGTGCGTGAACTGGTCGGCAGCCGTGCGGCAGGCTTTTTAGGCTGCCACATCATGAACGATGAAAGCGTGGTGTTTGGTTTATCCCAGCCTACGCCAGAACAGCGCAAAGCGGCTTACTGGCTCTGCGGTTTGGGTGTGGCTCTGTTCTGGCCGGCGGGGGTGCTGGTCGGTGCCGGAGTCGGAAAACTGTTGCCCGCGCCGGAAACTATCGGCCTGGATGCGGTCTTCCCCGCCATTTTACTGGCACTGGTGCTACCCGCACTGAAGAAGCGAACCACGCTGATTCGCGCCGCCAGCGGGGCGGTTATCTCGCTGGCGGCGGTGCCCTTTACGCCGGTGGGGCTGCCGGTGCTGCTCTCTTTACTTGGTCTGCTCGCGAGGAAGAAATAATGGCGAACACGACGCTCATCATTGGTGGCATTGCGATTTTATCGGCGGGCACTTATCTGATGCGGCTGGGGGGGGCGAAGCTCGGCAGTAAGCTGGCCCTGTCGGAGCGCGCGCAGGCGCTGCTCTCGGATGCGGCTACCACCCTGCTGTTTGCCGTGGCGCTGGCGGCAACGCTGTATGAAGGTGAACATTTTGCCGGAATGGCGCGGGTGCTGGGCGTGCTGTTTGCCCTGTTTCTTGCCTGGCGCAAGATGCCGTTAATTGTGGTGATTATTTCCGCCGCGGTGGTAACGGCGCTGTTGCGTCTGGCGGGCGTGCAATAAAGGGAGAGTGTAAAGAGCCGGATGGGAAAGAACCTGTCCCCGCTCCGAAGAGCAAGGGACAGCGGCAGTGCGGGACAACTTATTTGCTAAGTTCAGCGGTCATGTGAACCTGGTTGCCAGAGAAGGCTTCGGTAATCTGGTAAGAGGCTGCGCCGGCCTGCTGTGCCTGAGCGGCGATTTTGGCTTCTGCGCCAGAAAGAGTGGTATCCGTTGCGGTCACAGTTTGAGCCGCGAAAGAACCGAAAGAAGTAGCCAGAGCGATAACTGCAACAAAAGTTTTGATGCTTTTCATGATATGTATCCTTTAGTAAGTTTGTTTAATTAAGGCACCGCGCCTCGATGAAATAAATAATAGACCTGTTAACCCTCAACTGAAAGTGGAATGATTTGCATTTATCATTCAATTTTATTGAATTAATTTTTAGATTAATAGTACCTGCCAGACTGGCTGCAACCACTTTTCAAATACAGTCGTTTGCACACGGTTCCTGAGACGACACCGTTTGCAATGACAGGACATCTAACAGGCGCAGTTTTCGTATTGCCGACTGAAGCGCGATGAAGAGAAGCCTGATGCAGGATGATGAATTTCAGGCGCTTCAGAGCTATTTGCAGGAAGCATATGAACGGGGTGATGTGACTGGACATACTGGTGGGTGTAAAAAGATCTGCTGGACCCGTCCAGGCACAGGAAAGCGAGGGGGAGTGAGGGTTAGCTACTACGTTAAATTAGCGAGTGAGAGAATTTACCTGATACTCATATACCCGAAAAACGTAAAAGATGAGTTAAACGAGGCTGAGAAAGCAATTTTGAAAACACGGTCTCAGCTCCGGGAATAAGGGGTATTGCCCTGAGGGGTACCCGGCCTTCCTTATGAGGAAAGAAAACGGGATAAAACATTGTTTGCAGATCTTGTGACCAGCCTGGAAGAGATGGTGGCCATTGAGAAAGGCCAGATAATTCCAGCACCCGAAAATATTCATCGTCATATTCTGCCTGATGTTAAAGCCATTCGAAAAAATGCAGGTATGAAACACGCTGAATTCGCGGATGCGATTGGTCTAAGCGTGGATCTTGTTCGCAGCTGGGAACAGCAGCGTAGAGTTCCATCAGGCATCGCGTTGAAGCTCCTGTTTCTTTTGGAAATAAGCCTCAAATTATCAACACCCTAAAAACCTTTCCCGTTTGAAAAAGTAGTGTGGATTTCGGACATTACAAAAACGAAAAAAGCGCCCGCAGGCGCTCTTTCGACAGTACTGATTTTTACTTGGTCAATTGGGCGGTCATATGTACACGGTCACCGGTGAAAGCTTCAGTGATGTGGTAAGACGCACCCGCCTGCTGAGCCTGAGCGGCGATTTTGGCTTCCGCACCATCCATTGTTGAACCGGTTGCGGTAACGGTTTGTGCCGCGAAAGAACCAAAAGAAGTAGCAAGGGCGATAACTGCAACGAAAGTTTTGATGCTTTTCATGATGTAAATCCTTCAGGTTATTTGTTTGGGTGAGGCACCGTGCCTCGATGGAATAGATAATAGACCTCTACCCCATCAACAAAAAGCGGAAGGTTTTGCTTTTAATTGTCAAAATTATTGACTAACTCATCAACCTGCAATTAAACGCCGGGGATGCGTGTAAACCGTCGCCCTGCCCGGTTTGCTAAACCCCACCAGCGTCAGGTTGCAGCGTTCAGCAACCTCAACCGCCAGCGTGGTTGCTGCGGAGACGGCAAAGAGAATTTCCACGCCACACATCGCCGCTTTCTGCACCATTTCATAACTCGCCCGACTGGAGACCAGCGCCGCCCCCTGCGTCCAGGGCTCTCCTTTGTGCGCGCGATGCCCCAGCAGTTTATCCAGCGCCACATGGCGCCCCACATCTTCATGCCCTGCAATCAGCTGACCGGACGGTAACATCCAGGCGGCGGCATGGGTGCATCCCGTGCGCGTCCCGACAGGTTGAAAATCTGTCAGCTGATGGAGAGCCTGATCAAGGTTCGCCAGATCAAACGTTTGAGTAAAAGAAAGCGGCGTAACCGGTTTTCCGATGTCATTAAGCTGCTCAACACCGCAGACCCCACACCCTGTTCGCCCGGCCAGCGCACGGCGGCGCTCTTTTAATCCCATAAAGCGGCGGCTGGATAACTCTATCTGTACCTCCAGGCCGTTACAGGAAGGGACGACCTCCATGCCATAGATGTCTGATGTGCTCTCAATAATCCCTTCGGATAAGGAAAACCCAATAGCAAACCACTCGAGCTCTTTGGGCGATGCCATCATCACGACGTGCGAAATGCCGTTATAAACCAACGCCACCGGCACTTCTTCGGCCAGAACGTCAGGCTGGGTATGCTGCAGATCTTCCCGTTTCCAGAGTGAGACCTGGCGCGCACCTGTGATCTGCATAGCAATTTCGTCTTCTTCAGTATGGATTTTGTTCACGTTGTATTAACCGAATTAAAACAGGCGTACCCGCAATGTGGTATTCTGGGGCATACCCCTTTTGGACCAGGGGATTTACAGCAATTCTGAACCTTTGCGGCGTCGACCGCAAAGTAAATAACAACGCGTGACAATGTCGAATCAAGGAGTAATCCATGCAGGTCAGCAGAAGGCAGTTCTTTAAGATCTGCGCTGGCGGTATGGCAGGTACTACAGCGGCGGCTCTGGGCTTTGCTCCAGGGGTGGCGCTGGCGGAAACGCGGCAGTACAAACTGCTGCGTACCCGTGAAACCCGAAACACCTGCACATACTGTTCCGTTGGCTGTGGGCTGTTAATGTACAGCCTCGGTGACGGAGCGAAAAATGCCAAAGCATCCATTATCCATATTGAAGGCGACCCGGATCATCCGGTTAACCGCGGGGCGCTCTGTCCCAAAGGCGCAGGTCTGTTGGATTTCGTGCATTCCGAAAGCCGTTTGAAATACCCGGAATACCGCGCACCTGGCTCTGATAAATGGCAGAAAATTACCTGGGATGATGCCTTTGACCGCATCGCCAAACTGATTAAAGAAGACCGCGATGCTAACTACATTGCGCAAAATGCCGAAGGCACTACCGTTAACCGTTGGCTCTCCACCGGTATGTTATGCGCCTCGGCATCCAGTAATGAAACCGGCTATTTAACCCAGAAATTTACCCGCGCCCTCGGCATGCTTGCCGTGGATAACCAGGCGCGTGTCTGACACGGACCAACGGTAGCAAGTCTTGCTCCAACATTTGGTCGCGGTGCGATGACCAACCACTGGGTAGATATGAAAAACGCCAACCTCATCGTTGTGATGGGTGGGAACGCGGCTGAAGCGCATCCGGTGGGATTCCGCTGGGCGATGGAAGCCAAAATCCATAATGGCGCCAAATTAATTGTTATCGATCCCCGATTTACGCGAACGGCATCAGTCGCGGACTTTTACACGCCCATTCGTTCAGGAACGGATATTGCCTTCCTCTCCGGCGTGCTGCTGTACCTGCTGACTAACGAAAAATATAACCGTGAATACACCGAGGCTTATACCAACGCCAGCCTGATCGTGCGTGAGGATTTTGGCTTCGAAGATGGCCTGTTCACCGGTTATGACGCTGACAAACGTAAGTATGACAAAACCAGCTGGAACTATGAGCTGGACGAACAGGGCTTCGCGAAACGGGATACCACGCTCACGCATCCGCGCTGTGTATGGAATCTGCTGAAACAGCACGTTTCCCGTTACACGCCTGAAATGGTTGAAAACATCTGCGGGACGCCGAAAGCGGATTTCCTGAAAGTGTGCGAGTACATCGCAGAAACCAGCGCTCACGACAAAACCGCATCGTTCCTGTATGCACTGGGCTGGACGCAACACTCCATCGGTGCGCAAAACATCCGTACCATGGCGATGATCCAGTTGCTGCTCGGCAATATGGGTATGGCAGGCGGTGGCGTCAACGCCCTGCGTGGCCACTCCAATATTCAGGGTCTGACCGATCTTGGCCTGCTGTCGCAAAGCCTGACCGGTTACATGACGCTTCCCAGTGAGAAGCAGGGCGACCTTCAGACCTATCTGACAGCGAACACGCCCAAACCGCTGCTTGAAGGCCAGGTAAACTACTGGAGCAATTACCCGAAATTCTTTGTCTCGCTCATGAAAGCCTTCTATGGCGACAAGGCGACGAAAGAGAATGACTGGGGCTTCAACTGGCTGCCGAAGTGGGATAAAGGGTATGACGTCCTGCAATATTTCGACATGATGTTCAAAGGTCAGGTGAACGGCTATATCTGCCAGGGCTTCAATCCGGTAGCGTCGTTCCCGAACAAGAATAAGGTCGTCGCAGCGCTGTCGAAACTGAAATTCCTGGTAACCATCGATCCGCTCAACACCGAGACGTCCACCTTCTGGCAAAACCACGGTGAGTCGAACGACGTGGACTCGTCAAAAATCCAGACCGAAGTATTCCGTCTGCCTTGCACCTGCTTTGCCGAAGAAAACGGTTCTATCGTTAACTCCGGGCGCTGGCTGCAATGGCACTGGAAAGGTCAGGATGCGCCGGGCGATGCGGTGACGGACGGCGAAATTCTGGCGGGCATCTTCCTGCGTCTGCGTAAAATGTATGCCGAAGAAGGCGGTGCTAATCCGGAACAGGTTCTTAATATGACCTGGAATTACACCACGCCTCACGAACCCGCTTCCGAAGAAGTGGCGATGGAGAGCAACGGCAAGGCCCTTGCAGACGTGATGGACCCGGCAACGGGTGCCGTGATCGTGAAGAAAGGTCAGCAGCTCAGTTCGTTTGCCCAATTGCGCGATGATGGCACCACCTCAAGCGGTTGCTGGATCTTCGCCGGAAGCTGGACGCCGGAAGGCAACCAGATGGCGCGTCGTGATAACGCCGATCCGTCAGGCCTCGGTAACACCCTGGGCTGGGCGTGGGCGTGGCCGCTCAACCGCCGCATTCTTTATAACCGCGCCTCTGCTGACCCGCAGGGTAAACCCTGGGATCCTAAACGCCAGCTCCTGAAATGGGACGGGGCGAAATGGAGCGGGATGGATATTCCGGACTACAGCACAGCCGCACCGGGCAGTAATGTCGGGCCGTTTATCATGCAACCAGAGGGCATGGGGCGTCTGTTTGCTACCGATAAGATGGCGGAAGGGCCGTTCCCGGAACATTACGAACCCTTTGAAACGCCGCTCGGTACGAACCCGCTGCATCCAAACGTTATCTCTAACCCTGCCGCCCGTATCTTCAAGGACGATGCTGACGCGCTGGGCAAAGCAGATAAATTCCCGTATGTCGGTACGACCTATCGTCTGACCGAACATTTCCACTACTGGACGAAACACGCGTTGCTGAACGCCATCGCGCAGCCGGAACAGTTTGTGGAGATAGGGGAAAAGCTGGCGGGCAAGCTCGGCATTGTTCAGGGCGACACCGTAAAAGTCTCCTCAAACCGTGGCTATATCAAAGCCAAGGCCGTGGTGACCAAGCGTATTCGCACATTGAAAGTGCACGGGCAGGATGTGGATACCATCGGCATTCCTATTCACTGGGGCTATGAAGGCGTGGCGAAGAAAGGCTTTATCGCCAATACCCTCACCCCGTTTGTTGGCGATGCCAACACCCAGACGCCGGAGTTTAAAGCGTTCCTGGTGAATGTGGAAAAGGTGTAACGGAGACGACTTATGGCTTATCAATCTCAAGATATTATCCGTCGTTCCGCGACTAACGGCTTCACTCCCGCGCCTCAGGCGCGGGATCATCAACAGGAAGTGGCAAAGCTCATCGACGTCACCACCTGCATCGGCTGCAAGGCCTGCCAGGTGGCCTGTTCAGAGTGGAACGATCTCCGTGATGAAGTGGGACACAACGTGGGGGTTTACGATAACCCTGCCGACTTAACCGCGAAATCCTGGACGGTGATGCGGTTCTCAGAAGTGGAGCAGAACGACAAACTGGAGTGGCTCATTCGTAAGGATGGCTGTATGCACTGCGCCGATCCTGGCTGCCTGAAAGCGTGCCCGTCAGAAGGGGCTATCATTCAGTATGCTAATGGGATTGTCGATTTCCAGTCAGAGCAGTGCATCGGTTGTGGCTACTGTATCGCTGGTTGCCCGTTCGATGTACCGCGACTGAACCCGGACGATAACCGCGTCTACAAATGTACGCTGTGCGTAGACCGTGTGACCGTCGGGCAGGAACCGGCCTGCGTGAAAACCTGCCCGACCGGCGCTATCCACTTTGGGTCTAAAGAGGATATGAAGGAACTGGCAGGCGAGCGCGTCGCTGAGCTGAAAACCCGTGGTTATGACAATGCCGGTCTGTACGATCCGGCGGGTGTAGGGGGAACGCACGTGATGTATGTGCTTCACCATGCTGACAAGCCGACGCTTTACCACGGCTTGCCGGAAAACCCGGAAATCAGCGCCACCGTGAAATTCTGGAAAGGTATCTGGAAACCACTGGCTGCCGTTGGCTTCGCCGCGACCTTTGCCGCCAGCATCTTCCACTATGTCGGTGTGGGTCCAAACCGTGCAGAGGAAGAAGACGATAATCTGCATGAAGAGAAAGACGAGGTGCGCAAATGAAAAGACGTGACACCATCGTGCGCTACACGGCGCCGGAACGTATTAACCACTGGGTCACCGCCTTCTGCTTCGTGCTGGCAGCGGTGAGCGGGCTGGGGTTTTTCTTCCCATCCTTCAACTGGTTGATGCATATTCTCGGCACACCGCAGCTGGCGCGCATTCTGCACCCCTTTGTCGGGGTGGTGATGTTTGCCTCCTTCATCATTATGTTTTTCCGCTACTGGCACCACAACCTAATCAATCGGGATGATATCTTTTGGGCGAAGAATATTCATAAGATCGTCGTCAACGAGGAAGTCGGTGACACCGGGCGCTATAATTTCGGTCAGAAGTGTGTCTTCTGGGCCGCTATTATTCTGTTGGTACTGCTACTAGTGAGCGGCATCATCATGTGGCGTCCGTATTTCGCACCCGCGTTCTCTATTCCGGTTATCCGATTTGCCATCATGTTGCATTCGTTTGCCGCCGTCGGGTTAATTGTGGTTATCATGGTGCATATCTATGCTGCCCTGTGGGTAAAAGGCACCATTACCGCCATGGTGGAAGGCTGGGTCACCAGAACGTGGGCGAAAAAGCATCACCCACGCTGGTACCGGGAAGTCCGCCAGAAAAAGGAAAATACGACTGAATGAGTATTCGCATAATCCCGCAAGATGAGCTGGAGAAGAGCGAGAAACGCACGGCGGAAGTGATTCCGCCGTTATTATTCCCCAGGCTGAAAAATCTCTATAACCGCCGGGCGGAACGCCTGCGCGAACTGGCTGAAAATAATCCGCTGGGCGACTATCTGCGCTTCGCCGCTCTTATCGCCCATGCTCAGGAAGTGGTTCTGTACGACCACCCGTTGCAGATGGATTTGACCGCCCGCATCAAAGAGGCCAACGATCAGGGTAAGCCACCGTTGGATATTCACGTCCTGCCGCGCGACAAGCACTGGCAGCGGCTGCTGCATTCGCTCATTGCTGAGCTGAAGCCTGAGATGAGCGGCCCGGCGCTGGCGGTTATCGAGAATCTCGAAAAGGCGTCAGAGCAGGAGCTGGAAGCAATGGCAGGCGCGCTCTTTGCCGCTGACTTTAGCGCTGTCAGCAGTGATAAGGCACCGTTCATCTGGGCGGCCCTGTCGCTCTATTGGGCACAGATGGCCAGCCTCATTCCCGGCAAAGCCCGCGCAGAATATGGTGAGCAGCGTCAGTTTTGCCCGGTATGCGGCTCCATGCCTGTTTCAAGCATGGTGCATATTGGTTCCACGCAGGGTTTACGCTATCTGCACTGTAATTTGTGTGAGACCGAGTGGCACGTGGTACGCATCAAATGCAGCAACTGCGAACAGACCCGCGATCTGCATTACTGGTCACTGGACAGCGAACAGGCGGCAATCAAAACAGAAACCTGTGGCGATTGCGGGACTTACCTGAAAATTCTCTATCAGGAAAAAGACCCGAACGTGGAAGCCGTTGCCGATGACCTGGCGTCACTGGTGCTCGATGCACGCATGGAGCAAGAGGGTTTTGCCCGCAGCTCGATCAACCCGTTCCTCTTCCCTGGTGAAGGGGAGTAATTGAAAAGCCCGGCAGATCTGAGTTCTCCCGGGCGCTCTACTGTGCCAATGCAGGAATGACATGCTGAGGATCATTAGCAATGGCTCGTAATAAAGCCTTTGCTGGCCCGGTAGGTGAACGGCGGCCCTGTTCCCAGTTGCGTAAAGTATCTACGCTTACAGAAATGAGATTCGCAAATTTAGTCTGCGATAACCCCGACACCTGCCGGATTTCTTTAATCTTCATCGCATCAATATGAAAAGTGCGGGAAGGCTGTCGATTCCCGTCAACAATTTCATTCATTTGTTCCATGCTTTTGGTTAATCGTTCAAACAGTGCCTTATCCATTTACCACCTCTTATTCAGTAGCCTCAGCATCTCTTTTTCCTGCGATGAGAGATTATCTTTAACGCCTTTTTGATAGAGTAGAAGCAACCTGATTTCGAAACGACGGGCTTGATAAAAGTAAATAACCCGGACACCGCCTCGCTTTCCTTTCCCTGAAGATCCCCAGCGCATCTTTCTCAAACCGCCTGTTTCTGGAATCAGGTCGCCGTAGTCAGGCTGCGTAGCAAGAAAAACCTGAAGACGATGATACTCTTCCTCTTTCAGCAGCTTTTTTACATCCTCAGTAAAGATTTCCGTCTCTATAAATAGCATGGATTCTACGCCATTGGCTGAGTCTGACAACGATTTTCATACGTCAATGACGTATACCTGTAAATTCAAATCCAGAATTTAGAACCGAAAAAGTGACTAGTACAACGTCAGGAATAATCTTTTGCGAGCCGCTTTCCAGAACCTGCCCCCTACTGAAAATCACCGTTTTCCTCTGCACTTTTTCAGGGTGTAACACTGTATATTCATACAGAAAGAGACATTAGACATGGCGCTGGAAAAGGGTATTGCAGAGCAGGTAAAAGCGTTTATCGCCGCCGGGCGGCCTTCAGTGCGGGCGCAGAGTATTGACGATCGGAGGGCGGGTTATCTTGCGAGCGTGGTGTTAGCCGACGAGACAGAAATCCGAGTAAACGTGAAGGATATCGAACGGGAGGGGATGGCATTTCGTCTCTACTCTCCCCTTGCTGCGGCTGGCGCATTACCGACGCTGATTTACTATCATGGTGGGTGCTTTGTCAGCGGAGAGTTTGCTACCCATGACAAACAATTACGCCAACTCGCCTTTTACAGCGGCTGCCGGGTCATTGCACTCCAGTACCGTCTCGCACCCGAGCACAATTCCCGGCGGCACATGATGACGCACAGAAAGGGGCAGACATTATCTGGCACCATGCCGCCGGGCTTGGCGTCGACCGCCAGAAAATCACGCTGGCGGGTGACAGCGCAGGAGGGCATCTGGCCCTGGTCACAGCGCTTCGCTTAAAAGCAGCCCACACATGGCAGCCTGCGCAGTTGATCCTGATATACCCGATGCTGGACGCAACGGCTTATTTTGAAAGTTATGTCAGTAATGGCGCGGACTATATCATCACACGCGATTCGCTCCTGAGCGGCTACGAGATGTACCTTGGTGACACCGATTTTATGCACCCGGAAGCCAGTCCACTCTGGCGAGATGATTTTCACGGTCTTCCTCCCACCCACATCATTACCGCGGAATTTGATCCACTGAGTGACGAAGGCGAAGCGCTTTATCAGTGATTCATTGAGCAAGGCGTGGCATGCACCTGTCAGCACTACCTCGGGGTGACACACGGCTTCTTCCAGTTAGGGGGCATTAGCGAGGCGGCCCGTGGCGCAGTACGGGACGTGGCATGGCGAATAGCAGTTTAAAGAAGCTGGAGAAACAGAGTCCGGCTTTCGCCGGACGCGTTTATTACTCCTCTTCGTTGCCACCTTCTTCAAGCGGCCCAAAGGGTGTGGCGGGAAGAACGATGTAAACCGCTTCAAACACAGCGCCCTGTTTATCATCGCCAAACAGTTCAACCTGAAGTTGCACGCGCGCCTTGCGCCCGCGTGCCAGCCTGTCGAGATCGCCACTTAACGAGCCCAGATCGGCAATTGCGCTCGGTTTTCCGGTGATAGGACTACTGTAACGAATATGCGCATCCGCGAGGATAATCGTTCCACCAAGGTGGCGTTCCCGCAGCATTAACCAGATAAGCCCCCAGCCCGTGAGCGTTGCCAGCGAAAACAGACTTCCGGCAAAGAGCGTGTGGTGCGGATTCTGGTTGCCCGCTTCCGGCATCGTGGTGATAAATTTTTGCCCGGTATACTGCTGGATACGAACACCCATCTTTTCGCTCAGCGGAATATGTTCATACCATGCCTGCTGCAACTGCCCGCACCAGTCCCCGCGGTGCAATATGTCATCCAGGGTGGCAACGGGTTTAATCATCAAAAAGTGACGCACCGGGGTGGTCTGTGGCGCGGTTATCTCACCCTCGTTGACGAACCCCAGTTTGGCAAAGAACTCCACGGCATCTTCACGTGCGCTGCAGGTCACACGCTTGACGCCTTCCTGACGGGCGACGGATTCCAGGGTCATCGCCATCAGCGTCCCTAACCCCTTGTCCTGCACTGAGGGATGGACCGCCATAAAGCGGATAGACGCCTCGTTATCCGCGTTGATGTAAAGCCGGCCTACGGCCACCAGCTTACCCTCTTCATCCACAACCATTTGATGATGGGCCATGGCATCCCAGGCATCACGTTCGGAACCTTTTGGCTGATGCAGCGGCTTGCGGAGCATCTCCCAACGGAACTGGTAGTAAAGCTCTAGCTCTTCTTCTGTTTGCGGTACGCGAAGGTGATACATGGCTGTATTCTCTCTTGTGACCCGGGGCAACACCGCAAGCTGGCTCATACCTGCAACCAGAACGTTACGGGGCCATCGTTGACCAGCGAAACCTGC
This sequence comes from Enterobacter sp. SA197, assembly GCF_054131575.1. Taxonomy (NCBI): domain Bacteria; kingdom Pseudomonadati; phylum Pseudomonadota; class Gammaproteobacteria; order Enterobacterales; family Enterobacteriaceae; genus Enterobacter; species Enterobacter sp. SA197. The sequence goes on along the minus strand of NZ_CP096393.1, from coordinate 52,058 downwards.
ATATCGGCAGCGAATCGTCCGGTTTGTGTTTCAATTTGTTGGCTGCGGCAACGACTCACGAAATAGTCATACAGGGCTTCGGCTTTTTCCGGGGCTGCCCCCCTGGAGAAGCCCGGACGCATGCCGCGTTCCGTATCCGCCGCCAGCGTAAATTGTGATACGACCAGTAGACTACCACTGGATTGTTGAACGTTGAGGTTCATCTTGCCGTCAGCGTCACTGAAAATGCGATATCCCAGAACGCGCTCGCAAAGACGGTTCGCTTTCTGCTCATCATCTTCCTTTTCGACACCTAACAACACCAAAAGTCCCGGGCCGATTTCACCCGTCACTTCTCCCGCCACGGACACGCTGGCCTGAGATACGCGCTGAATCAATGCAATCATGGTTGGTCTGCTTCTTCTTGTTCTGCTGCGGTTTTTAGTTTTCGGTATTCTCCGAGAGTGACAGTTATTTCCGCACCAAGCAAGACGATACACCAGGTCCAGTAGACCCAAAGAAACAGAATAGGGATAACAGCCAGCACGCCATAGATAAGCTGATAAGAAGGAAATGTGGTGATATAAAGCGCGAACCCTTTTTTACCCGCCTCAAAGAGTACCGCAGCGACAAAAGCACCAATAATAGCGTCCCGATTGGGTACCCGGGTGGTTGGTACAACGCTGTAAAGCAACCAAAAAGAGAGCCAGGATAAAATCAGGGGAAAGATGCGCAGCACATCATCAATGACACTATTCAGCTCGCTTGCCCAACGTAGCGACAGCAGATATGAGCTAATAGCCAGACTTGCTCCGGCCAGCAGTGGCCCCAGCGTTAATATCATCCAGTAAACGGCGAAAGAGTAGACGCGTGGGCGCACGCGGGTGCTGCGCCAGATAGCATTGAGCGCACTGTCAATGGAATACATTAACAACAGGGAGGTGACAATCAGGCCACATGCCCCCACCGCCGTCATCTTGCTGGAGTTTGCCACAAACTGCTCGATGTAGTTCTGAATGACATCGCCCGTGGTAGGGATAAAGTTGGCAAAGACAAAGTGTCGCAGCTGAATACTGACATCTGAGAACATCGGAAATGCCGCAAACAACGCAAAGATGACTGCCACCAGCGGTACCAGTGACAACAAAGACACATAGGCCAGGTTCCCCGCCAGCGTCGTCATATGGTCTTCATCAATACGCTGCCAGAGGAGTTTGAGCCAGGCCAGGATCGGCCCTGAATGGTGTTTCGCCTTATGACGAAAAAGTTTTAACATAGCTGCTTCGCAAAATAGTCCGTCACGGTCTGTTTATCGACGACCAGTATGCTGGTGATCCCCAGCTGGTTAGCCCCTTCGATATTGTCAGGATTGTCATCAAAGAAAACCGTATCTGCGGCACTGAACCCTTCACGCGCCAGCACCTGCTGATAAATCCTTGCCTCTGGCTTACGCATGCCCATCTCCTGAGAGAGATAGATGTGGTCTGCGGCGGCGCGGATTTCCGGGTACTGGTCGGGCCAGTACGTGGTGTGAAGGCGATTAGTGTTTGAAAGCACGACGACGCGATGCCCCTGCTCACGCAGTTTCTGCATGATAGTGATGACCTCTTTTCGCAGCGAAACGAAGACAGTCTGCCATCCCGTGGAAAACTGCTCATAGCTGAGCGGCAATGCCATCTCTTCACACAGCGCTTTGGCAAAATCTTCATCACTGATCTCCCCGCGTTCGTGCCGGTGAAACGGTTCGCCCATCGTAAAGCTCTGCTTCAGTGTTGCCAACGGCACGCGGCTGAAATCACTCCATGCACCCAGCACCCGGTTGAAGTCGATATCGACGATCACATTACCCAAATCAAAGATATAGAGCATTTTCCTCTCCTTGTTTGCCGTGGAAAGTTAACTGTAGCGGGAAAGTCTGAGGTTGAATAGTTCGCCCACTCACGCAGGCGAAGGGAAAAGTAATGGTGTGGTAAGACCGTGGTCTGGCTGACTATCCAGCATTTATCTCAGACGCGATCTGTTCAACCGCGATGAGATTCATTTCGATTTGGTTGCTTCTCAGCACCAGGTTGATCGGTGTTGGCGGCGTTTTGTCACTAAACAGGGCGGTAATCTGGCTGATATTACCAATTTCCACGGCTGCAGAGGCATGGAATTTAGTATGATCGACCGCCAGTAAAATTTGCCGCGAATGGGCCATCATCGCTTTGGCGACAGCAGCCTCGTTGACATCAAACTCCAGCAGCGCACCGTCATGTTCAATGGCCCCAATACTGGTCACCAGATAATCAGCCCGGAACCCCTGCACAAAACTCGCCGCCGCCGGACCAATAATTCCGCCATTGTGCGCGCGTAGCGTTCCACCAGGGACCATCACTTCAAACTGCGGATTTTTATACAGGATATGCGCTACACGTAAGCTATTAGTAATGATACGAAGGTGCTGATGATTAAGCAGGGCTCTGGCGACATGCTCGACCGTTGTCCCGATGGTAATAAACACCGTCGAACCGTCAGGGATGTAATCGGCAATGGCTTCAGCAATCGCTTTTTTCTCATCCAGCAAAGAGACTTCGCGCTGTTCAAATGCCGTGTTCACGACACTGGAGGCGCGCCCTGCCCCCCCGTGATGGCGGGTGATCAACCCCTGATCGCTTAACTTACGGATATCGCGTCGAACGGTTTGAGTAGACACATCCAACAGTTGCGCCAGTTCGTCAATATTCATATAGCCACGCTCGGCAATCAGTGCCAGCAGGTGGTCATGCCGTGGATTACCGGTTAGTTCGGTAAGGCTCATGGGTATCCCTCTTAACACCATCGTGCCCCGCATTTTATACAAAAAGTGACAAGAAAGAGCGGGTTTGATCACAGTCGGGGATCCCGGCACGCCCACCTGGTCGTGTGCATTTAAGCGCTGCCACGCCACTGGCAAACCTTACCGCTTCCGTTATTGTGGTGCCGGATGCCAGGCTGAATGCCAGGGCGCCATGAAAAACATCCCCGGCTCCGGTGGTATCGACAACGTCGACAGCAAATCCGGACTGATGCTGTAAGTGGCCGTGCTCTATCCAGTCACAACCTTCGCGGCCGCGGGTCACGTAGACATGTCCATTTGTGAGCGTTTGCGCTTGCTTCAGGGCCGCGTTCGTCTCTTTCAGCCCCGTCAGACGCGCCAGACCCGGCTCAGAGAAAGCCGCATGATCGCAGAGCGCCACCAGCTCGCTGATATCCTGTGGCGTAACGTCACCATCCAGTACCGTCATCACCCCCTGCTGGCGCGCTAAGGTAAAGGCCTGTTTTGCTCCGTCATGCCAGCGTACATCCGCCAGTACGACATCCCACTGCGAGAAATCGATCTCCGTTAACCAGTCAGCATCCGCCAGCAAATCCGGGCTGGGGAAGTTAACAATGATTCGCTCCCCTTTTGCATCCACCATGATCGCCGATTGTGACGACTTCGCCCCCGCGTAGCGTCGGGTATAGCGTGTATTGACCCCCTGGGATTCCAGCTCCGCCAGCAGGCTGTTTCCGGTGTCGTCATCTCCGACGCGGCCAATGAAGTCTACCTGCGCACCGAGTTTCGCTGCCGCTACTGCGGCAGTCGCCGCCGGACCTCCGCCCACTTCCGTATAACGTTTCGCCACATATTTACCGCCTTCCGTTGGTAATCCCTCCACGTAATAGATGCGATCCATCACGGTAATGCCTACACAAGCAACGCGAATCATGGTCATTCCTTCACTGATTTGAGATGGGATCATTTTAATTTCACGAAATGTTTAAAAAGTGACAGCTGTCAATTTTTCAACCATAAATTACAAATACGATCAAAAACAGACACCACAAGTGCGCAATAATTGACAAAATATGACATCTACTCACTTACAGGAGAACGGTATGCCGGTCATTGCATTTATAGGACTTGGGCAGATGGGCGCGCCAATGGCGAGCAATCTGCTTAAAAAGGGTCATCAGTTAAAGGTCTACGACGTAAATCCTGCCGCAGTGCAACATCTGGTGAGTAAGGGCGCTCAACAGGCTTCGACACCCGCACAAGCCGCTACCGATGCTGAGTTCGTGATAACCATGCTTCCGAATGGTGACCTGGTGCGCACGGTATTGTTTGGCGAACACGGCGTCTGCGAAGGGTTATCTCCTGACGCCCTGGTTATCGATATGTCAACCATCCACCCCCTGCAAACCGACGCGCTTATCAACGACATGCGTAAAAAAGGTTTCGCCATGATGGATGCCCCCGTAGGACGTACATCCGACCATGCTATTGCCGGCACGCTGTTGTTACTGGCCGGGGGCACCGAGCAGCAAGTAGAACGCGCCGCCCCCATTTTAATGGCCATGGGTAATGAGCTGGTCAATGCGGGTGGTCCAGGCATGGGTATTCGCGTGAAGCTGATTAACAACTACATGAGTATCGCACTGAATGCGTTGTCAGCCGAAGCGGCGGTGTTATGTGAGGCACTTGGCCTCTCCTTCGACGTGGCGCTGAAAGTCATGAGCGGTACGCCCGCCGGAAAAGGCCATTTCACCACCTCCTGGCCGAATAAGGTGCTCAAAGGCGATCTTTCCCCTGCCTTCATGATCGACCTTGCTCACAAAGATCTTGGCATCGCGCTGGATGTCGCCAACCAACTGCATGTCCCCATGCCACTGGGCGCGGCCTCCCGCGAAGTTTACAACCAGGCACGCGCCGCCGGACGTGGTCGCGAAGACTGGACCGCCATCCTGGAACAGGTGCGCAACAGCGCCGGGTTGACTCAATAGCATTCATGAATAACTAAGGACAAAACAATGACGCACTACACCCTGAAAGATATAACCCGCCCTTCTGGCGGTTTCTCCATGCTGGCCGTTGACCAGCGTGAGGCCATGCGTTTGATGTTTGCCGCCGCAGGCGCACCGCAGCCGGTGACCGATCAGGTTCTCACCGACTTTAAAGTAAACGCCGCCAGAATCCTTTCCCCTTATGCCTCGGCTATTCTGGTTGATCAGCAATTCTGCTACCGCCAGGTGGTGGAGCAGAACGCCGTTGCCCAGAGCTGCGCAATGATTGTGGCAGCGGATGAATTTATTCCTGGTAATGGAATTCCTGTTGATAGCGTCATCATCGACAAAAGCGTCGACCCCCAGGCAGTGAAACGTGACGGCGGCAAGGCACTGAAGCTGCTGGTGCTGTGGCGCAGCGATGAAGACCCTCAACAACGCCTTGAGATGGTTAAAGAATTTAATCAGATATGCCACACCCACGGCCTGGTCAGCATCATCGAGCCAGTCGTACGTCCCCCCCGCCGTGGCGCAACATTCGATCGCGAACAGGCCATTATTGATGCCGCCAAAGAGCTGGGGGATAGCGGTGCCGATCTCTATAAAGTCGAGATGCCGCTGTTTGGCAAAGGGAGCCAAGAGGCTCTCCTGAACGCGTCACAACGGCTGAATGACAACATCAGCATGCCCTGGGTCATCCTCTCATCGGGTATTGACGAAAAATTATTCCCTCGCGCCGTGAGCATCGCCATGAAAGCAGGTGCATCGGGCTTCCTGGCGGGGCGTGCTGTCTGGTCCTCGGTGGTTGGTCTGCCCGACACTGAAATGATGCTTCGCGATATCTCCGTGCCCAAACTGCAGCGGCTGGGTGAAATCGTTGACGAAATGATGGCCCGTCGCTGAGGAGAACGGAACGATGAAATGGTTTAACACACTCAGCCACAACCGCTGGCTGGAGCAGGAAACAGACCGAATTTTGGATTTCGGCAAAAACGCGGCCGTCCCCACCGGTTTTGGCTGGTTAGGCAATAACGGTCAGGTCAGAGAGGACATGGGCACCCATCTTTGGATCACCGCCCGCATGTTGCATGTCTATGCGGTTGCGGCAGCGATGGGTCGCCCGGGCGCCCTGGCGCTCGTTGAGCATGGCATCAAAGCCCTGAACGGGCCACTGCGGGATAAAAAACATGGCGGCTGGTACGCCTGCGTCAATGATGAAGGCGTGATTGATGCATCAAAACAGGGCTATCAGCACTTCTTCGTTCTGCTGGGCGCGGCAAGCGCCGTCACTACCGGACACCCTGAAGCACGCCCTCTCCTCGATGAGGCGATTGCGGTAATTGAGCGCTATTTCTGGAGCGAAGAGGAACAGATGTGCCTTGAGTCCTGGGATGAAGCCTTCAGCAAAACGGAAGATTACCGCGGCGGTAACGCCAACATGCATGCCGTTGAGGCATTTTTGATTGTTTATGACGTGACGCACGACCGCAAATGGCTGGATCGCGCGCTGCGAATTGCCTCAGTCATTATTCATGACGTCGCTCGCCGGGGTGAATATCGCGTTAACGAACATTTTGATGCCAACTGGAACCCCCTGCGGGATTACAACAAAGACAACCCGGCGCATCGCTTTCGCGCCTACGGCGGCACACCAGGCCACTGGATCGAGTGGGGCCGCCTGATGCTGCACCTGCGCGCCGCGCTGGAAGCCCGCTTCGAAACCCCACCTGAATGGCTGCTGGAAGATGCAAAAGGTCTTTTCCACGCCACTATCCGCGACGCCTGGGCACCAGATGGCGCAGACGGTTTTGTCTACTCCGTGGACTGGGATGGCACCCCTATCGTGCGGGAACGTGTGCGCTGGCCCATTGTGGAAGCTATGGGTACCGCCTACGCGCTTTATACCGTCACCGGCGATCCGCAATACGAAGCCTGGTATCAGCGCTGGTGGGACTACTGCATTACATACCTGATGGATTACGAAAACGGATCCTGGTGGCAGGAGCTGGATATTCACAACAAGGTGACGACAAAAGTCTGGGATGGCAAACAGGACATCTACCATCTCCTGCACTGCCTGGTAATACCGCGTCTTCCTCTCGCACCGGGTCTGGCACCGGCCGTTGCGGCGGGGCTGCTGGATAGCCAGGCCAGATAACCACACCCAAATAAAGAAGACACCGTGAATCACCTGACGGCGCTTCTCTTACCCGCTCTGTGCCATCTGTTCTTTCACAGGCGGGGTAAGACGCTGTCAGCATACGAATGGAGATCCTATGAGTACCCTACACAATATTACTCTGATAACGACCGATAACGGTTTTACCCTGAGCTGGCAGGAGCGTCTCATCTTACGCCACACCACAGAGAATCCCTGCCTGTGGGTCGGTGCCGGTGTTGCCGACATCGATATGTTCCGCGGTAACTTCAGCATTAAAGATAAACTGAACGAAAAAATCGCTCTTACCAGTGCGACCGTGGTTAAACAGGATTCAGGCTGGGTGGTCCGCTTTACCCGTGGCGACGCCATCAGTGCCACACTGCACATTGGTACTGACGCTGAAGGCCGCCTGCAGTTTAAACTCAAAAACGACGCCACCAGCCACAACCGTATCTGGCTACGCCTTGCAGCTAACCCGGACGACCATATTTACGGCTGCGGTGAACAGTTCTCCTGTTTCGATCTGCGCGGCAAACCCTTCCCGCTCTGGACCAGTGAACAGGGCGTGGGCCGCAATAAACAGAGCCATGTGACCTGGCTTGCTGACTGTAAAGAGAACGCGGGCGGCGACTATTACTGGACCTTCTTCCCTCAGCCCACTTTTGTCAGTACGCAAAAGTACTACTGCCACGTCGATAACAGCTGCTACATGAATTTCGACTTCAGCGCGCCGGACTATCACGAACTGGCATTGTGGGAAGATAATGCAACCCTGCGCTTCGAACACGCAGACAACTACATTGCCTTGCTGGAAAAACTGACGGCGTTACTGGGCCGCCAGCCTGAGCTTCCGGATTGGGTCTACGACGGCGTCACACTGGGCATTCAGGGCGGTACGCAGGTATGCCAGCAGAAGCTGGACACCATGCGCAACGGTGGTGTGAAAGTGAACGGCATCTGGGCGCAGGACTGGTCGGGCATCCGCATGACCTCCTTTGGTAAGCGCGTCATGTGGAACTGGAAATGGAACAGCGAGCTTTACCCGCAGCTTGATACGCAGATTAAGCAGTGGAACCGTGAAGGCATTCAGTTCCTCTCCTATATCAACCCCTATGTCGCCAGCGATAAAGATCTGTGTGCTGAAGCAGCTGCACAGGGTTATCTGGCAAAAGATGCCGCCGGAGAAGATTACCTGGTTGAGTTCGGGGAGTTCTACGGTGGCGTGGTCGATCTGACTAACCCGCAGGCCTATGACTGGTTCAAAAATGTCATTAAGCAGAACCTGATTGAGCTCGGCTGTAACGGCTGGATGGCCGATTTCGGCGAATACCTGCCGACCGATACCTACCTGCACAACGGGGTCAGCGCGGAAATCATGCATAACGCCTGGCCTGCACTTTGGGCGAAATGTAACTACGAAGCGTTGCAGGAGACCGGCAAGCTGGGGGAAATACTCTTCTTTATGCGCGCCGGCTCGACAGGCAGCCAGAAATACTCCGTGATGATGTGGGCAGGCGACCAGAATGTGGACTGGAGTCTGGATGATGGTCTGGCTTCCGTCGTTCCTGCTGCTCTGTCCCTGGCGATGACCGGTCATGGTCTGCACCATAGCGATATCGGCGGTTACACCACCCTGTTCGAGATGAAACGCAGCAAAGAGTTACTGCTGCGCTGGTGCGACTTCAGTGCTTTTACGCCGATGATGCGCACCCATGAAGGCAACCGTCCCGGCGATAACTGGCAATTTGATGGTGATGCAGAAACCATCGCCCACTTTGCCCGTATGACCACCGTGTTCACCACGCTTAAACCCTATATCAAACAAGCGGTTGCGCAAAACGCCGCCACCGGCCTGCCGGTAATGCGTCCACTGTTCCTGCATTACGAAGGAGATGCTCGCGCCTACAGCCTGAAATATCAGTACCTGTTTGGCCGCGATCTGCTGGTGGCCCCCGTGCATGAACAAGGCCGCAGTGACTGGTCGCTTTATCTGCCAGAAGACAACTGGATCAACGCATGGACAGGTGAGCAGTATACCGGCGGCGATATCACGGTTGATGCACCGCTCGGCAAACCCCCGGTCTTTTACCGCGCACAAAGCGAATGGGCCTCACTGTTTGCCACATTGAAGAACATCTAATCAGGCTCGCCCGCAGGAAAACTGCGGGCATCAGGAGAATAACAATGAGTCAGACCTCTGCCGATCCGGCGACCCTACGATTGCCATTCAAAGAAAAACTCGCCTATGGGATAGGTGACCTGGGTTCCAATATCCTGTTGGATATCGGTACGCTTTATCTTCTGAAGTTTTATACCGATGTGCTGGGACTTCCGGGTACCTATGGCGGCATCATTTTTCTGATCGCCAAATTCTTTACCGCGTTTACCGACATGGGTACCGGCATCATGCTGGATTCCCGCCGTAACATTGGCCCCAAAGGAAAGTTTCGTCCCTTTGTGCTTTATGCGGCCTTCCCGGTCACGCTCCTGGCGATCGCGAACTTTGTTGGCACCCCCTTCGAAGTCACCGGTAAAACCGTCATGGCCACGGTGCTGTTTATGCTTTACGGCCTGTTTTTTAGCATGATGAACTGTTCATACGGTGCAATGGTGCCTGCCATTACCAAAAATCCGGATGAACGTGCCTCGCTGGCGGCATGGCGTCAGGGAGGGGCGACCCTCGGGTTACTGCTGTGTACAGTGGGTTTTGTGCCGGTGATGAACCTGATTGAGGGGAATCAACAGCTGGGCTACATCTTCGCCGCCACGCTGTTTTCACTGTTTGGTCTGTTCTTTATGTGGTGGTGCTTCTACGGCGTGAAGGAGCGCTACGTTGAAACTCAACCCGCTAATCCGGCGCAAAAACCGGGCCTGCTGAAGTCATTTCGCGCCATTGCCGGTAACCGTCCGCTGTTTATTCTGTGTATCGCCAACCTTTGTACGCTGGGGGCGTTTAACGTCAAGCTCGCCATCCAGGTTTACTACACCCAATACGTTCTGAATGACCCTATTTTACTTTCTTACATGGGCTTCTTCAGCATGGGCTGTATCTTCATCGGCGTCTTTTTGATGCCCGGTGCGGTGCGTCGTTTCGGTAAGAAGAAAGTCTATATTGGCGGCCTGCTGACCTGGGTTGCGGGCGACCTGCTCAACTACATGTTCGGCGGCGGTTCAGTCAGCTTCGTGGCCTTCTCCTGCCTTGCGTTCTTTGGCTCTGCTTTTGTTAACAGCCTCAACTGGGCGCTGGTCTCCGACACGGTCGAATATGGCGAGTGGCGCACCGGCGTTCGTTCCGAAGGTACGGTCTACACCGGATTTACCTTCTTCCGTAAAGTGTCGCAAGCGCTGGCAGGCTTCTTCCCGGGATGGATGCTGACCCAGATAGGCTATGTGCCAAACGTCGTGCAGTCGGAGAGAACGGTGGAAGGATTACGGCAACTGATCTTCATCTATCCCTGCGCGCTCGCGGTTGCCACGATCGTCGCCATGGGCTGTTTCTACAATCTCAACGAAAAAATGTACATACGTATCGTTACAGAGATTGAAACGCGTAAACGCACCGCCTGATAAGTCAACAAGTTAGCGCCCTGCGGGGCGCTACGAGGATCGCTTATGAACCACATCACTGATCCGTTAACCCTGAAACTAAGCCTGCGCGAGAAGTTCGCCTATGGAATGGGTGATTTTGGCTCCAATTTGATGCTATGCATCGGCACACTCTATTTACTGAAGTTTTATACCGATGAGCTGGGGATGCCGGCGTTCTATGGCGGCATCATCTTCCTTGTGGCGAAATTCTTTACCGCCTTTACCGATATGTTAACCGGGGTGTTGCTCGACTCTCGGCGTAAAATTGGACCCGCAGGCAAGTTCCGCCCCTTCATTCTTTATGCTTCTGTCCCGGTGGCGCTGGTTGCCACGGCACAGTTTATGACCAACGATTTCAGTCTGACGGTTAAAACCGCCCTTGCCACGGTGCTGTTCATGATGTTTGGACTGTTCTACAGTCTGATGAACTGCTCATACGGCGCCATGGTACCTGCGATCACCAAAAACCCGCAGGAACGCGCGCATCTTGCTGCCTGGCGGCAGGGAGGAGCGACGATAGGGCTTCTGCTGTGTACGGTGGGCTTTATGCCGGTGCAATCACTCTTTGTTGGCAGATCGTCACTCGGCTACCTCATTGCTGCACTGCTTTTTGTTACCTGCGGTTTGTTCTGCATGTGGTGGTGTTATAGCGGCGTAAAAGAGCGTTATGTCGAACTCTCTCCGGAAGGGCATAAGCCTGGGATTATGAAATCGTTTTACGCCATCTTCCGTAATCCTCCCCTGCTGGTATTGTGTATCGCCAACCTCTGTACCCTGGCCGCATTCAATATCAAACTGGCTATCCAGGTCTATTACACCCAGTATGTGCTGAACGATATTCATCTGCTGTCGTGGATGGGTTTTTTCAGCATGGGCTGCATTCTGGTGGGCGTATTCTTGGTGCCGGGTGCAGTAAAACGCTTTGGCAAAAAACAGGTTTACCTGGGCGGGCTGGCACTCTGGGCAGTAGGCGATGTGCTTAATTTTTTCCTCGGCACTAACTCTCTGTTATTTATTTGTTTTTCATGCATGGCATTTTTTGGCACCGCTTTTGTGAATAGCCTGAACTGGGCCCTGGTGCCAGACACCGTCGATTATGGCGAATGGAAAACGGGAATTCGTGCAGAAGGCTCTGTTTATACTGGCTATACCTTTTCACGAAAAATTTCCGCCGCGCTGGCGGGTTTTTTACCTGGCATAATGCTGACGCAAATTGGTTACATTCCTAACATTGCGCAAAGCGATGCTACGTTGTTGGGGTTACGTCAGCTCATATTCCTTTGGCCTTGTTCGCTCGCTATTATTGCCGCCCTCACGATGGGATTCTTTTATAAACTAAATGAGCAGCGTTTTGCTTTTATTATTGAGGAAATCAGCAACCGGAAAAACAACCAAACTATATCCACAGAGGTAAACGCAGAAAATAAAGCGTCAACAGTGACTTTATAAATAAAAAAATGTACCTCTCCCTTCCTGCTCTGCAGGAGGGGTGGCCCCTTTGTATCTGATACCTGGAAAAACTATGAATAAAATAATGACCGCCCTGCTTGTTTTGACCCTCCCTGGCACCGCCTTTGCTGGCGCTTATGTTGAAACACGCGAAGCATATAACACCGCCTCTGACCTGCATGAAGTCATTCTCCGTGCAGGCTATAACTTTGACATGGGCGCAGGGTTAATGGCGACGAATGCCTATAATGTTGGGCGCTGGGATGAAATAAAGCACAGTTACAATGAAATTGAGGGCTGGTATCCGTTATTTAAGCCTACTGATAAATTAACCTTTCAGCCGGGTGGCTTGATTAACGATAATCGAGATGGTTCAGGCGGAGCAGTTTATTTCGATACAAATTATAAATTCGTCCCCTGGTTTAACCTTACGTTCCGTTATCGTTATAACCACAGCAATTACGACACCGTCGACCTTAATGGCAAGATGGATAAAAACGATACTCATGAATTTGCCAGCTACTGGAATTTCAGATTGACTGATTCGTTTTTCTACACTTTTGAGCCACACTATTTCCAGCGCATAAACGATTACCATAGTAAGAATGGCAAAGATCATCACTGGGAGATAACCAATAAATTTAGCTACAAAATAACCCCAAACTGGATGCCCTACCTCGAACTGCAATGGCTGGACCGCTGGAACGCTTACAATAGCGAGCAGTACCGTATTCGTTTAGGTTTACGGTATTCGTTCTGAAACAAAAAAGCCGGGCAACACAGTGCCCGGCTTTTTTACGAAAGGGAGCGTTAATTACGCTTCTTTCGCACCACGACCCGCACGTTTACGGTCGTTTTCAGTCAGATGGCGTTTACGGATACGCACGGAGGTAGGAGTCACTTCTACCAGTTCGTCGTCATCGATAAATTCCAGTGCCTGTTCCAGCGTCATCTTGATCGGCGGAACCAGAACCGTTGCTTCGTCTGTACCAGACGCACGCATGTTGGTCAGTTTCTTACCGGTCAGGCAGTTTACCGTCAGGTCGTTAGAACGGCTGTGAATACCGATGATCTGGCCTTCATAGACTTCTGCACCGTGACCCAGGAACAGCTTACCGCGGTCCTGCAGGCTGAACAGGGCAAACGCAACAGCTTTACCCTGACCGTTGGAGATCAGCACGCCGTTGTTACGCTGGCCGATTTCGCCCGGACGCACGTCGTCATAGTGGCTGAAGGTGGAGTACAGCAGACCGGTACCGGAGGTCATGGTCATGAACTCGGTACGGAAGCCGATCAGGCCACGAGCCGGGATCAGGTAGTCCAGACGGATACGACCTTTGCCGTCAGGGATCATGTCTTTGACATCGCCCTTACGTTCGCCCATCGCCTGCATCACAGAACCCTGATGCTGCTCTTCGATATCCAGCGTGACGTTCTCGAACGGCTCCTGCATGCGGCCATCGATCATACGGTTGATAACTTTCGGACGGGACACAGCCAGTTCGAAGCCTTCACGACGCATGTTTTCGATAAGCACGGACAGGTGCAGCTCACCACGACCCGAAACGCGGAATGCGTCAGAGTCTTCGGTTTCTTCAACGCGCAGTGCCACGTTGTGTACCAGTTCTTTGTTCAGACGCTCAAGGATCTGACGAGAGGTAACGAATTTACCTTCTTTACCACAGAACGGAGAGGTGTTGACGTTAAAGAACATGGTTACAGTCGGTTCATCGACAGACAGCGCTGGCAGCGCTTCTACGTTCTGCGGATCGCAGAGCGTGTCTGAGATGTTCAGTTCGCCAAGACCGGTAATGGCGATGATGTCACCCGCTTCGGCTTCGGTGGACTCAATACGTTCCAGGCCGAGGTGAGTCAGTACTTTACCGACTTTACCGTTACGTGTTTTACCTTCGCTGTCGATCAGGGTGATCTGCTGGTTAGGTTTCACTTTACCGCGCTTGATACGACCAATGCCGATAACACCAACATAGTTGTTGTAATCGAGCTGAGAGATCTGCATCTGGAACGGGCCGTCCAGGTCAACGTTCGGTGCCGGTACGTGGTCAACAATCGCCTGGTACAGCGGGGTCATGTCTTCCGCCATCTCAGTGTGATCGTTACCCGCGATACCCATCAGTGCGGATGCATAGATGATAGGGAAATCGAGCTGCTCGTCAGTCGCATCCAGGTTTACGAACAGGTCAAATACCTGATCGACAACCCAGTCAGGACGCGCGCCAGGACGGTCAACTTTGTTGATAACAACAATTGGCTTCAAACCGTGGGCAAAGGCCTTTTTGGTTACGAAGCGCGTCTGCGGCATTGGGCCATCCATTGCGTCAACAACCAGCAGTACGGAGTCTACCATGGACATTACACGTTCAACTTCACCACCGAAGTCGGCGTGACCCGGGGTATCAACGATGTTGATACGGTAGTCATTCCATTTGATAGCGGTGTTTTTAGCGAGGATGGTAATCCCACGCTCTTTCTCCAGGTCATTGGAGTCCATCACGCGTTCGGTGGCTTCAGCACGTTCGTTACTGAAGGTACCAGATTGCTGCAGCAGCTTATCAACCAGGGTAGTTTTACCATGGTCAACGTGCGCGATGATGGCGATATTACGCAGATTTTCGATCACAACTTTGCCTCAGGCATTTAGAAATAGCGCGTTATTGTACACGGATTAATCGCACTACAAAACAGGATCACAAACATCCCCCGCAAACAAGTATCGCAGGGATGCTTTGTGATCACTTTCACGAAGCGGAATTGGGCTACTTTAACAAAAATTGCACCAATACGGTGCTTGTTGTTCACATAAAAGCACTATATTGGTGCAATGTGACCATCATGGTGCAGCCCTTTTGCACTATGGTGCGCATAATAGCGCCTTTTTAGTGACATTTAAAAGTTGGCATAGATTTCGCTTTATAAAATTTATGGCAACACCGCCAGATTGACGCAGTATCTGCAGACCTCGTTACCACGACGACAATGAAAAAATCCGGGAGAGTTTAAGTATGTCCGCTGAACACGTATTGACGATGCTGAATGAGCATGAAGTGAAATTTGTTGATTTGCGCTTCACCGATACCAAAGGTAAAGAACAGCACGTCACTATTCCTGCTCATCAGGTTAATGCCGAATTCTTTGAAGAAGGCAAAATGTTTGACGGCTCCTCGATTGGCGGCTGGAAAGGCATCAACGAATCCGACATGGTTCTGATGCCGGATGCCTCTACCGCGCTCATTGACCCGTTCTACGAAGAATCGACCCTGATCATTCGCTGTGACATCCTGGAACCTGGTACTCTGCAGGGCTACGATCGTGACCCACGTTCTATCGCTAAACGTGCTGAAGAATATCTGCGTTCTACCGGCCTTGCTGATACCGTTCTCTTCGGACCAGAGCCAGAGTTCTTCCTGTTTGACGACATCCGTTTTGGCGCGTCCATCTCCGGTTCTCACGTTGCTATCGATGATATCGAAGGTGCCTGGAACTCCTCCACCAAATACGAAGGCGGCAACAAAGGCCACCGTCCGGGTGTGAAAGGCGGTTACTTCCCGGTTCCGCCAGTCGATTCTTCACAGGACATCCGTTCCACCATGTGTTTGATCATGGAAGAGATGGGTCTGGTGGTTGAAGCGCATCACCACGAAGTGGCGACGGCAGGTCAGAACGAAATCGCAACCCGCTTTAACACCATGACCAAGAAAGCGGACGAAATTCAGATTTATAAATATGTAGTGCACAACGTTGCGCACCGTTTCGGCAAAACAGCAACCTTCATGCCGAAACCGATGTTCGGCGATAACGGCTCCGGTATGCACTGCCATATGTCCCTGTCCAAGAACGGCGTAAACCTCTTCTCTGGTGACAAATATGCCGGTCTGTCTGAGCAGGCGCTGTACTACATTGGCGGTGTTATCAAACACGCTAAAGCGATCAACGCCCTGGCAAACCCGACCACCAACTCCTACAAGCGTCTGGTCCCGGGTTATGAAGCACCTGTTATGCTGGCTTACTCTGCCCGTAACCGTTCTGCTTCTATCCGTATCCCGGTTGTTGCCTCTCCGAAAGCACGTCGCATCGAAGTGCGCTTCCCGGACCCGGCTGCTAACCCGTACCTGTGCTTTGCTGCCCTGCTGATGGCTGGCCTTGATGGTATCAAGAACAAAATCCACCCGGGCGAAGCAATGGACAAAAACCTGTATGACCTGCCGCCGGAAGAAGCGAAAGAGATCCCACAGGTTGCAGGCTCTCTGGAAGAAGCACTGAACGCACTGAATGAAGACCGCGAATTCCTGACGGCGGGCGGCGTGTTCACTGACGACGCTATCGATGCATACATCGCACTGCGTACCGAAGAAAACGACCGCGTGCGCATGACGCCGCACCCGGTAGAGTTCGAACTGTACTACAGCGTTTAATACCTTAGTAATAATAGCCAACGTTTTTCTTGTCCCGGCAAGATGGCCACTGAGCGAATCCCCAGGAGCATAGCAACCTATGTGACTGGGGTGCGCGAAAGCGGCCGACGCGGCAGGGGCGAGAAAGACGCAGGATATTTCGTTGCCGTGGAAACTTTTAGCCTGCCCTGGCAGGCTTGAGATTGATAACAAACTTTGCCACCTGGTAGCAGAGTTTGTTCGTCATCTGTAGCCCATCTTCGGATGGGCTTTTTTCTCCGCCCACCCTGAGATATCGGGCTTTTAACAGCGGTTAAAAGCTATAATGCACTAAATTAGTGCAACCTTTTGGGAGACTGCTGAATGGCGAGTGGCTCGTTGCCCGATGCTGGGCAGATCCTCAATTCTTTAATCAACAGCATCTTGCTGGTTGATGATGAGCTGGCGGTGCATTACGCCAACCCAGCCGCACAACAACTACTGGCGCAGAGTTCGCGTAAATTATTCGGCACGCCGCTGCCGGAACTGCTGAGTTATTTTTCACTGAACATCGTCTTAATGCGCGAGAGCCTTAATGCTGGTCAGGGCTTTACCGACAACGAAGTGACCCTGGTGATTGATGGTCGCTCACACATTCTTTCGTTAACGGCACAACGCTTACCTGAAGGCCTCATCCTGCTGGAGATGGCTCCGATGGATAATCAGCGACGCCTTAGCCAGGAGCAGTTACAGCATGCTCAGCAGGTGGCGGCGCGCGATCTGGTTCGTGGCCTGGCGCATGAAATCAAAAACCCGCTCGGTGGTTTACGCGGCGCGGCGCAGCTGCTTGCAAAAGCACTGCCTGACCCCTCGCTGACGGAATATACCAAGGTGATTATCGAACAGGCTGATCGGTTACGTAACCTGGTCGACAGACTGCTCGGACCGCAGCAGCCCGGCATGCACGTTACCGAAAGTATTCACAAAGTTGCTGAGCGCGTGGTGAAACTGGTGTCGATGGAGCTGCCGGATAATGTCACTCTGGTACGTGATTATGATCCGAGCTTACCGGAACTGGCGCACGACCCCGATCAAATAGAACAGGTGTTACTGAATATCGTCCGCAACGCTTTACAGGCCCTTGGCCCGGAAGGCGGCGAGATCATTCTGCGGACGCGCACCGCCTTCCAGTTAACGCTGCACGGTGTACGTTATCGCCTGGCCGCGCGCATTGATGTGGAAGATAACGGCCCGGGCATTCCCTCACATTTACAGGATACGCTGTTCTACCCGATGGTCAGCGGGCGTGAAGGCGGCACCGGACTGGGTTTATCCATCGCTCGCAGTTTGATCGATCAACACTCTGGCAAAATTGAATTCACCAGTTGGCCAGGCCATACCGAGTTTTCGGTGTTCCTGCCTATTCGGAAATAGAGGTGTTTATGCAACGAGGGATAGTCTGGATCGTTGATGATGATAGCTCCATCCGTTGGGTGCTTGAACGCGCGCTCACCGGTGCTGGCTTGAGCTGCACGACCTTTGAAAATGCAACTGACGTGCTTGATGCGCTGACCACCAAAACCCCGGACGTACTGCTGTCGGATATCCGTATGCCGGGGATGGACGGTCTTGCCCTGTTAAAGCAGATAAAACAGCGTCATCCCATGCTTCCGGTCATCATAATGACCGCCCATTCGGATCTGGACGCCGCCGTCAGCGCCTATCAACAAGGGGCGTTTGATTATCTGCCAAAACCCTTCGATATTGACGAAGCGGTAGCGCTGGTAGAGCGTGCCATCAGTCACTATCAGGAGCAGCAACAGCCACGCAACGTGCAGGTAAGCGGCCCAACCACCGACATTATTGGTGAAGCGCCCGCTATGCAGGATGTGTTTCGCATCATTGGACGCCTGTCACGCTCCTCCATCAGCGTGCTGATTAACGGGGAATCCGGAACCGGTAAAGAGCTTGTGGCTCATGCGTTGCATCGTCACAGCCCACGCGTTAAAGCGCCATTTATTGCGCTGAATATGGCGGCCATTCCCAAAGACTTGATTGAATCTGAGCTGTTTGGTCACGAGAAAGGGGCCTTTACCGGCGCGAATACGATTCGCCAGGGCCGTTTTGAGCAGGCAGATGGCGGGACGTTGTTCCTGGATGAGATCGGGGATATGCCGCTGGATGTACAGACGCGCCTGCTGCGTGTGCTGGCAGACGGCCAGTTTTATCGTGTGGGTGGCTACGCGCCGGTGAAAGTGGATGTGCGTATTATTGCCGCGACCCATCAGAACCTCGAACTGCGTGTGCAGGAGGGAAAATTCCGTGAGGATCTGTTCCATCGCCTGAATGTCATTCGCGTCCATCTGCCGCCGTTGCGCGAACGTCGTGAAGATATCCCTCGTCTGGCACGTCACTTCCTGCAGGTCGCCGCCCGCGAACTGGGTGTCGAAGCGAAGCTGCTACATCCGGAAACGGAAGCCGCCCTGACCCGTCTCGCCTGGCAGGGTAACGTTCGCCAGCTGGAAAATACCTGTCGCTGGCTGACCGTGATGGCCGCAGGCCAGGAAGTATTGATTCAGGATTTACCAGCAGAACTGTTTGAAACCACCGTGCCGGACAACCCATCACAATCACTGCCCGACAGCTGGGCAACGCTGCTGGCACAGTGGGCCGATCGTGCGCTGCGTTCCGGTCATCAAAACCTGCTTTCTGAAGCGCAGCCAGAGATGGAGCGCACCCTGCTCACGACCGCGCTTCGTCATACTCAAGGGCATAAACAGGAAGCCGCTCGTCTGCTGGGGTGGGGACGTAACACGCTGACTCGCAAGCTGAAAGAGCTGGGAATGGAGTAACGGCTCGCCATATTGTAAAGATTGAATAGTGAGCGCAAATTGCTGCAATCTTGCACTTTACTGTTCCGATGAGTTCAGTATGATCTTGCCCGTTCACGGGGGAACTGAATCATGCTGGAATCATTAATTAATATGGTGTCGGGCAGCGTTGAAGTCGGCGCTGCGGTAGGTCATACACCGCAAGCAGCCGTAGCGGCAGTACTCTGCGCTGCGCTGTTTGGACTTTTTAGCTAACCTTACCGGGCCTACGTTCTGTAGGCCTGATAAACCCCTAAATCACCCGAGAGAACTGCTGCATGCGCGCTTTCTGACGCAAATAGACGTCAAAGCACATACAGATATTGCGGATGAGCAATCGCCCCTTTGCGGTAACCCTGATCCCCTGCTCGTTAATAGCCACCAGCCCATCTTTTGCCAGCGGCGCAAGCAGCTTCAGATCGTCAGCAAAGTAATCGTTAAAGGTAAGATCCCACTGGTTTTCCACCGCCGCAAAATCCAGGCGGAAGTGGCAAATCAGCGCTTTGATGACGTCACGTCGTATGCAGTCATCGCGTGTCAGCGCAATACCACGCCATAGTGCATTGCCGGTTTCATCAACCTGCTGGTAATACGCCTTTAACTCTTTCTGGTTCTGGGCGTAGCTGTCACCAATCATGCTGATGGCCGACACGCCCATTCCCAGCAGATCCGAATCACCCTGGGTGGTGTACCCCTGGAAATTACGGTGCAACAGGCCTTCCCGCTGCGCCACGGCCAGTTCATCATCCGGACGGGCAAAGTGGTCCATGCCAATGAACTGATAACCCGCATCAGTCAGCGAGGTAATGGTCTGCTGCAGAATATCCAGCTTTTGTTGCGGGGAGGGCAGATCGGCGTCTTTGATTTTACGCTGCGCGGCAAACAGGGTGGGCAGATGCGCATAGTTAAACACGCTCAGACGGTCCGGGTTGAGCTCCGCGACCCGGTTAAGGGTAAAGGCGAAACTTTCAGGTGTTTGCTTAGGCAGGCCGTAAATCAGGTCGATATTGGTTGAGGTGAAGCCAATCTCACGCGCGCGGTTGATCAGCGCAAAAATAAAGTCTTCATCCTGCTCACGGTTGACCAGACGCTGAACCTCTTTGTTGAAGTCCTGCACCCCCATGCTCAGGCGATTGAAGCCCTCCGCGCGAAGGTGATCAAGCACGTCGAGTTCAATCTCGCGCGGGTCAACTTCAATTGAGATTTCCGCTTGCTCGTCAAAATGGAAATGGCCGCGCAACAGCCCCATCAGGCGGCTTATTTGCGTTTTATCCAGATAGGTGGGTGTACCGCCCCCCCAGTGCAACTGGCTGACTCTGCGGTCGGTAAACAGAGGTGCACGATGAATAATTTCCTGCTCAAGCGCATCCAGATACTGATCGGCTTTGTGCTGCTGGCGGGTGACAATCTTATTACAGC
The DNA here is from genome assembly GCF_054131575.1 of Enterobacter sp. SA197. Lineage (NCBI taxonomy): Bacteria > Pseudomonadati > Pseudomonadota > Gammaproteobacteria > Enterobacterales > Enterobacteriaceae > Enterobacter > Enterobacter sp. SA197. The sequence goes on along the minus strand of NZ_CP096393.1, from coordinate 31,416 downwards.
CACAGAAGTAGCAGAGCTTGTGGCAGAACGGGATGTGCACATAGAGCGAGAGCGGACGACCCGGATAGCGGGCAACGGCAGCACGAAAATCATCTTCACCGTAATCGGCAGAAAACTCGAGCGCGGTAGGGTAGGACGTATAGCGCGGCCCGGAATAGTTATATTTCTGGATGAGGGCCAGATCCCAGTCAATACATTGCTCAGACATGCTCACTCCTTCCGATGATGCCGCTGTCGTTTACGGCGGCCCGGCCTGACCGCTTGTCGGGTCAGAAGCCGGTTGCGCAGCCACACCTTGCGCTGCGACAACCGCTGTAGTTTAACGAATAACCACACCAGATAACATATAACCGGAAGGGTTATAAGCAGGACGGGTAAGCCCATGCGTGGCCGTTACTGGCCGCCTTTCAGCAGACGCATCATATCTTCCCGGCCTTCTTCCTCTTCGTCGTCTTCATCATCGTAAGAGAGCCCCAGCTGTTGCATCAGCTCATCAATACGATCAAGTCTGGCGTTCACCCAGCTTTGTTCTTCGGCACTCAGGCTTTCGCCCTCTTCTAAACGTTCCAGCAGCGCGTCCAGGCGCTCATCAGTTTCCAGCGAATCCAGTTCAGCTTGCGGTGAAAGCATAGGTTTCTCGCTCTTGGGTTTTTTTTGCGTCTTAACGGGCGCCTCTGTTACGCCCAGTGGGATGGCTTTTTTGCTGCCAATGCGTGGATCGTTCTGCTGAGAACGTTTGCCGGAGCCCGTACTTTCGCTTGCCCCACTCGCACGACTGCCCGGCGCATTGCCGCGATGTTTTTTATCACGCTTGCGATCACGTGATTCCTGATTCAGTTCTTCACGTGTTTTACGGTGCGTTTTACCGCGTGGAGTGGTCGAAGGTTTTTTCATGATGCTCAGCTTTGATGGTTTTATTCAGTATAGAATTGCGGCGGAATCTAGCAGAAAGCAAGCAAAGAAAAAAGGCGACAGAGCAATCTGTCGCCTTTTTTTCTGACCCTCTACCCTCATGGGGTATGACATTCCTTGTTTGCTAACAACCTACCCTGTTTTTCCCTTAGCGTGTCACAATCCCTGTTGCGGTCCTTTTTCCTTATGACTGCCATCCTGACAGTATCCTGGTCTTCGCCTCCTGGCGCTCCTGACCCCTCATCCTTAAGTCTCTATCCTGTTGGCTTCCTCGCCCTGACAACTACTTTACCTGCAAAATCCAAACGCACAAGCAACAATAGGGCCAAAAAAGATAAATTCAGATAATTCCATAAAATCAAATCATTGATTTACTTTGATTTACCTTTTTTCAACCCTGCAACTTCTCCGAAAAGTCGTCGGTCATCTGTAGCCAATCTCTTACAGGAAGGATGGTTAATGACCCCCTTTCGAGAAAAACAGTCTTTTACGTGGGTTCAGGTATAATCCACCCAAGCTAAAGATTACGGAGACGACCATTTTGACTACCTGGAACTATCAACAGACGCACTTCGTGACCAGTGCGCCTGATATTCGCCACTTACCCTCTGACACAGGCATTGAGGTGGCATTTGCCGGCCGCTCCAACGCAGGTAAATCCAGCGCGCTTAATACGCTGACCAATCAGAAGAGCCTGGCGCGTACTTCGAAGACGCCGGGACGAACCCAGCTCATTAACCTGTTTCAGGTTGCAGATGGCAAGCGTCTCGTTGACCTTCCCGGCTATGGCTATGCTGAAGTGCCGGAAGAGATGAAAATTAAGTGGCAGCGCGCGCTCGGCGAGTATCTGGAAAAGCGTCAGTGTCTGCAGGGTCTGGTGGTGCTGATGGACATTCGCCACCCGCTTAAAGACCTCGATCAGCAGATGATCCAGTGGGCTGTAGAGAGTAACGTGCAGATTCTGGTGTTATTGACCAAGGCCGATAAACTGGCCAGCGGCGCACGTAAGGCGCAGGTGAAAATGGTACGTGAAGCGGTTATTGCTTTTAATGGAGATGTGCAGGTTGAAGCATTTTCCTCACTGAAAAAGATAGGTGTGGATAAACTGCGTGAAAAACTCGACAACTGGTTTAACACGATCCCACCAGTTACCGAAAACAGCAGCGAAGCATAACCCCCAGACGCGGCATCTGCCCGCGTTTTTTCTTTCTTTCGCCCAATAAAAAACGCCCCAGTCATTTCTGACTGGGGCGGCTAAATATTCAGCCAAATCCGATTACGTGAAGTAAAAGGTCTGAAAGATAGAACATCTTACCTCTGTACCCTACGCGTTTAACTCTACTCCCTTTTCGATTCCGCACAAAGCATTTTTTGTAGTTTTTTTTCAATCTTTACATAGGGATTTCTAATGATCGTCACAAAACCTATAGGTTATGTTGCTTACTTACATAAAAATGGCCTTTGCAGACGAATACTTAGTGCGCTTGATCCCAGTTTTGCCCACTACCTACCTCCACCAGCAACGGCACATCCAGGGTGGTGCTGCTTTCCATAAGTTCATGGATCTTTTTCGACACCGCATCCACATCATCCTTATGGACTTCAAATACCAGTTCATCGTGGACCTGCATGATCATTTTCACGCGGGGTTTTTCGCTTAACAGCCAGGCGTCTACCGCGATCATGGCGCGCTTGATGATGTCAGCGGCAGTACCCTGCATCGGAGCGTTAATTGCCGCACGCTCAGCACCGGCACGACGAGCACCATTACTGGACTTAATATCTGGCAGGTAGAGGCGGCGTCCTTCAAGCGTTTCAACATAGCCCTGCTCTTTCGCTTGTGCGCGGGTACGCTCCATATAGTCCAGAACGCCCGGATAACGTTCGAAATAGAGGTCCATATACTTCTGCGATTCTTTACGCGGAATGTTGAGCTGGCGCGACAATCCAAACGCGCTCATGCCGTAGATCAGACCAAAGTTAATGGCTTTCGCGCTGCGACGCTGGTCATTCGTCACGCTTTCCAGTGGCATACCAAAGACTTCGGCCGCGGTGGCGCGGTGAATGTCTTTGCCTTCAGCAAATGCAGACAGCAGGCCTTTGTCACGAGACAGGTGCGCCATGATACGCAGCTCGATTTGTGAATAGTCGGCAGAGACAATCACATAATCCTTCGGCGCAATAAACGCCTGACGGATACGACGGCCTTCTTCGTTACGCACCGGAATGTTTTGCAGGTTTGGATCGGTTGAGGACAAACGCCCTGTCGCCGTCACCGCCTGATGGTAAGAGGTGTGCACACGGCCTGTTTTCTCGCTGATCATCAGCGGCAGCTTGTCGGTATAGGTTGATTTCAGCTTCGATAAACCACGGTGTTCGAGGATGACTTTTGGCAGCGGATAATCCAGCGCCAGCTCCTCCAGCACCTCTTCTGACGTAGACGGCGCGCCGCCCGGCGTTTTTTTCAGGGGTTTTATGCCTTGCTTTTCAAAGAGGATGGTTTGCAGCTGTTTGGTTGAGGCCAGATTAAACGGCTCGCCGGCAATCTCGTGCGCTTTCTTTTCCAGTTCTGTCAGGCGCAATGCAATCTCAGATGAGTGTTTACGCAGAACAGCGGGATCAATATTGACGCCATTACGCTCGATACGCGAAAGGACGGGCACCAGCGGCATCTCAATATTCTGAAAGACATTCAGGGGGCCTGCGTGTTTTTGCAGCTCCGGCCACATTTTCAGATGCAGCTGAAGGGTAACGTCCGCATCTTCCGCGGCATAATGCCCTGCCTGTTCAAGCGCTATCTGATTGAAAGTGAGTTGGTTCTTGCCTTTACCTGCGATCTCTTCAAAGGTGACGGTTTTATGCTTCAGCCAGCGGTCAGAAAGGCTGTCCATATCATGGCGCCCGGCTACGCTGTCGAGAATGTAGGACTCAAGCATAGTGTCAAAGGCGATCCCCCTAAGCTCAATATCGTAGTTTTGCAGGATGCCGCGGTCGAACTTCAGATTTTGCCCGACTTTCAACGCGTTTTCGTCCTCCAGCAGCGGCTTGAGCAACGCCAGTGCCCTTTCGCACGAAATCTGTTCAGGCGCATCGAGGTAGTCATGCGCGACAGGCACATAGGCCGCCACGCCAGGTTCGATTGCAAATGAGAGTCCTACCAGGTTGGCACTGACATTGTCCAGGCTGTCTGTTTCTGTATCAAAGGCAAAGAGAGGCGCTTTTTTTAGCTTCGTGATCCACTCCTGCAGCACAGACTCATCAAGAATGGTGACATAATTCTCTGCTGAAAGCTGCACGGCAGGCGTTGCATCCTCTTCAACAACGACAGGTTCCTTAGGAGTAGCAGTGGGTTTAGCCCCTTTTGCCTGCAGCCACTTCCCGCCTTCGACATCAACAATCCAGCGCTTGAATTCATACTTTTTAAACAGATCCACCAGCGCTTCAGTTGAAGGTTGCTGGACCTCAAGCTGCTCGCAGGTCAGTTCGAGTTCCACATCCGTCTTGATGGTCGCCAGTTTGTAGGAGAGGTAGGCGACCTCTTTATTCTGCTCAAGTTTCGCGGCCATAGTTTTGGCTCCGCGGAAAGAGAGTCCGGCAATTTTATCCGGATTTGCATAAAGCGTATCCAGCCCACCCAGCCCCTGAAGCAGACCTTGTGCAGTTTTCTCCCCCACGCCCGGTACGCCAGGAATGTTGTCCGACGAGTCACCCATCAGCGCCAGGAAGTCGATAATCAGTTCAGGTGGAACACCGTATTTCGTCACCACCTCTTCCGGCCCAAGAATGGTATTGGTCATCGTATTAATGAGGGTGATCCCTGGTGTTACCAGTTGCGCCATGTCTTTATCACCCGTGCTTATCAACACCGGACGCCCCATCTTTTCCGCTTCACGGGCAAGTGTACCAATGACATCATCCGCTTCCACCCCGGATACCGCCATCAGCGGCAACCCCATCGCCCGGACCATTTCGTGAAGAGGCTCAATCTGCGCGCGCAGATCGTCCGGCATTGGAGGACGGTGAGATTTATAGTGTTCAAAGAGTTCATCGCGGAAGGTTTTACCCTTCGCATCAAATACCACCGCCGCATGCGTAGGCTGATACTGCAAAATCAAGCTGCGTAACATATTCAACACGCCGTACATCGCACCGGTAGGATCTCCCGCTGAGTTAGTCAGCGGAGGAAACGCGTGGTAGGCGCGATAAAGGTAGGAAGAACCGTCTACGAGGATAAGGGGGTTTTCTGGGATCTGAACCATGATGACCATGCCTGTTTATCAATTTATGGTTAAAGGATGCCACATACGAGCAAAAACATCAGTTTTTCGCCCTCATTGCTCGCAAAGAATTGACGATCCTGGAGATCGCATGCGCGAATTATCTGTGGATAAGTTTGTGAATTGTTTCTTCCGGTCTGGATTATTGTGCATTACTGACGATCGCAGAATTGTATCTATACTTTATTTTCAATAGCTTAAAAAAATATTAGCGATCATTATTGCGTTTTGGCGATTATTTGCTCTTTGTGGATATAAGAAAAAAGCCTTACTTACGTCCTCGTTCGGACGTTGCGGAAATCAGACCTCCTTTCTACAAAAACGCCGGGCATATTCTGGTAGAATCGCCGCCTTGCGCCTCGTTAAAACACCATTTTGCTATTAACGTTTTGAATAAATTAATTATGTCGAGATTACTCGCTGTTTTTACCTTAATGATAAGCAGTGTGCTTACCATCGTGGTGACCATTCTCTGTGCTGTGCCCATCATTATGGCCGGTATGATAAAGCTGCTTTTACCTGTACCCCCCTTATGGCGCGCCATTTCCGTTTTTTGTAATTTCATGATGTATTGTTGGTGTCAGGGGCTGGCCCGGTTGTTGCGCCTGAATCCACATTTACAATGGGATATTGAAGGCCTGGATGGGCTTAATAAGAAAAACTGGTATCTGCTTATTTGTAACCACCACAGCTGGGCGGATATCGTGGTGCTCTGTGTGCTTTTTCGTAAGCATATCCCCATGAATAAGTATTTCCTTAAACAACAGCTCGCCTGGGTGCCTTTTATCGGACTCGCATGCTGGGCGTTGGATATGCCTTTTATGCGTCGGTACTCGCGCAACTATCTTATCCGCCACCCGGAGCGTCGCGGTAAAGATGTCGAGACAACCCGCCGCTCATGCGAGAAATTTCGTACGCACCCGACAACTATCGTAAACTTTGTTGAAGGCTCACGCTTTACGGAAGAAAAACGCCTTAACACCCGCTCGTCATTTACGAATCTGTTACCGCCAAAAGCCGCAGGTATCGCAATGACGCTGAGCGTGTTGGGTTCGCAATTCGATAAATTACTTAACGTCACCTTGTGCTATCCGGAAAATGACGCAAAGCCGTTTTATGACATGCTTAGCGGGAAACTCACCCGCATTGTCATTCGCGTGAACGTATTGCCTGTTCAAGAAGAACTGCATGGCGATTACGTTGGAGATAAGCATTTCAAGCGTGGTTTTCAGCAATGGCTGAATAATCTTTGGGATGAAAAAGACAAGCAACTCAGCGCGCTAAAAAATGAATATAAAAAAGCCGGTCAATGACCGGCGTTTTTTTATTTCTTCTCGACCAGGAATTTTACCGTATCGGCATATTGCTGAACAAAGATATCCATACTACTGGTATCCATGCCCTGCATATTCACCTGGTATTTACCGTTGACATACATGGCAGGGACGCCGCGTAACTGCAGGTCGGCTGCTGCTTTTTCCTGCTGAGCAACCAGGGATTTCACCACAAAACTATTCCAGGCAGCGTCGTACTCTTCACCTTTTACGCCCGCCTTAATAAAGACATCGCGAATATCGGCAACGCTCTGAACGGTTTGTGTTTTCTGTACCGCTTCGAACATAGGCGCGGTAATTTTATCTTCCACTCCCAGTGCCATTGCTACGCCCCATGCCTGCGTCATCTCTTTACCCAGCGGGCCGAGGAACTCCACATGGTATTTGGTCATTTTAGTGCCTTCCGGCAGCTTCTGTTTTACCGCATCCGCGATATGCCAGACATGTTCAAAATCGTAGCAGTGTGGGCAATAAAATGAGAAAAACTCAAGTACCTGTGGTTCTCCCGCTACTGGCTTATCAAGTGTGATGTACTGTTTGCCGTCACTGAACTGAGCAGCAGATGCGCTAAATGCCAGAATCATTCCCGCCAGCGCCAGCCAAATTTTCTTCATGGTTAATACTCTCCAGGATGTGTCACATTAATAAAATGGCGTTAATTGCAAAGGCGGCTCTTGAAGCGCCTTCACTTGCCAGAGAAAAGTAGAAGTTTGTTCACGCCAGTAATCTTCTCCGGTCAACCACGGGAAGTTTTTTGGGAAAGCAGGATCTTCCCAACGGCGGATTATCCATGCCAGGTAATACACCTGGCGCATGGCCCGTAAGGGTTCAATAAGGCTTAATTCCGCCGTATCGAACTCACAAAATTCTTCATACGCTTCGATAACTGTCTCAAGCTGGATACGCTGTTCGGCTTTATCACCATGTAAAAGCATCCAGAGATCCTGTACGGCCGGGCCATTGCGGGCATCATCAAGATCCACAAATAAAGGGCCATCTCGCCAGAGTATATTCCCGGCATGACAATCACCGTGCAGCCGGAGGCTGGTAAAGCGGGAGTGCCATTGCGCCATTACTGCATCAATAAGCTTATCAGCCGCGCTCAGAAAAGCGGGTTTTAATGCCGATGGTATAAGTGTTGTAGTCTCAAATACCTGCCTGGGTTCAATGAGATATTCTTTCACGCCAATGTCAGGACGATGGGTAAAGCAGGATTTACGCCCTGTCTGATGCATGCGTCCAAGGTAACGACCCACCCACTCCATCTGATCAAGGTTATCGGGTTCAAACTGCCTCCCCCCCATACTGGGGAAAACGGCGTAGTAAAAACCCTGGTGGGTTAATAACGTGTGCTGATGAAATGAAAGGGGGGCGGCGACGGGAACCTCGTCATTCAGAAGTTCCCCGGCAAACTGATGCTCTTCCCGAATTTGATCGGCGGACCAACGCTCAGGGCGATAAAACTTCACCACATAGCGGTGACGATCTTCATCCTGGAACTGATAGACCCGATTTTCATAGCTGTTGAGCGGCGTCAGGCCCGAATCGACCCGTAATCCCAGCTCAAACAGCGCATCCATAATGGTGTCTGGATGAAGAGTCTGGAAAGTAAAAGCGTTATGGTTCATCCCATTATCCGCAAATAAAAACGAATGATTCAGGATATCATTTCACTGCGCTTTCGGTGGCGCCTCTTACAAGCTTTTACTCTTTAATTACGCCACGCGCGCGCAGTAAGGCGGTTTTGAAGTCCTCTTCATAGTCTTTTTTAAGTCCTGGGATGACGGCATCTTTTTCAGAATCACGCATCTTCAGATGGTAGATCAGAATGTCATCACTTAAATCACTCAGTTCGCCTTCGTAACCTGACTCCTTTGCCAGTTTCTGCAAAAATTGGATCAGATTTAATTCCGGCTCTTTCTGCCATGCGGGCTGAAGGAGTTCGATAACTTCGTTCAGACGTTTACATTTCATGGTCGTGCTCCTTACTCTGGGTGCAGATACGTTAGCAGGGTCAAACCCACAATAAAAGAGGCGGTAAGGTGATTGGCATGGGTAGGGTAACGGGTGTCATTCTGGCGGGAGGCAAAGCCTCACGTATGGGTGGGCAAGATAAGGGCCTGCTTGAATTAAAAGGTAAACCTTTATGGCAGCACGTGGCGCACCTATTGAGGCCGCAAGTGGATAACCTTGTTGTCAGTGCAAACCGCAACCTGGAAGTGTACCGGGCGAGTGGATTGCCCGTAATTCAGGATTGTATTGCCGACTATCCGGGTCCTTTGGCTGGAATGCTTTCAGTGATGTCGCAGTGGGACAGTGACTGGTTTTTATTTTCGCCCTGCGATACCCCTTTTATCCCTGCTGATCTGGCTATACGTTTATATCCTGCGACAGCAGCCTCTCGGGCCATATGGGTGCATGATGGTGAACGCGATCATCCAACCATTGCATTAATGCATCGGGATATTGTGCCAGAGCTTCAACACTATATTGATAGGGGTGAGCGCAGAGTCATGGTTTTTTTAAAGAGCGCAGGTGGACGTTCCGTCGATTTCAGCGACAGGCCGCAGGCGTTTATTAACGTAAATACGCCGGAGGATTTAGCACGTTGGGAAGACAAAGTGTAATTCCACTGCTGGCTATTGCCGCATGGAGTGGTACAGGTAAGACGACCCTCTTAGAAGCACTCATCACGGCGCTGTGTGAAAAGGGGTTACGGCCTGGGCTGATTAAGCATACTCATCATGATATGGATGTGGATGAACCAGGAAAGGACAGTTACAGGTTACGTAAAGCAGGTGCCGCGCAGACCATTGTGGCCAGTGCTCGTCGTTGGGCATTGATCACGGAAACCCCTGAAGAACCTGATGTGGATCTTGCCTGGTTAGTCAGCCGGATGGATCCATCCACGCTGGATTTGGTGCTGGTGGAAGGGTTCAAAGATGAAGCCGTTCCCAAAATCCTGTTATTTCGTCAGGGATGCGGGCATGACATCAGCGAACTCAGCGTTGATACACATGTTATTGCCGTTGCCAGTGATATTCCGCTTACTCTGGATGTACCGAATTTGGATATTAATGATATTCCACAGATCGTGGAATTTGTACTCCAGTGGCGGGAATCATCAAAAAGGGGTGAATAAGCGTAGGATAGCCACCGTCAGGTGGTTTTTTTGCAGCAGAAACGCAAAAAGCCCATCCGTCAGGATGGGCTCTTCACTTGTTTGATGCCTGGCAGTTCCCTACTCTCGCATGGGGAGACCCCACACTACCATCGGCGCTACGGCGTTTCACTTCTGAGTTCGGCATGGGGTCAGGTGGGACCACCGCGCTAGTGCCGCCAGGCAAATTCTTTGTGCTCTGTACGCAATCTTTTATCGCATCAGCCGCGTTGCCTGCGCTCGCAAAGTCAGTCACATACCTCAGTATGCTCCTTCCTTTCCTTCGCTGGCCGCCTTGCTGCTGCGTAAATTATTGCGCACTTAATTCTGGAATCAGCTGAAAATCGTGTTTCTCACGCCAAAACAGCTTCGGCGTTGTAAGGTTAAGCCTCACGGTTCATTAGTATCGGTTAGCTCAACGCATCGCTGCGCTTACACACCCGACCTATCAACGTCGTCGTCTTCAACGTTCCTTCAGGAGACTTAAAGTCTCAGGGAGAACTCATCTCGGGGCAAGTTTCGTGCTTAGATGCTTTCAGCACTTATCTTTTCCGCATTTAGCTACCGGGCAGTGCCATTGGCATGACAACCCGAACACCAGTGATGCGTCCACTCCGGTCCTCTCGTACTAGGAGCAGCCCCCCTCAATTCTCCAGCGCCCACGGCAGATAGGGACCGAACTGTCTCACGACGTTCTAAACCCAGCTCGCGTACCACTTTAAACGGCGAACAGCCGTACCCTTGGGACCTACTTCAGCCCCAGGATGTGATGAGCCGACATCGAGGTGCCAAACACCGCCGTCGATATGAACTCTTGGGCGGTATCAGCCTGTTATCCCCGGAGTACCTTTTATCCGTTGAGCGATGGCCCTTCCATTCAGAACCACCGGATCACTATGACCTGCTTTCGCACCTGCTCGAGCCGTCACTCTCGCAGTCAAGCTAGCTTATGCCATTGCACTAACCTCCTGATGTCCGACCAGGATTAGCTAACCTTCGTGCTCCTCCGTTACACTTTAGGAGGAGACCGCCCCAGTCAAACTACCCACCAGACACTGTCCGCAACCCGGATAACGGGTCCACGTTAGAACATCAAACATTAAAGGGTGGTATTTCAAGGTTGGCTCCACGCAGACTGGCGTCCACGCTTCAAAGCCTCCCACCTATCCTACACATCAAGGCTCAATGTTCAGTGTCAAGCTATAGTAAAGGTTCACGGGGTCTTTCCGTCTTGCCGCGGGTACACTGCATCTTCACAGCGAGTTCAATTTCACTGAGTCTCGGGTGGAGACAGCCTGGCCATCATTACGCCATTCGTGCAGGTCGGAACTTACCCGACAAGGAATTTCGCTACCTTAGGACCGTTATAGTTACGGCCGCCGTTTACCGGGGCTTCGATCAAGAGCTTCTCCTTACGGATAACCCCATCAATTAACCTTCCGGCACCGGGCAGGCGTCACACCGTATACGTCCACTTTCGTGTTTGCACAGTGCTGTGTTTTTAATAAACAGTTGCAGCCAGCTGGTATCTTCGACTGGTTTCAGCTCCGTGAGCAAGTCACTTCACCTACGCACCAGCGTGCCTTCTCCCGAAGTTACGGCACCATTTTGCCTAGTTCCTTCACCCGAGTTCTCTCAAGCGCCTTGGTATTCTCTACCTGACCACCTGTGTCGGTTTGGGGTACGATTTCGTGTTACCTGATGCTTAGAGGCTTTTCCTGGAAGCAGGGCATTTGTCACTTCAGCACCGTAGTGCCTCGTCATCACACCTCAGCGTTAAAAGGTACCGGATTTACCTGGAACCTCCGCCTACATGCTTAAACCGGGACAACCGTCGCCCGGCCGACATAGCCTTCTCCGTCCCCCCTTCGCAGTAACACCAAGTACAGGAATATTAACCTGTTTCCCATCGACTACGCCTTTCGGCCTCGCCTTAGGGGTCGACTCACCCTGCCCCGATTAACGTTGGACAGGAACCCTTGGTCTTCCGGCGAGCGGGCTTTTCACCCGCTTTATCGTTACTTATGTCAGCATTCGCACTTCTGATACCTCCAGCAGCCCTCACAGGCCACCTTCAACGGCTTACAGAACGCTCCCCTACCCAACAACACATAGTGTCGCTGCCGCAGCTTCGGTGCATGGTTTAGCCCCGTTACATCTTCCGCGCAGGCCGACTCGACCAGTGAGCTATTACGCTTTCTTTAAATGATGGCTGCTTCTAAGCCAACATCCTGGCTGTCTGTGCCTTCCCACATCGTTTCCCACTTAACCATGACTTTGGGACCTTAGCTGGCGGTCTGGGTTGTTTCCCTCTTCACGACGGACGTTAGCACCCGCCGTGTGTCTCCCGTGATAACATTCTCCGGTATTCGTAGTTTGCATCGGGTTGGTAAGCCGGGATGGCCCCCTAGCCGAAACAGTGCTCTACCCCCGGAGATGAATTCACGAGGCGCTACCTAAATAGCTTTCGGGGAGAACCAGCTATCTCCCGGTTTGATTGGCCTTTCACCCCCAGCCACAGGTCATCCGCTAATTTTTCAACATTAGTCGGTTCGGTCCTCCAGTTAGTGTTACCCAACCTTCAACCTGCCCATGGCTAGATCACCGGGTTTCGGGTCTATACCCTGCAACTTAACGCCCAGTTAAGACTCGGTTTCCCTGCGGCTCCCCTATACGGTTAACCTTGCTACAGAATATAAGTCGCTGACCCATTATACAAAAGGTACGCAGTCACACCACGAAGGTGCTCCCACTGCTTGTACGTACACGGTTTCAGGTTCTTTTTCACTCCCCTCGCCGGGGTTCTTTTCGCCTTTCCCTCACGGTACTGGTTCACTATCGGTCAGTCAGGAGTATTTAGCCTTGGAGGATGGTCCCCCCATATTCAGACAGGATACCACGTGTCCCGCCCTACTCTTCGAGTTCACAACAGATGCGTTTTCGTGTACGGGACTTTCACCCTGTACCGTGCGACTTTCCAGACGCTTCCACTAACACATTTGCTGATTCAGACTCTGGGCTCCTCCCCGTTCGCTCGCCGCTACTGGGGGAATCTCGGTTGATTTCTTTTCCTCGGGGTACTTAGATGTTTCAGTTCCCCCGGTTCGCCTCATGCCACTATGTATTCATGACATGATAGTGTGACGAGTCACACTGGGTTTCCCCATTCGGGTATCGCCGGGTCAAGGGTTCATATCACCTCGCCGGCGCTTATCGCAGATTAGCACGCCCTTCATCGCCTCTGACTGCCAGGGCATCCACCGTGTACGCTTGGTCGCTTAACCTCACAACCCGAAGCTGTTTCGTAAAACGCTTCAGTGTCGTGAAAATTTGAGAGACTCAAACACGCCTGTTTTTCTTTTCTTATTACGGAGAAAAGAGACAGGGTGTTGTTTCAATTTTCAGCTTGATCCAGATTTTTAAAGAGCAAATATCTCAAACGTCACCCGAGGATGAGTTTTGAGATATATCAGCAGGTGACTTTCACTCACATACCAGCAAGTGGCGTCCCCTAGGGGATTCGAACCCCTGTTACCGCCGTGAAAGGGCGGTGTCCTGGGCCTCTAGACGAAGGGGACACAAAGTCTCAATCGCAAGACGCCTTGCTATTTACTTTTCATCAGACAATCTGTGTGAGCACTGCAAAGGCAGGTTCTTTAAGGTAAGGAGGTGATCCAACCGCAGGTTCCCCTACGGTTACCTTGTTACGACTTCACCCCAGTCATGAATCACAAAGTGGTAAGCGCCCTCCCGAAGGTTAAGCTACCTACTTCTTTTGCAACCCACTCCCATGGTGTGACGGGCGGTGTGTACAAGGCCCGGGAACGTATTCACCGTGGCATTCTGATCCACGATTACTAGCGATTCCGACTTCATGGAGTCGAGTTGCAGACTCCAATCCGGACTACGACGTACTTTATGAGGTCCGCTTGCTCTCGCGAGGTCGCTTCTCTTTGTATACGCCATTGTAGCACGTGTGTAGCCCTACTCGTAAGGGCCATGATGACTTGACGTCATCCCCACCTTCCTCCAGTTTATCACTGGCAGTCTCCTTTGAGTTCCCGACCGAATCGCTGGCAACAAAGGATAAGGGTTGCGCTCGTTGCGGGACTTAACCCAACATTTCACAACACGAGCTGACGACAGCCATGCAGCACCTGTCTCAGAGTTCCCGAAGGCACCAATCCATCTCTGGAAAGTTCTCTGGATGTCAAGAGTAGGTAAGGTTCTTCGCGTTGCATCGAATTAAACCACATGCTCCACCGCTTGTGCGGGCCCCCGTCAATTCATTTGAGTTTTAACCTTGCGGCCGTACTCCCCAGGCGGTCGACTTAACGCGTTAGCTCCGGAAGCCACGCCTCAAGGGCACAACCTCCAAGTCGACATCGTTTACAGCGTGGACTACCAGGGTATCTAATCCTGTTTGCTCCCCACGCTTTCGCACCTGAGCGTCAGTCTTTGTCCAGGGGGCCGCCTTCGCCACCGGTATTCCTCCAGATCTCTACGCATTTCACCGCTACACCTGGAATTCTACCCCCCTCTACAAGACTCAAGCCTGCCAGTTTCGAATGCAGTTCCCAGGTTGAGCCCGGGGATTTCACATCCGACTTGACAGACCGCCTGCGTGCGCTTTACGCCCAGTAATTCCGATTAACGCTTGCACCCTCCGTATTACCGCGGCTGCTGGCACGGAGTTAGCCGGTGCTTCTTCTGCGGGTAACGTCAATCGACACGGTTATTAACCATATCGCCTTCCTCCCCGCTGAAAGTACTTTACAACCCGAAGGCCTTCTTCATACACGCGGCATGGCTGCATCAGGCTTGCGCCCATTGTGCAATATTCCCCACTGCTGCCTCCCGTAGGAGTCTGGACCGTGTCTCAGTTCCAGTGTGGCTGGTCATCCTCTCAGACCAGCTAGGGATCGTCGCCTAGGTGAGCCATTACCCCACCTACTAGCTAATCCCATCTGGGCACATCTGATGGCAAGAGGCCCGAAGGTCCCCCTCTTTGGTCTTGCGACGTTATGCGGTATTAGCTACCGTTTCCAGTAGTTATCCCCCTCCATCAGGCAGTTTCCCAGACATTACTCACCCGTCCGCCACTCGTCACCCGAGAGCAAGCTCTCTGTGCTACCGTTCGACTTGCATGTGTTAGGCCTGCCGCCAGCGTTCAATCTGAGCCATGATCAAACTCTTCAATTTAAGTTTGATGCTCGTAGAATTAAACTTCGTAATGAATTACGTGTTCACTCTTTGAGACTTGGTATTCATTTTTTGTCCGAGGACATCAAGAATCCATGTCACTTTGAGTGCCCACACAGATTGTCTGATAAATTGTTAAAGAGCAGTGCAACGCGGCTTTCGCTCACCGTTGCGAGGTGGCGTATATTACGCTTTCCTCTTTCAGAGTCAAGCGTTTATTTTCGCTTTTCTCTGCGGGCTTCTCAGTGAATCTCACCGGAACACCCTGCTGACCCGGCGGCGTGTGTGCCGTTGTTCCGTGTCAGTGGAGGCGCATTATAGGGAGTTATTCCGGGCTGACAAGTCTAAAATTCAAAAAACTTTTCAACCGTCTCTTTTTTCAACAAGCTGGGGAAAAATAGAGCATAACGGCGCTAATTTGCTGTTTTTACCACCACAGAGATATACCGGATGGCATACTAACAAATGAATAAGTAAAACCAGGAACCCATCAATGTCTTTAAATGCACAACAGCTTGCGGCTCAAAAGAACCTTTCCTGGATGCTGGCTGAGAAACTCGCACAGCAGATCCTTAAAGGTGAATATGTTCCCGGAAGTATTCTGCCAGGCGAAATAGAGTTAGGGGAACAGTTTGGCGTAAGCCGTACGGCGGTCAGGGAAGCGGTAAAGACATTAACAGCAAAAGGTATGGTGCTTCCGCGCCCCCGCATAGGCACCCGGGTCATGCCCCGGGAGAACTGGAACTTTCTGGATAAAGAGTTACTGTCATGGTGGATGCGCGAGGATAACTTTCAGGATGTTATTCAACACTTCCTGATTATGCGCAGTAGCCTCGAACCTCAGGCTTGCCATCTCGCGGCCGTATCAGGGGAAGCAGAACAGAAAGCGCGTCTGAATACATTAATGGAAGAGATGGTATGGCTTAAAAAGCATTTTAACCGCGAGCGCTGGATTGAAGTGGATATGGCCTGGCATGAACATATCTATGCCATGAGCGCAAATCCCTTCCTTATTTCTTTCGCCGCACTCTTCCATTCGGTCTATCACACCTACTTCACCTCCATCACACAGGATCAGGTGATTAAGCTCGATCTTCATCAGGCTATTGTTGATGCTATTCAGGATGGTAATGGAGAAGGCGCCTTTAAGGCCTGCCAGATACTCTTAAATACGCCTAACGCACCTGCGGCCAAATAACAGGACCCCGCATGACTGAGAAAAAACACCGCAGTATGGCCGGATTGCCGTGGATTGCGGCGATGGCTTTCTTTATGCAGGCACTGGATGCCACCATATTAAACACCGCTCTTCCCGCGATTGCTGAGAGCCTCAACCGCTCCCCTCTGGCGATGCAGTCCGCCATTATTAGCTATACGTTAACCGTGGCCATGCTGATCCCCGCCAGCGGCTGGCTGGCGGACAGATTCGGCACCCGCCGCGTCTTTATGCTGGCCGTAAGTTTATTCACCCTTGGCTCTCTGGCCTGCGCACTCTCCACCTCACTCACCTCGCTGGTACTTTTCCGTGTTCTGCAGGGCATTGGTGGTGCGATGATGATGCCTGTTGCACGTCTTGCGCTGCTCCGGGCCTATCCCCGCAGCGAACTACTACCCGTCCTGAACTTTGTGACCATGCCAGGTCTGGTGGGCCCTATACTCGGCCCGGTTCTCGGCGGGGTGTTAGTTACCTGGGCCACCTGGCACTGGATCTTCCTCATTAACATTCCTATCGGCATTGCTGGCCTGCTGTATGCGCGCAAATACATGCCCAACTTTACGACGCCGCGTAAGCGTTTCGACACGGGCGGCTTCTTCCTGTTCGGCCTCAGTCTGGTGCTTTTTTCCTGCGGGATGGAGCTGTTTGGTGAAAAGATAGTGGCAAGCTGGTTGGCTTTTGCCGTCATCTTCAGTGGGATTGCGTTATTCCTTCTATATATACGTCATGCGCGTCGCCACCCCACCCCACTGATTTCGCTTAACCTGTTTAAAACGCGCACCTTCTCCGTGGGCATTGCCGGCAATATCGCTTCGCGGCTGGGAACAGGCTGTGTGCCATTTTTAATGCCGCTGATGTTACAGGTTGGATTTGGGTATTCCGCGCTGATTGCTGGTTGCATGATGGCACCGACCGCTATGGGATCCATTCTGGCTAAATCCCTGGTTACACAGGTCCTTCGCCGTCTGGGTTATCGCAGGACACTGGTTGGGATTACGCTCTTTATCGGACTGATGATTGCACAGTTTTCGCTACAGTCACCGTCAATGGAGATCTGGTTGTTGATCTTACCCTTGTTCATTCTGGGCATGGCGATGTCGACCCAGTTCACGGCAATGAATACGATTACGCTTGCCGATCTGACGGATGAGAACGCCAGCAGCGGCAACAGTGTGCTGGCCGTGACGCAACAGCTTTCCATCAGTCTTGGGGTGGCGGTCAGCGCTGCGGTACTGCGGTTTTACGAAGGGTTTGACAGTAATAATACCGTAGAGCAGTTCCACTATACCTTTATTACTATGGGGGTTATCACCCTGATTTCAGCCTTTACCTTTATGCTGTTACGGCCAAAAGATGGCCGTAACCTGATAAAAGAAAAACACTGACCGCTAGGCCGATCCTCGCTCTATCAGCACCGGCGTCAACTGCAAGCGCTGCTGCTGTTGCGTAGGATCGGCGATGCGATGAATCAACACGTCAATGGCCAGTTCACCCAACTCATCTTTTGGCTGATGGATGGTCGTCAGCGGCGGCGTCATGTAGCGCGCCAGTTCAATATCATCGTAACCAACGATTGCGATATCTTCAGGCACCCTGAGTCCGGCCTGGTAAAGCGCCTGATAAGCGCCAACGGCCATAGCATCGTTGCCAATGAACACCGCCTGAGGACGCCTGTCACGTGACAGCAGCGTTTGCATCGCTTCCAGCCCTCCGCCGAATTCAAAATCGCCAATAATTTCATCGCCATCCTGGATGGTCAGGCCCGCGTTCGCCATCGCCGCTCTGTAACCTTCCAGACGCAGACGTGCGGGCGTTTTATCCAGAGGCCCGGTGATGCAGGCGATATGTCGGTGACCTTTGCGGATCAGGTATCGCGTCGCCATGTCACCACCAAGCAGAGAGTTGTCCTGAATCAGATCGCTGTCGCCGTCGAACGGTGCCCAGTCCATCATGACGGTGGGAACAGAGGGATAACGCTTAAGTATTTCCTGAGAAGGTTGGTGGGTTTCCGTACATAAAAGCAGAAGGCCATCGACACGCTTTTGCATGAGCGTTTCGAGATTGCGATTCATACGCTGTTCATCGCCCTCGGTGTTACAAAGCACGAGGCTGTATCCCCGCTCAAAACAGCTTCGCTCCACCCCTCTCACCAGCTCAGAATAAAAGGGGTTGCTACTGGCCGTGATCAACATTCCGATGGTACGGGTCTGATTGATTTTCAGACTGCGTGCCAGCGCAGAGGGCGCATAATTTAACGCCTTAATCGCTGACTCCACCTTTTCGCGAATAGCATCACTGACAAAGCGATCGTTATTGATGACATGTGAAACGGTCGAGGTAGAGACACCCGCCACGCGGGCCACATCCTTCATCGTAGCCAATAGTCACCCCTGCTGAGCGAGGAAATCGTCAATTTCTTTGCGCCACGGCACTGAAGGTTGCGCGCCTTTACGGGTCACCGCGATAGCAGCGGCCGCATGAGCAAATCGAATCGCCTCGTCGAGCGCAAGGTTTTCCAGTAATGCCGTCATCAGCGCACCGTTAAAGGTGTCACCCGCCGCGATGGTATCAATGGCTTTAACGCTAAACCCCGGAACACGACGCCCCTGGCCCTTCACGCTCGCCCATACGCCACGACTGCCCAGGGTAATGATGACCGTATCAATGCCTTTGGCATGTAATACCTGTGCCGCATTTGATGCATCTTCATCGTTATTTACCCGGATACCGGTCAGTTTCTCGGCTTCCGTTTCATTGGGAGTAATGATGTCTACTAACGCCAGCAGTTCATCGGAAAGCGCACGTGCCGGCGCCGGATTAAGGGCGACCCTAGTGTTATTCTCATGAGCAATACGAGCGGCAGCCAGGACGCTCTCAACCGGGGATTCCAGTTGCATGAGTAACGCGGAGGCCTGAGCAATAATGTCACGTTGAGCCTCTACGCGTTCAACTGACAGTGCAGCATTGGCACCCGCATGAATACCGATGACATTCTCACCTTCGCCGTTGACGAAAATCAGCGCAACCCCAGTGGATTCACCGTCAATGACGCTGACCGGGGAGATATCAATATTATCGCTGCTCAGCTGCTGACGAACACGTTCACCGGTATCGTCATCACCGGTACAGGCAATAAATGCGATGTCCGCACCGCTGCGTCCGGCAGCGACGGCCTGATTTGCGCCCTTACCGCCGAAGGCGACTTGATACTGACTACCGGTAACGGTTTCTCCGGGCGTAGGGAAAGCGTCAAGGTTGAGAATGTGATCGGCATTAATGCTGCCAAGGACGACGAGTTTGCCAGTGGTTTTCATGATGAGCTTGTCCATTACTATGCGCCACCCCTGCATGAATGGCGCGTGCCCTGCGTTTCTTTTATAAAGACTCTCCCGCTCTCACTCCTTTGGGAGAGTCTGAACCGTCTTACTGTTTAATAACCAGTTTCAGGTCAACCGGGATTTTGGCGTATACTTTTTCGCCTTTCAGTACCTTATCTGCCGTTTCAACGCCTTTCGCGCCGATCTGCTCAGGTAACTGCGCGATGGTCGCCGCCATTTTCCCATCGTTCACTGCTTTTTCGCCATCCGGCGTGCCGTCAAAACCGACGACCATAACATCGGATTTACCTGCCGTTTGCAGAGCGCGCATCGCCCCCAGCGCCATTTCATCGTTCTGCGCGAATACGGCCTGCACATCAGGATGTGCAGTCAGCAGGTTCTGCATGACGTTCAGACCTTTGGTACGGTCAAAATCAGCGGGCTGGCTGGCCAGTACGTTGAATTTATGTGCGGCAACGGCCTGCTGGAAACCTTCACCACGCTCACGCGCGGCGGACGTTCCTGCAATACCCTGCAGTTCAATGACTTTTGCACCTTCACCGGCTTTCTTAGCGATGTAGTCACCCGCAATTTTGCCGCCCAGCACGTTATCAGAGGCGATATGGCTGACCACTTCGCCCTGCGCTGCCGCACGGTCAAGAGTGATAACCGGGATTTTCGCCTGGTTGGCCATCTTCACGGCATTACCTACCGCATCGGAATCCGTTGGGTTGATCAACAGCAGTTTGGTACCACGTACAGTCAAATCCTGAACGTTCGCCAGCTCTTTCGCCGGGTTGTTCTGGGAGTCCAACACCACCAGGTCGTAACCCAGTTTGTCTGCTTCTTTCTGCGCACCGTCTTTCAGGCTAACAAAGAACGGGTTGTTCAGGGTCGATACGACCAGTGCAATCGACTCCTTCGCCATCGCATTTGCGCTTACGGTGGCGCTCAGTGCAACAGCAGAAACCAGAAGAGCCAGTTTTTTCATGTTCATATTCATGATGTCCTGTAGTGTAGGTAATTACTGCTTTTTGTTGTCTACCAGCACCGCGAGCAGAATCACAACTGCTTTAACGATCATCTGGTAATAGGAAGAAATACCTAATAAATTCAATCCATTGCTCAGGAACCCTAGGATAAGTGCACCGATCAGTGTTCCCACGATGCGCCCCTTACCCCCAGCCAGACTGGTCCCCCCTAAAACGACGGCAGCGATAGCGTCCAGTTCATAACCGGTTCCGGCAACGGGCTGCGCCGACGAGAGGCGAGCCACCTCGATAATACCTGCTAACGCCGCCAGTAAACCGCTCAGGGAATAGACGATAACTTTTACCTTATCGACACTGATGCCTGACAAGCGCGTTGCCGCTTCGTTCCCCCCTAGCGCATAAATATAGCGGCCAAGACGGGTGTGGTGCAGCAAATACCAGGTCGCGATAAAGACCACGGCCATAATCCAGATAGGCGTCGGTACTCCCAGCGGACGGCCAATACCGAACCAGCCGAAAATATCGGCATTCTCCGTAAAGCCCGTATTCATCGGGCTGCCGTTGGTATATACCAGCGTAACGCCACGCAGTAATAGCATCATAACCAGTGTGGCAATAAAGGCCTGTACACGCCCTTTCGCCACAATCACCCCCGTGACCGCACCGATAGCGGCGCCTAAAGCCAGGGCGGCGGCGACAGCCACCAGCGCATTCACTTCCATGCCAACCAGCGACGCGGCGACCGCACCGGTCAGTGCCAGCAGGGAACCGACGGACAGGTCGATTCCGGAAGTCAAAATGACCAGCGTCATGCCAACCGCCATAATGGCGTTGACCGAAGTCTGTTGCAGGATATTCAACAGGTTATTAACGGTAAAAAAGTTTGGGCTCAGCGTCGACACAATGGCAATCAGCACCAGTAAGGCGATCAGCGATTTTTGCTCCATCAACCACGCTTTGGTGAAATAGCGGCGACCAGAAACAGCCTGGGTAGTCATCTTCTTACTCCTGATTCACGCGATTAAGCTTGCCCACAGCGGCAGCCATCAGAACTTCCTGGGTGGCCTGCTCGCGAGTGAATTCACCGCCGAGATGCCCTTCATGCATGACGATAATGCGATCGCTCATGCCTAATACTTCTGGCATCTCGGACGAGACCAGAATGATGCTCAGGCCATCGGCCTTGAACTGGTTAATCAGCTGATAAATCTCTTTTTTCGCTCCCACGTCCACGCCGCGGGTCGGCTCGTCGAGAATCAACACTTTCGGGCGCGTCATTAGCCCGCGCGCAATAGCAACCTTTTGCTGATTCCCCCCGGAAAGCAGCCCGATAGCCTGCTCCATCGACGGGGTTTTGACATTGAACAAGCGTATGAAATCGCTGACGGCCTGCTGTTCATCTTTATGTTTAAGATTTCCGCCGGTACGGCTGAAATAACCCAGCGCCGTCAGCGACATGTTCTCTTTAACCGACATGCCCAGCACTAAGCCATCGCGCTTACGGTCTTCGGAAATGTAAACAATCCCGTTTGCCAGACCGTCCTGCGGAGAGCGAGTGACCACTTCATGCCCATCCAGCGTGACATAGCCGCTGGTGCGTGGCATCGCGCCGTAAAGCACTTTCATCAGTTCGGTGCGTCCGGCGCCCATCAGCCCGGCCACGCCCAGAATTTCGCCCTTGCGCAACGTAAAGGAGACGTCATGAACGCCAGGACCACAGAGGTTGTCCACTTTCAGGCGAACATCACCCGGCGCTTTATCGAGGCGCGGATACTGATCTTCCAGCTTGCGGCCAACCATCATTTCTATCAGTGAATCTTCGCTAAGGGATGCGACTTCCCGCTCCGCGATAAACTGCCCGTCACGGAACACGGTGACATCATCGCAAATCTCGAAGATCTCTTTCATGCGGTGGGAGATATAGACGATGCCGCGCCCCTGCGCTTTCAGCTCACGGATAACCCGGAACAGAGATTCGGTTTCCGTATCCGTCAGCGCATCGGTTGGCTCATCCATTACGATAACTTGCGACTCGTAACTCAGCACTTTGGCAATTTCTACCATCTGCTGATCGCCAATGGACAGCTCGCCCACCAGCCTGTCGCTTTTAAAGCGTAAGTTCAGCTTTGCGAGCAGCGTATTGGCTTCGGCATACATTCTTTTCCAGTCGATTTTGCCAAAACGTCCGACAAACTCACGGCCAAGAAAAATGTTTTCCGCAATGGTCAGTTGCGGAATCAGGTTAAGTTCCTGGTGAATAATACCGATACCGGCTTCCTGAGAGGATTTTGGACCGGTGAAGGTGGTCTCTTTCCCCAGCCACAGCAGTGAACCGGCATCACGCATGTAGATACCGGTCAGCACTTTCATCATGGTGGATTTACCCGCGCCGTTTTCGCCGACCAGCGCCATAACGCGGCCCGCGTAAACATTCAGCGCTGCGCCGGAGAGGGCTTTAACCCCCGGGAATGCTTTGTCGATTCCCTTAAGTTGCAGTAATGCGTCCATACCCTCGGCCTCAGAAGGTCACGCCAGCACAAAGAATGATATTCGCATACGGGGAACACTCCCCGCTGCGAATAACCGCCTGACTGTCCGCGGTCTGTTTTTTGAATTGTTCGTGAGTCACATAACGAACATTTATAGTATTACCCTGGTGTTGTTGCAGCTGCTCAATATGCTTGAGCAACGTTTCGTGGAGCTGCGGATTATGTTCCTGAATTTCCGTTGCAATGATAGCTGCCTCAACCTGCATTTCTGCCGTAACCACGTCGAGTACCTGCATAAAACCAGGTACACCCTGCGTTAACGCCATATCAATCCGCTGCGTACTGGATGGTACAGGTAAGCCTGCATCACACACCACCAGCCTATCGGTATGACCGAGACGTGAGATAACCGACGAGATTTCTGAGTTAAGAACAGTACCTTTTTTCATTTTACGCTCCATTAGCGAAACGTTTCGCTGTTCTCAGTGTAAACCTGAGAATGTTCAGAAAACCACCGTGGCGTTACAGAAGTGTGATCGGTATCGAAACGTTTCGCTCGTGTTGCAGTAAGCGAACGTTTTCAGGTTTTCTTAAGCAAAACTGCAGGAAGCCAGATGCAAAAACCCCTCATCAAGAGGGGTTTTAAAAGGTCGTTAGATTTCGACCTGAGTACCGAGCTCAATTACCCGGTTAGGCGGGATTTCAAACTGATCGGGCGCCCGCAACGCATTACGCTGGAGGAGCAAATAAAGCTTGCCACGCAGCCGCAAATACCAGGGGCGTTTGCCAACGATGAGCGACTCATGTGACATGAAGAAGGAGGTTTCCATCATGCGACAGCTCAACCCCTCCAGACCGCAGCGGTGAAATACCTCTTCCACATTGGGCGTCTCACGCCAGCCGTAGCTGGCCACCACACGCCAGAACGTCGGTGAAAGCTGCTCGATTTGCACACGACGTACGTTGTGAACATAAGGCGCATCTTCCGTCCGCAGCGTCAGCAAAATGACGCGCTCATGCAGCACTTTGTTGTGCTTAAGGTTGTGCATCATGGCAAACGGGATAACGTTCAGCGCGCGGGACATATAAACCGCAGTGCCCGGTACGCGTACCGGCGGGGATTTCTCCAGCGAGGCTATCATTGCTTCCAGGGAGTTACCATGCTCATGCATCCGGCGCAGCAGGCGAAAACGTTCGCTCTTCCAGGTTGTCATGATAACGAACATCACCAGCCCCAGACTCAGCGGCAACCAGCCACCGGACAAAAGCTTATCAAGGTTCGCTGAAAACAGGGGAATATCGATACATAAGAAGCCGGTCAGCAGCAGCCCCACAAACAGCTTGTTCCAGTGCCAGTTTTTACGCGCGACGGTCATCGACAGAATGGAGGTCAGCACCATCGTTCCTGTCACGGCGATCCCGTAGGCCGCCGCCAGGTTACTGGAGTGTTCAAAGCTTACGATGACAACCACCACGGCAAAGTAGAGCAACCAGTTAACAAAGGGGATATAGATTTGCCCGGACTCCATCTCTGACGTATGGATGATGCGCATCGGCGACAGGTAACCCAGACGCACTGCCTGACGAGTTAAAGAAAAGACGCCCGAGATAACGGCCTGTGAAGCGATGACCGTCGCCAGAGTAGCGATAATCAGCATCGGTATCAGCGCCCAGTCGGGAGCAAGCAGGAAGAAGGGGTTTTTAATGGCTTCCGGTGTTTTGAGTAGCAGCGCGCCCTGGCCAAAATAGTTCAGCACCAGTGACGGCAGTACCACCAGGAACCAGGCCACGCGGATCGGCAGTTTGCCGAAATGGCCCATATCGGCATAGAGCGCTTCAACACCGGTAATAGAGAGCACCACGGCCCCCAGCGCAACAAATGAAACCGCCTTGTACTCCAGGAAAAAGTGGACAGCCCATACCGGATTAAGCGCCTGCAGGACTTCGGGGTTTGAGATTATCCCGCGCGCGCCCAGCATAGCCAGAATCAAAAACCAGGCGAGCATAATGGGCGCAAAGAGTTTACCCACCAGCCCCGTACCGTGCTTCTGGATAACAAACAGCAGCGTCAACACGACGATAGAAAGCGGGACGGTCCAGGTTTCAAGGGATGGAGCAACAATCTCCAGCCCTTCAATGGCGGACATGACCGAGATGGCCGGCGTTATCACCACTTCACCATAGAAGAAGCTGCCGCCAATGAGCCCCATGATCACCAGCACGGAGGTCATCCGTGCCGACGTATTTCGCCCGGCGAGAGACATCAGCGTCAGAATCCCGCCTTCTCCCGCATTATCTGCACGCATCACGAAAGTGAGATATTTTATGGAAACAACAAGTATCAGTAGCCAGAAAATAAGCGACAGGAACCCAAAGACGGCATCACGTTCAACACCAAACCCAAACTGACCTGACAGACATTCACGAAGAGTATAAAGCGGGCTGGTGCCGATATCACCGTAGACAACCCCAATTGCCGCGAGTGTTATCGCGGGTAACGATTGTTTATTATCAGTGCTCATAGACTAATCTTTTGTTTGAATGACAAATGTGTGCTTAGTCCCTTGGCCCACAAAAAGCGCACAGTATGCACGATTATTTGCTAAATCGTACCCCTAAATGCGACCACATTATTCTGGCGCAATGAAAATGATGCCATTGTTCAGTCTATTACAAGCCTTTATCTAAACGTTTATAATCGCACAGGCAAGCCGGAATCGCGGCGAAGGATGCAAATCAATTATGGCTCACTCACATTTATTAGCAGAAAGAATTTCCCGTCTCAGCAGCGCACTGGAAAAGGGTCTTTTTGAGCGTAGCCACGCTATTCGCCTGTGTTTACTGGCTGCGCTCTGCGGCGAAAGCGTTTTTCTTCTCGGCCCGCCAGGTATAGCCAAAAGCCTGATCGCCCGCCGCCTGAAATTCGCCTTCAAACACGCCCGCGCATTTGAATACCTCATGACCCGTTTTTCCACCCCGGAAGAGGTCTTTGGTCCCTTATCTATCCAGGCACTGAAAGATGAAGGTCGTTATGAACGCCTGACGCACGGTTATTTGCCAGAGGCGGAGATCGTCTTTCTTGATGAAATCTGGAAAGCGGGGCCGGCAATTCTCAATACCCTGCTTACGGCAATCAATGAACGCCGTTTCCGGAACGGGGCCAGTGAAGAGAAAATCCCGATGCGTCTGCTGGTCGCCGCCTCCAACGAACTGCCTGAGGCGGATAACAGCCTTGAAGCGCTCTATGACCGTATGCTGATTCGCCTGTGGCTGGATAAGGTGCAGGAAAAGGGGAATTTTCGCTCCATGCTGATAAGTCAGCAGGATGAGAACGATAATCCCGTGCCTGCGGACTTGCAGATTAACGATGAGGAGTACACGCGCTGGCAGCAGGAAATTGTGCAGGTGAAATTGCCTGATGCCGTTTTCGAGCTTATCTATTTACTCCGCCAGCAGCTCGACAACCTCCCTGATGCCCCATACGTCTCAGACAGACGCTGGAAAAAAGCCATTCATCTTTTGCAGGCCAGCGCCTTTTTCAGTGGACGCGATGCCGTCGCCCCTGTTGACCTCATTCTGCTGAAAGATTGTCTCTGGTATGACGCCCAGAACATGCAATTACTGAAAAATCAGCTGGAAATATTGATGACCGGGCACGCCTGGCAGCAGCAAACCATGTTGACGCAACTGGCGACCATTGAGCAGCGCCGAATTCAGATTCAGCAACAGCAAAGTGATAAAACCGCGCTAAAAGTCACGCGCCAGGGAGGGATGTTCAGTCGTCGGCCGCACTATGATTTGCCGGACGATCTTCAGGACACCACGCTCACTCTGCTCCTTCAGCAACCCCTTAAGCTTCACGACATGCAGGTCATTCATGTGACTATCGAGCGTGCGGCGCTGGCACAATGGCTGGCAAAAGGGGGAGAGATCCGCGGCAAATTAAATGGGATCGGCTTTGCTCAGGTGTTAAATCTGGATGTGGATGGTGGCCTGAACGTCCTGATCCGCGATGTCAGTTTGCAGGGGTCGCGTCTTGCCCTGCCTGGCGGTACCAGCACCGGCGTGCCGGAAGAGGTCACGCAGCAACTGGAAGCACTGGACACGCTCTGGCACCAGCAACATACCCGTTTCAGCGAACTGCAAAAATGTCTGTTCATTCCTGCCGACTGGTTGGGTCGCATTGAAGCCAGCCTGCAGGATGTACGCGCGCAGATTCAACAGGCGCGTCAATGCTAACGGTAGATGCCCTGAATGCAATTTTGACCATTGGTGAGGAGGCGATGGTTGAGGAATTAATCATCGCGTTACTTGCCTCCCCACAGTTAGCTATTTTCTTTGAAAAATTTCCCCGCCTTCGCCATGCCATAACGGAGGATATTCCTCGCTGGCGAACGGTGCTGAAAAGCCGTCTGAAAGAGACCCAGGCGCCGCCGGAACTTACGGAAGAAGTGTTGGCCTACCAGCAGAGCCAGCGCCTTTCCACCTCGCAACTTATTGTCCAGTTGCCACAAATCCTGACGCTGCTGGATAAGCTTCGTTCGCCGTTTGCATCCCAGGCGCATGCTATGGTGGCCGATAACCCTACCTTTACTCCTGCGCTGCACACGCTTTTTTTACAACGCTGGCGGCTGAGTCTGGTTGTGCAAACCACTGCCTTTAATCAGCAGTTGTTAGAGGAAGAGCGAGAGCAGTTGCTTAGCGAGGTACAGGATCGGATGACGCTGAGCGGCCAGCTTGAACCGGTATTGATCGAAAATGAAAATGCCGCCGGGCGGTTATGGGATATGAGTGCCGTGCAGATCAAACGCGGCGATTATCAGCTCATCGTAAAGTACGGCGATTTTTTAACGGAACAGCCGGAGTTAAAACAGCTGGCGGAACAGCTCGGGCGCTCGCGAGAGGCGAAATCCGTTCCCCGAAAAGATGCGCCGATGGAAACCTTTCGCACGTTGGTTCGGGAGCCGTCAACGGTACCAGAACAGGTCGATGGCATACATCAAAGCGACGATATCCTGCGCCTGTTACCACCAGAACTGGCGACACTGGGTATCACGGAGCTGGAATACGAGTTTTATCGCCGGCTGGTGGAAAAGCAGCTGATCACGTATCGACTGCATGGCGATGCCTGGCATGAACGGGTCACCGAGCGGCCGGTAGTACATCAGGATTTTGACGAGCAGCCGCGCGGTCCTTTTATCGTCTGCGTTGACACGTCAGGATCGATGGGAGGATTCAATGAGCAGTGCGCCAAAGCATTTTGTCTCGCGCTGATGCGCGTTGCCCTGGCGGATAAACGGCGCTGTTACATCATGCTTTTTTCCAGCGAAGTCGTGCGCTATGAGCTTACCTGCCAACAGGGGCTGGAACAGGCTATCCGTTTTCTCAGCCAGCGTTTTCGTGGCGGTACCGACATTGCGAGCTGTTTTCGCGCCATTATTGAACGCATGCAGGGGGGAGAGTGGTATGACGCCGATGCGGTGGTCATCTCTGACTTTATCGCCCAGCGTCTGCCGGACGATGTGGTCAGCAATGTGAAGGAACTGCAGAGCGTGCACCAGCAACGTTTTCATGCGGTGGCGATGTCAGCACACGGGAAACCCGGCATCATGCGGATCTTCGATCATATCTGGCGCTTTGACACCGGAATGCGCAGCCGCCTGCTGCGCCGCTGGAAACGTTAAAGCAGAGAAGGTACGCTGGCATGAACCTGCTCAGGCCAGACTCCACACTGCACCTGGCCGATATGCGGCAGTTGCAGCAAAAGCATGGTCAGGCGTGACTGACCAATGCCGCCACCAATGGTTTGCGGCATGTCACCCTGCACCAGCGCCTGGTGCCATTCGAGACGCAGACGATCTTCATCATCGGTCAGTTTGAGCTGACGTTTCAGTGTCTCTGCATCCACGCGGATCCCCATAGAAGAGAGCTCCAGCACATCTTCCAGCACCGGGTTCCACACCAGGATGTCGCCATTGAGACCTTGTAAGCCGCTGTCACCAGGGGTGCTCCAGTCATCATAATCCGGCGCGCGCACGTCGTGACGTTTACCGTTACTCAGTTTTCCACCAATGCCTATCAGGAAAACGGCGCCCAGCTCTTTGGCGATGGCACGTTCGCGGCCTTTGGCATCCAGATCCGGGAAACGACTCAGCAGCTCCTGGCTATGTACAAAATGGATTTGCTCTGGCAGAAACGCCGTCAGACCAAACTCTTTACTAACGGCCGTTTCGGTCGCTTTGATACCGGCGTAAATGGCTTCTACCGTTGCTTTCAGCGTACCAGTGTGACGTTCGCCCTCGCCCATCACCCGTTCCCAGTCCCACTGATCGACATAAACCGAATGAATAGGTGACAGGCGATCTTCGTCAGGACGCAGGGCTTTCATGTGCGTGTACAAGCCCTCCCCTGCGCTAAAATCATGCTGGCCCAGGGTCTTACGTTTCCATTTAGCCAAAGAATGCACCACTTCAAACTGTGCCTCAGGCAGGTTTTTGACCTTCACCTGCACCGCTTTCTCAGCCCCCGACAGGTTATCCTGAGTGCCATCCCCAACGCGGCTCAAAATGGGTGCCTGCACTTCAATAAGCCCCAGTTTTTCTTCCAGCTGACGAGAGAAATGCGACTTCACGAAAATAATCTGACGTTGTTTGCTGATGTAAGCGGATTTCATTTTTTCTTCCTTTGCGCTGTCTGTTGTAAACATTAAGCAACAAAAAAAGCCCGTTATTCAATAATCCATAACAAAAAAGGCCGTCGGGGTTTTGATTCGTTAAAATGAGCCGCTAAAATAGAAAGATTGTCTATTCAACATAAGAAAAACCTATGGAAAATTATCAGATCGACAATCTGGACCGCGGCATTCTTGAGGCATTGATGGCGAATGCACGTACCGCCTATGCCGAACTGGCCAAGCAGTTCGGCGTCAGTCCCGGAACTATTCACGTGCGGGTAGAGAAAATGAAGCAGGCGGGCATCATCACCGGTGCCCGTATTGATGTCAGCCCCAAACAATTAGGTTATGACGTCTGCTGCTTTATCGGCATCATTTTAAAGAGCGCAAAAGATTACCCTTCAGCTCTCGCCAGGCTGGAAAGCCTTGAAGAAGTCACGGAGGCCTATTACACCACCGGGCATTACAGTATTTTTATTAAAGTCATGTGCCGATCGATTGATGCCCTGCAGCAGGTGCTTATCAACAAGATCCAGACCATCGATGAAATCCAGTCCACCGAGACGCTGATCTCGCTGCAAAACCCCATAATGCGTACGATCCGTCCATAACGTGCTATTTTTATTCAGCCCTAATACCCATATTGTCCACAGGTAGATCCCAGCTCATTCACAGCGTACAATACGCCCCTCTTAACCGGAGTGGACTTCATGGCAGATATTACGCTTATTAGTGGCAGCACCCTGGGCGGTGCGGAATACGTGGCTGAACATCTGGCTGAAAAGCTGGAAGAAGCGGGTTTTAGTACTGAAACTCTGCATGGCCCTCTGCTGGAAGATCTGCCGCAGGAAGGCATCTGGCTGGTGGTGAGCTCAACCCACGGCGCAGGTGACCTTCCTGACAATATTCAGCCTTTACACGATCAGTTGCAGGAACAAGCCCCCGATCTTTCCGGGGTTCGTTTTGGCGCAATCGGGATCGGTAGCCGGGAATATGACACTTTCTGTGGTGCGATTGAGAAAATCGAAGACGCTCTTAAGACCCATGGTGCAAAACAGATCGGCGAAACGGCAAAAATTAACGTGCTTGAGCATGACATTCCTGAAGATCCGGCTGAAATTTGGCTGGGATCCTGGATTAATTTACTCAAAAACGATTAAAGATCACGCAAACAGTTGTGGATAACTATGCTTAAAAGCACTGATCAACCGGTAGTTATCCAAAGAACAACCGTTGATTACTTTTTGAGTTGTGTATAAGTAGCCCTTTTGATCCCAGCTTATACTGGCCAGGATCACCGATCATTCACAACCTATGATCCGTCTTAAGATGATGATCTTATTAGCCGGATCCGGCTTATCCACAAGCAAGCGGGATCCTAATAAGAGATCACAATAGAACAGATCTCTTTATTTAAAGATCTTCTTTTTAATACCCAGGATCCCAGCGCTTTCTCCCTGAGCTAAAGTTGAGTAGAATCCACGGCCCGGGCTTCAATTCCATTTCTAACCGCTTTACGCGAGGCAATTCACCATGTTTTATCCGGATCCTTTTGACGTCATCATCATTGGCGGGGGTCATGCAGGCACTGAGGCCGCGATGGCCGCAGCGCGTATGGGTCAACAAACCCTGCTTTTGACACACAATATCGACACTCTGGGGCAGATGAGCTGCAACCCGGCGATCGGCGGTATTGGGAAAGGACACCTGGTGAAGGAAGTGGATGCCCTTGGCGGCTTGATGGCGAAAGCGATCGATCAGGCAGGTATTCAGTTTAGGATACTAAACGCAAGCAAAGGCCCTGCAGTGCGGGCGACGCGTGCTCAGGCGGATCGAGTTCTCTA